>NZ_SZNQ01000001.1:2759491-4897016 GCF_005280215.1 Streptomyces lasalocidi | reverse complement strand
GGGGCCGTCGGGGGTGGGGTGGGGGTTGGGGGTGGGGCCGTCGGGGGTGGGGTGGGGGTCGGGGCTCATGAGGTCTTGACGAGGGAGCGGACGTCGTCGCCCGCGAACCGGAGGAAGCCCTCGGGGTCGGGTTCGTCGGCCGTGGGGAGCAGGACGACCGTGTCGGCGCCGGCGTCGGCGAAACGCTGGACGGTGTCGGCGACCTCGGCCGCGTCGCCGGCGGCACCGAGGCCGGGGACGGACCCCAGCCCCAGCGAGGCGAGTTCGGCCCGGACACGGGCCTCGGCACCGGCGCCGGTGGCGGTCATGAGGTAGACGACGACCTTGTGCGCGCCGCTCCGCCCGGCCGCGGCGCGCCCCTCGTCGATGAGCCGGCGGGCCTCGCGGACGCCGTCGGGCGAGGCGGCCTCGTTGAGGACGGTGCCGTCGCCGACCTCGCCGGTGAGCCGGACGGTACGGGGCCCGACGGCGCCGACGAGCACCTCGACCGGCTCGGTGGGCGGCCAGTCGAGGGCGACGTCGTCGAGGCGGACGTAGCGGCCCTCGGTGCTGAGCCGTTCGCCGTTCAGCAGGGCGCGCAGGGCGACGGCGTGTTCGCGCAGGAGGGTGAGCGGCGATCCGGCCCGGGCGCCGACCTGTCCCATCCAGTCCTGGACGCCGTGGCCGATGCCGACGACGACCCGGCCCGGGAACATCCGGTACAGGGTGGCCGCCTCCATGGCGGTGAGGGCGACGTTGCGCAGCGGCACGGGCAGCAGCCCGACCCCGACCCGCACCCGCTCGGTCCAGGCGAGCACGGCGGCGGCGGAGGAGATCCCGCCCTCCCGGAAGCAGTCCTCCCACAACCACAACTCGTCGAGCCCGCTCTCGTCGGCGATGCGCGCGGCGGCGCGGAACCGCTCGGGAGGCAGCTGAGGACGGAGAATGGCGCCGATGTGGGTCATGGTCCCCTTCCTATCCGGGGGTCGGGGACGGGACAACTCGTTTAGGTCGGGGGAGGGAAGGGGTGGCAATGGCACGGGGACGTATGCGGGCGCGGACACGGGCTCGGTGGCGGGACGGCCGAGGGTGGTTGGTGGTGTACGGGGACTCGACTGACACGGCTGGGGAGCTGGTCAGGGTGCCGTTGGAGATCGCTGCGTCGTACCGGGCGCGTACGCGGGGGCTGCTGGGGCGGGACGGGGTGACGGGGGCGCTGCTGCTGTCTCCGGCGAACAGCATCCACACGTTCGGTATGCGCATTCCGATCGATGTGGCGTACCTGGACCGGCACTTGAGGGTCCTGGCGGTCCGCACGATGCGGCCCGGCCGCTTGGGCCTGCCGCGCTTGAGGTCCCGGCACGTGCTGGAGGCGGAGGCGGGGGCGATGCGGGGGTGGGGGCTGGGGGCGGGGTCCCGGGTGGGTGTGGAGCCGGAATCCTAGGCAGGTTTGGGGGACGGGGGCGGGTGACCTATTCCCGTTCACGGCCGTGACGCAGCGAAGGGAAATGTCACTGGCTGTGGATAGAGTTCCTGTTGCGGCTGCACGTGTCCGGCTGACTGGTCGGCCGAACGGGGAGGATTGCTGTGTCGCCGAGTGAAGACGGTGCGGGTTCCGAGGGGTCGTCGTGGGCGTCGGCGGTGTTCGACATGGGCCGGGACGCGCTGGCCGCGCAGGCCGATGTCGCCGCGGAGTACGCGTCGTTCACGGCGTTCCGCAAGCGGGTGGACGACCTGATCCGGGACCTCAAGGGCTCGGCGGCGGGCCCGGACGAGGTGGGCCGGCAGCAGTTGGCCCGGCAGGAGTTCGGCGGCGGGGACGGGGCGTGGACGGAGGCGTCGGGCCTCTTCACGGCGTACGAGACGGTGATCACCGAACTGGAGGGCCTGTCCAGGCTGCTGTCCGACTCGATGGAGGGCATGAGCATCGCCGTACTGGCCTCGCACAAGGGCTACGAGAACATCGACCTGGGGGTGCGGGACCGGATGGCGGCGATCAGCGCGGAGGCGACGAAGCAGTACGGGGGGACGTACACGCCGGAGACTCCCGCGCCGGAGACTCACGCACCGGGGGCGGGTCCGGGCGGCGCGGGGCCGGGCGGGGCTCCGGCCGGAGGCGACGCGGGAGGCACGATCTGATGCCGGTGCGGGGACCCGGTGGCGGGACGTCCTTCGAGGGCATGAGCCACGAGCAGATGCTGGCCTGGCTGGACCGGGCGGACGCGGGCCAGGTGCAGGCGGCGGCCGGGCGCCTGACGGCCGCGGCGAAGGCGATCCGGGAGATCGCCGAGGAGCTGAAGGTGCGCCCGCAGTGGGTGGCGTGGAAGGGCGAGGGCGCGAACGCGTTCCGCACGTGGAGCGCGGACCTGGCCAACTCGACGCTGCGGCTGGGCGACTTCAGCGAGGACGCGGCGAAGTGGCTGACGGAGGCGTCGGGGGCGATCGCGCAGGCCCAGGCGTCGATCCCACGCGAGACGGGGGGCGGTGGCGGGACATCGAACTCCTCCGACGCCGCGCCCGCGTCGACGCCCGAAGTAGCGGCGCCGGCCGCACACGAGGAGCGGGTCCGCGAGGAGGCGGCGGCCCAGATGCGGAAGCTGACGCAGACGTATGCGTGGTCGGCGACGCAGCTGAACGCACTGGAGAGGCCCAAGCTGCCGCCTCCGCCGGATGCGATCGTGCCTCGCGGCGATGAGAAGGAAAGCAGGGACCTGGCACGTCCGGTCTCTTTCAGCCCCCGTGGTCAGGACAGCGGCAGCACCGCAACCGCTCGAACGCCTGATGCCCTGACGCCCGCTCCGCATGCGGTATCAAGTGCTGGACATGACCACGCAGCCGCTCCCTCCTCCCCAGCTCCGGTGCCGCCATCGGCCGGCCACGCATCACCGGTCACAGCACCGGTGACAAGAACGGCCATCGACTCCGTGGCAGCACCGCCCGAGATCCCGCTTCCGTCGACGGCCGCCACGGCACCTGCCAACGGTCACGATCAAGCCAAGGGCCTTCTGCCGTCGTCCCCTTCCGTGAACCTCATTTCTCCGGCTGTGGGGAAGGCTCCCTCGACCCAGGCTCCTGGGAGGCCCGGCTCCGGCTCTCCGGGGCCGAGCAGATCCACCACGGGGACGACGCAGGCGCGGATGCCGACGGCCAGCCCGGTGACACCGGGACAAACACAGCTGCCGGGGCGAGCTCTACCCTCTGCCACCGGCCGGGCAACGCCCACGAGCCGCATGCCCAGCAGTACGGGTCATGGCATCGTCGGAGGACGTCCGGTCACTCCACCTACGGCACGGGCGACAGGAGCCATCCCTCGAGGAACAGTCGTGGGCAGCGGAGCTGCACCTGCCCACAGCTCGACCACCCACCTTCCCGGCACCACGAACACCGGACGTGGAAACGGCCAACCCGGGCCGACGTCCAGCCGTCGGGCCCCTTCACCCACCAACGGGATCGTCGGCGGTCGGCCGATCGCGAGCGACGACCGCGAGCGCACCGGTGGCCAGCGGTCGAACAGCGGAGCGGTGAGAAAGGGAATCTTCGGCTCCTCTCCTGCGACGACGGCTCCTCAGGGGGTGGGCGGCAGCACTGTTCGCGGTGGGGCGCCGGGCGCCGTCGACCGGCGTGACGAACGCGCCGGCGCAGGGCGCGCGCAGCGGCCGGTCGGGCCTACGCACATCGGTAAGAGGCGCGGACGCACTGACGGTAGGGGTGAGGATGATGCTCCTCAACCGAACAGTCGCCCTTCCGTGCCGCCTGTCGTCGATTGATGTGACCCGGTGATGAAGAGGGCTGAGTTCATGCGCACCAGCAGCGTCCTGCACAGGGGTCGACGGGCCGCAGGGGTGGTGGCCCTTGCTGCACTGATGCTCCTGGGGTCCGGCGCCACACCGGCCAGTGCTGGGTCCACGCGCGACAAGCAATGGTTCCTTGACGCCATGCAGGCCGAAGCGATGTGGCAGACCAGCACCGGTAAGGGGATCACCGTGGCGGTCATCGACACCGGCGTCGACCCCGACAATCCCGATTTGAAAGGTCGAGTGCTCGACGGCCGGGACTTCGCACCACCGAGCCGCTCCGGTGACGAACACACGGATTACAACGGTCATGGGACGGGCATGGCGGGGCTCATCGCCGGCACGGGAGCGTACGACGGCGGGAACGGGGCCTTCGGCCTGGCACCGGAGGCTCTCATCCTCCCGGTTCGCATGCCGGATGCCGACGACGTGAGCCCTTTCGCGGTACCCGCGTACTTCGTCAAGGCCATTCGCTACGCGGCCGATGCGGGGGCGCGGGTCATCAACATCTCCATGACCGGCGGGGCGAACTCACCCGACCTGGCGAAGGCGGTCGCGTACGCGCTCAGCAAGGGTTCTCTGGTCTTCGCGGCGGCGGGGAACGACGCTGAACAGGGAACACACATCGCTTACCCGGCCGCCACCCCCGGAGTGGTCGGCGTCGCAGCGGTCGGCAAGAACCTCCGGAGAACGGCCGTATCCCAGTACGGGCCTCAGGTGGACATGGCCGCTCCCGGAGAGGACCTTGTGCACGCATGCGGCGGCAAGACGGGCCTTTGTGAGACCAGTGGTACCAGCGACGCCACCGCCCTCGCATCGGCCTCCGCCGCCCTCATCTGGTCCGTCCACCCCGACTGGACCAACAACCAGGTCCTGCGCGTCATGCTCAACACCCTCGGCGCCCCCACGGACGGCGCCAAGCGCAACGACTCCATCGGGTACGGCATCGTCCGCCCCCGCATCGCCCTGGCTAATCCCGGCGACCCCGGCCCGGCGGACGTGTACCCGCTTCCCGACCTCAAGGCGGCGTCCCCCTCTGCCGCCGCAGGAGGCTCCGCTCCCTCCCGCGACGCTGACGCCACTCCGAAAGCCGGCGCAGCCGGGAAGGGCGACACCGCGCTCCCCTGGTCCGCTGTGGGCATCGGCACCGCCGTACTGCTGCTCGCTGCCATCGCCGTCCTCCTTCTCGTGGCACGCCGCCGCACGGCAGCCGTACGGCCGGACCAAGCGGCACTATCCGGCCAGATTTCGTCCGCTCCGCCGACCTTCGGACCGCCTCCGGGGGCAGCCGGTCAGCTCGGTCCACCGGGGCACGACAACCCAAGCAGCTGACTTCGAGCGGGCGCACTGCGGCACTGGGCCCAGAAGCCGCCTCACGACGAGACGCACGACGAACGGGGAGGTACCACGCATGGCGTGGGAGGAGTGGGAGCAGCTCAAGTCGGAGGCGGCGCAGCGTCGCTCCACGCAGATGGAGCTCAATCAGTTCCCGGCGGAAGGCGGCGCAGGTGTGCCCGGCGGTGATCTGGTCGCCTATCAGGACGACCTCGGCGCCGTCGGTCATGACGCGTTCGTTCTCTACGACGATCTCCGCAAGGGCACGGACATCGCAGGCGCCGGCATGAACAAGGACGGTGCCGG
This sequence comes from Streptomyces lasalocidi, assembly GCF_005280215.1. Lineage (NCBI taxonomy): Bacteria > Bacillati > Actinomycetota > Actinomycetes > Kitasatosporales > Streptomycetaceae > Streptomyces > Streptomyces lasalocidi. The sequence goes on along the minus strand of NZ_SZNQ01000001.1, from coordinate 4,891,602 downwards.
TCCCACCATGCAAGCGGCTGCCTCACTGACCTCCCGCGGGTTCGCGATGGGCAGCGCACTGCAGCTGACGGTCGAGGTGTGGACCGGTCAGGCCAAGACGGTGCTCCAGGCTTGCGCGCACATCTCCAATCACCTCGCCTTCTCCAAGAAGTCACACACCAGGGACGATGCCGAGATCGCCGCGACGCTCCGCAGCCGTGACGGCACAGCCGTGTCCGTGTCCCAGATCAGCAAGTACTTCGAATAAGGCGGAGCGGTTCGATGGCCATCACCTACATGGACCTGGTCGAGGTGGATCTCGGCAAACTCGGCGCAGCGGTCTCCGACTGGAAGAACGCCGTGGATGATCTGAAGACGGCCGCCGAGGGCGCCCGCAAGGGCATGAAGGCCAAGTCGGACAAGGCCCGCTGGTCCGGGGTGAACGCCACGGTCTCCCGCGACTTCGTCACCAGGACGACGAAGGAGGTCGAAGACCTCCACGCAGAAGCGGACAGCATCTACCGGGTGCTGGACGACGCGCACACGGAACTGGCCGCCCTGCAGAAACAGATCAGGACCGCCCATGCCGAGGTGCAGGAGCGTGGCATCCGGGTCGACGACTACGGTGACGGCACCGTGCACTGCGTGTACCCGCACGTGCGGGGTGACTCCGACGTGCACACGGAGGACGAGAACGAGACCCGCCTGGAACTGGAGAGCCGCATCAGTCGCCTCCTCTCCCACGCCTGCCAGATCGACGCCTCCGTGACCCGCGCCCTCGCGAAGACTCACGGCAGCGATCCCCACAACGCCGGTCGCAGGTCGTACGGGTCCCTCGACGACGCCGAGGTCGAGCGTGCCGCGGAACTGGCCAAGCTGGGTACGGCGATGTCAGACGAGCAGTTCACGGAGCTGAACTCGATCCTGAAGTACAACGCGAGGGATCCCGACTTCAGCACGGCCTTCTACAAGTCCCACGGAGGACCTGAGAAGAGCCTGCAGTTCTACGGTCTGATGTCCCTCGACGGCACGCAGGGAGACGACGAGCAGCGGCTCGAGCTGACACGCCAGCTGCAACGCAGCATGGGAACAGCACTGGCCTCGGCCACCGACCCCGACAACAGGAGTCACCTGCCGGCCGGCTGGGCCGCCGAATTCAGAAGGCTGGGCACCCAACCGGTCCAGCTCACGCCGGGGGCTCTCAATTCCCCGTACGGGTACCAGCTCCTCGGTGGCCTTCTCCGCTACGGGAACTACGACCCCTCCTTCATCGGCCCGATCGCCGAGCACATCGTCCAACTGCACCACGAAAAACCGAACTTCTTCATGTACAACAAACCGATCACCGGAGGAGCCGACCTCGACTGGGGCTTCAACCCGTCGGGCAAGGCGGGCGCCGGCTACGACCCGCTCGGGAGCGTTCTGGAGGGCCTCGGGCACAGCCCCGAAGCGGCGAAGAAGTTCTTCTCCGACGACATGACACCGACCGTGTACAACGACGACGGCACGGTGAAGAAGGACGCCACGCTGGGCTACACCTACTACGACGAGCTGACCGACAAGGACTTCACGTGGCCGGCGGACACCCTGGCGCACCCCGGGAGTGACGAAGCGGCGCATGCCTTCGATGGAGGGCCGGACGCTCTGGGACACGCCTTGGAGGCGGCGACGCTCGGGCACGCCTACGATGATCCGTCGCCCAGCCTGGTGAGGGATGCCGCGTCGGCCGCGATCATGGAGAAGGTCGTCCAGACATACGGGGATCCGGAGAACGTGAGGGAGCCTCTCGCCGACAGCCTCGGCCGTATGGGGGCCGGTTACGTCGATGACCTGAATTGGGCACTGAACGAGAACGAGCCGGACAGCTTGTTCACTCCTGCCACCCAGGAGGGCCACGCGCAGTTCGGATCGAGCAACGCAATCAAGTTCCTGAGTTCGGTCGGGCAGCACCCGGACGGGTACTCACAGATCTCCGTGGCCCAGCAGGTCTACGGCACGAGCGCCCTCGACGCCCAAGCCGACGGCGACCGGATCAACCAGCCACAGGCACGGGAGATCGTCCGCACGGGCGCGGAGATGCAAGGCATCCTCGACCAATCGAGAGCGGACCAGGTACAGGCCGAAGGGTTGGCGAAGGACGAGGCCTACAACAAGAGCCTGGCGAAGAAAGCCGCTTGGGTCCAGTTCGGCGCGGGTGTCGGCATCGCGGCGGGGGCGGCGTTCCTGCCGCCGGTGGCCGCCGCGGGAGTGGCCGGAACCCTCATCCCGGTCTTCACGGGTGCCGGGCAGGGTGCGCTCACGCAGCAGATCAACGATGTGATCGGCACGAGCGCCGAGACGATGCAGCAGGACAGCGCGAATGACATCCAGGCGCAGAGGGACGAGATCTATCGAGCGGGGCAACTTGCCGCCGGGTCGCCGATGACGGAGTTCATGGACCGACACAGCATTCACTCGGACAGGGAAGACTTCGGGCAGGACCTGGAAGAGGCCCTGAACAGCGGATACACGAAGGGTTGCAATGGCGAGAACCAGCATGGCGCGCTCCCGAAGGCCTAGGGCTGCGATGCCACTCCTGACCGCCGCGATCCTTTTGTTGGCCGGTTGCCAGGGCGAGGACAAGCAGGGCGGGAGCGAGGCACCGGCCCGTACCGAGGGACCGTCCTGCGCGCAGGTTTTCAGCGCTCAAGGGAAAGAGGCGATCAAACGGATGGTCGATATCCCCGCGTCCAGCAGCACGACCTTCCTCGGTCACCCCCAGGAAGCGGCCGAGCGTTTGGTCGCACAGTACGACGCGGGAACGCCGGACAAGTCCAGTGCCGTCGACTTCTGCGACGTACACAAGGAAGCGGCCGGCCTCGACTCCGCACAAGTGAACTTCTCCTTGACGCAGGACGTTCCGGAGCGCGGCAAGAGCGCATCTGTCTTCAAGGAGTACCGGATGGCGAAGGCGGCCCTCGTCGGCACCAAGGTCGGCGTCCTGTACTTCGAATGCACCAGCAAGCAATGGGCTGCGGGAACGGGCGCCACCGCACTGGTCCGTGGGGAAGTCCGCAGTCGGTACGAGACGTCCGCACCGGACTCGACGGCACGGCAGGATGCCCTTCGCGTCATTTACGAGTCGAGTCTTTCCATCTCCGAGCTACTGGGCTGCAAGTCGAACGCCGGCCTGCCCGCGGCCTTCACCATGCCACCGGAGCTGGCGAAGTAAGGGCTCAAGCGCCTGTGCTCCTCCGGTCCGCGTCAGTTCGTTCCCCTCGGGAACGTCACCTCCACTCGGCGGTTCTTCTTGCGGCCCTCTTCCGTCGAGTTGTCGGCGATCGGGTACTGCTCGCCGTAGCCGCGGACCTCGAAGACGACGTTCGGGTTGTTGAGGTCGCCGGACAGGGCCGTCTGGACCGCGTTCGCGCGCTGTTTGGACAGGACGTCGCCGTGGGCCGACGAGCCCAGGTTGTCGGTGAAGCCGAAGACGCGGATCTGGGTCGCGTTCTGCTTCTTGATCTCCTCCGCGATGCCCGCGATGCGGGCCTGGGCCTCCGCGCCCAGCTTCGCGCTGTCCTTGCCGAACAGGACCTCCGCCTGCAGTGCGAACGTCACGTCCGCGTTGGTGTCCTCGCGGCGTTCGTCCCCCGACTCGTCCTCCACGACCTGCTTGATGTCCAGCACCTTCGGCTCCGCCAGGGTCGCGCCCTCCGGGAGCTTCAGGTCCGGGTCGTTGGGGTCCACCTGGACCGGCGCCGTGGCCGTCGGCTCCGTGCCCGGCGGGACGCTCGGGGAGTCGTCGGCGTGCGCCGTCGTACCGCCGAGGAGGTTGGCTGCCGCCAGGATCATGGCCGCTGACGTGGCCAGGGTCAGGCGGGTCGGTGTCGTCGTCCGGGTGCGCGTCATCCTGGCCTCACCCAGAAATCTTGATGACCGCGCTGGGGAACAGCGGCAGTTGGAAGGTGACGTCCGAGCTGGTGGTGGGCGGTGACGGGAACTGCAGGAACACGTCGATCGATTCCCCCGCCTTCAGCGTCGAGAACCCCGTCGTGGTGAGCGGCCGGCCCTCCGTGTCCCGTAGGACGTAGTAGCGCTTCTTGCTCTGCGAGTCGACGAGGGTGGCTCCGCCGAGGGATCGTCCGTTGTTCATGATCTCGGTCTCGTTGCCGCTCAAGGCCGACGGGATCGTCGTCATGGTTCCGCTGTCGTTCTTCAACGCGCCGTTGACCGTGACGAATCCGCCTGAGTCCCGTACGGCGGAGGTGATCTGGAGGAGCAGCCCGTTCGGGCCCTTCAGTTCGGCAATGGGCTCCTCCGACTGTCCCTCCTGTGGGTCGGGCTTCGAGCCGTTGCCGTGGGAGACGGAAGGCGAAGTCTGCGGCTTCTTGTCGTCGTCACCCCCGCCGCCGCAGGCTGTCGTGCCCAGGGCCAGCCCGGCCACGACGGCCAGCGCGACCAGCCCGCTGCGAGCCTTCGCAGGGAACCGCATGCTCATCACTCCGCTTCCTACTCCACTCGTCGTACGCGCGTCAGTCGTCGGCCAGGTGGACGTCGAACAGGTCTTCAGGGCCCGGCAGGTCGGTGAGGTCGTCCGGGTCCAGTGTCCAGTCGATCCCGTCCTCGCAGGTGAGCGTCGGCAGTTTGGGGTGCCCGGCGTCTCCGGGGCCGCCCGGGTCACCAGGGTTCGTCGGCTCGCCGGACGGCTCCCCCGTCGGTTCAGCCGTCGGCTCCCCGGTAGGTGCCGGCAACGGGCGTTCGAAGGTGCACAGCGGATCGATCACCGCTCGGGCCGAGGCGTGCGCTCTCGTGGTGCTCGTGACCGGGAGGACCGAGTCGCCCGCCGATTTGTTCGCCCGGACGGTGACCGTGTAGCCCAGGGGGCCGTCCGGGGAGCACTGCACCTCTCCGGCGTCGTTCATCGCCGCGAGCTGGTCCGCTCGCCAGCAGGAGTCCTTCGCCCCGGCACCCTCGAAGATGGCCTGCCACTTGTTGGGGTCGAGGACGTCCAGCACCCACTGGTCGGCCAACTGGTCCCTGGTCTCCTGGGCCGCCGCCAGTGCCGCCGCGTCCGCGGCCGTCTGGGCGCCGTTGCGGTTCACCGCCGCCTGGCCGACCGCGAAGTACGCGAACGCGAGAAAGAGCAGACCTCCCACCACCGTCAGGTAGATGGGGAAGGCCTGCCCCGAGTCGCTCTTGGCGCGCGGCTGGGTCAGGGAGCGACCTTGCCGATCTGGGTGGTGAGCTTGTCCACGATCGTCTGGCCCAGGTTCGTGTTCGCGATCAGCACCACGATCGCCACCACCACCGCGATGATGCCCAGGTACTCCACCGCCGTCTGCCCCTTGTCGCCGCGGCGGCGGGTGGCCTTCGTCGTGGTGTTCTTCCAGCCGTTCACCCGTACCTTGGCCGCGACGGCCGTCTTCAGCAGCAGATCGCTCATGGGGGTCCCCTCCGTGGGTGGCGTGAGCAGGGGGACCGTACGGCGTCGCAGTGGGGTCCGCCGAGGGTCCCTGGGCCCACTTCCGGGCCCAAACTGCCGTCCCTGAGCGTTCGCGCATCCCCTCAGCCCACCTCTCGGCTCGGCGGCGTCGTGTCGGGTGCCGTGCCCAGCCACTTGGCCGTCGCCTCGGCGCGGGTCGTGCAGTGCAGCTTGGCGAAGATGCGGTTGATGTGGTTCTTGACCGTCTTCTCGCTGATGAAGCACGCGGCGGCGATCTGGTGGTTGTTCAGGCCCGTGGCGATGAGGTCCATGATCTCCGCCTCCCTCGCGCTGAGTGGGGACCCCAACTGTCCCACAAGGGGTTGCACTTGCGAAAGTCGTTCGCGGGAATTGGCCGGGGCAGCCGCCTCTGGCAATCCCTCAGCGTGTGCTACTGCACTGCCCCGCAACTCCCCCACCACCGCCGTCGCCGCCGTCGGCGTCAGGTGGGCCCGGCCCGCCACCACGTCCCGGACCGCCGTCACCAACTGGTCCGCCGTGAACTCGCCGTGCACCAGGTAGCCGCCCGCCCCCCGCCGCAACGCCTCGCGCACGGTCTCCGACTCGCCGCTGTACGTCAGCATCAGCACCGGGGCGAGCGGCACCAGGTCGGGCAGGGCCGTCAGGCCGTCCATGCCCGGCATGCGGACGTCGAGCAGGACCAGGTCCGGGCGGTGGCGCCGGGTCATCTCCCGCGCCTCGCGGCCGTCGGACGCCTCGGCGACCACCCTGACCTCCTCGCGGCCGTCCAGCAGCGCGGTCAGGCCCGCCCGCACCACCGGGTTGTCGTCGGCCACCACCACCCGCAGAACCGGCCGTCCGGTCTGCCGCTCCCTCACCGGGACACCTCCCCCTCTGCCGAGAGCGGCAGCGGCAGCGGCAGGTCCAGGCGTACCTCCGTGCCGCCGGGGTGCTCCGCCCTGCCCACGTGGAGGCGGGCGCCCAGCGCCGCCGCCCGTTCCGCCATGCCCAGCAGGCCGAAGTGGCCCGCACGGCGCAGCCGTTCGGGCTCGGCGTCGGGCGGGAGGCCCCTGCCGTCGTCCCGTACGGTCACGTGCAGTTGGTCGTCGTGCACGGCGGCCCGTACGTCCACTCGGGTCGCGCAGGCGTGGCGGTGGGCGTTCTCCATCGCCTCGCCGGTGATCGTGAGGAGGTGGCGTGCCACGGGGGCGGGGACACGGACCTCCGTGCGGTCGCCCGTGATGCGGTACGTCGTCGTGAGGCCCGTGCGGCGGCTGAAGTCGGCGGTGAGGGTCCGCAGTTCCGTCAGTACGTTCCCGTGCCCCGCACGTGAAGCCTCCGCCCCCGGCGTCTCCGCGCGCAGGTCCGTCAGCAGTTCCCGTGACTCCGTCGCCGCCCGGCGCGCGGCCCGGGCCACCAGGTCGGCCTGGCGGCGGATGCGGTCCGGGTCGGCGGTCGGGGTGCCGGCCGTGTGGGCGAGGGCCTCGGCCGCGAGGGCGACGCCGTGCAGGGTCTTGGCCACCGAGTCGTGCATCTCCCGTGCCAGGCGCGCCCGTTCGGCGTCCGTGGCCTCCGCCGCCGCCAGGCGGGCCTGGGTGGTGGTGAGCGCCTGGGTGGCCTCCCCGAAGCGGAGCATCAGGCCGCGCAGGGCCGAGCCGACCGCGCCGGTGATGACGCAGAAGCCGGGGAGCAGCAGCCGTTCGGCCGGGTCCGCGCCTGGTTGCTCGGTCAGGGTCGCGTAGACCAGCAGCAGGATCAGCGACTGCAGCGAGGCGAAGCAGGCGGCGCCGCGCCAGCCGTAGACGATGCCCGCGAGCAGCGGGGTGCAGACGCTGACGTAGGCGAGCGTGGTGTCCGGGCCGGCCGAGATCAGCAGCAGGGTGCCGAAGAGGGTGTCCATGGCCAGCAGCGACGGGTGGCGCAGGAGGAGTGGTCCGAAGCGCTCCCAGTCGCGGAAGAGGACGTAGGAGCCCATGAAGGTGATCACGACGGCCGCTCCGACCAGGCGTACGCCCAGGCCGGGGGTGGCGTTGAGCAGCGCGGCGGGCGCGGCCACGGCGATCATCGCCAGGCGGAAGCCGAACACCTGGCGGCACATCGCCTGGAGGGCGTTCACCTCCAGTGCGACCGGGGCCGACCGTGACAGAGGGGCATCGGCCGCCGGCTGGTGCCCGCGCCGTCGCAGCCACCCCTGGTCACGTAAGCGCCCCCCGCGCCGCCCGTGCCACCTGCGCCACCCATGGCCCGCGTGCCCCGCGGGTCCCCCGAGCCCCGCGTGCCCCGCCCGCCCCGCACCGGTACGCCCCACCCCCGCCACACCCGTCGTCGCCATCTCCCCGCCCCCTACTTCCCCGTGATCGTGCTGAAGTCCGTGCCGGAGCCGAGCAGCATTCCCGCGCCGAGCAGCAGCATCGTGGCCGGGACCATGAACGTGGTGATCATCAGCGTGGCCTTGGGGACCGCGCGGGCCGCCTTGCGGCGGGCGTTCTGCGCGTCGGTGCGGCGCATGTCCTTGGCGATCGCCACCAGCGTGTCGACGATCGGCGCGCCGAGTTCCTCGCCCTGCTGGAGCGCGGTGACGAACATGGCGACCTGTTCGGAGTCGTTGCGGCGGCGCAGTTCCTCGAACGCCTCGCGGCGGCTGACGCCGAGGTCCATCTGGCGCAGGGTGATGCGGATCTCGTCGGCCCACGGGCCCGCGTAGCGCGTGGCGACCCGGTCGAGGGCCTGGCGGAAGCCGAGGCCCGCGCTCACGACGACCGCGAGGACGTCCAGGAAGTCGGGCAGGGTGCGTTCGATGGCGTCCTTGCGGACCCGGATCGCCGACCAGATGCCGACCTCGGACCAGAACACCCCGAAGGCGAACAGGAGCAGGGCGAGGAAGAAACTGCCCTCCAGGAGGGCGACGAGGCCGCCGAGGGCGCCCACGGCGCCGTAGACCGCGCGGCGGGCCGCGTAGCGGTCGAGGGTGAGGCCGCCGGGGTTGCCGGCGAGGTCGATGCGGCGGCGGTAGCGGGCGACCTGCTTGGGGCCCATCAGGCGCAGCACCGCGGGCGCGTAGCGCATGCCGAGGCGGTCGACGAGGGAGCCCACCGCGGTGGTGCGGGTGGAGCCGACCTCCAGGGCCAGGGCGAGGTCGGGGGGCAGCACGGTGTCGGCCCGGTACATGCGCAGGCCGGCGAACACGCCTCCCACGCTCAGGGCGGCCACGAGGGCGAGCAGCAGTCCCACGGTCACCTCCTGCTCAGACGTCGATGCGGGACAGACGGCGGATGAGCAGGAAGCCCACCGCGTACAGGCCGAAGGCGATGATCACGGCCGCCTGGCCGAAGGGCGAGCCGGTCATGCGGTCCAGGGCGCCGTCGTTGACGCTGTTGATCAGGAACAACGAGCCGACGCCGAGGACGGGCACGGCGTACGACGTCATGTTGACCTGGGACAGCTGGGTGCGGACCTCGCGGCGGGTCTCCTTGCGCTCCTCCAGCGTCTCGGTGAGGTTGCGCAGCGCCCCGACCACCTGGCCGCCCGCCCGGTTGGACAGCACCAAGGTGGTGACGAGGACGACGAGTTCACGGGAAGGAAGGCGGTCGGCCAGTTCGCCGAGGGCGTCGTCCATGGAGTGGCCGACGGACAACTGGTCGGCCACCCTGCCCAGTTCCTCTCCCGCGGGGGCCTCCAGCTCCTCCGCCGCCATGCCGATCGCGGTGCGCAGGGCGAGGCCGGCGCTGGTGGCGTTGGCCAGGATGCGGGCGAGCTCGGGGAGTTGGTTGATGAAGCGTTCGATGCGTTTCTGGCGCTGCCAGCCGAGGAACTGCCAGGCCGCCCAGACGCCGAGCAGTCCGGCGATGGGACCGAAGAAGGGGGCCAGCGTGGCCTGGCCGGTCAGCCACAGGCCCACCACCGCGGCCAGCACGTAGGCGAAGAACTCGCCCGGCGTCACGTCCAGGCCGGTCGCTGCCAGCTTGCGTTCCAGGGTGCGGCCCAGGCGCGTGGGCCGCAGCCGCCGGTCCAGGGCGCGGAAGCGGCGCCCGCGGCCCGGGTCGGGGAGGTTCCCGGTGTACGACAGGCGCTCCACCAGGGCGGCGCGCCGGGCCCGGCCGGCGGCGTACGAGTGGACGCCGACGACGGCCAGGGTGCAGGCCAGGAGGGTCACTCCGATGGTGAGGGTGATCCGGGTCTGGAGGTCCATGGGTGGTGTGTCCGTCCTGTCTCCGTGCTACCGGGCCACTCGGGTGGCGAGGGCGTTGTCCGTCGGCGCCACCCCGAACGCCTGCGGGATCGGCTGGCTCGCCATGTAGAGGCGGTCGGCCGTGCGGCGCGGGAGCGGGAAGTGGCGGAAGGCGCCGTGGACGCGGCCGTCGGGGGTCATGGGCCGGGCCTCGAAGCGGGCGATGGTGGCCAGCCGGTAGGGCTCGCCGCCGTGGCTGTCGAGGAGGGCGATCTCGGTGACCCGGCGGGCGCCGTCCGCGAAGCGGGTGAGCTGGATGATGACGTCGACCGCGCTGTTGATCTGGTCGTGCAGCGCGACGAACGGGATCTCCACGTCGGACATCGAGGCGAGGGTCTGCAGGCGGGTCAGGGCGTCCTCCGCGCTGTTGGCGTGGACGGTGGCCAGCGAGCCGTCGTGGCCGGTCGACATCGCCTGGAGCATGTCGAGGGACTCGCCGCCGCGGACCTCGCCGACGACGATGCGGTCGGGGCGCATGCGCAGCGAGTTGCGGACCAGGTCGCGGATGGTGATGCGGCCCTTGCCCTCCACGTTCGGGGGGCGGGACTCCAGGCGGATGACGTGCGGCTGCTGGAGCTGGAGTTCGGCGGAGTCCTCGATGGTGATGATGCGCTCGCCCTCGGGGATCAGCCCGGACAGGGCGTTGAGGAGGGTGGTCTTGCCGGTGCCGGTGGCGCCCGAGACGATCACGTTGAACTTGGCCTGCACCAGGCCGGCCAGCAGGAACAGCATGTGTTCGTCGAGCGAGCCGAAGCCGATCAGTTCGTTGAGGGTGTAGGAGCGCGGGAAGCGGCGGATGGTGAGGATGGGGCCGGTCAGGGAGAGCGGCGGGATGATCACGTTGACGCGCTCGCCGGAGGGCAGGCGGGCGTCCACCATCGGGTTGGACTCGTCGACGCGGCGGTTGACCGTGGAGACGATCCGCTCGATGGTCTGCATCAGCTGGTCCACGGAGGCGAAGCGCAGCGGCAACTGCTCGACGCGGCCCGCGCGTTCGACGAAGATCGCGTCGGGTCCGTTCACCATGATCTCGGTGATCGACGCGTCCTCCAGGAGCGGTTCGAGGATGCCGAGGCCGAGGGCCTCGTCGACGACCCGGCGGATCAGCTGGGAGCGCTCCACCGTGGACAGGACGGGGCCCTCGCGGCTGATGATGTGGCCGAGGACGCGTTCCAGGCGCGCCCGGCGGTCGGCCGCCGTCAGCGCGCTCATCTCGGCGAGGTCGATCTCCTCCAGCAGCTTCGCCCGGTACGTGGCGACCAGGTGGCCGTCCTCGTCCCGGCCGCCGCTCTCCTCCGGGGAGGTGATGCGTGCGCGCAGACTCATCGGTTCACCGCCTTCCTCGTCGTCGCCGACGCCCTCGCCGCCGCTGCGCCTGTCACCGTCGCCGTCCGATTCGCCGTCATGGGTCGCGCCCGCCTCAGTGGTCGACCGGCATGGTCGCCGTCTTGTGGGCCTGTCCGAAGTCCCCGATGCCGGGGATCACGGACGGGATGGTCACGGACGAGGTGACCCGCACCTCGTCGCCGAGGTCGGCGGTGCTGCAGCCGACCGTCCAGCGGCTGCTCACCGCGCCCCGGCAGGCCGCCCCCGCGTCCCGGTCCAGAGCGGCCCCGCGCGCCCCGGCCCGGGCCGCGGTGCCGGCCTGCTGGGCGGCGTAGGCGATGAGGCCGAGCTGGACAGCGGCCAGGGCCACCAGGAGCAGGATCGGCAGGAACCCCAGGTACTCCAGGGCCACTTGGCCCCGGTCGTCGCGTCGGCTGCGGTTCGGCATGTCAGTGGTCCTCCTCCTCCACGGCCCCCGCGTGGCCGTGCACCGTGAAGGGGAAGTTCACCGCGCCGGGGAAGAGGACGGGGACCTCCAGGGAGACGTCCGCCGTCACGTACTCCCCGGACGTCCCGCAGGACACCTCCGCGCCGGACGCCCACGCCCCGGAGAGCTTGTCCTTGCCGGCCTGGTCGCACACGGCCTGCCGCTCCCCCCGGTGCGCGGCCGTCCCGTGCCGTACGGCCTCGTCCGCAGCATTCCCCGCGAGGGTGAAGGTGTACCCCACGAGCACGCACTGCCACAGCACCACCAGGGTGACGATGATGAGCGGGGTCATGCCGAGGAACTCGACGGTGACCTGGCCCCGGTCGGTGCGGCCGCGTCCGCGGTCCGGTCCCATGGCTCACTCCCTCCGCCGTCGGAAGCCCACCGCGCCCCGGTCGCCGCCCCGGGCCCGCGCCCCCCGGCGCACCACGGCGGTCTCCGGTGCCTGGACCAGGCCCAGTTCGCCCGCGAGGGCCCACAGGGCCTGCCGTACGGTGCCCTTAGGGTCGAGGGCGTGCACCCGGCCGGCGTCGACGGCGGCCTGGAGTTCCTTGAAGTGTGCGGGGACCGTGGTCGCGGCGAGGGCGGTGCCGGTGATCTTCTGGATGAGCGCGGGCTGGATCTCGGTGCCGCGGCTGTGCCGGTTGACGACGAGGGTCGTCTCCTCGGCCTTGCGGATCTGCAGGCGGTCCCACATGCGGACGGCGCGCTTGGCGCCGCGCACGGCGACCACGTCGGGGGTGGTGACCAGCAGCGCGGTGTCGGCCATCTCGACGGCGGCCGCGCCGGCCCCGCCGAGCTGGGCTCCGCAGTCGACGACCACGACCTCGTAGCGGGAGCGCAGGGCGCTGATGATCTGGCGGGCGGCGCGGTCGGTGACCTCCTCGCCGCGTTCGCCCTCGCCGGGCGCGAGGAGCAGGGCGACGCCGGTGTCGTGGCGGAAGACGGCGTCGGCGAGGACGCGCGGGGAGATGTCGCTGATGGCGGCGAGGTCGACAACCGAGCGGCGGAACTGGACGTCGAGGTAGGAGGCGACGTCGCCGGTCTGCAGGTCCATGTCGACGAGCGCGGTGGGCCGGCCGGACGCCTGGGCGGCCAGGGCGAGCTGGACGGCGGTCAGGGTGGTGCCGACGCCTCCCTTGGCGCCGCACACGGTGACCACGGTGCCGCCCGCGCCGGTGAACACGTCGCCGCCGTGGCCCAGGTGGCGCCGTACGCCCACCGACCACTGCGCCACCGCCTGGACGCGGTGGGCGAGGTCCTCGTAGCCGAGGGGGAGGGTGACCAGGCCGCGGGCGCCGGAGTCCATGGCGGCGGAGAACAGGCCGGGGCCGGCGTCGGTGGTGACGAGGATGACGCCGACGGCCGGGAAGCGCAGGGCGACCTCGCGCACCAGCTCCAGTGCGGGGACCGGGCCGATGCGCTCGTGGACGATCACCACCTCGGGCAGTTCGTCGACGGACTCGGCGGCCAGCCGGGCGAGGGTGTCGACGAGCTGGGTGGAGTCGCCGAGCGGGGGCAGCGGTTCGGCGTCGGGGAGCTGGCTGAGCAGGGTGATGAGGGAACGGACCGCGTCCGCGTCGCCGACGGCCGGGAGGATCCTCGTGGGCATGGCGGCCTCTCACTTGTCCTTCGCGAGCTGGTACGTGCGGTCCTGCTCGGGGACCGTGGTGCCGGTGCCCGGGGCGACCAGCGCGAGGCGTACCCGCTTGGCGAAGGACTCGGCGTACGTGATGCGCTGGGCGTCCAGGGTGGACAGGGCGAAGGTGATGGGCACGGCGTCGGTGGGCCGGCGGTCGCGGTCACCCGCGTCGGGGTCGAGGGCCTTGATCTCGCCGACGTCCAGGACCCGGGCGCCGGTGACGATGATCTTGGAGACGTCGGGGTCGCTGTCCTTGGCGCCCTCGAAGGTGGCGTAGACGTTGACGGTCGAGCCGGGGGTGATCTTGCCGGCCACCCCGGTCGCGGCGTCGATCATGATGGCGACCTCCTGTTGTCCGGGCCGCAGGGCCGGCTGGTCCACGATCATGTCGCTCTGCAGCAGGGAGCCCTTGCGCAGCGTGGTCACGGCGATCTTGCCGCGGATCCGGTCGAGGTCGGTGACGGCGTTGCGGGAGAGCCAGCGCTCGGGCATCTCCATCTTCTCGAACTGGCTCGCGCTCAGCGCGGTGTAGGGGGCCACGTCGGACCTGACCCGGTACGCCGTGACCTCGGGGCCGACCTTGGACTGCGCGTCGTCCACGACGGACAGGACGCCGGCGAAGGCGCCGAGGGCGCACAACACCGACAGGAGCAGGAGGATCACGCCGCGGCGCTGACGGGAGTTCATGGACCGTGCAACCTCGTTGGGGGGTGGGAGCGTGGCCGGATGGAGTCGCGCGGGGTTCAGCCGCCGCCCGCGGTGAGTTCGCGGACGGGTCGTGCGGGTGGGACGGCTCGTGCGGGGCCCGCGGGGTGCGCGGGTTGGGCGGTTCCCTCGGGGGGCGGCGGGGTGGCGGAGCAGAAGACGCAGCGGTCGCCGATGACGTCCATGCCGCACCAGTGGCAGGTGCCCTGCCGGACCGAGGTGACCAGTTGGTACAGCACGGACAGGTCGGCCAGGTAGGCGCAGAACTCCACGAGCCGGGGCGTGCCCCACCAGACGGCGGACTCGGCGGGCGCGTCGGTCTCGCGCAGGCCCTGGGCGCGCCAGGAGGGGACGAGGGTGCCGGTGACCCAGTCGGCGGGCAGTTGGCCGCGGCCGACGAGCATCCAGGTGCCGAACTCGGGGCCGGGCAGGGTGACTCCGGGCGCGGCCCGCACGAGCTGCGGCTGCGGGTGGGCGAGGACGGCGAACTGGCTGCCGGGGACCCAGGAGCGGGCGTGCGAGGTGAGGGTGACCGGGACCCGGTCGAGGCGGGCGACGGAGCCGAGCAGCGCGCCGGCGTGCAGGTAGTGGGTGAGCAGCCGGGCGGCGGAGGCGAGCACGCCGGGGCCGAGGTCGCAGGAGGCGAGCTGGCGTAACTGGCGGGCCAGGACGGCCACGGCGAGCGGCGGCAGGTCGGGGCGGAACAGGGCGATGCGGTCGCTCTCCAGGAGGGAGCGCACGGTGTGCAGCCGCTGTTCGACGGCGGGCGGCACGGCGGAGGAGTGGACCACGACGACGTGTCCGTGGGCGTCGAGGAGGGCCTGGAAGGCGGCCACGGACTCCTCGAGCGGCTGGCGGTCGAGGTCGGCGAGGACCGTCGCGGGCAGGGTGCGCTCGTCCTGCGGCGGCAGCGCGAGGTCGGCTCCGGTCACGGCAATGGCAGTTGGCACGCGCAGCTCCCCGATTCCCGCGGTCCGGTCCACCGGGGGGACTCCGGTGCACCGGGGTGACTTCATTGCGTGACTACCTCAGCACTGTAACCACGGCCCTGTGCACGGAGAACAACTTTCGGTGACTGAACAGCATCTCTTCGCGCACAACTCGCTGCAAAACAGCGCAAGGTGCGCACCGGCGTTCCGCAACGCGACCCCTTGACAACGGAATTGGTCTGGACCAACTTGTACGTCCAGCGGTGGCCACCGCCTTTCGCGCTCCCCACTCCCCCTCCCGGAGGCCCCAGTGGACCCCGTACGCAGACGCCGACGCACGCGCTTGTGGTCGGGAGCGGTCACGGCCGCGCTCGCCCTGTCCCTCACGGCCGTCGGCCAGGCGTCCGCCGCCGACGTCAACAACGCGAAGAACGCCGGCTTCGAGTCCGGCCTGTCCGGCTGGACCTGTTCCGCCAACAGCGGGACGGCCGTCTCCTCCCCGGTACACGCCGGCACCGGGGCGCTCAAGGCCACCCCGGCCGGCCAGGACAACGCCCGCTGCTCCCAGACGGTCGCGGTCAAGCCCAACTCGACGTACACGCTGAGCGCCTGGGTGCAGGGCGGCTACGCCTACCTGGGCGCGACCGGCACCGGCACCACGGACGTGTCCACCTGGACCCCCGACTCCTCGTCCTGGAAGCAGCTGACGACCACCTTCAGCACGGGCGCGAGCACCACCTCGGTCAGCGTCTACCTGCACGGCTGGTACGGGCAGGCGGCCTACCTGGCCGACGACGTCTCGGTCTACGGCCCCGACGGCGGCGGGGGCGGCGACCCGGCCCCGACGGTGCCGGCCGCGCCGGGCGGGCTGGCGGTCTCGGGGACGACGTCCTCCTCGGTGTCGCTCGCGTGGAACGCGGTGTCGGGCGCGACCGGCTACAACGTGTACCGCAACGGCAGCAAGGTGACCGCGGTGAGCGGCACGTCGGCCACGGTGACCGGCCTCGCCGCGTCCACGGCGTACTCCTTCCAGGTCACGGCGACCAACGCGGCCGGTGAGTCCGCCAAGTCGGCGACCGTCACCGGCACCACGACGTCGACCGGGAACCCCGGGGGCGGCGGCACGCTGCCCAAGCACGCGGTGACCGGCTACTGGCAGAACTTCAACAACGGGGCCACGGTCCAGAAGATCTCGGACGTGCCCGCCCAGTACGACATCATCGCGGTGGCCTTCGCCGACGCGACGACCACGCCGGGCGCGGTGAGCTTCACGCTCGACTCGGCCGGGCTCGGCGGCTACACCGTCGACCAGTTCAAGGCGGACGTCAAGGCCAAGCAGGCGGCCGGCAAGAAGGTGATCGTCTCGGTCGGCGGCCAGAACGGCACGGTGTCGGTCAGCGACCCGACGTCCGCGGCGAACTTCGCCAACTCGGTCTACTCCGTGATGCAGACGTACGGCTTCGACGGCGTCGACATCGACCTGGAGAACGGCATCAACCCGACGTACATGACGCAGGCGCTGCGCTCCCTGGCGGCGAAGGCCGGCCCTTCGCTGATCATCACCATGGCGCCGCAGACGATCGACATGCAGTCGACGTCGGCCGGCTACTTCCAGACGGCCCTGAACATCAAGGACATCCTCACGGTCGTCAACATGCAGTACTACAACAGCGGTTCGATGCTCGGCTGTGACGGCAAGGTCTACAGCCAGGGCACGGTGGACTTCCTCACCGCGCTCGCCTGCATCCAGCTGGAGGGCGGCCTCGCCCCGTCGCAGGTCGGCCTCGGCCTGCCCGCCTCGACCCGCGGCGCGGGCAGCGGCTACGTCTCGCCCACGGTCGTCAACAACGCCCTGGACTGCCTGACCAAGCTCACCAACTGCGGCTCCTTCAAGCCGTCCAGGACCTACCCCGACCTGCGGGGCGCGATGACCTGGTCGACCAACTGGGACGCGACGGCCGGCAACGCCTGGTCCAACGCGGTGGGCCCGCACGTGCACGCGCTGCCGTAACGGCGGACCTCCCGCTTCCTGAAGCCGGCCGCGGTGCCGCCCCGTCCCGGGGGTGGCGCCGCGGCCGTGCTGTTCGGTGGCGGATGCCGGGCTCAGCCCGCCGGACGGTAGTGGGACAGCACCCAGCCGAGCTGGGCGAACCACTGGCCCAACTGGGCCTTGGGGCGGGCCTCCACGACGCTCTCGTAGAAGTGGCCGTCCAGGTGGACCACGCCGAACATCAGCGCCTTGCCGTTCGGGCTCGCCCGGTAGTGGACGCTGCGGATCTCCGGCCAGGGGAAGTCGGCCTGGACGCCGGACAGGTCCAGGGTCACTCCGTCGGCGTCGACCACGATCGCGTTGTTCCGGTCCACGGCGATGAACTCGGGCGCCTGGGGCGTCGGTTGCGGCTGGCCGGGGACGTACGCCGGGGGCGGCGGGGCGGCGCCGTACGGGGGCGCGGCGGGGAACTGCCCCGGCGGGGGCGGGCCGTACGACGGCGGGGGCGGGCCGAAGCCCGCCGGAGGGGTGCCGGAGGGTGGCGGTGGGGGTGGTGGCTGCTGCGTCATCCGGCGTCCTCGGGGCTCGTCCGTCGTCGCCGCGGGACGTGGTGCCCCGGGGCTTGAAACATTCTCCCCGGCCCACCGCATCAGTGGAGTGAGGACACCGACCGGCAGTCGGCGCACACCGAGCAGGGGGACGTACATGGGACAGGCCCGCGCGGACGAGTACGCCGAGTTCGCGGCCGCGAGAGCCGGACACCTGTACCGCTCGGCCTGTCTGCTCACCGCCGGGGACACCCACCTCGCCGAGGACCTGGTGCAGGAGACCCTGGGCCGCATCTACGTCAGCTGGCGGCGCGTCGCCCGCGTCGGGAACCCCGCCGGGTACGCGCAGACCGTGCTCACCCGGGCGTTCCTCGCCCACCACCGGCGCCGCAGCAGCACCGAGCGGGTCACCGCCACGCTGCCCGACGTGGCCGCCGCGAGCGGCGACGCCACCCTGCGCGTCACCCTCCTGGACGCGCTCGGGCGACTGCCCGCCAAGGACCGGGCCGTGGTCGTCCTGCGCTACTGGGAGGACCGCTCGATCCAGGAGACGGCCGACGCGATGAACACCAGCTCGGCCGCAGTGCGCACGCGGTGCGTGCGGGCGCTCGCCCGGCTGCGCGACCTCCTCGGGGAGGACGTCGGCGAGTACGCCCGCCCCTGACCGGGCGCACGCCCCGGCCCTCCCCCTCACCCCTCCTCCACCGAAACGGTGATGCCCCATGCCCGTCGACCACGGCCCGCACCTGGACACGCCCCCCGACCCCTTCGAGGACCGGCTCTCCCGCGCCCTGCACCACACCGGCGGCGCCTTCGACCCCGACCACCGCGCACTCGCGGCCGGCGGCGCGGCCCGCGGGCGGCGCAAGCGGCTGCTGCGGCGGACGGCCCTGGCGGGCGGGTTGGCCGGGGTGGCCGCCGTGTGCCTGGGCGGGACGCTCCTGCTGGCGCCGGGCGACCGGGACGACACCCCGCGCCCCGCCCCGGTCGCCGGGAGCCACTCCGCCACCGCGTCCCCCACGGCCGCACCGGTCACCGCCGACCAGGTGATCGCCACGCTCACGGGCCTGCTCCCCGAGGGCAAGGTGAGCGACGCGCAAGGGCGCGGCTCCGAGGGGCAGTCGGCCTCGCCGTACGCGCAGCTCGTCTTCGACGACGGCCGGGGCGCGGCGGCGCTCTCCGTCGGCCTGGACCGGATCGCCCCCGGCGGCGACGACGCCCGGCGGCTCGCCGAGTGCCCCGACGAGGTGCTCGTCCCCCACGACGGGTGCACCAGCGAACGCCGGCCCGACGGGTCCGTGGTGCGCGTGCTGAAGGGCTATGAGTACCCCGACCGGCGCGTGGACACCAAACTGTGGACGGCCGACCTGGTGACCGGGGACGGCGCCCACGTGAGCGTCAGCGAGTGGAACGCCGCCGCGGAGAAGGACGCGCCCGTCACCCGCCCCGAACCGCCCCTGTCGGTCACCGAGTTGGGTGACCTCGCGGCGGCCCCTGCCTGGCGGGAGGTCGTCGGGTCGCTGCCCGCCGCCGAGGAGGTGACGGCCGCTCCGGGCGGGTCGGCGCCCGGTGGCGGCCGCATCGCCGGGGTGCTCGCCGTGCTGATGCCCGACGGCGTGAAGGTGGTCGCCCGGGGCAGCCAGGACGGCGAGTTCGCCTACGTCGTGGCCGACGACGGCAAGGGCGCGAGCTACGTGCAGGTCAACGTCCAGCCGGACATGTCCGACGTGGCGGCCGAACTCTTCGGTTCCGGCGCCGAGACCCTCCCCGACGGCACGTTGGTCGCCGAGCACCAGGGGCCCGGCGACCGCGGCGACCTGGTCATGTGGACGGTCGACACCCTGCGCCCCGACGGCCGCCGGATCGTCGTGAGCGCCTTCAACGCGGCCTCGCAGACCACCGCCGCGACCCGGGCCACGCCCGCGCTCACGATGGGGCAACTGCGGGCGATCGCCCTGTCGTCCCGGTGGCTCGCGGTCGGCTGAGCCGTACGGGACCGGCCTAGAAGAACTCCGACCACGGCTGGTCCCAGACCTGTTTGACGCACAGGACCAGGAACAGCAGGGCGGCGAGGGCGAGCATGCCGTTGCTCAGCGGGCCGTTGCGCCACGGGCGGGGTGTGCGGGAGGAGTTGAGGAGCCAGACCAGGGTCAGGGCCAGGAACGGCAGGAAGGCCGCGCCCAGCACGCCGTAGAGGATGATCAGGCGGAAGGGCTGGCCCTGGAAGAGCAGCACGATCGGCGGGAAGGTCAGCCACAGCAGGTAGGCGCGGAACGGCCACGACCGCTCCCGCTCGCCGGAGGCGACCTCCTCGCCGGTCGCGCCCGACGCGCCGCGCCGCCGGGCCACGAAGTCGGCGAACATCAGGCTCACCCCGTGCCAGACGCCGATCAGCGAGGTGAAGGACGTGGCGAAGAAGCCGATCAGGAAGAACGTCGAGGTGGCGCTGCCGTACTCGGCCTCCAGGATGTCCCCGAGCTGGACGAGGCCCCGGTCGCCGCTCGCGATCGCGACGTGCGCGGAGTGCAGCAGCTCGGCGCCGACGAACAGCATGGCGACGACGAACACGCCGGTCGTGGCGTAGGCGACGCGGTTGTCCAGCCGCATGACCCGCATCCAGCCGGTGTCGGTCCAGCCCTTGGCGTTGACCCAGTAGCCGTAGGCGGCGAGCGTGATCGTGCCGCCGACGCCGCCGATCAGGCCCAGGGTGTTCAGGACGGAGTCCTTCTCGTCGGGCAGGACCGGGAGCAGGCCGGCCAGGGCGTCCGGCAGGTTCGGCGTGACCCGGACCGCCAGGTAGACGGTGACCACGAACATGACGCCCACCAGGACCGTCATGACCTTCTCGAAGACCGCGTACCGGTTGAACCACACGAAGACCAGGCCGACCAGACCGCAGGCGACGCCCCACCACTCCAGGTCCATCACGTCCGGGAACATCGCCTGCAGGGGCAGGGCGCTCGACGACATCGCCGCCGCGCCGTACACGAAGCCCCAGACGACCGCGTAGACGCCGAAGAACCAGCCCGTCCAGCGGCCGAGGCTCGCCCAGCCGTCGAACAGGGTCCGCCCGGTGGCCAGGTGCCACCGTCCGGCGGCCTCGGCCAGTGAGATCTTGACCAGGCAGCCGACGACCGCCGCCCACAGCAGCGTGTACCCGAAGTTGCTGCCGGCGATGAGGGTGGCGACCAGGTCGCCGGCGCCGACACCGGTGGCCGCGACGACGACGCCGGGTCCGATGTGCCGCCAACTCGGTGTGCGCTGCGGGGGGTGGGTGTCGGAGGAGGCCTGGGTGTCCGTGGGGTGTCCCGTGGTGTCCGCCATGTGCACCAAGGAATCGCAAAGCGCCGGGACCGGCAAGAGGGCGTACACCGACCCGCCGGGGCGCGCCCCTCACGCCCCCGGTCCGCGCCCGCCGTCCGGCACCTGCGGGTGCTACGGCTGCCGCCGGCCGCAGCCGTCGCACGCGCAGGTGCCGAGCTCGAACCACACGGTCTTGCCCGGTCCCTCCCGGTGGCAGCCCCAGCGCCGGGCGAGCGCCTCCACCAGGAACATCCCCCGGCCGCTCTCCACGGTCGGGGGGCGCCCGGCGCCGAGGACCCGGGGGGCGCGGGGCCCGCCGTCGGTGACCTCGCAGCGCAGGACGCCGTGCGCCGCGGACACGGTCAGCCGGAACGGGGTCGCGGAGTGCAGCAGCGCGTTGGTGGCCAGCTCGCTCACGAGGAGTTCGGCGGTCTCCACCAGGTCGCCGCGCTCCCCGAGACCCCACTCCTCCAGGCGCCGGCGGACCTCACGGCGGGCCTGGCGCACGGAGGTGGGCCGGGGTTCGTACGCGACGCTCGCGTGGCCCGCGCCCAGGGGCGGCTGGGGGTAGGCGCCGTAGCGGGGGTCGGGGTCCGGGCGGCGTTCCCCGGAGAGTTCCAGCATGCGCCCAGGATGTCGTCCCCGCGGGCCGCGCACACGGGGAGGACTACCCGATTCGCTCCCCGTGCCGCGCCCCGGGGGGTACGCGGGTACGGCTACGCGTACTGGAGGCGTACGGCCGTTCCCCCGCCGTCGGCCGGACGCAGGTCGACGTAGGCGCACACCTGGCGGGCGTACCAGAGGCCCTGGCCTGGTTCCAGGTCGGTGCCCGCGGGCGGGACGAAGCCGGCCAGCGGGTCGTCGACGCGCCGGGCGAGGGCCAGTTCGCACACGCAGCCCGGCGCCTCGCCCCACAGCAGGGCGCCGGTGACCCCGCCCAGCGCGGCCGCCTCCCCGACGGCCGTGCCGAACAGCTCCGCGTCGGCCTCCGCCAGCCCCTGCCGCTCGGCCCAGGCGCGGACGGCGCCCACGTCCGGGCGGGCGAGCCGCTCGGCCGCGGGAGGGGGCGGCGGCAGGGGTACGGCGTCCAGTTCGGCGGCGAGGCGGGCCGGCTCGGTGTAGACGCCGGAGCCGGGGTGGGCGCGGCGGGCCGCCTCGACGACGGCGCGGCCGGCGGTGCGGGTGTCGTAGACGCACAGCGCGGTCGTGGACAGGGGGGCGAACAGGAGGTTGGCCAGGGCCTCGTAGCGGATCCACTCGGCGCTCTCGCGCGGTGAGCGGCCGGCCCGGCCCTGCCAGACGGGTTCCATCAGCAGGTGGAGCCGGCCGCCGGGACCGGCGTGGGCGGCGAGGTGACCGGCGGCGCGGGCCACGGCGTTGGACGCGGAGCCGGTGTACCAGTCGGTGTGCGGGACCATGCCGACCCGGGCGGCCGTGCCGCCGAGCGCGTCGCGCAGCAGGTCCAGCTTGTCGGGGGCGGCGATGGCGACGGGCGGGGGCTCGTCGGGGGCGGCGAGCCCCTCTTCGAGGAAGGGCAGGGCCGCGGCCAGGAAGGCCGGGTCGGTGGCGCACTCGGCCATGCGGTGGTCGAAGACGTCCGGGGGTCCCACCGGTGCAGTGGTCATGGGGTTCCTTTCCGGGCCGGGAGGTCACCTTCGGCCGGCGACCCAGGCCGCGATCTGGCTGCGGTTGCTGAAGCCGAGCTTGCCGAGGATGCGTTCCACGTGGCCCTCGGCGGTTCGGCGGGCGATCACCAGGCGGTCGGCGATCTGCTGGTTGGCGAGCCCCTGGGCGACGAGTTCGGCGACCTGCGTCTCGCGGCGGGTGAGCCGGACGCCCTCGGGGGCGCGCGCGCCGGACGGCCGGCCGGCGGAGGGGCGGGGGCCGGGCGTGCGGGGGGCGGGGACGGGGTGCGCGGGGCCGGGGGGGGGGGGGTCGGTCCGCGCCGCGCCGGGGGGGGTGGGGTCGGGGTGCGCGGGGCCGGGGTGGGTGGGGTCGGTCCGCGCCGCGCCGGGGTGGGTGGGGTCGGGGTGCGCGGGGCCGGGGTGGGTGGGGCCGGTCCGGGCGGGCGCGGGTGCCGGGTCGTGGGTGGCGGTGGCCGTCCGGCCGGCCGGGTCCGGCCCGGCGGGGCCGGTGTCCAGCGCCTGCTCGACCGCCGCCGCGAGGGTCAGGGCCGCCCCGCGTGCGTACGCCCGCCGGTACGCGGCCCGGCCCAGTGCCCCGGCCGCGTACCGCTCGCTGTCCTGGCGCGGGCCGGTCAGGTCGGCCGAGCCCCACCGGTCGGGGTCGACGTCCGCCCACACCCGGTCGGCGACGCCCAGCAGGACGGCGGCGCGCTCGGGCTCGGCGCGTCCGGCGGCGACGCGGGCGAGGAGGTCCAGGGTGAGGCCGATGCCGACCACGTCGTGCACGGCGTGCTTCAGGCGCAGCGCCTCGCGCCCGTGCCGCTCGGCCCGTGCCCAGTCCGCGCGGACGGTGTGGGCGAGGGCCAGCATCCGCTCGACGTAGGACAGCACCCACTGCTCGCCGTGCTCGGCGCACGTGCGGCGGGTCTCCTCGCAGACCGCGATGGCCTGGTCGGCCTCGCCGAGGAGGGCGAGCGCGCAGGCGAGTTCGACCCGGTCGAGACCGGCCATGCTGAGGTGCTGGCCGGGGACGCGGCCGCGGGCCACGCCGGTGCGGAAGTGGTCGAGGGCGCCCCGGACGTCCCCGGCGAACAGCCGGGTGACGCCGACGACGTACGCGGCGTGCGCGGCCTCGGCCTCGTCGCCGAGGGCGCGGGCCAGGTCACGGGCCTCCTCGGCGCGGCGGAGGCCCCGGGTGACGTCCTCGGGGCAGCCGGCGAGCAGTCCGGCGGCCCACAGGGCGCGGGCGCGCTCGGGAGTGGGCTCGGGGTCGGCCTCCAGTGCCCGGTCGAGCCAGTAGCGGCCCTCGCGGGGGGCGCCGCAGGCGTGCCAGTGGAACCACAGGGTGCCCGCGAGGCGCAGCGCGGCCCGTTCCTCGCCGGGGGTGCCGAGGCTGTGGTCGAGGGCGGCCCGCAGGTTGTCGCGGTCGGCGCGCAGCCGGGCGACGACGGCGCTCTGGCCGGGCCCGAACCAGGCCCGCTCGCAGGCGTCGGCACGCCGCTGCATCCAGTCGCGCTGGCGGTCGCGGGCGGCGCGCTCCTCGCCGGGGCGGGCCCGCAGCCGTTCCAGGCCGTACTCGCGCAGGGTGTCCAGGAGCCGGTAGCGCACCCCGTCGGGTCCGCTCTCGCGGCACAGCACGGACTTGTCGACGAGTCCGGCGACGGCCTCCAGGACGTCCCCGGGGGGTGTCTCGTCGCCGTCGCCGCCCACCGCTTCGGCGGTCTCCAGGTCGAAGGACCCGGCCAGCACGGACAGCCGGGCCCACACCGTCTGCTCCCGGGCGGTGCACAGGTCGTGGCTCCAGTCGACGGCGGCCCGCAGGGTCCGGTGCCGGGGCGGGACGGCGGGGCTGCCGGCGGACAGCAGCCGGTAGCGGTCGTCGAGGCGGTCCAGGAGTTGGTCGACGCCGAGGACGCGCAGGCGGACGGCGGCCAGTTCGATGGCGAGGGGCAGCCCGTCCAGGCGCCGGCACAGCCGGGCCACGGACGCCCGGTTGGCGGGGGTCAGCCGGAAGCCGGGGACGACGGCGGCCGCGCGGTCGGCGAACAGGGCGAGCGCCGGGTGTCCGGCGGCGTCGCCGAGGTCGCCGTCGGGGTCGGGCACGGCCAACGGCCGTACGTCCATGAGGTGTTCCTCGGTCAGCCCGAGCCGGTGCCGGCTGGTGGCGAGGACGCGGACGCCGGTGGTGCCGCGCAGCAGGGCGCCGGCGAGGTCGGCGCAGGCGGCCGGCAGGTGCTCGCAGTTGTCGACGACGAGCAGCAGCCGGCGGTCGCGTACGCGCTCCACCAGGGCGTCCAGCGCGGGCCGTTCGGAGCGGTCGTGCAGACCGAGGGCGTCGGCGGCGGCGAGCGGGACGAGGGCGGGGTCGTGCAGGCCGGAGAGGTGCACGAAGCGCACGCCGTCGGGGAAGGCGCGGGCGACGCGGGTCGCGATCCGGCCGGCCAGGCGGGTCTTGCCGACGCCGCCGGGCCCGGTGAGGGTGACCAGCCGGGCCCGGGCCAACAGCTCGCGCGCCTCGGCGAGTTCGGCCCGCCGGTCGACGAAGCTGGTGGTCTCCACCGGCAGGTGCGCGTCGCGGCGTGGCGCTGATCCGCCCATGATCAGCCAGTCCTCGGGGGTGGGGTGGGGGTGGGTGCGGTGTGGGGGGGCTTCACCCTCTCCCGGGCGACACCAGCATGCACGCCCGGCTCACACCCCCGGGTGCTCTTCGGCCGGGAACCGTCCGGTGGACCCGGACCCCCGTACACTGCCCCGCCCGGTGCGGCCCCTTCCGGCCGATACCGCGCTCCATGCTTGACCTGACCATGACATGGCCGGACGATGAGCGGGACCCGCACCAGGGACCCGCACACCCCGCACACCCCTGCACGTCGCACGAACAACCCCACCTCCCACAAGGAGACTTCATGCGACTTAGGCTCCGCGGCAGACGCACTGCCGCCCTCGCGGCGCTCATGTCCCTCGCCCTCGCGGCCCCGGTCTCGGCGACCGTGTCGGCGACGGCGTCCTCGGGACGCGCACCCGCGCCCACCGCCGACGACGTACGGCAGTACGAGATCCACGTCGGCCACAACACCCCCGTCACCCGGACCGCGATCGCCGCGGCCGGGGTGAGCGTCGACGAGGCCGACGAGGAGACCGTGGTGGTCTCCGGACGCGCCGACCAGGCCCGCGCGCTGCGCCGGCTCGGCTACGACGTGACCCCCGTGGGCTCGGCGCCCGACCGGACGGCAGCCGGCGACACGCGGCTGTACGACTTCCCGTCGGCCGACTCCAAGTACCACAACTACGCCGAGATGACGGCGCAGATCGACCAGGCCGTCGCCGCCCACCCGGGAATCATGAGCAAGCGCGTGATCGGCCGGTCCTACCAGGGCCGCGACATCGTCGCCGTCAAGATCAGCGACAACGTGGCGACGGACGAGGCCGAGCCCGAGGTGCTGTTCACCCACCACCAGCACGCCCGTGAGCACCTGACCGTGGAGATGGCGCTGTACCTGATCCGCGAGTTCGGCAACGGGTACGGCACCGACCCGCGCATCACCGCCATGGTCGACGGCCGCGAGATCTGGATCGTCCCCGACCTCAACCCGGACGGCGGCGAGTACGACATCGCGACCGGCTCCTACCGCTCCTGGCGCAAGAACCGGCAGCCCAACTCGGGTTCCTCGTACGTCGGCACGGACCTCAACCGCAACTGGAACCACCGCTGGGGCTGCTGCGGCGGCTCCTCCGGCTCCACCTCGTCCGAGACCTACCGCGGCGCGTCCGCCGAGTCGGCGCCCGAGGTGAAGGTGGTCGCCGACTTCGTGCGCGGCCGGGTCGTCGGGGGCAAGCAGCAGATCACGGCCGGGATCGACTTCCACACCTACAGCGAACTGGTGCTGTGGCCCTTCGGGTACACGTACTCCGACACCACGACCGGGATGACGGCCGACGACAACGCGGCGTTCAAGGCCGTCGGGCAGAAGATGGCCGCGAGCAACGGCTACACCCCGGAGCAGTCGAGCGACCTGTACATCACCGACGGGTCCATCGACGACTACCTCTGGGGCACGCAGAAGATCTTCTCGTACACCTTCGAGATGTACCCGACGTCGAGTTCCGGCGGCGGCTTCTACCCGCCCGACGAGGTGATCGAGCGGGAGACGGCACGCAACCGGGACGCGGTGCTGCAACTGCTGGAGAACGCCGACTGCATGTACCGGTCCATCGGCAAGGCCCAGCAGTACTGCGGCCAGTGAGGCTCCCGGCCGCCGGCTACTCGGCCTCGAAGTAGGCGTCGAGGACCGCGTCCAGCTGCTCGTCCCACTGCTTGAAGTCCGACCGGGCCTTCGCCTCGATCTCGATCGGGTACCAGCGGCTGTCGGGCGTGTGGACCGTGACGGTGAACCGCTTGCCGAAGCGGGCGGTCTCCGTCTCCACCGCGCCGATCTCGTCCCAGCGGAACTCGCAGCCCTGGTCGTCGAGGGCCAGCCGGACGCCCCGGCGGTCGGCGACGATCCGGGCCCGCCGGTCGGCGGCCTCGAACACCGGGCCGTCGACGGCGGGTTCGGCGTCGTCGTCGGCGTCGTCGGCGGCGGCCACGTCACCGTCGTCGGCCGCGACGGCCGCGTCGGTGTCCTCGGGCTCCGGCGTCCCCGCGGCTCCCGGGGCCTTCCCGCTCGCCCCGGCGTCGGCGGGGGCCGCGGCTGCCGCCTCGGCCTTCCCGTCGGGCCCGGCCTCGTCCGGGCGGGCGTCCTCCGGCTGTTCACCGGCCGGGGCGGTGAGCCCCGGGATGAAAGCCGGGTCGAAACCGGCGCCCTTCACGGGCACGGCCTTCAGGGGCTGGCTGCTCGAACCTCTGCGCTGCTCCACAGCGGGCAGTATGGTCGACGATCCTGTGCCGTACACAGCCAGCCCCGACTTCGTTATCAGACTCCTACACGAACCGCCCGGCTACACCACGAGGCTGACGGCCGCGGCCACCACGAACCCGGCGACCGACAGCACGCTCTCCAGCACCGTCCACGTCTTGAGCGTGTCCCGCTCGCTGATGCCGAAGTACTTGGCCACCATCCAGAAGCCGCCGTCGTTGACGTGCGAGGCGAAGATGGAGCCCGCGGAGATGGCCATGATGACCAGGGCCGTGAAGGCCTGCGAGTGGTGGCTCTCCGCCAGCAGCGGCGCCACGATGCCGGCCGTGGTGACGATCGCGACCGTCGCCGACCCCTGGGCGACCCGCAGCACCAGGGAGATCAGGTACGACAGGACGATCACCGGCAGGCCGACGTCGTGGAAGGTGTCGGACAGGGCCTGCGCGACCCCGCTCGCCTTCAGCACGGCGCCGAAGACGCCGCCCGCGCCGACGACCAGCAGGATGTTGCCGATCGGCTTCAGGGACGCCGTGGACACCGTCTCCAGGGACTTGCGGGACCAGCCGCGCCGGATGCCCAGCAGGTAGTAGGCCAGCAGCAGGGCGATGGTCAGGGCGACGAAGGGGTGCCCGAAGAACTCGACGACCGAGCGGCCCGTGGAGGGGTCGAGCGCGATCGAGGAGAACGTGGCGGCGAGGATGAGCACCAGCGGCGTGCCGATGATGGCGAGGACCGTGCCGAGCGGCACCGGCGCCTCGCGGGGCTCCACCCCGGAGGCCCGCTGCTCGTCCAGGACGGCCTGCTTGGCGTCCGCCGCGGCCTCCACCATGTCCTGCGGCACGGCGACGAAGATGCGGCGGCCGATCCAGGCGGACCAGGCCCAGGCGGCGAGCACGGCGGGGATGCCGCAGACGACGCCCATCAGGATGACCCAGCCGAGGTCGACGTGCAGCAGTCCGGCGGCGGCCACGGGGCCGGGGTGCGGCGGCAGGAAGGCGTGGGTCATCGACAGGCCCGCGAGCAGCGGCAGGCAGTACAGCAGGATCGACTTGCCGCCGCGCTTGGCGGCCGCGTAGACGATCGGCGCGAGGACGAAGATGCCGACGTCGAAGAAGACCGGGATGCCGAAGATCAGGCCGGTCAGGCCCATGGCGAGCGGGGCGCGCCGTTCGCCGAACAGGGCGAGCAGCCGGGAGGCCAGCACCTCGGCGCCGCCGCTGACTTCGAGGACCGCGCCGAGCATGGTGCCCAGGCCGATGATGATCGCGACGTGGCCGAGGATGCCGCCCATGCCGGACTCGATGGTGGAGACGGCGTCCGAGCGCTGCACGGTGCCGAAGAGCTCGGTCACCGACAGGCCGGCCAGCAGGCCGACGGCTATGGAGACGGCGAGCAGCGCGACGAACGGCTGGAGCCTGACCTTGATGATCAGGAAGAGCAGCAGCGCGATGCCGATGGCGGCGACGGTGAGCAGTCCGGGGGTGCCGTCGAGGAGCAGGAGCAGGCCACCGGTGTGCGGTGGTGTCGGGGCGGGGGCGGACGCGGCGAGCGGGAGGGACATGCGGGGGTCCTCTGCGTGACTGGGGTAAGTGCATGGAGCTTTCGGGCAGGGGGCATCGCGGCGCGGCGCCCCGGGCGGGGGCACCGCGCCGTCGTACAGCGGGGAAAGGGAGTGGGGAAGGCGTGGAGAAGGGGGGTGGGGGCCGGTGGCTCAGCCGAGGACGGCGAGCGCGTCGATCTCGATGAGGAGGCCGGCGGGCAGACCGACGTAGACGGTCGTGCGGGCGGCGGGCGGCTGGGTGAGGCCCTGCTCCTCGAAGTAGGCGTTGTAGAGCGCGTTCATCTCGGCGAAGTGGTCCACGTCCGTGAGGTAGACGCGGATCATCATCACGTCGTCCCAGCTCGCGCCGCCCTCTTCCAGGATCGCCTTGACGTTGGCGAGGGTCTGGAGGGTCTGCTCGCGCAGGGTGGGGCCGGCCGGGGTCGGGGCCTTGCCCTCCTCGGCCGGCAGGAAGCCGACCTGGCCGGCGACCTGGAGGATGTTGCCCTTGCGCACCCCGTGCGAGAACTTCGCCGGCGGGGTGGTGTGGGTCGCGGGCGTCAGGGCGGTCTTGTCGGTCATGCGGGGTCCTTTACTGGCGTTCTTCCGGAGTACTCGCCGCTGATGGCGTCCGCGGTGCGGCGGACCAGCGGCAGCAGGGCGAGGAGTTCGTCGGCGGTGACGACGACGTTCGGCGCGGAGACCGACATCGCGGCGACCATCCGGCCGTCCGCGCCGCGGACGGGGGCGGCGACGCAGTTGATGGACTCCTCGTGGCCGCCGAGGTCGGTGGCCCAGCCCTGTTCGCGCACCTTGGCGAGCTCCCGGAGGAACGCGTCGGCGTGCGGCGTCGAACGGGCCGTGTAGAGGGGGTAGTCGAGCTTCTCGGCGACCGCGCGCCGCTCGGGCTCGGGCAGGTCGGCCAGGAGCAGCTTGGCGACGGCGGCGACCGTGATGGCGACGGGCTTGCCGATGCGGGAGTACATGCGCACCGGGTAGCGGCTGTCGACCTTGTCGATGTAGAGCACCTCGCCCTCCTCGTGCACGGCGAGGTGCACGGTGTGCCCGCAGGTCTCGTTGAGGCGCACCAGGTGCGGGTGGGCGATCTCGCGGATGTCGAGGTTCTCCATCGCCTCCTGGGCGAGGGCGAAGAGGCGGGCGCCGAGGCGGTAGCGCTGGTCGGACTGGCGGTAGACGAAGCCGTGTTCGTGCAGGGTGCGCAGCAGGCGCAGGGCGGTGGACTTGTGGACGCCGAGGCGGTCGGCGACCTGTCCGAGGTCGGCGGGGCCCTCGGCGAGCAGCGGCAGGATGCTCAGTGCGCGGTCGACGGTCTGGCTCATGGGGTGGCTCCCTCCTCCTCGGCCTGCTCGGCGTGCGTCCAGCCGGGGCCGACCCGCAGTGTCTCCCATGCCGCGTCGTCGAGGGCGGCCAGCCGGTCGGCGTGGGCGCGGGCGGGCGGCGCGGCGAGGTCGCCGGGGGTGGTGAGGGCGGCGGCGGCCCAGAGGTGGCCGTGGCGCAGGCGGGCGTGCGGGGGCAGGCCCCGCAGGGTGGCGTGCAGGAAGCCGGCGGCGAAGGCGTCGCCGGCGCCGGTGGTGGCGGTGACGTCCACGCGGAGGGCCGGTACGGAGGTGGCCGGCGCGGCGTCCGACAGGGCCGTGGCGCCCCGTTCGCCGTGCTTCACCACGAGGGTGGCCGGTTCCGGCAGCAGGGCGCGGATCGCCCGGGGGCCGCCGGTGACGCCCCAGGCCTGCTCGGCCTCGTCCTCGCCCACGAACACGAGGTCCGCGGCGCGGGCCAGGTCCAGCAGGACGCCGGGTCCCGCGGACGACCGCCACAACCCCGGCCGGTGGTTGACGTCGAACGACACCAGCGGCCGTCCCGGTCGGGGCGCCGTGAGCGCGTGCAGCAGCTCCCGGCAGCCGTCGGACAGCGCCGCGGTGATCCCCGACAGGTGCAGGACCCGGCCGGCGCGGGCCGCCCCGAGGTCCACCGTGACGGGGGACATCGCGGAGGCGGCCGAGCCGGCCCGGTAGTACGCCACCTCGTGGGCGTCGGTGCCGCGCTCCCCGGCGGTGCGGAAGTACACGCCGGTCGGGCGGTCCGGGTCCCGCTGGACGTGGGTCACGTCGACGCGGTGGGCGCCGATCGTCTCCACCAGGTGGTCGCCGAAGCCGTCGGTGCCGACCCGGCTGACCCAGCGCACGCGGTGTCCGGCGGCGGCCAGCATGCAGGCGACGTTGGACTCGGCGCCGCCGATGGCCCGGTCGAAGGAGGGGACGTCGGCGAGGCGGCCGGGCCGGGTGGGCAGGAACGTGACCATGGACTCGCCGAGCGCCACCACGTCGAGGGCGAGGGCGCCGGCGCGGGCGCCGTCGTCGCCGGGCGTGTGGCGGGGGGCCGGGGTGGTCACGATGGTCGTGGCTCCTTCGGTGGGCGGCGGCCGGTTCGTTGACCCGGCGTTGGCCGAGATGTTAGACAGCGGTGAGCGACATACGCAATGAACGTTGCAATCTGCGCAACGTACCTGATCAGGGAGGCTCCATGAGCAGCGACGCTCTCGCCCGCCTGGCCGACGAACGGGTCGACCACCGCTTCAAGGGCCTCCCGCCGGACGCCGACGGACTCACCGTGGGTGAGCTGGCGGGCCGGCGCCGCAACCTTTTCACCGACGGCTTCGCCACGCCCGTGCTCGCGCTGTCCGCGGAGCGCCTGGAGCACAACCTCGCACTGATGGAGACCTACGCGGCCCGCCACGGCCTCGCTTTCGCCCCGCACGGCAAGACCACCATGGCGCCCCAGCTGTTCCGGCGGCAGCTCGAGCGCGGCGCGTGGGGCATCACGCTGGCCGTGCCCCACCAGGTGCGGGTGGCGCGGGCGTTCGGCGTCCGGCGGGTGTTCCTCGCCAACGAGCTGGTCGACCCGGCGGCCCTGCGCTGGATCGCCGCCGAGCTGGCCGCCGACCCGGACTTCCGGTTCGTCTGCTACGTCGACTCGGTGCGCGGCGTCGAGCTGATGGACGCGGCGCTGACCGGCGCGGCCCGCCCGGTGGACGTCGTGGTGGAGCTGGCCGCCGGCGAGGGCGCCCGCACGGGTGTGCGCACCGAGGCCGAGTGCGTGGCCGTCGCCGACGCGGTGGCCGCCGCGCCGACGCTGCGGCTGGTGGGCGTCGCGGGCTACGAGGGCGAGGTCCCGCGGGCCACGCCGGAGCGGGTGCACGCCTGGCTGCGGCAACTGGTCGCCCTGGCAGCGGACTTCGACGCGGCGGGGCGGTTCGCGGGCGTGGACGAGATCGTCGTCAGCGCGGGCGGCAGCGCCTGGTTCGACGCGGTCGCCGACGTGTTCGCCTCGGTCCCCGCCCTGTCCGCGCCGGTGCTGAAGCTGCTGCGCTCGGGCGCGTACGTCTCGCACGACGACGGGCACTACCGGCGGCTGACCCCGTTCAACCGGGTGCCCGAGGAGGGCGCGCTGGAGCCCGCGTTCCGGCTGTGGGCGCAGGTCGTCTCCCGGCCGTCCGCGGAGCAGGCGTTCCTCAACGCGGGCAAGCGCGACGCCGCGTACGACCTGGACCTGCCCGTCGCCCAGGTGGTGCGCCGGGACGGCACCGAGCGCCCGGCCACCGGCGTCGAGGTCACCGCCCTGTCCGACCAGCACACCTGGCTGCGCACCGGCCCGGAGGCGGACCTGGAGGTAGGCGACTGGGTCGGGCTCGGCCTGTCCCACCCGTGCACGTCGTTCGACAAGTGGCCGCTGATCCCCCTCGCCGAGGCGGACGGCACCGTGGTCGACTACATCCGCACCTTCTTCTGAGAGGAGCCCGCCATGGAGGACCTGGTCATCCGGGACGCCGATGTCGTCGACGGCACCGGCGCGGACTCCTACCGCGCCGACGTGGTGGTCGACGGCGGCCGGATCGTCGCGATCGTCAAGGAGGCGGCCGCCGCCGGCTGCCAGCGCCCGGCCGCGGTGCGGGAGCTGGACGCGGAGGGCCTGGTCCTCTCCCCCGGCTTCATCGACATGCACGCGCACAGCGACCTGGCCCTGCTGCGCGACCCCGACCACAGCGCGAAGGCCGCGCAGGGCGTCACCCTGGAGGTCCTCGGCCAGGACGGGCTGTCGTACGCGCCCGTGGACGACCGCACGCTCGCCGGGGTGCGCCGGGCGATCGCCGGCTGGAACGGGCCCGGTGACGACGTCGACTTCGACTGGCGGTCGGTCGGCGAGTACCTCGACCGGCTCGACCGCGGGATCGCGGTGAACGCCGCGTACCTGATCCCGCAGGGCACCGTGCGCGCGCTCGTCGTCGGCTGGGAGGACCGCGCGGCGACGCCCGCGGAGCTGGACCGGATGCGCGCGCTGGTCGCCCAGGGCCTGGAGGAGGGCGCCGTGGGCCTGTCGTCGGGGCTGACGTACACGCCCGGCATGTACGCCCGGGACGCCGAACTCACCGAGCTGTGCCGGGTGGTGGCGCGCTACGGCGGCTACTACTGCCCGCACCACCGCTCCTACGGGGCGGGTGCCCTGGAGGCGTACGAGGAGATGGTGGCCCTCACCCGGGAGGCGGGCTGCGCCCTCCACCTCGCCCACGCCACGATGAACTTCGGCGTGAACGAGGGCCGGGCGCCCGAGCTGCTCGCGCTGCTCGACCGGGCGCTGGCCGACGGCGCCGACATCAGCCTGGACACCTACCCGTACACCCCGGGCTGCACCACCCTGGCCGCGCTGCTGCCGAGCTGGGCGAGCGAGGGCGGCCCGCAGGAGGTGCTGCGGCGGCTGGCCGACGAGGCGACGGCGGAGCGGATCCGGCACGACCTGGAGGTCGTCGGCTCGGACGGCTGCCACGGCGTGCCGGTCGACTGGGACACCGTGGAGATCTCCGGCGTGAACGACTCGGCCCTCGCGCCGTACGTGGGCCGTACGGTCCTGGGGGCGGCGCGCGAGCGCGGCGAGGAGCCCTGGGTGACGGCGCGGCGGCTGCTGCGGGAGGACCGGCTGGCGCCGACGATCCTGCAGCACGTGGGCCACGAGGAGAACGTCCGCGCGATCATGCGCCACCGGGTGCACACCGGCGGCTCGGACGGCATCCTGCGGGGCGCCAAGCCGCACCCGCGGGCGTACGGCACGTTCCCGCGCTACCTGGGCCACTACGTACGGGAGTTGGGGGTGCTGTCGCTGGAGGAGTGCGTGGCGCACCTGACCGGGCGTCCGGCGGCCCGGCTGCGCCTGCCGGACCGCGGGCTGGTGCGCGAGGGGTACCGGGCCGACCTGGTGCTGTTCGACCCGGCGACGGTGGCGGCGGGCGCCACCTACGACGATCCCCGGGCGCTGCCCGTGGGCATCCCGCACGTCTTGGTGGACGGGTGCTTCGTGATCGAGGACGGGCGGCGCACGGACGTCCTGGCCGGGCGGGCGGTGCGGCGGACCGCCCACCCCTAGCCGTCGGCGCCGTGCGGCGTGCGGCGTGCTACGGCTTGGGCAGGGTGCAGCCGCTCGCGCTCAGGTTGAGGCGGTTGCCCGTGGTGAAGCAGGCCGGGATCTGGTAGGTCTCCTCGGCGTAGTTGATGCCCTGGCGGACCGTCACCGTGCCGTTCTGGTCGACCTCGCATGGGTTGTTCACCGTGCAGCGCTCCCCGTCCTCGTTGCCGGTGTTGTTGACGGCGACGACCTTGCCGGTGGACTGGTCGATCACGGGCGAGCCGGAGGTGCCGCCGATGGTGTTGCAGGCGGAGGTGTAGCGGACCGAGTCCTTCCAGGTCCAGTCGCCCTCCTTGAGCCGGTACACGAAGCCGTCGATGTTGCAGTTGTACAGCCGCTTCCAGTACCCGGACGCCACGGTGATCGCGGTGCCGGCGACGGGGTGGGTGTCCTGCACGGTGAGGGCGTTGATGCCGTAGGTGCTGCGGATCGACGCGTACGTGGTGGTCGTCCGGTAGATCGTCACGTCCGTGTCGGTCATGGTCGAGTAGACGACCTGGTTGGCGCGCAGGGTGCCGACCCGGGTGCCGGCGGAGTTCAGCAGCCCGAAGCTGCGGCTGGAGGACTGGCCGGTGATGACCTGGCCGGGCGACGGGAAGCCGGTCTCCAGGCAGTGGCCGTTGGTCAGCACCAGCGCGGGGTCCGTGTCCACGGAGGCGGGGAAGCGGATCACCGAGCCGGAACAGTTGCTGAGCGAGACGGTCCCGGCGAAGCTCACGGCCTGCAGGGTGGGTGACGCGGCCCTGGCGCGCTGCGCGCCGGCCGTGTCCGCGGGCGCTCCGGAGGGAGCGGCGACCGCAGGTGCCGCACCCGCCCCGGCGATGGCCAGGGCGAAGAACGCGGCGACGAGAGGCTTTCTCATGTGGGGTCCCCTCTTGCGACGGGGGCGACCGGAGGTCGTCGGGCCGCCCACTGATTTGTCATGCGCATTGTTAGCGCCGAGGGGATCCACGACAAGGAGCGCTTTTCGGCCGGGGGGAGGTCCCCGGCTACCGCCTGGGGGAGGTCCCCCGCTACCGCCTCTTCCACCCCTTGCCCCGGCCGGTCCCCCGGCCCGGGGTCCAGGACGGGGACGGGGCGGGGGTCGTCGGGGCGGACGTCGACGGTGGGGGTGTCGCCGACGTGGGGGTGATGGCCGGGACCTCGTGCGGGGCGGAGGTGGTCGGGGTCGGCCCGGCGGGCGTGTCGCTCGGACGGGAGGGGGCCGCCTCACTCGATCGGGTGGTCGTCGCGGTCGCGGACGGCGGCCCGGACGGCGTCGTACCCTCGGACGCCGACAGGGTCCCGGCGGTCGGCCCGCTCTCGCTGCCGCCGCCGGACGAGGAACCCGTCAGGGAGATGCCCGCCACCAGGGCGGCCACCGACACCGCGCCCACGGCGCCCGCCGTCACGACGCCCCGGCGCGAGCGCCACCCGGTGGCCCGGCGGCCGGCCCGTCGCCGCTCCGCCCGGCCGCCCGTCTCGGGCTCCCGCGCCGGACGGGGCAGCTCGCGCGTCTCGTCGTAGGCCGAGCCCTGCCAGCCGTGGGCCGCCGCCGGATCGGCGTACTCCTCGTACGAGGGGGTCTCGGCGGTGCGCGGCAGGTAGACGTACGGACCGGTCGGGCCGGGGGGAACGTCGGACGGGCTTGGCATGAACGCGCATTGTAGGGACGGGAGGGGCTCCTGGGACAGCGGTGGACCATACCCACCCAAACCGCCGCGTCTCACGTGGCGGAAAACACGCCGCGGGACACGGGGGCGGGCCGTAAGCTCCCAGACATGCAGGTGATCCAGTCCACGAAGCTCGCCAACGTCTGTTACGAGATCCGGGGTCCGGTGCTCGAGGAGGCGATGCGGCTGGAAGCGGCAGGTCACCGCATCCTCAAGCTGAACACCGGCAACCCGGCCGCCTTCGGCTTCGACTGTCCGCCGGAGATCCTGGAGGACATCCTCCGCAACGTCTCCACGGCCCACGGCTACGGCGACGCCAAGGGCCTGCTCGCCGCCCGCCGCGCGGTCGTCATGCACAACCAGACCCTCGGCATAGAGACGGACGTCGAGCACGTCTTCATCGGCAACGGTGTCTCCGAGCTGATCGTGATGGCGATGCAGGGCCTGCTGGACGACGGCGACGAGGTGCTGGTCCCCGCCCCGGACTACCCCTTGTGGACGGCGGCCGTCTCCCTGTCCGGCGGCACGGCGGTGCACTACCGCTGCGACGAGCAGTCCGACTGGATGCCGGACCTCGCGGACGTCGAGCGCAAGGTCACCGACCGCACCAAGGCCCTCGTCATCATCAACCCGAACAACCCCACGGGCGCGGTGTACGACGAGGCGGTCCTCAAGGGCCTGACCGACATCGCCCGCCGCCACAACCTGCTGGTCTGCTCCGACGAGATCTACGACAAGATCCTCTACGACGGCGCACGGCACACGCCCACCGCCGCGGTCGCCCCCGACCTGCTCACCCTCACCTTCAACGGCATGTCGAAGGCCTACCGGGTGGCCGGCTACCGGGTCGGCTGGATGTCGATCTCCGGCCCGCGCGCGCACGCCGACTCCTACATCGAGGGCCTGACCATCCTGGCGAACATGCGCCTGTGCGCGAACATGCCGGGCCAGCACGGGGTGGTCGCCGCGCTCAGCGGACGGCAGACCATCAACGACCTGGTCCTGCCGGGCGGACGCCTGAAGGAACAGATGGACACGGCCTACGAGCTGCTGACCCGGATTCCCGGAGTGACCTGCGTAAGGCCCAAGGGCGCGCTGTACCTCTTCCCGCGCCTCGACCCCACGGTGTTCAAGATCAAGGACGACCGGCAGATGGTCCTGGACCTGCTGCGCAGCGAGAAGATCATGGTCGTGCAGGGCACCGGCTTCAACTGGCCCGAGCCGGACCACTTCCGGGTGGTGACCCTGCCGACGGTCACGGACCTGCGGGACGCGGTGGGGCGCATCGGGCGCTTCCTGGACGGTTACGGGCAGACCTGACGCCTCCCGGCGCCGAGCGGGCGGGCCGGTTCCGCTTTTGTGAACAGCTCAACTTTAGACAGAATCTAAGCTAGGATGTCTTCCTGAAGCATTGGGAGGCCATCCATGTACGAACCGATCCGGACCAAGTCGGTGCACAGCACGGTGGCCGGCACGCCCTCCGACTTCCCCCACCGCTCCCGCGAGGAGGAGCTGGACATCCAGCTCTCGGGGCACCTCGCCGCGCTGCTCGCCGTCACCGACGAGCTGCGGGCGCTGGCGCCGTCGGCCGACCTGGACGCCGCCGGTGAGCGGCTCGCCGGGCAGGTGGCACGGCTGCGGGGAGGCCGCCCGCCGGTGCGCGCGACGGGCTCCGGCCGCGCGGCCGACGCCCCGTCCCTGCACCGCCGCGCGCACGCGCTGGCGGGGCGCGCCCTGGTCGTCGCCGCGTCCCGGGCGGACACGGCGGCGGCGATCCTGGCGGCGGAGCGGATGGACGCGCACGGCGCTGCGCTGGCCGGGCCGCGGTCGTTGAGTCCCGCCGGCTGATCCCTGCCCGTCCGGTCCTCTCCGGACCCCCTTGACGGCCCCGGTCCGCGTGCACCCGCAGCGTCGCGCGGGCCGGGCGCCATGCACTGCGTTCGCCTGGGCGGGCGGTTCCTCTCAGCAGTCACAGTGTCTGGAGGGCGGACGTAGCGCCCAGCTCAGAGGTCGCACAGAAGTCGCCGACCGCGACACTGGGCTCCACACCACATATCCGCCCTGGAGCAAGCACGCGCGTCCTTCGACGACGCGTCCGGCAGGTGAGTGGAACAGCTGGCGACTGTCCGAGAGCTCAAGGCGCCTCAGGACGCCGCGAGAGCGCGACCAGCCGGGTCCAGCACTCGCCCCAGGAAGCCGCGGAGGTAGCCCGCGACGACGTCCAGGTGGCTCTCCAGCAGGAAATGACCGCCTTCGATCAGGTGCACCTCCGCGTCCTTGGCGTCGCGGGCGAAGGCGTGCGCGCCCGCGGGGCCGAAGATCTCGTCGTTGCGGCCCCACACGGCTAGCAGCGGGACCTCGCTGGTGCGCAGGAATTCGTGCAGCAGCGGGTAGAGCGGGCGGTTGTTCCGGTAGTCGCGGAACAGTGCCAGCTGAATCTCGTCGTTGCCCTCGCGGGAGACGAGGGCGAAGTCGTGCTCCCAGGTGTCCGGGCTGACCAGGCTCGGGTCGGGCACGCCGTGCGTGTACTGCCAGCGGATGGCCTCGAGACCCAGCGCCGTGCGGACGGCCGGCTCGGTGTCGGCGCCGGGGTTCGCCCCGTACGCCCAGACGTCGCTCCAGAACGACTCGACGAAGCCGTCCTCGTAGCCGTTGCCGTTCTGGGTGACCAGGGCGGAGATTCGTTCAGGGTGCTTGAGCGCGAGGCGCCAGCCGATGGGGGCGCCGTAGTCCTGGACGTAGAGGGCGAAGCGGTCCAGGCCCAGGTGGTCGAGCAGTCCGGACGTGAGCTCGGCGAGGGCGTCGAAGGTGTAGGTGAACTCACCCGCCGAGGGAGCGGCGGAGCGACCGAAGCCGAGGTGGTCCGGCGCGATGACGTGGTAGTCCGTGGCCAGCAGCGGGATCAGCTCGCGGAACATGAAAGAGCTGGTCGGATACCCGTGCAGCAGGACGACGGCGCGGGCGTCGGAGGGACCGGCCTCCCGGTAGAAGATCTCGTGGCCGTCGACGATGGCGGTCCGGTAGTGCACCGAGCTCATATCTAACCCTTCTAGATGCTTGATCCGGTTAGTCCATTGCCATGCAAGCACAGGGGCCCCTAACCTGTCAAAGAATTGTTAGAGGTTAGATAGAGGTGCTCGCCACCCTGCTGTGAGCGTCCGTTGCACGGTTCCGGCGGCCGTGTCGTAACGGGACCCTTGTGTCACCCCCCGTTCATCCCGCGCCGTGGGGAATGTTGGGTTCCGCGTGGAGTGTGCGGGGTGTGAGACGTATCGCAGGGATCGTCCTCGCGGTTCTGCTGGTCGGTGGCGTGGTGGCCGCCGTCGTCGCGGGCCGCAGCGATGAGGACACGGGCACGGCAACGAAGACCGTGCGCATGGTGATCGGGTCCGAGAAGGCCGAGTACTTCGCGGACCCCGACGTGGTGAAGGCCCTCGCCGCCAAGGGCTACACCGTCAAGGCCGAGACCTCCGGGTCCTGGGCCATGGAGGGGCTCGACCTGAAGGGGTACGACCTCGCGTTCCCCTCCAGCCAGGCACCCGCCGCCGAACTCGCCGGGCGCTACGAGGTGCGCGGGACGCTCCCCCGGCCCTTCTACTCGCCGCTCGTCGTCGTGGCCCACCGCGACGCCGCCCAGGTGCTGACCGCGAACGGCCTGGCCACGCTCGCCACCGGGCACCGCGGCACGCTCCAGATGGCCGCCTACCTCGACGCGGTCCGCCACGACCGCACCTGGCAACAGCTCAAGGGGGCAGCAAAGTACGGGGAGTTGAGCGGGACGCTGTTCGTGTCGTCCACCGACCCCGAGTCGTCCAACTCGGGCGCCCTCTACCTCGCCGCCGCCTCCTACGTCGACAACGGCGGCCGGGTGGTCGCCGACGCCGCCGGGCTCGACCGCACCGCGCCCCTGCTGAAGAAGCTCGTCACCGTGCAGGGCGCCCAGCAGACCAGCTCCGACGCGGTCTTCCGGGACTTCGTCAGCGGCGCGGGCAACCCGCTGGTCCTGGTCTACGAGTCCCAGGTCGCCTCCCTGCTCGCCGGCGGACAGCAGCCCGGCGACCTGGTCGTGCTCTACCCGGACACCACGGTCAACAGCGACCACACCGTCGTACCGCTCACCGACGACGGCCGGGCGTTCGCCGAACTCCTCGGCAGCGACCCGGTGTTGCGCCGGCTCGCGGTGCGGCACGGCTTCCGCCCGCAGGGCACCGCCACCGGGTTCGCCCCGGCCGGCACCTATCTCCAGCAGGAACTGACCGGCGTCAAGCAGGCCCCCGTGCCCACCTCCGCGGTGCTGCACGAGATGGCCCGCCGGGCGCGCGGATGACGGGGGACCAGCACATGACGGACATGACAGGCACGGCCGGCGGAGCGGGTGCCGCCGGCCTCGACGGCGGGTTCACGCTCACCCCGCCCGAGCCCGTGGCGCCCGTGCCGCGGGAGAAGGCCGGCGGGCTGGTCCCGGTCGCCGACGGGGTGCGCACCGAGATGGCCCGCAAGGCCGCCGAGTACGTCGACGGCCTCGCCGCCCTCGACGCCCGCTCCCCCGAGTTCGCCGGCCGCGTCGGTGAGATCACCGCGCTCGGCGCGGGCGAGATGCGGGCCGCCGCTGCCCAGTCCAACCGCATGCTGGAGCGCGCCGTGCGCTCCCTGCCCGACAACGGCGGCGACGCCCAGGGCAAGGTGGCCGGCTCGCTCGTCGAACTGCGCCGGGTCGTGGAGGACCTGGACCCGCGAGACGCGCCCGGGAGCCGGGGCCGCCGGCTGCTGTCCCGGCTGCCCGGCGGCAACAAGCTGCGCGACCACGTCGCCAAGTACGCCTCCGCGCAGGGCACGTTGAACCGGATCGTCGGCGCGCTGCGCGGCGGCCAGGACGAACTGCGCCGGGACAACGCCGCGTTGCAGACCGAGCGCACCCGCCTGTGGGAGACCATGGGCAAGCTCCAGGAGTACGTCGTCCTCACCGAGGCCCTCGACGCCGCCGTCGAGCGGCACGTCGACGGCGTCGGGGCGGCCGACCCGGAGCAGGCCGACAGCCTGCGGGCCGACGTGCTCTTCCCGGTCCGGCAGAAGCACCAGGACCTGCTCACCCAGCTCGCCGTGTGCGCCCAGGGCTACCTCGCCATGGACGTCGTGCGCCGCAACAACGAGGAGCTGATCAAGGGCGTCGACCGGGCGGCCACCACCACCGTCTCCGCCCTGCGCATCTCGGTGATGCTGGCCTCCGCCCTGGACCACCAGAAGAAGGTGATCCAGCAGGTCGACGCGTTGCGCGGCACCACCGAGGACCTCATCCGGGGCAACGCCGAGATGCTGGCCGGCCAGAGCGGGGACATCCAGCGCATCGCCGCCGACCCGGCGGTCGGCGCGGAGACCCTGCGCACGGCGTTCCAGCAGATCTACCGCACGCTCGACGCGATCGACACCTACAAGGTGCGGGCGACCGAGACGATGGCGACGACCGTGGAGAACCTCACCGCCGAACTCCAGGCGGCGAGCGGCCGCCTGGAGCGCAGCCGCTCCCAGGGCGCACTGGAGGGCGGGCTGTGACGACACGACCGGGACGCCTCCTCGCGGCCGCGCTCGCCGCGGCGGCCCTCCTGACCGGCTGCACCGCTTCCGGGAAGCAGGCGGACACCGATCCGGACGCCGCCCGGCCCGGCACCCTGCGCGTGCTCGCCTCCAGCGAGCTCAGCGACATGACCACGGTCCTCGCCCAGGTCGCCCGCAGCACCGGCGTCACCGTGCGCCCCACCTACCTGGGCACCCTCGACGCCGTCGACCTGCTCGCCCGGGGCCGGGCCGACGGCAGGTACGACGCCCTGTGGCTGTCCTCCGACGACTACCTGCGGCTGCGCCCCGACGCGGCGCGCAAGGTCGTCTCCGAGACGCCGGTGATGTCCAGCCCGGTCGCCGTCGGGGTCCGCCCGGCCACCGTGCGGGCCCTCGGCTGGAACCCCGCCGACGTCACCTGGAGCGACGTCGAACGGGCCGTACGGGCCGGGCGGCTGACGTACGGCATGACGGACCCGGCGCGCTCCAACTCGGGCTTCTCCACGCTCGTGTCGGTGGCCTCGGCGCTGTCCGGGGCGCAGTCCGCGCTCACCGACGCCGACGTCCGCGAGGCCGCCCCGCGGCTGAAGGAGTTCTTCCGCGGCCAGAAGCTGACGTCGGGCTCGTCGGGCTGGCTGGCGAGCGCCTACCGGCGGCGCGGCGACGTGGACGCGCTGCTCAACTACGAGTCGGTCCTCAAGGGCGTCCCGGGCCTGACCGTGATCCGCCCGGCCGACGGCGTGATCACCGCGAACTACCCGCTGTCCTCGCTCGCCTCCACCAGCGCCGCGACCCGCGAGGACGTCCGCCGGGTCACCGAGGCGCTGCGCTCGGCGCCGCTGCAGAAGCTCATCACCGACACCACGCACCGCCGCCCCGTCGTCCCCTCGGTGCCGCCGGGCGCCGGCCTCGACACCGCCCGCCGCCGCGAACTGCCCTTCCCGGGCACCCGGTCGGTCGCCGACGGGCTGCTGGACGCCTACGAGAACGACCTGCGCCGCCCCTCGCGGACGGTGTACGTCCTGGACACCTCCGGCTCGATGGAGGGCGACCGCCTGGCCCGGCTGAAGACGGCGCTGACCGGTCTGACCGATGACTTCCGCGACCGGGAGGAGGTCACGCTGATGCCGTTCGGGTCGGACGTGAAGGACGTGCGCACCCACGTCGTCGACCCGGCCGATCCCGGGCGGGGCCTGAAGGCGATCCGCGCGGACACCGACGCCCTCGCCGCGGACGGCAAGACCGCGCTCTACACCTCGCTGGAGAAGGCGTACGACCACCTCGGCGCGGAGCGGAACGCGTTCACCTCGATCGTGCTGATGACCGACGGCGAGAACACGACCGGGGCCAAGGCGGGCGACTTCGACGCCTTCTACCGGGGACTGCCCGCCGACCGCCGGCGCATCCCCGTCTTCACCGTCCTGTTCGGCGACTCCGACCGCGAGGAGCTGGAGCACATCGCCGACCTGACCGGCGGCCGCCTGTTCGACGCCCGCGACGGCTCGCTGGACGGCGCCTTCGAGGAGATCCGTGGCTACCAGTGACCGCGTCCTCGGCTACCTGGAGTCCCGCAAGAACCTCGCGGGCGGCGCGTGCGGACTGCTGGGCCTGGTCCTGACGTTCACCGGGGTGGCCGGCCCCTACTGGCCCGTGGTGGTGGCCGGGCTCTACGGCGCGGGCGCGCTGGTCGCCCCGCCGGAGCGGCCCCCGGTGCCGGACTTCCCGACCCCGTCGGACCGGCTGGAGGAGCTGCGGGCCGACTTCGCCCGCCTGGACGGCTACCTGGGCGAGGTCGGCCTGCCCGCGTCGGCGTCGCCCCGGGTCACCGAACTGAGCGCCGTGCTGGGGGCGTTGCTGGAGCGCGGCTGGGGTGCCGACGCGCTGGCCGAGGACCCCGAGGGCCTCCACACCGTGGCGAGGATCGTGCGCCAGGACCTCCCCGAGGCCGTCGACAGCTTCGTACGGGCCCGCTGGTGGAGCCGGCTCGCGCCGGGCCAGGAGTCGCCGGAGCGGCACCTGGACCGCCAACTGGCGTTGCTGGCCCGGGAGGCGGTCGCGCTGGCGGCGGTGCTGAAGGAGGCGGACGCGTGGCGTCAGGAGACCCACACCCGCTACCTGGAGGACCGCTGAGGGTCCCCGGGAACGGGCGGGGGCCCGCCGCCGTGCTCCCGTCGGGGCGGACGGGGGCGCGGCGGCGGGCCCATGGCCCCGCACGCCGTTGTGCGGGACCTCGCCGGTCGGCACCGCGGCCGGCCCGTGACGATGTTGCTGGTCAGGGCACACTCGGAAGACCGGCCGCGGAGTGGTGGGGGGAGCTGCGGCTCAGCCGAGGCGCTCCACCAGCGCGTGGTACTGGTCCCACAGCTCCTTCGGGGTGTGGTCGCCGAAGGTGTTGAGGTGCTCCGGCACCAGCGACGCTTCCTCGCGCCACACGTCCTTGTCGACGGTGAGCAGGAAGTCGAGGTCGGACTCGGACAGGTCCAGGCCCTTGGTGTCGAGGGCTCCCTTGGCCGGCAGGACGCCGATCGGCGTCTCGACGCCCTCGGCCTTGCCCTCCAGGCGCTCCACGATCCACTTCAGGACGCGGGAGTTCTCGCCGAAGCCGGGCCAGACGAACCGGCCCGCGTCGTCCTTGCGGAACCAGTTGACGTAGTAGATCTTCGGCAGCTTCGACTGGTCCTTGCCCTGGGCGACGTCGACCCAGTGGGCCATGTAGTCGCCCATGTTGTAGCCGCAGAACGGCAGCATCGCGAACGGGTCGCGGCGCAGCTCGCCGACCTTGCCCTCGGCGGCGGCGGTCTTCTCGGAGGCCACGTTGGCGCCCAGGAAGACGCCGTGGTTCCAGTCGAAGGACTCCGTGACCAGCGGTACGGCGCTGGCGCGGCGGCCGCCGAAGAGGATCGCGGAGATCGGCACGCCCTTGGGGTCCTCCCACTCGGGCGCGATGATCGGGCACTGCGCGGCCGGCACGGTGAAGCGTGCGTTGGGGTGGGCGGCCGGGGTCCCCGACTCCGGGGTCCAGTCGTTGCCCTTCCAGTCGGTGAGGTGGGCCGGGAGCTCCTCCGTCATGCCCTCCCAC
Organism: Streptomyces lasalocidi; assembly: GCF_005280215.1. Lineage (NCBI taxonomy): Bacteria > Bacillati > Actinomycetota > Actinomycetes > Kitasatosporales > Streptomycetaceae > Streptomyces > Streptomyces lasalocidi. Next base: position 4,847,266 of record NZ_SZNQ01000001.1, on the reverse strand, counting down.
CAGACGTCGTTGTCGTCGGTGAGGGCGACGTTGGTGAAGACGGCGTTGCCCCACAGGGTCTTCATCGCGTTGGCGTTGGTGTGCTCACCGGTGCCGGGGGCGACGCCGAAGAAGCCCGCCTCGGGGTTGATGGCGTACAGGCGGCCGTCCTCGCCGAAGCGCATCCAGGCGATGTCGTCGCCGATGGTCTCCACCGTCCAGCCGGAGATGGTGGGCTCCAGCATGGCGAGGTTGGTCTTGCCGCAGGCGCTGGGGAAGGCGGCGGCCACGTACTTCGACTCGCCCTGCGGCGGGGTGAGCTTCAGGATCAGCATGTGCTCGGCGAGCCAGCCCTCGTCGCGGGCCATCACCGAGGCGATGCGCAGGGCGTAGCACTTCTTGCCCAGCAGGGCGTTGCCGCCGTAGCCGGAGCCGTAGGACCAGATCTCGCGGGACTCGGGGAAGTGCGAGATGTACTTGGTGGAGTTGCAGGGCCACGGCACGTCCTCCTGGCCCTCCTCCAGCGGGGCGCCCAGGGTGTGCACGGCCTTGACGAAGAAGCCCTCGGAGCCGAGCTCGTCCAGGACGGGCCGTCCCATGCGGGTCATCGTGCGCATGGAGACGGCGACGTAGGCGGAGTCGGTGATCTCGACGCCGATCGCGGACAGCGGGGAACCGAGCGGGCCCATGCAGAAGGGCACGACGTACATGGTGCGGCCGCGCATGGAGCCGCGGAACAGGCCCTGCTCACCGGTGAAGACCTCCCGCATCTCGGCGGGGTCCTTCCAGTGGTTGGTGGGGCCGGCGTCCTGCTCCTTCTCGGAACAGATGAAGGTCCGGTCCTCGACGCGCGCGACGTCGGTCGGGTCGGAGGCGGCGTAGTAGGAGTTCGGGCGCTTGATCGGGTCGAGCTTGCGGAAGGTGCCCTTCGCCACGAGCTCGTCGCACAGCCGGTCGTACTCGGCCTCGGATCCGTCGCACCAGACCACGGCGTCCGGCTGGGTCAGTTCCGCGATCTCGTCGACCCACGAGATCAGTTCCTGGTGAGTGGTCGGGGTGACGGGGGGAGCCGCGATGTCGCGCGCCACGATCGCTCCTAGGTGAGGGATTTTGTCCTTGTCTGCCCCGTGGGGGCCGCGACCCGGATGCCGCGCCGCCTCCTGGCTGCGCTCATCCGGTGCCGACCGCACTCATTTGATCCTCCGATGGTTGGGCCCATCTGTCCAGAGGACGTCACAGATGAGCGGAGTGAGGCTCGCCACGTGTGCCGCGCCCTTTTGCGTCCACTTGGCGTCCAGGGGGGCGTTCTTTGGGCGAAACGCGGGTTTCACCAAAGAAAAAGGGGCGAACGGCCCCTGCGGGAGCAGGAGATGACAGCCGTTCGCCGCAGGTGGGGCGGGGGCTGACCCGTGACTTACGGCTCCGTAAGTAAAATTCGGCGTATGACTGCGCCCGTCCCCGACGCGCCCTCGGACTCGCCGGCCGCCGGCCGCCGTTCCGGCGCGCGCTCCGCCTCCTCCACCACGCCCTCGACCGCACACCAGTTCGCCCAGCAGGTCAAGCAGCAGGTCACCGAGCACCTGACCGAGCCGATCAAACCGAAGCTGCGCGGCTGGCTGCACCTCGGCATGTTCCCGGCCGCGCTGATCGCCGGCCTGGTGCTCACCGCGCTGGCGGACTCCACCCGCGGCCGCATCGCCTGCGGCATCTACGCCCTGACGGCGTGCCTGCTGTTCGGCGTGAGCGCCCTGTACCACCGGGGCGACTGGAGTCCGCGCATGGACGGCATCCTGCGCCGGCTGGACCACGCCAACATCTTCCTGATCATCGCCGGCACCTACACCCCGCTGACCCTGCTGCTCCTGCCGGGCGTCAAGGGCCGCTGGCTGCTGTGGGGCATCTGGGCCGCCGCGGGCGCCGGCATCGTCTTCCGGGTGTTCTGGGTCGGCGCCCCGCGCTGGCTCTACACGCCCTGCTACATCGCCATGGGCTGGGCGGCCGTGTTCTTCCTGCCCGACTTCCTGCACACCGGCGGCCTCGCCGTGCTGATCCTGGTGGTCGTCGGCGGTCTGCTCTACAGCGCGGGCGGCATCGTCTACGGCATCAAGCGCCCGAACCCCTCACCGCGCTGGTTCGGCTTCCACGAGGTGTTCCACTCCCTCACGCTGGCCGCGTTCGCGGTGCACTACGTCGGCATCTCCCTGGTGGCGTACCAGCACGCGTGACGCGCGCGGCGCGACGCACCGCACCGGACCGCAGGGCCACGGCTTCCCGCCGTGGCCCTTTTTGCATGCCCGATGCGAACTGACCATCCCTCCTGATTGACAGGAAGTAGCTTTTGACAGTTACTCTCATTTCATGGACACCTTCACTCCGGACCCCCGTCGCTGGTGGGCCCTCGCCGCCCTGGTCGCCAGCATGCTGACCCTCGGCTTCGACACGACGATCCTGAACGTGGCCCTGCCGACCATGGCCGCCGACCTCGGCGCCACCACCGGCGAGCAGCAGTGGATGGCCGACGCCTACGTGGTCGTCTTCGCCGCGCTGATGCTCCCGGCCGGTCTGCTCGGCGACCGCTTCGGACGGCGCCTGATGCTCGTCGTCGGACTCGGGATCTTCCTGGCCGGCTCCCTGGCCGGCGCGCTGGCCGACGGGGTGGGGACGGTGATCGCCGCCCGCGCCGTGATGGGCGTCGGCGCCGCCCTGGTCACCCCGCTCGCGCTCTCCGTGCTGCCGTCGCTGTTCGCCCCCGAGGAGCGCGCCAAGGCCGTCGGCATCACCTCCGCCGCCTCCGCGCTCGGCCTGCCGCTCGGCCCGATCGTGGGCGGCTGGCTGCTGAACCACTTCTGGTGGGGCTCGGTGTTCCTGGTCAACGTGCCCATGGCCGCCCTCGGCATCACCGCCTGCGTCCTCCTGCTCCCGGAGACCCGGGACCCCGCCTCCCCCAAGGTCGACGTGGTCTCCACCGCGCTCACCGCGACCGGCCTCGGCGCCCTCGTCTACGGGATCATCGAGGCGCCCGGCCGCGGCTGGGGCGACGCGCTGGTGCTGGGCACCCTCGCGGCGTCCGTCGCCCTGCTCACCGCGCTCGTCCTGCGCGAACGCCGCGTCGAGCGGCCCATGCTCGACATGACCCTGCTCGCCCACCGCGGCTTCCTGCTCAACACCGTCGCCGCGACCCTGGTGATGTTCGTGCTGTCCGGCCTGCTGTTCGTGCTGCCGCCCTACCTCCAGGCCGTGCTCGGCCACGACGCCCTCGGCACCGGGCTGCGGCTGCTGCCGATGATGGGCGGCCTGCTGGTCGCCTCGCGCACCGCCCCGCAGCTCACCGCGCGCTTCGGCGCCCGCGCCGCGGTGACCGCCGGCCTGGTGGTCCTGGCGTTCGCCGCGTTCCTCGGCAGCCGGACGACGACGGACTCCGGCTACGGCTTCACCGCGCTGTGGCTGTCCGTCACCGGGCTCGGCTTCGGCTTCGCGCTCATCCCCGCGATGAACAGCGCCCTGGACGCCCTGCCCCGCGACCGCGCCGGCAGCGGTTCCGGCCTGCTGATGACCCTGCGCCAGGTGGGCGGCGCGATCGGCATCGCCCTGCTCGGCAGCCTGCTCGCCGGCACCTTCCGCGACCGCCTCGACACCGGCGGGCTGCCCCCGCGGGCCGCCGACACCGCCGGGGACTCGGTGGTGGCCGCGCACCTCGTCGCCGAGCGGGTGGGCTCCGCCGACCTGGCGGCCTCCGCGAACAGCGCCTACGTCCACGGCATGGGCGTCGTCCTGCTGGTGTGCGGCGTCGCGGCCCTGGTCTCGGCACTGCCCGCGGCGGCCTTCCTGCCGGGCGCGCCCCGGCCGGACCGGGCGCCCGCCGTCCCCGTCATGGCTGACGGGGAGGCCGATGCCCGACAATGACGCCATGACGCCCGTACACACCTCCCCCGCGCCGGACGGTCCCCGGCCGGGCCTCCGGGAACGGAAGAAGATCAAGACCAGGACGGCGATCCGTGAGGCGACCTACGCCCTCATCGAGGAGCAGGGGTACGACGCCACCACGATCGAGCAGATCGCGGAGCGGGCCGAGGTGTCGCCGTCCACGGTGTTCCGGTACTTCCCGACCAAGGAGGACATCGTCCTCACGGACGAGTACGACCCGCTGATGCTCCAGGAGCTGCGCTCGCGTCCCGCGGACGAGCCGTGGATGGACTCCGTGCGGTACGTCGTCGGCCGCGCCATCCAGCTGTCCGACCAGGACCTGGAGATCACCCGGCTGCGGGCGCACCTGATGATCCAGGTCCCGGCGGTGCGGGCCCGGATGCTGGAGACCATGTCCGTCACGGGCCGGATGCTCGCCCAGGCCGTCGCCGAGCGGGCCGGCCTGGGCACGGACGACCTGGAGGTACGGGTCTACACGATGTCCCTGATCGGCGGCCTCGCGGAGATGTACCAGTACTGGGCGGAGAACGACATGCGCGAGGACCTGCACGGCCTCCTCGACCGCGCGCTGACCGTGCTGGAGCGGGGACTCCCCGCGAAAAAGTCCTGAGGCCGGCCCGCTCCCGCGTGCCATCCTTGGCCCCGTGACCGCACCCGAGATCCACGTCGACGTCGCCCCCGAGCTGGCCCTGTTCGTCCCGCACGCCCGGCGCCACGGCAGCACGGCGCTCGCCGTCGACGGCGTCTCCACGCTCGGCCACGTCGTCGAGTCGCTCGGCGTCCCGCTGACGGAGGTCGGCGCGCTGGTCGTCGACGGCTGCCGGGTGCCGGTCGGGCACGTCCCGGCGGACGGCGAGTCGGTGAGCGTCCGGCCCGTCACGCGCCCCCAGCGGGTGCCCGGGGCGCCCCTGCGCTTCCTGCTCGACGTGCACCTGGGCACCCTCGCCCGGCGGCTGCGGCTGCTGGGCGTGGACACGGCGTACGAGTCGACCGACATCGGTGACCCGGCGCTGGCCGCGCGGTCGGCCGCCGAGCAGCGGGTGCTGCTCAGCCGCGACCGGGGCCTGCTGCGCCGCCGCGAGCTGTGGGCGGGCGCGTTCGTCTACAGCACCCGCCCCGACGACCAGCTCGACGACGTCCTCGACCGCTTCCGCCCCGAGCTGCGCCCCTGGACGCGCTGCACCGCCTGCAACGGCCTGCTGCGCGAGGCCACCAAGGAGGAGGTCGCCGACCAGCTCGCCCAGGGCACGCACCGCGCCTACGACGTGTTCGCCCAGTGCGGCTCCTGCGGCCGGGCGTACTGGAAGGGCGCCCACCACGACCAGCTGGAGGCCATCGTGGAACGCGCCGTGACCAAACACGGCGACCACGGCTAGACCGCGCGCGGGGCGCGGCGAGACCGCGACCGGGGCGCCGCGACGCCGCGACCGGGGTGCGGCCAGGCCGCGACCGGGGCGCCGCGAGACCGCGACCGGCCCGCCGCGAGGCCCCGTCCGGGCCGCCGCGAGGCCGCATGCGGGGCGCCGCGAGGCCGCAACCGGGCCGAGGTGAGCCCGTGTTCGGGGCGCTGCGGACCGCCGTGAGGCTGCGACCGGGGCGCCGCCCGGCCGCGTCGGGGCCGATGCGAGGCCGCATGCGAGCCGACATGAGGCCGTGTTCGGGGCGCCGCGAGGCCGCATGCGGGGCGCGGCGAGGCGACAACCGGTCCGCCGTCAGGCCGCATGCGGGCCGACGTGAGGCCGTGTTCGGGGCGCCGCCAGGCCGCATGCGGGCCGACGTAAGGCCGCGTCCGGGGCGCCGCGGACCGCCATGAGGCTGCGCCCGGGGCGCCGCCAGGCCGCATGCGGGCCGACGTAAGGCCGCGTCCGGGGCGCCGCGGACCGCCATGAGGCTGCGCCCGGGGCGCCGCCAGGCCGCATGCGGGCCGACGTAAGGCCGTGTTCGGGGCGCCGCGAGGGGCAACCGGGCGCGGCCAGGCCGTGTTCCGAGCCCGGCCGTGCCGTGTTCGGGGCGCGCCCCGGGCCTCGTCAGGGGCGCGCCCCGGGCCTCGTCAGCCGCCCAGGGTCCTGCGCAGGTGTTCCGGGTCCGTCGTCGGGGCGTCGCAGGTGAAGTTGCGGCAGACGTAGGCCGCCGGTGCGCCGCCGACCAGGGGGCGGTCCGTGAGGAGGGGGAACTCGTCGCCGTCCGGGGTGCCCCAGGCCAGGACCGCGCCCGGTGCCGTGCCGAGCAGGGCCGTGCGGTGCAGGAGCCGGGTGGCGGGGTCGTCCAGGGCGGGGCCCACGACCGCGACCTCCTTCGGCCCGTCGAGCAGCGCCTCCGCCACCGCGAGCCCCCAGCCGATGAACCGCGGCACGCGCGGCCCGAGCGCCTTGACGACGCCGAGGGCCCGCTCGGCGGCCGTCCGGTGCGGCTCGGAGCCGGTGTGCGCGGCGTACGACAGCAGCGCGCCGGCGGCAGCCGTCCAGCCGGAGGGCGCCGCGTTGTCCGTCGGGTCCTGCGGGCGCCGGATCAGCCGCTCGGCGTCCGCGGCCGTGTCGAAGAGGGTGCCGTCCTCGCCGACGAACCGGGTCAGGACGTGGTCGAGGAGCAGCCCGGCGAAGTCCAGCCACACACCCTCCCCGGTCACCGAGGCCAGTGCCAGGAAGCCCTCGGCGACGTCGGCGTAGTCCTCCAGTACCCCGGCGTTCGCGCCGGCCCGGCCGTCCTTGCTGGTGCGGGCCAGCCGCCCGTGCTCGTCGAGGTGGACCCGGACCAGCAGGTCGGCGGCGGCGAGGGCGGCCTCGACCAGGTCGGGCCGCTCGAAGCAGGCGCCGGTCTCGGCGAGCGCGGCGACGGCCAGCCCGTTCCAGGCGGCGACGACCTTGTCGTCCCGGCCGGGCGCCGGGCGCGTGGCCCGCGCGGCGAGCAGCCGCACCCGCGCCGACTCGACCCGCGCCGCGTCGAAGACGCTGTCCTGCTGCGGGAGTTGCAGGACGGAGGCGCCCTCCTCGAAGGTGCCCTCCTCGGTCACGCCGAAGTACTGGGCGGCGAGTTCGGCGTCGTCGTGCAGCACCTCGCGCAACTGCTCGGGCGTCCACACGTAGTAGGCGCCCTCGACGTGCCGGCCGGTCCCGTCGTCGCTGTCGGCGTCCAGCGCGGAGGCGAACCCGCCCTGCTCGGTGCGGAGTTCGCGCACCATGAAGTCGGCGGTCTCCAGGGCCACCCGGCGGGCGAGCTCCGACCCGGTGCTGCGCCACAGGTGCGTGTACACCCGGCACAGCAGCGCGTTGTCGTAGAGCATCTTCTCGAAGTGCGGGACCACCCAGTCCCGGTCGACGGAGTAGCGGGCGAAGCCCCCGCCGAGCTGGTCGTAGATGCCGCCGCGCGCCATGCGCTCACAGGTGTCCCGCGCCATCTGCAGCGCGCCCTCGGCGCCGGTGCGGGCGTGGTGGCGCAGCAGGAACTCGATCACCATGGACGGCGGGAACTTGGGCGCCGCGCCGAACCCGCCGCGCTGCGCGTCGTACTCCCGGGTGAGCGCCAGCAGCGCCTGGGCGAGCTCCTGCTCGCCGGGGGCGTCGGTGCCGCCGAAGGCCATCTCCCGCTGGGTGAGGTCCCGGACGATCTTCCCGGCGACCTCGGTGACCTCGTCGTGCCGCTCGTTCCACGCCTGGGTCACACCGGCGAGGACCTGCCGGAAGGACGGCATGCCGTGCCGGGGCACGGGCGGGAAGTAGGTGCCGAAGTAGAACGGCTCGGCGTCGGGCGTGAGGAACACGGTCATCGGCCAGCCGCCGTGCCCGGTGGCGGCCTGCACGGCCTCCATGTACACGGCGTCCACGTCGGGCCGTTCCTCGCGGTCGACCTTGACGTTGACGAAGTGCTCGTTGAGGTAGTCGGCGGTCGTGCGGTCCTCGAACGACTCGTGCGCCATCACGTGGCACCAGTGGCAACTGCTGTACCCGACGCTCAGCAGCACCGGCAGGTTGCGCCTGCGGGCCTCGTCGAACGCCTCGTCCGACCAGGGCCACCAGTCGACCGGGTTGTCGGCGTGCTGGAGCAGGTACGGGGACGTCTCTAGGGCCAGTCGGTTCGCCATGTCTCCCATCCTGCCGCAGTACCCCGCACGGCACCGCTCAGGCACCCCGCGCGGCCCGGACCCGGTCCGGCCCCGTCACGCACCCTCGCCCCGGCGCACCCCCGGGCTCCACACTGGTCCGCGGAACACCGTCGGCGCGGAGGGGGACGCGACCCATGCGGGACGCTCATCGGGGCCAGGCAGAGCGGGTGTTGGAGCGGGCCGTGCAGGAGGAGGTGCGGCGCTCGGGCGGCCGTGCGGACGGCGCGGCGCTGCTCGCCCGGGGGCGCGCGGCACTGGACGAACTCGCGCGGACGGCCGCCGAGGAGTACGAGGCGTACGTGCGGGCGCTGGACGAGGCGGAGGCCGGCCGGGTCGGCTTCGCGCAGCGGTACGCCGCGCAGGGCGGCCGGACTCCCCTGGTCGTCGCGGCGGTCGCCGCCGTCACCGCGGTCGCCGCCGACCTGGTGCTGGGCACCGGGCCGGGCACCGCGCTCGGCACCGGTGCGACCGTGGGCGTCGTCGGCGCGGCGGCGACCGTGGTGAAGGCCGCCGGGGCCCACCTGCCCGCCACGCACCACCGGGCGGGCGCGGCGGGCCGGCCGGGCGGGACCGAGCAGCTGCGCCTGCAGTGGCTGAGCGCGCTGGAGGTGCGCGGGATCCGCCCGTTCCTGGACCAGCAGCGGGTGCTGGGCGCCACCACCGGCCCGCGGCGGACGGGACCGCAGCTGCGCGGCGCCGACAAGAGCGCGGCGGCCCGCGGCCGGACGCTGTTGGAGCAGTCGTTCGGCCAACTGCCGCAGGTGGTAGGGGCGTTCGCGGGGCGGCGCGCGGAGCTGGAGCGGATCCGGCAGTGGGTGCGGTCGGCGCGGGCGAGCGCCACCACCCGGCCGACGATCGTGGTGCTGCACGGGGAGCCGGGCAGCGGCCGGACGGCGCTGGCGGTCCGGGCCGCGCACGACCTGCGCGACGAGTTCCGCGGGGCGTGCGTGGTGGACCTGCGCGGCGCCAGCGCCGAGGAGCCGCCGCTGCCCACCCGGGACGCCCTGCTGCACCTGCTGAACCGGCTCGGCGCACCGCGCGAGCAACTGCTCTTCCGGGAGCGCTCGTCACCCGAGCAGCAGGTCAAACGGCTCGGCGAGCTGTACCACCAGCACCTGGCCGGGCTGCCGGTCATCGTGGTCCTGGACGACGCCTCGGACGCCGCGCAGGTCCTCGCGCTGGTGCCGGAGCGCTCCGACAGCCTGGTCCTGGTCACCGCGCGCAGCCCGCTGGACCTGCCGGACGACGGGCCGGCGCGGGTGCACGAGCTGCCGGTCGAACCGCTGGAGCCGGCCGGCGCGGAGGAGCTGCTGGGCGCCGCCGCGCAGGACGGCACCGGCCCGTACGACGCGGAGGCCACCGAGCGGATCGTCGCCCTGTGCGGCGGGCTGCCGCTCGCGCTGCGGGTCGCCGGGTCCTCGCTGGGGCCGCGCCCGCCGCGCCGGCTGGCCGCGGACCTGGCCGCGTACGGTCCGGTGGGGCCGGTGGAGCGGGCGCTGTGGCTGCGCTACACCGACCAGCCGGAGCCGACCCGGCGGCTGCTGCGGCGGCTGGCGCTGGCCGGCCGGGCCTCGCTGGGCGTGGCCGCGGCGACCGCGCTGCTCGGCACGGACCGCACCGAGGCGGCCCGGCACCTGACGGACCTCGCCCGGGCCGGTCTGGTCGACACCGTCCGCGGCGACCGGTACCGGCTGCACGACCTGGTGCGGGCCTTCGCGCAGGCCCGGCTGCTGGAGGAGGAGGACCCGGCCGAGCGCGCCGCCGCCCAGGAACGCCTGATCGTCAGCTGCGCCGAGCTCGCCGACTCGGTGCTGCGCCTGGTCGACGGCAACATGTCGACCCGCTCGGACCGCTTCTCCCCGCACGGCTTCACTTCGCTGGAGGAGGCGCTGCGCTGGCTGGACGACGAGTCGAGTTTCATCACGGCGACCCTGCGGCACGCGGAGGGCGTGGACCGGGCGGCGGTGCTCAGCCTGCTGGGCGCGCTGTGCGACTACTGCCTGCTGCGCGGCGACCTGTACCGGCTGGGCGAGATCAGCGAGCTGGCCCAGTCCGTCGACGAGGACCTGCTGGTGCGCTCGGTGCAGTGGCGCACCGGCATCGCGGCCCGCCAGCTCGGCGAACTGGACAAGGCCCGCACGACGCTGACCTCGGTGGTCGACCTGTACCTGCGGGCCGACCACGACGCCGGGGCGGCCCGCGCCCTGGGCTCGCTGGGCATCACCCTGCACCACCAGGGGCGACTGACCGAGGCGGCGGCCAAGCTGCGCGAGGCGCTCGACCTCCAGGCGGCCCCGGAGCTGGCCACCGACCGGGCGTGGACGCTGCACGCGCTCGCCGCCGTGGAACGCGACCGGGCCCGGCCGGCCGAGGCGCTGGACCTGCTGCGCCGGTCCCTGGTGCTGCACCGGGAGGGCGGCTCGGTGCACGGCGAGGCGTGGGCGCACTTCCAGCGGGGCCAGCTGCACCTGCGCCTCGACGACGTCCCGCGGGCCGAGGCCGACCTGCGCACGGCCCTGGAGCTGTACGGCCGTACCGGGGACGCCCGTGGTGCGGCGTGGGCGCTGACCCAGCTGGCCCGGGCCCGGCTGGTCGCGGGCGACGCGGCGCCGGCCGTGGAGGGACTGCGGGGGGCGGCGGCCCGGCACCGGGACAACGAGGACGCGCGCGGCGAGGCGTGGACGGTGCACTACCTGGGGCTGGCGCTGGAGGAGGGCGGCGACCTGGACCAGGCGGTGCGGGAGCTGGAGCGGGCGCGGTCGATGTTCTCCCGGATGCGGGACGTGTACGGCCTGGCGTGCGCCCGCCACCACTCGGCGCGGGTGACCCGCGACCAGCGGGCGGCCCGGACGGGCTCGCTGCGCAACTCCGGCTTCGCCCGCCAGCTGCTGGTGGACGCCCGCGCCGACTTCCAGCGCATCGGCGTCCCGCACGGTGAGGCGTGGACCTGTCTGGAGCTGGCGATCGTCGACGCGGGCAACGCGCGCACCCCGCAGGCGCTGGCGCTGTGCGACGAGGCGGCGGGCCTGTTCGCCTCCTACGGGGACCGCCGCGGCGAGGACTGGGCGCGCTTCCTGCGCTGCACCCTCCTGCCGTACGCCTCCCTGGGCGGTGTCGAGGCCGGCACCGCGGCCGCCGAGGAGGAACTGGCCCGCCTCGCCGAGGCCGACCACCCGCTGCGCGACAGCAAGCTCACCGACTGCGTCGAGGCGCACCGGCTCGTGCTGGAGCGCGGGGTGGCCCTGGAGAAGGGCTGGCAGGCGTGGCACCTGGGCACGGTGCCGGACCGCCACGCCCGGGAGGTGATGGGGGTGGCGGTGGACCTGGCGGACTGACCGGCGAACCGGGCGGGCGGCGGCATCCGCCGCCGTCGGCCGGGCCGCCGGCCGGCCGTTCAGCCCTGCTGCGGTCCGGCCTCCGACGAGCCGGTGACGCGGGCCGCCGTGCCCGCCTCCCGGCCCGCGGGGGTGTCCTCGGCGCCCGGGGGTTCCTTGAAGTCGACCTTGCCCATGTGGCGGTTCATCGACTTCATCAGCGCCCACACCGCCACCGCCATCGCCGCGAAGACGATGAAGCCGAGGACACCGGGGGTGACCTTGTTCTCGTCCACCTCGGCGAGGGGGACGAGGTGTGCCATTGCCACGCTCACGCTTGCGCTCATGTCAGGCATTGTCGCGGATGCCCGCGAAGAGGTCGTCCTCGGGGAGGGAGGTGTCCACGAGCGACTTCGCCAGCTCGTACTCCTCCGTCGGCCAGACCTCCTTCTGCAGGTCCAGCGGCACCCGGAACCAGCCCCCGTCGGGGTCGATCTGCGTGGCGTGGGCGATCAGCGCCTTGTCGCGGATCTCGAAGAACTCCGCGCACGGCACGTGCGTGGTCAGCGTGCGGTCCTTGTGGCCGGAGTCGTTCCAGCGCTTGAGCCAGTCCCCGTAGGGCGACTCCAGGCCGCGGTCGAGCATCGCCTGGTGCAGCGCCTCGGTGCGGGGCCGGTTGAAGCCCTGGTTGTAGTAGAGCTTCAGCGGCCGGTACGCCGGGCCGTACTCGGCCTCGGGGTACTTCTCGGTGTCCGCCGCGCCCTCGAACGCCACCATCGAGATCTTGTGGGTCATGATGTGGTCGGGGTGCGGGTAACCGCCGTTCTCGTCGTAGGTGGTGATCACCTGCGGGCGGAACGCGCGGATCTGCCGCACCAGCTCGCCGGCCGCGTGGTCGACGTCCTCCAGTGCGAAGCAGCCCTCGGGCAGCGGCGGCAGCGGGTCGCCCTCGGGCAGCCCGGAGTCGACGAAGCCGAGCCACTCCTGCTTGACGCCCAGGATCTCGCGGGCCTCGTCCATCTCCTTCTTGCGCACCTCGTGGATGTGCTCCTCGATGTACGCGTCGCCCTGGAGCTTGGGATTGAGGATGGAGCCGCGCTCCCCGCCCGTGCAGGTCACGACCAGCACGTCCACCCCCTCGGACACGTACTTCGCCATGGTGGCCGCGCCCTTGCTCGACTCGTCGTCGGGGTGGGCGTGCACGGCCATCAGTCGCAGCTGGTCAGTCAAGACTCAATCCTCGTAAGTCGGCGCCCCGCGTCTGGGGGTGCGTTCGGCGGCTTCTATAGTGACCGAATCGGGGGTCCAATAATTCCGGGGCCCTGCTCCGGGGACGGTTTTCGGAACACCGCCCGCCACCGACCAGGACCCGGCGAGAGGACGATCATGGGTACGACGTCGAGCACCCGGGTGCCCGAGCGGCGCTACGGCCGCTCCTCGGACCGCGACGCCGACCGCACGCTCAAGATCGTCGGTGCCGTGCTCGGCGCGCTGCTGCTGCTCCTGGTCGGCTACTTCGCCTACCACTACGTCGGGCAGAACAAGATCAGCGCCCAGGTGATCGCCTTCCAGGCGGAGGACGACGCGGTCTCGGTGCACCTGGAGGTCCACAAGGACGCCGGCACCAGCGGTTACTGCACCATCCGCTCGCAGGCGGCCGACGGCTCCGAGGTGGGGCGCGCGGACTTCCGCTTCACCGGCTCGGCCACCCGCGTCGACAAGGTCGTCACGCTCCGTACGACCGCGCGCGGCACGACCGCCGAGCTGCTCGGCTGCCACGCCGACTGACCTGCGTTGACGACAATCTGGTCGGTTATGTCCTCCCCCTTTCGCCGGTGAATTGTTAGGCTCGTGGTTTCGCCCTCCCCTGGAGGAACATGCTTCTGGGTGGGGCGACGTTTTGTATTCCCAGTACCTACGAGGAGCACCAGTGACCCAGACCAGCGAGAACGTCACCTGGCTGACCCAGGAGGCGTACAACAAGCTCAAGGACGAGCTTGAGTACCTTACTGGTCCTGCGCGCACGGAGATCGCCGCCAAGATCGCCGCCGCGCGCGAGGAGGGCGACCTGCGCGAGAACGGCGGGTACCACGCGGCCAAGGAGGAGCAGGGCAAGCAGGAGCTCCGTGTGCGCCAGCTGACCCAGCTCCTCGAGAACGCCCAGGTCGGCGAGGCCCCGGTGACGACGGACGGCACGGTCGCGCCCGGCATGGTCGTGACGATCGCGTTCGACGGCGACGAGGACGACACGCTGACCTTCCTGCTGGCCTCCCGCGAGTACGCCAGCTCCGACATCGAGACCTACTCGCCGCAGTCCCCGCTGGGCTCCGGCGTCACCGGTCACAAGGTCGGCGAGGACGCGGAGTACGAGCTGCCCAACGGCAAGAAGGCCTCCGTCCGCATCCTCAAGGCCGAGCCCTACAGCGGCTGAGCCGCTCACCCGCACCGCCCCGCGCGGCCCCCGGCGTCCTGACGGCGCCGGGGGCCGCGTCATGTCGCGGCCGGCGGACCGGTCAGCCGTCCGCCGCCCGGTACTTGCGCACGGCCAGGGTCCGGAAGACCCCGACGATCAGCACGGACCAGATCAGGGACGCCCACACCGGGTGCTGCATGGGCCAGGCGTCGGACTGGACGACGCCGGGGTTGCCGAACAGCTCGCGGCACGCCTGCACCGTGGCGCTGAAGGGGTTCCACTCGGCGATGTGCCGCAGCCAGGGCGTCATCTGGCTGGCGTCGACGAAGGCGTTCGAGATGAACGTCACCGGGAAGAGCCAGATGATTCCGCCCGACGTGGCGGCCTCCGGGGTCCGGACCGAGAGCCCGATCAGGGCCCCGATCCAGGTGAAGGCGTAGCCGAGGAGGAGCAGCAGGCCGAAGGCGCCCAGGACGCGGCCCGCGTTGGTCGGCTCGGCCGAGCCGGTGCGCCACCCGACGATCAGGGCCACGATCGCCAGGACGGTCAGCGTGATGCACGTCTGCACGAGGTCCGCGACGGTCCGGCCCGTCAGCACCGCACCGCGGGCCATCGGCAGCGAGCGGAACCGGTCGACGAGGCCCTTCTGCATGTCGTCCGCGATGCCGGCGGCCGAGCCCGCGGTCGCGAAGGTCACCGTCTGGGCGAAGATGCCGGCCATCAGGAAGTTCTTGTAGACGTCCGGGTCGGTGGAGCCCCCGACGCTCATCGAGCCGCCGAAGACGTAGGTGAACAGCACCACGAACATCACGGGCTGGATGACCCCGAACAGGACCATCTCGGGGATCCGGGTCATCCGGATCAGGTTCCTGCGGGCGATCACCAGCGAGTCGGACACCATGCTCATGCCGCTCATGACGCGGCCTCCTTGTCGCTCTCGTCGTCCGCGGTCTCGGCGGCGTGTCCGGTCAGGGACAGGAAGACGTCGTCGAGGGTGGGCCGGCGCAGCCCGATGTCGTCGATCTCGATGCCGCGGCCGTCCAGTTCCCGGATCACCTCGGCGAGCAGCTTGGCGCCGCCGGTGACGGGGACGGTCAGCTTGCGGGTGTGGTCCTCGACCGTGGTCTCGCCCTTGCCGAAGCCGCGCAGCACCTCGGCGGCGGTCGCCATCGCGTCGCGCTCGTGCACCACGACCTCGACGCGCTCGCCGCCGGTGCGGGCCTTGAGCTGGTCGGAGGTGCCCCGGGCGATCACCCGGCCGTGGTCGACGACGGCGATGTCGTGGGCCAGGTGGTCGGCCTCCTCCAGGTACTGCGTGGTCAGCAGCAGGGTGGTGCCGCCGGAGACGAGCTGCTTGATGACCTCCCACAGCATCTGGCGGTTGCGGGGGTCGAGCCCGGTGGTCGGCTCGTCCATGAACATCACGGGCGGCGAGACCACCAGCGCGGCGGCCAGGTCGAGGCGGCGGCGCATGCCGCCGGAGTAGGTCTTGGTGGGCCGGTCGGCGGCGTCGGCGAGGTCGAACCGCTCCAGCAGTTCGGCGGCCCGGGCCTTCGCGGGCCCGGCCTTCATCTGGTACAGCCGGCCGACCATCTGCAGGTTCTCCCGGCCGGTCAGGTACTCGTCGACCGCGGCGAACTGGCCGGACAGGCCGATCGAGCGGCGGACCCGGACCGGGTCCTTGAGCACGTCGATGCCGGCCACGAGGGCACGGCCGCGGTCGGGGCGCAGGAGGGTGGTCAGGCAGCGGACCGTGGTGGTCTTGCCCGCGCCGTTGGGTCCGAGCAGGCCCAGGACCGTGCCCTCGGGGACGTCGAGGTCGACGCCGTCCAGAGCCTTTACGTCGCCGAAGGTCTTCACCAGGCCTTCGGCGTAGATGGCGCCTGGCATAACAGTTCTCCACGTCGTCGGGGTCGTCGGGGATCCGCCGATGAGTTCGGGTGGCGATCCAAGTCTTCATGGGCGTGGGACGGCGCGCCCCTCTTTTTGTGGGGACGCCCGGACCGTGACCCGGGACACACCATAACGCGATGTATCGCGAGTCACAACGGGTTTCGGGCAGATGACCCGAAGGAGTGAGTGACCGGCCGACAGGGGGTCCAGGGGGCCCGGGAGGGCCCCTCCCCTGCTCAGTCGATGACGGTGTAGCCCGCCGCGCGCAGCGCGCGGCCGACCTCGGTGCAGTGCTCCGGGCCCATCGTCTCCAGCTGGAGCTCCACCTCCGCCTCGGTGAGGCCCAGCCGCGGGTCGGTGCGGATGTGGCTGACGTCCAGGACGTTGGCCTCGACCCCCGACAGCACGCCGAGCAGCGTGGCGAGCGCCCCCGGCCGGTCCGTCAGCCGCAGCCGCACGGCCAGGTAGCGGCCCTGCGCCGCCATGCCGTGCCGCAGCACCCGCTGCATCAGGACCGGGTCGACGTTGCCGCCCGACAGCACCGCCACCACCGGCCCCTCGAACGCGCCGGGCCGGCTCAGCAGCGCCGCCACCGGGCTCGCCCCGGCCGGCTCCACGACCAGTTTGGCCCGCTCCAGGCACAGCAGCAGCGCCGCGGACAGCTCGTCCTCCGACACCGTGCACACCTCGTCCACCAGCTCCCCGATCAGCGCGAACGGCACGTCTCCGGGCCGCCCCACCTTGATCCCGTCGGCCATCGTCGCCGGGTTCTGCAACGCGACCGGACGTCCGGCCGCCAGCGACGGCGGGTACGCGGCCGCGCCCGCCGCCTGCACGCCGACGATCCGCACGTCGGGCCGCACCGCCTTCACGGCGACCGCGATGCCCGCCGCGAGACCGCCGCCGCCGATGCCGACGACGATCGTGCGCACCTCCGGGCACTGCTCCAGGATCTCCAGGCCCACCGTGCCCTGACCGGCGATGACGTCCGGGTGGTCGAAGGGGTGGATGAACACCGCGCCCGTGCGGGCCGCGTACTCCTGTGCGGCGGCCAGCGTCTCGTCGACCACCTGCCCGTGCAGGCGCACCTCGGCGCCGTACTCCCGGGTGGCGCTGATCTTCGGCAGCGGGGCGCCCTTCGGCATGAACACCGTCGAGCGCACCCCGAGCAGCGACGACGCCAGCGCGACGCCCTGCGCGTGGTTGCCGGCGCTCGCCGCGACCACTCCGGCGGCCCGCTCCTCGGGCAGCAGGCCGGCGATCCGCACGTAGGCGCCGCGCAGCTTGAACGACCCGGTCCGCTGGAGGTTCTCGCACTTGAGGTGCACCGGCTGCCCCACGAGCCGGGACAGGTACCTGCTGCCCTCCATCGCGGTCGTGCGGGCCACGCCCGAGAGCATCTTCTGCGCGCCCCGGACGTCGTCCGGGGTCACGGTCCGCAAGGAGTCAGCCGTGCTGTAGCTCATGACCCCAGCATCGCAGTTCACAGGCGTGGCGACCCGGTGTGACCAACCTGCGGAACCGGATCGTGCAGCGCCGGTACGACCGCCCTCCCGGCCGCGTACCCTGTCCCCCAGCCCAGCACCCTCATGAAGTGAGCCCCCGGCCATGCCCACAACACCTGGAATGTCGATGGACATGACGACCGTCGGTGACACCGGTCTTCTCGACACGCTGCAGCACGAGGTCGCGCTCTTCGCGCGCCGTGCCGAACAGACCCGGCTCGGCGGGGTCGGCCAGGTGCGCAACTCCATGGACCGCGCCGCGTACCTGCTGCTCAACCGCCTCGACAAGGAGGGGCCGATGGGCGTCAAGGCGCTCGCGGCCAGCATGGGCATCGACTCCTCGACGGTCACGCGGCAGGTGGCGCCGCTCGTCGACACCGGCCTGGTCAAGCGGACCTCGCACCCCGAGGACGGGCGCGCCGTGGTGCTGCAGCTGTCCCCGCGCGGCCAGTCCCGGCTGGAGGAAGTGCGCTCCTCGCGGCGTCAGTTGATGGCCGAGCTGACCCACGACTGGGCGCCGGAGGAGCGCGAGTCGTTCTGCGCGCTCCTCACGCGCTTCAACGGCGCCCTGTCGGCGCGCATGTCCGCCCCGGGCGTCCCCGGACCGGACCAGTCCCCGGCGTCCTGACCCGGGCGGCACCGCGCATCGCGCACCCGCGCGTGCGCGGCTCTTGACCGGAGGGCTCCCCCTGGCCTCAGATGAGACCGGATCCCGAGGAATCACGGATCGGCGTCGGGGGGAGGCGCGGTGCGACAGGGGCGACAGGCCGAGGACACCCGCCGGGCCCGTGAGTTCGAGGCGTTCGTCGCGGGAGCGGCGGGCCGGCTGCTTCACACGGCCGCCCTGCTCACCGGGGAGGCACCCGACGACACCCCCCGCGCGCGGCGGCTGCTGACGCTGGCGCTGGCGCACACGTACGCGTGCTGGGACCGGCTGCGCGGCGACGACCCGTACGACCACGCCCGCCAGTACCTGGCCGTCCGGTTCGCGCACGGCGCCTGGCACCAGTACGGCGCCCCGGGCCGGCCGCGCGCCCACCCCGACAGCCCGCTGGCCGTGCTGGGCCCGCAGGAGCGGCTGATCCTGGTGCTGCGCCTGTACGAGGGGGTGGCCGAGGAGCAGGTGGCGGCGCTGCTGGGGCTGCCCCGGGAGCGGGTGGGCACGGTCTGCGACCGGGCGACGGCCACCGTGCTGCACCCGCCGCGCCCGTCCGCGCCGGCGGTGGGCCGGCCGAAGGTGGCGCCGTCGTGAACCGGGTGGAGCGGGAGGCCGCCGTACGGCGGATCATGGACCGCGCGACCCCGCGCGTGCCGCCGGACCTGTACGCCGACGCCGTCCGGCGCGGCACGCGCGTGCTGCGCCGGCGCCGGCTCACCCGGCGCCTGATGTGGCTGGCGCTGTGGGCGGCAGGCGTGGCGCTGCTGGTCTGGGCGCTGACCGCCCGGCCGTGGGTGGAGCCGCCGTCGCAGACGACCCCACCCCTGACCGACTGGTGAACCGCGCGGGGGCCGACCCCGTCGGTGGGCCTACTTGCCCAGGGCCTGCTGCAGGTCCTCCAGCAGGTCGTCGACGTTCTCGATGCCGACGGAGAGGCGGACCAGGTCGGCCGGGACCTCCAGGGCGGACCCGGCGACGGACGCGTGCGTCATGCGGCCCGGGTGCTCGATCAGCGACTCGACGCCGCCGAGGGACTCGCCGAGGGTGAACACCTGGGCGCGGTTGCAGACCCCGACGGCCGCCTCCTCGCCGCCCTCCACGCGGAACGACACCATGCCGCCGAAGGCGCGCATCTGCTTGGCGGCGACCTCGTGGCCCGGGTGCTCGGGCAGGCCCGGGTAGAGCACGTGCGTCACGCGCGGGTGGCGGCTGAGCATGTCCGCGACCTTGGTCGCGTTCTCGCTGTGCCGGTCCATGCGCACCGAGAGGGTCTTGGTGCCGCGCAGCACCAGCCAGGAGTCGAAGGGCCCGGCGACCGCGCCCATCGCGTTCTGGTGGTACGCCAGTTCCTCGCCGAGCGTCTCGTCCGCCGTGATCAGCGCACCGCCGACCACGTCGGAGTGACCGCCCATGTACTTGGTGAGCGAGTGGACCACGACGTCCGCGCCGAGCGACAGCGGCTGCTGGAGGTACGGCGTGGCGAAGGTGTTGTCGACGACGAGCCGGGCGCCGGCGTCCCGGGCGACCTGGGCCACGGCGGCGATGTCGGTGATGCCGAGCAGCGGGTTGGAGGGCGTCTCGACCCAGACGGCCTTGGTCTTCGGGGTGATGGCGGCCCGCACGGCGGCCGGGTCGCTGGTGTCCGCGACCGACCACTCGACGCCCCAGCGGGCGACGACCTTCGCGAACAGGCGGAACGTGCCGCCGTACGCGTCGTTGGGGATCACCACGTGGTCACCGGGGCTGAGCAGCGTACGCAACAGGCAGTCCTCGGCCGCCAGTCCGGACGCGAACGCGAGGCCCCGGCGACCGCCCTCCAGGGCGGCGAGGTTCTCCTCCAGGGCCGTCCTCGTCGGGTTGGCGCTGCGGCTGTACTCGTAGCCGCCGCGCAGGCCGCCGACGCCGTCCTGCTTGTAGGTCGAGACCTGGTAGATCGGCGGGACGACCGCGCCGGTCAGGGGATCGGCGGTGTTGCCCGCGTGGATCGCGAGGGTCTCGAAGTGCTGACTGATGTGCCTGTCGCTCATGTGCACCGAGGGTAGTGCGCCCGGGGGACGGATGCCGATCGGCGGCGGCGTGGCTCCCCGCACAGCCTCCCGCGCGCGCTCCCCGCTGCGCGCCCCGGCGGCCCGCTCGTCCGGGGTTTTCCACAGGCGGTGGGAGGGGGTTGGCCAATTGTCGGCGCGGTCTGGTTCGCTTGAGGCATGGAGATTCTCTGGGTCCTGATGGCGCTGGTCATGATGGGCGTCGTGCTGAGCCCGTTCCTGCTGCGCAGGCGGGGACGGATCGAGCAGGTCGCGCCGGGCCACCCGGACG
The DNA here is from genome assembly GCF_005280215.1 of Streptomyces lasalocidi. Classification (NCBI taxonomy): domain Bacteria; kingdom Bacillati; phylum Actinomycetota; class Actinomycetes; order Kitasatosporales; family Streptomycetaceae; genus Streptomyces; species Streptomyces lasalocidi. The sequence continues at coordinate 4,827,165 of NZ_SZNQ01000001.1, read as the reverse complement.
CCGCGGACCCGGCGGACTACGGCTTCGTGCGGGAGGAGGAGCTGGACATCCGCCTGCCCGGACCCGACCAGGACCTGCTGGACGTCCTCGACGTCGTCCAGCGCGGCCAGGACCACCGCGCGGCCCAGCAGCTGCTCGCGGGCACGGAGACGCAGGGCGAGCTGCGCTGGCAGCGCGTGCAGGCCTTCGCCGGCGCGGCGGCACTGGAGCTCCAGCAGCGGCCGGGCGGCGTCAGCGAGACGCCGGGCGGGCAGTGGCTGCGGGTGTGGCGGCTCCAGGCGCCCAAGGACCCGGGCGGCGCGGCGGTGCACGCCGAGTTCCTCGTGCAGCAGGCGTGGCGCACGGCGGCGCCGGGCACGGACGACTTCCGGATCATCATGGAGGAGGCCCGGGACGCCTGCGGCCAGGCGGCCCTGCTCGCCCCGGGCGACCCGGTGCCGTACATCGTGGAGCTGTCGGTGGCCCGCGGCCTGGGCTACTCCCGGCCCGAGTTCGAGCAGCTCTGGCTGAAGATCCTGGACCGGGCGCCGGAGCACATGGGGGCGCACCTGGCGGCGCTGCACTACTGGTGCGAGAAGTGGCACGGCTCGCGGGAGCTGGCGTACCAGTTCGCGGAGGCCGCGGCGGCGCGCGCCCCGCGCGGCTCCCTGCTGGCCGCGATGCCGCTGTTCGCGGTCTTCGAGCACCTGCCGGAGGTCAACCTGGTCGCGAGCTTCTACCAGTCGGAGACGGTGACCAGGGCGATCCACGGCGCGCTGCACGCGGTGCACTCGGCCCGCCCGGACGACCCGATGCTGGCTCACGTCCGCCACCTGCTGGTGTTCTTCCTGGTGCGCGCCGAGCGCTGGTCGGAGGCCATGAACCAGCTGGTGCACGTCGACGGTCACGTCGGCGCGCTGCCCTGGACCCTCTCCCCGGACCCGGCGGCGGAGTTCGCGGTGTACCGCGCGCTGGCGGTGGCGGGCTACGAGGCCAACGGCGGCAGCCCGGCCACGCTGCCGCACTGACCCCGCGCCCCCACCGCCCGCGTCACACCTGGGCGCGGCGCGGCAGGCGCCAGTTCGGACGGGGGAAGTGGCAGGTGTAGCCGTCCGGGTAGCGCTGGAGGTAGTCCTGGTGCTCCGGCTCGGCCTCCCAGAAGGGGCCGACCGGCTCCACCTCGGTGACGACCTTGCCGGGCCACAGCCCGGAGGCGTCCACGTCCGCGATGGTGTCCTCGGCGATCCGCTTCTGCTCGTCGTCCACGTAGTAGATCGCCGAGCGGTAGCTCATGCCGATGTCGTTGCCCTGGCGGTTCTTCGTGCTCGGGTCGTGGATCTGGAAGAAGAACTCCAGCAGGGCGCGGTAGTCGGTCTGCTCCGGGTCGAAGAGGATCTCGATGGCCTCCGCGTGCGTGCCGTGGTTGCGGTACGTCGCGTTCGGCACGTCTCCCCCGGTGTAGCCGACCCGGGTGGCGGTCACGCCCGGGAGCCGGCGGATCAGCTCCTCCATCCCCCAGAAACATCCGCCCGCCAGCACGGCCCTCTGCGTCTGCGCACCCATTGCGGCCTCCACACTCGTCGACTCGATCACTGGTCACCCGGACCGACCCCGCGCACGCGGCGCGGGCGTCCCGGGCCCGATGTCGTCAACACGGGAGGGCGCCCGGCGATTCCGTAGGGTGGGCCCCTCGATCCCGTATGCCCCGCCTCCGCCGCGCCGGCGGGCCGCAGCGGCGTACGACGAAGGCTGAGGGGGAAGTGACCGTGAACGGGAGAGGGGGGCACGTGGGCTCGTCCACGTTCCTGATCGGCGGTGGGTGGGACGCGGGGGCCGTCGCCGCCGTGTACGGGCCGTTCGTCCGGGCGGCCGCCGCCCGGGCCGCGGGCCGCGCGCCCCGGGTCGGGTGCGTCGTGCTCGACGAGGGCGACGGGCCCGCGCAGTTCGCCCGGTACGAGCCGGTGCTGCGCGCGGCCGGTGACTGCGAGCCGGTACCGGTGCTGGTGCCGCTCGGGGGGCGGTTCGCACCGGCCCCGGTCCTGGACGGAGTGGACGGGCTGCTGGTGTGCGGCGGGCTGACGCCCGCCTACCAGGAGGCGTTCGTCGCGGACGCCGCCGCGACGGCCTCGCTGCTGGCGGAGCGGGGCATCCCCTACGCCGGGTTCTCCGCCGGGGCGGCGCTGGCCGCCCGGGACGCCGTGGTCGGCGGGTGGCGGGCGGACGGGGTCGCGGTGTGTCCCGAGGACGCCGGGGAGGACCTGGACGAGGTCGCGGTGCGGCCGGGGCTCGGACTCGTGCCGTTCGCGGTGGACGTGCACGCCGCCCAGTGGGGGACGCTGCCCCGGCTCGCCGCCGCCGTGGCCGCCGGGCGGGTGGAGCGGGGGGTCGCGCTCGACGAGAACACGGCGGTCGAGGTGGCGGCCGGCGCGGGGCAGGACGGCGGCGTCGTCGTGCGCGTCGCCGGGCTCGGCCGCGCCCACACCGTGCGGCGGGCACCCGACGGGGCCGGGGTACTGGTCCGCTCGTACGGGGCCGGCGCGTCGTTCACCGTGAGCGGCTGACGCAGGGACCACGCGCGGGCCGGGACGCGAGGGGGCCCCGGTACGCACCTGGCGCACCGGGGCCCGGTCTCCGGGTCACCGCCTTGCGGGTCACCGGCCTGCGGACGTCAGGCGGCGGACGCCGGACGCCGGCCGTCAGATCGTCGCCGTGTCGATCACGAACCGGTACCGCACGTCGCTGTTCAGCACCCGCTCGTACGCCTCGTTGATCTCCTCCGCGGCGATCAGCTCGATCTCCGCGCCGAAGCCGTGCGCCGCGCAGAAGTCCAGCATCTCCTGGGTCTCGGCGATGCCGCCGATCATGGAGCCCGCGAGGGTCTTGCGGTTGTTGATCACCGAGAAGAGGTTGAGCGAGATCGGCTCCTCGGGGGCGCCGACGTTGACCAGCGCGCCGTCGGTCCGCAGCAGCGACAGGAACGCGCCGAAGTCCAGCGGGGCCGAGACGGTGGACAGGATCAGGTCGAAGCTGCCGGCCAGCTCCTCGAAGGTCTTCGGGTCGCTGGTGGCGTAGTAGTGGTCGGCGCCCAGCTTCAGCCCGTCGTCCTTCTTGCGCAGGGACTGCGACAGCACGGTCACCTCGGCGCCCAGCGCGTGCGCGATCTTGACGGCCATGTGGCCGAGGCCGCCCATGCCGAGGACCGCGACCTTCTTGCCGGGGCCGGCGTTCCAGTGCTTGAGCGGGGAGTACGTGGTGATGCCGGCGCACAGCAGCGGGGCGGCCACGTCCAGGGCCAGGCCGTCGGGGATGCGCACGACGTAGTTCTCGTCGACGACGATCGCCCGGGCGTAGCCGCCGTAGGTGGGCTCGCCGTTCTTGTCGAGGGCGTTGTACGTGCCGACCATGCCGCCGCCGGTGCAGTACTGCTCCTGCCCGGCCTTGCAGTTGTCGCACTCGCGGCAGGAGTCGACCATGCAGCCGACGCCCACGCGGTCGCCGACGGCGAACTTCGTCACGCCGGGGCCGACCTCGGTGACGACACCGGCGATCTCGTGGCCGGGGACCATCGGGAACATCGCCTCGCCCCAGCCCTCGCGGGCCTGGTGGATGTCCGAATGGCAGATGCCGGCGAACTTGATGTCGATCAGTACGTCGGACTCGCCGACCGGTCGCCGCTCGATCGTCGTGCGCTCCAGCGGAGCCTTCGGGGCGGGGACGGCGTACGCAGCAACAGTGGTCATGCCGAGGGGTCTCCTAGCGGGGTTGCCGAACGGGGTTCCGTACCGCCCGGCCTGCCGTGCGGCGGCCGGGCACGGCTTCCAGCGTGCCCGGGATCCGCGCGTCCACCCAGGCCACGCCTTTGCGTACGACCGGCGTGCGTACCACTGACGGGGTCAGGCTCGTGGTGGTAGGACCAGGAATACTGGACACATGGACGAACGCCCCGATACCGCCCCCCTCGCCGCCGGGGCCGGCGCCGAAGCCGCCGCCGGCCGGCCGCTGGACCGGCGGGCCGAGCTGAGCGAGTTCCTGCGCACCCGCCGGGCCCGGCTGAAGCCGGAGGACGTAGGGCTGCCCGACTTCGGACGGCACCGCAGGGTGCCGGGGCTGCGCCGCGAGGAGCTGGCCCAGCTGGCCGGGGTGTCGGTGGCGTACTACACGCGGCTGGAGCAGGGCAACGGCCGCAACGTGTCGGCGGAGGTGCTGGACGCCATCGCGCGGGCGCTGCGGCTGAGCGACGCCGAGCACGCGCACCTGACCCACCTGGCCAAGCCCAAGCACAAGAAGAAGCAGGCCGCCCGCCCCCAGCAGGTCAGGGCCTCGCTGCGGCAACTGCTGGACACCATGGACGGGGTGCCCGCCTACATCGTGGGGCGCCGCTCGGAGATCCTCGCCTGGAACCGGATGGCGGCGGCCCTCTTCGGCGACTGGTCGGAGCTGCCGGCGGCCGAACGCAACTGGGCGCGGCTGGTGTTCCTGCGGCCGGACTACCGGGACTTGTTCGTGGAGTGGGAGCAGAAGGCGATCGACATCGTCTGCGCCCTGCGCATGGACGCGGGCTGCTACCCGGACGACCCGCGGCTGTCGGCCCTGGTGGGCGAACTCTCCGTCAAGAGCGAGGAGTTCCGCCGGCTGTGGGCGACCCACGACGTCAAGGAGAAGAGCCACGGGGTGAAGCGTCTGCGGCACCCCCTGGTCGGTGAACTGGCCCTGAACTTCGAGGGCTTCCGCCTGGCCGGCGACACCGACCAGTCCCTGATCGTGTACCACGCGGAACCGGGCACCCCCTCGGCCGAGGGTCTCCGCCTCCTGGCCAGCTGGGGCACGGACGCGTCCCGCGCGGGCGCGCAGAACCGGTCGCCGTCCGTCTGACCGGGGCCGCCGTCCCGCATCCGGCAGCGGGCTGTGCGACGTACGGGGTGACTGGTTAGAGTCGGGGGGTTACCGCTGGTCGTGGGGACGGCCGGCGCGGAACCGGTGGTGCCGGTGTTCGGGGAGGGGGCCGCGCGCAGATGAGTCGTCGCGCAACGGGTGTGGTCGGCACGTGGGCCGAGATGCAGCGGCAGCAGCAGCGCCTGCTGGAGGCCGAGGCGCGGCGCCGGCGGGCGGAGGCCCGGGAGGCCGCCACGTACCAGCGGTACGCCGCGCAGGCCCAGCGCGAGCACCGGCAGGCCGAGGCGCGTCGGCGCACCCAGGAGCTGGAAGCCCAGGTGGAGTCGCTGCGGGGGTTGTTGGCGACCGGCACCCGGGCGCCGGCGTTCCGGGCGGACGCGCTGCTGCGGACCGAGGAGGTGGCGCCGTTCGCCCCGGGAGCGCTGGCGCAGCCGCTGCCCATGCCGCACCCCGATGCCTACCCGCCGCGGTCCGCCTGGACCGCTCACCAGCGTGCCCAGGCCCAGGCGGAGGCACGCGCCCGCTTCGAGCAGGACTGGTACGCCGCGCAGGCCGCGGAGGCCCGGCGCCAGCAGCAACTGGCCGCGTACCAGCGGGAGTACGAGCGGCAGACGGAGGCCCACCGGACCGAGGTGCGGCGCCACAACGCCGGCGTCACCGAGGTGACCGACGGGGTGCGCCGCGGCGAGCCCGACGCGGTCGTCGAGTTCTTCTCGGCCGCCCTGTACGCCGCGACGGCCTGGCCCGAGGGCTTCCCCCGCCAGGTCGGCGCCGCCTACGACCCGGCGGCCCGCCACCTGGTGGTGGACTGGGAGCTGCCCGGCTTCGGCGTCGTGCCCGAGGCGAAGGCGGTGCGGTACTCCGCCGCGGACGGCGGCTTCAAGGAGTCGGCCCGCCCGGTGACGCAGCGGCGGGCCCTGTACCGCGAGGTGCTCGCCCAGTCGGTCCTGCTCGTGCTGCACCAGCTGTTCGCGGCGGACCCGTTCGGCGCGCTGTCCTGCGTCACGCTCAACGGCTTCGTGGACGAGCCCGACCCGGCGACCGGGCAGCGCGGCCACATCGTCCTCGCCACCGTCATGGCGGAGCGGTCCGCCTTCGACGGCCTGCGCCTGGAGGTGGTGGACCCCGTCAGCTGCGTGACCGACGGGCTGCGCGGGCAGGTGTCGGCCCGCCCCGACCAGCTCACCGCCGTACGGGCCGCCCTGCGCCCCCGGGACCTCGGCGACCGCGTCGTGACGCACGACGACGGGGCCGAGGAGCCCGACCTGTCCGCCATGGACCCGATCGCCTTCGAGGGCCTGGTCGCCGAGCTGTTCCGGGCCATGGGCATGCAGGCGGTCACGACGCAGCGCTCCAACGACGGCGGCGTGGACGTCGACGCGCTCGACCCCGCCCCGATCCGCGGCGGCAAGATCGTCGTCCAGGTCAAGCGGTACCGCAACACGGTGCCGCCCAGCGCCGTCCGCGACCTGTACGGCACCGTCCAGGACCGGGGCGCCAACAAGGGCGTGCTGGTGACGACGTCCGGCTTCGGACCGAGCTCGTACACGTTCGTCCGCGGCAAGCCGCTGGAGCTGATCACGGGCCCGCAGCTGGTCGACCTCCTGCACCGGCACGGCCTGCGCGGGCGGCTCGGCCACGGTGCGCCCGCCGCCCCCGCGGCCGGTGCGTCCACGGCCGGTGCCCCCGCCCGGCCCGCCCCGCCCGCCGACGACCACAACGTCCTCGGCATGTCGTGGTCGGGCGGGGTCGCGCTGGACGTGTGCGCGCTGGTCTGCCGGGGCGACCGGGTCCTCGGCGACGACTGGTTCGTCTTCTACAACAACCCCCGCACGCCCGACGGTTCGGTGCACGCCCTGCCGCCCGCCCCGCCGGACCGGGCGGCGGTCCGGGTGGCGTTCGACGCGCTGCCCGCCGGGGCGGACCGGCTGGTGCTCGTCGCCGCCGTGGACCCCGAGGTCGACCCGGGCGCCGACCTGTCGGGCTTCACCGACGCGCACATCCGGCTGCTCGACCCCGCCCTCGCCGAACTCGGCGTCCTGGGCGTCTCCGACGGCCGCCCCGGCGAGACGGCGCTGGTCCTCGGCTCCTTCCGGCGCCGGTCCTCCGGGGACTGGGACTTCGTCCTGGGCGGCAAGGGCTACCGGGGCGGACTCGAGGAACTGGTGGGCGACTTCGGGATCGAGGTCAACTGACGGACGACGGGGGGGCGGACGGCGAGGGGCGGCGGACGGCCGGGCCACCCCCCTCAGGCAGGCCCCACCCCTCTCAGGCGGGCCCCACCCCCCTCAGGCGGGCCCCCCGCCCCTCAGGGCGCCGCCTTCTCCGTCAGGGTCAGCCTGCCCTTGCGGATGGTGGCCAGGCGCGGCGCCTTCCGCGCGATGGCGGAGTCGTGGGTGACCATGATGAAGGTCAGGCCGCGCTCCTTCCACAGGGTGTCCAGGACGTCCATGATCTCGTCGCGCATGCCCTCGTCGAGGTTGCCGGTGGGCTCGTCGGCGAGGAGCACCTTGGGCTGCTTGACCAGCGCGCGGGCGATGGCGACGCGCTGCTGCTGGCCGCCGGACATCTCCGAGGGGAGGTGGCCGAGGCGTTCGCCGAGGCCCACCGAGCGCAGGGCCTCCGCGGCCCGCTCGCGGCGCTCCTTCACCTTCACGCCCAGCGGGACCAGCGCGGTCTCGACGTTCTCCTGGGCCGTCAGGGTGGGGATGAGGTTGAAGGACTGGAAGACGAAGCCGATGTTCTCACTGCGCACCGTGGTCAGCCGGGCCTCCGGCAGCCGGGCCAGGTCGGTGCCGTCCAGGACCACCTCGCCTGAGGTCGGGCGGTCCAGGCCGCCCAGCATCTGCAGCAGCGTCGACTTGCCGCCGCCGGTGGGTCCCTGGATGACCAGGCGGTCGCCGTCGGCGATCGTGAGGTCCACGCCGTCCAGCGCGTGGACGGTCTCCTTGCCGCGGGTGTAGCGCTTGGTCACGCCTCTGAGTTCGTACATGGTGGGTGCAACTCCTGGGAGGGGAAAGGGGGGTCGGCGCGGGTCGGCGTCACTCGACGCGGCGCAGCGCGTCCGCGGGGCGCAGGCGTGAGGCGCGCCAGCCGCCGAAGGCCCCCGCGATCAGGCCGCCGGCCACCGCGAGGCCGACCGCGATCGACACCGTCGTGACGCTCACCGGCGCGGTCAGGGCGACGTCCAGGGTCTTGGCCGCCGCCTGCCGGCCGGGGCCGGCGAAGCCACCGCCCGGACCGCCGCCCGGGCCGCCGCTCCCCCCGCTCCCGCCGCCCAGCTGGGCCTGGAGGGTCGGGCTGACGGCCGTCACCGCGTAGGCGCCGGCGAGGCCCAGGGCGATGCCGAGGGCGCCGCCGAGCAGGCCGTTGACCATGGCCTCGCCGACCACCTGGCGGGTGACCCGACCGGACGTCCAGCCGAGGGCCTTGAGCGTGCCGAACTCCCGGACGCGGCGGGAGACCGCGGCGGAGGTGAGCAGCCCGGCCACCAGGAACGCGGCGACGAGCACGGCGATGGACAGCCATCTGCCGACGCTGGTGGCGAGGGAGGAGGCGGTGGACAGCGAGCCGGAGACGGTGTCCGCGAGGTCGGCGGAGGTCGTCACCGTGGTGCCCGAGACGTTCTTCCGGATCGCGGACTTGACGGTGTCGATCTTCTTCGAGTCGGTCGCCTGGACGTAGATCGTGGTGACCTTGCCGGCCGCGTCGGCGAGCGTCTGGGCCTGCTTCAGCGGGATGTAGAGGTTGGCCGCCGCGTCGCCGCTGTCGGCCGTGGCCACGCCGATCACCGTGAACTTCACGCCCTTGACGGTGACGGTGGAGCCGACCTTCAGCTTCTTCTCCTTGGCGTAGGCCGAGTCGGCCACGGCCACCTCGGCGGCGGTCTCGGTCGTCTTGAACGTACGACCGCTGGTGATCTTCGAGGAGGTCAGCGGGCCGAGGGCCGGCTGGGTGACGTCCGTGCCGTAGACGGAGTAGCTGTTGACGTCGAAGTCGGCCCCGCCGCCCTGCACCTCGCCCTGGGGGGCGCCGCTGCCGCCGTTCTGGCCGGGTCCGCCCTGCCGCCCGCCGGTGCCGTCCTGCTGGAACTGGCCGCGGGTGAACTGGCCGCTGACCTTGACGACCTGGAGGCTCAGCCCGCCGACCGCGCCCTGGACGCCCTTCTGTTCGCTCACCTCGGCGACGGTGGAGGAGGCCAGGGTCTGGAAGCCCTGGACCATCACGCGGTCGCTGCTCTGCTCGGAGTCGTCGCCGTCCTCCCGCGCGTCGAACTGGAAGCGGGGGCGCTCGGACGAACCGGCCGCCGGTGCGGCGGCCTTGGTCACCGTCATGTCCGTCCCCAGGCCGTAGAGCGACTGGAGGACCTTGTCCTGGGCCTTCCCCATGCCCGAGGACACGGAGGTGACCACGATGACCAGGGCGATGCCCAGCGCGAGGCCGGAGGCGACGACGAGGGCCGCCTTTCTGCGGCGGCGCAGTTCGCGCCTCAGGTAGGTGAAGAACATGCGCCGAAAGCTAGGGACGGCGCGTGATGACTCGATAAGGCCCGCATAAGAGCGGGATGAGAAGGCCGTGGGCGGGCCCGGACACAGCGGTGCCGCCCCCTCGGCGAAGGGGGCGGCACCCGGGCGTGTGTGCGTCCGGCCGGATGGCGGGCCGGGCTGTCAGGGCGTCAGACGGCCGAACCGGCCTTCCAGGTCGCCCAGTCGAGGTTCCAGCCGTTGAGGCCGTTGTCCGGGGCGACGGTCTTGTCGCCGGTGTTCTTCACGACCACGACGTCACCGACGATCGAGTGGGTGAAGAACCAGTAGCCCGGCGTGCCGGTGTCGTTGGCGCCCTTGGTGTCGGACAGGCCCACGCAGCCGTGGCTGGTGTTGACGCTGCCGAAGATGGACTTGGCGCCCCAGTAGTTGCCGTGCACGAAGGTGCCGGAGTTGGTCAGCCGGATGGCGTGCGGCACGTCCTTGATGTCGTACTCGCCCTTGCCGTCGTCGTCGGTGAAGCCCACGGTTGCGCCGTTCATGCGCGTCTCCTTGAACTTCTCGGACATCACCATGATGCCTTCGTACGTCTTGTTGTCGGGCGAGCCGGCCGAGATCGGGATGGTCTTGACGACCTTGCCGTCCTGCGTGACCTTCATCTGCTTGGTCTTCGCGTCGACGTAGCTGACCTGGTTGCGGCCGATGTGGAAGGTGACCGTCTTCTGCTGCACGCCGTAGACGCCGCTCGCGCCCTCGACGCCGTCGAGCGCCAGCATCAGCGTCACGGTGGAGTTCGCCTGCCAGTAGTCCTGGGGGCGGCAGTCCATGCGCTGGGTGCTGAACCAGTGGCAGACGACCTCCTGGCCGCTGCTGGAGGTGACCGTGACGCCCTTCTGGACGGCAGCCTTGTTGGTGATCTGCTTGTTGAAGTTGATCGACACCGGCATGCCCACGCCCACCGTGGAGCCGTTCTCCGGCGTGAAGCTGCCTATGAAGCTGTTGGCCGGGGAGACCGTGCTGAACGAGGCGTTCTCGTGGGCGACGCGGCCGTCGGAGTCCTTGGCGCTGACCGCGAGCTTGTAGGTGGTCGAACGCTCCAGCTGGCCGCTGGGCTTCCAGCTGGTGCGGTCGGCCGACATCTCGCCCTGGACGGCGGCGCCGTCCGCGGTGGTCATGGTGACCTCGGTGAGCGTGCCCTTGCTCACCGTGACGGCGGCGGAGTTGTTGATGGAGGCGTTGTTCGTGCCGTCCCCGGGTGTGATCTTGATCTGCGCCTCGGACGTCTTCTGGGCCGCTGCCTCGTCGACGTTCGCCGACGAGGTGTCCTTGCCGCTGTCGCCGGAGGCACTCGCGTCGCCGTCCGAACATCCAGAGAGCACCAGGATGCCGCCGAGCAGTGCGGACGCGGCCATCAGACCCTTGCGCCGCTTACTGTTCGCAATCACACGCTTCTCCATCGTTGCCGATAACCGAAAAACCCCGAGGGTCCCCGTAAGTGAGTTCAACGCCGCGACCGGTTCGTCCCGTTCCACATCCACCGTATGTGTGGGGCACACCACGTCCGGGCGGTGGTGGTCCACCGCGTGGCCCGTGGTGCGAGGGTCGGCCCGTGCGCCCCTTGAGACGACGGAACCCCGGACGGTGGTTGCCGCCCGGGGTCACGATTTCCCCGGAACGCTCAGCCGATGCCGCCGCCGCCCTGCTCGTCCTCATCTTCCTCGACATCATCCTCGTCGAGGTCCCAGTCGGGCGAGTCCGGGTCGTAGTCGATCCGCTCACTCGACCAGGACGCCTGCTGGAGCTCGACCCCGGGCACCTCGCTGACCAGCGCGAACGGGTCGACGAGGTACGCGAGCGCCTCCGCGGTGTCTTCCGTCACAGCGCTCTGAGCATGGGTGCGCTCCTCGTCGGGCACGTCCGGGTCCTCGGCGATGTGCCGCAGGGCCGCCCCGGTCACGGCGTCCCCGTCCGCCACCTCCAGGACCAGTTCCACCCGAAGCCGTACAAAACGTGATGTCTCTTCAGTGCTCATGGTCGGGAGCGTACGGCTCCTGCCGTCCGTGACTTTCCCGTGACCCGCGGCTTTCACTAACATCGCCCCACACGGCCAATTCGCCAGCGCCACAAGGGGATCGATATTCCGTGTCATCCGCTCGCCGTCCTTTGCTGACCGCCGCCGCCGCGGGGACGCTGCTGTGCGCCCTCTGGTTCGTCCCGACCGCCAACGCCACCCAGGAGACGGCGGACACGACGGGGTCGGCCACGAGCGCGTCGACGCAGGTCAGCACGCAGGCCCGGGCCACCACGGCGGACGCCGTGGGCACGGCCGGGCGCACCGCCACCGCCGCCCGCACGGCCGCGGACACCACCACCGAGACCACTACCGACACCGCCGCCGGCACGACCGACGCCGACGGTCTCTCCGGCGCCGGGACCCGGCTCGCCGACACCGGGAGCTTCGACACCACGCCCTACGTGGTGGGCGGGACGACCCTGCTCGCGCTGGGCGCCGGCTTCGTGGTGTATTCCGTCCGCCGGGAACGCCTGGGCCTTTGACAGAACTTGACGAACCTTTGACAGGACGTTCATAGTCCGCGCATGAAGAGATCATCGGGGGCGCGGCTGTACGCCGCGACAGCTGTCGGCGTCCTGTCACTCGCCCTCCTCACGGGGTGCTCCGACGCGTCGGACGACACCGAGGACTCCGGCAAGGACGCGGGCGGGGCGAGCGCGTCGGCCGCGACGCCCACGCCGGCCGCCGAGGCCCTCACGTCGGCCGCGCTGGAGAAGCTGCTCCTCGCCCAGGGCGACGTCCCGGGCTACAAGGTCGACTCGGGTGACGACACCCTGCCGAAGTCCAAGTCCGCGGTGAAGACCGACAAGGCCGCCTGCGACCCGCTCGCCTGGGCCACCGCCGGTCTCGCCCCGGGTGACACGCCCGCGAACGCCAGCAACTCCGTCACCGAGGCCAAGACCCCGGGCACCGCCGCCCCGTCGGACCCCGCGGCCGGCCTCGAGGACGCCTTCAACGTGAACCTGACGTTCGTGGGCCTGTCCTCGTACGGGGGCGACGGCGCCCAGAAGGCCCTGAAGGCGGTCTCCGACGGCGTGAGCGCCTGCGCCGGCGGGTTCGGCCTGGCCGCCGACGGCGAGAACACCAAGGTCACCAAGGTGACCGCGGAGAAGGGTTCGGGCCTGGGCGACGAGTCGGTCGCGTTCGCCGAGTCCGTGGACATGGACGGCGAGGGCACGGCCACCTTCCACACCGAGGTGGTCCGCAAGGGCAGCACCGTCGCCTCGTTCTACACGGTCAACTTCGCCGCCCTGGCGAGCGGCAAGGAGACGACCATCCCGGCGGCCGTGACCCGGGCGCAGGTCGCCAAGCTCAAGTGACCACGGACGCACCGCCGTCGCGTACGGCGCCCGGGCCCCGCCACCTGGTGGCGGGGCCCCGCGCGTTCAGCGCAGCGGGCCGGTGACCTTCTCCGCCGCCGCGACCAGCAGGCCGTCGCGCACGAAGGCGTCGGCCGCGGCCAGGTCGGGCGCGAGGAAGCGGTCGGGCCCGGGACCCTCGACCCCCGCCTCCCGCACGGCGTCGATGACGGCCCGGGTGGCCGGCGCCGGGGTCAGGCCCTCGCGCAGCTCCACCGCGCGCGTGGCGGCGTACAGCTCGATCGCCAGGACGCGGGTGAGGTTGTCGACGGCCGTGCGCAGCTTGCGCGCCGCCGACCAGCCCATCGAGACGTGGTCCTCCTGCATCGCGGAGGACGGGATGGAGTCCGCCGACGCGGGGACGGCCAGCCGCTTCATCTCGCTGACCAGGGCGGCCTGCGTGTACTGGGCGATCATGAGGCCGGAGTCGACGCCCGGGTCGTCCGCGAGGAACGGCGGCAGGCCGTGGCTGCGGTTCTTGTCCAGCAGCCGGTCGGTGCGGCGCTCGGCGATGGAGGCGAGGTCGGCGGCCGCGATGGCGAGGAAGTCCAGCACGTAGGCGACCGGGGCGCCGTGGAAGTTGCCGTTGGACTCCACGCGCCCGTCGGGCAGCACCACGGGATTGTCGACCGCGGCGGCCAGCTCGCGCTCGGCGACCAGGCGGGCGTGGGCGAGGGTGTCCCGGCCGGCGCCGGCGACCTGCGGGGCGCAGCGCACGGAGTAGGCGTCCTGGACGCGTGGGGCGTCGTCCTGGTGGTGCCCGGTGAGCTGCGAGTCCTTCAGCACGGCGAGCATGTTGGCGGCCGAGGCGCCCTGTCCCGGGTGCGGCCGGATGGCGTGCAGCTCGGGGGCCAGCACCTTGTCCGTGCCGAGCAGCGCCTCCAGGCTCAGGGCGGCGGTGATGTCGGCGGACGTGTAGAGGGTGTCCAGGTCGGCGAGGGCCATGACCAGCATGCCGAGCATGCCGTCGGTTCCGTTGAGGAGGGCCAGGCCCTCCTTCTCGCGCAGCTCGACGGGGGCGATGCCGTGCTCGGCGAGCAGCTCGGCGGCCGGCCGTACGGTGCCGTCCGGGCCCTCGGCGTCGCCCTCGCCCATCAGCGCGAGCGCGCAGTGGGAGAGCGGGGCGAGGTCGCCGGAGCAGCCGAGCGAGCCGTACTCGTGGACGACCGGGGTGATGCCGGCGTTGAGCAGGTCGGCCATGGTCTGCGCGACCTCGGGCCGCACGCCGGTGTGGCCGGAGCAGACCGTCTTCAGCCGCAGGAACATCAGGGCGCGGACGACCTCGCGCTCGACCCGCGGCCCCATGCCGGCGGCGTGCGAGCGGACGATGTTGCGCTGGAGCTGGGTGCGCAGTTCCTGGCTGATGTGCCGGGTGGCCAGGGCGCCGAAACCGGTGGAGACGCCGTAGACGGGCTCGGGCTTGGCCGCCAGCGCGTCCACGATCTCGCGGGCCGCGGCGAGGGCCGCCACCGCCTCGTCGGAGAGCTCGACCCGGGCGCCGCCGCGCGCCACGGCGAGAACGTCGGACGCGGTGACGCCGGACGTCCCCACCACCACAGTGTGCATATCCATATTCAGGAGCGTACGCAGTGAATTCCCGGATGTCACCAGTGGGGGTGGGGTGCACCCCTTACCGATTGCGTCACACGGGAGTGGGTGACGGCCATGGGGGACGTCAGGGGCGTCCCCGGAAGCGGCGGCGCTCGGCGCCGGTCCCGCCGTCGGGGGTGTCCGGCGCGTCCGCGAGGCGGACCACCGGGTCGTCGGGGCCCTCGCGGCCGGCGACCACGGGCCGCGCCGCGTGCTCGGCCTTGGCCCGGTACTGCGCGGCGTCCGCGAGCCGGAACAGCCGGCGGGCGGAGCGTACGGGGCCGACGGGGTCCCCGGTGGAGGCGACCCCGCAGGCCACGCCGTCGCCCAGTTCCAGCTCGCCGGCGCGGCGGCACAGCTCGTCGGCGACCTTCACGACGTCGTCGGCGGGCGGACCGACGGCCAGCAGGCAGAACTCGTCGCCGCCGAGCCGGGCCGCGAGCGCGCCGGGCAGCATCGCCCCGCACAGCGACAGCACCGACCCGAACCGCTCCAGCAGCCGGTCGCCGACGGCGTGCCCGAGGGTGTCATTGACCCGCTTGAGCCCGTTGAGGTCGCACACCACCAGGCTGACGACGGTCCCCTCCCGCCGGTAGCGCTCCACCGCCTCCTCCAGGCCCACGTCGACCGCGCGGCGGTTGGCGAGGCCGGTCAGGGCGTCGGTGAAGGCCAGCCGCCGCGCCTCCTCCAGGCGCTCGGTCTGGGCGAGGCCGGCGGAGACCACGGAGGCGAGCACGGTGGCGAAGTCGGCGTCGGCGCGGTCGAAGACCGGGGCGCCGGTGGAGCGGGCGACGTACAGCTCGCCCCAGGCGCGGCCGTGCAGGACGATCGGGGCGACCACGCAGGACCCGCGGCCCCGGCGCCGCAGCGCCGCCACGCGCTGGTGGCAGTAGCCGGGCTCGCCCGCGGCCCCGCCGTCCGCGGTCTCCACCCAGGCGTTGGGCTCACCACCGGTGATCCAGCGCTCGTGCAGGAACTCGGTGATCTCCGGGAAGCGGTGGACGGGGTACGCCTCGGCCTCCGGGAACTCCTCCTCGTCGGCGGCACGGTCGCCGACGTTCACCAGGACGCGCAGGAGTCCGAGCTCGCGCTCCCACACCGAGAGCGCGGCGAACGTCCCGGCCAGCGCGCGGCACGCGCCGAGGGCGGCCGCGCGCCAGGAGTCCTGGGGCGTGTGCGCCGCGGCCATCCCCTGCGCCAACGCCACCACGGCGGCGAGCCGTCTGTCGTCACCCATCCACCCAGGCTAGGGACAATCCGGCGGAAAGGTACGGAAACCAGTCGCAGACGTGGCGCTCGGACCAGCCGCGGGCCCTCTCACCCGCGGAGTGTCGGGAGCGGTCCCCCTACTCCCCCGGCCACTGCGGCTTGCGCTTCTCGTTGAACGCCGCGACACCCTCCGCGCGGTCGCCCGAGAACGCCACCGTGCGCCAGGCCGCGTCCTCCACCTCCAGGCCGGCCCGCAGGTCGAGGCCCTGGCCGAGGCGCAGGGCGCGCTTGGCCGCACGCACGCCGACGGGTGAGTTCCCCGCGATGCGGGCGGCCATCGCCAGCGCCTCCTCCCGGTCCCGGCCCTCGTCCACCAGCACGTCCACCAGCCCCAGCTCCCGCGCCTCGGCCGCCTCCACCCGGCGCGCGGTGAACACCAGCTCCGCCGCCCGGGCCGCGCCGACCCGCCGCGGCAGCAGCTGGGTCCCGCCGCCGCCGGGGAGCACACCCACCGACACCTCCGGCAGGCCCACCACGGCCGTGCGGTCGGCCACGATCACGTCGCACGACAGGGCCAGCTCGAACCCGCCGCCGAGCGCGTACCCGTGCACCGCCGCGATCACCGGCACGGGCAGCTCCAGCACCCCGGTGTACGCCCCGCGCGACACCGGCCGCTGCCGCAGCAGCTCCGCGTCGCTGAGGGAGTTGCGCTCCTTCAGGTCGGCGCCCACGCAGAACGCCCGTTCGTGCGTCGACGTCAGCACCACCACCCGTACGTCCCGGTCCTCGCCCAGCGCCGTGCACGCGCCGGCGATCGCGCGGGCCATCCCGGACGAGACGGCGTTCATGGCCTTCGGCCGATCCAGGGCCAGTTCCGCCACGTGCCCGTCCTCGTGCCGCCGCACCAGGACGAACTCCCCGAACCGCTCCTCGCTCATGACACCCTCCTGGTTAACGCCGGTTAACTGATCCGCTCGCCCGATCATCGCAGCCCGGCCCGTCGGGGGAAAGAGCAGACCGACACGCCGGTCGCTCCCGGAACCCGGGACCGACTACCCGTTCGGGTGACAAACCCCCCTGACGCCCACCCTTCACCCACACGAGCGCATAGCGTGCGTCCGCCACGGCGCACAGGACCTGTGGGGGGCGCGGGGGCGCGAACGCATCGGGGAGGGAACACGATGACGAACACGCCGGCACACACGACGGCCACGACATCGACCACGACGACGCGGGCCACCACGCCCTCACCGACGCCGACGGAACAGCCGGCCGGGGGCGGGGGCCCGGGGGCGGCCACCGGAGCGACGGGGAACGGGGGCACGGGGCCGACGGCGGCCGCCATAGCCAGGGCGGTCCAGGGAACGGAGGCCCGGCGCCCGACGCCCGGGGACACCGCGTCGGCGAACGCCCCGACCGAGGCGGAGACGCCGGACCCGAGACCCCGCACCGAGGGCACGACCCCGCAGACCGTGGCCCCACAGGAGACAGTGGCCCCGCACCCGCCGACGACTCCGGCACCGCACCCGATGGCCATGGCCAGGGGCACAGCCCCAGCGGCGACAACCCCCCGGAAGGCGCTGGCCCCCCACCCAGCGCCCAGGGACACCACTTCGGCGGACCGCACCCCAACCGGCGCCCAGAGCACCCCACCGACAGGCCACGCCCCGACCCAGCCGACGACACCAGCACCGCACCCGTCGGCTCCCGCCCAGGGCACGGCCCCGGCGAGCACGGCCCCCCAGAAGACAGTGGCCCGGCGCCCGACCGCCACGAACACCACCTCAGCGGGCGACACCCGGGGCCAGACGCAACCACCGGCAGACACCGTACGGACGAGCGCCACCCCGCCCCAGCCGAAGGCACCCGCCGCGGGCAGTCGTAGAAGCAGCACGCCAACGCCCCCCACCCAGGCAACCCCCCGAGCGGCGACAGCCACCCGCGCCCGCGCCGCCACCCCCGCCCCGGCGGACGCACCCGGTGGTCGTGGGCGGCACCGGCGGCCCCGGCACCGGAAGGCGTTGCTCGCGGTCGGTGGGCTGCTCGTGGCCGTCGGCGTGCTGAGCCTCGTGCGGCTCGCTCCCGAGTCCGGGGTCGGCGGAATCGGCACGGCGGAGGCCGAACCCCGTACCGACCACCGCTCGGGCACCCCCGCCGCCCCCGACCGCGCCGGCAACGCCACCGTCGCCGCCCGGCCCACCGCATCCCCCACGGCCACGACACCGCCGGCCGGTGCCACACCGGACGCGGCGGCCGCAGACGGCGGCAGAACGGCCTCCGTCGCCGTGGTCCCGGGGAGCAGCGCGGCCGCACGCCCCGGGGCTCCCGCCCCGCACCGGACACCACCCACCGCGCCCGGCACCCCACCGGTCGACCCCGCCCCGACCACCCGTGCCCCCGTGCCGCCGACGACCACGGCCCCGGCACCCCCGCCCAGCACCGCACCGCCCGCTCCCGCGCCGCCCACACCCCGGCAGCCCGGCCTGTGCGTGCCGCTCATCGGGCTGTGCGTGGACCTGCTGGACGCGCCGCTGCTCCCGGGCGCGGCTACTCCGGGTCGGCTTCCCGTCGGCTGAGCAGCCAGGGCTCGACCACGCCGAGGCCACGCACCGGGCGCTGCCACATCGGGCGGAGCGCGAAGCGGTACGTGGGCGGCTCCTCGCCCTCCTTCTCGGCGGCCGCCGCCTCCTCGGCCGCCTCGGCCTCCGAGGTGGGCGCCTCCCCGGTGCGGATCAGCTCCTCCGCGAAGGCGCTGTCGACCAGCACGGCGTCCCGGGGCGCTATCGAGGTGAGCCGGGAGGCGAGGTTCACGGTGGTCCCGAAGACGTCGCCCATCCGGGTGGTGACCGTGCCGAACGCCATCCCGACGCGCAGCTCGGGCATCGTCTCGTCGTTCGCCATCGTCTCGATGAGCCGCAGGCCGATCTCGGCGGCCGTGCCGGCGTCGTCGGCGGCGTAGAGCACCTCGTCGCCGAGGGTCTTGATCAGGCGCCCGCCCCGCGCGGCGACGAGGTCGGCGGCCGTGGTCTCGAACGCCTCGACCAGCTCGCCCAGCTCCTCCTCCTCCATCCGGCGGGTCAGCCGGGTGAACCCGACGAGGTCGGCGAAGCCGACGGCCAGGCGCCGGTCGACCATCTCCTCGTCGTCGCCGGTCTGCACGACCCGGCCTGCCGAGGCGGCGAGCTGGCGGCGCCAGACGTAGACCAGGAACTCCTCCAGCTCGGGCAGGAGCAGCTCGACGATCGGGTACGTCACCTCGGTGCGGGTCATGCCCGGCTCGGGGGGCTCGGTCAGACCCTCCAGGAACGAATCGATCTGCCATTCCGCCAACCGGGCGGTGGTCTGCCCCGTGGACCGCGCCACCTGCACCGCCATGGCCTCGCTGAGCAGCCCCGCCTCGACGAGGCCGGCGAGCCGGCGCAGGGCCAGGACGTCGGCCTCGGTGAGGGCCCGGGCCTGGCCGATGTCGGCGAAGCCCATGGCCCGCCAGAAGCGGGACGCCAGTTCCATGGAGACGCCGGCGCTGCGCGCGGCCTGGAACGGGGTGTAGCGGCGCTCGGCGCCCAGGATGAGCTGTTCGAGGCGCAGCGCGAGCGGGTCCTCGCCCGCGTCGCCGGGCTGCGCGTCCGCGCCCGAGCCCGTGTCGTCGACGGTCACGCCTGCTGCCCTTCCGATCTACCGCGGTCAGGTATCGACCGGCCTCAACTCTACGGCAGGTGTGCGCCAGCTCACTCCGGGAGCCGGACCGGGGCCCGTGGCCCGCTGTCGGGTACGGGGCGGGCGACGATCGCGTTCAGACTCGCCCTCCCCTCATCCTCTCCGCCGCCTAGGCCGGCCGCAGGTGCACGATGTCGCCGGCGCCGACCGGCTCCCGCAGGCCGTCCGGCGTCGCCAGGACCAGGCGGCCGTCGCCGTCGACCGCGATCGCCTCGCCGACCACCGACCGGTCCCCGGGCAGCTCCGCCCGCACCGCACGGCCCAGCGTCGCGCAGCCCGCCGCGTACGTCTCCTGCACGCCGCTGGGGCCGGGGTCGCCGTCCGCCGCGCGCCAGCGCCCGTACCAGTCCTCCAGGGACCGCAGGACCGCCCGCAGCAGCGGGTCCCGGTCCGTGGTGACCGCTCCGGCCAGCGCGAGGGAGCCGGCCTGCGGCACGGGCAGTTCCTCGGCGCGCAGGGAGACGTTCACGCCGACGCCGACGACCACCCCGTCGGGGCCGGCCCGCTCCGCGAGGATGCCGCCGGCCTTGCGCTCCTCGTCGCCGACGGTCACCAGCAGGTCGTTGGGCCACTTCAGGGCCGTGTCGACGCCGGCCGCCCGGGACAGGCCCGTGGCGACGGCGACGCCGGTCAGCAGCGGCAGCCAGCCCCAGCGGGCCACCGGCACCTCGGCCGGGCGCAGGTACACGGAGAAGAACAGCCCCGAGCGGGCCGGTGCCGACCACCGGCGGTCCAGGCGGCCCCGGCCCGCCGTCTGCTCCTCGGCGACCAGGACCGCGCCCTCGGCCGCCGTCCCGGCCGCGACCCGCGCCACCAGGTCGCTGTTGGTGGACCCGGTGCGCTGGACCACCTCGATGCCGGACCACAGCCCGCCCTCGCGGACGAGGCCCCGGCGCAGGGCCGTCACGCCGAGGGGCGGGCGTTCGAGGTCGGACCACCGGCTGCTGTTCGCGTCTGCTGCATCTCGCGGCGTCATGCAAGCCACCCTAGGTGTGGTAAACGCCGCACTGCCGATCCGGAGGGCCCCCACTACGCTACGGATGAGTAACCGTCCCCCCTTTTGAGCAGGCAGGGAGCCGCATCCCGATGTCCGAGCCGGAAGAGCGTCACGAGATCCAAGGGATCGACATCCACACGACCGCGGGCAAGCTCGCGGACCTCCAGCGCCGGATCGAGGAGGCGACGCACGCCGGCTCCGCACGCGCCGTCGAGAAGCAGCACGCCAAGGGCAAACTGACGGCCCGTGAGCGCATCGAACTCCTCCTGGACGAGGGTTCGTTCGTGGAGCTGGACGAGTTCGCCCAGCACCGCTCCACCCACTTCGGCCTGGACAGCAACCGGCCCTACGGCGACGGCGTGGTCACCGGCTACGGCACCGTCGACGGCCGCCCGGTGGCCGTGTTCTCGCAGGACTTCACCGTCTTCGGCGGCGCGCTGGGCGAGGTCTACGGCCAGAAGATCGTCAAGGTCATGGACTTCGCGCTGAAGACCGGCTGCCCGGTCATCGGCATCAACGACTCCGGCGGCGCCCGCATCCAGGAGGGCGTGGCCTCGCTGGGCGCGTACGGCGAGATCTTCCGCCGCAACACCCACGCCTCGGGTGTGATCCCCCAGATCAGCCTGGTCGTCGGTCCGTGCGCGGGCGGCGCGGTGTACTCCCCCGCGATCACCGACTTCACGGTGATGGTCGACCAGACGTCCCACATGTTCATCACCGGCCCCGACGTCATCAAGACCGTCACCGGTGAGGACGTCGGCTTCGAGGAGCTGGGCGGGGCGCGCACCCACAACGCGGTCTCCGGCGTGGCCCACCACATGGCGGGCGACGAGAAGGACGCCATCGAGTACGTCAAGCAGCTGCTGAGCTACCTGCCGTCCAACAACCTCTCCGAGGCGCCGGTCTTCCCCGAGGAGGCCGACCTGTCGGTCACCGACGAGGACCGCGAGCTGGACACCCTGGTGCCCGACAGCGCGAACCAGCCGTACGACATGCACACGGTGGTCGAACACGTCCTGGACGACGCCGAGTTCTTCGAGACCCAGCCGCTGTTCGCGCCGAACATCCTGACCGGCTTCGGCCGGGTGGAGGGCCAGCCGGTCGGCGTGGTCGCCAACCAGCCGATGCAGTTCGCCGGCTGCCTGGACATCACCGCGTCGGAGAAGGCCGCCCGGTTCGTGCGCACCTGCGACGCGTTCAACATTCCCGTGCTGACCTTCGTCGACGTGCCCGGCTTCCTGCCCGGCGTCGGCCAGGAGCACGACGGCATCATCCGCCGCGGCGCCAAGCTGATCTACGCCTACGCCGAGGCCACCGTCCCGCTGATCACCGTGATCACCCGCAAGGCCTTCGGCGGGGCCTACGACGTGATGGGCTCCAAGCACCTGGGCGCCGACCTCAACCTGGCCTGGCCCACCGCCCAGATCGCCGTCATGGGCGCCCAGGGCGCCGTCAACATCCTGCACCGGCGCACCCTCGCCGAGGCCGAGGCGAACGGCGAGGACGTCGAGGCGGTGCGGGCCCGGCTGATCCAGGAGTACGAGGACACCCTCCTCAACCCCTACGTCGCGGCCGAGCGCGGCTACGTGGACGCCGTGATCATGCCGTCCGACACGCGCCGCCAGGTCGTGCGCGGCCTGCGCCAGCTGCGCACCAAACGCGCGTCCCTGCCCCCCAAGAAGCACGGCAACATCCCCCTCTAAGGAGTCGCTGTGACCATCAAGGTCGTCCGGGGCAACCCGACCCCCGAGGAGCTCGCCGCCGCCCTGGCGGTGGTCCGGGCCCGCGCCGCCGCGGCTGCGGCACAGCCGAGCGGCGCGGAGCCCCCGAGGGCGGCGTGGTCCGACCCGTCCCGCATCGCCCACCGCCGCGTCCCCCGCCCCGGCCCCACCTCGTGGAGCCGCACGTACTGGCCGGGCTAGGGCCTGTCGTTTGGATCAGTCCGGCCCGGCCCACGGCGCCTTGTCGCCGACCCGAGCGGGGTCTGGTGCGTGCAGCTGCAAGGCGGAGGAGGGCGGCGACGCGGAGCGATGGGGGCCCCTCCCGCTCGAGCGAAGCCGAGAGTGGGGGAAACCGACGACAACGCCGCAGATGCGCGTGCCGGACCCCGCGACGCCGGAATGATCCAAACGACAGGCCCTAGACAAGGCGAGGAGGGACGGTCCCGGTTCCCCCGGCAAGCTGAGTACGCGTACTCAGGCGCGGCCCCGCCCGGAGGGGGCACGCTGGGGGAATGCTGTGGCAAGACCGCGACGACGAGCCGCCGAAGGAACTGCGCGACATGCAGGACATGCTTCGGCGGCTCGGCCTGCTCATGGCCCTGGCCATGTTCCTGATCATGATCGTGATCGGTCTCAGGTGAGCCGGACGGCCGACCCTGACTAACCTGATCGCATGACCGAGATGCACCGCAGGCGACTCGTGCTCGCCTCCCAGTCCCCCGCCCGGCTGGGCCTGCTGCGCCAGGCCGGTTTCGCTCCCGAGGTGATCGTCAGCGGGGTCGACGAGGACGCCGTCAGCGCCCCGAGCCCCGCCGAGCTGGCCCTGGCCCTGGCCGAGGCCAAGGCGTCCGTCGTGGCGGCCCGCCCGGACGTGAAGGGCGCGCTGGTGATCGGCTGCGACTCGGTGCTGGACCTGGACGGCCAGGCGCTCGGCAAGCCCGCCGACGCCGAGGAGGCGACCGCCCGCTGGAAGGCGATGCGCGGCCGCGCGGGCACCCTGCAGACCGGGCACTGCGTCTACGACACGGCGAGCGGGCGGTACGCCTCCGCCACCGCGTCCACGGTCGTGCACTTCGGCGACCCCACGGACGAGGAGATCGCCGCCTACGTCGCCTCGGGCGAACCCCTCCACGTCGCCGGGGCGTTCACCCTCGACGGCCGGTCGGCGCCGTTCGTCGACCGCATCGACGGCGACCACGGCAACGTGATCGGGCTCAGCCTGCCCCTGCTGCGCAGGCTGCTGGCGCAGCTGGGCACCGGCATCACGGAGTTGTGGGCGCCGGCGGAGGACTGACCGGGGAGCCCCCGTCGCCCCGGGGGCCCTCGGGGCCCGCGGGCGCGTCCTGGGGCCCCGTGGGGCCGCCCCGGGCCGCTCCGGCCGCCGGACGGTCGTACGTCATCAGGAGCAGCACGATCAGCGCCAGGACGACGACCATGTACAGGAACGCGGGCCAGCCCATCAGGCCCCAGGCGAAGGCGCCGAGCAGGGCGTGCACCACGGCGGCGCTGACCAGCAGGACCCGCCCGAGGCCGGCCGGCGGGCGGTCGCGGACCGCGACGAGCAGGGCGACGACTCCGCAGGCGGCGAAGTAGAGGCCGAAGACCACGCCGCCGATCTTGGACGACGTCGACATGGTGTCCGGGTCGAGGCCGGCCAGGGACATGTCCTGGCGGTCGACGACCACTCCGAGGAACCAGTTCACCGCGGCGATGCCGACCGCCTCCACCAGGAGGACGACCGCCACGATCCACGCCACCGGCCTGCGCACCACCGGTCCCCACCCACTTCCGAGCCGTCCGCGCCCTCCGGCGCCCTTCGAGCAGAACTCCTGTTACCCCAAGTACGTTCGAGACAGCGTGAACGCTACTAACGGGTAAACCGGGGGACAAGACTTGCGGCGCGGGCAAAGAATCATTGGGCCATTCGTAGGGACTCCACAAAGAAACAGAGTGTGCCGCAGCACGCTCTCACAGAGACCTTGGCCACACGGGGAGGCTAGGGTTTCCCCCGAGGAGTCCTGCGTATCGCCGTACTACAAGGGATTTCGGGGGTCGAGCGAGCCTCGCATCACGCTCCGTGTGGGCAAGCTCACCTTTGGGGACGACTCGTAGTGCCGTGTCGGCAGTCCCTAAACTCGGCTTGTTTCAAGGAGGGAGCCTCAATCGTGCGCAAGGTGCTCATCGCCAACCGTGGCGAAATCGCAGTCCGCGTGGCCCGGGCCTGCCGGGATGCCGGTATCGCGAGCGTGGCCGTCTACGCCGACCCGGACCGGGACGCTCTGCATGTCCGCGCCGCGGATGAGGCGTTCGCCCTGGGCGGTGACACTCCCGCGACCAGCTATCTGGTGATCGACAAGATCCTGGACGCCGCCCGGGAATCCGGCGCGGACGCCGTCCATCCGGGCTACGGCTTCCTTTCGGAGAACGCCGAGTTCGCCCAGGCGGTACTGGACGCGGGCCTGATCTGGATCGGCCCGCCCCCGCAGGCCATCCGCGACCTCGGCGACAAGGTCGCCGCCCGGCACATCGCCCAGCGCGCCGGCGCACCGCTGGTCGCCGGCACCCCCGACCCGGTCTCCGGCGCGGAGGAGGTCGTCGCCTTCGCCAAGGAGCACGGCCTGCCCATCGCCATCAAGGCCGCCTTCGGCGGCGGCGGCCGCGGCCTGAAGGTCGCCCGCACCCTGGAGGAGGTCCCGGAGCTCTACGACTCCGCGGTGCGCGAGGCGGTGGCCGCGTTCGGCCGCGGCGAGTGCTTCGTGGAGCGCTACCTGGACCGCCCCCGGCACGTGGAGACCCAGTGCCTCGCCGACAAGCACGGCAACGTGGTCGTCGTCTCCACCCGTGACTGCTCGCTGCAGCGCCGCCACCAGAAGCTCGTCGAGGAGGCGCCCGCGCCGTTCCTGAGCGAGGAGCAGGTCGCGGAGCTGTACCGCGCCTCCAAGGCGATCCTGAAGGAGGCCCACTACGAGGGCGCGGGCACCTGCGAGTTCCTCGTCGGCCAGGACGGCACGATCTCCTTCCTGGAGGTCAACACCCGCCTCCAGGTCGAGCACCCGGTGACCGAGGAGGTCGCCGGCATCGACCTGGTGCGCGAGATGTTCCGCATCGCCGACGGCGAGGAGCTCGGCTACGGCGACCCCGAACTGCGCGGCCACTCCTTCGAGTTCCGCATCAACGGCGAGGACCCGGGCCGCAACTTCCTGCCCGCCCCCGGCACGGTCACCCGGTTCGAGGCCCCGACCGGTCCGGGCGTGCGCCTGGACGCGGGCGTGGAGTCCGGCAGTGTGATCGGCCCGGCGTGGGACTCCCTGCTGGCCAAGCTGATCGTCAGCGGCCGCACCCGCAAGGAGGCCCTGGAGCGGGCGGCCCGGGCGCTGGACGAGTTCCAGGTCGAGGGCATGGCCACCGCCATCCCGTTCCACCGCACGGTGGTCCGCGACCCGGCCTTCGCGCCGGAACTGACCGGTTCGCAGGACCCGTTCACGGTCCACACCCGGTGGATCGAGACCGAGTTCGTCAACGACATCAAGCCCTTCACCGCCCCGGCCGACGCCGAGGCGGACGAGGAGGCGGCCGGCCGTGAGACGGTCGTCGTCGAGGTCGGCGGCAAGCGCCTGGAGGTCTCCCTCCCGTCCTCGCTGGGCATGAGCCTGGCCCGCACGGGTCTGGCGGCCGGCGCCAAGCCCAAGCGCCGCGCGGCGAAGAAGTCCGGCCCCGTCGCCTCCGGCGACACCCTCGCCTCCCCCATGCAGGGCACCATCGTCAAGGTGGCCGTGGAGGAGGGCCAGGAGGTCAAGGAGGGCGACCTGGTGGTCGTCCTGGAGGCCATGAAGATGGAGCAGCCCCTCAACGCCCACAAGAGCGGCACCATCAAGGGCCTCAGCGCCGAGATCGGCGCCTCGGTGACGTCGGGCGCGGCGATCTGCGAGATCGCGGACTGACCCGCCCGCACCCCGTCCACGGTTCCCCGCGTCCCCACCAGGGCGCGGGGAACCGTGCGTTCGGGGGCGCCGTCCGGACGTCCGGCGTCCTCCCGGCGGGGTCAGCGGCGGCGCATGTCCGCGACGCGGGCCCGTTCCTGGGGGGCCGGCTGGTCGCGGTCCCGGTCGCCCAGGGCGGTGGCGGCGCGGAGCCCCGGGCCGCGTCGTGGCGCGGGCACGGGCACGTCCTGGTGGTGCCGGCGGGTCGCCGGGCCGCTATCACCGCCCGGGCTGCCGTTTCCCGACGGGGTCGCCCCCGCCACGGCGATCTGGACGCCCTGGTCGGCCAGGGCCTGGAGTTCGGTCTGGGCCCGGTCGTCGTGCGCCGGGGGTTCGTCCGTCACCAGGCGGGTGATGAGGTCCGTCGGCACGGTCTGGAACATGGTGTCGGTGCCCAGCTTGGTGTGGTCGGCGAGGACCACGACCTCCGCGGCGGCCTGCACGAGCGCGCGGTCGACCGAGGAGGAGAGCATGTTGGACGTGGACAGGCCGCGCTCGGCGGTCAGACCGCTGCCCGAGAGGAAGGCCCGGGACACCCGCAGTCCCTGCAGGGACTGTTCGGCCCCGCTGCCGACGAGGGCGTAGTTGGAGCCGCGCAGGGTGCCGCCGGTCATCACGACCTCGACGCGGTTGGCGTGGGCCAGGGCCTGGGCCACCAGCAGGGAGTTGGTGACGACCGTCAGCCCGGGGACACGGGCCAGCCGGCGCGCGAGTTCCTGGGTGGTGGTCCCCGCCCCGACCACGATGGCCTCGCCCTCTTCGACGAAGGTGGCGGCGAGGTCGGCGATGGCCGTCTTCTCGGCGGTCGCGAGATGGGACTTCTGCGGAAAGCCGGACTCCCGCGTGAACCCGCCCGGCAGTACCGCACCGCCGTGCCGGCGGTCGAGGAGTCCTTCTGCCTCCAGTGCGCGCACGTCCCGCCGTACGGTCACTTCGGAGGTCTGGACGACGCGGGCGAGCTCCCGGAGCGACACGGCCCCGTTCGCGCGCACCATTTCGAGGATCAATTGGCGACGTTCTGCAGCGAACACGAAACTGACAGTAACGCGGGCGACCGTCTGCTTTCAGCTCTTTGCGCCGAATAACAGAAGTTGTTCGCACGGTGGGGCGGGAAGTGGTATAGGGGTCGAATTACCCCTGTCGTACCCCTGCCGCACCCCTCCCGGGCCCCGCGCGTCACGGTCGGCCCCCGCCGACCTGCGGGGGAGCCGGTGGCGCGGTCAGACCTCGCCGGCCGTCTTCCGGGTGTGCAACTGCCGTGCCACTTCCGCGATCGAGCCGGAAAGGGACGGGTACACGGTGAAGGCGTTCGCGATCTGTTCGACCGTCAGGTTGTTGTCGACGGCGATCGAGATGGGGTGGATCAGTTCCGAGGCGCGGGGCGCCACGACCACGCCGCCGACCACGATGCCGGTGCCCGGACGGCAGAAGATCTTGACGAAGCCGTCGCGGATGCCCTGCATCTTGGCGCGCGGGTTGCGCAGCAGCGGCAGCTTGACCACCCGGGCGTCGATCTTGCCCCCGTCCACGTCCGCCTGGGTGTAGCCGACGGTGGCGATCTCGGGGTCGGTGAAGACGTTGGAGGAGACCGTCTTGAGGTTCAGCGGGGCCACCGCGTCGCCCAGGAAGTGGTACATGGCGATGCGGCCCTGCATGGCGGCGACGGACGCGAGGGCGAACACACCGGTCACGTCACCGGCGGCGTACACGCCCGGCGCGGTCGTGCGGGAGACCTTGTCGGTCCAGATGTGGCCCGACTCGCGCACCTTGACGCCGGCCTCCTCCAGGCCCAGCCCCTCGCTGTTGGGGATGGCGCCGACGGCCATGAGGCAGTGGCTGCCGGTGATGACCCGGCCGTCGGCGAGGGTGACCTCCACCCGGTCCCCGACGCGCTTGGCGGACTGGGCACGGGAGCGGGCCATGACGTTCATCCCGCGGCGGCGGAAGACGTCCTCCAGGACGGCGGCGGCGTCCGGGTCCTCGCCGGGCAGCACCCGGTCGCGGGAGGAGACGAGGGTGACCTTGGAGCCGAGGGCCTGGTAGGCGCCGGCGAACTCGGCGCCGGTCACGCCGGAGCCGACCACGATCAGCTCGTCGGGCAGCTCGGTGAGGTCGTAGACCTGGGTCCAGTTGAGGATGCGCTCGCCGTCCGGCTGGGCGTCGGGCAGCTCGCGCGGGTGACCGCCGGTGGCGAGCAGCACGGCGTCGGCGGTGAGGGTCTCCTCGGTGCCGTCGGCGGCGGTGACGACGACCTTGCGGGAGCCGTCGAGGGACTGCATGCCCTCCAGCCGGCCGCGGCCGCGCAGCACCCGGGCGCCGGCGCGGGTGACGGAGGCGGTGATGTCGTGCGACTGGGCGAGCGCGAGGCGCTTGACCCGGCGGTTGACCTTGCCCAGGTCCACGCCGACCACCCGGGCCGCCTGCTCCAGCGGCGGGGTGTCGTCGGCGACGATGATGCCCAGCTCCTCGTAGGAGGAGTCGAAGGTGGTCATCACCTCGGCCGTGGCGATCAGGGTCTTCGACGGCACGCAGTCGGTCAGCACCGACGCCCCGCCCAGACCGTCGCAGTCCACGACGGTCACCTCCGCGCCGAGCTGAGCGGCCACCAGCGCCGCTTCGTAGCCGCCGGGTCCGCCACCGATGATCACGATCCGAGTCACGTACCCCATTGTCCCGCACGCTTCAAGGTGCTTCCGCCCGGGGGCGCCGGGCGGGTCACCGGGGGCCGCTGGGACGCGGGTGGCGCGCGGGCCGCTGCCGTACCCTCGTCGCATGTCGCTCTACGCCGCGTACGCCGGCAATCTCGACGCCCGGCTGATGACGCGCCGCGCCCCGCACTCGCCGCTGCGCGCCACCGGCTGGCTGAGCGGCTGGCGGCTCACCTTCGGCGGCGAGCACATGGGCTGGGAGGGCGCGCTGGCGACGCTCGTCGAGGACCCGGTGTCCCAGGTCTTCGTGGCGCTGTACGACATCGCCCCGATGGACGAGGACTCGCTGGACCGCTGGGAGGGCGTGGGCCTCGGGATATACCGCCGGGTCCGGGTGCGGGCGCACACGCTGGAGGGCGAGGAGAACGCGTGGGCGTACGTCCTCGACGGCTACGAGGGCGGCCTGCCCTCGGCCCGCTACCTCGGGGAGCTCGCCGACGCGGCGGAGTCGGCGGGAGCGCCGTACGACTACGTGATGGAGCTGCGCAAGCGCCCCTGCTGACGCTCGTTGGAAACGACAAGACAACGATCGCCTTCCCGTGCGCTCTGTCATCTACGCGCGTAGGCCGGGACCGGCTACCCTCATCGGCGTGAACGCATCTCTTCTCCCGGACGACATCCAGGGCGACCCCCTCGCGGCCGCCGACGCCGCCGCCGCGCGCCTGCGCGCACTGACGGGCGCCGAGACCCACGACGTCGCCCTCGTGATGGGCTCCGGCTGGGCCCCGGCGGTGGACGCCCTGGGCGCCCCCGACGCCGAGCTCCAGGTCACCGAGCTGCCCGGCTTCCCGCCGCCGGCGGTGGAGGGCCACGGGGGCAAGATCCGCTCGTACCGCATCGGCGACAAGCGGGCGCTGGTCTTCCTCGGCCGTACGCACTTCTACGAGGGCCGGGGCGTCGCGGCGGTCGCGCACGGGGTGCGCACCGCGGTGTCCGCCGGCTGCAAGACGATCGTGCTGACCAACGGCTGCGGCGGTCTGCGCGAGGGCATGCGTCCCGGGCAGCCCGTCCTGATCAGCGACCACATCAACCTGACGGCGACCTCGCCGATCGTCGGGGCGAACTTCGTGGACCTGACCGACCTGTACTCGCCGCGGCTGCGCGCGCTGTGCAAGGAGATCGACCCGACGCTGGAGGAGGGCGTGTACGCCCAGTTCCCCGGCCCGCACTACGAGACGCCGGCCGAGATCCGGATGGCGCGGGTCATCGGGGCCGACCTGGTGGGCATGTCGACGGTGCTCGAGGCCATCGCGGCGCGGGAGGCCGGGGCCGAGGTGCTGGGGATCTCGCTGGTCACCAACCTCGCCGCCGGGATGACCGGGGAGCCGCTGAACCACGAGGAGGTCCTCCAGGCGGGCCGCGACAGCGCCACCCGCATGGGCTCCCTGCTGGCCCAGCTGCTCGGCCGCCTGTAGCCGGAGCGCCGGGGGGCCCGCCCGGCCCCCTGGTCCCGGACGGTCCGAACGACGGGCCCCCACGGCCCACCGCACCCCACACGAGAGGCTGACCCGACGTGCACGACGACCTGACCTCCCGGGCCCGGGCGTGGCTCGCCGAGGACCCGGACCCCGAGACCCGCGACGAGCTGGCCGCCCTCCTCGCGTCCGGTGACACCGCCGAGCTCGCCGCCCGCTTCGCCGGCACCCTGCAGTTCGGCACCGCCGGGCTGCGCGGCGAGCTGGGCGCCGGCCCGATGCGCATGAACCGCTCGGTCGTCATCCGCGCCGCCGCGGGCCTGGCCGCGTACCTCAAGAAGAACGGCACCCCCCACGGCGGCGCCGACGCCGGCCTGGTCGTCATCGGCTACGACGCCCGCCACAAGTCCGCGGACTTCGCCCGCGACACCGCCGCCGTGATGACCGGCGCGGGCCTGCGCGCGGCCGTCCTGCCCCGCCCGCTGCCGACCCCGGTGCTCGCGTTCGCCATACGGCACCTCGGCGCGGTCGCCGGCGTGGAGGTCACCGCCAGCCACAACCCGCCGCGCGACAACGGCTACAAGGTCTACCTGGGCGACGGCTCCCAGATCGTCCCGCCCGCCGACGCCGGCATCGCCGCGGAGATCGACGCGATCGCCGCCCTCGCCGACGTTCCGCGCCCCGACGGGGGCTGGCTGACGCTGGACGACTCCGTGCTGGAGGCGTACCTCGCGCGCACCGACGCCGTGCTGTCGCCCGGCTCGCCGCGCACCGCCCGCACCGTGTACACGGCGATGCACGGGGTCGGCAAGGACGTCCTGCTCGCCGCGTTCGCCCGGGCCGGGTTCCCCGCGCCCGTGCTGGTCGCCGAGCAGGCCGAGCCCGACCCGCTGTTCCCGACCGTGGCCTTCCCCAACCCGGAGGAGCCCGGCGCGATGGACCTCGCCTTCGCCAGGGCGCGGGAGACCGACCCGGACCTGGTGATCGCCAACGACCCGGACGCCGACCGCTGCGCCGTGGCCGTCGAGGACGGCGGCGCCTGGCGCATGCTGCGCGGCGACGAGGTGGGCGCGCTGCTCGGCGCGCACCTGGTGGCCCGCGGCGCGCGCGGCACCTTCGCCGAGTCGATCGTCTCCTCCTCCCTGCTCGGCCGGATCGCCGAGAAGGCGGGCCTGCCCTACGAGGAGACCCTGACGGGCTTCAAGTGGATCGCCCGCGTCGACGGCCTGCGCTACGGCTACGAGGAGGCACTCGGCTACTGCGTGGACCCCGAGGGGGTGCGCGACAAGGACGGCATCACCGCCGCCCTGCTCGTCACCGAGCTCGCCTCCGTCCTGAAGGCCGGGGGCCGCACCCTCGTGGACCTGCTGGACGACCTCGCCGTGGAGCACGGGCTGCACGCCACCGACCAGCTGTCGGTGCGGGTGCAGGACCTGTCGGTCATCGCCGACGCCATGCGCCGGCTGCGCGAGCACCCGCCGACGCAGCTGGCGGGCCTGCCCGTCACCCGCGCGGAGGACCTCGAGCGGGGCACGCAGACCCTGCCGCCGACCGACGGCCTGCGCTACACGCTCGACGGCGCCCGGGTGGTGGTCCGCCCCAGCGGCACCGAGCCGAAGCTGAAGTGCTACCTGGAGGTGGTCGTCCCGGTCGACGCCCACGCCGCCCTCCCGGCGGCCCGCACCCGGGCCACGGAACTCCTCGCGGCGATCAAGCGGGACCTGTCGGCGGCGGCCGGCATCTGAGGTCCCGGGGGGCGCACGGACCGTCCCCCGCACGGGTGCCGCGCGGCCCACGTCGTGGCACTCCATCGGGTGAATCCCCCGCGACAGCCGACGCACGCTGCGCGCGGGGTCGCTCCGGGCGGGCAACGGTGGACCGGTACGACCGTCCGCCCACCGAGTCCGTGCCCGGAGCCGCCGCCGTGACCTCCACCCTCCCCGACACCGCCCGCGGCGCAGGCGTCCCGGGCACCCGGCGCCGGTCCCCCGCCCCGGCCGCTCCGCGCGCGTACCGGCCGGGCCCGGCGTACGCGGCGCCCGCCCTGCTGGCGTACCTCGCGGTGCGGCTCACGGGGCTGCTGTTCCTCACCGTCTGGGCGCACCGGCGCCACCACGGCGTCTGGCCGATCCTGGCGACCCACTGGGACGCCGACTGGTACCTGGGGATCGCCGACCACGGGTACGCCCGCACCCTGGGCACCGCGTTCGACGCGAACAACCTGGCGTTCTTCCCGCTGTATCCGGTGCTGGTCAAGGCGGTCGCGGCGGTCACCCCGGGCAGCCGGGCCACGACGGGCCTGTGCCTCGCGGTCGCCGCCTCGTTCGCCGCCGCGTGGGGGATCTTCGCCGTCGGCGACCGCCTGCACGGCCGGCGCACGGGGGTGCTGCTGACCGTGCTGTGGGCGGCGCTGCCGGTCGGGCTCGTGCAGTGGATGGGGTACACCGAGTCGCTGTTCACGGCGTGCGCGGCCTGGGCGCTGTACGCGGTGCTCGCGCGGTGCTGGATCACGGCCGGGGTGCTGGCGTCGCTGGCCGGGCTCACCCGGCCGACCGGCGTCGCGGTGGCCGCCGCGGTCGCCGTGGCGGCGCTGCTCGCCCTGCGCGGGCGGCCGGTCCCGCCGCGGGCCCTGGCCGCGGTGTTCCTCGCCCCGCTCGGCTGGTGCGCGTACGTCGGCTGGGTGGGGCTGCGCCTGCACCGCTGGGACGGCTACTTCGCCGTACAGCGGCTGTGGCACAACGAGTGGGACGGCGGGGCGGAGACCCTGCGCCGGTTCCGGGAGCTGCTGGGGCGGGACTCGACGCCGGAGCTGTTCCTCGTGGTGGTGACGGTGACGCTGCTGGTGTCGGTGGTGCTGTACGGGCTGTCGCTGGCGGACCGGCAGCCGGTGGCGCTGCTGGTGTTCACCGGGGTGCTGCTGGTGATCGTGCTGGGCAGCGGCGGGGTGTACTTCCCGCGGGCCCGCTTCCTGCTGCCCGGCTTCCCGCTGCTGCTGCCCGTGGCCCTGCACCTGCACCGGGCCTCGCGGCGCTTCCTGGCGCTGGCGCTTGCAGCGGCGGTGCTGGGCGGCGCGTACTGCGGCGCCTACATGTCCCTGGTGTGGACGAGCGCCCCCTGAGCGCGCCGCCGCCCGCTCAGCCGACGGCGATGAGGATCACCAGGAGCACCGCACCCGCGAGCGCCGGGCCCAGGATCTCCCAGGCCCACCGCACGGTGACCCCGTCCGGCCCGGCCGGTGCGGGTCCCGCGGTCTTCTCGTGGTCCGCGTGCAGGTGGCGCAGCTCGTCCATCACCTTGTCGGTCTCCGCCCGCAGGGGGCCCTCGGGCACCTCCGGGAGCACGGCGCCGCGCCCACCCCTCGTAGCGCGTCCCTCACGCCCGGCCGCGGCCTCGGCCCGCACCCGCGCCTCCTTGCGCGAGGCGCGCTTGCGGGCGCGCAGGGACACCGGGACGGCCCACAGCTGGTACTTGTCGCCGTCCGCGGTGACGGCCTCGTTGGAGAAGCCGGACCGCAGCGAGACGACCTGGCCCCAGGGCAGCACGACGACCCGGAAGGGGTTGCGCACCCGCAGCCGCTCGGGGTCCGCGAACACGGCGGGCCGCAGCGTGAAGGCGACCACCAGCGGGACGCCGAGGAGCAGCGAGGCGAGCGCCAGCCAGGGGACGCGGCCCTCGCCGACGACGAGCGCGTCGATGCCGAGCCATCCCATGAGGGCGAGCAGCAGCACCCCGCCGGCCATGCCCGCGGGCGACCGGTAGATCCGGTCCTTGACGGCAGGGACGGCGGGGACCGGGGACTGCGGCTCGGGTGACTCGTGGTCGGGGGTCGTCATGCGCCCGATTCTGCCTCAGCGCCCCGCGGCCGGCCCGACCGCCTCCGCGCGCCGTTCCGCCCGCCCGCGGTGGGCCGCCGGTCACCGCCGAGGCTGTACAGCCGCTACGCGCGTAGATATGCTCGTCTGGTGACCATGCCCACTACCGCACCCACAGCCAACGCTCTCGCCGACGTCACCGCGTCCGACAGCACGCTGCGCCGCTTCCTGCACGGGCTGCCCGGCGTCGACGCGGTCGGCCTGGAGGCGCGCGCCGCCTCGCTAGGCACCCGTTCCATCAAGACCACCGCGAAGGCGTACGCGATCGACCTCGCCATCTCGATGGTCGACCTGACGACGCTGGAAGGCGCGGACACCCCGGGCAAGGTCCGGGCGCTCGGCGCCAAGGCGGTCCTGCCCGACCCGACCGACCGCACGGCGCCCGCCACGGCCGCGGTCTGCGTCTACCCCGACATGGTGGCCGTCGCCAAGCAGGCCGTCGCCGGCTCCGGCGTGAAGGTCGCCTCGGTCGCCACCGCCTTCCCCGCGGGCCGCGCCGCGCTGGAGGTGAAGCTCGCCGACGTGCGCGACGCCGTCGCCGCCGGCGCCGACGAGGTGGACATGGTCATCGACCGCGGGGCGTTCCTCGCGGGCAAGTACCTCAAGGTGTACGACGAGATCGTCGCCGTGAAGGAGGCCTGCGGCGGCGACGCCCGCCTGAAGGTCATCTTCGAGACCGGCGAGCTGTCGACGTACGACAACATCCGCCGGGCCAGCTGGCTCGGGATGCTCGCCGGCGCCGACTTCATCAAGACCTCGACCGGCAAGGTCGCCGTCAACGCGACCCCCGCGAACACCCTGTTGATGCTGGAGGCGGTCCGCGACTTCCGGGCGCAGACCGGCGTCCAGGTCGGCGTGAAGCCGGCGGGCGGCATCCGCACCAGCAAGGACGCGATCAAGTTCCTGGTCCTGGTCAACGAGACCGTGGGCGAGGACTGGCTGGACAACCACTGGTTCCGCTTCGGCGCCTCCTCGCTCCTGAACGACCTGCTGATGCAGCGCCAGAAGCTGGCCACCGGCCGCTACTCCGGCCCCGACTACGTGACGGTGGACTGATTCCCCATGGCTTCCGCATTCGAGTACGCACCGGCGCCCGAGTCCCGCTCGGTCGTCGACATCGCCCCGTCCTACGGCCTGTTCGTCGACGGTGAGTTCACCGAGGCCGCCGACGGCAAGGTCTTCAAGACGATCAGCCCCAGCACGGAGGAGGTCCTCTCCGAGGTCGCCCGCGCCGGGGCCGAGGACGTCGACCGCGCCGTCCGGGCCGCCCGCAAGGCGTTCGGGACGTGGTCGGCGCTGCCGGGCGCCGAGCGCGCCAAGTACCTGTTCCGCATCGCCCGGATCATCCAGGAGCGCAGCCGCGAGCTGGCCGTCCTGGAGACGCTGGACAACGGCAAGCCGATCCGGGAGACCCGCGACGCGGACCTCCCGCTGGTCGCCGCGCACTTCTTCTACTACGCGGGCTGGGCCGACAAGCTGGAGCACGCCGGCTTCGGCGCGCACCCGCGGCCCCTCGGCGTCGCGGGCCAGGTCATCCCCTGGAACTTCCCACTGCTGATGCTGGCGTGGAAGATCGCCCCGGCGCTGGCGACCGGCAACACGGTCGTCCTCAAGCCCGCCGAGACGACGCCCCTGTCGGCGCTGTTCTTCGCGGACGTCTGCCGCCAGGCGGGCCTGCCCCGGGGTGTCGTGAACATCCTCCCCGGCTATGGCGACGCGGGCGCCGCGCTGGTCGCGCACCCGGACGTGAACAAGGTGGCCTTCACCGGCTCCACGGCCGTCGGCAAGGAGATCGCGCGCACCGTCGCCGGCACCCGCAAGAAGCTGACGCTGGAACTGGGCGGCAAGGGCGCCAACATCGTCTTCGACGACGCCCCGATCGACCAGGCGGTGGAGGGGATCGTCAACGGCATCTTCTTCAACCAGGGCCAGGTGTGCTGCGCGGGCAGCCGCCTGCTGGTGCAGGAGTCCGTCGAGGAGGAGCTGCTGGACGCCCTCAAGCGCAGGCTGTCCACGCTGCGCCTCGGCGACCCGCTGGACAAGAACACCGACATCGGCGCGATCAACTCCGAGGAGCAGCTCACCCGGATCACCCGGCTCGTCGAGCAGGGCGAGGCGGAGGGCGCCGAGCGCTGGTCCCCGAGCTGCGAGATCCCCTCGGCGGGCTACTGGTTCGCGCCGACGCTGTTCACGAAGGTCACCCAGGCGCACACGGTCGCCCGCGACGAGATCTTCGGCCCGGTGCTGTCGGTCCTGACCTTCCGCACCCCGGACGAGGCGGTCGCCAAGGCGAACAACACGCCGTACGGCCTGTCGGCGGGCGTCTGGACGGAGAAGGGCTCGCGGATCCTGGCGGTGGCGGGCAAGCTGCGCGCGGGCGTGATCTGGTCCAACACGTTCAACAAGTTCGACCCGACCTCGCCGTTCGGCGGTTACAAGGAGTCGGGGTTCGGCCGCGAGGGCGGCCGCCACGGCCTGGAGGGGTACCTCGATGTCTGACAAGACGCACAAGGGCCACAAGGCCCAGAAGGCCCACAAGGCGGGCACGTCCCACCAGGCCGCCGCGGACGTCGAGGCCGTCCCGGCCGTCCCGGGTGACGGGGCGGGCCCGGCCGCCGGGGCCGGGCCGCGGGTGACGGTCCTCAAGACCTACAAGCTGTACGTGGGGGGGAAGTTCCCGCGTTCCGAGAGCGGTCGGGTGTACGAGGTGACTGACTCCGAGGGCAACTGGCTGGCGAACGCGCCGCGGGCGAGCCGCAAGGACGCCCGGGACGCGGTGGTGGCCGCGCGCAAGGCGTTCGGCGGCTGGTCCGGCGCGACCGCCTACAACCGCGGCCAGGTGCTGTACCGGGTCGCGGAGATGCTGGAGGGCCGCCGGCACCAGTTCGTGCGCGAGGTGGCCGACGCCGAGGGCCTGTCCGAGGCGCGGGCCGCCGGGGTCGTGGACGCCACGATCGACCGGTGGGTCTGGTACGCGGGCTGGACCGACAAGATCGCCCAGGTGACCGGCGGCGCCAACCCGGTGGCCGGCCCGTACTTCAATCTCTCCTCGCCCGAACCGACGGGCGTGGTCGCGGTGCTGGCCCCGCAGGAGTCGTCGTTCCTGGGCCTGGTCTCGGTGCTCGCCCCGGTGATCGCCACGGGCAACACCGCGGTGGTGGTGGCCAGCGAGCGCGCCCCGCTGCCCGCGCTGTCCCTGGCCGAGGTCCTGGCCACCTCCGACGTGCCGGGCGGGGTCGTCAACGTCCTGTCCGGCGGTACGGCGGAGCTCGCGGCGCCCCTGGCCGCGCACCAGGACGTCAACGCGATCGACCTCGCGGGCGCCGGCGAGCAACTGGCGAAGGAGCTGGAGGTCGCGGCGGCGGACAATCTGAAGCGGGTACTCCGTCCACAGCCTGTGGATTACTTCGCGACCCCCGGCACCGACCGCATGACGGCGTTCCTGGAGACCAAGACGGTCTGGCACCCCACGGGTTCCCTGGGCGCGTCGGGCTCGTCGTACTGACGGCCGGCCACCCCGGGGCGACACCCACCCCCTGACCAGGGCCGCGGCTCCTCCCCGTCCGGAGGGACCGCGGCCCTGCGCATGCGTGCCGTCAGGCGCCGAGCAGCCCCGTCACCTGTCCCACCAGCGGCATCGAGCCGATCGACGCCGCCTGGGCGACCGGCCGGGTCAGCATCTGGGAGTCGAGGGGCCGGAAGTCGGCGAGCTGGGTGCCGACGCCGTTGTCGAGCGGGTCGACGCCGGTGCCCGCGAGCGGGTTGGGCTTGAGGTTCGTCAGGGCGCCGGTCGCGTACGGCAGCGCTTCCGTCAGTGCCCGCAGGCCCGACTGGGGGTCGATGTGGCCGAGGGAGGTGGGACGGGTGTGCACCCCGCCCAGCAGCGGCGCGGTGTCCGCCGCGGCCGCGGCACCCGCGCCCGCACCGAGGGCGACTCCCGCGGTGGCGAGGACGGCCAGGGCACGCCGGCCGGCGGTGGTCGGGGAGGAGAGGTGTCGGGCCATCACTGCTGCCACCTTTGTGTGCGGAAAGTAAGCGGTTCAGCGCAGAGGGTAGTTGAGATGTGACGCGCGCTTCAAAGCCGACCCGCGGGGTCGTGGGCGGGCCGGGGGATGCCGCACACTGGTGTCCCGTGAGTTCCCATCCCCTCCCGCCCACGCGAGTCGTGCTGCTCTGCGGCCCTTCCGGCTCCGGCAAGTCCCTCCTCGCCGCCCGCTCGGGCCTGCCGGTCCTCAGGCTCGACGACTTCTACAAGGAGGCCGGCGACCCGACGCTGCCGCTGGTGGCGGGGAGCTCCGACATCGACTGGGACCACCCCGACTCCTGGGACGCGGACGCGGCCGTCGCGGCGATCGCCGAGCTGTGCCGCACGCGCCGTACCCGCGTCCCGGTCTACGACATCTCCCTGAGCGCCCGCACCGGCGCGGACGCGCTCGACATCGGGCCGACCCCGCTGTTCATCGCGGAGGGCATCTTCGCGGCCGAGATCGTGCGGCGCTGCCGGGAGCTGGGCCTGCTGGCGGACGCGCTGTGCCTGAGCCGCGGCCCGGTGAAGACGTTCCGCCGCCGTTTCCTGCGGGACCTGCGCGAGGGCCGCAAGTCGGTGCCGTTCCTGCTGCGCAGGGGCTGGCGCCTGATGCGCCAGGAACGCTCGATCGTGGCCCGCCAGACCGCGCTGGGCGCCCACGCCTGCGACCGCGACGAGGCCCTGGACCGGCTGGCGGCCGCGGGGACGGGCGGGGTCGGCGTGCCGGGCGCGCGGGCCGCGCACGAGGTGCGGGACGTGCCGGCCGTACGGGCCGTGCCGGACGTGCGGGACGCCCAGGAGCCGACCCCGGCGTGACGGGAGCGCCCACGGCCCTCCCCACGGAACACACGGAAGCGGGACCGGACGGACCCCCCGGCCCTCCGGTCCCGCTCCCTTTCGGTGCTCCCCCGTGCTTCCCCCTTGCTGTTCCCCCGTGTTCCCCCCGGTCGCGGTACCGCTCCCCGTACGTCCCCCGTCGGGTCCCCCCGGTACCGCTCCCGTGTTCCCCCGTGCGTTCCCCCGTGCGTTCCCCCGTTGCCGGGCCGGGGCCCGGTGTTCCCCCGTGACCCTCAGGCGACGAGCTCCCCGAAGGCGTCCTCCTCGTCACGGCCGAAGCTGAGGACCTCGTCCTCGCGCAGCCGGCGGAGCGACCGCCAGATGCTCGACTTCACCGTGCCGACACTGATGCCGAGGATGTCGGCGATCTCCGGGTCGGTGCGGCCCTCGTAGTAGCGCAGGACCAGCATCGTCCGCTGGGTCTCGGGCAGCCGGGCCAGCGCCTGCCACAGGACGGCGCGCAGCTCGGTGCCGCGCATCGCGTCCGTGTCGCCGGGCGTCTCCGGCAGCTCCTCGGTCGGGTACTCGTTCAGCTTGCGGCGGCGCCACGCGCTGATGTGCAGGTTCGTCATGGTGCGGCGCAGGTAGCCCCCGACCGCGGCCTTGTCGCTGATCCGCTCCCAGGCCCGGTAGGTCGAGAACAGCGCGCTCTGCAGCAGGTCCTCGGCCTCGAACCGGTCGCCGGTGAGGTGGTAGGCGGTGGCGTACAGGGAGGCGCGGCGCTCCTGGACGTAGGCGGTGAACTCCGCCTCCGTCAGGGAGCGGCGCTCCCCCGTCCCCTCCCCGTACGCGGCTCCCCCGTCAGCCGCCTGCTCCCCCGCGTCGGCCACGGCCACCAGGGCCGTGTGCTGACGTCCGGCGCCGCGAGCGCACCCCCGCCCGATCGCAACACCGGACTTCTCCGCACCCCGGTTCACGTCGTGCAGGCGCGTGACCACTGCGCTGGTGCTCATGCCGTGCAGCGTGTTCATCTCGCGCCCCCCGTCGTGGACTTCCGTGGTGTCCGTCTGCTCGGGCGTACGTCCTTGCCCGTGCCGAAAAGCTTGCCGAGGGGACTTCATCGCCGTGTCCGCCGACTGTCACAGACCTGTCACAGGGGCCGGTCCCGGCCGTCGTACCGCGTGTCGCGGCGACGGCCTCACGGAGGGACGGACGCGCGGTGCGGCGGGGCGGTTGCGAGTCCGGCGGCCCCACAGGTCGAACAGAACCCCCCGCATGGGCCAGAATGAGCCCGTGCCTTCCCTGTTGCTGATCGAGGACGACGACGCCATCCGTACGGCCCTGGAGCTCTCCCTGACGCGCCAGGGACACCGGGTGGCCACCGCTGCCAGCGGTGAGGACGGTCTGAAGCTGCTGCGCGAGCAGCGGCCGGATCTCATCGTGCTGGACGTCATGCTGCCCGGCATCGACGGCTTCGAGGTGTGCCGGCGCATCCGGCGCACCGACCAGCTGCCGATCATCCTGCTGACCGCGCGCAGCGACGACATCGACGTCGTCGTCGGCCTGGAGTCCGGGGCGGACGACTACGTCGTCAAGCCCGTGCAGGGCCGGGTGCTCGACGCCCGGATCCGGGCGGTGCTGCGGCGCGGGGAGCGCGAGTCGAACGACGCGGCGGCCTTCGGCAGCCTGGTCATCGACCGGGCCGCCATGACCGTCACCAAGAACGGCGAGGACCTCCAGCTGACGCCGACCGAGCTGCGGCTGCTGCTGGAGCTGAGCCGCCGTCCCGGACAGGCGCTGTCCCGGCAGCAGTTGCTGCGGCTGGTGTGGGAGCACGACTACCTCGGTGACTCGCGCCTGGTGGACGCCTGCGTCCAGCGGCTGCGCGCCAAGGTCGAGGACGTGCCCTCGTCACCGACGCTGATCCGCACGGTCCGGGGTGTCGGCTACCGCCTGGACGCGCCTCAGTGACACGCACGCACGGGGGGTTCCGCGGCTGGGCCGCGGATCGTACGGGACATCTGACCCGACTGCGCTTCACCAGCCTGCGCCTGCGGCTCGTGGTGGTGTTCGGGCTGGTCGCCCTCACCGCCGCCGTCTCGGCGTCCGGCATCGCCTACTGGCTCAACCGCGAGGCGGTGCTCACCCGCACCCAGGGCGCGGTGCTGCGCGACTTCCAGCAGGAGATGCAGAACCGCGCCGGGGCCCTGCCCGCCCACCCCGAGCAGGACGAACTCCAGCACACCGCCGGGCAGATGGCCAACAGCAGCCAGCGTTTCAGCGTGCTCCTCGTCGCCACCGGCACCGACGGCCGGACGGTCTACGGCAACTCCGGCGGGCTGAGCGGGTTCTCGCTGGACGACGTGCCGGCGTCGCTGCGCACGGCGGTGAACAAGCAGCAGCCGCTCACCGGCGGCAACAAGTCGCCGTACCACCTGTACTGGCAGCGGGTCGTCGACCACGGCACGCCGTACCTCGTCGCGGGCACGCGGGTGATCGGCGGCGGGCCGACCGGCTACCTGCGCAAGTCGCTGGAGCCCGAGGCGAAGGACCTCAACTC
The DNA here is from genome assembly GCF_005280215.1 of Streptomyces lasalocidi. Lineage (NCBI taxonomy): Bacteria > Bacillati > Actinomycetota > Actinomycetes > Kitasatosporales > Streptomycetaceae > Streptomyces > Streptomyces lasalocidi. Next base: position 4,785,804 of record NZ_SZNQ01000001.1, on the reverse strand, counting down.
GCTGGCCTGGTCGCTGGGGATCGCCACCGGGCTCGCGCTGATCGGCGCCGCGCTGCTCGCGCAGGCCGCCGCCACGACCGTGCTGAAGCCGGTGCACCGGCTGGGCGTCGCCGCCCGGCGGCTCGGCGAGGGCCGGCTCGACACCCGGCTGCGGGTGTCCGGCACCGACGAACTCGCCGATCTCTCGCGGACGTTCAACAACGCCGCCGAGGCACTGGAGAAACGGGTCGCCGACATGGCCGCCCGCGACGAGGCGTCCCGGCGCTTCGTCGCCGACATGAGCCACGAGCTGCGCACCCCGCTCACCGCCATCACCGCCGTCACCGAGGTGCTGGAGGAGGAGCTGGAGGCCGAGACCGGCAGCATGGACCCGATGATCGAACCGGCCGTACGGCTGGTGGTCAGCGAGACCCGGCGGCTGAACGACCTGGTGGAGAACCTGATGGAGGTCACCCGCTTCGACGCGGGCACCGCCCGGCTGGTGCTCGACGACGTGGACGTGGCCGACCAGATCACCGCCTGCATCGACGCCCGCGCCTGGCTCGACGCGGTGGACCTGGACGCCGAGCGCGGCATCCACGCCCGCCTCGACCCGCGCCGCCTCGACGTCATCCTCGCCAACCTCGTCGGCAACGCCCTCAAGCACGGCGGCTCGCCGGTGCGGGTGTCGGTGCGCGCGGAGCGGGCGGACGCGCCGGGCAAGGAGACCGGTGACGGCGGCGACGGCGGTGAGGAGTCCGTGGTGATCGCCGTGCGCGACCACGGGCCCGGCATCCCCGAGGACGTCCTGCCGCACGTCTTCGACCGGTTCTACAAGGCCAGCGCCTCCCGGCCGCGGTCCGAGGGCAGCGGCCTCGGCCTGTCCATCGCCCAGGAGAACGCGCACATCCACGGCGGTGCCATCACCGCCGCCAACTGCCCGGAAGGCGGCGCCGTGTTCACGCTGCGGCTGCCCCGGGACGCCTCGGACCTGGCCGAGCAGCCGGGCGAGCGCGCGGGCGCGGTCCAGGTCACGGGCCGGGGCGCGGGGCAGGGCCAGGAGGACGCCCGATGAACATACGCCGACTGCCGGGCCTGCTCGCGCTGCCCGTGCTCGCCGTGCTGCTCGCCGGGTGCGGGATCCGGTCCACCGAGGTGCCGACCGACTTCGGGCCCGCGCCCTCCCGGGTGCGGTGCTCGCTCGCCGACCCCGGCCGGGCCACGCAGGGCGGCGCGGGCGTGCCCGTGCAGGTGTTCCTGCTGTGCGGGTCGTCGCTGGTGGCGGTCGACCGGGCGGTGCCGGTGCCGGACGGCGCGGCCGGCGCCGAGCGGCGGGTGCTGGTGGCGCAGGGCCTGCTCGACCAGCTGGCGCAGTCGCCGTCGGCGGCCGAGAAGGAGGCCGGGTACACCACCGACGTGCGCGGCGGCGTGACGGTGAGCGGCCCGGGCGCGGACGACCCGGATGACGCACTGCGGCTGTCCGCGGCCCCCGGCTCGCTCACGTCGTACGCCCTCGCCCAGGTGGTGTGCACGCTGTCCGACTCGGCGGCCACCGAGGGCGACGGCTCGGTGGTCCTCGGCGGCCCGGGGACGCAGCCGCCGCGCCGCTACGCCTGCACCTCCGGGGTGCGCTCCCGCCCCGGCAGCAACGAACCGCCGTCCTCCGAGGTCACCGACGGCTGAACGGTCGCGGGGCGAAGGATGTGGCGCACGCCTCGTCCGCCGGTTCGGTGGTGGTCCGGAACCGATCGTCCAGCGGCGGGCGTCTAGTGGGTCGTGCAGCGTCAAGGCTCCGTCGGCGGCAGCGCCGCGTACCGCATCCGTGTGGCCGGGGGTGTTCTCCTGGCCGCACACCTCGCGTTCGTCGCCTGGTACGCGCTGCGCCCGCTGGACGTCCCGTGGGTCGTGCCCACGAACCTGCACCCGTTCGCCGGCATCCGCGCCGACGTGGCGCTCGGCTGGCCGCAGGCGGCCCGCCGCATCGGCACCGGTCTCGGGCTGCTCGCCCCGCTGGGCGTCCTGCTGCCGCTGGTGCACGGCCGGCCGGCCGTCTCCCCGCTCGCCTCGCTGATCCGCACGGTCCTGGCGGGCGCCCTGCTGTCGCTGGTCATCGAGCTGCTCCAGACGGGCGTGCCGGGCCAGGTGGTCGACGTGGACTCGCTGCTGCTCAACACGGCCGGGGTGGGTCTCGCCCACGCCCTCGTCGTCCCCGCGGTCCGCACCCGGCTCCGCCGCAGGGCGGACCGCCGGCTCCTGCGGGCCCCCCGCCAGGAGGAACCGGTTCAGGGTCGCACCCCGACGATTCCCAGGGTCGGGATCGCCCCGTAGAGCGACGCTCGGGCGGATTCGTCCCCCTACCGTGGAAGGCACAGTCGAGGGGCCACCGGGGTCACCTCCGACGGACGTCCGCGAAGGAGCCGCTTCCATGTCCAGCCTCGCCCGACCCACCCACGGACGCGTGATCGGCGGCGTGTGCGCCGCGCTGGCCCGGCGGTTCGGCACGTCCGCCACGACGATGCGCGTGATCTTCCTGGTCTCCTGCCTGCTGCCGGGACCCCAGTTCCTGCTCTACCTGGCACTGTGGGTGCTGCTGCCCTCGGAGGACAAGGCCCGCACCGCCTGGTGACCGGCCGGCGCGCCGCGTCCGGCGCGCACCCGAACGCCGTCGGGGCGCACCGGAGTCGACCGGTGCGCCCCGACGGCGTGCGGGCGGGCTCAGCCCAGCGGGACCCCGTTCACGGGCAGGCCGTGCGTCGGCAGGCCCTGCACCGGCAGGCCGCCGAGGAGGCCGGCGACCGGCTTGGTCGGGCCCTCGGCGACGAGGCGCTCCGCGATCGGCTGGACCGCGGTCAGGCCGCGGCCGACCGCCGGCTGGGCCTGCTTCAGCGCCTGGCCGGCCCCCGGCAGCGCCTGGGCGACGGTCTCCGCCGGCAGCGTCCGGGTGACGCCGTCCAGGGTCTGGGCGGCGTCCGGCAGGGCGGCGGGGGCGGCGTTCGCCGCACCCGCGCCGGCGGCGGCGAAGGCGGCACCGAGGGTGGCGACGCCGAGGGTCTTGGCAGCAGACTGCTTCATGAATGCGTCCTCGAATGGGATACGGGGAACCGAGCGGTCCACGACCGTAAACATGCATGGGTGCCCACCGCAAACATCGAAATGCGGACGGATGGTGAAATCCTGTCCGCACTCCGCACCGCACTACCGCCCCGGTCAGCCCTCCTGGGCCGAAGAATCCCTGGTCGAAGCGGTCTGCTGGAACAGCCATTCGGATTTCAGCTCGGCATAACCGGGCTTGATCACGTCATTGATCATGGCCAGTCGTTCATCGAAAGGAATGAACGCTGATTTCATCGCATTGACGGAGAACCATTGCAGGTCGTCGAGCGTGTAACCGAATGCGTCGACCAGGTGCTCGAATTCCCGGCTCATGCTGGTGCCGGACATCAGCCGGTTGTCGGTGTTCACGGTGGCCCGGAAGTGCAGCCGCCGCAGCAGCCCGATCGGGTGCTCCTCGCACGAGGACGCCGCCCCGGTCTGGAGGTTGGAACTGGGGCACAGCTCCAGCGGGACCCGCTTGTCGCGCACGTACGACGCGAGCCGCCCGAGCTTCACGGTGCCGTCCCCGGCGACCTCGATGTCGTCGATGATGCGCACCCCGTGCCCGAGCCGGTCGGCGCCGCACCACTGGAGCGCCTGCCAGATGGACGGCAGCCCGAACGCCTCGCCGGCGTGGATGGTGAAGTGGTTGTTCTCCCGCTTCAGGAACTCGAAGGCGTCCAGGTGCCGGGTCGGCGGGTGGCCGGCCTCGGCGCCCGCGATGTCGAAGCCGACGACGCCCGCGTCCCGGTAGCGGTTGGCGAGTTCGGCGATCTCCAGGGAGCGGGCCGCGTGCCGCATGGCGGTCAGCAACGCCCCGACGCGGATGCGGTGGCCGTGGGCGCGGGCGGTGCGCTCGCCCTCCCGGAAGCCCTCGTTGACGGCCTCGACGACCTCCTCGAGGGTCAGTCCGCCCTCGAGGTGCTGCTCGGGGGCGTAGCGCACCTCGGCGTAGACCACGCCGTCCTCGGCGAGGTCCTCGGCGCACTCGCGGGCGACCCGCACCAGCGCGTCGCGGGTCTGCATGACGCCGACGGTGTGCGAGAAGGTCTCCAAGTACCGTTCCAGGGAACCGGAGTCGGCGGCCTCGCGGAACCAGACACCGAGCTTGCCGGGGTCGGTCTCGGGGAGGTGCGCGTAGCCCGTCGCGCGGGCGAGGTCCACGATCGTGCCGGGACGCAGCCCGCCGTCGAGGTGGTCGTGCAGCAGGACCTTGGGCGCCCGGCGGATCTGCTCCGGGCTGGGCGTGACGCCCGTCGCGGTGGTCTGGCTCGTCATTGCGGCACTCTAACTCCTACGCGCGTAGATCACCCGTCGCGCACGGCCGTCGATACGCAACGGTGACCCCCCGGCAGGGTGGCGTACACCAGCGCTTCTGACACTGTTCTGCCATGGCACAACAAGCGACGCCGGCCCGAACGGCCCGGCTGGGCAGGGCGATCGGACCGGAACCGACGTCGGTGAGCGGGGTCGTCCTGCTGCTGCCCGGCGGCGAGGAGGTCTCCGACCGCAGACCCTCGCCGCTGCGCGCGGCGGCCTCCGTGCGTGGCCTCGGCCGGCGGCTGGCCCGCGCCGGCCGGGACGAGGGACTGGCCACCCACGTCGTGCACTACCGCTACCGCGGCTGGAACGGCAGTGACGCCCACCCGGCGGCGGACGCGGCCTGGGCCGCGGACGAGGCGGTACGGCGCTACGGCGACGTCCCCGTGTGCCTGGCCGGTCCGGGCATGGGCGGGCGGGCGGCGCTGCGCGCGGGCGGGCACGAGGCCGTCACCTCCGTGCTGGCCCTCGCGCCCTGGCTGCCGGAGGAGGACGTGGCCGGGACGCCGGAGCCGGTACGGCAGTTGGCGGGACGGCGGGTGCTGATCGTGCACGGCACGAACGACCGGCGGACCGATCCGGAGCTGTCGTTCCGGCTGGCGGAGCGGGCGAAGAAGGCCAACCGGGAGGTGTGCCGCTTCGAAGTGCACGCCGACGGGCACGGGTTGCACCAGTACCGGGACGAAGTGCACTCGCTGGCCGAGGACTTCGTGATCGGCACCCTGTTCGGGCGGTCGTTCTCCCGCCCGGTGACGGACGCCCTCGCCGCGCCGCCGCCGCTGGGCCTGCGGATGCCCCTGGCGGCGGGGTTCGGGCGCTCGCTGCGGCGGTGACGCCCGGACGGCGCCGCGCGCCGGCGGCCGGGCGGCGCCTCAGTCGGGGAGCAGGGCGCCCCGGCGCGAGAGCAGGAACTTCTTGAAGGCCGCCACCGGCGGGGTGTCCGGGCGGTCGGCCAGCCAGGCCACCCCGATCTCGCGGACCGCCCGCGGGGCGGTGACCGCCAGCTCCACCACACCCGGCCGGGGCACCGTCGGCGGGGGCAGCAGGGCCACGCCGAGACCGGCCGCGACCAGGCCCCGCAGGGTCTCCGCCTCCTCGCCCTCGAAGGCGACCCTGGGCCGGAACCCGGCCTCGCGGCACAGCGCGTCGGTGATGCGGCGCAGCCCGTAGCCCGGTTCCAGGGTCACGAAGGTCTCCTCGGCGGCCTCGGCGAGGCGGACCCGCCTGCGGCCGGCGAGCCGGTGCTCGGCGGGGACCACCAGGCGCAGCTTCTGCTCGTCCAGGCGGCGCGCGACCAGGTCCGGCGCGTCCGGCACCGGCGAGGTCAGGCACAGGTCCAGCTGCCCCGCCCGCAGCCCCTCCAGCATCGCCTCGCCGTGGTTCTGGACCAGGCCGAAGCGCACGCGCGGGTGATCGGCGCGGAAGGCGTGCAGCAGGGCGGGTACGGTCTCGGCGCCCATGGTGTGCAGGAAGCCGAACGCGACCTTGCCGGTGGCCGCGTCGGCGTCGGCGCGGACCTCGTCGGCGGCGCGCCGCACCTCGGCGAGGGCCCGCTCGACGGAGGTGAGGAAGGTCCGGCCGGCGGGCGTCAGCGACACCGTCCGGCCGTGCCGGGCGAACAGGTCGACGCCCAGGTCCTGCTCCAGGCGGGCCATCGCGCGCGAGAGGGTGGACTGCGGGACGTTCATCTCCTGCGCGGCCCGGGTGACGTGCTCGGTGCGGGCCACACCGGCGAAGTGGGCGAGCCGCGGCGCGAGCAGCATCCCCATGTCGGTCGTGTCTTCCGTGTCACCGGACGGTGACAGGCGGGCCCCGGACCTCTGCTGATGCACCATGGGAACGATTATGGACAGTCCGTGCATTGGACGGATGAGTGGGGCGTCCGTAGCGTCGTCGGCATGTCTCCCGCCGATACCGGGGCGTCCACGACCGTGGGCGCCCGCCTGCCAGCCTGCCCCGATTCCCCGACGGACACCCCGACGGACACCCGCATGACCCCGGGCGGCCCCGGCTACCGCCGGATGAGCCTCGCCCTGTTCCTCGCGGGCGTCGCCACCTTCGCCCTGCTGTACTCCACCCAGGCGCTGCTGCCGCTCATCTCCGGGGAGTTCGGGGTCGCGGCGGGCGAGGCGAGCTGGACGGTCGCGGCGGCGACCGGCGGCCTCGCGCTGTTCGTCCTGCCGATGAGCGCCCTGTCCGAGCGCTACGGCCGCCGTACGGTGATGACGGCCTCGCTGGCGGTCGCGGTGGCCGTCGGCGTCCTGGTGCCCTTCGCGCCGTCGATCGGCGCGCTGGTGGTGCTGCGGGCGGTGCAGGGCGCCGCGCTGGCCGGGCTCCCGGCGTCGGCGACGGCGTACCTCGCGGAGGAGGTGCGGCCCAAGGCGCTGGTGACGGCGATCGGCCTGTTCGTCGCGGGCAACAGCGTCGGCGGGATGAGCGGCCGGGTCATCACCGGCTGGGTCGCGCAGGAGTGGGGCTGGCGGGTCGCCGTCGGCGTGATCGGCGCGCTCGCCGTGGCCTGCGCGGTGGCGTTCCGGCTGCTGCTGCCCGCGCCCCGGCACTTCACCCCCGGCTCGCTGCGCCCCCGGGTGCTGCTCGGCACGGTCCGCGACCACCTGGCGAACCCGCTGCTGCGCCGGCTGTACGCGATCGGCGCGCTGTTCATGACGGTGTTCGGCGGGGTCTACACGGTGATCGGCTACCGCCTCACCGAGCAGCCGTTCGGACTGCCGCAGGGCGTCGTCGGCTCGATCTTCCTGGTCTACCTGGTCGGCACCGTGTCGGCCTCGACGGCCGGCCGCCTGGTGGGCCGCCTCGGCCGCCGGGGCGCCCTGTACCTGGCGGGCGGCACCACGGCGGCGGGCCTGCTGCTGTCCCTGGGCGACCGCCTGGCGCTCGTCCTGCTGGGCCTGGTGCTCATCACCGCGGGCTTCTTCGCGGGCCACGCGGTGGCGTCCTCGGCGGTCAGCCGGACGGCCACCACGGGCCGCGCCCAGGCCTCCGCGCTCTACCAGTCCGCCTACTACGTCGGCTCCAGCGCCGGCAGCACGGTGGGCGCCCTGGCCTTCCACTCCGGCGGCTGGGCCGGGACGGTCGGCGTGGGCCTGCTCGCGGTGCTCGGCGTAGTGGGCATCACCCTGTGCGGCACGCGCGCGGCGCGGGTGGCGGCCCGCCGGGAGCCGGTGCCGGCGCACTGAGGACCCCGCCCGGCGCCCCGCGCCGGGCCCCGCGCGCCCGTCGGGTGCACGGGAGCCCAGGACGGGAGCCCAGGGCGGAAGCCCAGGTCGGAACACCCCTTCCGACCTGGGCTTTCGTGCACTCGACGGGCCGTTGTCAGTGGGCTGCGGTAGCTTCCGGAGTAGTGGCGCGAAGGCGCGGCACAGGACGGCCACAGGGGCGGGTGGACGACGATGACGGACGGCACGGCGACGGTCGAGGACCTCGACGTCAGGCTGGAGAGGCACCGGACCGAGCTGACCGGGTACTGCTACCGGATGCTCGGCTCCTCCTTCGAGGCCGAGGACGCGGTGCAGGACACGCTGGTGCGGGCCTGGCGGAGCTACGCCACGTTCGAGGGCCGGTCCAGTCTGCGCTCCTGGCTCTACCGCATCGCGACCAACGTCTGCCTGGACATGCTGACCGCGGGCAACAAGCGGGCCCGTCCGATGGACCTCCAGGAGGCCACGCCGCTGGCGCGGGCCGCCCTCTCCCCCCGCCCCGACCACACCTGGCTGGAACCCATGCCCGACGCGCGCGTGCTGCCCACGGTGGAGGACCCGGCCGAGGCAGCCGTGGCCAAGGAGTCGGTGCGGCTGGCGTTCATGGCGGCACTGCAGCAGCTGCCGCCCAAGCAGCGGGCGGTGCTGATCCTGCGCGAGGTGCTGGCCTGGCGGGCCAGTGAGGTCGCCGAGCTGCTCGGCACGTCGGTCGCGTCGGTCAACAGCGCGCTCCAGCGGGCCAGGGCGACCCTCGCCGAGCGGGACGACAAGGCGGCCTCGGCGGCCGTGTCCGACCCGCTGGACGACGAGCAGCGCAAGCTGCTGGACCGCTACGTGGCGGCCTTCGAGGGGTACGACATGACGGCGCTGACGGCACTGCTGCACGAGGACGCCGTCATGACGATGCCGCCGTTCGACCTGTGGCTGACCGGCCACGACGACATCGCCGGCTTCATGACCACGTTCGGCTCCGCGTGCGCGGGCTCACGGCTGCTGCCGGTGGAGGTCAACGGCCTGCCGGGGTTCGCGCAGTACAAGCCCGACCCGGAGAAGGGCGGCTACGCCCCCTGGGCGATCCAGGTGCTGGAGATCTCAGACGGCCGCCTCACCGGGTTCCACTTCTTCCTCGACACCCAGCGGTGGTTCCCGCTGTTCGGGGTCCCCCTCCATCTCGAAGGGGATGCCGACCAGGCCGAGCAGGGCGCGTAGCGCGGGATCGGCGCCGCGCAGCCGGAGGTGTCCCCCGGCCCGCCGGGCGGCCAGCTCCAACCGGGCCAAGGTGTCCACGACGGGCAGGCCCGGCGGTCCGGCCCCGGTGACGTCGCAGACGACCACCCGGCCGGCGGTGACCTCCAGCAGCGCCCGCACGGCGTCGCAGAGCCCCGCCACCTCGGAGCGGGTGGCGGGACCGGTCAGCGTGAGCACGGGCGGTGTCGTCGGGTCCACGTACGGTATGACCGCGGCGGACCCCCCGACTCATCGGTGCCCGGCGGCCGAGCGGGAACCGCCCCGCCCGGCCCGGTCTCCGTCGGTGTCAGGCGATGCGCTCCAGCACCACCGGCGACGGGGTGAAGGACGTGCCCGGCGCCGCGATGTCCCAGGAGCCCTCGACGGCCTGGAGCGCGTAGTCGAACCGCTCGGGGGTGTCGGTGTGCAGGGTCAGCAGCGGCTGCCCCTCGGTCACCGTGTCGCCGGGCCTGGCGTGCAGCTCGACGCCCGCGGCGGCCTGCACCGGGTCCTCCTTGCGGGCGCGGCCCGCGCCGAGGCGCCAGGCGGCGATGCCGATGTCGTAGGCGTCCAGCCGGGTCAGCACCCCGCTCGCGGGCGCCTTGACCACGTGCTGTTCCTTGGAGGTGGGCAGCGCGGCGTCCGGGTCGCCGCCCTGGGCCGCGATCATCCGGCGCCAGACGTCCATCGCCGAGCCGTCGGCCAGCGCCTTCGCCGGGTCGGCGTCGCGCACCCCGGCCGCGTCGAGCATCTCCCGCGCCAGGGCGAGGGTCAGCTCGACCACGTCCGCGGGGCCGCCGCCCGCCAGCACCTCCAGCGACTCGCGGACCTCCAGCGCGTTGCCCGCGGTCAGGCCGAGCGGGGTGGACATGTCCGTGAGCAGCGCGACGGTGCGCACACCGTGGTCGGTGCCGAGGCCGACCATGGTCGAGGCCAGCTCGCGGGCGTCCTCCACCGTCTTCATGAAGGCGCCGCTGCCGACCTTGACGTCCAGCACCAGCGAGCCGGTGCCCTCGGCGATCTTCTTGGACATGATGGACGAGGCGATCAGCGGGATCGCCTCCACCGTGCCGGTCACGTCCCGCAGCGCGTACAGCTTCTTGTCGGCGGGGGCCAGTCCGTCGCCGGCCGCGCAGATCACCGCGCCGGTGGTGTCGAGGACGTGCAGCATCTCCTCGTTGGACAGCAGCGCGCGCCAGCCGGGGATCGACTCCAGCTTGTCCAGCGTGCCGCCGGTGTGGCCGAGGCCGCGGCCGGACAGCTGCGGGACCGCCGCGCCGCAGGCGGCCACCAGCGGGGCGAGCGGCAGCGTGATTTTGTCGCCGACGCCGCCCGTGGAGTGCTTGTCGGCGGTCGGCCGGGACAGCGACGAGAAGTCCATGCGCTCGCCGGAGGCGATCATCGCGGCGGTCCAGCGGGCGATCTCGCGCCGGTTCATGCCGTTGAGCAGGATCGCCATCGCGAGGGAGGACATCTGCTCGTCGGCGACCTCGCCGCGCGTGTACGCGTCGATGACCCAGTCGATCTGCTCGTCGCTGAGCTCTCCGCGGTCCCGCTTGGTGCGGATGACGGAGACGGCGTCCATGGCCATGGCGTTCCTTCCGGGTGGTTCAAAACGTGCGCGGCCCCTCCGGCCTGACGGACTCGGAGGGGCCGCGCGATGTCACTTGGTGAGGTGGTCCGGCCCGAAGGCCTGCGGGAGCATCCGGGCCAGCGGGAGGACGCCCTCGGGGGTCTCCAGCAGCAGGTCCGGCCCGCCGAACTCGTACAGCAGCTGCCGGCAGCGGCCGCACGGCACCAGCACGTCGCCGTTGCCGTCCACGCACGTGAAGTGCGTCAGCCGGCCGCCGCCGGTGCGCTGCAGCTCGGAGACCAGCCCGCACTCGGCGCACAGGCCGAGCCCGTAGGAGGCGTTCTCCACGTTGCAGCCGGAGACCGTGCGGCCGTCGTCGACGAGGGCGGCGACCCCGACCGGGTAGCCCGAGTAGGGGGCGTACGCGTGGCGCATGGCCTCGTGGGCCAGTGCGCGCAGCGCCTCCCAGTCGCAGGTCTCCTGGGGCCGGGTCACTTGCCCTGCCCCTTCCGGTACGGCAGACCGTCCGCCTTCGGCATCCGCAGGCGCTGCGCGGACAGCGACAGCACCAGCAGCGTGACGACGTACGGCGCGGCGGTGACGACCTGGCGCGGGACCTCGTCGGTGCCGGCGTACCAGAGGAACATCACCGCGGAGATCACCAGCGTGATGACCCCGCTGATCAGCTTGCGGCGCCACAGCAGGTAGACACCGCCGACCACCAGCAGCATGGCGAGCAGCAGGATCAGCGCGTGCACGTTGGTGGTGCCGCCGCGCAGGTTGAGGCTGTCGGTGTAGCCGAACAGGCCGGCGCCCAGGGCGAGGCCGCCCGGCATCCAGTTGCCGAAGATCATCGCGGCGAGGCCGATGTAGCCGCGGCCGGCGGTCTGGCCGTCGAGGTACACGTTGGACGCGACGATCGACAGGAAGGCGCCGCCGAGGCCGGCGAAGCCACCGGAGATGATCACGGCGATGTACTTGTACTTGTAGACGTTCACGCCGAGGGACTCGGCGGCGACCGGGTTCTCGCCGCAGGAGCGCAGGCGCAGCCCGAACGCCGTACGCCACAGCACCCACCAGGTGGCGGGGACCAGGGCGACCGCGACGACGGTCAGCGGCGAGAGGTTGGTGACCAGGCCGCCGACCAGGCCGGCGATGTCGGAGACCAGGAACCAGTGCTTCTCGTTGAGCGTCTGGAGCCAGCTCGACAGGCCGGGGATGTCGAAGGTGCCCAGCGAGTCGATCGGCGGGGACTGCTTGGAGGAGCCCTGCGGGGCGTCCTCGAAGGTGAACTTCGACAGGTAGCGGGTGGTGCCGAGGGCCAGGATGTTCAGCGCCACACCGGAGACGATGTGGTTGACGTTGAACGTGACGGTGGCGATGGCGTGCAGGACGGCGCCGAGCGCGCCGCCGATGATGCCGAACGCGACACCGGTCCACGGGCCCCACTGGTAGCCGGCCCAGGCGCCGAACCAGGTGCCGAGGATCATCATGCCCTCGAGGCCGATGTTGACCACGCCCGCGCGCTCGGCCCACAGGCCGCCGAGACCGGCGAGGCCGATCGGCACGGCGAGCCGCAGGGCCGTGGACATCTGGCCGGTGGAGGTGATGCCGTCCGCGCCGGAGATCAGCCGGACGACGGAGGTGAGGACCAGCACGCCCGCGATGATCAGCAGGAGTACCGGCAGGGAGAGACGGCGGCTGCCCTTGCCGGGCTGCTGCGCCGTGGGCTTGGCGACGGTCGCGGTGCTCATCAGGCAGCCACCTCCTTCTGGGCGTTCGGGTTGGCGGCCTCGGCCGCGAGCTGGGCGCCGACCTGCTTCTGCTGGCGGCGCAGGCCCCACTGCCGTACGGCCTCGTACGAGATGACGACCGCGAAGACGATCAGGCCCTGCATGATGGTGGCGATCTCCTTCTCGTACGCCACCGGGACGGCGTAGTCGAGGGCGGGGGACGCCTTGTCGAGGAAGGCCCAGAGCAGGGCGGCCAGGGCGATGCCGCCCGGGTTGTTGCGGCCGAGCAGGGCGATGCCGATGGCGGTGAAGCCGAGGCCCGCCGGGAAGCTCAGCGAGTAGGTGTGCACGTCGCCGAGGAGCAGCGGCAGGCCGGAGATGCCGGCCACCGCGCCGGAGATCAGCATCGCGGTGAGCACCATGCGCTTGGCGTCGACGCCGGAGGCCGCGGCGGCGGTCTCGGACTCGCCGGTGGCGCGCAGGTCGAAGCCGAAGCGGGTGCGGTTGAGGACCAGCCAGTAGGCGATGCCCAGGGCGATCGCGAGGAAGACCAGGCCGTAGATCTCGCCGACGTCCTGGCCCAGGTCGATCCCGGGCACCCAGCCGGAGTCCTTCATGATGCCGGTGGTGACGTTGTCGCCGACCAGCACGCCGAGGTTGTCGGTCAGGGTGAGGTAGCCGATGACGCTGGTGGCGATCGAGTTCAGCATGATCGTCGCGACGACCTCGCTGACGCCCCGGGTCACCTTCAGCACGCCGGCGATGCCGGCCCACATGGCGCCGGTCAGCGCGCCCACCAGCAGCAGCATCGGGACCTGCAGGAAGGACGGCAGGGCGACGTGGGCGCCGACCACGGCCGTCATCATCGCGCCGAGGCGGTACTGGCCGTCGACGCCGATGTTGAACAGGTTCATGCGGAAGCCGAGGGCGACCGCGATGGCGGCGATGTAGTACAGCGACGCCTGGTTGACGATCAGCACCTGGACGTCGGAGTACCCGGCCTGCTCCAGCATCAGCCGGTACGGCTCGAACGGGTTCTTGCCGGAGGCGATCAGCACGACCGAGGTCAGCAGGATCGCCGCGACGAGCGCGATGACGGGGCCCGCCACCGCGACGAGCACGCGCTCCTTGTCGAACTTCTTCATCGGGCCTCGTCCTCCGGGGCGGTGTCCGCCGCGCTGTCTTCGGAATGGTGCAGGTGCCCGGTCGCGGCGCCGGTCATCGCGGAACCGAGCTCCTCCGGGGTGATGGTGGCGGGGTCGGCGTCGGCGACCAGCCTGCCGTCGAAGATCACCCGCAGGGTGTCCGACAGTCCGATCAGCTCGTCGAGGTCGGCGGAGATCAGCAGCACCGCCAGGCCCTCGCGGCGGGCCTCGCGGATGCGGTCCCAGATCTGGGCCTGCGCGCCGACGTCCACACCGCGGGTGGGGTGGGCGGCGATCAGGAACTTGGGGTCGTGGCTCATCTCGCGGCCGACGATCAGCTTCTGCTGGTTGCCGCCGGACAGGGAGGCCGCGGTGACGTCGATGCCGGGGGTGCGGACGTCGTACTGCTCGACGATCCGGCGGGTGTCGGCCTGGGCGCCCTTGGGGTTGAGCCAGAAGCCCTTGGCGTTCGGGGCCTCGGTGACGTGGCCGAGGATGCGGTTCTCCCAGAGCGGGGCCTCCAGGAGCAGGCCCTGGCGGTGGCGGTCCTCGGGGATGTAGCCGATGCCGGACTCGCGCCGCTTGCGGGTGGCCCAGGGGGTGATGTCCTCGCCGAGGAAGACGATCTGCCCGGAGTCGGCGGCCTTGGTGCCGATCAGCGCGTCGATCAGCTCGGTCTGGCCGTTGCCCTCGACACCGGCGATGCCCATGACCTCACCGGCGTGGATGGTGAAGGTGACGTCGTCGAGGATCTTCTTGACCTGGCCGGCGGGCGCGAACTCGGTGAGGCCCCCGGCGGCGGGCTCCTCCTCCGTGCCCAGGGACACGGCGCCGCGGGCGTGCACGGTGAGGTTCCTGACCTCCAGCACCGCGCGGTCGGTGACCGTGGACTCGGCGGTCTCCGGGGTGGGCAGCTCGCTGCCGACCATCATCTCGGCCAGCTGGCGCGGGGTGGTCTGCGCGGGGACGGCCGTCCCGACGGTCGTGCCGCGCCGGATGACGGTGATCTCGTCGGCGACGGAGAGCACCTCGCCCAGCTTGTGGGAGATGAAGATGACGGACAGGCCCTCGGACTTCAGCCCGCGCAGGTTGGCGAAGAGCGCGTCGACCTCCTGCGGCACGAGCACGGCGGTCGGCTCGTCGAGGATGAGGGTGCTCGCGCCGCGGAAGAGGACCTTGAGGATCTCGACGCGCTGGCGGTCGGCCACGCCGAGGTCCTCGACCAGGGCGTCGGGGCGCACCCCGAGGCCGTAGCGGTCGGAGATCTCCTGGATCTTGCGGCGGGCGCCGCCGCCGATGCCGTGCAGCTTCTCGCTGCCGAGGACGACGTTCTCGAGCACGGTGAGGTTGTCGGCCAGCATGAAGTGCTGGTGGACCATGCCGATGCCGCGCGCGATGGCGTCGGCGGGGCTGGAGAAGCTCACCTGCTCGCCGCCGACCGCGATGGTCCCCTCGTCCGGCTTCTGCATGCCGTAGAGGATCTTCATCAGGGTCGACTTGCCGGCGCCGTTCTCGCCGACGAGGGCGTGCACGGTGCCCTTGCGGACGGTCAGGTGGATGTCGTGGTTGGCGACGACACCGGGGAACCGCTTGGTGATGCCCGTGAGCTCCACCGCCACTGTCGACGGAGCGGTGAGCGGAGGGCTGCTGGACGCGTCGATGGCGCACTCTCCTCGGGAAAGGGGCCGCTCTACGCGCGTAGCGCCCCTGCTTTAAATAGTGCCCGGACCTGATCGCACTGCTTCCAGTCTGATCCGTTCCGAGCATTGTGCCGCGCGAACGGGGCGCGGGGAGGCCATCCTCCCCGCGCCCCGTTCCGTGGCCGTAACGCTGTCATGACAGCGTCCTCTTGGCCATGGTCCGTACGGCCTCGGCGGCCGCGCCGGGTCAGGAGGTCTTGACGGTGATGGTGCCGTTCTTGATGCCTTCCTCGGCCTTCTTCACGGCGTCCTGGATCGCCTGGTCGCCCGAGAACTTCGGGTTCGAGGACGACAGGCTCACGCCGCCGTTGGCCAGGCTGCCGCGGATCTCACCGGTCTCCGGCTTGCCGTCGTGGACGGACTTGGCCAGGCCGTAGACCGCGCCCTCGACGTTCTTCATGGCCGAGGTGAGGATCGAGGCCTTGTACTTGGCCAGCGCGTCCTGCTTGTACTGGTCGGAGTCGACGCCGATCGCCCAGACGTTGTGCGCCGCGGCGGCCTTGATCACGCCCTGGCCGGACAGGCCGGCGGCGGCGTAGAGGACGTCCGCGTGGGCGTCGATCTGGCCGTCGGCCGCGCTCTCGCCCTTGTCGGGGCTGGAGAAGCCACCCTCGGCGGCGGTCTCGGTCAGGTACTGCGACTTGACCGTGACGCCCTTCTTGGTGTCCGCGACGCCCTGCTTGAAGCCGGCCTCGAACTTGTGGATCAGGGGCACGTCCACGCCGCCGATGAAGCCGACGACGTTGGTCTTGGTGGCCTTGGCGGCGGCCACGCCCGCCAGGTAGGACGCCTGCTCCTCGTGGAAGACGAGGTTGGCGACGTTCTTCGCCTGGAAGGAGTTGTCGTCGACGATGCCGAAGGTGGTCTTCGGGAACTTCGCGGCCACCGCCTTCACGGCCGGCGCGTACGCGAAGCCGACGCCGATCACCGGGTTGTACCCCTGCTTGGCGAGGGTCTCCAGGCGCTGCGTCTTGTCCGCGTCGGACTCGCCGTCCTGCGGCTCGACCGCGGCGGACTTGTAGCCGAACTCCTTGTCGGCCTTGTCCAGGCCGGCGGTGGCCGCGTCGTTGAAGGACTGGTCGCCCTTGCCGCCGACGTCGTACGCCAGCGCGAGGCCCAGGTTCTTGTCACTGCTGCTGGAGGAGGACGACGTGGACGAGCTTCCGCAAGCGGAAACCGTCACGGCGAGGGCTGCGGTAGCAACACCCGCAACCGCGATACGGGACACCCGGCGCATGGAACGAGACTCCTTTGTGCAAGCGCCCATACCAGGCGCTGGTTCCGCCGCAGCGTAACGCGCGTAGACCAGACGGAAAAACCCTTCTGTCCGGTCCGTTATCGAGCTGTGGCCGCATTTTGCCGCCAGACTACGGACAGCAATGCGCCCCTTGCGGGAGGCAAGGGGCGCACGGATCGCAAAGGGCCCGGAGGGCCCAGTGACCCCGGCAAAAGTCAGACCTTTGGATTCCGCCGGGGCCCGGCTGCGACAGCGGTCACTGGGTCTTGACGGTGACCTTGCCGGAGGTGATGTCCTGCTTGGCCTTGTCCACCGCGCCGACCACGTCGGTCATCGCCTTGTACTTCGGGTTGGAGTCGGCGAAGCCGACGCCGTCGTTGGAGAGGCTGCCGCGGACCACGCCGCTCAGCGGCTTGCCGTCGTGGACCGACTTGACCAGGTCGTAGACCGCGCCGCCGACGTTCTTCAGGGCCGAGCCGAGGATGTGGTCCTTGTACGCGGCCAGCGAGCTCTGGCTGTACTGGTCGGAGTCGACGCCGATGACCCAGATCCCCTTGGACGCGCCCTCGGAGATCACACCCTGACCGGACAGGCCGGCCGCGTGGTAGATCACGTCGACGCCCTTCTCGATCTGGCCGCTGGCACCCTCCTTGCCCTTGTCGGGGCTGGAGAAGCCGCCCTCGGCCGGGGTCTCGGTGAGGTACTGCGACTCGATCTTGATGTTCGGGTTGACCGACTTGGCGCCCTGGACGTACCCGGCCTCGAACTTGTGGATCAGCGGGATGTCGACACCGCCGATGAAGCCGATGTGCGCCTTCTTCGACGCCTTCGCGGCGGCCACGCCGGCCAGGTAGGACGCCTGCTCCTCGTGGAAGACCAGGTCGGCGACATTCTTCGCCTGGACGGTCTCGTCGTCGATGATCCCGAAGGTGGTCTTCGGGAACTTCGCGGCCACCGCCTTCACGGCCGGCGCGTAGATGTAGCCGACGCCGATGACCGGGTTGTAGCCGGCCTGGGCCAGCTGGGTCAGGCGCTGCACCTTGTCCGCGTCGGACTCGCCGTCCTGCGGCTCGACGTCCCGGCCGCCGAGGCCGAACTCCTTCTCGGCCTTCTGGAACCCGGCGTAGGCCGCGTCGTTGAAGGACTGGTCGCCCTTGCCGCCGATGTCGTACGCGAGGCCGATGCCCTTGCCCTTGTAGCCGCCGGCGGACTCCTTGTCACCGCCCTTGGAGCTGGTGCTGGACTCACCGCACCCGGCGGCCGCGAGCGCGAGGACCGCGACGGCCACCGCTGCCTGGGAGACCCTGCTCCCCCGAGAGATCAGACGCATGACAAGCACCCTTCGTCCCCGCGGCACCGCCGACTGCGCCGGCCCGCATCCCCGATCGGCCACCTGCGGTGGCGATTCCGGCGCACAGTAACGCGCGTAGAAGGGGAGCGGAACGGGGTTCCTCGCGGCCGTTATCGATTCGTGCCGCCCCCGGGTCGCGGGCGGGTCCCGGCGGTTACGGCCGGGTGTCAGGACGGGGCGAAACGGGGCGTACCAGGCGGCGCCATCCTCCTCGTGCGTGCTGAGACGCAGGTCACATCCAGGGCTGTCACATCCGTCCGGGCCGTTCCGTCAGAGAAGTACAACCCGCTACCACGACAGAGGAGTTCTCATGGAAGCCCGGCTGAACCTCTTCGCCAACCCTTTCTTCGGCAAGGTCCTCAAGCACATCAACTCCGCGGGCAAGGCCGTCTCGGACTCGTCCCTGCCCGCCGCGACCCAGGAACTGGTGAAGATCCGCGCGAGCCAGATCAACGGCTGCGGCTTCTGCACCGACATGCACACCAAGGACGCCGCGCACGCCGGGGAGAGTGCGCAGCGCCTGCACCTGGTCGCCGTCTGGCGTGAGGCCACGGTGTTCACGGAGGCCGAACGGGCCGCCCTGGAGCTGACCGAGCAGGGCACCCGGATCGCCGACGCGGCCGGCGGCGTGTCGGACGAGGTGTGGCAGAACGCGGCCAAGCACTACGACGAGGAGCAACTCGCCGCGCTGGTCTCGCTGATCGCCATCATCAACGCCTACAACCGGGTCAACGTGATCAACCAGCAGCCGGCCGGCGACTACCAGCCGGGCATGTTCGGCTGACGGGCGCGTCGTGCGGCGGAGGGGCCGGCGCCCACGGGCGCCGGCCCCGCTCTTGTCGAACGCGCCCTTCGATCACCCACCCCGATCTCGGCGGCCCGCCCGCGCGCGAGCCTTGACGTGTACTTGGCGACCTTAGTTCCATGGGAGCGCTCCCACCCCTGTCCCCCCTCTCCCAGGAGCCGCCGTGAGACCCCCGAGAAGCGTCCTGACCGCCCTCGTCGGATTACTCGCCCTGTTCGGCCTCGCCCTGACCGCCCCCGCCGCCCACGCCGCCCAGCCGCCCCAGCCGCTCGCCGCGACCGGCCTGCACATCAGCGACGGCCGGCTGGTGGAGCGCGACGGCGACGACTTCGTGATGCGGGGCGTCAACCACGCCCACACCTGGTACCCCGGCGAACTCCAGTCGCTCGCCGACATCAAGGCGCTCGGCGCCAACACCGTCCGCGTGGTCCTCGCCGACGGCCATCGCTGGGCCGCGAACAGCGCCTCCGACGTCGCGAACGTCGTCGCCCAGTGCAAGGCGAACCGGCTCATCTGCGTCCTGGAGGTGCACGACACCACCGGCTACGGCGAGGACGCGGCGGCCGGCACCCTCGACCAGGCCGCCGACTACTGGATCGGCCTGAAGGACGTGCTGGCCGGGCAGGAGGACTACGTCGTCATCAACATCGGCAACGAGCCCTGGGGCAACACCGAACCGGCCGGCTGGACCGACCCCACCATCGCGGCGGTCAAGAAGCTGCGCGCCGCCGGGCTCCAGCACACGATCATGGTGGACGCGCCCAACTGGGGCCAGGACTGGCAGGGCGTCATGCGCGCCAACGCGCAGGCGGTCTACGCCGCCGACCCCACCGGCAACCTCCTGTTCTCCATCCACATGTACAGCGTGTTCGACACCGCGCAGGAGGTCACCGACTACCTGAACGCCTTCGTCGGCGCCCGGCTCCCCCTCGTGATCGGCGAGTTCGGCGGTCCCGCCGACCAGTGGGGCGACCCGGACGAGGACACCATGATGGCCGCCGCCCAGCAGCTCCGGCTCGGCTGGCTGGCCTGGTCCTGGAGCGGCAACACCGATCCGGTCCTCGACCTGGCGACCGACTTCGACCCGACGCGGCTCAGCGCCTGGGGCGAACGCATCTTCCACGGGGTCGACGGCATCGCGCAGACCGCGAAGGAGGCCGGCGTCTACGGCGGCGGCTCCGGGGACACCCGGGCGCCGACCGCCCCGGGCACTCCGGTCGCCTCGGCGGTCACCGCGAGCTCCGTCACCCTGACCTGGCCGGCGTCCACGGACGACGTCGGCGTCAGCGGGTACGACGTGGTCCGCGTCAGCGGCACCACCGAGACCGCGGTCGCCGCCTCCACCGCGCCCACGGCGACGGTGACGGGGCTGGGCGCGAGCACCGCGTACACGTTCGCGGTGTACGCCCGGGACGCCGCCGGCCACCGCTCGGCCCGCTCGGCGACGGTGACCGTCACCACCGGAGCCGGGACGCCCACCGGGACCTGCTCGGTCGGCTACCGGGTCGTCGGCCAGTGGCCCGGCGGCTTCCAGGGCGAGCTCGTCCTGCGCAACACCGGCACCGCCGCCCTGACCGGCTGGACGCTGGCCTTCACCTACGCCGACGGCCAGGCCCTGAGCAGCATGTGGGGCGGCACGTACGCCCAGAGCGGCGGTGCGGTGACCGTGAAGCCCGCCGCCTACACCGCCACGGTGCCGGCCGGCGGTTCGGTGACGGTCGGCTTCCTCGCGTCGAAGGGCGCCACCAACACGGCACCGACCGCGTTCACGGTGAACGGCACGGCCTGCGCGACGGGCTGAGCCGGCGCACGCGGCGCGCGGTAGCGCCGGGGGGCCGGTCCACCGAGCGCGGTGGACCGGCCCGTCCGTCGTCGGTGCCGGGCCCGTCCTACGCGGGCCGGCGGGCCAGGACGTAGCCCCGGGGCATCCGCAGCAGGGACGGTCCCTCCGGGGCGAGGACGGCGCGGGCCCGTACCTCCAGGCCCGCGCCGGTCAGGAGGCCGGCCACCGTGTCCGGGGTGCGCCAGTGGTAGCGCAGGTCCACCGGCCGGCCGTAGCGCTCGGCCAGGTGCCGGCCGTCGAGGTCCTCCTCGAACTGGAAGAGGAGCATCACGTGGCCGCCCGGGGCCAGCACGCGGCGGAACTCGGCGAAGACCGCCGGCAGGTGCTCGTCCGGGACGTGGATGATCGAGTACAGCGCGGTGATACCGCCGAGCGTGGCGTCCGGCAGGTCGAGCGCGGTCATGGAACCCACGTGGAAGCGCAGGTGGGGGTGGGCGCGGCGGGCCAGCGCGACCATGCGGGGCGAGACGTCCACGCCGAAGACCGGCACCCCGAGGGCGTGCAGCCGGGCGGTGACGTACCCCGGTCCGCTGCCGACGTCGGCCACCGGTCCGCCGCCCGCCTCCTTCACCAGGTCGGCGAAGGCGGTGAGCAGGGCGCCGTACAGCGGGCCGTCGCCCAGGCCGTCGGGATGCTCCTCGGTGTAGTCCTCGGCGATCGTGTCGTACGAGTCCCGGGCGGCCCGGAGGGCGTCCGCCAGGTCCGCCCGCGTGGTCGTGGTCCCTGCGTCGGAGTCGGTCACGGGAGCGGACTCTACCCGCGGCGGACGGGCGCGTGCGGTGAAGTGACCTGACGGGCGCGGGTGTTGGCCGGGGCGGGGTCACGGCGGCGAGTCGTCCTCGTACCGGGTGAAGCGGGCGAGCAGCCGGCCGGCGTCCGTGAGGACGGCCTCCTCGTCCGGTACGAGCCGCCGGGCTCGGGCGCGGGCGCGGCGGCCGCGCCATCCCGCGAGCCACACCAGCGTGGCCAGCACCCAGCCGGCGAGACCCGTGAGCACGATCATGGCGAGGACCATGCCCAGGAGCAGGGAGACGGCGTCGAACACGCCGAGCCGGAGCAGGGTGAAGGGATCCGGGGCACATCCGCATGCCTGCACGAGGTCGTTCGCCGGGGTCGCCATGGGGGCACCGTGCCCGGTGGCGGGGTGGGGGTCACGCCGTGTGGCCGAACCGCCGCGCGGTGGTGATGGTTCCGCCACCTGACGGACCGGGCACGGCGGCGGTGGCCGGTTCGCTGGATGGACAACTCCAGCGTTTCTGTGGCGACGCGTGGTATCCGTGGAAGAGGAAGAAAGTAGAAGGAAAGCCGGAGGAAGAGGAGGAAAGAGCAGGAGGCACGAGGAGTGCACGACGGGTGGAGCCCATGATCGGCTCGGCCGGAGGACGGGCGAGTTTACCCACCCGACACAACCGCCATGCGCCGCGCGGCCAATTTTTCTTCGCCTGACGGGTTGAAGTTTGGTGATCGTGGGTCGGTTGACCGCCCCGGCGTCCTACCCTTCAAAGGGTGAAGCAACTGATGTCCCGAGAGTCCGAGGCCGATCCCGCCGCCACCGCCGGGCACGCAGCGCTCCCCGGCGCCCTCCCGGAGGAGCTGCGCGCCGAGCTCGTCGCCTTCCGCCGCGACCTGCACATGCATCCCGAGCTCGGCAACCAGGAGTTCCGCACCACGGCCGCGATCAAGGCCCGCCTGGAGAAGGCGGGCCTGCGACCGCGGGTGCTGGGCGGGGGCACCGGCCTGATCTGTGACATCGGCGACGTCGACCCGGTCACCGGCTCCGTGATGGCGCTGCGCGCGGACATCGACGCGCTGCCCATCCCGGACACCAAGATCGACTGCGCGTACCGGTCCACGGTGCCCGACCGCGCGCACGCCTGCGGCCACGACGTGCACACCACCGTGGTGCTGGGCGCCGCCCTGGTCCTGGCCGAGCTGCACCGCGACGGCCTGCTGCCGCGCCCGGTGCGGCTGATCTTCCAGCCCGCCGAGGAGGTGCTGCCCGGCGGCGCGGCCGACGCGATCGCGTGCGGCGCGCTGGACGGGGTGGGCCGGATCATCGCCGTGCACTGCGACCCGCGGGTGGACGCCGGCCGGATCGGGCTGCGGGTCGGGCCGATCACCTCGGCCTGCGACCGGCTGGAGATCTCCCTGGAGGGCCCCGGCGGCCACACCGCCCGCCCGCACCTGACGACCGACCTGGTGACCGCGGCGGCCCGGGTGGTCACCGACGTCCCGGCGCTGGTCGGCCGGCGCATCGACACGCGCAGCGGGCTGGCGGTCACCTGGGGCCGCATCGACTGCGGTCACGCGCCGAACGTCATCCCGCAGCACGCCGAGCTGTCCGGCACGGTGCGCTGCCTCGACATCGAGGCCTGGCGGCTGGCGCCCGACATGGTGGTCGCGGCGATCGACGAGGTGGCCAACCTGCACCGGGCCAAGTCTGAGATCAACTACGTGCGGGGCGTGCCGCCGGTCGTCAACGACGCCGAGGTCGTCGACCTGCTGGACAGCGCGATGACCGCGCGCCGGGGCGCCGACTCCGTGGAGAGCACCGAGCAGAGCCTCGGCGGCGAGGACTTCTCCTGGTACCTGGAGCACGTCCCCGGCGCCATGGCCCGCCTCGGCGTCCGCCCCCCGGGCGAGCGCACGGTGCGCGACCTGCACCAGGGCGATTTCGACGCGGACGAGTCGGCGATCCGGGTGGGTGTGGAGCTGTTCACGGCGGCGGTCCTGCTGGACGCCCGCACGCGCACCGCGTAGGTCCCGCGAGTGGCCCTCTGACCGGTGCCGGCCCGCCGGCACCGGTCAGAGGGCCGCCCGCAGCGTGGCCGCCGTCGCGCGGGGGTCGTAGTCGGGCGCCACGCCCTCCGCCAGGACGATGTCCCCGGCGATGTGGTCCGTGCGCAGGTGCAGGATCTCCCGGTAGGCGGGGGACGCGTACCAGGCGCGGGCCTCGGCGAGGCCGGGGAACGCGATCAGCACGAGGTTGCCCTCGAAGCCGCCCTCCACCACCTCGGCCGGCGGGCCGTGCAGCAGGAACCGGCCCTGGAAGGGGTCCAGCGTGTCCTGGATGCGGTCGATGTACTCGACGACGTCCGGGTGCAGGGCGCTGTGGTGCAGGTGGGCAAAGGCGTAGGCGGTCATGTCCGGCTCCTTCGGCACGTCTGCTGGGGCGACGCGTCGAACGTACCGACGCCGGAGCGGGGTCGCGATTACCCGGGAGGTAAGGGCCCCCGCTCCGGTCCCGGTCGGCGCGCACGGGACCGCCGCACGCCTACGCCGGGGTCACCGCCGCCAGCCGGTGGACGCCGCGGGCCGTGGTCGTGACGCCCGCGAGAAAGCCTTCGGCGCGCGGGGAGGCGTGCTCGGTCAGCCAGCCGGGGTCGATGTCGCAGACCACGATGCGCACCTCGGTGCCGGCCAGGGCCAGCGGCAGGGTGTGCACGACCGTGGAGGGGAAGCTGAGCACGGTGCGGCCGACCGGGCCGCGGCGGGCGATCAGTTCCAGGGGCAGCTCGGGCCGGACGACCTCCAGGCCGGTCTCCACGGCCAGCCGGTGCAGCTTGTCGGCGCTCTCGCGCCGGTGGGCGAAGTAGCGGTGCACCCCGTGCGCCTCGGCCAGGGTGCGGACGGCCTCCAGGTAGCGCTCGCCGTCCACCACACCGGTCTCCACCAGGGAGGTGCCGACCAGGTCGGCGCCGTTGATCAGGTGGGGCGGGCCGAAGCGCTCCCGGGTCCAGGCGAAGGCGTTGGCGGTGACCGTGACGCCCTCGGGCCTCTCCTCGACCGGCATGGCGGAGAACACCTCCACCGTCCGGTTCCCGGCCGGGGACAGCCGGCGGCGCGCCCGGGCCGACACCGGCGCGAAGAGCAGGTCGCGCGGGGCGGGCCGGCCGCCCTTGCGGTGCCAGCGCACCAGGCGCTCGCCGCGCGCGAGCTGGGCGACGAACTCCATCGTCGCGGTGCCGTCGTCGACGACCACCAGGGACCGGGCCCGGGTGATCGTCAGCAGCAGCTGGACGTAGCGGGAGAACGGGTCGCCCATGACGACCCGGTCGGCCCGCCGCAGCAGGCCGGCCAGGGAACCGACGGTGCGGAAGGGGGCCGTGGCGCCGCCACGGGCCTCCTCCCAGCGCACCTCGTGGCCCTCCTCGCGGGCCAGCTCGGCCATCCGGCGCAGCTGGCCGCGGGTCATCGGGTCGGTCGGCGACAACACGACCAGGGTGAACCCCGCGCCGGGCTCCTCGCGCGGGCGCAGGCCCTGGGCGTGGGCCCACTCCAGCACGTTCAGGAGCTGTACCGGACTCTCGACGAAGGCGAGGGTGTGGGGGGTGCCGGTGTTCCCGGCGCGGGGGCTCATCCTCGTACGACCATCCCGTCGTGGGGCGCTGTCGGGGTGCGGATCGGCGGCCGGGGTTAGACCGTCAGGGGCTCGCCCGCCGCGGCCGCGATCTCCGCCTCGGCGACCACGCCGGTGACGCGGCGCAGCTTCTTCATCGGGCCGCGCTCGGACTCGTAGACCTTCTTCACGCCGTCGCCGAGGGACGCCTCGATGGTGCGGATGTCGCGCACCAGGCGGGTCAGGCCCTGGGGTTCGACGGAGGCGGCCTGGTCGGAGCCCCACATGGCGCGGTCCAGGGTGATGTGGCGCTCGACGAAGGCCGCGCCGAGGGCGACCGCGGCCAGCGTGGTCTGCAGGCCGGTCTCGTGGCCGGAGTAGCCGATCGGGACGTTCGGGTACTCCTTCTCCAGCGTGTTGATCACGCGGAGGTTGAGCTCCTCGGCCCTCGCCGGGTAGGTCGAGGTGGCGTGGCACATCAGGATGTTGTCGCTGCCGAGGACCTCCACCGCGTGGCGGATCTGCTTCGGGGTGGACATGCCGGTGGACAGAATGACCGTGCGGCCGGTGGCGCGCAGGGCGCGCAGCAGCTCGTCGTCGGTGAGGGAGGCGGAGGCGACCTTGTGGGCCGGGACGTCGAACTTCTCCAGGAAGGCCACGGCCTCGGTGTCCCACGGGGAGGCGAACCAGGCGATGCCCTTGTCCTTGCAGTACGCGTCGATCTGCCGGTACTCGTCCTCGCCGAACTCCACGCGGTGGCGGTAGTCGATGTACGTCATCCGGCCCCAGGGGGTGTCGCGCTCGATGTCCCACTGGTCGCGCGGGGTGCAGATCTCGGGAGTGCGCTTCTGGAACTTCACGGCGTCGCAGCCGGCTTCGGCGGCCACGTCGATCAGCTTGAAGGCGTTCTCCAGCTCGCCGTTGTGGTTGATGCCGATCTCGCCGCAGATGTAGACGGGGCGGCCCGGGCCGACCTCGCGGGAACCGAACGTGCGCAGGCGGGAGTTGGTGCTCATGGCAGGAACTGTCCTTAGGTGTGGAGGGAGTCGAGGGAGGGGCCGAGGATCCAGCCGGCGATCTCTCGGATCGCGCCGTCGCCGCCGGGGACGGTGGTGACCGCGCGTGCGGCGCCGCGTACGACGTCGTGGGCGCTCGCGACCGCCACCGGCCAGCCCACGAGGGCGAAGCACGGGAGGTCGTTGACGTCGTTGCCGACGTAGAGCACGCGCTCCGGCGCGATGCCCTGCTCCTCGCACCACTGCTTCAGCGCGAGGTCCTTGCGGTCGACGCCGTGCAGCACCGGGAGCCTCAGCTTCCGGGCCCGGGCGGCGACCACCGGGTTCTGTTCCGTGGACAGGACCAGCATCGCCAGGCCGCTGCGGCGCAGGGCGGCGATGCCCAGTCCGTCCCCGCGGTGCACGGAGACGAACTCCCGTCCGTCGGCGTCGATCAGCACCCGGTCGTCGGTCTGGGTGCCGTCGAAGTCCAGGACGACCGCGTCGATGTCACCGGCGGTCGGGAGGGCGCCCGGGCGGTCCGCGTCGAGCAGCGGGGCCAGGGCGCGGGCGCGGGCCAGGTCGTGCGGGTCGTCGATCTCCAGGACGCGCGCCGGGTCGGTGCGGACCAGTTCGGTCCGGCCGAAGAAGCGGTGGCCGTGGGTGCGGAAGCCCGCCGCGTCCATCGCGTAGGCGGCGCCGGTCTCCAGGTAGTCCTGGGGGCGGTCCTGGCGGCGCGGCCGGTGGGCCCGGTCGTGGTTGACGCCGGTGCCGCCCTCGGAGGCGTCCTCGGCGTCGCGCCAGACGAAACCGTGGAAGGGGGCGACGGTCACGGCGGTGTCGGCGCCGCGCTCGGCGACCGCGCCGGCCACCGCGTCGACGTCCTCGTGGACCAGGAAGGGGCTGGTGCACTGGACGAGCAGCACCACGTCGACGGGGGCGCCGCGCAGGGCCTCGTGGGCGTCCAGGGCGTGCAGCACGGCGGCCTCGGAGGTGGCGGTGTCACCGGCGATGGCGGCGGGCCGCAGCACGACCTCGGCGCCGGCCTGGCGGGCCACGGCGGCGATGGCCTGGTCGTCGGTGGACACGACGACGTCCGTGACGAGCCGTGCCGCCAGGCACGCCCGGACCGCCCGCACCACCAGCGGGACCCCGCCGACGGGGGCCAGGTTCTTGGCGGGCACCCCCTTGGAGCCGCCGCGCGCGGGAATCACGGCGAGCACCCGGCGCACCGGGGGGCCGTCGGGGTGGGGCATGGGGTGAACTCCTCGGTCGGGGGACGGGTGCGGCGGGGGCGGGGCGGGCTCCGTGGCTCCACCGCCCCGTGCGGCCGCGGCGGGGGTCACAGCTCGCCCATGCGGCGGATGACCGGGGCCACGCGCTGGACGCCGTGCCGGTAGGCGCCGCGGGCGGCGCGCCGGACGATCTGGCGGACGGGGCCGGGCTCCCGGTCGGCGGCCGGGGCGCCGGGCAGGAGGGAGCCGTCGGGGGCGAGGTGGTGGCGGGCGAGGACGCCGGGCAGGTAGCCGGGGGCGGTCTCGGGCGTGTAGTACGGCGCGAGCGGCGGCAGTCCCCCGGGCCGGCCGAGCAGCTCGGCGATGCGCTCGCGGGCCGCGTCGAAGGCCGACCCGTACCCTCCGTCGGCCGCGACGCCCTGCCGGGCCACCCACTCCTCGTCCGGCACGGGCCGGTGGCCGGCGTCGAGCTGGTCCCAGGAGGCGAGGCAGCCGGAGCCGACGAAGTGGTGGTTGCCGAGCGCCTCGCGCACCCCGAGGTCGGTCAGCACGACGGTGGGGACGCGGCGGTGCAGGGACTCCAGGGCGGCCGTGGAGCTGACCGTGACCATCAGGTCGGTGCGGTCCAGGACCTCGCCCATGTTGCCGTACACCAGGCGGAAGTTGGGCGGCAGGTCGAGGCGCTGCGCCAGCTTCTGGTAGGGCAGCTCCTCCAGGTGGGTGGTGTGCTCGCCCGGCCGGGAGCGCAGCTTCAGCAGCACCTCGCGCCCGGGGTGCAGCCGGGCGTGCCGGACCAGCCGCTCCAGCAGGTAGGTGCGGTCCCGGCGGGTTTCCGGCACGGACGGCTGGGCCGCGAACACCACGGTGTACGGCTCGTGTTCGCCGGTGTAGGGCGCGCCGCCGAGGAACGGCAGGGCCACCTCGGTCACCGACGAGGCGTCGGCGCCGACCCCTTCGTACACCTGCCGGAACCGCTCCGCGTCCTGGCGGGAGTTGGCGAGGACGAGGTCCGCGCCGTGGCGCAACAGCAGCCCGTCGGCGAGCTTTTCGTACACGACGCCGACGTAACCGGTGACGACGACGGGCCGGTCGGTGCGGTCCTCCCAGACCCGGCGCAGCCCGTGCAGCACGGCCTGCACACCGCCCCCGACGAGCGCGAGGACCAGCACGTCGTACGACTCCCGCGCCATGACGCGCAGGAACTCGGCCGCGGTGACCTCGCGCAGGGAGTCGGCGCGCACGCCCACCTCGGCCAGCTGGCGCGGGGTGGGGGTGGCGCGGCCGCGCAGCAGGAACCCGTCCACGACGGGCGCGGCGGGCGCGGCGGGGGCGGCGGGGGCGACGCGTCCGGCGGTCGACGCCCCCCATTTCCAGCGGGTGTCGGAGTCCGCGAGGACGGCGATCCGAAGGCTCTTCGTATTGCTCGGTGGCACGGTCAAGACGCTAGAAAGCGAAATCCAGCGACGTGCCAACCACAAGTCAACAGTGAGTTAACAACACATCACCTGGGGCCGAATCGGCTTGATTTCGGCCGGGAAGCAGAAGCGGGGCACTGTCCCGACACATCGAGTTCACCTGCTGTATCCCGGGCGGAAATTCCTGCCGCCCCGATGCGTCCTAGGGTTTCGCCGTGCCAAAGCTTTCCGTGATCGTGCCGTTCTACAACGTGCAGCAATACGCGCCGGACACCCTGGTGAGCCTGCGTGCGAACACGCGGGAGGACTTCGAGTTCCTTCTGGTCGACGACTGTTCGACCGATGCGACCCCGGACATCCTCGAGCGTGCGGAGCGCGAACTGCCGGGGGCCGTGCTCGTCAGACACGAGCGGAACGGGGGGCTGGCCACCGCGAGAAACACCGGCATCGACGCGGCGCGCGGCGATTATCTGACTTTCCTGGACGGGGACGACTGGCTCGCCCCCGGGTATTTCCCCCGGCTCCTCGCCGCCATCGAGGAACTGGGCTGCGACTTCGTGCGCACCGACCACGTCCAGTGCACCGGGCGGGCGCGCAGCATCCACCGGGTGCCGCTGGGCCGGCGCGGCACGGTGCTGAACCCGCGGGACGGCATCCTGCCCGCCGACCGGTCCACCTCGGTGGACTACGCCTACGCCTGGGCCGGCATCTACCACCGCCGCCTGGTCGACCGGGGGCTGCTGCACTTCACCGACGGACTGCGCACCGCCGAGGACCGGCCCTGGATCTGGAAGCTGCACCGGCAGGCGGACAGCTTCGCCGTGGTGGGGCTGCTGGGCGTCCACTACCGGCGCGGGGTGGCCTCCTCGCTCACCCAGATCGGCGACGTGCGGCAGCTGGACTTCATCCGCGCCTTCGACCAGGTGATCGAGGAGACCGCGCGCGACCCCGAGGCCGACCGGCTGCTGCCCAAGGCCGTGCGCACCTACTGCGCGATCATGACCCACCACCTCGGCACGATCGAGAGGTTCGAACCAGCGGTGGCCCGCCAGTTGCGCTCCCTGTGCGCGGCCGCCCTGCGGCGCATGCCGCAGGACGTCCTCGCCGAGGTCATGGACTCCATGGACACCGAGCGGGCGACCACGCTGCGGCGGGTGCGGCGCCGTCCCACGGCGGCCCGGTCGGCGGTGGCCGTCTGATGCCCGGCACCACCCGCATCTTCTGCGTCTCCACCCTGTTCGGCGCCGCGACCCTGGCCGCCGCCCTGGACGCCGGGCTGTTCGCGCCGACGGACCGCCGGCTGCTGCTGGTCACCAACAACGCGGCCAACCCGGAGACCACCCCGTCCGTCGACACGATGCCCGGCTTCGACCGGATCCGTGAGCGGTTCGACGACGTGCTGTCCTGGAACGCGACCATCACCCCCTTCCACCCCGGCGGCTGGGGCCCCCGCGCGGACGACGTCCCGATGTGGGAGCGGTACGTGAGGCTGCTGTGGGGCCTCGGCGACGACGAGGTCCACCTGGCCGTGGAGTCGATCCAGGTGAACCCGGCGCTGGCGCTGGCCCAGCTGTTCACCGGCGCCCCCCTCGACGTCTACGCCGACGGCCTGATGAGCTACGGCCCCACCCGCGACAAGATCGACCCGCTGGTCGGCACCCGCATCGACCGGCTGCTCCACCTGGACCTGGTGCCAGGCCTCACCCCGCTGCTGCTCACCGAGTTCGGCGTGCCGCCGGTGCTGGTGCCCTCGGAGGCGTTCCTGAAGGTGCTCGGCGAGCTGGCCGAGGCGGAGACCGGCATCCAGGCGGAGACCGGCACCCGGGCGGAGACCGGCACCGAGGCGGAGACCGGCACCCGGGCGGAGACCGCCACCACGGCCGGCGCCGGTCCCGGGGAGCGGCCCGCGCTGCTGCTCGGGCAGTACCTCTCGGCGCTCGGCATCCTCGGGGACGCCGAGGAGGAGCAGCTGCACCTGGCGATGGTGCGCGGCGCGGTCGCGCTCGGGCACCGCCGGCTGGTGTTCAAGCCGCACCCCACGGCACCGGCCCGCTGGTCGCGGCTGCTGGAGGAGGAGGCGCAGCGGCTGGGCGCCCGGCTGACGCTGCTGGAGCGGCCCGTCCTCGCGGAGGTCGCCTACCAGCGGCTGCGTCCGGCCCTCGTCGTCGGCTGCTTCTCCACCGCGCTGCTCACCGCGGCCGGTCTGTACGGCCTGCCCGTCGCCCGGGCCGGCACCGGCACCGTGCTGGCCCGGCTCGCGCCGTACCAGAACAGCAACCGGGTGCCGCTGACCATCGTCGACGCCCTGCTGCCGGACGTCGAGGACGGGGCGGCGGTCGGAGCGTGGAGCATGCCGGGCCCGGAGCGGGTGGCGGAGCTGGCCGCGCTGCTCAGGGCGGTCGGCTTCGCGATGCAGCCGAAGATCCACCCGTCCCTGCGGGGCGAGGCCGAGCGGTACCTCGCCGCGCACCTGGACCCGCACACCTGGCGCTACTTCAAGCGCCGGCGCCTGGCCGCGCTGGCCCTGCCCGGTGCCGTGCCGGCCCAGCTCGCCTTCCTCCCGCGCAACGCGGCCGTGCGCCGCATCGCCCGCCGGGCGCGGGCCCTGAAGAGGGGCGCCTCCGGCAACCGGCGCTGAGGGGGCGGAGTCGGGCCGGCCAGCCATTCATCCGATCGTCATGTTCACGCCCCCGGCGGGTCAGCCGTCCCTCATTCCTCATGCGCGGGAGGTCCCTAACGTGCACGCGTCCACCGACTCCCACGGAAGGTCCCCAGGATGAGCGCGGCTGACCAAGCCACGGCACCGGCACCCCCGCCGGCGCCGGCCCCGCGGCGGAACGCCCTCCTGCCCGAACCGGCCCCGGTCCGGCCCCGGGCGGAGGGCCGGCTGCGTGCGCTGGACGGGCTGCGGCTGCTGGCGGCGCTGATGGTGTGCTGCTACCACTACGCCGGCAAGAACGGCGAGGTCGCGCAGTCCTGGCACCAGTCGCCCAGCGAGGTGTTCCCGACCCTGTCGCAGTTCGCGACGTACGGCAGCCTCGGGGTGCAGTTCTTCTTCCTGATCAGCGGGTTCGTCATCTGCATGAGCAGCTGGGGCCGCAGCCTGGGCGACTTCTTCCGCTCGCGCGTGGCCCGGCTGTACCCGGCGTACTGGGCGGCGATCGTCGTCGTCACGGTGGCCGCGTACCTCCTGCCGGTGGTGACGAAGCCGCTGCGCTCGGACGAGCTCCTGGTGAACCTCACCATGCTCCAGCAGCCGATGGGCGTGGACCGGGTGCTGGGCGTGGACTGGACGCTGTGGGTCGAGGTCCGCTTCTACGCCCTGTTCGCACTGTGCGTGGTCTGGCGGGGCGTCACCTACCGGCGCGTGGTGGTGTTCTGCTGCCTGTGGACGCTGGCCGGGGCCTTCGCCCGGGTCGCGGACACCCCGCTGACCGACGAGCTGGTGATGCGCGACCACGCCCCCTACTTCATCGGCGGCCTCGCCCTCTACCTGATCCACCGCTACGGCAACGACCTGCTGCTGTGGGGCATCGTCGTGATGAGCTTCCTGCTCGGCCAGCGCTACTCGGTCACCGCGCTGTGGCACCCGGGGCCCCAGGGCGACTTCCACCGCGACCCGCACGTCATCCAGCTGATCGTCCTGGTCGCCTTCGCCGCCGTCGCCGCGGTGGCCGTGGGCTGGACGAGCCGGGCGAACGGCAGGTGGCTCACCGTGGCCGGCGCGTTGACGTACCCCTTCTACCTGATCCACGAGCACCTGGGCTGGTTCGCGATACGCGTCCTGCACCGGGGCCTCGGCCTGGACCCGTACGTCACGATCACCGGCAGCATCCTGAGCATGCTCGGGCTGGCCTGGCTGCTGCACAAGTGCGTGGAGAAACCGATCGGCCCGCGACTCAAGCGGGCCCTGGTCGTCCGCAGGGTCGAGGACCCCGCGCGGTCGTGACCGGCATGCCCACCCGGATACGTCCGGCCTCCCCCGCCGGCTGGACGACCACCGTCGTCACCGCGGGGCTGCTGCTCGCGACCACGCTCACCACCGGCGTGTTCCTCGACCTGCGGTACGTGCTCGCGGCCCTGCGCACCACGGGCCGGGCCGGGCTGTCCCCGTCGGAGGTGTTCGCGCACCGGCCGTTCTTCTACCGCTGGCTGATCGCCGGGCTCGACGCGCTCACCGCCGGGCCGGACGCGGTGCGCGAGGCGCTGATGCGGTGCGTCGGCCTGCTCCTGTGCGCGGGCGCCGGCCTGCTGCTGCACCGGGTCCTGCGCGCCCGGATGCCGGAGCGCGACGCGCTGCTCGTGTCGGGGCCGACCGCGCTCACCCTCGCCTTCGCTCCGGTCATCGACTACCTCCAGCCCGAGTGGTTCGCCCTCGTCTTCTCCGTGGTCGCCGTCGCCGCCGTGCTCGGGGTGCGCAGCCGGTGGCGGGCCGCCGCGCTCGCCGCCGCGCCGCTCGGTCTGGCCGTGCTGATGAAGTACTCGACGGCGGGCACTGCGGCGATGGCGCTGCTCGTGGTGTTCGCCGTGGACCGGCTGCGGGCCGTGCTGCTGGCCGCGGCCACCGCCGTCGCCACCGGCCTGCTGTTCGCGGTGAGTGCCTGGTCCGGCTCGCGCGAGGTGCAGTGGCTGCGCGACATGCCGCACATCAACGCGCACGCCTGGGGCAACGACCCCGTGGTCGCCTCCGAGGTGTTCCAGCGGACCGCGTACTACCTGGGCGACCGCACGGTGCTCACGCCGGTGCTCGCGCTGCTGCCGGGCGCCCTGCTGTTGTTCGCGCTGACCCTCGCCTCCCGGCGGCAGCGCGTGGAGGCGACGCTCGTCACCGTGCTGCTGGTGCTCTGCGGTGCGGCCGTCGTCGTCTACCAGGGCAACTGGTTCGCGTACCACGGGGAGAACCTGCCCGTGGTGGCGGCGGCCCTCACCGGCCTCGCGATCGGCCGCTGGTACGGCCGGCACGGCCGGCCCCCGCTCTGCCTGACCGCGCTGGCGCTGCTGCTGGGCGTGCTCACCCCGCTGCTGGCGACCGTCCGCCAGGACGTGGACGCGGCCGTGCTCGCCGGGTACGCCGCCGCCCTGGCCCTCGGCGCCGCGCTCGTCGACGTCCTGCTGTCCCGTGGCCCCCGCGGGGCGCGCGGCCCCCGGGTGCCCGCCGCCCTGCCCGTGCTGGCGCTGGTGGTGTGCCTGGCGGTGACCGTGTGGCCGTCCTCCGGGGTCCGGATCATTCTCGGCCGGCTCGTCACGACCAACGCCGAGCTGAAGGCGCAGGCCCGCTCGGCGAAGGACGCGGCCGAGCAGGTGGACGCCCGGCTGCCGGCCGGCGCCGAGGTGCAGTACCTGGTGTTCGGGCAGCAGGCGTACTACATCGGCCACCCGACGCGCTGCCGCTACCCGTTCCCGACGTTCCTCAACGTGCCCAAGCAGCTCACCGAGGTGCCGTCGCTGACGTCCGCCCGGGAGAACGTCCGCTGCATCACCCAGGAGCACCCGCCCGCGTACGCCGTCTACCAGCCCAGCTGGCTCTCGCTCGGCGTGATCGACCCGCGCATCGCCTCCGCCATCCGCACCACCTACCGGTGTCCCAGGCCCACCGACGGGCAGCAGTTGGTGGTGTGCACCCTGCGCCACCCGCACTGAGTCACTGAGTCACCGCGTCACTGTCCTCAGGCGGCCCCGGCGATGCGGGCCGCCTTGTGGCCCAGCTCCACCGAATAGCTCTGCCCGCGGTCCTGCGGATAGATCTGCGCCATCGTCGCCAGCGTCACCCCGTCGAGGTGGGTGCGGTGCCCGGGGATCAGCGCCTTGTACGCGGGCGTGACCACGGGCTGCGCGAAGGGCGCCCGGGAGAAGTGCCAGTCCTGGATCCAGGTCCGGTCGAACTCCGGGTTGATGCGCCGGAGCCACGGCAGGTACCGGTCCAGCAGCTCGGCCGGCTCGGTGGTGAAGCGCCAGTCGTCGCGCTCCACGTAGTTGCCGACGTAGAGGATGTGCCGCCCGCCGTACTCGGCCGGGTCGACCATCCGGGTGTGCTCGACGACGGCGAGGAACGGGAAGTCCGGCTCGTTGATGTTGAGCCAGTAGTACGGGATGGCGCTGCGGTCCAGTTCCAGGACGAAGCAGGTCGCGCCCAGGTACTGGTTGCGCCACACCGCGTCGTCGGCGGGGGCGTCGGCGGCCTTGGCGAAGGCCGGCTGCGGGGTGGTGACGATCAGGTGGTCGAAGGCGTAGGAGGCGCCGTCGGCGGTGCGCACGGTGACCGGCCCGCCCGCGTCGGGCTGCCGGATCGTGTCCACCCGCTTGCCGAACTCCACCTTGCCGCCGCGCTCTGCGATCCGGTCCCGCAGGGTGGCGTAGACGCGCTCGAACCCGCCGTCCAGGTAGCCGAGTTCGAAGGTGCGGCAATGCACGCGGGCCCACAGCCAGGCCATCGACACCTCGTCGGCGCGGTCGCCGAACTTGCCGCGCAGCAGCGGCTCCCAGACCGCCTCCGTGGCCCGCCGCCCGGCCCACTTGTTCAGCCAGCCCAGCGCCGTGCGGTCGGTGAAGCGCTCACCGTCGCGCACGACCTTCAACCAGGCCGACGACAGCCCGAAGCGGATGCCCGCGGGCAGCCCGTACAGGGGCGAGCGCAGCATCTCCAGCGGGGTGCTGAAGGGGTACGTGCGGCCGCCCCGGAACACGCCGGTCGTCGCCTTGTGGAAGCGCAGCGCACCGCCGAGGCCGAGGTCCTCGATCAGCTCGATCATCTGCCGGTCGCTGCGGAAGATGTGGTGGTAGTAGCGCTCCAGCGGCACTCCCCCGACGGTGATCGACGCGGCGAGTCCGCCGAGTTCGTCGGCGGCCTCCAGGACCGTGACGGCGTGGCCCTGCCGGACCGCGTCGTACGCGGCGGTCAGGCCGGTGGCTCCCGCGCCGATGACGCCGAGGTTCATCCGAAACTCCACTTTCTGTTGAGCGCGAACTGGAAGAGCAGGACGACGGGCAGCGAACCGGCCTTGACGAGGTTCGGGTCGATGCCGAGGCCCCGGGAGAACACCGCGAGCAGCACGAAGGTCAGCGCGATGCCGGTCAGGCCGACGGCGTAGAAGCGCAGGTAGCGCACCAGCAGGCGGTCCCGCCTGCGGAAGGTGAACAGGGCGTTCAGCACGAAGTTGTTGGTGATGCCGATGCTGGTGGACAGGACGTTGGCCCGCTGCTCGTGCCAGCCGGCGACGTCGTAGAGCAGCAGGAAGGCCGCCAGGTCGAGCAGCACGCCGCTCCCGCCGACCAGCGCGTACGTGATCAGCTGCCGCACGTCACGGGCCCGGCCCGGGGCCTCGGGGCACGCGGGGGTCGTGGTGCCGGTGCCGGCGGGCATCAGGTCATCGGTCGCCATGGCCGGTGTCGTCACCGCCCACGGAGACGGGAGCGGGGACGGACACGTGGACGGGGGCGGGCGCGGTGTCCGTCCCGTGCGCGATGACCTGCCGCACCGTGTACAGGGGCCTGCCCTGCACCTCGCTGTAGGTGCGGCCGATGTAGCTGCCCAGCACGCCGAGCGACAGCATCTGCACGCCGCCGAGGAAGAGGACGACCACCATGAGCATCGTCCAGCCCGACACCGTGATGTCCGGGCGCAGCACCTTCATGCCGAGCGCGTAGAGGATGCCGAGCAACGACAGCGCGAGCACCCCGAAGCCCAGCTTGGTGATCAGGCGCAGGGGCGCCGTGGAGAAGCCGGTCAGCCCGTCGACGGCGAGGCGCGCCATCTTCTTCAGCGGGTACTTGGTCTCCCCGGCGAACCGCTCGTCGCGGTCGAAGTGGACCTCGCTCTGCCGGAAGCCCATCGAGGCGACCATGCCGCGCACGAACCGGCTGCGCTCGCGGAAGCGCCGCAGCTCGTCGGCGGCGCGGCGGTCCATGAGCCGGAAGTCCCCGGTGTCCAGGGGGATGTCGACGTCGGTGGAGGAGCGCAGGACGCGGTAGAAGGCGTGCGCGGTGGTCCGCTTGAAGAACGTGTCCTGCCGGCTGCGCCGGCGGGCGTGCACGATCTCCGCGCCGTCGCGCCAGGCGTCGATCAGCTCCAGGCTGACCCGGGGCGGGTCCTGCAGGTCGGTGTCCATGACGACGACGGCGTCGCCGCGCGCCATGTCGATCCCGGCCGTGATGGCCATCTGGTGGCCGAAGTTGCGGGCGAAGTCCACGACCCGGACCCGCCGGTCGTTCTTCGCGATGTCCTCCAGGACGGCGAGCGTGCCGTCCGAGGAACCGTCGTTGACGTACACCAACTCGTACGCGTACTCGGGTCGTTCGCGCAGGGCCGCCACGAGTTCCTCGTGGAAGTGACGGATCCCGTCGAACTCGTTGAAGACGGGCAGCACATAGGAGACGAGCGCGGCGCCACCACGCTGGCGCGGCACGTGCACCTGTGGCGCCCGGCGGGATATGTCTGGCATCCGCCGAACCTAGGGGGACCATGTGAACGTGCCGCTAACGCGTGGTAAGCGGTGCGATGCCGTGAGTCGACGCGCCCCGCCCCGCCGTTACGCGGGGCGTGCCGTCGTCCGCAGCCGCCGTACGGCCCGGCGGACGGCCGGGTGGCGGCGCAGCGCCTCGGCGCGGACCTGGGCGCCGCCGGGCAGCCGCAGGCTCGTCAGCCGGCGGCGCTTGAAGTACCGCTGGTACTCGGTGAGGTGGGCGGCGAGCCAGAGCGCCGTCTCCTCGCGCAGGGCGTGGTGCTTGCGGGACTGCATGCAGTACCCCACGGCCCGCACCAGCGGGGTCAACTCCTCGGCGATGCCTTCGAGTTCCAGCGGGGTGCCGACCTCATCGCGCTCGGCGTCGGGCAGAGCCGCGTCGATGAGGGTGAGCGGCACCCGGTTGCTGTTCTCGTAGGGCGTGATGCGCTCCAGCAGCAGGTCGGTGCCGACGCGGGCGACGGGTATGCCGTAGAAGGCGGCGGCGGTCATCAGGGCCGTGGAGAAGCAGCCGATGACGAGCTTCGGCCGCAGGAACGCGAAGACCGTCTCGGCGAGGACCGGCTCGTTCAGCACGGTGAGCCGGACGCCGAGTTCACCGGCGGCCGTCTCCAGCGACTCGTTGTAGACGGAGGGCGCGCTCGGGTGCGGCTTGAACAGCACGTCCCGGTGCCCGGCGCGGGCGGCGGCCCGCAGCATGCGCAGGTGCAGTCCCTGTTCCTCGTCCTGGCTGATCAGGCCGATGGCGGAGAGGTACTGCCCGAGCAGCACGGCGGTGGGCGGGTGGTCGGCGGGCAGCAGCCCGGCGAGCAGACCGGCACCGGACGCGCCGAGCTGCGCGAGGACCTCGACCATCGCTTTGCTGGGCACGGCCTCGGGCTCGACGCCGTACTCGGACAGCAGCAGGGGCCGCAGTCCGGGCACCAGGTCGAGGTGCAGGACCCGCTCGATGCGGCTGCTCATGCCGTGCGGGATGCGGTTGCGGGTGGGGCCGTAGGTCATCAGGCCGTCTGCGTACACGTGCAGAGGGCTGTCGGCGAAGATGTCGGCGACCGCGCGGGAGGGGTTGGCCTGGATCGACTCGCAGGCGATCTCCACCGGTTCGTCGCCGAGGTCCCAGGCGAGGCGTACGGCCTTCTCCCACAGCGGGGCGTCCTGGGCGCGCGGCGCCCAGCCGGCCGGGTGGTGCGGGGAGATGAACTCGTTCCAGGAGCGCACCTCGTCGAACTCGGGCCGCAGCGTCTCGAAGCCCGGCATCCGGTCCAGCGGCGTGCTGACCTCCGGGACGGCGGCGACGTTGCTGACCACCAGGATGCGGCGGACGCCCTCACGGGGGCCGAACTGCCCGGCGCGGATCGCGGCGGTCACCGTCGCCGCCGCGTACTGGGTCGCCGAGAAGAACATCTGGATCATGCCGCCACTCCCTTCAGGCCACCGCGCACCCGGCGCAGCAGGTGTACGCGTTCCTCGCCCATCCCCACGACGGCCTTCCCCAGCTCGTCCTCGCTCATCGCGCGCAGCGCCTCGGCGGCCCGGCGCTTGAGCTCCGCGGCCACCCCGCGCTCGAACCGCCCCCGGTCCAGCAGCTGGTGGGCGATCACGACGCAGTAGTTGCGCAGCGCCTTCGTGCGCAGCCGGCCGGCCTCGGGGTCGTCGGCGAGTTCGGCGAGGACCAGGTCGAAGGAGCGGAAGAAGTCCAGCTGGCGCACGTCGCCGATCTGGGTGAGCGAACTGGCCACGCCCCGGCGGTAGAAGACCCCGCGCAGGCTGGCGACCACGTAGGACTCCGCCCTGCGGTGCAGGCCCCAGATCCACGGGCGGTCCTCGGCGGTGCGCAGCCCGTCGTGGAAGCGCAGCAGCCCCTTGTCCAGCAGGCGGCGGTGGTAGACGCCGGCCCAGGCGTAGGGGTAGTCGACCATGGTGGTGTCGTCGACCGGCAGGATCGAGGTGCGCGGGTCCAGCGGGGTGTGGCGGCGGCCCTCGGGAGCGCGGTGGACGGCCCGTTCGACGCCGGTGACCTGGACGTGGTCGGTGCGCACGAAGTCCACGTCGAACCGTTGGGCGACGTCGACGAGGCGGGCCAGGTAGCCAGGCGCCAGCCAGTCGTCGCCGTCGAGGAACGTGAGGTAGCGGCCCTCGGACGCGTCGATGCCGGTATTGCGGGCCGTGGCGAGTCCGCCGTTGTGCTCGTGCCGGATCACCCTGCTGCGCGGCAGCCGTTCCGTCAGGGCGAGCAGCGCCTCGTAGGTCCGGTCCTTGGTGGACCGGTCCTCGACGAAGACGAACTCGAAGTCGTCCCGTGCGTTGTTGACGAGGCTGGTCACCGTTTCGGAGACGTACGCCTCGATGTTGTAGCAGGGGACGACGACGGACAGGGTCGGTGTGTTGGCCACGGGTGCGCACCTGGATTCTGAGCGGGGAGTCAAGTGACTCTAAGAAAGTAAGATCAGCACCTTCATGTCCCGTCGACGACAGCCGGGTGAACTCGCTGTGACATCCGCGTCGGCGCCGTCAGGCGTGGCCGTACCGTGCCGCGATCCCGCTGATCACCAGCTCCAGGCCCTCCTCGAAGTGCCGGTCGTAGTCGGCGAAGATCTCCGGGCCGGCCGCCGCCGACAGCGGGAAGTCGGCCAGCAGCCGGGCGCGCTCCTCGACGTCGTAGCCCTCGCGGCGCTCGCCGGGCAGGGGCCGTACGCCCTGTTCCTCGATGACGAAGCCGACGGTGTACGCGTACGCCGTCGAGGAGGCCCGGACCGCCTCGGCGAGGGTGAAGCCGGCCGCCGTGAAGACGCGCAGGGTCACCTCCATCTGCACGGCGTGATCGGTGCCGGTGAAGCGTGAGCCGCTGAAGACCCGGGCCCCGTCCCGGTGGGCGAGCAGGGCCGAGCGCAGCCCGTGGTGGGTGGCGCGCAGCCGCTCCTGCCAGGTGCCGCCCGGCGCGGGACCGACGTCGGCGACCATCCGGCGGTACATCGCGGTCGCCATCTCGTCGAGCAGTGCCTGCTTGTCCTTGAAGTGCCAGTACAGCGCGGGCGCCTTGACGTCGAGCTCACGGGCGATGGCGCGCAGGGTGAGGCCGTCGAGGCCGACCTCGTTCAGCAGCGCCAGGGCGGTGTCGGCGACGCGGGCGCGGTCCAGGGGGGCTCGGCGTTCGGTGCTCACCCGGCCAAATTAACACCGTTAAGCGGCGGGCTTGACTCCTTAACGACGTTAAGGGCAGGCTGGTCGACGACGAAACTTAACAACGTTAAGGAGCAGGCATGGGCACAGGAGAGACCCGCACGGACGTCGTGATCGTCGGCGCGGGGCCCACCGGCCTCGCGCTCGGCATCGACCTGGCGCGGCGCGGGGTGGACGCGCTGGTGGTGGAGCGGGGCGGGCAGCTCGCCCCGGGCTCGCGCGGCAAGGGCTTCCAGCCCCGCACGATGGAGGTCTTCGAGGACCTCGGCGTGCTGGACGCGATCCTGGCGGCCGGGGGCACCTACCCGGTGGGCATGGTCTGGCGGGACGGCCGGCAGCTGGGCGAGCACCGGATGTTCGACCCGGCCGAGGACGGCGAGCCGCACTCCCGCTTCACCGTCCCCTGGATGGTGCCGCAGTGGCGGACCACGAGGATCCTGCACGCGCGGCTGACGGAACTGGGCGGCCGGGTGGCCTTCGGCCGCGAGGCGGTGGGCGTCGACCAGGACACCGACGGCGTGACCGTCCGCTTCGCCTCCGGAGCGCCGGTGCGCGCCCGGTACGCGGTCGCGGCCGACGGGGGCCGCTCGGTGCTGCGCCGGGCGCTGGGCATCGGCATGACCGGGGAGACAGTGGACCCGGACCCGATCCTGGTGGCGGACGTGCGCGTCGAGGGGCTGGACCGGGGGTTCTGGCACCTCTTCCCGCCGGGCGAGGCGGGCAGGGCGAGCGAGGCGCGTGAGACCGGCGGCTCCGGTGACCCCGGTGGCCCCGGTGAGTCCGACGGGAGCGGTGGGCGCCGCGGCTTCCTGGCGATCTGCCCACTGGCCGGCACGGAGGACTTCCAGCTGGTGGCGCAGTTCCCCGGCGCGGACGGGCCCGACACCTCCCTGGAGGGCATCCGCAAGGTCGTCGGCGAACGCACCCACCTGGCCCCCGAGTCGGTGACGGGGGTCGGCTGGTCCTCCGACTTCCGCCCGCGCGCGGCCCTCGCGGACCGCTTCCGCGCCGGCCGCGTGTTCCTCGCCGGCGACGCGGCCCACGTCCACTCCCCCGCGGGCGGACAGGGCCTCAACACCAGCGTGCAGGACGCCTACAACCTCGGCTGGAAGCTGGCCGCCGTGCTGACCGGGGCGGCGCCCGAGGCCCTGCTCGACACCTACGAGGAGGAGCGCCGCCCGATCGCCGCGCACATCCTGGCCCTGTCCACGGCGATCCACCGCGACCAGGCGCGGCGCGGCGCGGCTACCCGTCAACTGGGCCTCGGCTACCGGGAGTCGTCGCTGGCCGTGGCGGACCGCGAGATCCCGGGCGGGGTGCGGGCGGGCGACCGCGCGCCCGACGTGCAGGTCGACGGCGCACGCCTGCACGCGTCGCTGGCGGGCCCGCGGTGGACGCTCCTCGCGATGGGCACGCGGGCCCCGCGGACGCCGGAGGGCGTACGGGTGCTGTCCTGCCCGCCGGTGGAGCCGTTCGGCACAGGCCTGTACCTGGTCAGGCCGGACGGCTACGTGGGCTGGACGGGCACGGACCCGGAGGGCCTGGCGGCGTACGCGGCCCGGGTGGGGGCCGGAGCGGGCGCGGGAACATGACGAACGACCGCCGGGGACGGGGGCGTCAGGCGCTGGCCAGCGTCAGCTTCACCGCGAAGCCCAGGAACAGCGCGCCCGCCGCGCTCGTGGCCCCCGCGGCCAGCCGCCGGCGCCGCCGGAACGCCGCCGCGAGCCGGGTGCCGCTGAAGATCAGGGCACTGAGGTACAGGAAGCTGGCGACCTGGGCGAAGGCCCCGAGGACGACGAAGGACAGCGCCGGGTAGGCGTAGGCCGGGTCGACGAACTGGACGAAGAAGGCGACGAAGAACAGGATCGCCTTGGGGTTGAACAGGCTGACGACGAGGGCGCGCCGGTAGGGCCGTTCCTCAGCGACGGCGGGCGCACCGGCACCCGCACCAGCGCCAACACCAGCACCAGCACCAGCACCCGCCGACGGCCCGGCCAGGTCCCCGGCCGCGTCCCGCTCGCGCCGGGAGCGCCACATCCCCCACGCGGCCCGCATCATCCCGACCGCGAGCCACGTCAGGTAGCCGGCGCCGGCGTACTTCACGATGCCGAACAGCAGGGCGTTGGCCTGGAGCAGCGAGGCGACGCCCGCGGCGGACAGGGTCATCAGCACGGCGTCCCCGCACCAGACGCCGGCCGCCGCCGTGTACCCGGCCCGTACGCCCTTGCGGGCGGCGACGGACAGCACGTAGAGCGAGTTGGGGCCTGGCAGCAGGACGATCAGGACGAGTCCTGCCAGGTAGGTGGGGAGGTCGATGACGCCGAACATGGCAGGAGTGTCGCACGCGGGTGCGGCACTCCTCACCGTGGTTTCGCTCACCCGTCGGACGGCGTCCCCCGGGCGCGTCCTAGAACGCGTCCGTGGGCACGTACGTCCCCCACACGTCCCGCAGCGCGTTGCACACCTCGCCGACCGTCGCGCGGGCCCTGAGCGCGTCCTTCATCGGGTACAGGACGTTGTCCTCGCCCTCCGCGGCCTTCCTCAGCGCCGCGAGCGCCGAGTCCACCGCCGACTGGTCCCGCTCCGCGCGGAGCCGGGCGAGGCGCTCGGCCTGCTGGGCCTCGATGGCGGGGTCCACGCGCAGCGGCTCGTAGGGCTCCTCCTCGTCGAGCTGGAAGCGGTTGACGCCGACCACGACGCGCTCGCCGGCGTCGGTCTCCTGGGCGATGCGGTAGGCGTTGCGCTCGATCTCGTTCTTCTGGAAGCCGTGCTCGATGGCGGTGACCGCGCCGCCCAGGTCCTCGACCTTGCGCATCAGCTCCCGCGCGGCCGATTCGACCTCGTCGGTCATCTTCTCGATGACGTACGACCCGGCGAACGGGTCCACGGTGGCGGTCACGTCGGTCTCGTACGCGAGGACCTGCTGCGTACGCAGCGCCAGGCGGGCGGACTTGTCGGTCGGGAGCGCGATCGCCTCGTCGAAGGAGTTGGTGTGCAGGGACTGGGTGCCGCCGAGCACGGCCGCGAGGCCCTGGACGGCGACGCGCACCAGGTTCACCTCGGGCTGCTGCGCGGTGAGCTGCACACCGGCCGTCTGCGTGTGGAAGCGCAGCATCAGGGACTTCGGGTTCTTCGCCCCGAACTCCTCCTTCATCACCCGCGCCCAGATCCGGCGGGCGGCACGGAACTTGGCGACCTCCTCCAGGATCGTCGTACGGGCGACGAAGAAGAAGGACAGCCGGGGCGCGAAGTCGTCGACGTCCATGCCGGCCGCGACCGCCGTGCGGACGTACTCGATGCCGTCCGCGAGCGTGAAGGCGATCTCCTGCGCGGGGGACGCGCCGGCCTCGGCCATGTGGTAGCCGGAGATCGAGATGGTGTTCCACTTCGGGATCTCGGCCCGGCAGTACTTGAAGATGTCGGCGATCAGGCGCAGCGACGGCTTGGGCGGGAAGATGTACGTCCCGCGCGCGATGTACTCCTTCAGCACGTCGTTCTGGATGGTGCCCGTGAGCTGGTCGGCGCCGACGCCCTGCTCCTCGGCGACGAGTTGGTAGAGCAGCAGCAGGAGGGCGGCCGGGGCGTTGATCGTCATCGACGTGGACACCTTGTCCAGCGGGATCCCGCCGAACAGCACCCGCATGTCGTCGATGGAGTCGATGGCGACGCCGACCTTGCCGACCTCACCCGAGGCGATCGGGGCGTCGGAGTCGTGGCCCATCTGGGTGGGCAGGTCGAAGGCGACCGACAGGCCCATCGTGCCGTTGGCGATCAGCTGCTTGTAGCGGGCGTTGGACTCCGACGCCGTGCCGAAACCGGCGTACTGGCGCATCGTCCACGGCCGGCCCGTGTACATCGACGGGTACACACCGCGCGTGAACGGGTACGACCCCGGCTCGCCGAGCTTCTCGGCGGGGTCCCAGTCGGCCAGGGCGTCGGGTCCGTAGACCGGTTCGATGGGCAGTCCGGACTCGGACTCGCGTGCCATGCTCTGCCTCCGCGCTCTCATGGTTACTCGCCGGTACGGCCGACTCCTCGCCACGGACTGTAGCGGCGGCCGTGCGCCCTATGGAGTGGCCCACGCTGGGACCTTCCTCACAACGATGCCGTGTCGTACGCGACGCGTCATCCGAGGAGCGCGTCCTAGGGGTACGGGCGACCGGAAGTGGGGTGGGGAGGGGCGGCGACGGGGGGGGTGCCGCGAGGCGGAGTGGGGCGCGGGCGGGACCGGGGGAACGTGCCCCGCCCGCGCCAGGTGCACGAGCCGTGGGTACGGGGGGAACCCCGGCTCCGTGCGACGGCCGATGACCAGTCGGCTCACTAGTAACTGCGTGGCGGGGCCGGAAAATGTCACACCCCGGGCGGATAATTTTCGGGGAGGGGGATCGTCGCAGGTCAGAGGGGGTCAGGAGGCGTGGGCGGAGTGACTTCCGGGGGTGGGGGCGGCGTTGCGGTCCTGCCCCTGGCCGCCGTGATCATGGCCTTGGCCCTGGCCTCGGGGGGTGCC
This sequence comes from Streptomyces lasalocidi, assembly GCF_005280215.1. NCBI lineage: Bacteria > Bacillati > Actinomycetota > Actinomycetes > Kitasatosporales > Streptomycetaceae > Streptomyces > Streptomyces lasalocidi. Next base: position 4,741,450 of record NZ_SZNQ01000001.1, on the reverse strand, counting down.
GTCGTTGCCCTGGCCCGTGCCGCCGCTGTTGGCGTTGCTCCCGCCGGCGTTCCCGTTGCCCTTGCTGCCGTTCCCGTTCCCGTTCCCGTTGTTGCCCTGGCCCGTGCCGCCGCTGTCGGCCTTGTTCCCGCCGGCGTTCCCGTTGCCGCTGTTGCCATTGCCATTGCCGTTCCCGTTGCCCTGGGTCTTGCCCTTGCCGGAGCCGCCCTTCTGCTCCTCGAGGAGGTCGGTGCAGTAGGCGGTGATGCGGGACGGGCCGCCGGCGCGGTTCTCCAGGGTGTGGCGCAGGACGGGGTTCAGGGTCCTGCCCTGACGGACCGCGCGGCAGGCGGCGGCGACCTCGGGCGGGGTGCCGTGCGCGGAACCGGGCTCGGCGGGACCGGTCGTGGTGCCGCCCTCCGAGCCGTCGACGGTGGCGGAGTCCCCCGCGCGGGGTGAGGGAGTGGGGTCGGGGTGGTCGCCGGGTCCGGGAGTGGCGGAGACCGAGGTGGCGGGCTCCGGACCGGTCCCGCCGAAGGGCTCGGGGAGCACACCGGTGCCGGCCGCTACGGCGACCCCGCCGACGGTACCGACGATCAGCGCGGCGGCCAGTCCCAAGCGGACGGAGTGCCGGCGGCGGGAGGAACGGGCGGTGCCCCGCTGCCCGGGACGGCCGATGCGGACCAGGCCGCTCCCGGTACCGGCGGGCTCCTCGCGGGCGGCGCGGAAGGCGGCGAGGGCGGCGGCCTCGCCGGGGAGTTCACCGGAACGGTCACCGAGGGCGGAAGCGGGGGCCGGGGCAGAGGCGGAGGCGGGGGCTGGCTCCGCCGCAGCGGACCCGGTGAGGGAGGCGGACAGGGCGTCGAGGGTGCGGGAGAGCCGTTCGGCCTGCTCACGGGCGGCCGGGGGGACGGTGTCGTCCGGTGACTCGCCGCGCAGCAGGCGTTCGGCCGCCTCGCCGTCCAGCCACCTGTACTCGTCGGCCATCACATGTCCTTCTGCGTCCGCGGGCACGCGTGCGTCACACCGGCGGAGGTCACCGCGCCCGAGGGCGGTCGTCGCTGGAGCGGCAGGGCGTCGAGCACCCCGGCCGTCTCCGGGTCGTCGCCGATCAGCTCGGCGAGCCTCTTCAGCCCGCGGTGGGCGGCGGTGCGGACGGCGCCGGGCCGCTTGCCGAGGGTCTCGGCGGCGGTCTTGGCGTCGAGGCCGACGACGACGCGCAGCACGACGGCCTCGGCCTGGTCCTGGGGCAGCTTGGCTATGAGGGAGAGCGTACGGCCGGTGGCGAGCGCCTCGATGGCCTCGCCCGCGGTGTCGGACGCGGCCGGCCGACCGGTCAGTTCGCTCTCGTCACCGCCGATGGCGGGGCGGCGGCCGCGCATGCGGATGTGGTCCAGGGCGCGGTTGCGGGCGATCCTGGCGGCCCAGCCGCGGAAGCGGTCGGCGTCGCCGCTGAAGCGCTGGAGGTCGCGGGCGATCTGGAGCCAGGCCTCGGAGGCGACGTCCTCGGCGTCGAGTTCGCCGACCAGGGTGCGGACGTAGCCGAGGAGCCGAGGGTGCACGGCGCGGTACACGGCACGGAACGCCGTCTCGTCCCCGCCCTGCGCCGCAAGCACCGCGGCTGTCAGCTCCGCGTCGTCCCCCAGCACCCTGTTCCTCGGTCGATGGTCGCGGTGGTCCGGCCGCCCCGCACTCGGCGCGAAAGGCACGTTACGGCGTGAAACCGCAGCGCGTCCATGTACGTCCAACATGCAACTATCTCGTGACACGGACGATGCGGACCGGGGTGTGACACAAAACGCCCGCCCGGCGCTGTAGGGAGTACGGACCGCGGCGCGGTCCGTGCCGCGCGACGGCCGGGGCCTCTCCTGTGGGGGGTGGCGGCCCCGGCCGTCGCCTCGGTACGGCCCCTCGCCCGCACCGGACACCCGACGCCCCCGGCGAGGTGTGCCGGGCCAGGGTCACGGACCCTTGCCGCCGCCGGTCTTCCCGCCGCTGGACTGTCCCTCGGACTGTCCGTTGCCCTGTCCGCCGTCCTGTCCCTTGCCCTGGGTGCCCTGGCTGCCGTTCGTGGCCGCGGCCCCCGGGGAAGCGTCGGCGCCGTTGTCCCCGGCCTTCGCGTGGGCCGTGCCCGGGGTGGCGGTGTTGCCCCGGGCCGTCCTGCCCGGCGGGGAGGCGGTCGCGGTGACGTGGGCGCAGTACGCGGTGACCCGGTCCTCGCCGCCCGCCGCCGCGACCAGCCGCTGCCAGGCGGTGGCCGTCATGGCCTTGCCGCCTTCACCGCCGGTCTTCTCGTACGCGCGGCACCGGGCCGCGGTCTCCTTCGCGGTGGCCGGGCGGGCCGGGAGCACCGGGGCGGAGGCCGGGCCGGCGGGCTCCGCGGTGGGGTGTCCGCCGGACGCGGCGGCCGACGCGGACGGGCGGGCCGTGGGGCGGGCGCCGGAGATGTCGTCGCCGGAGGAGCCGACCGTGCCGATGGCCGCGACGGCGACCCCGCCCAGGGTGAGGCTCGCGACGGCCACGGTCAGCGTGGCCCTGAGCGAACGTGCGGTGCGCCGCTGCCCCTGCTGCCGCCAGTCGTCGCGGCGGCGGGTGCGGGCACGGTGGGCGCCGGCGTCCCGGGCGGCGCGGAAGGCGGCCACGGCCCGCTGCTCGCCGTCGCCGGCCGGCCCGGTCCCGGGGCCGCGCAGGACGAGGGCCAGGAGTTCCTCCAGCCCGGCCCGGTCCCCGGTACCGGGCGTGCCGGACGCGGTGGCGCCAGGGTGCACGCACCGTCGGCGGCCGTCCGCGGCCCCGCGGTCGTCCTGCCGTTCACCCATGTCCGTTTCCGTCCCTGTCCGGTTGGTCACCGCTCACGGGACCCGGGGCCCCGCGGACGCGGGAGGCCGCCGCCCCCGGAGCGCGCGGGTCCCCCACTTCATACGGTCCGGCGCCGTCGCCGTTCATTTCGACTCACCCAGCGTCCGGGGAGCGTCATCCGTCACACCCTCCACGCCGAGCTGCCGGGCGAGCCGCTTCAGCCCTCGGTGGGCCGCGGTGCGGACGGCACCGGGCCGCTTGCCGAGCACCCGCGCGGCCGAGGGCCCGTCGAGCCCGATCACCACCCGCAGCAGCACGGCCTCGGCCTGGTCCCGGGGCAGCCCCCTGACCAGGGCCAGGGCCCGCTCGGTCGACAGGCTCTCCAGCACCTCGTCGTGCGTGCTGCGCGGCCCGGGCAGGTCGAGCACGTCCTGCTCCAGCGCGGCCGACCGGGGCCGTACCCGCATCCGGCGCAGGTGGTCGAGCGCGCGGTGCCGGGCGATCGTGGCGGTCCACCCCCGGAACCCGGCCCCGTCGCCCTGGAACCGCCCGAGGTCGCGGGCGATCTCCAGCCAGGCGTCGGAGGCGACGTCCTCGGCGTCGTCCCCCACGATCCCGCGCAGGTAGCCGAGCAGTCCCGGCTGCACGATCCGGTACGCCACCGCGAACGCGGCCTCGTCGCCGCCCTGGGCCCGCGCGACCGCCGCGCCCAGTTCCCCGTCGTACGCGTGCGCGCGCCGGGGTTCCCCTCCCTGGCCCAAGACTGTCCTCGTTCGTACGGAGTTCGTGGCGGGCGCGTGGTCCTCGTGCCGCACCGACGGTCCGGTCACCGCCACGCCCCCACGGTGATCAGCGCCCGTGTGCATGGAAGTGTCACAGTGCAACAGGCGGCCACCCGCCGGGCCGCCCGTGCGGGACCACGGAACGGGGGCGCGGAAAGCCCCCCGGGCGCCCACGCCGGGAGGCGGTTGGCGCTGCTCGCCGAGTGGTTGCGGATCCAGCCGGCCGCCGTCCGCGCCGCGGCCGGCCGGCCCGTCCGGGATGCGGGCCGCTGCGGACGTACTGTCCGCCGGAACGCCGACCCATCATCCCTGGCGCTGGGGCATTCCCTCCCCGGTGGTGCGCACCTGGCCGAGGAGGAACGCGGAGCCGGTGATGTCGAGGACGCGGGTCATCGCCCGTGACGGGTGGTGCAGGCGCAGGGTCCCTCCGGCGTCCGTGGCGAGCAGGGACGCCAGGAGGAAGGCGTTGAGGCCGCTCGCATCGCAGAAGGTGACCGCCGTGAGGTCGACGTCGATCCTGTGGATGCCGTCGTACAGGCACCGGCCCAGCACCTCACGCACCAGTGGCGCCGTGACCAGGTCGATCTCGCCGACGAGGGTGATCAGGGTGTCGGTGTCGCGGTCGTGCCGGGCGACGTTCAGCTGGGGAAGGGTCATGATTCCTCTGTTTGGGGCGGGCGCGTGGGGGGGCGGCGTCAGAGCGGGCGCGGGTCCGGGCGCCGCGTGGCACGGGCGGAACCGCGGCGCCGGGCGGAGGCCCTCGGCCGGGCGGTGTCGCCGTCCCGGCCGACGGCGGCGGCGGCGGTTGCACCTTCTTGCGGTCGTCCGGTGACCCGGGCCACGGGGTGTCAGGCCGCCGTCGGCCGGGGCAACGGCCGTCCCTGGCGGCCCGGCACGGGGTCACCGCGGACGCAGCGGCCGGATCCGCGTCGTCGGGGTGCTCGGGCACGGGAGCGGGGTCCTGCCTCGTGCGACGGGTTCGTGGGCCCCGTGTCAGCCTTCGGGGTCCCGGACCGCCGTACGGGCCCGGTCGGCCCCGGACGCCGCACGGGTGCGCGCCGCCCCCTCGTCCTCCATCAGCAGGGACGGACGAGGAGCGGAGAAAGCATAGAAAGCAGAGAAACGGGAGGAACTCGGCAACCGGTGTTCTTCGAGCGTCGGCGAGCCGTAACTGGTCGCAACCATGACGCGAACCCTGCCCCGGACCGACCGTGATCGGCCCGGCCTATTCGATCACCGGGAACGACACGGGCGTGGAAACCGGTGTGTGGAACATCCTCGGTGCCCCGAGCCTACTCCCCACGGGAGAGCAATGGAGCGGGATACCGCCTCGGCCGTCCTTGCGGCTCGGTGTGGGACGCGGCCGCCGGGGAACCCGGCGCGTACGAAGGGCCTGCGCTGCTCCCGACAGACGAAGCAGACGTCGTCCTTGCTCCGCGATCGCGTGACGCGCGTTCTCCCGGAGCGGAAGCGCACCCCACCCACGGCCCGGCCCCTGCGACTCCCGAGGCGGCACCGAGCCGGTCTGCCTCCTCAGGAGAGAGAGTTGCACCCCCATGACCAGTGACACGGTCCGGCCTCCGCGCTCGGAGACGTCCGGCAGTGATTTCGCGCGGCTGTCGAGGAAGATCGCCGATGCGGGCCTGATGGGGCGTCGCCCCGGCTACTACGCCCTGCGGAGCGCGGTGGTGGCCGGACTCTACGTCGGCAGCTGGGTCACCGTCGCGCTGCTCGGCGACAGTTGGTGGACCCTGGCGGTCGCCGCCTTCCTCGCCGTCGTCTTCGGACAGGTCGCCCTGCTCGCCCATGACGCGGCGCACCGGCAGGTGTTCCGCAGGCGCCGGGCCAGCGAGGTGTCCGGACGGATCGCCGGTGCCGGTGTCGGGATGAGCTACGGGTGGTGGCAGGACAAGCACACCCGCCACCACGCCAACCCCAACCACGAGGACCTCGATCCCGACCTCGACCCCAATCTGCTGGTCTGGTCCCCGGACCAGGCCCGGGCCGCCCAGGGTCTGCCCCGCCTGATCGGACGTCACCAGGCGTTCCTGTTCTTCCCGTTGCTCACCCTGGAGGGGTTCAACCTGCACGTGTCGAGCGCGAGGGCCCTGGCCGATCGCTCGCTCAAGCACCGCGCCCTCGACGGCACACTGCTCTACGGCCACTTCGCCGTCTACCTGGCCCTGCTGTTCTGGCTGCTGCCGCCCGGCATGGCGATCGCCTTCCTCGCCGTCCACCAGTGCCTGTTCGGGGTCTACCTCGGCTCCCTCTTCGCACCCAACCACAAGGGCATGCCGATCCTGACGGGCGAGGACCGCCCGGACTTCCTCCGTCGCCAGGTGCTCACCTCGCGCAACGTGCGCGGCGGCAGGCTCACCGACATCGCGCTGGGCGGGCTGAACCACCAGATCGAGCACCACCTGTTCCCCAGCATGCCCAGTCCCAACCTGCGCAGGGCCCGGACCATCGTGCGGCGCCACTGCGAGGAACTCGGCCTGGACTACGTCGAGACCGGGTTGATCGCCTCCTACCGTCAGGCCCTCGCCAGTCTCCACCGGGCCGGAGCGCCTCTGCGGCAGCCCCGGCTCTCCGTCGCACGCTGACGGGTCCGGCTTCCGTGGCGGCAGGTGCAGCGCACCGGTGCCCCGCGTCGGCCACGGGGTGTCCCGCGGAGACATCCCCTAGTCTTCTGAGTCAGAAGTTCCTTATATAACTGTAGGCTTGCGGTATGGCTCGTACGGGGCGGCCGAAGGCCGAGTTGGTGCTGTCGGTAGAGGAGCGGGCGGCGCTGGAGGGGTGGGTGCGGCGTCGCTCAACTCCTCAGTCCTGGGCGGTGCGGTGCCGGATCATCCTGGCCTGCGCAGACGGCATGTCGAACAAGGATGTCGGTGCCTTGGTGGGCATGACGGGGCAGTCGGTGGGCCGCTGGCGGGCGCGTTTCAACGAGCATCGGATCGCCGGCCTGGGTGACCTGCCAAGATCCGGCGGTCCCCGCTCGGTGAGCGACGAGCAGGTCGCCGCAGTAGTGAAGCGGACGCTGGAGTCGACACCGAGGAACGCTACGCACTGGTCGACGCGGGCGATGGCCAAGGAAGTGGGCCTGTCCCAGTCGACCGTGTCGCGGATCTGGCGTGCCTTCGGGCTGCAGCCCCACCGCTCGGAGACCTTCAAGTTGTCGACGGACCCGTACTTCGTCGACAAGGTGCACGATGTCGTGGGCCTGTATCTGGACCCGCCCGAGCGGGCGCTGGTGTTCTGCGTGGACGAGAAGACGCAGATCCAGGCCCTGGCCCGCTCCCAGCCGGTACTGCCGATGATGCCCGGGGTTCCTCAGCGGGTCACCCACGACTACGTCCGGGCCGGCACCACCACCTTGTTCGCGGCACTCGAGGTCGCCACTGGGAAAGTGATCGGATCCCTGCACCGCCGGCACCGGGCCGAGGAGTTCAAGAAGTTCCTGCTCAAGCTTGACCAGGAGATCCCGGCAGATCTTCAGGTGCACCTGATCCTCGACAACTACGCCACCCACAAGACGCCGGCCGTCAAGACCTGGCTGATCGCCCACCCTCGATTCCATCTGCACTTCACGCCCACCGGCTCGTCCTGGCTCAACCTCGTGGAGCGGTGGTTCGCAGAACTGACGAACAAGCAGATACGCCGAGGGACCCACAAGAGCGTCCAGGCCCTTGAGAAGGACATCCGCACCTGGATCGCCGCATGGAACACCGACCCCAAACCCTACGTCTGGACCAGGACCGCAGACGAGATCCTCGAACGCCTCGCCAGTTATTTACGCAGAATTCCTGACTCAGAAGACTAGCGCCATGGCCCCATCGTGTCCTGCAGGGACCGGCGTGCCCTGGACAGCCTTCCCCGCACGGTCGGTTCACTGGTCCGCGTCACGCAGGCGATCTCCCGGTAGGACAGGCCCTGCATCTCCCGCAGGACCCAGCAGACGCGCTGCCCGGCGTCCAGGTCCGCCAGGGCGTGGGAGAGGGCGACGGTGGCCGCCTGCTGTTCCGCGGAGCGCGAGGGCTGGCTCCCGGGGTCGCCCGCCGCGGGCTCGACCACGATGTCCAGCGAGAGGGTGGACGGCCGGCGTCGGCGCATGGTCAGGCAGCGGTTGACGGTGATCCGGTGCATCCAGGTGTGGAACTCCGCGCCGTGGCGGTACTCCGGAAGTCGCCGCCACGCACTCACGAAGGCGTCCTGCACGGCCTCCTCGGCGTCCTCGGCGTTGCCGAGCAGGCCGCGGGCCAGGGCGAGCAGGGAGAGACGGTGCCGCAGGACGAGGACGGAGAAGGCTCCCTCGTCCCCCTCGGCCGCCCGTGCGGCCAGGAGGCCGTCCGGCAGGCCGCGGCCCGCCGGACCGCCGTCCAGGGCCGCACGTACCCGCCGGTCGCGTACCGCCGGAGGGGAAGCAGTGCGTTCGGTCATGACGCTCCCGCCTGAGGCTCGGACCTCCCGGGTACCCGGGAGGCGGCATGTGACGCACATCACTTCACTTGGCCGTGAGGAACGAGCCTCGCCGGGTGTCCAACCTGCGACGGGCGCCGCACCGGTGTCCGGACGACTGATCGAGGCGACCGCCATGACGGACAACATCACCAGCGTCGGCGCAGGCAGCCGGCCCGATGCGGGTGTCAGCGCGCTCAGGGGCCGTGCCGGGACGGGGGCTCCGGCCGAGACCCGGGGCAGGACGACCATCGCGGACGGCGTGGTGGCCAAGATCGCGGGAATGGCTGCCCGTGAGGTACCGGGCATCCACAACCTGGGAGCCGGCATGGCCCGTGCTTTCGGCGCCATGCGGGAGCGCGTGCCCGGCTCGGGCGGAGGCGTCACGCGGGGAGTGAAGGTCGAGGTCGGTGAGCGGCAGGCCGCAGTGGACCTGGACGTCGTCGTCGAATACGGCGTCTCCATCGTCGACATCGCGGGTGACGTGCGCACCAACGTGATCAACGCCGTGGAACGCATGACGGGCCTGGAGGTCGTCGAGGTGAACATCGCCGTCGCCGACGTCCACCTGCCCGACGAGGAAGAGGAGGCCGCACCGGACGAGGGCCGCGTGCGGTGATCCACCGCCGCCCCTGGGGGCCGACGGCGAGTGCCCGGACGGTAGACGGCGCACGGGACGGACGTGGGTGAGATGAACGCAGCGACGACGGGCCTGGCGGCAGGCATGGCCCTGGGCTTCGCCGGTTACTTCGGTGGCTTCTGGGCCTTCCTGCTGGTCCTGGTCCTGGGCGCGGTCGGGCTGACCATCGGCCTGGCCGTGCAGGGCGACCTCGACCTGCGCTCCCGGGGACGACGGTGACAGCGCGGCGCCGTCCCCCTGGACCGGGGGCGGTTCCGCGGGCGCCCGCGGCCGGCTCCGGCCGGTCACGTGCGTGCCGCGTCGGCCGGTTGGCGCGCGGGCGGGGCGGGCGTCACGGTCCAGCGGCCGGCATGGGTCGCGCCCGCGATCCGGGGGCGCCGCGCCGTCACGTCCACCGACGTCAGCCCGCCGGACGCGGGCCCCACACCGCCACGCGCGGAGCGAGGAGGGGACCAGCCGTTACCGTGCCGCTTTCCGCGGTCCTGCGGGAACCGCGGAACAGGGGCTCAGCTCCCTTGGAGGAATCATGATCATCCTTGGCGTCATCCTGCTCGTCGTGGGCTTCCTCACCGGGATATCCATCCTGTGGACCATCGGGATCATCCTGGCGGTCATCGGCATCGTCCTGTGGATCGTCGGAGCGACGGGACACGCCGTCGGGGGCCGGCGCCACTACTGGTGACGGTACGACCGGTCGGCCGCCCCGCCGGCGGTCGTCCCGACCAAGCGGTGGACCGGTCCGCGGGCCCGCCGGTGTCCCCCGCTGCCCCGCCGTGCGGTCCGGCCCGGCCGCCGGACCGCACGGTCGCGTCGGGACGCGGCAACAGGACGACCTGAGCGCCCGCCGCCGTGCGGGCCGGGGCGGGGCGGGGCGGGCGATCCTGGGGCCGGGACGCCGGTCGCCGCAGCGGGGCGTCGGCCAGGACGGCCGTCCGGCACAACGCCGGCCGGCCGGCTCGTGTCGGGAGTGCGCATGGTTCGCGAATTGCACCGGGGAGGCGCTGCCCGTGAAGGCCGACGGCCGCACGGGACGCCTCCGGACCCCCGGCCGGGCCGCCACGATGACGCACGGTGAGGCACGGGGTGGCGAAGGTACCGCAGCCGACCGGTCGGAGGGCCTCGGGGAGCGGCTCCTGGGGACGTTGCTCGACGGGGGACACGAGCTTCCGCCGTACCGCCTCGGCGCGCTCGTCGCCCGGCAGGTCGCCGCGCTCGCCGGCCGCGACGCCACGATCCTGCTGCAGGACTACGGCCAGACATGGCTCGTCCCGCTGCCGGGCGAGGGGCTGGCAGCGGGGGGACCCCACCCGATCGACGGCTCCGACGCCGGTCGCGCCTTCAGGGACACGCAGCCCGTAGAGGTGCCGCAGGCCGACGGCGGTGTGCGGGTCCACCTGCCCCTGCTGGACGGCGGCGACCAGGTGGGCGTCATGGCCGTCACCCTGGACGCGGTCGACGACGACGACCGGCGGCTCCTGCGCCGGCTGGCCGCACTCGTGGCCGACATGCTGGTGACCAAGCACGCGTACACGGACCTCTTCTTCCGGGTACGGCGCAGGGAGCCGATGAGCGTGGCCGCGGAGATCCAGTGGTCGCTGCTGCCGCCGCTCGCGATGTCCACACCCCGGGTGGGACTGGCCGGGATCCTGGAACCGGCCTACGACGTGGCCGGGGACAGTTTCGACTACGCCCTCAACGGCGACGAGTTGCACGTGGCCATGGTCGACGCGATGGGGCACGGGCTGGACGCGGCCACCATGGCGACGGTCGCCATCGGTGCGTACCGGCACGCCCGCCGGAGCGACGTCGGACTGGCCGGCATCTACGCGTTCATGGACCGGGCCGTCGCCGAGCAGTTCGGCCCCGACCACTTCGTGACCGCTCAGATGATGAGGCTCGACACGGTCACGGGCCGGCTCCAGTGGGTGAACGCCGGCCATCCGGCGCCCCTGTTGATCCGGGGGCACCGCGTCGTGCGGCGGCTGCTCGGCCCGACGACGCTGCCCGTCGGCTTCGGCGGTCACGAGCCCCTGATCAGCGAGGTGGCCCTGGCCCCGGGAGACCGCGTCATGTGCTTCACCGACGGGCTCGTCGAGGAACGTGACGCACGGGGCGAGGAGTTCGGCGAGGAACGGCTCATCGCCCTGGTCGACGGCCTGGAGCGGACGCCGCGGGAGATCCGGTCAGTGGCCCGGTCCCTGTCCCACGGCCTCAAGCGCGCGCGGGGCGGATCCACCTCGGACGACGCGACGCTCCTGCTGGTCGAGTGGCGCGGACCCGGTTGACCGGGCCGCCGGCGGCGTCCCTCCCCCGGCCGGGTGCGGCCGGCGGACGTGGCCGTTCAGGGCGCCGCCTCCTCCTCGGGGGGAGCGGCGCCCCGCGGTGCTGACCGTGCCCGTTCCGGCACTGTTTGTTCGGCTCCTCGCGGGGTCAGCGAGAGGAGACCGGGCGTGCCGTCCGCGCCCCATGCGACGTCGATGAAGCCGGCGGCCTCCAGGCGGGCGCAGGTCGGGGCCATGGCCCCGACGGGGATGCCGAGGTCGACGCCCAGTCGCGCCCCGTCGACGACGACACGGGCCGGGGCCCGGGCGGCCCGGTGCAGCGCCCGCATGATCTCGTCCCGGTACACCTGCCGCTCCCGCAGGATCGCCATGACCTGGCGTGCCCTGGCTCCCACCGCCGGACGGAGGTCCGCGCTGCGCGCGCGTGCCGTCGCCGCGGGCCGGTCCAGGGCCGGCGCGCCGGGCCCGGGTGCGGGTGACGGGGGACCGGTCCCCGGCGGTGCATCGCCGCCGCGGACGTCGGCGACCGTGGTGTCGTGCCGGGCGTCGAGCCGGTGGATCAGTACGCAGCCGAGGGCGGCCAGGATGAGCAGGACGGCGACGAGCAGGGCGGTCACTACTCCTCACCGCCCCGGACGCCGGTCCGACACCCGGGCGAGGCCGCAGCGGGGCACCCGGAACGGCAGGGTGCCCGCTGAGTCGTCGGCCCCCGGAGCCTGCCGCACGTCGCGGGCACCCGCCCGCTCGGCCGTACGCTCCGGATCCGGGACGCCGACGAGGCCATCCGCCAGCAGCCGCCGGGCGCGCTGCGCACCGGCTTCGGGCGGGATCACCAGCACGTCCCGGCGACCATGGGCACATTTCAGGGTCAGTCGGTGGGGGTCCTGCGTACCGGTGGCGGAGTCCACCCGCACCGTGCGACCGCGAACGGACACCCAGTGCGGGACGACGGGCCAGCAGGCCGGACTGATCACGACCTCCGTGACGCGCCCCCAGGGCCCGTCGAGGGCGGCCGTCAGACCCGGCAGCTCACGGGTCAGGGCCCGGGACCGGGGCCACCAGACGCCGTCCAGGCCACCGGGGGCAGGCGTCAGGGACAGGCGGACCGGAAGCGGGGGAACGCGCGGGCCGGGGGTCCTGCGGTGGATGGTCACGGACATGGCGCGGACCCGTCCCCGGGCCGTGGTGCGACCCGGCGTCGTCGATCACCGGGAACGGCACCCGCGGCGGAGCCGGTACACGAAGAACTCCCGGTGACGGCCAGCTTACTCCGCGCACCCCGTCCGGGCCGGTGGCAGGTCGCGGCGGCCGGACGGAGCACGCCCGGCCTCAGCAGCCGCTCGCGTCCCGGCACAGCAACCGCAGCGACCCGTGGCCCGCGAAGCAGCGGTGGGACTCCTCGATCGGGTTCCAGAGGCGGCCGTCGGGGGTGCGGACCCAGTGGTCGCCGTCGCCGCTCCACCACTCGCCGCCGGTCTCACGGACGATCACCTCGCCCGCGTACGCCCCGAGTCCGCGCAGGACCTGGTCCATCGCGGCCGGGGGCGCGCCCTCGCGGCGTATGTCGTCGATCATCCGGTCGACCCGCCACAGGCTCCGCGCCGAGTAGTCCAGGTGCAGCCGTGCGCCCTCGCGCAGCGTGGCCACGGCGTCGGCCGCCCAGCGCACGGGCTTGGCGGCGGCGTGCGGCCGGGGCTGCTGGGGCGTCGTCGTCTCGTCGGGCGTCGTCTCGCTCATCGCACTGGTCACATGAACAAGAGCGGGCCCGGCGCGCCCGGTGTCACTGTTCCCGCGTGCCCTCCGTCGGAAGGGCGCGGGAACGGCGCACGGTCACCGCAACGCCCCCATACCGTGACCCCGCTGTGAGGGGCCCGCCCTCACGCCGTGCGCGCCCTCCGGGACACCGCCGCCCGCAGCACCCTCCTGCCCTCCGTGGACACCTCCAGCGCGCGGCGCAGGCCCTGGGGGCCGTGTTCGGAGAGGAGTTCGAGGACGGTGACCTGGCGGCGCAGCTCGGCCGCGGCGAGCGGCGGCATGCCCTCCGTTCGGCCCGCGCGGCGGGTGTCGACGTCCTCGGGGTCCTGCGCCGGGTCCAGCAGCCGGTGGATCCGCAGCGCGGCGACGGAGCAGGTGTCGGCCCACTCCCGCAGCTCCGCCCCGGTGCGCCGGTCCGGCGCCGCGTCGAGCATCCGGCGGGCGAGGGCCACGGCCTCCACCACGGCGGGCTCCTGGCCGGCATCCCCGTCCGCGGCCGCCTCCAGCTTGCCCCGCACCTGCTCCACCAGCTCGCCCCACCGCGCGGTGTCGGAGTCCTCCATGAGGTTGCCCCACAGCGGCCGCAGGGTCTCGTCGTCGCCCCCGAGCAGCGCCACGCACCGATCCGAACAAGCCAATCCGGCCGCGGCCAGGCCCCGCTCGTCGGCCCGCGCGATCAGTTCCACCAGGCTCATCAACGCCTCCCTCCCCGGGGCGCCATCCCTCACGGAGCCCGCACTTCCCCTTACTGCGTGCCACAGCGCCGGAGTGTCACAGACCTACCACGGCACGGCGCGCCAGGAGGCGGAACGCAAGGATTCAGCCAAGGAAGGGAGGGACGACGAGGGACGGCACGGTCCGGCGGGGTCAGCCCAGCCGTCCCGCCAGCGCCTGGAACTGGGTCCACGTCAGCGTCGGCCGACGGGCGTCCCACAGCTTCTGGGCCGTCGCCCGCAGGGGCATCCGGATGCCGGCCGCCACCTGGTCCTCGGTCTGCGCGTTCGGGTAGTCGCCCCACACGGCGAAGGACCCGCCGAGGATCTGGGCGTCGTAGCGCGCGGGAACGGCGGTCGAGCCGCGCAGCACCCTCGGCGTCCACTGCTCGTAGATGAGCCGTCCGGTCGGGTAGAAGAAGTCGTTGGGCTGCCCGAGGACGTAGTACAGGTACTTGTCGTTGTAGTTGATCACCTTGCGGCCGGCACTCAGGTACTCCACGGGCGGCCGCGCCCCGATCTCCTTGCCCGTCCAGTACCCGACCCGGATGTCCTTGTCGGGCTGCACGGACGTACCGCGGAAGAAGCCGTCGTTCCACGCGCGCGGGGTGCGGTGGTGGGCGCGGACCGTGGCGGCGCGGTCGTTGAGCCAGCCGGTGGTCAGGTCGGCGACGGTGCCGCCGGAGCCGTAGGCCGAGCGGGCCGCGGCGGCGAGCTGCGGGTAGGACGCCTCGGGGTTCGAGACCACGAGCGCCTGGTACTCGTCGCCGCCGAGGTTCCAGTCGGCGCCGGGGAACAGCCCGGCGTACTCGTCGAGCAGGTCGTCGACGATCTCGGCGGAGGCGTCCTTGGAGATGTCGATCGCGCCCCGCGTGGCGGTGCCCTGCGCGTTGCGCAGCTGGAGGTCGGGGTGCGCGGCGATGACGGCGCCGAGGTGTCCCGGCGAGTCGATCTCCGGCACGACGGTGATGTGCCGGGCGGCCGCCAGTTGGACGATCTTCTTCACCTGCGCCTTGGTCAGGTGCCGCTGCGACACGATCTCCGGGTGGGTGTCGGAGGCGATCCGGAAGCCCTGGTCGTCGGAGAAGTGCAGCCCGAGCTCGTTGTACTTCAGGTCGCCCAGCTCGCGTACCCGGTCCTCGATCCAGCCGGCCGTGTAGTACTTGCGGGCGATGTCCACCATGAAGCCGCGCCTGGGCTTGGCCGGCTGGTCGCGCACGACGCCCTCGGGCGCGGTGGAGCCGCCGTGCACCTCCTGCTTGAGCGTGCGGGTGCCGTAGAAGACGCCGGCGTCCGTGGGCCCGCTGATGGTGACCCGCCCGCCGCGCACGGTCATGGTGTACGACTCCGGGTTCGCGCCCTTGCCGGCGTTCAGCGTCAGCCGCAGGTCCCCGGCGCGTTCGTCGGACTTCTGCCCGGCGTACGCCAGCCCCAGCTCCCCGGCGATCAGCCGGCCCTCGTCGGCGAGGCGGGGATCGTCGACGACGACCCGCTTCCCGGCGGCGGGCTTCCACCCCGGCCCGCGGGCCGGCGTGTGCGACCCGACGGCGGGAATGGTCCTCGGCGCCTGCGACAAGGGGTACGTGCGGGTCGGCGCGGGGGCCGCGCTGTGCGAGCCCGCGCCCGTGGCGTCCCGGCCGGGCTCGCGCTCCCCGGCGCCCGCCGCCGACGCGTTCCCGCCGTCGCCGTCGCCGGACGTCGAGGCCCACACGCCCACGCCCACGCCGAGCCCGATCGTCGCGACGAACGCCCCGGCGATCACCGCACGCTGCCTGGTCCTGCCCTGCCGTGCCCGGCGCCTGTGACTGCTCACCCAGCCAACCTACGACTCGTACGTCCCGGAGGTGTCCACCACACGTTCCGAAACTCTCCCGTTCGAGTGAAATTCGGGCATCCGTCGGACACAGGATGACCGCTGTCGATAACGTGGCGTCACTGTTCTCACAGCATCCCCTGCCACATCGCTCGTGACGCGAGGATCCACGCTGTCCGCCCACCGCCTCCCCCACTGCCCGGGTTCGTCCGGCCGCGCGGCCATACCGGCCCTGCCCGAACAGCCCCGCCCCTGCTCCCCGCCGGTCCGCACGGCCGCCGCGACGGCCACGGCCGCCGCGACGGCCACGGCCACCGCGAGGGTCACCGCGGCCCGCACGGCCGCCCCGGCGCACGCCGTCTCCCCCGCGACCGGGCTCGCCCTGTTCAACGCCCTGACCGCCGACGAGGCGCGCTCCGTCCTGCTGGCCTGTCTGCACAGCCCGCGCTGGGCCCGTCGCGTGGCCGACCACCGTCCGTACCCGACGGTCGACGCCCTGCTCGCCGCGGCCGACGAGGCGGCGTACGACCTCGGCCCCGCGGACCTCGCCGACGCCCTGGCCGCCGAGGCGCTGCCGCCGCTGCCGGCCGGCACCTACGAGGCGGCCCACACGGCCCTGCGCGCGGCGCACGCGGCGTACGAGGCCCGCTTCGGCCACGTCTTCGTGATCTACCTGGGCGACACCCCCACGGGCGAGACCCTGGACCGCCTCCTCGAAGGCATCCGGTCACGATTGACCAACGATCCCGAGGAAGAACGGGTGCTCGCGGCCGAGGAACTGCGGCGGCTGGCGGGCGGACGGCTGCTGTCCCGCCTGACGGGCACGGCGGACAGCACGACCTGCCACGACGGCGCGGGGCGCGGCGCCTGACCGGTCCGCCCCGCGGCCCGGCCCGAGACACCCCCTAGCCCGTCCGGTGCCACCTCGATCACACGTCCGGTGCCTCTTCGATCACACCGGCAGGCCCCCCGTGAGCACCGGCTCAGCGGGTGGATACCATGCTGGGGGCCGGTGGACCGTACCCGGCCGGGCCCGACCGACACCGAAGCCGGCGCGGCCCTAGTCCCCGCTCCCGGAGGGTTCTTCCGTGCCGGCTGGAACGCTGTACCGCGGCCGGGAAGGAATGTGGTCCTGGGTGGCTCATCGAGTCACCGGCGTCCTCATCTTCTTCTTCCTGTTCGTCCACGTGCTGGACACCGCTCTCGTGCGTGTCTCCCCCGAGGACTACGACAAGGTCGTAGCCACGTACAAGACGCCGATCGTCGCCGTGCTGGAGTACGGCCTCGTCGCCGCCATCCTCTTCCACGCGCTCAACGGCCTGCGCGTCATCGCCGTCGACTTCTGGATCAAGGGCGCCCGCTACCAGAAGCAGATGCTCTGGACCGTGGTCGGCCTGTGGATCGTGCTGATGCTCGGGGCGGTCTACCCCGTCCTCGGCCACGCCGCTCGAGAACTGTTCGGGAGCTGACGCGCATGTCCACGACTGAAACCACCGCGTCCGGGATCGGCCCCGTCGAGGGCGGCTCGGTCTACAACGTCGACAACCCCGCGCCCCTCATCGAGGCCCCGCGCAAGCGCACCAAGAAGTCCCCGAAGTCGACCCGGGGCAACTTCGAGATGGCGGCCTGGCTCTTCATGCGCCTGTCCGGCGTGGTGCTGGTCGTCCTGGTCATCGGCCACCTGCTGATCCAGCTGGTGCTGGACGGCGGCGTCTCCAAGATCGGCTTCGCCTTCGTGGCGGGCCGCTGGGCGTCCCCGTTCTGGCAGGTCTGGGACCTGCTGATGCTGTGGCTCGCGATGCTGCACGGCGCCAACGGCCTGCGCACGATCATCAACGACTACGCGGAGCACGCCCAGACCCGGCTGTGGCTCAAGGGCCTGCTCTACACCGCCACGGTGTTCACCATCCTGCTGGGCACGCTGGTGATCTTCACCTTCGACCCGAACATCCGCTAGGCACGGGGCTGCGAGAATCATGAAGATCCACAAGTACGACACCGTCATCGTCGGCGCCGGTGGCGCGGGCATGCGCGCGGCCATCGAGTCGACGAAGCGCAGCCGCACCGCCGTGCTGACCAAGCTCTACCCCACCCGCTCCCACACGGGCGCCGCGCAGGGCGGCATGGCCGCCGCGCTGGCCAACGTGGAGGAGGACAACTGGGAGTGGCACACCTTCGACACGGTCAAGGGCGGTGACTACCTGGTCGACCAGGACGCCGCCGAGATCCTGGCGAAGGAGGCCATCGACTCGGTCCTCGACCTGGAGAAGATGGGCCTGCCGTTCAACCGCACGCCGGACGGCACGATCGACCAGCGCCGCTTCGGCGGTCACTCCCGCAACCACGGCGAGGCCCCGGTCCGCCGGTCCTGCTACGCCGCGGACCGCACCGGCCACATGATCCTCCAGACGCTGTACCAGAACTGCGTCAAGGAGGGCGTGGAGTTCTTCAACGAGTTCTACGTCCTGGACCAGCTGATCACCGAGGTCGACGGCGTCAAGCGCTCGGCCGGCGTCGTGGCGTACGAGCTGGCGACCGGCGAGATCCACGTCTTCCAGGCGAAGGCCGTGATCTACGCGTCCGGCGGCTGCGGCAAGTTCTTCAAGGTGACGTCGAACGCGCACACGCTGACCGGTGACGGCCAGGCCGCGGTGTACCGGCGGGGCCTGCCGCTGGAGGACATGGAGTTCTTCCAGTTCCACCCGACCGGCATCTGGCGCATGGGCATCCTGCTGACGGAGGGCGCCCGCGGTGAGGGCGGCATCCTGCGCAACAAGGACGGCGAGCGCTTCATGGAGAAGTACGCGCCGGTCATGAAGGACCTGGCGTCCCGTGACGTCGTGTCCCGGTCCATCTACACGGAGATCCGCGAGGGCCGCGGCTGCGGTCCCGAGGGCGACCACGTCTACCTGGACCTCACGCACCTCCCGCCGGAGCAGCTGGACGCCAAGCTGCCCGACATCACCGAGTTCGCGCGCACCTACCTCGGCATCGAGCCCTACACGGACCCGATCCCGATCCAGCCCACCGCGCACTACGCGATGGGCGGCATCCCGACGAACGTCGAGGGTGAGGTCCTGGCGGACAACACCACCGTCGTGCCGGGCCTGTACGCCGCCGGCGAGGTCGCCTGCGTCTCCGTGCACGGCGCCAACCGCCTGGGCACCAACTCGCTGCTGGACATCAACGTCTTCGGCAAGCGGGCCGGCATCGCGGCGGCGGAGTACAGCCAGAAGGCCGACTTCGTCGAGCTGCCGGAGCGCCCCGAGGCCCTCGTGGTCGAGCAGATCGAGCGGCTGCGGACCTCGACCGGCACCGAGCGGGTGTCGACGCTGCGCCGTGAGCTGCAGGAGACCATGGACGCCAACGTCATGGTGTTCCGCACGGAGCAGACGATCAAGACGGCCGTCGAGAAGATCGCCGAGCTGCGCGAGCGCTACAAGAACGTGGCGATCCAGGACAAGGGCAAGCGGTTCAACACGGACCTGCTGGAGGCCATCGAGCTGGGCAACCTCCTCGACCTGGCCGAGGTCATGGCGGTCTCCGCGCTGGCCCGCAAGGAGTCGCGCGGCGGTCACTACCGCGAGGACTACCCGAACCGCGACGACGTCAACTTCATGCGTCACACCATGGCGTACCGCGAAGTCGGCGCCGACGGCTCCGAGACCGTCCGTCTGGACTACAAGCCGGTCGTCCAGACCCGCTACCAGCCGATGGAGCGTAAGTACTGATGGCTACCCCTGTTCTGGAGAAGGACGACGCGGCCGGCCGCCCCGAGCCCGGTTTCGCCGACTCCCCGTACATCACGGTCACCGTCCGGGTCCGCCGGTTCAACCCGGAGGTCGCGGCCGAGGCGACCTGGGAAGACTTCCAGCTGGAGATCGACCCGAAGGAGCGCGTCCTGGACGCCCTCCACAAGATCAAGTGGGACCTGGACGGCACGCTGACGTTCCGCCGGTCCTGCGCGCACGGCATCTGCGGCTCCGACGCGATGCGGATCAACGGCAAGAACCGCCTCGCGTGCAAGACGCTGATCAAGGACCTCAACCCGGAGAAGCCGATCACGGTCGAGCCCATCAAGGGCCTGACGGTCCTGAAGGACCTGGTCGTCGACATGGAGCCGTTCTTCCAGGCGTACCGGGACGTGATGCCCTTCCTGATCACGAAGGACACCAACGAGCCGACGCGCGAGCGGCTGCAGTCCGCCGAGGACCGCGAGCGCTTCGACGACACCACCAAGTGCATCCTGTGCGCCGCGTGCACGTCGTCCTGCCCGGTGTTCTGGAACGACGGCCAGTACTTCGGCCCGGCCGCGATCGTGAACGCCCACCGCTTCATCTTCGACTCGCGTGACGAGGCCGGGGAGCAGCGGCTGGAGATCCTCAACGACCGCGACGGCGTGTGGCGCTGCCGTACGACCTTCAACTGCACGGACGCCTGCCCGCGCGGCATCGAGGTCACCAAGGCCATCGCCGAGGTCAAGCGGGCGCTGATCACCCGCCGCTTCTGAGCCGGCCGGCACACAGCACGACGGCGAGGGCCCCCTCCGGTGGGATACGGAGGGGGCCCTCGCCGTCGGTGCGCCGGTGGCGTCAGCCGCGCAGGACGCGGCCCTGCTTGTCGGTGCGGTCGTTGCTCGTCAGGAACAGGATGCCGTCGATCAGGGACCAGATGCCCAGGCCACCGCAGGTGAGCAGCTGCGCGACACCGACGCCGACGGAACCGACGTAGAACCGGCCGATGCCGAGCCCGCCGAGGAAGATCTGCAGGAGGCCCGCGACGATCTTCGACTTGTCGGAGTAGGGACGGCCCTGCGGGTCGAAGCCGAAGGGGGCGTCAGGGGTGGGGACGGTCATGTGCACTGCTCCTGGATGACGTGCTGCGAGAGTCCGGAGCGGGACGGCTCCGGAACGGAGGGCGCACGGACCCATGGCTCGGCCCACCCCCCGTAAGCGGTGAGCCTAGAGAGCGGGACGAGACCGCGGGGAGGGCCTCGGGGTGATCGTTCCTGTTCCGTGATCAAATCTTCGTCAAGTTCCGGCCTGATCCGGCCCCTGACGGGTATGAGGGTGAGTTGCCGTCAGTCCTGCGGGCGTCAGGCCAGGTTGCGGACGACGGTCCAGGTGACGGCGAGGGCGAGGATCAGCAGCTGGCCGCGGGGGCCGACGCGGGGCTGCCAGCGGCGGCCGCGCAGGCCCTCCGTCATCCAGCGGCCGAGCATCGCCAGCGCGAAGGGCGCGGCCAGCAGCAGGGCGCGGTTGTCGAGCCAAGCCTCGGTGAGGTGACCGTGCATCAGGTCGTACGCCATGCGCGTGCCGCCGCAGGCCGGGCAGAGCAGCCCGGTGACCAGGCGGAAGGGGCAGCGCGGCAGGAAGTGGCCGGGCTCGTGCGGGTCGGTGACGTACACGTAGGCGCTGCCCGCAGCGCCGGCGGCGAGCACCGCGAGGGGGCCCGCCGCCGGGTGCCGCAGCAGCGCGCGCGCCGAGGGGCGGGCCGGCGGGGGCACCGACGGGGGTGCCGGCGGGGGTGCCGCCTCAGCCACGCAGGACCCGTCCCTGGGCGTCGGTGGTGTTGCTGCTGGTCAGCAGGATGATGCCGTCGATCAGGGCCCAGATGCCGAAGCCGCCGCAGGTGAACAGCTGGGCGAGGCCGAGGCCGACGTTGCCGATGTAGAACCGGCCGACGCCGAAGGTGCCCAGGAACAGCTGGAGGATGCCCGCGACGATCTTCGACTTGTCGGAGTAGGGGCGCCCGTAGGGGTCGTAGCCGTACGGGGCGTTCGGGTCGCCGGTGTAGGAGCCGGGCGGGACGGCGCCGCCCTGGGGGTAGCCGTATCCGGGCTGCTGGTAGCCGCCCTGGGTGTAGCCCTGCTGCCCGTAGCCCGGCTGGCCGTACGCCTGCTGGCCGTAGCCCTGCTGCGGGGAGCCGTAGGGGCCGGCCTGGCCCGCCCCGTACGGGCCCTGGCCGGCGTTCGGGTAGCCGTACCCCGGCTGGGGCGGCTGCTGCGGCTGCTGCGGCTGTTCGGTCACGGCGGTGTCTCCCCGTTGGCACATGGACGGAGCTGTCGGCTCCGGCAGTGAAGTGAGTTCAGGTCATCTTGCAGGAGGGAGCGGCCCGCTGAGAAGCCGGGTCCGGGCCCGGGGCGGCGGCCGTGCGGGGCGGGGCGCGCCCCTCACGGGTTCGCGGGCGGTCCGCACCTATTCTGACGGTATGTCAGATGACCAGTCGTACGAGCTGCTCGGATTCGACAACGTCCTGCTGCCCGTCGGGGACCTCGGCGAGGCCGTGGGGTTCTACGAGCGGGCCGGGTTCGTGGTCGGCTTCCGCTTCGACGAGGGCGGGATCGCCCTGCTGAAGGTCGGGGGCGAGACCCCCGGCGTCCTGCTGCGCCGGGAGGACGGACTGGGACACCGGCCGCCGCCCTGGCCGTCCCCGCGGGTGTGGCTGGAGGTGCCGGACGCGCGGGAGGCGGCGCGCAGGCTCGCGGCGGCCGGGATCCCCCCGCTGGACGAGCCGTTCGCGGTGGCCACGGGCTGGACGGTCGAGGTGACCGACCCCTGGGGCAACGTCCTCGGCTTCACGGACTACACCAAGCGCCCGGAGCTGGGCCGCCGCGACTGACCCCGGACCGCCGGCTCCCTCCGGCCACCCCCGTCTTGAACGTGTTCAAAAACAGGTCTACAGTCACCCCCGTCAGCGTTTTTTGAACGCGTTCAAGAAGGGGTGGGGCATGGACCGCACCGTCATCGCCTACGTCATCTACCTGGTCGTCAGCATCGCGCTGACCGTCTGGGTGGCCCGGACCCTCAGCCGCAACGGCCGGGTCTTCCTCGCCGACGTGCTGCACGGCGACGAGAAGCTCGCGGACGCCGTGAACCACCTCCTGGTGGTGGGCTTCTACCTCGTCAACCTCGGCTTCGTCGCGCTGTACCTGAGCGGCGACGACACCATCGACGACGCCCGCGGCGTCTTCGAGGCCCTGTCGACCAAGCTCGGGGTCGTGCTGCTGGTGCTCGGGGTGATGCACCTGGGCAACGTGTACGTGCTCAACCGGATCCGGCGGCGCGGGCTGCTGGAGCGGGAGCAGGTGCCGCCGGTGCGGCCGCAGGGCCGCGTCGCTGCCACGCCGGGCGCGTGATCCCGGTGCCGGCCGAGGCGGCCCGCGTCCCGGTGCGCGGCCTGACCGTCCTCTACGACGCCGACTGCCCGCCGTGCGCCTTCCTGCGCGACTGGCTCGTACGGCAGCCGCAGCTCGTGCCGCTCGCCCTGGTCCCGGCCGGGTCGGAGCAGGCCCGGCGGCTGCTCCCGGGGCTCGACCATGCCGCCACCCTCGACGAGATCACCGTCGTGGACGACGCCGGTCAGGTCTACCGGGACGCCGCCGCCTGGGTCGTCACCCTGTGGGCGCTGCGCCGGCACCGGGCCCTGGCCCACCGGCTGAGCACCCCCTCGGGGCTGCGGCTCGCCCGGGGGGCGGCGCTGGCGGCGGCCAAGTGGCGCGGGGCCCACCGCGGGCGGGCGCCGGCCTGGCCGACCCCGTACGGGCCGCCGCAGGCGCAGGACCGGCCGTGGGGTGGGCAGGGCTACCGGCGGGCCGACGGGTGGGTGTACGACCCCGCCGCCGGCTGGACGTACCGGCCGGGCGGCGACGGCTGTGCCGGTGGGACCTGCGCCACTCGTTAGGCTCTGTCCGTGTCCGCGAAGAACCAGGGCGCCGGCCCCGAGGAGCCGGCCCCCGTCCCCAGCAAGTCCGAGCAGACCCGCGCGCTGATCCTGGAGACCGCGATGCGGCTGTTCCAGGAGCGCGGGTACGACAAGACGACGATGCGGGCCATCGCCCAGGAGGCCGGCGTCTCGGTCGGCAACGCGTACTACTACTTCGCGGGCAAGGAACACCTGATCCAGGGCTTCTACGACCGCCTCGCCGCCGAGCACCGGCAGGCGGTCCGCGCGGTCCTGGACCGGGAGACCGACCTGGAGGCCCGGCTGGCGGGCGTGCTGCGGGTGTGGCTGGACGTGGCGACGCCGTACCACCAGTTCGCCGTGCAGTTCTTCAAGAACGCCGCCGACCCGGACAGCCCCCTCAGCCCGTTCTCCCCGGAGAGCGAGCACGCCCGCGAGGAGGCCATCTCCGTGCACCGCGAGGTGCTGGCGGGGGCGACGCGGACCAAGGTCCCCGAGGAACTTCGGGACGTGCTGCCCGAGCTGATGTGGCTCTCCCAGATGGGCCTCGTCCTGTACTGGATCTTCGACCGCACGCAGGACCGCGAGCGCAGCTACCGCCTCGCCGAACGCGGGGCCCGCCTCACGGCCCGCGGCGTCTCCCTCGCCCGCTTCCGCCTCCTGCGCCCCCTGGTCCACGAGGTCCACGAACTCTTCACGGACTTCCTGCCGGGCATGACACGGGCACTGCCGGACCCGGGGAAGGGACGCGGGGACCGGAAGTGATCACTTACGGGTGAACGGCGTCCGTCCGGACGTGCGGGCTCGCGCCTGCCTACCATGATGCTCTCGACACCAGCCCCTAGGAGGCACGCGATGTCCGCCGCATCCGTCGAGCAGCCTTTCGACGCCGACGAGCCGTTCTCCCTCACGGCCATCGCCGACGAGGTCATGGAGCGCCATCCGGGCTACCGCGTCGAGATCATCGGAGGACATCTCCTCGTGACCCCTTCACCGGATGCCCGACACGGCCATGTGCTGACCGACCTGATGATTCCCTTCCTCGCCGCCGGGCTGCACGGAGGGGAGACCGTGGTGATCCAGAACGTCGGCATCTGGCTGCCCAGCGGCGCGGAGGACTACGCGATCCCGGATCTCGCGCTATTGGACGCCGACTACGACGATCATCACGTCGAGCGCAACGCCTACGACCCCCTCTGCTTCCGGCTCGTCGTCGAGGTCACCTCCCGCAACTGGAAGGACGACCTCAAGACCAAGGCCGCCGCCTACGCCGAGGCGAAGGTCCCGGTCTACGTCGTCGTCGACCGCAAGCACCAGCGGCTGCACGTGCTCACCGAGCCCGACGGGGGCGCGTACGCGAACCACCGCGTGCACGCCCCCGGGGAGACCGTCACCCTGCCGGACGTCATCGGGGCCGAGGTCGCCCTGGACGTGGAGGGCATCGTCACGGCCGGCCGGCGATCGGCTAGTTGACCGCGTCCACCCCGCCCCCCGTCAGTTCCACGTCGTGGGTCAGGGGGGTGTCGGGCACCGCGATGTGGCGGGCGTTCGAGTCGTGGGTGGGGGACGTCGTGGCCAGGAGGTAGGTGCCGGGGGCGGGGACCGTGAGGATGTAGGAGCCGTCGGCCAGGGTGGTGACGCGGTCCAGTTGGCGGCCGCCCTTGGACAGCAGGGTCACCGCCGCGCCGTCGACCGGGGCGCCCGAGGCGTCGCGGACGAAGCCGTGGACCGCGGAGGAGGGGCCGTCGGCGTCGGGGGCGGCCTCCGGGGCCGGGTCCTCCGCCGGTTCCACCGCCAGGTGGGGCAGGTGCCGGTCGAGCCAGGCCGGCAGCCACCAGTTGGACGTGCCGAGCAGGTGCATCGCCGCCGGGACCAGCGCCGTGCGCAGGATGAACGCGTCCAGCGCCACCGCCGCCGCGAGACCCACGCCCGCCATCGCCGCGCCCGAGTCGCC
This sequence comes from Streptomyces lasalocidi, assembly GCF_005280215.1. Taxonomy (NCBI): domain Bacteria; kingdom Bacillati; phylum Actinomycetota; class Actinomycetes; order Kitasatosporales; family Streptomycetaceae; genus Streptomyces; species Streptomyces lasalocidi. Next base: position 4,716,595 of record NZ_SZNQ01000001.1, on the reverse strand, counting down.
GCTGAGGACGAAGGCGAGGAAGACGCACACCATGATCAGCGCCGCCGAGTTGATGACCCGGCTGGTCTCCGCGAGGCCGACCCGCACCGCCCGCGCGTTGTCCCGGGTGTGCACCCACTCCTCGTGCATCCGGCTCACCAGGAACACCTGGTAGTCCATCGACAGGCCGAAGAGCAGGGACAGCATGATGACCGGGAGGAACGCGTTGATCGGGCCCGCCCTGCCGAGGGACAGCAGGTCCAGGCCCCAGCCCCACTGGAAGACCGCGACCAGCACGCCGAACGAGGCCGCCGCCGCGATCAGGTTCATCACCGCCGCCGTCAGCGGCACCACCAGCGAGCGGAACGCCACCAGGAGCAGCAGGAAGCCCAGCCCGATGATCGTCGCGACGAACAGCGGCAGCCGGTCTCCGGTGACCGTCGCGAAGTCCTTGGACACCGCCGTCACCCCGCCCACGTGCGCCGACGCCCCGGCCCGCGGGATCACCTCGTCGCGCAGGGTGTCGATCAGCTCGTCGGTCTCCTCGGACTGCGGGGACGTCGTCGGGACCACCTGGACCACCGTCACACCGCCGGCGGGCGGCAGCGCCGCCACCCGGGCCACGCCCTCGGTGCCCTGGATGCCCTTGACCAGCGCCGCCGTGTCGCCGCCGTCGGCCACGACCTGGAGGGGGCCGTTGAAGCCCGGCCCGAAGCCCTCGGCGAGCAGGTCGTACGCCTGGCGGGTGGTCGTGGTGGTGTCGTCGTTGCCCTGGTCGGTGGCGCCGAGGCGCAGCGACAGCACCGGCAGCGCCAGCACCGCCATGACGACCAGCGCGAGCGCCGCGACCGTACGGGGCCGCCGCTGCACGCCCGACGACCAGCGGGCCGCGAGGCCGCTCGTGCGCTCCGGCTCGGGCCCGGCCTCCGCGAGCCGGCGCCGCTGCCGGCGGCTGAGGACCCGCGGGCCCAGGAAGCCCAGCAGGGCCGGCAGCAGGGTCGTCGCCGCGAGGACGCTCAGCACCACGGTGAGGGACGTGCCGATGACCACGCCGTCCAGGAAGCGCAGGTTCGTCACCAGCATCCCGGCGAGCGCGATGCACACCGTGCCGCCCGCGAACAGCACCGCCCGCCCGGAGGTGTTCATCGCGGTGACCACCGACTCCTCCGGGTCGAGGCCGCGCAGGATGCCGCGCCGGTGCCGGGTGACGATGAACAGCGCGTAGTCGATGCCGACGCCGAGGCCGATCAGCGAGGCGAGCAGCGGGGCGAGGTCGGGGATGTCGGTGCTGTGGCTGAGCAGTTGGGTGCCGAACAGGCCCATGCCCACGCCGAAGACCGCCACCGCGATCGGCAGCAGCATCGCGAACACGGAGCCGAAGGCGAGGAAGAGCACGACGGCCGCCGCTACCAGGCCGACCATCTCGGCGAGGCCCGTCGGGGGCTCCTGCACGCGCTGGATGGCCTGGCCGCCCAACTCGACGCGCAGCCCGTCCCGTTCGGCCCCCTGTGCGGTGTCGACGACGTCCTGCACGAGCTCCTTGGGCACCTCGTTGGCCCGCTGCGTGAAGGTGACCTGCGCGTACGCGATCCGCCCGTCCCGGCTGACCTGCGCCGCGCCCTGCGCCCCGGTGTACGGGCCGGCGACGTCCCCGACGCCCTTCATCCCGGCGATCTCCTCGAGCGCGGGCTGGATGCGGGCGCGCACGTCCGCGTCGCGCACCGAGCCCTCGTCGACCTTCCACACGACGGTGTCGGTGTCGCCGGCCCGGGCCGGGAACGCCTTCTCCATCAGGTCGTACGCCTTCTTGGAGTCCGTGTTCGGGAGGGAGAAGACGTTCGCGTAGTCCGTGCCGGCCGTCGAGGCCGAGAACCCCAGGCCGAACAGCGCCCCCACCCACAGCAACAGGACCACCAGCCGGTGCCGATGGCACCACCGCGCCAATGCCGCCACGCTCAAACTCCTTCTTCGGTCGGTTCCCCCGGGTCCTGGCACCAGCATGGGTGCCCGTGCGCGCGCGAGGCCGTCGTCCGCGGCGACTCTCAAGGAACTCCAAAGCAACGGGCCGCCCGGGCACCGGCGGACCGCCCGATACTGGGGGCATGACGACGGCCCCCGGGACGGTACTGGTGGTGGAGGACGAGCCGAGCATCGCGGACGTCCTCGCCATCGCCCTGCGCTTCCACCGCTTCGAGGTGATGACCGCGGCCACGGTCCGCGCGGCGCTGGCGCTCGCCGAGCGCACCCGGCCGGACGTGGCCCTGCTGGACGTGATGCTGCCGGACGGCGACGGCCGCGAGCTCGGCCGGCGGCTGCGCAGCGAACAGCCGCAGCTGGGGCTGGTGTTCCTCACCGCGCGGGACGCGCCCGCGGAGATCGTCGGCGCGCTCGGCTTCGGCGACGACTACATCACCAAGCCGTTCGACATCGACGTGGTCGTGGCCCGGATCGGCGCGGTCGTCCGCCGCACCCGCCCGGCCGACGTCCTCCCCCGGCACGCCCCGCTGCGCCACGGCGACCTGGAGCTGGACGAGACGACGTACAGCGTCCACCGCGCGGGCCGCACCGTCGAGCTGACGCCCACCGAGTACGCGCTGCTGCGCTTCCTGGTGCGCAACGCCGGGCACATCGTGCCCAAGGAGCAACTGCTGCGCCACGTCTGGCAGTACGAGCACACCCCGCCGGAGTCCACGGTGGTGGAGACGTACATCAGCTACCTGCGGCGCAAACTCGCCGCGCTGGGCCCGCCGATGATCACGACCCGGCGCGGGGTCGGGTACGGGCTGGCATGAGGCGCCCCCGGCTGCCGGAGAAGGCGCCCCGGGCGCGGCGCGCGATCCACTCGCTGCGGGTGCAGCTCACGCTCGCCAACGTGGCGCTGCTCGCCCTCGGCATCGTGGCCACCACGGCGGTCAGCCTGATGGGCATGCGGTACTACCTGCTGGACCAAGTCGACTCCGGGCTGACCAAGACCCGCACGTCGCTCGCGAGCACCCGGCTGACGATACGTCAGATCGACTCGCTGACCGTGCTGTCGTTCGTCCGGGACCGGCTGGCGCCCGGGCAGTTCGACAAGCGGGCGACCCCCGACTCGATCTTCACCGCGGTGGACGCGCGGGGCCGCACGCAGACCCTGTTCGGCGTCGCCCCGACCCCCGCCCAGCGGGACCTGGCCGCCGCCTTCGGCGACCCGGCCGCCCTCACCTCCGACCCCGACCCGCGCTCCGTCGCCGTGCACGGCGCCGCCTACCGCGCCACCGCGGCCCGTCTCGCCGACGGCACGTACGTCCTGCTGGCCACCTCCACCGACGGGCTGCACAAGGGCATCGGCAAGGCCCTCAAGCTGGACCTGGCCGTGGGCACACTGCTGCTGGCGCTGCTGGCGTGCCTGACGCTGTTCAGCGTGCGGCGGCGGATGCGGCCGCTGGAGGACATGGTGGAGACCTCCTCGGCCATCGCCGAGGGCGACCTGACCCGGCGCGTGCCGTCGCGGCACCACTCCACCCGGGAGGTGGAACAGCTGCGCCTCGCGCTCAACTCGATGCTGCACCAGGTGGAGTCGGCGTACCGCACCCGCGAGCACAGCGCGGCCCAGCTGCGCCGGTTCGTCGCGGACGCCTCGCACGAGCTGCGCACCCCGCTGTCCGCGATCCGCGGCTACCTCCAGTTGTACGACCAGGGGATGCTGCGCGAGGCGCAGGAGCGGCGCCGGGCCTGGGACCGGATGAACGGCGAGGTGGACCGCATGGGCCGGCTCGTGGACGAGCTGCTCACCCTGGCCCGGCTGGACCAGCGGCCCGAACTGCGGCTGCGGGACGTCGACGTGGGCCGGCTGGTGCGGGACGCGGCCGAGGACCTGCGGGCGCAGCAGCCGCGGCGGCCGCTCACCGTGGACGCCGCCGCGCCGGTGCGGGTGCGCGCGGACGAGTCGGGGCTGCGCCAGGTGCTCGGCAACCTCGTCGCCAACGTCCGCACGCACACGCCCGCGGACGTGCCGGTGGAGCTCGGCGCGGAGCGGGTCGGGGGCGCGGAGGGCGTCGTACGGCTGTGGGTGCGGGACGAGGGGCCGGGGCTGGCCGAGGACGACGCGGCGCGGGTCTTCGACCGCTTCTTCCGCGCGGGCGGCGGCGCGGGCAGCGGCCTGGGGCTGGCGATCGTGCAGGGCGTGGTGCACGCCCACGGCGGCGAGGTGTCGGTGCGCACGGCACCGGGCGAGGGGCTGACCGTCACGGTGGACCTGCCGGCCCGGCGCGAGGAGTGCGACTAGGGCATGCCTTCCGGGTCAGCGGGGCGGGTCGGCGTGGACCAGGGCCCAGACCGTCTTGCCGTCGTGGCCGCGGGTCCACACGCCCCACGCGGCGGCGAGGTGTTCCACCAGGTGCAGTCCGCGGCCGTGCTCGGCGGCCGCGCCGACCCGCCGCGGGCGGGGTTCGCGCAGGCCCCCGTCGGACACCTCGACGAGGCAGGAGCCGTCGGCGAGGGCGGTGACCGCCACCTCGAACTCCCGCTCGCTGCGCGGCCCGTGGCGTACGACGTTGGTGGCCAGCTCGGACACCAGCAGGACCGCGTTGGCGAGCGCCGGGTCGTCGGGGCCGTGCCCCCAGGCGGCCAGGTGGTCACGCACCCCGCGGCGGGCGAGCGCGACGGACGCCGGGTGCCGGGGCAGCCGGAAGGAGTGGCGTCTCAGCACATCGGCTCCTCACCCCGTACGAGCCCCCGTCACAACGCGCCCGTGGGGTGACTGCCCGTCAGCGGGCACACGCATGCACGAACCGCCCACGGGACGCGGGTCCGGGGCCGCGGGTCCAGGGGCCGGTCAGGCGCGGGTCGACGCCAGTTCGATCACCGTGATGTCCGAGGGCGCCCCGACCCGGGTCGGCGGCCCCCAGGCGCCCGCGCCGCGGGAGACATAGAGCTGGGTGTCGCCGTAGCGGTCCAGGCCGGCCAGCGTCGGGTTCGCGGCGGCGGCGATGAAGTTGCCCGGCCAGAGCTGGCCGCCGTGGGTGTGGCCGGAGAGCTGGAGGTCGACGCCGTGCCGCACGGCCTCGTGGATCTGGACGGGCTGGTGGGCGAGCAGCACGCAGGCGCGGGCGGTGTCGCGGTCGTCGAGGGCCTTGGCGTAGTCGGGGCCGTGGCCCTCGCGCTCGCCGGTCACGTCGTTGACGCCGGCCAGGTCGAACCAGGGCAGTTCCGCGCGGGCGTTCTCCAGCGGGCGCAGACCGAGCCGCCGTACCTCCGCGACCCACTGCTCGGCGCCGGAGAAGTACTCGTGGTTGCCGGTGACGAACCAGCTGCCGTGCCGTGCCTCCAGCTGCGCGAGGGGCGCGGCGGCCGGGCCGAGGTCCTTCACGCTGCCGTCGACCAGGTCGCCGACCACCGCGATCAGGTCGGGCCGGGTGGAGTTGACCGTGTCGACGACCGTCTGCGCGAAGCCGCGGCCCAGGATCGGGCCCAGGTGGATGTCGCTGACCACCGCGATGCGGTACCCGTGCGCCGCGCGCGGCAGCTTGGCCAGCGGCACGGTGACCCGCTTCACCCGCGGGCCGCGCAGGACGCCGTAGGTGCCGTACCCGACGGTCCCCACGGCCGCGGCGGCCGCGGCACCGGCGACGACCCGGGAGACCAGGAGCCGGCGGGAGGGGCCGGGCTGCGCGGGCGCGGCGGGCTCGGCCGGGGGCGCGGGCTCGGCCGGGGGCGCGGCCGGGGCGGGGGACGGCGCCGGCGCGGCCGGCCGCGGGGCCCGGCGTTCCAGGACGCGCCGCAGCAGCGGGCGCACCACCTCGCCGGCCAGGACCGCGAGCAGCAGGTAGACCGACAGGGCCAGCCACAGGAACCCCGGCCAGGCCAGGACCCGCTGGAGCAGGAACGGGGCGCCGGCGCGCTCGGCCACCAGGGCGCCGACCGCCAGGATCCAGCCACCCGCGATCACGACCACTCCGGTGCGGCGCGCGCGGCCGGGACCGGTGGTCGTGTCCCGGAACAGGCGCCGCCACAGGTACCAGTTGGCCGCGACCAGCACGGCCAGGACCGCCAGGGCGAGCAGCACGTAGACGATCACCATGCGTCGTGTCCCCGTGCCCTATGACGTCCGACGCAGTGCGCGCAGGCCGCGCAACCCGATGCCCCCGATGACCGTCCCCAGTACGAAGGAGACGACGGCCAGCGTCAGGTGCACCCAGAAGAACGCGGTCGGCTGCCCGTCGTCGAAGGCCTGCCCGCTGCTGTCCTTGACCAGGTTCTTGACGAAAGTGACCCAGATGACCCAGCTCCACACCCCGAAGGCGAGCAGGAACCAGGAGAGGGGGCGGCTGAGCTTCATGGGTTCAGTATCGCCGTCCCGTGGCCGGTTCCGGGACCGGGGTGGGGAGGGCGGCGGGACTTCCCGTCGCGCGCCCGGTACGTTCTGCCTCGTGCCCGCACCGAAGATGCCGGCCGGCAGGCGGTCCCTGCTGGTCACCTCCGCCACCCTCGTGTCCCTCGCCTCGTCCCTGGCGCTCGCCGCGCCCGCCGCCGTCGCCGCGCCGACACCGACGCCCGGCCCCTCCGCCAGTCCCTCGGCCCGTCCGTCCGCCACTCCCCCGGCGGCCATGTCAACCGTCGGCGGGGCGCGCCTCGGGCAGCCCGGCACCCAGGTGCAGCTCGCGGGCGGCGCCCCCGTGCTGCCGAAGGACCTCACCGCACGCTCGTGGATCGTCGCGGACGCCGAGTCGGGCCAGGTGCTGGCCGCGCACAACGCGCACTGGCGGCTGCCCCCGGCGAGCACGCTGAAGATGCTGTTCGCGGACACCGTGCTGCCCCGCTTCCCCCGGACGCAGACCCACCAGGTGACCGTGCAGGACCTGGCGGGCGTCGGTTCGGGCTCGAGCATGGTCGGCATAAAGGAGGGCGAGACGTACACCGTCCACGACCTGTGGCTCGGGGTGTTCCTGCGCTCCGGCAACGACGCGGTGCACGTGCTGTCGGCCATGAACGGCGGTGTCCCCGCCACCGTGCAGGAGATGAACGCGCACGCCGAGGAGCTCCAGGCCCTCGACACGCACGTGATCACCCCCGACGGCTACGACGCGCCCGGCCAGGTCTCCTCGGCGTACGACCTGACGCTGTTCGCCCGCTCGGGGCTGCAGAAGAAGGACTTCCGGGAGTACTGCTCGACCGTCCGGGCGAAGTTCCCGGGCGCGACCACGACGAAGAAGGGCAAGTCGGCCCGCTCGTCCTTCGAGATCCAGAACACCAACCGGCTGCTCGCGGGCGACTACGACATCTCCCAGTACCCGGGCATCGCGGGCGTGAAGAACGGCAACACCACCAACGCGGGCGCCACCTTCACGGGTGTCGCCGAGCGGGGCGGGCGGGTGCTGCTGGTCACCGTGATGAACCCGGAGAAGCCGGACCACAACGAGGTCTACAAGGAGTCGGCGGCGCTGCTCGACTGGGGCTTCCAGGCAGCCGGCAAGGTGACCCCGGTGGGCGAGCTGGTCCGGCCCCGCGGCGGCGCGGGGGCCAGTGCGCAGCCCGGCGCCGGCGACTCGGGGGGCGAGTCCGGCCAGGCGGGCGGCGGGTCGGGCGCCTCCGGCGGGGCGGGCGCTTCGGCTAACCCCTCCGGCAGCCCGGTCGCGGCCGCCACGGGTTCGGGCCACGCGACCGGGGTGGGCACGGCGATGGCGATCGCCGCGGGCCTGATGCTGCTGCTGGGCGGGGGCGCGTTCCTCGTCAACCGTCGCTGGCCGCTGCCGGACCTGGTGCGCCGCCGACGGTGATGCCCTCCTCCGCCTTGCTGCCGGTCGCCGTCCACGCGGCGCAGTACAGGACCAGCTTCGCCGTGAAGTTGATCCACAGCAGCAGGGCGACCGGCACGCCGAACGCGCCGTACATGCTCTTCGTGGCGACACCCTGCATGTAGCTGCTGAGCAGCAGCTTGAGCAGTTCGAAGCCGACCGCGCCGACGAGCGCGGCGACGAAGAGCCGGTGGCGCGAGGGCTCGACTCCGGGCAGCAGGGTGAGGGCGTACAGCAGGACCAGGAAGTCGGCGAGGACGGCGACGGCGAAGGCCAGCACCCGCAGCAGGACGGTGCCCCAGCCGTGCTCGTCGAGGCCGAGCTGGCGTGACGTCCAGCCGATGGCGGCCGAGGCGACGGCGGACGCGGCGAAGGTGAGCAGGACGGCGCCGCCGAGGCCCAGCAGGACGCCCGCGTCCTTGGCCTTGAGCAGCAGGGGGTTCTGCTCGCTGTCGGGCAGCTCCCACACGGCGCGCAGGCAGTCGCGCACCTGGCCGACCCAGTTGATGCCGGTGAACAGCAGCACGGCACCGGCGATGAGCCCGACGGTGCCCGCGTTCTGCACGAGCGAGCCGATGTTCAACTGCTCGGAGATGCCCGGGACCTGATCGGCGATCTTGCTCTCCAGGGTCTTCTGCCGGTCCTCGCCGAGGGTGGCCGCGGCGATCGCGGCGACCACCGTGAGCAGCGGGAAGAGCGAGACGAAGCTGATGAAGGTCATGGCCGCGGCGAGCCGCGTCCACTTCACCCGGTCCAGCCGCTCGTACGACCGCCACGCGTGGGTGGTCATCAGCCGGGCGATGTACGGCCCGACGCCGGGGAGCTTCTTCAGCCAGTCCATGGTCCGACTCTGCCCTCGTCCCCGCGGAACACCCATGTGCGGGTGCCCCAGAAGCGCAGGGCCGTGGCCAGGACCATGCCGACCCCGGCCCAGGAAAGCGTGTCCGCCCGCTGGGAGGTGAGGCCGAGGCCGTAGTGGCTGACGAGGAGGCAGAGGAACTGCACCAGGGCGCCCGCCGCGTTCACCGCGAGGAAGGCGGCGCCCGAGCGCAGGGTGCGGGCGGACCGGTGGCGGTAGGTGCCGAGCGCGTTGCCGGCGTAGGCCACCGCGCAGCCGGCGAGGAACGACAGGGCCTTCGCGGTGAGCGGGTCGACGCCGGCCGGTCCGCGCAGGCCGGTGAAGACGGCGAGGTCGGCGGCGTAGGCGAGCAGGCCCACGGCGGCGAACCCGGCCAGTTCCCGGCCGCGCACCGGTCCGGCGTGCGAGGTCACCAGTCGGCCACCGCCAGCCCGTACATGGCGAGCCAGGCCAGGCCGATCAGGGCGAGGGCGCGGTCGCCGAGGACGACCTCCTCGGGTTCGCCGGCGGTGCCGCGGTCGGCGAAGACGGCGTAGCGCAGCACGGCGAGGATGAAGGGGACCATGGACAGCTGGCGCCAGGGCAGCACGCCGGTGTGCGGGACGCCGCCCTCCTCCAGCGCCCACAGGCAGTAGGCGAGGACGGCGACGCCGGCGGCGAGCTGCCAGACGAAGCGGAGGTAGCCGGTGGTGTACTCGGACAGCAGCGCGCGGGTGGCGCCGGCCGTGCCGGCCATCTGCACGGCTTCGGAGTAGCGCTTGGCGGACACCATGAACAGCGCGCCGAAGCCGGTGGTGATCAGGAACCAGCGGGACAGCGGGATGCCGAGCGCGAGTCCGCCGATCATCGCCCGCATCAGGAACCCGGTGGTGACCACCGCGAGGTCGACGACCAGCACGTGCTTGAGGCTGACGCAGTACGCCAGTTGCATGCCGAGGTAGGCGGTCAGCAGCGCGGCGACGGCGGGGGCGGTGAGCCAGACGGCGAGCGCCGGGGCGAGGACGGCGAGGGCGCCGCCGACGCCGTAGGCGACCGGGACGGGCACCTGGCCGGCGGCGACCGGGCGGTGGCGCTTGGTGGGGTGGGCGCGGTCGGCGTCGGCGTCGCGGGCGTCGTTGATCAGGTAGACGGCGGCGGCGCAGGCCGTGAACAGGGCGAAGACCAGGGCCAGTCGGCCGGCCGCGGTCCAGGAGAACAGCTGTCCGGCGGCGGCCGGGGCGGCGGCCACCAGGACGTTCTTGACCCACTGCTTGGGGCGGGTGGTCCGCAGCAGGCCGCCGAGGAGGGTGCCGGGGCGGCGGCTCGGGGGCGTGGGCCTCGGGCGCCGGGTGCGCTGTTCGAGGAGGGTGCCCGCCGGGCGTGCGGTGTCGGCGAGGGGGGCCGCCTCAGTCATGCGCTCCTCCTCGCACGCCGTGGGTGCCGGCCGGCGAGCCGGGCAGGCCGGCGCGCATCCAGCGTGCTCCCAGGCGCGCGGTGAGGGCGCCGAGGGCGGCGCCGGCGGCCACGTCGGACGGGTAGTGGACGCCGACGACCAGGCGGGACAGGCACACTGCGGCGGCGAGCGGCGGGACGGCGCGGGCGGCGCCGACGCCCAGCGCGGTGAAGGCGACGGCGGCGGCGGCCGAGGAGGTGGCGTGGGAGCTGGGGAACGAGTGCCGGCCGGCAGTGCGCACCAGGGGGTCGACGTGGGCCGGGCGGGGGCGGCGCACGAGACGCTTCACCCCCATGCTGGCGGCGTGCGCCCCGGCGGTGAGCGCGGTCGCGCGCAGCCAGGCGCCGCGCCGGTCGCGGTCCACGGCGGCCCCGGTGAGGCCCGCCGCGAGCCACAGCGCCCCGTGTTCCCCGGCCCAGGACAGGGCGCGCGCGGCGCCCGCGACGCGCGGGTCGGCGCCGCGGGCGCGCAGCGCGGAAAGGAGCCGGTGGTCGATTCCGTGTCTCTTCTCCATCTGGTCCATGTCGACTCACTGTTCACGCCCGCGGCGCCGGACCTCTGGCAATATCGGGCGACATACCATTAATCACCCATTTCGGGTAGAGCGGTATGTTTCCCGGCTGATCGCCCGGAGGTCGGCGATACGGTCACCGACATGCCTGCCGAGACCGCTTCCGTCACCGGGTGGGGCCGCACCGCCCCCTCCGTCGCCCGTCTGATCCGCCCGAGGACGTACGAGGAGGCCGTGGCCGCCGTCCGCACGTGCGGGGCGCGCGGCGGCATCCCGCGGGGGCTGGGACGGGCGTACGGCGACGCCGCGCAGAACGCGGGCGGTGCCGTGTTCGACATGACCGGCCTGGACCGCGTGCACGCGGTCGACGCCGACGGCGGCACCGTGCTGTGCGGCGCCGGGGTCTCCCTGCACCGGCTGATGGAGGTCCTGCTGCCGCTCGGCTGGTTCGTGCCGGTGACCCCCGGCACCCGTTACGTCACGGTCGGCGGCGCGATCGGCGCGGACATCCACGGCAAGAACCACCACGGCTCCGGCTCCTTCTCCCGCCACGTGCTGGCGATGGAGCTGCTCACCGCCGACGGCACCGTGCAGTCCGTGCGCCCCGGCACCGACCTGTTCGACGCCACGGCCGGCGGCATGGGCCTGACCGGGGTCATCCTCACCGCGACCCTGCAACTGCAGCCGGTGCAGACGTCCCTGATGAGCGTGGACACCGAACGCGCCACGGACCTCGACGACCTGATGGCCCGGCTGACCGCCGGCGACGACCGGTACCGCTACTCGGTCGCCTGGATCGACCTGCTCGCGCGCGGCGCCGCCACCGGCCGGGCGGTCCTCACCCGCGGCGACCACGCCCCCCTGGACGCGCTGCCGGCCGGCTCCCGCGCCCGGCGCGACCCGCTGGCCTTCCGCCCCGCCCGCCTCCCCGCGGCCCCCCGGCACCTGCCCGGCGGCCTGCTCACCCGCCGCAGCGTCGGCGCCTTCAACGAGCTCTGGTACCGCAGGGCCCCCCGGCTGCGCCGCGGCCAGCTGCAGAGCATCGCCGCGTTCTTCCACCCCCTCGACGGCGTCCCGCACTGGAACCGGATCTACGGCCGCGGCGGCTTCGTGCAGTACCAGTTCGTCGTCGAGTACGGCCAGGAGGACGCCCTGCGCCGGATCGTGGACCGCATCGCCGCCCGGCGCTGCCCGTCCTTCCTCGCCGTCCTCAAGCGGTTCGGCGACGCCGACCCCGGCTGGCTGTCCTTCCCGCGCCCCGGCTGGACCCTCGCCCTGGACGTGCCGGCCGCGCTGCCGGGCCTCGGCGCCTTCCTCGACGAGCTGGACGAGCAGGTCGCCGCGGCCGGCGGGCGCGTCTACCTCGCCAAGGACTCCCGGCTGCGCCCGGAGCTGCTCGCCGCCATGTACCCCCGGCTGGACGACTTCCGCGCCCTGCGCGCCGAGCTGGACCCGCGCGGCGTGTTCGTCTCCGACCTCGCCCGCCGGCTGTCGCTCTAGACGCCCTCCGGATCCGCTCACGTAGTCCCCCCACGCCCCTTAGGAGCTGCTGTCGTGAAGGACGCCTTCGGTCTTCCCCAGTCCCTGCTGGTCCTCGGCGGCACGTCCGAGATCGCGCTGGCCACGGCCCGCCGGCTGATCGCGCGCCGCACCCGCACCGTGTGGCTCGCCGGCCGCCCCTCCCCCGCCCTGGACGAGGCCGTCCAGGACCTGCGGGCGCACGGCGCGGACGTGCGCACCGTGGCCTTCGACGCGCTGGACCCCGACACCCACGAGGAGGCCCTGGGCAAGGTGTTCGCCGAGGGCGACATCGACCTGGTGCTGCTGGCCTTCGGCGTCCTCGGCGACCAGGCCCACGACGAGCGCGACCCGTCGGCCGCCGTGCGGGTCGCCCGCACCAACTACATCGGGGCGGTCTCCGCCGGTCTGGTCGCCGCCCGCGCCCTGCAGACCCAGGGCCACGGCTCGCTGGTGGTGCTCTCCTCGGTCGCGGGGGAACGTGCCCGGCGCGCCAACTTCATCTACGGCTCCAGCAAGGCCGGTCTCGACGCGTTCGCGCAGGGCCTCGGCGACGCCCTCCAGGGCACCGGCGTGCACGTGATGGTCGTGCGCCCCGGCTTCGTGCGCACCCGGATGACGGCCGGGCTGCCCGAGGCGCCGCTGGCCACCACCCCCGAGGCGGTCGCCACGGCGATCGAGCTGGGGCTGCGGCGGCGGTCGGAGACGGTGTGGGTGCCCGGGGTGCTCCGGGTGGTGATGTCGGCGCTGCGGCACGTGCCGCGCGGGCTGTTCCGCCGGCTGCCCGTGTAGGCGGCCGGGGCGGGCCGCCCGGGGCTCAGTGGGCCGGCAGGGTGCCCTGTTCCAGCGGGGCGGACGCCTGCGGCGGGACGACCGGGCCGCCGCCGAAGGCGTAGTCGCGCAGCTTGCGCCACACCCCGTCGGGGCCCTGCTCGTACAGGGCGAACCCGGTGCAGGACCACAGGGCCTCGTAGTCGGCGAGTTCCGCGAAGGCGCGGTCCATCGCCGCGTCCTCGATGCCGTGCGCCACGGTGACGTGCGGGTGGTACGGGAACTGCAGCTCGCGGGCCACCGGCCCGGAGGTGTCGCGGACCTGCTGCTGGAGCCGGGTGCAGGCGTCCGCGCCCTCGGCGACGCGCACGTACACGACCGGGGACAGCGGCCGGAAGGTGCCGGTGCCCGACAGCCGCATCCGGAACGGCCGGCCGGCCGCGGCGACCTCGCTCAGGTGCGCCTCGACGGCCGGCAGCGCCGCCGCCTCGACCTCGGTCGGCGGCAGCAGGGTGACGTGCGTGGGGATGCCGTGAGCCGCGGCGTCGCCGAAGCCCGCGCGCCGCTCCTGGAGCAGGCTGCCGTGGGGCTCCGGGACCGCGATCGACACGCCGATCGTTACGGTCCCCACGAGGTCTCCTGTCATCGTGTGGTCCCGGGCGGCGGGTGCCCGCCCGGGCAGCTCTCAGCTATCGACTGTACGACCGCCGCCGCCGTGTTGGACGGCCGCGGCGGTGTGCTCTACGGCTCAGTGCCCGCGAACGCCGGCTTCAGTGCTTCGCCGGGAGGAAGCCGATCCGGTCGTACGCCTGGGACAGCGTCTCGGCGGCGACGGTCCGGGCCTTCTCGGCGCCCTTGGCGAGGATCGAGTCCAGCGTCTCGGGGTCGTCCAGGTACTGGTGGGTCCGCTCGCGGAACGGCGTGACGAACTCCACCATGACCTCGGCGAGGTCGGTCTTCAGCGCGCCGTACATCTTGCCCTCGTACGCCTGCTCCAGCTCGGCGATCGTGCGGCCGGTGAGCGTGGAGTAGATGGTGAGCAGGTTGGACACGCCGGGCTTGTGCTCCGCGTCGTAGCGGATCACGGTGTCCGTGTCGGTGACGGCGCTCTTGACCTTCTTCGCGGTGGTCTTCGGGTCGTCGAGCAGGTTGACGAGGCCCTTCGGCGTGGACGCCGACTTGCTCATCTTGATCGACGGGTCCTGGAGGTCGTAGATCTTCGCCGTCTCCTTCAGGATGTACGGCGACGGGATCGTGAACGTCTCGCCGAAGCGGCCGTTGAAGCGCTCGGCGAGGTCGCGGGTCAGCTCGATGTGCTGGCGCTGGTCCTCGCCGACCGGGACCTGGTGGGCCTGGTACAGCAGGATGTCGGCGACCTGGAGGACCGGGTACGTGAACAGGCCGACGCTCGCGCGGTCGGCGCCCTGCTTGGCGGACTTGTCCTTGAACTGGGTCATGCGGCTGGCCTCGCCGAAGCCGGTGAGGCAGTTCATCACCCAGGCCAGCTGGGCGTGCTCCGGGACGTGGCTCTGCACGAACAGGGTGCAGCGGTCCGGGTCCAGGCCGGCGGCGAGCAGCTGCGCGGCGGCCAGCCGGGTGTTGGCGCGCAGGTCCGCGGGGTCCTGCGGGACGGTGATCGCGTGCAGGTCGACGACCATGTAGAACGCGTCGTGGCTCTCCTGCAGCGCCACCCACTGGCGGACGGCGCCGAGGTAGTTGCCGAGGTGGAACGAACCGGCGGTGGGCTGGATGCCGGAGAGCACGCGGGGGCGATCTGCAGTGGCCATGGGGCCCATTCTCGCAGAGCCCCGGGGTGGGCCGGGCCGGGAGGTGGGGGTGGTCCGGTGCGTGGGAGACGGGGTGACCGGACCCGGCCGGTCACCCCGTCCCGCACGCCCCTGCGGGCTGCTCAGCCCAGGTCGACCTCGGGGTACAGGGGGAAGCCCGCGACCAGGTCCGTGGCCCGCTGGGAGATCTCGTCGGCGACCTTGGCGTCCAGGACGTGCGCCGCCTTGGACGGGGCGCCCGACTTGGTGGTGCCCGCCTCGGTGGTGGTCAGCACGCGGTCGATCAGGCCCGCCACCTCGTCCATCTCCGCCGTGCCGAGGCCCCGGGTGGTGAGCGCGGGGGTGCCGACGCGGATGCCGGAGGTGTACCAGGCGCCGTTGGGGTCGGCCGGGATGGCGTTGCGGTTGGTGACGATGCCGGACTCCAGCAGCGCCGCCTCGGCCTGGCGGCCGGTGAGGCCGTAGGAGGAGGCCACGTCGATGAGGTTCAGGTGGTTGTCCGTGCCGCCGGTGACCAGGGTCGCGCCGCGGCGCGTGAGGCCCTCGGCCAGGGCGCGGGAGTTGTCCACGATCCGCCGGGCGTAGTCCTGGAAGGACGGCTGGCGGGCCTCGGCCAGGGCGACCGCCTTGGCGGCCATGACGTGCGGGAGCGGGCCGCCGAGGACCATCGGGCAGCCGCGGTCCACCTGGTCCTTGAGGGAGTCGTCGCACAGCACCATGCCGCCGCGCGGGCCGCGCAGGGACTTGTGGGTGGTGGTCGTCACGATCTGGGCGTGCGGCACCGGGTCGAAGTCGCCGGTGAGGACCTTGCCCGCGACCAGGCCGGCGAAGTGGGCCATGTCGACCATCAGCGTCGCGCCGACCTCGTCGGCGATCTCCCGCATGATCCGGAAGTTCACCAGCCGGGGGTAGGCGGAGTAGCCGGCGACGATGATCAGCGGCTTGAACTCGCGGGCCTGCGCGCGCAGGGCGTCGTAGTCGATCAGGCCGGTCGCCGGGTCGGTGCCGTAGGAGCGCTGGTCGAACATCTTGCCGGAGATGTTCGGGCGGAAGCCGTGGGTGAGGTGGCCGCCGGCGTCCAGGGACATGCCCAGCATGCGCTGGTTGCCGAACGCCTGGCGCAGCTCGGCCCAGTCGGCGTCGGTCAGGTCGTTGATCTGCCGGACGCCGGTCTTCTCCAGGAAGGGCACCTCGACGCGGTCGGCGAGGACGGCCCAGAAGGCGACCAGGTTGGCGTCGATGCCGGAGTGCGGCTGGACGTAGGCGTGCCGGGCGCCGAACAGCTCACGGGCGTGCTCGGCGGCCAGGGACTCCACGGTGTCGACGTTGCGGCAGCCGGCGTAGAAGCGGCGGCCGATCGTGCCCTCGGCGTACTTGTCGCTGAACCAGTTCCCCATCGCGAGCAGCGTCGCCGGGGAGGCGTAGTTCTCGGAGGCGATCAGCTTGAGCATCTCGCGCTGGTCGTGCACCTCCTGGCCGATGGCGTCGGCGACGCGGGGCTCGACGGCGCGGATCACGTCGAGGGCGGCACGGAAGGCGGTGGACTCGGTGGACAGCGGCTCGGCTGGCATGGGGACCTCCGGACGTCGGCGTTCAGCGTTCACGGGTACGGCCCAGGCGCACGGCACTGTGTCGAACGGGCCGCTCCCCGATGGTCGGTCCCATCCCAGCGCGCCAGTCACGGCCCACCGCCAGCCTACCGGGCGGGGCGGGCGACGCCGCCGGGCCGTCCACCATCCGGGCCGGCCGGGGCGGCGGCGGACCCGGTCAGAGGATCACGTGGGGCAGGAAGCGGGCGTACCCGTCCGTGACCAGGCCGGACGACTCGCGGATGCCGAGGCCGGCCGCCTCGCCCTCGACGACCCAGGTGCCCAGCACGACGTGGTTGCCGTCGAAGGCGGGCAGCGGGGCGAGCTGCTGGTAGCAGCAGGGTTCGTCGCGCGGGACGGGCGCGCTGCCCGCCTCGTGGACGGTGACGCCGTCGCCCTCGCGGCCCAGGAGCGGCTTGGCGACCCAGCCGGGGCCGTCGGCGTCGGCCAGCTCGCGGGGGCCGTCGAGGTGGGCCGGGAGCAGGTTGGGGTGGCCGGGGTAGAGCTCCCACAGGACCGCGAGCAGCGCCTTGTTGCTGAGCAGCATCTTCCAGGCGGGCTCGATCCACAGGGTGGAGCCGGTGCCGCCGCCGTTGTCGAGGGTGTCGAGGACGTGCCCGGCGAACCGGTCGGTGGTCAGCCACTCCCAGGGGTAGAGCTTGAAGCAGCTGCGGATGAAGCGGAGCCGGTTGTCGACGAACCGGCCGGACAGCGGGTCCCAGCCGATCTCCTCCACGGAGATCCAGTCGGTGTCCAGGCCGGCCTGCTCGGCGGTCTCCTTGAGGTAGGCGACCGTCATCAGGTCCTCGCCGAGCTCGTCGTCGGAGGAGTGCGCGAAGTACAGCGGACCGCCGGGCGGCAGCAGCTTCCCCTGGGTGCGCCAGGCGGCGACGAGCCGTTCGTGCAGGGAGTTCCACTGGTCGGCGCCGGGGAAGCGCTCCTCCATCCAGAACCACTGCGGGGACGCGGCCTCCACCAGCGAGGTCGGGGTGTCGGCGTTGTACTCCAGCAGCTTCGCCGGGCCGGTGCCGTCGTAGCGCAGGTCGAACCGGCCGTAGACGGAGGGCAGTTCGGCGCGGCGGTGCCAGGCCTCGGTGACGGCGGCGGCGACGCGCGGGTCGGTGATGCCGAGGTCGGCGAGGCGGCCGGTGGCGACGATGTGCGCGGCGGCCGCGAGGCACATGCGGTGCAGCTCCGCGACGGTCTCCTCCAGCGCCTCGACCTCCTCCAACGAGAAGACGTAGTAGGCGCTCTCGTCCCAGTAGGGCAGCAGGGAGCCGTCGGGATGGCGGGTGAGCGGGTAGATCAGGCCCTGCGCCTCGACGGTCTGCTGCCAGCCGGGGCGGGGTGCGACGGTACGGCGTTCCATGGGCGGTCGGGTCCTCGCGTCCTCGGCTCGTCGGGCTCTCGGTGCTCGGGCCGGCTCAGCCGCCGCCGCTGCCCTTGCCGCCGCCGAAGCCGCCGCGGTCGACGCCGCCGCCGTGGCCGCCCGAACCGCCGCCGCCCTTGCGGGGCTTGCTGAGGGAGCCGCCGTCGACCCAGCCGTTGCGCTTCTTGCCGCCGTAGTACCAGACGCCGGTGCGCGAGCCCGACTTGCAGTTCTTGTCCGAGACGACCTTGTAGCCCTTGGACATGGTGTAACTGTCGCGGTCCACGCAGCGCTTGTCCGGGTCCGAGGAGCAGGCGGTCAGGGCGGCGGCGAGCAGTCCCATGCCGCCGAGGACCACCGTGCCCGAGCGCAGTCGTCGCCGTGTGTCGGCCATCGTTTCCCCCGTGGTGCGTTCGCTTCCGTCGGACGTGGCGTCCGGTTCCCGTCGTCCAGCCTAGGGGCCGGTGTGACCGGCCCCGCAAGGACCCCTGCCCGGTGACCCTCGCCTACAGTCGCCTCGTGCTCTTCGGAATGGTGTGTGCCCTGGCCGCGGCCCTCTGCTTCGGTACCGCGACGGTGTTGCAGGCGATGGCCGCGCGGGCCGCCGGGACCGGCGGCGGCGAGGCCGCGCTGCTGCTGCGGGCGCTGCGGCAGTGGCGGTACCTGGCCGGACTCGCCCTGGACGGGCTGGGGTTCGTCTTCCAGATCGCCGCCCTGCGGTCCCTGCCGATCTACGTCGTGGGCGCCGCCCTGGCCTCCAGCCTCGCCGTGACCGCGGTGGTCGCGGCCCGGCTGCTGCGGGTGCGGCTGAGCCGGCGCGAGTGGGCCGCGGTGGGCGTGGTGTGCGCCGGGCTGGCGATGCTGGCGCTGGCGTCCGGGCCGGAGGGCGAGGACAGCGGGCCGCGGGCGCTGCCCTGGGTGATGCTGGGCGCGGCCGGGGCGGTGCTGGTGCTGGGCCTGGCGGGGACCCGGCTGCGGGGGCGGTCGCGGGCGCTGGTGCTGGGTCTGGGCGCCGGGTGCGGGTTCGGGGTGGTGGAGGTGGCGGTGCGCCTGATCGACTCGCTGCGCCCGGCCGACCTGTTGACCGACCCGGCGGCCTACGCCCTGCTGCTCGGCGGCGGCGCCGCGTTCCTGCTGCTCACCTCGGCCCTCCAGCGCGGCTCGGTGACCACGGCCACGGCCGGCATGGTCCTCGGCGAGACGATCGGCCCGGCCGCGGTCGGCGTCGTCTGGCTCGGCGACCGCACCCGCCCGGACCTGACCTGGCTGGCCGCCCTCGGCTTCACGGTCGCCGTGGCGGGAGCACTGGCCCTGGCACGGTTCGGGGAGGCACCGGCGGAGACCGGCACGGAGGCGGACACGGAGACCGACGCCCTGCGGGAACGAAGCTGAGCTGATCAGCGGGCGCCCCTGAAGAGCCGCCCGCTCCTCTCGGTCACCCCGCCGCACAGCCCCCGTCCACCCCTACGGCAGCACCCGGCACAAGGCCTCCAGCGCCGCCGGCCAGGCCCGGTCCGTCGGGCCTCCGTAGCCCACCACCAGGGCGTCCAGGAGGTCGGCGCGGGCCTCGGTGTGGCGGAAGCGGGACAGGCCCATCAGGGCGAGGCCCTGCCACGCGGCGGCGCGCACGACGGAGTCCTCGATGCCGGGCGGGAGCTGGAGCACGGCGTGCAGTCCGGCGGCGATCCCGGTCACCCGCACGTCCGGCGCCTGGGCGGCGACCGCCTCGACCAGGGCGTCCCGGCGGCGCCGGTACCGCAGCCGGGAGGCGCGGACATGACGGTCGTAGGCCCCGGAGGTCAGGAACTCGGCGAGGGTCAGCTGGTCGAGCACGCCCGTCGTGGGGCTGCCGACGAGCCGGGTCACCTCCCGGGTGAGGGACGGCGGCAGGACCAGCCAGGCGAGGCGCAGTCCCGGGGCGAGGGACTTGCTGGCGGTGCCGAGGTAGGCGACGTGGTCGGGCCCGAGGTCCTGGAGCGCGCCGACGGGCTGCCGGTCGTAGCGGAACTCCCCGTCGTAGTCGTCCTCCAGGACCAGCCCGCCGGTGCGCCGCGCCCAGTCGACGGCGGCGGCCCGCCGCTCGGGCCGCAGCGCGACGCCCATGGGGAACTGGTGGGCGGGGGTGAGCAGCACCGCGCCCTCGCCGTCCAGGTCCTCGGTGCGGGTGCCGTGCGCGTCGAAGGGCAGCGGCGCGGTGCGCAGCCCGGCCCGCTCCAGCAGGCTCCAGTGCGGCGGCAGGCCGTAGGACTCGACGGCGACGGTGCGCGCCCCGCGCGCGTGCAGGGCCTCGCCCAACAGCCGCAGCCCGTGGGCGAACCCGGAGCACACGACGATGTGCTCGGGGTCGGCGCGCACGCCCCGGGCCCGGGAGAGGTAGGCGGCGAGCGCGGTGCGCAGTTCGGCGCGGCCGCGGGGGTCGCCGTAGCCGAGGGCGTCGTTCGGGGCGGCGTTCAGGGCGCGGCGGGCGGCCCTGAGCCACTCAGCGCGCGGGAACGCGGCGAGGTCGGGGGTGCCGGCGTCGAGGCTGTGGGTGGGGCGGCCGGGCGCGCGCGGGTGCGGCGGCGGCGCGGGCGGCGCGGACACCGCCCGGTCGGCGACCCGCGTGCCGGAGCCCTGGCGGGCGGTCAGCCAGCCCTCGGCCACCAGGTCGGCGTACGCGTCGGCGACGGTGTTGCGGGCGATGCCGAGGTCGGCGGCGAGCGAGCGCGAGGACGGCAGACGGGTGCCGGGCGCGAGGCGCCCGCTGCGCACGGCCTCGCGCAGCGCGTCGGTCAGTCCGCGCCGCACCCGCGGCCCGGTCGGCCTCAGGTGCAGGTCGACACCCAGAGTGGCCCATGATTCCGGCATGGGAATGGACCATACTCCTGGGCTGCTTCGCTCCTAGGGTCGAGGGCATGAGTGCACAGACCACCACCCCCGACACCCCCGCAGACACCCCCGCCCCCACCGCGGACAACACCGCCCGCGCCGCCGAGCACGCCCCGCGCCTGTCCTGGACCGAGCGCGCCCCGGAGGTCTACAAGGCCATGGTCCGGCTGGACGCGGCCGCCCGGCGGGGCCTGGACCCGACGCTGTACGAGCTGGTCAAGATCCGCGCGTCGCAGATCAACCACTGCGCGTTCTGCCTGGACATGCACACCAAGGACGCCCTGGCGGCGGGCGAGAGCGTCGAGCGGATCATCCAGCTCAGCGCGTGGGAGGAGTCGCGGCACTTCTACACGGAGAAGGAGCTGGCCGCGATCGAGCTGACCGAGGCGGTCACCGTGCTCACCGACGGCTTCGTGCCGGACGAGGTCTACGAGCGGGCGGCGCGCCACTTCGAGGAGACCGAGCTGGCGCAGCTGATCGCCGCGATCACGGTGATCAACGCCTGGAACCGGTTCGGCGTGAGCACCCGCATGACGCCGGGCCACTACCAGCCGGGGCAGCACGCGTGACGACGCGCACGGGACACCTGGACCAGGCCGTCGCCCGGGCGCTGTCCGGGCTGAGCGCCGCCGCGAAGAAGGGCCTCGGCGACCCGGCGCTGGCCGAGCTGGTCGTCATCCGGGCCTCGCAGCTCAACCACTGCGCGTTCTGCCTGGACATGCACCTGCGGATCGCCCGGGAGCACGGCGTGCCCGAGCGGCAGCTCGACCTGCTCGCCGCCTGGGAGGAGGCCGGGGACGTCTTCGACGAGCGGGAGCGGGCCGCGCTCGCGCTGACCGAGGCGGTCACCGTGCTCACCGACGGCTTCGTGCCGGACGAGGTGTACGAGCGGGCGGCCCGCCACTTCGACGGGACCGCGCTCGCCCACCTGATCGGGCTGGTCGTGGCGATCAACAACTGGAACCGGGTGATGGTGAGCCGCCGGATCCCGCCCGGGGGGTACACCCCGTGAGTGCCCCGCAGACGCCCGGCGGACCGTCGGGCACGGGCAGGGCGGCGAGGTTCCGCGCCCTGCACCGGCGCCCCTCCCCCGACGACCCGCTGGTCCTGGCCGGCCCCTGGGACGCGGCGGCCGCGCGGGTGTGCGCCGACGCGGGCTTCCCCGCGCTCGCCACTCCCAGCGCGGGCGTGGCCGCTTCCCTCGGGTACGCGGACGGCGAGACACCGCCCGAGGAGATGTTCGCGGCCGTGGCCCGCATCGCCCGGGCCGTGGACGTGCCGGTCTCCGCGGACGTCGAGGACGGGTACGGGCTGGCGCCGAAGGAGCTGGTGGAGCGGCTGCTGGAGGCGGGCGCGGTCGGCTGCAACCTGGAGGACTCGGCCGGGGGCGTCCTGAAGGACCCGCGGGCGCACGCCGACTGGCTGGCCGAGGTGTGCGCCGCGGCCGGCGACGACCTGTTCGTCAACGCCCGCGTCGACACGTTCGTCCGTGGCGTCACCGACCCCGACCGGGCCATCGAGCGGGCCGCGCTGTACGTCGCCGCGGGCGCCGGCTGCGTGTACCCGATCGGCGCCCCGGTGGACGTGCTGCCGCTGCTGCGGTCCGGCATCCAGGGCCCGGTCAACGTGTTCGCCCGGCCCGACGGGGGGCCCGCCCCGTCCGAGCTGGGCGAACGGGGCGCCACCCGCGTCACCTTCGGGCCGGGCCTGCAACGGCTGGCGGCGGCGGCCCTGGCGGAGATCGCCGCCGACCTGGCGCCCCGCGGCACCGGCAGCTGACCCGGGCGGCTCAGCGGGCCGTCGGCCGGGCGGCCGACCAGTCCCGCACCAGGTCGCGCACGGTCCCGCGCAGCCAGGCGTGGGCCGGGTCGGCCTCGTGGCGCGGGTGCCAGGCCAGGCCGAGGCGCAACGGGGGCAGGGGCAGCGGGATCTCGAAGGGCACCAGACCGAGGGTGTCGGCGAGCGGCAGGCCCCAGGAGTGGACCAGGCCGACGAGGTCGGTCTCCCGGATGACGAACAGCGAGGCCGGGAGGGTGCCGACGGTGCCGGTCACCCGGCGGCGCAGCCCCAGCTCGGCGAGCGCGGCGTCGACGGGGCCGTGCAGCCGGCCGCGCCGGGAGACGATCAGGTGGTCGGCCGCCGCGAACCGCTCGGCCGTCACCTCCCCCTCCAGCAGCGGGTGTCCGGACCGCGCGACCCCGAGCATCCGGTCCTCGTGCAGGATCTCCACGTGCACCTCGGGCGCGGTGGAGTCGACCACGCCGACCTCGAGATCGGCGGTGCCGTCGCGCAGGAACGGCGCGTCCACGTGGCTCTCGCTGAGGAAGCGCAGCCGGATGCCGGGCGCCTCCTCGGCCGCGCGGGCGAAGAGCACCGCCCCGTGCGCGGCGGGCACGGCGTCGTGGCACAGGACCGTGAACGTCCGGCTGACGGTGCGCAGATCGGTGTCCGCGGCCGGTGCGAACAGCGCCCGCGCCCGCTCCACGACCGCACTCACCTCGGCGCGCACCGCGAGGGCGCGGGGGGTCGGCACCATGCGCCGCCCGGCCCGCACCAGCACCGGGTCGTCCAGCGCCCGGCGGATCCGGCCGAGCGTGCGGCTCATGGCCGGCTCGGACAAGTGCAGTCGGCGCGCGGCGCCCTGCACGCTCTGCTCCTCGAGCAGCACGTCCAGGGCGAGCAGCAGATTGAGGTCGATCCCGGTGGATTGCGTCATGTGCATGTATCCCCTGCAAAGGTTGCACTGGAGTGCAGGCCAGTGTCGCGCCTACGGTGACAGGGCATCCCACCCCTCGTCCAGCTCCCGGGAGGAGCCGTGCCCGCGCACGCCCTGAAACGCTCGACCCTGCTCACCCTGTGCGCCTGCGTGCTCGTCGCGCAGAGCATGGTGGCCGCCATCAACCTCCTCATCCCGCAACTGGGTTCGTCGTCCCTGCACCCCTCGCACACCGAGGTCCTGTGGACCGTCGACGCCTACGTCATCGTCTTCGCGGGCCTGCTCGTCCCGGCGGGCGCGCTCGGCGACCGGCACGGCCGCAAGGGCGCCCTGCTCGCCGGGCTGGCCCTGTTCGCCGCGGGCGCCGCGACCAGCGCGCTCGCCCCCGCCCCGGCCCTGCTGATCGCGGGCCGGGGCCTGTCCGGCGCGGGGGCGGCGCTGATCACCCCGGCGACGATGTCGATCCTGGTCCGGCTGGCCGGTCCCGAGCGCCGGGCGCAGGCGCTGGCGTCCTGGACGCTGGCCCTGGGCGTGGGCGGCCTCGCGGGCAACCTGGGCGGCGGCCTGGTCGGCCAGTTCCTGTCCTGGCGGGCGCTGTTCTGGGCGATGGTGCCGCTGGCTGCGGTGCTCGCCCTCGCCGTGGCGGTGACGACCCCGCGCACCGCCCGCTCCGCGCAGGGCAGCCCGGACCCGGTCGGCACGCTGCTGCTGACGGCCGGTCTGGTCGCCGTGCTGTTCGGCATCATCGAGGGCCCCGGCCACGGCTGGACCTCGGCGCGCATCTTGACGGCGTTCACGGCGGGCGCGCTGCTGCTGGCTGCCTTCACGCTGCACGCGCTGCGCTCGGCCGAACCCCTCTTCGACCCGCGGGTGTTCCGCTCCCGCGGCCTGCGCACGGCGACGCTGGGCCTCGCCACGGGCTTCTTCGGCCTGTTCGCGCTGTTCTTCGTCAACTCCCAGTACCTGCAGGAGGTGAAGGGCTTCCCGCCGGCCGTGACGGGCCTGGCGATCGTGCCGCTGATCGTCGGTATGGCGCTGGTGCCCCGGTTCGCGGCCCGCTGGGCGGCGCACCCACGTCCGGTGGTCGGCACCGGGCTCGCCCTGATCGGCCTGGGCCTGCTGGCCGCCTCCACGGCCGACGCGCACACGCCGTACCCGCTGTACGCGTGCTGGCTGCTGGTCCTGTCGGCCGGGACGGGCCTGGCCATGCCCGCGCTCACGCTGGGCGTGGTGGTGTCCCTGCCGGAGCACCGGGCGGGGCTCGGCTCGGGCCTCGGCACCTCGGCCCGGGAGGTCGGCGCTGCGCTCGGGGTCGCCGTGGCCGGGACCGCGCTCGCGGGCCACGCCGACTTCGCGTCCGGGATGGGCCCGGCGCTGCGGGTGGTGGGCACGGTGGTGCTGGTGGCGACGGCGGTCGTGGTGGCCGGCTACCGCGGCACGGGCGGCGCGGCCCCGGTGGCGTCCGGTACGGCGCCCGCGAAGGAGCCGGTGGCCTGAAACGGGACGAGTCCCGCCCCGCGCGATGCGGGACGGGACTCGTTTCTCGGAGCGCCGGGCAGGCCTTGCACCTGCATCTCCCCGCAGGAAGCGGGGCGTCTTTCCTTGGACCACCAACGCACAGTCGGCTTCCGGGACTTCCCGGCGGCCGGTGTGTGATCAACTATAGCGCATCTGCGGGCCGACGATCACACACCGGCCGGGTACGGGCTGTCGGCCGTACCCGGGGGCCCCGGCGGGCCGACGTGGCTCAGAGCAGGCCGAGGGAGCGGACCGCCTCGCGCTCCTCCGCGAGCTCCTTGACGGAGGCGTCGATCCGGGCGCGGGAGAACTCGTTGACCTCCAGGCCCTGGACGATCTCGAACCGGCCGTCCTTGGTGGTGACCGGGAAGGACGAGATGAGGCCCTCGGGGACGCCGTAGGAGCCGTCCGACGGGATGCCCATGGAGGTCCAGTCGCCCTCGGCGGTGCCGTTGACCCAGGTGTGGACGTGGTCGATGGCCGCGTTGGCCGCGGAGGCCGCGGAAGAGGCGCCCCGGGCCTCGATGATGGCGGCGCCGCGCTTGGCGACGGTCGGGATGAAGTCCTCGGCCAGCCACTTCTCGTCGTTGACGACCTCGGCGGCGTTCTTGCCGGCGACCGTGGCGTGGAAGATGTCCGGGTACTGGGTGGCGGAGTGGTTGCCCCAGATCGTCAGGCGCTTGATCTCCGAGACCGGCGTGTTCGTCTTCTTCGCGAGCTGGGTCAGCGCGCGGTTGTGGTCCAGGCGGGTCATCGCGGTGAAGCGGTCGGCCGGTACGTCCGGGGCGGCGGCCTGGGCGATCAGGGCGTTGGTGTTGGCCGGGTTGCCGACGACGAGGACCTTGATGTCGTCCGCGGCGTGGTCGTTGATGGCCTTGCCCTGGGGCTTGAAGATGCCGCCGTTGGCCTCCAGGAGGTCACCGCGCTCCATGCCCTTGGTGCGGGGGCGGGCGCCGACCAGGAGGGCGACGTTGGCGCCGTCGAAGGCGACGTTCGGGTCGTCGGTGATGTCGATGCCCTGGAGCAGCGGGAACGCGCAGTCGTCCAGCTCCATCGCGGTGCCCTCGGCGGCGCCGAGCGCCGGGGTGATCTCCAGCAGGCGCAGCTTGACCGGCACGTCCGCGCCGAGCAGCTGGCCGGAGGCGATGCGGAAGAGCAGGGCGTAACCGATCTGGCCGGCCGCGCCGGTGACGGTGACGTTCACGGGAGTGCGGGTCATGGCGTTCTCCGTATGACAGCTGGCGGGGGCGTCCCTGCCCCGGGGCGGGAACGGATGATCGATCTCTTGGCGTCAAGAGATCCACCGGTCAGGCTATCGCGCATCCGCCATCCCCGACCGCCGGGGCCGTGTGGCCCGTCCCACAGAGTGGACACCTCGTGGGGCGGCGGCCGCCGGTCCGGGAGGGGGGTGGACATGACGGCCGCCGTGGGGGGACCGGGCATCCGGGCTCCCGTGGGGGTACGGATCGCGTGCCCCGTCGGGGGCGCCCCATGCGCGCTCCGTCCGCTAGCCGAACACCAGGGCGGACACCAGTACGGCCACCAGGAGTACCGAGAGCAGCGCGACCGCCGCCAGCAGCAGGCGGCCGGGGCCCCGCGGCCGGTGGCCGGACGGGGCGTGTTCCTCCAGCCGCTCCCACCACGGGACGGTCGGGTCGTCCTCGTAGCCGCCGCCCTCGCCCCCGCCCCCGTGCCCGTCTCCCGGGCCGACGCCCTGCGCCGCCGCCGGACGCGGCCACGCCTCGACCGCCAACTCCCAGCGCACGCCGTGCCGTTCGGCGTCGGTGCCGGTCAGTCCGGCCACCCGGCACAGCGCCGCGACGGCGTGCCGGGGAGGGGGCTGGACGCCGTTGAGGTACCGCTGCCAGGAGGACTTGCTGTACGCGGTGCGCGCGCCGAGCGCGGCGAGGCTGAGTCCTGTGCCGTCCTTCAGCCGGCGCAGGTGGTCCACGAAGTGCCGTACCTCCGGCGGCAGCCCGTCCGGCAGCGGCTGCCAGGAACCCATCCCCCACCTCCACGGCGTCGTCCCCGGTCGCCCGGTCCGCCCGGCGCACCCGGCTCGTCCGGGTCCGCTCCGGGGGACGACGACGGACGGCTGTCCGGTTCCGTAGCGGAACGGTCACTTCCGTGCCACAGCGGGCTGACAGCTGTTGAACGGCACGTTCACCGTGCGGGAGCGTGGGACGCGTCGGCGGCCCGCCCTCGCTCGGGGGAGGGGACGGGCCGCCGACGTGCCGTCAGTTGCTGACCGTGAAGTGCAGGGTGTCCTTCAGGAACGGGATCTGCAGCCACGGATCGGGCTGCGCCATCAGCGCCAGCAGCACGATCGCGGCGCCCAGCACGCCGTACGTCACGATGTCGGTGAAGCGCGATCGCACGGCCAGCATGCCGACGCCCGGCAGCAGCCAGCGCAGGGCCGCACCGGCCAGCAGGGCGACGCCGATCAGGACACAGCCGACGCGGAACACGTCCAGCGCGGTCAGCAGCAGGCCCAGCGCCACCAGGCCCAGGACGGCGAGCATCGGCCACTGCCGGGCGGGCGCCGGCGCGTCCCGGGGAGCGGCCCGGCCGCCGCCCTCGGGGCGGGCGGTGTCCCGGGTGAACAGCGGGAAGCGGCGCGTGACACGGCGGGGCCGGCCCTCGGCGTCGGGTGCGCTGACCGGACCGCGGACCAGCGGCTTCTCGAACGCCTCGGCCCCCTCGGGCACGGGGCCGAGGGACCCGTCGGCGTCGTCGGGGCCCTGGGCGTCGTCCGGGTCCGGGGTACCGTCCTGGTCCGGGGCGCCGGGCGAGTCGGGGGTGTCCTGGGCGTCTTGGGCACCCTGGGTGTCCCGCGAGGGGGACGCGTCCTCCGTGGCGTCGGCGCCCTGCGGCGCGTCCTGGGCGCGGAGTTGCCGCCGTGGCTCAGCCGACACTGCGCTCCGCCGCCTCGACCACGTTGACGAGCAGCTGCGCGCGGGTCATCGGGCCGACCCCGCCGGGGTTCGGGGAGATCCAGGCGGCGACCTCGCGGACGTCGGGGTGGACGTCGCCCACGATCCGGCCCTCGGCGTTGCGCGAGACGCCGACGTCGAGGACGGCCGCACCGGGCTTGACGTCCTCCGCGCGGATCAGGTGCGCGGAGCCGGCCGCGGCCACGATGATGTCGGCGCGCTTGAGGTGCGCGGACAGGTCACGGGTGCCGGTGTGGCACTGGGTCACCGTGGCGTTCTCGCTGCGCCGGGTCATCAGCAGCGGCATCGGCCGGCCGATGGTCACACCGCGGCCGACGACCACCACTTCGGCGCCCTTGGTCTCCACGCCGTAGCGGCGCAGCAGCGTGAGCACGCCGTTGGGGGTGCAGGGCAGCGGGGCCGGCTCGTTGAGGACGAGGCGGCCGAGGTTCATCGGGTGCAGGCCGTCGGCGTCCTTGTCCGGGTCCATCAGCTCCAGGATGCGGTTCTCGTCGATGCCCCTGGGCAGCGGGAGCTGGACGATGTAACCGGTGCAGGACGGGTCCTCGTTCAGCTCGCGGACGACCGCCTCGATCTCCTCCTGCGTGGCCGTGGCGGGCAGTTCGCGCTGGATGGAGGCGATGCCGACCTCGGCGCAGTCGCGGTGCTTGCCGGCGACGTACTTCTGGCTGCCGGGGTCGTCACCGACCAGGATCGTGCCGAGGCCGGGCGTCACGCCCTTCTCCTTCAGCGCCGCCACACGGGCGGTCAGCTCGGACTTGATCTCGGCTGCGGTGGCCTTGCCATCGAGAATCTGGGCGGTCATGCCTCCATCCTCGCGGATGACCGGCCCCCGGTTCCAATCAGGGTGGCCCGCGGGCGGCCCGTTCGCCGTTCCCGTGGTGACCTCCGATGTTGCACTTGCACAACAGCCGTATATCCGACTGGACAAGTACTCGTCCGGCACATGACGATGAGCGGCGCATCACTGCGGTCCGGCAGGGGGACGAACCGCTCACGCCCACCCGTTCCTCCGCGGCATCCGCGACGTCCCCAGAGGCAACGGAGGAAACACAGTCATGAGCTTCGGCCAGCCCGGCGGCAACCCTTACGGGGAGCAGCCGCAGAACCCCCAGCAGCCCGGTTACCCGGCCTACCCGCAGGCCCCGCAGGGCATCCCGCCGCAGCAGGGCTACGGCTACCCCCAGCAGCAGCCCGGTTATCCGCAGCAGGGCTACGGCTACCCGCAGCAGCCGGGCTACGGCGCCCGCCCCGAGCTCGCCCACTGGGGCCTGCGGGTCGGCTCGTTCCTGCTCGACGGCCTGATCATCGCCGGCCCGATGTACGCGCTCATCGGCATCGCGGCCGCCATGGGCAGCGACTCGGCGGGCGGGGGCATCATCACGCTGATCGGCGTCCTGTACGCCATCGGCATGGGCTTCTACCAGCTGTACCTGGAGGGCAAGACCGGCCAGTCCACCGGCAAGAAGGTCGTCGGCACGCGCGTGCTGCGCGAGGCCGACGGCAGCACGCTGGGCTTCGGCATGGCCTTCGTCCGCCGCCTGGCGCACATCGTCGACGGCCTGCCCTGCTACCTCGGCTACCTGTGGCCGCTGTGGGACGACAAGAAGCAGACGTTCGCCGACAAGATGTGCTCGACCCTGGTGGTCCGCGCCCAGTGACCGGCGCCCGGCAGCACCGCACCACATGAGAGGGCCCGCCGACCGGAGGAACGGTCGGCGGGCCCTCTCATGCGCTCAGGGGCTCGGCCGGGCACGGCTCAGCGCTCAGCGGCTCAGCGGCTCAGTGGAAGAAGTGCCGCGTCCCCGTGAAGTACATCGTCACGCCCGCCTCCTTGGCGGCCTCCACGACCTGCTCGTCCCGGATCGAGCCGCCCGGCTGGACGATGGCCCGCACCCCGGCGCCGATCAGGATCTGCGGGCCGTCGGGAAAGGGGAAGAACGCGTCGGAGGCCGCATAGGCACCCCGGGCGCGCTCCTCACCGGCCCGCTCGACGGCCAGCTTGCAGGAGTCGACGCGGTTGACCTGGCCCATGCCGACGCCGACCGAGGCGCCGTCCTTGGCGAGCAGGATCGCGTTGGACTTCACCGCGCGGCAGGCCTTCCAGGCGAAGGCGAGCTGCTGGAGCTCCTCGGGGGACAGGGCCTCGCCGGACGCCAGCGTCCAGTGGGCCGGGTCGTCGCCCTCGGCCTGGAGCCGGTCGGCGACCTGGAGCAGCGCACCGCCGTCGATCGGCTTGACCTCGACCGGGCGGGCCGGGCCGTCGGGACAGCGCAGCACCCGGATGTTCTTCTTCTTGGTGAGGGCCTCCAGGGCCCCCTCCTCGTAGTCCGGGGCGACGATGACCTCGGTGAAGATCTCCGCGACCTGCTCCGCCATCTCCTTGCTGACCGGCCGGTTGACGGCGATGACCCCGCCGAACGCGGACAGCGGGTCGCACGCGTGCGCCTTGCGGTGCGCCTCGGCGACGTCCGAACCGACCGCGATGCCACAGGGGTTGGCGTGCTTGATGATCGCGACGCAGGGCTCGGCGTGGTCGTACGCGGCACGGCGGGCGGCGTCCGTGTCCGTGTAGTTGTTGTACGACATCTCCTTGCCGTGCAGCTGCTCGGCGGCCGCGAGCCCGCCCTCGCCGGAGGTGTAGAGGGCGGCGGGCTGGTGCGGGTTCTCGCCGTAGCGCAGGGTGTGCGCGCGCTGCAGCGAGGAGGCGACGAACTCGGGGAACTGCGAGTCGTCGGCGGGGGCGTAGGAGGACGCGAACCAGGAGGAGACGGCGATGTCGTACTCCGCCGTGTGCCGGAACGCCTCGGCGGCCAGGCGCTTGCGGGCGGCGAGGTCGAAGCCGCCGTCCTTGACGGCCGCGAGGACGTCGGCGTACCGGCCGGGGCTGGTGACCACGGCGACGGAGGGGTGGTTCTTGGCGGCGGCGCGGACCATCGACGGGCCGCCGATGTCGATCTGCTCCACGCACTCGTCCGGGGTGGCGCCGGAGGCGACGGTCTCGCGGAACGGGTAGAGGTTGACCACGACGAGGTCGAACGGCTCCACGCCCAGCTCGGCGAGCTGCTCGCGGTGGCTGTCCAGGCGCAGGTCGGCGAGGATGCCGGCGTGCACCTTCGGGTGCAGGGTCTTGACCCGGCCGTCCAGGCACTCGGGGAAGCCGGTCAGCTCCTCGACCTTGGTAACGGGGACACCGGCGGCGGCGATACGGCCGGCCGTCGACCCGGTGGAGACCAGCTCCACGCCGGCCTCGTGCAGCCCGCGGGCCAGCTCCTCCAGGCCAGTCTTGTCGTAGACGCTGACGAGCGCGCGACGAATGGCCCGCTTGTTGCTCTCGGCGGTCACTGGATAACTACCTTTCGTCCCTCAATGCGATAGCCGTTGCGGGCGAGCCGCCCCACGACCTCGACGAGCAGCCTTCGCTCGACGTCCTTGATGCGCTCGTGCAGAGCGCTCTCGTCGTCCTCGTCCCGGACCTCCACCACGCCCTGCGCGATGATCGGCCCGGTGTCGACGCCGTCGTCGACGAAGTGGACGGTGCAGCCGGTGACCCTGGCGCCGTACGCGAGCGCGTCACGGACGCCGTGGGCGCCGGGAAAACTGGGCAGCAGCGCGGGGTGGGTGTTCACGAACCGCCCGCCGAACCGCGCGAGGAACTCCTTGCCCACGATCTTCATGAACCCGGCGGACACCACCAGGTCCGGCTCGTGCGCGCCGACGGCCTCCGCGAGCGCGGCGTCCCACGCCTCGCGGCTGTCGTGGTCCTTGACCCGGCACACGAAGGTGGGCAGCCCGGCGCGCTCGGCGCGGGCCAGCCCCTCGATGCCGTCCCGGTCCGCCCCGACGGCGACGACCCGCGCTCCGTACGACTCGGCTCCGGTGCGCTCGATCTCGTCGAGCAGCGCCTGCAGGTTGGTGCCTGATCCGGAGACCAGGACGACGAGGCGCTTGGCCACGGGCTTGGCGGCCACGGTGGGGCCCTTTCTCGGGGAAGCGGTGGCGCGGTCGGCGTGCGTACGGCCGCTTTGTACGGTCGTACGAATGCTTCGCGCCCCCGGATACGGGGAAGTCTACGAAGCGGCCGACCGTCAGCAACGATACCGGCACTCCGGACGGCCCCCGTGGGACGGGGGCGTGGCCGGAAGGTAGCGTCTGCGGGAGCGGTCCCGGGAACGCCGTGGAGGCACGGCACGTTCCCCGGGTGAACGCTCACGAAGACAGCAATTCTTCGGTCACCTATTGGTCACCTAGGGGAAGACGCCTTTTGATGCCGGACCGCAGCCTGCGACCCCTCACGTTCCCCCCGCACCCCGCCCAGGGAGGGGAGCGCGTCCCGGCGCTGCTGCGGGAGCGTCCGACGTCACCCCCCGACGCACCCGGCGCTTCCGACGAGCACCGCGGGGGCGGGGACCGGCCCGGCAGGGACCACGGGGCCGACGAGGACAACCCCTTCGCGCCGCCGCCCGAGGGCACCCCCGACCGCCCCTGGCAGCCCCGTCGCCCCGCCCAGGGCTCCGACGACGACCAGGGCCACCCCCCGGCGACCGGGCAGGACCCCTCCGGGCACGGTCCGGCCGGCGCCCCGTGGGGCAGCCAGTGGAGCGACCGCCAGCCCGGCCGCTCCTCCGGCGGCTTCGGCGAGCGTCCCGGCAGCGGCCCCGAGGGCCCGGCCGGCGCCGGCGCACCCGGCCCGCGCTGGGACCCCATGGACCCCGCCCAGCGCCGGGCGCGCTACGCCCTGCTCAGCGGCATGTGGGGCTTCTTCTTCGCCCTGTTCGGCTGGCCCTACGTCGCCCTGCTGCTGGGCGCGCTCGCCCTGTACTGGGGCATCAGCGCCCTGCGCGCCAAGCCCCGCACCCCGGACCCGGAGACCCCGGCCGCGCCCGAGCCGCCCGGCCGCCCGAAGACCACGGCGGCGATCACCGGCCTGGTCACGGCGTCCCTCGCGCTGGCCCTGGTCGCGGTGGGCTTCACGGCCCAGCTGGTGTACCAGGACTACTACACGTGCACGAAGGACGCCCTGACCCACGAGGCGAGGCAGTCCTGCAGCGACCTGCTGCCGAAGGAACTGCGGGGCGTGCTGGGGACGAACGGGTAGCGGGGCGGGAGGACGGTCAGGACGTGCCCCGGTCCTGGGGGGACGGGGGCGCGGGGGGTTCGGCTTCGGCTTCGGCTTCGGCTTTCACTGTGGGAGGTTCCGGCTCGGTGTTCGCCGGGGCCTCTGGTTCCGGGGTGCGTTGCCTCAGCTCGTCCCGCAGCGCGTCCCACCGTGCCCGCAGCGCCTCGTCCCGCCAGACGTCCTCCACCGGCTCGTCCGCCGGGAGCAGGTCGTAGGCCTCGGACTCCTTCGGGTGCGGCACGGGCCGCGGGCTCGGGGGCGCGGTCGCTTCGGGGGCCACGGGGGTCACCGTCTTCTTCCGGAGGGTCACGCCGTCCCTGGGGGCCACCACGGGTGTCCTGGGGGACTTGGAGGGGCCCGACAGCTTGGACGGCTTGGCCGGTTTGGCAGGTTTGGCCGGGGTGGAGGACTTGGCGGCCGTCGCCTTGGAGGGCTCGGTCGCCTTCGGAGGGGCCGCCTTCTGCGGCGTCGCCCTGGAAGCCTCCGTCGTTCGGAAAGCCGTCGTCGTTCGGGAAGCCGTCGCCCTGGCCTCTGCCAGGGAGAGCGCCCTGGAAGCCTCCTCGGCGGCCTTGGCCGCGGCCTTGGTCACGGCCTTGGTGGCCGCCGCCGTCCGCCACCGCGCGACCCACCCGCCGCACACCCGGACCACCACCGCCACCGGCACCGCCACCCCCACGCCCCAGGCCAGCGCCGCGCCCCCGACCTGCCACCACACGGGCCCGAACCGCGCCAGCACCCCCACGCCCAGCGGGCCGCCGGCCATCCCCGCCGCCACCGCCAGCACCGCCGCGCACACCGCCGCGGCCAGCCCGGCGATCACCGCGGTCCGCCGCACGGACCACCGCATCCCGCCCCGCCCCACGAACCACCCCATCGTCACCCCGGCCGCCAGGGGCACCACCCCGGCCGCCCAGTTCCACGGGGTCCCGGCCCCGGCGTCCGGCACGGCCGCCAGCAGCGGGAACGGCGGCAGCATCGGCGCCGGGTCGGACACCCACGGCCCCACCCCGTGCCCGGCGCCCAGCGCGAACCCCGGCCCGAGCGCGTACGCCGCCCCCCACACCGCCGCGTTGGGCACCAGCGTCACGCACAGCAGCAGCACCGCGCACCGCCCGGACCACCCCTCGGTCAGCCGCAGGAACGCCTCCCGGGCCACGTCCCCGTGCCACACCGACGACACGGCGACCAGCCCGGCCCCGCCCCCGACGGACACCGCCACCGCGGCCCCGGCCGCCCGCACGGCCACCAGGAACTTCTCCCGCCCCCGCGGGCCGAGCAGCACCCGCCGGGCCCCGGGCGGCAGCAGCCGCAGCAGCCGGTCGACGGGCCCGCGGGGACGGCCGTACGCCGTCCACACGCCCGTGCCGGCCGAGAGCGCGACGACCGTGGGCAGGCCGAGCACGGTCCAGGCCCAGGAGGGCCGCAGCGATCCGCCCGCCGCGTACAGGGCGGTGCCGGCGCCGACGGTCAGGTAGCCGAGGACGACGCCCGCCCACGCCGTACGGGCGCTCACCGGTGGGACGACGCCGTCCTCGTCGGCGTCCACGGCGTCGCGCGCCGCCCGGTGGACCAGCCACACGGGCACCACGGAGAGCAGCAGTGGAGTGACGCCGACCGGGGCGGGGACGCCGGAGAGGGTGTCGGCGCGGACCAGTTCGACCCCGTGGGCCAGGAGCCACAGCGCGGCGGCGACGTGCAGCGCGCCTCCCGGCCCGCTGTCGGGGTAGGGCGAGCTGATCCACAGCACCATCACCAGCACGGTGAGCGCGCCGAGCCCCAGCCCGGCCGCGACCGCCCCGCCCACCAGACCGGCGGCCAGGCCGGGCGAACGGTCGCGCACCCGGGTGAGCAGCTGCGAGGAGGACGGTCGGCGCGGGGAGGAACGGCGAGCGGTCATCGGGATCACGCCCGTCATGCTCCCAACGACACGCGCTTTTCCCGCGTACCCGACGAAGCCCGTTGTGTCGCTCAATATATGTTTATGTACTTTTTCGTACGAGAGGGTGCCCGGTGACCCAGAGTTCCGCCACCCCGCTCCCCGCCCCCGAGGAGCGCCGAGGCCCGTGCGGGGCGGCCTCCCTGACGCCCGCTCAGGCCTTCGACGCGCTCTACGCGCTCTGCGCCCCCGCCCTCGTACGGCAGACCTTCCTGCTCACCGGCCGCCGGGAACTCGCCCGTGAATCCGTCGAGCGGGCCTTCCAGTACGCCTGGGAGCGCTGGCCCGAGGTGGCCCGCGACCCCGATCCGCCGGGCTGGGTGCGGGCCGCGGCCCACGAGTACGCCCTCTCCCCCTGGCACCGGCTGCGCCCCCGCCACCGGCACCCCGAACCCCCGCCCGCCGCACCGCCCGACCGCGCGCTGCTCGAGGCGTTCCTGACGCTGCCCCCGACGTACCGCCGCACGGTGCTCCTCTACGACGGCGTCGGCCTGGACCTGCCGGAGACGGCGGCGGAGACGGAGGCGAGCACCCCGGCAGCGGCCCACCGCCTGCTGAACGGGCGCGCGGAGATCGCCGCGCTGCTGCCCGACCTCGCCGACCCCGCCGCACTGCACCGGCGGCTGACGGAGGTGGCCTCGGCGGAGCGGCTGCGGGCCGCGAAGCCGCCGGCCGTGCGCCTGGGCAGTGAGCGCCGCGCCCGGTTCTGGACCCGCGCGGCGGTCGCCTTCACGCTCGCCGTCATCGGCGCGACGGCGCTGACCCTGCGGACGGCTCCCACGAAGTACGAGGCCCCGGTGCCGGCCGGGGAGACGGTGCGCGGGGTCCCGCCCAAACCGGCCCCGGGCACGCTCTCGGACACGGAGCTGGAGCTGCGCGCGAAGCTGCGCGCGCAGACGGTCCACGGGCCGGAGAGGCTG
Organism: Streptomyces lasalocidi; assembly: GCF_005280215.1. NCBI lineage: Bacteria > Bacillati > Actinomycetota > Actinomycetes > Kitasatosporales > Streptomycetaceae > Streptomyces > Streptomyces lasalocidi. The sequence goes on along the minus strand of NZ_SZNQ01000001.1, from coordinate 4,680,974 downwards.
CTGCCGGAGGCGCGGTGAGGCGGTCCCGGGACGCGGAAGGGTCCGCGTCCCGGGGGACGCGGACCCTTCCTGCTGCCGGTTGCCGGCCTGTCGTCACGCGTGACGTCAGGCGCTCAGGATCTCCCGGGCCAGCTTCGCCGTCTCGGTCGGCGTCTTGCCGACCTTGACGCCGGCGGCCTCGAGGGCCTCCTTCTTGGCCTGGGCGGTGCCGGAGGAGCCGGAGACGATGGCGCCGGCGTGGCCCATGGTCTTGCCCTCGGGCGCGGTGAAGCCCGCGACGTAGCCGACGACCGGCTTGGTCACGTTCTCCTTGATGAAGGCCGCGGCCCGCTCCTCGGCGTCGCCGCCGATCTCACCGATCATCACGATCAGGTCGGTGTCGGGGTCGTCCTGGAAGGCGGCCAGGGCGTCGATGTGCGTGGTGCCGATGATCGGGTCGCCACCGATGCCGACGGCGGTGGAGAAGCCGATGTCCCGCAGCTCGTACATCATCTGGTACGTCAGCGTGCCGGACTTCGACACCAGGCCGATGCGGCCCGGCTTGGTGATGTCGCCCGGGATGATGCCGACGTTCGACTGGCCCGGGGTGATGATGCCGGGGCAGTTCGGGCCGATGATCCGGGTCTTGTTGCCCTTCTTGCCGGCGTACGACCAGAAGGAAGCCGTGTCGTGCACGGCGATGCCCTCGGTGATCACGACGGCCAGCGGGATCTCGGCGTCGATGGCCTCGACGACCGCGTCCTTGGTGAACTTCTCCGGCACGAAGATGACGGAGACGTCGGCGCCGGTCTTCTCGATGGCCTCCTTGACGGTCCCGAAGACGGGTACCTCGGTGCCGTCGAAGTCCACGGTCTGACCCGCCTTGCGCGGGTTGACGCCGCCCACGACGTTCGTGCCGTCACCGAGCATGAGCTTGGTGTGCTTCATGCCGGTGGCGCCGGTCATGCCCTGGACGATGACCTTGCTGTCCTTGTTGAGCCAGATAGCCATGGTGGTGTGAGTCCTCGTCCTCGTGCTTACTTGGCGGCGGCCAGCTCGGCGGCCTTGTCGGCCGCGCCGTCCATGGTGTCGACGCGCTGCACCAGCGGGTGGTCGGCGTCCGTGAGGATCTTCCGGCCCAGCTCGGCGTTGTTGCCGTCGAGGCGGACGACGAGCGGCTTCTCGACCTTCTCGCCGCGGTCCTCCAGGAGCTTCAGGGCCTGCACGATGCCGTTGGCGACCTCGTCGCAGGCGGTGATGCCACCGAAGACGTTCACGAAGACGGACTTCACGTCCGGGTCGCCCAGGATGATCTCCAGGCCGTTCGCCATCACCTGGGCGGAGGCGCCGCCGCCGATGTCCAGGAAGTTGGCGGGCTTGACGCCGCCGTGCTTCTCACCGGCGTACGCGACGACGTCCAGGGTGCTCATGACGAGACCGGCGCCGTTGCCGATGATGCCGACCTCGCCCTCGAGCTTGACGTAGTTGAGGTTCTTCTCCTTGGCGGCGGCCTCGAGCGGGTTGGCCGCGGCCTTGTCGTGGAGCTCCTCGTACTCGGGGTGACGGAACTCGGCGTTGTCGTCGAGCGACACCTTGCCGTCCAGGGCGATGACGTCGCCGGAGGCGACCTTCGCCAGCGGGTTGACCTCGACGAGGAGGGCGTCCGACTTGATGAAGGTGTCCCACAGCTTGACGAGGACGTGCGCGACCTTGTCCGCGACCTCGGCCGGGAACTTGGCGGCCGCGACGATCTCGCGGGCCTTGGCCTCGTCCACACCGTCGATCGCGTCGATCGGCGTCTTGGCGACGGCGTCCGGACGGGTGGCCGCCACCTCCTCGATCTCCATGCCGCCCTCGACGGAGGCGATGGAGAGGAAGGTGCGGTTCGCACGGTCGAGGAGGAAGGAGACGTAGTACTCCTCGACGATCTCCGGAGCGGTCTCGGCGATCATCACCTTGTGGACCGTGTGGCCCTTGATGTCCATGCCGAGGATGTCCGTCGCGCGGGCGACGGCCTCGTCCGGGGAAGCGGCCAGCTTGACGCCACCGGCCTTGCCACGACCACCGACCTTCACCTGCGCCTTGACGACGGACTTGCCGCCCAGACGCTCGGTGATCTCGCGCGCCGCCTCAGGCGTGTCGATGACTTCACCGGCCAGCACCGGTACATCGTGCTTGGCGAAGAGGTCCCTCGCCTGGTACTCGAACAGGTCCACGCGCTTCCGTCCCTATCAGTGATCTCGCGGTTCGTTGGATGCGTGGGCGTGCCGCGAAGGGCAACGTGACGACGTCCGCATGTGTCACAAGGGATGCGCACACGGTGTCCGAGCGCGCGGCATGTCCGTCTCGCAGGTTATCGCTGCTTCCGGGGGCCCCCTAAATCGCGAGTCACACCTGAGCGGTGATACCTGTCACATGATGCCGCCCTCTCTGGCACGGGGTGCCGGAGGTGAGGTGGCGGGTGGGGTCGCGCGGCACGGGTCGGGGGTCGTTCCGCGGCGCGGAGTCGACTCGGGTCCCACCGGGCTGGGGTCGGCCCGGTGGGACCCGGGGCAGCCCCGGAGGGCTGCGGTCGGCGGGTCGTCGCCTCACCCCATGAGGGCGACCCGCCTCCTCCCCGCCCCGCCGCCCGAACGGGTCCGACGGCTTTCGGCCGTCCGGGCGGCGGATGCGGCGGAGCTTGGGGGGTGTGGGGGTGTGGGGGTGTGGGGGTGTGGGGGTGTGGGGGTGTGGGGGTGTGGGGGGTCAGCTCCCGTACGGGGTGGTGGGCGCGGTGCCGGTGGGGTTTTCACCGAACAGGTGGATGGGGTTCTCGCCGACGAAGTGGGTGGAGTTCTCACCGAACAGGTGGATGGGGTTCTCGCCGACGAAGTGGGTGGAGTTCTCACCGAACAGGTGGGCGGCGTCGCGCCGGCCCTGGGCGGGGGTCGTGTCGGCGAGCAGGGCGGCCGCCCGCTCCTGCAGGGCCATGGCGTGGGCCCGGGCCGTGGCGCGTGCCTTCTCCGTGGCCCGCGCGGCCCGCGCCGCACGGGCGCCCTGGATGGCCTGGGCGGCCCGACCCCTGGGGGTCCGTACGGCGGGGGCGGGGCCGGTGGCTCCGGCGGCCGTCATGAGGGAACGGTGGGTGTTCGTGGTCATGCGCGCGTCGCATCCTTAGGGGATTCCGAGACATCGGAAGGCTGGGGGACATTCCGGGGAACCACCCGTCCGGGCACAGGGGGTGCGGACGGGCGGGAAGGTCTTCCCTAAGCGGGGAAAACGGGAATGTCCCGGTACCTGTCCCGGGTCTCGGTCGCCTCCGCACCCACGGCACCGCCGGCCAGGAGCCGCAGCGTCACCGGGTGGTGCGGGGTCACGGCGTGCGCGTCACCGTGCCGCGGCGCGCCGTTGTCCATCGCGGGCGCGTTGCCCAGCACGCCGTCGGGGTGGCCGCTGCCCGGGGCGTGCTGCGCGGGAGCCGGCGGGCTCGGCCGCGCGCCGCCGTGGTGGGCGACGCCGTGCGCCGGCCTGTCGTCGGCGCTCTGACGCGGTGCGTCCCAGGGGCCGTAGGAGGTCCCTTGGGCACGGGTAGGGGCATGGGCAGGATCGACAGGCGTGGTCGTTTGCGTGGCCGCAGCGGCCCGCCCCTGTTCCGGCGCGTGCGGCGCCGGCGTCACCGGGGTGGCGCCCTGCTGCGGCAGCTCGTCGACCGGCGCGGGCAGCGTGGTCACCGGCGGCTCGGACCCGCCGGATCCGTCGGACCCGTCGGACGGCCCGGGCACACCCGGCAGGCCGGGCAGCTGGGGAAGCTTCGGCAGGGTCGGCTCCGACGGCACGGACGGGAGCCAGGGGAGCGACGGAAGCGACGGGAGCGTGGGCAACGCGGGGAGCGAGGGCAGGGTCGGGAGCGAGGGCGACGAGGACACCGGCGGTAGCTGCGCCTGCACCCGTCCCAGTCCCTCGGCCACCGACCGCACCACATGCCCGACGGGACGTGCGACGCCCTCCCCCACGATCCGCACGACCTGCCCGGTGGGAGGGGTGGTCCCCGCGGCGGCCGGGTCCGTCGGCGAGGCGGTCTCCCCGGCGGGGTCCGCCCCGTTCGGGGCGGGTTCAGCGACCGGCCGCGACCCGGTGTCCTGCGGACCCTCCGCGGCCTGCGCCTGCCCGCCGAAGAGGAGGCCCAGCGCGAACAGCCCGCCCACCAGCAGCAGCACCCGCAGCGCATGCCTGCCCACCGCCGTGCGCGCGACGCGCAGAGCGGCGGCTCGGGGCGGAGCCGTGGGCCGGAGCAAGACGGACGGGCCTCCGTTGCGGCGGTACGGGTCGGTGTCCTGACGAGCGGTCAGGGCACGGCCGGTGCCCCGAGGGGCACGGGCCGGGGCCCTGCGGGGCGTCGAGAGGCACCGATCCTCGCACGCACGTCCCACGCTCGCGCAAGCCCCCCGTTACCGATGGGTAGGCATGTCCCGTTTTGCTGGCGGGAACAGGTCGACAAGTCGTCAGCCGCCGGGCCCGCCTCAGGCGCCGTCCGGTATCGGCAGCGGCCGCTTCTCGATCGCCGCCGCCATCACCTCCGGGAACAGGTCGGGCGTACAGGCGAACGCCGGTGCCCCGAGCGCCGCCAGGGCCGCCGCGTGCTCCCGGTCGTAGGCCGGCGCGCCCTCGTCCGACAGCGCGAGCAACGCCACGAACTGCACCCCCGACGCCTTCATCGCCGCCACCCGCTTCAGCATCTCCTGCCGTATGCCGCCCTCGTACAGGTCGCTGATCAGCACGACCACCGTGTCCGCGGGCCGGGTGATGCGGGCCTGGCAGTAGGCGAGCGCCCGGTTGATGTCCGTACCGCCGCCCAGCTGGGTGCCGAACAGGACGTCCACGGGGTCGTCGAGCTGGTCCGTGAGGTCGACGACGGAGGTGTCGAACGCGACCAGCCGCGTGGTGAGCGACCGCATCGAGGCGAGCACCGCCCCGAACACCGACGCGTACACCACCGACGCCGCCATCGACCCCGACTGGTCGATGCACAGGACCACGTCCTTGCGCACCGACCGCGCCGCCCTCCCGTACCCGACGAGCCGCTCCGGCACGACGGTGCCGTGTTCGGGCAGGTAGTGCTTGAGGTTGGCGGCGATCGTGCGGTTCCAGTCGATGTCGTGGTGGCGCGGTCTGCTGACGCGCGCACTGCGGTCGAGGGCGCCGGTGAGGGTGGCGCGCGTGCGGCTCGCGAGCCGCTTCTCCAGGTCGTCGACCACCTTGCGCACCACGGCCCGTGCCGTCTCCCTGGTGGTCTCCGGCATCGCCTTGTTGAGCGAGAGCAGCGTGCCGACGAGGTGCACGTCGGCCTCCACCGCCTCCAGCATCTCCGGCTCCAGCAGCAGCGTCGACAGCCCGAGCCGGTCGATGGCGTCCCGCTGCATGACCTGGACGACGGAGGCGGGGAAGTACGTCCGGACGTCGCCCAGCCAGCGCGCCACCGACGGCGCGGACGCCCCGAGCCCCGCCGAACGGTCCCGTCCCGCCTGCCCCTTGTCGTCCCTGCCGTACAGCGCGGAGAGCGTCTGGTCCATCGCCGCGTCCTGCCCGGACAGCCCGTGCCCGGTGCCGTCGGCCGTGTCTCCCCCGAGCACCAGCCGCCACCGCCGCAGCCGCTCGGCCGCCCCGCCGTCCGTCACCCCGGCCCCCTCGCCGTACTCGCTCCCGCTCCCCGCCTCGTCCGTCATCTCCCCGCCCCCGCCAGGCCGTCCCGCTGCCGCTCCGCTTCCTTCTCCGCCGGGTCCGTGCCGAGCAGCAGCCGCACCACGGGGAGCACGGCGGCCGCCCGCGCGGTGTCCGGCTCGGCCGCGAAACCGGCGACCCCCGCCCCGATGCCGGTGACGCCCGCCCGCTCCCCCGGTCCGCGGCGCACCAGCTCGCCCAGCGTCCGGCGCACGCCGGGTTCATACGCGGAGAACGTCCGCCGCAGCAACGGCAGGACGTCCGTGAACGCCTCCGCCGACACGCCCGTCAGCCAGCCGTCGACCAGCGCCAGCAGCCGTTCGTCGTGGACCAGCAGCATCCCGCCCCCGGCACCGCCCCCGACGAACCCCTCGATCCACGCGGCCGCGTCCGCCGGCGGTGTCCCCACCGACAGGGCGAGCCCCATGAGCCGGGCCGCCTCGTCGGCGTCCACCTCACCCCCGTCCAGCAGCAGGCGTACCGCCCGCCCCCGTATCCCCCCGGGCACGCGGTCCCGCCCGGACAGCACCCGCAGCACCGACCGCCAACGGCCGCGCAGGTCCGTGTGGCGCGGCGCGGGGCCGTCCCCCAGCAGCCCCACCGCCCCGTGCACCGCGTCCACGTGCCGCCGCATCTCCTCCGCGGCGTCGGCGTCGAGCCCCGCACACGCCGGAGGCAGTCCGACGAACACCCGCTCCGCCAGGCCCGCCGCGACCTCCGCCAGTGCCGCGGTGTCCGTGCCGCGCACGTCGCCGTAGCGCAGCGACCGGACGAGCGCCGGCAGGGCCTGGGCGAGGTGCCCGACGTCGGTGTCCAGGGCCGCCCGGTCGGCGAGGACCCGCATGACCGCCGGGAGCGCGTCCGACAGGCCGGCCAGGAGACAGCTCTCGGCGAGGCCCGTGACCTCGGCGAGCCCCGGCGCGGCGACCGCGTCCGCCTCGGCCCTGGCGGTGGCCGCCGCGAGCACCGTCGTGCCCCACATGCCCGCCTCGGCGACCCGCACCGACAGCTCCGGCTCCCACCGCAGCCGCCAGGTCTCCCGGAACGTCCCCGTGCTCCCCCGCGACACGATCCGCTCGCCCCACGCCACGCCGAGCAGCCCCAGCCGGTGCAGGAGCCTGCTGCGCTCGGCGTCGGTCTCCTTGCGCAGGTCCAGCTCCACCTCCCGCTCGCGTGCCTCAGGCTTGAACCGCAGCCGCCGCTGCTGCCGGTCGAGGTCCCGCTGCAACGGCACCGCGGGCGCGCTCGCCGGCACTTCCCCGAGCACGTCCCCGACGACCAGCCGGTCCCGGACCAGCGCCAGCGGCACGTCCGAGCCGTCGCACATCACCGCCCGCACCGCGTCGGTCGTCTCGCCCAGCCCGGGCAGCGGGCGGCCGCGCAGCACCGCGAGCGCCTCCGCCAGCCGGACCGCCTCGATGACGTGCGCCGAGGAGACGAGGCGGTCCTCCTCCCGCAGCAGCCCGGCCACCTTGGTCATCCACCGCTCCACGGGCCGGTCCGGCGCGCCGAACAGGTGCCCGTACCAGCCGGGCGAGTCGATCCCCGCGCCGTACCCGCTCGCCCGCGCCAGTCGCCGGTGCGTCCACGGCACCCAGGTCAGGTCCGCCTTGATCTTGGGCAGCCCCTTGAGCAGGGCCCGGTCGGCGGCGACGGACGCCCGCCGCCGCAGCGCCGGCACGTGCCACGCCCCGCACACCACGGCCACCCCGTCGTCCCCGACCTCCCGCCCCGCCGCCCGCGCCTGGAGCCGCATGTACGCCTCGCGTACGGCGTCCCGCTCGTGGCCCCCGTCGCCGTAGGTCTCGCGGAGCGCCCCCATCGCCTCCTCCAGCGCGGCGAACGGCGCGAACGGGTCGCCGTCCCCCACCCCCCGGTGCTCGACGACGTCCTCCCACCACCGCTCGGGGTCGTCGTACCCGGCGGCCTCGGCCAGCGCCCGGAGCGGATCGAGCCGCACGACCGCGTGCGGCGCCCCGTCAGCGGCGGCGTCCTGGTCTGCGTCGCCGTCGCTCGGGGCCTCCTCGTTCTCCTTCTCCTTCTCCTTCTCCTTCTCCCAGGCCAGCGTGTGGGTGGCGGGCAGGTCGATGAAACGGGCGGGGACGCCGTGCTCCAAGGCCCAGTGGATCGCGACCCACTCGGGGGAGAACTCGGCCAGCGGCCAGAACGCCGAGCGGCCGGGCTCGTCGACGGCATGGGCGAGCAGGGCGACCGGCGGGCGCATCCCCTCGTCGGCGGCGAGCGGGACCAACGCGTCGGCCTCGGGCGGCCCCTCGATCAGCACGACGCGCGGCCGTGCCGCCTCCAGAGCCGCCCGCACGGCCCGGGCCGACCCCGGCCCGTGGTGCCGTACGCCCAGCAGCAGGGGGCCCTCCTCGGCCGCGCCGCCACCGCCCCGGGGCGCGTCCCCGCTCACCCGCTCACGTCCCGGCAGGCGCGGTAGAAGTCGGTCCAGCCCTCGCGCTCGCGGACCACCGCTTCCAGGTACTCCTGCCAGACGACCCGGTCGGCGGCCGGGTCGCGCACGACCGCACCGAGGATGCCGGCCGCGACGTCGCCGGGCCGCAGGACGCCGTCGCCGAAGTGCGCCGCCAGGGCCAGCCCACCCGTCACCACGGAGATCGCCTCGGCCGTGGAAAGCGTGCCGCTGGGCGACTTGACCTTGGTGCGCCCGTCGGCGGTGATGCCGTCGCGCAGCTCCCGGAAGACGGTCACCACCCGGCGGATCTCGTCGATGCCGTCGGGCACGGCGGGCAGGTCCAGGGAGCGTCCGATCTGGTCGACGCGGCGGGAGACGATGTCGACCTCGGCCTCCACGCTCGCCGGGAGCGGCAGCACGACCGTGTTGAACCGGCGGCGCAGGGCGCTCGACAGCTCGTTGACGCCGCGGTCGCGGTCGTTGGCGGTGGCGATGAGGGTGAAGCCGCGGACCGCCTGCACCTCCTGGCCGAGCTCCGGTATCGGCAGCGTCTTCTCCGACAGGATGGTGATGAGGGTGTCCTGCACGTCGGCGGGGATGCGGGTCAGCTCCTCGACGCGGGCCGTCATGCCCTCCGCCATGGCCCGCATGACGGGGCTGGGCACGAGGGCGTCCCGGCTGGGGCCGTTGGCCAGCAGCTGGGCGTAGTTCCAGCCGTAGCGGATGGCCTCCTCCGGGGTGCCGGCCGTGCCCTGCACGAGGAGGGTGGAGTCGCCGCTGACCGCGGCGGCCAGGTGCTCGGACACCCAGGTCTTGGCCGTGCCGGGGACGCCGAGCAGCAGCAGGGCGCGGTCGGTGGCGAGCGTGCTGACGGCGACCTCGACGATGCGGCGGGGGCCCACGTACTTGGGGGTGATCACCGTGCCGTCCGGCAGGGTGCCGCCGAGGAGGTAGGTGGCGACCGCCCACGGCGACAGCTTCCAGCGGGGCGGGCGCGGGCGGTCGTCGTGGGCCGCGAGCGCGGTGAGTTCGTCGGCGAAGGCGTCCTCGGCGTGCGGCCGCAGGGGCTCTCCCGTACCTGCCGTGTTAGCGGGCGCGGAGTGGGTCCCGCCCGGTGTGGCGGACGTGTTGTCGGCGGTGACGGACATGGCTGGGAGTCCCCCTCCAGCTCGGCCGGTTCGGATCTGGTGACCACCTTGCACCATCCCACTGACAGTCCGTCCCGACCTGCGGAAATACCGTTCCGGGGGCGATCGGGGAACGCATTGTCAGTGGGGGGATCTACCGTCGTCGGCATGACTCAGCAGGGGGTGCGCTGGACCGCGGACCAGGTGCTGGCACTGGCGCCTGACGACGCGTCACGCACGGCGGGCAGCAGACTCGGCTCGGCCGGTGCGTGGTCGCGGACGGGGAGTTCGCGGGAGGGGGCGGTGTGGGGTCTGTGCAAGGGCAGCGGCGCGACGCCGTACCGGACGGTCGTCGACCTCGCGGACCCCTCGGGTCCGGCGTACCGGTGCAGTTGCCCCAGCCGCAAGTTCCCGTGCAAGCACGCTCTCGGACTGCTCCTGCTCTGGTCGGGCGGGCAGCCGGTGCCGCCGGCCGAGCCGCCGGAGTGGGCCGGGCAGTGGCTCACCGAGCGGCGCGAACGCCTCGGGAGGGAGCAGGCGGGGGAGGGGGAGGAGAAGGCGGAGGGGTCGGCGGCCGACGCGGCGGGGGGTGCGGCGGACCCGGAGGCGGCGCGGCGTCGTGCGGAGCGCCGGGCCGAGCGGATCGGCGCCGGCGCGACCGAGCTGGAGCAGCGGCTGGCGGACCTGCTGCGGTCCGGCCTGGCCTCGGCCGAGCAGTCGGGGTACGGGCTGTGGGAGGAGACGGCCGCCCGCATGGTCGACGCCCAGGCGCCCGGGCTGGCGGGGCGGGTCCGTGAGCTGGGCGCGATACCGGGGTCGGGACCCGGCTGGCCGGCGCGGCTGCTGGAGGAGTGCGCGCTGCTGCACCTGCTGGACCGCGGCTGGCTGCGGCGCGCCGAGCTGCCCGACGGCCTGGCGGCGACGGTGCGCAGCCGGGTCGGTCTGACCGGCACGGCGGACGGCCCGCCGGTGCGCGACAACTGGCTGGTCCTCGCCCAGTACGACACGGCGGACGCGAAGCTGACCACCCGCCGCATCTGGCTGTACGGCACCGGGTCCGGCCGCACGGCCCTGCTCCTGTCCTACGGGCCCGTGGGCCGCTCCCCGGAGCTGGCCCTGCCGGTCGGTCTCGCGCTGGACGCGGAGCTGTCCGCGTACCCGGACGCGGGCCGGCAGCGGGCCGCGCTGGTGGAGCGGCACGCCCCGCCGGAGCCGACCCCGGTGCGCCCACCGGGCGTGACGACCGTCGAGGCCGCCGCCCGCTACGGCGACGCCCTGCGCGACGACCCGTGGCTGGACTCGGTCCCGGTGACATTGGACGACGTCGTGCCGACGCCGGACGGCGACTCCTGGCAGCTCGCGGACGCCGACGGCGGCACCGCCCTGCCGCTCACGTCCTCCGCCGCGTCCCGTCCGGGCCTGTGGCGCCTGGTCGCGCTGTCGGGCGGGGCCCCGGTGAAGGTGTTCGGCGAGTGCGGCCACCGCGGTTTCACCCCGCTGACCGCCTGGCCGTCCGGCGCGGGAGAGGCGGTCCCGCTGTGCTGAGCCCCCACCGCTGCCCGCCGCCGTTCCCTCACGTCACCGCCGTATACAGGCATATCTCCGGTCACATCGGACACCCGGTTCCGTACGACGGTTCCAGCACTCGGGGATTGCGCCGGAAAGGAACGTCATGAAGGGCACCGCAGCCGCGCTGCCGCCCAGCGGCGGCACGGACACCTGGGAGGAGCTGGTCACGGCCGCCCTCCTCGGCACCGACCGGCGCACGCCGCCGGGCGTGGCCCCGGGGCCGTCGGCGCCGCTGGCCCTGCTGGACAGGGCGGCCGCCGAGACCGTACGGCGCAGGGCCGGGCTGCGGCCGGGCCCGGCCGCCCGCCGCCCCGAGCCGGCGCCCGCGGACCCGCGTCCGCCGCTGCCCGCCGCCGCGGCCCGCAGGCTAGCGATGCTGCTCGCCGACCGGCCGGGCGCGGCGTCCGGCGGCCGGCGCGGCGCGGCCCCCGACCTGATGGAACTGCTGCCCCAGTGGCTCGCCACCGCCAACGCGCGCGGGTACGCCCCTCCCCCGCAGCTCCTGGCCGCGCTGCTCGACGCGGCCCGCGGGCGCACGGACCTGCGTCCGGCCGCGCTGGAGTTCGCCGGGCCGCGGGCCCTTTGGCTGGCCCGGCTCAACCCGGACTGGCGGTTCGCGCTGCGCGCGCTGCCCGGCGGCGGGGCGGCCCTGCCCCGCCCCGAGGAGACCGACCGGGTGCGGAGGCTGTGGGAGGAGGGGCTGTTCGCCGAGCGGGTGGCCCTGCTCGCGGCCGTGCGCTCCCGCGAGCCCGACACCGCGCGCGAGCTGCTGGCGACGACCTGGGCGACGGAGCGGGCCGAGGACCGCCTGATGTTCCTGGACTCCCTGCGCACGGGCCTCGGGCCGCGCGACGAGCCCTTCCTGGAGCAGGCCCTCGCCGACCGCTCCCGCAACGTCCGGGCGACCGCGGCCGAGCTCCTGTCGGCGCTCCCGGAGTCCGCCCTCGCCGCCCGAATGGCGGTACGGGCCGCCACGTGTGTCGCCCTGGACCGCACCCGGCCCGAGCCGGCGCTCGTCGTCGAGGCTCCGCACGAGTGCGACGCGGGCATGGAGCGGGACGGTGTGGTGCCCAGGCCGCCGGCCGGGCGGGGCGAGCGGTCCTGGTGGTTCGGCCAGCTGGTGGAGGCCGCCCCGCTGGCCACCTGGCCCACGCGTCTGGGCGGCCGTACGCCGGAGCAGATCGTGGCGCTGCCGGTCGCCGACGACTGGCAGGGCGAACTGCACGCGGCCTGGTGCCGGGCCGCCGTGCGCCAGGGCGATCCGGCCTGGTCACGGGCGCTGCTGGGGCCTCCCTCGGCGCCCGAGGCGGGAGGTCCTGGGGCCGTCTCGCTCGCCGAGCGGGCCAAGCTGCTGGGCGCCTTGCCGACCGGGGAGCGGGCCGAGTGGGTGGCCGGGTTCATCGCCACGCACGGCTTGTCGGAGGCGTTCCAGCTGCTCGGCGTGTGCGCGGTCCCGTGGGCCGCGCCGCTGGGGCGGGCCGTGGTCGACGCGCTGAACATCGCCCGGGATGCGGGCAGCTACCCATGGAGTTTCAGTGGCGTCATGGGTCTCGCCGAACGCTGTCTCGACCCGTCGGAGGCCGGTCGCCTCGACGCCCTCATGGCCGTCCCGGACGAGCCGGAGGACGCGTCACCGGGTGCCGGGGGCTACTGGGCGGAGGCGTTCCAGAGGCTGGTGACGACGCTCAGGTTGCGAGGGGTGATGAGGGAGGAGCTGGAGGCGCCATGACGCTCGGTCCCGTTCACGACACGCCCGCCCACAGCCCGACGGGGCGCCCGGAGCCACGGTGGCCGTGGCTCCCGGTGGGCGCCCGTCCCGGTCCGTCCGTGCGGGGAGGCCGGGTGTCAGCTACCGGAGCCCGCCGGCTGCCGGACGTTCGCCCGCACCCAGTCGACGATCGACTGCGTCGTGGCCCCGGGCGTGAAGATCTCGGCGACGCCCTTCTCCTTCAGCGGCGGGATGTCCGCCTCCGGGATGATCCCGCCCCCGAACACGAGGATGTCCGCCGCGTCCCGCTCCTCGAGCAGGGCGATCACGGCGGCGAAGAGCGTGTTGTGGGCGCCCGACAGGATGGACAGGCCGATCGCGTCGGCGTCCTCCTGGATCGCGGTGTCCACGATCTGCTCGGGGGTCTGGTGGAGCCCGGTGTAGATGACTTCCATACCGGCGTCGCGCAGGGCACGCGCGATCACCTTGGCCCCGCGATCGTGGCCGTCGAGCCCCGGCTTGGCCACCACCACGCGGATCGGACCGGCTGCCACACCCATCACTGCCTCCATGAAGCGACTCCGTCCATCCGTACCCGCCCCGGTGCGACCTTGCACACCCGCCAGTACTCCGGACGCCCGCACCACAGCGTGCGGGGAAGTGAACGAACGTTATCGCCAGCATCCCGCAACCGGCCGTTTCACGGTGGGGACCGAGGGGGAAATCACACGGTGGGACACATTCACCGCGCGTCGATCCCCCTCCTGGCGGGGGACCAAGCGCACCGGGAGCCGCAACGGGGTCGCCGTACCGCAGCGCCGCAGGCCGTGCGGCGCGAGGACACGGCGCACCGACGCCGGCACGACGGACACGCAGGACAGGTACGGCACGACAGCGGAACGCCTCGTCGCCACACCGACACGGGGCCCCGTCCGGTCACCGGCGCCCGCGCCGTTCGCCGCTCCTTCCCGCCGCGGTGCCGCCGTGCCCCGTCGCCTTCCTCGCCCACCGTCTCCCACGAGGGCACACGGGGGTCGCAGGTGGTCCCCGGCGTGCCGACAGGAGGTCGGCCATGAAGGTCACCGACGCGTTCGAGCCGTTCCTCCCGCTGTGCCAGCGGCTGCTGCCGTGCCGGCTGGCGGGACTCTCCGTGGCCCTCCTGAAGGCGACCGCGCTGGAGTTCGCGATCCTGGCCGGGCACCTGCTCCTCTACCCGTCCGGCCTGATGCAGGAGCGCCGGGAAGCGGCCGCGCTGGAGTCCGCCGAGGGCGCCGAGGACCCGGCGCGCCTGCCCACCCAGGGGCCGCCCCCGGTCGTGCTGCTGCACGGCTTCATCGACAACCGCTCGGTGTTCGTGCTGCTGCGCCGCAGCCTCGTCCAGCACGGCAGGCACCGGGTCGAGTCGCTCAACTACTCGCCGCTGACCTGCGACATCCGCACCGCCGCCGAGCTGCTGGGCCGCCACATCGAGGAGATCTGCGACCGCACGGGCAGCCCGCAGGTCGACGTCGTCGGGCACAGCCTGGGCGGCCTCATCGCCCGCTACTACGTGCAGTGCCTCGGCGGTGACCTGCGCGTGCGGACCCTGGTCACGCTGGGCACCCCGCACTCGGGCACGCGCGTGGCGCCGCTGGCCAACGCCCACCCGATCGTGCGCCAGATGCGCCCCGAGTCCCCGCTGATCCAGGAGCTGCAGGCGCCCGCGCCCGGCTGCCGTACGCGGTTCGTCAGCTTCTGGAGCGACCTCGACCACCTGATGGACCCGCTGGAGTCCGCCTGCGTCGCCCACCCCGACCTGCGCGCGGAGAACGTGCGGGTGACCGGCGTCGGCCACCTCGCCCTGCCCGTGCACCCGGCGGTCGCCACCGGGATCCGGCAGGCCCTCGACGGGACGGGCACCCGGGACACGAACGGCACGACGAAGACGCACCGGGGCGGCCTGACGGTCGCCTGAGCCCCTCACGACTTCGAACAGAGGTCGAACATAGGGCCAAGGTCGTGCCCGCCGTCCCCCGAAACACGGCCGAATGCCCGTTTCCAGCGCGCGCGAAACCGGTCGAAGATTGTCGCGCCCGCATACCGCCGGGTACAGTCGCCGCACTGCTCTGCCAGCCCCTGTTGTCGAGGCGAAAGAGAAGTTGGTGAACGACCGTCACCCGTCGGGGACTCTGACCACCCCGACCACGGCCTCCGAGGCCGCCTCGGCGCCCTATGCGTCGTACGGCAGCCAGGAGGCCCAGTACGACGGTTACGCCACGTACGACTCCGGCTTCGACGCACAGGGTTCCCCGGGCGTCCACAGCACGGATGCCCACACTTCTGGTTTCCACGCTTCCGGCGCTTACACCCAGGATTTCACCCCGTCCGGTGCCGACCACGGCTCCCCCGCCGACCACGGCACCGCCCACGCCTACGCGACGGGCACGTACGACACCACCCAGTGGGTGACCGGCACGCACCACACCCTGCACTACGACCCGTACGCGGCCCAGCACCACGCCGCCTACGACACGGGCGCGTACGACACCACCAACTGGTCCGCGGGCTACGAGCAGTTGTCGGCCATCCCGCAGCAGACCGCGGCGCCCGACACCAGCGGCCAGTGGGACGCGAGCGCCTGGCTCCAGCCCGACCCGTCCGGCAGCCCCGCCGACCAGACCCAGCAGTGGGACTGGAACGCGCAGGGCCTCGACCAGCCGTACGACACGGGCACGTTCGACACCGGCGCCTACGACGCCACCCAGTGGAACTCCGACGGGGACACCGCGGCACCGGACGCGCACGAACAGGGTGGCGAATCGTTCGACCAGCAGGTGACGTCCGGGTACGAGGACGCCCCGGGCGACGACGGGCTCACCGCCACCGGCGAGTTGCCCGCCGTGGAGCCGGGCCCGCTCCTCGACGAGCAGGAGGAGACCGCGCCCGCCCCGCGCGCGGCCACCCGCAGCGCGAACCGCTCCCGGCGCAGACCACCCCCGAAGCGCTCCGCGCTGCTGACCGTGGCGGTGCCCTCGGTCTGCGTGATGGGCGTCGCCGGGATCGCCGCCGCGTCGGTCGGCACGTTCACCGACGACGGCAAGGAGACCAGCGCCTCCGCCGCGGAGACCAAGTCGGTCAAACCGTCCGCCGCCAACAACACGCTGGACACGCAGCTCGAGACCCTGAGCGCCGAGGCCGACAACTTCGCCGACCGGGCCAGCCGCACCCAGGAGCGCATCGACCTCAAGGCGCAGCAGGAGGCCGAGAGGAAGAAGGCGGCGGCGGAGGCGGCCCGCAAGGAGCGGCTGCGCCCCAAGTACGCCCTCCCGGTCGCCACTCGCGGACTCAGCGCCTACTTCGGCCAGTCCGGCGTCAACTGGATGTCCCTGCACACGGGCATCGACTTCCCCGTCTCCTACGGCACCACCGTGATGGCCGCGACCGACGGCACCGTGCGCACGCAGTGGAACAGCGCCTACGGCAACATGATGATCATCACGGCCAAGGACGGCACGGAGACCTGGTACTGCCACCTCTCCAGCTACCGCGTCCCCTCCGGGACGACGGTCAAGGCCGGCGAGCCCGTCGCGTACTCCGGGAACTCCGGCAACTCCACCGGCCCGCACCTGCACTTCGAGGTACGGCCCGGTGGCGGCTCGGCGATCGACCCCCTGCCGTGGCTGCGCAGTCACGGCCTGGACCCGACCTGAGCCGGAAGCCGCTGGAAGCCCCCGCCCGTCAGCGGGGGCTTCGTCATGTCACGTCAGGCGTCCCCGCCCCGGGCCCACTCGCCTCGGAGCCGGCCCACCTCAGAGCTTCTCCACGGGCGCGTACCGCAGCAGCAGCCGCTTCGGCTTGGTGTCGCCGAAGTCGATCGTCGCCTCCGCGTTCGCCCCGGTGCCCTTGACCCCGACGACGGTGCCGAGCCCGAACTGGTCGTGCGTGACCCGGTCGCCCACGGCCAGCGCGACCACCGGCTGCTCCGCGGTGCGCCGGGTGGCGAAGCCGGACGCGCCCGAGGCCGACGAACGCGACCGGGTCGACGACAGCGACGCCGCCACGCCCGAGGCCGCGGACGCGGCCGGCGCACCCGTGCGCTTCCAGTCGACGTACGAGCCCGGGATCTCCTCCAGGAACCGCGACGGCGGGTTGTACGACGGCTGTCCCCAGGCGCTGCGCATCGTCGAGCGGGTCAGGTAGAGCCGTTCCCGCGCGCGGGTGATGCCGACGTAGGCCAGGCGGCGCTCCTCCTCCAGCTCCTTGGTCTCGCCGAGGGCGCGCATGTGCGGGAACACGCCGTCCTCCATGCCGGTGAGGAACACCACCGGGAACTCCAGGCCCTTGGCGGTGTGCAGGGTCATCAGGGTGATGACGCCGGAGCCGTCCTGCTCCTCGTCGGGGATCTGGTCGGAGTCGGCGACCAGCGCGACCTGCTCGAGGAAGTCGGCCAGCGTGCCCGTCTCCCCCTCACCGCGCTCCTGCTCGAACTCCAGGGCGACGGCGGCGAGTTCCTGGAGGTTCTCGATGCGGGTCTCGTCCTGCGGGTCGGTGGACGCCTGCAACTCGGCGAGGTACCCGGTGCGTTCCAGCACGGCCTCCAGGACCGTGGCGGGACCGGCGCCCGACTCGACGATCGTCCGCAGCTCCTCCATCAGCGCGTTGAACCGCTTGACGGCGTTGGTGGAGCGCGCGGCCATGCCGTACGCCTCGTCGACGCGCTTGAGCGCCTGCGGGAAGCTGATCTTCTCGCGCTGGGAGAGGGCGTCGATCATCGCCTCGGCGCGGTCGCCGATGCCGCGCTTGGGGACGTTGAGGATGCGGCGCAGCGGCACCGAGTCCTCGGGGTTGGCGAGGACGCGCAGGTAGGCCAGGACGTCCCGGACCTCCTTGCGCTCGTAGAAGCGGACGCCGCCGACGACCTTGTAGGGCAGGCCGACGCGGATGAACACCTCTTCGAAGACACGGGACTGGGCGTTGGTGCGGTAGAAGACGGCGACGTCCCCGGCCTTGGCGTCCCCCGCGTCGACCAGGCGGTCTATCTCGTCGGCGACGAACTGCGCCTCGTCGTGCTCGTTGTCCGCGACGTAGCCGGTGATGCGCGCACCCGCGCCCGCGTTGGTCCACAGGTTCTTGGGGCGGCGGGACTCGTTGCGCTCGATGACCGCGTTGGCGGCGGACAGGATCGTCTGCGTGGAGCGGTAGTTCTGCTCCAGCAGGATCGTCGTCGCGTCCGGGTAGTCCTCCTCGAACTGGAGGATGTTGCGGATGGTCGCGCCGCGGAAGGCGTAGATCGACTGGTCGGCGTCGCCCACGACACACAGCTCGGCGGGCGGGACCACGGCCTCGGGCGGCACGTCCACGGCGTGCTCGCTGCTGCCGACCAGCTCGCGCACCAGGGCGTACTGGGCGTGGTTGGTGTCCTGGTACTCGTCGACCATCACGTGCCGGAAGCGGCGGCGGTAGTGCTCGGCGACGTCCGGGAAGGCGCGCAGCAGGTTGACCGTCGTCATGATCAGGTCGTCGAAGTCGAGGGCGTTCGCCTCGCGCAGCCGCGACTGGTACAGGGCGTAGGCCTGGGCGAGGGTCTTCTCGAAGCCGTCGGTGGCCTGGGCGGCGAAGTCCTCCTCGTCGATCAGCTCGTTCTTGAGGTTGCTGATCTTGGCGCTGAAGGACTTGGGCGGGAAGCGCTTGGGGTCGAGGTCCAGGTCACGGCAGACCAGCGCCATCAGGCGCTTGGAGTCGGCGGCGTCGTAGATCGAGAAGGACGAGGTGAAGCCGAGCTTCTTGCTCTCGCGGCGCAGGATGCGCACGCACGCGCTGTGGAAGGTCATGACCCACATCGCGTTCGCGCGCGGGCCGACCAGCTGCTCGACGCGCTCCTTCATCTCGCCCGCGGCCTTGTTGGTGAAGGTGATCGCGAGGATCTGGCCCGGGTGGACGTCGCGCTCGGCGAGCAGGTGGGCGATGCGGTGGGTGAGCACGCGGGTCTTGCCGGAGCCGGCGCCGGCGACGATGAGCAGGGGCGTGCCGGCGTGCACGACCGCGGCGCGCTGGTTGTCGTTCAGCCCGTCCAGGAGCGCCGCCGGGTCGAGCACCGGGCGCGGGGCGCCGTCGCGGTAGTGGGTCTCCCGGTCCGGGGGCGCGTCGAACTTCCCGGCGAACAGATCGTCCGGAAGCGGTTCCGGCAGGTGATCGTCCTCGGGGGGCGGCGGAGGTTCCTCCTCGTGGCCCCGCGGGGCCTGGAGGTTCGCCAGGAAGCTGTCGTCAAAGAGGCTGCTCATCGCTCTACGAGTCTAGGGGGCCCCACTGACACCCCGGTCGCCCTCCCGGAAACTGGGCAGTCGTGACGCTCCGCGCCCTTCGCGACACACTGTGCTCCGGTGCAGATCCGGACACGCCGAGGTCACGAAAATGTATCGGGCATATCACCCGTCAACCTTCCCAGGCGCCCCACGCGTTGGCTACCGTTCCGGCAGGCCGTACGACACCCACCGGCGAACGTCGCCGGGCCGCGCGGCCTCCGCCGAGTCCGGCCCGCCCCCGACGGCAGCCGGAGCCGGGGACCCACCGAGATCCTTGGGGTGAATCGGCCCGTCCTCCCGCGGGGGGACACGGCCGTAGGGCAACCCTTCCGACCGACCGCCCGAACCCGACAGCTAACCCGGTAGGCGGACCGTGGAAGGAGTCGCCTCCCTTGGCGTCGCAGCACCGCAAGCCCCGCTCCGCGGGACCACGGGTGGCCGGGATACGCCCGCCCGTCCTCGCCACCGCCGCCCTCACCTCGGTGGCCCTGCTCTCCCAGACGGCGCACGCCGCGCCCGCCGACGACGGCAGGCCCAGTCTGGAAGAGGTCGAGAAGAAGGTCGACGACCTGTACCGCCAGGCGGAGTCGGCGACCGAGAAGTACAACGCCGCCAAGGAGCAGACCGCCACCCAGCGCCGGCGCGTCGACGGCCTCCTCGACGACGTCGCCCGGCGCACCCAGGAGCTCAACACCGCGCGCGAGGACCTGGGCACCTTCGCCGCCGCCCAGTACCGCACCGGCGCCACCACCCCCGGCACGGCGACGTTCCTGCTCGCCGACACCCCGCAGGACTACTTCGACCAGACCCAGCTCATGGGGCGGATGACCGAACGGCAGAAGAGCGCGGTCGACGACTACGTGACCGAGCAGGCGGCCACGATGAAGAAGCGCCAGGAGGCCTCGCAGAGCCTGCGGACGCTCTCCGACACGCAGAGCGACCTGCGGACCGCCAAGGCCACCGTCCAGCAGAAGCTCACGGCCGCGCGCGAGCTGCTGGCGCAGCTGACGGCGCAGGAGAAGGCGCGGCTCGCCGCGATCGAGAAGCGCAAGCAGGAGGAGGCCGCACGCCAGGCGGCCGCGCTGGCGAAGCAGCAGGCCGCGGCGCGGGCGGCCCAGCAGGAGAGCGCGTCCGGGTCCAGGTCCGGGTCGGGGGCGGCATCAGGGTCGGGGTCGGGGGCGGGCTCAGGGACGTCCTCGCCGTCCGCGGGCTCGGCCGCGACGGACCCCGCCTACGCCACCAGGGCCGACAAGGCGCTCGCCTTCGCCCGCGCGCAGATCGGCAAGCCGTACGTCTGGGGCGCCACCGGCCCCGGCTCCTTCGACTGCTCCGGCCTCACCCAGGCCGCCTGGAAGGCCGCCGGCGTCACCCTCCCACGCACCACCTACGACCAGGTCGACGCGGGCACCACCGTCCCGATCTCCCAGGCCCGGCCCGGTGACCTGGTCTTCTTCTACGGCGACGTCAGCCACGTCGGCCTCTACATCGGCAACGGCATGATGATCCACGCCCCGAAGCCCGGCGCGTACGTCCGCGAGGAGTCCGTCTACTACGACGGCGAGTCGGCGATCCACAGCGTGGTGCGGCCGGCGTAGCGGCGGCGTCTTCACGGGCGCACGCGCGCGTGGCCCGCTCGCACGGCGCCCGACGCTTCCCGGGTCGTGTCGGCTTTCGCGGGGCAAGCGCGACTTTGCGGACACGGCCTAGCATCGGGCGCATGTCCGGGACCTCACCTCTGCGCGCCTGGTGGGCGCACCGTCCGCCCGCTGCCGGGGCCGCCGTGATGGCGACCGGCATCCTGTCGGTCGGGCTGCGCCTCACCGGCCACGACCTCCTGTCCCGCCTCGCCCTGCTGGTGACCGCCGTCGCCTGGGTCGCGCTCGCGGCGGACTTCGTCGTACGGCTGGCGCGCGACCGTGCGCGGTGGCTGGCCGATGCGGGCACGCCCGGGGCGCTGACGGCCGTGGCGGCCACGACGGTCCTCGGGACGAGGATCTCGGTGGCGGGGTGGCAGTCGCTCGCCGCGGCGCTGCTGGCGCTCTCCGCACTGCTCTGGCCGGTGCTGCTGGTGCGCGTCGTACGGCACGTGCGGCCGCGCATGCCGGGAGCGGTGTTCCTGTGCTGTGTGGCCACCGAGGGGCTCGCCGTGCTCGGGGCGACGCTGGCACGGGCCGACGCGGTGGCGTGGCTCGCGCACACGGCGCTGGTGTTCTTCTGGCTGGGGCTGCTGCTCTACCTCTTCGCCCTCAGCCGTTTCGACCTGCGGCAGATCGCCACGGGCGCCGGTGACCACTGGGTGGCCGGCGGGGCCCTCGCGATCTCGGCGCTGGCGGGCACGAAGCTGCTGGCCGCGGACGACGCCGGCCTGTACCTGTGGAACGGCGACGACACCGACGTCCTGCGCACCGTCACCGGGGCACTGCTGGTGCTCGACCTGGCGTGGTTCGTGGTCCTGCTGACCGCGGAGCTGCTGTGGCGGCGCCCCGGCTACGACGTGCGCCGCTGGTCGACGGTGTTCCCCCTCGGCATGACGGCCGTGGCCACCCTGTCGGTCGCCCCCGCCCTCGACGTGCCCTGGCTCAAGGGGCCGGGGCAGGTGCTGCTGTGGATCGCGGTCGCGGCCTGGCTGGCCGTGGCGGCGGGAGCGCTCACCACGGCCCGGGCGGCGCTCGCCTCGCGCGGGTGGGGACCTGCTAGGTCCACAGGACCGCGATGAACACGTTGGCCACGGTCAGCAGGCCGACCAGGCCGAACAGGCCCTTGTCCACCTTCTCGTCGTCGCGCTTCACGTAGACGAGGCCGAGGATCACGATCAGCAGCGCCAGCTTCACGCCGATCTTGACGTTGTTGACGTGCTGGTCGTCCGCCTGGTTGAGGCCGACCAGGATCACGCCGGTGACCAGCATCGTCGCCGCGCCGTGCAGCATGGCCGGAACGAAGCGGGCGGTGCCCCGGCCCATCGCCTTCATCTGGGTCAGGAAGCCGCCGAGGAGCGCGGCGATGCCGATGATGTGCAGGCCGACGAAGAGATGGATGAGTACGTCCATGGGGCCGGACTCTAATCAGCCGCCCGGACGCCCCTCGACACCGGCCCCGTGACAAGCGCCCACGGCACATCCACCCACTCGCATATATGCGTCCATAGCAGCGCGCCCCTCCCTCGCGCCTCCCCTTCCCCACATCGGTCAGCGCGCCCCGCGAAGTCGACGCCGCCGGACCTCCGACACGGTCACATGCGGTCCTCGCTCGATCCACTCGTGTCATTTCCGTACATCTCGTCACCGGGTCGACACGGACGGGCCTAGCGTCCTCCCCCAGGTGACCGGCTCTCCACCGCCGCCCGGGCCAGGGCGGCGGTCGGGCACCACCGCCGAAAGGTCCGGCGGCGCCCCCGCTCCCCCGTGCGGGGCGTCGCCGGACCCGCCCGCCGTCCCCCGCGGCCGGGCCCGAGCTCCCCGGCACCTCGCCCCTCACGAGGGCGGGGGACGGTCGTACGAAAGGACGTGCAGTCCCACGTGGCAGCGCACCGCAAGTCCCGACAGCGCTCGCTCGGCGGCCATACGGTCCGCACCGCGGCCACCCTCGCGCTCGCCGGCGCGGCCACCGCGACCGCCTTCGACGGCACCGGCCACGCCGAACCGGCGCTGACCCCGGCGCAGGTCAAGGCCAAGGTGGACAAGCTCTACCAGGAGGCGGAGGTCGCCACCGAGAAGTACAACGGCGCCAAGGAGCGGGCGCACCAGGCCGAACAGCGGCTGGAGTCGCTGCGGGACGAGGCCGCACGCAAGGAAGAGCGGCTCAACTCCGCCCGCGAGGCGCTGGGTTCCGTGGCCGCCGCGCAGTACCGCAGCGCCGGGCTCGACCCGGCCGTGCAACTGGCCCTCTCCGACGACCCCGACCAGTACCTCGACGGCGTCGCCCTCGCTGAACGCGCCGGTGACCGCCAGTCGGCCGCCGTCGCCGGCGTCCGCAAGCAGCTGCGGGAGATCGAGCAGGTGCGCGGCGCCGCCCGCGTCGAACTGTCCGCCCTGAAGACCCGGCGGGCCGAGCTCCAGCAGCAGAAGAAGACGGTCACCGACAAGCTGGACGCGGCCCGCCGGCTGCTGTCCCGGCTGACCGCCCGGGAACGCGCCCGCATCGCGGCGGACACCGCGGCCTCCGGTGCTTCCGGCCGCGCCTCACGCACCGCGCCCGGCGCGCGCACCGGCCTCGCGGCACCCGGCTCCGCGACCGCCCAGGCCCCCACCTCCCGCGCCGCCGCGGCCGTCGCCTACGCCTACTCCAAGCTCGGCAGCCCCTACGTGTGGGGCGCGACCGGCCCCAACGCCTTCGACTGCTCGGGACTCGTCCTGGCCGCCTACCGCTCCGCCGGCGTCTCCCTGCCCCGCACCACCTACGCCCAGATCGACGCCGGCCGCCGGGTCTCGCGCTCCGAACTCCGCCCCGGCGACCTGGTGTTCTTCTACTCCGGCATCAGTCACGTCGGCCTGTACGTCGGCAACGGCCGGATGATCCACGCCCCGAACCCCTCGGCCCCGGTGCGCATCGCCCCCATCGACGAAATGCCGTTCGCGGGAGCGACCCGGGTGGCGTGAACGGGCCGAGGGTGTCAGCGCATGCGGTCACCGGGAGCTGCTCGCTCAGACAAGTCTCCGGGCCGTCGCCCACCGGGTGAGCTCGTGGCGGTTGGACAACTGGAGCTTGCGCAGGACCGCCGAGACGTGGGACTCGACCGTCTTCACCGAGATGAACAGCTGCTTGGCGATTTCCTTGTAGGCGTAGCCCCGCGCGATGAGCCGCAGCACCTCGCGCTCGCGCTGGGTGAGGCGGTCGAGGTCCTCGTCGACCGGCGGGGCGTCCGTGGAGGCGAAGGCGTCCAGCACGAACCCGGCCAGCCGGGGGGAGAAGACCGCGTCGCCCTCCTGGACCCGGAAGATGGAATTGATCAGGTCGGACCCGGTGATCGTCTTGGTGACGTAGCCCCGCGCACCGCCACGGATCACGCCGATCACGTCCTCCGCCGCGTCGGAGACCGACAGGGCGAGGAAGCGGACGGGCTGCGCGGCGTCCGCCATCAGCGCGGCGCAGCGACGCAGCACCTCGACCCCGCCACCGCCCGGCAGGTGCACGTCGAGGAGGACGACCTCGGGCCGGGTCGCGGTGATCACCGTGACCGCCTGGTCGACGTCCGCGGCCTCTCCCACGACCTCCACGCCGGTCTGCTCGGTCTGGCCGATCTCCGCCTGCACCCCCGTGCGGAACATCCGGTGGTCGTCGACGAGGACCACCCGCACATGGCGCCGGCCGGCGCCGTCGGCTGCCTGCTCCCCCGCCGCCGTCGCGTTCGTCTCGGTCGGATCGCTCATGACGTCTTCTCCGCCCTCTCCATCTCCAGCTCGACCTCCGTGCCGCCGTCGGGCACCGCCCGCAGCCGCGCCGTACCGCCGTTGCGCTCCATGCGGCCGATGATCGATTCTCTGACACCCATGCGGTCGGCGGGTATGGAGTCGAGGTCGAAGCCGGGACCCCGGTCGCGCACGGACACGAAGACCGTCCTCCCCTCGACTTCGGCGTAGACCTGTACGGCGCCGCCCTCGCCACCGTACTTGGCGGCGTTGACCATCGCTTCGCGCGCGGCCTGCATCTGTGCCGCGATGCCTTCGTCGAGCGGGCAGTCCCCGACGACCACGACCTCGATGGGCACCCCGTGCTTGTCCTCGACCTCGGCGGCGTTGCGCCGGACCGCGTCGGCGAGGGTGGCCGGCTCGTCGGCCTCGTCCTTGCCGGTGCCCTCCGGCTTGTACAGCCAGGTGCGCAGGTCGCGCTCCTGGGCGCGGGCCAGGCGGCGCACCTCCGCGGCGTTCTCCGCGTTGCGCTGGATCAGGGTCAGGGTGTGCAGCACGGAGTCGTGCACGTGGGCGGCCACCTCCGCGCGCTCCTGGGCGCGGATGCGCATCAGCCGCTCCTCGGACAGGTCCTGGGTCATCCGCACCAGGTACGGTCCGGCGAGCAGGGTGATGCCGACGAGGACCGCAAGCGCCGCCTGGAGGACCGAGCCGAGGTGGGCGACCGAGCCCTGGAGGACGAAGACCCCCGAGACGCCGGCGGTGACCAGCAGGACGCCGCCGACCGTGCGCAGCAGGGTCAGGGTGCGTCTGCGGCGCCCGACCTCGACCCAGCGGGCCCGGCGGGCGTTGTCCGCCTGCCGCCACACCAGCGCGACGCCGGCGCCGACGAGGACGGCCGGCAGCAGGTAGGCCTTGGCGCCATTGCCCAGGTTGACGTTGCCGACGAAGACCACGGCGACGACGACCATGAGGAGCAGGGCGACGATCTGGCCCTTGTCCGGCTTGCGCGCCACGAGTCTGCGGCGGCCGTCGGGCGACGTCTCGGTGGTCACCAGGGACGGTGGCCTCTGCGCCTCCACCCCGCCGACGCCGAGCGGCACGAAGAACCAGAAGGCCGCGTACAGCAGCGCCCCGAGCCCGTCCGCCATGAACAGGCCCACGAACACCAGTCGCACCCAGATCACGGGCAGCCCGAGGTGCCCGGCGAGCCCCCGCGCCACACCACCCAGCCAGCGTCCGTCGCTGCTGCGGTAGAGCTTGCGCGGCGGCCGCAGTTCGACGAGTGGCGCAGTGGCGGCTTCCGGCATGCCAACGATGGTCACACGGCGGGCGGGCCCGGGCATCAGGGTTCTCCCCCGAGACGTCCCTGATCTGGAGCGTCGCCGCGCCTCGAACGCCTCCCGGCCCGGCCTCAGGGCCGATCTCAGGGTCCGACCAGGGTCGTTCCGACTGCCGCGACGGCGCCTCGCCCGCCACCATGGACCCATGACGGATCACCAGCACGCCGGGGATGCCGTGCCCGACGGGGGCGCCGCGTCCGACGCGGCCACCTCGTCCTCGCCGGCGACGCCCGGCGCCGCGGGTGAGGAGCCGCGCGCGCACGAGCGGGCGGGCGGGCGCGCGGAAGAAGGGGTGTCCGCGGGGCCCGCAGCGGGTGGGTCCGGTGCCGGTGGAGAGAGGGGTGCGCCCGAGGGGGCGGGCCGGGGTGGGGAGGCGAGCGTGGGAGAGCAGAGGGTGAGGGACGGGGTGGCAGCGGACACCGGGGCGGGTCCGGCGGGCGGGCGTCCCGAAGGTGCAGGTCCCGTCGGGTCGGGTTCCGTAGGAGCAGGGCCCGTCGGAGCGGCGGGCGCCGGGGAACGGCACACGGACGGCGACATCGGCGACGTCGGTGACGTCCGCGACGGCGGAGGGGCGACCGCGCCGGGCGGCGTCACGGGCGGCGCACCGGGGGCACCGCACCACTTCCGGCGGGACCGGGAGCACAAGATGCTCGCCGGGGTCTGCGCGGGACTGGGGCGGCAGTGCGACATGGACCCGGTGATCTTCCGGATCACCCTGGCCGTGCTGTCCGCGACCGGCGGCATAGGACTGATCTTCTACGGCTTCGCCTGGCTCTTCGTGCCGTTCGCGGACGACGACCAGAACGAGGTGCGCCGGCTGCTCACCGGCCGGGTGGACGGCCAGGCGCTGACCGCGGTGCTGTTCGCGCTGGTCGGCTGCGGGGTGTTCCTGACGATGCTGAGCAACGGCGGGGTGCTGACCTTCGCCGTGATCCTCTCCCTGCTCCTGGCCGGCGCCGGGTACTGGTCGCAGCGGCGCGGGGCGCCCGACCCCGACCCGTTGGCCGCCCAGGCCGTCGCCGACGCCCCGCCCGAGGCCCAGGCGCCACCGGTACCGGCCGCCTACCCGTCGTGGTGGCGCGAGCCGATAGTGAAGGACGGCACGCACGTCGGGGGCACTGGGTACCTGTGGGGTCCGCGCGACTCCCGCGACCACGACATCCTCGGGGCGGTCGACATCGGCCTCGACCCGTCCTACCCCCACGGCCGCGAGTCGGTGCGCGTACCGCACCAGCAGGCGGCGCGCAGGGCACGCGGTCCGCGCTGGATCGGTGGCTGGCTGTTCCTGCTGGCGCTGCTGGCGGGTGGCCTGACCAGCCGACTGGTCTGGGACGAGCACCCGCTCGGCACCAGCCTGCAGGCCGGTTTGTCGGCGGCGCTGATCGTGCTGGGCGTGGGCATCGCGGTCAGCTCCTTCCTGGGGCGGACCGGCGCCGGGTCGGTGTTCCTGGCGATCGTCACGGCGGGCCTGCTGGCCGGCTCGACGGCGCTGCCCCGGGACATCAGCACCCACTGGACGACCACGACGTGGCGCCCGGCCGCGGTGGCGGACCTGCGCCCGTCGTACGACCTCGGTACCGGCGACGCCACGCTGGACCTGTCCCGGCTGAGACCGCCCGCGGGACAGTCACTGAGCACCGATGCCGAGGTGGGACTGGGCCGGCTGCGGGTCGTCGTGCCGAGGGACGTGACGGTGCGGCTGACGATCGACGTGGGCCTGGGCGATATCCAGCTGCCGGGCGACGACCGGAAGGACGTGGACGTGCAACCCCACAAATACAAGCAGGTGACGCTGACGCCCGTCTCGGGCGGCGGGAACACCGGGACGCTCGACCTGGACCTCCAGGTCGGTGCGGGACAGGCGGAGGTGAGCCGTGCTGCGTCATGAGTTCCGGCCGGGCCGGCTGGTCGCGGGCACGTTCTTCGTCCTCGCGGGCGTCACGTTCGCGGGCGACGCGGGCGGGCTGTGGGACACGCCGTGGTTCGCGATGATCCCGATCGTCGCGGTCGGCCTCGCGCTGGCCGCCGTGACGGCACTGCTGGCCGGGGGGATACGCAGGCGCCGCCGGGGGACGGACGGCGCGGGCAGTGCGTCCGGCGGGGGTGGTGCTTCCGGCGGGGCCGAGGGCCGTGGCGGGGCTACGGCGTCCGGGGCGTGGAGGGGGCCGACGGGCTGAGGGGAGCTCGGCCGACCCGCACAGCCGGCAGACCGGTCCAGGGGTCCGTCGAGGCTGCGATGGACGTCCGTGGGGGCGCGCGTGGGCGGACGGCGAGGACTGCGTGCGGACGACGGCGCCACCCGAGCGGAAGAGTCTGCGCCGGACCGGCCCCGGCGCAGAAGCTCAGCGCCCGTCACGGCTGGCACAGGAGCTAGCGCCCGTCACCCCTGCTCAGAAGGCACCCGCACGGCTGCTCAGTACGTACCCGTTCGCCGTCGCCGTCGGGCCCGCAGTGCCGCGTCCAGGGAGAGGACCGAGGATCCGGCGAGGACCAGCGGCAGCCAGGCCATCAGGTAGGCGAGGTCGTTGCCGTAGTAGTAGGGGTCGGACGCCCAGCTGACGGTCAGCCACAGGCTGAGGGAGATGAGCGCTCCGCCGAGGGCGGCGAGGCGGGAGAAGAGGCCGAGGAGGGTGCCGATGCCGACGGCGAGTTCGCCCAAGGCCATGGCGTAGCCGAAGACGGGTGGGTTCTTCAGGGCGAAGTCGACCAGGGCGGGGATGGCCGAGGAGTCGCGGACGGCGCGCATGGTCTCGCCGATGGAGCCGGCGCCGGAGTCCTTCATGAAGGAGCTGGAGGTGAGCTTGTCCAGGCCCGCGTAGATGAACGTGACGCCGAGGAAGACCCGGAGGGGGACGAGGGCGTAGCGGGTGGCGGTGTCGCGCCAGTCCCGGTGGCCGCTGTCGGGGTAGGGGGTCTGGGTGTCGGTCCGCATGCTGTGAGTCATCTCCCGTAGCCGCCTCTCGCCCGCTGGGATGAGCTCTCACCAGACACTACGTACGAAAGGGGCGGTGCGCTCAATGGATCGGTGGACGGATCGGGTGACGGTCGCCCGGGTGGCTGTCGCCCTGTTGTCCGTCGCCCTTCCCGGTCGTCATTCGGTCACGTCGATCGTGTACCGGTTGGTCTCCACGCCGGCCGCGGTCACCACCTGGACCTCCAGCCGGCCGGGCTCCACGTCCGCCGGGACGGGGACGGTGAGGACGGCGTCCGTGGGGTTGCTGAAGCCGCCGGTGACGGGGACGAGGGGCACATGGACGTGGACGGGCCCGATGCGGACGACCATGCGGGAGAGGCGGTCGGCAGTGTGGGCGCCCGGCGGGACGAACCCGGCGCCGCGGATCTCGATGTCGTCGCCGGTGCGGATCGGGCCGTCGAGGTCGCCGGCCTCGCGGGAGCGGACGACGGAGAGGACGACCGGGCGGCCGCCCTCGGCGTACTTGCCGGCGACGTACGTGGCGGCGGAGACCAGGACGGCGACGGCCAGTCCCCAGGGCAGGTCGGGCAGCTGGTCGGGGCGGCGGGCGAGGCGCACGGCGGCGAAGGTCAGGGCGACGCCGCTGAGGACGACGTACTGGATGTCGGCGAAGGTCCCGCGGCCCGAGTCGTCGGTGAGCAGGTCGGCGGCGCGGGGGCGGTCGGCGCGGACCTTCTGCAGGCGCTGGGTCAGGACGCGCAGGCCCACCACGCGGCGCACCAGCACGGCGATCCCGCACACCACGGCGAGGACGGTCACCACGCCGGCGCCGCGGGCCAGGTCGAGGCCGGCGATGAGGGCGTCGCGCTCGGCGGGGCCGGAGGCGGCGGCCAGCCGGGCGGCCAGGACGAGGACGGCGTACCCGACCAGCAGCACCCAGGCGGTGGCGACCGCGCGGGAGGTGGACAGGCGGTTGTCCTCACCGATGACGGGAGCCAGTGCGCCACCCCGGGCACGGTGGAACCAGGAGGCCGCGGTGAGGGCGCCGGCGACGACGAGTGAGGCGAGCAGGCCGGCCGTGCGGGCGGTGGTCCAGCCCGCGCCGATCGCCGTGAGCGACTGGGCGAGCAGCAGGACGACGACGGCCGCCCAGACCGTGCAGGTGGTGCGCAGCCAGAGGCGGGCCAGCCAGGCCTGGCCCTCGGCGCGGCGGCGTTCGGCGACGAGGTCGGCGGACTGGGTGAGTTCCTCGGAGACCCACTGGCGGGAGGCCGAGGCGGAGTGGGCCACGGCCGCGGGCAGGCCCTGTCCGGCCGCGAACTCGTCCCGCTGCACCAGGAACGCGGCCACCGCGCGCCGGTGTCCCTCGCGGGCGCCGTGCGGGCAGTCGCCGCAGGTGCAGCCGCCCGCGTGCGTGCCCGGCTCCGTGTTCTGTCTCGCCTCCTGGACCGCCACGTGTGACGCCCGCCTTCCCCGCGACCCCTCAGGACGGCGGGGTTCCGCGGACCGCGGGCACCGCCGTGCAACTCCCGTACAACTGCCATGCGACGAGAGCGAATTGTGCCCTACGCGACACGTGCTCCGCCCCCCGGGTCCGGTGGGCGGACGGGACCGGCCGCGCGGGGGTGGCATCTGCGCAGGACCTGGGGCCGGCCGGGGTCGGCAGGGCCTGAAAGCCAGTTCTCCCATGGCGGGTGATGCAGGGGTCACCGTGTTGACCCCCCTTCCGGTCCCCACGGTGGAGCCGCCCCGTGCCACCCCGCCGGGGCGCGGCTCAGCTCAGCAGGTCGGGTTCGCTGCGGCTGATGTCCTGCCAGAGGGGCTGGTAGTTGATCCATGCGACCAGGTCGCCGCCGAGCTGTTCCCGGGTGGCGACGGCCTGCCGGTGGTCGATGAGCACCGGGCGGCCCGCTGCGCGGGCGGTCAGTTGCACCTGGCTGGACCGCTCCATGGACACGAACCACCAGGCGGCCGCGTCCACCGAGTCGCCGACGGTCAGCAGGCCGTGGTTGCGCAGCACCAGCGCCTTGTGGGTGCCGAGGGCGGCGGCGATGCGGCGGCCCTCCCCGGCGTCCACGGTGACGCCGGAGTAGGCGTCGTAGAGGCTGTGATCTTCGTAGAAGGCGCAGCTCTCCTGGGTGATCGGGTCGAGGAGGTCGCCCAGGGCGGCGAGGGCGCGGCCGTGCACGGAGTGGCAGTGGGCGACGGCGACCACGTCGGGGCGGGCGGCGTGCACCTGGGCGTGGACGGTGAAGGCGGCCTGGTTGACGTGGTAGCGGCCCTCGACGACCTGGCCGTCGGCGTTGACCATGACGAGGTCGCTCACGGTGACGTGCTTGAAGGGCAGGCCGAAGGGGTTGACCCAGAAGCAGTCGCTGTACTCGGGGTCGCGGGCGGTGATGTGTCCGGAGACGCCGTCCTCGAAGCCGAGGCGGCCGAAGATGCGCAGGGCGCCGGCCAGCCGTTCCTTGCGGTGCCGGCGTTCGTCCTCGACCGATTCGTGCCGGGGCGGCATGGCGAACTGCAGCCGGTCGGTGGGCAGCGGGGCGGGGGGTGTGGGCCCGTGCATCGGTCCTCCAGCACTGGGTTGCTTTACCGGGCGGAAGTTACCGTCGGTCAGCGTGGGAAAACAGTGCTGTTGATGAAGAGATGAGGGAGCGGTGAGGGAGTGCCGCTCGAATACCGGACAGGAGATGTCTGCTTTATGGGGGACGCTGGGTGCATGAGCGCGTTGCAGACCCCTGTGAACTGGGCGGCCTTCGCCGCCGCGGAACCCGATCTCGCCCGGACCGTCGAGGAGCGGTTCGGCGCCTTCACGCACCATGTCCTCGCCACGCTGCGCCGGGACGGGTCCCCGCGGACCAGCGGCCTGGAGGTGCGCTTCCTGCACGGGGAGCTGTGGCTGGGCATGATGCCGCGGTCCCTCAAGGCCCTCGACCTGCGGCGCGACCCGCGCTTCGCGCTCCAGGCCAACCCCGGGGAGGGGCAGTCGATGGGCGGGGGCGACGTACGGATCGGCGGCCGGGCGGTCGAGGTGACGGACGCCGGGGCCAAGGCGGCGTACGCACGAGAGGTGGAACCGCCGGAGCCGTTCCACCTCTTCCGTGCCGAGCTCACCGAGGTCGTGCGGACCTACGTCGAGGACGATGCCTACCTCGTCCTGCAGACCTGGAAGCCGGGCGGGCCCGTGCGCACCGTCAAGCGCGCCTAGCCCGCCATCCCCACAGACCCCGCCGTCCCCGACGTCCCCGTCGGCCTCGTCGTCCTCGTCCTCGTCGTCCTAAGGAGCGGTCACTCCCACTCGATCGTCCCCGGCGGCTTCGACGTGACGTCGAGGACGACCCGGTTGACGTCGCGGACCTCGTTCGTGATGCGGGTGGAGATCTTGGCGAGGACGTCGTACGGCAGGCGGGACCAGTCCGCGGTCATGGCGTCCTCGCTGGACACCGGGCGCAGCACGATCGGGTGGCCGTAGGTGCGGCCGTCGCCCTGGACGCCGACCGAGCGGACGTCCGCGAGCAGGACCACCGGGCACTGCCAGATGTCGCGGTCCAGGCCGGCCGCGGTCAGCTCCTCGCGGGCGATCGCGTCGGCCTCGCGGAGCAGGTCGAGCCGCTCCTTGGTGACCTCGCCGACGATCCGGATGCCCAGGCCGGGACCCGGGAACGGCTGGCGCTGGACGATCTCCTCCGGCAGGCCCAGCTCCTGGCCGACCATGCGGACCTCGTCCTTGAACAGCTGGCGCAACGGCTCGACGAGCTTGAACTCGAGGTCCTCGGGGAGGCCGCCGACGTTGTGGTGGGACTTGATGTTGGCGGCGCCGGTGCCGCCGCCGGACTCGACGACGTCCGGGTAGAGCGTGCCCTGCACCAGGAACTCCACCGCCGGGCCCTCGTCCGCGATGATCTCGGCCTGGGCCTGCTCGAAGACCCGGATGAACTCCCGGCCGATGATCTTGCGCTTCTCCTCGGGGTCGGAGACCCCGGCCAGCGCCGCGAGGAAGCGCTCCTCCGCGTCCACGACCTTCAGCTGGACGCCGGTCGCCGCGACGAAGTCCTTCTCGACCTGCTCGGTCTCGCCCTTGCGCATCAGGCCGTGGTCGACGTACACGCAGGTCAGCTGGGAGCCGATGGCCTTCTGGACCAGCGCGGCGGCCACCGCGGAGTCGACACCGCCGGACAGGCCGCAGATCGCGCGCTTGTCGCCGACCAGCTCGCGGATCGCCGCGACCTGCTCCTCGATGACGTTGTCCGTGGTCCAGCTCGGCTGCAGGCCGGCGCCGCGGTACAGGAAGTGCTCCAGCACCTGCTGGCCGTGCGTGGAGTGCATGACCTCGGGGTGGTACTGGACGCCGTAGAGCTTCTTCTCGTCGTTCTCGAAGGCGGCGACCGGGACGACGTCCGTGGACGCGGTGACCGTGAAGCCGTCGGGGGCGGCGGAGCAGGCGTCGCCGTGCGACATCCACACGTGCTGCTCGGCCGGCGTGCCCTCGAAGAGGGTGGAGGAGGCCTTGGCGACGTGCAGGTCGGTCCGGCCGTACTCACGCGCGCCGGTGTTGTCGACGGTGCCGCCCAGGGACTGCGCCATCAGCTGGAAGCCGTAGCACATGCCGAAGACGGGGACGCCGGCCTCGAAGAGCGCGCGGTCGAGACGGGGGGCGCCCTCCTCGTACACGGACGAGGGGCCGCCGGAGAGGATGATCGCCGCCGGGTTCTTGGCGAGGATCTCCTCCACCGGCGTGGTGCTGGGGACGATCTCGCTGTAGACCCGGGCCTCGCGGACTCGGCGGGCGATGAGCTGGGCGTACTGCGCGCCGAAGTCGACGACCAGGACGGTGTCGGGGGCGGCGGCAGTAGGAGTCGCTGATGACACGGGGGCCTTCCGGCGGTGGGCGGGGTCTTGGTGCTGTCCGATTCTACCGAGTGGACGCCGTGGCATACTGTCCGCATGCTCACGCACCCGACCTCCGTCTCTACCTATGGCATCCGGCCCGCCGGCTGCCATGGTCGTGCTGCTTGAGCCAACCGCCAAGCGACTTCCCAGGCGCCCCGGGCCGACAAGGTCCGGGGCGTCTGGCGTTTTCCCGGGCCGTGCCGGTCCGGGGCTCCGCCCCCCAGACCCCAGGAGCCCCCATGACCACCCTCGACGTGACCGGCGCCCGCACCTCCGACGCCGCCGACGTGATCACCGGTGCCCGGGAGCGCATCGACGCGCTCGACGACCGGATCATCGGGCTGATCCAGGAACGGATGGCCGTCTCCGCGGTGATCCAGGAGGCCCGGATCACCTCCGGCGGCCGGCGCGTGAACCTCTCCCGCGAGATGGAGGTCCTCGGCCACTACCGGGACGCGCTGGGCAAGCCCGGCACCCCCCTCGCCATGACGCTGCTCGAACTGTGCCGCGGTCGCATCTGAGTTCGACCCCGCTCTCACCCGTACGGCGCGTGACCGGCCCGGACGGCCTTCGTTGGTCCCGGTGTCCGCGTCAGCCAGGGGCGGGCCCGGAAGAACCACGCGTGGCTCGCTGGAGCGATGAGGCGTGCGGAGTGCCGCAGGCCGTGGGACCTCGCTCCAGGGAAGTGACCGGACGGCAGGGGACAGCAGCCCGGTCACCCAAGGGAACGGCCGGCCCCGGGGACGCCCGGGGCCGGCCGGCGGAACGACACCCCGCCCCCGGGCGGATCGAGACCAGCGGCGCAACCCCCCGGCGCCGCTCCCAGGCACCGGCGCTGCCCTGACGCCGGTGCTGACGAGAGAAGGGCCCCGCGGCTCCGTCCCGCGGGGCCCTTCGTCGTGCCGTTCAGCGAGGCCGCCGAGCCACCGCGCCGCCGTGCCGTGCCGCGGACGGCACGGGAAAGCCGTGACGCAGGCCACATGAGAATCTCGTCAGATCAGGCACAACCATTCACCGGCCTCACCGATCAAACGTCCAGAACCACGGGCCCTGTCCGCGCTGCGCGTGCGGAGGCCTCCCACCGTGCCGCGGTTCCGCCGGGGCACGACTGATCGTTTCGAGGTCTACATGAAGCTTCGCCGCGCCATGGTCACCGCGGCGGCGACGGCTGCCATCGTGCCGCTCGCCCTGCTGTCCGCTCCCGCCGCGTTCGCGGACACGGCCCCGACGTCGGGCACCTCCTCGTCCCAGGAGACGTCCTCGTCGCAGACCGGGGAGGGCCAGGCCTCGGACGGCGACACCAGCACCGGCACCGGCACCAGCAGCGAGGCCGACTCCGGGTCGCAGGGCCAGGACTCGCAGCAGTCCGGGGACTCGAAGGACGAGGGCACCACGGAGGGCGACGGCACCGCGCAGGGCGACGGGACGACGCAGGAGGACAACGGCTCGCAGGAGGGCAACGGCGGCCAGGACGACACCAAGCCCGGCGAGGACGACACCAAGCCCGACCAGCCGGGCGACGGCAAGCCGAGCCCGAGCAAGTCCACCCCCGAGGAGCCCTCCGAGGACCCGAGCGAGTGCCCGGTCGACGAGGACGGCGTGGACGTCGACTCGCAGCTGAGCCTCGACGTCACCGGACTGCCCGGCAAGATCGTCGCCGGCAGCGGCTGGCACACCTTCAAGCTGAGGGCCGCCAACCACAGCGACAAGGCGCTCGGCACCGTGCAGTGGCTCGCCGCGGTCGACAACGACTCGATGAGCGACGACGAGGACACCTGGCTGAGCGAGTTCGCGCAGCTGCAGTTCTTCAACCCGCAGACCAAGGCCTGGGAGTCCATCGCGGACCAGGTGGGCAACGGCTTCTACTTCGGCGAGACGACCCTCGGCGCCCGGCAGACCGTGGACATCAAGCTCCGCGTCAACATCGCCAGGAACGCGCCCGTCGGTGACGGCTACACCGTCGGCCTCGGCGGCTACGTCGACTCCGAGAAGAACTGCGTGCACAACGCGTTCGCGCTGTTCGAGTTCACGGTCCTCAAGCCCGGCAGCAGCAACGACGACCCGGGCACGGCCAAGCCGGGCAAGGCCAAGCCGGGCAAGGGCGAGCAGCCGGGCGGCGGCAAGCAGCCGCAGGGCGGCGCCGAGGAGCTCCCGGCCACCGGCAGCCTCGCCGAGACCGGTTCGAGCTCCGCGCTGCCGGTGATCGGTGCCGTCGGCGGCATCGCCGTGCTCGCCGGTGCCGGTGTGGTCTTCGCGGTGCGCCGCCGCAGCTCCGGGGCGCACGCCTGACGCACCACCGGTGGCCGTGCGCGTCGCGCGTGACGGTACGGCCCGCCACCGGTGCCGTGCCCGTCCCGCGGGACGACGGTGCGGCCCGCCCGTGAACCACAGAGGGACCTGCGCTCGGAGGGGGGCGCAGGTCCCTCTGTCGTGACGCGGGTCCCTCTTCATGACGCGGGGGCCCGGCGACGGGCCCGGCGGGTCACTGCTCGGGTCACTGCCTGGGCGGCACCGTCGGCATCCCGAGGAACGGCAGCCGCAGCGCGCCGAAGGCGTCCGCCGGGACCACCGGGCTCTTCGGCTCGACCGGCTTCAGCCGCTCGTACGCCGCCCCCTGCGCCGGACGCGGGTCCGCGTCGCCCTTGTTGGGCCAGAACGACATCGCCCGCTCGGCCTGCGCGGTGATCGTCAGCGACGGGTTCACGCCCAGGTTCGCCGAGACCGCGGCGCCGTCGACGACCGAGATGCCGGGGTGGCCGTACAGCCGGTGGTAGGGGTCGATGACGCCGGTCTCGGGCGAGTCGCCGATGGGGCAGCCGCCGAGGAAGTGGGCCGTGAGCGGGGTGCCCATCAGCTCGCCCACGTTCGATCCGGCGAAGCCGTTGATGTCGGCGGCCAGCACGGAGGCGGCCTCCGACGCCGCCTTGATCTGCGTCGGGTTGGGGGCGCCGTGGCCCTGGCGCGCGGTGAGCAGGCCCTTGCCGACGCCGTCCGGCTTCAGGTAGGTGGTCAGGGAGTTGTCCAGCGACTGCATCACCAGGCCGATGATCGTCCGCTCCGACCAGCGCCGGTTCGACAGCGACCGCAGGACCAGCAGCGGGTGTCGGGCCGCGTTGCGCAGCCACGCCAGCGCCCGCGACGAGCCCTGTGCGTAGGGGACCTGGAGGATCGACAGGCTGCCCATCGCGTTGGAGCCCCGGCCGTAGCGGACCGGCTCGATGTGGGTGTTCTCGTCCGGGTGGATGGACGACGTGATCGCGACACCGCGGGTGAAGTCGGCCCTGGGGGCGCCCGTCACCTTGCGGTAGCGCCGGTTGTCCGTCTGCGCGCCGACCAGCGCCTCGGAGTTGGTCCGGGTCAGCTCGCCCAGCCGCTTCGAGATGTACGGCAGCTGCCCGCCGGCCTTCATGCGGTGCAGCAGGGTCTGGGTGCCGTAGGTGCCGGCGGCCACGACGACCCGGCGGGCCGTGAAGAGGCGGCCCTCGGCGCTGCGGTCGTCGGTCGGCAGGGTGGCGACCGCGTACCCGCCCCGTGAGTCGTCGGTGATCGACACGACCGTCGTCATCGGGTGGACGACCGCGCCGGCCTTCTCGGCGAGGTAGAGGTAGTTCTCGTTGAGCGTGTTCTTGGCGCCGTGGCGGCAGCCCGTCATGCACTCGCCGCACTCGGCGCAGGCGGCTCGCTCCGGGCCCACGCCGCCGAAGTACGGGTCGGGCACCCGCTCGCCCGGCCGGGCCGTCGTCCGGCCGTCGGCGTCCTGGCCGTCGCCGAAGAACACGCCGACCGGGGCCAGGTGGAAGGTGTCGCCGACGCCCATCCGCTCGGCCGCCGCCTTCAGGTGGACGTCGGAGGGCGTCATCGTCGGGTTGAGCCGGACGCCGAGCATCCGCCGCGCCTGGTCGTAGTACGGCTTCAGCTCCTCCTGCCAGTCGGTGATGTCCCGCCACTGCGGGTCCTCGAAGAACGCCGTGGGCGGTACGTAGAGGGTGTTGGCGTAGTTCAGCGACCCGCCGCCGACGCCCGCGCCCGCCAGCACCATGACGTTGCCGAGCAGGTGGATGCGCTGGATGCCGTACATGCCGAGCTTCGGCGCCCACAGGTAGTTCTTCAGGTCCCAGGAGTTCTTCGGCAGGGTCTCCCGGGTGAAGCGGCGGCCGGCCTCCAGCACCCCCACCCGGTAGCCCTTCTCGGTGAGGCGCAGGGCGGTGACGCTGCCGCCGAAGCCGGAGCCGACGATGATTACGTCGTAATCGTGGGCGTCGTCGGCTTCGTGGGCGTCCTGGGCGTCACGGGCGACGTCGTGGTCGGAGCCGTCGGAGCTGCGGGAGCTGTCGGAGCTGTCCTGGGACACGTGCTCTCCTCGTCGAGAACGGGTGGGGCCGGGACGGACCGCGCCCGGCCCGGATTCCGGTGCGGCGGGTCCTACTTGAGGCGCAGGGCCTTCATCAGCCGCAGGCTGCGGCTCATGAACTGCGCGTACTTCTCGTCCGTCATCCCCAGCGCCGGCGCCATCGGCAGCAGCCGCTGCTGGGCCACCGTCTGGGCCTCCGTGTACTTGAGGATCCCCTCGGAGCCGTGGCGGCGGCCGAGGCCGGAGTCCTTCATGCCGCCCATCGGGGACTGGACGCTGCCGTACGCGGCGGCGTAGCCCTCGTTGACGTTGACCGTGCCGGCGCGCAGCCGGGCGGCGATCGCGCGGCCCCGGCGGCCGTCCCTGGTCCATACGGAGGCATTCAGGCCGTACGGCGTGGAGTTGGCCAGGTCGACGGCCTCGTCCTCGGTGCGGAAGCGGTAGACGGAGACGACCGGACCGAAGGTCTCCTCGGTGCACACCGCCATCGGCTCGGTGACGCCGTCGAGGACCGTCGGCTCGAAGAAGTACGGCCCGACGTCCGGGCGCGCGACGCCGCCGGCGAGGACCCGCGCGCCCTTGGCCACGGCCTCCTCGACGTGCCGGGTGACGGTCTCGAGCTGCCGCTCCCCCACCAGCGAGCCCATGTCGGCGCCGTAGGCGAGGGCCGTGCCCAGGCGCATCGCCCGGGTGCGGGCGGCGAAGCGTTCCAGGAAGGCGTCCGCGATCGACTCGTGGACGTACAACCGCTCGATGGAGATGCACAGTTGGCCCGCGGAGGAGAAGCAGGCGCGCACCGCGCCCGCGGCCGCCCGGTCGAGGTCGGCGTCCTCCAGGACCAGCATGGCGTTCTTGCCGCCGAGTTCGAGGGAGACGCCGACCAGGCGGGCGGCGGCGCCCTGCGCGACCTCGCGGCCGGTGCGGGTGGAGCCGGTGAAGGAGACGTAGTCGGCGTGCCGGACCACCTCGGGACCGACGACCGGGCCGTCGCCCAGGACGACCTGGAAGACCTCGGCCGGCAGGCCCGCCTCGACGAGCAGGTCGCGCGCCCACAGCGCGGTCAGGCAGGTCTCGGTGTCGGGCTTCATCACCACCGCGTTGCCCGCCACGAACGCCGGCAGGGCGTCGCCCACGGACAGCTCCAGCGGGTAGTTCCAGGGGGCGATCTGGCCGACCACTCCGCGCGGGTGGCGCAGCTCGGTGACCTTCGTCAGGGTCGGCATCGCGCCGGTGTGCCGCTTGGGACGCAGGTAGGCGGGGGCCTTGCGGCCGTAGTGGCGGGCGGCGACCGCGACGGCCTGGACCTCCTCGTGGGCGTGCAGCCGGGCCTTGCCGGTCTCCAGCTGGATCAGGTCCAGGACCTCCGCCTGGCGCTCCAGGACCAGGTCATGGAAGCGCAGCAGCACGGCAGCGCGCTCCCGTACGGGTGTGCGCTCCCACACGGCCTGCGCGGCGCGGGCCCGCTCGAAGGCGGCGGCCACGTCCTCGGGCGTGGACTCCGGCAGGTCGGCGAGCTTCTCGCCGGTGAACGGCGTGTGGTTGGCGGTCCGGCCCGAGCCGGCCACCCCCTTGGTGAGCTGGGCCACCAGCTCCGGCGTGACCACGTCGGCCGCGGTGCGGACGCCCGGCGGGACGGGGGCGACGGGGTTGGTGCCGGTAGCGGCCTTCTCAGGAGCCTGCGCGTCGGTCATGAGGCGCAGGGTATGCCGCCGGGCGCCCTTTGTGTACCCGTCGGTAACAGGGATTCACGCACCGCTCACACGCCGCCAGTGATCACTGGCACGAATGCCCTGATCAGGGGCCTTCGCTCAGCCCGGGAGGATGACGAGCCGGTCCCGAGCCGCCTTGAACAGCGCGGCCCCCTGCTTCTCCTCCGCCGACCCCTTGGGCATCTCGACCCGCAGCTCGTACTGGCGCCCGTCCTCGGTGCGGACGAAGAACTCCAGCACCCGGTGCCGGGCGTCCTGGTCGCCGTAGACGGTGTCGGACTGGACGGCGTCCCGGCCGCGCAGCGAGGTGACCGTGTACTGCGTGGTGTGCTCGTCGAAGTACGTCCAGGTCCGCGCGTGCTGCTTCGCCTGGCTCATGAGGTCGCCGCCCGGTGAGGAGTCGTACTGCACGAGGCGGACCTGGACCGAGCCGGCCGCGTACTCCACCATGCGGGGCTGGACGGTGTCGTTGCCCTGGCGGGCGAACTCCGTGTAGGCGGTGGGGAGGGAGAGCGTCGCGCGCATCGCCTGCTCGGGGTGCGCGGTCCAGCCCGCGGCGCTCGGGGCGGAGGTGGTGCCGGGGCCCGGCTTCCCGGACGACGGGCTGTGCGCCGCCGTGTTCCTCGTGTCCGCGCCGTCGTCGGAGTCGAGGACGAAGGCGGACCCGAACCAGACGGTGCCGACCAGGACCCCGCCCAGGAGGGCGAGCGGAAGGGGGCGGCGGTGGAGGGAGCGGCGCGGGGGCGACGCGGGGGCCTCCGGCCCGGTCGGTGGGGGTGGGGGCTCGACCGTCGTGCCGGGTCGGTTGGGGGTGTCGTCGTTGGAAGGTGTGC
Organism: Streptomyces lasalocidi; assembly: GCF_005280215.1. NCBI lineage: Bacteria > Bacillati > Actinomycetota > Actinomycetes > Kitasatosporales > Streptomycetaceae > Streptomyces > Streptomyces lasalocidi. The sequence goes on along the minus strand of NZ_SZNQ01000001.1, from coordinate 4,640,806 downwards.
GGACGGCTGCGGGTATACGGTCGGCTTCCCGCTCGTGGACTCCTTCCGGCACGCCGTCGGCCCCGGGCGCGGCGGGCCGTGTCGCCAGCCGTCGCGTGCGTATGTCCTCGGCGAACTCCCGGAGCGCGCGCGGCTCCTGGGCTGCGGGGCCGCTCCCCGTCGACACCTCCGGTGCGGGCCACGCGTCGGCCGCGGGTACGTCCCCGGCGGCCTCCGGCACCGGTTGCGTACCGTCGGCCACCGCCCGCAGCACCGCCTCCGCCTGCTCGGCGTCCGGGCGCAGGGCGGGGTCCTTCACCAGCAGCCGGGTGAGCAACGGGCCGAGGGCTCCCGCCCGTTGCGGCTCCGGCGCGTCGGCGGTCAGGATCGCGGCGAGCGTCGACTCCAGCGACGTGCGGCGGAAGGGGGACCAGCCCTCCACGGCGGCGTACAGGAGGACGCCCAGGGACCACAGGTCGGAGGGCGGGCCGGCGATGCGGCCGGACATGCGCTCGGGGGCGACGAACTCCAGCGAGCCGACGAACTCGCCGGTCGCGGTGAGGGGGTCCTCACCCTGGACGTGGGCGATGCCGAAGTCGGTGAGGACGACCCGGCCGTGCGCGCCGAGCAGGACGTTCGCCGGTTTGACGTCCCGGTGGACGATGCCGACCGCGTGCGCGGCACGCAGGGCGCCGAGGACGGCGAGGCCGATGCGCGCGGCCTCCGGGGGCACCAGCGGGCCGCGCCGCAGCAGCTCCTGGAGGGACTCGCCGCGGACCAGCTCCATGACGATCCAGGGCAGTACGTCGAGGCCGGCCGCCCCGACCACCGGGTCGGCGCCCTCGCCGTCCGCCTCCTCGGCGACCACGTCGTGGATGGAGACGGCCGAGGGGTGGTCGACGCGGGCGGCCGCGCGGGCCTCGCGGTAGAGGCGGTGGGCGGCCCGGCGGTGCGACTCGTCACCGGGTTCGCCGGGCAACCGGGGTTCCTTGACGGCGACTTCACGGTCGACGAGCTCGTCGTGCGCCCGCCAGACCGTGCCCATGCCGCCGGAGCCGATGCGCTCCAGCAGCCGGTACCGGCCGCCGACGGTCCGCCCCTTGGCGCCCGCGGCGTCCCGGTCGTTGCTCATGCCCCATGACTACCGTGCGCGGCCCCCGGTTGTCGACGCGGCCGGCGCCCGCCCGGTCAGAGCGTGTCCACGTCCAGGTTGGCGATCGCGGTGCGGGCCACCTCGCGGCCCCGGCCGGTGAAGTCGCCCTTGCCCGGATAGGACACGGTGAGCTTGTACATGTCCCCTGCGGAGGACCGGTAGTAGAAGATCTGCACCTCGCGCGGGAGGGGGCTGCGGCTGTCGTCGGTGACGTACCTGACCGTGTTCCGGGCCGCCTTCCTGCCGTGGAAGGTGACGTTGTCGTCGGTCGCGGTGCGCGGGTGCTCGGGCATGTCGAGGCGGTAGTCGCCGCTCGCGAGGAAGTCGCCGTTGTCGGCGTACATCTCGGCCGCCGCGGACTCCTTGATGTCGGTGCCGCGGTCCTCCGACCTGCGGGCGACGGACAGCGCCAGGGAGATCGCGCCGCTGGGGTCGGTGTAGGCGACCCAGTGCCCGTCGTCCGGCGCCTTCTCGGGCACGCTCCGCACGTACGCGTCGGGGTGGGCGACCGTGGCCGTGAGGTCCTTCTCGTGGCCCTTGGACCAGTGGTCGGGCAGCGGCCCGGCGAAGGGGTCGGCGAGCACCAGGTAGGCCGCCACCGCCGCGGCCACCACGGCCGCCCCCAGCCCGATCCACGCCGTGCGCCCCAACGACCGCCTCGGGCCTGGGACTTCCACCTCGCGCACGACCGGCGCCGGCTGCGGCACGGGCGGGTTCGCCGCGGCCTGGAGCAGCGCCCGCACCCGGGCGGCGTCCGGGCGCCGGGCCGGGTCCTTCTCCAGCAGCCCGTTGATGGCCTCGGCGAGCGGACCGGTCGCCGCGGCGGGCGGCGCCGGCACGGCGTGCAGCACCGACTGGAGGGTGGCGGGGGTGTTGCTGCGGCGGAACGGCGAGACGCCTTCGGTCGCTGCGTACAGCACGACGCCCAGCGACCACAGGTCGGACGCGGGTCCCGGCCGCCGGCCCAGCACCCGCTCGGGCGCGATGTACTCGGGGGACCCGACGAACCCGCCGGTGTCGGTGAGGTTGCTCTCGCCCTCGATGTGGGCGATGCCGAAGTCGGTGAGGACGACGCGGTCGTGGCGGCCGAGCAGCACGTTGTCCGGCTTCACGTCCCGGTGCAGGATGCGCGCCGCGTGCGCGGCCTCCAGCGCGCCGAGCACCTCCAGGCCGATCCGGGCCGCCTCGCGGGCGTCGAGCGTGCCCTCCTGGAGGACGTCGCCCAGGGAGCGCCCGTGGACCAGCTCCATCACGATCCACGGGCGGCCGTCGACGACTGCCACGTCGTGCACGTTCACGACGGCGGGGTGGTCGAGGCGGGCCGCCGCGCGTGCCTCGCGGCGCATCCGCTCGAAGGCGTTGGCCCGTTCCCGCTCGGGGAGGTGGTCCGGTACCCGCGGCTCCTTGACGGCGACCTCGCGGTCCACCGTCTCGTCCTCGGCCCGCCACACGGTGCCCATGCCGCCGTGCCCGAGCCTGGCCAGCAGCCGGTAGCGCCCCGCGACGAGGCGCCCGACCCCGGGGTCCTGGGAGACGGGCGGGGGCGCGGCCGGGGCCGGGGCCTGGCCCGGTGCGGGCGTTTGCGTGGGGGACACGGGGGCCGCCGGTGCCGGGGCCTGCCCGGTGGGCCCGGAGGCCGAGGCCCACGCGGCGGACGCGGGAGACGCGGAGCCCGGTGCCTGCGCGGGAGACTCCGGGGCCGTCGGGGCCGGGCCCTGGGCCGGTACCGGCGCCGGCCGTGGCGGCTGCAGAACGAAACTCGTCGTGTCCTCGGCCCCGTGCGGGGCTCCCCCGTTGCTGCTCATGCGTCCATCCCTATCGCGCCCGGCGCCCGCCGCTCCACTCCCGGGCCCCACCGGTCACAGAGCCGTGACGTACCGGGCACGTGCCCGCTGCCCCCCCGTGGCCTCACGGGGCCATGAACGTGTCGACGGCCACGTCGAAGTACTCCCGCGCCTCGCGCACCTTGCCGACCGGCGCCGACACCCACACGTCGTAGAGCCGGTCGCCGTCCTCCCAGCACAGGTCGTAGGTGTGCCGGGGGCCCTCCGCCGCGCTGAAGCCGTTCCAGGTGAACTCCCAGAGCGCGGCGGGCCGTCCGCCGTGCGTGGTGTCGGTGACCACGCCGTCGCGGTAGCCGGGGTTGGTGTCGGTGCCCTCGGCGGCGGCGCGCTCCATCACGGCGTGCGGACCGCCGGGCCCGGGTGCGGTCACCTTGACGCCGAGGCGGAACGCGCCGTCCGGGGAGAGGTAGAAGACCCGTTCCCCCTGCGGGCTGCGGGTGAAGCCGTCCGGCACGGCGAGCGCGAACCCGGCCGGGTCGTCGGCGATGCGGTACCCGGAGGGCGCCGCCTGCCGGGCGTGGGAGGCCGGGGACACGGGCGGGGCCGGCACGGGACCGCGCGTCACGGTCACGGTGGGGTGCGGCGTGGCGGTCGCGGTGGGGGTCGGCCCGCGCGTACCGCTGCCGGTCGCGCCGTGCGGCGCCGAGCTGGCCGGGGTGCCGCCCCCGTCGCCGCCGCCGTGCATGAGCAGCGCGGCCGCCGACAGGCCGGCCCCGGCCAGCGCGGCCACCAGCAGCGCGGCGATCAGCGCGCCCCGCTTGGTGCGCGGCGGCCGGTCCCGCGGGACCGGCCGGTCGGCGGGCGCGGACGGCTCCTGCCCGAACGCACCGGCCGCCTCGCCCGGCGGCTTCCGCCGCGGCGGACCGGCCTGCGGCACGTCCCGCTGGGTCGGCGTGCGGTCGGCGGGCGCCGCGGGCACGCGTCCGGTGTCCCGGTAGGCGCGCAGCATCCGCTCCGCCTCCACCGCGTCCAGCCGCCGCTGCGGATCGCGCTCCAGCAACCCCCGTACGACGGGCAGCAGCGGCCCCGCCTCGGCCGGTGTGCGGATCTCGTCGAAGACGACGGCGTGCAGGATGCCGCCCAGCGAGTCGCGGCGGAACGGCGAGCGGCCGCTCAGGGCCGTGCACAGCAGCGCGCCCAGCGACCACAGGTCGGACTCCGGGCCGGTGCGCTCGCCGGACATGCGCTCCGGGGCGGTGTACTCGGGCGAGCCCACGAACGAACCCGTCTCGGTGAGCGTGGTGGCGCCCGCGACCTGGGCGATGCCGAAGTCGGTCAGGACGACCCGGCCGGTGCCGGACTCGATGAGGACGTTGGCGGGCTTGATGTCGCGGTGCAGGACACCGGCCTCGTGCGCGGCGCGCAGGGCACCCAGCAGGGCCAGGCCGATCCGCGCCGCCTCGGCCACGTCGACCGGGCCGTGCTCGGCGATCCGGTCGGCGAGCGAGCCGCCGTCGATCAACTCCATGACGATGTAGGGGCGTTCGTCCTCCACCACCACGTCGTGCACCACGATGATGTGCGGGTGGTGCAGCTGGGCCACCGCGCGGGCCTCGCGCAGGGTGCGGTCGCGGCGGTCGCGGGCGTCGGTGTCGTCGAGGGAGGCGTCCTGGGAGAGTTCCTTCACGGCGACGCTGCGGCCGAGCAGTTCGTCGGTCGCCCGCCACACCACGCCCATGCCGCCGCGCCCGAGCCGTGTCCGCAGCCGGTACCGGCCCGCGATCACACGGCGGTCCTCGTCCCCCTCGGTCCCCATGGGCCCCATCATGCCGCACCGGACGGTCCGCCTCCGGGGCGGTGACCGGCCAACTCCCGTGCCCCGTGGCGGCCCCGCGGCCACCGGGGCCGGGATCAGGAGGCGCCGGCGGGCTCCCGCCAACTGCGCAGCACCGACTCGAACTGCTGGGCGGTGGTGTCCCAGTCGTCGGCCGGCGAGGAGATGTACAGGACGTACTCGGTGCCGTCCCGCCCGAGGTACGTCTCCTCCTTCGCGCGCCGCGGCCCGGGGAAGTCGGTGTCCTTGGCGAGCGCGGTCCAGGTGTACTCCCACTCGGAACCCGGGCGGTCGCGGTAGACGTTGCGCTCCAGCGTCACCCGCCGGTAGTCCACGAGCCGCTTCAACTGCGTGTCCAGGTCGGCCTGGTGCTCGTAGGCGTCGTCGTAGTCCGGGGAGGTGTCCACGGCGATGCGCACGAAGTGCTCGCCGCCGTCGGGCGTGTAGTCGACCTGCTTGAGGTCGCCGTCGTCCTGGTACACCACGCGCTTCCAGCCCTGGGGCAGGGACAGCCTGAAGCCCAGCGGGTCGGTCACCGGCTGCCAGGAGTCGGGCGAGGTGCCGTCGGTCGCCGACGGGCTGGGCTGCGAGGGGCTCGGCGCGGAGGGACTCGGCGACAGGGTCGTACGGCCGTCGCCCTGGTCGTGCCGCCCGGAGTCCCACTGCTGGAGCACCACGGCGGTACCGCCGCCGATCAGCGCGGCCACGGCCACCACGAGGGCGAGCGTGCGCAACCGGCGCCGCCGCGGCGGCTGCTGGGGACGCGTGGCGGTCCCCGGCCCCGGCGGCGGCCCCATCGGGGTCGGCCCCACGGCGGTCGGACCGGTCACCGACGGCTGCGGCACGGGCGTGTGCGCGAGGGACGAGTACGGCAGGGGCGTGTGGGAGGGCGGCGTGTGCCCGTCCGGCGTCCTCGGGCCGTACGGCGCCCCGGTCGCCGCGTCGATGCCGCCGGGGTGGGTGCCGCTCGCGTAGGGCGTCCGCCCGCTGCCGCTGTCGTAGCCGGGCCGGAGGTCGGGGCCGTACTGCGTCGGCACGTACGCCTGGGCCTCGTGCGGGCTGCGGCCCTCGGCGGCCTGGGCGAGCAGGTGCTCGGCCTCGGCGGTGCCGGGGCGGGAGGCGGAGTCCTTGCGCAGCAGGGCGGTGATGACGGGGCCGAGCGGACCGGCGTACCGTGGCTCGGCGGCCTCCTCCTCGACGACGGCCTGCATGGTGGACAGCGGGGACGTGCGGCGGAACGGCGAGCGGCCCTCGACGGCCGTGTACAGGGTGGCGCCGAGCGCCCACAGGTCGGAGGACGGGCCGGGGTCCTGGCCGCGGACCCGCTCGGGGGCGAGGTAGTCGACGGAGCCGACGACCTCCCCGGTGCGGGTGATGGTGGTGTCGCCGTCGATCTGGGCGATGCCGAAGTCGGTGAGCAGGACCCGGCCGTCGTGCGAGAGCAGGACGTTGCCGGGCTTGACGTCGCGGTGCAGGACGCCGGCGGAGTGCGCGGCGCGCAGGGCGCGCAGCACCCACAGGCCGATCCGGGCGGCCTCGGCGGGCTCTAGGCGGCCCTCCTGCTTGACGGCGTCGGCGAGCGAGCGGCCCTCGACCAGCTCCATCACGATCCAGGGGCGGCCGTCGTGTTCGAGCACGTCATGCACGGTGACCACGGCGGAGTGGTTGATCCGGGCGGCGGCGCGGGCCTCGGCCCGGGTGCGCGCGAGGAGGGCCGGCTGTTCGCTCTCGGAGACGTAGAGCGCGGCGGTCAGCTCCTTGATGGCGACGGCCCGGTGCAGCAGCTCGTCGTGGGCGCGCCACACCCGGCCCATGCCGCCGCTGCCGATGGAATCGGCGAGCCGGTAGCGGCCCGCGAGGAGCAGGCCCTGCATCTGATTCACGTTGCCCCGCAATGCTCTTGACAGGGTCAGCGTAAGGATTGCCCACCGTCCACGGAACCAGCGGGGTGCCAAGGAGACCGCACTGTGACGGTTGTCGCTTCCGGCCCGCGGCGGGAACCGGAGCCGCCACCGGGCCCCCGCCGCCGTCGGCCCCGTGCCGGTCAGCCCGTGTACTGGTAAGTAGCCTGCGCCTGCTCGTAGATGCGGGTCACCTCGTCGCGCTCGGCCTCCGGGCCGCGCACCTGGACGACGTGGTAGCGGCCGTCGAGCAGCAGCGCGAGGTTGCGCACGTACAGCTCGCGCCCGCCGGTCCCCGTCCAGGTGAACTGGCCCTCCGCCATGACGCGTTCACCCACCTGGGTGGTCCGCAGCCCGGAGGCGGTGGCCCAGCTGGAGTCCCGGTACGGCTGGAGTTCGCTCTCCTTCTCCCGCTGGTAGACCATCGGATCGCCGCCGTACCGGGCCGAGGAGTCCCGCCCGGGGACGACAATCAGCTCGAAGTCCCCGTGGGAGTACACGACCTGGGCGCGCCCGTTCTTCGGCGTGCGGTCCCAGCCGTCGGCCACGGCGACGCGGAAACCGGCCGTGTCGGTGCGCAGCGTGAAGCCGTTGGCGACGGCGGGGCCGGAGCCGGACGGGGTCCCGGCGGTGGGACTGCCGCTGCCGCGCGGCGCGGGCGAGGTCTGCTCGGGCCGGGGTTCGCTGCTGCTGCTCGCCGCGGGCGGGTCGCTGACGGTGCCCGTGCCGGTGTTCTGCGCGGTGCCGTCCCGCTCGCCCGCCTTGGGCATGAACAGCACCGCGTACGCCACCGCCGCCGCCAGCACCAGCAGGATCAGCACGAGCAGGGTGCGGCCCAGGCTGCGGGGCGAACCGCTCGCCTCGTGCCGTTTGTGCCGCCCGTGGTGCGCGGGCAGCCCGGCCTTGCGGCGGCGCACCAGCTCGCCCTTGCGCCGGATGATGGGCAGCCGGCGCGGATCGGCCGGCGGCGCGGCGATCACATGGACGCCGGCCTCCGGTTCGGGCGCCGAACGCACCAGGGAGCGCAGCCAGCCGCTGAGGAGCTCCACGTCGGGGCGCTCGGTGGGGTCCTGGCGCAGCAGCGACTCCACGACCGGCCGCAGCGGCCCGCACTCCTCGGCGAACGCCGGCGGCTCCGCGCACACCAGCTGCACCAGCTCGGCGGTCGAGTCCTCGGGATAGGGCGCGTGGCCCTGGACGGCGCGGAACAGCAGGGCGCCGAGCGCCCACAGGTCGGTGGCGGGTCCGATGGGCGCGGCCAGCTGCCAGTTCTCGTGCACGGGACCGGCCTGTTCGGGCGCCCACCGCTCGGTGACCGGGCCGACCACGGCCATCCGGGCCTGCCGTGCCCGCTCGGCGGCGAGCGCGGTGGCGGGCCCGCGCGGGGCGGGCGTCCCGGTGGCGGGGTCGTCCCAGCGGGCGGGCCGCGTCCCCTGCTGTTCCCCCGTGCCGGGGCCCTCACCGGGGCCGGGGAGCTGCCGGCCGCCGTCGTACGGGGCCGGGGCGGGCAGGCCCGCCGGGGCTCCGCGCACCCCGTAGGGGTCGGCGATCTGCCCGGGCGGCTGACCGCCCGGCTGCGCGAGCCCGCTGCCGTACGGCGACGTCGGCGCGCCCTGCGCCGGGCCGCCCTCGACCGGGGTGCGGGCGCCGGGGAGCGCCGCCCGCCGGCCCTGCTGGGCTTCCTGGGCCTCCTGGATGCGGGCCGCCGCCCGCGCGCCCGCCCGGTACGCGGCGATGGCCCCGGCCCGCGCGGCCCGGATGTCCTCGGTGCTCTCCAGCGCCCGGGGGGCGAGCGCGCCACGGGACCCGGGAACGGCCGGGGAGGTGCCCCCGGGGGGCACGGGCCGCGCACTTGGAGCGGCCCCGGGTGCGCCGCGCGGGGCGGGTGGGGGCGCGGGGAGCCGGCCCGCCGCCCGCGCCTCGATGGCGGCACGGCGCGCGGCCTCGGGGTCGACCGCGCCGCCGGGTGCACCGGCCGCGCCGCCGGGACCCGGGCTGGGCCCGCCGTCGTCCTCGGCCGGCACGGGGTCGTACCCGCACAGCGCCTCCTCGGCCGCGCCGACCGCGAGCCCGGTCAGCATGATCCGGCCGTCGTCGCAGACCAGGACGGTGCGCGCGGTGATGTTGCGGTGCACCCAGCCGTGCGCGTGCAGCACCCGCAGCGCCATCAGCACGTCGGAGGCGACCTCCGCCGCCCGGTACGGCGTCAGCGTCCGCTCGGCGAGCAGCGCCGCGAGTGGCCGCGCGGCCACCAGCTCGCTGACGATCCACAGCGAGCCGCCGTCGGCGAACACGTCGAAGACCTGGTCCAAGCGGGGGTGGTCGGGGATGCCGGCGGCGGCCTGCGCGGCCTCCACAGCGCGCCGCACGACCGGGTCGGACGGCCTGCGCGTGCTCGCGCCGGGCATCCTGCGCTCACGGGCGGTGAACCCCGCGGGCAGTCCCTCCGCGTCGAGCACTTCGGCCTCGACGACCTCGGGCAACGGCACCTGGCGGACCAGGACTTCCTGTCCGCTGTAGGTGTCGAAGGCCCGGCTCTCGGTGAGTTCGTACTCGTCGGCGGGCGGCAGCGGCAGGCGGTAGCGGTCGGCGAGTACCCGCCCCGCATAGTCGTCCACGTGTGCCTCCCCCAGCCGCCCGGTCGGTCAAATCCGTTCGTGTCACGCACCGTTGTGGGCATCCGGCCGGATGCGTACGGTCCGCAAGCACTCACGATACGTGCCGGAGGCAACCCGCAAAGTGGGGATGCCAGATCTCGCCTCCCCGGCCGCTCCTTCCACGGCTTCCCGCCGCGCCGCGGCCCGAACGCCGACCCGCCGTCACTTCTTCGGCTGGAACGTCTCCGAGAGCGTCTTCCAGGTGGCCGCCCGCTCGGCACTGTTCCAGTCGGCCGCCTTCGCCGTGTACATCAGCCCGTAGCCCTGGTGGTCGTTCACCACGAAACCCCGGTCGATCGTCCGGTACGCGGTGCCGCCGTCGACGTAGGTGAACTCCCAGTCGGCCGTGTTCCAGTCGCGGTAGTCCACCTTGGCTATCCGGATCTTCTGGTACTGCGAGCGCACCATGCCGCGCTCCTGGTTCTTCCAGTCGGCGACCGGGTCGTCCTTCGGCTCGGTCGTCCAGGCGACGAGCAGCTTCTGCCCGTTCGGCCCGGTGAACCGGTCACCGGCGGAGGAGGTCTTCTGGAACGTCCACCCCTGCGGCAGCCCGATCGAGTACCCCTGGCCGCCCTTGTGCGTGGACACGGCCGTGCTCTTGCCGCCCGCCGACGTGCCCGCGCCGGTGCTGCCGCTCGTCCCGGACCCGCTGCCCGGCTCGGCGGCGGAGGAGGTCCCGGTGGGCGCGGACTGCGAGGCCGACCCGTCGGTGCCGGTCCCGCCGCTCTTGTCCTCCTTGGCGCCGGGGCTCCGGCCGGCGACCGAGCTCGCCCCGGGGCCGCCCTTGGCGCCGTCGGAACCGTCGTCGTCCCCACCGCCGAGGGTGAGGGCCAGCACCGTGCCGAGCACCGCGAGCGCCGCCACCACAGCGATGATCACCAGTGTGCGTCGCGGCACCACGTCGGTGAGCGGCGCCCGGGGCACCGGCCTCGGCGGCAGGTCGGCCGGCGGCGTCATCACGGGCCAGCCCGAACTGCGGCCCCCGCCCGAGCCGGTGGTGCCGGCGTCGTCCGCACCGCCCGCCGTCCCGGCGGACGCCGACCGCACGGAGGTCGTCGCGGCCGTGCCCGTGGACCGCGTCCCGCCGGAGCCGGCCGTGTCCGCCGTGTCGACCCCGCCCGCGGCCGTCCCGCTCGCGGACCCGTCACGCGTCCCGGCCGCCGAAGCCGCCGTCCCGCCGGCCGCGGCCGCCTTGCGCACGGACCGCAGCGCCCCGCGCAGCTTCTCGCCCGAACCGCCCTTCTCCCGCGTCCCGTCCGCCTGCTTCGGCAGCGGCACGACCTTCGTCGCGTCGGCCGGCTCGGACTCCTTCGGGTCGCGCGCGAGGACCACCGCGTTGAGCATGGCGCGCGCCCCGGCGTCGTCCAGGCGCCGCTCCGGGTCCTTGGTCAGCAGCCCGTAGATGACGTCCCGCAGCGGACCGGCGTTCTTCGGCTCCTCCAACTGCTCGGTCATCACCGCGGTGAGCGTCGCGATCGCCGAGCCCTTGTCGTACGGCGGGGTGCCCTCGACCGCCGCGTACAGCAGCCCTCCGAGCGACCACAGGTCGGCCGCCGGGCCGGGCTTGTGCCCGCGCGCCCGCTCCGGGGCGATGTAGGAGGGGGCGCCGACGAGCATGCCGGTGGAGGTGATGGACGGGTCGCCCTCGACCTGAGCGATGCCGAAGTCGGTGAGCACGACCCGGTCAGTGCCGGACTCCAGCAGCACGTTGGACGGCTTCACGTCACGGTGCAGGATGCCCTCGCGGTGCGCGGACCGCAGGACGTCCAGGACCGCCAGGCCCACCCGGGCCGCCCGCTTGGGCTCCAGCACGCCGTCCTCGCGGATCACCTCGGCGAGCGACTTGCCCTCGACGAGCTCCATCACGATCCACGGCCGGTCGTCCTCGTCGACCACGTCGAAGACCGTCACCGCGCTGTTGTTGCGGATCCTGGCGATGGCCTTGGCCTCGCGCAGCGTCCGGGTGATCAGCCGGCGCTTCTCGTCCTCGTCGATGTTCGACGGGAACCGCAACTCCTTGACGGCGACCGTCCGTCCGAGCGTCTCGTCCTCCGCGCGCCACACCGTACCCATGCCGCCGCGGCCGAGTACGTCTCCCAGCCGGTACCGCCCGGCGAGGAGACGTGCGCTCTTGTCCTGACGGGATGCTCCCGCCCGCTCCGCCTCCGACATGCGTCCCCTCAAGCAACCCGCCCTGACAGAGCCTCCATTGTCCCTCACCCGACAAGTGCCCAACGCCCCGGGTTCCCCTGTCCGGACCTCTTGCACGGCACATTTCGGCCAATAGGTGCGACACAGTTCGGCCGCGGGCTGCGACACGCCCGGAGCGGGGCCCTCCACAACTCCCCCTGCCACCCGCCACCACGGCGCACAGGGAGCGCGTGCAGGATGGGGCGCGCCCCCACGAGAGGACCCGCGATGCCGCCGCTGCTTCGAAGCCTGCGGGTCATACCCCTGGCCCTGGTGCTCCTCTGGCTCACCACGAGCGCCTCGCAGAGCGCGTCCCCGGCACCCGCGGACGCCCTGCTGCCGCTGCTGCTCACCCGGGGCGGGGTACCCGCCGCCGCCCTGCTGGCCCGTGGGGAGAACGGCACCCGCTACGCCGAGGCGGGTCCGGGCATCGCACGCGACGACCACTTCCGGGCCGGCAGCGTCACCAAGACGTTCGTCGCCACCGTGGTGCTCCAACTGGCCGCCGAGCACCGTCTGTCGCTGTCCGACCCGGTGGAGCGGTACCTGCCCGGCCTGGTGCGGGGGGCCGGCAACGACGGGCGCGCGCTGACCCTCCGTTCCCTGCTCACCCACACCAGCGGCCTGTACGACTACACCCGGGACACCAGCGGCACGGCGCCCGTCACCGCGCTGGAAGCCGTCCGTCTCGCCGTCACCCACCCTCCGGCCGACCGAGGCCGCTTCGCCTACTCCAACACCAACTACGTCCTGCTCGGCCTGGTCGTCGAACAGGTCACGGGCCGCTCCTACGCCGCCGAGGCCGAGCGGCGGCTGCTCGCTCCACTGGGTCTGACCGGCACCTCCTTCCCCGGGTCCCGCAGGACCCTTCCCCCGCCGCACGGCCGGGCCTTCGCCGCCGACGGCTCCGACGTCACCGAGCTCGACCCGCGGACGGCCGGGGCCGCGGGTTCGCTGGTGACCACGCTCGCCGACCTGGACCGCTTCTACGCGGCGCTGCTGGGCGGCCGGCTGCTGCCCCCGCGCTGGCTGCACGAGATGCTCGACACCCGTGCCGCACACGGCGTGTACGGCATGGGCCTGTTCCCCCAGCGGCTTGCGTGCGGCGTCACCGTGTGGGGGCACAACGGCCGCATAGCGGGCAGCTACGTGCGCAGCGCGGCCACCCCCGACGGCCGGCGTGTCCTGACCTTCCGGGTGAACACGACGGCGATCGCAGATCCCGGCCTCGAACCGGCCCTGCTCGCCGCCGAGTTCTGCCCTCGCACCCCGTAGAACGAGCGGGCCCCGAACGGAGATCCCGGACCACTACACCCGTTCGAGTGAATCGGCCGGGCGCCGGCTGTCACCGCGGCCGAGCGTGCGCCGCATGCCGGGCCCGGAGGACAGGTCGCCGTCGGATCCGCCGGGGAACCGAGCACCGGCCCGTCACAACGGCACGATGTCCGGCGCCCCCAGCCGCGCCGCGTCCGCCGTGTGGTCGTCCGGCTGGAGCTGGGACTCGCGCTCGGCCTCCACCCGCTTCTCGTAGTGTTCGACCTCGCGCTCGATCTGGTCCTTGTCCCAGCCCAGCACCGGCGCCATCAGCTCCGCCGCCTCACGGGCCGAGCGCGCCCCGCGGTCGAAGGTCTCGATGGAGATGCGGGTGCGCCGGGTCAGCACGTCGTCCAGGTGACGGGCACCCTCGTGCGAGGCGGCGTAGACGATCTCGGCGCGCAGGTAGTCGTCGGCGAACTGGAGCGGCTCGCCCAGCGACGGGTCGGCCGCGACCAGGTCGAGGACCTCCTCGGCCAGGGACCCGAAACGGTTCAGCAGGTGCTCGACCCGCACCACGTGCAGTCCGGTGCGGGCGGATATCCTCGCCCGCGCGTTCCACAGCGCCCGGTACCCCTCCGCGCCGAGCAGCGGGACGTCCTCCGTGACGCAGTCGGCGACGCGCAGGTCGAGCCCGTGCACCGCCTCGTCGACGGCGTCCTTGGCCATGACCCGGTACGTCGTGTACTTGCCGCCGGCCACCACGACCAGGCCGGGCACCGGGTGGGCCACGGTGTGCTCGCGCGACAGCTTGCTGGTGGCGTCCGACTCGCCGGCCAGCAGCGGCCGCAGCCCCGCGTACACCCCTTCGACGTCGTCCCTGGTCAGCGGCACCGACAGCACCGAGTTCACGTGCTCCAGGAGGTAGTCGATGTCGGCGCTGGACGCGGCCGGGTGGGCCTTGTCGAGGTCCCAGTCGGTGTCGGTGGTGCCGATGATCCAGTGCCGGCCCCACGGGATGACGAACAGCACCGACTTCTCGGTGCGCAGGATCAGTCCGCTGGTGGAGTTGATGCGGTCCTTGGGCACGACGAGGTGGATGCCCTTGGACGCCCGGACGTGGAACTGCCCGCGGGAGCCGACCATCGCCTGGGTGTCGTCGGTCCACACGCCCGTGGCGTTGACGACCTGCTTGGCGCGGACCTCGTACTCGCCGCCGCCCTCGACGTCCTGCACCCGGGCGCCGACGACCCGCTCGCCCTCGCGCAGGAAACCCGTGACGCGCGCGCGGTTGGCCACCTTCGCGCCGTAGGCCGCCGCCGTGCGGACCAGGGCCGCGACGAAGCGGGCGTCGTCCATCTGGGCGTCGTAGTACTGCAGCGCGCCGACCAGCGCGTCCTTCTTCAGCGCGGGGGCGACGCGCAGGGCGTGGCGGCGGGACAGGTGGCGGTGCGTGGGCAGGCCCCGGCCGTGCCCGCGGGCCATGGACATCGCGTCGTAGAGGGCGACGCCCGACCCGGCGTACAGCCGCTCCCAGCCCTTGTGCTGGAGCGGGTAGAGGAACGGCACCGGCTTGACCAGGTGCGGCGCCAGGCGCTCCAGCAGCAGACCGCGCTCCTTGAGCGCCTCCCGCACGAGGGCGAAGTCGAGCATCTCCAGGTAGCGCAGGCCGCCGTGGATGAGCTTGCTGGACCGGCTGGAGGTGCCCGAGGCCCAGTCGCGGGCCTCCACCAGTCCCGTGGACAGGCCGCGGGTGACCGCGTCGAGGGCCGTGCCCGCGCCGACCACCCCGCCTCCCACGACCAGCACGTCCAGTTCGCGCTCCGCCATGGCCGCCAGTGACTCGGCTCGCTGCGCCGGCCCCAGTGTCGCTGTCCTCACCGCTGCCTCCCGCTGTCCGTCGCGTCGGCCGCACCTTCAGGGCGAGGCCCGGTCTTCCTTCCCCATGCCCAAATTCTGACCGGGATGCCCGACATCAGCCACCACTCGCCCCCAGCCTGTGGACAACCCCCACGGGAGCGGAACGGACCGGCCGGAAAACACAGTCGATCAATCCCACATAACGGTCATATTTACTCCTAGTCTGACATTGCGCTCGCTCGTCCTGTCCACAGGGCTTGCGTGCCTGCCCCGCTTCGGTTACTGGGAAGGACGGCCCACGCCATGCCCGCAGATCTCGCCGTCATCGGACTCGGCCCGCTCGGCCTGCCCCTCGCCCAGGCGGCGGTCGCGGCGGGCATCCCCACGCTCGGGTACGCCACCGGGCCCGAGGCCGGCTCCGTCAGCCCCGCCGAACTGCGCCGGATGCTCTCGGGGGGCTTCCGGCGCACCGCCAACGCGGCCGAGCTGGGGAGGGTGCGCACAGCCGTCATCTGCGCGCCCACCCCGCGCGACGCGGACGGCGGGCTCGACCTGAGCCTCGTGGAACAGGCCGCGCGCACCCTGGCGGGGCACCTGCGGCCGCACACCACGGTCATCCTGGAGTCGCCGGTGCCGCCCGGGACCACGGAGGACTTCCTGCGGCCGCTGCTGGAGGAGACCTCGGGGCTGCGCGCCGGGCGCGACTTCCAGCTCGCGTACTCGCCCTGCCGCGTCGACCCCGGCAACCGGGTCTTCACGCCCGGCAACACGCCCAAGGTGATCGGCGGCCTCACGCCCGCGTGCACGGAGTCCGCCGCCGCGTTCTACAGCCGGCTGACCGAGAAGGTGGTACGCGCGCGTGGGCTGCGCGAGGCGGAGACCGTGCAGCTCCTGGAGACCAACTTCCGGCACGTGAACATCGCGCTCGTCAACGAGATGGCCGTGCTGTGCCACGAGTTGGGCGTCGACCTGTGGGACGTCATCCGCTGCGCGGAGACCAAGCCGTTCGGGTTCCAGGCCTTCCGGCCGGGGCCCGGGGTCGGCGGGCACGCGGTGCCGCTCGACCGCGCCGGGCAGGCCGGCGGCCCGCTGCGCATGGTGGAACTGGCCCAGCAGGTCAACAGCCGCATGCCGCGCTACGTCGTCCAGCGCGCGGCCGCGCTGCTCAACGAGCACGGCAAGTCCGCCCGGGGCGCGCGCGTGCTGCTCCTCGGCGTCACCTACAAGCCCGACCTCGCCGACCAGCAGGGCACGCCCGCGCGGGAGATCGCGATCCGGCTGATGGAGCTCGGCGCGTCCGTCAGCTACCACGACCCGCACGTCCCGTCCTGGAGCGTCCTGGACCGCCCGGTGCCCCGCGCGGACTCCCTCTACGAGGCCGCCGCCGACGCCGACCTCACGATCCTCGTCCAACAGCACCGCACGTACGACCTCCAGGGCCTGTCGGTGAAGGCCCAACTCCTCCTGGACACCCGCGGCGCGACACCGACGGGGGCGGCGCACCGGCTGTGAGGGGGGGCGCGAGGTGGTGCGCGGTCCCTGGACTGCTGGCACAGGGGTGGGGGCGCCGGTAATCTGGCAACAGGTGGAGCCCACCGCAGCGGGTACTGCGGCAGGCTCCTGATGGTTCACGGGTGTCCGTCCCTACCTCTCATAGGGGCGGCCGCTCACCATCCGAAAAGTCGCAAGATCCACCACCCGCGGGTCCGACCCGCCGCGGCCACGTACGCAGAAGGGCCGGTCACCCCCCTCAGGGGAGTGACCGGCCCTTGCGTCTGCCCGGTGGGGCTAGCGGCGGTGCTGGGAGTCCGCCACCGTCACCTCGACCCGCTGGAACTCCTTCAGCTCGCTGTAGCCCGTCGTGGCCATCGCGCGGCGCAGGGCGCCGAAGAGGTTCATGGAGCCGTCGGGGGTGTGGGACGGGCCCGCGAGGACCTCCTCGATCGTGCCGACCGTGCCGAGGTCGACCTTCTTGCCGCGCGGCAGCTCCTCGTTGACGGCCTCCATGCCCCAGTGGTGGCCCCGGCCCGGCGCGTCCGTCGCGCGGGCCAGCGGGGAGCCCATCATCACGGCATCGGCGCCGCAGGCGATCGCCTTCGGCAGGTCGCCGGACCAGCCGACACCGCCGTCCGCGATCACGTGCACGTACCGGCCGCCGGACTCGTCCATGTAGTCGCGGCGGGCCGCCGCCACGTCCGCGACCGCCGTCGCCATCGGGACCTGGATGCCCAGCACGTTGCGCGTGGTGTGCGCCGCGCCGCCGCCGAAGCCGACCAGCACGCCCGCGGCGCCGGTGCGCATCAGGTGCAGCGCCGCCGTGTACGTGGCGCAGCCGCCGACGATCACCGGGACGTCCAGCTCGTAGATGAACTGCTTCAGGTTCAGCGGCTCGTGCGCACCGGAGACGTGCTCCGCCGAGACCGTCGTGCCGCGGATGACGAAGATGTCCACGCCGGCGTCCACGACCGCCTTGGAGAACTGCGCCGTGCGCTGCGGGGACAGCGCGGCCGCCGTGACCACGCCGGAGTCGCGCACCTCCTTGATGCGCGCGCCGATCAGCTCCTCCTTGATGGGGGCCGCGTAGATCTCCTGGAGGCGGCGGGTGGCCGACTCGGCGGGCAGCTCCACGATCTCGTCGAGCAGCGGCTGCGGGTCCTCGTAGCGCGTCCACAGGCCCTCGAGGTTCAGCACGCCCAGGCCGCCCAGCTCACCGATGCGGATCGCGGTGGCCGGGGAGACGACCGAGTCCATGGGGGCGGCCAGGAACGGCAGCTCGAAGCGGTAGGCGTCGATCTGCCAGGCGATCGAGACCTCCTTCGGGTCGCGCGTACGACGGCTGGGGACGACGGCGATGTCGTCGAAGGCGTACGCCCGGCGGCCGCGCTTGCCGCGCCCGATCTCGATCTCAGTCACGTCTGTGGCCTTTCCCTGATGCGTTGCAGCGTCTTCCAGTATCGCCGACGGTCGCCGACCGTCACGACAGCGGACGCCCGGACGGACCGGGAACGCGCCGAGGGCGGCCCCGGATGGTCCCGGGGCCGCCCTCGGCGGACAGGCGTCGCACAGGCGCGGACAGGCGTCACGCGCGCGTGCGCGTCACCGCTTGGCGCTGTAGTTCGGCGCCTCGACCGTCATCTGGATGTCGTGCGGGTGGCTCTCCTTCAGGCCCGCCGACGTGATCCGCACGAAGCGGCCGTTGGACTGCAGCTCGGGCACCGTGCGGCCGCCGACGTAGAACATCGACTGGCGCAGGCCGCCGACCAGCTGGTGGACGACGGAGGACAGCGGGCCCCGGTAGGGCACCTGGCCCTCGATGCCCTCGGGGATCAGCTGCTCGTCGGAGGCGACGCCCTCCTGGAAGTAGCGGTCCTTGGAGAACGACCTGCGGTCGCCGCGGGTCTGCATGGCGCCCAGCGAGCCCATGCCGCGGTACGACTTGAACTGCTTGCCGTTGATGAACATCAGCTCGCCCGGGGACTCCTCGCAGCCCGCGAGCAGCGAGCCCAGCATCACCGTGTCGGCGCCGGCCACCAGCGCCTTGGCGATGTCGCCGGAGTACTGCAGGCCGCCGTCGCCGATGACCGGGACACCCGCCGCGCGGGCGGCCTCGGCGGCCTCGTAGATGGCCGTGACCTGCGGGACGCCGACACCGGCGACCACTCGGGTCGTGCAGATGGAGCCGGGGCCGACACCGACCTTGATGCCGTCGGCGCCCGCGTCGACGAGCGCCTTGGCGCCGTCGCGGGTGGCGATGTTGCCGCCGATGACGTCGACGCGCGTGTGGTTCGACTTGATCTTGGCGATCATGTCGCCGACCAGACGGGAGTGGCCGTGCGCGGTGTCGACGACGATGAAGTCGACGCCCGCCTCGATCAGGGCCTGGGCGCGCTCGAAGGCGTCACCGGCGACACCGACCGCGGCACCGACCAGCAGGCGGCCCTCGGCGTCCTTCGCGGCGTTGGGGTACTTCTCCGCCTTGACGAAGTCCTTGACGGTGATCAGGCCCTTGAGGACGCCCTCGTCGTCGACCAGCGGCAGCTTCTCGATCTTGTGCTTGCGCAGCAGCTCCATGGCCTCGACGCCGGAGATGCCGACCTTGCCGGTGACCAGCGGCATCGGCGTCATGACCTCGCGCACCCGGCGCGTGCGGTCCGACTCGAAGGCCATGTCGCGGTTGGTGACGATGCCGAGCAGCTTCTTGTTGCCGTCGGTGACCGGCACACCGCTGATGCGGAACTTGGCGCACAGCGCGTCGGCCTCGGCCAGCGTGGCGTCCGGGTGCACGGTGATCGGGTCGGCGACCATCCCCGACTCGGACCGCTTGACCAGGTCGACCTGGTTGGCCTGGTCCTCGATGGAGAGGTTGCGGTGCAGGACGCCGACGCCGCCCTGGCGGGCCATCGCGATCGCCATGCGCGACTCGGTGACCTTGTCCATGGCGGCGGACAGCAGCGGGATGTTCACCCGCACGTTCTTGGAGACGTACGAGGCGGTGTCGATCTCGTCGGGTGCCATGTCCGACGCGCCCGGCAGCAGCAGCACGTCGTCGTAGGTCAGCCCGAGCGTCGCGAATTTGTCGGGCACTCCGTCGACGTTGGCAGTCATGACACCTTCCCCAAATGGCCTTGATCGGTGCGGATGTCCATGCTAACGGGAAGCGGGGTGGTCTCATTCCACGGCCGGAGGCCGCCTTAGGCTTCGTACGTTCGTACGGACCGCACCAACGCCCTGTTCACGAACGGGCCAACTCCGGGCGCCCTACTGCTCGGCGAGCGCGCGCAGCCGGCTCAGCGCGCGGTGCTGCGCCACCCGTACCGCTCCGGGTGACATTCCCAACATCTGTCCGGTCTCCTCGGCGGTCAGCCCCACCGCGATCCGCAGCAGCAGCAGCTCGCGCTGGTTCTCGGGCAGGTTGGCGAGCAGCTTCTTCGCCCACTCCGCGTCGCTGCTCAGCAGGGCGCGCTCCTCGGGTCCGAGGGAGTCGTCGGGCCGCTCGGGCATCTCGTCGGAGGGCACCGCCGTGGACCCGGGGTGGCGCATGGCCGCCCGCTGGAGGTCGGCCACCTTGTGCGCGGCGATGGCGAAGACGAACGCCTCGAAGGGGCGGCCGGTGTCCTTGTAGCGCGGCAGGGCGAGCAGGACGGCGACGCAGACCTCCTGCGCCAGGTCCTCCACGAAGTGCCGGGCGTCGCCGGGCAGCCGGGACAGACGGGTGCGGCAGTAGCGCAGCGCGAGGGGGTGGACGTGGGCGAGCAAGTCGTGCGTCGCCTGCTCGTCCCCGTCGACGGCGCGGTGCACGAGTGGGCCGATCGTCCCCTGGGCAGGAGTGGCCGCCTCGTCGTCGCGCATCGGTCCATGGTGCCCTGCGGCCGTCGGGTCCGTGGCACCGCGCCCGTCGTTGTGCACCGAAGCGTTATGAGCAGGTGCGCCGGAACTCATCTCCTGCGCCCTCCCCTTCCGCTCGACCGAATCGTCCCCGAGGAACTCCACACCTCAAGGATGCGGCATCCGCGCCGAAACGAGCAGCGGCCGTCGCGACCGAGCGGGCGACGCCCCTCGCGCGGGCCCGCCGGGACGGGCGCGTGACCCCGCTCGTACGAGCCCGCCAGGACGCCGCGGGTGGCCCGTACGGCACCGGCCGGAGGGACGGGCGTCCACCACGGCCGACCTGCGCGGAACCGCCCGGCCGAGGCCGGCGCCCGGCGCGGCGGCCGGTCGCCCGGCGGCCACGCACGCGTGCGGGACGACGGGCCGCATACGGGACGAAAGGGCGCAACGCCGTGAGAAAGAACGCACCGCCGAGCCGCCGCGTGACCTCCGGCGGGCGGAGTTCCCGCCCGGCCGACGGGTCCCGGGCCGCGGGTCCCAGGCCGTGTCTTCCGGGTCAGCCGAGGGCGTCGACCGGACGGGAGGGCCCCCGCTCCGGCACGGCCGGGCGCGGGCACCCCGGTCCCGGCGGCCACGCCGCAGCGCGCAACAGTGCCGCGGTGGGCGTCGCCGCGGGGGGCGCCCCCGTCCCGTTCGGGTGGGACGGGTGCGCGTGCCGCGCCGTACGCCCCCGGGGGACGGGGCACCGGGACGAACCGGGAGACACGGCCTAGCGGACGAGACCCCACCGGAAGCCCAGCGCGACCGCGTGGGCGCGGTCGGAGGCGCCGAGCTTCTTGAACAGCCGCCGGGCGTGGGTCTTGACGGTGTCCTCGGAGAGGAACAGCTCGCGGCCGATCTCCGCGTTGGAGCGGCCGTGGCTCATGCCCTCGAGCACCTGGATCTCCCGCGCGGTGAGCGTGGGTGCGGCGCCCATCTCGGCCGACCGCAGCCTGCGCGGGGCGAGCCGCCAGGTCGGGTCGGCGAGGGCCTGGGTCACTGTGGCCCTCAACTCCGCGCGCGAGGCGTCCTTGTGCAGGTAGCCCCGGGCGCCGGCGGCGACCGCGAGCGCCACGCCGTCCAGGTCCTCGGCGACCGTCAGCATGATGATGCGTGCGCCGGGGTCGGCGGACAGCAGCCGCCGCACGGTCTCGACGCCGCCCAGACCGGGCATGCGCACGTCCATCAGGATGAGGTCGGATCGGTCGGCGCCCCAGCGGCGGAGGACTTCCTCGCCGTTGGCCGCCGTGGTCACGCGCTCGACGCCGGGCACGGTCGCGACCGCGCGGCGCAGCGCCTCTCGGGCAAGCGGGGAGTCGTCACAGACGAGGACGGAAGTCATGGCCGCCCTCCGCAGCTGATGCGCGTCACCTTGTGCCTCCAGGCTGGTACGTATCGTCACCTGTGCGGTCGACCGTCTCGGACGCCTGTCCGAGCGCTTGTGTTTTCAACCGCCTCCGCACTCTCAACGACGGTCACTCGAAAGAGTTACGGGGCTGCGTGCAGTCTTCGGCACTCTACGTGAGGGGCCGGACACGACCCGGGGAAGCGCTGCCGACCCTCAACCTTTCATCACAAGCCGTGCCCCATTCGGCCCCATTTCTTCCCTTTTCCTGGTGTCTGAGGCTAGATTCGCAATGAGTCATATTTTCATCTCCTTAGATCGTAGTTGTACGGTCGTGGGCACCGTATCCGCTCAGAACGGCTACAAGGGGTCACGCAATGGCAGATTTCTCCCGCCTTCCCGGACCGAACGCGGACCTGTGGGACTGGCAGCTGCTGGCTGCCTGTCGCGGGGTGGACAGCTCGCTCTTCTTCCATCCGGAGGGCGAGCGCGGGGCGGCCCGGAGCGCTCGCGAGAACTCGGCCAAGGAGGTCTGCATGAGGTGCCCGGTACGTGCTCAGTGCGCGGCGCACGCGTTGGCGGTGCGCGAGCCGTACGGGGTGTGGGGCGGGTTGACCGAGGACGAGCGCGAGGAGCTGATGGGGCGGGCACGCACCCGCCTCGTATCGGCGTCGAGCAGCATGGACACCGCTTCGAACAACTGAAGGAACGTTTCCGCACGATTTTCGTACGTGTCGTCACCCCTCAGTGCGCCGGCGGAGGGCATCCCGGACGTCAGGTCGGGATGCCCTCCGTGTCTTTTTCCGCCGGAGTCGTCTTCGGACGACGTGGGTCCCCGCGCTCAGCGCGGCCGCGCCGCCCGCTGCAGTTCACCCAGCGTCGCCGCCACCGCCGGCACCTGCGCCAGGTCGGGCAGGGTCAGCGCGACGATCTCGCGGCGCACCGCCGGTTCCAGCGTCACCGTGCGCGCACCGCGCGGGCGTACGGAGGCGACGGCCAGCTGCGGCAGGACGGCCACGCCGAGACCGGCGCCGACCAGGCCCACCACGGCCGGGTAGTCGTCGGTGGCGAAGTCGATGCGCGGCGTGAAGCCCGCGCCCTCGCACACCTGCACCAACTGGCCCCGGCAGCGCGGGCACCCCGCGATCCACGGCTCGTCGGCCAGGTCCCCGATGGCGACGGACCCGGCGGCGGCCAGCCGGTGCCGCTCGGGCACGAGCCCGACCAGACGGTCGGTCAGCAGCGGCCGTACGACCAGGTCGTCCCACTCCTCGGGGCCCGGGGCGCGCTCGGCGCCGGCCGGCCTCTCGTAGCGGAAGGCGAGGGCGACGTCGCAGTCGCCGGCGCGCAGCTTGTCCACCGACTCGGGCGGCTCGGCCTCCTCCAAGGAGACGCGGGTGCCGGGGTGGGCGGCGCGCAGGGCGGCCAGGGCGGTGGGGACGAGGGTCGAGCTGCCGCTCGGGAACGACACCAGCCGGACCCGGCCGGCGCGCAGTCCGGCGATCGCGGCGACCTCCTCCTCGGCCGCGGTCAGACCGGCGAGGATGCCGGACGCGTGCCGGACGAGGGCCTCGCCCGCCTGGGTCAGGCGCATCTCGCGTCCGGTGCGCACCAGCAGGGGCGTGCCGACGGACGCCTCCAGGGCCTTCATCTGCTGGCTGACGGCGGGCTGGGTGCAGCCCAGCTCGCGTCCCGCCGCGGAGAAGGAGCCCGTGGCGGCGACGGCGCGCAGCACACGGAGATGACGGGCCTCGATCACCCCCCGAGCATAAGCCAGGCTTGGGCCGCGCGCCGAATAATGCGTGGACGCTTTGACCCCGGCCCGCCTACCGTGCGGGCATGAGGCTTCTCTCCCTGAACCTGGGCCGGGCCGTGGCCGTGCCGTACACCGACCAGCCGCAGGGCCTGACCGGGATCGACAAGCGGCCCGTCGACCACCCCGTGCTGGTCACGGCGCCCGGCCCCAAGGGCACCGGGGGCAGCGGCCTGGCCGGGGACACGGTGTGCGACCTGCGCCACCACGGCGGGGACGACCAGGCGGTGTACGCCGTCGCGCGCGAGGACCTCGACGCGTGGGAGCGCGAGCTGGGGCGCCCGCTGGCGAACGGCTCGTTCGGCGAGAACCTCACCACCGAGGGGCTCGACGTGTCGGACGCGCTGATCGGCGAGCGCTGGCAGGTGGGGGCCGGGCTGGTGCTGGAGGTGACGGGCGGCCGGATCCCGTGCCGGACGTTCCAGGGCCACCTGGGCGAGCGGGGCTGGGTCAAGCGGTTCACGCAGAAGGGCGCGACGGGCGCGTACCTGCGGGTGATCGTGCCGGGCGAGATCCGCGCGGGGGACGCGATACGGGTCGTGCACCGGCCCGCGCACGGGGTGACCGCCCGGATGGAGTTCCGCGCCACGACCACCGAGCGGGACCTGCTGCCGCGGCTGCTGGACGCGGGCGGGGCGCTGCACCCGGAGGCGCTGGCGCAGGCGCGGAAGTACGTCGCGCGGCACGGCGGCTGAGCCCGCGTCACCCGGGGCGGGGCACCGCTTCCCACCTGGTGGGACGGGCCCGTGCGGACCGGACGCCGGCACTCCGGGTCACTACGCTGCTGCCATGACAACGGCTCTGATTACGGGATCGACCGCGGGCATCGGTGCCGCGTTCGCGCGGCGGCTGGCGGCGGACGGGCACGACCTGGTGCTCGTCGCACGGGACACCAAGCGGCTGCGGGAGCAGGCGACCGAACTGCACGACCGGCACGGCATCGAGGCGGAGGTGCTGACGGCCGACCTGGCGGCCGACGCGGGCATCGAGGCGGTCACCGCCCGGCTCGGCGACCGGCGCCACCCCGTCGACCTGCTGGTCAACAACGCCGGCTTCGGCAACAAGGGCCGTTACCTGGAGGTCTCGCTGGCCGACGAGCTGCGGATGCTCAAGGTGCACTGCGAGGCGGTGCTGCGCCTGACGTCGGCGGCGACGGAGTCCATGCGGGACCGCGGGCGCGGGGGCGTCGTCAACGTGGCGTCGGTCGCCGCGTTCGTGCCGCGCGGGACGTACGGCGCCTCCAAGGCGTGGGTCGTGCAGTTCACCCAGGGCGTGGCGCGGGACCTCGGGGGCAGCGGGGTGCGGCTGATGGCGCTGTGCCCCGGGTTCGTGCGCACGGAGTTCCACGAGCGGGCCGGGATGGGCACGGACAACATCCCCGGCTGGATGTGGCTGGACGCGGACAAGGTGGTCGCGACGGCGCTGCACGACCTGGCCCGCGGGCGGACGCTGTCGATCCCGGACCCGCGCTACAAGGCGCTGATGGGCGCGGCGAAGCTGGTGCCGCGCGGGATGCTGGGCGGCCTGTCGTCGCGGACGGGGCGCAAGTACGGGCCGCAGTGAGACCGTCCCGGGCGGGCTGCCGGTGACCGGGGGCGCCGTGCGCCCGCCGGTGGGAAAATGGGCGCGACGGTACCCGACCACGGGGGACCGGAGGCGTGCCATGACCTTCGTACAGCTCATCGAGTGCAGGACGAGCCGGCTGGACGAGATGAACCGGCTCATGGACGAGTGGGTCGAGAAGACCAGGGGGAAGCGGACGGCGACGCACGCGGTGGTCGGCACGGACCGCTCGGACGCGTCGCACGTCGTCGAGATCGTGGAGTTCCCGTCGTACGAGGAGGCGATGCGGAACTCGAACCTCCCCGAGACCGACGAGGTCTTCCGGGACATGGTCGCCCTGTGCGACGAGATGCCGACGTTCACCGACCTGGAGGTGGTGCGCGACGCGCAGCTCGCCGAGGACACCGCGCGGCGGTTCTTCGAGGTGCTCGCCACCCCGGGTGACCTGCCCCCGCTCAACGACCTGCTCGACGAGGACGTGCACAGCGTCGATCCGGTCAACCCGGAGCCCACGATCGGGCTGGACGCGGTGCGCGCCGAGTTCCGGATGTGGCGCGGCGCCTTCGACTTCGTGTTCACGGTCGAGGACCTGGTCGCGCAGAGCGGCCGGGCCTGCGCCCGCTGGACCTGGAACGCCACCCACACGGGCGACTTCCTGGGCATCGCCCCCACCGGCGAGCGGGTCACCATGACCGGGATGACGATGTGCGGCTTCGGTTCTGACGGCAAGATCACCGAGCTGTGGTGGCAGCACGACCAGCTGGGGCTGATGCGGCAACTGGGGGCGCTGGAGCCGCTGGAGCGGTGACCCGGGGCCGGGGGAACGCGCGGTGCCCGGCACCCCCCGTGAGGGGTGCCGGGCACCGTTCGTTCAGCTCAGGCCAGCTCAGGGCTCAGTGGGAGTGCCCGTGGCTGTGGCCCGCGGCCGGCTCTTCCTCTTCCTTCTTCTCGACGACCAGGGTCTCGGTCGTGAGCAGCAGGGAGGCGATGGAGGCGGCGTTCTCCAGGGCGGAGCGGGTGACCTTGACCGGGTCGATGACGCCGGCCTTGACCAGGTCGCCGTACTCGCCGGTGGCGGCGTTGTAGCCGCTGCCCTTCTCGAGCTCGGCGACCTTGGAGACGATGACGTAGCCCTCGAGGCCCGCGTTCTCGGCGATCCAGCGCAGCGGCTCGACGGCGGCCTTGCGGACCACGGAGACGCCGGTGGCCTCGTCGCCGGTCTTGTCGAGGTTGCCCTCGAGGACCTTGACGGCGTGGACCAGGGCGGAGCCACCACCGGAGACGATGCCCTCCTCGACCGCGGCGCGGGTCGCGGAGATGGCGTCCTCCAGACGGTGCTTCTTCTCCTTCAGCTCCACCTCGGTGGCGGCGCCGACCTTGATCACGCACACGCCGCCGGCCAGCTTCGCGAGGCGCTCCTGGAGCTTCTCGCGGTCCCAGTCGGAGTCGGTGTTCTCGATCTCGGCCTTGATCTGCGCGACGCGGCCCTGGACGTCGGCGGAGTTGCCGCCGCCGTCGACGAGGGTGGTGTCGTCCTTGGTGACGGTGACGCGGCGGGCGGAGCCGAGCACGTCGATGCCGACCTGGTCGAGCTTGAGGCCGACCTCCTCGGAGATGACGGTGGCGCCGGTCAGGACGGCCATGTCCTGCAGCATCGCCTTGCGGCGGTCACCGAAGCCCGGGGCCTTGACGGCCACCGCGTTGAAGGTGCCGCGGATCTTGTTGACGACCAGGGTCGACAGGGCCTCGCCCTCGACGTCCTCGGCGATGATCAGCAGCGGCTTGGAGGAGTTGGTCTGGATGACCTTCTCCAGCAGCGGCAGCAGGTCGGCGATGGAGGAGATCTTGCCCTGGTTGATGAGGATGTAGGGGTCCTCC
Organism: Streptomyces lasalocidi; assembly: GCF_005280215.1. Taxonomy (NCBI): domain Bacteria; kingdom Bacillati; phylum Actinomycetota; class Actinomycetes; order Kitasatosporales; family Streptomycetaceae; genus Streptomyces; species Streptomyces lasalocidi. Next base: position 4,614,228 of record NZ_SZNQ01000001.1, on the reverse strand, counting down.
AGGACGGCCTCCATGCGCTCCTGGTCCGTCACAAAGTACGGCGACAGGTAGCCCTTGTCGAAGGCCATGCCCTCGGTGAAGTCCAGCTCCAGGCCGAAGGTGTTGGACTCCTCGACGGTGATGACACCGTCCTTGCCGACCTTGTCCATCGCCTCGGCGATGAGCTCGCCGACCTGCTGGTCCTGGGCGGACAGCGCGGCGACGGCGGCGATGTCGGACTTCTCGTCGATCGGGCGGGCCGAGGCGAGCAGGTCCTCCGAGACCGCCTTGACCGCGGCGTCGATGCCCTTCTTCAGGGCGGCCGGGGAGGCACCGGCGGCGACGTTCTTCAGGCCCTCGCGCACCAGCGCCTGGGCGAGCACGGTGGCGGTGGTGGTGCCGTCACCCGCGATGTCGTTGGTCTTGGTCGCCACCTCCTTCACCAGCTGGGCACCGAGGTTCTCGTACGGGTCCTCGATCTCGACCTCACGGGCGATCGTGACACCGTCGTTGGTGATGGTGGGGGCGCCGAACTTCTTGTCGATGACGACGTTGCGGCCCTTGGGGCCGATCGTCACCTTGACCGTGTCGGCCAGCTTGTTGACGCCGCGCTCGAGGGCGCGACGGGCGTCCTCGTCGAACTTCAGGATCTTCGCCATGACAGCGGGAGCCCTCTCGAAATCTTGGGCGGAAAAACCGGGTGTAATGAGCCGCGCCCCCGGCGCCCGGCTGATTAATGGTCGCGGGGGCCAGGGGCGCAGATCTAGCAAAGGCGCTTCACGAGGAAGCGGGGTGAACTACTTCTCGATGATCGCGAGCACGTCGCGAGCCGAGAGGACGAGGTACTCCTCGCCGTTGTACTTCACCTCGGTGCCGCCGTACTTGCTGTACAGGACGACGTCGCCGACCTTGACGTCGAGCGGCAGGCGCTCTCCGTTCTCGAAGCGGCCCGGGCCCACGGCGAGGACGGCGCCCTCCTGGGGCTTCTCCTTCGCGGTGTCCGGGATGACCAGGCCAGAGGCCGTGGTCTGCTCGGCGTCGAGCGGCTGGACCACGATGCGGTCCTCGAGCGGCTTGATGGCAACCTTGGAGCTGGCGGTCGTCACGATCCGACCTCCCCCTTCGGAGATCTCACGGGGTTAACTGTCTGAGGTGGCGACCAGGTCGATCCGTCGTCGCGGGTGCCGGACCTGCCCGTCGCGTTGTTGGCACTCTCACGTGGGGAGTGCCAGAGCCGAGACTATGACCGCGATTAGCACTCGGTCAAGCGGAGTGCCAACGACGCCCGGTGTGTCCGCGCCGGACACCCCCGTGCCCGGGGCTCCCGCGGGGCGGTTTCAGAGGTAGTCAGAGGTAGTCCTCCAGATGTCCCACCGTCAGTCCCTGCCCCTGGACGGCCCGCAGCAGACGCGTGGTGCGCTCCCGCAGCCCCGGGCCGGACAGCTCGTCGGGGTCGACGGTGACGATGTCGCCGGGGAGCAGCCGGTGCGGGCCGTGGGTGAAGGTGAGCTCGGGGGCCCCCATGGCGGCCCGCCACAGGACGACGGCCGTGATGCCGCAGTCGGCGGCGGCGCGCAGGGTCGTCGTGTCGTACGTGCCGTAGGGCGGGCGGAACAGGCGCGGGCGCACGCCGAAGCGAGCGTGGAGCTTGTCCTGCTGGCCGCAGATCTCGGCGCGCTGGCCGGCGGGGGGCAGGCCGCGCAGGGCCGCGTGGTCCAGGGTGTGGTTCTCCAGGTCGGCGCCGACCGCCCGCAGGCGCGCGAAGTGGCCGTAACCGGGGCCGACCACGCTGTCGGTGAGGAACATGCTCACCGGGAGCCGCAGTTCGCGGACCATGTCGACGAAGCGGGGGTCGCGTTCGGCGCCGTCGTCGTAGGTGAGGAAGACCACGGGGTCGCGGGTGGGGACCCGGTCGACGACGCGGGGCGGGGCGGAGCGCGACGGGCCGCCGGGCAGCGGGTGGCGCGGGGCGGGGGCCAGCGGGGTGGCCAGGCCCCAGCGCCGGTGGGCGGGTGCGGCGGCCGCGCCGTGCGGGTGCACGCGTTCGGCGGCCTTCTTGCCGAGCCGTTCGATGGGGTCGACCGACTGGGCGCAGCCGGCCAGGACGAGCAGTGCGGTCGCCGCCGCGGCGGCCGCCAGCCCCCGGGGCCTCACAGGTAGTCCTCCAGCCGGGCCACCGCGTACCCCTTGGCCGTGACCTTGTTCAGGAACCGGCGGACCATGTCGGGCATGGTGCCCTTCCACTCGCTGCGGCCCCGGAAGTGGGTCAGCACGATGTCGCCGGGGTGCAGGTCGCGGTCGCCCTCGCGGTAGTCCCAGTGGTCGACGAAGACCTCCTCGTCCCACAGCGCGGCGTAGCGGATCCCGCAGCTCTTCGCGGCGCGCAGGGTGTCCCGGTCGTAGTTGCCGTAGGGCGGCCGGAAGACGGTCGGGCGCCTGCCGTACCGCTCCTCAAGGACGCGCTGCATGCCGCAGATCTCGGCCTTCTGGCGGGCGTAGGACAGCGCCGGCAGGTAGGGGTGGTGCAGCGTGTGGTTGTTCAGGGTCACGCCCGCGGCCTGCATCCTCTTGAAGTAGCCGTAGTCCTCCTTGATCAGGAAGTCGGAGAGGAAGGCGGTGTACGGCACCTTCAGGTCACTCATCATGCGCAGGAACGCCGGGTCCTTCTCGGCGCCGTCGTCGATGGTGAGGAAGACGACCCTGTCCCGGGTGGGGACGGTGGTGAGGACCGGCGGCAGGCCGAGTTCCTCGTGCCCGTCGACCTCGAAGCCCTCGCGGGTGGTGATGTGCGGCTTGCGCGCGGGCGGCGCCGGCGCGGGGAGCGGCACCCGGCGCAGGCCCCAGCGCCTCGCGGCGGCGACCCGGGCCGCCTGCTCGGCGCGCAGCCTCCCGGCGTACGACATCAGCGCGCGGGCCGGACCGGCCTGCTCGGGCTGCTGGCCCGCCGCGGGGTCGCCGCCCGGGGCGTCGCCCCCCGTGCGCCCGCAGCCGGCCGGGGCGAGGGCGAGGAGGGCCAGGAGCAGGAGGACGCGCCGGGCGCCGGCCCCGCGGCGCCCACCGCCCCCCGCACCGGGCCGCCCCATGGACTCCCCCTTCCGCTTTTCATCGTTTTGTACGACTGCTCGCATGGAGCCGGATCTTCCCAGCCGCCGTCGGGGAACCCGGCCCGACACCGCGGCCGGCGGCGTACGGTCCTCCGACTGGCCCACAATGAGCCGGTGAACGACCTCGCTCCCCTGCTGACCCCCGAGGGCCGGGCCCTCCTCGACGAGGTGCGCGGCACCGCGCCCGCCGACGAACTCGCCGTCGCCACCCGGCTGCGCCGCGACCACCCCGCGCCGCTGGTCTCGGCGGCCCTCGCCCAGGCCCGGCTGCGGCAGCGGGCGGTGGCGAAGTTCGGCACCGAGGACGCGCACCGGATGTTCTTCACGCCCCACGGGGTCGAGCAGTCGACCCGGGCGAGCGTGGCCGCGTACCGGGCCGCGCGGCTGACGGAGCTGGGCGTGACCTCGGTGGCCGACCTGTGCTGCGGCATCGGCGGGGACGCGATCGCGCTCGCCCGCGCCGGGATCCGGGTCCTCGCGGTGGACCGCGACCCGGCGACGGCGGCGACCGCGCGGGCCAACGCGGACGCGCTCGGTCTCGCCGGTCTGATCGAGGTGCGCGAGGCCGACGTCACGGAGGTCGACACCTCCGGTCACGACGCGGTCTTCGTCGACCCCGCCCGGCGCGGCGGACGCGGCCGGATCTTCGACCCGGAGGCGTACTCGCCGCCCCTGTCCTGGGCGGTCGCGGCGGCCCGCACGGCCCGGGTCGCCGCGCTGAAGATCGCGCCCGGCGTCCCGCACGAGGCGGTCCCGGCCGACGCCGAGGCCGAGTGGATCTCGGACCACGGGGACGTGAAGGAGGCGGTGCTGTGGTTCGGCACCGAGCCGGGCGCCGTCCGCGCGACCCTCCTGCCGGGTCCCCGCGCCCTGCGCGGCGCCGGCCTGCCCGACCCGCCGGTCCGCCCCCTCGGCCGCTACCTCTACGAGCCCGACGGCGCCGTCATCCGTGCCCACCTGGTCGCCGACGTGGCCGCGGAACTGGACGGCGGCCTGCTCGACGCGACCATCGCCTACGTCACCGCCGACACGCTGCGCCCCACCCCGTACGCCACCGCGTACGAGATCACCGACCAGCTCCCCTTCAACGTCAAGAGGCTGAAGGCGCTGCTCCGTGAGCGCGGGGTGGGCGTGCTCACCGTGAAGAAGCGCGGCTCGGCGGTGGAGCCGGAGGAACTGCGCCGGAAGGTCAAGCCGCAGGGCCCGAACGCGGCGACGGTGTTCCTCACGCGCGTGGCGGGCGCCCCGACGATGCTGATCGGCGGGCCGGCCGCGGTCTGAGTCCGCCGGGGCGCTCCTCGCCCCCGGGGCGCGGGCCGGTCCGGGGCACCGGCCGTCTCCCAGGCGCGGGCCGTTCCGGGGCGCCGGCCGTTCCCGGACGCCGGCCATGCCGGAGACGCACGCCGCATGCCGGCCCGCTGGTCGTCTGCCACGCGCCCGCCGACCCGGCGCCTCAGCCGTCCCCGTGGCGCACGCCATTCAGGGGGCGCGGGCCGTTCCGGGCAGCGGCGTCCCTGTGCCGCTCCCCATGTGCTCCGGCGCGCCGATCGTCCCCGACGCGCACGCCGCGTACCGGCCCGCTGGTTGTACGCCAGGCGCACGCCGTTCCGGGGCGCCGGTCGTCGTGAGTGCGCCGTCGGCCCCCGGCACGCCCGCCGCGGGCAGGCGCGCCCTCCGCGGTCAGGCGCTCGCTCGTCGTCCCCGGGGCGCTGGTCGTCCCCAGGGCGCTGGTCGTCCCCAGGGCGCCGGTCGTGCCCGGGGCGCTGGTCGCCGGCGTGGCTCAGGACTCGGCGTCCAGGTCAGCCAGCCGTTCCAGGAGCAGGTCGCGTTCCCGGGTGTTGGACGTGAGGGACGCCGCGCGTTCGAGTTCCGTGCGGGCCTCCGCCGTGCGGCCGAGGCGGGTCAGCAGGTCGCCGCGGACGCTGGGCAGCAGGTGGTAGTCGCGCAGGGCCGGTTCACCGGCGAGGGCGTCGACCAGGGCCAGGGCCTCGGCCGGGCCCTCGGCCATCGACACGGCCACCGCGCGGTTGAGCTCGACCACCGGGGACGGGGAGCGGACCGCGAGGAGGCCGTACAGGATGGCGATGGTGCGCCAGTCGGTGTCCTCGTAGGCGTACGCGTGCGCGTGGCACGCGGCGATGGCCGCCTGGAGCGCGTACGGGCCGGGCGGGCCGGAGCCGGCGGACTCGGCGCGGGCGAGGGCCGTGATGCCGCGGGTGATGAGCATGCGGTTCCAGCGGCGGCGGTTCTGGTCCCGCAGCAGGACCGGCCTGCCGTCCGGGTCGGTGCGCGCCGGCGTGCGCGACGCCTGGAACTCCAGCAGCGCCGCCAGGGCGTGCACCTCGGACTCCTTCGGCATCAGGCCCTGGAGCCGGCGGGCCAGCCGCAGCGCGTCCTCGCACAGCGCCGGGCGCAGCCAGTCGTCGCCGGCCGTCGCCGCGTACCCCTCGTTGAAGATCAGGTAGATGACGTCCAGGACCGAGCCCAGGCGGGCCTCGCGGTCGGGGCCGTAGGGCACCTCGAAGGCGACGTTGCGCCGGGCGAGGGTGCGCTTGGCGCGGACGATGCGCTGGGCGACGGTCGGCTCGGGCACCAGGAAGGCGCGTGCGATCTCGGCCGTGGACAGACCGCCGAGCAGCCGCAGCACCAGGGCGGTGCGGGCCTCGGCCGACAGCACCGGGTGGCAGGCCGTGAACACCAGGCGCAGCAGGTCGTCGTCGATGTCGTCCGGGTCGGCGGGTTCCTCGAACGGCTGGACGGTGTCCAGGTCCCGGCCGAGCTCCGCCAGTTTGCGGGCGTAGGTCTCCCGGCGGCGCACCAGGTCGACCGCGCGGCGCCGGGCGGTGGTCGTCAGCCAGGCGCCCGGGTTGTCCGGCACGCCGTCGCGCGGCCACTGCTCCAGCGCGGCGACCAGCGCGTCCTGCGCCAGCTCCTCGGCGATGCCGACGTCCCGCACGACCCGGGCCGCGGCGGCGACGACGCGCGGGGACTCCAGCCGGAACACGGTCTCGATGGCCCGGCGCGAGTCGTCGGTACCGGGGCGGCCGCGCTCGGGGGCGGCGGCGGTGGGCTGTCGTTCCACAGCCCACCATCGAACACCCCGAGCGGCGGCGAGCCAAGCGGAGGTCAGCCCTCCGCGATCTCGCGGACCTCGCACGTCACCGTCCAGAACGGCTCGTGCACCTTCAGAAACCGCTTGGTCCACTCCAGCGCCTCGGCCCGGTCCTTGCACTGCATGATCGCGTAGCCGCCGACGACCTCCTTGGCCTCGGTGAACGGCCCGTCCGTCACCGACAGCTCGCCGCCCTCCCAGTGCACCCGCGTGCCCTGCGCGGACGGCGTGAGGCCGGCGGTGTCGAGCATCACCCCGGCCCTGGTGATCTCCTCGATCAGCTCGCCCATCCGCTGCATCAGCTCGGGGCTCGGGCCCTCGGCGGGGGCGGACGCCTCGTCGATCTTCACGAGGGACAGGTAGCGCGGCATGGTGACTCCTCGGGTCGGCGGCGGGGTCCGTCCCCGCCTTCCACACCTACGTCGATCGGCGCGCGGCGGGATCGACACGAGGCCCGGAAATTCCCCGGACGTTTTTTCCGGCGGCCGGGACGGCCGGCCCGCGTCCCGTCCGGGCTACCGCAGCGACTGCCACAGCTGCCGCGCCTGCGGCTGCTTCGCCACCACCCGGTTGGGGTCGGAGGGGGCCGTGACCACCGGCATGGTCACCGTCGTCACACCACCGGAGGTGAGGCCCTCCAGGCTCCGGCCCAGCTTCGTCAGCTCGCCCAGCGAGTCCAGGCCGGTGTCCGTGGTGAGGCCGGCGGTGAGCGCGTCGGCGACCCGGTACAGCCGGGCCGGGTCGGTCAGCAGGCCGGCGTGCGCGATCTGGTCGAGCAGGGCCTTCACCAGCTTCTGCTGGAGCCCTATGCGTCCCAGGTCGCTGCCGTCGCCTATGCCGTGCCGGGTGCGTGCCAGCGCGAGGGCGGTCGTGCCGTCGAGGTGGTGGGTGCCGGCCGCCAGGTGCAGGTGGCTGTCGTCGTCGTCGATGTCCTGGTCCGTGGTGACGGTGACCCCGCCGAGCGCGTCGACGATGCGGGCGAACCCCGAGAAGTCGACCTCGACGTAGTGGTCCATGCGCACACCGGTGAGCGACTCGACGGTCTTGACCGCGCACACCGGACCGCCCACCTCGTAGGCGGTGTTGAACATGACGCCGTGCGCGACCGACGTCGGCCCGCCGGAGGTCCGCGGGCAGGACGGCCGGGTCACCAGGGTGTCGCGCGGGATGCTCACCAGGGTCGCGCTCCTGCGCCCCGCGTCGACGTGCACCACCATCGCCGTGTCGGAGCGGGCGCCGCCGCTGTCGCCGCCCCCGAGCGCCTTGTTCTCCTTGCCGCTGCGCGAGTCGGAGCCGAGGACCAGGAGGGTGAGGGCCCCGGTCGGCAGCGGGGTGGCGTCGGCCCCGGACGCCGAGGGGGCGGTGACCGCCCTGGCCGGGCGGTCGTCGCCGAGCGCGCCGTCGATGTCGACGCCGGTGATGTTGTCGTCGAGGTGCCGGTAGGCCCAGCCCGCCGCCGCCACGCCCAGGACCAGGGCACCCGCCAGGGTGAGCCCGGCGGCCTTCCACAGGACCGGCCGCCGGCCTCGTCGTCCGCCGAGTGCGCCGTGTCCGCCGAGTTCGCCGAGTTCGCCGTCTTCGCCCTGCTCCTCGTGTCGCGTCACAGCAGGAACGTACGTCCGAATTATGAGGGCGCTGTGAGGAACGGCGGCCCGGTCCGGCTTTCTTGCGGGAATCTCACGTTCAGCCCAGCGTCACGGTCGGCACCGGATTGCCCCCGTTCCACGTGCCGTTGAAGCCGAAGGTGACCGAACCGCCGTCCGGGACCGTGCCGTTGTAGGAGGCGTTGGTGCACGTGACGGCCGCGCCCGACTGGGTGCAGGAGGCGTTCCACGCCTGGGTGACCTGCTGCCCGGCGCCGTACGTCCACGTCGCCTTCCACGACGACAGCGCGGCCCCCGAGCAGGCGATCCGCACCTGGCCGGTGAACCCGGTGTTCCACTGGTTGACGACGCTGTACGTGGCCGAGCAGGCGCCGGTCGGCGGGGTGGTCGTCGTGCCGCCGAGGGCTTCCGCGATCGCGTAGTAGGCCGGTTTCGGCGCGTAGGTGGCGTCGTACGGCGTCGCGGCCCCGTAGCCCGGGAAGGTGCCCTCCACCCAGGAGTCGGAGTCGGCGAAGCCCCACACGGTGAGGTTGACGCAGCGCGTCACCGCCACGCACGCGGCCGTCACCGCCTTGTAGTCGGCGGCCTGCTGGGCCAGCTTGGCGCTGTCGGCGGGCAGCGCCATGCGCACGTCCAGCTCGGTGATCGCCACGTCGACGCCCAGGTCGGCGAAGCGCTGGATGTTCTGCTGGAGGGTGGAGGGCACCTGGCCCAGGATCAGGTGCGCCTGCAACCCGACCCCGTCGATCGGGACGCCGCGCTCCTTCAGCGACTTGACCAGGTTGTACAGCGCCGTGGACTTCGCGTTGACGCCCTCGACGTTGTAGTCGTTGATGTAGAGCTTGGCGGCCGGGTCGGCGGCGTGGGCCCAGGTCAGGGCGTTGGCGATGTAGTCGGTGCCGAGGCCGTTGTACCAGAGGCTGGTGCGGTAGGTGCCGTCCTCGTTGAACGGCTCGTTCACGACGTCCCAGGCGGCGATCCTGCCCTTGTAGCGGCCGACCTCGGTGCTGATGTGGTCCTGCAGCAGGGTGGCGAGCTGGGCGGACGTCCAGCTGCCGTTGGTCAGCCAGCCCGGGTTCTGGTTGTGCCAGACCAGGGTGTGGCCGCGCACCTGCTGCCCGTGGGCCTGGGCGAAGGCGACGATCTGGTCGGCCTCGGTCCAGTCGAAGGTCCCCCGGGCCGGCTCGACCGACTCCCACTTCATGGCGTTGCCGGGGGTCAGCGAGCCGAACTGGGAGCCGGCCAGGTCGCCGTAGGTGCCGGTCAGCTTGGAGCCGGTGACCGCGGTGCCGATGACCTTGCCCTTCGCGGCGGCGAGGTCGCGCAGCGGGGTGTCGGCGGCGTGGGCGCTGCCGCCGCCCGCGGCGATCAGGGCGGCCGTGGCGGCCACGCCCGCGCACAGGGCGGCGAGCCGGGTGCGCAGGGAGGTGCTGGAGGATCTCATGGCGGGTGCCTCCGAAAGTTTCGGCCGTTCAACCGATTGACTTCGCAGGAGTGTGGAGGGGCCCGCCCCACCCGTCAATACGTCATCTTTCGGCCACCGGCTTCACCCGCGCACCGGTTTCCTCCCCGGCACCGACCTGACTCCGGGCACCAGCGTGGACGCGGGCCCCTCCCGCTCACTCGGCCCCCGGCGCCCCCGTGCTCGCCCGCACCACCAGGCTCGTCGCCAGCTCCACCCGGGTCGCGGCCGAGGCCTCGTCGGCGCGGCCGAGTTCCAGCACCAGCCGGGCCGCCGCCTCGGCCATCTCGGTCAGCGGCTGCCGTACGGTCGTCAGCGGCGGGCCGACCCAGCGGGCCACCGGCAGGTCGTCGAAGCCGACCACGCTGACGTCCTCCGGGATGCGCAGGCCCAGCTCACGGGCGGCCTCGTACAGGCCGAGCGCCTGGAGGTCGTTGCCGGCGAAGACCGCGGTGGGGCGGTCGGGGCGGGAGAGCAGCTCGCGGCCGAGCCGGTAGCCGGTCTCGTGGTGGAAGTCACCCGTCTTGATCAGCCCCGGGTCGACCGGCAGCCCGGCGGTCTCCAGGGCGGCCCGGTAGCCGTCGATGCGGGCCCGGCTGCACATCATCGCCGGGGGCCCGCTGATCGCGCCGATCCGCCGGTGGCCGAGGTCGACCAGGTGCCGGGTGGCGGCGAGGCCGCCCTGCCAGTTGGTCGCGCCGATCGAGGGCACGTCGGCGCCCGGGTCGCCGGCCGGATCCATCACCACGAAGGGGATGGAGCGGCTGGTGAGCAGCGCGCGCTGGGACTCGTCGAGCTCGGACAGCACCAGCACCACGCCGTGCGGGCGACGCGCGGCGACCTGGTCGGCCCAGGTCCGGCCCGGGGTCAGCCGCCCCGCGCTCTCGCTGAGCACCACACTGAGCCCCGCGTCCCGCGCCACGTTCTCCACGCCCCGGATGACCTCCATCGCCCAGGCGCTCTCCAGCTCGTGGAAGACCAGGTCGAGCAGGGGCGAGCGGGTCGCCTCGGCACGCCGGCGCCGGTAGCCGTGGGCACGCAGCAGCTCCTCGACGCGGGTCCGGGTCGCGGGGGCGACGTCGGCGCGGCCGTTGAGGACCTTCGAAACAGTCGGCGCGGACACACCGGCCTCGCGGGCGATCTCCGCGAGGGTGGCGGTCTGCGCCGCCCGGCCCTCGGCCCGTGGCGCCGATCGTTCTTGCGCAGGCGTCGCCGACCGGTCCTGCGCTGTGGTCGTCCGCGTCTCAGCGGGCTCGGGGGGTCTCATGGCCGCGATCGTATCCCCGCGCGACCTCTTGACGAACCCCTGGCGGCGCCATAGGTTCCCGGAACATTCGACCTACTCATCGAAACATTCGCCCGGGGCCTCGTCACCGACTCGGTGACTCACCGGCCCGGTACAGGAGTTCCATGACGGGCGAGTTGCCGGACGTGCTGGTGGCGACCGGCGTTGCGGTGGTCCGGGTCCCGCTGACCGGCCGCCCCTGCGCCTTCGGCCGCCGGCACGGGCGCCTGGGCGGGGTGGTCCAGGCGTCCTTGCGGGGGAGGAGGGCGGCCCGGCGGTGGAGGGAGCGCTGCCGGGCCGCGCCTCCCCGCGCGTCTCGGCCCACCGCCGAAGCCGGGCCGCGGCCCGTCTCGGTCCACCGCCGGAGCCGGTCCCCTGCCCGCCTCAGTCCACCGTCTCGAACCGCCACCGGTGCACCGGGCGGCCGACCAGCGCGCCGTCCGGCTCGGGCAGTTCCGGGAGTTCGGCGTCGTAGGGCGCGTCCCACCAGGTGATGACCAGGACGCGGTCCTGCGGGGCACGGAAGGTCTCCCGGCGCAGCGGGGTCCCGGCGAGGTGCTGGGCGCGCGCCCAGGCGAGCAGGTCGGCGCCGCGCCCGTCGACCGCCCGCGCCTCCCACATCAGGGCGACCGTCACGAGTACAGGTTCTCCTCACCGAGCTCGTGCACGTGGTCGTGGTCGTGGTCGTGTCCGTGCGTCTGCGCGTGGTTGCGGCCCGGCACGTGCGGGTCCGTCACCGGCAGGGACGAGTCGGCCGACAGGTCCCAGTCGGAGGCGGACCGGTTCCGGGCGACCATCTCCGCGCCCAGCGCGGCCACCATCGCGCCGTTGTCCGTGCACAGCTTGGGGCGCGGCACCCGCAGCCGGATGCCGGCCGCCTCGCAGCGCTCCTGGGCCAGGGCGCGCAGCCGGGAGTTGGCGGCCACTCCCCCGCCGATCATCAGGTGGTCGACGCCCTCGTCCTTGCAGGCGCGCACCGCCTTGCGGGTCAGCACGTCGACCACGGCCTCCTGGAAGGACGCCGCCACGTCCCGCACGGGGACGTCCTCGCCCGCGGCCCGCCTGGCCTCGATCCAGCGGGCCACCGCGGTCTTCAGGCCGGAGAAGGAGAAGTCGTAGGCCGGGTCGCGCGGGCCGGTCAGGCCGCGCGGGAAGGCGATCGCGCCCGGGTCGCCCTCGCGCGCGTAGCGGTCGATGACCGGACCGCCGGGGAAGCCCAGGTCCAGCACGCGCGCGATCTTGTCGAACGCCTCGCCGGCCGCGTCGTCGATGGTCGCGCCGAGCGGGCGGACGTCCGAGGTGATGTCGGCGGACAGCAGCAGGGAGCTGTGGCCGCCGGACACCAGCAGCGCCATGGTCGGCTCCGGCAGCGGGCCGTGCTCCAGCTGGTCCACGCAGATGTGGGAGGCGAGGTGGTTCACGCCGTACAGGGGCTTGCCGAGGGCGTAGGCGTACGCCTTGGCCGCCGAGACGCCCACCAGCAGGGCGCCGGCCAGGCCGGGGCCCGCCGTCACCGCGATGCCGTCGAGGTCGCGGGCCGACACGCCCGCCTCCTTCAGGGCGCGGTCGATGGTCGGGACCATGGCCTCCAGGTGGGCCCGGGAGGCGACCTCGGGCACCACGCCGCCGAAGCGGGCGTGCTCGTCGACGCTGGAGGCGACGGCGTCGGCCAGCAGGGTGGTGCCGCGCACGACGCCGACGCCGGTCTCGTCGCAGGAGGTCTCGATGCCGAGGACGAGGGGCTCGTCCCGTGAGTCAGCCATGGGTCTCGGTTCCTTGTACGCCGTTCACGGAGGTGGCCGGGTCGGTCAGGCGCATCACCAGCGCGTCCACGTTGCCCGGTTGGTAGTAGCCGCGCCGGAAGCCGATCGGCTCGAAGCCGAACCGCTCGTACAGCTTCTGCGCGCGGACGTTGTCGACCCGGCACTCGAGCATCACCTCGGCGCACTCGAAGGTCGTGGCCGCCCGCAGCAGCTCGGTGAGCAGGCGCCCGCCGAGCCCGGTGCCCCAGTGGTCGCGGGCGACGGCGATGGTCTGGACGTCGGCCAGCTCACCGGAGGAGGCGAGGCCCGCGTAGCCGACCAGCCGCTCGCCGGCCTCGGCCACCACGTACCGCCGGGTGGCCTCCGGGCCGCGGGCGTGCGCCAGCTCGGACCAGAACATGCCCCGGGACCAGGCGTCCTCGGGGAAGAGGTTCCTCTCCAGCTCCAGCACGGGGTCGATGTCCCACCAGCGCATCTCGCGCAGGCGAGGAGTCACGGGCTCGGTCACTTGGGGGTGACCACCTTGTAATTCTTGGGGACCTGGGCGTCCGGCCGGCGCAGGTACAGCGGGCGCGGCCGGGGCAGCTCCTCGCCGGCCGCCAGCCGCTCGGCGGCCAGCCGGGCCAGGGCCGCGGCGGAGACGTGCTCCGGCTCGTGGGCCACGGGGAAGGTGTCGGGGTACAGCAGCGCGCCCGCGCCCACGGCCGGGAGCCCGGCCACCCGCTCGGCGATGTCCGCCGGCCGGTCCACGGCCGGGTCGGTCAGCCGGGTGCGCGCGTCGGCGTAGGTCGCCCAGTAGACCTCCTTGCGGCGGGCGTCCGTCGCCACGACGAACGGTCCCTGGCCCGCGGCGAGGCCGGAGGCGTGGGCGAGGCCGTCGAGGGTGCACACGCCGTAGACGGGGACGCCGAGGGCGAGCCCGAAGGTGTCGGCGGTCATCAGGCCGACGCGCAGCCCGGTGTAGGGGCCGGGGCCGGTGCCGACGACGACCGCGGTGACGGCGTCGAGCGTGAGGCCGGCCTCGGCGAGGACGCGGTCCACGGCGGGCAGCAGCAGCTCGCCGTGGCGGCGCGCGTCCACCTGGCTCGACGAGGCGATGACGTCCGTCCCGTCGTGCAGCGCGACGGTGACGGCGGGGGTGGCGGTATCCAGAGCGAGCAAGAGCACGCAAACAGCCTACGGCGCCCCGGGCGGCGGCACCGCCGCCCCGGCGGGACCCACGGCGACTGCTAACGTCGCCCCACATCCCTACATATCCCGACACACCCGTACAACACGGCGATTCCGTGCGACACGGTACGTCCGTACGAGCCGAGGCAGAGGTGGGCGCAGGTGGCAAGCAGCAGCGCGGGGATCGTGGCCGGGCTCACCGCGGCGGCCCTGGCGACCGTCGGCTTCCTCGCCTGGCAGGCGGCGGCGCACGTGCCCGCCGACCTCGCGCACCGGGCCGGCGCGACACAGGCGCCCGGCATCGGCGCCACCAAGGCGCCCCGCGACCGCAGCCGGCCGGACGCGCTGCCGTCGGGCTCCGGGAAGGGTGAACGGGTCGTGTACTCGGTGGACGACGACCGGGTGTGGCTGGTCGGCGCGGACGGCACGGTGCGGCGCACCTTCACGGTGACGCCCGGCGCCCTCGACCCGTCGCCGGGCGCCTACGCGGTCACCTCGCGCGCGAACCGGATCACCGGCACGGACGGCACCCCCGTGGAACACGTCGTCCGCTTCGCGACCGCGCAGGGGCTGGCGATCGGGTTCAGCGCCGCCGTGGACGGCTCGACGCCCGCTGCGGGGGCGGACGTCAGGACGGGCGCCGTCCGCGCGTCACGCGCGGACGGGAACGCGCTGTGGGACTTCGCGACGCTCGGCACGCGGGTCGTGGTGATCCGCTGACAGCGCCACGGCCCGAGACCCACGGAGCCTGAACCCCGACGCCACGACCACCCACCCCAGGGACGCGGGGAACTGCGCGACCAACCACGACGGCACCGCACACACACGACGGCCGAAGCCACCCACCCCAGGGGCGCGGGGAACTGCGCGACCAACCACGACGGCACCGCAGGCAGATGGCGGCCGAAGCCCCCAGGCGCACGCTCAGGCGGCCTCACGGTGGCCGCGGGCGGCAGGGCGTTCGTGGGACTCAGGGGCGCGCGGCGGCCGGGAGACGGCGTCGGCGGCCGCGCAGGAGGCCAGCAGGTCGGCCATGGACACCGCGGGCACGGGCGCGCCCCCCGTGGAACCGGCCACGGGGGAGAACGCCGGGTACCGCCGGGGCTGGGGCGCGGGCATGGACGCCTCCTGATGGTCGGGGGCGGCGTGGTTAGGCAGACCTAACCACGAACTGGATACCATGTGACCACGCCCGGCGCTCCCGGCGCAATACGTGCCGACACCCTGTCGGCAAACGTTCCCGCCCGCCCCGGCCCCGCCGCCGGGAACGCGCTCAGGCCGCCAGCACGCCCAGGTCGACGGCGCCCCACCGTTCACCCACGGGGGTGAGCGTGACGTGCCGTACCTCGTCCGTGGTGTCGCCCACCGCGCGGTGCAGCGTGATGTGCAGCCGGTCCTCGGTCAGCTCCTCGACCTTGCCCTCGCCCCACTCCACGACGACCACCGAGTCCGGCAGCGACACGTCCAGGTCGAGGTCCTCCATCTCGTCGAGCCCGCCGGCGAGCCGGTAGGCGTCGACGTGGACGAGCGGCGGGCCGTCCCCGAGGGACGGGTGGACGCGGGCGATCACGAACGTCGGCGAGGTGACCGCGCCCCGCACCCCGAGCCCTTCGCCCAGGCCGCGCGTGAGGGTCGTCTTGCCCGCGCCGAGCTCCCCGCTGAGCATCACGAGGTCACCGGCGCGCAGCAGTTTCGCGAGCTCGCGGCCCAGCTCCCGCATCTGCTCGGCGGAGGTGACGGTCAGGCGGAGGTCAGCCGCGTCGTGCGGTGCTGCTGGTGCTTCCATAGCCACCCACGGTAGCCCCTGCCGGGACGGCGCCGACGCGGGTGAGCAGGTCGGCGAGGCGGTCGGTGACCACTTCGGGGTGTTCCAGCATCACCAGGTGCCCGGCGTCCGGCACCAGGACCAGCTCGGCCTCGGGCAGCAGGTCGGCGATGGCCTCGCTGTGCTCGCTGGGCGTGACCAGGTCGCCGATGCCGGCGAGCACCAGCACCGGCAGGTCCGTGAAGCGGGCCAGGGCCTCGGTCTTGTCGTGGTCGGTGAAGGCCGGGTAGAACTCGGCGACCACGTCGATGGGCGTGCCCTCGATCATCCGCTCGGCGAACCGGGCGACGGCCGGGTCGACGTCCCGGGACGCGAACGAGTACCGCTTGACGACCCCCGCGAACAGGTCGGCGGTCGCCCGGCGCCCGCGCTCCACCAGCTCGGCCTGCTGGCCCAGCGCCCGCAGCACCCCCGGCAGCACCCGCCGCACCGCGTTGACGCCGGCCACCGGCAGCCCGAAGTTGACCTCGCCGAGCCGTCCGGACGACGTCCCCACGAAGGCCGTGGCGACGACCCGCTCGCGGATCAGCTCGGGGTACTGCGCGGCCAGCGCCATGACGGTCATCCCGCCCATGGAGTGGCCCACCAGCACGATCGGCCCGTCGGGCACGGCCGCGTCGAGGACGGCCTTCAGGTCGCGGCCCAGCTGGTCGATGGTGAGCGGCACGTCGTCCTGGACCTGCGCCACTCCGCGCCCCGAGCGGCCGTGGCTGCGCTGGTCCCAGTGCACGGTGCGCACGACGCCCCGCAGCGCCGCCCGCTGGAAGTGCCAGGAGTCCTGGTTGAGGCAGTAGCCGTGGCTGAACACCACGGTGACCGGGGCGGGTTCCTTGCGGCCGAAGAGGCGGCGCCGGCGCCCGGCGAGCGCGGCCGGCGGCTCGACCTCGTCGACCTCGTAGTACAGCTCGGTGCCGTCGTCGGCGTACGCCGTGCCGGGCGTGCCGCGCAGCGCGCCGTAGGGGCCGGCCGAGTCCAGGGCGAGGAGGGCCTTCCTGCGTATGCCCCGGCCGACGGTCATCCGCTCGATCGCGACCCCCGCCGCGGCGCCCGCGGCGAGGACGCCCAGCGCGGCCCCCGCGAGGCCCGTGGTCCGGCGCCAGCCACCGGCCGCCCCCGCGGCGGACGCGGCGACCGCCGCCGAGGCGAGGCCCGCCACCCCCTCCGCACTGCTCTCGCTCACGTACCGCTCCTCATCGCCGTCCGGCCGGTGCCCCGGGCGGGGTCCCCCCGTGGGGAAGCCCCCCGAGGGGACTCCCTGCCTGGCGGTTACCCCGCTCGTCCCTCGTTCACGTGGACGCGGGGCACCCGTGCGCCGACGCGGGTCACGATCTCGTAGCCGATCGTGCCCGCGGCCTGCGCCCAGTCCTCGGCGGTCGGCTCCCCGCGGTCACCGGGGCCGAACAGTACGGCCTCGTCCCCCGGCGCCGGCCGGTCGCCCCCCAGGTCGACGACGAACTGGTCCATGGCGATGCGCCCGGCGACCGTCCGCCACTTGCCCCCGACCAGCACCGGGCCGGTGCCCGAGGCGTGCCGGGGCACCCCGTCGGCGTACCCGAGCGGGACGAGGCCCAGCGTGGTCGCGCCGGGCGTGACGTAGTGGTGGCCGTAGCTCACGCCGTGGCCGCCGGGCACCTCCTTGACCAGGGCGAGGGAGGCGGACAGCGTCATCACGGGCCGCAGTCCCAGGTCGGCGCTGCTGCCGAGGGCCGGGGCGGGCGAGAGGCCGTACATCGCGATGCCGGGGCGCACCAGGTCGAAGTGCGTCTCGGGCAGGGTGAGCGTGGCGGGCGAGTTGGCGATGTGCCGCACCTCGGGGCGCACGCCCAGGTCCTCGGCGTGCGCGACCATCGCGCGGAACAGCGACAGCTGCGCGCCGATGGAGGGGTGGCCGGGCTCGTCGGCGCAGGCGAAGTGGGACCACAGGCCGGTGACGCGCAGCAGCCCGGCGCGTTCGGCCCGCAGCGCCTCGGCGACCAGACCGGGCCAGTCGTCGGGCTGGCAGCCGTTGCGGCCGAGCCCGGTGTCGGCCTTGAGCTGCACGCGCGCGACGCGGGAGGTCCCGCGCAGCGCCTCGGTCAGCTCGCGCAGCGCCCACGGGTCGCTGACGGAGAGGTCGACGTCGGCCTCGACGGCCTCCCGCCAGGGGCCGCCCGGCGTCCACAGCCAGCACAGCACGCGGACGTCCGCGGGCAGGCCGGCGTGCGCGCGGACCGCCAGGGCCTCCTCGGGCGTGGCGGTGCCGATCCAGGTGGCGCCCGCCGCCACGGCCGCGCGGGCGCAGGGGAGCGCGCCGTGGCCGTAGCCGTCGGCCTTGACCACGGCCATGAAGGCCGCGCCGGGGGCCTTCGCGCGCAGGGTGCGCACGTTGGCCCGCAGGGCGGCCAGATCGATCTCGGCGCGGGCGCGCGGTGTTCCGCCCCGCGGTGGTGCAGTCTCACTCATCGCGCCCAGTGTCTCAGAGGGACGGCCCGGCGATCCCGGCCCGGGCGGCCGCGGGACGGGGTGGCGGAGCGGCTCCCCGCCCCCGACGCGCCCCTCCGTACGGCCTTTCGGCCCCGCCTACCCCCGTACGACGTCCCGCCAGGCCATGCTCACGGCCTCCGCGACCTGGTGCGCCCGCACCGGCGCGCCCCGCGCCGCGAGCCTTCCGGCCAGTCCGTGCAGGTAGGCCGCCACGCTCCCGGCGTCCCGCGCCGACAGGCCGGCCGCGAGCAGGGAGCCCGCCACGCCGGACAGCACGTCCCCGCTCCCGGCGGTCGCCAGCCAGGGCGTGCCCGTGGCGTTCACCCGGACCGGCGCCGCGCCGCCGGGGTCGGCGACCAGTGTGGTCGAGCCCTTCAGCAGCACGGTCGCCCCGTAGGCCTCGGCCAGCTCCCGCACCGCGGTGAGCCGGCCCGCCTCGACCTCCGCCCGGGACACCCCGAGCAGGGCGGCCGCCTCGCCCGCGTGCGGGGTCAGGAGGGTGGGTGCCGTGCGGGCGCGCACGGCGTCCCGGTCGGCGAGGCGCAGCCCGTCCGCGTCGATCAGCACGGGCACCTCGGCGGCGACCACCTCGGCGACGGTGGCCGCGTCCTCCCCGGCCCCGGGTCCGACGGCCCACGCCTGGACGCGCCCCGCCTTCGCCGGGCCCGTGTCGGAGACGAGGGTCTCGGGGTAGCGGGCGATCACGGCGTCCCCGGCCGCCCCGACGTACCGCACGGCCCCGGCGCCGCCCCGCAGGGCCCCGGCGACGGCCAGGACGGCGGCGCCCGGGTAGCGGTCGGACCCGGCGGCGACGCCGACCACGCCGCGCCGGTACTTGTCGCTCTCGGCCGCGGGCGTCGGCAGCAGCCGGGCCACGTCGGCGTGCTGCAACGCCTCCAGCTCGGCCCCGTCCGGGGGCAGGTCCAGCCCGATGTCGACGAGCCGCACGGAACCGGCGTACTCGCGCGCCGGGTCGATCAGCAGCCCCGGCTTGTGCGTGCCGAAGGTGACGGTCAGGTCGGCCCGTACGGCCTCCCCGCGCACCTCGCCGGTGTCGGCCTCGACGCCGCTGGGCAGGTCGACGGCGACCACCGCGGCCCGCGACGCGGCGGCGGCGCGCGCCAGCGCGGCGGCCTCCGGCCGCAGTCCGCCCTTCCCGCCGATGCCCACGATCCCGTCGACGACCAGGTCCGCGCGGGCGACGGCGTCCTCGGCGCGGTCCCGCTCGAGAACGGCGCCCCCGGCGCGGCGGAACGCCGCGAGTCCCGCGGGGTGCGCGCGCCCGGGTGCCAGCAGCACGGCCGCGACCCCCGCCCCGCGCCGGGCCAGCCGGGCCCCGGCGTACAGGGCGTCGCCGCCGTTGTCCCCGCTGCCGACCAGCAGCACGACCCGGCTGCCGTACACCCGGTCCAGCAACTCGGCGCAGGCGGCGGCCAGTCCGGCGGCGGCCCGCTGCATCAGCGCCCCCTCGGGGAGCCGTGCCATCAACTGCCGCTCAGCGGCCCGTACGGTCTCGACGCGATAGGCAGTACGCATGGCCCCCAGTCTCACACCGACCGCCCGCGACCGGCGCGGGGAACCCCGGACCGTGGGTCACCCCTCCGCGACCACCATGGCCGAGGCGATCCCCGCGTCGTGGCTCAACGACAGGTGCCACGCCCGCACCCCCAGCTCGGCGGCCCGCGCCGCCACGGTCCCGCGCACCCGCAGCCGTGGCTGCCCGCTGGCCTCGACGAAGACCTCCGCGTCCGTCCACAGCAGCCCGCCGGGAGCCCCCAGCGCCTTGGCCACCGCCTCCTTCGCCGCGAACCGCGCCGCCAGCGACGCCACCCCGCGCCGTGCCCCGCTCGGCAGCAGCAACTCCCGCTCCACGAAGAGCCGTTGCGCCAGCCCGGGCGTACGTTCCAGCGACGCGGCGAACCGCTCGATCTCGGCCACGTCGATACCGACCCCGATGATGCTCATGCGCAGCACCCTACGGGCGGCGAAGGGCCCACGCCGGGTACGGCGACGCCGCGCGGGCCGGGTTCCGGGCGCGGGCCCGCGGGAAGGCCCCGGCCGGAGCAACTGTCCCTCCCGGCCGGGGCCTTGCGCGCGCCGAGGACGGCCTACTCGACCGTGACCGACTTCGCCAGGTTGCGCGGCTGGTCGACCTCGTTGCCCCGGGCGGTGGCCAGTTCGCAGGCGAACACCTGCAGCGGCACGGTCGCCACCAGCGGCTGCAGCAGCACCGGGGTCGCGGGGATGCGGACCAGGTGGTCGGCGTACGGCGTCACCGCCTCGTCGCCCTCCTCCGCGATGACGATCGTGCGGGCACCGCGCGCCCGGATCTCCTGGATGTTGGAGACGATCTTGTCGTGGAGCACGGACCGGCCGCGCGGCGAGGGCACCACGACGACCACGGGCAGGTCCTCCTCGATCAGCGCGATCGGCCCGTGCTTCAGCTCGCCCGCCGCGAAGCCCTCGGCGTGCATGTAGGCGAGCTCCTTCAGCTTCAGGGCGCCCTCCAGCGCGACCGGGTAGCCCACGTGCCGGCCGAGGAACAGCACCGTGTCCTTGTCGGCGAGGGACCGGGCCAGCTCGCGCACCGGCTCCATGGTCTCCAGCACCCGGTCCACCGCACCCGCGATCTGCGACAGGTCCCGGATCACCGCGCGGATCTCGTCGCCCCACTTGGTGCCGCGCACCTGCCCGAGGTACAGCGCGACCAGGTAGCAGGCGACCAGCTGGGTGAGGAACGCCTTCGTCGAGGCGACGGCGACCTCCGGTCCGGCGTGCGTGTAGAGCACCGCGTCCGACTCGCGCGGGATCGTCGAGCCGTTGGTGTTGCAGATCGCCAGCACCCGGGAGCCCTGCTCGCGCGCGTGGCGCAGCGCCATCAGCGTGTCCATGGTCTCGCCGGACTGGGAGATCGCGATGACCAGGGAGCGGGAGTCGAGGATCGGGTCCCGGTAGCGGAACTCGCTGGCCAGCTCCACCTCGCAGGGGATCCGCGTCCAGTGCTCGATGGCGTACTTGGCGATCATCCCGGCGTGGAAGGCCGTACCGCAGGCGACGATGACGACCTTGTCGACCTCACGCAGCTCCGCGGCGCTGATCCGCACCTCGTCCAGGCTCAGCGAGCCCGCCGCGTCGATCCGGCCCAGCAGGGTGTCGGCGACCGCCTTGGGCTGCTCGGCGATCTCCTTCAGCATGAAGTAGTCGTAGCCGCCCTTCTCCGCGGCCGACGCGTCCCAGTCCACGTGGTACGTCCGCACGTCCGCCGGACGCCCGTCGAAGCCGGTGACCGTCACCCCGTCGCGGCGCAGCTCCACGACCTGGTCCTGGCCGAGTTCGACGGCCTGGCGGGTGTGCTCGATGAACGCGGCGACGTCCGAGGCGAGGAAGGACTCACCCTCGCCGACACCGACCACGAGCGGCGAGTTGCGCCGCGCGCCGACCACCACGTCCGGCTCGTCCGCGTGCACGGCGACCAGGGTGAACGCGCCCTCCAGCCGCCGGCACACCAGCCGCATCGCCTCGGCGAGGTCGGCGCAGGACGAGAACTCCTCGGCCAGCAGGTGCGCGACGACCTCCGTGTCGGTCTCCGAGACCAGCTCGTGCCCGCGCTCGGCCAGCTCGGCGCGCAGCACGGCGAAGTTCTCGATGATGCCGTTGTGCACGACGGCCACGCGCCCGGCGTTGTCCAGGTGCGGGTGGGCGTTGGCGTCGGTGGGCCCGCCGTGCGTGGCCCAGCGGGTGTGCCCGATCCCGGTCGTCCCCGTCGGCAGCGGCCGGTCGACCAGCTCCTTCTCCAGATTGACGAGCTTGCCGGCCTTCTTCGCCGCGGCGAGTCCCCCGTCGGCCGGCACGGCGACGCCCGCCGAGTCGTAGCCGCGGTACTCCAGCCGCTTCAGTCCGGCCATCACGACATCGAGCGCAGACTGCGCCCCCACGTAACCCACGATTCCGCACATGCGCGGCAGCCTACGGTCCTAACGCCGCCGAAATCGGCCCCTGCGTGCCCGATTCCGGAAATTCCCGCGCCCGTACGACCCCGCGCGGACGCCCGTCCCGCACAGCGTGACGGACCCCACCCGCCACGCCGTTCGAACTCCGTTAACAATGGACTGTGATCTCTCCGGTCCCCCCGATGCCCCGGAGCGCCCACCGGCAGCGGCCGGAGGCGACTCCCTACGTCGACCTCACCCGTACGGAGTGGAGCGCGCTGCGCGACAAGACGCCGCTGCCGCTGACCGCCGAGGAGGTCGAGAAGCTGCGCGGCCTCGGTGACGTCATCGACCTGGACGAGGTGCGGGACATCTACCTGCCGCTGTCCCGGCTGCTCAACCTCTACGTCGGCGCCACGGACGGCCTGCGCAGCGCCCTGAACACCTTCCTCGGCGAACAGGGCTCCCAGTCCGGCACCCCCTTCGTGATAGGCGTCGCCGGGTCGGTCGCGGTCGGCAAGTCGACCGTGGCCCGGCTGCTGCAGGCCCTGCTCTCCCGCTGGCCGGAGCACCCGCGCGTGGAGCTGGTCACCACCGACGGCTTCCTGCTGCCCACCCGGGAGCTGGAGGCCCGCGGCCTGATGTCCCGCAAGGGCTTCCCCGAGTCCTACGACCGCCGCGCCCTGACCCGCTTCGTCGCCGACATCAAGGCCGGCAAGCACGAGGTGACCGCCCCGGTCTACTCCCACCTGATCTACGACATCGTCCCGGGCGAGAAGCTCACCGTGCGCCGGCCCGACATCCTGATCGTCGAGGGCCTGAACGTGCTCCAGCCGGCGCTGCCCGGCACGGACGGCCGCACCCGCGTCGGCCTCGCCGACTACTTCGACTTCAGCGTGTACGTCGACGCGAGCGCCGAGGACATCGAGCGCTGGTACCTCAACCGCTTCAAGAAGCTGCGCCAGACGGCCTTCCAGAAGCCGGACTCGTACTTCCGCAAGTACACCCAGGTCTCCGAGGAGGAGGCCCTCGACTACGCCCGCGGCCTGTGGCGCACGATCAACAAGCCCAACCTGGTCGAGAACATCGCGCCCACCCGCGGCCGCGCCACCCTGGTGCTGCGCAAGGGCCCCGACCACACGGTCCAGCGCCTGCGCCTGCGCAAGCTCTGAGGGCTCGGGGCCGCCTGCTACAAAGGGCGGCATGCTGCACCTGCGCCTGATCACGCCGGCCGACCGCACCGAGGACGTGGTCCGGCTGATCGAGAAGACCGTCGGCACCACGCACCTGGTGGTGCTGCCGGGCACCGCCCGCAACCCCGCCGGCGACGTCGTCCTGTGCGACGTGGCCCGCGAGGCCGGCGACGAACTCCTCGGCGGGCTCCAGAAGTTGGGCCTGGACCGCACCGGCTCGATCGCCGTCGAGAACATCGACCTGTCGCTGTCCAGGCGGGCCGACGAGGCCGAGGCGGAGGCACCCGGCGAGGGCGCGGACGCCGTGCTGTGGGAGCACCTGGCCGAGGCGACCCACGAGGAGTCGACGCTCTCCGTCACCTACGTCGCCTTCATCACCCTCGCCACGATGATCGCGGCCTGCGGTGTGGTCCTGGACAACGCGATCCTGATCGTGGGCGCGATGGCGGTCGGCCCGGAGTTCGGGCCCCTGGCGGGCATCTGCACGGCGATCGTGCAGCGGGCCCCGCGGCTGGCGCTGCGCTCACTGGTCGCGCTGCTGGCCGGCTTCGCGGCGGCGATGGCGGTGACGGCGGGCTTCAGCCTCTTCATGGACGCCGTCGGCCTGTTCAGCAAGGGCCAGTTGGAGGCGGACCGGCCCAACACGGGCTTCATCTACGCCCCGGACTGGTTCTCGTTCGTGGTGGCGGTCCTGGCGGGCGCGGCGGGCATGCTGTCCCTGACGTCGGCCAAGTCGGGCGCCCTGGTGGGCGTGGCGATCTCGGTGACGACGGTCCCCGCCGCGGCGAACGCGGCCGTGGCGCTGATCTACAGCGACACCAACCAGGCCGGCCGCTCGACCGAGCAGCTCCTGCTCAACCTGCTGGGCATCGTCCTGGCGGGGACCCTGACCCTGACGGCGCAGAAGGTCTTCTGGCGACTGCAGCGCCGACGGCAGCGGGGGCAGGAGCAGCAGCAGCCGGGACACCAGCAGCAGGGGCCGGGCGCTTGAGGGGGCGGGGCCTCGTCCGGCCCCGCCCCTCCCCCGCGCACCGGGCTCAGCCCAGCGCGGACTTCACCGCGTCGGCCAGCCGGCCGGCCACCGACCGGGCCTGCTCGATGTCGGCCGCCTCCACCATCACGCGCACCAGCGGCTCGGTGCCCGACGAGCGCAGCAGCACCCGCCCGGTCGCGCCCAGCTCGCGCTCGGCCTCGGCGACCGCGGCCGCGAGGTCGGCCGAGGTGGTGACCCGGGACTTGTCGACGTCGGGAACGTTGATCAGCACCTGCGGCAGGCGCTCCATGACGGACGCCAGGTCCTGCAGCGTCCGTCCGGACTGGGCCACCCGCGCGGCGAGCAGCAGCCCGGTCAGGGTGCCGTCGCCGGTCGTCGCGTGGTCGAGGATGATCACGTGGCCGGACTGCTCGCCGCCGAGCGCGTAGCCGTGCTCCTTCATCTCCTCGAGCACGTACCGGTCGCCCACCGCCGTCTGCACCAGCCGCAGCCCCTCCCGCTCCAGGGCGAGCTTGAAGCCGAGGTTGGACATGACGGTCGCGACGACCGTGTCGGAGCGCAGCACGCCCCGCTCGCGCAGGGCGAGGGCCAGCACCGCGAGGATCTGGTCGCCGTCGACCTCCGCGCCGGTGTGGTCGACGGCCAGGCACCGGTCGGCGTCGCCGTCGTGCGCGATGCCCAGGTCCGCGCCGTGCTCCACGACGGCGGCCTTGAGCGGGCCCAGGTGGGTCGAGCCGCACCCGTCGTTGATGTTGAGGCCGTCCGGCTCGGCGCCGATGGTGACGACCTCGGCACCGGCCTGCCGGAACGCCTCCGGCGAGACCCCGGCGGCGGCGCCGTGCGCCTCGTCCAGCACGATCCGCAGCCCGTCGAGCCGGTTCGGCAGCACGCCGATCAGGTGCTCGACGTAGCGGTCGAAGCCCTCGTCGTAGGAGCGCACGCGTCCCACGCCCGCGCCGGTCGGCCGCTGCCACGGCTCGCCGCGCCGGTGCTCCTCGTAGACGGTCTCGATCTTGTCCTCGAGCTCGTCGGCGAGCTTGTGCCCGCCGCGGGCGAAGAACTTGACGCCGTTGTCCGGCATGGCGTTGTGGCTGGCGGAGAGCATGACGCCGAGGTCGGCGCCGAGGGCGCCGGTGAGGTGGGCGACCGCGGGCGTCGGCAGCACGCCGACCCGCAGCACGTCCACGCCCGCGCTGGCCAGTCCCGCCACCACGGCGGCCTCCAGGAACTCCCCGGACGCACGCGGGTCCCGTCCGACCACCGCGGTCGCCCGGTGGCCCTCGAACGTGCCCGCCTCGGCCAGCACGTGGGCCGCCGCGACGGACAGACCGAGGGCCATCTCGGCCGTCAGATCCGCGTTGGCGACACCGCGCACGCCGTCCGTGCCGAAGAGTCGTCCCACTTGTCCTCCTGAGGAAGCGTCAGTCGCGGGCGCCGGAGCCGTGCCAGGTGCGGCCCGCACGGCTGCTCCGGCGTCCCAGGCATTCCATGCCTGTGAACATCCGATCACACAAGCCTTTGAGTGTCTTGTGTCGTTATACGCCCGAAGGGGGCGATACACGAACGCCCCGGCGGCACAGTGGTGTGCCGCCGGGGCGTTCGGAGTACGTACGGGCCCCACGGGGGCCGCAGGCGTACGAGCAGGCAGCGAAGCTTAGCGCTTGCTGTACTGCGGGGCCTTGCGGGCCTTCTTCAGACCGGCCTTCTTGCGCTCGACCGCACGGTCGTCGCGGCGCAGGAAGCCCGCCTTCTTCAGCGCGCCGCGGTTGTTGTCCACGTCGGCCTCGTTCAGCGCACGGGCCACACCGAGGCGCAGGGCGCCGGCCTGACCGGAGACGCCGCCACCCGCGATGCGGGCGATGACGTCGTAGCGGCCCTCGAGCTCGAGGACCTTGAACGGCTCGTTGACTTCCTGCTGGTGCACCTTGTTCGGGAAGTAGTCCTCGAGGGTGCGACCGTTGATCTTCCACTTGCCGGTGCCCGGGACGATCCGGACACGGGCGATGGCGTTCTTGCGGCGGCCCAGGCCGGCGGCCGGCTGGGGGTCGCCGAAGCGGGACGCCATCGACTCCGAGGTGTACTCACCCTCGACGGGGACCTCGGACTCGGTGGTGTAGCTGTCGATGTCAAGCTCTTCGAGCGGCTGCTCGGCAGTGGTCTCGGCCACGGTTCTCCTCAGATTCTCTTCAGTCTTGGGGGTGGCCGGACTTACTGCGCGACCTGGGTGATCTCGAACGGCTGCGGCTGCTGCGCGCCGTGCGGGTGCTGGTCACCCTTGTAGACCTTCAGCTTCGAGAGCATCTGACGGCCCAGCGAGTTCTTGGGGAGCATGCCCTTGACGGCCTTCTCGATGGCCTTCTCGGGGTTCTTGTCCAGCAGCTCGTCGTAGCGGACGGAGCGCAGACCACCCGGGTAGCCGGAGTGGCGGTACGCCATCTTCTGGGTCCGCTTGTTGCCGGACAGGTGCACCTTGTCGGCGTTGATGATGATGACGAAGTCACCCGTGTCAACGTGAGGCGCGTAGATCGGCTTGTGCTTGCCACGCAGGATGGAGGCAGCAGTGGAGGCCAGACGGCCCAGGACGACGTCCTGAGCGTCGATGACGTGCCACTGACGCGTCACATCGCCGGGCTTGGGGCTGTACGTACGCACGGTTCGTAGCCTTCGCTTCTTCAGTGAATGGTCCTGACAAGGTCACCGAAGCGATCACGACAGCCCAGACCGCACTGCGGTGACGCAAACCGCGTGCTGGTCGCTGGTCATCGGCCCGGTGGACCGGTGTAAGGGCCCGTCCCGTGAGAATGAGCAAGCCAATACACAACGAAGATGCAGAGTACCCGGATCCGACCTGGCGGGTCAAAACGCGGGATCGCTGCCTGTTCCCGAGGATACCGGCACCGGTGCCCCGGCGCGGCCGGGCGCCGGGTCCGTGCCGCGCGAGGGCCCGGGACGGGCGGGGCGGGTGGTGCCGGCGGGACGGGCGGTGCGGGCGACCGCCAGGGCCAGGGCGCCCAGGGTCGCCGCGTCCCGGAACGCCCTGCGGGTCACCGGTTCCAGGAAGGGCCAGGTCACGCCCGGGAGCTGCGGGACCAGCGCGAGCCAGAACCAGGGGCCCCGGGCCACCGAACCGGCGTACGGCAGGCCGGCCAGCAACAGCGGCAGGACGACGACCAGGTAGTGGTCGTAGGAGGGCCGGGAGACGAGGAACGCCGACAGCATCAGCCCGCACGCCGCCTCGGCGAGCCGCAGCGGACCGGGGCCGCCCCGCCGCCAGCGCAGCCAGGCGCACGCCGTCCCCGCCGCGCAGGCCGCCAGCGCCAGGGCCCGGGCGAGGGGCGCGGGCACCCCGAGCCGCGGCAGCACCGCCGCCGGGGAGGCCTCGTAGAGCCGGACGAAGGCGTCGTCGCCGTGCAGCAGGAAGGGCAGCGTGCGGGTGACGAAGCCCGCCGGGTCGGGCAGCGCGAGCGCGCACAGGACCGAGACGACGGCCGGCACGGCGAGCAGCACCGCCAGCGCCCGCCACCGGCGCGCGCACACGAACAGCAGCGCCACCGGGGCCAGCAGCGGCTTGACCGCGAGGGTCGCGCCGATCACCGCGCCCGCCGCGACCCACCGTTCCCGGCCCGCCAGCAGCAGCGCCAGCGGCAGCGCGAGCGCGGCCGACACCGTCCAGTTGCCGAGCCGCACCAGGTGCGCGAACGGCGCGAACCCGGCCGCGAGCGCGGTCAGGCCCAGCACGGCGAAGCGGCTGCCGAGCGGCACCCGGTGCAGCCGCAGCGCGCAGGCCCACGCCGCCACCAGGCACGCGGTCACCGCGCACGGCACCAGCACCCGCACCAGGGCGTGCGGCAGCAGGGCCTGGGGCGCGGCGGCGAGCACCGCGCCGGGGAGGTAGAGGAAGTGCGGGTCGTCGTAGGGGGAGCCGCCGGCCAGCCAGGTGCGGGCGGCGCGCACGACGATCGCGTTGTCCATGCCGCCGTCCGGGGTGGCTCTCACCACCTGTCCGGACAAGGCGCCCAGGACCGCCGCCGGCGCGATCCACCACGGCCAGGGGGAACGCTGCACCAACCACCCGAAGATGTCGCTTTTGCCCATAGTCACGCGGGCAACGCTAGGCGCCGATGGGCTCGTTGGCGCGGAACAGCACACCCCGGGCCCCGTCTAAGATGCGCCCCATGAGCTATGGGCAGGGGGGACCTCAGTCCCAGTGGGACCCTTGGAAACCGAACTCGCAGCAGCCGTGGAGCGACGGCGATGGCGGGCAGTCCCCGGACTGGGCGGCACTCGCCGAGGCGTCCGAGACCCGCAACAAGCGCCGCAGGCTGCTGTTCATCGGCGGGGGCGTGCTGGCCGTCGTCGGCATAGGCACCGCCGTGGCGATGGGCGTCGTCTCGGCGGACGACGACGGGAAGGCCGGCCGGCCCACCTCGTCGCTGCCCGCGACCGCGGAGCTGCCGAGCGGATCCGGCACCCCGTCCTTCGCCCCGACCAGCGCGCCGCCGCCGCTGGACCCGAAGGAGTTCGTGGCCAGCAAGGCCAAGGACACCGCCCCGAACGGGCCGGGCATCATGTTCCCCGGCCGGCAGCTCACCATGGGCGCCAACGTGTACAAGAAGGGCCCGACGGCCGACACCACCGCGTGCGCCACCGCCGTCAAGGGCAGCCTGCCCGGCGTCCTCACCGCCAACGGCTGCACCCGCCTGATGCGCGTCACCTACACCCGCGACGGCATCGCCGTGACCGTCGGCGTGGCCGTCTTCGACACCGAGGCGCAGGCCCTGAAGGCCAAGCAGCAGGCCGACCGCAAGAGCTTCGTGCAGGCCCTGTCCGGCAAGGGCGTGGCCGCCTTCTGCAACGGCGCGGTGTGCCGCTCGACGACCAACTCCTACGGCCGCTACGCCTACTTCACCCTCACCGGGTTCACCGACGGCAAGAACGTCACCACCAAGGACACCCAGGTGTTCACCACCGGCGACGACCTGGCCCAGTTCACCTTCCAGCAGATCCGCCGCCGCGGCGAGACCCAGGCGTCGGCCGCCGCGGGCGAGTAGGGGTCCGCTGCCGCGGCGGCGTGGCGCCGGCCGGTCAGAGCCGCTTGGCGCTGCGCAGCGACTTGGCGTAGTAGCCGTTGCCGTCCAGCCGGGAGACACCGCCGACGTCGCCGATGGTGGGTCCGTTGACCTCCTCACGGCTGGACACGAAGATCAGGTGGCCCTCGGTGTCGTAGCCGAGCACCATGCCCACGTGGTCCAGCCGCTCGCCGGTCCGCTGGTCGAGCTTGAAGAAGACGAGGTCGCCGGGCTGGAGCTGGTCGATCGCGGACGGCCGGTCCTCCGGCGTCACACCGGCCAGCGGCAGCACGTCGACGCCCTCGTCGGAACGGGCCATGCCGTTGGCGGTGCGGGGCAGGCCGTTGCCCGACGTGTCCGAGGACATCAGCGGGTAGCGGGCCCGGTACCCCAGCACCATGCGCATGAAGCCCGAGCAGTCCAGGGACCTGGCGCGCAGGGTCTCCGGAGTGCCGACCACACCGTCCCGGAAGGGGTAGCGGATGCCGAGGTAGTCGTAGAAGTCGGACTGCTCCAGGCGCAGGTCGCCGCCCTCGGCGCCGGTGGTGTTCAGCGGGCCGAAGTTCGCGTCGCCGGCGTAGGCCACGCCCTGCTCGTCCTTCTTCTCCGGGGCGCCCACCACGTACTGGAAGGCCGTCGCGAAGAGGTCGGCCTCCTTGCTCTCCCGGTACTCGCCGTACCACTCCTTGAACCACGCGCTGGTCTCGGAGCCCTTCTTCCACGGCTTGGGCATGAGCCGGACCCAGTCGGTCGTGGAGACCTTGGAGGAGGTCGAGCTGGGCTCCTGGAAGGTGCGGGCCGGCCCGGTCAGGGTCGCGAGGCGCGCCCCGTCGGTGAACACGCCGTCGATCTGGCCGTCGGCACCGCGCAGCACCGAGCGCGCGGGGTTCTCCAGCCGGTCCCACCTGACCTCGCCGCGGTCGCCGGACCTGCCGCCCGAGCCGCCCTTGCCGTCCAGGACCCCGATGTCACGGACCTCGGTGATCCCGTCCGGCTCCTGCTTGCGCAGTTCGACCGTGAGGAAGCCGGAGACCCCGACCAGGGCCAGCACCACCAGACCCGAGACGACCGGACGCGACTTCTTCTTGCCTTTCCCTGCCATCGGTTTACTCCTCGGTTGCGGTCAGACGGTGGGCATGACGCCGAGCAACAGGCCGGCGGCGATGACGATGTAGGCCATCAGGGAGACCGTGCCGGTGGCCAGCAGGGTGGCCCCCTTGGGCTGGCGCACCATCTGGTAGGCGATGAGGCCGGGCACGATGAAGCCCAGGGTCTGGTTGCCGTACATCAGCGGGAACTCCAGCGACAGCACGATCATCACGGTGGCCTGGAGCAGCACGCCCAGGAGGACCACCGCGGCGAACAGGCGCTTGCCGTAGAGGATCACCAGCCGCTGCATGACCTTGGTGCCCGCGTAGGTCAGGGCGGTGACCCCCACCACCATCGCCGCGCGCTGCAGGTCCTCGATCAGGGTGAGGGCCAGCCAGCCGGGCGTGATCATGCCGCCGGGCGACAGGTTGGTGGTCAGGTAGCACAGCAGCGAGAAGAACAGGCCGACGGCGATGCCGAGGGCGGCCATCTCGGGGGTCAGTGCGGCGGTGGTCAACGAAGTCTCCGGGCAGGTGTACGGGGTGGGTGAGGGCTGGGGCCCGCGAAGGGGTCAGGGACGCGGGGGCGGTCCGCCGCCCTCACCGGCCGGGTGCCGGGGTCCGCCGTAGGGGTCGTCGGGGAGGTCGTCGTGGGCCTGGCCGGACGGCGGCCAGTTCCGCCGGGGGGTGAAGAACGAGGGCTCCGGCTGCGCGGTCCACGAGGCGTCGGTGTACTCGTCGTACTGCGGGGCGTGCTGCTCCTGCTGTGCGTACTGCGGGTACTGCGCGTACTGCGCGTACTGCTGATCCGACGGGTCCTGCCGTCCGTGGGGCACCGCCGGGTCGGCGGGCAGGCGGACCAGGGGGATCTCCTGGGTGCGGGAGGCCTGGTAGCGCTCCTCGTACGCCGTCGGGTACGACGCGTACGGGTCCAGCCGCGGTGCCTGGGCCGGGACCTGGGCGACCGGGCTCGGCTCCGTCCGGCGACCGGTGTCGCTCTCGTCCGGCGGCAGCTCGGCCAGGTACTCCAGCAGTTCCTCGCCCTGCCCGTGGATGTTGCCGATGGCGACGAGGGAGGAGTCGTCGGACATGCGGCCCAGCAGCACCGGCATGAACTCGTCGGCGGAGCGCCGCTCGCCCCCGAGATCGACCGCCCGGTCCCGCCACTGCGCCGGGATGGCGTCGATGGCGCTCTTGGCCGGATGCCCGATGACGAAGACGTTGTCCGGTTCGAGGGCGGGGATGATCTCGCCCATCTGCCCGTTGCGCTCCACCCGGTCCGGACGGCAGTTGATCACGACGTTCAGGGGGCGGCGGATGGCGCCGAGGTCGAGCAACTGGTTGATGTTCATCAGCGTCGACTCGGGGTCGTTGGCCGCGAAGACGTTGGCGAAGGCCACCCGCTTGCCCTCGGCCACGTACCGGTCCACGGAGAGCACGCCGGGGTCCGGCGGCGCGTCGTACATGCCCTGGAGGGCGGTCTGCCGCTCCACGCCGAGGAGTTCGGCGACGACCAGGGCGATGGCGACGTTCTCCTTGAACGTGAACCAGCTGAAGCCGCGCAGCTCCTCGTCGGTGACCATCTCGGGGTCGGCGTAGATCAGCCGGCAGTTCCGGGCGTCGGCCTCCTCCTGGAGGATGTGGAAGCGCTCCTTCTCGGCGGTGACGCAGATGCCGTCCTGCGGCATCGAGCGGCACAGCGAACGGGCCACGTCGTCGAGGGTCGGGCCCATCTCGGCGAGGTGGTCCTCGCGGACGTTGCACAGCACGCCGATCGTCGACCGGATCAGCTTGCTCTGGTTGACCTCCTGCAGGGCGGGCATGACCGCCATGCACTCGATGACCAGGGCGTCGGGCCGGTAGGTGGCGGCGCGGCGGACGATGCCGATCTGCTCCACCACGTTGGCGATGCCGAACTTGCGGTAGACCGGTTCCTCGGTGGCGTCCGGGTGGATGAAGCGCGCCGCCGTACCGGTCGTCTTGGCGACGGTGACCAGGTCACCGCCGCGCAGGGCACCGGCGCACAGCCGGGTGATGGACGACTTGCCGCGGATGCCGTTGACCAGCACCCGCGAGGGTATGGAGTGCAGGGCGGCGTAGTGCCGTCGCTGCTCCACGATGCCCGCGACGAGCAGGAACAGGCTGCACACCAGCAGGACGAAGTAGAGGTAGAGCACGGGGAGTCACTTTCCTCCGGCGCCGAGCCGGTGATCGGCGGGTGGGCGGGCCTGCTGCTGTCTGCGTGCCTGCACCTGCTGGCGGATCAGTTCCAGGCTGCGGACGACGGCGCCCACCTCGTCCTGGTAGCGCGGGTAGTGCACGGTCTTGAGGTCGCCGTCGGCCAGCTTCTCGGCGTCGGCCGCCAGGGCCCGCAGCGGCCGGGCGACCACCAGGTACACCCAGCCCAGACTCACGATGATCGCGGCGAGGCCGAGCAGGCCGGCGAGCACGCTGCGGTCCTCGCGCTCGTAGGCGGTGATCCGGAAGCCGTTGGCGTTCTGCCAGCTGACGACGGTCCAGCCGATGTCGGACGCGACGCCGCCGCCGGAGAAGGGGGCCGCCGCGGCGACGGTGACCTTGCCGCCGTCGCGCAGGAGCAGTCCGTTCTCGACGGCGCCGGAGCCCACCTGCACGGTGCCGGCCCGGACCAGGTCGGTGAGGGCGTTGTTCGGCAGTTTCTCGAAGGCGAGGAAGCCGCGGCTGGAGGCCAGGGTCCGGGTCCCGGAGTCCACGACCCTGACCTCACCGAGACCGGGACGGGTCAGCAGGGCGTTGAGGAACTGGACCCGTATCTCACCGACCAGGGTGAGGCCCTTGTGCCCGGGCACGGACGCCCCGGCCTGGAGCACGGGGGTGCGGCCGCCCTCGCCGGACACCCTCACCAGCGGCAGGTCCTTGTCGTCGCTCCAGGCGTGGGGGTCGCCGCCGGCCCGGGTGACGGTCCTCCCGTCGTCGTCGACGACGTAGAGGGCCTGGTACCGGGTGTGCTCGCGCAGCGCGTCCTGCAGCAGCGCGGTGTCGGCGGCGGTGTCCTTCACGTCGAGGAGGCGGGAGGTGGAGACCAGGTCGGCCTGGGCCTCGTTCAGCGCCCTGCGGACCCGGTCGGCCACCAGGTCGGTGCGGTCGCGCTGGTCGTTGACCAGGCTGGCGGGGATGCTGACCGAGCCGTCGGTGCGGTTCAGCAGCAGGCCCACGGGCACGCACCACAGCAGGAGCAGGACGGCGGTCAGCGCGAGGGGCACGCGCACCCCGAACCGGGTGGCCCTGCCGCCGCGGCCCGCGCCGCCCTCGCCCTCCGGGCCGCCGAGCTGTACCCGCAGCCGTTCCAGGGCGGAACCGATGCGGGCGACCTCACCCCAGCCGGGCACGCCGACGGGGCGGGTCAGGTCGCCGCGGGCGAGGCGC
This sequence comes from Streptomyces lasalocidi, assembly GCF_005280215.1. Taxonomy (NCBI): domain Bacteria; kingdom Bacillati; phylum Actinomycetota; class Actinomycetes; order Kitasatosporales; family Streptomycetaceae; genus Streptomyces; species Streptomyces lasalocidi. Next base: position 4,580,783 of record NZ_SZNQ01000001.1, on the reverse strand, counting down.
CGGGACTCCAGGAACAGCCGCAGCAGCGGGCGCTGGACGCTCGCCCAGAGCACCAGGGCGGACAGCATGCCGACCACCACCAGGGCCCCGGCCGCGATCAGGCCGTACAGACCCCGGCCGGCGTCGGCCGCGGTCTGCTGCTGGACGACGGGCAGCAGGGCGACGACGGTGAGGCCGAGTCCCGCGGCGACGCTCTCCTTGTCAGCCGGGTCGGAGGAGGCGAGGGAGGCGTATCCGGCGGTGGAGACACGGCCGTTGTAGTCGTCGCCGAGCAGGGTGCCGCTGACGCCCGGGTAGCCGCGGGAGCCCGGCTCCTTGGCGGCGGCGGGGTGCCGGTCGGTCAGCTGTGCCGCCCGGTCGGCCAGCACGCCCATCTGCTTCTGCTGGAAGGAGAGTTCCTTGCGCTCCTGATCGGAGTTGAGCGCCTCGGACTGCTCGAAGCCCGCCGTCGCGAGGACCTCGCCGTCCCGCGCCACGACGGCCATGGTGCGGAACGGGCCGAGGTTGATGGCGGGCACGGCCAGGCTGTTGGAGGCGATGAGCAACTGCTGCGACTGGCCCTTGCGGTCCAGCACGGCCATCGTCATCAGGCGGACGTCACCGGTCTCCAGCCGCACCATGCGCGGGGTCAGCGCGCGGTCACCGGTGAGGTCGTCCTTCTTCAGCCAGGCGAGCGGGATCGGCTCGCCGCGCGCCGCGAGCACGTCGCCGCTCTTGAGGTCCAGCACGGTGGTGCCGGTCCACTTCTGGTAGGTCTTGCTCAGGTCGGACAGCACGCGCTCCGGCTCGGCCGGCCCGCCCGCGTTCAGCGCGTCGGCGGTGCGCCGCAGGTCGGTGACCCGTTCGTCGACGGAGGCGCGGAGGGCGATCGCCCCGTCCTCCGCGAAGTGCTGCTGCGAGGAGAGCACCGCCTTCGGCACGACGGGCTCACCCCCGGGACCGAGCACTTGGGCCGTCAGCCCGGCCAGCGCGAGGATCAGCACGCACAGCACGGCGATCGGCGGCCGGATGCCACCGAGCAGCGGCATGTCCGCTCGTCTGCGGCTGCGGCGCCGTCCGTGCGCCGCACCCGCGGCCCTGCTCGATGTCACCGATGACCATCCTCGGTCTCTACACGCGTTCAGTACGCATCGTGAGACGGCGTTCCAGCCGGCTCATGAGGCGCTCTCTGACAAAAGACTGGTTCACGGGGCCGGGGTTGCGTCCGCGGCACCATGCGGGAATGTGGGTCTGCTCACTCCTTGAGCGAGAGCGGTGCGAGACCGTCGCCCCCGGGAGCCCCCCGGTTGTAGAGGAACCCGCTGGTCCGGTCCGCGGCGAGCCGGTAGCGGGCCTGCCGCTCCTCGGACAGCCCGTCGGGGTGGTCCAGTGCCGTCTGCACGTCCACCAGCCGGATGTCCTGCACCGCGCCGGCGGGCACCTTCTGTCCCGCCTCCACCTCCGGCGGGATGTCCACCATCGTGGTGCGGTAGCGCGCCTTGACGTCCCAGCCGTGGGCGGTCTCCCGGAACTCGAACCAGCCGATGGCCCCCTCCTCGGTCAGTCCCGTCGGTGAGGAGTGGCGGGCGACCTGGTTGCCGAGTCCGTACGCGATCCAGGTGCCGTTGAGCTTCTGGATGGGCTGCACCACGTGGGCGTGGTGCCCGATCACCAGGTCGATCCCGGTCTCCTCGGTGAGGCGCCGGGCCAGCTCCAGCTGCGGGACGCTGGGCTCGTTGTAGTGCTCGAGCCCCCAGTGCACCGAGAGGATCACCACCTCGGCGCCCTGCTGACGTGCCCGGGTCTCGGCCTTCTTGATCGCATCGGTGTCGAGCCGGTTGAAGGCCCAGGACTCCTTCTTGGGCGTGGGGTTGAGGAACGACTCCCACGAATAGGCGAGGTGGGCGACCTTGACGCCGTTGACCTCGCGGATGTTGATCTTCTGTGACTCCTCGCGCGAGCGCGCCGAACCGGTGTGGCCGAGGCCCACCTCGTCCATGGCGTCCAGCGTGTTGCGCACGCCCTTCATGCCGTGGTCGAAGGAGTGGTTGGACGCCGTCGAGCAGGTGTCGTACCCGACGTCCTTCAAGGTGGTGAGGATCTGCGGCGGGACCAGGAACTCGGGGTAGCCCTCGAAGGGGCCCTTCGGTTCGCCCACCGGCGTCTCCATGTGACAGATCGCCAGGTCGGCCTTGCTGATGACCGGCTTCGCCCCGGCGAGCAGCGGCCCGAAGTCCAGTCCCTCGATCCCCTTGCCGGTCTCCTCGGCGTCCTTGGCCGCCTGTTCGACGATCTCGGGGTGGATGAGAATGTCACCAGCGGCGGCCACCGTGAACGATCGCCCGCCCGGCTTCGCCTGCGCCCCTTCGGTCCCTGACGCACAGGAAGCGGTCAGCGCGGCCGCCAGCAGAATGGCCGCCATCCGGCCCGTAGGGAGAGACTTACGGAATGTCACCGATTCATGGTCACATGCGCTGCTCACGTATCCTCGGAGTAAACATCACAAAAGCATCACTATCCCTTCGCATGTTCTCCCTGGTGGGCGTTTTGGCGCTGTTCCTCCCCCTCTCCGGTTGCGGATCGGCCCCCGACCGACCGGCCGGGCGGACCGAACCCTCGGCGAAGGAACTGGTGGACCTCAGCAGCCGGGTCCTGTCGTACACGGCGACGTTCCGACCCGACGCCCCCTACACGCCACCCGACGGCGAGCAGCGCGAGCAACTGGCCCGGGCCGTCGGACGCCTCCTGACGGGCGACGCCCGCACGGCGGAACACCTCCTCGCTCCGATCGGCCTCAAGGTGACCCGGCTCACCGACACCCCCTCCGGCCGCCGCTACGACGAGATCGCCGCCACCGGTCACGGCGACAGCGCGCACTGGGGCCGGCTGTACCTGAACGCCGACTCCAGGGTCCGCTGGAGCGCACAGGTGCCGCACCCGGTGTCCGACCGGGGCACCGAGCGGCTCGGCCTGCGCCTGCTGGAGGACAACACGGGCGGAGCGCTGGTCCTGGCCGGCGCGCACCGCCGGGCCGGCCGCACGGACGCCGCCGACGTCGCCCACCGTGAGGACAGCGCGTTCCACGCCATCGTCGTGGAGCTGCAGAAGCGGGGTGTGCCCGGGGTCCAGTTGCACGGGTTCGCCGAGGAACAGGGGGAGGACGACGAGGACGACCGCTACGACGCCGTCCTGTCCACCGGCGCCGTCCAGAGCGCGCCCGCCGAGGTCGTCGCGCTGGCCGACCGCTTCGAGGCGGAAGGGCTGCGGGTCTGCCGGGGCTGGTCCGCCCGCTGCCGCCTGGAAGGCCGGACGAACGTCCAGGGCAAGGCGGCGCAGCGGCAGCACGTGACGTTCGTGCACCTGGAACTCGCGCCGAGCGCCCGGGGCACCGGGCGGGACGCCGACAGGGCGGCCGACGGCCTGGCGGGCCTGCTCACGGCGTGGGCGCAGGACTGACGGGGTCCCGCCGCGGACGCCGTGCTCAGCAGCAGCCGGCCCCGGGCGCCAGGGGCAGCGACCGCTTGTTGCGTGCCTCCCGGCTGCGGGCGGCCAGCAGCTCGTCGGCCGGGTAGCCGACCTCCTCCAGCGTCAGCCCGTGCGGCCGCACGACGTGCACGGCGGAGTCCCGGACCCCGGCGGCCAGCACCTTGCCCGGCCAGTCCGGCGGGCGGTGCCCGTCGCCCACGAACAGCAGCGCGCCGATGAGCGAGCGGACCATGTTGTGGCAGAAGGCGTCGGCCCGCACGGTCGCGGTGATGATCCCGTCGGCGCCCTTGGCCAGGCTCAGCTGCTGCAGGGTGCGGATGGTGGTCGCCCCCTCCCGCTTCTTGCAGTAGGCGGCGAAGTCGTGCTCGCCCAGCAGCGCCCGGGCGGCCTCGTTCATGGCGTCCACGTCCAGGGGCCAGTCGTGCCACAGGACGTGGCCGCGCAGCAGCGGGTCCACTCCCCCGGGGTTGTCGGTGACGCGGTAGGCGTAGCGCCGCCAGACGGCCGAGAACCGCGCGTCGAAGCCCTGCGGGGCCTCGCGCAGCGCCCACACCCGCACGTCCTTGGGCAGCCGCCCGGCGAGCCGCTTCAGCAGCTTGTCGTGGTGCTCGCCCCACACCTCACGCGGCAGGTCGACGTGCGCGACCTGCCCGCGCGCGTGCACCCCGGCGTCGGTCCGCCCGGCGACGGTCAGCTCGTACGTCTCCCGCGACCGCGTCACGGTGCGCAGGGCGTCCTCGATCTCCCCCTGCACCGTCCGCCGGCCCCCGGCCTGCTTGGCCCAGCCGGAGAACTCGCTCCCGTCATAGGAGAGATCCAGCCGCACCCGCACGGATCCGGCCTCAACTTCGTCACTCACCCAGAGATCCTCTCACCAACACGAAAGCGGGCCCGCCCTTGAAAAGGACGGACCCGCAAACGCCGCAAAGGGGCGCGGGGAACTGCGCGACAAGCCACGACGAAGCCGCAGCCGCCGTCGCACAGCCCCCGGCGGACGCTTACGCGTCCTTGGACTCCTCGGCCGGAGCCTCGTCGGCCTTGGCCGTGTCGACCTTGGTCTCCGTGGCCTCGGGCGCCTCGGCGTCCTTGGCGGCACGCTTCGTCGCCGCCTCGGCCTCACCGGTGGCCTGCTGCGCGACCGTCAGCGCCTCGACCAGCTCGATGACCGCCATGGGCGCGTTGTCGCCACGGCGGTTGCCGACCTTGGTGATGCGGGTGTAACCACCGGGACGGTTCTCGTACCGCGGGCCGATCTCGGTGAAGAGCGTGTGGACGATGCTCTTGTCCGTGATGACCGAGAGCACCTGACGGCGGTTGTGAAGGTCACCCTTCTTCGCCTTGGTGATCAGACGCTCGGCGTACGGCCGCAGACGGCGGGCCTTCGCCTCGGTGGTGGTGATCTTGCCGTGCTCGAAGAGGCTCTTGGCGAGGTTCGCGAGGAGCAGCTTCTCGTGCGCGGCGCTGCCGCCCAGACGGGCACCCTTGGTGGGCTTCGGCATGGTTCTTCTCCTGTGTGTCTGCCCCGGCCGTATCAGGTACCGAAGTCAGTATCCGAGCAGGCGGTCGCCTGTCGAAGATCCGGTCAGGGCCCCGGAAGGGGCCTGACCGGAGGGGGCGCGGGGAACTGCGCGATCGAGCACAGCGCACCCGCACCCGGGTACGGACCGGAAGGCCCGAGCTGTCAGTACTGCTCGGTCTCGACGAATCCGGCGTCCGCGTCGTCGTCCGCCCCGAAGGCGTCGGCGGCGGCGGTCGGGTCGAATCCGGGCGGGCTGTCCTTGAGGGCCAGGCCCATGCCGGCCAGCTTCGCCTTGACCTCGTCGATGGACTTCGCACCGAAGTTGCGGATGTCCAGCAGGTCCGCCTCGGACCGCGCCACGAGCTCACCCACGGAGTGGATGCCCTCGCGCTTGAGGCAGTTGTAGGAGCGGACCGTGAGCTCCAGCTCCTCGATCGGCAGCGCCAGGTCGGCGGCCAGGGCGGCGTCCGTCGGGGACGGGCCCATGTCGATGCCCTCGGCGTCGATGTTGAGCTCGCGCGCCAGACCGAACAGCTCGACCAGGGTCTTGCCGGCCGACGCCATGGCGTCACGGGGACGCATGGCCTGCTTGGTCTCGACGTCGACGATCAGCTTGTCGAAGTCGGTGCGCTGCTCGACACGCGTGGCCTCGACCTTGTACGTGACCTTGAGCACCGGCGAGTAGATGGAGTCGACCGGGATGCGGCCGATCTCCTGGCCCACCTGCTTGTTCTGCACGGCGGAGACGTAGCCGCGACCGCGCTCGACGGTCAGCTCCATCTCCAGCTTGCCCTTGCCGTTGAGCGTGGCGAGGACGAGGTCGGGGTTGTGCACCTCGACACCGGCCGGGGGCGCGATGTCGGCGGCGGTGACCAGACCCGGGCCCTGCTTGCGCAGGTACATCACGACCGGCTCGTCGTGCTCCGAGGAGACGACCAGCTGCTTGATGTTGAGGATCAGGTCGGTGACGTCCTCCTTGACGCCCGGCACGGTGGTGAACTCGTGCAGGACACCGTCGATGCGGATGCTGGTGACAGCCGCACCGGGGATGGAGGACAGCAGGGTCCGGCGGAGGGAGTTGCCGAGGGTGTAACCGAAGCCCGGCTCCAGCGGCTCGATCACGAACCGGGAGCGGAACTCGTCGACGACCTCTTCGGTCAACGAGGGACGCTGAGCGATCAGCATGTGGGGATCAGATCCTTCATTCGTGGACGCCCGCTATTTGACGTCCGACGGGAACCGCGCCCGTGAGGAACGCGGGTACTGCAAGGGTACGGGCGGCACGGCCCCTTCACGGAGCCGTACCGCCCGGAACACCCGGTGAAGCGAGGTCAGACGCGACGACGCTTCGGCGGACGGCAGCCATTGTGCGGGGTCGGGGTGACGTCCTGGATGGAGCCGACCTCGAGGCCCGTGGCCTGCAGGGAACGGATCGCGGTCTCACGACCGGCACCCGGACCCTTGACGAACACGTCGACCTTGCGCATGCCGTGCTCCTGGGCGCGGCGGGCAGCCGACTCGGCGGCCATCTGCGCGGCGAACGGCGTGGACTTGCGCGAGCCCTTGAAGCCGACGTGGCCGGCGGAGGCCCAGGAGATCACGTTGCCGCTCGGGTCCGTGATGGACACGATCGTGTTGTTGAACGTGCTCTTGATGTGCGCCTGGCCGTGCGCGACGTTCTTCTTTTCCTTGCGGCGCACCTTCTTGGCAGCGCCCTGACGACCCTTGGGGGGCATCTACTAACTCCTACGGGAGGTGGTCGGTCCTACAGCGAAGACCGTGGACAGGTGTCCGCTGCGGACTACTTCTTGCCCGGCTTCTTCTTGCCGGCGATGGCGCGACGCGGGCCCTTGCGGGTCCGGGCGTTGGTGCTGGTGCGCTGACCGCGGACGGGCAGACCGCGACGGTGACGGAGACCCTGGTAGGTACCGATCTCGACCTTGCGGCGGATGTCGGCCTGGATCTCGCGACGGAGGTCACCCTCGGTCTTGATGTTGTTGTCGACGTACTCGCGGATCGCGACGAGCTGCTCTTCGGTGAGGTCCCGAACACGGGTGTTCGGGTCGACGCCGGTCGCGGCCAGCGTCTCCTTCGAGAGCGTCCGGCCGATGCCGAACACGTAGGTCAGGGCGATCTCCACGCGCTTTTCGCGCGGGATGTCGACACCGGAAACGCGTGCCATTCAATGGCTCCTGGTGATCTTCGGAGGTCTTCCACAGAACCGGTTCCCGGCCGCCGTATGAGGTACGGAACGGGTCCCCGGCCTCCGAACCGGGGGTGTCAGGTCCGAGGGACCTGGGATCTGCGTATGAACATATTCAGCTCGCGTCGCGCGAAACTCTGCGGCAGTGGTGCAGAGGGTGTGCGATCGTGCGATCAGCCCTGGCGCTGCTTGTGGCGCGGGTTCTCGCAGATGATCATGACCCGGCCGTGACGGCGGATCACCCTGCACTTGTCGCAGATCTTCTTGACGCTCGGCTTGACCTTCATGGGATGTGAGGTTCTCCGGGTCAGTTGCCGGCAGCCCCGCCCGAGGGCGGAACGTGGGCAAGATCTACTTGTACCGGTAGACGATCCGGCCACGCGTCAGGTCGTACGGAGAGAGCTCCACCACGACCCGGTCGTCAGGGAGGATGCGGATGTAGTGCATGCGCATCTTGCCGCTGATGTGTGCCAGGACCTGGTGGCCGTTCTGGAGCTCGACCCTGAACATGGCGTTCGGAAGAGACTCGACGACAGTGCCCTCGATCTCGATGGCACCTTGCTTCTTGGCCACGCTTCGCCCTTCGAATCGACTACCTTGATCGACTCCGTACGCACGCATGCAGACATGCGGGTGCACGAGAGCCGACGAGTCAGTCTACGTCAGCGCACCCGGAAAGACGAATCGCGGAAGTCTGCCCCGCAGGGGAGATCACCATGCGGGGCAGCGGGGAGAAGGTCTCGCGGCGGAACAGGGTCAGCCCAGCGGGTCCGGCGCCGCCGTGACACCCAGCTCGGCCAGCTTGGCCCGGCCGCCGTCGGGCGCCGTGAGCACCAGCGGGCCCTCCTCGGTCAGCGCGACGGAGTGCTCCCAGTGCGAGGACCAGGTGCCGTCGGTGGTGATGACGGTCCAGTCGTCGGACAGCACGCGCGTCTTCGGGGTGCCGAGCGACACCATCGGCTCGATCGCCAGGCAGAAGCCGGGCACCAGCTTGGGGCCCTTGCCGCGACGCCGGTCGACGTAGTTCAGCAGGTGCGGGTCCATGTGCATCTCGGTGCCGATGCCGTGGCCGCCGTAGTCCTCGATGATCCCGTACCGGCCGCCGCCCGGCTTGGGCTGGCGGCGGATGTACGTCTCGATGGCCCGGGAGACGTCGACGAGCCGGTTGCCCTGCTTCATGGCCGCGATGCCGGCCCACATCGACTCCTCGGTCACCCGGGAGAGCTCCAGCAGCTCCGGGGCGTGACCCGAGCCCACGAAGGCCGTGTAGGCCGCGTCGCCGTGCCAGCCGTCGACGATCGCGCCGCAGTCGATGGAGATGACGTCGCCGTCCTTCAGGACGACGTCCTCGGACGGGATGCCGTGCACCACCACGTCGTTCACCGAGGTGCAGATGGTCGCCGGGAACCCGCCGTACCCCAGGAAGTTGGACTTCGCGCCGTGCTCGGCGAGCACCTTGCGGGCCACCTCGTCCAGGTCCTTGGTGGAGGCACCCGGGACGGCCGCCTCACGCGTGGCGGCGTGGATCGCGGCGACGACCAGCCCCGCCGCACGCATCCTGGCGATCTGCTCGGGGCTCTTGATCTGCACCATGGGGGCCTGCGCTCTCCGTCACTCGCGTCAACCGGTTACGTACACAACACTACGGCCGTGACGCCCGCAGGGGCGTCACGGCCGCAGACGACCGACGACTACTGGTCGTCGCCGTCACGCTTCAGCGCCGCCAGCGCGCGACCCGTGACCTCTTCCACCGGACCCATGGAGTCGATCGTCACGACCAGGCCCTGGGCCTTGTAGTAGTCGATGATCGGCTCGGTCTGCGTGTGGTAGACCTCCAGCCGCTTGCGGACGGTCTCCTCGGAGTCGTCGTCGCGCTGGTACAGCTCGCCGCCGCACACGTCGCACACGCCCTCGCGGGCCGGCTTCTTGTACGTCACGTGGAAGACGTGCGCCGAGTCGTTGCGGCAGACACGCCGGCCGGCGATCCGCTTGACGACCTCCTCCTCGGGGGCCTCGAGGTCCAGCACGGCGTCCAGCTTGATCTGCTCGGTCTCCAGCAGTTCGTCCAGCGCCTCGGCCTGGGAGACGTTGCGCGGGAACCCGTCGAGCAGGAAGCCGTTCGCTGCGTCCGGCTGCTCCATGCGGTCCTTGGCCATCGCGATCGTCACCTCGTCGGGGACGAGGTTGCCGGCGTCCATGTAGGACTTCGCGAGCTTGCCGAGTTCCGTCTGCCCGCTGATGTTGGCGCGGAACAGATCACCGGTGGAGATGTGGGGTACACGCAGCTTCTCTGCGAGGCGCGTGGCCTGCGTTCCCTTACCGGCACCCGGCGGCCCGACGAGGACGATACGCATCAGCGGAGGAACCCTTCGTAATTGCGCTGCTGGAGCTGGCTCTCGATCTGCTTCACCGTCTCGAGACCCACACCCACGATGATCAGGATGCTGGTCCCGCCGAACGGGAAGTTCTGGCTTGCCCCGAAGCCAACCAACGCCATCGTCGGTACGAGAGCGATCAGTCCCAGATACAGCGAACCCGGCCAGGTGATCCGGTTGAGCACGTACGAGAGGTACTCAGCGGTCGGTCGGCCAGCCCGGATGCCCGGGATGAAGCCACCATACTTCTTCATGTTGTCCGCGACTTCCTCGGGGTTGAAGGAGATCGCCACGTAGAAGAACGCGAAGAACACGATGAGCAAGAAGTACAGAGTGATGTAGATCGGGTGGTCGCCCTTGACCAGGTTCTGTTCGATCCAGCGCTTCCAGCCGGAGTCGTTCTTGGAGAACTGTGCGATCAGGGCGGGGATGTAGAGCAGCGACGAGGCGAAGATGACCGGGATCACACCGGCCTGGTTCACCTTCAGCGGGATGTACGTCGAGGTACCGCCGTAGGACCGGCGCCCGATCATGCGCTTCGCGTACTGCACGGGGATGCGGCGCTGGGCCTGCTCGACGAAGACCACCAGGCCGACCATGACCAGGCCCACCAGGATCACGGTGCCGAACTCGATCCAGCCGCCGGCCAGCGTGCCCTGCTTCTTGATGGCCCACAGCGCGGACGGGAAGGTCGCGGCGATCGAGATGAACATCAGGATCGACATGCCGTTGCCGATGCCGCGGTCGGTGATGAGCTCACCGAGCCACATCACGACGGCCGTGCCCGCGGTCATGCAGATGACCATGGTGATGGTGCTGAAGATCGCGCGGTCCGGGACGATCTGGTTCGCGACCGTGCAACCGGAGAACAGGGCGCCGCTGCGGGCGGTGGCCACCAGGCCGGTGCCCTGCAGGATGGCGAGCGCCACGGTGAGGTACCGGGTGTACTGCGTGATCTTCGCGGTACCGGCCTGGCCCTCCTTCTTGAGGGCTTCCAGGCGCGGGATGACCACGGTCAGCAGCTGGAGGATGATGCTCGCCGTGATGTACGGCATGATGCCCAGCGCGAAGACCGTGATCTGCAGCAGTGCGCCGCCGCTGAACATGTTGACCAGACCGAACAGGCCCTGGTTGCCGGACGCCTGGTCCACACACTCCTGGACGCTCTTGTAGTCGACGCCCGGGATCGGGATGTGCGTACCCACCCGGTACACCACGATGATGGCGAGCGTGAAGAGCAGCTTCTTGCGCAGGTCGGGCGTCCTGAACGCCCGGGCGAACGCGGTGAGCACGGTGCCTCCTGCGACCCCCGCGCATCAGCGTCAAGGGTGACGGTCTTGAGGTTCGACGAATACGAATAGAGAACAGCGCAGGCCACCTTACCCGCGACACAGCTCCCTCGGAACGACCAACCGGGGATACCCCTTTTATGGGGTATCCCCGGTCGGGATCGCTCACGTCATCGAGGCGCCTGAGGAGTTCAGACGAGCTCGGTGACAGTACCGCCGGCGGCGGTGATCTTCTCCTTGGCGGAGCCGGAGACGGCGTCGACCGTCACCTGCAGCGCCACGGAGATCTCGCCCTGGCCGAGCACCTTGACCAGCGCGTTCTTGCGAACGGCGCCCTTGGCCACCAGACCCTCGACGGTGACCTCGCCACCCTCGGGGTAGAGCGAGGCCAGCTTGTCGAGGTTCACGACCTGGTACTCGGTCTTGAACGGGTTCTTGAAGCCCTTCAGCTTCGGGAGGCGCATGTGCAGCGGCATCTGGCCGCCCTCGAAGCGCTCCGGAACCTGGTAACGGGCCTTCGTGCCCTTGGTACCACGACCGGCCGTCTTACCCTTCGACGCCTCACCACGACCGACACGGGTCTTGGCGGTCTTGGCGCCCGGGGCGGGACGGAGGTTGTGGATCTTGAGCGGGTTGTTCTCCGCCATGATCAGTCGACCTCCTCGACCGTCACGAGGTGGCGGACGGTGTGCACCATGCCGCGGAACTCGGGGCGGTCCTCCTTGACGACCACGTCACCCAGGCGCTTGAGGCCCAGGGAACGCAGGGTGTCACGGTGGTTCTGCTTGCTGCCGATGTAGGACTTCGTCTGCGTGATCTTGAGCTGCGCCATGATTACGCACCCGCCCCGGCACGCGCACGAAGGAGGGCCGCGGGAGCGACGTCCTCGAGGGGCAGACCGCGGCGGGCCGCGATCTCCTCGGGACGCTGCAGGCCCTTGAGGGCCTCCACGGTCGCGTGCACGATGTTGATCGCGTTGTCGGAGCCGAGCGACTTCGACAGCACGTCGTGGATACCGGCGCACTCGAGCACGGCACGCACCGGGCCACCGGCGATCACGCCGGTACCGGGGGACGCCGGCTTGAGCAGCACGACACCGGCCGCCTTCTCACCCTGGATGGGGTGCGGGATGGTGCCCTGGATGCGGGGGACCTTGAAGAAGTGCTTCTTGGCCTCCTCAACACCCTTGGCGATGGCGGCCGGCACCTCCTTGGCCTTGCCGTATCCGACACCCACGGTGCCGTCACCGTCGCCCACCACGACCAGCGCGGTGAAGCTGAAGCGACGACCACCCTTCACAACCTTGGCGACGCGGTTGATCGCGACGACGCGCTCAACGTACGCGGTCTTCTCGGCGGCAGCAGCGCCGCCGTCACGGCCCTTCCGGTCCCGCCGCTCGCCGCCACCGGCACCGCTTCCGCGGCGCTGGGGTCCAGCCATTGGATTACCTCTCTCTTTCCGCTAGCTACAAGCGGCTCAGAACTTGAGCCCGGCCTCGCGGGCGGCGTCCGCCAGGGCGGCGATGCGCCCGGCGTACTGGTTGCCACCACGGTCGAACACGACGGCCTCGACACCGGCGGCCTTGGCACGCTCGGCGACCAGGGCGCCGACCTGCTTGGCCTGCGCGGACTTGTCGCCCTCGCCACCACGGATCGACGCGTCCAGGGTGGACGCCGATGCCAGGGTGTGGCCCTTCAGGTCGTCGATCACCTGCGCCACGATGTGGCGGTTGGAGCGGGTCACGACCAGACGGGGGCGCTCCGCCGTACCGGCGATCCGCTTGCGGATCCGGATGTGACGGCGCTTGATCGCGGCGCGCTTGTAGGCGTCGCCCTTGAGGATCTTCTGCCCGTATGCCATGGCTTACTTACCCGCCTTTCCGACCTTGCGGCGGATGACTTCGCCCTCGTACTTGACGCCCTTGGCCTTGTACGGGTCGGGCTTGCGCAGCTTGCGGATGTTGGCCGCGACCTCGCCGACCTTCTGCTTGTCGATGCCCTCGACCTGGAATCGGGTCGGGGTGTCGACCTTGAAGGTGATGCCCTCGGGGGCCTCGACCGTGATCGGGTGGCTGTAACCGAGCGCGAACTCGAGGTTCGAGCCCTTGGCGGTCACGCGGTAACCGACACCACTGATTTCGAGCTTCTTCACGTAACCCTGGGTCACGCCGGTGATCATGTTCGCCACCAGCGTGCGGGACAGGCCGTGCAGGGCCTTGCTCTGACGCTCGTCGTTGGGGCGGGTCACCTGCAGGGTGCCGTCTTCGCCCTTGGCGATGTCGATCGGAGCAGCGACGGTGTGGGTCAGCTCGCCCTTGGGGCCCTTGACCTTGACCGTGCGGCCGTCGATGGTGACGTCCACGCCGGCGGGAACCGCGATGGGGAGCTTGCCGATGCGCGACATAGCTGTTTCCTCCGTTCCCTTCCGCTACCAGACGTAGGCGAGGACTTCCCCACCCACGCCCTTCTTGCCGGCCTGCTTGTCGGTGAGGAGCCCGTGCGACGTGGAGATGATGGCCACGCCCAGGCCGCCGAGCACCTTCGGCAGGTTGGTGGACTTCGCGTACACCCGGAGACCGGGCTTGGAGATCCGCTTGATGCCCGCGATGGAGCGCTCACGGTTCGGGCCGAACTTCAGCTCGAGGACGAGGTTCTTGCCGACCTCGGCGTCCTCGACCTTCCAGCCCGTGATGAAGCCCTCCTGCTGGAGGATCTCCGCGATGTGCGACTTGATCTTGGAGTGCGGCATCGACACCGAGTCGTGGTACGCCGAGTTCGCGTTACGCAGACGCGTGAGCATGTCTGCGATCGGATCAGTCATGGTCATGAATTGGCCTTCGGCCTCTCTCGCCGGGGTTTCCTGGTGCGCCATCCCTCTCCCCGATCCGAGACGGGACGGGTGCGGCGCGGTGGACCTACGGCGTAGTAAGCAAACGTTAGCGGGTCGTGCCCGCGGGTGTACGGGCGGCGGCAGACGCCCAACCCCACAAGCCTAAGGCATGCGAGGTGGGCGTCCGACCGCCCGTACTGCTTACCGAGAGCCTTGGAGTCCCTAAGTCGGGGACTACCAGGAGCTCTTGGTCACGCCCGGCAGCTCGCCGCGGTGAGCCATCTCACGAAGGCACACGCGGCAGAGGCCGAACTTGCGGTACACGGAGTGCGGACGGCCGCAGCGCTGGCAGCGGGTGTACGCGCGCACACCGAACTTGGGCTTGCGAGCAGCCTTCGCGATGAGAGCCTTCTTCGCCATCTCGCTCACGCCTCCTTGAACGGGAAGCCGAGGTGACGGAGGAGCGCGCGGCCCTCTTCGTCGTTGGTCGCCGTGGTGACCACGGTGATGTCCATACCCCGGACGCGGTCGATCTTGTCCTGGTCGATCTCGTGGAACATGACCTGCTCCGTGAGACCGAAGGTGTAGTTGCCACGGCCGTCGAACTGCTTGGGGGACAGGCCGCGGAAGTCGCGGATGCGCGGGAGCGCCAGCGACAGGGTGCGGTCCAGGAACTCCCACATGCGGTCGCCACGGAGCGTGACGTGGGCGCCGATCGGCTGACCCTCGCGCAGCTTGAACTGCGCGATGGACTTGCGGGCCTTGGTGACGGCCGGCTTCTGACCGGTGATGGTGGTCAGGTCGCGGATCGCGCCCTCGATGAGCTTCGAGTCACGGGCGGCGTCGCCGACACCCATGTTGACCACGATCTTGACGAGGCCCGGAACCTGCATGACGTTCGCGTACTGGAACTGGTCACGCAGCTTCTGGATGATCTCCTCGCGGTACTTCTGCTTCAGACGCGGAGTCACGGTGGTGGTAGCCATCAGATGTCCTCACCCGTCCGCTTGGCAACGCGGATCTTGTTGCCCTCGTCGTCGAAGCGGTAACCGACACGCGTGACGACCTTGTTGCCGTCCTTCTCCACGACCAGCTGGACGTTGGAGACGTGGATCGGGGCCTCGGTCGTGACGATGCCGCCGGCCTGGGAACCGCGAGCGGTCGGACCGGCCTTCGTGTGCTTCTTGACCCGGTTGACACCCTCGACCAGGACGCGGTCCTCGCGGGGGAAGGCCGCGATGACCTTGCCCTGCTTGCCCTTGTCCTTACCGGTGATGACCTGGACCAGGTCGCCCTTCTTGATCTTCATGCTTACAGCACCTCCGGAGCCAGCGAGATGATCTTCATGAACTTCTTCTCGCGCAGCTCACGCCCGACCGGGCCGAAGATGCGGGTGCCGCGAGGGTCGCCGTCGTTCTTCAGAATGACGGCGGCGTTCTCGTCGAAGCGGATGTACGAGCCGTCCGGACGGCGGCGCTCCTTGACGGTGCGAACGATGACCGCCTTGACGACGTCACCCTTCTTCACGTTGCCACCGGGGATCGCGTCCTTGACGGTGGCGACGATGACGTCACCGATGCCCGCGTAGCGGCGACCGGAGCCACCGAGCACACGGATGCAAAGGATTTCCTTCGCCCCCGTGTTGTCGGCGACGCGCAGTCGCGACTCCTGCTGGATCACGTCTATCTCCTGATCGTCTGCCGGTTCCCCGGGGGCCGCTTCTCAGCGGCCCCCGGAGCCTGGCGGAACTCTCCTGCGGGGTCTGCCCCGCAGGAATTACTTGGCCTTCTCGAGGATCTCGACGACGCGCCAGCGCTTCGTCGCGGACAGCGGCCGGGTCTCCATCAGGAGGACGCGGTCGCCGACACCCGCGGCGTTCTGCTCGTCGTGCGCCTTGAGCTTGTTCGTACGGCGGATGACCTTGCCGTACAGCGCGTGCTTCACACGGTCCTCGACGGCGACGACGACGGTCTTGTCCATCTTGTCGCTGACGACGAGACCCTCACGGGTCTTGCGGAAGCCGCGCGCTTCCTTGTTCTCAGTCACGTTGCTCTCGCTCATGCGTTCTCCACCGTTTCGATGCCCAGCTCACGCTCGCGCATCAGGGTGTAGATCCGCGCGATGTCCTTACGGACGGCCTTCAGCCGACCGTGGTTTTCGAGCTGACCCGTGGCCGCCTGGAAGCGGAGGTTGAACAGCTCTTCCTTGGCCTCGCGGAGCTTGTTCAGAAGCTCCTCGTTGCCCAGCTCGCGCAGCTCGGACGCCTTGGTACCGGCCGACATCACGCTTCACCTGCCTCGCGCTTGACGATCCGGCACTTCATCGGCAGCTTGTGGGCCGCACGCGTCAGCGCCTCACGGGCGATCTTCTCGTTGGGGTACGACAGCTCGAACATGACGCGTCCGGGCTTGACGTTGGCGATCCACCACTCCGGGGAACCCTTACCGGAACCCATGCGGGTCTCGGCCGGCTTCTTGGTGAGGGGACGGTCCGGGTAGATGTTGATCCAGACCTTGCCGCCACGCTTGATGTGGCGGGTCATCGCGATACGGGCCGCCTCGATCTGGCGGTTCGTCACGTAGGCCGGGGTCAGCGCCTGGATGCCGTACTCGCCGAACGCAACCTGCGTGCCACCCTTGGACATGCCGTTGCGCTTGGGGTGGTGCTGCTTGCGGTGCTTGACCCTACGGGGGATCAGCATGGTGGTCAGGCCTCCGTTCCGGTGCTCTCAGCCGGAGCGGCGGCGGGCGCTTCGGCCTGGGGGGCCTCGGCAGCCGGAGCCTGCTGCTGCGGCTTGCGACCGCGCCGCTCGCCACCGCGGCCACCACGGGCCGGGCGGTCGGCGCCACCGCGGGCCGGGCGGTTACCCGCACGGGCGGCAGCGTTCTCGGCGCGGACCTCGGCGATGTTCTTCACGTCGCCCTTGTAGATCCAGACCTTCACGCCGATGCGGCCGAAGGTCGTCTTGGCCTCGAAGAAGCCGTAGTCCACGTTCGCGCGGAGCGTGTGCAGGGGCACGCGGCCCTCGCGGTAGAACTCCGAGCGGGACATCTCGGCGCCGCCGAGGCGGCCACCGCACTGGATCTTGATGCCCTTGGCGCCGGCCTTCATGGCGGACTGCATGCTCTTGCGCATGGCCCGACGGAAGGAGACGCGGGAGGAGAGCTGCTCGGCGACGGCCTGGGCCACGAGCTGAGCGTCCGTCTCGGGGTTCTTGACCTCGAGGATGTTCAGCTGGACCTGCTTGCCGGTGAGCTTCTCGAGGTCGCCGCGGATGCGGTCGGCCTCGGCGCCGCGGCGGCCGATGACGATGCCCGGACGAGCGGTGTGGATGTCCACCCGCACGCGGTCACGGGTGCGCTCGATCTCGACCTTGGAGATGCCGGCGCGCTCCATGCCGGACGTCATCATCCGACGGATGGCGACGTCTTCCTTGACGTAGTCCTTGTACAGCTTGTCGGCGTACCAGCGCGACTTGAAGTCGGTGGTGATGCCGAGCCGGAACCCGTGCGGGTTTACCTTCTGGCCCATTACCGGGTTCCTTCCTTGCTGCTGACGACCACGGTGATGTGGCTGGTCCGCTTGCGGATCCGGTAGGCGCGGCCCTGGGCACGCGGCCGGAACCGCTTCAGGGTCGGGCCCTCGTCGACGTAGGCCTCGGAGATGAAGAGGCTGTCGGCGTCGGTGTGGTCGTAGTTGTGCGCGGCGTTGGCAATGGCGCTGTCCAGCACCTTGCCCACCGGCACCGAGGCGGCCTGCGGAGCGAATCGCAGGACGGCCTGGGCCTCCGTGGCGTCCATGCCACGGATGAGGTCCACCACGCGGCGGGCCTTCATGGGCGTGACGCGGATGTACCGCGCCTGGGCCCTGGCTTCCATGGTTGTCCCTTCAGTTACTTACGTGTCTGAATGCGATCCGCTGCCTAGCGGCGCTTCGACTTCCGGTCTTCCTTGACGTGACCCCGGAAGGTGCGCGTCGGCGAGAACTCGCCGAGCTTGTGCCCGACCATCGACTCGGTGACGAACACCGGGATGTGGGTCTTGCCGTTGTGCACCGCGATCGTGTGCCCGAGCATCGCCGGGATGATCATGGAGCGCCGAGACCAGGTCTTGATGACGTTCTTGGTGCCGGCTTCGTTCTGAGCGTCCACCTTCTTGACGAGGTGGTCGTCGACGAAGGGCCCCTTCTTCAAGCTACGAGGCATCTCAACCCGTCCTTAGCGCTTCTTGTTCGTCTTGCGGCGGCGGACGATGTACTTGTTGCTCGCCTTCTTGGGAGAACGAGTACGACCTTCCTTCTGACCCCAGGGGCTGACTGGGTGGCGACCACCGGAGGTCTTGCCCTCACCACCACCGTGGGGGTGGTCAACCGGGTTCATCGCCACACCGCGAACGGTCGGGCGGACGCCCAGCCAGCGCTTGCGGCCGGCCTTGCCCCAGTTGATGTTGCTCTGCTCGGCGTTGCCGACCTCGCCGACCGTGGCGCGGCAGCGCTGGTCGACCAGGCGGATCTCACCGGAGGGCATGCGGAGGTGGGCCATCGAGCCCTCCTTCGCGAGCAGCTGCACGGAGGCACCGGCGGAGCGGGCGAACTTGGCGCCGCCGCCCGGACGAAGCTCCACGGAGTGGATCGTCGTACCGACCGGGATGTTGCGCAGCGCCAGGTTGTTTCCGGGCTTGATGTCGGCCGACGGGCCGTTCTCGATCCGGTCGCCCTGGTTGAGGCCCTTGGGGGCCAGGATGTAGCGCTTCTCGCCGTCCGCGTAGTGCAGGAGCGCGATGCGCGCGGTGCGGTTCGGGTCGTACTCGATGTGCGCGACCTTCGCCGGCACGCCGTCCTTGTCGTGACGACGGAAGTCGATCACTCGGTAGGCGCGCTTGTGGCCACCGCCCTGGTGGCGGACGGTCACACGACCGGAATTGTTACGGCCGCCCTTGCTGTGCAGGGGACGGACCAGCGACTTCTCCGGCGTGGACCGCGTGACCTCGACGAAGTCGGCGACGCTGGAGCCACGACGGCCCGGAGTCGTCGGCTTGTACTTGCGGATACCCATTTCTCAGTCCTCGTCCGATATCGAACGATCCGGACCTCCGTCAGGAGGTCGGACCGCCGAAGATGTCGATACGGTCGCCCTCGGCGAGGGTCACGATCGCGCGCTTGGTCGCCGCACGCTGGCCGAAGCCGGTGCGGGTCCGCTTGCGCTTGCCCTGGCGGTTGATCGTGTTGACCCCGGTGACCTTGACCGAGAAGACCGCCTGGACGGCCTCCTTGATCTGGGTCTTGTTGGCCCGCGGGTCGACGACGAACGTGTACTTGTTGTCGTCGAGCAGCGCGTAGCTCTTCTCGGACACGACCGGCTTCAGCAGGACGTCACGGGGGTCCGTGTACGCCTTGCTCGCCGGGGTGACGACGGTGTTCTTGCCCTCGGCGGCGTGGCGGCGCGCCTTCGCGACGCGCGCGGCCTTGGCGGCCTTCGCCGCCTTGGAGGCAATGCTCGGGTGACGCGTGGCCATCAGACCTCGCTCCCTTCGGTGTCGTTGGCCTTCGGGCCGGCGACGAAGGACTCGAGAGCGGCCTGGGTGAAGACCACGTCGTCCGAGACGATCACGTCGTACGTGTTCAGCTGGCCCGGCTCCAGGATGTGGACCTGGGGCAGGTTGCGGGCGGACAGCCACGCGGCCTCGTCGGCGCGCTCGACGACCAGGAGCAGGTTCTTGCGCTCCGAGATCTTGCCGAACAGGCCCTTCGCGGCCTTGGTGGACGGGGTCTCGCCCTCGATCACGCCGGAGACGACGTGGATGCGGTTCGCGCGGGCCCGGTCGGTGAGGGCGTGCCGCAGGGCGGCGGCCTTCATCTTCTTCGGGGTGCGCTGCGAGTAGTCACGCGGCACGGGACCGTGCACGACGCCACCACCGGCGAACTGCGGCGCGCGGGTCGAACCCTGGCGGGCGCGGCCGGTGCCCTTCTGGCGGTACGGCTTCTTGCCGCCACCACGGACTTCACCGCGGGTCTTGGTCTTGTGCGTGCCCTGGCGGGCAGCCGCGTTCTGCGCGACGACGACCTGGTGGATCAGCGGGATGCTGATCTTCTCCACGCCGAAGATCTCCGCGGGGAGCTCGACGCTACCGGTCTTCTCGCCGGCAGGCGAAAGGATGTCAACAGTGCTCATCGGTACCTCAGGCCCCCTTGGCCGCGGTGCGGACCAGGACGAGGCCGCCGTTCGGACCGGGAACCGCGCCCTTGATGAGCAGCAGACCCTTCTCCGCGTCAACGGCGTGGACGGTCAGGTTCTGGGTGGTGACGCGCTCGTTGCCCATGCGACCCGCCATGCGGAGGCCCTTGAACACACGGCCCGGGGTGGCGCAGCCACCGATGGAACCGGGCGAGCGGTGCTTGCGCTGGGTGCCGTGTCCGGCGCCGAGGCCCTTGAAGTTGTGACGCTTCATGACACCGGCGAAGCCCTTGCCCTTGCTCTTGCCGGTCACGTCGACCTTGATGCCGGCCTCGAACACCTCGGCGGTGATCTCCTGGCCGAGGGTGTACTCGCTGGCGTCAGCGGTACGGATCTCGACGAGGTGGCGGCGGGGAGTGACGTCGGCCTTGGCGAAGTGGCCCTTGAGGGGCTTGTTCACCTTGCGCGGGTCGATCTCGCCGAACGCGATCTGGACGGACTCGTAGCCGTCGGCGTCGTTCGTGCGGACCTGGGTGACGACGTTGGGGCCGGCCTTGACGACGGTGACCGGAACAACACGGTTGTTCTCGTCCCACACCTGCGTCATGCCGAGCTTCTCGCCCAGGATGCCCTTGATCTGCTTAGCCATCGTTCAGATCACCGGCCTCAGAGCTTGATCTCGATGTCGACACCGGCCGGGAGGTCGAGTCGCATCAGGGAGTCAACGGTCTTGGGGGTCGGGTCGAGGATGTCGATCAGGCGCTTGTGCGTGCGCATCTCGAAGTGCTCGCGCGAGTCCTTGTACTTGTGCGGCGACTTGATGACGCAGTACACGTTCTTCTCAGTGGGCAGCGGCACCGGGCCCGCGACCGACGCACCGGTACGGGTCACCGTCTCGACGATCTTCTTCGCCGAGGAGTCGATGACCTCGTGGTCGTAGGCCTTGAGCCGGATGCGGATCTTCTGTCCCGCCATGGCTACTCAGTAGTCCTGTCTCTTCTTACGCTCCGGAACCCGGTGGTTCCGCCTTCTTCTCCGACCCACGCGGTCGGGCGTGTCGCGCTCCCGCTGACACAGATGTCCCTTGTTCGGACATCCCTTCGGGGAATGCACACGGCCCTGCCGGAACCGCAGACCGGGGGCGAAGGCCCACCGGGCGCCTGGCCGGTGCCGCACTGCACTTCCCGGAAGATTCCCGTACGTCCGCCCCAGCGCTGCCATGTGGCAGTTGGGGCGACGAGTACTGTGGGACTCGCTTCCGGTCCCCCCGGCGGGAGGCGCACAGCATCAACACTCGACCGAGCAACTCGGACAGTCTGCCACAAGGGACGGGGGCCTGGCCAATCGAGCCGGAGAGAATACCCCGCGAGTGACGTACGTCAAACACGAGGCCGAGCGGCCGCCGCCCGTCCTCAGGCGTGGCGCACCGCTCCCGGGCGGCTGCCCTCGAAGGCCTCCAGGAAGTCCCGGACGACGTCGCGGGAGAACGGGTCGGCGTCCGGGTCCGCCGGCGTCACCACGCTGACCGCGTAGAGGACCTCCCCGAGCGGCTGGGGGTGGGCCCGGTAGAAGACGGCGTACGGGCCCTGTCCCGCGGCGTCCGCGCCGTGGCCGGCGCCCTCCCCGGCGTCCTCCTCCGGTCGGCCGGAGGAGAACGTGACGGCCGACGGCCGGCCGTCCTCGCCGGGCTCCGGCAGGTGCCAGTCCCCGAGGGCGTCCGGCGGCAGCGGCTCCCCGTCCACGTGCAGGCCGGGCCAGCGCTGCTGGGCGCGGCGGACGAAGCGGAACATGGCGTGGAACAGCGACGAGTCCGCGACGAAATCCGTCGCGTAGCCGGTCGGCAACATCTGTCCTCCGTGCCGTGGATGCCGTCGTGCGGGTGCGGTGGAGCGGCCTCGGCCGCCGCCGGACCCCGTCAGCCTAGAGACCTAGCCCCTCCCCCGGGTTCCGCACAACCGATTCCGCCCCTTCGGCACGCTCCACGGCGCGGCGGGTTGACGCCGCGGCTCAGGGACTCCCCCAGGAGCGCCGCCCGGCGCCCCCGCGGCCACGGCCCGCCGCCCCCGTCCCGGAAGGCGTGCGGGGCCGGCGCGGGGCGACGGGGCCCCGCCCCGTGCGCCGGCCGACGGCCAGGCTCAGCGCGCCGGTGCCCAGCCCGATCAGGCCGAGCCGCACGCACCACTGCCCGGCCAGCCCGTGCCCGCACAGCGGCTCCACCGCGAGCAGGGCCGTGCCCAGCGGGAAGCTGGCCAGGACGACGGCCAGCACCAGCCGGAACGGCGGCTCCGTGGTCAGGGTGAGCAGGGAGCCGGCCAGCACGACGACGACGGCGACGACGACAAGCACGGCGGTGTCCATGCCTCCACCCTTACGGCCGTGGACGCGCCGGGCGTCCGCCAGGAGCACGAACGGCGCCTCTGCCCCGGGAGGGACCCGGTGTCCCCCCTGAGGACTACACGGCCCCGCCCAGGGCCGTGCCGGAGCATGCGAAAGGGCCCGTACGAACGAGTCGTACGGGCCCCCTCAGGTGCTCGCAGCTGGAGCTACCGGGTCAACAGACCCCAAGCAAGCGGAGCTTACTTGACGATCTTGGTGACCTGGCCGGCGCCGACGGTCCGGCCACCCTCACGGATGGCGAACTTCAGGCCCTCCTCCATGGCGACGGGCTGGATCAGCTCGACGCGCATCTCGGTGTTGTCGCCCGGCATGACCATCTCGGTGCCCTCGGGGAGGTGCACGACGCCGGTCACGTCCGTGGTACGGAAGTAGAACTGCGGGCGGTAGTTGTTGAAGAACGGGGTGTGACGGCCACCCTCGTCCTTCGACAGGATGTAGGCCTGGGCCTCGAACTCGGTGTGCGGGGTGACCGAGCCCGGCTTGATGATGACCTGGCCGCGCTCGACGTCCTCGCGCTTGATGCCGCGGAGCAGCAGACCGACGTTCTCACCGGCCTGGCCCTCGTCGAGCAGCTTGCGGAACATCTCGATGCCGGTGACCGTGGTGGTGGTCTTCTCGGTCTTGATGCCGATGATGTCGACGGTCTCGTTGACCTTGAGGACACCACGCTCGATGCGGCCGGTGACGACCGTACCGCGACCGGTGATCGTGAAGACGTCCTCGATCGGCATCAGGAACGGCTTGTCGACGTCACGCTCGGGCTCCGGGATGGACTCGTCGACGGCCTTCATCAGGTCGAGGACGGACTGCGTCCACTGGGAGTCGCCCTCCAGCGCCTTCAGCGCGGAGACGCGGACGACCGGCAGGTCGTCGCCCGGGAACTCGTACTCGGACAGGAGCTCACGGACCTCGAGCTCGACGAGCTCCATGATCTCCTCGTCGTCCACCATGTCGGCCTTGTTCAGGGCGACGACGATGTACGGCACGCCGACCTGGCGGGCCAGGAGCACGTGCTCCTTGGTCTGCGGCATCGGGCCGTCGGTGGCCGCGACCACGAGGATGGCGCCGTCCATCTGCGCCGCACCCGTGATCATGTTCTTGATGTAGTCCGCGTGACCGGGGCAGTCGACGTGGGCGTAGTGACGGGTCTCCGTCTGGTACTCGACGTGCGCGATGGAGATGGTGATACCGCGCTGGCGCTCCTCGGGCGCCTTGTCGATGTTGTCGAACGCGGTGGCCTCGTTCAGGTCCGGGTACGCGTCGTGCAGCACCTTGGTAATGGCGGCCGTGAGGGTCGTCTTACCGTGGTCGATGTGACCGATGGTGCCGATGTTGACGTGCGGCTTAGTCCGCTCGAACTTCGCCTTCGCCACTGGGGTCCTCCTGGGAGTGGTTCTGGTACGCCTTACTTCATCGGCGCCAGGTGATCTTTGCTGTCAGGTCCCGGGCCCCGGGGCAAACACCTTTTTCGGGCGTTTGCCCCGCGAGGCTCCGGAGTCAAGCCTAAGGCGTGGGAACGCGGTGCGTTACTCGCCCTTGGCCTTCGCGATGATCTCCTCGGCGACGTTCCGGGGAACCTCGGCGTAGGAGTCGAACTGCATGGAGTAGCTGGCGCGGCCGGACGTCTTGCTGCGCAGGTCGCCGACGTAACCGAACATCTCCGAGAGGGGCACGAGACCCTTCACGACGCGGGCACCGGCCCGCTCCTCCATGGCCTGGATCTGGCCACGGCGGGAGTTGATGTCGCCGATGACGTCACCCATGTAGTCCTCGGGCGTGGTGACCTCGACGGCCATCATCGGCTCGAGCAGCACGGGGCTGGCCTTGCGCGCGGCCTCCTTGAAGGCCTGCGAACCGGCGATCTTGAACGCGAGCTCGGAGGAGTCCACCTCGTGGTAGGCACCGTCGAGCAGCGTGACGCGCACGCCGGTCATCTCGTAGCCCGCGAGGATGCCGAACTGCATGGCCTCCTGGGCGCCGGCGTCGACCGAAGGGATGTACTCCTTCGGGATGCGACCACCGGTCACCTTGTTCACGAACTCGTACGAGGTGTCGCCGCTCTCGATCGGCTCGACCGCGATGATGACCCGACCGAACTGACCGGTACCACCGGTCTGCTTCTTGTGGGTGTACTCGACCTTTTCCACAGCCTTGCGGATGGTCTCGCGGTACGCGACCTGCGGCTTGCCGACGTTGGCCTCGACCTTGAACTCACGGCGCATGCGGTCGACCAGCACCTCGAGGTGCAGCTCGCCCATACCGCCGATGATGGTCTGGCCGGTCTCCTCGTTGGTGGAGACCTGGAAGGACGGGTCCTCCTCGGCCAGGCGCTGGATCGCGACGCCCAGCTTCTCCTGGTCGCCCTTCGACTTGGGCTCGATGGCGACCTGGATCACCGGCGCCGGGAAGTCCATGGACTCCAGGATCACCGGGGACTTCTCGTCGGACAGCGTCTCACCGGTGGTGGTCTGCTTCAGGCCCATGACGGCGACGATGTCGCCGGCGCCCACCGACTCGATCTCCTCACGCTTGTTCGCGTGCATGCGGTAGATCTTGCCGATGCGCTCCTTGCGGCCCTTGACGGAGTTCAGCACCGAGGTGCCGGACTGCAGGCGGCCGGAGTACACGCGGACGAAGGTGAGCTTGCCCAGGTGCGGGTCGCTCATGATCTTGAACGCCAGCGCGGAGAGCGGCTCGTCGTCCGAGGGCTTGCGCTTGATGACCGTCTCCGGGTCCTTGACGTCGTGGCCCTCGATGGCCTCGATGTCGACCGGGGACGGCAGGTAGCGCACGACCGCGTCGAGCAGGGGCTGGACGCCCTTGTTCTTGAACGCGGTGCCGCAGAACACCGGGGTCACGGTGGTGCCGGTGCCCTTGCCGGACGCGATGGTGATACGACGGACCGCGGCGTACAGCTGCTCCTCGGTGGGCTCCTCGCCCTCCAGGTACAGCTCCATGATCTCTTCGTCGTTCTCGGCGACGGCCTCGACCAGCTTGGCGCGCCATTCCTCGGCGGCCTCGGTGTGCGTGGCCGGGATGTCGACGGTGTCGTACATCTCGCCCTTGGTCGCCTCGGCGGACCAGACCAGGGCCTTCATCTTCACCAGGTCGACGACACCCTTGAAGTCCGCCTCGGCGCCGATCGGCAGCTGCATGACGAGCGGCTGGGCGCCCAGGCGGTCGGTGATCATGTCGACGCAGCGGTGGAACTCGGCACCGGTGCGGTCCAGCTTGTTGACGAAGCAGATGCGCGGAACGCCGTAGCGGTCCGCCTGACGCCACACCGTCTCGGACTGGGGCTCCACGCCGGCGACGCCGTCGAACACCGTGACAGCACCGTCGAGCACGCGCAGGGAGCGCTCCACCTCGACGGTGAAGTCCACGTGACCCGGCGTGTCGATGATGTTGATGGTGTGGTCGACGTCTTCCAGCGACCAGTGACAGGTGGTGGCAGCAGAGGTGATCGTGATGCCACGCTCCTGCTCCTGCTCCATCCAGTCCATGGTGGCAGCGCCGTCGTGGACCTCACCGATCTTGTAGGACACACCGGTGTAGAACAGGATCCGCTCGGTGGTGGTCGTCTTGCCCGCGTCGATGTGGGCCATGATGCCGATGTTGCGCACCTTGGCCAGGTCAAGCGAAGTGGTAGCCATAAGGCTTCAGTCTTCTCTCGGTCTCGATGTGGGTTGCGACTACCAGCGGTAGTGCGCGAAGGCCTTGTTGGACTCGGCCATCTTGTGCGTGTCCTCGCGCTTCTTCACAGCGGCACCCAGGCCGTTGCTGGCGTCGAGGAGCTCGTTCAGCAGACGCTCGGTCATGGTCTTCTCGCGACGGGCGCGGGAGTAACCGACGAGCCAGCGCAGCGCCAGGGTGTTGGCACGACCGGGCTTGACCTCGATCGGGACCTGGTAGGTGGCGCCACCGACACGGCGGGACTTGACCTCGATGGTCGGCTTGATGTTCTCGAGCGCGCGCTTCAGCGTGATGACCGGGTCGTTGCCGGTCTTCTCGCGCAGGCCCTCCATGGCGCCGTAGACGATGCGCTCGGCGGTGGAGCGCTTGCCGTTCAGCAGCACCTTGTTGATGAGGGAGGTCACCAGAGGAGAACCGTAGACCGGGTCGATGATGACCGGGCGCTTCGGGGCGGGGCCCTTACGAGGCATTCTTACTTCTCCTTCTTGGCGCCGTAACGGCTGCGAGCCTGCTTGCGGTTCTTGACACCCTGGGTGTCGAGCGAACCGCGGATGATCTTGTAGCGAACACCCGGCAGGTCCTTCACACGGCCGCCGCGCACGAGCACGATGGAGTGCTCCTGCAGGTTGTGTCCCTCACCCGGAATGTAAGCGGTGACCTCGATCCCGCTGGTCAGACGCACACGCGCGACCTTACGCAGGGCCGAGTTCGGCTTCTTCGGGGTGGTCGTGAACACACGCGTGCAGACGCCCCGACGCTGAGGGGAACCCTCGAGTGCGGGCGTCTTGTTCTTCTCGACCTTGTCCTGCCGGCCCTTGCGGACCAGCTGCTGGATCGTAGGCACTACTTCTCCGGTTTCTGTGTGCCGATGGGTACAGCTAACCTGGAACGTCGCCGACCCACGCGGTCGGGTGTGTCGAATCCCGCGGACTCCCGCCGCCGGGGCGGAGAGAAGCGCAGATTGCGGTGGCCGCTCAGGGACCCCGTGTGCGGTTCGAAGGCACGCACAAGGGCCAGGGCACACCCCAGGCACAAGGTCTGAGCGTACCCAGCGCACGTACTCCGGTCAAAACAGAAACCGGAGAGCCCGTCTCCTTACCACAGGGAACGCCGTCGCGCGACCGGGGATTCCTCGGCCGAGTCGTGGCCCACGTAGTACGACGGACGGTTCTGCACCGCCGTGTAGATCCGGGCGACGTACTCCCCGAGCAGCCCCACGCAGATCAGCTGGACGGCACCGATGAAGAGCACCCCGGTGAACAGGGACGTCCACCCCGGGACCGTGCGGCCGAGCGCGTACGCCCCCAACGTGTACCCCATCAGACCGAGGCACACCAGGAACGCGCAGCCGCCGAGCCAGGTGGCCAGCCGCAGCGGCGCCGCCGAGAAGCTGGTCACACTGTCCACCGCGAGCCGGATCATCCGCCCCAGCGGGTACTTGCTGCGCCCGGCCGTGCGCGCGGCCCGCTCGTAGGTGACCCGCCCGCTGGGGAACCCCAGCCAGGGCACCAGCAGCCGGTAGACGCGCTGCTGGTCCGGCAGCTCCTTCAGCGCGTCCACCGCGGCCCGGCTGAGCAGCCGGAAGTCGCCCGCCTGATCGGGCACCGACGGCCCCGCGAGCCGGCGCACGAGCCGGTAGTACACGGCCGCCGTCCACCGCTTGAAGCCGGTGTCGCTCGCCCGGTCCGCGCGGATGCCGTAGACGATGTCCAGGCCCTCGTCCCGGGCCAGCCGCAGCATGTCGGGGATCTTCTCGGGCGGGTCCTGGAGGTCGGCGTCCAGGCTGACGACGTACTCCCCCACCGCCCGGTCCAGCCCGGCGGTGAGCGCCGCCTGGTGGCCGCAGTTGCGGCGCAGCCCTATGACCCGCAGCTCGGGCCAGCCGAGCCGGAAGGCCGCGAGCAGGTCGGCGGTGCGGTCGGTGCTGCCGTCGTCGACGGCGACGAGCTCGTAGGGCACGCCCAGGGCGTCGAGGACCGGGCGGAGCCTGCCGACGAGGGCGGGCAGGGCCTCCTCCTCGTCGTACATCGGTATGACGACCGACAGCACGGTCGTCGCGGCCGGCCCCCCGGATCCCGCGGGGGCGCGGGATTCCGCCGATCCCCCGGATTGCGCCAATTCCCCGGGCTCCCCGGATTCCTCGGACACCCGCCCCTCCCCCCTCCGTCGCGCACGTGCGACTCTGTGGCCGCACGCACACGACTCTGTTGTGATCTTATGACTGGCACGTTCACGACCATCCGGACAGCGGGACGCCCCGTGGCCCGGCGGTCGGCCGAGGGGGGACCGCGGGGATGAGCACCGCTTCCAGGGACACGGCGGAGGACTCCGCCCGCCCCGGCGAACCGGCCGGACGGCCCCGCACGGGCCGCCTGTCGCTGCCGCCCGCCGCCCGACCCTACGCGCCCCCGCTGCTCCTGTACGGCGTCACCAAGCTCGTCGGCCTCACCATCTTCGCGTGTCTGCTCGAGTACGCCGGGGAGTACCGGAAAAAGGAGCCGCGGTTCGGCGGCGGCGCCCACTGGTGGGACGTGCTGCAGACCTGGGACGGCTGGTGGTACCTCCAGGTCGCCGAGAAGGGCTACGACCCGCGGCCCCTCCAGCCACTGGCGCCGGGCGGGCTGTTCACGGTCCAGCAGAACTCGGTCGCCTTCTTCCCGCTGTACCCCGGCCTGATCCGGGGCGTCTCCGAGGTGACCGGCCTCGGTGTGTACGGCTCCGCGATCCTGGTGTCGGTGCTGGCGTCCTTCGTCGCGGCCGCCGGCATCTACGCGGTGGTCTCGGCCCTGGCCGGCACGCGCGCGGGGACGATCGCCGCCGGACTGTGGGCGGTGGCCCCCGGCGCGGGCGTCGAGTGGGCGGTGTACTCGGAGTCGCTGTTCGTGGCGATCGCCGCCTGGGCCTGCTGGTGCGTGATGACGAAGCGCTGGCTGGCGGCGGGCCTGCTGGCCTTCTTCGCGGGCCTGAACCGGCCCACCTCGGCCGCCCTCATCGGCGCCGTGGGCCTCGCCGCCCTCGTCACGCTGCTGCGGCCGGACAGCCGCCGCGACCAGGGCGTCCTCGGCCCGGTGTACGCGATGGTCGCGGCGCCGCTCGGGCTGCTGACCTACATCACCTGGGTCGGGCTGAGCATGGGCGACCTGACGGCGTACTTCACGCTCCAGCGCGAGGGGTGGGCGCACTACTTCGACGGGGGCGCGTACACCCTGGACGTGCTGCGCAACGTCGCCGTCGGGCACAACGACTACCTGTTCGCCTTCTCCGTCCCCGACCTGCTCGGTGTGCAGCTGGTGATCGCGCTGCCGTTCCTGATCGCGCTGATGCTGCGCAGGAAGCCGCCGCTGGTGCTGGTGGCGTACACCCTGGCGAGCGTGGTGACGGTGCTCGGCACCCAGCAGATGTTCGGCAACACCGCCCGCTACCTGCTGCCCGTCTTCCCGCTGCTGCTGGCGCCCGCGGCCGCGCTGAGCCGGCTGAAGTGGCCGACACTGACGCTGTTCTTCACGACGGCGGCGGTGGCCTCGGGCTGGTACGCGCACTACGTGATCTTCGAGCTGGGCATCCCGTAGGGGCCGTGCGCCCGCCCGCGCAGGGCGTCAGGCGCCGGAGGCCGTCGCCAGCGTGAGGATGAGCACCACCACCGCCCAGCCCGCGACCGACAGCCAGCCCAGGACCAGGCCGGCCAGCGCGAAGCCGTCACCGCCCTCGCCGGTGCGGCGGATCTCCGAGCGGGCGGTGTGCCCGAGGATCACCGCCGGGATGCCGGTGAGGCCCATCGTCATCGTGGTGAGGATCCCGCACACCATGGCGCCGACCGCCTTGCCGTTGGTCGGCGGGGCGGGCGCCGGCAGGAAGGTGCGCGGCACGGGGGCGGCGTAGGGCTGCGGGAGGGCCGGCTGGGCGGCCAGGGGGCCCTGGGGCAGGTCAGCGACGAGCAGGGACAGCTCGCCCACCGTGCGCGCCTCGTAGGCCCGGGCCACCCGCTTCTCGAACTCGGGCTGCTGCAGGCGCCCCTCGCTGAACCCTGCTCTGAGCACGTCGACGGCGCGCTCGCGGTCGGCGTGGGAGGCGAGCATGGCCCCACTGCTCTGCCCCTGCCACGGCTGCCATGGCGACGGATACGACACGGACCCACCTCCCCCGGTGGCTGACTGCCTCCATCATGACCCAACGCGGCGCGGACGGGCGCGGTTCCCTCCAGGCGGTGCGCCGGTATACACCGTGACGCAGCGTCACGAATCGACTTCGACAAACACGGAGCGACACCACCGGAATGCTCGTACACTCGTTCGAACCAGTGCCGCGCCGGTCCCGCGCCGGCGCACCACCGAGGGGACGGCATCACCGTGGAACGGAGAGACCCATGACCGATCCGCCGCACTTCCCGCCCGACCCGACCGCCGTCGCCGTCGAGCTGGAGCGGCTGCGCGGCACCGTCGAGGCCGGCTTCGCCCGGATCGACGGCTCGCTCGCGCTGCTGGTCCAGCGCAGCGACCAGACCGACCGACAGCTCGCCGACCACGAGCAGCGCCTGGAGGCCCTGGAGCGCTCCCGCTGGCCGCTCGCCAGCGTCGGCACGCTGGCCGCCGTCGCCACGGTCCTCGTCACGGCGTGGCAGCTCGCCGGCCGCTGACCCGCCCGGACACACCGAAGGGCGGCCACCCCGTTGCGCACGGGATGGCCGCCCTTCGGCTCGTTCTTCAGCTACTCACCAGCCGAGCTTCCGCTCACTGGTTGTAGGGACCGTAGTCGTAGTCCTCCAGCGGGACGGCCTGGCCGGAGCCGGTGCCGAACGGCGAGTAGTCGATGTCGTCGTAGCCGACGGCCGAGTACATCGCGGCCTTGGCCTCCTCGGTCGGCTCCACCCGGATGTTGCGGTAGCGGGACAGGCCCGTACCGGCCGGGATGAGCTTACCGATGATGACGTTCTCCTTGAGGCCGATGAGGCTGTCGGACTTGGCGTTGATCGCCGCGTCCGTCAGGACTCGGGTCGTCTCCTGGAAGGAGGCGGCCGACAGCCAGGATTCCGTCGCCAGCGAGGCCTTGGTGATACCCATCAGCTGCGGACGACCGGAGGCCGGGTGACCGCCCTCCTGGACCACACGACGGTTCTCCTGCTCGAAGCGGGAGCGCTCGACCAGCTCGCCGGGCAGCAGCTCGGCGTCGCCGGACTCGATGATCGTCACGCGGCGCAGCATCTGCCGGATGATGATCTCGATGTGCTTGTCGTGGATCGACACGCCCTGCGAGTTGTACACCTTCTGGACCTCGCCGACCAGGTGGACCTGGACGGCACGCTGGCCCAGGATGCGCAGCACGTCGTGCGGGTTGGTGGCACCCACGGTGAGCTTCTGGCCCACCTCGACGTGCTCGCCCTCGCTGACCAGGAGTCGGGCGCGCTTCGAGATCGGGTACGCCGTCTCGTCGCTGCCGTCGTCCGGCGTGATGACGATCTTCTTGGTCTTCTCGGTCTCCTCGATCCGCACGCGGCCGGAGGCCTCGGAGATCGGGGCGACACCCTTCGGGGTACGGGCCTCGAAGAGCTCGACGACACGCGGCAGACCCTGGGTGATGTCGTCACCGGCCACACCACCGGTGTGGAAGGTACGCATCGTCAGCTGGGTACCGGGCTCACCGATGGACTGGGCGGCGATGATGCCGACCGCCTCACCGATGTCGACCAGCTTGCCGGTGGCCAACGAGCGGCCGTAGCACATGGCGCAGGTGCCGACGGCGGACTCGCAGGTCAGGACCGAGCGGGTCTTGACCGTCCCCACGCCGTGGCGGACGAGCTCCTCGATGAGGACGTCGCCCAGGTCGGTGCCGGCCGGGGCCAGCACCTTGCCGTCGACGACGATGTCCTCGGCGAGGCAGCGCGCGTACACGGACGTCTCGACGTCGTCCGCCTTGCGCAGCACGCCGTCCGCGCCGCGCTCCGCGATGACCAGCTTGAGGCCGCGGTCGGTGCCGCAGTCCTCCTCGCGGATGATGACGTCCTGGGAGACGTCGACCAGACGACGGGTGAGGTAACCCGAGTCGGCGGTCCGCAGGGCGGTGTCCGCCAGACCCTTACGGGCACCGTGGGTGGAGATGAAGTACTCCAGCACGGACAGGCCCTCACGGAAGGACGCCTTGATCGGACGCGGGATCGTCTCGTTCTTCGCGTTCGACACCAGACCACGCATACCGGCGATCTGACGCATCTGCATCATGTTGCCTCGTGCACCCGAGTTCACCATCATGAAGATCGGGTTGGTCTTCGGGAAGTTGTCGTTCATCGCCTCGGCGACCTCGTTGGTCGCCTTGGTCCAGATCGCGATGAGCTCCTGCGTGCGCTCGTCCTTGGTGATCAGACCGCGCTCGTACTGCTTCTGGACCTTCTCGTCCTGCGCCTCGTAGCCCTTGACGATCTCCTTCTTCGCCTCGGGAACGACGACGTCGGAGATGGCCACGGTGACGCCGGACCGGGTCGCCCAGAAGAAGCCGGCCGCCTTCAGGTTGTCGAGCGTCGCCGCCACGATGACCTTCGGGTAGCGCTCGGCGAGGTCGTTGACGATCTCGGAGAGCTGCTTCTTGCCGACCTCGTAGTCGACGAACGGGTAGTCCTCGGGCAGCAGCTCGTTGAAGAGCGCACGGCCCAGCGTGGTCTGCAGCCGGAAGGTGTCACCCTGCTGCCACTCGGGCTCGCCCTCCTCGCGCGCGGGCGGCGTCCAGCCACGCGGCGGGATGGTGCCCACCGGGAAGCGGATGTCGACCGGCGTCTGGAGCGACAGCTCGCCCGCGTCGAACGCCATGATCGCCTCGGCGACGGACGCGAACGAGCGGCCCTCGCCCTTGACGCCCCGGCCCTCGGCGTCCGTGGTGAGGAAGAACAGACCGAGGACCATGTCCTGGGTCGGCATCGTCACCGGACGGCCGTCGGCGGGCTTGAGGATGTTGTTCGAGGACAGCATCAGGATGCGGGCCTCGGCCTGCGCCTCCGCGGACAGCGGCAGGTGCACGGCCATCTGGTCACCGTCGAAGTCCGCGTTGAACGCGGTGCACACGAGCGGGTGGATCTGGATGGCCTTGCCCTCGACCAGCTGCGGCTCGAAGGCCTGGATGCCGAGGCGGTGCAGGGTGGGCGCACGGTTCAGCAGCACCGGGTGCTCGGCGATGACCTCTTCGAGGACGTCGTACACCACGGTGCGGCCGCGCTCGACCATGCGCTTGGCCGACTTGATGTTCTGCGCGTGGTTCAGGTCGACCAGGCGCTTCATCACGAACGGCTTGAACAGCTCCAGCGCCATCGCCTTCGGCAGACCGCACTGGTGCAGCTTCAGCTGCGGACCGACGACGATCACGGAACGCGCGGAGTAGTCCACGCGCTTGCCGAGCAGGTTCTGGCGGAAGCGGCCCTGCTTGCCCTTGAGCATGTCGGACAGCGACTTCAGCGGACGGTTGCCGGGGCCCGTGACCGGGCGGCCGCGGCGGCCGTTGTCGAAGAGCGCGTCGACGGCCTCCTGGAGCATGCGCTTCTCGTTGTTCACGATGATCTCGGGCGCGCCGAGGTCGAGAAGCCGCTTCAGGCGGTTGTTGCGGTTGATGACACGGCGGTACAGGTCGTTCAGGTCGGAGGTCGCGAAGCGGCCACCGTCCAGCTGCACCATCGGACGCAGGTCCGGCGGGATGACCGGCACGCAGTCGAGCACCATGCCCTTGGGGCTGTTGGACGTCTGCAGGAACGCGGAGACGACCTTCAGGCGCTTGAGCGCACGGGTCTTCTTCTGGCCCTTGCCGGTGCGGATGATCTCGCGGAGCTTCTCGGCCTCCTCGTCGAGGTCGAAGGACTCCAGGCGCTTCTGCAGCGCCGCGGCACCCATCGAACCGTCGAAGTACGTGCCGAAGCGGTCGCGCAGCTCGCGGTAGAGCAGCTCGTCGCCCTCGAGGTCCTGGACCTTGAGGTTCTTGAACCGGGTCCACACCTCGTCGAGGCGGTCGATCTCGCGCTGCGCACGGTCGCGCAGCTGCTTCATCTCGCGCTCGGCACCCTCGCGCACCTTGCGGCGCACGTCGGCCTTGGCGCCCTCGGCCTCGAGCTCGGCCAGGTCGGTCTCGAGCTTCTTGGCGCGGGTCTCCAGGTCGGCGTCCCGGCGGTTCTCGATCTGCTGGCGCTCGACCGAGACGTGCGCCTCCAGGGAGGGCAGGTCGCGGGTGCGGCGCTCCTCGTCGACGAACGTGATCATGTACGCCGCGAAGTAGATGACCTTCTCGAGGTCCTTGGGGGCCAGGTCCAGCAGGTAGCCGAGCCGGCTCGGGACACCCTTGAAGTACCAGATGTGCGTGACGGGCGCGGCGAGCTCGATGTGGCCCATCCGCTCACGGCGCACCTTGGCGCGCGTGACCTCGACGCCACAGCGCTCGCAGATGATGCCCTTGAAGCGGACGCGCTTGTACTTGCCGCAGTAGCACTCCCAGTCCCGGGTCGGACCGAAGATCTTCTCGCAGAAGAGCCCGTCCTTTTCCGGCTTGAGCGTGCGGTAGTTGATGGTCTCGGGCTTCTTGACCTCGCCGTGGCTCCACTGACGGATGTCGTCAGCGGTGGCCAGGCCGATCCGGAGCTCGTCGAAGAAGTTGACGTCGAGCACTATGCGTCAATCCCTCTCAGGGTCGTGAGTCTGTGGTCTGAAACGGGGGCCTGGGGGTCGGCGGGGGCCACGCGCGGTGGCGCGGCCCCGGCCGGACTCCCGTCAGACCTCTTCGACGCTGCTCGGCTCGCGCCGGGACAGGTCGATGCCGAGCTCCTCCGCAGCGCGGAAGACGTCCTCGTCGGTGTCACGCATCTCGATGGACATACCGTCGCTGGACAGCACCTCCACGTTCAGGCAGAGCGACTGCATCTCCTTGATGAGCACCTTGAAGGACTCGGGGATGCCGGGCTCGGGGATGTTCTCGCCCTTGACGATGGCCTCGTAGACCTTCACGCGGCCGGTGACGTCGTCGGACTTGATGGTCAGCAGCTCCTGGAGGGCGTACGCGGCGCCGTAGGCCTCGAGGGCCCACACCTCCATCTCGCCGAAGCGCTGGCCACCGAACTGCGCCTTACCACCCAGCGGCTGCTGGGTGATCATGGAGTACGGGCCGGTCGAGCGGGCGTGGAGCTTGTCGTCGACCAGGTGGTGCAGCTTCAGGATGTACATGTACCCGATCGAGATCGGGTCCGGGAACGGCTCACCGGAGCGGCCGTCGAACAGCCGCGCCTTGCCGGTCGGCTGCACCATCCGCTCACCGTCCCGGTTGGGGATGGTGTGCTGCAGCAGGCCCGCCAGCTCGTCCTCACGGGCACCGTCGAAGACCGGGGTCGCGACGTTGGTGCCGGGGGCGACCTGGTCGGCGCCGATGGCCTGGAGGCGCTGGGCCCACTCCTCCCCGAGGCCGGAGACGTCCCAGCCGCGGCTGGCGAGCCAGCCGAGGTGGATCTCCAGGACCTGTCCCGGGTTCATGCGGGACGGCACACCCAGCGGGTTGAGGATGATGTCGACCGGGGTGCCGTCCTCCAGGAACGGCATGTCCTCGATCGGCAGGATCTTGGAGATGACGCCCTTGTTGCCGTGGCGGCCGGCGAGCTTGTCACCGTCGGTGATCTTGCGCTTCTGCGCGACGTAGACGCGCACCAGCTGGTTCACACCGGGGGGAAGCTCGTCGCCCTCCTCGCGGTCGAAGACGCGCACGCCGATGACCTTGCCGATCTCGCCGTGCGGCACCTTCAGCGAGGTGTCACGGACCTCACGGGCCTTCTCACCGAAGATCGCGCGCAGCAGACGCTCCTCGGGGGTCAGCTCGGTCTCGCCCTTCGGGGTCACCTTGCCGACGAGGATGTCGCCGGCGACGACCTCGGCGCCGATGCGGATGATGCCGCGCTCGTCGAGGTCGGCGAGGACCTCCTCGGAGACGTTCGGGATGTCCCGGGTGATCTCCTCGGGGCCGAGCTTGGTGTCACGGGCGTCGACCTCGTGCTCCTCGATGTGGATCGAGGAGAGGACGTCGTCCTGCACGAGGCGCTGCGACAGGATGATCGCGTCCTCGTAGTTGTGACCCTCCCACGGCATGAACGCCACGAGCAGGTTCTTGCCCAGGGCCATCTCGCCGTTCTCGGTGGCCGGGCCGTCCGCGAGCACCTGGCCCGTGACGATCCGGTCGCCCTCGTCGACGACGACCTTCTGGTTGACCGAGGTGCCCTGGTTGGACCGGGAGAACTTGTGCAGGCGGTACGTGATGTACGTGCCGTCGTCGTTCGCCGTGGTGATGTAGTCCGCGGAGACCTCCTGGACCACACCGTCCTTCTCGGCCTTGACCACGTCGCCGGCGTCGACCGCGGAGCGGTACTCCATGCCAGTGCCGACGAGCGGCGCCTCGCTCTTGATGAGCGGGACGGCCTGGCGCATCATGTTCGCGCCCATGAGGGCACGGTTGGCGTCGTCGTGCTCGAGGAAGGGGATCATGGCGGTCGCGACCGACACCATCTGGCGCGGCGAGACGTCCATGTAGTCGACGTCCTCGGGAGCGACGTAGTCGACCTCGCCGCCACGGCGGCGGACCAGGACGCGGCTCTCCTCGAAGCGGAGGTCGTCCGTCAGCGGCGCGTTGGCCTGCGCGATGACGAAGCGGTCCTCCTCGTCGGCGGTCAGGTAGTCGACCTCGTCGGTGACCTGGCCCTCGAACACCTTGCGGTAGGGGGTCTCGACGAAACCGAACGCGTTGACCCGGCCGTAGGAGGCGAGCGAGCCGATCAGACCGATGTTCGGGCCTTCGGGCGTCTCGATCGGGCACATGCGGCCGTAGTGCGAGGGGTGCACGTCACGGACCTCGAAGCCGGCCCGCTCACGGGAGAGACCACCCGGGCCGAGCGCGGACAGACGACGCTTGTGCGTCAGCCCGGACAGCGGGTTGTTCTGGTCCATGAACTGGGACAGCTGGCTGGTGCCGAAGAACTCCTTGATGGAGGCGACGACCGGCCGGATGTTGATCAGGGTCTGCGGCGTGATCGCCTCGACGTCCTGGGTCGTCATCCGCTCGCGGACGACACGCTCCATGCGCGCCAGACCCGTGCGGACCTGGTTCTGGATGAGCTCGCCGACGCTGCGCAGGCGGCGGTTGCCGAAGTGGTCGATGTCGTCGGTCTCGACGACGATGTCCGTACCGCTGTCGCCGACCGTCTCGGTCTCGCCCGCGTGCAGCTTCACCAGGTACTTGATCGTCGAGATGATGTCCTCGACGGTCAGGATGCCGGCGTCCAGCGGCGCGTCCGCGCCCAGCTTCTTGTTGACCTTGTAGCGGCCGACCTTGGCCAGGTCGTAGCGCTTGGGGTTGAAGTAGAGGTTCTCCAGCAGCGTCTGCGCGGCCTCACGCGTGGGGGGCTCGCCCGGACGCAGCTTGCGGTAGATGTCGAGCAGCGCGTCGTCCTGGCCCTGGGTGTGGTCCTTCTCCAGGGTGGCGCGCATCGACTCGTACTCGCCGAACTCCTCGAGGATCTGCTCGGTGGTCCAGCCGAGCGCCTTGAGCAGGACGGTGACGGACTGCTTGCGCTTGCGGTCGATGCGGACGCCGACCATGTCGCGCTTGTCGATCTCCATCTCCAGCCAGGCACCCCGGGACGGGATGATCTTGGCCGAGAAGATGTCCTTGTCGGACGTCTTGTCGATGCTGGAGTCGAAGTACACGCCCGGCGAACGGACCAGCTGCGACACGACGACACGCTCGGTGCCGTTGATGACGAAGGTGCCCTTGTTGGTCATGAGCGGGAAGTCGCCCATGAAGACCGTCTGGGACTTGATCTCGCCGGTCTCGTTGTTGGTGAACTCGGCCGTGACGAAGAGCGGGGCGGCGTACGTGAAGTCGCGCTCCTTGCACTCGTCGATGGAGTTCTTCGGCGGCTCGAAACGGTGGTCGCGGAACGTCAGCGACATCGACCCGGAGAAGTCCTCGATCGGGGAGATCTCCTCGAAGATCTCCTCCAGACCGGACTTGGTGGGGACGTCCTGACCGTTCTCGAGGGCCTCCTCGACGCGAGCCTTCCACGCGTCGTTGCCGAGCAGCCAGTCGAAGCTCTCGGTTTGCAGCGCGAGAAGGTTCGGAACCTCGAGGGGCTCCTTGATCTTTGCAAAGGAGATGCGCAGCGGGGCGGTGCTGGCAGCGTTGTTCGTATTCGCGGTCGAGGC
Organism: Streptomyces lasalocidi; assembly: GCF_005280215.1. NCBI lineage: Bacteria > Bacillati > Actinomycetota > Actinomycetes > Kitasatosporales > Streptomycetaceae > Streptomyces > Streptomyces lasalocidi. The sequence continues at coordinate 4,542,644 of NZ_SZNQ01000001.1, read as the reverse complement.
GTTGCGCGAGGCGGCCAAGAGGGGGTCCTTCCGAGGGCTCGGACTCACTACGCGCTTCCGGCCCCTCGCCAGTGCGGCAGAGACGGGAATCCCCGGTCGGGAATGTTCCGGTCGTCCGTGCTGAGGCGAGGGCAGACCCCTGGTGACGGGCAGGGGACAGCTAACAGGCAGCGCAAAGGGTCAGTGTAGCCAGTTGGCACACTGATGTCCAGTCCCGGTTTGCAGCCCGGTTTTCAATCACCCTCGCTGTCCTCAACGCCTGCGGCATGCCTGCCCTCAACGCACGTTGATACTGCCCTCTTCGCCGCCGATCCATGCCTCGGATTCGGACCGTTGTGACGACGCGTCCTGAGAATTGCGCGCTGCGTGCGGTTCGTCAAGGCCCCCCGGCCCGCACCAGGGGCGTCCGGAGACACGACGAAGATCACCATACCCCCGTTGAACAGGGGCGCAAGGCAACCGCGGCCGCGCCCCCAGGAACGCCGAAGAGCGACCACCCGGATGGATGATCGCTCTTCGGTGCGCTCGCGTTACAGCCCTACGGGACCGTTCCGGTCACGCGGTGAGGTTCAGGCGAACCTCGAGGGTGTCACTTGACCTCGACGGAGGCGCCGGCGGCCTTGAGGGACTCGGCGGCCTTCTCGGCCTGCTCCTTGTTGACCTTCTCGAGGACCGGCTTCGGGGTGCCGTCGACCAGGTCCTTGGCCTCCTTGAGGCCCAGGGAGGTGAGCTCGCGCACGACCTTGATGACCTGGATCTTCTTCTCGCCGGCACCGGTGAGGACGACGTCGAACTCGTCCTTCTCCTCCGGGGCCTCGGCGGCGGCGCCGCCACCCTGGCCGGCGACGACGACCGGGGCGGCCGCGGCGGCGGTGACGTCGAACTTCTCCTCGAACGCCTTCACGAACTCGGAAAGCTGGATGAGGGTCATGTTCTCGAACTCGGCAAGCAGTTCGTCCTGGGTGAGAGCCATGATGGCTTTCCTTCCACTATTCGGCAGGTGCCGGATGTACATGAGTGGCGGGCGTACGTTGGCCCGCTAGACCGCTGCCGGGGCGGCGGTCATGATGCGAGCCGAATTACTCGGCACCGCCCTGCTCGTCCTGCTTGGCGCGAAGCGCGTCCAGGGTGCGGACCAGCTTCGTCGGGAGCGCCTGGAGGAGCTGAGCAGTCTGCGTCTGCTTGCCCTTCATGGCACCCGCCAGCTTGGAGAGCAGAACCTCGCGGGACTCGAGGTCCGCAAGCTTCTTGATCTCGTCGGCGGACAGCGCCTTGCCGTCAAGGACACCGCCCTTGATGACGAGGTTCGGGTTGTCCTTGGCGAAGTCACGGAGACCCTTCGCCGACTCCACCGGGTCACCGGTGACGAAGGCGACTGCCGTCGGACCGTTGAACAGGTCGTCCAGCGTCGAGATCCCGGCCTCGTTGGCCGCAATCTTGGTCAGCGTGTTCTTCACCACGGCGTACTGGGCGTTCTCACCGAGCGACCGGCGCAGCGTCTTGAGCTGTGCCACGGTGAGACCGCGGTACTCGGTCAGCACGGCAGCGCTTGAGTTGCGGAACTGCTCCGTCAACTCGGCCACCGCGGCAGCCTTGTCGGGCCTCGCCATAGAGCCTCGGCCTCCTTCCGGGTGATTCTGACCGCGCGGACCCGAAGGAGGACTGGGGAAAACGAAACGCCCCGGCGCAGGCGCTCGGGGCGGACTCGACCGGGCGCACGCACGAGGACGCACATGCTCCGGGAGTTCTTCCACAATCACCTGCGCGGGTCGTCCACTTTGCAGCGGATCCTTCGGCCACCGCGCACCCTTCCGGCGCACGGCAACGACCAGCGGTCTTTGGCTTCTGTAGGAGCGTACGGGACCGGGTCGCCGTCAAGCAAATCGGTCCGTACGGGTCACGTCCGGCCCGCCTCGCCGAGGTCCCGGAACATCTCCAGGAAGTCGAAGGTCTGGGCGGCCGGGGGCGGGGTGACCTGGGCCTTCGCGCCGTAGTCGGCGTAGGTCATGCTCATCTCGACGGTGCCCTCGGGGGTGTCCATGGCGACGTCCATCCGCACCGGGAGGTCGTCCTGGTCGACCCAGACCTCGGTGTCGTAGCCCTTGATCCCGGACTTCTGGATGGAGCCGAGCAGTTGCTTGCGCTCGGCGGGGCCGAGGAGGTCGAGGGAGTCGTTGGAGTCCATCATCTCCTCGACGGTCAGCGTGCCCTTGTAGTGCTCGGCCCGCTGTCCGTCGATCTTCTCGCTGCCCAGGTGCTTGAGGTTGGGCGAGTCGAGCAGCAGGGCGAGCTGCTGGGCGGGGTCCTGGTTCATGTCCGCCAGGCCGCCGCTCATCTTCCGGCCGAGCGCGTCCCCGCCCGACTCCTCGGCGAGCGCGCCAAGGTCCATCTTCATCCAGCGCTTGCCGCCCAGGTCGGCCTCGCGCGCGGCGGCCTCGCCCATGTCCATGTACATGACGTTGTCGCGCCAGATCATCCGGACCTTCTTCGGGGCGTCCGGCTCGGCGGCCAGCGCGGAGCCCTCCACCGTGAGGTCCATGACGGCGGGGTCCCAGCCGAGGACGCCGCTCGCCGTCATGTCCCCGCCGTCCTTCATGGTGTCCGGCGCCGACATGGTCATGGTCACCCGGGCCGACTTGGCCTCGGTGGTCTTCTCGAAGGCCGCGGTCAGCACCTGGGCCGCGGAGCGCTGCGCGCCCTGCCCGTCCGAGCCGCCGTCCTGGCAGGCCACCGCGCCGGTCAGGAGCAGCACCGCCCCCGCCGAGCCGTACAACGTCCTCTTCATGGTCCCCCCGCACCTCACGGCTTCATGACGTTCCCTTTACCCGGCCCGAGCGTATCGGGGCGTCGGGCCGCCGTCTCCGGGATTTCCCGGGACCGCTCACGACTGGGGGGCCAGCTCCGTGAAGTCGGCGGTGTCCCCGGCGGGCGGCGCGGTGACCGCGACCCGGGTGCCGTAGTCGTCGTAGTACGCGGTCTGCGTGTAGCCGCCGCTGGTGGTGCGGCCCTTCTCGACCTTCTTCACCAGCAGGTTCCGCTGGTCGACCCAGATGTCCACGCTCCCGCCGGTCATCCCGGCCCGGGTCAGCTGGGCCCTCAGTTCCGCGTCGGAGACGTCGGCCACTTCTACGGTGCCGGTCCAGTGCGTCGTACGGCGGCCCGCGACCGTCTCCGTGCCGGTGCGGCGGACGTCGTCGGACTCCAGCAGCAGCTTCACCGACTGGCCGGGGGTGGTGTTGCGGACCTGCTCGGCGAAGTCGGCCCCGGCGGCGCCGTCGAGGGCGTCCAGGTCGTCGTAGGCGTAGCGGATCCAGTGCCGGCCGCCCGCCCGGCGGGCGAACGCGTCGCCCAGGCGCGCGTAGTAGGCGTCCGGCAGGTAGCGGGCCTGCATCGACGTCACGCCCAGCGCCCGCATCTGCTCGGCCGTGGCACCGCCGGTGTACGTGATGGTCAGGGTGCCGGTGAGCCGGTCGCGCCAGCGCAGCGCCCCGTCGGCCCGCAGCGAGAGCTGGCCGCCCATCACGGTCGTGGAGCGCACCCGGGCCGAGGCGGCGCCGTCGGTGGCCCGCTGGGCGGCGCGCAGGGCGGCGAGGGAGGCCGCCGCGGCGGGGGAGGTGGCCGTCGGCTTCGCGGGCCGGCCCGCGGAGGACGCCGTGCAGGACGCCCCCGTCAGCGCGGCCGCGGTCACCAGCACCGCCGACACCACTGCCCGGCACGCCCTCGTGACCCGCATCGGTACCTCCCCCCGGCGATGGCCCTCATCGCACGCTAGCCCAGAAGAGGGCGCGCGCTCCGGGAAAGTTCCGCACCGGCCGCCGCCGCGGTGGGACGCCGGGGAACGGGAACGAGCCCCGCACCTCGGAAGGTGCGGGGCCCGTCGGCAGACCGGGGTCTCAGACCGACGCCGGGTCCTCCTCGACGAGGAGGTTGCGGGTGCGGTTGGGGTCCAGCGGGATGCCGGGGCCGATCGTGGTGGAGAGGGCGGCCTTCTTGATGTAGCGGCCCTTCGCGGCGGACGGCTTCAGACGGAGGATCTCCTCCAGCGCGGCGCCGTAGTTCTCCACCAGCTTGGCGTCGTCGAAGGACACCTTGCCGATGATGAAGTGCAGGTTCGAGTGCTTGTCGACGCGGAACTCGATCTTGCCGCCCTTGATGTCGGTGACGGCCTTGGCGACGTCGGGGGTGACGGTGCCGGTCTTCGGGTTCGGCATCAGACCACGGGGGCCGAGGACGCGGCCGAGGCGGCCGACCTTGCCCATGAGGTCCGGGGTGGCGACGACGGCGTCGAAGTCCAGACGGCCCTTCGACACCTCGTCGATCAGCTCGTCGGCGCCGACGATGTCGGCGCCCGCGGCACGCGCGGCCTCGGCACGGTCACCGGTCGCGAAGACCAGGACCCGGGCGGTCTTACCGGTGCCGTGCGGGAGGTTCACGGTGCCACGGACCATCTGGTCGGCCTTGCGCGGGTCGACACCCAGGCGGAAGGCGACCTCGACGGTGCCGTCGAACTTGGTCGTGGAGGTCTCCTTGGCGAGACGGACGGCCTCGAGCGGGGCGTAGAGCTTGTCCCGGTCGACCTTGGCGTCCGCAGCGCGGAGAGACTTGCTGCGCTTGCTCACTACTGCTCCTGTGTGTTCTTGAGGAGTCGTGGTGCGGGCCGAGCAGGCCCTGCCACTACTACTGCTGGGGGGAAGGGGCTCAGCCCTCGACCGTGATGCCCATGGAGCGGGCGGTGCCGGCGATGATCTTCGACGCGGCGTCCAGGTCGTTGGCGTTCAGGTCGGGGAGCTTGGTCTGGGCGATCTCGCGGACCTGCGCCTCGGTGATCTTGGCGACCTTGGTCTTGTGCGGCTCGCCGGAGCCCTTCTCGACACCCGCGGCCTTGAGGATCATCTTGGCGGCCGGCGGCGTCTTGGTGATGAAGGTGAAGGAGCGGTCCTCGTAGACCGTGATCTCCACCGGGATCACCCAGCCACGCTGCGACTCGGTCGCGGCGTTGTACGCCTTGCAGAACTCCATGATGTTGACGCCGTGCTGACCCAGCGCGGGGCCGACCGGCGGGGCGGGGTTCGCCGCACCGGCGTTGATCTGGAGCTTGATGAGCCCCGTGACCTTCTTCTTCTTGGGAGGCATTGCTCTCCGGGTCCTTTCCTTCGGGTCCATGCCCGCGGCCGGGTCGCGACCCTGACGCAGGCATACCGCACAACGATAACGGGTATAGATGCGCGGCCAAAAACGAGCAGGTCAGACAAGCTGGACAGCCGGTCTGACCTGCTCGGGGTTCGGTGGGGAAGAGCCCGCTCCGGTACGGAGCTAGTTCTTCTGGATCTGGTCGAAGCTGAGCTCGACCGGCGTCTCCCGGCCGAAGATCTCGACGAGACCCTTGACCTTCTTGGAGTCGGCGTTGATCTCGTTGATCGTGGCCTGGAGGGTGGCGAACGGGCCGTCCGTGACGGTGACCGAGTCGCCGACCTCGAAGTCCAGCACCTGGACCTCGACCTTGCGCTGCGGCGCCGGCTTGCCCTCGGCCTCGGCGGCCTCGCGGGCGGCCTTCTCCTCGGCCTCCGGGGCGAGCATCTTGACGATCTCGTCCAGGGTCAGCGGGTACGGGTCGTAGGCGTTGCCCACGAAGCCGGTGACGCCCGGGGTGTTGCGGACGACGCCCCAGGACTCGTTCGTCAGGTCCATGCGGACCAGGACGTAACCCGGCAGCTTGTTCTGCTTGATCGTCTTGCGGTCGCCGTTCTTGATCTGGACGACCTCTTCCTGCGGCACCTCGGCCTGGAAGATGTAGTCCTCGACGTTCAGCGAGACGGCGCGCTGCTCCAGGTTGGTCTTCACGCGGTTCTCGTAGCCGGCGTAGGTGTGGATCACGTACCACTCGCCGGGCAGGGAGCGCAGCTCGTCGCGCAGGGCCTGGACCGGGTCCACGGGCTCGGCGGGCTCCTCCTCGGCGGCCTCGGCCTCGTCGGCGCCGGCCTCCTCGGTGTCGTCCGTGTCCTCGGCGGACGCGGTGTCCTCGACGGACGCGGCGTCCTCGGCCTCGGCGTCGTCCTCGGCGAGCAGCGCGGCGTCCTCGGCGGTCTCGTCCGCGTCGGCAGCCCCGGCCTCGTCCAGGTCCTCGTCCGCGCCCCCGACGTTGTCGAGCTCGTCGTCGACGGACTCGACGCCTTCTCCACGTGGCTCGACGGCGTCGTTCAGGTTCTGGTCAGACACGGTGGCTGCTTCTTCCTGGATACATAGGGGTGGAACATGCGAAACGGGCGCCGGATACCTCGGCGCCCTTCGCTCTCGACTCAGCCGAAGACGTACTTGGCGGCGTGGCTGAGTCCATAGTCAATCACGGTCACCACGGCGATCATGATGGCGACGAAGAAGATCACCACGGTCGTGTACGACGTCAGCTGGTTGCGCGTCGGCCAGACGACCTTGCGGAGTTCCGCGACGATCTGCCGGTAGAAGAGCGCGAGCCGCTTCAGCGGGCCCTTCTTGGCGCGCTTGCCGCCCTTGCGCGACCTCTTCTTGCTCTCCGGCGCCTCGTCCTGTGCATCAGGCGTGTCGATGGAGCCCACGGCGTCCGCCATTCGTCCTCACCTGATCCCGGGTCGTGGCCGTGCCGCGCCCGGTCTGAGCCGCACGGCGGTGCATTGCTGTACGTACCTGCGCACACATCCTGGCGAAGGTGTGTGAAGCAGGGCCGGAGGGACTTGAACCCCCAACCGCCGGTTTTGGAGACCGGTGCTCTACCAATTGAGCTACGACCCTTTGCGTGTCCCCCAACCTACCGCATCCACCCGGATGCTCGGTGTGCACCGACGGCGGCACGGCTGCTGGAGGCCAACGACGTGTGAGTGTACGTGGTCCTGGGGCACCTAGTCGAACGGAAAGTGCTCTTGGCGGGAATCAGTCTGATGTTCTGTCGGCTCCCCGGTCGGTTCCCAGTCCGTGAAACCGGCGTGCCGGGCAGGTTTCGGGTCTGGAACCATGGGCCCCATGAGCGCTGCAACCCCTCCCACCGAGCGCCGGGTCTCGGCCCGCATCGGCGCGATCTCCGAGTCCGCCACCCTCGCCGTGGACGCCAAGGCCAAGGCCCTGAAGGCCGCCGGGCGTCCGGTGATCGGCTTCGGCGCCGGTGAGCCCGACTTCCCGACGCCCGACTACATCGTCGAGGCGGCCGTCGAGGCCTGCAAGAACCCGAAGTACCACCGGTACACCCCGGCCGGCGGCCTGCCCGAGCTGAAGGCCGCGATCGCCGCGAAGACCAAGCGCGACTCGGACTACGAGGTCGACCCGTCGCAGATCCTGGTCACCAACGGCGGCAAGCAGGCCATCTACGAGGCGTTCGCCGCGATCCTCGACCCGGGCGACGAGGTCATCGTCCCGGCGCCGTACTGGACGACCTACCCGGAGTCGATCCGGCTGGCCGGCGGTGTCCCGGTGGAGGTGGTCGCCGACGAGACGACCGGCTACCGGGTCTCCGTCGAGCAGCTGGAGGCGGCGCGCACGGAGAAGACCAAGGTCGTCCTGTTCGTCTCCCCCTCCAACCCGACCGGCGCGGTCTACAGCGCCGAGGAGGCCGAGGCGATCGGCCGCTGGGCCGTCGAGCACGGCCTGTGGGTGCTGACCGACGAGATCTACGAGCACCTGGTCTACGGCGACGCGACCTTCGTCTCGCTGCCGGCGATCCTGCCCGAGCTGCGCGACAAGTGCATCGTGGTCAACGGCGTCGCCAAGACGTACGCCATGACCGGCTGGCGCGTGGGCTGGATCATCGGCCCGAAGGACGTCGTCAAGGCCGCGACGAACCTCCAGTCGCACGCCACGTCGAACGTCTCCAACGTGGCGCAGGCCGCGGCGCTCGCGGCGGTCTCCGGCGACCTGTCGGCCGTCGACACGATGCGCGAGGCGTTCGACCGGCGGCGCAGGACGATCGTGCGGATGCTCAACGAGATCGACGGCGTGCTCTGCCCGGAGCCCGAGGGCGCGTTCTACGCCTACCCCTCGGTGAAGGCGCTGATCGGCAAGGAGATCCGCGGCAGGCGTCCGCAGGACACCGTCGAGCTGGCCGCGCTCATCCTGGAGGAGGCCGAGGTCGCGGTCGTCCCGGGCGAGGCGTTCGGCACGCCGGGCTACCTGCGGCTGTCCTACGCCCTCGGCGACGAGGACCTGGTGGAGGGCGTCAGCCGGATCCAGAAGCTGCTGGCGGAGGCGCGGGACTGACCCGCGTCCCCCTCCCGACAGGGCACCCCGGGCACGTCCCGGGGTGCCCTGTCCGTTCCAGTTCGTTCGTTCGGGCAAGACCCCGTCCGGGGAATCCGCTTCCGGCAGGCCGCCGCCGTACGGCAGGATCCTGGGATGGAGCGTGTACGTGATGTCTCTGAGCTGCCGAAAGCCCATCTGCACCTGCACTTCACCGGCTCGATGCGGCCGGCGACCCTGCTGGAGCTGGCCGACAAGTACGGGATGCGCCTGCCGGAGGCGCTGACCGACGCGCTGACCGGCGGGGAACCGCCCCGGCTGCGGGCGACGGACGAGCGCGGCTGGTTCCGCTTCCAGCGGCTGTACGACGCCGCGCGCTCGTGCATCAGGGGGCCGGAGGACATCCAGCGGCTGGTCCGCGAGGCCGCCGAGGAGGACATCAGGGACGGCTCGGGCTGGCTGGAGATCCAGGTGGACCCCACGTCGTACGCCCCGCGGCTGGGCGGGCTGATCGCGGCGATGGAGGTCATCCTGGACGCCGTGGACGCGGCCGGCCGCGAGACGGGCCTCGGCATGCGCGTCCTGGTCGCCGCCAACCGGATGAAGCACCCGCTGGACGCGCGCACCCTCGCGCGGCTCGCGGTGCGCTACACCGACCGGGGCGTGGTCGGCTTCGGGCTGTCCAACGACGAACGCCGGGGCATGGCGCGCGACTTCGACCGCGCCTTCCACATCGCGCGCGAGGGCGGCCTGCTGTCGGCGCCGCACGGCGGCGAGCTGACCGGCCCGGCGTCGGTCCGCGACTGCCTGGACGACCTGCACGCCTCGCGCATCGGCCACGGCGTGCGCGCGGCGGAGGACCCGCGGCTGCTGCAGCGGCTCGCCGACCGTCAGATCACCTGCGAGGTGTGCCCGACGTCGAACGTGGCGCTGGGCGTCTACGAGAAGCCGGAGGACGTGCCGCTGCGCACGCTCTTCGAGGCGGGCGTCCCGATGGCCCTGGGCGCCGACGACCCGCTCCTGTTCGGTTCGCGCCTCGCCGCCCAGTACGAGCTGGCCCGCCGCCACCACGGCTTCACGGACCGGGAACTGGCGGAACTGGCCCGGCAGTCGATCCGGGGCTCGGCGGCCCCGGAGGACGTGAGGACCAAGCTCCTGGCGGGCGTGGACGACTGGCTGGCGACGGATCCGGCGTAGAGCCGGGAGGGCCGGGAGGGCCGGGAGGGCGGAGAGGGCCTAAGAGGGCGGGGAGGGCCGCCGGTCGTCTCAGAGCTGGACGCCGACCGTCACCGGCTCGTTGACCAGGGTGACGCCGAACGCCTCGCGCACCCCGGCGACGACCTCGCGGGCCAGCGCCAGCAGGTCCTCGGTGGTGGCCCCGCCCCGGTTGGTCAGGGCGAGCGTGTGCTTCGTGGAGATGCGGGCGGGTCCGCTGCCGTAGCCCTTGGTGAAGCCGGCCTTGTCGATCAGCCAGGCGGCGGAGGTCTTGGTGCGGCCGGGGCCGGCCGGATAGGCGGGCGGCTCGGCCTCCTCGCCCAGCCGCTCCTTCACGCGCGCGTGGAAGGCCGCGAAGTCGGCGTCGGTGAGGATCGGGTTGGTGAAGAAGGACCCGGCGGACCAGGTGTCGTGGTCCTCGGGGTCGAGCACCATGCCCTTCCCGGCGCGCAGCTTCAGCACGGACTCGCGCGCGTCGGCGAGCGGCACGCGGTCGCCCGGCTCGACGCCCAGCGCGCGGGCGGTCTCGGCGTACTTCAGGGGCGCGGACAGGCCCCTGGCGTCCTCCAGCTCGAAGCGGACGCGCAGGACGACGTAGCGCTCGGGGTCGGCCTTGAAGCGGCTGTGCCGGTAGGAGAAGGCGCACTCGGCGCCGGAGAGCGCGACGGTCTCGCCGGACGTGCGGTCGTAGGCGACGACCTCGGTGATCGTGCTGGACACTTCCTGGCCGTACGCGCCGACGTTCTGGATCGGCGTGGCGCCCGCGGAGCCGGGGATGCCGGCCAGGCACTCGATGCCCGCGAGGCCGGCCTCGACCGTGCGGCCGACGGCGTCGGTCCACACCTCGCCGGCGGCCAGCTCCAGTCGGTTGCCGACGAGTTCGAACCCGCGCGTGGCGATCTTCAGCGCGGTCCCGTCGAAGCCCTTGTCCCCGATGACGAGGTTCGACCCGCCGCCGACGACCAGCAGCGGCGTCCCGGCGGCGTCGGCCTCCCGCACGGCCTCGACGACCTCGGCGTCGGTCGTGGCGGTCACCAGGCGCGCCGCGGGCCCACCGAGCCGGAAGGTGGTCAGGGGGGCGAGGGGAACATCGTGAAGTACCTGCACGGTCCCACCCTACGAGACCCTCCGGGGGCGGAGCCGCCGAGACGGCCGGCGGAACGGGCGGGACGGCGGCACGCTCGGGCGCGACGGGGCACCGTTGCCCAACTCGTGCGCGCGGCGCGCATTTACGGTGCTCCGGCCGGGTAGGACGTACCCGCCCGGGTAAGAGGCGCTCTCCTGGCGTGCGCCTCTTACCCGGCTCCTGCGCCGGTCGGGCTCACGCCAGTCGGACGACCGCCCGGGACATGCCGAGCACCTTCTGGCCGCCGCTGGTGACCGTGAGGTCCACGCGGACGGTGTGGTCGTCCAGCTTGGCGGCGACCTTGCCGGTGACCTCGATCACGGCCCCCTTGTCGTCGTCGGGCACGACGACGGGCCGGGTGAAGCGGACGCCGTACTCGACGACCGCGCCGGGGTCGCCGGTCCAGTCGGTGACCACCCGGATCGCCTCGGCCATGGTGAACATGCCGTGCGCGATGACGTCCGGCAGTCCGACCTCCTTGGCGAACCTCTCGTTCCAGTGGATGGGGTTGAAGTCCCCGGAGGCCCCCGCGTACCGGACGAGGGTGTCCCGGGTCACCGGGAACGTCCGCGCGGGCAGCTCGGTGCCGACCTCGACGTCGTCGTAAGCGATCTTCGCCGTCATGGTGGTGCTCACGCCTCCCCTGCCGCGGTGTCCTGCGCGGCGTCGGCCCCGCGCGCCACGAGCTTGGTCCACGCGGTGGCCACGTGCTCGCCCGCCTCGTCGTGCACCTCGCCGCGGATGTCCAGGATCTCGTTGCCGGCCATGGACCGGATCGTCTCGATCGTGGAGGTCACGCTCAGCCGGTCGCCGGCGCGCACGGGACGGACGTAGGAGAACTTCTGGTCGCCGTGCACCACGCGGTCGTAGTCGAGGCCGAGCTGGGGGTCGCGCACGACCTGGCCGGCGGCCTTGAAGGTGATGGCGAACACGAAGGTCGGCGGGGCGATCACATCGGGGTGCCCGAGCGCCTTCGCGGCCTCCGGGTCCGTGTACGCGGGGTTGGCGTCGCCCACCGCCTCGGCGAACTCACGGATCTTCTCCCGGCCCACCTCGTAGGGCTCGGTGGGCGGGTAGCTCCGCCCCACGAAGGACTGGTCGAGCGCCATGGCCCGGCACCTCCTGATGTTGGCTGTGGTTGACCTCGTGGTCAGCCCGCGGCCGGCCGGAACCGGCCGGTAACCGGGGCCGGAACGACACGAGGCCGCCCCCCGACTGCGGGGGCGGCCTCGTGTACGAGCCTGATTTATCGCGTTTCGCGGTGCGCGGTGTGCGCGTTGCAACGCGGGCAGTGCTTCTTCATCTCCAGACGATCCGGGTTGTTACGCCGGTTCTTCTTGGTGATGTAGTTCCGCTCCTTGCACTCCACGCAGGCCAGCGTGATCTTCGGGCGGACGTCGGTGGCAGCCACGTGAGTGCTCCTAAGACGAACGGATGGACTGGTTCAACACAACGAAGAGTAGCCGATCGAAGGACCGACCCCACAATCGGCTACTGTCAGTAGCGGTGACCGGACTTGAACCGGTGACACAGCGATTATGAGCCGCTTGCTCTACCGACTGAGCTACACCGCTTCGGATCAATCGGAACCCGTCTCGCGACGGGAACCTCTCTCACCAGAGCCCCAAAACGGAATCGAACCGTTGACCTTCTCCTTACCATGGAGACGCTCTGCCGACTGAGCTATTGGGGCGAGCGATGAAGACATTACACGGTCCCCTGCCGTTCGCCCAAATCCGTTTCGCGCCCTTCGACCGGGCCCTCTCCGCGGCCTCCCACAGGGCCTCCGCGCGGCCCCGCCACGAGCGCTCCGTGACCGTCCCGCGGCCCGTCCGCGCGGGTGGCTGCGCACCGCACCGGCGGGCCGCGCGCGCCTGCGCCCGTACGCCCAGGCCACGCCGGTACGACTATTGCGCTCCTCCCCGACACCGCGGTACCGCCGCCCTAGGCTCGACTCACTCTGCGTGATCTTGCCCCTGGAGTGCGATGTCCGACAGCCAGCCGCAGCAGCCCTCCTCGTCGTCCTCGCCGGACGCCGCGGGGCGGCCGGACCCGGCCGCCCTCCTGCTGTGCGGCGCCCGTCTCACCGACGGCCGCACGGTGGACGTGCGGCTGGGCGGCGGACGGATCGAGGCGGTCGGCACCGCGGGCAGCCTGGCCGCCGGGCCGGTCCGCGGTTCGCGCGTCGACCTGACCGGTTACCTCCTGCTGCCGGCCCCCGCCGAGCCGCACGCCCACGCCGACACGGCCCTGTCCGCCGACACCGACGGTCCCGTGTCGTACGTCCCCGAGGACGTCCAGCGCCGCGCCACCGAGGCGGCCCTGCTCCAGCTCGGCCACGGCGCGACCGCGCTGCGCGCGCACGTACGCGTGGGCGACGTCCAGGGCCTGGGCGCGCTGGGCGCCGTCCTGCAGGCCCGGCGCTCGCTGCGGGGCCTCGCCGAGCTGACCACGGTCGCGGTCCCCCGGCTGCTGACCGGGGCGGCCGGCGCGGACGGGCTCGCGATGCTGCGCGACGCGCTGAAGATGGGCGCGTCGGTGGTCGGCGGCTGCCCGGACCTCGACCCCGACCCCACGGGGTACGTGGAGGCCGTCCTGGAGGTCGCCTCCGAGCACGGCTGTCCCGTCGACCTGCACACCGACGCCGCCGACCCGGCCCGCCTCGCGCGCGTGGCGGTGATGGCGGGCGGCCTGCGGCCCGGGGTCACCCTCAGCCCGTGCGGCGGCCTGGCCCGGCTGCCCGCCGACGCCGCCTCGCGCACCGCCGACCAGCTCGCCGCCGCGGGCATCACCGTGGTGTGCCTGCCGCAGGGCGGCTGCGGGGGCGTGGAGGACCACGGCACGGCGCCCGTACGACTGCTGCGCGCGGCCGGCGTGCGCCTCGCGGCGGGCAGCGGCGCCCTGCGGGACGTGTCCAACCCGGTGGGCCGGGGCGACCCGCTGGAGGCGGCGTACCTGCTGGCCTCACGCCACGGCCTGCGCCCCGAGGACGCCTACGACGCGGTCAGCACGTCCGCACGGGCGGTGCTGGGCCTGCCCGAGGTGCGGGTGGAGGCGGGCTTCCCGGCCGACCTGCTGGCGGTGCGCGGCGACCGGCTGTCGGCGGCGCTGTCGCTCGCGTACAGCAGGATCGTGATCCACCGGGGGCGCGTGGTGGCACGGACCAGCGCGGTCCGCGAGTACTGCAACTCGGCGGTGGCGGCGGAACTGGGGCTGCCGCGGCAGGGGCGGGGGGAGGTGTCGTAGGGCGGTGCTGTCCCCGGGGGCGACGGGACGGGGCGTGATGGTGGTGCGCGCGGCGGGTGGGGCGCCGGGAGTCGTACGGCGTCGACGGCCGTCGGGGCGTACGGTCGGAATCATGCGCATTGTCATCGCTGGTGGTCATGGTCAGATCGCGCTGCGGCTGGAGCGGTTGCTCGCCGCGCGCGGGGACGAGGTAGCGGGGATCATCCGCAAGCCGGAACAGGCCGACGCGCTGCGGGAGGCGGGCGCCGAACCGGTGCTGCTGGACCTGGAGTCGGCGTCGGTCGAGGAGGTCGCGGAGCGGCTGCGCGGCGCGGACGCGGTGGTGTTCGCGGCGGGCGCGGGCCCGAACAGCGGGGTGGCCCGCAAGGACACGGTGGACAAGGGAGCGGCGGTGCTGTTCGCGGACGCGGCGGTCCGCGCGGGCGTTCGCCGGTTCCTGATCGTCTCCTCGATGGGTGCGGACGCCGGGCACCAGGGCGACGGGGTCTTCGACGTCTACCTGCGCGCCAAGGGCGAGGCGGACGCGTACGTGCAGGGCCTGGACGCCCTCGACTGGACGGTACTGCGGCCCGGTTCGCTGACGGACGACGCGGGCACGGGCATGGTGCGCCTGGAGGCCCGCACGGGCCGCGGTCCGGTCCCCCGCGACGACGTGGCGAGGGTCCTGGCCGAGCTGCTGGACACCCCGGCGACGGCGGGCCTGACGCTGGAACTGATCAGCGGCTCGGCGCCGGTGTCGGTGGCGGTCAAGTCGGTGGCGGGCAACTGAGGACGGCTGCGCGGGTGATCCGGGTGGTGACGTGAGCGACCCGGGTGACCCGGGTAGCCCGAATGGCCCCAATGGCCCTGAGTCAGAAGAGGGGCGTCAGAAGAGGGGCATCTGCCCGGGAATCTCGGGGACGACGTAGCCGTCCAGGGAGGGCTGCACGGCGTCGAGTTGGGCGGGGCGGCGGGAGCCGGGGCAGGACGTGAGCAGCCCGCTCCCCCGCGCGCCGGGCGGGTCGTGCCGGGCGAACCGGCCGGCGACGACGGCGATCTCGCGGCGGCACTCGGGGCAGGTGCGGCGACGGCTGGACATGGAGCCAGTGTGCCGCAGTGGGCCACGCGGGTACGGCGCCGCGACGTGCGCCGCGCTCGCCGCGCGGATGGGCCGTGACCTCCCTAGCATCCGTACTCGTGGCACATACCTTCGAGGAACTCGTGGCGAAGCAGCGCGCGGCGGACGAGGCCCATGTGCGGGTCCTCCAGCTGCGGGACAACTACGGCGCCCCCACGGCGTCCCCCTGGTCGCAGACCCAGACGGACACGTACGAGACGGCCTGGCGCGCCTGGCGCGACCTGGCCCGGGACGTGCAGGCCACGGTGACCGAGTACGCGAAGGAGGAAGGCAGGTCGCGCATCGAGGTCGAGGCGGAGGTGAAACGGGCGGCCCAGACGCCGGGGAACGGGTCACCCGGGGCGTAGCCCCCGCCGAGCACGCCGCCCGGACGTCGCGCCGGCGGCGATGAGGGTCCATGGCGGCCAGGGCGGTCCCCCTTACACACCGAAAGGCCCCCGCCTCCGCGTTTCCGCAGAAGGCAGGGGCCTCTCGTCCGTGTGGCGGCGCCAGGATTCGAACCTGGGAAGGCTGAGCCGGCAGATTTACAGTCTGCTCCCTTTGGCCGCTCGGGCACACCGCCGGGTTTGCTGCCCCTCGCACTGCTTTTCGGCGGTGCTCCGTGGCAACGACGTAAACAATACCCGATCCCGGGGGGTGCTCCGCCACCCGATTGATCACCACCCGGCCCCGGCGAGGTGGCTAGGCTTGTGCGGATGCGGCCCGGGCCCCGACCCGGTCGGCCGGTCGTCCTCGCGGACGCCGACGCGCACCCGTTGACATCGATACGCACTGATACGCACCGATACGCACCCCGATACAAGGAGCCACAGGACATGGCCGACTCCAGTTTCGACATCGTCTCGAAGGTCGAGCGGCAGGAGGTCGACAACGCCCTCAACCAGGCCGCCAAGGAGATCTCCCAGCGCTACGACTTCAAGGGCGTGGGCGCCTCGATCTCGTGGTCCGGCGACAAGATCCTCATGGAGGCGAACTCCGAGGACCGGGTGAAGGCCGTCCTCGACGTCTTCCAGTCGAAGCTCATCAAGCGCGGGATCTCGCTGAAGGCCCTGGACGCGGGCGAGCCGCAACTGTCCGGCAAGGAGTACAAGCTCTTCGCGTCGATCGAGGAGGGCATCTCCCAGGACAACGCCAAGAAGGTCGCGAAGATCATCCGTGACGAGGGCCCCAAGGGCGTCAAGGCCCAGGTCCAGGGCGACGAACTGCGCGTCAGCTCCAAGAGCCGCGACGACCTCCAGACCGTCATCGCCCTGCTCAAGGGCAAGGATTTCGACTTCGCGCTGCAGTTCGTGAACTACCGCTAGGCGTGGGTGTGCAGGGGTGGGCACCACGTGGTGCCCACCCTTTCCGTTGCCTGACGTGCCCTTCCGTCCCCGGCCCGGTGCCGGCGCGTGTTCAGTCGCGGGAGTTGCCGAACACGATCCGGTAGAGGATCAGCAGGACCAGGGAGCCGCCTATCGCGGACGCCCAGGTCGCCGCGTCGAAGAAGTCCTTGCTGACGGGGTGGTCCAGCCAGCGGGCCGAGATCCAGCCGCCGACGAAGGCGCCCGCGACCCCGATCAGGGTCGTGCCCACGAGACCGCCCGGGTCGCGGCCCGGGAGCAGGATCTTGGCGATGACGCCGGCCAACAGTCCGAGGATGATCCAGGCGAGGATGCTCATGCCCGGGAACCTGCCCTTCTGTCCTGTGCACACACTGTCCCGGGACTGTGGTTCCGGTCCGTGGCGGCGCTGTTCGTCTGCCTGTTCGTACCTTGTTCCGTGGACGACGCCCTGACGCGGTCCGGTGGTTCCCCTGGTCAGTAGGGTGCGGCGCATGACACCGTCCGGTTCCACCGCGGAACTCCGGCGCACCCTGGGGCTCGGCGACGCCGTCGTCATCGGGCTCGGCTCGATGGTCGGCGCCGGCATCTTCGCGGCGCTCGGGCCCGCCGCCCACACCGCGGGCTCCGGGCTGCTGCTCGGCCTCGCCGTAGCCGCCGTGGTGGCCTACTGCAACGCCGTCGCGTCGGCCCGCCTCGCCGCCGTGTATCCGGCGTCCGGTGGCACGTACGTCTACGGCCGTGAGCGGCTCGGCCCGTTCTGGGGCTACCTCGCCGGCTGGTCGTTCGTCGTCGGCAAGACGGCCTCGTGCGCGGCGATGGCGCTGACGGTCGGCGCGTACGTCTGGCCCGGGCAGGCACACGCCGTGGCGGTCGCGGCCGTGGTGGCGCTGACGGCCGTGAACTACGGCGGCATCCAGAAGTCGGCCTGGCTGACCCGGGTCGTCGTCGCGGTCGTCCTGGCGGTGCTGGCCAGTGTCGTGGTCGTGTGTCTGGGGTCGGACTCCTTCGCTGCGGAACGGTTGGACATCGGGGCCTCCTGGGGCGCCGGCGGGGTGCTGGAGGCGGCGGGCCTGCTCTTCTTCGCCTTCGCCGGGTACGCGCGCATCGCGACCCTCGGCGAGGAGGTGCGGGACCCGGCGCGCACCATCCCCCGCGCGATCCGGCTGGCTCTCGGTGTCGCGCTGGTCGTGTACGCGTGTGTGGCGGTTGCCGTCCTTTCCGTGCTGGGTGCGGGTGCTCTCGGGCGCTCCGGCGCGCCGTTGGCGGACGCGGTGCGCGCGGCCGGGGTGCCGGGGCTGGTGCCGGTGGTACGGGTCGGGGCGGCGGTGGGGGCGCTGGGTTCGTTGCTCGCCCTGATCCTGGGTGTCTCCCGGACCACGCTGGCCATGGCGCGGGACCGGCACCTGCCCGGCGCGCTGGCCGCCGTGCACCCGCGCTTCCACGTGCCGCACCGGGCCGAGCTGGCCGTGGGCGCGGTGGTCGCCGTCCTCGCCGCCACGGTGGACGTGCGGGGCGCGATCGGCTTCTCCTCCTTCGGTGTGCTGACGTACTACGCGGTGGCCAACGCCTCCGCCTGGACCCTGGACGCGAGGGTCGGGGCGCGGGTGCTGCCGGCGCTGGGACTGGCCGGGTGCGCGGTCCTGGCCTTCTCGCTGCCGGGGACGTCGGTGGCCGTGGGTGCGGGGGTGATCGCGGTGGGCGTGGTCGCGTACGGGGTGCGGCGGCGGTTCGCCGGGCGTTAGTCAGGGGCGGGGCCCTGCGCGGTGGTTGACCGGGCGTCGGCAGACGCCGGCGTCGGCGGGGTATGCGGTGACGGGTGGATGGGCGCTGACCGATCGGGGGGGCGCTGGCGGATCGGTGGGCACTGACGGGTCGGGCGTCAGCCGAGCGGGCTGCGTCAGCCGGCCGTCCGTCGGGCCGCCGGGCTGGGTGTCCCGGCAGCGGTGCCCGTGCGTATGCGGAACTCCTCCCACGGCGCCATTTCCATGTCCTCGTCCGTGGCGTCGTACCAGCCCGTGCCGTCGACCCAGGCGCGCAGCCAGTCCGTGAGGCGGGGAGCGTCCACGAACCAGGCGTGGTCGGCGTCTCCGGGGTTGGGTTCGAAGAGGAGGACCCGGGCGTGCGGGGAGAGGCAGTCGACGCAGGCGTACATCGCGCAGCCCCAGTGGGATATCGGCAGGACGCCTTCGGGCCAGGGCCAGTCGGGGTCGTCCTGACCCTGCTCGCGGTAGGTGAGGTACTGGGCGACGGCAGCGGGCTCGCCGGCCGGTGGGCTGTCGAGCAGGGGCAGCAGGCCGTACTCGGGCCCGAACCCGCCGTCTCCTATGCGCAGGTAGAGGTCGGCGAGCAGCGGCGGCAGCGAGAAGCCGAGGGCGGCCTCGGCGCGGGTCAGGGTGTCCGCGTCGACGGGCGCGGGCAGGGTGGGCCAGCCCCAGGGGCGGGTGGTGCGGGCCTTGGCCGCCACCCGTGCCAGCAACTGCTCGTTCTCGGTCATGCGTTCATGATGCGGGCCGCCACTGACAGCCGTGCGGGCCTGTGGACAAGTCGGTGGCTGTGGACAACTGGCTGTGGCCTGGGACCGGTCGACGCCAGTCTGCAGCCCCGCGGAACCGCGGGACTGCGGGACTGCGGGACTGCGGGACTGCGGGACTGCGGGACTGCGGGACTGCGGCGCTATGGCCTGCAGGGAGCGGCCGGGCATCAGCGGGCCGCGGTCGACGGAGCGGTCCGTCGGTGAGGGCGGCTCAGCGTGCGGCGAACGGCTCGTCCGTCGGCACGATCTCGCGACCGAGCGGGAACAGCGAGACCGGGATCAGCTTGAAGTTGGCCACGCCGAACGGGATGCCGATGATCGTGATGCACAGCAGCAGCCCGGTGACGATGTGGCCGAGCGCCAGCCACCAGCCCGCGAGGACGAGCCAGAGCACGTTGCCGACGCAGGACGGGGCGCCCGCGTCGCGCCGCTCGACCGTGGTGTAGCCGAACGGCCAGAGGGCGTAGACACCGATGCGGAACGCCGCGACGCCGAACGGGATGCCGATGATGGTGATGCAGAGGATCAGGCCCGCCGCCAGGTAGGCGAGGAACAGCCAGAAGCCGCTCAGGACGAGCCATATGACGTTCAGGATGGTTCTCACGGGTGACCTGCCATCTTCTCGAGGCGGGCGATGCGCTCCCCCATCGGAGGGTGCGTCGAGAACATCTTCGACAGCCCCTGCCCCGGGCGGAACGGATTGGCGATCATCATGTGGCTGGCGGTCTCGATGCGGGGCTCCGGGGGCAGCGGGAGCTGCTTGGTGCCCACCTCGAGCTTGCGCAGGGCCCCGGCGAGCGCCAGCGGGTCGCCGGTGAGCCGGGCGCCGGACGCGTCCGCCTCGTACTCCCGGGAGCGGCTGATGGCGAGCTGGATGAGGCTCGCCGCCAGCGGTCCCAGAATCATGATCAGGAGCATGCCGAGGAGGCCAGGGCCGTCGTCGTCGTCCGAGCGGCCGATGGGGATCAGCCAGGCGAAGTTCACCAGGAACATGATCACCGAGGCCAGGGCGCCGGCGACGGACGAAATGAGGATGTCGCGGTTGTAGACGTGGCTGAGCTCGTGGCCGATCACCCCGCGCAGCTCGCGCTCGTCGAGGATGCGCAGGATGCCCTCCGTGCAGCACACCGCGGCGTTGCGCGGGTTGCGGCCGGTCGCGAAGGCGTTGGGCGCCTCGGTCGGCGAGATGTACAGGCGGGGCATCGGCTGACGGGCCTGGGTGGAGAGCTCACGCACCATGCGGTACAGCCCCGGTGCCTCGAACTCGCTCACCGGGCGGGCGCGCATGGCGCGCAGGGCCATCTTGTCGCTGTTCCAGTACGCGTACGCGTTGGTGCCGAGCGCGACGAGGACCGCGACGATCAGTCCCGTACGGCCGAAGAAGCCGCCGATGACGATGATGAGCGCCGACAGTCCCCCGAGGAGAACTGCGGTCCTGAGCCCGTTGTGCCGGCGGTGCACGGTACGCCCTCCAAGTCGTGCGGCAGGAGAACCCTTTGCTGGTCGATCTGCGGTCCTGTCTGGTGTCACGTCCAGTGGACCCTCCCGTCATGGTCAACGCCAGGCGGAAGTCACGAGTTCCCTTGTACCCGGGCGGGCAGGGGTGAGCCGTCCGGGTGACGGCCCCCCGCAGCGCCGGCCGTGCGTGACGGCCGGCGCTCAGAACAGCGTCGTGTCGGCGAAGCGCAGGACCAGCTGGGGCGCCCCGGACAGCGCGATGCCGACGACCGCGGTCAGCGTGATCGCGGCGGTGAGCGGCGCGGGCACGCGGTGCTTCGCCGGCTCGCCCTCGGGGGCGCGGAACAGCAGGGCCGTCCACTGGAGGTAGTAGAACAGCGCGATCACGACGTTGGCGGCCATGACGACGGCGAGCCAGCCCAGGCCCGCGTCGACGGCGGCGGAGAACACGGTGACCTTCGCGAACAGGCCGATGATGCCCGGCGGGAGTCCGGCCAGGCACAGCAGGAAGAAGGCGAGGAGCAGCGCCGTGACGGGGTGGGACGCGTACAGGCCGCGATAGTCGGCGACGCGGTTCTCGCGGGCGGTGCGGCCGACCAGCGCGGCCACCGCGAAGGCGCCGAGGTTCACGGCGGCGTACATGAGGGCGTACGCGAGCGTGGAGCCGACGGCGTGCTCGGCGTCGTCGGAGTAGGCGGCCGCGGCGATCGGCACCAGGAGGTAGCCGGCCTGGCCCACGGAGGACCAGGCGAGCAGACGTACGGCGCTGTACGCGCGCGTGGTGCGCTGGCGCAGCGCGCCGACGTTGCCGACGGTCATGGTGAGCGCGGCCAGGGCGGCGAGGGCGGGGCCCCAGACGTCGGCGTACGACGGGAAGGCGACGACGGTGACGAGGATGAGGCCGGAGAAGCCGACCGCCTTGCCGACCACGGAGAGGTAGGCGGCGATCGGCAGGGGGGCGCCGACGTAGGTGTCGGGGACCCAGAAGTGGAACGGCACGGCGGCCGTCTTGAAGGCGAAGCCGACGAGGGTGAGGACGACGCCGGTCTGCGCGAGGGTGTGCAGCTGCCCGTCGACGTGCTGGATGCGGTCGGCGACCTGGGTCAGGTGGAGGGTGCCGGTCGTCGCGTAGACGAAGCTGATGCCCAGCAGACTGACGGCGGTCGCGGTGACGGACGACAGGAAGAACTTCAGGGCCGCCTCGGAGGACCTGCGGTCGCCGTGGCGCAACCCGACGAGGGCGAAGGCGGGCAGGGAGGCGACCTCCAGGGCGACGATCAGGGTGGCGAGGTCGCGGGAGGCGGGCAGGAGGGCGGCTCCCGCGGCGGAGGACAGCAGCAGGAACCAGAACTCGCCCTCGGGGAGCTCCTTGCGCGCGTCCTTCAGCGCGGTGACCGACAGCAGGGCGGCGAGCAGGGCTCCGCCGAGGACCAGGAACTGGATGACCAGGGTGAAGCGGTCGACGGTGTAGCTGCACGCGTCGCGCGTGCCGGTCACGCAGAAGGTGGACCGGTCGCCGTCGAGCAGGGGCAGCAGCAGGGCCGCGGAGGCGGCCAGGCCGGCCACCGACAGCCAGCCGAGGAGCTGCTTCCTCGCGTCGGGCAAGAACAGGTCGGCGACGAGGACGGCGAGGGCGACGACCGCCGCGAGCGTGGGCGGGGCGATCGCGAGCCAGTCGACCGACTGGACGAGGGTGCCGGCCAGCGGCTGGGCCAGGGAGCTCATCGGGTGCCTCCTGCGAGGAGCTGCTGCACGGCCGGGTCGGTCAGGCCGAGCAGGGTCCTGGGCCACAGTCCGGCGACGACGGTGAGGGCGACGAGCGGGGTCCAGGCGGCGAACTCGTAGGAGCGCACGTCGGTGAGGGCGGGCGCGTCCCGCGGTACGGCGCCCATGCAGACGCGGCGGACGACCACCAGCAGGTACGCGGCCGTCAGCAGCGTGCCGAGGGCGCCGATCGCGGTGAAGGTGAGGAACGCGGGCCGGCTGAGGTCGGCGGCGGGGCGGAACGCGCCGAACAGGGCCAGCATCTCGCCCCAGAACCCGGCGAGGCCGGGCAGTCCGAGGGAGGCGACGGCGCCGAAGGCGAGCAGGCCGCCCAGGCGGGGCGCCTTGCCGTACAGCGCGGCGCCCGTCCCCTCGGCGAGGCTGTCGAGGTCGGTGGTGCCGGTGCGGTCCTTCAGGGCGCCGACCAGGAAGAACAGCAGGCCGGTGATGAGGCCGTGGGCGATGTTGGCGAACAGGGCGCCGTTCACACCGGTCGGGGTCATGGTGGCGATGCCGAGGAGGACGAAGCCCATGTGGCCCACGGAGGAGTAGGCGATCAGTCGTTTGAGGTCGCCCTTGGCGCCCTGCTTGGCGAGGGCCAGGCAGGCCAGCGATCCGTAGATGATGCCGACGACGGCGAACGCGGCGAGGTACGGCGCGAAGGTGCGGAAGCCGTCGGGTGCGATCGGCAGCAGGATCCGGACGAACCCGTACGTGCCCATCTTCAGCAAAACGCCCGCCAGCAGTACCGAGCCCACGGTCGGCGCGGCGGTGTGGGCGTCGGGCAGCCAGCTGTGCAGCGGCCACATCGGGGTCTTCACGGCGAGGCCGATGCCGATCGCCAGAACGGCGATGACCTGCACGGACGTGGACAGCGACCGGCCGTTGTCAGTGGCGAGTGCCACCATGTCGAACGTGCCCGCCCTCAGACCGATGAGGAGCAGGCCGAGCAGCATGACCACCGAGCCGAGCAGCGTGTACAGGATGAACTTCCAGGCGGCCGCGGTCCGGCCCTCGCCGCCCCAGCGGGCGATGAGGAAGTACATCGGGATCAGGACCATCTCGAAGGCGAGGAAGAACAGCAGCAGGTCCAGGACGGCGAAGGTCGCGAGGGTGCCGGACTCCAGGACGAGCACCAGGGCCACGAAGCCCTTCGCGCTGGGACCCGCGGGCATCTTGAAGTAGCTGTAGAGCGCGCTCAGGAAGGTCAGCAGCGCCGTGAGGACCACGAGGGGGAGGGAGATGCCGTCGATGCCGAGGTGGATGCGCACGTCGAGTGCGGGGATCCAGCTGATGTCCGTGCTCGCCTGGATCCTCGACGGATGGTCGTGGTCGAAGCCGAGCGCGAGGACGATCGCGGCGACGAGGACCGCGCCGGTGACGGTCACGCCGTGCCGCAGCACGGCCTGCTCGGGCGACTTCCCCTTCAGCCCGGGCGGGGCCGGCAGGAGGGCGGCGGCCGCGCCGAGGAGCGGCCCGACCACGACGAACGCCAGGAGGAACTGCATCACGGACTCGTTGATATCGATCACGCCTGCTCACGCTCCCGTGGCGACGAGGACGGCGGCGACTGCGAGGACGACGGTGCCGGCGAGCAGCGCGCTCACATAGGTCTGCACGTTGCCGGTCTGGGCGCGCCGTACGGCGGCGCCCAACCAGCGGGGTAGGACGCCCGCACCGCGTACGTAGGTCTCGACGACCTCGCGGTCCAGGAACCGCACCAGCGAGGCACCGGCCAGCACCGGCCGCACGAAGAGCGCCGTGTAGACGGCGTCCAGGTGGAAGCCGACGGCCGCGTGCCGGTGCAGCGGGCCGAGCAGCAGCCGTCCGGGGTCGGCGGGGTCGGGCGCCGAGGCCACGTCGCCGTACGCGGGCGCGTGGGTGGCGATCGCCTCGGCCTCGACCTGGCCGGCGTCGCCCCCGGGGTGGGCGGCGACCGCTCCGAGCGGCACGCGTGCAGCGAGCCCGGTGAGGTGCCGCCAGGCCGCGTAGGTGACGAGGCCGCCGATCAGGGCGACCCCGGTGCCGAGCACGGACGTGGTCAGGGTCGGGGCGAGGTCGTTGCCGTCGAACCAGTCGGGGAGCGTGCGGTAGGCGAGGCCGCCCAGGGCGAGGGACGGCACGGCGAGCACCCACAGCACGACGGTCATCGTCAGCGGCTGGCGGCCGTGGTCGGGGGCCTGCGCCCCGTGGCCGCGGAACGCCAGCAGCCACAGGCGTGTCGCGTAGGCGGCGGTCAGGAAGGCGGTGAGGAGACCGGCGACGAGGACGATCCAGCCCGTCGCGGCGGGCACGTGCCCGGTGGGACCGGCCGTGACGTGCTCGGCGGCGCCGAGGACGGACTCCTTGGAGAAGAAGCCGCTGAACGGCGGGATCGCAGCGAGCGCCAGGAGCGCCACGGTCATCGTCCAGTAGGCGTCCGGGACGCGGTCCCGCAGGCCGCTCATGCGGGACATGGCGGCGAGCGAGTTGGTGCCGGCGGCGTGGATGACCATGCCGGCCGCGAGGAACAGCAGCGCCTTGAAGGCGCCGTGGGACAGGAGGTGGAAGACGGCGGCGCCGCGGTCGCCGACGGCGAGGGCACCGGTCATGTAGCCGAGCTGGCCGATCGTCGAGTACGCGAGGACGCGCTTGATGTCGTCCTGGGCCAGCGCGGCGAGCCCGGACCCGGTCATCGTGATAGCGGCCATGACGGCCATGACGACCATCGCGGCGGCGGACGCCTCGAACACGGGGAGGAGCCGGGCGATGAAGTAGACACCGGCGGCGACCATCGTGGCGGCGTGGATGAGCGCGGAGACGGGAGTGGGGCCCGCCATCGCGTCGGGGAGCCAGGTGTGCAGCGGGAACTGCGCCGACTTGCCCGCCACACCGGCCAGGAGCAGCAGTGCGATCACCGTCGGGTGGTCGAGACCGCCGTGCGCGACGGTGTCGAGGACCCGGGTGATGCGGAACGACCCGGCGTCGGTGGCGAGGGCGAACAGGCCGATCAGGAAGGGAACGTCGCCGAGCTTGGTGACCAGGAAGGCCTTGAGGGAGGCGGCGCGCGCCTCGGGGGTCTCCCAGTAGTGGCCGACCAGGAAGTACGAGCAGATGCCCATGACCTCCCAGCCGACCAGCAGCACGATCAGGTCGCCGGAGTAGACGACGAGCAGCATCGCGGAGGTGAACAGCGACACGAGGGCGGCGTACGACGGGTAACGGGGGTCGTCGCGCAGGTAGCCCGTGGAGTAGATCTGCACGCAGGAGGCGACCAGGCCGACGAGGACGGCGACCAGGGCGGCGAAGCCGTCGATGTGCAGGGCGAGGTACACCGGGACGGAGCCGGTGGGGGTGAGTTCGGTGGCCGCGTCGATGGCGGCGTCCCCGCCCTGGCGCACGGCGACCAGCACGGCCAGGACGAAGGCGGTGAGCGTCGGCAGGACGGCGAGCGGGCGCACGAAGCCGGGTGCGGTGCGGCCCAGCAGCAGGCCGGCGACGGCACCGAGGAACGGCAGGAGGGGGACGAGGACGGCGAGGGTGGTCGTGGTCACGCGGTGGCCTCAGCCTTCTCCGCCGCGGGGGCGTCGCCGTCGGTGCCGCTCCCGTGCCCTTCGGCGGTGTCGCGGAGCTTGTCGATGTCCGAGGTGCCGCGGTTGCGGTACACGGCGAGGACGATCGCCAGGCCGATGCCGATCTCGGCGGCGGCGATGGCGATGGTGAACAGGGTCAGGGCCTGACCGGAGTGCAGAGTCTCCTCGGCGGTACGGCTGAGCCAGACGTCGAAGGCGACCAGGTTGAGGTTGACGGCGTTGAGCATCAGCTCGACCGACATCAGGACCAGGATCGCGTTGCGGCGGGCGAGGACGCCGTACACGCCGGTGCAGAAGAGGAGGGCGGACAGGACGGCGGGATAGGCGAGGTGCATCAGCGGGCGCCTTCCTGCTCGGTGGGGCGGTGTCCCCCGGACGGGTGATTCCGGGATTCCGGGACGGCAGGGGAACCGCCGGACGAGTCCCGGGAGTTCACAGGGGGAGAGCTCTTCTCCGCCCTGGCCTTGCGGGACAGGACGATCGCGCCGACCAGGGCCGCGAGGAGGAGGACGGAGAGGGCCTCGAAGGGCAGGACCCAGTGCTGGAAGAGGCTCGCTCCGGTGACCGCCGTGGAGCCGGCGGCCGGACCGTCCAGGTCGATCCAGGTGGTGCGGAAGGCGTCGACGACCACCCAGATCAGCGCGGCCGCCGCGGCGACGGCGACCGTGAGGGCAGCCCAGCGGTTGGCGGAGTCGGCGTCCGGGGAGCGGCCGATGGGGGCCCTGGTGAGCATCAGACCGAAAAGGAGGAGGACGACGACGGAGCCCACGTAGATGAGGACCTGCACCCAGGCGATGAACTCGGCGGTGAGCAGGAGGTACTCGACGGCGAGCCCACCGAGTGCGACCACCAGCCAGAGGGCGGCGTGCACCAGCTGCCGGGTGGTGACGGTGACGAGGGCGGCGCCGAAGGTGAGCAGGCCGACGAGGAGGAAGGCGATCTCCACGCCGGTCGGCGAGAGGAAGCCGTGTGCGGCGGCGGCCAGGGGCACACCGCTCGGACCGGGGTGGGCCGTCACGGCCGTGGCGAAGGCGTGGGTCATTCCTGCCCCTCCTGCTTCGGCTGGGGCTCAGTGCCGGGCCGGGCGGAGGCGGACGGGTCCGGCTGCGACCGGTCGCCCGCGGCGGGCCGGTCCGAAGGCAGGCTCGTGGGCCGGCTGGACGGGCTGGATGGGCTGGACGGGCTGGACGGGCTGGACGGGCTGGACGGGCTGGACGGGCTGGACGGGCTGGACGGGCGAGGCTGGTCGGTCTGCTGCTGCGAGTCGCCCTGGGCTCGGGTGGGGCCCTCGGCGGCGCGAACCTGCTCGTCGGCGTGGGGTTCGGTGACCGGCGGGGTCTGCTGGGCCGCGAGCTTCTCGGCGCTCTTGCGGGCGGCGGCGATCTCCTTCGGTTCCTCGGCACCCGGGTCGAGGGCCGGCGGGGCCGGGACGGTCCACATCCACTCGCGCAGCTTGTCGCGCTCGTGGGTGAGGTCGCGGATGTCGGTCTCGGCGTACTCGAACTCCGGGGACCAGAACAGGGCGTCGAAAGGACAGACCTCGATGCAGATACCGCAGTACATGCACAGGGAGAAGTCGATGGCGAAGCGGTCGAGGACGTTGCGGCTGCGCTCGCGGCCACCGGGGGTCGCCGCCGGGACCGTCTCCTTGTGGGAGTCGATGTAGATGCACCAGTCGGGGCACTCACGGGCGCACAGCATGCAGACCGTGCAGTTCTCCTCGAACAGGCCGATCACCCCGCGGGTGCGGGGCGCGAGGTCGGGCTGGGCGTCCGGGTACTGCTCGGTGACCGTCTTCCTGGTCATCGTGCGGAGGGTGACGGCCAGGCCCTTGGCGAGGCCGGAGCCAGGGATGGGGGCCATTTAGGAGATCACCACCTTGACGATGCCGGTGAGGGCGATCTGAGCGAGGGAGAGGGGGACGAGGAGGGTCCAGGAGAACTTCTGGAGCTGGTCCTCGCGCAGGCGGGGGTAGGTGACGCGCAGCCAGATCACGACGAAGGCGAGGATCGCGGTCTTCAGCAGGGTCCAGACCCAGCCGAGGCCGTCGGCACCCCAGGGGCCGTGCCAGCCGCCCAGGAAGAGGACGGTGGTCAGGCCGCACAGGACGACGATCCCGGCGTACTCGGCGAGGAGGAACAGAGCGAAGCGCAGGCCCGTGTACTCGGTGTAGGCGCCGAAGATGATCTCCGAGTCGGCGACGGGCATGTCGAACGGCGGCCGCTGGAGCTCGGCGAGGCCGGCGATGAAGAAGACGAGGGCACCGGTGATCTGCCACGGCAGCCACCACCACTCGAAGGCGTCGACGATGCCGGGCAAGGAGACCGTGCCGGCGGCCATCGCCACGGAGGCGGCGGCGAGCAGCATCGGGAGTTCGTAGGACAGGAGCTGAGCGGCGGTGCGCAGGCCGCCGAGGAGGGAGAACTTGTTGGCGGAGGCCCAGCCAGCCATCAGTGAGCCGAGGACGCCCACGCCCATCACGGCCAGGACGAAGAACACACCCGCGTCCAGCACCTGGCCGACGGCGCCCTCGCCGGGGCCGATGGGGATGGCGAGCAGCACGAGCAGGTACGGCAACAGCGCCACGGCGGGGGCCAGCTGGAAGATGCGGCGGTCCGCACCCGCCGGAACGACGTCCTCCTTCTGCGCGAACTTCACGCCGTCGGCGATGAGCTGGGCCCAGCCGTGGAAGCCGCCGGCGTACATCGGGCCGAGGCGGCCCTGCATGTGGGCCATCACCTTGTGCTCGGTCTGACCGACGATCAGGGGGAAGGTGAGGAAGACGACGAAGACGATCAGGAGTCGCAGGGCGACGTCGAGAGCGTCGTTCACTGCGGGCCTCCTGGGGGGTCCTCGGGGGTCTGGGGAGCGCGGGGGGCTTTGCGGGCCGGGGAAGGGTCGGGCGCGTGGGGGGTGCCGGGCGCGTCTTCCCGTTCGGGGGCTTCGCTCGCCGGGGGTTCGGGGGCGGGCGTCATCTCCGGTGCGGAGGTCGGCTCCGACGCTGCGTCGGGCTGAGCCTCAGGTCCGGGCTGGGCCTCAGGTCCGGGCTGGGCCTCAGGTCCGGGCTGAACCTCAGGTCCGGGCTGAACCTCAGGTCCGGGCTGAACCTCAGGTCCGGGCTGGGCCTCGGGTCCCGGTTGAGCTTCCGGTCCGGGCAGCCCTGCCGGTTGGGCCCCGGCCCCGGCCCCGGCCCCGGCCTCAGGCTCGGGCTCGTCGAAGGCCGGGCGGGCGTGGTGCCACGGGGCGTCGGCGCTGCGCGGGGGCGTCGCCGGGCGGGGCGGGGACGCGCCGGGGGTCGCCGGGCCGTCCTGGGCACGCTGGGAAGCGGAGCCCTGGGACGCGCTGCGGGCACGGCGAGGTCCGGACGGGGCGGTCGGAGGCGCCTCCGCGCCGGTGGCCTCGTCGGAGGGGGCGGGGGCAGCCTGGCTCGCCGAGCCCTGCGCCGCGGTGCGGCTGCGCCTCGGCGCGGGGGCAGGCGTCGTACCGGCACCCGTCCCTGCGCCCGCGCCCACGCCCGAACTCGTATCCGCGCCCGCGCCCGCGCTCGCGTCCGCCGCGGGCGTCGACTGGCTCGCTGAGCCCTCCGCTGTCGTGCGGGTGCGGCGGGGTGGGCGGTCCGTGGTGGGGCGGGGTGCGGTGCGGGTGGGGCGGGCGGGGGCCGGGGGGAGCTGGCCCTTCAGGGGGCCCCACTCGTTGGGGTCGGGGACGCCCGGGGGGAGCATCTGGCGGCGCTTGGGGCCGCCGTGGTCGGACTCGCCGGGTTCCTTGGCGCCGGGCCAGGCCTTGGCGACGCGGGCGGCGAGGACGAAGTCCTTGCGCAGGGGGTGGCCCTCGAAATTCTCCGGGAGGAGGAGGTGGTCGAGGCCAGGGTGGCCGGTGAAGTCGACGCCGAACATCTCGTGGGTCTCGCGCTCGTGCCAGGCGGCGCCGGAGTAGATCTCCACGGCGGACGGCAGGGCCGGCGTGGCGTGCGGGACGGTGGTGCGCAGCAGCAGGCGTCGCAGCGGAGTGAGAGAGGCGAGGTGGGCGCAGACGCGGAAGCCGACGCCGGGTTCGTCGACGGCGCTGAGCCAGTCGAAGTAGGTGCAGGTCAGCTCGGAGCGGGCGGTGCGCAGGGCGTCGAGCCAGGCGGTGGGCGGAACGTCGACGGTGAGGACGGCGTAGGACTCCTCGGCCGTGGCGTCGGGGCCGAAGAGCTCCTCGGCGGGGGCCGGCAGCCAGCCGACGGTGGTCATCGGGCCTCCCCCGCGCTGTTCCCGGGAGCGGGCGGCACGACCAGGTCGGACTGGAGGGCGGCGACGGAGGGGCGGGCGGGGGTGCCGTAGCGCTCGCCCAGGGACTCGCGCGCGATCTTCTCCTGGAGCTTGAGGATGCCCTGGAGCAGGGCCTCGGGGCGCGGCGGGCAGCCGGGGACGTAGACGTCGACCGGGATGATCTGGTCGACGCCCTTGGTCACGGCGTAGGAGTCCCAGTAGGGGCCGCCGCAGTTGCTGCACGCGCCGAAGGAGATGACGTACTTCGGCTCGGGCATCTGCTCGTACAGGCGTTTGACGGCGGGGGCCATCTTGTCGGTGACCGTGCCGGAGACGACCATCAGGTCGGCCTGGCGTGGGCCCGGCGCGAACGGGATCACGCCGAGGCGGATGAAGTCGTGGCGGGCCATGGACGCGGCGATGAACTCGATGGCGCAGCAGGCCAGGCCGAAGTTGAAGACCCAGAGCGAGTAGCGGCGGCCCCAGTTGAGGACCACCTTCATGGGCTCGGGGGCGAGGCGGGCGAGCGAGCCGAGCCGCTTCGGCTCCGGCAGCATCACCGGCTCGGGTGCGGGGTGCGGTCCCGGCGCGGTCTCCGGCCGGGTGGCGGCCGGGCGCGCGTCGGCGGACGGGTTCACGTCCATGCCAGGACACCCTTCTTGTATGCGTACAGCAGGCCCACGGTGAGGAAGCCCAGGAAGATGAACATCTCCACCAGCGTGGCCGCGCCGTAGCCGGGCGCGGCGAACACCGTCGCCCACGGGAAGAGGAAGATCGAGTCGACCGCGAAGATGACGTAGAGGAAGGCGTAGACGTAGTAGCGGACCTGGGTGTGGGCCCAGCCCTCGCCGACGGGGTCGACGCCGCACTCGTAGGTGAGGAGTTTCTCGGGGGTGGGCACCACCGGACGCAGCAGGCGTCCGGCGCCGAAGGCGACCGCGACGAACAGCACGCCCACGACGGCCAGCAGGCCGACGACCGAGTACGACTCGAAGTAGCCCGCCGCGACGACGGTCGGCTCCCGCAGCGTCTCCCGCAACGTCCGCCCCTCGCTCCCTGCCCTCGACACGTTCGACGATCCGTACGCACGCGAGTCTAGGGCCTGCTAAAGGGACCGTAAGCAGCCCGTCGCACCTCGAGGTGCGGGGGTGGGGTTTTCCCCCGTCCGCCCGGGCGGCGAACTCCATGGCGCGTGGCTCCGGGGCGCGGCACGCTAACGCATATGACCGCACCCGCACCCGCACCGGCCCTCGCCCCGCAGCGGGGCGCCGCGCCCGGCGCCGACGCTCCGCTGCCCCCGCCCCGCCTCGCCTACGACGCGCAGACCTGGAAGGAGATCGCCCATCTGCTGGCGAACCTGCCGCTGTCGCTGGCCGGGTTCGTCTACGTGATGACGGTGACCTTCACGGGCGCCATGCTGAGCCTGACCGTGATCGGTCTGCCGCTGCTGGCGCTCGGCCTGATGGGCGCGCGGCTGCTGGGGCGGGCCGAGCGGGCGCGGGCCAGGGCGCTGCTGGGGGTGCGGATCGAGGAGCCGAGCCCGTTGCCGCTGCGTCGGGCGGGCGGTCTGCAGGGGATGTGGCTGGTCCTGAAGGACCCGGTGGGCTGGCGGACGATCCTGTACGACCTGATCCGGCTGCCGTGGGGCATCCTCACCTTCACGGTGACGCTGACCTCGTTGTTCGTGCTGTGGCCGGTGCTGCCGTTCCTGGCGCGCGGGCTGACCAACGCCGACCGGGCGATGGTGCGGGCGCTGCTGTCCCCCTCCGACGAGCTGGAGCGCCGCATCGCGGAACTGGAGTCGGACCGGGGGGTCGTGGTGGACACCGCGGCGGCCGACCTGCGGCGCATCGAACGGGACCTGCACGACGGCGCGCAGGCCCGGCTGGTGAACCTCGCGATGGGGCTGGGCCTGGCCAAGGAGAAGCTGCTCGAGGGACAGGCGGACGACCAGGTGGCCGCCATGGTCGACGAGGCGCACGGCGAGGTGAAGCTCGCGCTGCAGGAGCTGCGCGACCTGGCCCGTGGCATCCACCCCGCCGTCCTCACCGACCGCGGGCTGGACGCGGCGCTGTCGTCGGTCGCCTCGCGCTGCACGGTGCCGGTGAAGGTGACGGCCGATCTGCCGTCGCGGCCGGCCGCGGCCATCGAGGGCATCGCCTACTTCACCGTCTCGGAGCTGCTGCAGAACATCAGCAAGCACAGCGGGGCGCGGCAGGCGAGCGTGGAGGTGTGGCGCTCGGACGACCGGCTGCTCGTCCAGGTCTGGGACGACGGCCACGGCGGGGCGAGCCTCGACGCCGGCAGCGGCATGCGCGGGCTCGCGGAACGCCTCGACGCGGTCGACGGCCTGTTCGTCGTGGACTCCCCGCCCGGCGGCCCCACGACGGTGACGGCCGAGCTGCCCTGGCGGGACCGCACCGAGCAGTTCTGAACGGGGGCCGCGCGCCGCGCCCCCGACCGGGGTCCCGGCGGGACGGCCGTGGCCGCGGGGTGGGGAAAACCCCCGGGGCAAGACGCCGACGGACCGCATGGTCCGCGGGGCGCGGGTCGAGGAGGGTGGAGGTACGAGGCCACCCGGACGGGCAGCCCCAGGACGACCGACACACGGCAGACGAGCGGCACGACCGACACACGGCGGACGAACGGCAGACCAGCGGCACGACCGCAAGCGGCAGACGAGCAGAAACGGACCACGCCGATGACCACGGAGTACGGACGGTACGCCGAGCACTACGGGCCGGCGCGCGAACCCGCGGACGAGCGGGGACGCGAGCGGGGCCACCTGCTGCCCGCCGGGCTGCGGGCGCCCTTCGAGGGGCGCAGCTGGCGCGAGTTCGCGTACGTGCTGACCAGCCTGCCGATCAGCATCGTGCTGTTCACGTACGCCGTGACGATGGTGGCGCTGGGCGCGGGGCTGCTGGTGACGTTCCTCGGCGTGCCGGTGCTCGCGGCGGCGCTGGCCGGCTGCCGGGGCTTCGGGACGCTGGAGCGGGCGCGGGCGCGGGGGCTGCTGCGGCTGGAGGTGGCCGAGCCGGAGCCGTTGCGGCCGCGCGGGCGGGGGATGTTCGCGTGGATGGGGGCGGTGCTGAAGAGCGGGACGTCCTGGCGGCACCTGCTGTACTCGGTGCTGCAGCTGCCCTGGTCGACGTTCTCGTTCGTGGTGGCGGTCAACTTCTGGGTGTACGGGTGGGCGCTGCTGACGTACCCGCTGTGGTTCTGGGTGTTCCCGATGTACGGCGGGCAGGGCGGGCTGCAGCTGTACGGGGACGAGCAGCACAGCGTGTACCTGGACAACCCGTTCGAGATCGCGGTGACGGCGGCGGTGGGCCTGCTGTTCACGCTGGCCACGCCGTGGATCGTGCGGGCGCTGACCACGGTGGACCGGCTGATGGTGCACGGGCTGCTCGGCCCGTCGAAGCTGGTGTCGCGGGTGGTGGAGCTGGAGTCGGACCGGGGGGTCGTGGTGGACACCGCGGCGGCCGACCTGCGGCGCATCGAGCGCGACCTGCACGACGGCGCGCAGGCCCGGCTGGTGAACCTCGCCATGGACCTGGGGCTCGCGAAGGAGAAGCTGCGGGAGGACCCGCAGGAGGCCGCGCGGATGGTGGACGAGGCGCACGGTGAGGTGAAGACGGCCCTCCAGGAGCTGCGCGACCTGGCCCGCGGCATCCACCCCGCCGTCCTCACCGACCGCGGGCTGGACGCGGCGCTGTCGTCGGTCGCCTCGCGCTGCACGGTGCCGGTGCGGGTGGAGGTGGACCTGGCGGAGCGGCCGGCGCCGGCCATCGAGGGGATCGCGTACTTCACGGTGTCGGAGCTCCTGCAGAACGTCAGCAAGCACAGTGGCGCCCGGGGGGCGTCGGTGGAGGTGTGGCGGGCCGGCGACCGGCTGATGGTGCAGGTCGTCGACGACGGCGCCGGCGGGGCCGACGCGGCCAAGGGCTCCGGTCTGGCGGGGCTGGCCGGCCGGCTGGACGCGGTGGACGGGATCCTGGTGGTGGACTCACCGGCGGGCGGCCCCACGCGCGTGACGGCGGAACTGCCGTGGCGGGGGACGGTGGGGTGAGACGGCGCAAGGTGAGCCTGACGGGGTAGGTGAGCCTGACGAGGTGAGCGTCGCCGGACGACGTTGCGGCGTGAGCACCGCGGGATGGACGTCGTCGGGTGGGTGAGGGGCGGTCCGGGGGCGGGTGTCCCCCGGACCGCCCCTCACCCGCGCCCCTGACCCACCCCCACCCGCGTCCCCCGACCACCCCGCCCCCGCCGGTTCTCCTTTCTGTCCGGGCCCGTTTGCTGGGATGCTGGGTCCACCCCGGGCGGGTCGCGTGATGGAGTCGGCCCGGTGGGGACGCCGGTGCGGGGGGACACAGATCGTGGAGGACAGGGTGCGGGTCGTCATCGCCGAGGACTCGGTGTTGTTGCGCGAAGGGCTGACGCGGCTGCTCACCGACCGCGGGCACGAGGTCGTCGCCGGGGTCGGGGACGCCGAGGCGCTGGTGAAGACGATCACCGAGCTGCACGCCGAGCAGGCGCTGCCCGACGTCGTCGTGGCCGACGTGCGCATGCCGCCCACGCACACCGACGAGGGCGTACGGGCCGCCGTACAGCTGCGGCGGACGCATCCCGGGCTCGGGGTGCTGGTGCTGTCGCAGTACGTGGAGGAGCGGTACGCCACCGAGCTGCTCGCCGGTTCCAGCCGGGGCGTCGGCTACCTGCTGAAGGACCGGGTGGCCGAGGTGCGCGAGTTCGTCGACGCGGTCGTGCGCGTGGCGGAGGGCGGTACGGCGCTGGACCCGGAGGTGGTCGCCCAGCTGCTCGGGCGCAGCCGCAAGCAGGACGTGCTCGCGGGACTGACCCCGCGGGAGCGCGAGGTGCTGGGGCTGATGGCCGAGGGGCGCACCAACTCGGCGATCGCCAAGCAGCTCGTGGTGAGCGACGGAGCCGTGGAGAAGCACGTCAGCAACATCTTCCTCAAGCTGGGGCTGTCCCCGAGCGAGGGCGACCACCGCCGGGTGCTGGCCGTGCTGACCTACCTCAACTCCTGAGGCCCGGGACGAACCGGTGACCGGAAGGTGAGACGTAGGGGTGTCGGTAGGGGCGAATGGCCCGGGAAGGCGACCCTTACCGACGTAGGGTTGAACGTGGGACGGCCTTCGGGAAGGCCGCTCCCCGACAGCCGCCTCGAGGGAGGTCCAGTTCAGTGACCAGTCAGGTCAGCAGCCCAGCGGAGCAGGCCGACGGAACCGTCGTAGGAGAGCAGCGCAAACCGGCCGGGACCAAGGACGTCCGTCGCCTCGACCGGGTGATCATCAGGTTCGCGGGCGACTCCGGTGACGGCATGCAGCTCACCGGTGACCGTTTCACGTCGGAGACGGCCTCCTTCGGGAACGATCTGTCCACACTCCCCAACTTCCCCGCCGAGATCCGCGCCCCCGCCGGCACCCTCCCCGGCGTCTCGTCCTTCCAGCTGCACTTCGCCGACCACGACATCCTCACCCCCGGGGACGCGCCGAACGTCCTGGTCGCCATGAACCCCGCCGCGCTGAAGGCGAACATCGCCGACGTGCCGCGCGGCGCCGAGATCATCGTCAACACGGACGAGTTCACCAAGCGGGCGATGCAGAAGGTCGGCTACGCGGCCTCGCCCCTGGAGGACGGCTCGCTCGACGGCTACCACCTGCACCCGGTGCCGCTGACCACGCTGACCGTGGAGGCCCTGAAGGACTTCGACCTCAGCCGCAAGGAGGCCGAGCGCAGCAAGAACATGTTCGCGCTGGGTCTGCTGTCGTGGATGTACCACCGGCCGACCGAGGGCACGGAGAGGTTCCTGCGGACGAAGTTCGCGAAGAAGCCGGAGATCGCCGAGGCGAACATCGCGGCGTTCCGCGCGGGCTGGAACTTCGGTGAGACGACGGAGGACTTCGCCGTCTCCTACGAGGTGGCGCCGGCCGCGCAGGCGTTCCCGGTGGGCACCTACCGCAACATCTCCGGCAACCTGGCCCTGGCGTACGGGCTGATCACCGCCTCGCGCCAGGCCGACCTGCCGCTGTTCCTGGGCTCCTACCCGATCACCCCGGCCTCGGACATCCTGCACGAGCTGAGCCGGCACAAGAACTTCGGTGTGCGCACGTTCCAGGCCGAGGACGAGATCGCGGGTATCGGCGCGGCGCTGGGGGCCGCGTTCGGCGGGTCGCTCGCCGTGACCACGACCTCCGGGCCGGGTGTGGCACTGAAGTCGGAGACGATCGGCCTGGCGGTCTCGCTGGAGCTGCCGCTGCTGATCGTGGACATCCAGCGCGGTGGCCCCTCGACGGGCCTGCCGACCAAGACCGAGCAGGCGGACCTGCTCCAGGCGATGTACGGCCGCAACGGCGAGGCCCCGGTCCCGGTGGTCGCCCCGAAGACCCCGGCCGACTGCTTCGACGCCGCCGTCGAGGCCGCCCGCATCGCCCTGACCTACCGCACGCCGGTCTTCCTGCTCTCCGACGGCTACCTCGCCAACGGCTCCGAGCCCTGGCGCATCCCCGAACTCGACGAACTGCCCGACCTGCGCGTCCAGTTCGCGCAAGGCCCGAACCACACCCTGGACGACGGCACCGAGGTCTTCTGGCCCTACCTGCGCGACCCGCAGACCCTCGCCCGCCCCTGGGCCGTCCCCGGCACACCCGGCCTGGAACACCGCATCGGCGGCATCGAGAAGCAGGACGGCACCGGCAACATCTCCTACGACCCCGCCAACCACGACTTCATGGTCCGCACCCGGCAGGCCAAGATCGACGGGATCGACGTACCCGACGTGGAGGTGGACGACCCGCACGGCGCCCGCACCCTGGTGCTCGGCTGGGGTTCCACCTACGGGCCGATCACCGCGGCGGTCCGCCGGCTGCGCACCGCCGGCGAGTCCATCGCGCAGGCCCACCTGCGCCACCTCAACCCCTTCCCGCGCAATCTCGGGGAGGTGCTGCAGCGGTACGACAAGGTCGTGGTCCCCGAGATGAACCTCGGCCAGCTCGCCACCCTGATCCGGGCGAGGTACCTCGTGGACGCGCAGTCGTACAACCAGGTCAACGGCATGCCGTTCAAGGCGGAACAGCTCGCCACGGCGCTGAAGGAGGCCATCGATGACTGAGACGACCACGGAAGGCACGGGCACGATCGAGGCGCTTTCACTGGTGCCGAAGGCGGAGGCCCGGCAGTCGATGAAGGACTTCAAGTCCGACCAGGAAGTGCGCTGGTGCCCCGGCTGCGGCGACTACGCGATCCTCGCCGCCGTCCAGGGCTTCATGCCCGAACTCGGCCTGGCCCGCGAGAACATCGTCTTCGTCTCCGGCATCGGCTGCTCCTCCCGCTTCCCGTACTACATGAACACCTACGGGATGCACTCCATCCACGGCCGCGCCCCCGCCATCGCCACCGGCCTCGCCGCCTCCCGCCGCGACCTCAGCGTCTGGGTCGTCACCGGCGACGGCGACGCCCTGTCCATCGGCGGCAACCACCTCATCCACGCCCTGCGCCGCAACGTCAACCTCAAGATCCTCCTCTTCAACAACCGCATCTACGGCCTCACCAAGGGCCAGTACTCCCCCACGTCCGAGGTCGGCAAGATCACCAAGTCCACGCCGATGGGCTCCCTCGACGCCCCTTTCAACCCCGTCTCCCTCGCCCTCGGCGCCGAGGCGTCCTTCGTCGCCCGCACCGTCGACTCCGACCGCAAGCACCTCACCGAAACCCTGCGCCAGGCCGCCGCCCACCCCGGCACCGCACTCATCGAGATCTACCAGAACTGCAACATCTTCAACGACGGCGCCTTCGACGCCCTGAAGGACAAGCAGTCCGCCGAAGAGGCCGTCATCCGCCTGGAACACGGCCGGCCGATCCGCTTCGGCAGCGACCTGTCCAAGGGGGTCGTCCGGGACGCGCGGACCGGTGACCTGAAGGTGGTGGCGGTGACCCCGGAGAACGAGGAGCAGGTCCTGGTGCACGACGCCCACGCGGCCTCCCCGACGACGGCGTTCGCGCTGTCCCGGCTGGCCGACCCGGACACGCTGCACCACACCCCCGTCGGGGTGTTCCGCTCGGTGGACCGGCCCGTCTACGACACGCTGATGTCCGACCAGCTCGACACCGCGATCGAGCAGCAGGGCAAGGGCGACCTGGCCGCGCTGCTGGCGGGCGGCGACACCTGGACGGTCGTCGGCTGAGTCGGCGTCAGCGGTGTGTCACGAGGCCCGGGACCTGAGTGCCCGGGCCTCGTCGTACGCCCGGCGGGCTTCTTCCACCTGCCCCAGGCGGCCCTCGGTCCACAGGGTGAGCGCGCGCACCTGCTCCGCCGCCTCCCGGCCGAGGCCGGTCAGCGAGTAGTCGACGCGGGGCGGGATGACCGGGTGGGCGTCGCGGTGGACCATGCCGTCCCGCTCCAGGGTCTGGAGGGTCTGGGTGAGCATCTTCTCGCTGACGTCCCTGCCGTACCGGCCGACGGCGCGGCGCAGCTCGCTGAACCGGTAGGGGCGCTCCAGCAGCTCGAGGAGGACGAGGACGCCCCAGCGGCTGGTGACGTGCTCCAGCACGAGGCGGTGGGGGCACATGCGCTCGGCGTCGGACGCGGCGTTCACCTGCTTGCTTACGGCCATGCCAGTACCTTACTTCAAAGTGGGTACTTTCGTTCAGTTAGCGCCAACTCTAGGGTTAGTGCATCAGCCACCCCCACAAGGAGTTGTGAACCATGAGCATCGTCGTCACCGGAGCCACCGGACACCTCGGCCGCCACGTCGTGGAGCAGTTGCTGGAGAAGGTCCCGGCGGAGCAGATCACCGCCGTCGTGCGTGACGAGGCGAAGGCCGCCGACCTCGCGGCGCGCGGGGTGCGGCTGGCCGTGGCCGACTACAACCGGCCCGAGACCTTCGACGGGGTCGTCTCGGCCGGCGACAAGGTCCTGCTGATCTCGGGCAACGAGTTCGACAAGGGCCGTCCGCAGCAGCACCGGGTCGTCATCGACGCGGCCAAGGCCGCCGGTGCCGCACTCCTCGCGTACACCAGCGCCCCCGGCACCCTCACCGCCGCGCTCGCCGACGACCACCGGGCCACCGAGGAGACGCTGCTCGCCTCGGGCCTGCCGTACGTGCTGCTGCGCAACGGCTGGTACCACGAGAACTACACCGAGAACCTCGCGCCCGTCCTCGAGCACCACGCCGTCGTCGCGGCCGCCGGCGAGGGCCGTGTGTCCTCCGCCGCCCGCGCCGACTACGCGGCGGCCGCGGTCGCCGTGCTGACCGGCAAGGGCCACGAGAACGCGACGTACGAGCTGGGCGGCGACACCGCGTGGAGCTTCGCCGAGTACGCGGCCGAGCTCAGCGCGCAGACCGGCCAGGAGATCGTCTACAACGCCGTGTCCACCGAGGTGCTCACCGGCATCCTGGCCGGCGCCGGGCTGCCCGCCCCGCTGGCCGGGGTCCTCGCGGGCGTCGACGCCTCGATCGAGAAGGGCGAGCTGGTCGTCCCCAGCGGCGACCTGGCCCGGCTGATCGGCCGCCCGACGACGCCGCTGTCCGAGGCGATCGCGGCGGCGCTGAAGGGCTGAGGGGGAGCCGAGCGGCGAAGTCGATCACGCCCGGGCCGCTCCCGCCCCCGCCCGTCATGACCGTATGGCGATACGGGCATGACAGACGGGGGTCCGCGGAGTTACCTTCGACCACGCGTGCGTGCGTGGAGTGAGAAGGAGTGGCCGTGGCCGGAAAGTCCAGGAGCGAGCAGCGCATAGGTCTGCTGAACGGCTTCGCGGCCTACGGCATGTGGGGGCTGGTCCCCCTGTTCTGGCCGCTCCTCAAGCCCGCCGGCGCGGTGGAGATCCTGGCCCACCGGATGGTGTGGTCGCTCGCCTTCGTCGCCGTCGCCCTCCTCTTCATCCGGCGCTGGGCGTGGGCCGGTGAGCTGCTGCGGCAGCCACGCCGGCTCGCCCTGCTCACCGTGGCCGCCGCGGTGATCACCGTGAACTGGGGCGTCTACATCTGGGCGGTGAACGCCGGGCACGTCGTCGAGGCGTCCCTCGGGTACTTCATCAACCCGCTGGTCACCATCGCGATGGGCGTGCTGATCCTGAAGGAGCGGCTGCGGCCCGTGCAGTGGGCCGCGGTCGGCGTCACCGTCGTCGCCGTGGTCGTCCTGACCGTCGGCTACGGCCGGCCGCCGTGGATCTCCCTGTGCCTGGCCTTCTCGTTCGCCACGTACGGGCTGGTCAAGAAGAAGGTCAACCTCGGCGGGGTGGAGTCGCTCGCCGCGGAGACCGCGATCCAGTTCCTGCCCGC
The DNA here is from genome assembly GCF_005280215.1 of Streptomyces lasalocidi. Taxonomy (NCBI): domain Bacteria; kingdom Bacillati; phylum Actinomycetota; class Actinomycetes; order Kitasatosporales; family Streptomycetaceae; genus Streptomyces; species Streptomyces lasalocidi. Next base: position 4,502,532 of record NZ_SZNQ01000001.1, on the reverse strand, counting down.
GGTGGCCTACCTGACGTGGCTGAGCACACGCGGCGAGTCCACGTTCGTCTCCGAGGGCACGGGCCACTCCGCGCTGCTGGCCGCGACCGGCGTGGTCACGGCGATCCCGCTGGTCTGCTTCGGCGCGGCGGCGATCCGCGTGCCGCTGTCGACCCTCGGACTGCTGCAGTACCTGGCGCCGGTCTTCCAGTTCCTGCTGGGCATCGCCTACTTCCACGAGGAGATGCCGGCCGAGCGCTGGGCGGGCTTCGCCCTGGTGTGGCTGGCCCTGTCGATGCTCACCTGGGACGCGCTGCGCACCGCGCGGCGGGCCCGGCGGTGGGCCCCGCTGGGTGAGTCCCGCAGGTCGCAGGTCGCCCCGGTCGCTACGACTCCTGCCGCTGCTCCGGCTGCTACGGCTCCTGCCGCTGCCACGGCTGCTCCGGCTGCTACGACTGCCACGGCCGCGCCGACCGACGCCTGACGCTGCTCCCGGCGAGCCTGCCGAACGGGGCTGCCGGGCGGCCCTGCCGGGTGGGCGGGCCTCGCTAGAGGGGCCGACTGCGGGCCCGGTGTGCCCGTACCTTCGCCCGGTTCCCGCAGTGTTCCATCGCGCACCAGCGCCTGCGGCCCGGGCGTGAGGTGTCGACGAACAGCAGGTAGCAGTCGTGGGCGCCGCACTCGCGGACGCGGCCGGCGTACGGCCCGGTGAACAGGTCGATCGCGTCGCGCGCGACGGTCGACAGCAGGCCGGTCCCGGTGGCACCCGGCGCCCACGCGCGCGTGCCGTCGGCGAGGAGACGGGTCACCAGCGGAGGCGCCGCGGCCGCCGCGTTGACCACCTCGACGTGCCCCGCGTCGAGCGGCCGGCCATGGGCGCGGTCCGCCGTCAGCAGGAAGAGGGCGTCACGCACGGCGCGGGCGCGCTCCAGCTCGGCCCCGGAGACGGTGAGGTCCAGCCCGTCGGGAAGGCGGCTGCGGGTGGCCCACGCCACCAGGTCGGCGGGCTCGTGCAGCACCTCGTACCGCGCGAACGCACCCGGCCCGCCGGTCGTCAGCAGTTCCAGGCAGAGGGCGCCCGGGTCGAAGCGGTAGGGCTTGCCGTCGTGGGAGACCAGGGTCAGACCGGGTGACCGTTCCGGCGGTTCCGTTGCGCGCTCACTCATGTAACCATTATAAGTGGTTACATGACGCAGACCACTCCCGCACCCGTGCACTTCAAGCTCGTCGTCGACTGCGCCGACCCGCACGCCCAGGCCGACTTCTGGGCCGCCGCGCTGCACTACGAGACCGAGGACAACAGCGCGCTGATCGAGCGGCTGCTCGCGATGGGCGCGCTGCCCGGCGAGGCCACCGTGGAGTTCCACGGCCGCGCCGCCTTCCGCGACCTGGTCGCCGTGCGCCACCCCGACGACCCCGTCGACGCGGACAGCGGCACCGGGCTGGGGCGCCGGCTGCTGTTCCAGCGGGTGCCGGAGGCCAAGACCACGAAGAACCGGCTGCACCTCGACCTGCACGTGGGCGGCGAGCGCCGCGCCGGGGAGGTCGAGCGGCTGACCGCGCTCGGCGCGCGCGTGGAGCGGGAGGTGAAGGAGCCGTCGGGCCAGTGGGTGGTGATGACGGACCCGGAGGGCAACGAGTTCTGCGTGCAGTGAGTGCGTGCAGTGAGTGGGTGCAGTGAGTAGGTGCAGTGAGCGCCAGGGGGACGTTTCGATAGGCGAACTCCGTGTCCGGATGGCGCTCTTGACGCAAAGTCAGTCCCGGCTCCACCATCCAGGCACCCCATTCACTGTGGGTTCCTGTGGGCTCCCCCGCGCCTCGAGTGGCGGCCACCCCCAGGGGAACCCCGCTGGAAGCCGGAGTCCCCCACCATGAAGCTCTCCGTTTCCGGGCGGGCGGCGGCCGCTGCCGTCGTCGCCGCCACCACCCTCCTCGCCACCGGATCCCTGGCCGGCGCGGCGCCCGCCACCCCCGCGGTCGCCGCCGCGCCCGACATCCCCGTGGCCAACGTCAAGGCGCACCTGTCCCAGTTCCAGTCCATAGCGACCGCCAACGGCGGCAACCGGGCGCACGGCCGCACCGGTTACCGTGCCTCGCTCGACTACGTGAAGGCCAAGCTGGACGCCGCCGGGTTCACCACGACCATCCAGCAGTTCACGTCCTCCAGCCGCACCGGCTACAACCTGATAGCCGACTGGCCCGGCGGTGACACCACGCGGGTCGTCATGGCCGGCTCCCACCTCGACAGCGTCACCGCGGGCCCCGGCATCAACGACAACGGCTCCGGCTCGGCCGCCGTCCTGGAGACCGCGCTAGCCGTGTCCCGCGCCGGCCTCCAGCCCACCCGGCACCTGCGGTTCGCCTGGTGGGGCGCGGAGGAGCTGGGGATGGTCGGATCCCGCTACTACGTCAACAACCTGTCGTCGACCAACCGCTCACGGATCAGCGCCTACCTGAACTTCGACATGATCGGCTCGCCGAACCCCGGCTACTTCGTCTACGACGACGACCCCACCATCGAGCAGACCTTCAAGACGTACTTCTCGGGCCTCGGCGTCCCCACCGAGATCGAGACCGAGGGCGACGGCCGCTCCGACCACGCCCCGTTCAAGAACGTGGGGATACCCGTGGGCGGCCTGTTCAGCGGCGCCGACTACGTCAAGACATCGGCGCAGGCGGCCAAGTGGGGCGGCACGGCCGGCCAGCCCTTCGACCGCTGCTACCACTCCTCGTGCGACACGATCGCCAACCTCAACGACACGGCCCTGGACCGCAACGCCGACGCGCTGGCGTACGCGGTGTGGACGTTGTCCTCGTAGCGGCGCCCGGGACGACAGGTCGGCCGGTCGGTCGGGTCGTGTCGGTCGGTCGGTCGGGTAGTTCGGGTAGGTCGGGTCGACGTCGTGGAGGCGGCGGCCCGGCCTCACGCTCCGGCGGTGCGGGCCCGCTGGGCCAGGCGCAGCATGCGGGCGCGGGCCGACTCGAGTTCCTCGGGGTCCTCGGCGGCCGGGCCGTCCTCGGCCACCAACTCCGTCCACAGCCCGATCAGTTCCGTGCCCAGGTTCAGGCCCTGGAGGGGGTCGCGCACGGCACGCCAGGCCGCGGCGGCGCTCTGGACGTTGCCGTACGCGGCCTCGGCGTCGCCCGCGCGGCGGTGGATGCCGGCCAGTTCCAGGGAGACGTGGAAGGCGCGGAGCGCGTCACCGGACAGGTAGGCGATGTAGGCGCCCAGTTCGCGGAGCGTCAGCACCTCGGGGTGGGCCGGGCCCAGCGTGCCCGACGCCTCGGCCACGGTCCGCTCCGCGAGCTGCGCCGCCGCGTCTATACGACCCGCCCTGACCGCCTCGTTGATCCGTGCCGTCGGCTCGGCGAGCACCGCGGGCGTCCCGTCGGTCCCGGTCGCCGTCCGGGGGTCCTCCCCGAGCACCGCCTCGGCGACCGCGTCGAACCCCCGCGCGGGCGTGTGCTTGGGCTCCGGGTCGGCCTCGGCCAGCGCGGGGCCGAGCTCCAGACCGAGGTCACGGGTGGCGGGGGACGCGGGGGCGGCCGGGGCTGGGGGCTGCGCCGGGTCCGTGGGTACGGCCGTCGCGTGCTCCGGGGACGGGTCCATCGCGGGGGGCGGGCCGAAGACACCCGTCGGCGGGGCGACCGTGCCGGGCGCGGGGGCCGCATCCTGCGGCTCGGGCACCGCGCGCAGCCGGAACGTCGGCGCGGCGTCCCGCACCGGCTCGGACACGGACCGCAGGAGGTGCGTGGGCTTGTCACGGGCCGGCTCGGAGGACGGGAGCTCCTGGGGAGCGGCGGAGTGTTCCGAGGCGACAGGGTGCTCGGAGGCGGCGGCGTGTCCGGAGACGGGCGCGGGACCGGGCGCCGTCGGCGTCTCCGATGCGGGCCCGGGCGCAGATGTAGGCAGGGGCGCGGGCGCGCGCTCCGGCGTGGGCGTCGTTACCGGCGCCGCCGCCTCCCCCAGGGGTGCCATCCGCGCCGGCTCCCCCGTGAAGTGGCTCGAACCGTCCGTGTCGACCCGCAGCGGGACGACGTAGCCGATGCGCGTGTCGTGGACCGTGGCGAGCACGGGGTGCCCGGTGGCGAGGGCGATGCGGTGCAGGTGGCGCAGGACGGCGTGCTGGGCCTCCTCACCGTCGGCCGCGGCGACCGGCACCCCGCCGATCGTCGCGCCGGCCCCGCCCGGACCCGTACCGCCGACGCGGACGTCGAGCGGCACCACGCCGGCCGTCGGGCTCCCGGCGGCGAGCTTCTGGTCCCGCTTCTTCTCGCGGTTCGTCTTCTCGCGGCTCAGTCGAGACATCGGTTCCCTCACACTCGGATGCGTGGGGAAGCCGTAGGGCTCCGCTCCCCAGCGTCACGATCCGGTCCTGCATTTACTGTTGAAGTCTCACCGCTCGCCCCCGGTGCACACGTCACCACGCTGTCACAGCATCGTTCCAGGAACCCACCGCACCCTGGACGCGGCACCGGACACCGGGGCCCGCGGCGGTTGACGGCCGACGAGGAGGGGGTACGGCAGATGCGGACGACGGACGCGCGCGGCGGACCGGAGATCTGGTTGCGCGGCCCGGTCGCCCCACCGGATCCGGGTACCTACGGCCCCGCCGCACACCTCGGAGCCCCGCGCCGTTTCTCCTGGCTGGCCACGCACGGAGGCGCCGGCGCCACCACGCTGTCCCGCGTCTACGGCGGCCACGACTGCGGCCGTAACTGGCCCGGACCGGGCGACCCGGCGTCGGTGCTGCTCGTCGCGCGCACGCACGCGTACGGCATCGAGGCGGCCCTGCGCACCGTGGAGGTCTTCCGGCGCGGCCAGGCGCCGCATGGGCTCGTCCTGGACGCGGTGGCGCTGGTCGCGGACGCGCCGGGCAGGCTGCCGCGCCCGCTGGCCCAGGACGTACGGCTGCTCGAGTCCGTCGTGGACGTCCACCGCGTCCCGTGGGTGCCCGCCTGGCGCCTCGGCGACCTCACCGGCCCGCCGCCCCGCGAGACGGACACCCTCATCCGCCTCACCGGTGCGCACACCGGCTGGAGCGGGTGACCCCGCGGCGCAGACCCAAGGGTCCGCCGACCGGTACCGGTGGTGGTCTCGCCGCGCGGCGGAGGGCAGTTGCTGCTGGACTTCGCGGAGCTTTATATTCAGACGCATAAGATGCGTACGCATACGATGAGCGTCGATCCATCTTCAGGGAGGGCCCCGTGACCCGACGTTTCCTGTTCGTGCTGGGCAGCAGTCGCCCGGACGGCAACACCGAACTGCTCGCGCGGACCGCCGCCGAGCAACTGCCCGCCGGGACCGAGCAGGAGTGGTTCAACCTGGCCGAGCAGCCGCTGCCGGACTTCGTGGACGTGCGGCACGACGCCGAGGTACCGCGCCCGGAGGGCCCCGCGGCGCACCTCCTGGAGGCGACGCTCGCCGCGACGGACCTGGTGATCGCCTCGCCGCTGTACTGGTACTCGGTGTCCGCCCAGACCAAGCGCTACCTGGACCACTGGGCGGGCTGGCTGCGCCTGCCCGGCGTCGACTTCAAGGCGCGCATGGCGGGCCGCACGCTGTGGGGCGTCACCGCGCTGGCGCACGAGGAGTTCGAGGTCGCCGATCCGCTGGTCGGCACCCTGCGCCACTCGGCCGCGTACCTCGGCATGCGGTTCGGCGGGGTGCTGCTCGGCAACGGCAGCAAGCCCGGTGACGTCCGCACGGACACCGAGGCGCTGGCCCGGGCGAAGACCTTCTTCGCGCAGGAGGCACCCTTCGCGCGCTTCCCGTACGAACGCTGAGCCGTGGTGGGCTCAGGTGGTGATGTCCTTCGTCGTGAAGCGCGCCCAGGCCGCCGAGCCGAACACGGCCACGTAGAGGGCCTGAAGGCCGAGGTTCTTCTGGAGGTCGTCCCAGTAGACGGGCTCGCGCATCAGGTCGGCGAAGGACAGCCAGTAGTGCGGGAAGAGGTAGGGCTGGACCGCGTGCAACTGCGGTATCTGGTCGACGATCTGCACGGTCGTCAGCAGGCCCACGGTCGTGGCCATCGCCGCGATGCCGCTGTTGGTGAGCGTGGAGACGAACAGCCCGAGCGCCGCGAACCCCAGCAGTGACGCGGCGACGACCAGCGCGATCAGCAGGGCGCGCGCCAGTCCCTCCCCGAAGGTGATGCGGGTACCCGAGATGGTGGTGAGGTCGCCGAGCGGGAACAGCAACGCGCCCACCGCCAGGGCGGACGCGGCCACCACGAGGGTGGCCAGCAGGCAGAAGGCGACCGTGGTGACGTACTTGGCGAGCAGCAGGCGCGTACGGCCGGCCGGGGCGACGAGCAGGTAGCGCAGGGTGCCCGCGCTCGCCTCGCCCGCGATCGCGTCACCGGCGACGACGCCGACGGCCATCGGCAGGAAGAACGGCAGTGTCGCGGCCAGCCCGGTGAACACCAGGAACAGGCCATTGTTCGTCACCTGCGCCATGAACGCCGGCCCCGCGCCCCCGTCCCCGCCACCGGAGCCGCCGCCAGGGCCGCCGTCCGACTCGATCTTGACGGCGATCCCGACCAGCACCGGCACGGCGGCCAGCACCGCGAGCAGCGCCAGGGTCCGCCAGCGCCGCAGGGTGACGGTGAACTCTCCGACGAAGAGCCCGAGGCCCCACGACCGGCGCACCAGCACGCCCGCGCCGACGGTGTCAGCCCGCGACATCGAACCCCTCCCCCGTCAGCGCCACGAACGCATCCTCCAGCGAAGCCCCGCGCACGCCGAAGCCGCGCACCCGGACGCCTGCGGCGACCAACGCGGCGTTCAGCTCGGCCGGTTCCCGCTCCGGCGGCTCGCCGGTGACCCTGTCGTCCCGCTCCTCCACGACGACATCGCCGACGCCCTGTTCCTTCAGCACGCGCGCGGCCTCCGCCGTGTCGGGCGTCGTGACCACCAGCCGGCCGCGCGCCCGGGCGGCCAGCTCGGCCACGGCGCCCTGCACCAGCAGCCGCCCGCGCGCCATCACGGCCGCGTGCGTGCAGACCTGCTCGATCTCGTCGAGGAGGTGGGAGGACAGGAAGACGGTGGTGCCGTCGGACGCCAGTTCCCGCACCAGCGACCTGATCTCCCGCATGCCCTGCGGGTCGAGTCCGTTGGTGGGCTCGTCCAGGACGAGCAGCCGGCGCGGCTGGAGCAGCGCCGCGGCGAGTCCGAGCCGCTGCTTCATGCCGAGCGAGTACGCGCGTGCCCTCTTGCCCGCGGCCGCCGACAGCCCCACCCGCTCCAGCGCCGCGCCGACCCGGGCACGCCGGGTGCGCGGGTCGGCGGTGGGATCGGCGGCGTCGTAGCGCAGCAGGTTGTCCCGGCCGGACAGGTGCCCGTACAGCGCCGGCCCCTCGATGAGGGCACCGACCTGCGGCAGTACGGTGCGCACGGCCCGGGGCATGGGCTGCCCGAGCACGTGCGCCGTGCCGGAGGTCGGCTCGATCAGCCCCATCAGCATGCGGATGGTGGTGGTCTTGCCGGAGCCGTTGGGGCCGAGGAAGCCGAAGACGCTGCCCTCGGGGACGGTCAGGTCCAAGCCGTCAACGGCCACGTGCCCGCCGCGGAAGCGCTTGGTGAGGGCACGGGTGCGGATGACTGCGCCTTCGGCATGGTCGCCGTCGCCCGCGTGGCCGCCGGCGTCTGCCGGGCCGCTGTCCTCGGCCAGGCGGTCGTCCTGGACGTGTCCGTCGTCCCCGGCGCGGCCGCTGTCCTCCGCTCCCGTGCCCATCGACTCCCCGTGTTCCCGTGCCGGTCTACTTCTTCGCCGCCGCGTCGGCGGCCTTCACCAGGGCGTCCTTGGTGACCGCGCCGGCGTAGACCTTGCCGTCGTCGGTGATGAGGGCGTTGACCAGGCGCGTCGAGAAGACGGTCCCGGAGCCGAACTTGCCGGTGACCTTGTCGCCGAAGGAGCCGAGGAAGTCCCCGAACGCGCCCGCCTCGCCCTTGGAGGACCCGGAAGAGCCGGAGGCGGACGGCAGCCCGCTGCCGGAGCCGGTGTCGAAGGCGGCGATGGAGTCCCATCCGTCACCCAGGACGTTCAGCCCGTCGAGGCCGCCGAGCCCCTCGCCACCGGGGAGACCGGCGTCGCCCTTGTCCTTGCCCGCGACCGAGTGACCGGCGTCGTCGCCCTCGGTGACCTTCGCACCCTTGGGCGGGGTGAAGTCGAAGGTCGAGGCGGCGGGCTTGGCGAAGTGGACCTTGGTGAAGCCGGCGTCCACGACGGCGGCGCCGCCGCTCTTCGGGGTGAGGGTGAACTTCAGGGGCAGCCCCGTCTTCGCGTCGACGGCGATGCTGATGGCGCCGACGGTGGAGTCGGCGTCCTTCGGCTTGACGAGCAGCTTGTAGGCGTCGCGTCCGGCGACGTGCACGGTGCCGTCCACGGTGACCGACGTGGTGCCGTCGACGGCCTTGAGGGCCTGGTCGGCGAACTCCTTGGGGGTGGGCGCCTGCTCGGCCCCGGTCCTGCCGCTCTCCTTGCCGTGGGCGTCGGCGCCCTCGGGGGCCTTGGAGTGGTACACCTCGTCGGAGGCGCTGTCGTAGCCCCACACGTCCGTGCCGTTGTGGATGACGCTGTACTCGGCGGCGTCCTCCAGCAAGGAGACCTTCTGGCGGTCGGGGCCGTCGGCGGCGATCCGCAGGGTGTGCGTGCCGGAGGCGAGTTCGGTGAGCCGCGCGGAGGGGTCGGCCGAGGAGCCGTCCCCCGAGCCGCCGGCGCCACCGCCGGCGGACGCGAGGCTGCCTGCCAGACCCCCGAGGTCCGGCAGGCCGAGGTCGGTGGTGATCTTCACGGTGCCGGAAAGCTGTTCGACGTCCGAGGCCGCGATCTTCTCGATCAGCTGCTGTGCCGTGATCTTCGGCAGGTCGGGGTCGCCGGAGTCGGCGAGCGCCGGGACCAGCCCGATGGTCGCCGCCGCCACGCCCACCACGGTCACGGGGACGACGTACCGCACAGCCTTGCGCCGGCCACTGGTGGTGTCGTCGGATGCGTACGGTGCCATGTGTGCCTACCTCCGTAGTCGGCGGCAACTGCCGCCATTCTCACCCGAATCGGTGAGCAGTGGTGAAGTCCGTGTCATCCATCTGACCAAATCCCCCCGCGTTAGGCGTCAACCCGCGGAGCCAACTCGACGTACGCCTGGGGTATGACGTGGGGGTGGAGGGGGCCTTAGGGGTCGCCGGGGCAGGGCCTCGGCGGCGGGGTGGGTCAGGCTGCGGCGGCAGGTGAGTCGGGGCTGCGGCGGCGGGCCGGCGTCGGGGTGGCCGGGGGCAGGGGGTGGGGTCCCCGGTTGGGGGCGGAGCCCTGCCAGGAGGGCGAGTCCCCGTCGGGATGCGGCGTCCTGCGGGGATGCGGGGCCTTCACCGGGGGCCCTCACCGGGATGCGAGCCTCCGGGCAAGATGCGGGACTCCCGCCGGGATGCGGAGCCTCCGCGAGATCGCGGAACCCCGCCGGGAAGCCGGGCACCACGCTCAGGGCCGGACGGGGTCGCCTCAGCCCGCCCGGTGCACCACCAGGTCGCACAGCTCCACCAGCGACCGCTTCGCGTCGCACTCCGTCAGCGGGGCCAGCGCGGCCCGCGCCTCCTCGGCGTACCGCACGGTGTCCCGTCGCGCCTGCTCCAGCGCGGGGTGCGCCCGCAGCGCGGCCAGCGCCTCGGCGTGCCGTGCGTCGTCGCTCAGGTCGGAGTCCAGCAGCTCGCACAGCGCGACGTCCTCGGGGTGCCCCAGCCGGGCCGCCCTCTCGCGCAGCCGCAGTACCGGCAGCGTGGGGATGCCCTCGCGCAGGTCCGTGCCCGGCGTCTTGCCCGACTCGTGCGAGTCCGAGGCGACGTCCAACACGTCGTCCGCAAGCTGGAAGGCGACGCCCAGCCGCTCGCCGTACTGGGTGAGGACGTCCACGACCGTCTCGTCGGCGCCGGACATCATCGCCCCGAACCGGCACGAGACCGCGACCAGCGACCCGGTCTTGCCGCCGAGGACGTCGAGGTAGTGCTCCACGGGGTCCCGGCCGTCGGTCGGCCCGGCGGTCTCCAGGATCTGCCCGGTCACGAGCCGTTCGAACGCGAGCGCCTGCACCCGCACCGCCTCGGGCCCGAGGTCCGCGAGGATCTGCGAGGCGCGCGCGAACAGGAAGTCGCCGGTCAGCACGGCCACCGAGTTGCCCCAGCGGGTGTTCGCGCTGTCCACCCCGCGCCGCACCTGGGCCTCGTCCATGACGTCGTCGTGGTACAGCGTGGCCAGGTGGGTCAGCTCGACGACGACGGCCGACGGCACGACCCCGGGCGCGTACGGGTCGCCGAACTGTGCCGCGAGCATCACGAGCAGCGGCCGGAACCGCTTCCCGCCCGCACGCACGAGGTGCTGCGCTGCCTGCGTGATGAAGGGGACCTCGCTCTTGGTGGCCTCGAGCAAGCCTTCCTCGACAGCCGCCAATCCGGCCTGGACATCGGCTTCCAGAGCCTGGTCCCGCACGCTCAGCCCGAACGGCCCGACGACGGTCACGAGGGATCTCCTGTCTGCTGGTGTCTGCTGGCGCTTACGCGGTTTGTCGATACGTCGCTGCCATCACTCAAGTCAGCGTATCCGGTCACCTTTCGATCACCGAGAGGCCCCAGGGCTGCCAGACGGGCGGAAACAGACATTTATCCACTTACCGGAAAATAGCAATTTCGATCACGCGGCCACATTCATTAGCCACTAGTTGAGTCTATTGCCCGATTTGCCACTCTTGTCGACGGTGGTGAGTTGGCTCACTTCCGCCACTCCAACCCCATCTGTCCGACGCCGCGTCTACTTCCTTCCCGTCCGCGCCAGTTGAGGCTTGGCAACTGCAAAGGATCAAGCACACCAAAAGCCTCAAACAAAGATCAATAGGCCCGAGCTGTGAATCCGCTACTTGTTCCGGACATGCGCTCTCGCATACGTTCCCGGCCGTCGGGTGGACGCCGAATCCTGCCGCCGCCCGATCCCACCCATCGACGATCACTCACGCACGGCAGGAGCGGGGGACCCAGGTAGAACGCCGACGCAAACGTCGTACGCAGTACGCAGTGATCAGCACCGAGCACCCAGTACTCGGCGCTGAGCACGCAGTACGACGCACCGCGCCGGCTAGGGGTGAAGCCGCGCCGCCGTACCCCACGGCGGCCGGCCGGGCACCTCCCAGCCCGAACCCGACAGCTCACCTCGCAGGCGACGGAGAGGAACTTCCCCATGTCCGCAAACGCTCAGCCCCGTCGTGCCCGCATGAGCCGTCTCAAGCGCACCCTGGTCCTCGCCGGCACCGGCGCGGCCGTGCTCGCCGTCCCGCTGGTCGGTGCGACCAGCGCCTCCGCGGCCACGACCGCCACCACCGCCTCCACCACGGTCGCCGGCTACCCGAACAACCTCGACGGCTGGATCCGCGAGTCCCTCGCGATCATGGCCCAGAAGGGCATCCCGGGCAGCTACGACGGCATCTACCGCAACGTCATGCGGGAGTCCTCCGGCAACCCGAACGCCATCAACCTCTGGGACTCCAACGCCGTCGCGGGCACCCCCTCCAAGGGCCTGCTCCAGGTGATCGACCCGACCTTCGCCGCCTACCACGTCGACGGCACCTCGTGGGACCCGTACGACCCGGTCGCCAACATCACCGCCGCCTGCAACTACGCGGCCGACCGCTACGGCTCGATCGACAACGTGTTCGGCGCCTACTAGGCCTCCCGGCGGCAGCCCCGCCGGAGGGCGCGCGGGTCGGAGCGCCCGCGGGTCACAGGAAGAGACGTTCGAGGACGACGGCCACGCCGTCGTCCTCGTTCGACGTCGTCACCTCGTCGGCCACCGCCTTCAGCTCCGGATGGGCGTTGGCCATCGCGACCCCGTACCCGGCCCAGTCGAACATCGGCACGTCGTTGGGCATGTCCCCGAAGGCGACCGTGTCGGCCGGGCCGACGCCGAGGTGCTCGGCGGCCAGCGCCAGCCCCGTCGCCTTGGTGATGCCGCACGGCTGGAGCTCCACCGTGCCCGGCCCCGACATGGTGACCGTGGCCAGCGAGCCCACCACCGAGCGGGCCGTCGCCGCCAGCTCGTCGTCGGACAGGTCGGGGTGGCGCAGCAGCACCTTGCTGATCGGCGCGCACCACAGGTCGTCGCGCCGCCCGACCCGCAGGGCCGGCAGGGTGGGGTGCGGCATCCGGTAGCCCGGCTCGATGAGCGTCAGCCCGTCCACGCCGTCCTGGTCGACGGCGGCGTACACCTGGCCCACCTCGGCCTCGATCTTGCCCAGCGCGGTCTCCGCCAGCTCCCGGTCCAAGGTGACCGACCACAGCAGGCGGTCGGTGCCGGCGTCGTACAGCTGCGCGCCCTGTCCGCACACCGCGAGCCCCCTGCCGCGCAGGTGCTCCAGCAGCGGCCGCACCCGGGGAGCCGGCCGGCCGGTCACCACCAGGTGGCGGGCGCCGGCGTCGGTGACGCGCGTCAGTGCGAGGAGCGACCGGTCGGAGAAGGTGTCGTCGCCGCGGAGCAGCGTTCCGTCCAGGTCGGTGGCGATGAGCGCGTACGCGGAGCGCCGGGCAGGTGTGAAGGGTGCAGAGGTGAGGGGTGCGGCCATGATCAGAGAATACGGACATCGCGTCTTCCCGACTCATTTCCCGTTGACGGGAGTTGGGGCCTGTCTGTCAGCTTTCACTCCCGCCTGACACTGACCGGAAAAGATCTCCTGCGTCTCGTTTTCCGCCCGTTGCGGCACACCGAGGCGTATGCGGTACTTCGGCACGCGGCCGTCGCCGCAGCGCCCGGGCCAGAGTCGGCGGAGCCGGCCATCACCCCGCCCGTCCCACCGGTGCCGCCCCGTGCCGCTCGTGCGAGGTCAGCCGTAACGTGTGGCCCGGCTCCCGCCGACGGCGGGGCACCCGCGAGCACGACATGGCGAACACGAAAGCGAGGCAGCACCCGATGCCCCCGTTCGACCTTCCCGAGGGCGACCCCTTCGGCCCGCACAACCTCCCGTACGGCGTCTTCTCCCGCCCCGGCAACCCGGAGCGCACGGTCGGCGTGCGGCTCGGCGACCACGTCCTCGACGCGGGCGCCGCGGCCCGAGCCCTCGGCTCGCCCCACGCGGCCCTCCTCGCCGCGCCGACCCTCCACCCCCTGCTGGCGGCCGGCAGGCCGACGTGGTCGCAGGTACGCGCCGCGCTGCACGCGTGGGTGACCGACCCGGCCCACCGGCCGGTGCTCGAACCCCTGCTGCACCCCCTGTCCTCGGTGACCCTGCACCTGCCGTTCGAGGTCGCCGACTACGTCGACTTCTACGCCTCCGAGCACCACGCCCGGAACGTCGGCCAGATCTTCCGTCCCGACGCGGCCGACTCCCTCACCCCGAACTGGAAGCACCTGCCGATCGGCTACCACGGCCGGTCCGGCACGGTCGTGGTGTCCGGCACCGACGTCGTGCGCCCCGCGGGGCAGCGCAAGGGCCCGGCCGACCCGGCCCCGGTGTTCGGCCCGTCCGTCCGGCTCGACATCGAGGCGGAGGTCGGCTTCGTCGTCGGCACGCCCTCGCCGATGGGCAGCCCGGTCGGCCTGGACGACTTCCGCGACCACGTCTTCGGCCTGTGCCTGCTGAACGACTGGTCGGCCCGCGACATCCAGGCCTGGGAGTACGTCCCCCTCGGACCGTTCCTCGGCAAGTCGTTCGCCACGTCGGTGTCCGCCTGGATCACCCCGCTGGAAGCACTCGACCACGCGCGCGTGGCCCCGCCGCAGCGCACGCACCCCCTGCTGCCCTACCTGGACGACTCGGCGCAGGAACCCGCCGGCTACGACCTGCGCATCTCCGTCGCGATCAACGGCCATGTGGTCTCCGAACCCCCCTTCTCCACCATGTACTGGACCGCGGCCCAGCAGCTCGCCCACATGACGGTCAACGGCGCCTCCCTGCGCACCGGCGACCTGTACGGCTCCGGCACCGTGAGCGGCCCGACCGAGCGCGAGCGCGGCTCCCTGCTGGAGCTGACCTGGAACGGCCGCGACCCGCTGGAACTCCCCGACGACAAGCGGACGTTCCTGGAGGACGGCGACGTGGTGACCCTGTCGGCGTGGGCCCCCGGCCCCGACGGCCTGCGGGTCTCCCTGGGCGAGGTGACCGGGCGCATCGTCGCGGGCTGACGGACGAGGCGTACGGCGTCATACTGGCGGTCGTACAGGCGGCGGGCACGGCCTCCGTGCACGGCTCGCCGCCCCCGCACCACCAGAGCCGTGTCCCGCCTCGCAGCACCACGCACCGTCCACAGCAGCTCTTCCCGACCGGATCCGGAGCCCGTGGCATGACCGTCTGCCTGCTCCTGCTGAGCGCCGTCGCTCTCATGGCCGCCTGGCCGGTCCCCCGTGCCCTCACGCGCGCGTCCTGGCCGGAACAGGAACCGGTCGTCGCCCTCTGGGTCTGGCAGTGCCTGGTCGCCACGGTGCTGCTGTGCTGTCTGACGGCCCTGACCCTGGGCACCGCCGCCGTCTTCCACACCGTCCGCACCCAGGTCTTCGCACCCGCGCCGCCCGGTGTGGCCGAGGCGTACGACCTCACCACCGCCCCGGTCTGGGCCGCCACCCTCACCCTGCTGCTGGCCTGCGGAGCCGCTTGGACCACGGCGATGCTCGCCCGCGAACTCATCGAGGCCCGCCGTCGGCGCGGCCGGGCCCGGGCCCACCTGCGCGAGCGGGCCCCCGATCTGCCCGGCGGTCTGCCGTCCGGCCGTGGCCCCCTGCTGGTCCTGGAGGACGAGTACCCGGACGCCTGGTGGCTGCCCGGCAGCCCGCCCCAGCTGATCGTCACCACCGGTGCGCTGCACCGCCTCACCTCCCACCAGCTCGACGCCGTCCTGACCCACGAACGCGGCCACGCCCGCGCCCACCACGACTGGCTGCTGCACCTGTCGACCGCCCTGGCGACGGGCTTCCCGCGCGTGCCGCTCTTCGCCCACTTCTGCGACCAGACCCACCGCCTGGTCGAACTCGCCGCCGACGACACGGCCTCCCGCCGCTGCGGCCACCTGACCACGGCCCTCGCCCTGATCGAGCTGAACCAGCACCGGGGCGTCCTGTCCTGCGCCAACAGCCACCGCCTCCTGGGGGAGCGCGTCGACCGGCTGCTGGAGCCCCCGCCGCGGCTGGGCCGCCGCCACCGTGCCCTGACGACGACCGTGGCGTCCCTGGTCCCCCTCCTCCCGCTGCTGATCACCTTCGCACCGGGACTGACGGCACTGACCTGAGCTGGGCCGTACTGCCCTCTCATCCGAGGCCGAGCGGGCGGCCACCGGTCCGCGCGCGCTTGAGGGTGCCAGCCACTCTGCCGAGGAGCAGCACGGGTGCGGCGGGAGTCTTCGCCGGCACGAGCCGAGTCGGGCTGTGCCGGTGGCGCCCGACGCGGTCCGTGCCGGTGTGGCACAAGTCCCGCCGGCAGTGGCAGATCTTGCCGCCATCAGGAAGAAACCGCAGATCAGCGCGCCTGTCGACCTACCGTCAGGTGGCGCAACACTTCCGCAACACCCCTTTTCCTAGCGTCTCGGTATGGTTCCAGCCATGCCACCCACCGACCGCATCCGGGACCACGCCGGCCAGGGCGCGACCACCGTCGCCGCCCACCGTGCGCGGCGCAGGCTGCGCGCGGATCGGGCACGCCAGCTCGCCGACCTGCTCCGCCGCCAACTGCTCACCGACGGCTTCGGGTCCGGCACGCTCCCCCATGAATCGCTGCTCGCCACCGACTACCGCACCTCCCGCAACACCGTCCGCGAAGCGCTCGACCTGCTGCGCTCCGAGGGCCTCGTCGACCGCCTGCCGGGCGTCGGCACGGTGGTCGTGGCCCGCAAGTACCCCCATGGGCTCGACCGGCTGATGGGCCTGGCCGAGACCCTCCACGAACACGGCCGCGTCACCAACGAGGTCCGTACCGTGGGCCCGGTGTCGGCACCGGCCCCCGTGGCCGACCGGCTTCACCTCCCGCCCGGCGCGGACGTCCTCTACATCGAACGCCTGCGCCGCCTGAACGGCCTCCCTCTCTCCCTGGACCTCACCTACATCCCCCTTGACCTCGGCACCGCCCTGCTCGGCGCCGACCTCGAGAACACCGACGTCTTCCGCCTCCTGGAGTCGATCACCGGCCGTCCCCTCGGCCACGCCGACATCACGCTGGAGGCCGTGAACGCCGACGCCCACTCCGCCGCCGTCCTGGAGGCACCGCGAGGCGCCGCCGTCCTGATGTTGGAACGCCTGACGCACCTGGCCGACGGCCGGCCCGTCGACCTGGAGTTCATCCGCTTCCGTGGCGACCGCATCTCGATGAGCGGCCTGCTCCACCGCACCGCCTGATCCCGACCGTTCTCATCTGCCCGTCCCCGTCCGTCAGTTCTTCCCGGCGCGCTGTCGGCGCCTGCACTCCTTCATCGTTCGGCGGGACCTCGTCGGTTCACGACCGGGCGGACCAATTCGGGAATTCCTTCTCTGGAGACCGCCATGCCCTTGGTGCCCCAGCGGGCCGACGTGCCCGTGACCATCGACGAGTCGAAGTGCATCGACGGCTGCACCCTCTGCGTGGACATGTGCCCGCTGGACTCGCTGGCCATCGACACCGACAGCGGCAAGGCGTACATGCACGTCGACGAGTGCTGGTACTGCGGCCCGTGCGCGGCCCGCTGTCCCACTGGAGCCGTCACGGTCAACATGCCCTACCTGCTCCGGTGAAAGGTCTCCCCGTCATGTCCCGAACGTCCCTGCATCGCACCGCGGTCGCCACCGCCACCGCCACGCTGCTGCTTGCGCTGTCCGCGTGCGGCGGCAGCGCGGCGGCCGGCGACGGCGGCACGATCACCGTGACCGTCGGCTACCAGTCGAAGACCATCAACACGGTCACCGCCGGCACGCTGCTGCGCTCCCTCGGCTACTTCGAGAAGCAACTGAACGCCCTGGGCGACGGGCACGACTACAAGGTCGTCTGGCAGGACTACGCCACCGGCGCCCCCATCACCGCCCAGATGACCGCCGGGAAGATCGACATCGGCTCGATGGGCGACTTCCCGCTGCTCATCAACGCGGCTCGCGGCAAGCAGCTCGGCCGCCCCACCCACCTGGTGTCGGTCACCGGCTACAACCTGCGCGGTGGCCTCAACACCATCGTCACCGCCCCCGACTCCAAGCTGACGTCGCTGAAGGACCTCAAGGGGAAGAAGGTCTCCACGAGTGTCGGCTCCGCGGCCGACGGGACGCTGGTGCGAGCGCTGAAGCGCGCGAACATCGACGCCGACACGGGCATCGAGAAGCTCAACCAGCAGCCTGCGGTGGGTGCGTCGGCCCTCTCGGCCGGCAGCGCCGACGCGCTCTCCCAGTTCGTGGCCTGGCCGGGACTCCTCGCCTACCAGGGCAAGGCGAAGGCCCTTTACGACGGCGCGGAGCTGGACCTGCCCACCTTCCACGGCGTCACCGCCCGCCAGGACTTCGCGAAGAAACGCCCGTCCGTGCTGGAGGCGTTCCTGAAGGCCCAGGCACAGGCCACCGACTACCTGAACGCCCACCCGGTCGCAGCCGCCGAAAAGGTCGCGAAGGCCACCCGACTGCCCGCCGAGGTCGTCTACCTCTACAACGGTGCTCACGGCATCTCGACCTTCGACCCGGCACTCAAGCCGCAACTCGTGTCGGCGCTGAAGGAGGACGTGTCGATCCTGAAGGCGGCCAAGCTCACGGGCGATGTGGACGTGGACGCGTTCGTCGACGACCAGTACGTGAAGAAGGCGCTCGGCGCGACGTACGCGCAGAAGCTCTCCGCCGCTCCCCCGGCGGCCGCGAGCGAGGTCTGGCCCAAGGGCGCCGACCGGACGCAGGCCTTCGCCTCGCCCACCGCGCTGCTCTCCTACCTGTCCGCACACCGCGACGGTGTCCGCGCCGCCTACGTCCCGGACGC
This sequence comes from Streptomyces lasalocidi, assembly GCF_005280215.1. NCBI lineage: Bacteria > Bacillati > Actinomycetota > Actinomycetes > Kitasatosporales > Streptomycetaceae > Streptomyces > Streptomyces lasalocidi. The sequence continues at coordinate 4,484,620 of NZ_SZNQ01000001.1, read as the reverse complement.
CACCACCGGCACTCTCTGGTTCGCCGACAAGGCGGTCTGGGTCGCCGACGGCGAGCACCTGCTGCCCTTCGTCGCCCCGTCCACCGCCCAGGCCTATGCCGACGGCCACAGCGGCGCGCGGGTCGTCACCTACAGCGAGGCACTGGAGGCGGCCTCATGACCCGCCACGCACTGCGCCGGTATGCGCTCCGCCTCGCCTCGCTGGTCACCGCCCTGGGGCTGTGGCAGCTGCTCACCGGCCTCGACGTGGACATCTGGCTGCGGTTCTCGCAGTTCCCCACCGTCACCGACGTGGCTCACGCGTTCGCCGGCCGTCTCACCGGCAGCGACTACTGGACCGATCTCACCGACAGCCTGACCCGCATCCTGGCGGGCTTCCTGCTGGCCGCCGTCCTGGGCGTGGCCGTGGGCGTGCTCGTGGCGCGCTCGCGGCTCGCCGAGGACCTGCTCGGCCCGGTCCTGGAGGTCGTCCGGCCGATCCCCGCGATCGCCCTCGTCCCGGTCGCGATCCTGCTTTTCCCCTCCAACGAGCAGGGCATCGTCTTCATCACCTTCACCGCCGCCTTCTTTCCCGTGCTCGTCTCCACGCGGCACGCGGTCCGTGCGCTCACCCCCGTCTGGGAGGAGGCGGTGCGCACGATGGGCGGCGGCAGGTGGCGCATCCTGGGCTCGGTGGTCCTGCCCGGCGCACTGCCCGGCATCTTCGGCGGGCTGTCGGTGGGCATCGGGGTGTCCTGGATCTGTGTGATCTCCGCCGAGATGATCTCCGGCCAGTACGGCGTCGGCTACCGCACCTGGCAGGACTACACGGTCGTCGACTACCCGGGCGTGTTCGTCGGCATGGTCACCATCGGCGTCCTCGGCTGGGTCACTTCCACGGCGGTGGAGCTCCTCGGCCGGCGGTTGACGCGGTGGCTGCCCCGCACCTCGTACGTGCCCGGTGGTCGATCCCGCTCCGCGATGCTCCCCGCCCCCGCCTCCGCCCGCGTACCGGTCGTGGTGAAGGCCGAGGGCGACTCCCAGTACCAGTCCGATGCCCAGCAGCAGGGCAGCGGCGAGACCGAGCAGGAGGCGCGTGATGAGCACCTCGTCTGAGACCACCGCACCGGCGGCCGTCCCGGCGTCGACCTCGGCTTCCCGGGCCGCAGGCGCAACCGCACCCGGGGCCGGGCTCCGCTTCGACGCCGCGGTGCTCGGCCGTCCCGGTGCTCCCGTGCTGCACGACGTCACCCTCGACGTCCGGCCCGGGGAGATCCTCACCGTCGTGGGCCCGTCGGGCTGCGGGAAGTCGACGCTGTTGCGGACGCTCGCCGGGTTGCTGGCCCCGCTGGCCGGGTCGGTGGAGCAGGACGGCAGGCCGTTGACCGGGCCGTCCGCCGACCGGGCGCTGGTCTTCCAGGAGGACGCGTTGTTGCCCTGGCGCACCTTGCGCGGCAACGTCGAGCTGCCGCTCGCCATCCAGGGAGTCCCGCGCTCCGAGCGGCGCGAGCAGGCCGGTTCCTGGGTCACCCGGGTCGGGCTGGACGCGCAGGCGAAGCAGTTGCCGCACCGGGTGTCGGGCGGGCAGCGCCAGCGCGCCCAGCTGGCCCGCGCCCTGGCCGGTGCCCCGCGTGCCGTCCTCATGGACGAGCCGTTCGGCGCGCTCGACGCCCAGACCCGTTCCGGCATGCAGGACCTGCTGGTCGAGGTGTTGCGCGGCACGGGCGCGACCGTCGTCTTCGTCACCCATGACGTGGACGAGGCGCTCTTCCTCGGCGACCGCGTCGCCCTGCTGGCCGCCGGCCGTGTGGCGTCCGTGCGTGACGTACCGCGCCCGCGCGACCGCGGAGCCCTCGACGACCCGGCCCGCGTGGCCCTGCGCCGCGCCGTCCTCTCCTCGCTCGGCACCTGAAAGGTCCCCCGGTGACCCCTCCCGTGAACGCCCCCGTGCCCGCCGCCCCCGCGATCCCCACCCTCGCCGACGCCGAGGAACTGACCTGCGACGTCCTGGTCATCGGCGGCGGGACCGCCGGCACCATGGCCGCCCTCACCGCCGCCGAACACGGCGCGGACGTCCTGCTCTTGGAGAAGGCGCACGTCCGTCACTCGGGCGCGCTCGCCATGGGCATGGACGGGGTCAACAACGCGGTCGTCCCCGGCCGGGCCGAGCCCGACGACTACGTCGCCGAGATCACGCGCGCCAACGACGGCATCGTCGACCAGTCCACGGTGCGCCAGACGGCGACCCGCGGCTTCGCCATGGTCCAGCGACTGGAGTCGTACGGGGTCAAGTTCGAGAAGGACGAGTTTGGCGCGTACGCGGTCCGCCAGGTGCACCGCTCCGGCTCGTACGTACTGCCGATGCCGGAAGGCAAGGACGTCAAGAAGGTCCTGTACCGGCAGCTTCGGCGTCGTGAGATGCGGGAGCGGATACGCATCGAGAACCGGGTGATGCCGGTGCGCGTGCTGACGGCCGGGGGCGCGGCGGTGGGCGCGGCGGGGTTCAACACCCGTACCGGGGCGTTCGTCACCGTCCGCGCGGGCGCCGTGATCCTGGCGACCGGCGCCTGCGGCCGCCTCGGTCTGCCGGCCTCCGGATACCTGTACGGGACGTACGAGAACCCGACCAACGCCGGTGACGGTTACGCCATGGCCTACCACGCGGGTGCCGAGCTGACCGGGATCGAGTGCTTCCAGATCAATCCCCTGATCAAGGACTACAACGGGCCCGCGTGCGCCTACGTCGCCAATCCCTTCGGCGGCTACCAGGTCAACCGGCACGGCGAGCGCTTCGTCGACTCCGACTACTGGTCCGGGCAGATGATGGCCGAGTTCGCCGCCGAGGTCGCCAGCGACCGCGGCCCGGTCTACCTGAAGCTCAGCCACCTGCCCGAGGAGTCGGTCTCCGCCCTCGAGTCCATCCTGCACTCCACCGAGCGGCCCACCCGCGGCACCTTCCACGCGGGCCGGGGGCACGACTACCGCACCCATGACGTCGAGATGCACATCTCCGAGATCGGTCTGTGCGGCGGGCACTCCGCTTCCGGCGTCCGCGTCGACGACCACGCCCGTACGACCGTCCCGCGCCTGTACGCGGCCGGTGACCTGGCCTGCGTCCCGCACAACTACATGATCGGCGCGTTCGTCTTCGGCGATCTGGCCGGTGCGGACGCCTCCCGGTACACGGCCTACGCAGGGGAGCTGCCGGCCGACCAGCTGCACGAGGCGCACGAGTTGATCTACCGCCCGCTGCGCAACCCGGACGGCCCGCCGCAGCCCCAGGTCGAGTACAAGCTGCGCCGCTTCGTCAACGACTACGTGGCCCCGCCGAAGTCGGGCGCCCGCCTCTCGCTCGCGCTGGAGGCCTTCGAGCGGATGCGCGACGACATCGCCGCCATGGGCGCCCGCACCCCGCACGAACTGATGCGTTGCGCGGAGGTCACCTTCATCCGTGACTGCGCCGAGATGGCCGCCCGTGCCTCCCTGGCCCGTACGGAGTCCCGTTGGGGCCTCTACCACGACCGGCTGGACCACCCCGAGCGTGACGACGTCTCCTGGTTCCACCACCTCGACCTGCACAAGTCCCCCTCCGGTGCCATGGAGTTCACGGCTCGTCCCGTGGCTCCCTACCTCGTGCCGGTGGACGGTTTCGCTCCCACCGGCGGCCCATCGCGTGCGCTCGGCGAGGTCCGCGCCGAGGACGTGGCGACCGCGGGCTCCCGGGACGTCGCCCCGGTCGCCGCTCGTGCCGCCACGAGCGGAACCCCCGACGACACGCTGGTTCCCGAGCCCGTCGGCACGGGTCATTCCAGCCAAGCCGTGTCGGTCTCCGCCCCGGGGGCGAGCGCCCTCGCCTCCCCCGCGCCGACCGCACCGGCGTCCGACCGACTCCTCGCGCTGATCGCCCTCGCCGACGAGCAACCCGAACTCGATGCCCTGCGCCCCTACCTGTCCGACCCCGACCCCGCCGTCCGGCGCGAGGCCGTCGCCGTGCTGACCGAGACGGTGCCCGTGGGAACCGGGCCCGCCCTCGCCGCCGCCCTGCGCGACCCCGCGCCCGAGGTGCGCGCTGCCGCGGCCGCTTCCCTGCGCGAACTCGTCGAGACGCTTCCGCCCGAACCCGCCCTGGGCGACGGACTGGCCGCCGCGCTGGCCGAGTCCGGTCCGGCCGCCGACCCCGCCGTAAGGGCCGCCGCGCTGGACGTCCTGCGGGCGCTGCGGTGGGGCGACACCGCCCTGTTCGCCCGCTCGCTGTCCGACGCCGACACGGCCGTACGGATCGCGGCCGTTCGCGCCCTGGTCTCCGTCGACGCCGTCGACGCCCTGGCCACCGCCGCTCCCGCCGACCCGTCCCGTGAGGTCCGGGTCGCGATCGCCAAAGCCCTCGCCACGGTGACGACCGACCGGCCGGCCACGAAGGACCGTCACGGCCCCGCGCCCGTTGTCCTGAGCGCCCTGATCGCACTCGTCGACGACCCGGACGCCCTGGTGCGGGCCGCCGCCTACGGCGCGCTCGGCACCACCGGCTGCCCGGCACCCCTCGCCGCCCGTGCCGTCGCGGCCTTGTCCGACCCCGCCTGGCAGGTACGGTCCGGGGCGGCCACCGCACTGTCCTCGGCGGACCCCGACACGGCCGTACCCGCCCTCGCCAAGGCCCTGGCCGACGTGAACGCCGACGTCCGCAAGGCCGCGGTGCTCGCGCTGACCCGGCACCGCGAGCTGCCCGAAGCGAGGGCGGCCCTCGCCACGGTCAGGTCGGACTCCGACGCGGACGTCAGGGCGTACGCCTCCCGCGCGCTGTGACACGAGGGGCGGCCGACGGGCGGTGGTCAGCGGAGGGCCGTTCGCCGGACAACTGGGCCGCCGGGACCATGGCGGCGGCCCACAGGCTGCGGCGCCCCGAGCGCCCGTCCCGCCCAGGCTCCGCCGGGCGACGCGCCCTACGCGCCCCACGCGCCCAGTCCGCCCGAGGGCTCCGTCGCCCGGCGCCCCGGTCCGCCCCCTATATCCAGTCGTCGGGCTCCGGCTCCGCGTCCATCTCCGGCCAGTCGTCCGCCGCCGGGTCACCCTGGGCGGCCGCCTTGCCGCCACCCGCTTCCCCGTCGTCCGGCGTCCCGCCCAGCCCGGCCAGGACCCCGATCACGCCCTCGCCGTACGTCACCAGCTTCTTCTCGCCGACCCCGCTGATGCCGCCGAGCTGGGCCACCGACGTGGGCCAGGCGGTGACGATCTCCCGGAGGGTGGCGTCGTGGAAGATGACGTACGCCGGGACGCCCTGCTCGCGGGCCTGCTCGGCGCGCCAGGCGCGCAGTGCCTCGAAAGCGGGGAGCAGGCTCTCCGGCAGTTCCGGGACGGCCGTCTTGGCCTTGCGCTCGCCCCGGCCCGACGAGGACCCCGCCTTGGCGCTGGTGGGCCGCTTCGGTTCCTTGCGCAACGGAACCTCGCGCTCGCGCCGCAGCACCGAGCCGCTGGCCTCGGTCAGCACCAGGGTGCCGTAGTCACCCTCGACGGCGAGCAACCCCTGGGCCAGCAGCTGCCGGACCACTCCGCGCCATTCGGCTTCGCTGAGCTCCTGGCCGATGCCGAACACGGACAGCTGGTCGTGGTCGAACTGGATGACCTTGCCCGTGCGCTTGCCCAGCAGGATGTCGACGATCTGGACGGCGCCGAACTTCTGTCCCCGCTCGCGCTGGAGCCGCACCACCGTCGACAGCACCTTCTGGGCGGCGACGGTGCCGTCCCAGGTCTCCGGCGGGGTGAGGCAGGTGTCGCAGTTGCCGCAGCCCGCCTCACCGGGCTCCTGCCCGAAGTAGTTGAGGAGCTGGCCCCGGCGGCACTGGGCCGTCTCGCACAGGGCCAGCATCGCGTCCAGGTGGGCCTGGGCGCGGCGGCGGAACGCCTCGTCGCCCTCTCCGGACTGGATGAGCTTGCGCTGCTGGATGACGTCGTTGAGGCCGTAGGCCATCCAGGCCGTGGACGGCAGGCCGTCGCGTCCGGCGCGGCCGGTCTCCTGGTAGTAGCCCTCGACCGACTTGGGCAGGTCGAGGTGGGCGACGAACCGCACGTCCGGCTTGTCGATGCCCATGCCGAACGCGATGGTCGCGACCACCACCAGGCCCTCCTCACGGAGGAACCGCGCCTGGTGCCTCGCGCGCGTGCCCGCGTCGAGACCCGCGTGGTACGGCACCGCCTCGATGCCGTTGCCGCTGAGGAATTCCGCCGTCTTGTCGACGGAGTTGCGCGACAGGCAGTACACGATGCCCGCGTCGCCCGGGTGCTCCTCGCGCAGGAAGCTCAGCAGCTGCTTCTTGGGGTCGGCCTTCGGCACGATCCGGTACTGGATGTTGGGCCGGTCGAAGCTGGCCTCGAAGTGCCGGGCCGTCGGCATGTCGAGCCGCTGGGTGATCTCCTGGTGCGTCGCGCGCGTGGCCGTCGCGGTGAGCGCGATGCGCGGGACGTCCGGCCAGCGCTCGCCGAGCAGTGACAGCGCCAGGTAGTCGGGGCGGAAGTCGTGGCCCCACTGGGACACGCAGTGCGCCTCGTCGATCGCGAAGACGGAGATCTTGCCGCGGGAGAGGAGGTCCAGCGTGGAGTCGAGGCGCAGCCGCTCCGGCGCCAGGTACAGCAGGTCCAGCTCGCCGGCCAGGAACTCGGCCTCGACGACCCGTCGCTCGTCGAAGTCCTGGCTGGAGTTGACGAACCCGGCGCGCACGCCGAGGGCCCGCAGCGCGTCCACCTGGTCCTGCATCAGCGCGATCAGTGGGGAGACGACGATGCCCGTGCCGGGTCTGACCAGGGCCGGGATCTGGTAGCACAGCGACTTGCCGCCGCCGGTCGGCATGAGGACGACCGCGTCGCCGCCCGCCACCACGTGGTCAATGATCGCTTCCTGCTCACCGCGGAAGGCGTCGTACCCGAAGACCCGGTGCAGCGTGGCCCGCGCCTCGCTGCTCCCGTCCGCCGTCGGCATGTCCACTTCGGTCATCACACCCGTCCCGCCCGTCCCGCCCATCGCCTCGTCCCCCGTACGTCGTCCCTCGACCACTGCGTCCACCATAGGGGCCGGGACCGACAGCGTCGGAGTTATCCACAGGCTGCGCATCCGATCACCTGCCCGACGGCCCGCCCCTCACCCCGCCGGAACCCGTCTCACCTGGTCCACCTGGTCCACCCGACCCGCCCGGCCCACCGCCCCACCGGGCCCACCCGCCCCACCGAACAGCCGGCCACCCGATCGACGCACAGGGCGGTCAACCCATCGGCCGCCCCGCCTGGCACCCCCCGTACCCCGAGGACATGCTGACCGAGCAGGGCAGCGGCGGGAGCCCCACGCACCCGTCGCCGCCCGGCACGCAACGCTGCCCGGTACCGCGCCCTCTCCCCGTACTCCGAGCGTCCACCAGCGCCCAACTCCGCCGCTCTCCCGCACCCTTCCTCCCCCTCCCCCCACACCAGACCCCGCCCCGAGGAGTCCCCCATGCCCGTCCGGCTCGCCAAGACCGTCCTCACCCTGGCCGCCTCGCTCGCCCTCTCCCTGCCCGCCGCCTCGTCCGCCCTCGCCACCGCCCCGGCCCACGGCCACCCCGCCGAACGCGGAGCGCACGGGCGGGCCGCGAGCCCGGATCCCGGCGCGCTGCTCCCGCTGACGAAGGCGTACGGGGCGACCATGAAGTACCGGTCCGTGCCCCGCGCGCTCGCCGACGGCTACGAGGAGCATCTGTGCATGGCCCGCGACGAGGGCGGGATGGGCTTCCACTACTTCAACGAGGCGCTGTTCGGTTCCCTGGACCCCGCGAAGCCCGCGGGTCTGCTCTACGAGGACGACGGCCGGGGCGGCCGCCGGCTCGTCGGCGTGGAGTGGGTCGTCCCGGTCGACGCCGCCGGCACCACCCGACCGCGGCTGTTCGGGCAGGACTTCCAGGGCCCCATGGACGGGCACTACCCGGGCATGCCGCGCCACTACGACCTGCACGCGTGGCTGTACAAGCACAACCCGAAGGGCACCTTCGCCCAGTGGAACCCCCGGGTGATGTGCCCGACCACCTCCTCGAGCACGACTCACAGCTGACCCGGCACTCCCGCATCACGCCGAAGGGCCCCGGCCCCTCCGAAGAGGAACCGGGGCCCGGCCGCCGTACGAGTCGTACGGCCGCGCGGCACTCAGCCGTGCCTCACCGCACGAAGACTCCCGCCTGGCCCGCCAGGTGCAGGAAGTACTGCGGTGCCACACCCAGCACCAGCGTGACCGCCACGCCGACGCCGATCGCCGTCATCGTCAGCGGTGAGGGCACCGCGACGGTCGGGCCCTCGGGCCGCGGCTCGCTGAAGAACATCAGCACGATCACGCGGATGTAGAAGAACGCTGCGATCGCCGACGAGATCACACCGACCACGACCAGCGGACCGGCACCGCCCTCCGCGGCGGCCTTGAAGACGGCGAACTTGCCCGCGAAGCCGGACGTCAGCGGGATGCCCGCGAAGGCCAGCAGGAACACCGCGAACACGGCCGCCACCAGCGGCGAACGCCGGCCCAGCCCCGCCCACTTGGACAGGTGGGTCGCCTCGCCGCCCGCGTCGCGCACCAGGGTGACGACGGCGAAGGCGCCGATCGTCACGAAGGAGTACGCGGCCAGGTAGAAGAGGACGGACGACACACCGTCCGGGTTGGTGGCGATGACGCCCGCGAGGATGAAGCCCGCGTGCGCGATCGACGAGTACGCCAGCAGCCGCTTGATGTCGGTCTGCGTGATCGCGACGATCGCACCGCCGAGCATGGTGATGATCGCCACCCCCCACATGACCGGCCGCCAGTCCCAGCGCAGGCCCGGCAGCACGACGTACAGGATCCGCAGCAGGGCGCCGAAGGCGGCGACCTTGGTGGCGGCGGCCATGAAGCCGGTGACGGGGGTCGGGGCGCCCTGGTAGACGTCGGGCGTCCACATGTGGAAGGGCACCGCGCCCACCTTGAACAGCAGGCCCATCACGATCAGCGCGGTGCCGATGAGCAGCAGCGCGTCGTTGCCCATGGTGTCGGCGAGCGCCGGGTCGACGGTGGTGAGGGTGCCGTCGACGACCTGGGAGATCGTCGCGTAGGACACCGAGCCCGCGTACCCGTAGAGCAGGGCGATGCCGAACAGGGTGAACGCGGAGGCGAACGCGCCGAGCAGGAAGTACTTCACCGCGGCTTCCTGCGACATGAGCCGCTTGCGGCGGGCCAGGGCGCACAGCAGGTACAGCGGGAGGGAGAAGACCTCCAGGGCCACGAACAGCGTCAGCAGGTCGTTGGCCGCCGGGAAGATCAGCATGCCCGTGACCGCGAAGAGCAGCAGCGGGAACACCTCGGTGGTGGTGAAGCCGGCCCTCACGGCGGCCTTCTCGCTGTCGCTGCCGGGCACGGAGGCGGCCTGCGCGGCGAAGGAGTCGACGTGGTTGCCGTGCGCCTGCGGGTCGAGCTTGCGCTCGGCGAAGGTGAACAGGCCGACCAGCGCGGCCAGCAGGATCGTGCCCTGCAGGAACAGCGCCGGTCCGTCGACCGCGACGGCGCCCATGGCGGCGATGTGCGCCTTGGTGGTGCCGTAGCCGTCGGCCGCGAGCGCGACGACCGCCGCGAAGGCGGCGCACAGGGCCACGACCGACACGAACAGCTGGGCGTAGTAGCGGGACTTGCGCGGCACGAACGCCTCGACCAGTACTCCGACGATCGCCGCGCCCACGACGATCAGGGTGGGCGACAGCTGCCCGTATTCGATCTTCGGCGAGTCGATCTTGGTGATCGGACCGGCCGCGGTTGTCCACAGGCTGTGGACGGCTACTGCGCTCACTTGGCCGCCTCCACCTCGGGCTTGGGGTCGCTCTTGTGTACGTCGGACATGGTCTGCTTGACCGCCGGGTTGACGATGTCCGCGACGGGCTTGGGGTAGACGCCGAGGACGATGAGCAGGACGACCAGCGGCCCGACGACCAGCAGCTCGCGCATCCGGAGGTCGGGCATCGCCGAGACCTCCGGCTTGACCGGGCCGGTCATCGTCCGCTGGTACAGGACGAGGGTGTAGAGCGCGGCCAGCACGATGCCGAGGGTGGCGACGATGCCGATCGCCGGATACCGGGTGAACGTGCCGACCAGGACCAGGAACTCGCTGACGAACGGTGCCAGGCCCGGCAGCGACAGCGTCGCGAGGCCACCGATCAGGAACGTGCCGGCGAGGACCGGGGCGACCTTCTGCACGCCGCCGTAGTCCGCGATGAGCCGCGAGCCGCGCCGCGAGATCAGGAAGCCGGCGACCAGCATCAGCGCGGCCGTGGACAGGCCGTGGTTGACCATGTACAGCGTCGCGCCGGACTGCCCCTGGCTGGTCATCGCGAAGATGCCCATGACGATGAAGCCGAAGTGCGAGATCGACGCGTACGCCACCAGCCGCTTGATGTCGCGCTGTCCGACGGCGAGCAGCGCGCCGTAGATGATGCTGATCACGGCGAGGACCAGGATGACGGGCGTCGCCCACTTGCTGGCCTCCGGGAAGAGCTGGAGGCAGTAGCGGAGCATCGCGAAGGTGCCCACCTTGTCGACGACCGCCGTGATGAGCACGGCGACCGGGGCGGTGGCCTCACCCATGGCGTTGGGCAGCCAGGTGTGCAGCGGCCACAGGGGCGCCTTCACCGCGAAGGCGAAGAAGAAGCCGAGGAACAGCCAGCGTTCGGTGTTGGTCGCCATGTCGAGCGAGCCGTTGGCCCGCGCCTGGGCGATCTCCTGGAGGCTGAAGTTCCCGGCGACCACGTACAGCCCGATCACCGCGGCCAGCATGATCAGGCCGCCGACGAGGTTGTAGAGGAGGAACTTCACGGCCGCGTACGACCGTTGCGTCGACGCCACCTGCTCGCCGTGCGCGTGGGCCCGGTCCCCGAAGCCGCCGATGAGGAAGTACATCGGGATCAGCATGGCTTCGAAGAAGATGTAGAAGAGGAAGACGTCGGTGGCCTCGAAGGAGAGGATCACCATCGCCTCGACGCCGAGGATCAGCGCGAAGAAGCCCTGGGTGGGCCGCCACCGCTTGCTGCCGGTCTCCAGCGGGTCGGCGTCGTGCCAGCCCGCGAGGAGGATGAACGGGATCAGCAGGGCGGTCAGCGCGATCAGCGCGACCGCGATGCCGTCGACGCCCAGTTCGTAGCGCACCCCGAAGTCCGCGATCCAGGCGTGCGACTCGGTGAGCTGGTAGCGGTCGCCGTCCGGGTCGAAGCGCACCAGGACGGTGATCGCCAGGGCGAGCGTGCCCAGTGAGAAGAGCAGCGCGAGCGCCTTGGCGGCGTCGCGGCGCGCGGCCGGTACGGCAGCCGTGGCGATCGCCCCGATGGCCGGGAGCACCGCCGTCGCTGTCAGCAGAGGAAAGGACATCGGTATCAGACCGCCCTCATCAGCAGGGTCGCGGCGACCAGGAGGGCCGCACCGCCGAACATCGAGACCGCGTACGACCGCGCGAAGCCGTTCTGCAGCCTGCGCATCCGCCCGGACAGGCCGCCGACGGAGGCCGCCGTGCCGTTGACGACGCCGTCGACCAGGGTGTGGTCGACGTAGACCAGGGACCGGGTGAGGTGCTCGCCGCCGCGCACCAGGACCACGTGGTTGAAGTCGTCCTGGTACAGGTCGCGGCGGGCGGCCCGGGTGAGCAGCGACCCGCGCGGGGCGACGGCGGGGACCGGGCGGCGGCCGTACTGCGCGTACGCGATCGCCACGCCGATCACCAGGACCGCCATGGTGGCCAATGTGACCGTGAGGGCGCTGACCGGGGAGTCGCCGTGCTCGTAGCCGGTGACGGGCTCCAGCCAGTGCAGGAAGCGCTCGCCGATGCTGAAGAACGCGCCGGCGAACACGGACCCGACGGCCAGCACGATCATGGGGATCGTCATGACCTTGGGCGACTCGTGCGGGTGCGGCTCGCTGTGCTCGCCGCGGGTCTCGGCGGCGGGCTCCACGCTGGGCCGGTCCGGCGACGGCGTCGGGGCGTTGCGCCAGCGCTCCTCGCCGAAGAACGTCATCAGCATCACGCGCGTCATGTAGTAGGCGGTGATGGCCGCGCCGAGCAGGGCGCAGGCGCCGAGGATCCAGCCCTCGGTGCCGCCCTTGGCGAACGCCGCCTCGATGATCTTGTCCTTGGAGAAGAAGCCGGACAGGCCCGGGAAGCCGATGATGGCCAGGTAGCCGAGGCCGAACGTGATGAACGTGATCGGCATGTATTTGCGCAGACCGCCGTAGCGGCGCATGTCGACCTCGTCGTTCATGCCGTGCATCACCGAGCCGGCGCCGAGGAACAGCCCGGCCTTGAAGAAGCCGTGCGTCACCAGGTGCATGATCGCGAAGACGTAGCCGATCGGGCCGAGGCCCGCCGCCAGCACCATGTAGCCGATCTGCGACATGGTCGAGCCGGCCAGCGCCTTCTTGATGTCGTCCTTGGCGCAACCGACGATCGCACCGAACAGGAGCGTGACGGCACCGACGACGGTGACGACCAGTTGCGCGTCGGGCGCGGCGTTGAAGATCGTGCCGGAGCGGACGATCAGGTAGACGCCGGCGGTGACCATGGTCGCCGCGTGGATGAGCGCGGAGACCGGGGTCGGGCCCTCCATGGCGTCGCCGAGCCAGGACTGCAGCGGTACCTGGGCGGACTTGCCGCAGGCGGCGAGCAGCAGCATCAGGGCGATCGCGGTGAGCTTGCCCTCGCCGGCGCCGCCGACCAGCCCGGGGTCCTCGTGGGTGCCGAGCACCGGCCCGAAGGCGAAGGTCCCGAAGGTGGTGAACATCAGCATGATGGCGATCGACAGGCCCACGTCGCCGACGCGGTTGACGAGGAACGCCTTCTTCGCCGCGGTGGCCGCGCTGGGCTTGTGCTGCCAGAAGCCGATGAGCAGGTAGGAGGCGAGACCGACGCCCTCCCAGCCGACGTACAGCAGCAGGTAGTTGTCGGCGAGGACGAGCAGCAGCATCGCCGCGAGGAACAGGTTGAGGTAGCCGAAGAAGCGGCGGCGCCGCTCGTCGTGCTCCATGTACCCGACCGAGTACAGGTGGATCAGCGATCCGACGCCCGTGATGAGCAGGACGAACGTCATGGACAGCTGGTCCAGGCGGAAGGTGACGTCCGCCTGGAAGCCCTGGACCGGGATCCAGGTGAACAGGTGCTGGACAAGCGTGCGGTCCGCGGTGTCCTTGCCGAGCAGGTCGCTGAAGAGGATCAGGCCGAACACGAAGGACACGGCCGACAGGAGCGTGCCGATCCAGTGGCCGACGGCGTCGAGCCGACGGCCGCCGACCAGCAGGACGGCCGCTCCGAGCAGGGGCGCCGCGATGAGCAGCGCGATCAGGTTCTCCACGTTTCTTCCGACCCCTTACAGCTTCATCAGGCTGGCGTCGTCGACCGAGGCCGAGTGGCGGGCGCGGAACACCGACACGATGATCGCGAGTCCGACCACGACCTCCGCGGCGGCGACGACCATCGTGAAGAAGGCGATGATCTGGCCGTCGAGGTTGCCGTGCATCCGCGAGAACGCGACGAAGGCGAGGTTGCAGGCGTTGAGCATGAGCTCCACGCACATGAACACCACGATCGCGTTGCGCCGGATGAGCACGCCCGTGGCACCGATCGTGAACAGCAGGGCGGCGAGGTAGAGGTAGTTGACCGGGTTCACTTCGACGCCTCCTCGGTGCGCTGGGAGGTCCGCTCGGGGGTCCGCTTGAACAGCGGCGGCTCGACCGCGCCCCGCTCCAGGCGCTCACCGGCGCGCTGTTCGAGGGCCTTGAGGTCGTTGAGCGCCTCGGCCGACACGTCCCGGATCTGACCGCGCTCGCGCAGCGTCTTGCTGACGGTGAGCTCGGAGGGGGTGCCGTCGGGCAGCAGGCCGGCGATGTCCACGGCGTTGTGCCGCGCGTACACGCCGGGGGCCGGCAGCGGCGGGATGTACGTGCCCTCGCGGACGCGCTGCTCGGCCAGCTCGCGCTGGGTGCGGGCGCGCTCGGTGCGCTCGCGGTGGGTGAGCACCATCGCGCCGACGGCGGCCGTGATGAGCAGGGCGCCGGTGATCTCGAAGGCGAAGACGTACTTGGTGAAGATCAGGGCCGCGAGTCCCTCGACGTTGCCGCCGGAGTTGGCCTGGGTGAGGCCGTTGAACTCCTTCAGGGAGGCGTTGCCGATCCCGGCGAACAGCAGGACGCCGAAGCCGAGTCCGCACAGCAGGGCCAGCCAGCGCTGGCCCTTGATGGTCTCCTTCAAGGAGTCGGCCGCGGTCACGCCGACGAGCATCACCACGAACAGGAACAGCATCATGATCGCGCCGGTGTAGACGACGACCTGCACGATGCCCAGGAAGTAGGCGCCATTGGCGAGGTAGAAGACCGCCAGGACGATCATGGTGCCGGCGAGGCAGAGCGCGCTGTGCACGGCCCGCCTCATGAAGACCGTGCACAGGGCGCCGATCACCGCGACGGTGCCGAGGACCCAGAACTGGACGGCCTCGCCGGTGGAGGTGGAGTAGGCGGCGAGCGGGGTGCTCATCGGCCGGTCACCTCCTGCGACGCCGGCTCGTCCGCCCCGAAGGTGGACGACGCCTCCTGCGGCGCCTCGCCCTTGGACAGGGCGGCCTGCCGCTCGGTGCCGGGCGCGGCCTCGGTCACGAGCCCGCGGTAGTAGTCCTGCTCGTCCATGCCGGGGTAGATCGCGTGGGGCGTGTCGACCATGCCCTCGTCGAGCCCGGCGAGCAGCTGCTCCTTGGTGTAGATGAGGTTGGCGCGGCTGGAGTCGGCCAGTTCGAACTCGTTGGTCATCGTCAGCGCGCGCGTGGGGCACGCCTCGATGCACAGGCCGCACAGGATGCAGCGGGCGTAGTTGATCTGGTACACGCGCCCGTACCGCTCGCCCGGGGAGTAGCGCTCCTCCTCGGTGTTGTCCGCGCCCTCGACGTAGATGGCGTCGGCGGGACAGGCCCAGGCGCACAGCTCGCAGCCGACGCACTTCTCCAGGCCGTCCGGATGGCGGTTGAGCTGGTGCCGTCCGTGGAACCGCGGAGCCGTGGTCTTCTGCTGCTCCGGGTACTGCTCGGTCAGCCGCTTCTTGAACATGGCCTTGAAGGTCACGCCGAAGCCGGCGACGGGATTCATGAAGCCGGGCTTCATCGGCTCGGACTCCTTCGGCTCCTCAGCCATCGGACGCCTCCTTTCCCTCCAGAGATCCGTCACTCTGAGTATCGACCCCACCACTGACAATGAGCTCCCGCTCCCGGCGCGGGCGGCGCCTGGGCACCGGCGGCAGCTCCTGTCCGGGCAGCGGCGGCACGGGGAAACCGCCCGCCATCGGGTCGAAGCCGGGGGGCTGTTCGGCGCTCGGCGCGCTCTCCTTGGACTTCTGGCGGAACATGTCGGCCACGAAGGAGACCAGCAGCAGGGCCAGCACGGCGCCGCCGACGTAGAGGGCGATGTCGGCGAAGTCGTAGTGCTCGTTGCGCAGGGTCCGTACGGTCGCGACGAGCATCAGCCAGGTCACGGAGACCGGGATGAGGACCTTCCAGCCGAGCTTCATCAGCTGGTCGTAGCGCACGCGCGGGAGCGTGCCGCGCAGCCAGATGAACACGAACAGCAGCAGCTGCACCTTGAGGACGAACCAGAGCATCGGCCACCAGCCGTGGTTCGCGCCCTCCCAGAAGGTGCTGACGGGCCACGGGGCGCGCCAGCCGCCGAGGAAGAGGGTGGCCGACACCGCCGACACCGTCACCATGTTCGCGTACTCGGCGAGCATGAACAGCGCGAACTTGATCGACGAGTACTCGGTGTTGAAGCCGCCCACCAGGTCGCCCTCGGACTCGGGCATGTCGAAGGGGGCGCGGTTGGTCTCGCCGACCATGGTGACGATGTAGAGGATGAAGGACACCGGCAACAGCAGGACGTACCAGCGGTCCGTCTGCTGGTCGACGATCGTCGACGTCGACATGGAGCCGGAGTAGAGGAACACCGAGGCGAACGCCGCGCCCATGGCGATCTCGTACGAGATCATCTGGGCGCAGGAGCGCAGGCCGCCCAGCAGCGGGTAGGTGGAGCCGGAGCTCCAGCCCGCCAGGACGATGCCGTAGATGCCGACCGAGGCGACCGCGAGGATGTACAGCAGCGCGATCGGCAGGTCGGTGAGCTGCATCGTGGTGCGCGTGCCGAAGATCGAGACCTCGTTGTCGGCCGGGCCGAAGGGGATCACGGCGATCGCCATGAACGCCGGGACAACCGCGATGATCGGCGCGAGGATGTAGACGACCTTGTCCGCGCGCTTGACGACGACGTCTTCCTTCAGCATCAGCTTCACGCCGTCGGCGAGCGACTGGAGCATCCCCCAGGGGCCGTGCCGGTTGGGGCCGATGCGCAGCTGCATCCAGGCCACGACCTTGCGCTCCCACACGATGGAGAACAGCACGGTCACCAGGACGAAGGCGAAGCAGAACACGGCCTTGACGACGACCAGCCACCAGGGGTCGCGGCCGAACATCGAGAGGTCCTCAGCGGCGAAGTACGGGCTCATGCCTCCACCTCCTGGGGGACGTCGGCGGCCGGCGTCGCCGGGCCGATGCGGACGAGGGAGCCGGGCCGCGCGCCGGTGTCGGAGGCGACGCCCCGGCCGGTGGAGTTGAGCGGCAGCCAGACCACGCGGTCGGGCATCTCGGTGATGTGCACCGGCAGTTCCACCGCGCCGGCCGGTCCGGTGACGGAGAGCAACTCGCCGTCCGCGACGCCCGCCTCGGCGGCGGTGGCCGGCGAGACGCGCGCGCGTGCCGCGTGCCGCGTCCCGGCGAGCGCCTCGTCGCCCTCCTGCAGCAGGCCCTGGTCGAGCAGCAGCCGGTGCCCGGCGAGCACGGCCTCCCCGGCCGCCGGCCGCGGCAGTGCGCCCCCGGTGTCCAGCGGGTCGGCGGCCCGGGCGCCCTCCCAGGCGCCGAGGCGGTCGATCTCCGCGCGCGTGGTGCGCAGGTCCGGCAGACCGAGGTGGACGTCCATGGCGTCGGCCAGCATCTGCAGCACGCGCGCGTCGGTGGGCGCCAGGCGCCGGGTCATCTGGTCGGGCTTGAGCGCGGCGTCGAAGAAGCGCACCCTGCCCTCCCAGTTGAGGAAGGCGCCGGGCTTCTCCGCGACCGCGGCGACGGGCAGGACGACGTCGGCGCGCTCGGTGACCTCGCTGGGCCGCAGTTCCAGCGAGACGACGAAGCCGACCTCGTCGAGGGCGGCACGCGCGCGGGCCGGGTCGGGCAGGTCGGCGAGTTCGACGCCCGCCACGAGCAGCGCCTGCAGCTCGCCGTCCTCAGCGGCCTGGATGATCTGGCCGGTGTCGCGGCCGTAGCGCAGCGGGAGTTCGGCGAGGCCCCAGACGGCGGCGACCTCGTCGCGCGCGCGGGGGTCGGTGGCCGGGCGGCCGCCGGGCAGCAGCGACGGCAGGGCACCCGCCTCGATCGCGCCCCGCTCCCCGGCCCGGCGCGGGATCCACACCAGCCGGGCACCGGTCGCGGTCGCCGCGCGTACGGCGGCGGTGAGACCGCCGGGCACCGCGGCCAGCCGCTCGCCGACGACGATGACGGCGCCCTCGGTGCGCAGTGCCGCGCCCGCGAGGGCGCCGTCGCCTTCGAGGCCGACCTGGCCGGCGAGCGCGTCGAGCCAGTCGGTCTCGGTGCCCGGGGCGGCAGGCAGCAGCGTGCCGCCCGCCTTCTGCAGACCGCGCGTGGCGTGCGTGGCCAGGGCGTACACCTTCTGGCCGTGCTTGCGCCAGGCCTTGCGCAGCCGCAGGAAGACGCCGGGCGCCTCCTCCTCGGCCTCGAACCCGACCAGCAGGACGGCGGGCGCCTGCTCCAGGGCGGTGTACGTGACGCCCGTACCGTCGAGGTCGCGGCCGTGACCGGCGACCCGGGCGGCGAGGAAGTCGGCCTCCTCGCCGCTGTGCACGCGGGCGCGGAAGTCGATGTCGTTGGTGTCGAGCGCCACGCGCGCGAACTTGCTGTACGCGTAGGCGTCCTCGACGGTGAGGCGGCCGCCGGTCAGGACGCCGGTGCGGCCGCGCGAGGCGAGCAGCCCCTGCGCGGCGATCTGCAGCGCCTCCGGCCAGGAGGCCGGCTCCAGCTCGCCCTCCGCGTTGCGCACGAGGGGCGTCTCCAGCCGGTCCTTCTGCTGCGCGTACCGGAACGCGAAGCGCCCCTTGTCGCAGATCCACTCCTCGTTGACCTCGGGGTCGGTGGCCGCGAGGCGCCGCATGACCTTGCCGCGCCGGTGGTCCGTGCGGGTGGCGCAGCCGCCGGAGCAGTGCTCGCACACCGACGGCGAGGAGACCAGGTCGAACGGGCGGGAGCGGAACCGGTAGGCGGCCGAGGTGAGCGCGCCGACCGGGCAGATCTGGATGGTGTTGCCGGAGAAGTACGACTCGAACGGGTCGCCCTCGCCGGTGCCGACCTGCTGCAGCGCGCCCCGCTCGATCAGTTCGATCATCGGGTCGCCGGCGACCTGGTTGGAGAAGCGGGTGCAGCGCGCGCACAGCACGCACCGCTCGCGGTCGAGCAGCACCTGCGTGGAGATCGGCACGGGCTTCTCGTAGGTGCGCTTGCGGCCCTCGAAGCGGGACTCGGCGTTGCCGTGGGACATCGCCTGGTTCTGCAGCGGGCACTCGCCGCCCTTGTCGCACACCGGGCAGTCCAGCGGGTGGTTGATGAGCAGCAGCTCCATCACGCCGTGCTGGGCCTTCTCGGCGACCTGCGAGGTGAGCTGCGTCTTCACCACCATGCCGTCGGTGCAGGTGATGGTGCAGGACGCCATGGGCTTGCGCTGACCCTCGACCTCGACGATGCACTGGCGGCAGGCGCCCGCGGGGTCGAGGAGGGGGTGGTCGCAGAAGCGGGGGATCTCGATGCCGAGCTGTTCGGCGGCCCGGATGACCAGGGTGCCCTTGGGCACGCTGATCCCGATGCCGTCGATCGTCAGCGACACGAGGTCCTCCGGCGGGACCGCCGCCTCTCCTCCGCCGGAGGGAGCACTGGTGGTCACGGTCATCCGTTCACCTCCGGGCGGTCCGCCCAGGCCGTCGACTTGGCCGGGTCGAAGGGGCAGCCCCGGCCCGTGATGTGCTGCTCGTACTCCTCGCGGAAGTACTTCAGCGAGGAGAAGATCGGCGAGGCGGCGCCGTCGCCGAGGGCGCAGAACGACTTGCCGTTGATGTTGTCGGCGATGTCGTTCAGCTTGTCGAGGTCGCTCATGGCGCCCTTGCCGGCCTCGATGTCGCGCAGCAGCTGCACGAGCCAGTAGGTGCCCTCGCGGCAGGGCGTGCACTTGCCGCAGGACTCGTGGGCGTAGAACTCGGTCCAGCGGGTCACGGCCCGCACCACGCAGGTGGTCTCGTCGAAGCACTGGAGCGCCTTGGTGCCGAGCATGGAACCGGCGGCGCCCACCCCCTCGTAGTCGAGGGGGACGTCCAGGTGCTCTTCGGTGAACATCGGCGTGGAGGAGCCGCCCGGCGTCCAGAACTTCAGCCGGTGGCCCGGCCGCATGCCGCCGCTCATCTCCAGCAGCTGGCGCAGGGTGATGCCGAGCGGCGCCTCGTACTGGCCGGGGCTGGCGACGTGGCCGCTGAGCGAGTAGAGCGTGAAGCCCGGGGACTTCTCGCTGCCCATCGACCGGAACCAGTCCTTGCCCCGCTGCAGGATCGCGGGAACCGACGCGATCGACTCGACGTTGTTCACGACAGTGGGGCACGCGTAGAGGCCCGCCACAGCAGGGAAGGGAGGACGGAGCCGCGGTTGACCCCGGCGGCCTTCGAGGGAGTCCAGCAGCGCGGTCTCCTCACCGCAGATGTACGCGCCCGCGCCCGCGTGCACGGTGAGTTCGAGGTCGAGTCCGCTGCCCAGGACGTTCTCGCCCAGGTAGCCGGCCTCGTAGGCCTCGCGCACGGCCGCGTGCAACCGCCGCAGCACGGGGACGACTTCACCCCGCAGGTAGATGAACGCGTGCGAGGACCTGATGGCGTAGCACGCGATGACGATGCCCTCGATGAGGCTGTGCGGGTTCGCGAAGAGGAGCGGGATGTCCTTGCACGTCCCCGGCTCCGACTCGTCGGCGTTGACAACAAGATAGTGCGGCTTTCCGTCCCCCTGGGGGATGAACTGCCACTTCATCCCCGTCGGGAACCCCGCGCCGCCGCGGCCGCGCAGACCGGAGTCCTTCACGTACGCGATCAGGTCGTCCGGCGACATGGCGAGCGCCTTGCGGAGCCCCTCGTACCCCTCGTGCCTCCGGTAGACGTCCAGGGTCCAGGACCGGTCCTCGTCCCAGAAGGCCGACAGCACGGGTGCGAGCAGCTTCTCGGGGCCGGTGTCCTTCAGTTCGGGTGCCAAGGTCATCACTCCCCCTCCTCGGCGGTGGGCCCGGCCGGGTGGGCCGGGTCGGAGGCCGACGTGTCCTGCGGCGCGTCGTGCGAACTGAGGTGTTCGTTCGGCGACGGCTCGTGCACCGTGCCGCCGTGCGGCTCGTCGTGCGGGCCGCCGTCGCGCGGATGGACCACGCGCGCGGGTGCGACCTCTCCCCTTGCCAGGCGAAGACCCACCAACGACGCCGGTCCCGCGCTGCCGCCCGCCTCGACGGCCCCGTCCCGCTCGTCGGGGAAGCCGGCCAGGATCCGCGCGGTCTCCTTGAAGGTGCACAGCGGCGCCCCGCGCGTGGGCGAGACGGTCTGCCCCGTGCGCAGGTCGTCCACCAGGCGCTTGGCGCTGTGCACGTCCTGGTTGTCGAAGAACTCCCAGTTGACCATCACGACCGGCGCGAAGTCGCAGGCCGCGTTGCACTCGATGTGCTCCAGGGTGATCTTCCCGTCGTCGGTGGTCTCACCGTTGCCGACACCGAGGTGGTCCTGGAGCGCCTCGAAGATGGCGTCGCCGCCCATCACGGCGCACAGGGTGTTGGTGCAGACGCCCACCTGGTAGTCACCGCTCGGCTTGCGCCGGTACATGGTGTAGAAGGTGGCGACGGCGGTGACCTCGGCCGTGGTCAGGCCGAGGACGTCCGCGCAGAACTGCATCCCGGTGCGCGTGACGTGACCCTCCTCCGCCTGCACGAGGTGCAGCAGCGGCAGGAGCGCGGAGCGGGAGTCGGGGTAGCGCGCGACGACCTCGCGCGCGTCGGCCTCGAGCCGGGCGCGGACGTCGTCCGGGTACGCGGGTGCGGGCAGTTCGGGCATGCCCAGGCTGACGCCCCGCTCCGAAGAACTGGTGGTCACCGGTCGACGCCTCCCATCACGGGGTCGATGGACGCGACGGCGACGATGACGTCGGCGACCTGGCCGCCTTCGCACATCGCCGCCATGGCCTGCAGGTTGGTGAAGGACGGGTCACGGAAGTGGACCCGGTAGGGGCGGGTGGCGCCGTCGGACACGACGTGCACCCCGAGTTCGCCCTTGGGCGACTCCACGGCCACGTACGCCTGGCCCGGCGGGACGCGGAAGCCCTCGGTGACCAGCTTGAAGTGGTGGATCAGGGCCTCCATGGAGGTGCCCATGATCTGCTTGATGTGGTCGAGGGAGTTGCCGAGCCCGTCGGGTCCCAGGGCGAGCTGGGCGGGCCAGGCGATCTTCTTGTCGGCGACCATCACCGGGCCGGGCCGGAGCCGGTCCAGGCACTGCTCGATGATCCGCAGCGACTGGCGCATCTCCTCTATGCGGATGAGGAAGCGGCCGTAGGCGTCGCAGGAGTCGGCGGTCGGGACGTCGAAGTCGTACGTCTCGTAGCCGCAGTACGGCTGCGCCTTGCGCAGGTCGTGCGGCAGGCCGGTGGCGCGCAGGATGGGTCCGCTGGCGCCGAGGGCCACGCAGCCGGCCAGGTCGAGGTAGCCGACGTCCTGCATGCGGGCCTTGAAGATGGGGTTCCCGGTGGCGAGCTTGTCGTACTCCGGGAGGTTGCGCTTCATCTTCTTCACGAACTCGCGGACCTGGTCCACCGCGCCGGGCGGCAGGTCCTGGGCGAGTCCGCCGGGCCGGATGTACGCGTGGTTCATGCGCAGGCCCGTGATGAGCTCGTAGAGGTCGAGAATCATTTCACGATCACGGAACCCGTAGATCATGATCGTGGTGGCGCCGAGCTCCATCCCGCCGGTGGCGATGCACACCAGGTGGGAGGAGAGCCGGTTCAGCTCCATCAGGAGCACCCGGACGATCTCGGCCCGCTCGGGGATCTGGTCCTCGATGCCGAGGAGCTTCTCGACGGCGAGGCAGTAGGCGGTCTCGTTGAAGAAGGACGTCAGGTAGTCCATGCGCGTCACGAACGTGGTGCCCTGCGTCCAGGTCCGGTACTCGAGGTTCTTCTCGATCCCGGTGTGGAGGTAGCCGATGCCGCAGCGGGCCTCGGTGACCGTCTCGCCCTCGATCTCCAGGATGAGCCGCAGCACTCCGTGGGTGGAGGGGTGCTGGGGACCCATGTTGACGACGATGCGCTCGTCGTCCGCGTGGACCGCCGACCGGGCGACCTCGTCCCAGTCGCCGCCGGTGACGGTGTAGACGGCTCCCTCGGTGGTCTCGCGCGCCGAGGCCGCCGATGCGGCGAATGCTGACTGCGTGCTCACGAGTACGACCTCCGCTGGTCCGGGGCCGGGATCTGGGCGCCCTTGTACTCGACGGGGATGCCGCCGAGGGGATAGTCCTTGCGCTGCGGATGGCCCTGCCAGTCGTCCGGCATCATGATCCGCGTCAGGGCCGGGTGACCGTCGAAGACGATGCCGAAGAAGTCGTACGTCTCGCGCTCGTGCCAGTCGTTCGTCGGGTAGACGGAGACCAGGGACGGGATGCGCGGGTCGGCGTCGGGGGCGCTGACTTCCAGGCGGATCAGCCGGTTGTGGGTGATCGAGCGCAGGTGGTAGACGGCGTGCAGCTCGCGGCCCTTGTCGTGCGGGTAGTGGACGCCGCTGACGCCGGTGCACAGTTCGAAGCGCAGGGCCGGGTCGTCGCGCAGGGTGCGGGCGACGCGCGGCAGGTGCTCGCGCTCGATGTGGAAGGTGAGCTCGCCGCGGTCGACGACCGTCCGCTCGATGGCGTTGTCCGGGAGGAGTCCCTGTTCCTCCAGCGCGCCCTCGAGTTCGTCGGCGACCTCGTCGAACCAGCCGCCGTAGGGCCGGCTCGCCGGGCCCGGGAGCCGCACCGAGCGGACCAGGCCGCCGTAGCCGGAGGTGTCGCCGCCGTTGTTGGCGCCGAACATGCCGCGCTGGACGCGGATCTCCTCGCCGCCGTCGCCCCGCTGGCCGGGGAGGTTGGAGGCGGAGAGGTCCTTGTCGGGGTTCGGCCCGGCGACGCCGTGCGCCTCGGTCACCGGCTTCGCCCCGGCCGCGTCGCTCGCCTTGGCCTCGGGCGCCTTCGCACCGGCCTCCCCGGCCGTCTTCGCGTCAGCCGTCTTCGCGTCAGCCGCACCGGCCGCCTTGTCGTCAGCCGCCTTCGCCCCGGCCGGCTCGGACGCCTTCGCCCCGGCGGCTTCGTTCGCCGTCGCGCCGCCCGGCTCGCCGGCCTTCGCACCGTCCGGCTGCCCGGCGCCGTCCGTTCCCTTCGCGCCGGGGGCGCCGTTCGCCCCACCCGGCTGGTTCGCCCCACCCGGCTGGTTCGCCCCACCCGGCTGCTTCGTGCCGTCAGGCTCGTTCACGCCGTCCGGCTGCTTCGCGCCGTGGGTGCCGTTCGCGTCGCTCATCGCAGCAGCCCCTTCATCTCGATCGTGGGCAGGGCCGTGAGCGCCGCTTCCTCCGCCTCGCGGGCCGCCTCCTCGGCGTTCACGCCGAGCTTGGAGTTCTGGATCTTGTGGTGGAGCTTGAGGATCGCGTCCACCAGCATCTCGGGGCGCGGCGGGCAGCCGGGCAGGTAGATGTCGACCGGGACGACGTGGTCGACGCCCTGGACGATCGAGTAGTTGTTGAACATGCCGCCGGAGGACGCGCACACGCCCATGGAGATGACCCACTTGGGGTTCGGCATCTGGTCGTAGACCTGCCGCAGCACCGGCGCCATCTTCTGGCTGACCCGGCCGGCGACGATCATCAGGTCCGCCTGGCGGGGCGAGCCGCGGAAGACCTCCATGCCGAAGCGCGCCAGGTCGTAGCGCCCGGCGCCGGTGGTCATCATTTCGATGGCGCAGCAGGCGAGTCCGAAGGTGGCGGGGAAGACGGACGCCTTGCGCACCCAGCCCGCGGCCTGCTCGACGGTGGTCAGCAGGAAGCCGCTCGGCAGCTTTTCTTCGAGTCCCATGTCGTTGAGCCCCTCAGTCCCATTCCAGGCCGCCGCGCCGCCACACGTACGCGTATGCGACGAAGACGGTGAGCACGAAGAGCAGCATCTCCACGAGCCCGAAAACACCCAGGGCGTCGAAGGTGACGGCCCAGGGGTAGAGGAAGACGATCTCGATGTCGAAGACGATGAAGAGCATCGCCGTCAGGTAGTACTTGATGGGGAAGCGCCCGCCGCCGGCCGGCGTGGGGGTCGGCTCGATGCCGCACTCGTAGGCTTCGAGCTTGGCGCGGTTGTACCGCTTCGGACCGATCAGCGTGGCCATGACCACGGAGAAGATCGCAAAGCCTGCCCCGAGGGCTCCCAGTACGAGGATGGGCGCATACGCGTTCACCGCTCCTCGCTCCTCTCAGTCGGCACTGACTGCTGGCGGTTGCGTCCGGCTCACGCCCGCCCCACGCGCCCCACGAACCCCGCTCGTCCCGGCGAAGATCGAGAACATGTGAAGCAGGTCACAAGCCCAACTGCCTCGCATCTTATGCCTGCCGCTCTGTGATCTGCGACACGGGGTATTGCACAAGCTTTGTGATCTCCACCACCTGACGAAGGATCATGAAGTCATATCAGCGGTGATCTTCATACGCGAAGCGTCAGAGTGATCACAAGAAGTGACATTCTCGCTCGTCATCGCAGGCGAGAGGGTGCGTCTCCATATCAAGAGGGTTCCCACGCATGCAAATTGGCGTTGGGCGCGGACCCTTGGTAGAGGACCGCGTTCACACATCAGAGGGACGCCAGGGGCCGATGTGGACGGCGGGCGACCGCGTGCGCGCGTTCACGAGCGGACCGGGACGCTCCACGGGCCGTCGGACGCGGCCGGCCCAGTGATCGTTCCGTGACCTCCGCCACATGATGAGAGGCGCCTGAGAACCGGGCTTGGCCAACGGTCTCAACCAATGGTAGGTGGCGGGCAATCCGGACGTAACAGCGAAAGCCCATGATCACAGGCATGATCACCTGCGTCCGCAATGTCCGTTACGGCGTCAATAAGGAACCGGATGCCGGGGAGTTGGGGCGCGCATTGAACAAGTGTGGCGCACCACACGTTTCTTGAAGGTATGGAGGAGCCCCTGGTACCGCTTGTACCCATGTCCCACACCGCTCACATACGCAGCCACCGGAAACCCCGCTCCCGCACCGCGTCGACGATCGCGATGCGGGCCGGAGTCGCCGGTGGCATCCTCAGCACCGTGGCAGTGGCCGGAGCCTCGGCCGCGGCGAACGCGGCCGAGCCGGTGACGCAGACGCTCGAACTGCCCACCCTGACGGCCGACCTGTCCGCGCAGGTCGCCCAGTCCGCGGAGGCCACGCAGCTGGCCGCCGCGAACTACCAGCTCCAGGCGGAGCGCGACGCGGCCGCCGCCGCGGCCGCCAAGGAGGCCGCGAAGGACCTCGCCGCCGCCAAGAAGGCCGAGGCCCGCAAGAAGGCCGCGGAGGAGGCCCGTCAGGCCGCCGCCGAGCGCGCCTCGCGCGACTCCCAGCGCACCACGCTCGCCGCTGCCGCCGACACCGGCTCCGGCAGCGTCAGCACGTCCACGTCCACGTCCGCCTCCACGGCGACCGGTTCGGCCGCGGCGGTCATCGACTTCGTGCGGGCGCAGGTCGGCGACGCGTACGTCTCCGGCGGCACCGGCCCCAACTCGTGGGACTGTTCCGGCCTGGTGCAGGCCGCCTTCCGGCAGGTCGGCATCGACCTGCCGCGCGTCTCCCAGGACCAGTCGACCGCCGGCACCCAGGTGTCGCTGGACAACCTCCAGCCGGGCGACATCCTCTACTGGGGCGGCGCGGGCAGCGCCTACCACGTGGCGGTGTACGTCGGTGGCGGCATGTTCGTGGGCGCGCAGAACCCGTCCACCGGTGTGGTCGAGAAGCCGCTCTCCTACGACCCGCCGTCCGGCGCGGTGCGGGTGCTCTGACCGGCAGCAGCACGGGAAGCACGACGAGACGACGAAAGGGTCGCAGCCGCCGAGCGGCTGCGACCCTTTCGTCGTGCGGTCGTGCGGTCGCGCGTCAGGCCTTCGGGGCCACCTTGCTCAGGCCGTTGATGAGGCGGTCCATCGCGTCGCCGCCCGTCGGGTCCGTCAGGTTGGCGAGCAGCTTGAGGGTGAACTTCATCAGCATCGGGTGGGTCAGGCCGCGCTGGGCGGCGATCTTCATGACCTTCGGGTTGCCGATGAGCTTCACGAAGGCGCGGCCCAGCGTGTAGTAGCCGCCGTAGGTGTCCTTGAGGATCCGCGGGTAGCGCTGGAGGGCCAGTTCGCGCTGGCCGGGCGTCGCGCGCGCGTGGGCCTGGACGATGACGTCGGCGACGATCTGCCCGGACTCCATGGCGTAGGCGATGCCCTCGCCGTTGAAGGGGTTCACCAGGCCGCCGGCGTCGCCGACGAGGAGCAGGCCCTTGGTGTAGTGCGGCTGGCGGTTGAAGGCCATGGGCAGGGCGGCGCCGCGGATCGGGCCGGTCATGTTCTCCGGGGTGTAGCCCCAGTCCTCGGGCATCGACGCGCACCAGGCCTTGAGCACCTCGCGCCAGTCCAGCTCCTTGAAGGAGTCGGAGGTGTTGAGGACGCCGAGGCCGACGTTGGAGGTGCCGTCGCCCATGCCGAAGATCCAGCCGTAGCCGGGCAGCAGGCGGTCCTCGCCGGGGCCGCGCCGGTCCCACAGCTCCAGCCAGGACTCCAGGTAGTCGTCCTCGTGGCGCGGGGAGGTGAAGTACGTCCGCACGGCGACGCCCATCGGGCGGTCCTCGCGGCGGTGCAGGCCCATCGCCAGGGACAGGCGGGTGGAGTTGCCGTCGGCGGCGACCACCAGCGGCGCGTGGAAGGTGACCTCGCGCTTGTCCTCGCCGAGCTTGGCCCGCACGCCGGTGATGCGGCCGGTGCGGTCGTCGACGAGGGGCGCGCCGACGTTGCAGCGCTCGTACAGGCGGGCGCCCGCCTTCTGCGCCTGGCGGGCGAGTTGCTCGTCGAAGTCGTCGCGCTTGCGGACCAGGCCGTAGTCGGGGAAGGAGGCCAGGTCCGGCCAGTCCAGCTGGAGCCGGACGCCGCCGCCGATGATGCGCAGGCCCTTGTTGCGCAGCCAGCCGGCCTCCTCGGAGATGTCGATCCCCATGGCGACGAGCTGCTTGACGGCGCGCGGGGTGAGGCCGTCGCCGCAGACCTTCTCGCGCGGGAACTCGGTCTTCTCCAGGAGCAGCACGTCGAGGCCGGCCTTGGCGAGGTGGTAGGCGGTGGTGGAACCGGCCGGTCCCGCGCCCACGACGATCACGTCGGCGGTGTTGTTCCCGGCGAACGGCTCGAAGGACGGCGAGGACTCGGTGGCGGACGAGGGCCCGGCGGGCGACGAGGACCCCGCGGAGGACGAGGACTCGGAGGAGGGCTCGGGAAGGGGTTCGGTCTCGACGGTCACGGCGGGATCTCCCCAAGTTCGACATCTGCGTGCCGGCGGGCACTGGACATGGGCAGTCTATTCAGCAGAATTGATCACCCGGCTGAAGGGCTGCCCCGTGAACCGAGCTCTCCCCGCAGTACGGCTGCGCGTCCCCACCGACGAGGACGCGGTCGCCTGGCACCGGGTCTTCGACGACCCGGAGGTGATGGAGTTCCACGGCGGGCGCTCCGCGGAGCTGTTCGTCTACGAGGAACTCACCGCCCGCCAGCGTCGGCACGACGCCGAGCACGGCTTCTGCCTGTGGACGGTGCTCGACGAGTCCGACCGGGTCATCGGCTTCACCGGCGCCCAGCCGTGGCCGCGGGACTGGGGTCCGCGGGGCGAGATCGAGATCGGCTGGCGGCTCGGACGGGAGTTCTGGGGCCGGGGGTACGTCACGGCGGCCGCGCACATGACGCTGGAACGGGTGCGGGACGCGGGCGTGCCGACGGTGGTGGCGATGGTCGACGCGCGCAACTCCCGGTCGATCGCGGTGACCCGGCGGCTGGGGATGCGGCTCGCCGAGGTGTTCACCACGCCGACGTCACAGCGGGAGGGCCACTGCTACCGGCTGGATCTCGCCCCCGCCAACGATAACGCAGCGTAATCGACTGTCACAGAACGCCACTTGGCGCTTCCGGGCGGCACTCCTGGCGGTTACCCTGCCAGTACCGCTGGGGGTGACATCTGTGCTCATACCGCCCAAGACTCCCGAAGTGCGCGTGCCCAGGCTCGTCGGTCTCATGGCCGTGGACGCGCGCGAGACGGCCCGCGCGTACGGCGTGCTGCTGGCCGCGCCCGACCGGCCCGAGTTCGGCCGCACGGTCGTCGACCACGTCGTACGGCAGTACCCGCCGCCCGGGACCGGGATACCGCGCGGGGCCGTCGTCACCGTGTGGTTCGACTTCGGCGAGGGGGAGGGCGGCGGCGGGTCGGGCGTGCGCGAACCGCGCGTGCCGGGACCGGGCGGGGGCGGGCTGGAACGCGAACTGGACCGGCCGGGGGACGCCTTCGAGGCGATCGTCCGCTGAGACGGCGCCCACCGGCCCGGTCTCAGCTCTCCTTGAAGCCCCGGTGCAGGGCCACGACCCCGCCCGTGAGGTTCCGCCACGCCACCCGCGACCAGCCGGCCCCGCGCAGGCGCTCGGCCAGGGCGGGCTGGTCGGGCCAGGCGCGGATGGACTCGGCGAGGTAGACGTACGCGTCGGGGTTGGAGGAGACCGCGCGGGCGACGGGGGGCAGCGCGCGCATCAGGTACTCGGTGTAGACGGTGCGGAAGGGCGCCCAGGTGGGGTGGGAGAACTCGCAGATGACGACCCGGCCGCCGGGCCGCGTCACGCGGTGCATCTCGCGCAGGGCCGCGTCGAAGTCCTGCACGTTGCGCAGCCCGAAGGAGATGCTCACGGCGTCGAAGGTGTCGTCCTTGAACGGCAGCCGCGTCGCGTCGCCCGCGGTGAACGGCAGCCAGGGCTGGCGCCTCTTGCCGACCTGGAGCATGCCGAGCGAGAAGTCGCAGGGGACGACGTAGGCGCCGGTCCTGGCGAAGGGCAGCGAGGACGTCGCCGTGCCCGCCGCGAGGTCCAGGACCTTCTGCGCGGGGCGCGCGTCGACCGCCCGCGCCACCTCCTTGCGCCAGCGCCGGTCCTGTCCCAGGGACAGCACGTCGTTGGTCAGGTCGTACCGTTCCGCCACGTTGTCGAACATCGAAGCGACTTCGTGCGGCTGCTTGTCCAGGGATGCGCGGGTCACGGGCCCATTGTTGCAGCCCGGCCTCACGGCAGGAGCCGGGGCTTCCTGCGCGCCGCGAGGTCCTCCACCCAGCCGCACAGCAGCACGGACAGCGCGATCAGCACCCAGCCGACGCCGAACAGGAACCACTGGCTGTCCAGCGGGAGGTGCGCCGCGAGGGCGGGCACGTCCCAGAACCGGTCGATCAGCGGGACGGCGACGACCAGGGCGATCTCGTGCCAGAGGTAGATCGTCACCGCGCGCGCGTTGAAGACGGTGACGGTCCGGTCCAGGCGGCGGTACCGGGTGAGCCCGGCGAAGTCGACGCGGAAGTACGCCTTCGCCCACATCAGCAGCAGCACGGCGCCCGCCGACCAGAAGGCCTGCGCGAGGGGGTCCTCGTCCAGGTCGTAGGTGCCGTGGGCCGCCTGGTGGGAGAAGGCGTACCAGCCGCCGAACGCGAGCGCGGCCAGCGCCGCCGGCACCACCGCCGCCGGCCTCAGCCGGCGCAGGACGCCGTCGCGGTGCGCGAAGCCGGCCAGCCAGCAGAAGAGGTACGTCGCCAGGTCCCACAGGGCGCTGCCCGCCCGGCCGTCCGGCCCGGCCCAGACGAACTGGAGCACCAGGACCGGCGCGAGGGACAGGGCCAGCACCGGCAGCGGGGCCAGGCGGAACACCCGCAGCAGCAGCGGCGAGAGCAGCACGAACCACAGGTAGGTGCGCAGGTACCAGAGGATCTCCCACGCCTGCTCGCCCCACGCGTTGCCCGGCGGATCGCCCAGCGGCACGATCCAGAAGACGATCTCCCGGCCCGGCATCCAGCCGTGGACCAGCATCGCGGCGACGACGAACACGCCCCAGAACCAGAACGGCGGCAGCAGCCTGCGCAGCCGGCCGCGGACCACGGAGAGCGCGGGGCGCTCCAGGGACTTCGCCATCAGGGTGCCGGCCAGGGCGAACATGATCCCCATGGAGGGGAACACCAGGCCGGCCCAGGCCCAGCCGAAGGTGTGGTACGCGACGACCCGGATGAGGGCCAGCGCCCGGAGGGTGTCGAAGTAGCGGTCCCGGCCGGCGGGGGGCCGGGCCGCGTGCCGGGCCGGGGGGTTCCGCTCGTCGGCCGCCTTCGGCTCCACCGCGGAGGGATACGCGTACCCCTGCTGCTCCCCGCTCACGAGCTCACCCCGGACGGGGTGCCGACCTCGCCCGTGCGCTTCAGTTTCTGCCAGCGCAGGCGGCCGCCGGTCAGCGCCGTGACGCAGGAGTGGATCAGCACCAGGTACATCATCTGCCGGTAGGCGAGCTGCTGGAGCGGCATCATCAGCAGGTAGCGGTACTTCTCCCGGTCGAGGCGGAAGGCGTAGGCGGCGCAGAGGAGTTGGACGCCGAGCACGGCCAGCCAGGCGAACAGGGCCGCCCGGAAGTCGACGAAGACCATCGAGTAGACGGTGAACACGTCGATCAGCGGCGCGAAGAGGGGCGTGACGACCTGGAACAACACCACCAGCGGCATGCCGACCCGGCCGAAGCGCCCCGAAGGCCCCTTGTCCGTCAGCGACTTGCGGTGCTTCCACAGCGCCTGCATGGTGCCGTAGGACCAGCGGTAGCGCTGCGACCACAGCTGCTTCAGGGAGCCCGGCGCCTCGGTCCACGCACGCGCGTGCTCCTGGTAGACCACCTGCCACCCCGCCCGGTGCAAGGCGATGGTGATGTCGGTGTCCTCGGCGAGGGTGTCCTCGCTCATCCCGCCGGCCTCCAGCACCGCCTCCCGCCGGAACGCGCCGATCGCGCCCGGGATCGTGGGCATGCAGCGCAGCAGGTCGTACATGCGGCGGTCGAGGTTGAAGCCCATCACGTACTCGATGTGCTGCCAGGCGCCGATGAGGGTGTCGCGGTTGCCGACCTTGGCGTTGCCGGCGACGGCGCCGACGCGCGGGTCGGCGAAGGGTTGCACGAGCTGCCGCACGGTGTCCGGTTCGAAGACGGTGTCGCCGTCCATCATCACCACGATGTCGTGACGGGCGCTGCGGACGCCGTTGTTGAGGGCGGCGGGCTTGCCGGCGTTCTCCTGTCGGACGATCCGGACGTTGCGCATGCCGAGCCGGTCGGCGGCGGCCCGCGCGATACCGGAGGTGCCGTCGGTGGAGCCGTCGTCGACCACGACGACCTCGATCGGATGGGTGCTGCGTGCCAGCGACTCCAGGGTGTTGGCGATGCACTCCTTCTCGTTGTACGCCGGGACGATCACGCTGACCGGGCGGGTGACGGGCGGACCCCAGTCGAAGCGGCGTCTGTTGCGCTGCCGGTGGTGGCGGCGGGCGAGGACGAGCATCATCGCGAAGCGGCCCATGACCGCGACGCCGACGACCATCAGGCCCACGCTCAGCGCCGGCACGGTCCACTCGGCGACCGCGACGGCCGCGACCAGCGCCTTGCCCTCGTAGAGGGTGACGCCGGTGGCCGGGCGGTGGGCGGCCTGGAGCCGGCCGGTCCCGCCGACGGCCCGGGCCCCGCCCCGCTGCTCCTCCAGGACCCCGCTGACGGTGGTGAAGGTGTAGCCCTTCGCCTTCATCTTCTCGATGTACTCCGGCAGCGCGGCGATCGTCTGGGAGCGTTCGCCGCCCGCGTCGTGGAACAGCACCGAGGCGCCCTCGCCGTCCTCGGGCGTGGCCCACCGGACGATCTTCGAGACGCCCGGCCGCTTCCAGTCGTCGCTGTCGGTGTCGACGAAGACGCTGGTGTAGCCCTCCTCGCCGAGCTCCTGGTAGACGGGCCAGCTGTAGTTGTCGATGGCGTCCGTCCCGGAGGAGTAGGGCGCGCGGAACAGAGTCGTCGTGATGCCCGCCGCGCCGGCCAGCGCGAGCTGGGTCTGGGTGATCTCCCGGTGGACGCGGGCGCTGCTCTGGTACGACAGGTCGACGTGCGTGAAGGTGTGGATGCCGACCTCGTTGCCCTGGCGCACCAGGTTCCGCACGATGCCCGGGTAGCGGGACACCATCGAGCCGACCAGGAAGAACGTGCCCGGCACGTCGTACTTCTCGAGGACGGCCAGTACCTGGGGCGTCCAGGTGGGGTTGGGGCCGTCGTCGAAGGTGAGCGCGATCGTCTTGTCGGGGACGGAGACGGTCGTGGCCCGTCCGCCCCGGAAGGTGAGGATCGGACCGCCGTCGAGGACCGCGTCGGGCACCTCGCTGGAACTGGCCCCCGTGCGCACGCGCTGGTCGCCGCCGACCTCGGCGCGCAGGTAGCCGTCGAGGAGCATCACGCTGGTCAGCGCCAGCAGGAGCAGCGCGGCGAGGATGACGCGCGGTTTCTGGAGCGCCGCGGCCCGGCCCGCCGCCCGTTCGATGCGGGTGGGGGCGCGGCGGCGGCCGCGGGAGGACGTCGTCGTGGTCATGGTGGTGGTGTGCGTTCCCGTCAGTCGGCGGCCGCGGAGGCGGTGGGGGTGGCGATCGGCGACGCGGCGCCCGTGGGGGGCACGGGGGAGGTGGGTGCCGCGGTGGGCGCGCCGGACGGCCGGCCGGCCGGGTCGCCGTGGCCGCCCGCGGGACGGAGGCCGCCGGGGCCGCCCCGGGCGCTGTCGCCGAACGGCAGCAGCGACGACGGCGTCAGGTCCGTGCCCCAGCCCATGAAGGCGGCGCCGAGGACGGCCGCGTAGGCGAGGCAGCCGGCGCCGAGGAGCAGGCCGATGCGCCGCAGCACCTTCGAACGGCGCCCGGAGGTGTCGACGAAGACGGGGCCCTCCACGGAGTCGTTCCCGCGTTTGCGACGGCGACCGCGCGCGGCGGCGCGGTGTTCGATGGCAGGCTCGGATTGCATTCCCCGGACAGTAGGTGCGTTTGTGTGCCGGGAGCTCTGGTCACGTTGTGAGCGAGCCGTGAGGAAGGGCCTGACCTGTCACTTCCCTGAGAAAATGAACTGCTGGCCGCTCTGGTGTGAGAGATTTCCGGTCGCGGGACGGACGTCACGAGAGCGGGTGCATTACGCAATGAGGAGTTTCCTGAGGCCGTTGACCGGGCTCACCTGTCTGTTCGCACTGGCGACGGCTGGATGCTCCGGGACGCCGGAGCACGAGAGCCGGGGGCAGGAGAGCCCGACCGCGTACGCGCCGTACGTCAGCGCCACCGAGGCCTCCGCCAACGACGCGGCCGGTTCGCCGGCGTCGTACAACCTGGCCTTCGTGATCTCGGACGACAGCACCTGCACCCCGCGCTGGAACGGCACGCACGCCGTGGACGACGCGACCGTGGCCACCCGGATCAGCGCGCTGAAGAAGAACGGCGCGAGCGTGCGGGTCTCCTTCGGCGGCGCCTCCGGCAAGGAACTGGCGGCGACCTGCGACAGCGTCTCCGCGCTGGCCGAGGCGTACGGCGCGGCCCTCGACGCGGCCGGCTCCACGCAGGCCGACTTCGACATCGAGGGCGACGAGTTGACCGACTCCGCCTCCGTCGCGCTGCGTTCACGGGCGATCGCCCTGCTCCAGCGGGAACGGCCGGGCCTGACCGTGACCTTCACCCTCCCGGTGATGCCGTCCGGACTCGACGCGGACGGCCTGGCGCTGCTCACCTCGGCGAACACGTACGACGTCCAGGTCTCCACCGTCAACCTGATGACGATGAACTACGGCGAGTCGTACGACGGCGACATGGGCGACTACGCGATCACCTCGGCGACCGCCGCGCACACCCAGCTGGCGAAGCTCTTCGGCACGTCCGGCGCGGCGGCCTGGCGGGGCATGGCCCTCACCTCGATGATCGGCGTGAACGACGTCGCCGGTGAGACGTTCACCCTGTCCGACGCGGCCCAGGTGCGCACGTTCGCCGAGGGCAAGGGCGTGGGCTGGGTGTCGATGTGGTCGGCGTTCCGCGACCAGCAGTGCGGCGCGGACGCCTCCACCGAGGACGCGCTGACCACGTGCAGCGGGGTGCGGCAGGAGACCGGGGCGTTCGCGGAGGCCTTCGCGCGGTAGCCGCCGGGAAGCCGCGGCCGCGGGGCCCCGGGCGCGCTCAGCGCCTGCGGTACACCAGCCGGCCGCCGACCACCGTCGCCACGCACGTCCCCGCCCCGCGTTCCGCGAGCTCGGACTCGTCGCGCACGTCGAACACGGCGAAGCGGGCGGCGGACCCCCGCACGCGAGGCGGCAAGAACTCGACGGGCAGGCCCGAGGCGTACGGGTCGAGCGACGGCACCCCGCCGGGGCGCCCGGTGCGGCCCACCACGCCGAGCCCGGTGCGCCGTACGGCGTCCCGCACGGCGCGGTTGCGCAACTCCTCGCAGGCCGCCGCTACCGTGCCGTGGGCCAGCATCCGCTGCACCCCGCGCCGGGCGCTCGCGCCCCAACGGGCGTCGTCCGGGGCGAGGTTCGCGAGCGCGTCGCCGGTCAGCGGCTCGGTGCCCAGCGCGTCGGCCTCACGGGGATCCGGGTGGTACGCCTCCTCCAGCAGTTCCGTGCCGTGGAGGTTGAGCAGCCCGGGCGTGAGGATGCCGGGCCACTCCCGCACGCGCGCGTGCGGGTGCGCCGCGACCACGTCCGCCAGGGGCCCGGCGTCCGCGATCCACTCGCCCCGCACGGCGAGCGCGTGCCCGCGCGCGTCCGCGTGAATCGTCAGCACGGACCGCTCAGTTGGGGGCGAGGAGCTTCAGCTCCGGGTGGGCCGTGCCGCCCTCGATGGCCGTGGAGGAGATGTGCGAGACCACGCGGTCGTCGACGGGGTCGTTCGCCGGGTCGTCGTGCACGACGAGGTGCTCGTACGTCGTCGCGCGCTGGGCCGGCACCCGTCCCGCCTTGCGGATCAGGTCGATGATCTCCAGGCGGTTGGAGCGGTGCTTGGCGCCGGCCGAGGAGACGACGTTCTCCTCCAGCATGATCGAGCCGAGGTCGTCCGCGCCGTAGTGCAGGGACAGCTGGCCGACCTCCTTGCCGGTCGTCAGCCAGGAGCCCTGGATGTGCTGGACGTTGTCGAGGAACAGCCGGGCGATGGCGATCATCCGCAGGTACTCGAAGATCGTCGCCTGGGTGCGGCCCTTGAGGTGGTTGTTCTCGGGCTGGTACGTGTACGGGATGAAGGCCCGGAAGCCCCCGGTGCGGTCCTGGACGTCGCGGATCATCCGCAGGTGCTCGATGCGCTCGGCGTTGGTCTCACCGGTGCCCATGAGCATGGTCGAGGTGGACTCCACGCCCAGCCGGTGCGCGGTCTCCATGATCGCCAGCCAGCGCTCGCCGCTCTCCTTCAGCGGGGCGATGGCCTTGCGCGGCCGCTCGGGCAGCAGTTCGGCGCCCGCGCCGGCGAAGGAGTCCAGTCCGGCCTCGTGGATGCGGGTGATGGCCTCCTCGACCGACACCCCGCTGATCCGCGCCATGTGCTCGACCTCGGAGGCGCCCAGCGAGTGGATCACCAGCTGCGGGAAGGCGTCCTTGATGGCCTTGAAGTGCGACTCGTAGTACTCGACGCCGTAGTCCGGGTGGTGGCCGCCCTGGAACATGATCTGCGTGCCGCCGAGTTCGACGGTCTCGGCGCAGCGCCGCAGGATGTCGTCGAGGTCGCGCGTCCAGCCCTTGGCGGTGTCCTTGGGGGCGGCGTAGAAGGCGCAGAACTTGCACGCCGTGACGCACACGTTCGTGTAGTTGATGTTCCGCTCGATGATGTACGTCGCGATGTGCTCGGTCCCCGCGTACTTGCGGCGGCGCACGGCGTCGGCGGCGGCGCCCAGCGCGTGCAGTGGGGCGTCGCGGTAGAGGACGAGCGCCTCCTCGGGGGTGATCCGCCCACCCGCGGCGGCACGGTCGAGGACGGCTGTGACATCGATGGGGGTGAGGTCGGCCTTCTCGGTCACCGGCGTCCCTTTCGCAAGGCTCACAAGGGTTGTGGACGGACTGAGCCAGCCTACGCCAGCCCGCTCGGGCACCCGAGGTCAGGCCGCACCGGCGCCGATCAGGACGCCCGTGAGCGTGCCCGCGAGCAGAAACGGCCCGAACGGGATCACCGTCCTGCGGTCCGCCCGCCGCGCCAGGACCAGCACCCCGCCGTACAGCGCGCCGAGCACGAACGCGGCGAGCGTGCCGAGCATCACCGTCGGCCAGCCGTACCAGCCGAGCACGGCCCCCGCCCCGAGCGACAGCTTCACGTCGCCGAAGGCCATCCCGGAGGGGTTGAGGAGGTGCAGCACCAGGTAGGCACCGCCGAGGGCGACCGTGCCGAGCAGGGCCGTCGTCCAGTCCCCGGCGTGCTCCGGCAGCAGGGCGGCCGCGCCGAGCAGCGCGGGGGCGGCCGCGGCGAGCGACAGGGTGAGCGGGTCCGGCAGCCGGTGCACCGCCAGGTCGACGGCCGCGAGCAGCACGCCCACGGGCGCGAGCAGCAGCCACACCGCGAGCTCGGGCCGCGTCCCGGTCGCGGCGGCGAGGACGGCGCAGAGCAGGGCGGTGACCACGGCGAACGGAAGGGGGCGGGGGCCGTACGCCACCCCGCCGCACGGTGCGCACCGCGCGGGGCCGAGCCAGCCCGTGACCGGGTGCCCGACGGGACACGCGTCCCGCCAGCCGTACCCCTCGAATGCCTCCGCCGCCGTCTCCGCCTCCGTTTCCGTGTCCTCCGGCTCTGTGTCCTCCGGCTCCGGCAGCGGCACGGAGAACCGGTGGGCCGGGCGCGGCAGCAGGGTTCCGGCCGCCGCTCCCCACAGCGCGGCGGCCAGGACGAGGAGCAGGTCGAATGGCACGCCGCTCACCCGACCCGCGCCATCCGCGCGACGGGCTCGCCCTCCGCCGCGCTGTCCGAGCGGTACGTCAGGTCGTCGCCGGTGGGCACGAGCCGCACGGTGTGCGGGGTCGGGTTGCAGCCGCCGTGGTTGGACGCGGCGCCGGTGGAGGTGGCCACCACCTCGCTCGCGGTGACCTGCTTCAGCGTGAGCAGGTCGACGCAGACCGAGCCGAGCACGTCGGTCTGGCGCAGCTCGCCGATCCCCTGCCCCACCGTCGCCTTGTGGAGCGTCACCCGGAACGTCCCCATGGGCAGCGTCCCCCCGAGCCCGCTGCCCTCGCCCTCCCAGGTGCCGACGTACCGGGCGGGCAGCGCGCCGGATCCGCCGGAGGCCGTCGGCGCGGGGCTGGAGGCGCCGGGGCTGGACGCGCCCGGGCTGGAGGTGCCCGGGCCGGACGGGCCGCCGGTGCTCGGGCCGGGCCTGTCGGAGTCCGCGGCCGGGGGCGACGACTGCGCGCCCGCGGCCCCGCTGTCGCCGTCGCGGTCGCCGCCGGGCACCAGGTCGAAGAGGACCGCCGAGCCGAGCGTCACGGCGGCCAGCGCCCCGGCCACTGCGAGCGCGACCGTGCAGCTCAGCCGCCGCCCGCGGCCGCCGTCCCCGGGCGCCACCCCGGCGGCGACGGTGACGGACACCTTGCCGGGCTTGTCGTCCCGTGGCGCCGGTACGACGGTGGAGGCGCCGCCGTGCGGCCCCGCCGGGGCGTCCGCGGGCGTCCGGGACCCGGGCATCACCGGCGGCGGCCCGAAGGTGCCGTGGGTCGCGGCCCGGTCGGCGGGCGGGCCCGTCTCCCGGCCGCCCGTCGCCGTCGTCGTGTCCGACTGCACCGCCATGCCGTCGAAGCCGACCGGCCCCGACGCCACCGGCGCGGCGCCCGGGCCGGTGGCCGCGCCCTCCAGGTTCAGCAGCTGGACGGCGCTGCGGCCCACCTGTTCCACCAGCGGCCCCGGCAGCCAGCCGGCCGTCACCAGCCGGGCCGCGCCCTGCGGGGCGAGCCGCCGGGCCGCCTCGGCGGGGGTGGGCCGCGCGGCCGGGTCCTTGGCCAGGCACGCCTCGACGACGTCCCGCAGCTCGCCCGGGGCCAGCTCCCCCAGCTCCGGCTGCTCGTGCACGACCTTGTAGAGGAGCGCGGCCGAGGTGTCGCCGCGGAAGGGCGGCGCGCCGGCCGCGGCGTACGCGAGGACGGCGCCCAGGGAGAAGACGTCGGCCGCGCCGGAGGCGCCCTTGCCCAGGATCTGCTCGGGGGCCATGTAGCCGGGCGAGCCGACGGAGACGCCCGTGGAGGTGAGGGAGGCCGTGCCGTCGGTGGCGCGGGCGATGCCGAAGTCGATCAGCAGGGGGCCGTCCATGGTGAGCAGCACGTTGGACGGCTTCACGTCGCGGTGGACGAGGCCCAGGTCGTGCACGGCGGTCAGCGCCTCGGCGAGGCCCGCGCCCAGCACCCGTACGGTGTGCCCGGGCAGCGGCTCGCCGTGCGGGCCGACCGCGGCGGCCAGGGACGGCCCGGCCGCGTACGCCGTGGCGACCCAGGGCACCGCGGCGTCCGGGTCGGCGTCCAGCACCGGCGCGGTCCAGGCGCCGCCCACCCGGCGTGCCGCGTCCACCTCGCGCCGGAAGCGGGCGCGGAACTCCTCGTCGAGCGCGAAGTGGGGGTGCACGATCTTCACGGCGACCGTGCGCCCGCCCGCGCTGCGCCCCAGGTAGACCCGGCCCATGCCGCCGGCCCCGAGCCGGCCGAGCAGCCGGTAGGGCCCGACGACCGTGGGCTCGTCCGCTCCGAGCGGCTGCATGCCGTCCACCCCTCCCCCGTGCGGCACCCCGCGCGACCGCGCGCGGCGCCCTGTGAGAACTCAGAGGCAGGTTACGGCCGCAGCAGTTCCACCCTCACGTCCGCGGGGAAACCCGTCGTGGGGCCGACCCGGCGCGCGAACTCGGTCACGGCCTCCAGCTGGGGCGCGCCGAACCGGAAGTCCAGGGTGGTGAAGTACCGCTCGAGGACCTTCTCGTCGAACGCCTCCCAGCGCGCCGCCTGTTCGGCGACCTTGCCGACCTCCTCCAGGGACAGGTTGCGGGAGGCGAGGAAGGCCTCGTGGACCTTGCGCGTGATGAGCGGCTCGCGCTCCAGGTAGTCGCGGCGTGCCGCCCACACCGCGAAGACGAACGGCAGGCCGGTCCACTCCTTCCACAGCGCGCCCAGGTCGTGCACGGTCAGGCCGTAGCGGGGGCCGTCGAGCAGGTTGGCCCGCAGCGCGGCGTCGCCGATGAGGACGGCGGCGTCGGCCTCCTGCATCATCACGCTGAGGTCGGGCGGGCAGGTGTAGTACTCCGGGGTGACGCCGTAGCGGTCGGCCAGCAGCAGCTGGGCCAGGCGCACGGACGTGCGGGAGGTGGAGCCGAGGGCGACGCGGGCGCCGTCCAGCTGCTCCAGGGGGACCTGCGAGACGATCACGCAGCTCATCACCGGGCCGTCGCAGCCGACGGCGATGTCGGGGAAGGCGACCAGCTCGTCGGCGTGCTTGAGGAACTCGACCAGGGTGATCGGCCCGATGTCGAGGTCTCCCTGCACCAGCTGCTCGCTGAGCTTCTCGGGGGTGTCCTTCGTCAGCTCGAAGTCGAGGAGCGTGCCCGTTCTCGCGAGCCCCCAGTAGAGGGGCAGGCAGTTCAGGAACTGGATGTGGCCGACGCGCGGCCGGGTGCGAGAATTGTCCACATCGCGAGGCTAGACCCCATCCGGTACGCTGCGAGCTTCACCCCCCGCCGTCGGGCGTCGTCAACCACTCGGGCACGGTTCAAACATCCGAGTGATGTGATCTTGACCCCTGTTGCTTTCGGCTGCCCGCGTGCTAGGCTCGCCGCAAGTTGCAGTTTGGTTTCCCTTGCAGTACAGAGCCTGCGGAGCATGTGACCGCGGGCTCTCGTCGTTTTCAGACGTACGCAGTTGTGCAGAACATCGTCTTCACACTTGCTGGTTCTGGAGCAGGGCAACCCTTTGGGCCCAAGGAGGGCTTATGGCTACCGGAACCGTGAAGTGGTTCAACGCCGAAAAGGGCTTTGGCTTCATCGCCCAGGAAGGCGGCGGCCCGGACGTCTTCGTCCACTACTCCGCGATCAACTCGACCGGCTTCCGGTCCCTCGAGGAGAACCAGCAGGTGTCCTTCGACGTCACGCAGGGCCCGAAGGGCCCGCAGGCGGAGAACGTCACCCCCGTCTGATCCGGGGCTGACCAGGCCCTGAGCACAGACTCCGAGTGCAGTACCCAAGGAGCCCCGCGCCGCAAGGCGACGGGGCTCCTGCCTTTGCGCCGGCCGTCCGCGGAGGGGTCCCACCACCCGGCCCCCCTTCCGCCGTCCCGTCTTCCGGACGGCTCCCCCGTTCGGCCCCGTCCGTCCGGGCGAAATCCCCCGACGCTCCTGTGAGGAGGCAGGTGCCCGGAGGGTTCGACCGGGTGCTCGCCGGCTGGTCGGCCGGTGGACCGGTGGCCTACGTGGAAGCCGAGTACTTCGGCGGTGTGGGCGAGCAGCGGGCGGCCGTCTGGGAGGGCGGCGCCCTCGTCCTGGGCCCGCTCCACGCCGAGGAGGGCCGGCCGTTCCCGCCGGCCGGCAGTCCGGTCTCCCGGGCGCTGCGCCGGCTGGGGGTCGCGGCGCGGGCCGGCGAGGACGAGTTCTCCGCCGTCGGGTTGCACCGGCACCGCACCAGCGGGGGCTGGGTGGCCTGACGGCGCGGTGTCCCGGGGACGTGTCCCTACGGGCGGGACGCCGGGTCCTCGTCCTCCAGCGGGTCCTGCGCCACGGTGGGCGCCGTCGCCAGGGCCTTCTCGTACGGGGTCCGGGCGAAGGTGAACGGGCCCAGGGGCAGGGTGCCCCACTGGGGCCGGTGGGGCTGGCGGAACGCGGTCCAGGTGATCGACTCCGGGGTCGTGCCGATGTGGGCCAGCAGGGGCCAGCAGTCCCAGATGCCGCAGGGGCAGCCCAGGACGGGGGCGGTGTCCGCCGGGGTCAGGAAGTGGGCGGGGGCGAACTCCGCCGCGGGGAGGCCGGCGTGCTGGGTCAGGAGGAGTTCCTCCTCCTCGCGCTCCTGGTCGTCGAACTGGTCCGCCAGCTCCGGGTGCCACAGGGCGCGGGTCGCGTCCGCCACCCGCCGGCGCAGGTCCACGCCGTCGACGCGCACGGCCCACACGGAAGCGCGGGGGTGCTCCGGAGCGGGGTGGCGGAGGAACTCGATCGTGTTCACCCGGGCATCCTCGGCCGCCCGCACAGGCCCGCGCCAACCCTTTACTGCGGCGGGTACAGCCCCTCCACGACGTCGGCGAAGTCCCGCAGGACCTGGTCGCGCCGGAGTTTCATCGACGGGGTGAGGTGGCCGGCCTCCTCCGTGAAGTCCACCGGGAGCACGGCGAAGCGGCGGATCGACTCGGGGCGGGAGACGAGCTTGTTCGCCTCGTCCAGGGCCCGTTGGAGCACCGCCCTCAGGTCGTCGTCGTCCAGGAGGAGTTCGGCGGGGACCGGGTGCTTGCCGTTCATCTGCCGCCAGTGGGTGATGCCGTCGGGGTCGAGGGTGATCAGGGCGGAGACGTAGGGGCGGCCGTCGCCGACGAGCATCACCTGGGAGATCAGCGGGTGGGAGCGCAGCCAGTTCTCCAGCGGGGCGGGCGCCACGCTCTTGCCGCCCGCGGTGATGATCATCTCCTTCTTGCGGCCGGTGATCGTCAGGTAGCCCTCGTCGTCCAGCTGCCCGAGGTCGCCGGTCGGCAGCCAGCCGTCGCGGGCCGCGGGGACGACCCCGCCGGCCGCCGGGTCCCAGTAGCCGCGCAGCACGTGGTCGCCGGCGAGCAGGATCTCGCCGTCGGCGGCGATGCGCACCCGGGTGCCGGGCAGCGGCCAGCCGACGGTGCCGAGGCGGGGCTTGAGCGGCGGGGTGACCGTGGACGCGCCGGTCGTCTCGGTCAGGCCGTAGCCCTCGTAGATCTCGATGCCCGCGCCCAGGTAGAAGGCGGCCAGGCGGCGGCCGAGCGGGGAGCCGCCGCAGATGGCGTGCCGGACGCGGCCGCCCATGGCGTTGCGGATCCGCCGGTAGACCAGCGGGTCGTAGAAGGTGCGGGCGGCCCGCAGCGTGGCGCCCGGCCCCGGTCCGGCGCCGGTCTTGTGGGCCTCGACCGCCTCGCCGTAGCGGCGCGCGACGGCCGCCGCGCGGTCGAAGGCGGACAGCCGGCCGCCCGCCTCGGCCCGGGCGCGCGCGGTGTTGAAGATCTTCTCCAGCATGTACGGGATGGCCAGCAGGCACGTGGGGCGGAACGCCGCGAGGTCGGGCAGCAGGTCCTCGGACTTCAGGCTGGGCGCGTGGCCCAGCCGCACCCGGGCGCGCAGGCAGGCGATGGCCACCATGCGCCCGAACACGTGGGACAGGGGCAGGAAGAGCAGGACGGAGAGGTCGTCGCCGCCCGCCCTGAAGACCGGGTGGAGGAGCTCGACGGCGTTGTCGACCTCGGCGAAGAAGTTGCCGTGGGTGAGCGCGCAGCCCTTGGGC
Source organism: Streptomyces lasalocidi (assembly GCF_005280215.1). Classification (NCBI taxonomy): domain Bacteria; kingdom Bacillati; phylum Actinomycetota; class Actinomycetes; order Kitasatosporales; family Streptomycetaceae; genus Streptomyces; species Streptomyces lasalocidi. Next base: position 4,441,919 of record NZ_SZNQ01000001.1, on the reverse strand, counting down.
CGGCCGGTGGTGCCGGACGTGTAGATGAGGGTGGCGAGGGTGTCGGGGCCCAGCACGCCCCGGCGCACGGACACTTCCCCGTCCGTCACGTGCGCCGCGCCGACCTCGCCCAGCCGGTCGAGGTGCCCCTTGTCCATGACCCACACGTGCCGCAGGTCGGGGATGCGGTCGCGCTCCGGGCCGAGCGCGGCGGCCTGGGCGACGGTCTCCGTGACCAGGGCGACCGCGCCGGAGTCCTGGAGGATCCAGCGGGTCTGGAACACGGACGAGGTCGGGTAGACGGGCACGGTGACCAGCCCGGCCGCCCAGGCGGCGAAGTCCAGCAGCGTCCACTCGTACGTGGTGCGCGCCATGATGGCGATGCGGTCGCCCGGCACCAGCCCCTCGGCGATCAGCCCCTTGGCCAGGGCCAGCACCTGCGCCGCGAAGTGCTCGGCCGTCACATCGCTCCAGCGGCCGTCCGGCCACCTGCGGCTGAGGGCCACCGCGCCCGGCGCGGCCGAGGCGTTGTCGAAGGGCAGGTCGGCGAGCGAACCGTGCCGCACCGGCTGCGCGAACGCCGGTACGGACGCCTCGCGCACGACCCCGTCCAGGCGCAGCGTCTCGGGCCGGACGAGGACGGGGGGAGCCGTGTCGTAGTCGGCGGAGGTGGGGTGTGCGGTGGACACGGGCGGCTCCCTGGGCGTGCAGCGACGAGAACTGCTTGCTGCATGAACTACGTGCCTCGTGTGTCGAGGCGTTCACCGCGGTACGTCCCGGAAAGGTGTTACCGCCGGTCAGGCAGTGGATCGTACGGGCCTGACGTGAGCGTGCTGTGAGGTTTCCGGGTTGCTCCGGGGCCGGGGCTGTGCATTCTTGCGGATCATGTGAGTGACCCTCAGGTATGCCGTCGCCGGGCGCCCCGGACCGCTCCTGGCCGGGCTCAGTCCCGCTCCAGCACCGCCGTCACCCCCTGCCCGCCGGCCGCGCACACGGAGATCAACCCCCGTCCCGGTCCGCCGCGTTCGGCGAGCAGCTTGGCCAGGGTGGCGACGACGCGCGCGCCGGTCGCCGCGAACGGGTGCCCGGTCGCCAGCGAGGAGCCGGCGACGTTGAGCCGGTCCCGGTCCACCGGGGCCAGGCCGCGCTTCTCCCAGGCCGCCAGGGTGGCCAGCACCTGGGAGGCGAACGCCTCGTGGATCTCGACCAGGTCGAAGTCCTCGATGCCGTACCCGGCGCGCTCCAGCATGCGCGGCACCGCGTGCGCGGGCGCCATCAGCAGGCCGTCCTCGCCGTCGGCCACGTCACCGTGCACGAAGTCGACGGCCGCCGTCGCGTACGTGGTGAGGTACGCGAGCGGGCGCAGGCCGCGCGCCTCGGCCCACTCCTCGGAGGCCAGCAGCACGACCGCGGCGCCGTCCGTCAGCGGGGTCGAATTGCCCGCGGTCATCGTCGGGTCGGGGGCGTCGAGGCCGAACACCGGCTTCAGGCGCGCGAGTTGCTCCGTGGTCGAGTCCGGGCGCAGGTTCTGGTCGCGCTCCAGGCCGCGGAAGGGGACGACCAGGTCGTCGAAGAAGCCCCGCTCGTAGGCGGCGGCCAGCCGCCGGTGGCTGGTGGCCGCCAGGTCGTCCTGCGCCTCGCGGCCGATGCCCCAGGCGCGGGCGGTCACCGCCGCGTGCTCGCCCATCGACAGGCCGGTGCGCGGCTCGGCGTTGCGGGGGACGTCCGGGACGAGGTGGCCGGGGCGGATCCGGGCGAGCGCCTTGAGCCGTTCACGGGTGGACCGGGCCCGGCGGGCCTCCAGCAGGATGCGCCGGAGCCGGTCGTTGACGCCGAGGGGCGCGTCGCTCGCCGTGTCCGCGCCGCCCGCGACCGCCGACTCGGTCTGACCGAGGGCGATCTTGTTGGCGGCGGCGATGACCGCCTGGAGTCCCGTGCCGCACGCCTGCTGGACGTCGTACGCCGGGGTGCGCGGGTCGAGGGCGGAGCCGAGGACGGTCTCGCGGGCCAGGTTGAAGTCCCGGCTGTGCTTGAGGACGGCTCCGGCCACCACCTCGTCCACCGCGCCCGGCCCCCGCAGCCCGAAGCGGTCGGCGAGGCCGTCCACCGCCGCGGTGAGCAGGTCCTGGTTGGACGCGGTGGCGTAGGGGCCGTCGGAGCGGGCGAACGGGACACGACTCCCGCCGATGATCGCCACACGCCGGGCCCGGGGCGGTTGCACGGGGCTCATCTCGACCTGCTCCTCATGGTCACGTAGCATTACCTCCGGTAACCTTACTCTGCAGTAAGGACTGGGGTAAGACACGGGGACACGACAACGCGTCAGGGACACCGGGGAGTTGTGCACATGCCCGACCGCTATCTGAGCTTCACCCGCACCGCGCCCGGCCGGTTCCTCACCCGCCGGCTCGGCCTGCCCCAGCCGGCCGCCCTGCACCGCTGGTCCCCCGACCGCCCCGCCCTCGACGGCCCCCTGCTCGCCCTCACGGCCGGCCCCTCGGCCCTCGACCTCGCACCCGTGCTCGCGCGCACGGGGCCGGCCGTCGACCCGGCCGCCGGTGCCGCCCGCCCGGCCGCCGTCGTCCTCGACGCCACCGGGGTCCGGGACGTCGACACGCTCGCCGGGGTGCACGCGGCCCTCCACCCGGTCGTGCGGTCCGTCGTCCCGAGCGGGCGGATCGTCGTCCTCGGGGCGCCGCTCGACCCGGCCGACCACCACCAGTCGGCCGCCCAGCAGGCCCTGGAGGGCTTCATCCGGTCGCTCGGCAAGGAGATCGGCGGGGGCAGGACCGTGAACCTGGTTCGGCTCACCGACGCGGGCGCCGCCGAGTCCACCCTGCGCTTCCTGCTCTCCCCCAGGTCCGCTTACGTCAGCGGCCAGGTGATCGACGTCCTCGCGGCGGCCGGCCCCGTCCCGCCGGCCGACCCCGGCCGCCCACTCGCCGGCCGCACCGCCCTGGTCACCGGGGCCGCCCGGGGCATCGGCGCGGCCGTCGCCGAGACGCTGGCCCGCGACGGCGCCCGGGTCGTCGTCCTCGACGTGCCGCAGGCCGCACAGGACGCCCGGCGCCTCGCCGACCGCCTCGGCGGCACCGCGCTCACCCTGGACATCACGGCCGCGGACGCGGGCGAACGGATCGCCGCCGAACTCCCGGGCGGACTCGACGTCCTGGTCCACAACGCCGGCGTCACCCGCGACCGCCGCCTGGTCAACATGCCCGCCGAGCGCTGGAGTTCCGTGCTGGACGTCAACCTCGCGAGCGTGCTGCGCACCACCGACGCCCTGCTCGCCGAGGGCACCCTGCGCCCGGGCGGGCGGATCGTCGCCACCGCCTCCATCGCGGGCCTCGCGGGCAACGCCGGGCAGACCAACTACGGGGCGAGCAAGGCCGGGATCGTCGGTCTCGTGCGGTCCCTGGCGCCCCGCGCGCTGGCCGAGCACGGCGTGACGGTGAACGCGGTTGCGCCGGGCTTCATCGAGACGCGGATGACGGCCGCGGTCCCGCTGTTCATCCGGGAGGCGGGCCGCCGGATGAACTCCCTCGCCCAGGGCGGACTGCCCGTGGACGTCGCCGAGACCACCGCCTGGCTGGCCGACCCCGCGTCCGGCGCGGTCAACGGACAGGTCGTGCGCGTGTGCGGCCAGAGCCTGCTGGGGGCGTGATGACCACCACGGACCCGTCGACGCCGCCCACCCCCTCGGCCCCCCGCACGGCCGGTCCCCCGCTGGGCCTGCTGCTCGCGCGCGGGGCGCTGCTCTCCCCCTTCAAGCGCCCGCGCGCCGACGCCGGCCACCCGCGGGACCGGATCGTGCTGCCCGGCCTGCGCGTCGACCTGGCGCGGCTGGCCGCCTACGAGCGGGTGTGCGGCTTCGCCCCCGGGGACGACGGGCTGCCGGTGACGTACCCGCACGTGCTCGGCTTCCCGTCGGCCGTGCGGCTGATGAGCCGGCGGGACTTCCCGCTGCCGCTGCTCGGGCTGGTGCACACCTCGATCGACGTCACCCGGCACACCGCGCTCCCGGCCACCGAGCCGTACGACCTCGCCGTGCACGTGGAGGGACTGGCCCCGCACCGGCGCGGCACGGAGGCCACCGTGGCCACCGCACTGCGCTCCGGCGGGGAGGTGGTGTGGGAGTCGCGCAGCACCTACCTGGCCCGGCACCGGACACGGCGTCCCGTGGCGGAGGCGTCCGGCGCGGGCAAGGGGGACGACGCCGAAGGAGTGCCGCTGCCGGTCCTCGACGAGTGGCGGCTCTCGGGGGACGTCGGGCGCCGGTACGGTGCCGCCTCCGGTGACCGCAACCCCATCCACCTGCACCCGCTCACCGCCCGCCTGTTCGGCTTCCCCCGGGCCATCGCGCACGGCATGTGGACCGTGGCGCGCTGCCTGGCCGCGCACGGCACCCCGGCGGCGGTCCGGGTGCACGCCGGCTTCCGGGCGCCGGTGCTGCTGCCGGGCACGGTGGTGTTCGCGGCGGACGGCGACCGCTTCACGCTGCGCGGCCCCGGGGAGGGCGGACGGCTGCACGTGAGCGGGCGGGTGGAGCGCCTCCCCGCACCGGGGCCCCGCGGGTGACGGGACCGACGACTAGTCGGCCGGCCGGGTGAGCGGTTCCTCCTCCGGCGGGGACCAGGGGCGGCCCGCCATCAGGTCGCCGAGGCCCGACCAGGCGAAGTTCATCAGGGTGGTGGCCGCCTGGCGGGCCGTGACGCCCTCGGTGGCGTTGGCCCAGTCGGCCAGGGACTCGGCGGCGCCGACCAGGGCCTCGGCCAGTCCGGCGACCTCCCGCTCGGGCAGGGCGGGGTTGCGGTGCGCCTCACGGGCCGCGGCCGCGATGAGCTGGGTGACGAAGGTGACGATCTCGTCGCGCATCGCCGTGACCTCGGCCGCGAACACCTCGCCGTGGGTGCGGGCCTGGAGGTGCAGCACCGACCAGGCGTCGGGGTGCTGCGCGGTGTGCGCGAAGAACGCCCGCAGGCCGTCCCAGAGTTGGCGGTCGGCGGGCAGGTCGGTGCCGACGCCGGCCCGCACCGCCGCGACGAGGGCGGTGGCCTCCCGGCGGATGCACGCGGTGAAGAGGTCTTCCTTGGAGTTCAGGTACAGGTAGACCAACGGCTTGGACACGCCCGCGAGTTCGGCGATCTCGTCCATGGACGCGGCCGTGTACCCGCGTTGGCCGAAGGTCCGCACGGCGGCGTCCAGCATCTGCTGCTCACGGACCGCGCGCGGCATCCGCTTGGTCTTCACGGCACCCATGGGGCCAAGGGTAGTTGGGCGGTGCCGCGGACCGGCCCCTCCGCGGGGCGGAGGCGGTCCCTCAGGAGGCCGTCCGCTGGGAGGCGGTGGTCTCGTCGACGACCGCGTCCTCCTGGGAGCGGTTGGCGTCGAGGTTGGCCTTCATCCGGTCCACCCGGCGCACGACCGTCTCCGAGGCCCGGTCGCGCTCCTTGCGCAGCAGCACGAAGCTGAGGGGGGCGGAGATCACCAGCGAGAGCAGGACGACCCACATGCCGTTGGAGTCGCCGAGGCCGCGCGGGACGATCCCGGAGTAGACGAGACCCCAGACGACCACGAGGCAGCCCACGAAGATCCCGAGGCGCATCAGCGTGTAGCGGAGCATCTCAATCCACTCTTCCGATTCCAAAAAGGGACACCCTGGCAGCTTCCAGTAGAGCACGCCGGGAGACGGATCTTGGCAGGGGGTCCGGGGGCTCCGGTCAGCGCAGCGGCAGCAGCAGGATGACGTCGTCGCGGTCGTCGCCCGGGGCGACCCGGATGGCGTCGGGCACCCGGCCGACCTCCTTGTAGCCGCAGGAGGCGTAGAACCGCTCCAGGCCGAGCCCGCCCCGGCAGGTGAGCCGGATCGCCTCGATGCCCTCGATGCCGCGGGCCGCGTCCGCGGCGGCGGCGAGCAGGTCGCGGCCGTACCCCTTGCCCTGGTGGCGCGGGTGGACCATGACCGTGTAGAGCCACAGCCAGTGGGCCATCAGCCGGTGCGTGTTGAGGGTGAGGAAGGCCGTCGCGGCGATCCGCCCGCCCTCGTCGTGCCCGACGAGCAGCCGGGTGCGGCCCTCCGCCATCGCGACCAGGTGCTTGACCAGCTCCGGCCGGACGACCTCCGGCGTCACCGGCGGCACGAACCCGACGGAGCCCCCGGCGTTGGACACGTCCGTCCACAGCCCGAGGACACCGTCGCGCAGCGCGGGGGTGACGGCGGGGTCGAGAGTGAAAGTAAGGGACACGTTCGTATCGTAACCCTTACCGATCCACGACGTCAGACCCGCATCGGCTGCGGCGACTCCCGGCGCGCGGGGTCCGGGCCGTCGTACTCGCGGATGATCTCGTACCGCGTGTTGCGCTCCACCGGGCGGAAGCCCGCGTCGCGGATCAGCTCCAGCAGGTCCTCGCGGGTCAGCTTGTTCGGCGTGCCGTAGTTGTCCGCGTCGTGCGTGATCTTGTACTCGACGACCGAGCCGTCCATGTCGTCCGCGCCGTGCTGGAGGGCGAGCTGCGCGGTCTGGACGCCGTGCATCACCCAGAAGACCTTCACGTGCGGGACGTTGTCGAACAGCAGCCGCGAGACCGCGAAGGTCTTCAGCGCCTCCGCGCCCGTCGCCATCTGGGTGCGCGCCTGGAGCCGGTTGCGGACCTTGCCGTCCTGCACGTCCACGAAGTCGTGCTGGTAGCGCAGCGGGATGAAGACCTGGAACCCGCCGGTCTCGTCCTGGAGTTCGCGCAGCCGCAGCACGTGGTCCACGCGATGGCGCGGCTCCTCGATGTGGCCGTACAGCATGGTGCACGGGGTCTTCAGACCCTTCTCGTGCGCCAGGCGGTGGATGCGCGACCAGTCCTCCCAGTGGGTGCGGTGGTCCACGATGTGCCGGCGGACCTCCCAGTCGAAGATCTCGGCGCCGCCGCCGGTCAGCGACTCCAGACCGGCGTCGATCAGCTCGTCCAGGATCTCGCTCGCGCTCAGCCCGGAGATCGTCTCGAAGTGGTGGATCTCCGTCGCGGTGAACGCCTTCAGCGAGACGTCCGGCAGGGCCGCCTTCAGCTCCCGCAGCGAGCGCGGGTAGTAGCGCCACGGCAGGTTCGGGTGCAGGCCGTTGACGATGTGCAGCTCGGTGAGGTTCTCGCCCTCCATCGCCTTGGCGAGCTTCACGGCCTCCTCGATGCGCATCGTGTACGCGTCCTTCTCGCCCGGCTTGCGCTGGAACGAGCAGTAGGCGCAGGACGCCGTGCACACGTTGGTCATGTTGAGGTGCCGGTTGACGTTGAAGTGCACCACGTCGCCGTTCTTGCGGGTGCGCACCTCGTGGGCCAGGCCGCCGAGCCAGGCCAGGTCGTCCGACGCGTACAGGGCGATGCCGTCCTCGCGGGTCAGCCGCTCACCGGCCCTGACCTTCTCCTCCAGCTCGCGCTTGAGACCGACGTCCATGCCCACACCTTTCTCCGACAGCCCGACCCACGGTATCCCTAGACCTCTTCGGGCAGTTCCCCGACCCGGTTCTCCCACTTCGTGGACAGCACGATCGTGGTACGGGTGCGGGACACGCCCTTGGTGCCGCTGAGCCGGCGGATGATCCGCTCCAGACCGTCCACGTCACTGGCCCGCACCTTGAGCATGAACGAGTCGTCGCCGGCGATGAACCAGCAGTCCTCGATCTCGGTGAAGTCCTTCAGCCGGCGCGCCACGTCCTCGTGGTCGGCCGCGTCGGACAGCGAGATGCCGATCAGGGCGATCACGCCGAGGCCGAGCTGGGCCGCGTTCACGGTGGCCCGGTAACCGGTGATGACGCCGGCCGCCTCCAGCCGGTTGATGCGGTCGGTGACGCTGGGTCCCGACAGGCCGACGAGGCGCCCCAGCTCCGCGTAGGAGGCCCGGCCGTTCTCCCTCAGGGCCTGGATGAGCTGCCTGTCCACCGCGTCCATGCGATCGAAGCCTTCCGGTGAAAGTCGCTTTTCGGTTGAGGTAGTGCGAGGTGCTGCGAAGTACGAGGTACTGCGAGGTGCTGCGAGGTAGTGCGGGGTGCCCGGCTACCGGGTCGGTGCGGGTGCCGCACCGCCGCCCAGTTCGCCCTTCCAGCGCCGGTACAGGCCGTGCTCGACGCCCGCCGCGTCCAGCACCCGCCCGGCGACGAAGTCCACCAGGTCCTGGATGTGCGTGGCGCCCGCGTAGAAGCCGGGTGAGGCCGGCACGACACTCGCCCCGGCGTCGTCCAGCGCGACGAGGTGGCGCAGCGTCTGGCCGTTCAGCGGGGTCTCCCGCACGGCCACCACCAGCCTGCGGCGCTCCTTCAGTGTGACGCTCGCCGCCCGCTGCAGCAGGTCCTTCGACAGCCCCAGCGCCACGCCCGCGACACAGGCCGTCGAGGCCGGCACGATCAGCATGCCCTTGACGCGGTACGACCCCGACGACGGCCCGGCGGCCAGGTCCCCGGGGCTCCAGTACCGCACGTCGTCGAGCCCGGGGGCGAAGGCGTCGGGCTTGCCGTCGGCCCCGCGGGCCAGCCATGCGCCCAGGTCGTCCCGCCAGTGGGCGTCGCGGAAGGAGATGCCGGTCTCGTCCAGCAGCGTCAGCCGTGCGGCCCGGCTGACCACCAGGTCGACGCTCTCCCCGGCGGCGATCAGCGCCCGCAGCACGGCGGCCGCGTAGGGCGTCCCGGAAGCCCCGGACACCCCCACGATCCAAGGCGCGCGCTGCTTTTCTCCTGCGTTCACACGACGAGCCTACCGGCGCGTCGCGCGGGACCGAGGACCGGCCGCACCCCTTGCGGGTGTCCGCCGTGGCCCGGCCCCGCGTCCGCTACGGCGTCAGCCCCCGCACCAGCAGGTCCAGCAGCGCGCACACGAACAGGGCGATGCCGATGAAGCCGTTCACACTGAAGAAGGCCCGGTTCAGGCGGGACAGGTCGTGCGGGCGGACCAGGGAGTGCTCGTAGACGAAGGCGCCCGCGACGATCAGCAGGCCAAGCCAGAAGAAGGCGCCCGCGTCGGTGGCGACGGCGTACCAGGCGAACAGGGCCGTGGTGATCACGTGGCACCCGCGCGCCGCCCGGATCGCGGCCGGGATGCCGAAGCGGGCCGGCACCGAGCGCACGCCGATCCGGCGGTCGGTCTCCACGTCCTGGCAGGCGTAGATCAGGTCGAAGCCGCCGATCCAGATGCCCACCGCGAGGCCGAGGATCACCGCGTCCCAGGACCACTCGCCGCTGATCGCGAGCCAGCCGCCGATCGGGCCCATCGCCTGGGCGACGCCCAGGATGGCCTGCGGGAAGTTCGTGAACCGCTTGCCGTACGGGTACACCACCATCGGGACCACCGCGACGGGGGCGAGCGCCAGGCACAGCGGGTTCAGCAGCGCGGCCGCGCCGAGGAACACCACCAGGGCGATCAGCGCGCCGGTCCAGGCGTGCCGGACGGACATCGCTCCGGTGACCAGCTCCCGCTGCGCGGTGCGCGGGTTGCGGGCGTCGATCTCGCGGTCGATGATCCGGTTGACCGCCATGGCGAAGGTGCGCAGGCCCACCATGCAGACGGTGACCAGCAGCAGCCGGCCCCAGTGGATGTTGCGGTCCCAGGCGTACATCGCGGTCAGCGAGGCGATGTAGGCGAAGGGCAGCGCGAACACGGAGTGCTCGATCATCACCAGGCGCAGGAACGCCTTGGTGCGCCCCGGCGTGGGGATCGCGGCGGACGCTGAGCTCACAGCCCGTACTCCTTCCAGCGGCGGTCGACCAGGGCCGCGGTGTCCGGGTCGGACAGGACCATCTCGGGCCACCCGCCGTCGCGCGTGTACCCCTCCTCCGGCCACTTCCGCGTCGCGTCGATGCCCGCCTTGCCGCCCCAGAACTGCTGGTAGGAGGCGTGGTCGAGGTGGTCGACGGGGCCCTCGACCACCGTGAGGTCGCGGGTGTAGTCGGTGTTGCCGAGGGCGCGCCAGGCGACCTCGTGCAGGTCGTGCACGTCACAGTCGGCGTCGACGACCACGATCAGCTTGGTCAGGGACATCATGTGCGCGCCCCAGACGGCGTGCATCACCTTCTGGGCGTGCTTGGGGTACTTCTTGTCGATCGAGACGATCGCGCAGTTGTGGAAGCCGCCGGCCTCGGGCAGGTGGTAGTCCACGATGTCCGGGACGATGATCTTCAGCAGGGGCAGGAAGAAGCGTTCCGTCGCGCGGCCCAGCGGCCCGTCCTCGGTCGGGGGGCGGCCGACGACGATCGACTGGAGCAGGGGCTTGCGGCGCATCGTGACGCAGTCGATGGTCAGCGCCGGGAAGGGCTCCTGCGGGGTGTAGAAGCCGGTGTGGTCGCCGAAGGGGCCCTCGGGCCGCATCTCGCCGGGCTCCAGCCAGCCCTCCAGGACGACCTCGGCCTGCGCGGGCACCTGGAGCGGGACCGTCTTGCAGTCGACCATCTCGATGCGCTTGCCCGCGATGAACCCGGCGAAGAGGTACTCGTCGATGTCGCCGGGCAGCGGGGCGGTGGAGGCGTAGGTGACGGCGGGCGGGCAGCCGAAGGCGATGGCCACGGGCAGCCGCTCGCCGCGCCGGGCGGCGACCTGGTAGTGGTTGCGGCTGTCCTTGTGGATCTGCCAGTGCATGCCGATGGTGCGCCGGTCGTGGCGCTGGAGGCGGTACAGGCCGAGGTTGCGGATCCCGGTCTCCGGGTCCTTGGTGTGGGTGAGCCCCAGGTTGAAGAAGGAGCCGCCGTCCTGGGGCCAGGTGAACAGCGCGGGCAGCCGGTCGAGGTCGACGTCGTCGCCGCGCAGGACGACCTCCTGCACGGGGGCGTCCTTGACCTTCTTCGGCGGCACGTGGGTCATCGCGCCGAGCTTGCCGAAGGCCTCGCGCACGCCCACGAACCCGTGCGGCAGCTCGGGCCGCAGCAGCCCGCCGATCTTGTCGGAGATGTCGCCGTACGACGACAGCCCGAGCGCCTTGAGCAGGCGGCGGTCGGTGCCGAAGACGTTCATGGCGAGGGGCATGTCGGAGCCGCGCACGTTCTCGAAGAGCAGCGCGGGCCCGCCGGACTTCTGGACCCGGTCGACGATCTCCCCGACCTCCAGGTACGGATCGACCTCCGCCTTGACGCGCTTGAGGTCGCCTTCGCGTTCCAGTGCCCTGAGCAGGGAACGAAGATCGTCGTAAGCCATGCGTCCCAGTATCGCCGAGGCCCCTGTCCGTCCCGCGCGCGGGGCCGCCCGTGGCCCGCCGGGCTGGTTGCCCCTTTGTCCCGCTATGGCCCCGCTCCGGCCGCCGGGTGGGAGGGGTTCGCACCCACCCGCTAGCCTGTGCGCGTCATCGGGGCCCTCGGGGCCCCGCAACCGTCTCCTGGGGGTCGCACCACCATGTTCCGGCTGTTGATGTACCTCGTGCCGCTGGCGCTGACGATCTTCGCGTTCATCGACTGCCTGAACACGCCCGAGGACGAGGCCCGGCACCTGCCGAAGATCGCCTGGGTGTTCATCATCCTGCTGTTCTGGATCGTCGGCCCGATCGCGTGGCTGGCCGCGGGCAGGGCGCGGACCGCGCCGGCGGGCGGGCGCACCCCCTCCGAGTGGCACCGCAACCACCGCCCGCAGTACGTCGCCCCCGACGACAACCCCGAGTTCCTGAAGTCCCTCGCCGAGGAGAACAAGCGCGACGAGGCGCTGCTGAAGGACTGGGAGGCGGACCTGCGCCGCCGCGAGGAGGAGCTGCGCCGCAAGGAGCGGGGCGAGGACGCGCAGGGTTCCTGACGGGGGCCGCGGCCGCCCGGCGCACCGCTTGCGCTTGTTCGATGACCGTCGTAGTTTGACGGTCATCGTATCTCTACGGCTCCGCTCCCCCTGCCGGAAGGACGGCTGCAGCATGCGCGCGATCGAGTTCCAGGAGTACGGCGGCCCCGAGGTCCTGCGGGTCGTGGACGCCGAGGTGCCCGAGCCGGGTCCCGGCCGGGTGAGCGTGGACGTGGCCTGGACGGGGGTCAACTTCGCCGATCTGAAGGCGCGTTCCGAGGGGTACCGGGTGCCCGCGCTCCCCCACCGCCCCGGCCTGGAGGTCTCCGGCCGCGTCCGGGCCGTCGGTGCGGGCGTGACGGGACTGGCCGTCGGCCAGGAGGTGGCCGCGCTGACCGAGGGCGGGGCGTACGCCGAGGTCGTCGTCGCCGACGCGGCGACCGTCTTCCCGGTCCCGGCCGGCGTCGGCCTGCGCACGGCGGCCACCCTGCCGACGGTGCTGCCGACCGCGTACGCGCTGCTGCACTCCGTGGGCCGGCTCCAGCCCGGCGAGAGCGTGCTCGTGCAGGGCGCGGCGGGCGGGGTCGGCACGGTGGCGGGCCAACTGGCGCGCGCGGCGGGCGCGGGCGCGGTGTACGGGGTGGTGTCCTCGCAGTCCAAGGCGCGGTACGCCCGCGAGCACGGCTACGACGAGGTGTACGTCGGGGACGTCGAGGCGGGGCCGGGAGCGGCGGGCGGCCTGCCCGAGTGGGTGCGGGCGGCCACCGGCGGCCGGGGCGTGGACCTCGCCCTCGACGCCGTGGGCGGCGAGACCTTCCGGCAGTCCCTGGCCTCGCTCGCCGTCTTCGGGCGGCTGGTCTCCTTCGGCAACGCGAGCTCCGCCGAGCCGTGGCACGTGGGGCAGCCGGAGCTGTACCCGGGCGGCCGGTCGGTCGGCGGCTTCTCCATCCTGACCCTGGCGAAGACCTCCCCGGCTCACCTGCGGGCGCTGGCGGAGCGGGCGTTCGCCACGGCGGTCGACGGGACCGTGACCCTGCCGGTCACCGCGGAGTTCGACCTGGCGGACGCGGCGGAGGCCCACCGGCTGATGGGGACCCGGGCGAGCACCGGCAAACTGCTGCTGCGGGTCGGCTGAGCGGCCCGGCCGTCCGCGGGCACCGGCTCCGCGGACCGGGCGCGACGAGGACGGGAGAGCGCACGCATGGACCAGGCACGGGCGCGTGAGTGGCTCGCCACGGCGGTGGCGGAGGCGCGGGCCGGGCTCGCCGAGGGCGGCATCCCCATCGGCGCCGCGCTCTACGGCCCCGACGGCACCCTGCTGGGCCGCGGCCACAACCGCCGCGTCCAGGACGGCGACCCCTCGGCGCACGCGGAGACAGCGGCCTTCCGCGCGGCCGGCCGACAGCGGACGTACCGCGGCACGACGATGGTCACCACGCTGTCGCCCTGCTGGTACTGCTCGGGCCTGGTCCGCCAGTTCGGCATCTCCCGGGTGGTGGTCGGCGAGGCCGAGACCTTCCACGGCGGCCACGACTGGCTGGCCGGGCACGGCGTGGAGATCGTCCTCCTGGACGACCCCGGGTGCGTCGCGATGATGCGCTCCTTCATCGCGAGCGAACCGGCGCTGTGGAACGAGGACATCGGCGAGTGACCCCCGCCGGGCCGCCCGAGTCCTAACCCAGCTTCGCGATCAGGCGTTCGAGGCGGTCGCGCCAGTCCTGTTCCGAGGCGCCCTCGCCGCGGAACTCGTGGGAGAAGCGCAGGGCGCTGCCGTGGCCGCCGTCGGGTTCCAGGTGGAAGCGGACGCGGGCGCCGTCGTCGAGGGTGTACTCGGCGATCCGGTCGACGTCCCACGCGGTGACCTGGCCGGCGCCCAGGCCGCGCAGGGCGACCGTGCCGCCGAGCCGGGGCTCGAGCACGTCCACGGCGGTCCACCAGGCGCCGAGCCCCTCGGGGGTGGAGAGCGCCGGCCAGACCGCCTCCATCGGCTGCGGGAACTTCACCAGGAAGTGCAGGATGTGCGTGTTCCCGTGGGTCTGGCTGGTGCCCTGTTCAATGGAACCGGTCATGTCTCCAGGGTGCCCCCTGACCGGCTCAGACGCCCGCGTAGGAGTGCTTGCCGGAGACGAAGATGTTGACGCCGTAGTAGTTGAACAGCCAGCAGCCGAAGGCGATCAGGACCAGGTAGGCGGCCTTGCGGCCCTTCCAGCCGGCCGTGGCGCGGGCGTGCAGGTAGCCGGCGTAGGCGACCCAGGTGATGAAGGACCAGGTCTCCTTGGGGTCCCAGCCCCAGTAGCGGCCCCAGGCGTCGCCCGCCCAGATGGCGCCCGCGATGATCGTGAACGTCCACAGCGGGAAGACGGCCGCGTTGACGCGGTAGGAGAACTTGTCCAGGGACGCGGCGGAGGGCAGCCGGTCCAGGACGGAGTTCGCGAAGCGGCCGGGCGTGCCGCCGCCGGCCAGCTTGGTCTCGTAGCCGTCCTTGAAGAGGTACAGGATGGTGGCGACCGCGCCGACGTAGAACACCGCTCCGCAAAAGATCGCGGTGGAGACGTGGATGTACAGCCAGTACGAGTGCAGCGCCGGGACCAGCTGGTCGCTCGCGGTGTACAGGACGGTGACCGCGAGGCCCAGGTCGAGCAGGACCGTGGTGGTCAGGAACAGGCCGAGCCAGCGGACGTTCTTCCTCAGCGCCAGCAGGGCGAGGTAGACGCCGACGGCGACCGTGGAGAACGTGATGTTGAACTCGTACATGTTGCCCCACGGCGCCCGCTCCACGGAGGCCGCGCGGGCGATGACGCCGGCCAGCTCCACCGCGAAGGCCAGCACGGTGAGGGAGACCGCGATCCGGCCGTACAGGTCGCCCTGCTCGTCCCCGCCGTGCGCGCCCGGCCCGTCGGGCACGTCCCGCGACCCGGACGCCGAGCGCACGACGACCTCCGGCCGCTCCAGGACGGCGGTCCCGCCGTTCTGGCGGACGGTGACGGCCGGCGCCTTCGTCCGGCGGGCCTCGGCAGTCAGCGCGGCGGCGGTGCGCCCGACCTTGCTGCGGCTGCCGAACAGCCACTCCAGGATGTACGCGAAGAAGGCCAGGGTGTAGACGGCCATCGCGGAGTAGATCAGCGTGTTGCTGATGTTCGCGAGGTGTTCGTTGGTGGCGGCGGCGAGGGTCACTGCTGCTCAGCCCCTTCGGCAGGTACGACGTGAGGGTCGGGGTCGGGGGAAACTGCGGGGTCGGGATCCGGGTCCGGGGCACCGGGGGCCCGCTCGTACAGGAGGCCGGCGAGGTCGCCGAGCTCCTCGGGCACCTTGGCGGACTCGCTGCGGCCGAGCCCGGCCATCTCGACGACGGTGACGCCGTCGTCGCCCGGCACGGCGCGCACCCACACACGGCGGCGCTGCAGGAACAGGGAGCCGGCCAGTCCGAGGATCGCGGCGAGGGCGCCGGCCAGGGCCCAGCCGCCGCCCGGCTCCTGGACCACCTGGAAGTTGGCCCACTGCCTGGTGCCCTCGTAGGTGACCGAGCCGGCGCCGCCGGGCAGGGTCAGGGTCTCGCCGGGCTTGAGGTTGCCGCGGACCTGGAGGCCCTTGGCGTCCTTGTAGTCCTTCATGTGGGACTTGTCGAGCTGGTAGACGCTCTGCGGGATGCCCGAGTCGACGCCCAGGTCGCCGTGGTAGGGCTCGAGGTTCAGCAGCGGGTTGATCAGCGCCGGGAACTGCGAGCCGGCCTCGGTGCCCGTGCCGCCGAACGTCGGGTAGAAGAACGCCTTGATGCCGAGCTGCTCGGTCGCGCCCCGGGCGTTCCGGTAGCCGTCCATGACCTTGACCACGCCGGTCGAGGTGACGTTGTTGTCCAGCGGCAGCAGCGGGACGGCGTCGCGGTAGACCACGTCGCCCTTGCCGTCGCGGACCGTCATCACGGGCGCGTAGCCGTGCGCGGTGAGGTAGACCTTGGCGTCGCCGATCTCCAGCGGGTGGTTGACCTTGACGGTGGTCTTCTTCTCCTTGCCGTAGGCGCCCTCGCTGTAGGTGAGGGCGGCCTGGTACGTGCGCGGAGTGCCCCGGTTGGGCCCCGTCATCTCGTAGGTGCCGGTGAACTTGTCCAGGTGGAAGCTGAACGGCACCAGGTCGTCGGAGCTGAAGAGGCTGCCGGACTTGAAGTCGTCGTACTGGGTGAGCGTGTTGGAGAAGCCGTCGCCCTCGACGACCAGCTTGTTGCCCTCGGACTTGAACAGCTGGCCCCAGCCGAAGGCGACCAGCAGCACGATCAGCGCGACGTGGAAGGCGAGGTTGCCGATCTCGCGCAGGTAGCCCTTCTCGGCGGCGACCGCGTCCCCCGCGGTGTGCGCCCGGAAGCGGCGCTTCTTCAGCAGGGCCAGCGCGGCCTCGCGCACCTGCTCCGGCGACGCCCCGGTGCGCCAGGTGGTGTACGCGGGCAGCCGGGTCAGCCGCCGCGGGGCGCCCGGCGGGCGGCTGCGCACCTGGCCGACGAACTGCCAGGTGCGGGGCACGATGCAGCCGATGAGGGAGACGAACAGCAGGAGGTAGATCGCGGAGAACCACACCGAGCTGTACACGTGGAACAGCCCGAGCCGCTCGTACACCGGGCCGAGGGTGGTGTGGGCCGCGCGGAAGGCGGCGACCTTGGTGGCGTCGGTGCCGGTCTGCGGGATCAGCGAGCCGGGGATCGCGGCGAGCGCGAGCAGCAGCAGGAGCAGCAGCGCGACCCGCATGGAGGTCAGCTGCCGCCAGAACCAGCGGGCCCAGCCGACGACGCCGAGCGCCGGGAGCCGGTGCGCGGAGTCCTCGGGCGCGGTGGAGAGCTGGGAGCCCGCCTCGGCCAGCTCCCGGTCGCCCGTCGGGTCGGTGGGCGCGGTGGTCTTGCTCATCGGTCAGATCCCCACAGTGAAGCCGTTGGACCAGGTCTGCATGTCCTGCACGATGCGGTCCCAGGCGCCGGTGAGCAGCAGCACACCGGTCACGATCATCATCGTGCCGCCGATCCTCAGCACCCAGGTGTAGTGGCGCTTGACCCAGGCGAAGGCACCGAGCGCCTTGCGGAAGGCGACCGCGGCGAGCACGAACGGCACACCGAGGCCGAGGCAGTAGGCGACGGTCAGTATGGCACCGCGTCCCGCGCTGCCCTCGTTGTAGGAGAGGGCGAGGACCGAGGTGAGGGTCGGGCCGATGCAGGGCGTCCAGCCGATGCCGAACAGGGCGCCCAGGAAGGGGGCGCCGATCAGTCCGGTGGTGGGGGCGCGGTGGAAGCGGAACTCGCGCTGGGTGAGCCAGGGCATCAGGCCCATGAAGAACACGCCCATGCCGATCATCAGCACGCCGAGGACCTTGGACAGCACGCCCTTGTTGGCCTGGAGCGAGTCGCCGAAGTAGCCGAACAGGGCCCCGCTGGAGACGAACACGGCGGTGAAGCCGAGGACGAACAGGGAGGCGCCGGCGACCATCCGGCCGCGCTTGGCCTCCGCGAGGTCGGTGCCGGTGACCCCGGTCACGTAGGAGAGGTAGCCGGGGACGAGGGGCAGCACACACGGGGAGAAGAAGGAGACCAGGCCGCCGAGGACCGCGACGGGCAGGGCGACCAGCAGGGCGCCGTGCAGCACGGTCTGGTTGGGGTCGGTGGCCGCGGCCAGCGTCGACACTGCGGTCACGTCACTTCTCCGCGAGGACCGGGTCGATCATCTTGCGCAGCTTGGTCTCGCTGAGCGGGGCCAGCGAGCGCGCGGCGATCCGGCCCTGCCGGTCGAGGACCAGGGTGGAGGGGATCGCCTGGAGGTTGAGGGTGCCCTTCTCGAAGCGCAGCAGCAGCTTGCCCGCCGGGTCGTAGAGGCTGGGGTAGCTGATGCCCTGCTGCTTCTCGAAGGCGAGGGCGTTGGCGTCGCTGGTGTCGCGGGTGTTGATGCCGACGAACTGCACGCCCCGCGCCTTGACCTGCTGGTAGACCTTCTCGAAGTTGGGTGCCTCGGCCCGGCAGGGCGCGCACCACGATCCCCAGACGTTGAGGACGACGACCTGGCCCTTGTAGGCGGCGACGTCGAGCTGCTTGCCGTCCAGGGTCGCGCCGGAGAGGTCGGGGGCGGTGGTCCGCTCGCCGCGGTCGACGGTGGAGATGCCGTCCTCGCCCATGACGAAGTTGGTGTCGCCGCCTCCGCCGGAGGTCCCTCCGGAGCTGCACGCGGTGAGCAGCAGCCCCGCGGCCGCGGCGCCGGCGACCGCCGTGAGGGCGGTGCGCCGCGTCGGCCGGACGGCCGGGCGGGGGGCGTCGGCGAGGCCGGACGGCCCCGAGGCACGGGGTGAGCCGGACGGGCGGGGTGCGCTGGTCGAGCGCAGGGGTAGGGCGCGGCGGGCGGCACTCATGTGAAAAGTTTCGCATGCCCGTTCTGGGGATCTTGCCCGCCCCCCTTGCGGGCGGAAATCCGCATTTCAGGCGGCGGTTCCGTCACGCCGCGGGGCTCTGCGTGCCCGCACCGGCGGGGGTCCCGGTGCCGGTGCCCGTGGGGGTCCCGGCGCCCGTGCCGAGGAACGTCTTCCAGCCGCCGGCCGGCTGCTGTCCGACCTCCAGGGTGCGCAGCCTGTCCAGCACCTCGGGCTTCTGGACGTCCATCCAGTCCACGAACTGCCGGAAGGAGACGAGCCGGACGTCGGCGCCCTTCTCCTTCTCGCGGGCGATGTGCGTGAACGCCTCCTCGACGGCGTCCATGTAGATGCCGCCGTTCCAGCGCTCGAAGTGGTTGCCTATGAACAGCGGTGCCCGATTCGTCTCGTACGCCCGCTGGAAGCCGGATATGTAGGCCTGGGCCGCCTGCCGCCGCCAGGCCGGGTGGTTGTGGGCGGGCGCGTTGGTCGAGTTGACCGACTGGTTGGCGAGCATGTTGTAGTCCATCGACAGCACCTCGAAGCTGCGGCCGGGGAACGGCACCTGCTGCAGCGGCAGGTCCCACAGCCCCTGCCGCTTCTGCGGCCAGACCTGGCGGCCGCCGGGCGAGGAGGCGTCGTAGCGCCAGCCGAGGGCGCGGGCGGTGGGCAGCAGGTTGTCCTGCCCGAGCAGGCACGGCGTGCGGCCGCCGACCAGTTCCTTGTCGTAGTCGAAGGGGAGCGCGGGCAGGTCGGTCCAGCCGGTGTGGGTGCGCCACTGCTTCACGAACGACTTCGCCTGGTCGATCTCGCTGCGCCACTGCTGCGGCGTCCAGTGGGCGACGGATCCGTGGCCCTCGCCGCAGAAGTGGCCGTTGAAGTGGGTGCCGATCTCGTGCCCCTCCAGCCAGGCGCGGCGGACGTTCTTCAGCGTCTCCTTGATGTGGTCGTCGGTGAGGTAGCCGATGTCGGAGGCGCCGCGGGCGTTGTTCGGGGGGTCGTAGAGCCGCTTCTTCGCCTCGGGCAGCAGGTACAGGCCCGACAGGAAGAAGGTCATGGACGCGCCGTGCTCGCGCGCGAGGTCGAGGAAGCGCGGGAAGAGGCCGTTGCCGACCTCGCCGGCGCCGTCCCAGGAGAAGACGACGAACTGCGGGGGCTGCTGGCCCGGCTCCAGCGGCACCGGCTTGCCGGGCTGGTGGGGCTGCTTGCCGGTGAAGGAGGTGGACCCGTCGCCGATGGGGCGGGCGGTGGCGGTGGCGCTCGGCCTGCCCGACGGGTCCTTGGAGGACCCGTCCGATCCGCCGGACCCGCCCGACCCGGTTCCGGAGGTGAGGGTGCCGCAGCCTGCCAGTCCGGCGGAGGCCGCCGCACCTGCGCCGATTCCGAGTGCTCCCCTGCGGGTGAGAATGCGCATGCGCGTCCCCCGTTCGTTCACGTGCTTGGGTGGTCACCCAGTCAGAGCACGTCACGAACGGGGGGGGTTCCGCGGAAAGGTCCGGATTCCGTAACAGGTCGGCTGCCCTGTTACCTGCGGTGGGCGCCCGGGTACGGTCAGGCGCCGAACGCCTTGCCCTGCCCCTTGCCCTGCTGCCCCCTGACCGGCTTGGCGCCGGCGAGGAGGTGGGCCGGGACCAGGTCGCGGGCCGGCTCGCTGTAGCCGACGGAGACGATCCGGTCGCCCCGGTAGGTGAACGTGGTCAGCGAGGCGAGCGTGCACTGCCGCTTGCGCGGGTCGTGCCACAGCCGGCGCTTCTCGACGTACGACCGCACGATCCAGATCGGCAGCTGGTGGCTCACCAGCACCGCCTCGTGCCCCCGGGCCCGCTCCTTGGCGGAGTCCAGCGCGCCCATCATCCGCACGACCTGGTCGATGTACGGCTCGCCCCAGGACGGCTTCATCGGGTTGACCAGGTACTTCCAGTTGCCCGGCCGGCGCAGCGCACCGTCGCCGACGCCGAAGGTCTTGCCCTGAAAGGTGTTCTCCGCCTCGATCAGCCGCTCGTCGGTGGCGAGGTCGAGACCGTGCGCCTTGGCGATCGGCGTGGCGGTCTCCTGCGCCCGCTCCAGCGGGGACGCGCAGACGTACGTCACGTCCCGCGAGGACAGGTGCTCGGCGACCCGGTCGGCCATCTGCCGGCCGAGCTCGGACAGGTGGTAGCCGGGCAGCCGGCCGTAGAGGACCCCGTCCGGGTTCTCGACCTCGCCGTGCCGCATCAGGTGGACGACGGTGATGTCGGTGCTGCTGCTCATGCGGGCGTGGCCTCCGCTGCGGCTCGGGCCGCCGCCGGGAGGGCGTCGGCGATCGTCTGAAGGGCCCGCTCGTCGTGGGCCGTGGACACGAACCACGACTCGAACGAGGACGGCGGCAGGTAGACGCCGTTCGCGAGCAGGGCGTGGAAGAAGGCGGTGTAGCGGTACGACTCCTGCGCCCGGGCGTCCTCGTAGGTGCGCACCGGGCGGTCGGTGAAGAACACCGAGAACATGTTGGAGGCGCTCTGCACGGTGTGCGCGACGCCCTCCTTGCCGAGGGCCTCCGAGACCAGCGCCTGGATCTGCTCGGACACGGCGTTGACCCGCGCGTAGGCGGCGTCGTCGAGGAGGCGCAGCTGGGCGAGGCCGGCGGCGGTGGCGACCGGGTTCCCGGAGAGGGTGCCGGCCTGGTAGACGGGCCCGGCGGGGGCGAGGTGCGCCATGACGTCGGCGCGCCCGCCGAACGCGGCCGCGGGGAAGCCGCCGCCCATGACCTTGCCGAAGGTCATCAGGTCGGGGACCACGCCGTCGATGCCGTACCAGCCGCTGCGGCTGGTGCGGAAGCCGGTCATGACCTCGTCGGAGATGTAGAGGGCGCCGTTGGTGGCGCAGGCGTCCTTGAGGCCCTGGTTGAAGCCGGGCAGCGGCGGGACGACGCCCATGTTGCCCGGGGACGCCTCGGTGATCACGCATGCGATCTCACCGGGGTGCCGGTGGAAGGCCTCCTGCACGGCCTCGAGGTCGTTGTACGGCAGCACGATCGTGTCGCCGGCCTGGGCGCCGGTGACGCCCGGGGTGTCGGGCAGCGCGAAGGTGGCGAGGCCGGAGCCGGCGGCGGCGAGCAGGGCGTCGACGTGGCCGTGGTAGCACCCGGCGAACTTGATGACCTTGGACCGGCCGGTGAAGCCGCGGGCCAGGCGGATGGCGCTCATGGTGGCCTCGGTGCCGCTGGAGACCAGCCGCACCTGCTCCACGGGCGCCACGCGCGCGACGATCTCCTCGGCGAGCGCGACCTCGCCCTCACCGGGCGTGCCGAAGGACGTGCCGCGGGCGACGGCGTCCTGGACGGCGGCGATCACCTCGGGGTGGGAGTGCCCGAGGATCATGGGCCCCCAGGAGCACACCAGGTCGACGTACTCGCGCCCGTCGACGTCGGTGAGCCAGGCGCCCTGGCCCGACACCATGAACCGGGGCGTGCCGCCGACCGCGCGGAAGGCGCGCACCGGGGAGTTCACCCCGCCCGGCGTGACGGCGGCCGCGCGGTCGAACAGTGCCTGGGAGACAGGCGCTTCGTAGGGGTAGGGCGCCGCGGAGGGCGCTCCCGAAGAGGGCGTTTCGCTCATGACCTGCGACTTCTCCGACCTTCTCCGACTTGCTCGGACTCCGGATGCTGGGTGACCTCCTCAGGGTAGGCCAGGGGGCCGACGGGGCAGCGGGGCGTGTGGACGGGCGGGCGGGTCGGCACCGGCCGGTGATCGAACTCATGCGGGCGCCGGTGATCTGCGAAACTGGCTCCTGATACACAGAGTTCTTGAACGGACGGCCCGCGCGGCCCGTGATGGTCAGGGACCGGGCAGATCCTGCGCCCCTGCGGAGAGGTGTTTCAGCGCACGTTTCGGCGGGCGGCCGTGGGGGAGGTCACTGACACGATGATCGGGTTGCGCGGCGGGGGCCACGCGTCCTAGAAAAGCAGTCGGGTGGAGATATGCATCGCGGTGGCGGACTGGGCGAGGGGACTGACGACCTCGGTCCTCGACGTGCCCGGCGGGGAAGGCACCGGCGCGACGCGGAGGAAGCGAACGAGGCACGTAAGGCACAGGGTGCACCGGGCGAGTCCGAGCGGATCGACCGGCTGGGCCGGGTGGACCCGCTGCGGGCCGGGAGCAGGAATGGTGGTCGGGTGGGGGTGACGTACAAGTACTTCGGCGCGCCGGACGGCGCGACCGCGGCCCGGGTCCCGATCTCGATGCGCCCCGAGGAACTCGGCGGCGACGAGCTCGGCATGGGCGGCATGTTCACCAAGATCAAGCCCGAGACCATGGCCGCGATGGTCCTCACCGGCATCGAGGGCGTCCCCCTGCACAAGGTCCCCCCGCTGGAACTGGTCGTCCTGCACCCCGACTACGCGGTCGTGAAGCTCCCCATGACGGTCGTCGACCCCCTGCGCGACATCGGCGAGGAAGCGGTCGGCGCGGCGGCGTTCATCTGGTCGACGGTCCCGGACCGGGGCGGCCCGCGGGACGCGTTCAACGTGTACCAGCTGCTGCACGAGTGGCAGGACTTCAGCCACCGACTCCACGAGGCGGGACACCAGCCTTACTGCCTGGTCTGGCCCTGAGCTGACCGCGGCCGGCCCGTCAGGGGCGTCGCGCCGGCAGGGGTGACAGGGCCGGCCAGCGGGTGAGGAGGGTGGTGCGCAGGGTTGTGGTCAGGTGGCCCAGGTGGGCGAGGTCGTCGCGCGTCGTGGCCAGGTCGGCGACGACACCCAGGCGGTGGACGAGCCGCCGGCGGGCCGTCGCGGTGCCCCAGCGCCAGTCCTCGTGCGGGATCCTCGCCAGGTGGTCGACGGTCCCCCGGTGCGCCCGCTCGACCAGCGCGTCCCCCCTCAGCAGCCAGCCCGCGCACGCGTCCGTGAGGTCTCCCCGCACGTCGGCGCCGGTCGCGCGGCGCCACGCCGTGCGGTACGCGGTCTCCGCCGCGTCGAGCAGCGGCCGGTCCGGGGCGGTGGCGCACCAGCAGGTCGGGAAACCGATGCGCAGGTAGGCGAGTTCCACCAGGCCGTTGCCCAGCGCGGCCTGTTCGAAGTCGATGAACCTGAGCCCGCCGCTGCCGGTGTGCAGGTCGTTGCCCGGGCACGGGTCGCCGTGCAGGAGGGCATGGCCGGGGGTGCGGGCCAGGCGGTCGACCAGGGCCTCCAGCTCGGCGCGGACCGCGGAGGGCACCGCGCAGCCGAGGGTGCGCGCCAGACCGAGGAAGGCGTCGACGTCGGCCCCGGTGGGTCCCGACCAGGCGGGCAGGAGGCCGGCGTCGTCCGGGCCGGTGGCCGCGTGCAGGCGGGCCAGCGCCTCGGCGTAGCCGATCACCCAGTCCCCGGGCGGCGGGCGCTCCTCCACGTGCTCCAGGACCAGCACCCGTGCGCCGGGGTCGACGCCGAGCACCCCGGGGACGACGGGTGGGTCGACCCGGGACGCCAGCCGGAGAGCGGTCACCTCGCGCGCGTACCGGTCCTCGGCCTCGGGACCCTCGACCAGCTGCTTGACCACCACCGGCGTACCGGACAGCTCGGCCCGCCACACCCGCGACCGCGGACTGCTGGCCAGCCCGCGCACCCGGCGGGGTACACCCAGCTCCGCCCTCAGCCCCTCGCCCCACGGCAGTCGCGCTCGCATGCCCGCATCCTCCCCGCCGCACGCGGTGCGTGTCCCGGTGCTGGCCTATCTTGGCGCGCATGCAGTCATACACGATCGGTCAGGCCGCGCGGCTGCTCGGAGTGAGCCCGGACACCGCCCGGCGGTGGGCGGACGCGGGCCGGGTGGCCACCCACCGCGACGAGCACGGCAAGCGGCTCGTCGACGGCAAGGACCTGGCCGCCTTCTCCGTGGAGCTCGCGCGCACCGGCAGCGGCGAGGAGGACGTCCCCACCACCTCCGTCCGCAACGCCTTCCCCGGCATCGTCACCGCCATCAAGCTCGGGGACGTCGCCGCCCAGGTGGAGATCCAGGCCGGACCGCACCGCCTGGTGTCCCTGCTGACCCGGGAGGCCGTGGAGGAACTGGGCCTGGAGGTCGGCATGGAGGCCACGGCCCGGGTGAAGTCCACCAACGTGCACGTCGACCGGACCTGAGGACCGTCGTACGATCGCACATGCCAGGCACGGCGCACTCAGGACCTGCTCATGCGATGTAACTAGGGGCTTTTGCCTCGCAGGTGCGGCATTATCATCGGACCGTGGCCGAGTCCGTCAGGACCCGAGGAAATGGACCCGTGATGACCCGTTCCGTGCGCCGGACCCACCGGACCCGTCGGACGCTTCAGGTGGCCGGTGCGGGGTTCGCCGCCCTGCTGGCCCTGAGCGCCTGCTCCGACTCGGGCTCCGGTTCCGGCTCCGACGCGTCCGGGAAGAGCTCCGCCGCCGCGGGTTCCTCCGGCAAGGACTCCCCCGGCAAGCTGTCCGGTGAGGTGACCGTCTTCGCCGCCGCCTCGCTGAAGGAGAGCTTCACCGCGCTGGGCAAGGAGTTCGAGCAGGCGCACCCCGGCACCGAGGTCACCTTCAGCTTCGGCGGCAGCGACGCCCTGGCCGCGAGCATCACCGGGGGCGCGCCCGCCGACGTGTTCGCCTCCGCCAGCCCGAAGACGATGAAGATCGTGACCGACGCGGGCGACGCCGCCGGCACGCCCGCCACCTTCGTCCGCAACCAGCTGGAGATCGCGACCCTCCCGGGCAACCCCGACGAGATCGCCTCCCTGAAGGACCTCACCCGGTCGGACCTGAAGGTCGTGCTGTGCGACAAGGCCGTGCCGTGCGGGGCCGCCGCCCAGAAGGCCCTGGACGCCGGCGGACTGGAGCTCACCCCGGTCTCCTACGAGGAGGACGTCAAGTCCGCGCTCAACAAGGTCGTGTTGAAGGAGGCCGACGCCGCCGTCGTGTACAGGACCGATGTGCGGGCCGCCGGTGCCAAGGTGGAGGGCGTGGACTTCCCCGAGTCGGCCGACGCCGTCAACGACTACCCGATCACCCTCCTCAAGGGCGCGCGCCACACCGACGCCGCCGAGGCGTTCATCGCCCTCGTGCGCTCCGCAGAGGGCCAGAAGGTCCTGACCGGGGCCGGGTTCCTCGCGCCGTGACGCCCCCGCCACCGCGCCCCGGCCGTGGCGGCGCCCCGCTGCCGCTGCTGCTGCCCGCGCTGGCCGGGCTGGTGTTCCTGGTACTGCCGCTGGTGGCGCTGCTGGTCCGCGCCCCCTGGCGGAGCATGCCGGACCTGCTGACCAGCGCCGAGGTGTGGCAGGCGCTGCGGCTGTCCCTGGTGTGCGCGACGGCGGCGACCGCGGTGAGCCTGGTGCTCGGGGTGCCGCTGGCCTGGCTGCTGGCCCGGGTCGAGTTCCGGGGGCGAGGGCTGGTGCGGGCCCTGGTCACGCTGCCGCTCGTCCTGCCGCCCGTGGTGGGCGGTGTGGCGCTGCTGATGGCGCTCGGCCGCAACGGGGTGGTGGGGCGCTGGCTGGACTCCTGGTTCGGGCTCACGCTGCCGTTCACCACCACCGGCGTGGTGATCGCCGAGGCGTTCGTCGCGATGCCGTTCCTCGTCATCAGCGTCGAGGGCACCCTGCGGGCCGCCGACCCCCGCTACGAGGAGGCCGCCACGACGCTGGGCGCCTCCCGCTTCACCGCGTTCCGCCGGGTGACCCTGCCGCTCATCGCTCCCGGTGTCGCCGCGGGTGCCGTCCTCGCGTGGGCGCGGGCGCTCGGCGAGTTCGGCGCGACCATCACCTTCGCCGGCAACTTCCCCGGCCGCACCCAGACCATGCCGCTCGCGGTCTACCTCGCCCTGCAGAACGACCCCGAGGCGGCGATCGCCCTCAGCCTGGTCCTGCTCGCCGTGTCGATCGCGGTGCTGGCGGGCCTGCGCGACCGCTGGATGACCGCCTCATGACCGTCAAGGACCCGACCGCCTCCGCGCCGCGCCCCGCCGAAGGGCTGGACGCCCACCTGGTCGTGGAGCGGGGCGCGTTCCGGCTCGACGTGGCGCTGTCCGCGGCCCCCGGTGACGTCGTCGCGCTCCTCGGCCCCAACGGCGCCGGCAAGACGACCGCGCTGCGCGCCCTCGCCGGTCTCGTCCCGCTGTCCGGCGGTCATCTACGGCTGGACGGCGCGCCGTTGGAGCGTACGGCGCCGGAGGACCGCCCGGTCGGCGTGGTCTTCCAGGACTACCTGCTCTTCCCCCACCTGTCCGCGCTGGACAACGTCGCGTTCGGACCGCGCTGCCGGGGCGCCGGGCGGGCGGAGGCCCGGGCGCAGGCCGCCGAGTGGCTGGCGCGCATGGGCCTCGCCGAGCACGCGGCGAGCAAGCCGCGCAGGCTCTCCGGCGGCCAGGCCCAGCGCGTCGCCCTCGCCCGCGCCCTGGCCACCCACCCGCGACTGCTGCTCCTCGACGAGCCGCTGGCCGCCCTCGACGCCCGCACCCGCCTCGACGTGCGCGCCCAACTCCGCCACCACCTGGCCGAGTTCGAGGCGGTCGCGGTGCTCGTGACGCACGACCCGCTGGACGCGATGGTCCTGGCCGACCGCCTCGTCGTCATCGAGGACGGCCGCAGCGTCCAGGAGGGCGGACCGTCCGACATCGCCCGCCACCCGCGCACCGACTACATCGCCCACCTGGTCGGCCTCAACCTCTACCGGGGCGAGGCCGCGGGACACACGGTCCGCCTGGACGCCGGGCCCGCGATCATCACGACCGAGGACCTCAGCGGCCCGGTCTTCGTCGCCTTCCCGCCCAGTGCGGTCACCCTGCACCGCGACCGCCCGACCGGCTCCAGCGCCCGCAACCTCTGGCGCTGCGAGGTGGCCGGCCTGGAGACCCACGGCGACCGGATCCGCCTCGCCCTCAGCGGCGAACTCCCCCTGGCCGCGGACCTCACCACCCTCGCCGCCGCCGAACTGGGCCTGCGCCCCGGCACGAAGGTCTGGGCGACCCTCAAGGCAACCCAGACCCACGCCTACCCGGCGTGACCCGCCCGGGTCGTCGGGGGCGGGGGGTATATCAGGGGTGGCGCGGGAACTGTCGGGGCGACGGGAGGTGGGCGGGGCGGTTGTGGGGTCTGTGCGGGACGATGGGGCTTGATCGCGCAGTTCCCCGCGCCCCTGGGTGCGTGGGTGGTGCGGACTTCATATCCCCTGCGGGCCGTCGTCGGCTTGTCGCGCAGTTCCCCGCGCCCCTGCGTGTGTGGGTGGTGCGGTCCTCGTCTCCCCTGCGGGCCGTCGTCGGCTTGTCGCGCAGTTCCCCGCGCCCCTGAGGCCGGGTGAGCGGAGCGGGCTGTCCGGGGCTCGGGGTCGCTCGGGGCGCGGACTGTCCGGAGCCGGAGCTGCCAGGGCGCGAGCTGTCCGAAGCGAGGGCTGTCAGGGGCGCGGGGAACTGCGCGACCAGCCCCCGCCGGCCCGCAGGGGCCACGAGGCCGCCCCACCCACAGCCCCAGGGGCGCGGGGAACTGCGCAACCACCCCCCACAGACCCGCACCCGAACAACGCACGACCGCCCCCACCCACCCGCACCGCACCGCACCGCACCGCACCAAACCCTACGGCCGCCCACCCACCGTGAACCCGATCACCGCCCCACCCCCCGCCCGCCGAAACGCAAACGGCGTGCCCCCGTGCGACAGCGCAACCTCCCGCACGATTGACAACCCCAGCCCCGACCCCGGCAGGGACCGCGCATCCGCAGCCCGGTAGAACCGGTCGAACACCCGCGTGAGATCGCACTCGGCGATCCCGGGCCCCCGGTCCAGCACCTCCACCCGCACCGTCCCCGGCCGCGCCGGCCCGGTGACGCTGATCTCGACCGGCGCCTTCCCGCCCCGGTCGAACTTGGTGGCGTTCTCCACGAGGTTCGACACCGCCCGCGTCAGCATCCCCGGCCGCCCGTCGGTGGTGGTGTCCCCACTGGCCCGCACGAGCACCTCCCGCCCGGTACGGCGCCGGGCGAGCGCCGCGACCTCCTCGGCGATCTCCCCCAGGTCCACCCGCTGCGGCGGCTCCGTGCCGGACTGCCCGGCCGCCAGCTCGACGAGTTCGTTGACCAGGTCGGTCAGCTCCCGCGCCTCCTGGGTGAGGTCGGCGACCAGGTCGTCGCGGGTCCCGGGCGGCAGCTCGTCGATCCGGCGCAGCAGGGAGATGTTGGTGCGCAGGGACGTCAGCGGCGTCCGCAGCTCGTGGCCGGCGTCCTGGACGAGTCGGCGCTGGTCCTCCTCCGACTGCGCGAGGCGGCCCAGCATCCGGTCGAACGCCCGGCCGAGCCGCCCCACCTCGTCGGAACCGGTGACGGGCACCTGCACCCCGAGCTGCCGGGTGCGGGCCACGTCCTCCGCGGCGGAGGTGAGGATGACCAGCCGGCGCGTGATGCGCCGGGCCAGCCACCAGCCGAACAGCCCGGCCGCCGTGACGACCGCCGCCATGAGGATCAGCGTGCGCTGCTGGAGCGCCCGCAGCAGGTCCTCGGTGTCGCTGAACTCCTGCGCGACCTGCACGGCACCCCGGCCGCTGCCGAGGGAGACGGTCGCGATGCGGTAGACGTCGCTGCCGACGTCGACGTCCTTGTGCGCGGTCATCCGCCCGGCCGTCGCCGTGGCGGCGGTGGCCCGGTCGGCGGCGGTCACCGGCAGCCCGGGCCGCCCGGGGTCCACGACGGCGCCGTCCGGGCCGAGGACCTGTACGTCGGTGCGGGCGGGGCGGACAAGGTCGTGGCCCGGCGCTGAGGAGGAGAAGTCCTCCGGGGTCATCGCGTGCTGGCGGACCTCGTCCCGCAGGTCCTGCACCACCTCGTCGAAGACGGACTGCTGGTCGACGCGGACCAGCCGGGCGGCGGCGTTGTACGACAGGATGCCGACCAGGACGGTCACGGCGGCGGTGACGGCCGCGAAGGACACCGCGAAGGTCGTGCCGAGCGAGACGAGCTTGGGCCGCCGCCGGGCCAGCAGCCGGCGCAGCCGGACGCCGGGGGCGGTGCGCACTCAGTCCTCCCGCAGGACGTAGCCGACGCCGCGCACGGTGTGGATGAGCTGCGGCGCGCCGGGCTCGTCGAGCTTGCGGCGCAGGTAGCCGACGTAGACGGCGAGGTTCTTGGAGCCGGGGCCGAAGTCGTAGCCCCAGATGCGGTCGTAGATCGTGGAGTGGTCGAGCACGATGCCCGCGTTGCGGACGAGCAGCTCCAGCAGCTCGAACTCGGTGCGGGTCAGTTCCAGCTCGCGGCCGCCGCGCCAGGCCCGGCGGGCCTGGGGGTCCATGCGCAGGCCGGCGGCGGTCAGGAGCCGTTCGGCGGGGGGCTCGGGCTCCCGGACGCCGGGGGCGGGGGCGCCGGGACCGGTGGTGCCGGCGGCGCTCGCGGTGCCGGTGGTGCTGCTCGTACGGCGCAGGAGGGCGCGCAGGCGGGCGAAGACCTCCTCGACGTCGAAGGGCTTCACGACGTAGTCGTCGGCGCCGGCGTCCAGGCCCGCGATGCGGTCCGCGGTCTCCACGAGGGCGGTGAGCATGAGGATGGGCGTGCGGTCGCCCTCGGCGCGCAGCACGCGGCACACCTGGAGGCCGTCGATGCCCGGCATCATCACGTCGAGGACCAGGACGTCCGGCGGGCTCTTGTGCGCCTGCGCCAGCGCCTCCACGCCGTCGGCGACCGCGGTGACCTGGTAGCCCTCCAGGGTCAGCGCCCGTTCGAGGGCGTGACGGATGGCGCGGTCGTCTTCGGCGAGGAGCAGGGTCTGAGGCACGGGTCCAGTCTGCCAAGGCCTCCGGCGGTTGGGCGGGGGTGGGATGGGCGGGGGTGGGCTTCTTACTGGGCTCTCACCGTGTCGTGGGCGTTGTGCCGTCTGGCGGTCGTCTTGCGGGTGCGGGCCGGTGAGGGCTGGTCGCGCAGTTCCCCGCGCCCCTTGGGGTGGGCCCCGTGCCCCCCTATTTCAGGAGTTCGGCGAAGGGGGTGACCTCGAAGTCGGTCTTCCGAGTGCCGTGGGTCGGGGTGAGGCCCCGCATGAGGGTGGTCAGTTCGGTGGCCGCCCGTTCGACGCGGTCGGCCAGGCCGTCCGGGCCGCCCCAGTCCTCCGACGCGGCGTAGACCCCGGTGGGCACGACCACGGCCCGCAGGTACGCGAACAGCGGCCGCAGCGCGTGCTCCAGGACCAGCGAGTGCCGTGCCGTGCCCCCGGTCGCGGCGATCAGCACCGGCTTGCCCGTCAGCGCGTCCTTGTCCAGCACGTCGAAGAAGGACTTGAACAGTCCGCTGTACGACGCGGAGAACACCGGCGTGACGACGATCAGCCCGCCGGCCCCGGCCACCGCGTCCAGCGCGGCGGCCAGCGCCCGGCCCGGGAAGCCGTTGGTGAAGTGGTGGGCGATCTCCACGGCGAGCTCCCGCAGCTCCACCACTTGGACGTCCAGGTCCTCGGCCCGGCGTTCCACCGCCGCGGCCAGCCGGTCCCCCAGCAGCCGCGTCGACGACGGCACGCTCAGCCCCGCGGACACCACGACGAGCTTCATGCCACGACCTCCTGTTCCTTGACTTCCTGGTCCTCGGCCTCCTGGTCCTCGGCCTCCTGGTCCCTGCGGGCGGCGGCCAGCAGGGACGGGTGGGTCGGCGCCTCCGGCACCCCGGCCGGGCGGCCCACCGCGAACTCCTTGCGCAGCACCGGCACGACCTCCTCGCCCAGCAGGTCGATCTGCTCCAGCACGGTCTTCAGCGGCAGCCCGGCGTGGTCCATCAGGAACAGCTGGCGCTGGTAGTCACCGGCGTACTCCCGGAAGGCCAGCGTCTTCTCGATGACCTGCTGCGGGGAGCCGACGGTCAGCGGGGTCTGCTCGGTGAAGTCCTCCAGCGACGGCCCGTGGCCGTACACCGGCGCGTTGTCGAAGTAGGGGCGGAACTCGCGGACCGCGTCCTGGGACTTGGGGCGCATGAACACCTGGCCGCCGAGGCCGACGATGGCCTGCTCGGGCGTCCCGTGGCCGTAGTGCGCGTACCGGTCGCGGTAGAGCTCGACCATCCGCTTGGTGTGGTCGGCCGGCCAGAAGATGTTGTTGTGGAAGAAGCCGTCGCCGTAGTACGCGGCCTGCTCGGCGATCTCCGGCGAGCGGATCGAGCCGTGCCAGACGAACGGCGGGACCCCGTCCAGGGGGCGCGGGGTGGAGGTGAAGCCCTGCAGCGGGGTGCGGAACTTGCCCTCCCAGTCCACGACGTCCTCGCGCCACAGCCGGTGCAGCAGCGCGTAGTTCTCGACGGCGAGGTTGATGCCCTGGCGGATGTCCTTGCCGAACCAGGGGTAGACCGGGCCGGTGTTGCCGCGGCCCATCATCAGGTCCACCCGGCCGTCGGCGAGGTGCTGGAGCATCGCGAAGTCCTCCGCGATCTTCACCGGGTCGTTGGTGGTGATGAGCGTGGTGGAGGTGGAGAGGACCAGCCGCTGCGTCTGCGCCGCGATGTAGCCGAGCATCGTGGTCGGGGAGGACGGCACGAACGGCGGGTTGTGGTGCTCGCCGGTCGCGAAGACGTCCAGTCCGACCTCCTCGGCCTTGAGCGCGATGGCGACCATGGCCTTGATCCGCTCGCGCTCGGTCGGCGTACGCCCCGTGGTGGGGTCCGGCGTGACGTCGCCGACCGTGAAGATCCCGAACTGCATGGCCGCTCACCCTCCGCATTTGGTTGACGATTAAACTATACGGGCAAACAGCGGCCCCCGTCCCCGTATTCCGCCCCGCCCCCCTGCTCCCCTGCTCCCCTGCTGTTCTGCGCTCCCCTGCTGTTCTGCCCTTCTGCTCTCCTGCTGTTCTGCTCCCCTGCGACTGTCGGACCCCCGTCCTACGATCGCCCCATGGCCGCTCCCCGCCGTGACACCCGAGGCATCGTGGACGCCGCGGAGCTCTTCGCCCGTGTGCGCTTCCGCCGCCGCGAACCCGCCGAGGCCCTGCGCCCCTACCTGGAGCACTACTGGCTGATCGACTGGGACCTCCCCCAGCCGTACGCCTCCCACGTCGTCCCGCACCCGTCGGTCAACATCGTCTTCCAGCGCTTCGGCGACCAGGACCCGTTCGCCGAGGTCTCCGGCATCGGCCTCGAGCTCTTCACGCAGAAGCTGGAGGGGTGGGGCCGGGTCTGCGGCGTCCAGTTCCGGCCGGGTGGCTTCCGCCCCTTCTTCCCGGACCACCCGGTGTCCGACTGGACCGGCCGCCGGGTCCGCTTCCCCCAGGCCCTGACGGGCCCGGCGCCCCAGGAGGCCGCGCGGGCCATGGAAGCTACGCCGGACACGGGCGGCACGCACGCCGTGCCCGCCATGCACGCCACGGTCGCCGCCGTCCTCGACCCGCCCGAGGAGGACGACCGCGTCGCCGCCCTCGACGCCTTCCTGCTCTCCCTCGGCCCCCGCCCCGACCCCCAGGCCGACCTGGCGATGTCCCTGGTCGAGCGCATCCGCACCGACCGCGGCATCCGCCGCGTCGCCGACTTCGCCCGCGCCGAGGGGCTCTCCGTACGGCTGCTGCAGCGGCTCTTCTCGGCGTACGTCGGCGTCGGCCCCAAGTGGGTGATCCTGCGCTACCGCATCCACGAGGCCCTGGAGCGCGCCGAGACCGAACGCGCGGTCGACTGGGCTGCCCTCGCCGCCGACCTCGGCTACGCCGACCAGGCCCACCTGGTCCGCGACTTCACCGCGACCGTGGGCGTTCCCCCTACGGCGTACGCCCAGGCCGTGCGCTGACGGACCCCTCCGGTCCGCCGTTCCCCGGGTCGCGCACCCTTCCTGATCTCAGCCGGGCGACCTGCTCCCCGCTGAACTGCACCGTCCGCCGCATGTGACCGACGATCGCGGCGAGTTCCTCCTCCTCCAGGCCCTCGAACAGCGCCGAGCGGTCGCCGCCCAGCCGCTCCCACATCCGCCGGAACTCGGCGATCCGCTCCGGGACCGTCGCCACCAGCACCTTGCGCCGGTCGGCCGCGTCCCGCTCCCGGCGGACGTACCCGGCCCGCTCCAGCCGGTCCACCAGCCGCGTCGCCGACCCGGTCGTCAGGCCCGTCAGCTGGGCGACCCGGCCGGTCGTGACCGGCCCCGGCTCCAGCGTGAGCAGGTTCAGGCACTGCAGGTCGGTCGGGTGCAGCCCCAGGTGGTCGGCGACGGCCTGGTTGAACAGCGCGTACGAGGCGACGTAGCGGTGGGAGACGACGGACAGCTCGTCGAGCAGCCGGACCCGCGCGTACCCGGAGTAGCCGGACATCCGTGCACCACCTGTCAGAAGGAGTACGTGTCGCCGGTGGCCGGCACCAGCAGCCGCTGCCGGTCGTTCCCCCGGCCGCGGTCCACGGCCCCGGCGGCCCACACCATGTCGACGGTCGGCGTCACCTCCGCCGGGCGCCCCCGCAGCCACACCCCCAGCGCGAGCTCCCGGCCCCAGCCGTCCGCGTCCAGCGCGCCCGTACGGCACATCACGTCCCGCTCACCGGTGCGCGCGCACCCGGCTGGCAGCCGCTGTGCGCGCCGGGCGAGCGGCAGCAACCAACGCAGCCGCACCGTCGTGTCGGGAACGGCCGAGGGCCCGTGGTCGCGCGGGGTCAGCCGTACGTCGACGCGGCCCCCGTCGAGCACCGCGTACCCGTGGTGGGTGAGCCCGGCCCCCGGCGCCGGCTCCTGGGCCCGGGCCGGTCCGGCGGCGAGCGCGGCCACCGGCAGCAGGGCGGCCGGCACCCCCGGCGGAGCGAGAACCCGCGCACGGCGCCTGCCGCCCACTGCCACCACCACGGTCACTCCTCGGCCGACCGGACCCACGGGACCTGGTGATGTATCCCCCGCCCGCCGCCCGGCAGGCGCCCTCCAACAGGTGACGTCACCCGAGCCGGGCCCCGCGCGGGGGGCGTCTGCGAAGCTGCCCCCATGTCGATCCTCCGCTCCGTCGCCCTCTTCGTCGTCGCCGCGCTGTTCGAGATCGGCGGGGCCTGGCTGGTGTGGCAGGGCGTGCGCGAACACCGCGGCTGGCTGTGGATCACCGGGGGTGTCCTGGCGCTGGGCGCGTACGGCTTCGCCGCCACGTTCCAGCCCGACGCCCACTTCGGCCGGATCCTCGCCGCGTACGGCGGTGTCTTCGTCGCGGGCTCGCTGGTGTGGGGCGCGGTCGTCGACGGCTACCGGCCGGACCGCTGGGACGTCACGGGCGCGCTGGTCTGCCTGGCGGGCATGGCACTGATCATGTACGCGCCGCGCGGGAACTGAACGCGGTTCCACCGCGCGGACCGACCGCCCCTTCGCCGGGCCGCGCACGGAGACCGACCACCCCTGCCCATGACCGCCCCTTCGCCGGGCCGCGCACGGGCACCGACCGCCCCTCCCCGGCCCACCCGCGACGAAGACGCCCCGCCCCCACCGGCCCCCCGGCGCCGAACACCCCCCGCTTATCCTGGCGGGGCCACCCGTCGTCCGCACGAGGAGTCGCCCTCCATGGCCACCGCCCCCGCCGCCCCGTCCGCCGCCTCCCGCATCGCCGTCGTGACGGGCGCGAGCAGCGGCATCGGCGCCGCCACGGCCCGCCGGCTGGCCGCGGCCGGCTACCGGGTCGTCCTCACCGCCCGCCGCGAGGACCGCGTCGAGGCGCTCGCCAAGGAGATCACCGAGGCCGGCGGCTCCGCGACCGCGTACCGCCTGGACGTCACCGACCGGGCGGCCGTCGACGAGTTCGCCACCGCCTTCAAGACCATCGGCGTGCTCGTGAACAACGCGGGCGGCGCGCTCGGCGCCGACCCGGTCGCCACCGGTGACCCCGAGGACTGGCGCACGATGTACGAGACGAACGTCCTCGGCACCCTCAACGTCACCCAGGCCCTGCTCCCCAAGCTGGAGGCGAGCGGCGACGGCACGGTGGTCGTGGTGTCCTCGACGGCCGGGCACGGTACGTACGAGGGCGGCGGGGGCTACGTCGCCGCCAAGCACGGCGCCCACGTCCTCGCCGAGACGCTGCGGCTGGAGATCGTCGGCAGGCCGGTCCGGGTCATCGAGATCGCGCCCGGCATGGTCAAGACGGACGAGTTCGCGCTCACCCGCTTCGGCGGCGACCGCGAGAGGGCGGAGAAGGTCTACGAGGGCGTCGCCGAGCCCCTCACCGCGGACGACGTCGCCGAGACGATCACCTGGGCCGTCACCCGCCCCAGCCACGTCAACGTCGACCTGCTGGTCCTGCGCCCGCGCGCCCAGGCGTCGAACACCAAGGTCCACCGGGAACAGCGGTAGGACGGGGCGGCGTGGACCGGCACATACCCTTCGACGCCCTGCACAACGTCCGTGACCTGGGCGGCTACCGCACCGCGGACGGCCGCCACCGCGTCCGGCCCGGCCTGCTGTACCGCGCCGACTCCCTCGGCAAGCTGCGCCCCGGCACCGCGGATTGGGACCGCTTCCTCGCCCTGGGCGTGGGCACGGTGATCGACCTGCGCCACGGCTGGGAGATCGAGGCGCGGGGCCGGGTCCCCGAGGACGCCTCCTTCACGTACCGCCACCTGAGCATCGAGCACCGCCCCTACGACCAGGCGGCCCTGACGGCGGACGTCGACCCCGGCCCGTACCTCGCGGAGCGCTTCCTGGAGGTGGCCCACGACGGCCACGCGGAGATCCGCACCGCCCTGGAACTGATCGCGGACGCACGCGAGCCGGTGGTCTTCCACTGCGCGTCGGGCAAGGACCGCACCGGCGAGCTGGCCGCCCTGGTGCTGACCCTCCTGGATGTCCCCGAGACGACGGTCGTCGAGGACTTCACCCTCACCGCACTGGCCACCGGTGCCCTGCTGGCGGAGTGGAGCGCCCGCAACGGCGGCCGCACGCCCACCTGGCCGGCCTTCGGGACGACCCCCGCCTCGGTGATGCGCCTGTTCCTGGCGGCGCTGCGCGAGCGGCACGGCTCGGTCGACGCCTACGTCGCCACGGTCCTGGGGATGGACGTCGACGCCCTGAAGGCCGGCCTGCGCGCCCGCTACCTGGAGGAGCCGCCCGCCGGCGGGCCGGAGCCGGTGTACCGCCGGGCGACCCCGGCCGACGCGCCCGCGCTGGTGCGCCTGTACTCCACGGCGGCCCTGTGGCAGCAGGCCCGCGGCATCGACCAGTGGCAGCCCGGCGCGAAGGACGAGGAGCACTTCCTGCACCGCATGCGCGAGGGCGAGGTCTGGCTGGCCCACACCGGCCCCCACCTGACCGGCGCCTACGAGCTGTGGTGGACCGACCTCGCGGCCTGGGGCCCCCGCCCCGCCGACGCGGGCTATATCCACCGCCTCATGGTCACCCCGCACACGGCCCCACCGGGCACCGGCCGCCACCTCCTCGCCCACGCCGAGTCCCGCATCACGGCCACCGGCCGCACCCACGCCCGCCTGGACTGCCTCGCCACGAACCCCCGCCTGCGCGCGTACTACGAGAAGGCGGGCTACACCGTCGTAGGAGAACAACGCGCGAAGACGGACGGCACGGGCAGCCCGTACACGGTGACCCTGCTGGAGAAGCGGCTCGGGGACCGGCCCGGGCCGGACCGGTCCCTGCGCACGGTCGGGGTCAGCCCTTCACGCAGACGACCTGCTTGAGCTTCGCCACCACCTGGACGAGGTCCCGCTGCTGGTCGATGACCTGCTCGATCGGCTTGTAGGCGCCCGGGATCTCGTCCACCACACCGGAGTCCTTGCGGCACTCCACGCCCCGCGTCTGCTCCTCCAGGTCCTTCGTGGAGAAGCGGCGCTTGGCGGCGTTGCGGCTCATCCGCCGACCGGCGCCGTGGGACGCGGAGTTGAAGGACTTCTCGTTGCCGAGACCCTTCACGATGTACGAGCCGGTGCCCATCGAGCCCGGGATGATCCCGTAGTCGCCCGAGCCCGCCCGGATCGCGCCCTTGCGGGTCACCAGCAGGTCCATCCCCTCGTACCGCTCCTCCGCCACGTAGTTGTGGTGACAGGAGATCTCCTGCTCGAAGGTGGGCTTCGCCTTCTTGAACTCCTTACGCACGACGTCCTTGAGCAGCGCCATCATCAGGGTGCGGTTGTACTTGGCGTACTCCTGCGCCCAGAACAGGTCGTTGCGGTAGGCCGCCATCTGCGGGGTGTCCGCCACGAACACGGCGAGGTCGCGGTCGACGAGCCCCTGGTTGTGCGGCAGGCGCTGCGCGATGCCGATGTGGTGCTCGGCGAGTTCCTTGCCGATGTTGCGGGAGCCGGAGTGCAGCATCAGCCACACCGTGCCCTCCGAATCGAGGCACACCTCGACGAAGTGGTTTCCGGATCCGAGCGTTCCCATCTGCTTCTCGGCTCGTTCCTGACGGAATCTGACCGCTTCGGCGACGTCACCGAATCGCCCCCAGAAGTCATCCCACCCCGCCGTCGCCAGCCCGTGGAAGCCCCCCGGGTCCACCGGGTCCGCGTGCATCCCCCGGCCCACCGGGATCGCCTGCTCGATGCGCGAGCGCAGGCGGGAGAGGTCGCCCGGCAGGTCGTTCGCGGTCAGGGACGTCCTCACCGCCGACATGCCGCAGCCGATGTCCACCCCCACCGCCGCCGGGCACACCGCGCCCTGCATGGCGATGACCGAGCCGACCGTCGCGCCCTTGCCGTAGTGGACGTCCGGCATGACCGCCAGGCCCTTGATCCACGGCAGCGTCGCGACGTTGCGCAGCTGCTGGAGCGCGCCCTCCTCGACGGTCGCCGGGTCGGCCCACATGCGGATCGGCACCTTCGCGCCCGGCATCTCGACGTACGACATGACGTCCTCATTCCCCCGGAAAACAGATGAACGTAGTGAATCGCAAAACCGGCACCATAGGCCGCGAATGGGACGCCGGACCGGCGTGCGCGGTGGTGCGTGCGATACACATTGTCTCCAGGAGCCACCCCCGCCCGGCAACGCAATTACCAGCGGGGACACTGGACTCCGCGACCAGGCCGCCCACCCCGAGAGGAGCCGACCGTGCAGCGGAAGGCGTACGTAACCGGCGTCGCCGCCCTCCTCGCGGCGCTGCTGGCCGGCTGCACCGGCGGTTCGGACGACGGCGGTTCCGACGACAACTCCAAGTCGGGACAGGCCGGCACGGTCACCGCGCCCGCCCAGCCCGGCAAGTACGCCACGCTGCCCGAGCCGTGCGGCGCCGTCCCGCGGGGCACCCTCGACGCGCTCCTGCCGGGCGTCCGGCTGCTGCCGGACCAGCAGCAGCGCGAGGCGGCCTACGACGGCTCCCCCACCCTCACCTTCGACACGGACCGCAAGGTCGGCTGCCGCTGGAAGGTCGAGTCGAGCGACGCCACCGACCACCTCTCGGTGGACTTCGAGCGCGTCGTGTCCTACGCGAACGCGGTCAGCGACGACGCGCAGGCGGAGCAGCTGTTCGCGGAGGAGCGGGACGCGGCGGACCTGCCGGAGCCGGCGCCGAGCGGCACGGGCGGCGGCACCCCGTCGGCGAGCGTGAGCACCTCCCCCGCCGGTGCCGCCTCCGCCCCGGCGAGCGGCACACCGTCCCCCTCGGCCTCGGCCTCGGCCTCGTCTTCAGCTGCCTCCGCCGACCTCCAGCCCCGCACGCTGGACGACCTCGGTGACGAGGCGTTCCTCAACGACGTCCTCAGCAGCTCGGGTTCGACGGCGAAACAGCGCACGATCACTGTGGCGTTCCGCACGTCCAACGTCATCGTGACCCTCCAGTACGAGGAGCAGCCGGCCACCGTCGGTGCCGTCCCGGACAGCAAGGAAATGCAGGACAAGGCCCGGAAACTGGCCTCCCAGCTGGCCGACGCGCTCGCCGGTTAGGCGCGCGGCGGGCGGCGCCGCGGGGGCCGGGAAGCGGAACCGCGCCGCTTGTCCACCGCGTACCGTGGCCCCTCGGACCCGATCCGACCGGGCCGACCGGACCCGATCCGACCGCAGGAACCACGAGCGTCATGAGTGAAGGAACCATGCAGCGACGAGCCCAGCGAGACGACCAGAGCGACCGGACCGACCGCAGTGAGCCGGGCGTCCTGACCGACGGCGGTGGCCGGCGGGTACGGCGCGCGTCCCGGGCCGGCGGCGTGAACCGCGCCCTGGCCGCCGCGGCCGCCCTCCCCGTGCTGCTGTTCGCCGCGGCCTGCTCCTCGGACTCCGGCTCCGACGACTCCGCGGGCTCGGGCAGCACCGCCCGGGCGGACTCCGGCGGCTCCTCGGCGTCCGAGACGGCGAGCGCGGCGCCGACCGTGCAGGCGGCGGCGTTCAAGGCGTTGCCGAAGGCGTGCGCGACGCTGTCCGCGAAGACCCTGACCGAGCTGGTGCCGAAGGCGAAGGCCAAGCAGGGCACGTCCACCGACCCGGAGGACCGGGCGAGCTGCTCCTGGAGCAGCCTGGACAACAACGGCGTCAAGGGCTCGCAGTTCCGCTGGCTGAACGTGTCGCTGCTGCGCTTCGAGTCGGACGCGACGCGGGGCGCCGGTGACCGGCTGGCGCAGGAGTACTACGCGAAGCAGGTCAAGGACGCGCAGGCCGTGGCGGGTGCCAAGGGCACGACGTCGCAGGCGGTCGCCGGCACGGGCGACCAGGCGACGGTGGTGCGCTACGACCTGAAGAAGAAGGAAGGCGCCTTCAAGCAGCAGACGGTCGTCGCCCGCGTGGAGAACGTGGTCGTCACCGTCGACTACAACGGCGCGGGTCTGGCCGGGGACAAGACGCCCAGTGCCGACACCCTGGTGAAGGCGGCCGAGAAGGCGGCGAAGGAGGCCGTGGCGTCGGTCCGCGCGGCCAACGGCGAGGGCAACGGCGGTGCCGGGTCGGGTGGTTCGACCGGGAAGCCGTCGGCGTCGGCGTCGCCGTCGAAGTCCTCCACGGCGTCGTCGGCGCCCTCCGCGTCCCCGTCGGTATCCCCCTCGGCGTCCGCCGCGAAGGCGGCCGCGGCGGGAGCCTCTCCCTCCGCTTCGCACAACAGCTGACGGACCGGCACCACGTGCCCCGCACACATGTGCCACTCTGTTGCGCGCAACGACACGCAATGGGGAGGGAGTACGAGTGGCAGCGCCGATACAGCTGACTCGGATGCACCGCGTTCTCATCGGCGTGGTGGTGGCCGGCGCCGTGGTCATCGCCGGCATCGGTTTCGCCGGTTCGTACGCGGCCGTCCGGGAACTGGCCCTCAAGAAGGGCTTCGGGAACTTCTCGTACGTGTTCCCGGTCGGCATCGACGCCGGCATCTGCGTCCTGCTGGCCCTGGACCTGCTGCTGACGTGGATCCGCATCCCCTTCCCGCTGCTGCGGCAGACGGCGTGGCTGCTGACGGCGGCGACCATCGCGTTCAACGGCGCGGCGGCCTGGCCGGACCCGCTGGGCGTGGGCATGCACGCCGTCATCCCGGTGCTGTTCGTGGTGTCGGTGGAGGCGGCCCGCCACGCGATCGGCCGGATCGCGGACATCACGGCGGACAAGCACATGGAGGGCGTGCGGCTGACCCGCTGGCTGCTGTCCCCGGTGCCGACGTTCCTGCTGTGGCGGCGGATGAAGCTGTGGGAGCTGCGCTCGTACGAGCAGGTCATCAAGCTGGAGCAGGAACGTCTCGTCTACCAGGCGCGGCTGCGCTCGCGCTTCGGCCGGGCGTGGCGGCGCAAGGCCCCGGTGGAGTCGCTGATGCCGTTGCGGCTGGCGCGCTACGGGGTGCCGCTCGCAGAGACGGCCCCGGCGGGCCTGGCGGCGGCGGGCATCGAGCCGGTGCTGCTGCCGCCGGCCCCGCAGCAGCAGTCGCTCGCGGCGGTGCCGGAGTTCGCGGGAGTGGCGGCGGCCGGACCGGTGCCGGTGCCGGTGGGCCAGGCGGCGCCCGGTCCCGCGCGGCGCTTCGAGCCGGCGGCCGAGCCGGAGCCGGAGGTGAGCCCGTGGCTGCACGCCCGGGACCCGCGGCAGATCGAGTACCACGGGGGCTACGACCCCAACTACGACCCGGAAGCGCAGTACGCGGACTGGTACGAGGAGCAGCAGCAGGCCGAGCAGTACCAGGACCAGTACCTGCAGGAGCCCCCGCCGGAGGAGCCGGAACCCTCGCCGGAGGAGACGGGCAGCTTCCCGATCCCGGTGGCCCCGGGCCGCACCCGGGAGCTCGGCGAGGGCGGCGGCGCCCCGGAGCCGACCGAGGAGGACTACTACCAGGTCTTCAAGCAGTCGATCAGCAGTGGCAGCGGGTATCCGACGGCCCGTGAGCTGAGCGAGAACGTCGAGGCGGAGTTCGGCCTGGCGCTGCTGCCGGAGGACGCCAAGCGGATGGTCAACCGCTTCACGAACCGCTACAACGCGGAGCTGGAAGAGGACCACATCGCCTGAGCCACCACGTCGCCCGACCCTCAGCGGCGGCGGGCACGCAGGAAGGGGGCCCTCCCCGGGGAGGGCCCCCTTCTCATGCGTGCGTCACCGGGCTACTCGCCGAGCAGCCGCCGCACCCGCTCCTGGCCCACGGCCAGCAGGAGGGTCGGCAGGCGCGGGCCGGTGTCCCGGCCCACCAGCAGGTGGTAGAGCAGCGCGAAGAACGCCCGCTGGGCGGCCTTGATCTCGGCGGGCAGTTCCTTGGGCGTGGCGTCGGCGGAGAACCCGGCCTGCACCTTGGGCACGCCGTAGACGAGGTGCGTCAGCCCGTCCAGCGACCAGTGGTCGGCCAGCCCGTCGAGCAGCAGCCGTACGGACTCGCGGCCGCGGTCGTCGAGGGACTTCAGCAGCTCGGTGTCGGGCTCCTCGCGCACGATGGTGCGCTGGTCGGCGGGCACGTGGGTGTTGATCCACGCCTCGGCCTTGTCGTATCGGGGCCGTGCCTCGTCGAGCGATCCGAGCGGCTGGTCGGGGTCGAGTTCGCTGAGGATGCGCAGCGCCTGGTCCGCGTGGCCGGCGGTGATGTCGGCGACGGAGGCCAGCGTCCGGTACGGCAGCGGCCGCGGGGTGCGCGGCAGCTCACCGGCGGCGGTGCGCACGGCGCGGGAGTGGGCGGCGGCGTCGGCGGGCAGGGCGGTGCCGTCGGCGACCTTGGCGTCGAGCTTGTCCCACTCGTCGTAGAGCCGCTGGATCTCCTGGTCGAAGGCGATCTTGAACGACTGGTTCGGCCGGCGGCGGGCGTAGAGCCAGCGCAGCAGCTGGGGCTCCATGATCTGCAGCGCGTCGGCCGGGGTGGGCACGCCGCCGCGGGAGGAGGACATCTTGGCCATGCCGGAGATGCCGACGAAGGCGTACATCGGCCCGATGGGCTGCTCGCCGCCGAAGATGCCGACGATCTGCCCGCCGACCTGGAAGCTGGAGCCGGGCGAGGAGTGGTCGACGCCGCTGGGCTCGAAGACGACGCCCTCGTAGGCCCAGCGCATGGGCCAGTCGACCTTCCAGACCAGCTTGCCGCGGTTGAACTCCGTCAGTCGCACGGTCTCGGAGAAGCCGCACGCCGAGCAGGTGTAGGTGAGCTCGGTGGTGTCGTCGTCGTAGGAGGTGACGGTGGTGAGGTCCTTCTCGCAGTTGCCGCAGTACGGCTTGTACGGGAAGTACCCGGCGGAGCCGGAGGAGCCGTCGTCCTCGGCGGCGGCGCCGGAGCCCTCGGCGGCCTCCAGCTCGGCCTCGTCGAGGGGCTTCTGGGACTGCTTGGGGCCGGTCTTGGGCTTGGTGCGGTACTGGGCGAGCACGGCGTCGATGTCGGCGCGGTGCTTCATGGCGTGCAGGATCTGCTC
Organism: Streptomyces lasalocidi; assembly: GCF_005280215.1. Taxonomy (NCBI): domain Bacteria; kingdom Bacillati; phylum Actinomycetota; class Actinomycetes; order Kitasatosporales; family Streptomycetaceae; genus Streptomyces; species Streptomyces lasalocidi. The sequence continues at coordinate 4,399,203 of NZ_SZNQ01000001.1, read as the reverse complement.
GCGGTAGACGCCGGAGGTGTACTGCGCGGTCTGGCTGATCCCGTCGTACTCGACGCCCAGCTCGGTGAGCGAGGCGGCCATCGCCGCCTTGAAGTGCTCGGCCCAGTTGGGGTGCGCGGAGCCCTTGGGGGCGGGCACCGAGGTGAGGGGCTTGCCGATGTGCTCGGACCAGGTCTCGTCGACGCCGGGGACGCCGGCCGGGACCTTGCGGTAGCGGTCGTAGTCGTCCCAGGAGATCAGGTGGCGCACCTGGTACCCGCGGCGGCGGATCTCGTCGGCGACCAGGTGCGGGGTCATGACCTCGCGGAGGTTGCCGAGGTGGATCGGGCCGGACGGGGAGAGCCCGGACGCGACGACGACCGGTTTGCCCGGGGCCCGGCGCTCCGACGCCTCGATGACCTCGTCCGCGAAACGGGAGACCCAGTCGGTGGTCTCGGTGCTCTGAGCCACGATCGGCACGTCCTCTGATCTGGAGCTGGAAGGGGATTGGACCTTCCCATACTCCCAGACCGCGCCCTGACCGGGAAAACGGCTTTACCCCCCGTGGGATACTGAGTGGGTCTATCCATTCCACGAGGAGAACGGCACCCCTTCCTATGGCCTCGGTCACGTCCCTCAGCGACTCCGTCCAGCAGCACCTGTCGTCCGCGATCTCGGCCGCCCTGCCCGAGGCCGGTTCCGCGGACCCGCTGCTGCGACGAAGCGACCGGGCGGACTACCAGGCCAACGGCATGCTGGCGCTGGCCAAGAAGGCCGGCGCGAACCCGCGGGAGCTGGCGGCGCAGGTCGTCTCCCGGGTGGTCACCGGTGACGTGATCGCGGACGTCGAGGTGTCGGGCCCCGGCTTCCTGAACGTCACCGTCGCGGACGGGGCGATCGTGCGGAACCTCGCCGCGCGGTACGCGGACGACACCGGCCGCCTCGGTGTGCCGTTCGCGGCGCAGCCGGGCACCACGGTGATCGACTACGCCCAGCCGAACGTGGCGAAGGAGATGCACGTCGGCCACCTGCGGTCCGCCGTCATCGGCGACGCGGTGGTCCAACTGCTGGAGTTCACCGGGGAGACGGTGGTGCGCCGGCACCACATCGGCGACTGGGGCACCCAGTTCGGCATGCTCATCCAGTACCTGGACGAGCACCCGCACGAGCTGGACCACGGCGGCGCCCGGGTGAGCGGCGAGGAGGCGATGTCCGGCCTGGACCGCCTCTACAAGGCCGCGCGCAGGAAGTTCGACTCCGACGAGGAGTTCAAGACGCGCGCCCGGCGCCGGGTGGTGGACCTCCAGGCGGGCGACGAGCACACGCTGGCGATCTGGCAGAAGTTCGTCGACGAGTCGAAGATCTACTTCTTCTCCGTCTTCGAGAAGCTGGACATGGAGATCCGGGACGCCGACATCGTCGGCGAGTCCGGGTACAACGACATGCTCGCCGAGACGTGCCGCCTGCTGGAGGAGTCCGGCGTGGCGGTCCGCTCGGAGGGCGCGCTGTGCGTGTTCTTCGACGACATCAAGGGCCCCGACGGCAAGCCGGTCCCGCTGATCGTCCAGAAGTCCGACGGCGGCTACGGCTACGCGGCGACCGACCTGTCCGCGATCCGCGACCGCGTCTTCCACCTCAAGGCGAACACGCTGCTGTACGTCGTGGACGCCCGGCAGTCCCTGCACTTCCGGATGGTCTTCGAGACGGCCCGCCGGGCCGGCTGGCTGAACGACGACGTCAAGGCGGTGCAGCTCGCCTTCGGCACGGTCCTCGGCAAGGACGGCAAGCCGTTCAAGACGCGTGAGGGCGAGACGGTCAAGCTCGTCGACCTCCTCGACGAGGCGATCGACCGGGCGACGGCCGTGGTGCGCGAGAAGGACACCCAGGGCCTGCTGGGCGAGGAGGAGATCACCGAGCGGGGCACCCAGGTGGGCATCGGCGCGGTGAAGTACGCGGACCTGTCGACGTCGGCGGCCCGCGACTACAAGTTCGACCTGGACCAGATGGTCTCCCTCAACGGCGACACGTCGGTCTACCTCCAGTACGCCTACGCCCGCATCCACTCCATCCTCCGCAAGGCCGGCGAGGTCCGCCCCGCGGCCCACCCGGAACTGGAACTCCACCCGGCGGAGCGGGCGCTGGGCCTGCACGTGGACGCGTTCGCGGAGACGGTGGGGGAGGCGGCGGCGGAGTACGCCCCGCACAAGCTGGCCGCATACCTGTACCAACTGGCCTCCCTCTTCACGACGTTCTACGACAAGTGCCCGGTCATCAAGCCGGAGCCGCCGCGGGACGTCGCGGAGAACCGCCTGTTCCTGTCGGACGTGACGGCGAAGACGCTGCACCGGGGCATGGCCCTGCTGGGCATCAGGACGCCTGAGCGCCTCTGACGCCGCGTCAACCGCACGCGTGCACGGCCCCGTCGGGATCCTTCCGGCGGGGCCGTTGCGTTGGCGTCCTCCGACATCACGTGCCGAACGGATCCGGCCATCCGCCATGGATCTGCGTTGCGAATGCAACATCGCGTGCGACAACATGTTCGACGATCGACGGCACGCGCGGGAGTACGGGGGGCGATGTGACGGGCTGGGACATCGATGTCGCGGGGGTGCGGGGGGTTCTGCGGAACACCGGCACGGTGGCGAAGGACCTGTCGGACACGGGTATGGCGATGCAAGACAACCTGGAGGACGCGGCGTCGGCCGCGGGGACGCTGACCGATCAGTTCGGTCCGTACGCGAGCACGGCGGGTCTGGTCGGCGCCGCGCTGAGTGCGTTCCTGGAGCACTGGACGCGGGACCTGGTCTACCTGTCGGACCGGACGTCCCGTTCGGTGAACGGAGCCGCGGAGGCCACCGGCCACTACATCCAGGGTGACCTCACGATGGCCGCGACGGCGCAGCGTGAGGCGGCCAAGGAGCCGAAGGTGGACCTGCCGAGGGTGGACAGGTGAGCGACGGGGCGACGCTGATCGACCCGTCGGGCATTCCGCACTTCATCGGGGACCTGTCCACGCTGGACGTGGACGTGATGTTGCTGACCGCGAACGCGGCGCAGTTCCGGGCGTCGGGTGCGGACATCCACACCACGTTCCAGGGGCTGTCGGCGGTCTACCACGCTCCCGAGGCGGGAGCGCTGCTGTCCTCCACGGAGCCGGTGAGGACGAAGTCGGACGCGTTCGCCGATGACCTGGAGAAGGTCGTGTCGGCCCTGTCCGAGTACAGCGCCGAGGTGCAGCCGCTGGTCGACAGGCTGGAGACGCTGAAGGTGGACGCGACGGCGTTCGTCGCCTCGGTGAGCGGGGACGAGGACTGGCGCAAGGATCAGGACAAGGTCGACCGCAACAACTCGCTGTGGCGGGAGGTCAACCATGCGGTCGCCGCGTTCCAGGCCGCCGAGCGGCGGGCGTACAACAAGATCATGGGGCTGATCGGCGGGCAGAAGCTCACCGTCGACGACGGCTCGCACGGCGACACCATGTACGGCTACCGCGCCGACGACCTCGACCACGCCCGGCAGACCCCCTGGGGTGCGCCGGCCGAGCGGGAGTACGAGGGCTGGGACTGGCTCCGCCACGAGGCCGGGCAGGTGTGGGAGGGCATCTGGACCGACGGCGTGATCGGCACGATCCACGGGGTGGGCACGCTGTTCGGCTCGGACGGCTCGCACGCGGCGGGCGAGGCGTGGAAGAACCTGGCCAAGCTCGGTACGGCGTCCGCGCTCACGTCGGCGACGTTCGGCACGTGGTGGCTGGTGCCCGAGGACCAGCAGCCCACGTGGCTGCGTGAGTCGCGCGAGGCGCACAAGGGGATGGTCAAGGGCCTGGTCGCGTGGGACACCTGGCAGACCAACCCCGCCCGCGCGGCCGGCGCCGTCACGTTTAACGTGCTCACCATCCTCGGCACGGAAGGCGCGGGCACGGCTGCCAGGACGGGCGCCGCCGCCCGCACCCTGTCGGTCGTGGGCAAGGTCGGCCGGGCCATCGACCCCATGACGTACGCCGGCAAGGCGGGCAAGTTCGCCTTCGTCAAGGTCGGCGACGCGTTCAGCAAGCTCAAGGACCTCCGCACGGGCGCCACGTACGCCCTGCCCGAGGCACCCCTGGCGGAACGCCCGCCCGCGATCCCGGAGCACGCCGCGGAACTGGTCGACGACGCGGGCCACCGCGTCTACCTCGACACGAGGACGGGCGACGTCCTGAACGCGGACGGAACGGTCCGCCAGCACGCGGGGGAGGCGGCCCACGAGCCCTCGGCCCATGACCGGTCCACGCTGCAGACAGGCACTCAGCGAGCCCACGCGCAGGACCTGGTCGGTTCGAGTGCCAGACATGACGCACCAGGCACGTCCCCCACAGCCCATCATGAGCCGCCAGGGAGCGGGACAGGTGGTATCCGGGACCACGGCAACGGACCCGGGACACCGCACGACCCCGCCTCGTCACACCACGAAACACACACGGGCACCCATGAAACAGATCACGGCGCGCACCAAGGCGACAACGAATCCGGCACCTCGACGAGCCATTCCGAGGGCGGCCATGACGCGCACGGCATCGACGGTGCGTCCACCCTGGACGACCTGCTCGTGGACGAGAATCCGCTGCCTCCGCCCGGACCTGGCGAGAAGATTCTGGGCGACCTGCCGGAAAGCCGGGTGCAGCGAACTTCCGACGGTTTGATTTCCCACGTGGACGGACGACCGGTGACTGAGTTCCTGGATCAGCTGTCTCACGAGCGGGCGCTGAGCTACCTGGACGCGAAGGAGACCGGCGCCTTCCCGCGCGCCCAGACCGGTGCCTGCGTGGGATCAGTGGTCGACCTGCGTACAGGGCGCGTGGTTGAGGGAATCAATGGGCCCAAGGGGCCGGATGGAGAGCTTTCTCCGGACGATCTGCATCCGACCTTACTGGAGCGCTACAAACAAATCGTTCACGCACCGCCCCACCGCGCACCCATCTTGGCGCACGCCGAAGTGAAGGCGGCCAACGAGTTGCTGTGGGCCCGTACCAGGTTGGGACTACCTGATGACGCCAGCGCATTGCGAGAGATGCGCGCATCGGTCCAGTTCCCCTTCATGAGCAACTTGGAGACGGGCGTCCGTCCTCGCCCCGCCCCCTTTTGCGGCAACTGCAACCATATGCTGGACGGTGTGCCCAGCAGTCATGGGCGATACCTGAAAGACCCGCCGAGCGCCGAGAACTGGATCCCCTGATGGCCTTGCAAAGAATTGACATCGACAGTCCTGACGTCTTCATTGACGAGGCAGAGGTTTGCTACTACCAAGGAAGTGCCTTCACGGGAGAGGTCGTCGAGTACCAGCGAGGTTCACTGGTCAACCTGATCACCTACGAGGAAGGGGTCGAGAACGGCCCCCTCCGCGAGTGGTACACCGACGGCACTCTGAGGTCAGAGTGCGTGATGCGTGACGGTTATGCCGTAGGTGAGTCCCGGCGATGGCACCCCAACGGCAGGCTCGCGTCGCGCATCCTCATGAGCGAAAACGGATTGCAACAGATCACTCGGTTCGAGTGGGACGAAGACGGAAACCTCACCAAAGAATGGCATGCAGAAGGGACCTGAGAAGCCGAGATGGCCCAAGACGTCATCGTGCTCACTCCGAAAATTCCGGACGCGCGCTCGCTGTTGGTCGGGCTGTTCGCCGGTGGCCCTGAGTTGCGCCTGACCGAGGACCATGGCGGGGGAGTCGTTCAGCTGTGCAGCCCGGACGGCGTGCCTCTCGTTACCGTCGAGGCTCCTCTGCTCGTCCACACCCCTGGGGAAGCTGAACGCCTGCTCGGCCCGGAAGTCTCTGCTCCCCCGCTCCCCTACTGGTGGACAGAGACCCGCGCCTCCTCCGCCGTACCGGAGGCGACGCCGCTCGCGGGCTCAGTCGGCGGACGCCTGACGACCCTGCTCGGCGGCACGGTGTGGCCCCCGCAGACGGCAACGACCCGCACCGTCGAGATACCGGGAGACCGGGACCGTACTGACACAGCCCGCCACGACGGTTTCGCGGCCACCGTCGACGTCCTGACGGAGTCGACGGCCGTCGTCCTCTCCGACCGTCCCGTCCTGCCCCTCACCACCCGGCTCGCCGACACGCTCCGGACCGCCACCGCGGCGAACCGCGCCCTGCACCTGGTCACCCCGCCGCACACCCGACTGACACTCCCGTTGCGCCGCGCCCTCGGCGGCTCCCCCAACCGGTGGGTCGTGCAGGACCCGCAAGGCGGCTATTACGACGGCTCATCCGGCATTCGACTCGCCTGGCGGGACGGCACATTCACAGCGGCGACCGACACCGAGCCGCCCGTTCCCGCGGTCGCTCCCGAACGTCGGCTGACCCTCACCTTCCGCACGGTTCAGGTCCCCGACGCCGACCTCACGCTCGGCTTGGGCCTAGAAGCAGCCTGGCGCCGCCTGACCGGCGCGCCACCCGTCGGCTGGAGCACCGCGGAACCCGTCAACCTCCCCTGGTCACCGGCACAGCTCACGGACCTCGCCCGCACCCGCGCACCCGCCCCGACGCATGTCGTGGCGATCGGCCGACCGGACCGCCCGGGCATCGCCACCCTGCGCGTCTCGCGCACGACGGCCGGTGTAGCTCAGGACGTCACCCTCAGCCTGGGGTACGCCTCCCCCACGGACGTGCCGATCGACGTCATCGAATCCCTCGCGGAACTCCTGGTGACCGAGCACCGCCTCACGACGATGCTCACCACCCTCCAGGCGGGACGCTCGGACCTGACGTTCGCGCCGGGGCCTGAAGTCCCGCCCGTGCCCTTGTCGTTCACTCTCGGAGCTCGGGACGTGCACTGCGTAGGCCTCGCCCACGCCGGCCACCCGCCCCTCCCCACGCCCCCTCGCCGACTCGGCCGCCCCAGCGCCCCGGCCCTGCACTACCTCTTCGCCGACAGCCCCGACACCGACCCCTGGGCACAACTTCGCAGGCTGACAGCCCACCTCAAGTCACCCTGAGTCGGACCCGAACTCGCACCACACCGCCTTACCGAGCTCCCGCTGCCGCACGCCCCACTTGTCACTGAGTAACGTCACCAGCAGCAGACCCCGGCCGCCCTCGGCGCAGGTCTCCCCGGCCGTCGCGCGCGGCTCGCCGCCGCCGCTGTCGTGGACCTCGACGCGCAGCACCCGGCCGTCCCACCTGAGGAACACCAGCAACTGCCGTCCCGGCGGCACCCCGTGCAGCACCGCGTTCGTCACCAGCTCGCTCACGCACAGCAACACGTCCTCGGTTCGCTCCCACCCGGCCAGGCCCCAGCCCGTCAGCGTCTCGTCCGCGAACCCCCGCGCCCGCGGCACGGACCTGCGCTCCCGTCGGAAGAACCTCTGCCTCAGCGGCGGGAGTTGGATCGTCTCGTTCACGGGACGACTGTCGCTCACCGTCACTACCGTGGATCACTCGGTGAACCCGTACGGAAATTTTGTACGGGTTCCTACCGGGTCGCGTACGGATGCCTCGGGGGATGGGACCCACCATGAACGCCAGGAAGCTCCCGCCGAAGGAGAACCTCTCCTCCATGAAGATGCTCGGCCGCCAACTCGGCACCGCCCGCCGGGCCGCCGGCCTCACCCAGAGCGCCCTCGGCGAGATGGTCCGCCTGGACGAGGAGACCATCGCCTCCATCGAACAGGGCCGCCGTTCCCTCAAGTCCGACCTCGCCCACCTTCTCGACGAGATCCTCCAGACCAAGGGCCTCCTGGCCACCGGAGTCGCCAACCTCCCGGAGACCGACCAGTTCCCGCTGTGGGCCGAGGAGTACATGGAGCAGGAGCGCGTTGCGATCGCCCTGTCCCTCTATGCCAACCAGGTGCTTCCCGGCCTGCTTCAGACACGGAGCTACGCAGGCGCCGTGTTGCGCGAACGGGTTCCGGCGTATGACAGGGAGGAGCTGGAGACCAAGGTCGCCGCGCGAATGGACCGGCAGCAGATCCTCCACCGCAAGAGTCCCCCAACGGTCAGCTTCGTCGTCTGGGAGCCCGTCCTCCACCTCGCCGTCGGCGGCCCCGACATCCGGCGTGAGCAGCTCGAACACCTCCGTGGGTGCACCCGACTACCCAACCTGTCGCTCCAGTTCCTGCCCCTGACCAGCCCGTCCCACGCCGGCCTCGATGGCCCGCTCATCATCCTCGAAACCCCTGATCACCAGCACTTGGCGTACATCGAGGGCCAGCGCGGCAGCCAGTGGGTCTCCAACGCCGACGAGGTGTCCTTCATGTCGCGCAAGTATGCGATGCTGCGGGCACAGGCCCTGTCGCCCCAAGAGTCACAACGCCTGCTGGACCGTCTGCTAGGAGAGCAATGAGCACTGCGCTTCAGTGGTTCAAGTCGAGCTACAGCGGCAGCGAGGGCGGTGAGTGCGTGGAGGTCGCCAAGTCCCCCCAGGCCATCCACGTCCGCGATTCCAAGACGGCCCCCCACCACGCCCCCACCCTCCACATCACCCCCGCCACCTGGACCCACTTCCTCGCCCACGCCGTGAAGTGACCTGCGGCCGGAAGCCGTTGTCAGTGGGCGCCCCTACAGTCGGCGGCATGGCGACTCTTCCCAATCCGCTGCCCGCCCTGGCCACCGATCCGAGTGGGCGTTCGCTCGGGCTCCGGCTCCCGCCGGGGCGGCTGATCGACGTCACGGAGGACGGGCCGTGGCACGAGCCCTTGCTGTGGCACGCCGACAAGTCCGCCGCGCCCGGCACCTGGAGCGCGCTCGGCGGGCCCGCGGCGCGGGCGGGGCTGCTGCCCGTGCTGGTGGACCTCGGCGGGTCGCAGGGCGGGCCCGAGGGGTGGGAGCTGCTGCCCGGCGAGGTGTCGTACCCGGGGGACCACGACCCGGACGAGGTGCTGGCCGAGTACTGGGAGGAGTGCGCCGCCGAGGACGAGCCGTGGCCCGGGCTCGGCGAGAGCAGACCCGGTGCGACCGCCACGCCGGACGTGCGGGCCGCGGAGGTCGCCGACGGGCTGTCCGCCGAGTGCCCCTCCTGGTTCAAGGACCCCCACCTGGCCCTGGTGTCCGCCCGCCGCAGCGCCGACATACCCGCGGCCGTCGGCTGGACGGGCCCGCTGAACCACGAGAGCGACGTCGCGCGCCTGTGCGCCGTGCTGCGCACCTGGGAGGACCGCTTCGGGCTGCGCGTCGTCGGCCTGGGCTTCGACGTCCTGGTCGCGTCCCTCGCCGCCCCGCCGGCCACCCTCACGGAGGCCGAGCAGGTGGCGGCGGAGCACTTCGCGTTCTGCCCGGACAACGTCTGGCAGAGCGGCCCGGGCACGCTCGACGCCTACGCCAAGGGGCTCGTCGGCGAGCACGCCTGGACCTTCTGGTGGGACTGAGACGGCCCCGCCCAGGACTCAACTCCCCGGCAGCAAGCCGCGGCCCAGGCGCCGCAGGCCCTCCGTGATCTCCTCCGGCGTCTGGGTCACGAAGCACAGCCGCAGCGTGCCCGGGTCGGGGGTGCCGGCGTAGAAGGGCGCGCCGGGGACGTAGGCCACGTCCTCGGCGACGACCCGGGGCAGCAGCGCGGTGGTGTCGTACGGCTCCGGCAGCCGCGCCCAGAGGAACATGCCGCCCTCGGGGCGGTTCCAGGTGGAGCCCTCGGGCAGCGCGCCGGGCAGGGCGGCGAGCATGGCGTCGCGGCGCTCGCGGTAGACGCCGGCCACCCTGGCGACGTGGGCGTCGAGGTCGTACTCCGTGAGGTAGCGGGCGGCGGCCAGCTGGTTCACGGTCGGGGTGTGCAGGTCGGCGGCCTGCTTGGCGACGGCGCAGGCGCGGCGCAGCTCGGCGGGGGCGCGCAGCCAGCCCAGGCGCAGTCCGGGGGCCATGACCTTGGAGAACGAGCCGAGCAGCACGGTGCGGTCGCGGGCGTCGTCGCAGGTCGCGATCCAGGGCACGCGCTCGCCCTCGTAGCGCAGTTCGCCGTACGGGTCGTCCTCGACGATCCACAGGCCGTGGCGCGCGGCGACGGCGGCGAGCGCGGCGCGGCGGCCGGCGGGCAGGGTGCGGCCGGTGGGGTTCTGGAAGGTGGGGACGGTGTAGAGCAGCTTGGGCCGCTCGCGCACGACGAGGTCGGCGAGGGCGTCCGGGTCGGGGCCGTCGGCGTCGCCCGGGACGGCGAGGACGCGGGCGCCGGCGAGGCCGAAGACCTGGAGGGCGGCGAGGTAGCAGGGCTCCTCGACGAGGACGGTGTCACCGGGGTCGAGGAGCGCGCCGGCGAGGAGGGAGAGGGCCTGCTGGGAGCCGGTGGTGACGAGCAGGTCGTCGGCGTCGGTGGTGAGTCCGCGGGCGGTGTGCCGAGCGGCGAGGAGGTCGCGCAGTGCGGGTTCGCCCTCGGTGGTGGCGTACTGCAGGGCCCGCGCGGGGAGTTCGTCGAGCACGTACCGGAAGGCGGCGGCCACCCCGGCCCGGTCGAAGACGTCCGGGGCGGGCAGCCCGCCGGCGAAGTTGATGACCTCGGGGCGGGCGGTGACGGCGAGGATGTCCCGCACCGGCGACCCGCCGACGGTCCGTGCGCGGGCGGCGAGCGGCGGCGGGGCGGCGGCTTCGCGGGGGCGGGCGGTTTCCGGGGCGACGGTCATGGGACGGCTCCTTCGGCTGCGGGCGGGCGACTCGCGTTGCCCGCAGCCTAGGGAGATGGGTGCCGTCTACACATGACCTTTTCGGGATATGGACGCCACCTGGGCCGCCTCCGCGGTCACGGCTTGGCGGTCACGGCTTGGCGGCCACGCCCCCGTAGACGTTGATGTCGGCGTCCGTCACGTCGTTTATGTCGTAGTAACGGACCTTCTCGATGTCGTCGAGGGAGGCCAGGTACGCCGGGTCGGGCTGCTCGGGGACCGGGGCGGGCTCGGAGCGCCAGTGGTGCACCGGGACCACGCCGGGCTCGGCGAGCACCAGGCCGTTGCCGGTGAAGAACCGCTCGACGTCGGCGCGCGACCGCAGCACGAAGGTGAAACCGCGCTCGGTGTACGTGCGTTGGACGGCGCGGATGTTCTCCGGGTTGAGGTCGTCGGTGAGGTGGCTGAGCACCAGCCGGCTGCCGGCGGGCAGCGCGTCCACCAGCTCGCGGACGATCGGGTACGCCTCCTCGTCCTCGATGAAGTGCAGGATCGCCACCAGGCACAGCGCGATCGGCTGGTCGAAGTCGAGGGTCTTGGCGGCCTGTTCGAGGATCTGCGCGGGGCTCTTCAGGTCGGCGTCGATGTAGTCGGTGCGGCCCTCGGACCCCGAGGTGAGCAGCGCCCGCGCGTGGGCGAGGACGACGGGGTCGTTGTCGACGTAGACCACCCGGGAGTCGGGGATGATCCGCTGGGCGATCTGGTGGACGTTCTCGGCGGTCGGCAGGCCGGTGCCGATGTCCAGCCACTGCCGGATGCCGTCCTCCTGGACCAGCGCGGTCACCGCGCGGCGGAGGAAGTCGCGGTTGTGCCGCACGTCGAGGTAGCCGCGCGGGTTGGCGGCGAGACCGGCGGCCGCGGCGGCCCGGTCGACGGGGTAGTTGTCCTTGCCGCCGAGGAAGACGTCGTACACCCGCGCCGGATGCGCCTTGCTGGTGTCGATCCGTCTGCGCAGCTCGGCGGGGTCCTGGTCGAGCGCGTCACCGGACATGGGGGTCTCCCTGGTTCATGAGCAGGTCGGTGTCAGCCGACGAACAACCGCGGCAGTGGGCAACAACCTAACTCCTGAGGGCACTTGAAGGTGCCCGAAGACCCCCTCCCGGGGTCAGCCCAGCGTCCGGGCGACCTCCGTCGCCCAGTAGGTGAGGATGGTGCGGGCGCCGGCCCGCTTGATGCCGGTGAGGGCCTCCAGGATCGCGCGGTCGCGGTCGATCCAGCCCTTCTCGGCGGCGGCCTCGATCATCGCGTACTCGCCGGAGACCTGGTACGCGGCGACGGGCACGTCCACGGCGTCGGCGACCCGGGCGAGGACGTCGAGGTACGGGCCGGCCGGCTTGACCATGACCATGTCGGCGCCCTCCTCGAGGTCGAGGGCGAGCTCGCGCAGCGACTCGCGCCAGTTGGCGGGGTCCTGCTGGTACGTCTGCCGGTCGCCGCGCAGGGACGACCCGACGGCCTCGCGGAAGGGACCGAAGAACGCGGAGGAGTACTTGGCGGTGTAGGCGAGGATCGCCACGTCCTCGCGGCCGATCTGGTCGAGCGCGTCACGGATGACGCCGATCTGCCCGTCCATCATCCCGCTCGGCCCGACGACGTGGGCGCCGGCGTCGGCCTGCACCTGCGCCATCTCGGCGTACCGCTCCAGGGTGGCGTCGTTGTCGACCCGGCCCTGGTCGTCCAGGACACCGCAGTGCCCGTGGTCGGTGAACTCGTCGAGGCACAGGTCGGCCATCACGAGCAGGTCGTCGCCGACCTCGGCCCGCACGTCGCGCAGGGCGACCTGGAGGATGCCGTCCGGGTCGGTCCCGGCGGTGCCGAGGGCGTCCTTCTTGGTGTCCTCCGGCACGCCGAACAGCATGATCCCGGAGACCCCGGCCTCGGCGGCCTCCACGGCGGCCTTCTTCAGGCTGTCGCGCGTGTGCTGCACTACCCCGGGCATGGCCCCGATCGGCACCGGCTCGCCCACGCCCTCCCGCACGAAGGCGGGGAGGATGAAGTCGGCGGGGTGCAGCCGCGTCTCGGCGACCATCCGCCGCATGACCGGACTGGTCCGCAGCCGCCGCGGCCGCGCACCGGGAAAGGATCCGTACTTCGCCATACGTCTACGCTACGCCCGCCGGGCCGGTGCCTTTGCCGACGCCCAGTCGGCCCAGCAGGGCCCGGGAAGGCCGTCCGGGACCGCACGTCGTCCGCCGTGGTGTCGGCGCCGCCGCGCCGGGAACCCGCGCCCCGCACCTGGTGGCGTCGACGCGAGGGCGGGAGGCACGCGAGCGTGTTCGAGGGATTCGAGACCAGGCACGTCGAGACCGGTGAGGCGTCCGTCTTCGTGCGGTACGGCGGGGACGGCCCGCCGGTGGTCCTGCTGCACGGCCATCCCCGTACGTCCGCGACCTGGCACCGGGTCGCCCCGCTGCTGGTGGACCGCGGCTTCACCGTCGTCTGCCCGGACCTGCGCGGCTACGGCCGCTCCCGGGGCCCGGCCCCGGCGCCGGACCACAGCGCCCACTCCAAGCGGGCGGTGGCCGGTGACGTGGTGGCGGTGATGCGCGCGCTGGGGCACGAACGGTTCGCGCTCGTCGGGCACGACCGCGGGGCCGCCGTCGCCTTCCGCCTGGCGCTGGACCACCCGCGGGCGGTGGAGCGGGTGGCGCTGGTCGACGGCCTGCCGATCAGCGAGCACCTGGCGCGCATCACACCGGAGTTCGCGACCCAGTGGTGGCACTGGTTCTTCTTCGCCCAGCCTGATACCCCGGAGCGCGTCATCAACGCCGACCCGGACGCCTGGTACCGGGGCGACCCGCGGGTCATGGGCCGGGAGAACCACGACGAGTTCCGGGAGGCCACCCGCGACCCGGAGGTGGTGCGCGCGATGCTGGAGGACTACCGGGCGGGTCTCACCGTCGACCGCCGCCACGAGGAGGAGGACCGCGCCGCCGGCACACGCGTGCGGTGCCCGGCGCTGATCCTGTGGTCGCTCCGCGACGACCTGGAGCAGCTGTACGGCGACCCGTTGCGGATCTGGCGCGACTGGGCGACGGACGTCCGCGGCCACGGCATCGACTCCGGCCACCACGTCGCGGAGGAGGCCCCGCAGGACTTGGCGGCGGCCCTGGCGGACTTCTTCGCTGCCTGACCGGACGCTTCAGCTGCCCCTGGCGCTGCGGAGCGCCGGGGCCGGCTCCTGAGCCCGGTGGGCAGGCCGCTGCCAGACGTGCCACCGGCCACTGCAGCGGAGCCATCGCGGGCCACCGGCAGCCCATGCCACCGCAACGGACCGGGGGCCCGGCGGCCGTAGCCCCCGGACCCCCGGTCCGTGTCCCGCGGCGGGATCCGGCGCCCCAGCGCCCGACCACCCCGCCGCCCTGCATCACGTCGCCCGACGCCTCCGTGCCCCCGGCCGCCGCTCGCTCGGCCGCGTCACCGGGTCGCCCGCCTCCAGGGCCGCCGCCCGTCGGCGCAGGCCGAAGTCGGCCAGGGCCTCGGCGAGCTTGTGCACCGACGGCTCCGGTGCCATGACGTCCACCCGCAGCCCGTGCTCCTCGGCCGTCTTGGCCGTGGCCGGGCCGATGCACGCGATGACGGTGACGTTGTGCGGCTTGCCGGCGATGCCGACCAGGTTGCGGACCGTCGAGGACGACGTGAAGAGCACCGCGTCGAAGCCGCCGCCCTTGATCGCCTCACGGGTCTCGGCCGGCGGCGGCGAGGCGCGCACGGTCCGGTAGGCCGTGACGTCGTCGACCTCCCAGCCGAGCTCGATCAGCCCGGCCACCAGGGTCTCGGTGGCGATGTCGGCGCGCGGCAGGAAGACGCGGTCGATCGGGTCGAAGACCGGGTCGTAGGGCGGCCAGTCCTCCAGGAGGCCGGCCGCGGACTGCTCGCCCGACGGGACGAGGTCGGGCTTCACGCCGAAGGCGATCAGGGCCTTGGCCGTCTGCTCGCCCACCGCGGCGACCTTGATGCCCGCGAACGCGCGGGCGTCGAGCCCGTACTCCTCGAACTTCTCACGGACCGCCCGCACCGCGTTGACCGACGTGAAGGCGATCCACTCGTAGCGCCCGGTCACCAGGCCCTTGACGGCGCGCTCCATCTGCTGGGGCGTGCGCGGCGGCTCGACGGCGATCGTCGGCACCTCGTGCGGGACGGCCCCGTAGGACCGCAGCTGGTCGGAGAGCGACGCCGCCTGCTCCTTCGTGCGGGGCACGAGGACCTTCCAGCCGAACAGCGGCTTGGACTCGAACCACGCCAGCTGGTCGCGCAGGGCGGGGGCGGAACGCTCGCCGACCACGGCTATCACCGGGCGGCCGCCCTCCGGGGAGGGCAGCACCTTGGCCTGCTTCAGGGTCTGCGCGATGGTGCCGAGGGTGGCGTTCCAGGTGCGCTGGCGGGTGGTCGTCCCGGCGACGGTCACCGTGAGCGGGGTGTCGGGCTTGCGCCCGGCCGCCACCAGCTCACCGGCGGCCGCGGCGACGGAGTCCAGCGTCGTCGAGACGACGACCGTGCCGTCGGAGGCGCCCACCTCGGTCCAGCACCGGTCGGACGCCGTGCGGGCGTCCACGAACCGGACGTCCGCGCCCTGGGCGTCGCGCAGCGGCACACCGGCGTACGCGGGCACGCCGACCACCGCCGCGACACCCGGCACCACCTCGAAGGGAACGCCAGCGGCCGCACAGGCGAGCATTTCCTCCGCCGCGTACGTATCAAGTCCCGGGTCCCCGGGCACCGCACGGACGACCCGCCTGCCGCCCCGCGCGGCCTCCATGACAAGATGTGCGGCATCCCGCACGGCGGGGACAGCAGCGGTTGTTGACGCGCCGTCAACAACCGTCGGCTGGGGTGTGCCCGGGACCGGAACGAGGTCCGGTGAAGGGTCCGCGTTCACGACGGACACGCCCGGCCTGGCGTGCGCACGCACGACGTCGAGCACCTCGTGCTCGGCGACGAGGACGTCCGCGTTCGCCAGCGCCTCGACGGCGCGCAGGGTCAGCAGTCCCGGATCCCCGGGTCCGGCACCGAGGAAGGTGACGTGCCCGTGTTCAGGACCGGCGGCAGGAAGGGCGGTGGGGCTCACTGTGCTCGCTCCCCCATCAGACCGGCCGCGCCCTGGGCGAGCATCTCGGCGGCGAGGTGCCGACCGAGCGTCGCCGCCTGGTCGTGCGTCTCGGGCACGGGACCGGTGGTGGACAGCTGCACCATGCGGGAGCCGTCGGTCGTGCCGACGACGCCGCGCAGGCGCATTTCGTTGACAATCTGCCCGTCCGCGTGGGGGTTGCCCCGCTCGAACGGTGCCGGGAACGGAAGGTCGGCCAGCGCGCCCACGGGCGCGGAGCAGCCGGCCTCCAGGGCGGCGAGCAGCGACCGCTCGGCCGTCACGGCGACCCGGGTGAACGGGTCGTCGAGCTCGGCGAGCGCGGCGATCAGGTCCGCCTGGTCGGCGGGGCACTCGACCGCCAGGGCCCCCTGGCCGGGGGCCGGCAGCACGGTGTCGACCGAGAGGAAGTCGGTGACCTCCTCGCCTCGGCCGATCCGGTTCAGCCCGGCGGCGGCGAGGACGACGGCGTCCAGTTCCCCGTCGCGGACGTACCCGATGCGGGTGTCGACGTTGCCGCGTATCGGCACGGTCTCTATGTCGAGGCCGTGGGTGCGCGCGTACGCGTTGAGCTGCGCCATGCGCCGCGGCGAGCCGGTGCCGATGCGCGCGCCGCGCGGCAGGTCGGTGAACTTCAGCGCGTCCCGGGCGACGATCACGTCCCGCGGGTCCTCGCGCACGGGCACGGCCGCCAGCACCAGCTCCTCGGGCTGGCTCGTCGGCAGGTCCTTCAGCGAGTGAACCGCGAAGTCGACCTCGCCCCGCAGCAGCGCGTCGCGCAGCGCGGTGACGAAGACGCCGGTACCGCCGATCTGCGCGAGGTGCTCGCGCGAGGTGTCGCCGTAGGTGGTGATCTCGACGAGCTCGACGGGCCGTCCGGTCACCTGGCTCACGGCGTCCGCCACTTGCCCGGACTGGGCCATGGCGAGTCTGCTCCGCCTGGTCCCGAGCCTCAGTGCCTTCTCAGTCATCGCTGGCCCTCGGTTCTGGCCTTCTTCTCGGTGCTGTTCTCGGTGGTGCTGTCCTCGGCGCGGGAGACGGAGGCCACCGTCTCGGGGTCGAGGTCGAACAAGGTGCGCAGCGCGTCCGCGTACCCGGCTCCGCCCGGCTCGGCCGCGAGCTGCTTGACCCGCACCGTCGGCGCGTGCAGCAGCTTGTCCACGACCCGCTTGACGGTCTGGGTGATCTCGGCGCGGTGCTTGTCGTCGAGGGCGGGCAGCCGCCCCTCGAGGCGGGCGATCTCGCCGGCGACGACGTCGGCGGCCATGGCGCGCAGGGCGACGACGGTCGGCGTGATGTGGGCGGCGCGCTGGGCGGCGCCGAAGGCGGCCACCTCGTCGGACACGATGCGGCGCACCTGGTCGACGTCGGCGGCCATCGGCGCGTCCGCGGAGGCCTCGGCGAGCGACTCGATGTCGACCAGCCGTACCCCGGCGAGCCGGTGCGCGGCCGGGTCGATGTCGCGCGGCATGGCGAGGTCGAGCAGGAACAGCACGGGCTCGGGCCGTACGACGTCGGCGACCGGCTCGGGCCTGCGGCGCTCGGGGATCCGCCCGACGGCGGCGACGGCCGCGGCGAGCGCCGCGATGGCGTCGGCGTCCTCGGCGGGGTCGAGCGGGACGGCGGTGCCCGGCCGGGTCGCGGTGCCGGCCGCGGAGCGCGGGGCGCGGGGCGCGGCGTCGGGGGCGCCGTTGTCGACCCAGGCGGCGTGCTGCTCCAGCTCGGCGGCGCCCATCCCGGCCACGGCGGCCTCGCCGGCCACGGAGAAGCCGGCGGTCGCCTGCACGGCGGGCAGGTCGAGCGGGCAGCCCTCGTCGGTGCCGAGGGAGGTGGGCGGCAGCGGCGCCCGCTGCGCGCGGGGGTCCGCGGGCGCGTCGGGCTGCGGCGTGGGTATGGCGTGGCCGGTGCGGCCGTCCACGGAGGTCGCGACCGCCTCGGCCGTCAGCACGAGTCCGGTCGCGCCGGTACAGGAGACGGCCACGTCGGCACGTGTCAGTTCGGCGGCGACGGCGTCCATGGGCACCGCGCGGGCCGTCACGGCCGTGCCCTCGGCGTCGGTGAGGATCTGCGCGAGGCGCTCGGCGCGCTCGAAGGTGCGGTTGGCGACGACGATCTCGGCGACCCCGGCGCGCGCGAGGGTCGCGGCGGCCAGCGAGGACATCGATCCGGCGCCGATGACCAGCGCCTTCTTGCCGCGCGCCCAGTCGGGCACCGCGCCGTCCCCGGCGAGCTGCTCCAGGCCGAAGGTGACCAGCGACTGCCCGGCCCGGTCGATGCCGGTCTCGGAGTGGGCGCGCTTGCCGACCCGCAGGGCCTGCTGGAACAGCTCGTTCAGCAGCCGTCCGGCGGTGTGCAGGTCCTGCGCCTTGGCCAGGGAGTCCTTGATCTGTCCGAGGACCTGGCCCTCGCCGACGACCATGGAGTCCAGTCCGCAGGCCACCGAGAACAGGTGGTGGACGGCCCGGTCCTCGTAGTGCACGTAGAGGTAGGGGGTGAGCTCCTCCAGCCCGACCCCGCTGTGCTGGGCGAGGAGGGTGGACAGCTCGGCGACGCCCGCGTGGAACTTGTCCACGTCGGCGTACAGCTCGATGCGGTTGCAGGTGGCCAGCAGCGCGGCCTCGGCGGCCGGCTCGGCGGCGACGGTGTCCTGGAGCAACTTGATCTGCGCGTCCGGCCCCAGCGAGGCCCGCTCCAGCACGCTGACCGGGGCACTGCGGTGGCTCAGTCCGACGACGAGGAGGCTCATGCCGGCATCACGGCGGGTACGTCCCCGTCGGGTCCCTGGTCCGCCGCGTCGGAGCGGGCCGCGGCGGCCTGCTGGGCCGCCCCGTTGCCCGCTTCCTCGCCGGCCTTGCGCTGCTCGTGGAAGGCGAGGATCTGCAGCTCGATGGAGAGGTCCACCTTGCGCACGTCGACGCCGTCGGGCACGGACAGCACGGTCGGCGCGAAGTTCAGGATGGAGGTGACGCCGGCGGCCACGAGCCGGTCGCAGACCTGCTGGGCGGCGCCGGCGGGCGTCGCGATCACGCCGATGCTCACACCGTTGTCCTGGATGATCTTCTCCAGTTCGTCGGTGTGCTGCACGGGGATGCCCGCGACGGGCTTGCCGGCCATCGCCGGGTCGGCGTCTATCAGGGCGGCGACCCGGAACCCGCGCGAGGCGAACCCGCCGTAGTTGGCGAGCGCGGCGCCGAGGTTGCCGATGCCGACGATGACGACGGGCCAGTCCTGCGTCAGGCCCAGCTCCCGGGAGATCTGGTAGACGAGGTACTCGACGTCGTAGCCCACGCCGCGCGTCCCGTAGGAGCCCAGGTAGGAGAAGTCCTTGCGCAGCTTGGCGGAGTTGACGCCGGCCGCGGCCGCGAGCTCCTCGGAGGAGACCGTGGGGACCGAGCGCTCCGACAGTGCGGTCAGGGCGCGGAGGTACAGCGGAAGGCGGGCGACGGTGGCCTCGGGAATCCCTCGGCTACGGGTCGCCGGTCGGTGAGTTCGGCCAGTTGCCACGGTGCTCCTGCGGGTAGAGCGGGGCTGTAGGCGGTCAGACGTCCCACGACCGCCCCGTCGTATGCAGGCTATGTCTTTGTGAACGCGTGCACAAAGATGGTGTCCGATTTGCCCGGCCAACGTGACCGGGGTCACGCGATCCCCGCGCGGCTGCGGGGAACCGGCGTACACACGCCCGCGTTCCTTCCTTGTCGGGGGCAAAACCGCCCACTCTCCTCACGAATCCCGCCCCCGAGACCAAGTCGCCGTCGATCCTAAGCGACGCGGCGACCCGTTTGGACTAGTCGGTCAGCGCCTTGCGCAGCCGTTGCTCGTTCACGCGCCAGAAGGTGTGCTGCCGTCCGTCCACGAGGACGACCGGGATCTGTTCCCAGTACTGCTCGTGGAGGCGGGGGTCCTGGGTGATGTCCTGCTTCTCCCAGGGGACGCCGAGGTCGCCGCACACCTTCTCGACCACCTCCTGCGCCTCCTCGCACAGGTGGCAGTCGGGCTTCCCGATGAGCGTGACCAGCCGGTCCTGCGGGGCGGGGCCCTTACGACGAAAGAGGGGACTCATGCCAGCCATTCTCACGCCTCGCCGCTCCCTCTTTAACGGTCCGGACGCGGAGAGTTCACGGCGTTCCCACCCGGCGGCTGCGGGAATCCGCACGTGGAATGGCTATGCTCACGCCATGGCCGCTCTCGGATGGCTCACCCCCCGCAGGCGCTCCGCCACGGCGCGGAGCGTGCTGGCCGGCGAGGCCTCGGCGGAGGCCGCCCGCAAGTCCACGCAGGAGACCCAGCCGGCCGGCGAACCGGTGTTCCCGGTCCTGGGGGACGACCGGGCCGCCGCCTTCTTCGACCTGGACAACACCGTGATGCAGGGCGCCGCCCTCTTCCACTTCGGCCGGGGCCTGTACAAGCGGAAGTTCTTCGAGACGCGCGACCTGGTCCGCTTCGCCTGGCAGCAGGCGTGGTTCCGGCTGGCCGGCATCGAGGACCCCGAGCACATGCAGGAGGCCCGCGACTCGGCGCTGTCCATCGTCAAGGGCCACCGCGTCTCCGAGCTGCAGTCGATCGGCGAGGAGATCTACGACGAGTACATGGCCGAGCGCATCTGGCCGGGCACCCGGGCGCTGGCCCAGGCACACCTGGACGCGGGCCAGAAGGTGTGGCTGGTCACCGCGGCCCCGGTGGAGATCGCCCAGGTCATCGCCCGGCGCCTGGGGCTGACCGGCGCGCTGGGCACGGTGGCCGAGTCGGTCGACGGGGTCTACACGGGCCGGCTGGTCGGCGAGCCGCTGCACGGCCCGGCCAAGGCGGAGGCGGTGCGCGCGCTGGCCGCGGCGGAGGGCCTGGACCTGTCCCGCTGCGCCGCCTACAGCGACAGCCACAACGACATCCCGATGCTGTCCCTGGTGGGCCACCCCTACGCCATCAACCCGGACAGCAAGCTGCGCAAGCACGCGCGCGAGCTGGAGTGGCGCCTGCGCGACTACCGCACCGGCCGCAAGGCGGCGAAGGTGGGCATCCCGGCCGCGGCGGGCGTGGGCGCGGTGGCGGGCGGCACGGCGGCGGCCATCGCGCTGCACCGGCGCCGCCGGTAGTCACGCGCCGGACCGTCGCGGCGTCCGCCGGCCGATCGGGCCGATCACGTGCGCCGCTCGATTCGATCACTTGCGTCGCCTTCGGCGACACCCCCGGACGAAGCGACCAATCCCACGGTCGTACCCCGCCGGAGCCGCTTCCAGTCCTCTTGTCGGCGGACAGCCACAACATGTCCCGTATCACCCTCCGATACGAACCGATCCGATCAGTATTCGGTCACACCCAGGCACTGGACCGAGCGTCAAACGGATACGGAAGCGACGCAATCGATGATTTGAGCAACTCGGTGTAGCAGGCCCTGCACGAAGCGTTATTCTCCTCAGACGCAATCCGGTACCCCTCCGTCGCTACGACGGGTGAACGGTCCCGCACTGCACGTGATGGAAGCTCTGCCTCTGGGAGTCTTGTGTACCCACATGTCGGGGTTGACGCCTCGGGCCTGGCTACGCTGCGCGCAACAGTCGCAACGGTCAAAGAGACGCTGCGCGGCCTCGTCCCCACCGCGTACGCCGTCCCCGCCCTCGCCACGGCCGCCGCACCGGCCGGCCCGGCCTACGCACTGGCCGACGGCCTCGAGCAGGTGCCGGGGCGCAGCGCCGTCGTCGAGGGACGGCGGGCGGGCGAAGGGCGCGCGGCCGTCAGACGCGGACGCGCGGCGGCGACCACCGCCCGGCGGCCCGCCGCCGACAGCGACAGCGCCCGGATGATGGACCTCGTGGAGCGCGCCCAGGCCGGCGAGGCCGACGCCTTCGGCCGCCTCTACGACCAGTACAGCGACACCGTCTACCGCTACATCTACTACCGCGTCGGGGGCCGGGCCACGGCCGAGGACCTCACCAGTGAGACGTTCCTGCGCGCGCTGCGCCGCATCGGCACCTTCACCTGGCAGGGCCGCGACTTCGGTGCCTGGCTCGTCACCATCGCCCGCAACCTCGTCGCCGACCACTTCAAGTCGAGCCGCTTCCGGCTGGAGGTCACCACCGGCGAGATGCTCGACGCCAACGAGGTCGAGCGCTCCCCGGAGGACTCCGTCCTGGAGTCCCTGTCCAACGCCGCCCTCCTCGACGCCGTGCGCCGGCTCAACCCCCAGCAGCAGGAGTGCGTGACGCTGCGTTTCCTCCAGGGCCTCTCGGTCGCCGAGACCGCGCGCGTCATGGGCAAGAACGAGGGGGCCATCAAGACCCTCCAGTACCGGGCCGTGCGCACGCTGGCCCGCCTCCTCCCGGACGACGCCCGCTGAGCGTCCCGTACCCGCCGAGCCGGCCCCACCCGGCCCCACCCCCACGTTCCGCGATCCCCAACTCACGGTCAGTGACAGTCCGTTGACTTCCCGATCCGATCATCCGCCGTCCGTAACCCAAGTGCCGCGCCAGTCGTTGTGCGGGATACAGGCCCCCTGTGGTCACGTCCCGGCCGTCCTCGATCACCCGATCGGGGGGAACCGGTCGAAGACGTGCAACCCCGAGAACCCCAGGGGAGTCGACCGTCATGACGAGAGGAGGTGCCGCCAGTGATCGCGAACGTATCGGCGCACCGGCGGGCGAACGCCTTCGCCCAAGCCCTTCAGGAGCAGTCCGAACAGGGCCCGGCGGCCGAGCAGTCCGAAGGACCTGCACCGGCACCGGCCGCTGCGGACGAGACCGGGCAGGGCCGGATGCTGGCCCTCGCCACGAGCCTCGCCGAGCTGCCCAGACCCGAGCTCGACCCCGAGGTCAAGGTCGTGCAGCGGGCCCAGCTGGTCGCCGCCATGGAGGCCATGCTCCAGGAAGGCAGGTTCGGGGGCGAGGCCACGGACCCTTCGGTGCCCGAGCAGCGCTCCGCCCGGCGGGGCGCACACCGGGCGACCCCGCTGGGCAGGTTCCGCCCCCGCAGCCGGCTCGCCAAGAGCCTCACCGCGGGCGGCCTCAGCGTGGGTGTCGCCGCGGGCGCGTTCGGCGGGGTGGCCGCCGCCAGCTCCGACGCCCTCCCCGGTGACTCGCTCTACGGCCTCAAGCGCGGCATCGAGGACTTCAAGCTCAACTACCTCGCCGAGGGCGACAGCGAGCGCGGCCAGGCGTACCTCGACCTGGCGTCCACCCGGCTGAACGAGGCGCGCCGGCTCCTGGAGCGCGGCCGCGGCGGCGACCTCGACCACGACTCCGTGAGCGAGATCCGCCGCACCCTGTTCGGCATGCAGCACGACGCCTCCGAGGGCCACCGCCTGCTGCACGAGGCCTACGAGCGCGACCCCCGGTCCCTGGTCCCCATCCAGGCCCTGTCGTCGTTCTCGCAGTCCCACCGCGAGGCGTGGAGCAAGCTGCGCGACCGGCTGCCGGTGCAGCTCGGGGACGTCAGTGAGCAGGTGTCGTCGGTGCTCGACGCCATAGACCAGGAAGTCGCGCCGCTGCAGTCCCTGCTCCCGCAGCCCCCGGCCCGGGGCGGCGGCACGGGGACCGGCCCGGGCACGGGCTCCGCGTCGGCCGGCGCCTCCAGCAGCGACCGCTCCACCTCGCCGAGCACCGGCAGCGGCCCGGCGGCCGGCGGTCACACCGGCGACGGCAGC
Source organism: Streptomyces lasalocidi (assembly GCF_005280215.1). Lineage (NCBI taxonomy): Bacteria > Bacillati > Actinomycetota > Actinomycetes > Kitasatosporales > Streptomycetaceae > Streptomyces > Streptomyces lasalocidi. Next base: position 4,375,877 of record NZ_SZNQ01000001.1, on the reverse strand, counting down.
GGCAGCCCCAGCCGCTCCGCGAGCTCCAGCGCGTCGGACGACGGCCTGCTCGGCGGCAACACCGGCGGCCTGCTGGACCCGCCGAAGGACAGCGCCGGCACCACCTCGCCGCCCGTCCTGCCGAGCACCCAGCCGGACGTGACGATCCCGCCGCTGCTCCCGGGCCTGCTGCCCGGACTGGGCATCGACGGCGAGGACGCCGACTAGCGGCGGTCCGCGCGCCACAGACGGGGGCGCCCTTCCCGGAGGAGGGCGCCCCCGTCGGCGTACCCACCGGCCCGGCAGGCCGCCGGGGCTAGAAGAACACCGACCGCCGCTGCACCAGCAGCTTGTACAGGGTGTGCTGGATCTGCTCGCGCACCTGGTCGGTCAGGTTGAACATCAGCATCGGGTCCTCGGCGGCCTCCGGCGGGTAGCCGTCCGTCGGGATCGGCTCGCCGAACTGGATCGTCCACTTGGTGGGCAGCGGAACCGCGCCCAGCGGACCGAGCCACGGGAACGTCGGCGTCAGCGGGAAGTACGGGAAGCCCAGCACCCGGGCCAGCGTCTTGGCGTTGCCGAGCATCGGGTAGATCTCCTCCGCCCCGACGATCGAGCAGGGAATGATCGGCGCGCCGTGCCGCAGTGCCGTGGAGACGAAGCCGCCCCGGCCGAACCGCTGGAGCTTGTAGCGCTCGCTGAACGGCTTGCCGATGCCCTTGAAGCCCTCCGGCATGACCCCCACCAGCTCGCCCTGCTCCAGCAGCCGTTCGGCGTCCTCGGCGCAGGCCAGGGTGTGCCCGAGCTTGCGGGCGAGCTCGTTGACGACCGGCAGCACGAACACCAGGTCGGCGGCGAGCAGCCGCAGGTGCCGGCCCGCCGGGTGGTGGTCGTGCACGGCGACCTGCATCATCAGGCCGTCCAGCGGCAGCGTCCCGGAGTGGTTGGCGACGATCAGCGCACCACCGTCGGCCGGGATGTTCTCGACGCCCTTCACCTCGACCCGGAAGTACTTCTCGTACACCGGTCGCAGCAGCGACATCAGGACCTGGTCGGTCAGCTCCTCGTCGTAGCCGAAGTCGTCGACCTCGTAGTCCCCGGTGAGACGGCGGCGCAGGAACGCGAGTCCGCCCGCGATGCGCCGCTCCAGCCCGCCGGCGTCCGCCCGCTGCGCCTCGTCCGGCGCGGGGACGTCGTCCGGTGCGGCGGCCCCGCCGGGCAGGGCCTGGAGGTCACCGGCGTCCCGTGTCCCGCCGTCGTCCCGGGCCTCGCCCGCGCCGTGGAGCTCGCGCACCGGCACCGGCTGCTCGCCACCGGTGCGCCGGCTCCCCGTGCCACGGCGCCGCGGCGGCCGCTGCGCGGCGCTCCCGCGGGACCGGTCGTCGTCGAACGGAATGACCTTGGCGTCCGCCATCGTTGCTGCGCTCCTCAGTTGGCGCTCTGCGTCGGGGAGTGGGACGTCGGTGCGGCAGACCCTTCGGGGCCGCCGCCGCCCGGCACGGCCAGGGCGGCGACCCGGTCGACGGCCCCGGCCACGGCCTGCGGGGGCAGCAGCCCCGGCCCCCGGCTGCGGGCGAAGTCCGCGAAGGTCTCCGCCGTCGTGTACTTGGGGACGAAGCCCAGGGTCTCGCGCATCTGGTCCGTCGCCACGACCCGGCCGTGCGTGAGCAGGCGGATCTGCTCGGGGGAGAAGTCCGTCATCCCCAGCGTACGCACCAGCGAGCCGGCCCACGTGACGGCCGGCAGCAGCAGCGGCACGGTGGGCCGCCCGAGCCGCCGGGAGCACTGGGACAGCAGCAGCACCCCGTCCCCGGCGATGTTGAACGTCCCGCTGTTGAGGGTGCCCCGGCGCGGCTCGCGCGAGGCGATCCGCAGCACGTCGATCACGTCGTCCTCGTGCACGAACTGCAGCCGCGGGTCGTAGCCGAACACCGTCGGCAGCACCGGCAGCGAGAAGTACGCGGCGAGCGGCGTCTCGGCGGTGGGACCGAGGATGTTGGCGAACCGCAGCACGCTCACGGCGACGTCGGGCCGGCGCCGGGCGAACCCGCGCACATAGCCCTCGACCTCGCAGGTGTCCTTGGCGAAACCGCCGCTCGGCAGCGACTTGGCCGGGGTCGACTCGGTGAACACGGCCGGGTCCCGGGGCGCCGACCCGTACACGTTGGTGCTGGACTTCACCACCAGCCGCTGCACCTTGGGGGACTTCTGGCAGGCACCGAGCAGCTGCATGGTGCCGATGACGTTGGTCTCCTTCACCGTGGCCCGGCTGCCGCTGCCCAACGCGGTCGCCGTGACGTCCAGGTGGACGACGGTGTCGGCGCCGGTCTCGGCGAGCACCCGCGCGATGGTGGGCTGCCGGATGTCGGCCTGGATGAACTCGGCGCCGCCCAGGTGGTGCTCGGGCCGCACCGCGTCCACGGCGACGACCCGGTCGACCTCCGGGTCACGCTGGATCCGCCGGACGAACCGGCCGCCCAGCTGACGGGCCACCCCGGTCACGAGCACGACCTTGCCCACGGTGCAGCGCCTTCCTTCCAGGACCTTCAGGACCGACCTGCGACAGGACCCTCCGTCCGGCGGGTTTCCCCTCTGCGTCAACTTATCGGTTCGATGTCGCCCTGTGACGACCACGCGATGCCCGATGACCGAAACCGCCCCGGAAAGACGCGTGGCCCCCCACCGAAATCCCGGTGGGGGGCCACAACACGCTTTCGCGGCTCGCGTCGCGCGAACTTACTTCTTGTTACGACGCTGGACGCGCGTGCGCTTGAGCAGCTTGCGGTGCTTCTTCTTGGCCATCCGCTTGCGCCGCTTCTTGATAACAGAGCCCACGACTACCCTCGCTCACTTCTCATCACTCGGTGTTTGGGCGCCATGGGCCCACACGACCTACGAGGGGCTAGCCTACCCGCCCGAGTGCCGAGGCCGTTAATCGAGCGTCGGGGGCCGCTGTCGGCCGGTTTCCACTAGGCGGTTTCCACCCCCACGTAGCTGTCGCGGAGGTACTCGTGAACCGCGTTCTCGGGGACGCGGAAGGACCGCCCCACCCGGATCGCGGGCAGATGACCACTGTGCACCAGGCGGTACACGGTCATCTTGGACACTCGCATCACCGAGGCGACTTCCGCCACGGTAAGGAACTGGACCTCGCTCAGAGGCCTCTCGCCGGCTGCTGCCATGACACACCTGAACCTTCCGCACTCGACGGCCACCGGCTTCCCCTTCCGGTGACTCTTCGTCGTTGCGTGCTCACTCCCCAGACTAGGGGCGGGTGATGCGAGTGGGGAAGAGGTGCACCCATCGGCGGCCTACTGTGACAGACACGCTCGATTGAGTACGTAGCGGGCCAGCGGCAGGTAGTGGCCGCCCCGGACGCCGTCGTCGACCGGGACGACGGCGGACACCACGCCCTGCGCCTGCCCCACGAAGGGCGCCGGGTCGTCCGTGTCGGCCAGGCCGACCGCCTCGAACCCCAGCTGACCTGCCCCGCAGACCCATCCGTGGTCCCCGATCACCAGCTGTGGCAGCGGTCCGCCGGCCTCGGCGGCGGCATCCAGGGCCACCCGGACCGGCAGCGGCGAGTGGCAGTGCGCGCCGGTCGTGCTCCCGGCGCGAAGGCCCCCGCCCTCCCGCACGAACCCGACGCCCCGTACGTACGCGAGGTTGTACGTGCGTAGACCGAACCGGGTCGTTATGTCGACACAGCGACCCTGCGCCGGGGTGAGGACAGTACATCCCCCCGCCGACAAGGCGTCCGCGAGACGGACGTAGAAACCGAGCAGCCGGTGCGGGTGCCCGGTGCCGATCAGCACCGCTCCCCGGCGCCGCACCACCTCCGCGAGCCGCCCGGCGAACGCGTCCAGGCCGGCCAGGGTCAGCGCCGGGTCGATCACGTCCGGTCCGGTCACGCACCGGGGGTCGGGCGGCACGCCCACCCGCTCGGCCATCACCGCCAGCACGTCCCCGAAGCCCCACCCGCTTCCGGGATCGATCCCGAGCAGCACCCGCGGGTCCCGGGCCGCGAACGCCCGGTAGCTGCGCAGCCCCGCCTCCCGGGAGGTGCCCACCACCCCCGCCAGCCGGGAGCCCACCAGATGCCCCCGCAGGGCCCCCGCGCTCACCACCCGACGATCCTGGCGCAGCGCCCGGGGGCGGACCAGCGGATCGGGGGAACTGCGCACGGTCGGCCTAACGGCACCCGGCCGGGGACCGGACCCCCGGGTCCTACGCCAGCAGCCCCCGCAGCGGGAACACCGACCGCCGCGTCGCCAGCACCGCCTGGTCCAGCCGGTCCGCCGGGTCGTAGCCCGCCTCCCACGGGGACCACTGCACCGGCCACCGCCCGTCCGTCATCCGCATCGGCCCCAGCTGCCGGGTCCGCGCGTACACGGCCTGCCGCCAGCTCTCCGGGATCACCGTCTCCGGCGCCACCTCCCGGCCCGCCGCGATCCCCACCAGGTGCGCCCACGACCGCGGCACCACCTCCACCACGGCGTATCCACCACCGCCCAGCGCCACCCACCTGCCGGCCGCGTGCGCGTGCGCCAGCTCGTGGCACGCCACCTGCACGGCCCGCTGCGCGTCCAGCGACACCGCCAGGTGCGCCAGCGGGTCCTCGAAGTGGGTGTCCGCGCCGTGCTGGGTCACCAGCACGTCCGGCCGGAACTCCGCGAGCAGCTCGGGCACCACCGCGTGGAACGCCCGCAGCCACCCGGCGTCCCCGGTCCCCGCGGGCAGCGCCACGTTCACCGCGGAGCCCTCCGCCGCACCGGCCGCCCCGGTCTCCTCCGGCCAGCCGGTCTGCGGGAACAGCGTCCGCGGATGCTCGTGCAGCGAGATCGTCAGCACCCGGGGGTCGTCCCAGAACGCCGCCTGCACACCGTCCCCGTGGTGCACGTCGACGTCCACGTACGCGACCCGCTGGGCACCCAGCTCCAGCAGCCGCGCGATCGCGAGCGCCGCGTCGTTGTAGACGCAGAACCCGGACGCGGCACCGGGCATGGCGTGGTGCAGCCCGCCCGCGAAGTTCACCGCGTGCAGCGCCTCACCCCGCCACACGGCCTCCGCCGCGCCCACCGACTGCCCCGCGATCAGCGCGCTGACCTCGTGCATGCCCGCGAACGCGGGGTCGTCCAGGGTGCCGAGCCCGTACGCCTCGTCGGCCGAACGGGGGTCGGCGGACGCCGCCTTCACGGCGTCGATGTAGTCCTCGCGGTGCACCAGGCGCAGCGTCGACTCCCCGGCCGGCTTGGCCGCGACGACGCCCACCTCCCGGTCCAGCCCGAGGGCGTCCACCAGCTTCCGGGTCAGCTCCAGCCGGACCGGATCCATCGGATGCTCGGGCCCGAAGTCATAGCCCGTTACTGCCTCGTCCCACATCAGCTGTGCGCGGCCGCTCATGCCCGCCACCGTATCGGTCCGGTTGACGCGCGAACGACCGGGCGTACACCAACGTCAGCGACACGAGCACCATCGGGACGAGCATCGCCCCGCGGTAGCTCCAGGCGTCGCCGAGCGCCCCCACCAACGGCGAGCCCACCAGGAACCCGACGTAGTTGAAGATGTTCAGCCGGGCGATCGCCGCGTCCGAGGCCCCCGGGAACAGCCGCCCGGCCGCCGCGAACGTCTGCGGCACCAGCACGCACAACCCCAGCCCCAGCAGCGTGAACCCGAGCATCCCCACCCACGGCCCCGGCGCCACGGCCACCACGGCGAACCCCGCCGCGGCCACCACGGCCCCGCCCCGCACCACCGCCACGGCCCCCAACCGTCGCACCCCGAAGTCCCCGATGGCCCGCCCCAGCAGCGTGGTCACCATGTACACGTTGTACGGCACCGTCGCCAGCTGCTCGGAACTCCCCAGCACGTCCTGGAGGTACTTGGCACTCCAGTTGGACACGGTCGAGTCGCCGATGTACGCGAACGACATCACCAGGCACAGCGGCAGCAGCAGCTTGAAGACGAGCGCCCCGCCCTCCCCGCCACCGCCGGAGCCCTGCACACCGGGCTCCGCCGGGCCCGCGTCGACGTACCACCGGCTCCCCACCAGCACCGCCGGCAACAGCACCGCCGCCACCGGCAGGTACGACACCCACAGCGCCAGGTGCCAGTGCGCCCCCACCCACGCGAGCGACGCCCCGACGATGCCGCCCAGGCTGTACGCCGCGTGGAAACTCAGCATGATGCTGCGCCCGTACGACCGCTGCAGGCTCACCCCGAGCATGTTCATGGACGCGTCCAGTGCACCGACCGCCAGCCCGAACACCGCGAGCGAGACGGCCAGTTCGACCATCCGCTCCCCCGCCCCGACCCCGAGCAGCGCCAGCAGCACCACCGGCTGGGACCAGCGCAGCACCACGCTGGGCCGGACCCGCTTCACCAGCTGCTCGGTCGTCACGCTCCCGATGCCGGCCAGCACGGGCACGGCGGCCAGGAAGACGGGCAGCAGCGCGTCGGACACCCCGTAGCGGTCCTGGACGGCCGGGATGCGGGTCACGAGCAGGGCGAAGGCGACGCCCTGCGCGAGGAAGCCGAACGCCAGCGAGGCCCTGCCGCGCCGCAGCACATCAGTCATGGCGGCGAGCGTAGGGCCCCGGGCTACTGCTGGGTAGATCCGGCCAAAGATGAATTCTCCTCAGCTTTACCGGGCGAGGGCGACCTCGGGCACGTCCGCGGTCCGGGCGGACACGGCCCCGGTCCCCGCGCCGGTGGTGGCGTCGGCCTCCCGGTCGGCCTCGACCTCGGCCAGCAGCATCCGCGCCATCGGCCCGGCGGCCAGCGCACCGCTCACCAGGAACGCCGACCCCAGGGTGACCACCACGATCACGGACCCGAGCCACACCATGGTGTCCACGGGCAGGGTGTACACACCGACGACCCGCACGACGCACTCCGCGAGCAGGAAGCCGCCCCACACCCCCGAGAACACCCGCTCGGCCCGCCGGAAGTCAGCGGACCCGGTGCACAGCCGCTCCCAGACCGCTTCCCGCTCCGCCCGCCCCTTGACGAGCCACGGCTTCATGGCGGCGGTCATCAGGGGCTTGCCGAGCGCCACGGACACCAGCACCCCGAGCCCGACGACACTGCCCACCGCGCTCTCCTTGGCGAGCATGAGCCGCGGGTCCCCGGACACCAGGCCCAGCAGCAGCCCGACGACGTTGACCGAGAGGATCAGCGCTGCGAGCCCGTTGACCGCGCGCTCGCGGACCACGCCCCACGCGGTCCGCAGCGCCGGCACCACGCTGCTGCCCGCCAGCGCGGCGAACGTGCTCGTCCCGAACCCGTCCTTGAGCAGGTAGTAGCCGCCGACGGGCACCGCGACATCCACGATCAGGGGAGCCAGGGCCGGGCGCTTCGCGTGCGTCTTCGTCGTCATGCCCTCAGCTTCGCCGCCGAGGGGGGCCGCCCGGTAGGAACGATCGTCCCGACCTCCGCATGACAGATGTCAGACGAGCAGGTCGGCCAACTCCCCCATGTGCGCGAAGACTTTGCCGGCCCCGGCGAGCTTCTCGGCGGGCGTCATAGCGGTGAACCCGACCACGTCCATCCCGGCCGCGACCGCCGCCTGCACACCCAGCGGGGAGTCCTCGACGACGATGCACCGCTCCGGTGCGACGCCCATCTCCCGGGCCGCGTGGAGGAAGAGATCGGGCGCCGGCTTGCCCCGCCCGACGTCCTGCGAGCTGAAGATCCGCCCCTCGTCGAACCACCGGTCCAGCCCCGTCACCCGGTGCCCCACCCGGATCCGCTCATGGCTCCCGGACGAGGCCACGCAGTACGGCACCCCCTCGGCCCGCAGCCGCTCCAGCACCTCGGTGACCCCCGCCACGGGCTTCAACTCCCGCTCGAAGGCGGCGAACACCCGGGCGTGGAAGACGTCGTCGAAGTCCGCCGGCAGCCGCTGCCCGGTCCGCTCCAGCACCAGGTCGTGGATGCGGTGCATCGCGGACCCCATGTAGTCGCGTATCGAGTCCTCGTACGTCGTCGGGTGCCCGAGCTCGGTGAGGTACGCGGCGAGGTGCCGGTTCGACAGGGGCTCACTGTCGACGAGCACACCGTCGTTGTCGAAGATGACGAGGTCATAGCGCATGACAGTGAGCCTAAACGCAGAAAAGCCCCGTGCCGAATGGCACGGGGCTTTCCTTGTAAGAATTGTTCGGCGGTGTCCTACTCTCCCACAGGGTCCCCCCTGCAGTACCATCGGCGCTGTAAGGCTTAGCTTCCGGGTTCGAAATGTAACCGGGCGTTTCCCCTACGCTATGACCACCGAAACACTATGAAACTGTCGAACAATGCCGCACCACACCCTTACGGGCATGGGGCTGTTCGTGGTTTCAGAACCAACACAGTGGACGCGAGCAACTGAGGACAAGCCCTCGGCCTATTAGTACCGGTCACCTCCACACGTTACCGTGCTTCCAGATCCGGCCTATCAACCCAGTCGTCTACTGGGAGCCTTACCCCATCAAGTGGGTGGGAGTCCTCATCTCGAAGCAGGCTTCCCGCTTAGATGCTTTCAGCGGTTATCCCTCCCGAACGTAGCCAACCAGCCATGCCCTTGGCAGGACAACTGGCACACCAGAGGTTCGTCCGTCCCGGTCCTCTCGTACTAGGGACAGCCCTTCTCAAGACTCCTACGCGCACAGCGGATAGGGACCGAACTGTCTCACGACGTTCTAAACCCAGCTCGCGTACCGCTTTAATGGGCGAACAGCCCAACCCTTGGGACCGACTCCAGCCCCAGGATGCGACGAGCCGACATCGAGGTGCCAAACCATCCCGTCGATATGGACTCTTGGGGAAGATCAGCCTGTTATCCCCGGGGTACCTTTTATCCGTTGAGCGACGGCGCTTCCACAAGCCACCGCCGGATCACTAGTCCCGACTTTCGTCCCTGCTCGACCCGTCGGTCTCACAGTCAAGCTCCCTTGTGCACTTACACTCAACACCTGATTGCCAACCAGGCTGAGGGAACCTTTGGGCGCCTCCGTTACCCTTTAGGAGGCAACCGCCCCAGTTAAACTACCCATCAGACACTGTCCCTGATCCGGATCACGGACCCAGGTTAGACATCCAGCACGACCAGACTGGTATTTCAACGACGACTCCACAACCACTGGCGTGGCCGCTTCAAAGTCTCCCAGCTATCCTACACAAGCCGAACCGAACACCAATATCAAACTGTAGTAAAGGTCCCGGGGTCTTTCCGTCCTGCTGCGCGAAACGAGCATCTTTACTCGTAGTGCAATTTCACCGGGCCTATGGTTGAGACAGTCGAGAAGTCGTTACGCCATTCGTGCAGGTCGGAACTTACCCGACAAGGAATTTCGCTACCTTAGGATGGTTATAGTTACCACCGCCGTTTACTGGCGCTTAAGTTCTCAGCTTCGCCCCACCGAAATGGAGCTAACCGGTCCCCTTAACGTTCCAGCACCGGGCAGGCGTCAGTCCGTATACATCGCCTTACGGCTTCGCACGGACCTGTGTTTTTAGTAAACAGTCGCTTCTCGCAGGTCTCTGCGGCCACCCCCAGCTCAGAGTGCAAAACTCATCACCGGATGTGGCCCCCCTTCTCCCGAAGTTACGGGGGCATTTTGCCGAGTTCCTTAACCATAGTTCACCCGAACGCCTCGGTATTCTCTACCTGACCACCTGAGTCGGTTTAGGGTACGGGCCGCCATGAAACTCGCTAGAGGCTTTTCTCGACAGCATAGGATCATCCACTTCACCACAATCGGCTCGGCATCAGGTCTCAGCCTTGTGTGATCCGGATTTGCCTGGATCACGGCCTACACCCTTACCCCGGGACAACCACCGCCCGGGCTGGACTACCTTCCTGCGTCACCCCATCACTCACCTACTACCAGATCGGGTCAGCGGCTCCACCACTCCCCTCAACTCCGAAGAGATCAGGGCGGCTTCACGGCCTTAGCATCACTGGATTCGATGTTTGACGCTTCACAGCGGGTACCGGAATATCAACCGGTTATCCATCGACTACGCCTGTCGGCCTCGCCTTAGGTCCCGACTTACCCTGGGCAGATCAGCTTGACCCAGGAACCCTTAGTCAATCGGCGCACACGTTTCTCACGTGTGTATCGCTACTCATGCCTGCATTCTCACTCGTCAACCGTCCACGACTACCTTCCAGTGCCGCTTCACCCGGCAGACGACGCTCCCCTACCCATCACAGCCGGCGTTGGCCGTATATGCTGCAATGACACGACTTCGGCGGTACGCTTGAGCCCCGCTACATTGTCGGCGCGGAATCACTAGACCAGTGAGCTATTACGCACTCTTTCAAGGGTGGCTGCTTCTAAGCCAACCTCCTGGTTGTCTCTGCGACTCCACATCCTTTCCCACTTAGCGTACGCTTAGGGGCCTTAGTCGATGCTCTGGGCTGTTTCCCTCTCGACCATGGAGCTTATCCCCCACAGTCTCACTGCCGCGCTCTCACTTACCGGCATTCGGAGTTTGGCTAAGGTCAGTAACCCGGTAGGGCCCATCGCCTATCCAGTGCTCTACCTCCGGCAAGAAACACACGACGCTGCACCTAAATGCATTTCGGGGAGAACCAGCTATCACGGAGTTTGATTGGCCTTTCACCCCTAACCACAGGTCATCCCCCAGGTTTTCAACCCTGGTGGGTTCGGTCCTCCACGAAGTCTTACCTCCGCTTCAACCTGCCCATGGCTAGATCACTCCGCTTCGGGTCTTGAGCGTGCTACTGAAACGCCCTGTTCGGACTCGCTTTCGCTACGGCTACCCCACCCGGGTTAACCTCGCAACACACCGCAAACTCGCAGGCTCATTCTTCAAAAGGCACGCAGTCACGAGAACAAGGCAAGCCTCGTTCCGACGCTCCCACGGCTTGTAGGCACACGGTTTCAGGTACTATTTCACTCCCCTCCCGGGGTACTTTTCACCATTCCCTCACGGTACTATCCGCTATCGGTCACCAGGGAATATTTAGGCTTAGCGGGTGGTCCCGCCAGATTCACACGGGATTTCTCGGGCCCCGTGCTACTTGGGTGTCTCTCAAACGAGCCGCTGACGTTTCGACTACGGGGGTCTTACCCTCTACGCCGGACCTTTCGCATGTCCTTCGTCTACATCAACGGTTTCTGACTCGCCTCACAGCCGGCAGACTGTGAAAGAGAGATCCCACAACCCCGTATGCGCAACCCCTGCCGGGTCTCACACGCATACGGTTTGGCCTCATCCAGTTTCGCTCGCCACTACTCCCGGAATCACGGTTGTTTTCTCTTCCTGAGGGTACTGAGATGTTTCACTTCCCCTCGTTCCCTCCACACTGCCTATGTGTTCAGCAGTGGGTGACAGCCCATGACGACTGCCGGGTTTCCCCATTCGGAAACCCCCGGATCAAAGCCTGGTTGACGGCTCCCCGGGGACTATCGCGGCCTCCCACGTCCTTCATCGGTTCCTGGTGCCAAGGCATCCACCGTGCGCCCTTAAAAACTTGGCCACAGATGCTCGCGTCCACTGTGCAGTTCTCAAACAACGACCAGCCACCCATCACCCCGAACCCTTACGGTTCGAGTGCACTGGGGCCGGCGACTGAGGAAGTTCATTCCCTCAGACACCCAACAGCGTGCCCGACCCGATCCGTCCGTCCTCCCTGCGTTCCACGCCGAAGCAGTACTAACAGGAGACTTCCAGACCGTGCCGAATAATCAACGTTCCACCCATGAGCAACCAGCACCGGACATTCGCCGATGTACTGGCCTCTGGACCGCGAAGCGGCCTAGAAGTGCTCCTTAGAAAGGAGGTGATCCAGCCGCACCTTCCGGTACGGCTACCTTGTTACGACTTCGTCCCAATCGCTAGTCCCACCTTCGACGGCTCCCTCCCACAAGGGGTTGGGCCACCGGCTTCGGGTGTTACCAACTTTCGTGACGTGACGGGCGGTGTGTACAAGGCCCGGGAACGTATTCACCGCAGCAATGCTGATCTGCGATTACTAGCAACTCCGACTTCATGGGGTCGAGTTGCAGACCCCAATCCGAACTGAGACCGGCTTTTTGAGATTCGCTCCACCTCACGGTATCGCAGCTCATTGTACCGGCCATTGTAGCACGTGTGCAGCCCAAGACATAAGGGGCATGATGACTTGACGTCGTCCCCACCTTCCTCCGAGTTGACCCCGGCGGTCTCCTGTGAGTCCCCATCACCCCGAAGGGCATGCTGGCAACACAGGACAAGGGTTGCGCTCGTTGCGGGACTTAACCCAACATCTCACGACACGAGCTGACGACAGCCATGCACCACCTGTACACCGACCACAAGGGGGCGCCTGTCTCCAGACGTTTCCGGTGTATGTCAAGCCTTGGTAAGGTTCTTCGCGTTGCGTCGAATTAAGCCACATGCTCCGCTGCTTGTGCGGGCCCCCGTCAATTCCTTTGAGTTTTAGCCTTGCGGCCGTACTCCCCAGGCGGGGAACTTAATGCGTTAGCTGCGGCACCGACGACGTGGAATGTCGCCAACACCTAGTTCCCACCGTTTACGGCGTGGACTACCAGGGTATCTAATCCTGTTCGCTCCCCACGCTTTCGCTCCTCAGCGTCAGTAATGGCCCAGAGATCCGCCTTCGCCACCGGTGTTCCTCCTGATATCTGCGCATTTCACCGCTACACCAGGAATTCCGATCTCCCCTACCACACTCTAGCTAGCCCGTATCGAATGCAGACCCGGGGTTAAGCCCCGGGCTTTCACACCCGACGTGACAAGCCGCCTACGAGCTCTTTACGCCCAATAATTCCGGACAACGCTTGCGCCCTACGTATTACCGCGGCTGCTGGCACGTAGTTAGCCGGCGCTTCTTCTGCAGGTACCGTCACTTTCGCTTCTTCCCTGCTGAAAGAGGTTTACAACCCGAAGGCCGTCATCCCTCACGCGGCGTCGCTGCATCAGGCTTTCGCCCATTGTGCAATATTCCCCACTGCTGCCTCCCGTAGGAGTCTGGGCCGTGTCTCAGTCCCAGTGTGGCCGGTCGCCCTCTCAGGCCGGCTACCCGTCGTCGCCTTGGTGAGCCGTTACCTCACCAACAAGCTGATAGGCCGCGGGCTCATCCTTCACCGCCGGAGCTTTCGACCCTCACAGATGCCTGCAAGAGTGATATCCGGTATTAGACCCCGTTTCCAGGGCTTGTCCCAGAGTGAAGGGCAGATTGCCCACGTGTTACTCACCCGTTCGCCACTAATCCCCACCGAAGTGGTTCATCGTTCGACTTGCATGTGTTAAGCACGCCGCCAGCGTTCGTCCTGAGCCAGGATCAAACTCTCCGTGAATGTTTTCCCGTAATCGGGATGAACACCACGAGAGCGGAACCGTCGAGCGGAATAGGCCCGACGGTTCACAGCGTCCTCGCTGTGTCTTCTTCAAAGGAACCTCGTCCCGGTCGTGATGACCGGAGACGGGGTATCAACATATCTGGCGTTGATTTTTGGCACGCTGTTGAGTTCTCAAGGAACGGTCGCTTCCTTTGTACTCACCCGAGAGACTCTCTCGCGGCTTTCCTCCGGGCGCTTCCCTTCGGTCTTGCGTTTCCGACTCTATCAGATCCTTTCGGCGTCTGATTCCCAGTCAGAGGGGGTTGTCTTCCCGGCTGTTGGGCCGTTCCGACGAGTGAGACTTTAGCGGATTCCCGGCTCCCGAGCTAATCGGGGGCCTGCGCCCTTTCGAACGCGGAGTCCTCATTTCGCGAATACGCACGCATGAGCGTGCCAAGTCCACGACGACGAATCATCGCTTCTTGGTGAGTACCTGCGGAATGGCTGTCCGGGGACCGACCGGAGTCGGCGCTCACGTCGGACAACCCGGAGAACAGTACGGACCAGGTCGGGGTGTGTCAACTTGCCTGCTCGGAGCCCGTCCGAGGCGTACCGTGGACGCCATGACGACGCGTACGTACCGACAGCTCTGGTGGGCCGCCTGACGGCGGCCGTGCTGACGTACGCACACCAACGGCCGCCGCTTCGGCGGCCGTTCGCGTTTCTCCCGCCAAGGGCTTCGGGCTCCGGGGGTCGGCCGCCGGGACGGCGGCTCCGATCCGAGAGGGAGAAGAGACGAGATGACGCGGGTCTTCAGTGGGATCAAGCCGACCGGGCACCTGACGCTGGGGAACTACCTGGGCGCCATGCGGCAATGGGCCGCGGTGGACCAGCACCGGTCCGACGCACTGTTCTGCGTGGTCGATCTGCACGCGCTCACCGTCGACCACGACCCGGCGCGGGTGCGCCGGCTCAGTCGGCAGGCGGCCACGCTGCTGCTGGCGGCCGGGCTGGATCCCGAGCTGTGCACCCTCTTCGTGCAGAGCCACGTCGACGAGCACGCGCGGCTGTCGTACGTGCTGGAGTGCGTGGCGACCGACGGGGAGATGCGGCGGATGATCCAGTACCGGGAGAAGGCCGCGCGGGAGCGGGAGCGCGGGGGCAGCGTGCGGCTGTCGCTGCTGACGTACCCGGTGCTGATGGCGGCGGACATCCTGGCGTACGGGACGGACGAGGTGCCGGTCGGGGACGACCAGGCGCAGCACGTGGAGCTGACCCGGGACCTGGCGCTGCGGTTCAACCAGCGGTACGGCGGGACGTTCGTGGTGCCGCGGGCGACGGTGCCGAAGGTGGCGGCGCGGGTGATGAACCTGCAGGACCCGACGTCGAAGATGGGCAAGAGCGACGACTCGGGGCCGGGGATCGTGTACCTGCTCGACGAGCCGGAGGTCGTGCGGAAGAAGGTCGTGCGGGCGGTGACGGACAGCGGGCGGGACGTCGTGTACGACCGGGAGGGGCGGCCCGGGGTCGCGAACCTGCTGGAGGTGCTGGCCGCCTGCACCGGGGGTGAGCCGGGTGCGCTGGCCGGGGCGTACGGGTCGTACGGGCAGCTGAAGAAGGACACCGCCGAGGCCGTGGTGGAGGTGTTGCGGCCGGTGCGGGCGCGGCACCAGGAGCTGTGCGCCGATCCCGGGTTCGTGGAGGGCGTGCTGCGGGCGGGTGCGGAGAAGGCGCGGGCGATGGCGCGGCCGACGGTGGACGCGGCCTACCGGGCGATCGGGTTGTTGCCGCCGGTGCCGAACGCGGCCCGGTAGGCGCGGGGGCTGGTGGCGAGGCGCGATGCGAAGTGCTGGCGCATCGTGACCTCGCTGCCGAAGCCGGCCCGGCGGGCGACCTCGGGCATGGGGAGGTCGGTGCGTTCGAGGAGTTTCTGGGCGGCGGCGAGGCGCTGGTCGAGGAGCCAGCGCAGCGGGGTCGTACCGGTGGCCGCGGTGAAGTGGCGGGCGAAGGTGCGCGGTGCCATGCCGGCGCGGGCGGCGAGGCCGGCGACGGTGAGCGGTTCGTGCAGGTGGCGCAGGGCGTGTTCGCGGACGGCGGCGAGGGTGTCGGCGTCGCGGTCGGCGGGTGGGGTGGGGTGTTCGATGAACTGGGCCTGGCCGCCGGTGCGGAAGGGGGCCGTGACCATGGAGCGGGCGATGGTGGCGGCGGCCTCGGCGCCGTGGGAGCGGCGGACCAGGTGGAGGCAGAGGTCGATGCCGGCCGCGGTGCCCGCGGCGGTCCAGATGTTGTCGTCCTCGAGGAAGAGGGCGTCCGGGACGACGTCCACGCGCGGGTGGTGGGTGCGCAGGAGGTCGATGAGGTTCCAGTGGGTGATGGCGCGGCGGCCGTCGAGGAGGCCGGCCTGGGCGAGGGTGAAGGCGCCGCCGCACAGGGCGGCGAGGGGGGTGCCGTGGGCGTGGGCGCGGCGCAGGGCGTCCAGGACCGGGGCCGGGGCGGGGGTGAGGTGGTCGTCGAGGCCCGGGACCACGATGAGGTCGGCGCGCCGCAGCCAGCTCAGGGCGCGGTCGGCGTGGAGGGTGAGGCCGCCGCGCAGCGGGACGGGGGTCGCGGGGTCGGCGGCGACGCGGCGCAGGTCGAAGGCGGGGGCGCCGCGGTCGGTGCGGTCGGTGCCCCAGACCTCGGTGATGACGGAGACGTCGAAGGCGCGGATGCCGGGGAAGGCGACGAGGGCGACGCGGTAGGGGGCTGCGCCGCGGGGCTTCAGGTGGTCGGGCTGGGCGCGCTGCGGGTCGGCCATGGTGGCAGTAAACCATCGATCGATGACTTTTCCGGATCTGGGACCCGGGGGCCGGCGGCGGGATGCTCGACGCATGGAGATAGCGGAGAACGCAGCGCTGGTGGTCGTGGACGTGCAGAAGGGCTTCGAGGAGGCCGGTTTCTGGGGGCCGCGGAACAATCCGGGGGCCGACGAGAACGTCGCCGCCCTCATCGACGTGTGGCAGGCGACGGGGCGGCCGGTGGTGTTCGTACGGCACGACTCGGTGCAGCCCGACTCGCCGTTGCGCGTGGGGCGGGCCGGGAACGGCTTCAAGGAGTACGTGGAGGCGCGGCGCGGGAAGGGCACCGGCGGTGAGCTGCTGGTGACGAAGTCCGTGAACTCGGCGTTCTACGGGACGCCCGACCTGGGGGCGTGGCTGACGGCGGCCGGGATCGGGCAGCTCGTGCTGGCCGGCATCCAGACGAACATGTGTGTGGAGACGACCGCGCGGATGGGCGGGAACCTGGGCTACGACGTGGTGGTGGCGCTGGACGCGACGCACACGTTCGACCTGGTGGGGCCGTTCGGCTGGCGGCGTACGGCGGAGGAGCTGGCGCAGGCCACCGCGGTGTCGCTGCACGGGGGCGGCTTCGCGCGCGTGGTGACGACGCAGGACGTCGTGACCGCGGCGAAGTGACCCGCCCCTTTCCCTTCTGCTGGGTCGGCCGTCAGTCCTTGGTGCCGGAGGCCAGCTCGCGGCTGCGGTCGCGGGCGGCTTCCAGGGCGGCGATGAGGGCGGCCCGTACGCCGTGGTTCTCCAGCTCGCGGATGGCGTTGATGGTCGTGCCCGCGGGGGAGGTGACGTTCTCGCGGAGCTTGACCGGGTGTTCGCCGCTGTCGCGGAGCATGGTCGCGGCGCCGATCGCGGACTGGACGATCAGGTCGTGGGCCTTGTCGCGGGGCAGGCCGAGCAGGATGCCGGCGTCGGTCATGGCCTCGACGAGGTAGAAGAAGTACGCCGGTCCCGAGCCGGACAGGGCCGTGCAGGCGTCCTGCTGGTTCTCCGGGACGCGCAGGGTCTTGCCGACGGCGCCGAAGATCTCCTCGGCGTGGGTGAGGTGGTCGGCGGTGGCGTGGGTGCCGGCGGAGATGACGGACATCGCCTCGTCGACGAGGGCGGGGGTGTTCGTCATGACGCGGACCACCGGGGTGCCCTCGGTGAGGCGCTCCTCGATGAACGCCGTGGTGATGCCGGCGGCACCGCTGATGACCAGGCGGTCGGCGGGGACGTGCGGCGCGAGTTCGTCGAGGAGGCTGCCCATGTCCTGCGGCTTGACGGTGAGGATGAGGGTGTCGGCACCCTTGGCGGCTTCGGCGTTGGTGACCGGGGTGACGCCGTAGCGGCTGCGGAGTTCCTCGGCGCGCTCGGGGCGGCGGGCGGTGACCAGGAGGTCGGCCGGGGTCCAGCCGCCGCGGATCATGCCGCTGAGCAGGGCTTCGCCGATCTTGCCGGTGCCGAGGACTGCGACGGTCTGGGTCATGGCTGCGGTGCCCTCCGTGGGTGCGTCGTCCTGGGGGCATCCTCCCATTCGGGGCGGGCGGCGGGGGGTGGTGTCCGGGAGGTGGGACGTGGGGGGGGTGCGGAGGGGTGGGGCGGAAGGGGCGAGGCCGGAGGTGCGGGCGGGAGGTGCGGGCCGGAGGTGCCGGCCGGAGGTGCCGGCCGGGGGGTTACGCCGTTCGGCGTCGCAGGGTGGCCGCTCCCAGGCAGAGGACGAGGAGGGCGCAGCCGGCGACGACCAGGACGTCCCGTACGAAGGTGGCGGTCATGTCGGTGTGCCGGAGGACCTCGTTCATGCCGTCCACCGCGTAGGACATGGGCAGGACGTCGGAGACGGCCTCCAGCACGGGGTGCATGGCGTCGCGCGGGGTGAACAGGCCGCACAGCAGGAGCTGCGGGAAGATCACCGCCGGCATGAACTGGACCGCCTGGAACTCGGAGGCGGCGAAGGCCGACACGAACAGGCCGAGGGCCGTGCCCAGCAGCGCGTCGAGCAGCGCCACCAGGAGCAGCAGCCACGGGGAGCCGGTGACGTCGAGGCCCAGGAGCCAGAGGGCGAGGCCGGTGGCGAGGGCGGACTGGACGATCGCGAGGGCGCCGAAGGCCAGGGCGTAGCCGGCGATGACGTCGCCCTTGCCGAGCGGCATGGCGAGGAGGCGTTCGAGGGTGCCGGAGGTACGCTCGCGCAGGGTGGCGATGGACGTCACCAGGAACATCGTGATCAGCGGGAAGATCCCGAGCAGGGACGCGCCGATGCTGTCGAACGTGCGCGGGCTGCCTTCGAACACGTAGCGCAGCAGGACCAGCAGGACGCACGGGATGAGGACCAGCAGGGCGATCGTGCGCGGGTCGTGGCGCAGTTGGCGCAGGACGCGGGTCGCGGTGGCGAGCGTGCGGGCGGGGCTGAGGGCGCGGGCGGGTGCCGGTGCCGGTGCCGCGGGGGTCGTGGCGGTGGTGCTCATCGGGTCGTCGTCTCCTTCGCGCCCTCGGTGCGCTGCGCCGCGGGCTCCGTCCTGTCCGTCCTGTGCACTGTTCCGGCCGCGGCTTCGTCGACCAGGTGCAGGAACGCCGCCTCGACCGTGTCGGCGCCGGTGCGCTCGCGCAGGGCGTCGGGGGTGTCGTCGGCGAGGATCTCGCCCTCGCGCATGAGGAGGAGGCGGTGGCAGCGCTCGGCCTCGTCCATGACGTGCGAGGAGATCAGCAGGGTGGCGCCGCGGGCGGCGAGCCGGTGGAAGAGGGTCCACAGGTCGCGGCGCAGCACCGGGTCGAGGCCGACGGTCGGCTCGTCGAGGACCAGCAGCTCGGGGGTGCCGAGCAGGGCGACGGCGAGGGAGACGCGGTTGCGCTGGCCGCCGGAGAGGTTGCCGGCGAGGGCGTCGGCGTGGGTCGTGAGGTCCACCTCGGCGAGGACCCGGTCGACGTCGGCACGGCGGGCGGCGGCCGGGCTCGCCGGGGACAGGACTGCGGCGAAGTAGTCGAGGTTCTGCCGGACGGACAGGTCGTCGTAGACCGACGGGGCCTGGGTGACGTAGCCGACGCGGGTGCGCAGGGCCGGATCGCCGGCCGGGCGGCCGAGGACGTCGAGCGTGCCGGTGACCTTGGCCTGGGTGCCGACGATCGAGCGCATCAACGTCGACTTGCCGCAGCCGGAGGGGCCGAGCAGGCCGGTGATCTGTCCCCGGGGGACGGTGAAGCGGAGGTCCCGCAGGACGGTGCGGGGGCCTCGGGTGACGGTGAGGGCGTCGGCGCGGAGGGCGGGGCCGGGGTGGGAGCCGGGGTCGGGGTGGGAGGCGGAAGTGGGTTCGGGTGGACGGACTGAATTAATCATCATGTGATGATTAAATGACCTGGGTGGGGGGTGCCGTCAAGTGGCGACGGGGATCGGAGGTCAGGAGCGGGTCGCCACCAGCAGTTCCACGTCGTACGTCTCCTCGACGACGCCGTCCGGGAAGACGTCGCGGAGGTGCCGGCGCTCCTCGGTGAGGAACGCGGTGGCGCTCGCCTCGCCGTGCACGAGGAAGACCGAGTGGCTGCCGAGGTTGGCCAGGTGGGTGTCTAGGGGGACGCGGCGGCTCCAGCGGACGCTGCGGCGGGCGAGGGCGAGCTGTCCGGACGCGTCGGCGAGGGCGGCGCGGGAGCCGTCGCCGTGCGTCGCGACCACACTGCCCGGGCCGAAGTGCCGCTCCAGGCGGCGGGCCTGGTCGGCCGCCCAGGGCAGGTCCAGCGCGCTGGTGTTCCACCACAGGGCCAGCGCGCCACCGGGCCGCAGCACCCGCACGGCTTCCGGGACCGAGCGGGCGGGGTCGGTCCAGTGCCAGGACTGGGCGTAGGTGAGGAGGTCGAGGGAGGCGGTGGCCAGGGGGAGGCGGTCGCCGTCGCCCCGGACGAGCGGCACGTCCGGGAGGGCCCGGCGGAACTCGGCCGCCATGCCTGCGCCGGGTTCCACGGCGACGACGTCGGCTCCGCGCGCGTGGAGGAGGGCGGTGGCGATGCCGGTACCGGCGCCCACGTCCGCGACGCGGGCCCCTTCCAGCGGGCGGCCGGCGAGGTCCTCGACGGCGTCGAGGAGGGCGGGCGGGTAGGAGGGGCGGTTCGCGGCGTACTGGGCCGCGGCGGCGTTGAAGGAGCCGGCCCGGGCGCTGGGGGTGACGGCGGGCGCGGGCGCGGTGGGGTCCTCGGGTGGCGTCATGGGGTGATGGTGACGCCGGGTGGGGCGAGGGGGACAGGGGGCCGTGGCCGACCCGGCCGCCCCGGGGTCAGGAGCGGCGGCGCTTCCTCGTCGGGTTGCCCGTGCGGCGGGACGTGCGGCGGCGGTGCCGGTCGAGGGCGGCCTCGTACTCCTCGCGGTGCAGCTTCTCGCCGGGGGCCTCGGTGAGGGAGCGGAAGAAGTAGGCGAGCAAGGAGCCGATGAAGCCGATGGCCAGCAGGCCGCGCAGGGACGCCTGGCGGTCGGGGTCGGGCCGCTGGGTGAAGCCGTCCCAGGTGTGGCGGAAGGCGAGCGCGCTGCACACGGCGAACATGACGACGACCAGGACGGTGACGAAGGTGCCGATGTCGGCGATCTGCAGCCCCTGGTAGGCGAAGCGCAGGACGAGGCAGGAGACGACGGCGGCGGCGAGCGAGCCGACGGCCACGCCGACGCGGCGGGGCGTGTAGCCCCTTTCGTGCTCCACCCAGGTCGTGCCGAAGAAGCGCAGGGGCTCGGGGCGCGGGCCCGTGGAGCCCGCCGTGGTGTCCGGGGTGCCGTTGTCGTCGCTCACGCGTCGATTATGGCTCCGGTCGGGGCGGGCTCCCGGGCTGGGTGGCGCGAGGCCGGGTGGCGCAAGGCCGGGCGGTGCCGGGCCGGGCGGTGCCGGGCCAGGCGGTGCCGGACCAGGCGGTGCCGGACCAGGCGGTGCCGGACCAGGCGGTGCCGGACCAGGCGGTGCCGGACCAGGCGGTGCCGGACCAGGCGGTGCCGGACCAGGCGGTGCCGGGCCAGGCGGTGCCGGGCCAGGCGGTGCTCGGTCGGTCAGAGGGCGCAGCGCGACGCCACGTAGCCGTCGCTGCCCGTCTTCACGAACGCGTCGGACACGAACTCGCCGCTGGCGATGTTGTCCCAGATGTTCGACGTGCCGTAGGGGCCCGAGACGGTCGTGCCCGGCGTCTGGCAGTAGATCGCGACCTTGGACCCCTCGGGCAGGACGCGGACGATGCTGTAGCCCGTGCCCGGGCCGCTGCGGACGTTGAGGCGCACGCCCGGGGCGACCGGGTAGTAGGTGACGACCGCGGCGGTTGCCGTGACGATCTCGACCTCCGCGACGACGCCGGCCCCCGTGGTGGTCCCCGCCTCCGCGACGACGCCGGTGTCCCCGGCTCCGACGGTCTCCTCGATGCGCTCGACAGACATGAAAAACCTCCCCCGTTGAACCCCATGACTGCCATGGGGCCCCAGTGATTCCCCACCGACGCCATTTGAAACACGTGTGCGCGATTCGCACGAGGACGCCAGCACGCCTCCTCTGTCCCGTACGGGTCATCGACTAGGCTCCGTGCGTCGCGCGCGCGAACGAACAGCACGGGGGTGGTTCATGACGCCACAGCGCAACACCGGAGCGGGCGCGGAAGCGGAACTTCCCGGACTTCCCGAGTACACCGGCCACTACGTCCTGGAGTCCTGTCTGGGCTCCGGCGGCATGGGCGTCGTCCACCTGGCCCGCAGCACCTCGGGCATGCGGGTCGCGGTGAAGGTGGTGCACGCCGAGTTCGCCAAGGACCCCGAGTTCAGGGGCCGTTTCCGGCAGGAGGTGGCCGCCGCCCGACGCGTGAGCGGCGCCTTCACCGCACCCGTCGTCGACGCCGACCCGGAGGCCGAACGCCCCTGGATGGCGACCCTGTTCATTCCCGGCCCCACCCTCTCCGACCGCGTGAAGCGGAACGGGCCGTTGGCGCCCGGGGAGTTGCGGCGGCTGATGGCCGGGCTCGCGGAGGCGCTGCGCGACATCCACCGGGTCGGCGTCGTGCACCGCGACCTCAAGCCGAGCAACGTACTGCTCGCCGAGGACGGCCCGAAGGTGATCGACTTCGGCATCTCCCGGCCCAAGGACAGCGAACTGCGGACCGAGACGGGCAAGTTGATCGGCACGCCGCCGTTCATGGCGCCGGAGCAGTTCCGGCGGCCGCGCGAGGTGGGGCCGGCGGCGGACGTCTTCGCGTTGGGGTCGGTGATGGTGCACGCGGCGACGGGGCGCGGGCCGTTCGACTCCGACAGCCCGTACGTCGTGGCCTACCAGGTGGTGCACCACGAGCCCGACATGACCGGCGTACCGGAGAACCTGGCCCCGCTGGTGCTGCGGTGCCTGGCGAAGGAGCCCGAGGAGCGGCCCACGCCGGACGAACTGATGCGTGCGCTGCGGTCGGTGGCGGCCTCGTACGACACACAGGCGTTCATACCGGCGCAGCGGCCGGAGGGTGGCCCGGCGAGCGTAGGCGGTCCGGCGAGTGTGGGCGGTCCGGTCGGCGGCAGCGGTCCGGGGAGCGGGGGCGGTCCCGTGCCCGGCACCGACGGTGGCGGCGTGCCGGATGGCGCGGCCGACCCCGGTGACACCGACGACCCCGCCATTGCCGGTGACTCCGCTGACGTCACGAACGCCACCGACGCCACGGACGCCGCCGAGCCGGCCGGGCCTTCCGTGGGCCGGCTCCGCCGCAGGGTGTCGCGGCGCGTGGCCCTGGTGGCCGCGACGCTGGGGCTCGTCGTCGGAGGGGTGTTCGCCTCGGTGGAGCTCGCGGGCGGAGCGGCCTCGTCGCCGAACACGGACCCTGGGACCACGGCGGCCGGATTCACGGCGTGGGAGGTGGCATCGGTGTCCGGGGCGGCGTCCGTGCCGCGGTGCTCGTACGGCTCGGGGACGTTGTTCTGCGCCCAGTCGGGCCTGGTCTTCGCGCTGGACGCCTCCGACGGCGCCCTGCGGTGGAAGCACCGCGTCAGGAAGGCGTACGGGAGTGCCCCGCCGGTGCTCGCCGGGGGCCTGGTGCAGCCGATGGCGGACCAGGAGCGGCAGTTGCAGGGGCTCGACCCCCGTACGGGCAGGCCCCGCTGGACGCGCGACATGCCCGCGCACGTCGGGCTGCGGGTGGTCGGTGACACCATGCTGCTCACGGCGGCCGACGGCACGGTCACGGCCGTGGCCGGCGCGTCCGGCGCGACCACGTGGCGCCACGCGCTCCCCGGCCGGGGCACCCCCGCCTTCTCCTCGTTCACCGGTGACCCGCTGGCCTACGCCACCAGCGCGTCCGACGCCGGCAGCACGAAGGTCACCGCGGTCGACCCCGGCACCGGGACCGTGCGCTGGGACGCCAGGCTGAACGGCACGCTGACACCGGTCGGCAGCAGCGACGGCCGCCTGTTCTTCCTCGCGGTCGACAAGGGCTCCGGCTTCACGGACGCGATCGTCCGGTACGACCCCGTCTCGGGCGCGACGCGCCGGGTGCCGTTGCCGGTGGACCGCGCCGATCCGGTGGTCGGCGTGCGCGGTGACGTCGTGTACCTGCTGGCCACCGGCGGGTCCCTGGAGGCCGTGGACATGGGCGCGCGCAAGCGGCTGTGGCACCTGGAGACGGGGGTGACCCGCGGTTCGGCGCCCGTGGTCGCCGGGGACCACCTCTACCTCACCGCCCCGGACGGCCGGCTCCTGGCCGTGGACGCCCGCGACGGCAGCCTCCTGGGCCAGACGCCGCCGCGGCTCGGTGCGAACTCCGACGAGGTCAGCGGGTACCTGCCGGTGCCGGTGGTGGCCGACGGCCGCGTCCACGCCACCGCCCCCGACGGCACCGTCTTCGCGGTGGACGGGCGGGACCCGGCCGGGTGGTGACGGCGAGGGCCGCCTCCCTCGCGGGAAGCGGCCCTCGGTCGTGCCCGTACGGATTCCGCGGCCCGTGCTGCCTGGGCCCGCTGGGGCTCAGCCCAGCTTGGACACGTCGCGCACCGCGCCCTTGTCGGCGCTGGTGGCCATCGCGGCGTAGGCCCGCAGCGCCGCGCTGACCTTGCGGTCGCGGTTCTTGGGCGCGTACACGCCGCCGAGCGCCTGCTCGCGGCGCGCCAGCTCCGCCTCGTTCACGAGGAGTTCGATCGTGCGGCCGGGGATGTCGATGCGGATCCGGTCGCCGTCCTCGACGAGCGCGATCGTGCCGCCGGACGCCGCCTCGGGCGAGGCGTGGCCGATGGACAGGCCGGACGTGCCGCCGGAGAAGCGGCCGTCGGTGACCAGCGCGCACGCCTTGCCCAGGCCGCGGCCCTTGAGGTACGAGGTCGGGTAGAGCATCTCCTGCATGCCCGGTCCGCCCTTGGGGCCCTCGTAGCGGATGACCACCACGTCGCCCTCCTTGACCTGCTGGGTCAGGATCTTCTGGACGGCGTCCTCCTGGGACTCGCAGACCACCGCGGGGCCCTCGAAGGTCCAGATGGACGGGTCCACGCCGGCCGTCTTGACCACGCAGCCGTCCACGGCGAGGTTGCCCCTGAGGACCGCGAGCCCGCCGTCCTGCGAGTAGGCGTGCTCCAGGCTGCGGATGCAGCCGCCCTCGGCGTCCACGTCGAGCGCCTCCCAGCGCTCCGACTGGGAGAAGGCCTCCGCCGAGCGGACGCAGCCCGGCGCCGCGTGCCACAGCTCGACCGCCTCGGGGGAGGGCGAACCGCCGCGCACGTCCCACGTCTTGAGCCAGTCCGACAGCGACGGGCTGTGCACCGAGTGCACGTCCTCGTTCAGCAGGCCCGCGCGGTGCAGCTCGCCGAGCAGGGCGGGGATGCCGCCGGCCCGGTGCACGTCCTCCATGTAGTACGTGCGGTCCTTGGCGACGTTGGGCGCCACCTTCGCCAGGCACGGCACCCGGCGCGAGACCGCGTCGATCTGCTCCAGCCCGAAGGGCACCTCCGCCTCCTGGGCGGCGGCCAGCAGGTGCAGGATCGTGTTGGTGGAGCCGCCCATCGCGATGTCGAGCGCCATGGCGTTCTCGAACGCCGCGAAGGTGGCGATCGAGCGGGGCAGCGCGCTCTCGTCGTCCTGCTCGTAGTAGCGGTGGACCAGGTCCATCACCGTGTGCGCCGCGTTCACGTAGAGCTGCTTGCGCGCGGTGTGGGTGGCCAGGACCGAGCCGTTGCCGGGCAGGGACAGGCCGATCGCCTCGGTCAGGCAGTTCATCGAGTTGGCCGTGAACATGCCCGAACAAGAGCCGCAGGTCGGACAGGCGTTCTCCTCGATGCGGAGGATGTCCTCGTCCGAGATCTTGTCGTTCACGGCGTCGGAGATCGCGTCGACCAGGTCGAGCGTGCGGACCGTGCCGTCGACCAGGGTGGCGCGGCCGGACTCCATCGGGCCGCCGGAGACGAAGACCGTGGGGATGTTCAGGCGCAGAGCCGCGTTGAGCATGCCCGGCGTGATCTTGTCGCAGTTGGAGATGCAGACCAGCGCGTCGGCGCAGTGCGCCTCGACCATGTACTCGACCGAGTCCGCGATCAGGTCGCGGGAGGGCAGGGAGTACAGCATGCCGCCGTGGCCCATCGCGATGCCGTCGTCCACGGCGATCGTGTTGAACTCGCGCGGGATGCCGCCGGCCTCGCGGATCGCCTCGCTGACGATCCGGCCGACCGGCTGCAGGTGCGTGTGGCCCGGCACGAACTCGGTGAAGGAGTTGGCGACGGCGATGATCGGCTTCCGGCCGATGTCCGCACCGGGTACACCGGAGGCGCGCATCAGGGCGCGGGCGCCCGCCATGTTGCGGCCGTGGGTGACTGTGCGGGACCTCAGCTCGGGCATCGTCGCTCGCTCCTTCAGAGACTGCGATCTGGGAGATCGTGACCGTCAGAGAGACTTCTGACTGTCCACGAGCCTACGCCCGTCATCCAGGGGTCGGGACAAGGTGTCCGGAATGCGGGACGGGTGTCTCGGCGATGTGCTACAGGAGCGGGACTCCGAGGGCTTCGCGGGGCCCGTTCCTCAGGGCGCCGTCAGATGCCCCTGCACCACCGGCGCCACCCGGCGGATCACCTGCTCCACGTCCGCGGACGCCAGCGGCTCCACCTTGATCACGTACCGCAGCATCGCGCACCCCACCAGCTGCGCCGCCGCGAGTTCGGCGCGCAGCTCCGCGTCCGGCACCTCGAGCTGGGCGGCGACGCGGCGCAGCAGCTGGGAGACGACCAGGCGGCGGAAGACGGCGGCCGCGGTGTCGTTGTTGACCGCGGAGCGCAGGATCGCCAGCAGGGGCGTGCGGGTGGTGGGGTTCTCCCAGACGCCGAAGATGAAGCGCGTCAGCCGCTCCCCCACGTCCTCGCGCGGACCCTCGGCGACGGCGTCGGGCGCGTGCAGCGCGGGCGCGAAGGCGACCGCCACGGCCGCCTCGAAGACGCCCTCCTTGGTGCCGAAGTAGTGGTGCACCAAGGCCGAGTCGACGCCCGCGGCCTTGGCGATGCCGCGCACCGACGTCCCGTCGTACCCGTACCGGGAGAACTCCGCGCGCGCGGTGTCGAGGATCCGGTCCCGGGTGTCGGCGGGCTCGGTACGGCGCGGGCGGCCGCGGCCACGCGTGCGGGGGCGGGGACCGGGCGCGGAGGAAGGTTCGGGCGCGAACGGGTCGGGCGCGGACGGGTCGGGCGCGGACGGGTCGGACCGGGTGCCGGGCACGTCGGTCACCGCCGGGGCACCTTCACCGGCGAGGCCAGGTGGAGGCGAGTGAAGGCCAGTGCCTCGGCGAGGTCGGCCTCGCGTTCGGCGCCGGACATCGCGCGCCGGGTGTTGACCTCGATGACGACGTGCCCGTCGAAGCCGGTGCGCGCGAGGCGCTCCAGCAGCTCCGCGCAGGGCTGGGTGCCGCGGCCCGGCACCAGGTGCTCGTCCTTGTTGGAGCCCAGGCCGTCGGCGAGGTGGACGTGGCCCAGCCGGTCCCCCATGCGGTCGACCATGTCCAGGGCGTCCGTGCGGGCCGTCGCGGCGTGGCTGAGGTCGATCGTGAAGTGCCGGTAGTCGTCCTTGGTCACGTCCCAGTCGGGCGCGTACGCGAGCATTTCCCGGTCCCGGTACCGCCACGGATACATGTTCTCCACGGCGAACCGCACGTCCGTCTCGTCCGCCATCCGCCAGATGCCCTGGACGAAGTCGCGCGCGTACTGGCGCTGCCAGCGGAAGGGCGGGTGCACCACGACGGCGCCGGCGCCCAGCTTCTCCGCCGCCGCACGCGCGCGCCGGAGCTTGGTCCAGGGGTCGGTCGACCACACGCGCTGGGTGATGAGCAGGCAGGGGGCGTGCACGGCCAGGATCGGGATGCCGTGGTAGTCGCTGAGCCGGCGCAGCGCCTCGATGTCCTGGCTGACGGGGTCGTTCCACACCATGACCTCGACCCCGTCGTACCCGAGGCGCGCGGCGATCTCGAAGGCCGTCGCCGTCGACTCCGGATACACCGAGGCCGTGGACAGCGCGACCTTCGCATCCGGGATGCGCACCACTGGTTCTGCCACGAGGGACAGGGTACGGTCCCGCGCTCGCCGTCGGGGAGCTGGACCGGGCGCTCCCCCGGCGGCCCCGCGCCGACCGGCCACGCGTGCGTGGCCCGGTGTCACCGGTGCGCCCGGGGCCCGGTGCGCGGGCGTTCGCGCTCGTGAGCCGGGGGGTGGGCCGGTGCGGGGCGGGGGCGTGGGCGGGGGGTGCGGGCGGCGGCCCAGGGGCGGCGTTCACGGGTGGGAAGGTGGCGCACTTCACGGCGTACAGGGGGCTCGTGAGGGTCGCCCCGGGGGGTGGGCGCCGAGGGGAGGGGACGTACGAAGCTGACGTCGGCGAGGCGGACGGGGCGAGCGGGGCGAGGCCGGAGATGGGCCACCGCCACCCCGGCGCCGCCCGGCCAGGGGCGCCGCAAGAAGGGCGAGGAAGGCCCCGCTCCTCCGCGCCGCCCCGGGGTCACCGCGTCACACCACCACCATCTGGTCCAGCCGCCGCAGGATCACGCCCTCCCGCAGCGCCCAGGGGCAGACCTCCAGCGTCTCGACTCCGAACAGGTCCATCGCGCCCTCGGCCACCAGGGCCCCGGCGAGCAGCTGTCCCGCGCGCCCCTCGGAGACGCCCGGCAGCTCGGCCCGCTGGTCCGCGGTCATGCCGGCCAGCCGCGGCACCCACGCCTCCAGGGACTCCCGCTTGAGCTCCCGCTGCACGTACAGGCCCTCGGCGGAGCGCGCCGCCCCCGCTATCCGGGCGAGCTGCTTGAACGTCTTGGACGTGGCCACGACGTGGTCGGGCGCGCCGAAGCGGCTGAACTCGCCCACCGTCCGCGCGATCTGCGCGCGCACGTGGCGGCGCAGTGCCCGCACGTCCTCGGGCCGGGGCGGGTCGCCGGGCAGCCAGCCCGCGGTGAGCCGGCCGGCGCCCAGCGGCAGCGACACGGCCGCGTCGGGCTCCTCGTCGATGCCGTAGGCGATCTCCAGGGAGCCGCCGCCGATGTCCAGCACCAGCAGCTTCCCGGCGGACCAGCCGAACCAGCGGCGGGCGGCGAGGAAGGTGAGCCGGGCCTCCTCGTCGCCGGCCAGCACCTGCAGCTCGACGCCGGTCTGCTCCTGCACGCGCGCGAGGACGTCGTCGGCGTTGCTGGCCTCGCGCACGGCGGAGGTCGC
The DNA here is from genome assembly GCF_005280215.1 of Streptomyces lasalocidi. Taxonomy (NCBI): domain Bacteria; kingdom Bacillati; phylum Actinomycetota; class Actinomycetes; order Kitasatosporales; family Streptomycetaceae; genus Streptomyces; species Streptomyces lasalocidi. Next base: position 4,347,156 of record NZ_SZNQ01000001.1, on the reverse strand, counting down.
GAACGGCAGCAGCTCCTCGACGCCCTTGTCCTCGGCGGCCTGGAGGGCGTCGTGCACGACGGCGATCAGCCGGTCGACCCCCTCGGTGCCGATCGCGCCGTCGCCGTCGAGGAGCTGGGCGAGGCGCAGCTCCGCCTTGTGCGAGTGCGCGGACAGCGGGCGCGCACCCGGGTGCGCGTCCACCACCAGCAGATGCACCGTGTTCGATCCCACGTCGAGGACACCGAGTCTCATGGAGGGAAACGCTACTGCCGCCAGCGCTTTTCCCGGGCCCCCGTGCGGTGCCGGGAAAGGAGCTGGGCGACTTACCCTGGACGGGTGCCAAAGACGAAAAAGGCGAAGGACGAAAAGGCGACGAAGACGGCGGATGCCGACATCGCGCGCGAATCGTCCGAGGTTCCTGTGCAGGGGAAGTCACCGGTGAAGCCCTCCAAGAAGTCGAAGAAGGCCCTGGCCGCCGTGGAGGCGGCCGCCCTGGCGGCGGACGAGAAGGGCGGCCTCGACTTCACGCGCGCGTGGGTGGAGTTCCCGGACCCGGCGGACGACGAGCAGGTCTTCCGCTGCGACCTGACGTGGCTGACCTCCCGCTGGAACTGCATCTTCGGCAGCGGCTGCCAGGGCATCCAGCCGGGCCGTGCGGCCGACGGCTGCTGCACGCTGGGCGCCCACTTCTCCGACGAGGAGGACGAGCAGCGCGTGGCCGGCCACGTCGCCCGGCTCACCCCGGAGATCTGGCAGCACCACGACGAGGGCACGCGGGGCGGCTGGGTCTCGGAGGACGAGGACGGCTCCCGCCAGACCCGCCCGTTCGAGGGCTCGTGCATCTTCCAGAACCGCCCCGGCTTCCCCGGCGGCGCGGGCTGCTCGCTGCACATCCTCGCGCTGCGCGAGGGCCGCGAGCCGCTGGAGACCAAGCCGGACGTCTGCTGGCAGCTGCCGGTCCGGCGGACGTACGACTGGATCGACCGGCCCGACGACACGCGCGTGCTGCAGGTGTCGATCGGCGAGTACGACCGCCGCGGCTGGGGCCCCGGCGGCCACGACCTGCACTGGTGGTGCACCTCGGCGACCTCGGCGCACGGCGCGGGCGAGCCGGTGTACGTCTCCTACCGCGCGGAGCTGACCGAGCTGATGGGCAAGGCCGGCTACGACCGCCTGGTCGAGCTGTGCGAGGAGCGCCTGGCGTCCAGCCTGCCCCTCCTGGCCCCGCACCCGGCGGACCCGGACCCGGCCGGCCCTGCCGCCTGACGCCTCTTCCTCCGCCTGACGCCCGACGCCCGCCCTCACGCGTGAGGGCGGGCGGCTCGCCCCCGTGCGCCTCCTACGACGTCTCCGGGCTCGGCGCCCCGCTGCTGTCGACCGGCGACGGGGTGTCGCCCGGGGTGGACGGTGAGCCGGTGGACGTGGGCTCCGGGTCGGTCGTCGTGGGCGGGTCGCTGGGCGTCGGGTCGGAGGGCGTCGAGGTGACCGGCGTGGGCTCGGGCGAGGAGGGCGGCGGTCCGCTGGGACTGCCGGACCCCGGGCCGGAGGGGCCGGGGCCGTGCGGCACGGCGCCGTGGCCCTCGATGGAGACGACGGCGCCGGCCGGGGCGATCGCCACGCGTGCGTGCCACTGCCCGGCGGGTTCGCGCAGGGGGTCGACGTACACCTTGACGGTGATCGACTCCCCGGGCGCGAGGGTGCCCGAGGACCGGCTCAGGTAGAGCCAGGAGGCGCTGGTCGACGCGGACCAGGTGACCGGTCCGCCGGCGTCGGCGGCGGCCGTCAGCGTGATCAGCGTGGTGTCGCCGCGGCTGCTCGCGGTGACCGACAGGCTGCCCGGTCCCTTCGCGCCGGCGCCGCTGACGCTGACGACCTCCACGGAGACGTCGGACCCGTCCGCGCTGTCGAGGCCGGAGCCGGGGCGGGTGCTGGCGTTGCCGGCGTTCTCGTAGCCGCCGGTGGCGTCCCCGTCGGGGGTGCCGGGGCCGTGCGCCTCGTTCGCGCCCGCCGAGTGGCCGTCCACGCCCTCGCCGGTCGGCGTGCCGCGGTAGGCGGCCCACAGGGCGAACACGGGCGCGGCGACGACGGTCGCCACGACGGTGGTGGTGACGGCACGCGCGCGCAGGCGGTCGCGGCGGGCCGCGCGGTCCTTGGGGTCCATCGGGAAGCCGCGCCGGTCGAAGCGGGGCGCGGCGGCACCCCGCGCGCGGGGCAGGTGCGCGAGTGCGTGGTGCACGGCCCGGCGGGGCGCGGACAGCACGGGCAGCTCGGCCGGGGTGACGCCGGCGCCGGGCCAGCGTCCCGGCACGGCGCGCTCGGCGGCGCGGCGGCAGCGGGGGCAGTCGTCGACGTGCCGGACCAGTTCGCGGCGCAGGGCGGAGCTCAGGACGAGCTGCTGGTCGCCGGTGAGCCGGGCCACGCCGGGACAGCCGCCGGTCTCGACGACGGCGAGCGCCGCGCGCGTGCGCTCGACCTCGCAGGCGGCGCCGGCGAGCAGTTCGCGGGCGGCGGCGTGGTCCATGCCGAGGACGGCGGCGACCTCGTGGGCGGCGAGCTGGTGGCGCACCGCGAGTTCCAGCGCCTCGCGCTGCTCGGGCGTGGTGCCGGCCGCCTCCGGCCAGGCGAGCAGGGCGAGTTCGCGCCGCCGCTGCTCGCGCACGTCGTCCGGAACGGGTGGGGCGGGGGGCCGCGCGGCCGGCTGGCGGTGGGTGCCGTTGCGCCCCGCCGCGTGCGTGCCCTGACGTTTCTGCTTGGCCTCGGCCAGCTTGCGCAGGCACGCCCAGCGGGCCAGGGCGTACAGCCACGCGCGGCGGTCGCCGGCGGCGTCCGGGACGCGCTGGCCGCGCCGGTCGGCGAGGGCGAGGACGTCCGCGAGGGCGGCGGTGGCCGCGTCGTGGTCGCACAGCACCGACAGGCAGTAGGTGAACAGGCCGTCCAGGTACGGCTCGTAGGGCGTCGCCGGGCGTTGCACCGCCGTGCGGGTCGCACCGCGGTCACGCGCCTCCCGGTGCGCCCGGTGTGCGCCGGTCGTGCGGGTCGTGGTCTCCGGGCTGCTGCTCGTCACCCGTGCGACCGTAGGCGTCCCGGAACGGACAGCTCCCGCCCCTTGAGCCCTTTTAATCCGTACGGGTGAAACGATCCCTCATAAGGGGACAGGGGCCTCCGGGACGGTCTCGTCCGAACGTCTGGGACGGCCCCGTAGGAACCTCCGGGACGGCCCCGCGCGGGCCGCCGCACCGGCGCCCCGAGCGGAGCCGGGGCCCGATTGGGGCCCGGTTGTCAGACCCTGCGGTTACGGTTTCCCCCATGGCTGCCCGTACCAAGACCACCAAGGACCGTCCGTCGTACCGCTGCACGGAGTGCGGCTGGCAGACGGCCAAGTGGCTCGGCCGCTGCGCCGAGTGCCAGGCGTGGGGCACCGTCGAGGAGTACGGCGGCGCCCCCGCGGTGCGCACCACCGCGCCGGGCCGGGTCACCACCTCCGCGCTGCCCATCGGCCAGGTCGACGGGCGACAGGCCACCGCGCGCTCCACGGGCGTGCCGGAGCTGGACCGGGTGCTCGGCGGCGGGCTCGTGCCGGGCGCGGTGGTGCTGCTCGCGGGCGAGCCGGGCGTCGGCAAGTCGACGCTGCTGCTGGACGTGGCCGCCAAGGCGGCGAGCGAGGAACACCGCACGCTGTACGTGACCGGCGAGGAGTCGGCGAGCCAGGTCCGCCTGCGCGCCGACCGCATCAAGGCCGTGCACGACCACCTCTACCTGGCCGCCGAGACCGACCTCTCCGCCGTCCTCGGCCACCTGGACGCGGTGAAGCCGTCGCTGCTCATCCTGGACTCGGTGCAGACGGTCGCCTCGCCGGAGATCGACGGCGCGCCGGGCGGGATGGCCCAGGTGCGCGAGGTGGCCGGGGCCCTGATCCGCGCCTCCAAGGACCGCGGCATGTCGACGCTCCTGGTGGGCCACGTCACCAAGGACGGCGCGATCGCCGGACCGCGCCTGCTGGAGCATTTGGTGGACGTCGTGCTGCACTTCGAGGGGGACCGCCACGCGCGCCTGCGGCTCGTACGGGGCGTCAAGAACCGCTACGGCGCGACGGACGAGGTCGGCTGCTTCGAACTGCACGACGAGGGCATCACGGGCCTCGCGGACCCGAGCGGCCTGTTCCTGACCCGCCGTGACGAACCGGTCCCGGGCACCTGCCTGACGGTCACCCTGGAGGGCCGGCGCCCGCTGGTCGCCGAGGTGCAGGCGCTCACCGTCGACTCCCAGATCCCCTCCCCGCGCCGCACGACGTCCGGCCTGGAGACCTCCCGCGTGTCGATGATGCTGGCCGTCCTGGAGCAGCGCGGCCGCATCAGTGCCCTCGGCAAGCGGGACATCTACTCGGCGACGGTGGGCGGGGTGAAGCTGTCCGAGCCGGCCGCCGACCTCGCGATCGCCCTGGCGCTGGCCTCCGCCGCCAGCGACACCCCGCTGCCCAAGAACCTGGTCGCCATCGGCGAAGTGGGCCTCGCCGGCGAGGTGAGGAGGGTCACGGGCGTGCAGCGCAGGCTCGCCGAGGCGCACCGGCTGGGCTTCACGCACGCGCTGGTGCCGGGCGATCCCGGCAAGGTCCCGGCCGGTATGAAGGTCCTGGAAGTGGCGGACATGGGGGACGCCCTGCGGGTCCTGCCGCGCTCCCGTCGCCGAGAGGCCCCGCGGGAGGCGGAGGACCGCCGGTAGACTTTGCCCAGGTCTCGCCCGTCCGTACGAACCCAGTGCGCGAAACGGGAGCACCCCAGAACCTGCGACCGGAGGAGTGCAGTGGCAGCCAACGACCGGGCAGCAGCTCCCGGCAAGTCCGGTGGGAGTGCCGGTTCCGATGGCCTGATGCGCGCCTCGCTGAGCGCCGTGGCACCCGGCACCGCCCTGCGCGACGGGCTCGAGCGCGTCCTGCGCGGCAACACCGGCGGCCTGATCGTGCTGGGCTACGACAAGACCGTCGAGACGATGTCCACGGGCGGTTTCGTGCTGGACGTCGAGTTCACCGCGACCCGGCTGCGCGAGCTGTGCAAGCTCGACGGCGGCATCGTCCTGTCCTCCGACCTGTCGAAGATCCTCCGTGCGGGCGTGCAGTTCGTGCCCGACGCCACGATCCCGACCGAGGAGACCGGCACCCGGCACCGCACGGCGGACCGCGTCTCCAAGCAGGTCGGCTTCCCGGTGGTGTCCGTCTCGCAGTCGATGCGGCTGATCGCGCTCTACGTCGACGGCCAGCGGCGCGTGCTGGAGGACTCGGCGGCGATCCTGTCCCGCGCGAACCAGGCGCTGGCGACCCTGGAGCGCTACAAGCTCCGCCTGGACGAGGTCGCGGGCACGCTGTCGGCGCTGGAGATCGAGGACCTGGTGACGGTCCGGGACGTCTCCGCGGTCGCGCAGCGCCTGGAGATGGTGCGCCGCATCGCGACGGAGATCGCCGAGTACGTCGTCGAGCTGGGCACCGACGGGCGCCTGCTGGCCCTCCAGCTGGACGAGCTGATCGCCGGCGTGGAGCCCGAGCGTTCCCTGGTCGTCCGGGACTACGTGCCCGAACCGACGGCCAAGCGCTCCCGCACGGTCGACGAGGCCCTCTCCGAACTGGACGCCCTCAGCCACGCCGAGCTGCTCGAAATGTCCACGGTGGCCCGGGCGTTGGGGTACACCGGCTCCCCCGAGGCACTGGACTCGGCGGTCTCCCCGCGCGGCTTCCGGCTGCTGGCCAAGGTGCCCCGCCTCCCCGGCGCGATCATCGACCGCCTGGTGGAGCACTTCGGCGGCCTGCAGAAGCTCCTCGCCGCGAGCGTCGACGACCTCCAGACGGTCGACGGCGTCGGCGAGGCACGGGCGCGGAGCGTCCGCGAGGGGCTGTCCCGCCTGGCGGAGTCGTCGATCCTGGAGCGGTACGTCTAAGCGCACGGAGCAGCGCCGCGCCGCGTGAACAGCGCCGCGCCGCCACCGGCTCGGTCGTGGACGGCCCGCCGCCACCGGCTCGGCCGCGGACGGCCGTACCGCCGTAGCGGCACGGGGTTCGAGCCGGCCGGATGCGCCCAGGTCCGCCGGACGCGCCCTAGTCCGCCGTCAGCACGAACGACGTCTGCGCCTTGGCGAAGCCGGGCACCTTCGCCTCCACCAGGTACGTCCCGGGCCCGGCCTTCCCCGCCGGAGGCGTCGCGCAGTGCGGCGCGCTCGGCCGGCGGTCCCACTTCACGGTGTACGTGAAGGTCTCCCCGGCCGGCACCCGGTACAGCAGGCTCCCGGACACCTTCGGGCAGTCGTCCGACGCCCAGTAGTCGTCCGTGGCCCCGGCCTGAGTGAGCGTCAGCACCGCGCTCTTCGGCCCTAGGTCGAGCTTGCAGTCACTGCCGGAGCCGTTCTTCGCCGTGATCCGGAACGTCAGCGTCTCCCCCGGCGCGTAGCTGTTGCGGACGCTGCGCAGCGTCAACGTCACCACGCTGGGCGTGCAGTTGGGCAGCGTGGTCCCGGTCGGCAGCGTCGTCGCCGCGCTGCCGCCGCCGACGCCCTCCCCGACGGTGCCCGCGCTCACGGACGCGTCACCGTTGCCGTCGCCGCCCCCGGAACCGCCCGAGCCCGCCGACCCGCCGGACCCGGAGCCGTCGCCCGCGGAGGACCCGGACGACGACCCGCCGGTCCCCGAGCCCCCGCCGTTCGACTCGTCGCGCCCGCCCGGGTGTTGGCTGATGGCGGGTCCCGATCCGGAGGGCCCGGGCGTGATGGAGGAGGCGGGATTCTTGCCGTCGTCCCCGTCGGCGCCGTTGTGGCCGCCACCGCCGCCCGAGGTGACGATCCAGGTGATCAGGAGCGCCAACAGGGCGATCACGGACACCAGTACAACCCTCCGTCGCCAGTAGATGGAGGAGGGAAGCGGCCCGACCGGATTGCGCAGAGATCCCACGGCGCAAACTGTACGAGAGATCTTGGCGTTCGCCGTTCTCACCCGCCGCCCGCGGCGCAACTTTTCCGGATCATCATCCCGGTTCCCGCGGCGAGTTCCGCTCCCTGCGGCCCCCACCCACCCGTTGATCGCGGTGCGTGACGATGGCGGCGCGCCCGGCACGGACAGTGAGCGGACCCCGCACGGATTCGCGATCGCGCGCCTTGCAGCTCTGGCCACGGCTCGCCCCGCGCCGTCGACCCCCCGGCGGCCGACCCCACCCCGTCGGGTGACGGTACGCACGCGTGCACCCCTGTCGTGGCAGGATCGAAAGGCCATGACTGCGCCCACGAAGCCCCCGCACGGCACCACCGCCCTGCCCCCCGCCGCCGCGATCGCCCCCCACACCGCCGCCGACCCCGCAACCAACGCCGACACCGCAACCATCGCCGACACCGTCCCCGGCCCGGCCCCCGCCGAGCCGCCGTCCGCCGGACCGGCGCCGGGCGGAGCGCACCTGCACTCCCCCGTCGTCGACTGGTTCGAGGACAACGCCCGCGACCTGCCCTGGCGCCGCCCCGAGGCCGGGGCGTGGGGCGTGATGGTCAGCGAGTTCATGCTCCAGCAGACGCCCGTCAGCCGGGTCCTGCCCGTCTACGAGCAGTGGCTCGCCCGCTGGCCCCGCCCCGCCGACCTGGCCGCGGAGGCCCCCGGCGAGGCCGTCCGCGCGTGGGGCCGCCTCGGCTACCCGCGGCGCGCGCTGCGCCTGCACGGCGCCGCGGTGGCCATAACGGAGCGGCACGGCGGTGACGTACCGGCGGACCACGCGCAGCTCCTCGCGCTGCCCGGCATCGGCGAGTACACCGCCGCTGCGGTCGCCTCCTTCGCCTACGGACAGCGGCACGCCGTCCTGGACACCAATGTCCGCCGGGTGTTCGCGCGCGCGGTGACGGGCGTGCAGTACCCGCCGAACGCCACCACGGCCGCCGAGCGCCGGCTGGCCCGGGCGTTGCTGCCCGAGGACGAGCGGACGGCCGCCCGCTGGGCCGCCGCCTCCATGGAGCTCGGCGCGCTGGTGTGCACCGCGAAGAACGAGAGCTGCCACCGCTGCCCGATCGCGGCCCAGTGCGCCTGGCGGCTCGCCGGCAAGCCGGAGCACGCCGGTCCGCCACGGCGCGGGCAGACGTACGCGGGCACCGACCGTCAGGTGCGCGGCAAGCTGCTCGCCGTACTGCGCGAGGCGCACGCGCCCGTGCCGCAGTCCGCGCTGGACCGGGTGTGGCACGAACCGGTGCAGCGTGCGCGGGCGTTGGACGGTCTCGTGGCGGACGGTCTGGTCGAGCCGCTGCCGGGCGGTCTGTACCGGCTGCCGCACAGCTGACGCACGGCCGTCCGACAGCGGACGCACCACCGGCAACGGCCGTACCGCGTCCGTGACACGGCCGTCGTCACAGCCGAACCGCCGGACAAATCGCCTCATAACCCCCTCAACAGCCCCATCCCCTTACCCCGTTACCGCGGCTGTTACACAACCGACGGACAGCTGAGCGCTGGCCGCAGGCTGCTTCGGACAGCGCCGTGACAAGTGCTCCGTAGCTTCTCTTCCGTGGCCGCCACCGACGCGGGGGCCACGGACCTGAAGCAGGAACCGGCCGGGGGCAGCCCGCCGGAAACGGGGAACTTTTCGGAGGCGGTTGATCATGGCGCAGGGCGAGGTGCTCGAGTTCGAGGAGTACGTCCGCACCCGGCAGGACGCGCTGCTGCGCAGCGCCCGCCGGCTGGTCCCGGACCCGGTGGACGCCCAGGACCTGCTCCAGACCGCGCTGGCCCGCACCTACGGCCGCTGGGAGGGCATCGCCGACAAGCGGCTCGCCGACGCCTACCTGCGCCGGGTCATGATCAACACCCGCACGGAGTGGTGGCGCGCCCGCAAGCTGGAGGAGGTGCCCACCGAGCAGCTCCCGGACGCGTGCGTGGACGACGCCACCGAGCAGCACGCGGACCGCGCCCTGCTGATGGACGCGATGAAGGTCCTCGCACCCAAGCAGCGCAGCGTCGTGGTCCTGCGACACTGGGAGCAGATGTCCACGGAGGAGACCGCCGCGGCCCTCGGCATGTCGGCCGGAACGGTCAAGAGCACGCTGCACCGGGCGCTCGCCCGGCTCCGCGAGGAGCTGGAGGCGCGCGACCTGGACGCACGCGCGCTGGAGCGTGAGGAGCGGGAGCGTTGCGCGGCGGCTTGACCGACCCCGGGCCCACCCCGGACCGGCCCGGGACCACCCGGGCCCCCGGGGCCCTGCAGGCGGCAGGCACGGCAGTGGCCGTGCTCGCCGCCCTGGCCTTTTTGGTCTCCGCGTGCGCGACCGGCGGCACCGGCGCCCGTGACGAGGGCCCGGCCCACGCCGACGGGGTCGCGGGCAGCGCCAAGGTCTCCGCCTCGGCCGCGCCCAGCGACACACCCGACCGGGTGGACGCCGTGCGGCTGATCAAGCAGGACCCGGCGGTCTCGGCGGAGGTCAAGCGCGAGCTCAAGCCGTGCGTCGGCGACGAGTACCCGATCGACGTCTCCTACGGCGACCTCACCGGCGGCTCCGCGAGCGACGTCGTCGTCAACATCCTGACCTGCAGCGACCCGGTCGGCGTCGGCGCCTACGTGTACCGCGAGCGCGGCGGCCGCTACGAGAACGTCTTCAAGGCCGAGGAGCCGCCGGTCTACGCCGAGATCGACCGGGGCGACCTCGTGGTGACCAAGCAGGTCTACGAGCGGGGCGACCCGGTCTCCAGCCCGTCCGGCGAGAACGTCATCACGTACCACTGGAGCGCGGGCCGCTTCACCGAGGCGTTCCGCACGCACAACGACTACAGCAACGTCGTCGGCGGCGACGCGACACCCGCCCCCGAGAGCGGATGAGCGGGGTTCGCGACAATTTCCGGGTGGGCGTGAACCGATCGGGGCGCCGGATCCGATGAGGACAGTGAACGCACCGCGCACCGCGGACGTCCCTCTGAGGGGATCCGCGGGGGACGACCGAGATCCACACGAGGACCACGAGGACTGAGAGCACCGGGATGGCAGACCAGACACACGTCCTGTTCGTCGAGGACGACGACGTCATCCGCGAGGCCACCCAGCTCGCCCTGGAGCGGGACGGCTTCGTCGTCACCGCCATGCCCGACGGGCTGTCGGGCCTGGAGGCGTTCCGCGCCGACCGCCCCGACATCGCCCTGCTGGACGTGATGGTGCCCGGCCTGGACGGCGTCAGCCTGTGCCGCCGCATCCGTGACGAGTCCACCGTGCCGGTGATCATGCTGTCCGCGCGCGCCGACTCCATCGACGTGGTCCTCGGCCTGGAGGCGGGCGCCGACGACTACGTGACCAAGCCGTTCGACGGGGCCGTGCTGGTCGCCCGCATCCGGGCGGTGCTGCGCCGCTTCGGGCACGCGGGCGGCGGTGACCGCGCCGAGCCCGAGGCGGCCGCCGACGGCGGACTGCTGACCTTCGGGGACCTGGAGGTCGACACCGAGGGCATGGAGGTGCGCCGGGGCGGACAGCCGGTGGCGCTCACCCCGACCGAGATGCGGCTGCTGCTGGAGTTCTCCTCCGCCCCGGGCACGGTGCTCTCCCGGGACAAGCTCCTCGAGCGCGTCTGGGACTACGGCTGGGGAGGGGACACCCGCGTGGTCGACGTCCATGTGCAGCGACTGCGGCAGAAGATCGGCCAGGACCGCATCGAGACGGTCCGCGGCTTCGGCTACAAGCTGAAGGCCTGAGCGGAGCAGGGGATGCGGGGGATGGTGCGGCACCTGGTTCCGGCCCACGGGGAACGCGCGGGCATCCGGACGGGCCTGCGGTGGAAGCTGAGCGCGGCGATCGCGCTGGTCGGTGCGCTGGTGGCGATCGCGCTGAGCCTGGTCGTGCACAACGCCGCCCGGGTGTCGATGCTGGACAACGCCCGTGACCTCGCCGACGAGCGGGTCCGGATCGCCCAGCGCAACTACGAGCTCTCCGGCCGGCCGAACTTCCCCAGCGTCAAGATCGACGATCCGCGGCTGCCGGCCGAGCTGCGGCAGAAGGTCGAGGACGGCCGCCGGGCCACGTTCGTGGCCGACCGGGCGGGCGGGGTGCCCGACATCTGGGCGGCGATGCCGCTCAAGGACGGGCACGTGATGTCCCTGCACACCGGCTTCACCGACCGCAGCACGGACATCCTCAACGACCTCGACCAGGCCCTGGTGATCGGCTCCATCGCGGTCGTCCTCGGCGGCAGCGCGCTCGGCGTGCTCATCGGCGGGCAGCTCTCGCGGCGGCTGCGCAAGGCGGCGGCCGCGGCGAACCAGGTCGCCAAGGGCGAGACGGACGTGCGTGTGCGGGACGCGATCGGCGGGGTCGTCCGCGACGAGACCGACGACCTGGCCAGCGCGGTGGACGCCATGGCGGACGCCCTCCAGCAGCGGCTGGAGGCCGAGCGCCGGGTCACCGCCGACATCGCGCACGAGCTGCGCACCCCGGTGACCGGGCTGCTCACCGCCGCCGAGCTGCTGCCGCCCGGGCGGCCGACCGAGCTGGTGCTGGACCGCGCCAAGGCGATGCGCACGCTCGTCGAGGACGTGCTGGAGGTGGCCCGGCTGGACGGCGCCTCCGAGCGGGCCGAGCTGCAGGACATCATGCTGGGCGAGTTCGTCACCCGGCGGGTCGCGGCGAAGGACCCGGACGTCGAGGTGCAGGTGGTGCACGAGTCGGAGGTCACCACCGACCCGCGCCGGCTGGAGCGAGTGCTGTTCAACCTGCTGGCCAACGCCGCCCGCCACGGCAGACCGCCGATCCAGGTCACCGTCGAGGGCCGCGTCATCCGGGTCCGTGACCACGGCCCCGGCTTCCCCGAGGCGCTGCTCGCCGAGGGCCCGAGCCGCTTCCGCACCGGCAGCACCGACCGCTCCGGGCACGGGCACGGCCTCGGTCTGACCATCGCCGCGGGCCAGGCCCGCGTCCTCGGCGCCCGCCTCACCTTCCGCAACGTCCGCCCCGCCGGCGCCCCCGACCACATACCGGCGGAGGGCGCGGTCGCCGTGCTGTGGCTGCCGGAACACGCCCCGACCAACACGGGCAGCTACCCGATGCTGCCGCTCCCGGGCGCGGCCTCGCCGCCGGGACCGCGACCCGGCCCACCGGTCGGGCCCCGGCCCCTCGGCTCGTAGGAGAGGGCGGCAGGGACAGGCGAAGGCCCCCGGGGCGGACACCCGCCGGGGGCCTTCGGTGTGGGGAGCCGGAGCCGTCCGGCTCAGACCGCTTCGACGACCGGCGGCTGGGGAGCGGCCTCGGCCGGCGCGTCCTCGCTCTTGGGGCCCGCCCCCTTGAGCGGCACCTCCTTGACGAAGACGGCGGCGACCAGGGCGACCACGGCCACCACGGACCCGAGGACGAAGGCCGCGTGGGTGCCGTCGGACACGGCGTACTGGTAGGCCTCGCGGGCCGCGGCCGGCAGCTTCGCCAGGCTGGCCGCGTCGAGCTGGGCGGACTGCTCGGTGATCTTCGAGCCGATCGAGCCGGCCCGCTCGTTCATGACGTCCTGGACCCGGTGGTTGAACAGCGCGCCCATGATCGCGACGCCGAAGGAGGAGCCGAGCGTACGGAACAGGGTGGTCGAGGAGGACGCGACGCCCATGTCCCGCATCTCCACGCTGTTCTGCGCGACCAGCATGGTGATCTGCATCAGGCAGCCCATGCCGAGGCCGAGGACCGCCATGAACAGGCCGGAGGTGAGCCGGGTCGTACCGGTGTCCATCGTGGACAGCAGGTACAGGCCGACGATCATGAAGGCGCTACCGACGATCGGGAAGACCTTGTAGCGGCCCGTGTTGGTGGTGATCCGGCCCGCGATCATGGAGGTGACGAGCATCGCGCCGAGCATCGGCAGGAGCAGCAGACCCGAGTTGGTCGCGGACGCGCCCTGCACGGACTGCTGGTAGAGCGGCAGGAAGAGGGTCGCGCCGAACATCACGAAGCCGGTGATGAAGCCGATGACCGACATGAGGGTGAAGTTGCGGCTGCGGAAGATGTGCAGCGGGACGACCGGCTCGGCGGCCTTGGTCTGCCAGAACACGAACCCGACCAGCGCGGCGACGCCGATGCCGATCAGCTCCATGATCCGCGCGGACGTCCAGGCGTACTCGGTGCCGCCCCAGGTGGTGACCAGCACGATCGAGGTGATGCCGACGGTCAGCAGGATCACGCCGAGGTAGTCGATGCCCGCCTTGGAACGCTTCTTCGGCAGGTGCAGCACGGCGCTGATCAGGCCGAGGGAAAAGATGCCGAGCGGCAGGTTGATGTAGAAGGCCCAGCGCCAGCCCCAGTGGTCCGTGATCGTGCCGCCGACGAGCGGTCCGGCGATCATCGCGACCGCCATGACGGCGGCCATCATGCCCTGGTACTTGCCGCGCTCGCGGGGCGGGATCAGGTCACCGATGATCGCCATGACGCCGACCATCAGACCACCGGCGCCCAGGCCCTGCACGGCGCGGAAGCCGATCAGCTCGCCCATGTTCTGGGCCATGCCGCTGAGCACGGACCCGATCAGGAAGAGCACGATCGAGGTCATGAAGGTGGCCTTGCGGCCGTACATGTCGCCGAGCTTGCCCCAGATCGGCGTGGCGGCGGCGGTCGCGAGGGTGTACGCGGTCACCACCCAGGAAAGGTGTTCGAGCCCGCCGAGGTCGCCGACGATCGTCGGCATCGCGGTGCCCACGATCATGTTGTCCAGCATCGCGAGCATCATCGTGATCATCAGTGCGAGCAGGACCACCCGCACGCTCTTCGGCTGTTTGCCTTCGCTGGTCCCGGCCGCCACGGCCGGCTGTGTGTCCGCCATCTCTTCCCACTCCCCCAGGGCTGCTACTTACTTGCCGCCCGGCTAGTTCAGTACACTGGGAAGGTAGACCTGTCACTAGCCGGTCGTCAAGTAAGTTTCCGGAGGGCACACCTGCCGGGCGGCACACACGCCCCCGCGGGCACCCACGTTCTCGCGGGGACGCGAGGAGTACGAGGATGGACGTCACCATGGACGACGACGGCACCAAGCAGCAGCGACGCGGGAACACCCGCCAGCGCATCCAGGACGTGGCGCTCGAACTCTTCGCCGAGCAGGGCTACGACAAGACGTCGCTCCGCGAGATCGCGGAGCGGCTCGATGTGACGAAGGCGGCCCTGTACTACCACTTCAAGACGAAGGAAGAGATCCTCGTCAGCATCTTCGAGGACCTGACGCAGCCGATCGAAGACCTGATCGAGTGGGGCCGGGAGCAGCCGCACACCTTGGAGACCAAGCAGGAGATCGTGCGGCGCTACGGCCAGGCGCTCGACGACGCCGCCCCGCTCTTCCGCTTCATGCAGGAGAACCAGGCGACGATCCGCGAGCTGCGCATCGGCGACTCCTTCAAGAGCCGGATGCAGGGTCTGCGGGAGATCATCATCGATCCGGACGCCCCGCTGACCGACCAGGTCCGGTGCATCAGCGCGCTGTTCACGCTGCACGCCGGCATGTTCGTGCTGCAGGACCTGGAGGTCGACCCCGAGGAGAAGCGCGCGGCCGTCCTCGAGGTCGCCATCGATCTGGTGACCCAGGCCCACCAGGGCGGCTGACCGGGTCACTCACCCCGCCCGAGGGGTCAGACGGTGACGCCCTTGGCGCGCAGGAAGCTGACCGGGTTGACCGCGGAGCCGTAGTTCGGCGTCGTGCGGATCTCGAAGTGCAGGTGCGGGCCGGTGGAGTTGCCGGTGTTGCCGGACTTGGCTATGTGCTGGCCGGTCTTCACGACCTGGCCGATCTTGACGTCGATGCGCGAGAGGTGCGCGTACTGCGAGTAGACGCCGTTGGCGTGCTTGATCACGATGGCGTTGCCGTAGGCGGGGCCGTCACCGGCGCCGTTGCCGCCGGCCTTGACGACGGTGCCGCCGTGCGCGGCGACGACGTTGGTGCCGATCGGCACCGCGAAGTCCTGGCCGCTGTGCTTGGCGACCCAGTGACTGCCGGACTGGGCGAAGCCCGCGGACAGCTCGTAGTGCTTGACCGGGTCGACCCAGGAAGCGGCCTTCTTGCTGACGGCCGTCACGGTGGTGTGCTCGGCGGCCGTCGCCACTCCGCCGCCCAGCACGACCGCGGTGGCACCCAGGGCAGCGGCCCCGACGGCCACGCGGGTGCGAAGCAGGGACGTACGGGAAGAGCGGTTCATGGCACGGAGGAACATCGAAACCTCATGAGGTCGGGAGCGGGGGTCACCCCCCGGGGCGAGGACGCCTGCCGGGTGGGCCACACCTTGGTAACCCGCGCTCCCATCCCCGCCCAAACGTGTGACCTACGACGGAAAGTAGTACGTGAACGCAGAACTTTCCCACTTCTTGACAGAGGGGTTCCTAGCGCTCATTCCGTGCAGTACGGCGAAAACGGGCACAGGGGTCGACGCCTTCTGTCCGATTTGCCCCACTCTGTGGGGCGACTATTCCCACTAGTACTACCGAATCCGGCTGTGCGGCATGTCACCGGGGACCGTGATCCATGACGTCGAAGAGGTGACCCGGGCCACCCTCCTGACGGTCCGTCATGACGCCCCGGCCGATGGCCGGATGGTGACCGCGGTCACCAGCGGGACCCCATTCGGTGACGCACGCCTCTAGCGCCCTACCGTCCAGTAACCCTACGGTTCCCCTCGCGCCACCCTCGCCGACGAACATGCACACGACACAGCAGCGTTGAACGGGAGAGGACCCCCACATGACCCACAGACGTGCCTGGCTGCGCGACGCCTCGGTGACCGTCGTCTCCGCGTCCGCCCTCGTGGCCCTGGCCGCCCCGGCCGACGCGGCGACGGACACCGCGCCCGCCCGCACCGCGGCCACCGCCACGGCCGCCGCGGCGGACGTCGACTACGCCACCTGGCAGCAGGACTGCCGCGCCGTCATGGACCAGGCCCTGCCGTACCTGAAGCAGCGCATCGCGGCCGCCACGCCCGGCGAGAAGCAGGCCATCGTCCTGGACGTCGACAACACCGCGCTGGAGACCGACTTCGGCTTCAGCTTCCCGCAGCCGGCGAACCGTCCGGTCCTCGACGTCGCCCGCTACGCCCAGGAGCACGGCGTCTCCCTGTTCTTCGTCACCGCCCGGCCCGGCATCATCGCGCTGCCCACCGAGTACAACCTCGAGCACGACGGCTACGAGGTCTCCGGCCTCTCCGTCCGCGGCCTGTTCGACCTGTTCAAGAACGTCGGCGCCTACAAGACCGCCCAGCGCGTCGGCATCGAGAACAAGGGCTACACGATTATCGCGAACATCGGCAACAGCGCCACCGACCTGTCGGGCGGCCACGCCGAGAAGACGTTCAAGCTGCCGGACTACGACGGTCAGCTGTCCTGACGGCCGTCCTGGCGCCCCAGGAGCCCGGAGACAGGGAAAAGGGCCGGCCCCGGGACATGTGTCCCGGGGCCGGCCCCTCGTCCGTTCAGGCCGAGCGCGGAGGCTAGGCCTCCTTGCTCAGGTTCGGCCCGGCACCGCCGGCCGCCTGCTCGATCGGCGGGACGTCGGGCAGCGCCGACTTCTCCTCGCCGCGGAAGGTGAAGGTCTGGGTCTCGCCCTCGCCCTCGGTGTCCACGACCACGATCTGACCGGGGCGGACCTCGCCGAAGAGGATCTTCTCCGACAGGGTGTCCTCGATCTCCCGCTGGATCGTGCGACGCAGCGGCCGCGCGCCCATCACGGGGTCGTAGCCCTTCTTGGACAGCAGCTCCTTGGCGGCCTGGGACAGCTCGATGCCCATGTCCCGGTCCTTCAGGCGCTCGTCCACCTTGCCGATCATCAGGTCGACGATCCGCAGAATGTCCGCCTGCGTGAGCTGCGGGAAGACGACCACGTCGTCGACGCGGTTGAGGAACTCGGGGCGGAAGTGCTGCTTGAGCTCGTCCGACACCTTGTTCTTCATGCGCTCGTAGTTGGTCTTCGTGTCACCCGAGGCTGCGAAGCCCAGGTTGAAGCCCTTGGAGATGTCCCGGGTGCCGAGGTTGGTCGTCATGATGATGACCGTGTTCTTGAAGTCCACGACCCGGCCCTGGGAGTCGGTCAGGCGACCGTCCTCCAGGATCTGCAGCAGCGAGTTGAAGATGTCCGGGTGGGCCTTCTCGACCTCGTCGAAGAGGACGACCGAGAACGGCTTGCGGCGCACCTTCTCCGTCAGCTGGCCGCCCTCCTCGTAGCCCACGTAGCCGGGGGGCGAACCGAAGAGGCGCGAGACCGTGTGCTTCTCGCTGAACTCCGACATGTCGAGGGAGATCAGCGCGTCCTCGTCGCCGAAGAGGAACTCGGCGAGCGCCTTGGACAGCTCGGTCTTACCGACACCGGACGGGCCGGCGAAGATGAACGAGCCACCCGGGCGCTTCGGGTCCTTCAGACCCGCACGCGTACGGCGGATCGCCTTCGACAGCGCCTTGACGGCGTCGTTCTGGCCGATGACCCGCTTGTGCAGCTCCTCCTCCATGCGGAGCAGGCGGCTGGACTCCTCCTCGGTCAGCTTGAAGACCGGGATGCCGGTGGCCGTGGCGAGGACCTCGGCGATCAGCTCGCCGTCGACCTCTGCGACGACGTCCATGTCGCCGGCCTTCCACTCCTTCTCCCGCTTGGCCTTGGCGGCCAGGAGCTGCTTCTCCTTGTCGCGCAGGGAGGCGGCCTTCTCGAAGTCCTGCGAGTCGATCGCGGACTCCTTGTCCCGGCGGACCGAGGCGATCTTCTCGTCGAACTCGCGCAGGTCCGGCGGAGCGGTCATCCGGCGGATGCGCATCCGGGAACCGGCCTCGTCGATCAGGTCGATCGCCTTGTCCGGCAGGAAGCGGTCCGAGATGTACCGGTCGGCCAGGGTGGCGGCCTGGACCAGCGCCTCGTCGGTGATGGAGACGCGGTGGTGCGCCTCGTACCGGTCGCGCAGGCCCTTGAGGATCTCGATGGTGTGCGGCAGGGACGGCTCGGCGACCTGGATGGGCTGGAAGCGGCGCTCGAGGGCCGCGTCCTTCTCCAGGTGCTTGCGGTACTCGTCCAGCGTGGTCGCACCGATGGTCTGCAGCTCACCGCGGGCCAGCATCGGCTTCAGGATCGAAGCGGCGTCGATGGCGCCCTCGGCGGCACCCGCACCGACCAGCGTGTGCAGCTCGTCGATGAACAGGATGATGTCGCCGCGGGTGCGGATCTCCTTGAGCACCTTCTTCAGGCGCTCCTCGAAGTCACCGCGGTAGCGGGAGCCGGCGACCAGGGCGCCGAGGTCCAGCGTGTAGAGGTGCTTGTCCTTCAGCGTCTCGGGGACCTCGCCCTTGACGATGGCCTGGGCGAGGCCCTCGACGACGGCGGTCTTGCCGACGCCGGGCTCACCGATCAGCACCGGGTTGTTCTTGGTGCGGCGGGACAGCACCTGCATGACCCGCTCGATCTCCTTCTCGCGCCCGATGACCGGGTCGAGCTTGGACTCACGAGCGGCCTGGGTGAGGTTCCGGCCGAACTGGTCGAGGACCAGGGACGTCGAGGGGGTGCCCTCGGCAGGGCCGCCGGCGGTGGCGGTCTCCTTGCCCTGGTAACCGGAGAGCAGCTGGATCACCTGCTGCCGCACGCGGTTCAGATCAGCGCCCAGCTTGACGAGGACCTGGGCGGCGACGCCCTCGCCCTCGCGGATCAGGCCGAGCAGGATGTGCTCCGTGCCGATGTAGTTGTGGCCCAGCTGAAGGGCCTCGCGGAGCGACAGCTCCAGGACCTTCTTGGCACGGGGGGTGAAGGGGATGTGGCCGGACGGGGCCTGCTGGCCCTGGCCGATGATCTCCTCCACCTGCTGGCGGACCGCCTCGAGCGAAATCCCGAGGCTCTCAAGGGCCTTGGCGGCGACACCCTCACCCTCGTGGATCAGGCCCAGGAGGATGTGCTCGGTGCCGATGTAGTTGTGGTTGAGCATCCGGGCTTCTTCCTGAGCCAGGACGACAACCCGCCGCGCGCGGTCGGTGAACCTCTCGAACATCGTTAATCGCTCCTCAGAGCGGTCAGGCAGTGGGGGGAACTTCCCCTCCCTGTCCTTCCGCAGCTTAGTCCCGCAAGCGGGGACCGCTCATTCCAACTGCCGACACCGTCGATGGCCTCCTGACCCCGAACGCCGACATCTGCTCCAACCCGATGGTGCGAGACGATGTTCCCGCAGGCCAGGCAGATACCCCACTCGCCACTACGCCGATGGCGAACGTGAGACGGCCTTTCCCGCGCGTCGCCCCCTCCCACTAGGGATGTCTTACCCGCGCGCACAGACACTCCATGCCGCGCACCCCGGTTCCCTCCGCTACGGGCGAACAACCTTGCGCCTCCCCACACCCCCGCGCGCCCCCCTGCTCGACACCGTGCGCACTCGTACGGGCACCCAGCGTAACTCGACGGCCCTTCGAGCGGTTGGCGCTGACATGACTGGCTCAGCGCTGAAGACCGTCACCGGAGCGGCCTCGAAGGTCCCACAGGCATCGCAGACCCTGGTGGCCACATGGGCCCCGGCAGCCCCGGCAGCCCCGGCAGCCATGCGAACCCCGTCCGTCACTCCGCTCATCCCCGGCCCTCTCCTCCCGTACCCCCGTCGGCCGCAGGACCCGGACGAGCGGATCCGCGGCTGGTACGAGAACGACCTGGGGTGGGCGACCGTGCCCGGAACGCCGGTACGACTTATCGCGGGCCGGCGCTTCGACGTCCTGGACGTGCCCGCCGCGGCCGGATACGCGGCCCTGCGGCGCCTGGCACCCGGCAGGGCGCCCGTGGCCGTGCGCGGGCAGCGGATGTGGCTGCTGGTGGCCGCGGGCAGCGCGGAGGAGCTGCCGGGCGTCCTGCGGTGGCTGGAGTGGGGCGGCCTGCCGCTGGACATCACGGCGATCGGCGCGGGCGGGACGATCGAGGCGCCCCTGCCGCCCGGACCGCCGGGGGCGGGTCCACCGGGCCAGGGCGTGGGCGTACGCGGACCGAGCCCGTGGGGACCGGACGCCAGGAGGCCGGAAGGGCCTGCGCAGGGGGCCGCCGTGTGGCTGCGGCCCCCCGGGGCCGGGTGCGAGGTCGAGGCCTCGCTGCCGACGGTGTCGGCACTGCCGACGCCGGGGGCCACTGAGGGCGCCCCCGATCTCGTACGGCTGGTGGACACGGTGGCGACCGAGTGTCACCGCGTCCGACTGCGACGCGCCGGCGCTCAGCCGTTGGCCTTCTCGTAGGCCTCACGGATGGCCGCGGGAACCCGGCCGCGGTCGTTGACCTCGAGGCCCTGCTCCTTCGCCCACGCGCGGATGGCAGCGGTGTCCTGGCTGCCACCGGAAGCGGCACGGGTCTTTCCGCGTCCGCCCGAGGAGCGGCCTCCGGTACGACGGCCACCCTTCACATAGGGGTCGAGAAGGCCGCGCAGCTTGTCCGCATTCGCAGTCGTGAGATCGATCTCGTACGTCTTGCCGTCCAGCGCGAACGTCACGGTCTCGTCGGCCTCGCCACCGTCGAGGTCGTCGACAAGAAGGACCTGAACCTTCTGTGCCACCGGATTTCCTTTCATCGATAACGTGAGGGCCGGGGGTCCGCGGCGTCCGCCGTTTCGCCGCTTCCCCCTTATATGCAGTACTGCGTTACGTCGGAAAGCAAACCGCTTTTGCCGAGAAAACACAAACCCCCGGCAGAGACCGACCTCCCGGCACCCAGCGGGAAACGTACGCGTTTCGGACATAGGGGCACGTGGGGAAGACACGGGAAGGGCACGGCGAAGACAGGGGGAACGGCACGGGGAAGGACCGGCGAAGGGTGGAATACACCGGATCGACGCTTCGCCGATCCCCGGCGATCACAGATGCAGAAGCATCCGGCTGTTGCCCAAGGTGTTCGGTTTCACCCGCTCCAGCCCGAGGAACTCCGCGACGCCCTCGTCATAGGAACGCAGGAGCTCGGCGTAGACATCGGTGTCGACGGGCGTCTCGCCGATCTCCACGAAGCCGTGCTTGCCGAAGAAGTCGACTTCGAAGGTCAGACAGAAAACGCGCCGGACCCCGAGCCAGCGCGCGGTGTGCAGCAACTTCTCCAACAACTGGTGGCCGACGCCGGCGCCCTTGAGGCCGGGCTTCACGGCCAGCGTGCGCACTTCCGCCAGGTCTTCCCACATCACGTGCAGGGCGCCGCAGCCCACGACCTCGGCGTTGTCGTCGCGTTCCGCCACCCAGAACTCCTGGATGTCCTCGTAAAGCGTCACCGTCGCTTTGTCCAGCAGGATGCCCGCACGGACGTACGCGTCAAGGAGACGCCGTACGGCCGGGACATCGCTCGTCCGGGCCCGCCGGACGGTGATGGCTTTAGCGGGGACTTCGGGACTCTCTGCGGACATGCACGGACGCTATCGCCCGTCGTGCTCCGTTGCCGAGCCGGGGTTCCGTGCGGCGCTCTCACCGGGTCCGCGCTCTTCGCCGGGTTCGGCGGGGCGGGTGTCTTCCGGCTGTTCCGGGGGCCTGGGGGATTCCGGGCCCTGGACGATGCGCACGGCATCGCTCAGTGCCCGCCGCTGTTCCTCGCTCATCATGCCGAAGAACGCGACGAGAGCGGCGGCGGGGTTGTCGCTCTGGGACCAGGCGTCGTTCATGAGGGCGGCCGCGTAGGCGGCGCGGGTGGAGACCGCCTCATATCGATAGGCCCGGCCTTCCGCCTCACGGCGGACCCAGCCCTTCTGATGGAGATTGTCCAAAACGGTCATCACGGTGGTGTACGCGATCGAGCGTTCCTGTTGGATGTCCTCCAGGACTTCTCGAACGGTCACCGGACGGTTCCACTTCCACACCCGCGTCATGACCGCGTCTTCGAGTTCTCCCAAGGGGCGAGGCACAACTCAGAACAATAGTGGTAGATCTCCCCCACGGCGTGCGGGACGGGCGCTTACCTCGCCGAACACAACAAAAAGGGCGTACGGCTCCCTCGGCCCATGCGGGGGCACGCGTGCGCGTGAGCGCGCGCGGGGAGACGTACGCCGGCGGGGCCGGAGCGGTCAGGCGTCGGCCGGGCCGGACACCTGACGGGTGCCCTCGGCCCGCGCGAGGGCGGCGTCGACGGCCGCGTCCTCCTTGGCCTTGTTGGCGCCCCCCTGGGTCTTCACGATCACCCTGATCACGCCGATGAAGAACACGGCCATGACGACCGGAGGCACGAGCGCGGAGACGTAGTCCATGCATCCAGGGTAGCCACGGAGGAAGCGGACATCCGGCCGGGGTGGCACCCCGGGCGCGGCCCCTGGTCGGGACAGGCGCGGTACGTTCGGCACGCGCGCGGGAGCGTCGACGGACGGAGGGGCCGGTCGGCGCGGCGACCGGCCCCTCCGGGGCGTCCGTGGGACGCGCGCGTGAGGCGCCCGGCGGTCAGCCGACCGCCAGGCGGTGGTCCGACTCGGCCGGGCGCTGTGCGGGCTCCGCGGGCGGCGCGGCGGGCTTGCGGCGCGGGAAGACCTCGCCCGGGGTGGGGACGGGCCGCCGGGCCGGCTGGGGCGCGCCGCGGCCGGGTCCGGGAGCGGCGGGCTGGTCCGCGGGCTTCTTCTCCTTGGTCCGTTCCGGCCGCGGCGCGCCGTCGCCCGCGCTCCCGGCCAGCCCGCCGGGAAGGGCCAGCAAGCGGGTCCGGGAGGCGGGGACGGTGACCATGGGGGCGGCGGGGGTGGCGGCCGGGGTGACGCTTCCGGTGGGGGCGGCCGGCGCCGGGACCGTGCGGCGCACCAGCCGGGCCCGGACGTCCTGCTCGGCGAGCACCTGGCAGCGCGCGAGCAGGGCGGCCCCGGCGGGGTTGCCGCGCAGCGCGCGCAGGGCGGCGAGGTCGTCGGCGACGGGGCGGTAGCCGGTGCCGAGGACCTCCTCCAGGAGCGTCAGGTAGCCCGCTGCGGTGCCGGGCAGGGCGGCGCGGTACCGGGCGAGGTCGGCCACGAGGAAGGCCCGCAGCCGGGCGCCCTCGCGGATCGCCTCATCGAGGGACTCGGCGAGGCGCAGACAGTCCTGGACGTCCTCGGCCGAGGCGGGTTCGGGCTGGAGGGCGAGGGCGAGGGCGCGGCGGAGCACACGCAGCTCCTCCACGCCGAACGCCATGCCGCCGCGGGATCCGTATGGCGTGGGCATGCGCCGACGGTACGCGCTAATCAGACAAATCAGACACGCCGCGCAGGGTGTCACGCCAGGACCACTCACCTGGACCCATGTCCGGCGCCGCCGGGAGGCGCCGGGACCGCGCCGGGCGCGCCCGTGCCTCCCGGCGTCCTCACATGCGCGCGACGTTGCGCTCGTACACCAGGCGCAGGCCGATCAGGGTCAGCCACGGCTCGTGCTCGTCGATCACCGAGGACTCGCCCAGCACCATCGGCGCCAGCCCGCCCGTGGCGATCACCGTCACGTCGTCCGGGTCGTCCGCGAGTTCGCGGACCATCCGGTTCACCACGCCGTCGACCTGGCCGGCGAAACCGAACACGATGCCCGACTGCATGGCCTCGACGGTATTCTTGCCGATGACGCTCCGCGGCCGCGCCACCTCGATCTTGCGCAGCTGCGCGCCCTTGACGCCCAGCGCCTCCACGGAGATCTCGATGCCGGGGGCGATGACGCCGCCGATGTACTCCCCGCGCGCGCTGACCGCGTCGAACGTCGTCGCGGTGCCGAAGTCCACGACGACGGCCGGTCCGCCGTACAGCTCGACGGCCGCCACCGCGTTGATGATGCGGTCGGCGCCGACCTCCTTGGGGTTGTCGGTCAGGATCGGCACCCCGGTCTTCACGCCGGGCTCCACGAGGACGGCGGGTACGTCGCCGTAGTAGCGCCGGGTCACCTCGCGCAGTTCGTGCAGCACGGACGGCACGGTCGCGCAGATGGCGATCCCGTCGATGCCGTCGCCCAGCTCGTCGCCGAGCAGCGGGTGCATCCCCATCAGGCCCTGGAGGAGCACCGCCAGCTCGTCGGCCGTGCGGCGGGCGTCCGTCGAGATCCGCCAGTGTTCGACGATGTCCTCGCCGTCGAACAGGCCGAGCACGGTGTGCGTGTTGCCCACGTCGATCGTCAGCAGCATGGCCGCTACCCGCTCCCTACTCCGCCGCTCGCAGGTCCAGGCCGATGTCGAGGATCGGCGAGGAGTGCGTGAGCGCCCCGACGGCCAGGAAGTCGACGCCGGTCTCGGCGTACGCGCGTGCGGTGTCCAGGGTGAGCCGTCCGGACGCCTCCAGCAGGGCGCGCGGCCCGACGATGCCGACGGCCTCCTCGCACTCGCCGGGGGTGAAGTTGTCCAGCAGGATCAGGTCGGCGCCCGCGTCCACGACCTCGCGCAGCTGGTGCAGGGTGTCGACCTCCACCTCGATGGGCACGTCCGGGAAGGCTTCCCGGACGGCCTTGAAGGCTTGGGCGACGCCGCCCGCGGCGACCACGTGGTTGTCCTTGACGAGGGCCGCGTCGGACAGCGACATGCGGTGGTTGACCCCGCCGCCGCAGCGCACCGCGAACTTCTCCAGCGCGCGCAGGCCGGGCGTGGTCTTGCGGGTGTCGCGCACGCGCGCCTTGGTGCCCTCCAGGACGTCGGCCCACGCGCGCGTGGCGGTGGCGATGCCCGACAGGCGGCACAGGATGTTGAGCGCGCTGCGCTCGGCGGTCAGCAGGTCACGCGTGCGCGTGGTGACCGACAGCAGCTTCTGCCCGGCGTGGACGCGGTCGCCGTCCTCGACGTGCCGCTCCACCTCGAACTCGTCCGTGCAGACGACGGACAGGACCGCCTCGGCGACCCGCAGGCCCGCCACGACGCCCGCCTCGCGCGCGACGAAGTCGGCGGTGGCCACGGCCTCCTCGGGGATGGTCGCGACGGTCGTCACGTCCACGCCGTGGTCGAGGTCCTCCTGGATGGCCACGTTGGCGATGTCCTCGACTTCGACGGGGTCGAGTCCGGCGTCGGCCAGCAGCTGTGCGAGGGCGGGGTCGAGGCCGCACTCCAGGTACGCCTCGTCCGCGTCGGCTCCTTCGGCGCCGCAGCCGCAGCCGTCGCCGCAGCCTCCGCTCGGGACGAGGGGAAGGTCGTTGCTCACTTCGGTCACTGCTCCTGGGGCTGCCGGGACGAGGGGACGGTCGGGGGGAAGTCTGCGGTGTCCGTGGTGCGTACGGCCAGCGTCCGGTCCGGATTCAGCCGTACGACGATGTGGCGGCGCCACCGGGTGTCGTCGCGCCCGGCGTGGTCCTCGCGCCAGTGGCAGCCGCGGGTCTCCTCGCGCAGCGCGGCGGCGGCGACCAGGACGCGGGCCACGCACAGGAGGTTGGTGGCCTCCCAGGTGTCGACGCCGGGCTCGGCGGTCTTGCCGTTCTCGTCGAGCGCGTCGCGCGCGTCGGCGTGCAGCCGCTGGAGCTGGTCGGCGGCCTGCTCCAGGGACCGTGCGGAGCGCAGCACGCCCGCGCCGTCGGCCATGATCCGCTGGATGGCGAACCGGGCCTCGGCGGCGAGGAGCGGGTGGGACGGCTTCTCGGGCTGCGGCACCGCCTGCGGCTCGCGCGCGGGCAGGCCGTCGGCGGCGCGACCGGCCGCGATGTCGGCCGCGATGCGCTCGGCGTAGACCAAGCCCTCCAGCAGGGAGTTGGAGGCGAGCCGGTTGGCGCCGTGCACGCCGGTGCAGGCGACCTCCCCGCACGCGTAGAGGCCCGGCACGGTCGTGCGGCCGTGGGAGTCGGTGCGCACGCCCCCGGAGGCGTAGTGGGCGGCCGGGGCGATCGGGATGGGCTCGTGGACCGGGTCGATGCCGTGGGCGCGGCAGGCGGCGAGGATCGTCGGGAAGCGGTGCTCCCACATCTCGGCGCCGAAGTGGCGGGCGTCGAGGAACATGTGCTCGGCGTCCTGCTCCTGCATCCGGCGCATGATGCCCTTGGCGACGATGTCGCGGGGGGCGAGCTCGGCCAGCTCGTGCTGCCCGACCATGAAGCGCACGCCGTCGGCGTCCACCAGGTGGGCGCCCTCGCCGCGCACCGCCTCGGAGACCAGCGGCTGCTGCCCCTCGGCGTCGGGGCCGAGGAACAGCACGGTCGGGTGGAACTGCACGAACTCCAGGTCGCTGACCTCCGCGCCCGCGCGCAGCGCCAGCGCCACGCCGTCGCCGGTCGACACCGACGGGTTGGTGGTCGCGGAGAACACCTGGCCCATGCCGCCGGTCGCGAGGACGACCGCGGGCGCGTGCACGGCGCCCACGCCGTCGTGCTGGCCCTCGCCCATGACGTGGAGGGTGACGCCTGCGGTGCGGCCGTCGGCGTCGGTGAGCAGGTCGAGGACGAGCGCGTTCTCGATCGCCCGTACGCCCCGCGCGCGGACCGCCTCGACGAGCGCGCGGGAGATCTCCGCGCCGGTCGCGTCACCGCCCGCGTGGGCGATGCGCCGGCGGTGGTGGCCGCCCTCGCGGGTCAGTTCCAGGCCGCCCTCGTCGGACTCGTCGAAGTGGGCGCCGGTCTCGATGAGGCGGCGCACGGCGTCGGGGCCCTCGGTGACGAGGAGGCGCACGGCGTTCTCGTCGCACAGGCCGGCGCCGGCGACCAGGGTGTCGTCCAGGTGCTGTTCGGGGGTGTCGCCCTCGCCGAGGGCCGCGGCGATGCCGCCCTGCGCCCAGCGAGTGGAGCCGTCGTCGAGGCGGGCCTTGGTGACGACGACGGTGTCCAGGCCGGCGGCCTCGCAGCGCAGGGCCGCGGTCAGGCCGGCGACGCCGGAGCCGACGACCACCACGTCCGCGGCGATGGACCACCCGGGCGCGGGCGCGTGCAGTCGTATGCCTGTGCTGGTCACGAGGCGGCTCCGAAGGTGAGGGGGAGGTTGTCGATCAGCCGGGTCGAGCCGACCCGGGCGGCGACGGCGAGGACGGCCTCGCCGGTGAAGTCGTCGTCGATGTCGGTGAAGTCGGCGGGGTCGACGAGGGCGAGGTAGTCCAGGACGAGCGGCGGCGTGAGCCGGGCGGCCTCGTCGAGGACGAGCCGGGCGGCGGCGCGCACGGCCGCGGCGGAACCGGGGACGGCCTTGACGACGGCGTGCGTGTCGGCGGCGGCGCGGGACTCGCCGATCGCGCTGAGCGCCTCGGCCCGCGCGCGGGTGGCGGGCACCTCACGCGCGCGTGCCCGCAGCGCCTCCTGCGCGGCGTGCCGGTCGCGGCCGGCGAACAGTGCCTGCGACAGGGCGAGCGCGGTGCGCCGCTCCTCCGGGGAGAGGTAGCGGTTGCGGCTGGACAGGGCGAGCCCGTCGTCCTCGCGCACGGTGGCGACGCCGACGATCTCGACGCCGAAGTTCAGGTCGCGCACCATGCGGCGGATCAGGGCGAGCTGCTGGGCGTCCTTCTGCCCGTACAGCGCGACGTCCGGGCGGGTCAGGTGCAGCAGCTTGGCGACGACGGTGAGCATGCCGTCGAAGTGGCCGGGCCGCGAGGCGCCCTCCAGGCGCTCCCCCATGGGCCCGGCGCTGACGCGCACCTGCGGTGCGCCGCCCGGGTAGACCTCGTCCACCGAGGGCGCGAAGACGACGTCGGCGCCCGCCTCCTCGGCGATCTTCAGGTCGGCGTCCAGGGTGCGCGGGTAGCGGTCGAGGTCCTCGCCCGCGCCGAACTGCAGCGGGTTGACGAACACGGTGACGACGACCTCGCCGTCCGGTCCGGCGATGCCGCGGGCGGCGCGCACGAGGGTGGCGTGGCCCTCGTGCAGGGCGCCCATCGTCATCACGACGGCCCGGCGTCCGTGCCGCACGCGCGCGTGCAGGTCGGCGGCGGTGCGCAGCAGGGTGGTGGTCATCCGGCGGCTCCTTCGGTGCCGTGGGTGCCGTGGCCGCCGTCGGCGAGGACCCCGAGGAGGTCCTCGGCGAGTTCCGGCTTGAGCAGGCCGTGGGCGAGGGCGCGGTCGGCGGTGGCGCGGGCCATCGCCAGGTAGCCGGCGACGGTCTGCGGGGCGTGCCGCCGCAGTTGGTCGACGTGCGCGGCGACGGTGCCGGCGTCCCCGCGCGCGACCGGGCCGGTGAGGGCGGCGTCGCCGGAGCGCAGGGCGTTGTCCAGGGCGGCGCCGAGCAGCGGGCCGAGCATCCGGTCGGGTGCCTCGACGCCGGCCGCGCGCAGCAGTTCCATGGACTGGGCGACCAGCGTCACCAGGTGGTTCGCGCCGAGGGCGAGGGCCGCGTGGTAGAGCGGCCGCATGTCCTCGGCGATCCACTCGGGCTCGCCGCCCATCTCGATGACCAGCGCCTCGGCGGCCAGCCGCAGCTCCTCGGGCGCGGTGACGCCGAAGGAGCACCCGGCGAGCCGCTGCACGTCCACGGGCGTGCCGGTGAACGTCATCGCCGGGTGCAGCGCCAGCGGCAGCGCGCCCGCGCGCAGGGCGGGGTCGAGCACCTTCGCGCCGTAGCGCCCGGAGCTGTGGACGATGAGCTGCCCCGGCCGTACGGCGCCGGTCCGGGCGAGGCCCTCGACCAGGTCCGGCAGGGCGTCGTCCGGGACGGTGAGCAGCACCAGGTCGGCGCGCTGCAGGACCTCGGCGGGTGTCACGAGCGGCACGTCGGGCAGCAGCAGGGCGGCGCGTCGGCGGGAGGCGTCGGAAACCCCCGAGGCGGCCACCGGGCGGTGCCCGGCGAGCTGGAGGGACGCGGCGAGCGCGGGACCCACCCGGCCGGCGCCGACGACGCCGACGGTGAGCCGCGCGGGACGGTCCCGGGGATCTGGCTGCTGGCTTGTACTCACGCGACGGAGGCCTTCCCGTTCCAGTCCGCTCGGGGTACCGGACGATTTCTCGTCATGTTAACGCGATCTGTCCCGGCGGCGTCCGTTCGTCCACAGGCTGTGGGTAACCCCACGCCGTCCCGGTGTGGGCGCGCGGGCCGAAATGCGGTGCCGCGGTCGCCCCGCGCGCGACATGATCCCCGACATGAGCGATACGACGGAGCGGACCACGCGCGTGCCCGACGAGGGGCCCGACGAGCAGCTGTCGGAGGAGGAGCGGCGCACCCGGCGGTGGGAGCGGCGCAGGGGCGTGGCCCGCAGCGCGCGCCGGGTCCTCGCGCGCTCCGGGCTGCAGAGCACGATCCGCGGACGGCTGGCCCTGCTGGACGCCGCCGGCGAGGTGTACGACCTGGACGAGTCCGTCGACGTCTACGGCAACGGCGTCGTCGAGGCCCTGGAGCAGAAGGTCGCCGGGCTGCTCGGCATGGAGGCCGCGGCGTTCTTCCCGACCGGCACCATGGCCCAGCAGGTGGCCCTGCGCTGCTGGGCCGGACGCACCGGCGACCCGGCGGTGGCGCTGCACGCGCTGGCCCACCCGGAGGTGCACGAGCGCGACGCGTTCAGCCAGGTCAGCGGTCTGCGCCCGGTCCTGCTGACCGGGGAACCCCGCCAGCCCACGGCCCAGGAGGTGCGGGGCTGTGCCGAGCGCTTCGGGGCGCTGATGCTCGAACTCCCCCTGCGGGACGCCGGGTACCTGCTGCCGACCTGGGACGAGCTGAACGAACTGGTCGAGGCGGCGCGCGAGCGCGACGCGGTGGTGCACTTCGACGGGGCGCGCCTGTGGGAGTCCACCGTCCACTTCGGCCGCCCGCTCGACGAGATCGCGGGGCTCGCGGACAGCGTCTACGTGTCGTTCTACAAGTCCCTGGACGGCTTCGGCGGCGCCGCGCTCGCCGGGCCGGTCGCGCTGGTCGAGGAGGCGAAGACCTGGCGCCACCGCTACGGCGGCCAGGTCTTCCAGCAGTTCCCCACCGCCCTGTCGGCGCTCCTCGGGCTGGAGCGGGAACTGCCGCGCCTGCCCGAGTACGTGCGCCACGCGCGCGTGGTGGCCGCCGCGCTGCACGAGGCCCTGGCGGAGGCCGGCCTGCCGTGGTCGCGGGTGCACCCGGAGGTGCCGCACACGAACGAGTTCCAGGTGTGGCTGCCGTACGACGCCGACGTGGTCGCCGAGGCCGCGATCCGCACGGCGGAGGGGACCGGGACCTTGCTGTTCGGCCGCGCCTGGAACGGGCCGGTGCCGGGACTGGCCCAGACGGAGGTCGACGTCCGCGCCCCCGGCATGGAGTGGAGCGCCGAGGACGTACGGACGGCGGTCGCCGACTTCGTGGTCCGGCTGCGCGAGGAGGCCGGCCGGGCGCACGGGTAGGCCGGGCGACGGTGTTGTCAGTGGTGGGGTGCACCATGGGCCCATGAGCGTGAGCATCGACGTCGCGGGGCTGCGGCCGGAGAGGGTGGCCGTGGTGCCCTCTCCCCTGGCCGAGCTCGGCATGGCGCTGCACGCGCTGTCCGAGCCGGGGCACCACCCCGCGCTGCGCGGCTGGGTCACCGGGGTGAGCGCGGGGCTCGACCCGCACCTGGCCGACCGCATGTGCGAGGCGGACTTCCTGTGGCGGACGACGTTCTCGGACCTGTTCATGCCGTTCGCCGGGCTGCCCGGCCGCAGCACGCTCCCCGGTGCCACGCTCGCCGAGGACCTGGACCTGCTGGACAAGCTGACGGACGAGCAGTTCGTGGACGCCGCCCTGGAGTTCACCTGCGCCCTGCCGTACTGCTCGCACGGGCCCGATGTGCTGACCGACGCGAGCCTGCGGCGGCGGGCGCTGGAGCTGGCCGCGGCGCGCGGACCCCGGCAGCTGCGGTTCAGCGAGCGGCTGCTGGACGACCCGCCGCGGACCCGGGCCTGGCTGCGGCAGTTCCTCCAGGACTGCGACGAGGCGTTCTTCGGCGAGGTGTGGTCCCGGCTGCGCCACCCGCTCGCGGCGGACGCCCGGCACAAGACCGAGCTGCTGCGCCGCAGGGGCCTGGGCGAGGCGCTCACCGCGACGTCGCCCGCGCTCTCGCTCGACGAGGCGACCGCGCGGATCACCGTCGACAAGCTGGGCACCGGCCACTCGGCCACTGGGGACGGCGGCCTGCTGCTCGTCCCGACCAGCCTCGGCTGGCCGCACCTGAGCGTCCTGCACCGGCACGCCTGGCAGCCGGTGCTGCACTACCCGGTCGGCTCCCCCGAACCGGCCGCGCCGACCCCGGTGGAGCAGTTGGCCCTGCGGATGACCGCCCTGGCCCACCCGGTCCGCATGCGCCTGTGCCGCCACCTGGCCCGCAGCGCCTACACCACGAGCGAGCTGGCGCAGGCGCACGGCATGACCGCGCCTGAGATATCCCGGCACCTCGGCGTCCTGAAGAAGGCGGGCCTGCTCACCACGCGCCGCCGCGGCCGGTACGTCCTGCACCAGCTGGACGTGACGGTGGTGTCCCGACTCGGCACGGACTTCCTGGAGGGCATCCTGCGCTGAGCGGCCACCGGGCACGCACTTCCGGTCAGTCGAGCCGGATGTGCCGCAGGCCCACCCCGGCCTGGCGCAGGCGCGTGCGCAGTGCTCCCTCGGTGTTCGGCGCGAGGGTCAGTCCGGCGAGCACGGCGATCCGGTCCGCGGTCCTGGGCACGGTCGAGCGGTCCGTCCACAAGTGCTCGGCGAACTCGGGCTCGCGCAGCCGCTCCAAGCAGTGGTCCAGCTGTGCGACCGCCCAGCTCTCCCGGCGTGGTCCCGCACCCTTGCCCGTGGCGACCCGGAGCAGGTGCCCGAGGTCGCGCTCGCGCAGCCGCCGCAGCACCGTCTCCCGCTCGGCGAGCAGGGTGAAGTGCCGCACGTCGTGGCCGAGCTCGCGGAGCCTGCCGACGGTCTCGTCGAAGCAGCGGGGATCGGTGACCGTCATGGGTGCGATCACCACACCGTCGTGCCGGCGCAGCGTCAGGTCGAGGACCTCGACGACGCCCTGCCGCCAGGCCACCAGGTCCCGGAAGTCTCCGCGCAACTCGGGCGGGAGCATCCGGCGCAGCCCGAACCCGGGGTGCTCCGGGTCGCAGATCACGCTGCCGGGCAGCCGGCGCCGTATCTCGTGGGCGGTCTGTGTCTTGCCGCCCCCGAAGGGACCGTTGATCCACAGAAGCATGCGCCGACCCTAGGGGACACCGGTCACGCCCGGTCGGCGTCCACCTGCATTCGACACGCCGCGCCCACGGCCCGGCCGCCCCGCTCAGCCGTGGCCGCCGCCGCCCGCGCGGACCAGGCCCGTCTCGTAGGCCAGGACCACCACCTGGACGCGGTCGCGCAGGCCCAGCTTGGTCAGGATGCGGCCGACGTGGGTCTTCACGGTCGCCTCGGAGAGGACCAGCCGGGCCGCGATCTCGCCGTTGGACAGGCCCTGGGCGACCAGGATCATGACCTCGCGTTCGCGCTCGGTGAGGCGTTCCAGCTCCTTGTGCCGGGGTTCCCTGCCGGTGCTCGGCAGCATCGGCGCGAACCGGTCGAGCAGCCTGCGGGTGGTCGAGGGCGCGACCACCGCGTCCCCGCTGTGCACCGAGCGGATGGCGGCCAGCAGCTCGCCGGGCGGCACGTCCTTGAGCATGAACCCGGAGGCTCCGGCCTTCAGCGCGGAGAAGGCGTACTCGTCGAGGTCGAACGTGGTCAGGATCAAAACCTTCGGCGGCTCGGCCTCCGCGCAGATGCGCCGGGTGGTCTCCACGCCGTCCAGCTTCGGCATGCGCACGTCCATCAGCACGACGTCCACCGCGCTGGCGCGCAGCACCTGGAGGGCCTCCACGCCGTCGCCCGCCTCCGCGACGACCTCCATGTCCGGCTGGGCGGCGAGCACCATCCGGAACCCGGTGCGCAGCAGCACCTGGTCGTCGACGAGCATCACGCGGATCGTCATCGGTCCTCTTCCGTCCAAAGGGGGTGAGCGAGTGGGTCGTGCGGGGCGTGACAGGTGTCACCAGGGGGCGTGCGTCGGTGTCAATGCGCCGGTTTGAGCGGCAGCAGGGCGCTGATGCGGAAGCCTCCACCGGGGCGGGGCCCCGCGTCCAGGGTGCCGCCGACCATGCCCACCCGCTCCCGCATGCCGATCAGCCCGTGGCCCTGGCCGTCCGCGCCGCCCTCCTCGTACATCTCGTGCGGAGCGCCCTTGCCGTCGTCCTCGACGAGCAGGCCGAGCCCGTCGTCGAAGTAGACCAGCCGCACGCTCGCGCCCGCGTTGGGCCCGCCGTGCTTGCGGGTATTGGTGAGCGCCTCCTGCACGATGCGGTACGCGGTCAGCTCGACACCGCTGGGCAGCGGGCGCGGGGTGCCCTCGACCTTGAAGTCGACGGGCAGGCCGGAGCCGCGGCACTGCTCGACCAGGTCCTCTATCTGCTCCACGTCGGGCTGCGGGACGTACTCGCCGCCCTCCTGGTGCTCGCCGGTGCGCAGCACGCCCAGCAGGCGGCGCATCTCGGCGAGGGCCTGGCGGCCGGTGGACGAGATCGTCTCCAGGGCCTTCTTGGCCTGGTCGGGCGCCGCATCCAGGACGTAGGCGGCGCCGTCGGCCTGGACCACCATCACCGACACGTTGTGCGCGACCACGTCGTGCAGCTCACGCGCGATCCGCGCGCGTTCCGCGGCGACCGCGACCTTCGCCTGCGCCTCGCGCTCCTTCTCCAGGCGCGCCGCGCGCTCCTCGAGCTGGGCGAAGTACGCGCGCCGGGTGCGCACCGAGTCGCCGAGCACCCAGGCGAGCGCGAACGGCACCGTCTGGAAGACCACGATCGCGATGTTGCCCGGGACGCCGGTCTGGTCGCTCGGCCAGCGCAGCTGCGCCAGGGCCGCCGCCGACAGGCCCATGCCGAGCGCGAGCCGGGACGCCCAGCGGGCGCCCGTGGCGGCCACCGTGTAGACGATCACCAGCAGCGCGAAGTCGGCGACCGTGGTCCCCACGTCCAGCACCAGCTGCGCCAGGCCCAGCGCGCCGGCCAGCACCAGCATCTTCTCCGGCATCCGCCGGCGCAGCGCCACGACCAGGCTGAGCAGCAGCACGACCGGGACGATCAGCGCCAGGTTGTCGGTGCCCCGGACCTCCTGGCCGGCTCCCGCGGTCACCACGGAGAGCCCGAACAGGACGAGGGCCCAGAAGCCGTCGACCCCGGTCGGGTGTCTGCGGAGGAAGTCATAGAGGCGCTGCACGTAACCCAGCGTAGGGAAGTGAGATGCGTGCAGGGGTCAACCGGAGGACCGATCCGCACCCGACGCGCGTACTCCCCAAGGTGGAGGCGGTGATCACCGGTACCCCTAGGCTGGCCGTGCGGGCCCGCAGACGCCGGGCGGGAGCGGCGGCCGGGCGGACGGCACGGGACGGGAGGGCACGCGCGTGAGGAGCCACGGCGGGGACGACGACGATCACGGCGCGGACGGCCACAGCGCGGTGCACGACGGCCACGACCCGAGCGGCGGCCGGAACCGGAGCGGCGGCGGCACCTGGCGCGGCTGGCGCGTGGCCGCACAGGGCGCCCTGTACGGCCCCCAGGGCTTCTACCGGCGGCCCGAGGGTCCCGCGGGCCACTTCCGTACGTCGGTGCACGCCTCGCCCCTGTTCGCGGGCGCCGTGGCCCGGCTGCTGTGCCGGGTCGACGAGGCGCTGGGCCGGCCCGACACGCTGGACTTCGTCGACGTGGGCGCGGGCCGGGGCGAGCTGGTCACCGGCGTGCTCGCCGCGCTGCCCGCCGAGGTGGCCGCCCGCACGCGCGCGTACGCCGTCGAGCTGGCCGACCGCCCGGCCGGACTGGATCCCCGGGTGGAGTGGCGCGCGGACCTGCCGGAGGACGTCACCGGGCTGCTGTTCGCCAACGAATGGCTGGACAACGTGCCCGTCGACGTCGCCGAGGTGGACGCCACCGGCGTGCCCCGGCTGGTCGTGGTCCGTGACGACGGCACCGAACGGCTCGGGGAGCCCGTGGCCGGGGCGCAGGCGCGGTGGCTCGACCGCTGGTGGCCGCTGCCCGCCGAGGAAGGCACGCGCGCGGAGATCGGCCTGCCCCGGGACGCCGCGTGGGCCTCGGCCGTGGCCGCCGTGCGGCGGGGGCTCGCGGTGGCCGTGGACTACGCCCACACGCGCGCCGCGCGCCCCCCGTTCGGGACCCTCACCGGCTTCCGCGCGGGCCGCGAGACGCCCCCGGTACCCGACGGCTCCTGCGACATCACGGCCCACGTGGCCCTGGACGCGTGCGCGGAGGCGGCCCGGGGGGCGACGTCACCCTCGGCCGCTGCGGCAGCGGACGCTCGTGCGTCCGCCCCGCTGCTCCTCACCCAGCGCGCCGCCCTGCGCGCCCTCGGCGTCACCGGCACGCGCCCTCCGCTCGCGCTCGCCTCCACGGACCCCGCGGGCTACGTCCGCGCCCTCGCGGGCGCCGGCGAGGCCGCCGAGCTCACGGCCCCCGGCGGACTGGGCGACTTCGGCTGGCTGCTGCACCCGGTGGGCATCCCGGACCCACTCGGTGAGTGACCGCCCGTCGCCGCAAGGGCAGCTCTGCCCTACTTGTCGATGTCCCCCACCACGAAGAACATCGACCCCAGGATCGCCACCATGTCGGCCACCAGCGTCCCCGGCAGCAGCTCGGTGAGCACCTGGATGTTGTTGTACGACGCCGAGCGCAGCTTGAGCCGGTACGGCGTCTTGTCGCCCTTGCTGACCAGGTAGTAGCCGTTGATTCCGAGGGGGTTCTCGGTCCACGCGTACGTGTGCCCCTCGGGCGCCTTCAGGACCTTCGGGAGCCGCTGGTTGATCGGCCCCGGCGGCAGCTGCGCGAGCCGGTCCAGACAGGCGTCCGCGAGGTCGAGGGCGTTGTGCGTCTGCGCCAGCAGCACCTCGAACCGGGCCAGGCAGTCGCCCTCGCTCCGGGTGACCACCCGCAGGGTGTCCTGGAGCTCCCCGTAGGCGAGGTACGGCTCGTCGCGGCGCAGGTCGAAGTCGACGCCCGAGGCACGCGCGAGGGGCCCGCTCACGCCGTACGCGTGGACGGCCTCCGGCGCGAGCGCGCCCACGCCCCGGGTGCGCCCGCGGAAGATCTCGTTGCCGAGCACCAGGTCGTCGTAGACGTCCATGCGGGAGCGGACCTCGGCGACGGCGGCCCGTGCGCGCGTCGTCCAGCCGGCGGGCAGGTCCTCCTTGAGGCCGCCGACGCGGTTGAACATGTAGTGGATGCGGCCGCCGGAGACCTCCTCCATGACGTTCTGCAGCACTTCGCGCTCGCGGAACGCGTGGAACATCGGCGTGATGCCGCCGAGTTCCAGCGGGTACGACCCGAGGAACATCAGGTGGTTGAGCACCCGGTTCAGCTCGGCGAGCAGCGTGCGCGTCCACACCGCCCGCTCGGGCACCTCCATGCCGAGCATGCGCTCCACGGCGAGGACCACGCCCAGCTCGTTGGAGAACGCCGACAGCCAGTCGTGGCGGTTGGCCAGCATGATGATCTGACGGTAGTCGCGCGCCTCGAACAGCTTCTCCGCGCCGCGGTGCATGTAGCCGATCACCGGTTCCGCGCGCGTGATGCGCTCGCCGTCCAGCAGCAGCCGCAGCCGCAGCACCCCGTGCGTGGACGGGTGCTGGGGTCCGATGTTGAGCACCATGTCGGTGCTCTCCGCGGCACCGCCGATCCCGACCGTGGTCTCCGTCGTAGGAGTCATGGACCCAGTCTCCCCTACGTACGCTGGCCGCATGGAGACGGGGAGCCCACGGGGCGCGGACACCGAGGACGGAGCGGGGGACGGGCCGGCGTGGACCGGTCTGCCGCCGGGACTGCTGCGGATGCGCCGACTGCTGCTGGCGGTGTGGCTGGTGCCGGCCGCCCTCACCGCGGGGCTGGCACCGGGCCTGCTCGTCGGCCCCGCGTGGGCGGCGTTCGCGCTGCTGCCGCTGGCCGCGCTGGCCTGGGGCTGGGTGCTGCTCGGGCGCAACTGGCGCTCCTGGCGGTACGCCGAGCGCGCGGACGACCTGCTGATCAGCCGTGGCGTGCTCTGGCGCGAGGAGACCGTGGTGCCGTACGGGCGCATGCAGTTGGTGGAGGTCACCTCCGGGCCGGTCGAACGGCACTTCGGGCTGGCCAGCGTGCAGCTGCACACGGCGGCCGCGGCGACCGACGCGGCCATCCCGGGCCTGCACCCGGCCGAGGCGGAGCGGCTGCGCGACCGGCTGACCGAACTGGGCGAGGCCCGATCGGCGGGCCTGTGACCGCGCAGGGCGTCGACGACGCCGTACGCGCGCGGGAACCGGTGGGCGAGCGGCGGCTGCACCCGGTGACGCCGTTCCGGCGGGCGTGGGCGCCGGTGACGCTGCTCGTCGGCTGGGCGGCTCACGACCCGAACCAGGCGCAGCAGCAGCTGACCCGCCTGACCACGACGACGCTGCTGCTCGCGCTCGCGGTCATCGTCCTGGCAGCCTCCCTGTACGGCTTCCTCAGCTGGTGGTTCACGTACTTCTCGGTGACGGACAGCGAACTGCGCATCCGCACCGGCCTGGTGTTCCGGCGCACCGCGCACATCCGGCTGGAGCGCATCCAGGCGGTCGACGTCACCCAGCCGCTCCTCGCGCGCGTGGCGGGCGTCGCCAAGCTGCGGCTGGATGTCGTGGGCGCCGACAGGAAGGACGAACTGGCGTTCCTCGGCCAGGACGAGGCGCGCGTCCTGCGCGCCGAACTCCTCGCGCGGGCGGCCGGGTTCGCGCCCGGCACGGCGCGGGAGGTCGGGGAGGCACCGGCGCACGAGCTGCTGCGCGTGCCGCCGCGCGCGCTCGCGGTGTCGCTGGCGCTCAGGGGCGCCACCTGGGGCGCGCTCGCCGCCGCGCTGGTCGTCCCGCCGGTGCTGTGGCTGGTCACCCACAGCGTGTGGACGGTGCTCGCCACGGGCCTGCCGCTGCTGGGCGCGGCCGGTGCGCGCAGCGCGGGCCGGTTCGTCGCCGAGTACGACTGGACGGTCGGCGACTCGCCGGACGGGCTGCGCCTGGACCACGGGCTGCTGGACCGGAGCCACGAGACGGTGCCCCCGGGCCGGGTGCAGACGGTGCGGATCGTGCAGCCGGTGCTGTGGCGGCGGCGCGACTGGGTGCGCGTCGAGCTGGACGTGGCCGGCTCCGACAACTCCGTGCTGGTGCCCGTCGCCCCGCGCGCGGCGGCCGAGGCCGTCGTCGCGCGCGTGCTGCCCGGGGTGGCCGTGCCGGCGGACGCCGCGCTGTCCCGCCCGCCGCGGCGGGCCGGGCGGTGCCTGCCGCTGTGGTGGCGCGGGTACGGGATCGCGGTCACGGACGCGGTGTTCGCGGCCCGGCACGGGCTGCTGCGGCGGGACCTGGCCCTCGTGCCGCACGCGAAGGTCCAGAGCGTACGGCTCACCCAAGGGCCCTGGCAGCGGCTGTGGCGGCTCGCGGCGGTGCACGTGGACACCGGGGCCGGCAAGACCGTCACGGCCCGGCTGCGGGACGCGCAGGAGGCCGCGGACCTGCTGCGCGGTCAGGCGGAACGGTCCCGGACCGGGCGCAGGGACGCCCGGCCCGACCGCTGGATGGCCTCCTGAGGCCCCCTCGGGGGCCCGGCGCTCAGGACGCGGCGCTGCGCAGTCCCTGCAGGTCGATCTGCTCGGTCTCGTCGTGGGCCGTCAGGTCGATCACCTGACCGACCCCGCGTGTGTCCTCGTCGGCCGGCTTGAACTCGGCCTCGGCCTCCGCCTTGTGCAGCGCGAGCGCCTCCTGTCCGACGACGTCGGCGAGGTCCTCGTTCTGCACGGCCTCCATCGCGGCGGACGCCGACGACTTGTGCGTGCCGAAGAAGTCGAACCCGCCCTCGGACCCGGGACGCCGCACCGGCTGCGACGCCGGTACGACGGCCACGGCGGTCGGCACGGTGAAGTGACCGGCGGGCCGCTGCGCGGGGGCCGCGGGACGGGGCACGACCGCGGCGGAGGGCGCCGGGGTCCCCGCGGGGCGCGCGGCCGCGGGCTCGTCGTCGGTCTCGCGGGCGACCGGCTGGGCGGAGGGGTCGTCGTCCCCGCCGTCCTCGCCGTTCCCGCCGTCCGCGACGGCCCCGCCCGGCGCGTCCACGTCCACGTCCGCGGTCGCGTCGTCGGTGTCCGTGACGTCGGGGGCGTCGGGGGTGTCCGTGGCGGCCGCGCGCGCGTGCTCGTCGGCCGCCTCGGGCTTCCCCTGCGGGTCGTCCTCCTGGACGGGCGCGGACGCCGAGTCGCCGCCGTTGCCGACCTCGCCGGCCTTGTCGGCGGGCTCCCCGCTCGTGCCGTTGTCTGCGTTCTCTGCGTTCTCTGCGTTCTCGTCGCTGTCGTCGCTCTCGGCGTCCAGGCGGCTCAGCGCCGCGCCGGCCCGCAGGAACAGCTGGGAACCCGCCGGGGAGAACGCCCCCGGCGCCTCGGGAGTCTCGGGTGTCTCAGGGGCCTCCGCGGTGCCGTCGACGTCGTCCGCCGCCTCGGCCGCCGTGGTGTCCGCCTCGACCGGCTCGTCCTGCGCGGCGTCGGTGGAGTCCGCCCGCTCGCTCTCGCTCTGCGCCGCCGCGGACTTGCCCGGCCCGGCGGTGAGTTCGCGCGCCGCGGGGACGGTGGTCTCGATCTCCAGCAGGCGGCGGCCCTCCAGGGCGCTCGCCCGCTCGGTCTCCGCCGTGGCGTACCGCCGCAGCAGGGCCGCGTGTTCGTTGCGCAGCCCCGCCAGTTCGGAGCGCTTGGCCCGCAGCCGCTGCTCCAGCTTCTTGCGCAGCTCGCGCGACTCCTCGAGGTCGGACTCCAGTTCCGCGACCCGTTCCTCGAACCGCCACTCGTCGCTCACCCGCGCGCGCGTGAGGTCGGCGACCTGCTTGCCCGCCTGGATGTCCCAGCGGCGCATGACGAACGCGCCGATGATCGCCGTGGCGGCGGCAGCGGCGGCCAGCCCGCGCAGCACCACGGCCTCGGTGAACACCCAGGGGCCCAGCGCGCAGACGAGGGAGACGCCGGCGATCGCCGAGGGGGGCAACAGCCTGTGCAGAGGTGGGGAATGGCGGTGACGTCCACGTGGCATGGCCAGAAACTTACCGCGCGTAGGCGAATGTTGGCGCCCCGCCCCGTAAAAACACTGCCGTTCCGTGGCCTTCACGAGGCATCAGAAATCATTCCCCCCGTCGATGGCGTGCCGAATTCGGCGAGAATCAAGATCGTTTCAACCGAGCCGCCCGCTGAGCCACTGCAGGGCCGCCGGGATCTCCCGCCGCCAGGTGTTGAAGTTGTGCCCGCCGCTGTCCAAGACGATCGACGAGATCCGGGTCTTCCCGGTGGCCTTGACCTCGTCGATGAACTTCAGCGTCGCCTTGTAGTTGGATTCCCCGACCTTGCTGGTCGTGACGAGCAACGAGGTGTCCGCGGCGGGCCGGTGCGTCACGAACCAGCGCAGGTCCGCCTCGTTGCGCAGCTTCACGTCGCCGCGGAAGAGGTCGCCCGTGGTCGGGTCGAGGGGCGCCTTGTAGTACGCCGACAGGCCGACGCCCGCCGCGTAGGTGCCCGGGTGGTGCAGGGCCAGCTTCAGCGCGCAGTAGCCGCCCGTGGAGTCGCCGATGACGCCCCAGCCGGCCGGCGTGCGGCCCACCCGGTAGTGCGCGCGCATCGCCTCGGGCAGGTCCTTGGCGAAGAAGGTCTCCGTCTGCGGCCCGCCCGGGACGTCCACGCACTCGGTGTCGCGCGGCGGCGCCACCGTCGGCCGCATCATCACCAGGATCATCGGCTGCGTCCGGCCGTCCTTGGCGAGGTCCCGCGCGGTGCGCGGGTAGTGCAGCTTCTCGAACAGCGCCTCCGCCGTGCCCGGGTACCCCGTCAGGACGACCGCGGCGGGGAACACGCGCGTGCGGTACTGCGGCTGGAAGTACTCCGGCGGCAGGTACACGTACGCGGGCGTGGCGATGTGCGACGTACGGCCGGTCAGCGCCACCTTCTGGATCTGCCCGCCCTGTTGCGGCCGGCCACCGCCCGGCCCGTCGACCCGGCGGGTGCCCAGCACCTCCAGCGGACCGCCCGAGCCGCCGGTGTGGTCGACCACCACGCCCTGGTCGGTCTCCCGGCCGAACAGGTCGGCCCAGCTCGCGTAGAAGCCGAAGGCCTGGTTCGCGGCCAGGCCGACGGAGGCGAACAGCATCAGCTGGGTGCCCAGCAGCAGTCCGACCCGCCCGCCGACGGCCCGCCAGCCGCGCCGCGCCAGCCGCGGCCACAGCCAGACCGTACCGACGAAGAGCGTGGCGGCGCACACCACCGCCACCAGCAGAACCGTTGTGCTCGTGAGACCCATGGGGGTTCCCGCACCTGCGCTTTCCGTCCGTGCACCCGCGAAGTCGGGCACGCTTGCCCCGGACTTTCCGTGGGCTTTGGAGTGGCTTTGAGGAGACGAGTGAACCTCTCTCCCCGAGACACCGTCCTAGAGGGCGCAATGTCGCCGGATGCCCGATCGGCTCCGGAATCCAGGTCCCTCGCGAACACTGTGGGAAGCGATGTCTGTCAGGCTAGATGGGGAAATGTCGGGCGGGGTTCCGCGCCGATCAAGCCGGGTGCGGAGCATGCTCCGGGGTCCGCGCCCCGAATCCGTTCCCGTGCTCGTCGGCAGGGCCTGCGCGCTCGTGGGCCTGCTGGACGTCGCCGCCGGTGTCTTCCCGCGGTTCCGGCACAGCCGCATGCACACCCTCGCCGAGGTGCTGCCCGGGGCGTTCGGACCGTTCGCCGCCGCGCTCTCGCTCAGCGCGGGAATGCTCCTGCTGCTGCTCGCGCACGGGCTCAAGCGGGGCAAGCGGCGGGCGTGGCGCGCGGCCGTGGCGCTGCTGCCCGCGGGCGCCATCGCCCAGTTCTCCTACCGCCACTCGCTGCTGGGCGCGCTGCTCTCCGCGGCGCTGCTGGTGCCGCTGCTGCGCCACCGTGACCAGTTCGCGGCGCTGCCCGACCCGCGCAGCCGCTGGCGCGCGCTCGCCAACTTCGTCCTCATGGGCGCCGGTTCCCTCGTCCTCGGGCTGGTCATCGTCAGCGTCCACCCGAACCGCGTGGTCGGCGACCCGAGCCTCGCCGACCGCCTGACGCACGTCCTGTACGGCCTGTTCGGCTTCGAGGGCCCCGTCGACTACCAGGGCGACACCTCCTGGACGGTCGCCTTCTCCCTGGGCGCGCTGGGCCTGCTCACCGCCATCACCACCATCTACCTCGCCTTCCGGCCCGAGCACCCGGCCGCGCAGCTCACCGAGGAGGACGAGGCGCGCCTGCGGGCCCTGCTGGACAAGCACGGCCGGCGCGACTCCCTCGGCCACTTCGCGCTGCGCCGCGACAAGGCCGTCGTCTTCTCCCCCAGCGGCAAGGCCGCCGTGACGTACCGCGTCGTCTCCGGCGTGATGCTCGCCAGCGGCGACCCCATCGGCGACGTCGAGGCCTGGCCGGGCGCCATTGAGCGGTTCATGGACGAGGCCCGGGCGCACTCCTGGACGCCCGCCGTCATGGGCTGCTCGGAGACGGGCGGCGAGGTGTGGACCCGTGAGACCGGTCTCGACGCCCTCGAACTGGGCGACGAGGCGGTGGTGGACGTCGCGGATTTCTCGCTCGCCGGCCGCGCGATGCGCAACGTGCGCCAGATGGTCAAGCGCATCGAGCGCGCCGGTTACGAAACCCGGGTACGACGTGTCCGTGACCTCGGCGAGGCGGAGCTGGAGCGCATCCGGCAGGCCGCCGAGGACTGGCGCGGCACCGACACCGAGCGCGGTTTCTCCATGGCGCTGGGCCGCATCGGCGACCTGGCCGACGGCGACTGCCTCATCGCCACCGCCCACAAGTCCGACCCGGAGCCCGGCCCCTACGGCGACCTGAAGGCGATCCTGCACTTCGTGCCCTGGGGCACCGACGGCGCCTCGCTGGACCTGATGCGCCGCGACCGCGCCGCCGACCCGGGCATGAACGAACTGCTGATCGTGGCCGCCCTCCAGGCCGCGCCCAGGTTCGGCATCACGCGCGTGTCGCTGAACTTCGCCATGTTCCGCTCGGCCCTGGCCCGCGGCGAGAAGATCGGCGCCGGCCCGGTGCTGCGCGCCTGGCGGGGACTGCTCGTCTTCCTCTCGCGCTGGTTCCAGATCGAGTCGCTGTACAAGTTCAACGCCAAGTTCCAGCCGCGCTGGGAGCCCCGCTTCGTCGTCTACCGCGCCTCCGCCGACCTGCCCCGCATCGGCTTCGCCGCCATGCAGGCGGAGGGCTTCGTCACGCTGGCCCTGCCGCTGCCGCGCTTCCTGCGCCGGCACCGGCCCGCCCCGCGCCCGTGCACCCACGCCCTCACCGAGCCCGACGCACGCGCCGCGTGACCTCCACGGGGACCACCCCCCGACCGGTCCGGGCGGAGGCCTCGCCCCCCTCCAGCCCTGAGGCCCCCGCCCGGACCACCCACCCCGCACCATGCGTGCGTGCCGCACAGCGTGTCGTGCCCTGGGCCTAGGCTGAACGTATGAGCAAGCAGAGCGGACGCGGGCGGGTCGCCGGTCTTCCCGAGTGGGACCGGTGCGCGGTCATGGGCGTCGTCAACGTCACGCCCGACTCCTTCTCCGACGGCGGCCGCTGGTTCGACACCACGGCCGCCGTCAAGCACGGCCTGACCCTGGTCGACGAGGGCGCCGACCTCGTCGACGTCGGCGGCGAGTCCACCCGCCCCGGCGCCACGCGCGTGGACGAGGCCGAGGAGCTGCGCCGCGTCATCCCCGTCGTCCGCGGGCTGGCCTCCGAGGGCGTCGTCGTGTCCGTCGACACCATGCGCGCCTCGGTCGCCGAGCAGGCCCTCGCCGCCGGCGCCGCCCTCGTCAACGACGTCAGCGGCGGCCTCGCCGACCCCGCGATGGTCCCCGTCGTCGCCGACGCCGGAGCCCCCTTCGTCGTCATGCACTGGCGCGGCTTCCTGGAGGGCGGCGCCGTCCGCGGCGTCTACGACGACGTCGTCTCCGAGGTGGTCGACGAGCTCCACGCGCGCGTGGAGGCCGTCCTCGCCGGGGGCATCGCCCCGGACCGGATCGTCGTCGACCCCGGCCTCGGCTTCTCCAAGGAGGCCGGGCACGACCTGACCCTGCTCGCCCACCTCGACCGCCTGCGCGCCCTCGGCCACCCGCTGCTGGTGGCCGCCTCCCGCAAGCGGTTCCTCGGCCGGGTGCTCGCCGGCCCCGAGGGCGCGCCACCGCCCGCGCGGGAGCGGGACGCGGCCACCGCGGCCGTCTCCGCCCTCGCCGCGCACGCCGGCGCCTGGGCCGTCCGCGTCCACGAGGTGCACGCCACGGCCGACGCCGTACGGGTCGCGCGCGCCCTGGAGGGCGCCCGGCACGCAGGAGACGCCCGGCACGCAGGAGACGCCCGGTGACCGCCCCGCACACGGACGTCGAGCGGGTCGAGGCCGCCAACGCCGCCTTCTACGAGGCACTGGAGCGCGGCGACTT
This sequence comes from Streptomyces lasalocidi, assembly GCF_005280215.1. Lineage (NCBI taxonomy): Bacteria > Bacillati > Actinomycetota > Actinomycetes > Kitasatosporales > Streptomycetaceae > Streptomyces > Streptomyces lasalocidi. The sequence goes on along the minus strand of NZ_SZNQ01000001.1, from coordinate 4,303,006 downwards.
CGAACAGGTGTCCTCGCTCTGGCTCACCCCGGCCGACCTGGGCGTCGACGAGACGTACCACGACCCGGCCGACACCGGCGTGGTCTCCTGCGTGCATCCGGGCTGGCCGGTCCTCACCGGCCGGGGCGAGGTGCTGCGGTCGTACGCGCTGATCATGGCGAACACCGACTACATCCAGTTCTTCCTCACCGACGTGCACGTCTCGGTCACCGGCGACACCGCCGTGGTGACCTGCACCGAGAACATCCTCAGCGGCGGACCCGCCCCGGACGACGGCGAGGAGCTGGGCCCGCTCGTCGGGCAGCTGGTCGTCGCGACGAACGTGTTCCGCCGCACGCCCGACGGCTGGAAGCTGTGGTCGCACCACGCCTCGCCGGTTCTGGCCGAAAACGACGAGGACGACGACGAGGAGACGCCCTCCTGAGGGGTAGACGGTCCACGGGGCGTGGTGGGAATCACCCGCCGGCGGCAGGTGCGGCCACCGACCGGTGAGCCACCGGGGTTCCCCAGGGGGAACGCCCGGGGGAACCGGCCGGATCCGACACCCGCGGGCGCCCCCGCGGCCCGCCGCTGTCGGTGGCCGCAGGTAGATTCGTCCGAGGCCGGCGTGCCGCCCGCACGCGGCAGCGACCGGCCGTCCCCGACGATTGCAGGAGTGATTCGCGTGGATCGTGTCGCGCTGCGCGGCCTGAAGGCCCGCGGGCACCACGGCGTGTTCCCCAAGGAGCGCGAGGAGGGCCAGACCTTCCTCGTGGACCTCGTGCTGGGACTGGACACCCGGCCGGCCGCGGCCGACGACGACCTGGCGAAGACCGTGCACTACGGCATCGTGGCGGAGGAGGTCGCGGCCGTCGTCGAGGGCGAGCCGGTCAACCTCATCGAGACGCTCGCCGAGCGCATCGCCGAGACGTGCCTGAAGCACGAGCAGGTTCAGGAGGTCGAGGTCCGCGTCCACAAACCGGACGCACCGATCACCGTCCCGTTCGACGACGTGACCGTCACCATCATCCGGAGCCGAGCATGACCGCGTCCTTCACGCAGGGTCCGACGGACCCGACCGTCCAGCCGGTGCCGGCCTCTGTCGTCGAGCAGGTCGACGCCGCCGACACCACGCTGCACAACCCGCAGCGGGCCGTGGTCTCCCTCGGCTCCAACCTGGGCAACCGCCTGGAGACCCTCCAGGGCGCCATCGACGCCCTGGAGGACACCCCCGGCGTCCGCGTGAAGGCCGTCTCCCCCGTGTACGAGACCGAGCCCTGGGGCGTCGAGCCGGGCAGCCAGCCGTCGTACTTCAACGCCGTGGTGCTGCTGAAGACCACCCTGCCCCCGGCGTCCCTCCTCGAGCGGGCCCACGCCGTCGAGGAGGCCTTCCACCGGGTCCGCGAGGAGCGCTGGGGCGCCCGCACCCTGGACGTCGACATCGTGGCGTACGCCGAGGTCGTTTCCGACGACCCGCACCTGACGCTCCCTCACCCGCGCGCCCACGAACGGGCCTTCGTGCTCGCCCCCTGGCACGACCTGGAGCCCGGCGCCCGGCTGCCCGGCCGCGGTCCGGTGGCCGACCTCCTCGGCACCGTCACCCGCGACGGCGTCGCGCCCCGCGCCGACCTGGAACTCCGGCTGCCCGAGTAGTCGTTAAGGTCGAGGACACCACACGTACGCCGGGCCCGGTCGGGGGAGCTGAAGGATCACCGTGAGAGAGCTGCGCATCAGGTTGCTGGCCGGCGTCTTCGTCGTGGCCGGTGTCCTGTCCTGGGCGGGCGCCCGCCTCTGGAACTCGCTCGGGACCCTCCCCAGCGTCCCCCTGGCCGCGCCCATCGTGCTGGCCCTCATCGCGGTGGTCCTGCTCGCCACGGCGCTCTCGCTGCGGGCCCGGCTGCGCGCCCAGCGCGAGCGCCGCCCCGAGGCCAAGGGCGTCGACCCGCTGATGGCGGCCCGCGCGGTCGTCTTCGGCCAGGCCAGCGCCCTGGTCGCGGCCCTGGTCGCCGGCATGTACGGCGGCACGGGCGTGGTCCTGCTGGAGTCCCTGGACATCCCCGCCCGCCGCGATCAGGCCATCTACGCCGGCTTCTCGGTCCTCGCGGGCATCGGCGTCATAGCGGCCGGGATCTTCCTGGAACGCGTCTGCAGGCTCCCCGAGGACGACGACCACGACAAGGGCGCCACGTCGACCGCCTGAAGCCGTCCGAGCGGTCTCAGCCGGTCTGCGCCGGTGTGAAAAGCGGTCGGCGCCCGCCGCGTGGAGCGGGGGCGCCGACCGGCTCACGTCCGGGTCATGAGCGGCGCGTCAGCGCGCCATGATGAGGCTCATCGCCTCGTTGCGGGTGGCGGCGTCCCGCAGTTGCCCGCGCACCGCCGAGGTGAGGGTCTTCGCGCCGGGCTTGCGGATGCCCCGCATCGACATGCACATGTGCTCGCACTCGATGACGACGATGACGCCGCGCGGCTCCAGGATCTCCATCAGGGAGTCCGCGATCTGCGTGGTGAGACGTTCCTGCACCTGGGGGCGCCGGGCGTAGACGTCGACCAGCCGGGCCAGCTTGGACAGTCCTGTGATCTTCCCGCTGGTGGACGGGATGTAGCCGACGTGGGCGACCCCCCGGAACGGGACCAGGTGGTGCTCGCAGGTGGAGAACACCTCGATGTCCTTCACCAGGACCATCTCGTCGTGGCCGAGGTCGAAGGTCGTCGTCAGGACGTCCTCGGGCTTCTGCCACAGACCCGCGAAGATCTCCCGGTAGGCCCGTGCCACCCGCGCCGGCGTCTCCTTGAGGCCCTCGCGGTCCGGGTCCTCGCCGACCGCCAGCAGGAGCTCGCGCACGGCGTTCTCGGCGCGCTTCTCGTCGAACTCGCCGCGGGCGCCGCCGCTGTCGCCGTCCAGCGTGACGGGGTCGGTCATCTTCGTGCCTCGTTCCTCTGCGGGTCACACGTGTGGGTCACGCGCTGCGGGGGCGGTCGTCCGGGCGGTCATACGAAAGGCCGCGCCCCCCAGGCTAGAACCTGGGGGGCGCGGCATCCATTCCGGGCCTGGTCAGCTCTCCGGGCGGTCCTCCGGAGCGGGCTCCGCCACCGGGGCGGACTCCGTCGCCGTGGACTTGACCGTGGAGATCGCGGGCGTCGCGCCGTTGGCGCCGTTCGTCAGGGCGAGCTCCTTGGGGGAGAGCACCGGCGGACGGGTGGACGGCGTGCGCCGCGAGGAGCCGGTCCAGGCCGGCCGCGCCGGCCGCTTGACGATGGTGGCGAAGATCTCGGCGATCTCCTCCTTGCCCAGCGTCTCCTTCTCCAGCAGCTTCAGGACGAGGTTGTCGAGGACGTCGCGGTTCTCGACCAGGATCTCCCAGGCCTCGTTGTGCGCGTTCTCGATGAGCTTCTTGACTTCCTCGTCCACCAGCGCGGCGACCTCTTCCGAGTAGTCGCGCTGGTGAGCCATCTCACGCCCGAGGAACGGCTCGGTGTTGTCGCCACCGAACTTGATGGCGCCCAGCCGCTCGGTCATGCCGTACTGGGTGACCATGGCACGGGCCGTGGCCGTGGCCTTCTCGATGTCGTTCGCCGCGCCCGTGGTCGGGTCGTGGAAGACCAGTTCCTCCGCCGCGCGGCCACCGAGCATGTAGGCCAGCTGGTCCAGCATCTCGTTGCGCGTGGTGGAGTACTTGTCCTCGTCCGGCAGGACCATCGTGTAGCCCAGGGCACGGCCGCGGGACAGGATGGTGATCTTGTGGACCGGGTCGGAGTTCGGTGAGGCCGCCGCGACCAGGGCGTGTCCGCCCTCGTGGTACGCGGTGATCTTCTTCTCCTTGTCCGACATGATCCGGGTCCGCTTCTGCGGGCCCGCCACCACACGGTCGATCGCCTCGTCCAGCATGGAGTTGTCGATCAGCTTCTTGTCGCTGCGGGCCGTCAGCAGGGCCGCCTCGTTCAGCACGTTCGACAGGTCCGCACCGGTGAAGCCGGGCGTACGGCGCGCGACCGCGGCGAGGTCGACGTCGGGCGCGACCGGCTTGCCCTTCTGGTGGACCTTGAGGATCTCCAGTCGGCCCTGGAGGTCCGGCGGGTCGACCGCGATCTGGCGGTCGAAGCGGCCGGGCCGCAGCAGCGCCGGGTCGAGGATGTCGGGCCGGTTCGTCGCGGCGATGAGGATCACGCCGCCCTTGACGTCGAAGCCGTCCATCTCGACGAGGAGCTGGTTCAAGGTCTGCTCGCGCTCGTCGTGGCCGCCGCCCAGGCCGGCGCCGCGGTGGCGGCCGACCGCGTCGATCTCGTCGACGAAGACGATCGCCGGGGCGTTCGCCTTGGCCTGCTCGAACAGGTCACGGACCCGGGAGGCACCGACACCGACGAACATCTCGACGAAGTCGGAACCGGAGATCGAGTAGAACGGCACCCCGGCCTCGCCGGCCACGGCGCGCGCGAGGAGCGTCTTGCCGGTGCCGGGACGGCCGTAGAGCAGCACGCCCTTGGGGATCTTGGCGCCGACGGCCTGGAACTTCGCCGGCTCCTGCAGGAACTCCTTGATCTCCTGGAGCTCCTCGACGGCCTCGTCACAGCCCGCGACGTCCGAGAAGGTCGTCTTGGGGGTGTCCTTGGTGATGAGCTTGGCCTTCGACTTGCCGAAGTTCATCACGCGGCTGCCGCCGCCCTGCATCTGATTCATCAGGAACAGGAAGACGACCACGATGAGGACGAAGGGGAGCAGGGAGAGCAGGATCCCGACGAACGGGTTCTGCTTGGACGGCGACACGGTGTAGCCGTCGGTGATCTGCTTGTCCTGGTACTTGGTCTGCAGCGTGTTGGCAATGGTCACGCCCTGGTCGCCGATGTAGCTCGCCTGGATCTTCGAGCTGCCCTCGACCTTCTCGCCGTCCTTGAGCGTGACCTTGATGATCTGCTCGTCACCGGTGGTGAGCTTGGCCGACTCGACCCTGTTGTCGTTGATCGCTGCGACGACCTGGCCGGTGTCCACCGTCTTGTAGCCGCCGGACGAGCCGACGACCTGCATCAACACGACCACGGCAAGGACGGCCAGCACGATCCACATGACCGGCCCACGGAAGTATCGCTTCACGTCCATCCATACGGAGCGGTGCCGCCCCGTCCCTCCTGCCATAGTGAGTTTGATAAGACAGTTCTTCTGACGGTACCCCAGCATCGTGGGCCGAAGCCGCACCGGAGAGCCGGGAGGCCGTCCGCATGGTCCAACGGCGGGGGACCCGCTGGGGTTCCCGGTCGTCGTGCCGAACCGGCCCGTCCGGCCCAGTGACCGGACGGGAAGGGGACTCAGCCGCCGTAGACGTGGGGCGCGAGCGTCCCGACGAACGGCAGGTTGCGGTACTTCTCCGCGTAGTCGAGCCCGTACCCGACGACGAACTCGTTCGGGATGTCGAAGCCGACCCACTCCACGTCGATGGCGACCTTCGCGGCGTCCGGCTTGCGCAGCAGGGTGCAGATCTTCAGCGACTCCGGCTCGCGCGAGCCGAGGTTGTTGATCAGCCAGGACAGCGTCAGCCCGGAGTCGATGATGTCCTCGACGATCAGGACGTGCTTGCCCTTGATGTCGGTGTCGAGGTCCTTCAGGATCCGCACGACGCCTGACGACTGGGTGCCCGCGCCGTACGAGGACACGGCCATCCAGTCCATGGTGACGGGGGTGGACAGCGCCCGGGCGAGGTCGGCCATGACCATCACCGCGCCCTTCAGGACGCCGACGATGAGCAGGTCCTTGCCCGCGTACTCCGCGTCGATCTTCGCGGCCAGCTCGGCCAGCTTCGCGTCGATCTCTTCTTTGGTGATGAGCACCTGCTGGAGGTCGGCACCCATGTCTTTCGCGTCCACCCGCATCACTTTCGGTCGTCCCACCGGCTGTCGCGCTCCGCCGCAGGGGGTCGGATTCAGCCTTGCCGAATCACCAGTCTGCCACCCTGGCGCTGGGCGACGACCCGGCCGGGGAGGTTGATGGCCCCCTGGCCGCGCCAGCCGGTGATCAGCCGGTCGACTTCCTCGATGTGGCGGGCGAACAGGGAACCGGCGGGAGCGCCGGCCTCGATCGCGGCCCGGCGCAGGATCCGGCGGCGCACGGCGGGCGGCAGGGCGTAGAGCTTGGCGCACTCCAGCAGGCCCGTGGCGTCCCGTACGGCGGCCTCGGCCTGGCGGGCCCAGGTGTCGAGGGCGTCGGCGTCGTCGCGGGAGAGCTGGGCCGTCCGGGCGAGGGCCTCCACGACGCCCTTGCCGAGCGCCTTCTCCAGGGCGGGCAGGCCCTCGTGCCGCAGCCGGGACCGGGTGTACGCGGGGTCGGCGTTGTGCGGGTCGTCCCAGACGGGCAGCGACTGGGCCATGCAGGCCTTGCGGGCGGTCTGCCGGTCGAGGTGGAGGAAGGGGCGCCGGTAACGGCCGCCGGCCCCCGAGACCGCGGCCATGCCCGACAGGGAGCGGATGCCGGAGCCGCGGGCGAGACCGAGCAGGACGGTCTCGGCCTGGTCGTCCCGGGTGTGGCCGAGGAGGACCGCGGCGGCGCCGTGGCGCCGGGCGGCGGCGTCCAGGGCGGCGTAGCGGGCGTCGCGCGCGGCGGCCTCGGGGCCGCCCTCGCGGCCGACGGTCACGGCGGTCGACTCGACGGGGTCGAGGCCGAGTTCGCGCAGGCGCTGAACGACCTCGGCGGCGCGCTGGTCGGACCCGGTCTGCAAGCCGTGGTCGACGGTGACGCCGCCCGCGCGGATGCCGAGCCGGGGCGCCTCGAAGGCGAGGGCGGAGGCGAGGGCCATGGAGTCGGCGCCGCCGGAGCATGCCACGAGCACGAGCGGCGACGGCGGGCGCTCGTGCGGGGGGTGCGCGGCTGCCGGGACGAACGGCGCCGGGGATCCGGCGGCCGCCGCGGTCGGCACCGGGCGCTGCGCGGAGGTCTGTTCGGTCAGGATGTCGTGGAGGACGCGGCGGACCGCCAGGCGTATCGCCGCGACCGCAGGATGGGGACCCATGTCCGGTTCCCTTCATGAAGTTTTCGGGGGGTGAGCCCGAAGTCCGGTCACGCAGAGTGTGTAGATGGTGACAGAACCGGGGCGCTCCCCGAGCATTGCACGCCTGCGGGAGCCTCACGGTCCCTCGGACGGGTGATTGGAGGGGCGTTCGTCTGCCGTCGGCCGATTCCTTTCACGTCCCTCCACGTCCCTTTCACGTCCTGGCCCGTCCCCTCCCGCCCGGCGGGTGGGATCAGGACCCGGCGGGGCGGTGCACGCGCGTGATCCAGTCCGCCGGCTGGGAGATCTCCGCCTTGGTGGGGAGCGTGTTGGGGCTGGTCCAGACGCGGTTGAAGCCGTCCATGCCGACCTCGTCGACGACGGCCCGCACGAAGCGCTCGCCGTCGCGGTACTGGCGGAGCTTGGCGTCCAGGCCGAGCAGCTTGCGCAGGGCGGTGTCCAGGCGGGAGGCGCCCTTGGCGCGGCGCTGCTGGAACTTCTCGCGGATCTCGGCGACGCTCGGCACGACGGCGGGCCCGACGCCGTCCATCACGAAGTCGGCGTGGCCCTCCAGGAGGGACATCACCGCGGTGAGGCGGCCGAGGATCTCGCGCTGCGCCGGGGACTGCACGAGCTCGACGAGGGACCGGCCGCCGTCGTCCTCCTCCGCCTCGGGGCGCCCGCCGGCCAGCGACTGGGCCGCCTCACGGATCCGCTCCAGGAAGGTCATGGGGTCGACGTCGGTCTCCGCCAAGAACGACTGGATTTCGCCCTCCAGGTGGTCGCGCAGCCAGGGCACGGCGGAGAACTGGGTGCGGTGCGTCTCCTCGTGCAGGCACACCCACAGGCGGAAGTCGTGGACGTCGACGTCGAGTTCGCGCTCCACGTGGACGATGTTGGGGGCGACCAGCAGCAGGCGGCCGCCGCCGCTCCCGCCGGCCGGGAGGTCGCGGGTGGCCGGGGCGAAGGTCTCGTACTGGCCGAGGACGCGGGAGGACAGGAACGACAGCAGCATGCCCAGTTCGACGCCGGTGACCTTGCCGCCGACGACGCCGAGGACCGCGCCGCCGGCGCTGTTGCCGCGACGTTCCTGCATCTTCTCCAGCAGGGGCTTGAGGATCTCCCGGAAGCCGGCGACGTTCGCCCTGACCCAGCCGGGGCGGTCGACGACCAGGACCGGGGTGTCGTGGGTCTCCTCGGTGCCCATCCGGGTGAAGCCCCGGACGTGCTCCTCCGAGGCCTTGGCGTGACGGCGCAGCTCGGCGACGACGGCTCTGGCCTCGTCGCGGCTCACCTCGGGGCCCGGCCTCACGAGCCGGGTCGCGGTCGCGACCGCGAGATTCCAGTCGACCATCTCGGCACCACCGATGCTCGTCATGCGTCAACCGTACGTGAGCCCTCCCCCTTGGGGCAGGGCACGGAGCGGCCGGGGTGACGGCTCAACGGCCGTGGTTGCTCCCACCTGAGGGGCGCGGGGAACTGCGCGACCGGCCCCCACCGCCCCGCACTCCGACGACAACCCCGGCCCACCCCACGGCCCCCCCCGCCCAGCCGCAGCAGCTCAGCCGCAGCCGCACCCCGCCAGCGCCGTAGCCACCCGGTCCAGCGCCGCCTGCACCGGCGCCGCCTCCGGGCTGTCCGGGTCCGCCGTGAGGAAGGCGAAGGCCAGCAGGCGCCCGTCCTGGTCCACGACCATGCCGGAGAGCGTGTTGACGCCGGACAGCGTGCCGGTCTTGGCGCGCACCACGCCCGCCGCACCGCCGACCGGGCCGTCCACGAAGCGCGTGGACAGCGTGCCCGTGAACCTGGCGACCGGCAGCCCGGTGAGGGCGGGGCGCAGGCCGGGCCGGGTCGGGTCGGCCGCCTTGGTGAGCAGGGCGGTGAGCAGCCGCGCCGTCAGCTTGTCGGTGCGGTCCAGCCCGCTGCCGTCATGGAAGACGGCCCCCGCCGTCGGCAGTCCGAGCTTCTTCAGCTGGGCCCCGATCGCCGTGCCGCCGCCCGCGAAGTCCGCGCGCACGCCGGTCGCGAGGGCGGTCTGGCGGGCCAGGGCCTCGGCGATGTCGTTGTCGCTGTAGGTCAGCATCCGCTCGACCAGCGCGGACAGCGGCGGGGAGGACACCGTCGCGAGGGTCTCGGCGCGGGTCGACGCCTTGGAGGGACCGGGGGGCGAGGTGGTGATGCCGGCCGCGTTGAGGAACGCGGCGAACTCGTTCGTGGCCTGTGCCGCCGGGTCGGGGTAGCGCTGTACGGGGCCGCTGGTGGAGTCGTCGGTGCGGGCCTCGTCCGCCGCGAGGGCGGTGACGCGGGCGAGGTTGCCGTTCTCTCCGATGGGGTGACGACCGGACCCGGCGAACAGGGTGGTGTCGTACGACAGCGTGACCCGCTCGATGCCGCGCTTCTTCAGCGCCGCCGCGGTCGAGCCGGCCAGGGTGCGCAGGCTCGCCCAGCCGTCGGCGCGGGGGCGGGCGGTGAGGGTGGGGTCGCCGCCGCCGACCAGGACGAGTTCGCCGGTGTCGGGTTCGAAGGCGGTGCGCGTGGTGAGGCGGTGGTCGGGGCCCATCGCGGACAGCGCGGCGACGGCGGTGGCGATCTTCGTGGTCGAGGCGGGCGTCAGGGCCTGGTCGGCGCCGGAGCCGTAGAGCAGGCGTCCGGTGGCCACGTCGACGACGGCGGCGGTGTGCACGGGGCCGAGCGCCGGGTCGCCGAGGAGGGGGCCGAGGACCGTGGCGAGGGCGGCCGGGTCCGGGGCGGCGGCCTGCGGCGCGGACTTCACGGTGTTGCCGGTGGCGCCGCCATAGCCGCCGAGGCCGGCGAGGACGGCGGCGGCGCTGGGCGCGGGGCCCGGTACGGCGTCCCCGGGGTGCGTGGGGCCGTACGCGGGTCCGTGATCTGCGCCACCCGTGCGGTCGAGGGCGACGGCGTGGTCCCGCTCGGCCGTACGCTGACCGCTGGAGTCCCAGGGGCCGGCGGCGGTGACCACACCGGCGGCCAGTGCCAGCCCGACGGTCGTCGCACCCGCGGTGTAGCGCCAGTTCGGGCCGGGCTTCGGGCGTGTGCCGCGCAGGTGCCCAACCCGCGCCTTCGTGGCCTGCACCAGCCGTGCGACCTGCGGCTGGACGGCCCGCGCGACCCGGTTCCCCCGGGGGCCGGCGGCCTCCGTGTCCCGCGGTGCGCCGGACGGCGTGGCCCGCGCGGAGACGTTCCGCCGCAGTCGTGCGAGCGGCGGCGCCAGGGTCGCGGCGACCCGGGCCAGACGGGGGCGTAGGGCGGCGGCGACCCGTGCCGCGTGCGGTCCCGCGGCCCGCCAAGGCCTCAGTTCTGGCACGACCACCAGCCCCTTTCGCGATCACACACCTGCGTGAGGGACACTTAATCACCCGAAGTATGTGTTGATCATGGAGGAGCCACCGGTGGAGTTCGACGTCACGATCGAGATTCCGAAGGGTTCGCGGAACAAGTACGAGGTGGACCACGAGACCGGTCGGATCCGCCTGGACCGTCGACTCTTCACCTCGACCGCCTACCCGACCGACTACGGCTTCGTCGAGAACACCCTCGGCGAGGACGGTGACCCGCTGGACGCGCTGGTCATCCTGGACGAGCCCACCTTCCCGGGCTGCCTGATCCGCTGCCGCGCGATCGGCATGTTCCGGATGACCGACGAGGCCGGCGGCGACGACAAGCTGCTGTGCGTCCCGTCGACGGACCCGCGCGTGGAGCACCTGCGCGACATCCACCACGTGTCGGAGTTCGACCGTCTGGAGATCCAGCACTTCTTCGAGGTCTACAAGGACCTCGAGCCCGGCAAGTCCGTCGAGGGCGCCAACTGGGTCGGCCGCACGGACGCCGAGACGGAGATCGAGCGGTCGTACAAGCGCTTCAAGGAGCAGGGCGGCCACTGAGCCCTGCGTCTTCTGAGCCCTGAGTCCTGAGCTCTGGGCCCGGCACATGAAGGGGTCGCACGCGTGCGCGTGCGGCCCTTTTGTGTGTCGGATGGATCTCCGTGCGCATACTGAGGGATACGGAATGTGTCGTTCAGGGAGCGTTGCTCAGTGACGGAGGCGGAGGACCGCAAGCCGCAGTCGGACGAGGCGAGGAGTGGCTACGACGGCGAGTCGACGTCGGAGATCACCTCGGAGTTCGCCCTCCCCGAGGGGCTGGCCGTCCACAGAACCGGCGGTGAGGCGGAGACCACGTCGGAGTTCGCCGTCCCGCGGGGGCTGGACGCACCGCAGGTGACCTCGGCCGAGCCGGAGGGGTCGGCGTTCAGCCGGCCGAGCACGTACGACGCGCGCAGTGCTCCGGCCGCGTTCACGCCGCCCACCGGGATGCCGACGGTCAGCCTCGCCAAGGACGTGCCCTGGCAGGACCGGATGCGGGCGATGCTGCGCATGCCGGTGACCGAGCGGCCCGCGCCGGAGCACCGGCCAAAGGCGGAGGACGAGGGGCCGGCCGTTCCGCGCGTGCTGGACCTGACCCTGCGCATCGGCGAGCTGCTGCTCGCCGGCGGGGAGGGCGCGGAGGACGTCGAGGCGGCGATGTTCGCGGTGTGCCGCAGCTACGGCCTGGACCGCTGCGAGCCGACCGTCACCTTCACGCTGCTGTCGATCTCCTACCAGCCGTCGCTGGTGGAGGACCCGGTGACGGCTTCGCGCACGGTGCGCCGCCGGGGCAGTGACTACACGCGGCTGGCGGCCGTGTTCCGGCTCGTGGACGACCTGAGCGACCCGGAGACCCACCTGTCGCTGGAGGACGCCTACCGGCGCCTCGCGGAGATCCGCCGCAACCGGCACCCGTACCCCACCTGGGTGCTCACCTCGGCCAGCGGGCTGCTCGCGGGAGCGGCCTCGGTGCTGGTCGGCGGCGGGGTGCTGGTGTTCCTGGCGGCGGCGGTCGGCGCCATGCTCGGCGACCGGCTGGCCTGGCTGTGCGCGGGGCGCGGGCTGCCGGAGTTCTACCAGTTCCTGGTGGCCGCGATGCCGCCCGCGGCGATCGGGGTGGCGCTGACGCTCGCGCACGTCGACGTGGCCGCGTCCGGGGTGATCACCGGTGGGCTGTTCGCGCTGCTGCCGGGGCGGGCGCTCGTGGCGGGCGTGCAGGACGGGCTGACCGGCTTCTACATCACCGCGGCCGCGCGCCTGCTGGAGGTCATGTACTTCTTCGTCGGCATCGTCGTCGGGGTGCTGGTGGTGCTTTACGTCGGCGTGAGCCTGGGCGCCCACCTCAACCCCGACGCGGCGCTGGTGGGCGCGCATCGGCCGGTGGTGCAGATCGTCGCGTCCATGGTGCTGTCGCTGACCTTCGCGGTGCTGCTCCAGCAGGAGCGGTCCACGGTGCTCGCGGTGACCCTCAACGGCGGTGTCGCCTGGGTCGTCTACGGCGCGATGCGCTACGCGGGCGAGATCTCACCGGTGGCCTCCACGGCGGCCGCGGCGGGCCTGGTGGGCCTGTTCGGGCAGTTGCTCTCCCGCTACCGGTTCGCGTCGGCGCTGCCGTACACGACGGCGGCGATCGGGCCGCTGCTGCCGGGCTCCGCCACGTACTTCGGGCTGCTGGCCATCGCCCAGAACGAGGTGGACCGCGGGCTGGTGTCGCTGACCAAGGCGGCGGCACTGGCCATGGCCATCGCGATCGGCGTCAACCTCGGGTCGGAGATCTCCCGGCTGTTCCTGCGCGTCTCGGTGGAGAAGCGCAGGGCGGCGAAGCGGACCCGCGGCTTCTGAGCCGGGCGGCTGTCGCGCCGCCGCCCGGGTCGGTCAGTAGCCGCCCTGGTCGTACGGGCCGTTGCTCTGCCGGCGGTACTGGCCGTTGTCCTGCTGCTGGTACGAGCCGTCGTCCTGCTGCGGGTACGGGCCGTCGTGGCGCTGCTGGTACCGGCCGTCGTCCTGCTGCGGGTAGCCGCCCTGCTGGGCGCCGTAGGGCTGCTGCTGGGGCTGCTGCTGGGACTGCTGGTGCTGCTGCTGGTGCTGGGGGTACTGCCGACCGTAGTACTCGTTCTGGTCGTAACCCTGCTGGTAGCCCTGGTCGTTGCCGTACGGCGCCTGCTGGTGCTGGGGCTGCGGCTCGTACTGCTGCGGGTACGGCTGCTGGTGCTCCTGGGCCTGCTGCGGGTGCCGGGGCTCCGGCTCTATGCGGCGGAGCTGGGTCGTGGCGTCGTCCATCATCTGGGGCTGGTGCTGAGGCTGGTACTGGTGCTGTCGGGCCTCGGGCTCCTCGGAGGCCTGCGCCGCCGCACGCTTCTTCTTGCCGCGCTCGCGCAGGTACTCGATGAGGATCGGGACGACCGACACCAGGACGATGAGGACGAGGATGGCCTCGACGTTGCTCTTGATGACCCCGATCTGGCCCAGCCAGTAGCCCGCGAGGGTGACGCCGGTGCCCCACGCGACGCCGCCGATGACGTTGTACACGAGGAACGTGCGGTACTTCATCCGGCCGGCGCCCGCCACGATCGGGGCGAAGGTGCGCACGATGGGGACGAAGCGGGCCAGCACGATCGCCTTGGGGCCGAACTTCTCCATGAACTCGTGGGCCTTGTCCAGGTTCTCCTGCTTGAAGAGCTTGGAGTTGGGCCGGCCGAAGAGCTTGGGACCGAGGAACTTCCCGATCATGTAGCCCACTTGGTCGCCGAGGACGGCGGCCAGCACGATCAGCGTGCACACCAGCCACAGGGGCTGGCTGATGAAGTTGCCCTCCGCCACGAACAGACCGGCCGTGAACAGCAGGGAGTCGCCGGGCAGGAAGGCGAACAGCCCGGACTCCGCGAAGACGATGAGCAGGATGCCGGGCAGGCTGAACGTCTCGATCAGGTAGTCCGGGCTGAGCCACTCGGGGCCGAGCGCAAGCGTGGTCACGGGTCTGTGGCTCCTGCGGGTGGGGGTGCGGGCGGGGGCTGGCTGCCTCAACGTATCAACGCAGCCGACCGGGCCCAGGTTCCATGGGCTCCCTCAGGATGCACTGTGGGCGGCCCGGCACAAAGCTGTGTCCATGAGCATCGAGGACCACGGCGGTGGGCAGGACCCCCGCCCCGACGTACTGGTCGTCACGACGAACGACGTGCCCGGGCACCGGGTGCAGCAGGTCATCGGTGAGGTCTTCGGACTGACCGTGCGCTCGCGGCACCTGGGCAGCCAGATCGGCGCCGGCCTGAAGTCCATGGTCGGCGGCGAACTCAGGGGACTGACGAAGACCCTCGTGGCCACCCGCAACCAGGCGATGGAGCGGCTCGTCGAGCAGGCACGCGCGCGGGGCGCCAACGCGGTGCTGGCCTTCCGCTTCGACGTGACCGAGGCGGCCGACGTCGGCACGGAGGTGTGCGCGTACGGCACGGCGGTGATCGTCTCCCCGGAGTGATCCCGGGTGACCCTCAGCCGCCGTGCCGGGCCGCGTTCGCCCGGATCGCCTCGCGCAGGTGCTCGGCCAGGCCGGGCCGCATCCCGTCGTAGAACGCCTTGAAGCGCTCGTCGGCGACGTACAGGTCGGCGAGGTCGCGGTGCGCGGCGTACGAGCAGGGGTAGAACCAGCCGTCGATGTGCAGCCGGTGCTCCTCCGCGAGGTCCATCGCGGCCTCGCCGGCCGGCGCCTCCCCCGCGGCCATCAGGGCGGCGTAGCGCTCGCTCCAGTCGGCCACCTCGGCCTTCATCCGCTGCCAGTCCCCCTTGGTGTAGGACGCGGCGCGGCGCTGCGACTCGGCGTAGGTCGCCGTGCCGCCCCAGCGGCGCTCGGCCTCCTCGGCGTACTGCTCGGGGTCCTTGTCGCCGAAGACCTCGAACCTCTCCTCGGGCGTGAGGTTGATACCCATCGTGCGTGCCTCCATGGCGTGCTCCACGGCCTCGGCCATCTTCCGCAGCTTCTCGATCCGGGCGGTCAGCAGCTCGTGCTGGCGGCGCAGGTGCTCCCGCGGGTCCGCGTCCGGGTCGTCGAGCAGGGCCGCGACCTCGTCGAGCGGGAAGCCGAGCTCCCGGTAGAACAGGATCTGCTGGAGCCGGTCGAGGTCCGCGTCGCCGTAGCGCCGGTGGCCGGCGTGGCTGCGCTCGCTCGGCGCCAGCAGGCCGATGGCGTCGTAGTGGTGCAGGGTCCGCACCGTGACCCCGGCGAAGCCGGCCACCTGTCCGACGGAGTAGCTCACTTCCGCTCCTTTCCTGGTACGCGCTCCACAGTGGGTCCTCACGCCGCGTGAGGTGCAAGCGGCTTTCCCCGGCGGCCTTCGCGGCGCCCCTCCCCCGGTGGCCGCACCCCGGAGGTTGGGTCCCTTTTGTCTGCTTATCGTGATCGCGTGGCCCAGGACTCCGCGCAGCAGGCGCCCTCCACCGCTCCGGCGGCCCCCGCGCGCGTGCTGCTGCGGTCGCTGCTGCCCGCCCTGGTGGTGGGCGTGACGGCGAGCCTGATCTTCATCGGGGTGAGCGCGGCGGCCGAACAGCTCCAGCACGTGCTGTGGACGGACCTGCCGGACGCCCTGGGCGTGGGCCGCTACTCGGTGCTGTGGATGTCGGTGATGCTCGTCGCGACGGGCGTGGCGGTGGGCCTGGTGGTGTGGCGCATACCGGGACACGCGGGTCCCGATCCGGCGACCACCGGCCTCGACGCGCCCGTGCTGCCGCCCGTCGTCCTGCCCGGCCTGCTGCTCGCGACCGCCCTGATGCTGGCCGGCGGTCCGAGCCTCGGTCCGGAGAACCCGATCATCGCGGTGAACGTGGGCCTGGCGGTGTGGCTGGGCACGCGGGTGCTCCCCCACGCCCCGACCGGGCTGTGGGGCGCGCTGGCGGAGGCGGCGACGATCGGTGCGCTGTTCGGCACGCCGGTCGCGGCGGCGCTGGTCATCTCCGAGGCGCTGGCGGGCCGCCAGGTGCAGGGGCTGCTGTGGGACAACCTGTTCGCGCCGCTGGCCGCCGCCGCGGCCGGCGCGATCACCACGACGCTGGTGGCACACCCGAGCTTCGACCTGCACCTGCCGCCGCTCGGCCGCCCCGACTGGGCCGATCTGCTCGCCGCCCTCGTGGTCGCCTCGGCCGGCGCGCTGCTCGGCCTGTGCGCGGTGTACCTCTTCCCGTACGTCCACGGCGCCTTCCGGCGGCTGCGGCACCCGATGCTGGCGCTCCCGGCCGGCGGAGCCGTCCTGGCCCTGCTGGCGGCCGTGGGCGGGCACCTGACGCTCTTCAAGGGGCTGGACCAGATCGGGGAGCTGGCGCGCGACCCGGAGGGCTGGTCGGCGGGCGGCTTCGCGACCATGGCGGTGGTGAAGCTGGCGGCGATGCTCGTCGCCGCGTCCTGCGGCTTCCGCGGCGGGCGCATCTTCCCGTCCGTGTTCGTCGGCACCGCCCTCGGCCTGTGCGCGCACGCGCTCGTGCCGGCGGTGCATCCGGCGCTCGGGGTGGCGACGGCCGTGCTGGGCGTGCTGCTCGCGGTCACCCGGCAGGGCTGGGTGAGCCTGTTCACCGCCGCGGTGCTGGTCTCCTCGCCGACCGTGCTCGCCCTGCTGTGCATCGCCTCGCTGCCGGCCTGGCTGCTCGTGACGGGACGCCCGCAGATGCAGTTGCGGCCCGACGGGACCCCGGTGCGCTGACCACCGTGCGGTCAGCGGCCCAGGCGGGTGAACGTGCGCACCGCCAGCGGGAAGAAGACCGCGAGCAGTGCCAGCGGCCACAGGACCGCTGCCGTCAGGTGCCCGTCCTCCCCGCCGGGGGCGCCGAGCAGGTCCCGCACGGCCGTGGCCGTCCGGGACATCGGGTTCCACTCCACGGCCGTGCCCAGCCAGCCCGGCATGGACGCGGGTGCGGCGAGCGCGTTGGACAGGAACCCGACCGGCCAGACGAGGATCTGCACGGCCTGCACCAGCTCCGGCTTCCCGGCGACCAGGGCCAGGTGGATGCCGATCCACAGCATCGCGAAGCGCAGGAGCAGCAGCAGGCCGACGGCGGCGAGGAAGGCACCGGGGCCGCCGTGCGGCCGCCAGCCGAGCGCGAGGCCCACCCCGGTCAGCGCGGCCAGGGAGAGCACCGACTGGAGCATGTCGGCGCCCGCCCGGCCGACCAGGACGGCACCGTCGGCCATGGGCAAGGACCGGAAGCGGTCGATGACGCCCTTGTTCAGGTCCTGGGTGACGGCGAGCATCGTGCTCTCCAGCCCGAAGACCATGGTGAGCGCGAGCATGCCGGGCAGCAGGTAGTCGAGGTAGTCGCCGCGCACCCCGCGGCCGCCGCCGATGAGGTAGCCGAACATCAGCAGCAGCATCACGGAGAAGACGAGCCCGACGACCAGCCGGACGGGCTGCCGGGCCCAGTGGGCGAGCTCCCGGCGGGTCATGGTCCAGCAGTCGGTCAGCGCGTGGACGTTCATGCGGCCCTGCCCTCCGTTCGGTCGCGGTCCGCCGTGCCGTCGTGGTCCGCCGTTCGGTCGTGGTCTCCCGGGCGGTCGGGTCCCGCCATACGGTCGTCGTCGCCCGGGCGGTCGGGTCCCGCCGTCCCGTCCCCCTCCTCCGCCCCGTCCCGCGGTCCGGTCAGGTGCAGGAACACCTCGTCCAGCGTGGGCCGGCGCAGGGCGATGTCCTCGGCATCGATCCCGGCCTCGTCGAGCGCCCGTACGACGCCGGAGAGCGCGGCCATGCGGTCGGTGACCGGGGCGCTGATCAGCCGGCGGTCGGCGTCCACGCGGAGGTCGTCCCGGGGCACCGGCAGCAGCGCGACGGCGGCGCCGAGCTGTCCCGCGTCGCGCAGCACCACGTCGATGCGGTCGCCGCCGGTGCGGGACTTGAGCGCGTCGGGCGTGCCCTCGGCGACCACCCGGCCGCGGTCGACGAGCGAGACGAGGTCGGCCAGCTGGTCGGCCTCCTCCAGGTACTGGGTGGTCAGCAGCACGGTGGTACCCCCGCCGACCAGGGAGCGCACCGAGGCCCACACCTCGGCGCGGCCGCGCGGGTCGAGGCCCGTGGTGGGCTCGTCGAGGAACAGCACGCGGGGCTCGGTGACGAGGGCGGCGGCGAGGTCCAGGCGGCGCCGCATGCCGCCGCTGTAGGCGCGGACGGGCTTGCGGCCGGTGTCGGTGAGGCCGAAGCGCGCGAGGAGCTCGTCGGCGCGCACGCGTGCGTGACGGGCGCCGAGGTGGTGGAGGCGGCCGAACATCTCCAGGTTCTGCCGGCCGCCCAGCTCCTCGTCCAGGGCCGCGTGCTGGCCGAGCAGGCCGATGGCGCGGCGGACCGCGCGGGCCGCGCCCACCACGTCGTGCCCGGCCACCTCGACCCGGCCGGCGTCGGGGCGCAGCAGGGTGGCCAGGATGCGCACCAGGGTGGTCTTGCCGGCGCCGTTGGGTCCGAGGAGCGCGTGCACGGTGCCGGGGGCGACCCGCAGGTCCAGTCCGTCCAGCGCGGCCTTGCCGCCGTACCGCTTGCGGACTCCCTCGACGGTGATCGCGGGGTCGTCGGTCACAGCGCGCCCTCCCATTTAGTCAAACTTGACTACTGGCGTTCACCGTACTGCGGGCAGTCCTGGTCGTCAAACTTGATTAGTGGTCGTCCTGCGGGTGCCGGTCCCCCGTCGCGTACGGATTCTCCTGGCCGTCGGCCAGGACGCCGACGAACGGCTCGCCCTCGCCCGCGAAGGTGTACGCCCCGCCCTCGATCCGCTCGACGAGCCCGCGGGTCCACGCCGACTCCGCGTCGGCCGTGTGGACCCAGAAGTGCATGATCTCGCCGATGTGCCCGAGCTGTTCGGGGCCGTCCGCGGGGACGTAGTGCTCGGTGACGGCGGCGCGCCACTGCGCGATCCTCTCGATCCGCTCCTTCAGCAGCGCCACCGCCTCCTCGCGCGGCAGGTCGACCATGAAGCCGATCGCTGCGGACTTCACGTCCACCTTCTGGTCGTACGAGGTCAGCGCCTCGCGCACCAGGCGCAGGAACTCCTCGGTGCCGGCCCCGGTGATCTCGTACTCGGTGCGCGGCGGACCGCCGGCGGTGGACGGGGCCGTCTCGTGCGCGCGCAGCAGCCCCTGCTTGGCCATCTGCTTCAGCGCGTGGTAGATCGAGCCGGGCTTGGCGTGGGACCACTCGTGGGCGCCCCAGTACTCCAGGTCGTTGCGCACCTGGTAGCCGTGGGCCCGCCCGTGCTGGCGCACCGCGCCCAGCACGAGGAGACGGATCGCTGACATGGGCCCCAGCCTAGGACCCGTGCGGGCCGCGCCGGAGCGGGGCGGCCCGGGGCCCGGCGCGCTCAGGAGCCGCCCTGCTCCAGCGCCACGAGCTCGAAGGCGGTCCTGCCGTCCAGGGACTCCCGGATGATGTCGGCGTGGCCGGCGTGCCGCGCGGTCTCGCGGATCAGGTGCAGGCACAGCCAGCGCAGCGAGACCCGCTCGTCCGGCGGGAACCACGGCTCGTCCGGCAGCGCGAAGGTGTCGTCCAGGCTCGGTGCGGAGCGGATGAACTCCTCGGTCTCCGCGGCGACCTGCTCCCAGTACGCCAGCTGCCCGGGCAGCGTCTCGTCGCCGACGAGGACGAAGCACTCGTGCCAGTTCGACCGGTCCCGCGGGACGGCCGGCGGCACGCCCTTGGCGCGGGCGATCCAGCCCTGCTCCACCTCGGCGACGTGCTTGACCAGCCCGGCCAGGGACAGCTCACTGGCGCTCGGGCGGCTCGACGCCTGCTCCTCGGTCAGCCCCAGCACCGCCCGGCGGATGCCGCCGCGCTGCTCCGCGAGGAAGGACAGGAGCGCCCCCCGCTCGTCGCCCTGCGCCTCGGCTCGCACGTGAGTGACCATTTCCGGCCGCCTTTCGTCGGGTCCCACCGCCAGGCCCTTGCTGCCTGACACCGACGACGTTACGGACGCTTGAGGTCAGCCGCTGTCCTCAACTCGGGGACGTCCCCCGACGGGTTCCACGGCCTCCTGGGGTCCCCGCGGCCGTTCAGAAGGGGAACCGGCTCCGGCCGCGCTGCACCGAGATCCACTTCAGGGTGGTGAAGGCGTCCAGGGTCGTCTCGCCGTTCAGCCGGCCGATGCCGGAGTGCTTCTCGCCGCCGAACGGCACCAGCGGCTCGTCGTGGATCGTGCCGTCGTTGACGTGGAACATCCCGGTGTCCACGCGCTTGGCGAAGGCGACGCCCCGCTCGACGTCGGCGGTGTGGACGGCGCCGCTGAGGCCGTACGGCGTGTCGTTGACGATGCGGATGGCCTCCTCCTCGCCGTCGAAGGGGACGAGGAGCGCGAGCGGACCGAAGATCTCCTTGTGCAGCAGCGCCGAGTCGGCGGGCACGTCCGTCAGCACGGACGGCTCGACGAGGTTGTCGTGCGCCCCGCCGCGCACCAGGACCGTGGCGCCCTCGGCGACCGCCTGGTCGACGGCGGCCGACACGGCGTTCGCCTGGAGGGAGTTGACCACCGGGCCGATGACGGTCTGCGGGTCGCTCGGGTCGCCGGTCTTGAGCGTCCTGACCTTGGCGACGAACTTCTCGGTGAACTCCTCGGCCACCGAGCGGTCCACCAGGACGCGGTTGGCGGCCATGCAGACCTGGCCCTGGTCGACGTAGCGGCTGAAGACCGCCGCGTCGACGGCGTAGTCGATGTCCGCGTCGTCCAGGACCACCAGGGCGCTGTTTCCGCCGAGTTCGAGCACCGTGCGCTTGAGCTGGGCCGCGCAGACGGTGGCGATGTGCCGGCCGACCTTGTCGGAGCCGGTGAAGGAGATGACCTTGGGGACCGGGTGCTCGATGAAGGCGTCGCCTATCTCGGCTATGTCGGTCAGGACGACGTTGAGCAGCCCGGGCGGCAGGCCCGCGTCCTCGAAGATCCGGGCGATGTACGTGCCGCCGACGACCGGGGTGTCCTGGTGCGGCTTGAGCACGACGCCGTTGCCGAGGGCGAGCGCGGAGGCGACCGGCTTGATCGACAGCAGGAACGGGAAGTTGAACGGGCTGATCACGCCGACCACGCCGACCGGCTCGCGGTACAGCCGGTTCTCCTTGCCCTCGATCGGCGACGGCAGCAGCCGGCCTTCGGAGCGCAGGGTCAACTGGGCGGCCTCGCGCAGGAACTCCTTGGCGAGCCCGATCTCGAACCCGGCCTTGAGGTGCGTGCCGCCCAGTTCGGCGATGATCGCCTCGGTGATCTCCTGCTCGCGCTCCTCGACCAGGCGCAGGGCGCGCTCGAACACGGCACGGCGGGTGTAGGGATTGGTGGCCGCCCACGCCTGCTGGGCCCGCTGGGCCGCGCGGTAGGCCTGGTCCACTTCGTCGACGGTGGCGATGGTGATCGAGGCCAGCTTCGTGCCGTCGTACGGGTTGACGTCGATGATGTCCCAGGAGCCGGTGCCCGGGCGCCACTCGCCGTCGATGTACTGCAGGGCCAGGTCGGTGAAGCAGGACGACATGTGATCCCTCAATCCCTTGCCGTCGGAGCACGAAGGCTCTGATCTCGCGTCATCGTACTTATGTCCGGCACGAGTTGGAGGGCGCGTTGACGGAAAAGGCGAGGCGACGCGCGGGTTGCGGGGGTCTGTCCCCCCGGCGCGCGGGACCGCGCGGGACTACGACAGCTGGAGCAGGCCGCGCAGGAGGTCCCGGCTGGCGTCGGGGCCCGGGCTGTCCTGCTGGAGTTCGCGCAGCGCGTTCTCGTACTGGGCGACGTCCTCGCGCTTGTCCAGGTACAGCGCGCTGGTGAGCTGCTCCAGGTAGACCACGTCGGACAGGTCGGACTCCGGGAAGCTGAGGATCGTGAAGGCGCCGGACTCGCCGGCGTGGCCGCCGAAGCTGAACGGCATGACCTGGAGCCGGATGTTGGGGCGCTCGGAGATCTCGATGAGGTGCTGGAGCTGGCCGCGCATCACCTCGCGGTCGCCGTAGGGGCGGCGCAGGGCGGCCTCGTCCAGGACGATGTGGACGTCGGGGGCGTTCTCGGAGACGAGGTACTTCTGCCGCTCCAGGCGCAGTGCCACCCGGCGGTCGATGTCGGCGGCGCTCGCGTCCTTCATGCCCCGGCTGACGACGGCGTGCGCGTACGCCTCGGTCTGCAGCAGGCCGTGCACGAACTGCACCTCGTAGGCGCGGATCAGTGAGGCCGCGCCCTCCAGGCCGACGTAGGTGGGGAACCAGCTCGGCAGCACGTCCGAGTAACTGTGCCACCAGCCCGCCACGTTGGCCTCGCGGGCGAGACCGACAAGCGCCGCGCGCTCCGCCTCGTCCGTGATGCCGTACAGCGTCAGCAGGTCCTCGACGTCGCGTGTCTTGAAGCTCACCCGGCCCAGCTCCATCCGGCTGATCTTCGATTCCGAGGCACGAATGGAATACCCCGCAGCCTCGCGCGTGATGCCGCGCGACTCACGCAGCCGCCTGAGTTGCGAGCCGAGCAGCATGCGTCGCACCACCGATCCGGGCTCTCCCGCGCTCACGTTCGCCAGCCTCCCCAACCGTCTTCAGGGGCAGGAGTCTGCCACTAAAACACTTCGAGCAGTACTCGTCCGATTACAGAGACGGAAAGAAGCCAAAGCATACGCACGGAGGCGCACAAGGGAAGAGGGCGGAGGATGCGGCTCCCCGCCGTCGATCTGCGAGAAGATGGCGGAAAAAATGGCCAAGAAGCGGTACGGGCAGGTCGATTTCGGTCACGTGCACGTGCATCTGCCCTTGCATCTGGTGTACGCATCCGAAACCATGGTCCCGCGCCACCGCTGCATCGCAACGACCGCGAATTCCCGGGAGTGCCTCGCATGGGGACGAATGGATCGACCATGCTCGAGCCGTTACGGCAGGGCCTTCCGCCGCTGGATCCCGCGGCCGTGTCCAACGCTGCCTCCTGTGCCCTGCCCGCCCGCTTCGAAGCGGTGGGCGAGGCGCGCGGGTTCGCCCGGAAGACGCTCGCACAGTGGGATGTCGGCGACCGCTTCGACGACATATGCCTGGTCGTCTCCGAACTCGTCACCAACGCCCTGCGGCACGGCCTGTCGTCACTCGACGCCCCGTGTCCCGTGGACCGACACCCTTTCGTGCGGCTGCACTTGATGCACTGGACCGGCCGGCTGGTCTGCGCGGTGCGCGACCCCAGCCGTGAGGGGCCGGTCGCGGGCGAGGCGGACGACTTCGCGGCCGAGTCGGGCCGCGGCCTGTTCCTGGTGGACTCCTTCGCCGACGGCTGGGGCTGGCAGCCGCTGAGCGGCACGCTGGGCGGCAAGGTGGTCTGGGCGCTGTTCCGGCTGCACGCGCCGGCCGAGTAGACGCGATCCGGTGTCCGCGGGCGCCGGTTCTTGCCGCGTCTCTGCACGCGTTCCTCTACGCGCGTGGCGGCCGGCTCCGGCGGGCGCGGCCGTGCGGGGACGTCGGCGTGTTCGCCGGGCGGGGACGTCAGCCCGCGATCAGGTGGTCGAACTCCCCGTCCTTGACGCCGAGCAGCATCGCCTCGATCTCGGCCCGGGTGTAGACGAGCGCCGGGCCGTCCGGGAAGCGGGAGTTGCGCACCGCCACGTCACCGCCGGGCAGTCGCGCGAACTCCACGCAGGATCCTTGGGAGTTGCTGTGTCTGCTCTTCTGCCACGCGACGTCGTGCAGGTGTGTGGCCGCCATGCCGTTGTACACGTCGCGTCCCCCGTCAACATCGTGGTCCACAGGTCGCTCCCTGCTGGTGCACTGGCTCGTGTGGCCATTGGTGCGGTGGTCAACTGTCGGGGATCATAACCCCGTTCATGTGCAGTTGCATGAGCAGATGCACGTGCACGCGCGGTGTCCCTGTGATTACAGCTTTGACGCGCGCTTTACCGGACCGGTGCGATGCCATGGAATCTGCTCCAGCGTCTGCCCCGGGGGGCACCGCGCATGCGGTGACTGCCCCCCGTTCACTAGGAACAGACGCACGGGGCGCCCCCGTTGTTCCGTCGCGGATGTGAAGATCCGTGGCGTCGAGCGGGGCGGACCCCCGCCGTCCGCCGGACGGAAGGCGTCCGTTCCGTGGCGCTGGCACCGCCGGCGGCGACCGGCTGGGCGTGGCGGCGTGACCGGCCCCCCGAACGGCGACCGCGCGGTGCTGCGCCGCGCGGCGGACGCGGACCGCGGGCCCTCCGCGCGGCCGAGGCGCTTAGGTGCGCACGGCGGAGTGCACGGTACGACGCACGGGCGAGGTGCGCCGGGGGTACGACCGGGCGCGGACGTCGACGCCAGGCGGGAGCACGCTGCGCAGCATGGCCGAGATGCGTCGCCCCCGGAGACCGGCGACTGCCGTACGGATGCGGGGGATCCCGTACGGCGATGAGCGGACCCGGGAGGCGGAAACCGGACGCCGCCCGGAGGGGGGAGTTCCGGGGGCGGGTCAGGGCGAGGAGCGTCGCTCGGCGAGGCAGGGGGTGGGGCGTCGGTCGGCGGCTGCGGTCGGCGGGCGGCCGCGGTCTGCGGCTCCGGTCGGCGGCTCCGGTCGGCGGGCAGCACTGAGCCGACGGGTTGGGTGGGGGCAGCGAGGGCGCGAGGGCGCTCGGGGTCGTCGTGCGCCCCCTGCTGGTAGCTTGCTGCGGACCTCCCGGTCGGGTGGGCCGGCCGGCGACAGCTTGGAGTGTGCAGTGACTTCGGTGACCTACTCCCGCCGGTGCACGTGGGCGGCCGCCGCCGCGCTGGCCGGTGCGCTCGTGCTGGCCGGGTGCAGCGACGAGGGCGGGGACTCCGACGGCAAGGCGTCCCCCTCGCCGAGCGCCACGGCGACGGCGGACACCGGAGGGGCCGACGGCACGGACGGCAGCCCCTCGACGTCGGCGACCGCTGCCGCGGGCTCCCTGGAGGGCAGTTGGCTCGGCACGGCCGACGGCGAGGCCGTCGTGCTGATGGTGACGGGCGGCAAGGCCGCGCTGTACGCGACCGGCGGCACCGTGTGCAGCGGCAGCGCCGGCGAGCAGGCGGGCGCGCGGACGATCCGCCTGTCCTGCGCCAGCGGCAAGAAGACCCGCACCACCGGCAAGGTCGACTCCGTCAACGGCTCGACGCTCCGGGTCACCTGGCAGGGTGGCGCCGGTCAGGAGACGTACACCAAGGCGGAGAGCGGCGGCGGCTGGCCGTCGGGGCTGCCGACGACGGGACTCGGCTCGTAGCGGTCCGGTCACGACCGCGGGGGCGGGCGGCGGACGGGGCTGATCGTGCGTGATGATCCTTCGAGCACCGTCACGACACCCGAGGACCCCTTCATGCGCGCCGTTCCCATCACCGTCACCACCCTCGCAGCCGCCCTGCTGCTGACCGCCTGCGACAGCGGCGGCGACTCCGGCAACGACGACGCGAAGCCCCCGTCCACCCCGTCCGCCGCCGCCTCGGGCGGGTGCGCGGCCGACGGGCTGGACGCGCAGGTGGGCCCGGTCAGCGAGGCGCCGGCGGCCGGGGACACCGGCACCGTCACGGTCACGCTCACCAACAAGGGCGCCGAGTGCACCCTGAAGGGCTTCCCCGTGGTCCGCCTGCACGCCGACACGGCCGTCGACGTCCCCCAGGACCCCAGCGCGCCGGCCCAGGCGCTGACGCTGCCCGAGCAGGGCACCGCGTCGTTCACCATCACCTACGTGCGGGGCGACGGCGGCAAGAGCGTCGCCGCCAAGACCGCCTCCTACGCCCTGCCGAACAGCGCCGGCGCCCCCGTGGACTTCGACTGGTCCTACGGCGACGTCGCGCGCAAGGACGACGGCGCGGTGGACGCCACGGTGAGCGGGTTCCAGCAGGCGGGCGACTGATCCCGGCAGCACTGCGCAGACCGCCCGGGCCCTGCCCCTACGCGTGCGTGCATCACCCTCACGTCCAACGCGTGCGCGTGCCCGGGCGTGGTCACTCCGACGGCAGCCGCGGCCGGGAGCGCATCTGCGCCCGGTCGGCGGCGCGGGCGCCCTCGGTCCAGCCGGCCTCGTCGCTCACCCCGCGCAGACGCGTGCTGACCGTGTCCGGGAACAGCCGGTCGGCCGCCGCGCTGACCGCGACCTCGCGGGAGGCGAGCACCGGCAGCAGGTCGTCGGTCACCTGGGACCCGGCTGCCTCCGCGAGCCGGGTGCCGACGCGGTGGGCGTACGCGGCGAGGAACGACTGCCGGAAGGTCTTGGTCCGCTTGCGCCCGCCGGCCCGCTGGGCGGCCTCCGCCCGGGCCATCGCCGACTGGGCCTGCACCAGGAGCGAGGTGTGGAGCAGCTCGACGACCTCCAGGTCGGCCTCGAAGCCGACGACCGTGGAGAAGCAGAACGGCTCGTTCCACACGGCCCGGCAGTGATTGGCGGACGCCACCGCGTCCAGCAGGACCGCCTTGGCCTGCTCGTACGGCGGCTCGACCCCGATCCGGCAGGCGCCGGGCGCGTCGGGCGCGGGCGCCGCGGCGTCCAGCAGGGCCTCGTCCACGCTGTGCTTGGCCATCAGCTCCTGCGCCTTCGCGCTCAACGCCTCCGCCTCGTCGGGGAACCCGGTCGCCTCGGCCTTGGCGAGCAGGGCGCGGATCCGGGCGAGCATCCTCGCGCCGGAGCTGCCGGAGCTGCCGGAGCTGCCGGAGCTACCGGAGCCGCCCGGGCCGCCCGAGGCGTTGGTGCGGCCCGGCCCACGCGGCGGCGCGTCCTGCAACGGCTCCAGCGCGGGCAGGCGCAGCAGCAGGCGGTACAGCTCCAGGACCGCCGTCGCGTGCGAGAAGCGGTCCGGGCGGGGCGGGGCGTCGGCGAGCACCTCGTCGAGCTGGGCGAGCTGGTCGCGCCAGCGGCGCCCGCGCACCCGGTCCCGCGGCGCCTGCGCGCGGATCAGCTCCGCGAGCAGGCCCACCGAGGCGTCCCCGAGCTCGCGCCGGACCACCCGTACGACGTCGGCGGGCTGCCAGCCGCGTCCCCACAGGGCCGCCACGAACTCCTCCCCCCGGCGCGCGAGGTCGGCGTCCGCCGCGGGGTCGGCGGCCAGCAGGGAGGCGCCGGTGTCGAGGGAGGCGTCGGCACTGTCGTAGAGCGCCGTGCGGAAGGCGCGCTCGACGGTGGACGGGCCGGTGGGGGTGTCGGTGCTGCTCACCCGTCGATGGTGGCACGCGCGCGCGGAGGTGTTTTGAGGGGTCTTCCCGCGGTGGCCGCGCGCGGGCCGGTGCCTCGGCGCCCGCAGCCGCCCGACCAACTGTCAACCGCGGGTTGACGCCCGCCCACTGTCAACCTACGGTTGACACATGTCGACGAACTCCAATTCCGCCGTCACCACTCCCGTCCGCCTGGACGACCTCATCGACGCCATCAAGAAGGTCCACACCGAGCCCCTGGAGCAGCTCCAGGACGCCGTGATCGCCGCGGACCACCTCGGGGACGTGGCCGACCACCTCATCGGGCACTTCGTGGACCAGGCGCGGCGCTCCGGCGCCTCCTGGACCGACATCGGCCGCAGCATGGGCGTCACCCGGCAGGCCGCCCAGAAGCGGTTCGTGCCGAAGGAGTCCACCGACCTCGACCCCGGCCAGGGCTTCGCCCGCTACACCCCCCGCGCGCGCAACGTCGTCGTCAGCGCCCACAACGAGGCCAAGTCGGCCGGCGCCACCGAGGGCCTGCCCGAGCACCTGGTCCTCGGCCTGCTCGCCGAGCCGGAGGGGCTGGCGGTCCGGGCGGTCACCGCCCAGGGCGTCGGTCTGGACGCGGTGCGCGAGGCGGCCAGGGCCGCGCTGCCGCCCGCCGCCGAGGACGCCCCCGAGCTCGTGCCGTACGGCCCGGACGCCAAGAAGGTCCTGGAGCTGACGTTCCGCGAGGCCCTGCGCCTGGGCCACAACTACGTCGGCACCGAACACCTGCTGCTCGCCCTGCTGGAGCACGAGAACGGCGAGGGCGTCCTCAGCAGACTCGGCATCGGGAAGGCGGCGACCGAGCGGTACGTCGCCGAGGCCCTGGCGCAGCTGGTGGCGCAGCAGGCCGAGACAGATTCGCCCGAGGCACCGAAGGGCCCGTGACCGCGCCGAAGGGTCCGTGACCACGCCGAAGGGTCCGCGACCCCGGAGCGCCCCTTGCCCTCCGAGCCGCGACATCGCAGGTCAGGGCCATTGTCAGACCCCCCTGCCACACTGACCGCATGACCGACCGCTGGGCGCTCGCCCCGGCCGAGGACGGCGGCGCGGAGGTCGCCCCCCTCGGCCGGGACGGGCTGCCCGCCGGGCCGGTCGCCCGGGAGGCGGATCTCGTCGAGGCCGTGCGCCGACGGCCCGACGTGACCCGATGGGTCTGGCGTTCCACGGCCGAGGTGTACCCGCGCCTGCTCGCCACGGGGGTGCGAGTAGAGCGGTGCTACGACGTCGAGGACGCCGAGACCCTCCTCCTGGGCCACGAGGGGAGGTCCGGCGAGCCGCGCTCCGCGGCCGCCGCCCTGGCCCGGCTGCGCGGCGGACCCGTCCCGCCCGACCCGCCGCCGCGTTCCGCCGAGCCCGGCTCCCAGTCGCCGCTGTTCGAGCCGCAGGGCGGCGTCCCGGTGCGCCTGGCGGACCTCCTCGAGGTCTACGCCGACCAGCAGCGGCGCCACGACCGGGCCGAGCACCCCGACCGGATGCGGCTGCTGACCGCCGCCGAGTCGGCGGGGATGCTGGTCGCCGCCGAGATGAACCGCGCCGGGCTGCCGTGGCGCGCGGACGTCCATCGCGCGGTGCTGCACGACCTGCTGGGCGAGCGGTACGCCGGCGGGGGCGAGCCGCGGCGCCTGGCCGAGCTGGCCGACGAGGTGTCCGCCGCCTTCGGCCGCCGGGTGCGGCCCGACCTGCCGGCCGACGTGGTCAAGGCGTTCGCGCAGGCCGGGATCAAGATCAGGTCCACCCGCCGCTGGGAGCTGGAGTCGCTGGACCACCCGGCGGTGAAGCCCCTGGTGGAGTACAAGAAGCTGTACCGCATCTGGGTCGCGCACGGCTGGTCCTGGCTCCAGGACTGGGTGCGCGACGGACGCTTCCGGCCGGAGTTCCACGCCGGCGGCACAGTCACCGGCCGCTGGGTGACCAACGGCGGGGGCGCCCTGCAGATCCCCAAGGTGATCCGGCGGGCCGTGGTCGCCGACCCCGGCTGGCGGCTGGTGGTCGCCGACGCCGACCAGATGGAGCCGCGCGTGCTCGCCGCGATCTCCCGCGATCCCGGGCTGATGGAGGTGGCCGGCCGCGACAGCGATCTCTACCAGGCGGTGTCCGACCGCGCCTTCTCCGGCGACCGCGCCCAGGCCAAGATCGCCGTGCTCGGCGCCGTCTACGGCCAGACCTCCGGCGACGGCCTGAAGAACCTCGCCGCGCTGCGCCGTCGCTTCCCGCGCGCGGTGGCGTACGTCGACGACGCCGCCCGGGCCGGCGAGGAGGGCCGGCTGGTGCGCACCTGGCTGGGACGCACCTGTCCGCCCGCGACCCGGACCGGCGAGGACGCGGAGGACGAGGCCGGCATCCCGGTGGGCGAGGACGGCACCGACGACCGCCCGTGGGTGCCGGGGTACGCCTCGACCGACGCCCGCGCCCGCGGCCGTTTCGCCCGCAACTTCGTCGTCCAGGGCAGCGCCGCCGACTGGGCCCTGCTGCTGCTCGCGGCGCTGCGCCGCGCCTGTGCGGGCATGGCGGCCGAGCTGGTCTTCTTCCAGCACGACGAGGTGATCGTGCACTGCCCCGAGGAGGAGGCGGAGGCCGTCGTCGCGGCGATCCGCGAGGCGTCGCGCACCGCCGGGCGCCTGACGTTCGGGGAGACGCCGGTGCGGTTCCCGTTCACGACGGCCGTGGTGGAGTGCTACGCGGACGCCAAGTAGGGCCCGCGTCCCCTGGCGGCACAGACCGACCGCCTGACCTCCCTCACCGAACGTGCCTATTGCGTACGTCGTACTCACCTGCGTACCGTGACTGCGTACGTCGCACTCAGAAACGTTCACCGGAGGAGAGAGGGAGGGAAACGTGGACTCGCCCATCGTGTCGGTGCACGGCCTGCGCAAGCGCTACGGCGACGTGGAGGCGCTGGCCGGCCTCGACCTGGCCGTGGCACCGGGCACCGTCTACGGGCTGCTGGGCCCGAACGGCGCCGGCAAGAGCACCGTCGTGCGCATCCTCAGCACACTGACCCGCGCCACGGCGGGACGGGCCACCGTGGCCGGACACGACGTGGCCGCACGGCCCGACGCGGTCCGCGAGGCCATCGGCCTGGCCGGACAGCACGCCGCCGTGGACGAGAAGCTCACCGGCCGCGAGAACCTGAGGATCTTCGGCAGGCTGGCCCGCCTGGGCCGCCGCGGCGCCCGGCACCGCGCCGACGACCTGCTGGAGCGGTTCGAGCTGACCAAGGCGGCCGACCGGCTGGTCAGCACGTACTCCGGCGGCATGCGCCGGCGCATCGACCTGATCGCCAGCCTGCTGCGTGCCCCCGCCGTCCTCTTCCTGGACGAGCCGACCACCGGACTCGACCCGCGCAGCCGCCTGGACATCTGGGCGATCGTGCGCGAGCTGGTCGCCGAGGGCACGACGGTGCTGCTCACCACCCAGTACTTGGACGAGGCGGACCAGCTGGCGTCCGCCGTGGCCGTGGTCGACCGCGGCCGGGTGATCGCCGAGGGCAGCCCCGCCGGGCTGAAGGCGCGCATCGGCAGCCACGTCGACATCGAGGTGGGCGGCGAGGCCGACCTCGCGGGTGCGGTGGCCGTCCTGGAACGGCTGACCGGCGGCCGCCCGGTGGTCGAGGACCTGCGGATCGTCACCGGCGTACCGGGCAGGGCGCCGTCGGTGCCGCAGCTGGTGCGCGAGCTGGACGCGGCCGGCGTGGTGGTCCAGGACGTCGGCGTCCGCCGGCCGAGCCTCGACGACGTGTTCCTCACGCTGACCGGCCGCACCACCGGGACTGCTGGAACCGATGGGACCGGTGGAGCCGACGGGGACGCGACCGGGACGCGGCGGGGCGGGGCGCAGCAGGGCGGGCGCAGGGCGCCGAAGGGGCGGCGGCGCGAGCGGACGAAGGAAGGAGCGACGGCATGATCGTCCTGGCGGACGGACTCACCCTCGTGGAGCGCAAGCTGCTCCACCTCCGGCATCAGCCCGGCACCCTGGTCGCGATGCTGGTGATGCCCGCGGTCATGGTGGTGCTCTTCGGTTTCGTCTTCGGCAGCGCCATCAAGGTGCCCGGCGGCGGCAACTACCGCGAGTACCTGATGCCCGGCCTCTTCGTCATGACCGGCATGTTCGCGCTGTCCTCCGCGATGGTGGACGTCGCCACCGACCAGGGCCGCGGGGTCACCGACCGGCTGCGCTCGATGCCCACCGCGCGCGCCGCGGTGCCGGTCGGGCAGACCGGCGCCGACACCGTCACCGGCCTCTTCGGCCTGCTGATCCTGGTGACCTCGGGGCTGGCGTTCGGCTGGCGGGCCCACCACGGCCTCGGCCACGCGCTGGGCGCCCTCGGTGTCCTGCTGCTGTTCCGGTACACCATGTCGTGGGTCGGCACCTACCTCGGCCTGATCATGCCCTCCGCGCAGACGGCCGACGCGCTCGCGCCGCTCACCCTGCCGCTGAGCATGCTGTCCAACGCGTTCGTGCCGACGGACGGCATGCCGGGCTGGCTGCGGGTGGTCTGCGAGGGCAACCCCCTCAGCGCGGCGGTCGCCGCCTGCCGGTCGTTGTTCGGCAACCCGGGGGCCGCGGCCACGGCCGGCTCCTGGCCGCTCGCCCACCCGTTGGCCGCGACCCTGCTGTGGTCCGCGTTCCTCCTGGCGCTCTTCGTGCCCCTGTCGGTTCGGCGGTTCACCCGCGCCGGACTCTGACGCCGGAAGCCGCCGCCGGTGCGGCGGGAGCCCTCAGCCCGGCCGCCCGGCGAGCGCGGGGAAACGGGCCTCGATGCCGTCCAGCAGGACGGCCAGGCCGGTCTCGAACCGCTCGTCACGGCTGGGGTAGCGGGCCTCGCGGACCATCCGGTCGAGGTAGGGGAACCGGCCGGTGGCCAGCAGTTCCCTGATGTACGGACCCATCCGCTGCTGCCAGGTCCTGCGGTCCATGCCGGAGCGCAGGGCGGCCTCCCGCTCGGCCGTCTCGGCCTGCGTGGCGCCGGTGACCCAGTGCCGGATCAGGTTCACCACCTGCATCATCTCGTCGATGCCCAGCCCTCGGCCGTCGACCAGCGCGAGGTCGCGCTCGTTGCCGCGCAGCATGTTGGGCCCCATGACGGGCCGGCTGGCGACGGCGTGCGCCAGCCAGGGGTGCCGGCGCAGGGTCTCCCGGTAGCGACGGGCGAACGTGGCCAGGTCGGCCCGTACGTCACCGGTCGGCTCCTGCGGCTCGTACCCGAGGGCCTGGTCGATGACGACGGCGTACAGGTCCTCCTTGGTCGGCAGGTACCGGTACAGCGTCATCGCGCCCGTGCCCAGCTCCTTGGCGATGCGGCGCATCGTGACCGCCTCGATGCCCTCGCCGTCGGCCAGTGCGATCGCGACCTCGGCGATGCGCTCGCGGCTGTACGCCGGAACCGGCCCGCGCGCCCCCCGCTCGGGCCGCTGCCAGATGATCGGCTGCGGTTCGTTCAGGTCGCTCGGGCGGTCCGTGTCGTGTGGTTCGGCCATGCGCCCATGCTAAGTGCGTACAGCGTTCTCACCGCACTCACCGTGCTCACCGCGGACGGGCGAGGGCACCTCACCTGCCGCCCCGCTCTCCCGGCCGCCCACCGGCGGCACCGCGCCCAACCTGCCCCTCGGCCGGTTTCGCCTCCGTGGCCTGCGCCTCCTGGGCGGGGGGCCGCTGCCGGTGCCTCGGTACGACGGCACGCCGGGGCGGGCGGGTGAGCGTGATCTGCCGGACCAGCTGCTGGAAGCAGGCCAGCGACGCGACGCTCGGCAGGGCCGCCGCGACGTGGCCGGTCAGCGACCTGGGCGACTGGAGCACGCAGATCAGCAGCGCCGTCGCCGAGAAGAGGAGCACCACGCACCAGGAGTGGACGGCGCGTCGCTGGTGCACCGCGGCCCGCAGCACCGAGAGGGCCGCCACCAGCCACGGTCCGTACACGAGCAGCGGCCACCAGGCGGCCATGCCGCCTCCCGTGCGGGTGACCGCCAGCAGGTGCAGGGGGCTGTAGGCGACCATGCCACCGAACAGGCTCACCGCCGATGCCATGACGGCCACCATTCCCGTGATGGACAGGCTGATCACGCGGAGGCTGCTGACGCGCCGGCGCTTCCGGACCCTCCGGTGTCCCGCGGGCGCGTGCCGCAGGGGCGGCAGTTCGTCGGTGAGGTCCTGGAGGTTGCGCATCGGCGTACCGGGCGCCGGGTCGACGAGGGAGGCCTCCTCGCGCGCCGCCGGGATCTTCGGCCGCGGCTCGCCGTCCCGTTCCATGGCGTCCTGCAGCATGAAGGCGAGCTCTTCCGCCGGATCCCAGATCAGGTCCGCGGTTTCCGCACGGTCGACGAAGACGTCCGAGGCCGCCCGGTGCCGGCCCGTGCCGACGTCATGGAATTGCTGTCCGTGATCCTGGAATCCCCACGGGCCCGTTCGTTCGTCGTACATGATACGGACCGACTATTCCGCGCCGGAAAAAGACGAATGCCCTTGCGCGGTCATCCAGCGGCGGGCCAGATCGGCCTCCATGCAGAGCATCGATGCGACGAAGTCCCGCAGCAGCGGTTCGGTCACCCGGAGGGTCACCGCCCTTCCGTCCCTGATCAGCGCCCCGTTGGTCACGGCCGCCGAACCTCTTGGAGCGGAGACGTAGGTGTACGCCCCCAGCACGGCCGCCCGCTCGATCAGTTGACCCGCTCGTCCCTCGGTCGCCCTGAGGTCGAAGCACCCATCCCCGGTTGCCTTCGTCATATCTCACCTAACGGCGCCCGGGTGGCACGGATACTGTGGCGAACGGGTGAGGGAATTGACAGACGAGCACTATTCCGACGACCCCTAATTCCGATACTTCAGGTCAATGGCCAGGTGTATCGCCACCAGGACCGGGCCGATTTACCGCCACCCGGATTGTTTTTCCGATCTGCACCGACGCCCCCGGGCACCACACCTACGGGAACGACACCCATGACAACGCAAAAAACCCCAGCCCGGATGCATCCGGGCTGGGGCTGGTGGAGCCGCCTTCGGGATTCGAACCCGAGACCTACGCATTACGAGTGCGTTGCTCTGGCCATCTGAGCTAAGGCGGCGCGCCGTTGCGCACCATGGTGCGATCGGCAACGTCGGTAAGTCTACACAGTTTCCCAGGGTGCTCCGACCACACCCCTGGCCTCGCCCTACGTGCAGCGCTTGCCCTCCGCCGGGGGTGTGCCGCGCAGCAGGTAGGTGTCGATCGCGGTGTCGATGCAGGAGCTGCCGCGGCCGTACGCGGTGTGGCCGTCGCCCTCGTAGGTCAGCAGGCGGCCCGAGGCGAGCTGGCCGGCCAGGGCCTGAGCCCAGCGGTACGGGGTCGCCGGGTCGCGGGTGGTGCCGACCACGACGATCGGCGCCGCGCCCTTCGCCTCGATGCGGTGCGGCTCACCCGTGGGCGCCACCGGCCAGTACGCGCAGTTCAGCGACGACCAGGCCAGGCCCTCGCCGAAGACCGGCGACGCCTCCTCGAACGACGGCACCGCCTTCGCGACCTGGTCCGGGGTGTCGAAGGAGGGCGGCAGGTCCAGGCAGTTCACGGCCGCGTTGGCGAACATCAGGTTGCTGTAGCGGCCGTCGGGGTCCCGCTCGTAGTAGCTGTCCGACAGGGCGAGCAGGCCGGAGCCGTCGTCGCGCTTCATCGCCGCGGTCAGCGCCTCGCGCAGCTCGCCCCACGCGCTCTCGTCGTACATCGCCGCGATCACACCGGTCGTGGCCAGCGACTCGCCGAGCGTGCGGCCGTCGGCGTCGCCGGCCGGGATCGGGTGGGCGTCGAGCCGGTCGAAGAACGCCTTGAGGTTGCGGCCCACCTGCGCGGGCGTCGTACCGGGGCCGCCGAGCGGGCAGTCCGACTGCCGTACGCAGTCCTTCGCGAACGACTGGAACGCCGTCTCGAAGCCCTTCGTCTGGTCCAGGTTCATCCGGCGCGCCGACAGCGACGGGTCCATCGCGCCGTCCAGCACCAGCCGGCCCACCCGCTGCGGGTAGAGCCCCGCGTACGTCGCACCGAGGAACGTCCCGTACGACGCCCCCACGTAGTGCAGCTTCCGGTCGCCGAGCAGGGCTCGCAGGATGTCCATGTCCCGCGCCGCCTCGACCGTGGAGACGTGGCGCAGCAGCTTCGGGGCGTCGGCGCCGCACCCCTCGGCGAACGTCTTGAACGCGCCGACCAGCTCGGTCTTCTCCCGCTGGTCGTCCGGCGTGACGTCGGTCTGCGTGTACGCGTCCATCTTCGGCCCGTTCAGGCACTCGACGGGCTCGCTGCGGGCCACGCCACGCGGGTCGACGGCCACCATGTCGTAGCGGGCGCGCACCGGGGCCGGGTAGCCCACGCCCGCGTACTGCTGGAGGTAGCCGATCGCCGAGCCGCCCGGACCGCCCGGGTTCACCAGCAGCGACCCGATCCGCTTCCCCGGGCCGGTGGCCTTCTTGCGGGCCACCGCCAGCCGCACGTCGCCACCGTCCGGCTTCGCGTAGTCGAGCGGCGCCTTCATGGTGGCGCACTGGAAGCCGGGCACACCGCAGTCACGCCAGCTCAGCCGCTGGCCGTAGTACGGCGCCAGCGCCGACGGCGTCGCCTTCGGCAGCGGGGTGAGCACCGCCTCGGCCGCGGCGGTACTGGTCGAGCCCGCGGCGGTGCTGGCGCCTTGGGCGGAGCAGGCCGGGACGAGCAGCGCGGCCAGGGCGAGCAGGCCGAGACCGGTGGGGTGCCGGCGCCTTCGGTGGCCGGTGCGAGTGCTGGGGCGGGGGGAGCGCAGGGCGTGCATCAAGCGAGCGTAACTCTGCGCAACCGCTCAGGTGCTCTCCGTGTCGGATGCCCCACGGACGAGTGACACGGTCGTCAGCCGTCTCCGCGTGCCGTGCCGTCAGCCCGCTCTCAGCGCCATCGTCATCGCCTCCACCGCCAGCAGAGGCGCGACGTTGCGGTCCAGGGCGTCGCGGCACGCGGCGACCGCCTCGATGCGGCGCAGGGTCGCCTCGGGGGTGCTCGCGCGGGCCAGCCGCTCCAGGGCGTCCTGCGCGTCCGCGTTGGCGATGGCGACGCGGGAGCCGAGCTGGAGGGCGAGGACGTCGCGGTAGAACGCGGTGAGGTCGGTCAGGGCGACGTCGAGGCTGTCGCGCTGGGTCCGCGTGCGGCGGCGCTTCTGCTTGTCCTCCAGGTCCTTCATCACGCCCGCGGTGCCGCGCGGGAGCCGGCCGCCCTGGACCGCGCCCAGCGCCGCCTTCAGCTCCTCGGTCTCCTTGCCGTCCAGTTCCTCGGCGAGCGCCTTGGCGTCCTCGGCGGCCGCGTCGACCAGTTCCTGGGCCGCCTTGAGGGCTCCGCCGACGTCCTCGACGCGCAGGGGCAGCTTCAGCACGGCGGCGCGGCGCTCACGGGCGGCGGGGTCGGTGGCGAGGCGCCGGGCGCGGTCGACGTGGCCCTGCGTGGCGCGGGCGGCGGCCACGGCGACCGCGGGCTCGATGCCCTCCCTGCGCATCAGCAGGTCGGCTACCGCGTCCACCGAGGGCGTGCGCAGGTTCAGGTGGCGGCAGCGGGAGCGGATCGTGGGCAGCACGTCCTCGATGGACGGGGCGCACAGCAGCCAGACGGTGCGGGGGGCCGGCTCCTCGACGGCCTTGAGGACGGCGTTGGCCGACTTCTCGTTCAGGCGCTCGGCGTCATCGACGAGGATGACCTGCCAGCGGCCGTTCGCCGGCGACGTGAAGGACTTGCGGACCGTGTCGCGCATGTCCTCGGCGAGGATCTGGGTGCCTACGGCGGCGACGGTCGTGACGTCCGCGTGCGTGCCGATCAGGGCGGTGTGGCAGCCGTCGCAGAAGCCGCAGCCGGGGACGCCGCCCAGGGCGCGGTCGGGGCTGACGCACTGGAGGGCGGCGGCGAAGGCGCGGGCGGCCTGGGTGCGGCCGGCCCCCGGAGGGCCGGTGAACAGCCACGCGTGCGTCATCTTCGACGCCTCGGGCGGCGGGGCGCCGGTGGAGACCGCCGTGACGAACGCGTCGGCGTCCCGGGCGGCCGCGGCCAGCTGCTCGCAGACCTTCTCCTGCCCGACCAGGTCGTCCCACACGGTCATCGCTCGGCGCCGCCCTTCCGTGGTGCTCGGTGTCGCGGCTTCCATTGTGGGGGGCGGCACTGACAGCGGACGCCGTCAGCCGGCCCGCCCCCCACCGGGAACCTCAGCGGCGGCGCCCCCACCCGCGCCCGCGGCCCTCGTCCGGCTCGTCCTCCCCGCGGTGCGGGCCGAGCAGTTCGTCCGCCAGGGTCGGCAGGTCGTCGAGGGGCGTCTCCTCGGCCCAGTCGGAGCGGGTGCGGCGCCGCGGGGTGCCGTCCTCGTCGATCTGGGGCAGCTCACGCGTGCGGTCGTCCGGCCCCGCATCCTCGTCGCGGGCCGGTCCGGCCGGCCCGTCGCGGAAGAACCCGGGCGGCACCCGGCGGTCCACCGGCTCCTCGTCCCGCACCGGCGGCAGCACCGCCGTCTCCTCCTGCGGCGACACCGGAGGCAGTACAGCCGTCTCCTCCTGCGCCGAGACGGGCGGCAGCACCGCGGTCTCCTCCGACTCCGACGCCGGCCTTCCGGCGGGCTCCGCCGCGACCTTCGGCTGCGGCAGCTCCGCCGTCACCTCGGCGTCGGCAACCGCACCGTCGGCCCGCGCGTCCGGCTCCTTGTCACCGCGCACCGGGCGCAGCACCGTCGTGTCGTCCGACGTACCCGGCGAGGACACCACCGGCGTCGGCACGGTCAGCGCGTCCGGTGCGGCCGTGGCCGCCGCGGCCGGACGGGGTGCCACCGGCTTCGGTCCGGCCTGAGCCGCCGCGGCGGCCTCCTCGGCCGCCCGCCGGGCCTCCTCGGCCCGCAGCAGTGCCTCCTCGGCCTTGCGCTGCTTCTCCAGCCGCCGCGCCTCGGCCTCGGCGCGCAGCCTGGCCTCCTGCTCGGCCTGCTGGCGGCGCCGCTCCTCCTCGGCCTTGCGGCGCGCCTCCTCCTCGGCCCGGGCCTTCTCCTCGGCGAGCAGCCGCTGCCGCTCCTCCTCGGCCCGGCGGCGCGCTTCCTCGGCCCGCTGCCGGGCCTCCTCCGCCTGCCGCTCGGCCTCGCGGCGCTGCGCCTCCTCCAGCTCGCGCCGCTTGCGCTCCTCCTCCTCGGCGCGCAGCTTGGCGAGCTGCTCCTGGCGCTCGCGCTCCAAGCGCTCCTCCTCGGCCTTGCGCCGGGCCTCCTCCTCGGCCTTGCGGCGCGCCTCTTCCTCGGCCTTGCGCCGGGCCTCCTCCCGGGCCGCGATCTCGGCCTCGGACAGCGGCAGCATCCGGTCGAGGCGGTGGCGGATCACCGTCGTGACGCCCTCCGGCTCCTGACCGGCGTCCACGACGAGGTAGCGGCCGGGATCGGACGCGGCCAGCGTGAGGAACCCGGAGCGCACGCGCGCGTGGAACTCCGCCGGCTCCGACTCCAGCCGGTCCGGCGCCTCCGTGAACCGCTCGCGCGCGGTCTCCGGCGAGACGTCCAGCAGCACCGTCAGGTGCGGCACCAGTCCGTTCGTCGCCCAGCGCGAGATGCGCGCGATCTCGACCGGGGACAGGTCGCGACCGGCGCCCTGGTAGGCCACGGACGAGTCGACGTACCGGTCGGAGATGACCACCGCGCCGCGCTCCAGCGCCGGGCGCACCACGGTGTCCACGTGCTCGGCGCGGTCCGCCGCGTACAGCAGCGCCTCCGCGCGGTGCGAGAGCCCGGCGCTGGAGACGTCCAGCAGGATCGACCGCAGCCGCTTGCCGACCGGCGTGGCGCCCGGCTCGCGGGTGAGGACGACCTCGTGGCCCTTGGCGCGGATCCACTCGGCCAGCGCCTCGGCCTGCGTGGACTTGCCGGCGCCGTCGCCGCCCTCCAGGGCGATGAAGAAACCGTTCGTCGCAGGGGCCGAAGTCGGCTCGTCACCGCCGAGGACCGCGTCGCGCAGGTCCTTGCGCAGCGGGACGCCCGAGCGGTCGTCGAGCTTGGCCAGCACCAGCACGGCCACCGGGAGCAGCAGCGCGCCCACCAGCATCAGCGTGAACGCCGCGCCGCCGTGCGCGAAGACGAACTTGCCGTTCTCCAGCCGGTGCGGCCCGATCAGCGCGGCCACCAGCGGGGCGATCAGCGCGCCCAGCGCCACGAACACCCGGACCACCGCGTGCAGGTGCTCCGTCGTGCGCGCCTTGCGCAGCTCCTCGGCCTCCTGGTCGAGCAGCGTGTGCCCGACGTTGGCGGCGACGCCCGCGCCGACCCCGGCCAGCGTGACGATCAGCAGCACGCTGGTGACGTCCGGCACCAGTCCGGCCGCGAGCAGGGCGACGCCGGTGAAGGCGATGGCCAGCGACAGCAGGCGGCGCCGCGACAGGGCGGGCAGCACGGACGGCGCCGTACGGATGCCGACGACGACCCCACCGGTCAGGCCGAGGACCAGCAGGCCGTAGAGCACCGGGCCGCCGCCCAGGTCCTTGGCGTGCAGCACGGCGACGGCGACCGCCGCGGAGACCGCCCCGGCGACCGCAGCGCAGGCGAGCACCAGCAGCGGGATCGCGCGCGTGCGGCCGGCGTCCACCCCGGCGGACGTGCGCGGCCGGCGCAGTCCCTCGAGCGGCGAACGCGCGCGGGGCGTCCGCGTGTCGGGAAGCTCCAGGTAGACCACGACGGACAGCGCCGCGGCGAACAGTCCGGCCGCCACGTACGAAGCGAGGGCCGCCTGGTGCTGGGCGAACCAGTCGATGCCCGTGCCCAGCAGGTTGTTGACCAGTCCGGCCACGACCAGCGCGGCCGCGCCGAGCGGGATGGCCAGGAAGCCGGTGCGCAGCGACAGGCGGCGCAGGGCGTCGAGGTGGTCCGGCAGCGGCCGTACCGTCGCGCC
The DNA here is from genome assembly GCF_005280215.1 of Streptomyces lasalocidi. Lineage (NCBI taxonomy): Bacteria > Bacillati > Actinomycetota > Actinomycetes > Kitasatosporales > Streptomycetaceae > Streptomyces > Streptomyces lasalocidi. Next base: position 4,263,195 of record NZ_SZNQ01000001.1, on the reverse strand, counting down.
CTCCGGGGGCGGCGGGGGGAGCAGCGCGGGCGCCGCGCTCTCGCGCGCTATCGTCCAGAACCGCTCGGCGACCCCGAGCACGAAGACGGTGACGAGGAGCAGCGCGAGGGCGTTGTCCGGCGTCCAGTCGATCCACAGCGGCGCCACGATCAGCAGCGCGGCCCGCAGGCCGTCCGCGCCGACCATGGTCCAGCGCCGGTCGAGCGGGCCGTCCTTGGCGGTGAGGGTGGTCAGCGGTCCGAGCAGCACCGCCCCGAAGAGCAGGGTGGCCAGAACGCGCACCGCGAAGACGGTCGTCACCGCGAAGGCCACGCCCCGGTAGCCGCCCCCGAAGGAGCCCTGGTCGATGGCCGCCTGCAGGGCGAGGAGGACCAGCACCAGGAGGGCGAGGGCGTCGCCCACACCGCCCACGAGCTGGGCGCTCCACAGCCGCCGTACGGTCGGCTGACGCAACAGGGCGCGCACGGCGCGTTCGCGGGAGTCGGCCACCAGGGCTTCGTCCGGGGCGGGTGTGGGGGCCGTTGGCTGCTCGGCTCGGGTCATGCATTCAGCCTATCGGCCGCGGCTGACACCGAGTGGGACACGCCCGAACGCACGCACGCCCCGACCCACCGAAGTGGGGCAGGGCGCGCGGATCGTGGAGCCGCGGTGAAGAACTGGCGGAGGATCAGAGGATCATCGGACCAGCAGGGCGGAGGCTCAGTCCTCGGAGGCCGCCGTCCGCGAAGCCGCCGCGGTCTTCTTGGCGGTGGCCGTCGTCTTGGCGGCCGCCGACTTGGCGGTCGTCTTCTTCGCGGTCGCCTTCTTCGCGGTCGTCTTCTTGGCGGCGGTCTTGGTCGCGGCCGCCTTCTTGGCCGGGGCCTTCTTCGCTGCGGCCTTCTTCGTCGTCTTCTTGGCGGGAGCCTTGGCGCGCTTCTCGGCGAGCAGCTCGTAGCCGCGCTCCGGGGTGATCGCCTCGACGCTGTCGTCGGAGCGCAGGGTCGCGTTGGTCTCCCCGTCGGTGACGTACGGCCCGAAGCGGCCGTCCTTCACCACGACCGGCTTCCCGCTGACCGGGTCCTCGCCCAGTTCCTTCAGCGGCGGCTTGGCGGCCGCCCGACCGCGCTGCTTGGGCTGGGCGTAGATCGCCAGCGCCTCCTCCAGCGTGATCGTGAAGAGCTGGTCCTCGGACTGCAGGGACCGCGAGTCCGTGCCCTTCTTCAGGTACGGGCCGTAGCGGCCGTTCTGCGCGGTGATCTCCTGGCCCTCGGCGTCGGCGCCGACGACGCGCGGCAGCGACATCAGCCGGAGGGCGTCGTCCAGGGTCACGGTGTCCAGCGACATCGTCTTGAACAGCGAGGCCGTGCGCGGCTTGACCGCGTTCTTGCCGGTCTTCGGCGTGCCCTCGGGCAGCACCTCGGTGACGTACGGGCCGTAGCGGCCGTCCTTGGCGATGATCTGGTGGCCGGTCGCCGGGTCGGTGCCCAGCTCGAAGTCACCGCTCGGCTTGGCGAGCAGTTCCTCCGCCAGCTCCACGGACAGCTCGTCAGGCGCCAGGTCCTCGGGGATGTCGGCGCGCTGGTGGTTCTCGGAGTCCTTCTCGCCGCGCTCGATGTACGGCCCGTAGCGGCCGACGCGCAGCACGATGCCGTTGCCCACCGGGAACGACGACACCTCGCGCGCGTCGATGGCGCCCAGGTCGGTCACCAGCTCCTTGAGGCCGCCGAGGTGGTCCCCGTCGCCGTTGCCGGCGTCGGCGGCGCCGCCGGTGACCGTGCCCTCGCCGAAGTAGAACCGCTTCAGCCACGGCACGGCCTGGGCCTCACCGCGCGCGATGCGGTCGAGGTCGTCCTCCATGCGAGCGGTGAAGTCGTAGTCGACGAGTCGCCCGAAGTGCTTCTCCAGGAGGTTGACCACGGCGAAGGACAGGAAGGACGGCACCAGGGCCGTGCCCTTCTTGAACACGTAGCCGCGGTCGAGGATCGTGCCGATGATCGACGCGTACGTCGACGGGCGGCCGATCTCCCGCTCCTCGAGCTCCTTGACCAGGCTGGCCTCGGTGTAGCGGGCCGGGGGCTTGGTCGCGTGCCCGTCGACCGTGATCTCCTCGGCCGACAGCGCATCGCCCTCGGCGACCTGCGGCAGGCGGCGCTCGCGGTCGTCCAGCTCGGCGTTCGGGTCGTCGGCGCCCTCGACGTAGGCCTTGAGGAAGCCGTGGAAGGTGATCGTCTTGCCGGAGGCGCTGAACTCGACGTCCCGGCCGTCGGCCGCGGTGCCGGCGATCTTGACCGTCACGCTGTTGCCGGTCGCGTCCTTCATCTGCGAGGCGACCGTGCGCTTCCAGATCAGCTCGTACAGCTTGAACTGGTCGCCGGTCAGACCGGTCTCGGCGGGGGTGCGGAAACGATCACCCGAGGGGCGGATCGCCTCGTGCGCCTCCTGCGCGTTCTTGACCTTGCCGGCGTACGTGCGCGGCTGCGGCGGCAGGTAGTCGGCGCCGTACAGCTGCGTGACCTGGGCGCGGGCGGCGGAGACCGCCGTGTCGCTCAGCGTCGTGGAGTCCGTACGCATGTAGGTGATGTAGCCGTTCTCGTACAGCTTCTGCGCGACCTGCATGGTGGCCTTCGCGCCGAAGCCGAGCTTGCGGCTCGCCTCCTGCTGCAGCGTCGTCGTGCGGAACGGGGCGTACGGCGAGCGGCGGTACGGCTTGGACTCGACGGAGCGCACCGCGAACCGGGTGTTCTCCAGGGCGGCGGCGAGGGCGCGGGCGTTCGCCTCGTCGAGGTGGAGGGTGTTCGCGCCCTTGAGCTGTCCCAGGGAGTCGAAGTCGCGGCCTTGCGCGACCCGCCTGCCGTCGACGGTCTGCAGCCGGGCGACCAGCGACGACGGGTCCGACGGGTCTCCCGCGCGGCCGGTCGAGAAGGTGCCCGTGAGGTCCCAGTACTCGGCGGAGCGGAAGGCGATGCGCTCGCGTTCCCGCTCGACGACGAGCCGGGTGGCGACGGACTGCACGCGGCCCGCCGACAGGCGCGGCATGACCTTCTTCCACAGGACCGGCGACACCTCGTAGCCGTAGAGACGGTCGAGGATGCGGCGGGTCTCCTGGGCGTCGACCAGGCGCTGGTTGAGCTGGCGCGGGTTGGCCACGGCGGCCTGGATCGCGGACTTGGTGATCTCGTGGAAGACCATCCGCTTGACCGGCACCTTGGGCTTGAGCACTTCCTGCAGGTGCCAGGCGATGGCCTCGCCCTCGCGGTCCTCATCGGTGGCGAGGTAGAGCTCGTCGGAGTCCTTCAGCAGGTCCTTGAGCTTCTTGACCTGTGCCCTCTTGTCGGCGTTGACGACGTAGATCGGCTCGAAGTCGTGTTCGACGTCCACGCCGAGGCGGCGCACCTCACCGGTGTACTTATCGGGCACCTCGGCGGCGCCGTTGGGGAGGTCGCGGATGTGCCCGACGCTCGCCTCGACAACGTATCCGGGGCCGAGATAGCCCTTGATCGTCTTCGCCTTGGCAGGCGACTCGACGATGACGAGTCGGCGGCCGCCCTTCGCGGTCTCGCTGGTCGGGGACAACTTCGCTCTTCTCTCCGGTCGACGCTGGGGCCTCCCCAGGCCTTCGTCCCGGGGCACGGTCATGGTGACGCTGCGGAGTGTGACGGTACATCCCGCCCCCGTGTCAAACGGGAAAAGCCCGCAACGGCCACTCGAACGGTAACCCGACTACCGCCATTCCTGCCGCCCGGACTGCCGACCGGTACTTTTCCACCCGACCGGAACACAGCCCTCCCCCTCAACGGTACGGCGCCCCGCGCCACCACCCCGATCCGGTGCTCACGGCCGGTGGGGCCCGCTCCTCAGAGCCGGGACAGGCACCACGCGCCCGCGGCCAGCGACAGCAGCGCGGCCAGGGTCGCGAGGGCCGCCGATGCGACAGGGCTCACACCGTGCGCGACGGGTTCGCGGTGCCGGACGCGCACCGCGGTCCACGCCAGCAGTGCGAGTCCGAACAGGGCGAACACCGCGCCCGTGAACACCGCCGGTCCGCCGTCCATGCCCGCCCCGCCCCTTTTTTCTCCCGCCCGCCCGTCGCCAGCCCCCGGAGACTGACACGCGCGGGCGGCGTCCGGGAGAACCGGAGGTGAACGGCGGGCCGACGGGGATGTGCGGGCGCGGGGAACGGGCCGGGCGCCGGGAACGGACCGGATGGCGCGCCACCGAGCCGCCGAGGGGGGCGGCGCGTGCTTTTCGGCCGACTTCCTTCCCCGGAGCCCGCGGCCCGTCATCGCGGTGCCGGCTCCAGGAACCCCTGCTCCACCAGCAGCCGGATCTGTGCGGGCGTGCGGTCGCGCAGCAGCACCGGGTCCTCGCCGACCAGCTGCGCTATGGCGTCCAGGATGCGGCCCGCGCTGAGCGTGCCGTCGCACACGCCCGCGAAGCCCGCGCCGACGGTGTCCACCTTGGTGGCCCGCCGCATGCCCCGGTGCTGGCGCAGCACGACGTGCTCGGGGTCCTCGGCCCCGGGCAGGCCGACCTGCTCCTGGACGATCTCCCCGGCCAGCCGGAAGTGCCCGGCGAGCAGCGCGGCGTCGTCGTGCGCGCGCAGGTAGTCCAGGCGCTCGAAGTGCGCCCGGACCGTGTCGCCGAGGGGCTGTTCGACCGGGTGCGGCCACTCCTCGGCCGTGATCACCGGCTCCGCGGCCGAGGTCCGGCGCAGCGTGATCCAGCCGAAGCCGACCGCCTTGACCTTGCGCGCCTCGAACTCGTCCAGCCAGGCGTCGTAGCGCGCCTGGTACTCGGCCGGGTCGCCGCGGTGGTCACCGGCGTCCCTGAGCCACAGCTCGGCGTACTGCGTGACGTCCTGCACCTCGCGCTGCACGATCCACGCGTCGCAGCCGCGCGGCACCCACGACCTGATCCGGTCCTGCCAGTCCTCCCCCTCCACGTGCTGCCAGTTCGCGAGGAACTGCGCGAACCCGCCCTCGTTCAGCCGTTCCCCCGCCCCTTGAACGAGCGAGCGGCACAGATCGTCCCCGCCCATCCCGCCGTCGCGGTACGTCAGCCGGGCGCCGGGCGAGATCACGAAGGGCGGGTTGGAGACGATCAGGTCGTACGACTCGTCGTCCCGGACCGGTTCGAACAGCGAGCCCTCGCGCAGGTCCGCGGCCGGGGCACCGGACAGCGCCAGGGTGAGCGCGGTGATGTGCAGCGCGCGCGGGTTGAGGTCGGTCGCGGTCACGCGCGTGGCGTGCCGGGACGCGTGCAGCGCCTGGATGCCGGAGCCGGTGCCCAGGTCGAGCGCGGACGCCATGGGCGTACGGACGGTGATGCCGGCGAGGGTCGTGGAGGCGCCGCCGACGCCGAGGACGACGCCCTCGTCGCGGCTGCCGATGCCGCCCGCGCCGCCGACCGCGCAGCCCAGGTCCGACACGATGAACCAGTCCTCGCCGTCGGGCCCGCCGTACGGCCGTACGTCCACGGTGGCGGCCAGGTCGCCCCCCGCGTCGCCGACGCGGGTGAGCCAGCCGCCCGCCACGCACGCGTGCACGGGCAGCACGCCCTCCACGCGCGCGTACGGCACGGGCTGCTGGAGCAGGAAGAGCCGGACGAGGGTCTCCAGCGGCGTGTCCCCGCGGGTCGCCCGCAGCGCGGGCACGGTTTCGCTGCGGGCCAGGGCCGCGTACGCGGGGGCGCCGAGCAGGTCGAGCAGGCCGTCGGCGGTGAAGGAGGCCGCGAGCAGGGCCTCGCGCAGCCGGGCGGCGACCTCATGGTCGGCGGAGGGCAGGGGGGACAGGGTGGCGTTACTCACGCCCCCATTGTGTCCCGTCCCCCTCGCGCCTTCGCGTCGCGTCGCGGGTGCGGCCCGGTCGGGATCAGCCCTGCGTCGTCTGCGGCGAGGTCCCGGCGGACGACGACGCGGCGACCTTCTTGCAGCTCTCCTGCTTGGCCATGGCCGACTTGACGTCGCCCTCCTCGAGGTTCTTCAGGGCGGTGTTGCCGCTCTTGCTGAGCGTGCCGAGTTGGGTGGCGATGTCCTGGAGGCCCTCGGCGAACTTCGCCTGGTCCTTGGTGTCGAGGACGTCGATCTTCTTCTTCAGGTCGGCGTAGGAGGTGGAGAGCGCGTTGAGCGCGGCGACGGCGTCCGACTGCTTCTTCTTGCCGTCCTCGACGCCGGGGGGCGCACCGGCGGAGTCGACGGCGCCGGCCAGCGCCTTGTAGGCGTCGGACATGTCCTGGAAGGCCTGGGAGTCGGTCTTCTGCACGGTGGCCGGCGCATTGTTGTCGGTGGCGGCCTTCTTGATCGCCTCGTTGGCCGCGTCGACCTTCGCGTCCTGGGCGGGCAGCGCGTCGCAGACCTGCTTGGCCCAGGCGTCGAGCTCCTTGTTCCCGTCGTCGTCGCTGCTGCTGCATCCCGTCAGCGCCAGTACCAGTACCGCACCGCCGGACAGTGCGGCCGCGAGCTTCTTGTTCACCGGTTGCGTCCCTTCCATGGCTCTCGGCCCCGGAACATACACGCAGACCGGGCGACCACCCCAGAACGGGTGACCGTTGTGCCCGGTCTTGCAGTGTTTCGCCCCGGAGGAGAGAAGCCTCACGGCGAGACGCGGCCCACATGGGCGGGGCGGGCGTCCGACGCGTCAACCCGCGTCGTCCGCCCGCCCGTTGAGCAGACCCCTGGAACCCTGCCTGGGGGCCGGCCCTACGAAACCACCGCCGGATCCGCCGACTTGGCGGGCCGCTCGGCGTCGTTGTCGTCCCCGACCGCGATGCCGCGCCGCTTGGAGACGTACACGGCGCCGACGATCACGAGGGCCGCCAGCACCGCGATCAGGATCCGCACCCCGACGTTCTTGTCGTCGCCGTAGGAGAACTTGATGACCGCGGGCGCGATGAGCAGCGCGACCAGGTTCATCACTTTCAGCAGCGGGTTGATCGCCGGGCCCGCGGTGTCCTTGAAGGGGTCGCCGACCGTGTCGCCGATCACCGTGGCCGCGTGGGCGTCGCTGCCCTTGCCGCCGTGGTGACCGTCCTCGACGAGCTTCTTGGCGTTGTCCCAGGCCCCGCCGGAGTTCGCCAGGAACACCGCCATCAGCGTGCCCGTGCCGATCGCGCCCGCCAGGTACGCGCCGAGCGCCCCGACACCCAGGGTGAACCCGATGAAGATCGGCGCCATGACGGCGAGCAGACCGGGCGTGGCCAGCTCGCGCAGGGCGTCCTTGGTGCAGATGTCGACGACCTTGCCGTACTCCGGCTTCTCGGTGAAGTCCATGATCCCGGGCCGCTCGCGGAACTGCCGGCGCACCTCGAAGACCACCGAGCCCGCCGACCGCGACACCGCGTTGATCGCCAGCCCCGAGAAGAGGAAGACGACCGCCGCGCCCGCGATGAGACCGACGAGGTTGTTGGGCTGGGAGATGTCCATCATCAGCGTCATCGGCGCGCCGTCGCCGCTGAGCTTCTCCCCGACGTCCTGCGCGCCGGTCGTGAGCGCGTCGCGGTACGACCCGAAGAGCGCCGACGCCGCGAGGACAGCGGTGGCGATGGCGATGCCCTTGGTGATGGCCTTGGTGGTGTTGCCGACCGCGTCGAGGTTGGTGAGCACCTGGGCACCCGCCCCCTGGACATCGCCGGACATCTCGGCGATGCCCTGCGCGTTGTCGGAGACCGGCCCGAAGGTGTCCATCGCGACGATCACACCGACCGTGGTGAGCAGGCCGGTGCCGGCCAGCGCCACCGCGAACAGCGCGAGCATGATCGACGCGCCGCCGAGCAGGAACGCCCCGTACACGCTGAGGCCGATGAGCAGGGCCGTGTAGACGGCCGACTCCAGGCCGAGGGAGATCCCGGCGAGGATGACGGTGGCGGGTCCGGTGAGCGACGTCTTGCCGATGTCCCGGACCGGGCGCCGGGTCGTCTCGGTGAAGTAGCCGGTCAGCTGCTGGATGACGGCGGCCAGCAGGATGCCGATGGCCACCGCGACGAGGGCGAGGATCCGCGGGTCACCGTTCTTCGCGCTGATCGCCGTGTCGGTGACGCCGTCCAGGTCGGCGTACCTGCCCGGCAGGTAGACGAACACCGCGATCGCGACGAGCACGAGCGAGATCACCGCGGAGACGAAGAAGCCCCGGTTGATCGCGGACATGCCGCTGCGGTCGGCGCGGCGTGGTGCGACCGCGAAGATCCCCACCATGGCCGTGAGCACGCCGATCGCGGGGACCAGCAGCGGGAAGGCGAGCCCTGCGTCGCCGAAGGCCGCCTTGCCGAGGATCAGCGCGGCGACCAGCGTCACGGCGTACGACTCGAACAGGTCGGCCGCCATGCCCGCGCAGTCGCCGACGTTGTCGCCCACGTTGTCGGCGATGGTCGCGGCGTTGCGCGGGTCGTCCTCGGGGATGCCCTGCTCGACCTTGCCGACCAGGTCGGCGCCCACGTCGGCGGCCTTGGTGAAGATGCCGCCGCCGACACGCATGAACATGGCGATCAGGGCGGCGCCGAGACCGAATCCCTCCAGCACCTTCGGCGCGTCGGCCGCGTACACGAGCACGACGCAGGAGGCGCCGAGCAGGCCGAGGCCCACCGTGAACATGCCGACCACACCGCCCGTACGAAAAGCGATCTTCATCGCTTTGTGCGAGACGGTGATGAGATCCTTTTCCGGTTCGCCTTCCGCGGGCGTCGCTTCCCGGGCCGCCGCGGCGACCCGCACATTGCTGCGCACGGCGAGCCACATGCCGATATAACCGGTGGCCGCGGAGAACACGGCGCCGATCAAGAAGAACAGGGATCGTCCGGCGCGCTGTTTCCAGTCGTCGGCGGGCAGCAGCATGAGCAGGAAGAAGACGACCACGGCGAATACGCCGAGGGTGCGCAGCTGCCGGGCCAGGTAGGCGTTGGCGCCTTCCTGGACCGCCGCGGCGATCTCCTTCATGCTGTCGGTGCCCTCGCCGGCCGCGAGCACCTGCCGCAGCAGCAGGCCCGCGACCACCAGGGCGGCCAGGGCCACGAGCCCGATGACCATCACGAGGATGCGGTTGTCGTCGGTCAGCACCGCGGCTGCGAACGTTGTGGTGTGGTCCAACCGTTGAGGGGTAGAAAGCCCCGCCATTCGTCCTCCTTGACGCTTGGGCTGAGCTCAAGATGTGGACGGATTGTAGGTACCGGAACCCGATCAAAACAGATCGCGGGAAACGGAATTCGCCTCGGCGTCAAGTAATGCCTCAAAGGCGTTGATCGTGAATTGCTTCACGATATTCCCCGCACCATGATTCACTTTCCATGATTCATTTCATGGAACCACTGTAAGCACGCCCGCCCGGGTCCGCACACACCGAAGGGCCCCACCCGGTGGGTGGGGCCCTTGGGAAAGAAGAGTCCGGCCGACTGCTCCGTCCGGGACGGATTAGGCCAGTGGAGTGATGGCCGGGGTCGTCGGCCAGGTCATGCGGATCAGGCCGCCGTTCTCCCCGGTGGAGACCTCGACGTCGTCGACGAGGCCGCTGATGACCGCGAGGCCCATCTCGTCCTCCTCGGTCTCCTCGGGCTCGGCACCGCCGGCACCCCGCGCCCCGGGCACCGCGTGCGGCGCCTCGTCGCCCACCTCGATGGAGAACTGCTTCTCCTCCTCGATGAGCGACACCTTCACCGGCGCGGTCACCCCGCTGAGCTGATGCAGTCCCACGGCACGCGAGCAGGCCTCGCCGACGGCGAGCCTGACCTCGTCGAGGACGGCCTCGTCCACTCCGGACCTGCGCGCGACCGCCGCCGCCACCAGACGGGCGGTCCGCACGTGCTCCGGCAGCGCGCTGAAGCGGAGTTCAACGGTGGCCATGCATCCCCTCCGAACTACGGGCGTGCTGTCGGGGGGCCGGGCGCGAGGGCCCGGTCCCCCGGTGTTCACCTGATGCCGCCCGGGCGCGCGGCCCGGAGCGGCGGGTCAGTCGGTGGCCGCGACCGCTTCGTCGACCGAGGTGTGAATGGGGAACACCTTGGTGAGGCCGGTGATGCGGAAGATCTTCAGAATGCGCTCCTGGTTGCACACCAGGCGCAGCGAGCCCTCATGGGCACGCACTCGCTTCAGGCCGCCGACCAGTACGCCGAGCCCGGTGGAGTCGAGGAAGTCCACGCCCTCCATGTCGACGACGAGGTGGAAATTCCCGTCGTTCACCAGCTCGACCAGCTGCTCGCGCAACTTGGGCGCGGTATATACGTCGATTTCGCCACCGACCTCGACGACCGTACGATCGCCGACGGTACGGGTCGACAGGGACAGGTCCACGGATCCTCCAGCACCTTGCTATCGAGCGGTCGCCCCTAGGGTCACCTCGGCTTGAAGCCCCCAGGACGGTTCGCCAGCCGCGATGGCATTCAATCACTTACCGGCAGGCGTGCACGACGCCTTGGCTCCATTGTCCGTCACTCCGGTGACACACTCGGTGCCGATGGCCAAGAATCACCGATCCGATCGATCCCCGGCGGACACCGTGCAGCGCCCGTCCCCGGGCACTGTCCTGGACCGGCTCGCCTCGGGACCGAGCCGAGCCTCGCGCATCACTCATACGGAGCACTTGCCCCCGCGTGCGGGCCGCCATGCCGTCTGGCCTGACCGGATTCACTCCGAAGTGATCGCCGCGGTCCACGCGGCGGGCATCGAGCACCCCTGGGCGCACCAGGCACTGGCCGCCGAGCACGCCCTGGACGGCGACTCGGTGGTCGTCGCCACCGGCACGGCCTCCGGGAAGTCCCTGGCGTACCTCGTGCCCGTCCTGTCCACCCTCCTGGAGGGGTCGAAAGCCCCGAACGGCCGAGGCGCCACCGCCCTCTACCTCGCCCCGACCAAGGCCCTCGCGGCCGACCAGTGCCGCGCGGTGAAGGACCTCGCCCGACCGCTGGGCACCGCCGTGCGCCCCGCCGTGTACGACGGCGACACGCCCTTCGAGGAACGCGAGTGGATCCGCCAGTACGGCAACTACGTACTGACCAACCCGGACATGCTGCACCGCGGGATCCTGCCCTCCCACCCGCGCTGGGCCTCCTTCCTCAAGGCGCTCAAGTACGTCGTCATCGACGAGTGCCACACCTACCGCGGCGTGTTCGGCTCGCACGTCGCCCAGGTGCTGCGCCGACTGCGCCGGCTCTGCGCCCGCTACGGCGCGTCGCCGGTCTTCCTGCTGGCCTCGGCGACCGCCGCCGAGCCGTCCGTGGCCGCCCGCCGCCTCACCGGCCTGCCCGTGGTCGAGGTGGCCGACGACGCCTCACCGCGCGGTGAACTGGTGTTCGCCCTGTGGGAGCCCCCGCTCACCGAGATGCAGGGCGAGAAGGGCGCTCCGGTGCGCCGCACGGCGACCGCGGAGACCGCCGACCTGCTCACCGACCTCGCCGTCCAGGGCATCCGCACGGTCGCCTTCGTCCGCTCCCGGCGCGGCGCCGAGCTGATCTCGGTCATCGCCCAGGAACGGCTGGGCGAGGTCGACCGCTCCCTGGCCCGGCGTGTCGCGGCCTACCGCGGCGGCTACCTCCCCGAGGAGCGCCGCGCCCTGGAACGCGCCCTGCACTCCGGCGAACTCCTCGGCCTCGCCGCGACGACGGCCCTGGAACTCGGCGTCGACGTCTCCGGCCTCGACGCCGTCCTGATCGCCGGCTACCCCGGCACCCGCGCCTCCCTGTGGCAGCAGGCGGGCCGCGCCGGCCGCTCCGGACAGGGCGCCCTGGCGGTCCTGATCGCCCGCGACGACCCCCTGGACACCTTCCTGGTCCACCATCCCGAGGCCCTGTTCGACCAACCGGTGGAATCCACGGTCCTCGACCCCGACAACCCGTACGTCCTCGCCCCCCACCTGTGCGCGGCCGCCGCCGAGCTCCCGCTGACCGACGACGACCTGCCGCTGTTCGGCCCGGCCACCGCCGAGCTGATGCCCCAGCTGGAGGCCGCCGGCCTGCTGCGCCGCCGCACCAAGGCCTGGCACTGGACCCGCCGCGAACGGGCCGCCGACCTCACCGACATCCGCGGCGAGGGCGGCCGGCCGATCCAGATCGTCGAGGCCGGCACCGGCCGCCTCCTCGGCACGGTCGACGCGGGCTCCGCGCACACCACCGTGCACGAGGGCGCCGTCCACCTGCACCAGGGCCGCACCTACCTGGTGCGGTCACTGGACCTGGAGGACTCGGTCGCGCTCGTCGAGGAGGCCGCCCCGCCCTACTCCACCGTCGCCCGCGACACCACGGCGATCTCCGTCCTGGAGACCGACGTCGAGGTCCCCTGGGGCGACGGCCGCCTGTGCTACGGCTCCGTCGAGGTCACCAACCAGGTCGTTTCCTTCCTGCGCCGCCGCCTCATCACCGGCGAGGTCCTCGGCGAGACCAAGCTCGACCTCCCTCCCCGGACGCTGCGCACCCGCGCGGTGTGGTGGACGGTCACCGAGGACCAGCTGGACGCGGCCCGCATCAACCCCGAGATCCTCGGCGGCGCCCTGCACGCCGCCGAACACGCCTCGATCGGCATGCTGCCACTCTTCGCGACCTGCGACCGCTGGGACATCGGCGGCGTGTCCATCCCCCTGCACCCCGACACGCTGCTCCCGACCGTCTTCGTCTACGACGGCCACCCCGGCGGCGCTGGCTTCGCGGAGCGCGCCTTCCACACCGCCCGCGCCTGGCTCACCGCCACCCGCGAGGCCATCGCCTCCTGCGAGTGCGACGCCGGCTGCCCGTCCTGCATCCAGTCCCCCAAGTGCGGCAACGGCAACGATCCCTTGCACAAGCGGGGCGCGGTACGGCTGCTCACGGAACTGCTGCGGGGGGCGCCGGAGGAAGCGGGGGTGGAGGGCGCGGAGGCGGAGGAACCGAGGGCTCAGCGGCCTGAGGCCGCAGGGATTGAGGGCGCGGAGGCGAAGGAACCGAGGGCTCAGCGGCCTGGGGCCTAGGGGGGTGCGGCCGGACCCGAGGTGGTGCAGCGACTCGGCCCAGGGCTGCGGCTGACAGGCTCAGGGAGGCGCGCTCCCCCGTGTCCCAAACCCGCCGGGCCCCGCGTCGCCGGTCCCAGGTCCCCCGGATCCACCCCCACAGGCCCCGCCCGTGCCCTCGCCTCCGCCGTGAACGGGCCTCCTCCCGATCTCGCCGTCACGTCCGAGACCTCGCCGACGACCGCGCACCGCACCAGCCGGGCCCCCTGCTCCCGGGCCACCCGCTCCGCCCGGTCGCACGCCGCCGCCTCGCCGTCGGTCCAGTGGTCGGCCGCCGCCAGGGCCGCCAGGTCGGCACCGCCGGCGGCCCGGTGCCGGACCACGACGGCGTGCCCGAGCGACAGCACCACGCCGAACACCACGCACAGCACGGCGATCACCACCACGCCCCAGACGGAGGCGGAGCCCCGGTCCCGCCCGACACGTGCCCTCACGACGACCCCACCTCCGCGTCCTCCGCCACCGCCACGGCCTCCTCCCGCACCTCGAAGGGCAGCCCGCGCAGCAGCGGCGGCCGCGCCACGACCACCACGCGGACCTGGTCGCCCTCGCGGCCGACCGTCACCTCGGCGTCCTCGGGCGCGGCCGACCGGGCCATCTCGACCACGGCGTCCGGGGACTCCTGCCGAGCCGCCGCCCGGGCGCCGGCCCTGGCCGCGTCCACGCACTGGATCTGGGCGGCGGCCACGAGCAGCCCCCACACCAGCGCCATCGCGAACGCCACCAGGACCGGCAGCACCACGGCCGCCTCCGCCGTCACGAACCCCTGGTCCGAACGGCACCGGCGCCCCCGCTCACATCCGCGCACTGAGCGCTCGCTTCACGATGGCCTGCAGTTGCTCGGCGACGGCCGGAGACGTCACCACCTTGTAGAGCAGCACCGCGAACGCCACCGCCGCGACGATCCCCATCGCGTACTCGGAGGTGACCATCCCCGCGTCGCCTCGCGCCGCCCGCACCCTGCACACCAGGGCGCGCAGCCGCGCCCGTACCGCCTTGTACATCTCAACCCCCGTGAGGTCTCGTTCCGTTGTCGGTGTCCTGCACCGCTGTCGCTGCACTGATCCGCGGCGTTTCCTCGGTCCGCGGCGTCTCTCACTGATCCGCTCACTCGCGCGTCGTCATCCCGTCACGGCCCACCTCCTCCCAGCACGCCGCCCGCCAGTCCGATCACCACGGGCAGCACCCCCACCGCGATGAAGGCGGGCAGGAAGCACAGCCCCACCGGCGCGGTGACCACGACGGCCGCCCGCCGGGCCCGTACCGTCGCCGCGCGCACCCACTCCGCGCGGGCGTCGGCGGCGAGCCGCGCGACCGGTCCGGCCGCCGGAAGCCCGGACACGTCCGCCCTCTCCAGCAGCGCGGCCAGGGGCGCCGCTCCGGGCGCCGAGGCCAACCGGCGCCAGGCGTCGGCCGGTTCACCCCCGAGCCGTACCTCCGCCGCCCCGCGCGCCAGCCCTTCGCCCACCGGACCGCCCAGCGCCTCCCCCACGGCCTGTGCGGCCGCCACCGGCCCCGCCCCCGCCGCGATGCAAGCGGCCAGCAGGTCTGCCGCCAAGGGGAGTTGGCGGGCCGCCTCGGCCCGCTGCTCGGCCTCCTGTGCCGCACCGGACGCCTCCTGCCGCCGACGCCACCGCCACAGCGCCGCCGCGCCGCACAGGCCGACCACGACCCCGGTGGCACCCCCGATCAGGGCCCAGCCGATGCCCACGACCCCGACCTCGGGAAGCCACCGCCGCGCACGGCCGCCGAGCACGAACCCCGGGGCCCGCCGCGCCACCGCCACCGCCAGCAGTTCGGCGGCCCGCTGCCGCGCCCGTCGTCGGTGCCGTACGCCCTCCGCGCACCGCACCAGCCACGCGAGGGCCACCACGATCCCCACGGCCACCCCCAGCCTGTGGACGAACTCCGCGCTCACCGCACGCCTCCGTTCCCGCTCCGCGTCCGTTCCCCGCTCCGCCTCATGCCGCCTCGGCTCCCTTCACGACCCGCAGCGCCCACCACAACCCGGCGCCCTCCAGCACCGCCCCGGCCGCCAGGCAGCCGAGGCCCGCGCCGGTGTGCAGCAGGACGTGCAGCGGATCGGCGCCCAACGCCGCACCGAGGAGCAGCCCGAGGACCGGCAACCCGGCGAGCATCACCGCCGTGGACCGCGGCCCCGCCAACTGGGCCCGCAGGTCGGCACGCTGGTCGCGCTCGGCCCGCAGGGCCCCTTCCAGGCGGTCCAGCCCGTCGGCCAGGCCGGCGCCCTGGTCCACGGCCACGCGCCAGCACGCCGCCAGCCCCAGCAGTCCCTCCGCCCCCGGTCGCCGAGCCGCCGCCGCGAGCGCTCCGGGCACGTCCCCGCCGAACCGGGCCGCCGCCAACACCCCCGCCTGCGCCCCGCCCAGCCCTCCGGAGTCCCGCGCCGCGACCAACAGCGCCTCCCCGGGCTGCCGTCCCGCCCGCACCTCACCGGCGAGCGCGGCGCACAGCGCGATCACCGCGTCCCCCCGGCGCTCGCGGGCCCGCCGCCGCGTCCCGGCCAGGCGCACCCGGCCGAGCAACGGCACCCCGATCGCCCCCGCGACGACCGGGAGCACCGACGCCCCCAGCACCGAGAGCGCCAGCCCGGCCACGAGCGACCACCACTCCGGCCGCCACCTGCGCCGGATCCGCCGCACCTCCTCGGCCCAGTCCTGCCACGTCGGCGGTCCGACGCCCACCACTCCGCCATCGGCACCGGCCAGCACCAGTCGGGCCCGCCGGGCCCCGGAGTGCCACCGGCTCGACATCCACGCCGCGACCGCGAGCCACGCCACCGCCGCGACCGTCGCCACCTCACGCAACCCGCTCACCGCACCCTCCCGTCACTTCCGCCGCACGACTACGGACCTGCGGACCCGCGCCCTCCACAGCCACCGGCCCAACTGCATCGCCCGCCAGGCCCACCGAGCCCAGCGCCCCACCCGCACCCAGCAACCCCCGCAACCGCCCCCACCCGGCCTCCGCCACGAACGCCCCCGCCCCCCACCGCAGCGCCGGCACGGTCCGCACCAGCCCCGCGGGGTCCCGTTCCAGCACGTGCACCTCGGCGATGCGCCGCTGTCCCCTCCGGTCCCGCACGAGGTGGATGACGACCGACAGCGCCGCCGCCAACTGGCTGTGCAGCGCGGCCCGGTCCAGCCCGGCCGCCGTGCCGAGCGCCTCCAGGCGAGCGGGCACGTCCGCCGCCGCGTTGGCGTGGACCGTCCCGCAGCCGCCCTCGTGGCCGGTGTTGAGCGCGGCCAGCAGGTGCACGACCTCCGCGCCGCGGACCTCGCCGACGACCAGCCGGTCGGGTCGCATCCGCAGGGCCTGCCGCACGAGGTCCTCGAGCGTGACCAGCCCGACGCCCTCCTGGTTGGCCGGTCTGGTCTCCAGCCGCACCACGTGCGGGTGGTCCGGTCGCAGCTCGGCCGAGTCCTCGGCGAGCACGATCCGCTCCCCGGGCCCGACCAGTCCGAGCAGTGCGCTCAGCAGGGTCGTCTTGCCGCTGCCGGTGCCCCCGCTGACGAGGAACGACAGCCGCGCCTCCAGCAGGGCCCGCAGCACCCGGTCACCGCCGGGCGGCACCGTGCCGGCGGCCACCAGCTCGTCGAGGGTGAACGCGCGGGGGCGTACGACCCGCAGCGCCAGGCAGGTGCAGCCGACGGCCACCGGGGGCAGGACCGCGTGCAGCCGGGTCCCGTCGGGCAGCCGGGCGTCCACCCACGGCCGGGCGTCGTCCAGGCGCCGTCCGGCCACCGCGGCCAAGCGTTGCGCGAGGCGTCGTACCGCCGCCGCGTCCGGGAAGGACACGTCGGCCCGTTCCAGGCCGCCGCCCCGGTCCACCCAGACCCGGTCAGGTGCGGACACCAGGACGTCGGTCACCGACGGATCGGCGAGCAGCGGCTCCAGCGGCCCGCTGCCGACCAGCTCCGAGCGCATCCGCTCCGCCGCGCCCAGGACTTCCGCGTCCCCGAGCACCCTGCCCTGTTCCCGCAGCGCCTGCGCCACACGCGCGGGCGTCGGCTCGGCCCCGCTCTCGGCGAGCCACCGCCGCACCCCGTCCAGCAGCGCCGGGGCGCCCCGCTCGTCGAACCCCGCGCTCATCCGCTCCCCACCTCCGTCAGCGCCCGCTCCCAGAACTCCTTGCAGAAACGCGCGAGCGGTCCGCGCGCCGCCGCTCCCGGAGGAGTCCGGCCGCCGTCCGGGCGGAGCAGCACCGGCTCCACGGGCACCTCGCCCACCAGCGGCAGGCCGAGCAGGCGGGCCACCTCGCGGTCGTCCAGGCCGGGGGCGTAGGGACCGCGGACGGCCACCCTGACGTCCTTCAGGACCATGCCGACGGCGGAGGCGACCCGTCCGGCCGCGGCGACGGCGCGCAGTTCGGCCGGCACCACGAGCAGACCGACGTCGAGCTGGGCGAGGACCTCGGCGACGCCGTCGTCGACGCGGCGCGGCAGGTCGACGACGACCGTGCCGCCCCGTCGGCGGGCCGCGGCGAGGACGGCGCGGACGGCCTGCGGAGGGACGGCGACCCGGTCACCGCGGTCCCAGCTGAGCACCCGCAGGGCGTACAGCTCGGGCAGGGACTCCTCCAGGGCGCCCCCGCCGACGCGTCCTCGCGAGGCGGCGAACGCGGGCCAGCGCAGGCCCTGGGCCGTCTCGCCGCCGAGGAGTACGTCGAGTCCGCCGCCCAGGGGATCGGCGTCCACGAGCAGGGTGCGCAGTCCCTGACGCGCGGAGGTGACGGCGAGGGCGCACGCGAGCGTGGAGGCGCCGGCCCCGCCGCGGCCGCCGATGACGCCGACGGTGAGGGCGGGTCGTCCGACGCCCTCGGCTACATCGGCGATCCGGTCGACCAGCCACTGCTCGCCGTCGGGCAGCACCAGGACGTGGTCGGCGCCGATCTCGACGGCCCGGCGCCAGACGCCTGAGTCGTCCTGGTCACGTCCGACGAGGACCACACCGCGCCGTCGGGTGGCCCCTCGGACCCGTCGGGCGGCGTCGTCGCCGACCAGGACGAGCGGTGCGGATTCCCAGCTCCCCCTTCCTCGCGGGAGGGAGTGGCGGACTTCGGGTGTGGCGCCGGCGGCGGCGCACAGCCGCAGCAGGTCGTCGAGGAGCTGGGTGTCCTCGGTGATGATCAACGGCCTTCCCTGACGGCCCGAGGCCGCGGGTGGCGGGTCGTGTGTGACGGCTCCGGTCACGGTTTCCGTCCCCCTTCGCTGCGTCTCGCCGGGCCCCTGCGGCCCCGCGATTCCCCAATGTGTGAAGAACCGGTAACCGGTCCCCCTTTGAACGGCCGTGAGGAACAGCCGCCGTGAACGGCCGGCGGAAACCGGTCGTGGGCGTCCGACAAACGGAACGGGACTTGAACTCGGCCCGAGCGGGACGCCTGGGAATCACCGTGCAGCGAAGCCGGAAATCGTGTGGATCTTGGTCGATTTCTGTGGACGAGTCAGGGCTTGTGAATATCGCCTTCACCCAAAGCGGTGAGCCCCGCGGCAACTCCGGTACGACTTCCACAGAGCAGCGCGACGACTACACACAGTGACTATGCTGGGGTCCACGACGCGAGCGGTGCGCTACGACCAGGAGAGGGGGATGCACCGTGATGATAAGAGGAAAATGCACCCGGACATGCGACGACCCCCGCCGGGGGGGAGAGCGGGGGTCGTCTCCACGGCCGACTCGGGGGGGGAGGAGTCGGGCCGGGTTAGCACGGTCGCGAACGATCCGTGACTTCCATGGTGTACCCGACAGCCCTGTCAGGCAAACCCACGCGCCCACCTTACGCCGAATGGGCTGCCCCTATGCTCAGGGGCGTGGAAAACCACTCCCTGCCCCGCACAGCCGCCTTCTTCGATCTGGACAAGACGGTCATTGCGAAGTCGAGCACGCTCACCTTCAGCAAGTCGTTCTACCAAGGCGGTCTGATCAACCGCAGGGCCGCCTTGCGTACCGCGTATGCCCAGTTCGTCTTCCTCGTGGGCGGTATGGACCACGAGCAGATGGAACGCACCCGCGAGTACCTGTCCGCCATGGTGCGCGGGTGGAACGTCCAGCAGGTGAAGGAGATCGTGGCCCAGACCCTGCACCAGCTGATCGACCCGATCATCTACGACGAGGCCGCCTCCCTCATCGAGGAGCACCACCGGGCCGGCCGCGACGTCGTGATCGTCTCCACGTCCGGCGCCGAGGTCGTCGAGCCGATCGGCGCACTGCTCGGCGCGGACCGGGTGGTGGCGACCCGGATGGTCGTGGGCGACGACGGCTGCTTCACCGGCGAGGTGGAGTACTACGCGTACGGCCCCACCAAGGCGGAGGCGATCCGGGAGCTGGCGCAGTCCGAGAACTACGACCTCGACCGCTGCTACGCCTACAGCGACTCGGCGACCGACCTGCCGATGCTGGAGGCGGTGGGCCGTCCGCACGCGGTGAACCCGGACCGGGCGCTGCGCCGCGAGGCCGTCGCACGCGGGTGGCCGATCCTCGACTTCCACCGCCCGGTGCGCCTCAAGCAGCGGATGCCCCGCTTCTCCGTACCGCCGCGCCCGGCCCTGGTCGTGGCGGCGGCCGTGGGAGCGGCGGCCGCCACCGCGGGCCTGGTCTGGTACGCCAGCCGGCGCCGGGCGGCCGCGCCCGCCTGAGCCGTCCGACCGACCGGCGGCCCCACCGTCGTCCACCTGTCCGCTTGCACCGTATTTGAGCATAAAAGTAAAGAACTCCGGTCAGGGCTTTCGCTCGTCGGGGGCTTGGAGTACAAAGGATTCAGCGGCCCGCGAGACCAAAGGACATCCGCGAGGATCCCCTTCTTCAACGCATTGGCCCCACGGACCGAGCATGAACACCGGGCACCCACGCGACGTCGACCCGTCGATTACGGGCCAGCCGCACCAGGTGGCGGGCAAAGTTCCCGGCCTGATGGGCACATATCGAGGACGCTTGGTAACCCGGTGGACGTGCCAGCGGCGGTACGAGCCCTCGTACCGCCGCATTTCTCTTGCCCGCCGGCTATGCCGCTCCGCGCTGCAGGGCCTCGCACACCGCCGTGGACTCGCGGGCGCCCAGTTCCACGGCCCGGCCGCAGTGGGCGATCCAGGCCGCCATGCCGTCGGGCGTGCCGGAGACATAGCCGTCCAGGGCCGCGAGGTAGGCGGCCCGGCCCAGCTCGGCGTGGCCCACCTCGGACGGGCAGACGGCCTTGGGGTCGAGACCGCTGCCGATCAGCACGATCCGCTCGGCCGCGCGCGCGACCAGGGCGTTGTGCGAGACGAAGGGCCGCAGGGCGAGGAGTTCGCCGTGCACGACGGCCGCCGTCACCAGGGCGGGCGCGGAGCTGCCCGCGACGATCAGCTCGGCCAGGCCGTCCAGCCGCCCGGACACCTCGTCGGCACCCGGCGCCGGCAGCTCGATCAGCGGCTCGCGCACCGCTTCACCGGCCCGCCGCGGCCGCCCCACCGCGTCGTCCGCCTCCGCGGCGGCGACCACGTGCAGCCTCGCCAGCACCCGCAGGGGCGACTGCCGCCAGACCGACAGCAACTGGCCCGCCTCCGCGGTCAGCCGCAGCGCGGCACCCACGGTCCGCGCCTCGTCGTCCGCGCCGAAGTCGCTGCGCCGGCGCACCTCCTCCAGGGCCCAGTCCGCGCCGGACAGCGCGGCGGAGCCGCGGGAGGCGCGCAGAGCGGCCTCGGAGGTGATCGCGGTACTGCGGCGACGCATGATGCGGTGCCCGTAGACGCGGTCCACGGCCTTGCGGACGGACTCCACGGAATCGGACACGCCGGGCAGCGAGCCCAGGGCCGCGAGCGGATCGGCGGTGGCGCCTGTCGTACTCATGCGTACGACCCTACGCATCCCCGGCCGCGACCCCACGAAGGAGTGGTCTTCTTCACGCACCCCTGCCACGCACAGCAATCATGCGACTACGCTTGGTGAACATGAAAATTGCTTTCGTCGGGAAGGGCGGCAGCGGCAAGACCACCCTCTCCTCCCTGTTCGTCCGTCACCTCGCGGCGAGCGGCGCACCGGTGATCGCCGTCGACGCTGACATCAACCAGCACCTGGGGGCCGCCCTCGGCCTGGAGGAGGCGGACGCCGCCGCGCTGCCCGCGCTGGGCGCGCACCTGCCCCTGATCAAGGACTACCTGCGCGGTGCCAACCCCCGCATCGCCTCCGCCGGGACGATGATCAAGACGACCCCGCCCGGCGAGGGCTCCCGGCTGCTGCGGGTCCAGGAGGACAACCCGGTCTACGACGCCTGCGCCCGCCCGGTGGAACTCGACGGCGGCGCCGTCCGTTTGATGGTCACCGGCCCCTTCACGGACGCCGACCTGGGGGTCGCCTGCTACCACTCCAAGACCGGAGCGGTGGAGCTGTGCCTGAACCACCTGGTGGACGGCCCCGACGAGTACGTCGTGGTCGACATGACGGCGGGCTCGGACTCCTTCGCCTCCGGCATGTTCACCCGCTTCGACATGACGTTCCTCGTCGCCGAGCCGACCCGGAAGGGGGTCTCCGTCCACCGCCAGTACAAGGAGTACGCCCGCGACTACGGCGTCGAGCTGAAGGTCGTCGGCAACAAGGTGCAGGGACAGGACGACATCGACTTTCTCCGCGCCGAGGTCGGTGACGACCTGCTCGTGACGGTCGGGCACTCGGACTGGGTGCGCGCCATGGAGAAGGGCCGCCCGCCCCGGTTCGACCTCCTGGAGGAACCCCAGCACGAGGCCCTGCGCCGGCTGCGGTCGGCCGCCGACGCGACGTACGCACGGCGCGACTGGGAGCGCTACACCCGCCAGATGGTCCACTTCCACCTGAAGAACGCCCAGTCGTGGGGGAACGAGCGCACCGGGGTCGACCTGGCCGCGCAGGTCGACCCCGGCTTCGTGCTCCACGAGGGCGTCACGGCCCCCGCGTAGCCGGAGCTCGGCCCCGCGCAGCCACGGCTCGGCCGCCCGTAGCCACGACTCGGCTCCCGTGTGGCTACGGCTTGGCCGCCGGTGCCCCCGGGACCCCCTTGGGGGCCGGGGCGGGCCGGTCCGAGAGGAACTGCTCCCAGCCCTCGCGCGGTGCCTCGCCCACCTCCAGGGTGCGCAGCTTGGCCAGGGTCTCCGGATCCTGGGCGTCCAGCCAGTCGGCCAGCTGGTGGAAGGAGACGCAGCGTACGTCGGGCTTGTTGCAGACCGCCTCGACGACGTCCTGGACGGCGCGCATGTACACGCCGCCGTTCCAGGACTCGAAGTGGTTGCCGATGACGAGGGGCGCGCGGTTGCCGTCGTACGCCCGCTGGAAGCCGGCGAGCAGGCTGTCGCGCATCTGGTGCCCCCAGAACGCACGCTTGGCGGGGTCGCCCTGGGTGGCGGTCCCGGACTGGTTGACCATGAAGTTGTAGTCCATGGTCAGCTGCTCGTAGGAGTGGCCGTAGAAGGGCACGAGCTGCATCGACAGGTCCCACAGCCCCTCCTTCTTGCCGGGCCAGACCTGGTTGTTGACGCCGCTGGTGTCGTAGCGGAAGCCCATGTCCCGGGCGGCCTTCATGAAGTTCTTCTGGCCTTCGAGACAGGGGGTGCGGGCGCCGATCAGCTCCTTGTCGTAGTCGAAGGGCAACGGGGCGGCCTTCGACATCCCGGTGTTGGTCTTCCAGGTCTTCACGAACTGCTTGGCCTGGGTGATCTCGTCCTTCCAGTCCTCCACCGACCACTGGCCGACGCCGCCG
Source organism: Streptomyces lasalocidi (assembly GCF_005280215.1). Taxonomy (NCBI): domain Bacteria; kingdom Bacillati; phylum Actinomycetota; class Actinomycetes; order Kitasatosporales; family Streptomycetaceae; genus Streptomyces; species Streptomyces lasalocidi. The sequence continues at coordinate 4,240,536 of NZ_SZNQ01000001.1, read as the reverse complement.
TCCTTGCCGCAGAAGTGGCCGTTGAAGTGGGTGCCGATCTCGTTGCCCTCCTGCCACGCGAGGCGTAGCTGCTTGGCGGTGTCGGCGATCCCCTGCTCGTCGTTGAAGCCGATGTCGGAGCGGCCGGGCGAGTGCTGCGGCGGCTTGTACAGGTCGCGCTTCTCCTCGGGCAGCATGTACACGCCGCTGAGGAAGAACGTCATCGTCGCGTTGTTGGCCTTGGCGACCTCGCGGAAGTGCGAGAACAGCTTCTGGCTGTCCTCGCCGGCGCCGTCCCAGGAGAACACGACGAACTGCGGCGGCTTCTGCCCCGGCTTCAGCCGCTCGGGCCGGGGCAGGTGCGGCTGGGCCCCCGTATACGCGGTCGAGCCGTCGCCGATCAGGCGGACGAGGCTCTTGGGCGCGGGAGCCGCCTGCTGCCTCCCGGGCCCGGACGCGCCCGCGCCCGCGCCCGCTGCGTGAGAACCGGTGGCCCCCGTCGAGCAACCGGCCAGTGACGCGGCGACGGCCGCGGCGACCACGGTTCCCGTGGCGATCCTCTGGGTGGCGGTCATGTTCCGCCCACCTTCTTCCTTCTCTCAGGCCAACGCCGACCACGGCGTTCTGGTGCGCCGCCGACCAGCCGACGGCGCCGTCAACGTCGCACGGAGGACGAGAAGGAATTAATACGACAAGCCGATAAAAAGCCCACTTCACTCTTTAGGGGGGTTACGTGCGCCATTTGCCATGAATGCCCATGCTCGTCCTTTACTCTGCATTACGATCCATTTACCAAGCGTTGATCCATCCCGCCGCTTGTACGCCGTGACCCACGGCCGCGACCACCCCCGCCACCGCCGGGGGAAGACCGAGTTCCGCGACCGCGCTGCCCCGGAGGAGACGGGAACATGTCAGCCTGCGTCCCCACACGCCCCACCGAACCGACCGACCCGGCCACGCCCGAGCGCCTGCACCAGCCCCACAGCCCGCCACCGGCCCCGCGCCGCCGCTTCCACCTCGCGGGCGCCGACGTGTCCGCGTCCATCGCCGTCTTCCTGATCGCCCTTCCCCTGTCCCTCGGCATCGCCCTGGCCACCGGCGCGCCACTCCAGGCCGGCCTCGTCGCCGCCGCCGTCGGCGGGCTGGTCGCCGGCCGGCTCGGCGGTTCCGCCCTGCAGGTCAGCGGGCCGGCCGCCGGACTCACCGTGGTCACCGCGGACCTCATCCACCGCTACGGCTGGCGCACGACGTGTGCCATCACCGTCCTCGCCGGACTCGCCCAACTCGGCCTCGGCTGCCTGCGCGTGGCCCGCACCGCGCTCGCGGTGAGCCCCGCCATCGTGCACGGCATGCTCGCCGGCATCGGCGTGACCATCGCCGTGGCCCAACTGCACATCGTTCTGGGCGGCACGCCACAGAGCTCCGTGCTCGCCAATCTGCTGGCCCTCCCCGCGCAGGTGGCCGCGGTGCGCCCGGCCGCCCTCGTGGTGAGCACCCTGACCCTCACCCTGCTGCTCCTCTGGCCGCGGCTGCCCGGCCGCGCGGGCCGTCTGCTCCGCAAGGTGCCCGCCGCGCTCGTCGCCGTCTCCGGAGCGACCGCGGTCGCCGCCCTCACCGGACTCACCCTGCCCCGCGTCGCGTTGCCGTCGTGGAGCAGCCACGCCCTGGCCGGACTGCCCGAGGGTCCGGCCCTCGGCCTGGTCGCCGCCGTGCTCACCATCACCCTGGTGTGCAGCGTGCAGTCGCTGCTCGGCGCGGTCGCCGTGGACAAGCTGGTGGCCTCCCGCGCCACGTCGCCCGACGAAGCGCAACCGGCCGACGGCACGGGCTCCCGCTCCACCACCGACGCCACGGCCTCGTCGGCCGTAACCGGCTCGACCTCCGCCGACGCCTCGCCGGCGACCGCCCCCTCGACGCCCCGCGTCGCCCGTTCCGACCTCGACCGTGAGCTGCTCGGTCAGGGCGCCGCCAACATCGTCTCCGGGGCGCTCGGCGGACTGCCCATCGCCGGTGTGGCGGTACGGAGTTCGGCGAACGTGCGAGCCGGGGCGGTGAGCCGGAACTCCACGATGCTCCACGGCGTTCTGGTAGTAGTCGCCGCGCTGCTGATGGTCCCGATCCTGGAGCTCATCCCGCTCGCCGCCCTCGCCGCCCTGGTGATGGCCGTCGGTATCCAGATGGTGTCCCTGCACCACATCCGCACGGTGACCCGCCACCGCGAGGTGCTGGTGTACGCCGTCACCACCCTCGGCGTGGTGTTCCTCAACGTCCTCCAGGGCGTGGCGCTCGGCATCGCCGTCGCCGTGGCCACCGCCCTGCACCGCCTCGCCCACACCCGCATCACCCATGACGAGAAGGAAGGAGTCCATCACGTACGCGTCCGGGGCCAGTTGACCTTCCTCGCGGTCCCGCGCCTCAGCCGGGCCCTGCACCTCGTGCCCCACGGCGCCCCCGCCGTCGTGGAGTTGGACGGTTCGTTCATGGACCACGCGGCATACGAGACCCTCCAGGACTGGCAGAAGACGCACACCGCGCACGGAGGCACGGTCGAGTTCGGCGGCCGCCGCCCCGGTCTGCGGATCGCCGAGCCGGTGATCCCGCACGCCGACGAGGACGCCGACTGCCGCTGCGGCCCTTGGACACCGTGGCGCAACCACCAGTGCGACCTGACGAGCCTCACCCCGACGGGCACGGGCGACGTGGACCGCCGCCCGGACACCGGCACCGCCACCAGCACAGGCACCGAAACCGCCACCGGCACCAGCACCAGCACCAGCACCAGCACCAGCACCGACCCTGCGGCCGCCGAGAGCACGGGCCTCGACAGCGCGGACGCCCAGACTGCGGACGTCGCGCACGAAGACACGGACGAACGCAGGAACGGGCACCCCGGCCGGAAGGAGACCGACCCCCACCCCCAACCCACCACCCACCAACTCGTCCGCGGCATCAGCGCCTTCCAGCGCAACACCGCCCCCCTGGTGCGGGACGAGTTGGAGCGGCTGGCGCGGGAGGGGCAGCGGCCCTCGCAGCTGTTCCTCACCTGCGCGGACTCGCGGCTGGTGACGTCGATGATCACGTCCAGTGGTCCGGGCGACCTGTTCGTGGTGCGCAACGTGGGCAACCTCGTGCCCTTGCCCGGTGAGGACAGTGGGGACGACTCGGTGGCCGCCGCGATCGAGTACGCGGTGGACGTGCTGGAGGTGCGGTCCATCACGGTGTGCGGGCACTCCGGGTGCGGGGCCATGCAGGCCCTGCTGAACGCCGAGCCCGGTGAGGCGCACACCCCGCTGAGGCGGTGGCTCCGGCACGGGCTGCCCAGCCTGGAGCGGATGGCCGACGACGGCCGACCCTGGGCCCGGCTCGCCGGACGCGCCGCCGCGGACGCGGTGGAACAGCTGTGCCTGACCAACGTGGTGCAGCAGCTGGATCACCTGCGGGCCCACGCGTCCGTGGACCGGGCGCTGCGGGCCGGTGCGCTGGAGCTGCACGGGATGTACTTCCACGTGGGTGAGGCGCAGGCGTACCTGCTCACCGAGGGCAGGGTGTTCGACCACGTACGACCGGTCGACGTCCCGGCGTGACGACCGCGCGGCCGCCCACGCCCGGGCGGCCGCACCACTGGAAGGGGTGCACCCGCTGAACTGCTGAACTCTCCCCCACCGGGGTCCGTGCCTACCGACGACAGCCCGGCCGTGCCCACCCCCACAGCACAGGTCTAAACCAATTCCCGGGCTGCCCTTGTCACCGGCTCCCGGGTCTGATGAGCTGTGGCCCGGGACACAACGGACACCCTGGGAAAGGGAGATGTCGTGAGCAACGAAAGCCTGGCCAACCTCTTGAAGGAGGAGCGACGCTTCGCGCCGCCCGCTGACCTGGCCGCCAACGCCAACGTCACGGCAGAGGCGTACGAGCAGGCCAAGGCTGACAGGCTCGGTTTCTGGGCCGAGCAGGCCCGCCGACTGACCTGGGCCAAGGAACCGACCGAGACGCTCGACTGGTCGAACCCGCCGTTCGCCAAGTGGTTCGCGGACGGCGAGCTGAACGTCGCGTACAACTGCGTCGACCGTCATGTGGAGGCCGGGCACGGCGACCGCGTGGCGATCCACTTCGAGGGCGAGCCGGGTGACAGCCGCTCCCTGACCTACGCCGAGCTGAAGGACGAGGTCTCCCGGGCGGCGAACGCCCTGCTGGAGCTGGGTGTGCAGAAGGGCGACCGGGTCGCCGTCTACATGCCGATGATCCCCGAGACGGCCATCGCCATGCTGGCCTGCGCCCGGATCGGCGCCGCGCACTCCGTGGTCTTCGGCGGCTTCTCGGCGGACGCGCTCGCCACCCGCATCCAGGACGCCGACGCGCGCGTGGTGATCACTTCGGACGGCGGCTACCGGCGCGGGAAGCCGTCCGCGCTCAAGCCGGCCGTCGACGAGGCGGTGACCAAGGCCGACAACGTCGAGCACGTGCTGGTGGTCCGCCGTACCGGGCAGGACGTGGCGTGGAACGACGAGCGGGACGTGTGGTGGCACGACCTGGTCGGGCGCCAGTCGGCCGAGCACACCCCGGAGGCGTTCGGCGCGGAGCACCCGCTGTTCATCCTCTACACCTCGGGGACGACCGGGAAGCCGAAGGGCATCCTGCACACCTCCGGCGGCTACCTCACCCAGACCGCGTACACCCACCACGCGGTCTTCGACCTCAAGCCGGAGACCGACGTCTACTGGTGCACGGCCGACGTCGGCTGGGTGACCGGCCACTCGTACATCGTGTACGGACCGCTGGCCAACGGCGCCACCCAGGTGATGTACGAGGGCACCCCGGACACCCCGCACCAGGGCCGCTTCTGGGAGATCGTGCAGAAGTACGGGGTCACGATCCTCTACACCGCCCCGACGGCGATCCGGACGTTCATGAAGTGGGGCGACGACATCCCCGCGAAGTTCGACCTGTCGAGCCTGCGGGTGCTGGGTTCGGTCGGCGAGCCGATCAACCCCGAGGCGTGGATCTGGTACCGCAAGAACATCGGCGCCGACCGCACGCCGGTCGTGGACACCTGGTGGCAGACCGAGACCGGCGCGATGATGATCTCCCCGCTGCCGGGCGTCACGGAGGCCAAGCCGGGCTCGGCGCAGCGTCCGCTGCCGGGCATCTCCGCCACGGTCGTCGACGACGAGGCGAACGAGGTGCCGAACGGCGGGGGCGGCTACCTGGTGCTCACCGAGCCGTGGCCGTCGATGCTGCGCACCATCTGGGGCGACGACCAGCGGTTCCTCGACACGTACTGGTCGCGCTTCGAGGGCAAGTACTTCGCCGGTGACGGCGCGAAGAAGGACGACGACGGCGACATCTGGCTGCTGGGCCGGGTCGACGACGTCATGCTCGTCTCGGGCCACAACATCTCCACCACCGAGGTGGAGTCCGCGCTGGTGTCGCACCCCTCCGTCGCCGAGGCGGCGGTCGTGGGCGCGGCGGACGAGACGACCGGTCAGGCGATCGTGGCGTTCGTCATCCTGCGCGGTACGGCCGCGGAGAGCGACGGGCTGGTCGACGAGCTGCGCAACCACGTCGGCGCGACGCTCGGCCCGATCGCCAAGCCCAAGCGGATCCTGCCGGTGGCGGAGCTGCCGAAGACCCGCTCCGGCAAGATCATGCGGCGCCTCCTGCGTGACGTCGCGGAGAACCGGCAGCTCGGCGACGTCACGACCCTCACCGACTCCACGGTGATGGACCTGATCCAGGCGAAGCTGCCCGCGGCGCCCTCCGAGGACTGACGGCCGGCCGGGGAGGTTCCGAGGAGATCCGCTCCGGGTGCGGGGGCCACGCGTCCCCGCACCCGGAGCGCCCGCCCCCAAGGACGTACGCAGGGCTCGTCGGGTGTGGGCCGCCCCGCTTGGGTAACCTGAACGAAGCGACACGCAACACGCGAAGACCGCAATACGAGAAGACCACGGTGTGCCGGGAAGTCTGGTCGGCAGGTGCTCAGTCCTGCCCACCGACCGGAGGTTCCCCCCGTGGCCGCGCCCCGCTCCACCGCTCCCCGCCAGAGCTCGTCCGGCAAGCTCTTCGGCCGTCTGTCCCTGCCGGAGCGGACCCTGGTCGGGGACGCGCTGCGCACGGAGACGGTCGGCGGTGTGCTGCTCCTGCTGGCCGCCGTCGCGGCGCTCGTGTGGGCGAACGTCCCCGCGCTGCACGACAGTTACGAGAGCGTCAGCGACTTCCACTTCGGCCCCGAGGCCCTCGGACTGCACCTGTCGGTCGCGCACTGGGCGGCGGACGGACTGCTCGCGGTCTTCTTCTTCGTGGCCGGCATCGAGCTCAAGCGGGAACTGGTCGCCGGTGATCTCCGCGACCCGAAGGCGGCCGCCCTGCCCGTCGTGGCGGCGCTGTGCGGGATGGCCGTACCGGCGCTGGTGTACACGCTGACCAACACGGCCGACGCGGGTTCCCTGGCGGGCTGGGCGGTGCCCACCGCCACCGACATCGCGTTCGCGCTGGCGGTGCTCGCCGTGATCGGCACCTCCCTGCCGAGCGCGCTGCGGGCCTTCCTGCTCACCCTCGCCGTGGTCGACGACCTGTTCGCGATCCTGATCATCGCGGTCTTCTTCACCGACACCATCCACTTCGCCGCGCTCGGCGGGGCCGTCGTCGGCCTCGGCGTGTTCTGGCTGCTGCTGCGCCGGGGCGTGCGCGGCTGGTACGTCTACGTCCCGCTCGGGGTCGTGATCTGGGCGCTGATGTACAACAGCGGCGTCCACGCCACCATCGCCGGCGTCGCGATGGGACTGATGCTGCGCTGCACCACCCGCCAGGGCGAGCGGTGCTCCCCCGGCGAGCGCGTCGAGCACTTGGTGCGCCCCCTGTCGGCGGGACTCGCGGTGCCGCTGTTCGCGCTGTTCAGCGCGGGTGTCACCGTCTCGGGCGGGGCGCTCGGCGACATCTTCACCCGGCCGGAGACGCTCGGGGTGGTGCTCGGTCTGGTCGTCGGCAAGACGATCGGCATCTTCGGCGGCACCTGGCTGACCGCGCGCTTCACCCGCGCCTCGCTCAGCGACGACCTGGCGTGGCCGGACGTCTTCGCGGTCGCCTCGCTGGCCGGCATCGGCTTCACGGTGTCGCTGCTCATCGGCGAACTCGCCTTCGAGGGCGACGCGGTCCTGACCGACGAGGTCAAGGCGGCCGTGCTCGTCGGCTCGCTGATCGCCGCCGCCTGGTCGACGGTGCTGCTGAAGATACGGAACGCCAGGTACCGCAGGCTCTGCGACGCGGAGGAGCGCGACGACGACGGGGACGGCATCCCGGACGTCTACGAGGAGGACGACCCGGAGTACCACCTGCGGATGGCCGCGATCCACGACCGCAAGGCCGCCGAGCACCGCCGGATCGCCGAGGAGATGGCCGCGGCGCGGCGCGCACGCGCCGAAGTGCCGGGCGGGGCGGGCGAGGAGGGCGGCCGTCCGGCATGATCTGACGGGACGGTACAAAAGACGGGACCGTGTGCGGTCCGGCCGAGCGGCCGGGCGGCGCACCCCCGAGGAGAACGAGGGAGACCGCGATGAGCGCACCCGACGGCAGCCCGGTCGGCGCGGAACGCAGCATCGGCCAGCTGTTCGCCTCGGCGACGACCGAGATGTCGGCGCTGGTGCACGACGAGATCGCGCTGGCGAAGGCGCAGCTGAAGCAGGACGTCAAGCGCGGGGCGACGAGCGGCGGCGCGTTCTCGCTGGCCGGCGCGCTGCTGGTGTTCTCCCTGCCGATGCTCAACTTCGCCCTGGCGTACGGCATCCGCACCTGGAGCCACTGGAACCTGGCCGTCTGCTTCCTGCTCTCCTTCGCGGCGAACGTCCTGGTCGCCGGCGCGCTCGCACTGATCGGCGTGGTGTTCGCGAAGAAGGCCAAGCAGGGCAAGGGCCCGCAGAAGGTGGCCGCGTCGGTGAAGGAGACGGCGGGCGTCCTGCAGAACGCCAAGCCGCACCCGCGGCCGGAGCTCGACGTGGACCGCGGCCCGCAGGCCATCGAGGCTGTGGCACGCTCGTCCTCATGACGGACCCGGCCCCCACCCCTTCGGCGCAACCCGCCTCGGTCGTACGACCCGACGGTCCCTGGACCCACCGGGACGTGGCGGCCAACGGTGCCCGCTTCCACATCGCGGAGGCCGGCGACGGGCCGCTGGTCCTCCTGGTGCACGGCTTCCCGCAGTTCTGGTGGACGTGGCGGGAGCAGCTGACGGCGCTCGCCGACGCCGGTTTCCGCGCGGTCGCGGTCGACCTGCGCGGTGTCGGCGGCAGCGACCGCACGCCGCGCGGCTACGACCCGGCCAACCTCGCCCTCGACATCACCGGCGTGATCCGCTCGCTGGGCGAGCCGGACGCCGCGCTGGTCGGTCACGACCTAGGCGGCTACCTTGCGTGGACGGCGGCCGTGATGCGCCCGGGGCTCGTACGACGGCTCGTGGTGTCCTCGATGCCGCACCCACGGCGCTGGCGCTCGGCGATGCTCGCCGACTACCGGCAGTCAGCGGCGAGCTCCCACATCTGGGGCTTCCAGCGGCCGTGGATCCCGGAGCGCCGGCTCACCGCGGACGACGGCGCGCTGGTCGGCGAGCTGATCCGGCAGTGGTCCGGCCCGAACGCGCCGGACGACAAGGCGATCGAGACGTACCAGCGGGCGATGTGCATCCCCTCCACGGCGCACTGCTCGGTCGAGCCGTACCGGTGGCTGGTGCGCTCGCTGGCCCGGCCGGACGGCGTCCAGTTCTACCGCCGGATGAAGCGCCCGCTGCGGGTGCCGACGCTGCACCTGCACGGTTCGCTCGACCCGGTGACCCGCACGCGCAGCGCGGCCGGCTCCGGGGAGTACGTCGAGGCGCCGTACCGGTGGCGGCTGTTCGACGGCCTGGGGCACTTCCCGCACGAGGAGGACCCGGTCGCCTTCTCCTCCGAACTGGTCAATTGGCTGAAGGATCCCGAACCCGACCGGTGACCGTTCGAACGTGCCCGGCACCCGGGGCCGGACCTACTGTCCTATGAACGGCCACATGCCTGTCGCATAGGCCAATTGGCCGTCGCCCAGGCGGTTATGGACCTTGGGGCGGGGGCAGACGTCGAGGTATGGGCTGGACGCACGACTACAGTGACGCAGCACGCAACCGTCGCTCGGCCTCGGGCCTGAGCACCCACCAGCGGGACGGCTCCCCACAATCGGGCGCCGACCTCCGGGTGGGCATTCCGGTCATCCTGCGCCGCCGGGCCCGCTGGGTCTCGGTACGCCTGCGCCACCCCCGTCCCTGACACCCGCGCGGGCACGGGGCGTGCGCTACAGGGCGCAGCTGTCGCTGTCCACCTGCTGGTTCGCGGTGCGGCCCTTGGCGATGTCCCGCTGGATCTCGTCCGCGGTGAGCGCGTAGCCGGTGTCGGCGTCGTCGAGCGACTTCGCGAAGACCACGCCGTACACCCGGCCGTCGGGCGTCAGCAGCGGGCCGCCGGAGTTGCCCTGGCGGACGGTGGCGTACAGCGAGTACACGTCGCGGCGCACGGTGCCCCGGTGGTAGATGTCGGGACCGTTGGCCGTGATCCGGCCGCGCACCCGGGCCGCGCGCACGTCGTACGCGCCGTTCTCCGGGAAGCCGGCGACGATCGCGCCGTCCCCGCTCGAGGCGTCCTTGGTCGCGAAGCGGAGCGCGGGCGCGTGGAGGTCGGGCACGTCCAGCACGGCGATGTCGCGCTTCCAGTCGTAGAGGACGACGGTCGCGTCGTAGCGCCGGCCCTGGCCGCCTATCTGGACGGTGGGCTCGTCGACGCCGCCGACCACGTGCGCGTTGGTCATCACGCGGCGCTCGCCGAAGACGAAGCCGGTGCCCTCCAGGACCTTGCCGCAGCTCTCGGCGGTGCCCATCACCTTGACGATGGAGCGCTGCGCGCGCAGGGCCACCGGGCTGTTCGCCAGGGCCGGGTCGGGCGGCTGGACGTCGGTGATCGGCTCGTTGGAGAACGGGCTGAAGACCTGCGGGAAGCCGTTCTGCGCGAGGACGGAGGAGAAGTCGGCGAACCAGGTGTCGGCCTGGTCGGGCAGCGCCCGTGAGACGCCCAGCAGCACCTTGGAGCTGCGGACCTCCTTGCCCAGCGTGGGCAGGGTGGTGCCAGCCAGGGCGGAGCCGATCAGCCAGGCCACCAGCAGCATCGCGACGACGTTGACGAGGGCGCCGCCGGTGGCGTCCAGGGCGCGGGCCGGGGACCAGGTGATGTAGCGGCGCAGCTTGTTGCCCAGGTGGGTGGTCAGTGCCTGGCCGACGGAGGCGCAGACGATCACGATGACGACCGCGACCACGGCGGCGCTGGTGCTCACCTCGGAGTTGTCGGTGAGGGCGTCCCAGGCGACCGGCAGGAGGTAGACGGCGACGAGTCCGCCGCCGAGGAAGCCGATGACCGACAGGATGCCGACGACGAAGCCCTGGCGATAGCCGACGACCGCGAACCACACGGCAGCGACCAGCAACAGGATGTCCAGCACGTTCACCGCTTGGGGCCTCGCCTCGTCGTCTCGCCGTCGGTTCCGGTCGGCCGTGGACCCCGGAGGCGCCCCCCGGGCTGACACGGCTCGGGGGACACCCTGTCATGACCTCCAGTCGAGCGGGACCTGCTTGTCCCGGTCCCAGGGCCGCTCCCAGCCCGCGTAGTGCAGCAGGCGGTCGATGAGGCCGGCGGTGAAGCCCCACACGAGGGCCGATTCGACCAGGAATGCCGGGCCGCGGTGGCCGCTGGGGTGCACGGTGGTGGCGCGGTGGGCGGGGTCCGTGAGATCCGCCACGGGGACGGTGAAGACCCGTGCGGTCTCGTTGGGGTCCACCACCCCGACCGGGGTCGGCTCCCGCCACCAGCCCAGCACCGGGGTCACCACGAACCGGCTCACCGGGATGTACAGCTTCGGCAGCACGCCGAAGAGCTGGACGCCGGACGGATCGAGGCCGGTCTCCTCCTCGGCCTCGCGCAGGGCGGCCCGCAGCGGACCGTCGCCCTCGGGGTCGCCGTCCTCCGGGTCGAGCGCGCCGCCCGGGAACGACGGCTGGCCGGCGTGCGAGCGCAGCGAGCTGGCCCGCTCCATCAGCAGCAGCTCCGGCCCCCGCGCGCCCTCGCCGAACAGGATCAGCACCGCCGACTGCCGTCCGGTGCCGTCGCGCGGCGGCAGGAAGCGGCTCAGCTGGAGCGGCTCGACCGTCTCCACGGCCCGCACCACCGGGTCCAGCCAGTCCGGCAGGCCCTCCTTGCTCAGCATCACGTCCCGGATGTCACTCGCCCGCGTCATCTGCGCACCACCCCCCGCTCACCCCGCACAACGCCCGACGCCCCCGAGATCGTTCCTCATCCGGCCCCCAGCGGCGGTGCCGGCCGGCCGCCCGCGTCCAGGTAGGCCTGGGGCGGGTTCAGCCGCTGGCCGGGGAAGCCGCCCTTCTCGTACTTCAGCAGCTTCTTCGCCTTCTCCGGGTCCGTCTCGCCCTCGCCGTAGGCCGGGCAGAGCGGGGCGATGGGGCAGGCGCCGCAGGCCGGCTTGCGGGCGTGGCAGATGCGGCGGCCGTGCCAGATGACGTGGTGGGACAGGTCCGTCCAGTCGCTCTTGGGGAACAGCGCGCCGATCGCGGCCTCGATCTTGTCGGGGTCGGTCTCGTCGGTCCACCGGAAGCGCCGCACCAGCCGCTGGAAGTGGGTGTCCACGGTGATCCCCGGGCGCCCGAAGGCGTTGCCGAGGACGACGAAGGCGGTCTTGCGGCCGACGCCGGGCAGCTTGACCAGGTCCTCGAGCCGGCCGGGCACCTCGCCGCCGAAGTCCTCCACGAGCGCCTTGGACAGCCCTATCACCGACTTGGTCTTGGCCCGGAAGAACCCGGTGGGGCGGAGGATCTCCTCCACCTCCTCGGGGTCGGCCGCGGCCAGGTCCTCGGGGGTGGGGTACTTCGCGAAGAGGGCGGGCGTCGTCTGGTTCACGCGCAGGTCGGTGGTCTGGGCGGACAGCACCGTGGCCACGATCAGCTGGAAGGGGCTCTCGAAGTCCAGCTCCGGATGGGCGTACGGGTACACCTCGGCGAGTTCGCGGTCGATGCGCCGGGCGCGGCGGACCAGGGCCGTGCGGGACTCGCCGCCCGGCGGGCGCACTTCGACCGTCCTGGCGGCGCCGGCCTTCTTCACCGGGGCGGCCGCCTTCGCGGGCGCGGCCTTCTTCGCGGCGGCCCTCACCTTCTTGGCGGCCGCCTTCTTGACCGGAGCGGCCTTCGCCTTGACCGGAGCAGCCTTCGCCGCTTTCGTTGCTTTTGTCGTTTTTTCATCACCGCCCGGAGCCTGTTCGCCCACAGCGGAATCACGACGTACAGCCACCCGCCCAGCCCCCTTGGCCTGTGCTCTCACCGGCGTTTTGGACACCCGGCCAGCCTAGGGCCCGGCACCGACATCCGCCGTGGGGCCTAAGGATCGGCCCCCGATTGGACCCCTGCCGCGTACCCCCGGACACGTGTACGGCATCCTTGTGACAGATCACACTGTTTGGACCGTCCGGCAAAATGGGCACCACGGACCCCTGGTACACGGGTACACGGGGGGCAAGATCCCCTGAGCAGGTCGACAAGGAGAGAACTCGTGGACGACGTTCTGCGGCGCAACCCGCTCTTCGCGGCTCTCGACGACGAGCAGGCCGCGGAGCTGCGCGCCTCCATGAGTGAGGTGACCCTCGCGCGTGGCGACTCCCTGTTCCACGAGGGCGACCCGGGCGACCGGCTCTACGTCGTCACCGAGGGCAAGGTCAAGCTCCACCGCACGTCCCCGGACGGCCGGGAGAACATGCTGGCCGTCGTGGGCCCCGGCGAGCTCATCGGCGAGCTGTCGCTGTTCGACCCGGGCCCCCGTACGGCGACGGCGACCGCCCTCACCGAGGTCAAGCTGCTCGGCCTCGGCCACGGCGACCTCCAGCCCTGGCTGAACGCCCGCCCCGAGGTGGCCGCCGCCCTGCTGCGCGCGGTCGCCCGGCGCCTGCGCAAGACCAACGACGCCATGTCCGACCTGGTCTTCTCGGACGTCCCCGGGCGCGTGGCCCGCGCCCTGCTGGACCTGTCGCGCCGCTTCGGCGTGCAGTCCGAGGAGGGCATCCACGTCGTCCACGACCTCACCCAGGAGGAGCTGGCCCAGCTCGTCGGCGCCTCCCGCGAGACGGTCAACAAGGCCCTCGCCGACTTCGCCCAGCGCGGCTGGCTGCGCCTGGAGGCCCGTGCGGTGATCCTCCTGGACGTGGAACGCCTGGCCAAGCGGTCGCGGTAGCGCGCGCATGGGGCCGGGCAACGGCCCCGCCCCCATGACCGGGACACCGCAGCGGCACGCGAGGGGCCTGGACCCTCAGGGTCACATCGCTCGCGAAGGCGCCCTGACGCGGGTGCCACCCGCCTTCCGGCCGGTGGTCGCCGCGGCCCGCGAGCGGCTGCGTGACGTCCTCGGCGCGCGGCTGCACAGTGCGTACCTCTACGGCTCGGTCCCCCGCGGCACCGCACGCGTGGGGCGCAGCGACCTGGACCTGCTCGTCGCCCTCCACGAGGAGCCGACGGACACGGACCGGGAGGACCTACGGGCGGTCGAGCGGACCCTCGACGCGGAGTTCGAGCAGGTCGACGGGGTGGGGGCGCTGCTGTACAGCCGGGCACGGGTGCTCAGCGAGCTCGAGCGGTACGACCTGGGGTGGTTCGTCGCGTGCCTGTGCACGCCGCTGCTCGGTGACGACCTCGCCGCGCGCCTTCCGCGCTACCGTCCCGACAGCCTCCTCGCCCGCGAGACCAACGGCGACCTGGCGGCGCTGCTGCCGCGCTGGCGCGAGCGCATCGCCGGCGTCGCGGACACCGAGGAGGCGCGACGGCCCCTGGTCCGTTTCATGTCGCGCCACCTGGTGCGTACCGCCTTCACCCTGGTCATGCCCCGCTGGAACGGCTGGACCAGCGATCTGCGCGAGATGGCGGAGGCGTTCGGGGCGTACTACCCCGAGCGCGCCGACGAGGTCCGCGCCGCGGCGGCACGGGGACGGGAGCCGGTCGGCGATCCTGGCGTGCTGCGTTCCTACGCCGATGACCTGGGCCCCTGGCTGGCCGGGGAGTACGCACGCTTGCACGGGGTGAAGGCGCCCCGGCCCGACGGGCCGTGACGGTCCCCGTAGACCGGCGGCAGCAGGTTCAGATCAGGCCGTGTTCCCGCAGGTACTCCAGCTGGGCCCGGACCGAGAGTTCCGCCGCGGGCCACAGGGAGCGGTCGACGTCGGCGTAGACGTGGGCGACGACCTCCTCCGGGGTGCGGAAGCCGTCCTCGACGGCCGTCTCGACCTGGGCGAGGCGGTGGGCGCGGTGCGCGAGGTAGAACTCCACGGCGCCCTGGGCGTCCTCCAGGACGGGACCGTGGCCCGGCAGCACCGTGTGGACGCCGTCGTCCACGGTCAGCGACCTCAGGCGGCGCAGCGAGTCCAGGTAGTCGCCGAGACGGCCGTCGGGGTGCGCCACGACCGTCGTGCCCCGCCCGAGGATCGTGTCCCCGGTCAGCACCGCCCCATCGGCCGGGAGGTGGAAGCACAGCGAGTCGGCCGTGTGGCCCGGCGTCGGGACGACCCGCAGCTCCAGGCCGCCCACCTCGACCACGTTCCCGGCGGCCAGCCCCTCGTCCCCGAGCCGCAGCGCCGGGTCCAGGGCCCGCACCTTGGTGCCGGTCAGCCCGGCGAAGCGCGCGGCGCCCTCGGCGTGGTCGGGGTGCCCGTGCGTCAGCAGCGTCAGGGTGACGCGCTGGCCGGCCTCCTCCGCGGTGTCGATCACCCGGCGCAGGTGGCCGTCGTCCAGCGGGCCGGGGTCGACGACCACGGCGAGCGCGGAGTCCGGCTCGGACAGGATCCACGTGTTGGTGCCGTCCAGCGTCATCGCGGACGCGTTGGGCGCGAGGACGTTGACCGCGCGGGGCGTCGCGGGGCCCGACAGCACAGCGCCGCGCGGCTGGCCGGGCAGGGCGGCCGCTTCCGTCATCGGAGGGCTCCTTCCGGACGCGGGCGGATCCGGGTGGCGCGGCCGGCCGGCGGCCGCCCCGTACGGGTACACGCGTGCGCGTCGCTCATGCGGGGATCCCACCGGTCGGTGCGGTCGCTCATGCGGGGGCTCCGCCGGTCGGTGCGGTCGGGACGTGCTGGGTGAACTCGTCGTGACCCGGCCAGCTCAGCACGACCTCGTCGCCCTCCAGCCGGGCCCGGGCCAGCACCGGCGTCAGGTCACGCGCGGGTGCCGCCGCGAGCGCCTCGGCCGCGGAGCCGTACGGCGCGAGCTGGCGCAGGGTCGCGATCGTGGGCGGCATCATCACCAGCTCGCCCCGGTCGTACGACGCGGCCGCCTCGGCCGGGCGGATCCACACCGTGCGGTCCGCCTCCGTGGAGGCGTTGCGGGTGCGCTGGCCCTCGGGCAGCGCGGCCACGAAGAACCAGGTGTCGTAGCGGCGGCTCTCGAACTCGGGGGTGATCCACCGCGTCCAGGCGCCCAGCAGGTCCGAGCGCAGCACCAGGCCCCGCCGCTCCAGGAACTGAGCGAAGGACAGCTCACGGGCGACCAGCGCGGCCCGGTCGGCCTCCCAGTCGGGGCCCGTCGTGTCGCCGACCACCGTCTCGGCGGTCGGCCCGGCGAGCAGAACGCCGGCCTCCTCGTACGTCTCCCGCACGGCCGCGCACACGATCGCCTGGGCGGCCGCCTCGTCGACCCCGAGCCGCTCGGCCCACCACGCGCGCGTGGGGCCCGCCCAGCCCACGTGGTGGTCGTCGTCGCGCGGGTCGACGCCGCCGCCCGGGTACGCGTAGGCGCCCGCGGCGAAGGCCATGGAGGCGCGCCGGCGCAGCATGTGGACGACGGGACCCTCACCGGTGTCCTTCAGGAGCATGACCGTGGCGGCGCGTCTGGGCACGACCGGCTCGAGCGTGCCGTCCGCAAGCGCGCGGATGCGTTCCGGCCAGTTCGGGGGGAACCACTGCCCATTCGCCATGGCCGGAGGCTATCCCGTGGTGAGCGAATGTTCGAGAGGGGCCCGCGACCTGGGGCCGGGCGACCGGAGACCGCTCTCAGCGGCCCGCCCGGGGCCGCCGGCCCCTCTCCGTGCGCCTCAGGCCAGCTCGACCTGGATCTCGACCTCCACCGGCGCGTCCAGCGGCAGCACCGCCACGCCGACCGCGCTGCGCGCGTGCACGCCCTTGTCGCCGAGGACCTCGCCGAGGAGCTCGCTGGCGCCGTTGACCACGGCCGGCTGGCCGGTGAAGTCCGACGCGGAGGCGACGAAGCCGACGACCTTCACCACGCGCGCGATGCGGTCCAGGTCACCGGCGACCGACTTCACGGCGGCCAGGGCGTTCAGCGCGCAGGTGCGGGCCAGCTCCTTGGCCTCCTCCGGGGTGACCTCGGCCCCGACCTTGCCGGTGACCGGCAGCTTGCCCTCCACCATGGGCAGCTGGCCGGAGGTGTACACGTACGCACCCGACTGCACGGCCGGCTGGTAGGACGCGAGCGGCGGCACGACCGCCGGCAGCGTCAGGCCCAGCTCGGCGAGCCTCTCCTCGACCGCGCTCACGCCTGCTTCTCCCGCTTCAGGTAGGCCACGAGCTGCTCGGGGTTGTTCGGCCCGGGCACGACCTGGACGAGCTCCCAGCCGTCCTCGCCCCAGGTGTCCAGGATCTGCTTCGTGGCGTGGACGAGCAGCGGCACGGTTGCGTATTCCCACTTGGTCATGGGCCGACTGTAGCCGCTGGCCGGGGCCGCGCAGCGCCCCGGTCGCACCCCGCGATCGTCGTACTGTCGGCCCGGTTGTCCACAGGCTGCTGATTGGTCCCGGCGCCGAGTGGTTACGCTCGAAGACGTGAGCAGGCTCCAGGTCGTCAGCGGTAAGGGCGGGACCGGAAAGACGACGGTCGCCGCGGCCCTCGCGCTGGCCCTCGCCGAGGAGGGGAAGCGGACGCTTCTCGTCGAGGTGGAGGGCCGGCAGGGCATCGCACAGCTCTTCGAAACGGAGGCGTTGCCCTACGAGGAGCGCAAGATCGCCGTGGCCCCGGGGGGCGGCGAGGTCTTCGCGCTCGCCATAGACCCCGAACTGGCCCTTCTGGACTACCTCCAGATGTTCTACAAGCTGGGCGGCGCGGGCCGCGCCCTGAAGAAGCTCGGCGCCATCGACTTCGCCACCACCATCGCGCCGGGCGTGCGGGACGTCCTGCTGACCGGCAAGGCGTGCGAGGCCGTGCGGCGCAAGGACCGGGCCGGCCGCTTCGTGTACGACTACGTCGTCATGGACGCGCCCCCCACCGGCCGCGTCACCCGCTTCCTGAACGTCAACGACGAGGTGGCCGGGCTGGCCAGGATCGGCCCGATACACAATCAGGCGCAGGCGGTGATGCGGGTGCTGAAGTCGTCCGAGACGGCCGTGCACCTGGTGACGCTGCTGGAGGAGATGCCGGTCCAGGAGACCGCCGACGGCATCGCCGAACTGCGCGCTGCGCGGCTGCCGGTGGGCCGGGTCGTCGTCAACATGGTCCGCCCCGAGCTGCTGGGCGCGGCCGACCTGGACCTCGCGCGCACCGCCCCGCGCACGGCGATCGCCCGCTCCCTGTCCGCGGCCGGCCTCGGCGGCGCACGCCGCGGCGGCACCGCGGAGAAGCTGGTGGCCCCGCTGCTGACCCAGGCCGAGGAGTACGCCGAGCGGTACGCGCTGGAGCAGGAGCAGCGCGCGGTGCTGGGCGAGCTGGGCCTGCCGCTGCACGAGCTGCCGCTCCTCGCCGAGGGCATGGACCTGGCGGGTCTGTACGAATTGGCCACCGAGCTGCGGAAGCAGGGGATCGCATGAGTCCGGACCCGGCCGCCACCCAGGAGCGCCGTCTCGGCCCCGCGCGGGTGCTCGACGTCGACCCGCTGCTCGACGACCCGGACACCCGGATCGTGGTGTGCTGCGGCTCGGGCGGGGTCGGCAAGACGACGACCGCGGCGGCGCTCGGGCTGCGCGCGGCCGAGCGCGGGCGGAAGGTGGTCGTGCTCACCATCGACCCGGCCCGCCGGCTCGCCCAGTCCATGGGCATCGACTCCCTGGACAACACCCCGCGCCGGGTGAAGGGCGTCGAGGGGGACGGCGAGCTGCACGCCATGATGCTCGACATGAAGCGCACCTTCGACGAGATCGTCGAGGCGCACGCGGACCCGGAGCGGGCGGCCGCCATCCTCGGCAACCCCTTCTACCAGTCGCTCTCGGCGGGCTTCGCGGGCACGCAGGAGTACATGGCGATGGAGAAGCTGGGGCAGCTGCGGGCCAAGGAGGAGTGGGACCTCATCGTGGTCGACACGCCCCCGTCCCGCTCGGCGCTGGACTTCCTCGACGCGCCGAAGCGGCTGGGGTCCTTCCTGGACGGCAAGCTGATCCGGGTGCTGCTGGCGCCCGCCAAGGTCGGCGGCCGCGCGGGGATGAAGTTCCTCAACGTCGGGATGTCGATGATGGCCGGCGTCCTGGGCAAGGTGCTGGGCGGTCAGCTGCTGAAGGACGTGCAGACGTTCGTGGCGGCGATGGACTCGATGTTCGGCGGCTTCCGCACGCGCGCGGACGCCACCTACAAGCTGCTCCAGGCGCCCGGGACGGCGTTCCTGGTGGTGGCGGCGCCCGAGCGGGACGCGCTGCGGGAGGCGGCGTACTTCGTGGAGCGGCTGGCCGCGGAGGACATGCCGCTGGCGGGCCTGGTGCTCAACCGGGTCCACGGCAGCGGGGCCACGCAGCTGTCGGCCGAGCGGGCGCTGGACGCCGCGGAAAATCTTGCGGACGCCCGCATTGTCGATCAGGACGACGGGAAAGCTGGTCTTCGTAACTCTCCCGAAACGTACGGCAGTTCAGGAACCACCACGTCATCCGGCCCGTCCGGGTCCGGGGCCGCCCCCACGGCATCCGACGACCCGTCCGGGACCGACCCGTTCGGGACGACACCGGCTCCCGGTGGCGACCGTGGTGACGGCGACGACGGCGGCGACGGCGCCTCTGCCGAGGAGCGGCCGGTCGACCAGCTCACCGCGGGTCTGCTGCGGCTGCACGCCGAGCGCATGCACCTGCTCTCGCGGGAGCAGCGCACGCGTGACCGCTTCACCGCGCTCCACCCGGAGGTGGCGGTGGCCGAAGTGGCCGCCCTCCCCGGCGATGTGCACGACCTGGCGGGCCTGCGGGACATCGGCAACCGGCTCGCGGACAACCGCCCGGAACTGCCGGGGCCGGCCGGGGCCTGACCCGACACGCCGGGCGACCGTCGGTGAACACGCCTGGGGGACGGCCGTGAAGGCGCCCTGGGGACGGCGCCTCGACACACGGCGTCACCGAGGTGACGGGCGGTCGGCCGGGTGACGCGGAGGCCGTAGGGCCCACCGCGGCCGCGGTGACCGCCGCGGCCGTGTCAGCCCACGGCCGCGTAGTTCTCGTACACCTGGTCGTCGTCGAGCGGCACGATGCCCACGCCGCGCTCGTACTCCGTACGCGCCGTCTCCAGCAGGCGCCGCCACGAGGTGACGGTCGGCCGCCGGCGCAGCAGGGCGCGGCGCTCGCGCTCCGTCATGCCTCCCCACACACCGAACTCCACACGGTTGTCGAGCGCGTCGGCCAGACATTCGGTGCGCACCGGGCAGCCCGTGCACACCGCCTTGGCCCTGTTCTGCGCTGCTCCCTGAACGAACAGTTCATCCGGATCGGTAGTGCGGCAGGCAGCCTGCGCACTCCAGTCGGTAACCCAGCCCATACCGGCGCCGTCCTCTCCCGAATCGAGGCTCCCCCACGGCGGCAAGCGGCATATTCACCGCCGCCAGTTGAGGACGTTACGGAAGGTGGGCGCAGCGCAACACCCCCTCCGGGCCCAATCTTGAATGGCCCGAACGGACTATGGGTAAGCGGCAGATCACCCGGGGGAGTGAGCCCACGACATGCGCGACCATCCCGGCGAAGCGGGACATTTCCAGTGCGTCACACCGGACGCGGGATGACACAGAAGGCGGATTCGGACACGCCCCCACCAAGAAATCGGGGAACCTCCGGAACGATTCGGGGTCGCCGGACGTATTGATACGTAGCCCTGCTGCTGTGACAGTTGCAAGCAGCTTAGGCCAAGGCATATACGCGTGTCCGGCGAATGAGAACGTAGGCTGCCCCTATGCCAAAGAAGCGCTCGGGCGGTGGCCTGTCCACCACGCAGCAGGCCGCCAAGTTCCTCGGTGTCAGTGTGCTCGCGGGAGCGGTGCTGGCCGGCATCGCGCTGCCCGCGGTGGGCGCGCTGGGGCTGGTCGCCAAGGGTTCCGTCGAGTCCTTCGACGAACTCCCGGCCAACCTCAAGACGCCGCCGCTGAGCCAGCGCACCTCGATCCTGGACGCCAACGGCCACCAGATCGCCTCGGTCTACTCGCGCGACCGCACCGTGGTGCCGCTGAAGAGCATCTCGCCGTACCTGCAGAAGGCGATCGTCGCGATCGAGGACTCGCGCTTCTACGAGCACGGCGCGGTCGACCTCAAGGGCATCCTGCGCGCGCTGAACAAGAACGCCCAGAGCGGCGGTGTCAGCCAGGGCGCCTCGACACTCACCCAGCAGTACGTCAAGAACGTCTTCATCGAGGAGGCCGGCGACGACCCGACGAAGGTCGCCGAGGCCACCCAGCAGACCCTCGGCCGCAAGATCCGCGAACTGAAGTACGCGATCCAGGTCGAGGAGGAGCTGGGCAAGAAGAAGATCCTCGAGAACTACCTGAACATCACCTTCTTCGGTGAGCAGGCCTACGGCGTGGAGGCGGCCTCCCAGCGCTACTTCTCCCAGCACGCCAAGGACCTGACCCTTCCGCAGGCGGCACTGCTGGCGGGCATCGTCCAGTCCCCCACCTTCTACGACCCGATGAACGAACCCGAGCAGGCCACCGAGCGACGAAACGTCGTGCTGGAGCGCATGGCCGAGCTCGGGGACGTCTCCCAGGCGGAAGCCGACGCGGCGAAGAAGACCCCGCTCGGCCTGAAGGCCACCCAGCCGAAGAACGGCTGCATCACCGCGACCAAGGGCGCCAGTTTCTTCTGCAAGTACGTCGAGAAGGTGTTCCTGGGCGACCCGGTCTTCGGCCGGACCAGGGAGGAGCGGGCCAAGATCTGGAACCAGGGCGGCCTGACCATCCGCACGACCCTCGAGCCGCAGGCCCAGGAGTCGGTGCAGGAGTCGCTCAAGGACCACGTCTACAAGTCGGACAAGGTCGCCGCGGCCGCCACGCTGGTCGAGCCCGGCACCGGCAAGATCCTGGCGATGGGCCAGTCCAAGCCGTACGGCTACGGCAAGAACGAGACCGAGATCAACTACTCGGTGGGCTCCGACCGGGGCGGCTCGAACTTCGGCTTCCCGACTGGTTCGACGTTCAAGCCGTTCGTGGCCGCGGCCGCGCTGGAGCAGGGCCGCCCGCCCACCCAGGAGTACTCCTCGCCGTACCAGATGGAGTACCCGAGCCCGGTCCAGACGTGCGACGGCAAGCAGTGGGTCAACACCGAAAGCGCCCGCCTGGAGAACGAGAGCGAGTCGGAGCACGGCCCGTACCGACTGCAAGAGGCGATGGCCAAATCGGTCAACACCTACTTCGTGCAGATGATCTCCGACATCGGCCTGTGCCCGGTGATGAAGATGACCGACGGGCTGCACGTGGTGCAGGGCAACGGCGACCGGCTGCCCCAGGTCCCCGCGATCGCGCTCGGCTCCAAGGGCATCTCGCCGCTGACCATGGCCTCGGCGTACGCGGCCTTCGCCTCGCGCGGCATGTACTGCACGCCGGTCGCCATCGAGTCGATCACGCAGAAGGTCGGTGACCAGCAGAAGTCGCTGGAGGTCCCGAAGTCCACCTGCTCGCGCGCGATGAGCGAGAAGACCGCGGACACCATCAACACCCTGCTCCAGGGCGTGATCGACTCCGGTACCGGTCAGGCGGCGGGCCTGAAGGACCGCGACAACGCCGGCAAGACGGGTACGACCGACTCCCGCAAGAACGCCTGGTTCGTCGGCTACACGCCGACCCTCTCCGGCGCCGTGTGGGTCGGCAGCGCCACCCAGAAGGTGGAGATGACCGACATCACCATCGGCGGCCGGTACCACGCCCAGGTCTACGGCGGTGACACGCCCGGCCCGATCTGGAAGGACGCCATGGCCGGCGCCCTGGAGGGCAAGGACTCCGGAAACTTCCACACCGTCCACCTCCCGAACGACAAGAAGGACGGCGACGAGGGCGACGGCGACGGGAACGGGAACGACAACGGCGGCGACGACAACGGCAACGGTGACGGCGGCGGCTTCATCGGCGGGTTCCTGAACGGCGGCACGGGCGACGGCGGCAACGGAGGCCCCGCCCCGACGGTCTCCTTCCCGGACAACCTGTTCCAGGGGCAGGGCAACGGGGGGCACGGGAACGGGACCGGTGGGCGGCGCTGAAGCGCCGGTGACGGCGTGACGGTGTCTCCGTGACGTTGTTGTCCTGGTGGTGAGACGGGAACGGCCCCTGCTCCGGTGAGCAGGGGCCGTTCGTCCGTCGGGGTCGGCGTCGTACGTCGTGCGCGGGCGGGGTTATCCGACGGCGCCGGGGTCAGCGTCGTACGCGGGCGGGGTGGCCCGCCGACGTCGGGGTCGACGTCATGCGCGAGCGGGGTGACCCGACGGCGCCGGGGTCAACGTCGTACGCGGGCGGGGTGACCCGCCGACGTCGAGGTTGGCGTCGTACGCGGACCGGATGGCCCGCCGACGTCGGGGTCAGCCGGCGAGGAGCTTCTTCACCGCGGCGGCGACGCGGCCGCCCTCGGCCTGACCAGCCACCTTCGGGTTCACGATCTTCATGACGGCGCCCATGGCCCGGGGCCCCTCGGCGCCGCCGGCCTTGGCCTCCTCGACGGCCTGGGCCACGATCGCGTTCAGCTCGTCGTCGCTCAGCTGCTTGGGCAGGTACGCGGCGAGCACCTCACCCTCGGCCTGCTCCCGCTCGGCCTGCTCGGGCCGGCCGCCCTGGGCGAAGGCGTCGGCGGCCTCACGGCGCTTCTTCGCCTCCTTGGTGATCACCTTCAGGACGTCGTCGTCGGAGAGCTCACGCTTCTCCTTGCCGGCGACCTCCTCCTTGGTGATCGCGGCGAGCGTCAGCCGGAGCGTCGAGGAGCGGAGCTCGTTGCGCTCCTTGATCGCGGCGTTGAGGTCTTCCTGCAGCTTCGACTTGAGCGTGGTCATGTCGTCGATTGTCGCAGGTGCGGGAGGGGGGCCGCCCGCGGATTTCGCGGGCGGGGTGACGCCGCGGATGCCTTGGAGGGTCGAACCGGGGTCGTGGCCGCCGGTGCACCGTCACGACCCACCCCACCCCCGGGTCTGAGACGATGGACGCATGCGCGCGCGATACAAAATCCCCCTGGGAATCACGGCGGTTGGCGCCGCCGGTCTGGTGTACGCGGCGGGTTTCGAGGCCCGCTCCTTCCGCCTGCGCCGGGTGACGGTCCCGGTGCTGCCCCCGGGCATGCGCCCCCTGCGCGTCCTGCAGGTCTCCGACATCCACATGGTGAGCGGCCAGCGCAAGAAGCAGCGCTGGCTGCGTTCGCTGGCGGGCCTGCGTCCGGACTTCGTGATCAACACGGGCGACAACCTGTCGGACCCGGAGGGCGTGCCCGAGGTGCTGGACGCGCTCGGCCCGCTGATGGAGTTCCCCGGGGCGTACGTCTTCGGCTCGAACGACTACTACGGCCCCACGCTGCGCAACCCGGGGCGCTACCTGCTGGAGAAGCTCAGCGGCCGGCACGGCCTGAACGGCAACCCGCCGGTCGTCGGCGCGGTCCACAACCCGTGGGAGGACCTGCGCGACGGCTTCGACGCGGGGGGCTGGCTCAACCTGACGAACACGCGGGGCGTGCTGAAGGTCGACGGCGTGGCGGTGGAGCTGACGGGTGTGGACGACCCGCACATCAAGCGGGACCGGTACGAGCGGGTCGCGGGCGGCCCGTCCGGCTCGGCGGACTTCTCGATGGGCGTGGTGCACGCGCCGTACCTGCGGGCGCTGGACGCGTTCACGGCGGACGACTACCCGCTGGTCCTGGCCGGCCACACGCACGGCGGCCAGCTGTGCATCCCGTTCTACGGCGCCCTGGTCACCAACTGCGACCTGGACACGGACCGGGTGAAGGGCCTGTCCACGCACACGGCGGAGGGCAGGACTGCGTACCTGCACGTCTCGGCGGGCTGCGGGACGAGCCGGTACACCCCGGTACGGTTCGCGTGCCCGCCGGAGGCGACGTTGCTGACGCTGGTGGGGCGGGAGTAGCGGCAGGGGCGGTCGTTCACTGCGCTCGGCTGCACGCGGCTCCACCTGCTTCCGCTCTGCTTCCGCTTTTGCTTCACTCGAACGGTGCCCCCCTATAGCCGTTGATGCCCCTTTTGCCTAGCTTGGGGGCATGACGGCACCGATACCCAGGGACATCCCGGAGCTGCCGGCGATCCCCCGCACGCACGCGCTGATCCCCTCCTACGTCCCCGCGGCGGCGGTGGTGGCCCCGGTCCGGCGCCCCCTGGTGGGGGTGTTCCGCCTGCTGATCGCGGGCCTGGCGGCGGCGACGGTGGCCCTGACCCTGCTCCTGGGGAGTCCCGTACGGGTACTGAGCCACTTCGCGGTGCAGAGCACGATCCTGCTGGCGCTGGTGACGGCGGCGTCGGCACGGCGGGCCTGGACGGCCCGTAAACCGCTCCCGTCGGCGCTGACGGGAGCGGTACTGCTCTACACGGTGATGACGGCGCTGGTGGACCACCTGCTCCTGTCGGACAGGACCCCGCCGTTCTCGGTGACGACCCCGGGCACGGCACCGACGGGCTGGCACCAGCTGGCGGACGTCCTCCTGCACACGGTGGTCCCGGCGGCGGCGGTCCTGGACTGGCTGCTGCTGACGGCACCGGGCGCGCTGCGGTTGCGGCAGGCGGCGTCGTGGCTGGTGTACCCGGCGCTGTACCTGGTGTTCACGCTGGCGAGAGGGGCGCTGGGACTGCCGGGCACGGTGGCGGCGAAGGGTGAGAAGGGGACGCGGTACCTCTACCCCTTCCTGGACGTGGCCGCCCACGGTTACCGGCACGTCCTGGCCAACGCCCTCCTCCTCGGCCTGGCCTTCTACGCCCTCGCCCTCGCCCTGGTAGCCCTGGACCACGCCCGCCCGAACCCCACCCGTCACCGCACCAAAACCGGATTTCGTCTCCAGCCTCCGGTGGGCTAAAGTAAACGACGTCGCCGCGCGAGCAGCGACACCGGGGTGTAGCGCAGCTTGGCAGCGCGCTTCGTTCGGGACGAAGAGGTCGTGGGTTCAAATCCCGCCACCCCGACAGCCAAAACACCAGGTGAGGCACCTATCGAACTCGGTAGGTGTCTCACTTGTTTGTGCCTGCGGAACTGTGTTCAGGCCCTCGACGGCCCACAGCCGATCAAGCTGGGCGTAGGGCCGTGCCGTGGCGGTCGGCGATCAGGTGGTGCTTGCTGCCGGCCGCGCGCGGGCGACCGGCGAAGGTCCGGTGTGAGCCCCCCTGCCATGCCCGCACGTGTGGGCCATCGGCACGCAGGCGTCCGTATCGAGCAGACCAGCCTTCGGAGCTCGGCCAGGAACACCTCATGCTCCCGGGTACCGGTGGCGTGCCTCCGCAGAAGCTGCCCCCACTCGGCGCTCTGGACGGGGTTGTCGTCGGGCATCATGCCGCCGACACCCACGGCGGGGTACTGCTCGCCGTCAGCGCCGTACATCGTGGTGAAGCACCAGCCTTGAACGCTCAGATCGCCAATGGCACGTCTCTCGACGGACAGGACGACGGGCTCAGGCATCGGCGACCAGAGCTGCCGGGAGCGGGATGGCGGTGTCCCGGATCCGACAGGCCGGCGCGGTGCGGCACCATCCGCAGAGTTACGTGCAGGCGCGTCAGATCTTGGGACCGGCAGAATGAGCTTGACCCTATTTCTGCCGGTGGAACTGCCTGGTATCGCACCTGCTCGCAGTGATCAACTGTGGCTGGTTCAGGGGCGCCGTCCCCTGCCGACGGACAGCTCGACACCCGACGCACAGCGCCCCGACCCCGTAGTGGTCCGGGAGTGGTGAGCAGGAAATGACTGCGCTGCGCTGCGCAAGTGAACAGTCAAACGGTGAGCTGACGAGAAATCATCTCCTGGCCCATTGGCCTGGATCGAGCACGATACGGGGAGAGAACAGCATGGTCAGCTTCAAGCGATGGCAGACCGCCGTGGTCGCCGTTGTCACCATGGCGGGATTGGCTGTGGCCGTCGCGCCGGCCCAGGCGACCGACATCTGCGACACGGGTGGTGCCGGCAGGTACATATGCGACTACGGCATCAAGAAGCACTCGTTGCCGAACGGCGAGAAGGAACAGTTCGTGGTCGGAACCGATTACGCGGTGTGGATGCGCTGGACCACCAAGGGCCAGTGGTCCAGTTGGACGTCCATGGGCAAGCCCGACCCCCTCGGCACCGCCAAGGCCGCGAGCAGTATCGGTCTGGATGACGAACAGGTTCTGGGCGATTTCCGCACCACCTTCTACCTCACCAACAGCAACGGCGCCCTCGTGAGCAGGACGCGCCCCTACCTCGGGGCAGGCTGGTTCACCTGGGACTTCCCCAAATGCTGCTGAGTATCGTCCGTCGGCCCGCGCCATGGCGCGGGCCGGGTGCGGGTCCGGGTCCAGCTGTGCGCCCACGTCTCGGGCTGCGAGATCACGGCTGCGCGCTGGGGCGAGGCAAGAGCGAACTCATCCGGGTGGGACCTCGACGAGCTGCGGTCGTGACCCGCAGGGGCAGCGCGTAATGTGGGCCGTGCATCCGGACCGCGCCCGCTGGGCGTGAAGTCCCGCGTGCCTCCCCCAGCCCATCATTCCGTGGCTGAGGTGCGCCTGGACGAGCGGAGGATCATCTCGATGGGTACAGTCACGACCGACGACGGCACCACGATCTTCTACAAGGACTGGGGTCCTCGGGACGGGGAGCCGATCGTCTTCCACCACGGGTGGCCGCTGAGCGCCGACGACTGGGACAACCAGATGTTGTTCTTCCTGGCGCAGGGCTACCGGGTCATCGCCCACGACCGCCGTGGCCACGGACGCTCCACCCAGACCGCGACCGGCCACGACATGGACACCTACGCCGCGGACGTGACCGCGCTGACCGACGCGCTCGACCTGCGGGGCGCCGTGCACATCGGCCACTCCACCGGCGGCGGCGAGGTCACCCGCTACGTCGCCCGCGCCAAGGCCGGCCGTGTCTCGAAGGCGGTCCTGGTGGGCGCGGTGCCACCGTTGATGCTGAAGACGGAGGCCAACCCGGGCGGCTTGCCGAAGGAGGTCTTCGACGGCTTCCGTGAGGCCGTTGCCAGCAACCGGGCGCAGTCGTTCATCGACATTCCCTCGGGGCCGTTCTACGGCTTCAACCGTCCCGGAGCGCAGGTGTCCCAGGGCCTGATCGACAACTGGTGGCGCCAGGGCATGATGGGCGCGGCGATCGCGCACTACCTGTGCGTCGCGGCGTTCTCCGAGACCGACTTCACCGAGGACTTGCGGCAGATCGACGTGCCCGTCCTCGTCGCGCACGGAACCGACGACCAGGTCGTCCCGTACGACGACTCGGCACCCCTGACGGTCAAGCTCCTGAAGAACGGGACCCTCAAATCCTACGAGGGCTATCCGCACGGGATGCTGTCGACGCACCCGGAGGTCCTCAACCCGGACATCCTCGCGTTCATCCGTTCCTGAGCAGGCGGCCGGCCTCAGCGTCCGGCCCGTTCATGATGGCGTCGTTACGGGGCGACGTTCGGATCATTCCGGCACCGCAGGCTTTGGCACGCGCGGGTCGGCGGCAAGGGGCCGTGGGCCGGGCCCGACTGATCCGAACGACAGGCCCTGGGCGGCACCTCAGCCACTCGCCCGCCAGGACGGGGGCCAGCTCGCGCGCTCGGCTATGACCCCGCCCGGGACTTGCAGGCTCGCCCGCGCCTTGTCGTAGAAGGTCTGCCTGGCGGCCCGGTACTCGCGGTACGCCTGGTCCCAGGCCGCCGCGTCTCCCGTCAGACGCCCACGCGCCATCCACTCCAGGTGCCAGACAGCGTCGTTCAGGCTGCGGACGGCAGCGGCAGTGGTGGGATCAGCCAGCAGTCGGAGCGGTTCCGTCATCGCGGCACGCTTCGTCTCCGCCTGCGCCGCCTGTTCCAACGCGTCGTTCGTGGGCTCCACCGGCGTGGGATCTTCAGTCAACCCCTGATGAGCGGCGAGCCTCTGGTAGGCGACCACGCACTCCTTGATCGCCTGTCCGTAGTCGCTGTACGCCTGCAGGAGCAGGCCGTCCCATCGTGCACCGTGCTCCCTACGCCAACGGGTCCGGTCGTTCAGCATCCCCACCAGGTACGACAGAACCGCACCCAGTACGACGCCGATCAAGGTCGACAGCTCGTTCGCCATGTGATTCCCCAGCCCCTGATGTCGTCACCTTCGGCCACACCTCACCATCAGGTTGTGGGAGAAGGGCGTCCTCCAAACGAGCTGCGGCAGCGCATCCCCAGGCGGGCCGGCGGAGAACGTGTGCAGCCGCGCCGGGAACAGGGGGTCCGGCCGGTGATGTTGGATTGGCCGGAGGGCCGGCGCTCTACGGGCGAAGACCCGGCATCCACCCACGGGAACCAAGACGTACGCATGTCCGCAGGAGGACTCCTTGACGACTGACCGGCCCTTGACGCTCATGGCTGTGCACGCCCACCCCGACGACGAGGCCACCGGGACCGGAGGGGTGCTCGCGCGGTATGCCGCGGAAGGCATCCGCACGGTGCTCGTGACGTGTACCGACGGTGGGTGCGGTGACGGGCCGGGGGGTGTCAAGCCGGGCGATCCCGGGCACGATCCGGCGGCCGTCGCCCTGATGCGTCGACAGGAACTCGAGGCCAGCTGCGACGTCTTGAAGATCAGTGATCTGGAGATGCTGGAGTACGCCGACTCCGGGATGATGGGCTGGCCTAGCAACGACGCCCCCGGTTCCTTCTGGCAGACCCCCGTGGAGGAGGGCGCGGCCCGGCTCGCGGAGCTCATGCGGCACTACCGGCCTGACGTGGTCGTCACCTACGACGAGAACGGCTTCTACGGCCACCCCGACCACATCCAGGCCCACCGCATCACCATGGCGGCGCTGGAGATGACCGGGCTGACGCCGAAGGTGTACTGGACCACGATGCCCCGCTCGGCGATGCAGCGGTTCGGCGAGGTCATGCGTGAGTTCCAGCCGGACATGCCGGAGCCGGATCCTGCCGAGGCTGCGGCGATGGCCGAGATCGGCCTGCCCGATGACGAGATCACCACGTGGGTGGACACCACCGCGTTCAGCGGCCAGAAGTTCGACGCGCTGGCCGCGCACGCCAGTCAGGGCGAGAACATCTTCTTCCTCCGGATGGGCAAGGAGAGGTTCGGCGAGTTGATGGGCGTGGAGACCTTCCTCCGTGTCCAGGACACCACGGGCGCGGCCGTACCCGAGAACGATCTCTTCGCCGGCCTGCGCTGAGCTTCGTCCACGGCGTAGATCGGGGTCATCGAGGCGAAGCCGGTGGCGCAGGGTGCCAGGACCGGCGTTCCCGGGGCCTCACGTGTCCAGTTGGTCGTCCGTCGCGTACGGATGCACGTGTCGGCCCTTGTCGAGGGGGGTGAACCACTCCTTGAACCGCAGCGGGCGCACTCCCAGGGCGTTGCCGACGGGGCTTTCTTCGATGCCGTCCAGGGAGTCGTCGTAGAGCCATGTGTGGTCCATGTCCTCGTGGACGGTGTCGGCGAACGTCTCCAGCGCGGTCGAGACGCCGTCGCCCAGGAGGCCGAAGGTCTCCAGGGTCACGCGCGCCTCGTCCAGCAGCAGCTTCAGAGCGAGTTCCTCCGCGACGCAGCTCAGGCGTCGGAACGTGCCGTCCGTGAAGCGGGTGGTCAGGGCGATCACCGTCACCAGGAAGCGGCGCGCGAACAGGCTGTCGTACTGGAGCGCGTACCTGGCGGGCAGGGCTTCGAGGTGCCACAGGGGGCTGTCGCACTCGGCGACCGTGGTGTCCTCCTCCGACAGGGTCTGCACGTCCTCGAAGAGGTGGTCGACCAGTACGCCGGTCGCCCACACCAGGGCGCCGGCGGCCAGCCGGGCGTCGTCCTCGGCTCGTACGCCGAACGTCGCCGGGGGGAATGAGTGCAGTGCGTCGGCCAGTCCCAGCATCTGGCGGCGGGCCCCCTGCGCCTCGGCGTCCGCGTCGTGGCCGATCCCCGCGCCTGTCCCCCGCGGGGGCTCGCTGTGGCGGGCCTTGCGGGCGGCCGGGTCGGCCGGGGGAGCATCCGGACCCCCTGCTGCCTCCAGGCTCTCCAGGGCGGCCTTCGAATGCAGGACGACCTCGCACCGATCGATCGGCCAGTCGGCCAACAGCTCGGACCGCTCCAGCAGTCCCTCCACCAGGAAGCGCACGGCACGTTCGGCCGCCTCCAGTGCGGGGGCGTCCACGACGACCTTGAGCAGCGCCCCGCGCGGGTGGACGGCCACGACGCTGTCCACGAGATCGACCCGCAGGTCGGCGGGGGCCCTCGCGGTGTCGACCGCGCGGAACCCGTCCTCCAGGAGAGCCACCGCTCCGACCCGCTGGAGCGGGCCCAGCTCCGGAACGCCCCCGGGAAGGCCGACATCCACCGTCACTATGTACGTCACAGCCCCGAGCCTCGCAGGTCGCGCCCCCATCCGTCGCGGAATCCCCGTCATGGATTCGCTGTCGCGGATTCGCCGTCGTCGATCTCCGTCGCGCCGCTGTCAGTGCCCCGCGCTACCGTGCGAAGTATTGGTTCTTTCGTCCCGGTTCATGGAGGTTGTCATGGTGTCGCGGCTGAATCCCTACCTGACGTTCGACGGGGACGCACGGCGGGCGATGGAGTTCTACCGGGAGGTGTTCGGGGGGAGTCTCACGCTCAGTACGTTCGGGGAGTTCGGGCTGGAGGGGACTCCGCACGGCGAGCGGATCATGCACGGGATGCTGGAGACGGGCAGCGGGTTCACGCTCATGGGGGGCGATCTGCCGCCCGGGGCCGAGTTCAGCGCCGGGTCCAACTTCGCCGTCGCCCTCAGCGGGGACGACGACGCCGAGCTGCGGGGGTACTGGGAGAAGCTGTCCGACGGCGGGTCCGTGTCCGTGCCGCTGGAGAAGCAGATGTGGGGGGACGTCTACGGGGCGTGCACCGATCGGTTCGGGGTTCCCTGGATGGTCGACATCGGGGAGGGGGAGCGAGGCGGAGGGCAGGGGTGACGCGTCCTCCCGACGGCGTCGTTCAGGGAGCGGGCCTGGCGAGCCTCGCCCTGGTCGCCCACGACGCCACGGCCGCCACCCCGATCAGTCCCGCCAGCGTCGCGTAGCCGTACGTCAGGGTCCACACGGACGCCACCCCCGCCACCAGCAGCGGGCCGCCGGCGTCGCCCAGTTCCCGGCCCAGTTCGGCGGCCCCCATCGTCTGGCCGAGGCGTTCCTGCGGGGTGTGCGTGGACAGGGACGCGAAGCCGAGCGGGGTGATCAGGCCCGTTCCCACGCCGGTGAGGGCCGCCGCCGTGAGGATGCCGGTCAGGCCCGGGAGCGTCGCGCAGGCCAGGCCCGCCGCCGTGAGGACCAGGCCCGCGGTCAGGCCGGTACGGGTCGACACGCGGCCCTCGTCCAGGGCGCGGCCCGCCCAGGGCTGGACCAGCGCGGCGGACGCCGCCAGCAACGACACCGCCGCTCCCGTCGCCACCGTGCCCAGGCCCGCCACGCGTCCCGAGACCAGCAGGAAGCCGACGCCCACCGACAGCGCCGCCGTCGCCGCGGCCAGTGCCGCCGTCGGCGCGAGGAAGACCGGGTCGGCCAGGCGCCGGACCAGGTCGAGCACCGTCTGGCGGGCCTTCGGCAGCGGCGGTACGGCCGGGACGGCCAGCGCGGCCCACACCGCCACCCCCGCGCCCAGCACCGTCAGCACCGCGAAAAGCAGCCGCAGTCCCCCGGCCCACACCAGGACCCCGCCCAGCAGCGGGCCGAGCGTGTAGCCGATCGACTTGTGGAAGCCATAGCCGCCGAAGGCGCGGCCCCGCTTCGCCGCCGGGTTCAGCCGCGCGACCAGGGCCGAGGCGGACGGGGAGAACGCCGAGGCCGCCGCGCCCTGGCCCAGCCGGGCCGCCCACAGCCACCCCGGGCTGTCCGCCACGACGTACACCGCGGACGCGGCCGCGAAGGCGACCAGGCCGCCCAGCAGCACCGGGCGGGCGCCCACCCGGTCGGCGAGGGTGCCGAAGAGCGGCTTGAGGACGACCTCCGCGCCGTCGTAGAGGGCCAGCAGGCCGCCCAGGACCAGGAGCGAGGTGACGGCGTCGGAGGAGAAGCCGCCGAGGTTCGCGGCGATGCCGTGCGCGCCGAAGGCCGTGGTGAAGCCGGCGGCGTACAGCGGCCACATCCGGCGGCGCGGGGAGGCCGCCGGCTCCTGCGGGGCGGCCGCCGGCTCCTGCGGGGAGGGGCCGGGCGCGGCGGCCTCCGTGCCGTTGTCGCGTGCGGTCATCAGGGCTCCGGGGGGTTTCGTCGAGCGGTGACGGCGCGGTCGGCGCGTCCGGCGTGGTTCGCGCAGGCCGCGGCGCACTCTGTCACCTCAGCTCCCGCGTCCGCTGCCGTCAAGGCGCATCCACCCCCCTTCCCCATCCGCCGGGGTCGCGCCCGACTAGGCTCCTCACCATGTCGCACCCTGACGAACTGCTCGTCGGCATCGCCGAGCTCGTGGAGTCGCAGCACACCAGTCGGATGTCCCTGACCGTCGTGGTCCCCGGGGCCGTCATCACGGGCCGGCTGGCCCCCGAGGCCATGTGGAAGGAGCGCGTGGCGGAGGTCCTGCGGGATTCCGCCCAGCTCGGGGACTTCGCCGCCGTCTTCATCCGCTCCGCCCGCGAGGGCACGGTCGCGCCACGGCGCGACGGGCCGCCGACCCACCTCCACTTCCACGTCGCCCGCATCCTCCAGGGCAGCTACGGCATCCCTGACTCCGGCGGGATGTACCGCGTGGCGCTCTCCGACGTGAGCGCCTGGACCATCGGGGACATCGGGTACTCGGACCAGTGAGCCGGTAGAGGTCGAAGGGAGCCCACCGAGACTCGGTGGGCTCCCCTGTCAGGTGTTCCAGCTCTCGTCGTACGGGTCGTGCGGCACCGGTACCGGTGCCGCCGTCGTCACCCGCAGGAACGGGATCGGCCCACCGTTCACCGGGTCCTTCTCCGTGCGGGGCGTGTACGTGCCGGTGACCGTCAGCCAGGTGTCCGGCTGCAGGACCGGCGGGATCGCCCCGGTGAGGCCGATCTTCACCGGCTGGGCGTCCGCCGCGCAGCAGTTGAGCGCCATGCGCACCAGGTACGGCGTGCCGCTGCGGTCCACCGCCACGAAGCCGGTGACCTGGATCCGGCGGCCCTCCAGCGTGCGGCCCTTGCCGTAGACCGCGCGGCCCGCGTAGTCCACCACGCTCAGCCGCAGGGGGCCGGTGGCGGGCAGCGCCGGGTAGGCGAGCGGCTGTTGCAGGGCGGTACCCGTACGGGTCGCGCTGTACGAGCCCAGCGCCGGCGGCGCCACCAGGATCAGCGCCAGCAGGGGCAGGAGCAGCAGCCAGGAGACGTGCGGGGCATGGTGACCGTGCCCTTCCGCAGCGGCCCCCGGCTCAGGTCCGGACCCGGACGCGGACCCCGGCCCAGGTCCGGACCCGGAGCCGGACGCGGACCCCGACCCGGACGTGACCCAGGCACCGCGCCGCGCCCTCCGCCACCCGTACCCCACCGACGCCACCGCCGCCGCGACCAGCACCACCGCCGCCGCCAGCAGCAGGGGGCGCAGGCCCGCCTTGACGTAGCGCAGGTACAGGTCGGTCGTGCCCGCGTGCCACAGCGCCGCGCCCAGCAGGAACAGCAGCGCGGACTGGGCCTGCCGGTTCACAGCAGCACCGTCCCGACCAGCACGGACACCGCCACCGCCAGGACGAACGTGGCCGGCGCGAACCGTACCGCGAAGGCGCGGCCGAACGTCCCCGCCTGCATGGCGAACAGCTTCAGGTCGATCATCGGGCCCACCACCAGGAACGCCAGCCGTGCCGTCAGGGAGAACTGGGTCAGCGACGCCGCCACGAACGCGTCCGCCTCCGAGCAGATCGACAGCACCACCGCGAGGACCGCGAGCGCCAGGACCGAGAACACCGGGTTCTCCGCCGCCGTGCGCAGCCAGCTCTGGGGGGCCACCGCCTTCAGCGTGGCCGCGGCCATCGCGCCGAGCACCAGGAAGCCGCCCGCGTGCATCACGTCGTGCCGCACCGAGTTCCAGAAGGTCTCCCCCCTGGTGGCGCCCTCGTGCGGGGCGTGCCGGGGCGGGCGCAGCCAGTCGGTGCGGCCCAGCCGCTGCCACAGCCAGCCCATCAGACAGGCCACCAGCAGCCCGCCGACGAGCCGGGCCACCACCATCCGGGGCTCGCGCGGGAAGGCCACCGCCGTCGCCGTCAGGACGACCGGGTTGATCGCGGGCGCGGACAGCAGGAACGCCAGTGCCGCCGCCGGGGTCACCCCCCGCCGCACCAGCGCCCCGGCCACCGGGACCGACGCGCACTCGCAGCCGGGCAGCACCGCTCCCGCCAGCCCGGCCACGGGCACCGCCAGCGCCGGGCGGCCGGGCAGCGCGCGGGCGAAGAACGACGGCGGTACGTAGACGGCGATCGCCGCCGACAGCAGCACACCGAGGACCAGGAACGGCAGCGCCTGCACCACCACCGCCACGAACACCGTGGTCCAGCTCTGCATCACCGGCGCCGACAGGGCCCGGCGGACGGGGGCCTGGAAGGTCACGAGGAGCAGGAGGACGAGGGTGAGGACGAGGGGCGAGGTGACCCGCCGTGGGGGGCCGGTCGGCGCGCTCCCCCCGGGCTCGTCGTGCGGAGTCGCCTCCTGCGGGGCCGACTTGGTGAGGGCCACGTGCGGGTACCTCCGGTCGTGTCGTCGCCTCCCCTTCCGTACGGGCGGGCGCCGCCCTCCGTTCAGTCGTGCGTTCGGCCGGCCGGTGGAACCAGCCGCCCCGGTGGGGCACTCTTCTCCCTCGTGGGGAGCGTTCCGAACCAGGGTGTGCGGCCGGGGTCGCCGGACGACGGCGGCCACATGGTGGTGTGCGGCGACGACGGGCTCGCGCACCGCCTCGCCGCCGAACTCCGGGGCGTGTACGAGGAGCAGGTCACCCTCGTCGTCCCGGCCTCCGAGCGCACGGTCCGGCCACCCGTCGTGGGGCGGGCCCGCGCGGTGTCGGCGGCGCTGCTCGACCGGGTGGTGAGCGCGGCCGTCAGCCGGGCCGGCGTCGCCCCCAACGGCGGTGGGGGTGCTGATGCGTCCGCCGTCGGGGAGACGGCCGCGGGCCAGCGGACCCTGGAGGCCGCCGAGCCGAGCGAGGCCGTGCTCGCCGAGGCGGGCGTGGAGCGGGCCGCCGCGCTGGCGCTGGTCTACGAGGACGACGAGACCAACATCCGTGCCGCCCTCACCGCCCGGCGCCTCAACCCGCGGCTGCGGCTCGTCGTCCGGCTGTACAACCGGCGGTTGGGCCAGCACATCGAGGAACTCCTCGACCAGGCGGCCGCGTTGGCGACGGGGCACCCGGGCGGGACGGACGCCGCCGGGACGGACGCGGCCACGACGACCGTGCTGTCCGACGCCGACACCGCCGCGCCCGCGCTGGCCGCGAGCGCCGTGGTGGGCACGACCAAGGTGGTGCAGACGGACGGGCTGTTGCTGAGAGCCGTCGAGCGGGCGCCGGGCGAGACGGCCGGTCCGGGCCTGGCCACCCTCGCGTTGCTGTCCGGGGCGGCCAACGGCAGCACCGCGGGCGGCCCTTCGGCCACGGGCGACGACCTGGGGCCGACGCTCCTCCCCGACGCCGACGCCGTACGGTCGGCGGCCGGGCGCGGGACGGTCGTGCTGGAGCAGGTGTCGTACGCCGCGGACACCCCGTCCGGTGGGTCCCGTCGGCGTGGGCGCGGGGACGGTGGGCCGCTCGGGCTGGTGTCGGGGGTCGTGTCGCGGCTCGCCTCGTTGTTCTCCCGGCAGCTGCGGTGGTCGCTCGCCGGGCTGGTGGCGTGTGTGCTCGCGCTGGCGGTGGCGCTGTGGCTGGCCACCGGCATCCATCCGCTCGGGGCGCTGTACCTGACCCTGCTCGACCTGTTCTCCATCAACGATCCGGCGGTCGGCGCGTCCACCGAACGGCAGGTGCTCCAACTGTTGTCCGGGCTGGTCGGGTTGCTGCTGCTGCCGGTGCTGCTCGCGGCGGTGCTGGAGGCGCTCGGTACCTTCCGCGGGGCCGGGGCGCTGCGGCGGCCGCCGCGTGGCATGGGCGGGCACGTGGTGCTGCTGGGGCTGGGGAAGATCGGCACGCGGGTGCTGATCCGGCTGCGGGAGCTGGACATCCCGGTGGTGTGTGTGGAGGCCGGGGCCGACGCGCGCGGGCTGGCCGTGGCGCGGCGGCTGCGGGTGCCGGTGGTGCTGGGGGACGTGACGCAGGAGGGGGTGCTGGAGGCCGCGAAGATCCACCGGGCGCACGCGTTGCTCGCGGTGACCAGCTCGGACACGACGAACCTGGAGGCGGTGCTGTACGCGCGGTCCGTGCGGCCGGACCTGCGGGTGGTGCTGCGGCTGTACGACGACGACTTCGCCACGGCGGTGTACCGGACCCTGCGGGTGGCCTACCCGGGGGCGCAGACCCGCAGCCGGAGCGTGTCGCACCTCGCGGCACCGGCGTTCGCGGGGGCGATGCTGGGCCGGCAGATCCTGGGGGCCATACCGGTCGAGCGGCGGGTGCTGCTGTTCGTGGCGCTGGAGGCCGGGGCGCACGCGCAGTTGGCGGACCGGACGGTCGGCGAGGCGTTCCGGGCCGGGTACTGGCGGGTGCTGGCGCTGGACACGGGCGTCGGGGCGTCGGGGCTGGTGTGGGACCTGCCCGACGCGTACGTGCTGCGGGGGCAGGACCGGGTGGTGCTGGCCGCGACCCGGCAGGGGCTGGCGGAGCTGCTGCGCCGCCGGCGGCGGGACACGACGGCCCGCACCGCCGCGCCCCGACCGCAGGTTCCCTGAAGGGGCCGGCTGCCCCGGGCCACTTGCTGCCCCGGTGGCCCCTCCAGCTGTCGGCTACGTCGCCAGGTGCCGTGCCGCGAAGTCCAGTTCGAGCTTCACCTGCTTGATGCGCTCGTCCACCACCAGGGAGCCGTGCCCGGCGTCGTAGCGGTACACCTCGTGGGGCGCGCCGCGGGACTCCAGGCGCTTGACGTAGTTGTCGATCTGGCGGATGGGGCAGCGCGGGTCGTTGACCCCCGCCGAGATGTGGACGGGGGCCTCGACCTGGTCCACGTAGGTCAGGGGGGAGGAGGCCGCGAAGCGCTCGGGGACCTCCTCGGGGGTGCCGCCGAGCAGCGTGCGGTCCAGGGCCTTCAGGGCCTCCATCTCGTCGTGGTACGCCGTGACGTAGTCGGCGACCGGGACGGCGGCGATGCCCAGCGTCCAGGCGCCGGGCTGGACGCCGAGGCCCAGCAGGGTGAGGTAGCCGCCCCAGGAGCCGCCGGTGAGGACCAGCCGCGCCGGGTCGGCGAGTCCCGAGCCCACCGCCCACTCGCGCACCGCCGCGATGTCCTCCAGCTCGATCAGGCCGACGCGGTGCTTGAGCGCGTCCGTCCAGGCGCGGCCGTAGCCCGTGGAGCCGCGGTAGTTGACGCGGACCACGGCGTACCCGTGGTCGACCCAGGCGGCCGGGGCCGCCGCGAAGGCGTCGCTGTCGTGCCAGGTGGGGCCGCCGTGGATGTCGAACACCGTGGGCAGTGGGCCGGTGGCGCCCTCCGGCCTCTGCACCAGGGCGTGGATGCGGCCGCCGGGGCCGTCCACCCACACGTCCTCCACCGGCACCGAGCCGGGGCACTTCATGCCGGGCGGGTCGAGCACCACGTCACCGGTGGTGGAGCGCACGACGGGCGGCTCGGCGGCCGAGGACCACAGGTACTCCACGCTGCCGTCCGGGCGGGCCGTCGCCCCCGAGACGGTGCCGGGCGGGGTGGGGATGCGGGTCAGCGCGCCGCCGGCGAGGTCGTAGCGGAACAGCTCGCTGCGGGCCTCGAAGCCGTGGACGACGAGCAGCGCGGAGCCGTCCGGGTACCACTCGGCGCTCACGTCGCCCGGGAGGTCCAGCTCCAGGTCGGTCTGCTCGCCGGTCAGCACGTCCCACACCAGCGGCTCCCAGCGGCCCCGGCGCTGGTGCCCGACGAGGAGGCGGGTGTCCCCGTCGACGGGTGCGAAGCCGAGCACGTCCAGGCCGAGCTCCTCGCGGCCGCCGTCGGTGTCGTCGAGCTCGGCGACCGTGGTGCCGTCGGGGCGCAGCACGCGCAGCGCCGAGTGCATGGCGTCGCCGTGCTCGGTGTGCTCGACCGCGATGAGCGAGCCGTCGCGGGAGAGGTCGCCGACGCCCGCGGACTCGCGGTGCCGGTACAGCTCGAACGGTGCCTCGCCCTCGCGGGCCAGGTGGATGGTCGTGCCGTCCTCGTCGGTGGAGCGGCCGACCACCGCGGTGCGGCCGTCGCGGCTCAGGGCGAGGCCGGCCGGGTAGGACGGGTCGAGCCCGGGGGCCGCCAGCTCGTCCTCGCCGCCGGTGAAGGGCTGGCGGCGCCACACGCCGAACTCGTCGCCGTCCTTGTCGTCGAACCACCAGATCCAGGCGCCGTCCGGGGAGAGCACGCCGTCCGTGGTGCCGTTCGCCCGGTCGGTCACCTGGCGCTGTTCGCCGGTGGCGCGGTCCCACGCGTACAGCTCGTACGTCCCCGTCGCGTTCGACACGAACAAGGACCGGTCCGGTGCGTCCTCCGCCCAGTCGGGCAGGGACACCCTCGGCGCGCGGAAGCGCTTCTCCCAGTCCGGCATACCCTCGGTCCGCTCGGCCGCGTCCGGCCCGTTGCTCTCAGTCATGGCCCCATAGTGCCTGCTCGGACCGTCCGTGTGCTGGTCCGCTCCCCAGCCTGTGGACAACTTTCGTCATGTACTTACCAGGCGCGCCCCGGAGCCGCCGTGACGCGCGCTGCCGAACCCGCCCCCCGCGCCCCGGCACAGCGCGGCGGCCCCGTACCGTTGAGGGCGTGTACCGGTTCCTGCTGACGCCCCGCTGGTGGGGGATCAACGTCTTCCTGCTGCTGGCCGTGCCGTTCTGCATCTTCATGGGGTCCTGGCAGCTGAGCCGGTTCGAGGCCCGCGTCGACGACCACCGCACCGCGCAGGCGCAGGTCTCCGAGGACCGCACCGAGGCCCCGCGCCCGCTCGCCGGGATGCTGCCGGTGGACAAGGCGACCTCGGGCAAGCGCGTCACCGCGACCGGCCGCTACGGCGAGCAGCTGCTCGTGCCCGACCGCACGCTGGACGACCGCAAGGGGTTCTACGTGCTGACCCTGCTGCGCACCGACGGCGGCAAGGCGCTTCCCGTGGTCCGGGGCTGGCTGCCGGGCACCGCCGACGCGGCCACGGCGCCCGCCCCGCCGGCCGGCGAGGTGACCGTCACCGGCGCACTCCAGGCGTCCGAGACGCCCGGGGACAACGGCGTGAGCGCCCGGGGCGGGCTGCCGGCCGGGCAGACCGCCGCGATCAGCGCGGCCTCCCTGGTCAACGTCGTGCCGTACGACGTCTACGACGCCTGGGTCACGCTGGACCGGGCCGACTCGGGGATGACGGCGGTGCCCGCGACCGCGCCCGCCGGGACCGGCCTGGACCTGAAGGCGTTCCAGAACCTCGGCTACACCGGCGAGTGGTTCGTCTTCGCGGGCTTCGTGGTCTTCATGTGGTTCCGCCTGCTGCGCCGCGAGGTCGAGTTCCAGCGCGACGCGGCCCTCGGCCTGCTCCCGGAAGGGGAGGCCGGGGAGGCGGCGACGGGCGAGGAGCCCGCCGCCCCCGCCACTGCCTACGACGGCGCCAGCACGCCCGTCCGGTAGACCGTCCCGGCGCACGCGTCGGGCACCGTCGCGGTGACCGTCGGCCCGCCGCCGTCCGGGGTGTACGCCACGGCGACGCTGCCGTCGGCCGTGCCGTCCTCGGTGTACAGCTGCGGGGACGTGTCGTTCGCGCCGGACCCGCCGGTCGCGCCGGTGGTCGTGGCGCCGTTCGTCGCGCTGCCCTGCTCGCTCGGGCTCGGGCTCGGTGACGAGGAGCCGCCGGAGTCGCCGCCGCTGTCGGTCGGGCAGGTCTCCGAGGGCACCCAGGCGAACCGCACGTCGTAGGCGGAGCCCGGCGGGAGGACCAGCCGGGAGACGTACAGCGACGGGTCGGGCAGGGCGGCCGCGGCGTCGCCCGAGGTGTGCTCGGTGACGCTGATCTTCGCCGGGTCGGCGGCGCCCTGCGGGGTGGTCGTCAGGGCGACCCCGCCGTCGACGGCGCAGCTCTTGGCGGAGACGTTGGTCACGCGGAAGCTGCCGTAGACGATGCCGGCCGCGTCGGCGCCCTCGACGGCGGCGGTGGCGGAGCCGAGCTGGTCGGCGCCGCAGGCGGGGGCCTCGGCGGAGCTGGGTGCGGACGGGTCGCCGTCGCCGGCGGCGCCTGCGGAACCGCCGCCGCCCTTGCCCTCGTCGCCGCCCTTGGTGCTGCCGCTGCCCTGGCTGCCGGTCGGGCCGCCGGAGCCGGCCTCGCCCGCGGAGCCGCCGTCGGGCTGCTTGCCCTCGCCGGTGCCGCCGTGGGCCTGGGAGGCCTGACCGGCGATGGCGGGGTTGGCGTCGGTGCCGCCGGAGTTCGAGACGTGGATCAGGGCCGGGACGGCGGTGCCGACGAAGAGTGCCGCGGCCGCCATGCCGACGGCTGCCTGGCGCTTGCGGGCCCGGCGGGCCGGGACGGCCTTGCGCAGGTGGTCGAGGGTGCCGTCGCGCGGTTCGATGTCGGAGACCGCCTGCTGCAGCAAACGCCGCAGGGCCAGCTCGTCCGAGCCGAACCCGTCGGGGCCCTGGTCGTCGAGGTGGTGGTTCACGTGTCCGTTCCCAGCGTGCGGGTGCTTCGGGTGGCCGGCCGGGTCCATCGGCTCGTGCCACGCGTACGGTTCGTGTCGCTCATGGGAGTCGTGTCCCTCGCCGTCCTGGTTCACGCCGACGCTCCCATCGCGCCCCGCAGGGCGGCGATGCCGCGTGAGCCGTACGCCTTGACGGAGCCGAGCGAGATGCCGAGGGTCTCGGCGACCTGGGCCTCCGTCATGTCCGCGAAGTAGCGCAGCACCAGGACCTCGCGCTGCCGGCGCTGGAGGCCCTTCATCGCCTTGATCAGGGCGTCGCGCTCCAACTGGTCGTAGGCGCCCTCCTCCGCGCTCGCCATGTCGGGCATCGGCTTGGAGAGCAGCTTCAGGCCGAGGATGCGCCGGCGCAGCGCGGAGCGGGAGAGGTTGACGACGGTCTGGCGCAGGTACGCCAGGGTCTTCTCCGGGTCGCGGACGCGCTTGCGCGCGGAGTGGACGCGTATGAAGGCCTCCTGGACGACGTCCTCGCAGGAGGCGGTGTCGTCGAGCAGGAGGGCGGCGAGGCCGAGGAGCGAGCGGTAGTGCGCCCGGTAGGTCTCGGTGAGGTGGTCGACGGTGGTGCCGGCCGCCACGGTCTCGTCGGCGCCGTCACGCGGGCTGGGGATGCGGGCGGGCCGCGCTGCGGGCATGGGCGCGATCACCGGCATGCCGCCGGGCGCCCCGGCCGTGCGGGGTCGGACGCTCCGGCGGGGCGGCCGCAAAGCGGTGCCCCGGGTCGTCGCGGGGAAGTCGAGTACCTCTGCCACGCCAGTTGGACACACACACCCCCTCGGGGGTTGTACGCGCGATGCCCCCCTCTTGCGCGGGGTGGCACCGCCCGTCTCCCCCCGGACGCCCCGGCCGGCCCGTCTCCGGCGCCGGGCAGCACAACCGACGGTGTGTCCCATGCCCTCATGCGTCCCGCTCTTCCCCTGTGTCCACCAACGATCGGGCGTCCCCACGCCCGCGACCGCGGCGCCCCCTGCGCGCCGTGGCCGTCTGCCTCCGCACCCCGGAAAGGGCGACCGCAAAGACGCTCCCCGCGCTCCGCACGGTTGCGGAGCGCGGGGAGGAAACAACCGGTGAGCAAATCCTACAAACGTTTTCGGCCCTGGCCAGGGGTTACTTACGGCAACCCCCCACCGGGAAGCGTTCACTGACGCTCAGCCACGACCAGTTCCGCGATCTGCGCGGCGTTGAGGGCGGCGCCCTTGCGCAGGTTGTCGCCGCAGGCGAAGAGCTCCAGGGCGGTCGGGTCGTCGAGGGCGCGGCGCACCCGGCCCACCCAGGTGGGGTCGGTGCCCACCACGTCGGCGGGGGTGGGGAACTCGCCGGCGTCGGGGTCGTCGCACAGCACCACCCCGGGCGCGGTGGCGATGATCTCGCGGGCCCGGCCCACGGTGACCTCGTCCTGGAAGCGCGCGTGGACGGTGAGGGAGTGCACGGTGACCACCGGCACCCGTACACAGGTCACGGCCACCGGCAGGGCGGGCAGGCCGAGGACCTTGCGGGTCCCGTCGCGGACCGCCATCTCGTCCGAGGACCAGCCGTCCGCGTGCAGCGACCCGGCCCACGGCACGACGTTCAGCGCGACCGGCTCCGGGAACGGCCCGGTGCCGTCCCCCACGGCCCGCCGTACGTCCCCGGGGCTGGTGCCCAGTGCGGTGCCGGCGACCAGGGACAGCTGCCGGCGCAGGGTGCCGACGCCGGCCCGTCCCGCACCGCTGACCGCCTGGTACGAGGAGACCACCAGCTCGCGCAGCCCGAACTCGGCGTGCAGGGCACCCAGGGCCACGATCATGGTCAGGGTCGTGGCGTCCGGGCCGGCGAGGATGCCGCGCGGCCGCATCCGCACGGCGTGCGGGTTGACCTCCGGCACGACGAGCGGCACCTCGGGGTCCGTGCGGAACGCGGCGGAGGTGTCGACCACGACGGCGCCGCGCGCGACGGCGACCGGCGCCCACTGGGCGGCGACCTCGTCGGGCACGGCGAACAGCGCGAGGTCGACGCCGTCGAAGGCGTCCTCGCCCAGCGCGGCCACCTCGGCCTCCTCGCCGCGCACGGCCAGCTTGCGGCCGGCCGAGCGCGGCGAGGCGACGAGACGGATCTCACCCCAGATGTCCGCCCGGTGGGACAGGATCTGGAGCAGCACGGTCCCGACGGCGCCGGTCGCCCCCACGACCGCCAGCGTCGGACGTTGCGATGCGGGCATCTGCTGTCCCGGGCCTCAGCGCCCGGTGCCCCCGTAGACGACGGCCTCGTCGCTGTCGGAGTCGAGACCGAAGGCGGTGTGCACGGCGCGGACGGCCTCCGGCACGTCGTCGGCGCGCGTGACGACCGAGATGCGGATCTCGGAGGTCGAGATCAGCTCGATGTTCACGCCGGCCTCCGACAGGGCGGTGAAGAAGTCCGCCGTGACGCCCGGGTTGGTCTTCATGCCCGCGCCGACCAGGGAGATCTTGCCGATCTGGTCGTCGTAGCGCAGGGAGTCGAAGCCGATGCCGGACTTGTTCTTCTCCAGTGCGTCGATGGCCTTGCGGCCCTCGGTCTTCGGCAGCGTGAAGGAGATGTCCGTCAGGCCGGTGGCCGCGGCGGACACGTTCTGCACGACCATGTCGATGTTGACCTCGGCGTCGGCGATCGTGCGGAAGATGGACGCCGCCTCGCCGGGCTTGTCGGGCACGCCGACGACCGTGATCTTGGCCTCGGAGGTGTCGTGCGCGACACCGGAGATGATGGCCTGCTCCACCTGCTGGTCCCCAATCGGCTCACTGCTGACCCACGTGCCCTGCAGTCCGCTGAAGCTGGACCGGACGTGAATCGGGATGTTGTAACGGCGGGCGTACTCCACACAGCGGTGGAGCAGCACCTTGGAGCCGCAGGCGGCGAGCTCCAGCATGTCCTCGAAGGAGATCCAGTCGATCTTCTTCGCCTTCTTCACCACCCGCGGGTCGGCGGTGAACACGCCGTCGACGTCGGTGTAGATCTCGCACACCTCGGCGTCGAGCGCGGCGGCCAGCGCGACCGCGGTGGTGTCGGAGCCGCCGCGGCCCAGCGTGGTGATGTCCTTGGTGTCCTGGCTGACGCCCTGGAACCCCGCGACGATGGCGATGTTGCCCACGTCGAGCGAGTCGCGGATGCGGCCCGGCGTGACGTCGATGATCCGGGCTTTGTTGTGGACCGAGTCGGTGATGACACCTGCCTGGCTGCCGGTGAACGACTGGGCGTTGTGCCCCAGGTTCTTGATCGCCATGGCCAGCAGGGCCATGGAGATCCGCTCTCCGGCGGTCAGCAGCATGTCGAGCTCGCGCCCGGCAGGGATGGGGGATACCT
Organism: Streptomyces lasalocidi; assembly: GCF_005280215.1. Classification (NCBI taxonomy): domain Bacteria; kingdom Bacillati; phylum Actinomycetota; class Actinomycetes; order Kitasatosporales; family Streptomycetaceae; genus Streptomyces; species Streptomyces lasalocidi. The sequence goes on along the minus strand of NZ_SZNQ01000001.1, from coordinate 4,196,125 downwards.
GCTCGGCGAGATCGATCAGCTCGTCCGTCGTGTCGCCCATCGCGGAAACCACGGCGACCACCTGGTGGCCGTTCTTCTTGGCTTCCACGATCCGCTTGGCGACGCGCTTGATGCCCTCGGCATCGGCTACGGAGGAGCCTCCGTACTTCTGCACGACAAGGCCCACGTGCGCTCCTCGCTCAGTTTGTCTGTTTCCGCACGTACGCCCTTGTACTGCGGGTCGGCTCAGTCTAACGAGCGCCCGAATCCCGCCCCTGGGGTATCGCATCGTGAGATGCCCCGGACACCCGCCGCGAGGGCTCCTTCCCAGGCCGTCCGGAGGCCAAGCGGGATGTGTGCCGGGTCACGACTCCCGGGTCCGCAGGGCCCCGACGAAGGCGGACCAGGCGGGGGCGGGGAGGGTGAGGTGGGGGGCGCGGGGGGTCTTGGAGTCGCGGACGTGGACGGTGGCGGGGGTGGCGGCGACTTCTACGCAGTTGCCGCCTTCGGAGTCGCTGTAGGTCGACTTGCACCACGTGAGCTGGTCAGTCATGGCGATCCACCATCCGCTCTAGGAAATGGGCCGACTCGTCGGGCCTGAGAGCCTGCGTGCGGATCATGCTAAGTCGCTCGGTGGTACGCCTGACAACCTCCGGGTCGGCCGACAGTTCGCTGGCCAACGGCCCCTCGGTGAAGGCGAAACGCTCATGGTCGCCGGTCTCCAGCAGCACCATCGGCCCCATGAACGCGGCCGGGATGGCCCGTTCGAAGGGGAGCACCTGGAGCACGACGTTGCGCAAGGCGGACGCCTTCAGCAATTGACGTAACTGCTCGGCGTCCACCTGGGGGGCCCGCAGAGCTGCCTCGTAGACCACGAAGCTCAGGGCCACCGGGGGCTTCCGCTCGGTGAGAAGCGCTTGCCGGTCCATTCGGGCGGCGATTCGCTGTTCCACCGTCCCCTCGTCGAGGGTGGGAACGTGGTTGTCGATGAGCAGGCGCGCGTAAGCCTCGGTCTGCAACAACCCCGGAATGTACGTCGGTTCGTACGACCAGTGACTCACCGCCTCCCTCTCCCGCTCCATGAACTCCTGCGCCCGCGGCGGGAACTTCTCCCTGCTCAAGTAGTCCTTCGCCGCGCTCAGGATTCCCTCCGCGCCGCACAACTCATCGGCCACGTCCAGGACTCGGGGGGTCGGCATGCGGACCCCCTGTTCCATGGCCTTGATCGTGTCCGGGGAGTAGTTCGACGCGGCCGCCAACTCCTCGCGGGAGACGTTCGCCTTCGTGCGCCAGCGCTTCAACTGGTTGCCGCTGAAGCGCCACATGGGGGGCGACTGGGTCACTGCACGCACCTCCGGCCGGTACACCGCGCTGTGTCACACGGGGGTCACTACCGAGCGTAGCCATGTGGACGCCAGTGTGTGACCATGATGAACGCAATGCAGCACCGGCACCGGCCCTCCTGGGTGCCGGTCCGGGGACACCGGCTCCGGCTCGCCGGCGTGCACTTCGACGCCGTGCGGATCGCGGGCCGGCGGGGCGAGGCCGTCGCGGACGAGCTGATCGAGCGGACCGACGACGACGCGGGACCGATCGTGTGCGCGGGCGGCGCGGGCACCCGGTGGGTGTACTTCCTGCTGCCGCCCGGCACCGTGCACCGGCACGACTGGCCGCTGGGCGTCCAGTGGTACGGCTGGTGCGCGCACCGGAGCGTCACCTACGTCGGCGTACCGGCCCTGGAGGGCAACACCTGGCCGCTGCGCTGGTACAGCGAGCCCACGCGCACGGCGCCGTTCGTCGCGGCCGGGACGCTGCTGGCGGTCACTTCCTCGCCGGGCGCAGGCCCAGCGGCCCCGCGATCTCCTGCACCATGACCCGGCCCGCCTCGAACTCCAGGGTGTCGTCACCGAGGTCGGACTGGTCGGTGTCGAGGCCGTCCAGCTCCTCCAGGGGCTGGTTGAGGCGGACGTGGATGAGGACCGACTGCAGGGCGCGCAGCACGGCGGAAGCCGTGGGGCCCCAGTTGGAGAAGTAGGAGAACTGCCACCACCACAGGGCCTCCGTGGTGCGGCCGGACCGGTAGTGGGCCATGCCGTGGCGCAGGTCGCTGATGACGTCGGCGAGGTCGTCGGAGATCCGGGCCGGCACGGGCGCCGTGCGGGGCTCGTACGGGTCGAAGACCTCCGAGTAGACGTCGACCGGCTCCAGCAGCCGGACGAGGTTCTCGCGCAGCTCGTCCATGTCGGTGTCCGGACCGGCGTCGGGCTCGTAGCGCTCGTCGGGGACGAAGTCCTCGTGCGCGCCGAGCCGGCCGCCGGCCAGGAGCAGCTGGGAGACCTCCAGCAGGAGGAACGGGACGGCGGAGCCGGGCTCGTCACCCCGGGCCACCTCCGTGACGGCCACCAGGAAGCTCTCCACCTGGTCCGCGATCTGGACCGCGAAGTCGTCCGGGTTGTGCTCGGTCGCGTGCAGCGTGGCGTCAGACATCTAGGAGTCGTCTCCCCTCGAAGGCGCGGCCGAGGGTCACCTCGTCCGCGTATTCCAGGTCGCCACCCACCGGGAGGCCGCTGGCCAGGCGGGTGACCTTCAGGCCCATGGGCTTGATCATCCGGGCGAGGTACGTGGCCGTCGCCTCGCCCTCGAGGTTGGGGTCCGTGGCGAGGATCAGCTCGGTGACCGTGCCGTCGGCCAGCCGGGCGAGGAGTTCCCTGATGCGCAGGTCGTCCGGGCCGACGCCCTCGATGGGGCTGATCGCGCCGCCGAGGACGTGGTACCGGCCGCGGAACTCGCGCGTGCGCTCGATCGCGACGACGTCCTTCGGCTCCTCGACCACGCAGATCACCGACGCGTCGCGGCGGGGGTCGCGGCAGATGCCGCACAGCTCCTCCTGTGCGACGTTGCCGCAGGTCGCACAGAAGCGGACCTTCGCCTTGACCTCCATCAGGGCCTGCGCGAGCCGCCGCACGTCGGTCGGCTCGGCCTGGAGGATGTGGAAGGCGATCCGCTGCGCGCTCTTGGGACCGACGCCGGGCAGCCGCCCCAGTTCGTCGATGAGGTCCTGGACCACGCCTTCGTACAACGGACTGCCTTCTTCCTCGGGTTCCTTCAGTACGTACGGTAGTTGCCCGCCGCCCCTCCTAGGAAGGCGGCGGGAGTGTCACGTGGGGGGCGAACAGGGGAACGACCCGGGTCAGAAGGGCAGGCCCGGGATGCCGCTGCCGCCGCCGAGGCCCTGGGCCAGCGGGCCGAGCTTCTGCTGCTGGAGGGCCTGCGCGTTCTCGTTGGCCGCCTGGACGGCCGCGACGACCAGGTCGGCGAGGGTCTCGGTGTCCTCCGGGTCCACCGCCTTGGGGTCGATCTTCAGGGCCCGCAGCTCGCCCGCGCCGGTCACGGTGGCCTGCACCAGGCCGCCGCCCGCCTGTCCGTCGACCTCCGTGCGCGCCAGCTCCTCCTGGGCCTGCTGGAGGTCCTGCTGCATCTTCTGGGCCTGCTGGAGCAGCTGCTGCATGTTGGGCTGGCCACCACCGGGAATCACGATCACTCCTAGCGTCCGTACGGGTTGTTTCCCGCTCGGCACGAGCCTACGTGGTCCGGGTGACGCTCGCCCCGCCACTCTTTCGAGTGAGCCGATCGGCGGGTCTCCACCTGATCAAGGGCCTCTTCCGGGCGGAAAACGCACCGAAGCGATCCCCCGGCCGCCCGGGGGGCGGTAGGAAGGGTCCGGCGCAGGGTCAGGGCAGAGTCGTGAGGGAGTGCCGGGTGGGTCAGCCGGAGATGCAGCCCGAGGGTCCCCCTCAGGAGGAGCGGGGCGGGGGCGCGGCCGGGCTGCGGCCGGGCGACCTGTCCGGGCGGGCGTTCCCGCTCGGCGACTGGGGCGAGCCGGCCGCCCGCCTCGACGAGCTGTACCGGTGGGCGGAGCGCGGCGCGCTGGAGACGGCGGCCTGGTACCTCGCGGACCGGACCGGCAAGCGGCGCGGGGCGCGGGCGCTGCGCGCCGGGACGGCGGCGGGGGCCGTGGCCGGGGCGGCGCTGCCGTTACTGGACCTGACGGGGGTGCTGGACGGGGCGGCGCGGTGGGCGTACCTCGCCGTGCTCGTGGCGGTGTCGTGCGCGGGCGTGGACCGGTTCTTCGGGGTGACGTCCGGCTGGATGCGGGACGTGGCGACGGCGCAGGCCGTGCAGCGGCGGCTCCAGGTGCTCCAGTTCGACTGGGCGGCGGAGAGCGTGCGCGAGGTCCTGGGGCCGGCCGAGGGCACGGCGGCGGAGGCGGCGGAACGGTGCCTGGCGGTGCTGCGGCGCTTCTCGGAGGACGTCACCGAGCTGGTCCGCACCGAGACCGCGGACTGGATGGTCGAGTTCCGCACGGGCCCGGCCCCGCTCGGCATCCAGTCGGCCCTGACCGCGGGCGGCCGGGGTGCCGACCTCCCCGACCGGGCCCGCTTCTCCGCCCACCCGAACGGCGGCCGCCCCAACATGCCGAGGCAGCGCCCGCCGGAACCGAGGTGAGCCGGGGGCGTCCCCCTCAGCCCTGACCCTTCGCGTACGTCAGCTTCTCCCCCGTGCTCGTGTTCACCCGCTGCAACCGCCCGTCGGAGAGCAGCGTGACCTCCGTCGGCGCCCCCGGGGTGCACGACGTGCGCGGCTCACCCGTGGTGACCTTCGAGGGTCCGATCTTCAGCGGGCCGTTCCCGGAGGGCCGGGCCGCCAGGGTCGCGGTGAACTCGCAGTGGTACTCCGCCCCCTCCGCGACCAGCGTGAGCACGGCGTCGCCCACCTCCCCCTGGACCAGGGTGAGCCGCCGCGTGTTGGTCCCGCCCGCGTTGTCGATCGTCGTGGTCCACGTGCCGAGGTAACCGTCCGGGACCGCCCCGTCCGTGCTCGCGGAGGGCGACGGCGACCCGGACGCCGACTCCGAGGGCGTCGGACCGTCCGAGGACGTGGTGGGCGTCGGACCGGGTGACGTGCCGTGCGCCTGCCCGCCCCCGTCGTCGTGCCCGCCCCCGAGGAACGCGTACACCGACCCTCCGGCGGCCAGCGCCACCACCAGCGCGATCACGACGAGCAGCACGGTCCGCCCCCCGCGCCGCGACTCCTCTGGCTCGTCGTCGCCGGGACCGTACGGGCCGTAGGGGCCGTCCGGGCCGACGGGTCCGGCCGGGTCGTACGACCCGTACGGCTGCGTGAGCGGCGGGCCGCCGTGGCCGGTGTACGGCGGCTGCGGCGCGGTCCCGCCGGCGTACGGATTGTCCGGCACCGGCTGCCCCGCCCAGCCGGCCTGTTGCGGGTAGCCGTAGGCGGCCTGCGGATGCGGCTGGGCGTGCCCGTACGCGGGCGCCGCGGGCGGCGGGACCGGCGCCGCCGGCTGCGACGGTACCCCGACGGGGCCCGGCGCCAGGGCGGGCCGGCCGGGCGAGCCGTGCTCGGGCACCGCCCCCTCCGGGTCCTCCGTGTCGAGCAGCCGTACGGCGTGCCGCCCGAGCTGCGCCACCAGCGCGCCCGGCAGCCAGGGGTCGCGGGAGCGGCCCTCGAAGACGGTGTCCTCGGCGCCGGTGCGCTCCAGGATCCACTCCAGCGTCGGGCGGGCGGCCGGGTCCTTGCGCAGGCAGGCCCCGACCAGGTCGGCGAGGCCCTCGGGCAGGCCCGCCAGGTCGGGTTCGCCCTCGGCGATCCGGTACATCAGGGCGTGCGCCCCGCTGTCGGCGGAGCCGAAGGGCAGCGTGCCGGTGGCCGCGTACACGAGCACCGAGCCGAGGCAGAAGACGTCCGACGCGGGCGTGATCCGCTCGCCGCGCACCTGCTCGGGCGCCATGAAGCCGGGCGAGCCGATCACCGCGCCGGTCCGGGTGAGGCCGTCCGTGCCGGGCGCGCCGGACGTCTCCAGCGCCCGGGCCACACCGAAGTCGATGACCCGGGGCCCCTCGATGGTGACCATCACGTTGGACGGCTTGAGGTCGCGGTGGACGATCCCGGCCGCGTGGATGTTGGTGAGCGCGTGGGCGAGGCCGGCGGCGAGGATGCGCACCGACCGCTCCGGCAGCGGCCCGTGGTCGCGGCCCACGACCTGTTCCAGGCTGGGCCCGGCGACGTAGCCGGTGGCGACCCAGGGCACGGGCGCCTCGGTGTCGGCGTCGAGCACGGGCGCGGTCCAGTAGCCCCCGACCCGCTGGGCGTTGCGCACCTCCTGCCGGAAGCGCGCCCGGAACTCCTCGCGGGCCGCCAGATCGGCCCGCACCAGCTTCACCGCGACCGTCCGCCCGCGGTCCGAGCGGGCGAGGTAGACCTGGCCCATGCCACCGGCCCCCAGCCGCCCGAGCAGCCGGTAGCCACCGATGCGCTGCGGATCCCCCGGTCCCAGCTTCTCCATGGCCGCCCCACCTTCCCCCCACACGTGTGATCGGGGCGAGGATAATCCCGCAGCCCGGGGAGTCGTGCGGCACGGTGTCTACGGTTCCGTAACGGGTGGCCCCAGCGTGTCCAGGACCGCCGCCAGCCGTTCCAGCGCGGCGACGGCCGCGGCCAGCTCCGCCTCCCCGTACGCCTCGGCCAGCCGGTCGGCGAAGGCCGCGTGCCCCGGGCCGATGCGGGCGACCGCCTCCCGCCCGGCCGCGGTGGGCGCGAGGAGCTTGGCGCGGCGGTGCGCCGGGTTGGGCCGGTAGTCGGCGAGGCCGCGCTCCACGAGCAGGTCGGCGATGCGCTGCACGCTCTGCCGGGTGATGCCCATGGCCCGGGCGATCCCGGCGACCGGCAGCGGCTCGGACAGCACCGCGCCGAGCACCTGCCACCAGGCGGCGGTCAGCCCCGCGGGCCGGGCCAGCTCCTCGGCGACCGCGAGGAACTGGCCGTTGAGCCGGAACACCCCGAGCGCACCGCGGCTGAGCAGCTCCTGGCGCTCCCGGCTCACCGGGCGGCCGCCTGCTGGAGCACCGCGTAGGCGCCCGCGTCGGAGTCGTGGAACAGCCGGTACCAGGCGTCGAGCACCTCGCCCTCGTACACACCGAGCAGCGCCAGCACCTCGCGGGCGAAGGCGACGGGCTCGGTCGGCCCCGCCGTGACCAGGCCGCGGTCGGTGACGGCGTCGGCCTCCACGTACCGCTCGCCGCCCGCGTAGCCGGAGGCGGCCAGGTAGAACGAGACCGCGCTGGTGTGGTCGCGGTCGTCGAGCAGGCCCTCGCGGGCGAGGCCGAGGGTGGCGCCGCAGATCGCGGCGACGGGGACGCCGGCGTCCAGGAAGGCGCGGGCCGCGCGGGCGAAGGGGGCGAGGTCGTCGCCCGCGTCCCACAGGTCGGCGCCGGGCAGGACGAGCAGCGCCGCGTCCTCGGGGCGCAGCTCGGCCAGCGCCAGGTCGGGCCGCACGCGCAGCCCGCCCAGGGAGCGGACCTCGTCGGTGGTGGGGCCGACGGTGCAGACCGGGAAGCCGGCCCGGGCCAGGTGGGCGGTCGCGTGCCCGGTCTCCCAGTCGGCGAAGGTGTCGTACACGGCGAGGTGCACGGGCTTGCGGTTCATGAGTCCTCCTCGGGCCTCGCGACGAACCTGCATGACAGAATGCTGTCACTTGGACAGCCTGCTGTCAAAGCACCTTCAGGGGGCTCCGGCCACTCCCGTACGCCCCTCACGCCCGACAACCTGTCGCGGAAAGCCCGGGTCCGCAGACAGGACGCCGATACCGCTTCCGCATCGCGGACACCTACGCTCGCGGGCATGACCCCTCAGACCGACCCCCGGGCCGGCGCCGCCGTGAAGGCCGCCGACCGCGCGCACGTCTTCCACTCCTGGTCCGCACAGGAACTCATCGACCCGCTCGCCGTGGCCGGCGCCGAGGGGTCGTACTTCTGGGACTACGACGGCAACCGCTACCTCGACTTCACCAGCGGGCTCGTCTACACGAACGTCGGCTACCAGCACCCCAAGGTCGTCGCCGCGATCCAGGAGCAGGCCGCCCGCCTGACCACCTTCGCGCCCGCCTTCGCCGTCGAGGCCCGCTCCGAGGCCGCCCGGCTGATCGCCGAGCGCACCCCCGGCGACCTCGACAAGATCTTCTTCACCAACGGCGGCGCCGACGCCGTCGAGCACGCGGTGCGCATGGCCCGGCTGCACACCGGCCGCCCCAAGGTCCTGTCGGCCTACCGCTCGTACCACGGCGGCACCCAGCAGGCCGTGAACCTCACCGGCGACCCGCGCCGCTGGGCCAACGACAGCGGCACCCACGGCGTGGTGCACTTCTGGGCGCCCTTCCTGTACCGCTCCCGCTTCTACGCCGAGACCGAGGAGCAGGAGTGCGCCCGGGCGCTGGAGCACCTGGAGACCACGATCGCCTTCGAGGGGCCCGGCACCATCGCCGCGATCCTGCTGGAGACCGTCCCGGGCACGGCGGGCATCATGGTCCCGCCGGCCGGCTACCTGGCCGGGGTGCGCGCGCTGTGCGACCAGTACGGCATCCTCCTCGTGCTGGACGAGGTCATGGCGGGCTTCGGCCGGACCGGCACCTGGTTCGCGGCCGACCTGTTCGACGTCGTGCCCGACCTGATGACCTTCGCCAAGGGCGTCAACTCCGGCTACGTCCCGCTCGGCGGCGTGGCGATCTCCGGGAAGGTCGCGGAGACCTTCGGCAAGCGGCCCTACCCCGGCGGCCTGACGTACTCCGGACACCCGCTGGCCTGCGCGGCCGCCGTCGCGACGATCAACGCCATGGCCGAGGAGGGCGTCGTCGAGAACGCCGCCCGGCTCGGCGCGTCGGTCGTGGCGCCGGGCCTCGCCGCGCTGGCCGAGCGGCACCCGAGCGTCGGCGAGGTGCGCGGCGTCGGCATGTTCTGGGCCCTGGAACTGGTCCGCGACCGCGAGACCCGCGAGCCGCTCGTGCCGTACAACGCGACCGGCGAGGCCAACGCGCCGATGGCCGCCTTCGCCGCCGCGGCCAAGGGGCACGGCCTGTGGCCGTTCGTGAACATGAACCGCACCCACGTGGTCCCGCCCTGCAACGCGAGCGAGGCCGAGCTCAAGGAGGGCCTGGCGGCGCTGGACGCGGCGCTGTCGGTGGCCGACGAGTACACCCCGTAGCGGTACCGCCCGAACAGGCCGGGCCCCGCCCGATGCGACCGCGTAAGGTGGCGTGCTCGTAAGGACAGACGAGCACGCCCCCCGCGGGCGAGCGGTGCGACCACGAGGGAGACGTCCCGTCCATGCCCGGCAGCAGCGGCACCGGTGCCGTGACGCGCAGCACCCTGCGGCAGCAGATCGCGGACGCGCTCCGCGACGAGGTGCTGGCGGGGCGCCTCCAGCCGGGCCAGGCGTTCACCGTGAAGGAGATCGCCGACCAGTACGGCGTCTCCGCGACCCCGGTCCGCGAGGCCCTGGTGGACCTCTCCGCGCAGGGCCTGCTGGAGGCCGACCAGCACCGGGGCTTTAGGGTGCACGCGTACTCGGTCGCCGACCACCGGGGCATGGTCGAGGCCCGCAGCCTGATCACCGACGGCATGTTCCTCGCCCTGGAGGACGGCCACCCGGGCCTGCATGACCTCGACGACCCGCGCACCGCGGCCGCCGTCGCGGGCGTACGGCGCCGGGGCGAGGAGGCCCAGCGCGCCGCGGCCGCCGGTGACCTCACCGTCCTCATCGGCTACGATCTGCGCTTCTGGCGCGAGTTGAGCGCCCTGTTCGGCAACCCCTACCTGGTCGACTTCCTGCACCGGCTGCGCGTGCAGTCCTGGGTGTGCACCGTGCAGCACCTGCGCCGGCTCACGGACCTGCGCGGCCACCTGTGGGCCGGGCACACCGAACTGGTCGACGCCCTGCTGGCGAAGGACATCCCCGCGGCCCGCTCGATCCTCACCGCGTACCACGCGCACTCCGCCGAGCTGGTCGAGCGCCTGGCCGCGGGATAGCGGGACAGGACAACCGGCTCCGGTGCGGCCGGCTCCGCTGCGGGCATCCCCGGTGCGGGCGTCCCCGTGTGGGTAGGGGACCTGCACGAGGCCGCCCGCCCCGACTACGCTTCCCTGACCGTTCTGCGCACCGTACGCACCGAATGAGGAGCCCTCGTTGGCCTGTGACCTGTGGCTGGTACCGCTCGTCGACGTGTTGTGCCACACCCCCGACAACCCGTTCGCCGAGGAACTCGCGCAGTACAACACGGCGCTCGCCGAGAACGGCCTCCCACCGGTCCCGGTGTACCAGTACATGCCGGGCCTGTCCGGCGAGGTCGCCCCGGTGGCCGGCTTCGACTACGACGCACTGCACTTCCTGCGCCGCGCCTACCTGCTCCAGGTGTGCCGGCTGCCGGTGACGCCGGTCGACGAACTCGGCGGCGACTACGAGCAGTTGCTGGAGATGTTCGAGACGACGGCCCAGCAGTCCCACCTGGTGTGGCACTACGACCACGCGGGCGCCTACGTCCCGGTGGACTTCGCCCACCCGCTGTCCAACGACGACCTGCTGGCCGGGGGCGGCCCGCTCGGCTCCTCGCAGGCACTGCTGCGCGAGCTGGAGCACGTCGCCCCGACCATCGGCATCGACCCGGCCAACCCCCCGGCGGCCCCCCAGGCCCCCACCGCTCCCACGGAGTTGGAGGAGCCCGCCGTACCGGCGCCGTACGACCCCAGCCCCTTCGCCCGGGAACGCCACGTCTGGCTGGGACTGCACGCGGCGGCTACCCGGTCGCTGGCGCAGGGGTCGATGATCGTGTTCAGCTGACCCGGCGCGGGGTCAGCGCAGCCGGGACAGGCCCCGGTGCAGGTCGTCCAGGTTCATGATGGGGTACACCTCGACCTCGGCGTTCAGCTGCGAGAAGAACGGCTCGCCGTTGCGCGGCATCTCGGAGCTGTCCTGCATGTCGAGGAAGAGCAGGGCCGTCCGCCTGCCGCCGATGGCGCCGAAGTAGGCCGCCTCCGGCTTCAGCATGTCGAGGGTCTCCTGCAGCAGCTCGGGCATCTTGCCGCTTCGGATGACCTCGTTGGCCTTCTCCGTGTCCATGGTCGCCTTCATCAGCACGCGCATCGTGATCACCTTCTTCTGGCCGACGCACGTGGGTACCGGATCAGAATATGCCGGTATGCGGCGTTTGGCGCGACCAGTGAGGGGGTAGCGAACGGGCCCCGCGCGAGGGGTCAGAGACGGCCGATCAGAGTGATCTCCGGCGGCCACAGCACGCCGCTCGCCATCAGCAGCGAGGGGCCGAGGTGCACCGGGCACACCCGCAGCGGGGGCCGGTCGTGGCGGGCGACCTCGAAGACGGCCGGGTCGGCGCAGTCCGTGCCGTCGGTCCCGTCGTCACCGCCGTACGGTCCCCGGCACAACGCGCTCCGGTGGACGCCCATGCACCGATTGTCCCCCGGTCGGCGCGCTGCCGCCCGGGGGACGAACCGGTGGTGCCGCGGAGCGGCTACAGGAACGAGTTGATCTCGATCGTCTCGTCCCGGCCCGGGCCCACGCCGATCGCGGAGATCGGGGCGCCGGACATCTCCTCCAGCGCCTTGACGTAGTTCTGGGCGTTCTTCGGCAGGTCGGAGAACGACTTCGCCTTGGTGATGTCCTCGGACCAGCCCGGCAGCGTCTCGTAGACCGGCTTCGCGTGGTGGAAGTCCGACTGGGAGTACGGCAGTTCCTCGACGCGCTTGCCGTCGATCTCGTACGCGACGCAGACCGGGATCTGCTCCCAGCCGGTGAGCACGTCCAGCTTGGTGAGGAAGAAGTCGGTCAGGCCGTTCACGCGGGTCGCGTAGCGGGCGATGACCGCGTCGAACCAGCCGCAGCGGCGGTCGCGGCCCGTGGTGACGCCCCGCTCGCCGCCGATGCGGCGCAGCGCGTCGCCGTCCTCGTCGAACAGCTCCGTCGGGAACGGACCGGCGCCCACCCGCGTGGTGTACGCCTTCAGGATGCCGATGACCCGGCTGATCTTCGTCGGGCCGACGCCGGCACCCGTGCAGGCGCCGCCCGCGGTCGGGTTGCTGGAGGTCACGAAGGGGTACGTGCCGTGGTCGATGTCCAGGAGCGTGCCCTGGCCGCCCTCGAACAGCACGACCTTGTCGTCCTCCAGCGCCTGGTTCAGCACCAGCACCGTGTCGGCGACGTACGGAGCGAGCTTCTCCGCGTAGCCCACCAGCTCCTCGACCACCTGGTCGACGGCGATGGCGCGCCGGTTGTAGAGCTTGGTGAGGATCTGGTTCTTGACGTCGAGGGCCGCCTCGACCTTCTGCGTCAGGATCGACTCGTCGTACAGGTCCTGCACGCGGATCCCGACGCGGTTGATCTTGTCGGCGTACGTCGGGCCGATGCCGCGCCCGGTGGTGCCGATCTTGCGCTTGCCGAGGAACCGCTCGGTGACCTTGTCCACCGTCACGTTGTACGGCGTGATGATGTGAGCATTGCCGCTGATCAGGAGCTTGGACGTGTCGACGCCTCGCTCGTTCAGACCGCTCAGCTCGGAGAGCAGGACCGACGGGTCGACGACGACGCCGTTGCCGATGACCGGCGTACATGTGGGCGAGAGGATTCCGGAAGGGAGGAGGTGGAGTGCGTACTTCTGGTCGCCGACGACCACCGTGTGGCCGGCGTTGTTGCCGCCCTGGTAGCGCACTACATAGTCCACCGAGCCACCGAGCAGGTCGGTGGCCTTCCCCTTGCCTTCGTCACCCCACTGAGCACCGAGCAGCACAAGTGCGGGCACGCGCGTACACCCCTTCCGGGCGGGGCATGTCCAAGGTCAGGGGCGTGGGCGTAAGGTACACCGCCGCGTGCCACCGCGACCGTCGTTGGCCGCACAACCGTCGGACCGGATGCCCCGGAATAGACGAAGCCCCTGGCGCAATAGCGCAAGGGGCTCTTGCACAAAGATGCTACCCGAGGAAGCGAGGCAGGACCGAGGTGGCGACTTCCGCGATGTCCGAACAGCTGCTGGTGGTCGTCGATCCGGTCGCCCGGCGGACGGACGGAGAGTCCGTGCGCATCGCGAAAGACGTGCTCAGCGCGGGTGCGGCCACCAAGGTGTGTCTGCCCGGGGACGCCGAGGAGTTCGCCCGCGCCCTCACCCGGCGCGGCTCGCGCCGCCCGGTGGTGATCGGCGACGACCGCTCGCTGGTGCGCGCGGTGTCGCTGCTGCACCGGCGCCGCGAGCTGTCGGGCTGCGCCCTGTCGGTGGTCCCGGTCGGGCCGTACCTGTCCGTGGCCCGCTCCCTGGGCGTCCCCACGGGCACGGTCGCGGCGGCCCGGGCGGTCCTGGAGGGCAGGGAGCGCCGGCTGGACGTCCTGGTCGACGACAGCGACGGGGTGGTCCTGGGCGCCCTGCGCATACCGTCCGTGCCGCTGACGCCCTCCTGCGGCCCCGGTGAAGCCGCCGGGGCCCGGCCCTGGCTGCGCACCTGCCAGTCCCTGGTCCGCACCCTGGTCCCGGCCCGCCCCCAGCGGGTCGCCCCGGCGCCGGCCCCGGCCCCGCCGCGGCTGCGCATCGAGGTCGACGGCGAGACCCTGGTCGACCTCGGCCAGCCCCTGGAGGCGGTCTCGGTGGCCCCGGGCGCCGCCGGACTCGCCGACGTCGAGGTCCGCCCCCTGTCGGTCGGCGCGGAGGCGTCCCCGCTGCTGGCCCGGGGCCGACGGGTCACGGTCTCCGGGCCGGACTTCCGCTACCGCGCCGACGCGGGCGAGGCGGGCCCGGTCCGCCGCCGCACGTGGACGGTGTGGGAGGGGGCTCTGGGGCTGGTGCTGCCGGAGGGGTGAGGGCCGGGGGGCCGGGCCGGGGGGCCGGGCCGGGGGGCGATTGGCCCTGACCCGGCCGGCCGGGGAGCTTTCGTGGCGCCATGACGCCTGACGGCGGGTGCGGGTCAGCGGACCTCCACGGGCAGGCCCTCCAGGCCGCGGATCACGAAGTTCGGCTTGCGGGCGGGTTCCGCCGCGAGGGCGAGCGTCGGGGTCTTCGTGAGCAGGGCCGTCATGGAGGCGGCCAGTTCGATGCGGGCCAGGGGGGCGCCGATGCAGTAGTGGATGCCGGCGCTGAAGGAGATGTGCGGGTTGTCCGCGCGGGTCAGGTCCAGGCGCTCCGGGTCGGTGAACACGGCCGGGTCGTGGTTGGCGGACCCGAACAGCAGGGCCACCTCGGCACCCTTCGGGACGGTCGTGCCGTCGATGTCGATGTCCTCCAGCACCCAGCGCTCGAAGAGCTGCAACGGGGTGTCGTACCGCATCAGCTCCTCGACCGCCGACGGCACCAGCGCGCGGTCGGCGCGCAGCGCGGCCAGCTGGTCCGGGTGGCGGAACAGCGCGTACCAGCCGTTGACCGTGGCGTTGACGGTCGCCTCGTGACCGGCGTTGAGCAGCAGCACGGCCGTGGAGATCATCTCCTGCTCGGTGAGCCGGTCGTCCTCGTCGTGGGCGGCGATGAGCCCGGAGATCAGGTCCTCGCCCGGCTCCTCGCGCCGCGCGGCGATGAGCGCGCGCAGGTAGTCCGAGAACTCCACCGACGCCCGCACGGCCCGCTCCGCCGTCTCCTCGGACGGACTCAGCTCGTACATCCCGCAGATCGCGGCCGACCACGGCCGCAGCAGGTGCCGGTCCCCCTCCGGGACGCCCAGCATCTCCGCGATCACGGCGACGGGCAGCGGCTCGGCGACCTCCGTGAGCAGGTCCCCGCCGCCCCGCGCGCGCAGCCCCTCCACCAGCTCACCGGCCAGCTGCTCGATGTAGGGCCGCAGGCGCTCCACGGTCCGCGGTGTGAACGCCTTCGACACCAGCCGCCTGATCCGGGTGTGGTCCGGGGGCTCCAGGTCCAGCATCCCGTGGTCGTTGAGCGTGTGGAACGGCTCGTGCTCCGGCGGCGGCGCCGTCCGCCCGAACTCCTCGTGCGCGTACCGGTGCAGGTACGTCCGCCCCAGCCGCCGGTCCCGCAGCAGCGCCGACACGTCGGCGTGACGCGGCACCAGCCACTGGTCGGTGGCCTCGAAGTACCGCACCCTCCCCTGGGCGCGCAGCTCGGCATAGGCGGGGTACGGGTCGGCCACGAACGCCGGGTCCCACGGATCGAAGGCAACCATGCGGGGACGCTACCCGCCCGGCCCCCCACTGACCAGGGGCTTCCCGGCGGGCTTCCCGCACACCGGCCCCCGCTGTCCGCCGGCTACCCCGGCGTCACCAGCCGCGCCTCGTACGCGAACACCGCCACCTGCGTACGGTCCCGCAGCCCCAGCTTCACCAGGATCCGGCTGACGTGGGTCTTGATCGTCGACTCGGCGACCACCAGCCGCTCGGCCATCTCGGCGTTGGACAGGCCCTGGGCGATGTGGATCAGCACCTCCGTCTCCCGCTCGGTGAGGTCGCCGTAGGCGGCCTGGGCCGACGGCGGCAGGCGCGGGGTGTCACCGAGCTTGGAGAACTCCGTGATCAGCCGCTTGGTGACCGAGGGCGCCAGCAGGGCCTCGCCCGCCGCCACCACCCGCACCCCGTCGGCCAGCTGCCGCGCCGAGGCGTCCTTCAGCAGGAACCCCGACGCCCCGGCGCGCAGCGCCTGGTAGACGTACTCGTCCAGGTCGAACGTGGTCAGCACCAGCACCTTCGCCGTGGTGTCCGAGGCCACGATCTCCCGGGTCGCCTCGATGCCGTTCAGCTCGGGCATGCGGATGTCCATCAGCACCACGTCGGGGGCCAGCTCACGCACTCGCCGCACCGCCTCCCGGCCGTTCACCGCCTCACCGACCACCTCGATGTCCGGCATGGCGTTGAGCAGGACCGAGAAGCCCTCGCGGACCATCATCTGGTCGTCCGCGACCAGCACCCGGATCGTCACGCCTCCTCCTCGCCCGTGGACCGCGCCGGCAGGAACACCGTCACCTCGTAGCCCCCGGCCTGCGTCGGGCCGGCCGTCATCTCACCGTCCAGCATCGACACCCGCTCCCGCATCCCCGTGATCCCGTGCCCGGCGCCCGGCGACGGCCGCACCTGGCCCGGCTCCGGGGGCGCGGAGTTGACGACGCGCAGGCCCAGCCCGCCCAGGACGTAGGCGACCTCCACCCGGGCACCCGCGCCCGGCGCGTGCCGCAGGGCGTTGCTCAGCGCCTCCTGCACGATCCGGTACGCCGACAGCTCCACCCCCTGCGGCAGCTCCCGCACCGCCCCGGTCACCGTCTTGCTCACGTCCAGGCCCGCCTCCCGCACGTTGGCCAGCAGCGCGTCCAGGTCGGCGAGCGTGGGCTGCGGAGCGTCCGGCGCCTCGTAGTCCTCGGCGCGGACCACGCCCAGCACCCGGCGCAGCTCGGTCAGCGCCGCCACCGCGTTCTCCCGGATGGTGGCGAACGCCTTCTCCAGCTCCTCCGGCGGGTTCTCCACCCGGTAGGGCGCGGCCTCCGCCTGGATGGCGACCACCGACATGTGGTGCGCGACCACGTCGTGCAGCTCGCGGGCGATCGTGGTGCGCTCCTCCAGCAGGGTCCGGCGGGACCGCTCGTGCGCGGTCGCGGTGCGCTGGGCGGTCACCTCCTGCCGGGCGTCGCGCCGGATGTGCCAGACGGTGACCGCCAGCAGGGCGATCGCGGAGACGACCAGCATCGGCGCGGTGTTGGAGCCGTAGTCGTCGCCGCCGCCGAACAGGAACTCCGCGACGAAGCCGTAGGCCCCCGTGAGCGCCCACATCCAGGCCGCCGTGCGCGGGCGGGTGCGTATCGCGACGATCGTCAGCACCGCCACGTGGGAGACGCCCGAGCCCGGCAGCCACGGCCAGTCCAGCAACGAGCCGTTGAGCACGGTCACGACCGTCGTCACCACGAAGGACAGCCAGAAGGCGCCGACCGGGCGGATCAGGGTGAGCAGCACCGGCACGGCGACCAGCAGACCGCCGAGCGTCGGCCCCAGACCCCCGCCGCCCGAGGCCCAGCCCACCAGCATGGCGAACACGGCCACGCCCGCCACCAGCCAGTGCGGCGTCCACAGGGCGTACTGCCGCATGCGGGGCGTGAGGCGGCCGGTGATGGGGCCGTCCACGCTCATCGCGGGCAGCGGGCGGTAGGCGAACGCGTCGTGGAACAGGTCCTGGCGCAGGCCCCGCAGGGCGCCCGCCGCGAGCCGGTACTCCGGGCTGCGCGGTCGGCCGCCCGCTGCGGGCGGGGCCGTCTGGGTGTGGGTCGTCTCGGTCACGCTCCCCAAACTAGAGGCGGCGGGAGGTCCCCGGCGTCACCAGTGAGAGGGGTCCTGCGCCATCCGTCTCAGGTACTACGGGTCCTGCCGCGGCTCAGTACCCCGACGGGCGCACCAGTCCCGACTCGTACGCGAACACCGCCGCCTGGGTGCGGTCCCGCAGGCCCAGCTTGACCAGGATCCGGCCCACGTGGGTCTTCACGGTCTGCTCGGCCACGACCAGGTGCCGGGCGATCTCCGCGTTGGACAGGCCCTGAGCGATCAGCGTGAGCACCTCCGTCTCGCGCTCGGTGAGGTCGCCGACGCGTTCCTTCAGCGGCGGGCGGAGCGTGCCGTTCAGCCGGGAGAACTCGGTGATCAGCTTGCGGGTGATCCCCGGCGCGAGCAGTGCGTCCCCGGCCGCGATCACCCGGACCGCCTCGGCGAGCTGGTCGGCGGAGGCGTCCTTCAGCAGGAACCCGGACGCCCCGGCGCCCAGCGCGTCGTACACGTGCTCGTCCAGGTCGAAGGTCGTCAGCACCAGGACCTTGATGTCCGGTGTGGCCTCCTTGATGCGCCGGGTCGCCTCGATGCCACCGAGCTCGGGCATGCGGATGTCCATCAGCACGACGTCCGGGAGCAGGCCGGCGACCTGCTCCACCGCGTCGAGGCCGTGCACCGCCTGGCCGATCACGTCGATGTCGGGGTAGGCGTTGAGCAGCACGGTGAAGCCCTGCCGGACCATCTGCTGGTCGTCGGCGATCAGCACACGGATCGTCCCGCCGGCGGGGCCGCCGGCCGGGCCGCTGGAGGGACCGCCGGCGGGGTCCTGGACGGGATCGGTGGTCGGGCCGCTGGTCATGGGGTGTGGTCTCCTGTCGGGGGCGGGTCCGGGAAGAACAGTTCCATGCCGTCCGGGGGTTCGGTGTCCTCGTCCGGTGCGGTGGGCCGGGCGGTGCCGTCGCGCGGCAGGAAGGCGAGCACGCAGAACCCGCCGTGCAGCGTGGGGTGCGCGGTGACCCGGCCGCCGAGCATCGCCGCCCGCTCGCGCATGCCGAGCAGGCCGTGCCCCATGCCGGCTCCCGCACGGGATCCCGCACCGGATTCCGCACCGGTGGGCCGCGCGGCGGGCCGGGTCGGGCGGGAGTTCGTTATCTCCAGGCACAGGCCGTCCGGCCGGTGCGTGAGCTCCACGCGCACCCGGGCGCCCGGCGCGTGCCGCATCGCGTTGCTCAGCGCCTCCTGCACGATCCGGTACGCCGACAGCTGCACACCCGGCGGGTACACCGGCGCCGGTCCCCTGATCTCGCTGACGACGTCGAGCCCGGCTGCCCGGGTGTTCTCGATCAGCGCGTCGAGCCGGTCGAGGGTGGGCTGCGGCGCGTCGGCCGTGGCGCCGCCGGTGGCGCCGAGCCCGTACGGGTCGTCGGGGTTCTCCGAGCGCAACACGCCCAGTACCCGGCGCAGTTCGGCCAGGGCCTCCAGGGCGTTCTGCCGGATGCCGTCCAGGTTCTCCCTGAGCTCCCGCGGCGGGTTCTCCACGAGGTGGGGTGCGACCTGGGCCTGGATGGAGATCACCGACATGTGGTGCGCGACCACGTCGTGCAGCTCGCGCGCGATGCGGTTGCGCTCCTCCAGCAGGGTGCGCCGGGCGCGCTCCTCGGCGGTGATGCCCGCCTGCTCGACGAGCTGGTGGCGGGCCACGCGACGGCCGCGCAGCGCGGTGCCGAGGACGACGACACCGGCGAAGAGCGCCACCCCGAGGGCGCCGGTCGGCGTGTAGGAGGCGCCCCCCAGGACACCCTCCAGCCCGTACGTGACCAGAGCGGTCACCGCCAGGACCTCGGCGGACACCCGGGTGGGCAGGCGCAGCGCCAGCAGGAACAGGACCAGGCACTGGGCGACCAGACCCGGCGGCCCCCACGGCCAGGGCGGTTCGATCCGCCCCGGCCCGAGCATCTGCTGCCGGGCGCCCAGCGCCACCACCACGGTCACCGCCGTCGACAGCCACCAGGCCGGCACCGGCCGCCACAGCGCGAGGGCCACCGCGACGCCCTGCGCGGTCGCGCACAGCAGACCGAACTGCGGGCCGAGGCGGTAACCCTGCGCGAACTGGTCCGCGTTGGCGACCGCCACCCCGAACGCCACCAGGCAGACCAGGCCGTGCGGCAGCCACCGCAGCCACACCGACGGCGGCAACGGCGCCGCCCGCAGCGTCCACAAGTCCTCGCGCAGCACCCGCAGTCCGCGGATCAGCCGCTTCTCCACCCCGTCCACCCCGTCCACCTTCACCACCCTATGCACGGCGCACCGTCTCCCCGGCGGCCCTGTCCGACGCCCGCCCCACCCGCACGACGCGGCCCCCGCCCGCACTGCGCGCCCGGCGGGGCCGCCCCTGCTCGAACCCGTGGAACGCCGCCCAGCACACCGCCAGCGCCAGCGCGAACACCGGCAGCCACAGCAGCCGGGCGGCCACCCAGGTCAACCGGTCCGGCACGGTGTGCAGTCCGGGCAGCCGGCCGGCGGCCAGAGCGGTGGCCGTGGTCGCCATCATGGCCGTCTGGTGCCACAGGAACACCGTCATCGCCGACAGGTTCACCAGCGCGACCACCGCCCACACCACGGGCCGGCGCAGCGCCCGGCGCAGCCGCTCCCGCAGCAGCAGGGCCAGCCCGCACTGGGCCAAGCCGAACGTCACCGCGGCCAGCGTCGGCGGGTTCAGGTTGGAGACCGCCGCGCCGGGCACACCGACCATCGACGCCGGATAGCCCGCGCGGGCGACCAGCAGCGCCGTCGCCAGCGCGCCGCCCGCCAGCAGCACCCAGCCCGCCCGCGGACGCTCCAGCTCGCCCCGGGTCCACGCCGCGCCCAGGGTGTACGGCACCAGCCAGCCCGCGGCCAGGTTGACCCAGCCGAGCCAGGCGGGGCCCCCGAGGCCGAAGCGCACCAGGTCGACGTGCAGGACGACCACCAGCGACCAGAGCGGGTTCAGCCGGGTCAGCAGCGGGGTCGCCGCCGTCAGCGCCGCGAACACCAGCAGGAACCACAGGGGCGACAGCGCCAGCTTCAGCACCGTGTGCAGGGTGACGAAGGACGCGCCCGTCAGCAGCAGCCCCAGCGCCGCCACCGCCCACACCCCCAGCACGGCGGCGACCGGCCCGAACAGCCGCGCCAGCCGCGCCCGCAGCCAGGCGCCGTACGACGTGCCCCGGGCGCGGGCCGAGGCGAGGCCCTTCGTCGCCACGTGCCCGCCGACCATGAAGAACACCGCGAGCGTCTGGAACACCCAGGACACCGGGGCCAGCCAGGGCAGGTGCCCCAGCGGGCTGGCGGCGCGCAGGGTGGTGCCGTCCGCGACCAGGGCGGTCACCAGCCAGTGGCCGAGCACCACGCCGAGGATCGCGCAGGCGCGCAGGGCGTCCACCGCGCGGTCGCGGTCGGGCGGGGTGGCGGCGTCGATCCGCACGGCCGCCCGCCGTATCCGCGCGCGGAGCGCGGGGGCCGTCGTGCCGTGGGTCGTCCTACGCACGGGTCACCTCCGCGGTGCGGCCGAGGACGATCCGGGCGACGTTGGCCAGGGAGGCGGAGCCCGGTGCGAAGTAGTCGCTGTGGCCGCCCGGTCCGGCGGCGAAGACGTCGGCGCCGAAGGACGGGGACACCGGGTCGGTGCCGAAACCGACGGTCGTGCCGAACAGGTCCGCGCTGACGTGCGGGACGTGCGCCACCCAGTCGTCGGCGCCCCGGGCCGCCCACACCCGGGCCCGGGTGTGCAGGCCGGCCGCGGTGTCCGCGCCCGTGCCCGGACTGCCGAGCAGGACCAGGTCGCCGACGTCCGCGCCGGCCGCCGTGCGGGCGCACACCACCGAGCCGTAGGAGTGGCACACCAGTGTCAGGCGGGCGCCGGGGCCCGTGACGCCCCGCAGCTCGTGCAGGAAGTCCCCCAGGCGCGGGGCCGCTTCGTCGGCGCGGGCCGTGGTCGTCACCGCCGTGCTGACCGTGCCCGGCGTGCGGTAGCCGAGCCAGGCGACCACCGCCGTACGGGTGCCGGGCGTGGCCGTCCGGGTGAGCCGGTGGTGCAGGGACGCGGCGGCCGTGCGCAGGCGGGCGTAGGTGTCCAGCGAGGTGTCGGAGCCCGGGACCAGCACCGCGACCCGGTCGGCGTGGGCCAGGTCGCCGAACACCTCGGTGACCAGACCGGGCCCGCGCCCGTCGAAGGCCAGCAGGGCGCCGCCCGGGGCCGCCAACGCGCGCTCCGCAGCCGCGCGGTGACCGTCGCCGTGGGCCGCGGCCATGCGGGAGGCCAGCGCCGCGTTGGCCCGGTTGGCGGCGTACGCCTGCGTCAGCGTCGCCGCGGTGACCGGGGCGAGGGCGGCCGGACGGGGAGCGGGGATGCCGGGACGGGCCGCGCCGGACAAGGGGACGACCAGGGCGACGACCACGAGGGCGGCGAGCAGCGCCCGCAGGGGCCGCAGGCGGGGCCGGTCCCGCGCCGTGTCCCCGCGCACCTCCCCGTCCCGGTCCGCGCCACCGACCGCACCCGTCCCCCGGCCCGCTTCCCGGGACACCCCCGCGTCCGTCTCCGCGTCCGTCTCCGCGCCCGTCGCCCCGCCCGTCACCGCGCCCATGCCCGTCGCCCTCCCCGCCCGGCCGGTCCGCCCGTCGGACCGCTCTGGCTGGGAAGTTACGGATCAGCGCACGTCGTTCGCGTCCCGCCGCAGAGCTGTTCCGCGACGTAGCTCTCAGGTACTACGGGTACGACAGGGGGCGCGCGCACCCGATCCACCGGCCAAACAGCCACCCGACCCACCGGCGAACCGGCCGCGCCCCACCCACCGGCGAACCGGCGGCCCTCGAACCACCGGCGAACCGGCCGCGCGTCACCACGCCAGTTGGGCGATCTCCTCCGCCACCACCGCGCACGCGTCCGCCACGGGGTCGATCAGCGGGAAGTGGCCGACGTCCGCCAGCAGCGTCAGCCCCACGACTTCGCCCGCCTTGGCCGCGGCGTCCGCGTAGGCCTCGGCGACCGCCTGCGGGACCACGCGGTCGGCGCGCCCCTGGACGAGCGTCGTGGCGATGCCGGTCGGCAGCAGCAGGGCCGGGTCGGCGTACGGTCGGCGCTGCTCGAACAGGTGGTCGGTGCCCAGCAGTTGGCGTGTGGCGCCCCCGCACACGTCCAGCTTGTCCGCGACGGCGAGGTCGGCGATCGGGGCCAGCGCGACCACGCCCCGCAGCGGCGCCGGGCGGTCCGTGCGCCACGGGGCGTCGGCGGGCAGGAGGTGCCGGGCCGCCGCCCACAGCGCCAGGTGACCGCCGGCCGAGTGCCCGACGAGGACGGTCCGGCGGGCGTCGCCCTGCGGCAGCACCTCCCGCACGAGCGCGGGCAGCGCGTCGAGGGCGGCGGCGACGTCGTCGAAGGTCTCGGGCCAGCGGCCCGCGGCCGCAGCGGTGGCTGTGCCCTCGGGGGTGCCGCCGCCGCGCCGGTACTCGACGCTGGCCACGGCGAAGCCGCGCCGGGCCAGGAAGTCCGCGAACGGGGTGACGTGGCGCCGGTCGTGCGCGGCGCGCCAGGCCCCGCCGTGCAGGACGACCACCAGCGGCACGGGGCCGCCGGGGCCGACCTGCACGCGCGGGGCGTAGAAGTCGATGACCTGGTCGGGCAGATCACCGTAGGGGGCGGTGGCGTCCGGATCGACGGGCGGGTGCGAGAAGGCCGACCGTTCCTCGGCGGCGGCCCGGGCTGCGGCGACGTCGTCCGGCATGCTCCAACCTCTCAGCGGTCACGTGGACTTGACGGTCCAGGCGAGGACGGGCCGACAGGGAGAGCGGCCGTTGGCCGGGACGGTACCAGGCCGGTGACGTGCGCGGACACGCGGATGTCACGCAGGGTGAGGCCGCGGCGGTCCCGCGACGCGCTCCCCGCACGCACGGTCACCGCACGCGCGCGTGCCGCCACCGCCCGGACGATCACGCCCCCACGCGCGCGTGCCGCCGACCCACGAACGGTCACCCCACGCACGCGTGCCGGCACCGCACGAACGGTCACCCCACGCACGCGTGGCGCCACCCGCCCGCCCCCTATCCCAGCCCGCCGCCCAGCACCTCGCCCAGCACCCGCGCCGCCCGCTCCACGTCCGCGAAGCCGACGTACAGCGGGGTGAAGCCGAAGCGCAGGACGTCCGGGTGGCGGAAGTCGCCGACCACCCCGCGGTCGATCAGCCGCTCCATGACGTCCCCGGCGTCCGCGCAGCGCAGCGCCACCTGGCTGCCGCGCTCCGCGTGGGCGAGCGGGGTCAGGCACTCGACGGCGCCCGGCGGGACGTACGCGGTCACGCACTCCAGGAAGAAGTCCGTCAGCGCCAGCGACTTGGCCCGCACCGCCTCGACCGGGACGCCCTCCCACACCTCCAGCGCCGCCTCCAGGGCGAGCAGGGAGAGGATGTCCGGCGTGCCCACGCGTCCGCGCAGCGCACCGGGCGCGGGCTCGTACGCCGGGCTCATCCCGAACGGGTTCACATGGGAGTTCCAGCCGGGCAGCGGCGAGTCGAAACGGTCCTGCAGCTCCCGGCGCACGTACAGGTACGCCGGTGCGCCCGGGCCGCCGTTGAGGTACTTGTAGGTGCAGCCGACCGCCAGGTCGACCCCGTGCTCGTCGAGCCCGACGGGCAGCGCGCCCGCGCTGTGGCACAGGTCCCAGACGGCGAGCGCGCCGGCCGCGTGGACGGCGGCGGTCAGGGACGGCAGGTCGTGCAGCCGTCCGGTGCGGTAGTCGACGTGGTTGACCAGCACCGCGGCGGTGCGCGCGCCCAGCGCGCCCGGCAGCTCGGCGGGCAGGACGGGACGCAGTGCGCAGCCGGTCATACGGGCCGCGGACTCGGCGATGTAGCCGTCCGTGGGGAAGGTGGAGGAGTCGACGACGATCTCGTCGCGGCCCGGCCCCGCCATCCGCACGGCGGCCACGAGCGCCTTGAAGACGTTCACGCTGGTCGAGTCGCCGACCACGATCTGTCCGGGCGCGGCGCCGACCAGCGGGGCGATGCGGTCGCCGATCCGCTCGGGCGCGGTCCACCAGCCGCTCTCGTCCCAGGAGCGGATGCGCAGCCGGCCCCACTGCCGGCGGACGACGTCCTCGACGCGGCCGGGGACGGCGGCGGGCAGGGCGCCGAGCGAGTTGCCGTCCAGGTAGACCGTGTCGTCCAGCTCGAACTCGGCCCGCTTGGCGGCGAGTTCGTCGGAGGCATCCAGCTTCTCGGCGCGGCGGGCGAGGTCAGACATGGGACCTCGCCGTCCACAGCTCGGGGAAGACGCTCTTCTGCGCCCGCTTCTCCAGCCAGGCGACCCCGGCGGAGCCGCCGGTGCCCTGCTTGGCGCCCATCGCGCGGCGGGTGGCGACCAGGTGGTCGTTGCGCCAGCGCCACACCAGTTCACCGACGTCGGTCAACGCCTCGCCCAGGCGCGCCAGTTCGCCGTTCTGGTCGCCCGCGTACACGGCCGCCCAGGCCGCCTCGACCGCGTCCGACGGCTCGTAGCGCCGGGACACGTCGCGCAGCAGCACGTCGTCGGGGATGTCGTAGCCGCGCCGCGCCAGCAGCCGGACGACCTCGTCGTACAGGCTCGGCTCGTGCAGCGCCTTCTCCAGCTCGGCGTGGACGCGG
Organism: Streptomyces lasalocidi; assembly: GCF_005280215.1. Classification (NCBI taxonomy): domain Bacteria; kingdom Bacillati; phylum Actinomycetota; class Actinomycetes; order Kitasatosporales; family Streptomycetaceae; genus Streptomyces; species Streptomyces lasalocidi. The sequence goes on along the minus strand of NZ_SZNQ01000001.1, from coordinate 4,171,406 downwards.
GGCGCGCCGCGGTGCGGGACCAGCATCGACGCGGACTTGTCGCCGAGCAGGAACTCCATCCTGCGGTACATCGCCGACTGGAACCCCGAACCGTCGCCGAGGGCCGAGCGGTAGGAGTTGAACTGCGCCGGGGTGAGCTGCCCGAGCGGCTTCCAGGAGGCGTTCAGCGCCTCCAGCTCCCGCACGGACCGCTTCAGGGCGGCGGTCGCGGTCGGGATGTCGTCCTCGCGCAGGGCGCGGGCCGCGGTCTCCCACTCGTGGACCACGACGGTGAACCACAGCTCCATCACCTGGGTCGTGACCAGGAAGACCATCTCGCCGGGATCGTCGGAGAGGAGGTGCTGGAGGTGGGTGAGGACGTCCGCCTTGACGTAGTCCTCGTACGGCGTCGTGCCCTGGAAGTCGAGATGCGGAGTCGCGGGCTCTTCGGCCTCGTGAGCCTCGTGGGACATCGCTGTCTCCTGTGTTACTCCGGGTAGCGGTCCGCCCCTGCCGTTACCGACACGGGGGCCCCGGTCCCCGCCGGAATCCTCTTCGATGGTCCGACGAAAAGGCAAGGCCCGCCTGGTGGGACAGGCGGGCCTCGGCGCTCGGAACAGCGACGCCGTGCCTAGCCCAGGGTCTGGGCGGCGGTCGGCGAGGAGTCCTTCAGGAACTGGGAGCAGCGCTCGTACTCCTCCTGCTCACCGATCGCCTGCGCGGCGCGGGCGAGGGCGTGCAGGGCGCGCAGGAAGCCGCGGTTCGGCTCGTGCTCCCAGGGGACCGGGCCGTGGCCCTTCCAGCCGCTGCGGCGCAGCGAGTCCAGGCCGCGGTGGTAGCCCGTACGGGCGTAGGCGTACGACTCGACGACGCTGCCCCGCTCGAACGCCTCGTCGGCGAGGCGCGCCCAGGCGAGTGACGACGTCGGGTACTTCGCGGCGACGTCGGCGGCCGGGGTGCCGTTCGCGAGCAGCTCGCGGGGCTCGGGGTCGTCGGGCAGGTGGGTCGGGGGCGGCCCCCCGAGCAGGTTCTCGTGAATCGTCATGGGTTCCAGTCTGTCACCGGCCACCACCGACGGAGGAACACGGTGGCAACCCCCTGGGGGCGCGGGGAACTGCGCGCCCAGCCCCCACACACCCGCAGCCACCAACCCACCGCCACCCGCCACCCCCTCAGGGGCGCGGGGAACTGCGCGACCAGCCCCCACTCACCGGCACCCGACGACGCACCCGAGCCGCCCCCACACACCCGCAGCCGACAACCCAAAGGAACCCCTAGCCCCGTCGCCCACCCTCGAGCGGCGGAGCCACCACGCTCCCGTGCCGCCGACACTCCGGCTTCCGGCAGCCCGGCGCCGGCCGGCGCACCGTCGCCCACGCCAGCACCGCGCCGACGACGAGGACCCCCGCGCACACCGCCATCGCCCGGTCGAAGGCGTGGTCGAAGGCCGGCGCCGACCGGTACGCTTCCGGCCCCATCCCCGTCACCAGCGGCAGCGCGGCCACCGCGACCAGGCCGGCCGCCCGGGCCGCCGCGTTGTTGATGCCGCTGGCCAGGCCCGCCCGGCTCACGTCGACCGAGGCCAGGACCGTCGCCGTCAGGGGCGCGACCAGGCTGACCATGCCGAGCCCGAGCACCAGGACGGCGGGCAGCACGTCGGTGAGGTAGCGGGCGTCCTCGCCGACGCGCAGCATCAGCAGCATCCCGGCCGCGCACAGCAGCGGGCCCACGGTGAGCGGCAGGCGCGGGCCGATGCGCTCGGCCAGTTCCCCGGACCGGGCGGACAGCAGCAGCATCAGCACGGTCGTCGGCAGCAGCGCGGTGCCCGCGCCGAGCGCCGAGTAGCCGGCCACCACCTGGAGCTGCACGGCCGACAGGAAGAAGAAGCCGCCGAACGCCGCGTACACGCACAGCGTCACCAGGTTCACGGCGGTGAACTGCCGGGACGCGAAGATGTCCGGCGGCATCATCGGCTCGGGCCGGCGCCGCTCGACCACGACGAAGGCGACGCCCGCGGCCACCCCGGCGACCGCCACGGGGCCGACGAACAGCGAGCCGCCGGGCGCCTCGATCAGGGCGTACGTCACCAGCGCGAGCGCGAGGGCGCCCAGCGCGGCACCGAGCACGTCGAAGTGACCCCGGGGAGCGCGCCCGGGCGTCTTAGCGCCCAGCGCCCCGGCGTCCACCGCCTCGGCGTCGAGCACCCCGGCGCCCCGCGCCCCGGAGCGGGCGTCCGACTCGGGTACGTGCCGTACGGCGATCGGGGCGCACAGCAGGGCCAGCGGGACGTTCAGCAGGAACACCCAGCGCCAGCCGGGCCCGTCCACCAGCCAGCCGCCGAGGAACGGTCCGACGGCCGCCCCGATGCCCCCGAAGCCCGACCACAGGCCGACGGCGCGGCCCCGGTCGTCGGGGTGGAAGGACGCCTGGATCAGGGCCAGCGAGCCCGGCGTCAGCAGCGCGCCGCCGGCCCCCTGGAGCGCGCGGGCGGCCACCAGCACCCCGGCGTTCGGCGCCAGCCCGCACAGCAGCGAGGCGGCGGCGAACCACACCACCCCGATGACGAACACCTTGCGCCGCCCGTACCGGTCGCCGAGCGACCCGCCGAGCAGGATCAGCCCGGCCAGCGTCACCATGTACGCGTTGACGGTCCACTGCAGGGCCGCCAGGTCGGCGTCGAGGTCCTGGCCGATCCGCGGCAGGGCGACGTTGACGACCGTGGAGTCCAGCAGCGCCATGCTGGAGCCGAGCACGGTGGTCAGCAGGATCCACCGGCCCTGCGGGGAGGCCAGCCGGACGTCGGGCATGTCCCCAGGTATACAGCGAGCCCGGCGCCGAAGCACCGGGCTCACCGCGACGGAGTGGACCGTCGGCCGTCTACTACTTGATCTTCGTGCCCGCGGAGCGCAGGTGCTGCGTGGCCTCGAGGACCCGGGCGGCCATCGACGCCTCGGCCAGCTTGCCCCAGGTACGCGGGTCGTACGTCTTCTTGGAGCCGACCTCGCCGTCGACCTTGAGGACGCCGTCGTAGTTCTTCAGGATGTGGTCGGCGATCGGACGCGTGAAGGCGTACTGCGTGTCCGTGTCGATGTTCATCTTGACCACGCCGTTCTCCAGCGCGGTCGCGATCTCCTGCTCGGTGGAGCCGGAGCCGCCGTGGAAGACGAAGTCGAACGGGTTCTGCTTGCCGAACTTGGCGGCGACGCCGTCCGCGAGCTCCTTCAGCAGCTCGGGACGGAGCACGACGTTGCCCGGCTTGTACACGCCGTGGACGTTGCCGAAGGAGGCGGCCAGCAGGTAGCGGCCCTTCTCGCCCAGGCCCAGGGCCTCGGCGGTGCGGATCGCGTCGTCGACCGTGGTGTACAGGGAGTCGTTGATCTCGTGGGAGACGCCGTCCTCCTCGCCACCGGTCGGGGTGATCTCCACCTCGAGGACGATCTTCGCGGCGGCGGCGAGGGCCAGCAGCTCCTGGGCGATCGCCAGGTTGTCGGCCAGGGTCTCGGCGGAGCCGTCCCACATGTGCGACTGGAACAGCGGGTTGCGGCCGGCCTTGACGCGCTCCTCGGAGATCGCGAGCAGCGGGCGGACGTAGCCGTCCAGCTTGTCCTTCGGGCAGTGGTCGGTGTGCAGCGCCACGGTGACCGGGTACTTCTCGGCGACGATGTGCGCGAACTCGGCGAGGGCCACGGCGCCCGTCACCATGTCCTTGCTGTACTGGCCGCCGAGGAACTCCGCGCCACCCGTGGAGATCTGGATGATGCCGTCGCTCTCCGCCTCGGCGAAGCCGCGCAGAGCCGCGTGCAGGGTCTGGGTCGAGGTGACGTTGATGGCCGGGTAGGCGAACTTGCCTGCCTTCGCCCGGTCGAGCATCTCGTTGTAGACCTCGGGGGTTGCGATGGGCATTCGTCCGCTCCTTGAGTCTGCGGGTTGGCGTTCTACGTGCTACGGCCCTGACCTAGACCTTGCGCTTCGACGTCATCGTCGAGCCCATCTTTCCAGACCTGGAGCGATGGTCCACGCGCGCGACAAGTCCAGGTCAAAGCCGCCCGTCAGTCCAGACCCAGTTCATCCTTCGAGAAGGCGAAGAGGTACGGCACCCCGGCGCCCTCTCGGATCTTGGCGTCGGCGCCGGTCGCGCGGTCCACGATCGTGGCGACCGCGACGACCTCGGCGCCGGCCTCCCGCACGGCCTCCACGGCCGTCAGGGGCGAGCCGCCCGTGGTGGAGGTGTCCTCCACCACCAGCACCCGCCGGCCCTTGATGTCCGGTCCCTCGACGCGCCGCTGCAGCCCGTGCGCCTTGGCCGCCTTGCGCACGACGAAGGCGTCCAGCCGCCTCCCGCGCGCGGCGGCGGCGTGCAGCATGGCGGCGGCCACCGGGTCGGCGCCCATGGTCAGACCGCCGACGGCGTCGAACTCCAGCTCCGCCGTCAGGTCCAGCAGCACCTGCCCGACCAGCGGCGCGGCCTCGCCGTCGAGGGTGACGCGGCGCAGGTCGACGTAGTAGTCGGCCTCCAGACCCGAGGAGAGGGTCACCTTGCCGTGCACCACGGCCTTGTCCTTGATCTGCTGGAGCAGCGCGCTCCGCGGGTCCCGCGGCGTTGCTTCGTCGACGTGCGTCATGCCGACCAGCTTAGAGGCGCCGCCAGCGCCAGGTCGTGGCGGCCTCCAGCGGCTCCAGGGGCGTGACCAGGCGCGGGAGGGTGTTCAGCCCGTCGGGCGGGCCGGTCTGGGGCTCCACGCAGACCGCGGCCTCCTGCTCGTCGTAGACGACGACCCACTCCTCGCGGCTGGACACGTTCAGCTCCAGCTGCCCGGGCCAGGTGAGGGTGACGTCGACACCGCCGGGCATCCCGAAGCAGTCGTCCCACGGGCCGGGCTTCGGCTCGACGCGGTTGCCGGTGGGCAGGTGGTCCTCGCCGCGCTCCTCCTGCCAGGCCGGGGTGAAGTCGAGTGTGACGTCCTCGCCGCCGAGGTTGCGGTGGAACCAGGGGTGCCAGCCGATCTGGGCCGGGAACGACGAGCCGTACGTCTCGACCGACATCGTCAGCGTCAGCGCGTCCTCGGTGAGCGCGACCACCTGGGTGACGCGGCCGGGGTAGGGCCACGGGTCGACCAGGTCGTACGTGATCACCGCCTCGTCCTGCGAGCGGCGGGCCACGCGCCAGGCGCCGTCGCGGACGGTGCCGTGGATGGCGTGCGGCGCGGCGTTGAGCGGCATCTGGTGGACGGTGGCGCCGTCGCGGAAGCGGCCGTCGCGGATGCGGCCGCACCACGGGACCATCGGGAAGCAGCCGAAGCGGTCGCCCTGGCGGAGGAGTTCCGTGCCGGCCACGCACAGGGTGCCGATGCGGCCGCCGTTGGCCGGCTGTACGACTGCTTCCGCGTCGCCCGCGGTCAGCGTGATGTCTTCGTCACTCACGGGACGACCCTACTGGGCTGATCGTCGGGGGGTGAGGGGGCATCGCGCCGTTGGGGTGGCTGGGGGCGTGGTGGGGTGCGGGTGCGTTGTGGGTTTTCGCGCAGTTCCCCGCGCCCCTGAGGGGGGGGGGCTGAGGGGTCGTTGTCGGGTGCGGGTGCGTTGTGGGTTCTCGCGCAGTTCCCCGCGCCCCTGAGGGGGGGGGGCTGAGGGGTCGTTGTCGGGTGCGGGTGCGTTGTGGGTTCTCGCGCAGTTCCCCGCGCCCCTGAGGGGGGTGGCTGAGGGGTCGTCGTCGGGTGCGGGTGCGTTGTGGGTTTTCGCGCAGTTCCCCGCGCCCCTGAACAGGCTGGGTGCGGGTGCGTCGTGGTTGGTCGCGCAGTTCCCCGCGCCCCTGAGCAAGCTGGTGCTGGAGCGTCGGGGCTGGGCGCGCAGTTCCCCGCGCGCCCCTGAACAGGCTGGTGCGGGTGCGTCGTGGTTGGTCGCGCGGTTCCTCGCGCCCCTGAGCAAGCTGGTGCGGGAGCGTCGGGGCTGGGCGCGCAGTTTGCTGCTGCGCCCCTTGGGTGGTTCAGCGGCGGCGGCGTAGGGCTCTTGTCACCACGATGGCCGAGGCCACGACCAGGGCCGCTGCGGGGGCCGCCCAGCGGAGCGTTTCCGTGGGGACGACCGTCTGGGGGGCCGGGACCGGGGCGTAGCGGCCGCGGGGTGGGGCGTGGTCGACCTCCTCCGCGCTGCGGCCGATCATCGTGCGGCGGGCGTGCGCGGCCTCCGCGGGCGGCTCCGGGGAGTCGGTGAAGTCGTCCTCGGCCAGCGGGTCCAGCGCCGGCGGCGGGACCTCGGCCTCGAAGACCGACGTCCGCTTCTCCTGCTCCTGCTCGGGCTCGTCGGGGGCTTCGGGGTCCTCGGGCGCTTCCGGCGCAGCCGGTTCCGCGGCGCCCAGGTTCTCCGCGAAGCGGGTCAGCAGGCGGCGGGTCGTGGAGTCCACGGTGTCGGGTTCGAGTTCGGTGATGCGGCCGTCGGCCGTCGCCGTGCCGTGGACGTGCAGGGTGCTGCCGCCGTCGGCCTCCGTGACCCGGAGGGTCAGCGCGAGCGTGACCGTGCCCGTCCCGCGGGCCTCGGTCGCGTCGCCCTCGACGGTGAACGCGTCGTCGTCGCGGGGGGAGACGCGCAGCTCGCCGCGGTAGGTGATGGTGTGGCCGCCGACGCGGATCCTGAGCCGCCCGGCGACGGGCTGTTCGGCGCCCGCGTCCCGCTGGAGCCCGGGAACCGCACGGGCCACCTGCGCGGGGTCGGCGAGGGACGCCCTCAGCCGGTCGGGCGGGACCGGAACGAACACCTCATGCTCCATGTCGCTGGAGCCTACCCAGCGGGCGTGGAAACGCACCCGTTGTGACCGAGGTTCAGTACCGGGGGTGCACCAGGGTGGACGCCCGCAGTCCGGTCACCCGGAGCTGCTCGGCGGCCCGTGCACCGGCCGTCAACTCGGCCTGGGTGAGGGTCCGCGGGCGGGGTCCCGTCGCGGGGAGCCGCAGGGCGGGCGCGCGCTCGGCGGAGGCCAGGACGAATCCCCAGTCGCGGGGTGCCCGGGACGCGCCGGACGGGCGGTCGGCACCGGCCGCGGAGCCCGTACGGCGGCCGTCGACGACGTAGGGCGCGGTGTGCAGGCCGGCGGCGCGGACCGTCGCCTCCACGGTCCAGAAGGCGCGCGTCCGGCCGGCGACCGGGCCGGCGTGCACGACGAGCCGCCCGTGCGGGGCGAGCGCGCGGCGGACGAGGCCGTAGAACTCCTGGGAGTAGAGCTTGGTGCTGTCGGTGATGCCGGGGTCGGGCAGGTCGGCGACGACGACGTCGTAGCGGCCGGGCGGGGTGGCGCGCAATCGGTGGAAGGCGCCGTCGACGGTGACGTGGAGGCGCGGGTCGCCGTACGCGTGCGCGTTGAGGCGGGCGAGGCCGGGGTCGGTGCGGGCCAGGCGGACCACCTCGGGGTCCGGTTCGACGAGGTCCACGCGGCGGACGCCGGGAAGGGCCAGCACCTCGCGGGCGGCCAGCCCGTCGCCGCCGCCGAGGACGAGCACGCGCGCGTGGGGACCGGCGAGGGCGGGGCGGACCAGGGCCTCGTGGTAGCGGCGCTCGTCGGCGCCGACGCGGAGGCGGCCGTCGAGGTAGAGGCCGAGGGGCCGGCCGGGGGTGCCGCCGGTGAGGACGATCTCCTGGACAGGGCTGCGCACGGCCACGCGGACGTCGGAGCCGTAGACCGCCTGGCGTGCGGCCTGCTCGAAGTCGTCGACGAGGGCGGCAGCGGCGGCCAGCAGCAGCAGCGTGCCGAGGGTGGCGGCGAGGAGGACCCGGCGGGCCCGGCGGGTGAGGTCGCGGCGGAACAGGCCGAGGACCAGCGCGCCGCCCGCGACGACGTTGACCGCGCCGGTGAGCAGGGAACTGGTCAGCTGGCCGAGGACGGGCAGCAGCAGGAAGGGGAAGGCGAGGCCGCCGACCAGCGCGCCGACGTAGTCCGCGGCGAACAGGTCGGCCACCGCGCCGCCCGCGTCCTGGCGGCGGATGCGCTGGATCAGCTCCATCAGCAGCGGCACCTCGGCGCCGATGAGCAGCCCGATGGCCAGGGAGAAGGCGACCAGCAGCAGCCGGGGCCCGTCGGCCCAGATGCCGCCCCAGTCGCCCGTCCAGGCGAAGACCGCGTAGAGCGCCATGGCACTGGAGCCGCCGATCAGCGCGAGGGACGTCTCCAGGGCGGCGAACCCGGCCGCCGCGAACCGGCGCAGCCGCTTGGCGGCGAGCGAGCCGATGCCCATGGCGAACACCATGACCGACAGCACGACGGACGCCTGGGTGACCGAGTCGCCCATCAAGTAGGAGGCGAGGGCGACCAGTTCGAGCTCGTAGACCAGCCCGCAGGCCGCGCAGACGAACACGCAGGCGAGGACCAGGAACCGCCCCGTCGCCGGCCGGACGGGCAGCCGTGCGGGAGCACGCCAGGGCGGCGGGACGCCGGGCGGTGCGGGGGCGTGCGGGTCGATCACGACTGCGACGTTACGTCACGGGTCCGGCACGCCCTGTCACCCACACGTGTGGAACGGGAGACGGATGGGGTGTTCGGGTTTATCCCGCGCCACTGCGCGCGCCTTCGTCGTACGACCTGGTGCGCGCGCCGCCGTTCCGCGCCACCGCGCGCGCCGGCGACCCGAACTGCTGCGCGTACCGTCGCCGCGCGCCACCGCGCGCCGTCACTCCGCAGCGCCGCGCGTGCCGCGCTTCGCGCCGACCGGGACGCGCACGCCGACCCGGGTCCGGGTCGCCACCAGCTGTCCGTCCTGCGGGTACGCGTGCCAGGTCCGCCAGTGCACGTTAGTGCCCTGACGGTGCGCCAGCAGCGCGGTGAAGGCGTGCGGACTGCCGGGGAACACCCCGACGAGGCCGTGCGGGTGGTCGGAGACCAGGGCCAGGAGTTCCTGCGCACGGCCCGCGAAGGAGTGCGGCGGGAGCGCCTCGACGCGCGCGGCGAACTCGTACTCCCAGCCGCCCACCCGCTTGGCCACGCCCAGCGGGAGGGGCGTGCTGCTGCCCGCGATGCACGCGACCGTCTCCGAACAGCGGCCCCGCTCCTCCTCGAGGAGCACCTGGTGCGAGGCGCCGAGGAGGCGTAACTGCAGTCGGGAGCCCGCGAGTTCGAGGTCGAGCGTGGCCAGCGCGGGGAGCGGCTCGCGCCCCAGGGCCCAGGCGAGGTCGGCCGCGCGCGTGTCGGTGTAGGAGGTGTTCAGGGTCGTGAGCATGGGTCGGCTCCGCTAGCACGCAAGAGGGGTAAGTCCGGAGGGAATCATGAACGCCGGTGCGGCCACAGCGTTTTTACCCAAGTTCGGGTGGTTTCCATCCCTCAGGGGGCTCCCCTGCTCACCTGTTCACCCACCCCGCGCGCCGCACGTCACCGGCGTACGCCCGGCCCGCGCCGGTGACGTGGTGCCCCTGCCGCCGGGGTCAGTTGCCCCCGCCGCACCCGCCGCCGCACGAGGACCCGCCGCCGCAGGAGTGGCCTCCCCCGCAGGAGTGGCCTCCCCCGTGGTGGCCGCCCGAGCCGCAGGACGACCCCCCGTCGCCGCCGCCGGCCCACCAGCTGCCGCCGTTCCCGCTGCTCCCACCGCGCCGGCCGGCCGGGCGCCGGGCCCCGGCCGACGGCCGCCGCCCCACCGCGGTGAGCCCGACGACGAGCACCACGGCGACCACCACCAGGCTGATACCGAAGATCATGGCACCGCCCTCCTTCCGTTCCCCCGAAGCGGCCCCCCGTGGGCGCCCCGCGCGGTCCCCGACCGCTTGTGTGCACGGGGGATGCCCGGCCGCCCGAACGGCCAAAGCACACTTGAGGAACTCCAGAGCTTCGGCGCAGGATGGCCGCCATGACCTCCAGCGCACGCCCCTTCCTCAACCGCCGGCTCGCCGAGTTCGGGACCACGATCTTCGCCGAGATGTCGGCGCTGGCCCTGCGGACGGGGTCGATCAACCTCGGGCAGGGCTTCCCCGACACGGACGGTCCCGAGGAGATCCGGGAGGCGGCGGTGCGCGCCCTGCGCGACGGCCGCGGCAACCAGTACCCGCCGGGCCCGGGCGTGCCCGAGCTGCGCCGCGCCGTGGCCGACCACCAGCTGCGCCGCTACGGGCTGGCGTACGACCCCGACACCGAGGTGCTGGTCACCGCGGGGGCCACGGAGGCGATCGCGGCGGCGATGCTGGCGCTGCTGGAGCCGGGCGACGAGGTGGTGGCGCTGGAGCCGTACTACGACTCCTACGCGGCGTGCATCGCGATGGCCGGCGCGCGCCGGGTGCCGGTCACCCTGCGCCCCGCCGAGGGCCGCTTCCGGCTGGACCTGGACGAGCTGCGCGACGCGGTCACCGACCGCACCCGGCTGCTGCTGCTCAACACCCCGCACAACCCGACGGGCACGGTCCTCACCCGCGCGGAGCTGGCGGCGATCGCCGAACTGGCCGTCGAGCGGGACCTGCTGGTGGTGACGGACGAGGTGTACGAGCACCTGGTGTTCGACGACGCCGAGCACGTGCCGCTGGCCACGCTGCCGGGGATGCGCGAGCGGACGGTGACGCTGGGCAGCGCCGGCAAGAGCTTCTCGTTCACCGGCTGGAAGGTCGGCTGGGTGACGGCGTCCGCGCCGCTGGTCACGGCGGTGCGCTCGGCCAAGCAGTACCTGACGTACGTGGCGTCGGGCCCGTTCCAGTACGCGGTCGCGGAGGCCCTGGCGCTGCCGGAGACGTACTTCGAGGACTTCCGCGCCGACATGCGGGCCAAGCGCGACCTGCTGGCCGGGGGCCTGGCGGAGGCGGGCTTCGGGGTCTACGTCCCGTCCGGCACGTACTTCGTCACCACCGACGTGCGCCCCCTCGGCGAGACGGACGGCGTCGCCTTCTGCCGCTCACTGCCGGAGCGCGCGGGCGTGGTCGCCATCCCGAACGCGGTCTTCTACGACCACCGCGAGGAGGGCGCGCCGTTCGTCCGCTTCGCGTTCTGCAAGCGCACGGAGGTCCTGCAGGAGGCGGTGACCCGGCTGAAGGGCCTGGCGCACGCGTGAGCGACGCCGACGCTCCGGTTCACTCGTCGGCGAAGCCGAAGCTGCGCCACAGCCCGGTGGAGTGGACCGCCTCGTCCGAGGACTGCTGCGCGAGGTAGGTGCTCCCGCCGCCCTCCGGCACGGTGCAGTCCTCCGTGGTGTACAGGACGATGTTGCTCAGCATGTGGTTGTCGACGTGGGTCACGCCCTGGGGGAACCGGTGGCACGTGCCGGTCGGCGGGTTCGACAGGGTCTCGACGAGCCTGTCGCCGTTGTGGGCCATCAGCTGACCCGACGCGTTGTCCGCGCAGGCGGTCAACACGGTGCCGAGCAGGGCGATGCCGGCGAGCGCGGCCGACGACCGTGGAGCGCGCATCGGTCCTCCAGTGCGGGTTCGGGGGGACGGCTGCGCCGTCGTTCTCTCCCCCCACCACCCACTATCCGCCGCGGTCGGCGAACCCGCCCGCCGACCGTCAGCGGCCGGGCGTCAGGAGGACCAGGGTGTCCTGGGGCCCGACGTGCGGCGGGCCGCCCCCCGTCACGGGCTCCAGCCGGTGACCGGGGCGGACGACGAACAGCAGGTCGCTGCCGCTCGGCACGGGCTCCCGGGCGGGCACGGCCACGATGCCGGCGCCGTCGTGGTGCCTGCGGGCCAGGGTGCGGCCCGTCAGGTGCGGCCCGAACAGCACCTCGCCCTCGGCGTGCGGGGCCATCACGCCCTGGCTGCCTGCCGCCGGGCCGACGCGGTACACCGGCCCCTCGACACCGCCGCGCAGGATCGCGCTCGCCAGCACGTTGAAGTCGTCCTCCCCGGTGAGGAGGTACACGCCGGTGACGCCCTCCCCCGCGGCGCCGGGACCGGTCGCGTCGGCCAGCATCGCCCCCGGGGCGAGCTCGATGCCGGCCCGCTCGATGCGCTCGCGCTGCTCGGGCCGGCCCGCCCACATCAGCACCTCCATCCCGGTGGACCGCAGGGTCGCCGCGAGGTCGAGCACCCAGGGGTCCCCGCCGACCAGGAGGGGGCGCGAGCGGGAGGGGCGCACCACGCGCAGCAGCCGGGCCACGGGGGCGGCCGTCAGGCCGTAGAGGGTGACGGTGGCGACGATGACCACGAAGGTCGCCGGGAGGATCCTGGCCGCGCCGCCGACGTGCCGGGCGACCAGGGCGGACGTGAACGTCGAGGCGGTGGCGGCCGCGACGATCCCGCGGGGCGCCATCCACCCGAGGAAACCCCGCTCGGCCCGTGTCAGGTCGGTGCGGGCGGTGCACACCGCGACGACGAGGGGGCGTACGACGACGACCAGGAAGGCCGCCAGCCCGAGCGCGGGCAGTCCCACGTGCCGCAGCGACGCGGGGGAGACGGTGGCCGAGATCGAGGTGAAGAGCAGCCCGATGACGAGGCTGACCAGGGTCTCGAAGAACGTCCGGCGCACGGGGACGTCGATGCGGGCGTGGTTGGCCACCGCGAGCCCCATCAGCACGGCGGCGATGAGCCCGGAGTCGTCCTGCACGACGTCGCACGCGGCTGCCACCCCGATCACGACGGCCAGCTGGGCGGTGGTGCCGAGCGCCTCGCCGGGCCGCGCCAGGCGGAACACGGCCCACAGCACGGCCGCCCCGGCCACGCCTCCCGCCACGCCCGTGCCCACGCTGGCCAGGAAGTGCAGGACACCGCGGGACGCCGTGGGCTGGGTGCTGGCGTCGACGGCGCGGAACACGAGCGCGCCGAGGATGCCCCCGACGGGGTCGATGAGGGACCCCTCCCACACGAGGATGTGCCGGAGGCGGTCCGCGGGCCGCACGAGGGCGAGCAGCGGCCCGACGACGGTGGGCCCCGACACCACCAGGACGGCCCCCAGCGTGATGGCCGCCCCGCGGGACATGTCCAGCAGCGGGACGGCGAGGGCGGCGCCGAGGAGGCAGGTGACGGGGACGCCGAGCCAGATCAGCCGGCTGACGACCGTGCGGTTGTGTCCCTTCAGCCTGCCGAGGTCGAGGCCGAGCCCGGCGTCGTAGAGGATCACGGCGACGCCCAGGGACACCAGCGGGGAGAACGCCGGGCCGAGCAGTTGCTGCGGGTCGACGACGTCGGTCAGGGCGCCGGCCGCGAAGCCGACGGGCAGCAGGACGATGAGCGCGGGGATGCGCAGCACGCCGGCCAGCAGCTGGGAACCGACGGCGAGGACCACCAGCAGGCCCACGCCGATGAACACGTCATCCGTCGTCACGAGCAGTCCCTTGGGCGAGGTCGGCAGCGGGGAGGGGCGCCGTGCGCGGCCCCGGGCCACCGCGGCCGGAGCGACGGGGGCGACCGGGGGGTGCCGTGGCCGGCGGGGCGCGCACCGCCTCGCGGGAGAGGCAGGATCCGCTGGACAGGACAGTGCATCGGCGCCGCGGACGGCGGTGCGACGCGCCACGGCCGGCCCGCTTCGGCCCCGGACGTCACCCCGGTGGCCCAGGTACGGCACCCGGCGTGCAGCCCCGGCCGCGGCGTGCCGGTCCCGGCCCGGGAGACACCGTCCGGGCCCGCCCGACGCCCCGTCAGAGGCGCCAACCACCGCCCCGTCAGGGGCGCCACCCACCTGGCGCAGACCCGCTCGCGCCCCCGGCAGGGGCACGGCATCGTGCGGGTGTGACCCATGCCAGCACGCTCGCCCCGTCCGCAGTCACACACCCGCACGCCGAGGCGGGCCGCCGCACCCGCCGGGTGCCGGGACCGGCGGCCGCGCTCGCCCTGTTCACCGCGGCCCGGCTGACCGGGGTCGCGCTCCTCGCGCTCACGGCCGAGGTGACCGGGCAGCAGCCGCTCGCGCTGCTCGGCCGCTCCTGGGACTCGCTGTGGTACCTGGGCATCGCCGCGCACGGCTACGGCCGCACCGTGCGCTTCGCGCCCGACATCGTCCACAGCGACCTGGCGTTCTTCCCGCTCTACCCGGCGCTGGTGCGCGCGGTGACCACGGTGACCCCGCTGGGCGGCGGCGCGGCCGGCCTGGTGGTGTCGTGGACGGCGGCCGCGGTGGCCGCCTGGGGCATCTACGCGGTGGGCCGGCTGCTGCACGGGCGGGCGGTGGCGACGGCGCTGGTCGTGCTCTGGGGGCTGCTGCCGCACTCGATCGTGCTGTCGATGGGGTACACCGAGCCGGTGCTGACCGCGTTCGCCGCGTGGGCGCTGCACGCGGTGCTGCGCGGCCACTGGCGGTGGGCGGGGGCGCTCGCGGCCCTCGCGGGGCTGTCGCGGCCCAACGGCTTCGCGGTGGCCGCCGCCGTCCTGGTCACCGCCGCGTGGACGGTGTGGCGGGCGCGCGGCCGGGTTTCCCACAGGCTGTGGACGGGCGTGGCGCTCGCCCCGCTGGGCTGGGTGTCGTACGTGGCGTGGGTGGGGGCGCGCACGGGCGACCCGCTGCGCGGCTACTTCGCGGTGCAGCGCCTGTGGGGCTCGCGCTTCGACTTCGGGCGGGGCTCGCTGCGGTTCGTGCGCCACCTGCTGCTGCACGGCGACCGGCTGGTCTTCCCGATGACGCTGGTGATCGTCGCGGCGGCGGTGGTGCTGTACGCGCTGCTGCTCGCCGACCGCGCCCCGCTGCCCCTGCTGGTCTACGCCGGGGTGCTGCTGCTGATCGCGCTGGGCGGCTCGGGGTTCTTCGAGTCCAAGCCGCGGTTCCTGCTGCCGGCGTTCCCGCTGCTGCTGCCGCTCGCGGCGGCGCTGGTGCGCACGGCGAGAGCCCGGCCCGTGCACGCCACCGTGGTGGTCGCGGCGCTGGCCGGGCTCTCCTACGCGTACGGCGCGTACCTGGTCGTCCTCGCCCGCACACCGCTGTGAGTCCTGGGGGGCCCGGGGTTACGCGTCGCCCTCCCCGGGCTCGTCGGCGTCGTTGACGTCCTGCTCCAGGCCCAGCTGCTCGACGAGCCACTTGTCGAACTCGATGGCCGCGCGGACCCAGCTGACCGTGGAGGAGACGAAGAACTCGATGTTCACCCCGGCGCCGATCAGCATCTGCGCCTCACCGATCAGACGGACCGTGCCGTCGTCGTGGGTGTGCGTGTAGACCTTGGGCCACAGGGTGCGCCGGTTCCAGTCGTCGATGGACTCCAGCAGCTGCGCCTTGTCCTCGATCGGGTGGGGCCGGTCGTAGAACGTCCGCACCGAGTAGACCATCTGTTCGGGCTGGTCGCCGCGGAACATGAAGTACGTGCGGAATTCCTCCCACGGCGCCGCGAGGTCACCCTCTTCGTCGACGACGTACTTCAGCTCCATCTGGTCGAGCAACTGCTTCACGAGATCCTGATCCGGGACGACGGGGCCCGCCGGTCCTTCAGGCTGCGGCTCGGGCTGGCCCCCGAAGTTCGGAATCGAGGACGGGTCGATGGTCACCGTGATTTTCCCTTCGTACGGATTCCGCCATCCTCCCCCATGCGGGGAGGGGGGTGGCAAGCCCCGCCTTCCATGGTTCACCTGTGCTTGGCGTAATTCAGCTCAGAGCGTTCGCGGGGCGGCCCGGAACGCGCCACGGGCCCGCCACCCGGAGGGTGGCGGGGCCGTGCGGCGCGGCTCGGTTCAGAGGGTCTTCCCGGTGGCCGGGCCCACGATCAGGCCGTCGCCGAAGGCCTCCACCCGGACCGTGTCGCCGTCCTTGACCTCGCCGGCCAGGATCTCCTTGGCCAGCCGGTCGCCGATGGCGGACTGGACCAGACGGCGCAGCGGGCGCGCCCCGTACGCCGGGTCCATGCCCTCGGCGGCGAGCCAGGCCAGCGCGTCCGGCGTGACGTCCAGGGTGAGCCGGCGCTCGGCGAGGCGCCGGGCGAGCCGGTCGATCTGCAGCCGGGCGATGCGGCTGAGCTCCTCCTTGGTGAGGGCCGAGAAGACGACGAGGTCGTCGAGCCGGTTGAGGAACTCGGGCTTGAACGACGCCCGCACGACCTCCAGCACCTGCTCCTTCTTCTCCGCCTCGCTGGTCAGCGGGTCCATCAGGAACTGGCTGCCCAGGTTGGAGGTCAGCACCAGGATGGTGTTGCGGAAGTCGACCGTGCGGCCCTGCCCGTCCGTCAGGCGCCCGTCGTCGAGCACCTGGAGCAGGACGTCGAAGACCTCGGGGTGCGCCTTCTCCACCTCGTCGAGCAGCACCACGGAGTACGGCCGCCTGCGCACCGCCTCGGTGAGCTGGCCGCCCTCCTCGTAGCCCACGTAGCCGGGCGGGGCGCCGACCAGCCGGGCCACGCTGTGCTTCTCGCCGTACTCCGACATGTCGATGCGGACCATCGCCCGCTCGTCGTCGAAGAGGAAGTCGGCGAGCGCCTTGGCCAGCTCCGTCTTGCCCACGCCCGTGGGGCCGAGGAAGAGGAACGAGCCGGTGGGCCGGTCGGGGTCGGAGATCCCGGCGCGGGAGCGGCGCACCGCGTCCGACACCGCCTGCACGGCCTCGCCCTGGCCGATCAGGCGCCGGCCGATCTCCTCCTCCATGCGCAGCAGCTTCTGCGTCTCGCCCTCCATGAGACGGCCGGCCGGGATGCCGGTCCAGGAGGCGACCACGTCGGCGATGTCGTCGGCGCCGACCTCCTCCTTGACCATGGTGTCCTTGGCGACCTCCTCCTCGGCGGCGGAGGCGGCCTCCAGGTCGCGCTCCAGGGTGGGGATCTCGCCGTACAGCAGCTTGGAGGCGGTGTCGAAGTCGCCGTCGCGCTGGGCGCGCTCGGCCTGGCCGCGCAGCTCGTCCAGCTTCTCCTTGAGCTCACCGACCCGGTTGAGGGACTGCTTCTCCTTCTCCCAGCGGGCGGTCAGGCCGCGCAGCTCCTCCTCCTTGTCGGCGAGGTCACGGCGCAGCTTCTCCAGGCGCTCGCGGGAGGCCGCGTCGGTCTCCTTGCCGATGGCCAGCTCCTCCATCTTCAGCCGGTCGACGGCGCGCTGGAGCTCGTCGATCTCGACCGGCGAGGAGTCGATCTCCATGCGCAGCCGGGAGGCCGCCTCGTCGACCAGGTCGATGGCCTTGTCGGGCAGGAAGCGGGAGGTGATGTACCGGTCGGACAGGGTCGCGGCCGCGACCAGCGCGCTGTCGGCGATCTGGACCTTGTGGTGGGCCTCGTAGCGGCCCTTGAGCCCGCGCAGGATGGCGATGCTGTCCTCGACGCTCGGCTCGGCGACCAGCACCTGCTGGAAGCGCCGCTCCAGGGCGGGGTCCTTCTCGATCCGCTCGCGGTACTCGTCGAGGGTGGTGGCGCCCACCATGCGCAGCTCGCCGCGGGCCAGCATCGGCTTGAGCATGTTGCCGGCGTCCATCGCGGAGTCGCCGCCGGCGCCCGCGCCCACGACGGTGTGCAGCTCGTCGATGAAGGTGATGACCTGCCCGTCCGAGTCCTTGATCTCGGCCAGGACGGTCTTCAGCCGCTCCTCGAACTCGCCGCGGTACTTGGCCCCGGCGACCATCGCGCCCAGGTCGAGCGCCACCAGCCGCTTGTCCTTCAGCGACTCGGGCACGTCGCCCTTGACGATGCGCTGGGCGAGGCCCTCCACGACGGCGGTCTTGCCGACGCCGGGCTCGCCGATCAGCACCGGGTTGTTCTTGGTACGCCGGGACAGCACCTGCACGACCCGCCGGATCTCGGTGTCCCGCCCGATGACGGGGTCGAGCTTGCCCTCGCGGGCGGCGGCGGTGAAGTCGGTGCCGAACTTCTCCAGCGCCTTGTACGAGCCCTCGGGGTCGGCGGTGGTGACGCGCCGGCCGCCGCGGGCCTTGCGGAAGGCCTCCAGCAGCTTCCTGGCGCTCGCGCCCTGCTGGACGAGCACGTCGGCGGCGGCCCCGCCCTTGGCGGCCAGGCCGATGAGCAGGTGCTCGGTGGAGAGGTACTCGTCGCCGAGGTCACGGGCCCGGCTCTGGGCGTCGGCGACCACGGCGAGCAGCTCGCGGTTGGGCTGCGGCGGCGCGACGGTGGACCCGGCGACCCGGGGCAGCGTGTCGAGGACCTTCTCGGCACCGGCGCGCACGGCGGCCTGGTCGGCCTCGACGGCCGCCAGCAGGTCCACGATGTTCTCGTTGTCCTGACCCTGGAGCAGGGCCAGCAGCAGGTGGGCGGGGGTGAGGTCCGGGTTGCCCTCGGTCACGGCCCGGTTGCTGGCCGCGTTGATCGCGTCCCGGCTCCGGTTGGTCAGCTCGGCGTCCACGGTCTGCTTCTCCTCCTTGCGTCAGCGGTCGGTGCCACGTCGTCCGGCGTTCCCGTACTGACTCAGTCAACGTACACAAAGTTGAGTCTATTCCACTCAAGGCTCGATGCGGGAGGGCCGGGGCGGCTAAGTTCGGCGGTCATGACGAACCAACGGGACCCGGGTGCGCCGGACGAGCCGTATCTCACCTTCTGGCGCGAGCGGCACCTGTGCACGCTGACGACCACGCGCCCCGACGGCAGCCCGCACGTGGTGCCGGTGGGCGTGACCTACGACCCGGAGCGGCGGCTGGCCCGTGTGATCGCGGACCGGGCGAGCCGGAAGGTGCGCAACGTGCTGGCGGCCGGCCCGGACGGCGCACGGGTCGCGGTGTGCCAGGTCGACGGGCGCCGCTGGGCGACGCTGGAGGGCCGCGCGACGGTCAGCGAGGACCCGGAGCGGGTGGCGGAGGCGGTACGGCGCTACGCCGAGCGCTACGGGCGCACCCCGCGCCCCAACCCCACCCGGGCGGTGATCGAAATCGCCCTGACCCGGGCGATGGGACAGGGCTGACCCGATACGACCCGTCGTTTTCCGGCCAGTGACGGGATCGGCGGACAGCGGGACATTTCCCCGCACAACACAGCGGCGTCACCGTGTTCAGGTCACGGTGACGCCGCTGCGGGGGGAAGCACCTGAGGCGATCTGTTACGACGGGGGAATCGCGTCAGGCACTGCGGGGGGTGGCTGAGATGGTGCGCGGGGCAGTGGGGGCCGCCGGCTCGTCCAGCTCGTGGTCGCGCTGGTCGAGGTTGACGAAGATCATGCCGTACCGGATCGCGCACCGGACCGGCTGCGGCGCCCCCCGAGGCCGCCGCAGACACCGGTACGCCCGTACGTCGTCGTCCTCGTCCCGCGTGACGACGACCGGCTCGCCGAACACGGTGACCATCAACGAGTCGCCGCTGTGGGGGATGGCGGTGACCAGGTCGATGAAGTGCCAGCCGGAGCGGTAGGCGGTGGCCATCTCGCGGCGGAAGCTGCGGTCGTCGGGAGGTGTCGTCATGTCAGGACCAAATACTGTCGTTGGGGGTGGCCACGACCCCGTCGGCCTCGTCGGTGGGGCCGGCGGACTGGACCACAACAGACCACCGGCTGTCCGCTTGTGCGTCGCCCTTCGCAGTGGAGAGGCCATTCAGAGTCCCGAAGGCCACAACGGCGGAGAAGGCGGCGACAAGCACCGAGCGAAGCATTCTCTTACGCATAGTCGGCTTCGTCCTCACTTGAAGGTCCCCTCATTCCCCCGTCGCGTAAGACGATGGCTCATTCAGGCACGTCATGACCACACAATCGGTGCATCATGTTCCTGCATGTTCAGGACCCTGGGGGGTGGAGATTTGACAACAAATCCGGCTAAAGCGACACATCCCCACGCCATCACTGAACTGTGCGAGGAGGGAGGGCGCCTCTACGCCCACGCGCTGCGCACCGGGCGAATCGCCCGCGCGGAGGTGGAGACGGCCCCCTGCCTGATGGAGTTCGCGCTGCTCCACCCCGACCCGGACGACGCGGGCTGGCTGCGCCCGGTTCCCCCGACGGTGGCACTGGCGCAACGGCTGAATCCGATCGAACGGGAGATCACCGAGCGCCGGCGCACCTCCATCGAGCTGGCCGGGGTCTTCGAGCCGTTCATGGCGCTCAGCGCCCAGGACACGGCCCCCACCCACGCCATCACCGTGCTGGAGGGCCTGGACCGCATCAACGCGTCCCTGGACCTGGCCGCCGACCAGTGCCGCAACGAGATGCTCACCGTGCAGCCCAGCGCCCGCCACCCCGAGCGCCGGGTCATCGAGGGCCTGGAGCGCGACCAGACCCTGATCGACCGCGGGGTGCGCATCCGCACCCTGTACCAGCACACCGCCCGCTACAGCCCCGAACGGCTGGCCTACGTCGACCGCTTCGCCAACGGCAAGGCGGAGTACCGCACCATCGACGAACTGGTCGAGCGGCTGATCATCTGCGACGAGACGGTCGCCTTCATCCCCATACGCGACGACCGTCAGGTCGCCCTCGAACTGCGCCACCCCGGGCTGGTGCAGTACCTGGTGAAGGTCTTCGAGTTCATGTGGAGCCGCGCGGTCCCGCTGACCGCCGGCGCGCCCTACGAGACCGCCCCCGACGGCATCACGGAGATCCAGCACTCCATCGCCAAGCTCCTCGTCGAGGGCCACGTCGACGAGGCCATCGCCCGCCGCCTGGGGATGAACGTCCGCACCTGCCGGGCCCACATCGCCAAGCTCGCGACGGCGTTGGGCAGCGGCAGCCGGGCCCAACTGGGGTACTTGATAGCGCAGTCGGGAATCCTGGAGCAGGACACCTAGGACCGGGGCGGGAGCCGGACGTCGCCGGGGGCCAGCTTTTGACGGGCGCCGGCTTGTGAGGCGCGTCGGTTCGTGAGGCGCGCCGGACCTGTCACTGGGGTCGGCTCGCGGCGGGTGCCGGACCGTATTACGGGGCCCGCATGTGACAGGTGCCGGACCGGGCCCCGGCGGCCAGCTTTTGACACGCGGCGGACCGGGCCACCGGCGCCGGCGCGTGACGGGTGCCGAACCAGGCCCCGGCGGCCAGCTTTTGACACGCGCCAGACCGGGCCACGGGCGCCGGCGTGTGACAGGTGCCGAACCAGGCCCCGGCCGCCAGCTTTTGACACGCGGCGGACCGGGTCACGGGGGCCGGACCGGGTCACGGGGGCCACACGGGCCCCGGAGGTCCCTAGGGGGTGTCTTGCCGATCAGGCCGGATCAGGGAGCGGCGTCTGGCGCCGTGCATCGCAAGGCGGAGGAGGGCGGCGATGCGGAGCATCGGCAACCGACGACAACGCGGCGAGGTGCGGTGCCAGGCGCCGCGAGCCCGGCGTGATCGGCAAGACACCCCCTAGCGGCCCGTGCGGGAGCCCTGGCCCGGCACGGTGACCTGGGTGAGGTCCACGGGCTCCTGGGGGCCGTCCAGGCCCACCTGGGCGATGCGCACACCGAGTTGGGTGCGGCTGGCCGCGCCGAGGGTCTCCGAGAGCCGGGCGATGTGGGCCCGGCAGGTGCGGACGCTGATGCCGAGGCGCTCGGCGATCACCGCGTCCTGGTGGCCCTCCGCCAGCAGCGCCGCGATGGACTGCTCGCGGTGGGAGATGCCCTCGATGCGGGTGTCGGGCAGCGGGGCGGTCAGCGGGATCGCCAGCCGCCACAGCCGCTCGAACACCGTGACCAGGTAGCCGACCAGCGCCGGGTGGCGCAGCTCCAGCGCCATCGTGCGGTCGGTGTTGGCGGGGATGAAGGCGACCGTGCGGTCGAAGAGGATCAGCCGGTCGATCACCTCGTCCAGCGAGCGCGCCTCGACCGCCTCGCCCATCAGCTCCAGGTAGTTGAGCAGGCCCTGCCCGTGCCGGGCCACGTGGGTGTAGAGATCGCGCATGTGCACGCCCCGGCCGCGCAGGGTGAGCGCCCGGTGCAGGCCCTCCGCCAGCTCGTCCTCGCGCCGGATGCCGCCGGGCTGGACGGTCAGCACCTCGCGGGTGCACGCCTCCGTGGCCTCGTCCATCGCGGCCTGGATCCGGGACAGCCCTTCCAGGACGCGGATCGCCGAGCCCTCGCCGGCCGGAGCGGCCGGTGCGGAACCGCCCAGGCCCGCGTACCACTCGTAGGCGGCCACCGCCGTGCCCACCCGGCGCTGGCTCGCGCTGACGTCCTCGTAGAGCCCGCGCAGCAGCCGGGTCATGACCTCCTGCGGGGAGGTCGGCACCAGCCAGTCCATGTCGTCGGGGTCGGGGTGCAGCAGGGCCAGGTCCAGCAGGCAGGGCACCTGGCCGGCGTCACGGCGCGGCACCCGGCCGCGCCGTACGGCCCGGGAATACACGCGATCCCCGGCCTCGCACAGTCGGTCGGCACCGTGAGGATGCTCCTCCGTCCCGGTCCCGGCCATCGCCCATACCACCCCCGCTGCGCGCCTGTTCCGCGACGCCACTATGCGCGGCCCGGACCAGCTCCGCAACACGGCTGCCCCCGGCGGCCACAAGGGAAACCGCCGCTTTGACAGGTTTTCGCACCGCCTCGTACCCACCCCCGCGCGCCGCCGTGCAACAAGCTGTCGTCCGGGCGCTCCAGGAGCGATCAGCCCCTCCCCTTCCGGCCCGGTCCGGCGGACAATCGGCGGATGGCGACGAGGCCGGTGGTGGCGGGGATGACGTGCGCGGTCGTGCTGGGTGTCCTGGCCGGCACGGCCGGCTGCGGCGGCGACGGACCCACGGGGACGGGGACCGAGGGGCGGACGGGGCAGGCGTCCGCGTCGGCCTCGCAGCGGCCCTCCCGCCCCTACCGGGACGGGCACCTCACCTTCACCCTGCTCGACCTGCGCTGCGGGCTGACCGCGGTGGCCGGGTCGCACAGCGAGGCCCAGCCGGACGGGCAGTTCTGTTCGGCGCGGCTGCGGGTCGACAACCAGGACCCGAACTTCCACACCTACGTCGCGGCGCGGCAGCGCCTGGCGGGCGTGACCGGCCCCCGCGCCCGGCCCGACGCCTTCGCCATGGCCGTACGCCGCCAGCACGAGGAGGTCGAGATCGGCGGCCACGACCTCATGGAGGTCGAGCTCTGGTACGACGTCCCGCGCGACGCCCGGGTCACGGGCCTGCGGGTGACGGGTGACCGCGACCCGTCGGGCTACCTCAGCACCCGCCCCGCGGACCACGCGCCGGACGGCGTACTGATCCGCCGGGAGCCGCTGAGCGGTCCCTGACGGGCCCGGGAACGGTCCCGGACCGACGAGTTCCGGCCGAATGCCGGAACGTCAGATTCCGGCCGTTCGGCGGCTGTCCGGATCCGGTCGGCCGACGGCCGTCCGGATCCGGCCCCTCCGGGCCGCAGGGCCGGCTACTTCAGGCCGATGGTCTGGCAGGCCGCCTTGTACTTGCCGGTGCAGATGTCCGACACCTTGAAGATGCCGTCGGCGACCACGGTGTCCTTGATGTTGCTCTTGGTCAGCGCGACCACGGTCACCAGCTGCGCCGGGATGTTCTTGTCGGTCGGGCTGTCGACCTTGTCGCGGGTGAGCGCGTCGAACTGGATGTCACGGCCCTGGACCTTGGCGACGGCCATCTCCGCAGCGGCCTCCGCCTCCTGCGGGTAGGGCTTGTACACGCTCATGTACTGCTCGCCGCTGATGATCCGCTGCACGGCCTCCAGTTCGGCGTCCTGGCCGGTGACCGGCGGGAGTTCGCTGACGCCGGCCTCCTTCAGGGCCTCGATGGCCGCGCCCGCCATGGCGTCGTTGGCGGAGTAGACACCGGCGATGCTGCCCTTGCCGATCTTGGCGATCGCCTCGGCCATCTCCTTCTTCGCCAGCTCCGGCTTCCACTTGTCCGTGTCGTAGGTCGCGGCGATGGTCACCCGGCCGTTGAGCTCGGACAGCGCGCCCTGCTTGAACTGACCTGCGTTCGGGTCGGTGGGCGAGCCGTTGATCATGACGATCTTGTCGGTGGCGTCGGGCGAGCCCATGCCCTCGACCAGGGTGCGCCCCTGCACCTCGCCGACGAGTTCGTTGTCGAAGGAGACGTAGGCGTCGATCGGCCCCTGCGCGAGACGGTCGTAGGCGATGACCGGGATGCCCGCGTCCTTGGCCTTCTTGACGGTGTCGGCGATCGCCTCGGCGTCGACCGCGTCCAGCAGGATGACGTCGACCTTGTCGTCGATCATCTTCTCCATCTGCTGGACCTGCTTGTCCGGGTCCGCCTCACCGTTGGCGTAGACGGTCCTGCCCTCGTCCCGCGTCAGGGACTTCACCTTGGCCTGGATGATGGGGTAGTCGAACCGCTCGTAGCGGGTGTTCGTCGTCTCCGGCATCAGCACGCCGACCGTGATGCCGTTGCCCTTGGTGGGACTTGCGTCGGCCCCGTCCTCCGTCGCGTTCAGCACGCCGCAGCCGGCGAGCGAGAGGGTCATCGTGGCGGCGACCACAGCGATGGCTATTCGACGCATTAAGGGGCTCACTTCGAGTGCGTTCGGGGCATGGGGCAAGTCGACCCAGGTGTCTGAAAAGACAACGCGGCCAGCCGTACCGGCGTCAAGCGGAACTACTTAACGAGATGACAACATCACGCTCCGCTCAGCGGGTGAAGACGCATGGAGACGAAGCGGAATCACCTCCTGACGCCCTTTACGGACCCTTCACCAGCGGGACTTCACGACCCGGCAAAAATCCGTGCAACCAATTCCCTTCCCGGCGCGTCATGATCACGGCGGTTCCCGCCGCCGACCGTCCGACAGGGGAACGAATGAAGCCAGTCAGCCTCGCGACGGCCGTGGTGCTCGCCACGGCCGGCGGCCTGCTCACCGCCGTGGCCGCGAGCCCGGCGTCCGCCGCCACGACCTGCACCGCACCGGTCTACAAGCGGCAGATCTACGCCAACACGAACTTCTCGGGCACCGCCAAGCAGACCGGTTGCGATGCCGCGATCAGCGAGAACTGGGGTACGGGCGCGCCCGCTTCCGGCGTGCCGAGGGACAACTTCTCCGTCCGCTGGTCCGTCACCCGCGACTTCGGCTCCGGCGGCCCCTTCGCGCTGTCCGCGTCCGGTCTGGACGGCATCCGCGTCTACCTCGACGGCAGCCTGAAGATCAGCCTGTGGAAGAACACCTCCACGGCCGTCGGGAAGACCGTCTACCTGACCGTCCCGTCGGGCAAGCACACCCTGCGCGTCGACTACGCGCACTGGACCGGCTCGGCGAAGGTCGCCTTCACCTACACGCCCCGCACCACGGCCACGGTCGACAAGGTGCGCCCCCTCGCCCCGACGGGCACCGCCTGGAACTACCGCGTGGCGGACGCGAACCGGACCACCGCGACGCTGTCCTGGGCCGCCAACAAGGAGATGGACCTGGCCGGTTACCGGGTCTACCGCCAGGCGGCGGGCAGCACCGCCTGGACCCGGATCGGCGCGACCACCACCGCCCGGCGCACCTTCGACGACACCCCGCCGCAGACCGGCCAGTCGTACCGCTACCAGATCCGCGCGTACGACAAGGCGGGCAACGAGTCGGCCGGCACCGCCGCCCTCGGCCCGGTCCCCACGCCCGACCTCACCGCGCCCGCCGCCCCGGTGCTCACCGTCACCAGCTCCGTCGACACCAACACGCTGTCCTGGAAGGCCCCGTCGGACGCGGTCGCCTACTCGGTCTTCCGCAAGAAGTCGGACGAGACGGAGTGGAAGGAGTACACCCCCGAGATCACCACGACCACGTGGAAGGACGACTTCCCGGAGTACGGGAAGCCGTACGACTACAAGGTCCGCGCCTACGACGCCGCCTGGAACCACGCCGACTCGGCCGTGGTGACCGGCCGCACCACCATCGCCGTGCCCCAGCACGTCACGGTCGCCACCCCCGACCAGGGTGCCGTCGTCAGCTGGACCGACCCGGCGGGCAACGACACCGCCGACTACACCGTCCTGCGCTCCCCCGCCACGAGCGCCGCCCGCACCTGGACGAACGTCACCTGTGGCAGCCGCAAGACGGCCACCGACGCGTCCGGCGCCACGGTGCGCACCTGCACCGACAGCAGCGGTGACCGGGGGAAGCCGTACGCCTACGTCGTGCGCCGCAAGGACACCGACGGCCGCTGGTCCTCCCCCTCAGCCGAGACCGTCGTCACCCGCCCCGGCGACGAGGTCGCGCCCCCGGCCGTCACGGGCCTGACCGCCCAGGCGCTGGAGTACGGCGTGCGCCTGCAGTGGCACGCGAGCACGGCGGCGGACCTCGCCGAGTACCGCATCTACGAGCAGCCCGCCGACTTCGACACCCCGCAGTACGTCGGCACGGTGGACGCCACCCGCACGTACGCCACCCTGCGCATGGCGGCGGACGGCGAGCAGAAGCGGTACGTCGTCCTGGCCGCGGACCGCTGGGGCAACGTGGCCTCCTACGTGGGCGACCCCGAGGGCGACGGCACCTACTGGGACCAGCCCGTCGCCGCGGCCAAGATCACCGAGCTCGACCTGCGCCCGACGGCCCAGGCCCCCGAGAACACGGCCTGCGACCTGGACGCCATCGCCCTGGCCTCGGGCGCCGTGCAGGTGGACCCGTACTGCTACGGCGCACGCTTCAAGGAGGCGGACGGCTACCAGGTCTACCGCTGGGACCGCGTGAAGGCCACCTGGACCCGTCTCACCGACGCCCCGGTGACGACCTCCTACTGGACCGACACCACCGCTCCCTCCGGCACCACGCTGTACTACCTGGTGTCCTTCAAGAACGAGGACGGCACGGAGGCCTTCTCCAACGTCGACGACGCGGTCACCGGACCGGCCGTCTGACCCGCCCGCAACGACGGCGAGGGGCCCGGGAGTTCGACTCCCGGGCCCCTCGCCGTGTGCCTGCGTCTGTGCCTGTGTCCGGAGGACCGCTAGTCCTTGGCCTTCTTCGGCCGCCAGACCACCAGCGCGCTGGTCTGCTGGACCTCCTGGTACGGGACCAGGTCGCGGCGGTAGGACGCGTGGACCGCGGCCTCGCGCTGCTGGATGGCCGCCGCGGCGGCGTCCAGGGCCGCCTCCATCTCCGCCACGCGGGACTGGAGCGCGGCCACCTGGTTCTCCAGTTCGATGATCCGCTTGATGCCGGCCAGGTTGACGCCCTCGTCCTGCGACAACTGCTGCACCTGACGGAGCAGTTCGATGTCACGGGCCGAGTAGCGCCGGCCCCGGCCCGCCGTGCGGTCCGGGGAGACCAGGCCGAGGCGGTCGTACTGGCGCAGCGTCTGCGGGTGCAGTCCGGAGAGCTGGGCCGCCACCGAGATGACGTAGACCGGGGTCTCCTCGGTCAGTTCATACGGATTCCGTCGACGGCCTTCCATCTGCGTCATGCTCCCTTCGCGGCCTCGAACAACTCCGCCCGCGGGTCGTCGCCCGCGGTCGCCTCGCGATACGCCTCGAGCGCGTCACGAGCCTTCCCCGACAGGTCGGTGGGGACACTCACCTCGACGGTGACCAGCAGGTCGCCGCGGGTGCCGTCCTTGCGGACCGCCCCCTTGCCCCGGGCGCGCATCGTACGGCCGTTGGGCGTGCCGGGCGGCAGCTTCAGCGTGACCGGCGGACCGCCCAGGGTGGGCACCCTGACCTCGCCGCCGAGCGCCGCCTCCGTGAACGTCACCGGCACGGTGACCGTGAGGTTGTCGCCCTTGCGCCCGAACACCGGGTGCTCGCCGACGTGCACGACGACGTAGAGGTCGCCGGCCGGGCCGCCGCGCTCGCCCGGTGCGCCCTTGCCGCGCAGCCGGATCCGCTGGCCGTCGCTCACCCCCGCCGGAATGCGGACCTGCATGGTCCGGGACGACTTGGCGCGCCCGGAGCCGTGGCAGATCTCGCAGGGGTTCTCCGCGATCAGCCCGCGGCCCTTGCAGTCGGGGCAGGGGTCCGTCAGCGAGAAGCCGCCGCCGGAGCCCCGCGCGACCTGCCCGGTGCCGACGCAGGTCGGGCACACGCGCGGTGTGCCGTTCTTGTCGCCGGTGCCGGAACAGGCCTTGCAGGCCGCCTGCGAGGACATCCGCAGCGGGACCGTCGCCCCCTCGATGGCCTCGGTGAAACTCAGGGTGACCTCGGACTCGATGTCCTGGCCCCGCCGGGGCTGGGTCCGGGTCCCCGCGGCGCCGCCGCGGTTGAACAGGCCCCCGAAGACGTCGCCGAGTCCGCCGCCGAAGCCGCCCCCGCCGCCGCCCTGGGCGGCACCGCCCCCGAAGAGGTCGCCCAGGTCGAAGTTGAAGGAGCCGCCCGCACCCGGGCCGGGCCGGAACCCTCCGTTGCCGAAGAGGGCGCGGGCGTCGTCGTACTCCTTGCGCTTCTTGGGGTCGCCGAGGACGTCGTTCGCCTCGGAGATCTCCTTGAAGCGCTCCTCGGCCTTGACGTTGCCCTTGTTGGCGTCCGGGTGGAACTCGCGCGCGAGCTTGCGGTACGCCTTCTTGATCTCGGCCTCGGTGGCGTCCTTCGGGACGCCGAGGACCTTGTAGTAGTCCTTCTCGATGAAGTCCTTGGTGCTCATCCCCGACGCCCCTCCTTCCTTACGCCAGTGCCTTCAGTGCGTCCGTCGGTGTCGACGTCAGCCCTCCTCCGGGCCACCGTTGTCCTTCGTCGCGGAGTCCTCCGCCGCGGCCTCGCCCTGCTCCTCGGCCTTGACCGTCTGCGCGCCGGGCTGGGGCTCGGCGACCGCGACCCGCGCGGGGCGGATCGTGCGCTCGCCGATGCGGTACCCCGGCTGCAGGATGGCCACGCACGTGGTCTCCGTGACGTCCGGCGCGTAGGAGTGCATCAGGGCCTCGTGGATCGTCGGGTCGAAGGGCTCGCCCTCCTTGCCGAACTGCTGCAGGCCCATCTTGGCCGCGACGGTCTCCAGCGACTCGGCGACGGACTTGAACCCGCCGAGGAGCTCGCCGTGTTCCCGCGCGCGGCCGATGTCGTCGAGCACGGGCAGGAGCTCGGTCAGGAGGTTCGCGACGGCGATCTCCTTGACCGCGATCCGGTCCCGCTCGACCCGGCGGCGGTAGTTCTGGAACTCGGCCTGGAGCCGCTGGAGGTCCGCGGTGCGCTCGTCGAGCGCCTTGCGGGACTGGTCCAGCTGGGCCACCAGACCCGCTGTCTCGTTCGCGTCCCCGGCCGGGGCCGCCGTCTCCTCGGAGGAGGCGTCGGCGGCCTTCGGCTCGGCGTCGTCAGGGGTGGCGCCGGAGGGGACGTCGGGCTTCTCCTCGAAGCCCGGGGTCTCCTCCGT
This sequence comes from Streptomyces lasalocidi, assembly GCF_005280215.1. NCBI lineage: Bacteria > Bacillati > Actinomycetota > Actinomycetes > Kitasatosporales > Streptomycetaceae > Streptomyces > Streptomyces lasalocidi. The sequence continues at coordinate 4,142,511 of NZ_SZNQ01000001.1, read as the reverse complement.
CACGCGGCACCGTCCTTGCGCTCGTCGTCCACGATCTCGGCGTCCACGACGTCGTCGTCGGCCTTGGCCTGGCCGGCACCGGCCTCACCGGCACCGTCGGCGGCCTGGGCCGCGGAGGCGTCGGCGTACATGGCCTGGCCGAGCTTCTGCGAGACGGCCGCGACCTTCTCCGTGGCGGAGCGGATCTCGGCGGTGTCCTCGCCCTTGAGCTTCTCCTTCAGCTCGCCGACGGCTTCCTCGACCTCGGTCTTGATCTCGCCGGGGACCTTGTCCTCGTTGTCCTTGAGGAACTTCTCCGTCTGGTAGACGAGCTGCTCGCCCTGGTTGCGGGCCTCGGCGGCCTCGCGGCGGCGGTGGTCCTCCTCCGCGTACTGCTCGGCCTCCTGGCGCATGCGGTCGACCTCGTCCTTCGGCAGCGAGGAGCCGCCGGTGACGGTCATCTTCTGCTCCTTGCCCGTGCCCAGGTCCTTCGCGGTCACGTGCATGATGCCGTTGGCGTCGATGTCGAAGGAGACCTCGATCTGCGGGACGCCGCGGGGCGCCGGCGGCAGACCGGTCAGCTCGAACATCCCGAGCTTCTTGTTGTAGGCCGCGATCTCGCGCTCGCCCTGGTAGACCTGGATCTGCACGGACGGCTGGTTGTCCTCGGCCGTGGTGAAGATCTCGGAGCGCTTGGTCGGGATCGTGGTGTTGCGCTCGATGAGCTTGGTCATGATGCCGCCCTTGGTCTCGATGCCGAGGGACAGCGGGGTGACGTCGAGCAGCAGGACGTCCTTGACCTCGCCCTTGAGGACACCGGCCTGGAGCGAGGCGCCGATGGCGACGACCTCGTCCGGGTTCACACCCTTGTTGGCCTCCTTGCCGCCGGTCAGCTCCTTGACGAGCTCGGCGACGGCGGGCATGCGGGTGGAGCCACCGACGAGGACGACGTGGTCGATCTCGTTGATGGAGATGCCGGCGTCCTTGATGACGTTGTGGAACGGCGTCTTGCAGCGCTCCAGCAGGTCGGCCGTCAGCTGCTGGAACTGGGCGCGGGTGAGCTTCTCGTCCAGGTGCAGCGGGCCCTCGGCGGACGCCGTGATGTAGGGCAGGTTGATCGAGGTCTCGGTGGACGAGGACAGCTCGATCTTGGCCTTCTCGGCGGCCTCGCGCAGACGCTGCAGGGCCATCTTGTCCTTGCCCAGGTCCACGCCGTGGCCGGACTTGAACTGCTGGACCAGGTAGTCGACGACGCGCTGGTCCCAGTCGTCACCACCGAGGTGGTTGTCGCCGTTGGTCGCCTTCACCTCGACGACGCCGTCACCGATCTCCAGCAGCGAGACGTCGAAGGTGCCGCCACCGAGGTCGAAGACCAGGATGGTCTGGTCGTCCTTGTCCAGGCCGTAGGCAAGGGCGGCCGCGGTCGGCTCGTTGACGATGCGCAGGACGTTCAGACCGGCGATCTCGCCGGCCTCCTTCGTCGCCTGGCGCTCGGAGTCGTTGAAGTACGCCGGGACGGTGATGACCGCGTCGGTCACCTTCTCGCCCAGGTAGGCCTCGGCGTCCCGCTTGAGCTTCTGCAGGATGAACGCGGAGATCTGCTGCGGGTTGAAGTCCTTGCCGTCGAGCTGGATCTTCCAGTCGGTGCCCATGTGGCGCTTCACCGAGCGGATGGTCCGGTCCACGTTCGTGACCGCCTGGCGCTTGGCGACCTCGCCGACGAGCACCTCACCGTTCTTCGCGAAGGCGACGACGGACGGCGTGGTCCTGGCACCCTCGGCGTTGGTGATGACGGTGGGCTCGCCGCCCTCCAGAACGCTGACGACGGAGTTAGTCGTGCCCAGGTCGATGCCGACCGCACGTGCCATGGTTGTTTCCTCCAGCTGACTTGAGTGCAACAGGCTCAAGTGTGCATGAGGTCGGCCGCTGGGTCAACAGACCTGAGTCAGACGGGCTCAACTCTTATCCGTTCCTTACACGCAAGGGCGTCCCGACCTGCGTGGATGTCGGACTCCCGGGCTGGCGGACCACGGTATGGGAGGGGCGCCGGGGGACGTGCACGGGCACCCGGAGCAGCCCCAGCACGATCACGATCGCCGCCCCCGCCGCCCACAGCGGCGCCTGCGCGCTCAGCCGGCCCATGTGCACCAGCACGCCCGCGAGTACCCCGCACGAGGCGAGCAGTCCCAGCAGCACCACCGCGCCCTGGGCGGTGATCCCGAGGCGCCGCAGCCGGTGCGCGAGGTGGTCGGGGGCGCCCCGCAGCAGCGGCCGCCCGGCGAGCCGCCGCGAGAGGACCACGAGCAGGGCGTCGGCGGCGCCCAGGGCGACGAGCGCGAACAGCACGCCCGCGCTCTCCAGCGGATCGTGCCCCACGCGCGCGTACACACCGCCCGCGCCCAGCAGGAACCCGGCGAACAGCGACCCGCAGGCGCCGAGGGCGGCCCGGGCCGGCGGCCAGTTGTGCAGCAGGAACCCGGTCAGCGCGGCCGCCAGCACGCTCAGCAGCACCGCGAGCCCGTCCAGCAGTTCGGCCGCCACACAGGCGCCGACGCCGAACGCGGTGACCACCCCGACGGTCCCGGCCAGCCCGTCGGCGTGGTCGAGCGACCGCAGGGCCAGCGCGGCGAACGTCACCCATCCGGCCCCGAGCAGGCCGCCGAGCACGCCCAGGTCGCCGTAGGGCATGACGCAGGCGGCCGCCACCGCCGTACCGACCACGAGGATGCCCGTCTTCAGGCGCGAGACGTCGGCGACCAGACCGAGGCCCGCGACGGCGGCGGCCGCCACCAGCAGGCGCCCCACGCCGTCGCCCAGCGGGGCCCAGCCGGTGCGGTCGCCCGTGACGGCGACCAGGCTGGTGACGAGCACGACGGCCAGGCCGCCGGACACCGGTACCCGCCGCTGCCGCTGCCGGCGCTCGACCAGCCCGAGGCGGCGGGCCGGCACCCGCAGCAGGGCGGCCAGCACGGCCGTGAGGAGCAGGGCGGTGGTGGCGGCGGCGATTCCGTAGAGCACAGGCTTAAGTTAGTACCGTATATACCAATTTGGTACGAATAACACGATCGGATTGCCCCCCGCATCGGCCCCGCGCACCTGAGGAGACCCTCAGCGACGCAGATCACCGCACTCCCGGCTACAGTGCGGCTCAGGATGGGGGTAGTCTCAGACGGACTGCATAAGTTACCGCTTAGTAATGACGAGGCCGCCCTCCAGGAGCCCCCATGCAACTCGCCGCGATCATCGTGTCGCTGGTGCTCGCCGTGGTCGGCGTGGCGCTGTTCGGCCGCGCCATCGCCCAGATCTATCGGTTCGTCCGGCTCGGCCAGGACGTGCCCGCGGGCACCCGGACCAACGACTGGACCGCCCGCACCGCCACGGTGATCAGGGAGTTCCTCGGTCACACCCGGATGAACCGGTGGGGCGTGATCGGGTTCGCCCACTGGTTCGTCGCGATCGGCTTCTTCTCCCTGGTCCTGACCCTGGTCAACGCCTTCGGCCAGCTCTTCCAGGCCGACTGGATGCTGCCCGTCATCGGGCACTGGCTGCCCTACGAGCTCTTCGTCGAGTTCATCGGCACCATGACGTCGCTGGGCATCCTGACCCTGATCGTCATCCGCCAGCTGAGCCACCCGCGCCGGCCCGGGCGCAAGTCCCGCTTCGCCGGCTCCAACTTCGGCCAGGCGTACTTCGTCGAGTCCGTGATCCTGATCATCGGCCTGGCGATCATGACCCTGCGGGGCCTGGAGGGCGCGCTCGCCGGCGTGCACCACTACGAGGCCGCCTACTTCGCGTCGTACCCGCTGGTCCTCGCCTTCAAGGGCCTGACCACCGGCACGCTGCAGAACCTGGTCTACCTCACCGCGATGATCAAGATCGCGACGTCCTTCATCTGGATGATCGTCGTCTCGCTCCGGACGGACATGGGCATCGCCTGGCACCGGTTCCTGGCGTTCCCGAACATCTACTTCAAGCGCAACGCCAACGGCGCCACTTCCCTGGGCGCGCTGCTGCCGATGACGTCGGGCGGCAGGCCGATCGACTTCACCGACCCCGGTGACGACGACGTCTTCGGTGTCTCGCAGGTCGAGCAGTTCTCCTGGAAGGGCCTGCTGGACTTCTCCACCTGCACCGAGTGCGGCCGCTGCCAGTCGCAGTGCCCTGCCTGGAACACCGGCAAGCCGCTCTCCCCCAAGCTGCTGATCATGGCGCTGCGCGACCACGCCCACGCCAAGGCCCCCTACCTGCTCGCCGGCGGCGGCAAGAGCATGGAAGGCGAGGAGAAGGCCTCCGCCGAGCAGCTGGCAAACGTGCCGGCGGCGGCGCTGGCCGAGGCCGAACGCCCCCTGATCGGCACCGCCGAAGAGGGCGGCGTCATCGACCCGGACGTGCTGTGGTCCTGCACCACCTGCGGCGCCTGCGTCGAGCAGTGCCCCGTCGACATCGAACACGTCGACCACATCCTGGACATGCGCCGCTACCAGGTCATGATCGAGTCCGCGTTCCCCTCCGAGGCCGGCACGATGCTGAAGAACCTCGAGAAGAAGGGCAACCCCTGGGGCCTGGCGAAGAAGCAGCGCCTGGAATGGCTCAAGGAAGTCGACTTCGACATCCCCGTCGTCGGACGCGACATCGAAGACCTCACCGACGTCGAGTACCTGTACTGGGTCGGCTGCGCCGGCGCCCTGGAGGACCGCGCCAAGAAGACCACCAAGGCCTTCGCCGAACTCCTGCACATCGCGGGCGTGAAGTTCGCCATCATGGGCGGCGACGAGAAGTGCACCGGCGACTCCGCCCGCCGCCTGGGCAACGAGCCCCTCTTCCAGGAACTCGGCATGGAGAACGTCATGGCGCTGAACATGGCGTTCGGCGAGGAGACGGACGACGAGGGCAACGTCACGCCGGAGTCGAGGAAGCCGCGCTCGGCGAAGAAGATCGTCGCGACCTGCCCGCACTGCCTGAACACCATCGGCAACGAATACCCCCAGCTCGGCGGCGACTACGAGGTCATCCACCACACCCAGCTGCTGCAGCACCTGGTCGATGAGGGCCGGCTGATCCCCGTCACCCCGGTCGAGGGCATCATCACCTACCACGACCCCTGCTACCTGGGCCGCCACAACAAGATCTACACCCCGCCGCGCGAGATCATCGCCGCCGTCCCCGGCGTGCGCAACGAGGAGATGCACCGCCACAAGGAACGCGGCTTCTGCTGCGGCGCCGGCGGCGCCCGCATGTGGATGGAAGAGCGCATCGGCAAGCGCATCAACAACGAACGCGTCGACGAGGCACTGTCGCTGAACCCGGACATCGTCTCCACCGCCTGCCCCTTCTGCCTGGTCATGCTCACCGACTCCGTCAACGGCAAGAAGAACGAGGGCAAGGCCAAGGAAACCGTCCAGGTCGTCGACGTCGCCCAGCTCCTGCTGGACTCCGTCAAGACCCCGGCCGACCCGGAAGACGCCCCGGAGCCGGAGACGACGCCGGAACCGGAGCCGGTGAAGTAGCCCACGGCACCGGCCGACCGCCCGCCGACCGCCCCCGCGCCCTGCTGAAGGGTGCGGGGGCGGTCGTGTCGTGAGGGGCGAGGGCCTTCCGGGAATTCCCTTAGGGGATGTCACAGGTCAGCCGCAAAGGCCCCCGGGCGGCCGGGGGCCGGACCCGTCCGTCGCCGGGAACGGGTACGTTCGATGACGTGGCTGGATTCAGGATCGGACGCGGCGGCCGGAACGGCCGGACCCCGCAAACGCGACCGCAACACCCTCCGTACGGGCAGCAGGCGCCCCAGGGACCGTCGTACGGCTACCCGCCCGCGCCACCGCAGTACCGCGGGGGCGACGGGCAACCGCCGTACCACGGCGGTGGTCACGGCGGCGGCTACGGCGGCCGGGGCGGCGAGGAGCCGGAGTACTTCGGCGGCGACGCGTACCCGCCGCACGCCCCGCAGGACCCGTACGCGGCGAACAACCCGGGCCACACCCAGGCGTTCTCGATCGACGAGCAGGCGGCGCCGTACGGGCCGGGCGGGCAGGACTACACGCGCGGCGAGACGTACTACGCGGGCTCGGCGGCCCCCTCGGGCCCGATCGGGCCGCGGCTGCACTGGAAGGACCTGCTGCGGGGCATCGTGCTGTCGCCCGCGCAGACCTTCCTGCGGATGCGGGACTACGCGATGTGGGGCCCGGCCCTGATCGTGACGTTCCTGTACGGCCTGCTGGCGGTGTTCGGCTTCGACGGGGCCCGTGAGGACGCGATCAACGCGACGCTGTCCAACGCCGTCCCGATCGTGCTGACCACGGCCGTGGCGATGGTGCTCAGCGCCTTCGTGCTCGGCGTCGTCACCCACACTCTGGCCCGCCAGCTGGGCGGCGACGGGGCGTGGCAGCCCACGGTCGGCCTGTCCATGCTGATCATGTCCCTCACGGACGCGCCCCGCCTGGTAGTGGCGATGTTCCTCGGCGGCGACGCGACGTTCGTGCAGCTGCTGGGCTGGGCGACGTGGGTCGCGGCGGGCGCCCTCCTGACGATGATGGTGAGCCGCTCCCACGACCTGCCGTGGCCGAAGGCTCTCGGAGCAGCGTCGATCCAACTGATCGCCCTGCTGTCGATCGTGAAGCTGGGGACGTTCTGACGGTGGGTCGGGCCGCCTCGAGCGGGCGGGGCCCTCTGCCGGGCCCTCCCCGCCCCTTGGCGCGGGCGTCGGTCTACACGACGACGGGGCTGCGCCGTTCGACCAGGGTGACGTCGCGCCAGACGCCGTGGTGGCGGCCGATGCGTTCGCGGATGCCGATGACGCGGAACCCGGCCCGCTCGTGCAGCGCGAGGCTGCTGGTGTTCTCGGGGAAGATGCCGGACTGGATCGTCCAGATGCCCGCCGCCTCGGTCGATGCGATCAAGGCCCGCAGGAGCGCTGAGCCGACCCTCCGGCCGCGCGCCTCGGGGTGGACGTACACCGAGTGCTCGACGACGCCGGCGTACGCGCACCGGTCGGAGACCGGCACGGCAGCGACCCAGCCGAGCACCCGGCCCGTGCCCTCCAAGGCGACGTGCCGGTGGTGCGGGAGCTTGGCGGCGTCGAACTCCGCCCAAGTCGGAGCGGCGGTCTCGAAGGTGGCGTTGCCCTCGTCGATGCCGAGTCGGTAGATCGCCAGGACCTGCTGGGCGTGCTCTGCGCTCAGCGGGGCGATGCGGTAGTCACCGGCCGTGCTCATGGTCAGCCCACCGGGGCGATGTCGTCGACCAGACCGCGGACGCGCTTCTCGATCTCGTCGCGGATCGGACGTACCGCTTCCACGCCCCGCCCGGCCGGGTCGGGCAGCTCCCAGTCGAGGTAGCGCTTCCCGGGGAACACGGGGCAGGTGTCGCCGCAGCCCATCGTGATGACGACGTCGGACGCCTGGACCGCCTCCACCGTGAGCACCTTGGGAACCTCGGCGGCGATGTCGACGCCCACCTCGGCCATGGCTTCGACGACGGCCGGGTTGACGGTGTCGGCGGGGGCGGAGCCGGCCGAGCGGACCTGGACGCGGTCGCCCGCGAGGTGGGTGAGGAAGGCGGCCGCCATCTGCGAACGTCCGGCGTTGTGGACGCAGACGAAGAGCACGGCCGGCGTGGTGGTGTCAGACATGGGCGGGGTCCTCTTGGGGCGCGGGGACGGCGGGGGCGGTGAAGTAGCGGCGGGCGTACAGGGCGACGTACACCAGACCGATCAGGACGGGGACTTCGATGAGGGGGCCGACGACGCCAGCGAGGGCCTGGCCGGAGGTGGCGCCGAAGGTGGCGATGGCGACGGCGATGGCCAGCTCGAAGTTGTTGCCCGCGGCGGTGAACGCCAGCGTCGTGGCCCGCGAGTGGTCGAGACCGACCGCGCGGCCCAGAGCCATGGACCCGGCCCACATGACGGCGAAGTAGACCAGCAGCGGCAGGGCGATCCGGGCGACGTCGAGGGGCTGTGAGGTGATGGCGTCGCCTTGCAGGGCGAACAGGACGACGATCGTGAAGAGCAGCCCGTACAGGGCGAAGGGGCCGATGCGCGGGATGAGCTCGGCCTCGTACCAGGCGCGGCCCTTGGTCTTCTCGCCGATGCGACGGGTGAGGTAGCCGGCCGCGAGGGGGACGCCGAGGAAGATGAGCACGCTGCGGGCGATCTCCCACACGGACACGTCGAGTCCGGTCTGTTGCAGGCCGAGCCAGCCGGGCAGGGCGGAGAGGTAGAACCAGCCCAGTGCCGAGAAGGCGATGACCTGGAAGACGGAGTTCAGGGCGACCAGGACGGCGGCGGCTTCCCTGTGGCCACAGGCGAGGTCGTTCCAGATGATGACCATGGCGATGCAGCGGGCCAGGCCGACGATGATCAGGCCGGTGCGGTAGGCGGGCAGGTCCGGCAGGAACAGCCAGGCCAGGGCGAACATGAGCGCCGGTCCGACGATCCAGTTCAGCAGCAGCGACGGCACCAGCAGGCGGCGGTCGCGGGTGACGGTGTCGAGGCGGTCGTACCGCACCTTGGCCAGCACCGGGTACATCATCACCAGCAGGCCCAGGGCGATCGGCAGGGACACCCCCGTCACGGTCACCTCGGCCAGCGCGTCACCCAAGCCGGGGACCAGGCGGCCCAGTCCGAGGCCCAACGCCATGGCCGCGAGGATCCACACGGCCAGGTAGCGGTCGACGAAGGACAGGCGTGAGGCCACGTTCCCTTCGGGTACGGCAGAGCTCATGAAGCGGCCCCGGCCGACGCGGTGCGCTCGGGCAGCGGCTCACCAGCCGGACGGGTCAGAATCCCGGCGAGACGGTCGGTCGTCTCCGGGACGAGCCAGTAGTAGACCCAAGTACCCCGCCGCTCGCAGTCGATCAGGCCCGCCTGCCGCAGCAGCTTCAGGTGGTGCGAGATCGTCGGCTGAGACAGCTCGAAGGCCGGGGTCAGGTCACAGACGCACACCTCGCCGCCCGACCGCGAGGCGATCATCGACAACAGGCGCAGCCGCACGGGATCACCCAGGGCCTTGAACACCCTGGCCAGATCCACGGCTTGGTCCTCCTCCAGGGGGGCGGTCAGCAACCCCGGGCAGCACCCTCCGGCGTCGTCGTCGCCCTGCCCGAGCACCACCAGCTCTTGATTCGACATGCCTCTATGTTGACAGGCTTCGATTCAGCGCGCAATCTTGCATCGACAGACGTCAATACAACCGGATGGGAGCCCGCCATGTCTCGCGCTCAGCTCGCCCTGCGTGTCAGCGACCTGGAAGCGTCGATCACCTTCTACGCGAAGCTGTTCGGCGCCGAACCGGCCAAGCGCCGCCCGGGCTACGCCAACTTCGCCCTCACCGAGCCGCCGCTCAAGCTCGTGCTCATCGAGGGCGACCCCGGCGAGGAGACCCGCTTGGACCACCTCGGCGTCGAGGTCGAGTCCACCGACCAGGTCAGCGCCGCCACCGCCCGGCTCAAGGACGCCGGCCTGGCCACCTTTGAGGAGAACGACACGTCCTGCTGCTACGCGCTCCAGGACAAGGTGTGGGTCCACGGCCCCGGAAAGGAGCCCTGGGAGGTCTACGTCGTGAAGGCCGACGCGGACACCCTCGGCAGGAGCGCCGATCCCAACACCGCGACCGGCGACGGATGCTGCACCGGCCAGGCCACGGAGGAAGCCCCGGCAGCAGCAGCGGGATGCGCCTGCGGCCAGTGACGTCGGCCCCAGTCGCCCGGACACCGCACCCGGCTCAGAGCGCTTCCTTGTTCTCCTTGGGCGCCTCGCCGGCACTGCTGACGCCCCTGTCGCTTGTCGTGACGGGACAGGGCCGACTTCGGGAAACCCTGAGCAGGCTCCGCCCTGCGGGCCGACGAGCGACACGCGGAACAGACCCCGTGGGTTAGCCCGGACACGTCGGCGGAAGGATCCCGATATGCCCAAACCAAAGAGCTTCACGGCATGGTTGAACACCCACGCCGATCACCGCACTGCCGTCGGGGATCTCGCGCGGGACGTCTCCCATGACCCCGACTGGCCCTCGGACAAGGGAAAACAGGGCCAGCTTGAGTACCTCGAAGAACACGGCGCCATCGACGCGGCTGTCGAGACGCTCGAACGGGCCTGGTCCCAATACGAGGCGTACCTGGCCGCTCGGACAGATACCTGAGCAGTCAGGGGGTGGAACCTGTCTGGGCCCTCCGAGGTCAACAAACAACGACACGCAACGACCACGAACTCCGCTCGCATGCAGGGCGGATGCGGTACAGCCACCCTTGACGCACGCCTTCGCCCGCATGAAGACCTGGAAGATCCTCCGAGACTGCCGTCGCAAGGGCGATGGCGTCCACCATGCCATGCTCGGCATCGCCCGCCTGCACAACCTCGCCCTCGCGGGATAACGGGCAAACGGCCAGGCCATCCGGCACGTCCAGAGATCATTTACGGGACAAGCCTTAGGCGGCTATAAGCGGTGTCAACGCCTTGGTGCTCGCTCGTCCTGATCGACGGGTGCGGGCTCGAAGCCCAAGCGGGCGAGGTATGCGCGGCAGCGGGTCTTCCAGTCCGACTCGGACACCTGCGACAGACACCGCTCCAGCAGTGCCGCGACCGCACTCTGGAGTCTCTCGCGGGCAATGGCGTCTTCGTACGTCTCCAGAGTCGTGGCCAGCCTGCGCTTGGTGCCCGTGTCATCCATGTCAAGCAGGGCCAGGGCTTCGATCCCTCTCGGCAAATCCATGGCCGGCAGAACGGGAATGAGGCGTCGGGCGATGCCCACGTCGTCAGAGGCATTGGCCACGGCCACGACATGCTCCAAAAACTCCTGGCTGGGTGGCCGAACGGGGTACAGGTCGGCCAGCAACTCCACCGTCATCCGCTGCACGCCCTGCTCGGCGCTACTCAGAAGGGAGTGCAATGCCTCCTCGTCCAGCGCCCGACGGGCGGCCAGGGCACGCAGTGCTTCCTTCCTAACCTGCTTGTCCTCCCACTCGTCGACGGCGATGGTCTGGGCCGCCCTCAGATCGGCCGTGGTGAGTCGCGCGGGATCGGTCAGCAAGGGGCGGATCGATTTCCTCCGATTGCGTTCTTCCATCTGTCCCAAAGCGATGTCGAAGAGTTTGGACAGTTCTCGCCGCAGGACCTCTCCGAACCTCCCGTAATCGAAGGGGACGGCTGTCAGTCGCCTCTCCTGCTCGATCTCACGCAGGGTCCTGACCAGTTGTCTGTTTTCCTCCGAGAGAGAATTGAGATCGGCGGGAGGGCGGAACTCGGCGTCCAGGACAAGGTACTGCTGGTAGGTCGAGTTCAGACAGAGCACCAGGAACGGCTTTCCGCCCAGCAGCGCCGCGGTCACCTCGGTCTCCCAGGTGATGCGTCCGATCTTCTCGACGATGACGAACACACAGACGTCCGCCTCTTGAACCGTGGCTCGAGAGTTGTCCTCCCAATCGGACGAGGCGGAGTTGATGTAATTCACGGTTCCGTCGAGGAAGTGCCAGGGCACGCCGCCGAAAGCTGTGACGGTCCGGACGAACTCGTCCTGCACTCGACGTGTGTCCGCAGCGCCACACAACATGACTCGGATCATGGCGCATCCTGACATGCACCGGCTTGCGGGGTGAAGCGCTGGAAGGGGCAATGGTCCATACCCGTGCACAGCCGTCCACATGTGATCCGTAGCTTGGCGTATTCCTTCTCCTCCGCCTCGCCAAATGCGCCCGCGGGACCACAATGGACCGGTGACGGGTACCGGAGACAACCTGTGGAACGCCGCCATCACCCCCTCCTCGTATGACGCCGAGGGCCAGCACTACCGCGCTGCCGTGTTGGAGCAGTACAAGCTGTGTGTCGAAATGTCGGACCGGATCAGTGCCCGGCGTAACGCGGCGAACACCTTCTTCCTGACGGTGAACAGCGGCCTGATCGCCGCGTTCGCCGTGTCTGGAGGTAGCGGCCTGTCCGCAGCGCCCCAGTGGGCCGTGACGGCGGGGTTGCTCGTGGTGCTGGCCCAGTGCGCCGCCTGGTGGATCACTGTGCGGTCGTACCGCCAGTTGAACAGCGCTAAGTACCGGGTCATCGCATTGCTGGAGGAGCGGCTGCCGGCCATGGCCCTCTCCCGGGCGGAGTGGCGGTCGCTCGGCGAGGGCGCGGACTGGCGGATTTATGTGCCCCTGAGCCTGATCGAAATGTGGGTTCCGCTGATCTTCGGCTCAGCCTACGTCCTCGGTTTCGGAGCGTTGTTGTGGTCTTAAGCACTGCTACTGACAACGGCCGTAGGCGGGCCGTCTCAGTTTCCGTCTCATTCATCTGCGTTCACGGCCGTTCAGGGGGGACTCAAGGCCAAGCCTGGCGCAGCTGTCAGCGGCCCATAAATGCAGGTGAACGGCCCGCGAACGACGCCCAACGCCCCACCACACCACAGTTGGAAAGCGTGCTGCTGCCTGTGACAGAGCCCGGAACGTCGCATGCCAAGGGAGTTACGTTGAGGGTGTGGACGATGAAGTGATCAGCATAAAGCTCACGCGCGATCAGGCATTCGTGCTGTCGGACTGGCTTTACCAGGTGATGTTCCGGTCCGACGATCTTGAGCGGATCGTGCACGACCGGGCCGTCTGATCTCCGACCTACTCGATCTCAGGAGCGCTGGACACAGCACTGCGCGAGATCTTCATGCCCGACTACGGCCCACGACTCGAAGCAGCGAAGCAGCGCCTGTACACCGACCTCTATGGCGCCGACGAGGAGCCGACGTCCCCGGCCGAGGACAGCTGAAACGCGGCTACTCCGACGGGCTATCGCTTGCCCTCATCCACACCAGTACAGGGGCGGCCTAACACTGCAAGTCAGAGGGCTTCCTTGGACGGGGTGATCGGCTCCCCCGACTTACGTACTACGGGCAAAACACTCCACGGGAAGTTGATCCAGTTATCCGTGCGCTTCCAGACGTACTCGCACTTCACCAGGGAGTGCGACTTCTCGTAGATGACGGCGCTGCGCACCTCGGCGACCGTCTCCAGGCAGAAGTCGCGCACCAGCTTGAGCGTCTTGCCGGTGTCGGCGACGTCGTCGGTGATGAGGACCTTCTTGTCGGAGAAGTCGATCAGTTTGGGGACCGGGGCGAGCATGACGGGCATCTCGAGGGTGGTCCCGACGCCGGTGTAGAACTCGACGTTGACCAGGTGCAGGTTCTTGCAGTCGAGGGCGTAGGCGAGGCCGCCGGCGACGAAGACGCCGCCGCGGGCGATGCTGAGCACGATGTCGGGCTCGTAGCCGTCGTCGGCGATGGTCTGGGCGAGCTCACGGACGGCGGTGCCGAAGCGCTCGTAGGTCAGGTTCTCCCGCACGTCGCTCATATGGCCCTCACACCTGCGTCCGATGGAAGTTGAGGAAGGAGCGGGACGCGGTGGGGCCGCGCTGCCCCTGGTACCGGGAGCCGTAGCGCTCGCTGCCGTACGGGTGCTCGGCCGGCGAGCTCAGCCGGAACATGCACAGCTGGCCGATCTTCATCCCGGGCCACAGCTTGATGGGGAGCGTGGCGAGGTTGGACAGCTCCAGGGTCACGTGCCCGCTGAAGCCGGGGTCGATGAACCCGGCGGTGGAGTGGGTCACGAGCCCGAGCCGGCCGAGTGAACTCTTGCCCTCCAGGCGGGAGGCGAGGTCGTCGGGCAGGGTGATGACCTCGTAGGTGGAGGCCAGGACGAACTCGCCGGGGTGGAGGATGAACGGCTCGTCGCCCTCCGGCTCGACGAGCCGGGTCAGGTCCGCCTGCTCGACCGAGGGGTCGATGTGCGGGTACCGGTGGTTCTCGAACACGCGGAAATACCGGTCGAGGCGCACGTCGACGCTGCTCGGCTGCACCATGGATTCGTCGTAAGGATCGATCCGCACGCGCCCGGCGTCGATCTCGGCCCGGATGTCCTTGTCTGAGAGAAGCACGCCCCGAGGATACGCAAGGCGCGCGGACTCGCCCCCACCGGACGAGTCCGCGCGCCGTGCGTGCGTACCGCCTGGCGGTACGACTGCTCCCCTTACTGCTTCTGCAGGGCCACCGATACGGGTACGACGCTCCGGAGCCGGGCACAGCGGGGGCACCGGACGAGGCGTCCGGGTCCGAGTCGCTCGGCCTTCTGCATCGGGAACGAAGCCGTGTTGAACACGTGCCCATCGGCACAGCGGACGACGGTGCTTTCCATCAAGTCCTAGAGTCCCTTCCCCAAGAGCCGCGTCACGTCCGGCTGGGATGCCGTGACGACGAAAGCCACATTACGGGACGGACCGGACGCCCCTCCAGGCGGCACTCCGACCCCGGGAAGACCCTCCCCAACGCCTCCACGGTACGCCCCAACTCGGGCCCACCGCAGGCGGATACCACCGCTGCGGCCCCGCAAACGCACGCGGGCCCCACGGCTTTCAGCGCTGGGGGCCCGGGGTTTGGTACAGTGACCACGCAGTTCGGCACCGACTCCGTCGGCGTCTTACGCGGGTGTAGTTTAATGGTAGAACATCAGCTTCCCAAGCTGAGAGCGCGAGTTCGATTCTCGTCACCCGCTCTTCTCCCAAGCTCCAGGTCGGCGACCCGGGGCTTGTTTGCTTTGTCGTGGAGCCGCTGTGGCCCGCGCGGCCGTGTCAGGCGGTCGTCACGTCTCCGGCGCCATCCGGCCGGGGCCGGCGGTGTCGATGAGGATCTGTGCGGCCTGGGTGACGTTGTCCGCGCGTACCGCTTCGGCCATCGCCGCGCCAGCCGCCCCCGGCGTCATGTCCGGCGGGACGACGAGCAGGGAGAAGTGGTCCTGGTCGCCCCTGGTGACGAGGGCGGTGTCGTCGCCGATCGGGAAGGAGTCGATGTGGACGACGCGGTCGTCGATGATCAGTCGCGTCGGCAGTTGCCCCCAGGCGGTGGCGTCGAGACCGATGCGGGTGACCGGACCGAGGTGCTCGGTCAGCGCGGTGATCAGGGCCGGCAGCTCGGCTGCGATGTCACGGGACCGCGGCCACCACGCCCCGTCGAGAACACCGTCCCGCTCATGTGTCGTCTCCAGCCGTACGACGGCCGTCCCGGGCCTCGCCGCCTGGTGGCGCGTGTCCGGCAGCAAGCTGGTCATCCGCGGGGGATCGGAGTCGGGCATCACACTCACCTGTCTGTCCGTCGGCGGTAACGCGGAGTGGATTCCTCTTTCCACGGTACTCCGCGGCGCACCGCGGCGGGGGGGCACTGATCACGCGGTGTGCCGCGGGACGCGCCGCAGTAGAGTCGAAGATCCGGTCCGTTCGCCCGTGCCCCATTGACCCGACCCGAGGTCGCCATGCAGCAGCCCGAGCACACTCCCTCGGAAGGACACGCCGACGTACGCATCGTCGCGGCCTCCCCCGAGGTCGCCCGCCGTGTCGCGGAGGTGCTCCGCCGCTGCTTCGACGCGACCGAGCAGCGCAGTTATCCCGCGGGCGCCGGAGGCGGCACCCGCCTCGAGCTCGTCGTAGACACGACACGAACGGCGGAACCGGCGCGGTCCTGGCTGGAGAGCAGCCGCCCCCCGGGAGCGGACGGCCGGAGCGGATGAGGAGAGGGCGCGGAGCGGTCCGTTCAGCCGGTCAGCCTGCCCGCGGCGGCTGACATGAGCGGTTCCGCGGCCTCGTCGGTCGTGTCCGGCGGCACGACCAGCAGGTCCCAGCGCCCCCGGCCGGGGGCGACCAGGACGACGGTGCGCGGCGTTGATGCCGCCGGTGTTCTGCGCAGCCGTACGACCTGGTGGGAGACGAGCATGCGGTCCGGCACCGCGGACCACGTCGCTCCGCTGACGGTGACACTGGTGATGTGCCCCCACGCGTGCGGCAACCCGGCGAGCAGATGCGGAAGCTCGGCCACGAGGTCGTACGAACGAGGCCACCACGCGCCGTCGAGAGCCCGGGGCAGGTCACTGTGCGGGGCGAGACGCAGGCGCAGGGCCGGTTCGGAGGGAAGCGGGGGTTGCACTGCGGTGGTCATGACGGCTCCTGCCAACTGCCTTGTGCATGCGGATGGTTGACGTCGGACACGGCGGGCCGCGGCCCGGTCCGACGACGACCGACCGGGCCGGTGGCCGGGAACGACGGGACCACGCCCACTGCGTCGTGGTCCTCGGACGGCGACGCGGTGACCGGCGGGGTCGCCGCGGCGGGCCCGGGTGGCACGGCGGGGCTCCTCGACCTCGGTGGAGGCCGCACGGGGACGGCGATGCGGCCGGGGTCACGGGCTGCCCGTGGCGGACGGGTGGTGTACTGGGGACGACCTGTCAGATGGGTACGACACACCCTCGTGCTCCTCACCGTACTCCCCGTACCGGGAAGCACTCGGAAACCGCTGGTCAGGCCCGTCGGGCGGAGCGTGCTCGAGCCGGTGCCGCGTTGACACGGATCGTCGCGGGACATTGACTGACGGAACGGCGCAGAGCCGTGATGGCGGGGCCGATCGGGCTTCCGGCAGCCCGCGGCAGGCCGCCGAGAAGACCGACGGCGTCTTCGGGCGGCGACCCCATCCCCACGGGAACGGTGGATACGACGATGTACGACCAGACACGCGCCCAGCAGCCCGCCGACCGGCCCCCCGGCCCCGCCGGACGCCACGCCCAAGGCCCGGAGCCGCTGCTCCCGTCCGACGAACGGGACAGGATCGTCCGGCGCCTCGGACACGCCGTCAACACCTTCGCGGACGCCCCGAGCGAGGCCCTGGAGGAGGCCGAGAACGCCTTCGACGAAGCCACCAAGGCGCTGCTGAACGCCCTTGCGGCACGTCGTCGCGTCCTGCGCGCCGGCTGGCAGGACCGGGACCCCGAGACGCAGTCCACCGAACTACGGCTCGCGCTACGGGAGTACCGGGAGATCACCGGGCGGCTGCTGCGAGCCTGAACGGATGCCGCGTGCCCCGGGACGCCGGGCGCGGCGGCTGATCACCCTTCCGCCTGCTGGGCGGGGGTGCACCCGGCCCACGACGACGCGTTCCCCGTCTCGGGGACGATCACCCGGCGGGCCCCCGCGCCCACGGGCGCTGATCTCCGTCCACCGGTCAGCGGAGCACCAGAAGTCGGCCGGGAGCGAGAGGCGACGCCTGGCGGGTGTCGGCCGGCAGGCAGCGCCAGCCCCAGGACAGCAGTGCTTCGAGCATGTCCGCATGGTCCCGGTCGACCATCGTGACACCGATCGCCGCTGCGTGATCGCTCAGCAGCCGCTTCTGCAGGCGCCGCGCGAGGTTCCACTCGCGGCCTTGATCGCGGATGCGTACCCGTCGCTCCACCAGGATGTCGGCGATCACGAAGAGCCCGCCGACGGCGGCGACCCGGAGCAGGCTCTCCGAGAGGTACCCGTCGGTGTCCTCCCACCAGGGCCGGTCGCCCCGCACGGGGAAACCGTAGGCGCACGCGGTGAGACCGGTGGCGCCCGAGGGGCCGGCGGTCTCCGCCACGAGCAGCTCGAACCCCGGTCGCCGCATGTGGCCCGCGAGCCGTCGCCGGAACACGGCGGACCGGCCCTGCCCCGAGGCGTCCGAGGCCCGCACCTGGCGGGCAGAGGTGTTCATGTACAGCTCGCCGAGCTCTTGCATGCGGTCGTCGATCTGGCACCGGGTCAACGGACGGACGAACTCGCCCTGCTCGGGTGAGGGCCCCTTGTTCACGGTCATGGGCGAACCTTGCTCCGGGCCGGACGGGCCGGGCCCGGCATCGTCGTTCGCCGAGAACGGCGCCGGCGCGGGAGCCGGCACACGAAGGGCCCTCGGTGCCTTTGAGCGTACGCCCGCCGACCTGGCCGGCACGTTGCTCGGCCCGGGTCAGGGGCCGCTGCCGGTTGTGCGCTGTCCGCTGCGGCTCGGGCGCCCGGGTAGACCGGCGTCTTCAGCCGTTGGCCGGCTCGTAGCGGCCGGTGCGCGGGTTGGCGGTGGTCTGCCAGGGGGCGGTCCCGCCCTGGGTGCGCTGCCCGAACACCGGCTTGGCGCTGAGCACTTCCGTGCTCCGCAGGCCGACGGCCGGGTCGACGGTCCTGCTCTGGTCCACGGTCGAGACGACCCGGCCGTTCTCGTCGAACAGCTTGGCCGACGCTTCTGACGGGCCGATCTCCCCGACCAGCAGGAATACGCTGTGGATCAGCCATCCCGGAACCGTCGGTACCGTGCCACAGGCGGGTGACGGCCGCGGGACCCCTGAAGCCCCGCCCACGGTCGCATATCTGTTGTCGTGACGTGAGAAATTCGGTTCGGGGATCGTGACTATTACTGGGCCGACAACTGGGAAAGAATTACTCAGCGTGCACCTTCCGGGGCGACATGCTACTGTCGGTGTCAGTTGCAGGTGTGGTTGCCAGAAGGTTTTTCCGACGGCTGATCAACACGGCGACACGGAATGCGCACAGGGTGCATTCCTGAAACCGTCTCCGGAGGAGAAACAACATGGCTACTGGCACCGTGAAGTGGTTCAACGCGGAAAAGGGCTTCGGCTTCATCGAGCAGGACGGCGGCGGCGCCGACGTCTTCGCCCACTACTCGAACATCGCCTCCTCGGGCTTCCGTGAGCTGCTCGAAGGCCAGAAGGTGTCGTTCGACATCGCGCAGGGCCAGAAGGGTCTGACCGCGGAGAACATCGTTCCCGCCTGACCCACCCGCGCTCACGCGTACTTGCGAGCCGGGCCCGCACCTTGGGGTGCGGGCCCGGCTCGTTGCCTTTTGCTGCCGGGTGCGGACCTTGGGCCGCCATCCGGTCGCGCCGCGCTGCTACTGCCGCATTGCAGCATTTGCCGCACCAACGACGTGGTTATTGCCGCCGTGGTCATTACCGCCCCGGTTCATTGCCGCATTACCGCCACTCCCGCCATTCCCGCTGCCGCTCCGAAGGAGATCCCCTTGAGGGTGAATGACGACATGACCGTCGAGGTCGCCCTGGCCGTCATGGCGGGGGCCCGGGTCGAGTACCTCACCGTGTGCGACGGGGACGATGAAAGCACGGGGTCCGTCTCACTGGTCCGGCTCGCCGACCTTCGGGAGAGTGCCGCGTACACGGACCGGATCCAGCTGCGCGACCTCCTGGACGGCGGAGTCCTCGCCCCCTCGCACTGACGGCGCCACCGCGTCGCACCGCGTCGCCCCGCGCCGCACCGCGTCGCACAGTGTCGCCCCATGTCCCCCTCCCGCGACTTCTCCCCTGTGAGGCATCATGCGCTGCGTCATCGCCCGGTACCCCTTCGAGCTGACCCGGACCGGGGTGCTCGCCTCCATGAAGGGGGTCAGGCCCGAGCTCATCACCACCGAGTCCGTGACGGTCGGCCGGCGTCGCTACCCCGTCATGCAGGTGGGCCAGGTCCTCACCCGGCAGGACCGGCGCGACTTCACGGCCGGCGAGGTCCTGCGGGCCATGACGCGGCTCGGTTTCACCTGTCACGAGCGGCCCGGAAGCGCGGGCCCCGGGCAAGCGGATGCCCCCGGCGGGGTCTCCGCGCTCACCGCGGCGTCCCGGCTGCTCGGCGGCGCCGGGCCCATGGCCGCATGACACCGGGCGGGTGACCGCCTTCACAGAACCCAGTGGGGCCCTGCCGACGCGCGTCGGCAGGGCCCCACTGTCATGTCCGCGGAGGATCCGGTTCCCCCTCCGCCGAGCGAGTGAAATCTGTCCTTGCCGGTGTAGGTTTTCGCGCCCTGGCGGGGTATGGTTCTTCTCGTAGACAACGGTCGAGCGAGAACCGCCAGACATGAACTGGCGGGTGACTGAAGACGAAGTACCAGGTCAGCAGTCCGTTCGGAAGAAATGGAGGAGCAGACGCCATCAGGATCGCCCGGTCCGAGAACGTTCGGTCCGGGTACCGCAAGACCCCGGAATGGATGGTGGTCCCCGGTCAAGCAGCTGCGATCCCCCGCTCCGCCCTGCCGGGCCGGGTAGCGGAAACAGAAGGTCGGCACCGCACTAGGGCCGACGGATGGTGTTGAATTTCCTTCGGGGCCTTGGTGCCGTACGGCACCAAGGCCCCTCGACGCGTTCGCACAGCGAGGTGACATGACATCGGACCACCCTCTGAATGATCGTCTGGACGACGACGACTATCCGGCGTACACGATGGGCCGGGCAGCCGAGATGCTCGGCACCACTCCGGCGTTCCTGCGTGCCATCGGCGAGGCCCGTCTGATCACGCCGCTCCGTTCGGAGGGTGGACACCGTCGGTACTCCCGCTACCAGCTGCGGATCGCCGCCCGCGCCCGGGAGCTCGTGGACAAGGGGACTCCGATCGAGGCAGCGTGTCGCATCGTCATCCTGGAGGACCAGCTCGAGGAGGCGCAGCGCATCAACGCCGAGTACCGCCGCGCCGCCAGCGGGTCGTCGGCGGGCAGCGCCGGCTCGGGTGCGAGCTCCCGCTGAGAACTGCCCGCCGGCTCGGCCGGCCGTAGGCCGTGAGGACTACCAGCTGACCGCGTCGTCCATCGACTGCTGCCAGTACGTGACCTTCAGCGAGTCGTCGACGTAGACGCCCTGCGCGGGCAGGGACGGCTGGGCCGCCGTGCCGACGCTCCCGTTGCCGGAGCGGCCCTGGAAGTGGACGGTCAGGGACTTCACCGTGTGGCCGTTCGTGCCGCTGCCGTCGGCGGCGGCCAGACTCACCGAGGCGTAGCCGGACTGGCCCGGCTCCAGCGTGACCACCGCCTGCGGCTGCGAGTCCTCGATGACCGGGGGCACGGCCTGGGCCTCGCCGAAGCGGACCGCCGGGTAGCCGTAGAGGAAGCACGTCCGGCTGCCGGTGTTGGTCACGGTGAGCAGCATGTGGTTCACGGGGCGGGTCAGCGGAGCCGCGGTCGTCCTGGTGACCGATCCCTCGCAGGTGACCGGCTTGCGGGACGCACCGGTCCCACTGGACCCACCCGATCCGCCGGACGCGGCGGGTGCCTTCGTCCCGGAGTCCTTGCCCGCCGGGCCGTTCGCCGCCGGTGCCGAGGCGTCCGTCCCCGAGTCCTGGGTGGTGCCGGCCGCGGGCTCGTCCTGCGGCGGCGCGGTGGCGGTGCCGTTCGCGGTCGAGGGGGTCCCGGTCGTCCTGCCCTCGCTCTCGACGCCCGTTCCGTCGTTGCACGCGGTCAGGGAGAGGGCGGCGAGTACGACGGTCGCGGCGGCGCCGACGAGGCGGGCGCGGGGAGTGCGGGCGGTGCGGAAGCTGGACATGTGGCTGAGCCCCTTCGGTGTGCGGGTTGCCGTGGTGATTGGATGACCGAAGCTTGTGCGGCGTTCCGTCCCACCCGCCACGACCAGCGGGCAGTTCGGGACGCTGGAACGGTGAAACAGGCTCTGAGCTGCAGAAATACCGACGTCCTGGAACGCTGTGCTGGGACACGAGGGGACGGGGGAACGGGGTGCCGGGGGCAACGGGGGCAACGGGGGCTGAGGGAACGGAGGCGTTCGCGCGGCTGCTGCGCGAGCTCAAGGACCGCTCGGGGCTGAGCTACGGGGCGCTCGCCAAGCGGATGCACATGAGCACGTCCACGCTGCACCGCTACTGCAACGGCACCGCGGTGCCCGTCGACTACGCACCCGTGGAGCGCCTCGCCCGCGTCTGCAAGGCGACGCCGGACGAGCTGGTGGAGCTGCACCGGCGCTGGATCCTGGCGGACGCGGCGCGCGGGAACAAGGGGGAGCGGGAGCAGCCGGGTGCGGCGGCAGCCGCGGTCACCGGGACGGGGGCGGAGGCGTCCGAAGGGACGGCCGGGACCGGCGACGCGCCCCTCACCGACGCCCCCAGCACCGCCGGCCACACCTCGCACCACCCCACCCACGCCGACCCCGTCGTCTCCGACGTCCCCCGCGACCCCGCCCCGCCACTCCGCCGCCGTCAACGCCGTACCGCCCTGGTCGCCGCCTGTGTCGCCGGTGTCGTCGCGCTCGGGGCCGCCGTGTTCGTCGTTCCTCCGCTGCTGGGCGGCGGGGACGACGACTCGGGCGACCGCCGGGCGGTGGCCGGTGCGACCGCGCCCGGCAGCGAGGCGCCGGACGACGGGAAAGCGACCGCCTCCCCGTCCCCGGGCGCGACGCGGCCCACGCCGTCCCCGTCCGCCTCCCCCACCGCCGCCCGCTCCCGTGCGCCGCAGGACGACGGCGGCGCCGCCCCGCGCGACGACGACCGCGGCACCGCTGCCGTTCCGCTCACCGTCGGGACCCGGCCGTACGTCTACGACAGCCCGTGCAGCCAGCACTTCCTCGTCGACAGCGAACCGGAGCAGGTGGGTCCGCCGGCGGATGAGCAGGACGCCGTGCGCTGGGCGGCCGCGTACGGGGCGGTGTCCTCGGACGAGCAGGAGATCGCGCTCACCGTGCAGGGCACGGGTGAGGACACCGTTGTCCTGGAGGCACTGCACGTGCGGGTCCTGAGCAAGGGCGCGCCGCTCGCCTGGAACGACTACTCGATGGGCGTCGGCTGCGGCGGTGGTGTGGGGACCAAGGTGTTCGACATCGACCTCGACGACGGCAGCCCCACGGTCGGCGTCAGGAACGGCCAGCGCCCCTTCCCCTACAAGGTCAGCGAGTCCGACCCCGAGGTCTTCTACGTCACCGCCCGCACCGCCGCCCACGACGTTCGGTGGGACCTGACCCTGGACTGGTCCAGCGGGAGCCGCCGGGGGACGGTCCACATCGACGACTCCGGGTCGCCGTTCCGCACGAGCGCCGGCGCGGGCCGCCCGGGCTACGACTACCCGCTGGGCGGCGGGGAGTGGATCAAGCGCGAGGGCGGCTGACCGCGGGGCGTTGTCAGTGCCGTCTGCTCTACTTCCCCCAGGGCTTGACCGGGGGTTCGGGGGATCGACATGGGTGTGCTGTGCGACTACTTCCACGCGGCCGACCGTGCGACGGCGGTGGAGCTGGCCATCGGTCCGGACGGCGACTGGCTGAGCGGGACGTCGCTGGAGGACACGGGCGCGGACTGGATCGACGCCAAGGGCATCGACCCGGACGTGGTGCTCGCGCAGCTGGTCGCCTTCGTGGAGGGCGCCGCCTCCGGCGCCTCCGTGAACGGCGGTCCGGCGGACGGGCCCGAGCTGGTCTGGCCCGACGTGCCGTACCCGCGGGGCGGGTTCGAGGAGCCCGGCTCTCCGTGGAACACCGGGCTGATACTCCAGCAACTCCCCGACCGCTGGCGGGACCTGCTCGCCGCGCTTCCCGAGGACGCGGTCCCGGGAGTGGCGGCCCGGTGGTCCGGGATCGAGGAGCTCCGCTTCGCCGATCCGCGCGACGCCGAGGACGCGGTGGTCACCTTCGTACGCCTGGCCGACCGGGCGCGCGCGACGGGGGCCCACTTGTACTGCCGGTGCTGCGTGTGAGGCGGGTCGGCGTCCGTCGAGTTGTTCCCGGAGTTCCCCGGAATTGTCCGTAGTCCGTAACGGACGGATCCTCCCGGGCCCCGCTGTCGTCCTGCCGGGTGGTCGTTCGAACAAACGGGGCAACTGTGGGAAGGCGGGGCGGGCATGGCGCGGCACGGGGGCAGGCGGGGCTGGTACGGCAAGGTCGTCGGTGCGGCGCTCGGGGTGACGCTGGTCGCCGCCGGGGCCTCGGTGTGGGCGGCGCAGGCCGGTGCCGCGGGGGGCGGTCCGTCGAAGGCGGCCGCGTCCGCCACGCCGGTCAGCGAGGTCAAGGCCGTCGACGTGAGCATCGTGCACGCCTCCGACCGGGGCCCGCGGGGCGTCAACATCACCATCGACGACGGGCCCGACCCGCGCTGGACCCCGCAAGTGCTCGACGTGCTGCGGGAGTACGGCGTGAAGGCCACGTTCTGCATGGTGGGCACGCAGGCGCAGGCCCACCCCGACCTGGTGAAGCGGGTCGTCGCCGAGGGGCACCGGCTGTGCGACCACTCGGTGTCGCACGACACCACCATGGACAAGCAGTCCGAGGCGTACCAGAAGCAGCAGGTCCTCGACGCCGAGCGCATGATCACCGAGGCGTCCGGGGGTGTCCGGCCGATGTACTACCGGGCGCCCGGCGGTGCGTTCACGCCGTACAGCCGTACGCTCGCCGCCTCGCGGGGCATGCGCCCGCTGGGCTGGAACGTCGACACCAAGGACTTCGAGCGGCCGGGCACGGACGCCATCGTCGCCACCGTCCAGCGGGAGGTGGCGAACGGGCCGACGCTGCTCTTCCACGACGCGGGCGGCGACCGCTCCCAGACGGTCGAGGCGCTGCGCCGGGTCCTGCCCTGGCTCAAGGACCAGGGCTACTCGTTCGGCTTCCCGGTGCGGTGAGTCGGCGGTGAGCCGGCGGTGAGGCGGACGCGCGCCGGAGCCAGGAACTTATCCGCCGCGTCGCTAGTTTCTACGGTGCTGTAGATCTGACGACCACGCACACACATGGAGTTCTCATGGCCCTGTGGGACCGCATCAAGGAGTCCGCGTCAACGATGCAGACCCAGCTCGTGGCGAAGAAGAACGACCTGAAGAGCGGCGCCTTCCGCGATGCGAGCATGGCGATGTGCGCCCTGGTCGCGGCCGCCGACGGCACGATCGACCCGGCCGAGCGGCAGCGCGTGGCCCAACTGATCGCCACCAACGAGGTGTTGCAGAACTTCGACGCCGACGACCTGCGCCGCCGCTTCGAGGCGAACCTCGACAAGCTCACCGCCGACTTCGCCTTCGGCAAGGTCAGCGTGTTGCAGGAGGTCGCCAAGGCGAAGAAGAAGCCCGCCGAGGCACGGGCCGTGATCCAGATCGGCATCGTCATCGGCGGCGCCGACGGCGACTTCGACAAGACCGAGCAGGCCGTCGTCCGCGAGGCGTGCTTCACGCTCGACCTGCCGCCGCACGAGTTCGACCTCTGACCGGTCCGGCGGCACCCCCTACAAGGGTGTCGCCGCCCGCAGGACGAGGGCCAGCGTGACGGCGGAATTCGCGGACGACATGGCCGACAAGGCCGTCCCCGCGGCCGCCGTCCAGGCCGCGAGACCCACGGCGGTGAACGCCGACGGCCACGCCCGGGTCACCGGGGCCGGGGCGAGGAGCGCGGCGACCCGCCGCGGCACCGGGCCGGGCGCGGCCAGGCCCGCGAGGGTCGGCACCGGCGTGCCCCGGGAGACCAGCGCCGCCCTGCCGATCGCGCGGGCCACGGCGCGGCGGCTGCCGACGGCCTCGGCCGCCGCCTCGTCCGCCCAGCGCTCCGTCGTGTAGGCCACCGCGGCCCGCAGGGGGCGCAGGAACGGGTTGGCGCGGGCGGCCAGCCGCACGGTGAGCAGGTACCGGTGGTGGCGGGCCGTCAGGTGCGCCCGCTCATGGGCGAACAGCGCGCGGCGTTCGGCGGGTTCGAGGTGCGCCAGCAGGGCCGTCGTCACGACGACCCGGCCACGCGGCCCGCCCGGCAGCGCGTACGCGTAGGGCTCGCCGTCGGGCAGCACGGCGACCTCGGTGTCCGGCAGGCCGGCCAGGGCCGCCTGGCCCCGGCGGCGCACCCGCCCATGGCGCCAGAGGGTGCCCGCGCACGCGGCGAGCACCACGAGCAGCGTGGGCACGGCCGCCCGGCCGGCCACCTCGTCGTACGGCACCGCCGCGCGGACCTCGGGGTCGGACCAGCCGTCGGGCAGCGGGTTGCCGGGCAGTTGGGCGGTGCCCACCACCATCAGCAGGGCCAGGCACACCGTGCTGCACGTCGCCATGACGGCGGCCAGCGCGGTCAGCAGCCGGGTGGCCGTGCGGGGGTGCAGGTGCTGCGCGGCGAGCCGGGCGACCGGCCACGCCGTCAGCGGCAGGACCAGCGGGAGGAAGACGAACACGCCCACGCGGCCTCAGTCCTCCCCCTCGGGCCTCGCGCGCTCCAGCAGGTCCCGCAGGAGGCGTTCGTCGCCGGCGTCGAGCGAGGTGACGAAGCTGGCGAGGACCGCCTCCCGGTCGCTCTCCCGGTCGAGCAGCTTGCGCATCTTGTGCGCGGCGAGTCCCGCCCGGTCGGACACCGGCGTCCAGGCGAAGGACCGGCCGGCGCGCTCCCGGGTCACCGCTCCCTTGGCCAGCAGCCGCGTGAGGATGGTGATCACGGTGGTGTAGGCGAGGTCGCCGCCGAGGCGTTCCTGCACCCAGCCCGCCGTCGCCGGGCCGTCGGCCTCCCGCAGGGCGGCCAGGACCAGCCCCTCCAGTTCGCCCTGGGCCCGGCGCCGGGGGCGCTGCCGCCGGTCGCGCCGGGCGGGTTCCCGGTCGTCCGTCACCCTCTCTCCCCTCCGCCGCGCCGCGGTCCCGTGCGGGACCGGTTCCGTGAGCGGTCCATCGTAGGGACCCACGAACGGCCGAGGCGCCGGGAGTGTCGCGGGGAACGCACAGAAATGACTTGGGCGCGAGAGGAAATCTGCCGTGACGCGTGCAGATTGGCTGGTGTGGCGCAGTCGACCGCCCGGCCCACGAGTCGGCCACCGGCGCCGCGCCCGGCGCCAGTTGTGCGGCGTCCGGCCCGGGAAACGGCTCGCCGGGACGGCCGGCCGGGAAGCGCGGGCCCGGAGGGTGCCGTCGGACGCGACGAATATCTCATGCCACCGGTACAGATTTGCGGTGGGTGCGTGGATCAGAATATCCGGGCGCGGGGGAAACGCATGGCCGCGTGCCGGTGACCTGTGTTAGCGTGATAACTGTTGCAGTTTTGGTTGCCAGAGATTCAAGTCTTTGCAGTGCTTTCCGGATTCTTCCGGAGGGGTGATCATCGCGGCGACGCGGATTCCGTAAAGTGCGGAGTCCGGTACTGCCCCCCAAGGGAGATTCAACATGGCATCTGGCACCGTGAAGTGGTTCAACTCGGAAAAGGGCTTCGGCTTCATCGAGCAGGACGGTGGCGGCGCTGACGTGTTCGCCCACTACTCGAACATCGCCACGTCCGGCTTCCGTGAGCTTCAGGAAGGCCAGAAGGTTACCTTCGACGTCACGCAGGGCCAGAAGGGCCCGCAGGCCGAGAACATCGTTCCTGCCTGACGCTGACGCGTACGCGGGCCTCGTGCCCGCGACATCTCATGTGGCTGGGGCCCGCGCTCTCGGGGTGCGGGCCTCCGCTCATTCCCGGATTTTCTTTCGGCTCATTCTTGTGAATCCTCGTGCGGTCGAGCGTCGCGTCACCACGCCCCCGGAGGAATTCCTCGATACGTGCCGCATCGAGGAAGGTTCCCCCATGAACCGCGCCCGCCCCGCGCGTGGCAACCGTTTTCGCTCCCCCGACTCGCACCACCGCGGTTCCCGTCCCACCGCCGGCACCGGACGCCCCAACGGGCGCAAGGGCCAGGGCGACCGGGGCCGCAGCTCGGGCCAGGCCCAGCGCCCGCAGGAATTCGCCCTGCCGGAGACCATCACCCCGCCGCTGCCGCCCGTCGAGGCGTTCGCCGAACTCGACATGCCCCAACGGCTGCTCGCCGCGCTGGACGCCGAGGGCGTCGTCGAGCCGTTCCCCATCCAGGCGGCCACCCTGCCGAACGCGCTGGCCGGCCGGGACGTCCTCGGCCGCGGCCGCACCGGCTCCGGCAAGACGCTGGCCTTCGGGCTGCCCGTCCTCGCCCGGCTCGACGGACAGCGGGCCCAGCCCCGCCAGCCGCTCGCGCTGGTCCTCGTGCCCACCCGCGAGCTCGCCCAGCAGGTGACCGACGCGCTCACCCCGTACGCCCGTGCGCTGCGGCTGCGGCTCGCGACCGTGGTGGGCGGCATGTCGATCGGCCGTCAGGCGGGCGCCCTGCGCGCCGGCGCCGAGGTCGTCGTCGCCACGCCCGGCCGCCTCAAGGACCTCATCGAGCGCGGCGACTGCCGGCTCGACCAGGTCGGCACCACCGTGCTCGACGAGGCCGACCAGATGGCCGACATGGGCTTCATGCCGCAGGTGACCGCGCTGCTCGACCAGGTCGCGCCGGGCGGGCAGCGGCTGCTGTTCTCGGCCACCCTCGACCGGAACATCGACCTGCTGGTGCGCCGCTACCTGCACGACCCGGTCGTGCACTCGGTGGACTCCTCCGCCGGCAGCGTCACCACCATGGATCACCACCTGCTCCACGTGCACGACACGGACAAGCACGCCACGGCCACCGAGATCGCCGCCCGCGAGGGACGCGTGATCATGTTCCTGGACACCAAGCACGCGGTGGACAAGATGGCCAAGCACCTGCTGTCCGTGGGTGTGCGCGCCTCGGCGCTGCACGGCGGCAAGTCCCAGCCGCAGCGCAACCGCACGCTCGCCCAGTTCAAGGACGGCCAGGTCACGGCGCTGGTCGCGACCAACGTCGCCGCCCGCGGCATCCACGTCGAGGGCCTCGACCTGGTCCTGAACGTCGACCCGCCCGGCGACCACAAGGACTACCTGCACCGCGGCGGCCGTACGGCGCGGGCCGGCGAGTCCGGCACCGTCGTCACCCTGGTGCTGCCGCACCAGCGGCGCGCGATGGACCGGCTGATGGCCGACGCCGGCATCACGCCCAGCAGCGCCCGGGTGCGGCCCGGCGAGGCGGAACTCGGCCGCATCACCGGCGCGCGGACCCCGTCCGGCGTGCCCGTCGTCATCCCCGTCCCGGCCCCGGCGGCCCCGTCGGCCGGACAGCGGCGCGCGGGCGCCGGCACCGGGTCGGCGGGCGGGCGCAGCCGCGGCCGGCGGGGCGCGTCGCGTCCCCGGCGCTCCGCGCCGCGGGACGACCGCTGACCCGCCCCCCTGCTCCAGCTCCCCCTCGCGGCCCCGGTCCCGGCCGGGGTCCTTCCTTCCCGTACTCCCGTGGAGGCGTCATGCGCTGTGTCATCGCCCGGTTCCCCTTCGACCTGACCAAGAGCGAGGTCGAGCACTCGATGCGGGACGTCACGCCCGAGCCGGCCGTCGGCACGTGCGTGACCGTCGGGAGTGAGGTCTACCCGGTCAAGCAGGTCGGCGAGATCGTCACCCGGCAGGACCGGCGCGACTTCACCGCCGCCGAGATGCACCGGGCGCTGACCCGGCTCGGCTTCACCTGCCACGACGCCGTGGTCACCCCGGCCGCCGCGCCGGCCGGCGAGGTGTCCGCCGAAGGCTGGGGCTGGTAGCCCTTCCCCCGTGAGGCCCCGGCACCTGGTGGTGCCGGGGCTTCGTCGTGCCACGGCTCACGCGGCGGCTTCGGCCGGGGCGGTCCCGGCGGACGCCGGCTGCTCGACGACGGCGCGGCGGCGGGTCGGCATGCCGAGGGTCGGGTGGGCGACGGCCCAGACCGCGCCCTTGCAGACCAGCTCCTTGTAGACGGCGGCGATGCGTCCGGCCAGGGCGCGCGGGACGGCGCGGTCGTCGGCGGTGACGTACTGGATGAGGCCGTCCTTGCGGCCCAGCGAGACGCACTGGTTGAAGTAGCGCAGCGGGACGTCCTTCCGCTTGCCGCCGGTCAGGCGGGCCGCGATGGCGTCGGCGGCCTGCCAGGCCGAGGGGGTGCCCGAGGCGCACGACATGCGCAGCGGCTTGTCGCCGGGGCCCATCGCCCAGGCCGCGTCGCCGACGGCGTAGACGTCCGGGTGGGAGACCGAGCGCATCGTGCCGTCGACGACGATCCGGCCGGTGTCGGTGACCTCCAGGGTGGTGGCCCGCGCGATCGGGTGGACGGTGAAGCCGGTGGTCCACACGGTCGCGGCGGACGGCAGGACCGTGCCGTCGGCGGTGAGGACCAGGTCGGCCTCGACGCCGACGACCGCGGTGTGCTCGTGCACCGTGACGCCCAGCCGGTCGAGGACCTCCCCCAGGTGCCGGCGGCCCTTGTCGGACAGCCAGTCGCCGAGACCGTCGCGGGCGACGAGGGCGACGTCGAGGTCCGGGCGGGCCTCGGCGATCTCCGTCACGGCCTCCAGGCCGGTCAGGCCGCCGCCCACGACCACGACGGGCCGTCCGGCGTCCAGCGCGGCCAGGTGCTCGCGCAGCCGCAGTGCGCCGGCGCGGCCGGCCAGCTCGTGGGCGTGGTCGGCGGCGCCGGGGACGCCCTGGTCGTCCCAGTGGCTGCCGAGGGCGTAGACGAGGGTGTCGTACGGCAGTTCGTCCGGGCCGTCGGCGGTGGTGAGGGTGACGGCCTTGCGGTCGGCGTCCACGGCGGTGACCCGCGCGACCCGGAGGTCGACACCGGTGCCCTCGAACATCTCGGCGAGCGGCCGGTGCGGGAGGTCGCGGCCGGTGGCGAGCTGGTGCAGCCGCACCCGCTCGACGAAGTCGGGCTCGGCGTTGACGAGGGTCACGGAGACGTCTTCGCGGCGCAGGCGCTTGGCGAGCCGCCCGGCGGCGCTGGCTCCGGCGTATCCGGCTCCGAGGACGACGATGCGGTGCTGCATGTCGGTGCTCCTGTCTGGTCCGTTGTCGGCGGTTCGCCCCTTGAACCGGACGGCGCGCCGATTCCTGACAGCGGAGTGGTGTGAAGCAGGTCACATCGCCGTGGAGCTGCGGTGCGCCGGGCTCAGAAGGCGGTGAGCAGGGGCTCCCCGTGGTCGTCGGCCGCCCAGGCGCGGGTCGCCCGCCCGAGCTTGGCGGGGTTGACCTGGTTGCGGAACGCGGCGATGCCGTCCGGGGTCACCTCCAGGCACATGACGCCGATGACCCGGCCGTCGAGCACGGCGACCAGGGCGGGACCGCCGTTCGCGGTCGTCGCGTACACGTCGGGCGAGCCGCCGACCAGGGCGCGCTTGGCCTTGCCGGGCTTGAACAGGCCCCGCAGGAAGGTCGCCACGGCGAGCGCTCCCCGGAACCCCTTGGCGCGGGCGGGGATCACACCGCCGCCGTCACCGACCGCGACCGCGTCCGCGGTGAGCAGCCGGACCAGCGGCTCGGTCCGGCCGCTGGTCGCTGCGGCGAGGAACTCGTCGACGATCCTCCGGGCCGCGGACTCGTCGATCTCGGCGCGGGCCCGGCCCTCGGCCACGTGCTTCTTGGCGCGGTGGTAGATCTGCTGGCTGGCGGCCTCGGTGAGGTCGAGGATCTCGGCGATCTCCCGGTGCGGGTAGTCGAACGCCTCCCGCAGCACGTACACCGCCCGCTCGTTGGGCGACAGCCGCTCCATCACGGTGAGCACCGCGTACGACACCGACTCGCGCTGTTCGGCGGTGTCGGCGGGGCCGAGCATCGGGTCGCCGGCCAGGAGGGGCTCGGGGAGCCACTCGCCGACGTAGGTCTCGCGCCGGGCGCGGGCCGAGGTGAGCTGGTTCAGGCACAGGTTGGTGAGGACCTTGGTCAGCCACGCCTCGGGTACCTCGATGCGCCCGGGGTCGGCCGCCTGCCAGCGCAGGTACGTCTCCTGCACGACGTCCTCGGCCTCGCTCGCGGACCCGAGCAGCCGGTAGGCGATGGCCTCCAGCCGCCCCCTGGACGCCTCGAACCGTTCCACGTCACCGACGGTCGTCGCCATGGGCGCGATCCTAGTCCGCGCCGGTCGGGGCGGCGCGGGGACCGGGGCCGACGGGGGCGGGGCACCGGTGCGGCGGACCGGTGGGGGACGGCTCACGGGGCGGGCGCCGCCGCGACGCGGTCCCGGCAGGCACCACCCGGTGCGGTCGGCTCTCCCCACGGGTCCCCCGCGGACCCCCCACGGGTCCGTCCGGGGGGCCGGGACGGGACGGACGTTTGGAACCGGCCGGATCGCCCCACTCGTCCCCCGCATCCGCGAGGAGGACAGGACCTTGATGACGAGAACCGTGGGGGTCGAAGAGGAGTACCTCCTGATGGACGCGACCACCGGACTCCTGGCCCCGCACGCGGAGAAGGTGCGCTCCGCGGCCGGCCTGGAGCCCTTCGTCGCGCCGCAGGAGATCCAGGCCGAGCTGCTGCAGGCGCAGGTGGAGGTGGTCACGCCGATCTGCGGCGCGCTGGAGGAGGTCGGCGGCCACCTGCTGCGGCTGCGGCACGCGGTCGCCCAAGCGGCCGCGGCGCACGGCTGCCGCGTGGTGGCGAGCGGCACCCCGCCGCTGCCCAAGGGCGCGCCGGTCACCGTCACCGAACTGCCCCGCTACCGGGCGCTGGAGCGGCAGGCGCCGCAGCTGGTCGCAGAGCAGCTGGTCAACGGCATGCACGTGCACGTGGCGGTGCCCGGCCGGCACGTCGGCGTGCAGGTGCTGAACCGGATCCGCGTGTGGCTGCCGGTGCTCACCGCCATGGCCGCGAACTCACCCCTGTGGGAGGGGCACGACACCGGGTTCGCCAGCTGGCGCACGGTCGTCTTCGACCGCTGGCCGGTCAGCGGCATCCCGCCGGCCTTCGCCGACGACACCGACTACGACCGGCGGATCGGCCGGCTGGTGGAGACCGGCGTGATCGGGGACACCGGGCAGCTGTACTGGCAGGCCCGGCTGTCCGAGCGGTGCCCCACGGTCGAGGTGCGCTGCATGGACGTACAGCTGCGCACCGAGGACGCGGTGATGTTCACCGGGCTGGTGCGCGGCCTGGTGGAGACGGCGGAGCGGGAGGCCGCGGCCGGGCGGCCGGCGCCGGACACCCCGCCGGAGCTGTTGCAGGTGGCCATGTGGCAGGCCGCCCGGCACGGGCTCGGCGCGGAGCTCGTCGACCCGGAGGGGCGGCGCTGCCGGGCGGGCGACGCGGTGTCGATGCTGCTGGAGCACGTGGAGCCGGCGCTGGAGGTCGCCGGTGACACCCGCGAGGTGACGTCCCTGGTGCACCGCCTGTTCCAGGAGGGCACCGGCGCGGACCGGCAGCGCGAGGCGCTGGCCCGGGGCGGTCCGGCGGGGGTGGTCGACCTGGTCACGGACACGGGGGCGTTGCCCTGACGGGGACCGCCCGTGCCCTCACTCCCTGACGTCCACCGTGGTCACCACCCGGGCCAGACCCGGCTTGCGCGGGACCGAGCCGAAACCGAAGCGGACCGGTGGGGTCACGGGGGTGAGGGTGCCGAGGTCGTCGCCCTCGTGGGCCGCCGACGCGGCGGCGATCGCGTGCAGGTCCCGCACCCCGTACCACTCCCGGCGTCCCCCGCCCGCGCTGCCGCGGGTCCGCACGCCGCCCGGCAGCAGCCGGGCCGGTCCGTCGGTCAGGGCGCACCACGCCGGACGTGTCGCGAGCGCCCCCGGCACCGCCCGCAGCAGCAGGCCCAGACCGCCCCGTCGGCCCACGGTGAAGCGCAGGGCGAGGGGTCCCGCCGTGACCGACCAGAGCCGTCCGCCGGCGCCCGCGTCGGCATCGCGACCGCCACCGCCGCCGCCATCGCCGTCTGTGTCCACCTCTACGTCCACGGGCACGATCCGCACCGTGTCGAAGACGTACGTGGCCGCCACGAAGTCGGCGACCTCGCGTGAGGGTGCGAGCAACAGCCGCTCCCCGTCCGGCCGTTCGACCATCACGTCGCTGAACGGGCCGAGCGGCGTCCGGGGCCAGTGCCCCAGCACGACCCGGGTGCCGCCGGAGAAGCCGAGCCCCGCGATCCAGCCGTCGAACCGCAGGCGCCGGCGTCCGCGCTCACCTCGGGCCCGCTGCCGGGCCGACGGGCCGGGACGGACCGAACCGTACATGCCGTACCCCCTCCGAGTAGTGCACCAGCGGTGCCGAGGCGGGCGCGGGCAGGCCGGCCGCCCTGGTCAGGGTCTCCTCCAGCACCTCGACGGACGCCTCGGCGAGCGGCCACGGCTCGTGCTCCACGGGCGTCTCCCACAGCAGGCCGAGCCGGCGGGTGTAGGCGCGCCGGCGGGAGGTGAGCCGACCAGCACCCGCTGCTCGGCTCCGTAGGCCACCACGCCCGCCGGGTTCCCGCCGCCTCCCGGGAGAAACGACGGGCGGGAGCGGAGGACGGTCACCCGGTGCGGACGCGTGGGGACGCCTGCGGACACCTGCGGACCGGCGTGGACGCCCGCGCGCCCCCGGCCCGCGTCAGGCCTGGCGCGGGTTCGGCTTCAGGACCGCGAAGACCGCCTCGCAGGGGTCCGCCAGCCAGGCGATGCGGCCCACCTCGGGCACGTCGGAGGCCGGCATCACCACCGTTCCGCCGTGGCTCCGCACCAGGTCGGCCGAGGCGTCCGCGTCGGCGACGGCGAAGTACGGCACCCAGCGCACGCCCTCCGGCTCGCCCCGGTGCTCGGCCACACCGCCGAACGCCGTCTGCTGCCGGTCGCCCTCGGCCAGGCTGAGCACCCGGTACGTCATCCCCGGCGCCTGCATCACCTCCGAGCGCCAGCCGAACAGCCCGCTGTAGAAGTGGATCGCGGCCTCCGGGTCCTCGGTGTGCAGTTCGACCCACAGCAGCGTGTCGTCCTCGGCCGCCCGCTCCAGGCCCTGGTCGGACTTCAGCACGGCGAACTGCGCGCCCTGCGGGTCGGTGAACTGCGCCATCGAGGAGTCGCCCATGCTCATCGGCTCGGCCCGCACCGTCCCGCCCGCCGCGACCACCGCCCGCGTGGTCGCATCGACGTCGTCGCTGCGGAAGTACGTCATCCACGCCGACCGCGCGCCCCGCTCGGTCAGCCGGCCGACGGCGCCGACCGTCCGGTCGCCCTTGCGGAAGACGCCGTACCCGCTGCTCTCCGGCCCGGCGGTCTCGTACGTCCACCCGAAGACGGCGGAGTAGAAGGCGGCCGCCGTCGCGGTGTCCGGGCTGCCGAGGTCGATCCAGACGGGTGATCCGGTGCGGAAGCGGGTGCCGAGCATGGGGTTCTCCTGCCGGTCGGAAGCGGGGGCGCCCGCCACTATGCCGACGGCGGCGTACGACACGGCCCACCGGGCCCGCGTGGTGCGGGGGTTTCACCCGTGGCGCGGAGCCCGGCGCGGGAACGGACGGCGGGCCGGGCGGCGACGGCGCGTGCGCGGGGCGGGACGGTACGGAGCGGTCCGGCGCGGTCCACGTGAGCCGCCCGGAATCCGCGCAGGAGCGCCACACACGCTGCACACGGCCTGGCGAAAGCCCCGTTAGCGTGACTGGCCGCTCGGCCTCCCGTGCGAGCGTGACCAGGCCGTGGACCCGGTGGGCCCACGACGCAGTCGAACCAGGAAGACCGCAGATGGACTACTGCTCCGCGTGTCGCCGGCACCTCAACGGCGCCCTGGTGTGCCCCGGGTGCGGCGCCTACGCCCCGGACATCGCCCCACCCGGCACGGAGGGCCGCCGGCCGTTCGCGGTGGGGGACGCGGGGGACGCAGGCGGTGCGGCAGGAGGCGACGGCGGCTCCGGGGCGTCCGGACGGCCCGATCGGGCCGACTCCACCGTGCCGGGGCCCATGGGTCCTGCGGGTCCCACGGCTCCCCCACGCCCCCGGGGCGCCTGGGACGACGTGTCGCGGGGGACCGGGTCCGTCCTTCCGCAGTCCTGGCACGAGGACCGGGCGGACGACGCCCACGCGCCGGAGACCGGCGACGTCTCGGACGCGCCGCCCGCCCCGCGGGGCCGGGCCGCGCGGCGCCGTCAGCGGGTGCGCTGGAGGAAGAGCCAGCGCCGGGCCGTGGTGGCGACGGCCGTG
Source organism: Streptomyces lasalocidi (assembly GCF_005280215.1). NCBI lineage: Bacteria > Bacillati > Actinomycetota > Actinomycetes > Kitasatosporales > Streptomycetaceae > Streptomyces > Streptomyces lasalocidi. The sequence continues at coordinate 4,107,211 of NZ_SZNQ01000001.1, read as the reverse complement.
GCGCTCGTCGGTGGCGGTCTGACGCTCGCCTCGCTCGACCGGCACGCACCCGACCGCACCCGGGCGGCAGCGGCACCGGACGACCGGGCCATGGGCGCGGCGCGCGCACAGGTGCGGGACGACGACGCGGGCGGTGCGGTGGCGGCCGTACCCGCGGCCTCGGTCTCCGCCCCGGCCCGCACCCTGCCCCGCACGCAGTCACCGGCCGCGGGCACTCCGGCGAGCGCCGCCGGTCCCTCCGCCCCGGGCACCCCTGCCCCCACCGCGGCCCGCCCGGACTCCGCGGCCGAGCCGCGCCCGGTCGGCTCGGACGCCGCCGGTCCGGGGACGGCCACCACCGTGCCGATGACCGGTGAGGCTCCCCGTACGACCCCGGCCGACCAGTCGGCGACGGCCACCGACCCGGCGCCCCAGGCCCCGGCGTCCACCCAGCCGGCGCCCGATCCGGCGGCCACCTCCCCGAGCCGGCCGGACCGGCTCTGCCTGCTGGTGGTGTGCCTGGGCTGAGCCCGCTCCGGATCAGGTGTCGTCGCCTACCCCAGCGCGCGCAGCTCCGCCACGGCCTCGGCCAGGGTGCGCCGGCAGAACGCCAGGTGGTCACCGACGTAGCCGCGCGGGCCGCACTCGACCACGAGGAGCAGGCCCAGGTAGAGGCGGTACAGCGCCAGCCGGTGCCGGACGGCCGGGGTGAAGTCGAGGTGGCCGCCGGCCTCGGTGTACCCGGCGACCAGGTCGCTGTCCGGGCCCGTGTCGCCGCCGAAGGCGAGGGAGACCAGCTCGGCCACCGGGTCGCCCCAGAACGCCCGCTCGTGGTCGATGATCCCGGTGATCCGGGGTGCCCGTGGGCCCTCTCCGCCGCCGGGGACGTCGACGAAGACGTTGCCCGGCCACAGGTCGAAGTGGACCAGGCGGGGCTCGGTGACCTCACCGAGGACGCCCTTGCCCTCGGCGACGAGGGCGCGGATGACGGCGGGCGGCACGTCGAGCGGGGATGTCAGGGGGGCGGCACCGGCGGCGTCTTGGGCATCTGCGGCGTCCTGCAGAAGTGCGTCCACCATCGCCGTGAAGGCCGTCGGCCAGTCGGGCGCCGACAGCGCGGCCTCGGGGGCCGGGTAGCCGAACCGGCCGTCCGGTGCGGTCAGGGTGTGCAACCGGGCGGTGACGGCGCCGAGTTCACGGCGCAGCGCGTCCTGCGTGACCGGCGGCAGGCCGTCGGCCACCTTGTCCCAAGGGGTGCCGTCCAGCACGGAGAGGACCACGAACTCCGGCCCGGAGTAGAGGAGTTCCGGGGTGGGGACCTGCCCGGGCGGGAGGGCCGCGAGGCGGCCGTAGACCATCGCCTCCGTCGCCGTGATGCCGCGTTCGTAGCGCAGCACCGGGGCGTCCGGCGGCGGGGCGAGTTTGACGACGGCGGGACGGCCGTCGTCGAGGACGACCCGGTAGGCGGCGGCGAACCAGCCGTCGGTCAGCTCCGCCTCCACCCGGCACCCGACCCCGGTGGAGGCGCGCAGCAGGGCGTCGAGGTCGGCGGGGGACAGGTGGCGCTTGGTCCGGCTCTGCATGGCGGCCCGCTTTCGGCTTCGGCCGAGACGACGGCGACGACGGCGATGACGGCGATGACGGCGACGGAGATGACGGCCCGGACGGCGACGGCCCCGGACACCGCGCCCGGGAGCGCTCCCACCCTGCCGTCGCCCCGCGGCCCGGTCAAGGGAGGGTGCGTCAGTGGACGGAGAGCCCGCCGTCCACGAACAGGGACTGCCCGGTGACGTAGGCGGAGGCCCGGCTCGCCAGGAAGACCGCGGCCCCGGCGAAGTCCTCCGCGAGGCCGTTGCGGCCGACCATCGTGCGGGCGGCGAGGGCGGCGACCCGCTCGGGGTCGGACGACAGGCGGGCGTTGAGCGGAGTCATCACGAAGCCCGGCACGAGGGTGTTGCTGGTGACGCCGTACGGTGACCACGCCTCGGCCTGGGAGCGGGCCAGCGATTCGAGGCCGCCCTTGGAGACGCCGTAGACGCCGCTCTGCACGAAGGCGCGGTGGGCCTGCTGGGAGCTGATGTGGATGATCCGCCCGAAGCCCCGCTCGGCCATGCCGGGGCCGAACCGCTCGCCGAGCAGGAAGGGCGCCTCCAGGTTGACGGCCAGGGTGGTGTCCCAGACGTCCTCGCCCACCTCGCCCATCGGGGGGCGCAGGTTGACGCCGGCGCTGTTGACGAGGATGTCCGGCTCCCCGAAGGCGGCGGCCGCCTCCTCGGCCGCCGCGCGGACCCCGGCCCGCGTGCCCAGGTCGGCGCTCACCCAGGCCGCACGGGCGCCCAGGGCCTCCAGCTCGCCGACGGCTCGCGCCAGTTCGGCTTCCCTGCGGGCCACGATCACGACCCGCGCCCCGGCCCGCGCCAGCGCCTCGGCCACGGCCCGCCCGATGCCGGAACTGCCCCCGGTCACCAGGGCGACCCGGCCGTCGAGGGAGAACAGTTCGGAGAGGTACGCCTGCGAGGTGGTCATGGCCGCACCCTAGGAGACGCGCGGGGCGGGACGGCACCCGGGGCGGGGGCGGGCCCGGCGCCCCTCAGGGCCTGCTCCCGTCCCCGCCCCCGCCGCCGATGACCACCGTCCGTGCCCAGGCGGGCGGCCCGTCCGGGACGTAGTCGGGGTCGTCCTCGCACCAGGTACCGCCCGGTTCCTGGCGGGGGAAGAGGCCCACCACCGTCCGGCACGGCGGGCGGGTGTCCGGCCAGGGGGTCTGGCCGTCGGTCAGGACCACGACGACGTCCGGGGCGGGCCGGCCGCGCAGTGCCGTCGCGAAGCCGGTGCGCAGGTCCGTGCCGCCGCCGCCCACCAGCGGGATGCCCTCGGCGCGGCACAGCGGGTGCACGCTGCGGGCCGCCGCGTCGCAGGGCACCACGCCGACCTGGTCGCGCCGGCCGCCCACGGCCCGGGAGATGGCGGTGACCTCCAGCAGCGCGCTGCCCAGTTCGGCGTCGCTGACCGAGCCCGAGGTGTCGATGACGACGGCCACCCGCGGCGGTCTGCGCCGCAGGGCGGGCAGGACGACCCCGGACAGCCCGGCCGAGCGCCGGGCCGGGCGGCCGTAGCTGTAGTCGTCGCCGGTGCCCGCCCCGAAGGCGGCCGAGCGGATCGCCGCGCCCAGCAGTTCCCGCCAGGGCTGCGGCGGGTGGAACGCCTCCTCGGCCCACCGCCGCCAGCCCCGCGGCACGTCACCCGGGCGGCCCTTGATGCCCCGGGCGACGCGGAAGCGCACCGCGTCCCGCTCCTGGTCGCTCAGTCCGTCCGCGCCCTCGGGGCCCAGTTCCCATTCGCGCTCCAGGCCGTCGGCGCCGCTGCCGCAGTCCAGCCAGGCGAGGTGCTGGGTGAGCGGCCCGAGCCTGAACCGGCGCAGGTAGTCCTCCATGACCTTGCCCTCAGGCAGCCGCAGGTCGTCCGGCCGGACGGCGCCCTCGGGGCGGGCGAGGCCGTCGCCGTACACGTCGTCGTTGATCTCCAGGTCGGCGGCGATGTTCATGCGCAGCCGCTCCCCCGCGCCGGTCAGCCCCCGCTCGCGGGCCACCCGGTCGCCGCGCCCGTGGTGGTCGCGCAGCAGGTGGGACACCTCGTGCACCCACACCCCGGCCAGTTCCTCCAGGGGCGTGCGGTCCACGAACGCCGGGGAGACGTAGCACCGCCAGTGCCGGTCGACCGCCATCGTCGGCACCCGCCGCGACTCCACGGTGTGCAGCGCGAACAGGGCGGTCGCCAGGTACGGCCGCACGCGGACGGCGTGCAGCCGGGCCGCGTACAGCTTGCCGACGTCGAGGGCGCCGGCGCCGGCCCCCGGGGACGCCTGTTCCCGCTTCACCGGCGGACCCCGGCGCCCGCCGCGCTCGCGCCCGCCGTACGGGCCACCCGGTCCGCCCGCCGTGACAGTGCCACCACGCCCGTCAGCCGCTCGATGGACGGCGGGACGTCCCAGTCCTCGCGGCGCAGGGAGGCGAGGGTGGTGGCGGGGACGACGACCAGGTCGGGGGCGCCGGTCTCGGCCGCGCGCACGAGCAGCGCCCAGGCCGCGTCCCAGCGGTCCCGGCCCGGGCGGCGCCGGACGGCGTCGACCACGCCGTCCAGTACGGCCTGGCGCAGGTCACCGCGCCGGGGCAGCTCGGCGGCGACCGGGTCCGCGAGCAGCGTCTCGGGGTCGGGCAGGTCCATCCGGTCCACGCTCGCCAGCAGTTCGAGCCCCGGACCGTCCCCCACGGTGCCCCTGACCAGCAGTGACAGCACGTCTCGTGACACGTCCGCCGCGGTGGCGAAGGCGACCAGCCGCAGGGTCGACTCCCAGCTGCGCGGCGACGGCCACGGCCCGCCCCGCCGGCCCTCGCCGGACGGCAGCCGGTGCACGAGCTCCGGCCGGGCGGCGAGCAGCCCGCACACCGCCCGCCGCGCGAAGTCCACCGCGTCCGGCAGCCGCCGCGGGTCGAGGCGGGGCAGGGTCGCGCGGGGCCAGGTGCCGCCGAGCCCGCGGACGACGACCTCGGGGTCGTGGACCCACTGCAGGTGCACGAACCGGTTGGCCAGCGGCGGGCTCAGCTCCCAGCCGTCGGCCGCCGAGGACCGCGGGTTGGCGGCGGCCACGATCCGCACGCCCGGCGGCAGCCGCAGCGCACCGATCCGCCGCTCCAGCACCAGCCGCAGCAGCGCCGCCTGCACGGCGGGCGGTGCCGTGGACAGCTCGTCCAGGAACAGCAGCCCCCGCCCGGCCCGCACCAGCCGTACGGCCCAGTCCGGCGGGGCCAGCGGTACGCCCTGCTCGGCCGGGTCGTCCCCGACGACGGGCAGCCCCGAGAAGTCGGACGGCTCGTGCACGCTGGCGATCACCGTGGTCAGCGGCAGCTCCAGCGCCTCGGCGAGCTGCGTCAGCGCGGCGGTCTTCCCGATCCCCGGCTCACCCCACAGCAGGACGGGCAGGTCGGCCGCGACGGCCAGGGTGAGCGCCTCGAGCTGGGTGTCGGGGCGGGGTTCGGTGGCGGTGTCGGCGAGCAGCGCCAACAGGTCCCGGGCGACGTCGAGTTCGGGGGGTTCGGGGGCGGTGGACGACGAGTGGGTGGACGACGGGCGGGCGGACGGCGAGTGGGTGGACGGCGAGTCTGCGGCGGGGGTCGCGTGCGCGGGCATGGGCATGGGCATCACCTTGGGGTCGTGTGGGGGTGACGGACGGCGTCACCCGGGCGGAGAGCGTGGGAAGTGAGGTCGGGGCCGGGGCCCGCTCAGGGAAACCGGTTGGCGTGGCGGGGCCGGAACGGGTGCTCCCGGCTGCGGCGGTGGCCCGGTCCGGCCCGGTCGGGCAGGGGCCCGGGGACGACCGGTGTCCCGGTGGGCCTCGGGTGCGCGCGCCACCCGGTGCGGCTCCCGCCGCCGGGTTCGGCGAGGCCCGCGCGGAACAGCCCGTGGGCGACGCGTCGTTGCGCGGCCGTCTCCAGCTCGTCCCGCAGGGCCCCGTCGGGCAGGTTCGCGCCCGGTCCGAGCAGGTCCTCCACGACGGCCAGCGCACCGGCGAGGTCCCCGTGGTCCAGGCGCTCGCGGATCAGGCCGAGGTCGTCGGGCCTGCGGTGGGCCTCGGCGACGACCCGCAGACAGGGGAGCGGGGTGCCGGTCAGCGCGGCCAGCAGTTCCTCGCGCAGGATCTCCTCGGGCGAGTGGTCCAACGGCACGAGCACGCCGTCCGCAAGCCCGATGCGGTGCCGGTCCCCCCGGCACTCGACGAGCCTCGGTCCACTGGCCCCCGCAGGTGACGGGCCGTCCCCGGCGCCCTGCACCCGCTCCGGTACGAGTGCCGACGCGACCAGCGGGTGCAGCGCACGCGCGTCCAGGAGCCCGGTGCGCAGCAGGTGCAGGTCGGGCAGGACCCAGGTGGCCGCGTCGGGCAGGGCGGGGAGCGCACCGGCGCGGCCGGCGGTCGCCGGGGTCACGCCCCGCAGCACGGGCGCACCGCTCGCGTCGAGACCCACGTCGAGCACCAGCCGACGCCGCCCGCCGAGCCGTACGGCGACGGCACCGCCGCCGCCCCGCCCCTCGGCGCGGAGCACCAGCGCCGCTTCCTCGGCCCACCGGTCGACGGCACACCACCGGTCCGTGGGCAGGAGGCGGGCCAACTCCGGCGGTGGCGCGACCAGCTCGCCGTCGGGTGCGTCGACAGCGCCCGCCCGGGCGGCCAGTTCACCGGCCCGGCGCGCGTCCCACAGGTGTCGGTGCAGGTCCAGCCGGAACCACCGGCTGGGCCGGGGATGGGGATGGCCGCGGGACGGGGACAGGGACGGGTGCGAGGGCGTGGCGGCCGGTCGCCGGTCCTCCGGCCCGTCCCACAGCGCCAGGCTGATCCGCTGCCCCCCGTCCGCCCAGGCCGGTGCGGTGCGGGCGACGAGGTGCACCGGGGACGGGTCGCCGGGGCCGGCGGCGTAGCGGGCCAGGGTGAGGGTGAGGCCGGGACGCAGCAGTCCGTCGGGGGCGATCCGCGGCAGGTGCCAGCGCAGCAGGTCGGGTGCGAGGTGCCGCAGGTCGTCGCGCAGACGGGCGGCGAGGTCGTGGCCGTGGGTGCGAGCGACGGCACGGGGCCGGACGTCGACGTCGACGCCGGCCGCGGCGCAGGCGCCCGCCCAGTCACCGGCACGGCGCCGGGCGGTCGCGGCCTCGATCACGGAGGGCGGCACGGCGAACGCGCGCACGCGCTGCCAGAGGGAGAACCGGGTGTCCCCGTTCGCGGGGGGAGTGGCCGTCACCACTCACCTTGCGCGGACGGGACCCCCATTCCTTGAGCGAAGTGAGTCGTCATCGCCGGCGAGGCTAGCGCCCGGAGTCCGTGGGCCGCCAGGGGTTTTCCCACCCGGTGGCGCCGCGGCCACCGTACCGGCGCGAGCGGGCTCGCCCCCGCCACCGCCACCGCCACCGGCTCAGCCCCCGGCTCAGCCGAGCGGCGCGTCCCGCGGCACGAGCATGACGCGCCGCAGGTTGCACTCCGGGGTGGGCGGCGGCACGGTCGGCTCCTGGCTCGGGCGTCCGGCGGTGGCCTGGGCGGGGACCGCGTCGAGCGGCTGGGCCGGGACGCCCGCGGGGCCCGGACCCTGGTGGGCCTTGAGGGCCATGCTGACCAGGCTCATCAGCAGGTGCTGGTCGGCCTCGCAGTCGAGCCGTACGGTCACCCAGCGGGAGCCGGGCAGCAGACGGATCGCCGTCGAGGCGCGCAGGTCGGCGGCGATGCGCCGGATGGCCCCGCCGGTGAGGTGGAGGTCCACCTCGTGGTCGGTGTGGAAGTGGACGATCTCCGCGCGCGGGGTGCGCAGCGCCCGTCCTGTCCCGCAGGCGGCCGGACCCTCGGTGAGGTCGGGCCAGGCTTCGAGGCGGGCGAGGGCGCGCTGGGCCGGGGTCATGACCCCATCGTCGCGCCCTCATCTCGCGGCCACCGGGGATTGAGGGTTCCGTAACCTGGACGTGAGGTTCGCGGGCGGGCTGCCATGCGGCCCGGTCGTTCATGTCCATGAATTCCGATCACGTACACGTCTCTTGACGTGTTCGGAGCGACGCCCTTACGGTCCCGGAGAAAGCGCTTTCCCATCGTACCGACGCACCCGCTCCAGCGCAGCCGGGAAGCACGGACCGGCGCGCGTTCACGCACCCGAACGCACCACTCCCCGGGGACGCGCGGTCGCACGCCGTCCCCGGCACCGCACGGCACCACCCCCACCCCGCCGTACTCACCACCCCCTGGAGACGAACGATGCACCTGAGACCAGTCATCGCGTCCGTCGGCCTCCTGGCCGGCGCGCTCGTCGCGCTGTCCGGCCCCTCCGCGCAGGCCGCGTCCACGCGCTACGAGGCCGAGAGCTCCCCCGCGGTCTGCAAGGGCACCATCGACTCGGACTGGACGGGCTACTCCGGCTCCGGCTTCTGCAACGGCACCAACTCCACCAGTGGCTACGCCCAGTTCACGGTCAACGCGGCGAGCGCCGGCCCGGCCACGCTCTCCGTCCGCTTCGCCAACGGCTCGACGACGGCGCGCCCGGCCGCGCTGGTCGTCAACGGCACGACGGTGCAGACGCCGTCGTTCGAGGGGACCGGGGCGTGGTCGGCCTGGGTCACCAAGACGCTCACGGTGTCCCTCGACGCGGGCGCCAACACCGTCCGCCTGAACCCGACCACCTCCGGCGGCCTGCCGAACGTCGACTACCTGGACGCGGAGACCAGCGGCACCACCACCCCGCCGCCGACGAGCGGCGCGCTGTACGTGGCGCCGGGCGGCACGGACGGCGCGGCGGGCACCCAGGCGGCGCCCACCACGCTGCCGTCGGCGATCAGCCGGATCGCCCCGGGCGGCACGATCTACCTGCGCGGCGGCACCTACTCCTACGCGTCCACGATCACCGTCCCGGAGGGCAGCAACGGCACCTCCTCGGCGCGGACCACGCTGTCGGCGTACCCGGGTGAGACGCCGGTCCTCGACTTCTCGGCGCAGACGGAGAGTCCGGCCAACCGCGGCCTCCAGCTCAACGCGTCGTACTGGCGGGTGTACGGCCTCGTCGTCCAGCACGCCGGGGACAACGGCATCTACGTCGGCGGCAGCCACAACGTGATCGAGCGGACCGTGACCCGCTACAACCGCGACACCGGCCTTCAGCTGGGCCGGATCGCGTCGACCACGCCGAGCAGCCAGTGGCCGTCCGACAACCTCGTCCTGAGCGCCGAGTCGCACGACAACGCCGACTCCGACGGCGAGGACGCCGACGGCTTCGCGGCCAAGCTCACCACCGGCACCGGGAACGTCTTCCGCTACGCCGTCTCGCACAACAACATCGACGACGGCTGGGACCTGTACACCAAGACCGACACCGGCGCGATCGGCCCCGTGACGGTCGAGTACTCGCTGTCGTACAACAACGGCACGCTCTCCGACGGCACCGTGAACTCCAACGGCGACCGCAACGGCTACAAGCTCGGCGGCGACGGCATCGCGGTCGACCACGTGGTCCGGCACAGCGTCGCCTACCGCAACGGCAAGCACGGGTTCACCTACAACAGCAACCCGGGCGCCATGACCGTGACGAGCAACGTCGGCGTCGACAACGCCCAGCGCAACTTCTCCTGGGACGCCGGCACGTCGGTCTTCCGCTCCAACACCTCCTGCCGCTTCGCGGTCAGCGGCTCCAACGACAAGACCGTCGGCGACGCCGACGCCACCAACCAGTTCTGGACCGGCACCAACGGCTCCCGCTGCACCTCCTACGCGGGCGCCCTCGGCTGGTCCTTCGCCGCGGACGGCCACCTGGTGGTCACCTTCGGCGGCAACCCGGTGACCTTGTGACCCGCTGACCGGGGGCGGGAACGCGTTCCTCCCCTCCGTCGTCCTGACTGGCAGAGATCGACCCGGCTGCGGACAGGAGGACGAGGGGAGTGACCGTGAGGGAGCCGGCCGTACCGGAGGCGGAGTGGGGGAAGTTCCTCCGCGACACCGAGGAGGCCATACGCCGCTCGGCACCGCGCGAGCCGTCGGCCCGCGAGCGCGCGACCGGCGCGGACGTGGACGACGCCGTCGGCGAGGTGTGGTGTCCCGAGGAGCCCCCGGCCGCTCCCGGCTGGCGGCAGCTGGACCCGGCGGCCAGGGTCCGGCGCCTGGCCCGTTTCCTCGGGATGCTCACGGTGCTGCTGGTCCTGCTCACCCTCTTCCGCCACGCGCAGCCCGGCGTGCCCTCCCCCTGAGGCCGCTCGGGGGCTCGGGCCCCGTTCCCCTACGGCGCGACCGGCAGGGTCACCTCGAAGCGGCAGCCGCCGGGGACGTTGCGCACGCCGGCCCGGCCCCGGTGGGCCTCGACGATGCCGCGGACGATCGCCAGGCCCAGGCCCGCCCCGGCGGGCGGGGTGCGGGCGTCGCTGCCGCGCCAGCCGGTGTCGAAGACGCGCGGCAGGTCCTCGGGCGGGATGCCGCCGCAGCCGTCGGTCACCGACAGCACCACGCCGTCCGGAGAGCGTTCGGCGGCCACCGCGACCGTGCCGTCGGCCGGCGTCCGGCGGATCGCGTTGACCAGCAGGTTGCCCAGCACCCGGCTCATCTCCCGGCCGTCGACCTCCACCGGCACCGGCTCCACGTGGGCGCCGACCAGCCGGACGCCGTGCTCCCGGGCGAGCGGGTCGGCCCCCGCGAGGGCGTCGCCGACCAGGTCGTACAGGGAGATCCGGGACGGGCTCAGCGGGAGGGTGCCCGCGTGGATGCGGGACAGCTCGAAGAGGTCGCCGACCATGTCGTTGAGCCGTTCGACCTCGGTGCGGATCTGCTTGAGGTAGCGGTCGGGGTCGGCGGCGACGCCGTCCTCCAGCGCCTCCGACATGGCGCGCAGCCCGGCCAGCGGGGTGCGCAGGTCGTGCGAGATCCAGGCGACCAGTTCCCGCCGGGACGTCTCCAACGCCCGCTCCCGCTCGCGTGATTCGGCGAGCCGGGCGCTGGTGGCGGCCAGTTCGCGGCTGAGCGCGTCCAGTTCGGCGGTGCCGGGCTGGACGGGCGGGGCGAAGGCGCCGCCGTCGCCGAACGAGCGGGCCGCCACCGTGAGGTCACGGCTGCGGGCCACCACCCAGCGGCCCAGCAGCAGCGCGGTGGCCAGCGACACCGCGGCCGCCATGGCGACCACCGTGGTGACGACCTTCAGGTCGTGCGGGGACAGGAACATCGCCCACGCCACGGCCAGCGTTCCGGCGAGCATCGCGACCACCCCGACCGCCGCGACGACGGCGAGCGACGCGGTGAGCGAGCGGCGGCGGGTCCCGCGCAGCACGGCGGCCCCGGCCAGACCGGTCAGGGCGGCGCCGGCGAAGGCGTACAGGGCGATCAGGAGGGTGTCGCGCACGTCTCAGGCCTCCTGCTCGGCGGGCCCGGCGGCGGACGGGTCGAAGCGGTAGCCGACGCCCCACACCGTCTGGATCAGCCGGGGCCGGCCCGGGTCGTCCTCGACCTTGCCGCGCAGCCGCCGTACGTGCACGGTGACCGTCGACAGGTCGCCGAAGTCCCAGCCCCACACCTCGCGCATCAGGTCCTCCCGCCCGTACGCCCGCCCCGGGTGCCGCAGGAAGAACGCCAGCAGGTCGAACTCGCGCAGGGTGAGCGCCAGTTCCGTGCCGTTCTTGGTGGCGCGGCGGGCCGCCGGGTCGATCGTGAGGCCCGCCGCGCCGAGCGGGCCGGTGTCCGCGCGGGGGCGCGTGCGGCGCAGCACCGACTCCACGCGCAGGACCAGTTCGCGGGGGCTGAACGGCTTGGTGACGTAGTCGTCGGCGCCGACCTCCAGGCCCAGGATGCGGTCGTCCTCGTCACCGCGGGCGGTGAGCATGATGACCGGCACCGGGCCGCTGTCCGCGCGCATCCGCCGGCACACCTCCAGGCCGTCCATGCCGGGCAGCATCAGGTCGAGCACCACCAGGTCGGGGCGGTGCCCGGCGGCCCGCGCGAGCGCCGCGGGGCCGTCGCCGGCCCGGTCGACGACGTAGCCGGCGCGGTCCAGGTACCCGGTGACCACCTCGGCGACGGTGGGGTCGTCGTCGACGACCAGGATGCGGGCGGGACGGGCGGGGGTGGGAGCGGCGGCGGAGGCGGCGCCGGCAGGGGTGGGACCGGTGGAGGCGGCACCGGCAGGGGTGGGACCGCCGGGGGCGGGGGCGGTGGGAACGGCACCGGCAGGGGTGGGACCGGCGGGGGCGGGACCGGGTCCGGCCGGCTCCAGCCGCTCGTGGGACTGCTGCATGCCACCAGCCTCGCACCCGGCCCGGCGAGCGGCGCGGGCCCGGCGCCGACGTCCGCGTTCCGTAAGGAGCGGCTGTCCGGAATGCCCTTTTCTCGTTCGTAGGGTGAGAGCGTGACGACGACCCCACCACCGCCGCGAGGCGTCGACGTCGTGCTCCCCTGCCTGAACGAGGCCGAGGCCCTCCCCTGGGTCCTCGCCCGCGTCCCCGCAGGCTGGCGCGCGCTCGTCGTGGACAACGGCTCCACCGACGGCTCGGCCGACCTCGCCCGCGCCCTCGGCGCGACGGTCGTGCACGAGGCCCGGCGCGGCTTCGGCGCCGCCTGCCACGCCGGGCTGACCGCCGCGACCGCCGACGTGGTCTGCTTCTGCGACTGCGACGCCTCCCTCGACCCCGCCCTGCTCGTGCCCTTCGTCGACGAGGTGCGCTCCGGCACGGCCGACCTGGTGCTCGGCCGGCGCCGGCCGCAGTCCCGGCGCGCCTGGCCGCCCCACGCCCGGGCCGGCAACCTCGCCCTCACCCGCCTGCTGCGCCGCCGCACCGGCCTGCGCCTGCACGACCTCGGTCCGCTGCGCGCCGCGCGCCGCGCGCCGCTGCTCGCCCTCGGCCTGACCGACCGGCGCAGCGGCTACCCCCTGCAGATGGTGGTCCGCGCCGCCGACGCGGGCTGGCGGATCACCGAGCACGACGTGCCGTACCGCCCGCGCACCGGCACCTCCAAGGTGACCGGCACCTGGCGGGGCACCTGGCAGGCGGTACGGGACATGAGCGGTGTGCTCGGGGAGGCGCCCCGGCGCTCCGCGGGGCCCGGCGGGGAACACCCGGCCGGGCCCGCCCCGGCACATCCGGCGGACCGCTCATGACGACCGCGCGGGGCGTCCACCCCGCCGCCGCTCCCGCCGTCCCCCTCGCCACCCTCCTGGTCATCGCCAAGGAGCCGCGCCCGGGCCGGGTCAAGACCCGGCTCACCCCGCCGTACTCGCCGCACGAGGCCGCCGCCCTCGCCGAGGCCGCCCTCGCCGACACCCTGCACACCGCGGCCGCCACGCCCGCAGCCCACCGCGTCCTCGTGCTGGACGGCTCCCCCGGCCCGTGGCTGCCGCCCGGCATCGAGGTCGTACGGCAGTGCGGCGGGGGGCTCGACGCCCGCCTCGCCGCCGCGTTCGCGCACCGGCCGGGTCCGGCCCTGCTGATCGGCATGGACACCCCGCAGGTCACCCCCGAGCTGCTGGACGTGGACTTCACCGGCTGCGACGCCTGGTTCGGGCCGGCCGCCGACGGCGGTTTCTGGGCGCTCGGGCTCGCCGACCCCGGCCCGGCGGAGGCGCTGCTGCGGGGCGTGCCGATGTCCACGCCGGAGACCGGCGCCGTCCAGCGCGAGCGGCTGCGGGCGGCGGGACTGCGGGTGCGGGAGCTGCCGTGCCTGCGGGACGTGGACACGGCGGCCGACGCGGCGGAGGTCGCCGCCCTGGCCCCGACGGGCCGCTTCGCGCGGCGGCTCGCCGCGTGCGGGCCGGGGGTGCGGTCGTGAGCGGCGGCTGTACGACGACGGAGGGGGCGGCGTGAGCGGCAGCGGCGGTACGGCGACGGAGGGGGCGGCATGAGCGGCGGCGGCGGTACGGCGACGGAGGTCGCGGCGGCCCACCACCCGCCGACGGGGGAGGCGTTCCCGGGGGTGCCGGGTGTCCCCGGGGCCCCGGGGGCCTGGTCCGCCTCCGACCCGTACGCCACCGCCCTGCGCACCGGGCGCGGGCCGCTGTTCCTGCGCCGGGCCGACGGCTGGCTGCTGCCGCTGGACGTCGAACGCTGGTGCGCGCGGGCGGACGCGGTCGACCGGGCGGTGCTGGACCGGTGCGAGGGCGCGGTGCTGGACGTGGGCTGCGGCCCCGGGCGGCTGGTCGCGGAGCTGGCGGCACGCGGCGGTACCGTGCTCGGCATCGACGTCAGCTCCGCCGCCGTGGCCCGCACCGTGCGGCTCGGCGGGCAGGCGCTGCGCCGTTCCGTGTTCGACCCGCTGCCCGCGGAGGGCCGTTGGGACACGGTGCTGCTGATGGACGGCAACCTCGGCATAGGCGGCGACCCGCGCGCCCTGCTGGAGCGGGTGGGCCAACTGCTGCGCCCCGGGGGGCTGCTGATCGCCGAGACCGCGCCGGTGGACGTGGACGAGCGCACGCACGTGCAGGTGGTCGGCGTCAGCGACGTGGGCCCGACCGAACCGCCCTTTCCGTGGGCGCGGTTGGGGACCGCGGCCCTGCTCCGGTACGCCCCCGGCTGGACTCCGGCCGGTGCGTGGACGGCGGACGACCGCCGGTTCGCGGCCCTGCACAGCGCGGCGGAACCGGCCGACGGACGGGGGGCACGGTGAACGCCGGGCACACGTCGACCGCCGCCGACCCGCGCCTCGCGCACCGCACCCGGCGCCGGGACGCGTACGCCGTCGGCGCGGCCGTGCTGCTCGTGGTCACCGCCGTGCTGGCGGGCCGGCCGATCCAGAACCGGCTGCGGGTGAACTGGCCGCCGCTGCTCGCGTCGTGGGACCCGCACGTCGGCCCCGGCACCCCGGCGGCCGTGGTCCTCGCGGCGGCGGTGGTCGCGTACGGTCCCGTCCTGGCCGCGCGGCTGCGCTGGCCCGCCCTGCTCGCGGCCGCCTGGGCGACGGCGACGGCCTGGATCCTGTCGCTGGCCCTGGTCGACGGCTGGCAGCGCGGCGTGGCGGGCCGGCTCACCACCCGGAACGAATATCTCCGTTCCGTCGGCCGCTTCGACGACATCCCGGCCGCGCTGGCCGGCTTCACCCGGCACATCCTGCTGCACTCGCCCGACAACTGGCCCGCCCACGTCGCCGGTCACCCGCCCGCCTCGACGCTGACGTTCGTGCTCCTCGACCGGGCCGGACTCGGGGGCGGCGGCTGGGCGGCCGGGTGGTGCGTGGTGACCGGCGCGACGGCGGGCGTCGCGGTCCTGGTGGCGGTGCGGGCCCTGGCCGGCGAGACCCTGGCCCGGCGGGCGGCGCCCTTCCTGGTGCTGGCGCCCGCCGCGGTGTGGCAGGGGGTGTCGGCGGACGCGTACTTCGCTGCGGTGGCCGCGTGGGCGGTGGCCTGTCTGGCCCTGGCGGTGACCGGCGGCCCGGCGCGCCGTTCGCTGCCGTGCGCCGCCCTCTCCGGCCTGCTGTTCGGCCTGACCTGCTACCTGTCGTACGGCCTCACCCTGTTCGCGCTGATCGGCGCGGCCGTGGTGGTGCTGGGCCGGCGGGGCGCGCGGGAGCGGCCCGTGCCGCGGGCGGTGCTGTTCCTGGCGGGCCTGGCGGTGGTGCCCACGGCGTTCACGGTGGCCGGCTTCGACTGGTGGGAGGCGTACCGCCTGCTGGTCACCCGGTACTACGAGGGCGCGGGCGGCGTCCGCCCGTACGGCTACTGGGTGTGGGCGAACCTCGCCTGCACGGTGCTGATCACCGGCCCGGCGACGGCGGCGGGCCTGGGCCGCGGCGGTACGGCCCTGCGGCACCCGGTGACGGGCGCCGACCGGCGGCTGGCCCTCCTGGTCGCGGCCGCCCTGGCCGCCCTGCTGGTCGCGGACCTGTCCGGCATGAGCAAGGCCGAGACGGAACGCATCTGGATCCCGTTCGCCCTGTGGCTGCTGCCCTGCTGCGCCTTCCTCACCCGCCCCCGGGCCTGGCTGGCCGCCCAGGCGGCCCTCGCCCTGCTGCTCAACCACGTCCTGCTGACGGGCTGGTGACCCGGACCGAACAGTTGTCCACACCCTGTGGACGAACCGGTGCGACCGCGGACGCCCCGGCCGCCCTCCCGCCCCCGCCGGGTTTCATCCGCGCAGGCGGGGAACCGGGCCCACGCACCGGTTCCGCCCACCGAGGGGCGGGACGTACCCGGGGTGACGGGAGTGAGGGACATGCGGCCGGCGGACGGGGAGCCACCGGAGGACGGCGGCGGCGCGCCCGCCGAGGCGGAGGAGCGGCGCCGCATCGCCGCCGAACTGGCGTCGGCTGCCGAGGGGTTGGAGACGGACGACGACATTCCGGAGGCCCTGTGCCGGGCCTGCGTCCGGCTGCTCCCGGTGAGCGGCGCGTCGGTGACGCTGTCGGGCGGTCCGGGCGTGCAGTCCACGTGGTGCGCGAGCGACCCCACGGCGGCCCGGCTGGCCGAGACCCAGTTCACGCTGGGCGACGGCCCCGGACAGACGGCGCTGGAGCGGGCGGCGCCCGTCCTGGCCGCCGACCTCACGGACGGCCCCGACGTCCGCCGCTGGCCGGTCTTCGCACACCAGGCGGTCGAGCTCGGCGTCCGAGCGGTCTTCTCGCTCCCGCTGGGCGTCGGCGACCAGGCCATCGGCACCGTCGACCTGTTCCGCGACACGGCGGGCCCCCTGGACGCCCCCGCCCTGCGCACCGCCCTCCGGGTCCGCGACGCCCTCACCGCCACCCTGCTCGACCTGCACGCCCGCACACGGCCCCCGGCCCCGGACCACACCGAGGTCCACCAGGCCGTCGGCATGGTGATGACCCAGTTCGACGCCGACGCCCACCAGGCCCTGGACCGCCTCCGCGCCCGCGCCTTCGCCGAGGGCCGCACCCTCACCCAACTGGCCCACGACGTCATCACCCGAAAACTCCGCCTCGCCCCGGCCCCGGACGAGACCCCCGCCGGGGGTGACACGCCCGACACCCCCTGAGCCGGGCCGGATCGGACCCGGACCGGACCAGGGGGCGGGCCCGCTCAGCCCGCCGCGACCGCCGGCGCGGCGGCCGTGGACCTGCGCGCCGCGGGCCGGTCCAGGTGGACCACCACACCGTCGTGGAACCGGTGCACGGCGTCGTCGACGCTGCGGATGAAGCCGGTCTCCGCGTTGCCGCGGGTGCTGCCCATGTTCTTGAAGAGGGACAGCCGGAACCCGGTGATCCGGGCACCGTTCTTCGGCAGCAGGTCCGCCGGCTCGGGGCGCAGCCGCTCCAGGGTGCCGCGCGGCCCGCCGCCGTCGCCCTCGACCAGGGTCTCCACGTGCAGGTCGGCCGGTGCCTCGGCCAGCCGCCGCACGAGCCGCTTGACCCAGTTGAGCGGGTAGCCCTGCTCGGGCGCCGGGACCTCGAGGGAGGTGCGCAGCTTGCCGGTGCGCAGGTCGGCGGCGACCGTCAGGACGCCCGGGGCGCCCTCGATCAGCACCTCCGCGTGCAGCCTCCCGTCCCGGCACAGCTCGTCGGCCATCCGGGCGCGGCGCTCGCCGGGGTCGGTGCCGCGCCGGGCCCGCCGCACCGGCAGCACCTTCTGCCCGAGCTCGCCGCCGAGTCCCAGGCAGACCTGCCGGATCAGCCGCTCCCAGCTCTCGACGACCTCCAGGGCCCGCGGGTCGCCCTGGCACAGGGTCTCGTCGTCGATGCCCTTGCGCACGGGCACCCAGGCGGCGCCCATGTTCTGGAAGCCGTGGCACCCGGAGTTCTCGTGCTGGAGGTAGTGCAGCAGCTCCTGGAGCAGCCAGGCGTGCGCGCTGTTGCCGACGCCCTCGTGGCGGATCAGCATCTGCGCCTGGTGCGCGACCTCGGCCCAGGACAGGTGCCACAGGGCCACCTTGTGCTTGCGGCGGCCGTCGGTCTTCACCTCGACCAGCGGACTGCCCTCCAGGGCCACGTCGTTGGAGAGGGTGACGACGGCCTCGTAGCCGCGGCGGGCGGCGATGTCCATGTACGCCTGCACCTGTTCGGCGCGCAGCGCGTTGCCGTTGGTCTTGGTCTCGACGAGCGCCGTCCAGAGCTTGCCGGCCCGCTCGACGCGGAGGACGCCGTCGGGCCGGCGCGGGGAGTCGCCGTGCGGCAGGGACACCTCGGTGAACGTCTCCATCCGCCCGGCCGGGGCGCCGAATCCCGCCGTGAGGCGCCGGCCGAACTCCGGCACCTGCGCCATCACCGACAGCAGGACCGACGTGGCCCGCGTCTCGCGGTCGCGGTCGCTCTTGAGCGCCGAGACGGGGAAGAGCCGGGCCGGCCGCCAGGACTCGTTCTCCGCGAGGGACGCGCGCGCCGTCTTCGGCAGGGTCACCTTGCGCCGGGCGGTGCGGGGCCGGGCGGCCCTGCGCGGCTCGCCCCCGGCCTCGCCCTGCGGCTCGTCCCGTACGGCGTCCCGCGGCTCACCCTGCGCCTCGGGCCGCCGGGGAGCGGGTACGCCGGGCAGCGGCTCACCGTCCTCCTGCGGGACGAGCGGCGCGGGCGAGGGCGACGCCACCTCGACGGCGCTCTCGACGCCGGTGCCCACAGCCGCCTCACCACCGGCGTCAGCGGCCTCCACGCCGTCCACGCCGTCCACGTTGCCGGCGGCATCGGCAACGTCGGCGCCGTCGTCGATGTCCACCCCGAAGTCCGTCGCCAGCCCGGCCAGACCGGTGTCGTAGCCCTGGCCGACCGCGCGGAACTTCCACTCCTCGCCGCGCCGGTACAGCTCGCCGAAGATGAACGCGCTCACCGACCCGGCGTCGTCGATCGAGAACCGCAGCAGTTCCTCGCCGGACCCGTCGGCCAGCGTCACCCGCAGGTCCTCGAGTTCGCCGAAGCGGGCGCCCTCGTAGCGGCTCGCGGCGATGACCACCCGCTCGATCCCGGCCGGGACGGCGGTCAGGTCGAAGCCGATGCGGTCCTCGCTGCCTTCCCCGGCGGGCTGTTTGCCCAGCAGGTGCACGCTGCCGTCGGCCGCGACCGGGTGGTTGTAGAAGTAGAAGTCCGCGTCGCTGCGGACCTTGCCGCTCCCGTCGAGCAGCAGCACGGACACGTCCGCGTCGCCCTCACCGGTGGGGCTCGCCCACCCGAGGCTCACGAACACCGCGTCGACGTTGTCGCTGAGCGTCGCCAACCCGACGTTGGCGCCCTTGACCATCTCGTACACAAGCCCCCCAAGCAGCCCGACGACGGACGACGACGGCCCCCCGCCCGCCCGCCGTACCACCCGTGTGTGACCCCGCACACACTTCCCACACGGGATCACCATAGTCGGCACCCACCCCTCCCGGTGAACGTCCGCCCCAACAGGCAACCCCCGCCCACCCTTTGTCCCTCTCACAGGATGTTCACAGTCGCGGCCGGGGCGCCTGGGGTGCGTCGTTCGGTCGGCCGGGGGTGTGGGCTGTCCAGTCCGATGCCACTGACCATGGCACTCGCAGACGAGGAACCGATGACCAGTCAGCCAGACCGCAAGGCCCTGACGCGCGCGGCGTTCGCCGCGGCGGCCGTGCTCACCGTCGTCACCGTCGCCGGGGCCGCCCCCGGTGCCGGTGCGGCGCCGGCGAGCCCGGCCGGGACACCGAAGCTCAAGCTGATCGCCGCGTCGAAGGCCGTGACCCTCGACCGGTGGGAGGGGGAACCCGGGATCTACCTCGACCTCGGCACGTACGTCACGGTGGACGGCGCGCCACTGGAACTGAACGTGACGCGCAGGTCGTACAAGGACCCGGTGGTGGCGCGGCAGATCCTGCGCAACGGGACGCGCACCACCAGCAGGACGCTGCCCGCCGGGCTCGTCAAGGACTTCTCCGGGCTGCCGGGCTTCCTGGAGGTGTCCGTGAAGAACGCGGCCGGGCAGGAGGTGACGCGGAGCAAGGGCACCTTCTGCCCCAACAACGCCTCCGGGCGCCTGCGTCCGGACGCCCCGGCCACCTCGCACTACCCGGAGAGCTGCTCCACCAACCCGTTCACCCTGGGCTCGGTGTGGGGTGTCGAGAAGGGCTGGGCGGCCAACTCCAGCACCGTCGACTACGACAAGCCGGTCGACCTGCCCGTCGGCGAGTACACCGCCAAGGTGTCGGTCGCCAAGAAGTACCGCGACCTGTTCGGCATCCCCGACGACCACCCGACCATCAAGGTGACCGTCCGGCAGACCGGTGACGGCGGCTCGGGCGGCGGCACCTCGGGCGGAGGCACCACGGGCGGCGGTACGGCCGGGCAGCGCGCGGCGTCCCCGTCGGCCCCGTCTGCCCCGTCGGACCCGCACGCCCAGCACTCCCAGCACTCCACGGGAGCGGGTCACGCGGGCCACCACTTCGGGCCGCGCGGCGCCGACGCCCCCACCCCGGGCGCCCTGTCCCACGCCCTGGAGGCCCGCGGGCTCGCGCACCACCTCGGTGACGGGCTCGGCCACACCGACGGCTCGCGGGTCGCCCCCGCGCTGAGGGCCGACGGCCGGCGGCCCACCGGCCGCGCGGGCGTCCCCGCGAACGTGCCCAAGCCGGACCTGCGCTCCCTGCCGGCCTGGGACATCGCGGTCACCGACGGCGAGGACGGCGACGTACCCGGCAAGGACTACCTGGCGTTCAGCGCCAACGTCTGGAACGCGGGCCCCGCCCCCCTCGTCGTGGACGGCTTCCGCAAGCCGGGCGCCGACCTGATGGACGCCTACCAGTACTTCTACGACGCCCACGGCAAGCAGGTCGGCTACGCGCCCACCGGCACCATGGAGTGGGACCCGCGCATCGGCCACGAGCACTGGCACTTCACGGACTTCGCCAGCTACCGCCTGCTCAGCGCCGACCGCACCCGCCAGGTGCGCAGCGGCAAGGAGGCGTTCTGCCTCGCCAACACCGACGCCATCGACTACACGGTGCGCAACGCCAACTGGCACCCGTACAACACGGACCTGTCGACCGCCTGCGGCCAGCAGAACTCCATCTCGGTGCGCGAGGTGCTCGACGTCGGCTCCGGTGACACCTACACCCAGTACCGTCCCGGCCAGTCCTTCGACATCTCGGACCTGCCGAACGGCACGTACTACATCGAGGTCAAGGCCAACCCGGCCCACCGCCTCCAGGAGACGGACCTGAAGAACAACGTCTCCCTGCGCAAGGTGGTCCTCGGCGGGACGCCCGGCGCCCGCACGGTGCAGGTCCCGCCGTACGACCTCGTCGACGCGCCGTAGGGAAACGGGCGGGGGCGGGTCCGTCGCGGCTCGCCCCCGCCCTCGACCCGGTTCTCAGGCGCTCGGGTTCACGACCACCCGGGCCGTGTTGTTCCGCGCCTTCGGGTCGAACACGAACGGGGTCGAGGCGCCGCGCTCCGGGTGGGCGACGACCGTGCCGGTCGCGTCCGGGACGACCCGGTCGACGCGCAGTTCGAACGTGTAGTCGGCCTTCAGGCCCGGGTAGGCCGCGGACGGCAGGTAGCAGGTGTAGCGCGTGGCGCCGGCCGACTGCGGCCGGCACAGGTCGGGCACGCCGACCGCGGTCGTCCCCTCGGGGACGGTGAAGTCGACGAGCGCGGGCGCGTCACCGGAGAACACGTGGGCAACCCAGGCCGGTCCGCGGTTGACGAAGCGGAACGTGGCGTCGACGGTCGTGCCGGCCGCCCCGCGCACCTCGGTGCCGCGCACCCGGAAGTCGGCGGTGTTGTCGGCCTGGATGCTCCAGGCGCGGTAGTTGTCCGCGCCGGACAGGTCGGTGGCGCCGCCGCCCGGCTCGACGTCGATGTCGAAACGGTCGTACAGCGCGGCCTCGTTGACGGCGAGCCGGACGTCCCCGGGCAGTTGCACGGTCGCGCCCGGTGCCACGTCCGTGTCGAAGGTGCAGTCCACCTCCTTCATGTACCAGCCGCCCTCCGGGGCCTTGGCCGTGCACTGCGGGAACTGCGTGAGCAGGTCCAGGCCGTACGACGTCGACATGCGCACGGTGAAGCCGTGGGCGGTCTCGTCGCCGGTGTTGGTGACCGCGAACGGCGCGGTGAGCGTCGTGCCCGGGGTGGCGTGGGTGACGTCCTGCGGGGCGGGGACGCCCAGGTCGGGGCCCGAGCCGAGGGTCACGAAGGTCTCCGCGGCGCCCTCCGGGGCGGTCAGCGTGCCGTCGGGGCCGCCGGTCGCGGTGGCCGCGTACTCGATCGTGCCCTGGGCGCCGGCTGCGGCGCCGGGCACTCCGCGCAGCTTGAGCTCCACCTGGGGGCCGGGGCGGGTGGGCACGTCACCGGTGTCGCACACGGCGACCGTGCCGGCGGCGTCGGGCGTGCAGGCGGCGGGCCACTCGACCTCGGCGACCCCGGCCAGGCCGGAGACGTCGACGGTCAGCCGGCCGTCGGTCACGGCGAAGGTGCCGTTGTCGTGGTAGAGGCCGAGGGCCAGCGAACGGTACGGCGCGGTGCCGCCGTCGGGGGCGACGAGGACCGCCTGCTCGTACGGCGCCTGGATCCACAGCTGGTCGCTCTGTGCCTCGTCGGCGACGGCGACCCCGCCGCCGAGTCCGGTGACGACCAGCGCGCCGGCGGCCGAGGCGCACAAGCCGCGGCGCAGCAGGCGCCCGGCGGAGACTGAACTCATGACTTCCCCCAGGGGACGGTGAGGACCCGGTGCGCCAACCCGCACCGGGCGGGAGTTGGACGGCCCGCCCGGAGGGATGGTTGTAAGTCTCTTACCGACTTCTTGATCTTGAGGGGGAGTTCACTGCTCGGGGTGCACGCCCTTGCGGGCGAGCCACGGCAGGGGCGGCACCGCCGATCCGATGTACGGGGTGATGCGCACCTCGAAGTGCAGGTGCGGGCCGGTGACGTTGCCGGTGGCGCCGGACAGGCCGAGGAGCTGTCCGGCGCGCACCTTCTGGCCCTTGCGGACGTCGATGCGCGAGAGGTGGGCGTACTGGGTGAAGTAGCCGTCGCGGTGGCGGACGAGCACCTGGTTGCCGAAGCCGTCGCCGCAGGTGGTGACGCGGACCGTGCCGGGGCCGACCGCGCGCACGGGGGTGCCGGAGCCGACCGCGAAGTCCTGCCCGGTGTGCCGGTGCTTCCAGCGGCGGCCGCGCTCGGCGTACCCGGCGGTGAGCCGGTAGCCCGTGGTGGGCACGGTCCAGGAGGTGCCTTCGCCCGGGAACGGGGCCGGGGCCTGGACCTGGGCCGGGGTGCTGCGCGGGCCGAAGGGGCAGTGCCCGGCCCGGCCGGCGGGGTCGACGGCGACCGGGTCCGCGAGGGCGTGCTCCACCGCCCACAGCAGGTCCCACAGGCGGCTGCGGACGTCCCTGCGGTGCCGTTCGGCGTCGCGCACCTCGCCGGGCGGGGCGTCGGACTCCCGCAGCTCCTCGACGCGGGCGCGGGCCTCCTCGTGGGCGCGGACGTCGCGGGCGACCCGGGTGGCGGTGTGCCCGGCGGGGGCGGCCGCCGCGGGAAAGGCGGCGAGCGCCACGAGCAGGAGGGTCAGCGGGGCGCGGAGTACTCGTCGCATGGTCGGATCGTCGGGCCGTACGGGGGCGTACGGCGGCACGACGGCCCGTACGCGCCGCGGGGTTCCTCCGATCGGCCGAGGGCGGGGGCGGGGGCGGGCGGGGCGTTCAGGGTGCCGTGGTCGTGCGCAGCAGCGCGCGGTACACGGCGGACGAGCGCGGGTTGTCCCGGCAGCGCCAGACGCCGTGCGGGCAGTAGTCGGTGATCGTCTGGTAGAGGGGCCGCTGGGCGACCGTCCACAGCAGCATGCCGCGCACGTACGCCGGGTCGTCACCGTTCTCGAACAGGCCCCACTCCGGGTACGCGAACGGCTTGCCGTGCGCGCGGGCGAACCGGACGTGGTCCCACAGGCCGTACGGCTCGCGCAGCTGCTCCGCGAACGACAGGCCGCGGGGGGCGTCGTAGGCGTCCATGCCGATGACGTCGACGTGGGAGTCGCCGGGGTAGCAGCGCGGCCAGGGGATCGCGTCGCGGCCGCGGGTGGGCGTGAACTCGAAGCGGAAGCGCTGGCCGGGCACGGAGCGCATCGCGTCGACGATGCGCCGCCAGTACGTCGTCCAGGCCGCCGGGTCCGGGGCGCAGCGGTGGGTGTACGTCACGCCGTTCATCTCCCAGCCGAGGACGAGCTCGGTGTCGCCCAGACCGAGATCCACGAGCCGGCGGGCGAGGGCGCGGAAGTGCCCGTCGTAGGCGCCGCGCGCCCCGGCGCGCAGTTCGGTGCGGACGGCGGCGTCGGGGAGGTGGTCCTCGGAGCGCTCCAGCAGCGGCACGTTCAGCACGAACAGCCGGTCCTCGCGGGCCGCACGCCACCGCGCCCACGGCTCCAGGTCCCCGGACGCGCCCTCGATGCCGTGCCACTGGTCCCCGGGCAGGTAGGCCCGCCCGACCCGCGGGCCGGCCACCCCCGCCCAGGCACCGAACCCCCCGGTCCGCCGCGCTCCGTCGCCCCCGTACCCGAGGTAGGCACCGACGGCGGGCGGGGCGCCGGAGACGGGAGGGGGCGGCCCCGGGCTACGGACTCCGCAGCCGAGAGCCCCGGCGAGCAGCACCAGGCACAGGGCGAAAAGCGGAAGAGGACCTCGCACGCGTGCTCAACGCCGCACCGGCCCCCACGGGCACGACGACGCTCACGCCATCCAGAAGAAGACGGCGGTCATGCGCTTGCCCTCCAGGGTGGTGCCGCAGTAACCGGTCGCGCTGTGCACGAGGTTGGCGTGGTAGAGGAGGAGGCGGTTGGGGCGGTGGGGGACGCGGACGTCCTCCTCGAAGGCGTCGGGGGTGACGAAGCGGGTACCGAGGGCGTCGACGAGGCTGGTGTGCGGGGCCTGCACGACGTTGCCGCCGAGCCGCCCGCCGGGCAGCGACTGCCGGTAGAAGCTGGTGCCGCAGTCCTTCGGGGCGCCGGGGTTGAGGTAGAGCACGGCCGCGTACCGGCACAGGGCGCGCGAGTCGGTGTGCGGCCGGGGCGTGCTTTCGCCCGCGCCGACGACCTGCACGCAGTTGTGGTTGAGGGTGCCTCCGCCGGACGCCCGCTGCACCCAGAGCCGGCTCGCCCCGGTCGCCTTCCTCACCAGCCGCTCGACGCGGGCGAGTTCCAGGTCGTCCAGCCCCGGCATGCTGCGCAGCCCGGGCCAGCTCTCCGAGGTGTACGGGTACCCGCGCACCCAGTCGTCCTTGGCGAGACACCGCTCGCGCACCGCGCCGGGGTCGGGCAACACGTCGTCCAGCACCCAGTAGTCACGACCAGGGGTCGGCTTCCGGTACGGCAGCACGGGCAACACGGGGGACGACGGGGCCATGCCCCGAACCTAGGACCGCCCACCCCCACGACTCACCCCCGAGCACCCCCACACCTCCCCAGGATCAGGTCAACGCCTCCCCAACCGGCGCGGGGCGGATACGCTCCTCAGCCACCCCTGACAGAAAACTGTGGATCCGGTCGAGACGACTCGCCTTCTCCTGCGTATCTGTGGGTGTCCGATGAACCCGGCCGGGCAGGAGGCACGGTGCGACTTTCGCGTAACACCCTGGGGACTCTGTTTGTGGGGGGAGCCCTGAGCGTCACCCTCGTCGCACTCGCCTATCCGTCGATGCTCGGGATCAGCACCGTGTCCAGCGCGCCGGACCGGATCATCGCCAACACCCAGTGGGGGCCGCTGACCGAGTCCGACCGGGACTTCGTGGTGAAGGTGCGGGCGGCCGGGCTGTGGGAGTACCCGGTGGGGCAGATGGGCGTGCAGAAGGGCACCAGCAAGGGCGTCATCACGGCCAGCCAGCACCTCATCGACGGGCACTCGGCGCTGGACACCACCTGCCGCAAGATCGCGCCGATGCTGAACATCACCCTGCCCAACATCGCCAGCCCGCAGCAGGTCGGCTTCGTCAACCAGCTCGCCTCCGACGGCAAGGGCCAGCAGTTCGACAAGGACTTCGCCAACATCCTGCGGATGACGCACGGCTCGATCTTCAACACCGTCGCGAAGATCCGCTCCACCACCAAGAACTCGCTGGTCCGCGCGCTCGCCGACCAGGCCAACGACACGGTCCTGGACCACATCACGGTGATGGAGCAGACCGGCCTGGTCGACTTCGACCAGACCCTCTTCCAGCAGACCACGCCGCCGAAGCTGCCCAAGTCCGACCTGACCCCGCCGCCCCCGGCCGCCGGTCAGCCCCCCATCGTGCTCACCCCGCCGCCGACCGCGACGTCCACCCCGGTGGACATCGACCGCCTCGCCGGCGGCCCCGCCCCCGCCCCCGCCCCGACGGTGGGGTGAGCCCCGGCACCACGGGCTATGCCAGCCAGACCGTGGTGTCCGGCGGCAGGACGCCCTCGTCGTCCAGCGGGGTGCTGGCCAGCAGCACCTCGCCCGCCGGCAGGCGTACGGCGTCGGCGCCGAGGTTGGTCACGCACCGCCAGCCCTCGGAACGCGCGAAGGACAGCACCGCGTCCGGCGCGTCCGGCGCCCAGGTCAGCTCCTCGCCCTGCAGCAGCTTGCGCCGCAGCCGCAGCGCCCTGCGGTACAGCTCCAGGGTGGAACCCTCCACCCTGTCCTGGGCCTGGACGGCGTACGCCGCGAAGGACGACGGCTGCGGCAGCCACGCCCCACCCGCGCCGAAGCCGTACGACGGGCCGTCCGTCGTCCACGGCAGCGGCACCCGGCAGCCGTCCCGGCCCTTGCGCACGTGCCCCGTCTGCTCCCACACCGGGTCCTGGAGCACCTCCACCGGCAGGTCGGCGACCTCGGGCAGGCCCAGTTCCTCGCCCTGGTAGAGGTACGCGGACCCGGGCAGCGCCAGCATCAGCAGGGTCGCCGCCCGCGCCCGCCGCAGCCCGGCCCCCGGATCGACGCGCGGGGCATGGCCGTTGGACAGCAGCCAGGTGTTCTCGTCGGTGCCGGGCGGCAGCATGAGCCGGGACGCGTGCCGCACGACGTCGTGGTTGGACAGCACCCAGGTGGCCGACGCCCCGGCCTCGCGCGCGCTGCGCAGCGACCCGGTGATGACCGCGCGCAGCGCCTCCGCGTCCCACGGGGCCTGGAGGTACTCGAAGTTGAACGCCTGGCCGAGTTCGTCCGGGCGGGCGTACAGCGCGCGCCGTTCGACGGGCACCCACGCCTCCGCGACCGCGGTGCGCGGGGGGTCGTAGGAGTCGAGGACGCGGCGCCAGTCGCGGTAGACGGCGTGCACCTCGTCCCGGTCCCAGTAGGGGTGCGTGCCGGGCGGGACCAGGGGCAGGGCCTCCTCGCCGGTGGCGGGCAGCGAGCCGAGGTCGCGCAGCGGCTCGCCGAGGTCCTTCACGAGCGCGTGCGCCACGTCTACGCGGAAGCCGTCCACGCCCCGGTCCGACCAGAACCGCAGCGTGGTGCGGAAGTCCTCGCGGACCTCGTCGTTCGACCAGTCGAGGTCGGGCTGCTCGGCGGCGAACAGGTGCAGGTACCACTGTCCGTCCGGCACCCGCTGCCAGGCGCTGCCGCCGAACACGGACTGCCAGTCGCTGGGCGGGAGTTCGCCGTGCGCGCCGCGCCCGTCGCGGAACACGTACCGCGCCCTGGCCGCCGAGCCGGGCCCGGCGGCCAGGGCCTCCTGGAACCAGACGTGGCGGTGCGAGGTGTGGTTGGGGACCAGGTCGACGACGACCTTGAGCCCGAGCCGGTGCGCCTCGGCGGTGAGCGCGTCGAAGTCGTCGAGGCCGCCCAGGCGCGGGTCGACGTCCCGGTGGTCGATGACGTCGTAGCCGCCGTCGGCGAGCTCGGAGGGGTAGAAGGGGCTGAGCCACAGCGCGTCCACGCCGAGCGCGGCGAGGTGGGCCAGGCGTTCGGTGACGCCCCGCAGGTCGCCCAGGCCGTCCCCGTCGGCGTCGGCGAAGCTGCGCGGGTACACCTGGTAGACGACGGACTGGCGCCACCAGTCGGGGTTCCTCGTGGAGAGATCGGTCACGGGGAAAGGGTGTCCAGCTCGCCGGGAAGGTGAACCCCCCGGGCGCGGCGGCCCGCCGGTTAACCGGTGGTCCCTCCCCGCCCCCCGCGTTACGGTGGCCGCATGCAGCGAGCGCACTCGTCCTCCACGACGACGCCGGAGAAGGTCCCGGCGGCGCGCTGACGCGCGGATTCGACGTCCGAAGCCCCGGGGCGAGTGCCCCGGGGCTTCGCCGTGCCGGGGACTCGCCCCTTCCCCAGCAGGAGGAGCACCCCATGCACGACCACCGCCGCCTCGGCCGTGAGCTGGAGCTGTTCGACACCGACCCGCTGATGGGCGCGGGCCTGCCGTACTGGCTGCCCGCCGGGGCGGTCGTCCGGCACGAGCTGGAGGAGTACGTCCGCGCCGTCGAGCGGGAGGCGGGCTACCGGCACGTGTACTCGCCGGTGCTCGGCAAGCGCGAGCTGTACGAGACCTCCGGGCACTGGGACCACTACCGTGACGACATGTTCCCGCCGATGCGGCCCGGCGGCGGGGGCCCGGACGACGGCTCGGACAGCAGCGCGAGCGGCGGCCCGGAGGAGATCGTCCTGCGGCCCAGCCTCTGCCCCCACCACGCGCTGATCTACCGCTCCCGGTCCCGCAGCCACCGCGAACTCCCGCTGCGCATCGCCGAGCTGGGCGGCATGTACCGGGCGGAGCGGTCCGGCGTGCTGGGCGGGCTGACCCGGGTGCGGGCGATCCAGCTCAACGACGCGCACGTCTTCTGCACCCTCGACCAGGCCGTCGAGGAGGCCCGCGCCGCCCTGGAGCTGATCGGCCGCGCCTACGCCGACCTCGGCATCCGCGCCGCGCGGTACCGGCTGTCGCTGCCGGGTGCGGGCGGCAAGTACGTCGCCGACCCGGCCCTGTGGCGCCGGGCGACCGCGCTCCTGCGGGAGGTGCTGGAGCGGGCGGGTGTGGCCTTCGACGAGGCCGAGGGGGAGGCCGCGTTCTACGGCCCGAAGATCGACGTGCAGATCGAGGACCCGGCCGGCCGGGAGAGCACCCTGTCGACCGTGCAGGTCGACTTCCACCAGCCGGAGCGCTTCGACCTGCACTACGTGGGCGCCGACGGCGCGAGGCACCGGCCGGTGATGGTGCACCGCAGTGTCCTCGGCAGCGTGGAGCGCGCGGTGGCGCACCTGATCGAGCGGCACGGCGGGGCGTTCCCGGTGTGGCTGGCGCCCGTCCAGCTGGTCGTGCTGCCGGTGTCACGGGCGCAGGAGGACGCGGCCCGCGAGCTGGTCCGGCGGGCCGGGGCGGCCGGCCTGCGGGCGGAGCTGAGCCCGGCGGACCAGGGCACCCTGGGCGCCCGCGTCCGGGCGGCCCGGCTGGTCCCGTACCAGGCGGTGATCGGCGCCCGCGAGGCCGAGGCGGACCAGGCGTCCCTGCGCCTGCGCGACGGCCGGCGCCCGGGCCCGCTGCCGACCGCCGCACTGCTCACCCGAGCGGTGCACCGCGCGGCGGCGCGGGGGACCGCCCTGTGGGACGGGGACGCGTGAGCCGTCGGGGAGGCACGAACCACTCGGCCGGGCCGCGGGCTCGGCCGGTGGGGGCCGCCCCCGGCGCCTACGCTCGGAGGTGAGCTGAAGGAGCGTGGCGCCATGGACGGTGCGGAGCCCATTCCGGTGGTCATCGACTGCGACACGGGGGTCGACGACGCCCTCGCGCTGCTGTTCGCCGTCCGGCACCCGGGGCTGGACCTGCGGGCGGTGACCTGTGTCGCCGGGAACACCGACGTCGACGGCGTCGTCCGCAACACGCTGACCGTGCTGGAGCAGGCCGGCGCCCCGCAGGTCCCGGTCGCGCGCGGCGCCGAGCGGCCGCTGATCGAACCGGTGCGGGTGGCCCGGCACGTGCACGGCAGCGACGGCATGGGCGACCTGGGCCTGCCCGCGCCGACCCGCCGGGCGGCCGACACGGACGCGGTGACGCTGCTGCGCCACGCGATCCTGTCCAGCCCCCGCCCGGTCACCCTGGTCCCCACGGCCCCGCTGACGAACATCGCGCTGCTGCTGCGCACCCACCCCGAGGTGGTCCGCAACATCGGGCGGATCGTCTTCATGGGCGGTGCGGTGACCACCGGGAACGCCACGCCCGTCGCCGAGTTCAACGTCTGGCACGACCCGGAGGCGGCCGCGGTGCTGCTCACGGCCGGGGTGCCGATCACGATGTACGGCCTGGACGTGTTCACCCGGGTCGTGGTGCCCGGCGCGGACGTACGGCGGCTGCGCGCGAGTGCGGAACCCGGCGCCCGGCTGGCCGGCGACCTCCTCGCGCACCGTCCGGCCTCCCCCGCCGCGGAGGACGACGCGGGCGGCCTGGGCGACGCGGGCGCGGTCTGCGCGGTGGCGGACCCGCAGGGCATCACCACCGGGCTGCTCCCGGTGGAGGTCTCCCTGGCCCCCGGCCCGACCCGCGGCCAGACGGTCGTGGACCGCCGCCCCCGCCCCGGCGAGTCCGAGATCCACGGCGAGTCGCGCACCCCGGCCCTGGTGGACGTGGCCCTGGACGTCGACGTGGACCGCTACGTGAAGCTGTACCTGGCGACGGTGGAGGGCCCGTAGCGGCACTCGCGGCCCAGCACTCGCGGCCCGGCGCTCAGGCCGTGTCCGCCGGGCGCGGCGTCCAGCGCTGTTCGACCTTGGCGAGCTTCCAGTACGCCACCGCCGCCGCCCACACGACCAGGAACAGGCCCACGATGAGGTAGCCGACGTGGTCGAGGTCGATGTCGGCGATCCAGGTGGTGACCGCGTCGGTCAGGTCGAGCTTCTCGTGCAGGACGCCCACCAGTTCGATGGTGCCGATGACGAAGGCGACGGCGATGGACAGCCCGGTGATGGTGAGGTTGTAGAACACCTTGCGCACCGGGTTGGAGAACGCCCACTGGTAGGCGAAGTTCATGAACGTGCCGTCGAGCGTGTCGAACAGGCTCATCCCGGCCGCGAACAGCAGCGGCAGGCACAGCACCGCGTACCAGGGCAGCCCCGCCGCCGCGCCCGAGCCGGCCATCACCATCAGGGTGATCTCGGTGGCCGTGTCGAAGCCCAGGCCGAAGACGAAGCCGAGCGGGAACATCTGGCCGGGGCGGCTGATGGACTTGGTGAGGCGGCCGAGGATGCGGTTCATGAACCCCCGGGAGTCCAGGTGCTGTTCGAGCGCGCGCTCGTCGTACTCGCCGGCCCGCATCGCCCGGAACACCTTCAGGATGCCCAGCAGGGCCACCAGGTTGAGCGCGGCGATCAGGTAGAGGAACGTCCCCGAGACGGTCGTGCCGACGACGCCGAGGACCTGGTGGGTGCGCGAGTCGTCGTTCATCAGGACGCCCGCGAGGGCGGCGCCGCCCGCGACCAGACCGGCCATCAGCACCACCACGCTGGAGTGGCCGAGCGCGAACCAGAAGCCCACGGACACCGGCCGCTTGCCGTCCGCCATCAGCTTGCGCGTGGTGTTGTCGATCGCGGCGATGTGGTCGGCGTCGAAGGCGTGCCGCATGCCGAGCGTGTACGCGGTGATGCCCAGGCCGATCCCGAACGCCTTGTCGCCGACCTCGTAGTGGGCCGGCACGACCAGCAGGAACAGGATGCCGAACGCCACCACGTGCAGGGCGGCGATCACCGCCATCAGCCCTGCGGTCCGTACGGTGTCCTCGCGTCGCCAGCGGAAGGAGACGGCATCGGTCATGAATTCACGCTCCAGCACCTCGTGGATCACTTCGTGAGCTGCCGTGGCCGGTCTCCTGGCTTACGGGGCTGGTGCGTCCGCCGTTCCTGCCTTCCCGGTCGTACGACCAGTGGCCCGGCGGGTGCCGGACGGAACGGGGACTCCCCGATCACAGTGGCGAGGGCCGCGCCGGTGTTCCACCGGCTTCCCGAGCACCACGGCCCGCCCACCGTAGGGGGCCGCACCCTCCCCTGCATAGCTGCACAGCTACGCAGGTATGCAAGATCACATACGGGCGCCTGCGAGGATGCCCCCATGCATCTCGTACCGGCCGACCGTGCCGACCGCCGCACCATCGACGGTCACCGGGTGTGCGACGCCATCGCCGCGATCGGTGACGCCGGTCGTGTCCGCGCCTGGGCCGACCGCTTCGCCCTGCTCGCCGACCCCAAACGGCTGGCGCTGCTGCTCGCCCTGCACCGGACCGGCCCGCTGGCCGTGTCCGACCTCGCCGTCGCCACCGGCATGAACGACCCGGCCGTGTCCCAGGCGCTGCGCCTGCTGCGGGCGGCGGGCGTGGTGGCCGGCGAGAAGGAGGGCCGCGTGGTGCGCTACCGGGTGGTGGACGCGGAGGTCGCGGGCCTGCTGGGGCACTGCGCGGCGGACGGCTGAGCGCCGGGGCGGCTGACCCGGCGGACGCGGCCGACCCGGCGGTGGCCGAGCGCCGAACGCAGCCGACTCGAGCCCTGCCCCCTGAGCCGGCCGGCAGGCGTGCCCTGCCCCCTGAGCCGGCCGGCAGGCCCCGGCCGGGCACCCGCCCGCAGCAACCTGGGTCACCCGTACGGGCCCACGCGCTGGTCGGGTGGTGCGGCTGGTGGTGCCGTGAGGGAGGTATCCCCGGGACATCCCGACCGGAGGTCCCCGCACCCCCACGGCCCGCCCGCCCAGGAGGCACCCGATGACCGTCGCTCCCGCCCGTGTCCTCCTGCTCGCCGTGGGACTGCTCGGCGCCACCGGCTGCGCGAGCCTCGGGCTGGAGCATCCGCCGACCGCGCCCCGGTCCCTGCCGACCATCGCCTCCCCCTCGGCCGTGGCCTCGCCCAAGGCGCGCACGTCGGGCGACGGCGCGGCGCTCACCGAGGCGCAGGCGCAGGCCGCGCTCATCACCGAGTCCGACCTGGGCGCGCCCTGGTCCGCGACGCGCGGCGCGGCCACCTGGCGGGACGGCATGCTGAAGTCGACCGCGGCCGGCCCGTGCCAGCGCCTGCTGGACGTGCTCTACACCGACGAGCTCCTCGGCGGCCCGCCCCGCGCGGCCGTCGGCCTGGACGACGCCGACACCGGCGCCCAGCTGCGCTACCAGATCGGCGGCCGCACCCCGCAGGACGCGGACCGCGCGCTGGCCTGGCTGGCGACGATGCCGCGGGACTGCGCCCGGTTCTCGGCCCGGGCCGGTCAGGACGTCACCCAGGACGTGCAGGTCTTCGACGCGCCGCTGCCGGAGGTCGGGGACGCGCGCCAGGGCCTGCGGGTGGTCCTCCGGGCGCAGCCGCCGACCGGCGAGCCGACCGTGCTCACGCTGGACGTGGCCGCCGTGCGCGTCGGCGAGGACTCCTTCGCCCTGACCAACGGCGGCCTGGGCGACGTGGCGAACGAGGCCACCCAGGCCGCCGTCCAGGTCGGCGCGCTGCGCCTGGCGGACGTCCGCAAGCAGGGCCGGGCCCAGGTCTGACGCGAGCGCGTCCGGAGGTCTAGC
Source organism: Streptomyces lasalocidi (assembly GCF_005280215.1). Lineage (NCBI taxonomy): Bacteria > Bacillati > Actinomycetota > Actinomycetes > Kitasatosporales > Streptomycetaceae > Streptomyces > Streptomyces lasalocidi. Next base: position 4,074,389 of record NZ_SZNQ01000001.1, on the reverse strand, counting down.
CCGCGTCGAAGCCCTGGCGCAGGCCCACCACCTCGTGGGCCATGTCCATGACCGTGCGGTCCTGGGCGAAGGCGCGGGCGCGCAGGCGGGCCAGGGCCTCGTCGGCGGCGACGCCGAGCTGGGCCATCACCATGCCGACGGCCTGGTACACCTCGTCGTGGTGGGCGATCAGGGCGTGCAGCCAGGTGTCCTCGTCGCGGCGGCCGCCCTGCGCGGGCCGCGTCAGGGCCATCAGCGCCCGGGTCATCTCGTCGGCCACGATGCGGGCCGCGTCCAGGTCGGTGACGTCGAGGGTGCCGGGGGCCTCGCGGTAGAGGTCGAGCGTGCCGACGCACACGGCGCGGTGGCCCAGCGGCAGCGCGTACACGGCGCGGATCCCGGCGGCGGCCGCATGCTGGGCGAACACCGGCCAGCGCAGCGCGTCGCGATCGGCCTCGAGGTCCCAGGCGAACACCGGGGCGCCGGTCGCCGCGGCGGTGAGGCAGGGCCCGTCGCCGAGGGTGGCCTGCACTTCCATGAGGTACTCCACGCGCGGGCTGCTCGCGCTGAGCGGCACGGGCATCCCCTCGGCGCACAGCGACACGCTCGCGCCGGTCACCGGCAGCAGCCGCACCGCGGCGTGGCACAGCCGTCCGGGCGTCTCGGCCGGGTCCGCCCCGCGCACCTCCTCGGCGAGCACCTGGGCGACCCGGTCCCGATCGGACACGGCCCTCACCTCCGTCCGGTACGCGCCTGGGTACCCGTCCGATGTGCGGCAGAAACGACCCTCCGATGGGGACCCGCAGGTCACGCGCGCGAACGTCGGGCCCCGCGCCCGGTACGTGTCGGTCGGGGTGTCCCCCGGTGTGTCACAGGGGCGGCTGGGCCGGGGCCGGGCCGAGGGTGGTGGTGCCGGGGGCCGTGCGGTGGCCCAGGCCCGTTCGGTAGGCGTCGAGGGCGGCCTCGGTGCGGCCGGTGCGGCGCAGCAGGTCGCCGAGCAGGCGGCACAGGTCGGCGAGGTCGCCGGCGGCACCGGCCCGTTCCAGCAGGCTGAGGGCGCGGACGTAGTGCTCCTCGGCGGCCTCGGTGTCGCGGGCGTCCTCCGCGATGATGCCGAGCAGCCGGTGCGCGGCGGCGGAGTGGACCGCGCCGCGCTCGGAGGACAGGTCGCCGAGGACCCGGTGCAGCAGGGCGGCGGCCTCGTCGGACGTGCCGCGCCGGTGCAGCACGTCGGCGAGTTCGACGGCGACCTGGCTGCTGTAGAGGGCGGCGCGCTGGGCGTCGAGCATGCTCTGGGCCTGGCGCAACTCGTCCTCGGCGCGGGCGAGGTCGCCGTTCTGGGCGCAGACGTAGCCGCGCATCCAGTGGCAGTTGGCGAGTTCGGTGCGGAGCTGGAGCTGGCGGTAGAGCTCGCTCGCCTTGGCCAGGGAGGCGTCGGCCTCGGCGATGCGGCCCTCGGCGAGGAGGGTGCGGGCGACGGAGCGGTGCATCCGGGCGACGAGGGCGGGGTCGCCGACCTGCGGGGCGAGGGCGAGGGCGAGTTCGGCGGCCTGGGCGGCGCGGGCGTGGGCGCCCATGTCCATGTACGGGCCGATGGCGGAGGCGTACAGCAGGAGCAGGGCGTCGGGGTCGTGCAGGCCGCCGCGGTTGAGTTCGTCGAGGGTGGACTCCAGCAGGTAGACGGCGTAGCGGAGTTCACCGGCGAGGTAATGGGTGACGGCGCGGCCGCGCAGGGCGGGGACGCGGGCGGGCAGGGGGGCGTCGGCCAGGCGGGCCTCGGCGCGCTCGAAGTGGGCGCGGGCGGTGGTGAGGTCGCCGGTGTCGATGCCGCACTCGCCGAGGCCGAGCAGGGCGGTGGCCTGTTCCTCGACGAGCCCGTGCCGCTCGGCCTCGGCGAGCAGCTCGGCGTACTGGCGGGCGGCGTCCTCGGCGGCGCCGGTGGCCAGGGCGCGCTGGGCCTCGGTGAGGCGTAGGCGCAGGTCGGTGCCGAGGTGGGCGGGGCGGCCGGTGGCCAGTTCCTCGAAGTCGACGCCGAGGCGGCCGGCGATGTGCCGCAGCGCGTCGTCGGAGGGGCGCACGCGGCCGGCCTCCAGGGTGGAGACGTAGGCGGGGGTGTAGGTGGGCTCGGCCAGTTGCCGCTGGGTGAGGCCCTTGTCCACGCGCAGCTTCTGCACGCGGCGGCCGATGACGCCCGGTTCGTCCCGCTCGGCCATGTCCCGCTCCCCAACTCGCAGTGACGCCCTTGCCGTTGGGGTTGGACTGCCCCTAGGTTAAACGACGACTTAACCATGCTTAATACAGGGCTTCACCCCCGCCTGTCGCCCGATTGGTCATCTCCGGCCTGACCATCCGGAGCCGCCGACGTTGCGAGGTAGTCGTGCTCGACCGCGCCACCCCCCGCCACGAACACCCGCCCACCCGTCTCGCCCGCGGCGTCGCCGCGGCGGTGATCGCGGTGGCCACCCTCGTCACGGCCGCGAACGCGGTCCCGGCGAGAGCAACACCCCAGCCGGCCCGGCATCAGCCCCCGGCACCGGTGTCGGGGCCGGCATCGGGGTCGGGGGCGGGCGCGGGGGGCAGCATCATGTCCTTCCGCGAATAGCGCGGCAGCGCCCCGGTGTCGAGCTTCCACGTCCCGATGTCCGTGACGACCGCGAGGGGGGTCCCGTAGGGCTGCTTGCGGAGCCGGTTGCCGTACGCGGGCCGGCCGCCGCAGGTGTCGATGCCCCACTGGTAGGTCCACGTCCCGTCACGGGGGTCGAGGATCAGGTAGTGGGGGATGCCCATGGCGGGGTAGTCGGAGGACTTGTCCCGGTAGTCGTTGTCAGGGTTCGACGGGGACACGATCTCGATGGCCAGGACGATCTCACGGGGGTCCAGGGGATCGTCCGTCTCCATCGCCGCCCGGGGGACCACCAGGACGTCGGGGATCCGCAGCGTGCCGAGCGACTCGTCGTCCGTGTCGGTCGCCTCGGCGACGATCAGCCCGCCGGGCAGCTGCGCGGTGAGCTGATCCCTTGTGTCCACCGCCGTGAGCTGGTGACGCGGATGCGGACTCATCGTCATGACGAGGGTCCCGTCGCTGATCTCTGGGTGGGTGAAGCCCCGCGGCGGCGTGAAGTGGGAACGCAGTTCCCGCAAATGTCGGTAGATCGTCTGCTCGGTCATGACGCGGTCTCCTCCGGGCTTCGCGGACGCCCCTCTGACCTGCTGTGACGACCATGCTAGCCAGGGCGCGGCGGGCGTGCGTGCGTCTCGGGGCACCTCCTTCCGCTCGGGTCGCCGGACCGCGGCGTGTCAGAATCTGCGGGTGTTGATCGGGGTGCTCGGGCCGTTGGTGGTGCGCGGGTCCGCGGGTGGGGCGGTCGAGGTGCCGGGGGCCCGGCTGCGGGGGCTGCTCGTCGCGCTCGCGCTGCGGCCGGGGCAGGTGGTCGCCAAGGGCGCGCTGGTCGACTGGATCTGGGGCGAGCGGCCGCCCGCCGACGCGGTGAACGCCCTGCAACGGCTGGTGTCCCGGTTGCGCAAGCTGCTGCCGGACGGGCTCGTCGAGGGGCGGCCCGACGGCTACCGGCTGGTGGTGGACCCCGAGGCCGTCGACGCCGTCCGCTTCGAACGTCTCCTCGGCGCCGCCCGCTCCCCCGGCGACGACGCCCACGCGCGCGTACGGCTGCTGCGCGAGGCGCTCGACCTGTGGCGGGGCACGGCCCTCCAGGACGTCGGGCTGCGGGACAGCGAGGCGTGCGACGCCGCGGCCGTGCGGCTGGACGCGCTGCGCCTGGCCGCCCAGGAGGAGCGCTACGACGCCGAGCTCGCCCTCGGCCACGGCGCGGAACTGGTTCCCGAACTGACCGACCTGGTGGCCGCGCACCCGGTGCGCGAACGCCTCGTCGCCGCCCTGGTGCGCGCCCTCGCCGCGGCCGGCCGGGACAACGAGGCCCTGCTGGTGTACCAGCGGGCCCGGGAGGCCCTGGCCGACACCCTGGGCGCCGACCCGTCGCCGCAGCTGGCCGCGCTGCACGTCGCCCTGCTGCGGGGCGAGCTGGCGGCACGGCCCGAGGAGCCCGGGCGCGCACACCGGGGCGGGTCCATACCCCGGCACCCGTCCGCACGGCACCCGGAGCAGCCCACCCCCCGCGACCTCCCCCGCACCAACCTCCGCGCCGAACTCACCAGCTTCGTCGGCCGGGACGACGACCTGGCCGCCGTCCGCGCGCTCGTCGCCGGGCACCGGCTCACCACCGTGATCGGTCCGGGCGGCTCGGGCAAGACCCGGCTGGCCACGGAGACCGCGCGGACCCTGCTCGACGGACTGCCCGACGGCGCCTGGCTGGTGGAGCTCGCCGCGACCGCCCCCACCGCGACGGACGGCGACGTGGCCCGGGCCGCGCTCACCGGCCTCGGTCTGCGCGACGCCCTGCTCGGCGGCCCCCCGCACGCGGAGCCGCTGGACCGCCTGGTCGCCGCGGTCCGCGACCGCGAGGCGCTGCTGGTCCTCGACAACTGCGAGCACGTCGTCGAGGCCGCCGCACGCTTCGCCCACCGGCTGCTCGGCGAGTGCCGCCGGCTGCGCATCCTCGCGACGAGCCGCGAACCGCTCGGCATCACCGGCGAGGCCCTGTGGCAGGCCGAGCCGCTGACCCTGCCCCCGGAGGACCCGGACGGCCCGGACGGCGGCGACCCGGACGCCGTCGACGCCTCCCCGGCGGTACGGCTGCTGCGCGACCGCGCCGGGGCGGTGCGCCGGGACCTCACCGCCGACGCCGGCACGCGCGCGGCGCTGGCCCGGATCTGCCGGGCGCTGGACGGCATGCCGCTGGCGATCGAACTGGCCGCGGCCCGGCTGCGCACGATGTCCCCGGAGCAGCTGGCGAGTCGCCTCGACGACCGGTTCCGCCTGCTGACCGGCGGCAGCCGCACCGCGCTGCCCCGGCACCGGACGCTGCGCGCGGTGGTCGACTGGAGCTGGGAGCTGCTGGACGACGCCGAGCGGGCGGTCCTGCGCAGGCTGTCGGTGTTCGCCGGCCCGGCCGCCCTGGACGCGGCGGAACAGGTCTGCGCGGGCGGCCCGGTGGCGGCGGACCAGGTGCTGGAACTGCTCACCGCGCTCACCGAGAAGTCCCTGCTGACCGCCGAGGGCGACGCGGCCCCCCGCTACCGGATGCTCGGCACGATCAAGGAGTACGCCGGGCACCGGCTCGCCGAGGCGGGCGAGGCGGAGCGCACGCGCCGCGCCCACCTGGCCCACTTCACCGAACTCGCCGAGACCGCGGAGCCGCACCTGCGCCGCGCCGGCCAACTCGCCTGGCTGGCCCGGTTGTCGGCCGGGCACGACGACATCGCAGCCGCCCTGCGCGGCGCCCTGGCGGCCGGTGAGTCCCAGGAGGCGATGCGGCTCGCGGCCGGCGCGGGCTGGTACTGGTGGCTCAGCGGCCACAAGGCCGAGGGCGTCGAGCTGCTCACCGCGGCCGCCACCGCGCCGGGCCCGGCGGACGACGAGGTCAGGGCCATGACGTACGCGCTGGTCGTGCTGTTCGTCAGCGGCGGCCGGGGCGACGAGCACCACGCCGAGCGCTGGATCCACGAGGCGTACCGGCTCGCCCGCGGCGGGGGCCGCAGCGACAGCAGCAACAGCGGGAGCCGCTATCCGCTGCTCCGCCTGATCACCCCCCTGGAGCGCCTGCTGCGTGAACCGCACGCGGCGCTGGCCGCGTTCGAGCCGCTGCTCGACGACGAGGACCCCTGGGTGCGCGCGCTGGGCCGCTGGCACTTGGGCAAGATGCGGGTGGCGCTCGGCCGGGGCGGGCCCGAGGCGGAGGCACACCTGGAGGGCGCGGCCGCCGCGTTCCGCGCCCTCGGCGAGCGCTACGGCCTGTCGCTCGCGCTGAGCGAACGGGCGGACCTGGTCGCCGCGCGCGGCGCGTTCGCGGCGGCCTGCGCGCACTACGAGGAGGCGATCGCGGCGGTCACCGAGGTCGGCGCGACCGAGGACGCGATCCGGATGCGGTCGCGCCAGGCGCGGCTGTACCGGCTGCTGGGCGACGGTGACGCCTGCGCGGCCGCCCTCGCCGAGGCCGAACGGCACGCCCGGGGCGTCACCTGGCCGGACGCGCTGATCGACCTGGCGCTGGTGAAGGCGGAACTGGCCCGTGCGGACGGGGACGGCGCCGAGGCGCGCCGCCAGCTCGCGGTCGCGGCGGCCCTGTGGGGCGACGAGGCGGAGCGGGCCGGCGTCCGCGCGGGCACGCACGACCTGCTGGGCTACCTCGCCGAGGACCCGGAGGAGGCCCGCGGGCACCGCGCGGCGGCCTGCGCGGCGGCCGCGGAGGCCGGTCAGCCGCTGGTCGTCGCGCAGGTGCTCGTCGGGGTCGCGGACCTGGCGCTGCGCCGCGGCGACCCCGGCCAGGCCGCGCGGCTGCTCGCGGCGAGCGCGGCGGTACGCGGCCTGCTCGACCGCTCCCACCCGGAAGCGGCCCGCGTGGAGCGGGAGGCACGCGACCGCCTCGGCGACGCGCGGTACGCCGAGACGGCCCGGGAGGGGGAACGGACCCCCTGGCTCGAGCTGGCGGAGGTCACGCTCGCCCCGTGAACGGCGGGCGGCCGCCCGTCACGCGCGCTTCTTGAAGGAGGACACCGCCCACAGGTACCCGACCACGGACAGCCCGGCGCACCAGGCCACCGCCGCGAGCGCGTCACCGCCCGACGGGTGGCCCGCCAGCAGCCCGCGCAGGGTCTCGATGACCGGGGTGAAGGGCTGGTACTCGGCGAACTGCCGCACCCCGGCCCCCATGGTGTCCGCGGGGACGAACGCGCTGCTGAGGAAGGGCAGCATGACCAGCGGCACGCTCGTCAGGCCCGCCGACTCCACGCTCTTCGCGGCGAGCCCCAGCGCGATGGTGAGCCAGCCGGTCGCGAAGCTCAGCAGGATGACGAGTCCGACCACGCCCAGCCAGTCGAGGACGCCCGCCCGCGGGTCGAACCCCATCGCGAACGCCACGCCGACGAGGGCCGCGTTGGCGACCAGGCAGCGCACCGTGGTGACCACGACCTGCCCGGTCAGCACCGCCCCGCGGGAGACGTCCATGACCTTGAAGCGGTTGATGACGCCCTTCGCCATGTCGTCGTGGACGGCCATCGCGGTGGCGCCGAGCCCGTAGGCGACGGCCATCACGAGCATGCCCGGCGTCGCGTAATTGACGTAGGCGCCGCCCACGTCGAACGCGCCGCCGAACACCTTCACGAACAGGAGCATGATCACCACGGGGAACAGCACCGCGTTGAACAGGACCATCGGGTTGCGCCGGGTGTGCGTCAGGTTGCGGCGCAGCATGATCGCGGAGTCGGTCCAGGCCGACGGGACACTGCTCACTTCGCGCTCTCCTCCGCGCTCGGGCGCCCGGTCAGGGCGAGGAAGACGTCGTCGAGGTCCGGCGTGTGCACGGAGAACTCCTGGGCGGCGATCTCGTGTTCGTCGAGCCGGTCCAGCAGGGCCCGCAGCGACTTCACGTTCCCGTCGCCGGGCACCCGCAGGGTCAGTTCCTGGTCGTCGCGCGTGGCCCCGGCCAGCACCCGGGCCGCCGCGTCGAGCGCGTCGCCGTCGGCGAACCGCAGCCGCACGTGGGTGCCGGGGATCTGCCGCTTCAGCTCGTCGGGGGTCCCCTGGGCGACCACGCGGCCCTGGTCGAGCACCGCGATCCGGTCGGCGAGCTGGTCGGCCTCCTCCAGGTACTGGGTGGTGAGGAAGACCGTGGTCCCCTCGGCCACCAGCTCGCGCACGATGCCCCACAGGGTGCGCCGGCTGCGCGGGTCAAGACCGGTCGTGGGCTCGTCGAGGAAGATGATCCGCGGGCCGCCGACCAGCGTCATCGCCAGGTCCAGCTTGCGGCGCATCCCGCCCGAGTACGTCGACACCAGCCGGTCCGCCGACTCCGTCAGGTCGAACCGCTCCAGCAGCCCCCCGAGCACCCGGTCCCGGTCGCGCACCCGCTTCAGGTCCGCCATCAGCCGCAGGTTCTCGCGGCCCGACAGCAGGTCGTCCACCGCGGCGAACTGTCCCGTCACGCCGATCGCCGCACGCACCTCACGGGTGGCGCCGGACACGTCGTGCCCGGCGACCCGTACCGTGCCGGCGTCCGCCGCGACCAGGGTGGTCAGGACGTTCACCGTCGTGGTCTTGCCCGCCCCGTTGGGACCGAGCAGGGAGAAGACCGATCCCTCGGCGACGTCCAGGTCGATGCCGTCGAGCACGACCCTGTCGCCGTACGCCTTGCGCAGTCCCGTGACTGCGATTGCCGAACTCTTCATGCCCCCCAGCGTGTTGGGGAGCCCTGACACGGCACTGTCAGGACGCTGACACGAACCCCACGAACGCGGCGAAGGCCTCCGGCGTGAGCGTGAGGGTGCCGTGGTCGGGGTTCTTGGAGTCGCGGACGGCGACGCGAGTGGGAAGGGCGGCGACTTCGAGGCACTCGCCGCCGGTGTTGCCGCTGTAACTGGACTTACGCCACGCCGGGGTATTGCTGGTGTCCATAGCGTTCCTCCATTACGCGGGTGATCAGTGCCGCCGAATCCTCCACGGAGAGGGCGGACGCCTGCAAGTGAGCGTAACGAAGGGCGGCTTCGCGGACGGTGTCCGGACTGGCCGTCATGTGGCCCGAGATCAAATCCTCGGTGTACACCAAGTCCGGGTGGTCGTCGAAGCGCAGGCTGGTGAACGACCCGATCAGGCTGGCGTGTTCACCCGCCTGGAACGGCAGCACCTGGATGCGGACCCACTTACCGCTGAGGAAGGTCAACAGGTGGGCGAGTTGCTGCCGCATGATTTCGCGGCCCCCGACGGGGCGGTGCAACGCCGCCTCATCGAGGATGATCCACGTCAACGGCGGCTCCTCGCGCGCGAGGATGCGCTGCCGTTCCATGCGCGCGGCCACCAATTCGTCGAGCCGCTCCTGCACACCGGTCGCCAACACCGCGCGGGCATACGCCTCGGTCTGCAGGAGGCCGTAGACCATCTGGGCCTGATACGTGGAGATGTAAGCAGCCTTCGCCTCCAAGTCCGCGAACGCCTGGAACCACGTCGGCAACTGGCTCCGCAGCACCAGCCCCACCAGGCGGGAGAAGAACCCGTCCGTCATCAGCGCCGCGTCCGCCCGTTCGGCGAACTCCCGCGTCGGGACCTTCTTCGCCGTCTCGATCTGGCCGACCAGGGAGCCCGTGCAGAAGATCACGGACCCCAGGTCGGCCAGCCGCATGCCCGCCGCTTCCCGCTTGCGCCGCAGCTCGTAGCCGAAGTAGTCCAACGGCGAGGCGCTCGGGTCGAGTTCACGGATGTTGGCCATGTAGCAGAGCGTAGCCGGACGACTACGCCTGCGTCTGCAAGTCCCGCAACCGTCCCCGTACGTCGTCCAGCGCACCCTCCCGCCGCCCCGGCACCCGGCGCCGCAGCTCGGCGAGGGCGGGGCCGAGCTCGCGGGCGCGGGCGGGGTCGCCGATGCGCCCCCACTGGTGGTGGGCGCGGTCGACGGCGGCCTCCACGGCGGGCGCGTCGGCGGGCTGGCCCGCGGCGAGGCGGGCCTCGGCGACGGTCAGCCAGGTGTGGCAGCTGCGCTCGGCGTCGCCCGCGAACATGGCGAGGTCGGCGCGTACTTCGGCCCAGTGCAGGGCCTGGTCGGACCCGTCGCCGTGGGTGTCGCGTGCCTGCCGCTCCCACTGGGCGGCGAGGTCGTCGGCCTCGCGGTGCCGCCCGTCCTTGACGGCGGCGGAGATGGCGGTGTGCGGATCGGGGGACGCGCCGGGCGCGGACGGCCGGGCGGCGGGAACGGCTGCCGGAGCCCCGGCCGGAACCACCGCACCACCACTGCCCGGTGCGGGTCCCGCGGGCGCGGCCACCGGCTGCTGCCCGGTCCCGGCCGGTACGGGCACCGGCCATTGCTGCTGGGCCGGGACGAGGTGCTGCGGCAGGAGCAGGTCGCCGACCTCCCCGTCCGCGGCCACGCGGGTCACGGCCGCCTGGTGGAGCTGGTCCACCGCCGGACGGCTGCCGCTGCGCAGGATCGTCGCGACCGCCTTCATGTACGTCGGCGCGGCCACCGTCCGCCGGCCCCGGGGCGGCGCGATCCGCCCGTACACGGCGGTCGTGCGCCCGCAGTCGAAGGGGTTGGCGCCGAGCCACTGCCAGGCCTCGGGGTCCGCGTGCAGGTCGGCGACCAGGGTGGTGCTCCCGGGCGGGCGCAGCCGCAGCTCCTCGCGCAGCCAGTGCCAGGGCAGGCCCGTGTAGCGCACGGTGGCGGGCGTGGTGCGGGCGAGCGCGAGGTGCGGCAGCCGCTGGCGCCGGTCCAGCTGGAGCTGGCCGGTGACGAACAGCGTCAGCGGTCCGGGCGCGGTCGCCGCGGCCCGCAGCCGGGTCAGGACGGCCTGTGGCTCCAGGGGATCGGCGAGCTCCACGACGTTCGCCGTGTCGGTCCCCGCGAGCACCGCGGGCGGCACCGCCGCGAGCACGGGCAGCACGGAGGCGGCGTCCACCAGGCGTCCCCGGCCCACGGGCGAGGCCGCCAGCAGCAGCACGGTTCCGGGCATGGTCCCCTCCCCCTTCGATCACGTACGTCAGCACCGTAACCGCTGCGCCTGCAAAGAGGGGCGTCAGGACGGCGAACGTCCCCGTACGGGGGCGTCACGCGCGGTGCGCCGTACCGCGAAGACCGTGGTGTCGTCGGCGAGGTGCCCGCCGCAGTGCCGCAGCGTGCCGTCGCGCACGAACCGCACCAGCCGGGCGGGCTCGGCGAGCCGGGGGTCGCGGGCCACGGCGCGGCCCAGCTCGTCGGCGAGCGGGTAGAAGCAGCCCTGCTCGTCGCGGGCTTCGGTGACCCCGTCGGTGACCATCAGCACCGTCTCCCCGGGGGCGAGCGGCACGCGCCGCACCCGGGGCGGGCCCGGGTCGGCGGTGAGGTCGGCGAGGCCGAGCGGCAGACCGTCGCCCTGCGGGAGGCGGCGCACGGAGCCGTCCGGGCCGACGGCCAGCGGCGCCTCGTGCCCGAAGCCGACCAGGTCGACGTACCCCTCGTCGTCCTCGGGGAAGCCGACCAGGACCGCGGTCGCGAACCGGTCGCCGTCGGACCGGCCGAGCGCCCCGATGTGCGTGCGGTGCCGGCGCATCCGGGTCTCCAGGCGCCGGGCGACGACCGCCAGGTCCGCCTCGTGGTAGCCCGCCTCCCGGAACGTGCCGAGCAGCGCGGCCGCCGCCTCCACCGCGCCGAGCCCCTTGCCCTGCACGTCCCCGACGAGGACCCGGGTGCCGTGCGGGCCGGGCTGGACGTCGTAGAAGTCGCCGCCGACCCGGGCCTCGGCGTCGGCGGCGAGGTACACCGCCGCGTGGTCGAGGCCGCCCCAGGACGGCGGCAGCGGGCGCAGCACGGTGCGGCGCGTGGTGTCGGCGACGTCCATGATGTGCATCAGCCGCTGCTCCCCGCGCACCCGCAGCTCACAGGCCAGCACGGACAGCACGCCGCCCACGGCGACCAGGACGAAGTCGGCGGCCCCGGACTTGTACTGCTCGGCGGCGGCGAAGTCGGTCCCGATGTAGGTGCCGAGCGACAGCACGGAGAAGGCGACCGTCGTCCACACCCCGCACAGCGCGGCGGCGATCGCCGACACGAACACGCACCACGAGACGATCCGGAACCGTCCCGTGGTGTTGAAGTCGACCACCGTGATGGTCACGAGCAGCAGCAGCGGCACCAGCCAGGTGACGCTGTGCCCCCGGAACCGCAGGAGTTGCTGCCGCTGGAGCACGGCCCGGCGCGGGGCCGGGTTCAGGCGCTGCACGACGGCTGTGGCGACGCCCGGCCGGCCCGGGACGTGCGACGGCGCGGGCGGGCGTCCGGCTCGGGCCCTCCGCTTCATGGGCCCAGACAAACACGCCCCGACCGGGCCCGCATCCGCGCCGCCGCCGCCCGAGTTGCCCCCGCTCCGCTGCGGGTGTGCCCTGGAAGCCGGGGCGAGGAGAAGCCAGAGAAGCCAGGAGAAGCCAGGCAGGAGAAGCCAGGAGAGAGAGGAGTGCTCCCATGGCCAACGCCGCACCCACCGCGGGCACGCCCACCGGGATGCACCGGACACCCGACGTCTTCGACGCGAACGTCCACCGGGTCATGGCCGTGGTGACGCCCGTCGCGCTCGGCCTCGTCTACGGCTGGTGGACCGCCGAGATCCGCCGCTCGGGCGGCCCCATCACGGGCTGGAACGTTCTGTTCGGCTTCGTCACGGCCCTCGCGTTCATAGTGCTGTACGTGGCCGTGCGCACCCTGGCCGGGCGCCTGCCCCGCGAACTGCACGCCGCGCTGTGGACGGCGTTCATCGGCTGCGCGTTCGGCTTCATCTACAGCCAGACCGACGCGAGCGTGGGCCGCGCGGTGCTCATGTCGCTCGCGGTCTCGGCGGGCGCGTTCGGGCTGCTCTTCTACCGCTACTACACCCGCGAGGACGCGGCGGGCCACCGCATCCGGTAGCCCCGCCACCCGCCCCGTCACCCCGTCACGCCGCCGTCCTGCGGTACCGCCCCAGGACGGCGGCGCCGGCCCGCTCGGCCGACACGCACTCCAGGTCGGCGTACGGGCCGGTGTCCGGGAAGAGCCGCCGGCCCGCGCCGAGCACGGTGGGGAAGGTCAGCAGCCGGTACTCGTCGACCAGGTCCGCGGCCATCAGCGCACGCACCACGCCGAGGCTCCCGGTGACGACCACGTCGCGCTCCTCGCGCCGCACGGCCTCGACCGGGTGACCGCCGACGATCCCGGAGTTGCCCCATGCCGACGCGTCGGTCAGGGTCCGGGAGACGACCTGCTTGGGAACGGCGTTCATCCGCGCCGCGAAGGGGTCGTCGCGTCCCGGCCAGATCCGCGCGAACAGCTCCCACGTCGTGCGCCCCAGCAGCAGGACCCCCTCGTCGAGGGTGGCGCCCAGCCGGAACTTGTCCCCGGCGACCGCCTCGGGGCCGTGCCGGAAGGCCCAGCCGCCGCCCGGCGTGCCCTGGGAGCCGTCCGGGTCGGACACGAAGCCGTCCAGGGTGATGAACTCGATGACGATGACGCTCATGAGAGGTGTCCCTTCGCTCGGTGCTCACCGGTACGTACCGGCGGCACCGGCCCGGCTCATCGCTCCGGACGGAACGCGTCCCCGCCGGTCCGCGCGGGCAGGCCGAACGCCTCGCCCACCCTCGGGTCGGCGAACACCACGGTGCGGGCGACCCGGCCGCCGGTGACCGTGACCACCTGGAGGGAGTGCAGCCGGTGCCCGCCGCCCGGTTCCGGCGCGTACGCGGCGAGCGCCGGCTGCCCGTTGGCGGTCAGGGGCGTCATCCGCCAGCCCGTGCCGCGCAGGGCGAACACCCGGTCCAGGAACCGGCCGTAGTCGCGGCTGCCGCGGTACCACAGCGGCACCGGCGGCATCTCCAGGACCGCGTCGTCGGTGAGCAGCCGTACCAGCGCGGGGACGTCGGCCGCCTCGAACGCCTGTACGTACCGCTGGACCACCGCGCGCACCTCGGGATCGCCCGGCTCGGCCACCTCGTCCGCGCCGCCCACCTCCGCGACGGCCCCGCGGGCCCGTTGCAGCGCGCTGTTCACGGCCGCGGCCGTCGTCCCCAGCTGCTCGGCGACCTCGGCGGCGGAGAACTGGAGCACCTCCCGCAGCACCAGCACGGCCCGCTGGCGCGGCGGCAGCACCTGGAGCGCCGCCACCAGCGCCAGCCGCAGGTCGGCCCGCACCTCCACGTCGTGGCGCGCGTCCGGGAAGGGCTCCAGCCACGGCACGTCCAGGGCCGGCGCGAGCGGCGCCCCGATGTCCTCGCTCGGCGCGCCCAGGCCGGACGGCAGGGGCCGCCGCGCGCGCCCCTCCAGCGCGGTCAGGCAGGCGTTGGTCGCGATCCGGTACAGCCAGGTCCGCACGGACGCGCGCGTGGCGTCGTACCGGTCGCGGGCCCGCCAGGCGCGCAGCATCGTCTCCTGCACCAGGTCCTCGGCCTCGTGGAAGGAGCCCAGCATGCGGTAGCAGTACGCCACCAACTCGCCCCGGTACGGCTCGAAGTCCACGGGCCCATCATGGCGCACCGGCGACCGGGGAACCCGGCGCGGCAGATGAGCTCCCGGCGCCGGGGCCGCCCACCCGAACGGCCCACGCTCGCTCGCGGCACGCCCTCCGGCGCCGTTGGCTTGAAGGGTGTCGCCCCGTCTGAGGACCGCCTCCTCGGCCGTCCTGATCGCGCTGGCCTGCCTGCTCGTGCCGCTGGGCACGCTGGCGGCCTGGGCGGCGTACGACCTGACGGACACCGACCGCTACGTCACCACGATGGCACCGCTGGCCGCGGACCCGGCGGTGCGGGAGGCCGTCGCGGACTCCGTGGGCGACGGCATCGCCCAGGAGATCGGCGTGAACCGGGTCTTCGCCGAGGACGCGGCCCGCTCCTTCACCGCCACCCCCGCCTTCCGCGCCGCCTGGGACGCGGGCAACCAGGCCGCGCACGCGGCGGTGATGACGGCCCTGCACGACGACACCCGCGCCGGACCCGTGACCGTCGACCTGGCCACGGTCACCACCCCGCTCAAACGCCGCCTCACCGAGGACCACGCCCCGTTCGCCGCCCGCCTCCCGGTCGAGCACCGGCCCGTCGCGGTCCTGCCGCCGGGGGAGCTGGCGGCCCTGAGGAAGGGCTACCACGTGCTGCACACCGCCGGATTCTGGCTGCCGCTCGCGGCCGTGCTCTGCGGCGTCGCCGGGATCACCGTCGCCGCGTGCCGCCGCCGCGCCGTCACCGCGACCGCGCTGGGCACCGCGCTGGGCGGGGCGTTCCTGGGCCTCGCGGTGGCCATCGGGCGCCGCCTCACCCTGGACGACCTGCGCGACCCGGCCCACCGCCCGGCCGCAGCCGCCGTCTACGACGCCCTCACCGCGACCCTGCGCACCGCGTCGTGGCTGCTGCTCGTCCTCGGCCTCACGGCGGCCGCCATCACCTGGCTCACCCGCCGGGCAACCCTCCGCGTCCGCCGCCGCCGAGCCCCCACACCACCCGTCCCGGGCTCCCCAACGGAACCAAGAAGAGCCCGAGCCTGACGAGGCGCGGCGTGCGGCGCGGGTCGACGGCGAGGGCGTCGTAGACGGCGGCGGCGTGCGCGGCCCCGGCGGGGGCCTCCCCAACGCCCGTTCCAGGGCCCACGCGGCGGAGCCGAGGCGAGGCCGAACCTGACGGCGTCCGGTGTCCGGGTCGACGGCGAGGGCGGCGCCCGGGGTCACGGCGCCGCCGTGCGCGGCCCCGGCGGCGGGCGTCCGCAGCGCCCGTCCCAGGGCACCCGCGCGGCGGAGCCGAGGCGAGGCCGAACCTGACGACGCCCGGCGCGCGGTGCCGTCCTCGGCCTGCCGACGGCCACCGTCACCCGGCTCACCCGCCGGACGGGCCCGCCCGGGCGACGGTGGCGAGGGTCCGCGGCGCCCTGACGCCCCCGGCGTGCGGTACCGTCCCTGGTCTGCCGACGGCCACCGTCACCCGGCTCACCCGCCGGGCGGCCCCGCGCGGGCGACGGCGGCCAGGGTTCGCAGCGCTCGTGCCAGGGTTCGTGGCGGAGCCGAGGCTAGGCCGAGTCTGACGGCGTCCGGTGTGCGGTGCGGGTCGACGGCGAAGGCGGTGCCCGGCGTGACGGCGATGCCGTGCGCGGCCGCGGCGGCGGTGAAGGTGTCGGCCCGCCAGGGCGCGGGCAGCTCCCACCAGGCGACGTAGGCGCCGGGGTCGCTGCGCACGCGCAGCCCGTCCAGGTGCTCGCGCACCAGCTCCTGCCGCCGCCGCGCGTCCTCGCGCTTGGCCGCGACCAGCCGCTCCACCGTCCCGTCCCCGAGCCAGCGCACCGCCGCCTCCAGCGCGAACCTCCCCGCGCTCCACCCGCCGGACCGCACGGCGGCGGCGACCGTCTCCACCCGCTCCGGCGGGACCACGAGGAACCCGACGGTCAGACCCGGCGCGACCCGCTTGGACAGCCCGTCCACGACGTGCGCGAGGCCGGGCAGGTGCGCGGCGAGCGGCACGGCCCCGGGCCGCAGGAAGGACCAGATCCGGTCCTCCACGACCGGCAGCCCCAGGTCGCCGATCACCGCGGCGAGTTCGGTCAGCCGTCGCTCGCCCGTGGCGCGCGAGGTCGGGTTGTGCAGCGCCGGCTGGAGGTACAGGGCGGACAGCGCGCCCGAGCGGTGCGCGGCGGCCAGGGCGTCCGGCCGCATCCCCTCCTCGTCCCCGGCGACCGGCACCAGCCGCACCCCCAGCCGCCCGGCGATCTCCTTGACCAGCGGATACGTCAGCTCGTCCACCCCGACCCGCCCCCCGGCCGGCACGAGCGAGCCGAGCGCGGCGGCGATGGCCTGCCGCGCGTTCCCGGTGAACACCACTTGCCCTGGATGGGGCCGCCAGCCGCCCGGGGCGGGGCGTGCGCCGCGCCCGGCGTCCGGGCAGGAGCACACGCCGGGGACCGCGCCCGGCGACGGGCAGGCCCCGCCCCCGGGCTCCGGGCCGGAGCGAACGCGGCGCCCGGCGTCCGGGGAGGAGCACGCGCCACCTCCCGCGCCCCCTCCGGCACCCGCACCCGGAACCGCGAGCAGCGCCGCCACGGCCTCGCGGGCGGCCTTCGTGCCCGTCGCCGGGGCCGGGCGCAGGGCCTCGGTGAGGACGTCGGGGCGCAGCAGCGGGGCGAGCGCGGGGGCCAGCAGCTCCGACTGGCCGGGCACCGAGGGGTAGTTGAGCTCCAGGTTCACCACGTCGCGCGGCCCGCCGCCCTCCACCAGCGCCCGCCCCGCCGGCGCCTCGGGCGCGGCCCGCACGAACGTCCCCCGTCCGACCTCGCCCACGACCAGCCCGCGCCGCACGAGTTCGCCGTAGACCCGCCCGGCGGTGGAGGGCGCGATGCGGTGGCGCCGGGCGAACAGCCGCTGCGGTGGCAGTTGTTGCCCCGGCAGCAGCCGCCCGTCCCGGATGTCACCGGCGATCCGCTCGACGATGCGCCGATAGGACTCCACGCCCGGCCCCCTCACCCTCGCCCCCGCCCACACCCACACCCGCGTCCCCGGCATTGCACCGAGGGCAAAGACGATATTGCACCGAGGAGTTGGCCGCACCTAGGGTCGCTCCCATGACCCCCTTCCTCGCATACGAGGACAAAGGCGCGGATTCCCCCCGGCTTCCCCTTGTCCTGATCCACGGCCACCCCTTCGACCGCACGATGTGGGCCCCGCAGGTGGCCGCGTTCGCGGCGGAACGCCGGGTCGTGGCGCCCGACCTGCGCGGCTACGGCGCGTCCCCGGTCACCCCCGGCCGCACCCCGCTGTCCCGCTTCGCGGAGGACGTCGAGGACCTGCTCGACGCCCTGGGCGTGGACCGCTTCGTCCTGGCCGGCCTGTCCATGGGCGGCCAGATCGCCCTGGAGTGCTACGCCCGCTTCGGCGACCGCGTCCGGGGCCTGGTCCTCGCGGACACCTCGGCGGCGCCCGAGACGAGCGCCGGGAAGGCGGCCCGCGCCGCCATGGCCGACCGGCTGCTCGCCGAGGGTCTGCGCGGCTACGCCGACGAGGTCCTGGAGAAGATGGTCGCCCCGTACGCCGACCCCGAGGTCAAGGCCCACGTCCACCGCATGATGACGGCCACCTCCCCCGAGGGCGCCGCCGCGGCCCTGCGCGGCCGGGCCGAACGCCCCGACTACCGCCCCCTGCTGGCCGAGGTCACCGTCCCGGCACTGGTGGTCGTCGGCGAGGACGACACGTACACCCCGGTCGCCGAGGCCCGCTCCCTGCACGCCGCGCTCCCCGACGCGACCCTCGCGGTGATCCCCCGTACCGCGCACCTGCCGAACCTGGAGTCCCCGGCGGCCTTCGACGAGGCCCTGGCCGCGTTCCTCGCGCGCGTGGAGGCAGCGGACCGGTGACGGGTGCGGCGGGGACCACGGCCCCCGCCGCACGGACGACGTCACACGGACGACGTCACACGGACGACGTCACACGGACGACGTCACACGCGCGACGTCACACGGGAGACGCCTCAGACGCCGACGTCCCGCCCGTCCGCCCGCCACACCGCGACGACCGCGGGACGCACGATCCGGCCGGGCCCGTCGGGCCAGGTGCTCGCGGGCTTCTCCACGGACGCGCCGTCGATCTCGCCCGGGTGCTGCACGGCGACCAGGACGCGCCGGTCCTGCACGATCGGGCCGCAGGTCTCGGCGCCGGTCGGCACGGTCAGGAACTGCTTGAGCTCACCGCGCCGCTCGCCGCGCGTGGCCACACCGAACAGGCCGTCGTGGGAGCCGAGCTGGTTGCCGTCGGTGGAGATCCACAGGTTGCCGTGCGGGTCGAAGGCCACGTTGTCCGGGCAGGAAATGGGGCTGACCTGGTCCTTCGGGAATCCGGCGAAGTAGGTCGCCGGGTCGTCCGGGTCGCCGGCGACCAGGAACAGCGACCAGGCGAAGGTCAGGGACTCCGGCCGGTTGCGGCGCTCGGTCAGCTCCAGGATGTGCCCGTGCTTGTTGGCGGTGCGCGGGTTGGCCTCGTCCGCCTTGGCGTTGGCCCCGACCCCGCGGTTGCTGTTGTTGGTGAGGACGACGTACACCTTGCCGGAGACCGGGTTGGGCTGGATGTCCTCGGGCCGGTCCATCTTGGTGGCGCCGACCTTGTCACCGGCGAGGCGGGTGAAGACGAACACCTCGTCGGCGGTCATGCCCTCGACGTGCGAGACGGCGCCGTCGGCGGTGGCGGTGGCCAGCGGGATCCACGCACCGCTGCCGTCGAACTCGCCGTCGGCGGGCAGCTTGCCCGACCCGTCGATGTCGGCGGCCGGGGAGTCACCGGTGAGCCGGGCGACGTACAGGGTGCCCTCGTCGAGCAGCGAGAGGTTGTGCTCGCGCACGGCGCGGCCCGACCCCTTCTTCATGCGCTTGCTGCTCACGAACTTGTAGAAGTAGTCGAACCGCTCGTCGTCACCGGAGTACACGACGGGCCGCCCGTCGGCGGTCAGCCGCACGGTGGCGGCCTCGTGCTTGAACCGCCCGAGCGCGGTGTGCTTGCGCGGCGTGGACGACGGGTCGTACGGGTCGAACTCGACGACGTACCCGAACCGGTGCACCTCGTTGGGCTCCTGGGCGACGTCGAACCGCTTGTCGAAACGCTCCCACTTGCGCTCGGTGGCGCCGGTGCCGATGCCGTACCGCTTGTCGGTGGGGCGGCTGCTGTTGGCGAAGTACTGGTTGAAGTTCTCCTCGCCGTGCAGGGTCGTGCCCCACGGGGTGGTGCCGCCGGAGCAGTTGTTCAGCGTGCCGAGCACCTTGGTGCCGGTCGGGTCGGCGGAGGTCTTCAGCAGGTCCGACCCGGCGGCGGGCCCGGTGAGCCGGAACTCGGTGGTCGCGGTGACCCGCCGGTTGAGGTGGTGGCGCGGCACGGGGGTGAGCTTGCCGGTACGGCGGTCCTCCTCCACCACGACGGCGGACAGACCGTGCGCCGCCCAGGCGACCTCGACCTGCTGCCGGGTGGGGTCGGCGGCGTCGTAGCCGCGGAACATCAGCACCTCGTCGGTGTACTCGTGGTTGGCGACGAGGAGCTGCCGGTCGCACTCGCCCGGCAGGGGCAGCAGCGCGAGGAAGTCGTTGTTGTACCCGAACTGACCGGCCTGGGCGGCGGCGGTCTGGCGCTCGGGGTCGAAGGCGGGGGCACCGCGCAGGATGGGCTCGCCCCAGCGGATGACGACGTTCTGCCGGTACCCGTCCGGTACGACGACGGCGTCGGTGGTGTTGGGCGCGACGGCGTCGAAACGGAGCCCGCGCGCACCGTCGCCCTTCCGGGCCGGTGCGGCGGAGGCAGCGGGAGCCCCCACGGTCCCCGCCACGGTGCCGGCGGCGGTCGCCACGGTCACGACGGCGGCGGCGCGCATCATCGAACGGCGGCTGAGCGCGCCGGATATGACGTCACCGACGTAGGCGTTGTCGCTGGTGTTGGGGACCTCGTGGAAGCAGGCGTCACCACACCGGAAGCGACAGGTCATGGCGGAACGCCCGCCGGGATGGGCCGCGGACGGCGTCCCGATGATCGGCAGCAGCTTGCGCACTTTGCTCTCCCCTTGCGTGCCCTTGGTATGGACGTGACGCTAGGGGCGCGTCCGAGCGGGGGCGCGGCGCGGCGGTGAACGACGGGTGAATCCCGGGCAGCGGCACGGTTCCTGAGGCCAGGGGGCGGTATTGACACCGACCGCCGCTAACCTTACGTGTCCGTCCTGGCCAGGGATCGACGGCTCACCTCACGCGAAGGGTTGCGCACATGGGCATTCTCACTCTCCTGCGAAACGCGTTCAGCAGGTCACGCAAGGACCGGGGCGCCCAGCCGGAGGATGCGTCCCCTTCCCAGGAGGCAACCCCGACGGCACCGGTCGCGGCCCCCTCGGAGCAGACGCCGGTCGCGGACCCCCCGAAGCAGGCGACGACGTCGGACCCGCCGAAGACGGCGACGATCCCGGAGCCCCGCACGGCGGCGGACGACGAACACGAGCTGGTGGCAGCAGCCTTCGACAACGTCACGGTCCCCAAGCAGGAGTCTCCGACGGCGGAACGGGAGCCCGAGGAGCAGGTGACCGAGGAGAAGCCGGCCACAGCGGAGCCCAGAGGCGAGGAAGAGACCAAGGCCGAGAAGCGCCCGGCTGAGGAGCCGGTGACGGAGGAGCGCCCGGCTGAGGAGCCGGCCGCGGCGGAGCCCAAGGCCGAGGAAGAGCCGGCCGCCGAGGCGGAGCCCGAGGCCGAGGAAAAGGACCAGGCTGAGCACGAGCCCGCCGAGGAGCCGGTCGCGGCGGAGCCGCAGGTGGAGGAGAAGGCCGAGGCCCAGGACGAGCCGCCCGCCGCGACGGAGCCGGCGGAGGACCCGATAGCCGAGGAGCCGAAGGCCGAGGCACAGCCCGAGACCGAGGAGCCCGTCGCTGAGAAGCCGGTGCCCGACGAGCCCGAGGCGGCAGAGCCGAAGACCGAGGAGCCGGTCGCGGCGGAGCCGGAGGCCGAGACGCCGGAGGCCGTCGAGGACGAGCCGACGTCGGACGAGCCCGGGGCCGCCGACGGCGAGGACGCCCCGCAGGGGCCACCCGCACCCGACGACGAAACCAGCACGGGTGGTGCGGGTGGGAACAAGACCGAGGCCGAAGGCGAAGCCGAGGCCGAGCCGCAGCCGGACGAGCCCGGGGCCGCCGACGGCGAGGACGCCCCGCAGGGGCCACCCGCACCCGACGACGAAACCGGCACGGGTGGTGCGGGTGGGAACAAGACCGAGGCCGAAGGCGAAGCCGAGGCCGAGGTACCCGAGCCCCAGAACCCCGTCGCCCACGCCCTCGCCAAGCTCAACAGACAGCACACCCCCGCCAAGATCTACCTCGTCCTCGACCGCTCCGCGAGCATGCGCCCGTACTACAAGGACGGCTCCGCCCAGGCCCTCGCCGACCAGACCCTCGCCCTCGCCGAGCACCTGGACCCCGCCGACACCCCCACCGTCCACGTCGTCTTCTTCTCGACGGAGGTCGACGGCACCACCGACCTCACGCCCACCGACCCCGACCGCGCCACGAAGATCGACGACGTGCACGCCTCCCTCGGCCGCATGGGCCGCACCAGCTACCACGCCGCCGTCGACGCAGTCCTCACGCACCACGAGGCGCAGCACAAGAAGTCCAAGGGCCCCAAGCCCAACGCCCTGGTGATCTTCCAGACGGACGGCGCGCCCGACGCGAAGACCCCCGCCACCCAGGCCCTCACGGACGCCGCGAAGAAGCACCCGGAGGTGTTCTTCTCCTTCGTCGCGTTCGGCGAGCACGACAACAAGGCGTTCGACTACCTCCGCAAGCTGAAGACGGACAACGTGTCGTTCTTCCACGCGGGCCCCACCCCCCGCGAACTGACGGACGCCGAGCTCTACGAGGGCGTCCTCACGAACTGGCGCCCGTAAACACCTGTAAGCGCCCGCAGGAAAACGCACCCAGGCCGCCCGCTTCCCACCCCGTAAAACGGCAAGCGGGCGGCCGACCCATGTCGGCTACCATTTCCAGGTTCGTAAAACAACCCGACCTGGGAGCAGCCCCCGATGGCTCGACACCTCATCACCAGCGCCCTTCCGTACATCAACGGGATCAAGCACCTGGGCAACATGGTGGGGTCCATGCTCCCGGCGGACGTGTACTCCCGCTACCTCCGCCAGCGCGGCCACGACGTCCTCTACATCTGCGCGACGGACGAGCACGGCACCCCCGCCGAGCTGGCCGCCCAGGAGCAGGGCCTGCCGGTGGCGGAGTTCTGCGCCCAGGCCCACGAGCAGCAGAAGGCGATCTACGACGGGTTCAGCCTGGCGTTCGACTACTTCGGCCGCAGCTCCTCCCCGCAGAACCACGAGATCACCCAGGAGATCGCCCGCGAGCTGAAGGCGAACGGCTTCATCGAGGAGCGGGCGATCCGCCAGGTCTACTCGGTGACCGACGGCCGTTTCCTCCCGGACCGCTACATCATCGGCACCTGCCCCCACTGCGGCTACGACAAGGCCCGCGGCGACCAGTGCGAGAACTGCACCCGCGTCCTGGACCCGACGGACCTGATCGAGCCGCGTTCGGCGATCAGCGGCAGCAGCGACCTGGAGGTCCGCGAGACCAAGCACCTCTTCCTCCTCCAGTCGACGCTGGCCGGCGAGGTCGAGGCCTGGGTGGACGAGCGCGCCGACGACTGGCCGGTGCTGGCCTCCTCGATCGCCCGCAAGTGGCTGACGGAGGGCCTGCACGACCGGGCGATCACCCGTGACCTGGACTGGGGCGTCCCGGTCCCCGCGGACACCTGGCCGGACCTGGCGGCCGAGGGCAAGGTCTTCTACGTGTGGTTCGACGCCCCGATCGAGTACATCGGCGCGACGAAGGAGTGGGCGGACCAGGACCCGGAGAACCGCGACTGGCGCTCGTGGTGGTGGGAGTCCGACACGGACGTCCACTACACGCAGTTCATGGGCAAGGACAACGTCCCCTTCCACAGCGTGATGTTCCCGGCGACCCTGCTGGGCACCCGTGCCGCGTGGAAGAAGGTCGACGTCATCAAGGCCTTCAACTGGCTGAACTACTACGGCGGCAAGTTCTCCACCTCGCAGCGCCGGGGCGTGTTCACGCACGACGCGCTCGAGATCCTGCCCGCCGACTACTGGCGCTACTTCATGATGGCCAACGCCCCGGAGTCGGACGACTCGTCGTTCACCTGGGAGCACTTCACGGCCACGGTGAACAAGGACCTCGCCGACACCCTCGGCAACTTCGTCAACCGCGTCCTGTCCTTCTCCCGCAAGCGCTTCGGCGACGCCGTACCCGAGGGCGGCGAGCCGGGCGAGGCGGAGGCGAAGCTCGGCGCGGAGATCGCCCGGCTGCTCGCGGAGTACGAGGAGCAGATGGAGGCCCTCCAGTTCCGCAAGGCGGCGGCGGCGCTGCGCGCCCTGTGGTCGGCCGGCAACTCCTACCTGGAGGAGAAGGCCCCCTGGCTGGAGATCAAGACGAACAAGGACGGCGCGGCCCTCACGCTGCGCACGGCGATGAACCTCATCCACCTGTACGCGGTGGTCTCCGAGCCGTTCATCCCGACCACGTCGGCCGCGATGCGCGCCGCGTTCACGCTGGCGGACGACACCGCGCGCTGGGTCACCGCGGACGAGGCGCAGTCGCTGACGGCGCTCCCGGCCGGTACGCCGTTCACGGTCCCGCCGGTGCTGTTCGCGAAGCTGACGGACGAGGACCTGGAGGGCTACAAGGAGCGCTTCGGCGGCCAGGACGCCTGAGCGCGCAGCGCGTAACCAGCGGGGTGTGGACGCGGACCGCTACGCTCCACACCCCGTGAACGTTCCCGCACCCCACGCACGCCTCCTCGCGGACGTCGGCGCCGCCGGCCTGTCCCACCCGCTGGCCCTGGCCGGCGGCCACGCCCTGGAGGCCCACGGCCTGATCGAGCGCCCGCACGCCAACGTCGACCTGGCCACGGAGGGCCCGGAGCCGATGGAGGAGGTCGCCGCCGCCGTCGAGCGGGCGCTGACCGACCGGGGCCACGAGGTGGCCGTCCGCTCCCTGACCCCGCTGTCGGCGCAGCTCACGGTCACGGACCCGGAAACGGGGGAGACGAGCGAGCTGTCCCTCCACAAGGAGGCCCTGCGGCACCCGCTCGCCGACAGCGACCTCGGGCCGGTACTGGCCCTGGAGGACACGGTGGGCACCAAGATCCGCGCCCTCTACGACCGGGGCGCCGCCGTCGACCTGATCGACGCCCGCGCGGCCGCCGCCCGCTTCGGCTTCCCCGACCTGGAGGAACTGGGCCGCCGCCACGCCCGCGACGCCTTCGACCTGCCCACCCTCCAGTCCCGCCTCACGGGCTCGGACTACTACCCGGACAGCGCGTTCACGGCGTACGGCCTGGACGCCTCCTCCATCCCCGAGCTGCGGGCCTGGGCCCAGCAGTGGTCCGACGACATCGCGGAACGCTTGCTGGAGGAGGGCGCGTCCCCGGACGCGGACCCGGAGCCCTAACGCCCGGCGGCGAGCACCAGGAAGTCGGCCCAGGCCTGCGGCGCGAGGGCGAGCCGGGGGCTGGTGTCGCGGTACTTGGAGTCACGGACGTGGATGGTGCCGGGGGTGTGCGCGACCTCTACGCAGGAGTCACCGTCAGGGCCACTGCTGTAACTGCTCTTGAACCACGTCAGCTCAACGGTGTCCTTGCGGTTCATGTCTCTCCCAGCAGGTGCTCGATCAGCGCCAGCGACTCCCGGGGCGGGAGGGCCTGAGCCCGGATGGTGCCATACCGCAGTTCGAGGATGCGCAGGTGCTTGGGATCGTGGATCGGCCGACCGTTGAAGGCGCCGTCGGAGCGCCCCACAGCGGCTCCGTCCTCGAACTTCAGCAACTCGATCCTGCCGCTCATGCCGGGGTGGGGCGCACTGTCCATCGGCATCACCTGGAGGGAGACGCTCCTCAACCTCCCCACCTCCAGCAAGCGTTCGAATTGCTGCCGCCGGACCATTGTGCCTCCAACCCTGCGGCGGAGCGTTGCCTCTTCCAGGACGAAGCTCAACGCGGGCGCCGGGGAACGTTCGTAGACGGCCTGCCGTGCCGCACGAGCGGCCACTCGACGCTCCAGGTCCTCCGGTGTGTAGGCAGGCAGCCACGACTCCAGCAGCGCCCTGGTGTACTCCGGCGTCTGCAACAGACCCGGGATGTTGCTGCACTCATACACACCGATCTCAACGGCGCGCGCCTCCATGTCCGCCAGATCCCGCACCTTCTTCGGGTAGCGGACCTTGGCCACGTCCTCCTTCATCGCTGCGAGCAGCCCGCCCGCGTCGAGCACCTCGTCCGCCCTGTCCAGGAACTCGGACCGGGGGATGCGCTTCCCGCTCTCGATCTTGTAGACGAGGTCCTCGCCGTACCCCACGGCCCGGCCGAACTCGCCGGCCCGCATGCCGACGGCCTCGCGCCGCAGCTTCACCTGCCGCCCCACGGTGGCGACGACGGCCACGCCCCACTCGTCGTCCGGGTCGACCTCCCACCCGGGCTCGTCGGCCTCGGTCCTCAGACGCCGGACCTCACCGTCCACCGACATGCGCGTTCTCCCCCCGACAGGCCCGGACACCGCCGGACAACGACCGGACAGTCACCG
Source organism: Streptomyces lasalocidi (assembly GCF_005280215.1). NCBI lineage: Bacteria > Bacillati > Actinomycetota > Actinomycetes > Kitasatosporales > Streptomycetaceae > Streptomyces > Streptomyces lasalocidi. The sequence continues at coordinate 4,048,716 of NZ_SZNQ01000001.1, read as the reverse complement.
TACGCAAGCACGGTGTCACTCCCCACGGTAGGCGCATCCGGCCACGCTGAGTGACGTGATCCAGAACTTCAGCGTCCTGCTGTCCCCGACCCCGCGCGGCGCCCGTCTCGCCCGCCTGCTGGCCACCGAGCAACTGCGCAGCTGGGGACTGCCCTTGGACCCGGCGCGGCTCATCGTGGCCGAGCTGGCGAACAACGCCGCCACCCACGGCCGCGTACCGGGCCGCAACTTCCGGCTCCTGCTGTACGTGGTCGGCGGGACCCTCCGCATCGAGGTGACGGACACGCGCGGTGACCGGCTCCCGCACCGCCGACCCGCCGACGAGGGGGCCGAAGGCGGCCGGGGCCTGGCGCTGGTGGCCGCGCTGGCCGACCGCTGGGGGGTCGTCCCGGGCCTGCCGCCCCGCAAGACGGTGTGGGCCGAAGTCACCCACCCAGCAAGGCAGTCACCGGAACCTGAGCCCCCACGCGCCGGTCGGACCTGCGCTCCCCAAGAACAACCCACCGGGGAAAAGGCACCCCACCAAACCCCACCCCTCCCTCCCGCCGGACAACGTCACCCCGGCGAGTGAATATGCCCAACTGAGCTGGATTTGCACCCGGTTGCGTGCCCTACGCTCAGCGCCAGCAGCACACGACAACACCAGACATGCGACGGCCCTCGCCGGGACTGCCATCCCAGTGCGAGGGCCTGACCACCGAGGAAGGAAACAGCTTCCCGATGGACACCGAAAACCGTAGCGCGACCACCCCCGCCGAGTCCCGTGTCCCGGCGAAAAACCACCCCGCCGGGTACCGTCCGGCCGGCGTCGTCCACGAACACGTCCGCCACACCGAAAACTTCACGGTGATCGGCAACGACCTGGCGCAGCACCCGGAGCTGTCCCTGCTCGCCATCGGACTGGCCTGCCACATCCAGTCGGTGCGCCCGGGCACGGCCGTCGACATCAAGACCCTCGCGGCCCGCTTCCCCGAGGGCCCGACCCGGATCGCGGCGGCGCTGCGCGAGCTGGAGAAGCACGGGTACCTGCGCCGATGCCGCGAGCGCACCGCGACGGGCCGGATCGTCACCCGCACGGTGTCCTGCAACCGCCCGGGTCACCGGGCCGCCGCGCGCGAGGCGACCCCCCGCAGGCCCGCCCGGCGCACGACCCCCGACGAACCGGCCCCCCGTAAGCGCCTCCCCGCCGTCCCGCAGCCCGCGTACCCGGCCCCCGCCCTCCTCCGCACGGCTGTCGACGTCCTGGCGGGCCTGCGCCGCCACGACCCCCGCCTGCTGCTGTCGGCGACCGACGCGGAACACCTGGCCCCCGGGGTCGCCGCCTGGCTGGAGCGGGACCTCACCCCCACGGCCGTGCGCCAGGCCCTGACCGCGAACCTCCCGCAGGAGCCCCTGACCCGCCCGGCCGCCCTCCTGGCCCACCGCCTGACGGCCCACCTCCCCCCCCCCCCCCCGTTCACCCCTCGCCCCACCCCCCGCCACCCGTTCCAGACCTGCGACGGCTGCGACCGCCCGTTCCGCGCCCCAACCCCCGGCCGCTGCCGCGACTGCCGCCCTGCTCTTCCGGAGGCCGCCTAGCATGGACGTGACGATCCTTGCCCCTGGGCACGAACGACGAGGAGCGAGCGCCATGACCATCGCCCCGGACAACGCGCAGCAGGGCGCCTCCCACCTCTACCGGGCCATGCGCGACTTCGTGGAATCCACGGACGGCACCCTTCCCGGCAAGTTCGAGATCACCAAAGAAGGAATCGTCCTAGACATGATGTCGCCGGTGCGGCCCCACGAACTCACCGCCCTGCGTCTCCGGAAACGCCTGGAGAAGGTGATGCCCGAGGAGATCGTGGCCCACACAGGCGAACCCGACGTCGAGATGGAGCCGGAAGGCATCATGCGCCGCCCCGACATCATGGTGATCGCCGAGGCGGACATGGAGGGGCAGGGGGCCTTCGATCCTCGGACGCTCATCGCCGCCATCGAGGTCGTGTCCCGCTCCAACCCGGACAACGACTGGGTCACCAAGGTGCGCGACTACCCCTTGATCGGCATCCCCGTCTACGCGGTCTTCGACCCCCGTACCGGCACCGGCGCCGTCCTCACCGACATCCACGACACCCCCGCCGGCCCCCGTTACGCCACTCGCAAGGACTTCGTGTACGGCGAGGACGTCACCATCGCCGACTGGACCATCTCCACCCAGGATCTGCCGCGCTACGAGGGAGACGGCGCCGCGTGACTACTTGAGGACGCCCGCGCCCGTCGTCGTCGCCAGCGTCGTCGGGAGGTTCGTCGCCGGTTCGAGGCCCGTCGTCAGGGTCGGGGTCCAGTTGACCGTGGTCTTCAGGTCCTTCGACGAGGCCGCGTTGTAGGCGGCGACCAGGTCGGTGACCGTGCCGTTGACGAGGTTGCCGGAGCCCTTGACCGCGCCCGTGCCGTCGCCGCTGAGCAGCTTGGCGACCTGCACGGACGAGGGGACCTTCCAGTAGTTGTTCTCCGCGACGACCTGGGCCTTGGCGCGGGAGTTGATGCTGTACTGCACCGCGTAGCCGTTGACGGCCGTGACGTCGTAGAAGTTGTCGTAGAGGTGGACCTGGCCGACCCGGGCCAGCGGGGCGCGCTGGACGATGCCCTTCCACACGTTGTGGTGGATCGTCACGCGCAGCTTGCCCGCGGGCTCGCTGTCGCTGCTGCCGATCAGCATCGTCTTGTCGTGGTTGGTGAACTGGTTGTGCGACACGGTCACCAGGTCGGAGCTCTTGGTGATGTCGAGCGCGCCGTCGTGGATCTGGTACTCGCGGCCGAAGTACTTCGGGTTGGCGCTGTCGAAGTGCGGCGCGTCGGTGAACGTGTTGTGGTCCGCCCACACGTGCGTGGCGCCCCGCAGGGTCACCGCGTCGTAGGCGGAGTTCCAGTTGCCGTCGTCGCCGTCGGTCGGGTCCCACTGCGGGAAGCAGTCCTCGGTCGCGGCGAACGTCAGGTTCCGGACGATGACGTCGTCGACGTTCTGGATCTGGAGCGACCCGCCGGTGATCCCGGCGCCGGTGCCGGGCACGCCCACGACGGTGGTGTGGGCGGGCACCTTGAAGACGATCTGCGCGGCCTGCTTCTTCTGCGCGGCGGCCCGCGCGTTCTCCTGCGTGCCGGAGGGCAGCTTGGAACGGCCGTAGGTGGCGGGGTCGTAGGCCTTCAGGTAGGCGCTCAGCGAGTAGCCGGTGCCGGCGGCGTAGTCGGCGCAGGTGAGCTTCCTGCCGCTCGCGTCGGTGTTGGCGTCGATGGTGCCCTTGACCTTGATGACGCGGGGCGTGGTGTCGGACACCGAGCCCAGCGCCTTCACCAGCTCGGCGCGGGTGGAGACGGTGAAGGTGTGGGCCGCGTCGGCCTTGGCCCCGCCGGAGGTGCCCGTACCGGAGGAGGCCCAGCCGTCCTTCGCGGCGAGCGTCTGGTGGTACAGGTCGACGGTCCCGGCGTTCGCGCTGAACACGACGACACCGGCACCCACGCCCGCGGCCACGACGGCGGCGGAGACGACGAGCGCACGGCGGCGGCGGAGGGACCGGCGGTGGGAGGGAGCTGCCACGGGGACTTCCTTAGAGCGGGAGGGAACGGTCGTACTCCTGTCAGTGGCCGCCGCCCGCCCAGGAGTTGCCGCCCGTCGTGATCTTTTTTCCGCCACGGCACCCGGTTCCTCGCGCGTTCCCTCTAGGCTCCGCGAGGGGGTGTGACGTGCGCGCCCCGAGGGGGAGGGGATCCACGGCCATGAACGACCGTCCGCGCAGGGGCGCCCCGCGCTCCGCCGCCGTCCTGCTGGCCGCGCTGCTCGGCGGCGCGCTGCTGCCCGCGGCCCCGGCGGCCGCCGTGCACGACGCGGCACCGGGCGACTTCAACGGCGACGGCTACCGCGACGCCGTGCTGTCGGCACCCGGCGCGAACGTCGCCGGCAAGGAGGGCGCGGGCGCCGTCGTCGTCCTGTACGGCGCGAAGGCGGGGCTGTCGCCGACCCGGCGGGCCGTGATCACCCAGAACTCCGCGGGCGTTCCCGACGCGGCGGAGGCGTCCGACGCGTTCGGCTCGTCCACGGCGACGGCCGACCTCGACCGGGACGGCTACGCGGACCTCGTCGTCGGCACGCCCTACGAGGACACAGCCCTGGGCACGGACGCCGGGTCGGTGACCGTGCTGTGGGGCGGCCCGAACGGGCTGGCCGGCGGCACCGACCTGCCGACGCCGGAGACGGACCCCGCGTTCTACGGACTGGACGTCACCGTGCGCACCGCCGGCACCGGCACCCGCGTCGGGGTGAGCGGCTGGCACGGCACCGTCCTGTTCGACGGCCCGTTCGCCCGCACCGGCCGCTACGGCTCGGTCCACCTCGACCAGAACACCGCCTCGCCGCTGGGCGTCGCCCTCGGCGACTTCGACGGCAACGGCACCACCGACCCGGCCGTCGTCACCGTGGGCCTGAGCGACCTCAGCGGCGGCCAGGTCTACACGACCACCGGGTACCGCAAGGCCCTGAACGGCAACGGGCTGGTCATCGCGAGCGGCGACGTCAACGGCGACGGGTACACCGACCTGGTCGCCGGCGACCCGTGGGACCCCGAGCAGGACGGCGTGGACGGTGCCGTGGGCGGCCGGGTGCTGGTCTGGCGCGGCTCGGCCGCCGGCATCACGCCCGACACGGTGCCCGAGCAGCTGACGCAGAACACGGCCGGTGTCCCGGAGACCAGCGAGAAGGGCGACGCGTTCGGCGCCGCGCTCACGGTGGCCGACCTGAACCGGGACGGACTGGCCGACATCGTGATCGGCGCCCCGTCGGAGACCCTGGGCGGCCAGGTGTACGCGGGCCAGGTGACCGTGGTCCCCGGCCGCCGCACCGGCGCCCTCGGCACCGGCTCGTACCTCTTCAGCCAGGACAGCGCGAACGTGCCGGACGCCTCCGAGACGGACGACCAGTTCGGCACCACGGTCGCCGTCGGGGACGTGGACCGGGACGGCCGGCCCGAGCTGTTCGTCGGCGGCTTCGGTGAGAACGACTACACGGGTGCGGCCTGGGTCTTCCCCGGCGCCACCTCCGGCCCCACGACCACCCGCAGCCGCGTGTTCACGGCAGCCGCGCTCGGCCTGACCCAGCAGGACTCGACCATGCTGGGCGGCACCGGCCTCTCCTTCTGGGCCTGACGGCACCGGGACAGGCCGAAGGGGCGGGAAACGGATCGTTTCCCGCCCCTTCGGCGGAGTCAGGCGCAGTCCTACTTCGGCTGCGGCTTGCGCACCGTCAGGTGGAGCTCCCGCAGGCGGGACTCCTCCAGCTCGGTCGGGGCGCCCATCATCAGGTCCTGCGCGTTGCCGTTGAGCGGGAACGCGATCGTCTCGCGGATGTTGGGCTCGTCCGCGAGGAGCATGACGATGCGGTCCACGCCCGGGGCGATGCCGCCGTGCGGCGGGGCGCCGAAGCGGAACGCGCGCAGCATGCCCGCGAACTCGCGCTCGGTGGTCTCACGGTCGTAGCCCGCGATCTCGAACGCCTTGAGCATGATGTCCGGCTCGTGGTTCCGGATCGCGCCGGAGGACAGCTCGACGCCGTTGCAGACGATGTCGTACTGCCAGGCCAGGATGTCCAGCGGGTCCTGGGTCTCCAGGGCCTCCATGCCGCCCTGGGGCATCGAGAACGGGTTGTGCGAGAAGTCGATCTTGCCGGTCTCCTCGTCCTTCTCGAACATCGGGAAGTCGACGATCCAGCAGAACCGGAAGACGTTCTCCTCGAAGTGGCCGGCCCGCTTGGCGGCCTCGACGCGCACCGCGCCCATGATCTTGGAGACCTCGTCGAACTCGCCCGCGCCGAAGAACACGGCGTGGCCGGCCTCCAGGCCGAGGCGCTCGGTGAGGACCTTGACGTTCTCCTCGGTGAGGAACTTCGCGATCGGGCCGGACAGCTTGCCGTCCTCGGCGACGCGGACCCAGGCCAGGCCCTTGGCGCCCTGCGAGACGGCGAAGTCACCGAGCTGGTCGAAGAACTTGCGGGGCTGGTCCTGGACGGCCGGCACGGGCAGCGCGCGCACGTGCTTCCCGGCGAACGCCTTGAACTCGCTGTTCTCGAACACGTCGGTGAGGTCGACCAGCTCCAGCTGGGCCCGCAGGTCCGGCTTGTCGGAGCCGTACTTGAGCATCGACTCGCGGAACGGGATGCGCGGGAACGGCGAGGTGACGTGCCGGCCGCCGCCGAACTCCTCGAACAGCTCGGTCATGAGCTTCTCGATCGGCTGGAAGACGTCCTCCTGCTCGACGAAGCTCATCTCGACGTCGAGCTGGTAGAACTCGCCCGGCGAGCGGTCGGCGCGGGCGTCCTCGTCGCGGAAGCAGGGCGCGATCTGGAAGTAGCGGTCGAAGCCGGAGATCATCAGCAGCTGCTTGAACTGCTGCGGCGCCTGCGGCAGCGCGTAGAACCGGCCCGGGTGGATGCGGGAGGGCACCACGAAGTCGCGCGCGCCCTCGGGGGAGGTCGCGGTCAGGATCGGGGTGGCCAGCTCGTTGAAGCCGAGCCCGCTCATCTTCTGCCGGATGGCCGAGATGACCTGGGTGCGCAGCATGATGTTGCGGTGCATGCGCTCACGGCGCAGGTCCAGGAAGCGGTACTCCAGGCGCCGCTCCTCGTTGACCCCGTCCTCGGTGTTGATCGTGAACGGCAGCGGGGCGGCCGCGCCCAGCAGCTCGACCTCGCCGACCTCGACCTCGACCTCGCCGGTGGGCAGGTCGGCGTTGATGTTCTCGGCGCCGCGGGAGACGACCTTGCCGTCGACGCGGACGGTCGACTCCTTGGACAGCTTGTCCAGGGCCTCGTAGGCGGGCGTGCCGGGACGGGCCACGAGCTGCGTGATGCCGTAGTGGTCGCGCAGATCGATGAAGAGGATGCCGCCCAGGTCGCGCCGATTGTGCAGCCAGCCACTCAGCCGGACGTCGGTGCCGACGTCAGAAGCGCGGAGCTCGCCGCAGGTGTGGGACCTGTACCGATGCATCGTCGTTCATCCAGTCTTCGCGGATCGGGGTGGAGGTTTCGGCCGGTACCGCCCGGTCGCAGCCGGTTTCGGCCGGTGTTTCACGTGAAACACCCCCCAGCGTACCGGGCGGCCCACCCCCGGCTCTCCTCCGTTACGGCCCGGCGATCACGGCCCGGTAGTGGCGGGTCTCACATCCGTTCGGTGGCACGTCCCGGGACGCTCTTCTTAAAGTGGGGCAATGCGCACTGGTGAGCCCCTGCCCGCCGTGGGTGAGGTTCTCGCCGCCCTCGCGACCGGAGTCTGGCACTGGGACACGTCCACCGGCCTGGTCACGGTCGATGCCGAGGCGGCCCGGCTGCTCGGCCTGCCCGCCGAGGGGACGGTCCTCACCGAGGCCCAGACCCGCGCCCGCCTCCATCCGGTGGACTGGAACGAGATCACCGGCGTCGTGCAGCTCGCCGTCGCCGAGGGCACCCTGGCCGAGGTCCGCATCCGGATCATGGACGAGCACGGCCGGATCATCCGGGTCGTGCGCAGCCGCTCGAAGCCGTCCTTCGACCCCGTGAAGAAGGCGTACGAGCTGATCGGCACGCTCCAGGAGGTCACCGAGCCGGCCCCCGGCACCTCCGCCGGACGTACCGCCGTCACCGGCGACTGGCGGCGCTCGCGGGAGGCGTTCCTGCTGGACGCGGGCCGCGCGCTGGCCGAGGCCCGCTCCACGGAGGAGGTGCTGCGGGTCGCGGCCGGGCTGTCCATGCCGGGGTTCTCCCCGGACGGCCTCGCCGTCTTCGGGGTGGAGGGCGACCGGCTGACGATCATCGGCCACCACGGCCAGCGGCCCGGCGACGAGATGCCGTTCCTGCACATGCCGCTGGAGACCGACTACCCGGCGGCCGAGGTGGTCCGCACCGGCCGCGCGGTCTACCTGTCCAACGTCGAGCAGTACAAGCAGCGCTATCCGCTCACCTGGCCGCTGGCCCAGCAGTTCGGCCGCCACTCCTGGGCCTTCCTGCCGCTGACCGTCGCCGGCCGCACGATGGGCGCCTGGATGGCGGGATTCGCCTACCCGGTGGCGTTCACACCCGACGAGCGCTCGGTGCTGAACACGGTGGCCCGGATGCTGGCACAGGCGCTGTCCCGCGCGGGCGCCGCCGAGACCCAGCGCGAGCTGACCGACGGCCTCCAGCGCACCATGCTGCCCCGCCTGGGCCCCGAGATACCCGGCATGACCCTCGCCGCCCGCTACATACCCACCGGCGGCGGCCTCCAGGTCGGCGGCGACTGGTACGACATGATCCCGCTGCCCGGCGGCTCCCCGTCCGGCGGAGGACGGTTCGCCCTGGTCATCGGCGACGTCCAGGGCCACGACGTGCGGGCCGCCGGGCTGATGGGCCAGCTGCGGATAGCGCTGCGCGCGTACGCCGCCGAGGGCCACCGCCCCGACGCGGTCCTCTCCCGCGCCTCCCGCTTCTTCGCCGCGATCGCCCCCAGCGACGACGACCCCTCCGACCTGCGCTTCGCCACCTGCCTCTACATCGAGGTCGACCCCGCCACCGGAGTCCTGGAGGCCGCCCGCGCGGGCCACCTCGACCCGGCGATCCGGCTGGCCGACGGCACGGTCATCCTGCGCGCCACGGCGGGCGGACCGCCGCTGGGCGTGGACCCGGACTCCGACTACCCCACCACGCGGCTGCTGCTGGAGCCGGGCGAGGCGATGATGCTGTGCACCGACGGCCTCCTGGAGACCGGCGGGCACGACCTCGACACCGGCTGGCAGCGGGTCCGCCGCATCCTGGAGGGACACGACGCCGGCCTGGAGGAACTGGCCGACGCCCTGGTCCAAGCGGTGCATGGCCCCTCCTCCCACCACACCACGGGCCGGCTGACCGATCGCCGCGAGGACGACATCGCGCTGCTCCTGCTGTGCCGGCACGGCGCCGGCTGCCTCGGCCCGGCCGCCCCCGCACGGCCCCGGATGCGCCGCACGATGCTGACGGTGGCGCAGGCCGAGCCCGAGCGGATCGCCGTCGCCCGGCAGCAGCTGCGCGAGCTGCTGCACGACTGGGCCTCGGCCGACCAGGTCGACTCCGCGGTCCTGCTGGTCTCCGAGATGCTGACCAACGTCCTCGTCCACACCGACGCCGACGCGCTGCTGGTCGCCGAGGTGGCGGGTGGGCCGGCCGGGCGGCGGATGCGGGTCGAGGTCAGCGACACCGGCGACGACCTGCCGCACAAGCGCCGCCCCGGCGAGATGGCGTCCTCGGGCCGCGGCCTGCTCCTCATCGAACTCCTCGCCGACACCTGGGGGGTGGCCCCCCGCGGCGAGGGCAAGAGCATCTGGTTCGAGCTGTGCGAGGACGGGCCGGGACAGGACCCGGCGGCCGGGACCGCCTAGCCGGTCTTCCCGGCGGAGGGCTGTTCCGGTCCCCCGGCGCCGTAGCGCTCCCGGAGTTCGTTGACCACGCCGAAGGCCGCCGCCGTGAGCGGGACGGCGAGGAGCATGCCGACGATGCCGGCGACGGACGCGCCGGCCGTGATGGCGAGCAGGACGACCGCCGGGTGCATCTGCACGGTCCGGCTCTGGATGGCCGGCTGCAGGACGTGCCCCTCGAGGACCTGCACGGCCAGCACGACGCCGAGCGCCCACAGCCCGGTGACGAAGCCCCGGTCGGCGAGCGCGACCAGCACGGCGACCGTGCCGGAGATGAAGGCGCCGAGGTAGGGGATGTAGGCGCCGACGAAGACCAGCGCGGCCAGCCCGGCGGCGCCGGGCACGTCGAGGACCAGCAGGCCGATGCCGATGCACAGGGCGTCGATCAGCGCGATGAGCGTCGTACCGCGCATGAAGCCCTCGACGGCGCGGAACGCCCGCCGGGCCATCGCCTCCAGCAGGTCGGCGGTGCCGCTCGGGGCCAGCGAGCGCAGGGCGGCGACCGCGCGGTCGGAGTCGCGCAGGAAGAAGAAGACCAGCAGCAGCGCCAGCACGGCCATCGCGAGGGTCTCGCCGACCACGCTCACCCCGCTGACGACGCCCGACGCGGCCGTCCCGCCGAACTTGCCCAGCAGCTCGCGCCCGTGGGACGTCAGGTCGTCCAGGGAGGTGTCCGCCGTACCGAAGTGCCGCGGGAGCGAGCGCGCCGCGTCCCGCAGCGAGGCGACGATCTGGTCCCCGGTGTCGACGAGCGCGGCGACCACGATGTACAGGGCGCCGCCCACCACGGCGACGACGGCGGCACAGGTCAGCCCGGCCGACAGCGACCGCGGCACCCGTACCCGCATCAGCCGCCGGTGCAGCGGCCGCAGCAGCGCGGTGCCCAGCAGCGCCAGCAGCACGGGCGTGACGGCCGTACGGAACTCCACGCACAGCCGGATCCCGACCCACCCGACACCGCAGACCAGCAGCACCACGACGCACCACGCGGCGAGCCGGCGGACGGGCGGGGGAAGGAGCAGCACACCCCCACCGCACCACGCGGGGGCCCGGCTGTCCCGCCGGACGTGCCACGAGGGTGACGCGACGTCAGATCGGACGCCGCGTCACCCTCGGGGGGACGAACCGGGGACGACCGGGAGGCTCAGGCCTCCGGGCCGCTCTCCGTCATGCCGTGGACGGCCGGGACGGTGCCCAGGCGGCCCTTCTGGAAGTCCTCGAAGGCCTGCATCAGCTCGTCCTTGGTGTTCATCACGAACGGGCCGTAGTGGACCATCGGCTCGCGGATCGGCCGGCCGCCGAGCAGGACGACCTCCAGGTCCGGCGTGTGGGAGTCCTGCTTGTCGTCCGCGCGGACGGTCAGCGAGCCGCCGGCGCCGAAGACGGCGGTCTGGCCGAGGTGGATCGGCCGGCGCTCGGCGCCCACCGAGCCGCGGCCCGCGAGGACGTAGGCGAGGCCGTTGAAGTCCTCGCGCCACGGCAGGGTGATCTCCGCACCCGGCGCGAGGGTCGCGTGGATCATCGTGATCGGCGTGTGCGTGACGCCGGGACCCTGGTGGCCGTCCAGCTCACCGGCGATGACGCGCAGCAGCGCGCCGCCGTCGGGGGAGGTGAGCAGCTGGACCTGGCCGCCGCGGATGTCCTGGTAGCGCGGCGCCATCATCTTGTCCTGGGCGGGGAGGTTCACCCACAGCTGCAGGCCGTGGAAGAGGCCGCCCGACATCACCAGCGACTCCGGCGGGGCCTCGATGTGCAGCAGGCCCGAGCCGGCGGTCATCCACTGGGTGTCGCCGTTGGTGATGGTGCCGCCACCGCCCTGGGAGTCCTGGTGGTCGAAGATCCCGTCGATGATGTAGGTGACGGTCTCGAAGCCGCGGTGCGGGTGCCAGGGGGTGCCCTTGGGCTCGCCCGGCGCGTACTCCACCTCACCCATCTGGTCCATCATGATGAACGGGTCGAGGTGGCGGTAGTGGATCCCCGCGAACGCCCGGCGCACCGGGAAGCCCTCGCCCTCGAAGCCGCTCGGCGCGGTCGTGACGCCGAGCACCGGACGCGCCACGGCATCGGCCGGTGCGGTCACACGGGGCAGCGTCAACGGGTTCTCGACGGTCACTGCAGGCATGTCGGTACCTCCTTGGTACGCCCACTTTAGTTGAGCGTTGAACTTTCTGCCACCCCAGAACAGCGGAAGCCCGGAGGGCATTCCCTCCGGGCTCCCCAGGCACCTGCACGGCGCTAGCCGTACATCCGGCGCATCGCGAAGTCGACCATCTGCTCGACGGCCTTGGCGTCGAAGACCATGCGGTGCTCGCCCTCCATGTCCAGGACGAAGCCGTAGCCGGTCGGCAGGAGGTCGATCACCTCGGCACCGGTGATGACGAAGTACTTGGACTCCTTGCCCGCGTAGCGGCGCAGCTCCTTCAGGGAGCTGAACATCGGGATCACCGGCTGCTGGGTGTTGTGCAGCGCCAGGAAGCCGGGGGTGTCACCGCGCGGGCAGTACACCTTCGACGTGGCGAAGATCTGCTGGAAGTCCTCGGCGGCCATCTGCCCGGTCGTGAACGCGCGCACGGCGTCCGCGAGCGAGGGCGGGGACGGCTCGGGATACAGGGGCGGCTGCTGTCCGTACCCCCCGACACCACCGGGCATGGGCTGCTGCGGCGGGGCGTACTGCTGCTGGGCGCCGCCGCCGTCCATGGGCTGGCCGTATCCGTACATGGGCGCAAGCGTAGCGGTGTGACCTGTCACAGAAACGGGGATGGGGTTGCGACTTATTACCGACGGGTAGCATCATCGGAGCTACTTGTTGGTACGTAAACGTGCGCGAGGATTCCAGTGCCTCGCCGATCTCTCCACTGAGCCGGGAGCCTTCGCCATGGGGCACTACAAGTCGAATCTCCGCGACATCGAGTTCAACCTCTTCGAAGTACTCGGCCGCGACAAGGTCTACGGCACCGGTCCGTTCGAGGAGATGGACGTCGAGACCGCCAAGAGCGTCCTGGAGGAGCTGACCCGCCTCTCCGAGAACGAGCTGGCCGAGTCCTTCGCCGACGCCGACCGCAACCCGCCCGTCTTCGACCCGGAGACCAACACCGCGCCGGTCCCCGCGTCCTTCAAGAAGAGCTACCAGGCCTTCATGGACTCGGAGTACTGGCGCCTCGGCCTGCCCGAGGAGATCGGCGGCACCACCTCGCCCCGCTCCCTGATCTGGGCCTACGCCGAGCTGATCCTGGGCGCCAACCCGGCCGTGTGGATGTACTCCTCCGGCCCCGCGTTCGCCGGCATCCTCTTCGAGGAGGGCAACGAGGTCCAGAAGCACATCGCCTCGATCGCCGTCGAGAAGCAGTGGGGCTCCACGATGGTCCTCACCGAGCCGGACGCCGGCTCGGACGTGGGCGCCGGCCGCACCAAGGCCGTGCAGCAGGAGGACGGCTCCTGGCACATCGAGGGCGTGAAGCGCTTCATCACCTCCGGTGAGCACGACATGTCGGAGAACATCCTCCACTACGTGCTCGCCCGCCCCGAGGGCGCCGGCCCCGGCACCAAGGGCCTGTCCCTCTTCCTCGTCCCGAAGTACCTCTTCGACTTCGAGACCGGCGAGCTGGGCGAGCGCAACGGCGTCTACGCCACCAACGTCGAGCACAAGATGGGCCTGAAGGCCTCCAACACGTGCGAGATGACCTTCGGCGACAAGCACCCCGCCAAGGGCTGGCTGATCGGCGACAAGCACGACGGCATCCGCCAGATGTTCCGCATCATCGAGTTCGCCCGCATGATGGTCGGCACGAAGGCGATCTCCACGCTCTCCACCGGCTACCTCAACGCGCTGGAGTACGCCAAGGAGCGCGTCCAGGGCCCGGACCTGGCCAACTTCATGGACAAGACCGCGCCCAAGGTCACCGTCACCCACCACCCGGACGTGCGCCGCTCGCTGATGACGCAGAAGGCGTACGCGGAGGGCATGCGCGCCCTGGTGATGTACACCGCCTCGATCCAGGACGCCATCCAGCTCAAGGAGGCCGCCGGCGAGGACGCCTCCACCGAGCACGCCCTGAACGACCTGCTCCTGCCCGTCGTCAAGGGCTACGGCTCCGAGAAGGCCTACGAGCAGCTCGCCCAGTCGCTCCAGACCTTCGGCGGCTCCGGCTTCCTCCAGGAGTACCCTATCGAGCAGTACATCCGGGACGCCAAGATCGACACCCTCTACGAGGGCACCACCGCGATCCAGGGCCAGGACTTCTTCTTCCGGAAGATCGTCCGCAACCAGGGCGCCGCGCTCAACTCCCTCGCCGAGGACATCAAGTCGTTCCTGGCGCTGGGCACCGGCGGCGAGGAGCTGGCCGAGTCCCGCGAGCACCTGGCCAAGGCGGCCGTCGAGCTGGAGGCCATCGTCGGCCTGATGCTGACCGACCTCGCGGCCACCGAGCAGGACGTCAAGAACATCTACAAGGTGGGCCTGAACACCACCCGCCTGCTGCTGGCCTCCGGCGACGTCATCGTCGGCTACCTGCTGCTCAAGGGCGCCGCGATCGCCGCCGAGAAGCTGCAGACGGCCTCCGCGAAGGACCAGGCGTTCTACACCGGCAAGATCGCCGCGGCGAAGTTCTTCGCGGCCTCGGTCCTGCCCGGCGTCACCCTGGCCCGCAAGGTGGCCTCCGGCGTCGACCTGGACATCATGGAGCTCGACGAGGCGGCGTTCTAGGTCGCGGACACGGTCCAGGTCCCACCGGACCTCTGAGGACGCAAGGGACACACCTTTCGCCACCTCCACACCGTCCTCACGAGGGCCCGCTCCCGGCAAGGGGGAGCGGGCCCTCGTCCGTCGTTAAGGTGAATGCCATGAGCCAACCCTCCCGCTTCGACCGCGGCCACACCGACGACCTGATGTCCTTCCTCGCGGCCGGCCCGTCGCCGTACCACGCCGTGGCCACCGCCGCGGAGCGGCTGGAGAAGGCCGGGTTCCGGCACCTGGCCGAGACCGACGCCTGGGACGGCACGAGCGGCGGGAAGTACGTGCTGCGCGGCGGCGCGATCGTGGCCTGGTACGTCCCCGAGGGCGCCGACCCGCACACCCCCTTCCGGATCGTCGGCGCGCACACCGACTCCCCCAACCTGCGCGTCAAGCCGCTCCCCGACACCGGCGCGCACGGCTGGCGCCAGGTGGCCGTGGAGATCTACGGCGGCCCGCTGCTGAACTCCTGGCTGGACCGGGACCTCGGACTGGCGGGCCGGCTCACCCTCCGCGACGGGTCCAGCCGCCTGGTGAACGTCGACCGGCCCCTGCTGCGCGTCCCGCAGCTCGCGATCCACCTCGACCGCACGGTCGCCTCCGAGGGCCTCAAGCTGGACAAGCAGCGCCACCTCCAGCCCGTGTGGGGCCTCGGCCACGACGTGCGCGACGGCGACCTGATCGCCTTCCTGGAAGAGGAGAACGGCCTCGAACGGGGCTCCGTCACCGGCTGGGACCTGATGACGCACCCCGTCGAACGCCCCGCCTACCTCGGCCGCGACGGGGAGTTCGTCGCGGGCCCGCGCATGGACAACCTGCTCTCCGTGCACGCCGGTACGGCGGCGCTGGCCGCGGTGGCCGGCGGCCCGGGCGCGGCGGACCTGCCGTACATCCCGGTCCTCGCGGCCTTCGACCACGAGGAGAACGGCTCCCAGTCGGACACCGGCGCCGACGGGCCGCTGCTGGGCGGCGTGCTGGAGCGCTCGGTGTTCGCGCGCGGCGGCTCCTACGAGGACCGGGCCCGCGCCTTCGCGGGCACCGTCTGCCTGTCCTCGGACACCGGCCACGCCGTGCACCCCAACTACGCCGAGCGGCACGACCCGACGCACCACCCGCGGGTCAACGGCGGACCGATCCTGAAGGTCAACGTCAACAACCGCTACGCCACCGACGGTTCGGGCCGGGCCGTGTTCGCCGCGGCCTGCGAGAAGGCGGACGTGCCCTTCCAGTCGTTCGTCTCCAACAACTCCATGCCCTGCGGCACGACCATCGGCCCGATCACCGCGGCCCGCCACGGCATCCGCACCGTCGACATCGGCGTGGCGATCCTCTCCATGCACAGCGCCCGCGAGTTGTGCGGCGACCGCGACCCGTACCTGCTGGCCAACGCCCTGGCGGCGTTCCTGGAGGGCTAGCCGCCCGGCCCGGAACCCCCCTGCGCCGCATGGGGGTTGACAACGGGGGTACCCGACTGTCCGGACCGGAAGGACCGGACCGGACAGGGAGGCGACACTCATGGGCCTCGGCGGGTGCATCATCCTCATCGCCGTGGGAGCCATTCTCACGTTCGCGACCGACTGGCACATGCAGGGGGTCAACCTCGACCTGGTCGGCGTCATCCTGATGATCGTCGGCCTGATCGGGGTGACGACCTTCAGCAGCATCGCGCGCCGCAGGCGCGTCATGGTGCCCCCCACCACGACGACCGTCGTCGAGGAGGAGCGCCACCACCACCACGGCCCCGGCGGCTACAACGACGGCTACGGCGTCTGACCCACGGTCAGCACGACAGCGCAGGCCGGTTCTTCAGGCCGTTCCGTCCATCCCCGCCAGGACCAGCGGCAGCCGGTCCGCCCCGCCCTCGGTGAGGCGGACCGGAACCCCCCAGTCCTGCTGGTGCACATGGCAGGCCGGGTAGGGGTTGTCCGGGTCGTCGTCACAGCTCGCGGCCGTCGCCGAGACGTGCAGGACGCCCTCCGGCACCGCCGGGTTCAGCTCCAGCCCGCGCACCAGGCCGCTGTCCGCGCCCTCGCCCTCCAGCAGCAGCTCCGGCGGCGTGGCGGACACCAGCAGCCGGGTCGAGGGGCCGTACCGGGTGTCCAGCTTCTGGCCCGCCGGCGCCTGGAAGACCACCTCCAGTGCGAGCGGACCCGGCGCGACCTCCGTCGCCTCCCGCTGCGTGCGGTGGGCGACGCCCTCCACCCGCACCGCCTCCTCCGGCAGGCGCAGCCGCGTCAGCCGGTGCCGGGCCGACTCGACCACCACGAGGTCGTCGCCCACCAGCACCGCGTCACTGGGCTCGCGCAGGTCCGTGGCGAGCGTGCTCACCCCACCCGTGGCCGGGTCGTAGCGCCGCAGCGCGTGGTTGTACGTGTCGCTCACCGCGACCGAGCCGTCCGGCAGCACGGTGACCCCCAGCGGATGCTGGAACAGGGCCTGCCCCGCCGGGCCGTCACGGTGGCCGAAGTCGAACAGGCCGGTGCCCACCGCGGTGTGGACGAGGCCGGCCCGGTCCACCCAGCGCAGCGCCGACGTCTCCGAGTCGGCGACCCACAGCCGCTCCCCGTCGGCCGACACGGCCAGCCCCGAGGGCTGCGCGAACCACGCCTCGGCGACCGGGCCGTCCACCAGCCCCTCGTTGGTCGTCCCCGCCGCCACCCGCACCGTCTCGTCGGCCGGGTCGTACGCCCACAGCTGGTGCACGCCGGCCATGGCGATCCACACCCGCCCGTCGAAGACCGCCACGTCCCACGGGGAGGACAGGTCGGTCCCCCGGGCCGGCCCGGACGTCGGGGAGCCCCGCCACCACTGCCGGCCGGTCCCCGCCAGGGTCGTCACCGCAACGGAGCCGAGGTCGAGGCGGCGCAGGGCGTGGTTGACGGTGTCGGCGACCACCACGCCGGCGTCGTCGAGCAGGGCCAGTCCCTGCGGCTCGTTGAACGACGCCTCCCCGGGCCCGCCGTCGGCGAACCCGCGCTCCCCGGACCCGATGCGCCGCAACACCGTCTCGCCGTCCTCCGCGAGCTCCACCAGCTGGTGCCGGGTGGTGTCGCTGACCAGGAACGTCCCGCCCGGCAGCACGAGCGCCCTGCCCGGGAAGCGCAGCGCGGTCGGCTCCGGCTCCGGCGCCACGTACGGGCCGTCGCCCCGGCGCAGGGTGCCCTTGGCCCCGTGCTCGGCCTCCAGCTCCGTGACCAGCCGCTCGATGGCGTGCACATGGCCCTCACCGGCGTGCTGGGCGACCACGTACCCCTCGGGGTCGATCACCACCAGCGTGGGCCACGCCCGTACCGCGTACTGCTTCCAGGTGGCGAGCTCCGGGTCGTCCAGCACGGGGTGCGCGACGCCGTACCGCTCGACGGCGTCCACGACGGCCCCGTGCTCCGCCTCGTGCACGAACTTCGGCGAGTGCACCCCGACGACGACCAGCGTGTCCCGGTGCCGCTCCTCCAGCCCGCGCAGCTCGTCGAGGACGTGCAGGCAGTTGATGCAGCAGAACGTCCAGAAATCCAGGACGACCACGCGTCCACGCAGGTCGGCGAGGGTGTACGGGCGACCGCCGGTGTTCAGCCAGCCACCCTTGCCGACCAGCTCGGGGGCGCGCACCCGGACACGGCGAGGAGCACGGCGCGGAGGTGAGTCGCTCATGTGTCCAGGGTGCCAGGCGGGGGGCGGGGTCAGGGCAGTGCGTGGCCCGTCGTCGCGTCCACGTGGGACGGGACCTCGTCGTGGCGGTCGCCGACCGAGAAGGTGCCGGAGGGCTCGAACACCAGGATGTCGGTGGGGACGGGGGCGTACGGCTTGTGCTCGGTGCCGCGCGGCACGGTGAGCAGGGAGCCGCGGGTGAGGACCACCGTGCGCTCCCCGGCCGGCTCGCGCAGGGCGATGTGCAGTTCGCCGTCGAGGACCAGGAAGAACTCGTCGGTGTGGTCGTGGACGTGCCAGACGTGCTCGCCCTCCACGTGGGCGACGCGCACGTCGTAGTCGTTGACGGTGGTGACGATGCGGGGGCTCCACCGCTGGGTGAAGGAGGCAAGGACGGCGTCGAGGGAAAGGGGCTCGGGGGTTCGCTCAGGGATCCGTTCGGTCGTCATGCCCGTCATCCTCGGGGGTGACGGCGGGGCGGGCGAGTGCTAGGAATCGCACATGCCGCAAGGATCCTCGCAGCCCGCGCCGCGCTCGCCGGCCTCCGCTCCGGACCGCAGGTCCCCCGCGCCGCACCGGGTCGCCGTGATCGTCGACGAGGGGACCAACCCCTTCGAAGTCGGCGTCGCCACCGAGCTGTTCGGGCTGCCCCGGCCGGAACTCGGGCTGCCGGTCCCGCTGTACGAGGTGACGCTGTGCACGCCCACGCGCGAGGTGCGCATGAACCACGGCTTCTTCACGCTGACCGGCGCCGCCCCGCTGGACGCCGTGGACGACGCCGACACCCTGGTCGTGCCCGGACGCCCCGACAACGTCGTACCGCGCCGCCCGGACGTCCTCGACGCCATCCGGCGCACCCACGCGCGCGGGGCGCGTGTCCTGGGCCTGTGCACCGGGAGCTTCGCGCTCGCCGAGGCGGGGCTGCTCGACGGGCGGCGGGCCACGACCCACTGGATGTGGGCCGACACCTTCCGGCGACTGCACCCCCGGGTGCGGCTGGAGCCCGACGTGCTCTACGTCGACGAGGGCGAGATCCTCACCGCCGCGGGCAGCGCCGCCGCACTCGACCTCGGGCTGTACGTCGTGCGGCGCGACCACGGCGCGGAGGTGGCGGGCGCGGTGTCCCGGCGCCTGGTGTTCGCGGCGCACCGCGACGGCGGGCAGCGGCAGTTCGTGGAACGGCCCCTGCCCGACGTACGGGACGAGTCGCTCGGGCCGCTGCTGGCGTGGGCGCAGGAGCGGCTGGCGGAGCCCCTGACGGTGGCCGACCTCGCCACGCGCGCGGCGGTGTCCCCGGCGACGCTGCACCGCCGCTTCCGCACCCAGCTGGGCACGACCCCGCTGGCGTGGCTCACCGGGGAGCGCGTGGCGCTCGCGTGCCGGCTCATCGAGCGCGGTGAGCGACGGCTGGACGTCGTCGCCGCCCGGTGCGGCCTGGGCACCGCCGCCAACCTGCGCACCCGGCTGCGGCGCGAGACCGGGCTCAGCCCGTCGGCCTACCGGCGGCGTTTCGGGGCCGGTGCCGGGGAAGCGGTCATGTCATGAGATTCCTCGTACGCGACCGGCTCCTCGGCATCGGTGACGACTACTGGATCGAGGACGACCGGGGCAACAAGGTGTTCCTCGTCGACGGCAAGGCCATGCGGGTGCGGGACACCTTCGAGCTGAAGGACACCCAGGGGCGCGTGCTCGTCGACATCCACCAGAAGATGTTCGCGCTGCGCGACACCATGGTGATCGAGCGGGAGGGGGAGCCGCTGGCCACCGTGCGCCGCAAACGGCTGTCCCTGCTGCGCAACCACTACCGCGTCACGCTGGTCGACGGCACGGTCCTCGACGTCAGCGGCAAGATCATGGACCGGGAGTTCGCCGTCGAGTACGACGGTGAGCTGCTGGCCGTCGTCTCCCGGCGCTGGCTGCACGTGCGCGAGACCTACGGCGTCGACGTGGTCCGCGACGACGCCGACCCGGCGCTGCTGATCGCGGTGACGGTGTGCGTGATCCACCTGGCGGAGAAGGAACGCGAGGACGACTGAGGGGCCGGACCGGGGCGGGCCGGGCTTTCAGAAGCCCGTCGGCGGCTCCAGGCCCAGGACCCTGTCCTTCAGGGCGGGGAACTGGTCCCTGGTGGCCGCGACCCGCGCCGGGTCGAACTCCACGGTGAGGACCTGCTCGCCGGGCCCCGCCTCCGCCAGGACCTCCCCCCACGGGTCCACCACGATCGAGTGACCCGCCTGGGGAACTCCGGCGTGCGTCCCGGCCGTTCCGCACGCGAGCACGAACGCCTGGTTCTCCACCGCTCGCGCCCGGGCCAGCAGCGTCCAGTGCGCCCGGCGGCGCTCCGGCCAGCCCGCCGCGACGACCAGGGTCTCGGCGCCGTGCGCGACGAGACCGCGGAAGAGTTCGGGGAAGCGGAGGTCGTAGCAGGTCGCCACGCCGAGCGTGGTACCCGGCAGACGGACCGTCACCAGCTCGCGCCCGGCGCCCATCAGCACCGCCTCGCCCCGGTCGAAGCCGAAGCGGTGGATCTTGCGGTAGGCGGCGGCCAGGTCGCCGGAGGGGGAGAAGACCAGCGAGGTGTTGTAGAGCGGGCCCTCGGGGTCGCGTTCCGGGATCGAGCCCGCGTGCAGCCACACGCCCGCGTCGCTCGCCGCCTTGGCCATCAGCTCGTACGTCGGCCCCTCCAGCGGCTCGGCCTCCGCGGCGAACGCCTCGTAGGCGAACGCCCCGGTCGTCCACAGCTCCGGCAGCACGACCAGGTCGGCCACGCCCGCCTGCGCACGGACCAGCGAGGCCGTCCGCCGCCGCCGGGCCTCGGCCGATTCGCCCTCGTCCACGGCGATCTGGATCAAAGAGGCGCGCACACTACCACCGTCCTGGCATTCGAGTCGTCCACACGGGCCTACGATCGTCACACGAAAGCACTGCCGGGGTGCCTCACAGCAGCGTAACTTGGGGGCACTCCGGCTGGAGCGCAGCCGACAGCCGGGGAGGCTCAAGACACCCGCCGAGCAGCCACTTCCCGCTGGCAACGCCGTCAACCTGCCGTGTACCGACCGCCGAGGGGTCCCGTTCCGTGAGTCTGCATCCCACCCTCCAGCCCTACGCCGACGCCTGGACCCACTCCATCGAAGCGATATCCGAGCTGGTGCAGCACCTGGCGGAGGCCGACTGGAACCGGCGCACCCCCTGCCCCGGCTGGTCGGTGCGCGACATCGTGTCGCACGTGATCGGGCTCGACAGCGAGATGTACGGCGACCCCCGCCCCATCCACTCCCTGCCGCGGGACCTCTTCCACGTCACCAACGAGCACCAGCGCTACATGGAGATGCAGGTCGACGTCCGCCGGCACCACACCTCGCCGGAGATGACGTCCGAGCTGGAGCTCATGGTCATCCGCCGCAACCGCCAGCTGCGCAACGAGTCGCGCGACCCCGGGACCAAGGTGCGCGGCCCGCTCGGCGCCGAGCTCACCCTCGAAGAGTCCATGCGCTCCCACGCGTTCAACGTCTGGGTGCACGAGCAGGACCTGCGCGCCTCCCTCGGCCTGCCCGGCAACCTCGACTCCCCCGGCGCGTACGTCGCCCGTGACGTGCTCCTCGACGAGCTGCCCCGGGTCGCCGAGCGCGCCGACGCGCCCCGCAGCTCCGCGATCGTCTTCGACGTGCACGGCCCGGTCGAGTTCCTGCGCACCGTCCGGGTCGACATCCAGGGCCGCGGCACGGTGGAGACGGTGCCGGCCCTCGGCCCCGCCGCCTCCTTCTCCCTGGACTGGGAGACCTTCGTGCGGCTGGCCTGCGGGCGGGTCGGCCCGGACGCCGTCGCCGACCGCGTCAAGGCCGAGGGGGACACGGCCCTGACGACGGCGATCCTGCGCAACTTCGCGGTCACGCCGTAGGCATCGACCACAACCAGGAACCAGCGCGCTCTGTCATGACCGACACCCCCGCTCCCGACACCCCCGTCGAGAACGCCGCCGCCGACGCCCCGCCCCGGCTCGGGCGGCTCGTCTTCCACGGGCCGCTGTCCGAGCGGCGGGCCGGTGACCTCGTGCGGCGGCTCGCCGCGGGTGCGCCCCGGACCGTGCTCGACCTGGGCTGCGGCTGGGGGGAGTTGCTGCTGCGGGTGCTGGAGGCCGTACCGGGGGCGCGGGGCGTCGGCGTGGACCTGAACGCCGAGGACCTGCGGCGCGGCCGGCGGGCGGCCGGGGAGCGCGGGCTCGCGGACCGGGTGGCGTTCGTCGAGGAGTCCGCCGTGGGCACCCGGCGCGGCCCCGCCGACCTGGTGCTGTGCGTCGGGTCCAGCCAGGCGCTCGGTGCGCAGGAGCCGCCCGGGCACCTGGCCGAGGCGGTGGGCGAGCTGCGGCGGCTGGTCGCCGACGGGGGGCGGGTGCTGCTCGGCGAGGGGTTCTGGGAGCGCCCGCCGACCGCGCGCGAGCTGGCCGGGATGTGGCCGGGCGCCTCGGCCGACGACCATCCCGACCTGTCCCGGCTGCTCGACCTGGCCGTGGAGGCCGGCTTCCGCCCCGAGTGGGTGGAGACGGCGGACCGCGACGAGTGGGAGGCGTTCGAGTCGGGCTACCAGGCGGACGCGGAGGTCTGGCTGGCCACGCACCCCGGCCACCCGCTGGCCGCCGCGACGCGCGAGCGTCTGGACCGCCACCGGCACCAGTGGATGCACTACCGGGGCGTCCTGGGGCTCGCGTACCTCACGCTCGTGCCGGTGACGCGCACCCCGCCGCGCCCTGACGGGGCGCACGGGGCTACCGGGTCTGATGGGGCTGACGGCGCCGGCGGGGGCTGACGGGGGCCTCACGCCGGGACGTGCACCGTCTCCACCCGGCTCGCCACCAGCCGCTCCCGCTCGCGGCGGGCCGCCCGGCGGCGCAGGCGCAGGATCTGGGTGACGCCGAGGGCCTGGAGGACGAAGACGGCGGAGAAGGCGACGGTGTAGTCGTCGCCGGTGGCGTCCAGCAGCACGCCGATCGCGAACAGCGTCGTCATGGAGGCGACGAAACCGCCCATGTTGGTGATGCCGGACGCGGTGCCCTGACGCTCGGGCGGGTTGGCCGGGCGGGCGAAGTCGAAGCCGATCATCGACGCCGGGCCGCAGGCGCCCAGCACCGCGCACAGGACCACCAGCAGCCACATCGGGGCGTGGTCGGCCGGGTAGAGCAGCGTGGCCGCCCACAGCACCGCGGTCGCCGCGACCGTGCCGAGCGCGAGCGGGAGCCGAGCCTCGTGGTGCCGGGCGATGATCTGGCCGTAGACCAGTCCGACGAGCATGTTGGACAGCACGACCAGGGTGAGCAGGCCGCCCGCCGTGGCCCGGGACAGCCCCTGCGCCTCGACCAGGAACGGCAGGCCCCACAGCAGCAGGAACACCATCGCCGGGAACTGGGTGGTGAAGTGCACCCACAGACCCAGCCGGGTCCCCGGCTCCCGCCAGGAGGCGGCGATCTGCCGGCGCACGTAGGCCGAGCCCTGGTGCGGGAACGGCTCGGGGGCGTGGCCCTCGGGGTGGTCCTTGAGGAACAGCAGCAGCAGGACGAACACCACCACACCGGCGAGCGCGCTGCCCGCGAAGGCCGGCGTCCAGCCGACGCCGTGCAGCAGGCGGGCCAGGACGAGGGTGGAGACCAGGTTGCCCGCCATGCCGGCGAGCCCGGCCAGCTGGGCGATCAGCGGCCCGCGCCGGGCGGGGAACCAGCGCGTGCCGAGCCGCAGCACGCTGATGAACGTCATGGCGTCGCCGCAGCCCAGCAGCGCCCGCGAGGCGAGCGCCGTGCCGTACGACGGGGAGAACGCGAAGCCGAGCTGCCCGGCCGTGAACAGCACGACGCCGATGGCCAGCACCCGCTTGGTGCCGAGCCGGTCCACCAGGAGGCCGACGGGTATCTGCATGCCCGCGTAGACCAGCAGCTGGAGGATGGAGAACGTCGACAGGGCCGAGGCGTTCACGTGGAAGCGGTCGGCGGCGTCGAGGCCGGCCACCCCGAGCGACGTACGGAAGATCACGGCGACGAAGTAGACGGAGACGCCGATCACCCAGACGGTGATCGCGCGCCGGCCGCCGGGCGGGTCACCCGGGAGGGTGGAGTTGCGCGGGGTGCTCACCGGACCTCACCCCGGGCCAGGTGCGAGAACCAGCCCACGTGCCGGTGCACGACCCCGACCGCCGCCTCGGCGTCCCCGGCGCGCAGCGCCTCCAGGATCTCCTGGTGCTCGGCGAGCGTCTTGGCGACGCGGTCGGGGTGGGAGTGCATGATCGCCACGCCCATCCGCAGCTGGCGGTCGCGCAGCTGGTCGTAGAGACGGGAGAGGATCTCGTTGCCCCCGCTGCGCACGATCTCGGCGTGGAAGCAGCGGTCGGTGACGGCGGCCCCCGCCAGGTCGCCGGCGGCGGCCTGCTCGCGCTGGCGGGCCAGCAGCTCCTCCAGACGCTCGACGAGCCCGGCCGGGGCGGGGACGGCCTTGCGCGCCGCGTGCTCCTCGACGAGCAGCCGGGTCTCCACGACGTCCGCGATCTCCTGGGCGGAGACCGGCAGGACCAGGGCGCCCTTCTTGGGGTAGAGCCGGATCAGGCCCTCGACCTCCAGGCGCAGCAGGGCCTCCCGGACGGGGGTGCGGGAGACGCCGGTGGCCTCGGCGAGTTCGCCCTCGGTGAGCAGCGTGCCGCCCTCGTACCGGCGGTCCAGGACGCCCTGCTTGACGTGGCTGTAGACGCGGTCGGCGGCGGGGGGCCGCTTGCCCCGGGGAACGCTCGGGCGCGGGGCCGGGGTGCGGGTGGGCACGGGTGGGGCGGAAGGCATGCGAACAGGATAGATACAACACGTACCCATGCGGTACGGCCGTCCACCATGCGGACCCGGGCGCCCTACGGCGTCCCCCGGACCGGTGACGGCGGGAATTCCCCGCAGCGGACGCACAACCATCTGTGCTACTTACGTGTCTCGTACGTGCGGCCCCACCTTCTTTCCCCTTTCAACTCGGCCGCACATCAGGGGCATTCGACGTAATCGGGGTATTTCAGTTGATAACCGCAACCCAGGGCATCCGAGTCCGCCGAGCCGCAGCCGTCGCCATCACGACCGGCGCGATGTTCGCGACCGTTGCCCTCACCGCGGCGCCTGCGCAGGCCGTCAGCACGCCCACCATCGCCGCCAAGACCGGCTTCGTGATGAACAACGCGAACGGTGGGCAGCTGTACGCGAAGGGCGCCAACACCAGGCTCTCCACCGGCTCCACCACCAAGATCATGACTGCCAAGGTCGTGCTCTCGCAGGCGAACCTGAACCTGGACACCAAGGTCACCATCCAGAAGGCCTACAGCGACTACATCGTGGCCAACAACGCCTCGTCGGCCCGCCTCATCGTGGGTGACAAGGTGACCGTGCGTCAGCTGCTGTACGGGCTGATGCTGCCGTCCGGCTGCGACGCCGCCTACGCCCTCGCCGACAAGTTCGGCAGCGGCACGACGCGGGCCGCGCGGGTGAAGAACTTCATCGGCAAGATGAACACCACCGCCAGGTCGCTGGGCATGACCAACACCCACTTCGACTCCTTCGACGGCATCGGCAACGGGTCCAACTACTCCACCGCCAAGGACCTGACCAAGCTGGCCAGCAACGCGCTGAAGAGCGCGAACTTCCGCGCGATCGTCAAGACCAAGGCGTACACGGCCAAGACGATCACCCGGACCGGGTCCACCCGCACCATGGGCACCTGGACCAACACCAACACGCTGCTGAGCAGCTACAGCGGCACCATCGGCGTGAAGACGGGCTCCGGTCCCGAGGCGAAGTACTGCCTGGTCTTCGCCGCGACCCGCGGCGGCAAGACCGTCGTCGGCACGGTCCTCGCCTCCACGTCGACCACCCAGCGCGCCACCGACGCCACGCGCCTGCTCAACTACGGCTTCGCCCGGCTGGGCTGACGTCGCACACACCGGGAGCCGGCCGGCCGGGCCGGCTCCCCGCACCGAGCACTCGGGCCCGCCGTGATCCACACGGCGGGCCCGAACGGTTTTCCGCGCGCGGTGTGCGCGCCGGGCGGTCAGGCCCAGGTGATCAGCCGCTTGGGCTGCTCCAGGACCGCCGCCACGTCCGCCAGCACCTTGGAGCCCAGCTCGCCGTCGACCAGGCGGTGGTCGAAGCTCAGCGCCAGCGTGGTGACCTGACGGGGCTTCACCTTGCCCTTGTGGACCCACGGCTGGAGCTTGATCGCGCCGACCGCGAGGATCGCGGACTCGCCGGGGTTGAGGATCGGCGTGCCGGTGTCGACACCGAAGACGCCGACGTTGGTGATGGTGAGCGTGCCGCCCTGCATCGCCGCCGGCGAGGTCTTCCCCTCGCGCGCCGTCGCCACCAGCTCGCCCAGCGCCTCGGCGAGCTGCGGCAGCGTCTTGTCGTGCGCGTCCTTGATGTTCGGCACGATCAGACCGCGCGGGGTGGCCGCCGCGATGCCCAGGTTCACGTAGTGCTTGAGGACGATCTCCTGCGCGGCCTCGTCCCAGGAGGCGTTGATCCCCGGGTTGCGCTTGACGGCGACCAGCAGGGCCTTGGCGATCAGCAGGAGCGGGTTCACCCGCAGGCCCTGCAGGTCCTTGTCCTGCTTGAGCTCGTCGACGAGCTTCATGGTGCGCGTGACGTCGACCGTCACGAACTCCGTGACGTGCGGCGCCGTGAACGCCGAGCCGACCATCGCCTGCGCGGTGGCCTTGCGCACGCCCTTGACCGGGACGCGGGTCTCGCGCGCCCCGTCGTACGACACCGCGGCCGGGGCCGCGACACCGGCGGGGCGGGCGGCCGGGGCGGGCGCGGCCGGCTCCACGGGCGCGGGGGCCTGCTGCGGGGCCGCCGCCGCGTGGACGTCCTCGCGGGTGATGATGCCCTCGGGGCCGGTCGGGGTGACCGCCGCCAGGTCGACGCCCAGGTCCTTGGCCAGCTTGCGCACCGGCGGCTTGGCCAGCGGGCGGGGCCGGTCGACGGCCGCGGGGGCGCCCCCGTGGCCGTTCAGCTCGGACTGCAGCGCCTGGGCCGCCGGGGCGGCCGGGGCCGCCGCGGCGGGCGTCTCCGGGCCCTTGCGGGGGCGGCGCTTGGTGGAGGTGGTAGCCACGCCGTAGCCGACGAGGACCGGCTGGCGGCCGGACCCGACGGACGGGGCCTCCTGCGGTGCGGGAGCGGCCGCGGCGGGTGCCTCGGCGGGAGTCTCCGCCACGGGGGCCGCCTCGGCCGGCGCGGCGCCGCCGGAGACGTCCACCGTGATGATCGGTGTGCCCACGTCCACCGTGGTGCCCTCGGGGAAGCGCAGCTCGCGCACCACGCCGTCGTAGGGGATGGGCAGCTCGACGGCCGCCTTGGCGGTCTCGACCTCGCACACCACCTGGCCGTCGGTGACGGTGTCACCGGGCTGGACGTACCACTTGAGGATCTCGGCCTCGGTGAGTCCCTCGCCCACGTCGGGCATCTTGAACTCGCGCACGGACGCTTCGGTCATCGTCGTCACGACCCTCTCCTCAGTACGCCAGGGCACGGTCGACGGCGTCGAGCACCCGGTCCAGCCCCGGCAGGTACTCCTCCTCCAGGCGCGCCGGCGGGTACGGGGCGTGGTAGCCGCCGACCCGGAG
Source organism: Streptomyces lasalocidi (assembly GCF_005280215.1). NCBI lineage: Bacteria > Bacillati > Actinomycetota > Actinomycetes > Kitasatosporales > Streptomycetaceae > Streptomyces > Streptomyces lasalocidi. The sequence continues at coordinate 4,021,289 of NZ_SZNQ01000001.1, read as the reverse complement.
CACCGGGGCCTCCAGGTGGTAGAAGCAGCGCTCGGTGATGCGCGCGGCGATCTCCGCGCCCGAGCCGAAGAACACCGGCGCCTCGTGCACCACGACCAGCCGACGGGTCTTCTCGACCGACGCCTGGACGGTGTCGAAGTCCAGCGGGGAGATGGTGCGCAGGTCGAGGACCTCCAGGCTCCTGCCCTCCTCGGCGGCCGCGTCCGCGACCTCCTGGCAGAGCTTGACCATCGGGCCGTAGGCGACGAGCGTGAGGTCGGTGCCCTCGCGCACCACCCGCGCCTTGTGCAGCGGGCCGGGGATGGCCTCGGCGGAGACCTCGCCCTTGTCCCAGTAGCGCCGCTTGGGCTCGAAGTAGATCACCGGGTCGTCGCTCTGGATGGCCTGCTGCATCATCCAGTAGGCGTCCGACGCGTTCGACGGGCTGACCACCTTCAGGCCCGACACGTGCGCGAAGAGCGACTCGGGGGACTCCGAGTGGTGCTCGACCGCGCCGATGCCGCCGCCGTAGGGGATGCGCACGACGACCGGGAGCTTGACCTTGCCCAGCGAGCGCGCGTGCATCTTCGCGAGCTGCGTGACGATCTGGTCGTAGGCCGGGAAGACGAAGCCGTCGAACTGGATCTCCACCACCGGCCGGTAGCCGCGCAGCGCCAGGCCGATCGCGGTGCCGACGATGCCCGACTCGGCGAGCGGGGTGTCGATGACACGGTCCTCGCCGAAGTCCTTCTGCAGTCCGTCGGTCACCCGGAAGACACCGCCGAGCTTGCCGACGTCCTCACCCATGATGAGGACCTTGGGGTCCTCCTCCAGGGCACGGCGCAGCGACTCGTTGATCGCCTTGGCCAGGGGAAGGTTCTTCGCTGTCACGTCCGCTGCCATGTCAGACCCCCTCGACGTCCGCGAACGACGCCTGGTAGGCGGCGAACTGGGCGCGCTCCTCGTCGACGAGCGCGTGCCCGTCCGCGTACACGTTCTCGAAGATGGCGAAGTGGTCCGGGTCCTGCATGGCGCGGACCGCTTCGCGCACTCGCCTGCCCAACGCCTCGGACTCGGTCTCGAGTTCCGCGAAGAATCCCTCGTCCGTGTGGTGTACGGACTCCAGGTACCGGCGCAGGCGCAGGATCGGGTCCTTGGCCTCCCAGGCCGCGCGCTCGTCGTCGTGCCGGTAGCGCGTGGGGTCGTCGGAGGTGGTGTGGGCGCCCATGCGGTACGTCCACGCCTCGATCAGGGCGGGACCCTCGCCGCGCCGGGCCCGCTCCAGCGCCCAGCGGGTGACCGCGAGCGAGGCCAGCACGTCGTTGCCGTCGACGCGGACGCCGGGGAAGCCGAAGCCCTGGGCGCGCTGGTAGAGCGGCACACGGGTCTGCTTCTCGTTGGACTCGGAGATCGCCCACTGGTTGTTCTGGCAGAAGAACACCACCGGGGCGTTGTAGACCGCGGCGAAGTTGAACGCCTCGCTGACGTCGCCCTGGCTGGAGGCGCCGTCGCCGAAGTAGGCGATCACCGCGCTGTCCGCGCCGTCCTTGGTGATCCCCATCGCGTAGCCCGTGGCGTGCAGCGCCTGGGAGCCGATGACGATCGTGTAGAGGTGGAAGTTGTTCTCGTTGGGGTCCCAGCCGCCGTTGTTCACGCCGCGGAACATGCCCAGCAGGTTGGTCGGGTCGACGCCGCGACACCAGGCGACGCCGTGCTCGCGGTAGGTGGGGAAGACGTAGTCGTCCTCGCGGGTGGCCCGGCCGGAGCCGATCTGGGCGGCCTCCTGGCCCAGCAGGGACGCCCACAGGCCCAGCTCGCCCTGGCGCTGCAGGGCCGTGGCCTCGGCGTCGAATCGGCGGGTGAGCACCATGTCGCGGTACAGGCCGCGCAGCTCCTCCGGGGTGATGCCGTCGACGTAGCGGTCGTACTCGGCGTTCTTCACCCGCTCGCCCTCGGGCGTCAGCAGCTGGACGAGCTCGGGCTCAGCGGCCGCCGTGCGGGCGGTCGTGCGAGCGGTGGCGCGCTTGGTGCCGGTGGTGCCGGCCGCCTTGGTGCCGGTGGTGCCGGCCTTGCTCCCGGCGCTGCGTCGCGGCTGTCGCGCGGCAGTGCTCTCCACGGTCACGTGTGCTCCTCCGTCGGTCCGGCCCCCGGGGTTGCCGGGAACCAGTGCGGCTCACCTGTTTTCCGACATCCGGGCACGGGGTGGGTGCCGCTCGGCCGGGAACAGGCGTGACAGGTGCCCCGGCGAGCGCCCTGCAACAGTCACGTTACCCAGTGCTCCACATTTCTGTGAAACCCCTCCTGACCTGCGTTTTTGCTTGGATTTCCAAGTAAATCCGCAGAGCCGGGAAGGACGCTGGTCACAGCCTTGCAGGAGGCCGGAGCAACGGCACGTTATCCCGCTCACCCAGGTCACGGGAAGAGTCCTCTGTGAGATGGGTCCCGTGGACGAAACCGGAAAAGTCAGGTTTTCCACCGGGCTCGGGGTCCGATCGGGGCGTGGCAGGGGGCGCCGCGGGGGCCGAAACGCGACACGCGCGCGTGGCGGGCCGGGTGGCCCCACGCGCGCGTGCCGGAGGAGAGCGGGTTCAGCCGGTCGTGCTGCCGGCGTCGGTGCCGGCGTTGGTGCCGGCGTTCGCGGCGCCGTCGGTCGTCCCGCCGTTCGTGGTGGTGCCGCCGTCGGTGGTGCCACCGTCGCCGGTCCCCCCGTCGGTCGTCCCGCCGGTCGTGCCCGGGTCGCTCGACTGGTCGCCGCTCGGCTCGCTCGACGGCGCGGAGGACGTGTCGTCGCTGGGCTCGCTCGACTGGGAGTACGACGGCTTGTAGGAGGGCTTGTACGACGGCGAATAGTGCGAGCCGGAGTTGGAACCGGAGTCCTCATCGGAGGAGCCGCCGGTGGACCGGTCGGTCGACTCGTCGCTCGGCGTCGGGCTGGACGACTCCCGGGTGGCGCTCGGCGAGGTCGTCGGCGACTTCGTCGTGCCGCCCTTCGCGCCGCCGCCGCCCGCGTTGTTCAGCGCCAGGGCCACGCCCGCGACGACGGCGATCACCGCGAGGACCACCAGCACCCACAGCTTGCCGCGCCCGCTGCCCTTGTTGCCGTGGCCCTCGAAGCCGCCCTCGTCGCCGTTGCCGTACCCGCCGACCAGGATCGGCTGGGGGATCTGCGAGGTGCCGTCGGCGGTGCCCGGGTGGGCCATGACGGCGGTCGCCGCGAACCCGGCTCCGGCCGCCGCGGCCGGGGTGGCGTCGACGGGACCGGTGTTCCAGGTGCCGGTGTGGCCGCCCTGGTCGTACAGCATCTGCAGCGCGTACTGCACCATGCCGCGCATCTCCTCGGCCGTCTGGAACCGGTCGTCGGGTTCCTTGGCCAGGGAGCGCATGACTAGGCCGTCGAGCTCCGGCGGGCAGGTGCCCTCCGCGACCGACGACGGCGGCGTCGGGATGTCCTGCACGTGCTGGTAGACCACCGACAGCGGGGTCTCGCCCACGAACGGCGGGCGCAGCGCGAGGAGTTCGTACAGCAGACAGCCGGTGGCGTACAGGTCGGAGCGGTGGTCGACGGCCTTGCCGAGGGCCTGCTCGGGCGACAGGTACTGCGGGGTGCCCATCACCATGCCGGTCTGCGTCATGGTCGTCGACGCGCCGTGCAGGGCGCGCGCGATGCCGAAGTCCATGACCTTCACGGCGCCGTTGTGGGTGATGATCACGTTGGCCGGTTTGATGTCGCGGTGCACGATGCCGTGCTGGTGCGAGTAGGCCAGCGCCTCCAGCACGCCGGAGACGATGATCAGGGCCTGCTCGGGGCCCGGCGCCTCGGCGTTGAGGAGCAGGTCGCGGATCGTGCGCCCCTCGACCAGCTCCATGACGATGTACGGCACGCTCTGGCCGCCCACCACGTCCTCGCCGGAGTCGTACACGGCGACGATGGCGTGGTGGTTGAGCCCGGCCACCGACTGGGCCTCACGCGTGAAGCGGGCCTTGGACACCGGGTCCTCGGCGAGGTCGGCGCGCAGCAGCTTGACCGCGACGGTGCGGCCCAGCCGTACGTCCTCGGCCGCGAACACCTCGGCCATGCCGCCCCGCCCGAGCCTGCCGGTCAGCCGGTACCGGCCGTCGCCGACGAGCCCGCCGTTGCCCCACTGCTCCGGCGCGTCCGACATGCCGCCGCCAGTCGCCTCGGGGTCGGACGGGCCCTGAGAGCGCTGCTGCTGTGCCATCAGTCCTCGCCGTCGTTTCTGCCCGCGGTGCGCGCGGTGTTGTCACGGTCTCCGTCGGCCACGCTACAGCCTCCGCGCAAGCCGCCGGACCGGGTCGTCCGGGGTTACCGGACCGAGACGGACCGGACATGAAACCTCCAGCGGCTCTCCACGTGCAAATCCTGTGTGCCGGACGTAGGCCCGCTGTAACGCTTGCGCGACGCTTCTTTCGCGTACGGTCACGGAACGGGCACCGAGCTTGACGTGTCGGTGCCCTCGGGCAGACTTGGCCGGTAATGACACTTTCGATCATTGCCCGCGCCGTCCGCACCGCCGACGGCGCAGGCCATGACAGTCGGGCCGGCGCCGGAAGGCCGATGGGGGACGCGAAGAGATGAGCCAGGACGGCGCACACGGCCGGTACACGGGGCGGGCGCTCGCCGGCGGCCGTTACCAGCTGCGCGACTTGCTCGGCGAGGGCGGCATGGCCTCGGTGCACCTGGCGTACGACGCCGTGCTGGACCGGCAGGTCGCCATCAAGACGCTGCACACCGAGCTCGGCCGTGAACAAGCCTTCCGCGAGCGGTTCCGGCGCGAGGCGCAGGCCGTGGCGAAGCTCACCCACACCAACATCGTCTCCGTCTTCGACACCGGCGAGGACGACGTCGACGGCATGACGACGCCGTACATCGTCATGGAGTACGTCGAGGGCCGCCCGCTCGGCTCGGTCCTGGACGAGGACCTGCGGCAGTTCGGCGCGATGCCCGCCGACCAGGCCCTGAAGGTCACCGCCGACGTGCTCGCGGCGCTGGAGATCAGCCACGAGATGGGGCTGGTGCACCGCGACATCAAGCCGGGCAACGTGATGGTGACCAAGCGCGGCGTCGTCAAGGTGATGGACTTCGGCATCGCGCGCGCGATGCAGTCGGGTGTCACCTCGATGACCCAGACCGGCATGGTCGTCGGCACCCCGCAGTACCTCTCGCCCGAGCAGGCGCTCGGCCGGGGCGTGGACGCCCGCTCCGACCTGTACTCGGTCGGCATCATGCTGTTCCAACTGGTGACCGGGCGGCTGCCGTTCGACGCCGATTCACCGCTCGCGATCGCGTACGCGCACGTGCAGGAGGAGCCGGTCGCGCCCTCCTCGATCAACCGCGCGCTGCCCCCGGCGGTGGACGCGCTGGTCGCCCGCGCGCTGAAGAAGAACCCCAACGAACGCTTCCCCACCGCCGTCGCCATGCGCGACGAGTGCCTGCGGGTCGCCGCCTCCTTCCAGGCCGCCCCGCCGAGCATCGTCCCGGGCGCGCCGACGCAGAGCGGCTCCGGCGTCGGCTCCGCGGTGTTCCCGCCGGTCGGCCAGGGCACCCCGCCGGTGGGCGCCGTGCAGACGCCGTACCAGCCGCAGACCCCGGCGCCCAACCCGTACAGCACCCCGCAGCCCTCGACGCCCGCGCCGTCGTACGGCTACCCGCAGCAGGGCGGCTACCAGACGCCCCCGTCCTACGGCGCCCAGCAGCCCACCTACAACCTCACCCCGCAGCACCCGGCCCCGGCGCCCTCCGGGGGCGGCGGGAAGAGCAACCGGCCGGTGATCATCGGCTCGGTGCTGGTCGCGGTGGTGGCGGTCGGCGCGCTGATCGCCGCGCTGATGGCGAACGCGGGCGGCGACGACGACAAGGGCGGCGGCAGCGGCGGCAGCGCCTCGGCGTCCGCCACCTCCTCGCACGCGGCGGGGTACCGCGGGCCGGACACCTCCAAGACGATCGACGCGAGCGAGTGCAAGGAGCCGGAGGAGTCGTACAACGACCCCAGCAAGATCCGGGTGCCGAGCTTCAAGTTCAAGTACGTCAAGTCGGTCAAGGAGTGCTTCCAGGCATCCGGCTGGACGTGGAAGATCACGCCCGTCGACGAGAACACCTACGGCGACGGCACGGTGATGGACCAGTTCCCGTCCGCGGGGACCGACGTCGACCCGAAGAGCATGCCGCAGATCGAGCTGAAGGTGTCCACGGGCAACCCGGCGTCCTGAGCCGCGAACGGCGCGGACCGCAAGGAACAGACCAGAAGGAGGGGCCCGGCGACGTCGCCGGGCCCCTCGTGTGTGGTCGGTCGGGTGTCGGGCGTCGGGCTACAGGTAGGGGCCGCCCGAACGGCCGCCCGCACGGGGGTCGTCCGCGCCCTCCGGCACGGCTCCCGGCGGCAGCGCCCGGCGCATCTGCTCCAACTGGGCCCGCGCGGCCATCTGCTGGGCGAACAGCGTGGTCTGGATGCCGTGGAACAGGCCCTCCAGCCAGCCCACCAACTGGGCCTGCGCGATCCGCAGTTCCGCGTCCGAGGGCGTCGCCTCCTCGTTGAACGGCAGGGACAGCCGCTCCAGCTCCTCGACGAGTTCCGGTGCGAGGCCGTCCTCCAGCTCCTTCACGGAGCTGGCGTGGATCTCCTTGAGGCGGGCGCGGCTCGCCTCGTCGAGGGGAGCGGCGCGCACCTCCTCCAGCAGCTGCTTGATCATGCTGCCGATCCGCATGACCTTGGCCGGCTGCTCCACCTGCTCCGTCACCGGGGTCTCGCGGGAGTCCTCGTCTGCGTCCATGCCGCCGAGCGCCATGCCGTCCTGGCCCACGACCAGGATCCTCTGGGCGTTCTCCGGCGACCCTTCGTTCCTCGGCATCTCCATGCCGCCATTGTCCCCCACGCCCCCACCCGATCACGGTGCCGCCCCCCGTGACAGGAGATCCACTGTCGCCGCCGCGTCCGGAGGGGACGGACGGGTGCACCGGAAATGCCGTGTTCATCCCAGCATGTGACGCTTGTCCCCGTGACGGCATGGTGGCGTGCGGGGTGTGTGACGGGGGCGGTGCTGCTCGCGTGCGGAACGGTCGGCGCGTTCGACACGCCGCACGAGGGCGGTACGGCGGTGTCGGCCGCCTCGGCGACTCCCCCGGCCGGGGCGGACGCCGGGACGGGTACGGCCACCGGTGCGGCGGTCGAGCACGGCTCCGGGGGCGACGGCGATCCGGGGTCCGGCTCCCACCAGGGCGGCGATCACCAGGCAGCGGGCGGCCGTCACGACCAGGACGTGCCGGACGGCCGGGGGACCGGCCAGGCCCACGGCGACCACCCCGGGTCGGGGCCCGGCTCCGGACACGCGTCCCCGCAGGGGTCCCCCTCGGCCTCCGCGACGGGAGCGGACGGCGGGCGCCGTGCCGGGTCCGCGTCCGCGTCCGCGTCGCCCCGGGAGCCCGAGCGGGCCGGGAGCCGGGCGGGGGAAGGACGCCTGCGGCCGGGGCGCAACGAGGACACCCACCCTTCCGGCGACCCGGCCGGGGACATCGACGCCGGGACGGCCGACGACCCGGACCAGGTGGCCGACCTGGACGCGGACCAGGACGCGGGCGAGGACCTGGCGGGCGACGGCACCGGCCAGGTCTCCGACCCGTCGCCCGCGGTGACGCCCTCCACCGCGTCCGGGGCCGCGGCCGAGCAGCCCGCCGAGCGGGTGCTGCGCATCGTCCCGCTCGGCAGCGGGCTGATCCTCATCGGCCTGGGCCTGGGCATCGCGTTCCTGGCCCTGCGCCTGCGGCGCCCGTGGGAGCCGTGAGCCCCGCCGGGCCGTGACCGTCAGGCCGGCGACGTCACCAGCAGCACCTTGCCGATGTGGCCGCTCTCCTCGACGATCCGGTGCGCCTCGGCCGCGTCCCGCATCGGCACCTCGCGGTCCACGACCGGGCGGACGTGCCCGCCGTCCACCAGGGGCCAGACGTGCTCACGGACGGCCGCCACGATCGTCGCCTTCTCCTCCAGCGGGCGGGCCCGCAGCGAGGTCGCGCTGACGGCCGCGCGCTTGGTGAGCAGGGCCCCGATGTTCAGCTCGGCCTTGGCCCCGCCCTGCATGCCGATGATCGCCAGCCGTCCGTTGACGGCGAGCGCCTGCACATTGCGGTCCAGGTACTTGGCGCCCATGTTGTCGAGGATGACGTCCGCGCCCGCCCCGTCGGTGGCGCTCTTCACCTCCTCGACGAAGTCCTGCTCGCGGTAGTTGACCAGGATGTCCGCACCGAGCTCGGCGCACCGCTCGAGCTTGGCCCGCGTCCCCGCGGTGACCGCGACCTTCGCGCCGACGGCCTTGGCGAGCTGGATCGCCATGGTGCCGATGCCGCTGGAACCGCCGTGCACGAGCAGCGTCTCGCCCGGGCGCAGGTGGGCGACCATGAACACGTTGGACCAGACCGTGCAGACGACCTCCGGCAGGGCCGCGGCACGGGTGAGGTCGACGCCCTTCGGCACGGGCAGCAGCTGGCCCGCCGGCACGGCGACCTTCTCGGCGTAGCCGCCGCCCGCGAGCAGCGCGCACACCTCGTCGCCCACGCTCCAGCCGGACACCCCGGGTCCGAGCGCGGCCACCCGGCCGGCGCACTCCAGGCCGGGGTAGGGGGACGCGCCCGGCGGGGGGTCGTAGAAGCCCTGCCGCTGCAGGATGTCGGCGCGGTTGACGGCGCTGGCCACCACCTCGACCAGGACCTCGCCCTCGCCGGGCACGGGATCGGGGACCTCGGCCCACACCAGCGCCTGCGGCCCACCAGGTTCGGGAATCGTGATCGCATGCATGAAAAGGACGCTACCCCCGGTCCCCGGCGGTACGACGGCGGGGCGGGGGCGGGTCCGTGCACACGTCGCCGCACCGGCCGTACGTGCCGCCCGGCGGGGCGGGGGCGGGTCCGTCAGCACGTCGCCGCACCGGCCGTACGTCCGCGGCCGGTGCCCGCCCGGCCCCGGGTCAGCCGTGCCGCGGCTCCACCCGCACGATGGTGACGACCCGGTCCGTCGGCTCCAGCACGCCGATGTCCGGGTCGTCGTACGCCAGCACCCGGTGCCCCCGGACGACGCTCACCACCAGGTCGTCCGTGTCGCGCGGGGTGCGGCCCGTCTCCGCCTTGGTCACCGGGCGCTCGACGATGTCCAGACCGGTGCCCTGGTGCAGCAGGTCCTCCAGCACCCGCCCGGCCGCCGGGCTCAGCACCGACAGGCCCAGCAGCCGTCCGGCCGCCCCCGCACTGGTGATGACGTCGTCGGCGCCGGACTGGCGCAGCAGGGGCGCGTTCTCCTCCTCCCGCACCGCGGCGACGATCTTCGCCCCGCGGTTGAGCTGGCGGGCGGTGAGCGTCACGAGGACCGCGGTGTCGTCGCGCTGGGTGGCGATGATGATGCGCCCGGCCCGCTGCACCTCCGCCCGGCGCAGCACGTCGCTGCGGGTGGCGTCACCGACGACGCCCTCGTACCCCTCGGCCGCGGCGGCCTCGACCACCTTGGCGCTGGGGTCGACCACCACGACCTGGTCCTTGCGCAGCCCGTTGGCGCAGGCGGCCCGGATCGCGGACCGCCCTTTCGTGCCGAAACCGACGACGACGGTGTGGTCGCGCAAGGGAATCCTCCGGAACGATCAGCGAAACCCGGGTGTGGGCTCGTGTGGCGGGCTGACGTCGGCGACGCGGCCCGCGACCATGGTGCCCATCGATCGGTTCGCACCACAGGGGGCACGCGATGACAGGGGGAGCACGATGAAGGACCACGGGAGCGGGCCCGGCGATCCGGGGAGGCTCTCCCTGCTGAAATCCCTCTGGTACCGCTCACGCAGCGACGCCCGGGACGACGCCGAGGCGAGCCGCTCGCTCACCATGCCGGTGCACACCGCCCGACCGCCCCTCCAGCAGGTGCTCCAGCGCCTCACCCTGGCCCTGGTCGTGCTGGCGGTCACCACCCTGATCGTCTACCTCGACAGCGGCGGCTACCACGACAACGCCGACGACGGCGTGGACTTCCTCGACTCGGCCTACTACGCCACCGTCACCCTCTCCACGACCGGCTACGGCGACATCACCCCGGTCAGCGACTCGGCGCGGCTGGTCAACATCCTGGTGATCACACCGCTGCGCGTGCTGTTCCTGATCATCCTGGTCGGCACCACCCTGGAGGTGCTGACCGAGCGCACCCGCCAGCAGGTCCGCATCCACCGCTGGCGCTCCCGCATCCGCAACCACGTGATCGTGGTCGGCTACGGCACCAAGGGCCGGCACGCGGTGGAGACCCTGGTGGGGCAGGGCGTCTCCAAGGAACGCATCGTCGTGGTGGACGCCCAGCGCAAGGTGTCCGACATGGCCGGCGACAACGGCCTCGTCGCCGTCACCGGCGATGCCACCCGTTCCGAGACCCTGATGCGCGCCGAGGTGCGCACCGCGGCCCGGGTGATCGTCGCCCCTCAGCGCGACGACACCGCCGCCCTGGTCAGTCTGACCGCCCGCCAGCTCAACCGGCGGGCCACGATCGTCGTCGCCGCCCGCGAGGACGAGAACGTGCCCCTGCTCAAGCAGTCCGGCGCCGACACCGTCATCACCAGCTCCAGCTCCGCGGGCCGACTGCTCGGGGTCGCCATGGTCAGCCCGGTGGTGGCCGGCACGCTGGAGGACCTGATGACCCTCGGCAGCGGCCTGGACCTCATCGAGCGTCCCGTCACGGCCGAGGAGGCCGGCCGGAGCCCTCGGGCCTGCGCCGACCTGGTGGTCGCGGTGATACGGGGCAAGGACCTGCTCAATTACGCCGACCCCCGACTGGACGTGCTCCGCGCCGGGGACCGGGTGATCACGGTCAGCCGACCGGTGCAGACCGAGGCGGTCTAAGCGCGTTTCACGTGAAACAGCCCGATTGGTCCATGCTGTTTCACGTGAAACACCCGATTGACCCGGCATGCGAGGCACGGTGTTTCACGTGAAACATGCCCCGATTCCGGCCGCCGCCCAGGGCAGGTCGAGCAGCTCCGCCTCCTGACCGGCCCGCGCTCCACCCGGGGGCACGACGGCCAGGGCGTCGGCGGCCGCGATGCCGCGCAGCATCGCCGGACCGTTGTAGTGCAGCGGCACCGCGGCGTCGCCGCGCAGCACGACCGGGATCAGCCGGGTGTCGTACGGATGGCCGTGCACCGCGTCCCGCAGCGGCAACGTGTACGGCTCGGGGGCCGCGCGGGTGGCCAGCGCGCCCAGCAGTGGTTCGGCGAGCGTGAGCAGGCCGGAGACGGCCGCGAGCGGGTTGCCGGGCAGGCCGACCAGGTGCCGGCCGTCCGCGAGACGGGCCAGCAGCATGGGGTGTCCGGGGCGCACCGTCACCCCGTCGACGAGCAGCTCCGCCTCCAGGCGGCGCAGGACGGGGTGGACGTGGTCCACCGGCCCCCCGGCGGTGCCCCCGGTGGTGACGATCAGGTCGGCCAGCGAGGAGCTGACGGCCCGCTGCAGCGCCTTGGCGTCGTCGCCCAGTCGGCGCACGGCCACGACCTCCGCCCCCAGCGCGCGCAGCCACGGCGGCAGCATCGGGCCGAGGGCGTCCCGGATCAGGCCGTCGTGCGGTCGGCCCTCGATGAGCAGTTCGTCGCCGAGCACCAGCACCTCGACCCGCGGCCGGGGCACGGCGGCGAGCGTGTCGTACCCGGCGGCCGCCGCGAGCCCCAGGACGGCCGGGGTGATGACCGCCCCGTTCGGCAGCAACTGGTCGCCGTTGCGGCACTCCTGGCCGCGCGGGCGGATGTCCTGGCCGGGGGAGGGCTCCGGGGAGGCGTGCAGCCGCCCCTTCTCGTCGAGGCGCCCGTGCTCGCTGCGCAGGACGGCGGTGGTGTCCGCCGGGATCCTGGCACCGGTGGCGATGCGGACGGCCTCGCCGTCGGCGAGGGTGTCGGGCCCCGTCTGCCCGGCCAGCACGCCCTCGTCCCGGACGTCCCACGGGCCGGGGCCGGCGACCGCCCAGCCGTCCATGGCCGAGGTGTCGAAGGAGGGCAGGTCGGTCAGGGCGGTCAGGGGAGCGGCGAGGACGAGTCCGAGCGCGGCGTCCAGGGTCACCGACACGGGGGTACGGCGGGCTCCGGCGGCGCGTCCGGCCCGGGCGGCGACGGCCCGGGCCTCCGGCCAGGGCGTGGCCCGGTGCGAGGTGTCGTGCGCACGGCTACGGCGGCCCTCATGGCCCTCCGCCGGGGCGGCGGCCGGGACCCGGGCGGGCCCGCGGTCGAAGCCGTTGCCGTCGTTCACGAGGGCGAGCGCCTCCTCGACGTCGAGGTCGTCGGCGTCCCGGTCCTCCCGGGTGCCCCGGGCGGTCATCCGGCGTCCGGTCGGGTGTCCGGGGTGGCGTCGGGTGCCACGTCGGGCTGACCGGCGGAGTCCTCGGCGGCCCAGCGCTGGGCGAGCGCGGCGGCCTTGCGGGCGGCGTGCGCCACGGCCTCCGGGTCGTCCCCGGCGCGCCCCGCGGCGTACCCGACGAGGAAGGTGGTCAGGGGGGCGGCGGGACGGGCCACCCCATGGGCGGCGTCCCGGGCGAGGTCGAGCAGGACGCCGGTGTCGACGTCCAGGTCGAGGCCCAGTTCGTCCTTGACTGCGGAAATCCATTCATCCAACACGTGGCCATGCTCCCTGATGCGTGCCCTGGCGGCGGCGAGGTCGTCCCAGGTGTCGCAGTCGAACGACGCGACGGGGTCGGGGACGCGGGTGAGGTCGAGTGCGGCGGTCAGCCGGCGCAGCGGCAGCCCGGTGAGGCCGCCGTGCGCGCCGCCGAGCGAGGCGAGTTCCCGGCGCAGCGCCGCCGTGGAGTAGGCGGCGACGAGGGGCTGCTCACGGCCGTCGGCGTCGGTGAGCAGGGCGCCGTCGGCGCCGCCGGAGCGCAGGGCGGACAGCAGCCGCCGTACGGTGCCGGGCCCGAGGAAGGGCAGGTCGGCGGAGAGGACGACGACCCGGTCGGCGCCGGTGCGGCGCAGACCGGCGTCCAGCGCGGCGACCGGGCCCGCGCCGGGCGGGTCCTCGCGGGCCCACGTCACCGGGCGGACGGTGGGGCGCGGGTCGGCCACGACGACCGTGGTGCGGGCGTCGGCGCAGGCGGCCAGCACCCGGTCCAGCAGGGCCCGGCCGCCGACGCGAAGTCCCGGCTTGTCGGCCCCGCCGAGCCGTCGCGCACCGCCACCCGCGAGGACGACGGCGTCGTAGGCGCCGTGGTCGTGGGAGCCGAGGTCGCGGGCGGCGGGGTCGTCGGGCTCGTTGGGGGTCACCCCCCGAGTATGCGGGCCGACGCGATCACGGGGAACGCGCCGGCCGCGCCGTCACAGCGTGCGCAGCAGGACCGCCGGCTGCTCCACGCAGTCGGCGACGTGGCGCAGGAAACCGCCCGCCGTGCCGCCGTCGCACACCCGGTGGTCGAAGGTGAGCGAGAGCTGGACGACCTGGCGCACGGCCAGCTCGCCCTCGTGCACCCACGGCTTGGGCACGATGCGGCCGACGCCGAGCATGGCCGCCTCCGGGTGGTTGATGATCGGCGTGGAGCCGTCGACCCCGAACACGCCGTAGTTGTTCAGCGTGAAGGTGCCGCCGGTCAGGTCGGCCGGGGTGAGCGTCCCGGCCCGGCCCGCCTCGGTCAACCGGGCGAACTCGGCGGTGAGCCCCTCGGCGTCCCGCGCGTGGGCGTCCCGGACCACCGGTACGACGAGGCCCCGCTCGGTCTGCGCCGCGAAGCCCAGGTGGACGTGGTCGAACTGGACGACCTCCCTGGCCTCCGTGTCCACCGAGGAGTTGAGCTCCGGGAAGCGGGCGAGGGCGGCCGTGCAGATGCGGGCCAGCAGCGCGAGGAGGGAGATCTTCGGGCCGCCCGCCGCGTTCATCGCGGACCGGGCCCGCATCAGCTCGGTCGCGTCGGCGTCGACCCAGCAGGTCGCCTCCGGGATCTCACGCCGGCTGCGGGAGAGCTTGTCGGCGATGGCACCCCGGACGCCCTTGAGGGGGATGCGGATGCCTCCGGCGGGCGCGGAGGACACCGGCCCGGATGCCCGGGCGGGGGCGGGAGCCGGCTGCCGGGTCGTGCGGTCCTGCGGGGCGGCGGCCCGCAGCGCGTCCTCGACGTCGGCGCGCAGGATCAGTCCGTCGGGCCCCGAGCCGGTCAGCTCCCGCAGGTCCAGGCCGTTCTCCCGGGCCAGGCGCCGGACCAGGGGCGAGATCACGGGGACGGGCCCCTCGGCCCGGAGGGTGCCGGTGCCGTGCGCCGAGGTGCCGGTGCCGTGCACGGTGGTGCCGTTGCTGCCCTGCATGCCGTTGCTGCCCAGCGAGCCGTTCCCGACGCCGTCGGCCCGCGCCGGCACGGCGGCCGGCGGAGCGGGACGGGCCGGGGCGCCGGCCGGGGCGAGCGGCGTCGTGGGGCGCACGCGGCGCCGACGGGCCGGGGGTTCACCGGTGCCGTACCCGACGAGGACGTTGCCGGAGCCCTCGGCCGCACCGCGCACCGGGGCGGCACCGGAGTGGTCGGCCGGACCCTCCTGGGGGCCGTCGGAGGGCGACGCGCCGACCGCCACGGTCAGCAGCGGTGCCCCGACGGGCAGTTCGGTGCCTTCCTCGCCGAAGCGGGCGGTGACCACACCGCCGTAGGGGCAGGGCACCTCGACCATCGCCTTGGCCGTCTCGACCTCGACGACCGGCTGGTCGATGGCGACGACGTCGCCCACCTGGACCAGCCAGCGCACGATCTCCGCCTCGGTGAGCCCCTCACCGAGGTCGGGGAGCTTGAACTCCAGCACCTGTGCCATCAGTTCCCGGCCTCCCACTGCAGCCGCGCCACGGCGTCCAGGATGCGGTCCACGCCGGGCAGGTGGTGGCGCTCCAGCATGGGCGGCGGGTACGGGACGTCGAAGCCGGCGACGCGCAGCACCGGTGCCTCCAGGTGGTGGAAGCAGCGCTCCGTGACGCGGGCCGCGATCTCCCCGCCCGGGCCGCCGAAGGAGCCCGACTCGTGCACGACGACCGCGCGGCCGGTCCGCCGGACCGAGGCGCAGACCGTCTCGTCGTCGAACGGCACCAGGGAACGCAGGTCGACGACCTCGAGGTCCCAGCCCTCCGCCCGGGCCGCCTCGGCGGCCTCGAGGCACACGGGCACCGACGGACCGTAGGTGATCAGCGTGGCGCTCCGCCCGGAGCGCCGCACCACCGCACGGCCGATCGGCTCGACGGTCTGCGGGTCGTCCGGGTTCCAGGCGTCCTTCGACCAGTACAGCCGCTTGGGTTCGAGGAAGACGACCGGGTCGTCGGAGGCGATCGCCGCCCGCAGGAGGCCGTAGGCGTCGGGGACGGTGGCGGGCGTGACGACGTGCAGGCCCGGGGTCGCCATGTAGTACGCCTCGGAGGAGTCGCTGTGGTGCTCCACGCCGCCGATGCCGCCGCCGTAGGGGATGCGCACCGTGATCGGCAGGGGCATCCGGCCGCGGGTGCGGTTGCGCATCCGGGCGACGTGGCTGACCAGCTGCTCGAACGCCGGGTAGGCGAACGCGTCGAACTGCATCTCCACGACCGGGCGCAGCCCGTACATGGCCATGCCGACGGCGGTGCCGAGGATGCCGGCCTCGGCGAGCGGGGTGTCCGTGCAGCGGTCCTCGCCGAACTCCTTGGCGAGCCCGTCGGTGACGCGGAAGACGCCACCGAGGGTGCCGACGTCCTCGCCCATCACGTGCACCGTGGGGTCCTCGGCCATGGCGTCGCGCATCGCGCGCGTGAGGGCCTGCGCCATGGTGGCCGGCTTGAGGGCGACGGTGGCCATCAGTGGGAACCCTCCTGCTCGGCCTCGAGTTCGGCGGTCAGCAGCGCGCGCTGCTCGCGCAGCTGCGGGGTGGGCTCGGCGTAGACGTGGTCGAACAGGTCCATCGGGTCCAGGGACGGGTCCTGGTTCATGCGCTCGCGCAGGGCCGCCGCGAACGTCTCGGCGTCCTGGCGAACGGCGTCGATGCCGTCCTCGTCGAGCAGTCCGCGGCCGGTCAGCTCGCGCTCCAGCAGCAGGATCGGGTCGTGGTCGCGCCAGGCCTCGACCTCGGCGTCGCCGCGGTAGCGGGTGGCGTCGTCGGCGTTGGTGTGCGCCTCGACGCGGTAGGTGATCGCCTCCACGAGCGTGGGGCCGCCGCCGGCCCGCGCGCGCCGCACCGCGTCGGTGAGGACCTCCAGGACGGCGACGGCGTCGTTGCCGTCGACCAGGCGGCCCGGCATGCCGTACCCGACGGCCTTGTGGGCCAGGGAGGGCGCGGCGGTCTGCTTGGCGAGCGGGACGGAGATGGCGAAGCCGTTGTTCTGCACGAGGAAGACCACCGGGG
Organism: Streptomyces lasalocidi; assembly: GCF_005280215.1. Taxonomy (NCBI): domain Bacteria; kingdom Bacillati; phylum Actinomycetota; class Actinomycetes; order Kitasatosporales; family Streptomycetaceae; genus Streptomyces; species Streptomyces lasalocidi. Next base: position 4,004,972 of record NZ_SZNQ01000001.1, on the reverse strand, counting down.
CCTGCCAGACGGCGGCGAAGTTCAGCGCCTCGTGGAAGTCGCCCTCGCTGGTGCCGCCGTCGCCGACCATGGCGAGCGCCACCACGTCGTCGCCCTTCAGGCGGGCGGCGTGCGCGAGGCCGACCGCGTGCGGGAGCTGGGTGGCGAGCGGGGTGGACAGGGGCGCCACCCGGTGCTCGCGGGGGTCGTAGCCGGTGTGCCAGTCGCCGCGCAGCAGCGTCAGCGCCTCGACGGGGTCCACGCCCCGGGCGACGGCGGCGAGCGTGTCGCGGTAGCTGGGGAAGAGCCAGTCACGCTCCTGGAGCGCCAGCGCGGCGGCGACCTCGCAGGCCTCCTGGCCGGTGCTGGAGGGGTAGACGGCGAGGCGGCCCTGCTTGGTGAGGGCGGTCGCCTGCGCGTTGTACCGCCGGCCGAGGACCAGCTGGGCGTGGAGCCGGCGCAGCAGCCCGGGGTCGGCCTCCGCGGCGGCCTCCGTGCCCAGGACGCGGTAGGGCTCCGCGTCGGGCAGCAGCGGCGCGGGGTCCATACGGGGCTGCCAGGCGGGCGGCGGCGTGGGCCGGTAAGCGCCTCGCTGCTCCATGACCGTCATGACGGCACCTCCTCGTGGGAGCGGCTACGGGAGGCGTGTCGGCTGTGACCCGCCTCACCTACCGATTGTTCGGTCGTCGGCGCATTTTGGCTACGGGTGGCCCCAGGCTGTGGACAAACGGTTCTGCACAGCTTCAGATGGACGCAGTACGTCCAGGGCAGGGAGGCGGGGGGACATGGCGTCTGAACAAATGGCCGAAGGGCCCGAGCCCGGGGTCCCCCTGCCGCCCCCCCGGCCCCTCGACGCGATAGACCAGGACATCCTGCGCATGCTCCAGGCGGACGGCCGCGCCTCGATCCGGTCGGTGGCCGAGCGCGTCCACGTCTCGCGCGCCAACGCCTACGCCCGCATCAACCGGCTCGTCGAGGACGGCGTCATCCGGGGCTTCGGCGCGCGCGTGGACCACGAGCGCGCCGGGCACGGCACGTCCGCGTACATCACGCTGAAGATCGTCCAGAACACCTGGCGCACGGTCCGCGAGCAGCTGCGCCGCCTGCCCGGCGCCGCGCACATCTCCCTCGTCGGCGGCGACTTCGACGTACTGCTCCTGGTGCACACCCCGGACAACCGCGCCCTGCGCGAGCTCGTGCTCACCCGGCTCCAGGCGATCCCCGAGGTGCTCAGCACGCGCACGCTGCTGGTGTTCGAGGAGGAGGACGTGGAGCCGCAGGGCTGAGCCGCGACGGAGGCCCGCCCACGACCCCGTTCCCCGGGAGCACGCGGCACCCGGCACCCGGCACCCGGCGCCCGGCGCCTCACGACACCTTGCGCAGGCCCCCGAAGACCAGCCGGGCCACGGCGTCCGCCACCTCGCGCTCGCCCATGCCGCGGACGTCCGGGCGGTACCACTCCACGATCGAGTTGATCATCCCGAAGACCAGCCGGGTGGCCAGCCGCACCTCCACGTCCTCGCGCACGTCCCCGTCCGCGGCGGCCGCCTTGAGCAGCTCGGCGACCCGGTGGTCGAAGTCCCGGCGGCGCTCCAGCGCCCAGCGCTCGGTGGCGGTGTTGCCCCGCACGCGCAGCAGCAGCGTCACGTACGGCAGCTCGGCGATCAGCACCTCGACCATGCGCCGGACGACGTACTCCAGGCGGTCGGCCGGGCGCCCCTCGCGCGCGTGGTCCTCCTCCAGGATCCCGAACAGGCCGTCCAGCGCCCGGCTGACGGCCCGGCGCAACAGCTCCTCCTTGCCGGCCACGTGGTGGTAGATCGACGACTTGGAGATGCCGGCCGCCTTGGACAGGTGCTCCATGGACGTGCCGTCGTAGCCCCGCTCGATGAAGACCTGCACGGCGACCGACAGCAGCGTCTCGGGGGTGTACGTGTCGCGCTTGGCGGTGGTCACGAGGCGCCCTCCCGCTTCTCGGTGGCGAACGAGTGACGGTACAGGGCGAGCGACGGCGCGTACCGTCCCGAGGGATCCCGCTGGTGCAGGTCGTCCAGGACCGAACAGGCCCAGGTGCGGCCCAGGCGTCGGCTCCACTCGAAGGGCCCGAGCGGGTAGTTCACGCCCAGGCGCATCGCCGTGTCGACGTCCTCCTCGGTGGCCACACCCTTGGCGACGGCGTCGTGCGCGAGGTCGATGATCCGGGCCACCGTGCGGGCGACGATCATGCCGGGCACGTCGCCGATGAGGCTGACGTCCTTGCCCAGCGCCTGGAACAGCCCGGTCGCCTCGGACACCGTCCGCGCGCCGGTGTCCTGGGAGGCGGACAGGGCGATGCGGGTGGCCTTGCGGTAGTCCAGCGCCAGGTCGAAGTAGACGACGTCACGGAACTCCACCGAGGTCTGCCCGTCCGCGAGGGCGAGCTGGCCGCCGCCGGGCAGCACCAGCCGGGAGCCGTTGTCCTCGTCCTCCTCGCGGACCTGGATGCCCGCCTCGCGGATCATCGCGAGCAGCTCGGAGGCCGGGCCCAGGTCGCCCTCGGCGACGACGTACGCGGGCGGCTGCCGCTTCTCGGCGGTGTGCGGCTCGGGGCGCTCGGCGCCCTCGCGGTGGTCGTACCAGCCGCGGCCGGTCTTGCGGCCGAGGCGGCCCGACTCGACCAGCCGGCGCTGGGCCAGGGACGGGGTGAAGCGCACGTCCTGGAAGAAGGACTGCCACACGGAGTGCGTCACCGACTCGTTGACGTCCTGGCCGATCAGGTCGGTCAGCTCGAACGCGCCCATCCGGAAGCCGCCGGACTCGCGCAGCACCGCGTCGATGGTGGCCGGATCGGCGGCCTGGGCCTCGTACACGGCGAACGCCTCGGCGTAGAAGGGCCGGGCGATGCGGTTGACGATGAAGCCGGGGGTGTCCGCGCAGGCGACCGGGGTCTTCCCCCAGGCGCGGGCGGTCTCGTACGCGCGCGTGGCCGAGGTGACGTCGGTGGCGAACCCGGAGACGACCTCCACCAGCGGCAGCAGCGGGGCCGGGTTGAAGAAGTGCAGGCCCACGAAGCGGCCCGGGTGGCTCAGGGCGCCGCCGATCGCCGTCACCGACAGGGAGGAGGTGTTGGTGGCGAGCAGACAGTCCGGGGAGACGACCTCCTCCAGGGCGCGGAACAGCTCCTGCTTGACGTCGAGGCGTTCCAGGACGGCCTCCACGACCAGGGCGCAGTCCGCGAGTTCGGCCAGGTCGTCCGCGGGCCGCAGCCGGGCGCGGGCCGCGTCCCGGTCGGCCGCGGTGAGCCGGCCCTTCTCGACCAGCCGGTCGAGGCGGGCGCCGATCGCGGCGGCCGCCTCCCGGGCCCGGTCCGGGACGGCGTCGTACAGCCGTACGGGGTGGCCGGCGACCAACGCGACCTGGGCGATGCCCTGGCCCATGGTGCCGGTGCCGACGACGGCCACGGGGCTGCTGAGGTCGAGTGCTGTCATGTGCGCGATCCTCCCGCACGGGGTTTTCCACAGATGCGGCAGGCCCCCTTGTCCCGACCGATCGTTCGGTTACTCTAACTCTGACCGTGCGTTCCCGCCCAGGTTTCCGCCCAGGTCATGAACTCGACGAGGAGTTCCCGAGACGAGGAGTTGGTCCCGTATGGCCGCCGAACTGACCGCCCACGACCTCATCGCCCAGCACCGGCCGACCCTCGACCAGGCGCTGGAGGCCATCCGCACGCGCGCGTACTGGTCCCCCCACCCCGAGCACCCCAAGGCCTACGGCGAGAACGGCAGCCTGGACATGGCGGCGGGCAAGGCGGCCTTCGACGCCCTCCTCGGCACCCGTCTGGACCTCGGCCAGCCCGGCACCGACGACTGGGTGGGCGGCGAGGTCTCCCCGTACGGCGTCGAACTGGGCGTGACCTACCCGCACGCCGACCTCGACGTGCTGCTGCCCGCGATGAAGGCCGGTCAGCGCGCCTGGCGGGACGCGGGCGCGGAGATCCGCGCGGTGGTCTGCCTGGAGATCCTCAAGCGGATCAGCGACCGGACCCACGAGTTCGCGCACGCGGTCATGCACACCTCCGGACAGGCGTTCATGATGGCGTTCCAGGCGGGCGGCCCGCACGCCCAGGACCGCGGCCTGGAGGCGGTGGCCTACGCGTACGTGGAGCAGGTCCGCACACCCGACACCGCCGAGTGGAGCAAGCCGCAGGGCAAGCGCGACCCGCTCGCGCTCACCAAGCAGTTCACGCCGGTCCCCCGCGGCATCGGCCTGGTCATCGGCTGCAACACCTTCCCGACGTGGAACGGCTACCCGGGCCTGTTCGCCTCCCTCGCCACCGGCAACGCCGTCCTGGTCAAGCCGCACCCCCGCGCGGTGCTGCCGCTCGCGCTGACCGTGCAGGTGGCCCGCCAGGTGCTGACCGAGGCCGGGTTCGACCCCAATCTGGTCGCGCTCGCCGCCGAGCGGCCCGGGGAGGGCATCGCCAAGACCCTCGCCACCCGGCCCGAGATCCGGATCATCGACTACACCGGCTCGACCTCCTTCGGCGACTGGCTGGAGGCCAACGCCCGCCAGGCGCAGGTCTACACGGAGAAGGCCGGCGTCAACACGGTGATCGTGGAGTCCGCCGGCGACTACCAGGGGATGCTGTCCAACCTGGCGTTCTCGCTGTCCCTGTACAGCGGCCAGATGTGCACCACCCCGCAGAACCTGCTGATCCCCCGCGACGGCATCCGCACCGACCAGGGCCCCAAGACCTTCGACGAGGTCGTCGCCGACCTCGCGCGCGCGATCGACGGCCTGCTCGGGGACGACGCGCGGGCCAACGCCCTGCTCGGCGCGATCGTCAACCCGGACGTCAAGGCCCGGCTGGACGCCGCGGCGGGTCTCGGCGAGGTCGCCCTCGCCTCCCGCGAGGTGGCCAACCCGGACTTCCCTGGCGCGGTCGTGCGCACGCCGGTCCTGGTCAAGCTGGACGGTGCCAAGCCGGACGCCGAGGCCGCCTACATGAGCGAGTGCTTCGGCCCGGTGTCCTTCGCCGTCGCGGTCGACTCGGTCACGGACGCCGTCGAGCTGCTGCGGCGCACGGTGCGGGAGAAGGGCGCGATGACGGTCGGCGCGTACACGACCGACCCGGAGGTCGAGGAGGCCGTCCAGGAGGTCTGCCTGGAGGAGGCCGCGCAGCTCTCCCTCAACCTCACGGGCGGGGTGTACGTCAACCAGACGGCCGCCTTCTCCGACTTCCACGGCTCGGGCGGCAACCCGGCCGCGAACGCCGCGCTGTGCGACGGCGCGTTCGTGGCGAACCGCTTCCGCGTGGTCGAGGTCCGCCGGGAGGCGTAGCCGCGGGGCGGGACCTCGTGGACACCCGCTAGGTCCCGCTCGGGAAGCCCGTCGTGCTCCAGTGGTACAGGGTCATGGCCACGCTGGTCGCCAGGTTGTAGCTGGAGACCTGGGGGCGCATGGGCAGGGCGAGCAGGTGGTCGGCCCGGGCGCGCAGGGCGGAGGACAGGCCGGCGCGCTCGGAGCCGAAGGCGAGGACGGCGTCGTCCGGGAGCCGTACCCCCCGAAGGTCGTCGCCCTCCGGGTCGAGCGCGAACACCGGGCCCGCCGGCAGCTCCTCGACGTCCAGCCGCTCCACGGCGGTCGCGAAGTGCAGCCCCGCCCCACCGCGCACCACCGTGGGGTGCCAGGGGTCGAGCGTGCCGGTGGTGACCACGCCGGTCGCCCCGAAGCCGGCGGCCAGCCGGATCACGGCGCCCGCGTTGCCGAGGTTGCGCGGATTGTCCAGGACCACGACGGGCGCCCGGCGCGGTTCGCGGGTCAGCGCGGCGAGGTTGGCCTCCCGGGGCGGCCGTACCGCCAGGGCGGCCACGGCCGTGGGGTGCGGGCGCGGCACCAGCGCCTCGTACGTCGCCCTCGGGACCTCGGTCAGCAGCGCGGCCAGCGGCTCGCGCACGTCGGGCGCGAGGTCGTCGGCGAGGGCCAGCGCAGCCTCCCGGTCGGCGGTCACCGCGACCGGGACCTCCGCCCCGAACCGCACCGCGTGCTTGAGGGCGTGGAAGCCGTCGAGCAGCACGGCGGTGTCGGTGCCGACGAGTCGCCGCCACCGCCGTACGGGGTCGGCGGCGGGGTCGGCCACGGGCTCGGCTGGGCTCATGGGAACGGGTACGGGGTCCGCCGGGTGCGCGGGGTCGGTCATGGCGTGAAGCCTATGCGCGCGGCCTTGGGGTCCTCGGAACCCTTCGGCGCCTCCGCCGGCTCGTCCTCGGTCCGGCGGCGCGGGCGGGGGATGCCGCCGCTCCCCGCGAGCACGCCGTCCCGCGCGCGTGCCGCCCAGCCGCCGAGGCGGCGCAGGAACGAGGTCGGCAGGAACACCGAGTCCGCCGCGATCATCGCCAGCGAGAAGAACGGCAGCCCGAGCACCACCGCGATCACGGCGTGCTCGGTCATCATGACCACCAGCAATACGTTCTTGACGCGCCGGTTGAACAGCGTGAACGGGAACGCCACCTGCACGACGACCGTCCCGTACGTGACCAGCATGACCATGGTGCCGCTGGCGGACAGCAGGTCGCCGAGCGCGGGCCAGGGGGAGAAGTAGTCCAGGTGCAGCGGGTAGTAGACCGCGGTGCCGTCCTGCCAGCGCGACCCCTGGATCTTGTACCAGCCGGCCGTGGCGTAGATCATGCACGCCTCGGCCATGATCACGACCAGCGCGCCGTTGTGCAGCAGGTTCCCGACGACGTCGGCCAGGATCCGCGGCTGGCCGGACGCCGCCCGCCGTCCGACGAGCCACCACACCGCCTGGGCGGCCCAGACCGCCCACAGCAGCACCGGCACGGTCCACTCGCCCTCGAAGAGCCGTCCGGACGCCGTCACCGCCACCAGCGCGAACCCCGTCAGGCACCACAGCAGGGGGCCGACGCGGTCGGTGACCTCCTCGCCCCGCGCGCGTGCCGCGTCCGCGCGACGGGCCCGCCGCCCGTCCAGCGACCACACCCGGCCGCAGCGGGTGAAGACGAGGTAGATCGACATCAGGTGCAGCACGTTGTCGCCGCCGTCGCCGACGAACACGCTGCGGTTCTGCAGCGAGAGGACGCCCACCATGAACAGCGCCGACATCGTGCGGGTGCGCCAGCCCACCAGCAGCAGCGCGGCGGACAGCAGGGCGAGCGCGTAGACGATCTCGAACCACGCGCGCGAGTCGGCCCACATCAGCGCCGTGAACGCGCCGTTGGTGTCGATCAGCCGCCGGGCCAGCGACCAGCTCCACGGACCGTCGGGCCCGTACAGCTCGGCGCGGTGCGGCAGCTCGCGCAGCAGGAACAGCAGCCACGTCCCGGCGAAGCCGATCCGGACGACGGCACTCTGGTACGGCCCGAAGGCGGAGCCGGTGACCCGGGCGATGCCCCCGGTGAGGCACGAGGCGAACCGATTCACTGCACGCCTCCGTGGGCCTCGTCGTCGGACACGCTCCACCAGGGCAGCACCCGGTAGGCCGGGTCGGTCGAGATCTTCTCGCGGCTCCAGGACGGCGCCGCCACATTGGTGGTGCGGGAGCGGACCTGGACCCGCTCGACCGCACCGCCGGCGCCGGCCGCGCCGCCCCGCTCCAGGCGCAGCACCACGATCCGGCGCAGGTACGACTCCGACAGCGTGCCGCGCGTGCCCGAGGCGCGGTTGTCGTCGTCGTGCGTGGCCGTGAAGAAGTCCCAGGCCCGGCGCAGCTCGTTCTGCTGGGTGTGGCTCGGCAGGAGGTTCCCGTCGATGGCCCGGCCGTCCTGCGCGGACAGGTCGTACCAGCCGGTCTCGCGCGAACCGCCGTCGGCGGTCCGCACCTGCGCGCGGACCTGGACGGCGACGTTCTGCTGGAGCGGGTTCGGCGCGAACAGCTTCCAGTTCTGCTCGAACTCCGGGTAGATCCATTCGTCGATCGCCTTGCCGTGCGCCTTCGTCACCGTGTTCGAAGGCGCGATGTGCAGGAACACCATCCCGAGGTGCACGCACACGGCGACGGCGACCACCGCGAGGGCCACGGCGGCCCCGATCTGGTAGCGGGGGGAGAGGGCGGCCACACCGGTACGGGGCTCGACGGGGGCGGGGGCCGGCGGCCGCGACGCCCCTGACACCTCAGGGGTGCCGGCCACCGCGTCGGCGTCCCCGGACGGCTCGGACCGTGCGGACGGCTCGGACGGCTCGGACAGCTCGGGCTCCCGTGCCTCCGGGGCGTCGGCGCCTCCGTCGTGCGTATTCATTCCGCCCCGTTCCCCTATGTCCCCGGCGTCCCCGCGTCCACCGGCGTTCCCCGTCCGTTCCTCCGGCCGCCCCGCCCGGAGTCACCCGGACGGCCGTAGCGCGGCGGTCCCACGGAAAGGTACTCAGCCCCGGCGCCCGGCGCAGCCACCTCGGTCATCCACAGCGGTTGACACCTTACGACGGGCATCCCACCATGGAATCGCACGAACCGAACGATCGGTCGGGAGCGGATCCGGCAGACCGGTGGAAGCCCGGACAACCGGGCGCACCGCCGGACCCGTCCGGACGCGCCACCGGCCGGCCGAACCCGGGCGGGCAGCCGCACAGCACGCACCAGCCGAACACCAGACACCGAGGTCGAGGGGGACCGCATGGCGACAGCAGCCGCGCAACAGACGGCCCGCACCCAGCCGGGCACGGGCAGGGACGGCACCGTCGGCACCACCGACGCCGACGACGCCTTCGCGCGCGCCTTCGACGCCGCGGTGGCCGCCGACGAGCGCATCGAACCGCGCGACTGGATGCCCGACGCCTACCGCGCCACGCTGGTCCGCCAGATCGCGCAGCACGCGCACTCGGAGATCATCGGCATGCAGCCGGAGGCCAACTGGATCACCCGCGCGCCCTCCCTGCGCCGCAAGGCGATCCTGATGGCCAAGGTCCAGGACGAGGCGGGCCACGGGCTGTACCTGTACAGCGCGGCCGAGACGCTCGGCACCGGCCGCGACGAGCTGCTGGACAAGCTGCACTCGGGCCGCCAGAAGTACTCCTCGATCTTCAACTACCCCACCCTGACCTGGGCCGACGTCGGCGCGATCGGCTGGCTGGTGGACGGCGCCGCGATCACCAACCAGGTGCCGCTGTGCCGCTGCTCCTACGGGCCATACGCCCGCGCGATGGTCCGCATCTGCAAGGAGGAGTCCTTCCACCAGCGCCAGGGCTACGAGCTGCTGCTGGCCCTGAGCAAGGGCACCCCCGAGCAGCACGCGATGGCCCAGGACGCGGTGGACCGCTGGTGGTGGCCGTCGCTGATGATGTTCGGCCCGCCCGACGACGAGTCCGCGCACTCCGCGCAGTCGATGGCCTGGAAGATCAAGCGCCACTCCAACGACGAGCTGCGCCAGCGCTTCGTCGACATCTGCGTCCCCCAGGCCGAGTCACTCGGCCTCACCCTCCCCGACCCGGACCTCCGGTGGAACGAGGAGCGGGGACAGCACGACTTCGGCGCCATCGACTGGACGGAGTTCCGGGAGGTCCTCAAGGGCAACGGCCCGTGCAACGAGCAGCGCATCACCCAGCGCAGGCGCGCCCACGACGAGGGAGCCTGGGTCCGCGAGGCCGCGGCGGCCCACGCCGCCAAGCACAGCAGGCCGGGCGCCGGGGCCCCCGCCGCCCCCGCCCCCACCACCGCATCCGCTGACACCACCGGCACGACGGGAGCACCGCAGGCATGACCACCACCGACTGGCCCCTGTGGGAAGTCTTCGTCCGCTCGCGCCGTGGACTGTCCCACACCCACGCCGGCAGCCTGCACGCGCCGGACGCCGAGCTCGCCCTGCGCAACGCGCGCGACCTGTACACCCGCCGCGGCGAGGGCGTGTCCCTCTGGGTCGTGCCGTCCGCGGCGATCACCGCGTCCTCGCCCGACGAGAAGGACCCGTTCTTCGAGCCGGCCGCCGACAAGCCGTACCGGCACCCCACGTTCTACGAGATCCCGGAAGGGGTGCAGCACCTGTGACCGCGCCGTCGACCGACACGCCCACCGTGTCCGCCGCGCTCGCCCTCGGTGACGACGCCCTGGTGCTCTCCCACCGGCTGGGGGAGTGGATGGGCCACGCGCCCGTCCTGGAGGAGGAGGTCGCCCTCGCCAACATCGCGCTGGACCTGCTGGGCCAGGCCCGGGTCCTGCTGTCGATGGCCGGTGACGAGGACGAGCTCGCCTACCTGCGTGAGGAGCGCGCCTTCCGCAACCTCCAGCTCGTCGAGCAGCCCAACGGCGACTTCGCCCACACCATCGCCCGCCAGCTGTACTTCTCCACCTACCAGCACCTGCTCCACGCCCGGCTCGCCGCCGGGGACGGCCCGTTCGCGCCGCTCGCCGCGAAGGCCGTCAAGGAGACCGCCTACCACCGCGACCACGCCGAGCAGTGGACCGTGCGCCTCGGGGACGGCACCGAGGAGAGCCGTGCCCGGATGATTCGGGCCTGCGCGGCGCTGTGGCGCTTCACCGGCGAGATGTTCCAGCCGGTGGAGGGCGTGGACGTCGACGGCGCCGCCCTGGAGGCCGAGTGGCTGGCGTCCGTCGAGGACGTCCTGCGCCGGGCCACCCTCGACGTGCCCGAGGGCCCGCGCACGGGAGCGTGGACGGCGGGCGCGGGCCGACAGGGCCTGCACACCGAGCCGTTCGGCCGGATGCTGGCCGAGATGCAGCACCTGCACCGCAGCCACCCGGGGGCGTCATGGTGACCCCCACCCCGCTGGAGGCCGGACTGCTGGAGGCGGAGCTGCTGGAGGTCGCCGGCTCGGTGCCCGACCCCGAGCTGCCCGTGCTCACCCTGCGCGAACTGGGCGTGGTGCGCGCGGTGCACGTGCGCGGGACGGACGCGGACGCCGTCGAGGTCGAGCTCACCCCGACCTACACCGGCTGCCCCGCGATCGAGGCGATGTCCGTGGACATCGAGCGCGTCCTGCGCGCCCACGGAGTGCGCGAGGTGACCGTGCGCACGGTGCTCGCGCCCGCCTGGTCCACGGACGACATCTCGCCCGAAGGGCGCCGCAAACTGCGGGAGTTCGGCATAGCGCCCCCGCGCACCCGGTCCGCGTCCGAGCCGGTCACCCTGACCCTCGGCGCGACCCGCACCCACGCCGGCGCCGGCACCGAGGGCGAACCGCAGGAGCCGGTGCGCTGCCCGCACTGCGGCTCCGCCGACACCGAACTGCTCAGCCGGTTCTCCTCCACCGCGTGCAAGGCGCTGCGCCGCTGCCTGGCCTGCCGTGAACCCTTCGACCACTTCAAGGAGTTGTGATGGCCCGCTTCCACGCGCTCCCGGTGGCCGCGGTGGACCGGCTCACCGACGACTCGGTCGCCCTCACCCTCGAGGTGCCCGAGGAGCTGCGCCGGGAGTTCCGGCACGCCCCCGGCCAGCACCTCGCCCTGCGGCGCGTGGCCGACGGCGTGGAGGTCCGGCGGACGTACTCGATCTGCTCCCCCGCACCGGCCCCCGGCGAGCCGGGACCGCGCACGCTGCGGGTCGGGGTGCGGCTCGTCGAGGGCGGGGCCTTCTCGACGTACGCGCTCAAGGAGATGCAGGTCGGCGACGAGGTCGAGGTGATGACGCCGGCCGGGCGCTTCACGCTCGAACCGGCACCCGGGCTGTACGCGGCGGTGGTCGGCGGCAGCGGCATCACCCCGGTGCTGTCGATCGTCTCGACGCTGCTGGAGCGGGAGCCGCGGGCACGGTTCTGCCTCGTGCGCGGTGACCGTACGGCGGCCTCGACGATGTTCCTGGAGGAGGTCGCCGACCTCAAGGACCGGTACCCGCAGCGGTTCCAGCTGGTCACCGTGCTGTCGCGGGAGGAGCAGCAGGCGGGGCTGCCGTCCGGGCGGCTGGACCGGGAGCGGCTGACGGGGCTGCTGCCGGCGCTGCTGCCGGTGGAGGCGGTGGCGGGCTGGTTCCTGTGCGGGCCGTACGGGCTGGTGCAGGGCGCCGAGCGGGCCCTGCGGGACCTCGGGGTGCCGCGGGCGCGGATCCACGAGGAGGTCTTCCACGTGGACCCCGTCGCCCCGACGGTCACCACCGGGGCCCCCGCGCACAGCACGGTCACCGCCCGGCTCGACGGCCGCGGGGGCACCTGGCCGGTCCAGGAGGGCGAGTCCCTGCTGGAGACGGTGCTGCGCAACCGTCCTGACGCGCCCTACGCCTGCAAGGGCGGGGTGTGCGGGACCTGCCGGGCCTTCCTGGTCTCCGGCGAGGTCCGCATGGACCGCAACTTCGCGCTGGAGCCGGAGGAGACGGACGCGGGCTACGTGCTCGCGTGCCAGTCGCACCCGGTGACGGAGGCGGTGGAGCTGGACTTCGACCGGTAGGTACGGGCCGGGTCGGCTCAGACGGGCTCAGACGACGAAGCCCGGTCCGCCCGCGTCGGTGACCACGGGACGGCCGGCGGCCTCCCACTGCTGCATGCCGCCGGCCACGTTCACGGCGTCGATGCCCTGCTGCACCAGGTACATCGTGACCTGCGCGGACCGGCCGCCGGAGCGGCAGATCACGTTGATCCGGCCGTCCTGCGGGGCGGCCTCGGTCAGCTCGCCGTAGCGGGCGACGAACTCGCTGATGGGGATGTGCAGGGCACCTGCGGCGTGGCCCGCCTGCCACTCGTCGTCCTCGCGGACGTCCAGCAGGAAGTCGTCGTCCTTGAGGTCGCCGACCTCGACCGTGGGCACACCAGCTCCGAAACTCATACGTCCGACGCTACCGGACGCGACGGCCGCCCCCACCGGCCCCACGGATCCCGGCCCCGGGAGACTCAGCTCAGCAGCTCGGTGAGCTGGGCCTCGCGGGCCGCCACGTCGGCGAGCAGCTTCTCGGCGATCTCGTCCAGGAGGCCGTCGGGGTCGTCGGGGGCCAGCCGGAGCATCGAGCCGATCGGGCTGCCCTCCAGCTCACTGGCGACCTGGGTCAGCATCTCCTTGCGCTGGGCCAGCCACTCCAGCCGGGCGTACAGCTCCTCGCTGCGGCCGGGCCGGTCCTGCGGCGCCACCGGGCCGGCCGCCCACTCCTCGGCCAGCTCGCGCAGCAGGACCTCGTCGCCGCGGGCGTAGGCGCCGTTGACCCGGGTGAGGAACTCCTCGCGCCGCTTGCGGTCGTCCTCCTCGCGGGCGAGGTCGGGGTGGGCCTTGCGGACCAGTTCGCGGTAGAGCCTGCGGGCCTCGTCACTGGGGCGCACCCGCTCCGGCGGCCGCACGGACTGGTCGGTGAGCATCGCGGCGGCCTCCGGGAACAGGCCGTCGCCGTCCATCCAGCCGTGGAACAGCTCCTCGACCCCCGGCATGGGCAGCACCCGCGCCCGCGCCTCCTCGGCCAGGCGCCGGTCCTCGGGGTCGCCGGTGCGGGCGGCACGCGCCTCGGCGATCAGGGCGTCCAGCTCGTCGATCCGGGCGTACATCGGGCCCAGCTTCTGGTGGTGCAGACGGGAGAAGTTCTCGACCTCGACGCGGAAGGTCTCCACGGCGATCTCGAACTCGATCAGCGCCTGCTCGGCGGCGCGCACGGCCCGCTCCAGCCGCTCCTCGGGCCGCGCCTGCTCAGCTTCGGGGGTCGTCACCCGACCAGCGTAGGCCACGCCCGACCGGCCCCCGGGGAGACGCCGGGGACGCGGCCCCCGCGCACCCCGGTCGCGCACCCCCGTCGCACACCATCGTCCACCCCGCCGCCCACCGGCTCGCCGCCGCCGCGGACCCCCGTACCGCCCGTCACACCCCCGTCTCCGCCGCGACCCTCCCCGACCGCACCGCCGCCAGCAGGTCCGCGTGGTCCGCCTCCGTGCGGTCGGCGTAGGCGACGGCGAAGGCGGCGACGGCCTCGTCCAGCTCCTCGTTCTTGCCGCAGTACCCGGAGATCAGCCGGGGGTCCGCGCTGTGGGAGTGGGCGCGGGCCAGGAGGGCGCCGGTCATGCGGCCGTAGTCGTCGATCTGGTCGGCGGCCAGGGCGGCCGGGTCGACGCTGCCCTTGCGGTTGCGGAACTGCCGCACCTGGAAGGGGCGGCCGTCGACGGTCGTCCAGCCCAGCAGCACGTCGCTGACCACCTGCATGCGCTTCTGGCCCAGCACCACCCGGCGCCCCTCGTGCTCGACGGGCGCCACCTCGAAGCCGGCCGTGCGCAGGTGCGGCACCAGCGCCGACGCGCGGGCCTCCTTCACCTGCAGCACCAGCGGTTCGCCGCGGTGGTCCAGGAGCAGCACGACGTAGGAGCGCGTGCCCACGCTGCCCGTGCCGACGATGCGGAAGGCGACGTCGTGCACGGCGTGCCGGGACAGCAGCGGGTGGCGGTCCTCCGGCAGGGTCGCCAGGTAGTCCTCCAGGGCCGCGGTGACCGCGACCGCCTCCGGGTGCGGGACCCGGCGCAGCACCGGCGCCGCGTCCACGAAGCGCCGGCCGCCGTCCCCGGTCGGCTCGGTCGACCGCGCGGCGAACCGCCCGCTGGTGTTCGCGCGCGCCTTCTCCGAGACCCGGTCGAGCGTGCCCAGCAGGTCGTGCGCGTCGGTGTGGGAGACCAGTTCCTCGTCGGCGATCGCGTTCCAGGCGTCGAGGACGGGCAGCCGGGCCAGCAGGCGCATCGTGCGGCGGTAGGCGCCCGCGGCGTCGTGGGCCGCGGCCCGGCAGGTGTCCTCGTCGGCGCCGGCCTCGCGGCCCGCCAGCACCAGCGACGCGGCCAGGCGCTTGAGGTCCCACTCCCAGGGCCCGTCGACCGTCTCGTCGAAGTCGTTCAGGTCGATCACCAGGCCACCGCGCGCGTCGCCGTACAGGCCGAAGTTCCCCGCGTGGGCGTCGCCGCAGATCTGCGCGCGGACCCCGGTCATCGGGGTGCGGGCGAGGTCGTGGGCCATGAGTCCCGCCGAGCCGCGCAGGAAGGCGAAGGGCGAGGCGGCCATCCGTCCCACCCGTATCGGCGTCAGCTCCGGGATGCGGCCCTGGTTGGACTCCTCGACGGCCGCCACCGCGTCCGGGCGGCCGGGGTCCAGCTCGAGCTCGGCGTGCGCCCCGCGCGGCACCCGGCGCCGCAGGGCCTTGCCCTCCTCCTTCGGCGATCCGCCCTCGACCGGCCACCGCGCGAACCCGCGCACGTGCGGCAACCGCACGCCGGACCCCGCGACGGAACCCGACCCGCCGACCTCGACGGAACCCGACCCGTCAGCCGCGACGGACCCCGGCCCGCCGACCTCGACGGACGTCGGCCCGCTCACGGACCCCGCCCCCGCCGTCTCCCCACCGATGCCGGTCATCCCGACCGCCCTCCCCCGCACACGAACGCCGCCAACTCGTGCAGACGGTACAACCGCACGCGGTCAGGAGCCGAGGATCACGCGCTTCTGTTCCTCGAACTCGGCCTGGGTGAGCACGCCCTGCTCCTTGAGGTCGCCGAGCTGCTTGAGCTGTTCGATCTTGCTGGTCATGTCGGGGGCGGCCGGAGGCGGCGGAGCCGCGGGCGGCTCGGCCTGGTACGCCGGTTGCGCCGCGGGTGCGTCGTAGCCCTGCTGCGCCGCCCATCGCCCCTGCTGTCGGCGTGACACCCGGTTGGAGACGGCGGTCGCGGTCCCGGCCACGACGGCGGTCCGCGCGACCCCGCGGAGAAGACCTGGCATGACGGTGTCCCTTCTGCCCGGGAATGCCCGGGAACCTGCCTGAAGTACGGGAACGCCCTCGCGAGCGCTGTGCCTACTGCGTGGCCTCGGTCGCCTCGAGGGCGGAGACGAGGTCGGACACCGGGATGCGCCCGGAGGCGACCAGCCGGCCCCCGCCGCGGCGCAGGGCGGCGGCGAACGGCGCGGCCCACACGTTCTCGTAGATCAGGATGCCGGCGGAGGTGTTGGGCTCCAGCGCGCCGGCCGCCTCCTCCAGGTCGTCCTGGCCGAGGAGTCCCGAGGAGACGCCCTCGAAGACGGCCAGGTCCAGCCGGCCGTCGCCGTCGAGGTCGGTGATCTCCAGGCCGGAGACGGAGCCGTCCTCGTCCTTGCGGACGAACTGGAGGTCCAGGATGCGGATGACGCCGCGGTCCACCAGGTCGACGAGGAGGGGGAGGCCCTCGCCGGTCATCCGGTTCCCGGGGAACTCGACGACCAGGTAGTCGATCGGGCCCACTTCTTCGAATTCGTCGCTCACGGCGTCACCTCTGGTGCTCGCGGCTTCCCCCTGTGACACCTCGGCGCCACCCCCGGCGTCATGTCCCTCCCATTGCACCATCGGGCCGCCCCCGCCGCACTCCGTGCAATCCCCCCAGGCCCCCGCCGCCCCTCCGCGCGGCCCGCGCCACACCCCCACCGCACCTCCGCGCTGCTCGCGCCGCCCCCCGGCCCACCCGTCACCCACCTGGTCCGCCCCCGGTGGCGCCCCCCGCCCCGCCCGCATCTGCTGGCCTCATGAACGACAGCGGCGGCGAGGGACTCCCGGCCGGGGACCGCGATGAGCTGAACGCGTTGCGGCAGCGCGTGCACGCGCTGGAGAGCGCCGGGCCGCCCCGGGCCGCGCGGCACCACCCCTTCCGCACGCTCGGCTCGGTCCTGCTGATCCTCCTCGCCGCCCTGCTGTCGCTGCTGTCCGTCGTCGCTGTGTGGGCGAACAGCATCGTGCAGGACACCGACCGCTACGTCGCCACCGTCGGCCCCCTGGCGAGCGACCCCGACGTGCAGAAGGCGGTCACCAACCGGGTCACCGGCGCCGTGCTCGCCCAGATCGACGTGGACGCGCTGGTCAAGGAGCTGACGGACGCGGCGTCACAGCGCGGCGTCCCGCCCGAGCTGTCCCAGCTGCTGGGCAATCTCAAGGGCCCCATCGACAACGGGCTCAAGCAGCTGGTCAACAGCACCGTGGAGCGGGTGGTCACCAGCAGCGCCTTCGAGACCGTCTGGGTGAACGGCAACCGCAGGGCCCACTCGGCGTTGGACAAGGCCCTGACGGGCCGGTCGGACGGCGCGGTGAAGCTGGAGAACAACCAGGTCGTCATCGACCTCGGCCCGATCGTCGCCGACGTCAAGAACCAGCTGGTCGACGCCGGCTTCTCCGCCGCGTCGAAGATCCCCGCCGTCCACACGACCTTCGTGGTGTTCGCGTCGAAGGACATCGGCAGGATCAGGTCGTACGTGCGGGTGCTGGAGATCCTCGGCGGCTGGCTGCCCGTCATCGCCCTGCTGATCGCCGCCGCCGGGGTGTACGTCGCGTTCAACCGCCGTCACGCGCTGATCGGGACTGCGCTCGCGGTGTTCGTCGCCATGCTGGTGCTCGGCATCGGCCTCACCGTCGCCCGCGACGTCTACCTCGACCACCTGCCACCCGGCGCCTCCCAAGCCGCCGCGGGCTCCGTGTACGACGCGCTGGTCAAGTTCCTGCGGGCCGGCGTTCGGGCGCTCGCCGCGGTCGCCCTCTTCACCGCCGCCGGCGCCTTCCTCTCCGGCCCGTCCCGGGTCGCCGTCCTCACCCGGACCGGCTGCCGCAGGGGCGTCCGAGGGCTGCGCGAGGGGGCCACGTCGGCGGGGCTGCGGCTCGGTGCGGTCGGACGGTTCGTCCACCGCTTCAAGCGCTGGATCGGCGCGGCCATCCTGCTGGTCGCGGCCGTGGTCCTGTTCACCTGGAGCTACCCGACCACGGCGGTCGTGGTGTGGACGGCGGCGCTCACCCTCGTGGCCTTCGCGCTCCGCGAGTTCCTGGACGCCCCCTAGCTCGGCGATCCACCTCACCAACCTCACCCGTTACGGGTGGTTCCTCGCCCCCGGTCCTCCTCCACGCTCGAAAACGGAGTGCAGCTCGCTGCGACCCACCGAGGAAATGAGGAAGCGACCATGAGCAGGACCATGAGCACGAACACCCGCTCGGACACATCCCAGGCCTGGGCCGGCGGGCTGACGGCGTTCGCCGCCGTCCTGCTGTTCATCGCCGGCATCCTGGACTTCTTCCGGGGGATCATGGCCATCGCCGACGACGACGTCTACCTGTCCACCCCCAACTACGTCTTCAAGTTCGACCTGACCTCCTGGGGCTGGATCCAGCTGATCCTCGGGGTGATCGCGATGGCCGTCAGCGCCGGCCTCTTCACCCGCGCCACGTGGGCCCGGGTCGTCGGCGTGGGCATCGCCGCCCTGCTGATCATCGCCAACTTCCTGTCGATCCCGTACTACCCGTTCTGGTCCCTGACCCTGATCGCGCTGTACGCCTTCGTCATCTGGGCGCTGTGCGTCGTGCGGCGGGAACCCTGACCGGACGCGGGGGACCGCCGACGTGTCCCTCCGCGGTGCGGCGGTGACGTGATGCCCGACTCCCCGCTCACCGTCCTCGGCGTCTGCCTGGCGGCCGTGGCGGCGCTCGTGGCGGCCGGGCTCGGCCGGCGGCGCTGGCTGGCCCGCCGGCCGGGCGCCTTCCGCGGTGCCGCCCGGGTCGTCGAGGGCCGGGCCGACGGTCTGCGCACACGGTGGCGGGCCGGGTACGGCCGGTGGGTCCAGGACGTCTTCGTGTGGACCTCCGCCCCGCTCCTGCTGCGGACCGCGCTGCTGCCGGTGGACGCCGTGAGCGCCCCGCGCCCGCTCGCCCCCAAGGAAGTGCGGCGCCCGCGCCACCTCACGGCGGTCACCGCACTCACCGGCCCCCGCGCGCTGCTCGAGGTCGCCGTGCGCGCGCAGGACGAGCCGCTGGCCTGCCGGCGGCCCGCCGCCGACCCGACCGGGATCACCCGCTCACCCCGCGACCACCTCTGACCCCCAGCTCCCCACAGCGAGAGGTGCCACCCGTGGCTCTGCACAAAGCCAAGGAGAAGATGATCGACGCGGCCGCCGACATCTTCACCTCGCCGATCAGCGAACAGCCCCTGTCCAAGCGGACCATCCCGGACTTCCCGGCGCGGCCGGGCGTCGTCTACCAGCTGCTGCGCAACGAGCTGCTCCTCGACGGCAACGCGGCGCAGAACCTCGCCACGTTCTGCACCACCTGGACCGACGACGAGGTCCGCCGCCTGATGGACCTGTGCCTGGACAAGAACATCGTCGACAAGGACGAGTACCCGCAGACCGCCGAGATCGAGTCCCGGTGCGTCAACATCCTGGCCGGCCTGTGGCACGCGCCCGTCACCGGCGACGGATCCGAACCCTCCGTGGGGTGCTCCACCACCGGGTCCAGCGAGGCCGCCATGCTGTGCGGCCTCGCCCTGAAGTGGCGCTGGCGCGACCGCCGACGGGCCGCCGGACAGCCGGCCGACCGGCCGAACCTGGTGTGCGGACCGGTCCAGGTCTGCTGGGAGAAGTTCGCCCGCTACTTCGACGTCGAGCTGCGCCAGGTGCCGGTGGAGCCGGGGGCGACCGGCCTGCAGGCCCACCAGCTGCGCGCGTACGTCGACGAGAACACCATCGGCGTCGTGGCGATCCTCGGGGTGACCTACACCTGCACCTACGAGCCGGTGGCGGAGATCGCGGCCGAGCTCGACCGCATCCAGGCCGAGACCGGGCTCGACGTCCCCGTGCACGTCGACGCGGCGTCCGGCGGGTTCATCGCCCCCTTCCTGCACCCCGGCCTCGAGTGGGACTTCCGCCTGCCCAGGGTCGCCTCGATCAACGCCTCCGGCCACAAGTACGGCATGGCCCCCCTCGGCGTGGGCTGGGCCCTGTGGCGCGACAAGGCGGCACTGCCGGACGACCTGGTCTTCCACGTCGACTACCTCGGCGGCGACATGCCCACCCTCGCCCTGAACTTCTCCCGCCCCGGCGGCCAGGTCGTCGCCCAGTACTTCATGTTCCTGCGCCTGGGCCGCGAGGGGTACCGGCGCGTCTACCAGGCGTGTGCCGACACGGCACAGCACCTAGCCCGGCAGATCGCCGCCATGGGCCCCTTCACCCTGCTCTACGACGGCACCGGGGCCCTGCCCGCCGTCTCCTGGACCCTGACCGATCCCGGCGCGACCGGCTGGAGCCTGTACGACCTGTCCGACCAGCTCCGCATGCGCGGCTGGCAGGTCCCGTCCTACCCGCTGCCGCCCGACCGCCAGGAGACGGTGATCCAGCGGGTGCTCGTGCGGCACGGCGTCGACCGGGACGAGATCGAACTCCTCGCCGAGGACCTCCGCCGCGCGATCACGCGCCTCGACAAGGGACACCCGCGGGACGCGGACCGCGTCAGCTTCCACCACTGACCACGCCGGCCGCCGGGGGCTCCCCGGCCGCCGGCTCCAGGCGCAGGGAGGTGACGTAGGCGACCGCCACCGCCGTGATGACCAGCGGCATGACCGTCAGGCCGTCGCTCCCCATGAGCAGCGTGGCCAGGAGCACGGACGTCAGGGGGAGCCGGAGAATGGCCACGCACATGCCGCCGATGCCCATGGCGAACGCCGGCGCCAGGGACAGTCCGGGGCAGTGGGACAGCGCGATGCCGCCCACCGCGCCCACGAACATGGACGGGAAGACCATGCCGCCCCGGAAGCAGCTCATGGACACCCCGTAGGCGAGTGCCTTGCACACCAGCAGCAGCAGGAGGGTGCCGACCGAGTACCGCGCGCCGCCGTCCAGCAGGGGACCCAGCGCGTTCTGGCCGGAGTACAGCACCTCGGAGGCGGCCCTCCCGCTGCCCTCGGCGTAGGCCAGCGCGAGCCCACCGACGGCCAGGCCCGCGAGCACGCTGCCGCGCACCGCCCGGGGCGCGATGCGTGCCTCCAGCAGGACGCCGAGCCGTTTGATGCCCGTGCCGAGGCAGGCGGCGGCGACCCCGGTGACCAGGGCCCAGCCGAACTCGGCGGCGGTGGGCGCGTGCGCGTGCGGGACGTCGTTCAGCGTCAGCGAATAGGTGCCCAGGCCGGTCCACGAGCCCAGTCCGGTGAACATCAGGGCGCCGATGCCGGACGCGAGCAGACCCGGCACCAGCACCACGTCCAGCAGGGCGCCGCCGAGTCCTGACGCCTCCATCAGCAGGAACGCCCCGAGCAGCGGGGAACCGAGGAGGGTGCTGATCGCGGCGAAGCTCCCGGCCGCGCCCATCGACGCGGCCACGTTCGGCGGTGCGTCGCGCACGACGAGCCGTACCGCGGCCGCGCCCAGCCCGGCGCCCAGGGCGATCAGCGGTGCCTCCGGGCCGAGGACCGCGCCGAGCCCGAGGGAGGCCAGTGCGGCGAGGACGACACCGGGAAGGTCGCGGACCGCGGGGGCCCCCTTGGCCGACAGCCCCTCGGTGGGGCGGTGGCCGGCGGTCCCCGGCAGGTGGCGGATGGTCAGCGCCGTCAGCAGGCCGGCCAGGGCGAGCAGCGGCAGCGGCCACCAGGACGGGGTGCCGTGGAAGCCGAGGGCCCGGGGCAGGTCGGTGTAGGTCCAGGACTGCAGCTTGTCGGTCAGCGCGAGGAAGCCGAACGCCACCGCCGCCACGGGAGCACCGAGGACGGCGGCGAGCAGCAGGAGCACCGGGTAACCGCGTCCCCGCACGACGGCGAGCGGATCGCGCGGCTGCGCCGTGGGTGGTCCAGCGCCAACGGCCGACATGTCCTCAGCCCCCTGAAGGATCGCCACGCTCGGGCATCGTCGCGCCCTGGCTGGTGGCGTGACGGTCCGTCACACGATGTCACCCGGCGGACGGGGCACCGGTCCCTGGCGGGCGCGTGACCCGCCTTTCATCCATGCGGCCCAGCGGCGGCCCGGTGCACCCCGCCCCGGCGCCTCCCCGGGACCGGGGTCGCCCGGCGGGCAGGGCGTGCCCGCCGGAGCTAGGTTGGAAGGCCAGGTCGGAGACGGTCGCCCGGGGGCTCCGCTCACCGGTGACGACAGCATGGAGCGTGCCCATGACCGACAACCGCCACTCCGGTGACGAGACCCGGCACCTCACTCCCCGGGAGAGGGCCGCCCGCGGGAAGGCCGCCCGCTCGGCCGCGCCCCGCTCCGGCCACGCCGAGTTCACGCCCCCGCCCCGGCGCACCGACCCGGTGGAGACCATCGAGGCCCAGTCGGCCCGGCGGGTGCCGGACCTGGTACCGATCCGCTACGGCCGGATGAGTGAGTCACCGTTCCGGTTCTACCGCGGGGCCGCCGCCATCATGGCCGCCGACCTGGCCATGACGCCCCGCAGCGGCATCACGACCCAGCTGTGCGGTGACGCCCACTGCCTGAACTTCCGGCTGCTCGCGTCCCCGGAACGGCGCCTGATGTTCGACATCAACGACTTCGACGAGACCCTGCCGGGCCCGTGGGAGTGGGACGTCAAGCGCCTGTCGGCGAGCCTCGCCATCGCGGGCCGGGCGAACGGCTTCTCCGCGAAGGAGCGGGCGTCCGTGGTGCGCGAGGCGATCCGGGCCTACCGCGAGCGGATGCGGGCGCTCGCCCGGCTGGGCAACCTCGACGTCTGGTACACCCGCTTCGAGGCGGACGAGCTGCAGCAGCAGTTCGCCCCGGTGCTGAGCGCCAAGACCCGGGACCGCTGGGCGCAGGCCCGGGACCGGGCCCGCGCGCACGACACCCTCCAGGTCTTCGACAAACTCACGCACGTGGTCGGCGGCGAGCGCCTGATCGCTCCCGACCCGCCGCTGCTGATGCGCCTGGAGGACCTGCTCCCGCGGGCCGAACGCGACGCGCTGAGGACGGAGATCAGCCGGCTGATCGAGCGGTACGCACGGACCCTGCAGTCGGACCGCCGGTTCCTGCTGCGGGGCTACCGGGTGGCCGACATGGCGCGCAAGGTCGTCGGTGTGGGCAGCGTCGGCACCCGCTGCTGGATCGTGCTGCTGCTCGGCAAGGACGACGAGGACCCGCTCTTCCTCCAGGCCAAGGAGGCCGACGAGTCCGTCCTGGCGCCTTACGCCGGCGCGAGCGCGTACCCCACCCAGGGCGAGCGCGTGGTCTCCGGGCAGCGCCTCATGCAGGCCACCAGCGACATCTTCCTCGGCTGGGAGCGGGTCCAGGGCATCGACGGCAGGCGCCGCGACTTCTACGTGCGGCAGCTGCGGGACTGGAAGGGCATCGCGGTGACCGAGACCATGCCGCCGCGGACGATGGCCGTCTTCGCCCGCCTGTGCGGCGCCACGCTGGCCCGGGCCCACGCCAGGTCCGGCGACCGGATCGCCATCGCGTCCTACCTCGGCCGCGGCGACGTCTTCGACCGGGCGCTGGCGACCTTCGCGGAGCGGTACGCGGACCAGAACGAGAGGGACCACCAGGCCCTGCTCGACGCCGTCCGGGCCGGCCGGGTCACGGCCCGGGCCGCCTGAAGCACGGGGCGGAACACCCCGACGCCGTGAGATAGCTCACGCGGGGGGCCACGGCGACGCACACAACGAGGAACGGGCCCCTGCGGTGACTTCCGTCACTCGCAGAGACCCGTTCACCGGTTCTCATGGTGCGCGAGGGGGGAGTTGAACCCCCACGCCCTTGCGGGCACTGGAACCTGAATCCAGCGCGTCTGCCTATTCCGCCACCCGCGCATTGGGTGTGTCCTCCAGCTCCGTTCCTTTCGGCCCGGCGCCTTCCGACACGCAGAACATTAGCACGCTGGACGGGGTGGATTCACATCCGTTCCGCCCGCCGGCGCGACCCCCGGACCCGCACCCCGGCGGCCCGCACGGCGCCGGCCCCCCGGGCTCCCACCAGCCCCTGAGGTCTCAGGGAGAACCGGTTCACGTATCAACCTCGTACCGGTGCCCCCTTGTCCGTCCACAGCCGGACGGAGTCCACAGTCAGGTGCGGGACACTGGTCGGCAGCCACCTCTACGATCCTGGGCAGAAGTACGGCAGGACGGTTCGACGGACGGTCCGGCGGAACCCGTCGCCCAGGTCGTTCACCCGGGTCGTCAAGGGGGAACCAGCCGATCCACCGCCGCGTGGATACGATCAGTAAGCAGTACCAGCACGACCAGCGCGACCAGCAGTACCCGGCAATACCCCGGCACAGCAGCTACGACGGAGGAGGTGCCCCATGGGAGTCCTGAAGAAGTTCGAGCAGCGTCTCGAGGGTCTGGTCAACGGCACCTTCGCCAAGGTCTTCAAGTCCGAGGTCCAGCCCGTCGAGATCGCGGGCGCGCTCCAGCGCGAGTGCGACAACAACGCGACCATCTGGAACCGCGACCGCACGGTCGTCCCCAACGACTTCATCGTGGAGCTGAGCGCCCCGGACCACGAGCGCCTCAGCCCCTACTCCGGCCAGCTGGGCGACGAGCTCGCCGGCATGGTCCGCGACTACGCCAAGCAGCAGCGCTACACCTTCATGGGCCCCATCAAGGTGCACCTGGAGAAGGCGGACGACCTCGACACCGGCCTGTACCGGGTGCGCAGCCGTACGCTCGCCTCCTCCAGCAACCAGCAGGCCCCGGCGGCCGCGCCCGCCGCGGCCCCGCGCCCCGGCGGCTACGGCTACCCGCCGGCCGGCCCGTCCGGCGCCCCGCCCATGCCCGCCGCCCCACCGCCCGGCGCCCCCGGCGCCCGTCCCGGCGGCTACGGCTACCCGCCCGCGGCCGGCCGCCCGGCCGGCGGGGGACCCGTCGGCGCCCCGCAGCCCGGGGCGCGCACCCGCTACTGGATCGAGATCAACGGCACCCGCCACCAGATCTCCCGCCCGACGCTCGTGCTGGGCCGCAGCACCGAGGCCGACGTGCGGATCGACGACCCCGGCGTGTCCCGCCGGCACTGCGAGATCCGGACCGGAACGCCCTCGACGATCCAGGATCTCGGCTCCACCAACGGCATCGTGGTGGACGGGCAGCACACCACCCGCGCTACGCTCCGCGACGGCTCGCGGATCGTCGTGGGCAGCACCACCGTTATCTATAGGCAAGCCGAAGGGTGAAGCGGGGGCAATGTCAGAGCTGACCCTCACGGTCATGCGGCTCGGGTTCCTGGCCGTACTGTGGCTGTTCGTGATCGTGGCCGTGCAGGTCATCCGCAGCGACCTGTTCGGTACGCGCGTCACCCAGCGCTCCGCGCGCCGGGACGCCGCACGGCCGCAGCAGGACCGGCGCCAGGCGCCGCCGCAGCAGCGCCAGCAGCCGGCCTCGGGCGGCGGCCGCGCGCGCCGCAACGCCCCCACCAAGCTGGTCGTCACCGAGGGCACCCTCACCGGCACCACGGTCGCGCTGCAGTCGCAGACCATCTCCCTGGGCCGCGCGCACGACAGCACGATCGTGCTGGACGACGACTACGCCTCGAGCCGCCATGCCAGGATCTACCCGGACCGCGACGGCCAGTGGATCGTCGAGGACCTCGGGTCCACCAACGGCACGTATCTCGACCGGACCCGCCTCACGACTCCCACGCCGGTTCCGCTGGGTGCACCGATCCGGATCGGCAAGACCGTCATCGAGCTGCGGAAGTAGTGCTACATCATGAGTGAGCGCGAGCGGAGCGAGCACGCACTGGCGGCCGGCACCCCGGGCCCCGGCGCGCTCCCGACCGGAGGGTGGGCAGTGTGGCTCGACACGACCGGCTGTACCCGGAGCCGACGGACGAGGTGGGCATGAGTCTGTCATTGCGCTTCGCCGCCGGATCGCACAAGGGGATGATCCGGGAGGGCAACGAGGACTCCGGTTACGCCGGCCCGCGCCTGCTCGCCATCGCCGACGGCATGGGCGGCGCCGCCGCGGGCGAGGTCGCCTCCTCCGAGGCCATCTCCACCATCGTGGCCCTCGACGACGACATCCCCGGCTCGGACGTGCTCACCTCACTCGGCCAGGCCGTCCAGCGCGCCAACGACCAGCTGCGCTCGATGGTCGACGAGGACCCCCAGCTGGAGGGCATGGGCACCACGCTCACCGCCCTGCTGTGGACCGGCCAGCGCCTCGGCCTGGTGCACGTCGGCGACTCACGCGCCTACCTGCTGCGTGACGGCGTCCTCACCCAGATCACCCAGGACCACACCTGGGTGCAGCGCCTGGTCGACGAGGGCCGCATCACCGAGGAAGAGGCCACCACCCACCCCCAGCGGTCCCTGCTGATGCGGGCGCTGGGCAGCGGCGACCACGTGGACCCGGACCTGTCGATCCGCGAGGTCCGGGCCGGCGACCGCTACCTGATCTGCTCCGACGGCCTGTCCGGCGTGGTCTCGCACCAGACGCTGGAGGACACCCTCGCGAGCTACCAGGGCCCGCAGGAGACCGTCCAGGAGCTCATCCAGCTCGCGCTGCGCGGCGGCGGCCCCGACAACATCACCGTGATCGTCGCGGACGTCCTCGACCTGGACACCGGCGACACCCTCGCCGGGCAGCTGTCCGACACCCCGGTGGTGGTCGGCGCGGTCGCCGAGAACCAGAGCCAGCTGCACGACAACAGCATCATGCAGACCCCGGCCGGCCGTGCCGCCGGCCTCGGCCGGCACGCGGCGGGCGGCGGCGGCCAGTTCGGCCCGCCCGGCTCCGGCGACACCACCGGCTTCGTCCCCACCGGGGACCACGGCGGCCTCGACTACTCCGACGAGGACTTCGTCAAGCAGCGGGGCGGCCGCAAGTGGGTGAAGCGGTCGTTCTACACCGTGCTCGCGCTGGCCGTCGTCGGCGGCGCGCTGTACGGCGGCTGGCGCTGGACCCAGACCCAGTACTACGTCGGCACCAAGGGCGAGCACGTGGCGCTCTACCGGGGCATCAGCCAGGACCTGGCCTGGCTGAGCCTGTCGAAGGTGGAGAAGGACCACCCCGAGATCGAACTCAAGTACCTGCCGCCGTACCAGCAGAAGCTGGTGCAGGCCACGATCGCCGAAGGCAGCCTGCCCACCGCCCAGAAGAAGATCGACGAGCTCTCCCTGCTGGCGTCCGCGTGCAGGAAGCAGGACCAGGCCGTGGGAACCAGTCCCGCCGCACCCCCGTCCAAGCCGTCGCCGAGCGCGTCCGCCTCGGGCGCCGCCAAGCCGTCCTCGTCCCCCTCGCCCTCCCCGTCCGCGACCGCCACTCCCAGCCCCGGCCCCAGCCTGTCGGAGGAAGAGAAAGAGGTCGTCTCGCAGTGCGGTAAGCAGTAGGCAAGCCGTGAGAGGCCCCGTCACACGATGAGCAGTACTACCAACACGCCGACGCACCACACGTCCACGATCGGCTCGATCGGAGCGCCGAGCCGGCGCAACACCGAGCTCGCGCTGCTCGTGTTCGCCGTCGTCATCCCGGTCTTCGCCTACGCCAACGTGGGCCTCGCCCTCAACGAGCAGGTGCCGTCCGGCCTGCTGAGCTACGGACTCGGGCTCGGCCTGCTGGCCGGCGTGGCCCACCTCGTCGTCCGCAAGTTCGCGCCGTACGCGGACCCGCTGCTGCTGCCGCTGGCCACGCTGCTCAACGGGCTGGGGCTGGTCGCCATCTGGCGCCTCGACCAGTCCAAGCTGCTCCAGCGGATCCACCAGGCGGGCACCGCCGCGCCCCGGCAGCTGCTGTACACGGCGCTGGGCATCGCCCTGTTCATCGTGGTGCTGATCTTCCTCAAGGACCACCGCGTCCTGCAGCGCTACACCTACATCTCCATGGTGGGCGCGCTGTTCCTGCTGCTGCTCCCGCTGGTGCCGGGCCTCGGCCAGAACATCTACGGCGCCAAGATCTGGATCTCCGTCGCGGGCTTCTCCATCCAGCCCGGTGAGTTCGCCAAGATCGTGCTGGCGATCTTCTTCGCGGGCTACCTGATGGTGAAGCGCGACGCGCTGGCCCTGGCCAGCCGCCGCGTCCTCGGCGTGTACCTGCCGCGCGGGCGCGACCTCGGCCCGATCATCGTGGTCTGGGCGATCTCGATCCTCATCCTGGTCTTCGAGACCGACCTCGGCACGTCGCTGCTGTTCTTCGGAATGTTCGTCATCATGCTGTACGTCGCCACCGAGCGGACCAGCTGGATCTTCTTCGGTCTGCTGATGTCCTCGGTCGGCGCCGTCGGCGTGGCGAGCATCGAGCCGCACGTGAAGATGCGCGTCCAGGCGTGGCTGGACCCGATGCACGAGTACGCGCTGTCCCAGCAGGGCGTACCCGGCCACTCCGAGCAGGCCATGCAGGCGCTGTGGGCGTTCGGCTCCGGCGGCACCCTCGGCACCGGCTGGGGCCAGGGCCACTCCGAGCTGATCAAGTTCGCCGCGAACTCCGACTTCATCCTCGCCACCTTCGGCGAGGAACTGGGCCTGGCCGGCCTGATGGCGCTGCTGCTGATCTACGGCCTGATCGCGGAGCGCGGTGTGCGCACCGCCCTCGCCGCCCGCGACCCGTTCGGCAAGCTGCTGGCGATCGGCCTGTCCGGCGCGTTCGCCCTCCAGGTCTTCGTCGTCGCCGGCGGCGTCATGGGCCTCATCCCGCTGACCGGCATGACGATGCCCTTCCTGGCGTACGGCGGCTCGTCCGTCATCGCCAACTGGGCGCTCATCGGCATCCTGCTGCGCATCAGCGACACCGCGCGCCGCCCGGCCCCCGCCCCCGCCACCAACCCCGACGCCGAGATGACCCAGGTGGTCCGCCCGTCATGAACAAGCCCCTGCGCCGGATCGCGATCTTCTGCGGACTGCTCATCCTCACCCTGCTCATCCGCGACAACTGGCTCCAGTACGTCAAGGCCGACGACCTGGCCACGGACGACAAGAACCGCCGCGTCAACATCGCGCGGTACGCGACCCCGCGCGGCGACATCATCGTCGGCGGCAAGGCGATCACCGGCTCGGTGGAGAACACCAGCGGCGACTTCAAGTACAAGCGCACCTGGAAGGACGGCGCCATGTGGGCGCCGGTCACCGGGTACTCCTCGCAGGCCTTCGGCGCCAACCAGCTGGAGGCGCTGGAGGACGGCATCCTCACCGGCAACGACGACCGGCTCTTCTTCCGCAACACGCTCGACATGATCACGGGCAAGAAGAAGGAGGGCGGCAGCGTCGTCACCACCCTCAACGCCGCCGCGCAGAAGGCCGCCTACGAGGGCCTGGGCAACAACAAGGGCGCGGTCGCCGCGATCGACCCGGCCACCGGCAAGATCCTGGCGCTGGTCTCCACGCCGTCGTACGACCCGTCGAAGTTCGCGGGCAACACCGACGACGACGCCAAGGCGTGGAACGCGGTGCAGAAGAAGAACAACCGCGACGACCCGATGCTCAACCGGGCGCTGCGCGAGACCTACCCGCCGGGCTCGACCTTCAAGGTCGTCACCGCCGCGGCCGCGCTGGAGAACGGCAAGGTCTCCGGCATCGACGACAAGACCGACTCCCCGCTGCCCTACCAGCTCCCGGACACGAAGACCGAGCTGAAGAACGAGGGCAACATCCCCTGCGAGAACGCGACCCTGCGCATCGCGCTGCGCTACTCGTGCAACACCGTCTTCGCCAAGCTCTCCGACAGCGTGGGCAACGAGAAGATGATCGAGCAGGCGGAGAAGTTCGGCTTCAACAACAAGAAGCTGGACACCCCGGTCCGCGCTGCCCAGAGCGTCTACCCCGAGGACAACCGGCCGCAGAACGCCATGGACGGCATCGGCCAGGCGTCGAACACCGCCACTCCGCTGCAGATGGCCATGATCGCCTCGGCGATCGCCAACGACGGCAAGCTGATGCAGCCGTACATGGTGGACCAGCTGCGCGCCTCCAACCTGGACGTCATCGAGACCACCGAGCCCAAGCAGCTCTCCCAGGCCGTCTCCTCGGAGACCGCGCAGAAGCTCCAGCAGATGATGGAGACCGTGGTCAAGGAGGGCACCGGAACCAACGCGCAGATCAGCGGCGTCACCGTCGGCGGCAAGACCGGTACCGCCCAGCACGGCCTGAACAACAGCGAGAAGCCGTACGCCTGGTTCATCTCCTACGCCAAGCTGTCGGACGGCAGCTCGCCGGTGGCCGTCGCGGTGGTCGTCGAGGACGGCGCCGCCAACCGTGACGACATCTCCGGCGGTGGCCTCGCCGCCCCGATCGCCAAGGCCGTCATGAAGGCGGTCATCGGCAACAAGAAGTGACCCTGCCCACATCGCCTGCACATCGGTGCACGTTGCGATACCGGTCCCGTATCGGGTGACGGGCTTGGCCAGGTCACACAGAGCGAGCCGGGTACGGTATGCCCGGTGGGCACACCGCCGGACCCAACAGGGTGCGGTCGGGACCGACGGAGAGGGCTGGTAGGTAGCTTATGGAAGAGCCGCGTCGCCTCGGCGGCCGGTACGAGCTGGGCCAGGTGCTCGGCCGCGGTGGCATGGCCGAGGTCTACCTCGCGCATGACACCCGCCTGGGCCGCACCGTGGCGGTGAAGACGCTGCGCGCGGACCTCGCGCGCGACCCTTCCTTCCAGGCCCGGTTCCGCCGGGAGGCCCAGTCGGCCGCCTCGCTCAACCATCCCGCGATCGTGGCGGTCTACGACACGGGCGAGGACTACATCGACGGGGTCTCGATCCCGTACATCGTCATGGAGTACGTCGACGGCTCCACGCTCCGTGAGCTGCTGCACTCCGGCCGCAAGTTGCTGCCGGAGCGCTCGATGGAGATGACCATCGGCATCCTCCAGGGCCTGGAGTACGCCCACCGCAGCGGCATCGTGCACCGTGACATCAAGCCGGCGAACGTCATGCTGACGCGTACCGGCCAGGTCAAGGTGATGGACTTCGGCATCGCCCGCGCCATGGGCGACTCCGGCATGACCATGACCCAGACCGCGGCGGTCATCGGCACCGCCCAGTACCTGTCGCCCGAGCAGGCCAAGGGCGAGCAGGTGGACGCCCGGTCCGACCTGTACTCCACGGGCTGTCTGCTCTACGAGCTGCTGACGGTGCGGCCCCCGTTCGTCGGCGACTCCCCCGTGGCCGTCGCCTACCAGCACGTCCGCGAGGAGCCGCAGGCGCCGAGCGTGTTCGACCCCGAGATCACGCCCGAGATGGACGCCATCGTCCTGCGCGCGCTGGTCAAGGACCCCAACTACCGCTACCAGTCCGCCGACGAGATGCGGGCCGACATCGAGGCCTGCCTCGACGGCCAGCCGGTCGCGGCCACGGCGGCGATGGGCTCGGTCGGCTACGGCGGCTACCCCGACGACCAGGCGACCACGGCCCTGCGCTCGGACGCGGGCGGCGGCGCCACCACGATGCTGCCCCCGACGAACCCGGACGACGGCGGCTACGGCTACGACGACCGCCCGGACCGGCGCCGGCAGAAGAAGTCGAACACCTCGACCATCCTGCTGGTCGTCGCGGCCGTGCTGGTCCTGGTCGGCGCCATCCTGATCGGCAAGTGGGCCTTCGGCGGCGGGGGCGCGGGCAACGGCACCGTGACGGTGCCGAGCTTCGTCGACCAGACGAAGGCCCAGGCACAGACCATGGCCACCAACGCCGACCTGAAGCTGGCGTTCACCGAGAAGCCCTGCGAGAACACCGAGACCGGCAAGGTCTGCTCGCAGAACCCGACCGCCGGCAACGAGGTCGACAAGGGCTCCACGGTCACCCTGGTGGTGTCGACGGGCGCGCCGAAGGTGAGCGTGCCCAACGTGATCGACCTCAGCCTCGACGACGCCAAGTCGAAGCTGGAGGGCGACGACTACCAGTTCGACGTGAAGACCGAGACGCGGGAGTCGTCCCGGGACCCCGGCACGGTCCTCGAGCAGAACCCGGCCTCCGGCAAGGAGGTCGAGAAGGGCTCCACGATCACCCTCACGGTGGCCAAGGCCGTGGAGAAGGCGACCGTCCCCGACGTCTCCGGCAAGTCCTGCGACGACGCCAAGGCCCAGATGAAGGACAACGGCCTCAAGGGCAACTGCACCGAGGTCGACGTCCAGGACCCGAACCAGGTCGGCAAGGTCGTCTCGACCAGCCCGGGCATCGGCGCCTCCGTCGACAAGGACTCCACGGTCCAGATCAACATCGGCAAGAGCAGCCAGACCCAGGTCCCGCAGAACCTGCAGGGGCTGAGCCTGAAGGACGCCAAGAAGGCCATCCAGGACGCGGGGCTGAACGTCGGCACCGTGGGCCCGGCCCAGGACGACAACGCCCTCGTGGTGGGGTCCGACCCCCAGCCGGGCAGCACCGTCAACAAGGGCAGCGCGGTCAACCTGGCAACGGTTCCCGGGAACAACAACGGCGGGAACAACAACGGCGGGAACGACAACGGCGGCACCCAGTTCTTCGGCGGGCTCACCGGAGGCTCGGGCCGCGACGACTGACACCCGGCGTCCCCTCCCGGAACGAACCGGAGCCGACCGGAGCGCACCGGAGCGAACGGCCGGAAGCCCCGGCACTCGACGAGTGCCGGGGCTTCCGGCCGTTCACGCCGCGTGGTCGGCGGTCAGCGCAGTTCCTTCGGCGGGGTGCGCCCCGCGTCCACCTTCTCCACGCGGACCAGTTCGCCCCACACGACGTAGCGGTAGCGGCTGGTGTAGACGGGCGTGCAGGTGGTCAGCGTGATGTAGTGGCCGGCCTTGGTCCGCCCGGACTCCTTCGGGACCTGCCCGAGGACCTTGACGTTGTACTTGGAGGTCTCCGGGAGGATCGCGAAGACCTTGTAGACGTACCAGTCGTCGCGCGTCTCGAAGACGATGGGGTCGCCCTCGTCGAGCTTGTCGATGTTGTGGAACTTGGCGCCGTGGCCGTCCCGGTGCGCGGCCAGGGAGAAGTTGCCCGGCTTGCCGGTCATGGGGAGCGTGGCCCTGACCGGGTCGGTGTAGTAGCCGGCCACGCCCTCGTTGAGGACCTTCGAGGTGGTGCCCTTCTCGACCAGGACGTCGCCGTTCCTCATGGCGGGCACGTGCAGGAAGCCGATGCCGTTCTTGGTGTCGAGCGCGCCGGGCCCGGTGTCCTGGTGCTCCCACTGGTCGCGCACCTTGTCGGCCTGCGCGTCGGCGTGCCGGTCGGCGACGACGTTGGTCCACCACAGCGAGTAGACGACGAACAGGCCGAGCACCAGGCCGGCCGTGATGAGGAGTTCGCCGAGGACGCTGACGGCCGTCGCCACCGGGCCGGGCCGCCGTGCGGGCGGGGAAGCGGGGGAAGAGGGGGAAGAGGGGGAAGGGGACGCGGCGGACGGCGGGGGAGCCGGTGCCGACGGGCCGCTGTGTTCCCCGGTGCCGTCTGTGGTCGCTGCCACGGTGTCATCCGCCCCTACTCTACGAGCGCATCCGGTTTGCCCTTGCTGCGCGGCCGTTCCTCGACCATCTTGCCCCAGACGATCAGGCGGTACTTGCTGGTGAACTCCGGCGTGCACGTCGTGAGGGTGATGTACCGGCCCGGTCCGGTGAACCCGGACCCCTTCGGGACGGGGTCGAGCACGCTCACGTTGCTGGGCGGGGTCACCGGCAGCATCGAGGCCACCTTGTACACGAAGTACTCGTCCTGGGTCTCGACGACCACCGCGTCGCCGGGCTTGAGCCGGTTGATGTACCGGAAGGGCTCACCGTGGGTGTTGCGGTGGCCGGCGAGCCCGAAGTTGCCGGTCCTGGCGTCGGGCATCGCGGTCCGCAGGGCGCCCTCGCCGTAGTGCCCGACCATGCCCTTGTCGAGGACCTTCTTGTTGCTGACGCCCTCGGCGATGGGCACGACCACGTCCAGCGCGGGGATGTGCAGGAGGGCGAAGCCCTGGCCCGGCGAGAAGGTGCCGGGGTTGCGCCGGCCGTTGGCCCAGTCGTCCTGGAGGCTGCTGGCCTCCCGGTCGGCCTGGGCGTGCGCGCGCACGTTGGTCCACCACAACTGGTAGGTGACGAACAGCAGCATCAGCACGCCGGCAGTGATGAACAGCTCGCCGACGGCCCGGCTGGCGACGACCGCCGGGCCCGGTTTGCTGGCCCGCGCCCGGCGCCGGGCCTCGACCCGGGAGAGGGGCCGGCCGTCGCCGGCCCCGCGACTCGGGGGCCCCTGGGGCCCGTTGGCGCCCTCGGGTCCCCCGCGGCGCCCGTGACGGCGCTTGGCGGCCTTCCTGCGGGCCGCACGGCCGCCTCCCGGGGCCACGGGGGCGTGAGGGGCCGTCGGGCCGTCAGGGGCCGTCACGGGCTCCCCGTAGGGCTCCGCGGTCCCCGGTGCCTCCGGGAGGCGCAGGGCCATCGTCTCGTCGTCGGGGAGCGGGCCGTACGGGGCCCCCGCGCCGGGAACGCCGAAGGACCCGTACGCCGTGCCGTACGAGTCCTCGCGCTCCGGGCGCAGCGCGGTCACGCCGTGGCCCTGCCCACCACCGGGGCGAGCCCCGCCGACCTCGCCACCGCGTCCCGGTCGCCGCACTCGACGAGCCAGTTGGCCAGCATCCGGTGGCCGTGCTCGGTGAGCACCGACTCGGGGTGGAACTGCACGCCCTCGACCGGCAGTTCGCGGTGTCTGAGGCCCATGATGATCCCGTCGTGGGTGCGGGCGGTGACCTCCAGCTCGGCGGGCACGGTGGTCGGCAGCGCCGCCAGCGAGTGGTACCGGGTCGCGGTGAACGGCGACGGCAGTCCGGCGAAGACGCCCCGGCCCTCGTGCTCGACCGGCGAGGTCTTGCCGTGCAGCAGCTCGGGCGCCCGGTCCACGACGCCGCCGTACGCCACCTGCATCGACTGCATGCCCAGGCAGACGCCGAAGACCGGGACGCCGGTGGCCGCGCAGTGGCGGACCATGTCGACGCAGACCCCGGCCTGCTCGGGCGTGCCCGGGCCGGGCGACAGCAGCACGCCGTCGAAGCCGTCCTGCGCGTGGGAGGTGGAGACCTCGTCGTTGCGCAGGACCTCGCACTCGGCGCCCAGCTGGTACAGGTACTGGACCAGGTTGAAGACGAAGCTGTCGTAGTTGTCCACGACGAGAATGCGCGCGCTCACTGGTTGTCCACCGTCACATCGTTGAAGGGAAGCAGCGGTTCGGCCCACGGGAACACGTACTGGAAGAGGACGTAGACCACGGCCAGGGCCAGCACCAGCGCGATCAGTGCCTTGCTCCACGCGTTGCCCGGCAGATGCCGCCAGATCCAGCCGTACATGCCGTCCCTTCCGTCGTACCACGGCACCAGACCCACGCCGTACCGCACCAGACTAGCGGCGCGGCGCCACGGGGCCCGGCGGGACGGCGTGTACCCCGACTTACGTGGTACGGGGCCGATCGCCTCAACGTCGGCCGGGGCGGCCGTACCGGCCGGCTACTCCACGGGCCGGGCGTAGTGCAGGTCCACCGTGCCCGAGTAGCCGGGCAGCGTGACGGTGTCGTCCTCGGTCACCTTCCAGCCCAGGCCGTAGACGTTCACGTAGACCATGTAGTTCTGGATCGTCGGTGAGTCGGCGAGCGCCTTCTGCAGCTTCTCGGGGTCCCCGACCGCCTGGATCCGGTACGGCGGCGAGTAGACCCGGCCCTGGAGGATCAGGGTGTTGCCCACGCAACGCACGGCGCTGGTGGAGATCAGCCGCTGGTCCATCACCTTGATGCCCTGGGCGCCGCCCTGCCACAGCGCGTTCACCACGGCCTGGAGGTCCTGCTGGTGGATGACCAGGTAGTCGGGCTGCGGCTCGGGGTAGCCGGGGAGCTTGGCGGTGGCGTCGGGCGGGGCGTCGTTGAGCGTGACCGTGATCGCCCGGCCCTTGAGCTTCTGGGTGCCCGCGGTGTGTTCCAGCGCGGTGAGCTTGTCGTCCTCGGCCTTCGAGCGGCCGTCGTCGCGCTCGGCCAGGGACTCGACCTCGTCGCGCAGCGCCGCGTTGGACTCGTCGAGCTCGCCGTTCTTGCGGCTGCGCTCCTGGATGAGGTCGGAGAGCTTCAGCAGGGAGGTGTCCGTGCGGAGGTTGGTGCCCTTGGCCGTGTTGAAGCTGGTGAAGAAGAGGAGCCCCGCGAGCGCGAAGACCGCGACCGTCAGCACCCGCACCGGCCGGAAACGAGGCCGGGGAGCGGGGGCGGAACCCGTTGTACCCGTCCCGGGGGAGTCGGCAGAATTGCTCAACGTACCCTTATCTCCTTCGGCGCCGTAGAAGCACTACGCTAACGGACGCCCGGGGGAGCGCTCCGTGTCCCCTTGCCAGCAGGAGAGACCCTCGTGCCGAAGTCACGTATTCGCAAGAAGGCCGACTACACGCCGCCGGCGGCCAGGCAGCCGGCGGCCATCAAGTTGACCAACCGCGCCTGGGTGGCGCCGGTGATGCTGGCCATGTTCATCATCGGGCTGGCGTGGATCGTGGTCTTCTACGTGACCGACGGCTCGCTGCCCATCGACAAGCTGGACAACTGGAACATCGTGGTCGGCTTCGGGTTCATCGCGGCCGGATTCGGCGTCTCCACCCAGTGGAAGTAGCGCAGAACCTCTGACCAGGGGTGTCCGCTGAGTTATCCACAGCTGTTTTCCACAGTGGGGAAAAGAACGACGATCTGTGGATAACTCAGCGGAGGTTGACGCCGGTGTGACGGAACTACCGGCGCCGACCTTCTCTCGAAAGCGTGTTCGCCCCCTGCCTGACCTGCGGAAACACGGGTCGGTGACAGGGGGCACAGCTGTTCCCCCACGTTGTGCACAAGATCTGCCACGCGCTGTGGACAACGAGCGCTCAGGTGAGCTGCGCGGTCCTCAGGAGCGTCATGACGACCACGGCCGCGAGGACCAGGCCGCACAGGCCGTACTGCACGAGCGCGCGGCGGCCCCGCGGGGCGTTGAGCATCCCGTAGCCGATCAGCACACCGGCGACCAGACCTCCGACGTGCGCCTGCCAGGCGATCCCGCTCCAGCCGAAGGTGATGATCAGGTTGATCACCAGCAGGGCGATGACCGGCCGCATGTCGTAGCGCTGCCGGCGCACCAGCACGGCGAAGGCACCGAAGACGCCGAAGATCGCACCGGACGCCCCGACCGAGCCCTGGTTGGGCGCGGCGAGCACATAGGTCAGCGCACCACCGGCCAGACCCGACAGCAGGTACACCGCGAGGTAGCGGACCCGGCCGAGCGCCGCCTCCAGCGGGCCGCCGACCCACCACAGGCTCAGCATGTTGGACAGCACGTGGAGGTAGCCGAAGTGGAGGAACATCGAGGTCAGCAGCCGGTACCACTGCCCCTCGGCGACCCCCTCGAGGTGGTCCGTGCCGAGCGTCGGCATGATCGCGCGGCCGATCAGCTCGAAGCGGTCCATGAAGCTGTCGCCCACCACCTGCTGCACCAGGTACGCCGCGAGGCAGAGGCCGATCAGCACCTTGGTCACCAGACGCGGGTCGGCCGCGACCGTGCCCCCGGCGATCGTGCGGGGCGTGGACGCGTCCGGCGCGTGCCCGGTGCCGGAACCGCTGCGCACGCACTCCGGGCACTGGAAGCCCACCGACGCACTGACCATGCACTCCGGGCAGATGGGCCGCTCGCAGCGGGTGCAGCGGACGCCGGTCTCCCGGTCGGGGTGGCGGTAGCACCCGGGCAGGCCGCCCCGGGCGTCCGGCCGGCTGCCTGGCGCCTGTTCCATCGGATCCCTCTCCTGGTCGGTGGGCCGCCACGGCACACCGAGCCGAACACACTGCATCGCCCTGCCCCTCCTTACGGACGAGCAGGGCGATTGGTTCCCGTCGGGCGGCCCGCGCCCCGGGTCAGCGCTTCTCGACGACGACGGACTCGATCACGACGTCGTTGACCGGGCGGTCGGTGCGCGGGTTGGTCGGGGTGACCGCGATGGCGTCGACGACCTTCTGGCTCGCCGGGTCGGTGACCTCGCCGAAGATGGTGTGCTTGCGGCTGAGCCAGGCCGTCGGGGCGACGGTGAGGAAGAACTGCGAGCCGTTGGTGCCCGGGCCGGCGTTCGCCATGGCCAGCAGGTAGGGCCGGTCGAAGCGCAGGTCGGGGTGGAACTCGTCCTCGAACGTGTAGCCGGGGCCCCCGGTGCCGTTGCCGAGCGGGTCGCCGCCCTGGATCATGAACCCGCTGATCACCCGGTGGAAGACCGTGCCGTCGTAGAGCCTGTCCGCGGACTTGGCACCGGTGGCGGGGTGGGTCCACTCCCGGCCGCCCGTCGCGAGCTCGACGAAGTTCTTGACCGTCTTGGGAGCGTGGTCCGGGAACAGCCGGACCTCGATGTCGCCGTGGTTGGTCTTCAGGGTGGCGTACAGCTGCTCAGCCACGATGTGCCTTCCGTCGTCTCTCTGTGACCCCCCGATCCTCGCACGCCCCGCACCCCGCACCGTCCGCGTCCGTACCGCAACCTGAGGGGGCGCGAGGCTGGTCGGCGAAAAACAATCGGAGTGGCGTGGGAGGGAGCGGGCAGAGGCGATCCGTGGCATGGTCGAGGCATTGCCGACGACAAGCCCCCGTTGCCCCGTATTCATCCACCGGGCACCCAAATGCCCGCCCCCGCATGCTTCTCCGCGCCGGGACAGGCATGATCCGCAAAAGGGTGGACAGTCGATTACCGTACGCCACCGAGGAGGAGGAACCCGTGACCCGCATTGACAGCGTGCGCGCCGCGACCGGCTCGGCGAAGGACAGCGTGCTGCACGCCGCGGAAGCGGTGGCGCCCTACGCCGATACGGCCAAGGAACGGGCCGCGCACTACGCGCAAGAGGCCCGCGTACGGCTCGCGCCCAAGGTGTCGCTGGCCGCCGAACAGGCCCGCGTGCAGTACGACGCCCACGTCGCCCCGCGCCTGGAACAGGCTCGTGCGCAGCTACCCCCGAAGGTCGACCTGGCCGCACAGGAAGCAGCCCTGCGCGCCCGGGTCGCCGCACGTCAGGCCGCCGACTACTCCCGCCCCAAGCTGGAGCAGGCAGTGGCCGCGGCCGGCCCCGTCAAGGACGAGGCCGCTGCCCGCGGTCTTGCCGCGCTCGCGGCACTGCGCGGGCAGGTGACGGCCAAGGAGATCGAGCGGCTGGTGCGCAAGCACCGGCGGCGGGCCAAGATCGGCAAGGTCGCCAAGGTCCTGACGATCACCGGCGTCGTCGTCGGCGGCGCCTACGCCGCCTGGAAGTGGTGGGACAAGCAGGCCAACCCCGACTGGCTCGTCGAGCCGCCCGCGGCGACCGAGGTCCCCGCGTCCGGCGGTCTCACGTCGGTGGACGGCAGCGGCGACGTCCTGGACCCGGAGGTCGAGGCCAAGCAGGCCGAGGAGGACGCCTCGCGCGAGAACCGCGACGGAACCTGAGCCGAGCGGTCCGGTCCGGTTCGGTTCGGTTCGGTTCGGTTCGTGGGGCAGGAGAGCACGTCTCTCCTGCCCCACCGCCGCGTTTCACGTGAAACGGGCCGCCCCCGGCCCCGCGTGAAGCCCCGCAGACGACGAATCCCCTCCGTTCCGCGTGCACCCGCGGTACGGAGGGGATTCCTGTGTGGAGCCTAGGGGAGTCGAACCCCTGACATCCGCCATGCAAAGACGGCGCTCTACCAACTGAGCTAAGGCCCCGAAAAGCGTCCACCGGCGGATCCCTCCGCCGTGCGCCGCAGACCAGAGTACCGGGTCACCCCCGGGATCTTCCAAAAAGCTGGGGGGTCCCCGCGAACGACCACTCTCCGTAGGATGCTCGGCGTGGTTCGCTACAGCGAACCGCCGTTTTTTGGGGAAGCGATGGGGAGACGCAATGGACGCCGCACAACAGGAAGCGACCGCGAGAGCGCGGGAGCTCCAGCGGAACTGGTACGGAGAGCCACTGGGGGCGCTCTTCCGTAAGCTCATCGACGATCTCGGGCTCAACCAGGCCCGTCTCGCGGGGGTGTTGGGACTGTCGGCGCCGATGCTGTCCCAGCTGATGAGCGGTCAGCGGGCGAAGATCGGCAATCCGGCCGTCGTGCAGCGCGTGCAGCTGCTCCAGGAGTTGGCGAGTCAGGTCGCCGACGGGAGCGTCAGCGCGGCCGAGGCGACCGAGCGCATGGAGGAGATCAAGCGGTCCCAGGGGGGTTCCGTGCTGAACAACACCACGCAGACGACGAGCAGTTCGGGAGCGCCGACGGTGAAGCGGGTCGTCCGCGAGATCCAGTCGTTGCTGCGCTCGGTGGCCGCCGCCGGTGACATCATCGACGCCGCGGACACCCTGGCCCCGACCCATCCGGAGCTGGCGGAGTTCCTCCGGGTGTACGGCGCCGGCCGCACCTCCGACGCCGTGACGCATTACCAGTCCCACCAGAGCTGACGGGGCTCCCACGGGGGACACGGGGGACACGGGGGACCCGCAGCACCACGGGGGCACGGGGCGCGGGGGCACAACGGGGACACGGGGGCACGGGGGACACCGCATCGGGGAGGAGCGGCACGGGCGACATGGGTGAGGTCTTCGCCGGACGGTACGAACTGGTCGACCCCATCGGGCGCGGAGGCGTCGGCGCCGTGTGGCGCGCCTGGGACCACCGCCGTCGCCGCTACGTGGCCGCCAAGGTCCTCCAGCAGAGCGACGCCCACTCCCTGCTGCGCTTCGTGCGCGAGCAGGCCCTGCGCATCGACCACCCGCACGTGCTCGCCCCGGCCAGCTGGGCCGCGGACGACGACAAGGTGCTCTTCACCATGGACCTGGTCGCGGGCGGCTCCCTGGTCCACCTCATCGGCGACTACGGTCCCCTCCCGCCGCTGTTCGTCTGCACCCTCCTCGATCAGCTGCTCTCCGGTCTGGCCGCCGTGCACGCCGAGGGCGTCGTCCACCGGGACATCAAACCGGCCAACATCCTCCTCGAAGCCACCGGCACCGCCCGGCCCCGCCTGCGCCTGTCCGACTTCGGCATCGCGATGCGGCTCGGCGAGCCCCGGCTGACCGAGACCCACCTGGTCGTGGGCACCCCCGGCTACCTCGCGCCCGAGCAGATGATGGGCGCCGAACCCGACTTCCCCGCCGACCTGTTCGCGGTCGGCCTGGTCGCGCTGTACCTCCTCCAGGGGGCCAAGCCGGACGCCAAGGCACTGGTCCAGCACTTCCTGGACCACGGCACCCCGGGCGCCCCGCAGGGCGTCCCCGAGCCGCTGTGGCAGGTGGTGGCCACCCTGGTCCAGCCGGACCCCGAGGCCCGGTTCCGCACGGCCACCGGCGCCCGCAAGGCACTCGCCTCGGCCGTGGAACTGCTGCCGCCGCCCGGCCCGGACGACGAGATCATCGAGATCTTCGACCAACTCGGGCCGCTGCCCAAGGGGTTCGGGGCACAGGGCCCGCTGAAGCCGGCCGGGGCCGGCCCGGGGACCGACAGCGCCTCGACGGGCCCCACCGTGCCGGACGCGCCTCCTGCTGGGCCGGGGGAAAACGGCAGGAGCACCCGCACCCCCACCGGCAGCGGTACCGGCACCGGCCCCACCACCGAGGCGACCTGGCCCGGCACCGGCTTCGTCCCGGCCGAGGCGGACACCGGCTCCATACCGACCGGCTGGGGCGCCGCCGCCCTGGCGCCGACGGACCCGCGCCGCCTCCCGCCCGACCCGTCACCCGGCACCGCCCGCCCGCCCGCACGGCCGCACACCGCGACCCCCACCCCCACGCCGACCCCCACACCCACCCCGACCCCCACACCCACCCCGTCCATGTCGGACACCGGCAGCTTCCACCTGCCGCCCCCGCAGCAGCGGGCCCCGCACCCCCCGCCCCCTCAGGAGCCGACTCCACACTCGGCGCCGCCCCACGAGCAGGCCCCGTACTCCGCGCCGCATCAGGAAGGGGCCCCGCACCCCGTACGGCCGCCCCACACTCCCCCGGCGCCCCCGCCGCAATCGGTCCAGGAGCCCACGCACACCTACGTCCTGCCGCGCCCCGACCCGGCCACCGCCTCGTACACCACCGAGGATCCGCGGCCCGTGGCCGCCCCGGGGCGCCGGGCCGGGCGGCACGGACGGCGGGTGCCCCGGCCCGGGCCGCCCGCGCGGATCGCGGTGCCGGTGCTGCTGCTGGCGCTGGTCTGCTACGCCGTCGGGTTCTGGGCGTTGGCCCGGATCTGAGCGGCGTCCCGGCGCCGCGCGGTGACCGTCCACACCGCGAGACCGAGCAGCAGCGCGCTGCCCGCCCCGATCCCGCCGGCCGCGAGCACCCACAGGCCCAGGTCACCGCCGTGCCCCCCGGCACCCCCTGAGGCGCCGGGGGCGCCGGCCCCGAAGATCCCGCGGGGCACGGACTCCCCCGCGTACCCGGGCCCGGAGCGCGCGGTCCCGCGCACCCCGACGCGCAGGACGACGCCGTACGGCCCGTCGCCGAACTCCTCACCGACCTGGGCGGCGAGGTGGACCACCAGGTAGTAGGAGCCGGCGAAGCGCATGCCGTTCACCGGCGCGGAGACGGCGTACCGGTTGGCGTGGGCGACCGGGGGCACCGGAGCCAGGGCGGCCGACTTCTGGGTGCCGCCGTAGCCGGTCTGTGCGGACTCCACCTCGGCGCGCACCGGGTTGTGCAGGGTGAGGGAGAGGGCGGCACCGACGTAGTCCGCACTGCGGCCACCGGTGCCGCCGATCTCGACCGTGGCGTCGGGCTGCTGTCCCCAGCCGACGAGAAGGCGGTAGAAGAGGGTCTGCCCCGGGACGATCCGGCCCCGCCAGGCGCCCGGTCCCACGGGGGCGGCGGTGGCGAACCCGGCCCCGCCCGGCCGGTCCACGGCCTCCCCGGTGGGCGGCGCGGGCGTGGCCGAGTCCCACGCCCCGGGGGCCCGGGTGACGCCGGGCCGGGCGAGGGGAGGCTCGGAGACCGGTGCGAGCTCCAAGTCCCAGCGCTGCCCCGAGGCGCTCTCCGGCCGGGCCCGCTCGACGACGACGTAATAGGTGCCCGCCGTGCGGCACAGCGACCGGCCCGCGACGATCTCGCGCGCGCCCCAGGCGGTGAGCGGCCGGGGGCTCCCGGTGGCGCCGACGGTCGCGGAGTCGAAGGACGAGCAGCTCAGCCCGTCGGCGTCCTGGACCGACACCCGGATCCCGTCGCCCGCGTCGAGCGCGGCACCGGGCCGCGGGACCGCGGTCACGGAGACGTAGGTGTTCGACGCGCCGTCCAGTTCGAGGCGGTAGTACGTGCGCGCCGCGCCGGAGAGGGTGCTGCGGTACGTCGTGCCGGGTGCGAGGCGCACGGCGTCGGCGGTGCCGGTGGCGCCGGGGACGGTACGGGCGTCGGCGGCGAAGGCGTAGGCCGGGGCGTCGGCGGCGCGGGCCCCGGGGACGGCCAGGGCGGCGGCCGCGCAGAGTGTCACCGCACCCACGGCGATCCGCAACCCGGGACCCCGGGCAGAGCAAGACCCCGGCCGCTGAGCGCGGCCGGGGTCTGTGCTGATGGCAGGGTGCGGACTCACGAACCCGTGGGCACGGAGTCGGTCGCCTCCGTCCACAGATCCTGCTCGGCGCGATCCGCCTGGATCTGGCGGTACACGAGGAGCCCGCCGATGGCGGCCAGTGCGACCAGGAGAAGCTTCTTCACCGCGCGACCTCGTCTTTCCTTGACGTAGGGGACCTCTGGCGCCCGACTATACACACCGACCGATATCGATCGGTGACCTGCCGGGGCGGCCCCAACTGCCGCCCGCGCCAGCCCAGTAGACGCGTCCCACGCCCCTCCGGCCGAAGGGTGATCGCACGTCCACCGAGGGTGAGCGGGTCCCCTTTTCCCCTCTCTTCACCCCTCTTGCGGCCATCCGGGTGGTGTTCATCGGAACATCGCCACGCCGCGTGCGTCGGTCCACCACTTCGCGATCGCCATACACATCATGAGGAAAGTACGCAAATCGCCCAACCCGAAAGTGAGGGG
Source organism: Streptomyces lasalocidi (assembly GCF_005280215.1). Classification (NCBI taxonomy): domain Bacteria; kingdom Bacillati; phylum Actinomycetota; class Actinomycetes; order Kitasatosporales; family Streptomycetaceae; genus Streptomyces; species Streptomyces lasalocidi. The sequence goes on along the minus strand of NZ_SZNQ01000001.1, from coordinate 3,961,564 downwards.
ATCATGGCCAAGACCGAGGTCATGAAGCTCTGGACCGCCATCGTCACCGCCTTCCTCGCCCTGTGCACGGCACTGGGCCTCGTCACCACCACCTCCGCGACGGCCGTCGCACAGACCGAGCCGACGCGCAACAGCAGCACCGGCGAGAACACCGACCGGGTGACGATTCCGGCACAAGCGGCACTGCCCTGGGCCTGGTCCCGGGCGAGGGCCCTTCCCCCCACGATGAAACAGCGCATCCGCGCCGAGGCCCACGGCAAGTCCCCGAGCTGCCGGCACCGCCCCCTCGCGGACGCCGAGTCGCAGGGCCTGCCGGACGCGGCCCACCCCGACGGGGCGTGCGACGACTCCCCGGCGGCGGACTCCCGGACGGTTCCCCTGCAGCGCTGAGGCCCCCGTGATCCGACGCACCGACCCTTCGAGCACCACCGCACCGACCGCACGACCGTTGTGACGGCGACTTGCGTACAGCCGCGCGATGCAGGCCCGGAAGCTCCCCCTGGAGCAACCGGGCCTTCGCCGTGTCCGGGGAAGAGCCCGGACACGGCCCCGTCCCGTGCCCTCCGGCGCCGGTCCCTCCCCACGCGGGGACCGGTGCCGAAGGACGCGTCGAGGGGCGACCCGTACCCGACGGCGATGTCGTCGGCCTGCGCCGCTCCCGCGCCCCGGGGGGCCGGACGGTGCGGCGGCTCGTCGGGCTGTCGCTCGGCGATCGTGCCAGGTGGGACGGGTCACCTGGGAGGCTCCGGCCTCCATGCCTGGCCATCGCCGCAGGTCAGCCGTATAAAGTGAGTTTTCCGGTCCGGACGTCCGCGCGGGGGAAGTGAGGGGTGGGACCTTGGGTCTCGACTCAGGGGCACGCACAGCTTTCGCCGAACGCCTCGCACTGCTCTACAAGGAGGCGGGCAACCCACCCCTCAAGAGCGTGTCCGAGGCGGTCGCCCGGCTCCAGCAGGTCGACGAGCGCGGACGCCCCGTCCGGGTGTCCGCCCAGCGCATCAGCGACTGGCGCCGCGCCAAGAACGTGCCCGCCCAGTTCCCCGCGCTCACCGCCGTCCTCCAGGTACTGGTCCCCGCGGCCCGTCGCGCCCGGCCCGCCCCCGTGGTCCAGGGCCTGTACGACGTCGGCCAGTGGCAGCGGCTGTGGGAACGGGCCCTGGCCGACCCGGTCGGGGACGGGCCCGCGCCCGCCGGGGCGTCCGGTGCCTCCGCACCCTCCACGGCTCCCGCGGACGACGGCCGGTCCCCGAGCGTGTGCCCCTACCGCGGGCTCGCCGCCTACCGGCAGGAGGACGCCGGCTGGTTCTTCGGCCGGGAGCGCAGCACCGGGGCGCTGGTCGACCAGCTCCGCGCGGCCGAGGGGACGGGCGGCCTGGTGATGCTGGTCGGCGCCTCGGGCGCGGGCAAGTCGTCCCTGCTCAACGCCGGCCTGGTCCCCGCCCTCCGCGGGGGCGCCCTGGGCGACCGGGCGCGGGGCGTGCTGCACCTGGTCCCGGGCAACGATCCCGTCGGGGAGCTGGCGCGCCGCATACCGGAGCTGGCGTCGCTGGTGAGCCGCCCGGCGGGAACGGGCGCGCAGGGCAGCCCCCCGGCGCCGCGGGACGGCTCGCCCGCCAGCGCTGGCGAGGGTGACTCCGCCGGTGGGGGCGACTCCGCCGGTGAGGGTGACTCCGCCGGTGGAAGCGACACCGTCGGTAGAGGCGACTCCGTCCGCGAGGCCACCCCCACTCCCACCCCGGCCCCGGCCCACGTCCCCGACCCCGCTCCCGGCGCCGTACGGGAAGCCGTCGCCGCCTGGGCCCGGCGGGCGACCCCGTCGGCCGCGCGGCCCGTCGTGGTCGTGGACCAGTTCGAGGAAACGTTCACCCTGTGCGCCGGGGAGGCCGACCGGCGCGCCTTCGTCCGGCTCCTGCACGCCGCCTGCACCCCCGGCGGGCCGGACGAACCCGCGCCCGCGATCGTCGTGCTCGGCATCCGCGCCGACTTCTACGAGCAGTGCCTCGGCCACCCCGAGCTGGCCGACGCGCTCCAGCACCGCCACATGGTGCTCGGCCCGCTGACCACCGCCGAACTGCGGGAGGCGGTGACCGGTCCCGCCAAGGCGGTGGGCCTGGAGCTGGAGCCGGGCCTGGCCGAGCTGATCGTCCGCGAGGTGAGCGCCGACGGCCCGCGCGGAGCGCACGACGCCGGGGTGCTGCCCCTGCTGTCCCACGCCCTGCTGGCCACCTGGCAGCGCCGCAAGGCGGGCCGGCTGACGCTGGCCGGCTACCGCGCGGCGGGCGGCATCCAGGGCGCGGTCGCGGCGACGGCGGAGTCCGCCTGGACCGGCCTCGACCCGGCCGCCCGCGGCGCCGCCCGGCTGCTCCTGCTGCGGCTGGTGCGGCTCGGCGAGGACACCCAGGCCACGCGACGGCGCGGTGACCGGCGCCGTCTCGCCGAGGAGTCCACCGACCCGCGGGGCACGGAGGAGTCGCTGGAGGCGCTGGTCCGGGCCCGGCTGGTGACGCTGGACGCGGAGACCGTGGAGATCACCCACGAGGCGCTGCTGCACGCCTGGCCGCGGCTGCGGCACTGGATCGACGAGGACCGCGGCGACCACCTGCTGCGCCAGCGGCTGGAGGAGGACGGCCGGGCCTGGGAGGCCTCGCAGCGGGACAGCTCGCTGCTGTACCGGGGTTCGCGGCTGGAGCAGGCCCGTGGCTGGGCGGCGACCGCGGGCGACACGTACCTGACGCGCAGCGCGAAGGAGTTCCTGGCCGCCTCGGTGCGGCTGCGCAGGCGCACCCTGTGGATCAGCCGGGGCGCGGTGGCGGCGCTGGTTGCGCTGGCCGTGCTGGCGGCCGGCTCGGCCGTCCTGGCGTGGCAGCAGCGCGACGACGCCGTGTTCGAACAGGTGCTCGCGGAGGCCGACCGGGTGCAGTACTCCGACCCGTCGCTGTCCGCGCGGATCGACCTGGTCGCCCACCGGCTGCGCCCGCACGACGCGGACACGGGCAACCGGCTGGTCTCCATCGTCAACGCCCCGCTGGCCACCCCGCTCGCCGCCCACACCGGCGCCGTCTACCTGACGTCGTTCAGCCCGGACGGACGGACCCTGGCCACCGCCGGCAACGACCGGACCGTACGCCTGTGGGACGCGTCCGACCCCGGCCGCCCCCGGCCGCTGGGCCGGCCGCTCACCGGCCACACGAGCTGGGTGAGCAGCACCGTCTTCAGCCCCGACGGCCGCACCCTCGCCAGCGCCTCGGACGACGGCACGATCCGCCTGTGGAACGTCGCCGACCGCCGGCACCCGACCCCGCTGGGCGCCCCGCTCACCCGGCACGACGGCACGATCTACCTGATCGCGTTCAGCCCCGACGGCCACACACTGGCGGCCGCGAACGACGACCGCACGGTACGGCTGTGGGACCTGCGCGAGCCGGGGCGGCCCACGGTGTCGGCCACCCTCAGCGGCTACAGCGAGGCCGTGCGGTCCGTGGTGTTCAGCCCCGACGGGCGGCTGCTGGCGACCGGCGCCGACGACGGCACGGTGCGCCTGTGGAGCATGGCGGACCCGCACCGGCCGGCCCCGATCGGCACCGCGCTCACCGGCCACACGGGCACGGTCCACTCGGTCGCCTTCAGCCCCGACGGACGCACGCTCGCCAGCGGCGCCGCGGACGACACGGTCCGCCTGTGGAACGTCGCCGACCCGCGTCACCCCGGCGCCCTGGCCACCCCGCTGACCGGGCACACCGGCCCCGTGTGGTCGGTGGCGTTCAGCCCCGACGGCAGCACCCTCGCGGTCGGCAGCGCGGACAGCACCGCCAGCCTGTGGAACGTCAGCGACCCGTCCTACCCCTCCCAGGTCGGCGAGCCGCTGGCGGGCAGCAGCGGGGAGATGTACGCCGTCGGCTTCAGCCCCGACGGGCGCACCCTCGCGACCGGCAGCGGCGACGGGCGGCTGCGGCTGTGGTCGGTGCCGACGTCGGACGTGATCGGCCGCAGCGGGGCGTTCCGCCCGGACGGCAAGGTCCTCGCCACGGCGGCGCGCGACGGCCGGGTCCGGCTGTGGAACGTCACCCGCCCCGACCGGCCGGTGTCCCTGGGCGAGCCCTTCCTGCGCGGCGACGGGGCCGAACGCACCATGACGTTCTCCCCCGACGGCCGCACCCTCGCGGTGCTCACCCCGAACCGCGAGGTGTACCTCTGGGACGTCCGCGACCCGTCCCACGCCGTCTCCTACGGCCCGCCCCTGCTGCTGCGCACGCGCTTCTCCGGCCCCACGGCCCTGGCGTTCGCCCCGGACGGCCGCACCCTGGCGACCACGTACGACGACCACACGATCCAGCTCTGGAACGTCACCCACCCCGCCCGCGCCACCCGGCTCGGCAGCCCGCTCACGGGTCACAAGGGGTACGTCAACAGCCTCCTGTTCGCCCCCGGCGGCCACACCCTGGCCAGCGGCAGCGCGGACGGCACGGTCCGCCTGTGGGACGTCGACGACCCCCGCCACGCCACCCCGGTGCGCACCCTCACCGGCCCCACCGGCCCGGTGAACGTCCTCGCCTTCAGCCCCGACGGCCACACCCTCGCGGCCGGCAGCGACGACGACACGGTCCGCCTGTGGAACGTCACCGACCCGCGCGGCGCCGCCCCCTCCGGGCACCCCCTGTCGGGCCACACCGAGGCGGTGGTCTCCCTGACCTTCAGCCCCGACGGCCGCACCCTCGCCAGCGGCGGCAACGACAACACCGTGCGCCTGTGGAACGTCGGCGACCCCGCCGACCCCTCACCCATCGGCCAGTCGATGAGCCCCCACGCCAAGACCGGCCACTTCCTCGCGTTCGCCCCGCGCACCAACCGCCTGGGCATCTCCAGCGGCGCGGGCACGGTCCGCCTGTGGAACCTGGACGTGGACGCGGCCATCACCCACATCTGCACGACGACCCACAACGTCCTGACCCCCCGCACCTGGCACGAGTACCTCCCCCGCCTGCCCTACGACTCCCCGTGCGGGGACTGACGCACGGGGGGTGCAGGATTCGCCCTGGGGACGATGGGGAGTGCGCCGACTCCATCGCCGAGATGGTCCACCAGCCTGCCCGGCATCAACCGACGTCAGGCCTGTGCCGAACAGAGGCAGCACCAAGCGCGCCTCGCCTCGCCCCCCAGCTCCCCGTCCGCCGCCGACCTCACGACCGCGGACGCCGAAGACCCCCAGCCGATATCGACTGGGGGTCTCCGTGCTGGTGGGGCTAACAGGATTTGAACCTGTGGCCTCATCCTTATCAGGGATGCGCTCTAACCAACTGAGCTATAGCCCCGCCGCGCTCTGCGGTGTGTGTCCCGCGCGCTGACTCCTGAAGATTAGCGCACGACCCGGGCACTCCCAAAATCGGTTCCCGGGGGGCCCGGCTCGGGGGTCCTGCCGCAGGTCACTCGTCCTCTGCGAGCGTCAACTCCACACCGCCCACGAAGCCCGCAGACAGGTTGTAGATGAAGGCGCCCAGCGTCGCCAGCGCCGTCGCGAGGACGACGTCGATGACCGCGATGATCGTCGCGAACGTCAGCACGTGGGGGAGCGACAGGTACGACTGGACGTCGAAGCCGTTCGACTCGGTCGAGCCGGTCGCATCGGACACCGCGCTGCCGACCGACGAGAAGACGCCCATCGCGTCGATGACCATCCACAGCACCGCCGCCGCGACGATCGTGCAGACGCCCAGCGCGATGGAGAGCAGGAAGCTCACCTTCATCACGGACCACGGGTCGGCCTTGGCCACCCGCAGCCGGGCCTTGCGCACCCGCGGCGTGGTGCGCGCGCCCGTCCGGGGCCGCCGTACCGCGCCGGCCGCGGTGCCGCCCTGGGCCGGGTAGGCCTGCGGCGGGTGGTACGGCCCGGCCTGTTGCTGCGTCCGGCGCTCGCCGGGCAGCGGCGAGGCCGTCTCCGGGGCGCCGGCCTGGCCGGCCGGGCCCGCACCGGCCCCGTACGGCTGGGCCTGCGGGCCTCGGGTCTCCGTCACAGTTCCCCCCTGGGATCCGTCCACGTCGGGAGCGGGCGGTTCGGCGTCCACCTTGACCGGCTTCAGGTTGGTCGTCTGCGGATCCGTCACCTGCGCGGCGGAGCCACGGCCGCCGCCGCCCTTCTTCCCGGAAGACGTCCCGGCGCCCGTGGCTCCGCTCACGATGACTCTCTCCTCGTGCTACTCGGCCGAGGGCGCCTCACCCTCGTCCGTGCCGGTGGTCGCGGCATCCTCCGCGGGCTCGTCCACGGCCACGTCGCCGTCGACTTCCTCCGCCTCGCGCCCCGCCTCGGCGTTACGTGCGATACCGACGACGGCATCGCGCTTGCCCAGGTTGATCAGTTGGACGCCCATGGTGTCACGGCCCGTCTCCCTGACCTCGTTGACTCGCGTACGAATCACACCGCCGGACAGCGTGATGGCGAGGATCTCGTCGAGCTCCTCGACAACCAGCGCGCCGACGAGCGAACCGCGGTCCTCCACGATCTTGGCGGCCTTGATGCCGAGGCCGCCGCGACCCTGGACGCGGTACTCGTCGACGGCGGTCCGCTTCGCGTACCCGCCGTCGGTGGCAGTGAACACGAACGTACCGGGTCGAACGACATTCATCGAGAGCAGCTCGTCGCCCGCGCGGAAACTCATGCCCTTGACGCCCGAGGTCGCACGGCCCATCGGCCGCAGCGTGTCGTCCGTGGCGGTGAACCTGATCGACTGTGCCTTCCTGCTGATCAGCAGGAGATCGTCGTCGGCCGACACGAGCTCGGCACCGATCAGTTCGTCGTCCGAACCGTCTTCCCGCTCACGGAGGTTGATGGCGATCACACCGCCGGAGCGGGGCGAATCGTAATCCTTCAGTGGCGTCTTCTTCACCAGGCCGCCCTTGGTCGCGAGGACCAGGTACGGCACCGCCTCGTAGTCCCGGATGGCGAGGATCTCGGCGATCGCCTCGTCCGGCTGGAAGGCCAGCAGGTTCGCCACGTGCTGCCCGCGCGCGTCGCGCCCGGCGTCCGGGAGCTCGTACGCCTTGGCCCGGTAGACCCGGCCCTTGTTGGTGAAGAACAGCAGCCAGTGGTGCGTGGTGGAGACGAAGAAGTGGTCGACGATGTCGTCTTCCTTCAGCTTCGCGCCGCGCACGCCCTTCCCGCCGCGCTTCTGCGCGCGGTAGTCGTCCGCCTTGGTCCGCTTGACGTACCCGCCGCGCGTGACGGTGACGACGATGTCCTCCTCGGCGATCAGGTCCTCGATGGACATGTCGCCGTCGTAGGGCACCAGCATGGTCTTGCGGTCGTCGCCGTACTTCTCGACGATCGCCGCCAACTCCGCGCTGACGATGCCCCGCTGACGGACCGGCGAGGCGAGGATCTGGTTGTACTCGTTGATCTTCGCCTGGAGCTCGTCGTGCTCCTGGACGATCTTCTGGCGCTCCAGGGCGGCCAGCCGGCGCAGCTGCATCTCGAGGATGGCGTTGGCCTGGATCTCGTCGATCTCCAGGAGCTCCATCAGGCCGCCGCGCGCGACGTCGACCGTCTCACTGCGCCGGATCAGCGCGATGACCTCGTCGATCGCGTCCAGCGCCTTGAGCAGACCGCGCAGGATGTGCGCCCGCTCCTCGGCCTTGCGCAGCCGGAAGCGCGTGCGGCGGACGATGACCTCGATCTGGTGCGTCACCCAGTGGCGGATGAACGCGTCCAGCGACAGGGTGCGCGGCACGCCGTCGACCAGCGCCAGCATGTTGGCGCCGAAGTTCGTCTGCAGGTCGGTGTGCTTGTACAGGTTGTTCAGCACGACCTTGGCGACCGCGTCCCGCTTGAGCACGATGACCAGGCGCTGGCCCGTGCGCGAGGACGTCTCGTCGCGGACGTCCGCGATGCCGCCGATCTTGCCGTCCTTCACCAGGTCGGCGATCTTCTGCGCGAGGTTGTCCGGGTTCACCTGGTACGGCAGTTCCGTCACCACCAGGCACTGGCGGTTCTGGATCTCCTCGACCTCGACGACCGCGCGCATGGTGATCGAGCCGCGGCCGGTGCGGTACGCCTCCTCGATGCCCTTGCGGCCGACGACCAGCGCGCCGGTCGGGAAGTCCGGGCCCTTGATGCGCTCCAGGAGCGCGTCCAGCAGCTCCTCGTGCGAGGCCTCGGGGTTCTCCAGGTACCACTGGGCGCCGGCGGCGACCTCGCGCAGGTTGTGCGGCGGGATGTTGGTCGCCATGCCGACCGCGATGCCGGCCGAGCCGTTGATCAGCAGGTTCGGGAAGCGCGACGGCAGGACGGTCGGCTCCTGGGAGCGGCCGTCGTAGTTGTCCGTGAAGTCGACGGTCTCCTCGTCGATGTCGCGGACCATCTCCATCGACAGCGGCGCCATCTTGCACTCGGTGTAGCGCATGGCCGCGGCCGGGTCGTTGCCCGGGGAGCCGAAGTTGCCGTTGGAGTCCACCAGCGGCATCCGCATCGACCACGGCTGGGCGAGGCGCACCAGGGCGTCGTAGATCGAGGAGTCGCCGTGCGGGTGGTAGTTGCCCATGACGTCGCCGACGACGCGGGCGCACTTGTAGAAGCCGCGCTCGGGGCGGTAGCCGCCGTCGTACATCGCGTACAGCACGCGGCGGTGGACGGGCTTGAGGCCGTCCCGCACGTCCGGCAGCGCGCGCGAGACGATGACGGACATCGCGTAGTCGAGGTACGAGCGCTGCATCTCCGTCTCGAGCCCGACGGGCTCGACACGCTGGGCGATGACGCCGTCGCCCTCAGGGGTGACGGGAGTGTTCTCGTCGGTCATTGCTGGTGAAGGTCCTTCCTGGTGCGGTCAGCTGAGACCGACTCAGATGTCGAGGAAGCGGACGTCCTTGGCGTTGCGCTGGATGAACTGGCGGCGGGCTTCGACGTCCTCACCCATGAGGACCGAGAACAGCTCGTCGGCCTGGGCGGCGTCGTCCAGGGTGACCTGGCCGAGGACCCGGTGCTCCTGGTCCATGGTGGTCACGCGCAGCTCCTCGGCGTTCATCTCGCCGAGGCCCTTGAAGCGCTGGATGGAGTCCTCGCGCACGCGCTTGCCGCGCTGCCGGCCCATCTCGATCAGGGCGTCGCGCTCGCGGTCGGAGTAGGCGTACTCGATGTCGTCCCGGCCCCACTTGATCTTGTAGAGCGGGGGTCGCGACAGGTACACGTGCCCGGCCTCGACCAGCGGCCGCATGAAGCGGAACAGGAACGTCAGCAGCAGGGTGCTGATGTGCTGGCCGTCGACGTCGGCGTCCGCCATCAGGATGATCTTGTGATAGCGGAGCTTCTCGATGTCAAAGTCCTCGTGCACGCCCGTGCCGAAGGCGGAGATCAGCGCCTGGATCTCCTGGTTCTGCAGGATCTTGTCGATCCGCGCCTTCTCGACGTTGAGGATCTTGCCGCGGATCGGGAGGATCGCCTGGTACTGCGGGTTGCGGCCGGACTTGGCCGAGCCGCCGGCGGAGTCGCCCTCGACGATGAAGATCTCGCACTTGGCCGGGTCGTTGGACTGGCAGTCGGCCAGCTTGCCCGGCAGGGAGGCGGTCTCCAGCAGGCCCTTGCGCCGGGTCAGGTCGCGCGCCTTGCGGGCCGCCACGCGCGCGGTGGCCGCCTGGATGCCCTTGCGGATGATGTCGGCGGCCTCGACCGGGTTGCGGTCCAGCCAGTCGTTGAGGTGCTCGTAGACCGCCTTCTGCACGAAGGTCTTGGCCTCCGTGTTGCCCAGCTTGGTCTTGGTCTGGCCCTCGAACTGCGGCTCGCTCAGCTTCACCGAGATGATCGCCGTCAGGCCCTCGCGGATGTCGTCACCCGTGAGGTTGTCGTCCTTCTCGCGCAGCAGCTTCTTGTCGCGCGCGTACTTGTTGATCAGCGAGGTCAGCGCGGCCCGGAAACCCTCTTCGTGGGTACCGCCCTCGTGGGTGTGGATGATGTTGGCGAAGGAGTACACACCCTCGCTGTAGCCCGAGTTCCACTGCATGGCGACCTCGAGGGACAAGCTCTTGTCCTTGTCCTCGGCCTCCAGCGACACCACGGTGGGGTGCACCACGTCTCCCTTGCGGGAGTTGAGGTACTTCACGAAGTCGACGATGCCGCCCTCGTAGTGGTACGTGACCGTCTTCGGCTCGTCCTTCTCGTCCGCGCCCGCCTCGTCCGCGCCGGCCGTGGCCTTCGCCGACTCGCGCTCGTCGGTGAGCCGGATGGTCAGGCCCTTGTTGAGGAACGCCATCTCCTGGAAGCGCCGGGAGAGCGTCTCGAACGAGTACTCGGTGGTCTCGAAGATCTCCGGGTCGGCCCAGAAGGTCACCGAGGTGCCGGTCTCCTCGGTGGCCTCGTGCTGCGCCAGCGGAGCCGTCGGCACGCCCGTCTTGTAGTCCTGCGTCCAGCGGTGGCCGTCCGTCCTGACCTCGACCGACACCCGGTTCGACAGGGCGTTCACGACCGAGACGCCGACGCCGTGCAGACCGCCGGAGACGGCGTAGCCGCCGCCGCCGAACTTGCCGCCCGCGTGCAGCACGGTCAGCACGACCTCGACGGCCGGCTTGCCCTCGGAGGGGACGATGCCCACGGGGATGCCACGGCCGTTGTCGACGACGCGCACGCCGCCGTCGGCGAGGATCGTCACGTCGATCGTGTCCGCGTACCCGGCCAGCGCCTCGTCGACGGAGTTGTCGACGACCTCGTACACGAGGTGGTGCAGACCGCGCTCACCGGTCGAGCCGATGTACATACCGGGTCGCTTGCGGACTGCGTCCAGGCCCTCGAGGACGGTGATGGCGCTCGCGTCGTACGAGGTCGTTGCCTCGCCGGCGGCCGGGACGGCCGCGGTGGTCGCGCCTTCGTCGGTGGACGGGATGTTCTCGTTGGGGTTGCCGGAATCGGCCACGAAGCGCCCTTTCTGGCACAGCACAAGCCAGGCTCGTCGGCGGGGTGCCGGAGCGGCTGCGGCATGGTGCGTTGGTAAGCCTTGATCAGCGTTGCTCAGCTTTTCCCGGGCGGTCCCCACGGTTGGGGCGGGATTGCTTCCAGTCTACCGGTACCACTGACAGCGATGGGGGTTTGCCGGTACCTGAGTCCGCATGTGCCGCCCTGAACCGGCCTCTCCCGACTCCCGATATGTGGATGGGGGCTCCAGGAGGCTCACGGCGGCACTCAGCGCTTCCAGCTGTCAACCCTTGGCTACCGCGGAGTCACTCCGGGATTCGCACCCGTGTGCGGCGGTTTGACCTGGTGTTCTGCCGGGCGTGCGGGCCCGCGGCGCACCACCGGGGGTGCGCCGGCCCGCATCCGGTCGTACGAAACGACGGCAGGGACGGTTCAGAAGAACCGTCCCTGCCGTCGAAGGGCCCGCGGAGCGCGGGCCTCAGCCCCTCCCTACGTGACGCACATCACGCGCGCGAGAGGCCGTCTCGGGGCGCTCACGCACGCGTGGTGCCGCACCGAGGCACCCCACAGGGGGTTACGGAGGCACCCCGGGGGTCGTGTCACCCGTACGTGTCGCCGGGCCCCTTGCTGCCGGGGGCGCGCAGCGGGCCGTAGCGGCGGACGGGACCGCTGGGGCCCTGCACCTTGATCTGCCGCACCGCGCCGTGCCCGAGGTCCTCGTTCAGGCGGGCGACCAGGGTGGGCGCGAGGAGGCGCAGGTTGGTCGCCCAGGCCGTGGAGTCGCAGCGCACCACCAGCACCCGCTCGTCCTCGTCGTAGCGCTCGGGCTCGCAGTGCTTGGCCACGTCCTCGCCGACGATCTGCGGCCAGCGGCCCATCACCCCGCCGACCGCGGCCGGCGCCTCCCAGCCGCGCTCGGTGAGCAGCCGGTTGATCGCGGCACCCAGCGCCATGGGGTCGCGCCCGTCCGCCCGCGCGCCGGAGCGCAGGCCGCCCCCGCGCCGGGCCTGCTTCTTCTGCCGCGCCGCGTCGCCCCGCGCGCGTGCCTGTTCGCGCGCCGCCCGCAGCGCCACGCGCGCGAGGTCGACGCCGGACTGCTCGGGCTTCCCGCCGGGCTCCTGGGCCGTCATACGCGCTCCACCGTTCCGTCGGACACCGTGTACCGGGCGCCGCTCAGCACATGCGGTACGTCGTCGTCGACCGCGGCCGTCACCAGCACCTGCTCCCCGGGCGCGACCAGCTCCGCCAGCCGCTCCCGGCGCCGGGAGTCCAGCTCGGCGAAGACGTCGTCAAGGACCAGCACCGGCTCGTTGCCCTCGGCCCGCAGCAGGTCGTAGGAGGCCAGCCGCAGCGCCAGAGCGTACGACCAGGACTCGCCGTGCGAGGCGTACCCCTTGGCCGGCAGCTGTCCCAGCTTGAGCAGCAGGTCGTCGCGGTGCGGACCCACCAGGGTCACGCCCCGCTCGATCTCCTGCTTGCGGGCCTCGACCAGCGCGGCCGTCAGCTGCTCGTACAGCTCCTCACGCGTGTGTGCCTCGCCCGGCGCGGACGGCCGGTACTCCAGGGCGACCGGACCACCGCCCGGCGCCAGCTGCTCGTACGCCTTGTCGGCCAGCGGCTGCAGCGCCGCGATCAGGTCGAGCCGCTGGGCGAGCAGCTCGGCCCCGGCCCGCGCCAGGTGCTGGTCCCACACGTCGAGCGTGGACATGTCCATGGAGCGCCCGCCGTGCCGACGGGCCAGGGCGGCCGACTTCAGCAGGGTGTTGCGCTGCTTGAGCACCCGCTCGTAGTCCGACCGCACGCCCGCCATGCGCGGCGAGCGCGCGGTGATCAGCTCGTCCAGGAACCGCCGCCGCTCCCCGGGGTCCCCCTTCACCAGCGCGAGGTCCTCGGGCGCGAACAGCACGGTCCGTACGATCCCCAGCACGTCCCGCGGCCTGACCTGCGAGGACCGGTTGATGCGGGCCCGGTTGGCGCGGCCCGGGTTCAGCTCCAGCTCGACCAGTTGCTGCCGCTCGCCCTGGCGGACCTGGGCCCGGATCACGGCACGCTCGGCGCCCATGCGGACCAGGGGAGCGTCGGAGGACACCCGGTGGCTGCCGAGGGTGGCGAGGTAGCCGACCGCCTCGACCAGGTTCGTCTTGCCCTGTCCGTTGGGCCCGACGAAGGCCGTGACGCCCGGGTCGAGCGGGACCTCGACCCGGGCGTACGAGCGGAAGTCGGCCAGCGACAGGTGCGTGACGTGCATGGTCGGGTGCCGACCTCCCCAGCTGTGGTGCTGCTTACTTCTTCTCGACCGCGTGGCCGCCGAACTGGTTGCGCAGCGCGGCGATCATCTTCATCTGCGGGGAGTCCTCCTGGCGGGAGGCGAACCGCGCGAAGAGCGAGGCCGTGATCGCGGGCAGCGGCACGGCGTTGTCGATGGCGGCCTCCACCGTCCAGCGTCCCTCACCGGAGTCCTGTGCATAACCCCGCAGCCCGTGCAGGTGCTCGTCGTCGTCGAGGGCGTTGACGGCGAGGTCGAGGAGCCAGGAGCGGATGACGGTGCCCTCCTGCCAGGAGCGGAAGACCTCGCGGACGTTCTCCACGGAGTCGACCTTCTCCAGCAGCTCCCAGCCCTCGGCGTAGGCCTGCATCATCGCGTACTCGATGCCGTTGTGGACCATCTTCGCGAAGTGCCCGGCGCCGACCTTGCCGGCGTGCACCGAGCCGAAGTCGCCCTCCGGCTTGAGCGCGTCGAAGACCGGCTGCACCTTGGCGACGTTCTCCGCGTCGCCGCCGTACATCAGCGCGTAGCCGTTCTCCAGGCCCCACACACCGCCGGAGACGCCGCAGTCGACGAAGCCGATGCCCCGGGCGGCCAGCTGCTCGGCGTGCTTCTCGTCGTCCGTCCAGCGGGAGTTGCCGCCGTCGACGACCACGTCGCCGGGCTCCAGCAGCTCGGCCAGCTGGTCGACGGTGGACTGGGTGGGCTCGCCCGCCGGGACCATCACCCAGACCACGCGCGGGGCGCTGAGCTTGCCCACGAGTTCTTCCAGGCTGTGGACGTCCGCGACGTCCGCGTTGCGGTCGTACCCGATGACGGTGTGGCCCGCGCGGCGTATCCGCTCGCGCATGTTGCCGCCCATCTTGCCGAGGCCGACGAGACCGAGCTCCATCAGTTGTGTTCCTTAGGTCGCTGTGGCGTGTGCGGCACCTTCGTGCCGACGTATGAGCCTAATCCCGCAGGGTTGTGCACAGCTGTGGGCATACGCGCTCAGACGTGGCGCCTGACCTGTGGCTTCCGTGCTGGTCACGGTGCCGGTCGCCCACAGGGGCGGACCGGCACCGTGCACACCTGTGGACGACGTCAGCCGCTGAGCCGCACCGGCATGATCAGGTACTTGTAGGCGTCGTCCGCCTCCGCGTCCAGGGCGGGCCGGCCGCTCAGCAGCGCCGGCTTGGTGGACGTGGTGAACGACAGCTGCGCCACCGGGGAGTCGATCGCGCTCAGGCCGTCCAGCAGGAACGTCGGGTTGAAGGCGATCGAGATGTCGTCGCCCTCCAGCTGGGCGTCGACCCTTTCCACAGCCTGTGCGTCGTCGCTGGAGCCGGCCTCCAGGATCAGCACGCCCTGCTCGAAGCTCAGCCGGACCGGGGTGTTGCGCTCGGCCACCAGCGCGACGCGCTTGACGGCCTCCACGAAGGGCGCGGTCTCGATCACGGCGACCGAGTTGAACTCGGTCGGGAAGAGCGTGCGGTACTTCGGCAGGTCGCCCTCGAGCAGGCGCGTGGTGGTGCGCCGGCCGGCACCTTCGAAGCCGATCAGACCCTCACCGGCACCGGAGCCCGACAGCGCCAGCGTGACGGTGTCACCGGCGCCGAGGGCCTTGGCGGTGTCCAGCAGCGTCTTCGCGGGCACCAGGGCGACCGCGGACGCGTCCGGGTTCTCCGGCTTCCACAGGAACTCGCGGACCGCGAAGCGGTAGCGGTCGGTGGAGGCCAGCGTGACCGTGTCGCCCTCGATCTCGATGCGCACACCGGTCAGCACGGGCAGCGTGTCGTCCCGGCCGGCCGCGATGGCCACCTGGGAGACGGCGGCCGCGAAGACCTCGCCGGGGACGGTGCCCGTGGCGTTCGGCATCTGCGGCAGCGCCGGGTACTCCTCCACCGGCAGGGTGTGGAGCGTGAACCGCGAGGATCCACAGACCACCGTCGCCCGTACACCGTCTGTGGAAATCTCCACCGGCCGGTTGGGCAGGGCGCGGGAGATGTCGGCGAGCAGCCGGCCCGAGACGAGGACCGTGCCCTCCTCCTCGACCTCCGCCTCGACGCTCACCCGTGCCGAGACCTCGTAGTCGAAGCTCGACAGGCTCAGCTGACCGTCCTCGGCCTTCAGCAGCAGGCCGGCGAGGACCGGCGCCGGCGGACGGGCCGGGAGGCTGCGCGCCGCCCAGGCCACTGCCTCCGCGAGTACGTCGCGTTCCACCCGGATCTTCACCGTAAGCCGCCTCCTGCTGTTGCCGGCGCTTCTCGCCCTGCTTCGCTTCGTCGTCTGTCTGGGTGTCGCGGCTCCCTGGGTCGGGAAGGACACCGGGGTCCAGTCTGACGCACCGCACTGACAGTCGGTGCCGCTCGGGGTCAAGTCGTGACGAGGGGCAGCCGGGCACCGGAGGGCGAGTTGTGCACAGGACCCCCTTCGAAGCGATTTCCTGGCTCTTACTAGTCGGGAGTAGTAGTAGGGCCTGTGGAAACCGTGGATAACCTCGTTTGCCCAGGTCAGGGGCGGAATTTTGTCCACCGGGCCTGTGGGCGGAGCCGGTGGACAACTCGGGGCTTCTGTGGAGAACGGAAAGTTCTGCACACCCCGTGCACAGGCCGGGGCGACTTCTCCCCAGCGGCGTCCCCAGGTTTACCCGCCTTTCCCACAGCCCAACCCGGCACCTTCGTGTGACGCCTTTCACTCGACACGGTGAGGAGGCGTGCCGCGTTGCCGAACAGTGGACAGCCATGTGGAGAAGCCGGTGATCGCTGGGGACAACCGGCCCCAGCCTGTGGGCCGCCCGTGGACAACTTTGCGCACAGGCTGTGGATCACGGCGTCGTCCACAGTCTGTGGAGATCCTTCGTCCACGAATCCACAGCCACCTGACCTCGGCTGATGATCCCTCAACAGGCCTGTCTGTGGACAGGATCGGGACAACTTCGCGGTCCCCAGTCTGTGGACGGGAGAAAGTCGCCGAATCTGTGGAGGGAGGCCGTAACCCGGGACGTAATCGAACAGCGGGCGCGGCGGCGGGCGGTCCGCGGACGCGTCCCGGGACGGCCACGGCAGCGAAAAGGCGCCCCCGGAACCCTCCGGGAGCGCCTCACGGGCCGTGGAACCGCCGGCGGCGTCAGCCGTTCTTGATCCGGTTCGTCAGCTCGGTCACCTGGTTGTAGATCGACCGCCGCTCGGCCATCAGATTGCGGATCTTGCGGTCGGCGTGCATGACCGTCGTGTGGTCCCGGCCGCCGAACAGCGCGCCGATCTTCGGCAGCGACAGGTCCGTCAGCTCGCGGCACAGGTACATGGCGATCTGCCGGGCGGTGACCAGCGCGCGCCCGCGCGAGGTGCCGCACAGGTCCTCGACGGTCAGCCCGAAGTAGTCCGCCGTGGCGCCCATGATGGCCGTCGACGTGATCTCGGGGGCCGAGTCCTCGCCGCCGGGGATCAGGTCCTTCAGGACGATCTCGGTCAGCCCCAGGTCCACCGGCTGCCGGTTGAGCGAGGCGAACGCCGTCACCCGGATCAGCGCGCCCTCCAGCTCACGGATGTTGCGCGAGATGCGGGACGCGATGAACTCCAGCACCTCCGGCGGCGCGTTCAGCTGCTCCTGCACCGCCTTCTTGCGCAGGATCGCGATGCGCGTCTCCAGCTCGGGCGGCTGGACGTCGGTGATCAGGCCCCACTCGAAGCGGTTGCGCAGCCGGTCCTCCAGCGTCACCAGCTGCTTGGGCGGCCGGTCGCTGGAGAGCACGATCTGCTTGTTGGCGTTGTGGAGCGTGTTGAAGGTGTGGAAGAACTCCTCCTGCGTCGACTCCTTGTCCGCCAGGAACTGGATGTCGTCGACGAGCAGGATGTCCATCTCGCGGTAGCGCTTGCGGAAGCTGTCGCCCTTGCCGTCGCGGATCGAGTTGATGAACTCGTTGGTGAACTCCTCGGAGCTCACGTAGCGCACGCGCGTGCCGGGGTACAGGCTGCGCGCGTAGTGCCCGATGGCGTGCAGCAGGTGCGTCTTGCCGAGACCGGACTCGCCGTAGATGAACAGCGGGTTGTACGCCTTGGCGGGCGCCTCGGCGACGGCCACCGCGGCCGCGTGCGCGAAGCGGTTGGACGCGCCGATGACGAACGTGTCGAAGAGGTACTTGGGGTTCAGCCGGGCCGTGGGCTCACCCGGTCCGCCGGACGGCGTGGGCTGGGCGGCCGTCGGTCCCGGCCCGCCGGTCCCGCCGGAGGACGGCACAGGGCCGCCCGGACCGCCGCGGTGGCCCGGACCGCCGCCCTGCTCGGACAGCTCGCGCCGGCCGCCGTCCCGCTGGTCGTAGTCGCGCGACGGCTCGTAGTCGCCGCGGGACTTCTCGTACGGCGACTCGTACCCGGTCCGCTCCGGGGGCTTCGGGCGGTAGTCCGAGGAGGGGGCGTCGTAGGAGTCCCGACCGCCGGGGCCGCCGTAGCCGTCCTGGGAGGGCGAGGCGTACGGGTCGCGCTCGGGGAAGCCGAGGCGCTGCTGCTGCCAGCCGTAGTCGTCCTGCTGGGCCCGCGGCCAGGCGCCCGGCTCGGGGCGCTGGTACTCCGAGGGGTAGGCCGGCCGGGCCGAGGGCAGGTCGCGCCCACCGGGACGCTGGTCCCGGCCGCCGGGGTGCTGGTCGCGCCCGCCAGGGTGCTGGTCCCGCCCGCCGCCGTGCTGATCGCCGGGCGGCCCGGGCAGCGGTTCCGCGCGGTGGCGGCCGTACCCCTCGTACGAGCCGTCGTAGGACGTCTCGTACGAGCTGCGGCCGGCGTGGTTGCCGCGGCCCCCGTCGTAAGAGGTGTCGTACGGGCCGGTCGGCAGCTCGGGCTGGGCCGACTCGTCCTCGTAGCGCTGCGGCTGCGGGGCGGAGGGCGCCGGCGGGGCCGGGGGCTCGCCCGCGGAGTCGTCGACGGTGATCGCGATGCGGATCGGACGGCCGCACTCACGGGTCAGGGACTCGCTGACGATCGGCGCGAGCCGGCCCTCCAGCACGTTCTTGGCGAACTCGTTCGGCACGGCGAGCAGCGCGGTGTCCGCGACCAGCGCCAGCGGCTGGGTGCGCCGCAGCCAGTGCTCGTCCTTCACCTCGACGCCCTGGCCGCGCCCTTCCCCGAGGAGTTGCTCCAATACGCGTGGCCACACTGCGGCAAGATCGGCAGGTACGTCAGCCACAGGGCACGCTCTCTCACAGGTCCCACGTTCGTGTGATCGTGGGACGGGTCGGGATGTCGTCGGGTGGACGGGTGGGGACTGATCCGCTGGTGCGGGTCACAAGGGAACGAATCGGAGTCCAGCCACGGTAGTCAGCGCGGCGGGTACGGTTCAAGTTGTTGTCCCCAGGCTGTGGACAGTGTCCCCCGACGGCCGCCGGTTTGACCGGATGGCGTAGCCGCGCGTACCGTAACCAGGTCGAGTTGTCGATGGCTGCTGCCGCCTGCCTCCGATGGGCACAGATCGCTTCAAGGTGATCGGGAAGCGGTGCACTCGGGCGTGACGCGAGCTACTCGTGGGCGCACGGTGACAGCCAGGACGGCACCCCGCCACCACCGATTCTTTTCTGGAGCCCCCGAGTGAGCAAGCGCACCTTCCAGCCGAACAACCGTCGTCGCGCGAAGACCCACGGCTTCCGGCTGCGGATGCGCACCCGTGCCGGCCGCGCGATCCTCGCGTCCCGCCGTAGCAAGGGTCGCGCCCGTCTGTCCGCCTGATCCCGGTCAGGTCATGCCGTCGTGCTGCCCACCGAGAACCGGCTGAGGCGGCGCGAGGACTTCGCGACCGCGGTACGACGAGGGCGCCGGGCCGGACGCCCGACGCTCGTCGTCCACCTACGAAGCGGTGCCACGGACCCGCACGCGCCTGGGGAGAGCGCTCCCCCGACGCGTGCGGGTTTCGTCGTGAGCAAGGCCGTGGGCGGCGCCGTCGTCCGCAACACGGTGAAGCGTCGACTGCGGCATCTCCTGCGTGACCGAGTCGCCCTTTTCCCGCCCGGTAGCCTGGTAGTCGTACGAGCGCTGCCCGGCGCGGGCGACGCCGACCATGCACAGCTGGCCCAAGACCTTGATGCCGCCCTTCAACGGCTGCTGGGAGGGGGCGCGCGATGAAGTACCCGCTGCTGGCTCTGATCAAGCTGTACCAGTGGACGATCAGTCCTCTGCTGGGGCCGGTCTGCAAGTACTACCCGTCGTGTTCCCACTACGGCTACACGGCCATCGACCGGCACGGCGCCATCAAGGGAACGGCGCTCACCGCCTGGCGGATCCTTCGGTGCAATCCGTGGTCGCTCGGCGGTGTGGACCATGTTCCACCGCGCAAGCGTCCGCGGTGGTACGAGATGCTGCGCGACGCCTGGCGTGCACGCAGGGGCGGGCCCTCCGCCGCCGAAACGGCCACCGGGGACAATCGCTCCCCGAGCCCGGCCGCAGAGACACCGTCCCATGCCCAAGGAGCATGATTAGTGGACACGATTGCCAGCCTCTTCAGTTTCATCACGACACCCGTCTCCTGGGTCATCGTCCAGTTCCACAAGGTGTACGGCGCCCTCTTCGGCCCGGACACCGGATGGGCCTGGGGCCTGTCCATCGTGTCCCTGGTGATCCTGATCCGCATCTGCCTGATCCCGCTCTTCGTGAAGCAGATCAAGGCGACCCGGGCCATGCAGACGCTGCAGCCCGAGATGAAGAAGATCCAGGAGCGCTACAAGAACGACAAACAGCGCCAGTCCGAAGAGATGATGAAGCTGTACAAGGAGACGGGTACGAACCCGCTCTCCTCGTGCCTTCCCATCCTGGCGCAGTCCCCGTTCTTCTTCGCCCTGTACCACGTGCTCAACGGCATCGCGTCGGGCAAGACCATCGGCGTCATCAACGACTCGCTGCTGGAGAGCGCGCGCAACGCGCACATCTTCGGCGCCCCGCTGGCCGCCAAGTTCAAGGACGGCTCCTCCACCATCGAGGCCCTCGGCGCCTCGGTGACGGACGTGCGCGTCGTGACCGTCATCATGATCGTCCTGATGTCGGCCTCGCAGTTCTTCACCCAGCGCCAGCTGATGACGAAGAACGTCGACACCTCGGTGAAGACGCCGTTCATGCAGCAGCAGAAGATGCTGATGTACGTCTTCCCGCTCATGTTCGCCATCTTCGGCATCAACTTCCCCGTCGGTGTCCTCGTCTACTGGCTGACCACCAACGTGTGGACCATGGGCCAGCAGATGTACGTCATCCACAACAACCCGACCCCGGGTTCCAAGGCCCAGGCCGCGTACCTGGAGCGTCTGTACAAGCGCGTCACGCACCACGGCGGCACCCGCGGACGGGGCGAGCGGGCCATCGTCAAGGCCATCGTCGCCAAGGGCCGCGACCGCAACGAGGCCGAGCGCAAGTTCATCAACGGGCTGAGCAAGGCGGGTCTCGCCGCCCAGGTGGACGGGACCATCGTCAAGAGCGAGGCCCGGGCCGTCGAGGGGACCGAGGACGGCGGGACCACCGCCGCGGCCGCCGCCAAGCGCCAGCAGCCCAAGCGGCAGTCCAAGTCCCAGCGCCAGTCCACCGTCAAGGCGGCCGGCGAGCCCACCACCTCGCTGTCCAAGTCCGACGACGAGCCGCTGGACGACGAGCCGCCCGCTGCCGCTGCCCCGCAGGCCGCCCCGAAGCAGCCCACTGCCAAGCAGCCCGCCGCCAAGACCGGCGGTGGCCGCAGCAAGGCGCAGTCCGGGCAGCGCAAGGGTGGCCCGCAGCGCCCCAAGTCCCCGTCCAAGAAGTAAGAAGGAGCCCATCCCGTGACGGAAGGCACCACCTCCGCTGCCGCCGAGGGTGCAGACACCCTGACCCGCCTGGAGCAGGAGGGTGAGATCGCGGCGGACTACCTCGAGGGTCTGCTGGACATCGCCGATCTCGACGGCGACATCGACATGGACGTCGAGGCCGACCGTGCCTCCGTGTCGATCATCAGCGACGCGGGCGGCCGCGACCTCCAGAAGCTGGTCGGCCGTGACGGCGAGGTGCTGGAGGCGCTGCAGGAGCTGACGCGTCTGGCCGTGCACCGGGAGACCGGCGACCGCAGCCGGCTGATGCTGGACATCGGGGGCTACCGGGCCACCAAGCGCGCCGAGCTGTCGGAGCTGGGCGCCAAGGCCGCGGCCGACGCGAAGAACAGCGGCGAGCCGGTCAGGCTGGAGCCCATGACGCCGTTCGAGCGCAAGGTCGTCCACGACGCGGTGAAGGCGGCGGGTCTGCGCAGTGAGTCCGAGGGCGAGGAGCCGCAGCGCTTCGTCGTCGTGCTCCCCAACTGACTCGGTACTGCACCACCCCGCGGCCCCGTCTGTTGCGCAGGCGGGGCCGCTCTTTGTCAGCCTGATAGTTCTGATGACCGGCGTGAGAAGCGCCGGTGCGGTACGGAAGGACGGTCCCCGTGACGGAGGCAGCGGAGCTCCCCCCTGCGCCCGAGCAGGCTCGCGAGGTATTCGGTGATCGCTTCGCTGATGCGGTCCGGTACGCCGAGCTGCTGGCCGAGGCAGGCGTGCAGCGTGGGCTGATCGGCCCGCGGGAGGTGCCCCGCCTGTGGGAGCGGCACCTGCTGAACTGCGCGGTGCTCTCCGAGGTCGTGCCCGAGGGTGTGACCGTGTGCGACGTCGGCTCGGGAGCCGGACTCCCCGGTATCCCCCTGGCGCTCGTCCGGGAGGACCTGAAGATCACGCTGCTGGAGCCGCTGCTGCGCCGCACGAACTTCCTCACCGAGGTCGTCGAGCTGCTCGGCCTCGACCACGTGACCGTGGTGCGCGGTCGCGCCGAGGAGGTCATGGGCAAGCTGAACCCGGTCCACGTGGTGACGGCCCGGGCCGTGGCGCCCCTGGACCGGCTGGCCACCTGGGGCATTCCGCTGCTGCGTCCCTACGGCGAGATGCTCGCCCTCAAGGGGGACACGGCGGAGGAGGAACTCAAGAGCGCGGCGACCGCACTGAGCAAGCTCGGCGCCGTCGACACTTCCGTCGTGCAGGTGGGCGAAGGCGTCGTGGATCCCCTGTCCACGGTCGTCCGCGTCGAGGTCGGGGAAAGCCCGGGCGGTGTGCGCTTCGCGGCCAAGCGAGCGAAGGCCGCGCGGACCGGACGGACGCGTCGCCGACGCTGACCCGTACTCCACACAAGCTGCCCCACCCTTGCCTGACGGAGTGTCGCGACCATCCGGTCGTCGGCGCTGTGCATCGTGTTTCACGTGAAACGTCGCTCACTGCTGCACGGCATCATCAGTCGGGGCCGCGCCGCGGCCGACCCCCGCGACCGCAAGCCTCTTGGGTCCCTCGATGAGGGGGCGGAGTTGTCCACAGAGGTGGATTTCTCCACAGAACACCAGGCCTCACTGGTTCATGACCCCGAAGGCATGGGAGGCTCTGTTCATTGCGAGCCTGAAGTCGAGGAGAGTGAATCCTTGCGGTCCGACGCCAACATCGCGGGACCGATGACCGATCCGGTCCCCGGTCCCCGTACCGAGTCGATGGGGGAGGATGTTTCACGTGAAACACCGCCCCCGATGGACGACACTCCGATCGGTCGTGCTGCCCAACTGGCGGTAGAGGCTCTGGGCCGTGCCGGCGAGGGCCTGCCACGGCCCGAGCAGACACGCATCATCGTGGTGGCCAACCAGAAGGGCGGGGTCGGCAAGACCACGACCACCGTGAACCTGGCTGCCTCCCTGGCCCTGCACGGGGGCCGCGTCCTGGTGGTCGACCTGGACCCCCAGGGCAACGCGTCCACGGCTCTCGGGATCGACCACCACGCCGAGGTTCCCTCCATCTACGACGTGCTGGTGGACAGCAGGCCGCTCTCCGAGGTCGTCCAGCCGGTCCCCGACGTCGAAGGTCTCTTCTGCGCGCCCGCCACGATCGATCTGGCCGGTGCGGAGATCGAGCTGGTGTCCCTGGTGGCCCGCGAGAGCCGGCTCCAGCGGGCGATCCAGGCGTACGAGCAGCCCCTGGACTACATCCTTATCGACTGCCCGCCCTCCCTCGGCCTGCTGACCGTGAACGCCCTCGTGGCGGGGGCCGAGGTCCTCATCCCGATCCAGTGCGAGTACTACGCGTTGGAGGGCCTGGGACAGCTGCTGCGCAACGTCGACCTGGTACGGGGGCACCTCAACCCCCACCTGCACGTGTCGACCATCCTGCTCACCATGTACGACGGCCGGACGCGCCTCGCCTCCCAGGTCGCGGAAGAGGTGCGCACCCACTTCGGTGACGAGGTGCTGCGGACGAGCATTCCCCGCTCCGTCCGCATCTCCGAGGCGCCGAGCTACGGACAGACGGTGCTGACCTACGATCCCGGATCGAGCGGTGCCCTGTCGTACCTTGAGGCGGCACGAGAGATCGCGCTGAAGGGTGTCGGCGTCAGCTACGACGCCACCCACGCCCATATCGGCGCCCAGAACAATCCGAGCATGGTGGAGGGGATCCAGTGAGCGAGCGACGGAGGGGGTTGGGCCGTGGGCTCGGCGCGTTGATCCCTGCTGCTCCGACGGAGAAGAACCCGGCCTCGGCAGCGGTGGGAAGCGGCGCACCCGTCTCCCCGGCTGCCGTCCCGGTGCTGACGGACCGCGGAGTGGCCGCCGCCAGGGTGGCGACGCTGCCGCCGGTTCCACGTGAAACCACGGAGGGACCGTCGACGAACGGCGCCGCAGAGGTCCCCGCGCCTCCGGTGGGCGCGCACTTCGCGGAGCTCCCGCTCGACGCCATCACCCCCAACCCGCGTCAACCGCGTGAGGTCTTCGACGAGGACGCGCTCGCCGAACTGATCACCTCCATCAAGGAGGTCGGCCTCCTCCAGCCCGTCGTCGTACGGCAGCTGGGCCCCGAGCGCTACGAGCTCATCATGGGCGAGCGGCGTCTGCGGGCCAGCCGTGAGGCGGGGCTGGAGGCGATCCCGGCGATCGTCCGCGAGACGGACGACGAGAAGCTCCTCCTGGACGCGCTCCTGGAGAACCTCCACCGGGCGCAGCTGAACCCGATCGAAGAGGCGAACGCCTACGAGCAGCTGCTGAAGGACTTCAACTGCACCCATGACCAGTTGGCGGACCGCATCGGACGCTCCCGTCCGCAGGTCTCCAACACGCTGCGCCTGCTGAAGCTGTCGCCGGCGGTACAGCGTCGGGTGGCGGCCGGGGTCCTCTCGGCCGGACACGCGCGGGCACTGCTGTCGGTGAACGACCCGGAGGAGCAGGACCGGCTGGCCCACCGCATCGTCGCCGAGGGGCTGTCGGTGCGGTCGGTGGAGGAGATCGTGACCCTGATGGGGTCCCGGCCGCAGTCGGCGCAGCGAGCCAAGGGGCCACGGGCCGGCGGCCGGGTCTCCCCGGCGCTCACCGATCTCGCCACCCGGCTCTCGGACCGCTTCGAGACCCGGGTGAAGGTCGACCTGGGGCAGAAGAAGGGGAAGATCACCGTCGAGTTCGCCTCCATGGAGGACCTGGAGCGCATCCTGGGCACGCTCGCCCCGGGCGAGGGGCCGGTGCTGCCCAAGGGCCTCGCGGAGGGCGGCTCCGACGAAGCGGAGTCCTGACCGGGCGTCGGCCGGGCGGATGCCGCCCGGCCGACGCGGAGCGGGCCCTGTCCGGTGTGTACCGGAACAGGGCCCGCTCTTTGCTTTTCGTCAGTTTCGACGCAAACGCATCGTGGATACGCTCAAGGAACGGAGTTCTCCAACGGCCGTCCGCGGTGGCGCGGGCGAAGGAAGCGAGGAACAGCCTTCATGGGCCGACGGCTCGTACCGCTCACGCTGGACAACCTCCAGGACCTCCCCCAGCGCTGCGGCTCGTGCGTCTTCTGGGAGCTGGACCCCGTCAGCGGCGAAGCAGCGGTGAAGGGCGGCACGGCCACGCTGGAGAAGGAGGCCTGGATCTCCGCCGTACTGCTCGACTGGGGCTCCTGCGGCCGGGTCGTCTACGTGGACGACGCTCCCGTGGGTTTCGTGCTCTACGCCCCGCCCGCTTATGTGCCCCGGTCGTCGGCGTTCCCGACCAGCCCGATCTCCCCGGACGCGGTGCAGCTGATCACGGCCTTCATCGTGCCGGGCTACCAGGGACAAGGACTCGGCCGGGTGATGGTGCAGACGGTGGCGAAGGACCTGCTCCGCCGGGGCTTCAAGGCGATCGAGGCGTTCGGCGACGCGCGGTGGAAGGAGCCCGCCTGTCTGCTGCCGGCCGACCACCTCCGGGCGGTGGGCTTCAAGACGGTGCGGTCCCATCCGGCCCACCCGCGGCTGCGGCTGGAGCTGCGGTCCACCCTGTCCTGGAAGGAAGACGTGGAGATGGCGCTCGACCGGCTCCTGGGAGCGGTACAGAAGGAACCCGTGCTGCGGCCGCTCTGAGCGCGGTGGCTGACCGAGCATGACGAAGGGGCCGCCCCAGCGGGGCGGCCCCTTCGTTCGTCACCGTGTTTCACGTGAAACATCGGGCCGTCGGCGGACGGCTCCGGGGGTCACTCGGCGATGAAGTCCGCGAGGTCGCGCAGGAGCGCGGCCTTCGGCTTGGCGCCGACGATGGTCTTGGCGACCTCGCCACCCTGGTAGACGTTGAGCGTCGGGATGGACATGACGCCGTACTTGGCCGCGATCCCCGGGTTCTCGTCGATGTTGAGCTTGACGATCTCGATCTTGTCGCCGTGCTCAGCGGCGATCGCCTCGAGCGACGGGGCGATCTGGCGGCACGGACCGCACCAGGCGGCCCAGAAGTCCACCAGGACGGGCTTGTCGCTCTTGAGGACGTCCTGCTCGAAGGAGTCGTCGGTCACGTTCTTCAGGTCGGCCACGGCGGGCTCTCCTTCACTGGTC
Organism: Streptomyces lasalocidi; assembly: GCF_005280215.1. Classification (NCBI taxonomy): domain Bacteria; kingdom Bacillati; phylum Actinomycetota; class Actinomycetes; order Kitasatosporales; family Streptomycetaceae; genus Streptomyces; species Streptomyces lasalocidi. The sequence goes on along the minus strand of NZ_SZNQ01000001.1, from coordinate 3,935,616 downwards.
GGTGCGTGGGGCGGAAGGGGGATCAGACGGAGGTCTTCTCGGGCTCGGCCTGCTGCTCGGTATCGGCCAGGGCGGCGAGGTACCGCTCGGCGTCCAGAGCAGCGGAACAGCCGGTGCCGGCGGCGGTGATCGCCTGGCGGTAGGTGTGGTCCACCACGTCGCCCGCGGCGAAGACACCGGTCACATTCGTCCGCGTGGACGGGGCGGCGACCTTGAGGTAGCCCTCCGCGTCCAGGTCGAGCTGGTCCTTGAAGAGCTCGGTGCGCGGGTCGTGGCCGATCGCGATGAACAGGCCGGTCACCGGCAGGTCCGACAGCTCGCCGGTCTTGAGGTTGCGCAGCTTCAGCCCGGCCAGCTTCGGGTCGCCGTGGATCTCGGCGACCTCGCTGTCCCAGATGAACTTGATCTTCGGGTCGGCGAAGGCACGCTCCTGCATCGCCTTGGAGGCGCGCAGGGTGTCCCGGCGGTGCACGATGGTCACGGACTTGGCGAAGCGCGACAGGAAGGTGGCCTCCTCCATCGCGGTGTCGCCGCCGCCGATCACGGCGATGTCCTGGTCCTTGAAGAAGAAGCCGTCACAGGTGGCGCACCAGGACACACCGCGGCCGGAGAGCGCGTCCTCGTTCGGCAGGCCGAGCTTGCGGTGCTGCGAGCCCGTCGTGACGATGACGGCCTTGGCGCGGTGGACGGTGCCGGCGGTGTCCGTGACGGTCTTGATGTCACCGGTGAGGTCGACGGAGACGATGTCGTCCGGGACGAGCTCGGCGCCGAAACGCTCGGCCTGGGCACGCATGTTGTCCATGAGCTCGGGCCCCATGATGCCGTCCTGGAAGCCCGGGAAGTTCTCGACCTCGGTGGTGTTCATCAGCGCACCACCCGCGGTGACAGCACCCTCGAACACCAGCGGCTTCAGCGACGCGCGCGCGGTGTAGAGCGCCGCCGTGTAGCCGGCGGGCCCGGAGCCGATGATGATCACGTTTCGGACGTCGCTCACGGCTGGATTCCTCGTCTCTGGTCTACGTCAGTTCGACCGGTGGGAGTTGCTCTGAACTCTCACCCCACCCAACGGATCCTAAGGGGCGTGCATTCCCGGTGTGTCCGGGCACACGGAGGGTGGCGAAGGGCGTCGGGACAGTGTCCCAGGACGTGCGGATCAGGGACGGGCGTAGGTGTGCCGCAACAGCACCTTCGGCTGGGCTCCCGGGTGCTGAACGCAGCGCGTGTCCACCAGGTAGGCGGTGACCTTGCCGGTGTCCGCGGGGTCGGGCAGCACGACCAGGAGCACGTCGCGCCCCTGGTACACGCCGGTCTGGGTGGCCAGGGCCGTGTCCTGCCGGCCGATGCCCTGCTGGACGCAGGCGGGCACGGTCGGCTGAGTGAAGACGCGGGGCGGCTCGGAGTCGCCGTCGAGACCCAGACTGTGCGGCGCGCGGGAACCTTGGCTCTTCGAGAGGAGAGCGGTCACCTGACGCTCCAGGGCGGTCCGGGAGAAGGTGTCCGCCGCGGTGGAGTGGCTGCTGCTCGCCGTGGTGCCGCCGTCCTCGCCCCCGCCCAGCGAGGCCACCAGTACGGAGCCGAGGCCCAGTGCGGCCGCGCCGAAGACGGCACCCAGGACTGCGATCTTGCGGCGCCCAGGACGCTTGCGTTCCTTGCGGCCCGGTCCGGTCGAGGAGCTGCGGGCATGTCCCGCCGGCCGGTCGGGCGCCGCCGCCGATGTTTCACGTGAAACAGGCGTCGTTTCACGTGAAACATGAGAGGTGACACCGCTCATGACACCGCTCGCCTCGGAGCCCTGGGCCGCGTCCAGCGCCTCGGCGTCGAGCAGAGCCTCGGCCGCCAGGGCGGCGTCGATGCGCTGGGCGACGTCGTCCGGCATGCGGGCCGGCCCGGGGAGCGTGCCGAGCAGCCCGCGGATCTCCTCCAGGGAAGCCTGGACGTCGGCGCACAGGGCGCAGGCCGCCAGGTGCCGTCGGATCTCCTCACTGCGGGACGGGCCGAGCAGGCCGTCGGTGAGATCGGAGATCTCGGTGACGTCCGGGTGCCCCGTCGTGTCCGTCGTCGATGTCACGCTCGCCCACCTCCGCCCTTCACTGCGGCTGAGTCGCCTGCTCCGTCCCCACTCGGACCCTCACCGCGAGGACCCGCTGCGGGTGGGACGGATGTCCCCTCCGCCCGGTTCCGTCCCGCGCCGGGTTCTTCCCTGTCGTCGGCGTCGCGTTCCTCGTCCTGCCCGGGGCGGTCCGGCCGGAGGTGGGTCAGCAGGGGCAGGAGTCTGGCTCTGCCCCGGGCACAGCGGCTCTTGACCGTGCCCACGGGCACGTCGAGCACGCGGGCGGCTTCGGCGACCGGATAGCCCTGCATGTCGACCAGGACGAGGGCGGCCCGCTGATCGGGAGGAAGGGTGCCGAGCGCCTCCAGGAGCTGGCGGTGGAGGTCGTTGCGCTCCGCGGGGGCCGAGGCCGACTCGTGGGGCTCCAGGAGCTGTTCCAGGCGCTCGGTGTCGTCGACCGGCGCGGTCTTGCGGGAGGCGGCCTTGCGGGCCCGGTCGAGGCAGGCGTTCACCGTGATCCGGTGCAGCCAGGTCGTGACGGCCGACTGGCCCCGGAAGGTGTGGGCGGCCCGGTAGGCGGAGACGAGGGCGTCCTGGACGGCGTCGGCGGCCTCCTCGCGGTCACCCAGCGTCCGCAGCGCGACGGCCCAGAGCCGGTCCCGGTGCCGGCGCACGATCTCGCCGAAGGCATGGGGGTCACCCTCCAGGTGCCGGGCGAGCAGGTCCTGATCGCCCACCCCGTCGTACCCGCCGCCCTCGGCCATCCGACCCCTCCCCGCTCGGCCTAGCTGGTCACCTTGATGTCCGCCACCCGGCCGCGGTAGGTGCCTTCCTCGGTCATCGGCAGCTTCGTCAGCCAGACCAGCAGGTAGCGGGTCTTCACGGACCGGCTCGGCTTGAGGGTCACGGTCGAGCCGGTGCCCGAGGCGGCCTTGGTGAAGGCCTCGAACGTCGTCGGCTCCGACCCGGTGTCGGCGGACGCGGTCCGCAGTTCGACCGACGTGGAGCCCACGAAGGTCACGGTCACCTTGCCGACCTCCTGGACCTTGCCGAGGTCGAGGACGACGCCGAGGCCGGGCTTCAGGTTGCCGAACGCGGCGCCCTGGTAGTAGTCGGTCTGCCAGTAGGTCGCCGTGCTGTCGTCGTACGTCTTGCTTATGTCGGACGGCTTCTCCGACCCGTCGCCGAACGGGTCGAAGTCCCGGGCGCCGACGATGCTGATCGGCCGGCTGATCGGCTTGACCGGGCTCTTGTCGTTGCCGTCCGTCGTCTGGGTCTGGTTGTTGTCGTCGGACTGGTTGCCCTGGTCCATGAGGGCGTCCGCCAGCTGCCAGCTGCCGAGTCCCAGGGCGGCGATGAGGAGGGCCGAGACGGCCCACTTCAGGGCGCGGCCGGTACGGCTCTGCAGCGGGGGCGGTGCGGTGAGCGGCTGCGTGACGCCTGCGGGCGCGGGGCGGCCGTAGGTGCCCTGCTGGTACGTCGTGTGCTGGTACTCCGGCGGCGCCGTGAACGCGGGCTCCGGCGGGCGGATGCGGGGCATCTCACCGATCGCCTTGACCAGTTCCTCGGGCGTGGTGCACGGGGCCTCGTGGCGCGAGGCGGTCGCCCCGTCGTTGGCGAGCGCGCGCATGGTGAGCTCGGACAGCCCGCGGTGGATACCGGCCCGCACCTGGTCGGGGGCGATGAGACCGATGTGCTTGGGCAGCCCGGACAGCCCGTAGGCGTCGTTCTCGTACGGCCAGCGCTGGGTGAGCGCCGCGTACAGCAGGGCGCCGATCGCCTCGGTGTCCGTGCGCTGCGGCGTCTGCGAGGAGACGCCGCGCAGGGCGGCGTTCACCGCGAGGCCGCGGATGCGCCACTGGCCGGTGGAGGTGCGCAGCACGGCGTTGGGGTTCAGCCGCAGGTGGGCCAGGCCCTCGCGGTGCGCGGCGGCCATGGCGGCGGCGACCTGACTGACCATCTGGTACGCGTCGTGCGGTTCCAGCGGTCCGGCGGCGAGGAGGGTGGTCAACTCCGTGGCGTCGGGCAGCCATTCGTGGACGACGTAGACGACGTCGTTCTCCTCGACGGCGTCCAGCACCTGCACGAAGCGCGGATCGCCCAGCAGCGCGGAGGAGCGGGCGGCGGCGAGGACGGAACGGGCCCGCGAGTGGTCCGCGGGCAGGATGTGGACGCCGACGGCACGCCGGAGTTTCTCGTCGACCGCGCGCCAACTGCTGAACCCGTCCAGACGGGTGACGCACTCCTCCAGCCGGTAGCGCCGGGCGAGCTTGTGGCCGCTGTGCAGCTCGGGCGGTGAGGTCTTCCCGGGACGTTCCGTCCCCCCGCCCCCCTGGGCCTCGTCGTTGTCCGTGTCCCGCTCCCGGTTCGTGGCCACCCCGTCGGCCGTGGCCTGGTCCGCCTGTGCGGTCAGCGGCTCGTCGCCGCTGTTGTCTGCCACGTCGACGGCAGCCGTGCTCCGTTCCGCCACCGTCGTTCCTGCCTCCCCATCCAGTGCGTGCCCTCCGACCTCGAGCACGCCGTCCGACGCCGAAACCAATTGTGCCCACAGTCCGGCGCTATGCACGACACGCGGCGACGGACGATGGTTGTGCGCCTACCCCCCGACTCAGCGACCCAGGCGTCCCCGGACGGTACCGACGAGCGAGTTGAGCTCCTCGATGCGCATCCGGCGGGCACTGACGTAGAAGACGGCGAGCAGGACAGCCCCGCCGGCCAGCAGCGCCACGAAGGACCCCCCGACGCCCTGGCCCAGGGTGCGGCCGATGCCGTAGCAGGCCGCGCCGCTGAGCAGGGCGGCCGGTACGGAGGCGATGCACAGTCTCGCGTACGTCCGCAGCACCCGGGCGCCGTCGAGGTCGCCGCCGAGCCGCTTGCGCAGCCGGTTCCAGGCGACGCCGACGCCGATGGCGTAGGCGAGCCCGTAGGAGGCGGCCATGCCGACCACGGCCCAGCGGGCCGGGAGGACGAAGAAGCAGAGGGTCGAGGCGCCCGCGTTGACGGCGGCGACGATGACCGTGTTGTAGAAGGGCGTCCGGGTGTCCTCGTAGGCGTAGAAGGCGCGTAGGACGACGTACTGCACCGAGTACGGGACCAGGCCGAGGCCGAAGGCCATCAGCATGTACCCCATGTTGGTGGCCTCGCTGGTGCCCGACGAGCCGAAGATCAGGGTGCACATCGGGATGCCGAGCGCCAGGAAGCCGAACGCGATCGGCACGATCGCGACGGCCGTGGTGCGCAGCCCCTGGGAGATGTCCTCGCGGACGGCGCCGCCGTCGCCCTCGGCGGCCGAGCGGGAGATGCGCGGCAGCAGCGCGGCCATCAGCGAGACGGTGATGATGGCCTGCGGCAGGCCCCAGATCAGCTGGGCGTTGGCGTAGGCGGCGAAACCGGTGCCGTCGACGGGCGAGTCGTCACCGGCGGCGGTGGACAGCTGGGAGACGACCAGCGCGCCCGCCTGGTTGGCGAGGACGAACAGGAAGGTCCACTTGGCGAGCGTCACCGCCTTGCCGAGGCCGTGGCCCCGCCAGTCGAAGCGCAGCCGCATCCGGAAGCCGGTCTCCCGCAGGTACGGGATCATCGCGAGCGCCTGGACGACCAGGCCGAGCAGGATGCCGACGCCGAGGAGGCGCTGGCCCTCCGCCGGGATGGTGGTGACCTTCATGCCGGAGTCGGCGGCGGTGCCGTAGACCCAGATGAACATGCCGAGCGTCACGATGATGACGACGTTGTTCAGGACCGGCGTCCACATCATCGCGCCGAACTTGCCGCGCGCGTTGAGGACCTGCCCCATCACCACGTGGACGCCCATGAAGAAGATCGAGGGCAGGAAGTACTGCACGAAGGTGACGCCGACGTCGTTGGCCGCCGGGTCGCTGGCGACGCGGTCCGACAGCAGCCGGATCAGCAGCGGCGCGGCGAAGATCGCGGCGACCGTGAGCAGGCCGAGCGCCACCATGACGAGGGTGAGCAGCCGGTTGGCGTAGGCCTCGCCGCCGTCCTCGTCCTCCTTCATGGCGCGCACCAGCTGCGGCACGAAGACGGAGTTCAGGCCACCGCCGACGGTCAGGATGTAGATCATCGTCGGCAGCTGGTAGGCGACCTGGAAGGTGTCGCCGAGCAGGCCCACGCCGAGCGCGGAGACGATCAGCGCCGAGCGGATGAAGCCGGTGAGCCGGGAGACCATCGTGCCGGCGGCCATGACCGCGCTGGACTTCAGCAGTCCCCCGGCCCGGCCGCCCTTCTTGGCGGCCGGAGCGGCAGCCGCCGCGGCGACGGGAGCGGTGGCCTCGGCGGGCGCGGTGCCCAGGTTCATCGTCCGGTCGTCGGCGGGTGCCGACGCCGCCGCGTACTGCTGCGCCGGGCCCGGTCCACCGGGTGCCGCGGCCGGGCCGGGTACCGCCGGGGAGTCGGTGAGCGGGCGGGTGCCGCTCTGCTGCTGGTCGCGGAAGAGGTGCGCGAAGGCGTCCGGCTCGTGCTGCTCCTCGCCGGAGTGCGACACCAGGTCGTCCACGCCCACGTACTGGGTCGTGCGCGGGTCGTCGCCGTACGGCAGGTACTGGGTGGCACCGTCCGGCTCGGGCGCCGGCGTCTGCGCCCACACCCGCGGGTCGGGCGCGTACGGCGACTGCGGCGGGCGCCCGTACAGCGACTGCTGCGGCTGCTGGTAGGTGCCGGGCGGCGGCGGGGGGTGCGCGGCGCGGTCGTACAGCGCCTCGGCGACGGGGTCCTGCGCGGTGAGGTCCTGTGCGCGGTAGGGGTCCTCGTCGTAGGCGTCCTGGAGGTACATGTCCGCGGGGTGCTGCTGGGGCACCTGGCCGTGCTCGGGCGGCGGGCCGTCGGGGTACCCCGAGCTGCCCGCGGCCTGACCGCGGTCACCGTCGTACGGCGCGTTCATGGTTACCCCACCTCATCGTTCCGGGCCACCGGCCACGACATCCTCAACGGTCCACTCTCTCACCCGTGCCGGACGGGTCGGCGCTTTCCGCTGCGGTGTCCGGCGTCCCGTCACTCGGCTGCTGCGGGCCATCGGCCCGGGGACGGGCGGCGGTCCCGTCCGGGAGACGGTCCCCGGTGCCCTGCGGGTTCCGGGCGGCGTCACCGGGCTCGTCGGCGTCCTCGGCCGCGGCCTCGTCCGTGCCGTCGTCCTCCGGCGACCCCTCCGCCTCGCGGGCGGCCGCGCGCTTGCGCTGGGTGTACATCCGGAAGCCGGCCAGCACCAGCAGCAGCACACCGCCGCCGATGACCAGCATCACCGTGGCCGTGATCTCGGTGACCTTCACGTCGAACGTGACCGGGGCGCCGTACGCCTGGCCGTCCTGCGTGTACAGCTGGGCGACGAGCGTGGACTGGCCGTTGGCGTTGGCCGAGGTGGTGAACTTCACCGTCGTGCTGTGCCCGCCCGAGACGGCGATCGGCTGCTCGTCGTAGTCCTTGCCGCTGATCTCCAGGCGCGTCGGGTTGGTGGAGCTGAGCCGCAGCACCAGGTGCTCGACGCCCTGCACCAGGTTGTTCTGCACGGTCACCGGGATGGTGGCGCTGCGCCCGGACAGCTTCGTCGGTGACTTGTCGATCAGCCTGACCCGGCCGGCGAGCGTGTCGAGGTAACTGCGCACCGCCTGGCGGAACACGCCGGCCGCGCCGGGCCGGCCGCGCCACGACGTGGACATCTCCCGGTTGACGGCCCGCCCGAAGGGGGTCACCACCCGGGACTGGTCGCTGAGGATCACCTTGAACCGGTCGAGCCGCTCCTGCGTGGTGGCGGTCTCCTGGAACGCCGTCCGCGCCAGCTCCTGCTTGCGCAGCGCGGAGGGGTACGCCGAGCGGGCGGGCACCTTGGTCGTGGCGTCCGGGTCGGGCTTGGCCTTGGCGGTCGCGGTGAGGTCCTGCGGCTGCGACCAGGTGCTGCCCTGCAGGGCCGACACCGCCTCGGCCATCGCCCGGGCCTGTCCCGCGGTGAGCAGGCGCTGCGGGGCGACGACGACGCTGCGCTGCTTGTCGGTCTGCAGGTTCAGGGCGAGGCTCTGCGCGAGGAACTGCTGCACCGCCAGGGTGGCCGCGGAGGCGTTCGTCAGGTCGCCCTCGAAGGCGCGTGACAGCTTGCTGTCCGCGACGACCGCCGTGGTGCCCCCGCCGATGGGGCGGGCCGCGGACGGCGTGTACGTCAGACCGCCCGTCTCCTGCAGGCTGTCGCTGCGGGCGATGACCTTGTCGGCGCCCGCGGAGGTGGCGACCTTGACGATCGACGGGTCGACGGCGCCCTGCACGGGCCAGGCGAAGTCGGTGCTCGGCGTCACGTGCAGCACGGTCTCCACCGTGGTGGCGGCGACGTCCGTGGCGGCCTTGAGCTGGCTGAGCGAGCCGGTGACGCGGGTGCCGTTGTGGGCGAGGGAGGCCAGGTCCGGGTCAGCGAAGGGCAGGGCCACGACCTCCTTGCCGGCGACCGCGTCCTGGAGCTTGGCGAGCCACTGCTGGGCGACCGCCTGGTGCGTGCCCGGCTCGGTGGTGTCGCCGTTGACGCGGAGGCGGTAGCCGCCCGCCATGGCGTCGACGGACGCCAGCAGGTCGGGGTCGATCACCCAGGTGACGTCGAGTTCCTTGCCGAGCGCCAGCAGCTGGTCCAGGCGGCCGCCGGGCGCGATCTCCGTGGCGAGGCCGTCGTCGAGGAACACCGGAGTCTGCTGCTGGTTGGACCCGGTCTCCGCCGTCATGTGCACGGTCGAGATGAGCGGCCACAGCACCGTCGTCCTGGTCGTCGGGTCGGCCTCGTCGGCCTGCCACGGCAGGAAGGTGCGCTGGATCCCCAGCACCTGGTCCCACGGCTGCGCGGACGTCTCACCGGACAGCGCGACCCCCAGCGGGTAGACGCCGTCCCCGCCCAGGTCGAGCTTGTCGACGGGCACGGAGATCGTGAAGTGCTCGGCGACGCCGGGCGTGAGCTTGACGAACGTCGCCTTGTACGCGCCGCCCACCGCGGTGCCGTCGGTGCCCGGCAGGTCGTCGGCGCGCTTGGCGACGTCGGCGATCGCCGACCGCGTGGTCAGCGCCGACCCCACCCGCAGGTCGACGTGGGCGTGGGTGACGGCCTGCTTGCCCTTGTTCGTCACCGTGCCGGACACGGTCACCGTGTCCCCGTCGGTGGGGGCACCAGGGGTGAGGGAGTCCACGGACACGGCCACCGAACCGGAGCGCGAGGCCTGCCGTGCGCCGTCCGGACCGGCCGCCTGTGCGGGACCGGCCGCGGGCAGCTGGAGCAGCCCGGCCAGCAGCGGTGCTCCGGCGAGCAGTGCGCCGGTGCGCCGAAGCCACCGGCGGGCAGCTGAGGGAGTCGTCCCCGGGGTGTCTGCCGCCTCGGCCACGCGTTCGCCGTCCCTCGTCGTCGTCAGTGGTCGTCGGAAAGTACGTCCACGCATGGTAACGAGGTGCGCTGAGAGGAAGTGCCGCGGAGCCCTCCACAAGATCGGCGAGAGGGCCTCGGGCCGTCCTCTATGTGCACGTATAAAGAGGAGCGCCGTCGAACACCACAAGCGCTGATCTTGTGGGTGTATCGAGGGAGGTGTCCGGCCCCGCCGGGGCGCGGCGGCCCGGGGCTCGCCGGGGCGCGGGGGGCCTCCGGGGCCACGTACCCTTTCCTGTTGTGCCGAACGCCAACGAAGACAACACCAGTGCCCTGAGCCAGGCGCAGCACCGCGCGGTCAACGAGCTGCTGCGGGTCGCCCCGGTCGCCGACGACCTCGCCCGCCGCTTCCAGGCGGCCGGGTTCTCGCTCGCCCTGGTCGGCGGCTCGGTCCGGGACGCGTTGCTCGGGCGGCTCGGCAACGACCTGGACTTCACCACCGACGCCCGCCCCGAGGACGTCCTGAAGATCGTCCGGCCCTGGGCGGACGCCGTGTGGGAGGTCGGGATCGCCTTCGGCACGGTCGGTGCCCAGAAGGACGGCTACCAGATCGAGGTCACGACCTACAGGTCGGAGGCCTACGACCGCACCTCCCGCAAGCCCGAGGTGTCCTACGGCGACTCCATCGAGGAAGACCTCGTCCGCCGCGACTTCACCGTGAACGCGATGGCCGTCGCGCTGCCGGAGAAGGAGTTCGTGGATCCGCACGGCGGCCTCGTCGACCTCGCGGCCCGGGTGCTGCGTACGCCGGGCACCCCCGAGGAGTCGTTCTCGGACGACCCGCTGCGGATGATGCGGGCCGCGCGCTTCGCCGCCCAGCTCGACTTCGCGCTGGCGCCGGAGGTCGTCACGGCCATGACGGACATGGCCGACCGCATCGGCATCGTCTCCGCCGAACGGGTCCGGGACGAGCTGAACAAGCTCATCCTGTCCGCCCACCCCCGTCAGGGCCTGACCCTGCTGGTGGACACGGGCCTCGCGGACCGGGTGCTGCCCGAGCTGCCCGCGCTGCGCCTGGAGAGCGACGAGCACCACCGGCACAAGGACGTCTACGAGCACTCGCTGATCGTCCTGGAGCAGGCGATCGACCTGGAGCAGGACGGCCCCGACCTCGCCCTGCGACTGGCTGCCCTGCTGCACGACATCGGCAAGCCGCGCACGCGCCGCTTCGAGCAGGACGGCCGGGTCTCCTTCCACCACCACGAGGTGGTCGGCGCGAAGATGACCAAGAAGCGGATGACCGCGCTGAAGTACTCCAACGAGCTGGTGAAGGACGTCTCCCGGCTCGTCGAACTGCACCTGCGCTTCCACGGCTACGGCACCGGTGAGTGGACGGACTCGGCGGTGCGCCGCTACGTCCGGGACGCCGGCCCCCTGCTCGACCGCCTGCACAAGCTGACCCGCTCCGACTGCACGACCCGCAACCGGCGCAAGGCGGCAGCGCTGTCACGTGCGTACGACGGGCTGGAGGAGCGCATCGCCGAGCTGCAGGAGCAGGAGGAGCTGGACGCCATCCGTCCCGACCTCGACGGCAACCAGATCATGGAGGTCCTGGGCGTCGGCCCGGGCCCGGTCGTGGGCAAGGCCTACCAGCACCTGCTGGAGTTGCGCCTGGAGAACGGCCCGATGGAGCGCGATGACGCGGTCGCGGCCCTGAAGGAGTGGTGGGCCGAGCAGAACTGAGGGAACGCAACGGGGTCATGTTTCACGTGAAACATGACCCCGTTGCTTTGCTGCGGTCTTGCTGTCACACGAGTGCGGGGCGTTGTTTCACGTGAAACATCGCTCCGATCCGAGTGCCTCGTCCTACTTCGCGTAGCCCTTCAGGCAGAGCAGGAAGTCGCCCCCGTCGCCGGACTGGGTGTAGACGTACTCGAAGCCCTTGGCCTTGGCCTCGGCCTCGCACTTCGTCGACGCGGCCATCTGGCCCGAGTACGTGCCCTTGATCTTGGCCAATACGACGTACTGGGCCTTCGACGACTTGCAGTCGACGACCTCGAGGTCCGGGTCGTTCGATGAGCTGCTCCCACGGTGCATGCAGTCGCCGACCGCGGCCGTGTCCGCGTCGTCCCGGCTCGCTATGAAGCTGCCGATGGCCACCCCGAGGACGACCAGCACGATGACGATGTTCTTGATGAGCTTGAAGCTCACCTTGCGGCGGGGCGGCTGCGGCGCGGGGACGCCCTGGTTCGGGAACGGGGCGTAGGGCACCTGACCCGGCTGCTGCGGCTGGCCGCCCTGCGGCGGGTACGGGGCCTGGGGCTGCTGCGGCTGGCCGGCCGGCTGCTGGCCCTGCGCGTAGGGGTTCTGGCCCTGCGCGTAAGGGTTCTGGCCCTGGGGCGGCGTCGTGGTCACGGAGGGGTCCCCCTGCGAAAAGTTGGTGAGCGCTCGCATAAGAAGCGCATAAGACGCACGTAAGTTACCGGCCACCACTGACACTGCTGCTACCTGGCGGGACTCTGTGGCTCGGATGTGACACTCAGCGGTGCCCAAAGCGGGCCATAGCCCCTGCAACCGCTCCGTAGATCACGGCGATCGTTACCACCAGGGCCGCTGACCGGCCGTCCTGCGGGAGCATCAGGGCGGCGACCCCGGCGGCGCCCACGAAGGCGACGTTGAACAGGACGTCGTAAAGGGAAAAGATCCGGCCGCGATAGCCGTCCTCCACCTCGGACTGGACGACGGTGTCGGTGGCTATCTTCGCCCCCTGGGTCACGAACCCCAGCAGGAAGGCGAGGACGAGGGCCGGGCCCTGGCGGAACGGCGGCCCGAGGACCAGTTCCAGGACGGCCGCCGCGGCCGCGCACACGACGATCCAGCGGACCGGGCCCAGCCTCCCCGCCGCCGACGGCGTCACCAGGGCCGCCGCGAAGAAGCCGGCGCCGGAGACACCCACCGCCAGACCCAGCAGTGCCAGCCCCTCGTCCGGGTCGGAGCCGGACGACCAGGCGTACCGGCACAGCATCAGCACCATCACGGTCAGCGCGCCGTAGCAGAACCGCATCAGCGTCATGGAGCCGAGCGCCCACGCGGCCGCCCGGCGCCGCGGCTCGGTCAGGTGCCGTACCCCGGCGGCCAGGCCGCTCGCCGTCCCCCGGAGGGCGACCGACAGCCGTGGGCGCACCAGGGCGCGGTCCGGACCGAGCAGGTCGGGCGCCATGCGCAGGGCGGCGAGCGCCGAGCACAGGTACAGGCCGGCCCCCAGCAGCACCACGGCGGCGTCGGAGTCCGCCACGACCAGCCGTACGAGGAAGGCGAGCCCGCCGCCCGCGGTCGCGGCGAGCGTCCCGGCGGTCGGGGACAGCGAGTTGGCGAGGACGAGCCGGTCCGCGTCCACCACGCGGGGCAGGGCCGCGGACAGCCCGGCCAGGACGAAGCGGTTGACGGCCGTCACGCACAGGGCGCAGACGTAGAACAGCCAGTCGGGGACGTGCGTGACCATCAGGGCGGCGGTGACCGTCGCGAGCACGGCGCGCAGCAGGTTGCCGAACAGGAACACCTGCCGGCGGCGCCAGCGGTCCAGCAGGACGCCGGCGAAGGGGCCGACGAGCGAGTAGGGCAGCAGCAGGACCGCCATGGCGGAGGCGATGGCACCGGCCGAGGTCTGCTTCTCGGGGGAGAAGACGACGTACGTCGCGAGCGCCACCTGGAACACCCCGTCGGCGCACTGGGAGAGCAACCGCACGGCGAGCAGCCGCCGGAAGGTGCTGAAGCGCAGCAGGACGCGCAGATCAGGGACGACGGCCATGGCGGACAGCCTCACATACGGCAAGGTCCCCGGATCGAGTGACCCGGGGACCCTGTGCGCCCTGGCAGGAGCGGTGTGTGCGGTGCCGTGCTTAGCGCTCGACCTCGCCGCTGATGAACTTCTCGACGTTCGCGCGGGCCTCGTCGTCGAAGTACTGGACCGGCGGGGACTTCATGAAGTAGCTGGAGGCCGACAGGATCGGGCCGCCGATGCCGCGGTCCTTGGCGATCTTCGCGGCGCGCAGGGCGTCGATGATGACGCCGGCGGAGTTCGGGGAGTCCCAGACCTCGAGCTTGTACTCCAGGTTCAGCGGGACGTCACCGAAGGCACGGCCCTCGAGGCGGACGTAGGCCCACTTGCGGTCGTCGAGCCACGCGACGTAGTCGGACGGGCCGATGTGGACGTTCTTCTCGCCGAGGTCCCGGTCGGGGATCTGGGAGGTGACGGCCTGCGTCTTGGAGATCTTCTTGGACTCCAGGCGCTCGCGCTCGAGCATGTTCTTGAAGTCCATGTTGCCGCCGACGTTCAGCTGCATGGTGCGGTCCAGGATGACACCGCGGTCCTCGAACAGCTTCGCCATGACGCGGTGCGTGATGGTGGCGCCGACCTGCGACTTGATGTCGTCACCGACGATCGGGACACCGGCCTCGGTGAACTTGTCGGCCCACTCCTTGGTACCCGCGATGAAGACCGGGAGGGCGTTGACGAAGGCGACCTTGGCGTCGATGGCGCACTGGGCGTAGAACTTCGCCGCGTCCTCGGAACCCACCGGCAGGTAGCAGACGAGCACGTCGACCTGCTTGTCCTTCAGGACCTGGACGACGTCGACCGGCTCCTCGGCGGACTCCTCGATGGTCAGGCGGTAGTACTTGCCGAGGCCGTCGAGGGTGTGACCGCGCTGGACCGTCACACCGGTGGTGGGGACGTCGCAGATCTTGATGGTGTTGTTCTCGGAGGCGCCGATCGCGTCCGCGAGGTCGAGACCGACCTTCTTGGCGTCCACGTCGAAGGCGGCGACGAACTCGACGTCCCTGACGTGGTACTCGCCGAACTGGACGTGCATCAGGCCCGGCACCTTGGCCGCCGGGTCGGCGTCCTTGTAGTACTCGACTCCCTGCACCAGCGAAGCGGCGCAGTTGCCCACGCCGACGACGGCTACGCGAACCGAACCCATTCCGGTTGCTCCCTGTGTGTACGAGTGAGGCCCTGACTGGGCGCTCACGTGGCGGTGTCGCCGGGCGTATCCGTCCCGGGAGTGTTCCCGGGACGGGGCAGGCCGCCCGTCGATCCAGTGGTGGTGTCCTGCTGAGCGGTCCCCCCGGAGCCGGCACCCTTCAGGTCCCGTCCGGCCCGCTCGCTCTCGATGAGCTCGTTCAGCCAGCGCACTTCGCGCTCCACGGACTCCATTCCGTGGCGCTGGAGCTCGAGTGTGTAGTCGTCGAGGCGCTCCCGGGTGCGCGCCAGCGAGGCGCCCATCTTCTCCAGGCGCTCCTCCAGACGGCTGCGGCGGCCCTCCAGGACGCGCATGCGCACGTCGCGGGAGGTCTGCCCGAAGAAGGCGAAGCGTGCGGCGAACGTCTCGTCCTCGTACGCGTCGGGCCCCGTCTGGGAGAGCAGCTCCTCGAAGCGCTCCTTACCTTCCGCCGTCAGCCGGTAGACGATCTTGGCGCGGCGGCCCGCGAGGGTGGTGGCGAGGGCGTCCTCGGGGCTGTGCCCCGGTTCCTCCGTCAACCAGCCGTTGGCGAGCAGCGTCTTGAGGCAGGGGTAGAGCGTCCCGTAGCTGAACGCCCGGAACACCCCCAGAGACGTATTGAGTCGTTTGCGCAGCTCATAGCCGTGCATCGGAGACTCGCGGAGCAGGCCGAGGACGGCGAACTCGAGGATGCCTGCACGCCGGCTCATCCGTCGCCTCCCCTCCTGTCGTCCTGCTTTATCTCGCGCTGATGTATCGACTCGATACATCACGACGATAGAACGGCCTTGCGCACGGGACAAGAGGGGAGAGGGTGAACGGGATCACATCACCGTTTCGTTCGCAGCAAGTTGCCGGGTTTGGGGTGAACTTCGGAACTCGGCGGGTTTTGGCGGCCCGTAGTCTGTGCGCCATGCACACCACCGGGAACCGTGGGACGCCGGGGGGCGTCGAGGCTCTCGGTGCCGTACGGGTGAATGGGGAACCGACCCCATCCGTACTTCGGGGGGACCGGAAACCAGCCGCCGTTTCCAGGCGCGCACGGATGCGCCTGCCCGAGGAGTAGTCGTTCGATGAGCGAGCACCGTCGCAAACCGCCGCAGCCGCAGGGAGGCGGACGTGCCGCGGCCCGACGCGGCCAGTCCGGTGCGTCCTCCGGTCGCCGCGCGGCACCGCGAGGCGCCACCGGATCTCCCTCCGACTCGTACGGGTCGGGTCAGTACGGCGCGGGAGGCGAGCAGCAGTCCTACGGCGGCCGGGCCGAGGCCCGGCGCGCGGCACAGCGGAGCGCCGGCGGCCGGCGCCGGGCGCCCGAGCCGGGCGCGGGTCGGCGCGGCGGCGCGGCGGGCCCGGGCGGAGGCCGGGGCCGCCAGGGGCCCGAGCGCAAGCGCCTGATCGACTACCCGCGCCACGGCAGGGACGGCTGGCGCCGCTGGATGCCCTCCTGGAAGCTGGTCAGCGGCTTGTGCCTCGGCTTCATCGGCAGCCTGGTGGCCGTGGCGGGCATCGGCTACGCCATGGTGGGCGTCCCGGACATCGCGAAGACCGCGACGGCCCAGAACAACGTCTACTACTGGTCGGACGGCACCGAGATGGTCGCCACCGGCGGTGAGACCAACCGGCAGATCATCGACTACTCCCAGATCCCCGCGGCGATGCGCTACGCGGTGATCTCGCAGGAGAACAAGACCTTCGAGACGGACCGCGGCGTCGACCCCAAGGGCATCGCCCGCGCGTTCCTCAACATGGCGCGGGGCGGACAGACGCAGGGTGGTTCGACCATCACCCAGCAGTACGTCAAGAACGCGATGCTGAACGACCAGTCCCAGACGGTCTCCCGGAAGTTCAAGGAGATCTTCGTAGCCATCAAGGTGGGGGCCACGTTCGACAAGGACGAGATCATGGCCGGGTACCTGAACTCGGCCTACTACGGGCGCAACGCCTACGGCATCCAGGCCGCCGCCCGCGCGTACTTCAACAAGGACGCCATCAAGCTCAACCCCGGCGAGTGCTCCTTCCTCGCGGCCATGCTCAAGGGCGCCACCTACTACGACCCGGCGGGCGCCGAGTCCATCGACACCGCCGCCACGCCCCAGGCCAACACGAAGCGCGCCTTCGCTCAGATGCAGGACACGCTCGACAAGATGGTTGAGTACGGCCACCTGAACGCCACCGAGCGGGCCAAGTACACCCAGCTCCCGAAGTGGCAGAACCCCCGGTCGAACACGGCGCTGAGCGGTCAGACCGGCTACCTCGTCGACCTCGCCAACAGCTACCTGGTCAACAACAGCGACAAGACCGGGATCACCGAGGAGAAGCTGCGCACCGGCGGCCTGTCGATCCACACGACCTTCGACAAGAAGAAGGTCAAGGAACTCACCGCCGCGGTCACCAAGGTCCAGAAGTCCAACATCAAGCCGAAGGAGCGCCCGGAGGACACCCACGTCCAGTTCGGCGGCGCCTCCGTGGACCCGGACAGCGGCGCCATCCGGGCCATCTACGGCGGTGAGGACGCGACCAAGCACTTCACCAACAACGCCGACCAGACCGGTGCCCAGGTCGGTTCGACGTTCAAGCCCTTCGTCCTCGCGGCCGCGATGACCTGGGGCGTGCGCGATCCCGACCTCGGCTCGTCGCAAGCGCAGGACGAGCGCACCATCGTCTCCCCCAAGAGCCTGTACCCGGGCAAGAACAAGCTCAAGATCAGGAACTACGACGGGTCGGTCTGGAAGAACGAGAAGGGCGAGGAGTGGCTCCAGACCAACGACGGCCAGGCCTCGTACGGCAGCCCGCCCAACTACAAGATCGACCTGCGGGAGGCCATGCGGGAGTCGGTGAACTCCGCCTTCGTGCAGCTCGGCATGGACGTCGGCCTGGACAAGGTCAAGGACGCGGCCGTCAGCGCCGGCCTGAAGGAGAAGAGCCTGACGGGCACCGGCTTCCCGTCCTTCTCCATCGGCATCTCGGACCCGAGCGCGATCCGCATGGCGGGCGCCTACGCGACCTTCGCCGCCAGCGGCAAGCAGCGCGACCCGTACTCGGTGGAGAAGGTCACCAGCAAGGACGGGGTGACCTACACGCACAAGACCGAGACCAAGGAAGCGTTCACCTCGCCGGTCGCCGACAACGTCACGGACATCCTGAAGACCGTGGTCGACAAGGGCACCGGTACGGCGGCCCAGCTGCCGGGGCGGGACGTGGCCGGCAAGACCGGTACCACCGACGGCAACAAGTCGGCCTGGTTCGTCGGCTACACGCCGCAGCTGTCGACCGCGATCACGATGTTCCGGTACGACGACAACGAGTCCAACAAGAACCGCACGTTCCTGGAGATGTATGGAACGGGCGGCCAGAAGAAGATCCACGGTGCGTCGTTCCCGGCCCAGATCTGGCACGACTACATGGCCGAGGCGCTCAAGGGCGAGAAGGCGAAGTCGTTCCCGACGCCCGAGCCCATCGGTAAGGTCCTGAACGAGGACCCGCTGCCGAGCCCGTCGCCGTCGGTGAGCGAGTCCGAGGAGTCCTCGCCGAGCCCGTCCCCGAGCCCCAGCGAGAGCGAGGTCGAGCCCTCGCCGTCACCCAGCGACACGTGCGGCAGGTTCGACTGGCAGTGCCAGAGCAACGGCGGCACCAACCAGGGCTCGACCAACGGCGGCGGCCCGGGCGGTGGCGACACATCGCCCTCGCCCTCGGAATCGCCGTCCGACGGCGGTAACCCCAGGGGCCAGGACGGTGGCCTCTTCGGAGGCCGGGACGGTTAGCGGCCGTTCATCCGACACCGGGTGTTTCACGTGAAACGTGCGCATGTTTCACGTGAAACACGGTCTGTCCCCAGAGGGCAGGGACCGGTGCCCTCAGGAGACGGGGGCCGTCACACCGCACCAGGTGTGGCGGCCCCCGGCCTTTTCCTGGGTCCGTACGGCAGGATGTGAGCCATGCCCAGCGCAGATTCGACGCAAGCGAGCGTGCACGAAGCGGACCCGGTGTGCCCCACCAGGGACGACGCGGTCTCCCGGGCCGGCAGCGAGCTGATCGGCGGCCCGATCGGCCGGCGCGCCCTGCTCGGCACGTCCTGGTGGACGCCGGTGCGCGTGGTGGCGCTGGTGGCGATCGGGATGTTCGCCCTCGGCATGGTCCAGAAGCTGCCCTGTTACGACTCCGGGTGGTTCTTCGGCGCCAGCTCCCAGTACACGCACGCCTGCTACTCGGACATCCCGCACCTGTACCAGGGGCGGGGCTTCGCGGACGGCCTGCTGCCGTACTTCGACAAGCTGCCCGGCGACATGCAGTACCTCGAATACCCGGTGCTGACCGGCCTCTTCATGGAGGTGGCCGCCTGGCTCACTCCCGGCAGCGGCAGCCTCCAGCACCAGGCCCAGTGGTACTGGATGGTCAACGCGGGGATGCTCATGGCCTGCGCGGCCGTGATCGTGGTCTGCGTGAGCCGTACCCACGCCCGCCGTCCCTGGGACGGCCTGCTGGTCGCGCTCGCACCCGCCTTCGCATTGACCGCCACCATCAACTGGGACCTGTTCGCGGTCGCCCTGACGGCCGCGGCGATGCTGATGTGGTCGCGGGGCCGCGCCCTCGCCTTCGGTGTCCTGCTGGGGCTCGCCACGGCCGCCAAGCTCTACCCGGTGTTCCTGCTCGGCCCGCTGTTCCTGCTGTGCTGGCGGGCCGGCACCTGGCGGCCCTTCGGCAAGGCCCTGGCCGGTGCCGTGGTCGCCTGGCTGGTGGTCAACCTGCCGGTCATGTGGTTGGCCTTCGACGGCTGGTCGAAGTTCTACACGTTCAGCCAGGAGCGGGGCGTCGACTTCGGCTCCTTCTGGCTGATCCTGGCGCAGAAGTCCTCCGACCCGCTGACCACCCACAGCGTCAACACGCTGGCCACGGCGCTGGTCGTGCTGTGCTTCCTGGGCATCGCCGGGCTGACCCTGACCGCGCCGCGCCGGCCCCGCTTCGCCCAGCTGGCGTTCCTGGTGGTGGCGGCCTTCATCGTCACCAACAAGGTCTACTCCCCGCAGTACGTGCTGTGGCTGGTGCCGCTCGCCGTGCTGGCCCGCCCCAAGTGGCGGGACTTCCTGGTCTGGCAGGCCTGCGAGGTGGCGTACTTCCTGGGCATCTGGCTGTACCTCGCGTACACGACCAGCGGTGACGCCCACAAGGGCCTGCCGACCGACGGCTACCAGTACGCCATCGGCCTCCACATCGCCGGAACCCTCTACCTGTGCGCCGTCGTCGTACGCGACATCCTCACGCCCGAGCGGGACGTCGTCCGGCAGGCCGGGGACGACGATCCCTCCGGGGGTGTCCTCGACGGCGCACCGGACGTCTTCGTCCTCGGGGCCGCGGCCCATCCGCCGCGGCACGCCGCCCACTTCGACGGCCCGCAGGTGGAGTGGGGCCGCGAGGAGGCGTCCGACGGCCCCTTGTGAGCCGTCGGGGACGCGGGAGGCCCTTCGGGGCCCCGGGCATGCGAAAGGCCGTACACAGCCCGTGTACGGCCTTTCGTGCTGTCCTGGTGGCGGCGCCGGAGCGGCTAGCGGTCCACGATCCGGTCGAACTGCGTGGTGGTGTGCCGCAGATGGGCCACCAACTCGTCGCCGACCTGCGGCTCCGGTGCGTCCGAGGGCACGAACAGGATCGACACCTGCATGTGCGGCGGCTCGGCGAACCAGCGCTGCTTGCCGCCCCAGACGAACGGCGCGAGGTTCCGGTTGACCGTGGCGAGACCGGCCCGGGCGACGCCCTTGGCGCGCGGCATGACACCGTGCAGGGCCTTCGGGGCCTCCAAGCCCACCCCGTGCGAGGTACCGCCCGCCACGACCACCAGATAGCCGTCGGAGGCCGCCTTCTGCTGGCGGTAGCCGAAGCGGTCGCCCTTGGCGACCCGGGTGACGTCCAGCACCGCACCGCGGTACTCGGTGGCGTCGTGGTCGCCCAGCCACAGCCGCGTGCCGATCCGCGCGCGAAAGCGGGTCTGCGGGAACTGCTGCTGCAGCCGCTGCAGTTCCTCGGCCTTCAGGTGGCTGACGAACATGGTGTGCAGCGGCAGCCGGGCCGCGCGCAGCCGGTCCATCCAGCCGATGACCTCCTCGACGGCGTCGGAGCCGTCGGTGCGGTCGAGCGGCAGGTGGATGGCGAAGCCCTCCAGGCGGACGTTCTCTATGGCGGAGTGCAGCTGTGGCAGGTCCTGCTCGCTCACCCCGTGGCGCTTCATCGAGGACATCACCTCGATGACCACCCGGGCCCCGACGAGGCCGAAGACGCCGTCGATGGAGGACACCGAGCGGATGACCCGGTCCGGCAGCGGCACCGGCTCCTCGCCGCGCCGGTACGGCGTCAGCACCAGCAGGTCACCGCCGAACCAGTCCTTGATG
Source organism: Streptomyces lasalocidi (assembly GCF_005280215.1). Taxonomy (NCBI): domain Bacteria; kingdom Bacillati; phylum Actinomycetota; class Actinomycetes; order Kitasatosporales; family Streptomycetaceae; genus Streptomyces; species Streptomyces lasalocidi. Next base: position 3,914,850 of record NZ_SZNQ01000001.1, on the reverse strand, counting down.
CGCGCGGCCTCGTACGTCGTCCCGACGGCGAGGACGTCCGAGCCGAGACGGGTCGCCTCCTCGGCCAGCCGCTCGTGCCCGAAGCCGTAACCGTTGCCCTTGCAGACCGGGACGAGACCGGGGAACTGCTCCTGCACGTGCTTGTGGTGCGCCCGCCAGCGCGCGGTGTCGACGTAGAGCGTGAGCGCCATGGCCGGACCCGGGACCTTTCTCGTGACTGTGTTGGCTGTGTGGGTATCGAAGCACCCGAGGGGACGCGTCAGCGGCGCGACATGTAGATGTCGAGGGCCTTGTGGAGCAGCTTGTTCAGCGGGAAGTCCCACTCGCCCAGGTACTCGGCCGCCTCTCCGCCGGTGCCGACCTTGAACTGGATCAGACCGAAGAGGTGGTCGCTCTCGTCCAGCGAGTCGGAGATGCCGCGCAGGTCGTAGACCGTCGCGCCGAGCGCGTAGGCGTCGCGCAGCATCCGCCACTGCATGGCGTTCGACGGGCGGAACTCACGGCCGATGTTGTCGGAGGCGCCGTAGGAGTACCAGACGTGCCCGCCGACGATCAGCATGGTCGCCGCCGCCAGGTTCACCCCGTTGTGGCGGGCGAAGTACAGCCGCATCCGGTTGGGGTCCTCGGAGTTGAGGGCCGTCCACATGCGCTGGAAGTACGACAGCGGGCGCGGCCGGAAGTGGTCGCGCACGGCCGTGATCTCGTACAGCCGCTGCCACTCCTCCAGGTCGTGGTAGCCGCCCTGGACGACCTCGACGCCGGCCTTCTCGGCCTTCTTGATGTTGCGGCGCCACAGCTGGTTGAAGTTCTTGTGGACCTCTTCGAGCGAACGGTTCGCCAGCGGCACCTGGAAGACGTAGCGCGGCTGGACGTCGCCGAAGCCGGCGCCGCCGTCCTCGCCCTGCTGCCAGCCCATCCGGCGCAGCTTGTCCGCCACCTCGAAGGCGCGCGGCTCGATGAAGTCGGCCTCGATGTCGCGCAGCCGCTTCACGTCCGGGTTCTGGATGCCCTGCTTGATGGAGTTGGCCTCCCAGCGCCGGATGACGACCGGGGGGCCCATCTTCACGGAGAACGCGCCCTGCTGCTTGAGGTGCGCGAGCATCGGCTCCAGCCACTCGGTCAGGTTCGGCGCGTACCAGTTGATGACCGGGCCCTCGGGCAGGTAGGCCAGGTAGCGCTTGATCTTGGGGAGCTGACGGTAGAGGACGAGACCCACGCCGACCAGCTGGCCGGTGCGCTCGTCGAACCAGCCGAGGTTCTCCGACCGCCACTCGGCCTTGACGTCCGCCCAGGCCGGGACCTGCATGTGGCTCGCCGACGGCAGGCTCTGGATGAATGCCAGATGCTGCTCGCGGCTGATCGTCCTCAGGGTCAGGCTCATGTCGGGGCGCTCCTCGGGCTGGTGTGTCCCCATGGGTTCAGGGGCTCCGGCTCTCGCGCCGAAGCCTACTGCGCCCGGGGAGCACCCCGTTTGGGCGTACGGCACCTTCGCCCCGGCCCGGCTGCGGCGGGGGCGTGCGCGGGGCGGCCGGAGGAGCCCGGCCGCCGGTCGCGGTCAGGTCACCAGAGGCCGCCGAAGAGGCCGCCGTGGGCCATCCCCAGCAGGAAACCGACGCCGGAGGCACCGAGGCCCAGGATCAGTCCGAAGCGCTCGCGGGTGGTCACGGAGATCCACTGCCCGTAGGCGCCGGTGACGATCCCCACCAGACCCGTCCACGAGCTCAGCAGGTGGAGGCTGTCGAACTGCGCCGTGACGAAGGACACCACCCCGAGGACCAGGGTGACCGCCGTGAGGGCGTCCTGGACCGGGTGGCGTTTGCCGTCGGTGGCGAAGAGGGATCCGGCGGTATTGGGTTGCAATGCCTGTTGTGCCATGGGGCACCTCCTGCGGAAGGCGGCGCATCGTAGCGCCCTACACACCCGACGTGTACAAGACTGACGGGCCCCCCGGCCGGATTTCAACCGGAAGCGGGGGTGCGGGTAGTGTGTACCGTCTGCACCGGTGTCTGCCCATGCCCCGACCGATTGTCAGTGGCGGCCGATACCGTTGCGAACGCATCACAACCCTCCTGCCACGGAACGACCGTGGCCGCTGAGTCCGAAGGAGGTGGGTTCCACATGCGTCACTACGAGGTGATGGTCATCCTCGACCCCGATCTGGAGGAGCGCGCCGTCGCCCCCCTGATCGAGAACTTCCTCTCCGTCGTCCGTGAGGGCAACGGAAAGGTGGAGAAGGTCGACACCTGGGGCCGTCGTCGTCTCTCGTACGAGATCAAGAAGAAGCCCGAGGGCATCTACTCGGTCATCGACCTGCAGGCCGAGCCTGCGGTCGTCAAGGAGCTCGACCGCCAGATGAACCTGAACGAGTCGGTCCTCCGGACCAAGGTCCTCCGTCCCGAGACCCACTGAGCCTCCGGCTCAGCCGATCCCGGGAATCGAGTAGCACCACCAGCAGCCAGCAGCAGCAAACCCGCCGAGAGGTTCCCCCATGGCAGGCGAGACCGTCATCACGGTCATCGGCAACCTTGTCGATGACCCCGAGCTGCGCTTCACCCCCTCCGGTGCGGCGGTCGCGAAGTTCCGTGTCGCGTCCACTCCCCGCACCTTCGACCGCCAGACGAACGAGTGGAAGGACGGCGAGAGCCTGTTCCTGACCTGCTCGGTCTGGCGTCAGGCGGCGGAGAACGTCGCCGAGTCGCTCCAGCGGGGCATGCGCGTCCTCGTGCAGGGCCGGCTGAAGCAGCGGTCCTACGAGGACCGTGAGGGCGTCAAGCGCACGGTCTACGAGCTGGACGTCGAGGAAGTCGGCCCCAGCCTGCGCAACGCCACGGCCAAGGTCACCAAGACCGCCGGCCGTAGCGGCCAGGGCGGTGGCGGCGGCTTCGGCGGCGGCGGTGGCGGCCAGCAGGGCGGCGGCTGGGGCGGTGGCCCCGGCGGCGGCCAGCAGGGCGGCGGCGCTCCGGCCGACGACCCCTGGGCCACCAGTGCTCCCGCCGGCGGCGCCCAGCAGGGCGGCGGCGGCTGGGGCGGCGGCTCCGGCGGCTCCGGCGGCGGTGGCGGCTACTCGGACGAGCCCCCCTTCTAGGGGCGGGCTCGAATCCCCCCTTCTTGATCACACAGGAGATACACCATGGCGAAGCCGCCTGTGCGCAAGCCGAAGAAGAAGGTCTGCGCTTTCTGCAAGGACAAGGTCACGTACGTGGACTACAAGGACACGAACATGCTGCGGAAGTTCATTTCCGACCGCGGCAAGATCCGTGCCCGCCGCGTGACCGGCAACTGCACGCAGCACCAGCGTGACGTCGCCACGGCCGTCAAGAACAGCCGTGAGATGGCGCTGCTGCCCTACACGTCCACCGCGCGATAAGGGAAGGGTGACCGACTCATGAAGATCATCCTCACCCACGAGGTCTCCGGCCTCGGCGCCGCTGGCGAAGTCGTCGACGTCAAGGACGGCTACGCCCGCAACTACCTGATCCCGCGGAACTTCGCGATCCGCTGGACCAAGGGTGGCGAGAAGGACGTCGAGCAGATCCGTCGTGCTCGCAAGATCCACGAGATCCAGACCATCGAGCAGGCCAACGCCATCAAGGCCCAGCTCGAGGGCGTGAAGGTCCGTCTGGCCGTTCGCTCCGGCGATGCCGGTCGGCTCTTCGGTTCCGTCACCCCGGCCGACGTCGCGTCCGCGATCAAGGCCTCCGGTGGTCCCGAGGTCGACAAGCGCCGCATCGAGCTCGGTACGCCGATCAAGACGCTGGGCGCCCACGAGACGTCCGTGCGTCTGCACCCCGAGGTGGCCGCCAAGGTCAGCATCGAGGTCGTCGCCGCGTAAGCGGTGTGCTCGCTGAGCACGGGCAGGGGCCGCATCCTCCAGGGTGCGGCCCCTGCTCTGTTTCACGTGAAACGCTCAGCGCGTCGCGCCCGTGACGATCCAGCGGCCGGAGCGGGACCGCAGCCACAGCGTCACCATGCGCACGATCATCATCAGCGTCATCGCCGCCCACAGCGCGGTGAGCCCACCGTCGAAGACCGGCACGAGGAACGCCACCGGCGCGAAGACCGCCAGGGTCACGAGCATCGCCCAGGCCAGGTACGGGCCGTCACCCGCGCCCATCAGGACACCGTCGAGGACGAAGACGATCCCGGAGACCGGCTGGGAGAGCGCCACGATCACCAGTGCGGGCAGGGCGGCGTCCTGTACGGCGGCGTCGCTGGTGAACAGCGTCAGGAACACCGGCCGGCTGATGACGACCAGCGCCCCCAAGACCACGCCTACGGCGACGCCCCACTGGACCATGCGCCGGCAGGCGGCACGGGCGCCGTCGGCGTCGCCCGCCCCGAGGTAGCGGCCGATGATGGCTTGTCCGGCGATGGCGATGGCGTCGAGCGCGAAGGCCAGCAGGCTCCACAGGGACAAGATGATCTGGTGGGCCGCGATGTCGGCGTCGCCGAGCCGTGCGGCGACGGCCGTCGCGATCATCAGGATCGCCCGCAGGGACAGCGTCCGCACGAGCAGGGGCGCACCGGCCTGGGCGGAGGCCCGGATCCCGGCGGCGTCGGGCCGCAGGGACGCGCCGTGGCGCCGGGCACCCCGGACGACCACGACGAGGTAGACCGCGGCCATGCCGCACTGGGCGATGACGGTGCCCCAGGCGGAGCCGGCGATCCCCAGGCCGGCGCCGTAGACGAGCCCCGCGTTCAGGGCGGCGTTGGCGACGAAGCCTCCGACGGCCACGTAGAGCGGTGTCCTGGTGTCCTGGAGCCCGCGCAGCACGCCGGTCGCCGCGAGCACGGTGAGCATGGCGGGGATCCCGAGCGACGAGATCCGCAGGTAGGTCGTCGCGTAGGGGGCCGCCGTGTCGGAGGCGCCGAAGAGGCCGACGAGCGCGGGAGCCGTGGGCAGGACGACGACGATCACGGCGGCGCCGAGGAGCAGGGCGAGCCAGATGCCGTCCATGCCCTGGCGGATGGCTGCCTGCAGGTCGCCCGCGCCCATCCGCCGGGCGACGGCCGCGGTGGTGGCGTAGGCCAGGAAGACGAAGACGCTGACGGCGGTGGTGAGGAGGGCGGAGGCGACGCCGAGCCCGGCGAGCTGCGCGGTGCCGAGGTGGCCGACGATGGCGCTGTCGGCCATGACGAAGAGGGGCTCCGCGACCAGGGCGCCGAAGGCGGGAACGGCCAGGGTGACGATCTCGCGGTCGTGTCGGCGCCGGAGGCTCTGGGGGGTCGCGGGGGCCTGTGTCATGAGCACCAATCTAACCGTCCACAGGTAAGAGATGCAATGACTCACTGACCCTTACTGACCGTCCGGCCGTACGTGCTTGTGCACACAGTTCGAACCGATCTTGCGCCGACCGGGAAAGTTTTTCTTCTGCACAGCCGGTGGACGGGGAAAACGCAGGTCAACGAGGTCCCGCAAGAAAGATCGAGGGCTTGTTCACAGGGCTGTCCACCGGCTCGTGCACAGGTTTTGCGGAGTTCTCCACAGCATCGGGGCCGTCGTCCACATGGCCTGTGGATAACCAGATTGGCTGACGGTGCCCGCGGGCCTACCGTGGTCCGGCGCCCGCTCCGTCCGCCGGTTGGGAAACCAGCACAAAACCGACGCGCCACAAGCGGAGTTGGGCCTCTCGATTGTCAGTGCCGTGCCGTAGAAATGAGGGGCACGGCGAGGTCCGCTCGGCGGACGGGAGGAGGTCGCTCGGTGAGCATTTCCGAGCCCTTGGACGACCCGTGGGCCGACAGCGGTCCGAGTGATCGTCTGCCGTCCTCCCGCCGACGGAGCGACGGCGGCCGGGGCCGCGACGACCAGCACGACCGGGGCCGGGACAGCGACGCCTGGGACGGCGGGGGCCCCGCCTTCGAGCGGGTACCGCCCCAGGACCTGGACGCCGAGCAGTCCGTGCTCGGCGGCATGCTCCTGTCCAAGGACGCCATCGCGGACGTCGTGGAGATCCTCAAGGGCCACGACTTCTACAAGCCGGCCCACGAGACGATCTTCCAGGCGATCCTCGACGTCTACGCCAAGGGCGAGCCGGCCGACCCGATCACGATCGCGGCCGAGCTGACCAAGCGCGGCGAGATCAACAAGGTCGGCGGCGCCTCGTACCTCCACACCCTCGTCCAGACGGTCCCCACGGCGGCCAACGCCGAGTACTACGCGGAGATCGTGCACGAGCGGGCGGTCCTGCGCCGCCTGGTCGAGGCGGGGACCCGCATCACGCAGATGGGATACGCGGCCGACGACGACGTCGACGAGATCGTCAACCGCGCCCAGGCCGAGATCTACGCCGTCACCGAGCAGCGCACCAGCGAGGACTACCTGCCGCTCGGCGACATCATGGAGGGCGCCCTCGACGAGATCGAGGCGATCGGCTCACGCAGCGGCGAGATGACCGGTGTGCCGACGGGGTTCACGGACTTCGACTCGCTCACCAACGGCCTGCACCCCGGCCAGATGATCGTCATCGCCGCCCGTCCCGCGATGGGCAAGTCGACCCTCGCGCTGGACTTCGCCCGGGCCGCGTCGATCAAGAACAACCTGCCCAGCGTGATCTTCTCCCTGGAAATGGGGCGCAACGAGATCGCGATGCGCCTGCTGTCCGCCGAGGCGCGGGTGGCGCTGCACCACATGCGCTCCGGCACGATGACCGACGAGGACTGGACGCGGCTGGCCCGGCGCATGCCCGACGTCTCGGCCGCGCCGCTCTACATCGACGACTCGCCCAACCTGTCGATGATGGAGATCCGCGCCAAGTGCCGCCGCCTGAAGCAGCGCAACGACCTGCGGCTGGTCGTCATCGACTACCTCCAGCTGATGCAGTCCGGCGGCTCCAAGCGCGCCGAGAGCCGTCAGCAGGAGGTCTCGGACATGTCCCGTAACCTCAAGCTCCTCGCCAAGGAGCTGGAACTCCCGGTGATCGCGCTGTCCCAGCTCAACCGTGGCCCGGAGCAGCGCACCGACAAGAAGCCGATGGTGTCCGACCTGCGTGAGTCCGGCTCCATCGAGCAGGACGCCGACATGGTCATCCTGCTCCACCGCGAGGACGCCTACGAGAAGGAGTCACCGCGCGCGGGCGAGGCCGACCTGATCGTGGCCAAGCACCGTAACGGCCCGACGGCGACCATCACCGTCGCCTTCCAGGGCCACTACTCCCGCTTCGTGGACATGGCCCAGACCTGACCTGGCTCAGATCTGCCTGGCCCGGATTTGATCCGGCCCGGACCTGACCGGCGGGCCGCCCGCCGAATTGCGGTCGACGCGGTGCGGTCGTGCGGGATGGACTGGGCCCATGACGACACCTCACGAAGAGCTGCTGCCCGGTACCCGGCGCGCGCTGCTGCACCGGATCGCCGTCGCCCAGGCGGAGGGCCGCACCCCCTCGCTGGTCGCCACGGTCGTCCGGGACGGCCGGGCCGTCTGGCACGGGGCGCGGACATCGGTGGACGGGCACGGGCCGGACGAGAACGTGCAGTACCGGATCGGCTCGATCACCAAGACCTTCACCGCCGTGCTCGTGCTGCGCCTGCGCGACGAGGGGGTGCTCGACCTGAACGACCCCCTGGAGAAGCACCTGCCGGGGACCGGGGTGGGGGAGGCCACCCTCGCCCAGCTCCTGTCCCACACCGGCGGCCTGGCGGCGGAGACCCCCGCGCCCTGGTGGGAGCGGACCCCGGGCTCCCTGCGGCCCGGGCTGGCCGACGTGCTGGGCGACCGGCCGCTCCGCCATCCGGCCGGCCGGCGCCACCACTACTCCAACCCCGGGTACGCCGTGCTCGGCGCGCTCGTCGAGCAGGTGCGCGGTGCGTCCTGGGAGGAGGTGCTGCGCCGGGAGGTGCTGGAGCCCCTGGGACTGCACCGGACGAGCCTGCGGCCGGAGGCGCCGCACGCGGGCGGCTGGGCGGTGCACCCGTGGGCCGATGTGGTGCAGCCCGAGCCGGTCGAGGAGTACGGGCCGATGGCGCCGGCCGGACAGCTCTGGTCCACGACCGGTGACCTGGCGCGTTTCGCGGCCTTCCTGATGCGGGGCGACGACCGCGTCCTCGGCGCCGACACGCTGCGGGAGATGCGGGCGCCCGCCGCCCCGGCCGAGGCGGCGGACCTGGGCGAAGGCTCCGCCTACGGCCTCGGACTCCAGGTCCAGCACCGGGACGGCCGGCTGCTCGTCGGCCACTCCGGCTCGGTGCCCGGCTTCCTCGCCAACCTCACGATCGCCCTGGACGACGACGTCGCCGCCGTCGTGCTGACCAACTGCACGTCCGGACCGGCGGTGTCCCAGGTCGCCGCCGACCTCGTCCGGATCGTCGCCGAGGCGGAGCCGCGGATCCCCGCACCCTGGCGTGCGCTGCGGGAAGTCGATCAGGACGTACTGGAGCTGGCGGGCCAGTGGTACTGGGGGACCGCCGCCTTCGCGCTGCGCGTGACGGCCGACGGCCTCGTCTCACTGGGTCCGTTGTCCGGCGCCGGCCGGCGTTCCCGCTTCCGGTCGCTCGGTGACGGGACGTGGAGCGGGCTGGAGGGCTATTTCGCCGGGGAACCGCTGCGCGTGGTGCGGCGGGCGGACGGGAGCGTGGACCACCTGGACGTCGGGTCGTTCGTGTTCACCCGCGAGCCGTACGACGAGACGGCGGACGTGCCCGGCGGGGTGGACCCGGAGGGGTGGCGCGGGATCGGTTGAGGCTCGGGCGGGCGGATCGGCCGACCCGCCGACTGGTTCCTGCCTGAGCGAAAGGGGTGTGTTTCACGTGAAACACACCCCTTCGGTGTCAGAGCTGGAGCTTGAACCCCACGTGGGACGCCTCGAAGCCCAGCCGCTCGTAGAAGCGGTGGGCGTCGGTACGGCTCCGGTCGGACGTCAGCTGCACCAACTGGCACCCGGCGGCCCGGGATTCCTCGATCGCCCACTGGATGAACCGGGTGCCGAGCCCGCTGCCCCGCTCGTCGGCGTGCACCCGCACCCCTTCGATGATCGACCGGGTCGCGCCGCGCCGGGACAGTCCGGGGACGAGGGTGAGCTGGAGCGTGCCCACGACCCGGCCCTCGCGGACGGCGACGACCAGGCGCTGGTTGGGGTCGGAGCTGAGGCGCTCCAGCGCGGCGACGTAGGGCGCCAGGTCGTCGGGGGACTCGCGCTGGGCCCCCAGGGGGTCGTCGGCGAGCATGGCCACGATCGCGGGCACGTCGTCGGCGACGGCGGGCCGTATCTCAAGATCTCCCATGCCCGGCAGCCTAAGCGGTGGCCGGTACCTTCAGGTCTTCCACGACCCGGACCAGCGGAGCCAGTTCGGGGTTCTTCGCCGCCTCGTCGAGGGCCTCGCGCAGGGCCGCGTCGTTGGTGGGCCGGGCCTCGTCCAGCAGCTTCAGGCCCGCGTCTGTGACGTTCGTGTAGATGCCGCGCCGGTCGGTGGGGCAGAGGTAGCGCTCCAGCAGGCCGCGGTCCTCGAGCCGGGTGACCAGTCGCGTCGTGGCGCTCTGGCTGAGGACGACCGCGTCGGCGACCTGCTTCATCTGCAGGTGGCCGCCTTCGCCGTCGTGCTGCCGGCTGAGCACGTCGAGCAGGGAGTACTCGCGCGCGCTCAGGTCGTGCCGGGCCTGCAGCGCGCGCTCGATGTGGGCCTCGATCCTCCCGTGGAGCAGGGAGAGCGCGCACCAGCTCTGTGCCAGTGCGGTGAGCGAGGGGTCCGTCGCGGTCATGGGCGATTCCTCCGTCCGGAGCGGCTGTCTCCAGGATAGAGCAACGGCGAAATATACGGCGCTTGCAATTAACGCGCGTCTGCAACTATTGTGGACGCACGCAAAGCGCACCTGCAATCGTTCGGAAGGTCTACCCCCTCATGCCTCTCGCGCTCCTGGCCCTCGCGATCGGGGCCTTCGGCATCGGAACCACCGAGTTCGTGATCATGGGTCTGCTGCCCGAGGTCGCGGGCGACTTCGGTGTCTCCATCCCCACGGCCGGCTTCCTCGTGACGGGCTACGCGCTCGGCGTGATGTTCGGCGCCCCGCTGATGACCGTCCTCGGCACCAAGGTCCCCCGCAAGCGGATGCTGATGCTGCTGATGGGCCTGTTCGTCGTCGGCAACCTGCTCTCGGCCCTCGCCCCCGCGTTCGGCGTCATGCTGATCGGACGCGTGGTCGCCTCGCTGGCCCACGGTGCCTTCTTCGGCATCGGCTCCGTCGTCGCGGCCGAGCTGGTCGCACCGGAGAAGAAGGCCGGCGCCATCGCCATGATGTTCACCGGCCTGACCGTCGCCAACGTCGTGGGCGTCCCGTTGGGCACCCTCGTCGGCCAGAGCATCGGCTGGCGCGTCACCTTCGGCATCGTCGCCGCCCTCGGCGTGATCGGCCTCGTCGGCATCGCGAAGCTCGTCCCCGACGTGCCCCGGCCGGAGGGCGTGCGCCTGCGCCACGAGCTGGCCGCGTTCAAGAATGCCCAGGTCCTGCTCGCCATGGCGATGACCGTCCTCGGCTTCGGCGGCGTCTTCGCGGCCATCACCTACATCGCGCCGATGATGACCCACGTCGCCGGCTTCGCCGACGGCTCCGTCACCTGGCTCCTGGTCCTCTTCGGCCTCGGCATGGTCGGCGGCAACCTCGTCGGCGGCAGGTTCGCCGACCGCGCCCTGATGCCCATGCTGTACGTCTCCCTGGGCGCGCTGGCGATCGTCCTGGCCCTCTTCACGGTCACCGCGCACCACAAGCTCCTCGCGGCCGTCACGATCGTCCTGATCGGCGCCCTGGGCTTCGCCACCGTGCCGCCGCTGCAGAAGCGCGTCCTGGACCAGGCGCACGGCGCCCCGACCCTCGCCTCGGCCGTCAACATCGGCGCCTTCAACCTGGGCAACGCGCTCTCCGCCTGGCTCGGCGGCCTCGTCATCGCGGCCGGCCTCGGCTACACCGCTCCCAACTGGGTCGGTGCCGCCCTCGCCGCGGGCGCCCTGCTGCTCGCCGTCCTGTCCGCGGCCCTCGAGCGCCGGGACAACACCGCGAGCACCGTCGCCGCGGGCTCCGCGCCGACCGGGACGCGCGTCCCGGCCCACCAGCGCTGAGCCGCCCGGCCGCTTTCCCACGGCCGCCTGAGCGGAGCCGCTCCTCCCGACCACCTGCCGGGTCGGCTCCCCTCGACCACCCGACCGGATCCGCGACCACCTCGCCGGATCCCGCACCGCACCACCCGCAAGGAGAAACCCCGATGAGCACCACCACCGCCCCCGTCGCCCCGCTCACCACCCAGGACGCCGAGGCCCTCGTGTCGGCCGCGCACCGCGCCGCCGAGGCGGCCGGCGTCACGGTCAGTGTCACCGTCCTGGACGCCGGCGGTCACCTGCTGGCCTTCCGCCGCGACGACCGGGCCGTGCTGATCTCCGGGGAGACCAGCACCCGCAAGGCCTACACGGCGCTGCAGCTGAACGCGCCCACCGCCGACCTCGTCGACGCGGTCCAGCCCGGCGGTCCCTTCCACACGCTGCCCACCGCGCTCGACCGGCCGCTGCTCTTCATCGCCGGTGGGGTGCCGGTCCGCCGGGACGGCCGGCTGATCGGCGCGATCGGCGTCGGGGGCGGCGCCCCGGAGCAGGACCACGGGTTCGCCACGGCGGCCGTGGCGAACCTCGCCGCCTGACCACCGCCCCCCCCTCGCGCGCCGACGGCTCCGACGGCTCGTCGCGCCGCATACGCACCGACGGGAACGCCGGCTTCCAGGGAAGCCGGCGTTCCCGTATGCCCGTATGCCCGTATGCCCGTATGCCCGTATGCCCGTATGCCGGGGTGCCGGGGTGCCGTCAGCCGGCCGCCACCGTCAGCGGGGCGAAGCGGCGCGTCCAGTCACCCGGCAGTTCCGTGATGCCGTGGGTCATGACGGAGTTGAAGGCGACCGAGGCCAGGCCCCGTTCCTTCAGCCAGGCCAGCAGGTCCTCGTGCCGCACGTCGACGTCGGTGCGCAGGGGCCGGTCGGTGTGCGCGGCGAGGGAGGCGACCAGGGCCCGCGCGGTCTCCGTGTCCCGGGCGATCAGCGGGCCGATGACATGGGTGTCCATGTTGGGCCAGGCCGCCGCGTAGCCGATGATCCGGCCGTCCTCCACGGCGACGCGCAGCCGGTCGGCGAAGGCGGGCAGCCGGGTGATCATGTGGGTACGATCGGTGCCGAAGACGTCCTCGTCCAGCCGGATGATCGCCGGGAGGTCCCCGGCCGTCGCCGCGCGGGTCGGCACCGTGGGCGCCGGCCCGCCGGGGAGGAAGTGCCCGCTCACCATCTCGGCCCGGCCCGTGGTCTTGAACCCCAGCTCCTCGTACAACGGACGACCGAGGGGCGTGGCGTGCAGGGTCAGCGGGGTGGGGCCAAGCGCGGAGACGACATGGCGCAGCAGATGCCGTCCGAGCCCCTGCCGGGCGTGCCGCTCCGCGACCAGCATCATGCCGATGGCGCTCAGCTCCGGCCGCTCCTGCGGGCCGTACCGGGTCACGGCGCAGGCGGCCATGAGCCCGCCCGCCGGATCGTCGATGCCGTACCCCTGCCCGGCCGTCAGCAGCAGGCTCCACTTGTGCTCCTCGCGGGGCCACCCGCGATCCTCGGACAAGTCGGCGCACGCGATGAGGTCACGGTGTGTCAGCCGACGGACGGGCAGAGCGGTTGGGGAAGGAGTGAGCACGCAGGTCAGGCTCTCCGACCCGCGCCCGCGGCGTCCACCCGTTTCGCCTTCTTTCCCCAGAGACGTACGCGCTTTTGGCCACCTCGTGGTCCTGGACGACACGGCCGGGGTCGTTCACTGTTCCACGTGAAACAACGCCTGGGCGAAACCTGTGAACCGGACTGTCCGGTACGCCAGTTGAGCAAAAGGGCGGAGTGTCTGCCTCGAGCGTTCCGCAGGGGGAAGCGGGTACATGGGTGCGGGCGACGGACGGTAGGGTCGACTCCGGTCCGTGCCCGGGGCGACCCCTGCCGGCAGGGTGCTCCGCATTCCGCACGGGCTGAGAGTAGGCGAGGCACAGCATGGACGTTCCGACCAGCAGGTCGGCCGACAACGGCTCGTCCCGCGGGGAGGACGGCTGGTTCGGGTCGCGCACGCGGCCGCCCTCCGAGCCGGGCGTCGGCGCGCCGGACTCGCGGGCGCTGCCCCAGCGGGCCGCCCCGGTGCCCCAGGCCTCCCCGGACGCAGCCCTCATCCGCCGCACCATGGCCGAGCTGACCCCCATGGCCGACGAGGTCACGTCGTACTTCTACGCGTTGCTCTTCGTGCGGTACCCCGGTCTGCGGCCGCTCTTCCCGCCGGCCATGGACGTCCAGCGCGACCGGCTGTTCAAGGCCCTGCTGACGGCCGTCGAGCACGTCGACGACACGCCCGCGCTCGCCGATCACTTCCAGCGCCTCGGCCGCGGACACCGCAAGTACGGCACCCGGCCCGAGCACTATCCGGCGATCGGGGAGTGCCTGATCGCCGCGCTGCGCCGGTTCGCCGCCTGCGTGTGGGACGCGGAGACGGAAGCCGCCTGGGTGCGCGCGTACACGAGGATCTCCCAGGTCATGATCGACGCGGCCGCGGCGGACGAACTCCTCGCCCCGGCCTGGTGGCACGCCGAGATCGTGTCCCACGAGCTCAGAACGCCGGACGTGGCGGTGCTCACGCTCCGCCCCGACCGGCCGTACCCCTTCCTCGCCGGGCAGTACACGGCCCTGGAGACCCCGTGGTGGCCCCGGATCTGGCGCCACTACTCGTTCGCCTCGGCGCCCCGCTCCGACGGACTGCTCACGTTCCACGTGAAGGCGATATCGGCCGGCTGGGTGTCCCGTGCGCTGGTGCACCGGGCCGGACCCGGCGACGTACTGCGCCTCGGCCCGCCGACCGGATCCATGACCGTGGACGCCGCCGGGGACAGCGGGCTCGTCTGTGTGGGCGGGGGCACGGGCATCGCCCCCATCAGGGCGCTCGTCGAGGACCTGGCCGAGCGCGCCGTACGACGGCCGGTCGAGGTGTTCTACGGCGCCCGCTCCCAGCGGGACCTCTACGACATCGACACGATGCTCGGGCTCCAGCGGGCGCACCCCTGGCTCGAGGTCCGCCCCGTGGTAGACCGCGACGGCCGGCCCCAGCTGTCCCACGCGTTACGGACCTTCGGCCCCTGGGACGCGCACGAGGCGTACGTCTCCGGACCGCCCGCGATGATCCGCAGCGGCGTGGACGCGCTGCGGGACATCGGCATCCCGCCGGAGCGGATCCGTCATGACGCGGTCGAGGAGCTGGGCGTCGCGGGACGCTGACCGGGAGCCGGGGACCTCACCCCAGATCGGGTGCGTGCATGGCGCGCACACCCTCGATGTTGCCGTCCAGGTAGTGCCGCAGCGACAGCGGTACGAGGTGGACGGAGGCGATCCCCACGCGGGTGAACGGCACCCGCACGATCTCGTACTCCCCGGCGGGCTCCTCGACCTCCGGTCCGTGCCGCAGGGCCGGGTCCATGGATTCCAGGTGGCAGACGAAGAAGTGCTGCACCTTCACTCCCGTGGTGCTGCTGTCCTCGCCGATGTGCTCGACGGTGTCGACGAAGCAGGGCACCACATCGGTGATCTTCGCCCCGAGTTCCTCGTACACCTCGCGGTGCAGGGCGTCCACGACGGTGGTGTCCTCCGGCTCGACCCCGCCCCCGGGAGTGACCCAGTAGGGATCCACGCCGGGCTTGGTGCGCTTGATCAGGATCAGGTCGTCACCGTCCAGCAGAACGGCGCGGGCGGTGCGCTTGACCACGGGTCGGACGGTCATGGGAGAAATGTGGCCCGCTGGGTTCCACGTGAAACATCGTCCCGCGTTTCACGTGAAACATCGCAAAACGTCACCAAGCGTACCGGTGAGTGATGCGTCCCGCGGCGGAGGAGCCGTACGGCGGTCGCGCGCTGCCGCAGGCGCCATTGGCTACTGACACCCAGTCAACTAGCCTGTGCAAGACGGTTCTTCGCGCGGAGAACCGGGGACGGTCCGGGCCACCAGGGGGGGAGGCTCGGACCGTCCGTGCGTCGGCAGGGGAGGCCCGCCGGACCGCATGATCAGCCGGTCACGCCGACTCGTCCAGCGCCCGCACCACGTCCGCCAGCAGGTCGTCCGCGTCCTCGGCGCCGACCGACAGCCGGATGAAGCCCTCCGGCACCGCGTCCCCGCCCCAGCGCCCGCGCCGCTCGGCCGTCGACCGCACCCCGCCGAAGCTGGTCGCGTCGTCCACCAGGCGCAGCGCGTCCAGGAAACGCTCGGCCCGCTCACGCGAGGGCAGCGCGAAGGACACCACACAGCCGAAGCGCCGCATCTGCTGCGCGGCGATCCGGTGCGACGGGTCGTCGGGCAGCCCCGGGTAGCGCACACCGGTCACGTCGGAACGCTGCCGCAGCGTCTCCGCCACCGCCAGCGCGGTCGCGTTCTGCCGCTCGACCCGCAGGGCCAGGGTGGCGATCGAGCGGTGCGCGAGCCAGGCCTCCATGGGGCCGGGCACGGCACCGACGATCTTCCGCCAGCGCCGGACCGCCGTCATGGCGTCGCCGGAGCGCCCGGTGACGTACCCCAGCAGGACGTCCCCGTGCCCCGTGAGCTGCTTGGTGCCGCTCGCGACGGAGAAGTCCGCGCCGAGCTCCAGCGGGCGCTGGCCGAGCGGCGTGGCGAGCGTGTTGTCCACGGCGACCAGGGCGCCCTGCCCGTGGGCGGCGTCGACGAGCCGGCGGATGTCGCACACGTCGAGCCCGGGGTTGGACGGCGACTCGATCCACAGCAGCTTCGCCCCGTCCAGCACGGCGAGCTGGGCGTCGCCGCCGGTCGGCGCGGTGCGCACCTCGATGCCGTACGCCTCCAGCTGGGCACGCACCAGCGGGAGCGCCTGGTAGCCGTCGTCGGGCATCACCACGGCGTCCCCGGCGCGCAGCTGGGAGAACAGCGCCGCCGAGATCGCCGCCATGCCGGAGGCGAACACCAGCGTCTCCACGCCGTCCTGGCCGGGCGCCTCGAGTTCACCGATGGCCTGTTCCAGACGGGTCCACGTGGGGTTCTCGTCGCGGCCGTAGGTGTACGGTCCGGTGGGCTCGCCCGGCAGGTGGTAGTGGGCGGCGAACACGGGCCCGGGAAGCGTCGGCTCGTACTTCACCGGTTCGGGCAGCCCCGCCCGCACCGCGCGCGTGCTCTCGCCGCCGCCGATGACACCGTCCTCCGCACCACTCATGCCGCTCGTCCCTCCACATCGTCGCGTACCGCGGCGAGCAGGCCCTCGCTCGCCGCCTCCACCATCTCAAGACACTCCTCGAACCCGTCACGCCCCCCGTAGTAGGGGTCCGGCACGTCCAGGTCGTGGCCCGCGCCGGGGTCGTACGAGCGCAGCAGGCGGACCTTGGCGGCGTCCTCCGCGGTGGGCGCGAGACGGCGCAGGGCCCTGAGGTGACCCGCGTCCAGCGCGATCACCAGGTCGAGGCGGCCGAACCACGCCGGCCGGAACTGCCGTGCGGTGTGTTCGAGGGGGTAGCCGTGCTCCTCGAGGACGGAGAGGGTGCGCGGATCGGCGCCCTCGCCCTCGTGCCAGCCGTCCGTGCCGGCGCTGTCGACCTGCACCGCGCCGTCCAGCCCGGCCTCCGTCACGTGTGCGCGGAAGACGGCCTCGGCCATCGGGGAGCGGCAGATGTTGCCGGTGCAGACGAAGCAGACGCGGTAGGTCATGGGGTCAGTCCTCGTCCGGCAGGACCATGTTCAGCGCCCAGGACACGATCGAGATGATCAGACCGCCGATGACCGCGGTCCAGAAGCCCTCGACGTGGAAGCTCAGGTCGAGCTTGTCGGCCAGCCAGGAGGTGAGCAGCAGCATGAGCGCGTTCACCACCAGCGTGATCAGGCCCAGCGTCAGGACGAACAGCGGGAAGGTCAGTACCTGCACCACCGGCTTGACCAGGAAGTTCACCAGACCGAACAGCAGGGCGACGACGATCAGCGTGCCGACCTCCTTGCCCGTGCTGTCACCGGTCAGGGTGATCTTGTCGAGCAGCCAGACGGCCACCGCCAGGGCGCCCGCGTTGGCGATCGTCTTGACTACGAAATTCTTCATGTGTCTGATCGTCGCAGAGAGATCGGACACGAGCACCGGGCAGGGGCGGACCAAGCGATGAAGGCATTCCGGCTGGACGAACTGGAGGCGGAGCGGGCCGCCAACGACGGCGCCTACCTGCAGTTCCTGCGGGAACGGAACATGTCCGTGGGGCTGTACGCGCTCGACGCGGGCGCGCACGACCCGCAGAACCCGCACGACCAGGACGAGGTGTACTTCGTGGCGAGCGGCCGCGCCTCCATCACCGTCGGCCTGGAGACCACGCAGGTGGCACGCGGCAGCGTGATCTACGTGCCTGCCGGGGTCGCCCACAAGTTCCACCACATCAGCGAGGACCTGCGGGTCCTGGTGGTGTTCTCTCCCCCGGAAGCCTGAGCCGCGACCCCGGCATTCCCTAGGGGATCGGTCAGGGGAGGACAAGGGATGCGAGGTCCCCGCCGGGCCACCTCACGGCCCTAGCATCGGGTGCAGGACAACGAAAGGCTCCGGTCGCGGACGTACCGGGCCGACAGGGACCCGGCACAGCGACGGGCGGAGAGGTAGGACGAGGGCGATGCGAGAGATCTTCGCGGGACTGCCGTGGTGGGTGAAGTGGGTCGCGGTGCCGGTCATCGCCCTCGTCGTCTTCGGCGGGCTGATAGCCAGCGTCGTCGGCTTCCTGATCGGCCTGCTGTTCAAGCTGCTGATCTTCGTCGCCCTGGTCGGCGGACTCCTCTACGTCGTACGGAAGTTCAGGGCGGGGTCCTCCTCGCGCAGCGACTGGTGAGCGGGACGGGACACCGCTGACCGGTAACACGGAGCAGCGGTTCCCTCGGGCGGGGGAAGTTTCCCGCGCAGCCCGGCCGCACGCGGTGGCGGCCGGTTAGAGTCCGGAACTCGACGCGGGGACACCCCGCGAGCAGCGCACCCCCTCCCGTGTTCCCCGGCACGGGCCGCCCCCTCGCGCCTCGGGAGTGACTCTTGGCCACGGTCGACACCGCATCCGGACAGCCGCACGCGCCCGGGCCGCGTACGGTCACCTTCCCGCGGGCCCCCGCACCGGCCGTCCCCGAGCAGCCGCAGCCCGCGACCACCCTCATCGGATCCGTCCAGCGGGCCATGCGCCTGCTGGAGTGCGTGGCCGAGCACGAGTGCGGGGCCCCCGCCAAGCAACTCGCCCGCGAGACCGGCCTGGCCCTCCCCACGGCCTACCACCTGCTGCGCACCCTGGTGCACGAGGGCTATCTCCGCCGCGACAAGGGCCTGTTCTTCCTCGGCGAGGCAGCCGAACGGCTGAGCAGTACCGGAGCAGCGCAGAAACGTCGCAGCACCGTCGTGGACGCCCTCGCGCACTGGCGCGATTCGATCGGCGTCCCCGTGTACTACGCCGTGTACCGCGACGGCGAGATCGAGGTCATGTGCGTCTCCGACACCCCCGGCAATCCGGCCGTCGAGGAGTGGGCCGACTTCCGCGAAACCGGCCACGCACACGCCATCGGCCAGTGCCTGCTCTCCCAGCTCGACGTGGAGGCCCGCCGCGACCACCTGTCCCGCTACCCCGTGCAGTCCGTCACTCCGTACACGGTGCGTGACGGCCTCACCCTTCTGCGCCGCCTCGAACGCATGCGCAGGATGCAGCCGGTGACGGAGCGGCAGGAGTACGCGCTAGGCACCGTCTGCGCGGCGATCCCGATCACCGTGGGCACCACGGCGGCCACGATGGCCCTGTCCCTGCCGGTCCACCAAGAGGACCGGCTCCTGCTCGCGGCCCAGCGGCTGCAGAGCGAGGTGGGCCGGAAACTGGGGTCGCTCGCCCTCTCTATCAGCATCTGAAAACTCACTCCTTGTGATCTGCCATACACGTTCAGCAAGATGCGGGGCAGAGTCAGGGGTCCATTCCCGGCCAGTCGACGGCAACGACGGGGTTAGGCGATGCGCGAGTCCGTACAGGCGGTAGAGGCAGAGGTCATGATGAGCTTTCTCGTGTCCGAGGAGCTGTCGTTCCGCATCCCGGTCGAGCTGAGTTACGACAGCAGCGATCCCTACGCCGTCCGGCTCACCTTCCACCTTCCCGGGGACGCCCCGGTGACCTGGGCGTTCGGTCGGGAGCTGCTCATCGACGGGGTGGGCAGACCGTGCGGTGAGGGCGACGTGCGGGTCGCTCCCGTGGAAGCGGACACGCTGGGCGAGGTCCTGATCCGGCTCCAGGTGGGCATGGACCAGGCGCTGTTCCGCTCCTCGGCCGCGCCGCTGGTGGCCTTCCTGGACCGCACCGACAAGCTGGTGCCGCTGGGGCAGGAGACCGCACTGGCCGACTTCGACGCCCACCTCGACGAGGCGCTGGACCGGATCCTGGCGGAGGAGCAGAGCGCCGGTTGAGCCGCGCCGCCGCAGCAGTGGCGGAACGCTTCATCGCTGGAGGGGAGGACGTGCAGGAACGGTTCTGCAGGAAGGGGCCGGGAGGGACCGCCCCTGACCGCCCGGGGTGGCGCCATGGCCGGCCCCCTGAGCGCCTGACGCCCGGCTGGACGCCGTAATCGGCAGCCCTCAGCGCTTGCGGCGCCGCCCCCGTCCTCCGCGCGACGGAGCCGCCGCCGGGGCCGATGACGTCGGGCCGGACCCGGCCCCGACGGCTCCCGGCACCGTGGCGCCGGCCTTCGCTTCCCGCCCCCGGCCCGCGTCCGGTGCAGGCCGGTCGGCCGCGACGACCAGGGCCGCCAGCGCCGTGGTGACCGGCACCGAGGCGACCAGGCCGATCGAGCCCACCAGCGTGCGCACGATCTCCTCCGCGACCAACTCGCTGTTGGCGACCGTGCCGACGCTGCTCTGCGCGATGGAGAACAGCAGCAGCAGCGGCAGCGCGGCGCCCGCGTAGGCGAGGACCAGGGTGTTGACCACGGACGCGATGTGGTCGCGGCCGATCCGGATGCCCGCCCGGTACAGCCCGCGCCAGCTCATCGCCGGGTTGGCCTCGTGCAGCTCCCAGACCGCCGAGGTCTGCGTGACCGTGACGTCGTCGAGGACACCGAGCGAGCCGATGATGACGCCGGCGAGCAGCAGACCGCTCATGTCGATCGACGGGTACAGCCCGTGGATCAGGCCGGTGTTGTCGTCGGTGTTGCCGGTGAGCGCGGCCCAGTCGATGAACAGCGAGCCGAGCACGCCGATCAGCAGCAGGGAGATCAGCGTCCCGAGCACCGCCACGGACGTACGGGCCGACAGGCCGTGGCACAGGTAGAGCGCGATCAGCATGATCGCGCTGGCGCCCACCACCGCCACGACCAGGGGGTTCGAGCCCTCGAGGATCGCGGGCAGGATGAAGAAGTTCAGGATCAGGAAGCTGATCGCCAGTGCCACCAGCGCCATGACACCGCGCAGGCGCCCGACGACCACCACGGCGACGGCGAAGATGCCGGCCAGCAGCGCCATGGGGAAGCCGCGGTCGACGTCGGTGACCGAGTACTGCAGGTCCTTCGGAGCGGAGGGCTCATAGGCGACCACGACCTTCTGGCCCTCGTGCAACTGCCGTGTCTGGTCCGGCTGGACGATCTCGGTGAACGTACGGCCCTCGTCCTTGCCGGTGTCGACCCGGATCGTGGCCTTCTTGCAGGTGCCGTTCGCCTGTTGCTGGGCGGAGGAGCCCTCGGCCGTGGAGGTGTCACCGGTCGGGGTGCCTCCCGAGGCGTTCACCGACTGGCAGCTGACCTCGACGACCTGGGTGACCGTGGCGTGCTGCGTCTGCCGGTCGAAACCGACGCCGGTGCGCTCGTGCGCGGGCGCCCCGCCCGGCCAGAGCACCGCGAGCCCGATGAGCACCGCCGCGCCGAACGGGATCAGGATGGCGGCGATGACCTTCCGCAGATGCTGGGAGACGGGCGCGGCCGGACCATGACTGTGGCTGTGCCCGTGCCCACCGTGTCCGGATCCGCCGTGGCTCCCGTGGCTCCCGTGGCTCCCGTGGCTCCCGTGACCTCCGTGTCCGGATCCCCCGTGGCCCCCGTGGCCGCCGTGCCCGGATCCGCCGTGACCACCGTCCCCCGGACTTCCGGGTCCGTGACCGTCCCCGGGGTCCGGGGCGTACCCCTGCGCGGGCTCGTGGCCGAACGCCTCGCCGGTGGGCGGGCGGCGGGGTTCCGGGGGCGGGTACGGGGGGCGGGATGTCGTGGTCACCGCCCGATCATCGCAAGAACGACAGGGGCCCTCTGTTCACCGCGCCCGAACGGACGCTAGCGTGGGGGCACCTTTGCACACGCGGGAGCTCGGAGCACCGGGCTGAGAGGGCGCTGACCTCCGTCTTCGCGATGTTTCACGTGGAACGAGAGATGTTCCACACGAGACGTCGGTGAGGGACGGTGACCGCTGCGTCGACCGCCGAACCTGTTACCGGGTAATGCCGGCGTAGGGAGTAGGTCTCATGACCAACAAGGACGCACGCACGCCTGCCTCCGTCCAGGACGGGACGCCGCTCGAGACGGCTCCCCACACGTCCCAGGAGGCCGGGAAGTCCATCGGCTGGCACAAGGCGTACGTCGAGGGCACCCGCCCCGACCTGCGGGTGCCGGTCCGTCAGGTGC
Source organism: Streptomyces lasalocidi (assembly GCF_005280215.1). Lineage (NCBI taxonomy): Bacteria > Bacillati > Actinomycetota > Actinomycetes > Kitasatosporales > Streptomycetaceae > Streptomyces > Streptomyces lasalocidi. The sequence goes on along the minus strand of NZ_SZNQ01000001.1, from coordinate 3,893,241 downwards.
ACCTCACCAACGGGCAGTCGGTCACGCTGTACGACACGTCGGGCCCGTACACCGATCCGCTCGTCGACACCGACGTCCGCAGGGGGCTGTCGCCGCTGCGGGAGAACTGGATCATCGGCCGCGGCGACACGGAGGAGTACGCCGGGCGGCCCGTCCGTCCGGAGGACGACGGCATCAAGCACACCGCCCCGCGCGGCGGCCTGCGCAACCTGGACGCGGTCTTCCCGGGCCGTCCGCGCCAGCCGCGCCGCGGCCGCGACGGCCGGGCGGTCACCCAGCTCGCCTATGCGCGCCGGGGCGAGATCACGCCGGAGATGGAGTTCGTGGCCCTCCGGGAGAACGTCTCTCCCGAGGTGGTGCGCGAGGAGATCGCGGCGGGCCGTGCGGTCCTGCCGGCGAACGTCAACCACCCGGAGATCGAGCCGATGATCATCGGCAAGCGGTTCCTGGTGAAGGTCAACGCCAACATCGGCAACTCGGCGGTGACGTCCTCCATCGAGGAGGAGGTCGAGAAGATGACCTGGGCGACCCGCTGGGGCGCCGACACGGTCATGGACCTGTCCACGGGCCGCAACATCCACACCACCCGCGAGTGGGTGCTGCGCAACTCCCCCGTCCCCATCGGCACCGTCCCGCTCTACCAGGCGCTGGAGAAGGTCGACGGCAGGGCCGAGGAGCTGACCTGGGAGATCTACAAGGACACCGTGATCGAGCAGGCCGAGCAGGGCGTGGACTACATGACGGTCCACGCGGGCGTGCGCCTGGCGTACGTGCCGCTGACGGCGAACCGCAAGACCGGCATCGTCTCGCGCGGCGGCTCCATCATGGCGGCCTGGTGCCTGGCCCACCACAAGGAGTCGTTCCTCTACGAGCACTTCGAGGAGCTCTGCGAGATCCTCGCCGCCTACGACGTCACCTACTCGCTGGGCGACGGCCTGCGTCCCGGCTCCATCGCGGACGCCAACGACGAGGCGCAGTTCGCGGAGTTGCGCACGCTCGGGGAACTCAACCGGATCGCCAGGCGTTTCGACGTACAGACGATGATCGAGGGCCCGGGACACGTCCCGATGCACAAGATCAAGGAGAACATCGACCTGCAGCAGGAGATCTGCGATGAAGCTCCGTTCTATACGCTCGGACCGCTGACGACGGACGTCGCGCCGGCGTACGACCACATCACCTCCGGCATCGGTGCCGCGATGATCGCCTGGTGGGGCACGGCGATGCTCTGCTACGTCACCCCCAAGGAACACCTGGGGCTGCCCAACCGTGACGACGTCAAGACCGGCGTCATCACCTACAAGATCGCCGCCCACGCAGCCGACCTCGCCAAGGGGCACCCCGGTGCCCAGGAATGGGACGACGCACTGTCCGACGCCCGCTTCGAGTTCCGCTGGGAGGACCAGTTCAACCTGGCCCTCGACCCGGACACGGCACGGGAGTTCCACGACGAGACCCTCCCGGCCGAGCCGGCCAAGACCGCCCACTTCTGCTCGATGTGCGGGCCGAAGTTCTGCTCGATGAAGATCTCCCAGGACATCCGCCGCGAGCACGGCGGCAGCCGGACGGAGATCGAGGAGGGCATGGCCCAGAAGTCCAAGGAGTTCGCGGCCGCCGGCAACAGGGTGTACCTGCCGCTGGCGGACTGACACCGCGCTCCGGCGCGCAGGGTCCGGCTCCGGGATCTCACTCCCGGAGCCGCCCGTTCCCCCAGGAAGTAGGCACACTGAGCCCATGACAGCGCGATCCTTGAGCAAGGGTGCCAATCTGGCCGTCGACGCGGCGGGCGTGTGTGCCGAACTCAGCTGGCAGCACGGGCCGGGTGCGCCGGACGTGGACGCCTCGGCCCTGCTGCTGACCGGGGCGGGACGGGTGCGGGACGACGGGGACTTCGTCTTCTACAACCAGCCGCGTCACGCCTCCGGCGCCGTGCGCCACCTGGGCAAGGGCAGCTCGGGCGCCGTCACGACGGACACGGTCGCCGTGGACCTGCGCGCGCTGGAGAGTGCCGTGGACCGGGTCGTGCTGTGCGCGTCGGCCGACGGCGGGACGTTCGGGCAGGTGACCGGGCTGACCTTGCGGCTCCTGGACGCCGGGAGCCGGAGCGAGCTGGCCCGGTTCGAGATGGCGGCCGACACCGAGACGGCGTTCATCGGTGGCGAGCTCTACCGGCGGGCGGGACAGTGGAAGTTCCGTGCGGTCGGGCAGGGGTACGCCTCCGGACTCGCCGGGCTGGCCACGGACTTCGGGATCACCGTGGACGACGACGCCCCGACGGCACCGACGCCCACCCCGTCCCCCAGCCCCGCACCGACCCCCCTCCCGCCGCAGCCCCCCACCTCGCCCACACCTGCACCGCCTCCGCCCACCTCGCCCGCACCCCCGCCGGCCCCGCCCACCGCGCCGGCGTTCCCGCCGCCGGCCCCCGCGGTCCCGCCCGCCCAGCCCCCGGCCCCCGGTGCCGCCCGTCTGACCAAGGGCGAGGAGCAGTTGCCCGTGGACATGCGCAAGCGGCTCTCCCTGCGCAAGGAGCAGGTCGCCGTCAGTCTGCGCAAGCACGGCGCCGCGGATGTCACGGCACGGGTGATCCTCGTGCTGGACGCCTCCGGCTCGATGTCGTTCCTGTACTCCAAGGGCGTCGTCGCCGACGTGGTCGAGCGGATGGCGGCGGTCGCGGCCCAGCTCGACGACGACGGCGAGATGCAGGCGTGGACGTTCGCCACCCACCCCGCCCGGCTGCCCGACCTGCGCCTGGCCGAACTCCCGCAGTGGCTGCGGCTGCACGTCAGGGTGGGGGAGCTGAGCTTGTTCCGGCGGAGCAAGAAGCGCGGCCTGGAGCCCGGCCAGGTGGACATGCGGGCGATCGGCATCGGCAACGAGGAGCAGAAGGTGATCGCCGAGGTGCGGGCGTACGTGCGGGCGAACCCCGCCGCGGCCCCGACCCTGGTGCTGTTCTTCTCGGACGGGGGGATCTACCGCGACAGCGCGATCGAGAGCGAGCTGCGGGCCGCGGTGGGCGAGCCCATCTTCTGGCAGTTCGTGGGGCTGGGCCGCGCCCGGTACGGCGTCCTGGAGCGCTTCGACACGCTTCCCGGCCGCCAGGTCGACAACGTCGGGTTCTTCGCGGTCGACGACATCAGCACCGTGCCCGACCCGGAGCTCTACGACCGGCTGCTCTCCGAGTTCCCGACGTGGATCCGGGAGGCGGGCAGACTCGGAATCCTGGGACCGTGACCCGGCTCGCGCTCCCCGCGCGAAGAACCCGCGAGCCGGTGGACCCAGGGGCCCGGGGGAGCCGGGCCGAGCGCCGGATCACTCCGGCCGGTGTTCCGGGCCTCCGAAGTCCGGGCTGGTGTAGTCGGGGCTCGTGAAGCGCGGGCGGTGGCCCCGGCCCGGCCCCTCATCGGGGCTGCTGAACCCGGGACGGTCGTACCCGATCTTGGGGAAGCGGTCGGCCGGGCCCTGCGGGGCCGTCGTACGGGACACGGCCGCCGCGGTGTCCGGGTCGGCCAGTGCCTCCCGCAGGAACGGCAGGATGCCGCGTTCCAGGAGGGCGTCCCGCCAGGCCTCCCGGGCCCGTTCGACCTCCTCGGCGAGTTCGCCGTGGGAGCCGGCGTCGAGCGAGGGACGGTTGCGCAGGGCGGTGAGCAGCAGGCCGACCGTGGCGACGAGGATGGCGACCGCGGTCACCGCGCCGAACACCCAGCCCGTCGTGAGCAGGGTGTCGGCGAAGGCCGGCCGGGGCTCGATCATCTTGAGCAGGTAACCGACGAGCAGGAAGATCACCGCGGCGGTGCCCGCCAGGACGGGCGTGAGGACGGCCGCGACGGCGACGGCGCCCGCACCGGCGGTCTCGGCCGCCTCCCCCACGGTGGTGACGAGCCCCATCGCGCCCAGGCCCGGCTCCCCCGGGCCGGAGTCGTGGGCGGACGCAGCGGCGGCGGGCGCGGGCCGGCGCAGCTCGTCACGGACCTCGATGTAGTGCCGGTACTCGGTGGCCGCGGCCGCCGTGATGAGCGCGGTGGCGTCGAGCGCCATGGTGCGCAGTTGTTCGGTGTTGAGCCGCTGTCCGACAGCGGTCAGTTCCGGGTGGGCCGGGGCGGAGCGCAGCGCCTCGTCGAGGATCCGCTCGTACTCCTGGCGGTCCTCGGTGTGCAGGTGCTGCGGAACGCTGTTCATGTGCATCCCCCGATGCTCCGTGAGGCTTGGGGCTCGCATGCCAACGAGCCGTCGGGCAGAAACGGAGGGGAGCCTGCTACGGATAAGCCGATGGTAGAGCGGCGACGGCTCCAGGTGACAGGGGGTTTGCGGAAATTGGCCCCTGGCCTGCACGGTCCGTGAAGGGACCGGAGGCCGGCACGGCGCCCTGTGAAAAGTCAGTTCTCCAGGGGGAGTTGCTGGACCAGCAGCTTTCCGGCCATGGTCACGCCGCCGTCCATCGCGATGGCCAGCCCGTCGGCGTACACGTGCGGGCCGACGACCACCGGGCCCGCCTCGTCCTCGCCCTCCTCGGAGCCGACCTCGCCCAGCAGGTAGGGGATGGGGCTGTGACCGTGAACGATCCGGGTGCCGCCGTACGTATCCAGCAGGGAGCGCACGGCGTCGGCGCCGCCCTCGTCGCGGAAGGAGAAGCGCTTGGTGAACTTGCGGAACAGGTCCCACACCTCGTCCGCGTCGTTGCGCGTGAGGGTGTCGTGGACGGTGTCGTTGACCTCCTCGATCGAGGAGCCGTAGTCGAGGTAGGCGGTGGTGTCGGAGTGGACCAGCAGGTGTCCGTCGATCTCGGTGAGCGCGTCGAGGCGGGCCATCCACTGCAGGTGGTGGTCCTGGAGGCGGTCCATGTCCGATTTCTGCCCGCCGTTGAGCAGCCAGGCGGCCTGGAAGGTGGCGGTGCCGGCGCCGGAGTGGACGGGGGTGTCGGCGAAGCGCTTGGCGCCGAGCAGCAGCAGTTCGTGGTTGCCCATGAGGGCCTTGCAGTAGCCGCCCGCCGCGGCCGCCTCGGCCGACAGCCGCATCACCAGGTCGATGACGCCGATGCCGTCCGGGCCGCGGTCGGTGAAGTCACCGAGGAACCACAGGCGCGAGGTGCCGGCGCACCAGTGGCCCGCCGCGTCGATGAGGCCCTTGTCCTGGAGGGCGGCGAGGAGTTCGTCGAGGTAGCCGTGGACGTCGCCGACGACGTACAGCGGTCCGGGGCCCGTCGCGGGCACCGGGGCGGGAGCGGCCGTCGTGGGGTCCACGGTCACCTGCAGCGTGTCGCCCCGGTTGATGACGGGCAGGTCGCGCTGGGTCGGGGTGTACCCCTCGGGGGAGTCCACCGGTTCCTCGACCGGCGGTACGGCGTTGCCGGGGTGCGTGCTGTGGGCGTACGGACCGGTCTCGTGGACGTACGCCGGCACCCGGAAGTCGCGCAGCGTCGCCGTCCGCTCCACCTCGGGTCCCTGACCGGCCCCCTGAGTCATCAGACCCCTCCACCATCGCGCCGCATCTGCACCGCTTCGGACTGCCTGGTCGCAGCGGCCCGCGGTGTCGTGCGCCCATCATAGGAATGCGGATCGTGCCGTGTGATGACCCAGGGGTGGTGAATCGGAGCAAGGCTCCAGTTCACCGTGGCATTCGCCCCGATTGGGCCGGGCTTGGTCCCCCGCCGCACACCCGCCCCACGGTTCCCACTACCCGGTGAGCGGAGGGAGTCGGGGTGACCGTCCCCTCCCCCTCGACGGCCACCGCTTCCCCGATCGCCCCCGCGCACCCCCCTCGGGCCCCTGGTTGTACCCCCCGGGTTCGGGCCGTCCCCCCTCGGGCCCCGGCCATCCCCTCAGGGTTCCCGCTCAGCCTTTGGGTGCCGCCCCCGACCATCCCCCGCGAGCCCCGGCCGTCCCCCCTCGGACCGCTCCCCCGACCGCACCCCCTCGGACCGCTACCCCCGCTCGGGCCCCCGCGGCGGACTCACCGTCGTCCTCGGCGGACGGCGCTGCGACGACGTGCGCACGATCAGCTCCGTCGGTATCACCTGCTCGACCGGGTGGTCGGACTCCACGCCCTCGATCGCGTCGATGAGGAGCTGGACGACCGCCGTGCCGATGCGCCGCGGCTTCAGCGACAGGGTGGTGACGGGCGGTTCGGTGTTCGCGTACACCGTGGACTCGGAGCAGCACACCAGCAGCAGGTCCTCCGGCACGCGCAGCCCGTAGCGGCGGGCGGCGGCGAGCAGGTCGGTGCCGTTGGGGTCGAACAGGCCGTACACGGCGTCGGGCCGGTCGGGGCGGGCGAGCAGCCGGTCGGCGGCGACGGCGCCGGCGCACGGGTCGTGCGCGGGGTACGCCTCGTAGACGGGGTCCTGTCCGACCCGCTCGCACCAGCGCAGGTAGGCCGTGGTCGACAGGTGGGTGTAGGTGTCCGTCGTGGTGCCGGTGAGCAGGCCGATCCGGCGCGCGCCCGCGTCGGCGAGGTGGTCGAGGATGTCGAGGACGGCGGCCTCGTGGTCGTTGTCGACCCACGCGGTGACCGGCAGGGGGCCGGCGGGGCGGCCGTCGGAGACGACGGGTAAGCCCTGGCGGAGGAGTTCGCCGACCACGGGGTCCTGGTCGGAGGGGTCGATGACGACCGTGCCGTCCAGGGCCACGTTCGACCACACGTCGTGGCGGGAGGTGGCGGGCAGGATGACGAGCGCGTAGCCCCGGGCGAGCGCGGCGGAGGTGGCGGCCCGCGCCATCTCGGCGAAGTACGCGAACTCGGTGAAGGTGAAAGGTTCATCCCCGTACGTGGTCACGGTCAGGCCGATGAGGCCCGACTTACCGGTACGGAGCGTGCGGGCCGCGGCCGAGGGGCGGTAGCCCAGCCGGTCGGCGACCTCGCGCACATGGCGCCGGGTGGCATCGGGAAGTCTGCCCTTGCCGTTCAGGGCGTCGGAGACGGTCGTGATGGAGACTCCGGCGGCGGCGGCGACGTCCCTGATCCCCGCCCGACCCGGCCGGCTGCCTCGGCGTGAGGTTTCCGCGCGGCTCACCTGGTGCTTCCCTGCTGCTGTCATGGCGAGCCGATAGTAGGGCTCATCCGGTGGGGTAGGGCGGACGCATATGCACGCGTTGACAGGCACGTTTCTGCAAGGTCACATGCCGTCAGATGCCTTGGAAACAAAGCCCGTTGGTGACCTTCGTGCCAGGACGTGACGTGTCGGCGCGCATGAGCCTGCCAAGGCGGTCATGTTTCGAAGAGGTCTCAACTCACCTGCACGAGCGACGCGCGCCACGGCGCGAGCCACCGGCGCATAGATATATGTGGGGTGCGCCCCTGGCCGTTCCCTGGTTCGTCCCGCTTCATCCGGCGGTGCCCGGGATGTGTCCGGGGTCTCCGTGACCGCGTCGGCGCAGGGGCGAGGAGTGCCGCTGTGACGCAGCACCGTCGTCCGACCGGTACGCAGCGAGAGCGAATCCTCATAAGGTGAGCAGTATTGAAGCCGGTGGTGGTCACGAGGAGGACTGCGGTGAGCGAGACGAACCCGAAGCTGCGTGCCGAGCTGGCGGGGATCCCCACCTACAAGCCGGGCAAGCCGGCCGCGGCGGGTGGGCCCGCGGCCTACAAGCTGTCCTCCAACGAGAACCCCTACCCGCCGCTGCCCGGTGTGCTGGAGAGCGTGACGGCGGCCGCGGAATCGTTCAACCGCTACCCGGACATGGCCTGCACCGGGCTGATGAACGAGTTGTCCGACCGGTTCGGCGTCCCGCTCTCCCACCTGGCCACCGGCACCGGTTCGGTGGGGGTCGCCCAGCAGCTGATCCAGGCCACTGCGGGCCCGGGCGACGAGGTCGTCTACGCCTGGCGTTCCTTCGAGGCGTACCCGATCATCACCCAGATCAGCGGCGCCACCTCCGTGCGGGTGCCGCTCACCCCGGGTGACGTGCACGACCTGGACGCGATGGCCGACGCGATCACCGACCGGACCCGGCTGGTATTCGTCTGCAACCCGAACAACCCGACCGGCACGGTCGTACGGCGGGAGGAGCTGGAGCGCTTCCTGGACCGTGTGCCCGCCGACTGCCTGGTGGTGCTGGACGAGGCCTACCGCGAGTTCATCCGCGACCCCGAGGTGCCGGACGGCGTGGAGCTGTACCGGGAGCGGCCGAACGTCTGCGTGCTGCGCACGTTCTCCAAGGCGTACGGCCTGGCCGGGCTGCGGGTGGGCTTCGCCATCGCCCACGAGCCGGTGGCGGCGGCGCTGCGCAAGACGGCGGTGCCGTTCGGCGTGAGCCAGCTGGCCCAGGAGGCGGCCATCGCCTCGTTGCGCGCCGAGGACGAGCTGCTCGGCCGGGTCGGCTCGCTGGTGTGCGAGCGCACCCGCGTGGTCGACGCGCTGCGCGCCCAGGGCTGGACGGTGCCGGAGTCCCAGGCCAACTTCGTGTGGCTGCGGCTGGGGGAGCGCACCGTCGACTTCGCCGCCGCGTGCGAGCAGGCCGGCGTGGTGGTCCGGCCGTTCGCGGGCGAGGGTGTGCGGGTGACGGTCGGCGAGGCCGAGGCGAACGACATCTTCCTGAAGGTGACGGAGGCGTTCCACAAGGAGCTCTGACCGGGCCGTCGAGCCCGGTCGCAGCGCGCCCCGGAAGCAGCAACCGCTGCCTCCGGGGCGCTTCGTCGTGCGCGGCGGGCGCCGCCTCGGGCGGTCATCGGCTGATGTGACGAAATGCACCTCGACGTCCCGCTGTGCGGTCCGAGGCGCGACCTCAGCCCCTGGTCCTCTCCTCGCTGCCGCTATACCCACTCCCACCTGCTGTTTCTTCGCGGGCGGGGCGGTCCTTCCCGGCAGGGGCCAGGGGTCCGGGCGGGGGACCCCCCGCCGACCTCGAACGAGTATGCGCCATAATTGCTTGTGAATGTGAACGCGTTCACAAGCTCGTCCCTGGTCGTTCCCTGACCCGAGGGACACGAGGGGCAAACTGCCGCAACCACGGCGATGTAAGGAGACTGCGACGTGGACATGGCCTTGGCGCCGGAAACCCTGGCGCGTTGGCAGTTCGGCATCACCACCGTCTACCACTTCCTCTTCGTCCCCCTGACGATCTCGCTCGCGGCCCTCACCGCCGGCCTCCAGACCGCCTGGGTGCGCACCAGCAAGGAGAAGTACCTCAGGGCGACCAAGTTCTGGGGCAAGCTCTTCCTGATCAACATCGCGATGGGCGTCGTCACCGGCATCGTGCAGGAGTTCCAGTTCGGCATGAACTGGTCCGACTACTCGCGCTTCGTCGGGGACATCTTCGGTGCCCCGCTCGCCTTCGAGGCCCTGATCGCCTTCTTCTTCGAGTCCACCTTCATCGGCCTGTGGATCTTCGGCTGGGACAAGCTGCCGAAGAAGATCCACCTGGCCTGCATCTGGATGGTCTCGATCGGCACGATCCTGTCGGCGTACTTCATCCTGGCGGCCAACTCCTGGATGCAGCACCCGGTCGGCTACCGGATCAACAAGGCGAAGGGCCGGGCCGAGCTCACCGACTTCTGGCAGGTGCTGACCCAGAACACCGCGCTCGCCCAGGCCTTCCACACCCTGTCCGCGGCCTTCCTGACCGGCGGCGCCTTCATGGTCGGCATCGCGGCCTTCCACCTGGTCCGCAAGCGGCACGTGCCCGTGATGAAGACCTCGCTGCGGCTGGGACTGGTCACCGTCGTCGTCGGCGGTCTGCTCACCGCGGTCAGCGGCGACACGCTCGGCAAGATCATGTACCAGCAGCAGCCGATGAAGATGGCCGCGGCCGAGGCACTGTGGGACGGCGAGAAGCCCGCGCCCTTCTCCGTGTTCGCCGTCGGCGACGTCGACAAGGGCCACAACAGGGTCGCCATCGAGGTCCCCGGCCTGCTCTCCTTCCTCGCCAAGGACGACTTCACCTCGTACGTCCCCGGCATCAACGACGTCAACAAGGCCGAGCAGGCGAAGTACGGTCCCGGCGACTACCGGCCCAACATCCCGGTCGCCTACTGGGGCTTCCGCTGGATGATCGGCTTCGGCATGACGTCCTTCGCCCTCGGCATGGCCGGACTGTGGCTGACCCGCAAGAAGTTCCTGCTGCCGCAGCACCTGCGGGTCGGCGAGGACGAGGTGCCCCACCTGGTGCTGCTGCCGAAGAAGGCGCTCGGCCCGAAGCTGACCACGTGGTACTGGCGCCTGGCGATCCTCACCCTGGGCTTCCCGCTGATCGCCAACTCCTGGGGCTGGATCTTCACCGAGATGGGCCGTCAGCCGTGGGTCGTCTACGGCCTGTTCCAGACGCGTGACGCGGTCTCCCCCGGTGTCTCCCAGACCGAGGTCCTCATCTCGATGCTGACCTTCACCGCGCTGTACGCGATCCTCGCCGTCGTCGAGGTGAAGCTGATGGCGAAGTACGTGAAGGCCGGGCCGCCCGAGCTGACGGAGGCCGACCTCAACCCGCCCACGAAGATCGGCGGCGACTCCCGGGACGCCGACAAGCCGATGGCCTTCTCGTACTAGGCCGAGGGAGCTGCACAGTCATGGAACTGCACGACGTCTGGTTCGTCCTCATCGCCGTCCTGTGGATCGGCTACTTCTTCCTGGAGGGCTTCGACTTCGGGGTCGGTGTCCTCACCAAGCTGCTGGCCCGCGACCGGACCGAGAAGCGGGTGCTGATCAACACGATCGGCCCCGTCTGGGACGGCAACGAGGTCTGGCTGCTCACCGCGGGCGGGGCGACGTTCGCCGCCTTCCCGGAGTGGTACGCCACCCTCTTCTCGGGCTTTTACCTGCCGCTGCTCGTCATCCTGGTCTGCCTGATCGTCCGGGGCGTCGCCTTCGAGTACCGGGCCAAGCGGCCCGAGGAGAACTGGCAGCGCAACTGGGAGACGGCGATCTTCTGGTGCTCGCTGATCCCCGCCTTCCTGTGGGGTGTCGCCTTCGGCAACATCACCCGCGGTGTGAAGATCGACGCCCACCTGGAGTACGTGGGCGGCCTCGGTGACCTGCTCAACCCGTACGCCCTGCTGGGCGGCCTGGTCACGCTGTCGCTGTTCACCTTCCACGGCGCGGTGTTCGTGGGCCTCAAGACGGTCGGGGACATCCGGGAGCGCGCACGCGCCACGGCCCTGCGGGTCGGCCTGGTGACCGCCGTGCTGGCGCTCGTCTTCCTGGGCTGGACCCAGGCCGACAAGGGGGACGGCACCTCGCTCGTCGCCCTGGTGGTGGCCGTGGCCGCACTGCTCGGGGCACTGGCCACCGCCCGCGCCGGCCGCGAGGGCTGGGCGTTCGCCCTGTCGGGCCTCACCATCGTTGCCGCGGTGTCGATGCTCTTCCTGACGCTGTTCCCGAACGTCATGCCCTCGACGCTGAACGAGCAGTGGAGCCTGACGGTGACCAACGCCTCCTCCAGCGCGTACACGCTCAAGATCATGACCTGGCTCGCGGCCATCGCGACGCCCCTCGTCCTGCTCTACCAGGGCTGGACCTACTGGGTCTTCCGCAAGCGGATCGGCACCCAGCACATCGCCGATGCCGCGCACTGAGGTGTGTTTCACGTGAAACCGATCGATCCACGACTCCTCCGGTACGCCCGGGCCACCCGGTTCTTCCTGGCGGCCGTCGTCGGACTGGGTGCCCTCGGCGCCGGGCTCGTCATCGCCCAGGCGATGCTCGTCGCCGAGGTGGTCGTCGGGGCCTTCCAGCACGGTGAGTCCGCCTCCGCCCTGCGCACGCCCCTGGTGCTGCTGGTGGCGGTGGCGGGCGGCCGGGCCCTGCTCTCCTGGCTCACCGAACTCGCCGCCCACCGGGCCGGCGCCGCCGTGAAGTCGGAGCTGCGGGGACGGCTGCTGGAGCGGGCCGGCGCGCTCGGCCCCGGCTGGCTGAGCGGGCAGCGCACCGGGTCGCTGGTCGCCCTCGCCACGCGCGGGATCGACGCCCTGGACGACTACTTCTCCCGCTACCTCCCGCAGTTGGGGCTCGCGGTGGTGGTGCCGGTGGCGGTGCTGGCGCGGATCGTGACCGAGGACTGGGTGTCCGCGGCGATCATCGTCGGCACCCTGCCGCTGATCCCGGTCTTCATGATGCTGATCGGCTGGGCCACCCAGTCCCGCATGGACCGGCAGTGGCGCCTGCTGTCCCGGCTGTCCGGCCACTTCCTGGACGTCGTCGCCGGTCTGCCCACGCTGAAGGTGTTCGGCCGGGCCAAGGCACAGGCCGAGTCGATCAAGCGCATCACCGGTGAGTACCGGCAGGCGACCCTGCGGACCCTGCGGATCGCCTTCCTGTCCTCCTTCGCCCTGGAACTGCTCGCCACGCTCTCGGTCGCCCTGGTCGCCGTCACCATCGGCATGCGCCTGGTCCACGGCGACATGGACCTGTACATCGGCCTGGTGATCCTCGTGCTGGCGCCCGAGGCGTACCTGCCGCTGCGCCAGGTCGGCGCGCAGTACCACGCGGCGGCCGAGGGCCTGGCCGCCGCGGAGGAGGTCTTCGCGGTCCTGGAGACGCCCCTGCCGTCGTCCGGCACGGCCGCCGTGCCCACGGGGGTCCTGGCCTTCGAGCACGTGGACGTCCGCCACCCCGGCCGCTCCACGGACGCGGTGACGGACGTGAGCTTCACCGTCGAGCCGGGGGAGACCGTCGCGCTCGTCGGCCCGAGCGGCGCGGGCAAGTCCACGCTGCTCGACGTCCTGCTGGGCTTCGTCCGCCCCACCGCGGGCCGGGTGTGCGTCGGCGGGACCGACCTGGCCGACCTCGACCTGGCGCAGTGGCACGCGCGGGTCGCCTGGGTGCCCCAGCGGCCGCACCTGTACGCCGGGACCATCGCCGAGAACGTACGGCTCGCCCGTCCCGACGCCGACGACACCGCCGTGCGCCGGGCCCTCGCGGACGCGGGGGCGCTGGAGTTCGTGGACGCGCTGCCCGACGGGCCCGCCACCGTGCTCGGCGAGGACGGGGTCGGGCTGTCCGCCGGGCAGCGGCAACGCCTCGCGCTGGCCCGGGCGTTCCTCGCAGACCGTCCCGTGCTGCTGCTCGACGAGCCGACGGCCGCGCTGGACGGCGAGACCGAGGCGGAGGTCGTGACCGCCGTGCGCCGCCTGGCGGCCGGGCGGACCGTCCTGCTGGTGGTGCACCGCCCGGCGCTGCTGGGGATCGCCGACCGGGTGGTGCGGCTGACGGGGAGCGAGGAGCCGGGAGCCCTCACCGACCCAGTCCGCGCGGGCCGTTCGGCCGAGCACCGTGCCGCGGACACGACCGTCGCGGCGGAGTCGGCCGAGCCGGCCGACGAGGCGGCGCCCGCCGCCGGGCCGGGGCCGGCCGCGACCCCCGGCACGAGGCGCGGGCGCTCCACCCGCCGGGGTGTCCTCGCCCGCGTCCGCGCCCTGTCCGGGGCGCGGCGGGGCCGGCTGGTCCTCGCCCTGCTGCTCGGGAGCCTCGCGCTCGGCAGCGCGGTCGGCCTCATGGCCACCTCCGGCTGGCTCATCTCGCGGGCCTCGCAGCAGCCGCCGGTGCTCTACCTGATGGTGGCGGTGACCGCGACGCGCGCCTTCGGCATCGGACGCGCCGTGTTCCGGTACGCCGAGCGGCTGGTGTCCCACGACACCGTGCTGCGGATGCTGGCCGACACCCGGGTCGCCGTCTACCGGCGACTGGAGCGGCTGGCCCCCGCCGGGCTGCGCACCACCCGCCGGGGCGACCTCTTGTCCCGGCTGGTGGCCGACGTGGACGCCCTCCAGGACTACTGGCTGCGCTGGCTGCTGCCGGCCGGCGCCGCGACCGTCGTGTGCGCCGGGTCGGTGGCCTTCACCGCCTGGCTGCTGCCCGAGGCGGGCGCCGTGCTCGCCGCCGGGCTCCTCGCGGCCGGCGTGGGCGTCCCGCTGGTCACCGGCGCGGTGGCCCGGCGCGCCGACCGCCGGCTCGCTCCGGCGCGGGGCGTGCTGGCCACCCGCGTGGCGGACCTGCTGACCGGCACCGCCGAACTGACGGTCGCCGGCGCCCTGCCCGCCCGCACCGCCGGGGCCCGGGAGGCCGACGGGGTGCTCACCCGGATCGCCACGCGGGCGGCCACCGCGACCGCGCTCGGCGACGGGCTGACCGCGCTGGTCTCGGGACTGACCCTCGCGTCCGCGGCCCTGGTCGGCGTGCAGGCGGTCGCCGCGGGACGGCTCGGCGGGGTCGCCCTGGCCGTCGTGGTGCTCACCCCGCTCGCCGCCTTCGAGGCGGTGCTGGGGCTGCCGCTCGCCGTGCAGTACCGGCAGCGGGTGCGCCGCAGCGCCGAGCGGGTGTACGAGGTGCTGGACTTCCCCGAGCCCGTGCGGGAGCCGGAGCAGCCGCGCCGGGCGCCCGCGTCGCCGTTCCCGCTGCTGGTCAAGGGACTCACCGCCCGGTACACCGGGCAGCACCGGGACGCGCTGGCCGGGATCGACCTCCGGCTCACCGAGGGCCGGCGGATCGCCGTGGTCGGCGCGTCCGGCTCCGGCAAGACGACCTTGGCCCAGGTGCTGCTGCGGTTCCTGGACCCGGACGCCGGCACGTACACGCTGGGCGGCGTCGACGCCTTCGCCCTGGACGGCGACGCGGTGCGGCGGCTGGTCGGGCTGTGCGCGCAGGACGCGCACCTCTTCGACAGCTCGGTGCGCGAGAACCTGCTGCTGGCCCGGAAGGACGCCGGCGAGGCCGACCTGCGGGACGCGCTCGGCCGGGCCCGGCTGCTGGAGTGGGTGGACTCCCTGCCCGACGGGCTCGACACGCTCGTGGGGGAGCACGGGGCCCGGCTGTCGGGCGGGCAGCGGCAGCGGCTCGCGCTGGCCCGCGCGCTGCTCGCCGACTTCCCCGTGCTGGTGCTCGACGAGCCCGCCGAGCACCTGGACCTGCCGACGGCCGACGCGCTCACCGCGGACCTGCTGGCCGCGACCGAGGGCCGCACGACCCTGCTGATCACCCACCGGCTGACCGGCCTGGAGGCCGTGGACGAGGTGATCGTGCTGGACGGCGGCCGGGTCGTGCAGCGGGGCACGTACGCGGACCTGACCGCCGAGGAAGGCCCGCTGCGCGCGATGGCCGCACGCGAGGAGGCGGCCGAACTGCTTGCGGGCGCCCGCTGACACCCGGGCCGTACGCCCTACGCGCGCTCGGCCAGCAGCTGTTCGATGACGAGGGCCACGCCGTCCTCGTTGTTGGCGGCCGTCCGCCCGGACGCGGCGGCGAGCACGTCGGGGTGGGCGTTGCCCATGGCGTACGAGCGGCCCGCCCAGGTCAGCATCTCCAGGTCGTTGGGCATGTCCCCGAACGCGACGACCTCCTCGTGCGAGATGCCGCGCTCCGCGCAGCACAGGGCCAGGGTGCTGGCCTTGGAGACCTCCGGTCCGCTGAGCTCCAGCAGCGCGCTGGGGCTGGAGCGGGTGACGTTGGCACGGTCGCCCACGGACAGCCGGGCCACGGTGAGGAAGGCGTCCGGGTCGAGGGTGGGGTGGTAGGCGAGGATCTTCAGGATCGGCTCGCGCGAGGCCACGCCGTCGGGCGCCAGCAGCTCCTCCGCGGGCGCCAGGTCGTCGGGGGCCTCCATGTGCAGCTTCGGGTAGTCCGGCTCCTGGTGGAAGCCGTACGTCTGCTCCACCGCGTACACCGTGCCCGGTGCCGCGTCGCGCAGCAGCCCCACGGCGTCCAGGGCGTTCTGCCGCGGCAGCTCCCGCACCTTCACGAAGCGGTGGGCGCCGGGGCCGCCGTGCAGGTCGACCACGGCGGCGCCGTTGCCGCAGATCGCGAGGCCGTGCCCGTGGACGTGGTCACTGACGACGTCCATCCAGCGGGCCGGGCGGCCGGTGACGAAGAAGACGTCGATGCCCGCCTGCTCGGCGGCCGCGAGGGCGGCGACCGTGCGCGGCGAGACGGTCTTGTCGTCGCGCAGCAGGGTTCCGTCCAGATCGGTGGCGATCAGCCGCGGCGGAACGGTGGAGGCCGGGGTCTCGGGCTGTCGAGTCGCTGAGGTCACCGCCTCATTCTCGCGCATATGCCCGCACGCCCGTGCGGGAGACCGCACGGATGAGATCCGGACGACACCGGCCGCCGCGGCCGCGTCCTGGGGCTCCCGGTTCAGCGCAGCTGCGCCGGGGCCTCGGTCGCGATCTGCTCGAAGACCTTCTCGTCGGCGGCGAAGTCGGAGTCCGGGATCGGCCAGTGGATCACGATCTCGGTGAAGCCCAGCTCCTGGTGGCGTCCGGCGAAGTCCACGAAGGCGTCCAGGGACGTCAGGGGCCGGTCCCGGTCCGGGGTGAAGCCGGTCAGGAGGACCTTGTCGAGCTCCGCCACGTCCCGGCCGGCCTCGGCGCAGGCAGCGGCCAGCTTCTCGGTCTGCCCGCGCAGCGCCTGCACGGACTGCTCGGGGGTGCCGTTCTCGAAGAGCTTGGGGTCGCCCGTCGTCACCCAGGCCTGTCCGTACCGCGCGGCCAGCCGCAGTCCCCGGGGACCGGTCGCCGCCACCGCGAAGGGCAGGCGGGGGCGCTGCACACAGCCGGGGATGGTGCGCGCCTCCACCGCCGAGTAGTAGGTCCCCTCGTGGGTGACCGCGTCCTCGGTCAGCAGCCGGTCGAGCAGCGGCACGAACTCGGCGAACCGGTCCGCACGCTCCCGCGGGCTCCACGGCTCCTGGCCGAGGGCCGTGGCGTCGAACCCGGTGCCGCCCGCGCCGATGCCGAGGGTGACCCGGCCGCCGGAGATGTCGTCCAGGGAGATCAGCTCCTTGGCGAGGGTCACCGGGTGCCGGAAGTTCGGGGAGGTCACGAGCGTGCCCAGGCGGACCCGGTCGGTCACCGACGCGGCGGCGGTCAGCGTGGGGACCGCCCCGAACCACGGGCCGTCGCGGAAGGTGCGCCAGGACAGGTGGTCGTAGGTGTACGCCGTGTGGAAGCCGAGCTGCTCGGCGCGCGTCCAGGAGGAACGGCCACCGTCGTTCCAGCGGCGGTAGGGCAGGATCACGGTGCTCAGACGCAGACTCATGGGCCCCACGGTAAGCGCCGACCGGTGTTCCACGTGAAACAGTCACCGCGCACGGCCCGACCGCCAGGGGCCGGCTGGTCCACGCGACGGATCGTGCCCGGCTCAGTGAGCGTCGGGGAAGCGCAGGTACTGCGGCGGCACCGCACGGGTCAGCCACACCCCGTTGGCGCTCACGTGGAAGACGTGGCCGTCACAGTGCATGGCTCCGGCGTCCACGGCGAGCACCACGGGGCGTCCGCGCCGCGCACCGACGCGGGTGGCGGTCTCCCGGTCGGCCGAGAGGTGCACGTCGTGCCGGTTCATCGGGCGCAGTCCCTCGGCCCGGATCGCGTCCAGGGAGCGGGCCACCGTGCCGTGGTAGAGGGACGGCGGCGGGGTCGCCGGGGGCAGTCCCAGGTCGACGTCGACGCTGTGGCCCTGGCTGGCGCGGATGCGGGTGCCGTCGACCGCGAAGCGCTGCTTGTCGTTGGCGGCGACGACGTGGTCCAGTTCCTCCCGGGTGAAGGGGAAGCCGTGCGCGGCGGCGGCCGCGATCAGGGTGTCGATCTCGACCCACCCGCCCTCGTCGAGGACCAGGCCGATCCGCCCGGGCTGGTGGCGCAGGTGTTTCGAGAGGTACTTCGACACCTTCACGGTGCGTCTGTCATCCATCCCCCCAGCATGGCGGGAGAGACACGCGTCACGCATTTTCTTTACCGCTGGAGGTTTGGTCCACAACCAACGGCAGTTATCCACAGGGACGTTGGCGGATCTGTGGACAACGGACCACCCTGTACGAGCGATTGGCCAACTCGGCCCGCGATTGCCGCCTTTGCCCAACTCCCTCGCTGAAGGGCCCGTCTGGTCAACTCCGCTGCCGTAAGCTCCTCTTGCCCAAATCACTCAGATCCGCGGCTTGATGCGCGCCGCCGCCCTCAACAGGCCCGGAGCGAGCCGGGACAGGGCCCGTGCGCCCTTCGCCTCCGGCGTCACCGGTACGACCGCCTCGTTGCGCACCACGGCGCGCAGGACCGCGTCGGCCACCTTCCTCGCCGGGTAGTTGCGCCGTGCGTACGCGCGGGTGGAGTTCTTGCGCAGGCGGTCCTGTTCCTCGGGGGCGACGCCCACGAAGCTCGCCGTCGAGGTGATCCCGGTGCTGACGATCCCCGGGCAGATCGCGGTCACGCCGATGCCCCGCTCGGTCAACTCCGCGCGCAGGCACTCGCTCAGCATCAGCACCGCCGCCTTGGAGGTGCTGTAGGCCGGCAGCGTGCGCGAGGGCAGGTAGGCGGCGGCCGACGCCGTGTTCACGATGTGTCCGCCCTGTCCGCGCTCCGCCATCCGCGCGCCGAACAGACGGCAACCGTGGATGACGCCCCACAGGTTGACGTCCAGCACCCGGCGCCAGTCCTCCGGGGTGGTGGCGAAGAAGGAGCCCGACAGGCCGATGCCGGCGTTGTTCACCAGTACGTCCAGCACGCCGAGTTCGGAGTGGACCTTCTCCGCGAGTTTCTCCATCGCCTCGGCGTCGGAGACGTCCACCGTCTCGGCCCAGGCCTCGGGCGCGCCGATCCGCCGGCTCATCTCGGCCGTGCGCGCGGCGCTTTCGCCGTCCCGGTCGACCGCGATCACCCGGGCGCCGGCCTCGGCGAAGGCGTACGCCGTGGCTTGTCCGATGCCGCTGCCCGCTCCCGTGACCAGGACGAGTTGGCCCCCGAAGCGCTCGGCGTACGGGCCCCTGCCCGGCGTGGGGCGGGGCGTGCCTCCCTCGACCGAGGTGACGAAGTCGGCGATCCACGTCGCGAGTTGGTCGGGCCGCGTGCGCGGGACCCAGTGCCGGTCGGGCAGGGCGCGCCGGGTCAGCTGCGGCACCCACTCCTCCAACGCGTCGTAGAGCCGCGGCGAGAGGAAGGCGTCACCCAGCGGGGTGATGAGCTGCACCGGCACGTGCGCGTACGCGTCGGGGCGCGGGCGGCGCAGCCGGGAGCGGACGTTGTCGCGGTACAGCCAGGCGCCGTGGGCCGCGTCGGACGGCAGCGACGAGGTCGGGTAGCCGTCGCCGGGAACCTTCTCCAGGCGCCGCAGGATCGCCGGCCAGCGCCGGCCGAGCGGCCCGCGCCAGGCGAGTTCGGGCACCACCGGCGTGTGCAGCAGGTACACGTACCAGGACTTGGCCCCCTGGCCCAGGAGCTGCCCGATCCGCCGGGGGGTCGGGCGCTTCACGCGCGCGTCGATC
The DNA here is from genome assembly GCF_005280215.1 of Streptomyces lasalocidi. Lineage (NCBI taxonomy): Bacteria > Bacillati > Actinomycetota > Actinomycetes > Kitasatosporales > Streptomycetaceae > Streptomyces > Streptomyces lasalocidi. The sequence goes on along the minus strand of NZ_SZNQ01000001.1, from coordinate 3,874,072 downwards.
CAGTGGCCGAAGTGGTCCAGGGACGGTCCCGACATCGAGGTGAAGGACGCGACGCGGCCCTTCGTGCGCGGCACGGTCACGAACTCCCAGGACTGCACCGACCCCCAGTCGTGCCCCACCAGGTGCACGGGACGGCCGGGGCTGACCGCGTCCACGACGGCCAGGAAGTCGTCCGTCAGCTTCTCCAGCGTGAAGCCGCCGCGCAGCGGCTTGGGCGCGGTGGAGCCGCCGTGGCCCCGGACGTCGTACAGCACGACGTGGAAGCGGTCGGCGAGGCGTGCGGCGACCTGGGACCACACCTCCTTGCTGTCCGGGTAGCCGTGCACCAGGACCAAGGTCGGCCGGTCCACGTCGCCCAGTTCGGCCACGCACAGCTCGATCCCGCCGGTCCGCACCCGGCGCTCGCGCGCGCCCTCCAGCATGTCGCTTCCCCTCTGCCCGGCCTGCCCGTTCCGCTCGGCGTGCCCGCGTACCCGTGACGTGACCTCGCGAATCTCGCACTTGTTAGAGAAAGCGTCAATAGGGCGTCGGTCGGGGGCCCTCGAGCAGCCTGCGAGGGACCGCGGACCGGTTCCCGTACCTCTCAGGCAGGGGGTCCCCTACGGGCCCCGTACACCTGAGGTCTGATCCGAAGACGGCTCTCCGGTCTGACGACCCACGTGGTCCACGTCACTACCGTGGACCACGTGACTGTGATCGCGACCGAAAGCCTGAGCAAGCGGTTCCCCAGGGTGACCGCGCTCGACCGGCTGTCCGTGGACATCGGAGCCGGAGTGACCGGACTCGTCGGAGCCAACGGCGCCGGCAAGTCCACCCTGATCAAGATCCTGCTGGGTCTGTCGCCGGCCTCGGAGGGCCGAGCCGAGGTCCTCGGCCTCGACGTCGCCACCAGGGGCGCCACCATCCGCGAGCGCGTGGGCTACATGCCGGAGCACGACTGCCTGCCGCCCGACGTCTCGGCCACCGAGTTCGTCGTCCACATGGCGCGCATGTCCGGGCTCCCGCCGGCCGCCGCGCGCGAGCGCACCGCGGACACCCTGCGCCACGTCGGTCTGTACGAGGAGCGCTACCGTCCCATCGGCGGCTACTCGACCGGCATGAAGCAGCGCGTGAAGCTCGCCCAGGCGCTGGTGCACGACCCCCAGCTGGTCTTCCTCGACGAGCCGACCAACGGCCTCGACCCGGTCGGCCGCGACGACATGCTGGCCCTGATCCGCCGCATCCACACCGACTTCGGCATCTCGGTCCTGGTCACCTCGCACCTCCTGGGCGAACTGGAACGCACCTGCGACCACGTCGTCGTGGTCGACGGCGGCAAGCTGCTGCGCTCCAGCTCCACCACCGACTTCACCCAGACCACCACCACCCTCGCGGTCGAGGTCACCGACACCGACGAGCACCCCGACGGCACGCGTGCGCTGCGCGAGGCGCTGCACGCGCGCGGGACGACCGTCGAGGACGGCGGCGGCCTGCCGGGCGCCGGGCACATCCTGTTGCTCACGGCGCAGGGCGAGGACACCTACGACCTGGTGCGCGACGTGGTGGCCGACCTCGGCCTGGGACTGGTGCGCATGGAGCAGCGCCGGCACCACATCTCCGAGGTCTTCCGCAGCAGCGACGAGGAAAGGAAGGAGGCCGCCGGACATGTCAGCTGAGCACCCCGTGGCAGCCGTCCCGGGTGACCAGACCCGCATCCACAACATCGGCTACCGCACCTACGACGGCCCCCGCCTGGGCCGCTCCTACGCGACCCGCTCGCTGTACTCGCAGTCGCTGCGTGGCGCCTACGGCCTCGGCCGCTCGGTCAAGTCCAAGGTGCTGCCGATGCTGTTGTTCGTGGTGATGTGCGTGCCCGCGGCCATCATGGTCGCCGTCGCGGTCGCCACGAAGGCCAAGGAACTGCCGGTCGACTACACGCGCTACGCGATCATCATGCAGGCCGTCATCAGCCTGTACGTCGCCTCCCAGGCACCCCAGTCCGTCTCGCGCGACCTGCGCTTCAAGACGGTGCCGCTGTACTTCTCCCGGCCGATCGAGACCGCCGACTACGTGCGCGCCAAGTACGCGGCGCTGGCCTCGGCGCTGTTCGTCCTCACCGCGGCGCCGCTGCTCGTGCTCTACGTGGGCGCGCTGCTGGCCAAGCTGGACTTCACCGACCAGACCAAGGGATTCGGGCAGGGACTCGTGTCCGTCGCACTGCTCTCACTGCTGTTCGCCGGCCTCGGCCTGGTGATCGCCTCGGTCACCCCGCGGCGCGGCTTCGGCATCGCCGCCGTGATCGCCGTGCTGACCATCTCCTACGGCGCCGTCTCCACCCTCCAGGCCATCGCTGACGCGCAGAACAGCACCGGCGCCATCCCCTGGATCGGCCTCTTCTCGCCCGTCACGCTCATCGACGGCGTGCAGTCCGCGTTCCTCGGCGCGACCTCGGCGTTCCCCGGCGCGGTCGGCCCCACCCACGGCGAGGGCGCGGTGTACGTCCTGGTCGTGCTGGGCCTGATCGCCGCCTGCTACGGCCTCCTGCTGCGCCGCTACCGGAAGGTGGGACTGTGACCACGCTCTCCATCGACCACGTCTCCCGCTGGTTCGGCAACGTGGTCGCCGTCAACGACATCACCATGACCATCGGCCCGGGCGTCACCGGCCTGCTCGGCCCCAACGGCGCCGGCAAGTCCACCCTGATCAACATGATGGGCGGCTTCCTCGCCCCCTCCACCGGCAGCGTCACCCTCGACGGACAGCCGGTCTGGCGCAACGAGGCGATCTACCGGCACATCGGCATCGTCCCCGAGCGCGAGGCGATGTACGACTTCCTCACCGGCCGCGAGTTCGTCGTCGCCAACGCCGAGCTGCACGGCCTGGGCGCCAAGGCCGCCCAGCGGGCGCTGGCCACGGTCGAGATGGAGTACGCGCAGGACCGCAAGATCTCCACGTACTCCAAGGGCATGCGCCAGCGCGTGAAGATGGCCAGCGCCCTGGTCCACGACCCCTCGCTGCTCCTGCTGGACGAGCCGTTCAACGGCATGGACCCGCGCCAGCGCATGCAGCTGATGGACCTGCTGCGGCGCATGGGCGACGAGGGACGCACCGTGCTGTTCTCCTCGCACATCCTCGAGGAGGTCGAGCAGCTCGCCTGGCACATCGAGGTGGTCGTCGCCGGACGGCACGCGGCCAGCGGTGACTTCCGCAAGATCCGCCGCCTGATGACCGACCGCCCCCACCGCTACCTGGTGCGCTCCAGCGACGACCGCGCGCTCGCGGCCGCGCTGATCGCGGACCCCTCGACGTCCGGCATCGAGGTCGACGTCACCGAGGGGGCGCTGCGCATCCAGGCCGTCGACTTCGGCCGTTTCACCGCGCTGCTGCCGAGGGTCGCCCGCGACCACGGCATCCGGTTGCTGACCGTCTCGCCGTCCGACGAGTCGCTCGAGTCCGTGTTCTCTTACCTGGTCGCGGCGTAGGAGGCCGAAGATGTACGACCCCACTGTCGCCCGGCTCACCTACCGGGCCCTGCTCGGCCGCCGGCGCGCCCTCATCCTCGGCGCCCTGCCCCTGCTGCTCATCGCGATCTCCGTGGTCGTGCGGGCCCTCGCGGGCGCCGACGACCAGACCGCGTCCGACCTGCTGGGCGGGCTCGCGCTCGCCACGATGGTCCCGATCATCGGGGTCATCGCCGGCACGGGCGCAATCGGCCCCGAGATCGACGACGGCTCCGTCGTCTACCTGCTCTCCAAGCCGCTGAAGCGGCCCACGATCATCTTCACCAAGCTGATCGTGGCGGTCGCGGTGACCATGGTGTTCTCGGCGCTGCCGACGCTGGTCGCCGGGTACATCCTCAACGGCAACGGCCAGCAGATCGCCGTGGCCTACACGGTCGCGGCCCTGGTCTCCTCCATCGCCTACGCCGCGCTGTTCCTGCTGCTGGGCACGGTGTCCCGGCACGCGGTGGTCTTCGGGCTGGTCTACGCCCTGGTGTGGGAGGCGCTGTTCGGCTCGCTGGTGCCCGGTGCGCGCACGCTCAGCGTCCAGCAGTGGTCGCTGGCCGTCGCCCACAAGGTGGCAGGCGGTGACCTGGTGACCTCCGACGTCGGCCTCACGACGGCGACCGTGCTGCTCGTCGCGGTGACCGTCCTGGCGACCTGGTACGCCGGACAGAAGCTGCGCACGCTGACGCTGGCCGGGGAGGAGTGACGGTCTCCCCCCGACCGACTTAATCGGTGGCGACCGACTCGCCCCGGAGAGACCCTGTTCGCACAGGGGCGGCCGCTTCGAGCACGCGACCCGTTCGCGTGGGCCGCCCCTGTCTTACGTGAGAAAAACGCCGCTGGCTCGGCGAGGGCATCGCCACACCCGACCCAGGGGCGCGGGGAACTGCGCGACCAGCCATGACGCACCCGCACCCGAAACCCGGGGCCGAGGCGAGGGGCACGCCGGGCACGTCGACGGGAGCGTCACCGCACCCGACCCAGGGGCGCGAGGAACTGCGCGACCAGCCACCACGCACCCGCACCCGCACCCGCACCCGCACCCGAAAGCCAGGGCGCGCCCCCGTGGCCCGCCCCGCCCCCGGAGGGCCCGTCAGCCCAGCAACCGCTCCAGCACCACCGCGATCCCGTCCTCCTCGTTGGAGGACGTCACCTCGTCGGCCACCGCCTTGAGCTCCTCGTGCGCGTTGGCCATCGCCACTCCCCGCGCCGCCCAGGCGAACATCGGGATGTCGTTCGGCATGTCGCCGAAGGCGAGCGTCCCCGCGGCCTTGATGCCGAGGCGGCGCGCGGCGAGGGACAGCCCCGTCGCCTTGGACAGCCCCAGCGGCAGCAGTTCCACGATGCCCGCGCCGGCCATCGCGACGGTCACGAAGCCTCCCGCGGCCCGGCGGGCGGCCTCGGCCAGCTCGTCGTCGGACAGCTCGGGGTGCTGTATGTAGATCTTGTTCAGGGGGGCGGACCACAGGTCGGACGCGTCGGTGAACGGCGTCGCCGGCAGCGCGCCGGTCAGGGCGTAGCCCGGTCCGACCAGCACCTCGCCGTCCAGCCCGTCCCGGCTCGCCGCCAGGTGCAGCGGACCGACCTCGGCCTCGATCTTGGCGAGCGCGACCCCGGCCAGCTGCCGGTCCAGGGTCACGGACGTCAGCAGCCGGTGCGCCCCGGCGTCGTAGACCTGCGCGCCCTGGCCGCAGACGGCGAGGCCGTCGTAGCCCAGGTCGTCGAGGATGTGCCGGGTCCAGGGGACGGCGCGGCCGGTGACGACGATGTGGGCGGCGCCCGCCGCGGTGGCGGCGGCGAGCGCGTCACGCGTGCGCTGCGAGATCGACTCGTCGGACCGCAGCAGCGTGCCGTCGAGGTCGGTGGCGACGAGCCCGTACGGGAAACTCACCGGACCACCGGCTCCAGGACCTCCCGGCCACCGAGGTACGGGCGCAGCACCTCGGGCACCCGCACGGAGCCGTCGGCCTGCTGGTGGTTCTCCAGGATCGCCACGATGGTGCGGGGCACGGCGCACAGCGTGCCGTTCAGCGTCGCCAGCGGGCGGACGGTCTTGCCCTCGCGGACGCGGATCGACAGCCGGCGGGACTGGAACTCGGTGCAGTCCGAGGTGGAGGTCAGCTCGCGGTACTTGCCCTGGGTCGGGATCCACGCCTCGCAGTCGTACTTGCGGGCGGCGGAGGAGCCGAGGTCACCTGAGGCCACGTCGATCACCCGGAACGGCAGCTCCAGGGAGGTCAGCCACTGCTTCTCCCAGTCCAGCAGGCGCTGGTGCTCGGCCTGGGAGTCCTCGGGGGCGACGTACGAGAACATCTCGACCTTGTCGAACTGGTGCACGCGGAAGATGCCCCGGGTGTCCTTGCCGTGCGAGCCGGCCTCGCGGCGGAAGCAGGGGGAGAACCCGGCGTAGCGCAGCGGCAGGCGCTCGGCGTCGATGATCTCGTCCATGTGGTACGCGGCGAGGGGGACCTCGGAGGTGCCGACCAGGTAGAGGTCGTCCTTGTCGAGGTGGTAGACGTCCTGCGCGGCCTGGCCGAGGAAGCCGGTGCCGGCCATGGACTGCGGGCGCACCAGCGCGGGCGTGAGCATCGGGGTGAAGCCGGCCGCGGTGGCCTGCGCGATCGCCGCGTTGACCAGGGCGAGCTCCAGCAGCGCGCCGACGCCGGTCAGGAAGTAGAAGCGGGAGCCGGAGACCTTGGCGCCGCGCTCGACGTCGATGGCGCCGAGCAGCTGGCCGAGCTCCAGGTGGTCCCTGGGCTCGAAGCCCTCGGTGGAGAAGTCGCGGATCTCGCCGTGCGTCTCCAGGGTGACGAAGTCCTCCTCGCCGCCGACGGGCACGTCGGGGTGGACGAGGTTGCCGAGCCGGAGCAGCAGCTGCTGGGTCTCGGCGTCGGCGGCGTCGCGCTCCGCCTCGGCGGACTTGACGTCGGCCTTGAGCTGCTCGGCCCGCTTGAGCAGGTCGGCCTTCTCCTCGGGCGAGGCCTTGGAGATCAGCTTGCCGAACGACTTCTGCTCGTTGCGCAGCTCGTCGAAGCGGACGCCGGACGACCTGCGCCGCTCGTCGGCAGACAGGAGGGAGTCGACGAGCGCGACGTCCTCTCCACGGGCGCGCTGGGAGGCGCGCGCACGGTCGGGGTCCTCACGGAGCAGGCGAAGGTCAATCACGCGCTCCAGGCTACCGGTGTGCGGTTGCGCCTCACGACCCACCATTCCGACAAGATCCGAAAGGCGGCTCACGTTCCGTTGTGGGCGAATTGCCGCACGTGTCAAGGAAAAGGGTTCCCCTCCCTGGGACGGGCTAGCCGAGGGGCTCCGTGTTGACCGGATTTCCTTGTGGAGAGGGCGACTTGGCGGGGCCCTTGTCCACAGGAATCCACCCGCTGAACGGAGTTATCCACAGGGTGTGAGGAAGATCTGTGGACATTCGAATTGATCATTGTCGGGCCGGTTTCCCCGGGCGCGCATTCACGGCCCGAACCGGTCCTACCCCCACTTTCGGGTGGAAAAGGGTCGCTCCAACGGATGGCGAGACGAAAACAGGTGGACGAGGGGTGACCTGTGAGGTGAACGCCCGGCATCGACCCTCCAGGGCGATTTGTCGACCGGATCGCCCTCCTGTGTCGACTTGTCCCCAGGTCGAGAAGGCTGCCTGTGGATAACTTCTGTGGACAACGACGATATGGCCGTACGACTGGCTAGAACCGGCCGTCCTGGCAGCGCGTCACCCAGTCCGCCGCCGACGTGAACTCCTCGTCCGAGGTGCCCGGACGCGGCGGCCGGACCTCTGCCGCCGTGACGTCGGCCCGCGGGTACGAACCGAGGTAGCGCACCTCCCGGCAGATGCGCTTCAGCCCGGTCAGCGCCTCCGCCACCCGCCGGTCGGAGATGTGCCCCTCGGCGTCGACGCAGAAGCAGTAGTTGCCGATCCCGGCGCCGGTCGGGCGGGACTGCAGCAGCATGAGGTTGATGCCCCGGGTGGCGAACTCGCCGAGGAGGTCACGCAGCCCGCCGGGGTGGTCGTCGCGCTGCCACAGCACCACGGAGGTCTTGTCGGCGCCGGTCGGCGCGGCGGGCCGGGCGGGCCGGCCGACCAGCACGAACCGGGTCTGGGCGGTCTCGGGGAAGTCGTGGATCCCGGTCTCCAGCGCCTCCAGGCCGTAGCGCGCGGCGGCGAACTCACCGGCGAAGGCGGCGTCGTAGCGGCCCTCCTGCACCAGGCGGGCGGCGTCCGCGTTGGAGGCGGAGGACTCCCAGTCGACGTCGGGCAGGTGGGCGCGCAGCCAGTTGCGCACCTGCGACTGGGCCGCCGGGTGGGCGGAGACCGTCTTGATGTCGGACAGCGTCGTGCCCGGCCGGACCAGCAGCGCGAAGGTGATCGACAGCAGCACCTCGCGGTAGATCATCAGCGGGCTGCCCGCGACCAGCTCGTCCAGGGTGGTGGTGATTCCGCCCTCGACGGAGTTCTCGATCGGCACGAACGCGGCCTCGGCCTCGCCGGTGCGCACGGCGTCCAGCGCCGACTGCACCGACACGTACGGGATCAGCTGCCGGGTGGCCGCCTCGGGAAGCGTGCGCAGGGCGACTTCGGTGAAGGTGCCCTCGGGGCCGAGATACGCATAGCTCGCTGGCATGGGCTCACCCTAATGGGCCCGCGCGAAGACGGCCGAGGTGTCTCACGACAACCACTCGACCGGGTGGTTTGGGACCCGGCCGCGCAGGTCGGCCCGTCAGCGACGCGCACACACCGCTTCACCCCTCCAGCAGCGCCTGCCCCACGTACTCCCCCTCCGCCGCCCCGCCGGGCACCGCGAACAGCCCGCTCGCCTCGTGCCGGACGAAGCGCGACAGCGCGTCCCCGCGGTCGAGCTTGCGCTGCACGGTGACGAAGCCCCGCAGCGGGTCCGCCTGCCAGCAGACGAACAACAGGCCCGCGTCCGGGGTGCCGTCCGCGTCGAAGCCGTCGTGGTACGAGAACGGCCGGCGCAGCATCGCCGCGCCGCCGTTCTGGTCGGGCCGGGTGATGCGGGCGTGCGCGTTCAGCGGGATCACCAGGTCGCCGTTGGCGTCCGTCTTCTCCAGGTCCATCCCGGTGGTCTCCGTGCCCCCGGTCAGCGGCGCCCCGTCGGCCTTGCGGCGCCCGATGACCTGCTCCTGCGCCGCCCGGGACAGCTGCTCCCAGTCGTCGAGGAGCATGCGGATGCGGCGTACGACGACGTACGAGCCGTTCGCCATCCAGGCGGGGTCGGCCGAGCCGGACGCCGGCACGAAGATCCGCCGGTCGAAGTCGGCGTCGGACGGCTTGGGATTGCGGGTGCCGTCGACCTGGCCCATGAGGTTGCGGGCCGTCATGGGGTGGGCGGTGGCGCCCGGCGAGCGGTTGAAGCCGTTCATCTGCCAGCGCACCCGGGCCACGCCGCCCGCGTCCTTCTGCAGTGCGCGCAGGGCGTGGAAGGCGACCAGGGCGTCGTTCGCGCCGATCTGCACCCACAGGTCGCCGTTGCTGCGCCGGGCGTCGAGGTGGTCGGAGGAGAAGGCCGGCAGCGGGTCCAGGGCGACCGGCCGCCGCTTCTCCAGCCCGGTGCGGGCGAAGAAGCTGTGGCCGAAGCCGAAGGTGACCGTCAGGGACGACGGCCCCGCGTCCCGGGCCACGTCCGTGTCGCCGTGGGCCGCGGCCTCGCCCGCCATCAGCCGCCGGGCGGTCTCGGACCAGCGGCGCAGCAGCGCGGCCGCCCCGGTGCGTCCGGAGCCGGGTGTGAGGTCGAAGGCGACGAGGTGGCCGTGGGCCTGGAGGCCCTGGAGGATGCCGGGCTGATGTTTCCCGTGAAACATCACCTGGTCGCTGCCGACGGACGACAGGGGCGTGGCCGACGCGGGTGCGGCGGCGTACCCCACGGCGCCGCCCGCCGCGCCGAGCACGAGCCCGGTGGCGCCGGCGGTGCCGAGGAGGGCGCGCCGGGACAGCCCCCGGTCGGCGGGCGCCTGCGGCGGGGCGTCCTGCGCGGCGGACGGGGGAGCCTGGGGGAGGGACTGGTCGGGCATGGTGCGGTTCAGCCGATCTGCGCGTTCTTGGAGACGGTCACCTGGTCGATGTCGGAGGTCCGCACGGTCACGGCGATCTTCCACTCGCCGGCCATGGGGATCTGCACTCCGCTCGCCGACCAGTGGCCGGTGGTGATGTGGTCGGGGGCCACGGGCAGCGGACCGATGCTCTTGGACTCCAGGGTGAGGGCGACCTTGACCTCGGGGACGTCGAAGGCACGGCCGTTGGGCCGGGTGACGTAGACGTGCATCTCGTTGCCGCCGGCCCGGGCGGGGTCGAGGTCCACGCTGACGACGCCCTTGCCGTTCGTGCCGCCGGCGTCGAAGGGCATGTCCAGCGTCAGGGCGCCGGAGGAGCTGCCCGTGCCGGACGACGAGGACGACGAAGCCGCCGTGGCCGCCTTGGCGTCCTGCTCCGTACGGCCCGGCTCGGTGGACGTCAGCGCGGTGGTGACGGCGAGCAGCACCACCGCGACACCGGCCTCGGCGAGCACCGAGCGGCGCAGCCCGAAGCGGTGCGGGTCGGCGTCGCGCAGCCGCTTCTGCCGTGCGGTGTCCTCGGCGGCCCGCTGCCGTGCCAGCTGGGCGGCCCGCTCGGTGCCCACGGCCCCGGTCGCGGCGTCGCCGGGTTCCTCGCCCGACCCCCGGCCGGCGCCGGCCCGCGCGGCGCCCTGCTTCCCGGCGTCCTGCTTCTTGCTCTGCTTGGTTCCGGTGCCGGTTCCGGTGCCGGTGCCGGTGCCCGGGTCCTTGCCCCCGCCCCCGCCGACACCGGCCCCGACGCCCGCGGCCACGGTGGCCCGCGACCCCGGCGCACCGGTCCCGGCCAGCCGCCCGGTCCACCGCCGCGAGATCGACGCGACGCCCACCAGCAGCGCCACCAGCCCGATCTTGACCAGCAGCAGCTGGCCGTACCGCGTGTCGGTGAACGCCGACCACGAGCCCAGCTGCCGCCACGACTGGTAGGTCCCGGTCGCGACCAGCGTGACCACGCTGCCGAAGGCGACGGTGGAGAAGCGCCGTACGGCGGACGCCTCGACCGGCTGGTCGGCGGGCGCGCGGTACAGCGCGACGAGCAGGGTCGCCAGGCCGCCGAGCCAGGTGGCGACGGCGAACAGGTGCAGCACGTCGACGGGCATGGCGATGCCGGGCTGGAGTCCGGTCGAGGCGTGCTCGGCCATGGCCCAGCTGGCGGCGAGCCCGGCCGCCACGACCGCCCCGCCGATCGCCAGCCCGAAGGTCAGGTCCCGCTTCTCCTCGTCGTCGCGCTTGTCGTACGCGCCGAACAGCACGGCGATGAAGAGCGCCGCGGCGGCGAGCAGCAGCAGCCGGGACACGAGGGCCGCGCCCGTCTTGGTCTGGAGGACGTCGCCCAGCAGGTCCAGGTCGAAGATGTCCGCGACCTTGCCGGAGCCGGTGTACGAGCCGCGCAGCAGCAGCAGGGAGAGCGTGGCGGCGGTGAGCGCGAGCCAGCCGGAGACGACGAGCCGCTGCACGGCCCGCACCGAGGTCCCGCGCGGCCAGCAGGCCAGCACGAAGGCGGCCCCGCCGACCAGCACGATGTACCCGGCGTACGACAGGTACCGCCCGAAGCCGTACAGCCCGCCGACGACGCCGCCGCCCACCTCCTGGCCGGACACCGGGACGCTCGTCCGGGAGGGCGCGCCGATGGAGAAGGTGTAGGCGCCGGAGACGGGGTGGCTGTCCTCGGACACCACCTGGTAGGTCACGGTGTAGGTGCCGTCGGGCAGTCCGGCGTGCAGCTGGACGGCGTACGTCGTGCCGGAGACGTTGGCCGGCTTGCCCGTGTCGACCCGCTTGCCCTTGGGGTCGAGGACGCGCAGCGAGCCGTCGGTGGTCGCGACCTTCTCGGAGAAGGTCAGCGACACCTGGGTGGGTGTCGTGTCGACCACCGTCCCCTGCGCGGGGTCGCTGCCGGTGAGGGCGGCGTGCGCGGCGGCCGGTCCGGCGCCGACCAGCAGCGCCGCGACGGCCGCCAGGAACAGCAGCACCAGCGTCCGGGCGCGGGGGGCGATGGCCTGGGTCACGGTGGTCCCTCCGTCAGTGTCCGGTCGTGGGGGTGTACGTGGCGGACCGCACCGGCATCTCGACCGTCACGGCGCCGGAGTCGGCGAAGTGGAGGGTGACGGACACCTTCTGGCCCTCGCGCGGCCGGCTCTTCAGGTCCTCGAACATCAGGTGGTTCCCGCCGCTCTCGAACACGAGCCGCCCGTGCGCGGGCACCTCGATCCGGTCGACCTCCCGCATGGACCCGCCGACCGTCTCGTGGACGGTGACGTCGCCGGCCGCGTCGCTGGTGACCGAGGTCAGCTCGTCCGTGGCGCCGCCCTTGTTGGTGACGGTCAGGAAGCCGGCCGCCATGGAGCCGGAGACCGGCTGGGGCATGTAGGCGGAGCCTATGGACAGCTCGGGCTCGCCGGCGCCGCCGTCGCCGCAGCCACCGAGGAGCAGCGCCCCGGCCAGCACCGCCACGGGCACGGCGAGGTGCCTCACGGCTTCTCCCCCTGGATGAGCTTGGGGAGGTCCTTGACGTAGTCGTCCACGGAGGCCTGCTCCGTGAACAGGACGTACCCGCCGTCGGTCTTCGGGGAGAAGGCGACGACCTGGGTGCCGTGCGTGGAGACCGTCTTGCCGTTCTTGTCCTTGTGCGGCGGCTCGATGGTGATGCCGACCGAGCGGGCCGCGGTCTGGATGGCCGTGAAGTCACCGGACAGCCCGACGACCTGCGGGTCGATGCCCTTGAGCCAGGTGCCGAGGGCGGCCGGGGTGTCACGGGCCGGGTCGGTGGTGACGAACACGACGCGCAGCCGGTCCTGTTCGGCCTTGGGGAGCTGCTTCTTGGCGACGGCGATGTTGTTCATCGTCAGCGGGCAGACGTCGGGGCAGTTGGTGTAGCCGAAGTACAGCAGCGTCGGCCTGCCCTTGGTCTCGGCGCGCAGGTCGTACTTCTTGCCCTGGGTGTCGGTGAGCACCAGGTCCGGCTTGGTGAACGGCTGGTCGAGCACGATCGCGGACTGCTGGGTGGCGTCGGCGGAGACCTCGGCGACCGGGCTGCTGCCGCCGTCGTCGCCGCCGCAGCCGGAGAGGGTGAGCGTGGCGGCGGCGAGCAGGGCCGCCGCGGCGAACGTCTTCTTGCGCATAAGGAAATGTCCCAGATGTATGGAATCCGACGCGCACCGGGGCCGGCGGGGTGACCGCCGCCCCCGGTGCGCGGCACGGACGAGCAGGGTCAGGCGTCGGACCGGCGGCGGCCGGCGAACACGCCGTAGGCCACGCCGGCGGCGCCGACGACGATGCCGGCCACGCCGAGGACGCGGGCGGTGGTGTCGGTGCCGCCGTCGTCGGAGTCGGTGCCGGAGGCCTCGGCGCCGGTGTGCGCCGTCTTCGCGTCGTCGGCGTCGTCGGAGTCGTCCGAGGCGCCCTTGGCGCCGCCGCCGTGGTGGTCGTCGGAGGCGGCCGACAGCTGGAGCACCGGCGCGGGGTTCTCCGGCTCCTCCTGGCCGTCCTGCTGGACCTCGATCCAGCGCACGACCTCCTTGTTGGAGTACGTCTGGATCGCCTTGAAGACCAGTTCGTCGGCGTCCTCGGGCAGCGGGCCCACGGACAGCGGGAACTTCTGGAAGTAGCCGGGCTCGATGCCCTTGCCGGAGGCGGTCCAGGTGACCTTGGAGACGGCCTCGGAGATCTGCTGTCCGTGCACGGTCAGCGGCTTGGCCAGCTTGGCCTTGGTGACCTGGGCGGTCCAGCCGGGGATGGGCTCCGGCATCACGGAGGCCAGCGGGTGGTCGGTCGGGAAGGCCACCTCGAGCTTGGTGGTCGAGGCGTTGTCGCGCTCGTTGGGGACCTTGAAGTCCACGGTCGCGTAGCCGCCCTTGGCGGCGGTGCCCTCGGGGCTCACGCTGACGTGGGCGAACGCGGGACCGGACAGGACGAGCACGGCCGAGCCGGCGACGGCCGCGGCGGCGGCGAGACGGGAAGCCTTCATGGCAGCAAGCACTCCACTCTGAGTGAGGTCGGGTGTCGGCGTGCGCTCGGGCGCACGCGCGCGTGCCGCACGACGGCGGCCGCGCCTCCCGGTGGTGCGGTGGAGGTGCCGGTCGTGTCGTGTCAGGCAGCGAGAAGCAGAGCGGAGGCGGCCGGCGGGCCGCGCCGGATCACCGAGTGCTGGAGCAGCACGCCGTGCGGGACGGGCACGGGCGTGGTGAACGCGGGGCGCGCGACGCGCGGGCCGGGCGCCCCGGGCAGTCCGGCGAGCAGGGCCCGCACCAGCGCGAGCGCCCCGCGCAGGGACCGTACGAGCGCCCCCTCGGCGACTCCGTGCGCCGACAGGGCGAGCAGGCGCAGCAGCGCGAGGTCGCCGTGGCGCAGCAGCCAGCCGGCGGCCACGGCCGCGAGGACGTGTCCGAGGAGCATCGGCAGGGACGGCAGCAGGGACGCGGAGGACGCCCCCGCGGTCAGTGCGTCGCCCGAGTGGTCCATCCCGCTCATGCCGCTCATGGCGCCGCCGGAGCCGCCGGCGGCGCTGGAGCCGCCGTCAAGGATTCGCGCGTCGGCGAGGATCCGCTGGGCCTGGGCGGGGCTGAGCGGGGCCGCGGCACTGCCGCACAGGATGCGGGCGGCCTGTCGTACGACGGCGTCGTCGGCCGTCGCCGTCACGGCGCGGGTGCCGTGCCGGCCCAGCCCGAACAGCGTGTGCAGCACGGTCTGCCCGAGCGTCAGGACCACCGCGATGCCCGGCAGGGTCCGGGCCCGGCCGGCGAGCGGCGCGACCACGGCGAGGACCCCGAGGAAGCCCGCGCCGAGCGTCCACAGCGGGACGGTCGCGCAGGAGGCCAGGGTGTGTCCGGCCGCGGCCAGCACGACGCAGACCGCGGCGAAGACCGCGGCCCGCAGCAGCCGGAGACCGTCTCCTGCACGCGCCGGAGACTGGTGGGGGACACTCATGGCGGGCTCATCATCGCACTGGCGCCCCGGCCGCCGTACGCCAGGTCCGCAAGATTCCGGTGCACCCGGATGCGTACCGGTGTGCCCGGGGAAGATCACCTTCTGGTACCACTGGGGCAAGTGGCCCTGCATACACCGGTTGGTGCGCGTGGCGCATCCCCCGTATGGGCGGTATCACGTCGAACGGGCGGTTACGCAGGGCCACCGGCGGCAATACGTAGGGGTATGTCGAGCCGCGGCCGGGAGGCTGGAGCATGAGCATCTGGTGGTCACTGCACCTGCGGCGCGAAGCCGCGAGCGTGCCGCTCGCCCGGCGCCTCCTGCTCGGCACGATGGAGACCGCGGGCGTCGACCCCGACGTCTGCTACGACCTGTCCGTCGCCCTCAGCGAGGCCTGTGCCAACGCCGTCGAGCACGGCGGGGCCGGCGCGCAGGACGGCGGCGCGGAGTACCGGGTGACCGCGTACCTCGACGGCCAGATGTGCCGGATCGAGGTCACCGACTCGGGCCCCGGCTTCGCCGGCGAGGACACCACCGTGCGCCCCGCGCGCACTGACGCCGAGCAGGGCCGCGGCCTCTACCTCATCCGTGAGCTCGCCGACCACGTCCGGATCGGCAACCACCCGGGGGTCGGCGGCGCGATGGTGAGCTTCGACAAGATCCTCAAGTGGCGCGAGAACGCGCCGCTCGTGGCCGTCTGAGGTACACCGTCCCGCCCTGGGCCCGCCGCGCCGCGGGGCCCATCGCGTACGACGCCCCCAGCGTCACCGCGCCGAGCAGCAGCCAGCCCGGTGTGCCCCACTCCACCAGCAGCGAGGTCAGCACCAGTGGGCCCAGGGTGCGGGCGACGGTGACGCCGGTGCCGAAGAACCCCTGGTACTCGCCCACCCGGTCGGGCGGGGCCAGCTCGAACGACAGCTGCCAGGACCCGGCCGACTGCCCCATCTCGGCCACGA
This sequence comes from Streptomyces lasalocidi, assembly GCF_005280215.1. Classification (NCBI taxonomy): domain Bacteria; kingdom Bacillati; phylum Actinomycetota; class Actinomycetes; order Kitasatosporales; family Streptomycetaceae; genus Streptomyces; species Streptomyces lasalocidi. The sequence continues at coordinate 3,858,630 of NZ_SZNQ01000001.1, read as the reverse complement.
CCTGGAGCACCGCGCCCAGCACCAGCAGCCCCACCGCCCACGCCGTCCCGCCCCCGGCGGACAGCGCGAAGACGACACACGCGGCCAGCATCACCCAGCCCGCCCGCCGCACCGCGCGCGTGGCCGGGGCGACGCCGTCCACCCCGCGGGCCGCCCGCACCTGGAACAGCGTCACCGCGGCCGTGTTCAGCACGAACAGCCCCGACACCAGCCAGACGGGCGCCTCGGTGCGCGTGGTGATCCACAGCGGCAGCACCAGGCTCAGCAGCGGCAGCCGCAGCAGCAGCACGGTGTTGAGCAACGCCACGCGCGCGTACGGCCGGTCGCGCAGCACCCCCAGCCCCGCCGGCCGGCGGCCGGGCGCGACGCCGGGCACCGCGCCCGCCACCGCCCCCGCAGCCGGCAGCGCCGACAGCAGCCCCGCGCACACCAGGAAGCTCACCGCGTCCAGCACGAACGCCGCGAGGTACGCCCCGCGCGTCCCGGAGTGCAGCGCGAGTCCGCCGAGCCCCGCGCCGACGGCCAGCCCGGCGTTCAGCGTGGACTGCAGCCGCGCCAGCAGCCCGGTCCGCTCCCCGGCGGGCACCAGCACCGCCAGCAGCGCCTGGCGCGCCGCCGCGAGCCCGGACTGTGCGGCGGCGTACCCGCACGCCACCAGCACGAACGGCAGGAAGCCCCGCACCACGGTGAAGGACGCCACCGCGAGCGCCGTGCCCAGGGCCAGCAGCACGGCCGTACCGCGCGCGCCACGCCGGTCGGCGAGCCGTCCCAGGGGCACCCCGGCGAGTGAGCCGGCCGCCCAGCCGACGGTCAGCCCGAGCCCCACGCGCGCGGGGGAGAGCCCGACGACCTGAGTGAAGTAGAGGGCGGAGGTCGTGTAGTACGCGCCGTCGCCCACGGAGTTGCTCAACTGGGCGAGCGCGAGGAGGTGCCGGGGTGCCGGGCGCTGCGTCATGCCACTGACGCTACGGACCTATTGGAGCTATCCACAGTCCCAATGTGGAGCGCTTTTCGTGGTCCAATTCTGGCTCTCCCAGGGGCCGCAGAGGCTCACGCCCCCCGTCCGAGCACCCCCGCCAGCACTTCCAGCGCCTGCGGGTAGACCCGCTCCCGGGGCGTGCCGTACCCCACCACGAGGCCCTGCGGCCGCCCGGCCGTGCCCGGGGTGTGCCAGTGCTCCCCGAGCCGTCCGACCGCCAGCCCCGCCGCCTCGGCGCGGGACACGACGTCCGCCTCGTCGGCGACCTCCACGAGCGCGTGCAGCCCGGCCGCGATCCCGCGCACGCCCCTGCGCCCGCCCAGGCGGTCCAGCAGCAGGTCGCGGCGGCGCCGGTAGCGCAGCCGGCTGGCCCGCACGTGCCGGTCGTAGGCGTGGCTGTCGATCAGCTCGGCGAGCGCCAGCTGTCCGATGGTCTCGGTGTGGTGGTCGCTGTGCAGCTTGGCGTCGGCGACCGCGTCGACCAGGTGCGGCGGCAGCACCATCCAGCCCAGCCGCAGCGCGGGCCCGAGGGTCTTGGACGCGGTGCCGAGGTACACGACCTGGCCCGGCGCCATGCCCTGGAGGGCGCCCACGGGCTGCCGGTCGTAGCGGAACTCCCCGTCGTAGTCGTCCTCGACGACCAGGGCGTCCCGGGCGCGGGCCCAGTCGCCGAGCGCCCGCCGCCGCCCGGGGTGCAGCGTCACCCCGGTCGGGTACTGGTGCGCGGGCGTGACCACCACGGCGGCGGCGTTCCCCAACTCCTCGACCAGCAGGCCCCGGTCGTCGACGGGCACGGGCACCACCCGGCCCCCGTTGCGCCGCACCACCTCCCGGTGGAACGGCAGCCCGGGGTCCTCCATGGCGAGGGTGGAGCCGTCCAGCACGCGGGTGAGGAGCGCGAGTGCCTGCACGTAGCCCGAGGTGATCACGATCCGCTCCGGCGGCGCGACGACCCCGCGCGCCCGCCCCAGGTACCCGGACAGCGCGGTCCGCAGCTCGATCCGCCCGCGCGGGTCGCCGTAGTCGTAGGCGAGGGACGGCGCGGAGGCGATGGCCCGGCGCAGCGCACGCAGCCAGGCGGCGGCCGGGAACGCCCCGACGTCCGGGCTGCCGGGTCGCAGGTCGAAGCGGGGCTCACGCGCGCGTGCGGCGGCCTCGGCCGGCCCGGCGTCCGGGGCGGGCAGCGAGGCGACCCGGGTGCCCGATCCCTGACGGGCCGTCAGGAAGCCCTCGGCGACGAGCTGGTCGTACGCCGCCTTGACGGTGTTGCGCGAGATGCCGAGCTCCTCGGCCAGCCGTCGGGTCGCCGGCAGCCGCTCCCCGGGGGCCAGCCGCCCGTCCCGGACAGCGTCCCTCAGGGCACGCTCGAGCCCGACGCGCCGGCCCTCGGCCGCGATCACGTCCGGACGCAGCTCCAGATGCAGGTCCACACCCACTCCCCCGAGGGGGCGCGGGGCAGGCGCGAACGAGCCCCCCGGCGACCCCCGGACGCAGCGAAAGGCCGGGCACCCCGGTGGTGCCCGGCCGTCTCCTGTCCCGCGGCGCTCCCTCAGCCCCTGAGGGAGGCCATCCAGCTCTCGACCTCCTCGGACCGCCGGGGCAGCGCGGCGCTGAGGTTCCGGTTGCCGTCCCGGGTGACCAGGATGTCGTCCTCGATCCGCACGCCGATGCCGCGGTACTCCTCCGGCACGGTCAGGTCGTCGGCCTGGAAGTACAGACCGGGCTCCACGGTCAGCACCATGCCGGGCTCCAGCACGCCGTCCACGTAGGTCTCGGTGCGCGCGGCGGCGCAGTCGTGGACGTCCATGCCGAGCATGTGGCCCGTGCCGTGCAGCGTCCAGCGCCGCTGCAGCCCGAGCTCCAGCACCCGCTCGACCGGCCCCTCGACGAGCCCCCACTCCACGAGCCGCTCGGTGAGCACCCGCTGGGCGGCGTCGTGGAAGTCCCGGTACTTGGCGCCCGGCTGCACGGCCGCGATCCCGGCCTCCTGGGCGTCGTACACGGCGTCGTAGATCTTCTTCTGGATCTCCGTGAACCGGCCGTCGACCGGCAGCGTCCGCGTGACGTCGGCGGTGTAGTACGTGTGCGTCTCCACGCCCGCGTCCAGCAGGAGCAGGTCGCCGGAGCGCACGGGCCCGTCGTTGCGCACCCAGTGCAGCGTGCAGGCGTGCGGGCCGGCCGCGGCGATGGTGCCGTAGCCGACGTCGTTGCCCTCCACGCGGGCGCGCAGGAAGAACGTGCCCTCGATGTAGCGCTCGGAGGTGGCCTCGGCCTTGTCGAGGACCTTGACGACGTCCTCGAAGCCGCGCACCGTCGAGTCGACGGCCTTCTGCAGCTCGGCGACCTCGAAGTCGTCCTTGACCAGCCGCATCTCGGAGAGGACGACGCGCAGCTCCTCGTCGCGCTCGGCGGTGACCTTGTCGGTCAGCGCCGCCTCGATCCCGGCGTCGTGGCCGCGCACGACCCGCACCGGGCCGGTGGCCTCGCGCAGCGCGTCGGCCAGCTCACGCACGTCGGAGGCGGGGATGCCGTACCGCTTCCCGGCCTCGGTCAGGGAGTGGCGGCGGCCGACCCACAGCTCGCCCTGCCCGGACAGCCAGAACTCGCCGTTCTCCCGGTCGGAGCGCGGCAGCAGGTACAGCGTCTCCCGGTGGCCGTCGGCGGTGGGCTCCATGACCAGGACGCCGTCCTCGGTCTGGTTGCCGGTGAGGTACGCGTACTCGACGGACGCGCGGAACGGGTAGTCCGTGTCGTTGGAGCGGACCTTGAGGTTGCCCGCGGGGACCACCAGGCGCTCGCCGGGGAAGCGGGCCGACAGCGCGGCGCGGCGGGCGGCGGTCTCGGCGGCCTGGGGGAGCGGCTCGAGGTCGTGCAGCTCGGTGTCCGCCCAGCCGGACTTCATGTTCTCGGCAAGCTCGTCGGACACGCCCGGGTACAGGCCGTTCTTCCGCTGCTTGATGGGCTCCTCGGCATCGCCTTCCGGGGTCTCCGGGGTGAGCTCGTCGGCCACGGTCATCCTCCTCGATACGGCACTGGACCTCCCCCATCGTACGGTCGCACGGAAGGGGGCCCAGGGCCGGAGGACCTGTTACACCGGGCCTGCCCGGCCAGGTGGAGGTCCACCATGGAGGGCTACTCGAACCGCGCCGCCAGCACCACCACGTCCTCCGCGCCGTCCTGCGCGTCCAGGCCGTCCGGCAGCACCGTGCGCAGCACGTGGTCGGCGACCGCGCCCGGGTCCTGGCGCAGCGCCCGGGGCACCCCGGCGGCGGCCGCGTGCAGCCGCGCGAACGCCCGGTCGGTGGTCTCGCCGGTACGGTGCAGCAGCCCGTCGGTGTAGAGCAGGACCGTCTCCCCGGCTTCCGCCTCCAGCTCCACGCTCGGCGCCTCCCAGCAGGCGAGCATGCCCAGCGGCGCCGACACGGACGTCTCCACGAACTCGGTGCGGCGCACCCCCGTCAGCAGCGGCGGGCAGTGTCCGGCACCGGCCAGGGTGACCTTGCGCAGCGCGGGCTCGCAGTAGGCGAACAGGGCGGTGGCCGAGCGGGCGGGCTCGGTCAGGCGCAGCAGCAGCTCCAGGTCGGACAGCACGGCGACCGGGTCCTCGCCCTCCATGACGGCGTAGGCCCGCAGCGAGGCGCGCAGCCGGCCCATCGCGGCGACGGCGCTGGGCCCCGAGCCGGTGACCGCGCCGACGGAGAGGCCGAGGGCGGCGTCCGGCAGCGGCAGCGCGTCGTACCAGTCGCCACCGCCGTGCGGGCCGGTGCGGTGCCGGGCCGCGAGCTGGACGCCGGCGACGCGCGGGAGGCGGGACGGCAGCAGTTCCTCCGCGATCGTCCGCATGCACGCGCGCGTGCGCTCGACCTCGCGCAGCCGGGCCAGGTGTTCGGCGGCGTGGCGGACGTACAGGCCGACGAGGTGGCGGCGGCGCTCGTCCGGTTCGGCGGGCTCGTCGTACAGCCAGACGGCGGCGCCGAGGCGGCCGGTGGTCTCGCCGGCGAGGGGGAGGGCGTAGCTGGCGGCGTACCCGAGGCGGGCGGCGACCTCGCGGTGGCGGGGGTCGAGGCCGTCCTCGGCGGACAGGTCGGGTTCGGCGACGCCGTCCTCGCCGCCGGGCAGGCCGTCGAGGATGCGGCCGAACGGCAGGGCGTTGCGCGGCACGGTCACCAGGTGGCCGAGGTCGGCGCGGCCGAGTCCCAGTCCGAGGGTGGTGTCCGGGCCGAGGCCGTCGGCGGGTTCCAGGGCGACCAGTCCGCGCTGGGCGCCGACGAGGGCGGCACCCGCGCGCAGCAGCTCCTGCAGGGCGTCGTCCAGGACGTTCGTGCGGGCGAGGCGTTCGGTGAGTTCGTGGAGGGTCGTGAGGTCCGAGACCCAGCCGGCGAGCCGGTCCTGGAGGAGGGCTCCGGGTGCGCACGGCACGGTGGGGACGGTGGGGGCGGCGGCGACCGGTGGGGCCTCCGGGGCTGCGGGGGCGGGCGCGACAGTGTGTGCCGGTGAGGGAACCGTTGAATCGATTCCGGCCACTTTCGGAGGGTGGGGGGCGTTCATGGCGTCCGGCTCTCGGACCGGTGCGTATTGCTCAAAAGCATCGCAAACCCCCATGTGATTCTGCGCCGCTAGCAGTGTCTCCACATGTACACGCACTCGTGAGGGGATGTCCAGCATTGTCCTGCTGGGATTCCTGGTGTCCGTGGGGAGGCGCGGCACCCCTTGTGGAAAAGCAAAGTTGGCTTAAAACTGACTCGGGTAACGGGCTATTGCGGTCGACTGGACTGGCTCCACGGAGCGTCACAACGGTTGTGATGGGTACCTACTCGGTACGGCCGGGGTGGCGGACAGCCGCCCGGAACCTGGTGCCCGACCCGAGCGTCCTAGCCATCGACGACCGTGCCCCATCCTCCCGTGGCGGAGGCGGAGAGAACCAGCGGCGCGGCAAAACGCCAGACTTCGCCACCCCACGCCACGCCCAGGCATTTGATAGACCGCAGTGTGGGGTTTCCCTTGCCTCAGCAAGGGTGTGATGCGCCAACAGGTACGCCCAGTGAAGTGATCGACACATGGTGTGATGTGGCCCTCGGTGTTGCCAGCGGTGCAACGGAAAGGAACGAGCGCTCATGCGCGAGATCCTCGGAAGGCGACGCAGGCTCCTGTCCCAGCGCAAACGCTCCCAGCGCGGCGACGGGGGGCCTGAGTTGATCGGCGCGGCCCTGGCCTGTGCGACTCAATGGCAGTGGCCCGTGCTCCCCGGCGTGGCGGCCGACGCGCGCGGCCGCTGCGCCTGCCCGGACCCGGACTGCACAGTGCCCGGAGCACACCCCTTCGACCCCGGCCTCCTCGCGGCCAGCACCGACGCCCGCATGGTGCGCTGGTGGTGGACCAACCGGCCGTCGGCGCCGATCGTCCTGGCCACCGGGGGCAGCGCGCCCTGCGCGGTCAGCCTCCCCGCCCTCGCGGCCTCCCGCGCGCTCGCCGCGCTCGACCGCCAGGGCATGCGCCTCGGCCCGGTGGTCGCCTCGCCGACCCGCTGGTCGATCCTCGTCCGGCCGTACGGCCTGGAGCAGTTGGGCGAGCTGCTGTACGCGAAGGACTTCGTCCCCGGCTCCCTGCGCTTCCACGGCGAGGGCGGCTACCTGGCGCTCCCGCCGTCGAACACCGGCCAGGGCGGCGTCCGCTGGGAGCGCGCCCCGCTGCCCGGCTCGTCCTCCCCCTGGGTGCCCGACGTGGAGGCCGTGGTGGACGCGGTCGTCGACGCCCTCACTCGTACGGGTGTGAGCGCCCCCGAGTTGTAGGGGTGTCGGGGCGCGCGCGGGCCGGCCGGACGGTTCCGCCCCGTATCTTCCGCCCATGAACGTTCGTCTCCTCGCCCTCGGCGCCGTCGCGACCTGCGCGCTCGTCCTTCCCCTGGCCGCGGCGTCCGCCGGGCCGGTCGGCGGCGGGGGCGAGGCCGTACGGTCCGTCGCGCGCGCGGTCGTCCACCAGCCGTCGTACGACGACGGCGCGGCCGGCCACGCGGCGGGCGGCGGGCGGCCGTACGAGCACCGGACGGACGACGGGAGCGCCAACGGCCCGAGGGACACGCGCGCGGTCGACGGACGCCCGGCGGACGGACGGGCGCGGGACGGTGCCGACGGTGACGCGAAGGGCCCGGCGGCCGACGCCTCCTCCCCCCGCACGCTCGGACTCGGCCTCGCCACGGCCGCCCGCTGCGGTCCGGAACTGTCCTCCCCGGAAGGCGTCGAGGCGCAGACCTGCGTGCTGACGCAGGGCGACGAGACCTGGGCGCGCACCTACTACCGCAACGCCACCGGCCGCCCCCTGGACGCCGCGCTGAGCCTGATGGGGCCCGACGGGCGGACGGTGCGGACGCGGTGCGCGGTGAGCGCCGACGACGAGCCCGCGAGCTGTGAGACCCCGCGCGGGCCCGGCGGGGGCGGGCCGGAGGACCACTGGGCGGTCGCGGAGTTCGCCGCGTCGGCCGCGGACGGCGCCGACGCCCCGCTGCTGCTGCGTTCCGGAAGCAACTCCGGGGCGGACACGGGCAGTTGACGCCCGACCCCGTTGTGTACAGCCGGCCGGGCAGAAAAAGACCCGGTTGCTGGCGACGGGGGATGCACCAGCAACCGGGCTACTGGAACGGTAACAAGAGATCGGCTCCAAGCAAATTCGATCTCCTGTTTTCATCGGCTTTCCGGACACGCGCCGAGCGGCACGCTTGGCTTCGACTCCCCTTGTGCGAACGGCAGTTGTGAGCGGAGTCACCCCGTCAACGGAGTCGGCGCCAGGCCGGGCGGGTCGCCTCGCCGCCCGGTCGCGCGTCCGGTCGCATGTGCGATCGGATCAGCTGAGCGTGACCTGCCGATTGGTGAGGCCGCCGCGCGCCCGGCGCTCCTCGGGGGTCAGCGGCGCGTCGGAGGCCAGCGCGGCGGCCAGCCGCTCGGCGAACTCGGCGGCGGGCTTCTCCACGTCGTCGGCGCCGACCCCGCTCGGCAGGTCCCACACGGGAACCGTCAGGCCGTGCGCCCGGAAGGACCCCACCAGACGGGTGCCCTCACCGAGGCTCGACCGGCCCGCCGCGTGCAGCCGCGCCAGCGCGTCCAGCAGCTGCTCCTCGGGGTGCGGCATGACCCACCGCAGGTGGTTCTTCTCCGGCGTCTCGCACCAGTACGCGGCGTCCACGCCGGCCAGCTTCACGGTCGGGATCGCGGCGGCGTTGGCCCGCTCCAGGGAGGCGGTCACCTCCGGCGTGGCGTTCTCCGTGTCCGGAATCCAGAACTCGAATCCGCTGTGCACGACCGGCTCGAAAGTGCCCTCCGCGTCCAGCAGGTCCTGCAGCCGGGGACCGTCGGCGGGCGCGCGGCGCGCCTGCACCGGCGTACCGGGCTCGGCGGTGAGCGCGCGCTGGAGGGTGTCGGCGAGGTCGCGGCTGATGTCGCCGGACGCCGTGTCGTTCTGCAGGCCGAGCAGGACCGAACCGTCGTCGCGGCGCAGGGCCGGCCACGCCATCGGCAGCACGGTGGCGAGCGTGACCGACGGGACGTCCTCGGGGAGCCCGTCCTTCAGGGGCAGCTCCACGGTGGCCGCGGGGACCAGCTCGCGCAGGGCGACCCAGTCGCACTCGCCCGGCAGCCCCTCGAACGGGCGGTGCACCAGCTCGGTCACCGCGTGCGCGGCGGCCCGGCCGTGGCAGGCCTTGTACCGGCGGCCGCTGCCGCAGGGACAGGGCTCACGGGCGCCGACGACCGGGATCTCCCCGTCGGTGAGCTGGGGTCGCGTGGCCCTCGTCTGGGGGCGCTTCTTGGCCATCTGGCTGTCTCCCGGGTACGGCTCGTCTGGTACGGGCGGGAGCCTAGCCGTTCGCGGGGGGAGCGACGGGAACCTGTGGACGACGGGCTCGTTCGACGGGCCCGCGGAGGACGGACCCTGGAAGACGCATCCGGGAGGCGAGCCGGTCGTCAGTCCAGGTCGTCGAACGCGTCCGCGAAGTCCAGTCCCGGGAGGGCCGCCACCGGTGGCGCCGCAACCCGCGAGGCGAAGTCGTCACGGCGGTGCAGGGTGGCGGGGTCGTGGACGTCGCGGTGCACGACGACCCATACGGTGACCTCGCCCCGTACGTCGTCCCGGACGCCCCAGTCGTCGGCCAGCGCCCGGATGATGTTCAGCCCGCGACCGCCGTGCGCGGTGACGGAGGGGGTGGCCGGGGCGGGGCGGGTCGGGCCGCCGCCGTCGGTCACCTCCACGACGAGCCGTCCGGCCGGGTCCACCCGCCAGGCGGCCCGGACGTCGCCGTCCCCGGCCAGGGCGTCGCCCAGGGGCCGGCCGTGCTTGCACGCATTGCTGAGGAGTTCCGACAGGATCAGTACGGCGTCGTCGATGACCGTTTCCGACACTCCGCGCCCCCGCAGCTGGTCCCGCATGCGGTGTCGCGCTTCACCCACGCCCGCAGGGCCATGGGGTACGGCCATGCTCGACGACGTGGGCACCTCCTGTGCCACCACCAACGCCACCCCCGAGACCTCCTTCGCCCCACGCCACGGTGTGGATGCCCCATTGGCCTGAACCGGAAACCGGCCAATCCGCCTCCGGTTGACGCATTCGCAGCGTTCGAACACGGAGCGAACGCGCCGGTGCACTCCCCGTGAGGAGCCAGTGGTCGCGCGCCTGTCCGTGGCCGGATTTCGATGGTGTGGCCGATTCGGAGAATGCTGTAGGAGGGCTGTGTGGTCAAGAGGTGAGGGTGGGACTCGGGCGCCCTTTTGGGACTTCTGTGACGTGAGGGGGGACGAAACGCCACGAAACCGCTGCCGGGGAGCCGGCTGGGTCGCCGTTGCGCGAGGCGGTGCCACGCGTCGTCGTCCGGGTCGTCCGGCTCAGCGGCGGCCCAGCTGGCTCAGCACCGCGCGGGGGCGGTTGGTGATGATGGCGTCCACGCCGAGCCCCACGCACAGCTCGACGTCCGCGGGCTCGTTCACCGTCCAGACGTGCACGCCGTGGCCCGCCCGCTTCAGCCGCTCCACGTACGCGGGGTGGCTGCGGACGATGCGGATCGACGGGCCCGCGATGCCGACGCCGGCCGGCAGGCGGCCGTCGCGCAGCCGGGGCGAGACGAACTGGGTGAGGTAGACCGTCGGCAGCGTCGGTGCCGCGGCACGCACGCGGTGCAGCGAACGCGGCGAGAAGCTCATGATCCGCACCGGCGACTCGGCCGGGCTCGGCGGCGCGTCCAGCCCGAACCGCTTCAGCAGGTGCAGCAGCCGCTCCTCCACCTGCCCCGCCCAGCGCGTGGGGTGCTTGGTCTCGACGGCCAGCTCCACGCGCCGGCCCGCGTCGGCGACCAGCTCCAGCAGGCGCTCCAGGGTCAGCACGGAGGTCTGCTCGCGGTCCTCCGGGCGGAACTCCCAGTCGGGTTCCTCGTCCCGGCTGCGCAGCGCCTCCCGCGCCTTCCAGGAACCGAAGTCCAGCGCGGCGAGGTCGGCGAGCTCCAGCGCGGAGACCGCGCCGCGCCCGTTGGACGTACGGTTGACGCGACGGTCGTGCACGCACACGAGGTGGCCGTCCGCGGAGAGCCGTACGTCGCACTCGAGGGCGTCCGCGCCGTCCTCGATCGCCTTCCGGTAGGCGGCCAGGGTGTGCTCGGGCGCCTCTTCGGAGGCTCCTCGGTGGGCGACGATTTGAATCGGGTGCTGTCGTGCGAGGGTCACCGCGTCATGGTGCCACCGCGGCGGGGCAGTCGTCCTTCGGAAGGGCTCCTCGGGAGCCGGACGGAGCGGCTTTCTGAGAAGCGTCTGAGAACAGTCTGAGATGTTCCGGTGAAGCGGCGGGATTACCCCGAATGTCGGATATAAGGACTGGCTTCACCCCCACAGCCACCGCTTATGGTGCTCTGACGGCCCGTGGGAAAAGCTGACCGTACAACAACACATGCACAGCTGCCGCGCACCGGGCCGACGAGACAGCGTGACAGGCGTGACCCAGTGCGTCCGACGACAACAGCCGTGGATCGAGGAGAAGAGCTGTGAGCACCGAGAACGAGGGCACCGCGGTACCCCCCGCCCCGTCCGCACCTCCCGTGCCGGTGGCATCTCCCGAGGCTTCCCGGCCGCACCAAACGAGCGACGCGGGCGCCCCGACGACTCCCCTCCCCCCGACGCCGTCCGCCCCGCCCCCCGCGACGCCCCCGGCGCCCGGTGCCGCGGGCGCCGCGCCGGCGAGCGCGGCCGAGGCGGGCTGGCCTCCGCCGGCCCCGTCCGCACCGCCGCAGGACCCGTACGCGGGAGCACCCCAGGCAGCGCACCCGGGCCACCAGGGCGGCCCGACGGTCGGCGGCGGCGCCGACGGAGCGGGCGCCTGGCCTCCCCCGCCGCCCGCCACCCCGTCGTACGCGGACCCGGGCGCGGGTGCGGGTACGGCCGAAGGCGTCGGAGGCGCGGGAGGGGGCTCCGACTGGGGCACCACGTACGCCCAGCACCCGGCGCCGAAGGCGGGCCGGGGCCGGGGCGGTCTGGTCGCGGCGGTCCTGGTGGCCGCGCTGGCCGCGGGCGGCCTGGGCGGCGGCCTCGGCTACACCCTGGCCAAGAACGACGACACCAGCGGCTCCACGACGGTCTCCGCGTCGGACAGCGGCGGCTCGGTCAAGCGCGACCCGGGCACGGTGGCGGGTGTGGCCGCGAAGGCGCTGCCCAGCACCGTGACGATCGAGGCGGAGTCGACGAACGGCGAGGGCGGCACCGGCACCGGGTTCGTGTTCGACACGCAGGGCCACATCGTCACCAACAACCACGTGGTGGCCGACGCCGTGGACGGCGGCAAGCTGACGGCGACCTTCCCCGACGGCAAGAAGTACAACGCCGAGGTGGTCGGCCACGCGCAGGGCTACGACGTGGCGGTCATCAAGCTGAAGAGCGCCCCCTCGGACCTGAAGCCCCTGACGCTCGGCAACTCGGACAAGGTGGCCGTGGGCGACTCCACGATCGCCATCGGCGCGCCCTTCGGCCTGTCCAACACGGTCACCACCGGCATCATCAGCGCCAAGAACCGCCCGGTCGCCTCGAGCGACGGCACCGGCAGCAACGCCTCCTACATGAGCGCGCTGCAGACCGACGCGTCGATCAACCCGGGCAACTCCGGCGGCCCGCTGCTGGACGCCCAGGGCAACGTCATCGGCATCAACTCCGCGATCCAGTCGGCGAGCAGCGGCGGCCTGGGCAGCACCGGCCAGGCCGGCTCGATCGGCCTGGGCTTCGCCATCCCGATCAACCAGGCGAAGTACGTCGCCCAGCAGCTGATCAAGACCGGCAAGCCGGTCTACGCCAAGATCGGCGCGTCCGTCTCCCTGGAGGAGAGCGCGGGCGGGGCGAAGATCAGCGACCAGGGCTCGGGCGGCACCGAGGCGGTGGAGGCGGGCGGCCCCGCGGCGCAGGCCGGCCTCAAGTCCGGCGACGTGATCACCAAGCTCGACGACCGGGTGATCGACAGCGGCCCGACCCTCATCGGCGAGATCTGGACCCACAAGCCCGGCGACAAGGTGACGCTCACCTACGAGCGCGGCGGCAAGACCCACACCGTCGACCTCACCCTCGGCTCCCGCACCGGAGACAGCTGACCGACCGCCCCACGCGCGCGTGCCCAACGGTTACTCTTGTCCCCGCGCCACGATGAAGATCGCCGGCGCGGGGTGGGTTGCCCGAGCGGCCTAAGGGAACGGTCTTGAAAACCGTCGTGGCAGCGATGTCACCGTGGGTTCAAATCCCACACCCACCGCTGCAGGCTGCAGCGTCGCACGTCAGAAGGGGTGTCACTCTCCGGAGGGGCACCCCTTGCGCATGACCTTGTCTCACCTTGGCTCGCTGGTGTGTCAGCCTTGACCAGCGCGTGCGGCCAACCTGCGGCCAGGATCACAGGGGCGCCGACAGCTTGGCGATGACGTCGGGAAGGCTGTTGTCCTGGGTGTCCGCTCGAGTTCGGCAAGGATCGTGCGCTTGGCCGAGTAGCTCCCGTGTATGGCGCGGACGAAGTAGCTGCGCTTCGGCACCCGGAAGACTTTTCGCCAGCGGGCTTGCAGGGTGGCCATCAGCACAGCGCGGACGACCTGCACATGACGACGACACAGAGTCTCGCTGTGTGGTGACGCCCGAGTACATAAGTGTCCGCAGGCAATTTTCCCAAGGAAGCTCGGACGTGAGGTGTTCGAGTAGTAGTGTCCCTATCATGATGGACGTCGAGTTCCGGGTTAGAAACTATCGCTGCTTCGGCGACGAACCAATCGTCTTCCGTGTTCGTGACGGTTTCACTGCGCTTGTGGGTACTAATAACTCTGGGAAGAGTTCCTTGCTTCGCCTTCTCTACGAGGTAAGGCCGCTCCTTGCACAGATGTATCAGTCTGACGTGCATTCTCTCTTTCCATTTTCGTCGCGCCATTCCCGTACATTCTCTTGGATACCTCAAATTCTGCCAGGCGAGCGCATCGTTCGGGCGGGGAGTGAGCGTCCAATGGAGTTGCAAATTATTGTCCATGACGGTCCAGACGGGCCGTTTGTAGATGAACATGGCGACCAACTGGTAGTGTCTGCTTATTTCTTGCGGCAAGACGTGGAATTTCACCTTGAACTCCGGCGGCTGTCCGGAGCTAAAATTGAAGCATTGAGTCGAAAACAGTTCATGTCGCTTAGGACGGCGATGGCTACATTGCACGGAGCGATGTATATTGGACCGTTCAGAAATGCCATCCATGTTGGCGGCAATAAGAGTTATTACGACATTCAAACTGGCGACTCTTTCATTAGCACTTTTCGTACATATAAATCCGGTGCAGATCCGGCGGCCAATGAGGCCATCCATGAGATGACTGAAGATCTTCGGCGTATCTTTGGATTCGAAAGGCTGGAGATCAATCCAGCGGATGACACGCTCCAGCTAATCATCGATGGTCGCAGTCATCGGCTGAGTGAGATGGGTGCTGGCTTTGCGCATTTCGTGGTCGTTATGGTGAATGTCCTAGTGCACAGGCCAAACGTGTTGCTCATTGATGAGCCGGAGCTCAATTTGCATGCTTCGTTGCAGCTCGACTTCTTGCAGACGCTGGCGAGGTACACGCGGCATGGCGTCGTCTTTGCTACACATAGCCTGGGCTTGGCGCGGACTGCAGCCGACAAAATTTACACACTTGCCAAGCCGCTGGGTGGTACGAGTAGGGTTCAACCGTACGAGGACAACCAGGACCTCGTCACCCTGCTTGGTCAGCTATCTTTTGATAGCCGACCGGAGATGGGCTTCAGTAAGGTGTTGCTTGTTGAGGGGAAGACGGAAGTCCGTGCCCTAATGCAACTTCTTCGCATTTACGGGAAAGAGCATGAGGTTCTCATGGTTCCTCTCCATGGGGCTGACCTAATTCGCGGCGATTCGCAACAAGAACTAATCGATCTCCTCCGTATTGGCAAAGACGTGCGTTATCTCATTGATAGTGAACGCACGACTGCAGAAGAACCCCTGGCGGCAGAGCGACAGAAATTTATTGACCTCTGCCAACGGTTGGAGATCCCAGGTAGTGTGCTCGAACGACGTGCACTGGAGAATTACTTCCCAGAACGCGCGGTAAAGCGTGTCTTCGGTGAAGCAGCGGTGGCTCTTGGACCCTATGACAAGTTGGCTAAAATGCCTGGGGCTGTTTGGAGGAAGACGGAAAACTGGCGAGTGGCAGCCGAGATGCGTAGGGAGGAGCTTGACGGAACGGATCTCGGCACCTTCTTGCAAAACTTGTAGCAGTTGCCATCGTCGCAGCCGTTGCTATGAGCGACAGCGGCCCGGTGCATGCCGTTGGTAGCAGCCTAGAGCGCCACCAGGTTAGAGCATATCGACGCTTTTGCCGGGTACGTACAGGACAAGTCAGAAAGGGGTGCAGCTCTCGAAGCGGCACCCCTTCGCTTGCAGTCTGTCTCACCTTGTTCCAGATGCATTCTACGTGCGACCAGTGCGTGCGGCCAACCTGCGCCCAGGAGCTATAGCCCCTCTGCCGTGCTTTCGTGCTCCGCCAAACCCCGTTCGATCAGCGCGTTTATCGTTGCCTCCTCGCCGTCCAGCGCCTTGGCGTAGTAGCGCTGCAAAACTGCGACGCTCTGACCGGCCCGCCGAGCGGTCTCGGCGAGACTCACTCCGGACCGGAGCCAGAACGACACGCAAGCATGCCGCAGGTCGTACGGAATGGCTGCGAGCGGAGAGGCGACCTGCGCCGGCGTGAAAGCCTTCCGCCGGGCCTCCTTCCACACGGAGCCGTACTCCTGCGACCGGATGGGCCCGCCGCGTACAGCGCTGAACAGCCGACCTTCCTTCGTGGTCCCGAACGTCTCCAAATGGGTCCGCAGAATGGCGACCAGGACGGGCGGGATCGGCACGGGCCGAACCGCGCGCCGGGCCCGGTGCTTCAACTGGCGCTCCTCGTACGGCTTGCCGTCGTCCGTCCAAGCCGAACCGACCTGCGGCCGGGCGCCAGCGAGCATAAGCCGCCCCCACCCCTCCTCCGGGAGATCGCACTGGTCGGCGCTGAGCATGGAGACTTCCTCCGGTCGCATGGCCGCGTAGTACATGCACGCGAAGAACGCGACCAGGTGGGTACCGCGCACCCCCTGGGCACGCACGGCATCCAGCAGGGCGCGTGCTTGCGCCGGCGTGGCGACGCTCCGGGTGTCCAGCTCCTCCACTGCCTTGGGGGTCTCCCAGTGGACGCGGAGCAGTGGGTTGCCAGGCAGCAACTCGTTCTCGACGGCGAGCCGCAGGCAGTTGCTCAGCACGGCGCGACGCCGGCGGAAGGTGTTCGCGGCGGCCGGCTTCCCGTCCTGGCGCTTGGCCAGGTGTTCCAGTACGGTGCGCACCCGCTTGGCACTGTCCAGGTCGACCACGGCCGGTGCGTTGGCCTCCACCCACGCCAGGGCCTTGGCCTCCGGGCCCGGAGGCTCCTGGTCGTGACGTCCGGCGTTGAATGCCCACTGGTAGAGGGCACGGCGCAAGAGATCGTCTGCCGGGCGACCCTTCCCGGACGGACAGAGCGCCATCGTCGCGATGGTCAGGCTCTCTGCGATGCTCGCGCGGTGCTTGGCCGCAGCGGTCGGCCACTTCCGGGCCGCGTGGGCGCGCGCGTGGCTGTACCAACTTGTGCGGTTGCGCTCGCGCACCTCCGACACGGGGAGTCCGGTCTCCGTGTCGAACGGTTCCCCTTTGCGTGCCGCAGACAGCAGCTCCGACCGGCGGGAGTCGGCCAGGGTCTTGGTCGCGAACTTCTCCTGAAACTGTTCGCCACCGACCAGCCAGCGGAGCTGGTAGGGCGCGACCTTGCTGTTGCGCTTGCGGACGCTCCAGAGGCGCACGTCGTAGCTGTGCATTGTTCTCCTCACGAGAGAGGGACCCCCACCAGTCGGCGGGGGTCCCTCTGGGGCGGTTAGGGGTCAGGCGCTCAGCTCGTGCTTGGCCCACCAGGCGTCGAGGTCGCTGCGGCGGCAGCGGATCTGTCCGTTGGACAGTTTGATGAGCTTGGGGGCTTGGCCGCGGGCGCGCAGGCGGTAGAAGGCGGCGCGGCTCATCTTGATCTCTTTGAGGACTTCCGGGAGCTTGAGCTTTTCGTCGCCTGCCAAGGTGCGACTCCTCGTCTCTTCTCTCTTCTGGGAGATCCGCCACGTCCGCCACGCCGCCACACCGCAGGTCAGAGCCTTGATCGTGTGGCGGATAGCGGTTTTGTGGCGGATAGGTGCCGCCACAGCCAGCGGGGGCGGGGCGGCACCGGTGCGCTTGATCGGTCAGTGGGCGAGGGTGGGTTGTGTGGCGGCTTCCGCAGACATGTGGCGGATGGCTGTGGCGGTATCCGCCACGGATTCACCCCTGTTGACCTGCGGTGTGGCGGACGTGGCGGACGTGGCGGATTCCTCGGGGGTGGGAGGGCAGTACCGCGTCCAGGCGTCCGTGAGGTCTTCCGCGTAGTAGCCCTTGGGGAAGCCCGAGGGGGTGCGGATGCCGCGCGGTTTGATCGGCTTGTTGACCGGGGTGACGTACTGGCCGAGCAGGCGGGCGAGGGTGCGGGAGTTGATCGGCTTGTCGTCCAGGTCGCCCCAGGGGGCGTCGTCCATGCGCAGCAGGCATTCGATGATGGCGGCGGTCGGCATGCGGTCGGCGCCGCAGAACACCTTGTCGCGCAGGTCGGTCAGCAGCCGCACGCCGAGGGAGGCTTCGTCGTTGTCGTGGGCGGCGTGGACCAGTTCCAGGCAGGCGGCACGGGCGCGCGCAGGCCAGTCGCCCCCGGCCGCGTCCGCGACCGCGAGCAGGGGCTCCCACACGTCCGCGGGCCGGTCGGTGACCCCTTCGGGCATCTCGGGCCAGGCTCCCGCGACCTGTTCGCGGACGCTGTCGGCCCACTTGGCGAGCAGGTCCCGTACGGCGTGGCCCTGCTTCTCGTGGATGCGCTGGCGGTAGGGCTCGGCCTTTTCGTTGGGTGCGCGCTTGCGCATGCGGATGATGACGGAGCGGGTCAGGACGGTGTCGGGCAGTGAGCCGAGTCCGGCCATGGCCACGGCGCAGTAGGAGTTGAAGAGCTGTGCGTTCTGGTTGGAGCCCTCTCCGACGCACCGCAGGGCGCCCGTGGTCCGCCGGTAGCCGGCGTTGAGGAAGCCGCGCAGTGCCTCGTCGGCGCCTGCCTTGGGGCCGAAGATGGTGTCCACCTCATCGAACAACACAGTGGGCAGGCCGGCCGCGGAGTCGACCAGCCGGTAGAGGGCGTTGGCGGATGCGGACACGGTGGCGACCGGGCGGGGCGTGAGGAGTTCCACGATCTCCAGCGCGCGGGATTTGCCCGATCCGGGCTCGGGGGAGAGGAACGCGATCCGCGGGGTGGTCTCGAAGCAGTCGATGAGGTGGGCGTGGGCGTCCCACAGGGCGACTGCGACGTAGGCGGCTTCGGTGGGGAAGACGTTGAAGCGGCGGTGGAAGGCTTCCACCTCGTTGAGCAGCGCGGCGCCGTCGATGGGGTCGGTCATGCGGCGGCCCTCCCTTCGGTTGGTGCGACGAGCGCCCCAGTGCAGGCGGATCGGTGGGCGTCGTATTCAGCGACCAGCGCGGCCACGTCGTCGGGGCCGGTGGCGTTGCCGGTCTGCCCGCAGGCGCAGGCGTAGGCGGCGGTGGGTAGGGCGCCGGGCCGGGTGGACCAGCGGGCGCCGTCGTAGTGGTGCCGGTAGACGGGTGGAGCGAAGATCCGGATACCGGGCGCGTCCGGAGTCGGGTCGGCCCCCGGCCGGACCTGGCACCGGTTCGGGATAAGGGCAGTTACGACGCCCTTCCGGGCGGCGCCTGTCGGCTCGCCCACGCCCGTTGCGTCCATGGGCTGCGGAGCGGCTAGCGGGCGGGTGGTCCGGTCTGTGGGGCAATCCAGGCGGGGGGAGCGGGGGCCGGTCATGAGGCTGTCCGCCGCGGTGTGGCGTGGGCGATGACCCAGTCCATGGCGCTGCGGATGGTGGTGCGGCACTCGGCCGGCGGCAGGCCCGTCGACTCCCCCGCCACCTGGATTGCTTCCTCCACCACGTGCCGGGGGATGTCACCCCACGCGACGAACCGGCCCACCTTGCAGGCGCTGCGGTGCAGGGTGCTGTTGCGTCCGCCGTCGGTCGCGGAGGCGATGACGGCGCACTCGCGCTCCAGCGCCACGCGCGCGGCCCGCGTGCCGTCGTGCACCCGCACGGGCGCCGGGGCGGCCCTGTCCGGTTCGGTGAGCAACGCGGTGAGCCAGTCGGGCAGTTCGGATACGGGCGCGTCGTGGGCGACCTCGTACGTGCCGTCGGGGGTGGTGCTGCCGGGGGCGACGACGTAGCCGCCCCAGGCGCGGGTGTCGATGTGCGGTCCGAGCCGGTCCACGCTGCACTTCAACCTGACCCCGGCTGGGGCGGTGAAGTAGAGGTGTTCACCGCGCGCGGTCCGCACCCGGTAGGTGTCGGGGAGCGCCTGCCCGGCGCGCTCGCAGAGCGCTTGCAGGGAAGTGGCGCCGTCAGGCGCTCCTTTCGGCTCTTCCGCCTTGGCCGGGTCCAGGTCGATGACGAGCAGCCCGGCGGGGCCGGTCGCAATTCCGACGTTGTAGGGCCGGTTGGCCCACGCTGCCCGGATCAGGTCCGGGTCGGTGGTGGCACGCTCCTCGGGGGTGCGGTGTCCGCCGGCGCATCGGCCGGTGCCGGGGCAGACGCGTTCGGCGTGCCCGGCCGGGCGCTTGCTGCCGGGGTGGAGCGGGATGACGGGCCAGCCGCGTTCGGCCGCCCAGAGGGCGGACGCAAGCAGCGGCAGGCACTCCAGGGATGCGCTCGGGAGGACAGTCATGCGGCCACCTCCAGTGCGGGCCTGGCCGACGTGATGCCGAGCAGCAGGCCGTAGGCGTGGTGGGCCTGGCGGGGCACGACGCCGTTGCCGAGGATCTTCAGTTGTTCCTTGCGGGGGGTGCCGGGGACGGCGGTGACCCATCCTTCGGGCAGGCCCATCATCCACTCGGTGAACAGCGGGGACAGGCGGCGGTTGCCGCGGGTGCCGGGTTCGGTCGGGCACGGCGCCGGTCGCCCGGTGATGTGCTCCCACCGGCGGATGGCGGGGCCGAAGTCGGTGCCGTCGCTCGCCACCCACCGTTCGTCCAGCGCCACAGGCCCGGACGGCGTGGTGTCGACGCCGGCGAGGAGGTTCACGGCCACCTCGTTGAGCGGGCGGGCGTTGCGCTCCAGCAGGTTCGATGCGCCGGACTTCCAGTCCCGCGCGGCCGGGGTGGGCAGCAGGCTCACGACTCCGGAGGGGCCGGGAGTTTCGTGACGGCGGTGCGCAGGTTCATCCCGCCCTTGCGCTTCGGGGAGGTGCCGGGGCCGCCAGTGCCGTCCGAGCTGGTGGGGGTCGGCATCAGCGGGATGGGCAACTGCGAACCAGCGGTCGCGTTCGTGCGGGGCGCCGGTTTCGGGGTCACAAGCGCGTACGCATGTCCACCGGAGGTCATACCCGATCGCGGCCAGGTCCGCGGCGACGACGTCCAGCCCCCGCGAGCGGAGCGCCGCCACGTTCTCCAGGAAGACGAGGCGCGGTCGAACGACGCCCACAGCTTGAGCGACGTTCTTCCAGACCCGCGACCACTGCCCATTGATCCCGTCCCTTCGTCCAGCGTTGGAGGTGTTGCGGCAGGGGAAACCGGCGCCGACCACGTCCGGCCGGAACACGTCCCGGACGCGGTCCCAGTCGACGGCGCGGATGTCCCCCAGGTTGGGCACCCCGGGGTGCCGGTGGGCGAACACGGTCGCGGCGTACGGGTCGTTCTCGGCGAAGGCGGCGACCTGGCCGCCGATGCGCGCGCGGATCGCGGCCTCCAAGCCGCCGTAGCCGGCGCACAGGGCGACGATCGTCGGCGGCGAGCCGGGCACTCGCCCGATGGTGGTGGGTTGCGTCATGCTGGGGTATCTCCAGTTCCTTCATCGGTTCTGATTGGCAAGGGCGGCCCCGGACTCATTGGCGTGAAGCGGGGGCCGCCCTTGGCGTTGCTAGGTGTGCTTGGTGCGGGCGAGCTTGAGGGTGATGCCGCCGATGCCGAGGGGTCCGGCGGCGCCCGCGATGACGGTGGCGGTGTGGGCTGCGGCGTCGAGCAGCAGGCACAGGCAGGCGACCAGTCCCCAGCCGCCGGCCACGACCGCTCCGGCGATCGCGAACGGGACCAGGACGCGGTGCCAGGGCATGCCGGCCGGGCGAGCGTCGTGGACGACGATGACGACGGGCTGCCCGGTGGCCTGTGCGCGGCGGTAGGCGTCGGCGGGTATGTGCGGGGCGATGTTCCCCGGGTCGGTGCGGTGGTCCATTACGGGGCTCCTCGGGTGAGCCGCGGGCCCGCACCATGAGGTGGTGCGGGCCCGCTCGGATGGGTGGGGTGTGCTTGTCGCGTGGCTTGTCGTCTTTCTTGTCGCGTGCTTGTCGTGCGGCTTGCCGCTTGTCTTGTCTTGTCGCTTGTCGCCTTGCAGGTCACAAGCCGTTTCCGGGCCTCTGGGAGCCGGTGGGCGGCACGTGTTCTGGCGGGGGCGACAAGCGACAAGTGATCAGTCCTCGGGGGGCTGTTCGGGGGCGTGCTGGCGGTGGACGTAGCGGGCTTTGGTGCCCTCTCCGATGCGGACGGCGGTGCCGTCCTTGACCCAGTCCCGCAGCCATCCCACGACCGTCTGACGGGACGTTCCGTGCTCAGCGGAGAGCCCGCGGGCGATAGCGGACGCCCCCGTGCCCTGCGGGCCGGCCGCGAGCAGCAGCGCCAGCGCCGCCTGCTGGGCGGGACTGTCCTGCTCGCCCCGCAGCGCCGACAGATCCAGCCCGCCCGCGGCCGGCGGCTTGACGCTCCGCTCGGGCGCCGGGGGTTCGGGTGCGGTGCCGAACTCCGCGTCGATCTGCTCGCGGAAGCGACGCAGCATCTCGTCTTCCGGCGAGCCCGGGGCCTCCTTCGCGCTGAGGGCGGACAGCCGCAGGCCCGTTCCGACCGTGCCCGTGCCGGTACTCGTGGTGGCGGTGGCGGCCTGCTCGCGCATCCAGGCGGTGCGCTCGGTGTCCCAGCGGCGGGCGTAGGCGGGGCCCGCCGCCTTCGCAGAGATGTCGTCCAGGACGGGGTGCCGGTCGGAGGTGGCGGCGATGATCTCGCGGATCTGGTTGGGCAGGATGCGCCAGGCTTTGAACAGCGCGGCCGGCGACTCGGGGGTGCCCATGAACCCGGCGCCCTTGTGCGGGGCCTGCTCGACGCGCAGTCCGCGCGAGCCGGGGAACATCTTGGACAGGTCCATGCCCTCGGTCTCTCCGCCGGTCAGGGCGACGCGGACCTTGGCTTCCCGCCGGATCATGAGGTTGCTCAGCACGCTCCCCGTCGCGCCGAGGGCGGTCAGGACGGTGCGGATGCCCATGGCGCGGGCGATCCGAATGACCTCCAGAATCTTCTCCCCGAGCTTGCGCACCTGCCGGTCGGGGCTGGCCAGGATCTCCGCGCCCTCATCGATGACCAGCATGATCTGCGGGATCTTCGCACTGATGGGCAGCAGGTCCGTGTTCGCGCGGGCCAAGACGTCCTGGTAGCCCATCTTGCGCTGCTTGGCGACCTTGACCGCCGTGTCCAGCATGGTCATGGCCTCGTCGTACGTCCCGGCGAGCCAGTCGATACCCGGCCGGACCGCCTTGCCGTCCGGGGCGTTGATCTCGCCGTTGAGGGCGGGCAGCACCCACGGCAGGCCGGCCGATCCTGCGTTGAGGTCGATGACCCAGGTCAGAATGTCGTCGGCGCGGGCGAACCCGGCGAGGATCGAGTGGACCATGTTGGTCTTGCCCGATCCGGTGGGGCCGACGATGAGCGCGCACTGCTCGCGCAGGTAGGCGAGGATCTGTTCCGCGTTCGTGCGGTAGCCCCACGGGATGCCCGTGTGCACCGAGAGCGGCCCGTAGTCGGCGGGGTAGGTGCGCTCCTGCTCCAGCACGTTGACGGTGGTCACGTCGATGATGACGCGGCCCTGGTGGATGCCGGGGGATGCGGTGGCGGTGCAGCCGTGTGGCAGGCGGGCGTCCGCGGACAGCCGCGCCGACTCCGCGGCAATCTTGTTCCAGGTGGCGCCGCCGGGCGGCAGCTCGGCGTCGATGGAGTAGCCGGCGCCGGTCGCCCACTGCTCGACGCCGACCACGCGCACGGAGATGGAGCAGACCCGCTGGATGCGGTCGATCCACTCCGCGGCGATCGCGCGCCGCTCGGCGGACAGCTCCCGTGCGATGGCCCGCTGTTCGGCCGCGGTGGCCTCCTCCTCGCGGGCCTCCTCGAACAGCGCCGCGGAGCGGGCGGCGGCGCCGATGCCGACGCCGACGGTGGCGAGGGAGCCGAGGGCGGCCCAGGTGAGGGGGCCGTGGGTCATCGCCCAGGTGGTCCAGCCGGCGCCGACCAGCCAGGACGCCGCGTGGGTGGCCAGGGTGCGGCCGGCGTTGCGCACGCGCAGCCCGATCACGGTGTGGCCGAGGGCGCCGGCGGCGCCGACGGCCAGGGCCCAGCCGGGCGGCATGTGGGTGGCGGCGCCGGTGGTGGCGACGGCGAAGGCTCCGGTGGTGGCGGACAGGGCGCCGGTCACGGGTCCGTGACCGGCGCTCCAGTCCAGCACCGGGCCACTGCTCGCCTGCTTCTTGGCAGCGGTAGTGGTGGTGGCCATGGTCAGACGTTCCAGCCCTTCTCGGCTTCGGTGCCGTTGCGGGGGTCCTCGTGGCGGGCGATGTCCTGGGCGTGGACCTGCCGGAACAGCGGTCCCAGGTCCTCCGCGACGGCGACGGCGCTGCGCAGGGCGCCGTAGATGTCGTTGAAGCCGCCGGCGACTTCCTTCTCCAGCGGGAACTCCGAGTCGGAGCGCTCGGCGAGGATCTTCATCACGGCCGCGATCGATTCGAGGGCGCCCGGCAGTCCCTCGACCATGCGGAGGATCTCCATGCAGCCGTCCGGCTCGTAGCTGTTGGCGGCGGCCAGCATGTCGATGGCGTGGTCCTCGAACTGGAACCCGGAAACGAGGGGCATGTGCTCTCCTTCATGCAGCTCAGGCGTGCTGGTGGTGGGGACCGTGGCCGCGGGCCGCTCGACGCCGTCCGCGATGCCGTCCGTGCCGTCCTGCTCGGCCGCCGCGTCGGCGGCGGCCTCCTGCTCGCGCAGGGCCTCGCGGGTGGCTTCGTCGCGCGTGGCGCGCTGCTCGGCCGCCGTCGCGACCAGGCGCCGGAACAGCCGGCGTCCGGGGTGGATGAGCCAGGGGATGTTGAGCTTGCGGCCGATCGGGCTGGTGATCAGCCCGAGCAGACCGGCGGGCAGGGCGAGGAGGCCGGTGAGCAGGCGCCGGCCGTGGAAGCGGGCTGCGGACCTGCGCAATGCCTGCCGTGCCGCCCGCCGGGCCGGCGCCTTACGGACCGCGGCGCGCTTGGCCGCGACCGTGCCCGCGGTCTTGGTGTCCCGCTGGGCACGGTTCTTGGTGACCGCCGCATCCCGCGCGGCACGGGCCTTCCGCACGGCACCACCGAGCAGTCGCCCGCCCAGACCGCCGCGGCGGTTGGCACGCTTGGTGAGCCCGGCGCCCGCGCCGTTGGTGGTGCGGGCCTTGGCGTTACGGCGGGCGTCCGCGACCGCGCGGCGGGCCGCCGTGGTCTGCTCCCGCCGGCCGGCCCGCGAGCCGGCCGCGGCCTGCTGAGCGGACCGGCGCAGAGCCTTGATCTGCCCCAGCTTGCCCGCGGCGCCGGCCGCGTGCTTGGTCATGCCCTTGCCGCTGTTGCGGCGGTTCTTGCTGGCCGTGCCGTGTGCGGCGCTGCCCTGGCGGGCGGTCGTACCGGACGGGCGGCGGTGCTGGCCGGGGCCGTTGCCCGACTTCCCACCAGAACGACCAGCCGAAGACCGACCGCGGTTGCTGCTGCCGGCAGCGCCCGCGCCACCGCGGCGCAGGCTCGCGCTGCGGGCGGCGGATCGGCCGGCGATGCGGGCGGCGGTGCTGCGGGCTTCCTTGCGGGGGTTGGTCTTGCGGCTACGGGTGCCGGCCACGGTGCCCAGGACGACGGCGCCGGTCGCGGCCACCATGGCAGCGATCGGGCCGCCGGTCAGAGCGGCGGTGGCGACCATGCCCACGGTGCTGTTCGCGCCGGTCAAGGCGAGCGGGACGACCGGCCAGCCGCCGGGCGTGTGCTCCACACCCGTCTCGGCCGGCGCCTGCTCGACCGCCGCGGGGGCCGGTGGCGGGGGCGGTGCGGGGGCCGGGATGGCTACCGGCTCGGTGTTGAGTTCCGTCATGCTGTGAGCACTCCTTGGGGAGTAGGGCCCGGCCAGGGCTGTAGGAGGCGATCTGGCCGGGCCTGCCAACAGGGCTTATGCGGCGCGCTGTTCGCCAGGGAAGGCACACGGGGTGCACATGCCGAGCGTGGGCGGGATGACGTAGCCGGCGTCGCGCCGGCACTCGGGGCAGATCCGCCGCGCGGCGTTGGCCTTGGCCAGCGCCGCACGCTTGGCGGGGGTCATGGGCCGGACAGGCTTGGCCTGCTCGATGAGGTAGAGGTAGGCAACTAGAGGTTCACGCCGTCGGCGGGGGCGTTCGAGCTGCGCGGCCACGTCCTGTCCACCGGGCCGTAAGCCCAGCGCGCGCAGCTGGCGGCGCGTGGCCAACCCGTCGGGGGCGAGCCGCCACCGGTAGGTGGGAAGCGTGGCCATCAGGTACTCGCGATGGCCAGTTGGGCACCGCCGGCGCCCGGGTCGCGGTGTTCGGCGTAGCGGGCGGACACCCACCCCACCGACCAGCCGCACAGCTCCGCAGCCGAACGCACGGACAGCTCCGCGCCGAACGCGGCGGCCACGATCCGGCGGGCGTCGTCCTCGGGAAGCTTGCCGTTGGCCGGGCCGCGCGCGAGCAGGGCAGCGCGTTCACGCTCGGCCCGCTCCTCGCGCTCCTGGTGCTCACGGCGTTCACGCGCTTCCCGCTCAGCCTGCTCGCGGGCACGGCGTGCAGCGGCTTCCCGCTCGACCCGCTCACGCTCCTGTTCACGCTGTTCACGCTCGCGTTCACGGCGTTCACGCTCGGCCCGCTCCGCAGCCTCCGCACGCTCCCGCGCTTCCCGCTCCTCGCGCCGCCGGCGTTCCTCCTGCTCCGCCTGCTCGCGGGCAAGGGCGGCTTCGTGTTCACGCCGTTCACGCTCCAACTGCGCGGCGTGCTCACGCTCCTCCCGGGCCTCTGCCCGGGCCTGCGCCGCCTGCTCGCGGGCCGCCTGCTCGCGCCGCTCCTGCTCCGCCCGCTGCGCGGCTTCCAGCCCAGCCACCGCGCGGGCAATGGCCCGCCGGTAGGCAAGGCTGGTCTCCGCGGTGACGATCAGCAGCAGCGGCGCCACCGCGTGCACGGCCACGCCGACCAGGTCTTTCTTCAATGCGGAGTCGGCGGTGTTCAGGGCGAGCGTCATCAGCCCGGTCATCCACCGCAGCACGACGGGCCAGCGTCCGCCGTGGCCGCCGAGGCGGGCCAGCACGTCATCGAGCTTGACCACGATGACCACCGCGGCGTCCACCACCAAGGGCAGGATCGGCGCCGTCCAGTCCCACTCCTCAGCGGTGTGTGCCGCCATGAGCGGCGTCACGGTGAGGATGGAGTAGAGCATCGCCCCGCACACGATCAGCCACGTGCCGGACGACAGGGCGCGCTCTGCTGAACGCGTCTGAACGCTGTTCACGCCGCGCCCTCCACCGGCTCCGGGGCCGGCATGACCGCCCGCCGGAACCCCTTGCAGCCGGCGTCGTAGATGAACGCCGCCACACACCACTTGGACGCCGACGCCGGACGCCCATCGGAGGGCACCCATGGGGTGCCGGCGGGCACCCCGTGCGCGGCCGTGTCCGCGAACGCGTCCTCACGGCAGGCGTAGACGGTATGCGGCTCGCCGTAGTGCATCAGCACCGCCAACATGCCGCCCTCCACTCGCCCGCGCTGCAACTCCTCGCGCTGCCGGCGCAGTTCGATGTCCTTCAACAGCAACTCCTGCTGCGCCGCGGACAGCTCCGCCACCGCGCCAGCCAGCAGAGCACCTACTTCGGAGGTGGTGGCCTCCGCCCGCTCCGCGCGGTCGGTGACGGCGTACAGCTCCCGCACGTGCCGTCCCCACGCGGCATCCGCCTGCGCCTGAACGTCCCGCGCACGGTCGCGCGCCTGGTCGGCTTCCTGCTCCAGCCGGGCCATGCGGCCGGCGGTGACGAGGCGGATCACGCCGCCTCCCCGCAGCCGGCACGGTTGGCCAGCACCACGCGCGTGGCCAGGGCCTTGCGGCGGGCCCGGCGGGTCCGACGGGCGTCCAGCTCTGCCGGCCGGGTCTCCAGCGCGGCAATCGCCGCGTCGATCAAGTCGACGTCCGCCAGGATCGCGGGCATCTCCAACTCGATCGCGTCCAACTGCGCGTCCGTCGGCTCCATCCACGGAGCAAACGCGGTAACAGCTTCCTGAACAGTGACGATGTGGTCCATTGGGTCGTGTTCCTCTCACGGTGGAACGGCCCGAACAGCGGTCCCGGGTCTAGCCACCCGGGGCCGCGCGCCGTTGAAGTCGGAACATCCGGCTCCCCTCAGCGCTGCTCGTACGAGACGAGCAGCGGAGGCAACCGACCGCCGCAACCAGCACGGCGGAAAGGCTGGGTCCGAAGCGGCGCAGATGCCGCGGAAGGTTCTGCGCATTTCGAATCACGCAATGCCAGTCACCGCCCCGACGGGGGCGGATCCGGGCGAGTCACCCGGCCCGACATGGGCGGTCGGGATGGTGACCCGCACCCATCGACCGCATGTGTTCATGCGGCTGGGTCGGCACTCTGTTGAGTTCTCCACAGCGCGTCCTCCGGGCCGTGCATCCGGGCGCTGCCTCGCACTCCGCGATTCCAGAACCAGGCCGAATCTGGTGCGCACCAGTAGAGTGCATCTGGTGCGCACCAGTGTCAAGGTGGTTCGCTGGTTCGGGTGGCGGTCGGACCGCCGCGGTGCATCTCCAGGAGAGCTCTTGAGGCTGGGCTACCGGTAGCCAACAGCGGTTAACTTCCGGCCTGTTAACCCCTTTTGACCTGCGGCAACGTGCGTCATGCTGACAAGGTGGTGCGAGGGGAACCAACGCCGGGAGGTGGGCCCGTGAGTGCGGGACTTCGGAGAGCGCGGACTGCGCGAGGGTGGTCGCAGGAACGACTGGTTCGCGAGATCGAGCAGTTCGCCCGACGGAACCTCACGGACGTTGCGTCAATAGCGAGTCTTCGGGTGTACGTGTCCGAGTGGGAGAACGGCAAGCGCACCATCTCCGACCGTTACGCGCGCATCCTGCGTCAGCTTCTCGGCGTCACGGACGGGGAGCTGAGGGACTCCGACCCGGCGCCCGGGGCCCCGACCGCCGATGGCTACGACGACCTACTGAGCCGGATCGATTCGGCCAGCAGCGTCAGCGAGTCCATGGTGAAGATGTTCAACGACCAGACCGAGCTGCTGCGGACCATGGACCGCCAGAGAGGCGCCGCGGCCCTGGTCGATCAGATGTCCGGTCACCTGTCCGCCCTCGAAGACGCGCTCAACTTCGCCGTGTTGCCGGCCGCCCGTCGACCCGTGGCCCTCGCGCTCGCGGGTGCCTCAACTCTCGCGGCGTGGCAGGCAATCGACTCGGGTGCCGTGGAGCGAGCGTGGCGGCACTACGAACTTGCCAAGCGCGCGGCACGCGACGCTGAGGAGCCTATGTATCTTGCCCATGCCATGGGCGAGCAGGCGTACGTACTCTGCGAAGCGGGACGCCCGGCGCTCGCCGTCGACCTCGTGCGGGACGCTCAGCGCACTGTTGGACAAGCCGGTTCCGCGCGGCTCCGAGCATGGTTGTATGCAGCGGAAGCCGAGATGTGCGCGCACGCCGATATGCCGGACGACTGTCGGCGTGCGCTGGACGCGGCCATGGCTGTCATCCCGCCGGGCCCCGAGGATCGGGACCCGGACATGCTGAGCATCTTCCTGAACAGCGCGCATCTCGCCCGGTGGCAGGGCAACGTGCTCGCGCTGCTCGGGGAGGAGTCGGCAGTTACCAGTCTTTACGGCGCGCTTGAGGTGATGGACCCGACCTTCGTACGCGCCCGCGGTGGGCTGCACGCCGACCTTGCCCAGGCGCACCTGACGCGAGCGGAGTACGACGACGCCCGTACGCACCTGCGTCAGGCTCGACTGTTGGCGAGCCGGACAGGTTCGGTCCGGCAGCGCCGCCGCGTCGATATGCTCACTGCGCGGTTGTGAGTCCCTGCGTGCGCCGGGCCGCCAGGATGTGCAGGAGCGCGACCAGGGTGCCCGAGCCCATCAGCTCACCGCGGGCCATGAGCCCGGGGATGTCCGCTAGCGGTACCCACTCGATGTGGCCGGCCTCTTCCAAGTCGGTCGGCTCGCCGACCTTCTCGGCGCCGTACCCTACGAAGATCTCGTGTGGTGAGTCGACCATGCCGACCATGGGCTGATAGCTGACGACACGTTCCAGCGACTTGGGCCGCCAGCCCGTCTCTTCGACGGTCTCCCGTAGGGCCGCATCCACCGGTTCCTCCCCCTGGTCGATGATGCCGCCGGGGAGCTCCCAGCCGAATTGCTGCGGAACGAAGCGGTACCGCCACACCATCAGCACGCGGTCTTGATCATCAATGACGGCCGTGACCGCCACGTGGTGGAGCCTCACGACGTGGTGTTCGAACCGCTCCACCCCTGGGGGCTCCACGTCCCAGAGCTGGAGTTTGACCCATCGGTTGTCGTACACGTCGCGCTCGCCGTGGATACGCCAGGGTTCCAGCCCTTCCGGACGCTGAACGCTCACCGCGCCCGGCACCCGGTACGAACTCCGTCCCCGCACCTCCAACTGTCCTTCGGAGACGAGACGGGCGAGAACCTGCCGCAAAGCCGTCCGGCCGATGCCAAGTTCTTCCACGAGTGTGCGTTCTGAGGGCAGCTTGTCACCGGGCACGTACTCACCTGCCGCGAGTCGCGCGCGCAGCGTCTCGTAGATCTTGGTCGTCTTCGGTCCCATTCGCGGAGCACTCTCCGTTCTGACGTGGTGCGTACCAGAGTAGCGGGCCACGGTGGGACTACATCGAGCCTCGGCATGCGAAGGCCGGCGCTCATTAAGCGTCCACGCCGTCGTGTGCGGTCGAATGGTCACGCCGAGGCAGGATCATCTGCTCGTACTGAGACGAGATCTGCCAGTTCGTTACTTCCACGCAGTCGCAGTTTTTCGGCGTAGTCCAAGGCGTTTTCGCGAGGAATACCCTGGATGATCGTATCGGTGAATCTGTTGTCGAATTTTTCTGCCAGTCGCTCGACCACCACTTCTAGGTGATCGCAGTCCCACTTGCAGATGCCTTTTAGGACCTTGTCTCGTGCGCGAGTGTCATTTCGGTCAAAGTAAGTGATTACTTCGTAGACTCGATGCGGTTTACGTTTCGCGCCAGCTAGAGTCAAAAGCCAGTTTTCGTCCGTACTTAGTCTGGCCGTTTTTAAATCTTCCAGTACCCCGGCCAGGTATATGGGGGCGAGGGTGCGGGCCACGTCCCCCAAAAAAGTCCAAGCGTGACGCTCCAGCCCTTCACGCCTGAGACCTGCGACTATGGCGGGTGTAGCTTGCGCTCCGTGCTCTAGTGCGGCATGCCAGATTAGTTTTCCTGCAGTCAGATCGTTTCTTGTTGGCCTAATAGGCTGCCCATGGTCCAGGTCGCTCGGCTCTGGAAAAGCAGAGTCAAGCGCCTTGACCGTTTGAACGACCGATGCCGGGTCTTCCGTTGCTGCTCTGCGGATGAATTCGGAGAAATCCATCTTAGCCTTGAGCATTGGTCGAATCACGTCGACCAGCCAGGTGGCGGGCGGTGACTTATGGTTGCGCTCCACAATCTCCAGCACGTCAAACATCTGGGCGCGTCGGAAGGGTTCTAGGTTCCAGGAAGTGGAATCTTTTATTCCGGTTTCGAGGGGTGGTGGTGCGGAGATCTGGGCCGCAACAAGCTCACGCCATTTTGATTGCTCAATCTCATCCGGTGGTAGTGGGATTCCGTGAGTATGCGCGTATTCCGCAAAGGCATTGACTAAAGACATCACTTGCGCCAGAGTAGGCGCGCTTTTTCCGGAGAGTTTGTCTTGGATCGTGCTTCGGCCCATAGGGCTGCCTTTATCCCGCAGGCCGATAATCTGTGTTATCTCACGGATGCTTGGTTGGCCGGCTCGTACTCGCAGCATGCGGAGCCTGCTAGCCAGGTCCATGATCCCCCCTCTGTCGGTGTCCACCAGTGTCCGGTGCCGTCCGGGAACGTCCGGCCACGGACAAGAAACCCTAGGTGAACAGGCGTCGCTCTGTCTGGGTTTTGCCGAACATAACCGACGGCTTTGACTCCTTGAAACCGGACAGGTTGTCTCACTTCGGACAGAGAGCTTGGCGCACCGGTAGCCCGGGAGACGGCCTCGCAGCTCACACGGTTGGCACAACGTGGAGGGGTAAGTTCGATGGAGGTTGATAATTCCAGTGTTCGAGAGCGGGATGAGGGTATTCCTCGTCGCACTGAGCTACTAGTGCCTGTGATCACAGCCACGGCGAGCTTGATCGGGGCGCTTGCCGCGCTGATCACAGCACTCCGCGGTTGAAGCGGATCGGTTCGGCTTCGAGTGTGGTCGGGCTTGTGGGGGTGGGCGTAGGGTGGCTGACCCACCTAGTGCGTAAGAGCAGTCAAAGGGTAGGGAAGCGCGGACTGTAAATCTGCCGGCTATGCCTGCCAGGTTCAAACCTGGCGGGCGGCGCCACTGGCAGAGCACGGATTTACGGACCGTACGACAGCTCCCGCGCGGCTTCCATCCGTGCGTAAGCGGGAGTCCTGCGGCACTCTGCGGCCATCCTCTGGCCAGCAGGAGCTGAACGATGCGGCTCGGAGTGCCTAAGACGCAGGTCAACGCGCATTTTGACGTACGGATCCGGTCGGTCTTGAAAACCGTCGTGGCAGCGATGTCACCGTGGGTTCAAATCCCACACCCACCGCATCCCCGAGAGCCCCTGGCCAGCACCACCGGTCAGGGGCTCTCGGCATCCCCCTCCCCGTGGTCGCCCCTCGGGGCCGGCACCCGCCCCGTTCCTCACCCCACCCCCCGCCGCCCCGTCATCCGCGCCGCCGAGGCCACCGTCGAGCGGGCCTCCCTCGGGGTGAGGCCCGTGTGGACGGCTGCCTGGATCAGGGGCTCGGACAGGGTCGGGCCGATGCCGTTCTCGTAGGCGCGGCAGGCTGCCCAGAAGAGGCGGGTGTTGCGCTGGCCCGCGTGGGCCGCGAGGACGAAGTGGATCAGGCCGTGGCCGTGGGTGTCCTCGGCGGACGGGGCGGTCGCCGTCGGGCGGGGCGGTGGGAGCAGGAGGTGCAGCAGGGCGCGCGGGCAGGGCGCCGGGGGCAGGTGGGCCGTGCCCGGGGCGGTGGCGTAGACGCCGTGGTCCGTGCGGGAGCCGGGGCCGACCAGGTAGCCGCCGGCGCCGCGGACGTCGATGCCGGGGGCCAGCCGGCTCGCGGAGTTGGGGATCGCCACGTCCGGCGGTCCCGTCAGCCACAGGTGGCGGCCGCCCGACGGCGTCACGACCACGACCGTCGGCGGGATGGTGAACAGGTGCCGCAGCGCCAGTTCGCGCAGGGCCGCCGAGGAGTCCGTGCCCGTCTTGGTGTCCAGGTCGATGCCGACGAGGTGGTGGGGCGGCAGGCCGCAGGCGATGCCGTAGCCGGTCGCCCAGGGCGCGGCGGCGAACATCTCCCGCACGCGTGCCGGGTCGGCGGACGCGTCGTACACCCCGTGGCCGAGGCGCCCGCACTCGCCGCGGCAGGGCGGCCCCGCCTGTGGTTCCGGGGTGTCGCGGTGCGGTGAGCGCAGGGCCGGGAGCTTGGTGCGGGACAGGGGGATGACCGCCAGGCCGCGTTCGGCGGCCGACAGTGCGTGGGCGAGGGCCAGCGTCGTGGCCTGCCGGGGGTGCCCGGGGTGCCGGGCGCGGGCGTACCGGTCGGTGGTGGCCATGGATCGAGTTTCGTACACACGTTCGAAAAAGGGAAGGGGGAGTGCGGGCGACGCGCCGGTGTGCGGGGAAACGGCCGAACATGTGGCGGAACGCTTCCTCTCTTGTTCCGTGCGGGCTCCGGGCGCGTCCGACGCGCCCGGAGTGCAGCGCGATGCCCGGAAGAGTGGCAGTGGAGGTTTATCGACTTGTCCTCACGCTTGCGTGCGAATCACGCCGTTCGGGATGGTTCGCCGGGGACGCGCTGGGCAACTCTGGACTCGCGACGTCGTCAAGGCGCCGGGGCGGTCGGCCAACTGCCCTGGTCAGACCCGTACTTGAGTCCGTGAGTTCTGGAGGAACACCATGGCAAGCATCCGTACCGCCCGCGTCATCGCCGCCGTCTCCGCCCTCCCGCTCGCCGCCGCGCTCTTCACCGGCATCGCGGCGGCGGACAACGGCGGCTTCGCGGACGACGGATCGAACGCGGGTGTCGCGAGCATCGTCGGCAGCGGTGTCGGGCACAACAACAACGGCAACTCGTCCACGTCCCAGCAGAACGCCGTCGGGTCCGGCGCCTCCAACCAGAGCAACACCGCGCAGGTCGACGGTTCCGCGTTCACGGCCATCAACCAGGGCAACAGCAGCGTCGGGGTGACCTTCTTCCCGCTCTTCCTGTGATCCGGCGCGCGGGGCCGGACCCTTCCCCGGCCCCGCGCGTCCCGGCGGGACGGTGTGCTTCGGGGTAGCAGTCACAGAGTCCGCGCGGCGGTGCTTCGGCGCCGCCGCGCGGACGTCTTCGTGGCAGACGGACTCCGCGCGGACGTCGTAGGGGCAGAAGTACCGCCGGGCCGTGCCCGGGGCGCCGTCACCGCCGTGCGCTCCGGAGGGCCGGCCCCCAGGGGTGAACCCGTACTGCCCCCCGCCCGCCCGTCCACCTACAGGAGGTGGAGACGGCACCACCCCTACAACCTGAGGGGGACTCCCCTTCTGGACCTGCGGCCGATCCGCGCGAGCCGCTGCGCTCCTAGCGTGGAGCCATGACCACACCCGTCTGCACCAGCGCCTCGCACGGCATGACGAGACCGTCGGCGTACCCGTCGTTCTCGTCGTACGTCCGCGCCCGTCAGCCGGTGCTGCTGCGCACCGCGCGGTCGCTGACCGCGAACCCCAGCGACGCGGAGGACCTGCTCCAGACCGCGCTCGCCAAGACGTACGTCGCCTGGGAGCGCATCGAGGACCACCGGGCGCTCGACGGCTACGTCCGCCGGGCCCTGCTGAACACCCGCACCTCCCAGTGGCGCAAGCGCAAGGTGGACGAGTTCGCCGTCGACGAGCTGCCCGAGCCGGAGCCCGCCCCGGGCGGCGACGACCCGGCAGAGCGACAGGCGCTGCACGACGCGATGTGGCGCGCCATCCTCAAGCTCCCGGCCCGGCAACGCGCGATGGTGGTCCTCAGGTACTACGAGGACCTCAGCGAGGCCCAGACGGCCGAGGTGCTCGGCGTCTCGGTCGGCACGGTGAAGTCGGCGGTCTCCCGCGCGCTCGGCAAGCTCCGCGAGGACCCCGAGCTGACCGTGGCCCGCGCCTGACAGGAGCAGCGCGGACCGGAACCCTGACGGAGCAGCCCTGGCAGAAGCGGCCCCGACAGGAGCAGGCCAGACGGGCACCCCGACAGGCACCCCGGGAGCCCCGACAGGCACCCCGACAGGCACCCCGGGAACCCCGACAGACACCCTGAGAGGCGCCCCGAGCCCCACCCGGATCGCCCCGCCACCTGCGGGGTGTGCCGTACCGTGACTTGATCGATCGGCGGCACCTAGTGACATACCGCGCGGTATGTGCGCAGAATCAGCGCATCCGTTACCACCGCGTAGGCAATGTCGCCCGGGAGGACGCCGTGCTGAGCACCATGCAGGACGTACCGCTGCTGATCTCGAGGATCCTGACCCACGGGTCGACGGTCCACGGCACCTCACAGGTGACCACCTGGACCGGCGAGGGCGGCCCGCAGCGCCGCACCTACGCCGAGATCGGCTCCCGAGCCGCCCAGCTGGCGCACGCCCTGCGCGAGGACCTCGGCGTCCGCGACGACGACCGCGTGGCCACCCTGATGTGGAACAACGCCGAGCACGTCGAGGCGTACTTCGCGATCCCGTCCATGGGCGCCGTCCTGCACACCCTGAACCTGCGGCTGCCCGCCGAGCAGCTGGTCTGGATCGTCCAGCACGCAGCCGACCGCGTGATCGTCGCCAACGGCTCCCTGCTCCCCCTGCTGGCCCCGCTGCTCCCGCACCTGAAGACGGTCGAGCACGTGGTCGTCTCCGGCCCCGGCGACCGCTCCCTCCTCGCGGACGCCACCGCCCAGGTCCACGAGTACGAGGACCTCATCGCCGGGAAGCCCGAGCACTACGACTGGCCCGAGCTGGACGAACGCCGGGCCGCCGCCATGTGCTACACCTCCGGCACCACCGGCGACCCCAAGGGCGTGGTCTACAGCCACCGTTCCATCTACCTGCACTCCATGCAGGTCAACATGACCCAGTCGATGGGCCTCACCGACCGGGACACCTCCCTGATCGTGGTGCCGCAGTTCCACGTCAACGCCTGGGGCCTGCCGCACGCCACCTTCATGACCGGCGTCAACATGCTGATGCCGGACCGCTTCCTGCAGCCCGTCCCGCTCGCCGAGATGATCGAGGGCGAGAAGCCGACCCACGCCGCCGCCGTCCCCACCATCTGGCAGGGCCTGCTCGGCGAGCTGACCGCCCGGCCGCGGGACGTCTCCTCCCTCACCCAGGTCACCATCGGCGGCTCCGCCTGTCCGCCCTCCCTGATGGAGGCCTTCGACGAGCTGGGCATGCGCGTCTGCCACGCCTGGGGCATGACCGAGACCTCCCCGCTCGGCACGGTCGCCCGCCCGCCGGCCCACGCGGTCGGCACCGACGAGGAGTTCGCCTACCGCCTCACCCAGGGCCGCTTCCCCACCGGCGTCGAGGCCCGCCTCACCGGCCCCGGCGGCGAACGCCTCCCCTGGGACGGCGAGGCGGCGGGCGAGCTGGAGGTGCGCGGCCCCTGGATCGCCGGCGCCTACTACAACGGCCCCGACGCCGAACCCCTGCGCCCCGCCGACAAGTTCAGCGAGGACGGCTGGCTGAAGACCGGCGACGTCGGCACCATCTCCCCCGACGGCTTCCTCACCCTCACCGACCGCGCCAAGGACGTCATCAAGTCCGGCGGCGAGTGGATCTCCTCCGTCGAGCTGGAGAACGCCCTGATGTCCCACCCGGACGTCACCGAGGCCGCCGTGGTCGCCGTCCCCGACGACAAGTGGGGCGAGCGGCCGCTGGCCACCGTCGTGCTCAAGGAGGGCTCCACCGCCGACTTCACGTCGCTGCGCGCCTTCCTCGCCGAGGAGGGCCACATCGCCAGGTGGCAGCTCCCGGAGCGCTGGACGATCATCGAGTCCGTGCCGAAGACCAGCGTCGGCAAGTTCGACAAGAAGGTGCTGCGCCGGCAGTACGCGCAGGGCGAGCTGGACGTGACGCAGCTCGGCTGACCGCCGTGGGGCGGCGGACCCGCGAGCACGACGACAGACCTGAGGGGCAGTCCCCGGTGCGGACCGGGCGCTGCCCCTCAGGGGTCGGGCCGTGCGGCCGGTCGGCTAGTTGGTGCCGATGCGCGACAGCAGGTCCACGATCCGGCCCTGCACCTCCGCGCTCGTCGAACGCTCGGCCAGGAACAGCACCGTCTCGCCGGACGCGAGCCGCGGCAGGTCGGCCGGGTCCACGGCGGCCGTGTAGACGACCAGCGGGGTGCGGTTGAGCTGCCCGTTCGCGCGCAGCCAGTCCACGATCCCGGCCCGCCGCCGGTGCACCTGCATCAGGTCCATCACCACGAGGTTCGGCCGGAACTGCCCCGCCAGCGTCACCGCGTCGTTGTCGGACGCGGCCCGTGCGACCTGCATCCCGCGCCGCTCCAGCGTCGCCGTCAGCGCCAGCGCGATCTCCGCGTGCTCCTCGATGAGCAGCACGCGCGGCGGGTGCTGCTCGCTGTCGCGCGGTGCCAGCGCCTTCAACAGGACGGCGGGGTCGGCGCCGTACGCCGCCTCGCGCGTCGCCTGGCCGAGTCCGGCCGTCACCATCACCGGCACCTCGGCGGCCACCGCGGCCTGGCGCAGCGCCTGGAGCGCGGTCCGGGTGATCGGCCCGGTCAGCGGGTCGACGAACAGCGCGGCGGGGAAGGCCGCGATCTGCGCGTCCACCTCCTCGCGCGAGTGCACGATGACCGGCCGGTACCCGCGGTCGCTCAGCGCCTGCTGGGTGCTGACGTCCGGCGCCGGCCACACCAGCAGCCGCCGTGGGTTGTCCAGCGGCTCCGGCGGCAGTTCGTCGTCCATCGGCTGCGGGCGCGGGGTGTCCGCCACCTCGACGGCCCCACCGGGACCGTCCAGCGGCTCCGGCCCCTCGGCGGCGTTCTCGTCCGGCGCCCCTATGGCGTACGACCGCCCCGCACCCTCGGTGCCGGGCGCGGCGAGCCGCGACTGACCGGCCAGGGAGGGGTGCGCGGGCTGGGGTGCCTGGGGTGACGGCGGCGTGGGTGCCGGGGAGGCAGGGGGGCCCTGCGGGGCGGGAGCCGAGGCGGGGGCCGTCGGTACGGGGCCCGGGCCCTGCTCGCCGGGCACGCCGGTGGCGCCGTTCGCGCCGTTCGGGTGCTGGCGGGCGGCCGGGTCCGGGGGCGTACCCAGCTTGCGGCGCCGCCCGGAGCCGCCCGGGGCGTGCGGGGGCGGGGTCGCCGTGGCGGACGGCCCGGACTGCTGCACCTGCACGGCCTGCCGCGTGAACGGCACGCCCTGCCCCAGCGTTCGCACGCTGATCGCCCGGCCCTGCGTGGAGTTCGGGTCGACCGGCGCACCGGCCTCCGCGGGCAACGGCTGCGCGGCCCGCGCCGCCGCGGCACCCGCGGCCTCGGGCGGCAACGGCGTACCCGCCGCCGGCGTCCCCACCTGAGCACCGGGCACCCCCTCGGCGGGCAGCGGCTGGGCGGGGGCGGGGGCGGGGGCAGGCGTCGGCGAGGCGGGCACCGGGACGGGCGCCTGCGGCTGGACCTGCGCGGGGACCTGGCCCTGCGGAGGTACGGGGGCTACGGGCTGCCCCGGCACCACGGGCTGCGCCGCCGGGACCGGCTGTCCGGGTACTACGGGCTGACCCGGCACGGCCGGTTGTCCCGGTACGACGGGCTGACCAGGCACGACGGGCTGCCCGGTGGCGACGGGCTGCGCACCCGGCGCCGGAACCGCGGCGCCCTGCGGCGGGACGACGGCACCCGGCCGGCCGGGAACCGCGCCCTGTTGGGCGGGAAGCTGCACCGCACCGGGGGCACCGGGGACCTGGCCCGGAGCCTGCACGGCTGCCTGAACCTGAGCCTGCACGGGTGCCGGTGCCTGCGCTTGCGCCTGCGCGGGAACCTGCTGCGGCACCTGGACCGGGGCCGCCGGAGCCGGCCCGGCGGCGGGGTTCGCCTGCCCCGGGGCCTCCGCGCCCGCCTCGGCGGGCGGGGCGGCGACAGCCCGGCGGCGGCGTCCGGTCGGCGCGGTGGTGGGGTGCGGCTGGGGCGGGGTGTGGTCGTCGGCCTGGTCGTGCGGGACGGCGTCGTGACGACCGTGGTCCGCGGCGGCGTCGGCGGGGCCGGCCGGCTGCCCCGGGAGCGGCACCGCGACGGGAACGCCCTGGCCGGGAACCTGCGGCGGGACGCCCACCGGCGCACCGGCGACCTGAGGCTGACCCGGCACCGGCACCGGCACCTGCCCGGGCAGCGCACCGGGAACCGGCACCCCCGGCAGAGGAGTGCCGGGAAGCGGAAGCACACCGGGCACCTGCACGGCACTCCCCGGCACGGGCGCACCGGCGACGGGTCCGGGCGCCCCGGCCGCAACGCCACCGGGCACCGACACGTCGACGGCCTCGGCCGTCTCCCCTTCCGCACGGTCCGCGTCCGCGGGCGGCAGGGCGAACACCGCGCGCGGCCCCGCCTCCTGCGCGGCGGCGCGCTCCTGGGCGGCGGCGAGGGCACGCCGCCGGCGCCCGGTCGGCTGGGCGGCCTCGCCCGCCGTACCGGCCTCGCCCGGCTCGCCGTCCTGCGGTCCTGCGACGGCGGGCAGCGCGGGCGGCAGCGCGTGCTGCTCCTGCCCCGGCCCGCCCTGCGGCGCCTGCTCCACCGCGCGGCGCGCGCGCCGCCCCGAGGGCGCGCCCGGCACGGGCACCCCCTGCGGCGGAACAGTGCCGCCGAGCCCCGTACCCGCGGCAGCGGTCCCCGCGGCGTGCTCCGCGGCGGTGCGCACGGCACCCTCGGACACCTCGGCACCCGGGACGCCCGTACCCGCCGGACCGACGGGAAGCGCGCCGACGACGCCGGGCGCGTCCGCGCCGCCGGCGTCACCGGCCGGCCGTCCGCGCCGGCGCCCGGGCCCACCCGGTCCACCCTCCGCGGCCGCGTCGGCCTCCGGCGGGAGGGCCGCGGCCGGCTCGTCGGCGGCCGGGCCGCGCCGGCGACGGCGCCCGGTCGGCACCCCGGCCTCCGGCTCGGCGGCAGCGGCCACGTCGCTGTCCAGGAAGGCGTCCACGGAGGACCGCCGGGCCCGCCGGTGACCGCCGGGGCCGTGGCCGGCAGGGTCGGCGTGGGTGTCGTCGGCCGGGTGGGCGTCACCGGACGCGGGCTGGGCGGCGGCGAGTTCGAGGGGGGCCGGGACGGGGGGAGCGGGCACGGCACCGGCGCCGCCGCCGAGCGGCACCTCCAGCACGTACGCGCTGCCGCTCATCCCGGGCACCTCGTGGGTCTGCAGCACGCCGCCGTGGGCGCGCACGATCCCGCGCACGATCGGCTCGTGCACCGGGTCGCCGCCGGCGTACGGCCCGCGCACCTCGATGCGGACGACCTCGCCGCGCTGCGCGGCCGCGACCACCACGGTGTTGTCCATGTAACCG
This sequence comes from Streptomyces lasalocidi, assembly GCF_005280215.1. Lineage (NCBI taxonomy): Bacteria > Bacillati > Actinomycetota > Actinomycetes > Kitasatosporales > Streptomycetaceae > Streptomyces > Streptomyces lasalocidi. The sequence goes on along the minus strand of NZ_SZNQ01000001.1, from coordinate 3,819,142 downwards.
CCCGCGGACACGGGCGCGTTGCCGGTGGCGTCGACGCCCGCGACGTCGGCGACGAGGTGCGCGAGCGCGGTGGCGAGGAGGGGCGCGTCGACCTCGGCCTCGATGGGCGGCGCGTGCACCGCGAACTGCACGCGGCCCGGCCCGATGAGCTCCACGGCGCCGTCGACACCGGCGGCGACGACGGCGTCCAGCATCACCTTCGTACGGGTGATCGCCTGCTCGCCGGTGTCCAGCCGCTGGTAGCCGAGCACGTTGTCGATGAGGGTGGTGATGCGGGAGTAGCCGGCCGAGAGGTGGTGCAGGACCTGGTTGGCCTCGGGCCACAGCTGGCCCGCGTCGTCGGCGGCGAGCGCGGCCAGCTCGCGGCGCAGCTCGTCGAGGGGGCCGCGCAGGGACTGCCCGAGGAGGGTGAGGAGCTGGTCGTGGCGCGCGGCCAGGGCCTCGTAGCGGTCCTTCTCGCGCTCGCCGAGGGCGGCGTAGCGCTCCTCGCCGGCGGCCAGTTCCTCCTCGTGCCGCTCGCGCAGCTCCTCCAGCTCGGTGACGTGCTGCTGGCGCAGCGCGGTGAGGTCGGAGGCGTGCTCCTCGGAGAGCCGTTCCAGCTGCTCGGCGTGCCGCTTCTCGACGTCGGCCTTCTCGGCGGCGAGGGAGTCGAAGGGCCGGCGGTCGGCGAACGTCATGACGGCGCCCACGAGCTGGTCGCCGTCGCGCACCGGTGCGGTGGTGAGGTCGACGGGCACCCGGTCGCCGTTCTTGGCGAACAGCACCTGCCCGCGCACCCGGTGCTTGCGCCCGGAGCGCAGGGTGTCGGCCAGCGGCGACTCGTCGTACGGGAACGGCGAGCCGTCGGGACGCGAGTGCAGCACGAGGGTGTGCAGCTCCTTGCCGCCGAGGTCGCTGGCCCGGTACCCGAGGATCTGCGCGGCGGCCGGGTTGACCAGCACGATCCGCCCGTCGGTGTCCGTGCCGACGACGCCCTCCGAGGCGGCCCGCAGGATCATCTCGGTCTGCCGCTGCGAGCGGGCGAGTTCCGCCTCCGTGTCCACGGTCCCGGTGAGGTCCCGCACGACCAGCATCAGCAGCTCGTCGCCGCTGTAGCCGTAGCCGTCGTAGGCCTGCTGCCCGTTCTCGAGGTTGGCGCTGGTGACCTCGACGGGGAACTCGGTGCCGTCGGTCCGGCGGGCGATCATCCGGGTCGGCTTGGTCCGCCCGCGCGGATCCATGTGGTCGGGCCGCCGCATCGAGCCCGGGATCAGCTTGGAGTCGAACTCCGGCAGCAGGTCGAGCAGCCCGCGCCCGACGAGCGCGGTGCCCGGCGTCTCGAAGGCCTCCAGGGCGATGGTGTTGGCGTTGACGACGGTTCCGTTGGCGTTGACCAGGACCAACGCGTCGGGAAGCGCGTCGAGTATGGCTGCGAGGCGAGCAGCGCCTCGGGATGGCCTGCTGCTCACGAGACGCTTCCTCCCTGTTACCGCACCTTGCCGACCGCTCGGGCCATCTTGCCAAGGGGCCCGCGGGGTGTCACGCGAGGGAGTCTAAGGGCTGGGGTCGTGCGAGCGGCGCCGGATGAGAGCGACCTCGCACGAGGAGATGACCCGGCCGGTGGACACGTGTACGACCCTCGCACGGACCTTCGCGAGAGCTTCGCGCGGCGTTCACGGGGCCGGGGGCTTAGGAGAGGCGCCGGAACCGGGGGTCAACGGGCCGGCCGGGGCTCGGGGGCGGGTTCGGGGAGGGGGGCCGGGAGGGGCGCGGGGAGGAGGGAGGGGTGAGCCGCGGGGAGCGGCCGGGGCAAGGGGTGGGGCAGGGGATGGGGCGCGGGCCGGGCGGCCGGCCGGTGGGCGGCGTGCGAGGCCGGGCGGGACGGGTCGGCCGGCTGGGCCGGGTGGGACGCGTGGGACCAGTCGGCCGGGGGGCGGGACGCCGGCCGGCCGGTCGACACCTCGGGGAGCAGGGGGACGAAGCGGTCCCACCGCTCGATCTCGCACCCGTTGGCACGCTCGAACGTGGCATCGACGGGGCGTCCGGCCCACCGTCCGGTGACGTGCGCGGTGGCGGGACCGCCGTACTGGAGGGTGCACACGCTGCCCGCGGGCACGGGGGCGAAGGCGTCGCGCCCCCAGACGCTGTTCCGGTCGAGGGCGGCGCAGGCGGCGTCGGCGTGGGGGTGACTGCCGCCGCCGGGGTGGCAGGAGAGCTGGTAGACGCCGTCGGCGCCGGGGACTCCGCTGTCCCGGACGGTGACGAGGAGCTGGTCCCCGCGCGCGTAGTCGGGCCGGTCCTCGTCACGGACGGGGGGCGGGGCGAGGGGGGAGGCGTGGGCGGCGAGGGTGGCGAAGGGCGCGAGGGCGGCGAGGGAGGCGAGGGCGGACACGACGCCGAGGGCGCGGACGTGCCGGCGTCGGGGGGAGGGGGCGGGGGTCGGGGTTGTCACCGGGGCTGGGGTCGCGGAAGTCGCGGAGATGTGGGCCATGCCGTGCCTAACGCGGGGCGGGGGGAGGACGTTGCGCGCGGACGGTGCGGACGGTGCGGACGGTGCGGGCGGACGCCGCGAGCGGCGGGAGAACCCCTTTGCCCTGCGCCCGGCCCGCCTAGTACCGTGGAGGCCGATTGGTGACACGACGCTCGACTGTGTCATCATCTGCACGCACCACTCGCACACACGCGAGCGGCTGTGCTGGAGGCGTCGCCTAGTCCGGTCTATGGCGCCGCACTGCTAATGCGGTTTGGGTCTTAAAGCCCATCGAGGGTTCAAATCCCTCCGCCTCCGCGCGATCAAGAAGCCCCGGTCCACAGGACCGGGGCTTCGGTGTTCCCGGCCACCCCCGAAGATGTCGTTTTCGCAGGTCACAAGGGGTAGGCCAAACGGATTTCACATGACGGCGGCAGTCATGTAATGTTCTTCCTGTCGCCGCGAGGGGCCCGCAAGGACCAGGAGCGAAGACGAAAAAACTAAACAAGCACTCGTAGCTTAATGGATAGAGCATCTGACTACGGATCAGAAGGTTGCAGGTTCGAGTCCTGCCGAGTGCACACAGACCAGAGGCCCCGGAGAGATCCGGGGCCTCTGGCGTTTGCGCGTCCTACAGCACCGGAGTACGGCAACCGCTGGGGGGAGGAGGAGCGTGAGCAGGAGGCGCTACGTCGCCAGGGGGGTGCCGGGTGGCTACCGGATCTGGGACAACCGGGGCCGCCGCTGGTGGGGCGACGTCTACGAGTTGTGCCCGGACGACCTCCTGACCGAACTCAACGGTCCGGCGGACCAGACGCGGATCACCGCGCTGATGAAGCGCTACCGAGCCCAGAAGCGATAGGACCAGGGGCCCCGGATCACTCCGCGGCCTCCGGCGTTGACGGGCGAGTCCACACCCGCCGGAACTCCTCCGCCGGGATGGGCTGCAGCGGGTCCACCGCGGGATCGATCGCTTGGTCCGTCAGCCCGCCGTGCTCGTCCTCCATGTGCTCCCAGCTGTGCCGGTGGAGTTGGCCCGCCGAGGTCAGCTCGGCCTGCTTGAGGACGGTCAGCTCGCCGCGGTCGGGTACCGCCTCGACGTACCACAGACCGCCTTCGTCGTCGGCATGGCGGAAGTAGTGCCGCGAGGTCGCGCTCTCGTCGAGTGCGCGGTAGTAGGCCATGATCTCTGCCGCGATGCGCTCCGGGTCAGCCACGGGACCATCGTGCCCGCGATCGGCCCGGGAGAGGTGCCCAGCGCCGTAGCTGTTCCGCCGGCGTTCGACGCCGACAGCGGACTCCGGCACCGGGCAAGGGTCCGGGCAACGCCTCGACCCGCCGCGAAAGCCCGCCTCACCCCATCGTCTTCGCCCCGTCCAGGCTCTCCCGGATGATGTCCGCGTGGCCCGAGTGCTGGGCCGTTTCGCCGATGATGTGGAGGATCGTGCGGCGGGCCGACCAGTGGGTGTTCGGCTGGTGCCAGGGAGCCTTCGGGAGGGGCTGGGTCGCGTTCAGGTCCGGGAGCGCGGCGATCAGTTCGTCGGTGGCCCGGGCCGTTTCGGCGTAGGCGTCCAGGACCCCGGCCAGCGTCTCGCCCGGCTGCATCCGGAACTCGGCCGCCCGGCGTGCCCAGTCGGCCTCCGTCATCTTCGTGAAGTCGCCCATGACCGACGGGCCTTCGGCGATGAAGGCCGTCCAGTTCCGCTCCACGGCGGTGACGTGCTTGATCAAGCCGCCCAGGCACAGCTCGCTCGCCGTCGTGCGCAGACCCGCTTGCTCGTCGGTCAGGTCGCGCGTCGTCTGCCGCAGCAGCCGCCGGTGCTTCGCCAGCGTCTCCAGGAGATCGGCGCGTTCGTCCTCGGGTGTGGTCATGGGGGGACGGTAGAGAGGACATAGGTCAGATCCTGACCTAATGGCAGAGGCTAGGGTGCGCCGCATGAGTACCGATGCGCCTGTCTGTCCCGAGTGCGGTGCGGCCATGAGGGCCGGTGGGCTCGCGCTCTGCTTGCGGGAGGACGACGGCCGGCGGGCCTGTCGTGCGTTGTGGCGGTGCGCCGGTCGGCATGTCTGGTGGCGGTGGGCGGATCGGGTGGACAGCCCTTTGGAGAAGTGTCCGGTGCCCGGCGCTTTCCGGTGACGGCGACGGCGGGTGGAGGCGCTCGGCTCCTGGTGCACGCGATTCGTCTGCAACATTCCCGTCCGCCATCGCGTCGGTGAGGTGTAGGCCGATGCAGGGCTCCGAGGGGTGGGGATGTGGGTAGGTCGCGGACACGGGCCAGGGCGGACGAGTTCTTGGAGTTCGCCGCGGGGAGCGGGGGGCACCTGTACCGTTCCGCGTGCCTGCTCACCAGCGGTGACACCCACCTCGCCGAGGACCTGGTGCAGGAGACGCTCGGCCGGATGTACGCGCTGTGGGGACGCATCTCCCGCATCGACAATCCCGCGGCGTACGCGCAGACCGTCCTCGTCCGTACGTTCCTCACGCAGCGGCGCCGGTACTCCGCGTCCGAACGGCCCCTGGCCGACCTGCCGGAGCTTCCCGTCCCGCACGGCGCGGACGACCCGGCGCTGCGACTGGCCCTGCTCCAGGCGCTCCGTGAACTCCCGCCCAAGGACCGGGCGGTGGTGATGCTGCGCTACTGGGAGGACCGCACGGTCGAGGAGACGGCCGACGCGATGAACGTGAGTGCCCTCGCCGTCCGCAGCCGTTCGAGCAGAGCGCTCGCCAAGCTTCGGGCACGGCTGGGCGGCAGCCTCACCGAACTGGCCGGCTCCGGCTGACGGGGACGGGCCGCGTCCGCCAGGCCCACGGCCCGTCCGGGCTGTGCCGTGCCGTGCTCGGCAGCCGTCCCCCGCCTCGTCCCCACCCCCGCATCGACACAGGAACTGGTGGCTTTCCCATGCGCTTCGAAGACGAAGTCGGCCGGGCACTTCGCCTCACGGCCGGCGCCTACTCCACCGAACAGCGGCTCCTCGCGGAACGCGCTCTCGCCCGCGGCCGCCGGCGCGTGGCACGCCGCCGGATCGCCGTCGCGGGCGGCAGCGCGATGGCCGCCGCCCTCGTGGCCGTGGCCGGTGTCCAGGTGGGCGGTTCGGGGGACGGCGGCGGTCGGGGGAACCCTGCCGCGACATCGGGGTCCGACCACGACTACCGACGTTTCTCGGTCACCCGCGAGGAGATCCAGAACATCCTGTCCAACGGCATGGGGCGGGCCGGCGTCGCCACCGCGTACCCCGAGCTGAAGGCCGCGGGCAGCTCCGGCCCGGACCGGCCCGCGACCGCCTCGTTCGACTTCGGTGACGGCTGGGGCCGGGCCAGGGTCACGCTCTCCGTACGCCGCGTGGATCCGGCACAGCCGGGACTGAAGAAGCTGATCACCTGCCCGCCGCGGGCCGGGTCACCGTACGAGGAGTGCACGACCCAGAGCGACAACCGCGCCGTGAAGGGGTACACCGAGGCCGGCAAGGCCGGGGGCATCAAGAAGTGGGCGGTCACGATGCTCTCGCCCCAGGGGTACGTCATCGATGTCGCCACCTACAACATCCCCTCAGCCTCAGCCTCAGCCTCGCCCTCGCCCTCGTCCTCGTCCTCGTCCTCGTGGGAGACGGCGCATCCGGGTGTGAGGGTGACGCCCCGCGCGACGGCGCCGTCCCATGAACCAGCCCCCCCGCTGAGCCGCAACCCCCGGATGAACCCCGGCAAGTTGCGCTACCTGGCGATGTTCGTCGACGCCTCCTTCACCGGCGCGGGCGAGCCCAACTCCTTCGGCACCGTCACGCCGGGTTCACGGCCCGAGCCGGGCGACATCCTGCCCGTGCTGAAGTCCCTGCTCCCCAAGCGCCTCCACATCTACTCGGAAGGCGGCACGGGAGCGGACGGCCATGTCGTGGTGGTCGATCCCGACAAGGGGTACACCACGTACATCCAGGCCGTGCGGACCGCCGGCGACAAGGAGTTCTGGAGCCAGACCCTGCCCGACGGCACGAAGGTCGGCACCCGGCGCACGGCCGGCGAACAGCCGGGCGTCATCGAACTGCGGGCCGACGCGCTCCGCGTCAACGGACTCTGGATGTCCCTCACCGCCTACAACGCGCCGAGCCCCACCTCCAAGAAGAGGGGCGCCGAGCCCGCGATCACGCTCGACGAGCTCAAGGCCATGGCCGTCAGCCGAGCCTGGCTCCTCGCCCGGTAACCGCCCCGGCGGGCCCCGTCGGCCCGCTCAGAGCAGCCCCAGGTCCCCCAGCTCCTTGTGCAGGTCCGCCCGCGGGGGCGCCGTGGCCGACGGCTCCCCGCCGCCCCCGCCGCCCCCACCGCCACCCCCGGACGCCGACCGCCGCTTCCCCCGGTCCCTGAACAGCCACGCGCCCAGGACCCCTCCGGCCAGGCCGCCCAGGTGGCCCAGCCAGCTCACCCCGGGGGTGCCCGGTACGGCCACCGTCAGGAGGTAGGCGAAGGACGCCGCCATCACCACGCCGATCAGGGTGTCGATCAGGTGGCGGTCGAAGAGGCCGCGGACGACCACGTACCCGAAGTAGCCGAAGACCAGGCCGCTCGCGCCCACCGTGTCCACGCCGCCCCGTTCGAACAGCCAGACCGCCATGCCGCTGGTCAGCGCGACCAGCAGGGTCAGGCCCAGGAACCGGGTCACTCCGCGGTACGCGGCCAGGAAGCCGAAGACGAACAGGGGGCCGGAGTTGGCCTCGATGTGGTTCCAGCTCCAGTGCAGCAGCGGCGCCGAGAGGAGCGCGGGCAGGCTGTCGGCGTCGCCCGGGACCACGCCGTGGTCGCGGGAGAGGTCGTAGCCGTCGGCGGCGTTCGCCAGCTGGACGAGCCAGATCAGGGCCACGAAGGCGAACATCACGAAGAACGCCTTGCGCGCCTCCGCGACCATCACCTCCGCACGGCCGTTCGTGTCCCCCATGCCGTCTCCCTCCCCCGGGCGGATCCGTGCCCCGTCCGCCGTTTCCGCGCACTCTACAAACCCGCCCGGCCCCGCCTCACCCGCCGGGAGCTTCCGGGGAACGGCCCGCGTCCCCCGCCCCCCGCTCCTGCCCCCGCAGCTCCTCCCGGTACGCGTTCGCCAGCTCCGTCGCCCTCCTGAACCAGTCCGTCAGCACGGCGATCTCGTCCGGCGCGTAGGAGGCGAACAGGGCCGTGAGGCGTTCGTAGTACGGCCCGTACAGGGCGAGGACCCGGGCCACCGCCTCCGGTTCCGCCGCCACCCGGACGCGGCGGCGGTCCGTGGGGTCGGCGCGGCGGGTGATCCAGCCGGCGCGTTCGAGGCGGTTGAGGATGCCGGTCACCGCGCCCGTGGTCACGTGCACCTTCGTCGCCAGCTCGCCCGCCGTCACCAGGTGCTCGCCGGCCTGGAGGACGTACGCAAACGTCGTCAGGTCGGTGACGTTCACGCCCAGGCGCTGCGCCATCTCCTGCTGGCCGACCATGCTGCCCGCGATCAGGTCGTCCATCGCCGACAGCGCCTGCGCGGGCGTCGCCGTCGGACGGTCGCTGGTCGCCGGTTCCACGGCCTCGTCCGGCATCGCGGGTTCCTCGCTCATGGGTCCTCTGTCTCGTGGCTGAAGCGTCGGCTCCCTTGTTATCCGCTTTCGAGATGTCTTACCTTGTAAGAGGTTCAGAAACATAACTTCTTACATCGTGAGGTAATCCATGAGCGTGCATCCGTACGACGAGGGCCACACCGTCGCCGGCTGGACGGGCGTCGCCATCGCGACCGTCGGGACCTCCGTCATGGGCGTCGGCGTGTGCACGGTCTCGCCCTTCGCCCTGGTCCTCGGCGGGGTGATCGACGTCCTGGCGCTGCTCGTCACCTGGGCACTGCACCTGAGCGGCTGGGGCAAGCCGCCCGGGATCCGGCCGCGGGCGCAGTGGAGCATGCGGGTGCGCGACCCGCACGCGCGCGAGGGGCACCCGGAGTGCCTGGGCTGCCGCCTCGCCGGGCGCGGACGCGAGCATGCGGCCTCACCCCAGGTGGCCTCCTCCCAGGTGGCCTCCTCCCCGGTGGCCTCGCCCCCGCTGTCAGTGCCTCCCTCTACGCTCGCGAGTGATGGCACAGGCATGGAGGTGCGCGGCGCTGCGCTGGTCGGCGGGCAGCCCGGAGCTGACCTGGGACGGGGGGCGTCGTAGCCCGCTGTCCTGGGGGAAGGGCGTGGCCTTCGCGGTCGCGCCGGGGGAGGTCAGGAGGTGCGTGGGGGCGCGGGGGCACCCCTGTCCGCGCCGGACGCCGGTGCCGGCGCGGGGGACGGGCGGGCGGTGCGAGGAGTGCGCGCGGCTGGACCGGGCGCACTCGGTCGCGGCGGACACGCTCGCCGACGACCCGCGGCCGTACCACGTGTACCTGGCCTGGTTCGGCCCCGGGATGGCCAAGGTCGGCATCACCGCCGTCGAGCGCGGCACCGCCCGGCTGCTGGAGCAGGGCGCCGTCTGCTTCACCTGGCTCGGCGCGGGCCCGCTGATGGCCGCCCGGCGCACCGAGGAGCTGCTGCGGGCCGCCCTGCGCGTGCCCGACCGCATCCCGTACGCCGAGAAGCGCGCCGTGCGCTCGCGGCTGCCGGCGGGCGAGGCCGAGCGGGCGGCGGAGCTGGCCGACCTGCACGCGCGGGCCGTCGGCCTCACCGGCTGGCCGGAGTCGCTGGCACCCGCGCCGTTCCGCCCGGTCGACCACGTACGGGCGTTCGGGCTCGACCACGACGCCCCGGCCGCCGTCGGGGAGGTGACCGAGCTGACCGCCGGGGGCGGGGTGCGCGGGGAGCTCGTCGCGGCCGCCGGACCGGACCTGCACCTGCGCACCGCGCGGGACACCGTCGTCGTCCTGGACACCCGGCTGATGACAGGCTGGGACCTCGTGCCGCCGGCCGAGGACGGGGACGCCCCACCCGCCTTTCCCGTACGGCGTTTCGGGGCCCCCGGTGACGCCGCACGGCAGGACGGGCTCTTCTGACCGTCAGCCCTCCTCCCGCGACCGCGCCACGACCGCACGGAAGAACTCCCGCTCCCCGCACGGTTCCTGGGAGCCCCCTGTGTGTTTCTCAGGGAAATCACAGACGAGCGAAAGCGTGTTCTCAGAGGGCCCCGACAAGGTGTCACCATGACCACGACCTCGCCCCAGGGGCGCACCGAACTGCTGAGGCCGGACGGGAGCCCCGTCCGCGTGCTGGTGGTGGACGACGAGCTGTCGATCACCGAGCTCCTGTCCATGGCCCTGCGCTACGAGGGCTGGCAGATCCGCAGCGCCGGGGACGGGCAGGGCGCCCTCCAGACGGCGCGGGAGTTCCGGCCGGACGCCGTCGTCCTGGACATGATGCTGCCGGACATGGACGGCCTCGCCGTCCTCGGCCGGCTCCGCCGTGAGCTGCCCGACGTGCCCGTGCTGTTCCTGACGGCCAAGGACGCCGTCGAGGACCGGATCGCCGGTCTCACCGCGGGCGGCGACGACTACGTCACCAAGCCGTTCAGCCTGGAGGAGGTCGTTGCCCGGCTGCGCGGCCTGATCCGGCGCTCGGGTGCCGCCGACCGCCGCTCCGACTCCGTGCTCGTGGTCGGCGACCTCACCCTCGACGAGGACAGCCACGAGGTCTACCGGGGCGGCGACTCCATCCACCTGACCGCCACCGAGTTCGAGCTGCTGCGCTTCCTGATGCGCAACCCGCGGCGCGTGCTCAGCAAGGCGCAGATCCTCGACCGGGTGTGGTCCTACGACTTCGGCGGCCAGGCCAACGTGGTCGAGCTCTACATCTCGTACCTCCGCCGGAAGATCGACGCCGGACGCGAGCCGATGATCCACACCCGGCGCGGGGCCGGTTACCTGATCAAGCCCGCCGCATGAGCGGGCGGCGACGGCCGCGTGCACAGCAGCCGCGGAGGCGCCGGGCCGGCCGGCCGCGCACCCTGCGGACCCGGCTCGTCGTCGCGTCTGTGGTGCTGATCGCCGTCGTCTGCACGGTGATCGGCTCCGTCACCACCCTCGCCCTGCGCTCCCACCTCTACCAGCAGCTCGACGGTCGCCTGCTGGAGGTGGCCGCCCGCGTGGCACCCCGCGACTTCGGCCCGCTGGACCAGCCCAGCACCGGCACCGGCACCGGCACCGACAACAGCACCGACACCGGCACCGGCGACGCCACCGTGCCGCGCCGGCAGCAGAGCCCCCTGGGCAAGCTCCCCGCGGAGACCGACCTCACCTCCTTCGTCACCCACGGCCCGGTGCCGGACGGCACGATCGCCGCCAAGGTCCGCAACGGCACCGTCACCGACTCCCGGCGCGGGAAGTCCACGGGCAGCGGCAACTTCGCGATGACCGCCAAGGCACTCGGCGAGGCGCAGGTCGAGGTGCTCAACTCCGTCTCCCAGGACGGCGCCGTGCACACCGTGGACCTGCCCGGACTCGGCGACTACCGCGTCAAGTACACGACCAACGGCACCTACGCCTACTACGTCGCCATCCCGACGTCGGACGCCGACACCACCCTCCGCACGCTGGTCCTCGTCGAGATCAGCGTCACCGCGGCCGGGCTGATCGCCGCCTCCCTCGCCGGCACGGTGATCGTCAGCGTCGCCACCCGCCCCCTGCGCCGGGTCGCCCACACCGCCACCCGGGTCTCCGAACTCCCGCTGCACACCGGAGAGGTGAACCTCAGCGAGCGCGTCCCCGAGGCCGAGTGCGACCCGCACACCGAGGTCGGCCAGGTCGGCGCCGCGCTCAACCGCATGCTCGACCACGTCCACGGCGCCCTGCACGCCCGCCAGCGCAGCGAGACGCGGGTGCGCCAGTTCGTCGCCGACGCCAGTCACGAGCTGCGCACCCCCCTCGCCTCCATCCGCGGCTACGCCGAGCTGACCCGGCGCGGCCGCGAGCAGGTCGGCCCCGACACCCGGCACGCCCTGGGCCGCATCGAGTCCGAGGCGGGCCGGATGACGCTGCTCGTGGAGGACCTGCTGCTGCTCGCTCGGCTCGACGCGGGCCGCCCGCTGCAGTTCGGGCAGACCGACCTCGTCCCGCTGGTCGTCGACACCGTCAGCGACGCCCGCGCGGCCGGCCGCGACCACGTCTGGCGCCTGGAGCTGCCCGAGGAACCGGCGCTCGTCTCCGCCGACGCGGCCCGCCTGCAACAGGTGCTGGTCAACCTCCTCGCCAACGCCCGCACCCACACGCCGCCCGGCACGACCGTCACCGCGCGCGTGCGGCGCGGCGGCCCGTGGCTGTGCGTGGACGTCGAGGACGACGGCCAGGGCATCCCGCCGGAGCTGCTCCCGCGCGTCTTCGAACGGTTCGCGCGCGGCGACTCCGCGCGCTCGCGCGCCACCGGCTCGACCGGCCTCGGCCTCGCCATCGTGCAGGCCGTGGCGGCCGCGCACGACGGTGCGGTGACCGTCGACAGCGTGCCGGGCCGGACCGTGTTCACGGTCCACCTGCCCGCCCTCGGGGGTGTCTCGCCCGCGGCGCCCCGCCCCGCGCACGGAACCGGGCGGAACCACGACTCACAGGCACAGCACAGTGCCGCCACATGGGTGCGACAGGGCTCCTGACGAGAGTCGTCGGTATGCGAACCGACTCTTCTCCCGGCACCCTGCCGGCGCGGGAGCACCTCCCGGCCGGACCAGCCGGTACGCCTGTCCTGGACGTAGTGATCCCCGTCCACAACGAGGAGAGGGACCTCCAGCCGTGCGTGCTCCGCCTGCACGAGCACCTCGAGCGCACCTTCCCGTACCCGTTCCGCATCACCATCGCGGACAACGCGTCGACGGACGCCACCCCCGAGGTGGCCCGCCGGCTGGAGGCGCGGATCACCGGGGTCCGGACGCTCCGGCTGGAGCAGAAGGGCCGCGGCCGCGCGCTGCGCACCGTCTGGTCGACCTCCGACGCCCCGATCCTCGCCTACATGGACGTGGACCTGTCCACCGACCTCAACGCCCTGCTGCCGCTGGTGGCACCGCTGATCTCCGGCCACTCCGACCTGGCGATCGGCTCCCGGCTCGCCCGCAGCGCGCGGGTGGTGCGCGGCCCCAAGCGCGAGTTCATCTCCCGCTCCTACAACCTGATCCTGCGCGGCTCGCTGCAGGCCCGCTTCTCGGACGCGCAGTGCGGCTTCAAGGCGATCCGCCGGGACGTCGCACAAGTCCTGCTCCCGCTGGTGGAAGACACGGGCTGGTTCTTCGACACTGAGATGCTGGTGCTCGCCGAGCGGGCCGGCTGCCGTATCCACGAGGTGCCGGTCGACTGGGTCGACGACCCGGACTCCACCGTGCACATCGTGCGGACGGCGACCGAGGACCTGAAGGGGGTGTGGCGCGTCGGGAAGGCGCTGGCCACCGGTTCGCTGCCACTGGACCGGCTGACCAGGCCGTTCGGGGACGACCCCCGCGACCGCGAGATCATGGACGTACCCAAGGGACTGGCCCGTCAGCTCGTCGGCTTCTGCGTCGTCGGGGGTCTGTCGACCCTCTTCTACCTGCTGCTCTACAGCGGCTTCCGGCTCTTCACCGGCTCCCAGGTCGCCAACGCGCTCGCCCTGCTGATCTCCGCGGTCGCCAACACCGCCGCCAACCGCCGGCTCACCTTCGGCGTGCGCGGCCCGGGCGGGGCCGTCCGGCACCAGGCGCAGGGTCTGGTCGTCTTCGGCATCGGCCTCGCGCTGACCAGCGGCTCACTGGTCGCCCTGAACGCCGCCAACGCCCACCCCGCGCACTCGACCGAACTGGCCGTCCTGGTCGCCGCCAACCTCGCCGCGACCGTCCTGCGCTTCCTGCTCTTCCGCATCTGGGTCTTCTCCGACCGCGACGGCGGCCACCCCGAGCCCACGGCGCCCGGCGGCCCCGCCCCCACCGGCGGCACCCACGCCCCGAATCCCTCCATGCCCCCGACCTCCCCGTTCCGCGCCGGTGGAGCCGCGGACGGCACCTGGCCGCCGGACGTCACCCGGCGCCCCGGCCCGGTCCGCCCCTACGACACCGACCCGGGGGAGACCCGATGACCACCGACTACGACCGCACCCACTGGGGCCCGCCCGCATCGGCCCCTCCGGCGACCCGGACACCGTCCACCCCTCCTCCCCCGGCCGGTCCCGAGTCCGGTGAGCCGCGGCAGCCGTTCGTCCGGAGGCTGTGGCGGGGCCGCCCCGAGGACCCGCGCTGGGCCCGCCCGGCCTTCCTCGCCCTGCTCCTCGCGACGCTGCTGCTCTACCTGTACGACCTCAGCGCCTCCGGCTACGCCAACTCCTTCTACTCCGCGGCCGTCCAGGCCGGCTCGAAGAGCTGGAAGGCGTTCTTCTTCGGCTCGCTGGACGCGGGCAACGCCATCACCGTCGACAAGCCGCCGGCCTCGCTGTGGCCGATGCAGCTGTCGGTGCGGATCTTCGGCCTGAACTCCTGGGCGATCCTCGTCCCCGAGGTGCTGATGGGCGTCGGCACGGTCGCCGTGGTCTACGCCGCCGTACGCCGCCGGTTCAGCCCCACCTCCGGCCTGATCGCGGGCGCGGTGCTGGCGCTGACGCCCGTGGCGGCGCTGATGTTCCGGTTCAACAACCCGGACGCGATGCTCGCCCTGCTGATGGCCGTGGCCTGCTACCTCGTCGTCCGCGCGCTGGAGGACGGCCGGACCAGGTGGCTGGTGTGGGCGGGCGCGGCGATCGGCTTCGCGTTCCTCGCCAAGACCCTCCAGGCGTTCCTGGTCCTGCCGCCGCTGGCCCTCGTGTACGCGGTCTGCGCACCGGTCACGCTGAAGAAGCGCCTCGGCCAACTGGCCCTTGCAACAGCCGCGTTGGCGGTCTCCGGCGGCTGGTGGGTGGCGGTCGTGGAACTGTGGCCGGCGTCCTCGCGCCCGTACATCGGCGGCTCGCAGAACAACTCCTTCCTGGAGCTGACCTTCGGCTACAACGGCCTCGGCCGGCTCAGCGGCGACGAGACGGGCAGCGTCGGCGGGGGCGGCGGGGGCGCGGGCAGCACCGGGCAGTGGGGCGAGACCGGCTGGGACCGGATGGTCAACTCCGAGATCGGCGGCCAGATCTCCTGGCTGCTGCCGGCCGCGCTGATCCTGCTGGCCGCCGGCCTGGTGGCCACGCGCCGGGCCCGCCGCACGTCCGTCACCCGCGGCTCGTTCCTCATCTGGGGCGGCTCGCTGCTGATGACCGCGGTCGTCTTCAGCTACATGGCGGGCATCTTCCACCAGTACTACACGGTCGCCCTCGCCCCCTACCTGGCGGCCGTGACCGGCATGGGCGCCGACCTGCTGTGGGAGAGGCGCCGGGAGCTCTGGGCGTCGCTCACCCTGGCGGCCGCGGCGGTCGCGGCGGCCACCTGGGGCTACGTCCTCCTCCACCGCACCCCCGACTACCTGCCCTGGCTGAGGTGGCTCGTCCTGGTCGGCGGCCTCACCGCCGCGCTCGGCCTGGTCTTCGCGGGCCGGCTCACCCGGCGGCTCGCCCTCGCGGCGGCCTCACTCGGCCTGGTGGCCGCACTGGCCGGCCCGACGGCGTACACCCTGAGCACCGTCCAGCAGGGTCACACCGGGTCCATCGTCACGGCCGGCCCGGCGGGCGCCTCGATGATGGGCGGCGGCCGTCCCGGCGGCGGTCGCGGCGGCTTCGGCGGGGGCGGCACGCCGGGCCAGAACCAGCAGGGCCAACAGGGCGGCCAGCAGGGCCAGAACCAGCAGGGCCAGGGCTTCCCCGGCGGTGGCACGGGCGGCTTCGGCGGCACCCTGCCCGGCCAGGGCGGCGGGCAGACCCGGCAGGGCGGCGGCCCGACCGGCGAAGGCGCGGGCGGCGGCGGGGGCGTAGGCGGACTGCTGAACGGCGCGTCCGTCACCGCCCAGGCCGAGAAGCTGCTGGAGACGGACGCCGGCCGCTACACCTGGGCCGCCGCGGCCATCGGCTCCCAGAACGCCGCGAGCTACCAACTCGCCACCGGCGAACCGGTCATGGCGATCGGCGGCTTCAACGGCACCGACCCGTCCCCGACGTTGGCGCAGTTCAAGCAGTACGTGGCGGACGGGAGGATCCACTACTTCATCGCGGGCGGCTCCATGGGCGGTGGACCGGGCGGCGCTGCGAACGGCACGTCGTCGCAGATCACCTCCTGGATCGAGGCCACGTTCAAGAAGGTGACGGTCGGCTCGGCCACCTTCTACGACCTCACGCAGGAGGCGAGCGGCTGACGGCCCGGCACAGCACAGCACGGGAGGAGGCGGTGTCCCGACGGGCACCGCCTCTTCCCGCATCCCGCTTGTACACCGTACGAGAACTCTTCTACGGTGTACAGCATGCCTCCCGTCCCGAGCCATCCCCAGCGCTGGCTGATCCTCGGCGTCATCTGCCTCGCGCAGCTCACCGTGCTGCTCGACAACACCGTCCTGAACGTCGCGATCCCCTCCCTCACCCGGGAACTGGGCGCCTCCACCTCCGACATCCAGTGGATGATCAACGCCTACTCGCTGGTCCAGTCGGGCCTGCTGCTCACCGCGGGCAGCGCCGCCGACCGTTACGGCCGCAAGAAGATGCTGATCGCGGGGCTCGCCCTGTTCGGCGTCGGCTCGGTGGTCGCCGGCTGCGCGGGCACCACCGGGCAGCTCATCGCCGCGCGCGCCGGGATGGGCGTCGGCGGGGCACTGCTGCTCACCACCACCCTGGCCGTGGTCATGCAGATCTTCGCGCCGGAGGAACAGCCCAAGGCCATCGGCGTGTGGGCCGCGGTGAACTCGCTGGGCTTCGCGACGGGCCCGCTGATCGGGGGCTTCCTGCTGAACCACTTCTGGTGGGGCTCGATCTTCCTGGTCAACCTGCCGGTCGCGGCCCTCGCCCTCGTCGCGGTGGTCGCGCTGGTGCCCGAGTCGAAGAACCCGCAGGGCGACCGCCCCGACCTGCCCGGCGCGCTGCTGTCGACGGTGGGCATGGCCTCGCTGGTCTTCACGGTCATCTCCGGTCCCACGCACGGCTGGACGTCCGCGCGGGTGCTGGTCAGCGGGGTTGTGGCGGTGGGCGTCCTCGCGCTGTTCGCCCGGTGGGAGAGCAGGGTCCCGTACCCGATGCTCGACCTCGCCCTGTTCCGGGACCGCCGGTTCACGGGGGCGGTCGCCGGCGCGGTGCTGGTCACCTTCGGCATGGGCGGCGCCCTGTTCCTCCTCACCCAGCACCTCCAACTCGTCCTGCGCTACGGCCCCCTGGAGGCCGGCCTGCGCACCGCGCCGCTCGCGCTGACCGTCGTCGCCCTGAACTTCACGGGGCTGGCGGCCAGGGCCACGGCGAAGCTCGGCGGACCGGTGGCGATCCTGACCGGCATGACGGCGGTGGCGGCGGGCCTCGTCTCCATCGCCGTGGCCTTTGACGGGTACGCCGTCACGCTGCTCGGGCTGCTGCTCATCGGCACCGGCACCGCGCTGGCCGGACCGGCGATGGCCCACGCGATCATGAGCACCATCCCGCCGGACAGGGCCGGGGTGGGCGCGGGCGTCAACGGCATGCTCGCCGAGTTCGGCAACGGGCTCGGCGTGGCGGTCCTCGGCGCGGTGCTCAGCGCGCGGCTGGCGTCCGGGGCGGGGCTCTCCTCGGCCCTGGGCACCGGGCAGGCGGTCGGCGCGGTGGCCGTGTTCGCGGGCGGCGTGCTGGCGGCGGTCTTGCTGCGCCGGGCGGGAAGAGCAGAATCAGCGCGGGAGGAGACGACGGCCGTCCCGTCGTAGTGCGCGTCGCCGCTGGTCGTGCGGCTCCTCCCGCCCCGTAGGGTGGGCCCGTCGGGGGCCCGTCGGTGGGAGACCAGGAGGTGCCGCATGGCCGCCAGGGCAGGCGAACAGGCCGCGCGCAGCAGTGTCTGGCTGGGCGGCGGGACGCGGCGCGGCCGGGGCGGCGGGCAGCCTTCGGGGCTCGACCGGGACCGGATCACCGCGGCGACCGTACGGCTTCTCGACGCCGAGGGGCTGGACCGGTTCTCCATGCGGCGGCTCGCCGCCGACCTCAACGTCACCGCGATGTCCGTGTACTGGTACGTCGACACCAAGGACGAACTGCTGGAGCTCGCCCTCGACGAGGTGTTCGGGGAACCGGCGCTGCCCGGCCCGGACGACGGGGCCGCCGACTGGCGCGACCTGCTGCGCGCGCTCGCCCGCGAGTACCGGGCGCTGCTGGTCCGCCACCCCTGGGTGCCGCCGCTGATCGGGCGCTACCTCAACATCGGCCCCAACTCGCTCGCGTTCTCCCGTGCGATCCACCAGGTCGTGCGCCGCGCCGGCCTGCCCGTGCACGGCATCACCGGCGCCATCTCGGCCGTCTTCCAGTTCGTGTACGGCTACGGCACGATCCAGGGCCACTTCATGTCCCGGGTCGCCGAGGCGGGGGTGACCCCCGACGAGTACCACGCCCAGATGATGGCCTCGGTGGGCGGGACCCCCGACACGGCCGCCGTCATCGAGGAGACCCGCGACATCATGGACGCGCGGGGCGGCGCCACGGTCGACGAGATGCTCGACCGCGACTTCACCTTCGCCCTGGACCTGCTGGTCGCGGGCATCGAGGCGATGGTGGAGCGCTCGGGGCCCGCGCCGGACGCGTGAGGGCGAAGGGCCCGCTCCCGGGGCGTCCGGCGCCCGGCCCGCCGCTCAGTCCTCCGGCGCCAGCCGCGCCGGGAAGCCGCCCGTCGCCACCGGTCCCCAGCGCTCCGGCGTGACCCGGATGATCGACTTGCCCTGCTTGACCATCGCCGCGCGGTACTCGTCCCAGTCCGGGTGCTCCCCGGCGATGTTGCGGTAGTACTCCACGAGCGGCTCGACGGAGTCGGGGGAGTCGATCACCTCGGCCGTGCCGTCGACCTGGACCCACGGGCCGTTCCACTCGTCGCTGAGGACGACGAGGCTGACCCGCGGGTCCCGCCGGGCGTTACGGGTCTTGGCGCGCTCCGGGTAGGTCGAGACCACGATCCGGCCGGAGTCGTCCACCCCGCAGGTCAGTGGCGAGGCCTGGGGGCTGCCGTCGGCCCGGCGGGTGAGCAGCAGGGCCCGGTGCCGGGGCCGCACGAAGTCCAGCAGCTCGTCCCGGGAGACGGTCGTGTTCGTCGCGATGTTCGGTGCCATGACGGCAGCCTAGGGGCGGAACCCCGCCCCGTGGCTGACCCTGCTGTGCCTACGCCCGGGTGCCTACGCCTGGGGCAGGGACTCGCCCTGCACCGCCTGGACGTCCAGCTCGACCTTGAGCGTGGTGCCGATGGCGGCGATGCCGGCCTGGACGACCTGGTTGTAGTTCATCGCGAAGTCGTCGCGGTGCAGCTCGGCCGTCGCCCGGAACGCGGCGCGAGTGCCGCCCCACGGGTCGGCGCCGGTGCCCAGGTAGGCCAGGTCCAGGTCGACGGGCCGGACGATGCCGCGCATGGCCAGCTCGCCGTGCACGGTCCAGCGGTCCGGGCCCGCCTCGGTCACGCCGGTCGAGCGGTAGACGATCTCCGGGAACCGCTCGGTGTCCAGGAAGTCGGCCGACCGCAGGTGCTGGTCGCGCATCGCGTTGCCGGTGTCGATCGAGGCCGCCCGGATCACCGCCTCCACCCGCGATTTGGTCACCTCGTCCGGGGCGATCTCCAGCGCCGCGGAGAAGTCCGTGAACCGGCCCCGCACGCTGGAGATGCCCAGGTGCTGGGCGACCGCGCCGACCGTGGAGTGCGCCGGGTCGACCGTCCAGGGGCCGGGCGGCGGCAGCTCGGTCCCGCCCTGCCGGGCCAGGGTCACCGTGCCGATCTCGGCCCGCCCGCTCGCGGTGACGATCGCGCTGGAGGCCACGGGCGCGTACCCGACGGCCGTGACGATCACCGTGTACGCCCCGGGCGCCAGCGCGGTCGCGTCCCGTACGGCGCCCTCGTCGTCGGCCTCGGCGCGCACCACCTGCGTGCCGGTCATGTCGGTCACCGTGACGACCGCGTGCGACACGGCCCATCCGTCCCGGGTACGGATCCTCGCGGTCAGTCCCATCCCGTTTTCTCTCCCCTTGCAGAGCTTCGACAACTGAGCTTCCCGACGCAGCGTGACGACGGGTCAGAACCTGGAAACGTGGAACGGCCCGTGGCGGGGGCGCGCCGGAAGCCGGTCGCGTCCCCCGTCACGGGCCGGGGCCGGACTACTCGCCGGGGTGGGCGAGCTCGATGTCGTGGTCGTCGACACCGGTGCCCGACAGGGTCAGGGCCGTGGCCGCCGGCGGGTAACCGGTCGCGATGACCGTGTACTCGCCGCCGTCGAGGTCCGTGAAGGCGTACGCCCCGTCGGCGCCGGTCGTGGCCGAGCCGACCACGTTGCCCGCGGCGTCCACGAGCGTCACCCGCGCGTCGGCCAGCGGGCCGTGCGGCGCGCGCACGACACCCTGCACCCGGGAACCCGCGTCGAGGAGGACCTCCGTGCGGGTCACGCCGGTGGCGCCGATCTCGACGGGCAGCGCCCGCGGCCGGAACCCGGCGGCGTTGACCGCGACGGTCACGGCACCCGGCACCAGCTCCGTGAAGGAGAACTCGCCGTGCTCACCGGTGGTTCCGGTGGCCAGCAGATCGCCGCGCACATCGGTGACGATCACCATCGCGTCCTTGACGCCCTCGCCGGACACGGCGGCCCGCACGACACCGATCAGCCCGCTGGTGCCGCTGAGCAGGATGTCGTAGGCGAGCGGTTCGCCGTGGACCAGGATCGTCGAGGCCTGCGGCTGGAAGCCGTCGGCGGAGGCGATCAGGACGTACGACCCCGAGCCGGGCGCGTCCAGCGCGTAGGCGCCGTCGGCCTGGGCGACGGCCCGGCCGAGCTGGCGCCCGGCCAGCGAGATCAGGGTGACCGCGGCGTGCGGCACGGGCGCGCTCTCGGCGCCGCGCACGAAGCCCCGGACCGGGACGCCCCCGGCGGGGGTGTCCGTGGAGCCGGTCACCGGGGCGACGGCGGCCACGGGCTGCGGCGCGGTGGCCGCACCGGCGGTGGCGGCGGCGCTGTCGGAGGCCACGGGGGCACCGACGGCGGCCGGCACCTGCTGGGCCTCGGCCACGGTGGGAGCGGCGGCCGGGTCCACGGCCGGGGCGTCACCGTCCGCGGCCTGGGCCAGGGCGCCCTTGGTGCGCAGCGGCACCTCCTTGATGAACAGCGTGACCAGGAAGGCGACCGCGGCGAGGAAGCCGGCGATCAGGAAGACGTCGGCGATGCCGTGCCCGTAGGCGCTCTCCATGACCGTGCGCAGCGGCGCGGGCAGCTTGTCCATGTCCGGGATGGTGTCGGTCGACCCGGACTGCGCCATGCCGGCCGCGTACTTCGGGTCGATCGTGGCCAGGCCGTCCTTGACGTAGTCGGTGATCTTGTGGGACATCACCGCGCCCAGGGCGGACACGCCCATCGCGCCACCGAGGGAGCGGAAGAAGGTGACCGTGGAGCTGGCCGAGCCGAGGTCGCTCGGCTCCACCTGGTTCTGCGTGCAGAGCACCAGGTTCTGCATCATCATGCCGATGCCGAGGCCCAGCAGCGCCATGAACAGCGCCATCTTCCAGTAGTCCGTGTCGTACCGGATGCCGCCGAGCAGCAGCAGTCCGGCCGTCACCAGGACACCACCGCTGACCAGCCAGGCCTTCCAGCGGCCGGTGCGGGTGATGAACTGGCCGGAGACCGTCGAGGAGATGAACAGGCCGCCGATCATCGGGATGGTCATGACGCCCGACATCGTCGGGGACTTGTCCCGGGCCAGCTGGAAGTACTGGCTGAAGAACACCGTGCCGCTGAACATCGCGATGCCGACGAACAGCGAGGCGAGCGAGGCGAGCGTGATGGTGCGGTTGCGGAACAGGCGCAGCGGGATGATCGGCTCGGCGGCCCTGGCCTCGACGAGCACGAACAGCGCGCCCAGCACCAGGGACCCGGCGACCATCGTGTACGTCTGCCACGACAGCCAGTCGTACTTGTCACCGGCGAAGGTGACCCAGATCAGCAGCAGCGAGACCGCGGCGGAGATCAGCGTCGCGCCGCCCCAGTCGACCTTCACCTCACGCTTGACGACCGGCAGGTGCAGGGTCTTCTGCAGCACGATCAGCGCGATGACGGCGAACGGGACGCCGACGTAGAAGCACCAGCGCCAGCCCAGCCAGGAGGTGTCGGTGATGACGCCGCCGAGCAGCGGGCCGCCGACGGTCGCGACGGCGAACGTGGCACCCAGGTAGCCGGAGTAACGGCCCCGCTCGCGCGGGGAGATCATCGCGGCCATCACGATCTGGGCGAGCGCGGACAGACCGCCGACGCCGATGCCCTGCACCACGCGGCAGACGATCAGCATGCCGGGGTTCTGCGAGAGGCCGGCCGCCATCGAGGCGACGACGTAGATGACGAGCGCTATCTGGACGAGCGCCTTCTTGCTGTACAGGTCGGCGAGCTTGCCCCACAGGGGAGTGGCCGCGGTCATCGACAGCAGGGCGGCCGTGACGACCCAGGTGTAGGCGGACTGGCCGCCGCCCAGGTCGCCGATGATCTCGGGCAGCGCGTTGGAGACGATCGTGGACGACAGGATCGCCACGAACATTCCGAGCAGCAGCCCGGAGAGCGCCTCCATGATCTGCCGGTGGCTCATCGGAGCGTGGCCGCCGGAGGAGCCTCCCCCGTGCTTGGCATGGGCCCGCACACCGGCTGGTGTGGTCGTTGCCATGGGCTTCCTTTTCTTACGTGTTCGCGGGTGTACGGGTGGTCTGGTCGAGTGCGGGAGGGGCCGGCGGCGGTGCCGGGGGCCCGGCGGGCGGCTGCGGCGGCCGGTGCGCGGTCGTACGGCAGTCGTCGAAACTGGACCGCAGCCGCTGCATCAGCCGGGTGAGCTGGTCGACCTCGTCGTCGGTCCAGTCGCCCAGCCGCTCCTCCAGGAGCCGGGTGGTGCGCCGGGACAGCTCGTCGATCTGGCTCCAGCCGGCCGGGGTCAGGCGCACGATGCGCGAGCGCTTGTCCGCCGGGTCCGGGGAGCGCTCGATCCAGCCGCGCTCGGCGAGGTGGGCCACGTGGCGGCTGGTCACCGACATGTCGACGACCAGCAGCTCGGCGAGCTTGCTCATGCGCATGTCGCCGTGGCGGCCGAGCAGCGTCAGCACGGCCGTGGAACCGCTGGGGCAGTCGGACGGCAGGATCCGTCCCAGCTCCCTCTTCACGGCCCCGAAGGCGCTGAACTGACGCATCAGCTCCTCGTACCGCGCCTCGCCGGCCATCTCACCCTCCCGATTCGTTGCTTAGGGCAACCATAGGGGCGCTTGGTTGCTACAGGCAAATAAAGAGGACTCCTCGGCCGCAAAAAGTTGGCAAAGGCAAGTATTGCGGGAGTAAACGCGCTGGTGCGGGTCGCCCCCGACGGCCGTGGGCCGACCCCCACTTGGGCCGCCGCACCCGCTTTCGCTAGGGTCTCGGGCCATGGCTAACACCCAGGGCCCCCAGGGCAATCACGACCCCGCCGGCAGCACCCAGATGTTCCGCGCGTTCGTCGACGAGGGCACCCCGCAGCCGTCCCGCCAGGCCGCGGCGCCGTCCGGCTCCGGCCCGCGCCTCGGACTGATCATCGGCATCGTGGCGGCCGTGGTCGTCGTGGCCGCGGTCGCCTGGCTGGCGCTGAAGTAGGGAACCGCTGAAGAACCGCTGCATCAGGCAACCGCGGGAGCACGTCACCGCCGACGGACGCACCGACGGACGCACCGACGGCGACCGCCGCACCCCTACGGCTCCTCGGAGCCGGGGCGCGGCGGTCGCCAGGTGCGCAGGCGGGGTGCCTCAGTCGCTGATCAGCCCGTCCCGCAGCTGCGCCAGCGTGCGCGTCAGCAAGCGGGAGACGTGCATCTGCGAGATGCCCACCTCCTCGCCGATCTGCGACTGCGTCATGTTGGCGAAGAAGCGCAGCATGATGATGCGGCGCTCGCGGGGCGGCAGCTTGGCCAGCAGGGGCTTGAGGGACTCGCGGTACTCCACGCCCTCCAGCGCGGTGTCCTCGTAGCCCAGCCGGTCGGCCAGGGAGCCCTCGCCGCCGTCGTCCTCCGGGGCGGGGGAGTCGAGGGAGGAGGCGGTGTAGGCGTTGCCCACGGCCAGCCCGTCGACCACGTCCTCCTCGGAGACGCCGAGGACGGCCGCCAGCTCCGTCACCGTCGGGGAGCGGTCCAGCTTCTGCGACAGCTCGTCGCTGGCCTTGGTGAGGGCCAGGCGCAGCTCCTGGAGGCGGCGCGGCACGCGCACCGACCAGGACGTGTCCCGGAAGAACCGCTTGATCTCGCCCACGACCGTCGGCATCGCGAAGGTCGGGAACTCCACGCCCCGTTCGCAGTCGAAACGGTCGATCGCCTTGATCAGGCCGATCGTGCCGACCTGGACGATGTCCTCCATCGGCTCGTTGCGCGAGCGGAAGCGCGCGGCGGCGTAGCGGACGAGGGGGAGGTTGAGCTCGATGAGCGTGTCCCGGACGTAGGCGCGCTCGGGGCTGTCCTCGTCGAGCGCGGCCAGCCGCAGGAACAGGGAGCGGGACAGGGTGCGGGTGTCGATGGCCTCCGAGGCCGGGAGGGCCGGGGCCGGCGCGGCCTCGAGGGCCGTGACGTCGTCGAGCACGTCGGTCTCGACGGGCACGGCGGGCGCGGTCTCGCTCTTGTCGAGCGTGAGCACCTTCGAGCTGCCCTGATCTGCGGACATGCCACCCCCTTTGGGTCGCGGGACGGTCGTGGCGGACGCTCCCGGGGAGGAACGCGGCCTTCACCTGAATACCGGAGCCCGAGCTCCGGCAAACGCTCTTCCGGCAGAATGTCACATGTCGGCAACGCGCTGTAGTGACATGTCGACATCGTAGTCATGAATCAGCCCTGGAAAGTGGGGGTGTGACGGTTTTTCAGCCCCAAGTCGCCTTGATCCGGGCCGTGGAGCGATTCGCCCTCCCAGGGGATCCCTCGCTCACGCGTACGGCGGTCCCCCCGACGTACGCCCCGAACTCCCGTACGCCTACGCGTCGATCCGGTTGGCCGAGCGCAACCGCTGGAAGCTGCGCGCCAGGAGGCGCGAGACGTGCATCTGCGAGACCCCGAGCTCGGCGCTGATCTGCGACTGGGTCAGGTTGCTGTAGTAGCGCAGCAGCAGGATTCGCTGTTCGCGTTCCGGAAGCTGGACCAGCAGGTGGCGGACCAGGTCGCGGTGCTCCACGCCGTCCAGCGCCGGGTCCTCGTAGCCGAGGCGGTCCAGCAGGCCGGGCAGCCCGTCGCCCTCCTGGGCGGCCTCCAGCGAGGTCGCGTGGTACGACCGCCCGGCCTCGATGCAGGACAGCACCTCCTCCTCGCTGATGCGCAGCCGCTCGGCGATCTCGGCGGTGGTCGGGGTGCGCCCGTGGGCGGTGGTGAGGTCCTCGGTGGCGCTGTTGACCTGCACCCACAGCTCGTGGAGCCGGCGCGGTACGTGGACGGTGCGCACGTTGTCGCGGAAGTACCGCTTGATCTCGCCGACGACGGTCGGCATGGCGAAGGTCGGGAACTGCACGCCCCGGTCGGGGTCGAAGCGGTCGATGGCGTTGATCAGACCGATGGTGCCGACCTGGACGACGTCCTCCATCGGCTCGTTGCGGGAGCGGAAGCGGGCGGCGGCGTAGCGCACGAGCGGCAGGTTCGCCTCGATGAGCGCCCCGCGCACCCGGGTGTGCTCCGGCGTGCCGGGGGTGAGGTCCTTCAGCTGGGCGAAGAGCACCTGGGTGAGGGCCCTGGTGTCGGCGCCGCGCCGCTTCTCCGGGACGTCCGTGGCGGGGGCGGGTGCCTCTTCCCCCGTCTTCTCCTGGGGCGGCGCAGTACTGGCCGACATGGTCAACGCCACCTCTTCATCGGTCAATCATCCGTCAAAAGCGGTCATAGCATCACAAGACATGTGCACTGTGTGCAAGCACCCCATAACACCGTGTTGATGGAGAAGTTGAGCCTTCCGGGCGCAGAAAAGCCCCCCGCCGACCGGCGGGGGGCTCGTGGTGCCGCAGCTCTCAGAACGGGTAGTCGGCGACCACCCAGGTGGCGAACTCCCGCCACAGGGCGACGCCCGCCTGGTGCGCGGGGTGCTCCAAGTACCGCTTCAGCGCGGCCTCGTCGTCCACCGCCGAGTTGATGGCGAAGTCGTACGCGATCGGCCGGTCGCTGGTGTTCCAGCCCAGCTCCCAGTGGCGCAGCTCCTCGATCTGCCCGCCCAGCGCCCGGAAGGCGGCCTCACCGGCCGCGACCCGGGGGTCGTCGCGGTGGACGCCCTCGTTGAGCTTGAAGAGGACCAGGTGGCGGATCATGGGCGCTCCCAGCGTGGTTCCCGTGCGGTGCTCGGGGACGCGCGCTACTTGGCCCCGTCGGCGAGCCAGGTGAAGAACTCCCCGACGGCCTTGGCGGCGTCCGATATGCCCTCGAACCCTATCTGGACGTAGTCCGCGGCCTTGGCCGGGTCCGTGATGATCACGTACAGCACGAAGACCACGAGTACGTAGACGGCGATCTTCTTGGCGTTCACCGCCACCGCGGCCTCCCCTGCCACCGATGTGCCCCTCGGGCCCTGTTGCCGGGCGCGAGTGTAACCCGCAGATCGTTTTGTATGACCACAGGCACGGCGGGGGGCGGTGGAAAACGGGCGAAGGGCCCGGTCCAGTGGACCGAGCCCTTCGTCTCTCTGCGGTAGCGGAGGGATTTGAACCCTCGGTGACTTGCGCCACACTCGCTTTCGAGGCGAGCTCCTTCGGCCGCTCGGACACGCTACCGAGGGAGACCTTACAGCACGCCGGGACCGGGTCGGAAATCGATACGTCGGCCGCTCAGCGGTCCCGGAAGAAGTCGGTGAGCAGCCGGGCGCAGTCGTCCGCGAGGACGCCCTCGATCACCTCCGGGCGGTGGTTGAGCCGCCGGTCGCGGACGACGTCCCAGAGGGAGCCGGCCGCGCCCGCCTTGTCGTCGCGGGCGCCGTAGACCACCCGGTCCACCCGGGACTGCACGATCGCGCCCGCGCACATCGTGCACGGCTCCAGGGTCACCACGAGGGTGCAGCCGGTCAGCCGCCACTCACCGAGCCGCGCGGCGGCCCGCCGGACGGCGAGCACCTCGGCGTGCGCCGTGGGGTCGCCCACGGCCTCGCGTTCGTTGTGGCCGACGGCGAGGACGCTCTCCCCGTCGGGGGACAGCACGACGGCGCCGACGGGAACGTCCCCGCCCCGGACGGCCAGTTCGGCCTCGTCCAGGGCGAGTCGCATCGCGGCCCGCCAGCGGTCGCGTACCGGGTCGGCGGCCCCGGGGGTCCCGGGGGGCCGGCCCCACTGTTCGGGTGCGGTCAGCGGACGGTCTCCAGTACCTCCGAGGCGCCCAGGGCCTCGGCGATCTCGTTGACGGCGTCCTGCGACAGCGACCGCAGGTCCTTCTGGCTGACGCCGAGGTCGTCGAGGATGCCGCCGTCGCCGACGGGTCCGTGCGGCACGGTCCCCTCGGTGGAGGCGGCGGCCGCGGCGGTGTCCGGGTCGTCCTCCTCCGCGTCGTCGTCCTCGCCGTCCTCGGTCCCGTCGAGGTCGAGGGCGTCCAGGTCGGGGACGTCCTCGCCCGGCTCCCGGCCGAGCAGCTCGTCGGTGAGCAGGATCTCGCCGTACGAACTGCGGGCGGCCGCGGCCGCGTCGGAGACGTAGATACGAGGGTCCTCCTCGCCGTCGACCCGGACGACGCCGAACCAGGCGTCCTCCTGCTCGATCAGCACGAGCACCGTGTCGTCGTCGGGAGAGGCTTCCCGGGCCAGGTCGGCCAGATCCGACAGGGTCTCCACATCGTCCAGCTCTGTGTCGCTCGCTTCCCACCCGTCTTCGGTGCGCGCGAGCAGTGCGGCGAAGTACACCGTGACTCTCCCACTGGTCATAGGCGTGCCGGTTGGGGGTCCCCCCGGCGGAGGTTGCGGGCGGGGAGAGAGCTCGGGCTCCGAGCCCCACCCACTCGGAATCGTGGCAGAAACAAGGCGTTCAGGGGACGTCTTCGGCTCCCTGTGTCCGGCATTTTGATCGCAGCTGGGTGCACACCTCGGTGGCGCCGGGGTGACACGTGCGCAAGCGACCCCACCAGCACACTCGTTGCCGCCACGTGCGGATCGTACGCGGCTTTGCCCCGCGGCCACGCACGCCCACCCCTCGCAACGCGCGCCACGTCGGTGATCTTCCCCCCGCGGACACCTCGTGTCGGGACGCCCGACGGGAGCCGTACGGCTACCAGCGGAAGGTGCGCATCCGCATCGCGTGGCGCAGCCGGGCGGCCTTCGCGCGGCGGGGCTGGACCCGGTCACGCAGGGCGCGGGCCTCGGCGAGTTCGCGTAGGAACTGGGCGCGGCGGCGACGGCGCTCGGCGTCGGTCTCCCGCGCGGACGCGTCCGTCGCGACCGTCCGGACCGCTCTTTCCGTCCGACCCGTCCGCTCCGTCCGACCTGCTCGATCCGTTCGTTCTGGCATAGGCGCACCACCCCGCATCGGTCCAGGTCGACCACCCCGGTCCGTCGTCCCCTCCACCTTCCCCCGGTCGGCGGGATGCATGCCCCGGCCGTGTGAGGGCCGGTGAAGCCCTGGCCCAGGATGTGCGCTCCGTGCGGACGACCGGCCCGGTCGGCCCGGTTACTGTGGTGCCCATGCGTCTCCACGTCGTCGACCACCCCCTGGTCGCCCACAAGCTCACCACGCTGCGCGACCAGCGCACGGACTCGGCCACCTTCCGTCGTCTCGCCGACGAGCTGGTCACCCTGCTCGCCTACGAGGCCACGCGCGACGTGCGCACCGAGCAGGTCGACATCGCCACGCCGGTCGCCCGGACCACCGGCGTCAAGCTCTCCTACCCGCGCCCCCTGGTGGTGCCGATCCTGCGGGCGGGCCTGGGCATGCTGG
This sequence comes from Streptomyces lasalocidi, assembly GCF_005280215.1. NCBI lineage: Bacteria > Bacillati > Actinomycetota > Actinomycetes > Kitasatosporales > Streptomycetaceae > Streptomyces > Streptomyces lasalocidi. Next base: position 3,790,848 of record NZ_SZNQ01000001.1, on the reverse strand, counting down.
ACGGCATGGTCCGGCTGCTGCCGACCGCCGAGGTGGGCTTCCTCGGCATGATCCGCAACGAGGAGACGCTGGAGGCCTCCACGTACGCCACCCGGATGCCGGAGGACCTCTCCGGCCGCCAGGTGTACGTCCTGGACCCGATGCTGGCCACGGGCGGCACCCTGGTCGCCGCGATCCGCGAACTGATCCGGCGCGGCGCCGACGACGTCACGGCGGTCGTGCTCCTCGCCGCCCCCGAGGGCGTCGAGATCATGGAACGCGAACTGGCCGGCACCCCGGTCACGGTCGTCACGGCAGCCGTCGACGACCACTTGAACGAACACGGCTACATCATCCCGGGCCTGGGAGACGCGGGCGACCGCCTGTACGGAGCAGCCGAGTAACCCCTCCCACCCCCGCAGGTCCCCGCACCCACCCCACCCCCGGGCCGCGGGGACCATGCTTTTCGGGGCCGCGGCGAACCGGGTCCCCTGGGGGCCCCGGCGGACCACGTCTTCCGGAGGGCGCGCCGGACCGAGTTCTCCGGGACCGCGGCGGATCGCTTTCTCAGGGGCGCGGGGAACTGCGCAAATCCCACGACGGCGCGTGAGCCGCATTCAGGGGCGCGCCGACCCGGGTTCGTCAGGGGCGCGGGGAACTGCGCAAATCCCACGACGGCGCGTGAGCCGCACTCAGGGGCGCGCCGACCCGGGTTCGTCAGGGGCGCGGGGAACTGCGCAAATCCCACGACGGCGCGTCAGCCGCACACAGCCGCGCGCCGAACCGGGTCTCCCAGGGGCGCGGGGAACTGCGCAAAACCCACAACCCCGCCACACCCACCAACCCCCCGCACCCCACCAACCCCACCCCGCCCTAAAACTTCAGCACCCCTTCTTCCCCACAGCCACCGCCTTCGGCGCAGCCAACGCCGCCAGCCCCCGATCCGCGTCCGCCCGAACCGCCAGCCCCTTGAACCCGTCACCGATCACGAGATCCACCGACGCATCCACCCGCTTCGCGTCGACCCGCCGCTCCGCCGCAGGCACCTGCACCCCCACCACCGGCAACGAGGTCTTCACCGAGGCCCCGGCCCCCACCAGCACCCCCACCCCCGGCACCTTCTTGTCGAACGCCGCACTCGCGTTCCCCACCTGCCCGACCTTGAAGCCCCGCTTCTTCAGCTCGTCGGCCGTGGTCTTCGCGAGCCCACCACGGGTCGTGGCGTTGTAGACGTTCACGGTGATCTGCGCCGGCTTGGGCAGCACCACGGGCGAGGCACCGGTGACCGCCCCGGACTTCGTGGTCGCACACGCCTTCGCCGCGGCCGCCGAGGCCGTACCGCCGCCGCCCGTGAAGACGTCGACGAGCTGCAGCGTTCCCCACCCGGCGACCCCGAGCACGGCTCCGCAGACGACGACGAGGCCGGCCATCCTGGCGCGCCGCCGGGGCGGGCGCATCCGCGGGTACTTGTCCCCCGTGATGCGGTACTGGCCGCCCATCCCGGGGGGAGTCAGCATGCTCATGAGCGCAGCGTAGTGCGACGGAGCTGCCGTGCCTACTAGATGATCATTCGACACCGCTCAGGTGAACCCGAAAGGGCCACACGGCAGCCGCCGTGTGCACAGGGGAAGGGGCGGCCGGCCGGCCCGTCAGTCCAGTTCGAGCACGCGCGCGTGCAGCACCTGGCGCTGCTGGAGCGCGGCCCGCACCGCGCGGTGCAGTCCGTCCTCCAGGTACAGGTCGCCCTGCCACTTCACGACGTGCGCGAAGAGGTCGCCGTAGAACGTGGAGTCCTCGGCGAGGAGCGTTTCCAGGTCGAGCTGCTGCTTGGTCGTCACCAGCTGATCGAGGCGGACCGGGCGCGGCGCGACGTCCGCCCACTGCCGGGTGCTTTCCCGGCCGTGGTCGGGGTACGGCCGGCCGTTTCCGATGCGCTTGAAGATCACACGGAAAGCCTACCGGCCCAGACCTTCCGGGCGCAGCCATGGCGGGCGAGTGCGACGCTGGAAATACCGCAGGAACCCGGGCATACCGGAATCTCCCAGGGAGTGAACCCGGAATTGCGGAACGCGAACGATCCGGAAACGAGGGGTCTGCCGATGAACGCCACCGAGCCCAGCGCCGGACCCCCCGCGGACACCCCCACCGCCCCCCGCCCCGACCCGGTCGCGAAGATCTCCGCCGGGTACGCCTTCTCCGGCCCCGCCCTCGACCTGGGCGCCCTGCTCTGGGAGGGCCGCTGCCTGCCCGACGCGCAGGTCCGCGTCCCGCTGCCGATGCTCAACCGCCACGGGCTGGTCGCGGGCGCCACCGGCACCGGCAAGACCAAGACGCTGCAGCTCGTCGCCGAACAGCTGTCCGCGCAGGGCGTGCCGGTGTTCCTCGCGGACGTGAAGGGCGACCTGTCGGGCATCTCGGCCCCCGGCGCCCCCGGCGACCGGGTCCGCACCCGGTCCGCGGAGGTCGGCCAGGACTGGACGGCGAGCGCCTTCCCGGCGGAGTTCTACGCCCTCGGCGGCCTCGGCCACGGCATCCCGGTCCGGGCGACGGTCACCAGCTTCGGCCCGGTCCTGCTCTCCAAGGTGCTCGGCCTGAACCAGACCCAGGAGCAGTCCCTCGGCCTGGTCTTCCACTACGCCGACCAGAAGGGCCTGGAGCTGTACGACCTGAAGGACCTGCGCGCGGTCGTCGCCTTCCTCGCCTCCGACGAGGGCCGGCCGGAGCTGAAGGCCCTCGGCGGGCTGTCCCCGGCCACCGCCGGGGTGATCCTGCGGACGCTGACCGCCTTCGAGGCGCAGGGCACGTCCGGCTTCTTCGGGGAGCCCGAGTTCCACACGGCCGAACTGCTGCGCACGGCGTCCGACGGCCGGGGCGTGGTCTCGGTGCTCGAACTGTCCGCCGTCCAGGACCGGCCGCAGCTCTTCTCGACGTTCCTGATGTGGCTGCTGGCCGACCTCTTCCACGACCTGCCCGAGGTCGGCGACGCGGAGAAGCCGAAGCTGGTGTTCTTCTTCGACGAGGCGCACCTGCTGTTCCACGACGCCTCCAAGGCGTTCCTGGACTCGGTGACGCAGACCGTGCGGCTGATTCGCTCGAAGGGGGTCGGCGTCTTCTTCGTGACCCAGACCCCGAAGGACGTCCCCTCCGACGTCCTCGCCCAGCTCGGCAACCGCGTCCAGCACGCCCTGCGCGCCTTCACCCCGGAGGACCAGAAGGCCCTGCGGGCAACGGTGCAGACCTTCCCCCGCTCCCCGTACGACCTGGAGGAACTGCTCACCGGCCTGGGCACCGGCGAGGCCGTGGTCACCGTCCTCAGCGAGAACGGCGCCCCGACGCCCGTCGCCGCGACCCGCCTGCGCGCGCCCGAGTCCCTGATGGGCCCGGTCGATCCGGGGGTGCTGGACGGCGCGGTGAAGGCGTCGCCGCTGTACGAACGGTATGCACAGGCTGTGGACAGGGAGTCGGCGTACGAGAAGCTGGCGGCCGCGGCGGCCCACCCGGGGGCCGGGGCGCCGGACGAACCGGCGGCGGAGCCGGGGAGACAACCGGAGAGGCAACCGGAGAAGCAGCCGAAGAAGCAGTCGCAGCGCGCGGCGCACGAGGAGCAGTCGGTCGTGGAGCAGGTCGTGGGCAGCGGCATGTTCAAGTCCCTGGCCCGGTCGGTCGGCACCCAGCTCGGCCGCGAGATCACCCGCTCGCTGTTCGGCACGGCCCGCCGGAGGCGCTGAGCCCCACCCCGTGCTGCCCAGCCCAGCCCTGCCCCGCCTCGTTCCGTCCCGTCCTCGTCCGGCGGAGGCGGTCGCCCGCCCCCGCCGGACGTCGTTCAGCGGCCCCCTCGCTCGCGGGGCTGCTCGGGCCTGGGCCGCTGCTCCGGCTGCGGTCTGGGGGCGCTGCGGGCGGCCTCGGCGCGCAGCAGGGCGCGCAGGACCGCGTAGGGATCGATGGGCATGACGGTTCCTCCGACTGCGTCTCGGACTGACCTCGGTGGCTGGGGGAGGCAGGTCGGTCAGCAGCGCAGGACCACGGAACGCAGCACGCGGGGCGCGGCGTACGGCGGTTCGGCGGCGGGGCGTCCGGTCGGCACGGTGGCCCGGGGCCGCGGCCGCGGACTCGGCGCGGGCGCCGGCCGCAGGGGCGCGGCGGGACGGTGCGCGGCGAGCCGGGGCGCCGGAGCGGTCACGTCGTGCTCGGCGACGACTGTGCCGTGCGGTGCCGCACAGGCGGCCTCGCCGCCGGAGACCAGGAGCGCGAGCAGCAGGACGAGCACCCGCAGCCAGACGCGGCTGCGCGGACGGTGTCGTGCGGTGCTCACACAGGGGGCTCTGCCCGCGGCACGCCCGGCGCCCATCCGCCCGGCCGCCGAATTCGCCCGTACGGCGCAGGGCCCCGGCCGCTCTACGGCTTCTTCGCGGTCTTCGCGGTCTTCGCGGTCTTCGCGGTCTTCGCGGTCGTCGCCTTCGCGGTCTTCGTCGCCTTCGCGGTCTTGGCCGCCGCCTTCATCTCCTGCTTGAACGCCCGGACCTTCGCCAGCGACTCCGGGCCGGTGATGTCGGCGACGGACCGGTGGGAGCGGGGTTCGCCGTAGGAGCCCGCGGCCTCCCGCCAGCCCCGCGGGGTCACCCCGAGCTGCTTGCCGAGCAGGGCGAGGAAGATCTGGGCCTTCTGCTTGCCGAACCCGGGCAGTTCCTCCAGCCGCCGCAGCAGCTCGCGCCCGTCGTCCACGCCCCGCCAGACGCCCTCGGCGTCACCGTCGTAGTGGTCGACGAGGTACTGGCACAGCTGCTGGATGCGCTTGGCCATGGAACCGGGGTAGCGGTGCACGGCCGGCTTGTCCGAGAGCAGCGCGGCGAAGGACTCGGGGTCGCGCGCGGCGATCTCGTGGGCGTCCAGGTCGTCGGCGCCCAGCCGGTCGGCGATGGTCCGGGGCCCCTTGAACGCCCACTCCATCGGGATCTGCTGGTCGAGCAGCATCCCGACCAGCGCGGCGAGCGGGGAGCGCCCGAGGAGCGCGTCGGCCTCGGGGTCCTGGGCGAGGTGCACGGTGACGTCCATGCACCGATGATCGCCCGCCGGACACCCCAGCGCCTCTTCGAGGAGTTCCCGTGCCCCCTGGCACCGCTGCTCCGAGGGACCCTCGCGCCGGGTCCGCCGCGGCTCACTCGTCGCGCCAGTACCCCAGCGCGTGCAGCCGGTCCTTGGGCACCCCCAGGTCCTTGCGCACGTACGACGCCAGCGTACGGGTCGTACGGGTGTCGCAGGCGATCCAGACGTACGGGTGCTCGGTGGCGGTGAGCAGGCCGGGGAGTTCGGCCCGGACCCGGTCGGCCAGTTCCCCGCGCCCCACGCGGCGCAGGTCGTGCCGGCCCGGCGCGGGCGGGGCGGGGAAGGGCAGGCCGTCGTCGCCGCCCTCGAACCACACCGTGCTGGGAGTCCCGTCCAGCGCGCCGAGCAGGGAGTTGATCGCGGGCAGCGAGGCCGGGTCGCCGATCGCGAGGACGTGCGTCGGCGCGGGCTCGGGCCGGGTGAAGCCGGTGCCCTGGACGGTCGCCTCGATGGTGTCGCCGACGCGCGCGGTCCGCGCCCAGTCGCTCGCCGCCCCCTCGTGCAGCGCGAACTCCAGGGCGAAGGTGCCCTCGTCGGGATCGGGGTCGACCAGGGTGTAGGCCCGCTGGTGGGGCTTGCCGGCGTTGTCGAACCACAGCCGGACCCACATCGTCGGGTGCACCCCGGTCGCCGCGAGCAGCCCGCCGTCGGTCAGGTGCAGCCGCCGGTACGACGGGGTGACGTCCCGCGCCCCGGTGACGGTCAGCGTGAAGTCCTTCGCCCGCATCAACCGGAGGACCGCGCCCTCCCAGCCCCGCCCCTGCGCCATGACCTCTCCACCCCTCACGTACGATCTCTCCACCAATACTTAGGTGAGGCTAACCTAAAGCCGCTGCCCGGCACAGAGAGGGTGCACGGTGACGACCGAGATCCACCGGGACGCCTGGGGCGTCCCGCACCTGCGCGCCCGCGACCCGTTCGCCCTCGCCCGGGCCCAGGGCCTGGTCACCGCCCGCGACCGGGCCTGGCAACTGGAGGTCGAACGGCACCGCGCGCAGGGCACCTCGGCGTCGTTCCTCGGGCCGGGCGCCCTCGCCTGGGACGTGTTCGCGCGCCGCGTCCGGCTGGCGGACACCGCCCGCCGCTGCCAGGCCGCGCTCACCGAGCAGGACCCCGAGACGGCCGCATGGGTGGCGGCGTACGTCGACGGCGTCAACGAAGGCCTCGCCGACATCGGTGAGGGCCCCTCCCCCGGTGCCGCCCCCGAGTTCGCCCGGGTCGGCCTCGCCCCCGGCCGCTGGGAGCCCTGGACCCCGCTCGCCGTGTGGCTGTCCACCCACATCCTGTTCGCCGGCTTCCCCGCCAAGCTCTGGCGCGAGGAGGCGGTACGGCACCTCGGCCCGGAGGCGGTCGGTCTGTTCGCCACCGACGGCCCCGGCACCGCCGGCAGCAACGGCTGGCTGGTCGCCGGCGAGCGCACCGTCACCGGGCACGCGCTCCTCGCGGGCGACCCGCACCGCTTCGTCGAGGACCCCGGCGTCTACCAGCAGATCCGCCTGGCCTGCGACGAGTTCGACGTGGTCGGCCTCGCCGTGCCCGGCGTCCCCGGCATCGCCCACTTCGGCCACACCGGCACGGTCGCCTGGGCCATCACCAACGCCATGGCCGACTACCAGGACCTCTACCGCGAGCGCCTGCGCCGCACCGGGGCCGGCGTCGAGGCCCTCGGCCCGGACGGGCGCTGGCACCGGGCCGCCCGGCACACCGAACCGGTCCACGTGGCCGGGGAGGACACCGTCGAGGTGGAGGTCCTGGAGACCGACCGGGGCCCGGTGATCGCGGGCGGCCCGGAGGGACTGGACGACGGCACTCCACTGGCCGTCAGCCTGCGGTACCCGCCGCGCGTCACCGGCGACCTCGGCTTCGGCGCCCTGCTGCCGCTGCTGCGGGCCCGCCGGGTCACCGACGTGGACCGTGCCCTGGACGCCTGGGCCGAGCCGGTCAACGTCGTCCAGGCCGCCGACACCGAGGGCGGCGTCCTGCACCGCGTCGCGGGCCGCGTCCCGGTCCGTGCCGCGGACAACCGCGTCCGGGTGGTGCCCGCCTGGGAGCCCGGCCACGAGTGGACCGGCTGGCACCCCCTGCCGAGGGCCGGCCTGACCGACGGCGTCGCCGTGATGGCCAACCAGCGGGGCGTGGCCGCCGGGCTGGGTGTCGAGTTCGCCCCGCCGCACCGCGCCGACCGCATCCGTGCCCTCCTCGACGAGCGCCGCACCTGGTCGGCCGCCGACCTGCCGGCGATCCACACCGACACCCACCTCGCCTCCGCCGCGGCCCTGCTGGACCTGCTCACCGCCCTGGACGGCCTGACCGGCCCGGCCGCCGCGCTGCGCGAGCGCCTGCTGCGCTGGGACCGCCGCATGGACGCCGACAGTGAGGACGCGGCGGCCTACGCACAGGTGCGCGGCGCGGTCGTACGGCGCCTCGCCGCCCAGCCCGCCTTCGCCGCGCTGAGGACGCCGCCCGCCTACCCCGAGGTGCTGCTGCCCTGGCTGGCACTCGTACCGCGGATCGGGTACGCCCTCGAACACCTGCTGCGCACCGAGGAGTTGTACGGCGTCGACCGCCCCGCGCTGGTGCGCGCGGCCCTGGAGGAGGTGGCGCACGCGCGCGTGGGCCGCCCCCCGGCCAGCTGGGGCGACACCCACCGCCTCGCCGCCTGGCGCGCCCTGCCCGAGCCGGAGGACGAGGCGCGGGCCCCCGCCCTGTCCGGCGACCACGACTGCGTGCTGTGCACCTCCGCCGTGCCGGGTCTGACCGACCTGGCCGCCCGCGGCCCCGCCGCCCGCTACGTCTGGGACCTCGCCCGCCGCGAGGACAGCCGGTGGGTCGTCCCGCACGGCGCGCACGGCACCCCCGGCCACCCCCACCACCACGACCAGCTCCCCCTGTGGTTGCGGGGCGAGCTCGTCCCGGTCGTCACCGACTGGGCCCACCTGGAGAAGGAGAGCGATGCACCTCCCCGCCGATGAGGCCACCCCCGCCGCCCCGACCGACAGCAGCGGCAGCGCCCCCGCCACCGTTCCCGGCCCCGCCCCCGTCCACGAGCAGGACCTCCCCGGCCTCGGCACCCTCCGGCTGCGCCCCCTGGACGCCGACCGCGACGCGCCCGTCGTCCACGGCTGGGCCAGCGAGGAACGGGCCGTGTTCTGGGGCATGAACGGCCTGACGGTCGACCAGGTCAGGGAGATCTACGCCCACCTCGCCGGCCTCGACACCCACCACGCCTTCCTCGCCGAGCTGGACGGCACCCCCGTGGCGCTGCTGCAGACCTACGAGCCCGCCGAGGACCGGGTCGGCACGTGCTACCCCGTCGAGCCCGGTGACATCGGCGCCCACGTGCTGCTGGCCCCCGCCCCCGAGGGGCTGGCCCGGCCCGGCTGGTCGGGGGTGCTGCTCGGCGCGTTCGCCCGGTACGTGCTGCTCGGCCTGGACCGGCGCCGGGTGGTCGTCGACCCGGACGTGCGCAACGACAGGGCCGTCGCCCGCTTCGTGCGGCTCGGCTTCGAGGCCGGCCCGGTCGTCACCCTCCCCGAGGTCGACCTGCCCGACGTGTACCTGCCGGAGAAGCGCGCCCAACTGGCCTTTTTGCGGCGGGAGGTAGCCTTCCCCGGGTGACCCCGGACGAGCTGATCGCGCACTACGGCCTGGAGCCGATCCCCCGCGAGGGCGGCCTGTTCCGCCGTACCTGGGCGGGACCCGAGGGACCCGACGGGCGCCCGGCCGGAACGGCCGTCGTCGCCCTCCTCACGACCGGCGACCACTCGGCCCTGCACCGCCTGCCGACCGACGAGACCTGGCACTTCTACCTCGGCGACCCGCTGGAGCTGCTGCTGCTCGCCCCCGACGGCACCTCCCGCACGGCCGTGCTCGGCCCCGACGTGCTGGGCGGCCAGGCGGTCCAGTTCACCGTCCCCGCGCACACCTGGATGGGCGGGCGGACCCGGGGCGCCTGGACCCTGTTCGGCTGCACGATGGCCCCCGGCTTCACCTACGCGGACTACGAGCACGGCGACCGGGCCGACCTGACGGCGCGTTACCCGCACGAGGCGGCCCGCATCGCGCGACTCTGCTGCCCATGACCTTGCTGACGGGCCAGGTGGCCCTGATCACCGGCGCCGGCGGCGGCATCGGCCGGGGCATCGCGCTGCGCTTCGCCGAAGAGGGCGCGGCGGTGGCCCTGCACTGCCGTACCGGGACCGCGGCGGTCCGGGAGGCCGCCGCGCGGATCGACGCGTCGGGAGGCCGGTCGGTCGTCCTGCGCGCCGAGCTGACGGACGACGACGCGTGCCGCCGCCTGGTGGGCGAGGCGGCCGAGTGGGGCGGCGGCCGGCTGACCGCGCTCGTCAACAACGCGGGCGTGCAGCCCGTCCAGCCGCTCCCCGGCATGACGACCACCGACTGGCGGACCGTCCTGGACGCCAACCTCACCGGCGTCTTCGCCTGCACCCAGGCCGCGGCGGACATCATGCGCGAGCAGACGGGCGGCGGCACGGTCACCCACATCGCCTCGGTCGAGGCGGGCCTGCCCGCGCCGGGTCACGCCCACTACGCGGCCTCCAAGGCGGCCGTGGTGGCCCACGCCCGCGCCGCCGCGCAGGAGTACGGCCCGTACGGCATCCGCGTCAACACCGTCTCGCCCGGCCTGATCGACCGCCCGGGCCTCGCCGAGGCCTGGCCGGAGGGCATACGGCGCTGGCGCGCGGCGACGGCCACGGGCCGCCTCGGCCGCCCCGAGGACGTGGGCGACGCCTGCGTGTTCCTGGCCTCCCGGCTCGCCTCCTGGATCACCGGCCACGACCTGGTCGTCGACGGCGGCGCGACGGCCCGCCCGACGTGGTGAGCGCAGCGCGGTGTGCGGGGCGTGGTGAGCGCAGCGCGGTGTGCGGGGCGTGGTGAGCACAGTGGGCCCCCGGTCCGTACGTAAGCGGGAGGCCGGACCCGGAGGCGGGGGGACGACGTGGGCGGAGGGCGCGAGGTGACCGTGGGAGAGGGCCACGCAACAGCACACCGGGACGCCCGGGCCGGCACGGCCCGCAGACGGCTCGGGGCGCTGACGGTGCTCCTGGGCACGTTCCTCCTCCTGCTCCTCCTCCCGGGTGCGAACCCGGCGTCGGCCCACGCCGCGCTGCGCGCCACCGACCCAGTGGACGGCAGCGTCGTCCCGGCCGCCCCGCGCAGCGTCACCCTCACCTTCACCGAGTCGGTCGGCCTCCTCGACGACTCCTTCCGCGTGCTGGACCCCACCGGCCACCGGGTCCCCACGGGCGACGCCGAGCACGTCGGGGGACACGCGGACACCGCGCGGATCAGCCTCCCGGCCGGCCTGGCCACGGGGACGTTCACCGTGGCCTGGCGGGTGGTGTCGGCGGACAGCCACCCCGTGTCGGGCGCCTTCACCTTCTCCGTGGGCGCCCCCTCGGCGACGGCGGCCCCGGTGCCGGCGGGCCCGGCCGAGGACCCCCTCACCGCCTTCCTGTACGGCACCGCCCGCTACGCCGCCTACCTCGCCGCCGCACTGCTCATCGGCACGGCGGCCTTCGTCGCCGTGTGCCGTCCGACGCGGGTACGGCCGCTGCGGGGCCTGCTCCGCGCGGGCGGCTGGGGCCTGGCCGGCGCGACGGTCCTGCTCCTCGTCCTGCGGGCGCCGTACGAGACCGGCGACGCCCCCGGGGCCGCCCTCGACCTGGACGCGCTGGGCCGCACGCTCACCGGCCGGCCGGGCTGGGCGCTGCTCGCGCGCCTCGCGCTCCTGGCCGCGTCCGCCCTCCTGCTGACCCACGCGGCTCGGCGCGGACGCCCCTCGCGCACCCACCTGGCCCTCGGCACCGTCCTGGCCGTCGGCCTGGCCCTGACCTGGGCGGCGGCGGAACACGCGTCGGCGGGCATCCAGGTACCGCTGGCGATGACGTCGTCGGTCGTGCACCTGCTGGCGATGGCCGCCTGGCTGGGCGGCCTCACGGCCCTGCTGGTGCTGCTGCGCCGGGACACGCCCCCGCTCGCCACGGTGACCCGCTTCTCCCGCCTGGCGATGCTCAGCGTCACCGCGCTGGCCGTCACCGGCCTCTACCAGTCCTGGCGCGGCCTGGGCACCCTCACCGCCCTCACGGACACGTCCTACGGCCGCCTCCTCCTGGCCAAGCTGGCCGCGGTGACGGTCCTGCTGATGGCGGCCGACTGGTCGCGCCGCTGGGTGGGGGAGCGGGCCAGGTCCGCGACGCCCGCCGAGCGGAAGGAGGAACTGCGCATGCCGCAACCGGTGGGAGCGACCCGTACGGAGACACCGGCCCCCGACAGCCTCGTGGAACGGCCCCCCGAGGCCGGCACCGCCCTCACCGGACCACCGTCCGACGGCGACGCGCACCGCCGGGCCCTGCGCCGCTCGGTGCTGGTGGAGGTGCTGGTCGCGGCGGTCGTCCTGGCCCTGACGACGGTCCTGACGGGCACGCTGCCCGGCCGGGCGGAGGCCGAGGCGGAGGCGACCGAGCAGGCGGCGGCCCTGCCGGCGACCTCGGTGGTCATGGCGCCGTTCAGCGTGGCCGGCCACCGCGGCACGGTCCAGGTCACCCTCGACCCGGCCCGCACCGGCGACAACGCCGTGGAGGCCGTGGTCTACGGCGCCGACGGCGGCCTCGCCGCGGTCCCCGAACTGCGCATCGCCTTCACCTTCCCCGCCCAGGACATCGGCCCCCTGAACGCCGACCTCACCGACCGGGGCGGCTACTGGGCCACGAACGCGGTCAACCTCCCGCTCGCCGGCACGTGGACGATGAAGGTGACGGTACGGGTGTCGGACGTGGACCAGGTGACCGTGGAGAGGCCGGTACGGGTGGCTCGCTGAGGAGCGGGACGGCCCCCGCCGTCCCCCTCGGCCCCGACGGCGTTACGACGAGGTCTTTCTGGGCACTGCTGAACGCCTGGAACTGCCGACGAGTAGGGGCCGTCATGGGTGAGTCGTCGCACAACCTCACGGTCGTGGCCCTCCTCGCGGATCCGGACGCGCCGACGGAGGCCGCGCGGCGCATGGCCCGGGTCCTCCCCGACCGGCTCGCGGAGCGGACCGGCGGGCGGCGACGGTTCGAGGTCGAGGTGGTCAGCGAGCCCTTCAGTGGGGGGACCGAGGACCTGGCCACCGTGGCGCGCCGCACGGTGGACCGGGGGCAGGACGAGAAGTGGGACGTCGTCGTGGCCCTCACCGATCTGCCGTTGCACTCGCACGGCCGCAAGCTCGTCATGGAGGTGAGCCACGAGCACCGCGCGGCACTGCTGTCCCTCCCCTCACTGGGCGGCCTGCGCCTCCAGCGCAAGGCCCAGCGGGCGGTCGAAGAGGCCGTGCTCAGCCTGGTGGGCGCGCAGGGTGACGAGGCCGGGAAGGCTCCTCACCGGCGTTCGCCGGGACGGTTCACCGGCCGTCACGCGCCCGTCCACCCGGCGCCGGTCGGCGAGGAGGAGCCCGCCGACCTCCGGTACGTCCTCAGCGGACCGCGCGGGTACCTGAGGATGCTCGGCGGCATGGTCCGGGCCAACCGCCCGTGGCGGCTGGTCCCGGGGCTCTCGAAGGCCCTGGCGGCCGCGCTCGCCACCGGGGCCATCGCCACCGTGAACTCCACGCTCTGGAGCCTGGCCGCGGCCCTGGACACCACCCGCCTCGTGATCGCCACCGTGGGCTCCATCGCGCTCATGATCGGCTGGCTGATCATCGACGCCCACCTGTGGCACCGCGGCGCGGGGGACTCGCCCGAGGCGAGGAAGCGCACGGCCCTCTACAACACGTCGACGGTGCTGACGGTGGGCATCGGGGTCTTCGTCTGCTACGTGGGCCTGCTGGCCGTCAACCTGGTGTGGGCGCTGTTCATCCTCAACGGCCAGGTGTTCGCCTCCCTGACGCGCACCCCGCTGCACGCCTCGGAGTACTGGACGCTGGCCTGGTTCGTCGCCTCGGTCGCCACCGTGGGCGGCGCGCTGGGATCGGGCCTGGAGAGCGACGAGGCGATCCGGGCGGCCGCCTACTCCAAGCGCGAACAGGAACGCCGCCGGATGGTCGAGGACGACGCGGACCGGTCGGCGACCTGAGCCGGCAGGCGCGCGAGGTGCCGGGGCACGGGCACGAAAATTCATGAACTCGTGCACGCGTGTCTGTTTTGTGCCCAGGGCCCCGGGGACCCGCATGGCACGCCGCGGGGACACTGGGATAGCGGGGTCGCCGGCGGCAGCAGAACCGTTCCACCTGTCCTGGTGGACGGCCCGCAGAGGCGTGCGGGAGCGCGGACCCCGTCGTGTCACTCTCCGAGCGGGCAGGCTCCTCGCGTCGTCTCGTCATCGCCGTGCCGCAGTCGTCAGGCGGCACCGAGAGAAGTCGTCATGAAGGCAGCGGTGTACGAAGGACCGCGCACGGTCACCGTGAAGGATGTACCGGACGCGAAGATCGAGCATCCCTGCGACATCGTCGTAAAGATCACCGCGACCAACATCTGTGGTTCCGACCTGCACATGTACGAGGGCCGCACCTCGTTCGAGACCGGCCGCACGCTGGGACACGAGAACATGGGCCAGGTCGTCGAGGTCGGCTCGGCCGTCAGCAAGGTCCAGGTCGGCGAGTACGTGGTCCTGCCCTTCAACATCGCCTGCGGCTTCTGCAAGCAGTGCGAGCGGGGCCTGACCAACTACTGCCTGACCATGCAGCCGGTACCGGACCTCGCGGGAGCCGCCTACGGATTCGCCGACATGGGCCCCTACCAGGGCGGCCAGGCGGAACTGCTGCGCGTGCCCTACGGTGACTTCAACGCGCTGCGGCTGGGCGAGGACGCCGCCGAGCGGCAGACCGACTACGTGATGCTCGCCGACATCTTCCCCACCGGCTACCACGCCACCGAGATGGCCAACGTCAAGCCGGGCGACCAGACCATCGTCTTCGGCGCCGGTCCCGTCGGCCTGATGGCGGCCTACTCCGCCATCCTCAAGGGCGCCGGCCGCGTCTGGGTGGCCGACCACCAGCCCGACCGGCTGCGCGTGGCCGAGGAGATCGGGGCCATCCCGATCAACACCGCCGAGCAGGACCCGGCGGAGGTCGTCAAGGAGGCCACCCTCGGACTCGGCGCCGACAACGGCTGCGAGTGCGTCGGCTACCAGGCCCACGACCCGCAGGGGAAGGAGGACGCCAGCCTCACGCTCAACAGCCTGATCGACACGGTCCGGTTCACGGGCGACATCGGCGTGGTGGGCGTCTTCCTGCCCCAGGACCCCGGCGGTGAGGAGTCCCAGGGGGAGTTGGAGGCGCAGGGCAAGGTCCCGATCGACTTCGGCATGATGTGGTTCAAGGGCCAGCGCATGGGGACCGGACAGGCGCCGGTGAAGAGGTACAACCGGGCGCTGCGCGACCTGATCGCCGGCGGCAAGGCGAAGCCGAGCTTCATCGTCTCGCACGAGCTGGGACTGGACGAGGCCCCCAGCGCCTACGAGCACTTCGACGCGCGGGACGACGGCTGGACCAAGGTGGTCCTGCATCCCGACGGACACGCCAACGGCCACAAGAAGTAGGGAGGCGTGGGGCGCCCGCCGCGGCTGAAACGAGCCGGCGGACGAGTGGCGGCGTCCGGTCCCGGTCACGTCCGGGGCCGGATGCCGTCGTTGCCCGTGCGCGGGTCACCTGAAGCAAGGGCGGCCTGCCGCGCTCGAGTTGCCGGAGCCGGACGGCGAACGCGTCACGCGAAAGGGGTCGGTGTGCCCCCGCTCGCCCTCGCCGCGGGCTGTTGGGCTCCCGCTCACCCCCGGCCGACCGCCGTGCCGCATCTGATGAGCGTGCGAGCCGAGGATTGCATGCGGGCCAGACGGAAACTCCGCCGTTGTCCGCGACGCACCCGTTTCCACCTCCGGAGCCGAGCGGCACGTCGTCCGTCCACCGCACCGCACGTGGGGAGCACCATGAAGACAGACACCCGCTCCACCCCCCGCCTCCGCAACGATCCGCTCGTCCGCGGCCTCGGCTGGGCCAGTGCGCTCCTGGGCGTGCCCCAGGTCGTCGCCCCGGCGGGCTTCGCCCGGGCCCTGGGCGTGGGCGACGACGCCCGCCAGCGCTCGGCCACGACGGCCGTCGGCGTGCGCGAGCTGACGGCGGCGGCCGGGCTGCTGGGCCGCCCGCACCCCGCCTGGCTCTGGAGCCGCGTCGGCGGCGACCTCATGGACCTGACGCTGCTGGCCCGGGCCCTGAAGAACCACGACGGCCGGGGCCTCGGCCGCACCGTGGCCGCGACCGCCGCGGTCACCGCCCTCACGGCCACGGACGTCTACGCAGCCGTGACCCGTACCCGTAGGAGCACCCCCATGGAACTGACCGCGACCACCACCGTCGCCCAGCCCCCGGACAAGGTCTACGCCCTCTGGAAGGACCTGGAGCGACTGCCCGACTTCATGGCGCACCTCGACGAGGTGCGGGTCACCGGCCCCCGCACCAGCCACTGGCGGGCCGAGGCGCCGTTCGGCAAGACGGTCGAATGGGACGCCGAGACCACCGAGGACGTGCCCGGTCAGCGGATCGCCTGGCGGTCGGTGGAGGGCGCCGACATCGACAACTCCGGCGAGGTCCGCTTCACGCCCGCCCCCGGCGACCGCGGCACGGAGATCAGGGTGACGTTGCGCTACGACCTGCCCGGCGGGGCCGTGGGCAAGGCCGCGGCGCGCTACTTCGGCGAGGAGCCGCACCAGCAGCTGGACGACGACCTGCGCCGCTTCAAGCAGATCGCGGAGGTCGGCGAGATCACCCGCTCCGAGGGCGCGCCCAGCGGCAAGCGGGCCCGCGGGGAGTTCCCGCAGCACCCGGCCCAGCCGCTGACCGAGGACGAACTGAAGGAGGCCCTGGCATGAAGGCGAACTGCTGGACCGGACGCAACTCGGTCGAGGTGCTCGACGTCCCCGACCCGTCGATCCTGAGCAGCCGCGACGCCATCGTGAAGGTCACCTCGACGGCGATCTGCGGCTCCGACCTCCACTTGGTGGACGGCTACGTTCCGACCATGGAGAAGGGCGACATCCTTGGCCACGAGTTCATGGGGGAGGTCGTGGAGGTCGGTCCGGGCGTCAACCCGAAACTGCGCGTCGGCGACCGGGTCGTCGTGCCGTTCCCCATCGCGTGCGGCTCCTGCGCGTCCTGCCGGGCGCAGCTGTACTCGTGCTGCGAGAACACCAACCCCAACGCCGGCATCTCGGAGAAGCTCTTCGGCCACCCCACCGCCGGCATCTACGGCTACTCGCACCTCACCGGCGGCTTCGCCGGCGGCCAGTCCGAGTACGCGCGCGTGGTGCTCGCGGACGCCAACGTCCTGAAGATCGACTCGGACCTCACCGACGAGCAGGTGCTGTTCCTGTCCGACATCCTGCCCACCGGGTACATGGGCGCCGAGATGTGCGACATCCAGGGCGGTGACGTCGTCGCCGTCTGGGGCGCGGGTCCGGTCGGCCAGTTCGCGATGGACAGCGCCCGGGTCCTGGGCGCGGAGAAGGTCATCGCGATCGACAAGGAGCCCTACCGGCTCGCCATGGCCGCGTCCCAGGGCTACGAGACCATCAACTTCGAGGACACCGACGTACGGTCGGCCCTGCTCGAGCTCACCGGCGGCCGGGGCCCGGACAAGTGCATCGACGCGGTCGGCCTGGAGGCCACGCACGGCGCCTCCCACGTCCACCTCTACGACCGCGCCAAGCAGGCGGTCCGCTCCGAGACCGACCGCCCGCACGCCCTGCGCCAGGCCATCATGTCCTGCCGCAGCGGGGGCGTGGTGTCGGTCATCGGCGTCTACGGCGGCATGATCGACAAGTTCCCGGCGGGCGCCTGGATGAACAGGTCCCTGACCCTGCGCACCGGCCAGTGCCACGTGCACCGGTACATGAAGCCGCTGCTGGGCCTGATCGAACAGGGCAAGCTCGACCCCACCCGCATCATCACCCACCGCCTGCCCCTGACGGAGGCCCCGAAGGGCTACGACCTCTTCAAGAACAAGAAGGACCACTGCGAGAAGGTCGTCCTGACGCCGTGAGGACCGCGTCGCCCGGCGGTGTCGGGCGCGGCCGCCTCAAAAACGGGTCGTCGCGTCCGTCTTCGCCACTTTCCTGATCTCCTCGGGAGTCGTCCCCCGGACACCGGTGAGGTCCGCACCGGTCAGGTCCGCGCCGTGCAGATCGGCGCCGGTCAGGTCCGCGTACCTCAGCGAACTGCCTTTCAGGCGCGCACTGCCGAGGTCGGCGTACGTCAGGTTCGCCTCGGTCAGGTTCATGTACGTGGCGTCCGCCAGGGCGAGGTCGGCGTGGCTCAGGTCCGCGGTGAAGAGATTCATCCCGGTCATCTTCGAGCTCGGCATCAGGGCTCCGGGAACCCTGATGCCGTGCAGATCGGTGAAGGTGTGCGACGCACGGGGGAGCCGCCCCAGGACGGTCAGGGCGGCCTGTACGTCGGTGTCGGGCTCCCGGGGCAGCTTGGCGTCCGGAACGGCCGGAGCCGGATCATGTTCCCGGACGAAGGCGGCCAGCACCTCGATGACCACCGCCCGGTCCCGCGCGGAGTCGTGGGCGATCCGTTCCAATGCGTAGACGGCACTGGCCCGGACGTCACGCCCCGGGGAACCCAGCTGCTCGGTGGCTCGGATGTACCGGTCGGTGATCTGGCCTTCCCGCGCTGTCCGCAGCTCGCTCTGCGCCGTCTGCCACGACAAGGCCGTGGCCACCAGGCCGGCCGCGGCGAAGAGCACACCGAACAGGATCCCGACGCTGTTGAACCACTGGTGCCGACTCTGCCGCCGCCGCTCACGCTCCTCAGCCGCGTGACGCTTCTCCTCCTGGAGCAATTCCCACCGACGTTCGGCGGACAGCGCGTCCAGTTCCTGCTGGGTGGGCGCAACGACATGAGCACGCGCCGGCTCCGCCGCTGGGACCGGTGCGGCCGGCGCGGTCCCTCCCGCCTCCCCTGAATCCGCAGGACCGGGACCTTCCTGCCCCGCCCCGTCGCCGGACGGCTCACCGGAATCAGGAGGACGAGTCACTCTCCGCACGATAGGGACGGTGCCTGCCGAGGGACAGGGTGTTGCGCGATCCGGAGCGGACAACGCCGAAGGGCCCCACCGCAAGCGGTGGGGCCCTTCGACATCGTGCCCGGTGAGGCACTGGCGGAGGATACGAGATTCGAACTCGTGAGGGGTTGCCCCCAACACGCTTTCCAACTGTCCGCGTGGCCGTGTGAGTGCGTTCGTGGACGTTCGTTGGCCAGGTCAGCGGGGATGCGCGTCTTAGGACGAACGGTTGCGGCTGTTGGCGCACTGGACAAAGAACGGGACAACCGGGGGGAGAGAGCACATCGGACCGCTTGCGGGCGGCCGGCAGATGGCTTAGCGGTTGAGTGACTGCCACCAGCGATGCGAACGCAGACGGCAGGGCTTCCGCCTGCCAGCCAAGGCCTCCGCGGTCGACAGCGACAACAGTCAGCCCTGCACCGACATCGAGCTGGCAGCGCCACGTCCGTTGGCCTCGCTGTGCCCTGCACGGACGCCAACCGCGTCGGGTGATCGTTAACGCGGACGCCCGCTGACCAAGCCGGATAACGGCTTGCGTGAACCGTCCACGCCGTAAGCGTAGCTTGAGGCATAATCCGCACATGGATTTCGATCTGTACCATCTCGGGCCTCGCGAGTTCGAAAATCTCGTTCAGTCGATCGCTGTGGCAGAGCTAGGACCACGCGTCTCCGTCTTCGGGGCCGGGCCAGACGGCGGTCGAGAGGCCACCTTCGACGGTGTGACAGATTCCCGTCTCGGGTGGGATGGGTACGGAATTTTGCAGGTAAAACACAAAGAAACACCGGCCGCGCCGGCAGACGAGGCAACGTGGCTCATCGCCGAGATTCGCAAAGAGTTCCGGAAGTGGCGCGAGTCAACGAAGCGGGACCCGAAACCTAAGTTTGTCATCTTCGCCTCGAACGTATCCCTTTCCGCCGTCCCCGGTTCAGGGGGATTCGATCGCGTTCATGAAGTGATGCAGGAGGAATGCCGCAGGCTCGCTGTCGAGGACTGGATCGTCTGGCACTCGGAAAACTTGCATCGATTCCTTGAAATCCACGATGGCATTCGCAGGTCGTATGCCGCTTGGATTTTACCTGGCGATATCTTGAGTCAAATTTATGACGATCAGCAATCACGCAAGAAGGAGGTTGTAGGGGCGATCAAGTCCTTCCTATCCCGAGAAATCTTGCGCGAAAGATACGCAAACCTCGACCAGGCTGGTTCGGCCGACGATCGTACGATTCCGCTGGCAGATGTCTTCGTAGATCTACCCATTAGCCTTACCGAGGATTATCGCTACGACGGGGAAGCTAAGTGTCTGGAGACGCTTATTGCATCGTGCGACGCAATTCATCGGCCTGACGAAAGCCAGAGAGACACTTCTGGAAGCAGGGGAAACAGGTTCGTTCTAGTGGGGGGGCCAGGGCAAGGCAAGAGCACCGTGAGTCAGCTCTTTTGCCAGCTATATCGCGCACTCCTCGTGGCGAATACTGACCTCTTTTCACGCAATCCCGAACTTCGATCAGCCGTAAACAAAATCATGGCACTCGCCGAGCGGGAGTCGCTCTCTCCGCACGCTCGTCGATGGCCATTCAAAATTCCATTGACTAATCTTGCCGATGGACTCGCAAAGGGGAAGTTCAGCAGCATCTTGGAGTATGTAGCCCATCGCGTGTCAGCGGTGAGCGCGATCGATGTCACGGCAAGCGATATAAAAGAATGGTTGGCCGATTTTCCTTGGCTACTGATCCTTGACGGGCTCGATGAAGTCCCTGGATCTAGTAACCGAGATGATGTCTTGCAGTGCATCAACGACTTTCTACTAGATGCCGATGAGGTGAATGCTGACCTCGTCGTCGTGGCGACCACGCGGCCCCAGGGCTACGCGGATGAGTTCTCTCCCAAGCATTACAGGCACTACTCACTCCTCTCGCTAGATACTGATAACGCACTCACATATGGCCACAAGTTGGCTCAGGCGAGATATGGCGCCGCCGCCGACGACAAAGTACAGCGGTTGATGGGTCGGCTGGAACAAGCTGCCGCAGAGGACTCGACAGCACGTCTCATGACTACTCCTCTTCAGGTAACGATCATGGCTGTCCTCCTGGATCGAATGGGTAAGGCACCGAAGGACAGATACACGCTTTTCGCCGACTACTATCGCGTTATCTACGAACGTGAGTTGGAAAAAGAGGGTCCAGCAAGCAACCTCCTGAGGGACAGGAGAACCGATATCAACGCGATTCACGCAGATATCGGACTCCTTCTGCAAACTAAAAGCGAGAGGAGTGGCGACACTGCCTCGCGGCTTACGCTGGAAGAACTAAATGTCATCATCTCCGACCGCCTCCAAGGGGAGGGCTTCAAAGGTGACGCACTGCACAATCTAACAGCCGCAATCAGCAGGGCGGCTACGGATCGTCTTGTGTTCCTCGTGCCATCTCGAATCAATGAGGTTAGCTTCGAAATTCGATCACTGCAGGAATTTTGGGCAGCTGACGCAATCATGAACTGCCGTGAGGCAGAGATTCAACGCCGACTCCGTGCCATGTCGGTGAGTGCCCACTGGCGTAACGTTCTACTATTCGCGCTTGGTAACATCTTCGAGAATCGAAAGCCATTGCGCGATGTTGTGATCTCCCTAGTAGCCGAACTCAATGCTGCATCGACTCAATACGGCACGTTACAGCGGCGTATCCTCACGGGGTCAAGGCTGGCTGTCGAGGTATTGCGGGACGGAATGGTGCGCGCCCCTCGGTATGAGGCGATTCTTCTGGAACAAGCGCTGGAAGTCCTACATCTCCCACTCAGCAGCCACGTTTCACTCTTGGCTGCTTCCATCAGTCCTGACTGTATTCCAATCGTTCACGACTTCCTGCAGTCCGAGCTGGCGGACGGCCGCTCCCCGGGAGAATCGATCCTGGTCTTCCTCGGCGTCCGGGCGAGCCTTGGCGATGAATGGTCAGCTCAAGCACTTCGTGACATCTATGCTGGAAGTTCCGCAGAGGACCGTGCAGGTTACGTAAGCGTCGCGAGTCATGCTGAGAACGCGGCGCTTGTGGCCTGGTCATCCCAGAGCATGACTGATGCCCGCAACACTATCGCCGTAGCCCGAGCTGTCCGGATGATCGCCTCTACCCACACGCGAGCGCTACGGTCCGGTCGACCACTGCGTACTCTTCCCTCGGCAAGTGGCCCATTCACTTTGCCGGACTGGTGTCAAACGGTTGTGCAATCCTTCACCGGTGCCTCACGCAGCACGACAGTGAGAAGGGTGAGGTTCGGAAAACGGACCGTCGAAATCAGAACTACTGACTGCCACTGGCCGGGCTCGCACATGCAAGAGGCAATCAGTCTCGGTTTCCCTAGGGAACACTGGCTGACTAAGATCTACCGATTCTCTCAGCAGCCAAGCAAGGAAACCCTGGCGAACGTCGTCCGCGCAGATACCCCTGCTCTGGACGACTTCCAAATTTGGTCAAATCGCTTCCCGTGGATCATTCTCTACGCCTTGCGTCTTCGTGAAAAGCATGAGCACAATGCTGCCCAGATGATTGAAGCCGGCCACATGGGTGATACTGCCGATTGGCTGGCCTTGGAGGATTCGTGGAGAGGTGCTGACCTCCGCGCCATGATGCCTTCGGATTTCGAATCCTGGCGTATCAACCGAGATGCATTCTTCCCTTTTTCTGCTTCACATTTCGTTTCGAACGATCACGAAGTGTGGGGTTCGCCCGACGTCCTGGCGTTGGTAGAAGCGGTCGAGGATCTAAAAGATGAGCAAGCTAGAGAGCGGCTGGTCAGCGTTCTTTTCAACTTGTTGCCGAGACACTCTGCGCGCAGTCGCAAGGCTGCTTTCTCCAAGCCTGTGATGGAACGGGTCGTGCATTGCCTGCCGAACGTTTCTCACACTTTGTTGGCGTGGTTGGACGGTATAGAAATCGATGAAAGCTGGAGTGACTTTCTCAATCGACATGGAATGCGTGTTCGTCCCGGGTACCTATGGAGCCCACGGGTTCCTGAGTTCGTAATCAGTGATTGGACTAGCGATTTTAGCAAGGTAGGGCTCGGGCGTATCGCCATGTCATCTGCTGGGTGGACGGCGGCACATCGACGCAACGCACTACGAATCAAAGCTGAGTGGGAGCGCATCTCGTCGGACCCGAGTGTGGACCGAGTCAGGGCTTTCCTTGTAGCTCTGGGGGTTGTGGCTACTGACCCGCCTCACGAACGCGATGATCGTGACGTATTGTTGGACACCCTCACTGAGGCTGTGCGGGCGGGAGAACTGTCCCTGCACCACGTGCTTGGCCTGGTAAAGGCTGGTCACGAGGCATCCGATTACGCCTTTCTCGTGGACCTCTTCGATAGAACCAAAGCTTCGCTACCGTCTCACGAAATCCGATACTCGTATGAATTCCTCGTGAGTTACCAGGCGAGTGAGTGGACTGAAATTTCCTTCGACAGCATGCGCCCCTGCTAAGGCCGCTTGCTCACCTGCCCGGAGGAGCGGCGGTCGCCGCCTGCGAGCGGCACCCATTTGCGGTGCCGTGTCGCGCGGTCCGCGCTGGCTGCGCGGTTGGGGCTCCCGCAAGACGGCACTACGAGTGTGGGCCGGCCGATGGCCGGCCCACACGGTGGCCCTGCGAGTCGCCTTCGGGATTCGAACCGAGACCTAGGCACTACCAGTAGACCGATCTTGGTCCGGGGGCGACCGTGAGCGCCCATCATCACCGCGTTGTGCCCGCTCGCAGGCGTAGTAGGACGGTGACGGACTTGCACGGATCACCACAGACACCGAAGCAACTGAGACCGCGACTGAGACCGGCGACCACCCGGTCAGGCGTTGGTGTCAGCGGGCGCCCGTCCCACGGCCAGTAGATGGGAGCTGGCGGCGAGCAGTTCCGGGTACGGCTCGGCCATGCGAGCCGCCTCCATGGCCGACGCGATCAACTCGTCCGTTGGCCCCTCACCCGGCTGCTGTTCGGCTGCCTTCACGAGTGACCACGCCGGGCCCTCAATCCCGAAGACTCGCACGTCAGTCAGCCCAGACGCCACCAGCTCCGAGACCAGCTCTTCCGCCCTGTGGAAGTAGGAGAGGGTGAACCCGCGTGTACCGTCGTAGATGGCCGTCTCA
This sequence comes from Streptomyces lasalocidi, assembly GCF_005280215.1. Lineage (NCBI taxonomy): Bacteria > Bacillati > Actinomycetota > Actinomycetes > Kitasatosporales > Streptomycetaceae > Streptomyces > Streptomyces lasalocidi. The sequence continues at coordinate 3,767,588 of NZ_SZNQ01000001.1, read as the reverse complement.
AGAATCTTGGAGACGGAATCACGGACTCGCTCCCTATGAAGGTGGGCGTACGTTACGTGCTCGAAGAGCGAGGCGTACCGGTTGATGGCCGCCGCCGTCACCAACCCGCCCGGCTTTACGACGCGGCGCGCTTCCGCCAGTGCGATGCACCGATCCTCGGGGTCGGGCAGGTGGTACAGCGGCCCGAGGAGCTGCACCACATCGAAACTGCGGTCCGGCTCGTTCAGGTCACGAGCATCCCCCACGACCGCTGAGCACACGGCTGACGCATGCTCGACATGCCGGGGGACCGGGTCCACCAGCGTCACGTCGTAGCCGTCTTTCACCAGCCATTCGGCATGGATGCCGGTCCCCCCGCCCACGTCGAGTACGCGAGCCGGCGCAGGGGGCAAGAACCGTCGGAGAAGCTCTTGCGTCCTGATCAGCTCCATACGCCCGTCTGCCGAGCTGCGCAGACGGCTGTCCTCGTTCACTGTCTCGCCATAGAACCGCATGACGGAGGGAGCCAATTCGGGTTTCGACATGTCGGCAGTATCGTGTGTACCGGTGGACCAGTCCAGCGCGCGAGGTAGGGGAAGCCATGGCTGTTCTGAAGTATGAAGAGATCGCTGAATCACTTCGAACCCGCATCGCCGCAGGTGAGTTCGCCCCCGGCGAGACCATCCCGTCCGGCCGAGACCTGGCCGAGCAGTGGGACGTGTCCCGTGCCACCGCCATCAAGGCTGTCGACGTGCTCCGTAACGATGGCGTGGTGGTGGCCAAGCAGGGAACCGGCTTCGTCGTCACGGAAACACCCGTGGCAAGGCCCGCCGGCGCCCGCCGAGCAGGGTCGGCACGCATCTTGGGTGGGATGCCGTTCCTACGGGTCGGTACGCCCGATTGGGCCGAGCCTCCCACGCGCGTCGCCAACGCCCTCGGGCTTGCGCCCGGCGTTCTGACGTTGCGGCGAGTCCGCATCCTTCAGCTCCCGGACGGAAGCCCGAATAGCTGCGTGGAAGCGTGGTTCCCGCCCGAGATCGCAGAGGCGGCCCCCCGTCTCTCCGACACCGCCCCGATCGCCGAGGGCACCACTCGCTACGTTCGTCGGCAGACCGGACGATTCCCCGTGGAAGGAGTGGATGTCACCACCGTGCGGGCCGCCACTCACCTGGAAGCGGAGCGGCTGGCCGTTGCCGAGGGGAGCCCGGTCGCAGTCCTGCTCCACACGGCGTACGACCAGGAAGGGCGCCCGCTGGTTTGCGAAGAGGGGGTCACCCCCGCTTCGCTCTTCGAGCAGGTGGATACCTACGCAATGTAGAAGAGTGCCGCACTGAGGCTGGACCGGTCCGCCGGTCCAGCTTTTTTGACGTCTCCATTAGTGGTCTGACCTGGCATGAAGCATGAACCTACTCAGTGAATCGATTTTTATTGCTTGACTGGACCGGTCCACCGGTCCAGTCTGTAGGTGCGACGCCGCGACACCTACGGGAGGAGCGGTTCTAGTTCGGGATTGCTTGCCCTCAACGGGGGTTGGCCCCGCGCTGGGGGTCGCTTGACAACTGCACAGGTGGGCCCCGCCTCCCCGAGTCGAAAAGGCGGACTGCGCGGCTAGATCACGCACCAACCGTCCTAGCCGTCATAGCCCCGGCCCGGCTGATCTCGGGCCTACGCCTCAAATGCAGGCCGGGGCACTCCCGCTGACCAGCGGGTCACTCACACCCAAAGGGAGACCGACATGTTCCGCACCCGCTCTGCCGCGTCCGACATGCAGACCCGCACCAGCGACGACTTGCAGCGCGAGTACGACCTGATCACCCGCGAGCGCGACGGGGGCAACAACGCGCTGAGCGCGATCAACGCGCAGAACGACATCGCCCGGGAGCTGGAGCGCCGGGAGCGCTGACCCGCCCGACCTCACCGGCCACTTCGTTGGGAGTTCCGCATGAGCACTGTCGAGATCGTCTCGTTCGGCTACCTGCACGACGCCCCGCCCACCGCGCACCTGACCATCGACCTGCGCCACCACTTTCGCGACCCGCACGTATCGCCCGAGCTGCGCTACATGACCGCTGAGGACGCCCCGGTACGCGCCGCCGTGCTGGCCACCCCCGGCATCACCGCCCTGGTGGACGCCACCGCGACGGCGGTCACCGCGTTCGCCTTCGGTCCCAGCGCGGGAACCGTCACCGTCGCTGACGGGTGCGCCGGCGGCCGGCACCGCGCCCCGACGTTCGCCCTCGCACTCGCCGAGCGGCTGCGCAGAGATGGCCACCGGGTCACGGTCGCGCACCGGGATCTGCACCGCCCGGTCGTCCAGCGCTGACCCGCTGCACGTCGGCCCCGGCATCCAGCCGTGAGGGGCGCCGGATTGAATCCGGCCCGGGGCACCGGCCGCTGCCATGCGGCCCGCCGCACCACTCGCGTGCGGCCTTCATCTTCAACGGCAAGCGGTCCCCGGGAGGCACCCCGGGGACCGCGTTCGGGCCGTTCCACCTGCGAGGGAGAACACGACCCAATGGAACACATCGTCACTGTTCAGGACGCTGTTACCGCGTTCGCCGACTTCATGGAGCCGACGCCCGCGGAACTGGCCGCCATCGACGCTGAGATGCCCGTCATCCTCGCCGACGTCGAGCTGCTGGACGCGCAGATCCTCACGCTGGACCGCACGCCGAGCGAGGTGGACGCCCGCCGCATCCGCCGGGCCCGCCGCCGCGCGCTGGCTGCCCGCGTCGCGCTGGTCAACCGCACGGCCGACCAGACCGGGGGTGTGGCATGACGCACGGCGCGCGGTTGTCGAACAGCTTCCGTGGCGAGTGGGAGCTGTACGTGGTCACCGACCTGATGAGCCTGGAGTGGCCCGAGCACTCGTTCGGGCGGACCGGGCCGGTCCCCACGGTGCAGGAACGGGCCGATGCGCTGGCCCAGCTCGGCTACGTCCTCGCGGACGGCGCCGAGTGGAAGTGGCAGGAGCTCCGCACCGGTGCCATGGACCGCGTGGAGCTGCTGGCGTCTGTGGACGTCGAGCCCAAGGACGGTGCGGCATGAGCGCCACCGGGCGGAACTTGATCGCCGCGCACACTGAGGTGAGGGCGGAGATCGCGCGGACGGACAGTAAGACGGCGCTGCTGCTGGCGTTCGTTGGCGCGGTCCTCGCCGGAACGTGGTCGGTCGCCCGCGACCTGCCACTGAACTGGGCCGCCATCGTCACGGGGGGTGCCGGTCTGGTGCTGCTGGTCGGTGCGGCCGGTCTGCTGCTGCGGTCGGTGCGCCCGAACCTGTCCGGCCGGCACGGCTTCCCCCTGTGGGCCACCCTCACCCCCGAACAGATCACCGCCGCCGTTGCCTCCGACCTGGCCGCCGACGTCGCCGGACTGTCCCGGCTCGCCGTCGCCAAGTTCACCGGCCTGCGCCGCGCGGTCGACCTGACCATGACCGGCGGCGCCCTGCTCATCCTCGCCGCCCTGCTCACCGCCGGGGGTGCGGCATGAGCCTTCACCGCAAGGGCCGCGCCGCCCTCGTCCTCGCGCTGGTCGCCGTGGTCGGGATGGCGTTCCGGGTGTCGTGGAACGCGCTGCGGGACATCGCCGGCGCGGTCGGCGCGGACGCCACGGCCGCGACGCTGTACCCGTTCGTGGTCGACGGACTGATGGCGCTCGCACTGGTCGCCACGCTCGTACTCGCGGGCGACGCGCGCCGCTTCGCCCTGCGGGTGCTGGGCGCGTACACGGTCGCCTCGCTCGTGCTCAACTACGTGCACGGGCTCGTGCCGGAGCTGCACGGCCGATCGGTCGACTGGTCGCGGTTGGCGGAGTGGGACCCCGCCAACTGGGCGCTCGTGCTGCTCGCCACGTCCCTGCCGGTCGGGTCGATCTACTTCGGTTCCGACCTGGTCGCCAAGGTGCTGCACCACCGGCCCACGCCAATCCTGGCGCCGGTCGCGAATGTGGAGAAATCCACCGGGACCACTACGAAACGGTCTATGGCTGACCTGCCCGAATCGTCCCCGGCCCCGGTGGTCAAGTTGGCCCGGCTGACCGTGCCCGAACCGGTCGCGGTCGACCTGAGTAAGTCGACTCCCGTCATCAAGCCGCTCCCGCCGATCGAGCCGACTCCGGTCGCCTCGATCGAGCCGCGTGCAGTGCCGGCGGAGTCGACCCGATCGCGTCGCGCCACCGGCCGCGTCCCCGACGTCGCCAAGCCGCGCCGACCCAAGCGCACCCCGGAACAGTTGCTCGCCGAAGCCCGCACGGTGACGGCCGACTGGCCCGACACCAAGGTGACCGCCGAGGGCATCCGCCGCGAAGTCCACACCTCGCCCGCGAACGCCCGGACGCTGCGGGACACGATCCTCGCCGAGCGGGCCGGTGGGGCGGTGACGCCGTGAGCACCCTCGCCGCACTCTTACCGGCCGTGCCCGCCCTTGGGTGGGCGGTGCACGCCTGGTGGCTGCACTCGCGGCTGACCACCGCCCGGCGTGACCCGCTCACCGGTCTGTGGACGCGGGAGGCGTTCACCCGGCGGGCCCGCCGCTTGCTGCGTGACCCGCGCGCTGTGGTCGTGCTGGCCGATGTCGACCACTTCAAGCAGATCAACGACACTCACGGCCACGCCGCCGGTGACCTGCTGCTGGCCACGGTCGCCGCACGGCTCGCCCACGGCACCCATGGTGGTGTCGTGGGGCGGCTGGGCGGGGACGAGTTCGCCGCCGTCGTCATCGACCGCGACGGCACCGCCGCCGAGCGGCTGGACGTCCTCGCCCGCGTCCTCGCCCGCCCCGTCGACACCGCACCCCAGGTGCACACCACCGTCTCCCTCGGCTGGGTACGGGCCGCCGACTACCGGGGCGAGGACCTGTCCGCGCTGCTGCGCCGCGCTGATGAGGCCATGTACGCGGCCAAGCGGTCCGGCCGCTCCGGGCCCCGGCGGGCCCGGCTGGGGCGGCTGCTCGGATCGGTCGCCGGCCGCCGTCCCGGACGGCGCGGCGCGGCATGAGCACCCTGCCCGTCTACCGGTGGCGCCTGGCCCCGGACGGCTACGCCACCCGCCGCCAACTCCGGGCCCGCAACCTGAGGCCCGGAGGACAGGACGTAGCGGCGCAGTTGGAGCGCCCCCGACGGCGGGGCCGCCCGCCGCTGGTCGCCTACCTCTACCGCATCGACCTCGCCCTGCCGGTGAGGCCGATGACCCCGGCCCGGTGGGCGGCCCTGGCCAAGGCCAACGCCGCCCGCCGCCGCTGCCCCCGGTGCCGCCGGGACGCGGGATACGTCATCCCGCCCTCACTCGGCATGTGCACCCCCTGCGCCTTCCCCGAACCCTCCCCTGAGCTGAGGAGCGCCTAGCCATGGGCAAGCCCGACACCCGCCGCCTTGACCGCGAGATCCGGCAGGCCAACCGCAAGCTCGAAGCGGTCCGCGAACGCGAGATGTGGCCGCTGACCAACTCCGAACGCCGCGCCATCGTCGCCGCCATGGCCGGCGGGGGCTACCGCGTCGTGCGCGGGCGCTCCACCGGCCGCGCCGAGGCCCGGCTGGAGAGCGCGTGGACGGGAGCCGAGACCCGGCTGATCGCGGAGATCACCGCCCTGCACACCGAGCGTCAGCGCGTCGTGAACGAGGCCGCCGCCGCCAAGGCCGCCAAGAAGTCGTCCGGCTGGTGGTGAGCATGGCAGCGCAGCAGACACCGCCGGGTGAGTGCCCGCAGTGCTGGCAGCACGCCCACGACAAGAGCGTCCACCGCCGTCTCAAGCCGCGCGAGGACTGCCCGCAGTGCGTGGACCACATGCGCAACGGCTGTCCCTACCTCGTGCCCAAGCGGTCGTCGGGGTGGTGGTGAGCATGGCGCGCACCGCCCGTTCGGCCGTCCTGGACGCCCACTTCCACTGCCCCCAGTGCGGGCCGCTGGTCTTCGGCGTGACCCGCGCCATCTGCGGCCAGACCATCCCCGCCCCGGTCGTCGGCCACGGGCCCGAGCGCAGGTGCCCCGGCTGCACGGCGGCCCTGCGCGCCCATAAGGCCGGCCACCGCCGCTGACCCCCTGCCCGGCGCCGCCCCCTTGTCCGGGCGGCGCCCCCAGCCTTCCCGCCCCCAACTCCGGGGGCAGTCAGGAGCCTTCCCGTCATGGGTGACAACGTCATTCCCCTGCACAAGAGCCCCGAGGAGCCCGAGGAGTCGGGCAAGGTGACCACGCTGACCGTGGTCCCCGAGCCCGCGCCCGCCCGGCCGGTGCCGCTCTGGGTGCGCTCCGGTCGCGCCGTGCGCGCGACCGTCAGGCACGAGTCGACCAAGGCGACCGCGCGAGCCGTGGTCCGCCACAGCCTCTACACCGTCAACGGGGGCCGGATCGTGGCCCGCCGCACGTGGGACGGGCGCACCGGCTCCCGGTACGAGCGGTACATGCGCGCGGCGGAGGCCGCGGGGAACATGGAGCTGGCCGCTGAGTGGGAGGAGCGCTTGCAGCGCTTCCGCGACGCGCGCCACCGCCGCCGCATGGACCTGCTGCACTCCCCGCTCGACGTCGCCAAGGGCACCGCCGTCGGCGCCGGCATGAGCGTCGGTGTGCTGGTCGCCCTCGGAATCGTGATGGCGCTGAACACCCACAAGGTGGGGGACGTCATCACCCCGCTCAGCGCCACGATCGAGTTCATCGGCGCCCTGATCTACATCGTGCAGATCGTGTGGGGCCCGGCCATCACCATCGGCCCGTTCCTCGCGCTGCTGGCGCTGTGGTCGGTCGGCCGCAAGCAGCACGCCGCACCCCAGTGGGCCCTGCCCGCCAACGTCCGATCGGGCGAGGGCGAGCCGATCACCCCGTCCATCGTGGTCAAGGCCCTGCGTGACCTCGGCATCGCTCCCTTGAAGAACGCCATCAAGGAGATGGGCGACGCCGGCGCGTCCATGCTCGGGCCCATCCGGATCGCCGGATGCGGCGTCGAGGTCGACGTCACCCTGCCCTCGGGTGTGGCCACGAACGAGGTGCAGGCGCGGCGCCGCAAGCTCGCCGAGAACCTCACCCGGCACGAGCACGAGGTGTTCATCATGATCCCGCAGGCAGCGCGCACGGTGCGGCTGTGGATCGCCGATTCCGGCGCCCTGGACGAGCCGATCGGCCCGTCCCCGCTGGTCACCGACCAGACGATGACCGCGAACTACAAGACGGGCAAGGCGCCGTGGGGCCGCAACCTGCGCGGGGACGCCGCAGAGCTGAGCGTGTACCAGCGCCACATGCTCGTCACCGGCCGCTCGAACCAGGGCAAGACCGCATCCCTGCGCTCCGTGGCCCTGTGGCTGGCGCTCGACCGCACGGTGCAGTTCTGGATCGCCGACCTCAAGGGCGTCGGCGACTGGAGCATGTTCGACGGCGTCGCGCAGGTGCTCATCGAGGGTCCCTCCGACGACCACGTCATCCAGGCCACCGAGATGGTGGAAGACGCGGTGGAGGAGATGAACCGGCGGATCGAGGTGCGCCGCACCGACCCGACCGCGGTGTTCCCGCCGCTCATCGTCCTGGTGGACGAGGCGCAGGTGGCGTTCATGTGCCCGGTCGTGGGCGAGGACAAGCGGCCCTACGGCGGCGCCAAGGCCACGTCCCGCTACTTCATGGCCGTGCGCAAGATCCACAACCAGGGGCGTGCGGTCGACGTGCTGATGTGGCAGGGCACGCAGGACCCCACCGACCAGAACCTTCCCAAGCTGGTCCGCGAGGGCGCCCACACCCGCGCCTCCCTCGTGCTGGGCACCGAGACGCAGTCCCGGATGGCGCTGGGCGACAAGGCCGTGGACGACGGCGCCGCCCCGCACCTGCTCAGGCAGGGACTCGACAAGGGCACCCTGGTCGTCGCCTCGGACGGCATCGAGATGCCGGCGGGCCAGTCCTTCATCACGGTCCGCACCCACTTCATCGGCGACGAGCCCGCCGCCGAGATCGCGGAGCGGGCCAAGGCCCTGCGCGACGGCGTCACCACCCTGCGCGTGGTCGAGCAGGGAGAGGAGCGCGACGCCCTCGCCGACGTCGCCGCCGTCATCGGGGACGCGTCCCGGCTGCGGACCAACGAGGTCCTCAAGCGGCTGCACGCCCTGGACCCCAAGGCGTACGGCGACCAGTGGACCAACGACCGGCTCAAGGCGCTGCTGGAGGAGCACGGCGAGGAGCCGAAGAAGTCGCACGGCGTCATGGTCGTCCACCGCGATCACGTCCTGCGGGCCCTCGCCAACCGCGACACCGATGGTTCCGCTTCCGCCGCCGAGTAGCGGGGAGGCACCTTCGTCCGGCCCGGGGAGGCGGGGAGAACTCCCCAACCCCCTCCCCGGGCCACCTCACCCACGTTGATCAGCAAAAACGCCGCTTCGGGGAGGCGGGGAGCCCACCTGCCCGAACCCCTAAAACACCCGCTTGCAGCGCACCCCGAAGGGGGTGCCTCTGCCTCCCCCGACATGCTTCGGAAAGGATTCCGCATGTACCCCGAACCCACCCGCCACGCCCCCGCATCGCGGGCCGCCGACGTCCACCAACCCGTGCCCCTGGCGCCCGCGCCGGTCCTCCACCCGGGCCCGGTCGCGGCCGTGCAGCCGCACACGGCGCCGGCCGTGGCGAGCATCGTCCTGCCCGACGGCCGCGTGGTCACCGGCTACGCCGTGAGCCCCGTGCAGCCCGAACCGCTCGCGGCCAAGCCGCCCGTCTCCCGGGCAGCGGTGAACGTCGCTCTCGGGGGTGTGGGGTTCCTCGCGGTGTGCGGCGGACTGCTGCTGCTGACCACGTTCATCGCCGCGCTCGCCGCGTTCATTCACCAGCTCGTCATCCTCGCCGCCGTCATCTTCGGCGGATGGATCGCCGTGCAGGTCCTCGGCACGAGCGGCCACCGGGGCGGGACCACGGTCAACATCCGCAAAGCCGTCATCAAGCGCAACCACTTCCACCACTGAGCCAAGGAGCGACAACCGCATGAGCGAGACCATCGAGACGATCCGCTACACCGCCGACGTCGTGTGCATCCGGGGCGGCGACGTCCTGCTGATCGAGCGGGGAGGGCACCCACACAAGGGACAGCTCGCCCTTCCCGGCGGACACGTCGACCCCGGCGAGACCTCCCGCGCCGCCGCCGCCCGCGAACTGCTCGAAGAGACCGGCATCGACGTCGACCCGTGGGACCTGGAGCTGATCGGCGTGTACGACGCCCCCGGCCGCGACCCGCGCGGCCGGTACGTCACCGCCGCCTACATGGTGGCCGTCCCCGACGGCATCACCGCGCAGGCCGGGGACGACGCCGCCGCCGTTCGGTGGGTGCCGCTCGACAACGCCCGCGGCCTCGCCTTCGACCACACCGACATCGTCACCACCGCGCGCCACCGGCATCACGGCCCCTTCTAGCTACGCCAAGGGCGGCCCCCATCCGACCAAGAACCGGGGCCGCCCTTGTCCACCTGCCACCAACTGACCTGTGGAGGTCTCCCAGCATGACCCAACCGACCGACATTCGGCGAGACGGCACCCGACCGTTACTGCTGGACCTGTTCTCGTGCGCCGGCGGCGCCGCCATGGGCTACGCCCGCGCCGGATTCACCGTCCACGGCTGCGACATCGCCCACCGGCCCAACTACCCCTTCCCGTACCACCGGGGCGACGCGCTCACCTACCTCGCCCATCTGATCACCACGGGCGAGATCCGCCGGTACGCGTTCGTGCACGCCTCCCCGCCGTGCCAGCACGGGTGCGCGCTGACCGTGGGCACGAACGCCTCGCAGGGCTGGGGACGCTCGCACGTCGACCTCGTGGCACCCACCCGCGAATTGCTCGAGCAGACTGGCCTGCCGTACGTCATCGAGCAGCCCAACGGCCGCGCGGAGATCCGCAAAGACCTCACCCTGTGCGGGGAGATGTTCGGCCTCGGCGTCATCCGGCACCGCAACTTCGAGTTGGGCGGCTGGAGCGCCCGACAGCCGGCCCACCTGCGCCACCGGGGCCGCGTGCGCGGCTACCGGCACGGCCGCTTCTACGACGGCCCTTACGTGGCCGCCTACGGCAACGGCGGGGGCAAACCGTCCGTCCCGGAGCTGCAAGCCGCGCTCGGCATCGACTGGACCGACGTGCGCGAGGAACTGACCGAGGCCATCCCGCCCGCCTACTCCGAGCACATCGGCGCCGCGTTCCTCGCCACCGCCGCGCTGGGGGTGGCGGCATGAGCGCCACGCCCAACCCGCAGGACACGGCGCTGCGTCTCGCGGCGTCCGGTGTGCCGGTGCTGCCGCTGCGCCGGGGAAAGGTCCCGTTCGGCAACTGCCCGGCGTGCGCGGACAACGCGTGCGGTGGCCGGCCGGACATGAAGACCCCGGGCCCCTGCTCGTGCCCCGGCGTCTGCCACGCTTGGGCCGCCGCGACGACCGATCCGGCCGTGATCACCTCGTCCCCGTGGCAGACGGCGTGGCGCCGGGCGGTGTGCGTCGGCTACCACCCCGGCGGCGCCGGGCTCACCGTGGTGGATCTGGACGACGTGGACGCCATCGCGTGGGCCCGCACCGCCCTGCCCGCCACGCTCACCGTGCCCACGACGCGGGGACAGCACTGGATCTACCGGGGCGCCATGACGTCCGGCAACGCGGTGCGGCCCGGCGTAGACGTCAAGTCCCTTATGTCGTACGCCCGTTGGCTCGGTCACGGCACGGGCGTCATGGCCCCTCTCCCGGACGCTGTGCGCGCCCTGGCAGTGAAGGAACCGCCCGCGCCCCGTAGGGCGCCACAGAGCCTCACAGCGCCTCTGAGGGGCCACGGGGGCGAATGCCCGCACCGCACTCCGACCTATCTCGAACGCGGTGTCGCGATGGCCGTGCAGCGCATCACCGACGCCCACAGCAGCGTGCACGCCACGGTGTACCGGACGTTCCTCGCGGTGCTGTCGACGCACGGCCGGTGCGGCTGCCTCACCGACACCCACGTCAACCGGCTGTTCACCGCCGCGCAGGCCAAGGGCGAGAGCCCACGGCACTGCACCGACGCGTGGACCAACGCACTGACCACGTTGGGACTGTGACCGTGTCCGACGACGAGAAGAACCCCGCACGCCAGGTCATCACCGACTACGCCCAGTCCCACTTCCGGTACTTCCGCACCGTGGACGGGACCGTGTACGCCCAGCGCACCGGCCACCCCGTGGCCCGCCCCATCCGCTCCCAGGGCACCACCGGCAGCCACCGCCAGGAACTCATGGTCGGCCTCTTCCGTGACGGGGTCGGCGTCTTCAACGGAACCGCCCTCAAGGAGGCGTTGGACTTGATCGAGGCACTCGCCCTCACCGAGCAGGTACAGCCCACCCACATCCGCGTGGCCCCCGGCTTCGACGGCGCCACCTGGCTGGACCTCGGCCGCGATGACGGCCAGTCCGTGCGCATCCACCCCACCGGCTGGGACATCCGCATCCCCGACCCCGAAGAGGTGTGCTGGCGACGCACCCAGCTCACCGGGGAACTCCCCGTGCCCGCCAAGGACACCAACGGCAAGGGCATCGACCTGCTGATGCGGCTGTGCAACTTCGCCGACGCCAAAACCGAAGCCCTGGCCATCGCGTGGCTCATCGGCTGCCTGGAACCGTCCGTGCCCGTCCCCGCCCCGTTCCTCACCGGCCCGCAGGGCGCCGGCAAGTCCACCGGCGGCCGGATGCTCGTGCGGATCATCGAGGGCATGACCGGTGACCTGCGCCGCGCCCCCAAGGACGAAGAGAACATGATCACCGCTGTCGCGGCCGGATGGATCACCGCCCTGGACAACCTCTCCCACCTGCCCCCGGACCTGTCCGACCTGATGTGCTGCGTCATCACCGGAGCCGAGAGCATCAAGCGCGCCCTGTTCACCGACGGCGACGTGGTCCGCTCCCGCTACCGCCGGCCGATGTTGCTGACCGGTATCGACGTCGGCGTGATCCGCCCCGACCTCGCCGAACGGCTCCTCACCCTGCGTCTGGAACGCCCCCGGGTGCGGCGCACCGAAGCGGAGCTGTGGGCGGAGTACGCCGAGATCCTGCCCGTCGTCCTCGGCTCCCTGCTGGACCTGACCGTGAAGGTCCGTGCGGTGCAGGCCGAGACCCCGACGGATCTGCGGATGGCGGACTTCGCGCACCTGTGCGCGCAGCTCGACGCCGCGACCGGCTTCGGGACGCTGGAGGCGTACCGGGCCAGTCTGGACGACCTCAACGACGACGTGATCGAAGGCGACCTGCTCGCGCAGACCGTGTTGAAGCGCGCGGAGGAACTCGCCCCGGGCGAGGACGTGCGGATGTCGTCGGCGGAGTGGCTGCACGCCCTCAGCACCCTCTACAGCGGCGAGGAATGCCGCCCCCTGCCCAAGGGGTGGCCCACCACCGGCAAGGTGCTCTCCGACCGGCTGCGGCGCATCCAGCCCACCCTCGCCGCGCGCGGGGTCCTGGTCGACTGGGGGCGCACCAGCGCCGCCCGCTACATCGAGATCACCCGCCAGGCCCCGCCCCCGCCGCCCGAGCAGCAGCCCGCCTTCTGACCGCCGCCGGACCCGCGCGGACAACAAGAGGAGCACGCCCCGCCCGGGGAGGTGCTCCTCTTGCTGTTCGGCGGCGACAGCCGCCCTGCACAGGTCGCGCCGCGAAGCGGCCCGTTCTTCAAACCCTGAGCGGACCTAAAGACCCACAGACACCACCCCCTTCTTTTTCCTAAGTAGGGAAGATCTGCGTCACTGCGTCACCACGGGCCCGACAGACGGCCGCTGACCTGCGGCGACAGCCGATGACGCAGACGGCGAATCCTGCGTCATCCCGCGTCACCAGCGTCACCCCATGACGAGCCCCCACGTCATCGGTGACGCAGGACCCGTCCTGCTGCGTCACAAGAACCCGCAGGTCAGACGCCTGATTGACGCACGTGACGCGATGACGCAGAAATCCCCGCTTCGGACAGCACAGGCCACCCCGCCCCGAGGAGATCTCGCGTGAGCAGCGCCAGCGTGGAAATCGTCCGACCGGCTGAGGCCAGGGACCTGGCCCCCGTTCTCCTGACCGTTGAAGAGGCTGCCCGCTGCCTCCGAATCGGCCGCACGACCTGCTACGCCCTCATCCGCACCGGAGAGCTGGAGTCCCTGACCATCGGCGGACTCCGCCGTGTCCCTGCGGACGCCCCGGCCGCCTACCTCGCCCGGCGCCGGGCCGAGCAGCAGGCCGCCTGACCATGCCCACTTGGAGCGCCGCCCCGCACGCAGGGCGGCGCTCCTGTCTGACCACCTCGCACCCACCGGAGGACTGCCAATGGCAGAAGAGAAGAAGCGCACCCGTCGGGCCAACGGTGAATCGGCCATCTACCTGGGCAAAGACGGACGCTGGCACGCCCGCGTGCCCATGGGCTACAAGGACGACGGAACGCCCTACCGCCGACATCTCACGCGCCCCACGCGCAAAGACCTGGTGGGCGAGGTCCGACGCCTGGAAAAGCAGCGGGACGAAGGTTCCGCGCGCCAGCCCGGCAAGCCGTGGACAGTGGCGAAGTGGCTTGAGCACTGGGTCGAGAACATCGCCCGGCCCGTCGTAAGCGAGAACACGTACGACGGGTACGAGGTGGCAGTCCGCGTGCACCTGGTGCCGGGCATCGGCCGGCACCGCATCGACCGCCTGGAGCCCGAACACCTGGAGAGCCTTTACCGCCGGATGCAGAGCGCTGGCAGCAAGGCCGGCACCGCCCACCAGGCTCACCGGACGGCCCGCACGGCTCTGGGGGAGGCGGTGCGGCGTGGCCACGCAGCGAAGAACGCTGCTGCGCTCGCGAAGCCGCCCCGGATGGAAGAGGACGAGACGGAGGTGGAGCCCTACTCGGTCGATGAGGTTCAGCGTCTCCTGCTCGCAGTGAACAAGCGCCGGAACAGCGCCCGCTGGATGCTGGCCCTGGCGCTCGGGCTGCGACAGGGCGAGACGCTCGGACTGCGGTGGTCTGACGTGGACTTGGACAACGAGTACTTGAAGCTGCGCCGGAACCGGTTGCGCCCGAAGTACGAGCACGGGTGCGGTGAGACGGCGCCGTGCGGCCGGAAGGCCGGTTACTGCCCGGCCCGGGTGCAGGTGCGCCGTGAGACGAAGAACACGAAGTCACGGGCCGGACGTCGCGCCGTGCCGCTCCCGGGCCCGCTGGTCGTAATGATCCGCTCTCACAGGGAGGTGCAGGCCCAGGAGCGCGCGGCGGCCGGGAACCTGTGGACCGAGTCGGAGTACGTGTTCACCAAGCCGTTGGGCGGGCCGCTCAGCCCGAACACGGACTACCACGACTGGAAGCGGCTGCTGGAAGACGCCGGCGTGCGGGACGGGCGTCTGCATGACGCGCGGCACACCGCGGGCACCGTGCTGATGCTGCTCGGAGTCCCGGACCGGGTCATCGACCAGATCATGGGATGGGAGCCGGGAGGCGCCGCCCGGATGCGGGCGCGGTACCTGCACGTGACCGATCCCATGCTCAAGGAAGCGGCTCGGAAGATCGAGCGAGCCATCTGGGGAGCTCCGGAAAACCTGGCTGTGGACAAAGACCAGGACAATGAGACGTAGGGACAACGCCGAAGGGCCCCACCTCGCGGTGGGGCCCTTCGACATCGTGCCCGGTGAGGCACTGGCGGAGGATACGAGATTCGAACTCGTGAGGGGTTGCCCCCAACACGCTTTCCAAGCGTGCGCCCTAGGCCTCTAGGCGAATCCTCCGCCGGAAACATTACATGACCGAGAGGAGTGCTCGCGAACTCGTTCAGGGGGCCTGGCATCGGGTAACCTGTGCGAAGCCCCTCACGCGGCGCTATCTGACTGAACTCCCCCAGGGCCGGAAGGCAGCAAGGGTAGGTTGGCTCTGGCGGGTGCGTGGGGGGCGCTTGCGTTGCTGGGTGAGGTCGTTCCGCCACCGGGCTCCGTGCCCCGCGTCCGCGCCCGTGTCCCGGTCCGGCTCACGGCCCGCACCGGCCCGGCCCCGGTCCGCGCACCGGCCCGCCCCGGCCCCTCCCGCGGGCGGTCCGCTTTGTCAGTGGGCGCCATTAACCTCGTATGCGTGTCGTCTCTCGCGCTGTACCGCCGCTATCGCCCGGAGTCATTCGCCGAGGTCATCGGGCAGGAGCATGTCACCGACCCGTTGCAGCAGGCGCTGCGGAACAACCGGGTCAATCACGCGTACCTGTTCAGCGGTCCGCGCGGCTGCGGCAAGACGACCAGCGCCCGCATCCTCGCCCGCTGCCTGAACTGCGAGAAGGGCCCCACCCCCACCCCCTGCGGCGAGTGCGACTCCTGCCGCGACCTGGCGCGCAACGGGCCCGGTTCCATCGACGTCATCGAGATCGACGCGGCCTCCCACGGTGGCGTGGACGACGCCCGTGACCTGCGCGAGAAGGCCTTCTTCGGGCCGGCCCGCAGCCGTTACAAGATCTACATCATCGACGAGGCCCACATGGTCACGTCGGCCGGCTTCAACGCCCTGCTGAAGGTCGTCGAGGAGCCGCCCGAGCACCTCAAGTTCATCTTCGCCACCACCGAGCCCGAGAAGGTCATCGGCACCATCCGGTCCCGGACCCACCACTACCCCTTCCGGCTCGTCCCGCCCGGCACCCTCCGCGAGTACCTGGGCGAGGTCTGCCAGAAGGAGGCCATCCCCGTCGAGGAAGGCGTCCTGCCGCTCGTCGTGCGCTCCGGCGCCGGATCCGTGCGTGACTCCATGTCCGTCAGATCCCGCACCTTCTTCGGGTAGCGGACCTTGGCCACGTCCTCCTTCATCGCTGCGAGCAGCCCGCCCGCGTCGAGCACCTCGTCCGCCCTGTCCAGGAACTCGGACCGGGGGATGCGCTTCCCGCTCTCGATCTTGTAGACGAGGTCCTCGCCGTACCCCACGGCCCGGCCGAACTCGCCGGCCCGCATGCCGACGGCCTCGCGCCGCCGCTTCACCTGGATCCTGCTCAGCCAGAACGCCCACGTCACCGGCTTCGACGGCACCACCCTCCAGATCGGCTTCGTCAACTCCGGCGCCCGCGACAACTTCTCCGGCAGCGGCAGCGAGGACGTGCTGCGCCAGGCGCTGGTCGAGCAGTTCAACGTCCACTGGAAGATCGACGCGATCGTCGACCCCTCGGGCGGCTCCGGCGGCGGCCCGGCCCCCGCTCCGGGCGGCTTCGGCGGCCCTTCGGCGGGCTACGGCGCCCCCGCGTCCGTCCCCGGCGGCTACGGCACTCCCGGCGGCCCCGGCCCCGGCGCATCCGGTGGCCCCGGCGGCCCGGGGGGCTACGGCGGCGCACCCACCCCCTCGGCCCCGCACTCGTCCGGCCCCACCGCACCGTCCCCGGCCGCCTCCGCCTCCCGCCCGACGGCACCCCCGGCCCCGGCGCAGCCCGGCCCCGCGTCCCGCCCCTCCGCCCCGGAGCCGGTCGCCCCCGAGGACGACACCCCCGAGGACGACGACCCCGACCTCAACGAGTCGGCCCTCTCCGGCCACGAACTGATCGTCCGCGAGCTCGGCGCCACGGTGGTGGAGGAGTACACCAACGAGTAGCCGGCGGGGGCACCCGCGCCGCCGACGTTGCGCGCCGCGCCCCCGCGGCTCGCCCTGGAGGAACCTCCAGGCGCCCGACGGACCGCCCCTCGGACACCCGCACAACCCCCGCCGCCATCCCGGTTACGCTGGGCGCGTGAACGTCCTCGTCATCGGCAGCGGCGCCCGCGAACACGCCCTGTGCCGCTCCCTGTCCCTCGACCCCGCCGTCACCGCGCTGCACTGCGCCCCCGGCAACGCCGGCATCGCCGAGATCGCCGAGCTGCACGCGGTCGACGCCCTCGACGGTGCCGCCGTCACCGCACTGGCCCGGGACCTCGGCGCCGAGCTGGTGGTCGTGGGCCCGGAGGCCCCGCTGGTCGCGGGCGTCGCCGACGCGGTGCGCGAGGCGGGCATCCCGGTGTTCGGCCCGTCGAAGGAGGCCGCGCAGCTGGAGGGCTCCAAGGCGTTCGCCAAGGACGTGATGGCCGCGGCCGGCGTCCCCACGGCCCGCAGCTACGTGTGCACCACCGCCGACGAGGTCGCCGTGGCGCTGGACGCCTTCGGCGCGCCGTACGTCGTCAAGGACGACGGTCTCGCGGCGGGCAAGGGCGTCGTCGTGACCGACGACGTCGAGGCGGCCACGGCGCACGCGGCGGCCTGCGAGCGCGTGGTCATCGAGGAGTACCTGGAAGGCCCCGAGGTCTCCCTCTTCGCGGTCACCGACGGCGAGACGGTCGTCCCGCTCCAGCCCGCCCAGGACTTCAAGCGCGCGCTGGACGGCGACGAGGGCCCGAACACCGGCGGCATGGGCGCCTACTCCCCGCTGCCCTGGGCCGACCCCAAGCTGGTCGACGAGGTCATGGAGACGGTGCTCCAGCCGACCGTCGACGAGATGCGCCGGCGCGGCACCCCCTTCTCGGGGCTGCTGTACGCCGGTCTCGCGATCACCTCGCGCGGGGTGCGGGTCATCGAGTTCAACGCCCGCTTCGGCGACCCCGAGACCCAGGTGGTCCTGGCCCGCCTGAAGACCCCGCTGGCCGGTCTGCTGACGGCCGCCGCGACCGGCACGCTCGCCCACCTGGAGCCGCTGCGCTGGAGCGAGGACGCGGCCGTCACGGTCGTCGTCGCCTCGCACAACTACCCCGGCACCCCGCGCACCGGCGACCCGATCACCGGCCTCGCGGACGTGGCCGAGCAGGACGCCCCGCACGCGTACGTCCTGCACGCCGGCACCAAGTACGACGGTGACGCGGTCGTCAGCGCCGGTGGCCGCGTCCTGTCGGTCACGGCGACCGGCGAGGACCTCACCCGGGCCCGCGAGCGCGCGTACCGGGCCGTGAGCCGCATCGGCCTCGACGGCTCCCAGCACCGCACGGACATCGCGGCGAAGGCGGCGGCGGGGGAGTAACCCGGCACCGCAGGAGAACTCCGCTGAACCCCTCAGGCCCCGGATCCGTCTCACGATCCGGGGCCTGATCCTTGCCCTGCGTCACCCACCTCTCCCCAAAGCCATTCCATCGAGTGAGCGGTGTCCCATCCGGCTGACGGGGGCGAAGGGGCCAACTAGGGTGCCGCGCAAGCGTTCCGGCACTTGGCCCACCGGCATTGCGATGTCAGTGGCGGGTGCCACAGTGGGGGAGTGAGCAAGACCAGCAGAGCCGCCGCCGGCACGGCCGGCGGGGCCAGGACCGCGGGGAGGGGGTGACGCCGGTCGTGACCGGGATCGCGATGGGTTCGGAGGTGGGCGCGCAGGCCGCGCGCGCCCGGGCACTCGCCGTGCTGCGCATCCGCGGCCGCGCGCTCGCGGTGGCGCTGCTGCCCGCCGCGGCGGCCGTGATCCTCGTCGCGGGCGGCACCAGCGGCCACCTGGTGGGCCCCGGCTGGGACGCCGCCCGCGCGGTGGTGAGCGCCGTCGCGCTGGTCGTCCTGCTCGCCGCCGGGGTCATCGCCCTGGTCGTGGCCCGGGCCCGCCCGGCCGTCAGCCCGACGGTGCCGATCGCCGAGGACGCCGCCCCGGACCTGTACCGGCTGGTGCGCGACCTGGCCGAGCGCCTGGACGTCCCGGCGCCCTCCGCCATAGCGCTCACCCCGGACTGCGACAGCTGGCTGGAGGACCGCACCCACCCGGCCCACGGCCCGCCCGCGCGCGAGGAGCGCGACGAGCTGGCCGGCGCGCCCGGCGGACGCCACCGGCGTACGGCCGCACCCGTGCTGGTCATCGGCTCCCCGTTCCTGTGGTGGATGCGCGTCGGCGAGCTGCGCGCGGTCCTCGCCCCGGTCGTCGCCGGTACGGGCCCGTCGGCGCACCCCGACATAGCCGCGGCCCGGCGCTTCGTGCGCGGTCTGGACGCCGCGGTGGCCACCGCGGCGGACCGCGGCCGATGTCCGGCGTTCCGGCCGGCCTGCGCCGGGATCGGCTGGGTGGCCCGGCTGCTCCTGCGCAGCTGCCGGCAGCACGCGGCGGAGATGGAGCGGGGTGTGGCCGCCGCGGCCGCCGAGCGGGCGCAGGCGGTGGACTACGGGGTGCGGATCGTCGCGCAGGAGCAGGTGGGCCTGGCGTACGCCGGCTGGGACCGGCTCCTCACGCGCGTGGCGCTGCCCGCCTGGCGGATGGGTCGCTGGCCCGCCCGGCTGGACGCGGGCGTCGTCGCGGCCCTCACCGAGCTGTCCCGGCGCGACCGGCTGGCCGAGGGGTTCGCCTCCCGGCTGGGCGAGCGACCGGCCTGCGACCTGCTGGAGGAGCCCGGCACGGTGGACGAGGCCGCCTCCCTGCTCGCGGCCCGGCTCTTCCACGGCGGCCCGGCCGAGTGCGGGCCCGACTGGGCGCCGGTGGACTGGTCGGAGTACCCGGAGGAGGTCGTCGACCGCAAGTGGCGCACCGACGCCGCCCGCCTCCACCGCGTCCTCGACGCCCTGGGCGTGCGCCGGGCACCGGACCCGACGGCCCACGACCCGAACGGCCCCACGCTCACCCGCGTCCTGGACCACCTGACGGCTCCCGACCGGGACGACCTGGAACCCTCCGACGCCGAGGCCACCGCGGCGAGCCCGGCCGCCACGTCCGACGCCGACACCGACGCCAAGCCCCCCTCCCGGGACCCGGCGACCCTGGACGCCGAGGCCGACGCCGACACCGACGCCGACCTCCACCCCGATGAAGACACCCCCCGCGCCCCCCGCACCGCCGCCCTCGCCGCCCGCCTCAGCGCCGAGCTCGCCCGTGAGGATGCCGCCGCGCCCCCCGCCCCCGCGCCCGGCGCGTCCCCCTCCGGCCAGGCGGGCCCCGACGCGCTCTGGGACGTCGACGCGCTGCCCCTGTTCCCGCTCCAGCCCCCGCGCACCGAGCGTGAGCTGCTCACCGATCACGTCACGGCGATGGTGTGCTGCGCCGCGATGGACACCGCCGGGGCCCAGCCGGGCCTGGACTGGCTGGACGGCCCGACCCTGCTGGTCGGCGGCGAGCGGGCCACCGACCTGGCGCCCAGGGTCCTCAGCCTCGTGGAGGACGGTGACCCGGACCCCCTGCGGGCCTGGCTCAGCGAGCTCGGCATACGCCCCGAGAAGCCCGTACGGCTCGTCTGATCAGCGGTCGATCCGACTCCTGAGAAACCGGAAGTCCAGGTTCCTCTTCAAGTCAATTCGCGACGAGCAGTGACAGTGTGCGTGCGTTATGTGATGTGCTGGGACCGGTCCCGCCCATGGCATGGGCACCTGACATAAGACAGGGCGACGCACGACACACCCACGAAGGACACGCGACGCACGACCGCACGCGTCCACGACCCGGGGGCAAGAGGGAGGGGAAGGACATGGGACCGGAGCAGATCCGCCGATGGGAGTCGGGAGCGCTGGCCCACGCCGTGACGGACCCCTTCGGCCAGGGCCCCGTCCCCTGGCTGCGCGGCAACGTGACGTACTTCGACGACACCGGCCAGGTCGTCCCCTGGTACGTCGACGGACAGGCCCACCTGCCGGCCGCCGGCGTCCCGCGGATCCCTGCGCCCCGCACGGCCGGCCCCCGCTCCGCCGACGACGTGCACCGCCAGATCAAGGGCTTCACCTCCACCGGCGCGGTCGCCCCGGGCGAGGCCGTGGACTTCCATGTCACGGTCGACCCGCCGCAGGAGTTCAGCGTCGACGTCTACCGCATCGGCCACTACGGCGGCGACGGCGCGGCGAAGATCACCACCAGCCCCCGGCTGTCCGGCATCGTCCAGCCGCCGCCGCTCACCGCCGACCGGACGGTGTCCTGCCACCACTGGTGGCTGTCGTGGCGGCTGCAGGTCCCCACGTACTGGAACGTCGGCGCCTACGTCGCCGTCCTGACCACCACCGACGGTTACCGCTCGCACGTGCCGTTCACCGTCCGCGACGACCGCCGCGCGGACCTGCTCCTGCTGCTGCCGGACGTCACCTGGCAGGCGTACAACCTCTACCCGGAGGACGGCCGCACGGGCGCCAGCCTCTACCACGCCTGGGACGAGGACGGCCGGCTCCTCGGCGAGGCCGACGCCGCGACCACGGTCTCCTTCGACCGCCCGTACGCGGGCGCGGGCCTGCCCCTGCACGTCGGCCACGCCTACGACGTGATCCGCTGGGCGGAACGGTACGGCTACGACCTCGCCTACGCCGACGCGCGCGACCTGCACGCCGGCCTGGTGGACCCCACCCGCTACCGGGGCCTGGTGTTCCCCGGCCACGACGAGTACTGGTCGGTCGCGATGCGCCGCACGGTCGAGCGGGCCCGCGACAGCGGCACCTCGCTGGTCTTCCTCTCTGCCAACACCCTGTACTGGCAGGTCGAGCTGGGGCCGTCCCCGTCCGGTGTGCCGGGCCGGCTGCTGACCTGCCGCAAGCGCAAGGGGCCGGGCAGGCCGGTGCTGTGGCGCGAGGTCGACCGCCCGGAGCAGCAGCTGCTCGGCATCCAGTACGCGGGCCGGGTGCCCGAGCCGCACCCGATGATCGTCCGCAACGCCGACCACTGGCTGTGGGAGGCCACCGGCGCGCACGAGGGCGACGAGGTCCCGGGCCTGGTCGCGGGCGAGGCCGACCGGTACTTCCCGCGCACCCCGCTGCCGGAGCACGAGGCGCGCATCCTGCTCGCGCACTCCCCGTACACCGACACCGAGGGCGTCCTGCGCCACCAGGAGACGTCGCTGTACCGGGCCCCGTCCGGCGCGCTGGTGTTCGCGTCCGGGACCTTCGCCTGGTCCCCGGCCCTGGACCGCCCCGGCCACACGGACACCCGCATCCAGCGCGCCACGGCCAACCTCCTGGACCGCATCTGCAAACACGACTGAGCCGGCCCCCGGGCCGCGGGTCCGCCCCCCCCCGCTCCGTCGCCCACCGGGGCTTCCGCCCGCCCCCACTCCGCCCCGCGGTCCGCCACCCCTCCCCGATACGGGACAATCGAGCCATTGGCCAGAACCACGGGGAGGAACCGTGTCCGGATTCGTAGAAAAGCCCGAGCCGATCGAGGTTCCGGGCCTGGTGCACCTGCACACCGGCAAGGTGCGCGAGCTGTACCGGAACGAGGCGGGCGACCTCGTGATGGTCGCCAGCGACCGTACGTCCGCGTACGACTGGGTGCTGCCGACCGAGATCCCGGACAAGGGCCGGATCCTCACGCAGCTGTCCCTGTGGTGGTTCGACCGGCTCTCCGACCTGGTCCCGCACCACGTGATCGGCACCGACGTCCCGGCCGGCGCCCCCGCCGACTGGGAGGGCCGCACGCTGGTCTGCAAGTCCCTGGCGATGGTCCCCGTGGAGTGCGTGGCCCGCGGCTACCTCACCGGCTCCGGCCTCGCCGAGTACAACGAGAGCCGCACCGTCTGCGGGCTGGCGCTCCCCGAGGGCCTGGTCGACGGCAGCGAACTGCCCGGCCCGATCTTCACCCCGGCGACCAAGGCCGCGGTCGGCGACCACGACGAGAACGTCTCCTACGAGGAGGTCGCCCGCCAGGTCGGCGCCGAGACCGCCGCCCAGCTGCGCCAGGCCACCCTCGCCGTGTACAGCCGCGCCCGGGACATCGCCCGGGGCCGGGGGATCATCCTGGCCGACACCAAGTTCGAGTTCGGCTTCGACGGGGACACCCTGGTCATCGCCGACGAGGTGCTCACCCCCGATTCCTCCCGCTTCTGGCCGGCCGACCTGTGGGAGCCGGGCCGCGCGCAACCGTCGTTCGACAAGCAGTTCGTGCGCGACTGGCTCACCTCGCCGGAGTCCGGCTGGGACCGCGCGAGCGAGCAGCCGCCCCCCGCGCTGCCGCAGCATGTCGTGGAGGCGACCCGCGCCAAGTACGTCGAGGCATACGAGCGGCTGACCGGCGCGACCTGGAACTGACCGCGGCACGACGCGCGGCGACACGACGAAGGCCCCGGTTCGATGAACCGGGGCCTTCGGTGACGAGCGGACGACGAGGCTCGAACTCGCGACCTCAACCTTGGCAAGGTTGCGCTCTACCAACTGAGCTACGTCCGCATGCGCCGTGGCGCGGACGTAACTATACCCAACCCCGCTCACGGGCGAGACGCACCGCCGCGTGACGGTTCTCCGCCCCGAGCTTGGAGACGGCCGAGGAGAGGTAGTTGCGCACGGTCCCCGGGGACAGCGCCGCCCGCTCGGCGATCTCCGTGACGGGCGCGCCGTCGGCGGCCAGTTCGAGCACCTCGGCCTCGCGCGAGGTGAGCGGGGAGTCGCCGGCGGCGATGGCGTCGGCGGCCAACTCGGGGTCGACGTAACGGTTCCCGGCGTGCACCGTGCGGATGATCTCCGCGAGCCGCCGGGCACTCACCGTCTTCGGGACGAACCCCCGCACACCGGCCGCGAGGGCCCGCTTGAGGTGGCCGGGGCGGCCGTGGCTGGTGACGATCAGGACCCGGCAGCCGGGCAGTTCGGCGCGCAGCGATGTGGCGACCTTCACACCGTCGGCGCCCGGCATCTGCAGGTCCAGTACGGCGACGTCCGGTTCATGGGCCCGGGCCATGGCCAGCGCCTCGGGCCCGTCGGCCGCCTCGGCGACGACCGCGAGGTCGTCCTCCAGCGCGAGCAGCGCGGCCAGCGCACCCCGGATGAGGTGCTCGTCGTCGGCGAGCAGCACCCGTACGGTCACGGCGCCTCCCCTCCCACCAACGGCACGTGAGCCGCACGTCCCGGGCGCGTCCCGGAGCCCGCGGTCCTCGACGACACCTCGGAGCCCTCCGCCTCCGGTTCCCTGCCGGAGACCGGCTCCCGCGCCCCCAACGGCACCTCGGCCACCACCCGGAACACGCCGTCCCCGGCGGGCCCCGCCTCCAGCGTCCCGCCGACCGCCCGCAGCCGCTCCCGCAGCCCGGCGAGCCCCGACCCGCCCCCGTCCGCGACGGGTCGCGCCCCGTCGTTCTCCACCGTCAGCACCACACGCTCCCGTGTCGTCGCCAGCCGGACCGAGCACCGTCCGGCGTCGCCGTGCCGCAGCACGTTCGTGGTGGCCTCCCGGACCACCCAGGCCAGCGCCGACTGCACCTCGGCGGGCAGCCCGTCGGTGTCGCCGCCGACCTCGCAGTCGATCCCGGCGGCCGTCAACACCCCTCGTGCGCCCAGCAGTTCGACGGCGAGGTCGGCCTCCCGGTACCCGCGCACCACGTCCCGCACCTCCCGCTGCGACTCCCGCGCGATCCGCTGGACCTCGACCATCTGCTCCACGGCCTCCGACCGTCCCCGCCGGGCCAGTTGGACGGCCAGCTCACTCTTGAGGGCGATCACCGCGAGGTTGCGCCCCATCACGTCGTGCAGGTCCCGCCCGAACCGCAGCCGCTCCTCGGCGACCGCCAGCCGCGCCCGGGTCTCGCGGGCCTCGTCGAGCGCGTAGACGGCGTCGAGGAGCCACACCGAGAACACGGACGTGAACGCGAGGAACCCGGCGGTCACCAGCACGATCAGCGAGGTCACCAGCACGGCGGGCCCCGGCATGCCCAGCGGGAGCGCCACGGCGCCGGACGCCGCCGCGAAGCCGCCCACGACCGCGAGCACCCGGCGGCGGCTGCGTACGCCCAGCGCGACGACCCCGGCGCCGAAGACGAGCACCGCCGCGAAGACGCCCCCGGCCGCGGTGTCGGCGCTCTCCCGGTCCGGTCCCCGCTCGGCGACGACCAGCGCGACGACGGCGACGGCCAGGGTGACGCCGGCCAGCGCCCCCAGCAGCCGCACCGGCCGGGGACACCGGCCCCGGGTCCAGTCCAGCGCCCGCGACGCGGTCACCATGCAGACCGCGGCGTGACCGGCGACGAGCACCAGCAGCCAGCCGCCCAGCGCGTCGCCCAGCTCGCCGAGCAGCGGCAGCCCGACCGCCAGCACCTCGATCAGCCCGAACGTGTGGAACGACAGCCGGGTGTACGTCTCCACCTTCTGCGGCGTGCTCTTGCCCCGCCACCACCCCCACGGCCTGCGCATGCGTTCCTCGTCCTCCCCCGTGGTCAGCGCCGGGGCTCCCAGCGGAACCACCGCCGTACAGCAAACACCGCGAGGACGATCCAGGCCAGGGCGGTCGCGACGGCCCCCAGCGCCTCGTAGGCGGAGAGGTCGCCGGTCCAGCCGCCGCGGACCAGGGTGATCACCGGGGACAGCGGCAGCAGTTCGCAGACCGACGCGAGCCGGTCGGGGAGCAGCTCCAGCGGCACGGTCACCCCGGACAGCGTCATCGACAGGAGCACCAGCGGCAGCGTCGTGACCTGCGCGCTCTCCACCGTCCGGGTCACCGCGGCCGTGACCGCCCCGAGCGCCGCGCACAGCACCAGGCCCAGCAGCAGCCCGAGGACGGCCAGGTGCGGTGCCTCGGGCGCGGGCACGTCGAGCACGACCGTGCAGGCCGCCACCAGCACCAGCGACTGCACCAGCCCGGTCACCACGACCGGCAGGGCCGCCCCGGCGAGGATCTCCGCGTCCCGCGGCTCCCCGGTGCGCAGCCGCTTGAGCACCAGTTCCTCGCGCCGTGCGGCGTAGATGCCGACCAGCGCGCCGTAGACGCCGAACAGCAGCGAGAAGCCGATCGACGCGGGCAGCATCACCAGTCCGACGCTGAGCCCGATCTCGCCGAGGTCCATCTGGGAGACGGCCGAGCGCAGCGCGAGCGGCAGCGTCAGCGGCACCAGCACGGCCGACAGGAGGGTGCTCCTGCTCCGCCCCAGCAACGTCAGTTCGGCCCGTGCGAGGGCGGCCATCCGCCGCGCGGGCGTGGCCACCGGCCCCCGCCCCACGCCCCGCAGGCCCTGCACGTCTCCCCGGCCCCGCGTCCCCACGCCCGCGCTCATACGACCCGCTCCTCATCCCTGTCCGACCCAGACCCCGACCCCGACCCTGATCCCGACCCCGACCCCGACCCCGCGCCCGCCCCGGACGCCGCCCCGGACCCCGGCCCCGAGGCCCCCGCCCCCGACGCCTCACGCGCGATCCCCAGGAACGCCTCCTCCAGCGAGGCCGGCCGCACGTCTAGCGCGCGCAGCTCCACCCCGGCCCGCTCCGCCCAGACCAGCACCCCGGTGGCCGCGCGCTGCAGTTCATGGGTGCGCAGCCGGACGACCCGCCCCCGGACCTCGTGTCCGCTCACGCCGAGCGCGGCGAGCGGGGGGAGGTCGCCGACGAAGTACCCCTCGGGCAGCTCGAAGGAGATCCGGGACGGCTGGGCCGCGGTCACCTCGGCGGGTGTCCCGGCGGCCGCCACGCGCCCTTCGTGCAGGATGGCCAGCCGGTCGGCCAGGCCCTCCGCCTCCTCCAGGTAGTGCGTGGTGAGCAGCACGGTCGTGCCGGTGTCGCGCAGGGCCCGGACCAGGTCCCAGGTGGCGCGGCGGCCCTCGGCGTCGAGGCCGGTCGTCGGCTCGTCGAGGAACAGCACCTCGGGGTCGCCGAGCAGCGCGAGCGCCAGGTCGAGCCGGCGCCGCTCGCCGCCGGAGAGCTGCTTCACGCGCACCCCGGCCCGGGCGTCGAGGCCGACCAGCCCCAGGGCCTCCGGCACGGGCCGGGCCCCGCTCACGCAGCCCGCCCACATCCGGGCGGTCTCGGTGACCGTCAGCTCGGAGGGGAAGCCGCCCTCCTGAAGCATCACCCCGGTGCGCGGGCGCACCAGCGCCCGGTCGGCGTGGGGGTCGTGGCCGAGGACCCGGACCCGGCCGCCGCTGGGCCGGGCGAGGCCCTCCAGGAGTTCGACCGTGGAGGTCTTGCCGGCGCCGTTGGTGCCGAGCAGCGCGAAGACCTCGCCCCGGCCCACGTGGAAGTCGATGCCGCGGACCGCCTCGAACCCGCCCCCGTACACACGCCGGAGGCCGGTGACCTCGATCACGTGTTCGTGTTCGTCGGTGTTCATGGGGCAAGCCTCCCGGCGGATCCAGGAGGGGAGCAGTGCGCGGTGTCATGAGTCCGCATGACAAATGTCAGACCGGCGGGCGGCAGGCAGGAAGAGGACATGGAAAAGACCCCGGTCCGATGGACCGGGGTCTCGTTCCCGAGCGGACGACGAGGCTCGAACTCGCGACCTCAACCTTGGCAAGGTTGCGCTCTACCAACTGAGCTACGTCCGCATTGCCCCCGACCGGCTTTCACCGATCGGTGCGGCACCAGCCTACCCGATCCACGACAGTGGTCCGGACGGCGGTGCGGAGCGGGTGACAGGAATCGCACACTGCGCCTTCCCCCTGGAAGGGGGATGTTCTACTACTGAACTACACCCGCGCGGCCTGTGTGAGCTGGGCTTTTCGGCCCTGCCCGGCGGCGTGCTCCAGACATTAGCCGATCGTGTGGGGGGTAGCGCAAGTCGGTTGCCCCCGGGGCCCGTCGGCCGGGTCCCGGGGACCACGCGCACCACCGTGACCCGCGCCCCTACTGGGCCGCGGCGAAGGCCTCGTACACCTTCTTGGGGATCCGGCCGCGGGCCGGGACGTCCATCTTGTTGGCCTGCGCCCAGGCCCGGACGGCGGCGGGGTCGGGGGCGACCTCCGTCTGCTGGTACGCCTTGCCGGACCTGGCCCGCTTGCGGCCGGCCTCCACGTAGGGGGCGAGCGCCTTGCGCAGCTTCCCGGCATTGGCTTCATTCAGGTCGATCTCGTACGACTTGCCGTCGAGTCCGAAGGCGATCGTTTCCGCCGCTTCCGAGCCGTCGATGTCGTCAAAGAGAGTGACCACGACCTTCTGCGCCACGAATATCGGTCCCTTCGTACGGCACGTCGATACAGCTCATCCGAACGATGACGTGCCGAGTATCGGCTATTGCCAATTCATTTGTACAGTGCCCGGCAATGCATTGTGAAGCCCGACTAAATCTCTTGGCGTGTCCGAGCGCAATACCTGTTGCGGGGCGATCGGGGATCTTTCCCGTAACTTTTCCCGGACACACCTGGACCCCGGGGCGCCGTGACGCCCCTCACGTAGCTTCCTCCAACTCTACCCGCGTAGAAATTTTGTGCGGGTAGTCTGAAGGAACCTGCTCAGCACCACACACCGGGAGTGCCAGTGGCACGCGTCGTAGTCGACGTCATGCTCAAGCCGGAGATCCTCGACCCCCAGGGCCAGGCGGTCCAGCGTGCGCTGCCGCGCCTGGGTTTCGAGGGGATCTCGGACGTACGTCAGGGAAAGCGTTTCGAACTGGAAGTTGACGGGCCGGTCGACGAGGCCGCGCTCGCCCGCATCCACGATCTTGCGGAATCCTTCCTCGCCAACACCGTGATCGAGGACTTCACCGTCAAGGTGGAAGAGGGTGCGGAAGTCGCGGAGGCGGCGAAGTGACCGCTCGTATTGGCGTCGTCACTTTCCCGGGCAGCCTGGACGACCGGGACACCCAGCGCGCGATCCGTATCGCCGGGGCCGAGCCCGTCGCCCTCTGGCACAAGGACAAGGACCTCAAGCAGGTCGACGCCGTGGTCCTGTGCGGCGGTTTCTCCTACGGCGACTACCTGCGGGCCGGCGCCATCGCCCGCTTCTCGCCGGTGATGGAACCCCTGATCGAACAGGCGAAGGCCGGCCTGCCGGTCCTCGGCATCTGCAACGGCTTCCAGATCCTCACCGAGGCCCACCTGCTCCCGGGCGCGATGCTCGGCAACGACCACCTCCACTTCATCTGCCGTGACCAGAAGCTGCGGGTGGAGAACGCGGAGACCTCCTGGACCACGGACTACAGCGCCGGCCAGGAGATCCACATCCCGCTGAAGAACATGGACGGCCGGTACGTCGCCGACGACTACACGCTGGACCGGCTGGAGGCCGAGGGCCGAGTGGCCTTCCGGTACGTCGCCCGCGACGGAGTCGCTGACGAGCACTACAACCCGAACGGCTCGCTGCGGGACATCGCCGGCATCACCAACGAGGCCGGGAACGTCGTCGGCCTGATGCCGCACCCCGAGCACGCCGTCGAGTCGCTGATCGGTACGGGCCGTACCGACGGCCTGCCCTTCTTCACCTCGATCCTCAAGAAGCTGGTCACCGCATGAGCAGGACGCCTCTGGACACGGTCGAGCACGCGGCCGCGACCCCCGACGTCGAGCTGCCCTGGGCCGAACTCGGCCTGAAGAAGGACGAGTACGAGCGGGTGGTGGAGATCCTCGGCCGCCGCCCGACCGGCGCCGAACTCGCCATGTACTCGGTCATGTGGTCCGAGCACTGCTCGTACAAGTCCTCCAAGGTCCACCTCCGCCAGTTCGGCGAGAAGGCGCCGCAGAGCGACGCGCTGCTGGTGGGCATCGGCGAGAACGCGGGCGTCGTCGACGTCGGCCAGGGCTACGCCGTCACCTTCAAGGTCGAGTCGCACAACCACCCGTCGTACGTGGAGCCCTACCAGGGCGCGGCCACGGGTGTCGGTGGCATCGTCCGCGACATCATCGCGATGGGCGCCCGCCCGGTCGCGGTCGTGGACCCGCTGCGCTTCGGCGCGGCCGACCACCCCGACACCAAGCGCGTCCTGCCCGGCGTGGTCGCCGGCATCGGCGGCTACGGCAACTGCCTGGGCCTGCCCAACATCGGCGGCGAGGTCGTCTTCGACGCCTGCTACCAGGGCAACCCGCTGGTCAACGCCGGTGCCATCGGCGTGATGCGGCACGAGGACATCCACCTGGCCAAGGCGTCCGGCGCGGGCAACAAGGTCATCCTCTACGGCGCCCGCACCGGCGGCGACGGCATCGGCGGCGCGTCGATCCTGGCCTCCGAGACCTTCGACGACGCCAAGCCGAGCAAGCGGCCGGCGGTGCAGGTCGGCGACCCGTTCCAGGAGAAGCTGCTCATCGAGTGCACCCTGGAGGCGTTCGCCGAGAAGCTCGTCGTCGGCATCCAGGACCTCGGCGCGGCCGGACTGTCCTGCGCCACCAGCGAGTTGGCGTCCAACGGCTCCGGCGGCATGCGCGTGACCCTGGACGACGTACCGCTGCGCGACTCCACGCTCTCGCCCGAGGAGATCCTCATGAGCGAGTCGCAGGAACGCATGTGCGCGGTCGTGGAGCCCGAGAAGGTCGAGCGGTTCCTGGAGATCTGCGACAAGTGGGACGTCATCGCCACCGTCATCGGTGAGGTGACCGACGGCGACCGCCTGGAGATCTTCTGGCACGGCGGCAAGATCGTCGACGTCGACCCGCGCACGGTCGCGCACGACGGCCCGGTCTACGAGCGCCCCTACGACCGCCCGGACTGGCAGGACGCCCTCCAGGCCGACGACGCCGGCAAGCTGCCCCGCCCGGCCACGTCCGAGGAGCTGAAGGACCAGGTCCTGAAGCTGGTCGCGTCGCCGAACCAGGCGTCGAAGAAGTGGATCACCTCGCAGTACGACCACTTCGTGCAGGGCAACACGGTGCTGGCCCAGCCGGAGGACTCCGGCATGATCCGCGTCGACGAGGAGTCCGGCCTGGGCGTCGCCATCGCCACGGACGGCAACGGCCGTTACGCCAAGCTGGACCCGTACACGGGCGCGCAGCTGGCGCTGGCCGAGGCCTACCGCAACGTGGCGACCACGGGCGCCAAGCCCCTCGCGGTGTCCGACTGCCTGAACTTCGGCTCGCCCGAGGACCCGGCCGTCATGTGGCAGTTCGCCGAGGCCGTGCGCGGTCTGGCGGACGGCTGCCTGCAGCTCGGCACCCCGGTCACCGGCGGCAACGTCTCGCTCTACAACCAGACGGGCGAGGCGGCCATCCACCCGACCCCGGTGGTCGCCGTGCTCGGCGTCATCGACGACGTGGCCCGCCGCACCCCGGTCGCCTTCCAGGAGGAGGGCCAGCTGGTCTACCTCCTCGGCGACACCCGCGAGGAGTTCGGCGGCTCGGCCTGGTCCCAGGTGGTCCACGACCACCTCGGCGGGCTGCCCCCGAAGGTCGACCTGGAGCGCGAGCGCCTGCTGGCCGAGATCCTGATCTCCGCCTCCCGCGACGGCATGATCGACTCTGCGCACGACCTGTCCGACGGCGGTCTGGTCCAGGCGGTCGTGGAGTCGGCGCTGCTGGGCGGCAAGGGCGCGCGCCTGATCGTCCCGGACGGTCTGGACGCGTTCACCTTCCTCTTCTCGGAGTCGGCCGGCCGCGCGATCGTCGCGGTCCCGCGCTCGGAGGAGGTCCGCTTCAACGACATGTGCGGCGCCCGCGGCCTGCCGGCCACCCGCATCGGCGTGGTCGACGGCGACGCGGTGGAGATCCAGGGCGAGTTCACCCTCACCCTCGACGAACTCCGCGAGGCCCACGAGGCCACGATCCCGTCCCTGCTGGCGTGACCCGCGTCCCGTAAGCAGCCAGGACCCCAGGGGCCCCGTCCGTGACCCACGGGCGGGGCCCTTCCGCGTGCCGTCCGCGCAGGTGACCGGGGACGGCTCGGCAGCCCCGCGGGCACGTCCTAAGCTCACCCCCATGCCGCCCGCCAAGAAGCGTCCCCGTGCCTACGACCCCGCCAGGACCCGGGCCGCCGTGCTCGCCCAGTTCGGGCACGTGCGCCAAGCCGTGCGGGGGCTCACGGACGAGCAACTCGCGTGGCCCACGCGGCTCGGGGACTGGAGCGTGCGGGAGCTCGCGGCGCACGTGACGATGGCCGTCGAGACCGTCAGCCGCAACGCCGAGCGCGCGGAGCCGGCCAGGGCGGAACTGACGCTCGTGCAGTGGCCCACCGCCACCGCCGGGCGCGCCGCGGACATCTCCGACGGCACCCGGCGCCTCGCCGCGGAGAACCCCGACCTCGACGCCCTCTACGCCCGCACCGAGGACCGCTTCCGCACCACGCTCGCGGACACCCCGGGCACCCGGCTGCTGGCGGCCCGCACCGGCGCGATGGCCCTCGACGACTACCTCGTCACCCGCACCGTCGAGCTGGTCGTGCACACCGACGACCTGAACGCCGCCGTCCCGGGCCTGGACGTGCCCCACGACCGCCAGGCGCTGGCCGCCTGCACCCGGCTGCTGGCGGACGCGCTCGCCGCGAAGGCGCCCGGCGGGGCGACGGAGGTGCGCGTGCCGCCGTTCGCCGTGGTGCAGTGCGTGGAGGGTCCCCGGCACACCCGGGGCACCCCGCCGAACGTCGTGGAGACCGACCCGCTGACCTGGATCCGCCTCGCCACCGGCCGTCTGACCTGGGCGGACGCCAGGTCCGAGGGCAAGGTCGCGGCGAGCGGCGAGCGGGCCGACCTCAGCGGGCTGCTGCCCCTGCTGTCCTGAGCCCCGCGGGCCGGGGGTGTGCGACGCCTCACTCGCGAAACGGGCGGGAAGGGGCCCACGGCACCGGCACCACCACGCTGACCTGGGGAAACCCGACGAAGATCCTTTGCTGCCGGTCATCACCGATTCGGCCCAGCGCGGGACCTCGCCTACACTCGACAACGTGCCACGTGGTGACGGTCTCCTCAATCACGATCTGCTCCCCGGTGAGAAGGGCCCCCAGGACGCCTGCGGCGTCTTCGGTGTCTGGGCTCCCGGCGAAGAGGTCGCCAAGCTCACGTACTTCGGGCTCTACGCCCTCCAGCATCGGGGCCAGGAATCCGCGGGAATCGCGGTCAGCAACGGCTCCCAGATCCTCGTCTTCAAGGACATGGGCCTCGTGTCCCAGGTCTTCGACGAAACCTCGCTCGGTTCGCTCCAGGGTCACATCGCGGTCGGTCACGCCCGCTACTCGACCACCGGTGCCTCCGTGTGGGAGAACGCCCAGCCGACGTTCCGCGCCACCGCGCACGGTTCCATCGCGCTCGGCCACAACGGCAACCTCGTCAACACGGCGCAGCTCGCCGAGATGGTCGCGGACCTGCCGAAGGACACCA
The DNA here is from genome assembly GCF_005280215.1 of Streptomyces lasalocidi. Lineage (NCBI taxonomy): Bacteria > Bacillati > Actinomycetota > Actinomycetes > Kitasatosporales > Streptomycetaceae > Streptomyces > Streptomyces lasalocidi. The sequence continues at coordinate 3,734,882 of NZ_SZNQ01000001.1, read as the reverse complement.
ACGGCCGCTCCACCCGGGTGGCGGCCACCAACGACACCGATCTGCTCACCGCGCTCCTCGCGGCCCAGACGGACGAGGACGGCAAGCCGCTGACCATCGAGGAGGCCGCCCACACGGTCCTGCCGAAGGTCCGGGGCGCGTTCTCCCTCGTCTTCATGGACGAGCACACCCTGTACGCCGCCCGCGACCCGCAGGGCATCCGCCCGCTGGTCCTCGGCCGGCTGGAGCGCGGCTGGGTGGTGGCCTCCGAGTCCGCCGCCCTGGACATCTGCGGCGCCTCCTACGTCCGGGAGATCGAGCCGGGCGAGTTCGTCGCCATCGACGAGAACGGCCTGCGCACCTCCCGATTCGCGGACGCGAAGCCCAAGGGCTGTGTCTTCGAGTACGTGTACCTGGCCCGCCCGGACACCGACATCGCCGGCCGCAACGTGTACCTCTCCCGGGTGGAGATGGGCCGCAAGCTGGCCGCCGAGGCCCCGGTCGAGGCCGACCTGGTCATAGCGACCCCGGAATCCGGCACCCCGGCCGCCATCGGCTACGCGGAGGCCTCCGGCATCCCCTTCGGCGCGGGCCTGGTGAAGAACGCCTACGTCGGACGCACCTTCATCCAGCCCTCCCAGACGATCCGCCAGCTCGGCATCCGCCTGAAGCTGAACCCGCTGAAGGAAGTCATCAAGGGCAAGCGCCTGGTGGTCGTGGACGACTCGATCGTGCGCGGCAACACCCAGCGGGCCCTGGTGCGCATGCTCCGCGAGGCGGGCGCCGCCGAGGTCCACATCCGGATCTCCTCGCCGCCGGTGAAGTGGCCCTGCTTTTTCGGCATCGACTTCGCCACCCGCGCCGAGCTCATCGCCAACGGCATGTCGATCGAGGAGATCGGCACCTCGCTGGGCGCCGACTCGCTGGCGTACATCTCGCTGGACGGCATGATCGAGGCGACCACCATCGCCAAGCCGAACCTCTGCCGCGCCTGCTTCGACGGCGAGTACCCGATGGAGCTCCCGGACCCCGAGCTGCTCGGCAAGCAGCTCCTGGAGACCGAACTGGCGGCCGGCCCCGCGGCCACGGCCGCGGCCGACGCGATCCGTCGCCCGTAACACCCTGCAGTACGACACGAAAGCTCTCACAGTCATGTCTGAGACAACTGGTGCCAGCTACGCAGCGGCGGGCGTCGACATCGAAGCGGGCGACCGCGCCGTGGAACTCATGAAGGAGTGGGTGAAGAAGACGCAGCGCCCCGAGGTCCTCGGCGGCCTCGGCGGGTTCGCCGGCCTCTTCGACGCCTCCGCCCTCAAGCACTACGAGCGCCCCCTGCTGGCCTCCGCCACCGACGGCGTGGGCACCAAGGTGGACATCGCCCGGCAGCTGGGCGTCTACGACACCATCGGCCACGACCTGGTCGCCATGGTCATGGACGACATCGTGGTGTGCGGCGCCGAGCCGCTGTTCATGACCGACTACATCTGCGTCGGCAAGGTCCACCCCGAGCGGGTGGCCGCCATCGTCAAGGGCATCGCCGAGGGCTGCGTGCTGGCCGGGTGCGCCCTGGTCGGCGGTGAGACGGCCGAACACCCCGGTCTGCTGGGCGAGGACGACTTCGACGTCGCCGGCGCCGGTACGGGCGTCGTGGAGGCCGACCGGCTGCTCGGCGCGGATCGCATCCGCACGGGTGACACGGTGATCGCCATGGCCTCCTCCGGGCTTCACTCCAACGGGTACTCCCTGGTGCGGCACGTGCTGCTGAACGAGGGCGGGCTCTCCCTGGACGCGCGGATCGACGAGCTCGGCCGCACCCTGGGCGAGGAGCTGCTGGAGCCGACCAGGATCTACTCGCTGGACTGCCTGGCGCTGACCCGCACCACGGACGTGCACGCCTACAGCCACATCACGGGCGGCGGCCTCGCGGCGAACCTGGCCCGGGTGATCCCGGACGGGCTGCACGCGGTGGTCGACCGCTCCACCTGGACGCCGGCGCCGGTCTTCGACCTGGTCGGCACGACGGGCCGGGTCGAGCGGCTGGAGCTGGAGAAGACGCTCAACATGGGCGTCGGCATGATCGCGATCGTGCCCGAGGAGTCGACGGACGTGGCCCTGGCCACGCTGGCCGACCGCGGTCTCGAGGCGTGGGTGGCCGGCGAGATCACCGAGCGCGGCGAGAAGACGACCGGCGCGGAACTGGTCGGCGACTACGCGTAGGGCCCCCGGGGCAGCACGAAACCCGGCCCGGGGCCCTCGGCTCCGGACCGGGTGACTCAACGGCTAGGCCGTTGTCGGCACTACGCGCCGCGACGGTGCTGGGAGGAGTCCTCGTCGTCGTCCTCGCCGTCCTCGTACAGCTCGGCGTACCGGGCGTACAGGTCGTCGTCGTGCTCATCGTCCTCGAACCGGTCGCCGTTCGGCGACACGTTCGATGTCGATGCGCCCAGCTCTTCGGCCAGGCGTGAGAGGTCCGTCCCGCCGCTGTTGTACTTCAGCTGGCGGGCGACCTTCGCTTGCTTGGCCTTGGCCCGGCCGCGCCCCATGGCTCGACCCCCTCAACGACGGGGCTCGACGGCCCCAGAGTCTTGACACGCGTTCATGTTCTAGAACGGTCTCTCCGCGGAGGGACCGTCTGTAGGGCTTCCACGGTACCTGAGCCCGCACCCATACGGTACGTCGCCCGTAGGAAGGGCGTGTGCCCAGGACCCTCGAGGTGCCCCGTCCTCGCTGGTCAGTGGCGATTTTAACCACTTATCGGCGGGCGACCCGCCGGGAAGAGTGAGAGTTCTCTCCAACCTGCTGCCCGGCGGTACCGCCCGAAGTCCCGTCCGGGGCCCCCGAAGAGGTTCCCGAATAGTTATGGGAACCTCACCATCCGCGCCGCTGGGCGGCCTCGTGCATGCGCTGCTCGGCGATCCGGTCGGCGGCGGCGGCCGGCGGGATGCCGTCCTCCTTCGCACGTGCGAAGATCGCCAGCGTGGTGTCGAAGATCTTCGCGGCCTTGGCCTTGCACCGCTCGAAGTCGAACCCGTGCAGCTCGTCGGCGACCTGGATGACACCGCCGGCGTTCACCACGTAGTCCGGCGCGTAGAGGATCCCGCGGTCGGCGAGGTCCTTCTCCACGCCCGGGTGGGCGAGCTGGTTGTTCGCGGCGCCGCAGACCACCTTGGCGGTCAGCGCCGGCACCGTGTCGTCGTTCAGGGCGCCGCCGAGCGCGCACGGGGCGTAGAAGTCCAGGCCCTCGGCGCGGATCAGGGTCGCGGTGTCGGCGACGGCCGTCACGCCCTCGGGGTGCGCGGCGAGGATGCGGCCCACGGCCTCCTCACGCACATCGGTGATCAGGACCTCGGCGCCCTCGGCCCGCAGGTGCTCCACCAGGTGGTGGCCGACCTTGCCGACGCCCGCGATGCCGACCCGCCGACCGCGCAGCGTGGGGTCGCCCCACAGGTGCTGTGCGGAGGCCCGCATGCCCTGGTAGACGCCGAACGCGGTGAGCACCGAGGAGTCGCCGGCGCCGCCGTTCTCGGGGGAGCGGCCCGTCGTCCACCGGCACTCGCGCGCCACGACGTCCATGTCGGCGACGTACGTGCCGACGTCGCAGGCGGTGACGTAGCGGCCGCCCAGGGAGGCCACGAACCGCCCGTAGGCGAGCAGCAGCTCCTCCGACTTGTCCCGCTCGGGGTCGCCGATGATCACGGCCTTGCCGCCGCCGTGGTCCAGTCCGGCCATGGCGTTCTTGTACGACATCCCGCGCGCGAGGTTGAGGGCGTCGGCGACGGCCTCCTCCTCGGTGGCGTACGGGTAGAAGCGCGTCCCGCCCAGGGCGGGGCCCAGCGCGGTGGAGTGGAGGGCGATGACGGCCTTGAGGCCGCTGGCGCGGTCCTGGCAGAGCACGACTTGCTCATGACCGCCCTGGTCCGAGTGGAACAGGGTGTGCAGGACGCCGTCGGATACGTCGGTCACGGTGGTGACTCCTGGGTAACTAGCGACGGTTGGGGTCGGGGCTCCGCGCGGGCCCTCCCCGCGCGCTTGTGGCGCGCGCGGCAGGGTGCCGGGGCCTGTGGGACGAGCGTAGGGCCTGGAGGGGCCGGCGGACGCGCAGTGCCGAGGATCACGTCCCCGGGTGGTACGGCCGTGCGACGATTCGCATGGTTTTGCGGCCCGCCCGAGGGCGGGTCCGTCCGTTTTCCCGGTCGGTCGGAGGGGGAGGGAGCAGGCGTGCCCAAGGTGTCCTCGGTGATCGTCCCGTACGCCGCGTACCTGCGCGTGTACGAGCCGCTGGCCGCCTTCCCCGAGCCCGAGCGCGCCCACTGGGAGCGCTACGCACGGCGCCCGGACCGGCCCTCGTACCAGGACGAGCTGCGCCGCTCGCTGGCCGACCTGGTGCCCACCCCGCCGGTGGCGGTGCCGGTGCACGAGAGCGGCGACGCGTTCGTGATGGAGGCCGACGGCGTGCTGTGCGTGTGCCCGTGGCGCACCCGGCTGCGCGGCTGGCAGGCGCTGGACGACCTCGACGAGGAGCTGCCGCCGACGGTCCTGGACGCCGTCCTGCCGCCGGTGGTGCGCCGGCAGGCCGCGCAGGACTACGAGCGCTGGCTGGCCCGCAACCCGGACGCCCGGCCGTGGATCCGCACGGCGACCTGGCAGGTGCCGATCAACTGGTTCGTGCTCGTCTCGGACGAGGAGCGGCGCTACGACCGGGGCACGGCCGGCGTGCCCCCGCTGCTGCGCTACCGCACCCCGATGGTGCAGGCGCGGCGCAGGGTGGCCCGGGGACTGCGCACCCTGCGGGACACGATGGACGAGGGGCCGCTCATCGACGGCCTGGTGGACGTGGGGCGCTGGCTGGAGGAGTTCCACCCGCGCTCGGTGGTCGAACTCGACTACGGCGGCCTGGTGCACACGCTCCCGGACCGCCACCTGGAGGCCGACCACTCGGCCGCCGACGTCGCCGAGGGCATCGAGGCGCTGGGCCGGGGCGACGGGGAGCGGGCCGGCGAGGCGTACGCGCGGCTGGTGGAGCGCTGGCGAGCGGTCCGCGACCGGCGGTCCACCAACTGACCCGGGCTCAGGTGACCTACGTCACGGCTTGAACGGTCCTCCAGCGCGTACGGTCATCGCACTTCCGGAAGTTGACGGGACGTAGGTCCCGATCCGGACGTAAGCGTCAAGGGTGACAGAACGCACGTACAAGGCCCTTGCGTCCCTTGCCGCTCCTCATGCCAAAATAGGACAAGGAGTCCGGGGAGGACTCTGTCTCAGCATTGCACGCTTTGGGGGGTCTGGTGCCTCCTGATCGCCCTGTGACTGATCGTCACAGTGGCGTGACTGTCCGCTATGGCATGGTCCATCGGCTTCCGTCGGTGATGAACGCCTGGGGGGGCAATTCCATCGGTTTGGCCGACGCGGCTGGACAGATGGTGTAGTTGTAGTGCCGAGGACAAGCCGTTCGTCCTATAACCGACTCGACTCGCGTCCGCCATTTCGGGCAACGCGGGTCAAGGTGCAGAATTTAGAGGAAAGAACCGAGAAGGTTCGGTTCTCCCGAGGAGGCCGCTCATGACCGCTCGCACCCCTGATGCCGAGCCGCTGCTGACCCCGGCTGAGGTCGCCACGATGTTCCGCGTCGACCCGAAGACGGTCACGCGGTGGGCGAAGGCCGGCAAGCTCACGTCGATCCGTACGCTCGGCGGACACCGCCGTTACCGCGAGGCTGAGGTCCGCGCTCTGCTCGCGGGCATCCCGCAGCAGCGCAGCGAGGCCTGAACAACTGAATACCGGGCGAAACGGCTGGTCCCCCAATCGGCCATCGCGCCCGAACCCTAGCTCCGAGCGACGCGGGTGCCTGCCCCAACAGGCCCCTCGCCCACGCCGAACACATCGGTGAGGCACGCAAGACAGGGTGCGTCGTAGATCGCGCTGGACTCCGCCGGGTCCAGCGCGATCTTTTTTGTGCGCCCGCGTGCGCCCGCGGTGCGCGGTGCCGGAGGTACGGAGGTTCTGTGAGCGCCCTTGTGGGACTCTGGGGGGCCCTGTCGGGTCGGCTGTGCGTGGCCTCCCGGGGGGAGTGCAATTGCACATATTAAATCGACCAGTTGTAGGAGTGGGGTAAGAACCGCCGTTCCCGAAACTTATGCGGTGACTCCCGTCACATGCCAGGGGCCTTGTTACCGCTGGTTCGGGTGCGCTAAAGGGAACACCTGCCCCAGCGCCCCACGCCCGCACGGGAGTTGACGCCGCCCCGGATCAGGCGGGTGAGGGCGTCCCGTCCTCCGCCGGCTCCTCGGGCGCCTGTGCGGCCGCTGGAGCGCCCTCCAGGGCCAGCCGCAGCAGGCGGAGGCAGATGGGGCAGCGGCGGGTCAGGTGCCCGTAGGAGGACGCGGCCGCCAGGTGCGCCCGGAGCAAGGCCCCCGTCTCGTGCCTACCCGATGCCGCCATGCGCCACCTCCCCTGCCTTCTGGGGTACCGAGCGAACGACGGACCGTCAAGGGGACGCAGCGCAACGGCGCGTGAGTCCGGGGCTCGAAGAAGGCAGCAAAAAGCCCGGATCCGAAGATCCGGGCTCTCTGTTACTGCGGTCCTGACGGGATTTGAACCCGCGGCCTCCACCTTGACAGGGTGGCGAGCACTCCAAACTGCTCCACAGGACCTGGTTTCGCTGCGCTGTTCGTGCGTTGCGCTGCGAGAAGGACTGTACAGGAGGGTGAGCCCGCTGGTCGAACTCACCCCCCGTAGGGGCGTGATCACGGAGCGAGCGCGTCGATCGCCTTCACGATCCGCTTGTCGGAGATCGGGTACGCCGTGCCCAGCGCGTGGGCGAAGTAGCTCACCCGCAGCTCCTCGATCATCCAGCGGATGTCCAGGACCTGCTGCGGGACGGGCCGCCCGGCGGGCATCTGCTCCAGCAGCCAGGCGAACTCGTCCTGCATCTCGTGGACCTTCTCCATGCGCGTGGTGTCCCGCTGCACGCTGGTCGGCATCTGCTGCAGCCGCCGGTCCGCGGCCACCAGGTAGCGCATCAGGTCCGGCAGCCGCCGCAGCCCCGCCCACGTCACGAAGCCGGGCTTCACCAGGGCGTCCACCTGCTTGCGCACGTCCTGGAGGTTCCCCAGCAGCGCGGGGCTGTTGACCGCCTTCAGCCGCCGCTCGCACGCCTGCCAGGCGGCCAGCACCTGCTGCACCTGGCCCACCGCGCGGACCGTCGTGTCGACGATCTCCGCGCGCACCTTGTCGTACAGCTTCCGGTAGGACTCCTCGTCCCACGCCGGCCCGCCGAAGTCGGCGATCAGCTTGTCCGCCGCGGCCAGGGCGCAGTCGTCGAACAGGGCCTGGATGGACCCGTGCGGATTGGCGGACAGCGCGAGCTTCTGGGCGTTCGTCAGCTTCTCGGACGCGAACTTCGCCGGGTTGACCGGGATGTTGCGCACGATCAGCCGGCGGGTGCCCTTCCACATCGCCTCGGCCTGCTCGGCCTCGGTGTCGAAGAGCCGCACGGAGACGGTGTCGCCGTCGTCGACCAGCGCCGGGTACGCCTTGACCGGCTGGCCGGCCCGGCGGGTCTCGAAGACCCGGGTGAGCGTGCCGATGGTCCAGTCGGTCAGGCCCGTGCGCTCCAGCGACTCACCGCCCGTGCGCTCCGCGGTGGCCGCGGCGGCCTGCGACAGGGCCTTGCGCGCCCGGGGCTTCAGCTGGAGCCTCAGCGCCTCCAGGTCCTTGTCCTCGGCGAGCTTGCGGCGCCGCTCGTCGACGATCCGGAACGTGATCTTCAGGTGGTCGGGGACCTTCGACCAGTCGAAGTCCTCGGCCTCGAACGGCACCCCGACCATGCGCTTGAGCTCGCGCGCCATGGTCACCGTCAGCGGCTCCCGCAGCGGAGTGGCCCTCTGCAGGAACGCCTTGGCGTAGTTCGGCGCGGGCACGTAGTGGCGCCGGACCGGCTTGGGGAGGGAACGGATCAGCTCCGTCACCACCTCCTCGCGCAGGCCCGGGATCTGCCAGTCGAAGCCCTCGTCGGTGACCTGGTTGAGCACCTGGAGCGGGACGTGGACGGTCACGCCGTCCGCGTCCGCGCCCGGCTCGAACTGGTACGTCACCCGGAACTTCAGCTCGCCCTGCCGCCAGGTGTCCGGGTAGTCGGCCTTGGTGACCGCCTCCGCCGACTCCCGGATGAGCATCTCCCGCTCGAAGTCGAGGAAGTCGGGCTGCTCGTGCCGCTTGTGCTTCCACCAGGAGTCGAAGTGGGCGCCGGAGACCACGTGGTCGGGCACCCGCTCGTCGTAGAAGTCGAACAGCGTCTCGTCGTCGACCACGATGTCCCGGCGCCGCGCCCGGTGCTCCAGCTCCTCGACCTCGCTGAGGAGCCGGCGGTTGTCGGCGAAGAACTTGTGGTGCGTGCGCCAGTCGCCCTCCACGAGCGCGTTGCGGATGAACAGCTCCCGGCTGACCTCCGGGTCGATCCGGCCGTAGTTCACCTTCCGCTGGGCGACGATCGGCACGCCGTACAGCGTGACCTTCTCGTACGCCATCACGGCCGCCTGGTCCTTCTCCCAGTGCGGTTCGCTGTACGTCCGCTTCAGCAGGTGTTCCGCGAGCGGCTCGACCCAGTCGGGCTCGATCTTCGCGTTGACGCGGGCCCACAGGCGTGAGGTCTCCACCAGCTCGGCCGACATCACGAAGCGCGGCTGCTTCCGGAACAGCGCCGAGCCCGGGAAGATCGCGAACTTGGCGTTGCGGGCGCCCAGGTACTCGTTCTTGTTGCCGTCCTTGACGTCCTTCATCCCGATGTGGGACAGCAGGCCGGCCAGCAGCGAGACGTGGACGCGGTCCGGTTCGGCGTCCTGGTCGTTGAGGTGGATGCCCATCTGCTTGGCGACCGTGCGCAGCTGGGTGTAGATGTCCTGCCATTCGCGGATGCGCAGGAAGTTCAGGTACTCCTGCTTGCACATCCGGCGGAACGAGCTGGAGCCCCGCTCGCGCTGCTGCTCCCTGACGTACCGCCAGAGGTTGAGGTAGGCGAGGAAGTCGCTGGTCTCGTCCTTGAAGCGGGCGTGCTGCTGGTCGGCCTGGGCCTGCTTGTCCGCGGGGCGCTCGCGCGGGTCCTGGATGGACAGCGCGGCGGCTATCACCATGACCTCGCGGGCACAGCCGTTGCGGTCGGCCTCCAGGACCATCCGGGCCAGCCGCGGGTCGACGGGCAGCTGGGCGAGCTTGCGCCCGGTCTGCGTGAGCCGCTTGCGGGGGTCCTTCTGGTCGGGCTCCAGCGCGCCCAGCTCCTGCAGCAGCTGCACGCCGTCGCGGATGTTGCGGTGGTCCGGCGGGTCGATGAAGGGGAACTTCTCGATGTCGCCGAGGCCGGCGGCGGTCATCTGCAGGATGACGGAGGCGAGGTTCGTCCGCAGGATCTCGGCGTCGGTGAACTCCGGCCGGGCGAGGAAGTCCTCCTCGCTGTACAGCCGGATGCAGATGCCGTCGGAGGTACGGCCGCAGCGGCCCTTGCGCTGGTTGGCGCTGGCCTGCGAGATCGGCTCGATGGGCAGCCGCTGGACCTTGGTGCGGTGGCTGTAGCGGGAGATGCGGGCGAAGCCGGGGTCGATGACGTACTTGATGCCCGGGACGGTCAGCGAGGTCTCCGCCACGTTGGTCGCGAGAACGATCCTGCGGCCCGTGTGGGGCTGGAAGACCCGGTGCTGCTCGGCGTGCGAGAGGCGGGCGTAGAGCGGCAGCACCTCGGTGAAGGGAAACTTCCTCTTCTCCAGCGCGTCCGCCGTGTCGCGGATCTCCCGCTCGCCGGAGAGGAACACCAGGATGTCGCCCTGGCCCTCGCCGCGGAGCTCCTCGACCGCGTCGATGATCGCGGTGATCTGGTCGCGGTCGGCGTCCGCGGTGTCCTCCGCGTCCTCGCCGACATCCTCGAGCAGCGGCCGGTAGCGCACCTCGACCGGGTACGTCCGCCCGCTGACCTCGATGATCGGGGCGTCGCCGAAGTGCCGCGAGAAGCGCTCGGGGTCGATCGTCGCCGAGGTGATGACGACCTTGAGGTCCGGCCGCTTGGGCAGCAGCTGGGCCAGGTACCCGAGCAGGAAGTCGATGTTGAGGGACCGCTCGTGGGCCTCGTCGATGATGATCGTGTCGTAGGCGCGCAGCTCGCGGTCGGTCTGGATCTCGGCGAGCAGGATGCCGTCCGTCATCAGCTTGACGAACGTGGCGTCCGGGTCGACCTGGTCGGTGAACCGGACCTTCCAGCCGACGGCCTGGCCGAGGGGGGTGCGCAGCTCCTCGGCGACGCGCTCGGCGACGGTGCGGGCGGCGATCCGGCGCGGCTGGGTGTGCCCGATCATGCCGCGCACGCCCCGGCCGAGCTCCAGGCAGATCTTCGGGATCTGGGTGGTCTTCCCGGACCCGGTCTCACCGGCGACGATGACGACCTGGTGGTCGCGGATCGCCGCCGCGATGTCGTCCTTCTTCTGGGAGACGGGCAACTGCTCGGGATAGGTGACCGCGGGCACGCGCGCGTGCCGGCCGGCCATCCGCTCCTCGGCCTTGCCCACCTCGGCCTCGATCTCGGCCAGCACGGCCGCGCGGGCCTCCGGCTTGCGGATCTTGCGCGCGCCCTCGAGCCTGCGCCCGAGCCGGTGCGCGTCGCGCAGGGACAGCTCGGCCAGGCGGGGGGCGAGGGCGCCGAGGGCGGGGGCGGGGTGCGTAGACATACGCGATCCAGGATCTCATCCCGGCGGAAATTGCGGCGAACGCTTTTGCTCCGGGACGGACGGTGGGGCCCACCGGAACGACGAAAGGCCCCCGCCGGGATCCCGGCGAGGGCCTTTCCGCTGTGGCTGGGGCCGGGGTCGAACCGGCGACCTATCGCTTTTCAGGCGATCGCTCGTACCAACTGAGCTACCCAGCCACGAGATCTCTCGCGAGATCTCAGCGGTCCTGACGGGATTTGAACCCGCGGCCTCCACCTTGACAGGGTGGCGAGCACTCCAAACTGCTCCACAGGACCAAGCTGTTGTGTGCGACGAACGCGCTCAAGTGTCGCACACCGTACTGCGTGCCCCCAACGGGATTCGAACCCGTGCTACCGCCTTGAAAGGGCGGCGTCCTAGGCCGCTAGACGATGAGGGCTATCGGCCCGCCTGGGCGCTTCTCAGCGCGTCGGGGACGTGAGAAGCATATGGGATGGCGGGAGGTATCGCCAAAACGGTTTACGGGGCGGACGCCGTCCCCGTCGGAGTGCCGGTCGGGCTCCCGGTCGGGGTCCCGGTCGCCGGGTCCGTCGGCGTCGGGGTGGCCCCCGGCTGGTTCTCCTTCGGCAGGTGGCGGCTGACCTCGGCCGTCGTCAGGCCCAGGCCGCCCAGCTTGATCTCGTCCCAGGCCTGGAGCCGCCGGGTGTCCCGGTCGAAGTACAGGATCGACGCCTCGATCGGGTCGGGGTACTTCCCTTCGACCGCCCGCAGTCCGCTGCCGCCCGTGGACCCCTCGACCCGCAGCCGCGTGCCCTTGTCCAGGACCTCGGTCTGCTCGTGGTGCAGGTGGCCGGCCAGCACCAACGGCACCTCGCCGTCCACGCCCCGCGCCGCGCTGGGCTCGTGCGCGATCGCCACGTCCACCGGCGTCCCCGCCGCCCGCTGGGCCCGCAGCGCCGCCGCGAGCTCCGCACCGGCCCGCTCCTCGGCGTCCCCGCCGCCCGGCAGCGTGGACCGGTCCGGCGTGTACTGGGGGTCGCCGACGCCCGCGAAGCGCAGCCCGGCGACGGTCACCGCCCGCCCCCCGTCCAGGACGTGCACGGAGCGCACGCCCTCCAGGTGGCGCTGGGTGAGCATCGAGTCGTGGTTGCCCCTCACCCACACGTACGGCGCCCCCAGGTTCGCGACCGGGTCGAGGAAGCCGTTCTCCGCCGCCGTGCCGTGGTCCATCGTGTCGCCGGAGTCGACGATCACGTCGACCTTGTACTGCTCCACCAGCGAGGCGATGATCTTCCAGCTCGCCGGGTTCAGGTGGATGTCGGACACGTGCAGGACGCGGACGGTGGTCGGGTCCGGCTGGTAGGCGGGCAGCGAGGACGTGACGTCGTAGAGCTTGGTCACGTTCGTCACCAGGCGGGCCAGCTCCTTCTGGTAGACGTCGAACTCCGTGACGATGCTGCGGGCGTTGCCCACGAGCGACGGGGCCGACGAGAGCAGGCCGGAGAAGCGCGGTTCGAGCACCGACTTCGGGTTCCACGTGGCGTACGCCGTGCCGCCCGAGGCCGCCAGCAGCGCCAGCGCCAGTCCGCCGGCCGCCGCGGCCCGGCCCGGCCGGCGGTAGACGGCGAGGCCGAGGGTCGTGGCGCCCACCACCACCGCCACACAGGAGCGCACCGCCAGGTCGAGCGTGCCGTGCTCGACGTCCCGCGCGACCTCGTCCTGGAGGCCGGACAGCCGTTCCGGGTGGTCCACCAGGGCCTGTGCGCGCACCGGGTCCAGTTGGTCGACGTTGACGTCCAGGCGGACCGGAGCGACATGGCTGTCCAGCTGCAGCGCGCCCAGCGGCGAGACGTTGATCTTCGTGCCGCCGCTGAGCGACGGGCGCAGGGTCATCGTGGTGTTCATCGGGCCGACCTGCGCCCGGACGTTCCCCACCACCAGCAGTCCGAGCCAGGCGCCGGCGAGGACGACGGTGACGAGGCCGAGGGCGCGGCGCCAGGGGTGGGGGCGCGGGGCGAGTTCGAGGACGGGCGGCTTCGGCTTGCGCTTCCCGGGGGTGCGGACGCTGACCATTGGTCCCGTATGCCCAAGTGCGTGCGCGGCCATGCGGACGAGGGGCCCGGTGGCGCCGGTCGCGCCCCCGTACGAGGCCCGCGTGCCCGACAATGGCCCTGTGCTGGAGATGACGCGCGAGGAGTTCGAGGAACTGGTCGCCGAGGCGCTGGACCGGATCCCGCCGGAGCTGACGCGGCTGATGGACAACGTCGCGGTGTTCGTCGAGGACGAGCCGCCGGCCGACGACCCGGAGCTGCTCGGGCTGTACGAGGGGACTCCGCTCACCGACCGCGGGGAGTGGTACGCGGGCGTGCTGCCCGACCGGATCACCGTCTACCGGGGTCCGACCCTGCGGATGTGCGCGACGCGGGAGGAGGTCGTCGAGGAGACCGAGGTCACCGTGGTGCACGAGATCGCCCACCACTTCGGGATCGACGACGCGCGGCTGCACGCGCTCGGGTACGGGTAGCGGTCGCACGCGGGGAGCGTGTCCTCTTATGGGCGGCGGGAGTTGGGCAGGTTGACTCCCGTCCCCCATCGGAGGTGGCTCCCGTGCGCCCCTTGTACGTACCCGTCCGCCTGGCCGCGACGGTCCTGGCCGTCGCCACGGCCGCCGGCTGCATGAGCGTGGGTGACGGGGAGGGCGGCCCGGCCAGGCCGTCGCAGTCGGCGGGGCAGCCGGGCGACGGGGTGCCGGGCGGTGCGCGGGCGGGCGGGGGCGGCCGGCTCGGGCACCCCGGCGGGCACGCCGACGGCAAGGGCGGCCACGGCAAGGGCCGGGGCGAGGACGACGCGTCCGGTTCGCCCACCGCCTCCCCCACCTCCGGCGCGAGCGCCCCGCCCCCGGCGGGGGAGGAGCCGGGTCGGGGCGGCGGCGGCAACGGCCCCGACGGCCCCGGGGCGCCCAGCCCGAGCGGCGACCAGCCGACCCCGCCGCGCCCCACCCCCTCCGACCCGCCGCCCCCGGAACCGCCCGCGTCGCCCTCGCCCGAGCCGACGGTCGCCGAGCCGTCGTCGTCGGCCCACGAGGACCCGCGCCCCCAGCTCGCCGAGCGGCTGCCGGCACCGGAGGCGGGGGCGCCGGTGTGAACCGGGGCGTGCGGAGCCGGGCGGACCGTTGTGTCGCTGCTCACGCCGGAACAGGTGGTGGACGCTCCGGCGCAGGTGAGGGGCGTGCGGTGCGGGGCGAGGGCGACGGAGGCGGTTTGCGTTCCGGGGGGCAGGGTGCGTATGGTGGTAGATCGTTTGATCCCATTTGCCCGGCGCCACCGCAGAGCGCGCCGTGTGGCGCGTACTCTCCCTTGCCGTGGCGGACCGCATTGAGGCGGTCGTTGATGCGAACACGGAGTTGACGGGCGCGTGCCGACGAGACTCCGGAAGGTTTCGCATTCGCATGTCCATTTCCAGCACTGACCACACCGTCGTGCCCGAGGCCGTCGAGGCCGTCGAGGTCATCGAGGCCGCGGAGAGCGCCGCCGCCGGCGTCGAGGAGACCCCCGGGGTCACCTTCGCCGGCCTCGGTCTCCCCGAGGGCGTCGTGCGCAAGCTCGCGCAGAACGGTGTGACGGTCCCCTTCCCGATCCAGGCCGCGACCATCCCGGACGCCCTGGCCGGCAAGGACATCCTCGGCCGTGGCCGCACCGGCTCCGGCAAGACCCTCTCCTTCGGCCTGCCGACGCTGGCCCAGCTGGCCGGCGGCCGCACCGAGAAGCACCGCCCGCGCGCGGTCATCCTCACCCCGACCCGCGAGCTGGCCATGCAGGTGGCCGACGCGCTCCAGCCCTACGGCGACGTCCTCGGCCTGAAGATGAAGGTCGTCTGCGGCGGTACGTCGATGGGCAACCAGATCTACGCGCTCGAGCGCGGCGTCGACGTCCTCGTCGCCACCCCGGGCCGGCTGCGCGACATCATCAACCGCGGCGCCTGCTCCCTGGAGGACGTGCAGATCGCCGTCCTCGACGAGGCCGACCAGATGTCCGACCTGGGCTTCCTGCCCGAGGTGACGGAGCTGCTCGACCAGGTTCCGGCGGGCGGCCAGCGGATGCTGTTCTCCGCGACCATGGAGAACGAGATCAAGACCCTCGTCGACCGCTACCTGAAGAACCCGGTCCACCACGAGGTGGACGCGGCCCAGGGCGCCGTCACGACGATGTCCCACCACATCCTCATCGTGAAGCCGAAGGACAAGGCGCCGGTCACCGCCGCGATCGCCTCCCGCAAGGGCCGCACGATCATCTTCGTCCGCACCCAGCTGGGCGCCGACCGCATCGCCGAGCAGCTGCGCGACGCGGGCGTGAAGGCCGACGCGCTGCACGGCGGCATGACCCAGGGCGCCCGGACCCGGACCCTGGCCGACTTCAAGGACGGCTACGTCAACGTCCTGGTCGCCACCGACGTCGCCGCCCGCGGCATCCACGTCGACGGCATCGACCTGGTGCTGAACGTCGACCCGGCCGGCGACCACAAGGACTACCTGCACCGCGCCGGCCGTACCGCCCGCGCCGGCCGCACCGGCACGGTCGTCTCCCTCTCCCTGCCGCACCAGCGGCGCCAGATCTTCCGCCTGATGGAGGACGCCGGCGTCGACGCGGGCCGCCACATCATCCAGGGCGGCGCCGCCTTCGACCCGGAGGTCGCCGACATCACCGGCGCCCGTTCCATGACCGAGGTCCAGGCCGAGTCCGCGGGCAACGCCGCGCAGCAGGCCGAGCGCGAGGTCGCCCACCTCGCCCAGCAGCTGGAGCGCGCCCAGCGGCGTGCCGCCGAGCTGCGCGAGGAGGCCGACCGGCTGGTGGCCCGGGTCGCCCGCGAGCGGGGCGAGGACCCCGAGGCGGCGGTGGCCGAGGCCCAGGCCGCGGCGGTCGTCGAGAGTGCCGCGGTGGAGGTCTCCCTCCCGGAGCAGCCGACCGCGCGGGACGCCGAGCGGTCCGACCGGCCCGAGCGCGAGGAGCGTCCGGCGTCGACGACGTCGTACGAGCGCCGTGACGACCGGGGCGGGTTCCGCCGCGACGACCGTCGTGACGACCGGGGCGGTTTCCGCCGGGACGAGCGTCGTGACGACCGGGGTGGCCGTTCCTTCGACCGTGACCGTGGTGGCCGTTCCTTCGAGCGCCGCGACGACCGCGGCGGCTTCCGCCGGGACGACCGCCGCGACGACCGTGGGGCCCGCTCCTTCGACCGTGACCGCGGTGAGCGCGGTTACGACCGCCGGGACGGCGGCGACCGTGGCGGCCGTTCCTTCGAGCGCCGCGACGACCGCCGTGACGACCGTCGTGACGACCGGGGCGGCTTCCGCCGGGACGAGCGTCGTGACGACCGGGGTGGCCGTTCCTTCGAGCGCCGTGACGACCGGGGCGGCTTCCGCCGCGACGAGCGCACCGGTCACCGGGGCAGCGACCGTCCGTTCAACCGCGACCGCCGCGACGACCGCCCGGGCTTCCGCGCCGGCGGCCACGACCGTCCGTCCCACGACCGTCCCAGCGGCCGCCGTGACGACCACCGCGGTGGCGGCTCCTTCGGCCGCCGCGAGGACAAGCCGCGCTGGAAGCGCAACGGCTGATCCGACCAACGACTGAGCGCCGTGTCCCCGACGGGGGCACGGCGCTCGGCCGTTCCCGGCAAGCCGTTTCCGGTCACCCTGTGACGCATGTCATGCCCCCGGCGAGGGAATCGCTGGGGGCATGACAGATGACGCCAGAGGGAGTGGGCTGTCCGACGAAGAACGGCTGGCCCAGCTCGGCTACACGCAGACGCTCGCCCGACGCATGTCGGCGTTCTCCAACTACGCGGTGTCCTTCACGATCATCTCCGTGCTGTCGGGCTGCCTGACGCTGTACGCGTTCGGCATGAACACCGGCGGCCCCGCCGTGATCACCTGGGGCTGGGTGGCCGTCGGGCTGATGACCCTCTTCGTCGGGCTGTCCATGGCCGAGATCTGCTCGGCGTACCCCACGTCGGCGGGCCTGTACTTCTGGGCCCACCGGCTGGCGCCGGCGCGCTCGGCGGCGGCCTGGGCCTGGTTCACGGGCTGGTTCAACGTGCTGGGCCAGGTCGCGGTGACCGCGGGCATCGACTTCGGCGCGGCCTCCTTCCTCGGCGCCTACCTGAACCTCCAGTTCGGCTTCGAGGTCACCCCCGGCCGCACGGTCCTGCTGTTCGCGGCGATCCTCGTCCTGCACGGCCTGCTGAACACCTTCGGCGTCCGCATCGTCGCCCTGCTCAACAGCGTCAGCGTCTGGTGGCACGTGCTCGGCGTCGCGGTCATCGTCGGCGCGCTCACGTTCTCGCCGGACCACCACCGGCCGACGTCGTTCGTCTTCGGCGAGTTCGTCAACAACACCGGCTGGAGCAGCGGCTTCTACGTCGTCCTGCTGGGCCTGCTGATGGCCCAGTACACCTTCACCGGCTACGACGCCTCCGCCCACATGACGGAGGAGACCCACGACGCGGCCACCGCCGGCCCGAAGGGCATCGTGCGGTCCATCTGGACCTCCTGGATCGCCGGCTTCGTCCTCCTGCTCGGCTTCACCTTCGCCATCCAGTCCTACGACGGCGCCCTGGACTCCCCGACCGGCGCGCCCCCGGCCCAGATCCTGCTCGACGCGCTGGGCGCCACCGCCGGCAAGCTGCTCCTGCTGGTGGTGATCGGCGCCCAGCTGTTCTGCGGCATGGCGTCGGTGACGGCCAACAGCCGCATGATCTACGCCTTCTCCCGCGACGGCGCGCTGCCCTTCTCGCACGTCTGGCACACCGTCAGCCCGCGCACCCGCACCCCGGTCGCCGCGGTCTGGCTCGCCGCCATCGCCGCCCTCGCGCTGGGCCTGCCGTACCTGATCAACTACACCGCCTACGCCGCGGTGACCTCGATCGCGGTCATCGGCCTCTACGTCGCCTACGTCATCCCCACCCTGCTGCGCCTGCGCAAGGGCGCCGCCTTCGAGCGCGGCCCGTGGCACCTGGGCCGCTGGTCGCAGGTGATCGGCGTGGTGGCGGTCATCTGGGTGGGCGTCATCACCGTGCTGTTCATGCTGCCGCAGGTCTCCCCGGTCACCTGGGAGACGTTCAACTACGCCCCCGTGGCCGTCCTCGTGGTCCTCGGCTTCGCGGCCGCCTGGTGGCTGGCCTCGGCCCGCCACTGGTTCCTCGACCCCGACCACGAACGCACCCGCGCCCGCGAGGCGTCCCGCCGTGCCGCCGCGGCCCCGGAGCCCGCCGACCCGTGACGCCCGCCGCCTCCCCGGCAGCGGCTGGCGCCACGACACGTCCACCCGCCCGTGTCCCGATACCCGATCGGACACCCGGCCCGGTCCGGCTATGCTCGGGGAGGCAACATCGCCCGGGCCGTTAGCTCAATTGGCAGAGCAGTGGACTTTTAATCCATTGGTTGTGGGTTCGAGTCCCACACGGCCTACGACACCGCCCCGGTCCAGGGATCCCCGGACCGGGGCGCGGTGTTTCCGGCGCCCGGCCCCCGCCTACCCCTCCCCGTCCCGCCGCACCAGCAGGTACGACCGCCTGCTCGGGTGCTCGACGCCGGGGTACGGGGCCCGGTCGAGGTGGGCCGTGACCGTGAGGCCCGCGTCCGTGAGGGACGTCGTCTCGGTGGCCGGGTCCAGGAAGTGGAAGGTGAGGTCCACCGGGTGGTCCCACCAGTCGCTGAAGTGGGCGGACTCGCCGGGGCGGGCGTCGGCGGTGCTGGTGTGGAAGGCCAGCAGGGCGTGGCCGCCGGGGCGTAGGACGCGGGCGAACTCCGCGTAGGCGGCGGCCCGTCGGGGCGGGTCGAGGTGGATGAGCGCGTACCAGCACAGCAGCCCCGTGAGGCTGCCGGAGCGCAGCGGCAGGGCGGTCATGTCGGCCACGGCGAAGGGCAGTCCGGTGCCGCGGCGGGCCACGGCGCACATCCCGGGGGAGAGGTCGAGGCCCGTCACCGCCGCGCCCCGGCCCGCGAGGTGGGCCGTCGCGTGGCCCGGGCCGCAGCCGACGTCGGCCACCGGGCCGTGCCGGGTCACTTCGGCGAAGGCGTCCAGGAGGGCGCGGTCGAGGGGCTTGCCGGGGAGTTCGGCGCCGATGTCGGCGGCGTAGCGCTCGGCGACGGTGTCGTAGCTGCGGCGGGTCGCCGGGGCGGCCGGATTCTGCTGCGGGGAGGGCGGGTTCGTCACGTCCGGTGCCTACCCCCGGCCCCGGGGTCCGTACGCCGGGCCTCCCGGGCGGCGCCAGCCGGGGGCTCCGCCCGCGCTCAGCCCGCGTGCAGTTCCGTCAGGTCCCCGAGCGGCAGCGTGTGGCTGGTGTGCAGCACCTTGGCGCGCAGGTAGCGGACGTTGTGCGGGGTGGTGAACACGCCGGTCGGGACGCGGTCGTGGACGTCGATGTCCAGCGCGCGCAGCTGGTCGGCCTTGTCGGGGTTGTTGGAGAGCAGGTCCAGGCGGGTGACGCCGAGGGCGCGGAGCATCTGGGCGGCGGCCGTGTAGTCGCGGGCGTCCTCGGGCAGGCCGAGGGCGGCGTTCGCCTCGTAGGTGTCCAGGCCCTGGTCCTGGAGGGCGTACGCGTCGAGCTTGTTGTAGAGGCCGATGCCCCGGCCCTCCTGGCGCAGGTAGAGCAGCACGCCGCCGCGTTCGGCTATGCGCTCGACGGCCTCGCGCAGCTGCGGGCCGCAGTCGCAGCGGGCCGAGCCGAAGACGTCCCCGGTCAGGCACTCGGAGTGCAGCCGCACCAGGGGCGTGCTGCCGGGGGCGGGGTCGCCGAGGACGGCGGCGATGTGCTCGCGGCCGTCGACGAGGCCGTCGAAGGTGACGAGGTCGGCGTCGACGGCGTAACCGTCGTGGAAGCGCAGCGGGACCCGGACGCGGGCGCGCGGCGTGGCGGCGGTGAGGTCAGCGGGCATGCGGTTCTCCGGGTCCTGGGCGGCGCACCGCCCTCCTGCTGCTTCAGATTTGAAGCAGATCCTCGGAGCCCGACCCTACCTGTGCTTGAAGTTTGAAGCAATGGGCTTCCGGCCCGCCCCGCCGCGCTCACGCACAGGGCGACGAGCGCCGCTTCCACGGCAGGTCCTCCGGGCCGCCCCCCTCCTGCGCCCCGTCCACGAGCCCGCCCGCGATCCGCGAGCAGATCTCCTCCAGCTGCCCCACCTGCTCGGGGCTGAGGCGGTCGAACAGCGACGCGCGGACCGTCTCGACGTGGCCCGGCGCGGTGCGCTCCAGCACCGCCATGCCCTCGTCCGTGAGGGCGGCCACGCTGCCGCGCCTGTCCGACGGGCACTGCTCGCGCCGCACCAGCCCGTCCTTCTCCAGCCGGGCGACCGCGTAGGTCAGCCGGCTGCGGGTGATCTTCGACCGCTCGGCGAGGTCGGTCATCCGCAGCCGCCGCCCGGGCGCCTCGGAGAGGTTGGCCAGGAGGGAGTAGTACAGGTGCGGCATGCCGGCGTCCTGCTGGAGCTGCCGGTCGAGCGTGTCCTCCAGCAGCAGGGCGGCCGCCATGTAGGCACGCCAGGCGCGCTGCTCGTCGGAGGTCAGCCAGCGGGTCGTCATGCCGCCAGTGTAGGTTTGCTTCAGATTTGAACCAAGGCTGCGTCCCGGGAGGCTCCCGGTCGCGCCACGCCCGCCGGTCCCGCCCGTCCCACAAGAGAGCGCGCCCCATGCCGTACCCGTACGTCCTGCTCTCGGCCGCCGTCTCCCTCGACGGTTTCCTCGACGACACCGGCCCGGAGCGGCTGCTGCTGTCCAGCCCGGCCGACTTCGACCGCGTCGACGAGGTGCGCGCGTCCGTCGACGCCATCCTCATCGGCGCCGGCACCCTGCGCGCCGACAACCCGCGCCTGCTGGTCAACTCCGCCGGGCGCCGAGCCGCCCGGGTCGCCGCCGGCCGGCCCGCCTACCCGCTCAAGGTGACGGTGAGCGCCTCCGGCGACCTCGACCCGGCCGCGCGGTTCTGGCACACGGGCGGCGACAAGCTCCTGCTGACCACCGACCGGGGCGCCGACCGCGCCCGCGCCGCCGGCATCGCCGCCGACGTGGCCGCCCTCGGACCCGACCTGGACTGGCGCCGCGCGCTGGAGCACCTCCACGACGCACGGGGCGTGCGCCGCCTCATGGTCGAGGGGGGCGGCACGATCCACACCCAGTTGCTCCAGCAGGGCCTCGCCGATGAGCTCCAGCTCGTCCTCGCGCCCCTGTTCGTCGGCGACCCGGACGCCCCCCGCCTCTTCGGCCCCGGCGCCTATCAGGGCGGACGGCTGCGGCTGGTGGAGACGCGGCGGATCGAGGACGTCGTCCTGATGCGCTACGAGCCCACCGCCCCCGGCACCGGCCCGCTGCCCTCCGCCGCCGACCGCCGCTGGCTGGCCCTCGCCTGCGACCTGGCCGACCGGTGCCCGCCCTCGGACACCGCGTTCAGCGTCGGCGCGGTGGTCGTCGCCGCCGACGGCACCGAACTGGCCCGCGGTCACTCCCGCGAGGGCGGCGACCCGGTGGTGCACGCCGAGGAGGCCGCCCTGGCCAAGCTCGGAGCCGCCGACCCCCGCCTGGCCGGCGCGACCGTCTACAGCAGCCTCGAGCCGTGCGCCCGCCGCGCCTCCCGCCCGGCGCCCTGCGCCCGGCTCATCCTCGACGCGGGGGTGCGCCGGGTGGTCACGGCCTGGCGCGAGCCGGACACCTTCGTCGAGGCGGCGGACGGCAACGGGCTGCTGGCGGCGGGGGGCGCCGACGTCGTCGTACTGCCCGAGTACGAGGGGCGGGCCAAGGAGCCGAACCGGCACCTCCTGGGGTGAGCCCGGTGCCCGTCCGGGCGCCCTGGACAACCGTTTCGCTTTTGGTCCCGCACATGGCGTACAGTGGAGTCATCGCCGCGGGGTGGAGCAGCTCGGTAGCTCGCTGGGCTCATAACCCAGAGGTCGCAGGTTCAAATCCTGTCCCCGCTACTGAAGACCGAGGGCCGGAATCCGAAAGGGTTCCGGCCCTCGGTGTTTCCGCAGCCTCCCGCGCGCCCTCACTCTGCGTGAGTGTCCGACCGCCCTTCGCATCACAACTGAGTCACTATCAAACGACCGGTGACTACTGATCTCTTCCCCTGGGCACCCTGATTCCCCGCCAACTCGCCCGTTTTTCCCCGGTCGTGGCAGGAAAGTCCAGGTCAAAAATGTTGTTGATCAAGCGGAACGGCTTGGAAAGCTGCCTCCGTGTCTATTAACGTTCGATAACGCAGCGCGGTCGTCCCAGCCGTCACCGAAGGCGGCTCCGTGCGCACGCGCCGAATCCCGCAAGGGAACCGGGGAACCACCACCTTGGGGTGAATCACGCGGAAGCCGCCGCCCACCAGCGGCCGGTATACGCGCGTAGGAGACCTTCCCGCTCCGAACCCGTCAGCTAACCCGGTAGGCGACGGAAGGAAAGGAGCGCGCCCGCGTGGCGTCCAACCGGCCTGCCCCAGAAGCCCCCTCGCTGCCGAGCCAGCGTCCCACGGAGACGTTCGCCTACGGCGGTCAGCGCGTCGACGAGGGCCCTTGGGAGGAGTGGAACCCCACCGCGGACTCCCTCCGTCCGGTACGCGGCCGGCACCGCGTCGCCAAGCAGCGCGGCGGACTCGCCCGCAGCTCCACCGTCCTCGGCGTCGGCGTCATCGCCGCCGTCGGCGCGGGCGGCATGGCCAGCGCCAACACCGGCAAGCCGCCGGTCTCCATCTCGCTGCCCGACCTGCCCTCCGTCGGCTCGCTGATCTCCGACCACGACGCCCCGCAGGAAGCCGCCCCCGCGGCGCTCAGCACCTTCGGAAGCACCGCGGACGACACCGCCCAGGGCACCGCCGACGCCGGTGAGGCCCTGCGCACCCGGATCATGGCGCAGGCCGAGTCGCAGCAGACGCAGGTCGACACCAAGGCGCTCGCCGTCGTCGAGGCCGCCGCGGCCAAGGCGGAGGCCGACGCCGCCGCCCAGGCCGAGCAGGAGGCCCAGGCCAAGGCCGCCGCCGCGAAGAAGAAGGCCGAGGAGCAGGCCGCCAAGGTGGCCGAGGCCGCGCGCCTGGCCGAGCTGGCCAAGCAGTACACGCTGCCGACGTCGTCGTACACGATCACCTCGACGTTCGGCCAGGCCGGCTCGATGTGGTCCTCCGGCTACCACACCGGCCTGGACTTCGCGGCGCCCACCGGCACCCTCATCAAGGCCGTGCACAGCGGCACGATCACCGAGGCGGGCTGGGCGGGCGCCTACGGCTACCGCACGATCCTCACCCTCGACGACGGCACCGAGGTCTGGTTCTGCCACCAGTCCTCGATCAGCGTCAGCGCCGGCCAGAAGGTCGGCACCGGCGACGTCATCGGGCGCGTCGGCGCCACCGGCAACGTCACCGGGCCGCACCTGCACCTCGAGATCCACCCCGGCGGCGCGGCCACCGGGATCGACCCGATGGCGTGGCTGCGGGACAAGGGCCTGACCCCCTGACCCGACCCTGGCCCGCCCCCTGACCCGTCCCTTGATCGGGCGGCCGGCCGGGGACCGGGTTCCCCGGACCGGCCGGCCCATGCACCCCCGTCCCGGAACCGGCGGCGGCCGTTCCGGTTTACGTGAAGTTTGCGGGCCGACGGGATGACCGCCCCCCGGCCGGTCGTTGGAACAGGGCATGACTGCTCTGCGTAAACTCGGTTCCTCCGACCTCGAGGTCTTCCCGCTCGCCCTCGGCGGCAACGTCTTCGGCTGGACGGCCGACGAGACCGCCTCCTTCGCCGTCCTCGACGCCTACACCGCAGCCGGCGGCAACTTCCTCGACACCGCCGACTCCTACTCGGCCTGGGTCGACGGCAACAGCGGCGGCGAGTCCGAGACGATCATTGGCAAGTGGCTCGCGTCCCGCGGCAAGCGCGACGACGTCGTCATCGCCACCAAGGTCAGCCAGCACCCCGACTACCAGGGCCTGACCGCGGCGAACATCAAGGCCGCCGCCGACGCCTCCCTGCGCCGCCTGGGCACCGACCGCATCGACCTCTACTACACCCACTTCGACAAGCCCGAGGTGCCGGTGGAGGAGATCATCGGCGCGCTCGACGAGCTGGTGACGGCGGGCAAGGTCCGCCAGATCGCCGCGTCCAACATCTCCCCCGAGCGGCTCAGCGCCTCCCTGGCCTTCTCCGACCGCGAGGGCCTGGCCCGGTACGTCGCCCTCCAGCCGCACTACAACCTGGTGTCCCGCGACACCTACGAGGGCGCGCTGCGCGACCTGGCCGAGCGCGAGGGCCTGGCCGCCGTCCCCTACTACGCCCTGGCCTCCGGCTTCCTGACCGGCAAGTACCGCCCGGGCACCACCGTGGACAGCGCACGGGCCGCGGGTGCGGGCAAGCACCTGGACACCGAGCGGGGCCGCCGCGTCCTCACGGCGCTCGACGAGGTCGCCGCCGCCCACGAGGTGCCGGTCGCCACGGTCGCCCTGGCCTGGCTCGCCGCCCAGCCCACCGTCGCCGCCCCCCTCGCCTCGGCCCGCACGACCGACCAGCTCCCGGACCTGCTGGCGCTGGCGGACCTGGAGCTCACGGACGGGGAACTGGACGCGCTGACGGAGGCGTCGGCGTAGGACCGCGCCACCGGTGGTCCCCGGTGGGTGATCCGGCGGGGCCGGACGTCCCGCGGCCCGGTGGGGTCACGTCCGGTACGGGTTGTACGCGGGGTGCGGGCCGCTCGCCGGATACCCGTATCCGTGCCCCTGGGCGTGCCCCGGTCCCTGCACCGGGGCGTATCCCTGTCCCGGCGCCTGCGCGTACCCGTACCCGTACCCGAAGCCGTGTCCCGGCCAGGCCGCCGGGGGCACCGGCATGGGGGCCGCCACCCGGCCCGCGTACTCCAGCGCCGGCCGGGCGATCTCGCGCCGGCGCCACAGCTCGTTCAGCAGCTCGCCCTCTCGGACGACGAAGTCGGCCCCGGCCCGGCCCAGCCGCCCCCGGTGCCGCAGGAACGCCAGCGAGGTCGCGTAGGCCTCGTACTCGGCGACGGCCCGGGCGGCGGGCCTGCCCCCGTGGTTCTTGGCGAAGGTGCGCGCGAGCCGCCGTGCCCGCATCGAGCCGAGCGCGTACGGCTCGGCCGGGGACAGCCAGCCGGCGACGGCGTAGGCGGGCAGCTCCTCGCGCACGGTGTGCAGCTCGCGCTGCCGCGTCCACACGACGAGCCAGGTCAGCACGCCGAACGTGGGCACCATGAAGGCGCCGTAGACCGCGAAGAAGCCGAACTGCCCGAAGGTGGAGGAGCCGTTCCACAGGGCGTGCATGCCCATGGCGAGCAGGAGCCCGGACAGCGGCAGCAGGACGCGCCGCACGTGCTGGCGCTCGCCGGAGAGCGCGGCGATGCCGAAGCCGATGCCGGTGAGGACGGTGAACAGGGGGTGCGCGAACGGGGACATGACGACGCGCACGAAGAAGGTCGCGGCGGTGACCGAGGGGATGCCCCGGTCGCCGGTGAGCTGGTCGGTCCCGAAGGCCGTGCCCAGGTAGAGGATGTTCTCGGTGAACGCGAACCCGGTCGCGGTCACCCCGGCTATGACGACGCCGTCGACGATCCCGGTGAAGTCCCGTCTGCGGAAGAGGAAGACGAGCAGCACGGCGGCGGCCTTGGCGGATTCCTCCACCACCGGCGCTATGACGGTCGCGCCCAGGGTGTCCGCGCCGGAGGGGTCGGCGGTCGCCGTCGCGATCCACTTGGTGGCGAAGCTGTTGGCGACGATGGCGATGAGCGCGGCCGCGCAGGCGCCCCAGGCGAACGCGAACACCAGGTTGCGCCAGGGGCCCGGCTCCACCCGGTCCAGCCACCGGAACGCGGCGATCAGCAGCGGTACGGGCAGCACGGCCAGCCCCAGGCCGACCAGGAAGCCCTCGGTGCCGGTCTGCTGCCGCACCAGCGCGAGGATCACCAGCCCGGACAGGGTCAGCAGGGTGATGAGCGCGCCGTACCGCACCCAGGTGCGCTGCCACCAGTGCGCGTGCCGCAGCGCCCCGCCCCCGGCGGGGCCGTCGGGAGGGATCGGGTACGGCGGGTACGGGGGACTGATGGCCACGGCATCGACCCTAACGAGGGACGGCGCCGCCCGCGACGGTGCCTCGACGGGCGCGGAGCGGGCGGTGCCTTGACGGGTGCGGGCTGGTACGGCGGCGAGCGGGCGGTCAGCGGTGCTGTACGCGGCGGAACAGCAGATCGTTCACCACGTGGCCCTTGTCCAGGCCCTGGCCCTCGAAGCGGGTCAGCGGCCGGAAGCCGGGCCGGGGCGCGAACCCGCCGCCGGGCCGGGTGTTCTCGAAGTCCGGGTGGGCGTCGAGCACCTCGAGCATCTGCTCGGCGTACGGCTCCCAGTCGGTCGCGCAGTGCAGGACCGCGCCGGGCCGCAGGCGGGTCGCGGCCAGCGAGAGGAACTCGGGCTGGATGAGTCTGCGCTTGTGGTGGCGCTTCTTGGGCCAGGGGTCCGGGAAGTAGACGCGCAGCCCGGCGAGCGCGTCCGGGGTGAGCATCTCGCGCAGCAGGATGATCGCGTCGCCGTTGGCCACCCGCACGTTGGACAGGCCGCCGCGCTCGGCGAGTGCCAGCAGGTTGCCCTGGCCGGGGGTGTGCACGTCGACGGCGAGGATGTTGGTGTCCGGGTCGGCGGCGGCCAGCTGCGCGGTCGCCTCACCCATGCCGAAGCCGATCTCCAGCACGACCGGCCGGTCGTTGCCGAACAGCTCCGCCAGGTCGAGCACCCGCTGCCCGTCGATGTCCAGGCCCCACTTCGGCCACAGCCGCTGCAGGGCGTCCGCCTGCCCGGCCGTGACCCGGCTGCGCCGCGGCTGGAAGCTCCGGATGCGCCGCTCGAAGTGCGACCCGGCGGGGTCCGCCTGCGGTCCGTCGGGGAAGCGCGGCTCCCCCTTGGGCCGCGTGTGCCGCACGGACACACCGGGACGGTGCCACCGCTCGTCGGCGGCGGTCCGGGGGGCTTCGGGGGAGTTCAGCGAGTCAGACACAGTGGGACCGATTTTACGGGGCGGCGGACCGGGGGCGCGGCGCGCAGTCCCTGCCCCCGCTGCGACCACCTTCACGCGGCGTACCGGGACCGGCCCCGCTCCGGTCGGCTTCACGTGGCGCACCGTCGCTGCCCCCGCCGCGGCCACCTTCACGCGACCTACCGTGACTGGCCCTGCGCCGGTCGGCTTCACGTGGCGCGCCGTGTCTGTCCCGCTGCGGCCACCGCCGTGCGGCGGCGCACCGTCGCTGCCCCCGCTGCGGCCCCCTTCGCGCGACGTACCGTGACTGGCCCTGCGCCGGTCGGCTTCACGCGGCACACCGTCACCGTCCCGCTGCGGCCACCTTCATGCGACCTACCGTGACTGGCCCTGCGCCGATCAGCCTCGTGCGGCGTACCGCCCCTGCTCCCCCGCGGTCACCCTCACGCGGCGCCCGGCCCCGCCCCCGCTCCGGTCGGCCTCACGCGGACTCCAGTACCGCCAGCGCCCGGCGGGCGACCTCGCGGCCGATCGGCAGGGACGCCGTCGCGGCCGGGGACGGTGCGTTCAGCACGTGCACCGCCCGCTCGCCCTCCCGGATCAGGAAGTCGTCCACCAGCCCGCCGTCCCGCAGCACCGCCTGCGCCCGCACGCCGGCGCCGGCCCGCACCAGGTCCTCCTCCTGCACCGCGGGCAGCATCCGGCGCACCGCCGCCACGAACGCCCGCTTGGACACCGACCTGCGCAGCTCACCGAGCCCGTACCGCCAGTGCTGCCGGCCCATCCGCCAGGCCCCGGGCCACGCCAGCGTCCGGGCGACCTCCCCCGGCCGGACGACCCCCCACCCGTACCCCTCGCGGGCGAGCGCCGGCACCGCGTTGGGACCGACGTGCACGCCCCCGTCGATGCCGCGCGTGAGGTGCACGCCGAGGAAGGGGAACGCCGGGTCGGGCACCGGGTACACCAGGCCCCGGACCAGCTCGGTCCGCGCCAGCTCGTAGTACTCCCCGCGGAACGGCACGATGCGCACCTCGGGCTCGTCCCCGGTCAGCCGGGCGATCCGGTCGCAGTGGAGCCCGGCGCAGTTCACCAGCACCCGGGCGCGCACGACGTCCCCGCGCGCGGTGCGCACGGCCACCCCGAGCCCGGCCCGCCGGTCGACCTGGACGACCTCCGCGCCGTACCGGATCTCCGCCCCGGACGCCTCGGCGAGCTGCCGTGCGACGGCGCCGTAGTCGCAGATGCCGGTCGTCCGCACGTGGATCGCGGCGAGGCCGCGCACCTCGGGTTCGTACTCCGCGATCTGCGCGCCGCTCAGCTCCTGGACCGGGATGCCGTTCTCCCGGCCGCGCTGCACGAGCGCGTGCAGCCGCGGCAGCTCGTCGCGCCCGGTGGCGACGATCAGCTTGCCGGTGACCTCGTGCGGGATGTCGTACTCCGCGCAGAACTTGACCATCTCCGCGGCGCCCCGCACCGCGTACCGTGCCTTGAGCGACCCCGGCCGGTAGTAGATCCCGCTGTGGATGACCCCGCTGTTGCGCCCCGTCTGGTGACGGGCCGGCGCGGCCTCCTTCTCCAGCACGGTCACGCATGTGCCCGGCGCGGCCCGCGTGATCGCGTACGCCGTCGACAGCCCGACGATCCCCCCGCCCACGACCAGCACGTCACCGTCGTACGCCGTCCCGGCTCCCACCAGGTACCACCTCCCGCTCCCGATAGTGCACTGCGCCACTGACAGCGGCTTCAAACGCGGGGGGAGCGGTGTTCCTGGAGGGGCGCGGGCGGCGGTGGTCCGTGGGGGCCGCCCGTGGTGCTGCCGCCAGGGGCCTACGCCGGGGTCATCAGCAGCGGCCGGGCCCGCTCCCGCAGCTCCACGACCCGCGGCTCGTCGCCGTACGGCTCCAGCCGGTGCAGCAGGTCCTTGACGTACTCGGTCGTGCGGGCGGAGGAGATCCGGCCGGCCACCTCCACGGCCCGCACCCCCTGCTCGCAGGCCGCGTCGAGGTTGCCGGACTCCAGTTCGGCCACCGCCGAGACGACCAGCCGCAGCCCGTGCGAGCGGACGAACTCCTCCGTCGGCTGCGACAGCGCCTGCTCGGTGAAGCGCCGGACCTGGCGCGGTGCCTTCAGGTCGCGGTAGCACTCGGCGGCGTCGGCGGCGAAGCGGTCGTAGGAGTAGAAGCCGAGCCAGGACGGGTCGTTGTCGCCCTCCCGCGCGCGTTCCAGCCACCCCTCGGCGGCCTTGAGCGCGGCGCCCGCCGCGTGGGCGTCCCCCGCACGCGCGTGGGCGCGTGCCTCGACGAGCCGGAAGAAGCTCATCGTGCGTGCCGTGGCCAGGCCCCGGTTGCGCTCCAGGGCGGCCTGCGCGAGGTCGACGCCCTCGTCGCCGAATCCCCGGTAGGTCGCCTGGAGGGACATGGACGCCAGGACGTACCCGCCGAGGGGGACGTCGGCCGCGGCGCGGGCGAGCCGCAGCGCCTGGATGTAGTACCGCTGCGCGGCCTCCTGCTGGCCGGTGTCGAAGGCCATCCACCCGGCCAGCCGGGTCAGTTCGGCGCTCGCCCCGAACAGCGCGCGGCCGACCTCGTCGGAGTAGCAGCCGAGCAGCAGGGGCGCCGCCTCCACCCGCAGGCACTCGGGCACCATGGACGAACGCCAGTCGCCGCCTCCGTACTTGGAGTCCCAGCGCCTGGCGTCCTCGGCGGCCTCCCGCAGCTTCTGCACGTCGCTGTGGCCGACTTTGAGCGGTGCGCCGGAGCCCTCCGAGGAGTACGCCTCACGCGCGACCGAGCTGTCGGCCGGGGTTATCAGCCAGCGCGAGGCGGGCGTGGCGTAGGCGCTCACCGCGAACGAGCCCGCCAGCGACTGCCAGATGCCACCGGTCCCGGCGCGGCGGCCCGCGAGGTCAAGGCGGTACAGCTCGGTCGCCGACCGCACGGCCTGGCCGACGTCCCGGGGGAAGGCGAGGCCCACTTCGGGCGCGGGATCGGCGTCCGCGAGGCCGATCTCGTGCAGCGGCACGGGCCGGCCGAGCTTCTGGCCGATCGCGGCCGCGATGAGGTGCGGCGCCGCTCCCTGCGGCACCATGCCCTTCGACACCCAGCGCGCCACCGACGTCTTGTCGTAGCGGAGCGTCAACCCGCGTTGCGCCCCGAGGTCGTTGACGCGTCGCGCCAGTCCGGCGTTGCTGATTCCCGCGAGGGCGAGAACGGCGCCGAGTTTCTCGTTCGGCCCGCGTTGCTCCCTGGACATTGCGCCACCCCTCGACACAGACGGCTGCCGCGATGGCATAACCACGCGGCATTCGTAAACCCAGCGTAGTTCGCCGCATCCCAAGCGTTAAGGGGCATTCTTCCGGATGGCGGGATTGTGGTCCGTACGTGACGGCGGCGTTCCGCACGGACTGTTGCGGCGTGCTCCTGGTGTGTGGCCGTGCGCCCGTGCGTGCGCTCTTCTCCGGCCACACCGGGAGCGGTTCTATGGCCGTGCGTGGGTCGGCCCGCTGTACTGGATCCAGTGGGCTGGGGGACACCGCCGCCTTCATCCCCGCGGGCGGCGGAGCGGTCCGGGAGGCGCTGCCCGTCTCCCGGGCCGACGCGCCGACGACGCGGCGCCGGTGTGCACGGAGCGTGTGCGAAGCTGTTCCAACATCCTTTGCCTGCGCGGGATTTGGCCAAAAATCGCCCCCGGGTCCGCCGCCGTATCACGCCTCCCACCACGGAAATCGAGGGCGCACGGGGCGTTTTGGGGGAGCGCAACGGGGGCGCATTCACATCGCAGTGACGGAATCGCACGCGGGCGCCCGAGCCGGTGCGAGCACCCGTGCGCCAGTGCGTTCCCCGGATCACAAGCCGTCCCGCCTTCGCTCTGCGGCGCGTTCTTCGTGGCAGCATGTGAACCGTTCGTACGGTGCACTGGTTGTCCACAGTCCGTGGAGGCGTCGATGCGGTGGTTGGTGGGATGGAGCAGTACCGCCGACGGCCGCGGCAAACCGGGTGCTTTCGGCGGATATGACAGCTACGGCGGCGCGTACGGCGGTCCCGACGCGTACGCCGGCCACGGCGAGCGGGGCGGCGCGGTCGGCCCCGACGGCGAGACGATGCACCCCGTCGGCTCCCAGCTCCTGTGGGGCGACCCCGATCCGCTGTGGGCGGTCGGTGACTGGCGCCCCGACGAGGTGCGCGTGGTGCGCGCCGACGAGCGCACCCGGATCGCCGTCCTCGGCATGTGCGGCGCCTCCGACGAACAGCTGCGCGTGGGCCTGCTCGCCGCGCGCGGGGGCGCACTGCGCCACCTGACGACCTGGCCCGGCAGTTACACCGCCGTCGTGCAGGTCGGCCGCCGCATCACCGTCTGCGGCGACCTGGCCGGCGCCCGGCCGGTCTTCCACACCCCCTGGGCGGGCGGCACGGCCTACGCCACGGCCGCCCTGCCGCTGGCCGACCTCGTCGAGGCCAACCTCGACTACGGCCACCTCGCCGCGCTGCTGGCCGCCCCCGACGTGCCGGCCGCCCTGCTCGACTCCACCCCGTACGACGGCGTGCGGCGCATTCCGCCGGGGCACGCGCTGATCCTGCGCGCCGGGGCACGCGAGATCGCCGGGTACGAGCCGGTCGCCTCCATCGCCGTCGCGGCGGCCCCCGTCGACCCCGACCGCGCGGTCGACGGCGTGCGCGACGCCCTCGTGGAAGCGGTACGCGCGCGCCTGTCCGCACCGCGCCACGTCCCCGGCGCCGACATCGACCCCGGCCCCGTGCCCGGCATGGGACCGGCCGAGCGCAGGGCCGCGCGGGGCATGCCCGTCCCGGGCATCGGCGCCGACCTGTCCGGCGGCCCGGCATCCGGCACCCTGGCCCTGCTGGCGGCGGGCCTGCCCGGGATGCCCGGCACGGTCCTCGGCCACGGCACGGGCGCCGGCGAACGCCTCCTGGCGGTGACCTTCAACGACCTCGCCGTCGGCGGCCAGGAGGCCGAGCTCGAGCGCGCCGGCGCCCTCGCGGCCAACCCGCGGCTGCACCACGTCGTCGTGGCCGGCGCCGAGGACACCCTCCCCTACGCCGACCTCGACGGCCCGCTCACCGACGAACCCGGCCCCAGCCTGGTGACCACCACCCGCCACCGCGCGCGGCTCGCCGCCGGCAGCGCCGACCACTTCACCGGCTACGGCGCCCGCCAGGTCCTCGACGCCCACCCGGCCCGCCTCGCCGACCTGCTGATGGACCGCAAGCGCCGCCACCTGGTGCGTCCCGTCGCCGCGCTGACCAAGGCCGACGGTTCGGTGTTCGTCCCCGCGCGCGTGTACGGCGCCGCCCGTCGCCTGGCCCGCACGCCGTACCGCGCGGGCGTGGAGAGCCTCGCCGAGCGGCTGCGCGACCGGCGCTTCGACGACTACGGCAGCGCGGTCGGTGCCTCGCTGGCGGCGCTGGCCTGGGGCAGCCCCGGACCGGCCGCGCGCTGGCTGACGGGCGAGGCACTGGCCGAAGTATCGGTTCGCCTGCAGAGCGCGGCGACCCGCTCCGGGGGCGGCCCCGGCGAGCGGCCCGGCGACCACCGCGCGCGGGCCGCCCTCGCCCGCACCGCCGGTGACCTGCGCGTGCTGGAACAGGCTGCCGAGATCCGCTTCCAGCGCCTGCACACGCCGTTCCTCGACAACCAGGTCGTGCGCGCGTGCCGCGCCCTGCCGGAACCCCTGCGCGTCCAGCCCGGCGCCCGGGCCGCCATCCTGCGGACCGTCCTCAAGGGCGCCGGGGTGGCCGACCTGCCGCCCGGCTGGGGCGCGCCCTCGCAGAGCACGGTCACCGCGGCCGCGCGCGCGGGGCTGCGCGTGGCGGCCGACTCCCTCCTCGGGCTCTTCGACACGCCGCTGCTCGCGGAGGCGGGCCTGGTGGAGGCGCGGGTCGTCCGCAAGGCGGTGCGCAGCGCGGCGGCGGGCGAGCCCCTGCCGCTCGACGGCCTGGCCGACCTCGTCTCCCTCGAACTGTGGCTCCGCCGCCTGCTGTCCCGCCGGGGCACCTGCTGGACCGGGACGCCGGCCCGGGCGCGGGCGGTGCCGGCGGGGATCGCGCCTCTGCGCAGTGCGTTGTCCTCCGGGGGTTGAGCGGGGGCGGGGCGCTGGGTGGGGGTGGCTTGTTCGTCGCCGGGTGCGGGTGTGTGGGGGGTGTTGCGCAGATCCCCGCGCCCCTTGGTGGGGGTGGTGGGGGTCCGGTTCTCGGGTGCGGGTGTCTCAGGGCTGGGCGCGCAGTTCCCCGCGCCCCCTTGGGTGGGACTGGACGTGGGTTCGAAATGTCGTGCCCCGGGGCGGGGGCGCAGGGAGAATGGGGGCCGTGCGGTACAGGATCCTGGGCGTCACCCAGACAGCGGACGACCAGGGCACAGCCCTACCCATCCCCGGCGCCCGCCTCCGCGCCCTGCTCACGGCCCTCGCCCTGCAACCCGGCCGCACCGTCACCCCCGAGACCCTGATCGACGAGATCTGGACCGACGCCCCGCCGCAGGACGCCCACGCCGCCCTCCAGGCCCTCGTCGGCCGGCTGCGCCGTACCGTCGGCAGGGACGGGGTCGCCTCCGAACCCGGCGGCTACCGCCTCACCGCGACCGAGGACGACGTCGACCTGTTCGTCTTCGAGCGCCTCGTCCGCGAGGGCACCCGGGCCCTGCGGGACGGCGACGCGCACACCGCCGCCCGCGCCCTCGACGACGCCCTCGCCCTGTGGCGCGGACCCGCCCTCGCCGACCTCCCCGACCGCACCCCGGCCGCCCGCCCGGACGCCCTGCGCCTGGAGGCCACCCGCGCCCGCGCCGAGGCCGACCTCCTCCTCGGCCGCGCCCACGAGGCCGTACCGCGCCTGACGGAACTGACCGCCGCGCACCCGTACGACGAGCCGCTGCACGCCCTGCTCATCCGCGCCCTGCGCGACACGGGCCGGGGCGCGGACGCCCTCGCCGCGTACGAGAGCGCCCGCCGGGCCCTGGCCGAGGGCCTGGGCGCCGACCCGGGACGTGAACTGCGGGCGCTGCACGCGGAGGTGCTCCAGCAGGCGGCTCGTCCGGCCCGTCCGGCCCGTCCCGGCGGGGGCACGGCCAGCGGTCCCGCGGACGCCGGGAAGCGCACCTCCCACCCCGATCCTGCTCCCGACCCCGACCCTGCTCCCGACCCCGCCCCGGCCCCCGCTCCCCGGCCCCCGGCCCGCACCGGCAACCTCCGTCCGCGCCTTACCTCTTTCGTGGGCCGGGAACCGGAGATCGCGGCGATTCGTTCCGATGTGCACAGGGCCCGCCTGGTCACGCTCACCGGACCGGGCGGTTCGGGGAAGACCCGTCTCGCCGAGGAAGCCGCCGCCGGGCTCCCGCAGGCGTGGCTGGTCGAGCTGGCGCCGCTCGACCGGCCGGAGGCGGTGCCGGGCGCGGTGGTCAGCGCCCTCGGTCTGCGCGAGACCGTGCTGCTGACCTCCGAGCTGGCGGCCCCGCAGGACGACCCCGTCGCCCTGCTGGTCGAGTACTGCGCCCCGCGCAGCGAACTCCTGATCCTCGACAACTGCGAACACGTCATCGGCGCGGCCGCCGGCCTCGCCGAGACCCTGCTGACCCGCTGCCCGGGCCTCACGATCCTCGCCACCAGCCGTGAACCCCTGGGTGTCCCCGGCGAGTCGGTCCGCCCGGTCGAGCCCCTCCTCCCCGGCCCGGCGCACCGCCTCTTCCGGGAGCGCGCGGCCGCCGTCCGTCCCGACGCGGCCGACGTGCTCCGGGACGAGGCCGCGGTGGCCGAGATCTGCCGCCGCCTGGACGGGCTGCCGCTCGCCATCGAACTGGCGGCGGCCCGCCTCAGGCTGCTCACCCCCCGCCAGATCGCCGACCGCCTCGACGACCGCTTCCGCCTGCTCACCTCCGGCAGCCGCACGGTCCTGCCCCGCCAGCAGACCCTGCGCGCGGTCGTCGATTGGTCCTGGGACCTGCTCGACGAGCCGGAGCGGACCGTGCTGCGCGAGCTGTCCGTGTTCGCCGGCGGCTGGGACCTGGAGGCCGCCGAGGCGGTCTGCTCGGGGCCGGTCGCCGAGCTGGTCGGGGCGCTCGTCGACAAGTCCCTCGTCGTCGCGGCCCCGGACGCGCGCGGCGGCGGCATGCGCTACCGCATGCTGGAGACCATCCACGAGTACGCCGACGAGCGCGCCGCCGAGGTCCCCGCACTGCGCGCGGCGGCCGAGCGCCGCCATCGGGCGTGGGCACGGTCGCTCGCCGAGCGGGCCGACCCCCTGCTGCGCTCCGCCGAGCAACTCCCTTGGATCGCCCGCCTGGAGACGGAACTCGACAACATCCGGGTGGCGATCGACCGCGCCCTGGCGGCTGGCGCCGAGGAGGAGGCCGGCGCGCTCTGCCTGGCGATGGGCTGGTTCTGGTGGCTGCGCAACTACCGCCACGAGGGCGCCGACTGGGCCGACCGCACCCTGCGCCTGGGCGCGGCCCTCGACGCCCTGGGTGCTGACCCGTCGTCCGAACCGGGGCTCGCGTCGCGGGAGGTGGCGGAGCTGCCCGCGCTCGCGGCCGGGATCGACCCCGTGGACGCCTTCCTCGCCCACGCGGACGGCGAGGAGGGCCACCCGCGCCACGCCCAGCGGATGAACCTGCGGATGCTGCACGTGTTCCTGCTTTCCGAGGCGGGTGACGAGAGCATGACGCGCGAGCCGCGCCGGCAGGTCTTCGCCGGCCTGCTGCGCGCCCGCTTCGAGCGGGGCGGCCCCGACGCGGCCCGCATGCCCGGGCTGGTCTGGCCCATCACGTTCTTCCAGCACGGCGGCAACACCGACCTCGCCCGCACGGAGGTGCTGGGGATCCTGGACCAGGCGGTCGCCAACTGCCGTGCGCACGGCGGGGAGTGGGAGCTGGCCTGCGCCCTGATGTTCCGCACGCACATGGTGGTCGACTCACCGGGCGGCCTGCTCGGCGTGGACGAGGACCTGGCCGAGCTGCGCGACCTCGCCCGCCGGGTCGGCGACCGCTGGGTGCGCGCCCAGGTGTCCAGCGCCGTCGGCGAGGCCGCCATGGCGCGCGGCCGGTCCGCCGAGGCGGAGAGCGAGTACCGCGAGGCCCTGCGGCTCGCCTACGAGGTCGGCGCCTACACCGAGACGCCGTTCCTGCTCGCCCGGCTCGCGGAGATCGCCTACCGCGCGGGCGACGGTCGGGCCGCGCGCACCGCGCTCGACGAGGCGAGCGAGTCCGCCGACCGCTACGGCGTGGCCGACGCCCGGGCGTTCGTCCTGCTGCTGCGGGCCCACATCGCGCTCGACGAGGAGGACACCGCCCGCGCGCGGGAGCTGTGCACCGAGGTCCGCCGGGTGTGCGGCGAGGGCACGCCGCCCCCGCAGTTCCTGGTGGCGCTGGACCTGATCGACGCACAGGTCACCGCCGCCGAGTCCGGTCCCGTCCGCGGCCTGCCGATCCTCGCCCGGACCCTGCGCCAGGCGGTGGCCGACCACTGCTCGGAGGCGGTCACCTCGGCGGTCGTGGACACCGCGGCGGAACTCCTGGCGGGCGCGGGCGACCTGGCGCGCGCGGCCCGGCTGTCGGCGGCCGCAGACCGGCTGCTCGGCGCCCACCCGCGCCCCTCGCCCGAGGGCGCCCGCGCCGAGCGCACCGTCCGGGCCGCCCGCGAGGGCTTGGGGGAGCGGGCCTACGCGGCCGAGCGCGCCCGTGGCGCGGCCCTCACCCCGGCGGACACCCTGCGCCTCCTGGAGGAGGCGGCCGAACGCCACACCTCCGACGCCCGGGTCAGGAGCAGCTGAACGCCGAGTCGGCCCAGTCGGCGAGCGCCACGGTGTCGAAGGGGCTGTGCGGCTCTACGACCAGGCGCACCGTCCGGTGGCCGGTGAGGTCCACGTGCACCGGCACGGCCGGGTCGCCGCCCTTGATCCGCCCGGAGCGCCACAGCCGGACGCCGTCGGCGTAGACGGAGAAGTAGACGTGGCCGAGCTTCAGCGTCAGGTCGTCGACGCCCACCACGGCGTCGTAGGAGGTGCAGGTCCGGTTGAGGTCGACGGTGACGGAGGAGTCGCCGTGGACGGTCACCCCGCGCCGGTAGTGCCGGTCCGCGATGGACAGCCCGGAGCGCTGCCACACCCAGCTGCTCCCGGCGAGCCGGATCTCGGGGCGGGTGCCGTCGCCGGCCACGTCGAAGGCCAGCTCGTCGAGCCGGTAGACGGCCGGGACCGGAACCGGGGGCGGTGGGGGAGCGGGCGTGGGGGAGGCCGTGGGGCTCGGCGGGGTCGGTGTCGGCGTCCGGGGCGGGGTCGGTGCCGGAGTCGGCGTGGGGCTGGGCGTCCGTGCGGGCGCCGGAGTCGGGCGCGGGCTGGTTCCCAGCTCGGGTGTGAATGCCGAGCCGGGCGACGGGGTGCGCCCGGGCGCCGGGACGGTCACCGGCTCCCCCTGCTTCCCCGGGGGCGTGGCGGCCGGCGCGGTCGGGGCCGGGGCGACCGCCGGGGCGGAGGCACGCGGCCCGGCTTCGGGCTGCTGCGGCGGTGACGCGTCGTGGCCGACCAGCGCGAGGGCCACCACCGCCGCCGCCACGGCCACCACACCCGCGGCGATCCCGGCCTTCACCGGCGCGCCCAGCCCTTCGGAGGCCGCCCCGCCCGCGCCCGCACCGGAGGAACCGCCGCCCGCCGCGGCCGCCCCCGCGGCACCCGCCGCTCCGGCACCGGCGCCCCCCGCGATGAGCCCGAGGGCCTTGGCGTACCCGGCGGCGCCGAACCAGCCGATGACGGCGACCGGCACGACCGCGGGGATGCTGCCGGCGACCTCCTCGATCTGCGCGGCCGCGAGCCGGCAGCGGGCGCACTCCTCCAGGTGCTTGCGCAGGCCCCGTTCGGCGCGGACGCGGAGCCGGCGGCGGGCGTAGGTGCCGAGCTGGTCGGCGTAGCGGGCGCACTCCTCGTCGCTGGTGAGGGTGGTGCTGACGTGGGCCTGGAGGTAGGCCTGCTTCAGACCCTCGCGGGCGCGGCTGGCCAGCACGCGCGTGCCGTTGGCGTCGAGGCCGAACAGCACGGCGACCTCGCTCGGCGACTCGTCCTCGACCTCGGTGTGCCACAGCACGGCCTGCCAGCGCTCGGGCAGCGACCGGAAGGCCCGCATGGCCATCGACTGCTCGGCCTCGTGCATCGCGCGCACGTCGGCGCCCAGTTCCAGCGTGTCGTCGTCGGCGACCGCGGCGGAGCGGGAGGCCTGCGCGGCGAACACCGCGAAGTCGTCGACCAGGTGCTCCCGCTTGGCGGTCCGGGTCCAGTGGGCGGCGACGCGCCGGACGGAGGTGAGCAGGTAGGCGCGGACGGCGTGTTCGGGGCCGGAGCCGCCGCGCACGGCCTGGAGCATGCGGGCGAACACCTCGGCGGTGAGGTCGTCGGCGGTGTGGCCGTCCCGGCAGCAGGTGCGGGCGTAGCGGCGCACGGCGTCGGCGTGGCGCCGGTACAGCTCCTCGTAGGCGCTGTCGTCGCCGGAGCGCATGCGGTCGATCAGCTCGGCGTCGGACGGGGGCACGTCGTGCGGCGGTCCGCCGTGCGGCGACGGCAGGACGTCATCGCCGTGCCGCCCGCGCCACTCGCGCTGCGCCGGCACGCTGCCCTCCGCCGGCCCGGTCGACCCGGCCGCCCGCGCGGGCACGGACGCGCCCCTGCGGTCCGGGGCGCCGTGGTCCGGGGCGCCGCGGCCCCGGGTGCCTCCCTGGGCGGGGACACCGTCGTGGGCCGCGGTCGGACGGCCGCCCTGGCCCGGCACCTGGGGCGGCCGGCGGCCGGCCTCCGCGTCGCCGTCACCGAGTGACTCGTCCCGCCCGTCAACGCTCATCGCGCAACGCCCCCGCCGCCTGCCCTGCCGGTCCTGACCACCGGGTCAGAGTGCCACAAGCCCCTTGGGGCAGCGCCCCGTCGTCACGCCCATCCACTCGTCCGAGCGGACTTGTCACATGCCAGTACTGCCGTTCACCCGATCGGGGAAGGTTCAACTGTCGCGCACCGGGCAGCGGTTGCCTTCCTCGCCCGCGATGCGGCGCAGGGCGCCACCGGGCCGGGCGGCCGCACCGCGGCCACCCGGTACCGCGGGCCACTGACGGACACCACGACGGAGCGGCGGCGCCGGGACGGAGGACGCAGCGTCCGCATCCGCGTACGTCCCGCCGCCCGGCCCCGCCGCACCCCTACGCCGACGGCCGCGAGCGCAGCCCCTCCAGCAGGATGTCCAGCAGTCGCGTCGAGGCCGCCGCCTGCTGCGCCGCGTCCGGCAGCGAGGGCGCGGCCGTCGCGATCACCAGCAGGACGTCCGACACCGACACGTCCGGTCTCAGCTCGCCCGCCGCGCGCGCCCGGTCCACCAGCTGGCCCACGACCTCCAGCAGCGCCGCCGCTCCCGCGTCGTCGTCCGCCCCGGCCGGCGTGCCCGCCACGACCGGCGTGCCCGGCTCGGTCAGCAGGCGCAGTTCGCCGCCGCCCGGCTGGGTCCGCTGGTGCGGCACGCGCGCCTCGTCGGCCACCGTGTCCTCGTCCGTGACGCCTACGCGCAGCACCTGCGGCGGCAGCAGCCGCCCGGCGCCGGACGCCACCGACGTGCGCAGGAAGCGCGACAGGGCCGACCACGGCTCGTCCTCCTGGCCGAGCGCCGTCCGGGCCTGGTCGGTCAGCCGCGAGGTCTCCTCCTCGGCTATCCGCCGCACCAGCACGTCCTTGCTCGGGAAGCGCCGGTACACCGTGCCGACACCCACCCGCGCGCGCCGCGCCACGTCCTCCATCGGCGCGCCGTAGCCCAGCTCGCCGAACACCTCACGCGCCGCGCGCAGCACGTGCTCCAGATTCCGCTGCGCGTCCACGCGCAGCGGTGTCGTCCGCGACACCTCCCGTCCGCCGCCCACGGCCGCGCTCAGCGTCCCGCCGGGTGCGAGGGCGGACGCCGATGACGCCGTTGACCAATGAGAGTCCTGAATGTGCATGCGTATCCCCCGGTAATGACGTCTCCCCCCGGAGACTCCCCGCCTGAATTCCGGGGCGCGTGGACCGGGCTCGTGCCGTGGCCCGCCCGTCGCGGATCGTGGTACGCCCCCTACACCCCGTGGGGACGAACATAGTTGAGAGGGCGTCAATTCAGAAGGGGGAGGTTCCGCACGGAGCGCCCCCCGATCGGGGCACGCGTCGTATACGCCCCGATTGCATCTCTTGATGCATCCCCGTCCACACCTCCTGACCTGCGCACCGGTCGGGCCGGCCGGCGATCGGACCGGTCCGCGCCGGGCCGGGCCCGCGGTCACACAATTTGCCGGGGCTGTGGACAAACTCCGGAGACGGGTGCGTCATGGGATGGTGAAGGAACGTGCGCGCATTCTCGTTGTCGGTGGCGGCTACGTCGGGATGTACACGGCCCTGCGGCTCCAGCGGAAGCTGAAACACGAGCTGGGGCGCGGCGAGGCCGAGATCACGGTCGTCACGCCCGACCCCTACATGACCTACCAGCCGTTCCTGCCCGAGGCGGCCGCCGGTGCCATCTCCCCGCGGCACGTCGTGGTGCCGCTGCGCCGCGTCCTGCCGCACTGCCGGGTGCTCATCGGCGAGATCACCGCCGTCGACCACGCGAAGCGCACCGCCACCCTCGCCACCCCGGCGACCGCGGAGGAGGGCACCGGCCCGCGGCAGCTGCCGTACGACGAGCTCGTCCTCGCGCCCGGTTCGGTCTCGCGCACGCTGCCCGTCCCGGGTCTCGCCGAGTACGGCATCGGCTTCAAGACCGTCGAGGAGGCCATCGGCCTGCGCAACCACGTCATCGAGCAGATGGACATCGCCTCCTCCACGCGCGACCCCGCGATCCGCGACGCGGCCCTCACCTTCGTGTTCGTCGGCGGCGGCTTCGCGGGCGTGGAGGCCCTCGGCGAGCTGGAGGACATGGCCCGCTACACCACGCGCTACTACCACAACGTCGAGCCCGAGGACATGAAGTGGATCCTCGTGGAGGCGTCCGGCCGGATCCTGCCCGAGGTCGGCGAGGAGATGGGCCGCTACGCGGTCAGCGAGCTGCGCCGCCGCAACATCGACGTCCGCCTGGAGACCCGGCTGGAGTCCTGCGCCGACCGCGTCGCCGTCCTCAGCGACGGCTCCCGCTTCCCGACCCGTACGGTCGTGTGGACCGCCGGCGTCAAACCGCACCCCCTGCTCGCCGCCACCGACCTGCCGCTGACCGCGCGCGGCCGGCTGAGGTGCACCCCCCGACTGGCCGTCGAGGGCGTCCCGCACGCGTGGGCGGCCGGGGACGCCGCCGCCGTCCCCGACGTCACCGCCGGCCCCGGCCAGGAGACCGCGCCCAACGCCCAGCACGCCGTCCGCCAGGCCGGGCTGCTCGCCGACAACATCGCGCACTCCCTGCGGGGCGAGCCCCTGGAGACGTACGCGCACGCGTACGTCGGCTCGGTCGCCTCGCTCGGCCTGCACAAGGGCGTCGCGCACGTGTACGGCCGCAGGCTCAAGGGCTACCCGGCGTGGTTCATGCACCGCGCCTACCACCTCAGCCGCGTGCCCACCTTCAACCGCAAGGCGCGCGTGCTCGCCGAGTGGACCCTGTCCGGGCTCTTCAAGCGGGAGATCGTCTCCCTCGGCTCCCTCGAACATCCGCGCGCGGAGTTCGAACTGGCCGCCGGTGGAAAGCCTTCCGGCGACGGGACGGACCACACCGACGGGAAACGGGCCCAGGACCCGCGCCGCCAGGAGGGCGGCGACGACCCGTTCGGGTAGTCCTGTCCCCGTCCAGGAACTCCACCGGCCGCCCCGGCGTCCGACGATTGTCGGCCCGGACGGCCACCCTGCCAGACTGCTCCCCGAGCCGGCGGGCCACCGCCCGCCCCGCGACCCACGAGGCTGTTCCCAAGTGCTGCATTCCCCGGGTACTGCGACAGGTGCTGCGACAATGTGCGCCCCCGCCGCGCGGCCCGGAGCCCAGGCCGGGCCAGGAGCCGGCCGACGACGACGACACGAGGCAAGGATTCGTGAACTTCACGCGCTGGAGCGCCCGGCTCCCCGGAACGCAGCGCCGCGCCGCCGCGCGGGCCGAGCACCCGGTCACCCTCACCACCGACCGGCGGAGCGACACCTCGGTACCGGCCGCCCGCGCCGAGCACCCCACCGACGACACGCCCCCCGCGCCCGCCGTCGACGACCTTCCGGTCCGTGAGGTCCTGGACCGCGTCCCGGCCCTCGTCGCCCTGACGCACGGCCCCGACCACCGCCTCGCCTACGTCAACGACGCCTACGCGGCCGCCTTCGGCCCGCGCCCGCCCGGCGCCCCCGCCGCCGAGGCCCTGCCCGAACTGCGCGACCTCGGCCTGCTGCCCCTGCTCGACCAGGCCCTGCGCAGCGGCAAGCCCCGCACGCTCAAGTCCCGCAAGGCCCCCGACGGCCGCTCCTACACGTTCACCTGCACGCCCGTCGCCGACGGCGGCGACAGCGCCGTTCTGGTGTTCGCCACCGACGTCACCGACCACGCCGAGGCCGCCGAGCGCCTGCGCACGAGCGAGCGCCGCCAGCGCGAGACGGCCGTCACCCTCCAGCGCTCCCTGCTCCCGCAGGAACTCGAACAGCCGGACGACCTGCGCATCGCCGCCACCTACCAGCCCGGCGGCACCGAGGCCGCGGTCGGCGGCGACTGGTACGACGTGATCACCCTCGGCGGCGGCCGCACCGCCCTCGTCATCGGCGACGTCATGGGCCGCGGCGTGCGCGCCGCCGCCGTCATGGGCCAGCTGCGCACCGCCGTACGCGCCTACGCCCGCCTCGACCTGCCCCCGCACGAGGTGCTCCAGCTCCTCGACGGCCTCGCCACCGAGATCGACGCCAACCAGATCGCCACGTGCGTGTACGCCATCCACGACCCCAACGAGGGCCGGCTGGTGTACGCCTCCGCCGGCCACCTGCCCATCCTGGTCCGCGACGAGAACGGCACCGTCCAGCGCGCCGACGAGCCCACCGGCCCGCCGCTCGGCACCGGCGGCTGGATGCACGCCTCCGGCTCGGTCGCCCTCGGCCCGGGCGCCACGGCCGTCCTCTACACCGACGGCCTGGTCGAACGCAGGAACGAGGACCTGGACGAGGGCATCGCCGCCCTGGAGCGCGCCCTGTCCGGAGCCACCGGCACCCCCCAGGTCGTCTGCGACCGCCTGGTCCGCTCGGCGGGCGTGACCGCCGACCACGACGACGACGTCGCCGTCCTGGTCCTCCAGCACCCGCACCGCACGGGCAGCGACGGCGACCTGTTCCGCAACGCCGCGCTGGAACTCCTCGGCGGCATCGAGGCGGCCCCCCGCGCGCGTGCCTTCGCCTCCGGCGTCCTCACCAGCTGGCGCTTCCCGGCCGACCTGCACGACCTGGGCGTCCTCGCGGCCAGCGAGCTCGTCGCCAACTCCCTCCAGCACGGCACCCCGCCCATGCGCCTGCGCCTGCGCCGCACCGACCGCCGCCTGATCATCGAGGTCACCGACGGGGACGACCACCTGCCCAGGCGCCGCCGCGCCGAACCCGGTGACGAGTCCGGCCGCGGCATCGCGATCGTCGCGACGATCGCCTCCAGCTGGGGCAGCAGACGCACCCCGGGCGGCGGCAAGGCCGTCTGGTGCGAGTTCGCCCTGCCCAAGGGGTGAGGGCGGCGGGGTACGCGCGCGGGGGTCAGGCCTCCGCGGACACCGACGTCGCCGCCGTACCGCCGCGGGCCACCACCCGGTTGCGCAGCACCCACGGCCGGTCCTGCGCGACCGTCAGGTGCGAGCCGAGCCGCAGCGCCAGCGCCGTGATGCCCAGCGAGAACAGCAGGAACGTCACCACGTACGGCGCGTGCAGCGACGCCCCCATGGGCCCGCCGACCGCCGGACCGATCGCCAGCGCCAGCTGCTTGACCAGCGCGAACGCCGAGTTGTACTGCCCGGCCAGACCCGTCGGCGCCAGGTCCGCGACCAGCGGCGCCACGGTCGGCGACAGCATCGCCTCACCAAGCCCGAACAGCGCGTACGTCGACACGAAGGCGGCCGTCGCCATCTCCTGGCTGCCGTGCCCCAGACCGGCGTACCCGGCGGCGACCCAGGCCACGGCCCAGATCAGCCCCACGGCGGCGATCACCCGCGACCGCCGCCGGCGCTCCACGAACCGCAGCACGGCGAACTGCGCCACG
Organism: Streptomyces lasalocidi; assembly: GCF_005280215.1. Classification (NCBI taxonomy): domain Bacteria; kingdom Bacillati; phylum Actinomycetota; class Actinomycetes; order Kitasatosporales; family Streptomycetaceae; genus Streptomyces; species Streptomyces lasalocidi. The sequence goes on along the minus strand of NZ_SZNQ01000001.1, from coordinate 3,691,055 downwards.
ACGATCATCAGCGTGTTCGCCGCCAGCGCCGTCCCCAGCGCGGACGTCGAGATCCCCGCGGCCTCCACGCCGTACGCGCTCAGCCCCGACTCGAACTGGCCGTAGCAGGCGAAGAACAGCACGAAGCCCAGCACGGACAGCTGCACCATGGCGCGGTTGCCCAGCAGCTGCTTCCAGCTGCCCCGCGCGGAGCGCGGCGCGTCCTCGACCCGCGGCACGTGCGGCATCCGCACCGTCACCATCACCACGACCAGCAGCAGGAACATCGCCGCCTCGATCGCGAACAGCAGCGTGAAGGAGGACACGCGCGTGGTGTCGACGAGGTGCCCGCCGATGAGACCGCCGACGCCCAGCCCGAGGTTCTGCAGGAAGAACTGCGTGGCGAACGCCCGCGACCGCGTCTCCGAGGGGGAGCAGTCCACGATCATCGTGGCGAGCGCCGGCTGCATCACGGCCTGCCCCGCCCCCAGCGCGGCCGCCGACGCCAGGACGGTGACGGCGCTGCCGGCCAGCCCCAGGCTCAGCGAGCCCAGTGCGGCGGTGACCAGGGCGGCGAGCAGCACCGGAAGCGGGCCGCGCCGCACGATCGCCCGACCGGCGAACGGCAGCACGATCAACGCGGCCACGGCGAACACGGCGAGCACGAGCCCCGCCGTCATGGCACCGAGCCCCCGCACCTGCGCCACGTAGACGTACAGGTAGGGGACGGTGAAGCCGAGCCCGAACGCGCTGAGTGCGTTGCCCACGTGGATCCGGCGCATCGCTGCGCCCATGTCCCTGGTCACGTTCACCTCTTCCACTAGTTAGACGTGAAGACTTCAAAGCTAAAGTTCGAAGCTAAAGACTACATACCGAAGAACTTCAAAGCAAAGAGGCCCCGTGGGATACTGCGCGCATGGCCGACACCCCCGGGGTCACGGAGCCGACCCTCGAAGAGCAGATCGCCGCCTACCAGCGCGAGTTCCAGGACCTCGACCCCCAGGTCGAGAAGATCGTGTCGGCCCTCTCCCGGCTCAACCGCCGCATGAACGTCGCCTACGGCCGCCAGACCGCCGCCCTCGGCATCAGCAACGCCGACTGGGAGGTCCTCAAGGCCCTCGTCCTGTCCGGCGCCCCCTACCGGATGGGCCCCAGCGACCTCGCCAAGCGCCTCGGCCTGACGCCCGCCGCGATGACCCACCGGATCGACCGCATGGTCACCGAAGGACTGGTGACCCGGCAGAGGGACGAGGCGAACCGGGTCCGGGTCATCGTCGAGCTGACGACCGAGGGCCGCGAGAAGTGGCTGGAGGCCATGCGCATGGCGACGGTGTTCGAGGAGGACCTGCTCCAGGACCTCACGGCGGACGAGCGCACGGCGCTGGGCGAGGTCCTGACCCGGCTCCTGCGCCGGGTGGAGCACGCCCAGCCGGACGCCGGCGGCCGCCTCACCGATCTGGAGTAAAAGATCTTGACAGGGGGTGCTTGACACGCCCCTGGTGGATCCGTAAGGTTCTTCGGGTTGCCACGGAGCCGTAACGGTTCTCGGGTAGCACCTCAGCCGCAGCAGCGGCAGAACCTCACACCACCAGCAAGATCTCTCCCAGCGGGATTCCATTCGGCGTGTCCGAATTGAATTCGAATGGGAGCCCGGTAGCTCGATTAGCGCTCACCGGGAAGGATCCGCTAAGGTTTGAGACGTCGGAACGGCCCAACGGCCGGGAAGGCAACCCCCTCTGACTGGGAATCAGACGCCGAAAGGATCTGATAGAGTCGGAAACGCAAGACCGAAGGGAAGCGCCCGGAGGAAAGCCGCGAGAGAGTCTCTCGGGTGAGTACAAAGGAAGCGACCGTTCCTTGAGAACTCAACAGCGTGCCAAAAATCAACGCCAGATATGTTGATACCCCGTCTCCGGTCAACACGACCGGGACGAGGTTCCTTTGAAGAAAACACAGCGAGGACGCTGTGAACCGTCAAGCTTATTCCGCTCGACGGTTCCGCTCTCGTGATGTGTGCACCGGATTACCGGTAAACATTCACGGAGAGTTTGATCCTGGCTCAGGACGAACGCTGGCGGCGTGCTTAACACATGCAAGTCGAACGATGAACCACTTCGGTGGGGATTAGTGGCGAACGGGTGAGTAACACGTGGGCAATCTGCCCTTCACTCTGGGACAAGCCCTGGAAACGGGGTCTAATACCGGATATCACTCTTGCAGGCATCTGTGAGGGTCGAAAGCTCCGGCGGTGAAGGATGAGCCCGCGGCCTATCAGCTTGTTGGTGAGGTAACGGCTCACCAAGGCGACGACGGGTAGCCGGCCTGAGAGGGCGACCGGCCACACTGGGACTGAGACACGGCCCAGACTCCTACGGGAGGCAGCAGTGGGGAATATTGCACAATGGGCGAAAGCCTGATGCAGCGACGCCGCGTGAGGGATGACGGCCTTCGGGTTGTAAACCTCTTTCAGCAGGGAAGAAGCGAAAGTGACGGTACCTGCAGAAGAAGCGCCGGCTAACTACGTGCCAGCAGCCGCGGTAATACGTAGGGCGCAAGCGTTGTCCGGAATTATTGGGCGTAAAGAGCTCGTAGGCGGCTTGTCACGTCGGGTGTGAAAGCCCGGGGCTTAACCCCGGGTCTGCATTCGATACGGGCTAGCTAGAGTGTGGTAGGGGAGATCGGAATTCCTGGTGTAGCGGTGAAATGCGCAGATATCAGGAGGAACACCGGTGGCGAAGGCGGATCTCTGGGCCATTACTGACGCTGAGGAGCGAAAGCGTGGGGAGCGAACAGGATTAGATACCCTGGTAGTCCACGCCGTAAACGGTGGGAACTAGGTGTTGGCGACATTCCACGTCGTCGGTGCCGCAGCTAACGCATTAAGTTCCCCGCCTGGGGAGTACGGCCGCAAGGCTAAAACTCAAAGGAATTGACGGGGGCCCGCACAAGCAGCGGAGCATGTGGCTTAATTCGACGCAACGCGAAGAACCTTACCAAGGCTTGACATACACCGGAAACGTCTGGAGACAGGCGCCCCCTTGTGGTCGGTGTACAGGTGGTGCATGGCTGTCGTCAGCTCGTGTCGTGAGATGTTGGGTTAAGTCCCGCAACGAGCGCAACCCTTGTCCTGTGTTGCCAGCATGCCCTTCGGGGTGATGGGGACTCACAGGAGACCGCCGGGGTCAACTCGGAGGAAGGTGGGGACGACGTCAAGTCATCATGCCCCTTATGTCTTGGGCTGCACACGTGCTACAATGGCCGGTACAATGAGCTGCGATACCGTGAGGTGGAGCGAATCTCAAAAAGCCGGTCTCAGTTCGGATTGGGGTCTGCAACTCGACCCCATGAAGTCGGAGTTGCTAGTAATCGCAGATCAGCATTGCTGCGGTGAATACGTTCCCGGGCCTTGTACACACCGCCCGTCACGTCACGAAAGTTGGTAACACCCGAAGCCGGTGGCCCAACCCCTTGTGGGAGGGAGCCGTCGAAGGTGGGACTAGCGATTGGGACGAAGTCGTAACAAGGTAGCCGTACCGGAAGGTGCGGCTGGATCACCTCCTTTCTAAGGAGCACTTCTAGGCCGCTTCGCGGTCCAGAGGCCAGTACATCGGCGAATGTCCGGTGCTGGTTGCTCATGGGTGGAACGTTGATTATTCGGTCAGGACCTCGGGTCGGTGGCTGCTAGTACTGCTCTTCGGAGCGTGGAACGCATGATTACCGGACGGGTTGTGGCCGGGCACGCTGTTGGGTGTCTGAGGGAATGAACTTCCTCAGTCGCCGGCCCCAGTGAACTCCGGAGTGATCCGGGGGTGATGGGTGGCTGGTCGTTGTTTGAGAACTGCACAGTGGACGCGAGCATCTGTGGCCAAGTTTTTAAGGGCGCACGGTGGATGCCTTGGCACCAGGAACCGATGAAGGACGTGGGAGGCCGCGATAGTCCCCGGGGAGCCGTCAACCAGGCTTTGATCCGGGGGTTTCCGAATGGGGAAACCCGGCAGTCGTCATGGGCTGTCACCCACTGCTGAACACATAGGCAGTGTGGAGGGAACGAGGGGAAGTGAAACATCTCAGTACCCTCAGGAAGAGAAAACAACCGTGATTCCGGGAGTAGTGGCGAGCGAAACTGGATGAGGCCAAACCGTATGCGTGTGAGACCCGGCAGGGGTTGCGCATACGGGGTTGTGGGATCTCTCTTTCACAGTCTGCCGGCTGTGAGGCGAGTCAGAAACCGTTGATGTAGACGAAGGACATGCGAAAGGTCCGGCGTAGAGGGTAAGACCCCCGTAGTCGAAACGTCAGCGGCTCGTTTGAGAGACACCCAAGTAGCACGGGGCCCGAGAAATCCCGTGTGAATCTGGCGGGACCACCCGCTAAGCCTAAATATTCCCTGGTGACCGATAGCGGATAGTACCGTGAGGGAATGGTGAAAAGTACCCCGGGAGGGGAGTGAAATAGTACCTGAAACCGTGTGCCTACAAGCCGTGGGAGCGTCGGAGTGGAGCTTGCTCCATTCTCGTGACTGCGTGCCTTTTGAAGAATGAGCCTGCGAGTTTGCGGTGTGTTGCGAGGTTAACCCGGGTGGGGTAGCCGTAGCGAAAGCGAGTCCGAACAGGGCGTTTCAGTAGCACGCTCAAGACCCGAAGCGGAGTGATCTAGCCATGGGCAGGTTGAAGCGGAGGTAAGACTTCGTGGAGGACCGAACCCACCAGGGTTGAAAACCTGGGGGATGACCTGTGGTTAGGGGTGAAAGGCCAATCAAACTCCGTGATAGCTGGTTCTCCCCGAAATGCATTTAGGTGCAGCGTCGTGTGTTTCTTGCCGGAGGTAGAGCACTGGATAGGCGATGGGCCCTACCGGGTTACTGACCTTAGCCAAACTCCGAATGCCGGTAAGTGAGAGCGCGGCAGTGAGACTGTGGGGGATAAGCTCCATGGTCGAGAGGGAAACAGCCCAGAGCATCGACTAAGGCCCCTAAGCGTACGCTAAGTGGGAAAGGATGTGGAGTCGCAGAGACAACCAGGAGGTTGGCTTAGAAGCAGCCACCCTTGAAAGAGTGCGTAATAGCTCACTGGTCTAGTGATTCCGCGCCGACAATGTAGCGGGGCTCAAGCGTACCGCCGAAGTCGTGTCATTGCAGCATATACGGCCAACGCCGGCTGTGATGGGTAGGGGAGCGTCGTCTGCCGGGTGAAGCGGCACTGGAAGGTAGTCGTGGACGGTTGACGAGTGAGAATGCAGGCATGAGTAGCGATACACACGTGAGAAACGTGTGCGCCGATTGACTAAGGGTTCCTGGGTCAAGCTGATCTGCCCAGGGTAAGTCGGGACCTAAGGCGAGGCCGACAGGCGTAGTCGATGGATAACCGGTTGATATTCCGGTACCCGCTGTGAAGCGTCAAACATCGAATCCAGTGATGCTAAGGCCGTGAAGCCGCCCTGATCTCTTCGGAGTTGAGGGGAGTGGTGGAGCCGCTGACCCGATCTGGTAGTAGGTGAGTGATGGGGTGACGCAGGAAGGTAGTCCAGCCCGGGCGGTGGTTGTCCCGGGGTAAGGGTGTAGGCCGTGATCCAGGCAAATCCGGATCACACGAGGCTGAGACCTGATGCCGAGCCGATTGTGGTGAAGTGGATGATCCTATGCTGTCGAGAAAAGCCTCTAGCGAGTTTCATGGCGGCCCGTACCCTAAACCGACTCAGGTGGTCAGGTAGAGAATACCGAGGCGTTCGGGTGAACTATGGTTAAGGAACTCGGCAAAATGCCCCCGTAACTTCGGGAGAAGGGGGGCCACATCCGGTGATGAGTCTTGCACTCTGAGCTGGGGGTGGCCGCAGAGACCAGCGAGAAGCGACTGTTTACTAAAAACACAGGTCCGTGCGAAGCCGTAAGGCGATGTATACGGACTGACGCCTGCCCGGTGCTGGAACGTTAAGGGGACCGGTTAGCTCCATTTCGGTGGGGCGAAGCTGAGAACTTAAGCGCCAGTAAACGGCGGTGGTAACTATAACCATCCTAAGGTAGCGAAATTCCTTGTCGGGTAAGTTCCGACCTGCACGAATGGCGTAACGACTTCTCGACTGTCTCAACCATAGGCCCGGTGAAATTGCACTACGAGTAAAGATGCTCGTTTCGCGCAGCAGGACGGAAAGACCCCGGGACCTTTACTACAGTTTGATATTGGTGTTCGGTTCGGCTTGTGTAGGATAGCTGGGAGACTTTGAAGCGGCCACGCCAGTGGTTGTGGAGTCGTCGTTGAAATACCAGTCTGGTCGTGCTGGATGTCTAACCTGGGTCCGTGATCCGGATCAGGGACAGTGTCTGATGGGTAGTTTAACTGGGGCGGTTGCCTCCTAAAGGGTAACGGAGGCGCCCAAAGGTTCCCTCAGCCTGGTTGGCAATCAGGTGTTGAGTGTAAGTGCACAAGGGAGCTTGACTGTGAGACCGACGGGTCGAGCAGGGACGAAAGTCGGGACTAGTGATCCGGCGGTGGCTTGTGGAAGCGCCGTCGCTCAACGGATAAAAGGTACCCCGGGGATAACAGGCTGATCTTCCCCAAGAGTCCATATCGACGGGATGGTTTGGCACCTCGATGTCGGCTCGTCGCATCCTGGGGCTGGAGTCGGTCCCAAGGGTTGGGCTGTTCGCCCATTAAAGCGGTACGCGAGCTGGGTTTAGAACGTCGTGAGACAGTTCGGTCCCTATCCGCTGTGCGCGTAGGAGTCTTGAGAAGGGCTGTCCCTAGTACGAGAGGACCGGGACGGACGAACCTCTGGTGTGCCAGTTGTCCTGCCAAGGGCATGGCTGGTTGGCTACGTTCGGGAGGGATAACCGCTGAAAGCATCTAAGCGGGAAGCCTGCTTCGAGATGAGGACTCCCACCCACTTGATGGGGTAAGGCTCCCAGTAGACGACTGGGTTGATAGGCCGGATCTGGAAGCACGGTAACGTGTGGAGGTGACCGGTACTAATAGGCCGAGGGCTTGTCCTCAGTTGCTCGCGTCCACTGTGTTGGTTCTGAAACCACGAACAGCCCCATGCCCGTAAGGGTGTGGTGCGGCATTGTTCGACAGTTTCATAGTGTTTCGGTGGTCATAGCGTAGGGGAAACGCCCGGTTACATTTCGAACCCGGAAGCTAAGCCTTACAGCGCCGATGGTACTGCAGGGGGGACCCTGTGGGAGAGTAGGACACCGCCGAACAATTCTTACAAGGAAAGCCCCGTGCCATTCGGCACGGGGCTTTTCTGCGTTATATGAGGTGAAGCCGTACCGGGTCCGGTACTACCGTGGCCCCGTGAGTACTAGGGACATGACAAAGGCCGGCCTCGTCGTGCGGACCGTGCGTGCCGAGGAGTGGCCCGCGATCAAGGAGCTCCGGCTGTTCGCGCTGCAGGACCCCGTGGCGCACCTGGCGTTTCTGGAGACGTACGACGAGGCGCTCGCCCGGCCCGACGAGTTCTGGCAGGGGCGGGCGGCCGGGGCCGCTGACGGGGCCCCCGGGGCACGGCAGTTCGTGGCCGAGGCGCCCGGAGGGGACCTGGTGGGCACGCTGACCGTGCTCATCGAGGAGGCCGGCACCGTCGACTGGGCCGGGTTCCCCGTCGAGCGACGGCAGGGGCATGTCGTCGGGGTCTATGTGCGTCCCGAGTGGCGGGGCGGTGGCGTGAGCCGTGCGCTGTTCGACGCCGGCCTGAGCTGGGCCTGGGACAGCGGGGTGGAGCGGGTGCGGCTCATCGTGCACGAGGAGAACGGCGTCGCCCAGGCGCTGTACCGGCGGATCGGGTTCGTACCCAGCGGGGTGACCGTGCCGTTGGGCCACGGCGATGACGAGGCCGAGCTGGAGTTCGTGCTCGAACGGGCGCAGGTCTCACACCGGTAGTTCGTCGTGCGGCCAGCGGGTCCGGGCCTGTTCGCGGGAGCGCAGCAGGGCCAGGGTCGGCAGGCCGCGGTCGGTGCCGGTGGTGAGCAGGGCCGGGAGCTGGGGGATCGGGGCCACGGCCGCCACGTCGTCCAGGACGAGGGTGAGTGGTGGGTCGAGCCGACCGGAGGATGACCGTTCGGCCATGCGCCGGCCGTGCTCGACCACGCTTGCGGCGAGGGCCGTCAGGAACGGCATCGCGCCCGGCGTCGTCCGGGGGTCCTCGAGGGACTCACCCACTACGTAGAGGCTGCCCCCTTCGTCGATGAAGGAATCCAGCGCGAGGGCGTCCGTTCGGTTCGGGGTGCAGGCCTCACGGACGTTGACCATGGTGAGCGCGGACAGGGCGCGGGTGGCCAACTCCTGGGCGATGTCCCGGCGTTCCGGGTGGGCGGTGAGGGCGGCCTCCAGCTCGCCGGCGGAGCCGGAGGCGGCCTTCGGGTTCGTACGGAGGATGCGGACGGCGTCCTGGACCTGGCTGCCCTGGGACCAGCGGTGGACGTGGCGGATGGTGCGGCCGTCCACGGCGGCGGCGTGCAGGTAGCTGCGCAGCAGGGTCTCGGCGGTGTCGCTGACGGCCTGGTCCAGCCGCGAGGCGGGGCGTACGGGGGTGAGGAGGGCGGCGGCCCGGTGGGCCGCGGTGTTCTTGTCCTCGCAGCCGGTGGTGGGGGACCAGTGGAGGCGGGCCGGGGTGTCGCAGAGGTGGGCCGGGTCGTAGACGTGGACGGGGCCCAGTTTGGCGCGGGCGTCCTTGGTGGACTGCCAGAGGGCGGGGTTGGAGGTGATGACGAGGGCGGGGCCCTCGGCGTCGCGGATGGCCTGGGCCGCGGTGAGCTCGCGCGCGTCCCGGGGGGCGTAGAGCACCGGGCCTTCGGCGCGGGAGGTTTCCCAGCCGGTCACCGGTTCGCCGTGGGACAGGGGAGCAGTCGGCGGGTCCGCCGGTTGCTCGACGGTCGTCGGTGCCGGAGGCGCGACCACCTCGCTGACCTCCTGCCGGGGGTGCGGTACCGGCTCCGGGGGGTGTTCCAGTCCCAGCTTCCTCCGCGCCCGTACCGCCCTCCACCTCGCCAGCGTGCCCATCGTGAACACCGTCAAGACGAACAGGATCATCAGCTGGCCGATGAGCAGGCCCCAGAAGAGGCCGTAGCCGGAGAGTGCGCCCGCGGGGGCGTCGGGCCAGGCGCCCGGGACGTCGTGCGGTCGGCCGATGAGGTGGCGCATGGCCAGGGGGGTGTGGGTGAAGGTGACGCCGTCGGGCCAGGCGCCGTGGGAGAACAGGGCCGCCAGGCCCGTGGCCGTCCAGACCAGCAGGGTCATGCCGAGCAGGAACGCCAGGATGCCCAGCAGCAGCCCGTCCGGGATGCCGCCCTGGGCGCCCCGGCGGTCGTGGCCGTCGTCGACCGGTCTCACGGCTTCCCTCGCTCTCCGGGCTCTGCTGTTGGTTCTTACGCCACCGTCGACTCGGAGTCGCCCAGGTGCTGTTCCACGAAGGCGGCCGCGCGCTGTTCCGCCTCGAGTTCGGCGGCCCGCAGGGCGTCGTCGCCCTGGAGGAGGTCGCTGGAGGACTCCGTCATGGCGCGGTCGGTGAAGACCAGCGGGCGTTCGGTCTCGGTGATCAGGTGCTTGACCACCTGGACGTTGCCGTTGACGTCCCACACCGCGATGCCGGGGGTGAGGGTGGGGATGATCTCCACCGCCCAGCGGGGCAGGCCCAGGACGCGGCCGGTCGCGCGGGCCTCGTCGGCCTTCTGGGCGTAGATGGTTCTGGTGGAGGCCATCTTCAGGATGGCGGCCGCCTCCTTCGCCGCCGCTCCGTCGACCACGTCGGACAGGTGGTGGACCACCGCCACGAAGGACAGGCCGAGGCGTCGGCCGAACTTCAGCAGGCGCTGGAACAGCTGGGCCACGAACGGGCTGTTGATGATGTGCCAGGCTTCCTCGACCAGGAAGATGCGCTTCTTGCGGTCGGGGCGGATCCAGGTGTGCTCCAGCCAGACGCCGACGATCGCCATGAGGATCGGCATGGCGATGGAGTTGCGGTCGATGTGGGAGAGGTCGAAGACGATCAGCGGGGCGTCGAGGTCGATGCCGACCGTCGTCGGGCCGTCGAACATGCCGCGCAGGTCGCCGTCGACCAGGCGGTCCAGGACCAGGGCGACGTCCAGGCCCCAGGCGCGGACGTCGTCCAGGGCGACGTTCATCGCCTCGGCCGAGTCCGGTTCGGGGTGCCGTAGCTGGTCGACGATGTCGGTCAGGACGGGCTGGCGGTCGACGATCGTCTCGTTGACGTAGGCGTGGGCGACCTTGAGGGCGAAGCCGGAGCGCTCGTCCAGGCCGTGGCCCATGGCGACCTCGATGATCGTCCGGAGCAGCGCGAGCTGGCCGGTCGTGGTGATCGACGGGTCGAGCGGGTTGAGGCGGATCCCGTGGTTCAGGGCGGCCGTGGGGTCCAGGCGGATGGGGGTTATCCCCAGCTCCTCGGCGATGAGGTTCCACTCGCCGACGCCGTCCTCGCCCTGGGCGTCCAGGACGACGACCTGGCGGTCGCGGAAGCGCAGCTGGCGCAGGACGTACGTCTTCTCCAGGGCGGACTTGCCGTTGCCGGACTCGCCCAGGACCAGCCAGTGGGGGGCCGGCAGCTGCTGGCCGTAGAGCTGGAAGGGGTCGTAGATGTAGCCCTTCCCGGAGTACACCTCGCGGCCGATGATGACGCCCGAGTCACCGAGGCCGGGGGCGGCCGTGGGCAGGTAGACGGCCTGGGCCTGGCCCGTGGAGGTGCGCACCGGGAGGCGCGTGGTCTCGACCTTCCCGAAGAGGAAGGACGTGAACGCTTCGGTGAGGATCGACAGGGGGTCCCGCATGGGTGCCCTACCTTCGGATGCCGGTGGCGAACGGGAGGGTGTTCACGAAGGCGCGGTGGTGCTCGCGGTCGCACCACTCCAGCTTGAGGTACGACTTGCCGGCCGAGGCCCTTATCGTGCGCTTGTCGCGGGCGAGTGCCTCCGGATTGCGGGAGGAGACCGTGATGTAGCCGACCAGGTTGACGCCCGCCGCGCCGCTCGCCAGGTCCTCGCCGCGCTGGTCGAGGCGGCTGTTCGCGGCGACGTCGCGGGGGTCGACGGTGCGGTTGAGCTTGGCGGCGCGGGAGGCCTCGGCCTCGTCGTTGGTCTTCTCGGTCAGCATGCGTTCGATGGCGACCTCGGTGGGTTCGAGGTCCATCGTGACGGCGACCGTCCGGATGACGTCCGGGGTGTGGACGAGCAGCGGGGCGAGGAAGTTCACGCCGACCGGGGTCATCGGCCACTCCTTGACCCAGGCGGTGGCGTGGCACCAGGGGTGGCGGGTGGCCGACTCGCGGGTCTTGGCCTGGAGGTAGGTGGGCTCCATGGCGTCCAGTTCGGCCGGCCAGGCGTTGCGCCGGGTCATCGCCTGGATGTGGTCGATGGGGTGGTCCGGGTCGTACATGGAGTGGATGAGCGAGGCGAGGCGGCCCTGGCCGAGGGGCTGGCGGACGCGGATGTCCGCCTCCTGAAGGCGCGAGCAGATGTCGGTGAGCTCGCGGGCCATGACGACGGCGAGGCCGGCGTCGCCGTCGAGCTTGCGGCCGTTCTGCGGGCGCGCGGCGCGGGCCATGGCGTTGGCCTCGGCGGCCAGCTCGCGGGAGTAGTGCATGCAGGCGACGAGGTAGGCGCGGTGCTGCTCGCTGCTGGTGGACACCATCGACTGGAGCTGGTCGTACGACTGCTGCAGCCAGCCCGGGGACCGGTCGTCGCCGCGCTGGGCGACGTCCTTGGCGTGGGCGTCGGGGTCGGCGGGGAGGGTGCGGGCGAGCATCTGCAGGCGGGTGACGAAGCCGTCGCCGTTGGCCACGTGCTTGAGCAGGGTGCCGAAGCGGTCGACGAGGGCTTCCTGGTCCTCGCTGTCGCGCAGGCCGACGCCGGGGCCCTCGATCTCGATGGCGGCGGTGACGGTGCGGCGGTCGGCGTGCAGCAGGACGGCGATCTCGTCGGGGCCGAAGGGCGCGGCCAGCCAGCTGATGCGGCCGATGCCGGGGGGCGGCGCGACCTCGGCCTCGCGGCCGTCGAGGCGGGTGCCGGCCTCCATGGCGGCGGAGCGGTAGACGGTGCCGCGGCGCAGGGTGCGCTTGTAGCTGCGGTTGATCTCGAACCACTTGTAGAACGTGCGGTGCTTGTACGGCACGTAGACCGCGGCGAGCGCGATCAGTGGGAAGCCGGTGAGCAGCACGATGCGCAGGGCGAGGACGGGGACGAGGAGCCCGCACATCATGCCGAGGAACGCGCCCACGACGATCAGCGCGATCTCGCCGGTCTCGCGGTTGCGGCCGACGATCGCGTTCGGCCGGGCGCGGCCGATCAGATATGTACGGCGGGGCGTGACCGCATGGGACACGTGGGACTCGGTCGTCAACGCCCTTCACCTCCCGTGCGGTTGGTACTGCTGTTGCGGTTGTTGCCGGCGTGCGGGGTGTTGACGGGGCTGCTCGCGCGGGGTGCGGGTGCGGCGGAGGGGACGGATCCGCCGCCCCCGCCGCCGGAGGCGGGGCGCGTGCTGTGGGCGGCGATGCCGCCGGCGGTGGTGTTGGCGGGGCGGGGCGCGCCGGAGGACGAGCCGCCGCCGTTGCTGTCGGCGCGGGTGCTGTGGGTCTTGATGCCCTGGGCGACCAGGGACGCGGGCGAGGAGATCACGGCGGCGGCCTTGCTCTCGGCGCCCTGCATGATGCGGTTGTTGCGGGAGTTGGCGATCTCGTCGCCGAAGCCGGGGACGAAGCGGTAGATCATCGCGCTGGCGAAGATGGCGAGCAGGATGATGGCGAGGCCGGAGACGACGGCGGAGAACGCGCCGGGGCCGTCGTTGGAGGACAGCGCGCCGGCCAGGCCGAGGACGATCACGATGACCGGCTTGGCCAGGATGACGGCGATCATGATGCCGGCCCAGCGGCGGACGTGGCCCCAGAGGTTCTTGTCGACGAGGCCGGCGTAGACGACGGTGCCGAGGAGGGCGCCGACGTAGAGCAGGGCGGCGCGGATGACGAGTTCCAGCCAGAGGACGCCGGCGGCGAGGATGCTGACCAGGGACACCACGATCAGCATGATCGGGCCGCCGCCGATGTCCTGGCCCTTGGCCAGGGCGCCGGAGAAGGTGCCGAAGAACGAGTCGGTCTGGTCGCCGGTGGCCTTCGCGAGGACCTCGCTGACGCCGTCCGTGGCGGAGACGACCGTGTACAGGATCAGCGGGGTGAAGGCGGAGGCGAGGACGGTCAGCCAGAGGAAGCCGATGGCCTCGGAGATCGCGGTGGTGAGGGGGACGCCGCGGACGGCGCGCTTGGCGACGGCCAGGAGCCACAGCAGGAGCGTGAGGATGGTCGAGGCGGCGAAGACGACGGCGTACTGCTGGAGGAACTTGGTGTTGGTGAAGTCGACGTTCGCGGTCTCCTGCACGGCCTCGCTGAGCTTGTCGACGGTCCAGGAGGCGGCGTCGGCGCAGCCGCGCGCGAGCGAGGACAGGGGGTCGAGGGTGTCGGAGACGCCGGGGTTGGTGATCCCCTGGCGTGCGTCGCCCTTCTCGCAGTACTTCTCGGCGGGGCCGCGGATGAGGTCGCAGGTGCCGTTGCTGGAGGACGGCGACGACGAGGGCGTGGGGGAGGGGCTGGGCGTGGCGGCGAAGACACGCGTGGCCGTCAGCACGGCGGTGGCCTGAACGGCGGCGACCGCGGCGGTCACCTTGAGGAAGGGGTGCCTAGCGCGCATACGTGAACCCTCCGTACTCCTCGACGGCCTTCGTCATGTCGTCGGCGGTGGAGGCCTGCTGGTCCCGTCCGACCGGCACGGGTCCGTCCTTCTGCTGGAAGTCGGTCACCTTCCAGTCGTTGTCCGCCCACGTCATCTGGTACGTGGTGGTGAACCAGGCCTCGGTCACCGGGTTGGTCGAGGCTTCGCCGGAGAGGCCGAAGAGGGACGTGTACCAGACCTCGACCGTGGCGTCGTTCCCGTTGAGCGCGGTGATCTTGGTGCCTGCCGGGATGACCCGGGAGACGAAGGACTGTCCGGCCGGTGCGTTGCCGTCCTTGTCGAGCCCGATGTTCGACAGGAATTGCTCGCTCGAGTAGGCGGCGTCCAGCGCGGACTGGCGGGCGGCGGCGACGTCCGGTGCGTAGACCGCGCTGATGATCGCGTGCCGTGTGTTCGTGTGGAACATGTCCGTCGAGCCGAGCGCCACGGCGTAATTGGCGGCCGCGCTCTGGGCCCCTTGGGCGTCGTGCGCGAAGCCGGCCGGGATGGTGCCCGGAACGGACTTCACCGGCTTCGCCCCCGAAGCCGCCGTGGGGGCCGCCTTCGGGTTCGACCCGTTCGTGCCGGGCGACGTGGCGGAATCGTCTCCTCCGCGGTTCGCGAAGGCGATCGCCGCGATGAGGAGGACGACCACGCCGACCACCGTGACCAGGCTGCGCGAGGAGGAGCGGCCGCCGCGGCGGGCGCCGCCGTACGGGTCGTTGTCGGGGACGCGCAGGCGTGTCTGGCCGCCCCCGCCGCCGTAGACGTACCCTCCGTCCTCGCCGGCGCGGGCGGGCTCGCCGTAGCCGTGTTCGTCGCCGGGACTCATGCCCTGTACGCCCCCTCGTTGCCGTACCGGAACGCGTGGTAGTACGACGGTAGCCGTGCGGGTTCCCGCGCGGGCGCGGTGTGGTGACTCGACATCAGGGAAACGCAACCTCAGCCGGTGGGCACGACGGGTGGGTGGGTGGAGGGGGCCGGGCGTGCCCGGAATGCGCGGGAGGGGCTACACCGCCATGCCGTACACGATGGTGAACAGCGTGCCGAGCGATCCGATGATGAAGACGCCCGTGAGGCCGGCGATGATGAGGCCCTTGCCCTGTTCGGCGCTGAAGGTGTCGCGCAGGGCCGTGGCGCCGATGCGCTGCTTCGCCGCGCCCCAGACCGCGATGCCGAGGCAGAGCAGGATGGCCACCGCCATCACGACCTCGATCATCACCTTGGCCTCGTTGCCCAGGCTGCCGAAGGGGCCCCAGTCCGGAGCGATCCCGCCGATGATGGTGTTGATGTCTCCCTTGTCGGCCGCAAAGAGCATGTAAGTCACCGCCCCTGGTGGGTAGTTCCGCACGGCCCCTGCCGGTGTGCAGAGGTCACGCCTCATTCTCGCCGACAACGACGCCATCGGATGTCGACTTGGCGTCATTGATGGACTGGATTCGTACGAATACCACCGTACGGTTACTCTGTGTATCACGGCGGTTCACGCCGGGCAACGAGATCTGGGCGGAACCTGTGGTGTGGTTCCGTCGTTGACCCCTCTTCACGGCCGTTCCGTTTTCTGACGGCCGGTCGGGTGAGCCCCCGCCGTTCGATGGTCTCATGAGGCGTCAGGTCCGTTCCGCCGTCCGGTCTGACGGTTCTCTCACCTTCGTTCTCTCACCTTCGTGCGGCACAGTGCTTCCGATGAAGCGAACCGCCTGGGTCGTCGCGGCCGCGCTGCTGGCCGCGCCCTCCGCCTCCGCCGCCGCGGCCGACGACGGGCCCGGACCCCTCGGGACGACCGTCGTGGCGTCCGCCGGGCGCCCGTTCGCGCGGATCGGGGCGCTGTTCGGCGCCGACCGGGCGGGACGCCTGGCCGGCGGGCACTTCTGCACCGCGTCCGTCGTGCACTCCCCGCACCACGACCTGGTGGTGACCGCCGCGCACTGCCTGGAGGGCGGCGACGGGACCGACCTGGTGTTCGTGCCGGGCTACCGGAACGGGAAGGCGCCCTACGGCATCTGGCACGTGCGGCGGCAGTTCCTGCCCGACGGGTGGGCGGCGGGCGAGGACGAGGACAGCGACGTCGCGTTCGCCGTGCTCGGCCCGCGGGGCGGGCGGGAGGTGGAGGACGTGGTCGGGGCGTACCGGTTCGTGGCCGGAACGGCCGTCGGCGCCACCGCCGTGACCCTCACCGGCTACCCCAACGCCCGCGAGGCGCCCGTGACGTGCTCCAACCGGCCCCGCGCGCACAGCGCCACCCAGCAGCGCCTGACCTGCCCCGGCTTCACCGGCGGCACGAGCGGGAGCCCCTGGGTGAACGGCGACGGCGAGGTCGTCGGGGTGCTCGGCGGGCACGAGCAGGGCGGCACCACCGCCGACGTCTCCTACAGCGTCGTCCTGGGCCGTGAGGCGGCCGCGCTGTACCGGGAAGCCGCCGCCGACCCGTGAGTGATCGTTCCCCGATGAGGGCCCCGGCCCTACACTGACCGAGGCGGACTCCCGGACGGTGAGGGGCGGTTGACGGTGCGTAAGGCGTGGATCGTGGCGACCGTCGCCGTGGGCGCCGGCGCCGCCTTCGTGATGGTGCTCGTCGTCGGTGTGTACATGGTCGCCGGGAACATGGTGAACGGGGTCGGCTCCGGCACCCGGGCCCTCGCCAAGGGGTCCGTGCCCGCCGCCTACCAGCCCGTGGTGCAGAAGTGGGGCAACCTGTGCCCCGCCATCAACCCGGCGCTGCTCGCCGCCCAGCTGTACCAGGAGAGCGGGTTCAACCCGCGTGCCCAGAGCGCCGCCGCGGCGCAGGGCATCGCGCAGTTCATCCCGGGCACCTGGGCCACGCACGGCGTCGACGGCGACGGCGACGGCGACCGGGACGTCTGGGACCCCAAGGACGCCATCCCGTCGGCCGCGTCGTACGACTGCTCGCTCGCCTCCTACGTCAAGAGCGTGCCGGGGAACATCACCGAGAACATGCTCGCCGCGTACAACGCGGGCCCCGACGCCGTCATCCGGTACGGAGGCGTGCCGCCGTACAAGGAGACGCGGAACTACGTCCGGATCATCACCTCCCTCGAGGACTCCTTCGCGGCGCCCGTCGGGCGGCTCGGTCCCACCCAGCAGGCCGCCGGGGCCATCTCCTACGCGCAGACCAAGCTCGGCACGCCCTACCTGTGGGGCGGCACCGGAACGGCGGGCCAGGGCGGGCGCTTCGACTGCTCGGGTCTGACCCAGGCCGCCTACGAGAGCGTCGGGATCACGCTGCCGCGCGTCGCCAACGACCAGTACAACGCCGGGCCGCACCCCTCACGCGGTGAGCTGCTCCCCGGCGACCTGGTGTTCTTCTCCGACGACCTGACCAATTCCCGGGCCATCCGGCACGTGGGCATCTACGTCGGCGGCGGCTACATGATCGACGCGCCGCGCACCGGCGCCGTGATCCGCTTCGACCCGATCGACACCAAGGACTACTTCGGGGCGACCCGGGTCACCCAGGACGGCGCGAAAGCGCTGCCCACAACTGTCTGAAACGGGTCGGTCCGACCGCTCTGAGCTGGGACGACGTATCTCTCTTCGATAACGTCTGCGTGATCATTCAGTGGAGAGTGGAACGTATCAAGCGGGGCCGTGCGTTCCTGTTGACGTAGGACATCGACCACGGGGGTGGGCGAGCCGGCGCACCGTGTGCCGGGCGGAACACGACGAAGGGGCCGCGCACCATGGCTGGACTCGCCGAATCCGGGTCGAACCCCGACGTCGACCTGCTCTACGACATCAACGGGCTGGCCAAGGACGCGCCGCACTGGCTCGACCGCGTCGTCGAGTTCGTCGGCGAGTACGGACTGCTGCTCGCCATGGTGCTGCTCGTGCTCTGGTGCTGGGCGGGCGTGCGGCGGCGGGCCGGCTCCGGGGAGGAGGCCGCCTCGTCGGTGGCCGCCCTGGTGTGGGCGCCGCTGGCCGCCGGCATCGCCGTACTGGTCAACGTGCCCATCCGCGGCTTCGTCGAGCGGCCCCGGCCGTTCCGCACCCACCAGGGACTCGACGTCCTGGTCTCCGGCAAGACCGACTACTCCTTCGTCAGCGACCACGCCACCCTCACCATGGCCATGGCGGTCGCGCTGTTCGTCGCCCACCGCAGGTTCGGGCTCGTCGGCATAGGGCTGGCGCTGCTGGAGGGCTTCTGCCGCGTCTACATGGGCGTGCACTACCCGACCGACGTGGTGGGCGGGTTCGCGCTCGGCACGGCCGTCGCGCTGCTGCTGTCGCCGCTCGCCTCCGCGCTGCTCACCCCGCTCCTCAAGGCCGTCGAGCGGTCCCCGCGCGTCGGCGCTCTGGTGCGCAGCCGCTCCGCCCGCCTCGCCACCCGCGACGCCGTGGTCACGGGCGCCCGGCGCGAGGCCACGGCCGAGGACCGGGACCTGGCGGCCTGAGCGGCACCCGCGCCCGCGGTGTCCGAGGCGCCCGCGGTGTCCGGAGCGCCCGCGGGGCCTACAGCGCCTGCGGGAAGGTGAAGAAGCGGTTCGGGTCGTACTGGTTCTTCAGCTGCGTCAGCCGGGCCGCCGCGTCGCCGTAGTAGGCCTTCTTCCAGTCCGTCAGGGTCGGGTCGGTGTAGTTCTGGTACGCCGCACCCGACGCGTACGGCTTCATCGCGCCGTGCGCCGACGCCAGCCAGGACTGCGCCGACGTGCCGGCCGTGCCCGCCTTCCAGGACACGAGGTACTGGGCCAGCATCCGCGACCGGCGGTGCACGAAGGCCGTCGCGGTCGGCGCGACCCGGTTCACGGCGCCGCCCAGCGCGGTGAGCGCGATGCTGCCGCCACCGCCGCGCACCCCCTTGACCTGGGCGAGCAGCGCCTGGATCCCGGCCGCCGACAGGGAGCGGTCGAAGAAGTCGGAGCGGGCCGCGTACGTCTCCCGGCCGAGCGCTCCCTGCGGGGAGCGGCCCGGGGTCGAACCCGGCAGGTGGCACTGGGCGTCGGAGGCGAACGAGGAGCAGCCGGCGTAGGCCTCCATGGCCTGCTCGTAGGAGCGGCGGCGCAGGGAGACACTGGCCGCCGGGGCGCCCACGCGGTCGGCGAGGCGGTCGACGGCGTTCTGGAGCTGGCCGTAGGTGCCGATGCTGAAGGCCGCGACCGACACCTTGGGCGTGCCGCCCGGGGTGTTCTCCAGGTGCAGCGAGGACCAGATCTCGTCGGGCTGGGCGGGGCCCCACTCCTGCCACGCCCGCACCACCGCGGCCGCCCGCGACCAGGGCCAGGTGAGGTACCCGGTGACCGCCTGCGGCGCGGGGTGGGTGCGGAAGCGCAGCTCGGTGACGACGCCGAAGGTGCCGTTGCCCGCGCCGCGCAGCGCCCAGAACAGGTCCTTGTTCTGGGTGGCGTTCGCCACGAGCTGCTTGCCGTCCGCGGTGATCAGGGTGGCCTGGGTGAGGCTGTCGCAGGTCAGGCCGTAGGCCCGGGAGACCACGCCGTGGCCGCCGCCGAGGACGAGCCCGGAGACGCCGACCGTCGGGCAGGAGCCGGCCGGGATCGTCACGCCCTTGGCGGCCAGCGCCCGGTAGACGTCGATGAGCTTGGCGCCGGCGCCGACGACGGCCTCGCTGCCGCTGACCCGGACCCGGCTGAGCCGGGAGACGTCGACGATCAGCCGTCCGTCGCCCGAGGACCAGCCGGCGTAGGAGTGGCCGCCGTTGCGGATGGCGACCTTGGTGCCGTGGGCGCGGGCGAACGACAGGGCCGTACGGATGTCGTCGGGGTGGTCGACGTAGGCGACGGCGGCGGGCTTCAGGCCGTCGAAGCGGGTGTTGTAGAGCTGGTGGGCCGTCTTCCAGGACGCGTCGCCGGGGCGGACCAGCGCACCGTCGAGGTCGTGCGCGAGCGCGGACCAGTCGGCCGGTGCGGTGGCTCCGCTCGCGGTGAGCGCGGTGATGCCGCCGGCGGAGCCGGAGCCGCCGGGCGTGCCACTGGGTGTGCCGCCGCCCGCCGGGCCCGAGCCGTTGCTGTCGCCGCCCTTGCACCCGGCGGTCACGGCCGCCGTGAGCGCGGCGGCGCCGCCTATGAACGTACGCCGTTCCATGGTCCGTCCCTGGTGTGGGGCGCCCGGGGGCGCCGTCCTGCACGGGCCCGTCGACCGGCGGGACCGCGCCTCATGGAGCGAGACGGCGGCGGGGCCTCAGGGGTTCCCGCCGTCCGTGGCGTGTCCCTGGGCGTCCGTGCGCGCCAGGCTTCTCGCCCGGCGGGCGGGGCCGCGCCAGCCGCAGGCGCAGCGGGCGTAACAGAAGCGTCCTTGCTCGACGGTGTCGGTGCGGTGCTCCCCGGGTGCGGGGGGAGCCGTGGGTCCGTCCTGCTGCGTCACGACGACTAAGGTACCCACGCTCGGCAAAGGCTTTCCCCGCCGCGCGCACTGCTTCCCGGGCGCCCCGCGCACGCCCTGCGCACGCCCGGGCCGCGCGTGACGGCGGCCCCCGCACCTCGTTAACCGGACGACAGGGCGCCCGTGACGGACGTGACCGGCTGGGGGTAGGCAGCGATGGCGCAGCGACAGCACAGGTGGGCGGGTGCGGTGGCCGTCGCGGGGCTCGTGGCCTCGGTCTGCGCGGGTGCCGCCGGGTGCGCGGGCAGCGGGGCGGCCGCCGAGGGCGGGCGGGGCCCCGAGGGCGGCCGGGCCACCGACCCGGTCGGGACCCTGCACCGGGCCGCCGACACCCTGGTCGGCGCCGGCAGTTCCCAGGCGCGCACCTCGATGGAGATGGCGACCGGTGGGACCCGGGTGACCATCCGTGGCGAGGGGGTCTACGACTACCGCCACCGGCTCGGCCGGCTGAAGGTGATGCTGCCGCAGGACCCCGCGGGCGAGAGCCGGCACCGCCCGATCACCGAACTCCTCACGCCGGACGCGCTGTTCATGAAGAACCGGGGTGCCGGGGTGCCCGCCGACAAGTGGGTGCGGGTGGAGACGGCGTCGCTGTCGGACGGCAACCTGGTCACCGGCGGGGCGACCGATCCGCTGGCCGCGGCCGAGGTGCTGCGCGGCACGCGCACGGCGACGTACCTGGGGCGCACCGAGCTGGCCGGGACCGCGGTGCGGCACTACCGCGGCACGGCCGACCTGACGGTGGCCGCGCGCAGCGCGACCGGCGGGAACCGGGCGTCGCTGGCCGCGGCGGCGAAAGGGTTCGCCACGGCACGGGTGCCGTTCGACGCCTACCTCGACGACGAGGGCCGCATCCGCAAGGTCCGCTACCGGTTCAGCTTCGTCAACGGCCAGCGCGGGCGGGCGGTCGAGGTCGCCTCGACGACGCTGCTCTACGGCTTCGGCGCCCCCGTGGACGTGCGGCTGCCGGCGCCGCGCGACATCTACGCGGGACGGGTCGCGGAGGAGTAGCGCCCCGTGGCACGGCCCGCGTACGCGGGGCGCGGTAGGCGGTGACTACGCCGTGGACTAGCCCGTCCGTGCCATGCGCGGTGTGTGGGCCGCTCCCTACTCTAGGAAGCCGGTGACGGCAGGGACGAGGTGATGCGCGTGGTTCCGGGCGGCGGTACGGCAGTGCAGGACCACGTGGCCCTCGCCGAGATCGAACTGTGCGGGGAGCTGATCATCGCGGCGTCGGCGGCCGAGGAGCGGCTCAGCCTGGAGAGCATCGACGAGGTGCTCCGGGTGGCCGAGGAGCGGGAGACCGCCGGGCGCGACTGACGTGTGCGCTTGACGTGCGCGAGCGGCGTGCGCGAGTGACGTGCGCCGCGCGGCCGTGGCCGAAAGAAGACCCCGGGCCGGCCGCGCGGGAGGCCCCGTCAGGTGCGCAGGAGGCGGCCGATCGCCTTCGTGGCCTCCTCGACCTTCGCGTCGATCTCGCCCCCGCCCTTGAGGGCCGCGTCGGCGACGCAGTGCCGCAGGTGCTCCTCCAGCAGCTGGAGCGCGAAGGACTGCAGGGCCTTCGTGGACGCGGAGACCTGCGTGAGTATGTCGATGCAGTAGACGTCCTCGTCGACCATCCGCTGCAGGCCGCGGATCTGGCCCTCGATCCGGCGCAGCCGCTTGAGGTGCTCGTCCTTCTGGTGGTGGTAGCCGTGCACCCCGCGGTCGTGGTCGGTGACCACCGCGTCCGCGCCGGCCTCCGGGGAGGGCGCCGGGGTCGCGCCGGCCTCGGTCGTCGTCATCGCGTCCTCCCGTTTCGGATGGTGGCGGGCGATATATACCCCTGCCGGGTATATGGTAGCCAACTTTGGCGGGTACAGGACCCTTGGTCGCCCCTGTGCTGATCACTCTGCCTCATGGGCGACACTGGGGGACGGCCCCTTAGCCGTGGCCGGATGATGCGCTTAGCATCACCCTGACCGAAACCGATGCACCCCGAGGACCCCACGTGCGCTTTCGTCTGACCCCCAGGGAGACGAGCTTCTACGACATGTTCGCCGCATCCGCGGACAACATCGTCACGGGCTCGAAACTCCTGATGGAACTGCTCGGAGCGGACATGTCCGCCCGGGCCGAGATCGCGGAACGCATGAGGGCGGCCGAACACGCGGGCGACGACGCCACGCACGCGATCTTCCACCAGCTGAACTCCTCGTTCATCACGCCGTTCGACCGGGAGGACATCTACTCCCTGGCCTCGTCCCTCGACGACATCATGGACTTCATGGAGGAGGCCGTCGACCTGGTCGTCCTCTACAACGTCGAGGAACTGCCACGGGGCGTGGAGCAGCAGATCGAGGTCCTGGCCCGGGCCGCCGAGCTCACGGCGGAGGCCATGCCGAACCTGCGGACCATGACGAACCTCACCGAGTACTGGATCGAGGTCAACCGGCTGGAGAACCAGGCCGACCAAATCCACCGCAAGCTGCTCGCCCACCTCTTCAACGGCAAGTACGACGCGATCGAGGTGCTGAAGCTGAAGCAGATCGTGGACGTCCTGGAGGAAGCGGCCGACGCGTTCGAGCACGTGGCGAACACGGTGGAGACCATCGCCGTCAAGGAGTCCTGAGCCCCAGCATGGACACCTTCGCTCTGGTCGTGACCATCATGGTCGCGCTCTTCTTCACGTACACCAACGGCTTCCACGACTCGGCGAACGCGATCGCCACGTCGGTGTCGACCCGGGCGCTCACGCCGCGGGCCGCGCTGGCGATGGCGGCCGTGATGAACCTCGCCGGCGCGTTCCTCGGGTCCGGGGTCGCCAAGACCGTCAGTGAGGGGCTGATCCAGACACCCGAGGGCTCGACGGGGATGGCGATCCTGTTCTCCGCGCTGGTGGGCGCGATCACCTGGAACCTCGTCACCTGGTACTTCGGGCTGCCCTCGTCCTCGTCCCACGCGCTGTTCGGCGGCATGGTCGGGGCGGCGCTGGCGGGCGGCACCACCGTGTACTGGAGCGGCGTGCTGGACAAGGTCGTCCTGCCGATGTTCATCTCGCCGGTGGTCGGCCTGGTCGTCGGTTACCTGGTGATGACCGCGATCATGTGGCTCTTCCGGCGGTCCAATCCGCACAAGGCCAAGCGCGGCTTCCGCATCGCGCAGACGGTGTCGGCGGCGGGCATGGCCCTCGGGCACGGTCTGCAGGACGCGCAGAAGACCATGGGCATCGTGGTGATGGCCCTGGTCATCGCCGACGTCGAGGACTACGGCGACCCCATCCCGGTGTGGGTCAAGCTGGTGTGCGCCCTGATGCTGTCGCTGGGCACGTACGCCGGCGGCTGGCGGATCATGCGGACGCTGGGACGCAAGATCATCGAGCTGGACCCGCCGCAGGGGTTCGCGGCGGAGACGACCGGCGCGTCGATCATGTTCGTGACGGCGTTCCTGTTCAAGGCGCCGATCTCCACGACGCACGTGATCACCTCGGCGATCATGGGCGTGGGCGCGACGAAGCGGGTCAACGCGGTGCGATGGGGTGTCGCGAAGAACATCGTGCTCGGCTGGTTCATCACGATGCCGGCCGCCGGGGTCGTCGCCGCGCTGGCCTACGGGCTGGTGAAGCTGACGGTGCTGTAGCGCCGCCGGGTTCGTCCTCCACGCGTGCACGCACCGGCTCACGTCTCCGGAAAAACGTTTCTGAACAGCAGCGGGCCCGCCCCCGGGAGCCAGGGGCGGGCCCTTTGCGTCCTCGCGGTGGCACCGCCATGCAGCACCGCGAGGGGTCTTTCGGGACGGCCCGGTCAGCCGAAGCGGCCCGAGATGTAGTCCTCGGTCGCCTGGACCGACGGGTTGGAGAAGATGCGCTCCGTCTCGTCGATCTCGATGAGCTTGCCGGGCTGGCCGACCGCGGCCAGGTTGAAGAACGCGGTGCGGTCCGAGACACGGGCCGCCTGCTGCATGTTGTGCGTCACGATGACGATCGTGAACCGCTCCTTCAGCTCGCCGATGAGGTCCTCGATGGCGAGCGTGGAGATCGGGTCCAGGGCCGAGCACGGCTCGTCCATGAGCAGGACGTCCGGCTCCACCGCGATCGCCCGGGCGATGCACAGCCGCTGCTGCTGACCGCCGGAGAGACCGGAGCCCGGCTTGTTCAGGCGGTCCTTGACCTCGTTCCAGAGGTTCGCGCCCTTGAGGGACTTCTCGACGACGTCGGACAGCTCCGACTTCTTGTACTTGCCGTTCAGGCGCAGGCCCGCCGCCACGTTGTCGAAGATCGACATGGTGGGGAACGGGTTCGGGCGCTGGAACACCATGCCGACCTCACGGCGCACCGACACCGGGTCGATGCCCTGTCCGTAGAGGTCCTCGTCGTCCAGCAGCACCTTGCCCTCGACCCGGCCGCCCGGCGTGACCTCGTGCATGCGGTTGAGCGTGCGCAGGAACGTCGACTTGCCGCAGCCCGAGGGGCCGATGAAGGCGGTCACCGAGCGGGGCTCGATGGTCATCGAGATGTCCTCGATCGCCTTGTGGGATCCGTAGTAGGCGGTCAGCCCGCTGACGTCGATTCGCTTCGCCATTGCTTCTTCACTTCCAGATAGTCGCCTTGGGGTCGCCGTCAGCGACCGGCCGCGCGGCGGTGGCCGCGGAGGGTTAGCGCGGGGCCTTCCAGCGGGCGATGCCGCGGGCCGCCAGGTTGAGGATCATCACGAACGCGATCAGCGTCAGGGACGCGGCCCAGGCCCGGTCGTACGCCGCCGTGGAACCGGCGCTCTGCGAGTACTGCTGGTAGATGAACAGCGGCAGCGACGCCTGGGCGCCCTCGAAGGGGTTGTTGTTGATGAACGGGTTGCCGAACACCAGCAGCAGGACCGGGGCGGTCTCACCGGCGATACGGGCGATCGCCAGCATGATGCCCGTGGTGATGCCGCCGAGCGAGGTCGGCAGGACCACCTTGAGGATCGTGCGCCACTTGGGCACGCCCAGCGCGAGGGACGCCTCGCGCAGCTCGTTCGGGACGAGCTTGAGCATCTCCTCCGTGGAGCGCACGACCACCGGCATCATCAGGATCGCGAGCGCGAGGGACCCGGCGAAGCCGAAGGGCTGCATGTCCCACATCAGCATCAGGCTGAGGATGAACAGGCCGGCGACGATCGACGGGATGCCGGTCATCACGTCGACGAAGAAGGTGACCGCGCGGGCCAGGTTGCCCCGGCCGTACTCCACCAGGTAGATCGCGGTGAGCACACCGATCGGGGCACCGATCACCGTGGCGAGGCCGACCTGCTCCAGGCTGCCGATGATGGCGTGGTAGATGCCACCGCCGGCCTCGGAGTCGGCGACGACGCCCATGGAGTGGGTGAGGAAGTAGACGTCGAGGACCTTGGTGCCGCGCTGCACCGTCGCCCACACCAGGGAGAGGAGCGGGATCACGGCGAGCAGGAAGGCGACCCAGACGAAGCTGGTCGCGACCCGGTCCTTGGCCTGGCGCCGGCCCTCGACGCGCGCGGCGATGACGTAGGTGCCGGCGACGAACAGGACCCCGGCCATCACGGCCCACTGGATCTTGCTGTCGAGGCCGGCGGCGGCGCTGATGCCGAGGCCCAGCGCGACGGACCCGGCGGCGATGGCCCAGGGGGTCCACTTCGGCAGGCTGGCGCCGCGCAGGGTGCTGGGGCGCTTGTCGGCGATGACGGCGTGGCTCATGCGTTGGCCCCCGAGTACTCCTTGCGGCGGGAGATGATCCAGCGCGCCGCGCCGTTGACCAGCAGGGTGATCACGAAGAGGACCAGGCCGGAGGCGATCAGCGCGTCCCGGCCGAACTCGTTCGCCTCGTTGAACTTGCTGGCGATGTTCTGGGCGAAGGTGCCGCCGCCCGGGTTGAGCAGGCTGGCGTGGATGTCGAAGTCCGGGGAGAGCACGGTGGCCACGGCCATCGTCTCGCCGAGCGCGCGGCCGAGGCCGAGCATCGAGGCGGAGATCACGCCGGAGCGGCCGAAGGGCAGGACCGACATGCGGACCACTTCCCAGCGGGTGGCGCCGAGGGCCAGCGCGGCCTCCTCGTGCATCCGCGGGACCTGGCGGAAGACCTCGCGGCTGACGTTGGTGATGATCGGCAGGATCATGATCGCCAGCAGGATGCCCACGGTGAGCATCGAGCGCGGCGCGCCCTCCTCCCAGCTGAAGACCCCGGTCCAGCCGAGGTAGTCGTTCAGCCAGCCGAACAGGCCGTCCATGTGCGGTACCAGGATCAGGGCGCCCCACAGGCCGTACACGATGGACGGCACCGCGGCGAGCAGGTCGATCACGTAGGCGATCGGGCCGCTCATCCGGCGGGGGGCGTAGTGGGTGAGGAACAGCGCGATGGCCACGGCGATCGGGACCGCGATGACCATGGCGATGACCGAGGACACGACCGTGCCGAACGCCAGGACCGCGATGCCGAACTTCGGCGGCACCAGGCTCGTGTTCCACTCGAAGGTGGTCAGGAAGTTGGCGTCGTCCTTGCTGATGGCCAGCGAGGCACGGTAGGTCAGGAAGATCGCGATCGCGGCCATGACGGCCAGCAGCAGGATGCCCGAGCCACGGGACAGGCCGAGGAAGACGCGGTCACCGGGGCGGGTGGCGCCCCGCGCGGCGCGCTTCTGCTCGGTCGGGGTCGGCAGCGTGGTGGGAGGTGGAGCTTCGTCTGTCTTCTGTGTCGATATGTCCATGGGGTTCTCCGGTCTGCGGAGTCGCTCTGGGCGGCTCGGGCGGGGCCGTGCTCGGCGGCCCCTGGCGGCGGTGCACCGGACGGCACGGTCCGGACCGGGGTCAGCCGGTCCGGACCGCGCCTTCAGTTCAGCTCAGGCTCGCGACCGTGCTGCGGACCTTGGAGATGATCGCGTCGGGCATCGGGGCGTAGTCGATGCCGGAGAGGATGGACTGGCCCTCCTGCGAGGCGATGTAGTTCAGGAACGCCTTGGTGCCGGGCAGGCTGGCGGACTTGTTGCCCTTGTCGCACACGATCTCGTAGGTGACGAGGGTGATCGGGTACGCGCCGTCGGCCTTGGTGGTGTAGTCGAGCTTCAGCGACAGGTCGCTGCCGGTGCCGACGACCTGGGCGGCGGCGACGGCCTTGGTGGCGCCGTCGGAGGAGGCCTTGACCGGGGCGGAGGCGCCCGTGTCGATGTCAACCGTCTTCAGACCGTCCTTGGCGTACGACAGCTCCATGTAGCCGATCGCGCCATTGGTCTGCTTGACGCCCTGGGCGACACCGGAGGAGCCCTGCGCCGCCTGGCCGCCCTTGGCCTGCCAGGCCTTGCCGCCGGAGTACTTCCAGTCGTTCGGGGCGGCGGCGATCAGGTACTTGGTGAAGTTGTCCGTGGTGCCGGACTCGTCCGAGCGGTGGAACGCCTGGATCTTCAGGTCGGGCAGCTTGGCGCTCGGGTTGAGCTTCTTGATGGCCGCGTCGTTCCACTTGGTGATCTTGCCGTCGAAGATCTTGGCGATCGTGGCGGCGTCGAGGGTGAGGCCGTCCACCCCGGAGACGTTGAACGCGACGGCGATCGGGCCGGCCACCATCGGCAGGTCGATGCCCTGGCCGCCGGAGCAGACCTGCTTGGAGGCGGTGACCTCTTCGGGCTTCAGCGCGGAGTCCGAGCCGGCGAACGCGACCTGGCCCTGGGTGAAGGCGGTGATGCCGGCGCCGGAACCGGAACCCTTGTAGTTGATCTGGACGCCGTTGCAGGCCTGGGTGAAGTTCTTGACCCAGGCGTCGATCGCGTTCTTCTGCGCGGAGGAGCCGTCGGCCAGGAGCTGGCCCTTGGCGTCGTCGCACTTGATGGAGCCGGCCGCGGTGGTGGCGGAGGCGGAGCTGCTGCTGTCACCGCTGGAGCCGGTGTCGTCCGAGCCGCACGCCGTGAGGGCCAGGGCGCCGGAGACGGCGAGAGCACCGAGGGTGAGGGCCCGCCGGTTCATGCGCTGAAGCTTCACTGAGGGTGATTCCTTCCAGGAGCCGCCGTCCTGGCGGCGTGCGAAAGTCTGGGTTGCGCGGATGCGACCGACAGGTCGCGTTCCGCACCGGGTAAGGCCGAAATTAGGCAGAACAGGTGAAGGCGCCTATGGGCGCAAATGAACGCCGGGTGAACCCTGGTGGACGGTGCGGTTAGGTCACGGAAGGCTTACGCCGAGGACACGGCGTGGTCCCGGTTCCCGGCCCGTCAGGCGGACCGCAGCGACTCCATGAGCGCGTCGACGAGGTCGCGGTCCCTGGGCTGGGTGAGCCGGGCCCGGGCGGACGCCGGCGGCAGCCACAGCACCCGGTCGACCTCGAGGTTCGGCACGAAACCGCCTGGTCCCGCCTCGGCGGCCCAGTAGCGGACCTCCTTGGGGCGGCCCTGGGCCCGGTAGCGCAGCGTGGGCAGCTCGGCGCCGGGCACCGCGGTGTAGCCGGTCTCCTCGACCACCTCCCGCAGCGCGCCCGCGAGGGCGTCCTCACCCCGCTTCAGCTTGCCCTTGGGATGGGACCAGTCGTCGTATTTCGGCCGGTGGACCAGGCACACCTCCAGGCCACCGCCGACGGCGGACCGGCGCCACAGGACGCAGCCGGCCGCCAGGACGGGGGTCTCGCCGGCATCCTCGGGGCCGTGTCCGCCCCGGGGGTACCGCGGGTCCTTCGGGGAGCTCACCGTGGGGTCACCGCCTCCGGGACGACGAAGGGGACTGCTGGAAGGGGACTGCTGGAAGGGAGTGGGGTCAGGCCGTGTGCACGGCGGGTCTCTGCCAGGCCCGCTGGAACGCGTACCGGGCCGCCTCCACCTCGTGCCGCTGGTCGGCGTGCAGCACACCGAGCGCGTACGCCGTGGCGGGCGCGATCCGGGGCGTACGGGCCGCCTGGGCCGCGGCGGCCGCCGCCTCGGAGGCGTCCCGGTGCCGGTCCAGGGCCTCGCCCGCGGCGATCAGGCGCACGTCGGGCGGGCAGTCGCCGCCGTGCAGCACCTCCAGCGCGTACCGGTGCAGGCGCAGCAGCAGCCGTACCTGGTGCCAGGGCGCGTCCTGCGGGTGCGGGGCGGTGTCCGGGGACAGGCCGTGGACCAGCGCCTCCGCGTTGTACGGGTGGCCCGCGGTGACCAGGGGCAGCGCGGCGACCGCGTCGGTGAGCCGCTCCTCGGCGGCCGTGGCGAACGGCGCCAGGTCGGTGCCGGGGGCGTCCGGGGTCAGCGGGACCTCGCTGGCCAGGACGGCGACCTTGTCCGCGACCGCGTGGAAGCGGGAGGAGCCGAGCGCCTGGAGCGCCGTGGAGTGGGCGCGGGTGCGGGCGAGCGTGAGCTGGCGGTCGAGCAGGGCACCGGCCTTGGCGGCGCCGACGGTGAGGGTGCCGCGTTCGTTCACGGGGCCGGGCGCGGTGGCCACGGGCCCGGCGGAGGACGTGGCGGTGCCCGTGGCGCGGGAGTCGGCGGGCGCGCTCGCGGTACGGGACGCGGCGGACGTGCTCCCCGCGGCGCGGGAAGCGACGGCCGCGGTCGCGGCGCGGGAGGTGCCGGGCGGGCTTCCGGCGGCGCGGGAGGCGGCCGGTGGGCCTCCGACGGTGCGCGAGGCGGCCGGTGGGTGGGCCGTGCCCGGGGCGGTCCGGGGGGCGGTGGACGCCTCCGCCGGGTCGGGGAGGTGGGCCGTCCCGTGCAGGGGGGCGCCCCCGCCCGCTCCCTGCACGGGGACCGCCGTCGCGCCCGACAGCCGCTGCAGCGCCAGCAGCAGCCGCTCCAGCCGGGCCTCGTACGCGTGCTCCAGCGCCAGCGTCCCGGACAGCCAGGCCAGCTCCGGGCGGATCTCCTCCGACCAGTCGGCGTCCAGAAGGGCCCGGAAGGTGTGCAGGCTGCCGCTGATGCGGCGGGCCGAGCGGCGCAGGGCGCGCGCCGCCTCGGCCGCCTCGTCGGTCCCCCCGTGGGACCCGCCCTCGCGCTGCAGCCGCAGCGCGCGGAGGAACTCCGTGGCCCGGGCGCGGAGGTAGCCCGCGAGGGCGTCCCCCGTCACCGGAGCCCCGGCCGCGGAGTCCGTCAGGTCATGGTGTCGCTGTGCCACGCCGGCGCCTCCGGGCGTCTATGAGCATCTCCTGGACGTTGCGCAGGGGCGCGCCGTCCGCATCGGTCGCGTGCCGGGTCCACTCGCCGTCCGCGCCCAGGTGCCAGGACGCGGTGGCGTCCGACATGCCGGTCTCCAGCAGCCGGTTGAGCGCGGCGCGGTGACCCGGGTCGACGACCCGGACGAGCGCCTCGATCCGGCGGTCGAGGTTGCGGTGCATCATGTCGGCGCTGCCGATCCACACCTCGGGCTCGCCGCCGTTGCCGAAGGCGAAGACCCGCGAGTGCTCCAGGAAGCGGCCGAGGATCGAGCGGACCCGGATGTTCTCCGACAGGCCCGCGACCCCCGGGCGCACCGCGCAGATGCCGCGCACCCAGACGTCGACCGGCACGCCCGCCTGCGACGCGCGGTACAGGGCGTCGATGACCGCCTCGTCGACCATCGAGTTGACCTTGATGCGGATGAACGCCGGGCGGCCCGCGCGGTGGTGCTGGGCCTCGGCGTTGATCCGCGAGACCAGGCCGTCGCGCAGGGACTTGGGGGCGACCAGCAGCCGGCGGTAGGTCTCGCGGCGCGAGTACCCGGAGAGCCGGTTGAACAGGTCGGACAGGTCCGCGCCGACCTGCGGGTCGGCGGTGAGCAGCCCGAGGTCCTCGTAGAGGCGGGCGGTCTTGGGGTGGTAGTTGCCGGTGCCGACGTGGCAGTAGCGGCGCAGCGTCTCGCCCTCCTGGCGGACCACGAGGGACAGCTTGCAGTGCGTCTTCAGCCCGACCAGGCCGTAGACGACGTGGCAGCCGGCCTCCTCCAGCTTGCGCGCCCACTTGATGTTGGCGTGCTCGTCGAAGCGGGCCTTGATCTCCACCAGCACCAGGACCTGCTTGCCCGCCTCGGCCGCGTCGATCAGCGCGTCGACGATCGGGGAGTCGCCGGAGGTGCGGTACAGGGTCTGCTTGATGGCCAGCACGTCCGGGTCGGCCGCCGCCTGCTCCAGGAAGGCCTGCACGGACGTGGAGAACGAGTCGTACGGGTGGTGCAGCAGCACGTCCCGCTGGCGCAGCGCGGCGAAGATGTCCGGCGCGGACGCCGACTCGACCTCGGCCAGGTCACGGTGGGTGCCGGCGATGAACCGGGGGTACTTCAGCTCGGGCCGGTCCAGGCCGTGGATGCGGAACAGGCCGGTCAGGTCGAGCGGGCCGGGCAGCGGGTAGACCTCCGCCTCGGAGATCTTCAGCTCGCGCACCAGCAGGTCGAGCACCTCGCGGTCGATGGACTCCTCGACCTCCAGGCGCACCGGCGGCCCGAAGCGGCGCCGCATGAGTTCCTTCTCCAGCGCCTGGAGCAGGTTCTCGGCGTCGTCCTCCTCGACCTCGAGGTCCTCGTTGCGGGTGAGCCGGAACGCGTGGTGCTCCAGCACCTCCATGCCCGGGAACAGCTCCTCCAGGTGCGCGCCGATCACGTCCTCGATGGGGACGTAGCGGCCCGGGGAGCTCTCCAGGAAACGGGACAGCAGCGGAGGCACCTTCACGCGCGCGAAGTGCTTGTGGCCGCTGACCGGGTTGCGCACGACGACCGCGAGGTTCAGCGACAGGCCCGATATGTACGGGAAGGGGTGCGCCGGGTCGACCGCGAGGGGGGTCAGGACCGGGAAGATCTGGTGCCGGAACAGCGTGAACAGCCGGGCCTGCTCCTTCTCTGCCAGCTCGCTCCAGCGGACCAGGTGGATGCCCTCCTCCGCGAGTGCGGGGGCGACGTCCTCGTGGTAACACGCGGCGTGCCGGGCCATCAGCTCGCGCGAGCGGGCCCAGATCATCTCCAGCACCTCGCGCGGCTGGAGGCCGGACGCGGAGCGGGTGGCGACACCGGTGGCGATGCGGCGCTTCAGACCGGCCACCCGGACCATGAAGAACTCGTCGAGGTTGCTGGCGAAGATGGCGAGGAAGTTCGCCCGCTCCAGCAGCGGGGTGTCGGGGTCCTCGGCGAGCTCCAGGACCCGCTCGTTGAACGCGAGCCAGCTGCGCTCCCGGTCGAGGAAACGACCCTGCGGCAGCTGGATCCCGTCCACCACGGTGTCTTCGTACGCGTCGAGGTCGGCGTCGAGGTCGGGTTCCAGATCGGAGACCACGGCGGCCACGGTGTGCGGGCGGTGCGCGGCGATGGAGCCCACGGAGGGCTGCGCGTGCTGGACCTTGGCCTGGGAGTTCTGCTGGCTCATGGATTCATTGTTCCGCGCTACGAGCGGGACAGGCGCGTCGGAACGCGCGGGCGGGAGCACGGCGGCGGTCCCGTCGGGGGGCGGCGAGGGCTCGGGCACGGCGGCGTTCATTGGCCGAGCGTCGCAAGGTCGTCTGAATCACCGGTTACGGAGACATGACGTGCGGGATAGCGGGGAGGGTCCCGCGGGGGTTGGTGGGGTCGGTGGGGTCGGCGGGGTTGGTGGGGTCGGTGTGGCGTGTCTGTGGTTCCCGGGCGTGGGTGGCTTCAGGGTGTTCGGTGGGCGCGCACGCGCGCGTGGCGTCCCGGTCGGTGGGCCACGCGCGCGTACGTGTGGGGGGTGCTGTGCCGGGGTTTCCCCGCGTCAGCGCGTCCGGTGCTGCCGCGTCTGGTGTCGTCGCGTCCGCCGGCGTACGACGGTGAAGGCCGCGGCGGTCGCCAGCGCGGCCACCGCCAGCACGACGGCCGTCTCGACCAGGTGCAGCGGCCAGTAATGGGACTGCGGGTGGTACGAGGCGTAGTAGCCGGTGACGCCCAGGTCGTCCAGGCAGCGCCGGGCCGCGGCCGGGGCGCCGCCGCAGTTCCAGTACGGGACGCCGGTCCGGGGTCGGCCGTGGACCAGGGCGCCGCTGTCCAGCACCCACGCGTGCTCCGGCGGGACGACCTCCGCCGCCGAGGTGCGGTGGACCTGCGGCCACAGGGAGGGGCGCAGGCGGGTGAGGGCCAGGTTCAGCAGTCCCATGACGGCCGGCGAGACGCCGAGCGCGGGCAGGGCGCGGCGCAGCAGGAGCGCGGTGAGCGTGCCGACGGCCAGGGCGCACAGGGCGTACGCGACGGTGGCGGGGCCGCGGGCCAGGAACGGCGCAGCCCCGCTCCACTCCTCGAACATCAGATGGGGATCGGAGTCCCAGGACCAGCGGAACACCAGGACCAGCACGGTCGCGCCGCCCGCGATCACCAGCGCGGGCACGGCGAGCTTGGCCGCCAGCCAGCGGGTGGGCGTGACGGACTGGGTCCACGCGAGGCGCGCGGTGCCCGACTCCACCTCCCGGCCGATCAGCGCGCCACCCGCGAACGCGGCCGCGGCGAGGAAGGCGTAGGCCACGAGCATGCCGATCCAGCCGACCGGGGTGCTGAAGCCGAGGCCGGGCACGGTGCTGTCGCAGAAGTCCTCACCGGTGCAATCGATGGCCGCCCGCTCGGTGGGGGCCGTGACCAGCGTCAGCCACACCAGCCAGCCCGACAGGCCGGCCACGACCGCGGCCCACACCAGCAGCGCGGTGCGGTGCAGCCGCAGGACGGTCCGCGCGGTGCCCCACGCGCGCGGGGCGGCGGGCGGCGCGGCGACGGCCCGCTCACCGGTGAGCGCGGTCATCCGGCGACTCCCGTCCGGCGGCCCTGAGCGGCTCCGGTCCGACGGTCCTGGCGTCCCTGGCCGGCTCCCGTCGTCCGGCGGTCCTGGGCGGCCCCGCCGGTCGACCGGCCGAGCAGGCGGAACGCAATCACCGTGAGCACGGCGACCAGGGCCAGCAGGACGGCCGTGGTGGTCAGCTGGAGGGGCCAGTAGTGCGCGGCGGGGTGGTAGCTGTGGAAGAAGCCGACCGCGTCGGCCTTGGCGTAGGTGGCCGTGCAGCCGTGCACCGCGTCCTCGGGCGGGCAGTGCGGGAGCGGGGCGTGCGCGCCGGTGGAGGTGACGATGCCCTCGTCGACGGTGATGCCCACGCCGCCGGGGCCCCGGCTGAGCGGAGTGACCACGGTGTCGGCCGCCCACAGGTGCGGCATCAGCCGGTCCGCGAGGACCCGGACCGCCGCCGTGGCGACCAGGCCGGTCACCAGCGCGGGCAGCGCACGGCGCCACAGCAGGCCCGCCAGCGCCCCGACCGCGAGCCCGGCCAGGGCCAGACCGACCGTGGTCGGGCCGTTGGTGTGCAGGGTGAGGCCGTCGTACCAGGACTTCGCCGTGTCCACGCGGCCGTTCGCCGCCGACCACGCGCGGTGGTGCAGCCGGACCAGCAGCCCGGTGCCCGCGGCGACCAGCACGGCCGGCGCGGCCAGCTTGACAGCGAGCCAGCGGGCCGGGGAGACACCCTGCGTCCAGGCGAGGTGCGCGGTGCCGGACTCCAGCTCACGGCCGATCAGCGCGGCGCCGGACCACGCGGCGACGAGGAACGGCAGCGCGGTCAGGGCGAGCGTCGTGTAGCTGTACACGTCCTTGTAGCGCAGGATCGCGTCCTGGTAGTAGGAGCAGCGCCCTCCGTCACGGCACGCGTCGTAGTCGCGCCACGCGTCGGCGGACGCGTCCGTCAGCGGGCCCGCGAGCCAGAGCAGCGCGGCGGCCAGGACGACGACCACGGCCGCCCAGACGTACAGGGTGGGACGGTGCAGGCGCAGCAGCCAGCGCAGGTCGCGGGCGAGCGCGGCGGGACGCCCGGGGGCGGTCGGCAGCGGGCCGGGGGTGGCCGGCAGCGGGGAGGCGAGGGCGCTCATGCGGCGGCCTCCGTGTCGGAGTTCGTGTCGGCCTCCGTGTCGGCCGTCATGGTGGTGTCGGTCCGGTCGGCGGGCTCCTCGGGGGTGAGGGGGGCGGCCTGCGGGTTGCGCAGGTGGGCGAGGACCAGCTCCTCCAGGGTGGGCGGCGTGGCGCGCCACTCGGCGGGCAGCGGGCCGTCCGGCCGGATCAGAGCGGTGAGCTGACGGCCGGTGGTGCGGGACTCCACCACCGTGTGTCCCGTCAGGTCGGCCGTCTCGGCGGACGCGCTCACGCGTGCGTGCGCCTCGATCAGCTCGTCGATCTCACCGGCCAGCCGCACCCGGCCGCCTCCGACGAGCAACAGGTGGTCGCAGGAGTCCTCCAGCTCGGCGACGACGTGCGAGGACATCACGATCGTGGTGCCGTACTGCGCCGCCTGCGCCATCAGCGTGCCCATCAGCTCGTGCCGGGCCAGCGGGTCCAGGTCGGCCATCGGCTCGTCCAGCAGGAGCAGTTCGGGCCGCTTGCCCAGCGCGAGCGCGAGGGCGACCCGGGTCCGCTGGCCGCCGGAGAGCGAGCGGATCCGCGCCCCGGGGTCCAGCTCCCCGGCCCGTACGACGGCTTCGGCGACGGAGGGCTCCCAGTGGCCGGGGTTGAGGTCGGCGCCCAGGCGCAGCGTCTCGGCGACGGTGAGCTGGGGGTAGAGCGGCTTGTCCTGGGCGACGTAGCCGACCCGCGCGCGTGCCGACGCCGGGTCCGTGCCCAGCACCGTGACATCGCCCTCGGAGGGCGCGGTGAGTCCGGCGGCGAGGACGAGCAGGGTGGACTTCCCGGCGCCGTTGGGGCCGACGACGGCGCAGACCCGGCCGGCGGGCAGCCGGAACGAGCAGTCGCGCAGGGCCCAGGCGCCGCGGCGCCCGAACCGCTTGCCGAGCGCGGTGGCCCGCAGGGCGTACGGGGTGGGGCGGCTGGTCATGAAGGGTCTCCCCCCTGGAGCGCAGGCTTGCTGCTCGGGTTGCTCGGGTTGCTCGGGTTGCTCGGGCTGCTCGGGCTGCTCGGGTTGTCGGGACTGCTCGGGCTGCTCGGGCTGCTCGGGTTGCTGGGGTGGTCGGGGTGGACGGGGTGGCCGGACGGGCCGTCCGGTGTCGGGAAGGCTTCGTCGAGGACGGCGGCGAAGAGCGCGGCCACGTCCTCCCGGTCCAGCCCCGCCGCGCGGGCCTCCGCCGCCCAGGCGCCCAGTCCGGCGCGCAGCGGGGAGTCGTCGGCGGGGGTCGCGCCGAGGGAGCGCCGCACGAAGGTGCCGAGCCCCCGGCGGGCCTCGACCAGGCCCTCCCGCTCCAGCTCGCGGTACGCCTTGAGCACGGTGTTGGGATTGATCGCGGTCGCCTCGACGACCTCCCGGGCGGTCGGCAGCCGGTCCCCGGGCCGCAGCAGGCCCAGGCGCAGGGCCTGCTTGGTCTGCTGGACGATCTGGACGTAGGTGGCGACGCCGCTGTGGCGGTCGATGCGGTAGGCGACCACGGCAACCACCCTTTCACTAATTGAGTAGTGAAAGGGTGGTGCAGGGGTGGGGCGGAAGTCAAGCCGGGGACGAGGACGGGGACCGTGATGAGGTGCCCGAGACGGGTAGGCCCGGGGGTTCTCGAAATCCGGGTCGCGATTCGTGAACCGCTGGGCGGGGCTTGTCCGATGAGGGGGTGTGAGCGAAACGGGAAGCGACGGGGAGCTGCTGCGGGCCATCGCGGCGCACGGGGACCGTCATGCCTTCGAGGAGCTGTACCGGCGCTACGCGCCGTGGCTGAGCGCACGCATGCGCAGCCGCTGCGCCGACGCCGGGATAGTCGACGACGTCGTCCAGGAGACGTTCCTCGCGGTGTGGCGCGGCTCCGCGCGCTACCGCGAGGAGGGCGACGTGGCCGGCTGGCTGTGGCGCATCGGCTCGCGCCGGCTGGTCGACGCGCTGCGCAACGACGGGGCGCGCGGCCGGCTGCGCCAGACGCTGGCACGGCTGCGCCACCGGGACGAGGCGTCGGCGGAGGACCGCGTGCTCGCGGGGGTGGAGCACGGGGACCTCGCCGGGGCCCTGATACGGCTCTCCCCCGAGCTGCGGGCGGTCCTCCAGGCGACGGTCATCGACGGCCTGAGCACCCGGGAGGCCGCGGTCCTGCTCGGCATCCCCGCCGGCACGGTCAAGACGCGGGCCCAGCGCGCCCGCAAGCAACTGCGGGAGGCGCTGGCGTGAGGCGGACGGAGCGGGTCATGGACGGGAGCCGGACCGTGGCCGGACGGGGCGGTCCGGTGTGCGGCGGGGCTGTCCCGGCGCACGCCGGGGGAGCCCCGGAGGGCGGTCCGGGAGTCCCGGCGCACAGCGGCGGAGTCGAGTGGTGGCAGCGGCGGCAGCAGGAGGTGGCGGCATGACGTGGCACGTGGCCGAGGAGGACCTGCGGGCCTACGCGCGCGGAGAGTTGGCACCCCCCTCGTTGTGGTCGGCCGACACGCACCTCACGGCGTGCGCGCAGTGCCGGGCACGGCTGGCCGGGGTGACCGAGCCGGCCGTGCTGGACGCCGGCTGGGAGCGGCTGGACGCCGAGCTGGACGCGCCCCGGCCGGGACCGTTCGAGCGGGTGCTGCTGCGGCTCGGCGTCACCGACCACACTGCGCGCCTCCTGACGGCGACACCGATACTGCGCCGGTCCTGGCTGCTGGCGGTGCTGTCGCTGCTGGTGATGACCGTGCTGGTGGTCCGGGTGGCGGACACCCCGGGTCTGTTCCTGGCGCTGGCGCCGCTGCTGCCGCTGGCCGGGGTGGCGCTGTCCTTCGGCCCGTCGCTCGACCCGACGTTCGAGATGGCGGTCGTCGCCCCGCTGCACGGCTTCCGGCTACTGATGATCCGCACGGTCGCGGTCCTCACCACCGGGCTCGTCTGCAACGGCCTGGCGACCCTGGCCCTGCCGGGGTACGGCCTGTCGGCCCTGGCCTGGCTGCTGCCCGCGCTCGCCCTCACCGCCACCGGACTCGCGCTCAGTGCCCGGCTGGGCCCGGCGCTCGCGCCCGCGCTGGTCGGGGGCGGTTGGCTGGCGCTGCTGCTGGTGGCCACCGCGCAGGCCGACGGCCACACGCCCGTGCCGTTCACGGCGGCCGGGCAGTCGACCGCGGCCGGGCTGGCGGCCCTGGCGACCGTGCTGCTCGTTCACTCCCGGGACCGCTTCGACACCGGGCGGGCGGGCCACTTCGCGGGAGGGGACCTGCCATGACGGCCGACCGTCGTACGACACCTCGTCCGCCGGACCGAGTCCCGTGGCACCGCCGCCCGTCGACCCGGGTCCCGCTGCCCCGCCGGCCCTGGACTCCTGGGACAGCAGCCGACGGCCCCTCACTCGACGGTCCCTCACCCAAAGCGACCCACCGGTCGCCGTCTCCGCCCACCGCCCTTCACTCGACGGCCGCGCAGGCCACTGCCCTTCCGGGAGCACCGCATGACCGCCGCACCCACCACGCTGACGGCCTCCGGCCTCACCCTCCGCTACGGCGGCACGCGGGCCCTCGACGACGTCTCGCTGAGCCTGACGCGCGGGGTCACAGGGCTGCTCGGGCCCAACGGCGCGGGCAAGACGACCCTGCTGCGGGTGCTGGCCACGGCCGTGCCGCCGGACGGGGGTGAGTTCAGGGCGCTGGGCCACGACCCGCGCACCTCGGCGGGCCGGCTCGCGCTCCGGAGGGAGCTGGGCTACCTGCCCCAGACCCCCGGGTTCCACCCGGACTTCACGGCCTTCGAGTTCGTCGACTACGTGGCGATCCTGAAGGAGCTGACCGACCGCGGGGCACGCCACCGCGAGGTGCGCCGCGTCCTGGAGGCCGTCGACCTCGGCGAGGTGCGCGGCAAGCGGATCAAGCGGCTGTCCGGCGGGATGCGCCAGCGCGTCGCCCTGGCCGCCGCCCTCGTCGGTGACCCCGGCTTCCTCGTCCTGGACGAGCCGACCGTCGGCCTGGACCCGGAACAGCGGATGCGCTTCAGGGAGTTGGTCGCCGAGGCCGGCGAGGGCCGCACGGTGCTGCTGTCCACCCACCAGACGGAGGACGTGGCGATGCTCTGCCACCGCGTGGTGGTCCTGGCCCACGGCCGGGTCCGCTTCGAGGGCACCCCCGCCGAGCTGACCGCGCGGGCGGCCGGCCGGGTGTGGAGCAGCGACCAGCGTGACCCCGCCGCACGCGCCGGCTGGCGGACCGGCACGGGCACCTTCCGCAACGTCGGCGACCCGCCCGAGGGCGCCGACCTCCTCGAACCCACCCTGGAAGACGGCTACCTGCTCACCCTGGACGGCGAGAGCGCGGCGGTGACGGCATGAGCACCACGGTCAAGGAGCCCACGATGGACCCCGCCCCCGCCCCGGCCGACGTCGCCCCGACCGGCGTCGCCCACCGCACGGCGGCCGTCCTCGCCCTGGCCCGCGTCGAGGCGCGGGAGCTGGCGATGCAGATCCCGGTGCTGTTCTTCTTCCTGCTCGAAGCCGGCCTGCTCGTCTGGAAGTGCTGGGACGAGGAGGGCATGGACGCCTTCCCGGTCCTCAACACGATGGACCGCGACACCCAGTCCGGCCCGCTGCTCGCCTCCATCGCCCTGCTGATCTGCGTCAACGCGGCGGTGCAGCGCGACCGCCGGAACGGCACGGCCCAGCAGTTCGGCGTCCTGCCCATGGAGCCCTGGCGCCGCACCCTGGCGCACTTGCTGTCGGTGGTGCCCTTCGCCCTGCTGGCCGCGCTGCTGGTCGCCGTCGAGTACGGCTGGTCGGCGCTCAAGCCCGGCGCGATCGGCCACGGTTCGCTCGGCGAGCTGGCCGTGGGACCGCTGATGGTGCTCCTGACCGGGGTGGTGGGCGTGCTGCTGGCCCGGCTGCTCCCGTCGAGCTTCGTGCCCATACTCTTCGCGGTCGCCGGGTACATCCTGATCACGAGCCTGCTGCAGACCGACGGCGCGCCGGAGGGCGTACGGCGGCTCGCGCCCGTCCTCGACACGGACGGCGGCGGGGGCGACCCGGTCCCCTCGGACCTGCTGGGCCGCCCGGCCTCCTGGCACGCGCTGTACCTGGCCGGGCTGTGCGCCCTGCTGGCCTGCGCGGCGCTGCTCGTCGCCGGTGGCCGTACGCGCGCGCTGAAGGCGGTGACGGCGGTCGCCCTCGCGGCCACCGCGACGGGGGTCGTCGGCCAGCTCCCGCGGGACACGGCGGCCCTGGAAGCGGCGCGGAAGACGGCGTCCACGGCACCGGAGCGGGTCCAGTCCTGCACGGACCTCGGCGGGGCGACGTACTGCTCCTTCCCCGAGTGGAACGGCGTGCGGGGGGAGTGGGCGAAGGTCGTGGACCGGGTGCGCTCGGCGGCCGGCGCCCCGGCGTCCGGCCTGCGCCTGACGGTACGGCAGCGCATCGACACCAGCGGGGGCCTGGAGGTCGACAGCGCGCTGGCCCCCTCCACCACTCCCGGTGAGGTCACGGTCGGCACCCGCTGGGGCGGCAACCGCGTCGGCGAGTTCGCGGTGGGCGTGGCCGCGGTCCTGGTGGCCGGTACGGAGGCCAGGGCCGACGCGCTGTGCGACGGCCGCATGGTCACCGTCATGTGGCTCGCCCTGGGCAGCGAGCCGCACCCCCTGACGGCCTTCCGCAACGTCCGCCTCGACGACGCCGTCACCGGCTCGGGCGTGGTCCTGGCCCCGACGGACTCGCTGTCCCTGACGGCCCAGCAGACCGAGGTCCTGCGCGCCCTCCTGGACCATCCGCGCGCGGAGGTGACCGCCCGGGTCGAGGCCCACTGGCGGGACCTGACGTCCCCCCGGACGACGACGGCACAGACCGCCCGGCTGCTGGGCGTGCCGGTGCCGAAGGGGAAGGAGAGCTGTGGAGACGAGGAGTAGCCGCCTACTGGGTACGGGGAGGGGCCCGTTGCTGCGGGCGCTGGTACCGCCGGTGTG
Organism: Streptomyces lasalocidi; assembly: GCF_005280215.1. Classification (NCBI taxonomy): domain Bacteria; kingdom Bacillati; phylum Actinomycetota; class Actinomycetes; order Kitasatosporales; family Streptomycetaceae; genus Streptomyces; species Streptomyces lasalocidi. Next base: position 3,650,342 of record NZ_SZNQ01000001.1, on the reverse strand, counting down.
GAGGACGTTGCCCTGGCGGGCGGCCGCGGTGGCCGGGACGGGGGGCCTGCTGCTGGCCGGGAGCACCAGACTCCCGGAGCGGGTACCCGACGCGGACGCGGGATGGGCCGTGCTGCGGCTGGTCGCGCTGCTCGGCGCCATGGCGCTCGGGTTCCTCCTGGACGACCCGGCCCGGCACACCACCGCCACCACACCGGTGGGCCGCGCGGTCCGGGCCGGCCTGCGGACCGGGCTGGCCCTCCCGGTCGCGGCGGCGTGGTGGACGGCGGCCCTGCTCCTGGTGCCAGCGCCCGCGCGTCCCCCGGCCGGCCCGGTCACGCTGGAAGCGGCGGCCATGGCGACGACGGCACTCGCCCTCGCGACGGCGGTGATCCGCTGCACGGACGCGACCCGGCCGGGCAGGGCGACGGCGGTCCGGCTGGCCCTGGCCGCACTGGCCGTGGCGCTGGTCCCGGACCGCTGGGGACTGCTGAGCCTGCCCGGGGACCCGTGGTGGACGGGGACCCGGCTGAGATGGGCCTCGGCCCTGGTCCTGACGGCGCTGCTGGCCGGGGCGGGGACACCGGAGCCGCTGCGGCGGTGGAGCCCGGGACGCAGACCGCTCGCCGGCCGGCCGGGGCGCACGTCAACCGCGCGCTGACCCGGCCCTGCCCACCCGCAGCCTCACGTCTCCGTGCGGTACATCAGGTCCGTCTCGTAGGTGACGAAGCCCAGCCGCTCGTACACGGACACCGCGGCCTTGTTGTCGGCGTCCACGTACAGCATCGCCGTGGGCATCCCCTGGGCGGCCAGGTGCCGCAGGCCGATGGTGGTGAGGGACTTGCCGAGGCCCCCGCCCTGGGCGCCCGGGGCGACACCGACGACGTAGACCTCGCCGAGCTGTTCCTCCGCGTGGACCTTCGTCCAGTGGAAGCCGACCAGCTGCTCCCCGCGGAAGGCGAGGAAGAAGCCCGCGGGGTCGAACCAGGGCTCGGCCTTGCGGGCGTCGAGGTCCACCTGGGTGAGGGAGCCCTGCTCGGGGTGGTGGGCGAAGGCCGCGGCGTTGACGGCGAGCCAGGCGGCGTCGTCGGTGCCCGGCACGAAGGCCCGTACGGTGACGCCCTCGGGCAGGACGGGGTCCGGCAGGTCGAGGTCGGTCAAGGACCGGCGCATCTGGCGCAGTTCGCGGAACAGGGTCAGGCCGAGCACCTGGGCCAGGTGCCGGGCGGCGGGGTGACCGCCGTGGGCCCAGACCCGCAGCCGCTTGCCGGAGGCGGCGAGCAGCGCGGACCCGAGCGCACGGCCGTGTCCGTGACCGCGGTGACCGGGGTGGACGACGAGTTCGGCGGCCGGTGCCTCGACGGGGTCGGTGTCCTCGAGCTGGCCGTAGCCGACGAGTTCGTCGTCCACGGTGAGCAGCAGGTGGGACACGCCCGTGCGGGCGCCGCCGCGCAGCTGCAGCCGGCCCTGCTCGGACACCGCCTGCTGGCCGTCCGCGCGGGCGGCCTCGGCGAGCAGGTCGAGGACGGCGTCGATCTGGTCCGGGGCGAGCGCCGAGGTGGTCTCGAGGGAGCGGGAGAGGGGGAGCCGTGCGGGGTCGTCGCTGGTCATGCGTACGAGGGTAAGGCTCGCCCCGGCCGAAGTGGCGGCAGCGCCCGGGCGGGACGGCGACGGCAAAGACGTCGGAAAAGGGAAACCAGGATGTAACCATGAACCCCCTGTCGCGCTACGCGCGTTGACTTTAGGCTGCGCCGGGCGAACCACTCACCACAGTTGAAGCACAGGGGGGCGCATGCCAGCCACTTCCCAGTCGAATCCGAGCCGCGGACGCCGGACGTTCCGCATGCTCGCGGCGGCCATCACGCTCGCCAGCGCGGGTGCGCTGGCCGCGGCGCTCCCGGCGGACGCGCACGACAGCAAGCACTCCCGTCCGCTGCCCAGCCGTTACCAGGACGTGCAGCTGCTGTCCTTCAACGACCTGCACGGCAACCTGGAGCCGCCGTCCGGTTCCTCCGGCCGGGTCACCGAACTGCAGGCGGACGGCACGACGAAGACGATCGACGCGGGCGGTGTGGAGTACCTGGCCACGCACCTGCGCCAGGCCCGCCAGGGCCACCCGTACTCCGTCACCGCGGCCGGCGGTGACATGGTCGGCGCCTCGCCGCTGATCTCGGGCCTTTTCCACGACGAGCCCACCATCGAGGCGCTGAACAAGCTCGACCTGGACGTCACGTCGGTGGGCAACCACGAGTTCGACGAGGGCGCCAAGGAACTGGGCCGGCTGCAGAACGGCGGGTGCCACCCCACCGACGGCTGCTACACGGACACGCCGTTCGAGGGCGCGGACTTCCCCTACCTCGCGGCGAACGTGCTGAACGAGAAGACCGGCAAGCCGATCCTCAAGCCGTACTGGGTCTGGAAGAAGAAGGACGTCAAGATCGGCTTCATCGGGGTGACCCTGGAGGGCACGCCGGGCATCGTCTCCGCGGAGGGCGTCAAGGGCCTGACGTTCAAGGACGAGGTCGAGACGATCAACAAGTACGCCAAGGTGCTGCAGCGCCAGGGCGTGAAGTCGATCGTGGCGCTGATCCACGAGGGCGGCTTCCCGGCCTCGACGGCGTACAACTACGACTGCGACGCGCCGGGTGCGGGCGCCGGGATCTCCGGTCCGATCGTCGACATCGCCAAGAACGTGACGCCGGCGGTGGACGCGCTGGTCACCGGCCACACCCACAACGCGTACGTGTGCACCATCAACGACCCGGCGGGCCGGCCCCGCATGGTCACCTCGGCGTCGAGCTTCGGCCGCCTGTACACGGACACCACGCTGACGTACGACCGGTTCACCGGTGACATCGCGCGCACGGCGGTGAAGTCGGCGAACCACGTGGTCACCCGGGACGTCCCCAAGGCGCCCGACATGACGCAGCTGATCAGCAAGTGGAACACGCTGGCCGCGCCGATCGGCAACCGTCCCATCGGCTACATCTCCGCCGACGTCCCCAACACGGGCACCGAGTCCCCGATGGGCGACCTGATCGCCGACGCGCAACTGGCGTACGGCAAGCAGCTGGACCCGGAGACCGACCTGGCGCTGATGAACCCGGGTGGTGTGCGCGCGGGCCTGACCTACGCGGCCAAGGCCGGTGAGGGCGACGGCGTGGTGACGTACGCGGAGGGCTTCACGGTGCAGCCGTTCGCCAACACGGTGAACCTTCAGGACTTCACGGGCGCCCAGGTGATCCAGGCGCTCAAGGAGCAGGTGAGCGGTGCGAACGCGGCGGCCCCGAAGATCCTCCAGCCGTCGTCGGGCCTGACGTACACGCTGGACCTCACCAAGTCGGGTGCGGACCGCGTGGTCACGGACTCGATCCGGCTGAACGGCGCGCCGATCGACCCGGCGGCCACCTACCGGGTCGCGACGAACAGCTTCCTGGCGGGCGGCGGTGACGGCTTCACCACGCTGGGCCTGGGCACCAACGACCTGGTCGGTGCCGACGACCTGGCGGCCCTGGCGCAGTACCTGACGGCCGGTTCCTCGGCCACCAGCCCGATCGCCCCGCCGGTCCCGAACCGGATCACGATCGTGCAGTAGGCCTCGGCCGACGAGGCAGGGCCCCGCACGTACGCGCGTCGTACGTGCGGGGCCCTTTTGCGGTGAGGGGGTACGGCCGCGCGCCGGGTCGCTACGCGACGGGTGTCCAGTCGCCCAGCCAGTCCGCGACCTCCTGGTCCGCCGCCTGGGCGGCCGTCAGCTGCGGGCGGTCGCTGCTCGCCGGGCCCGAGCCGGGACCCTGGTTGGCGTACTCGGCGAAGCGGTCGGACTTCCAGGAGAAGCCGCTCATGTCGGTCCAGGGAGTGGACTTGATCGCGGCGCTCAGCGTCGTGTTGCGCACGGTGGCCTGCGGGTCGAGGGTGGCGTCGCCCCCGGCGTGCCAGGGGCGGCCGAGGTAGAAGGTGCGGTCGGAGACGTCGCCGTTCACCGTGGAGTTGGCGATGAGGATGCCCCGGCGGCCGGCCGCGGTGGAGGGGGCGGTGACGTAGCCGGCGGAGGCGCCGTTCCAGCGCTTCTTCAGCGTGATGACGGACCGGTCGACGACCGCGGTGGCCCGGCCGAAGATGAAGTCGACGTTCCCGACGACGTACGAGTTCGTCAGGTAGACCCGGCCGAGCCTGTCCTTGGACGCGGTGTCGACGAGCAGAGTGTCCTGGTCGCCCTCGACGATGACGGAGTCCAGGAGCACCTTGTCGGCGGCCGTGCGCAGCGCCACCGCCTGCTGGGCGATGTCCTGGTGGGCCGCCTCGTCGAAGTCGTTGGCGACGGTGAGGTTGCGGGCCTGGAAGTCGTCGGCCTCCACGGCGACCGTGGCGCTGCCGCCGGTGCCGTACGTGCCGGAGCCGTCGGGCTTGGCGGTGCCGGAGGCGTTGTTGTAGACGATCACCGTGTCCTTGCGGCTCGCGCCGGTGCCCTGGATCGTCACGTGCGGCTTGTTCGACGGCACCTTGACCAGTTCGCGGTACGTGCCGGGCTTCACCGAGATCACCACGCGGGAGGTGTTGCCGGCCGGTACGGCGTTCACCGCGGCCTGGACCGTCGTGTACTGGCCGGTGCCGTCCTTGGCCACGGTGAGCGTGGCCGCCGCGGCCGCCGCCTGCTGCTGTCCGCCGAGCCCTCCTGCCGTGCCGTACGCGAGGGTGCCGGCCGCCGTCAGGACCAGCGGCAGGGCGAGGACCGGGATCCTCGGGCGCCTGCGCCGACGGGGCCGGGCCGTGCCGTTGCTGCGGTGTGTTCTCCCAGCGCTCATGCGACTGTCCGTTCCGTGTGGGGGAGGTGACCGACAGGGGGTCGCCACGGGGAACGGAAAGGTTGCCGACCCACGGGGAGGGGCAGGGCGGGTCCTACGGCGCCGGCGTCCCCGGCGCGGTCCCGGCACCCGGCGTTCCCGGTGTCCCCGGCAGCTCCGGCGGCGGCGTCGGCGCGCCCGGCAGCCGTACGGTCGCGACCGTGCCGCCGCCCTCCGCGCGGGCCAGCGTCACCTGGCCGCCGGACTGCTGCACCGTCCGGGCCACGATGGACAGGCCGAGGCCCGAGCCGGGCAGCGCCCGGGCGCTCGGGGAGCGCCAGAACCGGTCGAAGACGTGCGGGAGTTCGTCCTCGGGAATGCCCGGGCCGTGGTCGCGCACGGTCAGCACGCCGTCGGCGAGCCGCACCTCCACGGTGCCGCCCTCGGGGCTGAACTTCACCGCGTTGTCCAGGACGTTGACCACGGCCCGCTCCAGCGCGGCCGGTTCGGCCCGGGTGTACCACGGCTCCAGCGACGCGTCGATGGTCAGCTCGGGGCCGCGCAGCCGCGCCCGGCGCAGGGCCGACTCGACGGCGTCCTCCAGCGACACGACCTGCACCCGCTCCCCGCGCTGGCGCTCCGAGCGGGACAGCTCCTGCAGGTCCCCTATCAGCGAGGCCAGTTCGGTCATCTGCGCCTTCACCGACGCGAGCAGCGCCTTGCGGTCGGCCTCCGGGAGGGGGCGGCCGGTCTCCTCGCTGCGGGTGAGGAGTTCGATGTTGGTGCGCAGGGAGGTGAGCGGCGTGCGCAGTTCGTGTCCGGCGTCCGCGATGAGCTGCTGCTGGAGCTCGTGGGAGTCGGCGAGGGAACTCGTCATGGAGTTGAACGACCGCGACAGGCGGGCGATCTCGTCCTCGGCGTCGTCCTCGACGGGGATGCGGACGCTGAGGTCCTCGGTGCGGGCGATGTGCTCGACGGCCTCGGTCAGCTTGTCCACGGGCCGCAGCCCGGCCCGGGCGACGGCGAGCCCGGCGAACCCGGCCCCGATGACGCCGACGCCGGAGAAGAGGAGCAGGATCAGCGCCAGTTCGTTCAGGGTGGACTTGGTGCCTTTGAGGGGGGTCGCCAGGAGCAGGCCGACTCCCTCGCCGTCGGGGCCGATGCCCAGGTACCCCGTCAGCACCCGTACGGGGTTGCCCTTCTCGTCCGTACCGTCCCGGAAGTAGCCCTCACCACCCTTCGCGTTCCTGATGACCGTCCGGTCGCTGCCGGTGACCTTGACGGCGCTCGGCGAATTCGGATCGACGCAGGGCGCGCCCTCCTCCTTGATCGCCTGCACGTAGTCGTTCCGCCCGGGGAAGATCTGGGTGTTCCCCGGCGGGCTCTGTGTGCACCGCTCGAGCAGCGCACCGACCGTGCCGGGCTTGCGCGCCATCTCCCGCAGGTCGTCGTCGACCTGGTCGTACAGCTTCCCCTGCACGATGAACCAGCACGTCACCGATACCGCCGCCACCGCGAACGCCACCGCCGCCGCGACCAGCAGGGACAGCCGGGCGCGGATCGGGAGCGTGCGGAAGCGGCGCGTGAGCCTGTTCACTCGGCGCCGCCCTGCCGCAGCACGTAGCCGACGCCGCGCACGGTGTGCACGAGGCGCGGCTCGCCGCCCGCCTCGGTCTTGCGCCGCAGGTACATCACGTACACGTCCAGCGAGTTGGACGACGGCTCGAAGTCGAAGCCCCACACGGCCTTGAGGATCTGCTCCCGGGTGAGCACCTGGCGCGGGTGCGCCATGAACATCTCCAGCAGCGTGAACTCCGTCCGGGTCAGCTCCACCGGCCGCCCGCCGCGCGTGACCTCCCGGGTCGCGAGGTCCATGCGCAGGTCGGCGAAGGTGAGCGCCTCGTCCGCCTGGGCCTGCGCGGACACGGCGGCGGCGTAGGAGCTGCGTCGCAGCAGGGCCCGGATGCGGGCGAACAGCTCGTCCAGCTCGAACGGCTTGACCAGGTAGTCGTCGGCCCCGGCGTCCAGCCCGGTGACCCGGTCGCCGACGGTGTCGCGGGCGGTGAGCATGAGGATGGGCGTGGTGTCGCCGGCGCCCCGGATGCGGCGGGCGGCGGTCAGGCCGTCCATGCGGGGCATCTGGATGTCGAGGACGAGGAGGTCGGGCCGGTACCGGGTCGCCTTGTCCAGGGCGTCCGCGCCGTCGACGGCGACCTCGGTGTCGTAGCCCTCGAAGGCGAGGCTGCGCTGCAGTGCTTCGCGCACCGCCGGCTCGTCGTCGACGATCAGGATGCGCTGGGTGTCACGGTCGCCTTCGGCGGGGCTCATGGGCGTGGGTTCCTCGGGTGCGGGTGGGCGGTGGGCTGACGGACACGGGCGTGCCGGGCCCGACGGGCGGGGCCTTCTCAGCGTCGCACGAATCCCGGCCGACACGGGGTGAGCCCGGGCAGGGGCCGGTCAGGCGGCCCGGCGGGCCGGGCGGCGGCGGGCGCCGCGGGACGGGGGAGCGGTGCGTCGGGCGGCCGCCGGTGCGGGGGCCGCGGCGGCGCCGGCCACCTCCGGCGCCCGGGTCACCGGGGCGTGCAGCGTGTGCGCCACCCCCAGTGCCAGGGCGAGGTCGGCGGCACCGGCGCCCGTCGCCGCGTGGACTACCTGCTGGATCATGACGTGCTCCTGGTTGTCCGCCGGTCGTCCGCTAGTCGTCCGCGCCGCCGGCCCGCAGCGTGGCCAGGTCGGACTTCACGGTGTTGATCGGGATGGCGAAGCCCAGGCCGATGCTGCCGGCGTCCGAGGAGGACGACGAATTGGCCGAGTACATGGCGGAGTTGATGCCGATGATGTTGCCGCCGGCGTCGATCAGCGCGCCCCCGGAGTTGCCGGGGTTGAGCGAGGCGTCGGTCTGGATCGCCTTGTAGGTCGTCGTGGAGGAGCCGGTGTCGCCGTTGAACTGCCGGCCGCCGAACTCGAACGGCCAGCCGCCGCCCTGCTGCTGTTGCTGCTGGCCCTCGTCGGTGGAGACGGTGACGTCCCGGTCGAGGGCGGAGACGATGCCGCTGGTGACGGTGCCGCTCAGGCCCTCGGGGGAGCCGATCGCGACGACGGTGTCGCCGACCCGCACGCCGGCGGAGTTGCCGAGCGTGGCCGCCTTCAGCCCGGAGCCGCCCTGCACCTTGATCAGCGCGAGGTCCTTCTTGCTGTCGGTGCCGACGACCTGCGCGGTGTAGGTCTTGCCGGTGCTGGTCCTCACCTTGACCGAGGAGGCGCCGGCGACGACGTGGTTGTTGGTGACGATCTCGCCGCCGCTGGTGATGATCACACCGGAACCGGTGGACTGGCCGGAGTTCGACGTCGCCTGGACCTCGACGACGCTGGGGCTGACGGCCGCGGCGATCGCGGCGACACTGCCGGTCTTGGCGGTCGGCACCACGCTGGTGGTGGTCGAGGAGGAGACGACCTCGTTCTTGCCGGTCAGCTCCTGGATGCCGTAGGCGGTGCCGCCGCCGATGGCCGCGGCCACGATCGCGACGGCGGCCAGCAGCCCGAGCGGGCCGCGGGTGCGCTGCCTGCGGGCGCGGGGGGCCGGCTCGGCCGCGACGGGGGTGAGGAGAGCGGTGCCGCCGCCGTCGCCGTCCCCGGCGCCCTGCGCCGTGAGGGGCCGGTACGCCGGCGGGGGCGGCCACTCGGGGTCGACCGGCGAGGGGGTGGCGGGGGTGGAGGCGTGCTGCTGGGCGCCCTGGTGAGGGTGGGGGTACGCGCTGTCGTACTCGCCTTCGCGGCGGAAGCTCTCGGTCATGTCCCCGAGCTTGCCGCCCGACCATGAGAGCTCCCTGAGTGCTCCCTGAGAAGCCCGGCAGAAGCTCGTTCGCCCGGTATAAGGGCGTTGCAGCACGCTCGGGCGGGGCGTTCAGGAACCTCTCAGGAAGGCCGCCGGGGCCTCGCGCGCGGCCTCACGCGCAGCCGCAGGACCGCCGTACCACCAGTCGCGACGGGAACACCTTCAGCCGCTCCCGCCGCGAGCCCGCGACCCGCAGCCCGTCGTCCAGGACCAGGTCGACCGCCGCGCGGGCCATCGCCGAGCGGTCCGAGGCGACCGTCGTCAGCGGCGGGTCAGCGAGCGCCGCCTCCTTGATGTCGTCGAAGCCGGCCACGCCCAGCTCGCCGGGCACGTCGATGCGCAGCTCGCGGGCGGCCCGCAGCAGGCCGATGGCCTGGTCGTCGGTGGAGCAGAACACCGCGGGCGGGCGTCGGGGCCCGGAGAGGATGTCGAGCGCCACGCGGTAGGCGTCGTAGCGGTTGTACGGGGCCTCGAAGACCCGGCCCTCGGTGGGCAGACCGGCCTCCTCCATGGCCCGCTTCCAGCCCTCGACGTGGTCGGAGACGGGGTCGCCCACGGCCGGCGTCTGGGCGGTGCCGCCCATGCAGGCGACGTAGTCGTAGCCGTGCTCCAGCAGGTGCCGGACGGCCATCTGGGCGCCGTTGACGTCGTCGAGGACCACGGCCACGTCGTCGATGGCCTCGGGCCGCTCGTGCAGCAGCACCACGCGCGCGTCCCACGCGTCGATCTCGGCGGCGGCGGAGTCGTTCAGCGCGTGGGAGACGAGGATCAGGCCCGAGACGCGCATCCCGAGGAACGCCCGCAGGTAGTGGACCTCGCGCTCGCCGATGTAGTCGGAGTTGCCGACGAGCACCATCTTCCCGCGCTCGGAGGCGGCCTGCTCGACCGCGTGCGCCATCTCCGCGAAGAACGGCTGGCGGGCGTCCGGGACGATCAGGCCTATGAGGTCGGTGCGCCGGGACGCCATGGCCTGGGCGACCCGGTCGGGCCGGTACCCCAGCTCCTTGATGGCGGCGAGGACACGCTCGCGCGTGGCCGGGGCGACCGGCCGGGGTCCGTTGTTGATGACGTAGCTCACGACGGCGGTCGAAGTCCCCGCCAGCCGCGCCACGTCGTCCCGAGTCACCTTGGCCACGCGCGGAGTCTACGCGGAGAGACCCGCCCTGGGCAGGGCGTCCCGGGGCTTGCCCAGGGCCGTCCGTGCGGTGGCAATGCCCAGGTGGCAGGGGGCCTACACGTCCGCCGCGACCTCTTCGGCACCGATCCTGGCCGCGTTGTCCGCATCGCCCGGCTTTGGCCGGTCCGCCGTGGCCTTCGGGGCCTTCGCCTCGTCCGCGGAGCGGTCGCCCTTCTCGGGAGTAACGAATCGATAACCGACGTTCCGGACGGTGCCGATCAGCGACTCGTGCTCGGGGCCGAGCTTGGCACGCAGCCGCCGTACGTGGACGTCGACCGTGCGGGTGCCGCCGAAGTAGTCGTAGCCCCAGACCTCCTGCAGCAGCTGGGCGCGCGTGAAGACGCGGCCGGGGTGCTGGGCGAGGTACTTCAGGAGCTCGAACTCCTTGAAGGTCAGGTCCAGGACCCGGCCCTTGAGCTTGGCGGAGTAGGTCGCCTCGTCCACCGACAGGTCGCCGTTGCGGATCTCCATGGGGGAGTCGTCGTTGACGATCTGCTGCCGGCCCATGGCGAGCCGCAGCCGGGCCTCCACCTCGGCCGGTCCTGCGGTGTCCAGGAGCACGTCGTCGATGCCCCAGTCGGCGGTGACGGCGGCCAGGCCGCCCTCGGTGACGACGAGGACGAGCGGACAGCCGGGCCCGGTGGAGCGCAGCAGCTGGCAGAGGCTGCGCACCTGGGGGAGGTCGCGGCGGCCGTCGATGAGGATGACGTCGGCGCCCGGGGTGTCGACGAGGGCGGGGCCCTCGGCCGGGGCGACGCGCACGGTGTGCAGCAGCAGTCCGAGGGCGGGCAGCACCTCCGTCGACGGCTGGAGGGCATTGGTCAGGAGCAGCAGAGAACTCATACGTCTGGTTCCTCCTCGGTCCCTGCGAGGACGTGGGCGGTGCGGCACTGCTCTGCGATCCCGGGGCCCGTACACCAGCGGTTCGCCCACTCGTATACAACGCTTCCGAAAGCACGAAAGGACCCGGGGGCTTCACTGCCCGAGTCCTCTTCCCAGCACAATAGCGGACATGAGCAACGGTTCGGCAGGTCGTGCGGCACGTTCCCTCGTTCGTCCGGATGGCGAGACGAGTGGAACCGCACCATTGCGGACGTTCCTGTACACGGTAGACGGGACATCGATCGATTCCGTATACGATCCGGGACCCGTTGTATACGACACGTCACCGTCGCCCGCCGATCATCCGGTGTTCGTCGTGGCGCACGGCTTCACCGGCGACGTGGACCGTCCTCATGTTCGCCGGGTGGTGCGCGTCCTAGCGCGGTACGGCGCCGTCGTCACCTTCTCCTTCCGCGGCCACGGGGCCTCCGGCGGGCGCTCCACGGTCGGCGACCGCGAGGTGCTGGACCTGGCGGCCGCGGTCGGCTGGGCGCGCTCGCTCGGGCACACGCGCGTGGCGACGGTCGGCTTCTCGATGGGCGGCTCGGTGGTGCTGCGGCACGCGGCCCTGCACCGGGACGCCGAGGGCACGGACGCCGTCGTCTCGGTCAGCGCCCCCGCCCGCTGGTACTACCGGGGCACGGCCCCGATGCGGCGGCTGCACTGGCTGGTGACCCGGCCGGCGGGCCGCCTGGTCGGCCGCTACGGCTTCCGCACCCGCATCCACCACCGCGACTGGGACCCGGTGCCGCTGTCCCCGGTGGAGGCGGTGCCGAGGATCGCCCCCACCCCGCTGCTCGTCGTCCACGGCGACCAGGACGGCTACTTCCCCGTCGACCACCCGCGGATGCTCGCCGAGGCCGCCGCCGGTCACGCCGAGCTGTGGCTCGAACCCGGCATGGGCCACGCCGAGCACGCCGCCGCGGACCCCCTGCTGACCCGGATCGCCGAGTGGACGGCGGCCCGGCTGCGGGAGAGCGGCTGACGGGGGCACTGCCGGGCGGCCGCGGGCACGCGGAAGGGCCGCACCCCAGGTGTCCAACCCGCGGGGTGCGGCCCTTGCGTGCGGTGCGGTCCGGCTCAGACCGCGATCGCGACCTCCGCGAGGCCGCCGTGCTGGGCGACCACCGTGCGGTCGGCGCTGGCGCCGGGCACGAGGGCGCGGACGGTCCAGGTCCCCTCGGCCGCGTAGAAGCGGAACTGTCCGGTGGCGGAGGTCGGGACCTCCGCGGTGAACTCGCCGGTCGAGTCGAGCAGGCGCACGTAGCCCTGCACCGGCTCGCCGTCCTTGGTCACCTGGCCCTGGATGGTGGTCTCACCGGGCTTGATCGTCGAGGCGTCCGGCCCGCCGGCCTTCGCTCCACACATGTCGTACTCCTGAAGGGGTCGGATGCGGTCGGTGGGGTTACTTGCCGGTGCCGAGCTCGATCGGCACGCCCACCAGGGAGCCGTACTCGGTCCAGGAGCCGTCGTAGTTCTTGACGTTCTCCACGCCCAGCAGCTCGTGCAGCACGAACCAGGTCAGGGCCGAGCGCTCACCGATGCGGCAGTAGGCGATCGTGTCCTTGGCGAGGTCCACGTCCTCCTGGGTGTAGAGCTCCTTGAGCTCCTCGTCCGACTTGAACGTGCCGTCGTCGTTGGCGTTCTTCGACCACGGGATGTTCTTCGCGGACGGCACGTGGCCGGGACGCTGGGACTGCTCCTGCGGCAGGTGGGCCGGGGCGAGCAGCTTGCCCGAGAACTCGTCGGGCGAACGCACGTCGACCAGGTTCTGCGCGCCGATGGCCTGGACCACGTCGTCGCGGAAGGCGCGGATCGAGGCGTCCTGCGGCTTGGCCTTGTACTCGGTCTTCGGGCGCTCGGGGACCTCGTCGCCCGGGACCAGCTCGCGGGCGTCCAGCTCCCACTTCTTGCGGCCGCCGTCGAGGAGCTTGACGCTCTCGTGGCCGTAGAGCTTGAAGTACCAGTAGGCGTAGGACGCGAACCAGTTGTTGTTGCCGCCGTAGAGGACCACCGTGGTGTCGTTGGCGATGCCCTTCTCCGACAGGAGCTTCTCGAAGCCCTCCTGGTCGACGAAGTCACGGCGGACCGGGTCCTGGAGGTCCTTGGTCCAGTCGATGCGGATCGCGTTCTTGATGTGGTTCTTCTCGTAGGCGGACGTGTCCTCGTCCACCTCGACGATGGCGATGGTCGGGTCGTCCAGGTGCTCCTGGAGCCAGTCGGCGTCGACCAGGACGTCGCTGCGGCTCATGCTCGTTCTCCTCCGGGGCAGTGCGGCGGGGGTGTGCAGGTGGGGGACGTGCGCGGGCACAGGGGCGGGGCGCACGAACGCCCTGGGCAGGGCGGCGGGGAACGCGGGTGCCCGGCTCTCGGGTCGGGGTCCGCTCAGAAGGGGCGACAGAGCATGGCGGCGACGCGGCACAGGTCTACTGCCCGCCGCTTCGTGAGGTCCGCCTGTCGCTTCATGGTCCCGATCGTAGGGACGGATCGGGACGTGTGTCACCGCCGTGTCATATGGCGAGACACGATCGTCCGAATGGCGGGATGGGATACTCGTTCGAGGGCCGTCCGCGGGTGCGGCGGAGCGCCGCGCGGGCCCTGGCGGCTGCGGTACGGACGGCACCGTCTCGCCAGTCGGACGTCGGCGTCCGTGGGGCCCGCAACGGCGCCACCCGTGCGACATGTTCCGGCCAGGTGCTGCCTACCCGGCCAGGCGGACGCCGGAACCCTTCACCGTGATCTCGACGCCGTTCTTCGCGGGCACCACCGTGTCCAGGCGGATGCCGCCCGGCAGGTCGTCGATCTTCTGCTCGAAGTCGGTGACCGAGCGGACCTGGTTCTCGCCGATCCTGACCCCGCCGATGCTCGGCAGCGAGTCGGCGTGCACCCGCACGGTGTCGCCCTCGACGGACATGGAGCTCAGCACGAACACCGTCGGCAGACCCGCCGCGCTGACCCCCACCTTGATCTTGCCGTTGCCGCCGTCGGCCAGGCTCACCACGCGCGCGGTGAGGCCGAAGCCGAGGTCGGTGGGCTGCGACTTGGCCGCCTTCAGCAGCTGGTCGTAGGTGATCGACGCGGTGCCGCGGGCCGTCGACGCGGTGGCGGAGCCGAAGCCGGAGGTGAACCTCACGCCCTTCATCGACGCCTTGAGGTCGTCGATGCGGATCGGCTCCCCGCCGTTGCCGGTGTCCGCCTGGTAGCTCTTGATGCCGACCTCGACGTCGTCCAGCGAGCCGCCGGCCACCTGGGTGAGGAAGGGGAAGCCCTTGATGGACACGTCCGGGGTGGAGGCCAGGTTCTCGCTGGTCCTCAGCTTGTCGGCGGCCTCGCCCTCGGCGAAGTGGACGGCCAGCCGGTCCGCCAGTACGAACAGGCCGCCCAGGACCACGACGACGATCAGCAGTATTCGCAGCGCACGCATTGCAGTTGTTTCCCCCACCCGGGACGGCCGGCCTGACGGTCAGTGACCACTCACGGTAACCCTGAGGGCAAGACCGGCCGGTGATTTGTCGATCAGCTGTGACAGAGGGCCGCCGTCACACCAGGGCCCGTCCCAGCAGGTACACCGCCGGGGCCGCCGCCGCGAGGGGCAGGGCCACGCCGGCCGTGAAGTGCACGAAGCGGGACGGGTAGTCGTAGCTCGCGACCCGGTGGCCGATCAGCGCGCACACCGCGGCGCCCGCGCCGAGCAGCGCGCCCCGCGCGCCCACGTCGGTCAGCCCGCCGACCGCGATGCCCGCGCCCGCGGCGGCGAGCAGCGCCACCACCACGGACGCCGGCGTGGGCAGCGGCAGCGCCCGGGCCACCAGGGCGACGGCCACCGCGGCCGCGCCGACCGTCACCGCGTCCGGCTCGGCGGCGAGCCAGCCGGTCGCCAGGATCGCCAGGGCCGAGGAGGCGACCGTCGCCATCAGGCCGTACATCCGCTCGTCGGGGTCGGCGTGCGAGCGCAGCTGCAGCACCAGGCAGAGCAGGACCCACACGCCGAGCGTGCCGAGGATCGCGGCGGGCCCGTTGTCGCGGCCGGCCACCAGCAGGGCGGCGTCGGAGACCAGCGCGCCGAGGAACGCCAGCGCGATGCCCTGCCGGGCGGGCCACATGCCGTTCAGCCGGAACCAGCCGGCCGCCGTCACCGCCTGCAGCACGACCAGCGGCACTAGCAGCGCGTACGTCCCGAGCGCCGCCGTGCCCGACAGGAGCAGCCCGAGCAGCGCGGTGAGCGCGGCCGGCTGCATCCCGGGCTCTATCACCGGCGAACGGCCCTCCAGGCGGGCCCGCTGGGCGTCGGTGACCCGGGCGTTCCCGGCGAGCGTGGCGGGACCGTACTCGGGTGCCTGGCCGGAGGCCGCCGCCTGCGGGGCGGCGGGAGCGGCGGCGACCGGCTCGGCCGGGGGGAGCGCCGCGTCGTACGGCTGGGCGGTGTGCTGCGGGGCGGCGTGCTGCGCGGGGTAGGCGTAGGCGGGCGCGGGGGACTGGGCGTCGGGGTACTGCTGTACGGGCTGCCCGTACGCCGACGGGGCGTACGGGGCCTGCGGGGCCTGCTGCCAGTCGTCCGCCGCCGGGGTGGGGGGCAGGTAGGACGCCTCGGCCGGGCCGGCCGCCGTCACCGGCGGCTGCGTGCTGGTCTCCCAGGTCTGGCCCTGCCACTGCTGGGTGTACTGCTGGTCGTCGTACGGCTGCTCCTCGTACCGCCCGTACCCCGGCTCCTGCGGGTACGGCTGCTGCCCCGGCCAGGCGGCCGGCTGCGGGGACCCGTGGGGCTCCTGCCCGTCCTGCCCCTCCGGGTACGGCGGGTGCTGCTGGTACGGCTGGTACGGCTGATCGGTCATCGGTGTCTCGTCACCCTCCTGCGAACGGCGGAAGCACCTCGACCGTGCCGCCCTCGGCCAGCCGTACCGTCTCATGCGCGCGGGTCCCCACGGGGTCGCCGTCGACCAGGAACGAGCAGCGCAGCAGGACGCGCGTCAGCTCACCGGGGTGTCGCGCGCGCACGGCGGCGAGTGCCTCGGCGAGGGTGACCGCGTCGTACGGCTCCTCCGCGACGCCCGCGGCGGCCTTGGCGGCGGCCCAGTAGCGCACCGTGACCTCTGCCATCTCGTCCCTCTGTCGGTCATGCGGAATCGGCTGTGAACACCGCTCAGGCTACTGGGCCCGCGCGGCCTACCCTGGACCCATGTACGCAAGGCGACGGCACGTGTACTTCGCCATGATGGGGACCTGCCTGGCCCTCTTCGTCCTGGCCTGGGGCGTCGTGCGCATCTGGTCGGTCCCCGCGGCCGTCGGCATGTGCGTCGTGGCCATGGTGATCCCGCCCCTCGCCGCGATGGTCGCCAACCGCCGCGGACCCGAGGACCGCTGGTGGGACGACCCGTCCGGCGACCCCAAGTCCGACGAGTGGTGGGACGAACTGGACGGCCGCAAGCGCCCGCGGTAGGCGCGGGCCGGGGTCCTGCGCCGCGTCAGCACCCGAGCGCGCGTCAGCACCCGAGCGCGCGTCAGTACACGAGTGCCTGGGTGTCGTCCGCCAGGGACTCCTGGACGAAGACCTGGGCGCCCGCGATGCGCACGCCCTCGATGACGTCCTTCTCCGTGATGTCCCGGCGGGCCGCGCACTGGGTGCACAGGGTGAGGCGGCCGCCCGCGAGGATCGCCTCGATGAGCTCGGGGAGCGGCGCCGCGTGCGGCAGCTCGAACTCCGCGGCCCGGCCCGGCAGCGCGAACCACGCCGACTCGCCGGTCAGCCACAGGGACACCTCGACGCCGCTGGCGACCGCCACGGCCGCCACCGTGAACGCCTGCGAGCACCGCTCGGGTGCGTCGGCCCCCGCCGTCACCTTGATCACCAGCTTCTTCGCCATGACGGAATCGTAATCAACTCCTCCGCAACTACTTGTGGGGACCACGAGTCTCCTGTGCGCACGCCGCGACGGCATGCGCTTTCTCTTTGAGGGGGGACGTGGTGGAAGAGCCAGAAAATTCAGAAAGTTCGGAAAGGCCAGACAGACCCGAAAGTCCGGAGAGCCCGGTCGGCCGGCCGAGCCGCCCCCGTGGCCGCACCGCGCTCCTGATCGCCGCGGCCGCCGTCCTCGGCACGCTGGCCGGCACCTGCGTCGGCTACCTCGTCCAGGCCGACCGCGACCCGACCCCGCTCCCGCCGCTCTCGCAGCCCGTGGTGGGGCAGGCCGAGGGCGAGGTCGCACCGCTGTCGGCGGCCCAGGACCACCAGGTGGCGACCGACGGGGACCTGCGCAAGCTGCTGGTCGACCGGCCCAGGGGGGCCAAGGACACCTCGTCCTCGCGGGGCCGCGAGGGGTGGATGGACCTTGCCGACTACGCCGACGAGTACAAGAACCCGTCCGTCGCCTTCGTCAACCTCACCAGCGACAGCTTCCGCCGCGCGGCCACCGCCTCGTGGCGGGTGGGCGAGACGTACAGCGTCGAGATCAACCTGGTCCAGTTCCGGCAGAGGACCACCCTGGGTGCGTCGGAATGGGCCGACAACGGCAAGCACTGGGCCGAGGAGCGGGAGGGCACCCGCAGCTGGCCCCTCCCCGGCACCGGCGAGGACAACGGCATGGTCTACGTGCACGACCAGGCGAAACGCGAGGCCGGCTACCTCCCGCTGTACTCGGCCGAGGCCCACGCCTGGCGCGGGGACGTCTACATGGAGATCTACGTGAACGACAGCAGGCCGATCCCCAAGGCGAAGATCATGGACCTGGCACAACGGCAGGTGGGCAAGCTGTGACCGAGACCGTCCCGGAGTCCGCCCCCACCACGGAACCCGAGCCCGCCGCCCCGCCCGCCCGGCGTCCACGGCCCGCCCGCATCGCCGCCGTCGCCGGTGGCGCGCTGCTCGCCGCCGCGGTGCTCGGCGGCGCCGGGTACACGGTCGTCGCCGTGCAGGGCGCCGACCGTGACCCCGGCCGGCCGACGTGGAAGCTGCCCGCCGACGCCGAGGACCGGAAGACGGACGGCGCCGGTGAGCAGACGGGCCTGAAGGCGCTGTTCCTGCCGTTCGGCGAGGACGGGTACTCCCCGGGCCCCGACGTCGGCGGGTTCGGCAACGACGCGGAGCTCACCGGCGCCCGCGCCGCCGCGCTCCAGAAGGAGTCGCTGCGGGACCTGCCCGGCACCACCCGCCGCCGGCTCCAGCAGCAGGTCGACAAGCAGCGCATCCAGGGCATGGCGATGCGCAGCTACAACGTCAACTTCGGCTACGCGGCCAGCGGCGGGGACACCTTCACGGTCAGCGTCACGCTGGAGCGCATGGCGAACCGCACCGCCGTCCGCAATCTGTCGACCCTGTACGCCGGGCTCCTCGACGCCACGGACGTCTTCCGCAAGGCGCCGGCGATCAAGGGGCACAAGGACGCGCGGTGCTTCCTGACCCCGAAGGCGGAGAAGAACGGGCTCGAGGGCGCGATCTGCTCCGGGTACGTCGGCGACGTGCTGGTCAGCGCCTATGCCAGTGGTCCCCGCCCGCTGTCCGCCGCCGACGTCGCCACGTTCTTCACCGCCCAGCTCGACCGCATCGACAACCCGGGACAGGCCGTATGACCGAGCAACCGCAGACGACGGACGCCCCGGTGGAGCCCGCCGGGCAGCGCGCCCCCGAGCCGCCGCCCGCCCCCGCGCCCGATCCCTTTACCGCACCCGCCCCCGACGTGCCGCCGGCTGCCGCGCCCCGCAAGGACCGCCGCGTCCTGCGCGCCGCCCTGCGCTGGACCGCCGCCGTCACGGTGTTCGCGGCCCTCGGCGTCGGCTCGGCGTACGGCATCACGCGGGCGGACCGGACCGACCTGCCCGGTCTGGCGACCGCGTCGGACGGGCGCTGGGCGTACCCGGAGATCGAGCGGCCGCCGCTGCCGTCGGGCAGCCCCGGGCCGTTCGACTCCGGCAACCCGGTCAACGCCCACTACGCGGACCTGCGCGCCCTGCTGCTGCCCGCCCCCGAGGGCGCGAGGGACGACGAGGCGCTGCGCGGCGCCGACGGCTGGCTGCCGACGAAGGACCTGCTGGCCCTGTACGCGGCGGAGGCGGACCAGGAGGAGGTCGGGCAGCTGCTGACCGACCACGGGCTGCGGCACGTCGCCGCCCGCGGCTGGACCACCGCCGACGGCACCCGGACCCGGATCTACCTGATGCAGTTCGGCACGGCGGCGGTCGTCGACGAGCTGTTCGGGGCCCTCGTCCAGTACGACAGCCCGGTGTACGCCCTCGACGGCGCCGCCGAGACGGCGAACGAGGACGACTACCCGGCCTCGGCGGTGCCCGCCCAGGTCACGCGCTACGCCTACGACGAGGCCGAGCCGTACGGCCCCGAGCAGGTGCGGCAGGCGTACGTCCAGGCGGGTGACGTGATCGGGCTGGTCGTGCAGTCCCGCAAGGGCACCGCCGCGGCCGTGCCGTTCCAGCAGACCGTGACCCTGCAGTCCGAACTGCTGGCCTGACCGGCGGTGGCCCGCAAGGGCGTCCCTCGCACGGAGCCCCGGGTCCCGGCCGCGTAAGCTGGGGCCCGGCTCTGTGTACTCCCCCGACGGGGGACCCTCCGATCCTCGCCCAAGGAGCATCCCGTGGAACTCTTCTTCGAAATTCTGCTGGTCCTGGTCTGCGTCGGCGTCCTCGCCTTCGCCGGTCTGACCGTGAAGAAGCTGTACCAGGGCCAGCGCTGACCCCTATCCAGGAACCGCCTCTCATGATCGAGATTCCGTCCGACCTCCACAAGAACCTGGTCCCGCTCGTCTTCCTGCTCGGCAACTGGGCCGGCGCGGGCGTGCACGACTTCCCCGGCGCCGAGAAGTGCAACTTCGGCCAGGAGGTCAGCTTCACGCACGACGGCCGGGACTTCCTGGAGTACCACTCCTACAGCTGGGTGCTGGACGAGGACGGCAACAAGGTGCGCCCGCTGGAGTCCGAGCACGGCTTCTGGCGGATCGACGACCAGCGCCGGGTCGAGGTGACGATGACCCGTGACGACGGCGTCGTCGAGATCTGGTACGGCGTCCTCGCCGACAAGAAGCCCCAGATCGACCTGGCCACGGACGCCGTCGCCCGCACCGCCGGCTCCCCGCCCTACAGCGGCGGCAAGCGGCTGTACGGCTACGTCAAGAGCGACCTGATGTGGGTGGGCGAGAAGCAGACCCCCGACGTCGCGCTGCGCCCGTACATGTCGGCCCAGCTGAAGAAGGTCGTCTCCCCGGAGGACGTCGAGCGCTGGGCGAAGGCCCTGCCGGGCGACCTCCCGGACGACGGCATCGCCTTCTTCAAGTAGTCCGCTCCCAGCAGTTCGCCGGCCGGCCGGGACGCCGGGCCGCCGCCCGTCGGCGGCCCCCCGTCCCGCCGTCCCGGAGTGATCCGCACGACACCGCCTAGACTGGCCCGTGTGGTGAGCACCGACTGGAAGAGCGATCTGCGGGAGCGCGGTTACCGGCTGACCCCGCAGCGGCAACTCGTGCTCGAAGCCGTGGACACCCTGGAGCACGCGACCCCCGACGCCATCCTCGGCGAGGTGAGGAAGACGGCCTCGGGGGTCAACATCTCCACGGTGTACCGGACCCTGGAGCTCCTGGAGGAGCTCGGGCTGGTCAGCCACGCCCACCTGGGCCACGGGGCGCCGACCTACCACCTGGCCGACCGCCACCACCACATCCACCTCGTCTGCCGGGACTGCCAGAACGTCATCGAGGCGGACGTGGACGTGGCGGCGGACTTCACCGCGAAGCTGCGCGAGCAGTTCGGCTTCGACACCGACATGAAGCACTTCGCGATCTTCGGCCGTTGCCGGGACTGCTCGCTCAAGGGTTCAAGTACCGGGTCGTAGTCTTGAGGCATGAAGAGCCCCCTGCTGTCCCTGCCCGGCGCCGTCCCCGCCGAGGGCGTGGACGAAGGTGTCGCCGCGCACTACGGCGACCTGTTCCGTGAACAGCGTGCCCTCGCCGACGGCACCGGTTTCGTCGACCTCTCGCACCGAGGCGTCGTCACCGTCTCCGGCGAGGACCGGCTGAGCTGGCTGCACCTGCTGCTCACCCAGCACGTCAGCGACCTGCCCGCCGGCGTAGCCACCGAGGCGCTGATCCTCTCCGCCCACGGCCACATCGAACACGCCCTGTACCTCGTCGACGACGGCACCACCGTGTGGGCCCACGTCGAGCCCGGCACCCGGGACGCGCTGCTCGCGTACCTGGAGTCGATGAAGTTCTTCTACCGGGTCGAGGTCGCCGACCGCACCGCGGACACCGCGGTCGTGCACCTGCCGGCCGGCTCCATCGCCCCGGTCCCCGAGGGCGTCGTGGTCCGCGAGACGCCGTACGGCCGTGACCTGTTCCTGCCGCGCGCCGACCTGGAGGCGTACGCGGCCGAGGTCGGCTCCCCGGCCGGGATCCTGGCGTACGAGGCGCTGCGCGTGGAGCAGCACCGGCCGCGCCTCGGCTTCGAGACCGACCACCGGACCATCCCGCACGAGCTGGGCTGGATCGGCAGCGCCGTGCACCTGCAGAAGGGCTGCTACCGCGGCCAGGAGACCGTCGCCCGGGTGCAGAACCTCGGCAAGCCGCCCCGCCGGCTGGTCTTCCTGCACCTGGACGGCAGCGAGGTGCACCTGCCGGCGCCGGGCACCGAGATCCGCGTCGCCGACGAGGACCCCGACGGCCGCAAGGTCGGCTTCGTGACGTCGTCGGTGCGCCACTACGAGCTGGGCCCGGTGGCCCTGGCCCTCGTCAAGCGCAACGTCCCCCCGGACGCCCACCTGGTCGCCGGCGACACGGCCGCGGCGCAGGAGACCGTCGTCGAGCCGTAGGACGCGTCCCGCGCGCCGGCCGCCTCCGTACCGGGGCCGGGCGCGCGGGCTACATGTCCAGCAGGACGGTGAACGGGCCGTCGTTCGTCAGCGACACCCGCATCCGCGCCCCGAAGCGGCCCGTCGCCACCGTCGCGCCCAGCGCGCGCAGCTGGGCGACCACCTCGTCGACGAGGGGTTCGGCGACGTCGCCGGGGGCGGCCGCGTTCCAGGTGGGGCGGCGGCCCTTGCGGGCGTCGCCGTAGAGCGTGAACTGGCTGATGACGAGCAGGGGTGCGTCGACGTCGCTGCACGACTTCTCGTCGTGCAGCATGCGCACCGACCACAGCTTGCGGGCCAGCTGGGCGGCCTTCTCCTCGGTGTCCTCGTGCGTGACCCCGACGAGGACGCACAGTCCCTCGCCCTCGATCGCGCCCACCGTCTCGCCGTCCACGACGACGCTCGCGCCGTCGACCCGCTGTACCACCGCTCGCATGCGGCCCATCATGCCCTGTGCCCGGCAACCCCCGTACCGGGCCTTCTTTTTGATCCGTAAGGCCCCATCTGGGGCCGTTCGGGGGCACTCGGTCACATAGCGGCCACTTGGGGTGGCACGATGCTTCCCACACGCCGGTCGAGGGGACGGTAGAGGCACATGAGCACACCGAGTACCGGGTGGTCGGGCACGGCCACCCAGCGCACGCCCGTGCAACGCACCGACAGTCCGCGGCTGCCGACGCACCCGCCCGGCCCGGAGGAGGCGTGCGGGACGCCCGTCGCGGCAGCGGCGTGCGAGACACCCGGCGCGGCAGCGGCGTTCCCGGCGCCCGGCGCCCGCGAGGTGGCCGGCGTCCGCGTCGTGCCCGGCGTCTGCGAGGTGGCCGACCCGGCGCCCGGCCACGACCTGTCCCGGCTGAGCCTGCCGCAGCTGCGCACCCTGCGCCGGGACGCCCAGCGCGACGAGGCCGACCTCAGCTACCTGCGGCGGCTCCTGCAGGGCCGGATCGACATCCTGCGCGCCGAGCTGTCCCGGCGCGGTCCCACGCCGCCTGGGGACGCGGACGTGGTGGACCGGCTGCCGGAGATCCTGACCGACGCCCCGGCCCGGCAGCGCTCCTCCGCCCGGCACGTCACGGTCGGCGTCCCGCACAGCGAGGAGTACCGGCGGCTGGCCGCCGAGATGCTCGACGAGGTCGAGCTGTCCGACCTCGGCGCGCGCACCGACACCGAGCTGCGCGACGCGATGGCCCGCCTCGTCCGCTACGAGCAGCAGGTCTCCCGCCGCCGCCAGCTCCTCCAGCTGACGGCCGACGACTGCGGCGCGGAGGTCACCCGCCGCTACCGGGAGGGCGAGGCCCAGGTGGACGACCTGCTGGCGTAGCCCGGACGGACCTGCCGGCGTGGCCCCGGACGGGCGGCGCGGGGGCGCGTCGGCGCGCGGGCCCGGCGCGCGGAAAACCGGGCGACACCACCGGGCCGGTTCCCTACCGTGGTCCCATGACCAGCCCTGCCGAGTCCGCCGACCGTGCCGACGCCCTCGACGTCCGTCCGATCACCGAGGCCGAGACACCGGCCTGGATCCGGGCCCTGGACCTCGGCTTCCTGCGCAGTCCCGGCATCTCGGAGCGGGAGCTGGCCGACCGGGCGGCGGGGATCGACCCCGGGCGGACCCTGGGGGCGTTCGACGCGGGCCGCTGCGTGGCGACGTTCCGCTCGTTCCCGCAGGAGCTGACGGCCGTCGGCGGCACGGTCGTCGCCGCCGACGCGATCACCAACGTCTCCGTGCACGCCACCCACCGCCGCCGGGGCCTGCTGACCCGGATGATGAGCCAGGACCTGGCCGCGGCGAAGGAGCGCGGGGACGTCGTCGCCACGCTGATCGCCGCCGAGTACGCGATCTACGGCCGCTTCGGCTTCGGACCCGCCACCTGGGCCGCCCAGTGGAGCGTCGACGTGCCGCGCACCGGCCTCGACCGGCGTCGCCCGGTGCCCGACGACGGCGGCCGCATCGACCTCGTCGACGGCGCGGAGGTCCGCAAGCTGGGCCCCGAGCTGTACGACCGGGTGCGCCGCGCGCTGCCCGGCGCGATCGACCGTCCCGAGCGCTGGTGGCAGGTGGCCACCGGGGTGCTGCGGACCCGGCCGGAGTGGACCGAGCCGTTCTTCGCCGCGTACCGCTCACCGGCCGGCGAGGTCGAGGGCATGGTGGCGTACCGCACGGACGACCGGTGGGGCGACGCCAAGCAGCCGCTGAACACGGCGTCGGTGCTCTGGCTGCTGGGGAGCACCCCGGCCGCCGAGCGGGCGCTGTGGCATTACCTGTGCTCGATCGACTGGGTCACGACGGTCACCTCCGGCGACCGCGCGCCCGACGACCTGCTCCCGCTGTTCCTGCCGGACCCGCGCGCCGCCCGGATCACGATGCGGGCGGACTGGATGTGGGTGCGGCTCCTGGACGTCGTACGGGCCCTGGAGGCGCGCACGTACGAGGGGGAGGGCGAGCTGGTGCTGGAGGTGGCGGACCACGCGGGGCTGACCGGGGGCCGTCACCTGCTGACGGCGTCGCGCGAGGGGGGCTCCTGCGTGCCGAGCTCGCGCAGTGCCGACCTCACGCTGGACGTGGCGGACCTGGCGTCGCTGTGGCTGGGCGGCGAGTCGGCGGTGCGGCTCGCGGCGGCGGGCCGGGTGCGGGAGGAACGAGCGGGCGCCGCCCGGAAGGCCGACGCCCTGCTGCGTACGCCCAGGCGACCGTGGTGCCCGGACATCTTCTGAGGGCGGTTCCTCCCGGACGGCGACGGTGGTGGTGCGGTATCCGTAGCTGTTCGGTTGTGGCGGTGCGGTACCGGTGTCGGGCACCGGCATTCAGTTGTGGCTGTGCGGGTCGTGCTCGGTGTTCGGTTGTGGCTGTGCCCGGTCTTGGGTTGTGGCTGTGCCGGTTGTGCTCGCTGTGCGGTTGTGGCTGTGCGCTCGTGGCGGCCGTGCCGATCGTGGTAGCCGTGTGCCGGACTCCCGGCTCCCCTCCGGAAGGGAGCCCGACCAACCACCAGGAAGCGTGACCATGTTGGGGAAGTTGGCAGCCAACTTCACTGTACTTATGTCCGTCGGGAAGCGTCTCATAACCATCTCTTCGTGAACTGCCGGAAGATGGCGAGAAGTTGTACTGTTCGGACGTGGAGCCGGAGCACGCCTCCGCCAGTGGGCGGAAAGGGCAACAACGGCCACGGACATCACACCGCGAGGTGGCCGACGAGCTGCGCGCCCGGATCAGGTCCGGGGTGCTGCGGCCGGGTCAGCGCATGCCCACCCAGGCCAAGCTGGCCGATGAGTTCGGAGTGGAACGCGGTGCCGTACGGCAGGCCCTGCGCATCCTCCAGGCGGAGCACCTGCTCACCAACGTCTCCAAGGGCGCACCGGCCACCGTGGCCCCCGACCTGGGGCTGAGCCGCATCCCGGCCGGGCCGACGGCGCCGCCGCAGCCGACGATGGTGGCGCTGGCGCCGCGGATCGCGGAGGCGTTCGCGGCGGAGCACGTGCGGATCGACGCGCTCTGCCTGACCTCCGTCTCGCTCACACTTGCCATCGGCGAACCCCTGCGGCAGATTCACGCGGGCCGACTGGATCCGGCCAAGATCGACGTGCGGGTGCTGCTGCCGTCGCGGGACATCGACCTGGCGTTCCCGGCGCCGGTGACCGACGCCTCGGCCGCCGCCCGGCTGCGTCGCCACTGGCTCACCCACCGCAACGCGCAGGTGCAGGTGCTGCGGCACAACCTGCTGGCGCTGCGCAGCACGCACCGCATCGACGTGGACGTCACTTTCCGCGCACTGCCCTTCACCCCGCCGGTGAAGCTGTACCTCCTCAACGGCACGGAGGCGCTGTTCGCGTACTACACGCTGGAGCGGCGCGAGCAGCTCATCGACCAGGAGCAGTTCCAGATGTACGACGCCGAGGGCACCCGCTCGATGCTGTTCGCCTTCGAGCAGGGTGCCGGGGCGCGGGACACGACGTTCGTGGAGCAGTCCCGCCTGTGGTTCGACGCGCTGTGGGGGACGATCAGTTCGCCGCTGGTGCTCACGAACTGACCGCCGGCCCGGTGACCAGCACCGCGAGGATCACGGCACCGAGGGAGACGGCGGCGGGGATCCTGGCCCGCAGACCGACGGTCAGCAGGAGCAGCCCGGCGGCGCCGGCGGTGCCGTACTTCCACTGCACGGCCTGTTCGAGGAGCGCGGAGAGGAGGGCGTAGGCAGGCACGGTCTTCCTCCCTTCGGAGGGTCCGGTCGTGCGGAGGCGGGAACGCGAAGGCCCGCGTCCCCGGTGGAGGGGAGGCAAACCTTCCGCCAACTCCACTGAGTTGGCAACCAACTTCACTAAGGTTGTCCCCACTTGGCACCAACTCTCAAACAGCTTTCCGGCAACTCCCCGTAGATGGATCTGAGTTGTAGCGTTTGGTTGTGACCCAGGAGAACGTGGCAGTGAACGGGAGCAAGCGGCTCACGCCCCAGGAGATCGCCGACGTCCTGCGCGAACGCATCCGCGTCGGCGAGCTCAGGGCGGGTGACCGGCTGCCCACCCAGGCCGAACTCGCGGAGGAGTTCGGCGTGGAACGGGGCACCGTCCGCCAGGCCCTGCGCGCCCTCCAGGAGGACGGCCTGCTGACCAACGTCAGCAAGGGGAGCCCGCCGCGGATCGCGGAGCCGTCCCCGGTCGTCGAGGAGCCGCAGCCCACGATGGTCGCGCTCGCCCCCCGGCTGACCGAGGCGTTCTCCGCCCCGCACGTACGGGTCGACGCGGTCTGCCTCACGGCCGAGAGCCTGATGCTCGCCCTCAGCGAGCCGCTCCGCCTGATCCACGCCGGCAGTGTGCGCCCGGAGCGGATCACCGTCCGCATCCTGCTGCCGTCCCGCGACATCGCCCTGGCCTTCCCCGTCGCGGTCGACGCGGCCGACGGCGACGACCCGGTCCACCAGCGCTGGCTGAGCATGCGCAACGCCCAGGGCCAGGTCCTGCGCCACAACCTGCGGACCCTGCGCACCCACGGCGTCGACATCGACGTCGCGTTCCGGGCCCTGCCGTTCACCCCGCCGGTCAAGCTGTACCTGCTCAACGGCGAGGAGGCGCTGATGGCGTACTACACGGTCACGCGGCGCGAGGAGCCGACGGACGCCGGCACGCTGGACATGTACGACGTCCTCGGCACCGAGTCGCTGCTGTTCTCCTTCGAGCGCTCGGCGGGCCCGCGGGACGCCGCCTTCGTGATCCAGTCCCAGAAGTGGTTCGACGCCCTCTGGGAAACCATCACGTCCGACCTGACACTCTCCTAGTGACTCCTGATACGAAGCAGACTGAACCGGTGGCATCGGACACCGAGAACGAGATGGCGGACGTACGGGAACTGATCGGCCGGGCGCGGGCCGTGCTCTGGGACTTCGACGGGCCGGTCTGCCGGCTCTTCGCCGGCCACTCGGCGGAGCGGGTGGCCGAGGGCCTGGTGGAGTGGCTCGAGGGCCGGGGCCTGCGCGACCTGCTCACGGACGCCGAGCGCGAGTCCCTCGACCCGCACGTGGTGCTGCGCGCCGTGGACCGCAGGCGGCCCGGCAGCGACCTGGTGGCCGAGCTGGAGGAGCGCCTCACCGAGGAGGAGCTGAAGGCGGCGTCGTCCGCGATGCCCACGGCCTGGGCCGACCCGCTGATCCGCACGTGGTCCGCGGTCGGCTCCCGGCTGGCGGTCACCACCAACAACTCGCCCCGGGTGGTGGCCAAGTACCTCGCGGGGCGTGGCCTGACCGGCTGCTTCGTGCCGCACGTCTACGGCCGGACCCGCGACCTCCACCACCTCAAGCCCCACCCCTACACCCTCAACCGCGCCCTGAACGCGCTGGGTTCGGCACCCTCCGCCGCCCTGATGATCGGGGACACCCCGTCGGACCTCGCGGCCGCCCGGCACGCCGGCGTGCCGTTCCTCGGCTATGCCCGCAACGAGCGCAAGGAGAAGCTGCTGCGGGCGGCGGGGGCGACGGCCGTCGTGGGGTCACTGGAGTCGGTGCTGCGACTGGTGCGCGGTCACGCCTGAACCATGAGCGCCACGAGAGCGGCGGCCGCACCCACGGCCCGGTGTGGCTCGCCCCGGCCCTCCGGTGCTCCTGGTTCGAGTCGATCCGGAGGAATCCGGCCGGGACGGCCCGGAGCCTGCGCTAGCATCCACCCCAACGCGGCCTGGTGCGGAAGAGTGGACGAACCGACCGCTGCGCCCACCCCGCCGCCGCTCGGGTCGCTGACGCGGGGCAGCGCGTCTACCGTTCGTCCTACCCATTCAGCACCATGCGAGTCACGGAGCGGCCAGTGGTCGAGCCCCTTGTTCCCCGTCGCACCCAGGGGGAGCGGGCCGTCGGTCGACCGAAGACCGCCCTGCGGGCGTTCGCCAGGGCCGCGCGGGAGACCGCGGCGACCTGCGGCCACCACCATCTGAACCACGTGCGTCCGCTCACCGGGGACGTGGCCCGGCTGCTGGGCCGACCGCCCGGGACCCGGGTGAACGTGCGGATCCGCCGCCCTGACGTGCTCCCCGTGGTCATCAGGACCTGGCACGACGAGGCAGCCGTCCTCAGGGCCGTCGGCACTGTCCTGCCCGCCCCCGAGTGCCTGGTGACGACGCCGGAGTTCGCCCTCCACAGCCATGTGGAGGGCGTGCCCCTGTCCAGCGTCAACGGATACGGCAAGCCCGTCGACACACTGCTCGTCCAGGCGCTGGCCGAGCAGCTGGCGCGGATGACCCAGGTGCGCCGGGCGGTGCTGCCGCCGCTGCCGCCCGAGTGGCCGGGCAACCACAACGACAGCCAGGCCTTCCTCCGCACCCTGGCCCGTCTCGCCGACCGGCAGATCAGAGAGGCCAACTGGCCCGTGTTCGGCGGGCTGTTCGCAGCCCTCGGCATCCCCGACGACGCCCTCCTGCGGCTGGCCGACCGCGTCCCCGCCCTCGCCCGCAGGCCCTACAGCCTGCTCCACACGGACCTGCACCGCGACAACGTCATCTTCTCCTACGACGGTGAGCCTCCGCTCGTCTGCGTCGACTGGGAGCTGGCCACCTTCGGCGACCCGCTCCACGACCTGGCGACGCACCTGGTGCGCATGCGCTACCCGGCCGACCAGTGGGACGAGGTGATCCACGCATGGCTGACGGCCATGCAGAGGACCCGCCCCGCGGCCGTCAACGGACTGGCCCGGGACCTGCCGCACTACCTGGACTTCGAGTGGGCGCAGTCCGTGTACCCGGACGTCATGCGGGCCGCGTCATCCCTCGTCGAGTCCGGTACCGGCAAGCGCCTGGACGAGGCGACGGCGGAGGTCCACCGCGCGCTCGAGACGGCGGCCGGACCGCTGCGCCTGAGGAGTGTCCCCGCCCGGAACGAGATCGAGCGGGCACTCATCCGCTGGCTGGCCTCCCAGGGCGAGGGCAGGCAGGGCGACTGGATCCGCAACGCCCTCGGCTGGCGGCCCGACGCGCGCGTCCCGGAGGATCCGGGCTTTCCCGCGCGGGCCGTGCGGGAAGCCCTCCTGGCCGAGGGTGCCGCGCCGGCCGGCCGGGTGTTCAAGGGCACGGCCCACCTGAACACCGTCGTCCGACTGCCCGGCGGTCACCAGCCGGTCGTCGTGCGCCGGAAGCTGCCCAACCTCTCACGCAGGGAGCCCAGTTACCTGAGTGAGCACGCCGTGCTGAGGGCCATCCACGAGTCCGGCGCGGAGGTCGCGGCGCCCCGGGTCCTCGCGCTGGGCAGGAGCTACGGCAACGACCTGTTCGCCATCCACACGTACGTCGGCAGCCCGCGCGTCGACCAGCCGCCCCGGCACCCGGTGAACGGCCTTCGCCCGCACGAGGCGGACGGGCTCGTGGACCAGCTCTGCGCCCTGACCCGGGTGGACTACACGTGCCTCGACCCGGCCGCCGGCGAGGGCGGCTTCTACCCCTGGCTCCTGGAACAGCTCGTCGACCTGGTGCGCACGCTGCCCGAGGAGTCGGGCCAGCTGGCCCGCACCCTCGGGCTCCCCGACCACGACCGGCTGCGCGAACTGCTGTCCCGCCACGTGGTCGCCCAGCGCCGTCCCAGCCTGCTGCACGGCGACCTCAACCCCTGGAACCTGGTCTGCCGGGACGACCGTCTCGGCGTCACCATCATCGACTGGGAGATGGCGATCGTCGGCGACCCCCTGTACGACCTGGTGAGACACATGCACCTCACCCCCACCCGGCGGGAGATCATGGACCGCATGTTCCGCCGCTGGGAGAGTCGGCTGCCGTCCGAATGCACCCACGACTGGCGCCGGGACCAGCGCGTCTACCGCTGGTTCGAACTCGTCCGCTCGGCCTACATCGACCTCGACCGCCTGGTCACCGGGTCCGGCATGGACGCCCCGAACGTCCGGCGCGCGGTGGACTCGTACGCCCAGACCCTCGCCGCTGCCACCGCCTGCCTGGGCCTGCCCGTGCCGCGGACGGCGAACCCCCATCTCGCGGTCGCCTTCGCGTAGCTGCCGGGCCCGTGCTGCGTAGGCTCACCCCCGTGACCGATGACGGAACGCGCACCATGGGCCTGCGGGAGCGCAAGAAGCAGCGGATGTACGAGTCCGTGTCGGAGACGGCCATCCGGCTCTTCCTGGAGCGCGGTTTCGACGCCGTGTCCGTCGCCGAGGTGGCCGCCGCGGCGGAGATCTCCAAGCCGACGCTGTTCCGGTACTTCCCGGCCAAGGAGGACCTCGTCCTGCACCGGATCGCCGATCACGAGCGGGAGGCGGCGCGGGTCGTCGAGGCCGCGCCGGACGTGCCGCCCCTGCACGCCCTGCGCCGCCACTTCCTCGAACGGCTCGCCGCCGGCGACCCCATCACCGGCCTCAACGACCACCCGCAGGTCGTGGCCTTCCACTCCCTGGTCTACGGCACCCCGTCCCTGGTCGCCCGCATGTACCGCCATCTCGAACGCTCGGAGGCCGCCCTGGCCGAGGCCCTCGGCGGCGACCTGGAGTCCCGGCTCGCCGCCGGGCAGGTGGTCGCGGCGCAGCGGATCCTCGCCGAGGAGAACTTCCGGCGCGTCGCGGCGGGCGAGCCGGTGGACGCCGTACGGCCGGACGCGGTGGCGGCGGCGGAGCGGGCCTTCGGGCTGCTGGAGGAGGGGTTGCGGCGGTTCGCCACCGCGTGAGGGAGCGGGGGCGGCACCGCGGGCCCACGGTGAGCGAGACTCGGAAAAAAAAGTTACTCGGTCACGAAAGTGCCGTACCCTCGACGCATGACCGACTCCGCCGCCCCCGCCTCCACCCCCTCGCACGACACCCCTCACGAGGCCACCCGGTACGTCGATCACGCTCCGCGGCCCGGCCACCCGGGGCACGTCCCGCAGCCCGACCTCCGCCCCGAACTCCACCGCGAGCGCGCCCACCACGACCGCTGCCGCACCGCCCTCGCCGCCATGGTCGCCGGCGCCCAGGAGCAGGTCGTGATCGGCGAGGACGTCTCCGCCTCCGGCGCCGACGCCGAGGTCCTCGGTTACCGGCTGCGCAGCCACGCCAAGGCGCTGCGCGAACTGCCCGAGGGCCCGCTGTTCTTCGGCCGGCTGGACTTCGGCGACGACGGCCCGGGAGCCGGTCTGGGCGGGCTGCACATCGGGCGCCTGCGCATCGGGGAGCACCCGGCCGCCCCGCCGCTCGTCGTCGACTGGCGCGCCCCCGTCTCCCGCGCCTTCTACCAGGCGAGCGCCGGCGACCCGCAGGGCGTGCTCGTCCGCCGCCGCTTCGGCTGGGCGCCGGGCAGCCGGGGCGACTCCGCCGACCTCACCGGGTTCGAGGACGAGCACCTGGGCGCACGCGCGGGGGAGGGCACGCCTGCCCCCGGACCGGCCACCGGCCCGAGCGTCCTGCTCGCCCAGGAGATCGAACGCCCCCGCGTCGGCCCCATGCGGGACATCGCCGCCACCATCCAGCCCGAGCAGGACGACCTCGTGCGCGGCGGCCTCGGCGAGACCGTGTGCGTCCAGGGCGCCCCCGGCACCGGCAAGACCGCCGTCGGCCTGCACCGCGCCGCCTACCTGCTCTACACCCACCCCCAGCGCATCCACCGCGGCGGCCTGCTCGTCCTCGGCCCGCACCGCGCCTTCCTCTCCTACATCGCCGAGGTCCTGCCCGCCCTCGGCGAGACGGGCGTACGGCAGTCGACCCTGCACGACGAGATCGCCCGCCACCCGGTGACCGGTACCGACAGCGACCTCGCCGCGGGCGTCAAGCACGACGCCCGGATGGCGGAGGTGCTGCGCCGGGCGCTCTACGCGCGCGTGAGCGCCGACCGGGCGAGAGGCGTCGTCGTCGCCGAGGACTCCTACCGGTGGCGGATCACGCGCGACGAACTCGCCGCGATCGTCGCGGGGGTGCGCGCCGAGGAGCCGCCGTACGCGATCGGGCGGGAGCGGGTGCGGGCCCGGATCGTGCGGCGGATCCAGGACCAGGCCGAGGGCCGGGCCGGGCCGCGCCCCGCCTCCTGGGTACGGCGCGTCGAACGGGCACGGGTGGTGAGCGCCTGCGTGGAGGCCGTCTGGCCGAAGGTGCGGCCGGAGGAGGTCGTCGCCGAACTCCTCGTCGACGCGGAGGCGTTGGCCCGGGCGGCGGACGGCCTGCTCGACCCGGCCGAGCAACGGGCGCTGCGCCCGCCGCGCCCCCCGCGTTCCTGGAAGTCCGCGCGCTGGTCGGCCGCCGACCAGGTGCTGCTCGACGAGGTCGCCGGACTGATCGACCACCCCGAGGGGTACGGCCACGTCGTGGTCGACGAGGCGCAGGACCTCTCCCCGATGGAGTGCCGCTCCATCGCCCGCCGCGTCCGCTTCGGCTCCCTCACGGTCCTCGGCGATCTGGCTCAGGGCACGACCCCGTGGGCCGCGCGGTCCTGGCCGGTGCAGATGGCCCACCTCGGGCGGCCCGGGGCGCCGGTCGTCCCCCTCACCACGGGCTTCCGGGTGCCGGGCGCGGTGGCCGACCTCGCCAACCGGCTGCTCCCGCACCTCGACGTGGACGTACCGCCCGCGCGGTCGCTGCGCACGGACGGTGAACTGCGCCTGCGCCGCGCGGACGGCGACCTGCTCGCCGCGGTCACCGACGCCGTCCGCGACGCCCTGGACCGCGAGGGCTCCGTCGGCGTCGTGTCCGCGGACGCCCACACGGACGAGGTCCGCCGCGCCCTCACGGCGGCCGGCATCCCGACGACGGGCCCGGAGACCACGACGGCCCGGGTGACGGTGGTCCCCGCGAGCCTGGTGAAGGGCCTGGAGTACGACCACGTCGTCGCCGTGGAACCGACGGCGATCGCGGAAACCCACCCCCGCGGCCTGCACCTGCTCTACGTGGTCCTCACCCGCGCGGTGTCACGACTGGACGTGGTGCACACGAGGGAACTGCCGTGGGAGCAGGCGGAGATCCCGCGGGCCTGAGGGCACCCGCCGACGGCCCACCCACCGCGCCCGCATCGACGAACTCCTGGCGAAGAGGGGCTTCCGGGAGTGATCCTGAATGCGATGCTGCTCTTCCTGGACATCGACGGCACGCTGATCCCGTTCGGCGGGCGGACGCCGTACGCGACGTACACCGGTCCCACGCCTCCCGGTCACCCCCTGCTCGCCCGGCTCGATCCCGCCCTCGGGCCCTGCCTGCTGTCGCTCGGCTGCGAGATGACGTGGGCCACCACCTGGGGCGAGGACGCGAACAGCGTGGTGGCGCCGTGGCTCGGCCTGCCGCCCCTGCCGGTGGTGGACTGGCCCGAGGAGGCGGACGAGGCGCCCCGGCCGGGCGGGGTCCACTGGAAGACCGAGGCGCTCCTGGCCCGGGCGGCGGGCCGCCCCTTCGTGTGGCTGGACGACGAGATCACCGACGCCGACCGGTCGTGGGTGGCCGCCCGGCACCCGGCGCCCGCCATCCTCCACCGGGTCGAGCACGGCATCGGCCTGACGAGGACGGACCTGGCGGGCCTGCGCGAGCGACTCGCGCGAGCCGGCCTGCGCCGGGGCTGATGACATCCGCCGACGGCTGGCACTACGGCTGGCGGCAACCACGACGGTGACCGCTACGGCCGCCCGGTTCACGTGAAGTCGTACGCCCCCCAGTCGGCCGCCGGGCGGTAGCCCAGGCGTTGGTACAGGGCGTTGCTCGTGGGGTTGGAGCGGTCCGCGAACAGGACGACGTCCTGGGCGCCCGCGGTGAGGGCGGCCCGGGTGACCTCGGTCGTCACGGCGGCCGCGTAGCCGTGTCCGCGCAGCTGGGGCGGGGTGTAGACGATGTCCACCTGGATCTGGCCGCCGATCAGGGGGTTCATCCCGGCGACGGAGACGGGGGTGCCGTCCGGGGTCTCCCAGAGGGTGTAGCGCTTGTCGGCGAAGCGGGTGTGGGGCCAGGACGCGGCGTCGGCCGGGGCGGCCTCGCCGACCGCGCGGGCGAACTCGCCGCACCAGTGGATGACTTCCTCCAGGTCCTGCTCGCCCAGCACGCGGCCGCGGCCCGCCGGCATCGGCTCCGGTGGGGTCAGCGTGCCGAGCCGGTACAGCCGGACCCGCACGTCCCGTGGCCGCGGCGTCGCCCCGGTGAGCCGCTGCCAGGCCCCGGCGAACGCGGTGGCCGTGTCCTGGTCCGCGCTGACGGAGCGCGGTGCGTGCCCGAGGGCGGCCAGCCGGGCGGCCAGGGCGTCGGCCTGGCGAGGGGTGAGCGGGGAGAGGCCCAGCGTGCCGGGCGGGAGCAGGTAGCAGGTCCCGCGGACCTCGCCGCCCTGCTCCAGCAGGCCGAAGGAGGGAGTCCCGGGCCCGAACGCCTCCAGCCCGCGCACCCGCACCCGCTCGGCCCACGTCGACTGCATGACGTGCCGCCCGGGCCGCTCCCGCAAGAATCCGTCGGCCCGCCGGAGGAACTCCCCGACGTCGTCCACGAGGTGCCAGTCGTCCGGGGCGGCGGGGCGTGAGTCATCGGCGCGCATGCCTCATGCTTTCCCCTCTGTCGTCCCCTCGCCCGCGGTGTCCGGATGCGGGACGCGGTCGGAGGAGTCGTCGGTGCGGTCCGCCCCTTGCGGCTCGATCGTGGCCGCCCAGCGCTCCGCCCAGCGGGCGAGGGGGTTCAGGGCGTGGCGCGCCTCCTGTCCCAGCGGGGTGAGCTCGTAGCGGCTGTCCGGCAGTTGGTGGATCACCTGGGCCTCCAGCAGCTCGGTGAGGCGCTGCCGGAGCACGCTGGAGGACATGTCGTCGCACCGCGCCTGAAGGGGGCGGAACCCCAGCGGACCCGCGCGCAGCTCCCACAGGATGCGCAGGCTCCAGCGCCGCCCGAACAGATCGAGTGCGGCCATGAGGGGGCGGCCGGTGGCCGAGCCGCGAACGGGGCTGCCGGGTCGGGGTGTTGCCATGTCGGGACGTCCCGCTCTCCAGGGTTGCTGCTTCGGATTCCGACACGCTAGCATCGACGATCGCTTCGGTAATCGAAGCGGAGGAGGCAGGCGCCATGCCCGAGGCGGTTCTCGTGAGCGCGTGTCAGCCGGACGGCACGGGCGGCAGCCCGACCGTCGTCCTGGACGATGCGCCGTTCACCGACGAGGAGCGACGCCGCATCCCGGCGGAGTGGGGGACGTCGCACGCCGTCTTCCTCCGCGCGGCCGGGACCGAACGCGGTCGTCCCGCCTGCACCCTGCGGTTCTTCACCGCCCAGGCCGAACTGCCCGCCTGCGGCCACGGCACCGTCGCCGCCCTCGCCGTGCTCGCCGAACGGGCCGGCGCCGACCACGACCACCGCGCCGTCCTGCGTACGGCCCACCGCGCCTTCGCCGGTCGGGCGAGCCGGAGCGGTGACGGTCTGACGGCGTGGTTCGACCCCGGTCCGGTCAGCTTGCGGAGCGCGGCCGGACCCGAACTGAGGGCCGTGGCGGGCGGCCTCGGACTGGCGGCGGACGCGGTCGCCGGCGACGCCTGCGTGGCGTCGAACGGGCGGCCGAGGCTCCTGCTGCCCGTCCGGTCCCGCGCCGCACTGGCCGAACTCGCGCCGGACCCGGCCCGGCTGCGCGCGGCCTGCGACCGGCACGGCCTGCTGGGCTGCTACGCCTACGCGCCCCCGGACCGGCACGGCCGAGCAGCGGCCCGGATGTTCGCGCCGTCGATCGGCGTCCTCGAGGACATCGCCAACGCCAACGGCACGGCCTGCCTGGCCGCGCATGCCGCCGGGTTCGGCATCCACCGCCTCGCCGTCGACATGGGTGATCACCTCGGCAGCCCGTCCACCATGACGGCGACCGCCCACCACGACGGCACGGGACTGCGGATCCGCGTCGGCGGACGGGCGGCGATCACGCGCACGGTCGTCCGAGGAACTCCGCACACCGATCCGTTCCGGACAGAGGAGGGACCGTGGCCAAGGGCTACTGGGTCAGCGTCTACCGCACCATCACCGACCCCGAGAGGGTCGCTGCCTACGACGAGCTGGCCCGTCCGGCCGTCAGGGCCGCGGGCGGACGGCTGCTCTCCCGCGGCAGCCGGGTCGTCGCCCACGACGCCGGAATCGCCGAGCGCACCGTCCTGATCGAGTTCGACAGCTTCGAACAGGCGGTCGCCGCACGCGCGAGTGCTGCCTACCAAGAGGCCCTGGCCGTGCTCGGCGACGGGGTCGAGCGCGACTTCCGCATCGTCGCGGGCCTCGACTGACGACCGGCGCCGCGTCAGGGAAGACGGCGCCGGGGAGGAGGGCGTCAGGGACGAGGCCACCCCCTCCCGGGTGGCGTGACACACTCTTGCTAGCGATTGCTTGCAATTGTTAGCGGAGGTGGGGCACGCTGGGGGCATGGCAACGCTCAACGTCGGCAATCTCGGTGAGTACCTGCGCGAGCAGCGGCGCAACGCCCAGCTGTCGCTCAGGCAGCTCGCCGACGCCGCCGGGGTGTCGAACCCGTACCTGAGCCAGATCGAGCGCGGGCTGCGCAAGCCGAGCGCGGAGGTGCTGCAGCAGGTCGCCAAGGCGCTGCGGATCTCCGCCGAGACGCTGTACGTGCGGGCCGGGATCCTCGACGCCGAGCGCGACCGCGACGAGGTCGAGACGCGCGCCGCCATCCTTGCCGACCCGACGCTCACCGAGCAGCAGAAGCGGGCGCTGCTCCAGATCTACGAGTCGTTCCGCAAGGAGAACGGCTTCGACATCGACACCCGCAGCGAGCGCCCCGCCGACGCCCCGCCCCCCGGGCGCGTCGACGGCACCGCCGTACACCGCGGTCGTACCGTCGGCGAAGACGCCGGACACGACGACCACGGCCCGCACGGCGGCCACGACGACGACGCCGATCCGCGGCAGACGGCCGGTTGACCGGACCAGGGGACCGACCGTCCGACCGCGGAGCGACACCACCCCCAGCCGAACACGACGACCGCGCACCACGCGCCCAAGGGAGGACCCTCACCATGGCCATCACCGACGACCTGCGCAAGACCCTCAGCGACCCCACGCCGCTCTACTTCGCCGCCGGCACCGCCGACCTGGCGCTGCAGCAGGCCAGGAAGGTGCCCGGCCTGGTGGAGCAGCTGCGCGTCGAGGCCCCGGCCCGCTTCGAGGCCGTGCGCAACACCGACCCCAAGGACGTCCAGGAGAAGGCCGCCGCCCGCGCCAAGGAGGCCCAGGAGACCCTGCAGAGCAGGGTCACCGAGTTCTTCTCCTCCCTCGACGGCGACCTGAAGAAGCTGGGCGAGAACGCCCAGGACCTCGCCCTGCGCAGCGTCGGCGTCGCCGCCGAGTACGCCGTCAGGGCCCGCGAGACCTACGAGAAGGTCGCCGAGCACGGCGAGCAGGCCGTCCGGCAGTGGCGCGGCGGGGCCGCCGAGGGCATCGAGGGCATCGCCGAGGGCATCGAGAGCGTCGCCGACGGCGTGGAGAACTTCGCCGTCGCCGTCGAGTCGGACCCCGCGCCCAGGCCGCAGCCCGTCACGGTCCGGGACGAAGACGGCACGGCCGGCACGGCCACCGCCACGCCCACCGCCGCGTCCGCCTCGGCCAAGACCCCGGCCGCCAAGAAGACCCCGGCGCCCCGCCGGACGACGCCCACCGCCAAGAAGACGCCCCCGCCCGCCAAGTGACCCCGGCGGCACACGGATCGGGCCGGCACTCCGGGCACTCCCGGAGCGTCCGGCCCGTTCTCCTGGTACACCGTCCCGATCACGGGTGGCGGTGACGTGGTTTGCGGGTACGGTGACCGCGTAAGGACGCGCCGAGTCGGGTGGTGGACGTAGTGCTGATGCAGGGGTTCGCAGGCTTCATGTGGCTGCTGAGCATGGCGCTGATCCTTTTCAGCGGCTTCGCTCTGATCGACGCCGCCACGCGCCGCGAGGACGCCTACCGCGCGGCCGACAAGCAGACCAAGCCGTTCTGGCTGATCGTCCTCGCGCTCGCCTTCGTGGTGAACCTGATCTTCAACATCCTGTCGTTCCTGCCGATCATCGGCCTGATCGCGACCATCGTGTACATGGTCGACGTCCGCCCCGCGCTGCGCACCCTCCCGGGCGGCGGCCGCAGCGGCCGGGGCCGCGGCTCCAGCAGCGACGGCCCGTACGGCCCGTACAACGGCGGCCGCTGACAGCGGGCGTCCACGGCGGCCGGTACGGCGAAGGCCGCCGACAACCGGCGCTCACGACGGCCACCACGGCGTGGGCCGCCAGCCAATGAACGGCGCGGTGGCCGCACGTATGGCACGGGCGTAGGCCAGCGGCTCCTGGGCGGCCGGCGTCCGGCCTCGTTCTGCCAGCTCGGCGGCCACCCTGTCCTTCAGGAGCAACCAGGCGTAGCGGCCGGGATCAGCAGCCATGTGACGCGAGTCCATGGCGAGGTAGACGAACGTCATGTCCACCAGGTAGCGGCTGACATCGTCACTGCCGAGATGAATCATGGCGTACTCGTAGTAGGCCCGGGCGTAGCGTTCATGGAAGTGCCAGGAACTGCTGCGGCATGGAATCAATGAGTTCCGCTACCGCCTGTTCGGCATCGTCCAGGCCACCGCTAGAGGCCTCAGGCGCGGTGAACGGGGGATGGGGGCGGACCAGGGTGTCTAAACGCCTGTCCTGCACAGCCAACCGTGCCACGGCTCCGCGGGCCAGCGCAGAGCTGCCTACCTCGTAGTTCACAGAGCGGGTAGTCCTTCCTCCTTTTGCGCAGACGCCGCCGGCCATGTCTGGTCCCCGTTCCGCCACGGGGCGGCACCTGAGCGTGATTGCTCTGGAGAACAGGTAAGCGGACTCGTACGCCCGATCGTGCAGCGCCCCAACGACCTGTTTCAGCGAGGCCCTGACCGGCGCCGACCGGCGCACCCGGAGCAGATTTGCAGTAGTGCAACGCCACGGTTCGCCCCCCCGCGCTCGAAAGCGCTACCTGCGCACGACCTGGCAGTCCGTCAATCCGTACAAGCAACAACAAAAATTTGCGGAAAGTTGAATTGCGCATGCACTTTCAAGAAGTGACACAGATGACTCAAACTATGCTCTCGATGGCATCCTCAGGCCTTCACCACCTGCGCAGAAAACTGCGGCGAGCTCCCTTGACCCATACCTCGTGACGCGACGCAGAGGATCAGGGCGAGCCGATGACGCTCTCTACTGAGCACCGAAGATGCTCGTGCGAGT
The DNA here is from genome assembly GCF_005280215.1 of Streptomyces lasalocidi. Lineage (NCBI taxonomy): Bacteria > Bacillati > Actinomycetota > Actinomycetes > Kitasatosporales > Streptomycetaceae > Streptomyces > Streptomyces lasalocidi. Next base: position 3,611,257 of record NZ_SZNQ01000001.1, on the reverse strand, counting down.
AATTCTCAATGGGCACGCCGCGGGCCGAGCGCTGAAGCTGTGCTTGGCAAGGGCACCCGACGCGTCACCGAGACCGGGAAACAAGATCGCGTTTTCGATCCATCTGTTAACGTGACTGCGGTTCGGTCGAGCGCTGCTGACCACAGCGCACGCCGGAACGGTGAATTACCGGTGTTACAAGGGGGGCCCAAAGTGTCTGACGCCACGTCTGCAGACGTTGTTTCCGGCCACGTGCTTGAGTGGCACAGCGAGGAGGGCTGGGGAGTTCTTGCTTCCGATGCCCTCCCGGACAGAGTGTGGGCACACTATTCGGTCATCCAGGCCGAGGGTTATCGAGAGCTGACCGTTGGTCAGTCCGTCACCTTCTCAGCCGAGCAGGCTGAGCAGGACGAGTACCGCTGGCGTGCCGTGTCCGTCTGGCCTGAAGCCGGAGTGCGACGCGCACCCAGCGAGGGTGAACGGCCCGGCTATTCGTCCGACCTGAACATCAGGTTCGATTCCTGACACTGTATCGGTAACCGACCGAATCTGTCCTATCAGCATGTGCAGCCGTGGCGTGGTCTCTGCTGTTGTGCGCTGTCTTAGAAATCCACGAAAAGGATTGCTGCAGTGGGCTCCGCTGCGCTGGCCGCAGTTCTCGCTCTGGCTGCCGTTCCGGCTCATGCCGGGACGCAGCAGGGCAAGTTCACATTCAAGGTCTCAGACCCCTCCTACAAGAAAACGGACGCCAACGGCACCTTCACCGGCCAGGTGAACATGGCCGGTACTGTCGGGCGTCCCGCTCCCATGGCCTGGTCGTTCCGCACATCCCCGGCAGTGCAGGCCATAGCCACAGGTCGAATGACTTGTTCGGCCGGGCACATGCAACTTCCCTACCACAACAGCCACCCGAATGTCGCCGTCAACTACTTCTGGCACTCGTCGGTGCCCAACAATCGTCGCAACAAGAACTACACCCTGTACGGAAACTGCACGTTTCCCGTGAGGGTCGGTGGCAGGACCGGCAGGGCCGACCTCGGCTTCAGCTTCAAATATTCTCTATTCGACGGACTTACTCCGTCCATGACTGTGCAGGACAGCGGCAACCCCCTGGACGCGTACGTCAGCGACCTCGAGATTGCTTATGACTCCTAAAAGGTCGTAACTGCGGTATCCGTCTCGGCTCGTTAGTGCACCTAGCGAGCCGAGACGGCTTGATAGTTGGGCCCCAGTGCGCGGAAGTTGGACCGCAGGGTGGCGCCTGGGTCGCCGCGATCCGGACGGCCAGCGACCCTCGCCCGGCGCCGCCTGTGGACCCAGACCCAGCGCCGCGCTGCCGCAGGACACTTCATGCGCGGTCTCGCCTACGGCACCGGAGTGGCTATCGCCAGCGGGGTCAGCTACTGGCTCCAGCAGGTGGTGTGACCCTCATGCTTTCGAGCCCCCGAACGGCGGTCATTCACCGGCCTCGGGGGGGAAGGCCGTCGTCCAGGATGATGCGAAGCGTCTCACCCTGTCCGGTGACACCGGTGAGTTTGAACGCGACGCGGCTGTAGGAGGTCACGGCCATGGCCCAGTCGCTCTGCAGCGGAGTGGCGGGTGTTCCACGGCTCGATCAGCAGGGCGATGAGGGAGCGTCCGGACAGGACGGTCCGGACGCGGCCTTCCTTGAAGTCCTCCACGGCGGGCGAAGTGCGGAAATGGCTGTGGTCGACGGCCAGGGCGGCGAGCCACTCCCAGGTGTCGCGGTGGGCGATCAGTCCGGCGGAGGCCACCTCGGCGGGCTTCAGCAGCAAAACTCCGTGGGCGACCTGCGGATCCTCCGCGCCGGCGGATGCAGGGCCGGCTGGGGTGTCGAAGCCCTGGCAGGCGGCCTCGATGGCGCGCTTAAGCGTGACGTTCTGTTCATCGCCGGGTTGGGGCTCAGGCCGGTGCCCGGTGTTCTCCACGGTTGCCCCCCCCCGGGAGTCGGTGGCGATTGAGACGGATGGCCGCGCTTCGGTGCCGGCGGACGAGCCGTAACCTCGGGCGGCACGCTGAAACGCAGAACGGCTTTCTACCCCACGTGACCCCCTGGTTACTCGGAGCGTATGACCCGCCCATATCTCCCCGGAAGCCGCCTGAGGGGCGTCCTCAGCCCCGCGTCCGCTCCAGCAGCATCAGCGCCACGTCGTCCGTCAGCTCGCCACCGTTGAGCTCGCGCACCTCGTTCACCGAGGAGCGCAGCAGTTCCTCGCCGCGCAGGCCCTCGCCGAGCAGCCGGCGGATCATCTGCACCATGCCGTCCTGCCCCAGCCGCTCCCGGCTCCCCGTGCCGACCCGGCCCTCGATCAGGCCGTCGGTGTAGAGCAGCAGGCTCCACTCGGCGCCCAGCTCCACCTGCGTGCGCGGCCAGCGGGCGCCGGGCAGCAGCCCCAGCGCCGGGCCGTTGTTGTCGTACGGCAGCAGGCGGGCGGGTCCATCGGGCCGCGCGATCAGCGGGGCCGGGTGTCCGGCCAGGCACAGGCCGGCCCGGCGGCCGTCCGGCGCGATGTCCACCGTGCACAGCGTCGCGAAGATCTCGTCGTCGTCCCGCTCGTGCTCCAGCACCTGCTGCAGCGTGCCGAGCAGTTCGTCCCCGCACAGCCCGGCCAGCGTCAGCGCGCGCCAGGCGATGCGCAGCTCCACGCCGAGCGCCGCCTCGTCGGGCCCGTGCCCGCAGACGTCGCCGATCATGGCGTGCACGGTGCCGTCGGGCGTGCGCACGGTGTCGTAGAAGTCGCCGCCGAGCAGCGCGCGCGAACGGCCGGGACGGTAGCGGGCGGCGAAGCGCAGCGTGGAGCCCTCCAGCAGGGGCGTGGGCAGCAGGCCCCGCTCCAGGCGGGCGTTCTCCTGCGCGCGCAGCCTGCCCTCGGCGAGCCGGCGCTCCGCGCTGTCGGACCGCTTGCGCTCCACGGCGTAGCGGATCGCGCGGCTCAGCAGCCGCCCGTCCAGCTCCTCGTGGAAGAGGTAGTCCTGGGCGCCCACGCGCACGGCCTCGGCGCCGCGCTCGGCGTCGCCGGACGCGGTCAGCGCCAGCACGGCGTGCCGGGGCGCGAGCCGCAGCACCTGCTTGAGCACGGCGAGCTCGTCGTCGCCCTCCTGGGCGCGGCCGGTCGCGGGCAGCGCGAGGTCCAGCAGGATGCAGTGGACGTCGTCGGTGAGCAGCCGCTCGGCCTCGGTGAGGTTGCGGGCGGTGCGCACCCGGATCGGCTTGCCGGCCTGGTCGAGCAGGCCGGGCACGACCGGGGCGGCCGCCGGGTCGTCCTGGATCAGCAGCAGGCTCAGGTTGGCCGGAGTACTGGTGGCGGCGGTGTCGGCGGTCTCGACCGCCGCTTCCTTGCGGCCGTCGGTGCGCGCGGCTCGGTTGTTCGCCTCTTCCTCGAGGGGAGCGCCGCCGCCCTGCGGTGACGCGGTCCGCGCCTGACCGCTCTCCACGGCCGGGATCGCTCTCTGCCGCGGTACGGGTACGGGCATCGTCTGGGTTCCTTCCCTCCCCCCGAGGGCACGGCGGGGACGAGGGACCTCGACCCACCGACGGGGACCATAGCCGCAACGGGCGCCGCGGGGGAATGGTCCACGGCACGCAGGTCGCTCGCGGACCGCCGTCATGTGCCGGTCGCCGCGCCGCAGTTGGGCGGCCCCCGCGACCAGCGGGGATGACGAACGTCACGTCTTCGCCGGGTTTGTGGGCCGTTGGGCGTGCCGTGGGTCACGTGGCCCGGGTCACGGGTCCGTCATGTCGGACTCATGTCGCACCCGGGCCCCGCGTGTTCGACATCACGTGCCCCGGCTCACGACCAGGCTCACGACCCGGCTCACGCCCCCGGCCGGACGACCCCCAGGATCGGCATCGAACCCGCCCCCGCCAGCGTCACCGTCCGCCCCGGACGCGGAGCGTGGACGATCGTGCCGTCGCCGACGTACAGCGCCACGTGGCTGGCGTCCTTGAAGTAGATGATCAGGTCACCGGGGCGCATGTCCTCCACGGCGACGTGCGGCAGCTGCTTCCACTGCTCCTGCGAGGTGCGCGGGACGGGAACTCCGGCGCTCGCCCACGCCTGCGAGGTCAGCCCCGAGCAGTCGAAGGTCTTCGGGCCCTCGGCGCCCCACTCGTACGGCTTGCCCATCTGCGCGGTCGCGAACCGGACCGCCTTCGCGCCCTGCGTGGTCGCCTTGCCCTGCGCGCCCTTGAGGACACCGGTGTCCAACCACGCGGTCTGCGCCTGCTGCGCGGCTTCCTTCTCCAGCTGGGCCAGGCGCTCCTTCTCCTGCTTCTCCAGCTGCGACTCGAGCTCCTCGGCCGCCGCGATCTGCTGCTCGATGCGCTTCTGGGCCTTCGCCTTGGCCTTGCGGTTGGCCTCCAGCTTCTGCCACTGCGCGGAGGCGTCCTCGGCGTACTGCTCCAAGTCCTGCTGGGTCTGCGTCAGTTCCGCGAGCAGGCCCTTGGTGGCCTTCTGGCCCTGGAGCACCCGTCCGGTGCCGTCCAGGAACTCCTGCGGGTTGTCGCTCAGCAGCAGATGGGCCTCGTCGGGCAGCCCGCCCGTGCGGTACTGGGCGGCCGCCGCGGCGCCGGCCCGGGTCTTCAACTCGGCCAGCCGCTCCCGGCCCTTGACGATCTTCCGGGCCAGTTCGACGAGCGCCGCGGACTGCTTCTTCGCGGCCTCCTCGGCCGCGTTGTAGGCGTCGGTGGCGACCGCCGCGTCGTGGTACAGCGTGTCGAGCTGCGCGCGCACGGCCTGGAGGTCCTTGCTGGGCGCGGGCGTCGTACCGGCACCCGCACCCGCCGTCGTACCGGGTGCCGCACCGGGTGTGGTGCCCGGTGCCGGGGTGGCGGAGGCCGACGGCGCGGGGTTCGGGCCGGCCCATGCCATGCCGGGTGCCGCCAGGACGGTGACCGCGCAGACCACGGTCACGGCCGCCGCGATCAGGCCGCCGCGTGTCGTGCCGCTCGCCATGCCGCTACCCCCAAACTGATTTACCGTCAGTAACTTATGGACGCCTGGGGGATCGTGCCATGCCGCGGCCGAAAACGACAGAGGCAGTACGTCCGGTCACTTCCCGCCACGACCGCCTGGTCATGACGCGATCCCCCCTGTGTGACGAACGCCTCACGGAGATCGTTCCGGGGCGGGCGCGATCCGCGGGACGACCAGGGGGAACGCAGGGGGATCCCGGAGAGACGTCCGGGCGGTCTCCGGGCCGGGGTCCGGGCCAAGTCCGGGTCGAACCCTGAACCCGGAGGTCAGGGGCGGAAGCTGGGGGCGATGGCGAAAGCGCCGTCACCCCAGCGGCGCCAACGCCCCCCACGCCACCGTCACTTCGCCCTGCCGCCAGCGCACCGGCCCGTCCACCACCGGCCAGTCGGCCGTCAGGTCCCGTACCGCCCGCATCCACCGCTGCCGCGCGCCGTAGGAGGCGTAGGGCGCCGCCGCGGCCCAGGCGCGGTCGAAGTCGCGCAGGAAGGCGTGCACCGGCTCGCCGGACACGTTGCGGTGGATCAGCGCCTTGGGCAGTCGTTCCGCGAGGTCCGAGGGCCGGTCCAGCGAGCCCAGCCGGGTCGCGAAGGTGACCGTCCGCGGCCCTTCGGGACCGAGCGCCACCCACACGTGCCGCCGGCCGATCTCGTCGCAGGTGCCCTCGACCAGCAGCCCGCCCCGCGACCCGGACGCCGGGTCGGCCGGCGCGAGCCGCGCGCACAGCCGCTCCCAGACCCCGGCGACCTCGCCCTCGTCGTACTGCCGCAGCACGTTCGCCGCCCGGATCAGCGACGGACGCCCGGCCAGCGGCACCTCGAAGCCGCCGTGCCGGAAGACCAGACCGTCGCGCTCGTAGGGCCGGGCGGCCGCCACGCGCGCGGGGTCGATCTCGACGCCCACCACGCGCGCGTGCGGCGCGACGGACCGCAGGCGCGCCAGCAGCTCGACGGCCGTCCAGGGGGCGGCGCCGTAGCCGAGGTCGACCGCCACCGGGTCCGCGACCCGGCGCAGCTCGGCGCCGTGCGCGGCCGCGATCCAGCGGTCCATGCGGCGCAGCCGGTTGGGGTTGGTCGTCCCGCGCGTGACCGTGCCCACGGGGCGGCGCGCGGCCGTGCCCGGGGAACGGGGGGTGGTGCGGGAGGTCATGCGTACGAGGGTATGCGGCGTGGGATGCGGGGCACCCGGGACGTACCACGTGGGGTGGCGGTCGATCGACGGTGTGCGGCGGGGTACCCCCTGCCGCACACCGCGTCCGGTACCGGCCCCGAGAACTCCCCGACGCAGCTCCCTGACGCGAGCCCACGACCCCGTCCCCCGTGACGCAGTGTCGCGTCGAACGGTTGAGCGAAGGCCGGTAATCCCTCGGCAAAAACCGCCCCGGCCGGAATGGGAGTCCGCCCCCGCGATGTTGCACCAGCTTGGAGGGAGCCCCACGTCCTCCGCCCGGCATGCCCGCAGCTAGGAGGAACGCCACGTGAGCCAGTACGTCAGCAGGCTCGGGCGTCGCTCTCCCGCCACGCCCTCACGGCTCCGGCTGCCGTACCGCAGGCCACGCCGCGTCGCCATGCTCTCCGTGCACACCTCACCGCTGCACCAGCCCGGCACCGGCGACGCCGGCGGCATGAACGTCTACATAGTGGAGCTCGCGCAGCGCCTCGCCGCGCTCAACATCGAGGTCGAGATCTTCACGCGCGCGACCACCGCGGCCGTCCCGCCCGCCGTCCAGCTGGCCCCCGGCGTCCTCGTCCGGCACGTCGACGCGGGCCCTTACGAGGGCCTCGCCAAGGAGGACCTGCCCGCCCAGCTGTGCGCCTTCACGCACGGCGTGATGCAGGCCTGGGCCGGCCACCGCCCCGGCTACTACGACCTGGTCCACTCCCACTACTGGCTCTCCGGCCACGTCGGCTGGCTCGCCGCCCAGCGCTGGGGCGTCCCCCTGGTGCACGCCATGCACACCATGGCCAAGGTCAAGAACGCCAACCTGGCGGCCGGCGACACCCCCGAGCCGCCCGCCCGCGTCATCGGCGAGACCCAGATCGTGGACGCCGCCGACCGCCTCATCGCCAACACCACCGAGGAGGCCGAGGAGCTCGTCCGGCACTACGCGGCCGACCCCGGCAAGGTCGCCGTCGTCCACCCCGGCGTGAACCTCGACCGCTTCCGCACCGCCGACGGCCGCGCCGCCGCCCGCGCCCGCCTCGCCCTGCCGCAGGACGCCCTCGTCCCGCTCTTCGCCGGCCGCATCCAGCCCCTGAAGGCGCCCGACGTGCTGCTGCGCGCGGTGGCGGCCCTCCTCGACCGGCGTCCCGAGCTGCGCTCGCGCATCGTCGTCCCCGTCGTCGGCGGCCCGAGCGGCAGCGGCCTCGCCAAGCCGGAAGGGCTGCAGAAGCTCGCGGCCCGGCTCGGCATCGCCGACGTCGTACGGTTCCGCCCGCCCGTCGGCCAAGAGCAGCTCGCCGACTGGTTCCGGGCCGCGTCCGTGCTGGTCGTGCCCTCCTACAGCGAGTCGTTCGGCCTGGTCGCCATAGAGGCGCAGGCCACCGGCACGCCCGTGCTGGCCGCGGCGGTCGGCGGCCTGCCGGTCGCGGTGCGCGACGGCGAGACCGGCTTCCTGGTCCAGGGCCACGACCCGGCCGCCTACGCGCGCGTACTGGCCCGCTTCGCCGACGACCCCGCGCTCACCCCCCGGATGGGCGCCGCCGCCGCACGGCACGCGCAGTCCTTCGGCTGGGACAGGGCCGCGGGGGCGACCGCCGAGGTGTACACGGCCGCCCTGCACGCCCACCGCCGTCGCGTACGCTCGCACCATGGGTGACGCACAGCAACAGGCCGCGCAGACCACCGTCGAGGGCGCCCTCCGTGACGCCGAACTGGAGTGGGAGAGCCCCGAGCCCGGCACCTACGTCGTGCAGCTCCCCGGCACCCGCAAGCTCGCCACGACGGTCTCCCTGCGCCTCGGCCGCCACTCCCTCTCCCTGAACGCCTTCGTCGTGCGCCACCCCGACGAGAACGAGGCCGGCGTCCACCGCTGGCTCTTGGAGCGCAACCTCAAGCTGTACGGCGTGAGTTACGCCGTCGACCGCCTCGGCGACGTCTACGTCACCGCGAAGCTGCCCCTCGCGGCGGTCACCCCGGAGGAGATCGACCGCCTCCTCGGCCAGGTCCTGGAGGCCGCCGACGGCGCCTTCAACACCCTGCTGGAGCTGGGGTTCGCCTCGGCGATCCGGCGCGAGTACGAGTGGCGGGTCTCACGCGGCGAGTCCACCCGCAACCTGGAGGCGTTCGCCCACCTGACCCGCCCGGAGGGCGAGCGCGGCTAGCGGGACGCGGAGGAGGGTTCCGCCGGCGGGCCCTGTCGCCCGTGCAGCGCGTCGTACCCGACGAAGCTGAACATCCGCCGCCCGGCGGGCCACGGCCCGCCCCGACCGGCGTACCGGTGCGCGCCGACGCCGTACGGCACCTCCGGCCCCGACACCCACAGCGGAACGAAGCCGCGCTCCTCCAGCCACCCGCACACTCCGGTGTCGTGGTGCCGCGTCCGCGTCCACACGAGCACACCGCCCGGCCGGCACAACCGGGTGCAGTGGTCGAGGGTGCGTCGTACGTCGGCGTCGGTGAGGTTCCCGAGGACCCCGCACAGCAGCACCAGGTCGGCCGGGGCCATCCCGGCGTAGGCGTCGGTCGCGGAGGCGTCCCCGGCGACCACCTCGACCTGGTGGAGCCCGGCCTCGGCGGCGGCGCGGCGCGCGTGGGCGACGTTGCGCTCGTCCAGCTCGACCAGCCGGGCCCGTACGTCGTCCCGGCGCGGGTGCCCGGCCAGCACCCCTATCAGGTCCCGTCCCTGTCCCGCGCACACGCTGACCGCGCGTAACGGCCCGTCCGGCGCGCCGTCCAGGGCATCGGCGATCCGCTCCCGCACGAGTGCCAGGCGGCGGCTGAGGTAGGAGTCGGGTGCGTCGTAGGCGCGGTGCCAGGTGTGCCAGTCCATGGGAGCCCCTCGTCTCGGGCGGGAGTGAGGACGGAAGTGGGACTGGACGTGCCCGGCCACCCATGGCTTACGCTAGGTAGACCGACCTACCTATTTATGTCGAGGCTGAATGATGCAGGAGACCGAGGAGCCGACGGCCGACGTCGGGACCGCGAGCCGGCGTCGGCGCCCCGCCCGCGAACGCCTGCTGGCCGCCGCGGCCCGCCGCTTCTACGCCGACGGCGTGGCGGCGACCGGCATCGACACCATCACGGCGGACGCCGGCGTGGCGAAGATGAGCCTGTACAACAACTTCTCCTCCAAGTCCGAGCTGGTCCGCGCCTACCTCGACGCCCGGCACGAGGAGTGGCTGGGCCTGTACCGCGCCCGCCTGGACCGGGCCGAGGGCCCGCGCGAGGGCGTCCTCGCGGTCTTCGACGCGTACGCCGCCCACGCGGCCTTCGCCTACGAGCGCGGCTTCCGCGGCTGCGGCCTGCTGAACGCCGCGGCGGAACTGCCCGCCGGGGACGAGGGGCGCGCGGTGGTGCGCCGCCACAAGGAGGAGGTCGAGGCCCTGCTCGCCGGGCACCTGCGGGACCTGCTGCCCGACCGCCCGGACGAGGTACGGGCGACGGCGGAGCACCTGTCGTTCCTGCTGGAGGGCGCGATGGCCCGGGCGGGCCTGGAGGGCGAGGACACGCGCGTGCGGCACGCGCGGGAGCTGGCGGTGCGGGTGCTGGAGGGGCTGGGCAGGTCGTGAGGGAGGGTTCTTCGCGTTCGTCGCCGGTGGTGGCCGCCGCGGTCCGGACCCGGTCGGCGGACGACCCGCGACTGTCGACGGCTCGTCCCTCGGCGGCGACCGTGGGCAGCCTGTGCGTCCTGGCCGCCTCGGTGCTGTGGGGCACGACGGGCACGGCGGCGACCTTCGCGCCGGGGGTGGGCCCGCTGGCGATCGGCGCGGTGGCGATGGGCCTGGGCGGTCTGCTCCAGGCGCTGACGGCGTGGGCGCACATCGCGCGCGAGAGGCGGCCGCTGCGCGCCTGCGGGGGCACGGTGGCGCTGGGCGCGCTGGCGGTGGCGGTGTACCCGTTGGCGTTCTACACGTCGATGCGCCTGGCCGGGGTGGCCGTCGGCACGGTGGTGTCCCTGGGCACGGCACCGCTGGCGTCGGCGCTGATCGAACGGTTGCTGGACGCCGGGAGCCTGACACGCCGTTGGAAACTTGGCGCGGCACTGGGCGTGCTGGGCACGGTGCTGCTGTGCGCGGCGGAGACGATGGGCGCGGGGTCCGCGGCCCGAGGGGGCTCGGCCGCGGAAACGGTCCTCGGCGTGTGCCTCGGCCTGGTCGCGGCGACGACGTACGCCCTGTACTCCTGGGCAGCACACCGCCTGATCACCCGAGGCATCTCCTCCCGGGCGGCGATGGGCACGGTGTTCGGCCTGGGCGGCGCGCTGCTGCTCCCCGTCCTGCTGGCGACGGGCGCACCCCTGCTGGCGTCCTGGACGAACGCGGCGGTCGGCACGTACATGGCCCTGGTCCCCATGTTCACCGGCTACGTCCTCTTCGGCTGGGGCCTCACCCACGTCCGGGCGAGCACGGCAACGACCCTCACGCTGCTGGAACCGGCGGTGGCGGCGGTACTGGCGGTACTGATCGTGGGCGAACACCTGCCGGGGGTGGGGTGGTTGGGGGTGGGGTTGGTGGGGGCGTGCCTGACGGTGCTGACGTGGAGGGGCCGTCCGGCGGCCTAGCTCGGCCCTTCGGCCTTCCCACCACCCCGGGAGATCTGCCGGGCCAACTCGTCGACGACGTGCGGATGAACGCGCCGGGCGCCCTCGCCCTCCAGCGCCCGGACCAACGCCTGACGAACGACCTCGTAGGCCCGCCCCTCGTACGCGCCCCGAGTCAGCACGACGGCCCGCTCCAGCTTGGCGAGCTCGACCGACACAGCGGGCATGGCCTTCTCGTACTCACGGGGATCAACAGCCATGCCCTCAGCGGACCAGGAGGGACGAACGTCGGTCAAGCATCGGGCTCCGCCACCTCATAGATGCTGCTTGGCCGAACTGACGAGCCGCCCGATGTCGTCACGCGTCCGGACCCTCAACTCATCGAGTGCGGCCCTGTGCTCCGCCTTCTGCAACATCGTCACGTCGTCGAGCACGTCGGAGGCCGCCCGGCTCAGCGTCACGTCATCCGTCAGCATCTGCACGCGGAAGCGGGCCTCTTGCGCGGCGGAGCGCAGGTCATAGGCGCGGATGCGCACCGCGTCCGGCTCCTCGGGCGGTGGCTGCTCGTGCTCGCAGAACCAGAGGTGGATCAGGCAACGGCGGTAGTTGACCAACGCGCCGGCATAGGCGGAGTAGGCGTCGAGCCGCTCCTGCCGCAATTTCTCCCGCCGGGCGAACTGATGACTCCGGTCGGTGGTGCGCTGCTGGAACGCCAGGGTGATCCCGGAGCCGAGCAGGGTGCCGAGGACGGCTATGGCACTGGCGATGATGGACTCCACGCGCCAAGTGGACCATCTGCCTCAGTTGTAGAACGCATTTCGCGTACATGAGCCGGAGGAAGGCCCCACCATGTACGCACCACCACGAGGGGCCATACATGACGACTACTCTTACCAAAGGCGGCAATACACCCCTGCCGTCCGGTCTCTGCCACGTCACCCTGACCTCACGCACCACCGGCATCGACGTGTCGGCCGTCCTACTCGATCAGAACGGCAAGGTGCGCAGCGACGACGATCTCGTCTTCTACAACCATCCTCATCAGGGCGGCGTCGCACTGAAAGGCCAGACGATCGTCGCCGACTTGGCCGAGATGTCGGCCCTGGTGGACCGCATCGCCATCGTAGCCAGCATCGACCCCGAACTGCCGGCCACCCACTTCGACGCGAGCAACACCCCTCACGCGGTGGTCGCCTGCGGTGGAGCACGAATTACGTTCATGCCGCCTCCGTTCACGGACCGGGAGACGGTAGCCGTCCTGATCGAGCTCTACAGACGTGCGGGCGGCTGGAAGGCCCGGGCGGTGGGGCAGGGCTGGGACACAGGACTGGCAGGTCTAGCCGGGGACGTCGGCATCGTCGTAGACGACCCCGGACCGAGTTCGGGGCAGACGCCGACTGCGGTGACAGCCGAGAAGACCGGGCCGGGGACGACCGCGCCACCGCGTCCTGCCAACCCGCAGAACAGCGCACCGACAACTACACCAGCCCTGCAAGCGATGCCATCGCGTCCACTGGGCAGGGTGGCTCTCACCAAGGCCGGTCAGGCGACGATCGACATGCGGAAGGACGATCCCAACCTGGTCGTAACGGCCATGCTTGAGTGGAACGGTGGCAGCGCGGCGAGACGACAGGCGGGCGCGGACCTCGACCTCTATGCCCTTCACGTGCCCAAGAGCCTCGTCACACCAGCGGGAAGGCGCCCGAACAGGACCGACGACGTCATCTACTACCGGCAACTCGGATCGACTGCCGCACCGCCGTACATTGCGCTAGACGGTGACTCCAAGGTGCCGGGCCGGGAGACCATCACGATCCGTCGCCCCGACCTGCAGGGTTACGTACTCCTCTGCGCCTACAGCGCTGTGGAGAACGGCACCGGATCGTTCAAGTCTTACGGGGCCCGGGCAGTCATCACCGATGGCCGGGGCTCCACCGTCACCGTGCCGCTCTTCAACAACCGCACCTACTCCTACTGGGTCGCGATCGCCCTGATCGACTTCACCGTCCCCGGCGGCGCGTTGATCAGGCACGTGGAGAAGTACAGCGGCAACCATGTCGAGGCGCGCCCCACGCTGTACTCGAACGGGAACTTCCGAATGAGCACCGGGAAGGTCGAATTCAAAACCAGGTGACGGGAGTGGCGCCGCGAAGCCGGGTTAACGAGGACGACCTCGATGAGCGCGGTCCGTGAGGGCTGGAGCGGCTCGACCGAGCTCGGTTTCGCGGCACAAGGGTGCGAGGCAGTCGTCACCGCCGGCTTTGCGAGCCACCTCGGACGGCCCAGCGACGCCTCTACTTCAGCGGCCCCTACTTGACGGTCGGCACCGCACGAACCGCCCCGTCTGATCGCGGCCGAGGACAACCCGCCCGACCACAGCGAGTGCGCTGACCAACCAGCACGCGTATACCTCGCCGCACCCGTCGGCCTTCCGGAGGACTGCTACGGGTGTGCCGAGTCATCAGCTTGGGAAGCTCCGGTCGTCATGCGGCACGTTACCGGTTTGACCGGTCCAGTAGCATGGCGCCCAACTGGCTGACGCCCTGGTCCTGTCGTTTTGTAGACATCCCGGCCTGTCCTGGCACGCGTCTGGCACAGGCGGACGCGTTCCCCAGTCTGTGTGTCTTCCTGGACAGGCGCACCCGGCACATGCAATGTGCCGCACAAGTCTGTCACGAGCAACGAAGTTGTTGGCCTTTGGAGAAGACAAGTTCCCCGTCTGGTCGCCCTGGTAGCGTCCTCCTATCAGCATGCCGAGGGCCTTCGTCTGGACGAGCCATGTGCTCAGTGAAGGAACACGTCAAGACAATGTGTGGGGAATTCGATGGCTGAGTTGAGCAGTAATCTCATTGTCCGTGGTGAAAATATTCAGACGCTGTACAACAGCTATGTAAACCAGTCATTCGTCGTCAATAGGCGATACCAGCGAAAACTGGTTTGGGCCATTCATGAAAAAGCGGCCTTCATCGATTCACTGCGCAAGCAGCTTCCGGTACCGCTTGTGCTAACGGCGGAACGCACTGCGGGAGGTGCTGCAACGCTCGAAATCATCGACGGTCTGCAGCGTTTGAATGCCATATTTTCCTTCATCGAGAACCAGTACCCGCTTGACGGTTATTACTTCGACCTCGAAACCCTTGCTGAAACCAAGCTGCGGAGAGACGAGGGGAAGTTGCAGCAACGCGTTCCGGTACTCGACCGGAGGGAGTGTGTAAGCATTGCCAACTACGTGCTTCCGATGTCGACCTACCGCGCGCCGGACGAGGAGATTGTCGAGGAAGTATTTCGGCGAATTAACTCCAACGGGCGGTACCTTTCTCGGCAGGAAATCCGTCAAGCCGGAGCGATTTCGAACTTCGCAGATCTGGTGCGCGAGGTCTCTTCCTTCGTGAGGGGGGACACCTCCGTAAGGGATTTGGTTGCCCTCACTGGCATGCCGGCCATCAGTATCTCTAGCGATCGGAAGGGGCCCGGGGTCTTTATCGAAGACGTTTTCTGGGTGCGTCACAAGATTCTTGAGAAGGATCAAGTTCGCGAGTCGCGCGACGAAGAGATTGTCGCTGACCTCTTGGCGACAATGATCCTCGACACTGTCCCCAGGTACGCCTCTGAGACGCTGGATGAGTACTATGGAATCAAGCCGGGAGACTCAAAGGAGCGCAGAAGGGATCGCATCGAATCGGCAGTGCAGCGGGAAGGTGCAGAGCTGATCAGGGGGCGCTTCGAACATGTCCACGGTGTTCTGGAGGCTATCCTGAAAAAGTCTGGGAAGAGCTTCTCTCAACTTGTGTTCAAAACTCCTCGCCAGCGGGTTCCTCGGTACTATGCAACTATCTTCTTGGCCCTCTATACCCTACTGATCCGCGAGAATCGATCGATCAGGGATGTTGGTGAGATGGTGAAGGCCCTCGATGGAATTGGGGATCGCATCCTCAATATTACGGCTGGTGGCGGCACCTGGTCAGCGGAGAATAAGAGGGACAATATCTCTGCGGTGGCAGGTGTTCTTCGGGATCTCACGGTGCCGGAGACTAGCCAGCGGGACGTCCTTTTCGAGGCGAACGAAACTAGAATTCATCGACTTCTGCGCGCTGCCCTTGCTGAGCACAGTCTGTTTGAGTTGAAGCAGGGTCTGCACTCGCTCGATGGTAGTGGGAGCTTTGACTCGCGCGGCTTCGAGCGAATCATGAAAGCGATTTCCGCTATCGCCAATGATGGTGACGGCACTGTAGGATACGTCGTAATTGGCATCGCTGACACTAGGGGCGACGCTGAAAGGGTCTGTAGCCTTTACGGGGCTCCGCCCGTTCAAGATGGGGACTTCTGGATCACCGGAGTGGAGCACGAGTTCTCGGGGCACGGTGGTTCACTGGACGGCTATATGAGTTTCTTTACGGAGAAAGTCAGGGCCTCCGGTCTGGAGTCCGAGCTAAAGTCCCAAGTGCTTCGTGACATGCGTCCTGCTAATTACCATGGGAAGCCAGTATTGCTTCTCACAGTGAAGTCTGTAGGGCACCCGGTTCCGTACAATGACAGCTGGTACGAGCGCCAGGGATCCAGCACCATAGAGGTTGCTGCTCGCGACATAGGTAGGCTGTTCAAGCGGTTCCCATAGTCGGCGGAGCGGCGATGACTCGCAAAAGCCGTGGACCAACCGTCCAGCCGCGGCGTACCCTCTCGTGAAGCTCAGGCTCCTGGTGGACATGCGCGATGCATCGGGCCCAGCGGGGCGAAGATTAGGAGTGCGCGCCCGACCGATGGCCGGGCGCGGCGGACCGGAAGCAAGGCGCGTTATATCAGTGGTGCGTGCGTAGCAGGAAGGCACGGTCGGATTTAACGCGTGGCGCGGGTCTCCGCGGGAGTCACTGGCGCCGTGCAACAGAGATTGGCCGGTCTCAGTGCGAGCCTTTTCCGGCCAGTCCCCCTCGGAGGCATCCGCATCCGCGAACGGTGAGTGTCCGGGGCGACCGCTACCCAGCGGTCCGCCTGGGGCGTCGAGTATGCGCCGGACAAAAAGCCCCCTCCCAGCGGCGTGACCGCAGGCAGGGGGCTTATTCGTGCACGCTTACTTCTTCTTGCCCTGGTTCTTGACCGCCTCGATCGCCGCCGCGGCCGCCTCCGGGTCGAGGTACTTGCCGCCGGGGGTCACCGGCTTGAAGTCGGCGTCGAGTTCGTAGGACAGCGGGATGCCCGTCGGGATGTTCAGGCCCGCGATGTCCGCGTCCGAGATGCCGTCGAGGTGCTTGACGAGGGCGCGCAGCGAGTTGCCGTGGGCCGCGACCAGGACCGTGCGGCCGGCCAGCAGGTCGGGGACGATGCCGTCGTACCAGTACGGCAGCATGCGGACGACGACGTCCTTCAGGCACTCCGTGCGCGGGCGCAGCTCCGGCGGGATGGAGGCGTAGCGCGGGTCGTCCGACTGGGAGAACTCCGTGCCGTCCTCGAGCGCCGGCGGCGGGGTGTCGTAGGAGCGGCGCCACAGCATGAACTGCTCCTCGCCGAACTCGGCGAGCGTCTGCGCCTTGTCCTTGCCCTGGAGCGCGCCGTAGTGGCGCTCGTTCAGGCGCCAGCTGCGGTGGACCGGGATCCAGTGGCGGTCCGCGGCCTCCAGCGCGAGCTGGGCCGTGCGGATCGCGCGCTTCTGGAGCGACGTGTGGACCACGTCGGGGAGCAGGTCGGCGTCCTTCAGGAGTTCGCCACCGCGGACTGCCTCCTTCTCGCCCTTCTCGTTGAGGTTGACGTCCACCCAGCCGGTGAACAGGTTCTTCGCGTTCCACTCGCTCTCGCCGTGGCGGAGGAGGATCAGCTTGTACGGTGCGTCGGCCATGCGTACGAGCGTAATCCACGGCCCTGGGCGCGGGGCGGCCCTGCCCGCCAGGCGGACGGTTGACGGGGATTGTTAATCGAGTGGCCTCCCCGGAGCCCGCGTTCGTAAGGTGTGCCTGCCGTTCCAGCCGCTTACGTCGGCCGATCGCTCCAGGAGCTCGGCCGGGTACGCCGGCCGTTCACCGGCATCCGCACACCACCCGGGGGTCCCGCCATGCCCGTCGCCCGTCTCAGACGCGCCACCCGCGAGTCCGTCTCCGGGCTGCCCCCCGCCTTCTGGTGGCTGTGGACCAGCACCCTCGTCAACCGGCTCGGCGCCTTCGTGGCCACCTTCATGGCGCTGTACCTGACCCTTGACCGCGGCTACTCCGCCTCCTTCGCCGGACTCGTCGCCTCCCTGCACGGCCTCGGCGGCGTCCTCTCCTCCCTCGGCGGCGGCGTCATGGCCGACCGGCTCGGCCGGCGCCCGACCCTGCTCGTCGCCCAGACCGCCACCGCCGTCTTCGTCGCCCTGCTCGGTTTCGTCGAGCACCCGGCCGCGATCGCCGGTGTCGCCTTCCTCGTCGGCATGGCCTCCAACGCCTCCCGGCCCGCCGTGCAGGCGATGATGGCCGACATCGTCCGCCCTGAGGACCGCGTCCGCGCCTTCTCCCTCAACTACTGGGCCATCAACCTCGGTTTCGCCGTCTCCTCCATGGCCGCCGGCTTCATCGCCGAGGTCAGCTACCGCGCCGGCTTCCTCCTCGAGGCCGGCATGACCCTCGCCTGCGCGGTCGTCGTCTTCCTCAAGCTGCCCGAGTCCCGGCCCGCCCCCGCGCCGAAGACCGACGCCGCACCGGCCCACGCCGTCGGTCTCGGGGACGTCCTGCGCGACGGCCGTTTCATGGGCGTCGTCGGGCTGTCGTTCCTCATCGCGCTGATCTTCCAGCAGGGCTCGGTCGGCCTGCCCGTCGCCATGGGCGCCGCCGGGTTCACCCCGGCCGACTACGGCATGGCCGTCGCCGTCAACGGCGTCCTGATCGTCGCCCTCCAGATCCCCGTCACCCGCTTCATCGAACACCGCGACCCGCGCCGGCTGCTCGTCGTCTCCTCGGTCCTCGCCGGGTACGGCTTCGGCCTCACCGCCTTCGCCGGGTCCGTCGGCGCCTTCGCCCTCACGGTGTGCGTGTGGACGCTCGCGGAGATCGTCAACGCGCCCACCCAGACGGGACTCGTCGTCCGCCTCTCCCCGGTCCACGGACGCGGCCGCTACCAGGGCATGTACACCCTCTCCTGGGCCGTCGCCGCCCTCGTCGCCCCCCTGATGTCCGGCTTCGTCATCGACCGGTTCGGGGCGGAGTGGCTCTGGGGGCTGTGCGCCGTCGTCGGCACGGTGGCGGGCTTCGGCTACGCCGCCCTCATGCGCCGCCTCCCCGAGGGAACCGAGGGGGCCGCCGACCTCGCACGCCGGGCCACCCTCCCCACCGACTCCGACCATCCGACCGACGCCGACCGCCCCACCGACGCCGACCGCCCCATCGACTTCGACCGCCCGACCGGCTCCGACCGTCCCATCGGCTTCGACCGCCCCACCGGCTCCGACCGCCCCGCCCAGCCCGCCTGATCCAGCGGCCCGCAAGCGCGGCCCGCAAGCGCGGCGCGCCTCCTCACGGATGCATCCGCGCCCCCTTCAGCACCTTGTCCACCGCGTTCCGCGGCCCGTACACCGACAGGCCCACCAGGTCCAGCTCGGCCGTCGGCACGGCCCGTACCGCCGCCCGGTTGTCCCGGTCGTTGCCCGTGGTGAAGAGGTCGCCCGTGAAGACGGCCCGGGGCAGCGCCCGCGACAGCACGCGCGCGTGAGCCGCCGTCAGGATCTCCTTCGTGCCCTGGAACACCAGGACGGGCTGGCGGAACATCGGCAGGTAGCCCACCCCGTCGGCGTCCTCGTACGGTTCCCCGATCACCTCGGGGACCTGCGTGCCCAGCCCGCTGACCAGGAACGCGGTGACGTTCAGCCGCTGCCACGGCTCCAGGTCCTCGCGCAGCAGCACGGCGATCTTCGTGTCGAAACGGAGGGGTTCAGTGCTCATGCGACGAGACTGCCGAGCCCCGTACGACCCCGTCTTGTACGTTCTTTGCATGGCCGCCCGGCAGGAAGTCACCGCCTGGCGCCCCCGGGTCCGGGGCGTCACCGAGGTGTTCCACGCCCACTTCACCGAGTACGCCTACCCGATGCACGTCCACGACGCCTGGACGCTGCTCATCGTCGACGACGGCGCCGTACGGTACGACCTGGAGCGGCACGAGCACGGCACCCCGCACGACACGGTCAGCCTGCTGCCCCCGCACGTCCCGCACAACGGCGCCCCCGCCACCCCGCACGGCTTCCGCAAGCGGGTCGTGTACCTCGACGCGAGCGTGCTCGGCGAGGACCTGATCGGAGCGGCCGTCGACGGACCCGACCTGCGCGACGCGCTGCTGCGCCGCCGCGTCGGCCAGCTGCACACGGCGCTGGCCCAGCCCGGCGACGAGCTGGAGGCGGAGAGCCGGCTGACGTTCGTCGCCGAACACCTGCGCGAGCGACTGGACGAACGGCTGCGCCCGGCCGGGCGGGACGCGCGGAACCCCGCCCTCGCGCGCCGGCTCCGCGAGCTCCTCGACGCGCGCGTCACGGACGGCGTCACGCTGGAGGAGGCCGCACGCCTCCTGCACGCCCACCCCGCCCATCTCGTACGGGCGTTCAGCGGGGCGTACGGCATCGCCCCGCACCAGTACCTGACGTCCCGCCGGGTCGGCCGGGCCCGCCGGCTCCTGCTGGACGGGCTCCCGCCGGGCGAGGTCGCCACCACCACCGGGTTCTTCGACCAGGCGCACCTGACCCGCCACTTCCGCAAGCTGGTGGGAGTGACCCCCGGCCGCTACCGCCGCTCGGCCCGCTGACCCGGGCCGCACCGGGCCCGAGCCGCACCCGACCCACGCCGGACCCGACCCGGGCCGGGGCGGACCAGTCGCGGCCCGCTCAGACGCTCAACGGCACCGGATGCACCTCGTCCGCCTTGTGTCCCGCGCGCTCGTGGATGCGCTGGACCGCCTCGGCCGAGGGGGCCTCGGACAGGCAGTAGACGACGCCGGCCTCCGGGTCCGCCCAGGCGCTCTCGAAGTGGACGTGCTCGTCCTCCTCGATGGCGAGATCGGCGTTGTGGGCCTCCATCAGCTGCTCCGCCGTGATGCCCGCCATGCCGCGGTGGACGTCCATGAACTTGGGCATGTCCCCGCACCTCCTTCCGTTCCGCCCCGCCCTCCCTCCATGCTGCGCCGCCCCGCGCCGGCTCGCAGACGATCACGGGCCGGCACCGGACCACGCGCGCACGCCCCGCGCACGACGAGGGCCCCGGCGGCAGCCCGCCGGGGCCCTGCTCCGTCCTCGCTCACCTCACCCGCACTGGCACGGATTGCCCGACTGGCACCCGCACCCGCACCCCGAGCCGCAGCCGCACGCGCCGATCAGGGTGAGGTTCCTGATCTCGGCGGGCTGCTCGGTCGGACGCTCCTGCGTGGGGTCGGGTGTCGTACCGGGGGTGCTGGGGGATTCGGCCATGGACCCTCCTCGAGGCTGGTGCCTGTGCCCATTGCATGCCCGCCGGGCTGGGCGCATCAACGGCGCACAGTGGCTCGCCCACGCCCCGCCGGGCACCCGCCCGCCCCCCAGCCTGGCCCCGGCCGTGCCGTCGGCTTTCCCCGGCTCCCCCGCGCAGGCACGCTGCCGGCTACGCCTCGGCCTGGATCTCGGGCTGGTAGTCCGGGCCCAGGAGGTCCGCGTGCTCGCCCGTCACCAGGAAGACGACGCGCTTGGCGACCGCCACCGCGTGGTCGGCGTACCGCTCGTAGTAGCGGCCGAGCAGGGTGACGTCGACGGCCGTCTCGATGCCGTGCCGCCAGCGCTCGTCCATCAGGTGCTGGAAGAGCGTGCGGTGCAGCAGGTCCATCTCGTCGTCGTCCTGCTCCAGCTGCATCGCCAGGTCGACGTCCTTGGTGACGATCACCTCGGCCGCCTTGGCCATCAGCCGCTGCGCCAGCTGCCCCATCTCCAGGATGGTGGCGTGCAGGTCGTGCGGGACGGCGCGGTCCGGGAAGCGCAGCCGCGCGAGCTTCGCCACGTGCTGGGCGAGGTCGCCGGAGCGCTCCAGGTCGGCGGACATCCGCAGCGACGTCACGACGATGCGCAGGTCCGTCGCCACCGGCTGCTGGCGGGCGAGCAGCGCTATCGCCCGCGCCTCCAGCTCGTGCTGCAGTTCGTCGACCCTCTTGTCGGCCTCGATGACGCTCTCGGCCAGCTTCAGGTCCGTGTCGAGGATCGCGGTGGTGGCGCGTCCGATCGCCGAGCCGACCAGCCGGGCCATCTCCACCAGACCGTCGCCGATCGAGTCAAGTTCCTCGTGGTACGCGTCCCGCATCAGGCTTCCCTCTCGTATGTGTCTCTGGGGTCCAGGGGGTTCCGGGTTCGGGGGTGCCGGGGACGTCCCGGGCCGGGAACCGGCGGTGCGAACCCCACGTTCCCACGGTGTGCCCCGTACGCGTCGGTTTCCGTCCCCTCAAATGAACCACCCCTGGCTCCCAGGTGAACTCTGGGCGACGAGTGTTCGAGGTCGCACCTCGATGGCTGTGGCCAGCGCGGACGGCATGCCTAACCTGGGTGCATGGACGTGAACGCGGCGGTCGCCGCAGCGGCAGCGATCGCCGGGGTGCTCACCGGTGTCATCGCCATGCTGGCGTTCCGCTGGAGCGAGCGCGACCAGAGCCGTCCCACCCGCACCTCCCTGCACACCGACCCGGTGCTCCCGCCCGGCGTCGACACGGTGCTCTCCGTACTGCGGTCTTCCGCGGTGGTCCTCGACGAGGCCGACGCCGTCGTCAAGGCGAGCTCCGCCGCGTACGCCCTCGGGCTGGTCCGCGGCGGCAAGCTGGCCGTGGAGCCGATGCTCCAGATGGCCCGGGACACCCGGCGCGACGGCGAGATACGCCAGGTCGAGCTGGACCTCCCGCGGCGCGGCACGGGACGCGGCGACGCGCTCGCGGTCTCCGCGCGCGTGGCCCCGCTGGGCTCCCGGCTGGTGCTGCTGCTCGTCGAGGACCTCACCGAGGCGCGACGCATCGAGGCGGTCCGGCGCGACTTCGTGGCGAACGTCAGCCATGAGCTGAAGACCCCGGTCGGGGCGCTCTCCCTGCTGTCGGAGGCCGTCCTGGACGCCTCGGACGACCCGGAGGCGGTGCAGCGCTTCGCCGGCCGGATGCAGATCGAGGCGACCCGGCTGACCAACCTGGTGCAGGAGCTGATCGACCTCTCCCGGGTGCAGAACGACGACCCGCTGGAGGACGCGGAGCCGGTCCGCATCGACGAGCTGGTCGCCGAGGCGATCGACCGGTGCCGGCACCAGGCGGGCACCAAGCAGATCACCATGGCCGCCGGCGGCCACGCGGACCTGCACGTGTGGGGCAACCGCGGCCAGCTGGCCGCCGCCCTCGGCAACCTGGTCGAGAACGCCGTCAACTACTCCCCGGCCCGCACCCGCGTCGGGATCGCCGTGCGCCGGATCACCGCGCCCGGCGGGGACCTCATCGAGATCGCCGTGACCGACCAGGGCATCGGCATCTCCGACAAGGACAAGGAGCGCATCTTCGAGCGCTTCTACCGGGTCGACCCGGCCCGCTCCCGTGCCACCGGCGGCACGGGGCTCGGGCTGGCGATCGTCAAGCACGTGGCCGCCTCGCACGGCGGGGAGGTCACGGTGTGGAGCTCCGAGGGGCAGGGCTCCACGTTCACCCTGCGGCTCCCGGAGGCGGGCGCCGCCCGTGACCGGGCCCTGCAGCACCCCGCTCTCGACGACGAGGACGACGTCCGAGACGGGGACCGGCAGTCGGCCGGCCCGTCCCACCCCTCTTCTCCCGGCCCATCCCACCCCGCATCCCCCGACTCCACCGCGTACGAAACGCTTTCCGCCCCGGAGGTCCTTCCGTGACCCGTGTGCTCGTCGTCGAGGACGAGGAGTCCTTCTCCGACGCCCTGTCCTACATGCTCCGCAAGGAGGGCTTCGAGGTCGCCGTGGCGGCGACCGGGCCCGACGGCCTCGACGAGTTCGAGCGCAACGGCGCCGACCTCGTGCTCCTCGACCTGATGCTGCCGGGGCTGCCCGGCACCGAGGTGTGCCGCCAGCTGCGCGGCCGCTCCAACGTCCCCGTCATCATGGTGACCGCCAAGGACAGCGAGATCGACAAGGTGGTCGGCCTGGAGATAGGGGCCGACGACTACGTCACCAAGCCGTTCTCCTCGCGCGAGCTGGTCGCCCGCATCCGTGCCGTCCTGCGCCGGCGGGGCGAGCCGGAGGAGGTCACCCCGGCCGCCCTGGAGGCCGGGCCGGTCCGGATGGACGTGGACCGCCACGTCGTGACGGTGTCCGGCTCGAAGGTCGACCTTCCGCTGAAGGAGTTCGACCTGCTGGAGATGCTGCTGCGCAACGCGGGCCGCGTCCTGACCCGCATGCAGCTGATCGACCGGGTCTGGGGCGCCGACTACGTGGGCGACACCAAGACCCTCGACGTCCACGTCAAGCGCCTGCGCGCCAAGATCGAGCCGGACCCGGGCGCCCCGCGCTACCTGGTGACGGTCCGCGGCCTGGGCTACAAGTTCGAGCCGTAGACCGCCCGCACACGATGACGAGAAGGGCGGCGCCCCCGAGGGGGTGCCGCCCTTCTGTGTCGTACCGCGGAGGTCGTCCCGCGTGTGCCGTACGGCGGACGCCGTCCCGCGTGTGCCGTCCCCCGGGCGTCAGGCCCGGGGCCGGGTCACTGGGACTCAGACGCCGACTCCGACGCCGACGGGGAGGAGGACCCCCCGGCGGCCGGGGACTCGCTCGCGCCCGAGACGTCCGTGTTCGGGTTCGTCGACGCGGGCGCGCTCTGCGAGGCGGACGGGCTCTGCGACGCGCTGGGGACGTCGGTGGGGCCCCAGCCGGAGAAGTAGCTCTTGGCCGGCACGACGAAGGCGCGCAGGCTCACCTCGCCCGTCTCGCTGAAGGTGAAGGTCACCTTCTGCGCGTTGCCGTCCTGGACGGCCTCGGGGCTGCCGGAGAGCACGGCGGAGGCGTTGTCCTGGCCACCGAGCACCAGGGACCCGCCGGCCGGGACGACCAGCTTGCCCTTCTGGCCCTTGGCGGGGGAGAGCTGGGCGCCCTTGTCCGCGCCCTCGACGGTGACGGAGTCGAGGGTCTGGTCGGTGTCACTGCCGTTGAAGATGGTGGCGGCGACCACGGCAGGGCCGGTGGACTCGCGGTCGGGCTGGGTGATGACGGTGGCGTTCTGGATCTTGATGTCGCCGACATGGACGGCCGCGTTGTCCGGCTTGATCTCCAGTGTCTGGGCGTTGTTGCCGGCTGCGCAGGCGGCGAGCGTGGCGATCGAGAACGCGAGGGCGGAGGCGGCGAGGGCGCCGCGTCGAAGGCTGCTGCTCACGGCGGCGGCAACTCCTTGAACGCACGGACGGCTCCCTTGACAAAGCCGCCCTAAGGGTCAGTCAGCGGCCTTAGGTTACCGAGCCGTTCCCGGGGCGCCGCACCCGACCCGCCTCTTACGCGCCTCGGGCCCGTCGCGGAGGCCATCGAGCACCATCCGTCCCACCTGTCACATGCACCTCAGGAGTCACAACTGACCCCGACGCCCGCCATTCACATAAGCGTCGACGGCCCGTGTCCGGCGATTTTCCGTACGGGAATGCGCGGCCGTCCCCGGAATTGATCACCGCTCCTTCGGCACCGTCGTGATCAATTCCGGAAACGACGCGGATCCGACTCCCCGCACCGAACGGAGTAGCGGAAGTCGCACGCATGGAACCAGACATTTGGGTACTTTCGGGCGTCTTCGCGGGGCTCCGGATGCGTGTGACGTGCGCGTTTCGCCCGGCTCGGACAGCCGCTCCGACCTGCGAATACCTGCTTCCGGGCACCTCGCGCAGCACGTTCCGGTCGCTGTTGTCAAGCCCCGAGATATGCCCTGACCTGCGAAAACGCCATTCAGAACCGCCAGTTTCCGTGTTACCCTGGATAGCCACGGAAGGGGTACCTGTCACATGACGTTCAAGGTTGGCGACACCGTGGTCTATCCCCATCACGGGGCCGCGCTGATCGAGGCCATCGAAACTCGCCAGATCAAAGGCGTGGACAAGACCTACTTGGTGCTGAAGGTCGCCCAGGGCGACCTGACGGTGCGTGTGCCAGCGGACAATGCGGAGTTCGTCGGCGTGCGTGATGTGGTCGGTCAGGACGGGCTGGACCGGGTCTTCGAGGTGCTGCGCGCGCCGTACGCCGAGGAGCCCACGAACTGGTCGCGTCGTTACAAGGCAAATCTGGAGAAGCTCGCCTCCGGCGATGTCATCAAGGTCGCGGAAGTCGTGCGTGACCTGTGGCGTCGTGAGCGCGAGCGCGGACTCTCCGCCGGTGAGAAGCGCATGCTCGCCAAGGCCCGCCAGATCCTGGTGAGCGAGCTCGCCCTCGCGGAGAACACCAACGAGGACAAGGCCGAGGCGCTGCTCGACGAGGTTCTCGCCTCCTGACGTCAGGCCCCCTGGTCCGGCGCAGCCCAGACAGCAGCATCCAGCAGCACATCGAAATGCCGCGGTGCCCGATGACGAATCACTCGTCGCCGGGCGCTGCGGCATGTTCGTACCCGGCTGGCGTACGGGTACCGGTGTGCTCCGGCGGGTCACTCACGCCGCCACGACGGGCACCCGAGGACGGGCACCTGAAGCGGGTACCTCGGGGGAAGCCCCCGATACTTGGCGTGCCGGGCCCGGGCCGAGCGGCTCGACCGGTGCGTCACGGAAGGGTCTGGTCAAGCGTCGCGCCCGGCACTCCCCAGGCCATACCCACGTAGGCTGAGCACACAAACCTGACAGGAACCGATGTCTGACGATTCGCTTCCCGCGCCCCCGCCGGCCCGTACGGCGGCCGTGATTCCCGCCGCCGGCCGCGGAGTTCGCCTCGGTCCCGGCGCCCCCAAGGCGCTGCGCACGCTCAACGGCACCCCCATGCTGATCCACGCGGTGCGCGCGCTGGCCGCCTCGCGCGCGGTGTCCCTCGTGGTGGTCGTGGCCCCGCCGGACGGCGCGGCGGAGGTGAAGTCCCTCCTCGACGCGCACGCGCTGCCCGAGCGCACGGACTTCGTCGTCGTCCCCGGCGGGGAGACCCGCCAGGAGTCGGTGCGGCTCGGCCTCGAAGCCCTGCCCCCCGAGTACCGGATCGTCCTGGTCCACGACGCCGCGCGGCCGCTGGTGCCGGTCGACACGGTGGACGCGGTGATCGAGGCGGTGCGCGAGGGCGCCCCGGCGGTCGTGCCGGCGCTGCCGCTCGCGGACACCGTCAAGGAGGTCGAACCGGCCGGGACGCCCGGCGACCCCGAGCCGGTGCTCTCCACCCCCTCCCGGGCCCGGCTGCGCGCGGTGCAGACGCCCCAGGGGTTCGACCGGGAGACGCTGGTGCGCGCGCACGGGTCGGTGACCGGCGAGGTCACCGACGACGCGAGCATGGTGGAACAGCTGGGCGAGCGGGTCGTGGTCGTGCCGGGCCACGAGGAGGCGTTCAAGGTGACGCGCCCGCTGGACCTGGTCCTCGCCGAGGCGGTCCTGGCGCGCAGGAGGCTCAACGATGGCTTCTGAGCCGCGGCCCCTGCTGCCCCGGGTGGGCATCGGCACCGACATCCACGCCTTCGAGGAGGGCCGCGAGCTGTGGTGCGCCGGCCTGAAGTGGGAAGGGGAGGGGCCGGGACTGGCCGGGCACTCCGACGCCGACGTCGTCGCCCACGCCGCGTGCAACGCGCTCTTCTCCGCCGCCGGCCTCGGTGACCTGGGCCGGCACTTCGGCACCGGGCGGCCCGAGTGGTCCGGCGCGTCCGGGGTGACCCTGCTGACGGAGGCGGCCCGCATCGTGCGCGCGGCCGGCTGGGTCATCGGCAACGTCGCCGTGCAGGTGATCGGCCCCCGCCCGAAGATCGGCAAGCGCCGCGACGAGGCCGAGAAGATCCTGTCGGACGCGGCCGGCGCCCCGGTGACCGTATCGGGCGCCACCACCGACGGACTGGGCTTCCCGGGCCGGGACGAGGGCCTGATGGCGGTGGCGACGGCGCTGGTCGCGCAGGCCGGTCCGGACCACTGACCGCGGGGCGCGGGGCGTGATGCCCGGCACGGCACGCGCAGCGGCCCGCGCCCACTACCCTGGACCCGTGACTATTCGCCTGTACGACACCAGCGCCCGGCAGATCCGTGACTTCACCCCGCTCACGCCGGGCTGCGTCTCGATCTACCTGTGTGGCGCCACCGTGCAGGCGGCCCCGCACATCGGGCACATCCGCTCGGGCCTGAACTTCGACATCATGCGCCGCTGGTTCGCCTACCGCGGCTACGACGTCACGTTCATCCGCAACGTCACCGACATCGACGACAAGATCATCGCCAAGTCGGCCGACCAGGACCGCCCCTGGTGGGCCATCGGCTACGAGAACGAGCGGGCCTTCAGCGACGGCTACACCGCCCTCGGCTGCCTCCCGCCCACCTACGAGCCGCGGGCCACCGGCCACGTGACCGAGATGGTCGAGATGATGCGCGGCCTGATCGAGCGCGGCCACGCCTACGAGGCCGACGGCAGCGTCTACTTCGACGTACGGTCGTGGCCGGCGTACCTGGAGCTGTCCCGGCAGGACCTGGACGACCTGCGCCAGCCCCCCGAGGACGGCATCACCGGCAAGCGCGACGCCCGGGACTTCGCGCTGTGGAAGGCGACCAAGCCCGGTGAGCCCGACTGGGAGACGCCCTGGGGCCGCGGCCGGCCCGGCTGGCACCTGGAGTGCTCGGCGATGGCCCACAAGTACCTGGGCAGCGCCTTCGACATCCACGGCGGCGGCCTGGACCTGATCTTCCCGCACCACGAGAACGAGATCGCGCAGGCCAAGGCGTTCGGCGACGACTTCGCCCGGTACTGGGTGCACAACGCCTGGGTGACCCTGAGCGGCGAGAAGATGTCCAAGTCGCTGGGCAACAGCGTCCTGGTCTCCGAGATGGTCAAGCAGTGGCGCCCGATCGTGCTGCGCTACTACCTCGGCACCCCGCACTACCGCTCGATGATCGAGTACAGCAAGGAGTCGCTGCGCGACGCCGAGGCCGCGTTCGGCCGCATCGAGGGCTTCGCCCAGCGGGTCGTCGAACTCGTCGGCGAGACCGTCGAGCCGGCCGCCGAGGTCCCGCCCGCCTTCGCCGAGGCGATGGACGACGACCTGGGCGTCCCGCAGGCGCTCGCCGTCGTGCACACCACCGTCCGGCAGGGCAACAGCGCCCTGGCCGCCGACGACAAGGACGCGGCGGTGGCCCGGCTCGCCGAGGTCCGCGCCATGCTCGGCGTCCTCGGCCTGGACCCGCTCGACCTGCACTGGGCCGGCGAGTCCGACGCCGGCGAGGACCTGCACGGCGTCGTCGACAGCCTCGTACGGCTCGTGCTGGACCAGCGCGAGTCGGCGCGCGGCCGCAAGGACTGGGCCACCGCGGACGCGATCCGCGACCAGCTCCAGCAGGCCGGGCTCGCCATCGAGGACAGCCCGCAGGGTCCGCGCTGGACCCTCGGTCCGCGGTAGCCGACCGCACACGAGTGTGCCGCCCGGCCCGCCGGGCGGCACACTGGCACTCACGTACGTTCACCCGCATCACGAAGACAGGTAGGTCATGGCCGGGAACAACCGCCGCATGTCCGGCAAGAAGGGCGCGCAGGTCGGCAGTGGCGGCCAGCGGCGCCGGGGCCTCGAGGGCAAGGGGCCGACGCCCCCCGCCGAAATGCGCAAGGGCCACGTCAAGCAGCGCGCCGCGCAGGCCAAGGTCAGGCGCGCGCAGGGCGGCCGCGGCCCGCAGCGGCGCGGCGGCGGCCGGTCGCCCTCCGAGCTCGTCGTCGGCCGCAATCCGGTCGTCGAGGCGCTGCGCGGGGGCGTCCCC
Organism: Streptomyces lasalocidi; assembly: GCF_005280215.1. NCBI lineage: Bacteria > Bacillati > Actinomycetota > Actinomycetes > Kitasatosporales > Streptomycetaceae > Streptomyces > Streptomyces lasalocidi. The sequence continues at coordinate 3,582,756 of NZ_SZNQ01000001.1, read as the reverse complement.
GCGACGACGCTGTACGTCCAGCAGTTCATCGACAACGACGAGCGGGTGCGCGAGGCGCTGCAGCTCGCGGCCGAGCGCGGCGGCATCAACCTCATGGAGGCGCCCCGCCCCGAGCTGGACCGCATGACCAACGGCCTCAACCACCAGGGCCTGGTGCTCCAGGTCCCGCCGTACGAGTACGCCCACCCCGAGGACCTGGCCGACGCCGCCGCCGAGGCGGCCGAGGACCCGCTGATCGTGGCCCTCGACGGGGTGACCGACCCGCGCAACCTCGGCGCCGTCGTCCGCTCGGTGTCCGCCTTCGGCGGCCACGGCGTGGTCGTGCCCGAGCGGCGCGCGGCCGGCATGACCGCCGGCGCCTGGAAGACGTCCGCGGGCACCGCCGCCCGTACGCCGGTCGCGCGGGCCACCAACCTGACGCGCGCCCTGGAGGCGTACAAGAAGGCGGGCGTCGTCGTGGTCGGGCTCGCCGCGGACGGCGAGGTCGAACTCGGCGAGCTGGACGCCCTCGGGGGCCCGGTCGTCATCGTCGTCGGCAGCGAGGGCAAGGGCCTGTCCCGGCTCGTCGGCGAGACCTGCGACCACCGGGTGCGCATCCCGATGCCGGGCGGCGCCGAGTCCCTCAACGCCGGTGTGGCGGCGGGCATCGTGCTCTACGAGGCGGCACGCCGACGGGTCTGAACACCTGTCCGGCAGGCCGCCCGTACGGGTCGATTCCGGCGGGTTGTGCGGGAGCAGGGCAACCTTGACGGGGTCCGGACAGATCGGACCGGTCAAGGCAGTGTCCTAACCACACGTCACTCGGTTAGATGAGTGTGGACACCAGAACACCCCGCACACCCACGGGGGACCGCTCGTCGGATCTCGACGACGCTCCCGCGCTGAGCATGGTGAAGGTGCCGAGCGATCCGGCGCAGATCATCGTCAATCACGCCAGTTTCCGCGTGCTGCTGGGCGCGTCGTCGTGGCGCGCCTCCTCCTCGCGGATCGCCCGGCCCGTGAGCGCCGCCCAGGACACCGCGCGCACGCCCGTCGCCGCCGAGGGCGCCGCCGCACGGCGCCGGCCCGTCGTGTGGAGCGGCCAGACCGCCCCGGACGACACCGGCGCCCACCGGCTGCTCCAGGCGGTGCGGGCGGGCAGCGTCGGCCACGGCGAGGACGGCCGCGCCGACGCCGGCGCCACCCAGGTCATCCCGCGCGTCGACGTCGGCGGCTACGACGCCGACATCACCGCGCAGACCCTGGAGACCCCGGTCGTCGGCGCCCAGCGCAGCCACGGCGACGCCGGGCAGCGGCTGCTCCCGCCGATGCGCACGGTCGGCAGCGCGTACGACGAGACCGGCGCCTACGGCGGGCCCGGCAGCGCCTACGACGGGGCCGGCTCCTACGACGGCGGCGCGCTGTCCGAGACGGCGGCGTTCCCCGGAGCCGGGTACGCCGGCGCGGACGCCGATCACGACGACCCGGACGCCCCCGGTGCGGCGGCGCGCGGCAAGCGGCACGGCGACGACCCCGCGCGGCACGCCTACTACCCGGGCCGCCGCATGAACCTCGGCGTCGTCCTGCTCCCGCTGCGCGTCTTCCTCGGCTTCATCTCCCTCTACGCCGGCATGGGCAAGCTGTGCGACCCCGTCTACTTCGACGGCGGCAAGCGCGGCTCCATGGTCAAGTGGCTCAACACCCTGCACCCCTGGGAAGTCGCCGAGCCGCTGCGGCAGTTCGCGCTGCACCACCCCGTCGGCTCGGGGCTCGTCATCGCCTTCCTCCAGGTCGTCGTCGGTGTCCTCACCGTCCTCGGCTGCTGGCAGCGGGTCGCGGCGGTGGTGGGCGCGCTGCTCTCCGCCGCGCTCATCGTCACGGTCAGCTGGAAGACCGTCCCGGTCTACGACGCGCCCGACATCATCTACCTCGCCGCCTGGTCGCCGCTGATCATCGCCGGCGCGCCCGTGTATTCGATCGACGGGCGGCTCGCCGCGAGCGCCTGGCGGCGCCTCGGCCCGCGCTCCGAACTGTGGGAGCTGCGCCGGTACGTGCTGCGGCGGGGCGCGCTCGTCACGGCGGTCACCGTCGGCCTCACGCTCCTCGTCGGCTCGCTGCTCGGCGGCGCGGTGCGCGACTCGGACCGGGTCGTCGTGCCCGGGCCCGGCGAGGCCCCGCGCAACGAACTGCCGGGCACCCCGCTGCCCGGCGAGCCCGGCAAGCACCGGGCGAGCCGCAAGCCGGCCGCGTCGACCTCACCGACGCAGGGCGCCACCTCGGAGCCGTCCGCCGGGGACGACCGCGAGGACTCGGGCGTCCCGCGCGACGAGGACACCTCGAGCACCGGCGCGCCCAGCCAGACGCAGGGCGCCGTCGGCAACGACAGCCCGCCCGAGCAGTCCTCGCCGGTCCAGGAGGCGCCGAGCACGTCCTCCGGCCCGACGTCGGGCGGCACCTCGGGCGGGGGCGGCTCGACCGGCGGAGGCGGCTCGGACGGCGGCACGTCCCACTCGGACCGCCCGGGCCTGGTGGGCGGACTGCTGGGCTAGCGGGACCGCGTCCAGCGGCCGGTGGCCCACGACAGAGGGCCCCGCACCCATCGGGTGCGGGGCCCTTCCGTGTGGGCGTCGCGGGGCGGGGCCGACGGGAGCGGCGGGGTGCCTTCCGGCGTCAGCGGCCGCCTTCCGGCGTCAGCGGCCGAGGGCGGCCGTGAGGGGCAGCGGCGGAGTGCGGCCGTGGAGGTCAGCGACCGAGAGTGGTCGTGAGGGTCAGCGGCCGAGGGCGGCCAGTTCCTTCGCCGCCTCGGTCAGGTCCTTGGCGGTGTCGATGGCCCGCCAGTAGGCGCCCTGGGGGATCGGGAAGCCGGCCAGGCGGAGTTCACGGGCCAGGCGCGGGAACGTCGTGCGCTCGTGGTCGCCGCGCTCCGGCAGCAGGTCGGCGAACCCCGGGGAGAAGACGTAGACGCCCGCGTTGATCTCGAAGGTCGACGGCGGCGCCTCGATGAAGTCCGTGATGTGGCCGAAGCCGTCGGTCTGGACGGCGCCCCAGGGGATGCGGGGCCGGGCGAGAGCGAGGGTGGCCACCGCGTCGCGCTCGGTGTGGAAGTCGGCCATGTCCCGCAGCGAGAAGCGGGTCCAGATGTCGCCGTTGGTGGCGTACCAGGGCCGGTCGGGGTGCGGCAGGTGGGCGGCGGCGTACTTCAGGCCGCCGCCGCGGCCCAGCGGCTCGTGCTCCACGACAGTGGTCACCTTCAGCGGCAGGTCGGCCGTCGCGAGCCACTGCTGCAGCACCTCGGCGAGGTGGCCGCAGGAGACGACGACGTCCGTCACGCCCTCCTCGGCGAGCCAGCCGAGCTGGTGACCTATGATCGGCGTCCCCGTGCCGGGGATCTCGACCATGGGCTTGGGCCGGTCGTCGGTGTACGGGCGCAGCCGGGAGCCCTGGCCACCGGCCAGGACGACGGCTTGTGTCGGGCGGGACGCGGCGTGCGGATGGGTCATGACGGCACTGTACGTGGCGCCGCGCGGGCGCTGGAGGCCGGGAACCGGTCCGCCGGGCGACGGTCGCCGCCGGTGCCGTGAACGCCGCTGCGGGGCCGCCGGGGCCGCGCCGAGGGCCCGCTGCGACGGGTGGCCGTGACCGCCGTGGCGACGACGGTCACGGCACGGACACCACCGCACTGCGATGTCGGTCGTACGCGCCCCAGCCGTGGGCTGAGCAGTTGTGCTCGGCCGTGTGCTCGGCCGTGCGCTCAGCTGTTTGCTCAGCCGCGGGCCGCGAGGACGCCCGAGGCGAAGGAGGTGTCGCACACGGGGCGGGCGTACGACTGCGCGCGGGTGGGCCCGTAGACGCGGACCGCGGCGCGGCCGAGGGCGCGGGCGATGGAGGAGCAGTGCCGCGCGAGGGACGGCCTGCCGTTGACCGCCTCCTGGAGGTGGGTGAGCGCGGTGCCCGGGTCCTTCTCCTGGAGCTCGGTGAGCAGCCGGTCGCGCAGCACGTCCTGCGGGGCGCGCGGGGCGGTGTGCTTGGCGTCGCCCGCCGCGGCGACGTCGGACGCGGCGAGCACCGAGTCCGCCGGGTTCCCCGACCAGTTGACCCGGGTGACCGCGAGGGTCCCGGAGAGCACCAGGACGACGGGCAGGACGAGCGCGAGGGTGCGGCCGATGTGGCGGGCGGGGCCCTGGCCGCGTCGCGTTGCGGGGGAGGAGCTGGAGTGCTTCACGGAGTGCTTCACGCGAGTGAGGGTAGCGCCCGGTAGTGATTTGGCGACATTCAGTCACTCGGTCGGGGGATGGACCCGTGCACCTTTTTGGGTAGTGGGTTGACGAGTACCGCTCGAAACGCCGGTTTCGCCGGGGTATCGGAGCGGTGGGGAGACACAACGGAAGGGCCCCGCAGCACGCGTGCTGCGGGGCCCTTCCGGTTGCCCGCGGGGAGGCGGGCCGAAGGTGTGGCGCCGGTGACGTCAGTCGGAGAGGCGCGCGCCCGTGGAGGTCGAGAACACGTGGGTCTCGCCGGAGCGCGGCACGACGTTGAGCGTGCTGCCCTTCTCCGGGACCTCGCGGCCGCCGACGCGCACGACCAGGTCCTTGGTCTCGCCGCCGACCTGCGCGGTGCCGTAGACGAACGCGTCGGAGCCCAGCTCCTCGACGACGTTGACGACGACCGCGACGCCCGTGGCGGGGTCGGTGGTGACGTCGAAGTGCTCGGGACGGACGCCGACCGTGACGGTCTTGTCGGTGGCGGAGGACAGGGCCTCGCGCTGCACCGGCACGACCGAGTTGCCGAACTTCACGCCGCCGTCGGTGATCGGGACCTCGACGAGGTTCATCGCCGGGGAGCCGATGAAGCCGGCGACGAAGAGGTTCGCCGGGCGGTCGTACATGTTGCGCGGGGTGTCGACCTGCTGGAGCAGACCGTCCTTGAGGACCGCGACGCGGTCGCCCATGGTGAGGGCCTCGACCTGGTCGTGGGTGACGTAGACCGTGGTGATGCCGAGGCGGCGCTGCAGGGACGCGATCTGCGTACGCGTCGAGACGCGGAGCTTGGCGTCCAGGTTGGACAGCGGCTCGTCCATGAGGAAGACCTGCGGCTCACGGACGATGGCGCGGCCCATGGCGACGCGCTGGCGCTGACCGCCGGAGAGGGCCTTCGGCTTGCGGTCCAGGTACGGGGTCAGGTCGAGGATCTTGGCGGCCTCCTCGACCTTCTGCCGGATCTCCGCCTTGTTGACGCCGGCGATCTTGAGCGCGAAGCCCATGTTGTCGGCGACCGTCATGTGCGGGTAGAGCGCGTAGTTCTGGAACACCATGGCGATGTCCCGGTCCTTCGGCGGCAGGTGGGTGACGTCGCGGTCGCCGATGCGGATCGCGCCGCCGTTGACGTCCTCCAGGCCCGCGAGCATGCGCAGGGAGGTGGACTTGCCGCAACCGGAGGGACCGACCAGGACGAGGAACTCCCCGTCGGCGATCTCGATGTCCAGGGCGTCGACGGCGGGCTTGTCGGAACCCGGGTAGATCCGGGTCGCCTTGTCGAACGTGACAGTGGCCATGGTGAATGGGCCCCCTTCTACCGGCAGGAACGTGCCGGACGATCCGTTGTAGGAAGGTGGTTGGTGTAGTCCACACGAGTGAACCGGGTCAGGACGCTACCTGCCATTCACCCGCCCTGTCAGTACCCGGAGGACTGTGAACTTCGCGGAAATTTCCGCCGGGCCCCCCGGACGACCTGGGTACACTGCACGAGCGCGCGTCCGACGGACCCGCGTAGGCCTCCTTAGCTCAGCTGGTCAGAGCACCGCTCTTGTAAAGCGAAGGTCGTCGGTTCGAATCCGACAGGGGGCTCCGCCGCACAGCGGCACGAACGCCCCGGCCGGTGATCGGTCCGGGGCGTTCGGCGTCTGTGGGAGGCGGCCGAGTGCCCGGGTGCGAGTGGGACCATCAGATGTGACTCTGATTAAGTACATGACAAGTACCAAGAGCGAGCGATGGTGGATCCAGGGTCTTGGACTCATGGCCGCAGCAGCCTGGGCCGGCGTTCGGGCGTTGGGGCACGGACGACCGCCACTCCTGCGGGTGGGCTTCGGCGCAGCGGCGTTCTTTTTCCTGGCTGGACTGGCCGGACTTGTCATCGACCGGATTCGGGTAGCCAAGCGCGGTCGCGGAGGTTCTGCGGACGACACTGACGTGGCCGAGCACCACGAGCTCTGATCGAGACGCTGGCGTCCCCGGCTTTCGTCAGTGCCGCCCCGCGATCCGGTTCGCCGCCGTCGCCAAGTGGGACGTTCCCGTCGTGCGGAGGGACTCCTCTCGGTGGTCCGCCGTGCGGTACGTCGCGTACAGGGTGTGGACCGCCAGCCAGCGGAGGGGTTCGGGTTCCCAGCGGCGGACCTTGTGGTTGACCCAGGGGAGGGTCGTGAGGTCGGTGGGTGTGCCGGTGAGGACGAGGTCGCGCAGGGTGCGGGCGGCCAGGTTGGTGGTGGCCACGCCCGAGCCGACGTACCCGCCCGCCCAGCCGAGGCCCGTGGCGCGGTCGAGGGTGACTGTGGCGCACCAGTCGCGCGGGACGCCCAGGACGCCCGACCAGGCGTGCTCGACGCGGACGCCGGCCAGGGCGGGGAAGAAAGCCGTGAGGATGCGGCGGAGCGCCTCGATCGTCCCGGGCTGCGTGCGGCCGTCGTTGTCGGTGCGCGAGCCGAAGCGGTACGGCACGCCCCGGCCGCCCAGCGCGATGCGGCCGTCGGCGGTGCGCTGGGCGTACATGTAGGCGTGCGCCATGTCGCCCAGCGTCGCGCGGTCCTCCCAGCCGATCGCCGCCCACTGGTCGTCGGTGAGCGGCTCGGTGGCGATCATCGAGGAGTTCATCGGGAGCCAGGTGCGGCGCTGGCCCTTCAGGTCCGCCGTGAAGCCCTCGGTGCAGCGCAGCACGTAGGGGGCGCGGACGGTGCCGTACGGGGTGACCGCGTGGCGCGGGCGGATCTCCGTGACCGGGGTCGACTCGTGGATCGTCACGCCCAGCGCCTCGACGGCCGCCGCGAGCCCCTTCACCAGCTTCACCGGGTGCACCCGGGCGCCGTGCGGGGTCCAGGACGCGCCCACCGCGTCGGCGACGCGGACGCGGGCCGCGGTCTCCGTCGCGTCGTACAGCTCGCGGTCGTGCTCGCCGTAGGACAGCTCGTGGGCGTGGAAGGCCTTCAGGCGGGCGAGCTGGGCGGGGGTGCGGGCGACCTCCAGGACGCCGCCGCGGTGCAGGTCCGCGTCGATGCCCTCAGCAGCGGCGACCGCGATCACCTCGTCGACAGTGGCGTTCATCGCCCGCTGCAGGCGTACGGCGGCCTCGTGGCCGTGCAGCTTCGCGTAGCGGTCGCGGCCGGCGATGCCGTTGTAGAGCCAGCCGCCGTTGCGTCCGGAGGCGCCGTAGCCGCAGAAGCTGCGCTCCAGGACGGTGACGCGCAGGGAGGGGTCGGCCTTCTTGAGGTAGTACGCGGTCCACAGGCCGGTGTAGCCGCCGCCCACGATGGCGACGTCGGCGTCCGTGTCCCCGGACAGCGGCGGGCGCCGGTCGGGCAGGCCGTCGTGGGCGTACCAGAAGGAGATGCCGCCGTTCACGGGGCCGCGTGCCGAGCTGTCCATGGGCGGACGTTAGCCCCTGGGGACGGGGGCTGTCTCCTTCGGATTCCGTACCTCCGTACCGCCCCTGACCAGCGGATAGCAGCCCAGTCCGACCAGGACGGCGACGAAGTGGCCGACGTCCGTGAAGGTGGGTCCGCTCGTCAGCGGCAGGGTGTAGACGAGGAGCACGCCGGCCAGGTAGCCGTACCGCCAGGGGCTGCGGATCCCGTACGTGAGCACCGCGACGATTCCGGCCAGCGCGTAGCTCACGCCGATGTCGAGGGCGTTGTACTCGGAGTGCGGTGCGACGCTCTGCTCGATCGCCCACAGCAGCGCGCCCTCGCTGATCAGCGTGGCGAGGACGTGTGCGAGCGCGCACACCAGCAGCCAGCGGGCCGTGCCGAGCCGGCGCTCGGCGCTCGCGTGGAAGACGGTGTAGAGCACGGCGTACGGCAACCAGCGGCCGCCGTCGATCCACATGGCGCTGGCGACCAGGACCCGCACCGGGTTTTGGGACAGCTCGTGCAGATTGGTGGACCGCTGGCGCAGGAAGTCCTGCTCGAACTCCGGCGACATGTGGTGCAGGGCGACCGTGGTGACGAACAGGACGCCGAGCCACGCGTACGTGCCGGGCGCGCTGCGGACGTACGACCGCACCGCCGCGAGGGCCCGGGGGACACGCGTGTGCCGTTTCATCCCCGTCAGTATCGTCCCGGGGGCCGTCGCGGCACCTGTCGGGCGGGCCGCCGGCCGGAGGGTCGGAGGGTCGGAGGGTCGGCTCAGACCACCGGCTCAGACCACCGGCTCAGACCACCGGCTCAGACCACCGGCTCCGGGACCGCCTCCTCCTGCCGCGCCCCGTGCTTCGGCGGCCCGGCCGTCACCATGAGCACGGCGACCAGGCCGGCCAGGAGCATGACGCCCGCGGCCCACCACAGGGCCACCGTGTAGCCGTGCACGGTGCCCTCGGCGACGACCTGCGCCCGCCGGGCGGGGTCGCGCAGGTGGGCGGCGACGTAGCTCGCGGCGCTGGTGGTGGCGATGGTGTTCAGCAGGGCCGTGCCGATCGAGCCGCCGACCTGCTGGGAGGTGTTGACCGTGGCGGAGGTGACCCCGGAGTCGCGGGGCGCGACGCCCGCGGTGGCCGTGGAGAACACCGGCATGAACGTCAGGCCCATGCCGAGGCCCATCAGCAGCAGGGCGGGCAGGATCTCCGTGGTGTACGACGAGTGGACCGTCATCCGGGTGAGGATCAGCATCCCGCCCGCGGCCAGCAGCATGCCGGGCCCCATCAGGGCGCGCGGCGCCACGTGCGGCAGCAGCCGGGCGGAGATCTGCGTGGACCCGATGATGATCGCGACGGTCAGCGGCAGGAAGGCCAGGCCGGTGCGGACCGGCGAGTAGGCCAGGATGACCTGGAGGTAGTAGGTCATGAACAGGAACAGGCCGAACATGCCGATGGTGGCCAGCCCCATGGTGAGGAAGCAGCCGGCCCGGTCGCGGTCGCGGACGATGTGCAGCGGCAGCAGCGGGGACTTCGCCCGGGTCTGCCACCACACGAACACCGCGAGCAGGGCCACGCCCCCGGCGAGCAGGGCCAGCACCACGGGGTCCGACCAGCCGCGGGGCTCGGCCTCGCTGAAGCCGTAGACGATCGCGACGAGGCCGCCGCAGCCCAGCAGGACGCCGGGCACGTCCAGGCGGGCGTCGGCGTGGCCGGGCCGGTCGTGCAGCAGCGCGAACGCGCCGAAGACCGCGACGGCCGCGATCGGCACGTTGACGTAGAGGCACCAGCGCCAGTTCAGGTACTCGGTCAGCAGGCCGCCGACGATGAAGCCGATGGCGGACCCGGAGCCGGCCAGGGCGCCGTAGATGCCGAACGCCTTGCCGCGTTCCCTCGGGTCGGTGAAGGTCGTGGTGAGCAGGGAGAGCGCCGAGGGGGCCAGGACGGCCGCGAATACGCCCTGGAGGGCGCGGGCGGCGAACAGCATGCCGTCGGTGGCCGCCGCGCCGCCGATCGCGGAGGCCACGGCGAAGCCGATCAGCCCGATGACGAACGTCCGCTTGCGGCCGGCCAGGTCGGCGATGCGGCCGCCGAGCAGCAGCAGGCCGCCGAAGGCGAGGGTGTAGGCGGTGATCACCCACTGGCGGTTGCCGTTGCTCATGCCCAGGTCCGCCTGGGCGGAGGGCAGGGCGATGTTCACGATGGTGGCGTCGAGGACGACCATGAGCTGCGCCAGGGCGATGACCACCAGGCCCCACCAGCGGCGGGGGTCGGTTCCGGGTTCCGTCGGGGGTTCACCTGTGTGGGTGACACTCATCCGCCCAGAAGACCACGTATCGGGACGAGGTGCATCTTCGGGACGGCGCCCCTTGCCGGGCGGTGCCGGTCACGGCTCCAGGACGACCTTCCCGACGGTGGCCCGGCCCTGGAGGGCCCAATGCGCGGCGGCGGCCTCGGCGAGGGGGAAGCGGGTCACGGCGGGGACGAGGCGTCCGGCGGCGGCCTCGGCCAGGGCGCGCTCTTCGAGGGTGCGCAGCGGGTCGGGGCCGCCGGCCCTGCTCAGCATGGCGGGACCCAGGACCTGTTCGGAGACGCCGTCGACGACGTATCCGCGGCCGCCGACGACGCCTTCGGCGGACCAGCCGAAGACCAGGTGCCGTCCGCCCGGGCCGAGCAGGGCGACGGCCTCGCGGGCCACGTCGCCGCCCACCCCGTCGAGGACGACGGTCGGCACCCGGCCGCCGAGCCCGGCTCGGACCGTGCCGGGCCAGCCGGGGTCGCCGTAGTCGACGGCGAGGTCGGCCCCGGCCGCCCGGACCCGGGCGACCTTCTCCGGACCGCCGGCCAGGCCGACGACGGTGGCGCCGGCGTTCCTGGCGTACTGCACGAGCAGGGTGCCGATGCCGCCGGCGGCCGCGGGGACCAGGACCACCGAGTCGGGGCCGAGGTCGGTGAACAGGGCGATCCCCAGCGCCGTACGGCCCGTGCCGATCATGGCGACGGCGGCGGCGAGGTCGAGGGCGTCGGGGACCTCGTGCAGGCGCCCGGCGTCCGTGACGGCCAGCTCGGCGTACCCGCCGGGGGCGAAGCCGAGGTGGGCGACGACGCGCTTGCCGAGCCAGCGGGCGTCGGTGCCCTCGCCGAGGGCGTCGACCACGCCGGCGACCTCGCGGCCGGGGATCGTGGGCAGCTCCGGGAGCGTGGGGGCCGGGCCCCGCACCCCTTCCCTGAGGGCCGTGTCGAGCAGGTGCACCCCGGCCGCGGCGACGGCGACGCGGACCTGGCCGGGCGCGGGCCGCGGATCGTCGGCCTCCTCGTACCGGAGGTTCTCGGCGGGGCCGAAGGCGTGGAGCCGGATGGCGTGCATGGGGTCCCCCTGGGTGGGCCGGACGGGCCGGTGACTGGTGGCTGTGGGGGTCCGCCCCGGTGGCGGTTCCCCGTACGCCGCCAGCCTCCGACCTCAAGCACGCTTGAGGTCAAGATCCCCGCCAAGGGGTGCCCTTCGCCCGGACCGGGGCGTTGTCAGTGGCGCCGTGCAGGATGGGCGCATGACGAGCGCGAGGACCGGTCCTGGACGCGGCGGGGTGAAGGGGGCGCGGCGGCCCCAGGTGCGGCTGCCCGCGCTGGAGGAGTTCGGGGGAGTGGAGCTGGAGCCCGACGGGGACTACGACGGGCTGGAGTTCCGGGAGCGGGACCTGGCCGGGCAGGAGGGCGGGGGCGCCCGCTTCATGGACTGCGCGCTGCGGGGGTGCGCGCTGGACGGGACGGGGCTGCGGCACGCGCGGTTCCTGGACTCGGTGCTCGCGGGCGTCACCGGGGTGGGCACCGACCTGGCGGAGTCCACGCTGCGCGACGTGGAGCTCACGGAGGCCCGCCTGGGCGGCACCCAGCTCCACGGCGCGGTCCTGGAGCGGGTGCTGGTGCGCGGCGGCAAGATCGACTACCTGAACCTGCGCCAGGCTCGGCTGAAGGACGTCGTCTTCGAGGGCTGCCTCCTGGTGGAGCCGGACTTCGGCGGGGCCCGTCTGGAGCGCGTCGAGTTCGTCGACTGCGCCCTGCGGTCCGCCGACTTCACCGCCGCGACCCTCAAGGACACGGACCTGCGCGGCGCGACCGAGCTGTCCGTGTCGGGCGGCGTGGACCGGCTGTCGGGCGCCGTGATCAGCACGGGGCAACTCATGGACCTGGCGCCGGTGTTCGCGGCCGCGCTGGGGGTCAGGGTGGAGGACTGACGGGCGACGCCCGACGTCCTACGGACTCACCGGGCCCCGCCGGTTCCTCCGCGGGGCGCTCACCCCACCCGCGGGAACCTGGCCTGGAGCGTCCAGATCGCCGGGTTCTCGCCCAGGTCGTCGTGCAGGTCGACCAGGTCGGCGAGGAGGTCGTGGAGGAAGTCGCGGGCCTCGCGGCGCAGTTCGGTGTGGGAGAAGGTGAGCGGCGGCTCCTCGGCCGGCATCCAGTCGGCCTCGATGTCCACCCAGCCGAAGCGGCGCTCGAAGAGCATGCGGTCGGTGGACTCGGTGAAGTCCAGCTCCGCGTGCTGCGGCCGCGAGGCGCGGGAGCCCGCCGGGTCCCGGTCGAGGCGCTCGACGATGTCGCACAGCGCCCACGCGAAGTCCAGCACCGGCACCCATCCCCAGGCTGTGGACAGTTCCCGGTCCGACCTGGTGTCGGCGAGGTAGACGTCGCCGCAGAACAGGTCGTGCCGCAGCGCGTGGACGTCCGCGCGCCGGTAGTCCGTCTGCGGGGGGTCGGGGAAGCGGTTGGAGAGGGCGTAGCCGATGTCGAGCACGCCAGTGATGGTGTCATGCCCGCATAGGATCGCGGTCGTGTCCTTTTTGACGCGCCTTGTCCGCCCCGGCCCGGCCGTAGCCGGCGCCCTCGCCGTCTGCCTGCTCGCCCTCACCGGGTGCGACGACGACGGACGCGCCGACGCGGGCGCCCCCGGCGTCGGCGACCCCTACTTCCCCCTGGCCGGGAACGGCGGCTACGACGTGTCCCACTACGGCCTGACCCTGAGCTACGACCCCGGGACCGGGCGTCTCACCGGCAGGGCCGTCGTCACCGCCCGCGCCACGCGGGACCTCGCCGCCTTCGACCTGGACCTGGCCGGCCTCGACGTGCGGGACGTCACCGTCGGGGGCCGGCGTGCCGGGGTCCGCCGCAGCGGGCAGGAACTCACCGTCCGGCCGGCCGGGGCCGTCGGCGCCGGGGAGACCTTCGAGACGGTCGTGCGCTACTCCGGGCGCCCGCGCACCCTCACCGACCCCGACGGCTCTCAGGAGGGGTGGCTGCCCACCGCGGACGGCGCGCTGGCCCTCGGCGAGCCGGTCGGGGGCATGGCGTGGTTCCCGGGCGACCACCACCCGTCCGACAAGGCGGCCTACGACCTGACCGTCACCGTCCCCGAGGGGCTGACGGCCGTGTCCAACGGGCAGCTGACCCGCGCCACGACCTCCGGCGGGCGGACCACCTACACCTGGCACACCGCCGAACCCATGGCGAGCTACCTGGCCACCCTCGCGATCGGCCGGTACGAGGTGCGGCGCTCCACCACCGGCGGCGGGGTGCCGGTGTACACGGCCGTCGACCCCGAGCAGGCCGACGACAGCCGGGCGGTGCTGGCCCGGCTGCCCGAGATCATGGACTGGGCGACGTACAACTTCGGGCCCTACCCCTTCTCCTCCACCGGCGCGGTCGTGGAGCGCCCCGGGGACGCCGAGTACGCGCTGGAGACCCAGAACCGGCCCGTCTTCCCCGGCGCCCCGGACACCGGCACGCTGGTGCACGAGCTGGCCCACCAGTGGTTCGGGGACTCGGTCACCCCGCGGACCTGGCGGGACATGTGGCTCAACGAGGGCTTCGCGACGTACGCCGAGTGGCTGTGGGACGAGGACCACGGCGGCGACAGCGCGCAGGAGACCTTCGACACCCTCTACGACGAGGGCGAAGACGGCGACGAACACCTCTGGGACTTCCCGCCCGCGAAACCGCCGGGCGCCGCGCACGTCTCCGGCCGGCCGGTGTACGCGCGCGGCGCGATGGTCGTCCACATGATCCGCCGGACCGTCGGCGACGACGCCTTCTACGACCTGGTCCAGGGGTGGACCGCCGCGCACCGCCACGGCACGGCGAGCACGGCCGACTTCACGGCGTACGTGGAGCGGCACGCCCCCGACGAGGACTGGGCGCCCATCTGGAAGACCTGGCTGTACGGCAAGGCGAAGCCGCCTCGGCCTTAGTCGGGGCGGGGTGCCGTCCGGTCGGCCCACTGCTTGCGCAGCACCGTGCAGGGGCGGTCGCGCCGGAGGTCGCGGCGGTGGGCGACGGGTGCGTAGCCGAGGGCGGTCCAGAAGGCGAGGCCCCTGGGGTTGGCGTCCAGGACGGCCAGCCGTACGGCGCTGCGGCCCGCGGCGCGGAAGCGGTCCTCCACCGCCTCGGCGATCCGGCGGCCGAAGCCGCGGCCCTGCACGGCCGCGTCGACCAGCAGCAGCCCGATCCAGGGGTCCGGTTCGGCCGGGTCGGGGTGGTGGGCCAGGGTGACCACGACGCCGACGAGCCGCCCCTCGGAGCGGGCGAGCTCCACCTCCACGTGCGGGTTCGCCAGCTCGTCGGCCAGCTCGGCCGCCACCTGCTCCGGACGGATGTCGTCCGGGTCGGGGAAGTCGCCGCTGAGCGCCTGGAAGGCGTGGTCGGAGGCGTAGAGCGCGGTGAGCTCGGTCAGGACGGCGGGCGGGATGTCCCGGTCCGGGGTGAGGGGCAGGGGCTCCAGGATCACGGGGCGGCCTTTCGCGGGGACAGGCGGAGCCCCCGGCCGTGGCGCACCGCGGCCGGGGGCTCCCACCGGACCGGCCCGAGCGGCCGGCCGGACTGCTCAGACGTTGACGCCGAAGTCCTGGGCGATGCCGACCAGGCCGGAGGCGTAGCCCTGGCCGACCGCGCGGAACTTCCACTCCGCGCCGTTGCGGTAGAGCTCGCCGAAGACCATGGCCGTCTCGGTGGCCGCGTCCTCCGACAGGTCGTAGCGGGCGATCTCCGCGCCGCCGGCCTGGTTGACGATGCGGATGTAGGCGTTGCGGACCTGGCCGAAGTTCTGCGAGCGGTTCTCGGCGTCGTAGATGGACACCGGGAAGACGATCTTGTCGATGTCGGCCGGGAGGGCAGCGAGGTTGACGTTGATCGCCTCGTCGTCGCCCTCGCCCTCGCCGGTGCGGTTGTCACCGGTGTGGACGATGGTGCTGTCCGGGGTCTGCTTGTTGTTGAAGAAGACGAAGTGGGCGTCGGAGTAGACCTTGCCCTGGGTGTTGACCGCGATCGCGGAGGCGTCGAGGTCGAAGTCCGTGCCGGTGGTGGTGCGGACGTCCCAGCCGAGGCCCACGGTGACGGCGGTCAGGCCCGGAGCCTCCTTGGTGAGCGAGACGTTGCCACCCTTGGACAGGCTTACAGCCATTGTTGGGAGTCCCTTCCCTCGTTCCGCGTGCGCGGTGGTGCCTTACGGGGCTTCGTACGGGCACGAAGCTACCTCTACCCCTAGGAACGCCGTGAGGGGGCGCGAAGGTTCCGCACGCCTTTACTTTCTTTACCCTCCGCTAATTCGCGTGACGTGGACGGGTCAGAGCCGGGAACATGTACGGCATGTCCGGTCCCCATCTGATCCGCGGCTCCGTCTCCCTCCCGGAGGCCGAGCTCATGTGGCGCTTCTCGCGGTCGTCCGGGCCCGGCGGCCAGCACGTCAACACCAGCGACTCGCAGGTGGAGCTGCGCTTCGACCTGGCCCGCACCGAGGCCCTGCCCGAGGTGTGGAAGCGGCGTGCCCTGGAGCGGCTGGCGTCCCGGCTGGTCGACGGGGTGATCTCGGTGCGCGCCTCCGAGCACCGCTCCCAGTGGCGCAACCGTGAGGCGGCCGCGGTGCGCCTCGCGGCGCTGCTCGCGGAGGCCACCGCGCCCCCGCCCAGGCCGCGGCGTCCCACCCGCATCCCGCGCGGCATCAACGAGCGCCGGCTGCGGGAGAAGAAGCAGCGCTCGGAGACCAAGCGCGGCCGCTCGGCGAAGGACTGGGGCTGACGCACCGCGCACCCCCCGGCGCCTGCCGGGCCGGAGCGTGCCGGCCGGGCCGATGAGGCCTCAGCCCAGCTGCCGGTAACGCCCCCGGAAGTACAGCAGCGGCCCGCCCTCCGCGCTCGGCACGCCCGCGGTCAGGACGCGACCGATGACCAGCG
This sequence comes from Streptomyces lasalocidi, assembly GCF_005280215.1. NCBI lineage: Bacteria > Bacillati > Actinomycetota > Actinomycetes > Kitasatosporales > Streptomycetaceae > Streptomyces > Streptomyces lasalocidi. Next base: position 3,566,944 of record NZ_SZNQ01000001.1, on the reverse strand, counting down.
TGTGGTCGCCCGCCGCCACGCGCTGTTCCGTGCGGCACTCCAGGGTGGCCAGCGCACCCCCGACGAGCGGGGAGCCGGTGGCCTCGCCGCGGACGTAGGGGATGTCCTCGAACAGCAGCCGGTCGCTGATGCGGCCCTTCATGGCGAACCGGCCGGCGATGTGCCGCTGGCTCTCGGAGAGCACGGAGACCGCCCACAGGGGCTGCTCGTCGAGCAGGTCGTCCATCCGGGAGCCCTCGCGCAGGCTGACCATCACCAGGGGCGGTTCGAGGGAGACGGAGACGAAGGCGGTGGCCGTCATGCCGACGTCCTCGCCCCGGGGGGCGGAGGGGTCGTCGGGGTCCAGTGGGGGCTCCTGCGCGGTCACCAGGACCACACCGCCGGCCAGCCGGGACATGGCGGCGCGGAACTCGTCGTTGCTCACCCCTTCAGCATGCACAACGGCGGCGGCGGGGGCGGCGGGGGATGTCTTCGGCACGCTTGCAGACGCTAGTCTGCCCTCTCCGCGCCCCGCATCGGACCTCGGCCCGAAGCCGGTCCTAGGACCACGGTCCCGGCACGCCCCCGAACCACCGGAAGCGCGGCAAACCCGGGAAAGGCCGCGAACACCGGGAAACCCGGAAATCTCCCCCAATTGTTCATGTTCTTATGTGACTTGAGTCACAAGGGCCATGAATTGTTGACCCTGTGTACCGACCGGGCTTCGCGCTGTGATTCAGTGGCGGAGACCGCTCAAGAACAGCAGCAGAACGGCAGCCCGACAGCTGCGGAGAACAGTACGCCGACGACAGACCCTTGATTCGCTGCGAAGTCTCGGGGGGAGGGCGAGCATGGAGACCGAGTCGGAGCCGTACGTCCGTCTTGCCTCCCTGCGACAGCTGCACCAGGTCATGGCCGACATGAACACGGCCCGCAGCCTGGCGGACACACTGCAGACGGTCGCGGACGGCGTCGTCACCGCGCTCGGCTACGAGCTGGCGTGCGTCAACCTCGTGCGCGCCGACGGGGACCTGGTGGTGGCCGCCTTCGCCGGCAACCCGGCGGCCGAGGCGCTGATCACCGGCCGGGTCGGGTCCCGCGAGTCCTGGGAGCGGCGGCTGACCATGGGCGAGCACTGGGGCGACCTGGTGTTCATCCCGCACACCGAGGGCTGGATCCTCGACGACGACGACGTCCCGCAGTGGTACACCGACGGGCCCGCGCCGCGCTTCGAGGACGAGTGGCACCCCTCCGACCGGCTGTTCGCGCCGATGTACACGCCCTCCGTGCCCGGCGGCTCCGGCGGCGAGCTGATCGGCGTGCTGTCCGTGGACCGCCCGCGCAACGGCCGCCGGCCCGGCGCCTGGGGCCGCGAGGCGCTCCAGATGTACGCCTTCCAGGCCGCCATCGCGATCAGCAACGCCCGGCTGCGGGCCAACATGCAGCGCGCCCTGGTCCGCCTGGAGCGCGAGCAGCAGGCCCTGCGCGCCAGCGAGGAATCCTTCCGCCAGGCCTTCGAGTACGCCCCCTCCGGCATGGCCATCGCCGAGATGGGCGGCGACCAGCACGGCCGGATCCTGCGCACCAACGACGCCCTGTGCCGCCTGCTCGGCCGCCCCGCCTCCGCGATGCGCCGCTACTCCTTCTCCGACCTCGTCCACCCCGAGGACATAGGCACGCTGCTGCGCACCTCCGCCGAGGGCGGCCGCGCGGAGCTGCGCCTCGGCCGGCGCGACGGCACCTACGTCTGGGTCAGCCTGCGCAACAGCGTCGTCGCCGACGCCGCCGACGGGCCCCGCTTCCTGCTCACCCACGTCGAGGACATAGAGGAGCGCAAGCGCCGCGAGCTCCAGCTCGCCCACCGCGCCTCGCACGACTCCCTGACCGGCCTGCCGAACTCCGCCGAACTGCGCTCGCGCCTCTCCTCGCGGCTGTGCCGGCGGCCCGCCCATGCGGCGCTGGACGAGGCCTTCGCATCCCACGACGCCGCCTTCGGCCACGCCGTGCCCGACCTGAGCGACCACGGCTTCGACTACCGCCCCGAACCGGTGGAGTCCTACGACGGCTACGACCACCACGTGCACACCGTCGCCCCCGAGGAGGGGCACGACGACGGCACCAAGGGGCTCGCGGTCCTCTTCTGCGACCTCGACGGCTTCAAGTCGATCAACGACCGGTTCGGGCACAACGCGGGCGACGCCGTCCTCATCGAGGTCGCCCGCCGGCTGTCCCGGGGCGTGCGCGACGGCGACACCGTCGCCCGGCTCGGCGGCGACGAGTTCGTGATCCTCGCCGACGGGCTCGGCCGGGCCGACGCCCAGGACCTCGCCGTACGGCTGCGCAACGAGATCATCCAGCCGATCCGCGCCGAGGGACGGGCCGTGCGGGTGGGCGCCAGCTTCGGCATCGGCTGGGCGCACTGCGGCATGACGGCCGACGAGGTGCTGAAGTCCGCCGACGAGCGGATGTACGTCGAGAAACGATCTCGTCCCAAACAGCACCGGCGTGCCGGATGAGGTGCAGGTCAGCGCGGTGATGCGGCCGATGGTGCGGTCCGGGTCACCCGTTCGGGCCCTGCGGAGCGGGTAGGCTCGCACTTCGCCACACCTGTTCAGACGCGCCCCGCGAGACGCCCACGGCGTCCCGGGACGCCCCCCGCATCCGCCCCCCGCACCTGTTGAGGAGTACGAAGGGATGACGCCCGGCAACAACGGCGCGAGCACACCCGAGGACGACGACCCGTTCGGCTACCTCTACGCCGACGGACAGGCCAACGGAGCGCAGCCGCCCTCCAGCAGTGGCTACGGCTACCCGAACGCGGTCGGCCGGGTGCGCACGGTCGGCGAGCGCCAGTACGGCCAGCAGCAGGCCCAGCCGTACGGGCAGCAGTCCTACGGGCAGCAAGGCGCGCCCCAGCAGCAGGCGCCGTACGGCACGCAGAACCCCCATTACGCGGCGCCGGAGACCCTCCCCGGCGGTGCCTCCACGACCCGCCAGCAGGCGGTGTCCGGTGGCGGCGGCCGGGGCCGCGGGCCCAACACCAAGGGCCTGCTGATCGGCGCGGTCGCCGTCGTCGCCGCGGTCGTCATCGGCATCGCGGTGGCCATGGCCAACGGCAACACCGACGACGACAAGGGCGGCGGCAACGAGGCGGCCTCCTCGCCCACCGCGTCCGCGAGCGCCTCGCCCAGCGAGTCGAGCACCAGCGAGGCGAGCGAGACCGAGCTGCCCACGATCGAGGCCAAGGCGCTGCGGCTGGACGGCGGCGCCACCACGTCCTCGGACGTCGAGGGCGCCAAGGCGGCCGGCGGCGTCTACGTCGGCAACCTGAACAACGTCGGCGCCTCCGTCACCTGGACGGTCAACGGCATCCCCGAGGACGGCGCCTACACGCTGTTCGCGCACTACAGCACGCCCGGTGAGGACCAGTCCATGACCCTCACCATCAACGGCAAGGTCTTCGGCACGAAGATGCCGCTGAAGAACTACGCCAAGGCCGCCCAGGGCGACTTCGCCAAGGGCTGGACCACGACGTACGCCTATCCGGCGCTGACCAAGGGCACCAACACCATCTCGCTGTCCTGCCAGGACGGCGACAAGTGCAACGTCCTGCTCGACCAGCTGTGGCTGAAGAAGGGCCAGGTCACCGACTAGCCGCGGGTCAGGCGGCGGTGACCTCCCCGGTCACCGTCACCCGGCCCAGCAGGTCCCGGTAGGCCGTGGGGTCGAACTCGCCGGCCGCCGGGGCCAGGACCGTCGCCGCGGACAGGGCGACCGCGCGGGACAGGCGGTCCGGCCAGGGCTGGCGGTCCACCAGTCCCGCCAGCAGGGCCGCCGCGACCGAGTCGCCCGCGCCCGTGGGATTGCCCCGCACCCGGGCCGGCGGCACGGCCCGCCAGCGCCCCTCCGGCGTCACCGCGACCAGGCCGTCCGGGCCGAGCGTCGCCACCACCGCGCGCGCTCCGCGCCGCCGGGCGTCCTGCGTGGCCCGTGACGGCTCGTGGGAGCCGGTCAGTTCGGCCAGTTCGTCGGCGTTGGGCGTGATGACGTCCGGGCGGGCGGCCACCCCGCGCCGCAGGGCCTCGCCGGCCGTGTCCAGCAGCACCGGCACCCCCGCGGCCCGCGCCGTGCGCACCAGCCCCGCGTACGCCCCGACCGGCACCCCCGGCGGCAGGCTGCCGCACAGGGCCACCGCGTCGGCGCGGCCGACGAGGCCCTCGTACGCCTCCTGGAAGGTCGACCACCGCGCCGGGTCGACGACCGGGCCCGGTTCGTTGAACTGGGTGGTGTCGCCGGTGAGTTCGTCGACCACCGCGACGGTGCGCCGGGTGGGCCCGGTGACCGGGACCAGGGCGTCGGTGATCCGGGGCGTCGCGGCGAGCCGTTCGCGCACCGCGTCCCCGGTGGTCCCGCCCGCGAAGCCGGTGACCGTCACCTCGTGCCCGAGGGCGGCGAGGACCCGGGCCACGTTCAGCCCCTTGCCGCCGGGCCGTTCGGTGACCTCCGAGACCCGGTGGGAGGCGTGCGGCCGCAGGGACCGTACGCGGTAGGTGATGTCGAGAGCGGTGTTCAGCGTGACCGTGAGGATCACCTGGCTGACCTCCCCCGATGAGTGTGTACGACGTTGCCGTCCGGTGGCCCGATCATGCCAAAAAGACGGCGACCGGCCCAGGGTGCGGGTCGGCCACCGTCTTCCTCCGGGCGGACGTATCAGACCAGTCGGGGATCGACCACCCACGCGCCGTGCCGCATCACGCCCTTGAGCTCGAAGTCCGCGTCCAGCACCACCAGGTCGGCGTCCTTGCCCGGCTCCAGGGAGCCGATGCGGTCGTCCAGGCCGAGCAGCCGCGCCGGGTTGGCGGACAGGGCGCGCACCGCGTCCGTCACCGGCACCCGGTCGATCGTCACCGCCCGCTTGAACGCCCGGTCCAGGGTGAGCGTCGAGCCGGCGATGGAGCCGCCCTCCACCAGCCGGGCCACGCCGTCCGCGACCTCCACCTCCAGCGGGCCGAGCATGTAGCGGCCGTCGCCGAAGCCGGCCGCGTCCATCGCGTCCGTGATGAACGCGACCCGGTCGGCGCCCGCGTGGTGGAAGGCCAGTTGCAGCGCCGCCGGGTGCAGGTGCGTGCCGTCGTTGATCAGCTCGACGGTGACCCGCCCGTCCTCCAGCAGCGCCGTGATCGGTCCCGGGGCGCGGTGGCCGACCGGCGGCATCGCGTTGAACAGGTGGGTGGCGACCGTCGCGCCGGCGTCGATCGCCTCGACGGTCTGCTCGTAGGTGGCGTCCGTGTGCCCGATCGCCGCGATCACCCCGTGCTCGGCGAGCAGTCGTACGGAGTCGATGCCGCCGGGAAGCTCGGTGGCGAGGGTGACCATCTTCGCGTGCCCGCGCGCCGCGTCGACCAGCTTGCGCACCTCGGCCGGATCGGGGTCGCGCAGCAGCTCCTCGGAGTGCGCGCCCTTGCGGCAGGGCGAGATGAACGGCCCCTCGAAGTGGACGCCGGCGATGTCGCCCTGCTCGGCCAGCTCGCTCAGCAGCCCGGCGCGCTGCGTCAGGAAGTCCATGTCGCCGGTGACGGTGGAGGCCACCAGCGTGGTGGTGCCGTGCAGGCGGTGGGTGTGGATGCCCTTGAGGACGTCCTCGACGGTGCCGGAGGTGAAGGACGCCCCGCCGCCGCCGTGGTTGTGCAGGTCGACGAAGCCGGGGACCACCCAGTGGCCGCTCAGGTCGACGACCTGGGCGTGCTCGGGTGCGGCTGCGGCGATGCGGGTGTCCTCGATTACGACCCGGCCGTCCGGCACGGTGCCGGTGGGCAGGACGACCGTGGCGCCGGAGAGCACCAGTGGGGTGCCGCTCGTCACGGGGTGCGGGCTCGTCGGGGTGTGTCGCGCCCCTGGGTGGGTTGCCATTACGGCGTGTCCTCCTTGCCGTCGGTGGTGTCGAGGAGATCCCAGGCCAGGAGGCCCGCGCCCAGGCAGCCCGCCGTGTCGCCCAGGGCCGCGGGGACGATCTCCGGCAGTTTCTGGAAGGTGACCCGTCGGCGGACGGCGTCCCGCAGTGGTGTGAACAAGGTTTCCCCCGCCTCGGCGAGGCCGCCACCGATGACGAGGGTGCGCGGGTCCAGCAGGGTGAGGCCGGTGACCAGGCCGTCGGCCAGGGCGTCCACCGCCTCCTGCCAGATCCGGACGGCGTTCGGGTCGCCGGACGTGACGGCCTTCGCGCAGTCGGCCGCGTCCGCGTCCGGGGTGCCGCTCGCCCGCACCCACGCCTCGCTGACGGCCGCCGCCGACGCGAACCGCTCCAGACAGCCGTGCTGGCCGCACGGACACGGCGGACCGCCGGGCCGTACGACGATGTGGCCGATCTCGCCGGCGAAGCCGTGCGCGCCCGCCTCGACCCGGCCGTCGATGCCGATGGCGCCCGCGATGCCGGTGCCCAGCGCGACGAACAGGAAGCGGTCGGCGCCCCGGCCCGCGCCGAGCCGCCCCTCCGCCAGACCGCCGGTGCGCACGTCGTGCCCCAGGGCCACCAGGGCGCCCAGCCGCTCGGCGAGCAGCGCGCGCAGCGGGACGTCCCGCCAGCCGAGGTTGGCCGAGTAGGCGGCCACGCCGTGGGTCTCGTCGACGATGCCCGGGACGGCGACGCCGGCCGCGGCCGCGGCCTCGCCGAACCGCTCGGTCCCGTGGGCGCGCAGCTCGGCGGCGAAGTCGAGGATGCCTGCGACGACCGCGTCGGGGCCGCGCTCGCGGCCGGTGGCCCGGCGGGCCCGGTGCAGCAGCGTGCCGTCCGCTCCGACCAGGGCGGCCTTCATCACGGTGCCGCCCACGTCGAGGGCGATGACATGTCTCACGGGGGACAGTGTGGCCCCAGGACCCGCAAGAGGTCTAGTCCACTTGCGTGGTGTAGACCTTATTCCGATAAACGGACCAGGGGTAACGGCCATGGTTCACCCGCACTACCGGTCAAGGGGATGACACGTGCAGCGGCGCGCTTGGCGTACGGGGACGATCGCGGCGGTGGCCGCGCTGGGGATGACGGGGGTCCTCTCCGGCTGCGGGCTCGGCGGCGGCTCGGGCGAGGTGACGCTGAAGCTGGTCGCGGCCGACTACGGCGACAGCCCGGCCAACAGCTCCAAGAAGTACTGGGCCGACCTCGTCGACGCGTACGAGGCCCGGCACCCGGACGTCCACGTCGAGGTGAGCGTCTACTCCTGGACCGAGGTCGACCGCAGGGTCCGCCGCCTGGTCGACGCCGGCAAGGCGCCCGACATGGCCCAGATCGGCGCCTACGCCGACTACGCGGCCGAGGACCGGCTCTACCGGGCCGGCGACGTGCTCTCCATCCCCGTCCAGGCCGACTTCGTGCCCCAGCTCTCCCAGGCCGGCGAGGTCGACGGCGTGCAGTACGGCATGCCGTTCGCCGCCTCCACGCGGCTGCTGTTCTACAACAAGACCCTGTTCAAGAAGGCCGGCCTCAAGCCGCCCACCACGTGGGCCGAACTGGCCGCCGACGCCGCCGCGCTCAAGGACGAGGGGGTGACGTACCCGTACGCGCTGCCGCTCGGGCCGGAGGAGGCCCAGGCCGAGACCCTCCAGTGGCTGCTCAGCGGCGGGGGCGGCTACACCTCCACCGTCGGCGGGTACGGCCTGGACGCCGCCGAGAACATCGAGACGTTCACATGGCTGAAGGACGAACTGGTCGGCAAGGGGCTCACCGGGCCGGTCGCGCCCGGCAAGCTGAACCGGGCGGCCGCGTTCGCCGCCTTCGCCGACGGCCGGGTCGGCATGCTCAACGGGCACCCCTCCCTGATGAAGACGGCGGAGGAGAAGGGCGTGGAGTTCGGCATGGTGCCGATGCCAGGCAAGGACGGCGCCGCCCGCAACGCGCTGGGCGTGGCCGACTGGATGGCCGCGTTCAAGCAGAACGGCCACGGCGAGCAGATCGGTGACTTCCTCGACTTCGTCTACGGCGAGAAGAACGTGCTCGCCTTCTCCCGCGAGTACGACCTGCTGCCCGTGACCACGTCGGCGAGCGGGACGATGGCCACGGCGGCCGGCGACCAGGACCTCAAGCCGTTCCTGGACGAACTCCCGCTGGCCGAGCTGTACCCGGTCGGCCGCACGTCCTGGGCGACGGTCAGCGCGGCCCTGAAGAAGCAGATCGGCACGGCGGTGTTGCCCGACGCGAGCCCCGCGCTGGTCCTCGGCGAGCTCCAGACCAGGGCGATGACCGCGGACACCAGTACCTCGGGCTGAGCTACCGTGCGGGGTATGGAGCAGCGGGAGCGGGACATCCTCGCGATGGAGCGCCGCGGGTTCTCGTCACCGGGGGCCAAGGAGCGGGCGGTACGGGAGGAGTTGGGGCTGGCGCCGGTGCGCTACTACCAGCTCCTCAACGCCCTGCTGGACGATCCGCGGGCGCTGGAGCACGATCCGGTGACGGTGAACCGGCTGCGGCGTGTGCGGGACGCGCGGCGGGGTGAGCGGTAGTCGTGCGGGGCGTGTCTCTGCGGACGTGCGTCGTGGGGGGTTCGGTGCGGTGCCGGGTGCGAGTGGTGGGTGGCTGGTCGCGCAGTTCCCCGCGCCCCTGAGGGGGCGGGGCAGCCCCCGGTTTTTCAGGTGGCCCCCGTTAGGGTCGGTGTCATGGGAAGCCCTGAGACGTATTCCGCCGAGAGTCTGCCCACGCCCCGTACCGCGGCCGGGAGGGACGCGCTGGAGGCGCTGGTCGCCCGGCCCGGGCGGGCCGTCGTCGGCCTCGACTTCGACGGCACCCTCGCACCCATCGTCGAGGACCCCGAGAAGGCCCGCGCCCACCCCGACGCCCTGCCGGCCCTCGCCGCCCTCGCCCCGCGCCTGGCCGGGGTCGCCATCGTCACCGGCCGGCCCGCCGAGGTCGCCGTGCGCAACGGCGCCTTCGCCGGGGCACCCGGACTGGAGCACCTGACCGTGCTCGGGCACTACGGCGCCGAGCGCTGGGACGCCCGTACCGGCGAGGTCACCGCCCCCGCCCCGCACCCCGGTCTCGCCGGCGTCCGCGCCGAGCTGCCTGCCGTGCTGGAGCGGGCCGGGGACTGGGACGGCGTGTGGGTGGAGGAGAAGGGGCGGGCCGTGGCCGTGCACACCCGCCGGGCCACCGACCCCGACGGCGCCTTCCGCGCGCTGCTCGGCCCGCTGCGGGACCTCGCCGGGCGGCACGGACTGGTCCTCGAACCCGGGCGCCTGGTCCTGGAGGTGCGCCCGGCGGGCGTGGACAAGGGCGTCGCGCTGACCGAGTACGTCCGGGCGACCGGCGCCGGGACCGTGCTGTACGCCGGGGACGACCTGGGTGACCTGCCCGCGTTCGCCGCCGTGGAGCGGCTGCGCGCCGAGGGCGTCGCCGGACTGCTGGTGTGCAGCGGCAGCGCCGAGGTCACCGAACTCGCCGACCGGGCCGACCTGGTGGTGGACGGCCCGGAGGGCGTCGTACGGCTGCTGCGGGCGCTCGCGTCTCAGCTGGACTGAGCCGTCAGGGCGTTCAGCTGGTCCAGGAACCACTGTGCCGGCGGCAGCGCGGTCGCCGCTGCCGCCAGGCGCTTGGTCCGCTCGGCCCGCTCCTCCGCGGGCATGGTCAGCGCCTCGTGCAGGGCCCGGGCGGTGTCGACCACGTCGTACGGGTTGACCGCGAGGGCGTCCTCGCCGAGCTCCTCGAACGCTCCGGCCTCCTGGGACAGCACCAGCACGCAGCCCTCCTCGGACAGGACGGGCATCTCCTTGGCGACCAGGTTCATGCCGTCCCGGATGGGGTTCACCAGGGCCACGTCGGCGAGGCGGTAGGCGGCCAGGGAGCGGGCGAAGTCGTCCTTGACGTGCAGCACGACCGGGGTCCACCCGGGGGTGCCGAACCGCTCGTTGATCCGCTCCGCGGTGCGCTGCACCTCGGCCGTGTAGTCCCGGTACACCGCGAGGTCCTGCCGCGAGGGGTAGGCGAACGCCACGTGCACCACGCGCTCGCGCCACTCGGGGTGGTCCACCAGCAGCTGCTCGTAGGCCAGCAGGCCGCGCACGATGTTCTTCGACAGCTCCGTGCGGTCCACACGCACGATCGCCCGGCGGCCCGCGCCGATCTCCTCGCGCAGCCCCGCCATCCGCTCGTCCACGTCGGACCGGTGGGCCCGCTCGCGCAGGAACTCGCCGTCCGCGCCGAGCCCGTGCACGCCGATCCGGGTGTCGCCCGTGCCGCCCGCGAACTGCTCGCAGCAGGCGGTGAACGCGTCCGCCCAGCGCCGGGTCAGGAAGCCCAGCCGGTCGGCGCCGAGCATGCCGCGCAGCACCTGCCCGGCGATGTCCCGCGGCAGCATCCGGAAGTACTCCGGCGGTGCCCACGGGGTGTGCGAGAAGTGGCTGATCCGCAGGTCGGGCCGCAGCTCGCGGAGCATCCCGGGGACCAGGGTCAGGTGGTAGTCCTGCACCAGCACGGCCGCGCCCGGCGCCGCCTCCTCGGCGAGCGCCTCGGCGAACGCGCGGTTGTACGTCTCGTACGACGCCCACTGGCGCCGGAACTCCGCGTCGAAGACCGGCTCCAGCGGGGTCTGGTAGAGCATGTGGTGGACGAACCAGAGCACCGAGTTGGCGATGCCGTTGTACGCGTCCGCGTGCACGTCGGCCGGGACGTCCAGCATCCGGGTGCCGGGCTCGCCCTCGCCGCGCCGCACGGCCTCCCGGTCGCCGTCGGACAGCGCCGAGCACACCCACAGCGCGTCCGCGTCCGGGCCGATCGCCGACAGCCCCGACACGAGCCCGCCCCCGCCCCGTCTGGCGGTCAGCGAACCGTCCTCGCCCACCGTGTACGACACCGGTCCGCGATTGGACGCGACCAGCACCCGAGCCTTCTGATCAGCACCGCGCGTGAGAGCCATACGCCTCAACCTAGCCCGACCCGTAAACGCTCAAACGTACGGTTCCACTGGGCGAGCGACCGTATACGGGCCGTCGGGTCCGGGGCCCTCACGCCACCTTGCGGGTCGTGTACTCGGCTATGTCCGTCATCGGGGGGCGCTCCTCCGTGTCCACCGAGTACGTGCGGGGCTCGAAGCCGGAGTCGGTGCGTTCGAACTGGGTGAGGGCCGGGCGGATCAGGTGGCCGCGGGCCAGGCGGAGCTGGGCCGTGCGGTAGATCGCCGCGGCCATCCGGCCGAGGGCCTGGCCGTCCTGGTGGCGGTGCTTGCGCACCCCCAGGTCGACCTGGGCCAGGGCGTCCAGGCCCACCAGGTGCAGCGCGTCGACCAGCATGCCGAGCTCGACGCCGTAGCCGACCGGGAACGGCAGCTGTTCCAGCAGGGAGCGGCGGGCCGCGTACTCGCCGCCGAGCGGCTGCACGAAGCCGGCCAGCTGGGGCCAGTGCATGTTCAGCAGCGGGCGGGCCATCAGCTCCGTCACCCGGCCGCCCTGGCCGGCCGCACCGCCGAGGGGGCGGTCGTACATGCCCTTGACCAGGTCGACGCCCGGCTCGGTGAGCAGCGGGCCGACCAGCCCGGTGACGAAGTCGGAGGTGAACTCCCGGAGGTCGGCGTCGATGAAGCACACGATGTCCCCGCCGGTCACCAGCAGGGAGCGCCACAGCACCTCGCCCTTGCCGGGCACGGCGGGTATGCGCGGCAGGACGGCGTCGCGGTGGACGACCCGGGCACCCGCGGCGGCGGCCACCTCGGCGGTGCGGTCGGTGGACCCCGAGTCCACCACCACGATCTCGTCCACGAGCGGCGCCTGCTGCACGAGGTCGTGCCGGATGACGGCCACGATCTCGCCGACCGTCTCCTCCTCGTTCAGCGCGGGCAGGACGACGGACACGGTCAGGCCCGCGGCGCGCTTGGCGGCCAGCACCCGGTGGAGGGGGCGGTCGGCCACGGACCAGGACCGGGTGGCCAGCCAGCGCTCGACTTCTTCCAGCACGGTCAGTGGCTCCTCACGGTTGTCTCGCGGTTCGGACGACTATCTCAACTGTCCTGGTCGTCGGTTACAGTCTTGGACAACGCTGGTGACCATCGCATGTCGGGGTCGGCCCGCGTCCACAACCACATACAGCTCATCCAGAGGGGCAGAGGGACACGGCCCGATGAAGCCCCGGCAACCCTCCAGTCGGTTCTCCTGACCTGTGCAGCGAGGCTCCCGGCTAGGGAAGGTGCCAAATCCGTCTCACGGCGAGATGCGTCGTGAGGAAGATGAGGAGAAAGGGCCTCGCCTCACATGGCTGCGCAGACTGTTGAAAGCACCACCGACTCCACCGTCGACCTCGGCCCCGCGGCTGCCCTGAGCTGCCGCGAGTGCGGCCACCGCGTCCCGCTCGGACCGGTCTTCGCGTGCGAGGAGTGTTTCGGCCCGCTCGAGATCGCCTACGACTTCTCCGCCTACGACACCGAGGAACTGCGCAAGCGGATCGAGGCGGGCCCGGCGAACATCTGGCGCTACGCGCCGCTGCTGCCCGTCCCCGCGGACGTGGCCGACAAGCCGAACATCAACCCCGGCTGGACCAAGCTCGTCCAGGCCGACAACCTGGCCCGTGAGCTGGGCGTCGAGCCCGGCAAGCTGTTCGTCAAGGACGACTCCGGCAACCCGACGCACTCCTTCAAGGACCGCGTCGTCGCGCAGGCCCTGGAGGCCGCGCGCGCCTTCGGCTTCACCACGCTGTCCTGCTCCTCGACGGGCAACCTGGCCGGCGCGGTGGGCGCCGCCGCCGCCCGGGCCGGCTTCCGCAGCTGCGTGTTCATCCCGCACGACCTGGAGCAGGGCAAGGTCGTCATGGCCGCGGTCTACGGCGGCGAGCTCGTCGGCATCGAGGGCAACTACGACGACGTGAACCGCTTCTGCTCCGAGCTGATCGGCGACCCGGCGGGCGAGGGCTGGGGCTTCGTCAACGTCAACCTGCGGCCGTACTACGCCGAGGGCTCCAAGACGCTGGCGTACGAGATCTGCGAGCAGCTCGGCTGGCGGCTGCCGGACCAGATCGTCGTGCCGATCGCCTCCGGCTCCCAGCTCACCAAGATCGACAAGGGTCTGCAGGAACTGATCAAGCTGGGTCTCGTCGAGGACCGGCCGTACAAGATCTTCGGCGCCCAGGCCGAGGGCTGCTCCCCGGTGTCGACCGCCTACAAGGCCGGTCACGACGTGGTCCGCCCGCAGAAGCCGAACACCATCGCCAAGTCGCTGGCCATCGGCAACCCGGCGGACGGGCCCTACGTCCTGGACATCGCCCGGCGCACCGGCGGTGCCGTGGAGGACGTCACGGACGAGGAAGTCGTCGACGCCATCAAGCTGCTGGCCCGCACCGAGGGCATCTTCGCCGAGACGGCGGGCGGGGTGACCGTGGGCGTGGCGCGCAAGCTGATCGGCGCCGGCGTGCTCGACCCGTCGCTGACCACGGTCGTCCTCAACACCGGCGACGGCCTGAAGACCCTCGACGCGGTGGCCGGCACCGGCCTGACCGCCACCATCCGCCCGACCCTGGACTCCTTCCGAGAGGCTGGCCTCGCATGAGCGTGACCGTCCGCATCCCCACCATCCTGCGCACCTACACCGGCGGCCGGGCCGAGGTCGCCGCCGAGGGCGCGACCCTCGCCGAGGTGATCGAGGACCTGGAGAAGCACCACACCGGCATCGCCGCCCGCGTCCTCGACGACCAGGGCAAGCTGCGCCGGTTCGTGAACGTCTACGTCAACGACGACGACGTCCGCTTCGAGCAGGGCCTGCAGACGGCGACCCCGGACGGCGCGGGCGTCTCCATCATCCCGGCCGTCGCCGGAGGTCAGTAACCCTCGGTAATAGCGATGACCGCGCGTACATCGAATTGCCCCCACCGTAAGAGAAGCGGAGGGGGCAATTCCATGTGATTGAGCGCGGTACAGTTGGGGAACCCGCCCCGGATCCATGAATCGGCGGGCCTTGATTCCTGCCGCGTGCCCGATGAGAAGTAGCCAAACTGTGCACTGCTCCCGCGGCTTATGTGCCTTTTGTGGAGCCCGACTTGCCCTGAATTCGGGCGAATTCTGGCCACATTCCGGATCGTCTGCGTCCAGAATTCTCGTCCGATTGACCTGTTGCAGACGGCAGTTGGACAGATACATTCAGCCGCGGTCGACGCGTTCCGGCGCACGCCCCCAACCAGTCTGGGGGGTGAGGTCTGACCCGGATCCGCGAAGTGCGGATCTGTGCAAGGGCCAGTAATAGGGGAGTTAGGCATGGCTCAGGGCACCGTCAAGTGGTTCAACGCGGAGAAGGGGTACGGCTTCATCGCGGTCGACGGTGGTGCGGACGTCTTCGTCCATTACAGCGCCATTCAGATGGACGGCTACCGCACCCTTGAAGAAGGCCAGCGGGTCGAGTTCGAGATCTCGCAGGGCCAGAAGGGCCCGCAGGCCGACATGGTTCGCGTCACCGCCTGAACGTTCACCGCCTGAACGTTCTTCCGCAGTCACTCACCGAGGGGTCCGCGCCCGCCCAGGGCGCGGACCCCTCGCCCGTGTGCGCGGGGTCTCGCGGGGCCGGCCCTGTTCGCCTCGGGCTGAGACGTGGCCCGGTCCCCGAGAGCCGCTTGCGCCCGCCCGCCGCCCGACCGCCGCCCCCCAACGAGCACTCGCTCCGCGAGCGCGCCTTGCACTCTCGTAGTGCGAGTGCTAATCATTGGCGTTAGCACTCTGAAGGTGAGAGTGACAGCGAAGGACCGGGTCGGTGAGGCCCGCGGGCCGGGTGGGGCAAGGAACCACCGGGTCGGCGAGCCGTCCGTCGCGGGCGCGGGCGCGGTCCGAAGGAATCACCCCCAGTCCTGGAGGGACCACTTCACATGGCCAAGATCATCGCGTTCGACGAGGAGGCGCGGCGCGGCCTCGAGCGCGGCATGAACCAGCTCGCGGACGCCGTCAAGGTCACCCTCGGCCCCAAGGGCCGCAACGTCGTCCTCGAGAAGAAGTGGGGCGCCCCCACGATCACCAACGACGGTGTCTCCATCGCCAAGGAGATCGAGCTCGAGGACCCGTACGAGAAGATCGGTGCCGAGCTCGTCAAGGAAGTGGCGAAGAAGACGGACGACGTGGCCGGTGACGGCACGACGACCGCCACCGTCCTGGCCCAGGCACTGGTCAAGGAAGGCCTGCGCAACGTCGCCGCCGGCGCCAACCCGATGGCCCTCAAGCGCGGTATCGAGAAGGCCGTCGAGGCCGTCTCCGCCGCCCTGCTGGAGCAGGCGAAGGACGTCGAGACCAAGGAGCAGATCGCCTCCACGGCCTCCATCTCCGCCGCCGACACCCAGATCGGCGAGCTCATCGCCGAGGCCATGGACAAGGTCGGCAAGGAAGGCGTCATCACCGTCGAGGAGTCGCAGACCTTCGGTCTGGAGCTCGAGCTCACCGAGGGCATGCGCTTCGACAAGGGCTACATCTCCGCCTACTTCGCGACCGACATGGAGCGTATGGAGGCCGTCCTCGACGACCCGTACATCCTGATCGCGAACTCCAAGATCTCCAGCGTCAAGGACCTGCTCCCGCTCCTGGAGAAGGTCATGCAGTCGGGCAAGCCGCTGCTGATCATCGCCGAGGACGTCGAGGGCGAGGCCCTGTCGACCCTGGTCGTCAACAAGATCCGCGGCACCTTCAAGTCCGTCGCGGTCAAGGCCCCGGGCTTCGGCGACCGCCGCAAGGCGATGCTGAACGACATCGCCATCCTCACCGGCGGCGAGGTCATCTCCGAGGAGGTCGGTCTCAAGCTCGAGAACACGACCGTGGACCTGCTGGGCAAGGCCCGCAAGGTCGTCATCACCAAGGACGAGACCACGATCGTCGACGGCGCCGGCTCCTCGGAGCAGGTCGCGGGCCGCGTGAACCAGATCCGCGCCGAGATCGAGAACAGCGACTCCGACTACGACCGCGAGAAGCTGCAGGAGCGCCTGGCGAAGCTCGCCGGCGGTGTCGCGGTCATCAAGGCCGGTGCCGCCACCGAGGTGGAGCTCAAGGAGCGCAAGCACCGCATCGAGGACGCCGTGCGCAACGCCAAGGCGGCCGTCGAGGAGGGCATCGTCGCCGGTGGTGGCGTGGCCCTGCTCCAGGCCTCCCAGGTGTTCGAGAAGCTGGAGCTCGAGGGCGACGAGGCGACGGGCGCCCAGGCCGTCAAGCTCGCGCTCGAGGCCCCGCTGAAGCAGATCGCCGTGAACGCCGGCCTCGAGGGCGGCGTCGTGGTGGAGAAGGTCCGCAACCTCACCCCGGGTCACGGCCTGAACGCCGCGACCGGTGAGTACGTCGACCTGGTCGCCGAGGGCATCATCGACCCGGCCAAGGTGACCCGCTCCGCGCTGCAGAACGCGGCCTCCATCGCCGCGCTGTTCCTCACCACCGAGGCCGTCATCGCCGACAAGCCGGAGAAGGCCGCTGCCCCGGCCGGCGGCGGCATGCCGGGCGGTGACATGGACTTCTGATCGACCCCGGTCGATCAACCGTCCTGCGGACCGAGGGCGGCACTCCCCGTACGACGGGGGGTGCCGCCCTCGGGCGTTCCCCGGTGCCGGCCGGGGTGGCCGGGGCGGGCCGGGTGGGCTGAATCACACCGCTCGGGGAGCGGCGGCGGAATGAGCGGGCGCACGGGACCCGTTGACGTGGGCGTGGCATGCATGCGCGTGCACATACCAGCCGGTATACCCCCAAGGAGCCCCCACGTGACCGCGACCACCGCCGAGTCCACCGAGCCCACTCCCGGGTCGTCCGCCTCCCGCGCGGCGCAGATCCTCGCCCGGCCGGTCTCGATCAACGGCCTGACCGTGCCGAACCGCATCGTGATGGCGCCGATGACCCGCATGTTCTCGCCGGGCGGCGTCCCGGGCGAGGACGTGGTGTCGTATTACGCCCGCCGCGCCGCCGCCGGGGTCGGACTCATCGTCACCGAGGGCACCTACGTCGGCCACGAGTCGGCCGGCGAGAGCGACCGGGTGCCGCGGTTCCACGGCGAGGAGCAGCTCGCGGGCTGGGCGAAGGTCGCCGACGCGGTGCACGCGGCCGGCGGCACGATCGTCCCGCAGCTGTGGCACATCGGCATGGTCCGCAGGCCCGGGAAGCCGCCGTTCGAGCAGGCCCCGGCCGTCGGCCCGTCCGGCATCCGGCTGGACGGCACGCAGGACGGCAGGGCCATGACCCGCGGCGACCTGGACGACGTCATCGGCGCCTTCGCCGAGGCCGCCGCGGCCGCCGAGCGGATCGGGTTCGACGGGGTCGAGCTGCACGGCGCGCACGGCTACCTCATCGACCAGTTCCTGTGGGCCGGCACCAACCGCCGCACCGACGCCTACGGCGGTGACCTGGTCGCCCGGACGAAGTTCGCGGCCGAGATCGTCGCCGCGGTGCGCGCGTCCGTGTCGGCCGACTTCCCGGTGGTCTTCCGCTACTCGCAGTGGAAGTCGGACAACTACGACGCCCGGCTCGCCGAGACCCCCGAGGAGCTGGAGGCCGTCCTCGCCCCGCTCGCCGCGGCCGGTGTCGACGCCTTCCACGCCTCCACGCGCCGCTACTGGCTGCCGGAGTTCGACGGCTCGGACCTCAACCTGGCCGGCTGGACCAAGAAGCTGACCGGCCGGCCCACCATCACCGTCGGCTCGGTCGGCCTGGACGGCGACTTCATCCGCGGCTTCGCGGGCGAGGGCTCCCCGGTCAAGGGCCTGGACGACCTCCTGGACCGCCTGGAGCGCGAGGAGTTCGACCTGGTCGCCGTCGGCCGCGCGCTGCTCCAGGACCCCGAGTGGGCCGCGAAGGTCCTCGCAGGCCGCTTCGACGACCTGGCGCCGTACGACGCGGCGGCGCTGAAGACCCTCAGCTGACCCCGGCCCGGACGTCGGCGGAGCCGTCCGGCGGCGCCGCCACCGGGGAGGGGCCGTGCGCTTCCTTCCCGGTGGCGACCGCGCCCGCCGCGACGAGCGTCGCCCCGGCCAGACCGCCCCACAGGGCGGCCGGGCCGTGCGGCGTGAGCGTGGTGATGACCGCCGGGGAGACGGCCAGCCCGAACCCGGTGGAGAGCTGGAAGCGGGCCAGCGCTCGCCCCAGGAACCGGGCCGGGGCGAGGACCGTGACGAGCGCGGTGGCACTGCCCGCGTAGAGGATCTCGCCGAGCGTGCACACCACCGACACCGCGGCGACGGCCGGCGCGCCCCAGCCGTGCCCGAGGGACGCGGCCGCGAGGAACCCCAGGTAGGACGCGGCGAGCACCCCACCGGCCAGGACCAGCGCGGTGGTCCGGGTGAAGCGCGACACCAGCACCGTGACCGGCACCTGGAGCGCCACCACCAGGACCGTGTTGGCCACGAAGACCGCCGCCGACCACACCGGGGACGCGTGCAGCTGGGTGACCAGCACGAGCGGCGAACCCCACCGAGCTGTCCCCGTTCGACACCCGCCCCTGCCCGGACGACCCTGGGGGAGGAGGGACCGATGACGACAGCCGGGACCGACGAGCAGCGCGACCCGCACGGTGCGCCGGTGGTGCGCACCGCCGCCGGTGCGGTGCGGGGGCGCCGGGAGGGCGGACTCAGTGTCTTCCGCGGCATCCCGTACGCCGCGCCGCCCGTGGGGGAGGCCCGCTTCCGGGAGCCCCGCCCACCGCGGCCGTGGGACGGGGTGCGCGAGGCGTACGCCTTCGGTCCGCCGCCCCCGCAGGAGCCGGGCTTCCAGGGCAGCGCGGCCGGCGCGGACCCGCCGGCCGGCGACGACTGGCTGACCGTCAACGTCTGGACCCCGGAGACCGGCCCCCGCGTCCCGCGCCCGGTGATGGTGTGGATCCACGGCGGCGCCTACAAGCTCGGTCACGCGGGCAGCCCGGGCTTCGACGCGCAGCACATCGCCCGCGCCGGGCGCCTGGTCGTGGTGAGCCTCAACTACCGCCTGGGGGCGGAGGGGTTCGCGTGGATCGAGGGCGCGCCGGCGAACCGGGGCCTGCTCGACCAGGTGGCCGCGCTGCGGTGGGTGCGGGAGAACGTCGCCGGGTTCGGCGGGGACCCGGGCCGGGTCACGGTGTTCGGGCAGTCGGCGGGCGCGGGCTCGGTGGCGTCCCTGACCGCGATGCCGAGGGCCCGGGGCCTGTTCCGGCGGGCGATCGCCCAGAGCGTGCCGGGCACGTTCTTCTCCCCGGAACTGGCGGCGGACGTCGGGCGGGCCTTGGCCGCGCAGGCGGGTCTGCGGCCCACGGCGCACGACCTGTCGACGGCGGACCCGCACGCACTGGCCGGGGCGAGCGCCGCGCTGAGCGCCGGCATGGCGGCCGACGCCGACCGCTGGGGCCTGCTCGCCCCCACGTCCACCCCCTACTCGCCGGTCGTCGACGGCGAGGTGCTGCCGACCACGCCCTGGCAGGCCCTCGCGGACGGCGCGGGCCGGGACGTGGAGCTGGTCGTCGGGCACACCGCGCGGGAGTACCAGCTGTTCGTGGTCCTGGGCGGCCTCCAGGGGCGGGTCACCGAGGAACGGGCGGCCGGGGCGCTGCGCCTGTGCGCGCCGGGCGGGGCGGCGGGGGAGCGGGCCTACCGGGAGGCGTTCCCGGACGCGGGCCCCGCCGAGCTGTTCGAGCGGGTCCAGTCGGACTGGCTGTTCCGCATGCCCTCGCTGCGGCTGGCCGAGGCCCAGGTGGCGGGCGGCGGCCGGGCGCACGTGTACGAGCTGACCTGGCCGGCCCCGGGCGCCGGGGGAGCGCTGGGCGCCTGCCACAACCTGGACGTCCCGCTGCTGTTCGGCACGTACCACGCCGACCTGGGCCGCCTGCTGTTCGGGGACGGCGAGGTGCCCGAGGCGGCGAGGCACCTGTCGGAGTGCTTCCGCACGGCGTGGACGGCGTTCGCCCGCACCGGCGACCCGGGCTGGCCGGCCTACGACCCCGAGGAGCGCCGGGTGCGCGTCCTGGACGCGGAGCCGCGGGTCGGCCGGTACCCGGAGGAGGCGTCGAGGAGGCTGTGGCGGGACCACCGGTTCGGGGCGCTGTCGGGGCGGGTGCCGCCCGCGTGAGCCGCCGGACGGGCCCCCGGACGATTCGCGGGGCGACCGGCCGGGCCACGGCGGGTGCTACAGGTTGCCCATGGGCTCGATGTCGACCTTCACCGGGGTGCCCCAGATGCGCAGCACCTCGTAGTCGGTGAACTCGTGGACCAGGCGGTAGGCCATGGCCGGCCGGGACCCGCGGCGCAGCGCGGCCAGGTACAGCTCGGCCTCGCGGCGGTCGCGGCGCGGGGTGCCGCACAGCTGCCACTCCTGCCCGTTCCACAGCTCCGGCAGCCACCGCTGCTGGGGCTGGGGGCGGTCGCCCCGGACGCCGTACCGGGAGGGCGCGGACCCGGGCTGCTCACCGTGCGGCCGGGACGGACCGTAGGGGCCCTGGGCGCCGTACTCGGAGCGGCGGGCGGCGCGGCGCCGGGTCTCGCACAGCAGGCACAGGTCGGGGGCGCTCTCGTCGACGGGCCCGTTCGGGTGCTCGGCGCACCGGGTGGCGGGCGCTGCGGTGCCGACGCTCTCCTCCAGCAGGTCCAGGGCCCGCCGCAGGTCGGCCCTGACCTCGTGCAGCCGGGTGTCCGGGGTGTCGGTGGTCAGGGCGTCGCCGTGCTCGCCGAGCAGGCGGAGGGCACGGCCCAGTGCGGTGAGCTGCGCGTGGTTCATGGCGGGTCCGACGCCTCACGGTCTCGACGAGGTAGGGGCGGCCTCCAGGGTAGGCCGGTTTCAGCCGGACGAGCGGGCCGGTGCCGGGGCGCCCGCCTCCGGGGCGGTGCGGTGGGGGCCGTCGGGGAAGCCGGCGATCCAGGTCGCGGCGAAGCCGACCCCGTAGCCGGTGAGGAGGCCGCCCGCGTAGACCGCCGCGGCCGCGGCCAGGCCGTGGGAGCCGGTCAGGAGCGGGAACAGGGCCCAGCCGGAGGGGCCGATGGCCGTGGCGCCGACGCCGTCGCCGAGCGTCGCGAAGAACCCGACGAACGCCCCGCCGGCCGCGCCGCCGGCGCAGGCGGTGAGGAAGGGGCGGCCGAGGGGGAGGCAGACGCCGTAGACGAGGGGCTCGCCGACGCCGAGCAGGCCCGCCGGGAGGGCCGAGCGGATCGTGGCGCGCAGCGCGGTGTCGTGGCGCAGGCGGACGTAGACCGCGCAGGCCGCGCCGACCTGGCCGGCGCCCGCCATGGCGAGGACGGGCAGCAGCGGCGTGGAGCCCTGCTGCTCGATGAGGGTGGTGTGCAGCGGGATGAGGGCCTGGTGCAGGCCGAGCATGACCAGCGGCAGGAACAGGCCGCCGAGCAGCAGTCCGGCGACCGCGCCGGTGTGGGTGAGCAGCCAGGTCGCGGCGGTGCCGACGGCCGAGGCGACGGCGCCGGCCGCGTACATCAGGCCGTACAGGGTGGCGAGCCCGGCGACCAGCACGGTCACCGTCGGGGTCACCAGGACGTCCAGCGCGTCCGGCACCCGCCCGCGGCAGGCCTTCTCGACGCGGGTGGCGAGCAGCGCGGCCGCCAGCGCGCCGAGCACCCCGCCCCGGCCGGGCACCAGCGCCACCCCGAACGCCGTCACCTTCGCCACCCCCGGGTACACCACCACGGCGGCGACGGCGCCGCCCAGCACGGGCGTCCCGCCGAACTCACGGGCGGTGTTCACGCCGACGAACACCGCGATCAGGGCCATGAACGCGGACGCCACGACGCTCAGGGCGGGCGTGATCCCCGGCAGCCACCCGGCGTTGACCAGCAGGCCGTTGAACCCGGCGAGGACCCCGCAGCCGACGAGCGCGGGGACCAGCGGGACGAAGACGGCGGCGACGCGGCGCAGGGCCGACTTCAGGGGCGTGGCGTTGCGCCGCCCGCGCTCCTGCCGCAACGCGGCGCCACGGGCGGCCAGGTCCCCGGCGGCGGTGCCGGCCAGCAGCTCCTCGAAGGCGGCCGTCACGCGGGTCACGGCGCCGGGTCCGAGGACCACCTGGTACGTCCCGTCGTCGACGACCACCCCCAGCACCCCGGGCACGGCCCGCACCGCCTCCTCCCGCACCCGCGCCGGGTCCAGGAGCCCCACCCGCAGCCGGGTCATGCAGTGGGCGACGGAGGTGACGTTGGCGGGACCGCCCAGCAGGGGCAGGAGGGCGGCGGCCGTGGCCCGCGGGCCGGTGCGGTCGGTGCGGTCGGTGCTCATGGGCAGAGCGTGCGGCTCACCCCGGCGTGGCGGCGAGCGCGGCACGCAGATGGCCGCCGGACTCCTCCAGAAGGCGGGCGGCGGTGGGCCCGTCCACCCCGGCGAGCAGCACCAGGATCGCGTGCTT
The DNA here is from genome assembly GCF_005280215.1 of Streptomyces lasalocidi. Classification (NCBI taxonomy): domain Bacteria; kingdom Bacillati; phylum Actinomycetota; class Actinomycetes; order Kitasatosporales; family Streptomycetaceae; genus Streptomyces; species Streptomyces lasalocidi. The sequence continues at coordinate 3,544,696 of NZ_SZNQ01000001.1, read as the reverse complement.
CACCTCGCCCCCGGTGGCGGTGAGGGCCGCCTCGATCTCCTCGTCCCCGGCGCCGGTGGCGAGGGCGACGATGCGCCGGGAGCGGGCGCGCAGCTTGTCGTTGGAGGCGCGCACGTCGACCATCAGGTTCCCGTAGGTCTTGCCCAGCCGGATCATGGTGATCGTCGACAGCATGTTGAGCACCAGCTTCTGCGCGGTGCCGGCCTTGAGCCGGGTGGAGCCGGTGACCAGCTCCGGTCCGACGACCACCTCGATGGCGTGCTCGGCGGCCGACGCGAGCGCGCTGCCCGGGTTGCAGGCCAGCCCGACGGTCAGCGCGCCCAGGGCGCGGGCGTGTACGACGGCGCCGAGGGCGTAGGGGGTGCGACCCGAGGCGGAGACGCCGACAACGGTGTCGTCGGGCGTGAGACGCAGGGCGTCCAGGTCGGCGACGGCCAGTTCGCGCGAGTCCTCGGCGCCCTCGACGGAGCTGACCAGGGCGTCGGGGCCGCCCGCGATGAGCCCGACCACCACGCCGGGCGCGGTGTTGAAGGTGGGCGGGCACTCGGAGGCGTCCAGCACTCCGAGCCGCCCGGCGGTCCCGGCACCGGCGTAGACGAGGCGCCCGCCCCGGCCCATCCGGGCGGCGACGGCGTCGATGACGGCGGCGATCCGCGGCAGCTGGGTCCGGACGGCGGCCGGCACCCCGGCGTCCTCGGCGTTCATCAGCCGCGCGATCTCCGGCGTGGGCAGGCGGTCGATCTCGGCGAGGTCGGCCCGGAAGGCCTCGGTGGGCAGGGCGGACAGCTGGGAGAGCAGGGGGTCGGTACGGGAGGTGCGGGGGGTGCGGGGGGTGGAGGAGGTCATGACGGACGGCTCTTTCCCGTTCGGCTGGTCATGGACAACGACCCCTACGGTCTACCGGTGCCGGTGCGCGAGTGCCTCGTACGACGCGGCCAGCGCCGGCGCGGCCGACTCGTAGGTGCGCTGCGCGACCCCCACGAACAGGCAGTCCACCACCAGCAGCTGACCGGTCCGCGACGACATCGCGGCCGGCCGCAGCTCGCTCTCCCGGGCCGTCGAGGTGGTCAGCACGTGGTCGGCGTAGGCGGTCACCGCGCTGTCCGGGCGCCCGGTGATCGCCACCGTGGTGGCGCCCCGCTCGAAGGCGACCCGCAGCGGCTCGATGACGTCGCCCGTCGACCCGGAGTGCGTGATGGCGACGGCGACGTCCCCGCCGCGCAGCTGCACGGCGTTGGTGACCGCGAGGTGGGGGTCGCCGGGGGCGTGCGCCATCAGGCCTATCCGCAGCAGCTTCTGCGTGAGGTCCTGGGCGACCAGCCCGGACGCCCCGATCCCGTACACGTCGGTGCGCCGGGCCGCGGCCACCGCGGCGACGGCGGCGCCCAGTTGGGCGGTGTCCAGCCCGGCCGCGGTGTCCGCGAGGGTCTGCTGCTCGTCGTAGGCGAGCTTGGCGACGACGTCGGCGATCGGGTCGTCGACGGCGATGTCCGTGGTGATCGCGGGCGAGCGCCCGGACTGCTGCTGGGCGGCCAGCCCGGCGAGGGCGAGGCGCAGGTCGCGGTAGCCGGGGTAGCCGAGGAGGCGGGCGGTGCGTACGACGGTCGCCTCGCTGGTGCCGGTGAGCTCGGCGAGACCGGTGACGGTCAGGGCGGCGCACCCGGCGGGATCGCTCGCGACGGCCTCGGCGACGCGCTGCATGGAGCGGGTCATCGAGGGCGCGAGCGTGCGCACCTTGGCGGCGAGCGCGGCCGGCGGAGGGAAAGTTTCCTTCACGTGCTCGGACACACCTGAAAGTTATTTCCGGTCCGGTGGTCCGGTCAAGAGTGCGCACAATGGGACCATGGATCCCGTGAGCCCCCTGGAACAGGCGCTGCACGCCGCCCGCGCCCGCGTGCTGGCCGACCTCGCCGCGGACGAGGTGGCTCGTGCGGACGTGGTGTCGATGGTCGAGAACTCCGTCGTGGAGCGCCGCTGGTGGGTCGAGCAGTGGCCGGACGGCGCGGCCTACCTGCCGGGCCTGGTCGCCCAGGACGTGCAGGACGCGCTGCTGGAGCGGTACGGCCGCTGGCCGCTGTGCCCGGTCTGCGGCTCGGGCGACCCGCACGCCCTCGACGTCGAGCCCGAACTCGGCCCGGACCCGCACTGGGTGTGCCACAAGGCGGGCGTGCGGGTCGCGGCGATCGGCTCGCTCGGCACGGCGGCGGGCGGCCCGCCCTCGTCATGACCGTCTACATCGACCCGCCGACCTGGCCGGGGCACGGCCGCCTGTGGTCGCACCTGGTCAGCGACGCCTCGTTCGCCGAACTCCACGCGTTCGCCGAGCGGTTGGGCGTCCCGCGGCGCGCCTTCGAGCGCGACCACTACGACCTGCCCTCGCACCGCTACGCCGACGCCGTCGCGGCGGGCGCGGTGGAGATCGGCTCGAAGGAACTCGTGCGCAGGCTCACGACGGCGGGGCTGCGCCGCCCCAAGGGGCGCGCCCACTGAGGCGTCACCCCCGCACGTGGCGGCTCCTCACCGTTCGCGCACGTACAGCCGCAGCGGCTGCGCCGCCGCCGTCCGCTCCCCCTGCTGCTCCCGCTGCCGTTCCTCCGCCGTGCGGTCCGCCTCCAGCGGGGCCGGGACGAAGCCGGCCCGGGTCGCCACGCCCTGCGACGGCAGGTTGTCCTCGTCGATGACCGCGCACAGCGTGCCCACCTCGTCGTGGGCCAGGGCGTGCGCCGTCAGGGCGCGCAGGGCCTCGGTCGCGTAGCCGTGGCCGCGGGCCGGCTCCACCAGGTCGTAGCCGACCTCCACCCGGCCCTCGTCGTCGGGAGGGCCGTGGAAGCCCATGGTGCCCAACGCCCGGTCGTCCTCCCGCCGTACGACGACGAAGACGCCGAACTCCGGGTGCAGCACGCCGTTCTCGTACGCCTTGACCAGCATCCCGGAGGCGTCCCGGGCCCCTTGCAGGGGTGTGCCGCCCAGCCAGGCGTAGCCGCCGTCGCCGCCCGTGTGCAGGTCGACGGCGGCGGCCGGGGTCAGCGCCTCCAGGGTCAGCCGCTCGGCGGGCAGGGCGAGCGGGTTGACCCAGTGCCAGCCGGTGACCGGCGCGCGGTCGGGCAGCTCACCGCGGCCGGTGGCCCAGCGCAGGGTCGGCCAGGGGGCGGCGTCCGGGCGCACGTGCGGGAACAGCCGGGTCAGCGCCCCCGCGCACAGGTCGGCCGGCGGCTCGTACGGCACGCCCAGGCCCTCGGCGATGTCGTGGGTGTGCAGCAGCAGCTCGGTGACGGCCATCGCGGCGAAGCCCTCGCGGTTGGCGCCGCGGAAGGGGTACGGGTGGTAGGCGCGCACCGCGCGCGGGGTGGTGCGCACGGCCATCGCCAGCAGGGTGCCGGTCGTCTCGACCACGTCCGCCACGCCCGCCGGGCCGGTGCCCTCGTCGAGGGTGAGGTCGAAGGGGACGTAGGCGTCGGCGGAACGGCTCGCCAGCAGGCTCGCGTAGGCGAGCAGCGTGCCCGCGAGGTGCTCGGCGGTCTGCAGGCAGCTCCACTCCAGCCGGCCGGCCGGCACCCCCTCCCAGTCCCGGTCCGTGACCGTCCGCAGCAGCCCGACGCCGCTGGCGAGGGCCGCCTCCACCTGATCTCCACCCCAAGTCCGCATGGGGGAAGCCTAGGCGCAGGTGCCGCTCAGCTCGACAGCAGTTCCAGCTCGCCCCCGAGGTTGTAGCGGGCGGTGGCCTCCCAGCGCTCGGCGCCGTAGGGGGTGCGGAACAGGCGGGGCAGGTCGAGGAGTTGGCGCAGGACCGCGGCGCGGCCCGCGCGGAAGGCGTCGTTCGGCACGAAGTGGTACTCCTCCCGGACGGCCGCGGTGTAGGCGGCGTACACCGAGGGCGCGGAGGCCAGGATCGCGAGGTCCGCGTCGCACAGGACCTGGCCGTTGCGGTCGTCGTCGGCCGGGTCGTGGGTGACGGTGAGGCGGACCAGCCGGGCGACCTCCGCGGTGGTCCGCTCCGGGACGCCCGCCTCGGGCAGGGCGCGCTCGGCGAGCCCGGCGGAGCGCTCCTCGTTCTCGGAGCGGTCCGGCAGGTACACCGCGTCGTGGAACCAGGCCGCCAGCCGCACGGCGTCCGGGTCGTCGGCGTACGCCTGCAGCGTGTCGACGTGGTCGAGGACCGCGGCGAGGTGGGTCAGCGTGTGGTAGTGCCGCTGGGGCTCCTGCCAGCGGCGCAGCAGGGCGTCGGCGTACACGTCGGGATCGGGGTGGCGCGTGCCCTCCCTGACCGACAGCAGGGTGCGCAGCCAGCGCGTCCGCAGGGCGTCGAGGTCGACCATGGGTTCATTCTCCGCCCTGTCGCGCGAAGGGGCGGTTCGGGCGGGACGGGGCGGTACCGGATGGGGACGGCCTAGGGGGTGTCTCGTCGATCAGGCCGGATCAGGGAGCGGCGTCTGGTGCCGTGCATCGCAAGGCGGAGGAGGGAGTCGATGCGGAGCATCGGGGACCGACGACAACGCGGCGAGGTGCGGTGCCAGACGCCGCGAGCCCGGCCTGATCGACGAGATACCCCCTAGCGTGGGGCCATGACGACGATGAGTACCGATGTGCACGAGCCGAGGGACCCCGAGCTGCCCGGGCGGCTGCTCGTCACCGAGCGGGACGGGCTGGTGCCGCTGCTGCGGTCCCGGCCGGACGACGACTTCGCACGGCCGGCGCCCGCGTGTCCGGGGTGGACGGTGCGGGACGTGGTCGCGCACTGCTCGTCCGCGCTGATGCGGGTGGTGGAGGGGCGTTTCGAGAAGGGCGTGTTCTCGCCCGCGTCGAACGACCGGGACATCGCCGAGCGGGCCGACTGGCCGAACCAGCGGATCGTGGACGAGCTGGAGCGCGCGATGACCGAGGCCGGTCCGGCCATCGCGAAGGCCGGGGGCGTGCTCGACCTGGTCGCCCTGGGGGAGTGGGTGCACGGCGGCGACGTGCGGGACGTGTTCGGCGAACCGGGGGCCTACGGCGGTCCCGGCCTGCCCGACGCGCTGGCCCTGCTGGCCCGGGTGACCCGGGAGAAGGGCTGCCCCGCCCTGCACGCCGACCTCGACCACCTGGACGAACCGCTGCTGCTCGGCGCGGCCGACGGCGGGCGGACCCCGGCCCGCTTCATCGGCGACGCCCCGACCCTCGTCCGGCTGTACGCGGGGCGCCGGCCCGCGGACGGGGTGCCGTACGAACTGGCCGGGGCCGAGCCGGGGGAACTGAACATCTTCGGCTGACCCCGGGTGGCCCCCCGGGCGGGCCCTCCCGGCGTACCCTGGCATTGGACTAGACCTGTAGCCGCTCCAGGGGAACACGACGGAAGGGGTCCTATGAGCACGCGTGCAGTCCTGGAGGTGATCGCCCTCGACCCCGAGGACGCGGTCGCCGCCCAGGCCGGAGGCGCGGACCGCCTCGAACTGGTCACCGACATGGCCGCCGACGGGCTGACCCCGTCCGTGGCGACCTTCGCCGGGATCCGGGCCGCCGTCGACCTCGACCTGCGCGTGATGCTGCGCCTCGCGGACGGGTTCGCGGCGGGGGACGTGGCGCGGCTGGCCGGGCTGGCCGGCGAGTTGCGGGCGGCGGGGGCCGACCAGTTCGTGCTCGGCTTCCTCGACACCGCGGGCGAGGTCGACCTCGGCGCGGTGGAGCGGGTCGTCGGGGCGCTGGACGGCTGCCGGTGGACCTTCCACCGCGCCATCGACCGGGCCGCCGACCGCGACGCGCTGCGCCGGCGGCTCGACGGCCTGCCGGGCCTGGACACCTACCTGACGGCCGGTTCCGCGGCGGGCGTCGACGACGGGCTGACCGTGCTCCTCACCGAGGCCGAACGGCGCGGCCGGCCGGGCTACGACCAGCAGCTCCTGGTCGGCGGCGGCCTGCGCCTGGACCACGTCCCGGCCCTGCGGACGGCCGGCATCGACGCCTTCCACATCGGCGGCGCGGCCCGCCCGGACGGCTGGGCCGGCCCGGTCTCGGCGGACGCGGTCGCGGGGTGGCGCCGCGCGGTGGACGGCACCCCGGCGCCCCAGGAGGTCCGGGAGACCCGGACCGCCGAGGTGGGGGGACTGCTCTAGGCGACGCCCTGGGCCAGCTGCTCCGGCAGGGGGCCCGTGTGGGTCACCGTCAGGCCCGACACCGCCCGGGTGAGGGCGACGTACAGCCGCCGCAGGCCCGTGCGTTCGTCCGGCTCGCCGTCGACCACGGCCCGGGGCTCGTCCAGGACCACGTAGTCGTACTCCAGGCCCTTGGCGAGGGACGCCGGGACCAGGGTGAGACGGGCCTCGGCGGTCGTCTCCTCACCGGGGGCGAGGTGGGGCAGCCCGGCGGCCGCGAGGGCGTCCGCCAGCGCGGGCACGCGCGCGTCGGCCGCGATCAGGCCGATGGACCCCTCGTGGCGCAGCGCCTCCTCGCACGCGGCGACCACGTCCGCGTCCCCGGCCACCGCGCGCACCTCGAAGGACCCGGGGTTCTCCCGGACCGATGCCACCGGGGTCAGCCCCGGCGCGATGTGCGGGAGCAGCCGCGAGGCGTAGGTGATCACGTCCGTCGGGACGCGGAAGCCGGCCGTCAGCTCCTCGACCACCGCGTCCCGCTTGCCGAGGTGCCCGAGGGCCTCCTCCCAGCTGCGGGTCGCCCACGGCGTGGTGCCCTGCGCGAGGTCGCCGAGGACCGTCGCCGAACCGGTCGTGCAGCGCCGCCCGACCGCCCGGTACTGCATGGGCGACAGGTCCTGCGCCTCGTCCAGCACCACGTGGCCCAGCGAGTGCGTCCGCCCGATCAGGTCGGTCGCCTCGTCGACCAGCACGGCGTCCGCCGGCGACCACCGGGCGGACTTCACCGAGCGGACCGGCTTCTCCCACAGGACCGTCTTCTGCTCCTCCTCGCTCAGCACGCCCTCCGCCTGCCGGGCGAGGAAGTCGGCGTCGGTCAGCAGCCGCAGGACCAGCTTCGCCGGGTCGACCGGCGGCCACACCGCCTTCACGGCCGCCTTCACCGCGCTGTTGCGGGCCACGGCGTCCTGCACCCGGTCGTCCGGCGCCTCGCCCGAGCGCTCCATCTGCACCAGCACCGCGTGCGCGATGCGCTGCGGCAGGGCCTCGCGGGCGGCGCCGTAGCGGATGTCGCGGTCCAGCAACTCGCGCACGATGGCCTCGAGTTCGTACGCCGGCACCCGCCAGCGCCGGGAGCCGCGCACCACCACGACCGGCTCGGTGGGCATCGTCACGTGCGAGTACACCGCGCGCCGCAGCACCTCGGCCATCCGGGCGTCGCCCTTGACCACGGCGGCGGCCGCGTCGTCGGTGCCGCGCACCTCCACGTGCGCCACCAGGTCGTCGACCGTCGCCTGCCGCACGGTCAGCTCGCCGAGCGCGGGCAGCACCTGCTCGATGTAGTGCAGGAAGGACCGGTTCGGCCCGATCACCAGGGTCCCGGTGCGGGCCAGCCGCTCGCGGTGGGCGTACAGCAGGTACGCCACCCGGTGCAGGCCGACCGCCGTCTTCCCGGTGCCCGGGCCGCCCTGCACGCACACGGTGCCGCCGAGGCCCGACCGGACGATCTCGTCCTGCTCGGGCTGGATGGTGGCGACGATGTCGCGCATCGGGCCGACGCGGGGCCGCTCGATCTCCTGCTGGAGCAGCTTGCTGGTGCGGGCCGCCTCCCCGGGGTCGGAGAGGTGCTCGTCCTCGTACGCCGTGATGTCCCCGCGCGTGTAGCCGAAGCGGCGGCGCAGCGCGACGTCCATCGGGTCCTTCTTGGACGCCCGGTAGAACGGCTGCGAGACCGGCGCGCGCCAGTCGATGACCATCGGGTCGCCGCCGGCGTCGTGCACGTGCCGCCGCCCGATGTAGAAGCGCTCGCCCTCAGCTCCCTCGGCCCGCTCGGCGCCGGGCGCGTGCAGGTAGTCGAGCCGGCCGAAGAACAGCGGGGTGTCGCTCAGGTCCGCCAGGGCCTTGATGCGCTCGTCGATCTGGCGGGCCAGCACCTCGGCGTTGACCCAGTTCGCGGTGACGTCACGGATGTCGAGCGACTCGACGTCCTCCCGCATGGCGCGCAGCGCGGCACGGGAGGCGGCCAGGTGGGAGCGCTCGCGGGAGAGGGGGTCGTCGGCGGACAGGGGCGTGGACAAGGGGGTGCCTCCGGGCCTGCGGGACGGTCATGGGGATCCGGCCGGTTTCCGTCCGGTCGGCGGCGCTCCGGGGAGGGAGGCGGGCAAGAGCGGAGATTCTAGGACCGGGGGCGGGCGGCGGGCCAATGGATATTGCCCGGCCCGCGCCGCGGCACCCTGCGCGGACGGCCCGGAGCGGCCCGGAGCGGCCCGGAGCGTGGTCCTGAGCGGCCCGGAGCGCGGACCTGAGCGACCCGGAGCGGCCCGCAGGGTCCCGCCCCCTAGGGGAGGCGTCCCCCGCCCGTAGGGGAGAGCGCTCCACCCGGGGGTGGAGCGAGGATCCTCCCGAATTGGCTCTCCGGACCGATGCCACCCTTATGTCCCTGATCGCACCATGGAGACATGAGCGCAGCGACCATCACCCACGCCCCAGCCCCGGGCCGTCCGCCCGGCGCCACGTCCCTGTCCGCGTCCGGCAGCCACCACCACCGTCTCGGCGACACCCTGCGCGCGATACGCGTCTTCGCGGGCGCCGCCTTCGACGTGATCATCCTCGGGGAGTACGGCGAGGAAGCGGGAGTCCGCCGCTCCTGACGGCACCTCGGCGGCCCTCCCCGGCGACCACGACCACCTCGTCGCCCTCGGACCAGCGCCGGCGGTCCGCCTTGGGCGGATTGAGGCGCAGCCCGTAGCCGGGTGCCCGGCGGGCCTCGGCGCGGCTGCGGTAGCCGATGGCGCACTCGCCCCGGTCGCGTGCCGCCGCGACGACCGTGGCGAAGGACGTCTCGTGGCCGGTCACGACGTAGTCGGCGGCCGACCGCAGGTGGAGCTGGGTGCCGCCGGCCGAGAACAGTTCGTCGAAGACGGCCGCCAGGTGGTGGTTCTGGGAGATCTGCGCCATCAGCAGCCCGATCAGCTTGCCGCTGATGATCACGTCGGCTCCGGGGCCGAGCGGGGCCAGGGGCCGGTTGCCGTCGTCGGTGAGCTCGGTGACCACCGGCAGCTCCCGGCCGGTGCGCTGTTCGAGGTGGCGCAGGACGAGCAGGGTGACGAGCGTGCGGGTGTCCGGCTCCTCGGGCGGCTCGCCGGCCCGTGGCTCCTGGCCGAGCACGATGACGCTGTCGTAGGAGCCGAGGTCCAGGCCGGCCAGGGTCTCCGGTCGGGTGGTGTCGCCCCTGAGGGCCACACAGGTCCAGTCACCGCCGTCATCGCCACCACCGCCGTCCCCCCTGTCGCCGCTGTCGCCGCCGTCGCAGGCGGCCCGCACCGTGGCCTCGTCCTCGTCCGCCACCACGTCGGCCACCGAACCCGGGGGTGCGTTGCGGCCCCACTCCCGCAGCACGAGGGGCGCACGGCGGTTCCAGCCCAGCACCAGCAGCCGCTCCGGCCGGGTGTCCGGCGGCCGGGGGCCCGCCACGGACCGCTCGTCGACCAGCGGCGCGCAGTCGGCGAGCTCGGCGGTGTCGTCGTCGGCGGCGATGACGAGGAGCTGGTCGTCGGGTTCGAGCACCGTCCGCGCGGGTGGGTTCAGCCAAGGCACCCCACCGCGGATCAGCCCGACGGCGCTGGCGTTGCCGTAGGAGAGCAGCGCCTCGCCGAACTCCCGGCCGGCCAGGGAGGGGTGGGCGGCCGGGTAGAACTCGTCCCCGGCGAAGTCGAGCAGGTCGCGGTGGACCAGGGACAGTCCCGGGCGGCGCGCCGCCTGCGCGATGAGCCGGGCGGTGACGGTGTCGCTCTCCAGGACGACGCCCCGGGACCCGGCGGCCAGGCGGGCCGCGAGCAGGTAGCCGCTGTCGCGGACCGCCGCCACGACGGGGACGGTGACGTCGCCCCCGCGCCCCGTCGCCCGCAGGGCCAGCAGTGCCTTCACGACGTCCGCGTCGCTGCGGGACGCGTCGGGCGGCAGCACGATCACCGAGTCGGCGGTGGCCGGACTGGTCAGCGCCAGCACGGCCGGGTCGGCCGACGGACCGCTGCGGCAGATCAGCCGGGTCCGGCCGGTCGGGCCGACCTTGCTCTGCAGGGACTCCTCCATGGCCGTCTTGTCCCGGTCGGCCAGGAGCGCCACGGCCGACCGCCGCTGGTTGGCGCCCGCCGCGACCAGTTCGCCCACCACCGTGAAGACCTGCTCCGACCAGCCGAGCACCACCACGTGGCCGCGCTCCAGTAACTTGGAGCGGCCGCGTCGCAGGGCGATGAGCCGCTCGGTGAGCCCGGTCGTGATGAGACCGACGAGGGTCGAGACGTAGACCAGCGCGACCAGGGCCAGCAGCACCGACAGCGCCACCCGGGCCGGACTGCCGGTGGTGCCGCCCAGCCGCATCGTCTCCCCGGTCAGGTGCCAGATGGCCGCCACCTTCCCGGAGAGGGTGGCGGGGGCGTGCCCGCTCGTCCACACCAGCGCCGCGCTCGCGGGGACGACGACGGCCAGGCAGACCAGTACCAGCCAGCCCACCAGGGCCGAGGTGCCGCGCGCCAGGGTCGTGTCGAACCAGTACCGCGCTCGGGCACCCGCCCCGGGCCGCTGTTCCACTGTGTTCCCCCTCCGCGCGCAGGTCTGTAGGGGGCAGTGTCCTGACCCGGCCTCCTGCGCCGGGCGGCACGGGGGCGCGATTCACCCCTTCGCCGTAATCGGGGGCAGACGCCCGCCCCCGCGTGCCCCCGCGCACCCCGTCCGCACCGGTTTGAACGGGATCTTTCCCTCGTCCGTGGCAATTCGGCACAACACCGAGCGAACCGGTGCGGCGGGCCCGTAGAAGTTGCGGCATGACCGAGCATCACCAGGCTGACGCCGATCACGGCGGCCTGACCAGACGTACGCTCACGACGGCCGCGGGCACCACCGCCGTGGCCGGCCTCCTCAGCGCGGGCAGCACGAGCAGCGCGGCGGCCCTGCCCGCGCAGTCACCCCCGCGCGCCCCCGCCCCGGCGGCGGCGCCGTCCGCGGCGCGCGGCGCGGACTTCGACCGCTGCCTCGCCGTCGCCCGGGCCCTGCTCGTCGTCGACGCCGACGGCCGGTCCCTCGTCCCCGGCTACCGGCGCGTGCTGAAGGACGGCCTGCCGCGCACCCGGACCGGGGCCAAGAAGGTCCTCGTCATCGGGGCGGGCCCCGCCGGCCTCGTCACGGCGTGGCTCCTGCGGCGCGCCGGGCACCACGTGACCGTCCTGGAGGCCAACGGCAACCGGGTGGGCGGGCGCATCAAGACGTTCCGCCGCGGCGGCCACGAGAAGGCGGCGCAGCCCTTCGCCGACCCCCGCCAGTACGCCGAGGCCGGCGCGATGCGGCTGCCCGGCAGCCACCCCCTGGTGATGGACCTCATCGGCCAACTGGGCCTGAAGAAGCGGCCGTTCTACTACGTCGACGTGGACGGCCAGGGACGGCCCGCCGCGCACACCTGGATCCACGTCAACGGCGTCCGCATGCGCCGCGCCGACTACGCCCGCGCCCCCCGGCGCATCAACCGCTCCTTCGGCGTCCCGCGCGCCCACTGGGACACCCCGGCCGCGGCCATCCTGCGCTCGGTCCTCGACCCGGTGCGCGACGAGTTCAGCACGCTCGGGCCGGACGGCAAGCGCACCGACAAGCCGCTGCCCGAACGCATCCAGGGCTGGGCCAGGGTGATCCAGCGCTTCGGCGACTGGTCGATGTTCCGCTTCCTGACCGAGCACGCCGGCCTGGACGAGCGGACGGTCGACCTGATCGGCACCGTGGAGAACCTCACCTCACGGCTGCCCCTGTCCTTCGTGCACAGCTTCATCGGGTCCTCCCTGATCAGCCCCGACACCGCGTTCTGGGAGCTCGAGGGCGGCACCGCCGTCCTGCCGGACGCCCTGCTGGCCAAGGTCCGCGACACCGTGCGGTTCGACCGGCGGGTGACCCGGATCGAGTACTACGACCCCGACCGGGCCGGCAGCGACACCCGGCACGTGCGCGCCCGGGGCCCCCACGTGTGGGTGGACACCGTCTCCGAGGGCCGGGGCGGCCCGGTCGTGCGCGAGCAGTTCACGGCGGACGCGGCCGTGGTGACCGTGCCCTTCTCCGGCCTGCGGCACGTGCGGGTCAGCCCGCCGATGTCGTACACCAAGCGCCGGGCGGTCACCGAACTGCACTACGACAGCGCGACCAAGGTGCTGCTGGAGTTCAGCCGCCGCTGGTGGGAGTTCGACGAGGCCGACTGGAAGCGGGAGCTGAACCGCATCGACCCCGGGCTGTACGACGCCTACCGCGCCGGACGGACCCCGGGCGACGGCAAACTCCTCGGCGCCCACCCGTCCGTCCCGTCCGGCCACATCACCCCCGGCCAGCGCACCCACTACGCCGCCCACCGCGCCGTCACCCGGGACCAGCCGGCCGCGGCCGACGTCATCGGCGGCGGCTCGGTGTCGGACAACGCCAACCGGTTCATGTACCAGCCGTCCCACCCGGTCCCGGGCAGCGCCGGCGGGGTGGTCCTGGCCTCCTACAGCTGGGCGGACGACGCCCTGCGCTGGGACTCCCTCGACGACGAGGCCCGCTACCCGCACGCCCTGTGCGGGCTGCAGGAGGTCTACGGCCAGCGGATCGAGGTCTTCTACACCGGCGCCGGCCGCACCCAGAGCTGGATGCGCGACCCGTACGCCTACGGCGAGGCGTCCGTGCTGCTGCCCGGCCAGCACACGGAGCTGCTCACCTCCATCCCCGCCGCCGAGGGGCCGCTGCACTTCGCGGGCGACCACACCTCCGTGAAACCGGCGTGGATCGAGGGGGCGCTGGAGTCCGCCGTGCGCGCCGCCCTGGAGGTCCACTCGGCGTGAACCGCGCCGGGCGCCGCCCCCGTGCGCGGGGGACGGCGCCCGGCGTCACGGCGCACCGGCCCGTGATCCCTAGCTGTCCGCCAGCAGTTCGTCCGCGTCCATGATCCGGTAGGCGTACCCCTGCTCGGCCAGGAACCGCTGGCGGTGCGCGGCGAAGTCCTGGTCGATGGTGTCGCGGGCGACCACCGAGTAGAAGTGCGCCTGGTGGCCGTCCGCCTTCGGGCGCAGCACCCGCCCCAGGCGCTGGGCCTCCTCCTGCCGCGAGCCGAAGGTGCCCGACACCTGGATGGCGACCGTGGCCTCCGGCAGGTCGATCGAGAAGTTCGCCACCTTCGACACCACCAACACGCTGATCTCGCCCTGCCGGAACGCGTCGAACAGCTTCTCGCGCTGGGCGTTGGACGTCTCGCCCTTGATCACCGGGGCGCCCAGGTGCTCGCCCAGCTCGTCGAGCTGGTCGATGTACTGGCCGATGACCAGGATCTGCTGTCCGGCGAAGCGGCGCACGATCGCCTCGGTCACCTTCCGCTTGGTCGCGGTCGTCGCGCAGAACCGGTACTTCTCCTCGGCCTCGGCGGTCGCGTAGGCCAGGCGTTCGGTGTCGGTGAGGTTGACGCGGACCTCCACGCAGTCGGCGGGCGCGATGTACCCCTGCGCCTCGATCTCCTTCCACGGCGCGTCGAACCGCTTCGGCCCGATCAGCGAGAACACGTCGGACTCCCGGCCGTCCTCGCGGACCAGGGTCGCGGTCAGCCCCAGCCGGCGCCGGGCCTGGAGGTCGGCGGTGAACTTGAAGACCGGCGCGGGGAGCAGGTGCACCTCGTCGTAGACGATCAGGCCCCAGTCGCGGGAGTCGAACAGCTCCAGGTGCGGGTAGACGCCCTTCCGCCGGGTCGTCAGGACCTGGTACGTGGCGATGGTGACGGGCCGGATCTCCTTCCGCGTCCCGCTGTACTCGCCGATCTCGTCCTCGGTCAGCGTGGTCCGCTTCACCAGCTCGTGCTTCCACTGCCGGGCGGAGACGGTGTTGGTGACGAGGATGAGGGTGGTCGAGGCGGCCTGGGCCATGGCGCCCGCGCCGACCAGCGTCTTGCCCGCGCCGCACGGCAGCACCACGACGCCGGAGCCGCCGTGCCAGAAGTTCTCCACGGCCTGGTGCTGGTACGGCCGCAGCGCCCAGCCGTCCTCGCGCAGCGCGATGGGGTGCGCCTCGCCGTCGACGTACCCGGCGAGGTCCTCGGCGGGCCAGCCCAGCTTGAGCAGGGTCTGCTTGATCTGCCCGCGCTCGGAGGGGTGCACGGCGACCGTGTCCGGGTCGATGCGGGTGCCGACCAGCGGGGCGATCCGCTTGGAGCGCAGCACCTCCTCCAGCACCGGCCGGTCGGTGGTGGTGAGCACCAGTCCGTGCGCGGGGTGCTTGCTCAGGGTGAGGCGGCCGTAGCGGTCCATCGTCTCGGCGATGTCGACCAGCAGGGCGTGCGGAACCGGGTACCGGCTGTACTGCACGAGGGCGTCCACGACCTGTTCGGCGTCGTGGCCTGCGGCCCGCGCGTTCCACAGGCCGAGCGGGGTCACCCGGTAGGTGTGGATGTGCTCCGGGGCCCGCTCCAGCTCGGCGAACGGCGCGATGGCACGGCGGCAGTCGTCGGCCTGCTCGTGGTCGACCTCCAGGAGCAGGGTCTTGTCGGACTGGACGATGAGTGGACCGTTCACGCGCGGAACCTTTCCGTCAGGCCAGGGGACGCGGCCAAACGTCCAGTGTGCCACTCGCCGCCGCACGGGCCCCGGCCACGGCCGGACGGCCTCCCGGGCAACCCCGGACCGCCCCCGGCTGTCTTGACCGGCACAGCGGCGTGGTGCGCGCCGCCCGGAGGGGAGGCGCGGGATGGCGGCGGGCAGATGGGTGACCGGTCTGGCGGCCACGGGGGTGCTGGTGGCGACCGGGGCGTGGGTGCGGTGGCCGGCGGCGGGCGTGGACGGGCCCCTGTGGGAGGAGGTCCGCCCGGTGATCGAGGCGCGCCTCGCGGCGCAGGCGCAGGGCACCGGGTACGGGTCGGCGCGGCCCGGGCCGGGGGCGCGGTGGTTCTGCCGGGCGCGGGCCTTGGACCTCGACGAGCGGGACGGCCTGGTCCGCGCGGGCGTCGCCACGCTCTGCGTGGAGTACGGGGCACGCGGCGGCGCCCTGGTCGAGTGCGGCGGGGCCGTGGTCCCGCAGGAGGTCCGGCTGCGGCGCGGCCCGGACGGCGGTTACCGGATCGTCTCCCGCGATCAGGCCCCGGACGGCGCGGGCGCCGCCGCCTGGCGCCGCGACCACTTCGGCCCCCTCACCGACCCCGACCGCCCGGACTCCGCGGCGCAGGCTGCCCTGGAGACCGCGGCCCGCTCCTACTTCGGCCTCCCGGCCGACGCCCCCGTCAGGGAGTGCTGAGGGGGGCCCGGGCACCGTCAGTCGTCCGCCAGTTCCGCCACTCCCGTGATGCGGTGCAGGGGGTACGTGCGCACCTCGTCCGCCGTGTGGTCGTACGCCGTGACGAAGCCGCCCTCGACGCGGACCGGGGCGATGACGCGCTGGCTGGCGGCGCCGTCGGCGTTGACGTAGCCGATCCACAGGGCCTCGCCGGTGAGGACGGCGGCCTGCACCGTGGCGAGGGTCTCGGCGGGTGAGGTGCGGGGCAGCTCGCCGGGGGCCGGCGGGGTGCCCGGCGTCTTGCGGGGTGCCGTCGAGGCCAGGTCGCCCGCCCGGATCGCGCGGACCGCGGCGGTCAGCAGCGTCGCGTCGGGGACGGGCGGGCCCTCGGGGACCGGCTCCGGGGGCGTGCGCGGCGGGGTGCGCCGGGCGTCGGCGCGGGTGATCACCACATCGCCCTCGGCGGACTCGGCGGCGGGCGCGTACCCGAGGGCGCGCAGCCCTTCCAGCAGCGCCGCCGGGTCGGCCTGCGCGGCCAGCACGGTCGGCGCGAGCCGGCGCAGGCGCAGGGCGGCGGAGCGCTTGTCGGCGAGGATCTCGTTCAGCACGGCGTCGTCGTCGCAGCGCACGTACGCCGAGGCCGCGCCCACCCGCAGGTGCCCGTGCCGGCGGGCCACGTCGTCGATCAGGTAGGCCAGCGGCTGCGGCACCGGGGTGCGGGAGTGGGCGGCGAGGAAGGCGTGCAGGTCCGAGGCGCTGCGGCCGGCGTCCAGGGCGCGGCGCACCGAGGCGGGCGTGAAGCGGTAGACCGTCGCACCGCCCTTGGACTCGACGTCGGCGAGGACGTCCAGCACGTCGGCGAGCGGCCGCTGGAGCGGGCCGGGGGCCACCGCCGTCAGGTCGGCCTGGAGCAGCACGTGGTCCAGCGGCTCGGGCAGCAGCGGGGCGAGCAGCCGGGCCGCGGCGGCGCGGGCGGCGGCCCGGGCCTGCGGATCGGCGGGCCCCGGCGGCACGGGTCCGGCGGCGGGGGCGCCGTACGGCGCGGCCCGGTGGTGGACCGGCAGCTTGTCGCCCGGGGTGTCGGGGATGCCCGGGGTGCCGCCCGTCGCCTGCGGCTCCGGCGCCCCGAGCAGGGCCCGCCCGTGCGAGGACAGCGCGCCGCGGCCGGTGATGCCGAGCAGCTCGGCCTCCTGGAGCGTCCAGCGGGCCAGCCGGGACCGCAGGTCGTCCTCCTGCTGCGGCCCGCGCAGCGGACGCTCCCAGCGCAGCCGCGCCAGCACCGAGTCGGGGTCGGGGGAGGTGCCGGCGGGCAGCGCGGCCAGCAGCGCCAGGACCCGGCGGCGCACCTCGGGGGCCACCGACCGGTCCAGGCCCGGGCCGAGTGCGGCCAGCGTGCGGTCCTTGGCGTCCCGGCCGCCGACCAGCCCGGCCGTCCGGGTCGCCGCCAGCCACGCCCCGGCCAGCTCCGCCCACCGGTCGGCCGCGGGACGCTCCCGCCACTCGTCGTGGGCGGGGGTGGCGGCGTAGCGCTCGTCGGCCTCCCCGTCGGAGGCGAGCAGGCCGGCCGCGTACGCCAGCTCGACCCAGAACGCGGCGACCGGCTCGGACACGTCGAGGGCGACGGCCGTGCGCTTGAGGTCGCGCACGCTCAGACCGCCGGCCCGCAGGACCGCGGGGCCGCCCTCGTCCCAGTCCTTCAGCAGCTCCTCGACGGTCGCCAGCGCGGTGTACGCCTGGCCGGCCGCCGTCGCGTCCACCACTTGGGGAGAGCCCTGCCGTGTCCCGGTCGGCCCGGCCGGCTCGACGGGCGGCGGCACGGGCTCCGTCTCGCGGTGCGCGCGCCCGCCGCGCAGGTGCAGGGCGACCTCGCGGGGCAGCACCACCGTGCCCGGCGCCGTCGGCAGCAGCAGCCCCCGGTCGAGCAGCCAGCGCAGGTGGGCCGCGGGATCGGCGGTGACCTGCCCGTACGGCGGTCCCCACACCAGCCGGGACAGCACCTCGCGGGCCTCGGGCGGGGCCTGGCCGAGCAGCTTCGCCATGCGCTCGCGGTCGGTGAACAGCGCGGTCAGCGCGGCCGCCGCCGACACCGCGTCGTGCGTGGACGGCAGCCCGGCCGCCGCCACCAGCTCCTGGATGCGGCCCGGCGACATGCCCGCCGTGGCCTCCTGCACGGTCGGGCCGAGCCCGGTCGGCGAGGGGTGCTGCGGGGACGGCGACAGCAGCTCGCGGGCCGTGCGCACCAGGCGCAGCCGGTCGTCGCCGCCCCAGACCAGCGCCTGCTCGCGCAGGGTCCCCACGGCGTGCGGGAGGGCGGCCGCCACCGCGGCGTCGCCGTCGTCCCCGGCCATCAGGCCGAGCAGCTCGTCGTACGACGCCGGGTCCCCGGCCACGGCCAGCGCCTCGGCGGTCTGCAGCGCGAACCGGTCCAGCCGCTCCAGCGCCCGCACCACCGAGGCGCGGGTGCCCGCGCGGGTGGCGAGCTGGGTCAGGTCGGTCGGCACCGGCGTGACGAGGTCGGGACGGGCGCGCAGGAGCGCCGCCAGGGAGGCGTCGTCCCGGGCCCGGAGCGCCTCCGCGAGGGACCGCGGGGCCGCCGGCCGGCCGTCCGGCTTCTCGTCGCTGCTCATCCGCTCAACGGTAGCGGGTGGGGGGCCGCCCCCACCGCCCCCGCGCCCCGGCGGGCGGCGCGGGGGAGTGCCGCCCGGTCTGACCGGCACCGCGCACCCCGGGCTGCGCTACCGTCGTCCCGTCCGGGTATCGGCCCACCCACGCCGGAGGGGACTGCGTTGGGGATCGAGAGCGACCAGGTCGTCTACGAGTACCTGAGCCGCGTCGGCGACGTGGCGCAGCAGCGGCAGTTGTCGTCGGCCACGCGCATGCGGCTCGTGTCGGACCTGCGCAACGAGATCGACCGCAGCAGGGCGAGGGTGACCGTGGACTCCCCGGCCGCGGTCCGCCGCATCATCGCCCGCCTCGGCAGCCCCGACGACGTCGTCACGGCCGCGGCCGAGGGCGGCGGCCCCGCCGTGCCGGAACCCCCGCGCCCGGCGGTCCCGGTGCAGCGCGATCCCGGCTCGGAGCAGGCCCCGCGGCCCCGGAAGACCCCGAAGCCCCCGCGGACCGAGCAGGCCCCGGCGGACGGGGCTGCCGAGGAACCCGTACGGCCGGACCGGCCCAGGGGATTCCGCCGCGTCGTCCCCCGCCCCCGCCCCGCGGCCCCCGCGCCCGCCGCCCCGTCCGACGTGCCGTCCCCGCCCCACCGCGCCGGCACCCACGAGCTCGGCGACACCGCCTCGGCGCCGGACTGGTGGCGGCGGGGCCCCTTCGGGCCGCCCGGACTGGACGACCACGTGCCGGGGTTCGTCGGCGGGGTGGAGATCCCGGACCTGCTCAAGCCGCCGCCCCGCAAGGAGGCGGAGGAGGCGGCGGAGTCCCGGCCCGAACCCGTGGTGGAACAGCCCGCCACGGAGGAACCGGCCGTACGGACCCGGCGCCGGCTGCTGCCCCTGCCCGCCCGCCGCTGGAGCAACCCGCTGCTGCTGCTCGGCGCGCTGTGCCTGGTCGCCGGCGCGGTGCTCGGCAACTGGTTCGCCCTGCTGCTCGGCTGGCTCATCGCCTACGCCTCGCGCCGCCTGACCGACACCGAGACCAAGATCGCGGTCATCTGGCTGCCGGCCACCGCGGTCGCCGCGGGCCTGACCTGGCTGTGGGGCCGCAGCGAGGGCCGCTGGGGCACCCCCATCGCAGACGGCCACCTGAACGAGGCCGTCTCCGAGACCTGGCCCTGGGTGGTCCGGGGCGCAGCGCTCGCCTCGGCCCTGTTCCTCACCTGGCGCTCCCAGCGCCGCCGGTAACCGTCCGCACCGGCCCGCCCGCCCGCGGCCGCCCGCGCCGGGCCCGCCCCGGCCCGGCCTTGAGCGCGCTGGTCCGGCCCGGTGGTGGGCGCGCTGCCGGTCCTTCCTCGGCCGTGGGTTCTGCGCCGGCCCGGCCGGCCGTGGACGCCCGCGCCGGCCAGGCCCCGGGTTCGGGCGCGCTGGTCCGGCGCGGTGGTGGGGCGCGCGCCGGTCCCGCCCCGACCGTGGGTTCGCCCGGCCGTGGACGCCCGCGTCAGCCTTGGGCGCGCTGGTCCGGCCCGGTGGTGGGCGCACACCGGTCTCTCCCCGACCGTGGATTCCTGCGTCGGCCCGGTCCGGCCCTGCGCCCCCGCTGCCCCCGGGTCGTAGGCGCCCGCGACGGTTCCTCCCGCCGTGGGTGGCCGGGCCCGCGCACCCCTCCCCGCCCCCGTCACCCTCACCGTCACCGGGGACAATGGCAGGCATGGTCTCCCCCTCCGCGTCCGCGCTCCCGTCCGTGCCCGCGCCCACCGTCGGGTTCGACCTCGACATGACGCTGATCGACTCCCGGCCAGGGATCCGTGCCTGTTACCTGGCGCTGGCCGAGCGGACGGGGACGTTCATCGACGCCGACCTGGCGGTGACCCGGCTCGGGCCGCCGCTCGTGGACGAGCTGGGCAACTGGTTCCCGGCGGACCGGGTGGCGGCCATGGCCGACCTGTACCGCGCGATGTACCCGGAGTACGCCGTCGCGGCCACCCCCGCGCTGCCCGGCGCCCGCGAGGCGATCGACGCCGTGCGCGCGGCCGGCGGGCGGGCGCTCGTCGTCACCGCCAAGTACGAGCCGAACGCCAAGCTGCACCTGGCGCACCTGGGCATCGAGCCGGACGCCGTCGTGGGTGACCTGTGGGCCGAGCAGAAGGCCGAGGCGCTGCGCGAGCACGGCGCGAGCGTCTACGTCGGCGACCACCTCGGCGACATCCGCGGTGCCCGCGCGGCCGACGCGCTGTCGGTCACCGTGGCGACCGGGCCGTACGACGCGGCGGCGCTGCGCGCGGCGGGCGCGGACGTGGTCCTCGCGGACCTCACCCGGTTCCCGGAGTGGCTGGCGGAATACCGCCGTGACGGCCACGGCGGAAAGAACTCGGCCACCGGTTACCGCGAGGCGCCCCGCGCCTGACGGCGGCCCGCCGCGATCGCGCGCAGCACTCCCGCGGCCGCGATCAGGAAGCCGACGCCCATGAGCATGCTCAATCCGAACATGTACGTCGGAAAAGGCCTCGAACCGAAGAACAGCGGGGCCACGGTGACGAGAGTGGCCACGGCACCGGCGAAGAACACGAGCGCACCGGCGCGGATCAGTCGGTCACCGGGCCCGGCGGAATTCGTTTGGGTTTTGTCACGCACCGGACCAGGGTAGTTCCCAGCGCGAAGGAACAACCGGGCGACGTCTTGTCACCCGCCCCCAGACCATTAGCCTTGGTACCTCGCGGGTCGAGGGCGACCCGCGGCAGTGCTGTCAAAAGCCGTTTTCCGATGCAGTTTTCCGACGAGTACGAGGACGAGGACAGACGTGCCCACCGGCAAGGTCAAGTGGTTCAACAGTGAGAAGGGCTTCGGCTTTCTCTCCCGTGACGACGGCGGTGACGTCTTCGTCCATTCCTCGGTCCTCCCCGCCGGAGTGGAGGCACTGAAGCCGGGACAGCGCGTGGAGTTCGGCGTCGTCGCCGGACAACGCGGCGACCAGGCCCTTTCGGTGACCGTCCTCGACCCGACCCCGTCGGTCGCGGCGGCCCACCGCAAGAAGCCCGACGAGTTGGCCTCCATCGTCCAGGATTTGACGACCCTCCTCGAGAACATCACGCCGATGCTCGAGAAGGGCCGTTATCCCGACAAGAACTCCGGCAAGAAGATCGCCGGTCTGCTGCGCGCGGTCGCCGACCAACTCGACGTCTGACGCGCCCCTCTCGGGGGACGCGCACCGCTCAGGGGAAGTCCAGCGCGTCCGGGCCGAGGGGCGGCACCAGTCCCTCGGCGGCCGCGCGCGTGAGCAGCCCGCGGATCGCCGCGTGGCCGTCGTCGCCCAGGTCGGCGGTGAACTCGTTGACGTACAGCCCGATGTGCTGGTCGGCGACGGCCGGGTCCATCTCCTGGGCGTGCTCCATGACGTAGGGCCGGGACGCCGCGGGATCGTCCCAGGCGGCCCGGACCGAGGCGCGGACCGCGTCGGCGAGCCGGGTCAGGGCGTCCGCGCCCAGCGACCGCTTGGCGATGATCGCACCGAGCGGGATCGGCAGCCCGGTGGTGTCCTCCCAGTACTCGCCCAGGTCCGCGAGCCGGTGCAGCCCGTAGTTCTGGAACGTGAAGCGCGCCTCGTGGATCACCAGGCCCGCGTCGACCTTCCCGTCCCGCACGGCCGGCATGATCTCGTGGAACGGCATGACGACGATCTCGCCGACCCCGCCGGGCACGGTGTCCGCCGCCCACAGCCGGAACAGCAGGTACGCCGTCGACCGCTCCGAGGGCACGGCGACGGTCCGGCCCGCCAGTCCCGCGCCGCCGGCTGTCCCCGCCTCCCGGGTCAGCACCAGCGGCCCGCAGCCCCGGCCCAGCGCGCCCCCGCACGGCAGCAGGGCGTACTCGCCGAGGACGTAGGGCAGCACGGCGTACGACACCTTCAGCACGTCGAACTCGCCGCGCTCGGCCATGCCGTTGGTGACGTCGATGTCGGCGAACGTCACGTCCAGTGCGGGCCCGCCGGGGACCCGGCCGTGGGCGAGGGCGTCGAAGACGAAGGTGTCGTTGGGGCAGGGGGAGTAGGCGATCCGCAGCGGGTCACCGGTCGTCGTCATGGTGTCTCCAACTTTCCAGGACGGGCACGAGCTTCCCGAAGCCCTCGGTGAGGGCCGCGAGGGCGTCGGCGATGCGCCAGGCGGCGCGGTCGCGCGGTCCCACGGGGTTGGAGACCGCGCGGACCTCCAGCACGGGCACGCCGTGCAGGGCGGCCGCCTCGGCGACGCCGAAGCCCTCCATGGCCTCGGCGAGCGCGTCCGGGTGGCGGGCGCGCAGGGCGGCGGCCCGCCCGGCGGTGCCGGTGACGGTGGACACGGTCAGCACGGTGCCGGCGCGTGCCCCCGTGGCGGCCGCGGCCTGCCGCACGAGCGCGGCGGGCGGGCGGTGGGTGACGGTCCCGAAGCCGAGTTCGGTGACCGGGAGGAAGCCGTCGGCGGTCTCGGCGCCCAGGTCGGCGACGGTGATCGCGTCGGCGACCACGAGCGAGCCGACCGGCGCGGCGGGCAGGAAGCCGCCGCCGATCCCGGCGCTGACGACGAGGTCGTACGGGGTGCCGTCGCGGGCGGCACCGGCGAGCGCGGTGGCGGTCGCGGCGGCGGCGAGGGCGGACCCCACGCCGGCGGCCACCGGATCGACGACCGGGCCGCCCGGCGCACCGCCCGCGGCCCGCACGGCGTCGAGCGCCGCGGCCACCGCGTCCCGCTCCACGGGGACGGCGGTGGCCACCAGGACCCGGTACGGACCGGCCGCGACGATCAGCCTTCCTTCTTCAGCTTGAAGGACCACAGCCCGGTGACGGACTGGCTGTCCTTCTTGCCGTCGGACGCCTTGATGGAGACCAGCGTGGAGTCGCCCTGGGCGCCGTACTGGGCGTTGAAGAAGAC
Organism: Streptomyces lasalocidi; assembly: GCF_005280215.1. Classification (NCBI taxonomy): domain Bacteria; kingdom Bacillati; phylum Actinomycetota; class Actinomycetes; order Kitasatosporales; family Streptomycetaceae; genus Streptomyces; species Streptomyces lasalocidi. The sequence continues at coordinate 3,521,866 of NZ_SZNQ01000001.1, read as the reverse complement.
GCTGCCCGGGATGGTGCGGTACGTCTTGGTGCTCTCGTCGGTCAGCGGCTGACCGTTCATCAGGATCGTCCAGCGCTTGTCGGCGATGTCGGGGTCGACACCGAAGCGCACGGTCTCGTCGGGGTCCACGGAGATCGACTTGATGTCCGTGTCCTTGAGGCACTTGGCCAGGTCCGCGGCCTTCAGGGTGTCGCCCTCCCCACCGCAGGTGGCGTCGGTGCTGACCGAGGAACGGCCCACGGTGATCGTGGACAGCGGGGTCGGCTTGTCGCAGGCCGACAGGACGAGCAGTCCGGCGGAAACGGCGCCGGCGGCGGCGACGGCGCGGCGGCGTCGCACAGCAGCGGATTGCAGGGTCATGCCCGAAGGCTATCGGGCAGGCCCGGTGCTCTCCCTACGAGGGGTACGGCGTCGCTGTGGGTTACGCCACGCGGGTCCGCGACGCCCCGCCGTGGCGTGCCGAGCTCAGCAGGCCCCGCACGGTCGTGGCCCAGCCGACGGCGAGCACCGCGGCGGCCACCGACAGGCCCAGCGCGCCGTTCAGCGGCATGGCGATGCCGACAGCGCCGCCGAACACCCAGGACATCTGCAGCAGCGTCTCGGAGCGGGCGAACGCCGAAGTGCGCACCAGCTCCGGCACGTCCCGCTGGAGCAGCGCGTCCAGGGACAGCTTGGCCAGCGCCTGCGAGAACCCGGCGACCGCGGTGAGACAGGCCACCAGGAACGCCCCGAAGAACGCCGCCGCCACGACCGCCGCGCCCAGCACCACCGCGACCACCGTCACGATGATCAGCTCGGGGGCCCGGGAGCGCAGCCACGCCCCCACCGACGTGCCGAGCGCGTTGCCCAGGCCCGCCGCGACCGCCACGATGCCCAGCGACACGGCCGCGCTCTGCCCGGTCAGCGGGTGCTCGCGCAGCAGGAACGCCAGGAAGAACGTCAGGAAGCCGGACAGCCAGCGCAGCGCCGCGTTGGCGCCCAGGGCGTGGGTGACGGCGATGCCGACCGTCCGCAGGCCCGGCCGCTTCGCGGCCCGCCGCTGCGGGCCGTGCACGTGCTGCTCGTCCGAGGCGAGCAGGGCGGTGTCCTCGCCCTTCGCCGAGTCGACCTTCCGCGGCAGCGAGAACGACAGGAACATGCCCGCGACGAAGATCGCGAACGCGCCGAACAGCGGCCAGCGCGCCCCGACCGCCTGGAGCCCGGCGCCGATCGGCGCGGCCACGCCGGTGGCGAGCAGCCCGCCCAGGGTGACCCGTGAGTTCGCCTTCACCAGGGAGAACCCCGGTGGCAGCAGCCGTGGCACCACCGCACTTCTCACCACGCCGTACGCCTTGGAGGCGACCAGCACCCCCAGGGCGGCCGGGTACAGCTCCAGACTGCCGGTGACCACCGCCCCGGACAGCACCAGCGCCAGCAGGGCGCGGGCCAGCATCGCCCCGGCCATCGCGGCGCGCCGACCGTGCGGCAGTCTGTCGAGGAGGGGTCCGATGACCGGGGCCAGGAGCGTGAACGGGGCCATGGTGATCGCCAGGTACAGCGCCACCCGGCCGCGGGCCTCGTCGGTCGGGACCGAGAAGAACACGGTGGAGGCCAGGGCGACGGTGATCATCACGTCACCCGCGCCGTTCACCGCGTGCAGCTCGATCAGCTTGCCGAGGCCCGACTCGCCCGCGCCGTGCGCGTGCGTCGCCTTGCGGATCCCCCGGGCCGTTCCGGTCACGGGGAAGTGCAGGGCACGCCCGACCGCACGGACGGACCCGCCGAACCGGCCCGAACCGCCCCGCTGTACTCCGGCCGTGCCCGGAGGTGTCTTCGCGGCTGCCACGACGTCATAGTGCCCTGAGTTGGGGGGAGGTAGTGCGGTTTGAAGGGAAGCGAGTTGCGGGCGCGGCCCGCCCGGCGGGGCCCCCGCACGGGCCCGTGCGACGCGCCGGACGCGGCGCGGAGCGCCGAAGAATCACCGTCGGTGTAGGCCAAGCGCCTGCGAACAGGTAGCGTGCGTATCTCAGCCATCCCGCACAATGGATGGCACAGGTGCGCCCGAGCGCGATTCGGACGCGGACGTCGACGCGGTCCCCAGGTCCGCTCCGTCCGCCCCACCGCCGGAGGCAACCGCACCCGAGAGACGGCGTAGGAGAGAAGCGATACCTGTGAGCGCAGCGACAACGCGAAGCCGCACCCCCGACCGTCTGTGCGCCGAGGCCGTCGACCTCGCCCGCGCCGCAGCGGAGGAGGCGGCCGCGCCCGGGGTGGTCGGCGCACACGTGGGGACGGTCTCCGAGGGGGACCGCGTCGTCACGCACTTCTTCGAGTGCCGCGAGCTCGGGTACCGCGGCTGGCGCTGGGCGGTGACCGTGGCCCGCGCCTCCCGCGCCAAGGCCGTCACCCTCGACGAGGTGGTGCTGCTGCCCGGCCCGGACGCCGTGCTGGCCCCGGAGTGGGTGCCGTGGAGCGAACGCCTGCGCCCCGGCGACATGGGCCCGGGCGACCTGCTCCCCACCGACGCGGAGGACCTGCGCCTGGAGCCCGGCTACACGGGCGAGGACGAGCCGCCGCCGAACTCGGCCGTCTCCGCCGAGATGGCCGACCTCGCGGAGGCGGAGGACGCCGACGTGACGGCCGGACCGCCGGCCGAGCTGCCCACCGCGCCGAGGCGGGGCTCCATCGCCGCCGTGGCCGAGGAACTGGGCATGCGGCGCGCCCGGGTGCTCTCCCGCTACGGCCTGCACACCGCGGCCGACCGCTGGGAGGAGGCGTTCGGCGCGAAGACCCCCATGGCGCAGGCGGCCCCCGCGGCCTGTCTCAGCTGTGGCTTCCTGGTGCCGGTCGGCGGCTCCCTCGGCCAGGCGTTCGGCGTGTGCGCCAACGAGTTCTCCCCGGCCGACGGCCGCGTGGTCTCCCTGACGTACGGCTGCGGCGGCCACTCCGAGGCCGCGGTGATGCCCAAGCCGCCGCGCCCGGCCGACCCGGTCATCGACGAGACCCGCGTCGACCCCTTCCCGCTGCGCCCGTCCCCGGACTCGGGCTCGGTCCCGGCGACCGCGGACGAGGAGTCGGCGGAACTCGGCCACTCCTAGGGGGTGTCTCGTCGATCAGGCCGGGCTCGCGGCGCCTGGCACCGCACCTCGCCGCGTTGTCGTCGGTCCCCGATGCTCCGCATCGACTCCCTCCTCCGCCTTGCGATGCACGGCACCAGACGCCGCTCCCTGATCCGGCCTGATCGACGAGACACCCCCTAGGGCCTGTCGTTTGGATCAGTCCGGCCCGGCCCACGGCGCCTTGTCGCCGACCCGAGCGGGGTCCGGCGCGTGCAGCTGCAAGCGGAGGAGGGCGGCGACGCGGAGCGTCGCCAACCGACGACAACGCCGCAGATGTGCGTGCCAGACCCCGCGACGCCGGGATGATCCAAACGACAGGCCCTAGGAGCGGGGGAGCCCCCCCCTGCCGGGTGGGCGGCGCAGGTCGGGGTCGGTGAGCGGTACCTTCGTCCTCACATCGACGAGGAGAAGGAACCGTGAGCAACTTCGTGCGGCCCGCGGCCGAGGGCGCCGACCCCTTCGGGACCGCCCGTCTGCGCCGGGGCGTCCTCGACGCCTGGGCCACCAGCCCCGCCCGCTTCCGTGAGGACGCCAACGCCGAGGAGGACCTGGTCCTCGGCGGGTACCGGGACCGGCTCGTCGTCGAGCTCGCCCAGAACGCCGCCGACGCCGCGGCCCGCGGCCGGGTGGCCGGCCGGCTGCTGCTGACCCTGCGCGACGGGGTGCTGGTCGCCGCCAACACCGGCGCGCCCCTGGACGCCGCCGGGGTCGAGTCGCTGGCCACGCTGCGGGCGTCCGCCAAGCGGGACAGCGAGGCGGTCGGGCGGTACGGCGTCGGCTTCGCGGCCGTGCTCGCCGTCACCGACGAACCGGCCGTGGTGAGCCGGCACGGGGGCGTGCGCTGGTCGCTGGCCGAGGCCCGCGACCTCGCCGGGGACACTGCCCGGCACAGCCCCGGCCTGGGCGACGAGATCCGGCGCCGCGACGGGCACGTACCGCTGCTGCGGCTGCCGTTCGCCGCCGAGGGCCTGCCGCCCGCGCCGTACGACACCGCCGTGATCCTGCCGCTGCGGGACACCGCCGCCGCCGGCCTCGCCGAGCGGCTGCTGCACGCCGTGGACGACGCCCTGCTGCTCGCCCTGCCCGGCCTCGAGGAGGTCGTCGTCGAGGTGGGCCAGGATGCCCCCCGCACCCTGCGGCGGACCACCGACGGGCCGGACACCGTTGTCGTCGACGACTCGCGCGACGGCACCACCCGCTGGCGCACCGCCGCCGCGCACGGCCCGCTGGCGGCCGGGCTGCTGGCCGACCGGCCCGTGGAGGAGCGGCTGCGGCCCCACTGGTCCGTCACCTGGGCGGTGCCCGTCGACGCGGACGGCGCCCCGGCGCGGCCGCGCACCGCGCCCGTCGTGCACGCGCCCACCCCCAGCGACGAGCCCCTCGGTGTGCCCGCGCTGCTGATCGCGTCCCTCCCGCTGGACACCACGCGCCGGCACGCCGCGCCCGGCCCGCTGACCGACTTCCTGGTGGAGCGCGCCGCCGACGCGTACGCCGAGCTGCTGGCCGGGTGGCGGCCGGTGGGCCCCGGCGTCATCGACCTCGTGCCCGGCCCGCTCGGCAAGGGCGAGCTGGACGGCGCGCTGCGCCGGGCGGTCCTGGAGCGGCTCCCGCGCACCGCGTTCCTGCCGCCGGCCGTCGCGCCCGGGGAACTCGGGGAGCCGGGGGAGGAGGGGGACGACGACCTGCCCGAGGCGCTGCGGCCGCGGGACGCCGAGATCGTCGAGGGCGCCGGCGCCGACACCGTGCGGGTGCTGGCCGAGGTGCTGCCGACGCTGCTCCCGGCGGGCCTGGAGCGCCGCGTGGAGCTGCGGACCCTCGGCGTCGCCCGGGTCCCCCTCGCCGACGCCGTCGACCGGCTGGCCGGCCTGGAGAAGGACCCCGGCTGGTGGTACCGGCTCTACGACAGCCTCGCCGGCGTCGACCCCGACCGGCTGTCGGGGCTGCCGGTGCCGATGGCCGACGGGCGGACGACGATCGGGCCGCGCCAGGTGCTGCTGCCGACGCCCGAGGCCGCCGGGGTGGACACGGACGTGCTGGCCCGCCTCGGCCTCAAGGTCGCCCACGCGGACGCCGCGCACCCGCTGCTGGAGAAGCTCGGCGCGCTGCCCGCCACGCCCCGGGCGGTGCTGACCACCCCGCAGGTGCGGGCCGCGGTGGCCGCCTCCCTGGACGACGATCCCGGCGCCTGGGACGCGGACACCCCGGACGCCGAGGAGCTGGCGGACACGGTGCTGGCGCTGGTGCGGGACGCGGGCCTGGAGCCCGGCGACGAGCCCTGGCTGGGCGCGCTCGCCCTGCCCGACGAGGACGGCGAGCCGGTGCCCGCCGGGGAACTCGTCCTGCCCGGCAGCCCGTTCGCCGAGGTGGTCCGGGAGGGCGAACTGCCCTTCGTGGACGCCGACCTGGCCGCCCGGTGGGGCGAACAGCCGCTGGCCGCCTGTGGCGTGCTCGCGGACTTCGCGCTCGTGCGGGCCACCGACGTCGTGCTGGACCCGGACGAACTGGAGCCCCGGGACGGCGACTTCGCCGAGCCCGACGACGCGGGGCTGCTGGACGCCGTCGACGTGTGGTGCGAGGACGTCCTCGACCGGTTCCCGGACAGCCCCGTCCCGCCGGTTGCCACCGAACTGGTCGCCGTGCGCGACCTCGACCTCGTCGACGACGGCCAGTGGGCCCGGGCGCTCGCCCTGCTGGCCCGGCCGCCGCTGCGCGACGCCCTGATCCAGCCGGTGCGGATCCTGCTGCCCGACGGCACCCACGAGGTCGTACGGCCGTACACCGCCTGGTGGTTGCGCGGGCACCCGGTGCTCGACGGGCGGCGCCCGGCCGGGCTGCTGGCGGCCGGCGGCGACCCGCTGCTGCGCGGCCTGTACGACGAGGCCGACGCGACCGGCTTCGACGACGAGCAGGTGCTGCGCGCGCTCGGGGTCCGCACGTCGGTGGCGGCGCTGCTGGAGGAGCCGGGCGGCGCGGCCGAGCTCCTGGACCGCCTGGCCGACCCGGACCGCACCGTGACCGCCGCGCAACTGCACGGCCTGTACGGCGCGCTGGCCGAGCTGGACCCCGAGCGGGTGACCCTGCCGGACGAGCTGCGGGCCGTGGTCGACGGGCGGGTGGAGGTGGTGGACGCCGCCGACGCGGTGGTCGTGGACTCCCCGGACCTGCTGCCCTTCACCGCGGGAGTGCCGCTGCTGCCGGTCCGCCCGGGCCTGGCCGCCGAGCTGGCCGAGCTGTTCCAGGTGCGCCGGCTCAGCGAGTCGGTCACCGGCGGGGTCGACTCCGAGGGCACCGAGCACGACGTACCGGAGCCGGTGCGGGTGCTGCTCGGCCCGCTCACCCCGCGGACCTACGTCGAGCACGAGGAACTCGTCGTGGACGGCGTGGAGATCGACTGGCGGCTGACCCGTGACGGCGTGCTGCACGCCGCCACCCTGGAGGGCGTGGCCGCGGGCCTCGCCTGGGCGGCACGCCAGTGGCCGCGCCGCTTCGAGGTCGCGGCCCTGCTCGAAGACCCGTCGCGCACCGAGGAGTTGGCCCGGGACCGGTGGTTCGACTGATGCGCGCACAAAATCTTCACGGGGGCGTACAACCATTCGCGTGCGCCGTGGATCTGATCATGTGAGCCAACAGGCTCCGCGATCATTTGGGCCCCCCGCGAGGACGAGTCGATGGGACCGACCCGCCGGGGGCCCCCTTTTCCCACCGGGGGAAAACATGCGCATCCGCGCCACCGTGGCCGCCCTCAGCGGCGCCCTGGTCCTGTCCGCCCTCGCCGTGCCGGCCGCGACGGCCGCCGACGGCGGTCCCAGCAAGCAGGACGTCGTCCGCGCCGCCCTGAAGGCCGCCGACGGCAAGTCCGCGTACACCGGGTCGACCGGCACCGACACCGGCACCCCGTACCCGCTGAGCGTCACCTTCTCCAACGTCAAGGTCAACGGCGGCAAGCCGATCGTGGCCGGCCCCACCGGTCACGTCGTCGCGCCCGTCACCTACACGGTCACCCACGGGGCGGACGTCGACCTCCGGGCCGACGACACCTGGGTGGACGTCACGCTCTACCGGGGCTCCTACGACGAACCGGCCAACTTCCTGGAGGGCGACAACTGGCCGGTGTGCACCGCGGTGTCCGCCACGGTCGACACCTGCAAGGGCACCGTCGACGTCCGCCCGGCCGAAGACCTGTACAACGCCGACGCCACCACCTGGAAGGCGACCGGCTACGTCATCGACTGGAACGACGTCGACCCGTACAGCACGGACGACATCGACTGGAGCAAGGTCGGCGTCGCCGACCAGGACAACCTGGCCACGACGCGCCTGCAGCGCCGCTCGGCCGTGACGGTCAACGCCTCGCCCGAGCCCGTCCGCAAGGGCGCGACGATCACCGCGACGGGCCGCCTGACCTACGCCAACTGGAACACCGGCGCCTACTCCGGCTACGCCGGCGTGTACGCGCAGCTCCAGTTCCGCAAGGCGGGCACCACCACGTACTCGACCGTCAAGAGCGTGAAGACCACCTCGACCGGCGGCCTGAGCACCACCGTCAAGGCGAGCGTGGACGGCTACTGGCGCTACAACTTCGTCGGCACCAACACCGCCCCGGCGATCGCCGCCGCCGGCGACTACGTCGACGTGCGCTGACCAGGCCGCAAGGCACCAGGCACCACCGCGTCCGCCCGCCCCGGAAGCCGTCCGGGGCGGGCGGACGCGCCAGTCGTCCGGGCCGGTCCCCGGCCGGTCACCATCCGCCGGCCAACCGGTCGCAAAGACCTCACCAACCCCTGCAACCCCGTGGGTCCCTCGCGGATCTGATCATGTGAGTCACCAGACTCCACGATCCACTCCTCCCACTGGGGAACGCACATGCGCATACGCGCCACCGCCACCGTCGCCGTCTCACTCGGCGCGCTGGCCCTCACCGCCCTCGCCGCGCCCGCCGCGCAGGCGACCGGTACCACCGGCCCGGCCGTGACCTTCTCCGCCGTCAAGGTCAACGGCGGCCACGGCATCGTGGTCGGCGCCTCGGCCAAGGTCGCGGCCCCGGTCACCTACACCGTGACCAAGCCCGCCGCCCTGAGCACCGGTTCCTTCCAGAGCGGCCCGGTCCTGTACCGCGGCGCCGCCATCACCTCCCCGTCCGACCTGTTCATCAGCGACGAGCCGGGCACCTGCACGGCGGCCTCCTCGACCGTGCTGCACTGCAAGGCCACGATCTTCCTCGACAGCGCCCACGGCGACCTGGTCAACACCGAGGCCGGTGCCTGGAAGGTCGGCGCCCTCGCCGTCGACTCCGCCAACCACGCCACCTGGAAGGGCGACCTGGGCTCGGCCGCGGTCCAGCGCCTGTCCAAGCTGACCGCCGACGCCTCGCCCGAGCCGGTCCGCAAGGGCGCCACGATCACCGTCACCGGCAAGCTGTCCCGCGCCAACTGGGAGGCCCACACCTACGCCGGCTACGCGAGCCAGCCGGTGAAGCTCCAGTTCCGCAAGAAGGGCAGCACCGCCTACACCACGGTCAAGACCGTCACGACCTCCTCGACGGGCGCCCTGAGGACCACTGTGAAGGCCACCGCGGACGGCTACTTCCGCTACACCTTCGCGGGCACCCCGACGACCCCGGCCGTCTCCGCGGCCGGCGACTTCGTCGACGTCCGCTAGACAGCGGCAGCCCTCTAGACGGGGAAGCGTCGGTCGACCCACCGCCACACCAGCTCCAGGGCGGCCGACGCCACCGCCGCGACGCCCACGGCGATCCACGGCATCGTCACCCCCACCAGCTTCAGCGCGAAGAAGTGCTGGAGCCACGGCACGACCAGCACCACCAGGAACGCCACGCCCATCGCGGCGACCAGCAGCACCCGCCACCAGGTGTACGGGCGGGCGATGATCGCCAGGATCCACAGGGAGATCAGGAACAGCGTGAGGGTCGCCGCGCTGGTCTCCGCGTCCAGCGACCCGGCGCCCGTGTAGTGGTGACGGGCGATCAGGTACGTCACGAAGGTCGCCACCCCCGCCACCACGCCGCCCGGCACGGAGTACCGCATGACCCGCCGGACGAAGTGCGGCCGGGCCCGCTCCCGGTTCGGGGCGAGGGCCAGGAAGAACGCGGGCACGCCGATGGTGAGCGTGGACAGCAGGGTCAGGTGGCGTGGCAGGAAGGGGTACTCCACCTGCCAGCACACCACCAGCAGCGCCAGCAGCACCGAGTAGACGGTCTTCACCAGGAACAGCGTCGCCACCCGCGTGATGTTGCCGATGACCCGGCGCCCCTCCGCCACCACCGACGGCAGCGTGGCGAAGCTGTTGTCGAGCAGCACGATCTGCGCCACGGCCCGGGTGGCCTCGGACCCGGCACCCATCGCGACGCCGATGTCGGCGTCCTTGAGCGCCAGCACGTCGTTGACGCCGTCGCCGGTCATCGCGACGGTGTGCCCGCGCGACTGGAGCGCGCCGACCATGTCCCGCTTCTGCTGCGGGGTGACCCGCCCGAACACCGTGCCCTCGTCGAGCGCCTCGGCCATCGCCTCCGGCTCCCCGGGCAGCCGCCGCGCGTCGACGGCGCTGCCGCTGAGCCCCAGCTTGGCGGCGACCGCGCCCACGGAGACCGCGTTGTCGCCGGAGACGACCTTCGCCCGGACGTCCTGCTCGGCGAAGTAGCGCAGGGTGTCGGCGGCGTCCGGCCGCAGCCGCTGTTCCAGGACGACCAGCGCGGCCGGCTCGGCGCCCTGGGTGACGTCGGTGTCGTCGAGGGCGCGCTCGGCGCGGGCCAGCAGCAGCACCCGCAGGCCGTCCTCGTTGAGCCGCTCGGTCTCTGCCAGCGCGGGGTGCCCGTCGTCCAGCAGCACGTCGGGGGCGCCCAGCAGCCAGGTGCTGCTCGCGCCGTCGCCCTCGTCGAAGGTGGCGCCGCTGTACTTGCGGGCGGAGGAGAAGGGCAGGGCCCCGGTGTGGCGCCACTCCCCGGTGTCGGGGTAGGCGTCGACGATCGCCCGCAGGGAGGCGTTGGGGCGCGGGTCGGACGCGCCGAAGGCGCCGAGCACCCGGTGCAGGGAGGACTCGTCGTGGCCGTCGAGGGCGCGCAGCGCGGTGACGTCCATGCCGCCCTCGGTGAGGGTGCCGGTCTTGTCGAGGCAGACGGTGTCGACACGGGCCAGGCCCTCGATGGCGGGCAGTTCCTGGACGAGGCACTGTTTGCGGCCGAGCCGGACGACGCCGATCGCGAAGGCCACGGAGGTGAGCAGCACCAGGCCCTCCGGGACCATCGGGACGATGCCGCCGACGGTGCGGGCGATCGAGTCCTTGACGTCGTTGTTCTTCACGAACAACTGGCTGACCACCAGGCCGATCGCGGTCGGGACCATCATCCAGGTGACGTACTTGAGAATGGTGGAGATGCCGGAGCGCAGCTCGGAGTGGACCAGGGTGAAGCGGGACGCCTCCTCGGCGAGCTGGGCGGCGTAGGCCTCGCGGCCCACCTTGGTGGCGCGGAAGGCGCCGCCGCCGGCGACCACGAAGCTGCCGGACATGACCGGGTCGCCGGGGTGTTTGACGACCGGGTCGGCCTCACCGGTGAGCAGTGACTCGTCGATCTCCAGCCCGTCGGCCTCCGCGCACACCCCGTCGACCACGATCTTGTCGCCGGGACCGATCTCCAGCAGGTCGTCCAGGACGATGTCCGAGGTGGCGACCGGCACGGCGGCGCCCTCGCGCCGTACGACGGGCCGGGTCTCGCCGATCACCGCGAGCGAGTCGAGGGTCTTCTTCGCGCGCCACTCCTGGACGATGCCGATCCCGGTGTTGGCGACGATCACGAAGCCGAAGAGGCTGTCCTGGATGGGCGCGACGGCCAGCATGACCAGCCAGAGCACGCCGATGACCGCGTTGAACCGGGTGAAGACGTTCGCCCGGACGATCTCGCCGAGCGAGCGGCTGCTGCGCACCGGAACGTCGTTGACCTGACCGCGGGCGACGCGCTCGGCGACCTCGGCGGCGGTGAGCCCCGTCGCCCGGTGCGCCGGGACGGCGGGGGCGGCGTCGGTGTGGGTCATGCCTTCGACGGTACGTGCGGACGGGGGGCTTCACCCGCCGGAGGTCCCGAAGATCAGACCAGGGGAGGAGCCGGATCCTGCGGGGGTAGGACGTGTGCCCGCTCGAGGGCCGCTTCGCGTCGGCGGACGTACCAGATGCCGATCAGGCCGAGCCCGCCCCCGGCCAGGCAGGTCCACACCCACCACGCGTGGCCGTGGTCGTCGAACCAGCCGTAGAAGGGCAGCTGCACGAGGAAGAGGACGAACCAGAGGACCGTGCCGCCGACGACGGTCGCGACCACGGGCCCTTCCAGGGGCTCCGGCGCCTCGTGCTTCGGGGATCCCGAAAAAAGTCCGGCCATGCCGCACAGCTTACGAGGCCCGGGGCGGACCGCCGCCGTCCCCCGCGTCCCCACGGGGTCTACGCGCGGAGATGGCCAACCCTGGCTTCATATGTTCATACTGAAACCGTTTGTCTATGACCGGTTCCGTTCGTAGGAAAGTATCAATGGCCCCCACCTCGGCCCCTTCCCAGGCCCCCGCGTCCGAGCAGCCCGGCGGCACGCCCGGCCACGGCGCACTCGACCGCTACTTCAAGATCTCGGAGCGGGGCAGCACGCTGGCGCGTGAGGTCCGCGGTGGTCTCGCCACCTTCTTCGCGATGGCCTACATCATCGTGCTGAACCCGATCATCCTCGGCAGCGCGAAGGACATGTACGGCCACCAGCTGGACAACGGCCAGCTGGTCACCGCGACGGCCGTGACGGCGGCGTTCACGACGCTGCTGATGGGCGTCGTCGGCAACGTGCCGATCGCGCTGGCCGCCGGCCTCGGCGTGAACTCGGTCGTCGCGCTCCAGCTCGCCCCGCGCATGGCCTGGCCCGACGCCATGGGCATGGTCGTGCTGGCCGGCCTCGTGGTGATGCTGCTGGTCGCCACCGGACTGCGCGAGCGGGTCATGAACGCGGTGCCCTTCGGCCTGCGCAAGGCCATCAGCATCGGCATCGGCCTGTTCATCATGCTGATCGGACTGGTCGACTCCGGCTTCGTCTCCCGCATCCCCGACGTCGCCCAGACCACCGTCCCGCTCCAGCTCGGCGGCGACGGCCACCTCAACGGCTGGCCCGTGCTGATCTTCGTGCTCGGCGCGCTGCTCACCCTCGCGCTGATCGTGCGCAAGGTCCCCGGCGCGATCCTCATCTCGATCGTCGCGATGACCGTGCTCGCGATGATCGTCGAGGCGGTCGCGAAGGTGCCCTCCTGGGGCCTGACCACCCCGAAGTGGCCCGGCAACCCGGTCGGCGCCCCCGACTTCGGCCTGCTCGGCAAGGTCAGCCTGTTCGGCGGCTTCGACAAGGTCGGCGTGCTGACCGGCGTGCTGTTCGTCTTCACCGTGCTGCTGTCGTGCTTCTTCGACGCGATGGGCACGATCATGGGCGTCTCCGACGAGGCCAGGCTGACCGACGCCCAGGGCCAGATGCCCGGCATCAACAAGGTGCTCTTCGTCGACGGCATCGCCGTCGCGGCCGGCGGCGCCAGCTCCTCCTCGGCCACCACCTGCTTCGTGGAGTCCACCGCAGGCGTCGGCGAGGGCGCCCGCACCGGCTTCGCCAACGTGGTCACCGGCGCGCTGTTCGCCGTGGCGCTGTTCCTCACCCCGGTGGCGACGATGGTCCCGTCCCAGGCGGCGACCCCGGCGCTGCTCGCGGTGGGCTTCCTGATTCTGGCGGGCTCGGTGAAGGAGATCGACTGGGCCGACTACACGATCGCGGTCCCGGCCTTCATCACCATGGTGATGATGCCGTTCACCTACTCGATCACCAACGGCATCGGCATGGGCTTCATCACCTTCACGGTGCTGCGGCTGGCGGCCGGCCGCGGGCGGGAGGTGCCGGTGGCCATGTACGTGGTCTCCGCGGTCTTCGCCTTCTACTACCTGATGCCGGCCCTGGGTCTGACCTGACCGGCCCCCGGGTCCGCCCTCAGGTGAGCCCGTAGAACTTTTCCGTCTCCTCGACGGCGGACTGGAACCGCTCGTCGAAGTCGGTGCGGATGAGCGTCCGGACGACATAGTCCTGGACGCTCATTCCTCTTTTCGCGGCATGGTGCCGGAGCCGCTCGAGCAGGACGTGGTCCATTCGCAGGCTGAGCACGCTGGTCCCCATGGCTACGAGGGTCGCGGGACGGTTCGGGGTGATGCGTGCCGTTCCGCGCTCGTATCACCCGTTCGAGTGATCTCGGCGCACAGTGGCAGGGATCACTGCGCGCCGGCGTGCCTCCAGGCGTTCTTTAGCGAGGGTAATGAGTTAAGCTAAAGAACATGCCGGACCTCACCCATGGCGACGACGCTGCCGCCGTGAACTCCCTCAGATCCGCCGTGATGCGGCTCTCGCGCCGCCTGAAGCACCAGCGGGTCGACGAGTCGCTCAGCCCGACCGAGATGTCGGTGCTCGGCACGCTGTCGCGCTGCGGCAGCGCCACCCCGGGCGAGCTCGCCCGCAAGGAGCACGTCCAGCCGCCGTCGATGACCCGCATCGTGGCGCTGCTGGAGGCCAAGGGCCTGGTCCGGCTGGAGCCGCACCCCGAGGACCGCCGCCAGAAGGTCGTCACCAGGACCGAGCAGGCCGAAAGCATGCTCGCGGAGGCCCGCGCCAAGCGGAACGCCTTCCTGGCGCACCTGGTGGACGGCCTGGACGAGGACGAGTGGGCCAAGCTGCGCGCTGCCGCCCCCGTGCTGGAGAAGCTCGCACACCTGTAAGCAGTCACCGTCATCGAGGAGGCGAACCCTTTTGAGTACGGGATCCGGAGCAGCTTCCGCCCCCGCACCGCGCACCCGACCCGACTCCCCGCCCACCCCGGGACCCGCCCGCAGGTCCTCGATGTTCAGCTCCCTGAGGATCAGGAACTACCGCCTGTTCTTCCTCGGCCAGGTCGTCTCCAACATCGGCACCTGGATGCAGCGCATCGCCCAGGACTGGCTGGTCCTCAGCCTCACCGGTTCCGCCACGGCCGTCGGTGTCACCACGGCCCTGCAGTTCCTGCCGATGCTCCTGTTCGGCCTCTACGGCGGTGTCCTCGTCGACCGGCTGCCCAAGCGCCCCACCCTGCTGTTCACCCAGGCCGCGATGGCCGTCACCGGCGTCGTCCTGGCGGTGCTCACGCTCAGCGGCCACGTCCAGGTGTGGCACGTCTACCTCGCCGCCTTCGCGGTCGGCCTGGCCACGGTCCTCGACAACCCGGCCCGCCAGTCGTTCGTCTCCGAGATGGTCGGCCCCGGGCAGCTGCAGAACGCGGTCAGCCTGAACTCCGCCAACTTCCAGTCCGCGCGCCTGGTCGGGCCGGCCGTCGCCGGCCTGATGATCACCGGCGTGGGCACCGGCTGGGCGTTCCTCTTCAACGGCCTGTCGTTCGTCGCGCCCATCGCCGGGCTGCTGCTGATGCGCGCCCGCGAGCTGCACGTCGTCGAGCGCGCGCCGCGCGGCAAGGGCCAGCTGCGGGAGGGCCTGCACTACGTCGCCGGGCGCCCGGAGCTGATCTGGACCATCGTCCTGGTGGGGTTCGTCGGCACGTTCGGCTTCAACTTCCCGGTGTACCTGTCCGCCTTCGCCGACGACGTCTTCCACGCGGGCGCCGGGTCCTACAGCCTCTTCAACACCTTGATGGCCGTCGGCTCGCTGGCCGGCGCCCTGCTCGCGGCCCGCCGCGGCACGGCCAAGCTGCGGGTGATGATCGCGGCGGCGGCGCTGTTCGGCGCGCTCGAACTGGTCGCGGCGGCGGCGCCCTCGCTGTGGCTGTTCGCGCTGCTCATGGCGCCGATCGGGATGTTCGGCATGACGATCAACGTCAACGCCAACACCGCCATCCAGATGGGCACCGACCCGGCCATGCGCGGCCGCGTGATGTCCCTCTACATGATGGTCTTCCTGGGCGGCTCCCCGGTCGGCGCGCCGATCGCGGGCTGGATCACGGACGCGTACGGCGTGCGCGCGGGCCTGGCGGTCGGCGGCGCGATCTCGGCCGCCGCGGCCGTCACCGTCGGTCTGGTCCTGGCCCGGGTGGGCGGCCTGCGCCTGGCGGTGGCCTGGGACCACGGCCACCCGAAGCTCCGCTTCGTCCCCCGGGAACGCCAGCAGGAACTGGCCCGGGCGGCGTGAGCGCCGGCGGGTGATCGGTGCGGGTCCCTTCGCGCGCCGCACCGGCCCGCGCGCCCGGCTGCCGTCGCGGGCGCCGGTCAGATCCCGCCGGACTTGACGGGGAACGTCACCAGCCGGGCGACGACCGTGGAGGAGGCATCGGTGACGGCGAAGGCGACGGGTGCCTCCAGGGAGCTGAGATCCCCTTGGGTCGGGAACTGCGTGACGTCCTCGGTCACCAGGACCAGCGGGTCCACCGCCGACGCCACGACGTCCTCACCGTCCGGGCCGCTGAGGGTCAGGGTGACGGGTACGACGTCGAGCAGCTCGTACGTCAGCGGCAGGTGCCGGGAGATCCGCAGCGCGCCGGCCGAGCCGGTGTCGGCGTCGGCCTGGGCGAGCGTGACCGTGCGCCCGTCGGGGAGCTCACCGGTGACCTGGAAGCCGACGGGGCGCAGGGTCACGCTGTCGTGCGGGGCGTCCGGGTTGACGTCGACGCGCTCCTTGATGCCGCCGCGCAGGTCCACCTGCACGGTGGCACCGCCGATCTCCAGGGTGGCTCCCATGGCGAGCATCGAGCGGGGGATCTCGGAGCCGATGGGCGGCAGGCCTGTGGACATTCCTTCGCACCTTCCTGTGCCGGGCCAGGCCGGACGCCTGGACACCTCCGCCGCCCATGCTCGGCGTCCGGCCGCGCCCCGTCGGTGAGAACCACCCGTCACTCACCCGTACGGGGAGGCGGCACCGTCGGCGCCGGGCGGGCCGGCCAGAGGGCGCTCAGCGCGAACACTGTGGTGAGGAAGGACGAGCCGAAGAACAGCGGGAAGCGGCCCATCCGGTAGGAGGCGGCCGCAGACCAGGAGCCGTCCGGTCGCTGCATCCGGGCGAGCCGGGCGCGGCGCTCGTCCTGGCCGGCCGTGACGCCCGGGCGGTCGGCGGCCAGGACCCGCAGGGCGACTTCCAGGACGCTGCCGGTGACCGCCGACGCGCCGGTACCGGTCCGCTCCAGGGCACGGCGGGCCGGTGCGGTCAGCGGACGGGCCGGGTGACCGGGGCACGGATGAGCGAACGGGCGTGCGGACGCGAGAGGGTGGCTCCATGAGACTCTTCGCCGCCGTGCTGCCCCCCGAGGACGTCACCCGGGAGCTGGCCGTGGAGGTGGCCGTGCTGCGGGGGCTGCCCGGGGCCGGGGGGCTGCGGTGGACCGAGCCGACCGGGTGGCACTTCACGCTCGCGTTCTACGGCGAGGTCGACGACGCCACCGTGCCCGCGCTGTCGGCGCGGCTGGAGCGGGCCGCGCACCGCGGCGCGCCCTTCGAGCTGGCCCTGCGCGGCGGCGGGCAGTTCGGGCACGGCCGCGCCCTGTGGACCGGCGCGCACGGCGACCTGCCCGCGCTGCGGCTGCTCGCCGAGCGCGCGGAGGCCGCCGGCCGCAAGGCCGGGATCGACCTGGGCGAGCACCGCCGCTACAAGGCCCACCTCACGCTCGCCCGCAGCCGCACCGCCGTCGACACCCGGCCGTGGGTCGACGCCCTGGCCGGTTTCACCGGCCGGACCTGGACCGTCGCCGAGCTGGTGCTCGTCCGCAGCCACCTGCCCGTCTCCGGCGTGCCCGGTCGGCAGCCCCGCTACGAGCCGGTCGGCCGCTGGGCGCTCGGCGCGGCCGGTTAGGCTCGGGTACGTGGACCCGAAGACCCGGAACCGGATCATGGCCGGTGCGCTCGTGCTGTTGTTCGTCGTGGTGGCGGTGGCGGCGGCCGTCGGCAGGTAGCCCGACGCCCGCCGGCCACCGCCGGCCCGGCCCCTACCAGGCGAACGCCTCCGGCGACGGTCCGGGACCCGGGAAGATCTCGTCCAGGCCCGTCAGCAGCTCCTCGCCCAGCTCCAGCTCGACCGCCCGCACCGCGGACTCCAGCTGCTCCGCCGTGCGCGGACCGACGATCGGACCCGTCACCCCGGGACGCGTCAGCAGCCACGCCAGCGCGGCCTCGCCCGGCTCCACGCCGTGCTTGTCCAGCAGGTCCTCGTACGCCTGGATCTGCGCCCGGCCCGCCGGGTCGGCCAGGGTGTCCGCGGCACGCCCGGAGGCCCGCCGGCCGCCCTGGACCTCCTTCTTGATGACCCCGCCCAGCAGACCGCCGTGCAGTGGCGACCAGGGGATCACACCGAGGCCGTAGTCCTG
Organism: Streptomyces lasalocidi; assembly: GCF_005280215.1. NCBI lineage: Bacteria > Bacillati > Actinomycetota > Actinomycetes > Kitasatosporales > Streptomycetaceae > Streptomyces > Streptomyces lasalocidi. The sequence continues at coordinate 3,504,429 of NZ_SZNQ01000001.1, read as the reverse complement.
CGCCGCCGGGATGACCTCCATCTCGGCACGCCGCTCGGCGAGGTTGTACAGGCACTGCTCGCTGACCAGGCCGATGGTGCCGCCGCGGCGGCAGGCGACCTCGTTGGCCTGGGCGATCTTGTAGCCGGGGAAGTTGGACGAGCCGACGTACAGGATCTTGCCCTGCTGGACCAGGACGTCGATCGCCTGCCAGATCTCCTCGAACGGCGTCGACCGGTCGATGTGGTGGAACTGGTAGACGTCGATGTGGTCCGTCTGGAGCCGCTTGAGCGACGCGTCCACGGCGCGCCGGATGTTCAGCGCGGAGAGCTTGTCGTGGTTGGGCCAGACCGTCTCGCCGTCGGTGTCCATGTTGCCGTACACCTTGGTGGCGAGGACCACCTTGTCGCGGCGGCCGCCGCCCTGGGCGAACCAGTTGCCGATGATCGACTCGGTGCGGCCCTTGTTCTCGCCCCAGCCGTACACATTGGCGGTGTCGAAGAAGTTGATGCCCGCGTCCAGCGCCGCGTCCATGATCGCGTGGCTGTCCGCCTCGTTCGTCTGCGGTCCGAAGTTCATCGTGCCGAGGACCAGTCGGCTGACCTTGAGTCCGGTGCGTCCGAGCTGCGTGTACTCCATGCCACCCAGCCAACGGCGTGGAGTGCGCTCTAGGCAAGCGACAGAACTCCGGGCGTTCGGCCGGGATCACCTCCTCGACCTCGCCCGGCAACGTCACGTCGACGTTCGGGCGGAGGCGCGCTCTGTAATAGTTTTGGTATTACACTCGTTTCCATGGCTGCCCAGCGAGCTGGAAACACCGAGAATGTCTCCATCTCCCTGCCGACCGACCTGTTGGCGGTGCTGCGGGAGAGGACCGGGAGACGGGGCCTGTCCTCGTACATCGCCGAGGCCGTCAGGCACCAGCTCGAGATGGACGGTCTCGCGGAGATCGTCGCCGCTCAGGAAGCGGAGCACGGCCCGCTGACGGAGGCGGAGATCGAGGCCGCGTCCCGCGAGCTCTTCGGTGAGGTGCAGAGCAAGGGGGAGCACGCGGCGTGAAGGAGGACGCCGTCAGCTCGGTCGTCCTCGACTCGGAGGCGCTGTCGCTGCTTCTGCGCAACGACCGTCGGCTGACGGCCAAGATCGAAGCAATCCGAAGAGCAGGTGTCCCGGTCCGTATCTCCGCGCTCACCATCGTTGAGGCGGTGCACGGGAAGACCGACATGCCGCGGCTGCAGTGGTATCTCTCCCGGCTTCGCGTGGAGGCAGTGACCTCGGAGGACTCACTTGCGGCCGTGAACCTGTTGCGGGAGGCCGGTGGGCTGCACGGGCACAAGCACGCGATCGACGCGCTCGTGGCGGCGATGGCCCTGCGCGCGCCGGCACCTGCGCTGATTCTCACCTCCGACCGGGACGACTGGACCAGGCTCTGCGGTGACCGAGTGGTCATCCGGGACGTCTGACCCCGGGGTCGCTCGACGGGTCAGGCGTGTTCCCGCGGCACCAGCGTCGCGAAGACCGCTCGCGTGCGGTCGCCCTCCGGTGACTGCCAGGCGCCGGTGACGTGGCCCAGGGCTTCCGCGGGGTGGGGGCCGGGGGTGAGGCGGCGGTGGACGTGGAGGGCCGTGCCGTCCGCCGTCGGGACGGTCGTGCCGGTGGCCGTGTCGGTGACGGTGGCCGGCCGGGTGGGGACGGTGAGGGCCGGGCCGGTGTAGGCGTGGGTGACCTCGTGGTCGGGGGTGTCGGTGAGGCTCTGGGCCTGGGCCTGGACGCGGCCCTCGAACAGGGCGAGCAACTGCGCCTGGAACACGGGGTCGTGGCAGCCGTCGTAGACCCAGCGGGTGCCGAGGACGCCGTGCTCCGTCGTGCCGATGAGGGCGTGGTCGGCGCCGGCGAGCGGGGCGCCGCGGTAGGTGAGGGGGACGTGGTAGGCGACGGGAGCGGCGCCGGAGGTGTCGAGGGCGACCATGAACTCGATGCCCACCTCGCCCTCCGGGTCGTCCAGCCGGAACCCGCCCGGCCGCGACAACTCGGGCCCGCCGTCACCGACGTACCAGGGACGCGTGGGCAGCCAGTCGGTGAGCAGTTCCAGCTTGGTGGGCTTGAGCGTGGTCCGGTGAATGATCGCCATACGACGTGATTCTGACAGCAGCCACCCGCTCAGTCGCGGGGAAAGTCCTGGGTCCTCAGGGTCAGGCCGAGCACCGTGTCCGTCATGTCGACGTCGGCTCCGAAGGCCACGGAGAGTTCGCTGACGTACTCGCCGTCCTTGGGCCGGGTGTAGAGGTGGCACCTGCCCTGGTACGGGTCGGCGATGAGGTAGGCGGGGACCTCGGCGAAGGCGTAGGCGGTCTTCTTGGGACCGTAGTCGTTCTGGGCCGTGCCCTGGGAGATGACTTCGGCGACGAACTCGACGTCCGTGCAACGCCAGCGTCCGGCCGCGTCCTTCCTTGCGCCGTCGCGGAGTTTGACGACGTCCGGCGCGTAGCCGTTCAGCTTGCCGGGGAAGTCGATCCGCACGTCGGACAGGACCGGAACGTCCACCCCGAACCGGTCCTCGATCGCCCGGACGATCCGACGGATGATGCTCCAGTCGATGTCCCGCTGCGGCGCCCTGAAGACGATCCCCTCGACGATCTCGACCCGGTGGCCCTCGGGGGTGGTCCGCTCGATCGACTCGAACAGCTCGTCCAGAGTCGGCTCGCCGCTGTCGTCGGCCATCTCGGTCCTGTCTGCGAGGACGGTCATCGTGGCGCTCCCCCCGGCCGCCTCACGGACGAGTGCGGCCGCGCGGTACAACGACACGCACGGTGACCAGGGCACGCCCCGGCCCCGCGCCCCCCGTCACCCCGCGTACGGCCCGCCCAGCCCCCACGCCTGGTGCATGGCGTCCGCGAAGGCCGCCGCGAGCTTGTGTTCGCCGTGCGCGTTGGGGTGGGTGCCGTCGTACGTGTCCGTGTGCAGGTCGTACGAGGCGGGCAGGGATGCGAGCAGCAGGGGGGAGCCCGGCTCGTCCAGGTCGGCGAGGGTCTTCGCGAGGAGCTCGTTGAAGGTGGTCACCTGGTCGCCGAACGACGCGTCGGAGGCCGCGCGGACGTTGGGGACGACCGGCAGTACGACCATGCGGACGTGCGGGTCGGCCCGGCGCGCGGCGGCCACGAACGCGCGGACGTTGTCCGCCGTCTGCTCCGGGTTGGTGTAGAAGCCGAGGTCGATCAGGCCGAGGGCGACGAGCAGCACGTCGGCCCGTTCGCGCCGCACCGCGTCCTCGACCAGCGGCGCCATGTGCAGCCAGCCCTCGCCCCAGCCGGCCAGGTGGGCGCGCGGGAAGTCCGGCTCGGCGTAGGCGTACGACGTGGGCGCGTCGGTCCGCGGGTCGTACAGCGTCTCGCGCGGGCCGACGAGGGTGAACGGACCGTCGTACGTGGCGCACAGGTGCCGCCACATCCGGTACCGCCACGTGTGTTCCCCCGCGCTGCCGATGGTCTGGGAGTCGCCGACCGGCATGAACCTGAGCATCCGCTCATCATGAACGATCGGCGTCCGCGGTGGGATGTGAGGGTCACCACCCCGGGTCGGCCGCGGCCCGGTGACCGCGGCCCACCGCGGCCCCCGGATGGCACGCTTGGCCCATGCGCCGTCGACTGCTCGCCCACGTGTCCGTCCACGTGTCCGCCCTCGGGGTCCTCCTCGTCGGCGCCCTCGCCGTGCCCGCCGCCGCTGCCGGGGACGGTGACGGGCGGTTCACCGTCGAGGACCCGCGCATCACCGAGTCCAGCGGCCTCGCCGCGTCCCGGCTGCACCCCGGGATCTACTGGACCCACAACGACAGCGACGACGGCCCCTACCTCTACGCCGTCGACAGCGCGACCGGCAGGACGGTCGCCCGCGTCACCCTCGCCGGCATCGGGCGGCCCCGGGACGTCGAGGCCATCTCCATCGGGCCCGGCAACGAGATCTACGTCGGCGACATCGGCGACAACCTCGGCGGGAGCTGGCCCTACGTGTGGATCTACCGGCTGCCCGAGCCGAAGGAGCTCAAGGACCAGACCGTGCGGGCCACGCAGTACGTCGTCACCTACTCCGACGGCCCCCGCGACGCCGAGTCCCTGGTCGTGCACCCGAAGACCGGGCGCGTCTACATCATCGACAAGAACGAGGACGGCGGGCACCTCTACGAGGGCCCCGCGCAGCTGACGGCGTCCGCGCGGCCCGGCTCCAACGTCTTCCGGCCCGTCGCCCCCGTCGACCTGTGGGCCACCGACGCGGCCTTCTCCCCGAACGGCGAACAGCTCGCCGTGCGCGGCTACTTCGGCGGCATCGCCTACGACTGGAAGGACGGCCGGCCGAAGAAGACCGGGCGGCTGAACGTGCCGCTGCAACGGCAGGGCGAGTCCGTCACCTACTCCGCCGACGGCAGCAAGCTGATGTACGGGAGCGAGGGCGCCGGCAGCGAGGTGGTGCCGGAGGACGCGCCGGGGGGCGGGTCGTCGTCCTCGTCGTCCTCGTCGTCCGGTGGGTCGTCGGCGTCGGCGGGGTCGGGGAGCGGGTCGTCGGGCGGCGGGCTGGACGGGGGTGCGCGGACGGCCGTCGTCGCCGTGGTCGTCGTGGGCGCGGCGGTGTTCGGGCTGCGGCGGCTGGTGCGGCGGCGGTAGCCCGGCAGGGGCGGTCCGGTGGTCCCGCGGGGTGGTCCGGCGGGGTGGTCCGGCGGTCAAGGGGAAGTGTTCCGGGGGCCGTTGCCGTCGGCTCGTTGCTGTGAAGGGTGCGCATTCTCTTGACGTGTGCATGGGAGCTGGTTCCATAGGGGACGAGGGTGATGGGAGCGCTCCCATCGATTCCGGACCCTCGCCTTCCGAAAGGATGCAGCGAGCATGTTCCGCACCTTGAGAAGAGCGCTGTGCGCCGTCGCCGCCGCGCTCCTGCTGCCGCTGGGGGCCGGCGCGCACGCGGCCCACGCGGCGGACACCGCCGCCGGCGCCGGGTACTGGCACACCAGTGGCCGCCAGATCCTCGACGAGGCCGGGCAGCCGGTCCGCATCGCCGGGATCAACTGGTTCGGCTTCGAGACCGCCAACTACGTCGTCCACGGCCTGTGGTCCCGCGACTACAAGAGCATGATCGACCAGATGAAGTCGCTGGGCTACAACACGATCCGCGTCCCGTACAGCGACGACATCTTCAAGCCCGGGACGGTCCCGGCCGGCATCGACTTCTCCAGCGGCAAGAACGCCGACCTCCAGGGGCTGACGTCCCTCCAGGTCCTGGACAAGCTCGTCGCGTACGCCGGCCAGGACGGCCTGAAGGTCATCCTGGACCGCCACCGCCCGGACTCCTCGGGCCAGTCGGCGCTCTGGTACACCTCCGCCGTGCCGGAGTCGACGTGGATCGCCAACCTCAAGGCGATGGCGACGCGTTACCAGGGGCAGGACACGGTCGTCGGAATCGACCTGCACAACGAGCCGCACGACCCGGCCTGCTGGGGCTGCGGCGACACGGCCACCGACTGGCGCCTGGCGGCCCAGCGGGCGGGCAACGCGGTGCTGTCGGTCAACCCCAAGCTGCTGGTCTTCGTGGAGGGCGTGCAGACGGTCAACGGTGTGTCCGGCTGGTGGGGCGGCAACCTGATGGGCGTCGCCCAGTACCCGGTCCAGCTCGACGTCGCCAACCGGGTGGTGTACTCGGCGCACGACTACGCGACCAGCGTGGCGCAGCAGACCTGGTTCAGCGACCCGGCGTTCCCCGCCAACATGCCCGGCATCTGGGACAAGTACTGGGGCTACATCTTCAAGCAGAACATCGCCCCCGTCTGGGTGGGGGAGTTCGGCACGACCCTGCAGTCCACGGTGGACCAGAAGTGGCTCGCGGCGCTGGTGTCCTACCTGCGCCCCACGTCGACGTACGGCGCCGACAGCTTCAGCTGGACCTACTGGGCCTGGAACCCCAACTCCGGTGACACGGGCGGCATCCTGAAGGACGACTGGGCGACCGTCGACACCGCCAAGGACAACTACCTGGCGAGCATCAAGGCACCGGGCTTCCCGGGCACCGGCGGCGGGGGCGGTGGGGGCGGTGGCGGTGGCGGCAGCACGACCCCGACCTGCTCGGCCGCCTACACCGTCACCAGCGACTGGGGCACCGGCTTCAACGCCGAGGTGAAGGTCACCAACACCTCGACCACGGCCGTGAAGTCCTGGAAGGTCACCTGGACCTGGTCGGGCTCCCAGCACGTGACGAACATGTGGAACGCGACCTACACCCAGACCGGCGCCACGGTCACCGCGACCAACGCCGCCCACAACGGAGCGCTCTCCACGGGCGCCTCGGCCACCCTGGGCTTCGGAGCGACCCCGGCCGCCGGCACCACCCCGACGGTCACCTGCACGGCGACCTGACCCCACACCCCGGAACACGAGGGGCGCCCGCTGCCTCCGGGCGCCCCTCGCCGGACACCACGGGCTTGATCACCCGTCCGGGGGAACATCGCCGGGTTAACCCCTGCACGGAGGTGGTCGTCCCCCTACGTTGCGGATCATGGTCAGCACAGCGCACGAGGCGATGCACCGGATTTTCCGCGAGGATCCGCACCTCTTCGCCCGAGTCCTGCCCCGCGCGGGCATCCCGTTCCCCGAGGCCACCTCGATCGAGCCGCTGGACACGGACCTCACCGAGATCAGGCCCGTGGAGCGCCGGGTGGACAGCTTGTTCCGGGTGCATACGGAGGGCGAGGAGGGCGGGTTCCTGCTCGCCGTCGAGGCGCAGGGCAGACCGGACGCGGACAAGCCAAGCAGCTGGACGTACTACCTGGCGCACCTGTACGCCAAGTACCGGCTGCCACCCATCCTGCTGGTCGTGTGCAGGGACAAGACGACCGCGGCATGGGCCGCCGAGCCCATCCGCATCGGCCGTCGCGTCCACACGAGCATGGTGGTGTTCCCGCTGGTCCTCGGACCCGGCAACCTGCCCGCGATCACCGACCCGGAGGAGGCGGCCGGCGACCTCGCCCTCGCCGTCCTCTCCGCACTCGCCCACGCCAAGGACCCGGGCCATCCTGCGATACTGGACGCACTGGCGGCGGCGCTGTCAGGCGTCGAGAGGGAACAGGCCTACAGCTGGGCGGAATTCACCGAAACAGGTCTGGGCGACGCCCGGGCAAGGACGTTGTGGAGGGAACTCTTGTCGACGTACACGCTTCGCTTCCCCGGTAGCGGCACCATCATCGAGGAGGCCATCCTCAAGGGCCGGGAAGAGGGCCGGGAAGAAGGCCGTGAGAAGGCTCGGGCGGAGGACATCCTCCGGGTATTGCGCGTGCGGGGCATCGAGGTGCCTGATGCCGTGCGAGAGCGGGTCGGTTCCTGTGTGGACCTCGATGTGCTCGGGACCTGGCTGGACCGGGCCGTGACCGTCGGGTCGGCCGATGAGTTGTTCGTGGAGCCGTCCGAGGCGTGAGCCGTCCGAAAGGGCGTGCGGAGATCTCTTGTCAACGTATCGGATTCGCTTCCCCGGTACCGGCACCATCATCGAGGAGGCCATCCTCAAGGGCCGGGGAGATAGCCGGGGCGAGGACATCCTCCGGGTGCTGCGCGTGCGGGGCATCGAGGTGCCTGATGCCGTGCGGGAGCGGGTCGGTTCCTGTGAGGACCTCGACGTGCTCGGGACCTGGCTGGACCGGGCCGTGACCGTCGGGTCGGCCGACGAGCTGTTCGTGGAGCCGGCCGGGGCGTGACGCGAAGGGGGCGCCCGGAGTTCCGGGCGCCCCCTTCGTCTGTGCCGTGTGTCAGAGGTGGTCGATCACGTAGTCGATGCACTTCGTCAGGGCTTCGACGTCCGTCGGGTCGACGGCCGGGAACATGGCGACGCGGAGCTGGTTGCGGCCGAGCTTGCGGTAGGGCTCGGTGTCGACGATGCCGTTCGCGCGCAGCACCTTGGCGACGGCGGACGCGTCGATGTCGTCCGAGAAGTCGATCGTGCCGATGACCTGGGACCGCTTCGCCGGGTCCGTGACGAACGGGGTCGCGAACTTCACGTCCTCCGCCCAGCCGTACAGCGTGCGCGCCGACGTGGCCGTGCGGCGGACCGCCCAGTCCAGGCCGCCCTGGCCGTTGAACCACTCCAGCTGCTCGTTGAGCAGGAACAGGGTGGACAGCGCCGGGGTGTTGTACGTCTGGTTCTTGCGCGAGTTGTCGATCGCCGTGGGCAGGCTGAAGAACTCCGGCACGTGGCGGCCGGACGCGTGGACCCGCTCGGCCCGCTCCAGCGCCGCCGGCGAGAAGACGCCGATCCACAGTCCGCCGTCGGAGGCGAACGACTTCTGCGGGGCGAAGTAGTAGACGTCCGTCTCGGAGACGTCCACCGGCAGCCCGCCCGCGCCCGACGTGGCGTCGACCAGCACCAGCGCGCCCTCGTCGGCCCCGGCCACCCGCTTGATCGGCATGGCCACACCGGTCGAGGTCTCGTTGTGCGTGAACGCGTACACGTCCACGCCCTCCTCGGCCCGTGCCTCCGGGTGCGTGCCCGGGTCGGCGGAGATCACGGTCGGCTCGGCCAGCCACGGCGCCAGCTTGGCGGCCTTGGCGAACTTCGAGCTGAACTCGCCGAAGCTGAGGTGCTGCGACTTGTTCTCGATCAAGCCGTGGGTCGCGATGTCCCAGAACGCCGTCGAGCCGCCGTTGCCGAGGACCACTTCGTAGCCGTCGGGCAGGGAGAACAGCTCCGAGATGCCCTCGCGCACCTTGCCGACCAGGTTCTTGACCGGGGCCTGGCGGTGGGAGGTGCCCAGGAGCGACGTGCCGGTGGCGGCGAGGGCGTCCAGCGCCTCGGTCCGCACCTTGGAGGGACCCGCGCCGAAACGTCCGTCCGCGGGCTTGATGTCAGAGGGAATCCGGATCTCAGCCACGAGGGGGAGGGTAGCCGTTCCGGGAAACCTGGGCGAAACGTCGTCCGTCGGGTGAGACGGCCACCGCACGGCCCCCCGAACGGCCCGGCACGGTTCTCGTCCGGCCCGGGCACGGCCCCCGCCCGACCCCCGCAGGGCCACCGCACGGCTCGGCGGCAGAGCCCGCCCCGCGCCGCGCGGTCGTGTTGCGCGGCCTTCCGGGCCCGGCGGAGACTGGCAGGGCGGAGGCCGCCCCGAGGGAGGACGCACACCATGGGCACGTACGTGGAACTCCCCGGCGTCCGGACCTGGTACGAGACCGACGGCACCGGCGACCCGCTGCTCCTGCTGCACGGCGGCCTGTGCACCAACGACACCTGGGGCGCCCAGCGCGGCGACCTCGCCGCCCGCTTCCGGGTCCACCTCCCCGAACGCCGCGCGCACGGCCACACGCCCGACGTCGAGGGACCGCTGTCGTACCGGGACATGGCCGACGACACGGCCGCCTTCCTCGACCGGGTCGTCGGCGGCCCCGCCCACCTGGTCGGCTGGAGCGACGGCGCGATCGTCGCGCTGCTCGTCGCGATCGCCCGTCCCGACTTGGTGCGCAAGGTCGTCGCCATCTCCGCCAACTTCCGGCCGGGGCCCGAGAGCAGTGTGACGCCCGAGATGTTCGCGCACATGTCGCCCGACGCCCCCGACATGGCGATGTTCCGCACGATGTACGAGGCCGTGTCGCCGGACGGCCCCGCCCACTGGCCGGTCGCCGCCGGCAAGGTCCTCGACATGATCCGCACCCAGCCCGACATCCCCACCGCCGACCTGGGCCGCATCACCGCCCCCACCCTCGTCCTGGTCGGCGACGACGACCTGATCGCGCCGGAGCACACCCTCGCCCTGTACCGCGCGGTCCCCGGTGCCGAGCTGGCCGTGGTGCCCGGCACCTCCCACGCCCTGCCGATGGAGAAGCCCGACCTGGTCAACCGGCTGATCCTGGACTTCCTCACGAACGAGCCGGTGCCGACCCTGTTCCCCGTCCGCCGGTCGCAGCCAGCACGAACGTGATGCTGATCAGCAGGGACCAGGCGCCGAACTTGTCCACCCCGACCGGCTCCCAGCCGTGGAGCTGGTACGGGTAGCGCCAGGCCCCCACGTACGTGGCGAGGTTCTCCGCCACCCAGAGGAAGAACCCGATCAGCACGAACGACAGGGCCAGCGGCATCCGCCGGCGCACCCCGCGCACCGTGAACTGCACCCAGGTGCCCGCGGTCACCACCAGCAGCAGCGCGGCCAGCGGCAGCCGTACGTCGGGCAGCCAGTGGTGGGTGAAGAAGTTGGCGTACACGGCCGCGGCCACCACCGCCGTGGCCCGCGGGCGGTAGCGGACCAGCTCCAGGCCGAACAGGTGCCAGGCCCGGCACACGTAGCTGCCGACCGCCGCGTACAGGAAACCCCCGTACAGCGGCACGCCCGCGAACTTCAGCACGGCCGGCTCCGGGTAGCTCCACGACCCCAGGGACACCTTCACCAGCTCGAAGGCGAGCCCGATGACGTGGCAGGCGGCGATCACGACGACGTCCCGCCCGGTCTCCCGGCCGCGCCGCCAGAACAGCGCCGTCAGCAGCACGCCGTAGACCACGAGCAGGTCGTAGCGCGCCACAGGCAGCCGCGGCAGCAGCGTGGACGCCGCCACCCCGGTGAGCAGGCAGATCGCGAACGCGCACGCCCGGGTCTGCGTCCAGGCGAAGTCGAGCAGGTGGCGCAGGGCGGCGGAGAGCGGGGCGGTGAGGGAGGTCGTGAGCATGGTGTCCCGTAGGACGGGGCGGCGCGGCCCCCGGTTGCGGACCACGGCGCGGGACCCCGCCCGGCCCGAAGCCCTTCGCCGAGCGCTTCGCCCGACCCCGGTCGCGGGCCACCGCGAGGAACACCCGCCCGCCCTGGGCATGCTGGACCCATGACGGATCACGCGGAGCTGGAGGCGGCGCTGCGCCGGAGCGTGCGCGGGGACGTGGACTTCGGGGTCACTGCCCGGGCGCTGGTCACCATGGACGCGTCCAACTACCGGCGGGTCCCGCGGGGCGTGGTGGCGCCGCGGGACGCCGACGACGTGGCGGCCGTGCTGGCGGTGTGCCGTGAGCACGGCGTGCCGGTGGTGGCGCGCGGCGGCGGTACCTCGATCGCCGGGCAGGCGACCGGCACGGGCGTGGTGCTGGACTTCACCCGGCACATGAACCGCCTGGTCTCCTTCGACCCGGCCGCCCGCACCGCCGTCGTCCAGCCCGGCCTCGTCCTGGACCGGCTCCAGGAGACGGCCGCCCCGCACGGCCTGCGCTTCGGCCCCGACCCGTCCACGCACGGCAGGTGCACGCTCGGCGGGATGATCGGCAACAACTCCTGCGGCTCCCACTCGGTGGCCTGGGGCACCACCGCGGACAACGTGCGGGAGCTGGACGTGCTCACCGCGCGCGGCGAGCGGCTGCGGCCCGGCCGGGACTGGGCCGGGGCCCCGCGGGGCCTGCGGGCGCTGGTGGAGGGCGAGCTGTCCCGGCTGCGCACCGGCTTCCCCGAGCTGCCCCGCCGCATCTCCGGGTACGCGCTGGACGCCCTGCTGCCCGAGCGGGGCGCCGACGTCGCCCGCTCCTTCTGCGGCTCCGAGGGCACCCTCGGCATCCTGACCGAGGCGGTCGTACGGCTCGTCGAGGCGCCCCGCGCGCGTGCCCTGGCGGTGCTGGCGTACGGCGACGAGGGCGCTGCGGCGGAGGCGGCGGCCGGGCTGCTGCCGTACCGCCCGCTCACCGTGGAGGGCATGGCGGCCGACCTGGTGCCGCCGGGGGCGGGCCTCCCGCGGGGCGGCGCGTGGCTGTTCGTGGAGACCGGCGGGGAGACGGCCGGAGAGGCACGCGCGCGTGCGGAGGAGATCGTGCGCGCGGCCGACGTCCTGGACTCCCTGGTGGTGACGGACCCGGCCGCCCAGCGGACCCTGTGGCGCGTCCGGGAGGACGCGAGCGGCACCGCCACCCGGATGCCCGACGGCACCGAGGCGTGGCCCGGCTGGGAGGACTGCGCGGTGCCGCCCGCCCGGCTCGGCGCCTACCTGCGCGACTTCCGCGCCCTGCTCGCCTCCCACGGCCTGCGCGGCACCCCGTACGGGCACTTCGGGGACGGCTGCATCCACGTCCGGATCGACTTCGACCTGCTGAGCGAGGCGGGCGTCGGCCGCTTCCGCCGGTTCTCCGAGGACCTCGCCGACCTGGTCGTCGCGCACGGCGGCTCGCTGTCCGGGGAGCACGGCGACGGACAGGCGCGGGCCGAGCTGCTGCCGCGCATGTACGGCCCGGAGCTCGTGGCCCTCTTCGAGCGGGCCAAGGCCGTCTGGGACCCGGACGACCTGCTCAACCCCGGCATGCTGGTCCGCCCCGCCCCCCTCGACTCCGGGCTGCGCTTCGCGCCGCTGCCCCGCGAACCGGTCCCGGTGGTGTTCGGCTACCCGGCCGACGGCGGCGACTTCACGGCGGCGGTACGGCGCTGCGTCGGCGTCGCCAAGTGCCGTACGGCCACGGCGGGCGGCCCGGGCGTCATGTGTCCCTCGTTCCGCGTCACCGGCGAGGAGGAGCACTCCACGCGCGGGCGGGCCCGGCTGCTGCACGAGATGCTGGCCGGCGAGCTGATCACGGACGGCTGGCGCTCGCCGGAGGTGCGCGACGCCCTCGACCTGTGCCTGGCCTGCAAGGGCTGCCGCTCGGACTGTCCGGTCGGGGTGGACATGGCCACGTACAAGGCGGAGTTCCTGCACCACCACTACGCCGGCCGGCGCCGCCCCGCCGCCCACTACAGCCTGGGCCGGCTCCCGCGGTGGCTGCGCTGGGCGTCCCGCGCCCGGCTGACCGCGCTCGTCAACGCGCTCGCGGCCGTACGCCCGGTGGCCCGCGTGGCCAAGCGGCTGGCCGGCGTGGCGCCCGAGCGGGCGGTCCCGCGCCTGGCCGGGGAGACGTTCAGCCGGTGGTGGCGGCGTACGGCGGGGCGGGGGAGCGGGGGCAGTGCGGGTGCCGACGGGAGCCATGGGGGCGGGCCGCTGGTGGTGCTGTGGCCCGACACCTTCACCGAGCACCTGTCACCGCCGGTCGGCCGGGCCGCCGTGCGCGTGCTGGAGGCGGCCGGGCTGCGCGTGACGCTGCCGCCGACGCTGCGGATGCGCGGGCGGCCGGTCGGCGACGGCCGCTCCCGGTCGCCGCTCGCCCTGCTCACGGCCCGTCACGCGCGCGTGTGCTGCGGGCTGACGTACGTCTCCACCGGCCAGCTCGACCACGCGCGCACGGTGCTGCGCCGCACCCTGGACCTGATGGAACCGGTGCTGGAGACCGCCGCCCCGGTCGTCGTCCTGGAGCCGAGCTGTGCGGCGGCGCTGCGCGGGGACCTGCCCGAGCTGCTGCCCGACGACCCGCGGGCTGCCCGCCTCGCCACGCGCGTGCTGACGTTCGCGGAGGCGCTGGAGCGGTACGCGCCCTCCTGGGTGCCGCCCCGCGTGGACCGTCCGGCCGTCGGCCAGACCCATTGCCACCAGCACGCGGTGCTCGGCGACGCCCCGGACCGCCGGCTGCGCGAGGCCGCCGGGCTGGACGGGGAGCTGAGCGGCGGCTGCTGCGGCCTGGCGGGCAACTTCGGCTTCGAGCGGGGCCACTTCGAGGTCTCCCGCGCCTGCGCCGACGAACAGCTCCTCCCGGCGCTGCGGGACGCCCCGCCGGACGCGGTGGTCCTCGCGGACGGTTACTCCTGCCGCACCCAGGTGGAGCAACTGTCCCGGGCGCGGGCCAGGCACCTGGTGGAGGTGCTGGCGGAGGCCCTGCCGGACGAGCCGTGACCCCAGGGGGCGTCTCGTCGATCAGGCCGGGCTCGCGGCGTCCGGCACTCCCTGGTCCGGCCTGATCCACGAGACACCCCCAGGGGGCGTCTCGTCGCGCGCTCCGCCCCGCCCGGCTCCTACGGTGGTCGCAACCGCCCTGCGAAGGAGATCCCGGTATGTCCCTGCCCGCCGCCCTGCCCGCCCCGTCCCTGTCCGTCCGGTCCCTGTCCCGGGCCGAGCACCTCGCCTTCGTCGCGGAGCGGCCCTCCGTGAGCCACCTCCAGGTCCCCGCCTGGGGCGAGGTGAAGCGGGAGTGGCGGGCGGAGAGCCTCGGCTGGTGCACGCCGGACGGCCGCCTGGTGGGCGCCGGGCTGGCCCTGCTGCGGCCGCTGCCCGGGCTGCGCAAGTACCTCGCCTACCTGCCCGAGGGTCCGGTCATCGACTGGTTCGACACCGACCTGGACCGCTGGCTGGCCCCCCTGCTCGCCCACCTGAAGGGGCGGGGCGCCTTCTCGGTGAAGATGGGGCCGCCCGTCGTCCTGCGCCGCTGGAGCGCCGACGCGGTCAAGGCGGCCGTCGCCGACCCGGACGCCCGCCGGCTGGGTGACGTCGAGCCGACGTCGTACGAGCCGCGCGCCGCCGAGGTGGCGGAGCGGCTGCGCCGGGCCGGCTGGCGGCCGTCGCGGCAGGGCGGCGAGGACGGCTTCGCCGCCGGCCAGCCCCGCCACGTCTTCCAGGTGCCCCTGGCCGGCCGCACCCTGGAGGACGTCCACCGGGGCCTGAACCAGCAGTGGCGGCGCAACGTCAAGAAGGCCGAGCAGGCGGGCGTGAAGGTGGTCCGCGGCGGCCGGGAGGACCTGCCCGTGTTCCACGAGCTGTACCGGGAGACCGCCGAGCGCGACCGCTTCCTGCCCCGCCCGCTGCCGTACTTCGAGCGGATGTGGACCGCCCTGACCGCCGAGCACCCGGACCGGATGCGGCTCTACCTCGCCCACCACGACGGCGAGGTCCTCGCCGCCGCCACCCTGCTCACCGTCGGGGAGCACGTCTGGTACTCCTACGGCGCCTCCACCGCCCGCAGGCGCGAGGTCCAGCCCAACAACGCGCTGCAGTGGCGGATGCTCTGCGACGCCTACGAGGAGGGCGCCGCCGTCTACGACCTGCGGGGCATCACCGACACCCTGGAGGAGTCCGACCCCCTCCTCGGCCTGCTGCGCTTCAAGGCCGGCACGGGCGGCGAGGCGGTGGAGTACCTGGGCGAGTGGGACTTCCCCCTCAACCGCCTGCTGCACACGGCGCTCGGCCTGTACCTGGGCCGCCGCTGAACGGGCTCCCGGCGCGCGGGCCGGTCCACCATGCGGGACAGTTGCGTAACGGGTTCACACGCCTGACGAGGTCCACTACCCTGGACTTCGCAGTGCAGCACGCTGAACGATCTCCGAGCCGCGACCCTAGACTTTGGACCGCCCGTGACCACGCCCAGCACCTCCACCGCACCCACGTCGGCGCACACCCCGGCGGCCCCGGGTGCCCGGTCGACCCTCGGTCCCGTCGGCCTGGTACTGGCCGGCGGGGTGTCCGTGCAGTTCGGCGGCGCCCTGGCGGTGACGCTGATGCCGCGCGCCGGCGCCCTCGGCGTGGTGGCGCTGCGGTTGCTGGTCGCGGCGGTGGTGCTGCTGCTGGTCTGCCGTCCCAAGGTGCGCGGCCACTCGCGCGCCGACTGGGGCACGGTGGTCGTCTTCGGTCTGGCGATGGCCGCGATGAACGGCCTGTTCTACCAGGCCGTTGACCGCATCCCGCTGGGCCCCGCGGTCACCCTGGAGGTTCTCGGCCCCCTCGCCCTGTCCGTGCTCGCCTCGCGCCGGGCGGTCAACCTGGTGTGGGCCGGGCTCGCGCTGGCCGGGGTCTTCCTCCTGGGCGGCGGGGGCTTCGACGACCTGGACCCGGCGGGCGTGGCGTTCGCGCTCGGGGCGGGCGCGATGTGGGCGGCGTACATCGTCTTCAGCGCGCGCACCGGCCGGCGCTTCCCGCAGGCGGACGGTCTGGCGCTGGCGATGACGGTCGGTGCGGTGGTCTTCCTGCCGCTGGGCCTGGCCGAGTCCGGCACCAAGCTGTTCGACCCGGTGACGCTGGGCCTGGGGGCCGCGGTGGCGATGCTCTCCTCGGTCATGCCGTACACGCTCGAACTGCTCGCCCTGCGCCGCCTGCCCGCCTCCACCTTCGCCATCCTGATGAGCCTGGAGCCGGCCCTCGCCGCCACCGCGGGCTTCCTGGTCCTCGGCCAGTCCCTGAGCCTGCCCCAGACCCTCGCCATCGGCCTGGTCATCGTGGCCAGCATGGGCGCGGTGCGCACCCAGGTGGGGCGGCGCAGGGCGGTGGTGGCGCCGGAGGCGTGAGCCGCGGCGGGTCCGCTCCGCCCCGCGCGGCGGGCGGACTCCCGCTCCACAAATTAATGCAAGCATGCTTGCTTGTTTCTGGTGCCGCTGCCATGCTCCCCCCATGGCCGACCCGACGCCCGTCTTCGACGACCTGCGTGCCGAGAGCGACGAACTGGACCGCCTCGTCGCGGAGTTGGAACCCGAGCAGTGGGCGCTGCCCACCCCCGCCGCGGGCTGGACGATCGCCCACCAGATCGCCCACCTCGCCTGGACCGACCGTTCGGCGCTCACCGCGGTCACCGACGAGGAGGCGTTCCGGGAGCTGGTGGAGAAGGCCCTCGCCGCGCCCGGCACCTTCGTCGACGAGGGCGCCGAGGACGGCGCCCGCCTCGCCCCCGCCGACCTGCTGGGCCGCTGGCGCGAGGGCCGCGCCGCGCTCGGCAGGGCCCTGGCCGCGGCCCCGCCCGGCGCCCGCTTCCCCTGGTATGGGCCCCCGATGTCGGCCGCCTCCATGGCCACCGCCCGCCTGATGGAGACCTGGGCGCACGGCCTGGACATCGCCGACGCCCTCGGCGTCACCCGGCCCCCCACCGACCGGCTGCGCCACATCGCCCGGCTCGGCCACCGCACCCGCGACTTCGCGTACACCGTGCACGGCCTGCCCGCCCCCGCCGACCCGTTCCGGCTCGACCTGACCGGCCCCGGCGGTGACGTCTGGACCTACGGCCCCGAGGACGCCCCGCAGCGCGTCACCGGGACCGCCCTCGACTTCTGCCTCCTCGTCACCCGCCGCGCCCACCGCGCCGACCTGGCGCTGCGCGCCGAGGGCCCGGACGCCGACCGCTGGCTGGACCTGGCCCAGGCGTTCGCCGGTCCGCCCGGCGCCGCCCGCCCGCCGAAGGGAGCCGGCGCGTGACCCTGCGCATCGGCAACTTCTCCGGCTTCTACGGCGACCGCTCCGACGCCCTGCGCGAGATGCTCACCGGCGGTGAGCTCGACGTCCTCACCGGCGACTACCTCGCCGAGCTGACCATGCTGATCCTCGGACGGGACCGGCTGAAGGACCCCGGCGCCGGGTACGCCCGCACCTTCCCGCGGCAGCTGGAGGAGTGCCTCGGACTGGTCCACGACAAACGGGTGAAGATCGTCACCAACGCGGGCGGCCTCAACCCGGCCGGGCTCGCCGCCCGCGTCCGGGAGCTGGCCGAGCGGCTCGGCGTGCCCCTGCGCGTCGCCCACGTCGAGGGCGACGACCTCACCGCCGCCCACCCCGGCAGCCTCGCCGCCCACGCCTACCTCGGCGGCTTCGGCATCGCGGCCTGTCTGCGCGCGGGCGCCGACGTCGTCGTCACCGGCCGGGTCACGGACGCCGCCCTGGTCACCGGGCCCGCCGCCGCCCACTTCGGCTGGCCGCCCGACGCCTACGACCGGCTCGCCGGGGCCGTCGTCGCCGGGCACGTCCTGGAGTGCGGCACCCAGGCCACCGGCGGCAACTACGCCTTCTTCACCGAGGGGCCCGGCGACGTCGGCCGCCCCGGCTTCCCGCTGGCCGAGCTCCACGAGGACGGCACCGCCGTCATCACCAAGCACCCCGGCACCGGCGGCTTCGTCGACGTCGGCACGGTCACCGCGCAGCTGCTCTACGAGACGGCGGGCGCCCGGTACGCGGGCCCCGACGTCACCGCCCGGCTGGACACCGTACGGCTCCGCCAGGACGGGCCGGACCGGGTGCGCATCGAGGGCGTGCGCGGGGAGGCACCGCCGCCCACCCTCAAGGTCGGCCGCAACCGGCTCGGCGGCTTCCGCAACGAGGTCGTCTTCGTGCTGACCGGCCTGGACGTCGAGGCCAAGGCCGCCCTCGTACGGCGCCAGCTCGCGCCCGCCCTCGGCAAGGTCGCCGACGCCCGCTGGGAGCTGGTGCGCACCGACCGGCCCGACGCCACCACCGAGGAGACGGCGAGCGCGCTGCTGCGGCTCGTCGTGCGCGACGCCGACCAGCAGGCCGTGGGCCGGGCGTTGAGCGGGGCCGCGGTGGAACTCGCGCTCGCCAGCTACCCCGGCTTCCACGTGCTGGCCCCGCCCGGCAAGGGCGCGCCGTACGGCGTCTTCGAGGACGCGTACGTCCCGCAGGACGCCGTCGAGCAGGTGGCCGTCCTCCCCGACGGGCGCCGCGTCCCCGTGGCGCCCGCCCCCGACAGCGCCGTACCGGAGGACGTGCCCGAGCCGCCGCTGCCCGGTCCGCCGCCGGGCGGGCCGACCCGGCGGGCGCCCCTCGGACTGGTCGCCGGCGCCCGCAGCGGCGACAAGGGCGGCCACGCCAACGTGGGCGTGTGGGCCCGCACGGACGCGGCCTGGTCCTGGCTCGCCCACACCCTGACCGTCGACCGCTTCCGCGCGCTCCTGCCGGAGACCGCTCCGCTGCCGGTGACCCGGCACGTCCTGCCCCGGCTGCGCGCCCTGAACTTCGTCGTCGAGGGCATCCTCGGCGAGGGCGTCGCCGCGCAGGCCCGCTTCGACCCGCAGGCCAAGGCCCTCGGCGAATGGCTGCGCTCCCGCCACCTGGACATCCCGGAGGCCCTGCTGTGACCGTCCTGCCGTCCGCCCTGGACACCCGCGGCCCCGACCACGCAGCCCACCGCGCGGCCATGCTCGCCAAGCTCGCCGACCTCGACGCCGAGCACGCCAAGGCCCTCGCGGGCGGCGGCGAGAAGTACGTGCGGCGGCACCGCGCGCGGGGCAAGCTCCTCGCCCGCGAACGCGTCGAACTGCTGCTCGACCCGGACACGCCGTTCCTGGAACTCTCCCCGCTCGCCGCCTGGGGGAGCGACTACACCGTCGGCGCCTCCCTGGTCACCGGGATCGGCGTGGTCGAGGGCGTGGAGTGCCTGATCACCGCCAACGACCCCACCGTGCGCGGCGGCGCCAGCAACCCCTGGTCGCTGAAGAAGGCCCTGCGCGCCCACGAGGTCGCGCTCGCCAACCGGCTGCCCGTGATCAGCCTGGTGGAGTCCGGGGGCGCCGACCTGCCCTCGCAGAAGGAGATCTTCATCCCCGGCGGGGCCGTCTTCCGCGACCTGACCCGGCTGTCCGCGGCCGGCATCCCCACCGTCGCCGTCGTCTTCGGCAACTCCACCGCCGGGGGCGCGTACGTCCCCGGCATGTCCGACCACGTGATCATGGTCAAGGAGCGGGCCAAGGTGTTCCTCGGCGGCCCGCCGCTGGTGAAGATGGCCACCGGCGAGGAGAGCGACGACGAGTCCCTCGGCGGCGCGGAGATGCACGCGCGCGTGTCGGGCCTCGCCGACCACTTCGCCGTCGACGAGCCGGACGCCCTGCGCCAGGCCCGCCGCGTGGTCGCCCGCCTCAACCACCGCAAGGCGTACCCCGACCCCGGCCCGGCCGAGCCGCCGAAGTACGACCCGGAGGAGCTGCTCGGCGTCGTCCCCGACGACCTCAAGGTCCCCTTCGACCCGCGCGAGGTGATCGCCCGGATCGTCGACGCCTCCGACTTCGACGAGTTCAAGCCGCTGTACGGCACCAGTCTGGTCACCGGCTGGGCCCGGCTGCACGGCTACCCGGTCGGCGTCCTGGCCAACGCGCAGGGTGTCCTCTTCAGTGCCGAGTCGCAGAAGGCCGCCCAGTTCATCCAGCTCGCCAACCAGCGCGACGTCCCGCTGCTCTTCCTGCACAACACCACCGGCTACATGGTCGGCCGGGAGTACGAGCAGGGCGGCATCATCAAGCACGGCGCCATGATGATCAACGCGGTGTCGAACTCCCGCGTCCCCCACCTGTCGGTGCTGCTGGGCGCCTCCTACGGCGCCGGGCACTACGGCATGTGCGGGCGGGCCTACGACCCCCGCTTCCTGTTCGCCTGGCCCAGCGCCAAGTCCGCGGTGATGGGCCCGCAGCAGCTCGCCGGCGTGCTCTCCATCGTCGCCCGCCAGTCGGCCGCCGCGAAGGGCACGCCCTACGACGAGGAGGCGGACGCGGGCCTGCGCGCCATGGTGGAGCAGCAGATCGAGTCCGAGTCACTGCCCATGTTCCTGTCCGGGCGGCTGTACGACGACGGCGTCATCGACCCGCGCGACACCCGCACCGTCCTCGGCCTGTGCCTGTCCGCGATCCACACCGCGCCCTACGAAGGCGCGCGGGGCGGCTTCGGCGTCTTCCGGATGTGAGGGACCTGACGTGATCACTTCTGTCCTCGTGGCCAACCGGGGCGAGATCGCCCGCCGCGTCTTCCGCACCTGTGCCGGACTGGGCATCCGCACCGTCGCCGTGCACTCCGACGCCGACGCGCACGCCCTGCACACGCGCGTGGCCGACAGCGCCGTACGCCTGCCGGGCGCCGCGCCCGCCGAGACGTACCTGCGCGGCGACCTGATCGTGAAGGCGGCCGTCGCGGCCGGCGCCGACGCGGTGCACCCCGGCTACGGCTTCCTGTCCGAGAACCCCGGCTTCGCGCGCGCCGTCCTCGACGCGGGCCTGGTGTGGATCGGACCGCCGCCCGAGGCCATCGAGGCCATGGCGTCCAAGACCCGCGCCAAGGCACTCATGGGCATCGCGCCGCTCGACGCGGAGCACGTCACCGAGGCCGACCTGCCGGTGCTGGTGAAGGCCGCCGCGGGCGGCGGCGGGCGCGGCATGCGCGTCGTGCGCCGCCTGGACGACCTGGACCCCGCCCTGCACGCCGCGCGCGCCGAGGCCGCGAGCGCCTTCGGCGACGGCGAGGTCTTCGTCGAGCCCTACCTGGAACACGGCCGCCACGTCGAGGTGCAGGTCCTCGCCGACACCCACGGCACCGTGTGGGCGCTCGGCACGCGCGACTGCTCCCTCCAGCGCCGCCACCAGAAGGTGATCGAGGAGGCGCCCGCCCCCGGGCTCACCCCGGCGCTCGACGAGGAACTGCGCACCCTCGCGGTCCGCGCCGCGCGCGCAGTGGACTACGTGGGCGCCGGCACCGTCGAGTTCCTGGTCGCCGACGGCACCGCGCACTTCCTGGAGATGAACACCCGCCTCCAGGTGGAACACCCGGTCACCGAGGAGGTTTTCGGCCTCGACCTGGTCGCCGAACAGATCAGGATCGCCGAGGGCGCCCCCCTGGCCGCCGAGCCGCCCCCCGCGCGCGGGCACGCCGTCGAGGCCCGCCTGTACGCCGAGGACCCGGCCGGCGACTGGTCCCCGCAGACCGGCACCCTGCACCGCCTCGCCGTCCCCGACGGCGTCCGCCTCGACACCGGCTGCACCGACGGCGACGAGATCGGCGTCCACTACGACCCGATGATCGCCAAGGTGATCGCGCACGCCCCCACGCGCGCGGAGGCGGTGCGCAAACTGGCCGGCGCGCTGGAGCGCACGGCGATCCACGGCCCCGTCACCAACCGCGACCTGCTCGTCCGCTCCCTGCGCCACGAGGAGTTCACCTCCGCGCGCATGGACACCGGCTTCTACGACCGCCACCTGGCCGCGCTCACCGAACCCGCCGCCGACCCGCTCGCCCCCCTCGCCGCGGCCCTCGCCGACGGCCACGGCCGTTCCCGCTTCGGCGGCTGGCGCAACCTGCCCTCGCAGCCGCAGGTGAAGCGGTACGCGATGGCGGGCCAGGAGCACGAGGTGCGCTACCGGCACACCCGTGGCGGCCCGGTGGCGGACGGCGTCCAGGTGATCCACGTCGACGCCTCGGCGGTCGTCCTGGAGACGGACGGCGTGCGCCGCCGCTTCGAGGTGGCCCGCCACGGCGACCGGGTCTGGGTCAACGGCACCGCCCTCACCGCCCTGCCCCGCTTCCCCGACCCGACGGCCCAGCAGGCCCCCGGCTCCCTGCTCGCGCCGATGCCGGGCACGGTCGTCAAGATCGCCGACGGCCTCGTCACCGGATCGGGTGTCCGGGCCGGTGAACCGCTGCTGTGGCTCGAAGCGATGAAGATGCAACACCGCATTTCCGCACCGGTGACAGGGACGGTGACGGCTGTGCAGGTGACGGAAGGACAGCAAGTGGAGGTGGGCACCCTCTTGGCCGTGGTCGAGAGCACCCAACCGTAGGGGCGCGGGGCAGTACCGATCTGCGGCTACCGCCGCGCGAGCGCGACCAGCCACCCACGACCAGCACCCGGAGGACCACCGTGACCACCCTCGTCGAACCCGAAGAGCACCAGGCCCTCCGCAAGGCGGTAGCGGCCTTCGCCCATAGCCACCGGGACGTCGCCAACCGCGACCTTTGGCGGCAGGCTGCCGAGCTGGGCTACATCGGCGTCAACCTGCCGGAGGCGTACGGCGGGGGAGGCGGCGGCATCACCGAACTCTCCCTCGTCCTCGAAGAGCTCGGCACCGCCGGCAACCCCCTGCTCATGATGATCGTCTCCCCGGCGATCTGCGGCACCGTGATCGCCCGCTTCGGCACCGACGCCCAGAAGCGGGAGTGGCTGCCCGCCCTCGCCGACGGCTCCCGCCTGATGGCGTTCGGCATCACCGAGCCCGACGCCGGCTCCAACAGCCACCGCATCACGACCACGGCCCGCCGCGACGGCGCCGACTGGCTGCTCACCGGCCGCAAGGTGTTCGTCTCCGGCGTGGACATCGCGGACGCCACCCTGATCGTCGGCCGCACCGAGGACGCCCGCACCGGCCGCCTCAAGCCCTGCCTGTTCATCGTCCCGCGGGACGCCCCCGGCTTCACCCGCCGCCGGATCGACATGGAACTGCACAGCGAGGAGAAGCAGTTCGAGCTGGTCCTGGACGACGTGCGGCTGCCCGCCGAGGCGTTGGTGGGCGACGAGGACGCCGGCCTGCTCCAGCTGTTCGCCGGCCTCAACCCGGAGCGCATCATGACGGCGGCCTTCGCGATCGGCATGGGGCGCCACGCCCTGGCCCGCGCCGTGGAGTACGCGCGCGAGCGCACCGTGTGGAAGGTCCCCATCGGCGCCCATCAGGCGATCGCCCACCCGCTCGCCCAGGCCCACATCGAGCTGGAGCTGGCCCGCCTGATGATGCAGAAGGCGGCCCACCTGTACGACGCGGGGGACGACGCCGGCGCGGGCGAGGCGGCGAACATGGCGAAGTACGCGGCGGGGGAGGCCTGCGTGAAGGCGGTCGACCAGGCGGTGCACACCCTCGGCGGGAACGGCCTGACGCGCGAGTTCGGCCTGGCCCGGCTGATAACGGCCGCGCGCGTGGCTCGTATCGCCCCGGTGAGCCGGGAGATGATTCTCAACTACGTCTCCCACCAGACCCTCGGTCTGCCCAAGTCGTACTGACGACGCACGCCGGCGTGCGTGAGGAGGAACCGATGTTCCGCAGCGAGTACGCAGACGTCCCACCCGTCGACCTGCCCATCCACGAGGCCGTGCTGGGCCGTGCCGCCGGTTTCGGCGACCGGCCGGCGCTGATCGACGGCACGGACGGCACCACGCTCACCTACGAGCAGGTCGACCGCTTCCACCGCCGGGTGGCCGCCGCGCTCGCCGAGGCCGGGGTGCGCAAGGGGGACGTACTGGCCCTGCACAGCCCCAACACGGTCGCCTTCCCGCTCGCCTTCTACGCGGCCACGCGCGCGGGCGCCTCGGTCACCACCGTGCACCCGCTGTGCACGCCCGAGGAGTTCGCCAAGCAGCTCGGCGACTCGGGGGCCCGGTGGATCGTCACCGTCTCCCCGCTGCTGGCGACGGCCCGCCGCGCGGCCGAACTCGCGGGCGGCGTCGAGGAGGTGTTCGTCTGCGACAGCGCGCCCGGCCACCGCTCGCTGATCGACATGCTCGCCTCCCGCGCCCCCGAGCCCCGGCCCGACATCGACCCGGTCGAGGACGTGGCGGCCCTGCCGTACTCCTCGGGCACGACCGGTGTCCCCAAGGGCGTGATGCTCACCCACCGGCAGATCGCCACCAACCTCGCCCAGCTGGAGCCGGCGATCCCCGCGCAACCGGACGACCGCATCCTCGCGGTGCTGCCGTTCTTCCACATCTACGGGCTGACCGCGCTGATGAACGCACCGCTGCGCCAGGGCGCCACGGTCGTCGTGCTGCCGCGCTTCGAGCTGGAGCCGTTCCTCGCCGCGATCCAGACCCACCGCATCACCGGGCTGTACGTGGCACCGCCGATCGTGCTGGCCCTCGCCAAGCACCCGGCGGTCGCGCAGTACGACCTGTCGTCCCTGCGGTACGTCATCAGCGCCGCCGCACCCCTGGACGCCGACCTCGCCGCCGCCTGCGGGAAGCGGCTGGGCCTGCCGCCGGTCGGCCAGGCGTACGGCATGACCGAGCTGTCCCCAGGCACCCACGTCGTCCCGCTGGCCGCCATGGACGAGGCCCCGCCCGGGACCGTCGGCAAGCTCATCGCCGGCACCGAGATGCGCGTGGTCTCCCTCGACGACCCCGGCGAGGACCTCGGCGTCGGCGAGGCGGGCGAGATCCTCATCCGCGGCCCGCAGGTCATGAAGGGCTACCTGGGCCGCCCCGACGCCACCGCGGCGATGATCGACCCCGACGGCTGGCTGCACACCGGCGACGTCGGCCGCGTCGACCGGGACGGCTGGCTGTTCGTCGTCGACCGGGTCAAGGAACTCATCAAGTACAAGGGCTTCCAGGTCGCCCCGGCCGAGCTGGAGGCGCTGCTGCTCACCCACCCGGGCATCGCGGACGCGGCCGTCATCGGCGCCCACGACGACGACCGCAACGAGGTGCCGCACGCGTTCGTGGTCCGCCGGTCCACCACCGCCGACCTCTCCGAGGGCGAGGTCATGATGTACGTCGCCGAGCGGGTCGCCCCGTACAAGCGCGTGCGCCGCGTCACCTTCATCGACGCCGTGCCGCGCGCCGTGTCCGGGAAGATCCTGCGCCGGCAGCTCAGGGAGCACACATGACACTGATCGGCCGTAGCCGCGCGCGGGGCGTGGAGACCCTCGCGCTCGACTCACCGGACAACCGCAACGCCCTCTCGGCGGCGCTCGTCGCCGAGCTCGCGGGAGCGCTCACCGACTGCGCCGAGGACCCCGGTGTCCGCGCCGTCGTCCTCACCCACACCGGCGGCACGTTCAGCGCAGGCGCCGACCTGCGCGACCCGCCGCACCCCGACGCGCTCGTGGACCTGCTCCGCCGGATCGTGGAACTGCCCCGGCCGGTGGTCGCGCGGGTCACCGGCCACGTCCGCGCGGGCGGCCTCGGCCTCCTGGCCGCCTGCGACATCGCGGTCGCGTCCCGCGCGGCGACGTTCGCCTTCACCGAGGTGCGCATCGGCGTGGCCCCGGCCGTCATCTCGCTGACTCTCCTGGACCGCGTCGACCCGCGCGCCCTGGCCCGCTACTACCTCACCGGCGAGCGCTTCGACGCCGTCGAGGCGGCCCGCGCCGGCCTGCTCACCGCGGCCGCGGGCGACGGCGAGGAGGTGGACGCCGTCCTCGACCCCGTCCTCGACGGGCTGCGGCGCTCCGCGCCCGAAGCCCTGGCCGAGACGAAACGACTGCTCACGACTAGGGTGCTGGAGACCTTCGACCGGGACGCGGCCGCCCTGACCGCGCTCTCGGCCCGGCTGTTCGCCTCCCCGCCGGCCCGCGAGGGGATGACGGCCTTCCTCGAACGACGGGATCCCCCATGGGTGCTGTGACCGGTGCCTCGACCGGCACCACGACCGGTGCCGCGACGGCCGACGCGCGCGCGGAGCGCCTCCCCAAGCAGGACCGCAGCCGCGCCACCCGGCAGCGGCTCCTGGAGGCCGCCGTGGCCTGCCTCGCCGAGCGCGGCTGGGCGGGCTCCACGGTCTCCGTCGTCGCCGAGCGCGCCGGTGTCTCCCGGGGCGCCGCCCAGCACCACTTCCGCACCCGTGAGGACCTGTTCACCGCGGCCGTCGAGTACGTCGCCGAGGAACGCTCCACGGCCCTGCGCGCCCTTTTCCCGCAGGGCGCGGCCGGCGACCGGCGCGCGGTCGTCGCCGCCCTGGTCGACCTGTACACCGGCCCCCTGTTCCGGGCGGCCCTGCACCTGTGGGTCGCCGCCTCCGACGAGGAGCAGCTGCGCCCCCGGGTCACCGAGCTGGAGGCCCGCGTGGGCCGCGAGACCCACCGCATAGCCGTCGAGCTGCTCGGCGCCGACGAGTCCCGCCCCGGCGTGCGCGAGACCGTCCAGGGCCTGCTGGACATGGCCCGCGGCCTGGGCCTCGCCAACCTCCTCACCGACGACACGACCCGCCGCGCCCGCGTGGTGGCGCAATGGGCGGCCCTCCTGGACACGACCCTGGCCTGAGACGGCGGCCGGCCGGGATGGTCGCCGGCCTCCACGGCACCTCAGGGGCTCAGCCGCTCCACCCGCCAGCCGCCGGTCGGCTCGGCGACGTAGGCCAGGCGGTCGTGCAGGCGGTTCAGGCGGCCCTGCCAGAACTCCACGCGCTCGGGTGTGACCCGGAAGCCGCCCCAGTGCGGCGGCACGGGCACCTGCTCGCCCTCCGGGTAGCGGGCCTCCAGCTCGGCATAGGCCGCGTCCAGGCCCTCGCGCGAGGCGATCACCGTGGACTGGGCGCTCGCCCAGGCGCCCAGCTGGGAGCCGTGCGGCCGGGTCCGGAAGTACGCGGCGGTCTCGTCGCGCCCGGTGCGGGCGGCCACGCCCCGCACGACGACCTGCCGGGCCATCGGGTGCCAGGGGAACAGCAGCGAGACGTGGGGGTTCTCGGCGAGGTCGCGGCCCTTGCGGGAGTCGTAGTTGGTGTAGAAGACGAAGCCCCGCTCGTCGAACTGCTTCAGCAGCACCGTGCGCGAGCTGGGCCGGCCCTCGGCGTCGGCCGTGGACACGACCATCGCGTTCGGCTCGAACAGGTGGGCCTCCACGGCCGCGTCCCGGAACCAGCGGGCGAACTGCTCCACCGGCGTCGCGGCCAGGTTGGACGCGTCGAGGCCCTCGGCGCGGTACTGCTTGCGCATCGACGCGGGATCGGGCGCGGGTTCGGCGGCGGGATCGTACGGGACGGCGTCTCGGTCGCTCACATGGTCATCTTGCCGCATGGTCCGCCCGTACGGACGGTCCGCGGACCGGAGGACCACCGGCCCGCCCGTGATGGCACTGAGTGCCGCGGGGGCTCCCCAAAGGTGGCACTCCGGGGATATCGTGCTGGTGCCGTGCCGGTGGGGTGACCGCCGACCGCACGGGGCATCACAGGGGTGGGCGCCCAGGACCGCGAGCCGGGACACGACCGCGGATCCAAGGGCTCCTCACCCTCCCCAGCCGCCCGACACCTGGTCGTCCCACCGGACGCACCACCTGTCACTCACCTCACGAGGAGCCGCCTGATGTCCGACTTCGTACCCGGGCTCGAGGGAGTCGTCGCATTCGAGACCGAGATCGCCGAACCGGACAAGGAGGGCGGCGCCCTGCGCTACCGGGGCGTCGACATCGAGGACCTCGTCGGTCACGTCTCCTTCGGCAACGTCTGGGGCCTGCTCGTGGACGGCGCCTTCAACCCCGGCCTGCCGCCCGCCGAGCCGTTCCCCATCCCCGTCCACTCCGGTGACATCCGCGTGGACGTGCAGTCCGCGCTGGCCATGCTCGCCCCCGTCTGGGGCCTGAAACCGCTCCTGGACATCGACGCCGACCAGGCCCGTGACGACCTAGCCCGCGCCGCCGTCATGGCCCTGTCCTACGTCGCCCAGTCCGCCCGCGGCCAGGGCCTGCCCATGGTCCCGCAGCGCGAGATAGACCAGGCGCAGTCCGTCGTCGAGCGGTTCATGATCCGCTGGCGGGGCGAGCCCGACCCCAAGCACGTGGCCGCCGTGGACGCCTACTGGACGTCCGCCGCCGAGCACGGCATGAACGCCTCCACCTTCACCGCCCGCGTCATCGCCTCCACCGGCGCCGACGTCGCCGCGGCCCTCTCGGGCGCCGTGGGTGCCATGTCCGGCCCGCTGCACGGCGGCGCCCCCTCCCGCGTGCTCGGCATGATCGAGGAGATCGAGCGCACCGGCGACGCCGAGGCGTACGTCAAGCAGGCCCTGGACCGGGGCGAGCGCCTGATGGGCTTCGGGCACCGCGTCTACCGCGCCGAGGACCCCCGCGCCCGCGTCCTGCGCCGCACCGCGCGCGAGCTGGGCGCCCCCCGGTTCGAGATCGCCGAGGCGCTGGAGAAGGCCGCGCTGGAGGAGCTGCACAACCGCCGCCCCGACCGCGTCCTCGCCACGAACGTCGAGTTCTGGGCCGCCATCGTCCTGGACTTCGCCGAGGTCCCGGCGCACATGTTCACCTCGATGTTCACCTGCGCCCGCACCGCGGGCTGGTCGGCGCACATCCTGGAGCAGAAGCGCACGGGCCGCCTGGTGCGCCCGTCCGCCCGCTACATGGGCCCGGGCCCGCGCGACCCGCGCGAGGTGGAGGGGTACGCGGACATCGCGTCCTGATCCCGCTCCCCGAGCGGCTGTCGTGACCGGCGGTGCGGGCCCGTGGCACCGCCGGTCACGCATCAGCGCCCGGGAGACGTCGGCGCGTCCGCCCTGCTCGCGCCGGCCTCCCGCAGGAAGCGGGTCTGGCGGTCGAGGAATCCCGCCGCGTACAGCTTCCGTGGTGCGAGGACGGCGGTCGCGGTCAGCCGCAGTGACGAGCGCTCGGTGGCGTGGTCGACCAGCGAGTGCGTGGCGTCCGGGTAGTGCTGGACGCTCAGCGTGGAGGCGGGAAGCACCTCGCGGTACACGGCCTGCGTCTCCGTGACGTCCACGTTCACGTCGTGGCCGGCCAGCACCAGCAGGACGGGGGTCCCCCTCATGGCGCGCAGGTCGGCGACCGCGTCGGAGGTGTAGTTCGCCGAGATGAACCGCCAGCGGGCGGGCGTGACGCCGTCCGGGGCACCGACCGCCGCGCGGTACTCGGCGTAGGTCGCGCCCCTCCTCAGCAGGCGCACGGTCGTCTCGCGGCGGCGCATCGCCTCCTCGACGCGCCGCTTGCCGGCGCCGTCCCGGTGGAGTTCGGCGAGCAGGTTGTAACGGCCCTGCCGCAGCCAGTTGACGGCCGGGGAGACGGCGATGACGAAACGTATGCGCGGGTCCTTCGCGGCGACCTTGGGCAGGACCCAGCCGGCCTGGCTGGCGCCCCACAGTCCGATGCGCCGGCCGTCGATCCCGGGACGCCCGCGGGCCCAGGCGACCGCGGCGAGGGTCTCCTCGGCGCGGTCGTCCATGCTCTGGCCGAGCCAGTCGCCCTCCGAGCCGGCCACCCCCGGTTTGCTGAAGGACAGCGAGGCGTAACCCGCCCGCGCGAACGCCTCCCACAGGGGCCGGTAGAAGGTGTCGTGGGTCGCGTCCACGGGCCCGTCCCCGTGCACGAAGACCACCAGCCCGAACGGCCCGTCGCCCGCGGGCGGGCGGGCCAGCACCCCCTCCAGGCGGTGGCCGTGGTGCCGCAGCACCACGCGTTCCTCACGGAGGTCGTAGGTGTTCTGCCACACCACCACCCCGCTGAGCCCGCCCGCCACGAGCAGGGCACCCACCAGGGTCCACAGCAGGTACCCCCGCCCGCGCCGCGCGCGGACCGTCTTCCGTCGTCCCAGCACCGGACCGCTCCGATCTATCGTTCATTTTAAAAACGCTCGTATGAAGAATGAACGTACTAGAATCGATAGTGCAAGGTGACCGGGAAGGCAGGGGGAGCAGGACCATGGAGCCCACGAACGCGCGGACCGGGGCCGTCACGTGCCGTCGAGGTGTGCCCGAGGGGGCCGAGGGGGAGGTGGCCGCGCTCTACTGGGACGCGTTCGGCCGCAAGCTCGGCCCGGCCCTCGACCCCCCGGAGACCGGGCGGGCCTTCATCGCCGCCCACCTGAACCACGACCGTGGCGTGACCGCGCTGGCCGGCGGCAAGGTGGTCGGCGTCGCGGGGTACCGTCTCGGCGGGCGCGCGCTGACCGGCGGTGACGTGCCGGACGTCCTGTCCGCCTACGGCGTCCTGCGCGGCCTGCCCCGGCTCGCCGTACTCGCCCTGTTCGAACGCACCCCCGAGGAGGCGGAACTCGTCATGGACGGCATCGCGGTGGACGCGCGCCACCGGGGCCGCGGGATCGGCAGCCTCCTGCTGGAGCAGGTCGCCGCCGTCGCCGCCGAGAACGGATGCCGGCGCGTCCGCCTGGACGTCATCGACACCAACCCCCGTGCCCGGGCCCTGTACGAACGGCACGGCTACGTCGCCCGGCGCACCGAGCGGACGCCCTACCTGCGCCGCCTGCTGGGGTTCGGCGCGGTGACGACCATGTACCGGCCCGTCACCGGGGCGGACCGCACCGGAGGGGACGGGCGATGACGGCCGCCGGCACACCCGCCACCGGTACCGGAGCGGACGGCCCTCCCCGGCCGGAGGTGCCCACCCGGCTGCTCGTGCACGCCCTCGTGCGGGAGGACGGCACCGTCGACGCCGCCGAGCTGTACGGCGTCGCGGGCCTGCTGGGCATGACCGACCAACAGGTGCGCCTGTGTGTCAAACGCCTCGTCGCCGACGGCCGGTTCACCCAGGAGGGCCGCGGGCGCAAGGCCGTCCTGCGGTCCGTCGCCGACCCCACCGGCGCCCTCGCACCGGACGCCGCGTACGTGCGCCACGCCTACCGGCAGGACGCCGGGCACGCCCCCTGGGACGGCGTCTGGCACCTGTTCGCGTTCGCCGTTCCCGAAGCACGGCGCACCACCCGCGACGCCCTGCGGGACACCCTCCTCCACCTCGGAGCGGCCCCCCTCCAGGGCGGCCTCTACGTCACCGCCAACCCCGTCGCCGACATCGTCGAGGCCCACGCCCGCCGCCTCGGCGTCCTGGACTCCCTCACCTTCCTGACCAGCACCGACCTGCGCGTGGGCACCCTCACCGACCCCGCGGCCCTGGCCGCCGGACTGTGGCCCCTGCGGGAGATCGCCACCCGCTACGAACGGCTCACCGCCTTCGCGCAGCACTGTCTGACCCGGCTGGCCGCGCCGGCCGGGGGCGACGGCACGGGGAGCGCGGCAGCCGGGCGCCTGGCGATGGCCGTGGAACTCGCGGCCGCGTTCACCAAGGCGATGGACCCCGACCCGCTGCTCCCGCCGGAACTGCTGCCGCAGCCGTGGCCCGGCGCCCACGCACGACGCCTCACCGCCGACTGCTGGCAACGCCTGGGCGGGACGGACACCGACGGACGGGCCGGGCTGCGCCTGTTCCGCCTCTACGGCGACGCGCTCGGCGAGCCGCCCGGCACACCCTGAGAGCGGCGGCCGGTCAGCGGTCCCCGCCCGGCGGCCGGCTCACGCCGGCGTCAGCAGCCCCGCGTGGTGCCGCCGGGCGACCAGCGGGTGCGCGCGCAGCTTGCCCTTGAGCTCGTTGTAGCCGTACTCGGCGAACAGCGGGTTGGCCGGGTCGTCCGTGACGCCGGGCGCCGCCGGGGCGTGCGGGAAGGGCAGCGGCTCCACGCGCGCGTCCAGGCGCGGGTTGTAGAAGAACGGCACCGAGTAGCGCTCCACCGCGCCGGGCGGCGAGACCACGCGGTGGTTGGTGGCGAGCAGGTAGCCGTCGGTGGCGACCTCCAGGAGTTCGCCGAGGTTCACCACGAAGGCGCCCTCGATCGGCGGGACGTCGTGGAACTGCCCGTCCTCGCGCTGCACCTGGAGCCCGCCCACCTCGTCCTGGAGCAGCAGGGTCAGGAAGCCGTAGTCCTTGTGCGCGCCGACGCCCTGGTCGGCGCCGTCCCCGGCGGTCCCGGGGTAGCGCACCAGCTTCAGCTGGGGGTGGGCCCGCTCGCCGAAGACGCGGTCGTAGAAATCGGCGGGCGCGCCGATCGAGGCGAGCAGCTCGTGCAGCAGCCGCTCGGCGACCGCGCTGAGCCGCTCGATCCAGTGCAGCGCGGCCGTGCGCAGCTCCGGCAGCGACGCGGGCCACTGGTTGGGCCCCTCCAGCCACCAGTACGCCGGCTCCCCGGGGCCCGGGACCCGGGCCGGCCGCTCGGCGCCGATGTCGAGCTGGTCGCGCCAGTCGCGCCGGCCGCCGGTGCGCTCGTCGCCGGTGCGGGTGTAGCCGCGGAAGTGGGGGGAGTGGACGTTGTCGAGGGCGAGCCGCTCGGCCTCCGGCAGGGCGAAGAACCGCCGCATCGCGGTCAGCAGCAGGTCGGTCTCCTGCCGGGTCACGCCGTGCCCGATGAGCTGGAAGAAGCCGACGTCGTGGGCGGCGCTGTGCAGCTGGGCGTGCAGCAGGGCCCGCGCGCGGGGTCCGCGGTCGGCGGCGGACAGGTCGATGATCGGGAGCTGCCGGTGGGCGGGGGGCGTCACTGCGGGGGTGGATACGTGCGTCATGAGGTGTCCGCGGGGTGTACGGGCTCGGCGAGAGCTGACGGGAGCCGCTCGGGTGGAGCGGGCGGGAGGGGGCGGCGGTGACCGCGCAGGGGGGCGCCGGGACGGCGCGGGGAGAAGCTCGGACCACGGGGGGCCGGACGGCTCGGAGGGAGCCGGGAGGGCTCAGCGGGAGCGTCGACAGCCCATGCTCGTGACGCGGACGAAGTCCACGTGGCGGCGTCGAACGAGCGAAAGCATGGCGTCAGGGTACCGCCCGGCCGGAAGACCCGTACAGCGCGCGGACCGGGACCGGAAGATCTTCCGGACATGCAGCGACCCGCGAGTCTGGTTCCTCCCGGGGGAGGAGCCGGCCGGACGTACCGGCGACTCGCGGGTCGGGTGACTGCGTGGAACTGGCCGGCTGCGTGTGTCGCGCACACGCTGGTCCGGCGCCGAACCGAGTCTGACGGCGGACCGCTAGCCCGCAGTCACCTCTTCCGTCCGGTATGCATACATCTGCCGAACCACCTCCTTTCCGAAGTGGTAGCAACCCTAAGAACCGTTCGCCACTGGATCAACCGTTTTTTTCGCGCACCCCGTCCGGTCCCGCGTCCGGCCGCCCCCGATACGCCGTTGACGCAGGTCGGCGCGGCGCGCTTGGCTGCCGGGGTGACCGATCTCCGCATCGTCCCCGTGGCCGCCGACGACGCCGGCGCCCTGCGGGACTGGCAGCACGTCCACAACACGATCGTGCCCCCGGCCGCCCTGCCGCTCGACGCGGTCCGCGCGCGTGCGGGCCGCAACCGCCTGTGCAACGCCTACGCCGGTGACGTGCTCGTCGGCTGCTCCACCGTGCGCCCGCCGCAGGGCGAGGAGGCCGTGGCGACCGTCATCGCGCGCGTGCTGCCCGAGCACCGGCTGCGCGGCCTGGGCACCGTCCTCTACGACGACGGCCTCGCCCACGCGCGCGTGCTCGGCGCCGGGGCCGTCGAGACGTGCGTGCTGGCGGCCAACGAGGACGGCCTCGCCTTCGCCCTCGCGCGCGGGTTCGCCGAGACCGACCGCTACGTGCTGGACGGGGAGAGCGACCTGTGGATCGACCTGCGACTGAGCGGGTGGGAGCACGCGTAGGGGCGGGTACCCGAGGGGCGGCGCGCCGGGGACGGTCCGGTCCACAACGATTGCTCTGCAATATTGCAGGAACCCTGTGTGTGCTGCATCACGTTCGAGTTGAATGAAGGCCAGGGAAAGGGCCGGTGGCGGCCCGTGAGCGAACCGGCGCGCCGTCGCTGCCGACGCGTCCGGCATGGGGGTCCAGGTGAGTGCTTCCCGGCGTAGTGGGACCACGGACGAGCTGGGGCCGGACGACGGCCCCGAGCCGCCCGACCGGGGCGGTGCCGGCTCCGGCACCCCGCCGCCCGGCGGTCCCGGCCACCCCGAGCACCCCGACGGCGCCGACCTGCTCGCCGCGCTCCTGGACGGCATGGACGCGGCGCTGTGCGCCTTCGACGCGGACGGCGTCGTCACCCACTGGAACCGGGAGGCCGAGCGCATCCTCGGCTGGACGGCGGCGGAGGCCGTCGGCCGGCACGGGTTCGCCGGCTGGGCGGTGCGCGAGGCCGACGCCGAGGAGGTCGAGGGCCGGCTGCGAGCGGCCATGCGCGCCCCGGGCCGCCAGGTGCACGAGTTCGCGCTGGTCACCAAGGACGGCGGCCGGGTCCTCGTGCGCACCCAGTCCGCCGCGGTGCGCGGCCCCGACGGCACGCCCGCCGGCCTGTACTGCGCGTTCAGCGAGGTGCACGCCCAGATCGACCTGGAGCGGTCCATCGCGCTGAGCGAGGCGCTCCTGGAGGACGCCTCCTGGGGCGTCGTCCTGGTCGACGCCGACCTGCGGCCCGCCGTC
Organism: Streptomyces lasalocidi; assembly: GCF_005280215.1. Taxonomy (NCBI): domain Bacteria; kingdom Bacillati; phylum Actinomycetota; class Actinomycetes; order Kitasatosporales; family Streptomycetaceae; genus Streptomyces; species Streptomyces lasalocidi. Next base: position 3,470,214 of record NZ_SZNQ01000001.1, on the reverse strand, counting down.
GTCAACGCGCACGCGGCGCGCGCGCTGGGCACCGGCCGCACGGCCGCGCTGGGCCGCCCGCTGGGCGAACTGCTCACCCAGGGCGTGGAGGAGGTGGAGAACGCCCTCACGCACGTCCTCGCCGAGGGCGCCCCGCCCGCGCTCGCCGAGGTGTGGGTCGGGGTGCGCACCCCGGACGGCGAGAAGCGGCGCTGCTGGCGCAGTGGCTTCCTGCGGCTGGCCTCCCCGCTCGCGGAGGAGCCGGTGCCGCTCGGCGTGGGCTGGGTGTTCCAGGACGTCACCGAGGCCAAGCACGGCGAGCAGGAGGCGTCCGTCCTGCGCTTCCGCGGCAACCAGCTGCACCGGGCGGCCCGCGCGGCCGCCGAGTGCGAGGACCCCGCCGAGGCGGTCACCGTGCACCTCGACTTCGCCCTCGCCGGATTCGCCGACCACGCCCTGATCGACCGCGTCACCGGCGGTACGGCGCCGTCCGAGGGCGGCGCGACGGGCGCGGGCGGAGGACGCCCGGCCGGGGCGCCGCTGCGGCTCGTCCGCATCGTCGAGACACCCTCCGGCGGCGGCCCGGGCCCCAGCGCGCTCACCGGCCGCGCGGGGCTCCCCGCGCGCTACGCCGACGGCCACCCGGCGCTGCAGTGCGTGGCCCGCGCCGGGTCCGTGCGGGCCGGCGCCGGCAGCGTGCCGCCCGACCAGGCCCGCGAGTGGGCGCGCACCCGCCAGTGGCCCGAGGACACGGTGCACGCGCTGTGCGCGGCGCTGCGCAGCCGGGGCCGCACGCTGGGTGTGGTGACGTTCCTGCGCGGGCGCGGCCGCAGCCCGTTCGAGCGTTCCGACACGGCCTACGCGGAGGACGTGGCCGTACGGATCGCGGCGGCGCTGGACCTCGCGGAGGCGGTGGGCGACCGGGGCGGGGACACCTGACGGGGCGCCGTCTCCCCGGTCTTCGCGACAGTCGCGACAATCGCCGTCGCCGTGGTCGGCGTCGTCCGTGTGGTCGCCCCGGCCTCAGTGCCGGTAGAAGATCCGCTCCCGGTACTCGTCCATGATCCGCCCGTTCCACTCGTGGCCGCCGTCGACGTTGCCCGAGCGCAGCAGCGGCGGCTCGACGCCCCGCTCGGCCAGTGACCCGGCCGCGGTGGCCATGACCGCCTGGAGCAGCGCGGCGGTGACGACGGTGGAGGCGGGCGCGAACGGCGCGGGCACGGAGTCCAGGGTCAGCTCGGCGTCGCCCACGGCGATCTTCGAGTCCAGGACGACGTCGCAGTGGTCCTTGAGGAAGGTGCCGGAGGCGTGCCGGGACTTGGTCTCCGTCGCGTACGCCACCGACGTCACGCCGATGACCCGGACGCCGAGGGCGCGGGCGTTGAGGGCCATCTCCACGGGCAGGGCGTTGCGGCCGGACAGCGAGACGATCACCAGGGCGTCGCCCGCGCCGATCGGGGCGGTGTCCAGCACGGCGCCCGCGAGGCCGTCGACGCGCTCCAGGGCGGAGCCGAGGGTGGCCGGGGTGACGTCGACGCCGACGACGCCCGGGACGGCGAGCAGGTTCATCAGGGCGAGTCCGCCGGCCCGGTAGACGACGTCCTGCGCGGCGAGGGAGGAGTGTCCGGCGCCGAAGGCGAAGAGCCGGCCGCCGTCGGCCACGGTGTCCGCGAGGAGCTTCCCGGCGGCCTCGACGGCCTCGGCCTCCTCGTCGCGGACCCGCTGCAGGAGCCCGATCGCCGCGTCGAAGAACTGCCCAGCGAGCCTGCGGTCGCTCATCCGAGGGGCCCCTTTGCCGAGTCGGGTGTCCGTGTCGCGGATCACCGTGCGGTCTGGACCAGTGGGATGTCAATACGGCGTGCGGGCGGGGCCGGGGCCCGTCATCCGGCGTCCGCCTCCCGCGGCACGGCACGGTTGTCAGTGGGATCCGGCAGAATTGAGGTCAGGGCCAGCGCACGCGCCGGAGAGCCGTCCAGCCTCCGGGACACTCATCGAGGGGCACGTATGTCCGGACTCATCGACACCACGGAGATGTATCTCCGCACCATCCTCGAGCTGGAGGAGGAGGGTGTCGTCCCCATGCGCGCCCGCATCGCGGAGCGGCTGGACCAGAGCGGTCCGACGGTCAGCCAGACGGTCGCGCGCATGGAGCGCGACGGCCTGGTGTCCGTCGCCAGCGACCGGCACCTGGAGCTGACCGACGAGGGCCGCCGCCTCGCCACGCGCGTGATGCGCAAGCACCGCCTCGCCGAGTGCCTGCTCGTCGACGTGATCGGTCTGGAGTGGGAGCAGGTGCACGCCGAGGCCTGTCGCTGGGAGCACGTGATGAGCGAGGCCGTCGAGCGGCGCGTGCTGGAGCTGCTGCGCCACCCCACCGAGTCGCCGTACGGCAACCCGATCCCGGGCCTGGAGGAGCTGGGCGAGAAGGACGGCGCCGACCCGTTCCTGGACGAGGGCATGGTCTCGCTGGCCGAGCTCCACCCGGGCCTGGAGGGCAAGACGGTCGTCGTGCGCCGGATCGGCGAGCCCATCCAGACCGACGCCCAGCTGATGTACACCCTGCGCCGCGCCGGGGTGCAGCCCGGCTCCGTGGTGAGCGTCACCGAGTCGGCCGGCGGGGTGCTGGTCGGCAGCGGGGGCGAGGCCGCCGAGCTCGCGTCGGACGTCGCCTCCCACGTCTTCGTCGCCAAGCGCTGAGGCGGCCCGGTGCCGCGCGCCCAGGGAGGAGCCGGGCGGAAAACCGCAGCGCCGCACCGCGTCTCGTGCCAGGCTGTCGCGTGAGGCATGGGACCGGAGGGGGCGGGACGATGTGCCGCAGACGACAGGAGGGCCCCGGTGCCGTACGGCACCGGGGCCTGTCCTCCCCTGTGTCGACCCGGAGCCCCGAGCTCTCAGGGTCGTTCCCCTCGGACCTCTTTCCCCGAGCGGTCCGCCTCCCGCAGAAGGTCTCCCCTCGGCAGCGGCGATCATTCCTTGAGGGGGGTCACTCGAACGAGGGGTGTTGCCTGGCACCCAGGCGTTTTTCGAATACGAGTTCGATAGTCTGCGTGTGACACGCGTGCAACACCGCGTGCGCTGAGCCATGTGAGTGTGGGAAGCCGGCGAGCCAAGCCAGGGGGTGCCAGTACCAATGGCGCGACGCATCGACGTGACCGGGGCGGGGGGCGTGCGCCTGGCGGCCTGGGAGTTCGGCGACCCGCCCAAGGGTGACCCCGGCCCGGTCGACGGCCCGGAGCGGGACCGGGGCGCCGGGGTGCTGTTACTGCACGGCCTGATGGGCCGCGCCTCCCACTGGGCCCCCACCGCCCGCTGGCTCTCCGGGCGGCACCGCGCCGTCGCCCTGGACCAGCGCGGCCACGGCCGCAGCGAGAAGCCGCCCCGGGCCGCGTCGTACACCCGCGAGGCGTACGTCGAGGACGCCGAGGCCGCCCTCGAGCAGCTCGGCCTCGCCCCCGCCGTCGTCATCGGCCACGCCATGGGCGCCCTGACCGCCTGGCAGCTCGCCGCCAAGCGCCCCGACCTCGTCCGCGGCCTCGTCGTCTGCGACATGCGGGCCTCCGCGCTCGGCGCGGCCTCGCAGCGCGAGTGGGCCGACTGGTTCCGGACCTGGCCCCTGCCCTTCGCCACCCTGGCCGACGTCCGGAAGTGGTTCGGCGAGGACGACCCCTGGGTGGAGCGGCCCAGCCCCTCCCGCGGCGCGTTCTACGCCGAGGTCATGCAGGAGGCGGCCGACGGCTGGCGGCCCGTCTTCGAGCCCGAGCAGATGCTGCGCTCCCGCGAGACCTGGGTGTACGACGCCCACTGGGAGGAGCTGGCCCAGGTGCGGTGCCCCACGCTGGTCGTGCGCGGGCTGGACGGCGAGCTGGGGCGGGCGGAGGCGCAGGAGATGGTGCGGGTGCTGCCCCGGGGCGAGTACGCCGAGGTGGCCGACGCGGGACACCTGGTGCACTACGACCAGCCGGAGGGGTGGCGGGAGGCCGTCGAGCCGTTCCTGGACGGGGTGCTCACCGGCTGAGGCGACGGTCCCCGAAGGCCCCGGTCCGCTACCCCTTGCTCACCGCCGTCAGGATCTCCGGCAGGCGGGCCGCCGTGCGGGGGGCCGCGAGGCGCAGGCCCAGCCAGGTCAGCGTCGCGCCGTAGGCCGCGCCCACCGGCAGCAGCACCCAGGTCCACGCCGCCCCGCCCGCGCTGACGTTCAGCCAGATCGTCGCGGCGATCACCGGGGCGCACAGCAGGGCGGCCGCCACCATGCCGCCGAAGATCGCGATCCAGGCGAGGCCCGCCTGCCCGGGGGCCACGTTCTTGTAGCCCTCCTGCGGGATCGAGTAGGGGAAGCGGGCCGAGGTCCAGGCGCCGGTCGCGAGCATCGCGCCGAGCAGCGCGCAGGACAGCCCGAGCACCTCCGGCAGCCGGGGCCAGTCGTCGAGCAGCCCGGTGGTGACCACGGCGACGAGGGCGGTGTAGGGCAGGGTGATCACCAGCAGCGCCAGCGCCCGGGCGCGCAGTTCGGCGTAGGCGTCCCGGGTGGAGGAAATGCTCAGCGCGACCATCCAGAAGGCGGAGGTGTCCTGCCCGAACTGGTTGTACATCTGGATGCCGAGCATCCCGGCGGCGAAGCACGCGAAGTACGGCGAACCGGTGCCCTGGAGGGCGTTGAACACCGGCACGATCAGGCCGATCGCCAGGGACGTGACCCAGGCCGCCTTCGTCTTGGGGTCCCGCCACACGTAGCGCAGGCTGCGCTCCATCACGGTCCCGGTGCGCCCGGCGGGCAGCAGCCGCGCGAGCCCGGACGACCCGCGCCGCTCCCGCGTCCCGGCCCCGGCGGCCTGGAGCGTGGACCCGTCGGGCGCGGTCATCAGCCGGGTCAGGCTGCGCTCCCACAGCACCAGCAGGGCCGCCAACGCGGCCAGGGTGAGCAGCAGTTGTGCGGCCGCCGTGCCGTACGACCCCTCGCTCGCGGAGTCCGCGGCGCCGATCGCGGCGGCGGGCGGCACCCACCGCAGCACGTCGGCGGCCGGGTCCAGCTGGCCGAGCCCCGAGGAACCCAGGCGCTGGGCCCCGAAGTTGACCACCTGCGCGCCGATCGCGACGACCAGTCCGCTCAGCACGGCCAGGTCGCGCCCCCGACGGCTGGTCAGCAGCCGGATGTTGGCGGCGGCCACGGCCCGCGCCAGCGTCACGCACACCAGCAGCCCCAGCACGGCCCCGAGGACGCCGACGCCGTACGCCGCCGCCCCGTGCGCGACCGACACCACGGAGCCCGCCAGCACCAGCGCGGTGAACAGCGGCCCGATGCCGACCAGCGAGGCGGCCAGCAGCGCCCGCACCAGGGGCCGGGGCCGCAGCGGCAGCATCACCAGCCGGGTCGGGTCCAGCGTCTCGTCCCCGCTGGGGAAGAACAGCGGCATCACCGCCCAGCCGAGCGCCAGCACCGCCACCAGCAGCACCACCAGGGACGCGGCGTGCGCGTGCCCGCGCAGGGCGATGAGCCCCACCAGTTGCAGCGCGGCGAACAACAGGACGACGACGGCCGAGGCGACGTAGGCCGCCCGCCGGCCCGCGGACTGCCGCAGCCCGTTGCGCAGCAGCGACAGCTTCAGCCGTACGACGACGGCGGTCGGCGCGCTCACCGGGGGCCGCCGCCCAGCCAGTCGAGGTCGGAGCCGGCGTCGCGCTCCCGGGCGCCGACGAGCTCCAGGAACGCCTTCTGCAGCGACGGCGCCGACCCGCGCACCTCCTCCAGCGGGCCGTGGGCGCGGATCCGCCCGGCGGCCAGCACGGCCACCCAGTCGCACAGCGACTCGACGAGCTCCATGACGTGGGAGGAGAAGACGACGGTGGCGCCGGAGGCCGTGTACCGCTCCAGCACGCCCCGGATGGTCTGTGCCGACACCGGGTCCACGCCTTCGAACGGCTCGTCCAGGAAGAGCACTTCGGGGTTGTGCAGCAGCGCCGCCGCGAGGCCGATCTTCTTGCGCATGCCGGTGGAGTAGTCGACGACGAGCCTGTGCTGGGCGCCGGCGAGGTCGAGGACGTCGAGGAGCTGGGTGGCCCGCTTGTCGACCTCGGCCCCGGGCAGGCCCCGCAACCGCCCGGTGTACCCGAGGAGTTCGCGCCCCGACAGCCGCTCGAACAGCCGCAGTCCCTCGGGCAGCACGCCGATGCGGGCCTTCACCGCCACCGGGTCCCGCCACACGTCGTGCCCCACGACCTCGACGGTCCCGCCGTCGGGCCGCAGCAGCCCGGTCACCATCGACAGGGTGGTGGTCTTGCCCGCGCCGTTGGGTCCCACCAGCCCGATGAACCGCCCCGCGGGCAGGTCGAGATCGATCCCGGCCACGGCGACCTGCTGCCCGAACCGCTTCCACAGGCCGTGCACACGTACAGCAGAGTTCATGCACGCACCTTAGGCGCAGGGTGTCCGCGGCGCGGAGGGCCGCACGCCGCACCGGGACGCGCGCGGACGTACGGCGGGGGCTACCGGTCCCGTCCGCACGCGTAGGCGAGCGGGGAGACCAACTCCTCGGCGTCCGGCAGCCACCGGTTCGCCTGCGTCGGCCGGTTCGCCCACTGCACGGCCCCGCCCGACCCGAACCGGGTGGGCGGCGCGGCCACGTAGGCGCCCTCGCCGAGCGCCACCAGGTCCAGCGACGCGGGCGCCCAGCCGAGCGCGTGCACCAGGTCCGGGACCTTCGCGGCGGCCCCCGGCAGCACGAAGAAGTACATCCGCCGGTCGGGGGCGAGCGTCACCGGGCCGGGCGGCACCTCCATGCGCTCCATGCGCGCGAGGGCGAGGAACCCGGCCGTCTCCGGCACGGAGACCGCGTCGAACGTCCGTCCCGTGGGCAGCAGGATCGACGCCGTGGGCTGCCTCTGCCACATCCGGCGGACGACGGTCGCGCTGCCCGTCGCCTGGCTCGCCCAGTCGGGCCGCGCGGGATGGGCCCCCGGTGCCGCACACGCGGGGTCGCCGCACGAGCAGCGCTGCACCCCGTCGACCGCCTCCAGCCAGGTGCCGGGGAACACCTCCCAGTGCCGTTCCCCGGCGTAGCGGACGGCGGTCTCCAGCAGCGGTTCCCCGCGCTGCTTCGGGATCTGAGCGGCTTCGGTTCCCGGGATGGTCTCTTCCACGATGAACACAACTCCAGCCGTCACCAGGGGTTACGCCATGCCCTGTGCGCGGGGGAGGAGCACCGCCGCGGGCTCCGGGGCGCACAGGTGCACGCGCGGGGGCGCGCGGCAGGAACGGGGGCGGGAACGGGTAGGCACCGTCCGGGGTCGGCTGGTGGCTTACCCCGGCAATCCTCGCATGTCCCGCATTTTCGGTATGTACGCGGGGCATCGATCTTCACGGCCGGATCTTTCGTTCCAAGGGGTTCGCAGGGGGTTATGCCATGGCCGCAAGGCCGCTTGTCGCGCGGCAGCCGAACGAACGGCTGCAGGCGCTCATCCAGGAAGCCGGATGCTCCAACGCCGGACTCGCCCGCCGCGTCAACATGTGCGGCGCCGAACACGGCCTCGACCTGCGCTACGACAAGACCTCCGTGGCCCGCTGGCTGCGCGGCCAGCAGCCCCGGGGCCGGGCCCCGGCGATCATCGCCGAGGCGCTCGGCCGCAAGCTCGGCCGGACGGTCACGATCGACGAGATCGGCATGGCCAACGGCAAGAACCTCGCCTCGGGCGTGGGCCTCCAGTTCTCGCCGACGGTACTGGGGGCCATCGAGCAGGTCTGCGAGCTGTGGCGCAGCGACGTGGGCCGGCGGGACTTCCTGTCCGGGTCCTCGGTGGCCGCCTCCGCGCTCGTCGAGCCCAGCCGCGACTGGCTGATCTCCGCGCCCGACGCCCAGGTGGCGCGCTCGGCGGGGCCCCGGGTCGGACAGTCCGACGTCGCGGCCGTGCGGGCCATGACGCAGGCGCTGGTCGACCTGGACCACCAGTACGGCAGCGGGCACGTGCGCCCGGTCGTCGTGCACTACCTCAACAGCGTCGTCTCCGGGCTGCTCGCCGGCTCCTACCGGGAGGCCGTCGGCCGCGACCTGTTCGCCGCCGTGGCCCGACTCACCGAACTCGCCGGGTACATGGCCGTGGACACCGGCCAACCGGGCCTGGCCCAGCGGTACTACATCCAGGCGCTGCGGCTCGCCCAGGCGGCCGGGGACCGCGGCTACGGCGGCTACGTCCTCGCCGCGTCCATGAGCCACCTCGCGGCCCAGCTCGGGAACCCGCGCGAGATCGCCCAGTTGGCGCGCGCGGCCCAGGAGGGGGCCCGTGGGCGGGTCACCCCGCGCGCGGAGGCGATGTTCCACGCCGCCGAGGCCCGGGGCCACGCCCTGTTGGGCGACGCGCGCGCCGCGCAGGACGCGTCCGGGCGGGCGGTGTCCGCGCTGGAGGCGGCCGACCCCGCCTCCGGGGACGACCCGGCGTGGATCGCGCACTTCGACGAGGCGTACCTGGCGGACGAGCTGGCGCACTGCCACCGCGACCTCGGCCAGGCCGAGGCGGCGGCGCGCTGCGCGGAGCAGGCCCTCGCCGGGCACCCGGAGGGCCGGGCCCGCCGCCGCGCCATCGGCTACGTGCTGCTGGCCAGCGCGCAGGTGCAGCAGCGCGAGGTCGAGCAGGCGTGCAGCACCGGCCTGAAGGCGGTCGAGCTGCTGGAGACCCTGCGCTCCAACCGGGGTGCCGAGTACCTGGAGGACCTCCAGCAGCGGCTGGAGCCGTACCGCGACGAGCCGGTGGTCAGGGAGTTCGGGGCCCGCCTGGACCTGCCCGCCGCCGCGTAGCCGCAGGGGGCGCCGGGGCGGGTCAACTACAGCGCACGGCGCCCCTGTTGTGTCACCGGTCTGTTAGCGACGTCACAGGGAAGGAGGTCACGTCCTGAGCTGCGTGGCACGGGGTTCCGCGGAGCCGGTAGCGTGAGCCGACGATTCCGAAGGTCCCCCATTCACAGGAGTCCCGGTGACGCAGAGTGGACAGGGCGAGGAGCCCTCGGCGCGGTCCCCGCGCGAAGGCATCGTGCTGCCCTCGGACGGCGGCGCGCCCCTGCTGCCGGGCACGACGAGCGGCGAGGACGGGCGCCCCGAGCACGACCCGTACGGCGCCCGGCACGCCGCCCCCGCCCACCCGGGCGACGACGCCCACGGCGGCTACGGCGCCCCGCAGCCCGGGCACGGCTCCTACGCCGACCCGCACCAGCAGGGCCACGGCTCCTACGGCGGCCCGCAGCAGCCCCCGTACGGCGACCAGCAGCAGGCCTCCTACGGCGACCAGCAGCAGCCCTCCTACGGCGCACCGCAGCCCGCCCCCGGCCAGACCTGGGGCCAGCCCTGGGGCCCCGACCAGCACGGGCAGGCTGCCCAGCCGTCCGTCGGCCAGCACGGGCAGCACGGCCAGTCCGGCCAGTCCGGTCAGGGCGGCTGGCCGCTCCCCGCCGACCAGCACCAGCAGTGGAGCGGCGCCCAGCCCGCCGACTCCGGCCAGTGGAACCCGGCGCCCCAGCAGGGCCCGGGCCCGCTGCCCCCCGAGGGCGCGCAGCCGCCGTCGTACGGCCACGGCGTGCCCGGCTCCCCGCTGCCGCCGACGTCCGACGAGGGCGCCACGCAGTACATACCGCCGGTCCCGGCCGACGAGGGCGCCACGCAGTACATACCGCCGGTCCCCGGGGCGCACGGGGACCAGCAGGCCACGCAGTACATACCTCCCGTCGGCGCCCGCCCGGACGAGGGCGCGACCCAGTTCCTGCCGCCGGTCGGCGGGGGCGCGCTGCCGCCGGAGACGCCCGCCGAGGCGACCCACTACCTGGGCACGGGCCCGCACGCGCAGGGGCAGCCCGGTGGCTCCGACGCCGAGGCCACGCAGTACATCCCGCCCGTCGCCGGACAGCCGGGCCAGCCGCCGTACGGCGGCGACGGGGGCGACCGGCAGCCGCCCGCCGAGTTCGCCAACCTGTTCCGGGGCGAGTCCCCGGCCGGCTCCACCCAGCAGATGCCCCGCTTCACCGAGCCCGGACCGGGCGGCCCCGCGGGTCCCGCCGGTCAGGGCGCGGGCCGCTCCGCCCCGCCCTCGTTCCTCCCGCCCGGCGGCCGGCGCGCGGTGCACGACGACGCCGACGACCACGGCGGACGGCGCGGCAGCGGACGTACGGGGTCCCGGGTGCCGCTGATCGCGGCGATCGGCGTGGCCATCGTGGTCGTCGGCGTCGGCGCGGGCGCGCTCATGGCGGGCGGGGGCGGCGGGGGCGGCGGCGACGACCAGCCGGCGTCCGCGTCGGCGCCCGTGCGGTCGGGGTCCGCGTCGACGGCCGCCGACCCCGCGAAGGAACAGGCGGTCGCGCTGGACAAGCTGCTGGCGGACAGCGGCAGCAGCCGGGCGAGCGTGATCGGCGCGGTGGCGGACGTCAAGGCGTGCACCAACCTCCAGCAGGCCGCCACCGACCTGCGGGCCGCGGCCGGCCAGCGCACCGACCTGGTGACCCGGCTGGACGGCCTGACCGTGGACGAGCTGCCCGACCACGCTGCGCTGACCAGCGCGCTCACCAAGGCGTGGCAGGCGTCCGCCGAGGCCGACAACCACTACGCGGCCTGGGCCGACCAGGTCGCAGGCAACAAGAAGGCGTGCCGGAAGGGCCAGGCCCGCACGACCCCGGAGACCCAGGCCGGCAACCGGGCCAGCGGCACCGCCAGCGCCCAGAAGACCAAGGCCGCACAGCTGTGGAACGGCATCGCGCGCAAGTACGGGCTGACCGAGCGCCAACCGACCCAGCTCTGACCGGGCCGGGCCGCGCCCCGCGGGGGCGCGGCTCAGGCAGCTCAGTCGAGGTTCGCCGACTCCAGCGTCGCGGTCACGTCGACGGAGCCGCTCTTGGCGGCCACCAGCCGGCCCTTGCGCACCACTTGGAGGCTCACGTCGGCGTTGACCAGGCGCGGCAGGCCGACCGAGCCGAGCCGGTCGGCGAACTGCCAGCGCAGCGTCGGCGTGAGCCCGCCGGTCTCGATCCTCAGCCCGTCGTCCAGGGCGCTGCGGACGGTGTCCGCGGTGACCTGGCCGCTCCCGAGCGACTCCACGACCTTCTTGAACACGGTGTAGGCGATGTACGTCGTCTGCACCCCGGTGTCGTCGGCCTCGATGCGGTTGTCGGTGAACGCCTCGTCGCTGATGATCTTCTTCATACCGTTCCAGCGCGCATCGCTCGCGACCGGGTACCAGCCGGTGACGTAGGCGCCCTCGTACGGGCCGGCCGCCCCGCCCGTCGAGTTGATCACGGTCTGGTCGACGCTGCCGAGGACGGTCGCGGTGCGCACCGAGGAGGCGTCGTCGTCGCGCCGGAAGGAGTCCATGAAGGTGCTGGTGCGGCCGCCGAGCGCGGGGACCACGCAGCCCTTGCCGCCTCCGCGGGTGGCCTCGGCGAGGGCCTTCTGGGCCTGGGCGGAGTACTCGGTGGCGTCCTCAGCGGCCGGCTGGTCGGTGGCGTCCGCGTGGCCGCCCGCGTCCAGGCCGGAGTCCAGCAGGCTGGGCAGGGCGTCACCGGCGATGGTGTCCGGGCGGACCAGGGCCACCCGGCCGCAGACCCCGGACAGCTCCCGGCCGAGCCCGGCCAGCAGCGCGGGCTGGCCGCCGTTGACCGGGTACGACAGGGGGCTGGTGAACTCGGCGTTGGTGACGCCGTAGCCGCCGATGTACGGGATGCCGGCGCCCTGCAGCGTGGGGAAGAACGAGTCGGAGTACTGGCTGTAGGAGCCGACGACCGCGACGGCCCCCTCCTTCACCGCGCGCCGGGCGCACTTCGCGGCGCCCACCGAGTCGTTGCGGTCGTTGCAGGTCAGGACCTTCAGCGCGCGGCCGCCGAGGCCGCCCTGGGCGTTGATCCAGCGCGCGTAGGCGCGGGCGAAGGCGGGCATGCCGGGCTTGTTGGTGGCGCTGGTGTCCTCCGGCGCCCAGGTCATGACCGTGATCGAGGTGTCCCCGGAACCCCCCGTGGTACCGGGGATGACCCCGCAGCCGGCGAGGAGTGACGCACTGGCGGTCAGGGCACCCGCGAGGAGCGCGGACGATCTGACGTGCCGGGTGAAGCGGTGGTGCCAGGGGAGGAAGGTGCTTCGCGTACGTCGCCTGCCGGTCATGCCCCCACACGCTTCCGCCACATCCGGAACCCCGCGGTGACCGGCGGTCAACGGATGGTGACGTACAGGTGAATTGCGGGGGCCGGTCGGACGGGCGTGGGGCGGAACGTACGATCGATGACCGTGCAAGGTTCGGAGAACTCTTCCCGTCGCGGCCGTCGCTCCTCCACCATGGGCGGCATGCCCCTCAACGACATGCCGTGGTGGCGCTGGCGCAGCAACGTGCGCTCGGCGCTGCACATGCTCTCCGACCCGCTGTTCCAGCGGAACGTCTGGCTGGCGGGCGTCGACGGGTACGGCGACGTCACCGACGCCGTGTACCGCCTGGTCGAGGACACCTGGCTGGACAACTGGTCGGCCGAGAAGTACGTCGGCACGATCTTCCGGGACTCCCAGGAGGCGGCGCTCGTCGACACGGCGGTGCTGCGGGTGCTGCGGATCATGCATCAGGTCGGTCCGGACGCGCCCGTGTCCGCCTACCTGGAGCACGCGGGCTGGCCGGAGGCGGTCCGGGCGGCGCGCGACGCGCACGTGCGGATGTCGGTGAGCGACGGGGAGGACCCCGACCAGCCGCCGCGCACCCTCGAGGTGCTGCAGATCATGACCCGGTCCGCGTAGCGGGACGACGGTGGGGCGCGGGGCCCGTGTGTGCGACCCTGTGCTGCATGAACGAGCAGTCCACCCGAGCCGCGGCGGCCCCCGCCGACCAGTACGTCCTGACCCTGTCCTGCCCCGACAAGCAGGGCATCGTGCACGCCGTGTCGAGCTACCTGTTCATGACCGGCTGCAACATCGAGGACAGCCAGCAGTTCGGCGACCACGACACGGGACTGTTCTTCATGCGGGTCCACTTCTCGGCGGAGTCGCCGGTGACGGTGGACAAGCTGCGGGCGAGCTTCGCGGCGATCGGTGACTCCTTCCACATGGACTGGCAGATCCACCGGGCCGACGAGAAGATGCGCGTCGTGCTGATGGTGAGCAGGTTCGGGCACTGCCTGAACGACCTGCTGTTCCGGGCCAGCATCGGGGCGCTGCCCGTGGAGATCGCGGCGGTGGTCTCCAACCACACGGACTTCCAGGAACTGGTGTCCTCGTACAACATCCCCTTCCACCACATCCCGGTGACGAGGGAGACCAAGCCGGAGGCCGAGGCGCGGCTGCTGGAGCTGGTCCGCGAGGAGCGTGTCGAACTGGTCGTCCTCGCCCGCTACATGCAGGTGCTCTCGGACGACCTGTGCAAGCAGCTGAGCGGCCGGATCATCAACATCCACCACTCGTTCCTGCCGAGCTTCAAGGGCGCCAAGCCGTACCACCAGGCGCACGCGCGGGGCGTGAAGCTCATCGGGGCGACCGCGCACTACGTGACCGCGGACCTCGACGAGGGGCCGATCATCGAGCAGGAGGTCGAGCGCGTCGGCCACGACGTGACGCCGGAGGGGCTGGTGGCGGTCGGGCGGGACGTGGAGTGCCAGGCGCTGGCGCGGGCCGTGAAGTGGCACGCGGAGCGGAGGATTCTCCTCAACGGGCGCCGGACGGTGGTGTTCGCCTAGGGGGGTGGGGGTGCGGTCGCGTCGGCGGCTGCGGGTGGTTCGTGGCCGGTCGCGCAGTTCCCCGCGCCCCTGGGGGGTAGGGACACTGGTCCGGCCTCCAGGGGCGCGGGGAACTGCGCGAACGGCCCCCACGCACCCGCAGCCGCCGACGCGACCCCGGCCACCCCCTACAGCCGGCTCAACGACGCCACCGCCGACAGCACGTCCCCGATGGCCCCCTGATCCCCCACCTGCCCCGCCGCAGCCTCCCGCGGGGACACGTGTCCCGCCGCCAGCCGGCAGAACTCCACATCGTCCAGCGCCACGTGCGCCACCTGGTGTTCCGCGGAGCCCACCGCCGCCGGTGAGTCCAGCGGCACCAGCCAGTCGCCGCCGCCCCGCCCCTCGATCTCCAGGCGGACACTGCGCCCGGGCCGGCCCGCGGCCACCAGGTGCCGGCTGTCGCCGCCCGGCGCCGCCAGCCCCGCCTGCCGCCGCTGCGCGAGCGCGCCCGGCAGCATCCGTACGGCCAGGTCGATCATCCCGTGCAGGTGCCGCGGCGCGGGCGGCTCGTAGGGGTAGTCCACCGCGTCCGCGATGTCCTCGGCGTGCACCCAGCACTCGAACGCCCGGTCCACCAGGGCGTCCCGCAACGGCAGTTCGAACCCGCCGTACGACACCCCGAGCAGCCCCGTGCCCTGGGTGAACGACACCGTGCGCACCAGGGCGTGCGTCTGCTCCCGCCACGGCCCGCGCACCGAACGCGTGGGCGGGAAGTGGGCGTTGCGCCAGTACCGCTCGGTGCGCTCCTGCGGTGGTGTGGGGGCGCCGCCCTCCTCCAGCGGGTCGTCGAGGCCGAGCGCCGCCGCGACCAGCCCGTCCACCGCGAGCAGGTGCGCGATCACCCCGGCGACGGTCGTACGGCGGTTGCTCGCCCCCTCGTCGCCGAACCACCGCAGCCGCACGGGCGCGTGCCACTCGGCGTCCCCGAAGTCCTGCAGCAGCGCGTCCAGTCGCGCGGTCTCGGCGTCGTACGACAGCGCCCAGTCGGGCACCGGGATACGCGGCGGCCGCCGCTCCAGGCAGCGTTCGAGGACGCGGGTGCGCAGGCCGGGGTCGAGGTCGAGGCTGTCGGGGCGCTGGAGCAGCCCGACCGCCTCGCGCAGCCGGCGCGCCTCGTCGGCGCAGGTGCCGCACACGCCGAGGTGGGCCTCCACGGCGGCCGTCTCCTCGGCGGAGCAGGCGGCCAGCGCCCACGCGCCGAGCAGGGACGTGAGCACCGGGTGCTCCAGCTCGGGTGCCGGCTCGGGGCCGGCGGTGCCGGTGAGTTCACCGAGCCGTTGCAGGTCCTGCCGCAGGCTTTCCTGGAGGTTCTCCCGCATGCCCTGCACGTCCTCCCCCTGTTCCCTGTCCGGCACCGCGGGCAGCGGCAGTCCGCCGTCCTCCACCGAGGTGCGCGGCGCCGGTATGCGCGGCGGCGGTTGCGGGTGGTCGGGCCCGCGGCCGCCGCCTCCGCGCGGGCCCCCGGGGCCCTGCCCTGCGTGGTCGTGCTCGTCGTCGCCGTCGTACGCCTCGGAGCCGGTGGTTCCGCTCACGCCGCACCCCCGTACCCGGGCGGTGCGCCGGGGGAGGCGGCGTCGTGGGCGGTGGACAGCAGCTGGAGGCCGAGGCGGAGCCGGCGGCGGGCCTCCTCCTCCGTGATGCCGATGTCGGCGGCGGCCTGCCGGTAGTCGCGGCGCTGGAAGTAGGCCAGTTCGAGCGCGGCGCGCAGCGGGGCCGGCATCGACTGGACGATGTAGTCGGCGCGGGCCGCGACGGAGGCGTGGCGGACCCGGTGCTCCAGTTCCTCGGTGGTGCCGGGGCCGCCGCGGGCCAGGGCGGCCGTGCCGGTGTCGCGCAGCCGCTGCACGGCGAGGCGGTGGGTGAGGCCGGCGACCCAGGTGCGCAGCGGGCCCTCGTTCGGGTCGTAGGACTCGGGGTGTTCCCAGACGTGGACGAAGACCTCGCGGGTGATGCCGTCCGCGGCGCGCTCGTCGCCGAGGACGCGGTGGGCGAGTCCGTGCACCAGTGAAGCGAACCGGTCGTAGAGCTCGCCGAGGGCCGCCGCCTCGCCGCGGGCGAGCCGCTGCTGCATCTTGCGGTCCCAGCGGGGCGGTGCGTCCTTCTTCGCCATGCGGCCCCCTCACCCGTCTCTTCGCGTCCAGCCTGCGCCCACCGTCACCTCGAATGTAGTCGGCACGTCGAAAGAAGCACTCCCCTTTGTCGCAATGTGCGCCCCCTGCGTGGTGAGGGATGGTAAGGGCCTTGTCCGCTCCTCCGTCCGTTCTTTGGCGTGCCCGAATGTGTCCGCTTCCGATCGAACAGGACCGATCTCGACTGAAACAAGCCTCCTTCCTTTCCTTCCCGTTTCTGGATCGGCGTTTCCGGGAACGGCCGCTGGGCAGCTGCGCTGCAAGGAAGCGACGGGAAGCGTAAGCACCGCTTCCGCATCTGCCGGCCGCTTCCTCTCCGGCGAGCGAAGGGTGTGGTGGTGGCGTTCAAGGTGACCGGCGGCGAGCAGGGCGGATGGGTCGTGCTCCACGTGTCGGGCGAGCTGGATCTGGTGACGTCACCCGGGCTGCGGCAGCGGGTGCACGACGAGGTGGCCGACGGCCGGCACAGCCTCGTCCTCGACCTCTCCGACGTGCGTTTCTGCGACTCCAGCGGGGTCGGTGTCCTCATCTCCGCCCGCCGTCTGCTGCGCAGTTGCCAGGGCAGCCTGCGCCTGGTCCTGCCGGCCGCCGGGGCCGTCGAGGGGTCCCACGTCAACCGGGTCTTCGGTGCGCTCGGCGTGCGGCGCCTCTTCGACGTCCACCTCTGCCTCGAGGACGCGCTCGTCGACGACACCGAGCCGCTGTCGGCGTGAGCCGGGCCGGGCGCACGGCACCCCGCGCCGCGCCGCCCCCGCTCCCTTCCACCACCCCGTGCCCCGTCACCACCCCGGCCGCACCGTCGGGCCCCGCCCCGCCGTCGGCCCGCCGCTCCGCCCGCCCCCGGCCCGGCGTGCCACGCCGTTGTCCCGGAATTCCCCCGGTCCTGGCACAGACGTCGTCCCCCGGCCCCCCGGACGCCGTGTGCGACGTACGCTCCCTGCCAGAGAAACCCCACGTGACGACGTTAGGCGGCCCAAGGACATGGTCAGCAGCGAGTACGAGCGAAGGATCGCCGCCCGGTTCGCCACCTTCGACCAGGACGGCAACGGCTGGATCGACCGGGAGGACTTCAGCGGCGCGGCCAAGGCGCTGCTCGCCGAGTTCGCCACGGCGGCCCGGTCCGACCGGGGGCAGGCGCTGTACGCCGGCGCCGAGGCGTTCTGGCAGGGCATGGCCGGGATAGCGGACCGCGACGGCGACCAGCGCATCACCCGGGACGAGTTCGTGAACGGCGCGGTCAAGCGCCTGAGCGACAACCCCGACCGGTTCGCCGAGATCGCCCGGCCCTTCCTGCACGCCGCGCTCGCGGTCGCCGACACCGACGGCGACGGTGCCGCCACGGTCGAGGACACCGTGCGCGCCCTGCGGGCCCTCGGCGTCCCCGAGAACGTGGCCGGTGCGGCGGTCCGCGCGCTGGACGCGGACGGCGACGGCAAGGTCGGCGAGCCGGACGTCGTCCCGGCGTTCGCCCGCTACTTCACGGTCCCGGCGTGACGGCCCGCGCAACACGCCCGGGCGCCGCAGCAGTTCGCTGGGTGGCGGGGCGGCCCGCGCCGCGTGGGGCGGACCGGGCCGAGCCGACGATGTCGCCGATCGTGGCAGTGGGCGGTCACGGAGCGTGAAGATCTGGCGGTGACGGGTGGGACGGCCGTCGTCGTCCGTCACCGCCCGGAGTCGGCGGGCGCTCGGGTACGGTCGGTGCCATGCGAGTGGTTCCCGGTGCGCAGCCCGCCGGTGGTGCCTGTTCGACTCCCCTCGGCGAGCGTCGCACAGTATGCCGCACGGGTACTCCTTCGCGCGGGAATATGCCCGAAGCCCTTGTTGAGGTGACGCAACGTCAACCAAGCTGTCCCGCACGGGAGTCACGGTCCGTCACTCTCTCCGCGGCCGTTGTTCTGGTCATGCAGAAAATGGCTACGATCGTGGCCCTTGTCGTCGTGGTGCCCGTGCGTCGCGTGTTCTTCGCGTGCCGTGCGGCCGTGTGTCCGCCGGTTCGGATGGTGTAGCGGTGCAGGTGCTTCAAGTGCAGCTGGAGATCCGGCCCGACCCCGCTGAGGTGGGGCGCGCCCGGAAGTGGGCCCGTGCGCGTCTGGCCGGGTCCGGCATAGCGGCGGACGAGCCGATCGCCGAGGCGCTGGTCCTGCTCGTCTCGGAGCTCGTCACCAACGCCGTATTGCACACCGGGTGTCCGGCCGTGCTGCGGCTGTCGTTGCCGGAGCCGGAGACGGCCGAGGGCGCGACGCTCCGCCTGGAGGTGGCCGACGCCTGCTCCCGCGCACCCGTGCTCCGGTGTGCCGGCGGTGACGCGACGGGCGGCCGGGGCCTCGCGCTCGTCGACGGGCTCGCCGACCGCTGGGGCTGGAGCGTGGAGGGCGCGGGCAAGCGGATCTGGTGCGAACTGGACCGCTGCGACCCGTCCGGGGACGCGGGCGCGGACCGGGGCGGCGACGCACGGTGTCCCGAGCCGGCCTTCGAGACCTACGGGTCGTACGGGGCGTACGGCGGCTTCGAGGGGTTCGCCTACGAGGCGGTGTAGCGCGGGCGGGGGCGTGCCGGGCCGCGGGGCGTGCCGCGCGGGGGCGCGTGGGCCGGTGCAGCGGGCGCCGACGGACCGTCAGGCCGGCCGGGCCGTGCGCCCGGGCGTGCTTCCGTGCGCGGCCTCGGCGAAAGCCGCAAAAGGTAACAAACCTTCAATCGGGTGTTGACGGGCAGGTGTCCGTTTGATCACGCTTGTGGTCTGCGACGCGCCGCGAGGGGACGGCGAGGGGCTCGGTGACGGGAGCCCTCGGCGAGTGCGGGTCGCGGATCCGGCGCAGGTTCCCTCGGGGGCCACGGGAACCGGTGGGGGGCTCCCGCTCCGGCGCGGCCGGGAGCGGGGTGCGGACGCCGGAGTCGGATGGCGGCGCGCGGTGCCGTGCTCGGGGCGGGTACGGCGCGCCGCCAGCCGAACAGTCCCTTTCGTCGGGTGTCCCGTCGGGTGTTCGTCGCGTGTGCGTCGCGTCCGCGCGGCGCCCGCGGAACCCCACCACTTCCTCCACAGCCTGTGGACAACGTTCCGGATGCGGGGGGACGGCCCTCGGGCCCGGGCAATTTCTCCGCACCGCCTCCGGGAAAGGCCAGGTCAGCGGGGCGGACCCCGTTATTTCCCGCATTGTTGTGCCGACGGCCACAGCGGAGGGGGGGTGGGTGGGCTCATACTGAGGGATGACCAAACCCGCTGCATCGAAGCGTCATTTGCCGACCAGCCCCTTCAAGGCGCCCGTCGCGCCCGCTCCCAAGTACTTCGCCGTGGGGGACCAGGTCACCCACGACGCGCACGGTCTCGGCCGGGTGATCGGGATCGAGGAGGGCATCGCCGCGCTCGTCGACTTCGGATCAACGCAGATGCGGATCCTGAGCCCGTACGCCAAGATGACCAAGCTGTAGAACCCGCAGGGCCCGGTCACGGCCCACCGGGCTCCCCCGAGGGGCCCGTACCGAAAGAGAGACCTCTCATCGAACCCACCTCGTTGTTCTCCGCTCCGGAAGGGCAGCCCCGCCGTTCCACGGCGGCGGCCTCACCCCGTCCCGCGATGAACCCCTTCCAGGCCCCGGACTTCGGGGAGGAGGACCTGTTCCTGGCCGAGGACGAGGTCCCGGAGCCCGGCCCGGGCGCGCGGCCGGCGCACTCCAGGGTCGCCTGACGCCCCGCGCTCACGCCCCCACCCCGGCCGCCCGGAACGTCCGCCGGTAGGCCGTCGGCGTCACCCCCAGCGCCGCCTGCAGGTGCTGGCGCATGGACTGGGCCGTGCCGAAACCGGCGTCCCGGGCCACCTGGTCCACGGACAGGTCGGAGCACTCCAGCAGGTGCCGGGCGCGCTCGACGCGCTGCTGGGTGAGCCACTGGCCGGGGCTCACCCCGACCTCCTCACGGAAGCGGCGGGTGAACGTCCGGACCGACATCGCCTCCTGCGCGGCCATGTCGCGCAGCTGGATCGGCTCGTGCAGCCGGCCCAGCGCCCACGCGCGCGCCGCCGTGGTCGTCGCCTGCTGCGGGTCCGGCACCGGACGCTCGATGTACTGCGCCTGCCCGCCGTCCCGGTGCGGCGGGACGACCGTACGGCGGGCCACCTCGTTGGCGACCGCCGTACCGTGGTCGCGGCGGACCATGTGCAGGCACAGGTCGATCCCGGCCGCGACACCCGCCGAGGTCAGCACGTCGCCGTCGTCGATGAACAGCACGTCCGGGTCGACCCTGATCCGCGGGAACATCCGCTGCAGCCGGTCGGCGTCCGCCCAGTGCGTGGTCGCCGGGCGCCCGTCGAGGACACCGGCGGCGGCCAGGACGTAGACGCCGGTGCAGATCGACGCGAGCCGCGTGCCGGGCCGGATGCGGGCCAGGGCGGCGGCCAGCTCCTCGGTGAGCACCCCCTCGTCGTGCACCGGCCCCAGCTCGTACGACGCCGGGACGATCACCGTGTCCGCGGTGGCCAGCGCCTCCGGCCCGTGGGGGACGTGCACCGCGAAGTCGGCGTCGGTCTCGACCGGGCCCGGCGGGCGGACCGAGCAGGTCACGACCTCGTACAGGTGCCGCCCACGCGCGTCCTCGGGGCGGCCGAAGATCCGGTGCGGGATGCCCAGTTCGAAGGGCAGCAGGCCGTCCAGCGCGAGGACGACGACGCGGTGCGGCCGGAACGGCGGGGTCTGCGGGCCACGGCTCATGGCCTGATCCTAACGAATGCTGTCCCTCGGGCCACTCGTTGACGGAGCGCGGACAGCGCAAGCTCGGTGCCGTGACCCAGACAACCGACGTGTCCCCGCCGGCCGGAGCCACCGGCCCCCTCCCCGGACCCCGCCGCACCCGAGTGCACCGGGCGTGGTTCGTCGCCGCCGTCACCTTCGTCACGATCATCGGCGCGGCCGCCTTCCGCTCCCTGCCCGGCCTGCTCATCGACCCGCTGCACGAGGACTTCGGCTGGTCGCGCGGCACGATCGGCGCGGCCGTCTCGGTCAACCTCGCGCTGTACGGGCTGACCGCGCCGTTCGCCGCCGCGCTGATGGACCGCTTCGGCATCCGCCGGGTGGTCGCCGTCGCCCTCACCGTGATCGCCCTCGGCTCGGGCCTGACCGTGTGGATGACGGCCGCCTGGCAGCTGCTGCTGTGCTGGGGCCTGCTGGTGGGCCTCGGCTCGGGCTCGATGGCGCTGGCCTTCGCGGCGACGGTGACCAACCGCTGGTTCACCGAACGCCGGGGCCTGGTCAGCGGCATCCTCACCGCCGCCTCCGCCTCCGGCCAGCTGATCTTCCTGCCGCTGCTGTCCTGGATGATCACCCACCACGACTGGCGTCCGGCCGCGGTCACCGTCTCCCTCGCGGCCCTCGCCGTCGTCCCCTTCGTCTGGCTGCTGCTGCGCGACCACCCGGCGGACGTGGGCCTCACGCCGTACGGCGCCACGGAGTTCGTGCCCAAGCCCGCCCCGGTGCGGGGCGCCGCGAGCCGCGCGGTGCGGGTGCTGCTGTCGGCGGTGCGCACCGGCCCGTTCTGGCTGCTGGCCGGCACCTTCGCGATCTGCGGCGCCTCGACCAACGGCCTGGTGCAGACCCACTTCGTGCCCGCCGCCCACGACCACGGCATGCCGGTGACGGCGGCTGCCTCGCTGCTGGCGGTGATCGGCGTGTTCGACGTGGTCGGCACGATCGCCTCCGGCTGGTTCACCGACCGCTTCGAGCCGCGCCGCCTGCTCGCCGTCTACTACGCCCTGCGCGGCGTCTCCCTGCTCTTCCTGCCGATGCTCCTGGCGCCCACGGTCCACCCGCCGATGCTGTTCTTCATCGTCTTCTACGGCCTCGACTGGGTCGCCACGGTGCCCCCGACCCTTGCCCTGTGCCGCGAGCAGTACGGCGAGGACAGCGCCATCGTCTTCGGCTGGGTGCTGGCCTCCCACCAGGTCGGCGCGGCCCTGGTCGCCTTCCTCGGCGGCGTCGCCCGCGACGTCTTCGGCTCCTACGACGTCGTCTGGTACGCCTCCGGCGCCCTGTGCGCGGCGGCGGCCCTGATGGCGCTGGTGATCCGGCGCAGCCCGGCGCCGCCGCTGACGGTGGTGGCGACGGCGTAGGCGCTCCGGGACTCCCGCCGGCCCTACGCGGGCAGGCGGGACAGGCCCTCGCCGCCCTCGCGGGCGACGGCCTTCGCGATGCGCTGCGCGTCGATCGCCAGCTCGCGGAGCATGCCGCTGATCGGGTTGGTGAAGCCCGTGAAGTACAGGCCGGGGGCGCCCGAGGGGGTGCGGGCCCCGTGCACGACCGGTCTGCCCCGGCCGTCGAGGACGCCGAGGTGACCGACCAGGCCCTCCAGCGCGCGGACGTACCCGGTCGCCGCGATCACCGTGTCCGGGGAGATCCGGCCGCCGTCGGCGAGCAGCACCTCGCCGTCCTCGAACCCCTCGACGGCGCCCACGACCTCGACCCGGCCCGTGCGGACCGCGTCGATCAGGCCGACGTCCTGCACGGGGATGGCGCCCTCGGTGACCCGGCTGTAGAGCCCGGTGCCGGGGCGGGGCAGCCCGTGCTCCGACAGGTCGGGCACGCTGAGCCGCGCCATCGGCCGGGCCAGCCGGTCCACGAGCGCGACGGGCAGGCGCCGTACCAGCACACCCGTGTACTGGGCGGCCCAGCCGGCGGTGGAGCGGCGCACGATGTGCGGGACCGTGCGCACCGCGAGCCGGACCCGCGCCGCCCCGCTCTCCACCAGGTCCACGGCGATCTCCGCGCCGGTGTTGCCGACCCCGACGACCAGCACGTCCCGGCCCGCGTACGGGGCGCCGTCGCGGTAGGCGGAGGCGTGCAGGAACTCCCCGGTGTACGTGTCACGGCCCGGCCAGTCGGGCACGCGCGGGGTGTGGTTGAAGCCGGTGGCGACGACCACCGCGGCGCCGGTCAGCCGCCGGCCGCCGGTGGCGTGCAGCAGCCAGCCGGTGCCGTCGGGGGACCGTTCGACGCGCGAGACCTCGACGCCCGTGACGATCTCCAGCTCGTGGTGCTCGGCGTACTTCTCCAGGTAGCGCACCACGTCGTCGCGGGACACCCAGCGCCCGAAGCGGCGCGGCATCGCCAGGCCGGGCAGCGCCGAGAGGCGGCGGGTGGTGTGCAGGTGCAGCCGGTCGTAGTGCCCCCGCCAGGACGCGCCCACCCGGTCGGACTTCTCCAGCACCACGGCCCGCACGCCCTGCGCGCGCAGGGCGTGCGCGGCGGCGAGTCCGCCCGGGCCGCCGCCGATGACGTAGACGGGGCGGTCGGCGGGCTGCGGCGCGGAAGCGGTCGCGTCGGGAGTGGTGTCGTCGGCCATGAGCGCGAGCGTAATCACGCCCTGGATTGATGGGTCTCGGTCAAGACCACAATTGGTTGCGGATTGATCACACATGAGGAGGGCCGGACGCGGGCCCGCCCGCGAGCGGCCCCGCGCGGGGCGTTTGAATGGCCGGATGAACACGATCCATGAAGGCGGCGCGCCCCCCGTCCTGCGGGGGAACGGCCTCGTACTCGGAGCCTGGGACGCGGAGTCGGACGCCGACGCCGACGCGTGGTGGCGGGGTCAGGCCGACGAGGAGTTCCTGCGGTGGAACACGCCGCTGAGGCCCGTGACCGACCTCGCGAGCTCCCGGGAGTCCCTGCGGGCCAAGGCGTGGCAGACGGCCGAGGGCACCTCCGTGTCGTTCCGGATCGCCGACGCGGAGGACGGGACGGTGCTGGGCCACGTCGGCGTCAACATGATCGACCGGGTCACGCGCAGCGGACGGGTCGGCTACTGGGTCCTGCCCGGGGCGCGCGGCCGGGGCGTGGCGAGCCGCGCCCTGACCCTGGCGGCCCGCTGGGCACTCGGCGAAGGCGGCCTGTACCGGCTGGAGCTGGGCCACGCGCTGGGCCACGAGGCGTCCTGCCGGGTCGCGGAGCGCTGCGGCTTCCCGTACGAGGGGACGCTGCGCGGGGCGATGTTCGAGGCGGGCCGCCAGGACGCCTTCCGCGACGTGCACCTGCACGCCCGCCTGGCGGACGACCCGGAGCGGCCGTGACCGCGGGCGGCCGACCGCACGTCAGCGGACGGCGAACTGCACCCGGGCGGCCTGGACGACGTCCGCCCGCACGGGGATTCCCTGGACGGTGAGTTGCTCGCCGTAGATGTCGGTGATCCGGATGTCCCCGCCGCACCCACGCCTCGGACGAGTGAACCCGTCAGGGAACCGGGCCCAGGCGCACGGGACACCGGCATACGTTCGCCCGGTGACCAACCTCTATGTGATCGAGCTCGAGCCAGAGGTGCGCGCCTGGTTGGAGGGCTTGTCACCGCAGCACTACCGGCAGGTGGAGGAGAAGGCCGGCCTTCTGGCCCAGTCTCCGACGACCCTGGGCGAGCCGCATTCTCGTAACCTGGGGGAGGGAGTGCGTGAGCTGCGCTTCGTTCTGGGTGGCACCGCGACGCGCGTGACGTACTGGCTGGCGCCCGGTCGGCGGATTGTGCTGCTCACCGTCTTCCGGAAGACGAGGATGAGAGAAGAGGCTGAGGTCAAGCGCGCCCAGTCGGCGAAGCACGTGTGTGAGGGCGAGCACGGGCCCGCCCACGACGAGTTCACTCGTGAGTTCCGGGAGGACATGTGAGCCACACCCGCTGGAAGCTGTCGCGGGACCGCAGGAGTGGCGTGGGCCGCGAGCCTGCGGAGGTCGTCGCCGAACGGGAGCAGATCCGGTTGGCGCTCGCCCTGGGGCAACTCGTGTACGACCGCCGTGTCGCGCTCGACCTCACTCAGGCGGCGCTCGCGGAGCGGCTGGGCATGACGGTGGACGACGTGGAGGCGGTCGAACTCGGCGGCATGCTTCCCCTCACCGCGGATCTCCTCGTCCGGCTCGCGACCGCCCTGGGCGTCACGGTCGACCTCCACGTGGTCGCCGACGGGCAGCCCACGGTCGTGTTCGCGGAGCACGCCGCCTGATCGACGTCGGTCCGTGTGTGGGCGGGGGCGGCGGCACCGCGCCCGCCTCGGCTCCCCTCACGGCCACAACAACCCCCGCTGCCAAGGTCCCCCCTCCTCCCGCCAGTAGCGCAGGCGTACGTGGCGGCGGTGTTCCTCGCCCTGGAAGAACTCCACCTCCTCCGGGGTGAGGCGGTACAGGGTCCAGGTCGGGGACTCGGTCTCCGGGTGGGTGCGGGCGCGGTCCCAGGCGGCCTCCGACGCGGTGCGCAGGTCGTCCAGGGAGGCCAGGGGCTCGCTCTGGCGGCCGGTGAGGGCCGCGGCCAGGGCTCCGGTGGAGCGGGCGTGCAGGTCGGAGCGGGCCTCGGCGGCCGGGGCCGCGGTGACCGGGCCCCGCACCCGCACCTGGCGGCCGAGCGCCGGCCAGTAGAAGACCAGCGCCGCGTACGGGCGGGCCGCCAGGTGCCCGCCCTTCCGGCTCGTGCGGTGGGTGGCGAAGGACCAGCCCCGCTCGTCCGCGCCGTGCAGCATCACGATCCGCACGTCGGGCCGCCCCTCCTCGTCCGCCGTCGCCAGGGACACGGCGTGCGGCTCCCGCTCACCCGCCGCCACGACCTCCGCGAACCACGCCGTGAACAGCGCCGACGGCTCCCCGGGGACCGCCCCCACGTCGAACGCCGGCAGGCTCGTCACCCCGGGCGCCCACACGCGCAGCGACCTCAGCAGGTCGTCCAGGTCCCGGTCCCCGGCCGTGCCGTCCGTGATGTCGCCGATCCCGCCGTCCTCAGCCATGCCCCCATGGTCACACCCGGGGCACGGCCCCGCTCACACCTGTCCCAGGTCCGAGGACACCCACCGCTCCGGGCGCAGGTGCACCACCACCTGCTCGCCGTGGTTCTTCCAGGCGAACTCCACGTACCCGTCCACCTTGTCCGCCGGCAGGTAGCGCGCCGACATCTGCCGCAGGTCCTCGATGGTCGCCGGGTCCGTCCGCAGCACCGGGCCCTCCACCGACACGTACCGGATCGTCGGCTCCAGCCGGTCCACCATCAGCGAGAACCGCCCCGCCGCCTGGATGCGCCCGTACTTGCGCGAATCCCGGCCCGTCAGGATCCACACGTCGCCGCCGGGCTCGTACCCGTACCAGATCGGCACCGTCAGCGGTCCGCGCCCCATCCCGCCGTCGACCGCCAGCGCCGCGACGTGCGGCTCCGCCAGGAACGCCTCTCGCTCTTCGCGGGTCAAAGCCATCTCGTTCTCCTCCAGGGGGTTCGTCGAGCGGTCGTCGGCCGTGCGCACCCACAGGCCTGGACGTCCGTGCGCGTCCGTGCGCGTCCTGGGGCAACGCCGCCCACTCCGACGCCCCTTCCCCCGCGCCCCGCCGGCCGATCGGTCCCGGCCACGCACCACCGCCCCGGACGAGCGGAACCACCCACCCGCCCGGCATCCCCCCGTACGGCACCCGTCCGTGATCCTCACAGCGCGTGCTGCACCAGCAGCAACGTCCCGATGCCGAGCATCGCCGCCCCGGACGTGCGGGTCACCGCCCGCGCCGCCGCCGGACGGGCGCCCAGCACCGCGCGGGCCAGGACGCCGACCGTGGCGTACACGGCGGCACAGCACGCCATGTGCAGCAGCCCGAGGACGGCCGTCTGCGCGGCCACCGGCAGGTGACCCCCGCCCCCGCCACCCCCGCTCCGCGCACCCCCGGTCACCAGGAACTGCGGCAGCACCGACAGGTACAGCAGCAGCCCCTTCGGGTTCAGCCCGCTGATCGCCGCCCCGCGCAGGAACACCCGGCCCCCGCTCTCGCCGGGCAGCGCGCCGGGGCCGGACCCGCCGGGCTCCCCGGACGGCACCCCCGGCCGCCGCAGCACGCTCCAGCCCAGCCACACCAGGTACCCGGCCCCCGCCACCGTCAGCGCCGTGAGCAGCGCCGGCGAGCCCGCCACCAGGACCGCGAGCCCCGCGACGGCCAGCGCGGTGTGCACGGCGTACCCGGAGACCAGGCCGCCCACCGCGGCCGGCACCGAACGGCCCCGTACGCCCGCCGCGATCGTGTACGCCCAGTCGGCGCCCGGCACGCACACCAGCAGCAGGTCGAGGGCGAGGAAGGAGAGGAGGGTGGTGCTGTCCATGGAGGTGACATTAGGCGCGAAGGCTCCGAAAGTGCTTCCGAAGTTTGCCCGTAGACCCCCTGTTCGAGGCAGGATTTCCCCCATGGACGACGTGGACCGGAAAATCCTTGCCGAGCTGCAGCAGGACGGGCGGCTGACCGTGACCGAACTGGCCGCACGGGTGCGGCTGAGCGTCTCGCCCTGCCACCGGCGGCTGCGGGAGCTGGAGCGGTCCGGTGCGATCAGCGGGTACCGGGCGGTGGTGGAGCCGGCGGCCGTCGGGCTGACCTTCGAGGCGCTGGTCTTCGTGTCGATGCGGCAGGAGGACCGGGACACGGTCGCCGAGTTCGAGACCGCGCTGGCCGGCATCCCGCACGTGCTGGAGGCGGAGCGGCTGTTCGGCGAGCCGGACTACCTGCTGCGGGTGGCGACCGCCGACCTCGCGGCCTTCCAGCGCCTGTACGACGAGCGGCTGGCCACCCTTCCGGGCGTACAGCGGCTGACCTCCACACTGGTCATGAAGCACGTGGTCAAGGGCCGGCCCTTCCCGGCGGAGCGCACCGGGGCGTGACGGGGGCGGCGGGACGGCCGGGGGAGACGGCGAGCGGCGGCCCACTCGTGTGGACCGCCGCTCGTCGGACAGGACTTGGGGTCCGGGACGACCGTCCCGGGAAGGGGCGCGTGCGCGCCCGGGATTACCTCGTCGGCTTCTTGCCGGTGACGCCCAGGTGCACCAACAGGGCGAGGTTCGGCCGCAGTTCGGGCGGCTTGACGCCCCAGGCCGAGAAGCCCTTCTGGTGCGAGGCGACCGACGCGAGCATCGTGACCAGCGAACCGGCGATCGCGGCCGGGTTCACTTCCTTGTCGACCCTGCCCTTGGCCTGCAACTCGGCGACCGCGTCGGCCAGGGAGGAGTTCACCGAGTTCAGGATCTTCATGCGGAGCTTGTAGAAGCGCTTGTCGCCCTCGGCGGCACCGAGGTCCACCACGCGCAGGATCGCGTCGTGCTTGCGCCAGAACTCCAGGAATCCGTCGACGAGTTCCTGCGCGGTCTGCCACCCGGCCTTGCCGGCCCAGGACCGGCCCTCCAGCAGCCCGGCCAACGCCGCGCCCTCGGAGGCCATTTGGTCGGCGATCTCCAGGACGGCGCCCTCGACGTCCGGGAAGTACTGGTAGAAGGTCGCGGGCGAAGTGCCGGCCTTCCGGGCGACGTCGATGACCTTGACGTCCCGGTAGGGGGAGGAGCTGAGCATCTCGCTGAGGCAGTCGAGCAGCTTCTGCCGGGTCGCCTGCCCACGCCGGCCGGCCACGCGGCCGTCGACGGTACGCACTTGTCCTGTCATGCCGTCAGCTTACCGAGGGGTGATCGGAGCGCGATTCGGCCGACTGCAAATGGGGTGCGGGGGCCGGCGGCGGCGCTTGCGCTGGTCTGCGCGGTGCGCCCGCCGCCGTTACGTTGGGCGCATGGCCGAAAACAGGGCATCGGTGTACGGAGAGGGCGTCCCCTGCTGGGTGGACGCCCAGCTTCCCGACGTGGACGCGGGCAAGCGGTTCTACGGTGAGCTCTTCGGGTGGTCCTTCGAGGACGCCCACGGCGGCTCCGTGTGGGCCCGCCTCGACGGGGAGCCCGTGGCCGCGCTCGCCCGCAAGGCGGACGGCCGCATGCCCACCGTGTGGACGGTGTACTTCGCGGCCCCCGACGTGACGGCCACCGCCCGCCGGATCGACGCGGCCGGCGGCCAGGTCGTCGCGGCCCCCTTCCCGGTCGGCGAGCTGGGCGCCGCCGCGCTGGTCACCGACCCCGAGGGCGCCGTCTTCGGGCTGTGGCAGGCCGGCCGCCACCCCGGCTTCGGCACCCGGCACCGGCCCGGCACCTTCGCCTGGGCGCAGCTGTACGCCCGGGACACCGAGCGGGCCAACGGCTTCTACGGCGGCCTCTTCCACGACGCCCTGTTCGGGCCGGACGCCGAGCCGGACTTCGGCCGCGCCCCGGTCACCGACGTCTTCCCCGCGCAGATGCCGCCGCACTTCGTCGTCCACTTCGGCGTCGAGGACTGCGAGGCGGCGCTCGGCACGGTCGGCCGGCTCGGCGGGCGGGTGCAGTCGGGGCCCTTCACCGCCTCCTACGGCACGGTCGCCGTCGTCACCGACGACCAGGGGGCGTCGTTCGCCCTGCTGGAGCGGTGACGGTGTCGGTGTCCCTGTCGGGCGCATTGCCCCGGTAAGGGCGGTGACACCCCGTTTTTCCACGGGTTCGCAACCGGTGCCCCGGCCAGGAAGAATCGGGGTGCGTGCCGCCGCGGCGGTGCGGTGGTGAGACGCTGCACTTCGGTCGCGTACACATAGTGGGTGACGCGGCTCGTACGGGGAGGTGGCAGGCAAGTGGTGGATCAGCTGACGCAGCACGATCCGCGGCGGATCGGGCCGTTCGAGGTGCTGGGACGGCTGGGGGCCGGCGGCATGGGGCTGGTCTATCTCGCGCGCTCGGCGTCCGGCCGGCGGGTGGCGATCAAGACGGTCCGCACCGAGCTGGCCGAGGACCAGCTCTTCCGGGTGCGCTTCACGCGCGAGGTGGAGGCCGCCCGGGCGGTCTCCGGCTTCTACACGGCGGCCGTCGTCGACGCCGACCCCCGGGCCGCCGTGCCGTGGCTGGCCACCGCGTACGTCCCCGCGCCCTCCCTCGAGGAGATAGTGAACGACTGCGGCCCGCTGCCGGCCCAGGCGGTGCGCTGGCTCGCGGCGGGCGTCGCCGAGGCGCTCCAGTCCATCCACGGCGCCGGGCTGGTCCACCGCGACCTCAAGCCCTCCAACGTGCTGGTGGTGGAGGACGGACCCCGGGTGATCGACTTCGGCATCGCCTCCGGTGTGTCGAACACCCGTCTGACGATGACGAACGTCGCCGTCGGCACCCCCGCCTACATGTCCCCGGAGCAGGCCAAGGACTCCCGCAGCGTGACCGGCGCGAGCGACGTGTTCTCGCTCGGCTCGATGCTGGTCTTCGCCGCCACCGGGCACCCGCCCTTCCACGGCGCCAACCCGGTCGAGACGGTCTTCATGCTGCTGCGCGAGGGCCCCGACCTGGAGGGCCTGCCGCAGGAGCTGCGCCCGCTCATCGAGTCCTGCATGCAGATGGACCCCACGGCCCGGCCCAACCCGGCCGACCTCCAGGCCCAGCTCGCCCCGCACCTGTTCGGCTCCGGCTCCGACGACAGCGGTACGGCGTCGGCGTGGCTGCCCGAGAAGGCCGTCACCCTGATCGAGACCCGCCGCGGCGGCCGCCCGGCCGTCAAGCCCGCCCCCACCGCGGGCCGCAGCGGCGGCGGCCACCGCCCGGCGGTCCCGCCCCCTCCCTCGCACGACCCGGTCGTCCCGGCGCCGCACGTCCCGGTGCCCGTCGGCGCCCCCGACACCGGCCCCGTCCGGCTGGCCGGCGCGGCCGTGCCGATCGGCCCCGGCCCGCGCGTCGCCGACCTGCGCGCCACGGCCGCCGTCAAGGCGCCGGTGCCCGACCCCGGCCTGGTCGCCACCTGGACCCGCCCGCGCCCCGGCGTCAACGGCGCCGACTCCGCCGTGGGGCCCGCCGTGCCGGCCGCGCCCCCGGAGACCAACGCGGGCTGGCGCCCCTGGCGGTTCCGGATGTCCAACGACGTGTGGGGCACCCCGGCCGTCGCCGACGACCTGGTCTACGTCACCTCCTTCGAGGTGCACGCCCTGGACGTGGCCACCGGCAGGCGCCGCTTCAAGACCCGCGACGTGGCCTGGTCGATGGCGGTCGCGGACGGCCGGGTCCACGCCTCGGACGGACCCACGCTGTTCGCGCTGGACGCCCGCGACGGGCGGGACCTGTGGCGCCTGCAGACCGACGCCTGGGTGTACGCCCTCCAGGCCGACCGGGGCACCCTCGTCACCGGCACCCGCGGCGGCGGGGTCCAGGCCTGGGAGGCGTCCGGCGGCCAGAAGCTGTGGGAGATCACCGGCTGCCAGACCGACTTCGAGTCCCCCGAGGCGGGGCCGGCCCTGCACGACGGCACGGTCTACGTCTGGCAGGACGCCCGGCTGCGCGCCCTGGACGCCCGCAGCGGCGAAGAGCGCTGGTCGTACCCCATCGGCGACACCGCCTCCTGCGGCGGCGTCCCGGTGCGCGTGACCCCGGCCCCGGACGGCTGCGTCTACGTCAGCGCCGGCACCCGCGTGCTCGCCGTGGACGCGGCGGGCGGCAGGGTGCGCTGGCACTTCGAGGCCCCGGCGGTCTTCCTGTCCCCGCCCGCCTTCGTGCCCGGACCGGCCGTCACCGGCGGCGGGGTCTACCTCGCCGACTACCTCGGCACCGTCTACGCCCTCGACGCCACCGACGGCCGCGACCGCTGGCGCATCGCGACGGAGGCCCGCTCCTCCGTCGAGCCGGTGCTCGTCGCCGCCGGCCACGTCCACGTGGGCAGCGGCAAGGGCCTGTACACCCTGGACGCGGTCACCGGCACGCCCAAGTGGCGCTTCCAGTCGGGCGGCGACATCGTGGGATCCCCGGCCGTCGCCGAGGGCCGCATCCACTTCGGCTCCACCGACCACCTGCTGTACACCCTGAAGGCCGACGACGGCCGGCTGCGCTGGAAGCTCGCCACCGGCGGCGAGATCACCGGCTCGCCGGTCGTCAGGGACGGGGTGGTGTACGCGTGCAGCAAGGACCGGTGCGTGTACGCGCTGGACGCGGAGAAGGGCACCGGGACGGCGCGCGGCGCCTGACGCACTCCGGAGGGGGGACGGCCGTCGCACCGGGCGCACGGAAGGGGTCCGGACGACGACCGTCGCTGCGGGGGAGCGGCGGGCGGGCCGCCCTCCTCCCAGACGCTACGCCGGGTACGGGCCGGTCGCCACGCGGTGACATGACCGTGACAGTGCCTGCCTAGGCTGGGGTGCATGGAGCGACGGGGGCACACACTCAGACTCACCGCGGTGGCGGCACTGGTCGTCCTGGCCCTCACGGGCTTCTCCACCAGCCGCGGCCACGGCAGCCACCACCACGGCGGCGGGGGCGGCGGGTGCAGCAGCTCGCACCAGGACCACGACAGCTCGTCCACCGGCGGCACGACCGGGTCGCGCTACCGCGACTACGACGATGACGACGACGCCTACGACAGCTCGTCCACCGGTGGCAGTTCCAGCAGCTCGTCCCAGTCGGCGGGCACCCTCCGGGACGCCGACGTCGAACTCGTCGACTGCGCCACGGAGGCGATGCCGTACGCCACCGTCCGGGTCACCAACCCCAACGGCCGGGCTGGTTACTTCACCGCGACGGTCGACTTCCTCGACGCCCGCTCGGAGCGGGTGGAGCGGCGCTCCGCCGCCGAGTTCGTCGGCGCGCACGACACGGTGACGGTCCAGGTGGACCTGTCCGGTCCCGGTGCGGCGGCCCGGGTCGACCACTGCCTGGCCGGGCGGCACGCCACGGCCGGCTGACGCCCGCGACCCGTCCGGTCCCGGACGCACCACGGCCGCGGTGGCTCCCCCTCGGCGCCACCGCGGCCGTTCCCCCCTCGATGAGGTCTACTTGCCGCCGAGGTCCAGGGCCGGCGGGGCCGGCGCGTGGTTGTCCATCGTGGTGATGGCCGTGTCGGCGGACGGCGCGGGCGCCTGGCTGTCGAGGGCGACGACCGGGCCGTCCTTCGGCGGCGCGGGCGCGTGGTTGTCCAGGGTGACGATCTCCTCGCCCTGGATCTTCTTGTCTTCGCTCATGAGCCCTCCCCGGGTCCCGTGGATCTGTAGGGCCCTTGCCCGGCAGCTCCCCCGAGGGCTGCCGGACAAGGGCCGTGCGGGGGCTCACCCTATGCGGCTGAGCCCCGGCGACCCGTCTGCCCCCCGACGCGACGGATCGGTGCGCCGAGCATGACAGCGCGTCATAAACGTTCGATGAACGCCCCGTCGGCCACCGTCAGACGGCCGGGGCGGGGGCCAGGAGCCCGCGCACGTCGTCGGCCTCGGGGGCGCCGACCTGCTCGTAGAGGGCGAGCGCCTCCCGCCAGCAGGCCCGGGCCCGGTCGGCCTGGCCGAGCGCCTCCAGACAACGCCCGAGCGCCGTCAGCACGTTGGCCCGCATGCGGTCACCGCCGATGCACCCGATGGCGAGGGCCTGTTCGGCGTGCTGGGCCGCCTTGGCGGGCTGCCGCCCGGCGAAGTGGGCCTGCGCGATGCGGAAGTGGGTGGTCCCCTCCCACAGGCGCTGGCGGTCCGTGCGGAACATCTCCAGGGCGCCGGTCAGTTCGGCCAGCGCGTCCGCCGTCCGCCCGGCCTCCGTGAGGGCCAGGCCCAGCGCGTAGCGGGCGTTGGCCAGCCTGAGGGTGAGCCCGAGGCGGTCGTAGAGGTCGATGCCCTGCTGGGCCAGGGCGATGGCCTGCGACGTGCGGCCCAGGGCGAGGTGCACGCGGGACAGGTTGCACAGGGCGCTCGCCTCCAGCGGGAGGTTGCCGTCGGCCCGCGAGCCCTCGATGGCCGAGAGCAGGTGGCCCTCGGCGTCCTCGTTGCGGCCCTGGATCAGGGCGATGATGCCCCGGTCGTTGCTGGCCCAGTACAGCGGGATGAGGTCGCCGACGGAGCCCGCGAGGGCCACGGCGTGGCAGGCCTCGTCCTCGGCGTCGTCGTAGCGGCCCGCCACCAGGTGCACGTTGGTCAGTGCCGTCCGGGCCCGGCCCTCCGCGCGCCGGTCGCCGGCCGTGGCCGCGGCGTCCCGGGCGGCCAGGGCGGCGGACTCGTACTGCTTGGAGTTGGCGCCCGACTCGCTCAGGTCCTTCGCGGCCCACAGCAGGTCCACGCCGCGGCGCAGCCGGCCGCCGGTGAGGGCCTGGCGGGCGCACGACAGCAGGCAGTTGGCCTCGGAGTAGAGCCAGTCCAGGGCCCGCTGGCGGTCGGTGAAGGTGAGACCGGGGTGGCGGGTCGGCTCCAGGTGGTCCACCAGCCGGTCCCCGGGCCGCTCCAGCGCGAACACCCCGGCCGCCGTGGCCAGGTAGAAGTCCAGCAGCCGCGAAAGCGCCGACTCCCGTTCGGTGGGCGGCCATTCGTCCCGTTCCGCGCAGGCACGCGCGTAGAGGCGGACCAGGTCGTGGAAGCGGTAGCGGCCGGGGGCCGCCGACTCCAGGAGGGACGTGTCGACCAGGGACTCCAGCAGGTCCTCGGTGTCGGGCAGCGGCAGGTCCAGGACCGCCGCGGCCGCCGCGAGCGAGATGTCCGGGCCGTCCGCAAGGCCCAGCAGGCGGAACGCGCGGGCCTGGGCCGGCTCCAGCTGGCCGTAGCCGAGCTCGAACGTGGCCTTGACCGCCAGGTCCCCGGCCTGGAGCTCGTCCAGCCGGCGGCGCTCGTCGGCGAGCTTGGCCGCGAGCACCGACACGGTCCA
This sequence comes from Streptomyces lasalocidi, assembly GCF_005280215.1. NCBI lineage: Bacteria > Bacillati > Actinomycetota > Actinomycetes > Kitasatosporales > Streptomycetaceae > Streptomyces > Streptomyces lasalocidi. The sequence goes on along the minus strand of NZ_SZNQ01000001.1, from coordinate 3,435,955 downwards.
GGTGCGCCGCGCCGCGAGCCGGGACGCCGCGATGCGGATCGCCAGGGGCAGGAAGCCGCACGCCGCCACGACGTCCAGCGCCGCCTCCCGCTCCGAGGCGACCCGCTCCTCACCCACGATCCGGGTGAACAGCGCCAGCGCCTCCTCCGGGGACATCACGTCCAGGTCGACCAGGTGCGCGCCCGCCAGGTCCAGCATCCGCACCCGGGACGTCACCAGCGCCGCGCAGCCCGCGGTCCCCGGCAGCAGCGGTCTGACCTGGGCCGCGTCCTTGGCGTTGTCCAGCAGCACCAGGACCCGCCGGCCGTCGAGCAGTGAGCGGTACAGCGCCGCCCGCTCCTGGAGCGAGTCGGGGATCGCCGAGTCCGCCGTGCCGAGCGCCCGCAGGAACGCGCCGAGCACCGTCTCCGGCTCGGACGCCCGCTGGCCCGCGCCCTGGAGGTCGACGTACAACTGGCCGTCGGGGAAGGCCGACCGGGCCTGGTGGGCGACGTGCACCGCCAGCGTCGTCTTGCCCACGCCGCCGATGCCGGCGAGCGCGGAGACGGCCATGACGCTGCCCTCGTCGCCGGAGGCCGCCGCCAGGACCTCGCCGAGCTCCTTCACGAACGCCGAGCGCCCCGTGAAGTCGGGGACCGTCGCCGGGAGTTGCGCGGGCCGGACGCGGAGCCCGCCCGGGTCGGCCGCGGGCGCCGCCTCGGACAGACCGGGGTCCGCCCGCAGGATCCGCTCCTGCAGTTCGCGCAGGTCCGGCCGCGGGTCCACGCCCAGTTCCTCGGCCAGCAGGCGCCGGGTGTCGGCGTACACGGCGAGCGCCTCGCCCTGCCGGCCACTGCGGTACAGCGCGAGCATCAGCAGCTCGCGCAGCCGTTCCCGCAGCGGGTGCGCGGCGGTCAGCGCGGTCAGCTCGGAGACCGCCTCGGCGTGGCAGCCCTGCTCCAGGTCCAGGTCGAGCCGCGACTCCAGCAGCCCGAGCCGCCACTCCTCCAGGCGCACCCGCTGGGCCTGCGCGTAGGGCCCGGGCACCCCGGCCAGGGCCTCGCCGTCCCACAGCTCCAGCGCCCGGTTCAGCGCCTCGCGCGCCCGCCCCGGCTCCCCGGCCGCCCGCGCCTTCTCCGCCTCGGCCACCAGCCGGTGCGCCCGCGCCAGGTCCAGCGCGCCGTCGGGCAGGCCGCGGATGGCGTAGCCGCCGGACTCGCTGACCAGCACGCCCGCGTCCAGGACCTTGCGCAGCCGCGAGGCGTACGTGCGGACCGCGGCCAGCGCCTGCTGCGGCGGCTCCTCGCCCCACAGCGCGTCGATCAGCTCGCCGGCCGTCGCGGTACGGCCCTCACGGAGCAACAGCGCGGCCAGCAGGGCGCGTTGCTGCGGAGAGCCGGTGGGCAGGGGCTCCTCGCCCCGCCAGGCGCGCACCGGGCCGAGCACGCCGAAGCGCGGGGCCGCCGCGGACGCGGGACGCCGCTGCTCCGGCACGCGCGCGTCACGCGGTACACGGTGGTCGTCCATCGGATCCCCCTCGGCGTCCTGACTATCGGGGTCAGTTTGCCCTGTCCATGCCGGAAACGGCAGTCGGGCGAGACGCCGATCACAGGCCGACCCGGGCCGACGCCCGGACACCTGACGGGAGTTCACACATCCGTCACAGCCTCTCCGCACGGCCGCGCCCGCCGGGCGGCGGGCGGTGGCCGGTCCCGCGGGGCGGGGGAGGGGGGCCGTGGGGTCAGGCGTCCGCCGCCACGGCGAGCCGCGGGAAGGTCACACCGGTCAGCTCCTCGGAGACGGTCCACAGCCGGCGGGCGGCGACCGGGTCGGAGGCGTTGCGGGAGCGGCCGACCAGGGTGGGCGCGCCGCGCATCTCGAAGGCGCCGTCGGGCCCGGTGTAGCTCGCGCCCGGCAGGTCCTGCACGGCGGCGTACAGGGTGGGCAGCGCGCCGGCCGCCTCGTCCTGGGCGAGGAACCGGTTGCCCGCCCGCATCGCCAGGCGGCGCAGGAGGCTGGCGTCGTGCCCCTGGAGGTTGGTGGCCGCCCAGCCGGGGTGGGCGGCGAGCGCCCGCACGGGGGAGCCCTCGGCGGTGAGGCGGCGCTGGAGTTCCAGGGTGAAGAGCAGGTTGGCGAGCTTGGACTGGCTGTAGGCGGCCATGGGCCGGTAGGCGCCGGCCAGGTCGAGGTTGTCGAAGTGGATGCGCGGGGAGCCGGGCATCCGGTGCGCGCCGGACGACACCGTCACCACGCGGTCCGTGACGTGCGGCAGGAGGAGGTTGGTGAGGGCGAAGTGCCCGAGGTGGTTGGTGCCGAACTGCATCTCGAAGCCGTCCTTGGTGCGGGCCTCGGGGATGTTCATGACGCCGGCGTTGTTGATCAGCAGGTCCAGGCCGCCGTGCCAGGCGGCGGCGAAGGCGCGCACGGAGGAGAGGTCGGCCAGGTCGAGCCGGCGGACCTCCACGCTGCCGTCGACGCGCAGGGCGGCGGCCTCCCCGCGGCGCGGGTCGCGGACGGCGAGGACGACGTGGGCGCCCGCGCGGGCCAGGGCCTGGGCGGCGGCGAGGCCGATGCCGCTGTTGCCGCCGGTGACGACGGCGGTGCGGCCGGTCTGGTCGGGGATGTCCTGGGCGGTCCAGGGACGGGCTGCGGTCTGGGGCGTGTGAGTGGCCATGGCCCCAATGTAGGCGGTGACCACAATGTAGGCAACGCCCACAATGTAAATGCTGACCACAATGTCGGCACTGATCACATGGTCGTCCGCCGCCGCCACTAAGCTGGGCCCATGACGAGCCGCCGCCCCTACCACCACGGAGACCTGCGCGCCGAGCTGCTCTCCCGCGCCGAGGAGACCCTGCGCGAACGCGGGGCGGGCGCGCTGTCGCTGCGGGAGCTGGCCCGTGACATCGGCGTCAGCCCGGCCGCGCCCAGCCGGCACTTCCGCACCAAGCAGGCCCTCCTGGACGCGCTCGCGCTGACCGGGTTCGAGCGGCTCGCGGACGTCATCGCGGCCTCGCAGCGGGACGCCGGCGCCTCGTTCCCCGAACGGCTGGACGCCGCGGCCCGCGCCTACGTCGACTTCGCCATGACCAACGCCGCGCTCCTGGACCTGATGTTCTCGGTCAAGCACAGCGCCGACGCGGCCGAGGTCCTCGGCGGCGCCGTGCACCGCTGGTCCGACCTGCTCCTGGGAGTGATCGCCGAGGGCCAGCGCGAGGGCGAGGTCCGCGCGGGCCCGATGGAGCGGGTCGCCCTCCCCGTCTTCGCCGCCCTGCACGGCTACGCCGGCCTCGCCGTCAGCGGTTTCCTCCCCCCGGAGGCCATGACGGACGGCCTCACCGACGTGATCGCCTCCACCCTGCGCGGCTGCGCTCCCGACCCGGCCCAGGGCTGAGCCCCCGCCCCCGGCGAAGATCCCGGACGCTCCCGCACGGCCCGGCCGGGCACCCGGGGCGGACAGTTGGTTGAATGTGGTCCGACAGGGCGCGGCGAGAGCGGGTGGCTTGGGATGCGGGTCGTGACGTGGAACCTGTGGTGGCGCTTCGGCCCGTGGCAGGAGCGCCAGAAGGCGATCCTCGCGGTGCTGCGCGAACTGCGGCCCGACGTGGTCGGCCTGCAGGAGGTGTGGGCCGCCGACGGGGAGAACCTCGCCGCCTGGCTGGCCGACGAACTGGGCCTGCACTGCGCCTGGGCGCCCTCACCGGCCCCCGAGCGCTGGCGCCGCCGCATCGGCGACCCCGGGGTGGACATCGGCAACGCCGTCCTCAGCCGCTGGCCCGTCACCGAGCAGCGGGTGCTGCGCCTGCCGGCCCCGGACGACCTCGACGACGGCCGCCTCGCGCTCTACGCCCGGCTCGCCGCCCCCGGCCACGACGTGCCGTTCTTCACCACCCACCTGACCTCCGCGCTGCACGCCTCGGCGGTGCGCTGCGACCAGGTCAGGGCGCTCGGGGAGTTCGTCCACGAGCACCGCGGCGACACCCCGTTCCCGGCCGTCGTCACCGGCGACTTCAACGCCTGGCCCGACTCCGACGAGGTCCGTCTGCACGGCGGCTACAAGACCGCGCCCGCCGTGCCGGGCCAGGTCCTGATCGACGCCTGGGAGTACGCCGACCCGACGGCGCCCGCCGCGACCTGGGACCCGGCCAACCCGTACACCGCGAGCCTGCTCAAGCGCGGGGTGCGCATCGACTACGTCCACGTCGGCCCGCCCGGCCCGGACGGACTGGGCGACGTCCGGGCGGTGCGGCGCGCGGGCGACGGCCCCGTGGAGGGCGTGTGGCCCTCCGACCACGCGGCGGTCGTCGCGGACCTCGCCGACGTGTGAGCCCTCGTCAGTCACGGCCCAGGAACACGGGGTTGGTGAACGCCACCAGCGGGCCCGGCACCACCGGGTCCGTCGCCGCACGGCGGACCTCGGCGCGCACGTAGGCCGCGTACGCCGGGGTCGTCCGCCACTCGACGGTGCCCGTGCCCGAGGCGGGCAGCGGACCGCCGGTGAACAGGACGCCCTGGTCGGTGACCAGGCGCACGGTGCCGCCCGGGGCGCCGGACACCTCCAGGCGCACGGTGACCGGGGTGTCCCGGCCGACCGCGAGGCGCTCGCCGATCCCGGCGTGCTCACCGCGTCCGCCGCTCACGCCGAGGACCAGCGAGACGTCCTTCGATTCGGCGACGTAGGACCGCCCGGCGCGGATGCCCGCGAGGACCGCCTCCCGGGTCAGGTCGTCGGCGAGGACCACGGTCTGCGGCAGCCCGACCACGTCCGGGTCGCGGTGGGCGTCGCTGCTGCCCATCGCCGGGAGCCAGCCGCGCCCGTCCCGCACCGCCGCCACCAGCGTGGCGTCCCAGGAGGCCAGGGCCACCTCGTCGTCGGGCGTCCACGGGCCGTTCCACACCTCCACCGCGTCGGCCTCGCCGAAGCCGAACTTCCAGGCGCAGCCGATGCAGGTGGCGTGCGGGTGCGCCGGGACGACCAGGCCGCCGGCCCGCCGGATCCGCCGCGCGAACCGGCCGAAGCGGTCGTCGCGGGCCCGGTAGCGCCAGTCGACGAAGGTGCCCGGGTCGGTGCCGAGGGCGACCACGTGACCGGTGCGGGTGGTGACCTCCTCGCCGAGCAGCACGAGCAGGTCGTCCCCGGCGACGTCCGCCCAATGGGCGTGCCCGGACATCGTGTTGTGCTCTGAGGTGTTGATGAAGTCCAGCCCCGCGGCCCGCGCCAGCGCCCCGATGGCGGCGGGCGTACGACGCCCGTCGGAGTGGGTGGAGTGCAGGTGGCAGTCGCCCCGGTACCAGGCCCGCCCCCGCCCCCGGGCCCGCTCCGGCGGGTACACCGGGCGCACGGCGGCGCCGGGTTCGCCGTAGGTGAGCGTGACGGTGAGCTCGTACGCCAGCCCCTGCGGGGCCACGGTGTACGGGCCGAGGGCGACGTGCCAAGTGCCGGGCCGCACCGGTCCCGGGAGGTAGCCGGGGGTGGCGTCGTCGGCGCGGACGAAGAACTCGCTCCGCGCCCCGCCCGACCAGCCGCGGAAGCCCCGGCCGCCGAGGCCGGTGCCGCGCTCGTCGAACAGGCCGATGTCGAGGGCGTTGCCGGCGGTGCCGGCCGGTACGGCGGGCCGGTCGTAGGTGTACGACACCCGCAGCTCCCGCACGCCCCGAGGCACTTCCACCGGCACGTACACGAAGTCGGGGGAGCCGGTGGGGAGCGTGCCCCGCACGGTCCTCGTCTCCCGGTCCGGGCCGTCGGCGGCGGCGAAGCCCGCCCCCGCCACCGTGACCGCGGCGGCGGCCCCCGTCACGAACAGCCCACGCCTGCCGATGTCCCGAGCGTCCTCGCACATGCCCGCCAGTCTCGCGGACCGACGTGAACTCCCGTGAGCCACAAGGGAATCGGCGCAAGACGAGAAACGCGGCCGCAGGGATGCCGACCGGTCGGTATGGACAGACGCCCCCCTCGCCGGTACAGATGAACCCGACAGGCAGGCCACCGAGGGCCCACGAAAGGCAGAGCCGCATGCGCATCGCCGTCACGATCTTCCTCACCGACGAGACGATCACCCCCGTCCGCCTCGCCCGTGAGCTGGAGCAGCGCGGGTTCGCCGGGCTGTACCTGCCCGAGCACACCCACATCCCGGTCGAGCGCACCACGCCCTACCCGGCGGGTGGCGACCTGCCCCGCGAGTACGGCCGCACCCTCGACCCCTTCGTCGCCCTGGGCCAGGCCGCCGCCGTCACCGAACGGCTCGGCCTGGGCACCGGCATCACCCTGGTCGCCCAGCACGACCCGATCGACCTCGCCAAGCAGATCGCCACGCTGGACCACCTCTCCGGCGGCCGGTTCACCCTCGGCCTCGGCTTCGGCTGGAACGTCGAGGAGGCCGACGACCACGGCGTGCGGTGGCGCACGCGCCGCGAGCTGGTCCGGGACCGGATGGCCCTCATGCGCGCCCTGTGGTCCGAGGAACCCGCCGCCCACCAGGGCGAGTTCGGCTCGGTTCGGGCCTCCTTCGCCCACCCCAAGCCCGTACAGCAGCCCCGCGGCCCGGTGACCGGCCCGCGCACCCTGGTCGGCGGCGCGGCGGGCCCCAAGCTGTTCGCGCACATCGCCGAGTACGCCGACGGCTGGCTCCCGATCGGCGGCCGCGGCCTCACCGAGTCGGTCCCGCGCCTGCGCGCGGCCTGGACGGAGGCGGGCCGCGACCCGTCCACCCTCCAGATCGTCCCGTACGCGGTCACCCCCACCCCCGGCAAACTCACCCACTACGCGGACCTGGGCATCGAGGAGACCGTCATCCAACTCCCGCCGACGGAAGAGACAGAGGTCCTGCACAAGCTGGACGAGTACGCGCAGTACCTGTAGACGGACGTGCAGGGCAGCCCCCTCAGGGGCGCGGGGAACTGCGCAAAGAACGACGACGGCCGGCACCCGACGACGCACCCCCACCCCACCACCCCCGTACCCGGCTGACCCCCGCGGAGCTCTCCGTATGCTCGAAGGATGACGACACCCGCGACCCCCGGACCCGGCCCCACCGAGAACTCCCTGCGTCGCGCCCTCAAACGTGCCCGGGACGGCGTCGCCCTCGACGTCTCCGAGGCCGCCGTCCTGCTCCGGGCCCGCGGTGAGCACCTGGAGGACCTGGCCGCGTCCGCCGCCCGCGTCCGCGACGCGGGCCTGGACGCGGCCGGCCGGCCGGGCGTCATCACCTACTCCAAGAGCGTGTTCGTCCCGCTCACCCGGCTGTGCCGGGACAAGTGCCACTACTGCACGTTCGTCACCGTCCCCGGCAAGCTGCGCCGCGCCGGGCACGGCATGTTCCTGTCCCCGGACGAGGTGCTGGACATCGCCCGCAAGGGCGCCGCCCTCGGCTGCAAGGAAGCCCTCATCACCCTCGGCGACAAGCCCGAGGACCGCTGGCCCGAGGCGCGCGAGTGGCTGGACGCGCACGGCTACGACGACACCATCGCCTACGTCCGCGCCATCTCGATCCGCATCCTGGAGGAGACGGGCCTGCTGCCCCACCTCAACCCGGGTGTGCTGAGCTGGACGGACTTCCAGCGGCTCAAGCCGGTCGCGCCGTCGATGGGCATGATGCTGGAGACCACGGCCACCCGCCTGTGGTCCGAGCCCGGCGGCCCCCACCACGGCTCCCCGGACAAGGAACCCGCCGTACGGCTGCGGGTGCTGGAGGACGCGGGCCGTTCCTCGGTCCCCTTCACCTCGGGCCTGCTGATCGGCATCGGCGAGACCCACGAGGAGCGCGCGGAGTCGCTGTTCGCGCTGCGCAAGGTCGCCCGTGCCCACCACGGCATCCAGGAGCTGATCATCCAGAACTTCCGCGCCAAGCCGGACACGGCGATGCGCGGGATGCCGGACGCCGAACTGGACGAACTGGTCGCCACGGTCGCGGTGGCCCGGCACATCATGGGCCCGAGCGCCTGCCTGCAAGCCCCGCCGAACCTGGTCGACGGCGAGTACGGGCGGCTGATCGGCGCGGGCATCGACGACTGGGGCGGGGTGTCCCCGCTGACCATCGACCACGTCAACCCCGAGCGCCCCTGGCCGCAGATCGAGGAGCTCACCGAGCGCTCCCGCGCGGCCGGCTTCGAGCTGCGCGAACGGCTGTGCGTGTACCCGGAGTTCGTGCGGCGCGGCGAGCCCTGGCTGGACCCGCGGCTGCTGCCGCACGTGCGGGCGCTCGCCGACCCTGCGACCGGACTCGCCCGGGAGGACGCCGTCGTGGAGGGCCGTCCGTGGCAGGAGCCGGAGGAGGTCTTCACCCCCACCGGCCGCACCGACCTCCACACGTCCATCGACACCGAGGGCCGCACCTCCGACCGGCGCGACGACTTCGACGAGGTGTACGGCGACTGGGACGCGCTGCGCGAGGCGGCCGCGCCCGGGATGGTCCCCGAGCGCATCGACACCGACGTGCGCCAGGCCCTGGCGACCGCGGCCGACGACCCGACGAAGCTCACCGACGCCGAGGCGCTGGCGCTGCTGCACGCCGACGGCCCGGCCCTCGACGCCCTGGCCCGGATCGCCGACGACGTCCGCCGGTCGGCCGTCGGGGACGACGTGACGTACATCGTCACCCGGAACATCAACTTCACCAACGTCTGCTACACCGGCTGCCGTTTCTGCGCCTTCGCACAGCGCCGCACCGACGCCGACGCCTACACGCTGTCGCTGGAGCAGGTCGCCGACCGCGCCCAGCAGGCCTGGGACGTGGGCGCGGTGGAGGTGTGCATGCAGGGCGGCATCCACCCCGACCTGCCCGGCACGGCGTACTTCGACATCGCCAGGGCGGTCAAGGAGCGCGTCCCCGGGATGCACGTGCACGCCTTCTCGCCGATGGAGGTGGTCAACGGCGCGACCCGCACCGGCCTGTCGATCCGCGAGTGGCTGACCGCCGCCCAGGAGGCCGGCCTGGACACCATCCCCGGCACGGCGGCGGAGATCCTCGACGACGAGGTCCGCTGGGTCCTCACCAAGGGCAAGCTGCCGGCGGCCACCTGGATCGAGGTGGTGGAGACGGCGCACGAGCTGGGCATCCGCTCGTCGTCGACGATGATGTACGGCCACGTCGACCAGCCCCGCCACTGGCTCGGCCACCTGCGCACCCTCGCCGCCCTCCAGCAGCGCACCGGCGGTTTCACGGAGTTCGTGACGCTGCCGTTCATCCACACCAACGCGCCGGTGTACCTGGCCGGCATCGCCCGCCCGGGCCCGTCGATGCGCGACAACCGGGCGGTCACGGCGATGGCCCGGCTGCTGCTGCACCCGTGGATCCCCAACATCCAGACGAGCTGGGTGAAGCTGGGCACCGAGGGCGCCGCGGAGATGCTGCGCTCGGGCGCGAACGACCTGGGCGGCACGCTGATGGAGGAGACGATCTCCCGCATGGCGGGCTCCTCCTACGGCTCCTACAAGTCGGTCAAGGACCTGATCGCGGTCGCCGAGGCGGCGGGCCGCCCGGCCCGGCCCCGCACGACGGTGTACGGGGAGGTGCCCGAGGAGCGCGTGCGGGCGGCCGAGGCGTCCGACGGCCACCTGCCGGACCTGTTGCCGGTCCTGGACTGAGTACGATGATCCGACCCCCGGCATCGGGGGCTGGAGACTGAGGAGATGGGTGCCCGTGCCTGCCCGACGGCTTCCCTCGTGGGCCTGGGTGACCGGCCTGACGACCGGCGCGATCGTCGCGGTCGTGGCCCTGGCGGTACAGGCCGACGGGGGCACGCACCCGTCGGCCGCGGCGGGCGCCCGCCCGCACGCCTCGGCGTCGGCCACCCCGAAACCGAAGCCGACGCCCAGCGCGATCGCGGCGGCCGAGGTCCCCGACGGCTCGGGCACGGGCCGCCGCGTCGTCTACTCGCTGGACCAGGACCGGGTCTGGCTGGTGGACGCCGACGACCGGGCCCGCCGCACCTTCACGGTGTGGCCGGGCACCGTCGACCCCAAGCCCGGCAGCTACACGATCTCCCTGCGCAAGGACGCCACCACCGGCTCCGACGGCGTGGACATCGAGCACATCGTCTACTTCACGGTGTCCTCGGGCGTGAACATCGCCTTCTCCAACGCGGTGGACGGTTCCTCCCCGCCGCCCGCCTCCGGCACCCCCACGGGCGGCATCCGCCTGCACAAGGCGGACGGCACCGCCCTGTGGGCCTTCGGCGCGACGGGGACGAACGTCAGGGTCGTGCCGTAGCCGGCTCCTCGCGGGTCGTCAGCTGCACGACGAGCAGCACCACGCCGCTCAGCGTGAACACCCGGATCGCCGCGTCCAGGCCGTTCCAGGTCTTGGACTGCCACATGGCGAACCACTCGCCGCCGACGGCTATGAACCCGGCCCCGAACAGCAGCATCACCATCAGCAGGCCGTACGTCGACAGGGTGCGGGCGCGCGGGGTGTCGCGGCGGACCCACAGCCAGGTGGCGGCCAGCAGCACCAGCGCGGCGGCGGTCTCCCAGACGATGATGAGCACGTAGGCGGTGTCCTGGAGCGCCTTGTCGGTGACCGCCCGCCACATCAGGTCGTCGTCCTTGAACGTGGTGTCCATGGCCAGGACGTGCCGCACGAACTGCTGGTTGGTGCCGAAGTCGGTGATGTTCCCGAAGGCGACCAGCGCCATGTAGAGGGCGACCGTGGCCGTGAGTGCGGTGGCGGTGACGGTCAGGGGGCGTGCGCCGCGCGCGGCGGGTGCGCTGGATTTGATCATGGGGAGGTCCTTCCCAGCCGGTACGGCCGTCTCCCGTACGGATTGAGCCAGATCCGTGTCGGGTGCACCTCAACTCCGCGTTCGCGGTCGATTACAGTGGCGAACCGTCGTACGTGCGAACGGGGCCCGGGAGGACGTGGTGAGTGCGACAGCGGGTCCCGTCTGGGGCCGCAGCGAGCAGCAGGACTTCCGCAGCCGGGTGCGCGGCACGCTGCTGGGCGCGGCCGTCGGCGACGCGCTCGGCGCTCCCGTCGACCCCCTGTCGGCCGAGGAGATCCAGGCCGCGCACGGCCCCGAGGGCGTGGCCGACCTGCTCCCCGCCCACGGGCGGCGCGGCACGGTCACCCACCTCACCCAGCTGACCCTGTTCACCGTCGACGGCCTGATCCGCGCCCAGGTCCGCCGCGACACCGGCGCCTGGCACCCGCCGACCGACCTGCACCGCGCCTACCTGCGCTGGGCCGCCACCCAGCGCGACTGGGGCCCCGACGAACGGCGCGCGGAGGACGGCTGGCTGGCCCGCGAGGAGTGGCTGTACGCCCGCCGCGAGCCCACCCGCGCCCTGCTCCTCGGCCTCGGCGACACCACCATGGGCACCCTCGACGCACCCAAGAACCCCGCCGACGCCGGCCCCGAGGTCGTCCCCCGCTCCGCCCCCTTCGGGCTGCTCGTCGGCTGGGAGCCCCAGCTCGTCGCCCAGCTCGCCGTCGAGTGTGCCGCGCAGACCCACGGCCACCCGGAGGCCTGCCTCACGGCGGGCGCGTACGCCCTGGTCGTCCACGCCCTGGCGCGCGGCGACAGCCTCGACGGGGCCGTGCAGCGCGCCCTCGCCCTGATGGCGGCCCGGCCCGGCCACGAGCCGGTGACCGACGCCCTCCGGCGCGCCCTCGGCACGGTCCGCCAGGGCCTGCCCGCCCCGGACCGGGTCGAGGAACTGGCCGGCGCCGACCGCCGCGCCCCCGGTGCGCTCGCCGCCGCCGTCTACTGCGCCCTGGTCGCCGAGGACGTACGGCACGGGCTGCGCCTCGCGGTCGGCCACGGCGCCGCCTCCGCCGCGGTCGGCGCGCTCACCGGCGGACTGCTCGGCGCCCTGCACGGCGAGACGGCCCTCCCGCCGGCCTGGCTGGCCGAGCTGGAGGGCCGTCCGACGATCCTGGAGCTGGCCGACGACTTCGCGATGGAGATGACCCAGGGCCCGGCCCTGCACGGCCCCGCCGGCGCGTCCCCGGGCTGGCTGGCCCGCTACCCGAGGGCCGTGTAGCGGGCCGGGCGCCGCGCCGTCAGTCCTTCACGGGGGCCGGCACGGCGTCCCGCGGCTCAGGGACCGCCGCCGACGCCCCCTCGTCACCGCCGTTGATGCGCTCGATGACCGCCAGCCGCTCCGGGGTGTCCTCCGGCTTGAGGTAGCCGACCAGCACGTAGAGCACCAGGGAGACCGCGAGCGGCACGGACACCTGGTACTGCAGCGGGACCCCGCCGTCGACGCTCCAGTTGATCGGGTAGTTCACCAGCCAGAACGCCAGCAGGCCGAGCGACCAGCTGGTCAGCGCCGCGGTCGGCCCCGAGCGGCGGAACGGGCGCAGCAGGCCCAGCATCATCGGGATCGCGATCGGGCCCATCAGCCCCGCCACCCACTTGATGACGACGGTGATGATGTCCTTGAAGGTGGGCGAGTTGACCTGCGTCGCCACCGCCATCGACAGGCCGAGGAAGACCACCGTGGTGACCCGGGCCGCGATCAGCCCCTTGCGCTCGCCCCAGGCCCGCGCCTGCTTGGACAGCACCGGCGCCACGTCGCGGGTGAAGACCGCCGCGATCGCGTTGGCGTCGGAGGAGCACATGGCCATCGTGTGCGAGAAGAACCCGACGATCACCAGGCCCAGCAGGCCGTGCGGCAGGAGCTGTTCGGTCATCAGGCCGTAGGAGTCGGAGCCGTCCGGCTTCTGCGCGTCGACCAGCAGCGGCGACATCCACATGGGGAAGAACAGCACCACCGGCCAGACGAGCCACAGCGCCGCCGACAGCCGCGCCGAGCGCTCGGCCTCGTGCGCGCTGCCCGTGGCCATGTACCGCTGGGCCTGGTTGAGCATGCCGCCGTTGTACTCGAACAGCTTGATGAACAGGAACGCCAGCAGGAACACCGTCCCGTACGGCCCCACCAGCGGCTTGTCGTGGCCGTGCAGCGCGGGCTGGTCCCACGCCTCCAGGAAGCCGATGCCCTTGTCGTCCAGCTTCAGCACCACGGCGACGAACATCGCGACGCCGGCCAGGAGCTGGATGACGAACTGGCCCAGCTCGGTCAGCGCGTCCGCCCACAGGCCGCCGATCGTGCAGTAGATCGCCGTGATGGCGCCGGTGATGAGGATGCCCTGGTTGAGGGACACCCCGGTGAACACCGACAACAGGGTGGCGATCGCGGCCCACTTGGCGCCCACGTCCACGATCTTCAGCAGCATGCCGGACCAGGCCAGCGCCTGCTGGGTCTTCAGGTCGTACCGGTTCTTCAGGTACTCCAGCGGGGAGGCCACGTGGAGCCGGGAGCGCAGCCGGTTGATGCGCGGCGCGAACAGCTTGGAGCCGATGGCGATGCCGAGCGCGATGGGGAAGGACCACGTGATGAACGAGGTGACCCCGTAGGTGTAGGCGATGCCGGCGTAGCCGGTGAACATCACCGCGCTGTAGCCCGACATGTGGTGCGAGATGCCGGACAGCCACCACGGCATCTTGCCGCCCGCCGTGAAGAAGTCGCTGACGTTGTCGACGCGTTTGTGCGACCACACGCCGATGGCGACCATCACGCCGAAATAGCCGATGAGCACGGCCCAGTCGAGACCGTTCATGTGCGCCCTCCCAGGGATCAGCCCGGCGCTCATCGTGGGTGCGGGCGCGTGAACACGACAAGTGAGCGGAAGGTCAAGGGACAGTAAAATCGTTCGACTAGCTGTCCTGCGTTCATCCATGTGAACTGACGGGAGGCGGATGTCCGGCTCTGACCAGCACGGATCCCCGATGACCCCCGGCGAACGACGAAGGCCGGTCCGGCGTCAGGAACGCGCCGGACCGGCCGGGGGGAACGTGGGGAACGGGGCAGGACCTACCGCGAGGCGGCGTCCTTCAGCTCGTCGGGGCAGGGCGTGCCGCGCGGCAGCTGGTACGGCGCCGCCAGCCGGTACGTCCCGGCCTTCGGCGCGAGCAGCACCGTCCACTTGTCGCCCTGGGCGTCCTCGTCCGTCTCGTACAGGCACCCGTTCAGGTTGGAGAACGACTTGGGTTCGCCCTCCTCGCGGTGCTTCGACGCCTCCGTCTCCTGCGGCGCCTTCAGGCTCTTGCCCTGCGCGTCGACGATGCTGAGCCACGGCGAGTAGGGGATGCGGATGAGCACCCGCCCCGCCCGCTGCACGTCGATCGTCCACTCGCCCTGCTCGGCCCGCTGCACCACCGCGTGCGGCTCCGCGAGCGGCGCCGGGTCGGTCACCCGGAACAGCTGCCAGTTGGCGTCGCCCCAGATCTGCGTCAGGTAGGGCAGCCCCCGCTGCACCAGCTCCCGCTCCCGCTCGCCGCCGTCCCCGTCCGGCTTGTCCTTCGGCACCACCACGAAGTGCACGGCCCACCGCTGGAGCCACTCGTGGTAGTTCGCGGAGTTCAGGGTGTCGTCGTAGAAGAGCGGGTTGCGCTCCATGTCGGCCTGCCGGTTCCAGCCGCGCGCCAGGTTCACGTACGGCGCCAGCGCGGACGCCTCCCGGTGCGAGCGGGCCGGTACGACCTCCACCCGCCCCTTCTCCGCGCCGACCCCCTGGAGCTGGTTGACCAGCGGGGCCAGCTCGCGCGCCCACGACGCGGCCGGCGTCGTCCGCACCACGTCGTCGACCGACTTGAAGCCGATCCAGGTGACGAACCCGGCCGTCGCCACCACGATCACGTACCACTTGCGGCTGCGCGGCACCGCGAACGGCAGCGCGCACACCAGCACCACCCCCGCGAACAGCATCGCCAGCCGCGTGATGTTCGACCCGATCTGCGAGCTGACGATCCACACCCCGAGCACCGCGAGCCCGTACACGGCCGCCGTGATCCGCACGGTCTTCCAGTCGCGCGGGACGACCAGGAACACGATCACCGCGTAGACGAACGGCAGCGACGCCGAGCCGAACGACATCGGCTGGGTGCCGGAGAACGGGAACAGCCACGCCGACACCGCGACCACCGCGGCCGGGGCCAGCCCCAGCGCCCACGCGCCGGGCCGCCGCTTCTGCAGGAACAGCGCCACCGCGATCAGGCCCACGAACAGGCCCGCGACCGGCGACGCCATGGTGGCGAGCGCGGCGAGCGGCGCCGCGCACAGCGCCTTCGCCCACCGCTTGTAGCGCCAGCGGTGCGGCCAGCAGAAGACGACGGCCACCGCACCCAGCGCGAACACCGTGCCCAGCCCGAACGTCACCCGGCCCGACGCGGCGTTGCACAGGAACGCGAACACCCCGGCCACGGCCGGCCACACCGGGTTCCTGACCGGCCGGCAGCGCAGCAGGACCAGCGTCAGCAGGGCCGCCGACAGCGTCCCCGCGATCATCATCGTGGTCCGCACCCCGAGGACGGACATCAGGTACGGCGAGACCACGCTGTACGACACCGGGTGCATGCCGCCGTACCAGGCGAGGTTGTACGCGGAGTCGGGGTGGCGGCCGACGAACTCGGCCCACGCGTCCTGCGCGGCGAGGTCGCCGCCACTGTTCGCGAACGTGAAGAACCAGACGAGGTGCAGGACGCCGGAGAGCGCGGTGACCGACAGCACCGGATGGCGTCCGAGCAGCTCTGCGAGGGCTTCCAGCCGGGCCCGGAAGCCGGACCGGCCGGACCCGCCGGGCGGTGCGGCCGGAGTGGGCCGCCCGGGCTCAGCCGGTGCGGGAGCGTCCGCGGGCACCCGTATTCGCGGGCCGGTGTCCGGGCCCGGACCGGTGTCGTCGGCGCGTGTCGGCTCCGCAGTGGCCACCTGAAGGCACTCCCCGTCCCGTCTTCTCTTCCGTCGACCTGTGCGTTCGGCGGCGCCCGCACGCCGGCCTGTCCCGTTTCGTGACGCTAGCACGCACCCCGTGGGGCAGCCCCCTCGGTGGGGGCGCCCCGACGGGGTGCGCGGGGGCCGGCCGGCGGGCGGCCGGCACGGCTCAGCCGATCCGGGTCAGCTTGTCCGTGAAGCCGGGCTCGGCGAGCTCCTTCTCCAGGGCCACCGGCACCTTCACGGCGCCGCTGTCGCCGTCGCCGACGGTCAGCGTGCCGACCTGGGTGCCCGCCTTCGCGGAGTGCGGCAGGTCGTCGGCCGGGGCGAAGGACAGCTTCACGGTGAGGCCCGCCCAGCCGACGGCCGGGACGTCCTCGGTGACCACGACCGGCGTGTGGTGCCCCATCCGGTCGTCGACGTACCCGACGACGTCGCCCTTCTTGAGGATCTTCGACGCGGTCATCGACTCCTGGGCGGCCAGCATCGCGGTCTTGCTGACCGCGTTCACCGTGTCGATGATCGGCGCCTTGTGCTGGCCGAGGACCGCGCCCACCAGGGTCACCGTCTCCCCGCCGACCTCCTCGGTCGCGGCGAACAGCAGGTTGCCGCCGGCCTTGGTGGTGCTGCCCGTCTTCAGGCCGATCGCGTGGTTGTACGGCACCAGGGTGTTGTAGTTGCGCCACTTCTGCCCCGACGGGTCGGTCCACTCCGGCAGCCGGGTGATGTCCGTCAGCGCCTTGATCCTGACCAGCTCGTTGCCCAGCTTCACCTGGTCCTCGGCGGTGGAGACGGTGGTCTCCTTGAGGCCCGAGGCGTCGGTGTACGTGGTGTTGGTCATGCCGAGTTCCTTGGCGGTGTCGTTCATCTTCTTGATGAACGCGGTCTCGGAACCGGCGTCCCAGCGGGCCAGCAGCCGGGCGATG
The DNA here is from genome assembly GCF_005280215.1 of Streptomyces lasalocidi. Classification (NCBI taxonomy): domain Bacteria; kingdom Bacillati; phylum Actinomycetota; class Actinomycetes; order Kitasatosporales; family Streptomycetaceae; genus Streptomyces; species Streptomyces lasalocidi. The sequence continues at coordinate 3,419,341 of NZ_SZNQ01000001.1, read as the reverse complement.
TTGTTGGCCGACGGGATCATGATCGCCGACAGGGCCTGCTTCTCGGTGAGCTTGTCGCCCGCCTTGACGGTGTTGAGCGTCGACTCGCCGTCGGCGTCGTACCCGCCCTCCTTCTCGGCGGTCGCGTCCACCGGGATGGCCGGCCCCTCCTCGCCCGACTTCAGCGGGTGGTCCTTGAGGACGATGTACGCCGTCATGGACTTGGCGACGGACCCGATCGGCACGGGCGTCTGCTTGCCGAAGGAGTCCACCGTGCCGACGTCGTCGACGTCCATCCAGCCCTGGCCCTCGCCCGGCCAGGGCAGCTGCACCTTGCTGCCCTCGAAGGTGAAGGAGTCCTTGGCGGTGAGCGTCAGCTCGGGCTTCGGGAGCGGCCGCACGGCCTGCACGATCGCAAAGACGATCACCAGCAGGATGACCAGCGGCGTCCAGATCTTGATCCGCCGGGCCAGCGTGCGCAGGGGCGTGGGCGGGGGCGGCGGGGTGTTCGTCAGCTCGGCCAGCAGGTCCAGCGGCGGCTTCGGCGGCACGGGCTGCTGCTGCGTCCGCTCGGGACCGACCTGCGGCACGACCGCCGTCGCCTCGGAGGGCTTCACCGTCGGCAGCGCGGTGGTCGCCTCGGCGGGGGCGGTCGCGGAAGCGGGGGTGGGGGCCGTCGGCGCCGAGGTGGAGGCCGCTGGGGCCTTGGGGGTCTTGGGGGTCGCCGCCGGGGGCGTGACCTTCCGCAGCACGGTCGTCGACTCGGCCGGCTTGGGCTTGCGCACGTCGGGGTCGTCGAGCGATTTCAGCGCGACGAACTTGCTGGTGCGCTCGGGTTCGGACTCGGGGGTGCGGGACTTGGGGGCGGCGTCCTCGGGCTCGGCGTCCTTCGGGGTGGCGTCCTCGGGGGCGGCTGTGGCGGGCTTGGCGTCGGTGGGCCGGGGCTCGGTGGTCTTGCCCTCGGGCGTCGTGCCGGTGTCGCTGTCCGTGCCGGTGCCGGTGCCGGTGTTGGGCGCGTCCTCGGGGGCCGGGGCGGCGTCGGCGGGCTCGTCGTCGTCCGGGGTCGGCCCGGCGTCGGCCTTGTCCGCGGGGGCGGCCGTGCCCTTGGGGGCCGGGGTGGCGTCGCCCAGCTTCAGCATGGTGGTCGGCTGGTCGACGGCGCGCTCGGGACGCGGGGTCTTGAAGATGGCGGTGGGCTGGTCGACGGGCGCGTCGGCTGTGTCGTCCACCTCGTCCGGCTCGTCCGCATCGGCGCGCTCGTCCTTCGCGTCGGCGGACTCACGCCGGCCGGAGCCGGCCCCGGCGGGAGCGTCCTGGTCGGCCGTGTCGCTCTCGGGGGCCGTGTCCGTGGCGGCCGTACCCTCGGTGTCCGTCTCGCCGTCGCCTTCGACGTCCCCCGTACGGCCCTCCGCGCCCTCGGAGGCGTCCTGCGCCTCCTCGGAGCCCTCGGCGGCCCCGGAGCCCTCCCCGGCGCCGCCCGAGCGCCCGGAGCCGCCCTCGGCGTCCCGCTCGGCGTCCTCAGCGCCCTCGGGGCCCGCGGACGCGCCCGCTCCGGCCGCCTCCCCGGCGTCGGAGGCATCCGCCGTGTCCGCCGACTCCGCCGTGTCCGCCGACGTCTCCGACTCCGCCGTGTCGGCCGTACCCGCCGACTCCTCGGGCTTCCCGGACTCCCCGGACTCCCCGGACTTTTCAGTCTTCCCGGACTCCTCGGTCACCTCCCGGACCGAGAACACCCGGGTGGCCGTGTCCACGCCGCCCCGCGCCCCGGTGGACTCCCGGGCCACGGCCATCCGCGGATCCCGGGCTTCCCGTGCCTCGGGAACCGGTCCCGCACTCCCCGACGTCGGTTCTGCCGACGACTCGCGCTGCTTCGACCTGTCGGGGGACTCGCCCGCCACCGATGCCTCCTCGATTACGTTCCCGTACGACCCGCACAGCGGCCGCTCCGTAGGGTGTACCGCCCGCCGGACCACCGCTCCACCGCGCTGTCCGAACCGTGTACCAGTGTCCTGTGTGCGAGCCCGACCCAAGCGGTAGACGAGAACGACATACCTGCCGGTTCCCTTACAAACAGGTCACGCACCCTCGACAGACCAATGTGAGAGGGGTCACCCTGTCATTCATCCACGCGGGGAGGCATGGATGGGCAGGAGCCGCAGAACAATTCCGGAGGAGCTTCTGTTGCTGGCACTGGACCCGGCCACGGGTACCACTGCACAGCCGCAGTCGCTCGACCTCGGACTGGCCGGAGCACAGCTAGTGGAGCTGGCGCTGGCCGGACGGATAGCCCCAGACGGGGATCGTATCGCCGTGGTCGTGCCACGGCCGACAGGAGATCCGACCTTGGACTGCGCGTTGGAGTTGCTGCGAAGGCGCGGCGCTCCGGTGCGGGCGGTCCACTGGATCGGGGGCCCACGACTGGGCCTCCGGCAGATCTACCTCTCGCACCTGGAGCGGTGCGGCATGGTGCATGCCGTCGAGGGCCAGATGTGCGGGGTGTTGCCGACGACGCGCTACCAGGCGACGGACACCGCGATCAGCCGGGAGATCAGGGCCCGGCTGGACTCGGCGATCCGCACCGGCGTGCCGCCGGACCCGAGGACGGCGGCGCTCGCCGCCCTGGCCCACGCGGTCGGTCTCGGCAAGCACCTGTACCCGGGCAACGAGGGACGCTCGTCCCGCTCCCGGCTGCGGGACCTGATCCGGCACGACCCGATGGGCGGACTCGTGGCGCACGCCGTGATGGACGTCCAGAACGGCGCCGTGGCACAGCCGCGCCGGGGTGCCCCACCGGCACCCGCCGGCCGGCAGCCCGCCGGTGCCGGAGGCAGGGCGGTGCCGGAACCGGCGCGGGGCGTTCCGACGCAACCGCACCGTGGCTCCATGGCACGCGTCGTGGCGCACTGAGCCGCAGCCGCAGCCGCCGCAGGGGCGGTCGCAGCCGCAGCCACGACACCTGAGGACCCGTTCGGGAGCCGCCGCGTCCGCGCGGGGCGTCGGAACCGTTCGCACCGCGAACGGCGACGGCGTCCCGCGCGGAGGCATGTAAGGGCAGCGGCGGAGTGGGGGAAGAAGGGTTTCTCCTACCCGAACTGGCGCGTACCGACCGCATATCCACCATTTTCCAGCGCTGGCGACGACCTTGGTGGCAGTCTGCTCAACAGCAGATACGGAAAGTGTCAAGTCAGGTACACAGCGGAGGTGCACGTCCCGTGGCGTCCAGTGTCAACCCCACCGTCCGGCGGCGCCGGTTGGGCCAGGAGCTGCGCCGGCTCCGCGAACTCAAGGGCATGACGGCCGAGGAGGTCGCCGAGCGCCTCCTGGTGTCGCAGTCGAAGATCAGCCGCCTGGAGAACGGCCGGCGCAGCATCAGCCAGCGCGACGTGCGCGACCTGTGCGGGGTGTACGAGGTCGAGGACCAGCGCATCGTCGACTCGCTGATGCAGATGGCCAAGGACTCCCGCCAGCAGGGCTGGTGGCACGCCTTCGGCGACGTCCCCTACAGCGTCTACATCGGCCTGGAGACGGACGCGGCGAGCCTGCGCGTCTACGACCCCCAGGTCGTCCCCGGCCTCCTGCAGACCCGGCAGTACGCGGAGGCGCTGATCGCGGGGGCGCTGCCGGAGACCGCGCAGGCCGAGGTGGAGAAGCGGGTGCAGGTGCGGATGCGCCGGCAGGAACGCATCTCCAGCACCGACAACCCGCTGCGCCTGTGGACGGTCCTCGACGAGGCGGCGCTGCGCCGGGTGGTCGGGAACAGGGAACTGATGCGCGCGCAACTGGAGTTCCTGGTCGAGCAGTCGCAGCTGCCGCACGTCACCGTCCAGGTGATCCCGTTCGAGATGGGCGCCCACCCGGGCCTCAACGGCCAGTACGCGATCCTGGAGTTCCCGGACGCGGCCGACTCCAGCGTCGTCTACATCGAGGGCGTCACCAGCGACCTGTACCTGGAGAAGCCGAACGACGTGCAGAAGTACAGCGTGATGTACGAGCACCTGCGGGCCCAGGCGCTGAACGTGGAGCAGTCCCGGCAGTTCATCGCGGACGCGGCGAAGCAGTACGCGCGCTAGGCCGTTCCGCGCGGATCACGTCGGATCACAGCGGATCACGTCGGAGGGCGGCGAACCGTACACCCTCTCCGGTCCGCGGCGGAAGGCTCCACTGGAATATGCCATCCAGTCGAGTGAATCACTGCTCCGTCCGGGAGGGCGGGCGAGTAGCGTCGATCACGCCACCGAAGCAACAGGGTTGGCGCGAACCGAGCAACTCCCCTCACAGGCAATACGGAGCAGAAATGGCAATTCGTCAGGGCAGCACGGACACGTGGACCAAGTCCTCGTACTCCACCGGCAACGGCGCCTGCGTCGAGATCAAGTCGCCGGTCGTCGGGGCCATGGCCGTCCGTGACTCCAAGGTCACCGAGGGCCCCACCCTCGGCTTCCCGGCCGGCGCGTGGAACAAGTTCGTGGCCTCGGTCAAGGCGTAGCAGGCACCCCTGCCCGCACAACTGCACAAGCACCACCCGGAGCCCTCTCGACCAGTTCGCCGTCCTTGCCGAGAGGGCTCGGCTTGTGCCCGGACCCGCCTCAGCCGAGCTGCGCCTCGATGGCGGCGAGGACCTCGGGGGCGTCGGGCTCGGTCTGCGGGGAGAACCGCGCGACGACGCTGCCGTCCCGGCCGACCAGGAACTTCTCGAAGTTCCAGCGGATGTCACCGGTGTGCCCCTCGGCGTCGGCGACCTCGACGAGGCGGGCGTAGAGCGGGTGCCGGTCCTCGCCGTTCACGTCGACCTTCTCGGTCAGCGGGAAGGTCACGCCGTACGTGGCCGAGCAGAACTCGGCGATCTCCTCCGCGGAGCCGGGCTCCTGCCCGAGGAACTGGTTGCACGGCACACCGAGCACGGTGAAGCCACGGCTGGCGTACTGCTCGTGGATCCGCTCCAGCGCCGTGTACTGCGGGGTGAGCCCGCACTTGGACGCGACGTTCACGACGAGGACGACCTTCCCGTCGTACTGCGACAGCTCGGCGTCCCCACCCTTCAGAGCACCGATCCGCACGTCGAGGGGCGAGGAGGAAGCATCAGTAGTCATGCGCGGATGCTAGCCCGAGGCCCCGACCACCGGCCGCCCCCACCCGGACACAGGCCGTCCTCCACGCATGTTGCCCGCGCCGGGGGCCGGCGCGTCCTGGCGGCTGCCGCGCCGCTGCCCTCGCTCCCGCACACCGCGGGCAGTCGTGCCGCAGGGCGGCACGGGTGGGCGCGGCAGCACCCCGTCAGCGCCGGGCCGCGCGACCCACCCCCGGGCACCGAGAACGCCGTCCACCAGGCATCCCACCCCGCCCACCACGCACCCCACCCCCAGCCGACCAGAACGCCGGCTCACCCACCCCCCGCCCCCACCACCGCATCCCCCACCCCCGTCCGCGAATACCGCACCGCCCGCCCCACCCGCCGCCGCTCCACCAGCCCCGCGTCCAGCAGTACCCGCAGGTGCCGCCCCACCGACCCGAGCGCCATCCCCGTCACCGCCACCAGCTGGGTCGTCGTCAGCGGAACCCCGAGCAGCACCAGCACCCGGGCCCGCCCCGCCCCCATCAGCGCCTCCAGCGCCGCCCCGACGGCCCCGGCCCCCTGCTCCACCCCGGCCAGCGCCCCCACGCACGGATACACCACGGCGAACCGCCCCCGCTCACCCCCGCCGGGCCGCTCCGGCTCCCGCTCCTCCCAGGACACCCACCCCGCCCGGGAGGTCACCGGCACGAACACCAGCTCCGCCCCGGAGACGTCCCGAGGCGGGTACTCGTGCAGGTTCACCTGGAAGCGGCTTTCCCCCAGCCACCGCGTCCCCGGCCGCAACGAGTCCAGCACCGCCGCCCACCCACCCCGGCTCACCTGTGCCGTCCGCGCGGCCACATCGGCCTCCAGCACCCGCCGGCGCCGCCCCCAGTACGGCCGTACGGTCTCCTCCCACACCCACTCCAGCACCCGCGCGGCCCGCTCGCCGAGATCGTCGCGCTGGAGGACCCCCGGCAGCTCCCCACCGCCCGCAGCCGTCCGCAGATGGGCCCGGGCGGCCTCCCCGGACACCTCCCGCACCCGTTCCAGCGCTTCCTCCCACCCCTCCCCGTCCCGGGGCGTGGGCGTCAGGAAGTCCGCGATCCACTCCCGCCCGAGCCCCACCCGCACCAGCTCCCGGGCCACGGGGTCCGCGGCGAGCAGCGCCCGGTAGTCCGGCCGGTGCGTACGCAACCACCCCACCTCCCCGGGATGCGCCCCCACCCCGGAGTGCAGCAGCTTCAGGCTCGCGAAGACCTCCGCGTACGACGACACCACGAACCGGCTGCGCGCCACGGTGTCCGCGTCGACCTGCCACCACCCCACGAGAGCCCCCTCCGCCGCGCCAGACCTTTCGCCCCCACGCGAAACGTTAACGACCCCCAGCACCCCGCTCCCACACTCCGACCATGCCCAAGCAGAAACCCACCCCCACCGACGACGGCCCCCCGGCCCCCACTCCCGACCCCGGCACGACGGCCAACCCCATTCACCCCACCCCCACCGACCGCCCCCGCTACACGGACCTCTTCCGCACCCCGGAGTTCACCCCCCTCTTCCTCTCCTCCGCGGCGCACACCGCCGCCCAGACCCTCACCGGCCTGGCCCTCGGCACCCTCGTCTACGACGCCACCGACTCCCCGCTGCTGTCGGCGCTGAGCATGTTCGGCCCGTCCCTCGCCCAGGTGCTCGGCGCCACGGTCCTCCTGTCCGGCGCCGACCGCCTCTCCCCGCGGGCCACGCTGACCGGCATCTCGGCGACCTTCGCCCTCGGCACGGCGCTCCTGGCGACCCCGGCCCTCCCGCTCTGGTCACTGTTCCTCGTCGTCCTGGTCCAGGGCCTCGTCGCGGCGCTGGGCGGCGGCGTCCGCTGGGGCCTGCTCCACGAGCTCCTCCCCAACGACCGCTACCTCCCCGCCCGTTCCGTCTTCAACATGATGTCCGGCCTGACCCAGATCGCCGGGTACGCCACCGGCGGCGCCCTCCTCACCACGCTCGCCCCCCGCCCGACCCTGCTCCTCGGCGCGGCCCTCTACGTCGTCGCCGCCGCGGTGACCCGCCTGGGCCTCACCCCGCGCCCGCCGCGCACCCAGGGCCGCCCGACCCCGGCGGAGACCTGGCGCACCAACCGCGTCCTGTGGTCGTCCCGCCCCCGCCGCCTCACCTACCTCGGCCTGTGGCTGCCCAACGGCCTGGTCGTCGGCTGCGAATCCCTCTTCGTGTCGTACGAACCCGGCGCCGCGGGCACGCTGTTCGCCTGCGCGGCACTCGGCATGCTGGCCGGCGACCTCACCGTGGGCCGCCTGCTGCCCCCGACGACGCGCCGCCGCCTCGCCACCCCGCTCCTCCTGCTCCTCGCGACCCCCTACACCCTCTTCGCCCTGCACCCACCCCTGCCCCTGGCCGTCCTCTGCACGGCACTGGCCTCGATCGGCTTCGGCGCGAGCCTGGTCCAGCAGGAACGCCTGATGAAGCTCACCCCACCCGAACTCGGCGGCCACGCCCTGGGCCTGCACTCAGCGGGCATGCTCACCTGCCAGGGCCTCAGCGCAACGGCAGCAGGAGCAACGGCCCAACTCACGTCCCCACCCACAGCAATGACCCTCCTGGCCCTCACGTCCCTGGCAGTAACGGCCACCTTGACCCTCCCCCGCCGCCCCTGAATCCCCTCACCGCCCGACCCACCACCGCACCCCCGCCGAAAGCACCGGCGCCGGGCCCGCCGCCTTCGCCACGGACGGACACCGGGACTACCACGTCTCCCTCTCCGACGGACAACGAGACGACCGCCACGACGTCCTCGAGCCCGTCCGACACCTCACCGAGGGAGAGGTGCAACCGCCGACGCACGGGAGGGGGCCCGGCGCCTACCCGCCCGCGACACCCCGATCGGGTGAACCCGGACCCGTGCCGCAACTACCGCCCCTCCCGCACAGGTCGTACAGGTGCAAGCCTCGACCGACCCCACGGGGGACAGCACGTGAACCAGCAGCACCCGCACCACCCGCACGACCCGAACCAGCCCGCCTGGCCGCCGGGAGGCTACGGCCCCCCTCCGCAGCCGCCGAAGAAGACCAACGTCGGCAAGGTCATCGGCCTGGGCTGCGCGGGCGTGATCGGTCTGGTGGTGCTCATCGGCGTCATCGGAGTGGCCGCGGGCGGGGACGGCGACAAGGACGACAAGACGACCAGCAGCGCCCCGGCGACGGTGCCGGACGCGGGCAGGACGGCGGACGACCTGCCGAAGCAGGACGACGCCAAGGCGACGTCATCGGTGACGCTGAAGGCGCGGAAGACGTCCTTCTCGAAGAGCATCCTGGCGAGCGACAGCAACTACACCAGCGTGCTGGTCACCCTCACCAACAACGGTGACGAGCCCCTCGACGTGAACCCGCTCTTCTTCACGATCACGGACACCAACGGCACGAAGCACACGCACGAACTGGCCGCGGACGAGCAGCAGATCGACACGGTGAAGCTGGCCCCCGGCGAGAACATCTCCGGCACGGTCACGGGCAAGGCGACCTTCACCCCGAAGTACGTCATCTTCACGAACGGCTTCCTCGGCGACTCGTACCGGGCGAACGTGTCCTGACCGCACAGCGAAGACCGTGCTGGTCGCAGTCGCCAACGCGAGACGTCGTCAACCAGCGACCGCGACCAGCACACCGGCGGCAAGGCTCCTCAGTGGACGCAGAACTCGTTGCCCGCCGGGTCCTGCAGCACGGTCCAGGTCAGACCCGGGACGCTGTGCTCACCGACGACGCTCGCCCCCAGCCCGACGAGCCGCTCGACCTCACCGGCCATGCCGGTGCCCTCCGCGGCAGCGAAGTCGACGTGCACACGGTTCTTGCCCCGCCGCTCCTCGGCCACCCGCTGGAAACCCATCGCCAGCGGCTGCGCCCTGACGATGACGAAGTCACCGTGGTCCTGGGCGATCTCCCCCCGCAACGCAACGGCCCACCACTGGGCCAACTCCTGTGGCTCCGCACAGTCCACCGTGATCATCACTGCTGCCAGACTCATGATCGTCACCCTAACGACGACCACCGACAGCCACCCGGAACGAGGCGACGGCCGACCAGTGCGCCAACTAGGTTGACCCCGTGGACAGCATCCCCGCCAACCGGCGCCTCTGGAACCGGATCAGCAGCGTCTACCAGCGCGAGCACGACGCACAGATCGGCGCCACACCCCGGCTGTGGGGCATGTACTCCATCCCCGACGCACACCTCCAGGCCCTGGGCGACGTCACCGGCAAGCGCGTCCTGGAACTCGGCTGCGGCGCCGGCCAGTGGTCCAGGGCGCTGGCGGCCGAGGGCGCCGACGTGGTCGGCCTGGACCTGTCCGAAGCCCAACTCGCGGCAGCGACCGCCGCGATGGGAACGCCCCGCTACCCCCTGGTGCAAGGCGCCGCCGAACACCTCCCCTTCGCCGACAACAGCTTCGACCTCGTCTTCTGCGACTTCGGCGGCCTCAGCTGGGCACCCCCGCACCTGGCCGTCCCCCAGGCCGCCCGCATCCTGCGCCGAGGCGGGCGCCTGGTGTTCAACGTCGCCAGCCCATGGTTCGAGGCCTGCTACGACGAAGCCGCCGCCCGCGTGACCACGACCCTGCAACAGGATTACTTCGGCCTGAGCACCATCGCCGAGGGCGACGACGCGACCAGCTACCAACTCACCTACGGCGACTGGGTCAGAGTCCTGCGCGGCGCGGGTCTGATCATCGACGACCTCATCGAGCCCCGCCCGGACCCCGAAACCCCCAACGGCTACAACACGACAGCCCCACCCGACTGGGCCCACCACTGGCCGGCGGAAGCGCTCTGGGTCACCCACAAACCCCTCCCTCCGGGTCAGGTCTGAACTCGAGGGCGCAAGGCCGTATCCGCGTTGCTTCTGCCGCCGTCAAGCCCGCTGAGGGCGCGCCCCTCCCGGCCTCATCGGACGGAGCAGACCATCGCAGCCCGTGTCCATGAGCAGCCGTTCGGTCTGCGGGGAGGGATGGTGCAGCAGGAGGAACGCCTGGGTCTCGGCGGCACGTTCCGACACGTCGAGGAAGACGCGCAGGCCGCTGTCGTCACAGCGGTCGACGGTGGTCAGATCGACGTCGATGAGGGTGATGCCGTCCTGCAGACACTGCTCCAGAGCGGCGCGCAGCCGGGGCGCGGTGCCGGGGTCGATCACACCGGCCAGGGTGACCAGGGTGCGCGCGCCCCGGTCGTGCCGGTAGATGTTCAGCCGCGGAAGAGTCATGACGCCTCGGTTCGGGTGGTCGGATCCTCGGGTGCTCCAGAGCCTGCGTCCACGCGCCGGGCTCGCGTCGCCGCGGGCCGGGCGGGTGCCGGGGCGGGGCTGCCGCGTCGCCTGTCGGGCGCCCGGATGCCGGCCCATGGAGCGAGGTGCGGCTGGGGTGCGACATGACCACGGCGACCGGGCCGGGGGGTGCTGTACCGGTACGCCGCGATCCTGTCGGCGTGCTGGAGCCCGAGCCGGTGGATCACGTACGCCGCCACCGCGACGAGGACCAGGAAGGCGACGATCGTCAGGAAGACGGTCATGGCGGCCACCTCACATACCGACGATGAGCCGGCTGGCCGCTCCTGGCGGACCGGCCTGCCCGGGAACGGCCGCGGGTACCGCCGAGGCGCCGCCCTCGTACTCCCATGCGTCGTCCGGGCGCCCTGGCCGGTCGTCGTCCGGGACGTCGTCGAGGGCATCATCCGCGGCGATGAGCGCGCTCGCGGTCAGCGCCGGCCCGTCGTGCCCGGACGCGGCTGCCATCAGCCGGGCCGCCGACGCCGCTCCGGTCTCGGGCGGAATGACGAGGAGGTCCCAGCGGCCGGTGCCGTACGAGAGCAGCAGCAGCTTGTGGGAGTCGAGTTCCGGGGTGAACCAGCCGGCCTTGACGATGTGCCCGGCCACGGGGATCTTGCGCGGGATGGCAGGCCAGTGCTCGGGGTTGACGGCGATACGGGTGATGCGGCCCCAGAGGGGATCCAGCACGTCCATGAGCGCCGGGAGTTCGTGCAGCAGGTCTCGGGACCTGGGCCACCAGGCTCCGTCCAGGAGACCCCGGGGGCCGTCGGTCTTCAGGGCGAGGCGCGCGGCCGGAGCTGCGGCGGGCTCGGTGTGCGGCAGGGTGGGGAGCAAGGTCGCCGACATGATGCGGACCCGTCTCCGGGCCGCTTCTGCGGCGGCCCGGTTTTCTTCGTTCGCCGGGAACGACCCGGCGTGGAAGCCGGTGTGCGAAATGCCCTCGGTACAGACCACACTACTCCGCGTTCCGTCGCGGCGCGGAGGGGCCGTGTGGCGAGAAGCGCTCACGAGTGGGGCGGCCGTTCCCCGATCATGCGTCCGCGCGGCTTCTACGGCGCTGTCGTCGAGCCGGACGGTGGCGGACCGGCGTGACCGCTCGCCGGGCGTGACACCGGCCTGTGCTCCTCCCGGCCGTCCGGGTGGCCGCCCTGCTGGGGGACGGATCCGAGCCCTGTTCCCCGCTCCGGCGCCGGCCCGTCGCATCGACGCGTACCGCGCCGCAGGAGGTGGGGCAGGAACGCGTAGAAGCGGTCGGGAAGGAACACCGCGTCGGCGACGATCATCGTGCCCGAGAAGAGCGGCAGGCCGAGCACCACGGCGATGGCGACGTGCATGCCCAGGAGCACGGTCAGGACCGGGTACTTGAGCCGGCCGAAGAGCACGAACGGAAAGGCGACCTGGGTGAGGACGGTCAGGTAGCCGGCGACCGCCATCGCGAGCGGATACCGGTCCATGGCGTGGGAGAGCGCGGGCCACGGCTGGAAGAGCTCCAGGTTCAGCACGTAGTGCAGGGCGGTGCCGTCGTCCCAGAACGAGCCCTGGACCTTGTACAGACCGGCCGATCCGTACAGGAAGCAGACCTGTGCCGCGATCACGAGGACGCCGCAGTTGTGCACCACGGTGACCAGCGTCCGCCGGGCCGCACGCAGGTCCTGAGCGACGACGTGGCGCGGACGGGCGACGTCCGTACGCGCCGCCTTGATCCGCGCGCGGCGTGCGTCCAGTGACCAGCGCCGACCGCACGCGGTGAGCGTGAGGTAGAGGGCCATCAGCAGCAGGAGATTGTCGCCGCCGTCCGTCATGAAGATCGCCCGGGCGTGGAAGGAGACCACCACGCCCGCGAACAGCACGGACGTGACCCGGGTCCGCCAGCCCAGCAGGAAGAGCGCGGACGTCAGCAGGGCCAGCGCATAGCAGAGCTCGAAGTAGGCGCGGCCGTCCGACAGGAGCAGGAAGCTCCACCAGCCCGTCTGGTCGAAGAGCTGCGCCGCCAGTGAGGGTGTCCACGGGGAGCCGGGACCCCAGATCTCGTCCCGGTGGGGGAACTCCCGGAGGAGGAAGGCCAGGTAGAGCAGCCCGTACCCGATCCGCAGGACCGATGTGGCGTACAGGGACACGGGACGGCCGGTGAGGAGGTCCCAGATGCCGTCGGCCCGGGCGAGGAGCAGACGGTGGACGCGGGCCCATGCGTCGTCCTCGGACCCGCCCGGTACGGCCGTGCCGGCCGGGAGGTCGCGGACCTTCTCACTTCCCACGGGGGGTCACCTTCCACCAGGGCAGGAGCCGGTTCTCCACCGGCTCGGGGGGCCGCCGGCCGGCTGCCGTGCCAGGCGCTGCGACGGGCGCGGTGACGACCCGGAGCTGGATGAACTCGAACGTGCCCGCGCGCCGACCGGCGACGCGGTCCGCGGCGATGTTGCTCAGGTACTTCTGCATCATCACGGCCCGGGGAGAGCGTGCCCTGTCGTCCGCGCCGTGTGTGTCGACATAGGAGGTCCAGGCGCGGCGCAGGAGGTTCTGCGCCGTGTGGCTGGGAAACGGGTCGTGTGCGACGGCGGCACGGTCCAGGGCGGTCAGGTCGATCCAGGGGCTGACCCGCGCTGAGCCGTCGGGCCCGCTGTGCGCGGTCCTGGCCCACACCCTGCGGTTGACGGAGTCGGGGTTGGGGGCGAACAGCTGCCAGTTCTGCTCGAAAAGGGGATACACCCACGCGACGACCTGCCGGTTGTACCGCTGTGAGACGGGGTTGGGAGGTGCCACGTGGAGGAAGACGGCACCGAGATGCACCAGGGTCGTCACCAGGCACACGAGGACGGCACCGCGCAGGCCCGCTCTCAGGGCCCTGGTACCCCGGACCCGCTCGCCGGGCTGGCCGGCGCCCGTTCCCCGTTCCCCCGGCAGCGAGCCGCCATCGGTCCGTCGGTGTTCCTTCACGCGCGCCGCGTCAGTTCCGCTCGACACCGCCCACCTTGCTTTCTCGTGTTCGCCGTCCGGCGTCACAGGCTGTTCGTGCACCGGCGGCGGCAGCGGCACCGGCAGCGGCGGCGGGCGGGGGGATCGAGGTCCCGCCGCACGCCGTCATCCGCGGTACCGACCCGCGATCCGCCGACTAGCTCTCGTGGTCTTCCTGGCCGTCGGACTTGGGCGCGTTGCCGTAGCCGTAGTTGCCGTAGTCGTGGCCGTAGTCGTGGCCGTAGTCGTCGCCGGGCCGATCACCATGGCCGTGGTCCGGCTTGCCCGGCGCGCCCTGGTGGTCCTCGCCCGGCTTGCGGTGGTGGTCATGCCCACCGCCGACGTCCGGTCCGCCGTGCTCGCCGGGCCTGCCGTGGTGTTCAGCGGGCCGGCCGCCGCCGTGCTGACCCGCGGTGTTCCCGGCCGTGTTGCCCGAGGTGTTCCCCTTGGTGACGTTGTTGCCGGCGGTGTTGCCCGAGGTGTTCCCGGAGGTGCTGCCGGCCGTCACGTTGACGATCGGCCCGCCCAGGAGGCCACCGCTGACCAGACCGCCGCTGAGCAGGCCTCCGCCGATCGCACCGGCGGTGGTGCCGGTCGTCGATCCGGTCGTGGTGCCCGTCGTCGTACCGGTCGTGGTGCCGGTCGTGGTGCCGGTCGTCGTACCGCTGGTGGTGCCGGTGGTCGTGCCGCCGGTCGTTCCGGTCGAGCAGGCGTTGAGGAAGATCCGGTTGGTGTCGAGCGTCACGGCGCCGTTGCGGGCCAGCGCCCGGCCCTCGATGTTGGTCCCCGTGGTCACGTGGATGTCCGTCAGGGCCATGATGGTGCCCACGAAGGTGGAGTTCGTCCCGAGGGTCGCCGAACTCCCGATCTGCCAGTAGACGTTGCACGCCGAGGCGCCGTTGGTCAGAAGCACGCGGCTGGAGGAGGCCGTCGTCAGGGCCTCCGGAATCTGGAACACCCACACGGAGTTCGGGTTTCCTCCGGCGTCCAGGATCAGATCGCCGGTGATGCCGACACCCGAGGTGGCGGTGTAGACGCCCGGAAGCAGCGTCGTGCCGTTCCCGATGCCCGCTGCGAGTGCGAAGTCCGTGGCCTGACCTGCCGCGTTGTTGTAGGCGGTGACGAGGTCGGACTTGGCCTGAGCCGCCACGGCGTCGGCGGCGTGCACGGCGCCGAGCACCTCGCCGGGCGGGAAACCGGTGATGGCCGGGTTCGGGTACGTCCCGAGATCGTGACTGATCACCGTGGGGCCGGTGTTGGTGACTCCCGCGCCCGCCAGGACGGAGAAGCTCGCCGCCGTGGCCAGCGGTACCGGCGTGGCGATGGCGACTGCCTGGGCGGGCGACAGGACGACCATCGCGGCGGCGACCGTGGCGGCGAGAGCTGAGGCCAGCAAGCCCGGCAGGGAGCGCCGGCGAGCCGTCTCAGGGATTTTCAGCTTCATCAAGAGGCCATTTCCTGTGGGGGCCGTGGCGTGCCGGGCTGCAACCGAACGCCCGGAGAGCCGTGATCTGGTGGTGCATATTACGGAGGAATCTTCCTGGGCCCGCGACAAGAGAAGTGCGTTTCTGGTTTTCGAGCGTTCAACTCTCGCGTGCGGCGCAATATTGCGTAATGCGTACTTATCGATTATTCGGTGATACCAATTGGTTGCGCGGTTGAACTCCCGGGGTCGCGCGAGGTGATCCCGCACATGCGGACGCACGCGAAAACGGCACATGACGACGTCACAATCCGGTTTGGCCGGTGCCCGGGCGCGACGGTATGGCGGGTGATCAACATCGCTTCCCGCGTGGCAGTCTGCGGATCAGAACGATGACGTGAACCCGGAGGTACCCCGCCCGTGGCGGCGAACATCAATCCCACCGTCAGGAGACGTCGCCTGGGGGCCGAACTGCGTCGGCTCCGCCAGGCCAGTGGACTGAAGAGCACGGAAGTGGCCGAGCGGCTGATGATCTCCCAGCCCAAGATCAGTCACCTGGAGAACGGCCGCCGCGCGATCAGTCCCCGCGACGTGCGCGACCTGTGCTCCGTTTACGGGGTGTCGGACCAGAAGGCCGTCGACGCGCTGATGGCGATGGCAAGGGAATCCGGCACACGAGGGTGGTGGCATACCTACGGTGACATCCCCCAGAGCGTCTACATCGGCCTGGAGACGGACGCCGCCTCGGTGCACGCCTATGAGCCCCTGGTAATCCCGGATCTGCTGCAGACCCCCGCCTACGCCCATGCGGTCATCGAGGAATCGATTCCCCGGCTCACGGCCCGGCAGGCCGCCGCACGGCTGAAGGTGCGGCTGCGCCGGCAGCACCGTATCTACGACCCGGCGGGCCCGTTGCGCTTCCGGGCTGTCCTGGACGAATCGGTCCTGCGCCGTGTCGTCGGCTCTCCCGACATCATGCGGGAGCAACTGGAACACCTGAACGCGCTCGGCGCGGAGCCCAACGTCACCGTGCAGGTCCTCCCCTTCACGGGCGGCGCTCATCCGGGCCTGTCGGGGCGGTTCTCCCTCGTGAGGTTCGCCGACAGTCCCGAGGCGGCGGTGGTGTACCTGGAACGGTTCACCAGCGACCTCTACCTGGAGAAGCCGTCCGACGTGCGGCCCTACAGCGTGATGTACGCCCATCTGCAGGCCCGGGCCCTCGACCCTGTCAGCAGCCGCCGGTTCATCACCGACGCCATCACGTCGCACAAGGGAGCGCAGCACCGTCCTTGAACCGCCGCGGCCGGCCGGACGGGGCCTCAGGGGGCCAAGACTGCCGTCACATGGTGCCGTCAAAAGGCCCCGGACCATGAGTGGTCCGGGGCCTTTCGACTAGTGCCCCCGGCAGGATTCGAACCTGCGACACCCGCTTTAGGAGTTCGATCCACGCCCGCGCCTGGGGTCGTCGTCGGCTGGTCCGGCGGTCGTGTGGGGGCGCTGCTGTGCGCCGCCGTCCGGCCTCGTTGATGTCAGCGGTGGATGTCAGGTTCCTTCTTCCCATTGGCTCTCTCTAGGGCCGGTGGTAGGCAGAGGCGTCGACGCCACGCTCAGGCTTCCTGCTGAAGGTCACGTAAGCGGGGTGCTCGGGATCGCCGACCTCCATGAGAGCGAACAAATCTAGGTCATGGTTCGCGAACCGATGCAGGTACTGAAGGAACAGCTCCAGTTCCTCGTCGGACAACCGTTCCTCGTGCCGCTCGTTGCGCATGTGCTGCCTGCCTGTTCGGCTACCGGTTGATGGGGATCTCGTAGACGACCTCGCACAGGGCAGCGGGCACCACAATGTCGGCCGTCTCCACGGGACGCCCCTCGTCGCTGTAATACGTCCGCCGGATGTGCGTGACGAGTGCGGCCTTCTGGATGCCGAGTAGCGACGCCTCCTCGGCGGTTGCCTGCCTCGGTTCGGGCTGCTCCACGGCGTGGCTGACGGTGACTCCGATCGCGGCCATGCGGTTCACGACGCCCGTCCCAGCATGGGGCCCTCCTTCAGGCAGGACGACGAGAGTGCCGGCGGTGAGGTCGTACGGCTCCCAGCTCGTCGACAACTGCACCGGCCTGCCGTCCGCCAGGAACTCGTACGTCGTACGAACGCACAGCTCGCCCTCGGCGATCCCGAGCCGCGCCGCGATCTCCGCCGGAGCCGGCACCTTGGCGTCCGTTCGGCTCTCCCAATCGCCCTGCCTGCCGACGGCCTTCATGTCCGCCCGGAACGGTGAACCGCTGGGCTGTTCCCTTGCCGACGACCGGACGACCCGCACCCGTTGCCGGGGCTCGGCGACGTACGTACCCGAACCTGCCCGGCCCTCCAGCACGCCTTGGGAGATCAGCAACTCTTGGGCCCGGCGGACCACGTTCTCGCCCACGCCGTACTCCTGGCCGATCTGGGCGCGGGAGGGCAGGCGATCTCCCGGCTCCCACACGTGCTCCGCGATCCGCCGCCGGAGTTCGTCGGCGACGCGGAGATAGGGCGGCTGCTCAGGCATATGGAAAATCTAGTCCACTAGCTCTAATCTAGTTAACTAGCTTCACTCAAAGTGATCGCTGGTGACGGAGGCTGCCCTGTGCCCGCTTCGGGAGTTAGCGCGGCGGCCATCGCCGCCCGGCTGTCCGCCCTCGGGCTGCTCACGCGAGTGGAGGAACACCACCAGCACACGTCGGTGGAAGCGGAGGTGCCGGAACCGGTCTCCGCCGAGACGTGGCGGGAGGTCCTGGACGTGGTGGCGGAGGCCGATCGGTTCGGACTCCTCGCCTCCAGCTTGAACGGCCGCACCCTTTGGGCGGTCGTACGCAAACGGTCCCCGCGACGGGCGATGTCGGGGGACCGGGCCATCAGCGATAGGAGCTGAACAGCGTGCTCAACCGTATCCGCCGTGCCCTCTCCCTCACCAGGGTGCGGACCTCCACAACGGGCAGGCACCGTCGCCCGTTAACGCCCTCCACTCCTCCGGCGCCCCTTCCCGCCCCCGCTGACGTATTGACCCCCGTCCTGAGCCGGGCCTCCGCTGACGCGGTAACTCATCGACCCCTACTCAAGGGGGAGGACGTCGCGCTCGTCCGCCCGTACGTGCTGGCCTGGGAAAGCCGCGTACGGATCCGCGCGGTGGTTCTCGCCCCTCACCTGCCGGCCGATGCCTGGTCGGCCCTGGCGGGGGTCCGCTGATGCCGACGCGTCGACACCCGCACCTCACGGACACCTCGTCCGTCCCCTACTGCTCGACCGCCTGCCGGATCGGTACTCACCTCGCCTGCGCGGAGTCCTCCCCTGCCTCCGCGCCGGAAGACCTCCCGGTGATCTACGAAGCGTGCGACTGCCCGTGCCACTTGGTGCCCGGCCGGCCCACGCCCGGGGGAGTGACGCAGTGAGCAACCGGGCCTTCGGCGGCGCGCTGGTCTCCCACATCGAGGTCACCGCGGCCACCGTGCAGCGCGGCGACATCATCCAACTCGGCGGCTGTGCCTGCCGGGTGGGAAACCTCTTCCAACTTCCCCAGGGAGCGAAGCAACTGGTCTTCGAGTCGGGCGAGTTGCTGACCATACACACCCGCACGCGGCTCGTCGCCGTGCGGACGCTGAGAAGGCGGTGACCGGGCCCATGCCTTCCCGCCACCAAGACATCGCCGACGACCTGCGCCACCAGATCACGAGCGGCCGCATGCAACCCGGCGAACGCCTTCCTTCCGAAAACCGTCCTGGCCGACCGGTACGCGGTCAGCACTGTGACGCTGAGGCACGCTCTCGCGATGCTCCAGAGCGAAGGCCTCGTCGAAAAAATCCACGGAAAGGGCAACTTCGTCCGCCGCCCCCTCCGCAAGATCATGTACGTCGGCGGCTGGGGAACGCTGGACCCGTGGACCGCGGCCGGCCCGGCCTTACGCGTCACGGTCCGCAGCAACACCGTTCAGGCTGACGGGCACCTCACGACTCTCCTGAAGGTGCCCACGGGCAGTCCTCTCGCGGAGTACTTCTGCCTCAGCCTCGAAGAGGAGTCGCCGCACGGGCTGGCCCGTATCTACCTGCCGCGTGACCTGGCTCCGGCCGGAGTGCTCGACGACGGCTCCGCGGGCCAAGAGGCGGTCACAAGATTCGCCGTCCTCGGTCCTCCGCCGACCGCTGTCCGGGAGACGGTGTGCGCCCGCCGCGCGACGCCGGATGAATCCGCGGCGCTCCGGATCAGCCCCACGGCGGTCGTCCTCGCGATCACCCGCATCGCGACCGACTCCACCGGCCGCGTGGTCGAAGCCGCGCTCCTGGTCTTCCCAAGAGACCGCGTCGACGCGGTCTTCACCACACACCACGTGATCGATGAGAGGCAGACCCAAGCATGACGACGCCGAACGAACTGCGGCTTCTCCCGTGGGCGGGTCCCGAAGGTAAACCCTGCTACCTGAGCACCGACGACCGGGGCAGCTACATGTCCCGCCTGGCGGACACCATCGAAGCGGCCCAACTCGGGGCGGCGGCCGAGCTGCTGGAACAGGCCGCGGAAACCCTCGACGACCCGGACGCGGCCCTGGACGAGACGCGACACCTGGCGACGGAACTGACCGGGATCCTGTGCGACGTCCTCCGCGTCGCGATCAGCCGCGGTCACCTCCTGGCGGTGAGCGAACCGCAGCGGATCTGAGGGAACCGACGCGAAACGGCGCCGGCCGAGGACAACCCTTCCAAGCGGGGAGGGGAGCCCAAGCACCAACCTGGGCTCCCCTCCCCGCAGCGCTATGTCGGTCCGGCCGCCACGCATCGACTGCGGAGAGGAACCCTCGCGCCGTCTGCACCTCAGCCGACGACAGTCAGCCACGATGGTGAGTGCGCCGACCGACCAGGCACGCGTATGCCTCGCTGCACCCCCACCGGCCTCAGCCACGCTGCCTGGTGACGTCCACCAGAGGAAGCCACGAAGGCGGAAGCGTGGTGATCAGGATTTGGGGATGTGACTTCTTCGTCCCGAAGCCACTTGGGCGGAGGATCTGCCTTGGCATGATGTGCCTCTCACCTGCGCTGATGATCCGCAGACGTTCGCGCTCGTCCGCCAATGTTCGCCGGCGTTGTCACGCAGTTAGACACTCACCGCTCGACGGTCGATCGCCGGCGAGTCGGTTGTCAGTGCTTGCGCCTATGGCCTCAAGCGCGCGGTCGGTTCCGGGGGTTCCAGCTCTGTAAGGAATGGTTGCATCCCCGGCCTGTCTGGGGGCGGCCCGGAGAATCGTCCGGGACCTAACCGACAGTCGGGCTTTGTCGATGGCCAGCGGATGACCTGCCGGAGCCGACCGTGCACCCCCTTCCGTGTAGGCAGGCGCACGCTTTCTAACCGCGGTGACGGTGCCGGGGGCCGCGGCTGGGGCCGTTAACCTGATCAGTGCAACAGCGGCAGTGGCGGACGCCGTTCCGCGGAGAGCCCCGACCGCTCAGGCTCTGGCCACTCGGGAAGGTCGGCAGAGTCCCCACCGTAGGCGAGCACGGTCTGCGAGGCGAGGTCGCAGCACGCTTGGATGAAGCCTTCAGCGCCCATGAGGCGCATGGAGTGCCCGCCGCTCTTCAGGGGCCACAACGCTCCGGAGCGGTTCGACACCGCGTATGGGTCCCCGCCGTGGCTCAGGATGTCGCGGAGGTTCTTCATGTCGGCGAGGTACGACTGCACCTCTTGGGTGCCGACGTAGGCCTTCCAACGCGATCGGTTGCCGGGGGCGTTGCCCAGAATTCTCGTACGGACTCCCCAGTCGTTGGTGAAGAGCCGGACTGCGTGCTGCTGTCCAACATGGCGGATCTTGTCCGGGTTGAGCGGCAGATGTCGCGTCCGGGACGGTTCGAGGGCAAGGACGTCGTTGAAGAAGGCTTCGACGGCCGCGTAGGACATCGTGAAGATTCCCCATCGCAGAGCGTACTGCTTCGTCGAGCGCCCGAGCGGCTTGCCGTCCTTCCCGATCAAGCCGTCGATGTCGCGGTGAAGGCCCACCAGCAGCAAAGGGTTTCGTAGACCGGCGGATAAGGCGTTGGCGGCGTCGATGACAGTGGGAAGGCGAGAGTGCGGAGGCATACGCGAGATCGTAATTGCTTGCCTATCGGCGTCTCCTATCCCAGCGAGGGTTGCCGATCTGGCTCAAGGAACCGCCAAGTAGTGTCCACCATGTGCTGGCGCTCTCCGATGTCGACAACACCCTGGTTGACCGACAGGGGGGCGGGGGTCCGCTACACGATCGGGTGACAGTTGGTGGACATGCCGATGGCCACCTTCCATAGGATTGACGCTGGTACGCGGCCAACGAGGAGGCACGGGTGGGCAATCTGGGGGGATACCAGACGATGACGACGCTGGCGAAGAAGGTGGGCGGCCCCGGGACGCTGGCCGTCGTCATTGCCGTGAGCGGGTGGGCCATCGGCCGAGGTGCTGAAGCCGGCAGGAAAGCCGTCAAGGCTGCGGTCAAGAAGCGGAATGCCCCGTGCTCGACGAAGGGCCAGGTCTTCGACGTTGTGTCCGACGGCGAGGACGGCAAGAGCCTCGTGCTCCGGGCCGGTGACCAGTACCGGGTCATGGAGTGCGACGGGGAAGCGATCCTCATCGAGGTGCTCGGTGGTACGAACAATCCCTACTTCACGTCAGCACAGTTCCTGGCGTCGGTGTCGGCCTTCCCCATGGCAGAGAAGCCCAATGCCGAGTAGCTTGACTGCGGGTGTGAGTTCCCGAGTCAGCATCTGACTCCCGCGTTGCAGGCTGTTCGGGCTTGATTAGTGGCAGTCCGGAGGTATCCGGCAGTGAACTTCCCTCGCAGGTCGGGGGCGATGCTCGACGTTCGTGGACGAGTACAGAGCACACCGAACCCCACAGCAACCGAGATTGACCTTAGCCATCGCCTGGATGCCTGGCGGGCCGGTATCTTGTCCTGCGAACCGTACGAGAGAGTGCTCCGGGGATGAGACTGGCCCCATCTGCCACTGTCGGTCGCTGACGAGTGGCGTCGGGGAACCTCGGACGGCCCAGGGATTAACCATCACGGTCCTGGCAGGCTGACCGACTGCGGGCGCCTTCGACGTGAGTCTCCTGAACCTCAGCCGACGACAGCCAGCCACGACGCCGGGCGCGCCGACCGACCACGCGCGCGTGTGCCTCGCCGCACCCCCACCGGTCTCAGCCACGCTGCCATGCCGTCGACCAGAGCAAGCAGCGTCGGCTGAGCCGTGACAACGCTGCCTGAGCTATCAGCTCGGGAAGCTGTGGCGCTCTGCGCTTCCTAGGGCGTTGAGCCGCGCATACAACTGGCGCGTCCTTCGTCGGGCTCGATCGTTCTCACCGCTACTCCCTGCTGTTCCCCGCTCGATCTGGTGCGCTTGTGGTGCGGTGCTCACACGAATGAGTGTGCAGGAGGCCCCCTAATCGACGCGTACCTCACGCTCGCCTCGCCTGTACTGGCAGGTACTGACAGCACGACAGGGCCCCCGACTCCTGGTTGAGGGGTGGAGGCCCGATGGTGGCTGGTCAGGTCAGGTCAGGTCGACGAGGGTGGGTGTCACTTCGTTCTCAAGGTCGTACTCGGAGAACTCCCATGTTGTGACCACCGCGTCCTTTGGGACGCGATAGACGAACTGCATCTCGTCGTCAAAGCCGGGTTGCAACTGCGCGTTGCATTCTGGGTTGCCGGCGACGTCGTAAAGATCTTCGATCGTGTCGAAGCGCCGGCCCTGGTCGTCGATGAGCGCATTGACGATGGGCAGCGAGCACGTCAGGTCCATGCTGGCCTTTCCCTCGTTGCTGACGACGGTCTTGAGGACGACGTATTTGGCGTCGGCGCCTGCGGACTTGCGGGCTCCGGCGAGCACGATGGTGTCGGCCTCTGCCACCTTGGTGACCTTGACGACGGCTCCGCCGTTCCGAGCCTGTTCGCCGACCTTGGCGTCTGTGTTCTGGTCGGTTGCTGCTGCGGTGTCCTCTTCGACTGTGGCCTCGGGCTTGACGGTTTCCGTCACGGTGACGGTGGGCTGTGGCTTTGCTGTGTCGTCGCTGCGGCCAGAGATGGCGATCCCTGTGGCGACGACGGCGGCGGCAATGATGGCCGCGCCGCCGATGATGTAGGCGTTGGTGTGGCTCTTCTTGCCGGGCTGCGGCGGCTGAGCCGGCATCGGCGGCGGCGTGATGTTGGTACTCATGATCCCCCCTGGGATGGTGCTGTTGCGAGACGCATCATCCTCTGTGAACAGCTGCACTGACAGCAGTTGGGGCCACAGGGGCGGCAAGCTGATGGCGGCCACTTCAGGATGCAGCGGCTTTGGTGCTGTTGTAGTCGCGCGGCTGGTGGGGTGCGTGGAACTGGCTGACTTCGATGGCTCGGCGGCGGATCTCTCGGCGCCGGTTCCGATGATCGTGACGAGGTCGGCCTTGCCGAGGCGCGACACCGGCTTTAGGAGTTCGATCCGGGCCCGCTTCGACTGCGGTGGGCGACTGGTGCGGCGGCAGCGGCCGGACAGAGTCGCTGGTGTACGTCCCTGTCCGACGTCGTTGATGTCAGCGATGGATGTCAGAAGCCATTTGATCCGTAGCTCTACAGAGATCGGTCGGTCAGGGCCTGAACAGCCAGCGTTCGATCTCGTCGATGCCGATGCGGCGCCCGAGCTGCCTGCTCTCCTCGTGGGCCCAGCGGTCCAAGAGCGTGCAGTACCGGACGTAGGTGCTGGTGGGCCATCCGTCCTCACCGAGTGAGTCCCACTTGCAGATGTCCCTGAGCGTGGCGGCTACCTGGGAGTCGAGGATCACGCACGGGTGGTCGAGAGCGCCACTGCCAGCGAAATACAAGACCTTGGTCGAGAACGCCGGGCCCAGATACGCAATGGCGTTGGGACCTCCCGGGCGCAGAGCTTCGTACGCGTGCGCCGGATCTTCGCGAGCCACCTGCAGAGCCTGGCGCAGAGCCGCCACGGCTGAGGACAGGTTATCCGCCACCGCTCGGATGCGCTGGCGGTTGAGGCGGAGCCTCATGCCGCTGCCCCAGGCGAGGACCCGCCACAGAAATCGCAGCTGCTCCTCTTCGCGGCCCGCATCAAGGTTGGCCGCATCCCTGAATAGGTCACCGCGACTGAGCTGCGTGACATCTGGTCCGGTCACGGGCGCACCAGGCAGGTGAGCGGCAGCTATCTCGGCATTCCACCAGTCGGTGGCGATGGGGATGGTGTGACCGTCGATCCGCTCTGATCGCTGCTTGACAAGAGCCTCACGGCACGCGCGCGGCAACTGCAGGCGAGACAGGTCGGTGGGTGCCATGACTCCATCGTGCCCCGTGGGGAGAAGGCGGGATGCCAACCAACGACGCTCGGCCAACGCTGCGGCACAGTCTTCGACGGCTTCGGCAACCAACATGGCTCCGGAGGTCCATTGCTTCCTGGACAGTGCAGGTCGCGGCCTATTGAGGGGGGCACCTGCCAGGCTTCGTCCACGCATGGTCCACAGGCTGACAACACCGCTCGTAGGAGGAGGGGGTTGGTGTGACCGACGGCCTGCACATTCTCGGGCGATCTATCGCCGTGCATATATCGCAGCAGAACCGCTCCCGTCGGCCGCCAGCCGTCGCTGTGGTCGTGTGAGAGAGGCACTTGCACTGTTGTCAGCCTATGCGGTACAGCAGCAGATCGATCCCGGCCAGGGTGTGCTCGACACCCATGCGGGGATAGGCTTCCAGTCCCTTCTGCATCACGTACCACAGATGAACGTTGTCCACGCAAAGCTCTGCCTCCAGCCGGTACGACCCACTTGCTCGTTGTCAGGCCGATGTCGAGCATGGCCACGCCTGGTAGGTGTCGCGGGCTCGAAAGAGGGCTGGCAAGTGCGAGCCTCCCTGCTGGAAACCCGGGTGTCCGAGTGGGCGAACATCGTTGGCTGACACGGGGGCTCACGGCTGCAGCAAAGGTCGACAGGTGAGCACAGCTCCAAGCGGCAACGGCTGGCGCCCCACTGCACGTCGTGGTGATCGTGTTTTGCCGGTACCGTCTTGGTACGCGATGGAGGCAAGGGGGGAACGAGTGACGTCCCAGGTGGTGTCCTACGCGCTCGATTCGAACACAGTGGTTCAGTTCGAGATCGAGCCGACGGACGATTGGCAGCCTGTAGGTGCCGACCCAGTGCTGAATCGGGTTCAGGACTCCGTCCGTCCGGCCGTCGAGGCGGCACGCACGGTACTGGATGAGTTCGTGCGCCTGTGTCCGGACGAAGTAGAAGTGACCTTTGGCATCAAGGTCAATGGGTCGGCGAACTGGCTAGTCGCCAAGGCTGCCACGGAGGCCAACTTCGGTGTGAAGCTGACCTGGCGGTCTGGCTCGGGGCCGGACGGAGGCGAGGGCGGAGAAGCCGTCAGTGAATGACGCTGAGCCCCGACATGGGCTGAGCCCGATGTCGGACGCGTGGGTGACGGCCATTCACCTCAGTGAGGGCGATCCGAATCCGCGCGGTACCGGGTTCCTCATCGACGCCCGACGGGTGTTGACGTGTGCACACGTGGTGCATACCGGCCCCGCAGCGTATCCGGAACTGTGGGTGGCGTTCCCCAAGGCCGAGGAGTTGATGCACCGTCGGATCAAAGTGCAGGAGGTCGTGGCGCCGGCAGTGGAACTGCGGAGCCAGCAGGACGTCGCGGTCCTGGTCCTCGACGAGCCGGTACCTGCGGAGTATGCCGCGCCCCTGCTGCGTCCATCCCCGAAGGAGATGGTGAACAAGCGGTGGTGGGCCTTCGGATTCCCGGACGGAATCCTGGGCGACTCGGCGGGCGGCCTGATCGGAGAGTCTCTCGCTTACGGTTGGGTGCGATTGGACAACAGTGAGGGCGACGGCGTCCAGGGTGGTTACAGCGGTGGCGCTCTCTGGTCGGCCGACTATGGGGCTGTGGTCGGGCTGGTCGCTCAGGGACGGAAGAAAGACGGCTATGCACGGGCCGTCACCATGCGGGCCGTCGCCGCATGTCTGCCCGATCAGCAACTACATCTGCTCACCGACTGGTCTACGGAGGATGCTGGCGACGTCGCTCTGTCCGCGTGGGGCTGGACCCTATCCAAAGATCCAGAGTCGGGGAAGCACTGGCATCCGAGGGCCCGCGGGGTGGGCTCGGACGCTGAGCGCGGCTTCCGCTTTTGCGGTCGAGCGGCGGCGCTGAGGGTCATCGTTGAGTGGATCACCGATTTGGCCGGGGACCACCGTCAGGTGCTGCTCGTCACTGGCTCTCCCGGCGTGGGCAAGTCGGCGGTGCTGGGACGGATCGTTACGACCGCTGACCCAGAGATCGCCGCCTTACTACCGGCCGACGATGATGCGGAGCGCGCGCCGACCGGCGCAGTGGCTTGCGCAGTGCACGCTCGGCACAAGACGGCGTTGGAAGTAGCCCGGGAAATCGCTACTGCGGCCTGTGCGCCCCGTCCCGATGAGGTTGAGGACCTACCCACCCTGCTGCGGGGAGCTCTGGAAAATCGTTCACCGGGCGGCTTCTCGATCATCATTGATGCCCTGGACGAGGCCCGCACGCCAGCAGATGCACGCTCAATCATGCGGCACATCGCCGTCGCGACGGCGGAGACCTGCGCCGATGTGGGGGTCCGAGTCGTCGTCGGAAGTAGGCGCACCGACGACCGCGGCGACCTCCTTGCACCCTTTCAAAGCGCCCTTCGGATCATCGACCTCGACACTCCCGACTACTTCGCGCAAGAGGACCTCGCTCGCTACGCGTTGGCAACGCTGCAATTGTTGGGTGACGAGCGACGCGACAGCCCCTACGCGGTCGGGTCGGTAGCCAAGCCAGTGGCTGACCGGATCGCTGAGATGGCGCAGGGTAATTTTCTGATTGCCGGTCTGGTAGCCCGGACCCACGGGTTGCATGATCGGCACGCCGTGGATGTTGCGGAGTTGCGCTTCACCGCGACCGTCGATGCGGCGCTGCGCGATTACCTCGCTCGTCTGCCGGACGTAGAGGGCGTGGCTGCGCTGGACGTGCTTACCGCGCTGGCCTACGCCGACTCCCCCGGGCTCAGTGTGGAGCTGTGGCGCACGGCAATCAGGGCCGTCAGCGGCTCTGCTCCTGAAGCGCGGGCGTTGAGCACGTTCGCCCGTACCTCCGCGGCCAGTTTCTTGGTCGAGTCGAGTGATCCTGGTGCCGTCGCCGGTAGCTTTCGATTGTTCCACGAGGCGCTGAACGAGGCGCTGCTGGGTGATCGGGCAGCTGCGGGGGCCCTCGCTGACGACGAGGGTCGCATCGCCAGGGCGCTGATGGGCATGATCTCGTCCGACTGGCAAAATGCCCCCAGATACCTCCTCCGTTCTTTGCCACGCCATGCGGTACGTGGTGGAGTTCTCGACGAGTTGCTCGAGGATGAGGCATACCCCCTCCATGCTGATCTGCGCCGTCTGGTTCCGACCGTCAAGGCCGCGACCTCGGCGTCGGCGCGTGCCCGTGCGCGGTTGCTACGAACAACTCCGCAGGCGTTGGACGCGTCGCCGGCGGATCGGGTAGCGCTGTTCAGCGTGACCGAGGCGCGCGAGCATTTGGGACGGAGCTATCGTGATAGTGCCGTGCCAGCCCCGTATCGAGCCGTGTGGGCCGTCGGGGCGCCCCACACGGAGGACATCGTTTTGGAGGGGCACACGGACTGGGTCAATTCCGTGTGTGTAATCCCAGCGGAGGGCCGCGCCTTGCTGGCCAGCGCAGGCAATGACGGAACCGTTCGGTTGTGGAACCCCGACACTGGCGAGGCGGTGCGGGTCCTGGAAGCCCACGCGGGCGCGGTGAGGGCGCTATGCCCGTTGCCGACGAAGCAGGGTGTGCTGTTGGCGAGCGCGGGCAATGACGGTGCCGTTCGGCTGTGGAATCCCGACACCGGCGACGTCCGACGAACCATCGAGGGCCACATCGGCTGGATCACTGCGCTGTGCACGATCGAGGAGGCAGGGCGCACCCTGTTGGTGTCGGCTGGCAACGACGGGACCGTTCGGTTGTGGAACCCCGATACCGGCGGCGCGGTGCGCGTCATGGAGGCTCATGCGGGCGCGGTGAGGGCGCTATGCCCGTTGCCGACGAAGCAGGGTGTCCTTTTGGCAAGCGCGGGCAATGACGGTGCCGTTCGCCTGTGGGATTCAAGCACCGGCGACGTCGTTCGGGTGCTGGAGGACGGCCCCGGTTGGATCACCGCTCTGTGCACGCTCGTCGCGGACGGGCAGACGCTGTTGGCGTCGGCGCGTATGGATGGGCTGGTGCGTCTCCAGGACGTGGACGGAGTGACACTGTGCACGCTTGAAGGCGTGGGCGGTCTGATCACCACGTTGTGTGCGGTCGATGTGGAGGGGCGAACCCTATTGGCGTCGGCTGGAGATGACAGGCACATCTACCTGCAGGATGCCCTGTCTGGTGATTCGGTGCGTGTGCTGGAGGGACACACAGATGTCGTGCAAGATGTATGCGCGGTGATGTCGGATGGGCACGCGGTATTGGTGTCTGCTGGCAACGACAATTCGGTTCGTCTCTGGGATACCGGAGCTCCGGGCGTGGTGACTATGGTCGAGCCCCTCGAGCCGGTCGAGGCCCTGTGCGCCATCGAGGGGACGCATGGAGCACTCTTGGCGACCCTTGGCCACGGCGACACCCTGCGTTTGTGGGACCCCGGAACCGGGGAGACCCGGCACACTATCAAGGCCCGCATCGGCCCTATCACCGCGTTGTGCACGATCGACGTGGATGGGCGAACCCTGTTGGCTTCTGCGGACAGTGACAGCGCCATTCGACTCTCAGATCCGCACACCGGTGGCGACGTTGGCATGCTGCAGGTGGGCGACTGGTCGGTCAGGGCCCTGTGCCCAGTGTCGATCGGCGGACGCATCCTATTGGCGGCTGCGGACGACAACGGGGTCGTTCGTTTGCACGACCCTGAGAGTGGCGACGTTCTGCACGTCCTGCCAGCCGAACGAGAACGGGCGGTGCTGAGTCTGTGCTCCGTCATGGTGGATGAGCGGGCGTATCTCGCCACAGCCTGGGACGACAATGCTGTGGCTCTCTGGGACACAGCGAGCACGACAGTGGTGCACCGACTAACCGGTCACACCGACTGGGTGCGTGGGATGTGTGTGGTGTCTGTGAAGGGGCGCACCTTGCTGGCCACCGCCGCCGAGGACCGCTCGGTGCGGCTGTGGGACCCGGCTACCGGCGAGGCTGTGGCCAGTCTCAAGGGACATACCGCCGGAGTAAGCGCCGTGTGCGTTGTTTCCCTAGACACCCGTACGGTCCTGGTGTCCGCCGGAGACGATCGAACGGTCCGTCTTTGGGATCCAGAGCTGGCTCACGCCAGCGGGGTTATTCCGGTTCGCTCGCCCGTCCGGTCCCTCGCCCCGCACGACCGTCGTGTATTTACCGGGCTCACCGACGGGCTATTGGCCTTGGACCTGAACTGAGCGGGAGCTTCATCATGATCTCCCATCCTTCGACAGGCGTGCCCCGTCGACTCGTGCCGCACGCCAACTTGCCCGCGCTGACGCTACAACCGGAAGAGGCCTCGACCGTGAACGGCGTTCCGCCGCCCGAGGTACCTGCATCGTGCGGGCAACCTCGTCAAGCACGAGCGGCTCGCCGCCATCCCAGGCCACACCGTGGGGTCCGCGCGTATCCCGCTGACACTGCGCGCGAGGTAGGACCAACTAATCTGAAGACCACGACACAGGCAGGTGGAAGCATGCGCGTCCAAAGGGCGTGTCGTGTAGCAGCGGCAGACAACCGCACAAGCCGGGCCCTGGATGGATGGGCCCGGATGAGGCGGACGAGAGTGGGGGGAGCGGTCGATTCGCATGGCTGACGAATTCGACAACATGTATGAGACGTTTAGGGCGCTCCTGGACGCCTTTCCTCCTTCGGAGTCCGTCAAGCGACTGGAGCAGTTCGGCATCAGCTCGGATATCGTCCAGCAGATCCGTGAGCGGCACGAGCAGCAGACCGTGCGTATCCGGGAGTTGGAGGAACCACATGTGGTCGCCCGGGGCAACCGCGATACCTGGTATACCGGCCCGCAGGCCCAGGACAAGTGTTGGCCGGCTGTCATTGACCGGCTCCGCAAGGATGGCTGGACGCAGCAGTCCGCAATCACCAATCTCGATAACTCCTCCACCCGCATCGTGTCGCTGTTGAACCATCCCAAGGAGCGTTCATTCTCCACCCGCGGTCTGGTTGTGGGGTATGTTCAGTCCGGCAAGACCACCAACTTCACCGCAGTGATGGCAAAAGCCGCGGATCGCGGCTACAAGTTGTTCATCGTGCTGGCCGGAATCCATAACGGTCTGCGCCGTCAAACTCAGGCTAGGCTCGTCCAGCACCTTGTAGAGCCCAACCCGTCAATGTGGTCCCAACTGACGGGACTAGGAAAAGACTTCACCCCACAGGAGAATCCAGCCTCCTATTTCGGCAAGAGTAATAAGACCCGCGTGCTGTGCGTGGTCAAGAAGAATGCAACGGTGCTGCGCAAGCTCGCCCGGTGGTTGGAGAAGGCATCTGACTATCTAGAGGACTGCCCGGCTCTGATCATTGACGATGAGGCTGACCAGGCCACCGTCGCGACGAAGTCGATCAATCCACTGATCATGAGCATCATGGACAGCCTGCCGCGGTCGGCATACGTCGGATACACAGCCTCACCGTTCGCCAACCTACTCATCGACCCAAGCGCAGAGGACCTTTATCCGCGGGACTTCATCGTCAGCCTTCCCAAGCCCGACCACCATTTCGGTACCGAGGTCCTGTTCGGACGTTACCCAGTCGACGGCGACGACCCTGACCAGGTGGACGACGGCTACGACATGATCCGCTCGGTGCCCGAGAGCGATGTGCCCTGTATGCGCCCCCAGACGAGGGCAGACGTTGAAGGCTTCGAGCCCGTTATCACTGACACTCTACGCCGAGCTGTGGAGTACTTCTGGCTGGTCACCGCCGCCCGACGTGTGCGCGGGACCGGCAATCCGCACAGCACAATGCTGATCCACACTAGCGTCAACACCGCCGTGCATAAAAGTTTCAGGAGGCCGCTTGAACGGATGCGCGACTACGCAGTCGATGCGATGAACAGAGAGGAATTCCTCGCTCGGTTGCGGGACCTTTGGGAAGAGGAGACGGCTCGCGTGCCGGCCGAGGACTTCGGCGAACGCAAACTGCAGTTCGAAGAGTTGATGGCGCATTTGCCGAGCGTGGTCGACCACTGTCGCGTCGTCATGGACAACTCCAGCAGCGAGGATCGTCTCGACTACGAGAACGGCCCCGTGGTAGCAATTGCGGTCGGCGGCAATACCCTATCTCGGGGACTCACCCTGGAGGGGCTATCGGTCAGCTACTTTGTACGTGCCGTCTCCGCCTACGATACGCTGCTCCAGATGGGGCGCTGGTTCGGCTTCCGCAATGGCTACGCCGATCTGCCCCGCATCTGGATGACCGATGAGTTGGCTGAGTGGTTTCGTCATCTGGCCACGGTCGAGACGGAAATGCGGCGCGACATCGACGTCTACATGACTCAGAACGTAACTCCTCTAACCTTCGCCGTACGTCTGCGCACGCACCCCGCACTACGGGTGACCGCAGCTGCCAAAATGCGCGACGCCGTCACGGCAGCGTCCTCGTATGGCGGTCAGCGCATTCAGACACACTACTTCCACACTGACGCCGAGTGGCTGGCCACGAACATTGACGCCGCCCGTACCTTGGTCACGGCTGCCGCTTCAATTTCTCCTAAGATTGACGAACGCCCCAAGGAAGGGCGATACGTCTTCTACGAGGTGCCGCATGACGTCGTCACGGAATTCCTGACCAGCTATCAGTTCCACGAAAGCTCCCTGCACACCTCGGGACTGATCGTTGCATACATCAATAAGCGAGTGGCGACAGCTGGCTCGCTGCGACGGTGGAACATTGCCATTGTCGGCACGCCTCAAGGCCGACCAGACAACGACTTCACCTTCGCTCCCGGGGTGACCGTCGGGCGCACCATCCGATCACGCCTCGATGTCCCTGGCCCTGCCGACATCAAAACTTTGATGAGTCCGCGGGACGCTGCCGTCGATCTGGACGGCTACAAGGCCACCTGGGTCGAAGAGGACTACAGGAAACAGCGCCAATCACAGCAACCCAACATTGGGTTGCTAGTCCTATATCCCATTGACAAGGCGTCCGCACCACCGAAGGCACCAGCCTCCTCTCCGGTACGAAAGAGGAAAAAACGCGTTCCCCTCGACGCGGAGGAACATGTGATTGGCGTCGCCCTTGTTTTTCCCGAGCCTTCCGCTGGCGACTCTTCTGTGAAGAGTTACATCTCCGCCAACCTGTCCAAGGTCTCAATCGAGGATGAGGATTACAGTTTTCTCGACAACGAGGATATGTAACCGCCACGTGCCCCTGACCCCGTTCGGAGAGATCGCTGGCAGAGCCGGGCTCTGGCATGGGTGTGGCACTAAGCTCAACTGACGACAGTCAGCTACGACGGTGGGGGCATCGACTGACCAGGCGCGCGTGTGTCTCGTTGTACTCGCGCCGGCCTCCTCCACGCCGCCAGCGCCGTCGACCAGAGCAAGCCGCAGCAGCGGAACATGATGACGGTGCCTGACCCCTCAGCTCGGGAAGCTTGGCTCTCCTACGGGCAATTCCTGGGCTGACCTGCAACGGAGCGGCCACGGGTGCGGGCTGGTCGACGACCCTGTCCTTGCCGATCCCCGTGGTTCCACGCAGGACCTGGCACGACCTCTTCGTGCTGAACGCGATCCGGGTCTTCTATGACCTTGTTCCGGGGGTGGTGACCTGCTCCTTCGGCTCCGCCACTGTCCATGACTGGCAGTCCTCAGAGTGTGCTGGGCTGATCAGAAAACTGATCACGGGGCGAGCCAGTGTCTTCCATGAGTATGACTGGTCGACGTCGTGCTTGGTGAAGCGACTACGAGCTGCTTATCACGCTCGGAGGTTATCGCGCAGGATCTCACCATTGCACGGGCGTGTGTACCGGAAGAACATGGCGTAGGTAACCGCCATGTCGAAGTCAGCGTTGGCGAAGTACTCATCCCCGTCGAATAGCCGCCAGTGGCGTAGGCAGCATTGTTTCAGCACACTCTCTGTTTCGGAGGTGTTGGAGTGCTTTACGGATATCCACCAGCGGCGAACCTCTGCGCCTCGCTTGTGCGCATCCCAGTGATGCCGCTTGATTCGCTGTCGAGCGTCCGTGGTTCGACCGACCTTGATCACGCCATCGGAAAAGTCGATTACGTATAGCCATCCGCATTTGCTCGAATGGTCACAGTTAGTCCAAAATGCGTGACCTGGTCGTGTGCCGCGAGGGCCGTAGAGGCCAGGGGTGCACCGCTTGTCGATATCGAGGAACTCCACCTCGCTCATTTTTCTGCCTCGCGCGCCAAAGACCGTGATGTTTCGCGATGTTGCCGAGGTTTGCCCTGCAAGTTCTGGTGCCGTGCCCTCGCTCCTTGTATCAGCGGCGCCGTCGCCAATGTCAGGGTCGATCTGAAGCCCTGTCTGCACCTCGGCCGACGACAGTCAGCCACGACGGCGGGTGCGCTGGCCGACTACGCACGCGTGTGCCTCGCTGTACCCCCGCCGGCCTCAGCCACGCTACTGGCTCGTGTTGTCGGTCAGAGCAGTCGCGACGGAGGTACCGGGTACAGCAGTCAGGCGGAGGTGCTGGTGTGCACCACGGTCCGGTGTCGTCATGCCAGCCACGTGAAGGTTCGAGCCCGTCTCGGGATGCCGTCGCCGCCCGTGCTCGCCGTCAGTAGGAACCTGTGCACCGCCCGTTACCAAGAAGGTCTTCCCTTTTGCTAGCAAGCAGACCGTTTGAGAGCCATACTGTCCCATCAGGTGTCAGTTTTGCTGGGGGTGGCTCGGGTTGGGGAATGTCGGCCGCAAGAAGACCGTCGCTTTCTATGAAATCGTCAGGCCCAAGGAAGCGGGAGACCCTAGGTTCGGGCACCTCGATTGGCCAAGGGTTCTAACGAACCTTGGGAGCCTTGAAATGCTTCAGCGTCGATATAGACATGGCGATGATGTGTACGTAGGCGACCCCATTTCACTACAAGGTCGCCAGCATCTCGTTTTGGCGAGGCTTCGAGATGGAGATATTCAGCAGATCGACTGGGAGCACAACCACATCTCCGACTTACAGCTTGACGGAAATCGTAGCGTAGTCGATACGACGATTGTCTGTTTTCTTCCCTTCGGGAATGTGATCGGAGTGATCCAGGGGAGTGCCTCCGCTCCCCGACCGACTGCCCTGCAGCGGTGGCTGAATGCAATGAATGTCGTAGATCGAGACTTGGCCGTAATGCCTTTGGTGGGAAAGAAGGCATGGGAGAAGTTGAGTAACGCTGAAGCGGTCAACTTGTTCGAAATGAGACTTCGCCCTGGGAAGCTGATGTTCCCCTCGGACGCCGATGGGCTAGGAGATTTTTCGCGACAAGCGCACAGGCGGAATCCAGATGCGCTGATTACGCTCACCATGAAGATTCCGAAGCGGCGCGGGTTTGGGCGGGACACTTCCCGCTCTCGGGGGGAGCGGCGACTGCGTGAAGATGTCCAGCATTTCATCTCGGACTTCGGCAGCCTGGTAGGGCCTGACGGGGCAGTAGACAGAGCGATTGCGCATGTGACTCTGTCGGCCTCGGACGGATCGCTTGTAGAAGATCAAATCAACTTCGTTTCCGACCACATCACTGCACAGAAGCCAGTGTTCTTACGGCGCAGCGAAGGGCAGGCCCCCTGGTATGAGGCAGCCGTCCACGCGGTCCTCGACGTGGCTTCGGCCCATGAGGCCGAGCTCCGCGACGCTGTCAGACCCGTGCCATAGGCTCTCACTAGCCGAAGGGGGCAGTGATGGCAAGCGGGGTTCAATTTACTCGGAGAGCGCACAATCTGTGGAGTGAGCATCCGGGCGTGGACTGGGCAGGTGCGCTAATTTGCGTGGTGGCGCTTGGATTATGGCAGCACAATCATATTCTCAGTCATCACTCCAGTGATCAGCGAATGAACGTCTACGCGACAGTCGCTTCCGTTGCGGCGATCATCGGTGGTTTTGGGACAGCTGCGATTAGCCAGTACGCAACCAGTTCCGGTCGACGTATGACTTTTTTGAGAGCGCGCTTTGGTGAGAGCCTTCGCCGAAATTGGGTAAGCGTCTTGACCTCTATGACTGCGGTATCTGCTGGATGCCTGGCGGCCATGCTAAGCGATACAGGGAAGACGATCGGCTGGCAGGGATGGGTGGTCGGCTTGCTGCTCTTCCTGGGACTCCTCCGAGCTGTGCGCTTGATTTGGCTATTCCGTCTCCTAATCGACGTATCCGATCACGACGGTACGATCGCAACCAGAGATGAACCGGTAAGGATTATCGACCCGGGGAACCCCTAATTCAGGTTCGACTTCGTCAGGGTCGCAGATATCGAGCGAGTGGCGAAAGGGATTCGGGCTGGAGCTGCTTTGGTGTGAGCGATCGTTGCCTTGCAGGTTTCCGGTGCGTCGGGCGGTCTGTGCCCGGTAAAGCACGACGCTGGGGTCATGCTCTTCGAGGTTCGCACCAAAGTGGCTCCATAAAACCGCGGGACCGACCGCCCCAGCCATGACATTTCCTTTCTCTGGCATCAGGCGGCTGCATGCTTTGAGCGCGGCACGGGCGCCGGCCGGGCTGGAGCGGGGCGGAGACAGGAGCGCAGGCCCGGCCGGGGGCCGGGTCGCGCGCGGTGAGCGGAGCGAGCCGCCTTGATGATGGAGAGAAAGTCTTATCCCGCTGGGATGAGGTGCTTCCCGTCATGGCTGCGTACGTGAGGGCCGTTGCCGTCCAAGGCGTCCAGGAGCCTGACCGCGTAGACCTCGGCCATGCGCTCGCTGACCTCGTCCGGAGTGAGCCAGGAAACGGCGGTGGACTCGCTGGAGGTGCGT
This sequence comes from Streptomyces lasalocidi, assembly GCF_005280215.1. NCBI lineage: Bacteria > Bacillati > Actinomycetota > Actinomycetes > Kitasatosporales > Streptomycetaceae > Streptomyces > Streptomyces lasalocidi. Next base: position 3,383,641 of record NZ_SZNQ01000001.1, on the reverse strand, counting down.
TCTGTGCCGCCGGAGGGCTTGCAGCGGAAGACCAGGGCGACGACGCCTCGGGCCATGTTCTTGTACACGCCGGTGAGTTCGTCCACCTCGACGTGGATGCCGGTCTCCTCCAGGACCTCGCGGGCCACGCCGGCCTCCGGGGCCTCGTCGAGTTCGAGCACACCGCCGGGGAGCTCCCAGGTGCCGTTGTCGGCTCGGCGGATCGCCAGGAGGCGGCCGTCCTCGCGCACTACCACTCCGGCTACGGACACAGAGTGCAGGGGGGACGGCCTTGCTTCCCGTGATTGACTCATGCAGAGGAGCATAGGAGGCAGGGAAGGGCTATGGGGACTGCGGTGGGAGGGGCTGGTTCCGGGCCTCGGTATGTGCAGATCGCGGACGAGATCGTGCAGCAGATCAGGGCAGGGGTTCTCAAGCCCGGTGACATGGTGCCGAGCGAGTCCGAGCTGGTGGAGCGCTACGGCGTGTCCGGCGGGACGATCCGTAAGGCCATGGTCGAGGTACGGGCGAGCGGGCTGGTGGAGACCCGGCACGGCAAGGGCTCGATCGTGAAGAACCGGCCTCCGGTGCGGCACCGCTCCTCCGATCGCTTCCGGCGCTCACTTCGGCAGGGTGGGCAGGCGGCCTACCTCGCGGAGTCCGCCCAGTCCGGCGCGACGGCGAAGGTGAGCGTCCTCTACATCGGCCCGACGGAGGCGCCCGAGGATGCTGCCGAGCGACTGGGCGTCCCCGCCGGTACGCAGGTGCTGGCTCGCCGGCGCCTGTACTTCCGTAACGGCACCCCGGTCGAGACCGCCACCTCCTACCTCCCCTGGGACGTCGTCAAGGACATCCCCGAGCTGTTCGCCGAGAACCCCGGCGGCGGTGGCATCTATGCGCGGCTGGAAGACCACGGGCATGAGTTCGCGGAGTTCGTCGAGACGCTCCAAGCTCGGCCGGCCTCGAAGGCGGAGGCGACGGAGCTGGCGCTGAGCCCGGGGGCGCCGGTGGTCCACCTGATCCGGGAGGCTCGTACGACCGCGGGCCTGGTGGTGGAGGTGTGCGACACGCTCATGGCAGCTGACCAGTTCGTTTTCGAGTACCGGATCCCTGCGGGCGACTGACGCCCACTCAACCTCCCACAGCCCGTCGCGAGTTCTTCTTCGCGGCGGGTTGACTCATGTACAGGAGTCAGGCACTCTTCTTTCTGTTACTCATGTACATGAGTGGCGAAGTTCGGCATATATAGAGGAGTGGTCTCTGTGCGTCAGATCCCCGTCGACACGTCCGGTGCGGTCGTGATGGTCGCCAAGTCCCCGCAGGTCAAGGTCCGCGACCGCCGTACCGGCGAGATCGCCACCGACACCGAGACCGGGGCGAAGCTGATGACGGTCGACGTGATGTTCGCGGCGAACGAGGAGGTGGAGATCCTGTCCATCACGGTCCCGGAGCCCGGGATCACCGGCGAACTGTCCATGGGTACGCCCGTCGCGCTCACCGGCCTGATCGCCCGGCCATGGGAGAACGACTTCAACGGCCAGAAGCGGCACGGCATCGCGTTCCGCGCCGTCGCGGTCACCTCGCTCGCCGACGCTGCTGCCGGGCCCAAGGCGGCCTGATCGTGACCACGTTCACGGTCGCTTCGGTGCTGGTCGTCGCCGCCGTGGGTCTCCTGCGGTGGCGGCGCCCCGCCTGGTACTGGTTGACCTTCGGGGTCACGCTGGCCGTGGTGCGGGTCCTGGTCCGGTACGGCTCGGTCATGGACGCCTGCGGGCTGACCGTCCCGCCCGCCCGGTGGCGGCTGGCCCTCGCGCGGGCCACCAACCGGCCGATACCGGAGCCGCTTCCGCCGCGCATCCTGCGGTTACGGCCCACCCGGACCGGCCTGGTCCTGCGGCTCAAGCTCCGTCCCGGACAGGACGCCTTCGACCTCGCCGCCGCCTCGGACCGGCTGCGGCACTCGTTCTCGATGTACGGCGTGACCTCGCGGGAGCTGCGCTCCGGCGTCGTCGAGGTGCGGATGACCGGCTACGACGTGCTCAAGCGGGTGCGGATGCCGGCCGATCCCGACCCGCGGCCCATGCGGGTCCCGGTCGCGCTGCGCGAGGACGGCTCGGTGCACTACCGCGACTACCGGGCGATCCCTCACGCCCTCACCCTGGGCGCCACGGAATCCGGGAAGTCCGTCTACCAACGGAACCTGGTCGCCGGACTCGCCCCGATGGACGTCGCCCTCGTCGGCATCGACTGCAAACAGGGGGTGGAACTGTTCCCCCTGGCCCGCCGGTTCTCCGCGCTGGCCGACGACCCCGACACCGCCGCCGAAGTGCTCGACGCGCTCGTGGTCCGGATGGAGCGCGTCTATCAACTCATCCGGTCGCAGCAGCGGATCACCTCCGACGTGCCGGACGCGGAGATCGCCGCCGACATCTGGGACCTGCCCGACGATCTGCGCCCCGTGCCGGTCGTGGTCCTGGTCGACGAGGTCGCCGAACTCGCCCTGTTCGCGAGCAAGGACGAGGAGAAACGCCGGGACCGCATCATCACCGCCCTGGTCCGTCTCGCCCAGCTCGGCCGCGCGGCCGGCATCTACCTCGAAATCTGCGGGCAGCGCTTCGGCTCCGAACTCGGCAAGGGCATCACCATGCTCCGCGCCCAGCTCACCGGCCGCACCGCCCACCGCGTCAACGACGAAACCAGCGCCAACATGGCCTTCGGCGACATCTCCCCGGACGCCGTCCTCGCCGCCATCCAGATCCCCGCCGAGCTGCGAGGGCTCGCCATCGCGGGCGACTCCTCCGGCGGCTGGCACCGCATCCGCGCCCCGCACACCTCGCTCCGCCAGGCCGTGAACATCTGCAACCGATACGCCGACCGGACCCCGGACCTGTCCGAGCTGGCCCCGTTCCGGCCCGCCCTCGCCGAGCCCGACGCTGCGTCCGCGCCGCTGGTCAAGGCCTCCTCGGCCACCGCCTGATCTTCTCCCGCTTCCCACGGTCGGCGTGACCGCCTTCGCGCCGAGTCCCTACCCCGCCATGCCCAAAAAAAGGAGGGCCCGCCATGTGCCCGGACTGCGAGGACTTCGCCCGGACCGTGCTGCTCCTGGGCCGACTCGCCCTGTACGCCGACATGGCCGGCGCCGACCTGGACTTCGTGGACGCCGTCAGCTCGTCCCTCGCCGTCTCGCTGCCCGAGCCGCCGCCCGGCATGTCCGCGGACGGCTGCGACTCCGACGGCGACGCCACGTGCCCGGACGACGTCTGATGAGCGCCCGGCGCGTCCTCCGGATCGACGCGGTCCTGATCCAAGCCGTGATCGCGGGCGCCCTGTCCTTCGCGCACCTGCACGACCTGGCTGCCGCCGCCGGACAGGACGGCTGGAAGGCGTGGGCCTACCCGGTCAGCGTCGACCTGCTCATGGTGGCTGCCTGGCGGCGGCTGCGCTCCGAGGGGCCATCCCGGCTGGCCTGGTGCTGGTTCGTCGTCGCGCTGTTCGCCTCGCTCGGCGCCAACATCGCCACCGCCGGATTCCTCGACCTGGCCGACCCGCCCGCCCTGCTCCGCCTCGGCGTCGCCGGATGGCCCGCGCTCGCCTTCCTGGGCGGCACGCTCCTCGCCCACTCGCCAGCTCCGGACGGGGAAACGCAACCCGAGTCGGTGGGGCCGGAGCCCGCTCCGTCGGCACCCGTCGCGGACGCGGGGGAGAGCGCGCCTCCGGTCGAACAGCCGGCCCCGGTCGCCGAACACGCGTCGGCCACGGAAGTCACATCCGACCCTGACGTGGTCGCCGTTCCTTCGACTTCCGTGCAGGCCACCGCGCCTCCCGCTGTCACCGCGGCCCCCGCTCCTCCTGTCCCCGCCGTCCTCGTCGACCACGCCCGCAAGGTCGCCGCCGACTACCGCGACCGCACCGGCGCCGCCATCGACACCGACACCCTGCGCGCCCGCCTCGGCGTCCCGCCCCACCTCGCCGACGCCATCGCCGCCCACCTCACCTGATCAGGAAGGAACGACCGATGACCTCCGATCCCGCCGACCTGACCGCCGCCGACTACCTCGACAGTGCCCGCGAGATGACCGCCGCCGACCGGCCCTACCTCGCCCACCTGCTCGCCGAGGAAGCCGCCCAGCGCACCACCGACCCCGCCACCGCCGCCGGCATCCGCGCCACCTTCCCCGGCCCCACCACCACCCGGAAGGACTGACCGCCATGCCCGCACGCGACCACTTCCACTCCGTGATGCGCATCGGCCCCGTGCAGATCGGCACCCACCGCGACCGCCGCGGCCACACCGCGCACGCCGCCGTCTGCACCGCCGACCGCTGCGGCTGGTCCGCCGACTACTCCAGCCAGTCCGCCGCCCAGCTCGCCGCCCGCACCCACCGCTGCCGCGTCCGCTAGGAGACACACCGCCATGCATGTCCCGCTCTGGCTCGCGCTGCTCGTCGTCGGCTACCTCGGCGTCAAGCTCTTCCGCCCGCCCGCCTGGTTGATCGCCGTCGTCCTGCTCGGCGGCTTCCTCCTCGCCGACAGCGTCCTGGCCCCCGCCGTCAGCACCCTCGTGAAGTAGCCCGCCCGAAAGAGGAGACCGCCGATGCTCCGCCCGAAGATCCCCGCCATGCCCACCCCGACCGGGCTCGTCACCCCGCCCGCCGTCGTCGAGTCGACCGCCGTGGTCCAGCACCACCGGGCATCCGCCCCCGCCCCGATCCCGGCTGCGTCGACCCGCCCGGCAGTCCAGCTCACCCCCGGCACCGCCCTCGCTCTCGTCGGCGCCGGCACCGCCGCCGTCCTGGTCGTCGGCGCCGTCCTCGTCTCGATGCTCCTGGCCGTCGCCGTCACCGGCGCCTCGGTCGCCGTCTGCGCGGTCGTCCTGCGCTCCCTGCTCGCCGCCGACGCCAAGCGTCGCTGACCGGCCCCCGGGCGGCCTCGATACCGCCAAGCATCCGCCGCCCGGGAGCCGTCCCCACCGATCGATCTCGCAACCGAAAGGAACCCTCAGCATGGCCCACCGGGCCTCTCCCGCGGCACCGAAGGTGACCACGTCCGCCCACTTGCTCGACCCGATCACCCTCGGAGACGTCCTCCGGGTGGCCTCGGCCTCCGACTACGCCCGCTGGGAGGACCAGGTCCGCCGTACCGGCGGCTGCTCCGACCCGATCCACCTGACCGGCTGGACCCTCACCAAGGACAAGACCACCGGCGAGACGCTGCACCACTACTCCACCGAGAACGAGCCGGGCGGACGCCTCCGCCTCGCCTGCGGCAACCGCCGGGCCTCCCGCTGCCCGTCCTGCGCCTGGACCTACGCGGGCGACACCCACCACCTGATCCGCGCCGGCCTCGCCGGGGACGACCGCCGCGACATCCCCGCCACCGTCCGCGATCACCCGCGCGTCTTCGTCACCCTCACGGCCCCCTCGTTCGGCCCGGTCCACAACCGGCCCGATCACGGCGGCCCCTGCCGCTGCGGCGACCGGCACGCGTCCGACGCCCCGGAGCTGGGCACCGCCCTCGACCCGGACGCCTACGACTACGCGGGCGCCGTCCTGTTCAACAACCACGCCGGACAGCTCTGGCAGCGCTTCACCACCCGGCTCCGCCGCGAACTCGCCGCCCGCGGCGACCTGGCCCGCCGGGAACTCGCCGACCACCTGCGCGTCTCGTACGGCAAGGTGGCCGAGTTCCAGAAGCGCGGGGCCCTGCACTTCCACGCCGTCGTACGCCTCGACGGCCCCGACGGACCCGGCACCCCGCCGCCCGTCTGGGCCACGGTCGACGTGCTCACGGACGCCATCCGGGCCGCCGCCGCGCACTCCTACACCTCGGTCTCCGTCCCGGCTGCCGACGACCAGCCCGCCCGGACGTTCCGCTGGGGCCGACAGCTCGACGTCCGCCCGGTCAAGGCCTTCGGGGACGGCTCCGACATCACCGAACAGGCCGTCGCCTCCTACGTCGCCAAGTACGCCACCAAAGCCGCCGAGAACACCGGCACCTTGGACCGCCGCATCGGCGAACTCGCCGAACTCGACCGCCACGGCGTCCCCGACCACACCCGGCGGCTCATCACCGCCTGCCGTGACCTCGACGCCCTGTACCCGGACCGACGCCTCTGGGCCTGGGCGCACATGCTCGGCTTCCGCGGCCACTTCTCGTCCAAGTCGCGCGCCTACTCCACCACCCTCGGCGCCCTTCGCCAGGAACGCGCCGACTTCCGCGCCGCTCAAGAGGCGTCCGTCCTCGGCCTCGACGACCGCGAACCGGACACCGTCCTCGTCCTGACCGACTGGCAGTACACCGGCCACGGCCACACCCCGGGCGAAGCCGCCCTCGCCGCCACCATCGCCCGCGGCCTCCAGACCAACCGCGAGACTGCCCGCGACGCCCTGCGTGACAGCTTCACCGAGGAGGGAACCGCAGCATGACCACCGCCACCGCCGAACTCCTGACCGTGCCGGAGGTCATGGCCCGGCTCAAGCTCGGGCGTTCCAAGGTCTACGACCTCATCCGATCGCACCGCCTCGCCTCCATCAAGATCGACGGCGCCCGCCGCATCCCTGCTCACGCCGTCACGGACTTCGTCCTCGGCCAGATCGAGGAGGCTGCCTGATGGCCGGTCAGCGCAAGCGCAACCCGAACGGCGCCGGCACCATCACCAAGCGCAAGGACGGCCGCTTTCACTGCGCGGTCTACGTGCTCCAGCCGGACGGCAGCCGTGCCCGCAAGTTCGCCTACGGCAAGACGTGGGCCGAGTGCGACACCAAGCGCCGGGAGCTGCTCGACAAGGTCGACCAGGGCGTGCCCGTGCCCACCAAGTCGGCCAAGCTCTCCGAGTGGCTGCCGTACTGGCTGGACAACGTCATCAAGCCCCGGCGCAAGCTCAGCACCTTCGACAAGTACGAGGCGCATGTCCGGCTCTACCTGGTGCCGCTCCTCGGCTCCAAGCGGCTCGAATCCCTCGGCGTCGCCGACGTCCGCCGCTTCCTCGTGCGTCTGGAGAAGGAGACGACCGCCGCAACCGCCAAGGAATCGCACCGGGTTCTGCGCTCGGCGCTGACCTCCGCCTGTCGCGAGGAACTAATCACGCGCAACGTCGCCAAGCTCGTCGAGCCGCCCCGAACGGACACGCCCGAGCTGCACCCCTGGACCCTCGACGAGACGCTCGACTTCCTCGCGGCCTCTCGCAAAGATCCGCTCTACGCGGCCTTCGTCCTCGCCATCGCCATGGGCCTCCGTCGGGGTGAGATCGTCGGTCTCCGGTGGTCGGACCTCGACCTCGACAACCGCGTCCTCTACGTCCGTCACCAAGTCCAGCGGCGCCGTGGCGTCCTCTACGACGACGACCCCAAGAGCCGCCGTCGCCGAGTCGTCCCGCTGCCTGCCCTGTGCATCGCGCCCCTTCGGTGGCACCGTCTGCGGCAGGCTGACGCCCGCGTCAAGGCGGGGGAGAAGTGGCAGGCCTCCGACTACGTCTTCGCGACCCGCACCGGTCGCCCCGTCGAGCCGCGCAACCTGTACCGCTCCTTCACCCGTGTCGCCGAGTCCGCCGGCCTCCGCGTCATCCGGCTGCACGACGCCCGCCACGGCACCGCCACTCTCCTCACGGCGGCCGGAGTCGCGCCCCGCGTCGTGATGGAGATCCTGGGCCACTCGCAGATCAGCATCACCATGGACGTGTACACGCACGTCGTACAGGACACACAGCGCGAGGCCATGAGCCACATGGACCGGCTGCTGCGGAAGAGGCGCCCCGGTCGTCAGTGACCGTCGCCGTTGATGTCAGAAGTAGATGTCAAAGGGCCCTCACATACGGAGATCCGTATGTGAGGGCCCTTTGACCTGGTGCCCCCGGCAGGATTCGAACCTGCGACACCCGCTTTAGGAGAGCGGTGCTCTATCCCCTGAGCTACGAAGGCGAAGGCGGCGTCGCGCGTGTGGGCGTGACGCCCACAGAGTACCGGATCAATGGGGGAGGCAGGGGTGAGGCCGGCGCGGTCGGCAGGCAGTCAGGGGCGCCGTCAGGACAGGGGAGCGGGGGCACCCCGTCCCGCTCGCTCGCCCCCTCACCTCCCCCCACCCCGGATCACCCGCACCCGGTAATCCCCGTCCCCGTACACCCCCTCCACCACGATCCGCACCTTCGCCTTCGGGTCCTTGAAGGTCTCGCCGGGGACGAACGGCGCGTCCGACAGCTCCGCGTGGACGTTCGGGCTGCGGGTGCAGCCGCCGCTGTCCCGATGGGCGTCGTACACGGTGACCGGGCCCATGCCGGTGTCGACGTCCGCGTCGACGCGGTAGATGAGGACGCCCGGGCGGCACACCGCCTCGTCGTTGCCGGCGTGGGTGCGCACCTCCACCGCGTAGCCGCTGCGGGCGCTCAGCGGGACGAACACCAGCTTCGGGCCGCCGGTCACCGCGAGCGGGGTCAGTCGGTACTCGCTCGTCCCGGGGTGCGCCGCGCAGGCGATCTGGGAGTCGTCCAGCCAGCCCAGCTTCCACTTGTGCCAGCCGAGCAGGTCGTTGTCGGCCCCCCAGTCCTCGCTCATGATGTCCCAGTGGCCGACCGAGCCGCCGCCCTCCTGGGTGTAGAGGTCGGGCAGCCCGAAGACGTGCCCGTTCTCGTGGGGCAGCACGCGGTAGCCGGTCTTGTCGTACGAGCCGGAGCCGTCGTCCTGACGGGAGTAGACGAAGGACGCGTTCGCCACCGGGACCCCGTCGGCGGTGGGGGCGTCCGCGTTGCCGGCGAACGTCACCGACAGGACCGTGTCCAGCGCGGAGGGGCCGGCGTTGGGGGTGACCAGGACGTTCAGCAGGTCGTACGACGCGAAGTCGACCTCGCCGTCCGCGGCGGCCACGATGTCCTGGACCAGCTGCCGGTACCCCGGCTCGAAGGGCGCGCCGCGTTCTATGCCGTACGCGCGGAACGGCTTCGGCATGCGCAGCCAGTGGCGGACCGGTGTCTCGGGGACGTAGTCGAGGCGGCCGTACGACGCCGTGCGGAACCATTCCCGGGTCTGCGGGAAGAACTCGTGGAAGCGGTTCAGCGCGTTCCCCTGGCCCGGCGCGTCCGAGAAGTCGATCATCAGGCTGAGGGCGCGCACGCGGCCGGTGGAGCGGGCGTAGCCGCCGGGCGTGGGGACGCCCTCGGACATCTGGACGGCCGAGCCGCCCGCGATCATGCAGGGGGCGAGGGTGGTGGCGCGGGCGGGGGAGACCGCCGGGCCCGCGCCCGCGCCGGAGGGCCCCGCGGTGGGCGGCCGGCCGGAGCCCGCGGCGGTGCTGACCGCCAGCGTCAGCAGCGTCACCGAGGCGAGCGCGGCGGCACGCCGGGAGCGTATGCGGCGGCTGCTCGGCTGCGGCTGCATGCAGGTGCCCTTCGCTCCCGGCAGCCACCGTCACCGGCTGCACCCCTGCGATCACCCTGTGCCGCGACACGCCGGGACGCGCGCTGGAGGGGCCGATCGTGGGTTACCGGGCGGTATGTGGTGCGCACGGGGCAGCCCTCACCACACCACCCGTGGAGTGACGCGCATCACATTCGAAAAAAGTCCCCGAACGGGAAATAACCGGGGACCCCTTCCCCGTTTAGCCATGTGTCCGAGCGAAACGGGGACAGCTTCCCCGGATCGCCGGGGCAGCAGCACCATCGAGGTCATCCGGCCTCACACAGACCGCAGGACCCCTACGACCAAGGAGTGCACCGTGACGACCACCGCCCCCGTCCAGCGCAAGGCGCCCCGGCCGCGCGCCGATGCCCTGCGCAACCGGGAGCGCATCGTCACCGCCGCCCGCGAGATGTTCGTCGAGTTCGGGCCCTACGTCCCGCTCGACGAGGTCGCCCGCCGGGCCGGCGTCGGCAACGCCACGGTGTACCGCAACTTCCCCGACCGCGACGCGCTGGTGCGCGAGGTCGTCTGCCAGGTCATGGACCGTACGGCGCAGGCGGCCCGGCAGGCGCTCGAGGAGACGGGGGACGCCTTCGAGGCGCTGGAGCGCTTCGTGCACGTGTCCGCGGACGAGCGAGTCGCCGCGCTGTGCCCGATGATCTCCAGCACCTTCGACGTCAACCACCCCGACCTGGAGGCCTCCCGGGTCCGCGTCGAGCAGCTGATCGAGCAGCTCATGGAGCGGGCCCGGCGGGCCGGACAGCTCCGCGAGGACGTCGGGCCCGGTGACCTGATGGTCGCGGTGGCCCAGCTCAGCCGCCCGCCGGCGGGGACGGGGTGCCTGAACGTGGACCGGTTCGTCCACCGCCATCTCCAGCTGTTCCTGGACGGACTGCGGGCCCCGGCCCCCTCCGCCCTGCCGGGAACGCCCGTCACCCTGGAGGACCTCCGGCAGGCCTGACCCGACCCGGCACGAGACCTGCTCCCTCCCAGACCTGCTCCTGCCAGACCTGATCTTTCCTGCTCTCTCCTTCTTTCTTCGTCGTTCCTTCGATTCCACCGTTCCGACGTTTCGTTCCGACGTCCTGTTCCGACCAACGTTTTTCGACGTCCCGAAGTCCCGAAGTGGGTACCCCCATGTCTGAAACAGCCGTGAAGGCTCCCGGCGCCGCCCGAGAGGGCGACGCCAACCGCTGGAAGGCGCTCGCGTTCATCGCGCTCGCCCAGCTGATGGTCGTCCTCGACGCCACCATCGTGAACATCGCCCTGCCCTCCGCACAGCAGGACCTGGGCATCTCCGACGGCAACCGGCAGTGGGTCGTGACGGCCTACGCGCTCGCCTTCGGCGGTCTGCTCCTGTTCGGCGGCCGCATAGCGGACCTCTGGGGCCGCAAGCGCGCCTTCGTCACCGGCCTGGCCGGCTTCGCCCTGGCCTCCGCGCTCGGCGGTGCCGCCGCCAACGAGGCCATGATGTTCGGCGCCCGCGCCCTGCAGGGCGTGTTCGGCGCGCTGCTCGCCCCGGCCGCGCTGTCGCTGCTGGCCGTGATGTTCACCGACGCCAAGGAGCGCGCCAAGGCGTTCGGCATCTACGGTGCGATCGCCGGTGGCGGCGGCGCCGTCGGCCTGATCCTCGGCGGCTTCCTCACCGAGTACCTGGACTGGCGCTGGACGTTCTTCGTGAACATCCCGTTCGCCATCGTCGCCGCGCTCGGCGCGTACTTCGTCATCCGTGAGCCGGAGGGCGGCCGCAACCGCAACCCGCTCGACATCCCCGGCGTGCTGCTGTCCACCCTGGGTCTGGTGGCCCTGGTCTACGGCTTCACCCGCGCCGAGTCCGAGGGCTGGAGCGACTCGCTGACCATCGGCATGTTCGTCGCGTCCGGCGTGCTGCTGCTCACCTTCGTGCTGGTCGAGGCGAGGGTGAAGGCCCCGCTGCTGCCGCTGCGCGTGGTCACCGAGCGCAACCGCGGCGGTGTCTACCTCTCGCTCGGCCTCGCGATCATCGCGATGTTCGGCCTGTTCCTCTTCCTCACCTACTACCTGCAGGTCGTCAAGGGCTACACGCCCGTGAAGACCGGCTTCGCGTTCCTGCCGATGATCGCGGGCATGATCACCGGTTCCACCCAGATCGGCACCCGGCTGATGACCCGGGTCGCGCCGCGGCTGCTGATGGGCCCGGGCTTCCTGGTCGCCGCGCTCGGCATGCTGCTGCTGACGCGCCTGGAGATCGGCTCCTCGTACGCGGCCGTGCTGCTGCCCGCGATGATCCTGCTGGGCCTCGGCATGGGTACGGCGTTCATGCCGGCGATGTCCCTGGCCACCCTGGGCGTCGAGCCGCGGGACGCCGGTGTCGCCTCCGCGATGGTCAACACCTCGCAGCAGGTGGGCGGTGCCATCGGTACGGCGCTGCTGAACACGATCGCCGCGTCCGCGACGACGTCGTACATCAAGGACCACATCGCCTCCGCCGGGTCCCGGCCGCAGCAGCAGCTGGTCCAGCTGGAGGGCATGGTGCACGGCTACACCAGCGCCATCTGGTTCGCCGTCGGCATCCTGGTCGCGGCCGCCGCGATCGCCGTGACGCTCATCAACGCCGGCCGTCCGAACATGGGACCGATCGCCGGTTCGGGCTCGGGCGACGGGGTCGCGGACGAGATCGCGGTGCCGGTGGTGGCCCACTGACCGGCTGAGCCCCGGCTGCCAGAGGTACCCCTCCGGTTCCGTCCCGGTGTACGGCGGGGAAGGGGACGCCCCGTCCGTCCACCCCCTGGGGGAAGCCCTGCCCTGGCCCCGCGCCGCCGCTCAGGCGGTCAGCGGAGCCAGGGCAGGTCCGCACCCGCTTCGTTCGGCTGGAGTCCCTCGGCGACGATCTGCATGATCTCGCCGAGGGACTTCTGCTGTTCCGGGGTCAGCCGGTCGAACAGCGCCTGGCGCACGGCGGTGACGTGGCCCGGCGCGGTGCGGCGCAGCACCTCCAGGCCCGCGTCGGTCAGCACGGCGAACTGGCCGCGCTTGTCCGAGGGGCAGTCCTCCCGGCGCACCCAGCCGTTCTTCTCCAGGCGGGCGACGGCGTGCGAGAGCCGGGAGCGGGTGATCTTCGCCTGCATGGCCAGCTCGGTCATGCGCAGCCGGCGGTGCGGTGCCTCGGCGAGGCCGACCAGCAGGCCGTAGTAGATGTGGGGCATGCCCGCGTCGCGCTGGAGCTGTCGGTCGAGGTGGTCCTCGAGCAGGGTGGTGGCGTGCAGGTAGGCGCGCCAGACGCGCTGTTCCTCGGCGGTGAGCCACTGCGGCTCGTCGGCGGGTGCGGATGCCGTGTTCATGCTTTCCATCGTACGGCGCCTGTCCTTGAAACTTGAACAAAGAGGTCGTAGGGTGGGCACTCCGCTAGTGCTTGAAGTTTTAAGCAAACGTCCCGAGTGTGAGGGAGCCGCCGCCATGACCGCCGCCGCCCCGCGGGAGCGCATGCCCGCCCTGTACCTCAGTCACGGCGCCCCGCCGCTCGCCGACGACCCGGTCTGGCCCGACGAGCTCGCCGCCTGGTCCGCCGCGCTGCCCCACCCGAAGGCCGTCCTCATCGTCTCCGCCCACTGGGAGGAGGCCCCCCTCGCGCTGGGCGCGGTCGAGACCGTCCCCCTGGTGTACGACTTCTGGGGCTTCCCGGAGCACTACTACCGGGTGACCTACCCGGCCCCCGGCGCGCCGGAGCTCGCCGAGTCCGTCCGCAAGCTGCTGCGCGCCCCCGGCACCCCCGTGCAGGACATCCCCGACCGGGGCCTCGACCACGGCGCCTACGTCCCCCTGGTCGAGATGTTCCCGCGGGCCGACGTCCCCGTGCTCCAGGTGTCCATGCCGACCCTCGACCCGGTGCGGCTCATGGAGATCGGCCGCCGCCTCGCCCCGCTGCGCGACGAGGGCGTGCTGATCGTCGGCTCCGGCTTCTTCACCCACAACCTCGCCGCGCTGCGCCACACCGGCGCCGGGGTGCCCAGCTGGTCCTCCGAGTTCGACGACTGGGGGCGGCGCGCACTGGAGACCCGGGACTGGGACGCGCTCCTCGACTTCCTGAACAAGGCCCCGGCCGGCCGGTACGCCCACCCGCGCACCGAGCACTTCGCCCCGCTGTTCGTGACCATGGGCGCGGCGGAGGCCGACGGCGAACTCGACGCGCAGAAGTCCGTGATCGACGGGTTCTGGCTGGGAATGGCGAAGCGGTCGGTGCAGTTCGGCTGAACGAGTGATGGTGCGGGGCCCCGTGGCAACCATCGGGCGGTGCCGCCCGTCTTCACGGTGGGAGGGCGGCCACGGGCGGTGAGCGGCCACGGGCGGTGCTCCCCAAGGGTGACGACGACGGCGTCGAATGTGATGGGCGTCTCACGGGCGATGTGGTCGATGAGGTCCGTGAGGGTGTCGAGGTCCCCTCGATCCCGCCCTGACCTGCACCCTTGTCGGTTCCGGCGGCGGTCCGCCGCCTCGTGTGGCCGGGCAGGATACTGCATGATCACGCGATCCGGGGGACGCGAGGGGAATTCTGTCCTGTTTCCAGTCGTTGTATCCGTCGGAAGCCGGGCACCCGTGGAGAGTCCCCCCAGAGGACCGGACCCAGTCCCGCAAGGGAGTGGTCCCGTGGCCGGCAGCCGAAGGACCACCCGCTGACCCACCATCGCAAGGGAGCACGCATGGCAACCCGTGCCGTCGCCCGTCGTCAGTCCGCCACCGGCGAGACGGCCGACGCGGCAAGCAGTGTTCGCGCCACCGGCGGCGAAATCGCCGACCGCGATCTGGTCGGCATGTACCTCGACGAGATCGCGCGCACACCGCTGCTCGACGCCGCCAGGGAGGTCGAGCTGTCGCAGATCATCGAGGCGGGTGTGTTCGCGCAGCAGGTCCTGGACGGCTTCGAGGAGTCGCGGGCCGACGCCTCCCGGGAGGAGCTGGAGGCCCTGGTCGCCGCGGGTGAACGGGCCAAGGACGTCTTCATCCGCTCCAACCTCCGCCTGGTCGTGGCGGTCGCCCGGCGCTACCCGCGCAGCGGCCTGCCCCTGCTCGACCTGATCCAGGAGGGCAACGCCGGTCTGGTGCGCGCGGTCGAGAAGTTCGACTACCGCAAGGGCTTCAAGTTCTCGACGTACGCCACCTGGTGGATCCGCCAGGCGATCACCCGGTCGATAGCCGACCAGTCCCGCACCATCCGCCTGCCCGTCCACCTCGTGGAGGAGCTGGGCCGCATCCGCCGCGTGCAGCGCGAGTTCAACCGCGAGAACGGCCGGGACCCCGAGCCCGCCGAGATCGCCGCCGAGCTCGGCTCGACGCCGGAGCGCGTGACCGACGTCCTCGACTGGGCCCGCGACCCGGTCTCGCTGAACATGTCGGTGGACGACGAGGGCGAGACCCAGTTCGGCGACCTGCTGGAGGACACCAGCGCGGTCTCCCCGGAGCAGTCGGTGCTGACCCTGCTGCGCAGCGAGGAGCTGGACGGCCTGATCGACCGCCTCGACCCGCGCACCGCGTCCATCATCAAGATGCGCTACGGCATCGACGACGGCCGCGAGCGCACGCTGACCGAGGTCGGCAAGGAGCACGGCCTGACCCGTGAGCGCATCCGCCAGATCGAGAAGCACGCCCTGCTGGAGCTGAAGAAGCTCGCCCGCGACACCGGCTTCGAAGCGGCGGCGTAGGCGGCGTGACCGGCGCGGGACCCGGCCGTCCGGCGTACGCCGGGTGGCCGAAGCCCGCGCAAACATGGCGGGGGACCGTCGCTTCAACCCGGCGAGGCGGGGAACAACCCTGTTGAGCACGGGAGTTCGAGCACAGAACCCTGGAGCTCACTTCCCGGAGCGACCCCAGCGGCCACCCACGACCACGTCCCGACGCAATCCCCCCCCGGCGCCGGGACTCTCCCAGAGCCGGCCTCCGGCGCCTGTCCCCCCGGGCGCCGGAGCCGGCTCCTCCTGTGCCGCCCCTCATCCGACGGGCGGGCACCACGCTGGAAAGGCGGGGCACCCCGTACCTGAACCCCGGGGTGGCCCGCCGGTGGCAGATTGTGCCACAGCGGCATAGCCTGCCGACGTGATCAGCTCCACCCCCGCACCGCGCAGAACCCCCTCCGCCTCGTCCTCTTCGTCTTCTTCGCCCTCCCCCGCGTCCCTCACGGAACGGCGCAAGGCCGAGACCCGGTGGGAGATCGCGAGGGCGGCGGCCCGCCTCTTCGTGACCCAGGGGCTGCGCACCACCCGCGCCGAGGACATCGCCCAGGCGGCCGGCATCGCACCGCGCACCTTCTACCGGTACTTCGCCTCCAAGGAGGAGGCCGTCGCACCGCTCTACGCGGCGGGTGCCGAGCGCTGGGCCGAGGCGGTCCGCGAGGCACCGGCCCACCTGTCCGTCGCCGAGGCGCTGGAACACGGGGTGCGGCACACGCTGACCCCCGGCGCCGGTGTCTCCACGGCCTCCTGGGAATGGGTGCGCACCCTGATCCGCCTGGCCACCGGCCACCCCGCCCTGGGCAAGATCTGGGCGGAGGTCTGCCTCACCTCCGAGGGCGCCCTGGCCGAGATCCTCGCCGCCCGGCTGCACCGCGACAACGTTGCCGCACCCGACCTGCGCTTCGCGGCGGCGGTGGCCGGAGCGGCCGTACGGGTGGCGGTGGAGACGTGGGCCCAGGGCACGGCGGCACCGACGGGACCGGAGGGTCCGGCGGAGCTGGCGCTGGCCAACCTGCGGGGGCTGCGGGGGTTCTGGGACGGGGTGGCCGGGTCCTGATAGGGGTGGGACAGATCCCCGGGCTCCGGTGCGACCGCCCGGTATCCAGCGCCGTCCGGTACCCGGCGGGCCGATCCCGCGTCCGGGTCAGCCGGCCGCGCGGGTGAGCCGTACGCCCAGTTCCCGGACCGACGCCACCAGGTCCTCGGGGGCGCGCACCCGGAAGTCGCAGCCGACCATCAGCAGCCGTACCGCCAGCCACTGCACGGGGTCGCCGGTCGTCCCGCGCACCCGGCACCGCCGCGGCTCACCGTCATCGGCCCCCGGCTCGGGCTCCGGACGGCCCAGCCAGGCCGGCAGCCGGGCGGCGACGAACTCCGCGTCCGCCTCGAAGAGCACGTCGAACGCGTACTCCCCGCCCTCGTGCCCCCGCCGGATCGACCGCCGCAGGTACTCCGCCGCGTCCCCCTCCGGCAGCTCGCGCGGTGCGAACCGGGCCCCCGTGGCGAACGGCTCGCGCACCCGGTCCACCCGGAACGTCCGCCAGTCCTCGCGCCCGAGGTCGTAGGCGACCAGGTACCAGCGGCGGCCGGTCGAGACGAGCCGGTAGGGCTCGGTCAGGCGGCGCGACTCGGTGCCGTCCTTGGCGCAGTACCCGAACCGCAGCCGCTCCCGGCCGGCCACCGCCGACGCCATCACGGTCAGCGTCTCCGGCGCGATGCGCGCCCCGTCACCGTGGGTCAGCGGGGTGGTGGCGGCCTGGAGCGTGCTCACCCGGTGGCGCAGCCGCGCGGGCAGCACCTGCTCCAGCTTTGCCAGCGCCCGCACCGACGCCTCGTCCACGCCCTCCAGGGCGTGCCCGGCGCCCGCGCGCAGGCCCACCGCGATCGCCACCGCCTCCTCGTCGTCGAGCACGAGCGGCGGCATGGCCTTGCCCGCGACCAGCCGGTAGCCGCCGTCGGCGCCCTGGGTGGCCTGCACCGGATAGCCGAGTTCGCGCAGCCGGTCGATGTCCCGGCGGACCGTGCGCCGGGACACCCCGAGCCGGTCGGCGAGCTCGCCGCCGGGCCACTCGCGGGGCGTCTGCAGGAGGGACAGGAGCTGGAGGAGCCGGGCCGGGGTGTCCGTCGTCATGCGTCCGAGGATGCCGCAGCAATAGGACACGACCTGACCTATTGCGGTCCTACGGTGACGGCATGACCTCGAACGAGACCACCCCGGGCACCCGGACCAGCACCCGATCCGACGGACCGACCGGCGCGGCGCCTCCCGACCGCAGGCGATGGTTCGCGCTGGCCATCGTGATGACGGCGGCCTTCATGGACCTCGTCGACGTCACGATCGTCAACATCGCCATCCCGTCGATCCAGCGCGACGCCGGCGCCTCCTTCAGCCAGATCCAGTGGATCACCGCCGGCTACGCGCTCGCCTTCGCCGCGGGACTGATCACCGGCGGGCGGCTCGGCGACATCCACGGCCGCAAGCGGCTGTTCCTGCTCGGCATCGCCGGGTTCACCGTCGCCTCCGCCCTGTGCGGCTTCGCCGTGAACCCGGAGATGCTGGTCGCCTCCCGCATCCTGCAGGGCGCGATGGCGGCGATGATGGTCCCGCAGGTGCTGTCGATCGTGCACGCCACCTTCCCGGCGCACGAGCGCGGCAAGGTGTTCGGGCTGTTCGGCGCGATCGTCGGACTCGGCGCGGTGTCGGGCCCGCTGCTCGGCGCCCTGCTCACCGAGTGGAACCTCTTCGGCCTCGAATGGCGCCCGATCTTCCTGATCAACCTGCCGGTCGGCGTCGCGGCCCTGCTCCTCGGCCGCCGCTTCATCACCGAGTCGCGTGCCCCGCACGCCCTCAAGCTCGACCTGGTCGGGGTCGCCCTGGTCAGCCTCGGCCTGCTGATGCTGCTCTACCCGCTGACCCGCGGCCGTGAGCTGGGCTGGCCGCTGTGGGGGTACGGGTCGATGGCCGGCGCGCTCGTGGTGTTCGGCGTGCTGGTCGCCTATGAGCGGCGCAAGGCCGCCCGCGACGGCTCCCCGCTGATCGAGCTGTCCCTGTTCCGGGTGAAGTCCTTCGCCGCGGGCATCGCCGTGCAGACCGTCTTCGGTGTCGCGCTCGGCGTGTTCTTCCTGGTCTGGACGCTGTACATGCAGATCGGGCTGGGCTGGAGCCCGCTGCGCGCCGGCCTGACGGGCGTGCCGTTCTCCATCGCCGTGTCGGTGGCGGCCGGGCTGTCCGTGCAGCAGCTGGTCCCGCGCTTCGGCCGCAAGGTCCTCCAGGCGGGCGCCCTGACGATGGCCGTCGGCGTGCTGCTCTACATCGCGGAGTCCGACCGCTACGGCCTCGGCATCGCCCCCTGGCAGATGGCGCTCCCGCTGGTCGTGATGGGCCTCGGCATGGGCCTGATCGTGGCCCCGCTGACGGACGCGATCCTCTCCGGGGTGCCGCGCGAGCACGCCGGTTCGGCGTCCGGGCTGATCAACACCGTGCAGCAGATGGGCAACGCGCTCGGCCTCGGCCTGGTGTCCGTCGTCTTCTTCGGGCAGATCTCGGACCACCTCACCCCGGACCGGGTCGGCCCGGCCTTCGTGAACGCCTTCCAGCACGCGCTGGTCTGGGTGGCCGTGGTGATGGGCACGATCTTCCTGCTGATGTTCGCCCTGCCCCGGCGTCCGGCCCAGCACGTCGAGGGGGCCGATGCCCCGGCGCCGTCCGCGGCGGGGGAGCACGACGAGGAGCGGGACGGGGAGCGGGACGGGGAGCCGGCGGCGCACGCGCTGGTGCCCTGAGCCCCTCGCTCTCCCGGGCCCGGCACTCCCTCAGGGGGTGCCGGGCCCGTTCTTGGCGTCCGAGCGCCTGGGCCTCTGCCCGTTTGTGTCCGAACCGGGTCCGGACCTGTTTACTTTCACGACGTCCGGGCGTAACCTCGCGGCGAAACCACACGTTCGGGCATGACGCGGAGGCGAACGGACATGTACGCACCGGAGCGGCAGCAGGAGATCCTGCGGCTCGCGCGCGACGGCGGCCGGGTGGACGTGCTCTCGCTGGCGGAGGAGTTCCAGGTGACCGCGGAGACCATCCGCCGGGACCTGAAGGCCCTGGACCGCGCCGGCCTGGTCCGCCGCGTGCACGGCGGGGCCATCCCGGCCGGACGCCTCGACTTCGAACCGGACCTCGCCGAGCGCGAGGGCACCGCCGCCGACGAGAAGGACCGCATCGCCAAGGCGGCCCTCGCCGAGCTGCCGGCCGAGGGCACGATGATCCTCGACGCCGGTACGACGGTCGCCCGCCTCGCCGCCGCCCTGCCGCTGGAGGCCGACCTCACCGTCGTCACGCACTCCCTGCCCATCGCGGCCCGCCTCGCGGACCACCCGGGGATGCAGCTCCACCTGATCGGGGGGCGCGTCCGGCACCGTACGCGCGCCGCCGTGGACGCCTGGGCGTTGCGGGCGTACGGCGAGATCCGCGCCGACGTGCTGTTCGTCGCCGCCAACGGCTTCTCCGTCGAGCACGGGCTGACCACCCCCGACCTCGCCGAGGCCGCGGTCAAGCGCGCCGCGATGGCCGCCGCCCGCCGGGTCGTCCTCCTCGCCGACTCCGCCAAGCACGGCCAGGAGCACTTCGCCCGCTTCGGTGGCCTGGGCGACGTGGACCTGTTGATCACTGACAGCGGGCTGAGCCCCGACGACGCGGCCGCGATCGAGCGCGGCGGCACGGAAGTAGTGCGCGCATGATCCTCACCGTCACCCCGAACCCGTCCCTGGACCGCACCTACGAGGTCCCCTCCCTCGACCGCGGCGAGGTCATCCGCGCGTCGGGCGAGCGCATGGACCCGGGCGGCAAGGGCGTGAACGTCTCCCGCGCCGTCGCCGCCGCCGGCCGGCGCACGGTCGCCGTCCTGCCCCTGGGCGGTGCGCCGGGCGCCCTCGTCGCCGACCTGCTCGACGCGCAGGGCATCGAGGTCGCGCCGGTGCCGGTGGCCGGCGCCACCCGGTCCAACATCGCGCTCGCCGAGTCCGACGGCGTCCTCACCAAGATCAACGCGCCGGGCCCGGAACTGTCCGCCGCCGAGCAGGAACTGCTGCTCGAGACCGTGCGCGAGCAGTCCCGCGACGCCGCGTGGATCGCCTGCTGCGGCAGCCTCCCGCGCGGCCTCGCCCCCTCCTGGTACGCCGACGTCGTCACCCGGGCGCACGCCTCGGGCGCACGCATCGCCCTCGACACCTCGGGGCCCGCGCTGCTGGAGGCGCTGCGCGCGGCGCCCGACGTGGTGAAGCCCAACGCCGAGGAGCTCGCGCAGGCCGTCGGGCGCCCCCTGACGACCGTGGGCGACGCGGTCAAGGCGGCCGAGGAACTGCGCGGCATGGGCGCGCGCGCCGTTCTCGCCAGCCTGGGTGCGGACGGCCAGCTGCTGGTGGAGGACGGCGGAACCTGGTTCGCCACCGCGCGCGTGGGGACCGTGCGCAGCAACGTCGGCGCGGGCGACTCCTCCCTCGCCGGTTTCCTCGTCGCCGGCGGCAGCGGCCCCGAGGCCCTGGCCTCGGCCGTCGCGCACGGCGCGGCCGCCGTCCAGCTGCCCGGCAGCGTGATGCCGACCCCGGCCGACCTCGACCCGGCCGCGGTGACGGTCACGGCGGAGGTCCCGGTCGGCCGCGAGCTGACGGAGCGGGTGTCATGACGCCGACGGTTCTGACGGCTTCGACGGCGGCTCCTACGGCCCCGACGGCGACTCCAACGGCTCCTGCGGTCCCGACGGCCCCCGCGTCCTTCCGTCCTGCGGTGCCCGAGCGGCGAGGCTCCCCGTTGCTCGCCGCCGTCCGCCCCCAGCCCCAGCCCCAGCCCCAGCACCCGCACCTGCACCTGGTCCTCCCCCTGCCTCCGGCAGCCCCCCGCAGCACCCCCGTCCCCCATCACGCCCACCCCCTGACTGCCCGGGCGATACGCGTGCGAAGGAGCCCGCGATGAGCGACATGATCACCGCGGACCTGGTCGATCTCGACCTGTCCGCCGACACCAAGGAAGCGGCGGCGCGATCCCTCGCCGAGCGCATGGTCGCCCAGGGCCGGGTGACCGACCTCGACGGCTTCCTCGCCGACGTGGCCGCCCGCGAGGCCCAGATGCCGACCGGCCTGGACGGCGGCATCGGCATCCCGCACTGCCGCAGCGCGCACGTCACCGAGCCGACGCTCGCCTTCGGGCGCAGCGCCGCGGGCATCGACTTCGGCGCCCCGGACGGCCCGGCCGACCTGATCTTCCTCATCGCCGCGCCGGCCGGCGCGGACGACGCCCACCTGACGATCCTGTCGTCCCTGGCCCGCCAGCTGATGAACGCCGACTTCACCGCCGCGCTGCGGTCGGTGCCGGACGCGGAGGGTGCGGTGGCCCTGATCCGCGGGGACGAGGCGCCGCGGGCGGCCGGTGGGACGGACGCCCTGAGCGCTGCCCCGGCCTCCGACGACTCCGCCTCGGCCCCGGCCTCGGCCTCCCAGGACTCCGCCGTGGCGCCGGGGGCGGCCTCCGCCGGCGCCACGGCGGGCCGTACGGCCCCGGCCGCGGCCGGAGCCGCGACGCCTGCCAGGTCCGCCACGGTGGACCCGGCCGCTGGTTCCGCCGAGGGCCCGTTCCGCATCGTCGCCGTCACCTCCTGCCCGACCGGCATCGCCCACACCTACATGGCGGCCGAGTCCCTGGAGAACGCCGGCCGCGAGGCGGGCGTCGAGATCACCGTCGAGCCGCAGGGCTCGGCGGGCTTCACCCGGCTCGACCCGGCGGTGATCGCCGCGGCGGACGCCGTGATCTTCGCGCACGACGTGCCGGTCCGGGAGAAGGACCGCTTCGCGGGCAAGCCGACCGTGGACGTCGGCGTGAAGGCGGGCATCAACCGCCCCGCCGAGCTGATCGCCGAGGTCCGCGAGAAGGCGGCCCGCGGCGAGACCACGGCACCGGCGGCCGCCGGTCAGGACCCGGGCACGCCGGTGGAGCGGGCCGGGGACTCCACCGAGGGCTACGGCACGAAGCTGCGCACGTGGCTGATGTCCGGCGTGAGTTACATGGTCCCGTTCGTCGCGGCGGGCGGTCTGCTGATCGCCCTCGGCTTCGCCATCGGCGGCTACAAGATCAACAAGGCGCCGTCGGTGATGGACCACTTCATCTGGACCCAGGCCGACAGCTGGGGCGCGCTGCTCTTCCAGATCGGCGGCGTGGCCTTCGGCTTCCTGGTCCCGGTCCTCGCCGGGTACATCGCCTACGGCATGGCCGACCGGCCGGGCCTGGTCCCCGGCTTCGTGGGCGGCGCCATCTCACTCACCATCAACGCGGGCTTCCTCGGCGGTCTGGCCGCCGGTCTGATCGCCGGTGGCGTGGTGATGGCGATCCAGCGGGTGCGCATCCCGGCGGCCCTGCGGGGCATCATGCCGGTGGTGGTGATCCCGCTGATCTCCTCGGCGATCGTCGGGTTCCTGATGTTCGTGGTGATCGGCAAGCCCATCGCCTCCGCCCAGAAGGCCATGACCGACTGGCTGGGCGGCCTCACCGGCACCAACGCCGTCCTGCTCGGCGCGCTGCTCGGCCTGATGATGTGCTTCGACCTCGGCGGCCCGGTCAACAAGGTCGCGTACACCTTCGCCACCGCCGGCATCGCGGTCTCCGACCCGGGCGACTCGGCGATGAAGATCATGGCCGCGGTGATGGCCGCCGGCATGGTCCCGCCGCTGTCGATGGCCCTGGCCACGACCGTGCGCGGCAAGCTGTTCACCCCGACCGAGCGCGAGAACGGCAAGGCCGCCTGGGTGCTGGGTGCCTCCTTCATCTCCGAGGGCGCGATCCCGTTCGCCGCGGCGGACCCGCTGCGCGTCATCCCCTCCTCGATGGTGGGCGGCGCAATCACCGGTGCCCTGTCGATGGCGTCCGGCGCCACCCTGCGCGCCCCGCACGGCGGCATCTTCGTGGTCCCGCTGATCGGCAACCCACTGCTCTACCTGGTCGCCATCGCGGCCGGCGTCTGCGCCACCACCGCCCTGGTCGTCCTGCTCAAGGGCTTGCGCAAGCCGGCCCCGGGCGCCACGCCCACGGGGACGGCGGACGGCGGCACCACGCCGACGGCGCCGGGACGGAAGGAGCAGCCGGTCGCGGCGTGAACGGACGGACGGGAGCCTTCACGGGCACCGACACCGGCACCCCGCCCGCACCGGCACCGGCATTGGACCGGGAGCGAGACCGGGACGGGAACCGGGACCGTACGACGACGGCCGACCGCGGAACCCCTCGGGGGTGCGTGGTCGGCCGCTCGGGTGTGGGGCCCGGGCGCGGGTCAGCCCACCTGCGCCGCCCGGCGCTCCATCGCCTCGCGGGCCTCCGCCTCCGACGGGTACACCTCGCACATGTGCCGGCCGTCGGGCGTGGCCGTGTGCTCGACCTCCCACAGGGAGATCTCGCGGCCGTCGCGCAGCAGGAACGCGTGCTCGTAGAGCGCGTATCCGAGCCGGATGCGGCCCGCCCGGCAGGGACGGCCGAACGCCTGGGTGATCTGGTGGGCGCACGCGGTGCTCAGCAGGTCGGCCAGGTCCTGTCCCGGCCGGTCCGCGTTCTCCGCGCGGCGCAGCAGACGGCGGGCGTGGTCGGCCGAGTCGTCCGGCAGGTACTCGTGGCGGGGCGTGGGGATCGGGGACAGCTGGACCAGCACCGGCAGTTCGAAGTCCGGGGTGTCCGGCGGCAGGGGCAGGCGGCCGGTGGCGGCGCGCAGCTCCTCCTCGTCGACGTACACCTCGTGCTGCGGTTCACTGCCCGGCGCGGTGTTGTGGACGAGTTCCCACAGGGTCAGCGCCGAGCCGTCGGCCAGCAGCCAGGTGTGCCGGTACGTCTCACGGTGCAGACCCGCGCTGTGGTGCGCCGAGTGCAGCGAACTGTCGTGCGCGAGCGCGCAGTCGAGCTGCCGTATCGTGTCGTCCGGCAGTTCGAAGGAGTTCAGGGCGCGACCCAGGAGCCGCGCGAGGTGCTCCTCCGGAGACTCGGGCGACTCGGCTGGTTCGTACGCTGTCGTCTCGTACGGAACGCTCAAGGTTTCTCCCGGCGTTGCTGCATGTCACCTTGTGGGTGCATACCGTAGCCCCTCGGCCGGACATCATGTCCGGGAACCGAGAAAACGTACGCCGGGAAAACGCGCGGGCCGCGCGAGATGTTCCCGCGCGGCCCTGCTTTCCATCAGAAATCGCCGGTCAGCGGCGTGTTGGGGCAGAAGTGCGCCCGCTCACACCGCGCTCCCCGCCTGCCACTCGCCCCACGACAGGTTCCAGCCGTTGAGGCCGTTGTCCGGCGCGACCGTCTTGTCGGGGGAGTTCTTCACCACGACCACGTCACCGACGAGCGAGTTGTCGTAGAACCACTGGGCCGAGCTCGCGCCCTGCGCGCCCTGCACGTCCGCGAGCCCCACGCAGCCGTGGCTGGTGCCCTCCCGGCCGAAGGGCGGATTGCCCTGGTTGTACCAGTAGTTGCCGTGGATGAACGTGCCCGACTGCGTCAGCCGCATCGCGTGCGGCACGTCCGGGATGTCGTACTCCCCGCCCAGCCCGACCGTCCGGCTGTTCATGCGGGTCTGCACGAACTTCTCGGAGATCACCATCTGTCCGTTGTACGTGGTGTGCTCCGGGCTGCCCGACGAGATCGGCACCGACTTGAGGAGCTGGCCGTCCCGGACGACCGTCATGGTCTGCGTGTCGACGTCCACGGTGGACACCTGCGAGCGCCCGACCGTGAAGGTCACCGTCTTCTTCTGCACCCCGAGCACCCCGTTGGCGCCCTCGACCCCGTCCAGGTCGATCCGCATGGTGACCTTGGAACCGGCCTTCCAGTACTCCTGCGGCCGGAAGTCCAGGCGCTGCGTGCCGAACCAGTGCCCGACGACCTGCTGCCCGCTGCTCGACGTGACCGTGATGTGCGACTGCACCGCCTTGCGGTCGCTGATCGCCTTGTCGAACGTGAACGACACCGGCATGCCCACCCCGACGGTGCTGCCCGCGTCCGGCGTGTACGTGCCGATGAAGCTGTTGTCCGAACTGACCGTCGTGAAGATCGAGTTGGCCGCCGAGGTGCGGCCCTCGCCGTCCTTGGCCGTGGCCGATATCTGGTACTTCGTACCCCGCTCCAGCTGCTCCTTCGGCTTCCAGCTCTTCCCGTCCGCCGACAGTGCGCCGGGCACCTCCGCGCCCGAACCGGCCACCGTCATCCGTACGGTGGCCAGCCGGCCGTCCGACACGCGGACGCCGGTCGTGTTGATCGACGCCCCCGTCGAACCGTCCTTGGCCGAGATGGCTATCTGCGCGGTCGACGTCTTCGCGCCGCCGCTGCCGCCCTTGGCGTCACGGTCGGCGTCGGCGTCGGCGTCGCCTCCGCAGGCGGTCAGGGTCAGGGCGCCGACCACGAGGGCGGCCGCGGCCCCCAGTACGCGCCGCGCTGCAATGTCCGGCGTTGTCACGGGCTGCTCCAGCTTCAGGTGATGTGCGGGTGTCCGCTCCAGTACGACCAGGAAGAGGGGCGGGACCCGGCGCGGGGTTCCGCCCGCACCGAGCCGGACACCATCACGTGACAGAACCGGGACAATCACGGACCGGGCCGGGTCCCCCTACCCGCGTCCGACCCCGTAGAGCTCCGTGTACGACGGCCACGCGCCGCCCGCCGACTCCACCGGCTCCGCCGCGCGCACCGCCCGCACGATGGCCCGCGTCACCACGTCCGCGCCGGCGGCGAGCACGTCGTTCAGCGCTAGGGGGTCGTCGACGACCGCCGGGTCCCCACCGGGCCGCGCGTCCTCGGCGGGGGGCTGCTGCTGGTCCTGGGTCGCCCTGGCGAGGGGCCGGGCGCCCGTCGCGAGGGCGAACACCGTGTCCCCGTCGTGCAGCAGGTGCACCGGCCGTACGGCGCGGGCGATGCCGTCGTGCGCCGTGCCCGCCAGCTTCTGCGCCTGTGCCTTGGACAGGCGGGCGTCGGTGACGACCACCGCGAGCGTGGTGTTCAGCGGCGGGGGAGCGTTCCTGGCGGCGTTCTCCGCGAGCCGCCGGAGCGCGGCCTCGTGCACGTCCTCGTCGGGGAGCCGCAGGCGCCGCCCCTCGTACCACTCCCCGTACAACGCGCCCGTCGCCGGATCCACCGGTGAGCCCACGGCGTTGGCCACCACCAGCGCGCCCACCGTGATCCCCGAGTCGAGGACGACGCTCGCCGTGCCGACCCCGCCCTTCAACGCGCCGATCACCGCACCCGCCCCGGCGCCCACACAGCCCTCCGTCACCGGCGCCCCCGGCGGGGTCGCCGCCGCGGCCTCCACCGCGGCCCGCCCCGTGGCCGCGTCCGGCCGGGCCCGGAAGTCGCCCCCACGCCCCAGGTCGAAGACACAGGCGGCCGGCACGACCGGCACCACGTGCGTGGGCTCCGGCCCGACGCGCACCCCGCGCCCCTGCTCCTCCAGCCAGGCCATCACCCCGGAGGCCGCGTCCAGCCCGTAGGCGCTGCCGCCGGTCAGGACGACCGCCTCGACCCGCTGCACGAGGTTGCGCGGGTCGAGCGCGTCGGTCTCCTTCGTCCCGGGCCCGCCCCCGCGCACGTCCACGGCGGCCACCGCCCCGCCCTTCGGGGCGAGGACGACGGTCGTACCGGTGAGCCACCCGCCGCCCACCCGCGTCGCGTGCCCCACCCGCACCCCGGCCACGTCCGTCACAGCGTCGACTGTCATGGCAGCCAGTGTCACCCACGCAACCGGCTGTCAGCCGACGGCGTCCGAGGCCTGCCTCGCCGTGTCCTCCCGCGCCTCCGCACGCGCCGTCAGCGTGGTGCCCGTGGCCACCGCGAGCGCGCACACCAGGCCCGCCGCGAGAACCGCCCCCTCACCGAGGAACGTGCAGCCGATGACCAGCAGCGCGGTGACCGGCAGCACCAGCTGCTGGGCGAGGCCCACCTTGAAGTGCCGGGCGTGCAGCGCCCACACCGTGAGCAGGAACAGCGCGGTCGGCACCGTCACGGCGGCGGACGCGGCCGTCGTCGACACGTGGGCCGTGCCGACCGCCTGCTCCACCGCCACCTCCAGGCCGGCGCCGATCGCCGCCGCCGACGCGAAGATCAGGTAGTGGCCGTACCCCCACAGGAACGCCTGCGCGCTGGACCGCAGGTGCCCGTGGATCGGCACCACGAAGTAGATCCACCAGGCCGCGAACACGATCAGCAGCCCACCCACCGCGATCGGCACCAGCTCGCCCAGCGCGTCGTGCTCGTCGACCGCCGACTTCACGGCGACCGTGGCCGCCGCGATCGTCTCGCCGAGCACGATGATCGTGAACAGCCCGTACCGCTCGGCGATGTGGTGCGGGTGCCAGGACGTCATGAAGTCCCG
Source organism: Streptomyces lasalocidi (assembly GCF_005280215.1). Taxonomy (NCBI): domain Bacteria; kingdom Bacillati; phylum Actinomycetota; class Actinomycetes; order Kitasatosporales; family Streptomycetaceae; genus Streptomyces; species Streptomyces lasalocidi. Next base: position 3,356,206 of record NZ_SZNQ01000001.1, on the reverse strand, counting down.
CTCCGCGACCATCGGCACGCTCAGCTCCGCGATCACCATCACCAGGAACACCCACGGCCGGGCCGGCTCCGGCAGCACGACGAGCCCCAGCCAGCCGACCATGCACAGCAGCACACCGGAGGCGTAGCGCAGTGCCGTGGTCCGCTCGGCGCCCTCGGCCGCGCGGGCGGCGCGCAGCCACTGGGCGGCCAGCGCCAGCCGCATGATCAGGTATCCGAGCCACACGACCACGAAGTCGTGCTCGCCGAAGGCCCGCGACACCCCGGCGGCCAGCACGAGCACCCCGGCGATCTGCACGAGCGTGACGACCCGGTACGGCACGTCGTCGTTGTCGTAGGCCGAGGCGAACCAGGTGAAGTTCATCCACGCCCACCAGATGGCGAAGAACACCATCGCGTAGTCCAGGACGCCCTGTCCCGCGTGCCCCTCCGCGACCGCGTGCACCAGCGCCGCCCCGGCCTGGGCGATGGCGACCACGAAGCACAGGTCGAAGAACAGCTCGAGCGGCGAGGCCACCCGGTGCGCCTCGCCCCGCCCCCGGGCGACGAGCCTGCGCACCGGCCGCGTCCGAGGGGCGGAGGGGGAAGAAGAGGACGAGGGAGACGAGGAGGACGAGGAGGGCGAGGGGGAAGGGGAGTGCGAAGTCGAACCGGTTGTCATGGGTCCCAGCACAGCAGACGAACCCCCGGAAAGCCCGCCCAGCGGCCCACGGACCCGTGTCCTCCCCGGCCCGTACCCTGGACGCATGAGCACCCCTCCCGCCCCCGAGCCGCGCGAGCCCAGGCCGGCGCTCGTCTTCGACGACCCGCTGGACCAGCAGTCCTCCGACGACACGGACCGCGGCTGGGGCGAACAGCCGTCCGGCACCGACAGCGCCGCCGACCTCAAGCGCTTCCTCGACGAGAAGCCGCCGCACCACATCTGACAGCGCGCCTACTCGCGGCTGTGAGCCGAGCCCCGCTGGGAGACGAGGGCGTCGCGGATCTCCTTCAGGACCTCCAGCTCGGTCACCTCGATGATCTCGCGGGTGCCCTCGCGTGCCTTCCTGCGGGCCTCGACGCGGGCGAGGTACTTCGACATCGGCAGGACCATCAGGAAGTAGACGACGGCCGCGGTGATCACGAAGGTGAGCGTCGCGCCGAGGACGGAACCCCACAGGATCATCACGCCGTGGGAGACCGAGCCGTCCGCGGTCTTCACACAGGGGCCCTTGAGGCACGAGCTGTAGCTGTCGAGGTTCTTGGTGCCGATCGCCCCGACCAGCGGGTTGATCACACCCTTCACCACCGAGTTGACGATGTTCGTGAAGGCGGCGCCGATGACCACCGCGACTGCCAGGTCGACGACGTTCCCGCGCATCAGGAAGGCCTTGAAGCCCTGCCAGACGGTGGGTTCCTTCTTTTCCTTCACCTCGGTGACTCTCCTCGTACGCACAGGTTGTGGAGCAAACAGTCCTGCAACCTACGGCAGCGTCACCTCGGCCTGTCCCATCGGGTAGCACGATCGTGTTACTTGATCGCCTCACCACAGGGCCACCGCCAGCCGCGCCGTCGCCCCCGCCCCCACCAGGCGCACCGCCGTGGACCGGGGCACCGACAGGACGACCAGCGCACCTTCGCCGACGTCGCCGACGTCGCCGGCCTCCGGGATCCGCGTCACCACCGCCCCGCGCGCCACGACCCGGGCGCCCGTCCCCGCCCCCGTCCCCGCCCCCATCTCCGTCTGCTCGGCGGCGATCACGTCGACCCGGTCTCCGGGGCGCAGCAGCCGCACCGTGGCCGCGTCCGCGATCCGCACCGGCGCCGACACGGGCTCGGCGGGCGGACCCCGCCGTACGGGACCGGCCGACGCCGTCGGCGTACGGGCGGGCGGGTCGCCGGCCCCGTGACCGCGGGCGCGGCCGCCCTCGTCCGTCGGGCCGGCCGCCACGAGCGCGGCCGCGGTGACGGCGAGCCCCAGCGCCACGGCCCGCCTCCGGGACCGTACGAGCCGCCGCAAGGAAAACCGCCTGCCGCGCACCCGCACGGGCGGGAAGTACGGCACCTCGCAGGGCGGCGGCGCGTCCGCACCCGGCGGCGCGGGACACAGAGGGGACGGGGCGGACAGGGCTGACGTGGGGGCGGGCTGAGGGAGCGGCACGGGATCACCACCTGCGGCGAGGGATCGGCTTGCGAGTCCCACGATGGGGCCGGTCGCCGAAGCCCGCCGGAACCGGTGCGTCACCGGCCGGTTGTGGACAACTCCCTCACCCGAACGAGCACTTCCGCGCCCGCGTCATCCCGGGCCCCGTACTTCCGGGCCCCGCCCTCCCCAGCCCCGTCAGATCACGTCACGGCAGCTCGAACCCCGGATCCATCCCGCCCAGCGCGTTCGCGCACAGGCAGTCCCGCTCGGCCGTCACCGGCAGCGCGGCCACCGCGTCGAAGAGCACGCCCCGCAGACGGTCGACGTTCGCCGCGAAGACGCGCAGGACCTCGTCGTGGGAGACGCCCTCGCCGGTCTCGGCGCCCGCGTCGAGGTCGGTGGCCAGGGTCAGGGACGTGTAGCAGAGCTCGAGTTCGCGGGCCAGGGCCGCCTCGGGGTGGCCCGTCATGCCCACCACCGACCAGCCCTGGGCCTGGTGCCACAGCGACTCGGCGCGGGTCGAGAAGCGCGGGCCCTCGACGACCACCAGCGTGCCGCCGTCGACCGGCTCCCAGTCACGGCCCCGCGCCGCCTTGAGCGCCGCCGCCCGGCCCGTCGGGCAGTAGGGGTCGGCCAGCGACACGTGCACCACGTTCGGCACGGTGCCGTCGGGCAGCGGGAGCCCGTCGAAGTAGGTGTTCACCCGGGACTTCGTCCGGTCGACCAGCTGGTCGGGGACGAGCAGCGTGCCGGGGCCGTACTCGGGCCGCAGCCCGCCCACCGCGCAGGGGCCGAGCACCTGGCGCACGCCCACCGAGCGCAGCGCCCACAGGTTGGCCCGGTAGTTGATCCGGTGGGGCGGCAGGTGGTGGCCGCGACCGTGCCGGGGCAGGAAAGCGACCCGCCGGCCCGCGACCTCGCCGAGGAAGAGGGAGTCGCTGGGCGCCCCGTACGGGGTGTCCACCTGGATCTCGGTGACGTCCTCGAGGAACGAGTAGAAGCCCGAGCCGCCGATTACGCCGATCTCTGCGTTCGCCATGACCAGCACACTAGCCGGACGCGCGGGGCCGTCGGCACGCCGAAAGCCCCACCGTCACCGACGGCGGGGCCCGGAACGCGGTACGGGCGGGTACCCGACGACGCCTTACGCGGCGGAAGAGCTGCTGGAGCTCGACGACGACGAGCTCGACGACGACCCGGAGGAGCTCGACGAGTCGGACGACGAGGACGACGTCGACGCGGAAGACGAGGACGACGAAGAGGTCGTCGACGACTTCGAGGACGCCGGCGCGCTGCTCGACGAGGAGCCGCGGCTGTCGTTGCGGTAGAACCCGGAGCCCTTGAAGACGATGCCGACCGCGGAGAACACCTTCTTGAGGCGGCCACCGCAGTTGGGGCACTCGGTCAGGGCGTCGTCGGTGAACTTCTGCACCGCCTCGAGGCCCTCGCCGCACTCGGTGCACTGGTACTGGTAGGTCGGCACTGTCTTCCTCCTGGCACTCTCACTCAATGAGTGCTAACGACGATCCATAGTGACGCATTCCCCGGGTTCAGTCCACTGCCACCGGCTCGCGGTGACCCACGCCACGCGCGACGGTGCGCTCGCGGGCCGGTGCCACCAGCCGTGAACGCAGCGCCACCAGGGTCACCAGCGCCAGCACCGTGCCGGCCATCGGCACCAGGAACCCGGCGCCGCCGCCGACCCGGTCCTCCAGCTGCCCGGCGACCGTCACGGCGGCCGCCTGCCCCAGCGCCACCGCGCCGGTCAGCCAGGTGAACGCCTCGGTGCGGGCCCCGGCCGGGACCAGGCCCTCGACCAGGGTGTAGCCGGTGATCAGCGCGGGCGCGATGCACATGCCGACCAGCAGGCCCAGGCCGGCGAGCAGCAGGACGGAGTGCGCGGCCCACAGGCCGGACGCGGCCAGGGCGAGGGCGGCGTACCCGACGAGCAGGCGGCGCTGCGGGGCCACCTTCCAGGCGACGGCGCCGCAGACGACGCCGGAGAGCATGTTGCCGGCGGCGAAGACGCCGTACAGGACGCCGTTCAGGCCGGGCTCGCCGATCGACTCGGTGAACGCGGCGAGCGACACCTGCATGCCGCCGAACACCGACCCGATGCCGAGGAACGTCACGATCAGCACGCGCACGCCGGGCACGCGCAGGGCGGGGGCGTGCTCCACGCGTGCGTGGCCGGCCGGGGCGACCGGCGGCTGGGTGCCGCGCTGCGCGGCGAACAGCAGACCGCCGACCAGGGTCAGCGTCGCCTCGGTGAGCAGGCCGCCGGCCGGGTGGACGGCGGTGCACAGGGCGGTGGCCAGCAGCGGTCCGACGACGAAGGTCAGCTCGTCGGTGACGGACTCGAAGGCCGCCGCGGTCGTCATCAGGGGCGAGCCCTTGAGCTTCGCGCCCCAGCGGGCCCGCACCATGGGCCCGACCTGCGGGACGGAGGCGCCGGTCGGCACGGCCGCGGCGAACAGCGCCCACAGGGGCGCGTGCGCCAGCGCGAGGACGGTCAGGCCGACGCCGGACAGGGTGTGCACGAGGACGCCGGGGATCAGCACGGTGCGCTGCCCGTAGCGGTCGGCCAGGCGGCCGCTGTAGGGGGCGAACAGCGCCATGGAGACGCCGGTGACGGCCGCGGCGGCGCCCGCGGCGCCGTACGAGCCGGTGGTGTGCTGCACGAGCAGCACGATGGAGAGGGTGAGCATCGCGAACGGCTGGCGTGCCGCGAAGCCCGGCAGCAGGAACGTCCAGGCGCCGCGGGTGCGCAGCAGCTGTCCGTATCCCGGGCGGGACGAGGCCGGCGAGTTCGTCGACGGCTCGGAGGTGACCGTGGATGCCACGGCCCGTGCCTTTCTGCCGCCTGGTAGCGCGGCCCCTGGCACCAGGGCGCGCCGAGAGCTGTCCTCTTGCGCGTACTGCGGTAGATACCGGTGGTCGCCGCGGAAGGGCTGTCCGGCCGCCATACGGTCGCGCCAGCTCTGCGTCAGGCAGAGTTGGTCCGATCAAGGTGCGCCTTCATGATACCGGGGCCGGACCCGGTCAGGGCTGTGAAAACGAGCACCACACAGATGTTCACCTGTGAATGGCAGAGCGGTGAACGGGGTGAAACGCGCACGAAACGCACTAGCCGTGCGGGGTCCGGCCGCCCCCGCCGCCCGTGCCCAGCCAGCCGGCCAGCTTGCCGCCGCGGCCCACCGCGCGCAGGCGCGCCTCGGCCGCGTCGCGCACCGGGTCGGTGGCCACGACGAGCAGTTCGTCGCCGCGGCGCAGGACGGTCGTGGGCATCGGCACGAACGACGTCCCCTCGCGGACGACGAGGGTGACCGCGGCCCCGGCCGGCAGCCGCAGCTCGTTGATCTCGACGCCGTGCATCCGGGAACCCTCCGGGATGACGACCGACAGCAGGTGCCCGCGCAGCCGCTCCAGCGGCGCCGACTCGATGCCGAGGTCGGTGGCCTCGGACTCGCCGCCCAGCCGCAGCGTGCGGGCGAGCCAGGGCAGCGTCGGCCCCTGGACGAGGGTGTAGACGACGACCAGGACGAAGACGATGTTGAAGACGCGACGGCTGCCCTCGATGCCGCTGACCATGGGGATCGTCGCCAGGATGATGGGCACGGCGCCGCGCAGCCCGGCCCACGACATCAGCGCCTGCTCCTGCCAGGGCAGCCGGAACGGCGTCAGGCACAGCACGACGCTCAGCGGCCGCGCGACCATGGTGAGCACCAGCCCGATGAGCAGCGCGGGCACCACGTCGTCGCCCAGTTCGTGCGGGGTGACCAGCAGGCCGAGCAGCACGAACATGCCGATCTGCGCGATCCAGCCCAGCCCGTCGGCGAACCCGCGCGTGGCCGGCCAGTGCGGCAACTTCGCGTTCCCCAGCACCATCGAGGCCAGGTACACGCCGAGGAAGCCGCTGCCGTGGGCCAGCGCGCCGCCGGCGTAGGCGGCGACCGCGATGGCCAGGACGGCGATCGGATAGAGGCCGGAGGCGGGCAGGGCGACGTGGCGCAGGCCCCAGGCGCCCGCCCAGCCGACGGCGAGCCCGATGGCGGCGCCGATGACCAGCTCCAGCGCTATCTCGCCGATCAGCACGTACCAGTGCTCGACGGGTCCGGTCCGGGAGAAGGCGACGACCAGGATGACCACGGGGGCGTCGTTGAAGCCGGACTCGGCCTCCAGCATGCCCGTCACGCGCGCGGGGAGGGGGATGCGGCGCAGCACCGAGAAGACGGCCGCGGCGTCGGTGGAGGAGACCACGGCGCCGATGATGAGCGCCTGCCGCCAGTCCAGCCCGACCAGGTAGTGCGCGCCGGCCGCGGTGACCCCGACGCTCACCGCGACCCCCGCCAGCGCCAGCACGGAGGCGGCCGGGAGCACCGGTCGGATCTGCGTCCACTTCGTGCCGAGTCCGCCCTCGGCGAGGATCACGACCAGGGCGGCGTAGCCGATGACCTGGGTGAGCTCGGCGTTGTCGAAGCGGATGTCGCCGATGCCGTCCTGGCCCATGAGGACGCCGATGCCCAGGTACACGAGCAGGCTGGGGAGCCCGCTGCGCGAGGAGATCCGGACCGCTGCGACGGCGACGAGCAGGACGATCGAGCAGACGAGCAGGAGCTGGTTGAGGTGGTGAACAGTCAGCGGCGGTTCCCTTTCCCTGGCGCACGCGCGTGACGCGTCGGCGCACCCGTCCATCGGACACGAAGCGACGCCGCCGCGCACCCGACTACTTCATTACCTTACCTAACTCTTGACGATTTCTTGACGCTCGCCGAGGCGTGATCGAACGTCCTTGCGCGCTGGTTGCCGACTCCGCGTCAAGTGGCTCGGGGCCCTGCGCCTATGGTTGCTCCAGCGCTCATTCGAAGTCACAGCCCGACCTGCCGCTCGCGTTAGGACAGCAAGGACAGCGATGCCCCCCAACACCACCGCCACAACGGGTGACAAGCCCGGCAAGTCCGGCAGGAAGAAGGGGCGCAAAGCCCGTTTGATCGTGCTTGTGCTGGTGCTGGCCCTCGTCGGCGGCATCGCTTTCGGTGCCTACTGGTCCATCAGCACCGTGCGCGCATCCTTCCCGCAGACCAAGGGTTCGATCACGCTCCCCGGCCTGTCCGGCCCGGTCGACGTGAAGCGGGACGGCTACGGCATCCCGCAGATCTACGCCTCCTCCGACGAGGACCTGTTCAAGGCGCAGGGCTACGTCCAGGCGCAGGACCGGTTCTACGAGATGGACGTCCGCCGCCACATGACCTCCGGGCGGCTGTCGGAGATGTTCGGCAAGAGCCAGGTGAAGAACGACGAATTCCTGCGCACCCTCGGCTGGGACCGGATCGCCCAGCGGGAGTACGACAGCGAGCTGTCCGCCGCCACGAAGAAGTACCTGCAGGCCTACGCCGAGGGCGTCAACGCCTACCTCGACGGCAAGGACGGCGAGGACATCTCCCTGGAGTACGCGGCGCTCGGCTTCACCAACGACTACAAGCCGTCGAAGTGGACCCCGGTCGACTCGGTCTCCTGGCTGAAGGCGATGGCCTGGGACCTGCGCGGCAACATGCAGGACGAGATCGACCGGGCGCTGATGACCAGCCGTCTCGGCCCGCAGCAGATCGCCGACCTCTATCCGCAGTACCCGTACAGCCGCAATCGGGCCATCGTCCAGGAGGGCCAGTACGACGAGCTGACCGGGGCGTTCCAGTCGAAGAACGGCTCGGGCTCGTCCGACGGCACGTCCACCGGCGGGAGCGGCTCGTCCGACGGCACCTCGTCGGACGGCTCCGGCTCCGGTGACGGCACTGGCTCCGGTGACGGCACCGGCTCGTCCGGCGGCACGGGCTCCTCCAGCGGCACCGAGGGCTCGGCCCTGCAGGGACAGCTCTCGGGCCTGTCCGACGTCCTGGACGACCTGCCGACCGCCGTGGGCGTGAACGGCAACGGCATCGGTTCCAACTCCTGGGTCGTGTCCGGGCAGTACACGATCACCGGCAAGCCGCTGCTGGCCAACGACCCGCACCTGTCGGCCTCGCTCCCGTCCGTCTGGTACCAGATGGGCCTGCACTGCCGCACCGTCTCCAGCAAGTGCCAGTACGACGTCACCGGCTACACCTTCGCCGGCATGCCCGGTGTGGTCATCGGCCACAACCAGGACATCGCCTGGGGCATGACGAACTCCGGCGTCGACGTCACCGACCTCTACCTGGAGAAGGTGACGGGCGACGGCTACCTCTACGACGACAAGGTCCGGCCCTTCGTCACGCGCGAGGAGACCATCAAGGTCGCCGGCGGCACCGCCAGGAAGATCGTCGTGCGCCAGACCGACGACGGGATGCCGCTGCTGTCCGACCGGGACGACGAGCTGGTGAAGGTCGGCAAGAAGGCCACCGTCGACACCGCCGCGCCCGACCGCGCGGACGGCTACGCGGTGGCCCTGAAGTGGACCGCGCTGGAGCCGGGCACCACCATGGACGCCGTCTTCGCCATGGACAGGGCGAAGGACTGGGAGGGCTTCCGGGCCGCGGCCAAGAAGTTCGACGTCCCCTCGCAGAACCTGGTCTACGCCGACACCGAGGGCAACATCGGCTACCAGCTGCCGGGGAAGATCCCCACGCGCGCGAAGGGCGTCGACGGCTCCGTCCCGGCGCCGGGCTGGAAGCCGAAGTACCGCTGGACCGGCTCCATCAAGTTCGACGAGCTGCCCTACGAGTACAACCCCAGCCGTGGCTACATCGTGACCGCCAACCAGGCCGTCGTCGACGAGGACAAGTACCCCTACACCCTCACCACGGACTGGGGCTACGGCACCCGCAGCCAGCGCATCACCGACCTGATCAAGTACAAGATCAGAGGCGGCGGCAAGATCTCCACCGACGACATGCGCCAGATGCAGACGGACAACGACAGCGAGATCGCCAAGCTGCTCGTGCCCGTGCTGCTGAAGATCAACGTGGACGACCCGGACGTCCGCGAGGCGCAGAAGCTGCTCCAGGGCTGGGGCTTCGCCCAGGACGCCGACTCGGCGGCCGCCGCCTACTTCAACGCGGTCTGGCGCAACATCCTCAAGCTCGCCTTCGGCAACAAGCTGCCCAAGGAGCTGCGGGTGGAGGGCCAGTGCCTGTGGGTCGACCCGGTCAACAGCACCGGTCCCGTGGACCGCGCCCAGAAGGTGCGCGAGTGCGGCCGGCGCGCCGCCGACCAGGCGCAGCCGGACGGCGGCGACCGCTGGTTCCAGGTGGTCCGCACGCTGATGGACAAGCCGGACAGCGACTGGTGGACCACGCCCAAGTCGGGCACCCGTGACGCCGCCACGAACCGGGACGAGCTGTTCGAGCGGGCCATGGTCGACGCCCGCTGGGAGCTGACCGCCAAGCTCGGCAAGGACATCGACACCTGGAGCTGGGGCCGGCTGCACCGCCTGTTCCTGAAGAACCAGACCCTGGGCACCAGCGGCCCGTCCTTCGTCCGGCGCGTGCTGAACCGCGGCCCCTGGAAGCTCGGCGGCGGCGAGGCCGCGGTCGACGCGACCGGCTGGAACGCGGCCGGCGGCTACGGCGTCGTCTGGGTGCCGTCGATGCGGATGGTCGTCAACCTCGACGACCTGGACAAGTCGAAGTGGATCAACCTCACCGGCGCGTCCGGGCACGCCTTCAGCGCCCACTACACCGACCAGACGGGCAAGTGGGCCGACGGGGAGCTGCTCGACTGGTCGTTCGGCGAGAAGGCGGTCGACGAGAGCACCAGGGACACCCTCGTCCTCAAGCCGTGACCCACGGCGGCAGCTGAGCGAAGGGGCCCTCCACGCACGCGGGGAGGGCCCCTCCGTGCGTCTCAGGAGCGGTCGAAGCGGCGGACGCCCGAGGGGGTCACCACCGCGTGCACCGGCCGGTCGTGCGGCTCGGCCGGAACGTGTTCGACGACCTCCGTGTCGTACAGCAGGACCACCAGCGCGGGACGCGCGCCCGCGCGCTCCAGCCGGGCCAGCACCCGGTCGTACGAGCCTCCGCCGCGCCCCAGCCGCATGCCGCGCGCGTCGGCCGCCAGGCCCGGCAGCAGCACCACGTCGGCCTGCGTCACGGCGTCCGGGCCGAGCCGGGCGCCGATCGGCTCGAAGAGGGCCATCCTGCCGCCGTGTTGCACGCGTGCGAGGGAGCCCTCGCCCGCGTAGGCGCCCCAGTCGAGGTCGTTGTCGGGCAGCAGGGCGGGCAGCAGCACGCGTGCGCCCCGCGCGCGCAGCGCGTCCAGCAGCGCGAGCGTGCCGGGCTCGGTGCCCACGGAGACGTACGCCGCGACCGTGTGCGCGTGCGCCAACTCGGGTAGTTCCAGGGCGTGCTCGGCGAGCGCCAGGGCTGACTTGCGCACGTCATCGGTCGTCAACGTGTTCCTCACCGCGAGAAACTCCCGCCGCAACGTCCGCTTGTCAGACTCGGCCCCGCCTGTGCCGTGATGATGCACGCGTACGCTCCCGTTCTGTTCGAATCAGTTCATATGAACATCTATTAACCGGAGCTACAGATTCCTCTCAAACGCACCGGATAGGGTGGCGCACATGACTCAGTCGCACCCACGGATCAGCAAGGCTGTCATCCCCGCAGCAGGCCTCGGCACCCGGTTCCTGCCGGCGACGAAGGCCACTCCCAAGGAGATGCTGCCGGTCGTCGACAAGCCGGCGATCCAGTACGTGGTCGAGGAGGCCGTCGCCGCCGGCCTCGACGACGTCCTCATGGTCACGGGTCGCAACAAGCGCCCCCTGGAGGACCACTTCGACCGCAACTACGAGCTCGAGTCGGCCCTGGAGAAGAAGGGCGACGCCAATCGGCTCGCCAAGGTCCGGGAGTCCAGTGACCTGGCGACCATGCACTACGTGCGCCAGGGCGACCCCAAGGGCCTCGGCCACGCGGTGCTCTGCGCGGCCCCGCACGTCGGCCAGGAGCCCTTCGCCGTCCTGCTGGGCGACGACCTGATCGACCCCCGCGACCCGCTGCTCAAGCGGATGATCGAGGTGCAGGAGCAGCACGGCGGCAGCGTCGTCGCCCTCATGGAGGTCGCCCCGGAGCAGATCCACCTCTACGGGTGCGCGGCGGTGGAGGGCACCGGCGAGGCCGACGTCGTCAAGGTCACCGGCCTGGTCGAGAAGCCGGACCGGGCGGACGCCCCCTCTAGCTACGCCATCATCGGCCGCTACGTCCTCGGCCCCAGCATCTTCGGCATACTGCGCACGACCGAGCCCGGCCGCGGCGGCGAGATCCAGCTCACCGACGCCCTCCAGCAGCTCGCCGCGGACGAGAAGGTCGGCGGCCCGGTGCACGGCGTCGTCTTCAAGGGCCGCCGCTACGACACCGGCGACCGCGGCGACTATCTGCGTGCCATTGTCAGACTCGCGTGCGAACGTGAAGATCTGGGTCCGGACTTCCGGTCCTGGCTTCGCAGTTACGTCACCGAGGAGTTGTAACCACGTTGAGCACCGCCGCGCCCCACTCCACCGGCCAGGACCGCCTGTGGTCGGTGGACGAGCACCTGGAGGACGTCCTCACCGCGATCCGCCCGCTGGAGCCCATCGAACTGCACCTCCTCGACGCCCAGGGCTGCGTCCTGGTCGAGGACGTCACGGTGCCGGTGTCCCTGCCGCCGTTCGACAACAGCTCCATGGACGGCTACGCGGTCCGGGTCGCCGACATCGCGGGCGCGAGCGAGGAGTTCCCGGCGGCCCTGGAGGTCGTCGGCGACGTCGCGGCCGGACAGGCCGGCCGGCTCCACGTGGGGCCGGGCCAGGCCGCCCGCATCATGACCGGCGCCCCGCTGCCCCCGGGCGCCGAGGCCGTCGTCCCCGTGGAGTGGACCGACGGGGGGCTCGGCGAGGGACCCGTGGACGGCATGCGCGCCCGCAGCCTCGCCCCCGAGGGCGCCACCGGGCACGTGCGGGTGCACCGGCCGGCCGAGGCACGCGCCCACGTGCGCGCGCAGGGCAGCGACGTCCGCGCCGGGGACCGCGCGCTGGAGGCCGGCACCGTCCTCGGCCCGCCGCAGATCGCCCTGCTGGCCGCCATCGGCCGCGGCACGGTCCGCGTGCGCCCGCGCCCCCGCGTGGTGGTGCTGTCCACCGGCAGCGAACTCGTCCAGCCCGGCGAGGAACTGGCCGACGGCCAGATCTACGACTCCAACAGCTTCGCCCTCACCGCGGCCGCGCGGGACGCCGGCGCCATCGCCTACCGCGTGGGCGCCGTCGCCGACGACGCCGACACCCTGCGCTCCACCGTCGACGACCAACTGGTCCGCGCCGACCTCATGGTCACCACGGGCGGCGTCAGCGTCGGCGCCTACGACGTCGTCAAGGAGGCCCTGGCGCACGCCGGCGACGAGGACGAGCCCGGCAGCGGCGTCGAGTTCCGCAAGCTCGCCATGCAGCCGGGCAAGCCGCAGGGCTTCGGCACCATCGGCCCCGACCACATTCCGCTGCTGGCGCTCCCGGGCAACCCGGTGTCGTCGTACGTCTCCTTCGAGCTGTTCGTCCGCCCCGCCATTCGCACCCTGATGGGCCTCACCGACGTCCACCGGCCCACCACGCGCGCGACGCTCGGCGCCGACCGCGCGCTGACCTCGCCCCGGGGCCGCCGCCAGTTCCTGCGGGGCAGCTACGCCGACGGCACCGTCCGCCCGGTCGGCGGCGCCGGATCGCACCTGGTCGCGGCCCTCGCGCACGCCGACGCGCTGATCGTCGTCCCCGAGGACGCGGAGTCCGTCGAGCCCGGTGACGAGGTCGAGGTCGTCCTGCTCGGCTGAGCCCCGCGCGGACCGGTCCGTGCGGCGGTCCTGGGCGGTTGCGCCCCGGGACTTGGGGGTACCGTGTCGCGCACAGCAGGCCCGTGCGCCGCACCGCGACGGGCCCGGACCGGGAGCGCCACACACCATGACCGTGCCATCCCGGGGGGAAACCCCCGGACCCCCAGCGCAGGACCGACTGACCCACCTCGACGAGGCGGGCGCCGCCCGCATGGTCGACGTGTCCGGCAAGGACGTGACCGCGCGCACCGCCCGCGCGAGCGGCCGGGTCCTCGTCTCGCCCCGCGTGGTCGAGCTGCTGCGCGGCGGGGGCGTGCCCAAGGGCGACGCCCTGGCCACCGCGCGCATCGCGGGCATCATGGGCGCCAAGCGCACGCCCGACCTGATCCCGCTGTGCCACCCCCTGGCCCTGTCCGGTGTGACACTGGACCTGTCGGTCGCGGACGACGCCGTGGAGATCGCCGCGACGGTGCGCACGACGGACCGCACGGGCGTCGAGATGGAGGCGCTCACCGCGGTCTCCGTCGCCGCGCTCACCGTGATCGACATGGTCAAGGCGGTCGACAAGGGAGCGGTCATCACGGACGTGCGCGTGGAGGAGAAGACGGGCGGCAAGTCCGGCGACTGGAGCCGGCCGTGACCGCCGCGCCGCCCCCTGCCGGTGCGCCGTACCGCGCGCTGGTCGTCACCGCCTCCAACCGGGCCGCGGCCGGGGTCTACGAGGACACCGGCGGCCCCTTGATCGCCGCGGGCCTGACCGGCTTCGGGTTCACCGTCGACGGCCCCCGGGTCGTCCCCGACGGCGACCCCGTGGAGGCGGCCCTGCGCGCCGGGGTCGGGAGCGGCTACGACGTGATCGTCACCACCGGCGGCACCGGCATCTCGCCCACCGACCGCACCCCCGAGGCCACGCGCGCGGTGCTCGACCACGAGGTGCCGGGCATCGCGGAGGCGATCCGGGCGTTCGGCCGGGACAAGGTGCCGACCGCGGCCCTCTCGCGCGGCCTCGCCGGGGTGGCCGGACGGACCCTGATCGTCAACCTGCCGGGCTCCTCGGGCGGCGTGAAGGACGGGCTGGCGGTCCTGGAGCCGCTGCTCGTGCACGCCGTCGACCAGCTCCGCGGCGGCGACCACCGCCGCGCGGACGCGCACGACGCCCCCGACGCGCACGACGCGCACGACGGCCACGGCGCCCACGGCGCCCACGGCGCCCACGGCGCCCACGGCGCCCATGACGATGACGCCCACGGTGGCCCCCCGGCCGGTGAGGACCCCACCAGACCGTCCGGGGGTGCGCGCTGAACAGCCCGTCCTGGCCCGTCCAGCTGGCGGAGGGCGACGTCGTCCTCCGGCCGATAAAGCTGCGCGACCAACGCGCGTGGCGTGAGGTCAACCGGCGCAACCGGGACTGGCTGCGCCCCTGGGAGGCGACCATCCCGCCGCCCGCGCCCAGCGGGCCGATCGCGCACCGCCCGACGTACCGGCAGATGGTCCGGCACCTGCGCTCGGAGGCGAACGCCGGCCGGATGCTGCCGTTCGTCATCGAGTACCAGGGGCAGCTCGTCGGTCAGTTGACGGTCGCCGGGATCACCTGGGGCTCGATGTGCTCCGGGCACGTCGGCTACTGGGTGGACCAGGCGGTCGCCGGCCGCGGGGTGATGCCGACGGCCGTGGCGCTCGCCGTCGACCACTGTTTCCGCGCGGTCGGTCTGCACCGCATCGAGGTCTGCATTCGCCCCGAGAACGGCCCCAGCCGGCGCGTGGTGGAGAAACTCGGATTCCGCGAGGAGGGGCTGCGGCCCCGTTATCTCCACATCGACGGCGCCTGGCGGGACCACCTGGTCTTCGCGCTCACCGCCGAGGAAGTGCCGGAAGGTCTGCTGACGCGCTGGCGGAGGTCGCGGCCCCGCACCGCGCCCCGTGACCACCAGAACACACCGGGGAATGCCGGCAACCCGGGAAATTGAAAATATGTTCGAAATTGATCCCCGGTTGACGTTCTCGGAGCAATGAATTCCCGGTCCGAGTGGGCCGCTGATCGCATCGGTCACAAAAAAAGTTCGAAATATCAGCCAGATCGTGCGACACACCGGCCCAATTGGGCGATGGCCTCAGGCGATCCCCTCTACCGTGTGAGGCGTGAGCAGCAGCGGCCTCATCTACGCAGTCATTGTCGGGGCCTGGGCCGCCTACTTGGTGCCGATGTGGCTCCGTAGGCAGGACGAGCTGAACGAGGCCCGTCCGACCGAACGCTTCAGCACCGCCATCCGGTTGCTGTCCGGACGGGCGGCCATGGAGCGTCGTTACGCCAAGGACCTGCGGACGCGCTCCACCGACGAGGCGGAGCCCGACGCCGACCCGGACGCGGTCACCGACTCGGTGGACGTCCGGGCCTTCGCCGTGCCCCCGACCCGCCCGCAGACCCGGGTCACGCTCCCGGAACGCGAGGGCGGGCAGCCCGGCGCGGACCGGCACGAGCGCGCGGAGCGGCACGCGCACGTGGAGCGAAACGAGCGCGTCGAGCGGACCGAGCGCGAGCGGGTGGGCGAGCCCCTCGCCGAGAGCCACGCCGCGCCGGTGTCCTCCCAGTCCTCCCCGTTCGCCCAGTCCTCCCCGTCCGCCCAGTCCTCCCCGTCCGCCGAGTCCTCGGCGCCGTCCGCGGCACCCGACGCCACCCGGCGCGTGCCCCGTGCCCGGCGCGCGCCGAGCCCTTCCGCGCAGGCGGCCACGGCGCGGGCCCAGCGCTCGAAGGTGCTCGCGCGCCGTCGGCGCACCACCGTGATGCTCTTCCTGGCCTTCACCCTGGGCGCCGTCGTCGCGGCGGTCGGCGGCCTGACGTTCCTGTGGGCGCCCGGTGTGCCCGCCGTCCTGCTCAGCGGGTACATCGCCTACCTGCGCGCCCAGGAGCGCCGCCGCTTCACCTACCAGATGGACCGGCGCCAGGCCGAGGCCGCCGCGCAGCGCCTGCGTGAGCGCCAGCCGCGCCGCCGGGCCTCGGCGTCCGCGCCGCCCGCCGAGGCCGACGCCGGCGCAGAGGAGCCCGACGCGGTCACCGAGCCGGAGACCGACCCCGGGCTGCTCGCCCTCGCCGCGGACCGCCGGGCCCTCGTCGAGCAGACCGACCACGCCGAGTGGGTCGACCAGCAGCGCGAACGACAGCGGCACCCGGGCCAGGGCGACAGCTGGGACCCGGTGCCGGTGCCCCTGCCGACGTACGTGACAGCACCGGTCGCCCCGCGCGCCACGGCCGACGTCGACCTCGGCGCCCCGGACACCTGGAGCTCGGCCCGCTCCAGCGCGGTCGCCCCGGACCAGGCGGAGCCCGCGACCGGCGCCGACGCCGGGACGGACGCCGCCGCCGACGCCCGGCCCGAGGACGAGGACCGCTCCGACGCCCGCCGCGCCGCCTCGGCCCGCCGCTCCCGCGAACGGGGCCGCACCCCGCTGTTCGACCAGTACGAGGACGGCGAACGGCCCCGCGCCGCCAACGAGTGACGGTCCTCGGACCCCCGCGGTACGGCGCCCGGCGCGCCCCTGATGACCTGCGCCGGACGCCCCGCCCGCCCCTCGCCGCCCGCCCGCGCGGCCGCCCGACAACGGATTTTTGAGCAGGCCGACGGGGATGCTAGAGTTTCACTCGTTGCAAGGGCCTGTGGCGCAGTCTGGTAGCGCACCTCGTTCGCATCGAGGGGGTCTGGGGTTCAAATCCCCACAGGTCCACGCAGCTCAAAGCCCCGGTCGGGTTTCCCGACCGGGGCTTTGGCATGCGTTACGGCGGTTTCGCCGGTCATTGTCTGCGGCGGTAGGCCAGGACGATCCCGATCGTCGACAGGACCGCGACCATGATGACGAACCATGTGGGCATCAACTCCAGCCCCTTGTACGCAAGAGGGACGGTCACCGGCTTCCAACCTCCTCAGTCACAGGTGCGGAGTCATTCGGATGCCCGCCCTCGCGAGCGAAATGTACCGACCCGTCGGCTTGTCGCCGCGCAGGGACCAGGCCGTGGTGGCCAGGGACGCGGTCAGGGACAGCACGGCACACGCGGTCGTCGTCCAGGCGAGGGGCCGCCACGGGACGGTCAAGGGGGCCGGGGCCCCGAGCAGGTGCAGGGCCGCCGTCATGCCCGACAGGTCGGCCAGCGTCACCAGCACGCCCAGGACGGCCCCCAGCGCCACCACCGTCAGGCTCTCCATGGCCGTCAGGCGCAGGACCTGGGCGCGCGTGAGGCCGGTCAGGCGCAGGGTCGTCAGCTCCGTGCGGCGGGCCGACGCCGCCATCAGCGCCGAGTTGGCGACCGACAGGCCCGTGTAGAGCAGGGCGATGCCGAGGACCAGCAGCACGCCCAGGCGCGTGGTGCGGTTCGGGGGCGGCCAACTCGCCCGCACCCACTGGGCCTTGGTCAGCAGGCGCGCCCCTTCGACCGACCGCAGGTGCCGGGCGACCGTCACGGCCGACGCCCCCGCGCGCACCCGCACGTCGACCCGGTCGACGTGCGCGCCGGGAGCGTTCGCCGGGGTGACCCAGGCCCCGTCGCCGCCCGTGCCCGTGGCCACGACCGCCGCGATGCGCAGGGTGCGCGGCGTGCCGTCGCCGCGCCAGACCCGTACCCGCTCGCCCACCCGGTGCCGCGCCCACTCCCGGGTCACCACGATCGACTCGTCGTCCAGGTCGGCGAGGTGTCCGGCCGTCACCGGCAGGCGCACCGTGCGCTCCAGTGGGCCCGGTTCGGCCGCGCGGGCCGGGAAGCCCACCAGCGCGACGCCGTCCTCCAGGGTCCGCACGGCGGTCGTGGCCGTCGCGGACACCTCGGCGCCCGGCACCCGCCGCAGCCGGGCCAGCGCCGCCGGGGCGAACGCCGAGCCGTCCGCCGGGGTCACCACGAAGTCCGCGGCCGTCTGCCGGTCCACCTCCGCCGCGCGCGCCCCGCCCAGCGTCGCCGTGGCCCCCAGCAGCGAGCCCGCGAGCGCCACCGTCACCAGGACCGGCGCCGCCAGCGACGCGGTACGCCGGGCGCCCGTGAGGACGTTCTGCCGCACCAGCGAGCCGAGCACCCCGGGCAGCCGCACGAGCAGCCGGGCCAGGGGACGCACCAGCGCCGGGGAGAGGACCGCGACCGCGCCGGTCAGCAGCAGGGGACGGCTGACCCAGGTCTTGCGGTGCAGCAGTTCGCCCGGGTCGGTCAGCAGCGCGTACGCCAGGGTCGTGGCCGCCGTCAGCAGCAGGACCGTCCCGCACACCCACCGCGCGCGGGGCAGCCGGGCCGGGTCCACGGATGCCTCCCGCAGCGCCTCCACGGCAGGCGTGCGCCCGGCCCGCCACGCGGCGCCGCCCGCACCGGCCAGGGCCACCAACAGGCCCGTCCAGAAGGCCAGGTGGTACGGCCACACCGCACCGCCGACCCGGTACCAGGCCGGGGCCAGACCGCCGTCGACCACCAGCGCGCCCAGGTGCGGGGCGGCGTACGCCCCCAGCACGCAGCCGGCCGCCGAGGCGAGCGCCCCCACCAGCAGCGCCTCCGCCAGGACCGAGCGCCGCAGCTGACCCGGCGTCGCACCCGCCGTGCGCAGCAGCCCGAACTCCCGGCGGCGCTGCGCCACCGCGAAGGCGAACGTCGAGGAGACCACGAACACCGACACGAACGCGCTGACCCCGCCGGCCGTGCCGAACAGGGCGTTCAGCGCGGTCAGCGCCTCCGCGTCGCGGTCCGGACCGGCGTCCGCGAGGCGCCGTTGCGCACCGGTGAGGACCCGCACGCGTGCGTCGCCGCGCAGCGCGGCCCGTACGGCCGTGGCGTCCGCCTCGACCACCGCCTGCCGCACCTCGGGGGCGAGGACCGCCGCGCGGGCGTCCGTGAAGAACACCGGACGCTCGAAGCCGAGGGCGCGGACCGTGCCCACGACGGTCACCGTGCCCTGGGCGGTGCGCAGACGGGCGCCTGGGCGCGTCCAGCCGCCCGCCGTCACCACCTCGTCCGGCGTCGCGGGCGCCCGCCCGGCGGTGAGGGCGTACGGGGCGAAGCGCGCCGTCGACCAGGGGTGGCCGACGAGGTCGTCCGGGCCGCCGGCCGGGCGGACCGGGAAGGAGCGGTCCGGGGTGACGCGGCCGAGCGTCGCGAGGACGCCCAGGGTGGCGGGCCGCAGGGGCGGCGCGTGGGGGAGGCGGGCCGTGCGGGGGCCCGCCGGGGTCGGGACCCGGAGCGTGTCGCCGGCCCGCACCACCACCGGGGCGGCGGCGAAACGCTCCGGGGAGCGGTCCGGCGCGTGCACCGACGCCGCGAGGGCCTGGCCCATCACGGTGAGCAGGGCGACGCCCAGCGCGAGCGCGACGAAGCTGCCGGCGAAGGACGCCCGGCGGGCGCACAGCGTGCGCAGGGCGGTGCTCAGCACGCCGCCGCCCCCGTCGCCGCACGGCTCTCCAGCGACACCGTCCGGGCCGCGACCGTCTCCGCGTCCGCCGCGCACAGCTCGTCGTGCACCCGGCCGTCGACCAGGAACACCACCCGGTCCGCCGCCGACGCGGCCACCGGGTCGTGCGTGACCATCACGACCGTCTGCCCCTCCTCGTCCACCAGGGCGCGCAGCAGCGCCAGCACCTCGCGAGCCGTCGTGGAGTCCAGCGCGCCCGTCGGCTCGTCGCCGAACAGCACCTCGGGGCGGGTGATCATCGCGCGGGCCAGCGCCACGCGCTGCTGCTGGCCGCCGGAGAGCCGGGCGGGGAGGTGGTCCGCGCGGCCGGCGAGACCGACCTCGGCGAGCGCGGCACGCACGCGTGCGCGGGACGGGCGGCGGCCGGCCAGGCGCAGCGGCAGGGCGACGTTCTGCTCGGCGGTCAGCGAAGGCAGCAGGTTGTACGACTGGAAGACGAAGCCGATCCGGGCCCGGCGCAGCAGCGTGAGCCGGCGCTCGCCCAGCCCCGTCAGCTCGGTGCCGCCGATCCGCACGGAGCCCGACGTCGGCCGCTCCAGACCCGCGGCGCACTGCAGCAGCGTCGACTTGCCCGAGCCGGACGGGCCCATCACGGCGGTGAACGAGCCCCGGGGGAAGGCGAGCGTGACGTCGTCGAGCGCGGTCACCCCGGTGCCCGCGGCACCGTAGCGCCTGCTCACGGCGGTCAGTTGGACGGCGTGTGTGGTCATGACCCCACGAAACCCCGTGCCGGGGGCCCGTGTCGGTCGGGCAGGGGCGAGAGCACGGGTAGGGCCAGGCATACCCCCGAGGCTCCGGCTGGACGGATGGCCCGGCCGGGGGCGGCGCTCCTACGGTGATCCGCATGCGTCCTCGTACGGTGTGGCAGGCCCTGGCCCGCCCGGACTACCTGCTGTCGTCGTGGCCCTGGCGGGCCGCCGGCTACGTGCTGGCGGGAGTGGTGCTCGGAGTCGTCGTGCTGGCCGGGCTGGTGGGGCTCGTCGCGGCCGGCGGGCTCCTCGCGGTGGTGCTCGTCGGGCTGCCGCTGCTGGGGTTGGCGGCGTTCGCGGGACTGCCCGTCGCGGCCGTGGAGCGGTGGCGGCTGGGATGGCTCCAGGAGGGGCCTGACGGCGACGGAGGCACCGAAGCGGCCCGGCTCCCCGCGCCCGCGCACGTCGATCCGCCCGCCCCCGGCCTGCGCAGCCGGCTCGGCACCCGGCTCCGGGAGGCCGCCACCTGGCGGGAGTTGGGGCACACGCTGCTCACCGGGTTCCTGCTGTGGCCGGTGGAGGCGCTCGTCGTGACCGTCGCCCTGGTGTGCCCGGCGGCGCTGGTGGCGACGCCGCTGCTGCTGGCGACCGTGGGGGAGGGGCGGGAGCTGAAGGTGCTCAAGACGGTGACCGTCACCGGGCAGGCGCAGGCCTGCGGACTCGCCGCGCTCGGGCTCCTGGCGCTCGGCGCCGGGCTGTACGGCGTCGGCGTGGCCGCCGGCGCGCGGGCCGGGCTCACCCGCCTGCTCGTGCTGCCGCGCGCCGGTGAGGCCGAGGCCCGGGTACGTGAACTGGCCCGCTCCCGCGTGCGGTTGGTGGAGGCGTTCGAGGCGGAGCGGCGGCGGATCGAGCGGGACCTGCACGACGGCGCCCAACAGCGGCTCGTCGCCCTCACCATGGCCCTGGGCCTGGCCCGGCTCGACGCACCGCCCGACGGGCCGCTCGCCGCACAACTGGCCAGGGCCCACGCACAGGCGGACGCCGCCCTCGCGGAACTGCGAGAGCTCATCCACGGCATCCACCCCCAGGTGCTCGCCGACCACGGGCTCGCGGCGGCCGTGGCGGACGCGGCCGACCGCTCGCCGGTCCCGGTCGACACGGAGGTCGACCTGCCGGGCCGGCTCCCCGCAGCGGTGGAGGCCGCCGCGTACTTCGTGGTGCGCGAGGCACTGGCCAACGTCGCCCGGCACAGCGGGGCGCGGCGGGCCCGCGTGCGGGGCACCCACCGGCACGGACGGCTCGTCCTGGAGGTCGAGGACGACGGGCGGGGCGGCGCCGACCCGGCCGCCGGCTCCGGCCTGACCGGCCTCGGGGACCGGGTGTCGGTGCTCGATGGAAGACTGGGCGTGACCAGCCCGCCGGGCGGGCCCACCCTGGTGCGAGTGGAGATCCCGTGCGCGACGCAGCCCACGGCCGACGGCCCCTGCGCGTAGTCCTCGCCGAGGACGGCGTGCTGCTGCGCGACGGCCTGACGGCCCTGCTGGAGCGGTTCGGGCACCGGGTCGTCGCGGCCGTCGGGGACGCCCCCGCCCTGCTCGACGCGGTCCGGGCGCACGACCCGGACGTGGTCGTCACCGACGTGCGGATGCCCCCCGGGTTCACGGACGAGGGGCTGCACGCGGCCGTGCGGCTGCGCGGCGAACGGCCCGGGCTGCCGGTGCTGGTGCTCAGCCAGTACGTGCAACGCGCGTACGCGGCCGACCTGCTGGACTCCGGGGACGGCACCGGGGTCGGCTACCTGCTCAAGGACCGGGTCGGGCAGGTGGCGGAGTTCGTCGACGCCCTCGACGAGGTCGCGGCGGGCGGCACGGTCGTCGACCCCGAGGTCGTACGGCAATTGCTGCGCCGGCGCCGGGATCCCCTGGAGCGGCTCACCCCGCGCGAGCGGGAGGTGCTGGCACTGGTGGCCGAGGGCCGCTCCAACGGCGCGGTCGCCCGCGCGCTGGTCGTCTCCGAGGCGGCCGTCGGCAAGCACATCGGCTCCATCCTCACCAAGCTCGACCTGCCGCCCGCGCAGGACGTGCACCGCCGGGTGCTGGCGGTGCTGGCGTACCTACGGGAGTGAGGCGGCCGCGGGCCTCAGCCTCGTGCGGGCCGCAGCGGCTTGGCGTAGCACAGGCTCGCCTCGTGGTGGCGGTAGTAGCCGAACTTGGCGCACGGCTCGTAGCCGCTGGAGGTGTACAGCGCCACGGCCTCCGGCTGCTGGGTGCCCGTCTCCAGCACCATCCGCACCCGCCCCGCCGCGCGCGCGTCGTCCTCCAGCGCGGCGAGCATCCGCCGGGCCAGGCCGCAGCCGCGCACCTCGGGCACGACGTACATGCGCTTCAGCTCGGCGTCGCCGTCCTCGTTGCCCTCGTCGTTGCGGTCCTGACTGCGCCAGCCGCCCGTCGCGACCGGGCGGTCCCGCTCGTCGTAGGCGATGAGGTACACGCCCCGCGGCGGCTGGAAGTCGGACGGCGCGAGGACGGTGGCGTCGCCCCCGTCGCCGTAGCGCACGTGGTATTCGGCCTGGACCTCGTCGTTGAGCTTGACGGCGTCGGGGTGGTCGAAGGGCACGGGGCGTATGTTCATGCTGCTCACTGTACTTATATGCGCACGCATGGGGTGCGGGGTGAACGGGTCGCCCTCCAGTGTGCCGGTATCGTGCCCGGGTGCTGACCGTGACCTCCGTGAACGTGAATGGGCTGCGTGCCGCCGCGAAGAAGGGCTTCGTGGAATGGCTCGCCGACACCTCCGCCGACGTGCTCTGCCTGCAGGAGGTGCGCGCCGAGCCCGGGCAGCTGCCCGCCGCGGCCGGTGCGCCGGAGGGCTGGTTCGTCGTGCACGCGCCCGCCGCCGCGAAGGGCCGGGCCGGCGTCTCCCTCTACAGCCGCCGTGAGCCGGACGCCGTGCGCGTCGGCTTCGGCTCGGCCGAGTTCGACGCCGCCGGCCGCTACGTCGAGGCCGACCTGCCGGGTGTCACGGTGGCCTCCCTCTACCTGCCCTCCGGTGAGGTCGGCACCGAGCGCCAGGAGGAGAAGGTCCGCTTCATGGACGCGTTCCTCGCCCACCTCAAGGAGCTGCGCGAGCGCGCCGCGGCGAACGGCCGCGAGGTGCTGGTCTGCGGCGACTGGAACATCGCCCACGAGCCGGCCGACCTGAAGAACTGGCGCGGCAACACCAAGAACTCCGGCTTCCTGCCGGAGGAACGCGCCTGGCTGACCCGCGTCCTCACACCGGAGGAGGGCGGCTACGTCGACGTCGTGCGGGCACTGCACCCGGGGCTGGAGGGGCCGTACACCTGGTGGTCGTACCGGGGGCGGGCTTTCGACAACGACAGTGGATGGCGCATTGATCTCCACGTGTCCACGCCCGGTCTGGCGGGGAAGGCGGTCAAGGGGTACGTGGAGCGCGCCGCGACGCACGCGGAGCGCTGGTCGGACCACGCGCCGGTGACGGTGGTCTACGACCTCTGAACCGGACCCCGGCGGCTCGTCAGTCCTCCCCCTGCTCCCCCTCCTTGCGCTCCCGCACCCTCCGGTCCAGGGCCAGGGAGAGTTCCGCCTCCACCACGCTGCGGGCCAGGGGGCGCAGGCGGTGGAGGTTCTCCTCGGGGCCGTGGCGCACGATCAGGTCGGTGAAGAGGTCGGCCAGGGCGTCGGCGTGCTGGCGGACGCGGGCGCCCGCCGAGAGGACCTCGGCGAGCGGGATGCCCTCGCGGACCAGGGCGGAGGAGACGTCCAGCAGGCGGCGGCTGATGTGGACGATCTCGTCGCCGTCGGTGCCCAGGTAGCCGAGGTCGAGGGCGGCGGCGAGGTTCTCGGGGGTGACCTCGCCCTCGAAGCGGGCGGCGAGTTCCTCGGGGGTGAGGCGGACCGGTTCCTCCTCGGTGGGCGGGGCGACGCCGAGGAGGTCGGCGACGTCCCGGCCGTGGTCCAGGGCCTCGGCCAGTTCGGCGATGCCGCTGAGGGTGTGGCCGCGCTCCAGCAGTGCCGCGATCGTGCGCAGCCGGGCCAGGTGGTGGTCGTCGTACCAGGCGATCCGGCCCTCGCGGCGGGGCGGTGCCAGCAGCCCGCGCTCCCGGTAGAAGCGCAGGGTGCGCACCGTGATGCCGGCCCGCTCGGCCAGCTCCGCCATGCGGTACTCCTGCTTGTCTGCCACGCCCGCACCTTAGTTCGTACCGTCGGTAACTTTCTCCGGCCGACCCCCTACCCATGAGTACGCCGCTCCTCTACTCTCCCATTGCGCCAGTGTTCACTGGCAGAGTCGCGCGAGGAGGTCTCGGATGGCCGAGCAGGAGCGGGTACGGGTGGCGGTGATCGGGTCCGGGTTCGGCGGGCTCGGCGCGGCCGTGCGGCTGCGCCGCGAGGGGATCACCGACTTCGTGGTCCTGGAACGGGCGAGCAGCGTCGGCGGCACCTGGCGGGACAACAGCTACCCCGGGTGCGCCTGCGACGTGCCCTCCCACCTCTACTCCTTCTCCTTCGCGCCCAACCCCGACTGGCCGCGCACCTTCTCCGGGCAGGAGCACATCCGCGCCTACCTGGAGCACGTCGCCGACGTCTTCCACCTGCGCCCGCACCTGCGCTTCGACTCCGAGGTGCAGCGGATGACCTGGAACACCGAGCGGCTGTGCTGGGACATCGAGACCGCGAGCGGCGCCCTGTCGGCGGACGTCGTGGTCTCCGCCACCGGGCCGCTGTCCGACCCGAAGATCCCGGAGATCCCGGGCCTGGCGTCGTTCCCGGGCAAGGTCTTCCACTCGGCCCGCTGGGACCACGACTACGACCTCACCGGCAAGCGGGTCGCGGTGGTCGGCACGGGCGCGTCCGCGATCCAGATCGTGCCGGCCATCCAGCCGAAGGTCGGCCGCCTCACCCTCTTCCAGCGCACCCCGCCGTGGGTGATGCCCCGCGTCGACCGCGCCATCAGCGGCGCCGAGCGGTCCCTGCACCGGGCGCTGCCGCTCACCACGCAGCTGCGCCGCGGGCTGCTGTGGGGCATCCGGGAGCTGCAGGTCCAGGCGTTCACCAAGCGGCCCGACGAGCTGGGCTTCGTCGAGAAGCTGGCCAAGCGCAACATGGCCCGTGCCATCAAGGACCCGGCGCTGCGGGCCAGGCTCACGCCCGACTACCGCATCGGCTGCAAGCGGATCCTGCTGTCCAGCACGTACTACCCGGCGCTCGCCCGGCCCAACGTGGACCTGGTCGACAGCGGGCTGCGCGAGGTGCGCGGCTCGACCCTGGTGGCCGCCGACGGCAGCGAGGTCGAGGCCGACGCGATCGTGTTCGGCACCGGCTTCCACGTCACCGACATGCCGATCGCGGAGCGGGTCGTCGGGGCGGAGGGCCGCACCCTCGCGGAGGTGTGGAAGGACGGCATGGAGGCCCTGCGCGGCGCGACCGCCGCGGGCTTCCCGAACTTCATGACGGTCATCGGGCCCAACACCGGCCTCGGGAACTCCTCGATGATCCTGATGATCGAGTCGCAGCTGAACTACCTGGCCGACTACCTGCGCCAGTTGACCGTCCTCGGCGGCCGCGCCGCCCTCGACGCCCGGCCGAGCGCCGTGCACGCCTGGAACCGGCGCGTGCAGGAGCGGATGCGGCGCACCGTGTGGAACACCGGTGGCTGCACCAGCTGGTACCTCGACGCCAACGGGCGCAACACCACCATCTGGCCCGGCACGACGGCCGAGTTCCGCCGCGCGACGCGCCGGGTGGACCTCGCCGAGTACCAGGTGGTCCGGCCCGCGGGCGCGCAGGACGGCGTGGGCGCCCAAGGGGCTACGACCACGGCGGCCGCCACGGCCACTGCGGACACCAACGACCACGGCCGGCACCGCCTCCGCGGAGGTGGCCTCGTGAGCCGTCGCCCCGCGCACGTCACCTCGGGGCCCTACGCCCCGCCCGTCCCCGCGCGGGAGCTGAGTGTCGTCTCGGCCGACGGCGCGCGGCTGCACGTCGAGGTGCACGGGCCGGAGGGCGCCCCTGCGGTCGTCCTGGCCCACGGCTGGACCTGCTCGACCGCCTTCTGGGCGGCGCAGATCCACGCCCTGGCGGCCGACCACCGGGTCATCGCCTACGACCAGCGCGGCCACGGGCGCAGCCCGGCGAGCCGTGCCTGCGGCACCGACGCCCTCGCCGACGACCTCGAGGCGGTCCTGCTCGCCACCCTCGCGCCGGGCGAGAAGGCGGTCGTCGCCGGGCACTCGATGGGCGGGATGACCGTGATGGCCGCCTCGACGCGCCCGGCGTTCCGCGCGCACACGGCGGCGGTCCTGCTGTGCAGCACGGGCAGTTCGCGGCTGGTCGCGGAGTCCACGGTGCTGCCGCTGCGGCCCGGCCGCCTCAGGACGTGGCTGACCCGGCACGTCCTCGGCTCGCGCGCCCCGCTGGGCCCGGTCACGCCGGCCGCGCTGCGGATCATGAAGTACGCCACGATGGGCGCCGGTTCGAGCCCGCACATGGTGGAGGCGTGTGCGCGGATCGTGCACGCCTGTCCGCGCGGCTCGCGGC
The DNA here is from genome assembly GCF_005280215.1 of Streptomyces lasalocidi. Lineage (NCBI taxonomy): Bacteria > Bacillati > Actinomycetota > Actinomycetes > Kitasatosporales > Streptomycetaceae > Streptomyces > Streptomyces lasalocidi. The sequence continues at coordinate 3,329,638 of NZ_SZNQ01000001.1, read as the reverse complement.
ACGCCTGGTCGCAGGTGCTGGACCTGCTCGACCTCGACCACGCCGTACGGGAGTTGGACGTGCCGACCGCGGTGGTCGTCGGTACGGCGGACCGGCTGACGCCCCCGCGGCACGCCCGGTCGCTGGTGGCCGCCCTGCCGCAGTGCGTCGGCCTGACCGAACTGCCGGGCCTCGGCCACATGACGCCGGTCGAGGCGCCGGAACTGGTGACCGGCCGGATCAGGGAGCTGGTCACGACGTACGTCGTTCCCAGCCGCACGGAGAGCCCGGCCGGGGTTCCCGCACAGACCGCACGGACGCCACAGACCGCACAGACGGCACGGACCGCACAGACCGCACAGATCAAGGAGGGCGCATGAGCAAGGTGAGCCTGGAGGGCCAGGTCGCCGTCGTCACCGGAGCGGCGCGCGGCGTGGGCGAGTTGCTCGCCCGCAAGCTGTCGGCGCGCGGGGCGAGCGTCGCGCTGGTGGGCCTGGAGCCCGACCTGCTCAAGCAGGTGGGGGAGCGGCTGCACGGCGACAGCGACCACTGGCACGCCGACGTCACCGACCACGAGGCGATGGCCCGGGTCGCCCGCGAGGTCAAGGAGCGGTTCGGGAAGGTCGACATCGTGGTGGCCAACGCCGGGGTGGCCACCGGCGGGCCGTTCGTCGACTCCGACCCGGACTCCTGGCGCCGGGTGATCGAGGTCAACCTCATCGGATCGGCGGTCACCGGGCGGGCGTTCCTGCCGGTGCTGATGGAGAGCCGCGGCTACCTGCTGCAGATCGCCTCCCTCGCGGCGATCACGCCGGCGCCGATGATGACGGCGTACTGCGCGTCCAAGTCGGGCGTGGAGGCGTACGCGCACAGCCTGCGCGCCGAGGTCGGCCACCGGGGTGTGCGGGTCGGGGTGGGCTACCTGTCCTGGACCGACACCGACATGGTGCGCGGCGCCGACCAGGAGGACGTCATGCGGGAGTTGCGGCAGCGGCTGCCCTGGCCGTCCAACAAGACGTACCCGCTCGGCCCGGCCGTGGACCGGCTGGTGGCCGGCATCGAGCGGCGGTCGAGCCACGTGTACGGGCAGTGGTGGCTGCGCGGGATGCAGGGCGTGCGCGGCTACCTGCCGGGGCTCATCGGGACGGTGGGGCAACGGGAGATGAAGCGGTTCGCACCCCGGCTGCAGGGCATGAGCACGGGGCTCGTCGGGGCGGGCGGAGCGGCCGACGAGCAGGCCCGCGCGACGGTCCGGAGGTGACGTCCGGCCTGGTCAACACCCCTGTGGCTACGCCCTGTAAGTGATCGACATGCGGAGCGTGTCGGCCCGTGTGAATCTGGTCGTGGCCCCGCGAGGGGCCCCAACCCCCCACTCACACAGGAGTGAACCCACATGGGTATGAAGGACAAGTTCCAGGACCGGACCGAGCAGTGGCAGGACCAGGCTCGGCAGAAGGTGGACGAGGCCAAGGAGCGCATGCCGCAGCGTGGCCGCAAGTCGCCGCAGGACGAGCAGGCCGGGCGGTCCGGGCAGCCCGGGCAGTCCGAGCGCGGCCGCCGCGAGCCGGAGGAGCGCTTCGACCAGGACTACGAGGCCTGACCCTCGTCCTACGGCCCTGGCCGACTTCCGTGGGGTGCTCCGCTTCGGCGGGGCACCCCACGCCCCGTCGACGGGCGGCCGTCCACTGCCGGTTCACGCCTCCCGTGGCGGCAGCTTCGGCCGTGACCGGTTCGGTACGTCGCGGCGGTCGGGCGGGGACGCCGGCGGGTGGGTCTCCAGCAGCTCCAGCGCCAGCCGTACGGCGTCGTCGAGTTGGGCGTAGCGCCCCTCCGCCCAGTCCAGCGGGGTGCGCAGGGCCTCCAGGTCGGGAGCGACGCCGTGGTTCTCGACGGACCAGCCGTAGGCGTCGAACCAGGCCGCGTTCATCGGCACCGTGATGACCGTGCCGTCGCCGAGCCGGTGACGCCCCGTCATCCCGACGACGCCGCCCCAGGTGCGCTGTCCCACCACGGGTCCCAGGCCCAGCAGCTTGAAGGCGGCCGTGATCATGTCGCCGTCGGAGGAGGTCGCCTCGTCGGCCAGCGCCACCACCGGTCCGCGCGGCGCGTCGGAGGCGTACGACACCGGCTGGGCGTCGCGGGTCAGGTCCCAGCCGAGGATCCTGCGCGTCAGCTTCTCCACCACCAGTTCGCTGATGTGCCCGCCGGCGTTGCCGCGCACGTCGACGATCAGCGCGGGCCGGGAGACCTCGCCGCGCAGGTCGCGGTTGAACTGGGCCCAGCCCGAGCCGCCCATGTCGGGGATGTGCAGGTATCCGCAGCGGCCGTCGCTCAACTCCCGGACGACCTGGCGCCGTTTGGCGACCCAGTCCTGGTAGCGCAGCGGCCGTTCGTCGACCAGCGGGACCACGGCGACGCGCCGGGCGCGGCCCGCCTCGCCCTCGGCGGGGGTGAAGGTGAGCTCGACGGTGGTGCCGCCTGCGCCGGCGAGCAGCGGGTGGGGGCCGGTCACCGGGTCCACCGGCCGGCCGTCGACGTGGCTGAGCACGGCGCCCTCGCGGATGCCGGTGCCGGCGAGCGGGGAGCGGGCCTTGGAGTCGGAGGAGTCGCCGGGCAGGACGCGGCGGACGGTCCAGGCGCCGTCCCGGCACACGAGGTCGGCGCCGAGCAGGCCCTGCCGGCGCTGGTAGTGGGCGGGGCCCTCGTTGCGCCGGGAAGCGGTGACGTACGCGTGCGAGGTGCCCAGTTCGCCGAGGACCTCGCGCAGCAGGTCGGCGAACTCGTCGGGGGTGGCGACGCGTTCGACGAGCGGCCGGTACTGGTCCAGCACCGCGTCCCAGTCGATGCCGCACATCCCCGGGTCCCAGAAGTGGGCCCGGATGATCCGGCCGGCCTCGGCGTAGGACTGGCGCCACTCGGCGCCGGGGTCCACCTGGTGCAGGATGCGCCGGAGGTCGATCCAGACGGTCGTGTCGCTGTCGCCGGTCTCGGTGGACGGCACCGCGCGCAGGTCGCCCTCGTCGGCGACGACCAGCCGGCTGCCGTCGCCGCTGAGCTCGAACCAGTCGAGGTGGCCGACGAGTTCGGACTTCCTGGCCCGGGTGATGGCGAAGTGCTCGAGCGTCGGCCGCCCGCTGGTGTCGTCCGGGTTGGCGAAGGTCTCGCCGAGCGCGCCGGAGATCGGCCAGCGCAGCCACACCAGCCCGCCGCCCGCGACGGGGCGCAGCGCGGAGTACTTGGAGGCGGTGACCGGGAAGGGCGTCACCCGGCTGGCCAGGCCCTCGACCTCGACGGTCACGGTGCCGTCCCCGGCGCCCTCGTCCTCGACCGGGTCCAGGCCGCCCGCCGCGGGCCGCCCCTCGGGGCTGAGGGCGAACGGGGAGGGGGTCGCCGACGACAGCGGCACCAGATAGGGGCGGCAGCCCAGCGGGAAGGACAGGTCGCCGGTGTGGACGTCGTAGACCGGGTCGAAGCCGCGCCAGGACAGGAAGGCCAGGTAGCGCCCGTCCCGGGTGAAGACCGGGTTCTCGTCCTCGAAGCGCCCGTCGGTGACGTCGACGACGAGCCGGTCGCCGGTGCCGGCGATGCGGGCCACCTTGATCTGCCGCAGGGAGCGCCCGATGCCCGGGTGGGACCAGGTGAGCCAGGCCCCGTCGGGTGAGAAGGCGAGGTCGCGCACGGGTCCGTTGTCCGACCGGACCAGCTCGGTGACGTCGCCGTCGGAGTCCTCCGAGGCGTCGACGAGCAGCAGCCGTCCGTCGTGCGCGGCGAGGGCGAGCCGTTCGCCCCGCGGGTCGCAGACCAGTTCCAGGACCCGGCCCAGCCGCCCCTGGGCGAGCCGGCGCGGTGGGCGGTCGCCGGAGGCGCGCGGCAGGTGGGCGATCTCGACGGCGTCCTCGCCCTCGGCGTCGGTGACGTAGGCGACCTGTCCGCCGGGGCCGAGCATCAGGGGCAGCCGGACGCGCACGCCCGGGGTGTCGGTGAGGGTGCGGGCGGGGCCGTCCCGGTGGGTCAGCCAGTACAGGCTGCCGCGCACGACGACCGCGCTCGCCCGGCCGGTGTCGTCCACGGAGAGCCCGTCGACGTGCTGGGCGGCCGGCACCTGGTGGGGCCGGCGTCCGGTGCGCGGCCCGTTCAGGCGGACGTCGATCCGGCGCGGCGCGGAGCCGGCGGCGAGGTCGTCGACGATCCACAGGTCGCCGGCGCACTGGTAGACCACGCGCGTGCCGTCGCTCGACGCGTGCCGGGCGTAGAAGGCGTCGTGGTCGGTGTGGCGGCGCAGGCCGGAGCCGTCGTGGGCGCAGGAGTAGAGGTTGCCGACGCCCTCGTGGTCGGAGAGGAAGGCGATGCGGTCGCCGACGAACATCGGGGAGTGCAGGTGGCCGCCGAGGCCGGCCAGCAGCCGCCGGCCGTGCAGCCAGAGCCGGCCCGTGGCGCCGCCCCGGTAGCGCTTCCAGGCGGCGGGTTCGTGCGGCGGGGTGCCGGTGAGCAGCAGGCTGCGGCGTTCCCCGTCGAGGTCGGCGACCTGGAGGTCGGAGACCGGGCCCCAGGGCAGCTTGCGGCCGGGGGCGCCGTCCACGCGGACCTTGTAGGCCCAGGTGAGGTAGGAGAAGGGCTCGCCGTGGGAGGTGACGGCCAGGATGTCGCCCTCGGGGGTCCAGCCGCACACGCGGGTGTCGGAGCTGCCCCAGTGCGACAGCTGCCGGCCGCGGCCGCCGTCCACCGGCACGAGGTGGATCTCGGGGTCGAGGCTGCGCCAGCTCGTGTAGGCCACCGAGCGCCCGTCGGGCGAGAGGCGGGGGTGGCCGGCCCTGGTGCGGTCGGCGGTGAGCCGCCAGGCCCGGCCGGGCGCGTCGAGCGGTGCCAGCCACAGGTCGTCCTCGGCCACGAAGCACAGCAGGTCACCGCGCAGGTGCGGCAGGCGCAGATAGCTCACCTCCCCATGCTTTTCCGGTGCGCGGGGCCGGGCAACTCGTGGGTGGCCGACGGCCCGTCGGCGCCGCTCTTACCCGGCTCCTACACACGTGAGCCAGGACACGTACGAAACGGTTTCGTTTCGTTGACGGGAAGGGTATCGTCGTCCCGTGAGGACATGGAGCGGGAAGGGGCCCACGGCATGACCGAGCTCGCGACGGCGCGTCGCAGTCGCATCACGCCCGAGCGCGAGGCCGAGCTGTACGAGGCGGTCCTCGACCTGCTCCGCGAGGTCGGTTACGACGCCCTGACCATGGACGCCGTCGCCGCCCGCACCCGCTCCAGCAAGGCCACGCTCTACCGCCAGTGGGGCGGCAAGGCCGAACTGGTCGTCCGGGCCATCCGGCACAGCAAGCCGGGCCGCATCGACGAGATCGACACCGGCAGTCTCCGGGGCGACCTGCACGCCCTGGTCCGGCTGGAGGACGACTGCACCATCGAGCGGAACTCCGCGCTCATGCGGGGCGTCGCGATGGCGATGCACAACAACGCCGATCTGCGGGCGGCCTTCCGCTCGCAGCTCGTCGAACCGGAGATGTCCAGTTTCCACGAGGTGATCCGGCGCGCGGTCGACCGGGGCGAGGTCCGCCCCGACTGCCCCGCACTGGACTTCCTGCTCCACATGATGGTCGGCGGCTTCGCCACCCGGGCCCTGCTCGACGACCAGCCGCCGACGCAGGAGTTCCTCACCTCGTACATCGACGCCGTGGTCCTCCCCGCCCTCGGCGTCCCCACCACCTGACCGGGTCCCGCGACCCGGACGCCCTGAGCCGCTCCACCTGACGTCACCTCCCCCATGCCCGAAAGGCATGGGGGCGCCCCCATCGTCGTCGGGCCGATCACCCCTGCCCCCACCACGGGTCGATCACCCCTGCCCTGACCACCCCACGACTGACCGGGAGTACGCCCCCGTGGCCACGTTCCTGTACCGGCTCGGCCGGTTCGCCTTCCGCCGACGACACTTCGTCGCCCTGATCTGGGTGGCGCTGCTGACCCTCGCCGGGGTCGGCGCGGCCAACGCGCCCGCCGCCGGCAACACCTCCTTCTCCATCCCGGGCACCGAGGCCCAGAAGGCCTTCGACCTGCTCGAACAGCGCTTCCCCGGGGCGAGCGCCGACGGCGCCACCGCCCGGGTCGTCTTCAAGGCCCCGGCCGGCGAGAAGATCACCGACGCCGGCAACAAGGCCGCCGTCGAGAAGACCGTCGGCACCCTGTCCGACGGCTCCGAGGTCGCCTCCGTCGCCGACCCCTACACCGGCAAGGCCGTCAGCAAGGACGGCACGATCGCGTACGCCTCCGTGAAGTACGACGTCTCCGGCATGGAGCTGGAGGACTCCTCGCGCGACGCCCTGAAGGAGGCCGCCCAGGACGCGCGGGACGCCGGGCTGACCGTCGAGGTCGGCGGCGACGCGCTGAGCGCCGCCCCCGAGACCGGCGCCACCGAGGTCATCGGCATCGGCATCGCGGCCGTCGTCCTGGTCATCACCTTCGGCTCGCTGCTCGCGGCCGGACTGCCCCTGCTGACCGCGCTCATCGGCGTCGGCATCGGCGTCTCCACCATCACCGCGCTGGCCGCCACCCTGGACCTCGGCTCGACCACCTCCACGCTGGCCACGATGATCGGCCTGGCCGTCGGCATCGACTACGCGCTGTTCATCGTCTCCCGCTACCGCGCCGAACTCGCCGAGGGCCGCGGCCGCGAGGAGGCCGCGGGCCGGGCCGTCGGCACCGCCGGCTCCGCGGTGGTCTTCGCCGGCCTCACCGTCGTCATCGCCCTGGTGGGCCTGTCCGTGGTCAACATCCCGATGCTGACCAAGATGGGCGTCGCCGCCGCCGGCACGGTCGCCATCGCCGTCCTCATCGCGCTGACGATGATCCCGGCGCTGCTCGGCTACGCGGGCCGCAAGGTGCGCCCCATGGGCGAGAAGAGCAAGCTCCTGGGCGGCGGCCGGAACCGTGGGGCGGACCGCGCGGCCAAGCCCAACCTGGGCACCCGCTGGGCCTCCTTCGTCGTACGCCGCCCCGTCGCGGTCCTGCTGCTCGGCGTCGTCGGCCTCGGCGCGGCGGCGGTCCCGGCGGCCTCCCTGGAACTGGGCCTGCCCGACGACGGCTCCCAGCCGACGTCCACCACCCAGCGCCGCGCCTACGACCTGCTCTCCGAGGGCTTCGGCCCCGGCTTCAACGGCCCGCTGATGGTCGTGGTGGACGCCAAGGACAGCACCGACCCGCAGGCCGTCTTCCGGGACGTCGGCAACGAGATCAAGCGCCTGGACGACGTCGTCACCGTCACCCCGGCCGCGGCCAACAAGGCGGGCGACACGGCCACCATCACCGTGATCCCCGGCTCCAAGCCGTCCTCGGCGACCACCGAGGACCTGGTCCACGCGATCCGCGACAAGGGCGCGGACGTCAAGGCCGACTCCGACGCGAGCGTGCTGGTCACCGGCTCGACCGCGATGAACATCGACGTCTCCCAGAAGCTCAACGACGCGCTCGTGCCCTACCTGGCGCTGGTCGTCGGCCTGGCCTTCCTGCTGCTGATCGTCGTGTTCCGCTCCGTCCTGGTCCCGCTGAAGGCGGCGCTCGGCTTCCTGCTGAGCGTCATGGCGGCGCTCGGCGCGGTGGTCGCGGTCTTCCAGTGGGGCTGGCTGTCCGGCCTGATGGGCGTCGAGGAGACCGGCCCGGTCATGTCGATGATGCCGATCTTCATGGTCGGCGTGGTCTTCGGCCTCGCCATGGACTACGAGGTGTTCCTCGTGACCCGGATGCGGGAGGCCTACGTCCACGGCGAGAAGCCGAGCCAGGCCGTGGTCACCGGCTTCAAGCACGGAGCGCGGGTCGTCACCGCCGCCGCGGTGATCATGATGGCGGTGTTCGCCGGCTTCATCGGCTCCAGCGAGTCGATGGTGAAGATGATCGGCTTCGGCCTCGCCATCGCCGTCTTCTTCGACGCCTTCCTCGTCCGCATGGCCCTGGTCCCGGCCGTCCTCGCGCTGCTCGGCCGCCGTGCCTGGTGGCTGCCGAAGTGGCTGGACCGCGTCCTGCCCAACGTCGACGTCGAGGGCGAGGGCCTGCGTACCGCCTCCGGCGCCCCCAGCAGGGACGACGACGACAAGGAGCTGGTGCGGGCCTGACGCGCCGCTCCGCCCGGAACGGCCGGTGGGGGATCCGTGGGGACGGGGCGCCCTCACCGGCCCACAGGACGGGGGCCGGCCTCACGGGGGCCGGCCCCCGCCGCACGTCGACTCGTTCGCCCGCGCCCCGCGCCTGCCGCTAGCGTGCCGCCCATGACGACGCCAGACGCAGCCCACCCCCTCTTCGCCGAGGCCCTGCGCCGGATGGGGCTCGACGCGCTGAACGCCCAGGTCCGCCGCTTCCCCGACGCCACGCGCACCGCCGCCGAGGCCGCCGCCGCGATCGGGTGCGAGCTGAGCCAGATCTGCAAGTCGCTGATCTTCGCCGCCGACGGGGTGCCCGTCCTGGTCCTCATGGACGGCGCCTCCCGCGTCGACGTCGACCTCGTCCGCAAGGAACTCGGCGCCGACGCCGTCACCCGCGCCGACGCGGCCCTCGTCCGGGAGACCACCGGGTACGCCATCGGCGGCGTACCGCCGTTCGGGCACCGCACCGCGACCCGGGTCCTGGCCGACCGCGGCCTCCTCGCGCACGACGTCGTCTGGGCCGCGGCCGGCGACCCGCACACCGTCTTCCCCCTGGCCCCGCGGGAGCTGGTCGCGCACGCCGGCGCCACCCTGGCGGACGTGCGCGAGCGGACCGCGTGACCCCGCTGGTCACCAGCGCGGTCCTGCTCGCGGCGGTCACCCACGCGCTCTGGAACGCGATCGCCCACCGCATCACCGACAAACTCGTCGGCTTCACCCTGATCGCGGGCGGCGGCGCCCTCATCGGGCTCGCCCTCGCGCCGTTCACCGCGGTCCCGGCGGCCGGGGCGTGGCCGTACCTGCTCGGCTCGGCGGGCATCCACGTCGTCTACTACGCGCTGCTCATGCGCTCGTTCCGGCTCGGCGACTTCGGGCAGGCCTACCCCATCGCCCGCGGCTCCGCGCCGCTGCTGGTCACCGCGTCGGCCGCGCTCGTCGCGCACGAGGTCCCGGACGCCTGGGGCGCCACCGGCATCGCCCTGTGCTGCCTGGGCCTGACCGGCGTGGCCCTGTGGGGGCTGCGCGGGCGCCGGCCGGACCGGGCCGCGGTCGGCGCGGCCCTGGCGACCGGCCTCACCATCGCCGCGTACACGGTCGTCGACGGGCTGGGCGTGCGCGCGTCCGGCTCGTCCCTCGGGTACATCGCCTGGCTGATGGCGGTCCAGGGCGTGGTGCTGCCGGCCTGGGCGTGCTCCCGCTGGCGCGGGGGGACCGCCGCGCGCCTGCGCCCCTTCGCCGCGCTCGGCCTGCTCGGGGCCGTGCTGTCGGTGGGCGCCTACGGCCTCGTCCTGTGGGCGCAGACCCGCGCCGACCTGGCCCCGGTCTCCGCGCTGCGCGAGTCGTCGATCCTGGTCGGGGCGGTCATCGGGGCGGTGTTCTTCAAGGAGCGCTTCGGCGCGCCCCGGATCGCCGCGGCGGGCCTCCTGGTCGTGGGCATCGGGCTGATGCTGCACACCGGGTGACGCGCGGCGGCGGGTTCACCGGGTGACGAGCGGCGGGCCGTCCGTGTAGCCGTTGGACGGGCGGGCGATGCGCTCGACCGTACGGGCGTCCAGGCCCGCCTCCGCGGAGGAGGTGCCCAGGGTCCCGGACGGGTGCCAGGTCCCGGTGACCGCGACCCAGGTGTCGGCCTTCGGCGCCGCCACGCCGTGGACGCGCACCTTCACCGACTGGGCGTCCGCGGCACAGCAGTTGAGGATCAGCCGGGTCAGGTACCAGCCGTCGCCGCTGCCGTCGGGCGTGACGAACCCGGCCATCAGCACCGTACGGCCCTGGACGGCCCGTGACCGGTCCTGCTGCACCCGCCGCGTGAAGTCGCCGAGCGTGAGCGGCAGCGGGGAGGTCGCGGGCAGCGGGTCGAAGTCGTCCTGGTCCGTGACGGGGACGGCCTGGGGCGTCTCGCGGGAGGCGGTGTAGGCGCCGAGGGCGGGCGGCGCCCAGAACAGCAGGCTGAGCGCGGGCAGGAAGAGCAGCCAGGCGACCCACGGCGGGCCGTGCCCATGGTCGTGCCCGTGGTCTGGGGTGTCCCCGGGAGGGGCGGGGGAGCCGTCGGCCGCCGGGGCACGCCGCAGCCGGGCCGCGTACGACCAGCCCTCCGCCGCCCCGAGGGCCAGCAGCACCACGCCGGACACCACCAGCAGCGGGCGCATGCCCTCCTTGACGTAGCGCAGGTACAGGTCGGAGAGGAGCGTCGCCCGGAGCAGGCCGAGGCCGCTGAGGGCGAGCAGCAGCGCCTGCACGGGACGTCTCACAGCAGGATCCCCCCGACCAGCGCGCTGCACGCCACCGCGACCACCGCCGTGGCGCTGGAGAAGCGGACCGCGAAGGCCCGCCCGAAGGTGCCCGTCTGCAGCGCGATCAGCTTCAGGTCGACCATCGGCCCGACCACCATGAACGTCAGCCGCGCCACCGGCGAGAAACCGGACAGCGAGGCCGCCACGAAGGCGTCCGCCTCCGAGCACACCGCCAGCAGCACGGCGAGCGCCGCCAGGAACAGCACCGACAGCCAGGCCGACCCGGCGAAGGTGTCGAGCACGGACCGCGGGACGGCGACGTTGAAGGTGGCCGCGGCCATCGCGCCCACCACCAGGAACCCGCCCGCGTGCAGCAGGTCGTGCTGGAAGCCGGCCCGGAACTCCGCCCAGCGGCTGTGCCCCGGCCGGTGCCCGGTGTGCCGCACGGACGGGCGCAGCCACTCCTCCTTGCCGAGCCACAGCCACAGCCAGCCCATGGCGCAGGCGGCGGCCAGGGAGGCCACCAGCCGGGCCAGCACCATCTCCGGGCGGCCCGGGAAGGCGACGGCGGTGGCGGTGAGGACGATCGGGTTGACGGCCGGGGCGGACAGCAGGAACGCGAACGCGGCCGCCGGGGTCACCCCGCGTCCGATCAGGCTCCTGGCGACCGGCACCGACGCGCACTCGCACCCCGGCAGCACCACTCCGGCCACTCCGGCGACGGGCACGGCGAGCGCCCCGCGCCGGGGCAGCACCCGCTGGAACACCGAGGCGGGCACGAAGGCGTTGATCGCGCCGGAGAGCGCCGTGCCGAGGAGGAGGAAGGGCAGCGCCTGCACGCAGACCGCGAGGCACACCGTCCGCCACGCCAGGACGGCGGGCGCGTCCATCCACCGGCCCACGACGACCAGCGCGGTCCCGGGCAGCAGGGCGGCGCCCAGCAGCAGGAGCGGCCAGTGCCGGGGCCACTCCCGCGCGCGGACGGCGTCCCCGTCCGGGACGGTGGCCGGCGGCTGCTGCGTGAGCTGGTCTGTGCTGTGCATGGCCGCATCAACATAGCGGGCCCGCGGTCGCGTGCGTCGGCAGGTCCCGAGGAGCACCCTGGAAACAGGTCTCGTGGAGGTGGTCGTCATGATGCACACCGCAGTGGGATGGCACGTCGAGCTGGAGTTCCTGGAGGACGGCCGGCACACACGGGCGGTGGCGCTGGTGCGGCTGCCCGACGGCACCGAGGTCCGCGGCCACGGACACGCCACCCGCCACGACACCGACGCCGACCAGCCGCGCACCGGCGAGGAGATCGCGGGCGCCCGGGCGCTCAACGAGATCGCCATGCAGCTGCTGACCAAGGCGCACGGCGAGATCGACTCGGCGTCGGGCCGCACGTCGCACCCGATCCACGTCTGAGTCGCGCGGGGCGGGTTCTGAGCCGCGCGGGACGGGTCTCCCTGTGGCCCGGGGTCAGCCGGCGAGCGCCGTGCGCACCGCCCGCACCAGCGCCTGGGCCCGGGGGTCCGCCGTCACGCTGGAGCGGAAGCCGTTGGTCACGTAGCCGAACGCGATGCCCGACTCCGGATCGGCGAAGCCGAGGGCGCCGCCGCGGCCGGGGTGGCCGAAGGAGCCGGGGGACAGCAGCGGCGAGGCGGTGCCGTGCAGCATGGGTCCGAGGCCGAAGCGGGTCGGGACCACGAGCACCCGGTCGGGCCCGGCCGACCGCTCGCCCCGTGCCAGCTCCACGGTGTCCGGCGTGAACAGCCGCGTCCCGCCGTCCACCTCGCCGATCAGTGCGGCGTAGACCCGGGCCAGGCCGTCGGCGGTGGCGATGCCGTTGGAGGCGGGCAGGACGGCCGCGCGGTAGGCGGGGTCGTTCTCGTCGGGCAGCGGGGTGATCGCGGCGAAGGCGCGCCGGGTCAGGGAGTTGGGGTCGGCGTAGGCGTCGGCGACGGCCCGCTTGGGGCGGACGCGCAGGGCGCCGGCCGGCTCGGGCGCCTGGAGCCGTCCGACCCGTCCGACGCGGTGCGCCTCGGCGGCGGGCAGCCCGAGCCAGAAGTCGGCGGCGGCCGGCCCGGCGAGGTGCTCGGCGATCCAGGCGCCGGCGGAGCGCCCGGTGACGCGGCGCACCAGCTCGCCGGTGAGCCAGCTGAAGGTCTGGGCGTGGTAGCCGTGCGCGGTGCCGGGCTCCCAGACGGGCGCCTGGGCGGCGACGGCGGCGGCCGCGAGGTCGGGGTCGGCGGCCTCGGCGGGGGTCAGCGGCCGGTCCAGCACGGGCACGCCCGCCCGGTGGGCGAGCAGGTCGCGCACGCGTGTGTGCTCCTTGCCGGCGGCCTTGTACTCGGGCCAGTACGTCCGCACCGGGGCGTCCAGGTCCAGCTCGCCGCGCTGGTGCAGCAGCAGGAGGGCGGCGGAGACCACGCCCTTGGTCGCGGAGCGCACGATCTGCGCGGTGCCCCGCTCCCACGGCAGCGTGCCGTCGATGTCGCGGGTGCCGCCCCACAGGTCGACCACCCGGTGACCGTCCCGGTAGACGGCGAGCGCCGCGCCGCGCTCCCCGAGGGTGCGGAAGTTGGCGGCGAACGCCTCCCCGACCGGCTCGAAGCCCTCGGCCACCGCACCGTTCACCTGCACGTCCACGCCCGACCGTCCTCTCGGCTCACCTTCGACCCTGCGGGTAACGCCTGCGAGGGCCCTGGGATTCCTGGGTGCGGCGGGTCACGCGCCCGTGGTCACGGACCTCGGGTCGAAGCCGAACGGCAGCTCCAGGCGGTGGGCGCGCATCAGGGCGTCGTCGCCGAGGAGTTCGGCGGTCGGGCCGTCGGCCGCGATCACGCCGTCGCTCAGGACCAGCGCGCGCGGGCACAGTTCGAGCGCGTAGGGCAGGTCGTGGGTGACCATCAGCACGGTCACGTCCAACGCGCGCAGGATGTCGGCGAGTTCGCGCCGGGAGGCCGGGTCGAGGTTGGACGACGGCTCGTCCAGGACCAGGATCTCCGGCTCCATCGCCAGCACGGTCGCGACGGCGACCCGGCGCCGCTGGCCGAAGGACAGGTGGTGCGGCGGACGGTCCTTGAACTCCGCCATGCCGACCTGGGCGAGCGCCCGGTCGACCCGCTCCTCCAGCGCGGCGCCCTTGATGCCGGCCGCCGCGGGCCCGAAGGCGACGTCCTCGCGCACCGTCGGCATGAAGAGCTGGTCGTCGGGGTCCTGGAAGACGATGCCGACCTTGCGGCGGATCTCGGCCATGTGCTGCTTGCCGACGGGCAGTCCGGCGACGGTCACCGAGCCGGTGCCGCCGGACAGGATGCCGTTGAGGTGCAGCACGAGGGTCGTCTTGCCGGCGCCGTTCGGGCCGAGCAGCGCGACGCGCTCGCCGCGCGCGATCGAGAAGTCCACGCCGAACAGGGCCTGGTGGCCGTCGGGGTAGGCGAAGGCGAGGCCGGAGACCTCCAGGGAAGCAGTCACAGGGTCCATCCCAGCAGACACACGACGAGGGCGGCGCACGGCAGGGCGAGGGCGTGCGACCACTGCGCCCGGGACGCGGTCACCTCGTCGATCACCGGCATGGATCCGGCGTAGCCGCGGCTGACCATGGCCAGGTGCACGCGCTCGCCGCGTTCGTAGGAGCGGATGAACAGCGCGCCCGCCGACTTGGCGAGCACGCCCCAGTGCCGTACGCCCCGGGCCTCGAAGCCGCGGGACTCGCGCGCGATCCGCATGCGCCGCATCTCGTCGGTGATCACGTCGCCGTAGCGGATCATGAAGGAGGCGATCTGCACGAGCAGCGGCGGGAGCTTCAGCCGCTGCAGCCCGAGCAGCAGTTCGCGCAGTTCGGTGGTGGCCGCCAGCAGCACCGACGCGGCGACGCCGAGGGTGCCCTTGGCGAGCACGTTCCAGGCGCCCCACAGGCCGTTGACGCTCAGCGACACCCCGAGGACGTCGACCCGCTCGCCCTCCGCCACGAACGGCATGAGCACCGCGAACGCGACGAACGGCACCTCGATCAGCAGCCGCCGCAGCAGGAAGGCGGCGGGCACGCGCGCGTGGCGGGCGACGAGCGCGAGCAGCCCGGCGTACAGGGCGAACGCCCACATCGCCTCGCGCGGTGTCGACACCACGACCACCACGAAGGCGAACGCGGCGGCGAGCTTGGTGTGTGGCGGCAGGGCGTGCACGGGCGAGTGCCCGTGCCGGTACAGCCGGTGCGCGTGCCCGGCGCCCATGTCAGACGTTCTCCACGGTGGTTCCGGTCGTCGAGGCGGGCGACACGTCGTCGGCCGCTCGGCGGCGCCGCAGGGTCCAGAAGACGGCGCTGCCGGCCACGACGGTCACCCCGACGCCGATGACGCCCGCCAGCCCGCCGGACAGCCGGGCGTCCTGGACGTCCTTGACGCCGTAGTCGGCGAGCGGGGAGTCGGCGTTGGTGTGCTGCTCGGCCTTGCGGTCGATGCCGTGGTCGGCGGCGACCTTCTCCAGGCCGTCGGGGGAGGAGGAGGCGTAGTAGCTGACGAAGCCGGCCAGCACCAGCGAGGTGACCAGGCCGGACACCCAGAGTGTGCGCCGCGAGGTGCGCGCCGCGACGGGCGCCGCGGCGGCCGGGGCCGACGGCGCGTCGACGAGCTCGCCGTTCACCCGCAGCTTCAGCCGCTGCTCCAGCCCGCGCGCCCCGTGCACCAGGTCGGGCCGTACGGCGATCACGGCGCCCACGGTCAGGGCGGTGATCACGGCCTCGCCGATCCCGATCAGCACGTGCACGCCGATCATCGCGGTGGCGACCTTGCCGATCGACACGTCGGTGGTGCCGCCGATCGCGTAGATCACGGTGAACGCGACCGCCGCGGCCGGTACGGAGACCAGCGCGGCCACGAACGACGCCACGGTGACCGAACGGCGGCCGCGCGGCAGGACCTTCACCAGCGCGCGGAAGAGGGCGTAGGAGACGACCGTGGTCACGATCGCCATGTCGGTGATGTTCACGCCGAGCGCGGTCAGCCCGCCGTCGGCGAACAGGATGCCCTGCATCAGCAGGACGACGGAGACGCACAGGACCCCCGTACAGGGGCCCACCAGGATCGCGGCGAGCGCGCCGCCGAGCAGGTGGCCGCTGGTTCCCGCCGCGACGGGGAAGTTCAGCATCTGCACGGCGAAGATGAAGGCCGCGACGAGACCGGCCAACGGGGCGGTCCGCTCGTCGAGTTCGCGGCGCGCGCCGCGCAGGCTCACGGCGATGGCGCCGGCGGCGACCACGGCGGTCACGGCGGACGTCGGGGCGTTGATGAATCCGTCGGGTACGTGCACCGTTCGATGATAGAGCCTTGTTGCAAACCCCTTGCAAGAGCGATCTCATCGCCCGAAGGCATAAAACGGAAAATATGGGACATTGGTGAGGGGGTGGATGCACAGCTTCCACAGAGGTCACCGAGTGTGAAGGGGCCGTCCGATGTCCGTAGTCGAGCAGTACGCACGAGCCCGGATCCTCACGGACGCCGACCAGCTGCAAGTGGACCTCGGAGCGGTCCCGGTCGTCCTGCGCTACGACCCGGACGCCGACCCCCGCTCGGTCCGCGTCGGCCTGCCCGGCCCGCACGAGTGGACGTTCTCCCGCGCCTTGCTCGAACAGGGCCTGGACGCCCCGGTCAGCAGCGGTCAGGTGCGGGTGTGGCCGTGCGGCCGGGTGCAGGCGATCGTCGAGTTCCACTCGGCCCAGGGCGTCTCGGTCGTGCAGTTCGAGACCAAGGCGCTGACCCGCTTCCTGCGCCGCACCTACACCGCCGAGCCCGTCGCGGGCTGAGCGGTGCGGCTCAGCCGCCCAGCCGCAGCAGGGACGCCACGATCGGACCCGCCGTGTCGCCGCCGTGGCCGCCCGCCTGGACCACGCCCGCGGCCGCCAGGTCGCCCCGGTACGCGGTGAACCAGCCGTTGGGCTTCGCCTGCCCGTCGACCTCCGCCGAGCCCGTCTTCGCGCCGTAGTCGGGCCCGAGCCCCGACATGGCCTGCGCCGCCGTGCCGTACGCCGCCGTGTAGCGCATCAGCTCGCGCAGCTGCCCGAGCGTGGCCGGGGACATGGTGCGCGAGGCGGTGGCCAGGGTGCGGCCGTCGGCCTCGGGGGAGACCAGGTACGGCTGGTGGAACGAGCCGGACTTCACCGTCGCGGCCACCGACGCCATGTTCAGCGGGTTCATCCGCACCCCGCCCTGCCCGATCAGCGAGGCCGCCTTCTGGGCCGCCGACTGCACGGGCACCGAGCCGTCGAAGGTGGGCACGCCGACCGACCAGTTGTTCAGCGACAGGCCGAACACCTGCTGGGCCTGCTGGGTCAGGCTGTCGTCGTCGAGCTCGCCGGCCTGGCTGATGAAGGCGGTGTTGCAGGAGCGCGCGAAGCTCGCCTTGAAGGTGCCCTTCTTGATCTCGAAGTCGTCGTCGTTGTGGAACGTCCAGCCGCCGTAGCGGAACGTCTTCGGGCACGGGTGCACCTTGTCCGCCGACGCCAGGTCCTTCTCGATGAGCAGCGACGAGGTGATGACCTTCATGGTGGAGCCGGGCGCCAGGGAGCCCTGGAACGCGGTGTTGAAGCCGTGGCCGCTGTTGGCGACCGCGAGGACCTCACCGGTGGACACGCGCGTGACGACGACCGAGGCGCGCGGGCGGTTCGCCACCTGGCGCTCGGCGGCGGCCTGGAGCGTCGGGCTGAGCGTCGTCCGCACGGTGCCCGGCGTGCCCTTGCTGAGCTCCAGCAGCGTCTTGTCGGAGGACTTCTTCGCCTTCGACTCCTTGCCGCGCACCACGCGCAGCTCGACGCCCGCCTTGCCGCCGGCCGTCTTGCCGTACTTCTCGCGCAGCCCGTCCAGGACCGTGCCGAGGGAGGGGTACTTCGCCTCGGTGATCTCACCGCCCTGGCGGTCGAGCGCCGTCACCGGCGGGGTGCCGGACGCGCCGGTCACCAGGGTGTCGCCGTCGGCGAGGTCCGGGTGGACGACGGAGGCGTGCCAGTCGACGCGCGGCGTGCCGTCGGTGGTGTCGCGGACGACGGTCAGGGCGCTGTCGTAGGCCAGCGGCTTGCTGACGCCCTTGTACGTCACCGTGCCCTTCACCGAGAAGGGGACCTTGGTGCCGGTGGGGGTGCCGGGGGTGAGGGTGGCGCCGGTGACGTGGGCGTCCTTGGTCCAGCCGGTGAGCAGGGCGGTGGCCGCGGCGGTGTCGTCGGTGGCGGCGGCGGCCCGGTCGACCCGGCCCTGCTGCCAGGAGGTGAGGAACGTGGTCGCGGTGGCGGTGACCTCGGCCGCCGACGGGGGGCCCGTTTTGATCTTCGGCTTCGCGGCGGCCGTGGCGGTGGACCGGCTGTCGGCCGAGGCGCCACCGCCGTAGAGCGCGTAGACGCCGAAGCCGGTGCCGACGACGACCACGGCGGCCATCCCGCCGATGACGGCAGGGTTCTTCGTCCGTCGCTCGGCGACGCGCCTTCTCTTGCCCACGACCCGTGTTCCTCCGCGCTCCCCAGGGGGACTCCCCGTGCCCCGTGCCCTCGTTGCCCTCATGCACCCCAACGACGGCGACCAGCCTAGGGTCCCGTGCCACGCGGGTGACCGGTCTGTGACGTCAGCCACCCGCTCGTAGCGGGGTTGTGACACGCGGGGGTGGCGCCGGACGCCCGGCGGGGTCCGGCTCGTGCGCCGGGCGTCCGGCGACGGCTCAGCCGGCGCGCAGGACCGACGCGACGATGGGGCCGGCCGCGTCGACACCGTGGCCGGCGTCCTGGGCCATGGCCGCGGCGGCGACGTCGTTCCGGTAGCCGGTGAACCAGCTGTCGGAGCGGGCCTGCCCGTCGACCTCCGCGGAGCCGGTCTTCGCGCCGATGTCACCCCGCACCGCGGACATCACCTCGGCGGCGGTTCCGCTGGTCGCGGTGCGGTGCATCATGGCGCGCAGCTGCTGCACGGTGCCGGACGACAGCCCCCGGGCGCGGGCGAGGGCGCGGTCGTCGAGGCCGCGCGGCACGATGACCGGCTGGCGGAAGCTGCCCGTCATCGCGGTCGCCGTGATCGAGGCCAGGTTCAGCGGGTTCAGCTGCACCTGGCCCTGCCCGATCAGGGCGGCCGCGGTGTCGGGGCCGCCGGAGGCGGGGACCGAGCCGTCGAAGGACGGGATGCCGGTCTTCCAGTCCAGGCCGATCCCGAAGCGGTCCGCTGCCTCGTTCGTGAGGGAGTCGACCCGCACCTCGTCGGCGAACTTCACGAACGCCGTGTTGCAGGAGCGGGCGAAGCTGTCGGCGAGGGTGGCGCCCTCGTCGGGCTTCAGGTCCTTGAGGTTGTGGAAGGTCTGGCTCTGCCAGACGGCCTCTTCGGGGCAGGGCGCGGGGCCGTCGGCGCTGGTGATGCCGTTGTCGATGAGGGTGGCCGCGCTGACGATCTTCAGGGTGGACCCCGGGGCGACCCGGCCGAGGAACGCGGCGTTGAAGCCGTCGGTGCGGTGGTTGGCGACCGCCAGCACGTCGCCGCTGCTGGGCTGGACGGCGACCACGGACGACTCGGCGTACGACTGCACCGCCCGCTCGGCCGCCGCCTGCAGCCCCGCGTCCAGCGTGGTCCGCAGCTTCCCGGCCCGCCCCTCGGCGAGGGTGAGCACCGGAGTGTCGGCGGCGCTCGCGTCGGCGTGCCGCACCGCCAGTTCGACGCCGGCCGAACCGCCCGCGCGGTCGCCGTACTTGTCGCGCAGCTCATCCAGGACCGGGCCCAGGGAGGGGTACTGCTCCTTCGTCAGGACCGTGCCGTGGCGGTCCACGGCCTCGATCGGCGCCGCCGCCGACGCGCCGGTCACCAGGGTGTCGTCCATGCTCTTGAGCGCCGGGTGGACGACCGAGGGCTGCCAGTCGACGAGCGCCTTGCCGGTGGTGACGCCCCGGACCACCGTCAGCCGGCTCCGGTAGGCCAGCGGCGCGGACTTCCCGCCGTACGACACCGTTGCCTCGACGCTGTACGGGACGGTCGCCCCGGTGGCCTTGCCCGGGGTGATGCGGACGCCCGTGATGTGGGCCTCCCCGGTGTAGGCGGTGAGCAGCGACCCGGCGCGTTCGGCGTTGTTGGTGAGCGCCGCGGCCCCGGCCGCGTCGCCCTTGGCCCAGGCGGCGAAGAACGCCCGCGTGGTGTCCTTCACCTCGTCGCCGCTCGGTGGTCCGGTCCGCACGGGCGCGGGCCCGCCCGCTGCCGTGCCGCTGTCCGCGCTCAGCGCGGAGAGCATGCTGTAGCCGCCGTAGCCGGCCCCGCCCACCATGACGGCGAGCACCGAACCGACGATCGCCGCCTTGACCCCCTTGCGCATGCCGTGCCCCTTCCCCGTTTCCCCGTGGTCCCCGTTCGAGCCGCCCCATGTGCCCGTTTCGAACACGTTCAGAAAGGGCGGCCGTGGTCGCACTGTATGCGGAGGGAGGGCCCGTTGTGACCCCTGGTCCGGTGAACTTGTCCGAAGGCGGACGGCAAACCGGGGTCACCGGCGTGAATCAGACACGTGAATCGGACACCAGGTCACGGTCACGTACGTGAACGGCTCGGGCGTCAGCGGCGTGGCTCAGAGCGACGCGAGCCAGGCCGCGGCGTCGCGGGGGCGACCGAGGCGGACGGCGTGGAGCGGGGCGAACCGGGGGTCGCGCAGCCGGCGCTCGATCTCCCGGCGCCGCGTCGTGAACTGCGACCAGGCCCACCACGCGGGGTGCTCGCGGCTCAGCCAGTCCCGCCAGGTCTCCCGGTTGCCGCCGAAGAGCTCCTCGCGGGTGACGGTCCGCCGCAGCGAGCGGCGCAGCACCCGGGGCATGACGACGCGCCGGGGGTAGTCCAGCCAGACCACGGTGTCGGCCCGCTCCCACAACAGGTCGCGCACCTCGGGGTACCCGAGCGAGTCGACGACCCAGCGGGGCCCCTCCGCCAGCCCCGCCACGTCCTCCACCAGCCGCTCGTTCACGGCCCACCCGGGCCCGGCGAAGTACAGCGCGTCCATCTCCAGGTACCTCAGCCCGAGCCGCCGCCCGAGATCCCGGGCGAGCGTGGACTTCCCGGCACCGGTGACCCCGACGACCAGGACGCGCTGCAAGGGCGCGCCCGCGCCTATACCCACGTGTCCAGCCACATCCGCGACCGCCAGGAGTCGATCGGGATGGCCTGGCCCGTGTACAGGGGCCAGAAGTAGATGAAGTTCCAGGCGATCAGGAGGACCAGGACGCCCGCGCCCGTCGCGCCCGCCACGCGGCGGGTGTCCGAGGAGCCCGGTGGGCCGACGATCGCGCCGATCATCATGGCCACCGCCAGGCACAGGAAGGGCAGGAACACGACCGCGTAGAAGAGGAAGATCGTGCGCTCCTGGTACAGGAACCACGGCAGGTAGCCGGCCGCGATGCCGCAGGCGATCGCGCCGGCGCGCCAGTCGCGGCGGAACGCCCAGCGCCACAGGACGTACAGCAGCGCGAAGCAGCCCGCCCACCACAGCAGCGGCGTGCCGAGCGCCAGGACCTCGCGCGCGCACTTCTCGCCGGCGTCCACCGGGCAGCCGTCGGAGCCGGGCGAGGGGGACTCGTAGAAGTACGACACCGGGCGGCCGAGGACCAGCCAGCTCCAGGGGTTGGACTGGTAGGTGTGCGGCGAGGTCAGGTGGGTGTGGAACTCGTAGACCTCGTGCTCGTAGTGCCACAGGCTGCGCCACCAGTCGGGGAACAGCCACGACCAGTCGCCGCCCTTGCCGTCGGTGGCCGCCCAGTTGCGGTAGTAGCCGCCCTTGCCGTCGGCGGGGGACAGGATCCAGCCCGTCCAGGACGCGAGGTAGACGGCCACCGCGACCGGGACCGTCGCGAGGAACGCGAGGCCCGTGTCGTACTTCAGGACGGCCAGGTACGGGTGGCGCGCGCCGGCGACCTTCCGGGACCCGGCGTCCCACAGCAGCGTCATCAGGCAGAACGCGACCATGATGTACAGCCCGTTCCACTTCGTGCCGATCGCCAGGCCGAACATCAGACCGGCCGCCCAGCGCCAGGGGCGCCACCCCAGGCGCAGCCGGTCGCCGACGGACGGGTCCGGGCGGGCCCGGCCGTCCGCGTCGGCGGGCAGCGCCGCCGCCAGCCGCTCGCGCGCCCGGTCCCGGTCGACCACCAGGCACCCGAACGCCGCCAGCACGAAGAACATCAGCACCCCGTCGAGCAGCGAGGTGCGGCTCATCACGAAGTGCAGCCCGTCGACCGCCATCAGGCCGCCCGCCAGACAGCCGAGGAAGGTCGAGCGGAACAGGCGCCGGCCGATCCGGCACAGCATCAGCACCGACAGCGTCCCGAGCACCGCCGTCATGAACCGCCAGCCGAACGGGTCGAACCCGAAGAGCAGTTCACCGAGCCCGATGACGTACTTGCCGACCGGCGGGTGCACCACATACGCCGCGTCCGACGGGATCGTGACGTGGCCGCCGCTGTGGAGGACCAGGTCGTTGGCGTTCTTGTCCCAGTTGACCTCGAAGCCACGGTGGACCAGCGCCCACGCGTCCTTCGCGTAGTACGTCTCGTCGAATATCACCGCCTTGGGACTGCCCAGGTTCCAGAAGCGGATGACGCCCGCCAGCAGCGTCACCAGCAGCGGGCCGAGCCACCCCGACCAGCGCGCGATCCGCTCCGCGAGCACGGGGCGCGCGCCCAGCGCGTCCCACAGCCGCGGGCTGGGCTGTGCGTACGGCGGCACCAGCCGCTCCCGGACGTCGCCGGCCGGCTCCGCCGCATACCCGAAACGGCGCAGCCGTTGCTGCCACGGGGGCCGCTGGTCCTGCGGTGCCTGGGCCAGCCGGTGGTCCGTGGAGTCCGTGGAGGACGCAGTACTGGTCACCGCGCCATCGTAGGGAACACGTCTGTGTGAGTCCCGTGCCTCGCCCCTGCGAGGATGGAAACGTGACAGTTACGCCCGACAGCGCGCCCGGAACCCTCGTCCTCGCCGGCACCCCCATCGGGGACGTCTCGGACGCCCCGCCCCGCCTCGCGCGGGAACTCGCCGACGCGGACGTCGTCGCCGCCGAGGACACCCGCCGGCTGCGCCGCCTCACCCAGGCCCTGGGCGTGACGCCCCGCGGCCGCGTCGTCTCCTACTTCGAGGGCAACGAGGCGGCCCGCACGCCCGAACTGGTCGACGAACTGCTCGGCGGCGCGCGCGTGCTGCTCGTCACCGACGCGGGGATGCCGTCGGTGTCCGACCCCGGGTACCGGCTGGTCGCCGCGGCCGTGGAGAAGGACGTCCGGGTCACCGCGGTGCCCGGGCCGTCGGCGGTGCTGACCGCGCTCGCGCTGTCCGGGCTGCCCGTGGACCGGTTCTGCTTCGAGGGCTTCCTGCCGCGCAAGGCCGGGGAGCGGCTGTCGCGGCTGCGGGAGGTCGCCGAGGAGCGGCGCACCCTCGTCTACTTCGAGGCCCCGCACCGGCTCGACGACACCCTCGCCGCGATGGCCGAGGTGTTCGGCGGCGAGCGGCGCGCCGCGGTGTGCCGGGAGCTGACCAAGACGTACGAGGAGGTACGGCGGGGTCCGCTGGACGAGCTCGCGCGGTGGGCGGCCGAAGGCGTGCGCGGCGAGATCACCGTGGTGGTGAGCGGCGCCCCCGAGCGCGGCCCGGGGGAGATCGGCCCCGAGGAGCTGGTGCGGCGCGTGCGGGTGCGCGAGGAGGCCGGCGAGCGCCGCAAGGAGGCGATCGCGGCGGTGGCGGCGGAGGCGGGGCTGCCCAAGCGCGAGGTGTTCGACGCGGTGGTGGCGGCCAAGCACGGCGGGGCGCAGCCGGCCTGAGAACGGCGTAGATGCCCTCTGAGCAGGGCGCATCTCTCCTGAGCGCACGCCCCATGGCGGGGCAAAAGCGCGGTCGCCGAAGGCAAAGCCGAGCCCCTCGTCGGGCCCGTTTCGACAAGGAACGCCCAAAACGGGTCCAACAGTGGACAGGTCGGCTGCGCTCGCGTCGGCGGAGCAGTCCACTGGACGACAGGGACGCACCCGTCCCGCGCCCCCACCGGGTTCCGGGGGGAATCCCCGCCGGGGCGCCTGTCCAGCGGACAACAGGAGCTGGCATGAGTGAGACCACAGGGCACAACGGCGCGCGCGCCGGTGCCACCGCCGTCGTCAACGAGTCGTACTCCTTCGCCTGCATGCGCTGCGGGCACGGCTGGGAGCAGTCGTACGAGATAGAGCACCACCGGGACGGCGACGGCCACGAGTTCGTGCGGTACGTGGCCGACGGCCGCGTCGTGCCGTCCCCGCTGAGCCGTCCGGCCTGCGTCAACTGCGACGGCAGCGTCGTGCGCATCATGCGGGCCGGCCAGGTCTCGTCGGTGCGCGACGCGGCGCACCGCCCGCACGAGGTGTCCCCGGCCGGACCGGTCGAGGTGCCCGGGCCGTCCGCCGGGGGGCCGGACGGGCCGCACCACTGGCACCTCTCCGACCTGCTGCACCCCTTCCAGCGCCGGGCCAGCTAGCGGCCCCGGGACCGCCCGGGCGTCCTGGTCGCCTTCCGTAGGATCGGGGCATGCCTTCGAACGCCGACCGGGCCGACAAGAACACCGCCCCGCCGCTCCCGCAGCCCCTGCGGGTGCCGGTGGCCGACTCCCACACCCACCTCGACATGCAGTCCGGCACCGTCGAGGAGGGCCTGGCGAAGGCCGCGTCGGTCGGCGTGACCACGGTCGTCCAGGTGGGCTGCGACGTCCGCGGCTCACGCTGGGCGGCCGAGACGGCGGCCGCGTACGAGAACGTCCACGCGGCCGTCGCCCTGCACCCCAACGAGGCCCCGCGCATCGTCCACGGCGACCCCGACGGGTGGTCCCGGCAAGGCGCGCGCGAGCCGGGCGGCACGGCGGCGCTCGACGAGGCGCTGGCCGAGATCGACCGGCTGGCCGCGCTGCCCCACGTGAAGGCCGTCGGCGAGACCGGCCTGGACCACTTCCGCACCGGCGAGGAC
This sequence comes from Streptomyces lasalocidi, assembly GCF_005280215.1. Classification (NCBI taxonomy): domain Bacteria; kingdom Bacillati; phylum Actinomycetota; class Actinomycetes; order Kitasatosporales; family Streptomycetaceae; genus Streptomyces; species Streptomyces lasalocidi. The sequence continues at coordinate 3,305,347 of NZ_SZNQ01000001.1, read as the reverse complement.
GGCAAGGAGGCGCAGGAGGCCTCGTTCCGCGCCCACATCGAGATGGCCAAGCGGCACGGCAAGGCCCTCGTCATCCACGACCGCGACGCCCACGCGGACGTGCTGCGCGTGCTGAAGGAGGAGGGCGCCCCCGAGCGCACCGTCTTCCACTGCTACTCCGGTGACGCCGAGATGGCCGAGATCTGCGCCCGGGCCGGATACTTCCTCTCCTTCGCCGGCAACGTCACCTTCAAGAACGCCCAGAACCTGCGCGACGCCCTGGCCGTCACCCCGCTGGAACTGCTGCTGGTGGAGACCGACGCGCCCTTCCTGACCCCGGCGCCGTACCGCGGACGGCCCAACGCGCCGTATCTCATTCCGGTCACGGTGCGCGCCATGGCCGCCGTGCGGGGCCTCGACGAGGACGCCCTGGCGACGGCCCTGGGCGCGAACACCGCGCGCGCCTTCGGCTACTGACCGTATGCCGTACGTCACCGGCCGATAACGGCCGGGGCGCGCCCGCTGCCCGTGTCGTCACGGAGCGTGGTCGCGTCGCTTTGGAGTGTGACCGGTGAGCCGCTAGGTTCTGGGGGCCCGATCCCGACCCCGCTGGACATACGGCCCCCTGGAGCGTGTCGGCGTGAGCGACCCGCAGTACGCGCGCAACGCGCACCACCCGGAGTACCCCGGCCTGCACACCGCGGAGACCGTCCCCCAGGGGGTGTACGGGCCGCCCGAGGGGTACGGCGACCCGTACCCCTACGGCAACCCGTACCTCCACGGCAACCCGTACACCGACGCGTACGCGCACCCGTACGACCGTCCGTACTCCCACCCGTACGCGTACGGGTATCCCCCCGAGCCCCCGCGCGAGCCCGTGCTGCCCCGGCAGACCGGCACCGGCACCGCGACCCTCGTCGCCCCGCCGCCCGCCGGCCTCGCGGACCTGCCGACCGCCACCCTTGTCGACCTCACGGCCGCGCCGCGGCCCGGCCGGGGCCCCCGGGGCCACGAGGTGCAGGAGGAGGCCGCGGCGGCGGCCGGGCCCGGGCCGCGCGCCGGGACGGGGCACCGGGCCGGGCGGCGGCGCAGGACGCGGTTCGCCGAGCGCCCGGACTCGCCGGTGCGCCGGCTGCTGCCGCAGGCGCTGGTCGTCGCCTTCCTGGCCGGCGGCACCACCGCGTTCGTCGCCGAGGACAAGGCCGTCGAACTGACCGTCGACGGCACCCCGCGCACCCTGCACACCTTCGCCGACGACGTGACCGAACTGCTCGCCGAGGAGGGCGTGGCGTTGGGCCCGCACGACGTGGTCGCGCCCGGCCCCGGCACCGGCCTGGGCGACGACGAGGAGGTCGAGGTGCGCTACGGCCGACCCCTGCGGCTGACCCTGGACGGGGAGCGCCACGAGGTGTGGACGACCGAGCGCACCGTCGAGGGGGCGCTCAGACAGCTGGGCGTGCGCGCCGAGGGCGCGTACCTGTCCGCCGCGCGCTCCCGGCCCATCGGGCGCGAGGGGCTCGCGCTGGACGTGCGCACCGAGCGCTCGGTGACGGTCATGGCGGACGGCCGGGCCCGCACCGTGCGGACCAACGCGGCCACCGTGCGCGAGGCCGTCGAGGAGGCCGGCATCACCCTGCGCGGCCAGGACACCACCTCGGTGCCGCCGGACAGCTTCCCGCGCGACGGCCAGACCGTGACCGTGCTGCGCATCACCGGGGGCAGGGAGGTCCGCGAGGAGCCGATCCCGTTCGTCGTGCGGCGCGTCGCCGACCCCACCCAGTTCAAGGGCACGGAGGTCGTCGAGCAGACCGGGCAGCCAGGCCTGCGGCGGGTCACGTACTCCCTGCGCACCGTCAACGGCGTGCGGCTCAAGCCCCGCCGGGTGCGCGCGGAAGTGGTGCGGGTGCCCCGCGCGCAGGTGGTGAAGGTGGGCACCCGGCCGCTGCCCGCGTCCGTGCACGGCGCCGACGGGCTCGACTGGCGGGGCCTCGCCGCCTGCGAGTCCGGCGGCCGGCCCGACGCGGTCGACCCGTCCGGCACCTACGGCGGGCTGTACCAGTTCGACACGCGCACGTGGCACACCCTCGGCGGCAGCGGACGGCCGCAGGACGCGCCCGCGGCGGAACAGACGTACCGCGCGAAGAAGCTGTACGCGCGGCGCGGCGCGAGCCCCTGGCCGCATTGCGGGGCCCGGCTGCACGGCTGAGCCGGGGGCACCGGGACGGGGCCGCGACGTGGTCCGGGGCGGTCGGCGGGCCCCCGTAGTCTTGTCCCGTGAGCAGCAGCCCCACCCCCGACGCCCTCCTGGGCCCCGCCGACGTCCGCGAACTGGCGGCGGCCCTCGGCGTGCGTCCCACCAAGCAGCGCGGCCAGAACTTCGTGATCGACGCGAACACCGTCCGCCGCATCGTCCGCACCGCCGGCGTACGGCCCGACGACGTGGTCGTCGAGGTCGGGCCGGGGCTCGGCTCCCTCACCCTCGCGCTGCTGGAGGCCGCCGACCGGGTCACCGCCGTCGAGATCGACGACGTGCTGGCCGCCGCGCTGCCCGCCACGGTCGCCGCGCGCATGCCGGAGCGGGCCGACCGGTTCGCGCTGGTGCACTCCGACGCGCTGCACGTCACCGAGCTGCCCGGCCCGGCCCCGACGGCCCTGGTCGCCAACCTGCCGTACAACGTGGCGGTGCCGGTGCTGCTGCACATGCTCGACACGTTCCCCGGCATCGAGCGCACCCTCGTGATGGTGCAGGCCGAGGTCGCCGACCGGCTCGCCGCCGCACCCGGCTCGAAGGTGTACGGCGTGCCCTCGGTGAAGGCCAACTGGTACGCGGACGTCAAGCGCGCCGGCGCCATCGGGCGCACGGTCTTCTGGCCCGCGCCCAACGTCGACAGCGGCCTGGTGTCGCTGGTCCGCCGCCGGGAGCCGGTCAGGACGACCGCCTCCAAGAAGGAGGTGTTCGCGGTCGTCGACGCCGCGTTCGCCCAGCGGCGCAAGACGCTGCGCGCCGCGCTCGCCGGGTGGGCCGGCTCCGCGGCCGCCGCCGAGGCCGCCCTCGTCGCCGCCGGGGTCTCCCCGCAGGCCCGCGGCGAGGCCCTCACCGTCGAGGAGTTCGCCCGCATCGCCGAGCACCGCACCGCCCAGCCGGAGGAGAGCGCGTGAGCGTCACCGTGCGCGTGCCCGCGAAGGTCAACGTCCAGCTCGCCGTCGGCGCCGCCCGCCCGGACGGCTTCCACGACCTGGCGAACGTCTTCCTCGCGGTCGGCCTGTACGACGAGGTCACGGTCACCCCGGCCGACGAGCTCCGCGTCACCTGCGCCGGGCCCGACGCCGACCAGGTCCCGCTGGACCGCACCAACCTCGCCGCGCGCGCGGCGATCGCCCTCGCCGGTCGGTACGGCCGCACCCCCGACGTGCACGTCCACATCGCCAAGGACATCCCCGTGGCCGGCGGCATGGCGGGCGGCAGCGCGGACGGCGCCGGCGCGCTGCTCGCCTGCGACGCCCTGTGGGGCACGGGCGCGTCCCGCGCGGAGCTGCTGGAGATCTGCGCCGAGCTCGGCAGCGACGTGCCGTTCAGCCTGGTCGGCGGGGCGGCGCTGGGCACCGGGCGCGGTGAGCTGCTGACCCCGCTGGAGGTCGGCGGCACGTTCCACTGGGTGTTCGCGATGGCCGTGCGCGGGCTGTCCACGCCGGCCGTGTTCCGTGAGTTCGACCGGCTGGCCGAGGGCCGCGCCGTCCCGGAGCCCGTCGCCTCCCGGCCGCTGCTCGACGCGCTCGCCGCGGGCGACCCCGACGCAGTCGCCGCCGCCGTCTCCAACGACCTCCAGCCGGCCGCGCTGTCCCTCTTCCCCGAGCTGGCCGACACCCTCGCCGCGGGGCGCGCGGCCGGTGCCCTGGCCGCGCTGGTCTCCGGCTCCGGACCGACCACCGCGTTCCTCACGCGCGACCCGGCGTCGGCGGCGGCGGTGGCCGAGGCGCTGCTGGCGTCCGGCACCTGCCGCACGGTCCGTGCGGCGGCGGGCCCGGTGGCGGGGGCGACGATCTTGCAGCCGGCGGCGTCGGGCTGAGCGGGGCGCCGCGGGCGACGTGGCCGGCCAGGGCCGTCGTGCGGGTGCGGCGGCGTCGCGGTCGTGCGCGCAGTTCCCCGCGCCCCTGGGGTGGGGACGGTGCCGTTCGGTCACTCCGTGCCGACGCCCGCTGCCCCACGCATGCCCCGAGGCGTCCCTCCCCGGTCCGCCCGACGTGACCGGAGGCCTCCGGCGCCCGACTACCCTGGAGGGTCGAGCGATCCCCCCGGGCAGGAGAGAAATGGCCGTCAACCTGGTCAATGTCGAGAACGTCAGCAAGGTGTACGGCACCCGTGCGCTCCTCGACGGCATCTCGCTCGGCGTGTCCGAAGGGGACCGGATCGGTGTCGTCGGCCGCAACGGCGACGGCAAGACCACCCTGATCCGGATGCTCGCCAAGGTGGAGGAGGCCGACTCGGGCCGGGTCACGCACTCCGGCGGGCTGCGGCTGGGCGTGCTCACCCAGCACGACTCCCTCGACCCCGAGGCCACCGTCCGCCACGAGGTCATCGGCGACATGGCCGACCACGAGTGGGCCGGCAACGCCAAGGTCCGCGACGTGCTCACCGGCCTGTTCGGCGGGCTCGACCTGCCCGGCTTCCCGCAGGGCCTGGACACCGTGATCGGCCCGCTGTCCGGTGGCGAGCGGCGCCGGATCGCGCTGGCCAAGCTGCTCATCGAGGAGCAGGACCTGATCGTCCTGGACGAGCCGACCAACCACCTCGACGTCGAGGGCATCGCCTGGCTGGCCCAGCACCTGCAGACCCGCCGCTCGGCCCTGGTCTGCGTCACCCACGACCGCTGGTTCCTCGACCAGGTCTGCACGCGCATGTGGGACGTGCAGCGCGGTGACGTGCACGAGTACGAGGGCGGCTACTCCGACTACGTCTTCGCCCGCGCCGAACGCGAGCGCATCGCCGCGACCGAGGAGGTCAAGCGGCAGAACCTGGTCCGCAAGGAGCTGGCCTGGCTGCGCCGCGGGGCGCCCGCCCGGACGTCCAAGCCGCGGTTCCGGATCGAGGCGGCCAACGAGCTCATCGCGGACGTGCCGCCGCCGCGCGACACCAGCGAGCTGATGAAGTTCGCGTCCTCGCGGCTCGGCAGGACCGTGTTCGACCTGGAGGACGTCACGGTCCAGGCCGGGCCCAAGGTGCTGCTCAAGCACGTCACCTGGCAGCTCGGACCCGGCGACCGCATCGGCCTGGTCGGCGTCAACGGCGCCGGCAAGACCTCCCTGCTGCGGGCCATGGCGCAGGCGGCGCGCACCCAGGGCGAGACCCAGCCGGCCGGCGGGCGGATCGCCGTGGGCCGGACGGTCAAGCTCGCCTACCTCTCCCAGGAGGTCGACGAACTCGACCCCACCTGGCGGGTCCTGGAGGCCGTGCAGCGCGTCCGCGAGCGGGTCGACCTCGGCAAGGGCCGGGAGATGACCGCCGGGCAGCTGTGCGAGACGTTCGGCTTCGGCAAGGAGAAGCAGTGGACGCCGGTCGGCGACCTCTCCGGCGGTGAGCGGCGCCGGCTCCAGCTGCTGCGGCTGCTCATGGACGAGCCCAACGTGCTGTTCCTGGACGAGCCCACCAACGACCTGGACATCGAGACCCTGACCCAGCTGGAGGACGTCCTCGACGGCTGGCCCGGCTCGATGGTCGTGATCTCCCACGACCGGTTCTTCGTCGAGCGCACCACCGACCGGGTCTTCGCCCTCCTCGGCGACGGCACCCTGCGGATGCTGCCGCGCGGCATCGACGAGTACCTGGAGCGCCGCCGGCGCATGGAGGAGGCCGCCGCGGCCGCCGCCCCCGCGGCGGTCGCGCCGGCCGCCGAGCGCGGCGAGAAGAGCGCCGCCGACCAGCGCGCCGCCAAGAAGGAACTCCAGCGGATCGAGCGGCAGTTGGACAAGCTCTCCGAGCGCGAGTCCAAGCTGCACGCGCAGATCGCCGACAACGCCACCGACTTCGAGAAGGTCGCCCGGCTCGACACCGAGCTGCGCGAGCTGGCCGGTGAGCGCGAGGAGCTGGAGATGCGCTGGCTGGAACTGGCCGAGGACGCCTAGGGGTTGCTCCGGCGCCCGGCGCGGCGGGCCGGGCGCGGTGTTCCCGCCCCGGCGCGCTCCGTCGGCGCGCGCGCCGTGTGAAGGGGGCGTGGAGGCGCGTAACGGGGGCATCACGGGCGGGTTCTCCCTTGGGAACAGCGGCGGGCGCGGGCCGGTGGACCGTCGGTGCCGGGTGATAGAAAGAGCCGTCTGAGAACTGTCTGAGTACGACTCCGGGTCCCGAGCGAACCTCAGGGCGTGGCCGAAAATCAGTGAACGAGGGGGAAGACGCTGATGGCTCAGCCGCCCGATCAGCCTCCGCAGCAGGGTGGTTTCGGACCACCCCCGCACCAGCCGTCCGACCGGCCGCCGCAGGCGCCCGCGACACCGCCCGCGCCGCCGCAGCCCGGCTACGGCTATCCGCAGCAGGCCCCGCCCCCGGCCCCGGGCCCCTACGGCGCACCCCAGCAGCCGGGACCGTACGGCGCACCGCAGCAGCCGGGACCGTACGGCGCACCGCAGCAGCCGGGAGCGTACCCACCGCCCCAGCAGCCGGGCCCCTACGGGGCGCCCCAGCCCGGGCCCTACGCACCCGCCCCGCAGCCGGGGCCGTACGGGCAGCAGCCCGGGTACGGCTACCCGCAGCCGCCGCAGTTCCCCGGCGCGCCCGGAGCCCCCGGCACCCCGCCGTCCGGCTCGCGCAACCCGTTCAAGGGCCGGCCCGCGGTCGTGGTCGCCGCCGCCGTGGCCGCCCTGCTGGTCGTCGGCGGCACGGTGTTCGCGGTGACGCGCGGCGGCGACGACAAGGACGAGAAGCCGGTCGCCGCGCACAGCGACGACGACAAGCCGTCCGCCTCCGAAAGCCCGGTCGACCCCGGCGACGGCAGCGGCGACGGCGGCACCGGCCAACAGGACTTCAACGCGGGCCGCAAGGCCGGCGAGGCCAAGGTCCTCTGGTACAAGGAGGCCCCCGACGCGCCCGCCTCCGGCGCCGAGGCCCCCGGCATGTGGATCACCGGCACCACGGCCGTGAAGGCCGCGTACAAGGAGGTCGTCGGCTACAAGGTCGCCGACGGCACGCCCGCGTGGACCACCGTCACGCTCCCGCAGAAGGTCTGCGCGGTCACCCGGCAGAAGACGGCCGACGACAAGGTCGTCGTGGCGTACATGAGCGGCACCAGCGACCGCGCCAAGTGCAACCAGCTCCAGCAGCTCGACCTGAAGACCGGCGCCAAGGGATGGACGGCCGTCGTCGCCGACGGCGCGCTGTTCGACAGCGCCCTCGACATCGAGCTCTCCCTCACCGGCAACACGCTGGTGGTCGGCCGCTCCCAGTCCGGCACGGCGTACGACGTGCGCACCGGCAAGAAGCTGTGGGACAAGAAGAGTTACGGCGACTCCTGCTTCCCGACCGCGTTCGCGGGCGGCGCCCGGCTGGTGTCCGTGGCGTCCTGCGACGCGACCGGCGCGAAGGAGCACGAGGAGGTCCAGGAGCTGGACCCGGCGACCGGCAAGGCGAAGTGGACCCGCGAGTTCGCCAAGGGCTGGCGGGTGGCGCGGACCTTCTCGCTGGACCCGCTGGTCGTCTACAGCACCAACGAGGACAAGAACACCTGGAACATCTCCACGTTCAAGGCCGACGGCACCGCCCGCTCCCAGGTCGCCTTCGACGGGAACTTCGCCCCCGAGTGCCAGTCGGCCATCCTCCAGCGCGACCTGACGGGCTGTCAGGGTGTGGTGGCCGACGCCAATACCCTCTACCTGCCGACCGACGCCAAGAGCGGCCCGAACGAGATCGTCGCCATCGACCTCTCCTCCGGCAGGCAGAAGTGGCGCGTGAAGTCGCCCGCGGACGAGACGATGCTCCCCGTCCGGCTCGAGGGCGGCGCCCTCGTGGCCTACGTCGAGCCGTCGTACGACGCGGCCGGCCAGGTGGTGTCGATCCCCACCGCCGGGACCGCGCACACCCCGGCGAAGCTGCTCCAGCTCCCGGCGAGCACGACCGCCCTCGAGAGCAGCTTCTACGCCCGTGACCTCGCCTGGACGGACGGGCGGTTCTACCTCTCCAGCACCCGGCTGAACGGGGCGGACGACGCGAAGGAGAAGCTGATGCTCGCCTACGGCAAGTGACACCTCCCCACGGTCCGTCCCCCGAGCTCCTTCCCGACGAGGTACCCACACCATGACCACGCCGCCGCCCCCGCCGCCCCAGCAGCCCCCGCAGGGACCCGGCCCCGGCACCCCCGAGGACCAGCCGCAGGACCAGCCGGGCGGGTCCCAGGACACCACCCCCGCGCAGCAGCCGCCCGGCTTCGGCGCCCCGCAGACCCCGCCCGCCCCGCCGAGCCTGACCAAGGCCCCGCAGCCGGGCTACGGCTACCCGCAGGCACCGCAGGCACCGCAGGCACCGCAGGCACCGCAGGCGTCGCCCGAGCAGCCCCCGGCGCCGGGCGCACCGACGCCCCCGCCCCCGCAGGCCCCGCCCGCGGGCCCGCCCCAGGCGCCGCCCGGCTACGGCTACCCGCAGCAGGCCCCGCCCGCCCAGCCGCCGCAGGGCTACGGCTACCCGACGCCCCCGCAGCCGCAGGGCCCGTACGCCGCCCCGCAGCAGCCCGGCCCCTACGGGCAGCCCTCGCCGTACGCCGCCCAGCCCGGCTACGGCTACCCGGGGCAGCCGGGCCAGCCCGGCCAGCCGGGGTACGGGTATCCCGGACAGCCGACCGTGCCGCTCCAGCCGCAGGCCGTGCCCGGCGGAGGCGGCCGGAAGGTGAACGCGCAGCTGCTGATCATCGTGGCGGCGGTCGTCGCCATCGCGCTGATCGTCGGCGGCGGCATCTGGTACTCGAAGTCGTCCTCCGACGACAACGAGGCGAAGAAGGACGACAAGGCGACCGCCGGGACCTCCAGCGGCAGCACCGGCGGCCAGGACGACAAGGGCACCGGCGGCACCACCGGCGGCGGTTCCGAGAAGGCGCCCGGCGACCCGGCCTCCAAGCTGCTCTTCCAGGTGCCGATGCCGGTCGTCGCCAAGGGCGACAGCGTCGCCGTGGACGGCTCCTGGCTCACCGACAAGGCGTACGTGAAGAGCGGCGTCGCCGAGGTCTCCGGTTACGACAAGAACACCGGCGCCAAGCTGTGGACGGTCAAGCTGCCCGGCCCGGTGTGCGAGGCGAGCCGGCACATGACCAAGGACTACCGCACCGCCGTCCTGTTCCAGCCGAAGATGCCCGCCAAGAACTCCTCGGCCGGGTGCAGCGAGGTCGCGGCGCTGGACCTCGCGGCCGGCAAGCAGCTGTGGCGCAAGACCGTCTCCTCCGGCGACTACCCGGTCACCTTCGACAACGTCACCGTGAGCGGGAACACCGTCGCCGCGGGCAGCACCGACGGCGGCGCGGCCTTCGACATCGCCAGCGGCAAGGTGCTGTGGTCGCCCAAGGCGTCCGACAGCTGCTACGACGCCGGCTACGGCGGCGGCCCGAAGCTGGTGGCGCTGCGCAAGTGCGGCTCGTACGACAACCCGGAGCTGCACGTCCAGACCATCGACCCGGTCTCCGGGAAGGTGCTGTCCGAGTACAAGATGACCGCGGGCATCGAGTACGCCTCGATCGTCTCCACCGACCCGCTGGTGGTGGCCGCCGACGTCGGCGACAGCGCCGGTGACGGCAGCGGCATCTCGGACTTCTTCTCCGTCGACAACAAGACCGGCAAGCTGATCACCCGCATCTCCGCGCCGGGCGACCAGTACGCGGCCGACTGCGAGGGCATCACCCGCATCGAGGCCTGCACGGGCCTCGCGGTCGGCGCCGGCCGCCTGTACGTGCCGACCGAGGAGCACGACGGCACCGGTGACTACAGCCGCACCAACGAGGTCGTCGCCTTCGACCTGGCCACCGGCAAGCAGACCGGTCAGCGCGCGGACGCGGGCGACGGCTACACGATCGTGCCGCTGCGCATGGACGGCGCCGACGTGATCGCGTACAAGCGGCCGCCGTACGACAAGGGCGGGCAGATCGTCAGCATCGACGGCACCACGTTCAAGCAGACGACGCTGATGCAGAACCCGGGCACCGATTCGGTGCGCGACCTGGAGAGCAACTACCTGCCGCAGTACTCGGAGATCATCTACTCCGACGGCCGGCTGTACATGGCCGGCGTGTACGCCGACGTCTCCAGCACCGGCGACAAGGAGTACCTGGCGATCGGGTTCGGCACCGGAAGCTGAGCACCGCCGCCCGCCGCGTCACCGCCGCCACGGCCCCGTCCCCTCCCCGGGGGCGGGGCCGTGCGCGCGTCCGTCGCGTGCCGGGCGCGGTGGCCGCCCCGCGGTGCGCCCGCGTGCGCGCGGAACGCCGGAAAGTCCTCCGATCCGGGTCGGTTCTCGCCGGTAGGGGCAGCGCGATGTCGAACAAGCGTGTAGCTTCCGGGGGCATGAAACGGGCGGGGGAGCCGGGGGGCACCGCGTCCGACCGGCACCGTGGTGGGCATCCATGGGGGGACTGGGGGGTTGCTCGATGGGAGTGCGGCTCATGGTGGTCGACGACCACCGACTGCTCGCCGAGGCGTTGGCCTCGGCACTGAAACTGCGCGGGCACCGGGTGCTGGCGGCGGCCGCGCCGGCCGCGGGGGCGGCGGAACTGGTGATCAGCCGGGCGCCGGAGGTGTGCCTGCTGGGCACGGCGGCCCCGGCCGCGCCGGGGACCTTCGACCCGGTGGTCCGCATCAAGCGGGAGCGCCCGCAGGTGGCGGTGCTGGTCCTGGGCCCGGTGCCCGACCCCCGGGGCATCGCGGCCGCGTTCGCGGCGGGCGCCTGCGGCTACGTGCGGCACGACGAGCGCATCGAGGGGGTCGAGCGGGCGATCATGAAGGCGCGGGCGGGTGAGGCCGCCGTGGCCCCGCAGCTGTTGCAGGGGGCGTTCAGCGAGCTGCTGAACCCGGCCGCGCAGCCCGACGACGAGGGCCAGCGGCTCCTGCAGATGCTCACCCCGCGCGAGGTGGAGGTCCTGGTCCGGGTCGCGGACGGCGAGGACACCCGGGTGATCGCGGCCGGCATGGGCATCGCGCCCTCCACGGCCCGCACCCACGTGCAGCGGGTGCTGATGAAGCTGGGCGTCGGCTCCCGCCTGGAGGCGGCGGCCCTCGCGGCCCGCACCGGCCTGCTGGACCGGGCGGGCGCCCGGGGCGCGGCCGACGGCGGTCCGGTGCTCTGAGGGGCGACCCGGACGTACGGCTGGGTGCACCCGTACGGGGCCGGAGTTCCCGTGGACTCCGGCCCCGTACCCGTACCCGCGGCGACTACGGCGTGGGCCGGCCGGGCTCGCCCGCTTCCCCGTCCTCCGTCAGCGGCGGAGGCGTGGGGGCCGCGGTGGGCCGCAGCTTCAGCCAGACCAGGAAGAACAGGCCGAGCAGCAGCATGCCCAGCCCGGTCCAGAGGTTGATGTTGACGCCCTCGGCCTTGTCGAGGTCGGCGTCGGACACGGTGAAGCCGGCGATCATGACGATGACGCCGTAGAGGACGAACAGGCCGCCGATGATGCGGCGGATGTCGAAGAGGCGCGCGGCCGTCGCGGACTTGCCCTCGAGGTCGGTGACCTCGCGCTGGACGTCGTGCTCGGAGTACCCGTGGTGCTCGGACATGGTTCCTCAATCCTCCCGCGATCAGAACGAGAACGGGATGTAGCAGGCGGCCGCCAGGACGATCGCGCCCCAGCCCAGCAGGGCCGGCCTGCGGTACCAGGCGTCGTCGCCCGCGGCGGGCGGCTCCTGCATGCCGGGCGAGCGGGTGCCGTAGACCAGGCCCTGGAGCTCGGCGGCCGGCTTCGGCGCGGTGAACAGCGAGACGACGACCATGACGACGGCGCCGGCGACGAAGCCGACGATCGCGGAGACGAAGTTGGCGCCCTGGTCGGAGGGGATGTCGACGATTCCCTGCTTGTAGATCCAGAAGTAGTTCACCATCGCCGCGACCGTGCCCGCGAGCAGACCCCAGAAGCCGGACTTCGCCGACGCGCGCTTCCAGAACATGCCGACGATGAAGACGACGAACATCGGGACGTTGAAGAAGGAGAACAGCGTCTGCAGGTAGCTCATGATGTTCGAGAACGACGACGCGAGGAACGCCGTGCCGACGGACGCGGCGACGCCGATCACGGTGATCAGGCGGCCGAACCGCACGTAGTAGCCGTCCTCGCGGCCCCGGACGACGTAGCGGGCCCAGATGTCGTTGGTGAACACCGTGTTGAAGGACGACACGTTCGCCGCCATGCCCGCCATGAAGGCGGCCAGCAGACCGGTGACCGCGATGCCGAGCACACCATTGGGCAGCAACTGCTCCATCAGGTACGGGATGGCGTCGTTGTACTGGTAACCGGAGTCGGCGGTGCCGAAGCCGGGGATCAGGGCGGCGGCGGTCAGGCCCGGGATCATCACCAGGAACACGATGAAGATCTTCGGGAACGCGGCGATCAGGGGCGTGCGCTGGGCCGCGGAGAGGTTCTTCGCGGACAGGGCGCGCTGCACCTCGGCGAAGTTGGTCGTCCAGTAGCCGAACGAGAGGACGAAGCCGAGGCCGAGGACGATGGTGAGCCAGTTGGCGCCGAGCGGGTTTTCGCTGCCGATGCCGGTGCCGCCCCAGGCGGTGGTGAAGTTCTCGCCGTGGGTCGCCGTCAGCTTGTCGGTCAGGCCGCCCCAGCCGCCGACCTTCTTCAGGCCCAGCACGACCAGCGGGATGAGGGCCGCCAGGATCACGAAGAACTGCAGGACCTCGTTGTAGATGGCGGAGGACAGGCCGCCGAGGGTGATGTACCCGAGAACGAAGGCGCCCGCGACCACGATCGCCACCCACTGCGGCCAGCCCAGCAGCGCCTCGACGACGATCGCCAGGGCGTAGAGGTTGACGCCGGCGATCAGGATGGCGGCGAAGGCGAACAGGGCCGAACTGAGCAGGTGCGCCCACTTGTCGAAGCGCAGCAGCAGCATCTCGGGGACCGAACGGACCTTGCTGCCGTAGTAGAAGGGCATCATCACCAGGCCGAGGAAGACCATGGCCGGGATGGCGCCGATCCAGTACCAGTGCACCGTGTAGGCGCCGTACTGGGCGCTGTTGGCCGCCATGCCGAGGATCTCGGTGGCGGCGAGGTTCGCCGAGATGAAGGCCAGGCCGGTGATCCAGGCGGGCAGCGACCGCCCGGAGAGGAAGAAGTCCAGGCTGGTCTTCACCGATCTGCGGGCCGCGAAGCCGATGCCCAGGACCACGACGAAGTAGATGGCGAGAATCGTGTAGTCGAGTGCGTTCGTGGGGAGTCGGAGCTCGGCCGCCAGGTTGAGTACAGGGGTGTCCGTGGGGGTTTGCATGGAATCTCGCTTCGTTGCGTGAACAGATCCAGAGCGGAACCTACGCCTTTGCGTTCAGCAATTGAACACTTCAGGTGCTCGTTTTTGTTTGATCGTGACGTTGACTCCCCATGGTGGGTTGTGATGTGTTATGTTTGATTATGTTGAGTGAGGAGTCCGACGTGAAGAAGACTTCGACCCGGCTGGCCGACGGTCGCGAACTGATCTACTTCGACCTGCGCGACGACCGGGTGCGTGACGCCGTCGACCGCCGGCCGCTGGAGCCGACGCGGACGACCTCGGAGGTCCGGCGCGACCCCCTGCTCGGCGACTCCATCGCCGTCGCCTCCCACCGGCAGGGCCGCACCTACCACCCCCCGGCCGACGAATGCCCCCTGTGCCCGTCCCGGGACGGGCGGCTGAGCGAGATCCCCGACTCGACGTACGACGTCGTGGTCTTCGAGAACCGTTTCCCCTCCCTCGCCGGCGACTCCGGCCGCTGCGAGGTGGTCTGCTTCACCGAGGACCACGACGCGTCCTTCGCCGCCCTCACCGAGGAGCAGGCGCGGCTCGTCCTGGACGCGTGGACCGACCGGACGTCCGAGCTGTCGCATCTGCCCTCCGTGGAACAGGTGTTCTGCTTCGAGAACCGTGGCGCCGAGATCGGGGTGACGCTGGGTCACCCGCACGGGCAGATCTACGCCTACCCCTTCACCACGCCCCGCACCGCCCTGATGCTGCGCCAGGTGGCCGCGCACAAGGAGGCGACCGGCGGGGAGAACCTGTTCGACGCCGTCGTGGAGCGCGAACGCGCCGACGAGCGGGTCGTCCTGGAGGGTGAACACTGGGTGGCCTTCGTGCCGTACGCCGCGCACTGGCCGTACGAGGTGCACCTCTACCCCAAGCGGCGGGTGCCCGACCTGCTCGCGCTGGACGAGGCGGCGCGCACAGAATTTCCCCAGGTCTACCTGGAACTCTTGAGGCGCTTCGACCGGATCTTCGGCGAGGGTGAGCCGCCGACGCCGTACATCGCCGCCTGGCACCAGGCGCCGTTCGGCCGGCTGGAGGAGTTCGAGGGCGTCAACCGCGACGACTTCGCGCTGCACCTCGAGCTTTTCACCATCCGCCGCACTTCCGGCAAGCTGAAGTTCCTCGCGGGTTCCGAGTCCGGCATGAACGTGTTCATCAACGACATCCGGCCGGAGGCCGCGGCCGAGCGACTGCGAGAGGTAGCGAGTTCATGAGCGGTAAGTACCTGGTCACGGGTGGCGCGGGGTACGTCGGCAGCGTGGTCGCCCAGCACCTGCTGGAGGCCGGCCACGAGGTGACGGTCCTCGACAACCTCTCCACGGGCTTCCGCGAGGGCGTCCCGGCCGGCGCCTCCTTCGTCGAGGGCGACATCCGGGACGCCGCCAAGTGGCTCGACGCCTCCTTCGACGCCGTGCTGCACTTCGCCGCCTCCTCCCAGGTCGGCGAGTCCGTCGTCAAGCCGGAGAAGTACTGGGACAACAACGTCGGCGGCACCATGGCGCTGCTCACCGCCATGCGCGAGGCCGGCGTGCGCACCCTGGTGTTCTCCTCCACCGCCGCCACCTACGGCGAGCCCGACGAGGTCCCGATCGTCGAGAGCGCCCGCACACAGCCGACCAACCCCTACGGCGCCTCCAAGCTGGCCGTCGACCACATGATCACCGGCGAGGCGGCGGCCCACGGCCTGGGCGCGGTATCCCTGCGCTACTTCAACGTGGCCGGCGCGTACGGCGCGTACGGCGAGCGCCACCAGCCCGAGTCGCACCTGATCCCGCTGGTCCTCCAGGTCGCCCAGGGCCGCCGGGACGCCATCTCCGTCTACGGCGACGACTACCCGACCCCCGACGGCACCTGCGTGCGCGACTACATCCACGTCGCCGACCTGGCCGAGGCCCACCTGCTCGCGCTGGAGGCCGCCCGGTCCGGCGAGCACCTCATCTGCAACCTCGGCAACGGCAACGGCTTCTCGGTCCGCGAGGTCGTCGAGACGGTCCGCCGGGTCACCGGCCACCCGATCCCCGAGGTCGTGGCCCCCCGCCGCGGCGGCGACCCGGCCGTCCTGGTCGCCTCGGCGGCCACCGCCCGCGAGAAGCTCGGCTGGAACCCGTCCCGCGCGGACCTCGCGGGCATCGTCGCGGACGCGTGGGAGTTCGCACAGCGGATCACGGAGGAGCAGTAGTGGCGGCACAGCAGGTACGCGCCCGGTTCACGGAGCTCTACGGCACCGAGCCCGGGGGCGTGTGGTCGGCGCCCGGCCGCGTCAACCTCATCGGTGAGCACACCGACTACAACGACGGCTTCGTGATGCCCTTCGCGCTGCCGCACACCGCCGTCGCCGCCGTCGCGCGCCGCGACGACGGCGTGCTGCGCCTGCACTCCGAGGACGTCGAGGGCGGCGTCGCCGAGCTGGTGCTCGCCGACCTGGCGCCCGGGACCGACCGCGACTGGACGGCGTACCCGGCGGGCGTGGTGTGGGCGCTGCGCGAGGCCGGCCACGCGGTGACCGGCGCCGACGTGCACCTCGCCTCGACCGTCCCGGCGGGCGCCGGCCTGTCCTCGTCGGCGGCCCTGGAGGTCGTGGTCGCCCTCGCGCTGAACGACCTGTACCAACTGGGCCTGCAGCGCTGGCAGCTGGCCCGGCTGTGCCAGCGCGCCGAGAACGTCTACGTCGGCGCGCCCACCGGGATCATGGACCAGACGGCCTCCGCGTGCTGCGAGGAGGGCCATGCGCTCTTCCTCGACACCCGCGACCTGTCCCAGCGGCAGATCCCCTTCGACCTGGCCGCCGAGGGCATGCGGCTGCTGGTCGTCGACACCCGCGTCAAGCACGCGCACAACGAGGGCGAGTACGGCAAGCGCCGCTCCGGCTGCGAGCAGGGCGCCGCGCTGCTCGGCGTCGACGCGCTGCGGGACGTCCCCTTCGACGACCTGGACGAAGCCCTGGCCCGGCTCCGCACCGAGGCCGGGAACGCACCGGACGCCGAGGAGGTCGTGCGGCTGGTGCGGCACGTGGTCACCGAGGACCACCGGGTCGAACGCGTCGTCTCGCTGCTGGAGTCGGGCGACACGCGGGCCATCGGCCCGGTCCTGACCGAGGGGCACGCCTCGCTGCGGGACGACTTCCGCGTCTCCTGCCCCGAGCTGGACCTGGTCGTGGACACGGCGCTGGCGGCCGGTGCGCTCGGCGCCCGGATGACCGGCGGCGGCTTCGGCGGCTCGGCGATCGTCCTGGCCGAGGCGTCCGACGTGGACACCATCGGCAAGGCGGTCGAAGAGGCGTTCGCGGGGGCCGGGTTCACCGCCCCGCGCGTGTTCGAGGCGGTCCCCGCGGCGGGGGCCCGTCGCCTGGCCTGACCGCGGACGAGCCCTATCCGAGCCGTTTGGTCAGCGTGTACTCGGTGCAGCCCGGCGGGTAGTCCTCGATCGTGCACACCACCTCGTAGCCCAGGCGCCGGTAGAACCCCGGCGCCTGGAAGTCCCACGTCTCCAGGCGTACGCGGGTGCAACCGCGCTCCTCGCGGGCGACCCGCTCCGCCTCCGTGAGCAGGCGTGCGCCCAGGCCCGCGCCGCGGTGCCGCTCGTCGACCCACAGGTGGGTGACGTGCAGCCAGGCCGTCCAGGTGTGCCCGACCAGGCCGCCGGCCAGCTCGCCCGCCTGGTCCAGGGCCCAGACGTGCAGCGGCGCCTCGCGCTCCGCCGGGGTGCCCCGCAGGGCGCGCAGGACCGGCGAGGCCGCCGTGTTGGTGTCCAGCAGGCGCGAACGGAGCACCGCGCGACGGTCCTTGTCGACTTCTGTCTCAAGACGGAACATGCGGCACACCATAAACGCGCCGGGCGAACAGTTCTGCAAATCCCCTTCCGCTCCCGGCCCGCAGCCCTACCCTGTGAACAGCGCCGGTGGGGGCCGGTGCCGATCAGGGGGCGAGACAGCCGGGTACGACGCCCGGGGCGGGGGTAGCGGTTACTGCACGGCGGCGGCCGTGCGGCGCGTGCCCCGCCCGGGCGTCGTGTCCGCGCCGGTCGTCACTCTCCGGACCTGGGGTATCCCCTGCTCCTCGTGGAGCTCGGGGAAGGGGGTTTCGTGGTGCGCATCCGAGTCCTGGTCGTCGACGACCACCGCATCTTCGCCGAGTCGCTCGCCGCCGCCCTGGCCGCCGAGCCCGACGTCGACGTCTCCGCGGCCGGCAGCGGTCCGGCGGCGCTGCGCTGCCTGGAGCGCGCGGCCGCCGAGGGGCGCCGCTACGACGTGCTGCTGGTCGACGCCGACCTCGGCGGTGCCGTGCCCGGGCCGCGGCCCGCGGTGCCCGTGCAGGAGGTGGGCGAGGACGGACTGGTCGACGGGATCTCCCTGGTCGCCGGGGTGCGCGCGGCGCAGCCCCACCTCCGGGTGGTGGTCCTCGCCGAGAAGGACGACCCGCGCCGCGCGGCCCTGGCGCTGCAGGCCGGCGCGTCGGGCTGGGTCGCCAAGGACTGCTCGCTGTCCCGGTTGCTCACCGTCATCCGGGGGGTGCTGCGCGACGAGACGCACCTGCCGCCCGCGCTGCTCACCGGGGTGCTGCGCGAGCTGACCGCGGCCCGCAAGCACCGCACCGAGAGCGAGCGGCTGGTGGAGTCGCTGACCCCGCGCGAGCGGGAGGTGCTGCGCTGCATGGTGGCCGGGCTGGGCCGCAAGGCCGTCGCCGAGCGGCTGTTCCTCTCCCCGCACACCGTGCGCACCCACATGCAGAACGTCCTCGGCAAGCTGGGCGTCCACTCCACCCTCGCCGCGGTGGCCCTGGCCCGCCGGGCGGGCGTCGGCCCGGTCGACCTCGGCGCCCCGGCCCGCATGGTCGCCGAGGAGAGCAGCAGCGCCTGACGGGCTTCGAGGGCGCGGGTGGTTGCCTTTCAGGGGCGCGGGGAACTGCGCGACCGGCCACGACGGCGCCGCAGCCGAAGGACGGGCCCAGCCCGAAGGACAGGCTCAGCCCGAAGGACGGTCTCAGCCCGGAATGTTGTCGAACGGAGCCGTCAACTGCCGCAGCAGCCCGGCCAGTTCGATCCGCTGGGCGTGCGACAGCTCGCCGAGGATCGCGCGTTCCTGCGCGAGCAGTCCCGCCAGCGCCTGGTCGGCCCGGTCGCGGCCCTCGTCCGTCAGCCGCACCAGCACCCCGCGCCGGTCGCTGGGGTCCGGCAGCCGTTCCACCAGGCCCTTCTTGGCCAGCCGGTCGATGCGGTTGGTCATCGTGCCCGACGTCACGAGCGTCTGGGTCAGCAGCTGGCCGGGGGAGAGCTGGTAGGGCGCCCCGGCCCGCCGCAGGGCGGTCAGGACGTCGAACTCCCAGGGCTCCAGCTGGTGCTCGGAGAACGCCAGCCGGCGGGCGCGGTCCAGGTGCCGGGCGAGCCTGCTGACCCGGCTGAGCACCTCGAGCGGTTCCACGTCGAGGTCCGGGCGCTCCCGGCGCCACGCTGCGACCAGCCGATCGACCTCGTCCTCCATGACGATCAGTGTAGTGGTTGTGTCGACATGAAGTCTCTTGATGTGAAGTCTCTTGACATCAAGAGAAAATGGCGGGGACAGTGGAGGCATGACCGAGCCCACCTGGGACCCCGCCCAGTACCTGCGCCACGCGGGCCACCGCGCCCGCCCCTTCACCGACCTGCTGGCCCGCGTCCCGGGCCTGCCCGGCGACCCGCCGCGCATCGCGGACCTCGGCTGCGGCCCCGGCAACGTCACCGCCCTGCTCGCCGACCGCTGGCCCACCGCGCACATCACCGGCTACGACAACTCGCCCGCCATGCTGGAGCAGGCGCAGGCCCACGCCGGTCCCACGCCGGGCGGTGGCCGGCTGGACTTCGCGCCCGCCGACGCCACCGCCTGGACACCGGCCGAGCCGTACGACCTGATCGTGTCCAACGCGGCGCTGCAGTGGGTGCCGGGACACCTGGACGCCTTTCCCGCCTGGCTGGCCGGCCTCGCCCCCGGCGGCACCCTCGCCTTCCAGGTCCCGCACAACCTCGACGCGCCCCTGCACGCCCTGATGCGCGAGCTCGCCGCCACGCCCCGCTGGAAGGACCGCCTCGGACACGTCCTGCGCGCCGGCGACTCCGTCCACGCCCCCGGCGTCTACCTGGACCGGCTGGCCCGGCTCGGCTGCGCCACCGACGTCTGGGAGACCACGTACCACCACGTGCTGACCGGCGAGGACCCGGTCCTGGACTGGGTCAAGGGCACCGGCCTGCGCCCCGCCCTGACCGCCCTCGCCGAGGATCCCGGGGCCCGGGACGCCTTCGTCGCCGAGTACCGCGACCTGCTGCGCACGGCCTACCCGAGCAGCCCCTACGGCACCGTCCTGCCCTTCCGCCGCCTGTTCGCGGTGGCCCGCAAGGAGGCGTGATGCTCCGCTGCGTCGACCACGTCCAGCTCGCCGCCCCACCGGACAGCGAGGACCTGCTGCGGGCCTTCTACGTCGGCGTCCTCGGCATGACGGAGGACGCCAAGCCGCCCGCGCTCGCCGCCCGCGGCGGCTGCTGGTTCCGCTCCGGCGAGGTCCGGCTCCACCTGGGCGTCGAGGCGGACTTCCGCCCCGCGCGCAAGGCCCACCCGGGACTGCGGGTCACGGACATCGCGGCGTACGCCGACCGGCTCGCCCGCCACGGCGTCACCGTCACGTGGGACGGCGATCTGCCGGGTCACCGCAGGTTCTACGCCGAGGACCCGGTCGGCAACCGGCTGGAGTTCCTGGAACCGGGGGTTTAGGACGCGCGGTCGCGGTCACTCGTAGCGATGAGACGCCCCCCGAACCTGACTGGGAGTGATCAACCGTGGCAGGCGAGCAGAAGGCCAAGGGCAAGACCGAAGAGCTCAAGGGCAAGGCCAAGGAGACCGTGGGCCGTGCCGTGGGCAACGAGCGGATGACCGCCGAGGGCGAGGCCGACCAGATGAAGGGCGACGCCCGCCAGGCCAAGGAGAAGGCGAAGGACGTCTTCAAGCACTGAGCCGGACCGGGTCGCACCCGACCCGCACGAACGCGCCGAGGCCCCCTGGAAGCAGGGGGGCCTCGGCGCGCTCATGTGGGTCCGGCGCGGGGCGCCGTCAGCTCTTGCGGTGGCCGATCAGCCGCGGCTTCGGCTCCAGGCCGTCCAGGCCGTGCCAGGCCAGGTTGACCAGGTGCGCGGCGACCTCCGCCTTCTTCGGGCGGCGCACGTCCAGCCACCACTGGCCGGTCAGGGCGACCATGCCGACCAGGGCCTGGGCGTACAGCGGCGCCAGCTTCGGGTCGAAGCCGCGGCTCTTGAACTCGCGGCCCAGGATGTCCTCCACCTGCGTGGCGATGTCCGAGATCAGCGAGGCGAAGGACCCCGTCGACTGGGGGATCGGCGAGTCACGGACCAGGATGCGGAACCCGTCCGTGTACTCCTCGATGTAGTCCAGCAGCGCGAACGCCGCCTGCTCGCACAGCTCGCGCGGGTGCCCCGCGGTCAGTGAGCTGGTCACCATGTCGAGCAGACGGCGCATCTCCCGGTCCACGACGACCGCGTACAGGCCCTCCTTGCCGCCGAAGTGCTCGTACACCACCGGCTTGGACACCCCGGCCTTCGCCGCGATCTCCTCCACGCTGGTGCCCTCGAAGCCCTTGGCGGCGAAGAGGGTGCGACCGATCTCCAGGAGCTGCTGGCGGCGTTCCGCACCGGTCATCCGGGTGCGGCGCGCGCGCCGCGGCTTGTCGTTGCTGGGGGTACTGCTGGGATCGGTCGCCACGGCGTCCATCATGCCGCGTCGGCCGTGACCTTCCGGCGCCGGGAGCCGCCCTCCTCGTCGGTGCGACGCGCATCGATGCGCGAGCGTGACGGCCAGCGCACGTCATAGGCCCAGCCGAGCATCTCGAACCAGCGGATGAACCGCGCCGAGGAGTCGATCTGGCCGCGCATCACACCGTGCCGCGCCGCGGTCGGGTCGGCGTGGTGCAGGTTGTGCCAGGACTCGCCGCACGACAGCACCGCGAGCCACCAGACGTTGCCCGAGCGGTCGCGCGACTTGAACGGGCGCTTGCCGACGGCGTGGCAGATGGAGTTGATCGACCAGGTCACGTGGTGCAGCAGCGCCACCCGGACGAGCGACCCCCAGAAGAACGCGGTGAACGCGCCCCACCAGGACATGGTGACCAGGCCGCCGATCAGCGGCGGCAGCAGCAGCGACACGGCCGTCCACAGCACGAACTGGCGGGAGATCGCCCGCATCGCCGGGTCCTTGATCAAGTCCGGCGCGTACTTGTCCTGCGGCGTCTGCTCCTCGTCGAACATCCAGGCGATGTGCGCCCACCACAGGCCCTTCATCAGGGCCGGCAGGGTCTCGCCGAAACGCCACGGGGAGTGCGGGTCGCCCTCCGCGTCGGAGAACTTGTGATGCCTGCGGTGGTCCGCCACCCAGCGGACCAGTGGCCCCTCGACCGCCATCGACCCCATGATCGCCAGCGCGATCCGCAGGGGCCGCTTGGCCTTGAAGGAGCCGTGGGTGAAGTAGCGGTGGAAGCCGATCGTGATGCCGTGGCAGCCGAGGAAGTAGAAGAACACCAGCAGACCGAGGTCCAGCCAGCTCACTCCCCATCCCCAGGCCAGCGGCACCGCGGCCACCAGCGCGAGGAACGGAACGGTGATGAAGAGCAGCAGCGCGATCTGCTCGATCGAGCGCTTCTGCTCCCCGCCCAGCGTGGCGGGGGTCGGATCGGTGGTGTCGGTCGTCTTCGCCGTGTCTGCGATCACGTCGGAACTTGAGGTCATGCGCGTCCCTCGGGGGGTCTTGGAATCAGGCGGTGCCGTGGGCGGAAGCCGTACCAGCGGTTCCTACGGTTCCGTAACCTACGGCATCGTAAGTATGGCAGGGTGATGCGCGGCGGCAAGAGCCCGACGGCCTGCGCCTGCGCATGGACACCTATCCTTGTGTCGGTCGGACAGCGCGGTCCGCTCTGATTTCTTCCCGGAGCTTGCTCCCCGTAAGCGGCGCCGCCGCACGGGGCGAAGTCCGGGTTCCCCTCCCAGACGAGCTTCAACACTGCAAGGAGCCGCACCTGTGAGCAGTGCCGAGGACCAGACCGTGTCCCAGGAGACCACCAGCACCGAGCTGCGCGCCGACATCCGCCGACTGGGCGACCTGCTGGGCGAGACCCTCGTCCGCCAGGAGGGCCCCGAGCTGCTCGACCTGGTGGAGAAGGTCCGCCGCCTCACCCGCGAGGACGGCGAGGCCGCCGCCGAGCTGCTGCGCGGCATCGAGCTGGAGACCGCGGCCAAGCTGGTGCGCGCCTTCTCCACCTACTTCCACCTGGCCAACGTCACCGAGCAGGTCCACCGCGGCCGCGAGCTGCGCGCCCGCCGCGCCGCCGAGGGCGGCCTGCTCGCCCGCACCGCCGACCGCCTCAAGGACGCCGACCCCGAGCACGTCCGCGAGACGGTCCGCAACCTCAACGTGCGCCCGGTGTTCACGGCCCACCCCACCGAGGCCGCCCGCCGCTCGGTCCTCAACAAGCTCCGGCGCATCGCCGCGCTCCTGGAGACGCCGGTCATCGACGCCGACCGCCGCCGCCAGGACGTCCGGCTCGCCGAGAACATCGACCTCGTCTGGCAGACCGACGAACTGCGCGTGGTCCGCCCCGAGCCCGCCGACGAGGCCCGCAACGCCATCTACTACCTCGACGAGCTGCACGCCGGCGCCGTCGGCGACGTCCTGGAGGACCTGACCGCCGAACTGGAGCGCGTCGGCGTCCACCTCCCCGAGGAGACCCGCCCCCTCACCTTCGGCACCTGGATCGGCGGCGACCGCGACGGCAACCCCAACGTCACCCCCGAGGTGACCTGGGACGTCCTCATCCTCCAGCACGAACACGGCATCAACGACGCCCTGGACATGATCGACGAGCTGCGCGGCTTCCTGTCGAACTCCATCCGCTACTCCGGCGCCACCGAGGAACTCCTCACCTCGCTCCAGGCCGACCTCGAACGGCTGCCCGAGATCAGCCCCCGCTACAAGCGGCTCAACGCCGAGGAGCCCTACCGGCTCAAGGCCACCTGCATCCGCCAGAAGCTGGAGAACACCAAGCAGCGCCTCGCCAAGGGCACCGCGCACGAGCCCGGCCGCGACTACCTCGGCACCCGCGAGCTCCTGGACGACCTGGTCCTCATCCAGACCTCGCTGCGCGCCCACCGCGGCGGCCTGTTCGCCGACGGCCGCATGAGCCGCACCATCCGCACCCTCGCCGCCTTCGGCCTCCAGCTGGCCACCATGGACGTCCGCGAACACGCCGACGCCCACCACCACGCCCTCGGCCAGCTCTTCGACCGGCTCGGCGAGGAGTCCTGGCGCTACGCCGACATGCCCCGCGACTACCGCGCCCGGCTGCTCGCCAAGGAACTGCGCTCCCGCCGCCCCCTCGCGCCCACCCCGGCGCCGGTCGACGCGGCCGGCGAGAAGACCCTCGGCGTCTTCCGGACCGTCAAGCGCGCCCTGGAGGTCTTCGGACCCGAGGTCGTCGAGTCGTACATCATCTCCATGTGCCAGGGCGCCGACGACGTCTTCGCCGCCGCCGTCCTCGCCCGCGAGGCCGGCCTGATCGACCTGCACGCCGGCTGGGCGAAGATCGGCATCGTGCCGCTGCTGGAGACCACCGACGAGCTCAAGGCCGCCGACACGATCCTGGAGGACATGCTCTCCGACCCGTCCTACCGGCGGCTGGTCGCCCTGCGCGGCGACGTCCAGGAGGTCATGCTCGGCTACTCCGACTCCTCCAAGTTCGGCGGCATCACCACCAGCCAGTGGGAGATCCACCGCGCCCAGCGCCGCCTGCGCGACGTCGCCCACCGCTACGGCGTGCGCCTGCGCCTCTTCCACGGCCGCGGCGGCACCGTCGGCCGCGGCGGCGGCCCCTCCCACGACGCGATCCTCGCCCAGCCCTGGGGCACCCTGGAGGGCGAGATCAAGGTCACCGAGCAGGGCGAGGTCATCTCCGACAAGTACCTCATCCCGTCGCTGGCCCGCGAGAACCTCGAACTGACCGTCGCGGCCACCCTGCAGGCCTCCGCCCTGCACACCGCGCCCCGCCAGTCCACCGAGGCCCTCGCCCGCTGGGACGCCGCGATGGACGTCGCCTCCGACGCCGCCCACGCCGCCTACCGCCGCCTGGTCGAGGACCCCGACCTGCCGACGTACTTCCTCGCGTCGACGCCGGTGGACCAGCTCGCCGACCTGCACCTGGGCTCCCGGCCCTCCCGCCGCCCCGGCTCCGGCGTCTCCCTCGACGGACTGCGCGCCATCCCCTGGGTGTTCGGCTGGACCCAGTCCCGCCAGATCGTCCCCGGCTGGTTCGGCGTCGGCTCCGGCCTCAAGGCGCTGCGCGAGGCCGGACTGGACAGCGTGCTGGACGAGATGCACGAACAGTGGCACTTCTTTCGCAACTTCATCTCCAACGTCGAGATGACGCTCGCCAAGACCGACCTGCGCATCGCCCAGCACTACGTCGACACGCTCGTCCCCGACGAGCTGCGGCACGTCTTCGACACCATCCGCACCGAGCACGACCTCACCGTCACCGAGGTCCTCAAGGTCACCGGCGAACGCGAACTCCTGGCTGCCCAGCCCGTCCTGAAGCAGACCTTCGCCATCCGTGACGCCTACCTGGACCCGATCTCCTACCTCCAGGTCACCCTGCTCAAGCGCCAGCGCGACGCCGCGGCCACCGGCGAGCAGCCCGACCCGCTGCTCTCCCGCGCCCTGCTGCTGACCGTCAACGGCGTCGCCGCGGGCCTGCGCAACACCGGCTGACCCGCCCCGCACACCGGCACACGACGGCGCCCCCGGGATCCAGGATCCCGGGGGCGCCCTCGCGTTGACCGCACGGAATTGTCCCTTCCCGCGGCTGTCCGTTCAGGCGGTCAGGAACGCCGCCGTCAGCAGCGCGACCCCCGACCCCGCCAGCAGCCACCCCGCCCGCGGCCGTCGCATCCCGCCCGCGACCACCACCGACGCCAGCAGCAGCGCACCCCCGAGCGGTACCCACGCGTACAGCACCCCGGCCGGCCCCGAACGCACCACCTGGTCGCTGTCCGGCTTCACCACCACCGCGTACGTGCGCCCCTCGCGCACGCCCACCGACCGGTCGATCTCCACCCGGGCCCGCGCCGTCGACCCCGCCGACACCGGCGCGTACGGACCCGAGCAGGTGTCCTCCCCGCACCGGGTCACCGTCACGGTGCCCCGCTCCCGCCCCTTGGTCAGCATCACGTGCTGCGCCGTCCCCCACGACGCCCACACGCCCGCGATCAGCACGAGCACGGCGACCGCCCCCATCACCGCGAGCCGCCCGAACCGCAGCGCGGGGCCGGAGGTGCGGGGGGAGCGGTGGGCGGTGGCAGGCATGGCCGGGATCATTGGCCATGGCCTGGCGCCGGGTCAACTCCGCCGGGGGCGGTTCAGGAGTTGTACGACCCCTGCGCCCGCTCCAGCCCCTCGGTCACCAGGCACTCCACCGCGTCCGCCGCCCGATCCACGAACCAGTCCAGCTCCTTGCGCTCCGCCGAGGAGAAGTCCTTCAGCACGAAGTCCGCGACCTGCATCCGCCCCGGGGGCCGCCCGATCCCGCACCGCACCCGGTGGTAGTCCGGCCCCATCGCCTTCGTCATCGACTTCAGCCCGTTGTGCCCGTTGTCCCCGCCGCCCAGCTTCAGCCGCAGCGTGCCGTAGTCGATGTCCAGCTCGTCGTGCACCGCCACGATCTGCGCGGTCGGCACCTTGTAGAAGTCCCGCAGGGCGTTCACCGGCCCCCCGGACAGGTTCATGTACGACATCGGCTTCACCAGCACCACCCGCCGGCCGGCCGGACCCACCGGACCGGTCCGGCCCTCCACGACCTGCGCCTGCGCCTTCCCGGCCCGCTTGAACCTCCCCCCGATCCGCTCGGCCAGCAGATCGGCCACCATGAACCCGATGTTGTGCCGGTTCATGGCGTACTCGGGCCCGGGATTGCCCAGGCCGACGATCAGCCAGGGGGCGGTGGCGGGGGTGGTCACGTCCAGGTCTCCTTGGATACGCGCCAGCCGCTGCCCCCGGGAGGAACAGCGGCTGACCAGTGGGTGATCGTGAGGATCAGGCCTCGGCGGCGGCCTCGTCGCCCTCGGACTCCTCGCCCGCCGACTCCTCCGCCTGCGCGGCGAGGACCTGCACGACGACCGCGTCGTCCTCGACGGCCAGCGTGGTGCCCTTCGGCAGCTCGATGTCCTTGGCGAGGATGGAGTCACCGGCCGCCAGGCCCGCGATGGACACGGTGACGGACTCGGGGATGTGCGTGGCCTCGGCCTCGACCGGCAGCGCGTTCAGCACGTGCTCGACCAGGTAGGCACCCGGGGCGAGCTCGCCCTCGGTCTGCACCGGGATCTCGACCGTGACCTTCTCGCCGCGCTTGACCAGCAGCAGGTCGACGTGCTCCAGGAAGCCCTTCAGCGGGTCGCGCTGCACGGACTTCGGGATCGCCAGCGCGGTCTTGCCGTCGACCTCGAGGGCGATCAGGACGTTCGGCGTGCGCAGCGCCAGCAGCAGCTCGTGACCCGGGAAGATCAGGTGGACCGGCTCGGTGCCGTGCCCGTACAGGACACCCGGGACCTTGTTGTCACGGCGGATGCGGCGCGCGGCACCCTTGCCGAACTCGGTGCGGGTCTCGGTGGCGAGCTTGACCTCGGACATGGTGATCACTCCTCGTAGGAAGCGGAACGGACGGGGTCACCCGGCCAACGAACGGCCTGCTACGAAGAGCGCGTCGATAACGGATCGCCGTACCAGGTACGGCCTCCCTCGCCGAGCAACTTCAGCAGCTTACCCGGCACAGGAGGCCGTACCCAAAACGATCACCGGCCGCGGTCAGCGCACCCGGTGCAGAAACCTCACTGCTCGTCGAACAGGCTCGTCACCGAACCGTCCTCGAACACCTCACGCACCGCACTCGCGATCGTCGGCGCGATCGACAGCACCTTGATCTTGTCCAGCCCGTCACTCAGCTCACCCGGCGTCGGCAGCGTGTTCGTGAACACGAACTCGCTCACCCGCGAGTTCTTCAGCCGGTCCGCCGCCGGACCCGACAGCACCCCGTGCGTCGCCGTCACGATGACGTCCTCCGCACCGTGCGCGAACAACGCGTCCGCCGCCGCACAGATCGTGCCACCCGTGTCGATCATGTCGTCCACCAGGACGCACACCCGGCCCTCGACCTCACCCACGACCTCGTGGACGGTCACCTGGTTCGCCACGTCCTTGTCACGCCGCTTGTGCACGATCGCCAGCGGCGCACCCAGCCGGTCGCACCAGCGGTCCGCGACCCGCACCCGGCCCGCGTCCGGCGACACCACCGTCAGCTTGTTGCGGTCCACCTTCTCGCCCACGTAGTCCGCCAGCAGCGGCAGCGCGAACAGGTGGTCCACCGGACCGTCGAAGAAGCCCTGGATCTGGTCCGTGTGCAGATCCACGGTCAGCAGTCGGTCCGCACCGGCCGCCTTCATCATGTCCGCGATCAGCCGCGCCGAGATCGGCTCACGGCCACGGTGCTTCTTGTCCTGCCGCGCATAACCGTAGAACGGCACGATCACCGTGATCGAACGCGCCGACGCACGCTTCAACGCGTCGATCATGATCAACTGCTCCATGATCCACTTGTTGATCGGAGCCGTGTGGCTCTGGATCAGGAAGCAGTCCGCACCACGCGCCGACTCCTGGTAACGGACGTAGATCTCGCCATTGGCGAAGTCGAAGGCCTTCGTCGGGACGACCCCGACACCCAGCTGGTGGGCGACCTCCTCGGCAAGCTCGGGGTGGGCGCGGCCGGAGAAGAACATCAACTTCTTCTCGCCGGTCGTCTTGATCCCGGTCACAGCACTGTCTCCTCAGAGGTCTCTCAGCCGGCTGACGACAGGCCGCGCCGCTGGGCGCGGCGAGCCGTCTCAGCTGGTGGGGTGCGGGTGTGCACTTATCACGGTACGCCGTGTTCGACGCACGCGTTTCCGGTCAGTCCTCGCGCCCGCCCTCACGGGCCGCCGCCTCGGCAGCCCGCGCCGCCGCACTGCCCGGACGCTTACGGGCCACCCAGCCCTCGATATTCCGCTGCTGGCCACGGGCCACGGCCAGCGAACCGGGCGGCACATCCTTGGTGATCACGGAGCCCGCCGCGGTGTACGCACCGTCCCCGATCGTGACAGGAGCCACAAACATGTTGTCCGAACCCGTCTTGCAGTGCGACCCCACCGTCGTGTGGTGCTTGGCCTCACCGTCGTAGTTCACGAACACGCTCGCCGCGCCGATGTTCGAGTACTCACCGATCGTCGCGTCCCCCACGTACGACAGGTGCGGCACCTTAGTCCCCTCACCGATCGACGCGTTCTTCGTCTCCACGAACGTCCCGATCTTCCCCTTCACCCCCAGCCGCGTCCCCGGCCGCAGATACGCGAACGGCCCCACCGACGCCCCCGCACCGATCTCCGACGCGTACGACACCACGTTGTCCACCCGCGCCCCCGCACCCACCACCGTGTCCGTCAGCCGGCAGTTCGGACCCACCTCGGCCCCCTCCGCCAACCGGGTCGCACCGTGCAACTGCGTCCCCGGATGCACCACCACGTCCCGCTCGAACGACACCGTCACATCCACCCACGTCGTCGCCGGGTCCACCACCGTCACACCCGCCAGCATCGCCTCGGTCAGCAACCGGTCGTTCAGGATCCGCCGCGCCTCGCTCAGCTGCACCCGGTTGTTGATCCCCGCGATCTCCCGGTGGTCCGCCGCCACCGACGCCCCCACCCGGTGCCCCGCCTCCCGCAGGATCCCCAGCACGTCCGTCAGGTACTCCTCACCCTGACTGTTGTCCGTCCGCACCTGCTTCAGCGCGTCCGCCAGCAACGCACCGTCGAACGCGAACACACCCGAGTTGATCTCCCGGACCGCCCGCTGCTCCTCCGACGCGTCCTTGTGCTCCACGATCGCCGTCACCGCGCCCGACGCGTCCCGCACGATCCGGCCGTACCCCGTCGCGTCCGGGACCTCCGCCGTCAGCACCGTCACCGCGTTGCCGTCCGCGCCGTGCGTCCGCGCCAGCTGCCCCAGCGTGGCCGCCGTCAGCAGCGGGGTGTCCCCGCACACCACGACCACGGTCCCGTCCACCGCGCCGCCCAGCTGCTCCAGGCCCATCCGGACCGCGTGGCCCGTGCCGTTCTGCTCCTCCTGGACGGCCGTGCGCACGCCCGGGTCGATCTCGGCGAGGTGCGCGGTGACCTGCTCGCGCGCGTGCCCGACGACGACCACGAGGTGCTCGGGGTCCAACTCGCGGGAGGCGGCGAGGACATGACCGACGAGGCTGCGACCGCAGAGCTCGTGCAGGACCTTGGGTGTGGCCGACTTCATACGGGTGCCCTCACCCGCTGCGAGAACGACGACGGCTGCCGGGCGAATGGCGCTCACGGAGTTGCCCTTCGGCTGTGTAGGGGTGGGGACACCCGAAGGATACCGGGGCGTTAACGGGGGGACATGAGAGCGGGCCCCGACTGTGCAGTCAGGGCCCGGCAGTGCAGCTCCGCCGCTAGGACTCGAACCTAGACCGAAACACCTCCAAAGGGTGCCGTGCTGCCAATTACACTACGGCGGATCGCTGCCTCAGACCTTACCGGAGCTTGTCCGGCTGCCAAGAACGATTCCGTTCCACCAGCCTTCGATACGGCGGTGCAGCTCTGCGCTTCTGAGGACGACGACGCGGAGGCATCCGTGGTAGCTGTCGCCCACATTAGTGCGCCGTGTCTTGGGGTTGTGCCTCTTGAGACTGGTCTTCAGAAGTGCGGAGGTTTCAATCCCCACCGTCTTGGCCCAGTATGCCTCCGCCCGGGAGACATCGGCTGATTCGTGGATATTGACGGAGAAGCGCAGGCGCTCTCGTTCCACGCCGATCAGGTCGAGCCAGACGAGGAACACCCTGATCATGTTGGGGTCACTGTTGACGAAGATCACGCGACGATCCGAACCGCCTTTGGCCTTGGCTCCCTCCGACCAGTAGAGACCCACTCCAAGGAGGAACAACTCCCGGGCGGACAGGGCGCCCACCGTCGGCGCGGCTTCGTCCGTGATTCGCCGGCGCTGCTCCTCCCGTACGGCCTG
Organism: Streptomyces lasalocidi; assembly: GCF_005280215.1. NCBI lineage: Bacteria > Bacillati > Actinomycetota > Actinomycetes > Kitasatosporales > Streptomycetaceae > Streptomyces > Streptomyces lasalocidi. The sequence goes on along the minus strand of NZ_SZNQ01000001.1, from coordinate 3,274,764 downwards.
TTGGCGCCGGCACCGCTCCCGAGCCGCGTGCCGGGACTGTTCCGATGGCGGCCGTCGCTCCGGCTTCGGCAAGTCGCGTACCCACAGGGAGATCGAGCTCTTCGAGACGCCCAGTTCCAGTTGGATCTGGTCGTACGTGCGGCCTTGGAGGCGCAGCTCGCGGGCGCGGGCGCGGAGGTCGTCCTTGGCGCGGGGGCGCTTCGTCCAGTCGGGGGGCGGTTCGCCTTCGAGGAGGCGGTTGAGGATGTCGTTGTTGTCGACGTGCAGGCGGTCGCGGATCTGCCGGCGGCTGAGGCCGGCCCGCCGCAGCGCCACCGCTTGCTGTCGCAGGCCCTCGAAGTCGGCGTACTTGGTGGTCATACGCATACCGTCCGGACGGAATGTCAGGTTCCGGGGGCGAACAGGGGTGGTTCAGTAGTTCGAGTGAAAGTGGGGGGTTTCGGAGTTATTCGATTACGGAGGGTGGTGTAGGCCAGTCGGCGAAACTCGCCGGAAAAGGCGGGGTGGGCTTCCGTAGGCTGGAGGCATGACCACGACGGGGGAAGAGCACGAGGCGGCCCGGGGAGGGCCGTGGTGGTGGGCCAGGTGGCGCAGCGCCGTGCTGGACGGGGCGCTGGCCGCGGCGTCGGCCGTGGAGTGCGCGGTGGAGGGCGTTCCGTTCGCGCGGGATGCGGGGATCGCGCCGGCGGTGGGGGTGGTGTTCGGGCTGCTGGCCGGCTCGGTGCTGGTGGTGCGCCGCCGGTGGCCGATCGCGGTGGTGCTGGTGGCGATCGCGATCACGCCGGCCGAGATGGGCTTCCTGATGGGGGTCGTCGGCCTGTACACGCTGGCGGCGTCCGAGCTGCCGCGCCGGATCATCGGTTCGCTGGCGGGGATGTCGCTGGTGGGGACGCTGATCGTGACGTTCGTGCGGGTGCGGCAGGACATGGCGCGGGGTGATCTGACCCTGGGTGACTGGTTCGTGCCGTTCGCGTCGATCACGACGGCGATCGGGATGACGGCTCCGCCGGTGCTGCTGGGTCTGTACGTGGGGGCGCGGCGCCGGCTGATGGAGAGTCTGCGGGAGCGGGCGGACAGTCTGGAGCGGGAGCTGCAGCTGCTGGCCGAGCGGGCGGAGGAGCGGGCCGAGTGGGCGCGGGGTGAGGAGCGGACGCGGATCGCGCGGGAGATGCACGACGTGGTGGCGCACCGGGTGAGTCTGATGGTGGTGCACGCGGCGGCGTTGCAGGCGATCGCGCGGAAGGACCCGGAGAAGGCGGTGAAGAACGCGGCGCTGGTGGGGGACATGGGCCGGCAGGCGTTGACGGAGCTGCGGGAGATGCTGGGCGTGCTGCGCAGTGGGGACGGGGTGCGCGGGGGGTCGTCGTCGGCGGTGCCGGCGGCGGTGGAGGTGGCCGCGGCGGTGGCGGTGTCGCGTGCGGTGGTGGACGAGGGCGCGGTGGAGGGGCCGTGTCTGTCGGACGTGGAGGAGCTGGTGGGGCAGTCGGCGGCCGCGGGGATGGTGGTGGACCTGTCGGTGGAGGGGGAGGCGCGGTCGTACGCGGCGGAGATCGAGCAGACGGCGTTCCGGGTGGTGCAGGAGGCGTTGACGAACGTCCACAAGCACGCGGCGGGTGCGAAGACGTACGTGCGGCTGGCGCACCGGGTGTCGGAGATCGCGATGCAGGTGGAGAACGAGCCGCCGCCGGAGGCGGGGTCGGCGTCGTCGGCGCGGTTGCCGTCGGGGGGGAACGGCCTGGTGGGGATGAAGGAGCGGGTGGCGGCGTTGGGCGGGGTGTTCGTGTCGGGGCCGACGGATGCGGGGGGTTTCCGGGTGTCGGCGGTGATTCCGGCGGCGTAGACGGCGCGTACGCGCACACGCGCCCAGGGCGCCCAGGGCGCACACGGCTCTGCGGCGTACCCGGCGTGGGCGTCGTGTGTGCCGCCGCGTGGTCAGCCGGTGGTGAGGCGGGTGGGGCGGGTGCCGGCGACGAGCGTGCCGAGGGCGTGGTCGATGTCGGGGCCGAGGTACCAGTCGCCGGTGTGGTCGAGGGCGTAGACGCGGCCCTCGGCGTCGATGGCGAGGAGGGCGGCGGTGCCGGTCTCGGTGCCGAGGGGGCTGATCTCGGTGTCGAGGGCGCGGCCGAGGTCGCCGAGGGTGCGGGCCTGGTGGAGGCCGTGCAGGGGGTCGAGGTGGAGGGCGGCGGGGGCGAGCTGGCGGCCGGGTCCGGTGGGGGTGATGTGCAGTCCGCCGAATTCGGCCCAGGCCTCGACGGCGGCGGGGAAGACGGCGTGGCGGTGGCCGCCGGGTGAGGTGTGGTCCCGGAGGGTGTCGGCCCAGACTTCCGCTTGTTTGATGTCCCAGCGTCCTGGTTGCCAGCCGGCGTCGCGCAGGGCGGCGTCGACGGGGACGGGGAAGCGGGTGGTCGAGGTGCGGTCGGTGTGCATCTGCCCTTCGTTCGTCGAGGTGGTGGACCGGCGGCGGGGCGCCGTGGGGCCGCCGTGGTGCGGTCTTCCTTGCGGTGGTGGTGGGAGGAGCGGTGGGGAGGGGCGGGGTCGGGTCAGTGGTCGGCCGGGGTGGGGTCGACGATGCGGACGCCGAAGTGGGCGCTGAGGGCGGTGCAGGCGCGGCAGGGTGCGGCGAAGGCGCCGTGCAGGGGGTCGCCGTCCTCGCGGATGTGACGGGCGGTGAGTTTGGCCTGTTTGAGGGCTTTGCGGGCTTCGCCGTTGGTCATGGGTTTGCGGGCGGCGCGTTTGCTGCGGGCGGTGTCGGCGGCGGCGAGGTGGCGGGAGATGAGGAGGGTCTCGGCGCAGCGGCCGGTGAAGCGGTCGCGCTGGCTGCTGGTGAGGGTGTCGAGGAAGTCTTGGACGAGGGGGTGCAGGGAGGGGGGTTCCTCGCCGCGGGCGGCGGTGCAGGTGAGGGTGGTGCCGCGGACGGAGAGGGCGGCACCGACGGTGGGCAGGATGCCGTCGCGGCGGTGGCGCAGGGTGGGTGCGTGGGGGGTGTCGGCGGTGCTCCAGCCGACGCGCGGGTCGCCGCCGGCCGGGGCGCCGGCGGGTGCGGGGGCGGGGGCGGTGGGGGTGCGCGGTCCGTCGTGCGGTGCCGTGTGCGGTGGTGCGGGTGGCTGCGGCTGGGGACCGCGGTGCGGTCCCGTCTGTGTCGCGCTCATGATCGTCATCCCCTCCTGAGCATCCCCCGGGCGGACCCAGGGTGCCAAATGGCGTGGCTGGTGGGGAAGCTGGGGCGCCGCGACACGCCAGCGGCGGGGTGGGTCGTCACGTGGGGGTGACGGCTGGTCACACAGGGGAGGGTGCGGGACGGGCGCCGGGGGGTGACGGGGGTGGGACGGGGGTGCGGGGTTCGAACGGAGGGCCGGTGACCGGGGTCGCCGTACCGCATAGGCTGTCGGCACCGCGACAGGCGCGGTCAACGCGCGTCGGTGCCGTTGAGACAGTCGACTACGGTCCGTGGTGGGCCGGTTCCGGGTGCGGAACCGGTGGCCGGGGGCCGTAACGGAATGCCGCAGGGGGCAACCGCCATGACGACAGGTCGGCTCGGGCTGGGGGTACCTCCCGGCCGCCAGGCCCAGGGACACGCCGCGCCGCCGAACGCGGCCTATGCCGGGCAGGTCGTGCACTTCCCGGACCCGGTGCGGGCCGCGCGCCATCCGAGGGGGGTGCGGGTGGACGAGCAGGGCTACCCCGACTTCTCGCCGTACGCGCGGGCGGCCGCGGAGATCGCGGACCCGCCGGAGGGCTTCGGCGTCGACGAGCTGCGGCTGACGGACTACGTGTCGGCGAACGCGGCGTCGGCCGCGGTGGGTCACGAGTTGTGGGACACGGTGCCGAACGTGGCGACCCCGCACGGCTGGACGTGGCACCACGTGGCGGGCACGCGGCGGCTGGAGCTGGTCCCGGTGGAGGTGAAGGCGCTGCTGCGACACCACGGTGGCGTCGCGACCGCGAACGTCGACCAGGGCAAGCGCGGGACGCGTCCGCTGCAGGAGACGCGGCCGGCACACTTCCGGCTGCCGAAGTCGGGTGTGGCGGTGACGGAGGCGCAGGTGCAGGGCGTCGAGGAGGACCTCGGCTACCGGCTGCCGGGCGCGTACCGGTCGTTCCTGAAGGCGGCGGGCGGGTGCGCGCCGGTGGGGGCGGCGCTGGACGCGGAGTTGGGGCTGCTGCTGGACCAGCCGTTCTTCACGGTGCGGGACGAGGCGGCGGTCAACGACCTGGTGTACGTGAACAAGTGCCTGCGCGACCACCTGACGAAGGACTACCTGGGGGTGGGGTTCGTGCAGGGCGGTCTGCTGGCGGTGAAGGTGAAGGGCGAGCGGGCCGGTTCGGTGTGGTTCTGCGCGTACGACGACGTGCGGGACGTGGATCCGGGGTGGTCGCCGGCGGAGCGGGTGGAGCGGCTGCTGCTGCCCGCCGGTGAGGACTTCGACGCCTTCCTGTCCCGACTGGCGGGCGATCCGCCGGAGTTGGAGACGGTGGCGAATCTGATGGTGGACGGTGGCTTCGCGCGTGCGGTGCCGGTGTCCTCGGTGTCTGCGGCGGGGGAGTGAGCCGGGCCATGGTGACGTTCGCGCAGGCGCAGGAGCGCGCCGAGGAGTGGATCAACGGGGACGTGCCCGCGTACCAGCACCGTGAGGTGCGGGTGCGGGAGTTCGAACTGGGCTTCGTCGTCTGGGGCGAGGACCGGGCCGACGGGCCGCGCTCGGACGCGGGCGGGCAGCGGCTGGTGATCGCCCGGGACAGCGGGGAGGCCACGCTGTGGCCGGCGCTGCCGGTGGGCGAGGTGATCCGCCGGTACGAGGAGGAGTACGGCCGTCCCGAGGACGCCCCGCAGGCGGCGCCGGCCGCCGCGCGGGTGGACCTGAACCAGACGTCGTTCCTGCTGTCGCCGCCGGAGTGGTTGCAGGAGGCGGCGGACAAGCTGGGCATCCCGGACCGGCGGGAGCCGGCGGGCAGTTCGGCGTCGGCGGCCCCGTCGGGTACGGACGGTGCCGGTACGGGCGCCGGGGCTGCGGCCCCTTCCGGCCGCGCCGGGGGTGCGGTGACGCCGGATCCTTCGCTGCCGCGGACGCAGGCGGGGGTGCCGGGCGGTGCCGGCGCTGAGCCTGGTGCTGGTGCGCCGGCCGCTCCCGCGTCCGGTGTGCCTGCCGCTCCCGTCGGGGCGACGCCCTGGGCGGGGACGGACACCAACGCCGATGCCGGTGACGACCGTTCCGTACCGCTGCCCGCGACCGTGTTCGCGCCGCCGTTGAGCGGCTCGGACGACGAGCCCCGGCCGCCGGTCGCGCCGCCGGAGGCCAAGACGGCCCTGATCTCGGGCGGCTCCCAGCTGCCGCCGACGGCGTTCGCGCCGGCGCTGGACGACCCGCACGCGCAGGGCACCCCGCCCACGCCGCCCACCCCGCCGTCCGGCCCCTCGTACGGCTACCCGCAGGGCCCCGGCGCCGGGGCGGGTCCCGCGGGCGCGCCCCAGGACGGCCCGGGCGCACCCGGGCGGCCGCTCGCGCCGCACGCCGGTGACATCGCCGACGCCGCGACCAGCAAGGCGGCCCCGCCGCCGCGGCGCGGGAGCGGCGCCACGCCTCCGCCCCCGCCGGGAGTGCCGGGTGCGCCGGGCGCGCGTGCGGGCGGTACGCCTCCGCCGCCGTCGGCGCCGGGTGGCGGCGCGTACGTGCCGACGCAGTTCGTGTCGTCGCTGGGCCCCGAGGGCGCTCCGGGCGCTCCGACCCCGCCCGCGCCGCCGAGCGCGCCGGGCGGTACGCCGCCGGGCGGTGTGCACCACGCGCAGACGATGTTCGCCGACCCGAACCGGCCGGGCGGCGGCCCCGTGCCTCCGCCCCCGCCGGGCGTACCGGGTGCCCCGGGCGCCCCGCAGGTCCCCTCCGCCCCCGCCCCGCACCAGCCCCCGGCCGCACCCGCCGTCCCGGGTGCCCCCGGTGGGCCGGGTGCTCCCGGTCACCCCGGCGGGCCCCGCGGGGCCGTGCACCACGCGGAGACCGTCCTGGCCGCACCCCCGGTGGGCGGTCCGGGCGTGCCCCCGCCGCCGCACGCCCCCGGTGTTCCCGGCGCCCCGGGAATGCCCCCGGGCGCCGTGCCGCCGCCGGGCGCTCCGGTGCCGGGGCAGCCGCCCGCGTACGGGTATCCGCAGCAGCCGACCGGGCAGCCGACGGTCGGTCCCGGCTACCAGGCGGTGCTGCGCTACCGGGCGCAGGACGGCTCGGAGCAGCAGCTGATCCGGCGGTCGGCGCCGGGGACGCCGCACCCGGAGTGGCAGATCTTCCACGAGCTGCGCGCGATGAACGTGCCGCCGGACCAGGTGCTGGAGCTGCACACCGAGCTGGAGTCGTGCGAGCTGCCGGGCGCCTACTGCGCGCGGATGATCCGGGAGCAGTGGCCGCAGGCGCGGATCACGAGCATCGCGCCGTACGGCACGGACCACGCGAGCCGGCAGCAGGGGATGCAGCAGCTGCTGGCGCACCAGGGCGAGTTGCACCAGGTGGCGGACGGCCCCGCGCGGCCCGCGCCGGTGCGGGCGCCGCTGCCGCCGGTGCACCCGGCGCCGCCGTTGCCGCCGGAGGCGGTGGCGCAGGAGCTGGGGGCGGCGTTCGGGCCGGGGATCTTCCGGTTCGAGCAGGCCGCGGTGTCCCGGCAGGGCGTGCCGCCGATCGTGGCCCACGCGCTGGTGGTGGCGGGCCTGCCGGTGGACGTGGGTCCGTTCTTCTGGGCGCAGGCCCAGCCGGGCCGTCCGGTGCCGACGCTGGCGGAGCTGGCGCAGGAGCGCGGGGTGCAGCCGGCGCCGGACGCGGGGTCGTACCTGGTGATGGGCAGCGACTTCGGCAAGGCGCTGTGTGTGCAGTACGGCACGGCGAACATCGTCGCGGTGCCGGTGGAGGCCGGTCCGGGCGGGGCGCCGGTGCCGCCGCAGTTCGTGAACACCGGGCTGGTGGAGTTCCAGCGGTGCCTGGCCCTGCTGGGGCGGATGTGGCGGCTGCGGTTCGGGCTGAACCAGGAGCAGGCGGGCCGCTGGACCGTGGACTTCCAGGCCCAGCTGGCCGCCCTGGACCCGGCGGCGCTGGGGTCCCCGGAGAGCTGGTGGTCGGTGCTGCTGGAGCAGATGTGGGACGGCCTGCTGTGAGGTGAACGTCCCGCCGTGGGCGGTGGGGTGGGGGCCGGGCCCGGTCGTGCGACGGGGCCCGGCCCCTTTGTCTGCCGGGGGTGGTGCGTGACTCTCTGCCGGGGGTGGTGCGTGACCTCACCCGGAGTGTCGGGTTAGAGCACTTATGTCCGATACCTCAAGATGTGCGGAACGTCGTTCGGACATCGTTTGGGGTTCCAGGATGAGCAGCGCGCCGGTGTCGCCGTACGGGTTCGTGGCCGTCCGCGGGCGGGGGTACCGTCCCGCGCAGGTGGAGGCGCGGGCCGCCGGGATCTGCGCCGAGCGGGACGCCGCGTGGGAGCGCGCCGCCCGGCTGACGGTGCTCGCCCGGGAGATGGAGACCGAGGTGGAGCGCTTGCGCGAGGCCGTCGGACGGCTCGCCCCGCAGACCTACGACGCGCTCGGGGAGTCGGCGCGGCACCTGTTCCGGCTCGCGCAGGAAGAAGCCGCGGCCGTGCGGGAACGCGCCCGGCAGGAGGCGGACGAGCGGGTCGCCCGCGCCGAGGAGCGCGCCCGGGCGGTGCGCGGGGCGGCGCAGGAGCGGGCGGACGCGTTGCGCGCGAAGACCGAGGAACGCGCCCGCGCCCGGCTGCTCGCCGCGCAGACGGAGGCGGACGCGATCCGCGTCACGGCCCGCACCGAGGTCAAGGAGAGCCGGGGCGAGGCGCTCGCGGGACTGCGCGAGCTGCGGCGCCGCACCGAGGCACTGCTCACCGAGCAGGAGAAGGAGCAGGCCGAGCGGTGGGCCGCGGTCGAGCGGGAGGAGGCCGAGCGGGCCGACGCCCTCGACGCCGAGCACGCCCGGCGGACCGCGCTCGCCGAGGCCGCGCTGGCCCGGGCGGAGCAGGAGTTCGCCGACGCCGAGGAGGTGGCCCGGCGCGGGCAGGAGGAGGCCGACGCGCGGGCCGCCGGGATCCTGGCCGCGGCCCGGCAGCACGAGGAGCACGTCGCCCAGGAGACCGAGCGGATCCTGCGCGAGCACGGGGCGGTGTGGGACGAGGTGTGCGCCCACATGGACCACATGCGCACCAGCCTGACGGCCCTGACGGGGCGTACGGTCGACTGACCGCGGACGGCCGGCTGACCGCACCCCTGCGGGGAGCCCCGGGGCCGCTTCTGCCCCGCCCTCACCCCGCTGCCCGCACTCCCTGCTCTCACGCCTACCGCCCGCCCCGGCCCCCACGCACCGCGCCCGCCAGGATCCAGCTCTCCACCGCCTCGTACCGGCGGCGCTGTTCCTCCGCTTTCGCGCGGCCCGAGGCGAGGGTGCCGAGCCAGCCGAGGGCGAAGCCGAGCGGGATGGTGACGAGGCCGGTCGTGGTGAACGGGAACCAGTTGACGTCGGCCTCGGGGAAGGCCGATCCGGGCGAGCCGGAGACCAGCCGGGTGCCCGGCATCACCACCAGCACCGCGAGCGTGCCGCCGATCAGCGTGGCGAGCAGGCCGGTGCGGGTGTAGCGGCGCCAGAAGAGGCTGTAGACCAGCGCGGGGGCGAGGGCCGAGGCACCGACGCAGAAGCTCAGGGTGACCAGCGGCTGGAGGCTGCGGTGCTGGATCTGCGCGGCCAGCAGCACCGTCGGCACGCCGACCGTCAGCGCGGACAGCCGGGCCAGCAGCATCTCGCGGCTCGGGGACGCCCCGCGCCGCCGGGAGGCGAACACGTCGTGGGCCAGGGAGTTGGCGCAGGCGAGGATCATCCCGGCGACGGAGGCGAGGACGGTCAGGAAGATCGCGGTGGTGACCGTGGTGAACAGCAGCGTCTCCGCGGTGGAGACGTCCGCGCCGAGGGCCGCGCGCGAGCCCAGCAGATAGGCGGTGTTGCCCTGCGGGTCGGCGCCGGCGATCACGGCCCGGCCGACCAGTGCCGTCGCGCCGCACCCGACGACGGTGATGACCAGCACGAACAGCACCACGCAGGACACCGCCCAGGACAGCGAGCGACGCACCTGGCGGGCGGTGGAGGCGGTGTAGGTGCGCATGGTGATGTGCGGCAGGCAGGCGCCGCCGAGGACCACCGACAGCTCGGCGCTGATCATGTCGAGGTCGGCGTACTTCCCGCCGCCGAACTGCAGGCCGGAGCGGAGGAACGCGTCGCCGACCCCGCTGCCGCGGGCGGCCGCCTCGAACAGGGCGCCGGGCTGCCAGTCGAACCGGGCGAGGACGAGCAGGGCGACGGCGGCGCCGGACCCCAGCAGCATCACGATCTTCACCATCTGGATGAGGGCGGTGCCCTTCATCCCGCCGATCGCCGCGTAGCTGATCATCAGCACGCCCATGCAGACGACGCAGCCGGTCTGGAGCGATTCGCCGGAGAACCCCAGGATGAAGGCGAGCAGTTGGCCGGTGCCGGCGAGCTGCACCAGCATCATCGGCAGCAGCGCGGCGAGCGTGACCGCGCAGGCCGTGATGCGCACCGCCCGCCCGGGCATCCGGCGGGCGAAGACGTCGCCCATGGTGAACCGGCCCGCGTTGCGCAGGGGTTCGGCGAGCAGGAACATCAGCAGCACCAGCGACAGCGCCGTGCTGAGGGCGAGGACGACGCCGTCGTAGCCGGCCAGCGCGATCACGCCGCCGGTGCCCAGCACGGTGGCCGCGGAGATGTAGTCCCCGGCGATGGCCAGGCCGTTGCGCAGCGGGGACAGGGAGCGGTAGCCGGTGTAGAACTCGTCGAGGTCGTCGCGGTCCGGGCCGGTCATCACGCACAGCAGCAGCGTGACGGTGGCGACGGCGGTGAAGGCGACCAGGGACATGGTCTGCGCGCCGCCGCCGAAGTCGGTCAGCGGGGCGGCGAGTTCGGCCGGCGCGGCGGGGCGCGGGGCGGTCATCGCCGTGCCTCCCGCCGGGCGTCCACCTCGGCCTGGTGGCGGATGCGCCGGGCCAGGGGGTCGACGTGGCGGCGTGCGGTGAACTCGTAGACGGCGATCGCCAGCAGGGTGACGGGCAGTTGGGCCAGGGCGAGCAGCAGGCCGGCGGGCAGGCCGTCGGCGACGCGGGCGGTCATCACCGACGGCGCGCACGCCGACAGGACGAGGAAGACGACGAAGTAGCCGAGGGCGGTGAGCGTGGCCACGCGCCGCTGCCACCGGTAGGCGGTGCGCAGCACGCGCAGGTCGCTGTGGTGGCCGAGCGGGGCGTGCTGCGGCTGCCGGCGCGGCGTGGGCGCGGGGGGCGGCGGGGCGGGGGCGGGCTGCCAGGGGTAGGTGAGGTGCGGCGGCTGCGGCGGGGGCGGCAGGGGGGTGCGGTACGGCGGGGAGGCGGGGGGGGGCGGGGGGGGGCGGGGGCGTGCGGTCGGGCGGGGGATACGGGTCGTGGGACATCCCGAACTCCTTGCGCGGCTCGGGTCCGTGGCGGCGGACCGCAGGGAGGTGGGGGGGTGCGGGTCACGCACGCTACTCGGCGGTCACCCGCCGCGCGAGGGTTTCGGCAAACTGGGCGGTCGGTATGCGCTTACTGCGTGCGCACCCGGCTGACCTGCGGGCGTTACCGATGGTTACCTCATGGCTCCCGCTGCTCCACGGTGTCCGTGCCCTCAGTCGCCGGGCTCCGACAGCACCGGGAAGCGCCGCGGGGCCACCAGCAGCAGGACCAGGAAGGCCAGCGCGGCGGCGCAGGCCGCGCCCAGGTAGACCGCGTGCACCGCCTCCGCGACCGCCCGCCGGGTGGCCTCCGCGACGGCGCCGTCGTCCAGCCCGCGCGCGACCGCGTCCAGGTCGCCCGCGCCGCCCAGCCGCGCGGCCAGCACCCCGTTGGCCACCGCGCCGAACAGCGCCGCGCCCACCGTCTGGCCCGTCTGCCGGCAGAACAGCACCGACGCGGTCGTGGTGCCCCGCTCCGACCAGCCCACCGTGGACTGCACCCCGACGATCAGCGGCAGTTGGAACAGCCCGAGTGCCGCCCCGAGCAGCAGCATCAGCAGCGTCGGCTGCCAGGCCGCGCCCGGGTACGGCAGGAACGGGAACGCCAGCAGGACCAGCGCGGCCGCGCCGATGCCGAGCAGCGCGGTGTTGCGGAAGCCGATCCGCCGGTACACGTGCTGGCTCAGCGCCGCCGACACCGGCCAGCTCACCGTCCAGACCGACAGCACGAACCCGGCGGCCACCGGCGCGAGCCCCAGCACCGCCTGGGCGTACGTCGGCAGGAACACCGTCGGCGCCACCATCAGCAGCCCCAGCGCGCCCAGGGCCAGGTTGACCGCGGCGATCGTGCGGCGCCGCCACACCCACCCCGGGATGATCGGCTCCGCCGCCCGCCGCTCCACCAGCACCACCACCGCCACCAGGGCGAGACCCAGGCCGAACAGGGCGAGCGAGGGCGCCGACAGCCACGCCCAGGCCACCCCGCCCTGCACCAGCGCGGTCAGCAGCACGCCCCCGCAGGCGAACACCGCCAGCGCACCCGCCCAGTCCACCCGCGGCCGTGCCGCCGAGTCCCGCCGCGGTTCGTGCAGGTGACGGACAATCAGCCACAACGCCATCGCTCCGATGGGCAGGTTGACCAGGAAGATCCACCGCCAGTCCGCGTACGCCGCCAGCACCCCGCCCAGGCCGGGTCCCGCGACCGCCGAGACCGCCCACACCGTGGACAGCTTGGCCTGGATCTTCGGCCGCTCCCGCAGCGGGTAGAGGTCGGCGGCCAGCGTCTGCACCGTGCCCTGCAACGCCCCGCCGCCCAGCCCCTGCACGACCCGGAACGCGATCAGCGCCCCCATGTTCCACGCCAGCGCGCACAGCAGCGAGCCCAGCAGGAACACCACCGCGCCCGCCACCAGCACCGGCTTGCGGCCGAAGGTGTCGGACAGCTTGCCGTAGACCGGCAGGGTCACCGTCACGGCCAGCAGGTAGCCGGAGAACAGCCAGGAGAACACCGAGAAGCCGCCGAGGTCGCCGACGATCTGCGGGACGGCGGTGGAGACGATCGTCGAGTCCAGCGCGGCCAGCGCCATCGCCAGCATCAGCGCGGCGACCACGGCACCCCGCCGACCGGGCTCCGTGCCCCGCGCGGTGTGCGGTGCCGCCGGTTTCGTGGTCCCCACCGGACCCCCTCCTCGTGTTTCCGGTGCCCCTTGCAGCTATTTGCGGGACACAGCTTCCCACCAGGGGTGCCGTTCGCGAGAGGTGGAGCCCGCCCCGAGGTGCTCTCCACCCGTCGGTGGAGATCCCCTAGGGGTTCCTCCGCACCAGGGGTCGGGGAGGGTTCGTCCCGACGGAGGACGAGAGGGGGACCCGGCCGTCCTTAACCTGGCTTTACGCCGCGGGGGGCGGGCAGGCACCACCGGCCGGTGGTGGGGTTAACCCCCCGAGAAGACGGGTCCGGGCACCAGCGCGCCGGACCGGCAACGGCCGCCAGACTCTTGCACAGGCCGAAGGCGCCGGGACACCGGGCACCACCGGAACACCGGGCACCGGCACGACGGCACGACCCGTACGACCCGCACCGCGCACCGGTGCGGCCATCTGCTGACCGACATAGGAGATTTACCGTGACATCGGCTGTGACCATTCCCAGGCACGGGGGCACTGGAGGGCGTACGGCCGTTGCCGCGCGGGCGCGGCAGGTCGTCAAGTCGTACGGGTCGGGGGAGACCCGGGTCGTCGCGCTCGACCACGTCGACGTGGACATCGCCCGCGGCCAGTTCACCGCGATCATGGGCCCCTCGGGGTCCGGCAAGTCCACCCTGATGCACTGCCTCGCCGGTCTCGACACCGTCACGTCCGGGCAGATCTACCTGGACGAGACCGAGATCACCGGTCTGAAGGACAAGAAGCTCACCCAACTGCGGCGCGACCGCGTCGGGTTCATCTTCCAGGCGTTCAACCTGCTGCCCACGCTGAACGCGCTGGAGAACATCACGCTGCCCATGGACATCGCCGGCCGCAAGCCCGACCGGGCCTGGCTGGACCGGGTCGTGGAGACCGTCGGCCTGGCCGGCCGGCTCAAGCACCGCCCGACCCAGCTCTCCGGCGGCCAGCAGCAGCGCGTCGCGGTGGCCCGCGCCCTCGCCGCGCGCCCCGAGATCATCTTCGGTGACGAGCCGACCGGCAACCTGGACTCGCGGGCCGGCGCCGAAGTCCTCGGCTTCCTGCGCACGTCGGTCGACGAACTGGGCCAGACCATCGTGATCGTCACCCACGACCCGGTGGCCGCCTCCTACGCCGACCGCGTGCTGTACCTCGCCGACGGCCGCATCGTCGACGAGATGTTCAACCCCACGGCCGAGCAGGTCCTGGACCGCATGAAGGACTTCGACGCCCGGGGGCGCACGTCATGACCGTGCTGAAGACCTCGATGCGCAACTTCTTCGCGCACAAGGGCCGGATGGCCCTGTCCGCGGTGGCCGTCCTGCTCTCGGTGGCCTTCGTCTGCGGCACCCTGGTGTTCACCGACACGATGAACACCACCTTCGACAAGCTCTTCGCCGCGACCTCCTCCGACGTGACGGTCAGCGCCAAGGACGCCTCCGACACCGGTGAGACGACCTCCGACACGGGCAGACCGCCGGTCATACCGGCCGGCGCGCTCGGCAAGGTCCGCTCGGCGCAGGGCGTGAAGGCCGCGGAGGGCACGGTCTTCTCCACCTCGGTGACCGTCGTCGACGCCGACAAGGACAGCCTGTCGCCGTCCAGCGGCGCCCCGACCATCGTCGGCAGCTGGAACGCCAACGACGCCCGCACCATGAAGATCACCTCCGGCGCGGCCCCGCACGGCTCCGGCCAGGTCATGGTCGACGAGGACACCGCCGACAAGCACCACCTGGGGCTCGGCGACGAGATCGGCGTGATCAGCGCCCTCGGCACGCACACCGCGAAGATCTCCGGCATCGCCGCCTTCCAGGTCACCAACCCCGGTGCCGCGATCTTCTACCTGGACACGCCCACCGCGCAGCGCACCCTCGTCGGCGCGACGGACGTCTTCACCAACGTCAACGTCACCGCCGCGGCCGGGGTGAGCGACGCCCAGCTGAAGAAGAACGTCACCGCCGCACTCGGCGGCGCCTACAAGGTGCAGACCGCCAAGGAGACCGCCGACGCCAACCAGGCGAGCGTCGGCGACTTCCTCAACGTGATGAAGTACGCGATGCTCGGCTTCGCCGGGATCGCCTTCCTGGTCGGCATCTTCCTGATCATCAACACCTTCTCGATGCTGGTCGCCCAGCGCACCCGCGAGATCGGCCTGATGCGGGCCATCGGCTCCTCCCGCAAGCAGGTCAACCGGTCGGTGCTGGTGGAGGCCCTGCTGCTGGGCGTCGTCGGCTCGGTCCTCGGCGTCGGCGCGGGCGTCGGCATCGCGGTCGGCCTGATGAAGCTCATGGGCCAGATGGGGATGCACCTGTCGACCGACGACCTGACCGTCGCCTGGACCACCCCGGTCCTCGGCCTCGTCCTGGGCGTCGTCGTCACCGTCCTGGCCGCCTACCTCCCGGCCCGCCGCGCCGGCAAGGTCTCCCCGATGGCCGCGCTGCGCGACGCCCACGCCCCCGCCGACGCCCGGGCCGGACTGGTCCGCGCCGTGATCGGCCTGGTGCTCACCGGCGCCGGCGGCTACGCCCTCTACGTGGCCGCGAACGCCGACAAGGCGAGCGACGGCTCGCTCTGGCTCGGCCTCGGCGTCGTCGCCTCCCTGATCGGCTTCGTCGTGATCGGCCCGCTCCTGGCGGGCGGGGTCGTCCGGGTCCTGGGCGCGGTGCTGCTGCGGGTCTTCGGCCCCGTCGGCCGCATGGCCGAGCGCAACGCCCTGCGCAACCCGCGCCGCACCGGCGCCACCGGCGCCGCACTGATGATCGGCCTGGCGCTCGTGGCCTGCCTGTCGGTGGTCGGCTCCTCCATGGTCGCCTCCGCGACCGACCAGCTCGACAAGACCGTCGGCACCGACTTCATCATCCAGTCCGACAGCGGGCAGGTCGTCACCCCGCAGGCCGTCCAGGCGATCAAGAACACCCGCGGCCTGGAGCGGATCACCGAGTACAAGACGCTCGACGCGAACCTGACCACGCCCGACGGTAAGGTCTCCAAGGACGAGACGATCAACGCGGCCGACCCGACGTACGCGAAGGACCTGCGCACCAAGACCGTCGCGGGCGACCTGGCCGACGCCTACCGGCCCGACTCGATGTCCGTCTTCGAGGGCTTCGCCAAGGACCACGGCATCAAGCTCGGCTCCACCGTCTCGGTCGCCTTCAAGGACGGCAGGACGGCGAAGCTCACGGTCCGCGCGATCACCAGCGACGACGTCGTGATCGACAAGGGCGCGATGTACGCGTCGATCGCCACCGCCGCCCGGTACGTCCCCGCCGACCGGATGCCGCTGGACCAGCTGGTCTTCGCCACGGCGAAGGAGGGGCAGCAGGACGCCGCCTACACCTCGCTGAAGTCGGCGCTGCACGACTACCCGCAGTACACCGTGCGCGACCAGACCGACTACAAGCAGGCCCTGAAGGACCAGATCGGGCAGCTGCTCAACCTGATCTACGGCCTGCTCGCCCTCGCGATCATCGTCGCGATCCTCGGTGTGGTGAACACCCTCGCCCTGTCGGTGGTCGAGCGCACCCGCGAGATCGGCCTGATGCGGGCGATCGGCCTCTCCCGCCGCCAGCTGCGCCGGATGATCCGCCTGGAGTCGGTGGTGATCGCCCTGTTCGGCGCGCTGCTCGGCCTCGGCCTGGGCATGGGCTGGGGCGCCACCGCCCAGCAGCTCCTCGCCCTGGAGGGCCTGAAGGTCCTCGACATCCCCTGGCCGACGATCATCGGCGTCTTCATCGGCTCCGCCTTCGTGGGCCTGTTCGCCGCCCTGGTCCCGGCGTTCCGCGCGGGCCGCATGAACGTCCTGAACGCCATCGCGACCGAGTAACCACCCGCCGCACCCGCGGCCACGGAGCACGGGGGACACGGGGGAACGGGGGAACGGGGGACACGGGGGAACGGACCCGGTGCCGGGAGTCTTGGGGGACTCACGGCACCGGGTCCGTCGCCTGTGCCCCGACCTCACCGCCGACAGAGGGATCCGGCACCGGCCCGCTCACCGTCGTAGGCTGGACACCCAGACCCCCGGCCCGTGACACGCGTCGGGCCCGTCGTGTTGCCCACCCCCCTGGAGAAAGCCCCTCCATGAGCCTGCACGGTCTGCTCGACGCCGTAGCCAAGGACACCGCCCTCGCGGAAGCGATCACGGCGGCCCGCGACGGCAACCGCCCGCACGTCGACCTCGTCGGCCCCCCGGCGGCCCGCCCCTTCGCGATCGCCGCCCTGGCCCGGGAGTCGGCCCGCACCGTCCTCGCGGTGACGGCGACCGGCCGCGAGGCGGAGGACCTGGCCGCGGCCCTGCGCTCGCTGCTCCCGCCGGAGGGCGTGGCGGAGTTCCCCTCCTGGGAGACCCTCCCGCACGAGCGCCTGAGCCCCCGCAGCGACACCGTCGGCCGCCGCCTGGCCGTCCTGCGCCGCCTGGCCCACCCGCGCGCCGACGACCCGGAGACCGGCCGCGTCTCGGTGGTCGTCGCCCCCGTCCGCTCGGTGCTCCAGCCGCAGGTCAAGGGCCTCGGCGACCTGGAGCCGGTCGCCCTGCGCCCGGGACAGACCGCCGACCTGAACGACGTCGTCCAGGCGCTGGCGGCAGCGGCGTACGCGCGCGTGGAGCTCGTCGAGAAGCGCGGCGAGTTCGCCGTGCGCGGCGGCATCCTGGACGTCTTCCCGCCCACCGAGGAACACCCCCTGCGCGTCGAGTTCTGGGGCGACGACGTCGAGGAGATCCGCTACTTCAAGGTCGCCGACCAGCGCTCCCTGGAGATCGCCGAGCACGGCCTGTGGGCGCCCCCGTGCCGCGAGCTGCTGCTCACCGACGACGTGCGCGCCCGCGCGCGGGCCCTCGCCGAGGACCACCCCGAGCTCGGCGAACTGCTCGGGAAGATCGCCGAGGGCATCGCGGTCGAGGGCATGGAGTCGCTGGCCCCGGTGCTGGTCGACGACATGGAGCTGCTGCTCGACGTCCTGCCCGGCGGCGCCATGGCCGTCGTCTGCGACCCCGAGCGGGTGCGCACCCGCGCCGCCGACCTGGTCGCCACCTCCCAGGAGTTCCTCCAGGCGTCCTGGGCGGCCACCGCGGGCGGCGGCGAGGCCCCGATCGACGTCGGCGCGGCCTCCCTGTGGTCCATCGCCGACGTCCGCGACCGGGCGCGCGAGCTGGACATGATGTGGTGGTCGGTGTCGCCGTTCGCGGCCGACGAGGAGCTCGACACGGACACCCTCAAGCTCGGCATGCACGCCCCGGAGACCTACCGCGGGGACACCGCGAAGGCGCTCGCCGACACCAAGGGCTGGCTCGCCGACGGCTGGCGCACGGTCTTCGTCACCGAGGGCCACGGCCCGGCCGCCCGCACCGTCGAGGTGCTCGGCGGCGAGGGCATCGCCGCCCGCCTCGACAACGACCTCGGCGAGATCAGCCCGTCCGTGGTGCACGTCTCCTGCGGCTGCATCGAGTACGGCTTCGTCGACCCGGCGCTCAAGCTGGCCGTCCTCACCGAGACCGACCTGACCGGCCAGCGCACCGCCGGCCGCGACGGCGCCCGGATGCCGGCCCGCCGCCGCAAGACCATCGACCCGCTCACCCTGGAGGCGGGCGACTACATCGTCCACGAGCAGCACGGAGTGGGCCGCTACATCGAGATGGTGCAGCGCACCGTGCAGGGCGCCACCCGCGAGTACCTCGTCGTCGAGTACGCCCCCGCCAAGCGCGGCCAGCCCGGCGACCGCCTGTACATCCCGACCGACCAGCTGGAGCAGATCACCAAGTACGTCGGCGGCGAGGCCCCCACGCTGCACCGGCTCGGCGGCGCCGACTGGACCAAGACCAAGGCCCGCGCGAAGAAGGCGGTCAAGGAGATCGCCGCCGACCTGATCAAGCTGTACAGCGCCCGCATGGCCGCACCCGGCCACGCCTTCGGCCCGGACACGCCCTGGCAGCGCGAGCTGGAGGACGCCTTCCCGTACGCGGAGACCCCGGACCAGCTGACCACCATCGCCGAGGTCAAGGAGGACATGGAGAAGACGGTCCCGATGGACCGGCTGATCTGCGGCGACGTCGGCTACGGCAAGACCGAGATCGCGGTGCGCGCCGCGTTCAAGGCCGTCCAGGACGGCAAGCAGGTGGCCGTGCTGGTGCCGACCACCCTGCTGGTGCAGCAGCACTTCGGCACGTTCTCCGAGCGGTACGCGCAGTTCCCCGTCAACGTGCGCGCCCTCAGCCGCTTCCAGACCGACACCGAGGCCAAGGCCGTCCTGGAGGGGCTGCGCGACGGCTCGGTGGACGTCGTCATCGGCACCCACCGGCTGTTCTCCTCCGAGACCAAGTTCAAGGACCTGGGCCTGGTCGTCGTCGACGAGGAGCAGCGCTTCGGCGTCGAGCACAAGGAGCAGCTGAAGAAGCTGCGCGCCAACGTCGACGTGCTGACCATGTCCGCGACGCCGATCCCGCGCACCCTGGAGATGGCGGTCACCGGCATCCGCGAGATGTCGACGATCACCACCCCGCCGGAGGAGCGCCACCCGGTGCTGACCTTCGTCGGACCGTACGAGGAGCGGCAGATCGGCGCGGCTGTCCGGCGTGAACTGCTGCGCGAGGGCCAGGTCTTCTACATCCACAACCGGGTCGAGTCCATCGACCGGGCGGCGGCCCGGCTGCGCGAGATCGTGCCCGAGGCGCGCATCGCGACGGCGCACGGCCAGATGTCGGAGTCGGCGCTGGAGCAGGTCGTCGTCGACTTCTGGGAGAAGCGGTTCGACGTGCTGGTGTCGACGACGATCGTCGAGTCCGGCATCGACATCTCCAACGCCAACACCCTCATCGTCGAGCGCGGCGACAACTTCGGCCTCTCCCAGCTGCACCAGCTGCGCGGCCGGGTGGGGCGCGGCCGCGAGCGCGGCTACGCCTACTTCCTGTACCCGCCGGAGAAGCCGCTGACGGAGACCGCGCACGAGCGCCTGGCCACCATCGCCCAGCACACCGAGATGGGCGCCGGCATGTACGTGGCGATGAAGGACCTGGAGATCCGCGGCGCGGGCAACCTGCTGGGCGGCGAGCAGTCCGGCCACATCGCGGGCGTCGGCTTCGACCTGTACGTGCGGATGGTCGGCGAGGCGGTGGCCGACTACCGGCGGCAGCTGGAGACCGGCGAGATCGAGGAGGAGGCCCCGCTCGAGGTCAAGATCGAGCTGCCGGTCGACGCGCACGTCCCGCACGAGTACGCGCCCGGCGAGCGGCTGCGCCTGCAGGCGTACCGCGCGATCGCCTCCGCCAACTCCGAGGAGGACATCAAGGCCGTCCGCGAGGAACTCGCCGACCGCTACGGCAAGTTGCCTGAGCCGGTGGAGAACCTGCTGCTGGTGGCGGGCCTGCGGATGCTGGCCCGGGCGTGCGGCGTGGGCGAGATCGTCCTCCAGGGCACCAACATCCGCCTCGCGCCGGTGGAGTTGCGGGAGTCGCAGGAGCTGCGCCTGAAGCGCCTGTACCCGGGCTCCGTCATCAAGCCGGCGGCGCGCCAGGTCCTCGTGCCGCGCCCGAAGACCGCGAAGGTCGGCGGGAAGCCGCTGGTCGGCCGCGAACTGCTCGGCTGGGTGGGTGAGTTCCTGGCGTCGGTGCTGGGCTCGTGACGGTCTCGGCGCCCTTGGCGTTCGTGACGCCCGTCTCGTTCGTGACGCTCGTGTCGCTCATGACGTGAGGGGGCCCGGCAGGGGGTGGTCGGCTCGACGCCGCCCTGCCGGGCCCGGGTCCCGCATGGACCCTGGAGAGTGCCGGGGGCCCTGAGGCCTACGGCTGTTCGGGCCGGTCGCGGTCCATGCCGAGCGCGCCCTCGCCCTTGCGCTGCGCGTCGTCGACCTGGCTCTCGTACTTGCCGCCCGTCCTCTCGTTGACCTTCTTCTCGGCGGTGTCGGACAGGGACCCCGCCTTTTCCTGTGCCTGGCGGTTGCTCTTGAACCTGTCGAAGATGCCCATCCAGAGCTCCTTCCGGGGGGTGACTCCACACTCGACCATATGCACGGGTTGCCGGGGATGACCACTTGTGGGCGGATGTGGTCCAGACCTCCTGACGGGCCCCCGCGCCCGCGCTCGTTACGGTGTACGGGCCGTCACCCGGGGAATCCGCCCTGTGGCGGGCGGACGGGCCGTACGGCCGGGCAGGCGGGAACAGGCGGGAACAGGCGGGAAGGGGAGGGGCGCGTGAAGCGTCTGAGGGGTGGGGCGGCGATCGCCGCGGTGCTGCTGTGCACGCTCACGGGCTGCAAGGACGACCTCGTGGGGAACGGCACCACGGGCCCCGGCGGTACCCCCGCCGCGACCGGGGGCGCCGCGCTCGCGGCGGCCGACGCGCTGACGGTCAAGGGCAGGGCGCCCAAGACCGGTTACGAGCGCGAGAAGTTCGGCACCGCCTGGGCGGACACCGACTCCAACGACTGCGACACCCGCGACGACATACTGAAGCGGGACCTGGAGGAGGTCCGGTTCACCGCCGGCCGGTGCAAGGTGTCGTACGGCGTGCTGGAGTCGGACCCCTACTCCGGCAAGTCCGTCACCTACCGGCGCGGCCGCAGCCAGGTCGACATCGACCATGTCGTCGCCCTCTCCGACGCCTGGCAGAAGGGCGCCAAGTACTGGGACGCGAGCAAGCGCATCGCCCTCGCCAACGACCCCCTGAACCTGGTGGCCGTCGACGCGAGCACCAACCGCTCCAAGGGCGACGGCGACACGGCGACCTGGCTCCCGCCGAACAAGGCGTACCGCTGCACCTACGTCGCCGCGCAGGTCGCGGTGAAGAGGAAGTACGGCCTGTGGGTCACGGGCGCGGAGAAGTCCGCGATGAAGAAGGTCCTCGCGACCTGCCCCGGCCAGAAACTCCCCACCGGCGGCAACCCGACCAAGGCCCCGGGACGCTTCCGCGCGGGCTGAACCCGCTGAGCGGGGTGAGCGGGGTGAGCGGGGTGAGCGGACCGAGCGGCTCGGGTCGGTCCGCCGGCTGAGCGAGCCCGCCGGGCCCCGCCCGAAAACGGCTTTCCCGCGCCCGCCCCGCCTCCCTACGGTGACCGCATGCAGGTGACCGTCTCCTCCCTCGCCGACCGCCCGGACCTCGTCGACGCGGTGCTCGGCATGCCGGACACCTGGGCCGAGTTCACGACCCAGGACCCGGTGGGCACCGCCCACTACCCGCGGATCCCCCGGGAGTTCCCCGAGTACGTGGCGGTCGCGCAGGACGAACGCGGCGAGGTCGTGGCGCACGCCTTCAGCGTCCCCTTCCGCCTGCACGCCGACGGCCGGGGCGAGTTGCCCGCGCGCGGCTGGGACCAGGTGCTGCTGTGGGCCTTCGCCGACCTGCGCCGCGGGACCGTCCCGGACACCGTCAGCGCCGTCTCGGTCGTGGTGGCGCCGCACGCCCAGGGGCTCGGCCTGTCAGGCCGCATGCTCGGTGCGCTGCGCGACACCGCCCGCGCCCGTGGCTTCTCGGAGGTCGTCGCCCCCGTACGGCCCAACGCCAAGCACCTCGAACCGCGCACGCCCATCGAGGAGTACGCCCGCCGGGTACGGCAGGACGGGCTGCCCGCCGACCCGTGGCTGCGGGTCCACGCCCGTGCCGGGGCCGTGATCGAGCGGATCGCCCCCGTCTCCATGACCGTCGCCGCCCCGCTGGCGGACTGGCGCCGCTGGACCGGGCTGCCCTTCGACACCGAGGGGCTCGTCGAGGTGCCGGGCGCGCTGGTGCCCGTGCACTGCGTACCCGAGCGGGACTACGCCGTGTACGTGGAGCCCAACGTGTGGATGCGGCACCCGCTGTGAGCGGTACGGCGACGGTGCGGCTGCGTTGGTCGTGCGGTCGTGCGGTCGTGCGGATCAGCCCAGCTCGTCCAGGTCGAGGATCTTGCCGCTCGGCTTCTGCGCCGGGACGGGCTCCTCGTAGTCGCTGAAGGCGAGCGTGCCGGGGTCGCCCGCGGACGCGCTGTCGATGCGCAGCAGGTACGGCTCGCCCTGGGTCGCCACGTACACCGTGTACCGGTCCTTGCCGTCCTGCTCGGTGAGCACGATCGCGGGCGTGCCGTCGACGGTGGTCGTCCTGCCGCGCGTGGCCGCCGAGGAGCCCTCGTCGGCGCCGCCGAGCACGGTGTCCAGGTCGCAGAAGCCGGAGATGTCCATGGCGTCCTTGCCGGTGGCGGACGTCCTGGTCCACTTCCCGGCGAGCATGTTCACCACGGCGTCCGTGGTGTCCTTCGACTCGCCCTTGCTCTGGGCGCGCAGGAACGCCTCGTCGTACTTCATGTAGATCGTGTCGCCGGTCTTGATCAGGTCGGCCCGGCCCTGGCCGTTCATGCTCAGCGAACCGGCGCACTCGCCCTTCTTGTCCAGGGCGACGTCCAGGGTGATCGTGCCGCCGCTCTCCTCATCGGGGACGTCGCCCTTCAGGCGCAGCGACGAGGCGCCCGTGGTGGCGGTCAGGGCCCGGTCGGCGATCTGGCCGCCGGTCAGCCCGGCGAAGGGCTCCTTCTCCTTGGCCGCCGGCGAAGCGCTCGCGCCGCCGGTCCGGGAGGCGCCGTCGGACGAGTCCGGCCCCGACTGGCAGCCGGTGAGCGCGGTGGCCGTCGCGGCGGCGATGCAGAGGGCGGCGAGTGTGGTGCGACGCATGGCGATTCCTTGGCGTGTGGGACCTGATGGACGGAACGGGGCGAGTGCGCAGGCGGGCGCGGGTGCCCCGGGCGTCCCCTGTGCGCCCGGGGCACCGTTCGCGGGGTCAATGACAGCATGTGCTGTGAACCGAGTCAACATGGTTCACACCGCAGGTCCCGTACACGTGCGTGAAGGGGTCCGTCTTGTGTGCGTCGGTATGCTCGGCCGTCACGGGGCGACAAGGGCGACGAGGGGAGCGGGGCGAGTGCAGGACAACGCGACAGAGGTGACCGCGGCCGGAATCGCACGGCTCGCGGGCGTCGGCCGTGCCGCCGTCAGCAACTGGCGCCGCCGGCACGCCGACTTCCCCAAGCCCGTGGGCGGCAGCGAGACCAGCCCCTCCTTCGCCCTCGCCGAGGTCGAGGACTGGCTGCGCCGCCAGGGCAAGCTCGCCGAGGTCCCGCTGCGCGAACGCGTCTGGCAGCAGCTCGCCGGCCACCCGGAGGGCCCGGTCACCGGACTCATCCACGCCGGCTGCGTCCTGCTGATCGTCCACGCCCGCCCGACGGTCTGGCTGGAGGTGAGCGCGGGCAGCGACGAACGCCTCGCCGCCCTGCTGCCGGAGGCGCTGGAGCAGGTGCTCCCCGCCGGGCCCGCCGTAGGACCGGCCCTGCGGCCCCCCACCGCCCCGCGCCTGCTGCCCTCGGTGCCGCTGCTGCGCGGCGTGGCCGACCTGGCCGCCGAACTCGGCGCGCGCCGGGCCTTCGAGTTCCTGGTCGGCCGTCACCTCGACGCCAACCCGCGCCAGTACACGCTCACCCCCGCCGAACTCGCCCGCCTGATGGCCGACCTCGCCGGACCCGCCCGCACCGTCCTCGACCCCGCCTGCGGCACCGGCGCCCTGCTGCGGGCCGTCGACCCGTGCCCCGACCAGGAGCTGTACGCCCAGGACAGCGCGCCCGACCTCGCCGCGCTCACCGCCCTGCGCCTCGCGCTCGGCACCCGCGCCACCGTGCACGCCGCCGTCGGCGACACCCTGCGCGCCGACGCCCACCCCGACCTGCGGGCCGACGCGGTGCTGTGCCACCCGCCGTTCAACGAGCGCAACTGGGGCCACGACGAACTCGCCTACGACGCCCGCTGGGAGTACGGCTTCCCGGCCCGCACCGAGTCCGAACTGGCCTGGGTCCAGCACGCGCAGGCCCGGCTGCGCGCCGGCGGCACCGCCGTGCTGCTGATGCCGCCCGCCTCCGCCTCCCGCCGCTCGGGCCGCCGGATCCGCGCCGACCTGCTGCGCCGGGGGGCGCTGCGCGCGGTCGTCGCCCTGCCGACCGGCGCGGCACCGCCGTACAACCTGCCGCTGCACCTGTGGGTGCTGCGCCGGCCCGAGCAGGTGCCCCCGCAGCCGCGGGTGCTGCTGGTGGACGCGGGACGCTTCACCGGCGAGGGGCGCGGCGGGCCCGACTGGGACGCCGTGCGCGACGCCGTCCTCGACGCCTGGCGGACCACCGACCGCACGGGCGACCTGGAGGAACGGCCGGGCCTGGCCCGCAGCGTGCCGGTCATCGACCTGCTCGACGACGACGTCGACCTCGCCCCGGCCCGCCACCTGCCCCCGCCCGCCGTGGCCGACGGCGCGGCGGCCCTCACCGCCGTGCGCGAGCGGCTGGGGGAGACGCTGCGGCTGGCGGCCGACCTCACCCCGCCGCCCGCCGACACGGGACGGCCCGCGCACTGGCCGCTCACCACCGTCGGCGAACTCGCGCGCGGGGGAGCCCTGACGATGAGCACCGGCGGCAGCGGCGGCCACGCGCGCGTATCCGTCCTCACCGACCACGACGTGCTCGCCGGGACCGCCCCCTCCGGCACGCTCCCCGAGAGCGACGGGGAGGCGGTGCTCACCCGGCCCGGTGACGTCGTCGTCCCGGTGCTCGGCGGCGGCGCGGTGGCGCGGGTGATCGACGAGTCCACCGCGGGCGCGGCCCTGGGGCGCAACCTCGTGCTGTTGCGCCCGGAACCGGCCGAGCTGGACCCCTGGTTCCTCGCCGGGTTCCTGCGCGGCACCGCCAACCACCGCCAGGCCAGCAGCTACGCCTCCACGGCCACCCGGCTGGACGTGCGGCGCCTGCAGCTGCCCCGGCTGCCGCCGGCGGAACAGCGGCGCTACGGCGCCCGGTTCCGCGCCCTGGACGAGTTCGAGCGCGCGCTGCGCCGGGCGGGCCGGCTCGGCGACCAGCTGGTGCGCGGCATGTACGACGGCCTCACGGACGGCTCGGTCGCCCCGGACTGAGGACCACCCGGAGTCCCGCGCGCCCGTCCCGCCTCACCGGAAGTGATCAGTGCGGCAACGGTTCGGTACATCCCGGACCCCGTTGTCCGTGTCGGCCTATACCCTCAAGGCCTCACGTCGACGTCCAGCCACCACCGGTTCAGGAGCAGCCATGTACGGCCACGGCGCGGTGCCGCCCCCACGCAGCGCGGGAACCGTCATCACCCTGCGCGTGCTGTTCGCCGCCGCCGGCTTCCTGTCGTGCGGCCTGCTCGCGTGCATGCCGCTGTTCCGCGTCGCCGCGCTGCGCGGCCGGTGGTACGACTGGACAGCGGCCTGGGTGAGCCTGCCGCTGTCCATCGGTGCGCTGGCGGTGGTCGGTTCGGTCCCCGAGACGGACGTGCGCAGCGACATCGCGCTCGCGACCGCGCTGATCCTCGGCGCCGCGGCGGCGGCCTACTTCGTGATGGTCGACGTCCAGCTGGGCCGGCGGCAGCAGTTCGGCCCCGGGCCGCAGGGCCCCGGCGCGCACGGCCCCGCCGCCCCCACGGTGTTCGGCTACGCCCAACCCACGCCGCCGGTCTCGCCGTACGCGACCACGCACGTGCCGCAGCAGCCGTCCGCCACGCCGGTGCCCCGGCCGCACACCCCGATACCCCAGCCGCACACGCCGGTACCCCAGCCGCCGCCCGTCCACAGCCCGACGGCCCCGGGCCCCGTCCCGCCGCCGCAGCGCCCCGCGCCCGCCCGCATCGACCAGGTGCGCGCGGAGCTGGATGAACTCAGCGACTTCCTGCGCAAGCAGGAGGGCCGCCCCGGCGGTGACCACGAGGGCGGCCGGTGACCGGGACGGCGGGACGCGTCGTCGGCGACCGGTACGAACTGGCCACGCTCCTCGGGCAGGGCGGCATGGGCCAGGTCTGGACGGCCTACGACCGGCGCCTGGACCGGCGCGTCGCGGTGAAGCTGCTGCGCCCCGACAAGGTGGCCGGCGCCGAGGCCGCCGAGCTGCGCCGCCGGTTCCTGCGCGAGTGCCGGGTGACCGCGCAGGTCGACCACCCCGGCCTGGTCACGGTGCACGACGCGGGCAGCGAGGGCGAGGAGCTGTTCCTCGTCATGCAGTACGTCGACGGCGCCGACCTCTCCGACCACCTGGCCGAGCACGACCCGTACCCGTGGCCGTGGGCGGTCGCGGTGGCCGCGCAGCTGTGCGCGGTGCTCAGCGCCGTGCACGCGGTGCCGATCGTGCACCGCGACCTCAAGCCGCGCAACGTGATGGTGAAGCAGGACGGCACGATCACCGTCCTGGACCTGGGCGTCGCGTCCGTGATGGACAGCGACACCACCCGCCTGACGCACACCGGTTCACCGATCGGGTCGCCCGCGTACATGGCGCCGGAGCAGGCCATGGGCGGCGCGGTGGGCCCGTACACCGACCTGTACGCGCTCGGCGTGCTGCTGCACGAACTGCTCAGCGGTGACGTGCCGTTCGCCGGCTCCACCGCGCTGGGCGTGCTGCACCGGCACCTGTACGAACCGCCGGTCCCCGTGCGCCGGCTGCGCCCCGAGGTGCCGGAGGCCCTGGAGAACCTGGTGCTGCGGTTGCTGGCGAAGGACCCGCAGCACCGGCCGGCCTCGGCGCAGGAGGTCTACGAGGACCTGGCGCTGCTGCTCCCCGCGCGCGGGATGCCCACCGGGGCGCCGCTGGACCCGACGCGGCCCTTCCTGCGCCCGCACGCCCCCTGGCCGGACCGCGCGCGCACGCCCGCGCCGCAGCCCGCTCCCATGACCCCGGTGCCCGGCGCGCCCGGCAAGCCGGACGTGGCGGACGCCGTGGACGAGGTCAAGCGCCTGCTGGGGGAGGGCCGGATCACCCAGGCCGTCGACATCCTCAGCGCGATCCTCCCGGCCGCCGCCGAACAGCACGGCGAGCACTCGCCGGTGGTGCGCACCCTGCGCAAGCAGTACGCGGCCACCCTCATGGACGACGGCCAGTACCGGCGCGCGCTGCCCGAACTGCGCCGCCTGGCCGCCGAACGCGCCGCCGAGGCCGGCCAGGCCGACCCGCAGGCACTGCGCTTCCGCTTCGACGTGGCCCAGTGCCTGGAACAGCTCGGCGACCCCGCGGCGGCACTCGCCGAATACCGCACGCTGCTGCCGTACTACGAGAATCAGTACGTCTTCACCGACCCCGAACTCGCCCACGACGTCCGCCGCCGCATCGGCCAGCTGCTCCTCGCGCTCGGCGACCGGGGCGCCGCGCACGACACGCTGATCCGGCTCCTGCACGACGTGGAACGCCTGCGCGGCCCCGGCCACCCGCTCGCCGCGGAGGTCCACCGCACCCTCCAGTGGCTGGGGCAGGTGCGCGGGTAGGGGGGCCCGCGGAGGGACCGGGCAGCGGGTGAATAGGGTGACGGCCGGGGTGCGCACGCGCACGCGCGCGCCGTGAACACGAATGGGGTGGGGGATGGCCGAGCACCGGCAGTCCAAGAAGCGCCGATACATCGCCTGGACCGTGGCCGGGGCCGCCGTGGTCGCCGGGGGCGGGATCGCCGCGCAGCAGTCCATGGCCGCCACCACCTGGCCGGCCCAGAAGACCTACACCGGCCGCGCCTTCGACACCTGCACCGCGCCCTCGCTGAGCGCGATGAAGGCGTGGAAGGCGGACGGCTACTACGGCGCCGCCGCCGTGTACATCGGCGGCAAGAACCGCGGCTGCGCCCAGCCCAACCTCACCGCGTCCTGGGTGAAGTCGGTCAACTCCGCGGGCTGGAAGCTCATCCCGCTCTACGTCGGCGCCCAGCCGCCCTGCCAGACGAGCGCCAACCCGGAGAAGCTGACCGCGGCCACCGCCGCCTCCCTCGGCGCGCAGGACGCGGCCGACGCGGTCGCCAAGGCGTCGGCGCTCGGCATGAAGGCCGGCAGCCCGGTCTACCTCGACATGGAGCCGTACGACATCACCAACAAGGCGTGCAACGACGCGGTGCTGACGTATGTGCGCTCGTTCACGAAGACCCTGCGGGGCAAGGTGTACCGCGGCGGCTACTACGGCTTCAGCAGCTCCAGCGCCAAGGCGATCGCCACGGCCACGAACAAGACGGACCTGCCGGGCAACCTCTGGTACGCGCTGTGGGACAAGCAGCAGACGACCACCGCCGACTGGCCCTGGGGCGCCACCCAGTTCACCAACCACAGCCGCGGCCACCAGTACCTGGTGAACAGCAAGGAGACGCGCGGCGGTTACACGCTGACCGTCGACCGCGACGCGTGGGACGCACCGGTCGCCCTCGTCGGCTGACCGCCGGGCGCGGCCCCGGCCACCGCGCGTCGGTGCGGCGGTGCGGCGGTACCCGATGTTCCGGTGAATCGTTGGTCCAATGGGTTGGCCCCAGCCGTCCCACTGCCTACCATCGATCACCGCAAGACTTTGTGCACCGTCGCACAATCTCCTCGGGAGGTTTCCTTGCACCGCCGTCGCCGCACCGCGCTCCTGCTGTCCGCCGCGCTCATCGCGGCCGGCCCCCTCCTCACCGCCTGCGGGAACGACGCGCACCCGGGCGCCGCGGCGGTGGTCGGCGACCAGCGGATCACCGTCTCCCAGCTCCAGGGCCGGGTGGACGAGGTGCGCGAGGCCCAGCGCGCGGCCGTCCGGGACGACGCCCAGTACGCGCAGGCCGTCGCCCAGACCGGCACCCTCGCCCGGGACACCCTGCACGGCATGGTCCTGGACCGGGTGCTGGAGCGCGCCGCGCGCGACGCGGGCGTGATCGTCAGCCGGGGCGAGGTCCAGACGATGCGGTCCGACCTGGAGAAGCAGGCGGGCGGCGCGAAGGCCCTGGAGACGGCCTGGCTCCAGCAGTACGGCGTCCCGCCGCAGCGCCTCGACGACAACCTCCGCCTCCAGCTCCAGGCCCAGAAGCTCGCGCAGGAGCTGGGCACCGACACCAGCCGGCCCGAGTTCTGGGGCGCCCTGTCGAAGGCGTCGAAGGACCTCGGCGTCGACCTCAACCCGCGCTACGGCAGCTGGGACGTCCAGAAGGTCAGCCGGGTGGACGCCGACACGCCGTGGGTGCGCGAGGTGACGACGGCCGGACAGAAGCAGTCCGCCTGATCGCGTCCGCCGTCCCGCGTCCGCGCCTGCGGCACGCAGGACGGCCCCGGCCGGTGTGATCGTACGACCGCGCCGTGCTGCCTGTGGACAACGCCGTGAGGCCGTCGGCGGTGTGGGTTACGTTCGAAGCGTGAACGATGTGACCGCCTCCGCCGCCTCCGGCTCCCCGGACGCCCGCCGCCCCGCCGACCCCACCGGCACCGCCACCGGCCGGGTCGTCCTGCTCACCACCAGCCACCGCGTCGCCCCCGGCCTGCTGTCCTGGCCGGCCTGGGAGGCGCTGCGCTCGGCGGACCGCGTGCTGTGCGCGGACGGCGCCCACCCGCAGCTGCCGTACCTGCGCGAGGCCGGGATCACCGTCGAGGAGGCGTCCCCCACGGCCGAGGAACTGGTCGCGGCCTGCGCCGGCGGCCGCACGGCGGTCGTCGTGGCCACGGGGGAGGGCGAGCCGGCCCTCACCGACGGCCTGGCCCGGCTGGCCGGCTCCGGCCGGGTCGCCCTGCCCGAGCTGGAACTGCTCCCCGCCTCCTACGACCTCCCCGGCGCGCGCCTCCTCGACCTCGTGCAGGTCATGGACCGGATCCGCGCCGAGTGCCCGTGGTCGTCCCGGCAGACCCACCGGGGCCTGGCCAAGTACGCGGTGGAGGAGTCGTACGAGCTGGTCGAGGCCATCGAGGACGGCGACCGCGACGAGCTGCGCGAGGAACTGGGCGACGTCCTGCTCCAGGTGGTCTTCCACGCCCGGATAGCCCAGGAGGACGAGGAGGCGCCCTTCTCCGTCGACGACGTCGCCGCCACGATCGTCGCCAAGCTGATCCACCGCCACCCCCACGTCTTCGGCGACGCGACCGCGACCACCCCCGAGGAGGTCAAGGAGCACTGGCTGCGCACCAAGGCGGCGGAGAAGCGGCGCGAGTCCGTCACCGACGGCGTGCCCCTGCACCAGCCCGGCCTGGCCCTCGGCGCCAAGCTGGCGTCCCGGGTGCGCACCGCCGGCCTGGGCGTCCCCCTGCCCGCCGGCGAGGGCATCGGGTACGACCTCCTCGCCCTGGCGGCGCGCGCCGAGCGGGAGGGCGTCGACCCGGAGGCGGCCCTGC
This sequence comes from Streptomyces lasalocidi, assembly GCF_005280215.1. Lineage (NCBI taxonomy): Bacteria > Bacillati > Actinomycetota > Actinomycetes > Kitasatosporales > Streptomycetaceae > Streptomyces > Streptomyces lasalocidi. The sequence continues at coordinate 3,244,498 of NZ_SZNQ01000001.1, read as the reverse complement.
GCGCGGCGGCCCGCGCGTACCGGGACGCGATCCGGGAGGCGGAGGGCCTTCCCGCCCACCCGACGGCCGCCCCCACGGATACCGTCGACCAGTGACAGCCCAGCCCCACCCCCCGACCGGCCCGACCGGAACGACCGGCCCGACCGGCCCGACCGGCCCGGCGTCCTGCCCCGCCACCCCGCACGCGTCCGAAGCCCCCGGCCCGGCCCCGGCGCCCGGCCCCGCCCCCGAACTCTTCACCTGGGAGTTCGCCGCCAACCCCTACCCCGCCTATGCCTGGCTGCGGGAGCACGCGCCTGTGCGGTGGACGCGGTTGCCGAGCGGGGTGGAGGCGTGGCTGGTCACGCGGTACGGGGACGCCAAGCAGGCGCTGGCCGACCCGCGGCTGAGCAAGAACCCGGCGCACCACGACGAGCCCGCGCACGCGAAGGGCAAGACCGGCATCCCGGGCGAGCGCAAGGCCGAGCTGATGACCCATCTGCTCAACATCGACCCGCCGGACCACACCCGGCTGCGCCGGCTCGTCAGCAAGGCGTTCACCCCGCGCCGGGTCGCCGAGTTCGCGCCCCGGGTGCAGGAGCTGACGGACGACCTCATCGACCGGTTCGCGCGGACCGGTTCGGCGGACCTCATCCACGAGTTCGCCTTCCCGCTGCCCATCTACGCCATCTGCGACCTGCTGGGCGTCCCGCGCGAGGACCAGGACGACTTCCGGGACTGGGCCGGGATGATGATCCGGCACGGCGGCGGCCCGCGGGGCGGGGTCGCGCGGTCCGTGAAGAAGATGCGGGGGTACCTCCTCGAGCTGATCCACCGCAAGCGCGAGGCGCTGCCCGCCGACCCGGTGCCCGGCGAGGACCTCATCTCCGGGCTCATCCGCGCCTCCGACCACGGCGAGCACCTCACGGAGAACGAGGCGGCGGCGATGGCGTTCATCCTGCTGTTCGCCGGTTTCGAGACCACGGTCAACCTCATCGGCAACGGCACCTACGCCCTGCTCACCCACCCCGGGCAGCGCCATCGGCTCCAGGAGTCCCTGGCCCGCGGCGAGCGCGGGCTGCTGGAGACGGGCGTGGAGGAACTCCTGCGCTTCGACGGGCCGGTGGAGCTGGCCACCTGGCGGTTCGCCACCCGGCCGCTCACCCTCGGCGGCCAGGACATCGCCCCCGGCGACCCGGTGCTCGTCGTCCTGGCCGCCGCCGACCGCGACCCGGCGCGCTTCGCCGACCCGGACGTGCTGGACCTCGCGCGCCGCGACAACCAGCACCTCGGCTACGGGCACGGCATCCACTACTGCCTCGGCGCCCCGCTGGCCCGGCTGGAGGGCCAGACCGCGCTGGCCACCCTGCTCACCCGGCTGCCCGACCTGCAACTCGCCGCCGATTCCGCCGAGTTGAGGTGGCGCGGCGGGCTCATCATGCGCGGTCTGCGCGCGTTGCCCGTGACGTTCACACCTGACCCGTAATCACCCGGGGTGCGGGGCGGGGGCGTCACCGGGCGGAGGCGAAGATGACACGCGTTCAACTTTGTGATCTTCACGTGATCTGCGCGGCATGAACTTGTGACAAGTGATCGTCTGCCGATACGTTCACCCCTCAGCGCGGCGACCCGCACGTGCCCACGGCACCCGCCGCGCCGGTCAGTGCTGTCTCGAGAAAGGCCCCCGCATGCTCTCCGGGAACGGTCGTCACCGTCGCCCCCGTCAGGCCCCGGCCCTCCTCGTCGCGGCCGGCGTCACCGGCTCGGCCATCGCCATCCCGCTCCTCGCCGCCTCCGGCGCCAGCGCTGCCGACGGCACGGTCTGGGACACGGTCGCCGAGTGCGAGTCCGGGGGCTCCTGGAGCGCCGACACCGGCAACGGCGAGTACGGCGGCCTGAGCCTCACCCAGGCCGACTGGGAGTCGTACGGCGGACTGGCCTACGCCCCGAGCGCCGACCAGGCCAGCCGCAACCAGCAGATCGCCGTGGCCCAGAAGGTCCTCGCCGACCAGGGCGTCGGCGCCTGGGGAACCTGCGGCCTGACGTCGGGGCTCACCCAGCAGAACGGCGCGCTGGGCGTGGACACCGGCGTGGCAGGCGACGCGTCGCAGGCACCGCTTCCCGGCGGGCTGTCCGACTCCTCCAAGGAGACCACGGACGCCACCGGTTCGGGTGATTCGTCCGACTCGTCCGGGTCGGCGTCCTCCACCCCGACCGGCGACACGGGCGCCACCCCGTCCGACTCCGCCTCTTCCGGCCCCTCTTCGCCCGCTTCGTCCGTTCCGTCGGACACGTCCACGGTGCCGGGTGCGTCCACGGGTGCGGACAAGGGTGGCGCCGCCGCGCAGGCGCCGGACAGCTCACCCACGGGCAGCCCGTATGCGGACGTTCCGGACAAGTCCGAGCAGGGCGTGGGGTCCTGGAGCCTCGTCGACACCGGTGCCGCGGCCGACACGACCGACAGCGCGCCCGTCACGGCGTCCGGCACCGGCAAGCACCGTGGCGGCAGTGCCGAGGAGGCCCCGGCCGAGGACGGCACCAGCACCGCCTCCGTCGGCCGCCACGCGTCCCCCGCGGGCGAGGGCTACCTCGTCCACCCGGGTGACTCCCTCGAGTCCATCGCCGACTCCCTTGACCTCGCGGGCGGGTGGCGTGCGCTGTACGCGGCGAACAAGGACGTCATCGGCGCCGACCCGAGCAGTATCGTCCCCGGTCAGACCCTGTCTCTAGGGGCCGAATAGGGCGAAAAACCCCGGGAGTTCACGTCATGCTTCGCTATTGAATGTCCGGTTTGGCGAAAGTGTGGGATGAGTCTCAGAAGCCCTGATCGTCTTTGAAATTCCGTCGATCACCTGTCTACGGTCGAGATCGCTCGGCAACCCGAGCCCCGGCCGTCGCAACGCCGAATCCTGCCAGCGGCAGCCCGGGAACAGTCGTCGCGTCAAGCGCCGTAGGCAGGAGCGGGGGACCCAAGGTAAGTGCCGGGTCCGGTAGTTGAGAGGCCTTCGAGGCCGCCGACGCCGGGACCGGCTTGGGGTGGAGCCGCGCCGTCCGAGAGGGGGGTGCGGCCGGGCAACTCAACCGGCCCGAACCCGACAGCTCACCTCGCAGGCGTCGGTGAGGGGATCGATCCATGCTGTTTTCCGGCAAGGGCAAGCACCGTCGTCCGTCCAAGGCCACCCGCGCCGCCGCGCTCGCCGGCGTCACCGGTGTCGCCATCGCCGCACCGCTGATGGCGGCCGGCAACGCCTCCGCCGCCACCACCTCCGAGTGGGACGCCGTCGCCCAGTGCGAGTCGGGCGGCAACTGGTCCATCAACACCGGCAACGGGTACTACGGCGGCCTGCAGTTCTCGGCCTCCACCTGGGCCGCGTACGGCGGCACCGCCTACGCCTCCACCGCCGACCGCGCCAGCAAGTCCCAGCAGATCGAGATCGCCGAGAAGGTCCTCGCCTCCCAGGGCAAGGGCGCCTGGCCGGTCTGCGGCAAGGGTCTGTCGGGCGCCTCCACCGGCGGCTCCTCGAGCTCCTCCAGCAGCTCCTCCGGCTCCAACTCCTCGAACAGCGGCTCGAGCTCCACCTCGACCCGCTCCAGCGAGGACCAGGCCGCCTCCCGCTCCAGCGAGCGCCCGGCCGCCTCGACGCAGAAGACGCAGAAGTCGCAGAAGACGGTCACCACCCCGACCGGCAAGAAGGTCAAGAAGGGTGACGGCGAGTACAAGGTGGTCGCGGGCGACACCCTCAGCACCATCGCCGCGAAGCACCACGTCCAGGGCGGCTGGGAGAAGCTGTTCCAGCTGAACAAGGACATCGTCGAGGACGCCGACCTCATCTACCCGGGCCAGCAGCTGCACCTGAAGTGACAGCCGGCTCGTGACCGAAGCACAGCGCCCTCACATCCGGGTCCTCCATGGTGGAGGCCCGTGAGGGTCCCCCGTCCCCACGGGCTCCCCGCCCCGGTGCGTTCTCCCCCGTACGCACCGGGGCGGGGTTTTTCGTGTCCTGGTTGCCGCACCGGGGTTTTGTTCAGTTCAGGAACAATTTACTCTCGGTTCTGTCCACGAGGTGGCCGATCGGCTGGCCGAAGCGCCGGAGCCGGTTAGGCTCATCTCGCAGAGCCACTGCGGTACTGCGTGTACCCGCGTCACATCCACGAAGGAGATGCTCGTGCCGTCCATCGACGTCGTCGTAGCCCGGGAAATCCTGGACTCCCGAGGCAACCCCACGGTCGAGGTCGAGGTCGGCCTCGACGACGGCAGCACCGGCCGTGCCGCCGTCCCGTCCGGCGCCTCCACGGGCGCCTTCGAGGCCATCGAGCTCCGCGACGGCGACCAGAACCGCTACCAGGGCAAGGGCGTCGAGAAGGCCGTCCTCGCCGTCATCGAGCAGATCGGCCCGGAGCTCGTCGGCTACGACGCCACCGAGCAGCGCCTGATCGACCAGGCCATGTTCGACCTGGACGCCACCGACAACAAGGGCTCGCTCGGCGCCAACGCCATCCTCGGCGTCTCGCTCGCCGTCGCCCACGCCGCCTCCGAGGCCAGCGACCTGCCGCTGTTCCGCTACCTGGGCGGCCCGAACGCGCACCTGCTGCCGGTGCCGATGATGAACATCCTGAACGGCGGCTCGCACGCCGACTCCAACGTGGACATCCAGGAGTTCATGATCGCCCCGATCGGCGCGGAGTCCTTCTCCGAGGCGCTGCGCTGGGGCACCGAGGTCTACCACACCCTCAAGGCCGTCCTGAAGTCCAAGGGCCTGTCCACCGGCCTCGGCGACGAGGGCGGCTTCGCCCCGAACCTCGGCTCCAACCGCGAGGCCCTCGACCTCATCCTCGAGGCCGTCAAGCAGGCCGGGTACGTCCCCGGTGAGCAGATCGCGCTGGCGCTCGACGTCGCCGCCTCCGAGTTCTACAAGGAGGGCAAGTACGTCTTCGAGGGCAAGGAGCGCTCCGCCGCCGAGATGACGGAGTACTACGAGGAGCTGGTGGCGGCCTACCCGCTGGTCTCCATCGAGGACCCGCTGTTCGAGGACGACTGGGCCGGCTGGAAGGTCATCACCGAGAAGCTGGGCGACAAGGTGCAGCTGGTCGGCGACGACCTGTTCGTCACCAACCCCGAGCGCCTGGCCCGCGGCATCGAGGAGGGCGCCGCCAACGCCCTGCTGGTGAAGGTGAACCAGATCGGCTCGCTCACCGAGACCCTGGACGCCGTGGAGCTGGCCCAGCGCAGCGGCTACAAGTGCATGATGTCCCACCGCTCCGGCGAGACGGAGGACGTCACCATCGCCGACCTCGCCGTCGCCACCAACTGCGGCCAGATCAAGACCGGCGCCCCGGCCCGCTCCGAGCGCGTCGCCAAGTACAACCAGCTGCTGCGCATCGAGGAGATCCTCGACGACGCCGCGGTGTACGCCGGCCGCAGCGCCTTCCCGCGCTTCAAGGGCTGAGCGGGCCGGCACTGGGCCTTTAAGGGTCAAGGCTGCGCCAGTCGTACGTACGTCCCCGTACCGGTCCCGTACCGTGTGCGGGGACGTACGCGCGTGTGAACGGGAGGTCGGCGACATGGCCGTGAAGGACCGGGACCGGTTCTCCACCGCGACCCGGCTGCGGCTGCTCGGCGAGCAGACGGCGGCCCGGGTCTACCGCTCGCAGACCCGGCGGCAGGCCCGCCGCTCCCGGCTCACCAGCCGCGCCGCGCTGCTGGCGCTCGTGCTGTGCTCGCTGGTGGTCGCCCTGGCGTACCCGATGCGCCAGTACGTCTCCCAGCGCGCCGACATCGCCGACCTGCAGCGTGAGAAGCAGCAGGCCCGCCAGCGGGTGGAACAACTGCGCGACCTCAAGGCACGCTGGCAGGACGACGCGTACGCCGAGCAGCAGGTCCGGCTGCGACTGCACTACGTGATGCCCGGCGAGACCGGGTTCGTGGTGGTCGACCCGGACGCGGCGAGGAAGTCCCGCGCCGACCTCGGGGCCGCCGACCGGCCCTGGTACTCCAACGTCTGGGACGGCGTCGACAAGTCCGACGCCTCCGGCCGGAAGAACTGACAGAGAGACACACCCCGAAGCATGGAAACGCCCCCGCCGACCACGCCGCGCACCGAGCCCACCGACGCGGACGTCGAGGCCTTCAAGCAGCAGCTCGGGCGTCCGCCGCGCGGGCTGCGCGCCATCGCGCACCGCTGCCCGTGCGGCAGCCCGGACGTCGTGGAGACGGCGCCCCGCCTGCCCGACGGCACGCCCTTCCCGACGCTGTACTACCTGACGTGCCCCCGGGCGAACTCCGCCATCGGCACGCTGGAGGCCAACGGCGTGATGAAGGAGATGACCGAGCGGCTCACCACCGACCCCGAGCTCGCCGCCGCCTACCGCGCCGCGCACGAGGACTACGTCAGGCGCCGCGACGAGATCGAGGAGCTCAAGGGCTTCCCCAGCGCCGGCGGCATGCCGGACCGGGTGAAGTGCCTGCACGTCCTGGTCGCGCACGCGCTGGCCGCGGGCCCCGGGGTGAACCCGCTGGGCGACGAGGCGCTCGCCATGCTGCCCGAGTGGTGGCGCAAGGGCAGCTGCGTGGTGCCCGACCGGCAGACGACCGGCCAGTCCGTCCAGGGGGAGGCCCGATGACCCGCGTCGCCGCCATCGACTGCGGTACGAACTCCATCCGGCTGCTCGTCGCCGACGCGCACCCGGAGACCGGCGAACTGACCGACCTGGACCGGCGCATGACGATCGTGCGGCTCGGCCAGGGCGTCGACCGGACCGGGCGCCTCGCACCCGAGGCGCTGGAGCGCACCTTCGCCGCGTGCCGCGAGTACGCGGCGGTGATCAAGGAGCACGGGGCGGAGCGCCTGCGCTTCGTGGCCACCTCCGCCTCCCGGGACGCCGAGAACCGCGACGAGTTCGTGCGGGGCGTGCTGGACATCCTGGGCGTCGAGCCCGAGGTCATCACCGGCGACCAGGAGGCCGCGTTCTCCTTCACCGGCGCCACCAAGGAGCTGACCGGCCGCGACGACCTGGCCAAGCCGTACCTGGTGGTGGACATCGGCGGCGGGTCGACCGAGTTCGTCGTCGGCGACGACCGGGTGCGGGCCGCCCGCTCCGTGGACGTCGGCTGCGTCCGGATGACCGAGCGCCACCTGGTGGTCGACGGGGCGGTGACCGACCCGCCGACCGAGGAGCAGATCGCGGCGATGCGCGCCGACATCGAGGCGGCCCTGGACCTCGCCGAGCAGTCCGTCCCGCTGCACGAGGCCCGCACGCTGGTCGGCCTGGCGGGCTCGGTCACCACGGTCTCGGCCATCGCCCAGAACCTGCCCGAGTACGACTCCGCCCGCATCCACCACTCCCGCGTCTCCCGCGACCGGGTCCGCGAGATCACCGAGCGGCTGCTGCGCTCCACCCACGCCGAGCGCGCGGCCGTCCCCTCCATGCACCCGGGCCGCGTCGACGTCATCGGCGCCGGCGCGCTGGTGCTGCTGTCGATCATGGACCGGATCGGCGCGGAGGAGGTCGTGGTGAGCGAGCACGACATCCTCGACGGGATCGCGTGGTCGGTGGCGTGACGGAAGAGGGCGGACAAGGGTAATTCGGAGTGATTAGCCCGTTTCATCCCTTCTGCGGAGGTCTACCCGCCTGGTGTAGCTCCACTAGAAGGGTGAGCGAACCATGATCCGTAGAGAGCAGATCGCATCCGTCCTGGATCACCCCGTCATGGACGAGGAGGGGCACAAGATCGGGGACGCCAAGCACGTCTTCCTCGACGACACGACCGGCGCGCCGGAGTGGGTGTCGGTGAAGACCGGCTTCTTCGGCAGCAACGAGTCCTTCGTCCCCGTGCGTGAGGCCCGGGTGGTGGACGACCACATGGAAGTCCCGTACTCCAAGAGCAAGGTCAAGGACGCCCCGAACGTCGACGTCGACAGCGGGGGGCATCTGTCGGAGGACGAGGAGCACCGGCTCTACGAGTACTACGGCATCGACTGGGACATGTCCTGGGCCCAGGACGACCGGCCCGGCGAGGGCGGCCGCACCCACGACGAGGGCATGGGCACGGACATGGGCACCGGCATGGGCACGGACATGGACGCGGACACGGACCGGTCCGGCATGACGGGCGGCACCGCCGCCGGGACCGCCGGCGCGGCAGGGGCCGCAGGCATGGCCGGCACCGCAGGCATGGCTGGCACGGCCGGTACGGCAGGCAGGGCCGGGGCCGATGCCGGGGTCCGGCGGGACGTCGGCACGGACGACGACGCCATGACGCGCTCCGAGGAGCAGATGCACGTGGGCGTCGAGCGCCGTGAGGCGGGCCGCGCCCGGCTGCGCAAGTACGTGGTGACCGAGGAGGAGGAGCGCACGGTCCCGGTCCGCCACGAGGAGGCGCGCATCGTCCGTGAGCCGATCACCGAGGAGAACCGCGACGCCGCGCTGTCCGGCCCGGACATCGCTGAGGCCGAGCACGAGGTGGTGCTGCACGAGGAGCGGCCGGTCGTGGAGACCGAGGCCGTCCCGGTGGAGCGCGTGCGCCTGACCACCGAGGAACTGACCGAGCGGGAGACCGTGCGCGGCCCGGTGCGCAAGGAGCGCATCGAGAGCAGCGCCGACGAGGCCGACGAGGAACTCGGCTTCGCCGAGGACCGCGCCCGCGACGAGGACCTCGGCTACGGCGAGGGCCACGGGTTCGACGACGGCCGCGGCGCGGGTCCGGGGCGCGCCTGAGCGGCCGCCGCACGGGCGGAACGGGGCAACCGGGGCCGGCGGTCCGCCGCCGGCCCCCTCGGGTCTCGAGCCGGACCCCGGTGGATCTCGACCCACCCCTGGGGCCGGCCCGCGCACGGGGCGCCGCCCCTGGCCTTCCGGGGGCCCGATACCCCCTGGTCAGCCGCCTCCGTTGAGCGAGCCGGACCACGCCTGAGCGGGTCCGGAAGGGGCCCGGAGGGGCTCCGGCGACAAGCCGTCGGGAAAGTTCGTGAAGTTCTTCACAAGGAAATCCGTCGCGACGACCCCATGAGCGCCTTCGGATCACCCCTACAGAGCCCGAACTACCCTTTGAACATGTTCAGAAGAGGGTGTGCGGCCCCCTTCGCATCACGCACCCCAGACGGTGTTTCCCCTCCCTCACGGACCCCTCCGGAAGCCAGAGAGGCAGCTCACGCGGCATTGACAACGGGGTGTACCGGACAACGGTTCCCGTCGTCCGCGCCCCTCCCGGTGAAAAGGGCCGCGGAGTGTAGCACAGGCACTGGGGAAGCTTGTGAAGGGGCGCACGAGGTACCCCCTCCATCCGGGTGGATACTCGATGCCATGAGCACCACGGAGCGTCCCAGGATCCTCGTAGTAGGCGGTGGGTACGTAGGCCTGTACGCAGCTCGGCGCATCCTCAAGAAGATGCGCTACGGCGAGGCGACCGTCACGGTCGTCGACCCCCGGTCGTACATGACCTACCAGCCCTTCCTCCCCGAAACCGCCGCCGGCAACATCTCCCCGCGCCACGTCGTCGTCCCGCTGCGACGCGTGCTGCCGAAGGCGGAGGTGCTCACCGGCCGGGTCACCACCATCGACCAGGACCGCAAGGTCGCCACGATCGCCCCGCTGGTCGGCGAGGCGTACGAGCTGCCCTTCGACTACCTGGTCGTCGCGCTCGGCGCGGTCTCCCGCACCTTCCCGATCCCCGGCCTCGCCGAGCAGGGCATCGGCATGAAGGGCGTCGAGGAGGCCATCGGCCTGCGCAACCACGTCCTCGAGCAGCTCGACAAGGCCGACTCCACGACCGACGAGGAGATCCGCCGCAAGGCGCTCACCTTCGTCTTCATCGGCGGCGGCTTCGCCGGTGCCGAGACCGTCGGTGAGGTCGAGGACATGGCCCGCGACGCGGCCAAGTACTACAAGAACGTGTCCCGCGAGGACATGCGCTTCATCCTCGTCGACGCGGCCGACAAGATCCTCCCCGAGGTCGGTCCCAAGCTCGGCCAGTACGGCAAGGACCACCTGGAGAGCCGCGGGGTCGAGATCTACCTGTCGACCTCCATGGACTCCTGCGTCGACGGCCACGTCGTGCTGAAGAACGGCCTCGAGGTCGACTCCAGCACGATCGTGTGGACCGCCGGCGTCAAGCCCAACCCGGTCCTGTCCCGCTACGGCCTGCCGCTGGGTCCCCGCGGTCACGTCGACTGCGCGCCCACGCTCCAGGTCCAGGGCACCGACTACATCTGGGCCGCCGGTGACAACGCCCAGGTGCCGGACCTCGTCGGCCGCAAGGCGGGCAACGAGAACGCCTGGTGCCCGCCGAACGCCCAGCACGCGCTGCGCCAGGCCAAGGTCCTCGGCGACAACGTGATCTCCGGCCTGCGGGGCTTCCCGCAGAAGGAGTACAGCCACGCCAACAAGGGCGCGGTCGCGGGCCTCGGCCTGCACAAGGGCGTCGCGATGATCGTCATGGGCAAGATGAAGATCAAGCTCAAGGGCCGTCTCGCCTGGTACATGCACCGCGGCTACCACGGTCTGGCCATGCCGACCTGGAACCGCAAGATCCGGGTCTTCGCCGACTGGACGCTCGGGATGTTCCTCAAGCGCGAGGTCGTCTCCCTCGGCGCCCTGGAGACGCCGCGCGAGGAGTTCTACGAGGCCGCCAAGCCCGCCCCGGTCGCGTCGGCCCCGGCCGCCCGCACCGGTGAGAAGACCGAGAAGGCCGAGGAAGCCGCCAAGGCCTCCTGACCCCGACGTCGACCGAACCCCTCGAAGGGGCCGCCCGCCATCCGTGGTGCGGGCGGCCCCTTCGGCGTTCCCCGCCGCCCCGGCGGGCCGCCCCAACAAGGTGGCGCCTACACCTTCTTTGCCCACTCATAACTCCAATGCGGGACTGCGCAGCGGGCGTCCTGGTGTTTACGTGGTCACTGACATCCGGGATCGTTCGTCACGGAGGTGTGCGCCATGGCTGACGCCGCGTCGCGGCTGAAGGGCCTGCTCGAACAGTTGTTGGGAGCACCGCTCCCGCTCCGCATCCACGCCTGGGACGGCTCGCAGGCGGGTCCGCCCGACGCCCCGGCGCTGGTCGTACGCAACCGCAGGGCCCTGCGCCGCCTGCTGTTCAAGCCCGGCGAACTGGGCCTGGCCCGCGCCTGGGTGGCGGGCGACCTGGACGTGGAGGGCGACCTCTACACCGCCCTCGGCCGGCTCTCCGGACTGGTCTGGGAGCGCGGCGAGGACGCGCCCACGCTCGCCCGGTCGCTGCGCGACCCCCAGGTGCGCTCCGCGGTCCGCGGCCTGTTCCGGCTCGCCGGACCGCCCCTGCCGCCCACCCCGCCCGTGGAGGAGGTCCGCCGCACCCGCCACCTGCACACCCGCCGCACCGACCGGCGCGCCATCAGCCACCACTACGACGTCGGCAACGACTTCTACGAACTGGTCCTCGGCCCGTCCATGGTGTACTCCTGCGCCTACTGGCCGGCCCCCGAACCCGAGGGCACCCTCGAACAGGCCCAGCACGACAAGCTGGAACTGGTCAGCCGCAAGCTGGCCCTGACCCCCGGTCAGCGCCTCCTGGACGTCGGCTGCGGCTGGGGCTCCATGGCGATCCACGCGGCCCGCGAGCACGGGGTGGGCGTCGTCGGCATCACCCTGTCCCAGGAGCAGGCCGCCTACGCCCGCAAGCGCGTCGCCGACGAGGGCCTGACCGACCGCGTCGAGATCCGGGTGCAGGACTACCGCGACGTCACCGACGGCCCCTTCGACGCCATCTCCTCCATCGGCATGGCCGAACACGTCGGCGCCGACCGCTACCTGGAGTACGCCCGGGACCTGCACGCCCTGCTCGAGCCCGGCGGACGGCTCCTCAACCACCAGATCGCCCGCCGCCCCCAGCGGGACGAGTCGACGTACGAGGTCGACGAGTTCATCGACGCCTACGTGTTCCCCGACGGCGAACTGGCGCCGGTCGGCACCACCGTCACCCAGCTCGAACGCGCCGGCTTCGAGGTGCGGGACGTGGAGGCGATCCGCGAGCACTACGCGCTGACCCTGCGCCGCTGGGTGACCAACCTGGAGGCGGACTGGAAGCGGGCGGTGGAGCTCGCCGGCTACGGACGGGCCCGCGTCTGGCGCCTGTACATGGCGGCCTCCGCGCTCGCCTTCGAGCGCAACCAGATCGGCGTCAACCAGGTGCTCGCCGTGAAGACCCCGCAGTCCGGCACCTCGGGGATGCCGCTGCGGGCCCGCACCTGGAACTGACCGCCCCGCGCCACGCGAAGGGGGTCCTCGTCCCGTGGGACGAGGACCCCCTGGTGCTCACGCGACCGGCGTTCCGGCTACTCCGCCTTGATCGCCTGGAGCATGTTCAGCCGCGCCGCCCTGCGGGCCGGCCACAGCGCGGCCAGGACGCCCACCGCGGCGGCCAGCGCCAGGAAAGCGGCCATCCGCGCCCACGGCAGCACCAGCTCGTACGTCGCCATCCTGGTGCCCAGCAGCTCACCGGCCGCCCAGCCGAAGAACACGCCCAGGCCGATGCCGAGCACGCCGCCGAACAGGGAGATCACCAGGGACTCCAGACGCACCATCCGCTTCACCGCGCGGCGCTCCAGCCCGATGGCGCGCAGCATGCCGATCTCCTGGGAGCGCTCGAACACCGACATCGCGAGGGTGTTGATGACGCCGAGCACCGCCACGATCACCGCCATCGCGAGCAGGCCGTAGAGCATGTTCAGCATCAGCGTGAACATCTGGGCGATCTCCTCGGACACGTCCTGCTTGCTCTGCACCCGGACGGCCGGGTTGGAGCCGAGGGCCTTCTCCAGCCGGTCCTTCGTCGCCCCGGAGGCACCGCCGGACGTCTTCACCATGACCTGCATGTCGGCCGGGTCGCTCTGGTGCGGGGTGAGCGCGGCGGTGTCCAGCAGGATGCCCTGGATCAGCTCGTTGCCCTCGTAGACCCCGGCGACCGTCAGCCGCTGGGCCTTGCCGTCCTCGTAGTGCACGGTGAACGCCGAACCGGCCTTCCAGCCGTGGGACTCGGCGGTGTCCTGGTCGACGACGACCCGGTCGCCGCCCACCGTGAAGGAGCCGTCGTCGACCTTCAGGTCGGTCAGGTCGCCGATGGCGGAGCCGTTCACCCCGGTCAGGTACTCGGTCCGCCCGTCGATGCGGGAGGGCGCGTTGCGCAGCGGACTGGTGGTGGTCACGCCGTCGGTGTCCTTCAGCTTCCGCTCGACACCGGGCGAGAGCTCGTTGCCGTTGGCCATCGACACGACGTAGTCGGCGCGGATCGCGGCGGAGGCCATCTTGTCGATCGACTTCTGCAGGCTGCCCGCCATCACCGTCATCCCGGTGATCAGGGTCAGGCCGATCATCAGCGCGGACGCGGTGGCCGCCGTGCGGCGCGGGTTGCGCACGGAGTTCTGCCGGGCCAGCCGGCCCGAGACCCCGAAGGCGCGCAGCAGGGGCGCCGCGGCCGCGATCAGCGGACGGGACAGCAGCGGCGTCAGGATGAACACGCCGATGATCAGCAGCACCGCACCGAGGCCCATCGGGGCCTGCCCGTCGGAGCCGGACAGGGTGGTGGCGTACAGGACGACCGCGACGCCGGCCGCGGAGAACAGGGCACCCAGGGTGTTGCGCAGCACCAGCGACTTGGTGGTCGCCTTGGCGTGCACGCTGCTCATCGCGGCGACCGGCGGGATCTTCGCGGCGCGCCGGCCGGGCAGCCAGGCCGCGAGCATGGTGACGACCACGCCGACGACCAGGGCGGTGGCGACCGTGCCCGGCGAGACCACCAGCGGCCCGTCCGGGACGGTCGCGCCGAGGCCGCCCATCAGCGAGCGCAGTCCGGCCCCGATGCCGACGCCGGCCACCAGGCCGCTCACGCCGGCCACCACGCCGACCACGAACGCCTCGATCAGCACCGACCGGGTCACCTGGCGGCGCGAGGCGCCGACCGCGCGCAGCAGCGCCAGCTCCTTGGTGCGCTGGGCCACCAGCATGGTGAAGGTGTTGGCGATGATGAACGTACCGACGAACAGGGCGATGCCGGCGAACACCAGCAGGCCCTGCTTCAGCCCGCTCATCTGCGAGGAGATCAGTTCGGCCTGGTCGTCGGCCAGTTGCTCGCCGGTCGTGGTCCCGGTGGTGCCGCGGGGGAGCGCCCGGTCCAGGGCTGCCTTCAGCGCGGTCTGGCTGGTGCCGGGCGCGGCCTTGACGTCGATCTCGTCGTAGGTGCCCGCCTTGCCGAACAGCTTCTGCGCGGTCGGCGTGTCGAACAGGGCGAGGCTGCCGCCGGCGGCGACGTTGCCGTCGTCGGTGGTGAACACGCCGGTGATCCGCGGCGTCAGCACGGGGCCGTCGACGGACATCCGCACGGTGTCGCCGACCTCGTAGCCCGCGCGCCGCGCGGTCTCGGAGTCGATGGCGACCTCCTGCGCGCCGTGCGGGGCCCGGCCCTCCTTCAGCGGGTAGCGCGGGTCGTCGGTGCCCCAGTAGTTCCCGCCCTGCGACTGGAAGCCGCCGCCGATGAGCTTGCCGTCCTTGTCGGCGAGCGCGGTGAAGCCGTCGACGACGCCGATCGCGGAAGCGGCCCCCGGCACTCCGGCGCTGATGCGCAGCTGGGCCTCGGTCAGCTCGGGCCGCTTGCCGACGGTGTCGCCGGTGTCCTTGCCGCCCTCGGGGTGTACGGCGACGTCGACCTGGTCGAAGCCCTTGGCGGAGCTCTTCTGGTAGGCGTCGGAGATGGTGTTGGTGAAGACCAGGGTCCCCGACACGAACGCGACGCCGAGCATCACGGCGAGCACGGTCATGAGGAGCCGGGCCTTGTGCGCGAGCACGTTGCGCAAGGCGGTACGGAACATGGGTTGTCTCAGTCCAGAGTGGGTGACGGGGCCGGGAGCGACGGCCGGGGGCGGCTCCGGTGGCCGGAGGGGGTCAGCTCGTGCGGCCCTTGGCGTCGAAGCGCTTCATGCGGTCGAGCACGGAGTCGGCCGTGGGCGCGTTCATCTCGTCGACGATCCGCCCGTCCGCGAGGAAGACGACCCGGTCCGCGTAGGCCGCGGCGACCGGGTCGTGGGTCACCATGACGACGGTCTGGCCCAGCTCCCGCACCGAGTTGCGCAGGAAGCCCAGCACCTCGGCGCCGGAGCGGGAGTCGAGGTTGCCGGTGGGCTCGTCGCCGAAGATGATGTCGGGCCGGGAGGCGAGCGCGCGGGCGACGGCGACGCGCTGCTGCTGGCCGCCGGAGAGCTGGGCGGGCCGGTGGGCGAGCCGCCCGGACAGGCCGAGCATCTCGATGACGGTGTCCAGCCACTGCCGGTCCGGCTTGCGGCCGGCGATGTCCATGGGGAGCGTGATGTTCTCCAGCGCGGTGAGCGTCGGCAGCAGGTTGAACGCCTGGAAGATGAACCCGATCTTGTCCCGGCGCAACCGCGTGAGCTGCTTGTCCTTCAGCGAGCCCAGCTCCGTGTCACCGATGCGCACGGAACCGGAGGAGAAGGTGTCGAGTCCGGCCACGCAGTGCATCAGCGTGGACTTGCCGGAGCCGGAGGGCCCCATGATCGCGGTGAACTCGGCCTGGCGGAAGTCGACGGAGACCCGGTCCAGGGCGACCACCTGGGTCTCGCCCTGTCCGTAGATCTTCGACAGCTCCGTGGCACGGGCGGCCACAGCGGTGGTCCTGGGGGCGGCGAGGGGGCTGGTGGTCACGGGTGGCGCTCCGATCGCGGGACGGTGGCGGGGGACGCTCACCATCCTCACGGCCGGATGCCGCCGTGGAGTCAGTCGCTGTTCCGGTATCGGGGGCAGACTCCGGTCGGACGGGCGGGCCGTGTGTCATACCTGGGGATGACCCCCGCCCCGGAGGCGATCGCACCGCCGCACGGGCCGCCGTACGGGCCGTGATGCGAAGAACCGGTGAGGCACCTTGGTTCAAGCGGTGAAATCCCGTCATTCAGCATGTGCCGCTGACCGCTGCCAGGAGGCCTTCTGGCACGTGTGGATGGCGCGATCCCGGTGCTGATGCTCCCTCAGACCTCAATAAAATAAGACAACATCGGGCCGTCCGGCCCCTGTTCGCAGGACGGGTCCCGATAGTCTCGGCCTCGACGCGGAGCCCTTGACTTGCCCAGATGGTGGAATGCAGACACGGCGAGCTTAAACCTCGCTGCCCCTTCGCGGGCGTGCCGGTTCAAGTCCGGCTCTGGGCACCTCCGACCGGCGCGGTGGCTGCACCCTCCCTTCAGGCGTTGACCGCACGACAGGCTTGTCCTCCGTGGCCGAGTCACCCACCGAAGGGAACGCCCGATGCGCACCACCGTCGGCATTGTCGGAGCCGGACCGGCCGGACTCCTCCTCGCCCGCCTCCTGCACACCGCGGGCATCGACTCCGTGGTGCTGGAGAGCCGCGACCGGGCCTACGTCGAGCAGCGCCAGCGGGCCGGGATCCTGGAGCAGGGCACCGTCGACGTGCTCCGCGCGGCGGGCGCCGGCGCGCGGATGGACCGCGAGGGCCTGCGCCACGACGGCATCGAGCTGCGCTGGGCCGGCCGGCGCCACCGCGTCGACCTCCCCGCCCTCACCGGCGGCCGGTCCGTGACCGTCTACGCCCAGACCGAGGTGTGCAAGGACCTCATCGCGCTCCAGCTGGAGGAGGGCGGGCCGCTGCTCTTCGGGGCGGAGGCCCTGGCCGTCGAGGACGCCGGCACCGCCCGCCCGCGCATCCCCTTCCGGCACCAGGGCCGCGCGGACGTCCTGGAGTGCGACTACGTCGTCGGCTGCGACGGCTTCTGGGGCGTCTCCCGCAAGGCGGTGCCCGCCGCGCTGTCCCGCACCTTCGAGCGGACCTACCCCTTCGGCTGGCTCGGTGTCCTCGCCGACGTCGCGCCCTCCCACGACGAGCTGGTCTACGCCCGCCACGACCGCGGCTTCGCCCTGCTGTCCATGCGCTCGCCGTCCGTCTCCCGCCTCTACCTCCAGGTCCCGGCCGGCACGGACGCGGAGAGCTGGGGCGACGACGAGATCTGGGCCGAGCTGGAGCGCCGCTTCGCGACCGACGACGACTGGACGCTGGAGCGCGGTCCGATCACCCAGAAGTCGGTCACGCCGATGCGGTCCTTCGTGCACGAGCCGATGCGCCACGGCCGCCTGTTCCTGGCCGGCGACGCCGCCCACATCGTGCCGCCGACCGGCGCCAAGGGCCTGAACCTCGCCGTCGGCGACGTCGTCACCTTCGCCCGGGCCCTCGTCCACCGGCGCGAGACCGGCTCCGCCGACCTGCTCGACGCCTATGCGCGGACCTGCCTGGGCCGGGTCTGGCAGGCCGAGCGCTTCTCCCACGACATGACGGCACTGCTGCACCGCGCTCCCGACGCGACCCCCTTCGAGGACCGCCTCCAGCTCGCGAGGCTGGAGCGCATCGCCTCCTCACGGGCCGCGGAGGCCGACCTCGCGGAGGCCTACACCGGGTTCCCGCTGGACTGACGGGGGCGACGGGGCGGGCCGCCCGGGCGGCCGGTCTCCGGCCGGTACCGGACGTGTCCCAGGTCGGTCATGACGGCCGCCCGCCCGCTGCCGGGAATCACACGGACGCGTAGCGTGTTCCGCGACACGGGCAGGGAAAGATCCTCCTCAAGCACTAGAGTCAATCCTTTGCCTTTCCATTACTCTTGAGCCAAGGCCACGCGAGGTGGCCATGGAGGAGTGAAATGAGGAGCAGAAACCCGGTCTTCTCGCGACGGGGGTTCAGCCGCGACAACGGCTACGCGGGCTTCGACGCCGCGCCGCAGGCCGGGGGACCCGCCGTCGCCACGCAGGGCAACCCGTACGCACAGCAGGCGGGCAACCCCTACGCGCAGAACCCGTACGCCACGGACCCCTACGCCCAGCAGGGCGCCGGAGCGCCCCCGGCCCCGGTGACCACCGCCGGCCGGATGACGATGGACGACGTCGTCGCGCGCACCGCGACCACGCTCGGCATCCTGGTCGTCACGGCCGCGCTGTCGTGGGCGCTGCTGCCGGTCGACGACGCCAACATCGGCCGGTCCTACGGCATCGGCATCGGTGCCGCGCTGGTCGCGATGGTGCTGGCCTTCGTCCAGTCCTTCAAGCGCCGGCCCACCCCCGCGCTGATCCTGTCGTACGCCGCGCTGGAGGGCGTCTTCCTCGGCGTCGTCTCCAGCGTCGTCGACAACCGCATCGCCAGCGGCGCGGCCATGCAGGCCGTGATCGGCACCATGGCGGTCTTCACCGCGGTGCTGGTGGCGTACAAGGCGGGCTGGATCCGCGTCACGCGCCGCTTCTACGGCTTCGTGATGGCGGCGGCGCTCGGCTTCGTGCTGCTGATGGCGGTGAACCTGCTGTTCGCGGTCTTCGGCGGCGGTGACGGCCTCGGCTTCCGCAGCGGCGCGCTCGGCGTGGTCTTCGGCGTGATCGGCGTCATCCTCGGCGCGCTCTTCCTCGCCCTGGACTTCAAGCAGGTCGAGGACGGCGTGGCCTACGGCGCCCCGCGCGAGGAGGCCTGGCTCGCGGCCTTCGGCCTCACCATGACGCTGGTGTGGATCTACCTCGAGTTCCTGCGGCTCATCGCGATCCTGAACAGCAGCGACTGACGCAGGGCCGTACGCGCGGATGCGCGCACGGACAGGCGAAAGGGCCCCGGGTTCCTCCCGGGGCCCTTCGTCGTCGTCCCCCGTCGGGTCCCCCGTCGTCGTCCTGAGCCGTCGTGCGTCGTCGTGCGCGCCTAGAGCAGTTTGCGCGCGGCCCTCCTCAGGTCGTACTCGTGGATGATCGCCTTGGCGTGGCCGTACGCGAGGTTGTGCTCGTGGCGCAGCCAGCTGACCTTCTCCTCGAAGCGGAAGAGGGCCGGGCCTTCGTCGACGGTGCGCAGCCAGTCGGAGACTTCACGACCGGTGCAGTGGGGGATGCGGGCGAGCATGTTGCGATGGGTCTCCTCGGAGAAGACTTGGGACATCGGCGCCTCCGGATGCTGGGGTGTGAGCCGGTCCTTCAGGTCACCGTGCCTGAGCGTTCGCCCGTTGGCAACAGTGCGGCAGCGGCGCGTACGCTCGGCCCCGTGGTGGATACGACGCCGTTGAGCCGAGCCGTTGATCACTTCGCCGACCGGTTGCGCGCGGCACCGCAGTCGCGCCTGCAGCGCGGGGCCGCGGCCGAGGCGCTCGCGGCGGCCAGGGAACTGGCGCGGTGGGCGCAGGAGCTGGAGCGGCCCGGGGTGGAGCCCCGCATCATGCCGGACGCGGGCATGTTCGCCGCCGCCGATCAACTCTCCGTCGCCGCGAACGACTTGGCCGTCGTGCTGTCCGCCGACGACGAGGTGGAGCGGGCGGTGCGGGTGATCGAGGAGGCGCAGAAGCGGGCGGGGGTATGAGGCCCCGCCCCGCTCCCGTCCCGCTCAGAGGGACGCGATGACCCGGTCGGCCAGGATGTACACGTTCTCCTCGCCGCACGCGAAGGTCAGGGTGTACGCGCCCGAGATGCCCGAGCCGCCGAGGAGCACCGGGGCCTCGCCCGCGGTGAGGGCGGCCGCCAGGCGCTCGGCGGTCTCGCGGTGGCCCGGCGTCATGCACAGGGTCGTGCCGTCGGCGAAGACGTAGACGTCCAGCGTGCCGAGGGGGCCGGGGCGCACGTCGGTCAGCTCCACACGGGACGCGGCCAGTTCCTCCAGCGTCGCCACCGTGCGCTCGTGGTCGTTGACGACCGGTGACTGCACGGGCACGAAGTCCGGGTGGGAGGGGTGGCGGCGGCGGGCCGCGGCCAGTTCGGGGGAGTCCGCGGCGAACTCGTCCGGCTCGGTCACCGGCTCCAGCGGCTCCAGACCCAGGAAGTCGGCCTGCCGGGGCAGGAACAGCTCACTGTCGGGCAGCCCGAGCAGCGTCGGCGCGTCGGCGGCGTCCCGCGTCTCCTGGGCGGCCCAGAACGCCCGCGCCTCGGCGAGTTCGCGCTCCCGCTCCTCGGCCAGCGCCTCGGCGACCGCCGCCCGTATCTCGGCGGCGTCCGACGTGGTGCGCGCGGCGGGCACCAGGCCGCGCGTCATCGCGGCGTGGTTCTCGGCGAGCTGGGCGTGCAGCGCGGCGACCTGCCGCCGCAGCTTCAGCAGGGTGCGCAGGACGGCGACGCCCACGGCACCGGTGGCGGCCGTGGTGACCAGCAGGGCGATCGGCATGGCGCTCACTGACGTACTCCCGGTTCAAAGTCGACCCCCGACTTCCTACATCAGCTTGAAGGGCGGACTATCCAGCTGTCAGTGCGTAACGTCACGAAACGGGCAGGACTTTGGACCTGGGGTTCGGTGATGCAGCGCCTCTGAACTGCGCGTTCCCTGGTGCGAGCGAGATAGGTCACATCCTGGGGGAAATTGGATCACAAATCGGCCCGGAGTTCGGGGGTGTTCCGAACTCCGGGCCAAGGCGTCACGGCAGGTGCCGCGACGGTCACGCTGGGGTGGTCGACGGCCTCAGCTGAGGCGCTCGATGACCATGGCCATGCCCTGGCCGCCGCCGACGCACATCGTCTCCAGGCCGAACTGCTTGTCGTGGAACTGGAGCGAGTTGATCAGCGTGCCGGTGATGCGGGCGCCGGTCATGCCGAAGGGGTGGCCCACGGCGATGGCGCCGCCGTTGACGTTCAGCTTGTCCAGGTCGATGCCCAGGTCGCGGTAGGAGGGGATCACCTGGGCGGCGAAGGCCTCGTTGATCTCGACGAGGTCGATGTCGTCGATGGTCAGGCCGGCCCGGCGCAGAGCCTGCTGGCTCGCCTCGACCGGGCCGAGGCCCATGATCTCGGGGGAGAGGCCCGAGACGCCGGTGGAGACGATCCGGGCGAGCGGGGTCAGGCCCAGCTCGCGGGCCTTGGTGTCGGACATGATGACGACCGCGGCGGCGCCGTCGTTGAGCGGGCAGCAGTTGCCGGCGGTGACCAGGCCGTCGGGGCGGAACACCGGCTTCAGGCCGGCGACGCCCTCCAGGGTGACGCCGGGGCGGGGGCCGTCGTCCTTGGCGACGACCGAGCCGTCGGGCAGGGTCACCGGGGTGATCTCGCGCTCCCAGAAGCCGTTCTTGATGGCTTCCTCGGCGAGGTTCTGCGAGCGGACGCCGAACTCGTCCATGTCCGCGCGGGTGACGCCCTTGAGGCGGGCGAGGTTCTCCGCGGTCTGGCCCATCGCGATGTACGGGTCGGGCAGCAGGCCGTCCTCGCGCGGGTCGTGCCAGCTCGTGCCCTCCTGCTGGGCGACCTCGGCGGTGCGGGCCTCGGCCTCGGCGAACAGCGGGTTGTGCGTGTCGGGGAGGCTGTCGGAGTTCCCCTTCACGAAGCGGGAGACCATCTCCACGCCCGCCGAGATGAACACGTCGCCCTCGCCGGCCTTGATGGCGTGCAGGGCCATGCGGGAGGTCTGCAGCGACGACGAGCAGTAACGGGTGATCGTGCAGCCGGGGAGGTGGTCCATCCCCATCTGCACGGCCACGACGCGGGCCAGGTTGTTGCCCTGCTCGCCGCCGGGCAGGCCGCAGCCGAGCATCAGGTCCTCGATGTCCCGCGGGTCCAGCTCGGGGACCTTGGCGAGGGCCGCCTGGATGATCGTGGCGGTGAGGTCGTCCGGGCGCAGGTCCTTGAGGGAGCCCTTGAAGGCGCGGCCGATCGGGGAGCGGGCGGTCGAGACGATGACGGCTTCGGGCATCACGGCTCCAGGGCGGTACGTCGGAAGGTCGGGCAGGGCTGGTTGGGAAGTTACCCGTACGTATGGCCCGGGTCACGGCTGCGGTCGTGTGACCCTGACCGCACTTTCCAAGCGCTTGCTTTGTGACGGCCGGAGGCGGGCCGGACGACGCGCCGGTTGACGGGCCGGCCCTCCGGCCGTCGACCCGCGTCGCCCCACGACGCCGACCCCTGCCCCCTCCGGGCCGTCGACCCACCCCGTCAGGCCGTGGGACGCGCCGGCTCGGCCTCCGTGACCCGCCGGCGCCGGCGGCGCTTGAGCAGTGCCCAGGGCCCCCGCGGACCGGTCGGCATGGCCGCCGTGACCTCCGTGCCGGCCTCCTCCACGGCCTCCGCCGCCGCCCGGGCCACCGGCAGGAACCCCTCGCGCCGGAAGCTGTCCGGGCGCTCCTCCTCCGCGGGCCACAGGCCCAGCGCCGCGCACACCGTGGGCAGCACCGCCATCGCCGCCGTCGCGTAGCCCTCCGCCGACGGGTGGTACAGGTCGGGCCCGAACAGCTCGCGGGGGTGGGCCTCGAACTCCGGTCCGAGCAGGTCGCCCAGCGACACCGTGCGCCCGCCCTGCTCCACCACGCCGATCGTCTGCGCCGCCGCCAGCTGCCGCGAGGCCCGCCGCGCCAGCCACCGCAGCGGCTGCTGCACCGGCTCGATCGTCCCCAGGTCGGGACACGTGCCGACGACCACCTCGGCCCCCGCCGTGCGCAGCCGTCGTACCGCCGAGGACAGGTGGCGCACCGAGCGGGTCGGTGGCATCCGGTGGGTCACGTCATTGGCGCCGACCATGATCACGCACACGTCGGGCACCCGGCCGCCGTTGCCGAGCACCAGGCCGACCTGGCGGTCCAGGTCGTCCGACTGGGCGCCGGGCAGGGCGACGTTGCGCAGCCGCACCGGCCGCTCGGCCACCGCCGCGAGCCCCGAGGCCAGCAGCGCGCCCGGGGTCTGGCCCGCGCGGTGCACCCCCTGGCCGGCCGCCGTGGAGTCACCGAGCAGCACCAGCAGCAGCGGGTCCTCACCCGGCACCGCGTAGGACCGGCCGTACACCCCGTCCGCCTGCGGCACGTGCGGCTGCGCGCCGTTGCCGTACACCTGGCGCCGCGCCAGCTGTGCCTCCGCCACCAGCAGCCCCATCAGCGCCGCCCCGGCCAGACCGATGCCACCGCCGCCGTAGGCCGCGCCGGCCGCGATGCGGCGGGCCACCCTCGCCCTCGCCATGCTCGTCATGCGTCGCCGCCACCTCCTCGAACCCGTACACCCACTCCTTGCCCCGCACGCACGGTGGCCCAATCCCGACGGGGAGTGAACGACCCGTCCACGCTTTAGGCTGGCGGGACCACGACGACCACTCTTTTTGCAAGCAACCGGAGACAACGGTGCATTTCCACGACTCGATGATCAGCCTCGTCGGCAACACCCCGCTGGTGCGGCTCAACAGCGTGACCAAGGGCATCAAGGCGACCGTCCTGGCCAAGGTCGAGTACTTCAACCCGGGCGGCTCCGTGAAGGACCGCATCGCCCTGCGCATGATCGAGGCGGCCGAGCAGAGCGGCGAGCTCAAGCCCGGCGGCACGATCGTCGAGCCGACCAGCGGCAACACCGGCGTCGGTCTCGCCATCGTGGCCCAGCAGAAGGGCTACAAGTGCATCTTCGTCTGCCCGGACAAGGTGAGCACGGACAAGATCAACGTCCTGCGGGCCTACGGCGCCGAAGTGGTCGTCTGCCCGACCGCCGTCGACCCGGAGCACCCGGACTCGTACTACAACGTCTCCGACCGGCTCGTCCGTGAGACGCCGGGCGCGTGGAAGCCCGACCAGTACTCCAACCCCAACAACCCGCTCTCCCACTACCACTCCACCGGCCCCGAGCTGTGGGAGCAGACCGAGGGGCGGATCACCCACTTCGTGACGGGCGTCGGCACCGGCGGCACCATCTCCGGCACCGGCCGCTACCTCAAGGACGCCAGCGAGGGCCGGGTCCGGGTCATCGGCGCCGACCCGGAGGGCTCGGTGTACTCCGGCGGCTCGGGGCGCCCGTACCTCGTCGAGGGCGTCGGCGAGGACTTCTGGCCGACCGCCTACGACCGCACCGTCGCGGACGAGATCGTCCCCGTGTCCGACAAGGACTCCTTCCAGATGACCCGCCGGCTGGCCAAGGAGGAGGGGCTGCTCGTCGGCGGCTCCTGCGGCATGGCCGTCGTCGCCGCGCTGCGCGTCGCCGAGCGGCTCACCGAGGACGACGTCGTGGTCGTCCTGCTGCCCGACAGCGGACGCGGCTACCTCAGCAAGATCTTCAACGACGAGTGGATGGCCGACTACGGCTTCCTCGAGGACGACGGCCCGAGCGCCCGCGTCGCCGACGTGCTGAGCGACAAGGTGCACGGCGCGATCCCGTCCCTGGTCCACATGCACCCCGAGGAGACGGTCGGCGAGGCCATCGAGGTGCTGCGCGAGTACGGCGTCTCCCAGATGCCCGTGGTCAAGCCGGGCGCCGGTCACCCGGACGTGATGGCGGCCGAGGTCGTCGGCTCCATCGTCGAGCGCGAGCTGCTCGACGCCCTGTTCACCAAGCGCGCCTCGCTGGAGGACCCGCTGGAGAAGCACATGTCGGCCCCGCTGCCGCAGGTCGGCTCCGGCGAGCCGGTCGGCGACCTGATGTCCGTGCTCGGCGCGGCGGACGCGGCGATCGTCCTGGTGGAGGGCAAGCCGACCGGTGTGGTCAGCCGTCAGGACCTGCTGGCCTTCCTGGCCAAGGGCGGGAAGTAGCGGCAAAGCTGCGGTGAACGGGCCGTGTACGCGGCGAACGTGCGGTGTCCGGGGCCGATCACGACGGCGCACAACTGGTACGAGGGCGTCACGTCCACGCAGCACACGCTTAACACGGGTCCGGCAGATTGGGGGATGTCGGCAGGGACGGGAGCGGCTCCCCGTTCCGGCCGGCGGCGAACGGCGTCACGGACCTCCGGAGCGGCTCCCGGACCTCCATGGACGCCACGGACGCGTGACCCGGCCTGACCCGGCCCGCGTCCTTCGCGGGGACCGCCGTCGTCCCGCCCCCCGTTCACGGGGGTGCGGCGGTCCCCGCGCACACCGCCCCTCCCGGTCCGCCCGGCGTCACGGCTCAGTCCGTCCAGTCGTCCCCGGTGTCCTTGCTCCTGCGGCGGCCGCCGAACAGGCCCGGGTGGGTACGGGCCGCCTGGACCGCGTTGACACCGACGATGCCGAACCAGGACACGATCAGGCCGGGCAGGTGCGCCGTGCCCGCGCCGATCGCCGACAGCGGCACCGCCAGCACCAGTGACACGATGCCGAAGCCGAAGCGCTCGCCCCAGGAGTCGGTCGCCTTCGGGGAGCGCGCGTCCCGGGCCGCGACCATCTGGTGCTCGGCGAGCTGCCGGCGGACCCGGCGCTCGACCGCCCCGTCGATGCGCTGGTCGACCTTCTCCAGGAAGGATTCGACGAGCGCGGAGTCGTACTCCTCGCCGAGTTCCCTGCGGGCCTGCAGGGTGGCGTTCAGTTCCTTCTTGAGCTCGGTGTCCCGCGTGTCCATTCCGGTCATGCGTCCACGCTAGGGAGCCCCGCGCCCGGGCGCACTGGGGTTAGCCCCCCTGTCGGCCCTCCGGCGGCCGCCCGTGCGCCGCCCGCGCCGCCAAGGTTCCCTTGCTCCGCTGTATGACCTCATGCAGAGTTCAGGGTGACTGAATACGACGTAGGGGGAGCACGGTCATGACGGACAGCCCGGCCGCGCGGCTGCAGGCGCTCTTCGAGGGGCACCGGCTCACGCCGACCCAGCGGCGGATCGCGCACAGCATGGTCCGGCGCGCCGCCGACGTGCCCTTCCTGTCCAGCGTGGAGCTGGCCGAGCTGGCCGGCGTCAGCCAGCCCTCCGTCACCCGCTTCGCGGTCGCCCTCGGCTTCGACGGCTACCCGGCGCTGCGCCGGCACCTGCGCGAGGTCGCCCCGGCCGGGCAGGACGCGGGCAACGGCACGGTCAACGAGTACCAGCAGGCCGTCGAGGCCGAGATCGAGAACCTGCGCCACCTCGCCGAGGCCCTCGCCGACCCCGGGCCCGTGCACCGGGCCGGGCGGATCCTCGCCGCGTCCCGGCCACTGCCCGTCCTCGGGCTGCGGGCCGCCGCCTCCCAGGCGTACGGCTTCGCCTACTTCGCCGCCAAGGTCCACCCCGACGTACGGCTGCTGCACGAGGGCGGCTCGATGGTGCACGACCGGATCGACGCCGCCGTGCGCGCGGGCGCCACCGCGCTGCTGTGCTTCGCGCTGCCCCGGCACCCCCGCGAGGTGGTCGACACCCTCGGGCACGCCCGGGAGGCCGGACTGACCGTGGTGACCGTCGCCGACTCGGCGTTCGCGCCGGTCGCCAAGGTGTCCGACCTGCTGCTGCCGGCCGCCGTCGGCACCGGCCTCGCCTTCGACACCGCCTGCGCGCCGATGCTGCTCGGGCGGGTGCTGCTGGAGGCGATGTGCGACGACCTGCCCGACGCCCAGGCGCGGCTGGAGGAGTTCGACGTGCGGGCGGCCGCCCGGGGGCTCTTCGTGGAGTGAGCCACGGGTCCGACCCGCTGACCCCGGGGCCTCCTTCTCAGAGTCGTCTCAGGTTCGCTCGCTACTCTCCCGGCTGACGTGTTCGTGCCGAGACGGCGAGGAGGCGGAAGGTGGCACGCGCGGAGCGCAGAGTGCAAGGTCTGGCCCGGGTGGCCGTCGTCGTACGTGCCGGAGCGGCCCCCCTGTGGTGGTGCGGGGTGGTCGCGGCGGGCGTCGGCGTACTGGTGCCAGGCATCACGGGACGGCGGATCGGGGTGCTCGCCGGGGCGGCGCTGTTCCTCGTGGCGGCGGCCGTCGTGGCGTACCGGGGGCGGCGCCGGTACGGCGCCCTGGCGCGCGGGGCCTCCCGCGCCGGCCGGCACGACGTGCTCCAGGACCGGGCCGTGACCGTACGGAACTGGCGGCGCGGCCACCGCTGGTGGCTGCTGCTCGCCTTCGTGGCCGCCCTCGGCTCGTCCTTCGCGGTCCCGGCGGCCGGCGGCGGGCTGCTCGCGGGCTGCGCGGTGGGCCTGTGGCTGAAGTCGGCCTGGCTGGGCCGCCGGGAGCGGGAGGCGGACGCGCTGCTGTGGGTGCGCGTCGACTGGCTGGACCGGCGCGGCGGACGCCCCGCGGGCAAGGCCGTCAAGGGGTACCGCAGCACCGGCATCGCGGCGGGCGACGCGGCCCCGGGTGGGGCGCGCCGCCGCGTCGCGGCGCTGGTCTGAGGCCCGGTCAGACCTCCAGGGCCTCCTCGATCCTCTTCAGCTGGTGGCGGGCCATCGCCAGGTTGGCCCGCTTGGCGTCCAGCACCAGGTAGAGGAAGAGCCCGTTGCCGCCGCGGCCGGTGAGCAGCCGGATCAGGTGGTACTGGTCGGTGAGCGTGATCAGGATGTCCTCGATCTCGGCCTTGAGGCCGAGGTGCTCCATGGTGCGCATCTTGGCGCGGATCACGTCGGTGTTGCCGGCCGCGGCGACGTTCAGGTCGAAGGTCTTGCTGCCGCCGATCGTGCCCAGCGCCATCCCGCTGGTGTAGTCGACGAGCGCGGCTCCGGTCGCGCCCTCGATGGAGGCGAGTGCTTCCTTGAGGGCGGTTTCGGTGTTGGCCATGACGGGGTGTCCTCTCAACTTTCCGTGGTGGTCCGCGGTGTGGTGCTGCGCGGTGTGGTGCTGCGCGGTGTGGTGGTGGTCGTGGTGGGGCCCGCGGCGGGGGAGGCGCTCGTGCGGGCGGTGCGGGTCCGGGGCGCGGGCCGGACGGCGGGCCGGGCCGGAGCCGGGGCCGGGGCCACGGTGTCCACCAGCTCCCCGATGCGGGCGCCCGCCCGCCGGCCCTCCAGGTGCAGCCGGCCGACGTTGACGCGGTCCTGGGCGAGCAGGGTCAGCACGGCGTGGGCGCCCGCCGCGTAGGTGGCGACGTAGCCGAGGTGGCCGCGCAGCAGCAGTTCGCGCAGCTCGCCCCGGCCGGTGGCGTCGGTGGTGCGGATCGCGACGCCGAGGGCGGCGGCGGTGAGCGCGGCCAGTCCCTCCGGCTCGACGCCGGGGGCGTCGTGGGCGAGCACCAGGCCGTCCACGCTGGCGGCGAGCGCTCCGGTCAGCTGCGGTACGCGGGCGCGCAGCCGGTGCAGTTCCTCGAGCAGCGCGGGCTGGTCCGCCATCAGCTCTCTCCTCTCGGCGAGGGGTCGTAGGCGTTCAAAGGGCCTCCAGCGCATCCCTGAGCCTCTTCAGGAGGGTGATGTCGGGGTCGGTGACGGGGGGCAGGGCGATGCCCGGCGGCGGGTCGGGCGCGGCCGGCGGGGGCTTGGCGGCCACCAGTCCGGCAGCCGCCAGGCGGCGCACGTCGGCCAGCGTGGGGAAGGCCCGCCGGCCCAGCGCGCGGGCGATGTCGGGGGCGGTGCGCACCCCGTCCACCAGGGCCAGCACCGCCCGCTGCCGCGCGTCGGGCGCGGTGGCCGGCACGGGCGCTGCCCCGGGGGCGGTGCGCAGCAGGGGTGCGGTGTCCGCCAGCGGCTGCGGCCAGAGGCGGTGCAGCAGCGCGCGGCGGCGCAGGGTCTCGCGCTCCAGTTCGGCGACCGTCACCGGCCGCACCGCGCCCAGCAGGTGGCCGGTGCCGTAGTGGAAGCGGCCCGGGGTGCTGCTGGGGGCGAGCGCGAAGTACCCGGCGTCGTAGAGCGCGCCCAGGTGGCAGATCTCCAGCGCGCCGCGCGCGACCAGGCCGGCCTCGACCAGCAGCCGGCCCGCGCCGTGCTCCTCGTCGGCCCGCTCCACCGCCTGCTGCCAGGCGTCGGCGGCGAGGGTGCCGTGGGCGAGCAGCAGGTCGGCCAGGCCGGGGGCGAAGGGGCTCTCGGCGTGCACCACGTGGCCGTCGGCGAGGTGCAGCGTGCCGTGCTCGCGCTCCAGCACGCCGGTGGCCCGCTCGGCGGCCAGCCGGGTCAGCATGGGGGAGACCCCGCCGCCGCCCGCGGGGTCCGGGAGGGCCGCCCGGTCGCGCACCGGCAGCCGGGGCGGCGGCACCGCGTGCGTCATGATCACCCCAGCACCAGCCGTCCGGCCATCTCGCCCAGCCGGATCCGGGCGAGCGCGAGGTTGCCGTCCGAGCGGCCGAGGCACACGTGCAGGAACACACTGCTGTCGAACGAGGTGGGCACGAAACGCAGCAGGTGGTAGCTGTCGCGGTTGCTGATGATCAGGTCTTCCAGCGGCGGGTCGGCCGCCACGTCGTCGTCGACGGGCGCGAACGCCCGCTGTTCGGCGGCGAGCCGGGCGATCTCGGCGGCCTCGGCGGCGGCCGCCTCGTGGTCCCCGCCGGGGAACTCGCCGACCGTGCCCAGCGCCAGCCCGCTCGTCCAGTCCACCAGCGCGGCGCCCCGGGCTCCGGGCAGTCGCATGGCCTCCAGTAGGCACTCGTCGATTCCGGGCACCGTGGCTCCCCTCCCGCCTGCGGTTCGGCTGAGTGAGGAAGAGGTTACGCACGGTGCGTGCGAACGGAGGGTCTTCTGGCATTTTCCAGTGGAACATGCGCGGAACCACTAAGGTGGGCCAACTGCCCCCGCACACCCGCCCGTTGAACACCCCGTCAGGGGGTGTGCGTCAACGGCGCCCAGGCGCGCGCAGGGTGGTGAGGGCGTCCGCGTGCGCCCCACCCGACTCGGCCACCAGCTCCGGGAGCGTCTGCGGCGCGCGCACCGTCGCGAACGCCACGCCCCCGGCGCCGTCGGGCGCGAAGCCGTAGACCCCCGGCCGGGTCAGCGAGTTGTACCCGTAGTGGTGGGCGAAGTAGTACGCGCCCGTGTCCGGCGCCGCCGCGTAGTCGCCCTGTTCGAGCAGCGGCAGCGCGCGCCCCTCGGCGAGCAGGTCGCCCGCGAAGCACGCGGGCCCGGCCACGTCCTGCACGACCGCGGGGCCCTCCTTCGGCCGCCCCTTCGCGTCGTAGGCGAGGATCCGCAGCGGCCAGGCGCCCGGGTCGTACACCGTGCGCGTCGCCACCTGCACGCCCGCGTGCGTCACCGCCACCGGCCGCCCGCCCGCGCTCTTGGCGTACTCCACCCGCGCCACCAGCGTGCCCTGCTCGGCCAGCAGCGCCCGCCCGAACTCGGTGACCAGCCCGTACCGCCCGTCCAGCAGCCCCGGGACCGCCTCGCGCAGCAGCCGCGCGTACTGCGCGAACGTCGGCGTCGTCGCCTCCGAGGCGAAGTTCACCGGCAGCCCGCCGCCGATGTCGAGCGTGTCGACCTGGCGCCGCCCCACGCGCGCGTTGATCTCCTCGGCCAGCGCGTACAGCTCCGCCGCGCCCCGCACCATCAGCGACAGCGGCACGCCCTGCGACCCGGTGTGCGCGTGCAGCCGCGTCAGCCACGGCCGCTCCTCGTACGCCCGCAGCACCCACTCGCGCGCCCCCTCGTCGCGCAGCGCCACCCCGAACTTCGAGGTGGCCGTCGCCGTCGACAGCGCCTCGATGGACCCGGCGCCGATCTGCGGGTTGACCCGCAGCCCGACCGGGGAGCGGACCGGGCCGGCCCCGGCCAGCGCGTCCAGGCGCGCCAGCTCCTGCGGGTTGTCCGCGTTGACCGCGATGCCGAGCGCCAGGGCCTCGCGCAGCTCGGCCGGGGTCTTCGCCGGCGAGTCGAGCACCGTCGCCTCCGGCGGTACGCCCGCCGCCGTGGCCAGCGCCAGCTCGCCGGGGCTCGCCACCTCGGCGCCCAGACCGGCCTCGCGCAGCAGCCGCAGCACCGGCACCAGCGGGGCGGCCTTCACCGCGAAGGCGTGCAGCACGGGCGTGCCGGGCGCGACGACCGCCTCGAACGCCGAGCGCAGCCCCGCCGCGGCCTGCCGGATGCCGGTGACGTCCAGCAGCCCGACGAGCGGGGCGTCCGGCCCGAGCAGGCCCTGCTCCACCGCGGCCCGCACCGCCTGGTCCCGCCGCGTCGCCCGCCCGCCGGCCCCGGCGTCGCCGTGCGCGGGCTCGCCTTCGTCGCCGTACGCCCGCTCGCCGTCCGTGCCGCCGTCCCGGTGCTCGTGCCCGTCGTGCTCGTGCCCGCCGTACAGGTCGTCCACGTCGTCTCCCGTCCCGTCGCCCTCGCCGCGGCCCGCCCCGGCGATCCCGGACCGGTGCCTGCATCCAGCCAAACACCCGCGTCCGGGAGGTGTCGGGCCGGGCCCGGTATTGACTAGTTCTATTCACGAGGACAGGATGTGAATAGGAGTAGTAACCGGAGGAGGCAGACGATGTCGGGACCCCGCCCCGTACGAGCACCGCGCGGCACCGAGCCGAGCGCCCTGGGCTGGCAGCAGGAGGCCGCCCTGCGGATGCTCCAGAACAACCTCGACCCCGAGGTGGCCGAGCACCCCGACAAGCTCGTCGTCTACGGCGGCACCGGCAAGGCGGCCCGCGACTGGCGCTCCTTCGACGCGATGGTCCGCACGCTGAGGACCCTCAAGCAGGACGAGACCATGCTGGTCCAGTCCGGCCGCCCGGTCGGCGTCATGCAGACCCACGAGTGGGCCCCGCGCGTGCTCATCGCCAACTCCAACCTGGTCGGCGACTGGGCCAACTGGGAGGAGTTCCGCCGCCTGGAGGCCCTCGGCCTGACCATGTACGGGCAGATGACCGCGGGTTCCTGGATCTACATCGGCACCCAGGGCATCCTCCAGGGCACCTACGAGACCTTCGCCGCCGTCGCCGCGAAGAAGTTCGGCGGCACCCTCGCCGGGACCATCACCCTCACCGCCGGCCTCGGCGGCATGGGCGGCGCCCAGCCCCTCGCGGTCACCATGAACGACGGCGTCGCGATCTGCGTCGACTGCGACCCGCGCGCCATCGACCGCCGCATCGAGCACCGCTACCTCGACGTGAAGGCCGACTCCCTCGACCACGCGCTGCAGCTGGCCGTCGAGGCCCGCGACGCCCGCCGCCCGCTGTCCATCGGCGTCCTCGGCAACGCGGCCGAACTCGTGCCGCAGCTGCTGGCCATGGGCGCGCCGATCGACATCGTCACCGACCAGACCTCCGCCCACGACCCGCTGGCCTACCTGCCCGTCGGCACCGCCTTCGAGGACATGGCCGAGGCCGCCGCCAAGGACCCGGCCGGCTTCACCACCCGCGCCCGCGAGTCCATGGCCCGCCACGTCGAGGCGATGGTCGGCTTCCAGGACGCCGGCGCCGAGGTCTTCGACTACGGCAACTCCATCCGCGGCGAGGCCCGGCTCGCCGGGTACGACCGGGCGTTCGCCTTCCCCGGCTTCGTCCCCGCCTACATCCGGCCGCTGTTCTGCGAGGGCAAGGGCCCCTTCCGCTGGGCCGCCCTGTCCGGCGACCCCGCCGACATCGCGAAGACCGACAAGGCGATCCTGGAGCTCTTCCCGGAGAACGAGTCGCTGGCCCGCTGGATCAAGATGGCCGGCGAGCGCGTCCACTTCCAGGGCCTGCCCGCGCGCATCTGCTGGCTCGGCTACGGCGAGCGCGACAAGGCCGGCGAGCGGTTCAACGACATGGTCGCCTCCGGTGAGCTGGCCGCGCCGATCGTCATCGGCCGCGACCACCTCGACTGCGGCTCCGTCGCCTCCCCGTACCGCGAGACCGAGGCCATGCTCGACGGCTCCGACGCCATCGCCGACTGGCCGCTGCTCAACGCCATGGTCAACGTGGCCTCCGGCGCCTCCTGGGTGTCCCTCCACCACGGCGGCGGCGTCGGCATGGGCCGCTCGATCCACGCCGGGCAGGTCACGGTCGCCGACGGCACGGCGCTGGCCGGCGAGAAGATCCGCCGGGTGCTCACCAACGACCCCGGCATGGGCGTGATCCGCCACGTCGACGCGGGCTACGACATCGCCGAGTCGGTCGCCGGGGAGCGCGGCGTGCGGGTGCCGATGCGCGAGGGTGACCCGGCGTGACCCAGCACGGCAGCGGCCCGGCGGGGTGGCGGGCGGGCGCCTCCTTCCAGGAGATGTGGCGCGACCTGCTCCCCGTCGGCCGCCACCCCGACTCCCGCGGCTACCGCCGGTTCGCCTGGACCGGCGCCGACGCCGAGTGCCGGGACTGGTTCCGCGAGCAGGCCGAGGCCCGCGGCCTGGTCCACGAGCTGGACCGCAACGGCAACCAGTGGGCCTGGCTCGGCGACCCGGAGGCCGGCGACGCGGTCGTCACCGGCTCCCACCTGGACTCCGTCCCGGACGGCGGCGCCTTCGACGGCCCCCTCGGCGTCGTGTCGTCCTTCGCCGCGCTCGACGAACTGCTCGCCCGGGGCGTCCGCTTCACCAAGCCGCTCGCCGTCGTCAACTTCGGCGACGAGGAGGGCGCGCGGTTCGGGCTCGCCTGCGTCGGCTCCCGGCTGACCGCGGGCCGGCTCACCGCCGAGCAGGCGCACCGGCTCACCGACGGCGACGGCGTGACCCTGCCGCAGGCCATGGAGGCGGCGGGCCACGACCCCGACGCCATCGGCGCCGACCCCGAACGGCTCGCCCGCATCGGCGCGTTCGTCGAACTGCACGTCGAGCAGGGCCGCGCCCTCGACCTCAGCGGCGACCGGGTCGGCGTGGCCAGCGCCATCTGGCCGCACGGCCGCTGGCGGTTCGACTTCCGGGGCGAGGCCAACCACGCCGGCACCACCCGGCTCACCGACCGCCGCGACCCGATGCTGTCGTACGCCGAGACCGTGCTCGCCGCCCGCCGCGAGGCGGAACTCGCCGGCGCCGTCGCCACGTTCGGCAAGATCTCCGTCGAGCCGAACGGCGTCAACGCCATCCCCTCCCTGGTGCGCGGCTGGCTCGACTCCCGCGCCGCCGACCAGGACACCCTGGACACCGTGGTCGCCGGGGTCGAGAAGGCCGCCCGCGCGTACGCCGACGCGCACGGCGTCGACCTCGACGTCGTCCGGGAGTCGTTCACCCCCGTCGTCGAGTTCGACCACGCCCTGCGCGACGAACTCGCCCGCATCCTGGGCCGGGACGCCGGGCTGACGGTCCCCGTCCTCGGCACCGGGGCCGGACACGACGCCGGGATCCTGGCCGACCGCGTCCCGACCGCCATGCTGTTCGTGCGCAACCCCACCGGGGTCTCGCACTCCCCGGCCGAGCACGCGGCCGAGGACGACTGCCTGGCCGGGGTGAGCGCCCTCGCCGACGTACTGGAAGGACTGGCCTGCACGTGACCTCCCCGCAGCGGACGTACTGGCTGGAGCACGCCTGGCTCGACACCCGCGTCGAGCCGGGCGTCGCCCTCGACGTGCGGGACGGGCGCATCACCGCCGTCCGCACGGACACGCCCGCCCCGCCCCCGGGCGCCGAGGTCCTGCGCGGCCTCACCCTGCCGGGCCTCGCCAACGCCCACAGCCATGCCTTCCACCGGGCCCTGCGCGGCACCGTCCAGGTCGGCTCGGGCACCTTCTGGACCTGGCGCGAGGTCATGTACTCCGTCGCCGACCGGCTCACCCCGGAGCGCTACCACGCCCTGGCCCGTGCGGTGTACGCCGAGATGGCCCTGGCCGGCGTGACCGCCGTCGGCGAGTTCCACTACGTGCACCACACCCCCGACGGCACCCCCTACGCCGACCCCAACGCGATGGGCGAGGCGCTGATCGAGGCCGCCGCCGACGCCGGCATCCGCATCACCCTCCTGGACACCTGCTACCTGTCTGCCGGCTTCGGCGAACCCCCGAACGCCCACCAGCGCCGCTTCTCCGACGGCACCGCGGACGCCTGGGCCGCACGCTGTTCACTTCTCAAGGAACGGGACCACGCACGGATCGGGGCCGCCGTGCACTCGGTGCGCGCCGTGCCCGCCGAGCAGCTGGCGACCGTGGCCCGCTGGGCCGAGGAGCGGCGGGCCCCGCTGCACGTCCACCTCTCCGAGCAGACCGCCGAGAACGACGCCTGCCGGGCCGCCCACGGCCGCACGCCCACCCGGCTGCTCGCCGACCACGGCGTCCTCGGCCCGCGCACCACCGGCGTGCACAACACCCACCTCACCGACGAGGACATCGCCCTGCTCGGCGACTCCGGCACCGGCACCTGCATGTGCCCGACGACCGAACGCGACCTCGCCGACGGCATCGGCCCCGCCGTCGCCCTGCAACGGGCCGGCTCCCCGCTGAGCCTCGGCTCCGACAGCCACGCCGTGATCGACCTGCTGGAGGAGGCGCGCGCGATGGAGCTGAACGAGCGGCTGCGCACCCGCACCCGGGGTCACTGGACCGCCGCCGCCCTGCTGCGCGCGGCTTCCGCAGACGGCCACGCGGCGCTCGCCTGGCCCGACGCGGGCACCCTGGAGCCGGGCGCGCTCGCCGACTTCACCACGATCGCGCTGGACTCGGTCAGGACCGCGGGCCCGGTGCCCCGGCTCGGCGCCGAGACGGCCGTATTCGCGGCGTCGGCGGCCGACGTACGGCACACGGTCGTGGCCGGGCGGCACGTGGTGCGCGACGGGGCGCACACGCTCGTCCCCGACGTGCCGCGGGCCCTCGCCGAGGCCGTCGCGGCCCTGCGCGCCTGACGCCCGCCCGCGCCGCCCCCGCCGTCACCCCGCCCGCAGCCACCGACGCCGCCCGCCCCGAGGACACCATGAGCAGCAGCACCGCCATCACCAACATCGCCACGCTGGTCACCAACGACCCCTCCCTCGGCGACTCGTCCCCCCTCGGACTGGTCCGGGACGCGGCCGTCGTCATCGACGGCGACCGCGTCGTGTGGACCGGTGCATCCAGGAAAGCACCGGCCACTGACAACCGGGTCGACGCCGGCGGCCGGGCGGTCCTGCCGGGGTTCGTGGACTCCCACTCCCACCTGGTCTTCGCGGGCGACCGCACCGAGGAGTTCAACGCCCGCATGTCCGGCCGCGGGTACACGGCCGGCGGCATCCGCACCACCGTCGCCGCCACCCGCGCCGCGAGCGACGAGGAACTCGAGCGCACCCTGACCCGCTACCTCGCCGAGGCGCTCCGCCAGGGCACCACCACCATGGAGACCAAGTCCGGCTACGGCCTGACGGTCGCCGACGAGGCCCGCGCGCTGCGCCTCGCCGCCGCCCACACCGACGAGGTCACCTACCTCGGCGCCCACATCGTCGCCCCCGACCTCGCCGACGACCCGGCCGCCTACGTCGCCCTGGTCACCGGCGAGATGCTCGACGCCTGCGCCCCGCACGCCCGCTGGATCGACGTGTTCTGCGAGCAGGGCGCCTTCGACGGCGACCAGGCCCGGGCGATCCTCACCGCCGGGCGCGCCAGGGGCCTGCACCCGCGCATCCACGCCAACCAGCTCTCCCACGGCCCCGGCGTCCAGCTCGCCGTGGAGCTCGACGCGGCCAGCGCCGACCACTGCACCCACCTCACCGACGCCGACGTGGACGCGCTGGCCCACAGCCGCACCGTCGCCACCCTGCTCCCCGGCGCCGAGTTCTCCACCCGCGCCGAGTGGCCCGACGCCCGCCGGCTGCTGGACGCGGGCGTCACGGTCGCCCTGTCCACCGACTGCAACCCGGGCTCCTCGTTCACCTCGTCGGTGCCGTTCTGCATCGCCCTCGCCGTGAGGGACATGCGCATGACCCCCGACGAGGCCGTCTGGTCGGCCACAGCGGGCGGTGCCGCGGCCCTGCGCCGCACCGACGTCGGCCGCCTCACCCCCGGCGCGTACGCCGACCTGACGCTCCTGGACGCGCCCAGCCACGTCCACCTGGCCTACCGGCCGGGCGTCCCGCTGGTGTCCGGGGTCTGGCGCCGGGGCGTGCGGGTGGTCTGAGCGGGCGGTACGGGCGCGCGCCGCTCCCGGTCGGCCACCGACCGGCCCCACGCCGTACCGGCCAGCACCAGCACCGCGCCCGCGTACCCCGGCCACCCCGGCCGGTCGCCGGCCAGCGCGATGCCGACCGCCGCCGCCCACACCGGCTCGGTGCCCAGCAGCAGGCTGACCCGGGACGGCGAGGTGCGGCGCACCGCCCACATCTGCACGAAGAACGCGAACAGCGTGCAGAAGACCGCGAGGTAGACCAGGCCCAGCCAGTCGCCGCCGTCGAACGCCGAGGCCGCCTCCCACGGCGACGCACCCGTGCCCGGCAGCGCGACAAGCAGCGCGAACACCGCGACCGCGCTGCCCAGCTGCACCGTCGTCAGCGACAGCGCGTCCGCGCCGCGCACCGACTCCATGCGGGCCATGGCGAGGACGTGCACCGTACGGGCCACCGCCGCGCCCAGCATCAGCAGGTCGCCGCCCGACGGCGCGGTGAAGCCCGCGCCCTGCGTCAGCAGCACCACGCCGGCCACCGACAGGCCCGCCGCCGCGAGGAACGACCCGGGCAGCCGGGTCCGGCGCACCCGGCTCTCCGCGAGCGGCGTGAACACCATTGTCAGGCTGATGATCAGGCCCGCGTTCGTCGCCGACGTGCGGACCAGGCCGTACGTCTCCAGCAGGAAGATCCCCGCGAGGACCAGGCCCAGCAGCGCCGCCCCGCGCAGCTGCACGGCGCTCAGCGCGCGCAGCCCGCGCCGGCCGGCCACCACCAGCACCGGCAGCGCCACGGCGAACCGCAGCACCAGGACCGCGAGCACAGTGTCCGTCGTGGTCACGCCCTGGGCGGCGAGGTAGCTGGAGCCCCAGACCACCGCGACCAGCAGGACGGGCAGGTCAGCGAGACGGCCGGAGGCGATGGGACGGCCGGGGCGGGCGGCGGGGGCGGTCATCGCACTCCTCGGTGGTCGGGGCCCCCGCACGGTCGGAAGGCCGGGTCAGCGTAGCCGCGCCCCGCGCGCGTGCCGAGCGCGTTCCACCAGGTGAACGCCCGGTACGACGGACTGGCCGGCGTTCACGGCGCCCCGGCCCGCCACCGCTGGTCCGCGCCCTCGTCCAGGCGCGCGAACGCCAGGCCGCCGTAGCCGTCCTCGGCCAGGGCCGTCTCCAGGGCGATCGCCGGGCGGACCGTGCCGTCCGGGTCGACCAGGAACATCAGGTTCTCGCCGTTGCCGCCGTACACCGATGAGCACGTCCACACGCCCACGCCCCGGTCGACCGACCCGCGGCTGTCCAGGCAGAAGTCGGGGTCGGCGGCTGACTGGAGCACGCCCCGGCCCGCGTCGAACCGCCAGCGCTGGCTCACCGAGGACGAGCAGGGAACCGTCAGCACGTCCGTGCCGTTGGAGAAGTCGCCGGCCACCTCCAGGCAGCGCCCCGAGGCGACGTTCACGACCTGGGCGAACGCCGCGTCGGGCGCCCGCGTCGGCGAGGGGGTCGGCGTCGGCTTGGGCGTGGGCCGCGGGGAGGGCGGGCGCTTCGTGCGCGTGGGGGAGGGCGAGGCGGAGGTACGGCTCGGACTCGGGACCGGCGCCGGCACGGACACCGTGGCGGTCACCGTCACCGGGGGCACGCTCGGCGGCGCGCTGCTCGCGGCCCCCGCGGCCTGCTGGTCCGACGGGTCGCCGGAGGCGATCAGCAGCACCAGCAGCGGGGCCAGCGCCACCCCCAGCGCGGCCGAGACCAGCACCAGGCGGCGGCCGGGCGGCCGGACGGCGGCGGCGGACCCGGGAGCCTCGGGGGAGTGCGGGGCGGGCCGGTCGCGGTCCTCGGCGGCGTACGCCGTCCCGGCCCACGGCAGCAGCCCCTCGGCGAGCGTGCCGCGCGGGGCGTCCCGCAGGGCCCGCTGCTCCTCGTGGGCGGTCGCGCAGTGCGGGCAGTGCGCCTCGTGGGCGTCCAGGTCGGGACTCGGGCGTGGCGCGTCGGTGCGCACGGACTGCTCGATCAGCCGCCGGAAGTCCGGGCAGCGCGGGTCGTCGGAGGCGGCGAGACGGTGCCGCAGCGCGGCGCCCGCCAGGGACTGCAGGGCGGGCGCGACGCCGTAGGAGACGTCCGCGGGGGTCAGGCCCAGCAGGGCCGCGGTGCGCTCCACGGGCTCGCGCTCGACGACGCCGTACCAGAGCAGGCCCTGGTCGCGGGAGGACAGCGACTGGAAGGCGGTGAGCAGGGGCGGGACGGGGCCGCGCGGGCCGGCCGTGTTCAGGACCAGCAGCAGACCCGGCTCGAGGCCCGCCGCCCGCTCGTCGGCGGCCCACTCGCCGGCCACCCGGGCCGCCAGCAGCAGGAGCTGGTGCCGCCAGGGCAGCCCCGGGTCGGTGCCGCGGGCGGTCTCCCGCGCGGCCAGCGTGAACGCCTGCGCGGCGAGTCGGCGGGCGGCGGGGTCACCGCTCGTGCACAGGCGGGCGTAGGCGAGCACCGCCGCGTCGTGCCGGGCGCGCAGCTCCCGCAGCGCCGGGTACGCGGTCGCGGGCGCGGCCCGGAGCAGTGCGACGAGCCGGGCGTCGGAACCGCCCACGGGCACGCCGTCGCCGGCGCGCTCACCTCGGGCCATGGGCCCCTCCTCACCGGACACTGACGTACTGGTCAGTTCGAAGTGGGGGTGACCATAGTGGCCGCGGGGACGCCTGGGGAGGTTTCCCGGGGTAACGGCGGAAGCCGGAACGCTGGGGCTCCGGCTTCGCTCGGACCAGGGGCCGGACAGGGGCCGGACAGGGGTCGGACCGGGGGTCAGTCCTCGACCGTGAGCCCCCGCCGCAGCCGCACCAGCGTGCGCGACAGCAGGCGCGAGACGTGCATCTGGGAGATGCCCAGCTCGTCGCCGATCTCCGACTGGGTCATGTTGGCGACGAAGCGCAGGGAGAGGATCGTGCGGTCACGGGGCGCCAGCTCGGCGATGAGCGGCTTGAGGGACTCGACGTACTCGATGCCCTCCAGCCCGTGGTCCTCGTAGCCGATGCGGTCGGCCAGCGTGCCCTCGGTGTCGCTCTCCTCGGCCTGCGCGTCCAGCGAGGCGGCGGTGTAGGCGTTGGAGGCGGCCATGCCCTCGACGACCTCGTCGCGGGGGAGGCCGAGCCGCTCGGCCAGCTCGGCGACGGTGGGCGCCCGGTCCAGCGTCTGCGCCAGCTCGTCGCCCGCCTTGGCGAGGTCCAGCCGCAGCTCCTGCAGGCGGCGCGGGACGCGCACGGACCACGACGTGTCACGGAAGAAGCGCTTGATCTCGCCGATGATGGTGGGCATCGCGAACGTGGGGAACTCGACGCCGCGGGACAGCTCGAAGCGGTCGATCGCCTTGATCAGGCCGATCGTGCCGACCTGGATGATGTCCTCGAGTGGCTCGCTGCGCGAGCGGAACCGGGAGGCGGCGAACTTGACCAGGGCGAGGTTCAGCTCGACGAGGGTGTTCCGCACGTACGCGTACTCGGGGGTGCCTTCCTCGAGCGACTCCAGGCGCTCGAAGAGGGTCCGGGACAACGCCCGCGCGTCCACGGCGCCCACCTCGTCGTACGGGGGGATCTCCGGGAGCCCGGCGAGGGCGCCGGCCTCGTCGGCCGGGTCGGGGGTCGACGTCGCCCCGTGAACGTGCGGTGCGTCGAGCCGCGGTGACATGATGTCCTCCATCGTTCTCGGCATCAGGCTGCCGAAGCCAGTACGTGCACTGCGGTGTGCGGCGCCTCCGAGCCGGCCGTGTCGTCAACGTGTCCCTACTAGCCCTACCCGCTCCACCGAGGCCGCCGCAAGTACACCCTGTGCGCTTATGTCCGTTTGTGGGTGATTGTTCGGCTGTCGCGGTGCGGAACGAAGGCGTAGTGTGCGAGGGCGTCAGCAACCAGCGAGTGATACCGGGAGAGATGACGGCATGGACCACGGGACGGTCGGCAGCGCACAGTCGGGCCGGCTTCTGGTGGAGGTTCGGGAAGCCGGCACCAGCGCCGTCGTGACTCCGGCGGGTGAACTGGACCACCACACCGCCGATCTGCTCCGCGAGCCGCTGGAGGAGTGCCTGGCCAAGGGCTTCAGCCGGCTGGTCGTCGACTGCTCACGGCTGGAGTTCTGCGACTCCACGGGCCTCAACGTACTGCTCGGCGCTCGTCTGAAGGCCGAGGCCGCGGGCGGCGGGGTGCACCTCGCCGGCATGCTGCCGGTCGTCGCGCGGGTGTTCGAGATCACGGGTGCGGAAGCGGTCTTCACCGTGCACGACTCGGTCGAGGCCGCCCTCGCCGACGGCGACGGCTGACCGGTCCCGCCCTCCCACGCCGCAGCCGGCCGGCGTGGCGCGTTCCGCGTCGGCGGGAAGCGAGGGGTGTTCCGCCCGGCGCGTCGGGCAGGAGACATCCTGTAGAGGTCGGCGGCGAGTCAAGGGGGAGGACATGCGGACGGACGGGACGGCTCCCGTGCGGCACGGCCGCGGCGCGAGACCCCGCCGGTACGGCGGCCCGGGCTGCGGTGCACGGACCGTGACGCTCCCGGGACCGCACGGGGACCGTTACGGGAAGACTCTCGGGGACGCTGACGTGAACGCTGTGGATGCTTTCGACGACTCTGACGGGGACTGTTGCCATCGTGAACTGGGGAATCGGTGAGGTGAAGCGCTGATGAGCACCACCCGGCCTGTCCCGCCGGGCTCCCCGGAGCCCAGCGGCGCTTCCGGGGCGACGGCGGGCCGTCAGGTCCGCAGCCTGAGTTTCGACGGAGCGAGCGGTGTCGTTCCGCTCGCCCGTGACTTCGCCCGGCAGGCGCTGTACGCGTGGGGCTGGCTGCCGGCCGACGGCGCCGACCAGCGGGCCGCGGCCGAGGACGTGCTGCTCGTCGTCTCCGAACTGGTCACCAACGCCTGCCTGCACGCCGAGGGCCCCGAGGAGATGCGGCTCGCCTGTGACAACAAGGTGATCCGCGTCGAGGTCGCCGACCACGGCTCCGGCCAGCCCTCCCCGCGCACCCCGCACCGCGCGGGCCGCCCCGGCGGCCACGGCATGTTCATCGTGCAGCGCCTGTGCCTGGACTGGGGCGTCGTCCGCACGCCCGGAGTGGCGGGCAAGACGGTCTGGGCGGAACTGGGCGCCGCCCCGGTGTGAGCGGCTCGCACACGGCCGGAGGGCCGCCGCATCCCCGGGATGCGGCGGCCCTCCGGCCGTGGTCGGGTCGGGCCGCGCGGGCCCGCCGGGACCTGCTCAGCGCACGGCGCCCATGAGGGCGTTGACCTTGCGGCGGTACATCCACACGGCGAAGCCGGCGACCACGGCGAGCACGGCCTCCAGGGCGACGAAGCCCATGCGGTCCAGGTTCACCCCGCCCACGGCCGGGTTGGACAGCAGCGCGGTGACCGAGTCGCCCGCGGTGACGGCGAGGAACCACACGCCCATCATCTG
Organism: Streptomyces lasalocidi; assembly: GCF_005280215.1. NCBI lineage: Bacteria > Bacillati > Actinomycetota > Actinomycetes > Kitasatosporales > Streptomycetaceae > Streptomyces > Streptomyces lasalocidi. Next base: position 3,202,650 of record NZ_SZNQ01000001.1, on the reverse strand, counting down.
CGAGGCGTACTTCGCCGGCGCCATCTTGGTGGTGACCGACAGGCCCACCGGGGACAGCGTCAGCTCGCCGACGGTCTGCACGAAGTAGATCGCGACCAGCCACATCGCCGCGGCCTTGTGACCGCCCTCGGCGATCGACAGCGGGGCGAGGAACAGGAAGAACGACGCACCGACCAGCACCAGGCCGGAGGCGAACTTCACGATGGTGCTCGGCTCCTTGCCGCGCCGGTTCAGCCACAGCCACATCCAGGCGAAGACCGGCGCCAGGGCCATGATCATCACCGGGTTGACCGACTGGTACCAGGAGACCGGGAACTCCCAGCCGAAGACGGTGTTGTCGGCGCTGGCGTCCGCGAACAGCGACAGGGTCGAGCCGCCCTGGTCGTAGATCATCCAGAAGACGGCCGCGGCCACGAAGAACCAGACGTACGCGGAGACCTTGGTGCGCTCGGCGGTGTCCAGGTCCTTGTCGCGCCGGATGCGGGCGATGACCAGGATCGGGACGATCAGACCGATCACGGTCAGCGGGATCAGCGCCCAGTTCAGCGTGAAGTGGCCGGTGAAGCCGACGATGCCGTAGAAGACGGCGGCGATGGCCAGCCACACCAGGCCCTTGGTCAGGGTGGCGGACTTCTCGGCCGGGGACATCGGGGTGGGGACGACGTCGCTGCGCTCGCTCAGGTGGCGGCTGCCCAGCAGGAACTGGGCCAGGCCCAGCGCCATGCCGAGCGCGGCCAGCGCGAAGCCGAAGTGCCAGTTGACGTTCTCGCCGACGGTGCCGATGACCAGCGGCGCGACGAAGGCGCCCAGGTTGATGCCGATGTAGAACAGCGTGAAGCCGGCGTCACGGCGCGCGTCGTCCGGGCCGTCGTAGAGGTGGCCGACCATCGTGGAGATGTTCGCCTTCAGCAGGCCCGAGCCGATGGCGACCAGGCCGAGGCCCACGAAGAAGGTCGCGGCGGCCGGCAGGGCCAGCGCCAGGTGGCCGAGCATGATGATCAGACCCGCGACGGCGACCGTCTTGCGGGGGCCGAGGAAGCGGTCCGCGACCCAGCCGCCCGGCAGGGCGAGCAGGTACACGAGCGACACGTACACGGAGTAGATCGCCGTCGCCGTGCCCGCGCTCAGGTGCAGGCCGCCGGGGGCCACCAGGTACAGCGGGAGCAGAGCCCTCATGCCGTAGTAGGAGAAACGCTCCCACATCTCGGTCATGAAGAGGGTGGCCAGTCCGCGGGGGTGGCCGAAGAAGGTCTTCCCGGTTCCGGGGGTGTCCGGACGGACCGAGTCCTTCGTCAGGCTGGACGCCATGGTCGTTCCTTGCTGGTTCGGGACGCGCGAGCGGAGCGTTGCGCGCCCGGTGGGGCGGCCGGCACCGGCGGGTCGGCCCGTCCGCCCCACGCCCGGGGGGAAGCCGCTCCGGATCGCGGAGCGGAGGACGGCGACCACCGGGATCCACGCCTGGCGCGCGTCGCGCCGAGGCCCGGCCACAGGTCATTCCTTTCAAGGCTGGGGAGAACCAGCCCGCACACAAAAGAGACCCTCAGCGTCACAGACGTCGCCGAAGGTCCCCGCGTACTACAGGCGTTTCTTCACCATACGGCAGGACACTGCCGCATATGGAAGGACTTGAGACGCGGATCACAGGTGTACACGGAACCACGGGCATGGTTCCGAAGGTCCCGTCCAGGATGACATCCCTGGACCGCAGGTCCGTACCAAGCGGCCGGGCTGGCCCCGGGCGGCGGATGTCCGGCTTGTCCTGAGTAAGAGACCACAGGGCCGATCACACCTCGGCCCCCTGGTCAGGCGGACTACCATCGGCTCATGACCCGTGTACTGCTCGCCGAGGACGACGCGTCCATCTCGGAGCCGCTGGCCCGCGCCCTGCGCCGGGAAGGGTACGAGGTCGAGGTGCGTGAGGACGGACCGACCGCGCTCGACGCCGGGATGCAGGGCGGCGTCGACCTGGTCGTGCTGGACCTCGGCCTGCCCGGCATGGACGGCCTGGAGGTCGCCCGCCGGCTGCGCGCCGAGGGACACGCCGTGCCGATCCTCATCCTGACCGCGCGGGCCGACGAGGTCGACACCGTCGTCGGTCTGGACGCGGGCGCCGACGACTACGTCACCAAGCCCTTCCGGCTCGCCGAACTGCTCGCCCGGGTCCGGGCCCTGCTCCGGCGCGGCGCCGCCGAGCCGCAGCAGCCGCCCGCCACCCACGGCGTGCGCATCGACGTCGAGTCGCACCGGGCGTGGATGGGCGACGAGGAACTCCAGCTCACCGCCAAGGAGTTCGACCTGCTGCGGGTGCTGGTGCGCGACGCCGGACGGGTCGTCACCCGCGACCAGCTGATGCGCGAGGTCTGGGACACCACCTGGTGGTCGTCGACCAAGACCCTCGACATGCACATCTCCTGGCTGCGCAAGAAGCTCGGCGACGACGCGGCCAACCCCCGCTACATCGCGACCGTGCGGGGCGTCGGCTTCCGCTTCGAGAAGAGCTGAGCGGGCCGGACCGGCCCGGCCCGCCGCCTCCCGGGGCCTGACCGACACGCACCCCCCGCAGCCACCGTCCGGAGAAGCCCGTGCGCCGCCGCCTCATCCAGTCCACCCTCGCCGTCGTCCTCGTCGTCATCGCGGTGTTCGGCGTCTCCCTGGTCATCGTCGAGAGCCGGACGATCAGCAACAGCGCGCAGGAGCGGGTGGACTCCGAGGCCGTACGGCTGGTCGGCATCGTGGACAGCCGGCTGCTCGGGCACGAGGACGTCACCACCGAGATCCTGCGCGACCAGGTCACCCAGAACCGCTACGCCGTGATCACCGTGCCCGGCCGGGCACCCATCGAGATCGGCACCCCGCCGCACGGCGACGTCATCACCGCGAAGGAGGGGGGCGAGGGCGGCGAGACCGTCGTCGTGCAGGAGCCCCGCTCCACCGTCACCCGCGAGGTCGGCCGCACCCTGCTGATCATCGGCCTGGTGGCGCTGCTGGCGGTGGTCGCCGCCGTCCTGCTCGCCATCCGCCAGGCCAACCGGCTCGCCTCCCCGCTCACCGACCTCGCCGAGACCGCCGAGCGCCTCGGCTCCGGCGACCCCCGCCCGCGCCACAAGCGCTACGGCGTCCCCGAGCTGGACCGGGTCGCCGACGTGCTCGACTCCTCCGCCGAGCGCATCGGGCGGATGCTGACCGCCGAGCGGCGCCTGGCCGCCGACGCCTCCCACCAGCTGCGCACCCCGCTGACCGCGCTGTCCATGCGGCTGGAGGAGATCACCCTCACCGACGACCCGGACACGGTGAAGGAGGAGGCGACGATCGCGCTGACCCAGGTGGAGCGCCTCACGGACGTCGTGGAACGGCTGCTGACCAACGCCCGCGACCCGCGCACCGGCTCGGCCGTCTCCTTCGAGCTGGACGAGGTCATCCAGCAGCAGCTGGCCGAGTGGCGGCCCGCCTACCGCAGCGCCGGGCGGGCCATCGTCAGCTCGGGCAAGCGGCACCTGCGGGCCGTGGGCACGCCGGGGGCGGTGGCCCAGGTGCTCGCGGCCCTGATCGAGAACTCCCTGATGCACGGCGGCGGCACCGTGGCGCTGCGCACCCGCGTCACCGGCAACCAGGCGGTGATCGAGGTGACGGACGAGGGGCCGGGCGTCCCGGCGGACCTCGGCGCCCGCATCTTCGAGCGGACCATCAGCGGCCGCAACTCCACCGGCATCGGCCTGGCGGTGGCCCGCGACCTGGCGGAGGCGGACGGGGGGCGGCTGGAGATGCTCCAGGCGCAGCCGCCGGTGTTCGGACTGTTCCTCTCGCGCACCCCGCCCGCGAAGAGGTCGGCGCAGGACCAGGAGCCGACGGTCAGGTGAGGAAGGGGACAGGGCCGGCCGCGGCCGCCCGTCACTCCTCCTCGTCGTCGCAGCCCCGGTTCAGCTCATCTGCTGCTGTGCCCTGGGCGTCGATATGTCCGACTCCAGGAAGGACTCCGCGCTCGCCACGGTGTCCCGCGCGGGCAGGGCGCGGAACACCCAGGTGCGGTAGGACCAGAAGCGGAACAGGGTCGCGACGCCGATGCCGACGAACTTGAAGACGTTGCTCTGCAGCGGGCTGTCCCAGCCGCACCAGTACGTCGCCGCGTAGAGCACGCCGTTCTCGATGACCAGGCCGACCACGCTGAACAGCAGGAACAGGGTGAGTTCCTTGGTGCGGCCGCCCTTGTCGCGGTCCCGGTAGGTGAAGTAGCGGAAGCCCACGTAGTTGAAGACGATCGACACCACCGTGGCGATCACGCTCGCCCGCACCACCTGCAGGTCGGTGACGTGCCGGACCAGGTTGAAGACGGCGAGGTTCACGAGGAGGCCCGCGCCGCCCACCGCGCCGAACTTGGCCAGCTCGCGGACGAGCCGGCGGAGCCCCGAGGCACCATGTCCCATGGTCGTGCAGGCCCCCGTCCGGGTAAGCGATTGGTTCGACTCCGCCATGCTAACCACCGGGCGTGTCCGTTTCCCGTGGCCGCGGTGCGAGAGGCACTGATTCAGGCCGTCCGGCGTGGCCGATACCCTAGGCGTGTGACGTTCCCCGTAGTCGGCATGGTCGGCGGTGGCCAGCTCGCGCGCATGACGCACGAGGCGGGCATTCCGCTGGGCATCAGGTTCAAGCTCCTCAGTGACACTCCGCAGGATTCCGCGGCCCAGGTCGTCCACGACGTCGTCGTGGGCGACTACCGCGACCTGGAGACGCTGCGCGCGTTCGCGCGCGGCTGTGACGTGATCACCTTCGACCACGAGCACGTGCCCACCGAGCACCTGCGGGCCCTGGAGGCGGACGGCATCCCCGTGCGCCCCGGCCCACAGGCGCTGGTGCACGCCCAGGACAAGGGCGTGATGCGCGCGCGGCTCGACGCGCTCGGCGTCCCGTGCCCACGGCACCGCATCGTGCGCGACGCGCAGGACGTGGCCGCCTTCGCCCAGGAGGGCGCGGGGTTCCCGGTCGTCTTGAAGACCGTCCGCGGCGGCTACGACGGCAAGGGCGTGTGGGTCGTCGACACCGTCGAGGAGGCCGAGGAGCCGTTCCGGGCGGGCGTCCCGGTCCTCGCGGAGGAGAAGGTCGACTACGTCCGCGAGCTCGCCGCGAACGTGGTGCGCTCCCCGCACGGCCAGGCCGTCGCCTACCCGGTGGTGGAGTCCCGCCAGGTGAACGGCGTGTGCGACACGGTCATCGCGCCCGCGCCCGGCCTGGACCCGGCCCTCGCGCTGGAGGCCGAGGAGATGGCGCTGACCATCGCCAAGGAACTGGGCGTCGTCGGCCACCTCGCCGTCGAGCTGTTCCAGACCCGCGACGGCCGCATCCTCGTCAACGAACTGGCGATGCGCCCGCACAACTCCGGCCACTGGAGCATGGACGGCGCGATCACCAGCCAGTTCGCCAACCACGTGCGCGCCGTGCTCGACCTGCCGCTCGGCGACCCGCGCCTGCGGGCCCCGTGGACCGTGATGGTCAACGTCCTCGGCGGCGACTTCCCCGACATGTACTCCGCGTACCTGCACTGCATGGCCCGCGACCCCCAGCTCAAGATCCACATGTACGGCAAGGACGTGAAGCCCGGCCGCAAGGTCGGCCACGTGAACACCTACGGCGACGACCTCGACGACGTGCTGGAGCGCGCCCGTCACGCTGCCGGCTACCTGAGAGGCACCATCACCGAATGAGCCCTGTTGTTGGCATCGTCATGGGGTCGGACTCGGACTGGCCCGTCATGGAGGCCGCCGCCAAGGCCCTCGACGAGTTCGAGATCGCCTACGAGGTCGACGTGGTCTCCGCGCACCGCATGCCGCGCGAGATGGTCGCCTACGGCGAGCAGGCCGCCGACCGGGGTCTGAAGGTGATCATCGCCGGTGCGGGCGGCGCCGCCCACCTGCCCGGCATGCTCGCCTCCGTCACCCCGCTGCCGGTGATCGGCGTGCCCGTGCCGCTGAAGTACCTAGACGGCATGGACTCCCTGCTGTCCATCGTGCAGATGCCCGCGGGCGTGCCCGTGGCGACCGTCTCCGTCGCCGGCGCCCGCAACGCCGGCCTGCTGGCCGCCCGCATCCTCGCCGCCCACGACGAGGACCTGCTGACCCGGATGCGCGACTTCCAGCAGGACCTGAACGACCAGGCCACCGAGAAGGGCAAGCGGCTGCGCGCCAAGGCCGAGGGCGCCGGCGGCTTCGGCTTCGGCACGGGGAAGTGACCGCCGTGACCTCCCTGGACCAGGCCCGCGAGCTGCTGCGCGAGTTCCCCGTCGTCGACGGCCACAACGACCTGCCGTGGGCGCTGCGCGAGCAGGTCCACTACGACCTCGCCGCCCGCGACATCGCCGTACGCCAGGACGCGCACCTGCACACCGACCTGCCGCGGCTGCGCGAGGGCGGGGTCGGGGCGCAGTACTGGTCGGTGTACGTGCGGTCCGACCTGCCCGACCCGGTGCCGGCCACGCTGGAGCAGATCGACTGCGTACGGCAGCTCATCGACCGCCACCCGCGGGACCTGCGGGCCGCGCTGACGGCGGCGGACATGGAGGCGGCCCGCACCGAGGGCCGCATCGCCTCCCTGATGGGCGCCGAGGGCGGCCACTCCCTCGCCAACTCCCTGGGCGTGCTGCGCGGGCTGTACGCGCTCGGCGTGCGCTACCTGACGCTCACCCACAACGACAACGTGGACTGGGCGGACTCGGCGACCGACGAGCCGAGGGCGGGCGGCCTGACCGCGTTCGGCCGCGAGGTCGTGCGGGAGATGAACCGGCTCGGCATGCTCGTCGACCTCTCGCACGTCGCGCCGACGACCATGCGGGACGCGCTGGACACCTCCACCGCCCCGGTGATCTTCTCCCACTCCTCCGCGCGGGCCGTGTGCGAGCACCCGCGCAACATCCCCGACGACGTCCTGGAGCGGCTGCCCGCCAACGGCGGTGTGGCGATGGTGACGTTCGTGCCGAAGTTCGTGCTCCAGGCCGCCGTCGACTGGACCGCCGCCGCGGACGACAACCTGCGGGCCCACGGCTTCCACCACCTCGACGGCACCGCTGAGGCGATGAAGGTGCACCAGGCCTTCGAGGAGCGCCACCCGCGCCCGGTCGCCACCGTCGCCACGGTCGCCGACCACCTCGACCACATGCGCGAGGTGGCGGGCGTCGACCACCTCGGCATCGGCGGCGACTACGACGGCACAGCCTTCACCCCCGAGGGCCTGGCGGATGTCTCCGGCTACCCCAACCTGCTGGCCGAACTGCTGGACCGCGGCTGGTCCAGGGCCGACCTGGCCAAGCTGACCTGGCAGAACGCGGTGCGCGTGCTGGGCGCCGCGGAGGACGTGTCCCGCGCCCTGCGGGAGACGAGCGCCCCCTCCAACGCCACCATCGAGGCGCTGGACGGCTGACCGCTGCCTGGTGGGCGGAGGCGGAGCACCCGAACGGCTCCACCCACCAGGAAGCCGCCCGGCCCCCGTGCGACGGTGTCGGTACTGCTGATCACGGCGCCGAGGGCGGCGCCGGTCGACACGTACGGAGACCGCCATGGCCGACCTCCAGGACGAAGTGCACCCCCCGACCGAGGTCGCGGCGCTGCCGCTGGAGGACCCCTTCGCGGACCCGCTGGACCTCCTGGGCGCACCCGGCCCCGCCGGCGACCCCCTGGACCGCGCCCACGCCCTCCTGAACGACCACCCCGTCGCCGACGGCTACACCGGACTGCCCTGGGTGCTGCGCCACCTGCCCTGGTACGACCTGGAGGAGGGCGAGAGCGCCGTCGACACCGACGTGCCCCGGCTGCGCGAGGGCCACGTCGGTGCGCTGTTCTGGTCGCTGCACCTGCCCGAGGGCCTGGCCGCCGACCGGGCCGTCGGCGCCACCCTGGAACAGCTGGACCTGGTCCGCTCGGTGATCCAGGCCCACCCCGAGGGGCTGCGGCTGGCCCGCTCGGCCGGGCACGTCATCGACGCCCGCAACTGCGGCCGGATCGCCGTCCTGCTCGGCCCGGCCACCGCCGCCGCGCTCGACGACTCCCTGGGCATTCTGCGCGCCCTGCACACGCTCGGGCTGCGCGTACTGACCCTGGCCGGCACCTCCTGGGCCAGCGGGGCCGGGCTGACCCGGTTCGGTGAGGAGGTCGTGCGCGAGATGAACCGGCTCGGCGTGGTCGCCGACCTCTCCGGCGCCTCCGAGGCCACCATCACCCGCGTCCTCGCGCTGTCCCGCACCCCGGTGCTGTGCACCCGCTCCGCCGCCCGCTCCCTGCGCCCCCACCCCGACAACCTGCCCGACTCCCTGCTCACCGGGCTCGGCGCGGCCAAGGGGCTGTGCCTGGTGCCGCTGACGGCCGAGCAGACCGGGCCGACCGTCCGCGACGTCGCCGACCACCTCGACCACGTGCGCGCCCTGGCCGGCCCGGACTGCGTGGGCCTGTCCGGCACCTACGACGCCGGCGTCGCCCACCCCCAGGAGCTCGCCGACGCCACGGGGTACCCGCGGCTGATCGCCGAACTCCTGCGCCGCGGCTGGCCGGAGTCCGACATCGCCCTGCTCACCTGGGGCAACGTCCAGCGCGTGCTGCGCACCGCCGACTTCGTCGCCCGCTCGGCCCGGGAGCGCCGCGAGCCGTCCACGGCGACGATCGCGCAACTCGACGGCTGACGGGGCGGCCGCCGGCCCGGCACCCGGACCTCAGAGCCGGTTGTCCACGTCGATCCGGCACAGGCAGAACGGGTGGCCGGCCGGGTCGGCGTACACCATGAAGTCCTTCTTCTCCCGGTCCTCCACGTCCAGCGCATGCGCCCCGAGGCCCAGGACCTTCTCGTGGGCCGCGTCGAGCTCCTCCCACGTCGACCCCGCGTCGAAGTCGAGGTGGAACTGCTGGGAGCGGTCGCCGCGCGGCCACTCGGGCGGCACGAACTCCTCGGCGCGCTGGAAGGCCAGCCGCGGCCCGTCCGGCACCCGCAGCGTCACCCACTCGTCGTCCTCCGCCTCCGGGGTGCCGCCGACGACGGCCGCGTAGAACCGGGCGAGGGCGAGGGGGTCGGGGCAGTCGATCACGACGTTCCGCAGGCGTACCGCGCTCGGCATATCGGGGACCTCCAGGTCGGTCGGGTCAGCAGGCGCACAGGCAGAACGGGTGCCCGGCCGGATCCGCGTAAACCCGGAAGGTGCGCGAGCGGTCCTCCGCGTCCAGCGGCTTCGCGCCGAGCGCCAGCACGGCCTTCTCCGCCGCGTCCAGGTCCTCCACCGTGACGTCCAGGTGGAACTGCTGGGAGTGGTCCGGCGCGGGCCAGCGCGGCGGGACGAACCCGGGCGCCGTCTGGAAGGCCAGCGTCGGCCCGTCCGGCACCTTCAGGTCGACCCACTGGTCGTCGCCCTCGGGCGTGCCGCCCAGCACCTCGGCGTAGAAACCGGCCAGCGCGTGCGGGTCGGGACAGTCCAGGACGACGGCGCCCAGCTTGGCGAGAGCCATGACTTCCTCCTCGAAGTCGCGGGTTACCCGTGAACGCGGGCAACCGGTAACGGTTACCCCATGCTGGCCCATGGCGGGTAACGTCGCAAGGGGAAACGCGGAAGGTAGCGTGCAGCCATGAGTGAGCGATCGCCCGCACCGGGAGGGCTGGCGCTGGTCGAGGCCCTGGTCAACACCCTGGACATCGAGTCGGACATCGACGCCCTCGACACGGAGGACGTCCGGGCGCGCTTCGGGATCGGCGCGGACGGGCTCGCCGGGGCGCGCGCCCTGCGCGAGTCGCTGCGCGCCACCCTGCTCGCCCACGCCGGCCACCCCCCGCACCGCGCGGTGACCCCGCTCGGCGACCTGCTGGCCGCGGCACCCCTGTACGTCGCCGTGGACGAGCGCGACGGCTCGGCCGCGCTGCGGGCCGACGACGGCCCCCTGCTGTCCCGGGTGGCCGGCGCCGTCGCCGAGGCCCTGGTCGCGGGCACCTGGACCCGTCTCAAGGCGTGCGAGGCGGACACCTGCCACTGGGCCTACTACGACCGCAGCCCGGCCGGCCGCGGCCGCTGGTGCTCCATGCAGGTCTGCGGGGCCCGCGCCAAGATGCGCCGCTACCGGGAGAAGGCGCGCTGAGTCACAGCGCGGTGGTGCAGAATGCAGCCAGGCGACCGGTTCGGCCGACTGAGCCTCGGCCGAACCGGTCGCCGTGCGGCGCTCGCGGTCGGGCCGTCAGGCCGTCAGGCCGTAGGGCCGTCAGGCGGTCGGGCGGCCCATCGCCCGGTACGTCCAGCCCGCCTTGCGCCACAGCTCGGGGTCGAGGGCGTTGCGGCCGTCGAGGACGACCCGGGCCTTGGTCACCTCGCCCAGCGCCGCCGGGTCCAGCTCGCGGAACTCCCGCCACTCCGTCAGGTGCAGCACCACGTCCGCACCGCGGACCGCGTCCAGCGCGGTGGGCGCGTAGCCGAGGGTCGGGAAGACCCGCCGGGCGTTGTCCATGCCCTTGGGGTCGTACACGGTGACCTGGCCGCCCTGGAGATGGATCTGCCCGGCCACGTTCAGCGCGGGGGAGTCCCGCACGTCGTCGGAGTCGGGCTTGAAGGTCGCGCCCAGCACGGCGACCCGCCGGCCCAGGAACGGCCCGCCGCCCAGCGCCTGCCGGGCCAGCTCGACCATCTGCCCGCGCTGGCGCATGTTGATCGAGTCGATCTCCCGCAGGAAGGTCAGCGCCTGGTCGGCGCCCAGCTCGCCCGCGCGCGCCATGAAGGCCCGGATGTCCTTGGGCAGGCAGCCGCCGCCGAAGCCGATCCCGGCCCGCAGGAACTTGCGCCCGATCCGGTCGTCGTACCCGATGGCCTCGGCGAGCTTGGCCACGTCACCGCCCGCGGCCTCGCAGACCTCCGCCATCGCGTTGATGAAGGAGATCTTGGTGGCGAGGAAGGAGTTGGCGGACGTCTTCACCAGCTCGGCGGTCGGGAAGTCGGTGACCACGAAGGGCGAGCCCTCGGCGACCGGGGTGGCGTACACCTGGCGCAGGGTCCGCTCGGCGCGCTCGCTGCGCACGCCGACGACGATCCGGTCCGGGTGCAGCGTGTCCTCGACGGCGAAGCCCTCGCGCAGGAACTCCGGGTTCCAGGCCAGCTCGGCGTCCTCCCCGGCGGGCGCGTGCGCGGCGAGGTACGCGGCGAGCCGGTCCGCCGACCCGACGGGCACGGTCGACTTGCCGACGATCAGCGCGGGCCGGGTCAGGTGCGGCGCGAGGGAGGCCACGGCGGAGTCGACGTAGGACATGTCACAGGCGTACTCGCCGTGCTTCTGCGGGGTGTTCACGCACAGGAAGTGCACGTCGCCGAACGCGCCCACCTCGGCCCAGTCGGTGGTGAACCGCAGCCGCCCGCTGGACCCCTCGAACCCGGGCACGTGCCGGCGCAGCAGCTCGTCGAGGCCCGGCTCGTACATCGGGGTCTCACCGCGCTCCAGCAGCGCGATCTTCTCCGGTACGACGTCCAGCCCGAGCACCTCGAAACCCAGCTCGGCCATGGCGGCGGCGTGGGTGGCGCCGAGGTAGCCGGTGCCGATCACGGTGATCCTGAGGGCGGCCATGGATGCTCCTGGGGTGGACGTCGTTCGCTGCGCGCCCGAGCATATCCGGGGCGCGGCACGACCCCGAGCCGGGCGGATCGGCGGGTTCCGCGCGGGGTTCCTCCCGGTCGTTCCCGCTTGTCGTCAAGGTCACGTCTTCACGCCGGGCGGGCGGCCCCTAAAATTAGGGTTACTTAACGGTAGTTAGCGTCAGCAGCAGAGCGTCTTTGGAGCGTGAGGGAACGTGGCCGGATCGGCTGACTTCGACTTGTACCGACCGTCGGAGGAGCACGACATGCTCCGCGACGCCATCCGCTCGCTGGCCGAGGCGAAGATCGCCCCGTACGCCACCGCGGTGGACGAGGAGGCGCGCTTCCCGCAGGAGGCCCACGACGCCCTGGTCGCCAGCGACCTGCACGCCGTGCACGTGCCCGAGGAGTACGGCGGCTCGGGCGCCGACGCGCTCGCCACGGTCATCGTCATCGAGGAGGTGGCCCGCGTCTGTGTGTCCTCCTCGCTGATACCCGCCGTGAACAAGCTGGGCTCGCTGCCGGTCGTCCTGTCCGGCTCCGAGGACCTGAAGAAGAAGTACCTGGGCCCGCTCGCCAAGGGCGACGCGATGTTCTCGTACTGCCTGTCCGAGCCGGATGCGGGCTCCGACGCGGCCGGCATGAAGACCCGCGCGGTGCGCGACGGCGACCACTGGGTGCTCAACGGCGTCAAGCGCTGGATCACCAACGCGGGCGTCTCCGAGTACTACACGGTGATGGCGGTCACCGACCCCGCCAAGCGCTCCAAGGGCATCTCCGCCTTCGTCGTGGAGAAGTCCGACGAGGGCGTCTCCTTCGGCGCCCCGGAGAAGAAGCTCGGCATCAAGGGCTCCCCGACCCGCGAGGTCTACTTCGACAACGTGCGCATCCCCGCCGACCGCATGATCGGCGAGGAGGGCACCGGCTTCCTGACGGCCATGCAGACCCTGGACCACACCCGCATCACCATCGCCGCCCAGGCGCTCGGCGTCGCCCAGGGCGCCTTCGACTACGCCAAGAACTACGTCCAGGAGCGCAAGCAGTTCGGCAAGGCCATCGCCGACTTCCAGGGCATCCAGTTCATGCTGGCCGACATGGCGATGAAGATCTCCGCCGCCCGGGCCCTCACCTACCAGGCCGCGGCCGCCTCCGAGCGCGGCGACGCCGACCTGACCTACCTGGGCGCCGCCGCCAAGTGCTTCGCCTCGGACGTGGCGATGGAGGTCACCACGGACGCCGTCCAGCTCCTCGGCGGCTACGGCTACACCCGCGACTACCCGGTCGAGCGCATGATGCGCGACGCCAAGATCACCCAGATCTACGAGGGCACCAACCAGGTCCAGCGCATCGTGATGGCGCGCAACCTGCCGTAGGGCCGCCCCCCATCGGTCACGACACGAGCCCCCGGCGGACGTCCGCCGGGGGCTCGTGCGTCCCGCTCCGGGTCGTGCCGGGGCCGGGTCAGTCCTCGAAGCCCTCCGCCGCGCGCTTCTCGCGCAGTTCCCTGATCGCGCGGCGGCGGGCCAGGCGGTGGGTGCGGCGGATCTGGGCCTCCTGGTAGCGGCGCTCGTCGCGCTCCGTCTCCGGCTGGACCGGCGGCACCCGGCGCGGCCGGCCGTCGGCGTCCACGGCCGCGAAGACCAGGTAGGCGGAGCCGACCTGGGTGGCCGGCGCGGACTCGTTCCAGCGCTCGGCGAGCACCCGCACCCCGACCTCCATGGAGGTCCGGCCGGTCCAGTTGACCTGGGCCTTCACATGGACGAGGTCACCGACGCGGACCGGCTCGAGGAACACCATCTCGTCCATCGACGCGGTCACCGCGGGCCCGCCGCTGTGCCGCCCGGCGACGGCTCCCGCGGCGTCGTCGACCAGTTTCATGATCACCCCGCCGTGCACCGTGCCCAGCAGGTTGGTGTCGTTGTGGGTCATGATGTGGCTGAGGGTCGTGCGGGACGCGGACGTCGGTTTGCCCGGGATCTCCGGGGCGTCCGACTCCGTCGTGGTGGCCTGGTCCGTCATGGCCCCCACCCTATGCGGCCGGCGACATTCCGGGACTTTGTGTCAGCTTGGCCACAGCGCCGCGATGATTTTCCGACGACCCTTGTAAGGCACCAGGCTGCGCCCGGCACACTGTGGCCATGAATGATTGGCCCCAGGGACGGTCCGACGACAACCGCGGCTCCCGGTACGGACGTGGCAGTGCGAGCGATCAGCCCGAGGGCGCGCGCGTGATGCGACAGGTCCGCCGCGGTCCGGCCGCCCCGCCGCACGGCCCCGGCGTCCCGCCGCAGCCGTCCTACGTGGACGGCCGCGGGTACGGCGACACCGCCGGCGCCCCGGGCGCCGACCCCGGGTACGACAGCGGCTACAACACGGGCCAGGTCTACGGCAGCCCCGGCGGCCGCGGCCCGGCCGGCACCGGCACGGGCGCCGGGCGTCCCGCGCCGAACTGGGGCAGGCGCATCAAGTGGACGGCGGTCACGGTGGTCGCCGTCCTGCTCGTGACGACCGTCGCCACCTACTTCTGGGCCGACTCCAAGCTGCGCCGCGAGGTCGACCTGTCGAAGGTCGTCGACCGGCCCTCCGGCGGCAAGGGCACCAACTACCTGATCGTCGGCTCCGACAGCCGCGAGGGCATGTCCGCCGCGGAGAAGAAGCAGCTGCACACCGGCTCCGCCGAGGGCAAGCGCACCGACTCGATGATGATCCTGCACGTCGGCGACAACGGCGACACCCTGATCTCGCTGCCGCGTGACTCGGACGTCGAGCTCCCGACGTTCGTCGGCTCGGAGTCGGGCAAGACGTACAAGGGCACCGGCCGGCACATCAAGCTGAACGCCGCGTACGCGACGGACGGCCCCGAGCTGCTGGTCCGCACCGTCGAGTTCAACACCGGGCTGCGCATCGACCACTACGTCGAGATCGGCTTCGCCGGGTTCGCCAACATCGTGGACGCGGTGGGCGGTGTCGACATCACCATCGACAAGGCCTTCAAGGACAAGTACTCGGGCGCCGACTTCAAGGCCGGCAAGCAGACCCTGAACGGCGAGCAGGCCCTCGCCTTCGTCCGCACCCGGCACGCGTTCGCCGCCTCCGACCTGGAGCGCACCAAGAACCAGCAGAAGTTCCTCGCCGCGCTCGCCCACCAGGTGGCCACCCCGTCGACGGTGCTGAACCCGTTCAAGCTCTACCCGGTGATGGGCGCGGGCCTGGACTCCCTGATCGTCGACAAGGACATGGGCCTGTGGGACCTGGGCTCGATGTTCTTCGCGATGAAGGGCGTCAACGGCGGCGACGGCACCTCGATGAACATGCCGATCTCGGGGTCCTCCGGCAGCAACCTCGTCTGGGACAAGGCCAAGGTCAAGACCCTGGTCGACCAGCTCAAGAACGACGAGAAGGTCACCGTCGCCGGCAACTGACCCGCGACGCGCCCCGCGGGGCGGGGCCGGCGCTCACGAGCAGCCGGCCTCGTCCCCGCGCACGACCGCGGGGTCGGTCTCGCCCGGCTTCACCACCCGCACGGCGCGCACCGTGCGGAAGTCCGCCCCGGCGATCACCTTCAGGGTCGGGCCGAGCCCCTTCACCGGGCGCAGCTCGCTGCCCGGCAGGGCCGCCGCCAGTGACTTGGCGGAGCGGTCCCAGCGGGGGTCGTAGACCACGACCGTGCGCCGCGCCGCCTGGTCGGCGGCGGTGACCGGACGGCCCGTCGTGCGGAAGCCCGCGGCCGCCAGCGCCGCGTCCACGCGCCGGCCGAGGCCCGCGGTGCGGGTGCCGTTCTCCACCTGCACCCGGATCTGCTGCGGGGGCACCTCCACGGGCGCCGTCGTGGGCCGCGCCTTCGGCGCCACCGCCAGCGGCCGGTCCTCGCGCAGCGCCTGGAACAGCCGCCGCGACGCCACCGGGTCCCACTTCAGCGTCGAGCCGATGTCCTTGACCACGTAGCCCAGCTGACCGATCGGGACCGTGGTGAACTCCGAGGAGGAGGGGGAGAAGGTGCGCATCGCGCGGCCCAGGTCCAGCAGTTCGTCGGTGCCGAAGCCCCGGTCGGCGCGCACCGAGCCCAGCACCGCGCGGGCCACGTCCCGGAACTTCAGCGGGTTGAGCAGGATGCCGGAGGACGTCGCCCGGTCCACCAGGGCCGCCAGGAAGCGCTGCTGGCGCTTCATGCGGCCCAGGTCCGAGGAGGCGTCCGCGTGCCGGGAGCGCACGTACTGCAGGGCCTCGCCGCCCCGCATGGTGTGCCGGCCGGGCGCCAGGTCCAGGCCCGTGTAGGCGTCCTTGAGGGGCTCGCTCGTGCAGATCTGCACGCCGCCGAGGACGTCCACCGTCCGCATGAAGCTGGTGAAGTCGACCTCCAGGTAGTGGTCGATCTTCACGTGGGTCATGTTCTCGACCGTGCGGACCGTCAGCTGCGGGCCGCCCTCGGCGTACGCGGCGTTCAGCTTGAGCGGGTGCCCGGCGTGCCGCTCGCCGGTGGTGGCGTCGACGTGCTCGGGCGTCTCGGCGTAGGAGTCGCGCGGCAGGCTCACCACGCTCGCCCGCTCCCGGTCCTCGGAGATGTGCACGATCATGATCGTGTCGGTGCAGTGGCAGGGCTCCCCGCCGAGGCGGTACCTGCGCCGCTCCTCCTCGGTGATCCGGTCGCGCCCGTCGGTGCCGACCAGCAGCACGTTCATGCCGTGGCCCGCGCGCGGGCGGTTCTTCATGTCCTTGAAGGGGTCGACGCGGGCGATGTCGGAGTCGAGGCTGGTGACCAGCGAGTGCCCGATGCCGGCCGAGGCCAGCACCACCACGGAGAGCGTCATCGCGGCCCGCAGGGCCCAGCGCGGACGGGGGCGCCGTACGTTCGCGGGCGGGGCCGGGCGGGCTCCGGGCCGGGCGGGCGGACGCGGGGAACGGCGGGCGGGGGGCCGGGGCGGCGTGGCGGGCATGTGGGGGGACACCTCCGGGCGGCGGCCGTGCGTGGGCGAGCCGTGAGCACGGTAGGCCGATACGATCGGTGGACCGGTGCAGCAACCCCGGCGGGGCGCGGGCGTGTCCCCCGTTCGCGGTAACGTGAGCCCCCTATGAACGCCAAGTCCGACGTGCAGCTCCCCGCCGTGTCCGTGATCATGCCCGTCCTCAACGAGGAGCGGCACCTGCGCGGAGCCGTCCAAGCGATCCTCGCGCAGGAGTACGCCGGCGAGATGGAGGTCGTGATCGCCCTCGGTCCGTCCACGGACCGCACGGACGAGATCGCGGCCGCGCTCGTGGCAGAAGACCCGCGCGTGCACACCGTGCCCAACCCGACGGGCCGTACGCCCGCGGCGCTGAACGCCGCGATCAAGGCCTCCCGGCACCCGGTCGTGGTCCGCGTCGACGGCCACGGCATGCTCTCCCCGAACTACATCGCCACCGCCGTGCGGCTCCTGGAGGAGACCGGCGCGCAGAACGTCGGCGGCATCATGCACGCCGAGGGCGAGAACGACTGGGAGCACGCCGTCGCCGCCGCGATGACGTCCCGGATCGGCGTGGGCAACGCCGCCTTCCACACCGGCGGCCAGGCGGGCCCCGCCGAGACCGTGTACCTGGGGGTCTTCCGCCGCGAGGCGCTGGAGCAACAGGGCGGCTACAACGAGGAGTTCATCCGCGCCCAGGACTGGGAGCTGAACTTCCGCATCCGGGAGGCGGGCGGCCTCATCTGGTTCTCGCCCGAGCTCAAGGTGTCCTACCGGCCCCGCCCTTCGGTGCGCGCCCTGGCCAAGCAGTACAAGGACTACGGCCGTTGGCGGCACGTCGTGGCCCGCTACCACGCCGGGTCGATCAACCTGCGCTACCTCGCCCCGCCGACCGCGGTGTGTGTGATCGCGGCCGGGATCGTGGTCGGCGCCGTGCTGACCCCATGGGGCTTCCTCGTCCCCGGCGGCTACCTCGCGGCGATAGCCGCCGGGTCGCTCCCGGCCGGCAAGGGGCTGCCGCCGAAGGCGCGGCTGCAGATCCCCGTGGCCCTCGCGACGATGCACATGTCGTGGGGGTTCGGCTTCCTGACCAGCCCGAAGTCGCTGGCCAGGCGGGTCATCGCCTCGCGGCGCCCCGCGGTGCTCGCCGAGCCGCGCAGCGAGGGCGCCCTCTGACGTCCGGGTGTCCCAGGGCCCGGCCTACCAGACGTAGGCCGGGTCCACGTGCATGCACTGGCTGGTGTCGGCGGCGTTGATCGCCTGCGCCGAGTCGGGGGTCGTGTCCTTCTTGACGGGGGCCCGGTAGGCGGTGCCGGAGCGCCAGTCGGCGCCCACGACGAGCGTGATGCCGGAGACGTCGGTGGACTTCTTCACCGCGCTCGCCGGGAGGCCCAGGGCCCGCGCCACGACCTGCGCGTCGGCCTGGAGGTCGGCACTCGGGTAGCGCACGACCGTCGTCGGCTCGGCCGCGGCCGCGGTGTGGTCCGCGACCGCCCGCGTGAAGCCCTTGCCGGTCAGCAGGTCCGCGATCGTGCCGGCCCGCCCGCGGACCGCCGCCTGGGTGTCGGTGGCCGTGCCGTTGAGGACCTGCACCGCGATGGCGGCGGGCGCGTCGGCCGTGGCCGTCGGGGTGGCCGAGGCGGTCGCGGCGGGCTTCGGCTTGTCCTTGCCGTCGAGCGCGACGTCGTCGCGGACCATCCGGAACAGGGTCTCGGCGTCCTCGGTGGGCTCCACGCGGCTGCCGACGTACCGGTTGGGCATCGTCGTCATGGTGATCCGCTCGGTCGGCACCCGCTGGAGCTCGTCGGCGAGGTCGTACATCTTCTTGATGCTGTCCAGGCCGTTGTCGACGGTGATCGCCTTCGTCGCGGCCTCGGCGAGCTTGCGCAGCTTGTTGGGGCTGGTCAGCTTGGCGCTGGCGCGCAGCTCGCGGACCATCGAGTTCATGTACATGTGCTGGGCCTTGGCGCGGGCCAGGTCGGTGTCGTCCTCGAAGCCGTAGCGCGTGCGCAGCCACTGCAGGGCCTGCTCGCCCTTGACGTCGGTGGTGCCCTTGCGCAGCTTCAGGCCGGAGCCCTTGCCGGCGGAGGTGTGCGAGTAGACGTTGGCGTCGACGCACACCGGGACGCCGCCGATGGCGTCCGCCATCGACACCACGCCCGAGAAGTCGATCATCATGAAGTGGTCGATGTGGATGCCGGTGAGCTTCTCCCAGGTCGCCACCGTGCAGCCGGGGCCGCCGCGGCCCAGCGACTCGTTGGCCATCATCCGGCCCCGGGTCGCCGGGTAGACCTTGCCGTCGTCCGGGTCGGTGCACTTGGGCAGGGACAGCAGGGTGTCGCGCGGGATGCTCACCACGGACATGTTGGAGCGGTCGGCCGAGACGTGCAGCAGCATCTGGACGTCCGCGAGCGGGGGGCCGCCGAAGGTGTCCCGGGCGCCGCCGAGCTTCTGGTTCTCCGCGGTGTCGCGGGCGTCGGAGCCGATCAGCAGGATGTTCAGCGGGGTCTGCCCCGCCGCGTTGGCCTTGGTCTGCGCGGCCCGGTCCTTGGCGTCGCCGAGGTTGAGGTCGTCGCTCCTGATGTTGCCGTTGAGGTGCTGGTAGTAGAGATAGCCGGCCCCCGCCGTGCCGAGTATCACCACCGCCAGTACCGTCGCCGACCAGCGCAGCACGCGCCGTCTGCGCCGGGGGTGGCCGCCGCCCTTGCCGCGTCTGCCGCCCTCGCCGCCCTCACCGCTCGCGCCGTCGTCCGGACCGCCGGGTCCCGTGCCTTTTGTGGGTTCCTGGTCCTGCGGTGTGAGGGACATCGTGTCCTCGACCGCGGGAACCTCCCCCCGCACGCTGCTCTGCGCCATCCCCTGCCCTCCCCGCCGTGCACCCAGACACGGGTCTCCCACCCGCGTCGCGTTAGACGCGCGGGGCTGCTCTCTCGTTGTACGAGTCCGCCCCGCGTCTACCTAGACGCGTGGCGGACCGTTTCGGTCACTACTTGGCGCACTCGACCTTGTCCGCCGTGGACTTCTGCACCGTGTCCGGCACCGCGGTCGGCGCCGTCACCGAGACGCCCGGGCCCTTGAAGTCCTTGCCCAGGGTGAGGGTCATGGTCGGCAGCCCCTGGGCGTTGGTGACGCTCCGGCCCGGCTTGAGCGCCGTGCCGGGCAGCCCCATCACGGCGGCCAGCTTGCGTGCCTGGGCCGCCTGGTCGGGGGCGTACTCGAGGGTCGTGCTGCCCAGCTGCGCCGGGGCGTTGCCCGCGTTCTCCGACTTGGTCACGCCCTCATCGTTCTGCAGCCAGCTGAGAGTGGACTGTGCGCTGCCGGCCACGGCGCCGCCGTTGAGGATCCGCACCCGCACCTCGGACGCCGCGGACTGGGGGCCCTTGAGCCGGGCGGCGGCCGCGGCGGCGGCCGCGTTCTTGGACGCCTGTGCCTTCTTCTTCACCGCGGTGAAGGAGACGTCGTCCTTGATCATCTGGAAGACGGTGGGTGCCGTGCTCGCGTTGAGCACGACGGTGGCCTTCACCTTCTCCGCCGGGTTGTCGACGACCGGGACGGTGGTGAAGGTCAGGTTCTTGGTGTTGAGCTTGCCCAGCTCCATTCCCAGGTCCTTCAGCTTGTCGATGCTGTCCAGCTGGGAGTCGACCGTGAGCGCCTTGGTGCCCGCCTCCGCCAGCTTGATCATCTTGGTGGGGCTGGTCAGGGTGTCGTTCGACTTCAGCTTGCGCATCAGCGCGGAGAGGAACTGCTGCTGGATCTGGATGCGGCTCAGGTCGCCGCCGAAGCCCACCGAGTGCCGGGTGCGCACGAACGCCAGCGCCTGCTCGCCTTCGATCAGGTGCGTGCCCTTGCTCAGCTTCAGGTGCGAGTCGGCGTCGTCGATGTCCTTGGCCAGGCACACCTCGACCCCGCCGACCGCCGTGGTCAGCGTCTTGACCGCGTTGAAGTCGGCCACCATGAAGTCGTCCGGGGTGATCCCGGTCAGCTCGGTCACCGTGCGCATCGTGCAGCTGGGCGTCCGGCCGTCCTGGCCGAGGCTCGTGTTGAACCGGGCCTTCTCCGTGCCCTTGATGACCTTGGTGGAGCCGTCCTCCTGCTCGGTCGGGCAGTCCGGGACGTCCACGATCAGGTCGCGCGGGATGCTCAGCGCGGTCGCGTTGGTGCGGTCCTTGGAGACGTGCAGCAGGATCGTGGTGTCCGCGTGGCCGACGCTGCCCGCGTCGCCGTAGCCCTCGTTGCCCGCGCCCGTGCGCTTGTCGGTGCCGATCAGCAGGATGTTGATGGCCTTGTCCTTGTTGAAGCCACCGGTGCTCGCGCCGTCGTCGGAGACCGACTTGATGTTGCCGTTGAGGTGCTCCACGTACAGGTACGCGGCGCCCGCGGTGCCCACCAGCACGAACGCCATGATCCCGCCGGTCCACAGCAGGACCTTCTTGGTCTTCGACTTCTTCTTCACCGGCCGTCGGCCGCGCCGGCCCGGCGGCTCCTGCGCGGGGGCGCCGCGGCGCCTACGCTGCGGCGGCACCTCGGGCTCCGTCGCGTCCCGGTCGGGAGCGGTCGTACGGCCCCGGGTCCCCCTGCCCGAGGAGCCGGTCCGGCCGGGGGCGGCCGCACGCGGTCCGGGGACCGACGGTTGCGCTGCGGAAGGAGCCAGTCGCAGTTCGTATTCGCCGGTGTCCGGATTGAGCACCCACTGGTCTGCGGGGTCGATGTTCTCCGCCCGCCCACGGCCTTGCGCGTCCACGGTTGTCCGAATCCTCCGTAGGGGCCACGCGGCGCCTTCCCCCCTCAAAAGGCGCTCGGGACTTGTCACACAGTGCACGACCCCAGGACGGACCTCTGGCCGGGTGCACCGGATCGCTCACACTATCCGGCCGGTACGCCGTCGAGCGACGACGGTGACACATTCCACGTCCCTACAACCGGGCAATACGCCGCATTTCCCTGAACCCTGGTTCTTCCGTTGCGCTCCGCTTGGGCGGGCCTTTACCCGCAGATGTCGTCGGCGGCGGTCCGGCCGCGGAACGCGGCGGCGGACTTGTCGGCCGCCTCCCGTGCCGAGGCCGCGCTCACCGCGATGGGCCGGTCGGTGCGCAGCCGCCGGAAGAGGTTCTCCGCGGCCGGCTGCACGAGCTGGTCGCGGTTGGCGTCGTAGGCGTACGCCTCCCTCGGCACGGTCAGGAAGCGGACCCGTGAGGCGGGGATGTCGCGCAGGCCGCGCACCAGGTCGTACAGGCCGTGCAGGCTCGCCAGCGCCGGGTCGGTGGTCAGCGACGACGTCGCCGCGTCCAGCACCGGGTAGAGCTTCACCGGGTTCAGCAGGACGTCGTTGCCGCGCACCTTGGTCACCAGCGCGGACAGGAACCGCTGCTGGCGGTCCATGCGGTCGGTGTCGCTGCCGTTGCCGAGCGACTTGCGGGCCCGTACGTAGCCGAGGGCCTGTTCGCCGTCGAGGGTGACCCGGCCGGCCGGCAGCCGCAGCTTGGCCGCCTTGTCGTCGATGGGCTCGTCCAGGCAGACCTCGACGCCGTCCACCGCGTCGACCATGTCCTTGAACCCGCTGAAGTCCACCACGACGTGGTGGTCCACCCGCACGCCGGTCAGCTTCTCGACGGTCCGCACGGTGCACGCCGAACCGCCCGTCTGGAAGGCGTAGTTGAACATGGCGAACATCGGCTCGCCCCGGCTGCCGTCGCGCCGCCGGCAGCCCGGCACGTCCACCATGAGGTCCCGGGGGAGGGAGACGGCCGTCGCGGAGCGCCGGTCCGCGCTGAGGTGCAGCAGGATCGTGGTGTCCGAGCGCTCCGTCCCGGAGTCCCTGCCGTACTTGCCGTTGCCGGCGCCCGCCCGCGAGTCCGACCCGATCAGCAGGATGTTCTGCGCGCCCTTGACCAGCGCGGTGGGCCGCTCCTTCTCGTACCGGGCGAGCTCGGCGGCGGCGGCCTCGTCGGGGGTGATGTTGGCGCTGAGCTTGGCGTAGACGATCGACCCGGCGACCGAGACGCCGATCAGCGTCACGGCGGCGCCGAGGGCTCCGCCGTACAGCCAGCGGCGGCGCCGGCGGCGTACGAGCCCGGCGCGGCTGGCGTGGGCCCCGGCGGCCGAACCCGTCCGGGGCCGCGCGGACCGGCGTCCGTCGACCACACCCGCCACCACCCCTCACGTCGTCCAACGCCGTCAGTGCGGAGTCCTGCGCTTCGATCATCGGCCGGGAGGGGGTGGGGTGGGGGCGTGGGATGGGCCGAACGGGTGACGGGCCCTGCCGGGGGTGGGGCGGGGGCGGTGGCGGTGAGGGGGGGGTCAGGGGTGGTGCGCCGGGTGCGGGTGGGTGGGGGCTGGTCGCGCAGTTCCCCGCGCCCCTTGAGGTGGGTCGGGGTGTCGTCGGTCGTGAGGCCCGGGTCGGTTCAGCGGGCCGTGGACGTGACGCGTTCGCTGTCGATGCGCTTGGTGAGGGTTTCCTCGGATGCCCGGTCCAGGTGGCGGCACAGCACCACCGAGCCGCCGCTCGCGAGCGGTGCGTACAGGCCCGCGCTCAGGCCCTCCCAGGTGTCGTAGCCCAGCCCGGACAACAGTCGTGAGCCCGGGCCGAGCAGCCCCAGCGCCTCGGCCTCGCCGCGGGCCCGCTCCACGATCTCCGCCCCGGTGTACTCCGCCCCGGCCACGATCAGCGCCGGCTCCTCCGGGTCGACCGGCGCGTACGGCACGAAGCGGTCCCCGTACGTCGGCACCTCCACGGCGTAGTCGGCGTACCCCTGCGGCGGCCCCGGCACGAAGCGCCGCCCGAGCGGTGCCAGCGACAGCGCGTACCGCTCGCCCCGGCAGGCCCGGCCCGCCTCGATGCCGTCCGGCCCGGCCACCACGAAGTCCGCCCGCGCCGGATCGCCCGCGACGTCCGCGACGACGCCCACCGATGAGCACGCCACCAGCCACACCGCCGTCTGCCAGTGCGCGGGCAGCAGCAGCGCGACCCGGTCACCGGGCTCGGCGGACATCCCGTCCTGGAGGAGGTTCGCGGTCTTGGCCACCCAATTGGCGAAGGTGGCCACGGACAGTTCGACCCGTTCCCCCGTGGCGTCGTCGTAGAAGGTCACCAGCGGGCGCGCGGGGTCCGCGGCGAGCGCGGAACGCAGCAGGTCGGCAGGGGTGCGATCGGTGGCAGTCACCCGCGCAAGCGTACGCCGCCCCCGCCCGCCCCACCCGCGCCGCCGCCCGGCGGGGGGCCACCGGTTCGGCGGAACGGCGCCCGACTGACCGTCAAGTCACCGATGGACAGATATGTATGACTATGTCCAAGATCAGGGGCATGCACGGATTGCTTGCTACCTCACTCGGTGTCACCTGTGCGGCCACCCTCACCCTGCCCCTGGCGCCACCCGCCGGCGCGGCGCCGGAACCCCCGGCGCCGATGGCGCAGGCGGCGACCGCGGTGGCCGGGGCCGCCCGCCCGGACACGCCCCAGGACCCCGGCGCCCCGCCCCGCGCCGCCTCGGTCACCCCCGACCTCCCCGGCAGCACCCAGTCCCTGCCCCTCGCCCCCCTGGCCCGCGACCGGGCCCTCGGCGGCGCGGGCGACCAGGGCCTGCCCCGCCGCGACGTACGGCACTTCTCCCTTCTCGGTGTCGTCTGGACCGACCCCGACACCCCCCTGCACGGCCGCGTCCAGGTCCGCACCCGCGCCGCCGGCACCCACACCTGGTCCGGCTGGCAGGACCTGGAGACCCACAACGACGACCACGGCGCCGACCCCGGCACCGCCGAGCGCACCTCCGGGCACGTCCGGGCCGGCACGGCCCCCCTGTGGGTCGGCGACTCCGACGGCGTCGAGGTCCGCGTCCACGGCGAGGACACCGGCCGGCACGGCCGGACCGGCGCGGCCCGGGCCGCGCGCACCACCCCGCAGGCCCCCGCGGCGGCGCTCCCGAGGGGCCTGCGCCTGGAACTGATCGACCCGGGAGCCGAGGACGCCCGCGCTGCGCACTTCTCCGCCGAGGCCGCCGGGACCCGGCAGGTGCGGCCGGCCGCCCTGGGCGCCGAGGCGCGGGCGGCCTCCGCGGCCAACGCCGACCTGGCCCCCGTGGGCGCCCTGGAGATCCCCGCGCTCGACCGCGCACGGACGCGCAGCGAACTGCTCTCCCTGCGCTCGGGACAGCTGACGGCCGCTCAGAAGGCGAAGCCGTACATCGGCCCGCGCCCGCGCATCGTCACGCGCCGCGGCTGGGGCGCCGACGAGAAGCTGCGGGAGAAGTCCTTCGTCTACACGGCGAAGGTCAAGGCGGCCTTCGTCCACCACACCGCGACGGGCAACACCTACACGTGCTCCCAGGCCCCCTCGGTCATCCGCGGCATCTACCGCTACCACGTCAGGAGCATGGGCTGGCGGGACATCGGCTACAACTTCCTCGTCGACAAGTGCGGGACCATCTACGAGGGCCGGGCCGGGGGAGTGGCGAAGCCGGTCCTGGGTGCCCACACCCTCGGGTTCAACACCAACAGCATGGGCATCGCGGTGATCGGCACGTTCGGCAGCGCCAAGCCGCCCACCGCCGCGGTGACGGCCGTCGCCCGGCTGACCGCGTGGAAGCTGGGCCTCTACGGGGGCAATCCGAAGGGCAAGACATACCTGAAGTCCGGCGGTGGCAACCTCTACCGCAAGGGCAAGAACGTACGACTCAACGTCATCTCCGGCCACCGCGACGGCTTCGCCACCGAATGCCCGGGGCGGCAGCTCTACGGCAAGCTCGGCACGGCCCGCTCGTCGGCGGCGCGCCTCCAGGGGCGCTGAGGCCGGGGACCGGGACCGGCGTGCCGGGGAACCGCACGGCCGTCGACGGCGTCGCACACCGGTCTGCATACACTGACCGGCCGAAAGACAGTTCGGCCGGTCCCGGCAGGAAGCGAAGACGACAGGTGACAGAAGCGATCCTCCTGGTCGGCGGCAAGGGCACCCGGCTGCGCCCGCTCACGGTGCACACGCCCAAGCCGATGGTGCGGGCGGCGGGGGTGCCGTTCCTCACCCACCAGTTGGCACGGGCGAGGGCCGCGGGCGTCGACCACATCGTGCTCGCCACGAGCTACCTCGCCGAGGTCTTCGAGCCGCACTTCGGCGACGGCTCCGCGCTGGGCCTGCACCTGGAGTACGTGACCGAGGAGGAACCCCTCGGCACCGGCGGCGCGATCCGCAACGTCGCCTCCCGCCTGCGCTCCGGCCCCGACGACCCGGTCCTGGTCTTCAACGGCGACATCCTGACCGGGCTGGACATCCGCCGGCTGGTGGCCACCCACGAGGAGACCGGGGCGGACGTCTCGCTGCACCTGACCAGGGTGACGGACCCGCGCGCCTACGGCCTGGTCCCCACGGACGCCACCGGCCGGGTGCTGGCGTTCCTGGAGAAGCCGACCACGCCCGAGGAGATCGTCACCGACCAGATCAACGCGGGCGCCTACGTCTTCCGCCGCTCGGTCATCGACACCATCCCCACCGGCCGGCCCGTCTCCGTCGAGCGCGAGACCTTCCCCGACCTGCTCGCCGCCGGGGCGCACCTGCAGGGCATGGTCGATTCCACCTACTGGCTGGACCTCGGCACCCCGGCCGCCTTCGTGCGCGGCTCGGCGGACCTGGTCCTCGGCCGCGCCCCGTCGCCTGCGGTGCCGGGCCGCTGCGGCGACCGCCTCGTCCTGCCGACGGCCACGGTCGCCGCCGACGCGAAGCTGACCGGCGGCACGGTGGTCGGCGAGGGCGCCTTCGTCGCCGGGGGCGCCCGCGTCTTCGGCTCCACGATCCTCCCCGGCGCCGTGATCGAACCCGGCGCCGTCATCACCGACTCCCTCATCGGCACCCGCGCCCGCGTCGGCGAACGCTCCGTCCTCACCGGCACGGTCATCGGCGACGGCGCGGTCGTCGGCGCGGACAACGAACTCCGCGAGGGAGCGAGGGTGTGGTGCGACGCGAGGATCCCGGCGGGGGCGCTGCGCTTCTCACCCGACCAGTAGGCGGCGTTCCGCGGCGAGGCGTGTGCTCCCCGTCCCTCGCCTTCCGGCCGAGGGCACGTCCTCCCAGCCCGTCCGGCGTTCGAGGACGAGGCCCGTCCAGGGCCGAAGGGGGGTCTGGGGGCGCAGCCCCCAGCAGCCGCCCGGAGTCAGGAGCGCCCCTGAATCCCGACCGCCCGTCACAACCCCCGGATGTCGCCGACAGGCATCCGCGGAGCCCGCCGCGCCGGCCCCGCCCCACTCAGCAGGATCAACCGCGCGGCCCGGTGCCGCTGCCCCGCGTACGGCTCCAGCAACCGCAGCATCAGCGCGTCGTCCGCGTGCCGGTCCCCGGCCAGTGCCCACCCCACGATCCCCGGCAGGTGCAGGTCCCCGGTGGTCACCTCGTCCGCCGCCCCGTGGCTGCGCTGCACCGCCTCCGCCGACGTCCACGGCCCGATGCCCGGCACCACTTCCAGCCGCGCGCGGGCCTCCCGCGGCTCCATCCCCACCGCCTCCTCCAGCCGCGCCGCGACCCGCACGGCCCGCAGAATCGTCGAGGCCCGCTTGTTGTCGACGCCGGCCCGGTGCCACTCCCACGACGGGATCAGTGCCCAGGTCCGCGGCGCGGGCATCACCCACAGCCGCCCCCCGGCCGCGGGTCCCGGCGCCGGCTCGCCGAACTTCCGTACGAGCAGCCGCCACGCCCGGTACGCCTCGTCGGTCGTCACCTTCTGCTCGAGGACCGACGGGATCAGCGACTCCAGCACCAGCCCGGTCCGGGTGAGCCGCAAGCCCGGCCGCCGGTGCCGGGCGTGGGCCAGCAGCCGGTGCCGGGGCACGAACGCGGACGGGTCGTCGGCCGCTCCGACCATCTCCGGCAGCCGGTCGAGCAGCCAGTCGGCCCCGGGTCCCCACGCCTCGCCGCGCACCGCACCGCCGTATGCCGAGACCCGCAGCGTCCCGGGGCCGGCCGGGGTGAGGCTGGACCGCCACACGGACCCGTCGGGCATCGCCCGGAACGTCGGGTCGGCGGGGCCCCGCCGCAGCGGCCCGAGCACCAGCCCGAGGTCGAGGGGCCCGTCGGGCGCGTACGTCCGCACCCGCCCGGCGGTCGGCGCGGTCGCCGCCGGCCGGGCCGCGGGCACCACGACCTCGCCGCCGCGCGCGGTGGTGCGCGTGGGCCGCGGAGCGAAACGTCCAGCCACGAAGGGGGTCCCTAGGAGAACGAGGAAGGCAACCCCACGAGCGTAAGCGCACCCACGCCCGGAACCACCCCTCGCGTGTCCCCCGTCTCACCGGACCTCGATGAACACCCCCGTGTCCCGCTCGGCCCGGGGCCGGGGTTCCTCCGCCGGGTGCCCGACGGCCACCGCGCCCATCGGGTCCCAGTCGCCCGGCAGCCCCAGCACGTCCCGTACGACGTCCCGGCAGAACATCGTCGACGACACCCACGCCGAGCCCAGCCGCTCCCCGGCCAGCGCGACGAGGAGGTTCTGCACGCCGGCCCCGGCGGCCACCACGAACATCTCCCGCTCGGCCGCGTCCCGCCGGGCGTCGCCGTAGGTGTGGGAGCCGTCCATGACCAGGCAGGGCACCACCAGGTACGGGGCGTTGCGCAGGACGTCCCCGCGCCGGACCCGCCGGGCGATCGACTCCTCGCTCCGGCCGTCCCGGCGCAGGTCCGCGATCCACGCGTCGCGCATCGCGTCCAGCAGCCGGGTCCGGGACCCGGCGGACTCCAGCAGCACGAACCGCCACGGCGTCGTGTGGTGCGGGGCGGGCGCCGTCACGGCCGCCGCCACCGCCCGCCGGACCGCGCCGGGGTCGACGGGCTCGTCGGTGAAGGCGCGGACCGTGCGCCGCTGGGTGACCGCCAGCCGCACGGCCTCGGAGGTGCCCAGCCGGAACATGTCGTCCCGGGCCCCGCGCACCATGGCCCGGGCGCCGTCGTCGTCCCCGTGCGTGCCGCCGTGGTCCCCGTCGCCGGACGTTACGACGTGCGCCAGTCCGCGGACCACGGCCACCGGCCGTCCGGCGGCCTTGCCCTTGACGAGGTCGCCGGCGGCGGCCAGTTCGTCCGCCGTCGCCACGACCGTCGCGCTGAGCGGGTTGCCGTACGCGTCCGTGCCGCCGCGCAGGTCGTCCAGCACGCGGACGCCGGCGGCGCCGATCGCGACGTCCGTGAGGCCCGAGCGCCAGGGCCGGCCGGAGGTGTCGGTGACGACCACGCCGACGTCGACGCCGAGGGCGTCGCGCAGGCCCCGGCGGACGGCCCGCGCGGAGGCGTCGGGGTCCTCGGGCAGCAGCAGGACGGTGCCCGCGGGCGTGTTGGACGCGTCGACCCCGGCGGCGGCCATGACCAGCCCCTGCCGGTTCTCCACGATCCGCAGCGTCCCGCGCCGGGCCACGACGCGCACGGTCTCGGCGTCGATCGCGGCCTCCCGGTCGGCGGCCTCGACGATCCGCCCCTCCGCCTTGGACACGATCTTCGAGGTGACCAGGACGACGTCCCCGTCGGCGAGCCCCGGCTCGGCCGTGGCGATCAGCTTGGCCAGGTCGTCCCCGGGCCGCACCTCGGGCAGCCCCGACGGCGCCCAGACCCGGTACTCCTGCGCGACGGGCTCGCTCACGCTCCCCGCACCTCCTCGGCCAGCGCCAGCGCCTCCCGGGCCATCCGCGCCGTCGCCTCGAGGTCCGTCATCATCAGCGGTACGGCCCGGCACCGGATGCCGGCCGCCTCGACCCGCTCGACCGCGCCCGCGTCGACGGTGTCGACCAGCCAGCCGTCCAGCAGCCCCGAGCCGTAGTGCTCGGCGACCGCCGCGGCCGTGGACTCCACGCCGACGGCGGCGAGCACCTTGTCGGCCATGCCCCGCACGGGCGCGTCCCCGACGATGGGGGACAGCCCGACCACCGGCACGCCCGCGTCGGCGATCGCCTCGCGGATGCCGGGCACGGCGAGGATCGTGCCGACGGACACGACGGGGTTCGACGGCGGGAAGAGCACGACGTCCGCCTCGGCGATCGCCTCCAGCACGCCGGGCGCGGGCTTCGCCTGCTCGGCGCCCACCGGCACGACCGCCTGGGCCGGCACGGACGCCCGCAGCCGCACCCAGTACTCCTGGAAGTGAATCGCCTTGCGCTCCCCGTCGACCTCGACGGCGACGTGCGTCTCGACGCGGTCGTCGGTCATCGGGATCAGCCGCACGCCCGGCTGCCAGCGGTCGCACAGCGCCTCGGTGACCGCGCTGAGCGGGAACCCGGCGCCGAGCATCTGCGTCCGCACGATGTGCGTGGCGAAGTCCCGGTCGCCCAGTCCGAACCACTCCGGTCCGACGCCGTACGCGGCCAGTTCCTGCTTGAGGTGGAAGGTCTCGTCCGCCCGCCCCCAGCCCTGCTCCTCGTTGATGCCGCCGCCGAGCGTGTACATCACCGTGTCGAGGTCCGGGCAGACCTTCAGCCCGAAGAGGTGGATGTCGTCCCCGGTGTTGCCGATGACGGTGACGTCCGCGTCGGGCGCGGCCCGCTTCAGACCACGCAGGAACCGGGCACCACCGATGCCGCCTGCCAGAACCACAATGCGCATGGCCCAAGTCTTGCAGGCGGGTGGGACAACGCGGGGGGCGGTGACCGGTCACGGTCACCCGGCGGTCGGGGTCGCGGCCCTCCGGCGGTCGGGCTCGCGGTCCTCCGGCGGTGACCGGCCCGCGTCCGCGGGCCCGTGGTTCGCGGGTCAGGCGGTGACCGGACTCGCCTCGCAGCGGGCCTCGGTGTGCATCGGCATCTCCGTCAGCCCCGGGAAGTACACGTGCAGGCTGACCGCCGGCTCCAGCGCGTCGTTGACGACCTCGTGCACGTAGCCCGGCGCGAACACCCGCTGGTCGCCCTCGCGCAACGCGCGCGTGTCGCTCCGGGTGTGCTCGGTCAGGGTGCCGGACAGCACGGTCAGCACCCCCGAGGAGCGGCCGTGGTCGTGCGACCCGCTGCCCTGGCCGGGCACCCAGGACAGCAGCCACACCTCGTAGCCGGGACCGGTGCGCAGCCGGTGGTACCAGCGCGTGGTGGCGTCGTAGCGCACCAGGTGCGCCCACTGGGAGCGGTCGGCGGCGATCGAGCGGGCGAGACCGGCGAACTCGGCGACGGTGGCCGGGTGCTCGCGGGGGGTCTGGAGCAGGTGCGGGACTTCGAGGATGTCGCCGGCGATCTGGAGGTCGCTGTCGCTGTTCATGGGTGCGGTGGTTCCTCGGCGGAGTGGGGGGTCGGCTGGGTGTCGCGGTGCCGTCCGCCCGGGTCACGGGGGACAGGAGGGGCCTGGTTCAGGCGGGGAACAGACAGCCGAGTCGCGGTGGACTCAGGGGAGGGTCAGCCGGAGCGCGGTCGGCTCAACAGCTGGAACAGCAACAACAGCTACGGCGAGCGCGGGCAGCACCGTCGGACCCGGCGGAGCGGGTCGAGGTGGGTGCCAAGTTCGCGAGCATGCCCACAAGGACAGCGGTTCACACCCGGGGTGTCAACTCGGCACCCGGAATGTGGGACGGGTTTCACCTCATCCGGTTCATCTGTCAGGTGAAAGGTTTGTTCACCGGGAACCGGGGACACATGCGCCACATGCCGGGCGCGCAAGCCCCGTTGCGATCCCGTGATCCGACTGTGATCCGGTTCGCTTCGGCGCGCGTGTCGGAACGGGATCGATCCCCAGGACGTCCTCCTCCGTACAGGCCCCCACGGGGCCGAGCCGGGGAGGAGGCCCTCGGGGGTCCCTCTCTGCGTGTCAAGGTTTATGCCGATTTGAACACTTAACGCACGGCCTTGGTTCCGCAGAGTGAATAAGGGGCCCAATAGCAGATCTCGGCTTGACTCGCCCGGAGCAGCACACTTGTAATTTCACTCGTGTCGTTCAGCCGGGATCGGTAACGGCAACGTCACGGGGACGCGAAACGGACGAGGGGCGCACATGACCGAGCTGGTGCAGCAACTGCTGGTCGACGACGCGGACGAGGAACTCGGCTGGCAGGAGCGCGCACTGTGCGCCCAGACCGACCCCGAGTCCTTCTTTCCGGAGAAGGGCGGCTCCACCCGCGAGGCGAAGAAGGTCTGCCTCGCCTGCGAAGTCCGCTCCGAATGCCTCGAGTACGCCCTCGCCAACGACGAACGCTTCGGCATCTGGGGCGGTCTGTCCGAGAGGGAGCGGCGCCGCCTGAAGAAGGCGGCGGTCTGACCCGGGGGCGCCACCCCCGCGCGCGTACCGCGCACGTCGAGGGCACTGCCCGCGTCCGCACCACCGGTGCGAACGGCCCGTGGCCCGTGGGTTGTCCACAGGCGGCGGGCCGTCGTCATGCCCAGCCGATAGTGTGGGCGCTCGTCCGAGACGCCCCGCCGTGCGCACGCGGCACAGGCGTCCACCGCAGTCCATCGAACCGGGGCCCGTACCTCGATGTCCGCGTACAGCCACTCGACAGCGCATCACGACGCCGCTGCCACGGCGGGATCCGACCCGACCCACCTGCCGGGATCCGACCCGACCCGTCCCCCCGAGTTCCCGCGTCACGTGGTGACCGCGGTCCTCGTCTCGCACGACGGGGCCCGCTGGCTGCCCGACGCGCTCGCCGGCCTGCTCGGCCAGGAGCGGTCCGTGCAGTCCGTCATGGCCGCCGACACCGGCAGCGCCGACCACTCCGCGCAGCTGGTCACCGAGGCCCTCGGCGCCGACCGGGTCCTCCACCTCGCCCGCCGCACGGGCTTCGGCCAGGCCGTCGAGGAGGCCACCCGCACGGCCCCGGTCCTCACCCCCGACGACCTGCCGTACCTCAAGCGCCCCAGCGGCTGGGACCCCGTCACGCGCACGTGGCGCGACGACGCCTACGACCTGCCCGAACTCCCGTACGGCGAACCGGTCCAGTGGCTGTGGCTGCTGCACGACGACTGCGCGCCCGAGCCCGACGCCCTGGCCGAGATGCTGCGCGTCGTCGACACCGAACTCGAACTGGGCCGCGACGACGTGGCCGTGGTCGGCCCCAAGCTGCGCGGCTGGTACGACCGCCGGCAGCTGCTGGAGGTCGGCGTCTCCATCGCCCCCTCCGGCCGCCGCTGGACCGGCCTGGACCGCCGCGAGCAGGACCAGGGCCAGCACGACCACGTGCGCTCCGTGCTGTCGGTGTCCACCGCGGGCATGCTGATCCGCCGCGACGTCTTCGAACAGCTCGGCGGCTTCGACCGCCGGCTGCCCCTGATGCGCGACGACGTCGACCTGTGCTGGCGCGCGCACGCCGCCGGCCACCGCGTCCTGGTCGCCCCCGAGGCGGTCGTCCGGCACGCCGAGGCGGCCTCCCGCGAGCGCCGAACCGTCGACTGCGCGGGCCGCACCACCGCCTCCCCGCACAAGGTCGACAAGGCCGGCGCCGTCTACACCCTCCTCGTCAACAGCCGTACGGCGGCGCTGCCGTGGGTCCTCGTGCGCGTGGTCGTCGGCACGCTGCTGCGCACCCTCGCCTACCTCGTCGGCAAGGTCCCCGGCCAGGCCCTCGACGAGATCCGCGGCCTGCTGGGCACGCTGCTGCGGCCCGAGCGGATCGTCGCCGGACGCAAGAGGCGCGGCCGCCCGGCCGTCGACAAGGACGAGCTGCGGCCGCTGTTCCCGCCGCCCGGCGCGACCGTGCGGGCCACCGTCGAACAGGCCGCGGGCGACCTCTTCGGCTCCTCAGACGCCGAGGCGCCCTCGGCCGGCCGGCACGGCGGCGGCCTGGAGTCCGGGCCCGGCGGCGACGACGCCGACTTCCTCGAGGTCGAGCAGTTCGCCCGCCTCAAGCGCATCGCCCGCAAGCCCGGCCCGGTGCTCTTCCTGCTCCTGCTGGCGATCTCCCTGGTCGCCTGCCGCAACCTCCTCGGCGGCGGCGCGCTCGCCGGCGGCGCCCTGCTGCCCGCCCCGGCCGACGCCTCCGAGCTGTGGTCGCGCTACGCGGACGCCTGGCACCCGGTCGGCGCCGGCGGCACCCCGTCCGCGCCGCCCTACCTCGCGGTCATCGCCACCCTGGCCACCCTGCTGTTCGGCTCGACCGGCCTCGCCCTGACGGTCCTGCTGGTCTGCTCGGTGCCCCTGGCCGGGTTCACCGCGTACTTCGCCTCCCGCCCCCTCGTCGAGTCCCGGCTGCTGCGCGCCTGGGCGGCCGTCGTCTACGCCTTCCTGCCCGCCGCCACCGGCGCGCTCGCCGGCGGCCGCGTCGGCACCGCCGTCCTCGCGGTGCTGCTGCCGCTCCTCGCCCGCGCGGGCGTCGCTGCCGCCGGCCTCGCCCACCGGCCGGGCACGCGCGGCAGCTGGCGCGCCACCTGGGCCTACGCGCTGCTGCTGACCGTCACCACCGCGTTCACGCCCGTCGTGTGGCCGATCGCGCTGGTCCTCGCCCTCGCCGTACTGGCCCTGCGCCGCGCCGACCTCCCCGCCTACGGCCTGCGCTTCCTGGCCCAGCTGGGCACCCCCCTGCTGGTCCTGGCGCCCTGGTCGCTGTCCCTGCTGCCGTTCGGCTTCTTCACCCAGGCCGGCCTGGACCACGGCGCCTCCGCGGCCTCCCCGCTGGACCTGCTCGGCGCCAGCCCCGGCGGCCCCGGCACGGTGCACGGGCTGATGCTGATCGGCATCGTCCTCGCCGCGCTGGCCGCCCTGCTGCGCGCCGAGCGCCACCGCAGCGTCCTCACCGCCTGGGCGGTGGCCCTGGCCGGCCTGGTCTTCGCGGTCCTGTCCAACGGCTCCACGTGGGCCGGTCCCGCCACCCTCGTCTACGGCATCGCCCTGCTCACCGCCGCCGCGCTCGGCGCCGACGGAGCACGCGCGCGGGTCGCCGAGCAGAGCTTCGGCTGGCGCCAGCCGGTCGCCGCGCTGATCGCCTTCGCCTCGGCCGCGGGCCCGCTGCTCGTCGCCGTCGGCTGGATGATCGGCGGCGCCGACGGGCCGCTGGAGCGCCGCGACCCCGTGCAGGTGCCCGCGTTCGTCGCCGAGGAGGCGGGCACCCGCGACCAGGCCCGCACCCTCGTGCTGGACAGCGACTCCGCCGCCCACGTCGACTACATGCTGGTGCGCGGCTCCGGCGCCCGCCTCGGCGACGCCGAACTGGCAGCCGCCGACGGGGAGAACGCCCGGCTCGACAAGGTCGTCGCCAGCCTCGTCGCCGGCTCCGGCGCCGACCAGGCCGACGAACTCGGCAAGTTCGCCGTGGCGTACGTCCTCGTCCACAAGGGCGCCCCGCGCGAGGTCACGCGCGTGCTGGACGCCACCCCGGGCCTGAAGCGGCTCAGCCAACAGGACGGCAGCGCGCTGTGGGCGGTGGACCGCGAGGTCTCCCGCGCGGCGATCGTCACCGCCTCCGGCTCCGGCACCCCGACCCCGGTCGCCGCCGGCCCCGTCGAGCTGCACACCACGGTCCCCGCGGGCGCCGACGGCCGGATCCTGCGCCTGGCCGACTCCGCCGCCGAGGGCTGGACGGCCACCCTCGACGGCAAGCCGCTGGAGCGCACCACCGTCGACGGCTGGGCCCAGGGCTTCGAGCTGCCCTCCTCCGGCGGGAAGCTGGACGTCACCTACGACGACCCGTTCACCCACACCCTGTGGCTGTGGACGCAGGGCCTGCTCGCCCTTGTCCTCGTGGTGCTGGCCCTGCCGGGCCGCCGCCGCGACGTCGACGACGACCTCCCCGAGGAGGAGCCGGTCCCGGCCGAGGCCGTCGCCGGCGAGGGCCGCCGCGCCCGCCGCCTGCGCGACCGCGCGGAGGCCGCCGAAGCGGGCGCCCAGGACGACGACGTCCCGTCGCCCGGCACCCCGCAGGCCCCGCCCGTGGTCCCGCAGCAGCGGCCCTACGACGAGTGGGACACCCCGGCGACGTACGCCGACGGCGACCACGGGGGCTACCCCGACGGCGCCTACCAGGGGGCCCCGCAGTACCCCGCGGGCGGCTACGACCAGCAGACGTACGACCCCTACCAGGCCGGCTCCTACGACCCGTACGGCTACGACGGCCAGGCGCAGCAGGCGCCGTACGACCCGACGGCGTACCCGCAGCAGCCCTACGACCCGGCGTACGGCCAGGGCTACGACCCCGCGTACGACCCGGCGCCGCAGCACCCCCACGGCCACGAGCGCCCCGACGGGAGCCAGCAGTGAACCGCACGACCTTGTCCCTGTTCGCCGGCGTGGCCGCGCTCGCCGCCGTCACCGGATTCGCCGCGCTCGACGCGCCCGACACCTCCGGCGCGGACACCGCCAGGGCGGCCGCCCAGCTGCCCGTGGAGCGCACCGGCCTGGTCTGCCCGGCGCCCAGCACCTCCGACCTCGCGGAGACCGCGTACACGTCGTTCACGCCCGTCACCAAGGGCGCGGCGGGCAAGGGCACCGGCCACCTGACCGCCGCCACCGAGGAGTCCACCGGCGCCACCGGCAAGACCGGCGGCAAGACGGGCAAGTCCAAGGAGAAGGGCGGGAAGACGGCGGCCAAGCCCGTCCTCGTCCCGAAGGCGCCCGGCACCCCGGCCACCGGCAGCACCAGCGGCGGCACCACGCCCGCGTACCTGGGCACCGCCGAGGGCTCGTACGCGCCCGGCTGGACCGTCCAGCAGACCACCGAGGTCGCCGCGGGCACCGGCCGCGGCCTGCTCGGCGTCAACTGCACCGTCCCGGACACCGAGTTCTGGTTCCCCGGCGCCAGCACGGCCGCCGACCGCACGGACTACGTGCACCTCACCAACCCCGACGACTCGGCCGCCGTCGTCGACATCGAGCTCTACGGCCCCGACGGCGCCCTGCAGACCACCGTCGGCGAGGGCATCACGGTCCCGCCGCACGCGAGCGACCCGGTCCTGCTGTCCACGCTGACCGCCGAGAAGCAGGACGCGGTCACCGTCCACGTCAACGTCCGCAGCGGACGGGTCGGGGCCGCCGTCCAGGCCCTGGACGACAAGCTGGGCGGCGACTGGCTGGCCTCGGCCGGCGACCCGGCGGGCAGCCTGGTGATCCCGGGCATCCCCAAGGACGCCGTGTCCGTGCGGCTGGTCGCCTTCGCGCCCGGCCACGCCGACGCCGACCTGAAGGTCCAACTGGCCTCCTCCACGGGGCTGATCACCCCGGCCGGCCACGAGACGCTGCACGTCAAGGGCGGGATGTCGGCCTCGGTCGACCTGGGCGACGTCACGCGCGGCGAGGCGGGCTCCCTGGTGCTGACGCCGACGGACGACGCGGTGCCGGTCGTCGCCGCCGTCCGGGTCGTGCGCGGCAAGGGCGACGACCAGGAGTCGGCGTTCATCCCGGCCACGGCCGCCGTCGGCGCGCGCGCGTCGGTCGCCGACAACCGGGCCAAGGCCGCCACGCTGTCCCTGACGGCGCCCACCGGCACGGCCCAGGTGAAGGTCACGTCCTCGGCGGGCAGCGAGGGCGGCGCGACGGCGTCCCAGACGTACACGCTCAAGCCCGGCACGACCCAGGACGTCGTGCCGCCCGCGCCGCAGGGGCTGAAGGGCACGTACGCGATCACGGTGGAGCACGTCTCGGGGGCGCCGGTGTACGCGTCGCGCACCCTGCTGTCCACCGACAAGGACACCCCCGGCTTCACGATCCAGACGCTCCCCGACGACCGCGGGACGGTGTCCGTGCCGGAGGCGGACGAGGACCTGGACGTGCTGCAGCGGTAGGCGGGCCGCGGCGGGAGGGGGCGGGGCCCGGTCCGGTCAGTCCTCGCCGTAGCGGGGATCGACCGTCTCCGGTGTCAGGCCCAGCAGTTCGGCCACCTGCTCCACGACGACCTCGTGCACCAGCGCGGCCCGTTCGTCCCGTCCCTTGGTGCGGATCTCGACGGGCCGCCGGTACACGACCACCCGCGCCCGGCGCCCGTCGCGGGCCGGGATCGTCCCGCCGAGCGGCACGGCCTCGTCGTTCCACGGCCCGTCCGCCCCGTCCAGCCGGGGCACCTCGAGCACCATGAAGTCCATCTCGGCGAGCTGCGGCCACCGCCGCTCCAGACGCTCCACCGAGTCCTGCACCAGGTCCGCGAACGCGTCGGCACGGCTGGCCGCCAGCGGCACCTGCGGCGGTGCGATCGGCCCGCGCATGCCCCGCCCGTGGCGATCACGTCGGCGGGGCCCGGGGCCTGCGGCACGGGGCGGTACGGGGTTGTCCATCACTACCGAAGCGTAGCCGTCGCCGCGTCCCGGCGCCCTGCCCGACGCCAGGGACCGGACACCGTCCGACCTCGTCCACGGTGTGTCGTGGGATGACCATTCCAGCCAAGGTTGGGCTCGATTCCGTATCTCTCCGGGACCGGGGATCTCGTGCCAATTGATGGCCTTTGCACCGATCGGTGACCGACCGGATCGGTCCCCTCTGTCGCCAGGGCTGGTGTTCACCCAGGTCAGAGAGGTATGACAGGAGTGATCTGTGGGGCGTTTCACAACACGACACGGTGGAGTGACCTGGTGGAGAGTCGTCGCGGCCCGCTCAAGAGTGCGGTACCGTCCAACGTCGTGAGCCCTGTACGTCGCTGTTCGCGCACCGCTTGCGGCCGACCCGCCGTCGCGACGCTGACGTACGTCTACGCCGACTCGACCGCGGTCCTCGGCCCGCTCGCCACCTACGCCGAACCCCACTGCTACGACCTGTGCGCCGAGCACTCCGAGCGCCTGACCGCCCCGCGCGGCTGGGAGGTCGTCCGCCTGCTCGACGGTTCGGCCCCCGCCCGGCCCAGCGGTGACGACCTGGAAGCGCTCGCCAACGCGGTGCGCGAGGCGGCCCGCCCCCAGGAGCGGGCGGCCGGCGGCGGTTCCCGCGGGGCGGACCCGATGGAGGTCGCCCGCCGCGGCCACCTGCGGGTGCTGCGCTCCCCGGACAACTGACCGGGACAACTGACTCGGACGACTGCCCGGGACGACTGATCCGGTCAACTGGCCCCCGCCGCGCGCCAGTCCGGCTCCCACGCCCTTCCTCAGGCTCGGCCGGTCCGCTCCGCGTCCCTCTCCAGGGTGATGCCGCCCCCCTCCAGGGTGCAGTTCCGGTATGCCCGTTGACGGGCCCGTACCTGTAGTTTGTGGCGACCGAATGGACCTGAGGAAGGGTGACCGTGGCTGCTGACCTGTCGCAGATCGTGAAGGCGTACGACGTGCGCGGCGTGGTCCCGGACCAGTGGGACGAGTCGCTGGCCGAGCTGTTCGGCGCGGCCTTCGCCCAGGTGACCGGCGCCCGCGCGATCGTCGTCGGCCACGACATGCGGCCCTCCTCGCCCGGCCTGGCCGCCGCCTTCGCGCGCGGTGCGGCGGCCCGCGGCGTCGACGTCACCGGCATCGGCCTGTGCTCCACGGACCAGCTGTACTACGCCTCCGGCGCGCTCGACGTGCCGGGCGCCATGTTCACCGCCTCGCACAACCCGGCCCAGTACAACGGCATCAAGCTGTGCCGCGCGGGCGCGGCGCCCGTCGGCCAGGACACCGGCCTCGCGGAGATCCGCGCCCTGGTGGAGGGGTGGAGCACCACGGGCGCGCCCGAGCCGGCGCAGCGGCAGGGAACCCTCACCCGGCGCGAGACGTTGGAGGACTACGCGGCGCACCTGCGCTCCCTCGTCGACCTGACCTCCGTCCGCCCCCTGAAGGTCGTCGTCGACGCGGGCAACGGCATGGGCGGCCACACCGTCCCGACCGTCTTCGCCGGCCTGCCGCTGACCCTGGTGCCGATGTACTTCGAGCTGGACGGCACCTTCCCCAACCACGAGGCCAACCCCCTGGACCCGGCCAACCTGGTCGACCTGCAGAAGCGGGTCCCCGTGGAGGGCGCCGACCTCGGCATCGCCTTCGACGGCGACGCCGACCGCTGCTTCGTCGTCGACGAACACGGCGACCCGGTCTCGCCGTCCGCGATCACCGCCCTGGTGGCCGCCCGGGAGCTGGCCCGCAACGGCGGCACGGGCACGGTCATCCACAACCTGATCACGTCCTGGACGGTCCCGGAGGTCGTGGAGGAGAACGGCGGCACCCCCGTGCGCACCCGCGTCGGCCACTCCTTCATCAAGGCCGAAATGGCCCGCAGCGGCGCCATCTTCGGCGGCGAGCACTCGGCCCACTACTACTTCAAGGACTTCTGGAACGCCGACACCGGCATGCTGGCCGCCCTGCACGTCCTCGCGGCCCTCGGCGGCCAGGACGGCCCCCTGTCCGCGCTGGTCGCCCAGTACGACCGCTACGCGGGCTCCGGCGAGATCAACTCCACGGTCGCCGACCAGGCGGGGCGCATCGCCGCCCTCAAGGCGGCCTACGGCGACCGCGAGGACGTCACCCTCGACGAACTCGACGGGCTCACCGTGTCCGCGGCCGACTGGTGGTTCAACGTCCGCCCCTCCAACACCGAACCGCTGCTGCGGCTCAACGCGGAGGCGCGCGACGAGGCGACGATGGCCGCGGTACGGGACGAGGTCCTGGCCGTCATCCGCGCCTGACGGCAGCCCCGGAGCGGGACCGCGACCGGGCGGCGGCGGAGGTGGCCGTCACCCCGCGTCGGCCGTTCCACCGGCGGTACCCTGACCAGGCACATCCGCACACGCGCGCACAACGCGCCACACCCGTGCGGCGCAGCACCCGTACGACCCGTACGACCCATCTCGAAGGGACAGCCCCATGCCGCTCGAAGCCGGCCTTCTGGAGATCCTCGCCTGCCCGGCCTGCCACGCGCCCCTCAAGGAGCAGGACGCCGAGCTGGTCTGCACCGGACAGGACTGCGGCCTGGCGTACCCGGTGCGCGACGGCATCCCCGTCCTGCTCGTGGACGAGGCCCGCCGCCCGGAGTGAACCCAGCGCGGTCCCACGGAACACCCGCGGCCGCGCCCCGAGGCCCCGGCCTCCACGGGCGTCCGGCACCGCGGCCGGCGTACCGCCACGGATCCGCGTCCCCCCGCCACCCGGCGCCCGCACCCCCGACGACCACCGGCGATCGGAGACCTGACGCCATGCTCGACGAATCGCTCCTCGACACGCCGGAGGCCCTGGCCGACGCCGACCGTCGGGCCCTGCTGCGCGGTGCCGCCGAGGCCGGTGCCCGGGTGCGCACCGCGGCCCGGCACGCCGCCGAGGCCGGGGTGGGGCAGCTGAAGCCGGACGGCCGCCCCCGCGCCGTCCTCATCGCCGGCCCCGGCGCCGCCGCCACCTGCGCCGCCGACCTGCTCGGCACCCTCGCCGGCGCCGCCTGCCCGGTCACCCGCCTCGCCCCCACCGGCGTGGCCCCCGCCGCGGGCGCCCTGCGCTGGGACCTCCCCGGCTGGGCCGGATCGCTGGACCTGCTGCTCATCGCCACCCCGGACGGCGGCGAACCCGGGCTCTCCCTCCTCGCCGAACAGGCCTACCGCCGCGGCTGCACGGTCGTCGCCGTCGCCCCCGCGGGAGCCCCGCTCACCGAGGCCTCCGGGGTCGCGCACGGCCTGTTCGTGCCCATGGCGACCGCGCCGTACGAGCAGGACGACCTGCCGCCGGCCGCGGCCTCCGCCCCCGGCGTCCTGTGGGCCCTGCTCACCCCCATGCTGGCGCTCCTGGACCGCATCGCGCTGCTCTCCGCCCCCGCCGACGCGCTGGAGAAGGTCGCCGACCGCCTCGACCGCGTCGCCGAGCGCTGCGGCCCCGCCGTCGCGACCTACAGCAACCCGGCCAAGACCCTCGCCGCGGAACTCGCCGACACGCTGCCCGTCGTCTGGACCGAGGGCGTCTCCGCCGGACCCGCCGGCCGGCGCTTCGCCGCCGCGCTCGCCGAGCTGTCCGGCCGGCCCGCGCTCGTCGCCGAACTCCCCGAGGCGCTCGCCGAGCACAGCGCGCTGCTCGCCGGCCCGCTCGCCGCCGGCGCCGACCCCGACGACTTCTTCCGCGACCGCGTGGAGGAGCCGCCCGCGCTGCACGCCCGCGTGGTGCTGCTCCGCGACCGCCCCATCGGCGGCCTCACCGCCGCCCCCGCAGCCCGTGACCTGGCCCTCGGCAACGACACGCCGATCAGCGAGCTCGAACCCGAACCGGGCGACGAACTCGAGACCCTCGCCGAGCTGATCGCCGTCACCGATTTCGCCGCCGTTTACCTGGCGCTCGCCTCCGGTGCCTGATCCTTGGCCCGACCGCCCCACGACGACAGCCCGCAGAGAGAACGGTATGGACCGCCTCGACAACACCGTCCGCCCCTACGCCTGGGGTTCGACCACCGCGATCCCCCAGCTCCTCGGCGTCGAGCCGACCGGTGAACCGCAGGCGGAGATGTGGATGGGCGCCCACCCCGGCGCCCCCTCCGGCACCGGCCGGGGCCCGCTCGACCAGGTGATCGAGGCCGACCCGGAAGGCGAACTCGGCACCGCGGCCGTGGCGAGGTTCGGCCCGCGCCTGCCGTTCCTGCTCAAGCTGCTCGCCGCCGGCGCCCCCCTCTCCCTCCAGGTGCACCCCGACCTGGACCAGGCCCGGCAGGGCTACGAGGACGAGGAGCGCCGCGGCATCCCGGTGGACGCCCCGCACCGCAACTACAAGGACGCCAACCACAAGCCCGAACTGGTCTGCGCGCTCACCGAGTTCGACGGCCTGTGCGGCTTCCGCGCCCCGGCCCACGCCGCCGACCTGCTCGAAGGCCTCGGCGTCGACTCCCTCACGCCGTACGTCGACGTGCTGCGCGCCCACCCCGAGGACGCCGCCCTGCGCGAGGTCCTCACGGCCCTCCTCACCGCCGACCGCGCGGAGCTGGCCCACACCGTCGACCTCGCCGCGGCCGCCTGCGACCGCCTCGGTGGCGACTACGCCCCCTACGCCGGCATCGCCCACCACTACCCCGGCGACCCCGGCGTCCTCGCCGCGATGCTCCTGAACCACGTCCGGCTCCAGCCCGGCGAGGCCCTGTTCCTCGGCGCGGGCATCCCGCACGCGTACCTCAGCGGACTCGGCGTCGAGATCATGGCCAACTCCGACAACGTGCTGCGCTGCGGGCTGACCCCCAAGCACGTCGACGTCCCCGAACTCCTGCGCGTGGTCCGCTTCGAGCCCCGCGACCCGGGCGTGCTGCGCCCCGAGGCCGCCCCCGACGGCGAAGAGGTCTACGAGACGCCCATCGACGAGTTCCGCCTGTCCCGGTACGTCCTGCCCCGGGGCGCCGGCGCCCACGACCTGACGCGCGCCACCCCGCAGATCCTGCTCTGCACCGCGGGCACGGTCCGGGTGGGGGATGAGGAGCTCTCGGCGGGGCAGTCGGTGTTCGTCGCCGCGGGCGAGAAGGCCGAGGCGTCCGGCGCGGGCACCCTGTTCCGCGCTACGGTCATCGCCTGATCCTGACAACAGGATCGTATGACCGCGTCTGTGGATACCTGAGAAGCCAGTGGCGAACCGGGCTGCAAGAATGGCCCACCGGCAAAGAGCGGGCAAAGGCCCGACCGGCGTAGGCGGACGACGGCGAAGGGACAACGCGGACACATGAGCGCGTCAGGCGGCACCAGGGCGATCGTGGCGGCACTCGGAGCCAACCTCGCGATCGCGGCATCGAAGTTCGTGGCGTTCGCGTTCAGCGGCTCGTCGTCGATGCTCGCCGAGGGCGTGCACTCCCTCGCCGACTCCGGCAACCAGTTCCTGCTGCTGGTCGGCGGCAAGAAGGCACAGCGCGAGGCCACCCCGCAACACCCGTTCGGATACGGCCGCGAGCGCTACATCTACGCCTTCCTCGTCTCGATCGTCCTCTTCTCCGTCGGCGGCATGTTCGCCATCTACGAGGGCTACGAGAAGATCCGCCACCCGCACGAACTGGAGCACTGGTACTGGCCCGTGGGCGTGCTCGTCTTCGCGATCCTCGCGGAGGGCTACTCCTTCCGCACGGCCATCCGGGAGTCCAACCAGCTGCGTGGCAAGCTCAGTTGGTCCCAGTTCATCCGCCGCGCGAAGGCACCCGAGCTGCCCGTCGTCCTGCTGGAGGACTTCGGCGCGCTCATCGGCCTGGTCCTCGCCCTCGGCGGCGTCGGCCTCGCCCTGCTGACCGGCGACGGCGTCTGGGACGGCATCGGCACCGTCCTCATCGGCGTCCTCCTCGTCTGCATCGCGCTGGTCCTGGCCGCCGAGACGAAGTCGCTGCTCCTCGGCGAGTCCGCGGGCCTCGAGGAGGTCCGCAAGATCGAGACCGCCGTCGTCGACGGCCGCACCGTCACCGGCATCATCCACATGCGCACCCTGCACCTCGGCCCCGAAGAGCTCCTCGTCGCCGCGAAGATCGCCGTCCAGCACGACGACACCGCCGGCGA
Source organism: Streptomyces lasalocidi (assembly GCF_005280215.1). NCBI lineage: Bacteria > Bacillati > Actinomycetota > Actinomycetes > Kitasatosporales > Streptomycetaceae > Streptomyces > Streptomyces lasalocidi. The sequence continues at coordinate 3,158,926 of NZ_SZNQ01000001.1, read as the reverse complement.
GGTCGCCGCCGCCATCAACGCCGCCGAGGCCCGGATCCGCGAAGCCGTCCCCATCGCCCGCGTCATCTACCTCGAACCGGACATCTACAGCGAGACCGAAGCCGCCCGCGGCGCCGACCGGGACGCCACCCCCGGCGGTCCCACACCCCACGCGGCCGGTCACTGAACGTCACGGCGCCCCCTCACCTGCCGCTACAGGACGGCACGCGAACGGCTCGATCCGACCGCGGGCGGACTGGGGGCCGCCGCCGTGTCCGGTGTAGCTTGGAACGGAGCCAGACGTCGCTGCTGATGGCGGTCGGGCGGTCCCGACACGGACCGACCGAGGGAGAGAGGGCCTCCGACGGACTGCGCTGCGCGTACGCGGGCATGCCTGTGCCCTCCTTCGGGCACCCCGGTGTCCGCCGCCGCGCAGACCAGCCGTACCCAGACCTCGCCCCAACCCCGAGGAGCAGCTCGCAATGACGACTGTCGACAACCGACAGGACTTCAAGGTCGCCGACCTCTCCCTGGCCGAGTTCGGCCGCAAGGAGATCACCCTCGCCGAGCACGAGATGCCCGGCCTGATGGCGATCCGCAAGGAGTACGCCGAGGCCCGGCCCCTGGCCGGCGCCCGGATCACCGGCTCCCTGCACATGACGGTGCAGACCGCCGTCCTCATCGAGACCCTGGTCGCCCTCGGCGCCGAGGTCCGCTGGGCGTCCTGCAACATCTTCTCCACCCAGGACCACGCCGCCGCCGCCATCGCCGTCGGCCCGAACGGCACGCCGGACAACCCGCAGGGCATCCCGGTCTTCGCCTGGAAGGGCGAGACCCTCCAGGAGTACTGGTGGTGCACCGAGCAGGCGCTGACCTGGCCGGACAGCCCCACCGGCGGCCCCAACATGATCCTCGACGACGGCGGCGACGCCACCCTGCTGGTCCACAAGGGCGTCGAGTACGAGAAGGACGGCAAGGTCCCCTCGCCCGACACCGCCGAGTCCGAGGAGCACCAGGTCATCCTGGAGCTGCTCACCCGCACGGTGGCGGAGTCCCCCCAGAAGTGGACGCAGCTGGCCTCCGAGATCCGCGGCGTGACCGAGGAGACCACGACGGGCGTGCACCGCCTGTACGAGATGCAGCGTGACGGGGTGCTGCTGTTCCCGGCGATCAACGTCAATGACGCGGTGACGAAGTCGAAGTTCGACAACAAGTACGGGTGCCGGCACTCGCTGATCGACGGCATCAACCGGGCCACGGACACGCTGATCGGCGGCAAGACGGCCGTGGTGTGCGGGTACGGCGACGTCGGCAAGGGCTGCGCGGAGTCGCTGCGCGGGCAGGGCGCCCGGGTGATCATCACGGAGATCGACCCGATCTGCGCGCTGCAGGCGGCGATGGACGGCTACCAGGTCACCACGCTCGAGGACGTGGTGGAGACGGCCGACATCTTCATCACGACCACGGGCAACAAGGACATCATCCTGGCCTCGGACATGGCGCGGATGAAGCACCAGGCGATCGTGGGCAACATCGGCCACTTCGACAACGAGATCGACATGGCCGGCCTGGCGAAGATCGAGGGCATCGTCAAGGACGAGGTCAAGCCGCAGGTCCACACCTGGACGTTCCCGGACGGCAAGAAGATCATCGTGCTGTCGGAGGGCCGTCTGCTGAACCTGGGCAACGCCACCGGCCACCCCTCGTTCGTGATGTCGAACTCCTTCGCGGACCAGACGCTGGCGCAGATCGAGCTGTTCACCAAGCCGGACGAGTACCCGGTAGGTGTGTACACGTTGCCCAAGCACCTGGACGAGAAGGTCGCCCGCCTGCACCTGGACGCCCTGGGGGTCAAGCTCACCACCCTGCGTCCGGAGCAGGCCGCCTACATCGGCGTCGACGTCGAGGGCCCGTACAAGTCGGACCACTACCGCTACTGAGCCGGTGACCTGGTCGCCGGCCGCGCGGTCCCGCGCACCGGCGACCACCACGGCCGGCCACCGGCCGGACCTCCGAGGCAGGCCCCCGCACCCCCGTGTCGGGGGCCTGCCCCGTCGGCCGTCCCGGCCGGGCCACCGCCACGGCGCCCGGCCAGCCCGTCACGACCCAGGACCCCCATGCCCCGCGGCCGCTATGCGCTCCACGACCCGCACGACCACACCCCCCTCGCCGAAGAACACTTCCAGTGCGCCCCCGGGCCCACCGGCTGGCGCTACGTCGCTCGACGGACGACGCCCACCGGCGAGCACACCGGCTCCGTCGACCTCACCCTGGACGACCTCGGCCGCCCCCTCCGCCTCGAACTGCACGCGGGCAGCTGGCAGGTGCGCGGTGCCGCCCTCGACGGCGTCACCTGGGTCCGCACCGACCCCACCGGAGCCCATGCCACCGAAGGCACCGTGCGCGCCCACGCCTTCACCGGCACGTCCCCCGCGTTCCTCGTCGCCACGGCCCGGCTCCTGCGCCTCACCCCCTCCGCCGCCGCGACCCGCGTCCGTCTCGTGGCCCTCACCGACCCGGTGCTCGCCCCGCGCACCGTGGACCAGTCCTGGGCCTTGGTCGACAGCGAAGCACACGCCACTGACAACGGCCCCCTGACCGTGGACACCTACCAGGTCACCACCCTGGACACGGGCGAGCAGCACTCCGTGCACATAGCCGGGGACGTGGTCCTCTCGGCGCCCGGCATCGAGCTGGAGGACCTGGAGTCACCGCCGTCGACGTTCGCATGACCCGGACCGCTCCCCGGAGCGACCGACCGCGGCCACGCCGCGTCAGGCGGGCGGGACGAACCCCGTGCCCGAACGCCGGCCGGCCGACTGCTCGGAGGATCCGTCGCCCGAAGAGCCGGGGGAAGGAGCCACGGAACCCCCAGCAGCCGGGGGAGCGAATGTCGGGGCGGCCGCCGGAGCGCTCGGCAACGGACCGTGCGCGGGCGCCGCAGGAGGAACGGGAGCGTACAGGGTGCTCGACGGAGCGGTGGGCGCCGGAGAGGCCCGCCGGACCTCCCGCGCCTGCCGCTCCTGCACCACCGCCGCCAGGTACGCGGCCGGTGGCACGCCCTCCGGCGCGGGCGCCCCGGTGTGGGCCACCAGGTCCCCGGCCAGCCGCTGGGCCATGGTCCAGCCGACCTGCGGGTCCAGCTGGTGCATCCGCCCCAGGTACTGGCGGATCGCCAGCCACAACCCTTCCGGCACCGCCGACAGGTCGAGTCCAGAGAACCGTCCGGCCAGCCACGGCGGAGGTGGCGCGACGAAACCGGTCCGCGCCACCGGCACCCGCTCCCGCACGACCAGCGTCCCCGCGAACACGTCACCCACCCGACGCCCCCGCGCCGACACCAACGACGCGATGCACGCGACCACCCCGCCCGTCAGCAGGATCTCCACCACCCCGATGGCGCCCCGCACGAGCGCGTGCCGGAACCGGATCGGCCCGCCGTCGTCGCGCACCACCCGCAGACCGCACGCGGCCTTCCCCAGCGAACGCCCGTGGCTCAGCGTCTCCACGGCGATCGGCCCACCCACCAGCACCAGCAGGAACGCGGCGATCGACACGGCGACCTGCGCCGCGTCGTCCAGCGAAGCGGTCCCCAGGACCAGCGCGACGGACACGCCCACGTAGACCACGACGGCCACCGTCAGGTCCAGCAGCGTGGCCAACGCCCTGCTCGGCAGCCTGGCGGGCTGCAGCTCCAGCGCCACCGCCTCGCCGGTCACCAGCTCACTCACGTCCGCGTCCTCTCCCCTGACCTGCCCCGCGACCGGCCAGTCTGCCAAGCTGAGCACACATCGCGCCGCAGTACGACAAGCTGACATCCGGGCCGGCCGCCCCCGCCCTCCGACGACAGCCGACGAACAGCCGAGGAGCAGGCACACCGATGGACCTCGACGTCTTCGTCTCCGCCCACCGGGCCGAATGGGACCGCCTCGACGCCCTGCTGCGCCGCCAGCGCCGCCTCACCGGCCCCGAGGTCGACGAACTCGTCGCGCTCTACCAGCGCACCGCCACCCACCTCTCCCTCATCCAGTCCAGCGCGCCCGACCCGCAGCTCACCGGCCGGCTCAGCCAACTCGTCGCACGCGCGCGAAGCGCCGTCACGGGCGCCCGCCGCGCCTCCTGGCGCGACGTGACCCGCTTCCTCACCCACGCGTTCCCCGCCGCCGTCTACCGGTCGCGCCACTGGTGGGTCCCCACCGCGCTCCTGTCGACGGCCCTGGCCGTCCTCCTCGGCTGGTGGATCGGCACCCACCCCGAGGTGCAGGCCACCATCGCCACCCCCAGTGACCTGCGCGAACTGACCCGCCCCGGCGGCGAGTACGAGACCTACTACTCCAGCCACCCCGCCGCCGCCTTCGCCGCACAGGTGTGGACGAACAACGCGCAGGCGGCCGCGATGTGCCTCGTCCTGGGCGTCTTCCTCGGCCTGCCCGTCCTGTGGATCCTCTTCCAGAACATGCTCAACCTGGGCATCGGCTTCGGCCTCATGTCCTCCGCGGGCCGCCTCGACACCTTCCTCGGCCTGGTCCTGCCGCACGGCCTGCTCGAACTGACCGCGGTGTTCGTCGCCGCCGGCACCGGCCTGCGCCTCGGCTGGACCGTCATCGACCCGGGCCCCCGCACCCGCCGCACCGCACTGGCCGAAGAAGGCCGGGCCGCGGTCGGCATGGCCATCGGCCTCGCCCTGGTCCTGTTCGTCTCCGGCGCCATCGAAGGCTTCGTCACGCCCTCCGGCCTGCCCACCTGGGCCCGCATCACCATCGGCGTGACCGCAGAGCTCGCGTTCCTCGCTTACGTCTACGTCCTCGGTGGCCGGGCCGCGCGCACGGGGGAGACGGGTGACGTGGCGGCGGCCGAGCGCAGCGCCACCGTGCCGACGGCCGCCTGATGTGCGGTCACGCCCGCTGAGCTGCTAGTGTCCTCTTCGCCCCGCAGGAGCTGTTGACACGGTTCCGGTGGGGAGGTAGATTCGAACAGTTGCCTGGAACTGGATCTCATCCGGTCGGCAGCGGTTAGTATCTACAGGTCTCACGGAACGCAGATTCCAGAGAGACCCACCCGACAAAATCGGAAACGACCGCCGGTCAAACCGGCTCAGAGCTTCTGATAAAGTCGGAAACGCCGGAAAGGGAACCGCCAAACAAAAGCGGTCGACTGGAAAGCACCGAGGAAATCGGATCGGAAAGATCTGATAGAGTCGGAAACGCAAGACCGAAGGGAAGCGCCCGGAGGAAAGCCGCGAGAGAGTCTCTCGGGTGAGTACAAAGGAAGCGACCGTTCCTTGAGAACTCAACAGCGTGCCAAAAATCAACGCCAGATATGTTGATACCCCGTCTCCGGTCATCACGACCGGGACGAGGTTCCTTTGAAGAAAACACAGCGAGGACGCTGTGAACCGTTGAGCTTATTCCGCTCGACGGTTCCGCTCTCGTGATGTGTGCACCGGATTACCGGTAAACATTCACGGAGAGTTTGATCCTGGCTCAGGACGAACGCTGGCGGCGTGCTTAACACATGCAAGTCGAACGATGAACCACTTCGGTGGGGATTAGTGGCGAACGGGTGAGTAACACGTGGGCAATCTGCCCTTCACTCTGGGACAAGCCCTGGAAACGGGGTCTAATACCGGATATCACTCTTGCAGGCATCTGTGAGGGTCGAAAGCTCCGGCGGTGAAGGATGAGCCCGCGGCCTATCAGCTTGTTGGTGAGGTAACGGCTCACCAAGGCGACGACGGGTAGCCGGCCTGAGAGGGCGACCGGCCACACTGGGACTGAGACACGGCCCAGACTCCTACGGGAGGCAGCAGTGGGGAATATTGCACAATGGGCGAAAGCCTGATGCAGCGACGCCGCGTGAGGGATGACGGCCTTCGGGTTGTAAACCTCTTTCAGCAGGGAAGAAGCGAAAGTGACGGTACCTGCAGAAGAAGCGCCGGCTAACTACGTGCCAGCAGCCGCGGTAATACGTAGGGCGCAAGCGTTGTCCGGAATTATTGGGCGTAAAGAGCTCGTAGGCGGCTTGTCACGTCGGGTGTGAAAGCCCGGGGCTTAACCCCGGGTCTGCATTCGATACGGGCTAGCTAGAGTGTGGTAGGGGAGATCGGAATTCCTGGTGTAGCGGTGAAATGCGCAGATATCAGGAGGAACACCGGTGGCGAAGGCGGATCTCTGGGCCATTACTGACGCTGAGGAGCGAAAGCGTGGGGAGCGAACAGGATTAGATACCCTGGTAGTCCACGCCGTAAACGGTGGGAACTAGGTGTTGGCGACATTCCACGTCGTCGGTGCCGCAGCTAACGCATTAAGTTCCCCGCCTGGGGAGTACGGCCGCAAGGCTAAAACTCAAAGGAATTGACGGGGGCCCGCACAAGCAGCGGAGCATGTGGCTTAATTCGACGCAACGCGAAGAACCTTACCAAGGCTTGACATACACCGGAAACGTCTGGAGACAGGCGCCCCCTTGTGGTCGGTGTACAGGTGGTGCATGGCTGTCGTCAGCTCGTGTCGTGAGATGTTGGGTTAAGTCCCGCAACGAGCGCAACCCTTGTCCTGTGTTGCCAGCATGCCCTTCGGGGTGATGGGGACTCACAGGAGACCGCCGGGGTCAACTCGGAGGAAGGTGGGGACGACGTCAAGTCATCATGCCCCTTATGTCTTGGGCTGCACACGTGCTACAATGGCCGGTACAATGAGCTGCGATACCGTGAGGTGGAGCGAATCTCAAAAAGCCGGTCTCAGTTCGGATTGGGGTCTGCAACTCGACCCCATGAAGTCGGAGTTGCTAGTAATCGCAGATCAGCATTGCTGCGGTGAATACGTTCCCGGGCCTTGTACACACCGCCCGTCACGTCACGAAAGTTGGTAACACCCGAAGCCGGTGGCCCAACCCCTTGTGGGAGGGAGCCGTCGAAGGTGGGACTAGCGATTGGGACGAAGTCGTAACAAGGTAGCCGTACCGGAAGGTGCGGCTGGATCACCTCCTTTCTAAGGAGCACTTCTAGGCCGCTTCGCGGTCCAGAGGCCAGTACATCGGCGAATGTCCGGTGCTGGTTGCTCATGGGTGGAACGTTGATTATTCGGCACGGTCTGGAAGTCTCCTGTTAGTACTGCTTCGGCGTGGAACGCAGGGAGGACGGAAGGATCGGGTCGGGCACGCTGTTGGGTGTCTGAGGGAATGAACTTCCTCAGTCGCCGGCCCCAGTGAACTCCGGAGTGATCCGGGGGTGATGGGTGGCTGGTCGTTGTTTGAGAACTGCACAGTGGACGCGAGCATCTGTGGCCAAGTTTTTAAGGGCGCACGGTGGATGCCTTGGCACCAGGAACCGATGAAGGACGTGGGAGGCCGCGATAGTCCCCGGGGAGCCGTCAACCAGGCTTTGATCCGGGGGTTTCCGAATGGGGAAACCCGGCAGTCGTCATGGGCTGTCACCCACTGCTGAACACATAGGCAGTGTGGAGGGAACGAGGGGAAGTGAAACATCTCAGTACCCTCAGGAAGAGAAAACAACCGTGATTCCGGGAGTAGTGGCGAGCGAAACTGGATGAGGCCAAACCGTATGCGTGTGAGACCCGGCAGGGGTTGCGCATACGGGGTTGTGGGATCTCTCTTTCACAGTCTGCCGGCTGTGAGGCGAGTCAGAAACCGTTGATGTAGACGAAGGACATGCGAAAGGTCCGGCGTAGAGGGTAAGACCCCCGTAGTCGAAACGTCAGCGGCTCGTTTGAGAGACACCCAAGTAGCACGGGGCCCGAGAAATCCCGTGTGAATCTGGCGGGACCACCCGCTAAGCCTAAATATTCCCTGGTGACCGATAGCGGATAGTACCGTGAGGGAATGGTGAAAAGTACCCCGGGAGGGGAGTGAAATAGTACCTGAAACCGTGTGCCTACAAGCCGTGGGAGCGTCGGAGTGGAGCTTGCTCCATTCTCGTGACTGCGTGCCTTTTGAAGAATGAGCCTGCGAGTTTGCGGTGTGTTGCGAGGTTAACCCGGGTGGGGTAGCCGTAGCGAAAGCGAGTCCGAACAGGGCGTTTCAGTAGCACGCTCAAGACCCGAAGCGGAGTGATCTAGCCATGGGCAGGTTGAAGCGGAGGTAAGACTTCGTGGAGGACCGAACCCACCAGGGTTGAAAACCTGGGGGATGACCTGTGGTTAGGGGTGAAAGGCCAATCAAACTCCGTGATAGCTGGTTCTCCCCGAAATGCATTTAGGTGCAGCGTCGTGTGTTTCTTGCCGGAGGTAGAGCACTGGATAGGCGATGGGCCCTACCGGGTTACTGACCTTAGCCAAACTCCGAATGCCGGTAAGTGAGAGCGCGGCAGTGAGACTGTGGGGGATAAGCTCCATGGTCGAGAGGGAAACAGCCCAGAGCATCGACTAAGGCCCCTAAGCGTACGCTAAGTGGGAAAGGATGTGGAGTCGCAGAGACAACCAGGAGGTTGGCTTAGAAGCAGCCACCCTTGAAAGAGTGCGTAATAGCTCACTGGTCTAGTGATTCCGCGCCGACAATGTAGCGGGGCTCAAGCGTACCGCCGAAGTCGTGTCATTGCAGCATATACGGCCAACGCCGGCTGTGATGGGTAGGGGAGCGTCGTCTGCCGGGTGAAGCGGCACTGGAAGGTAGTCGTGGACGGTTGACGAGTGAGAATGCAGGCATGAGTAGCGATACACACGTGAGAAACGTGTGCGCCGATTGACTAAGGGTTCCTGGGTCAAGCTGATCTGCCCAGGGTAAGTCGGGACCTAAGGCGAGGCCGACAGGCGTAGTCGATGGATAACCGGTTGATATTCCGGTACCCGCTGTGAAGCGTCAAACATCGAATCCAGTGATGCTAAGGCCGTGAAGCCGCCCTGATCTCTTCGGAGTTGAGGGGAGTGGTGGAGCCGCTGACCCGATCTGGTAGTAGGTGAGTGATGGGGTGACGCAGGAAGGTAGTCCAGCCCGGGCGGTGGTTGTCCCGGGGTAAGGGTGTAGGCCGTGATCCAGGCAAATCCGGATCACACGAGGCTGAGACCTGATGCCGAGCCGATTGTGGTGAAGTGGATGATCCTATGCTGTCGAGAAAAGCCTCTAGCGAGTTTCATGGCGGCCCGTACCCTAAACCGACTCAGGTGGTCAGGTAGAGAATACCGAGGCGTTCGGGTGAACTATGGTTAAGGAACTCGGCAAAATGCCCCCGTAACTTCGGGAGAAGGGGGGCCACATCCGGTGATGAGTCTTGCACTCTGAGCTGGGGGTGGCCGCAGAGACCAGCGAGAAGCGACTGTTTACTAAAAACACAGGTCCGTGCGAAGCCGTAAGGCGATGTATACGGACTGACGCCTGCCCGGTGCTGGAACGTTAAGGGGACCGGTTAGCTCCATTTCGGTGGGGCGAAGCTGAGAACTTAAGCGCCAGTAAACGGCGGTGGTAACTATAACCATCCTAAGGTAGCGAAATTCCTTGTCGGGTAAGTTCCGACCTGCACGAATGGCGTAACGACTTCTCGACTGTCTCAACCATAGGCCCGGTGAAATTGCACTACGAGTAAAGATGCTCGTTTCGCGCAGCAGGACGGAAAGACCCCGGGACCTTTACTACAGTTTGATATTGGTGTTCGGTTCGGCTTGTGTAGGATAGCTGGGAGACTTTGAAGCGGCCACGCCAGTGGTTGTGGAGTCGTCGTTGAAATACCAGTCTGGTCGTGCTGGATGTCTAACCTGGGTCCGTGATCCGGATCAGGGACAGTGTCTGATGGGTAGTTTAACTGGGGCGGTTGCCTCCTAAAGGGTAACGGAGGCGCCCAAAGGTTCCCTCAGCCTGGTTGGCAATCAGGTGTTGAGTGTAAGTGCACAAGGGAGCTTGACTGTGAGACCGACGGGTCGAGCAGGGACGAAAGTCGGGACTAGTGATCCGGCGGTGGCTTGTGGAAGCGCCGTCGCTCAACGGATAAAAGGTACCCCGGGGATAACAGGCTGATCTTCCCCAAGAGTCCATATCGACGGGATGGTTTGGCACCTCGATGTCGGCTCGTCGCATCCTGGGGCTGGAGTCGGTCCCAAGGGTTGGGCTGTTCGCCCATTAAAGCGGTACGCGAGCTGGGTTTAGAACGTCGTGAGACAGTTCGGTCCCTATCCGCTGTGCGCGTAGGAGTCTTGAGAAGGGCTGTCCCTAGTACGAGAGGACCGGGACGGACGAACCTCTGGTGTGCCAGTTGTCCTGCCAAGGGCATGGCTGGTTGGCTACGTTCGGGAGGGATAACCGCTGAAAGCATCTAAGCGGGAAGCCTGCTTCGAGATGAGGACTCCCACCCACTTGATGGGGTAAGGCTCCCAGTAGACGACTGGGTTGATAGGCCGGATCTGGAAGCACGGTAACGTGTGGAGGTGACCGGTACTAATAGGCCGAGGGCTTGTCCTCAGTTGCTCGCGTCCACTGTGTTGGTTCTGAAACCACGAACAGCCCCATGCCCGTAAGGGTGTGGTGCGGCATTGTTCGACAGTTTCATAGTGTTTCGGTGGTCATAGCGTAGGGGAAACGCCCGGTTACATTTCGAACCCGGAAGCTAAGCCTTACAGCGCCGATGGTACTGCAGGGGGGACCCTGTGGGAGAGTAGGACACCGCCGAACAATTCTTACAAGAAAAGCCCCGTGCCATTCGGCACGGGGCTTTTCTGTGTTCAACCCAATCATTGAGGGGCCCTTGGCAGAGGGCCCCTTTTTTGCGTTCAGAGTCGTCCCGCTGCCTTCAGTTCCAGGTAGGCGTCCGCCAGCGCCGGCGGCAGCTCGTCCGGGGTCGCGTCCACCACGGTGACGCCGTGGCGGCGCAGTTGCTGGGCCGTGCGGTGTCGTTCTGCTTGGGCCTGGGCTGCTGCCGCGGCCTCGTAGACGGCGTCGACGGAGCCGCGGGACGTCGACATGCGGGCGATGTGCGGGTCGGCCACGGACGCCACCACCACGGTGTGGCGTCGGGTGAGCTGCGGGAGGACCGGCAGCAAGCCCTCTTCGACCGGGGCTGCGTCGAGGGTGGTGAGCAGGACGATCAGTGAGCGGCGTGGTGCCGTGCGCAGGGCGGTGGCGGTGAGGCCGCGGGCGTCCGTTTCGATGAGGGCGGGCTCGAGGCCGGCCATCGCGTCGACGAGGGACGGGAGGACGTCGCGCCCGGTGCGGCCCTGGACGAGGGCGCGCACGCGGCGGTCGTAGGCGAGGAGGTCGACGCGGTCGCCGGCGCGGGAGGCGAGGGCGGCCAGGAGGAGGGCCGCGTCAAGGGCGGCGTCCAGGCGGGGGGCGTCGCCGACGCGGCCGGCCGAGGTTCGGCCGGTGTCGAGGACCAGGAGGATGTGCCGGTCGCGTTCGGGGCGCCAGGTGCGGACGGCCAGCGCGGACTGGCGGGCGGTGGCGCGCCAGTCGATGGAGCGGGTGTCGTCGCCGGGGACGTACTCGCGCAGGCTGTCGAACTCGGTGCCTTCGCCGCGGGTGAGGACGCTGGTGCGGCCGTCGAGTTCGCGCAGGCGGGCCAGTTTCGAGGGGAGGTGCTTGCGGCTGGTGAAGGGCGGCAGGACGCGGACCGTCCAGGGGACCCGGTGCGTGCCCTGGCGGGCGAACAGGCCGAGGGGGCCGTAGGAGCGGAGGGTCACGCGGTCGGCGTGGCGGTCGCCGCGGCGGGTGGGGCGCAGGCGGGTGGTGACGCGGCGGCGTTCGCCCGCGGGGACCGTGACGCGATGGCGGGACGCCTCGATCTCCGTGCCGGGCTGCCAGCTGCTGGGCGGCCACGCGTCGCGCAGGCGGACGCGCAGGGGGCGGCCGGTCGGGTTGGTGATCGTGAGGGTGACGTCCGCGGTCTCGCCGAGGCGTACGGCGGTGTCGCCGGAGCGGGTCAGCAGCAGGCGGCGTACGGGCGCGGCGAGGGCGTAGTCGCAGGCGCAGGCGAGGGCCAGCGGGGCGTTGACGGCGAGCAGGCCGGTCCAGCCGGTGTCCCAGATGCCTACGGGCAGGGAGCCGAGGGCCGCGAGGAGGGCGGTGCGTCCGGTGAGCGCCATCAGCGGGGGACGGGGACGTGGGTGAGGATCGCGTTGATGACGGAGTCGGCGGTCACGCCTTCCATCTCGGCCTCTGGGCGGAGCTGGACGCGGTGGCGCAGGGTAGGCAGCGCGAGGGCCTTGACGTCGTCGGGGATGACGTAGTCGCGGCCGGTGAGCCACGCCCACGCGCGCGAGGCGGCGAGGAGGGCCGTGGCGCCGCGCGGGGACACGCCGAGGGTGAGGGAGGGCGACTCGCGGGTGGCGCGGCAGATGTCGACGACGTAGGCCGTGATGTCGGGGGAGACGGTGGTCTTGGCGACGGCGGCGCGGGCGGCGTCGAGGTCGGCGGCGGTGGCGACGGGGCGTACGCCGGCGGCGTGCAGGTCGCGCGGGTTGAAGCCCTCGGCGTGGCGGGTGAGGACGTCGATCTCCTCCTGGCGGGAGGGGAGTGGGATTGTCAGCTTGAGCAGGAACCGGTCGAGTTGGGCTTCGGGGAGGGGATAGGTGCCCTCGTACTCGACGGGGTTCTGGGTGGCGGCGACGAGGAACGGGTCGGGGAGCGGGCGGGGGGTGCCGTCCACGGTGACCTGGCGTTCTTCCATGGCTTCGAGGAGGGACGACTGGGTCTTGGGCGGGGTGCGGTTGATCTCGTCGGCGAGGAGGAGGTGGGTGAAGACCGGGCCGGGCTGGAAGGAGAACTCGGCGGTGCGGGCGTCGTAGACGAGGGAGCCGGTGACGTCGCTCGGCATGAGGTCGGGGGTGAACTGGACGCGTTTGGTGTCGAGTTCGAGTGCGGCGGCGAGGGCGCGCACGAGGAGGGTCTTGGCGACTCCGGGGACGCCTTCGAGCAGGACGTGTCCGCGGCACAGCAGGGCGACGACGAGGCCGGTGACGGCGGGGTCCTGGCCGACCACGGCCTTGGCGATCTCGGCGCGCAGGGCTTCGAGGGCGGCCCGGGCGCGGTCCGGGTCCCCGGTGAGCCCGGCGTTGTCAGTGGTCGGGTCCATCATGGACGGCGTACCTCTCTTTCGAGGGCGTCGAGTCGGTCGGCGAGGGAGACGAGGTCGGCGTCGTCGCTGGGCGGCGGGCCGAAGAGGAGGGAGTGCAGGGGGCGTCCGTCGCCGTGGAGGTGGGCGGACAGCGCGGGGACGAGCGCCTCGGGTGTGTGGGCCTGGGCGACGGGGATGCCGACGAGGGGGGCGAGGCGGGTGCGGGTGGTGGAGCGGAGAGCGGCGGCGGCGCGGTCGCCGGCGTTCGCCTTGCGGTAGAGGCGGGCGCGGCCTTCGACGGTCTCGGAGGCGCGGATCGCGACGGGGAGTTGTTCGGGGACGAGCGGGCCGAGTCGGCGTGCCCGCCACAGGGCGGCGAGGGCTGCCGCGACGAAGAGTTGCAGGGTGCCCCAGAGCCAGCCGGACGGGACGAGGTCGAAGAAGCTCTTCTCGTCCTCGGGGCCGGTGGCGGTGGTGTCGGAGAGGGAGGGGAGGTACCAGACCAGATGGGGGCGGGAGCCGAGGAGTTGGAGGGCGAGCGAGGCGTTGCCCTGTTCGTCGAGGCGTTCGTTGAGCAGGATGTCGGGGCCGCCGAGGAGGACCGTGTCGCCCTGCCCCGCGGTGTCGGGGAGGCGCAGCAGGGTGGGCAGGCGGGAGCTGGGGTAGCACTCGTCGGCGTCGGGGCGGGTGCTGGTGTAGCGGATGCCGCCGGTGTCGGCGGGGCCGGCGCGCCGGGCGGCGGGCAGGTCGCAGCCGGGGTCGAGGGTGGAGTCGCGGCTGGTGGCGGGGTCCGCGGTGACCCCGGGGGCGAGCGTGCCGACGGACCAGCCGCCGGCGGCGACGAGGACGGTGCGGCCGCCGGAGCCGGTGGTGGCGGAGTGCAGCAGCCTCTGCTGGCGCTCCGTCAGCCGGTCGGGCACGGCGACCAGGAGCGTGGTGTCGGGGCCGGTCGCGGCGCGGGCCTCGGCCAGGGTGGTGACGAGGCGGGTGGTCACGCCCCGGTCGGCGAGGAGTGCGGTGACGGCCCGGCTGCCGAGGGGGTCGGCGGAGCGCGGGTCGAGCTCGCCGTGCCGGGCGTCGGAGCGGACGGTGGCGACCGTGACGGCCCCGGCGAGGAGCACCAGCAGGGCGAGGGCGATGCCCCGCGAGCGGGTCCACAGCTGTCGGGCCGTGGGCGAGACCGACGTGGACGGGAGCGTGGCCTCGGTGGTCATCGGTCGGTCCCCTCGCGCGTGGGGTGGGCCGTGGGGGCGGTGCTGCTGTGGGTGAGCTGGGGCCTGGTGCGCTCCAGGTCGTGGTCGAGTGCGGCGAGGCGGTGGTACGTCTGCTCGGTCGCCGCGCGGCCGCCGTACGTCACGTCGTCGAAGTCGCGGGCGGCGGCGCGCAGCCGGTCGATGTGGGCGGGCAGGGTGCGGCCCGCTTCGGCGGCGGCCTCGTCGGCGGTGCGGCCGGGGCGGGTGTCGAGGAGGGCGCGTTCCTCCAGGGAGCGGACGAGGGCGCGCATGCGTTCCTGGACGGCCTGGTTCCAGTGGCCCTGGGCGGCGTGCGCCTCGGCGGCCGCGCGGTGGGCGGCGGCGCTGCGGGGGCGGTCGTCGAACAGGGCGGCGGTGGAGGCGGGTGCGCGGTGCGGGGTGCCGAGGCGCCACCACAGCGCGGCCACGACGGCGACGACCGCGAGCACGATCACGGCCAGGCCGAGCGCGCCGCCCGGGGTGGCGCCGGAGGCGGCGGTGAGCAGGTCGTCCAGCCAGTCCCAGAAGGTGTCGAGGGCGCGCTCGACCAGGCCGGGGTCGTGCTCGTGGTACAGCCGCTCGGCCAGCTCGCGCCGGGCCGCCTCGCGCGCGGGGTCCCTCGGGACGGTGAGCGGCGGCCCGTCGTCGCCGGCCCGCAGCAGGCGGGAGGCGTCGTCGGCGCGCAGCACGGTCCGCAGGGCGGCGCCGGTGGCGCGGGACAGCGGCGCCGGGTCCGCGGTGAGGACTCCCCCCGTCACGCTCACCGCATCAGCTCCCGGGGGTAGGGCCGGGGGCGGGGGCGGCGTAGCCCGGGACACCGGCCGCGCGGGCCAGGTCGAGGTCGAGGGCTTCGCGGCGGATCCGCTGGTCGATGTACAGGAGCACGGTGACGCCCGCCGTGATCGGGAAGGTGATCATGGAGCCGATCACCGAGCCGACCCCGCTGATGACGAGGTACGTCCAGCCCAGGTCGCCGCCGGACTCGACGAAGCCGTGGAAGCCGCCGTCGCCCGCGAGGGCGCCGACGACGGCGAACGGGACGACCACGATCGCCGAGATCACGTTGGCGATGATGGCGGCGAGCAGCTGGATGCCGAACACCCGCCACCAGGAGCCGCTGACGAGCTTGGTGGAGCGGCTCATGGCCTTGCGGATGCCCTGCTTCTCCAGCATGAGCGCGGGCGAGGCCAGGGAGAGGCGCACGAACAGCCAGACGATGACGACGAAGGCGGCGAGCACGCCGAGGACGGCGATCGCGGCGCCCGCGTCACCGGCGCCGGCCACCGCCAGCAGGATGCCGGGCAGCACGCCGACGCCGCCGATGCCCACCGCGATGAGCAGCAGCAGGAGGATCAGGCCGAACAGCCCAGGGATCCGCGGGCGGGCGTCCCGCCAGGCCTCGCCGAGGGCGACCTCCTTGCCCAGGACGGCGCGGCTGGTGACGGCGGTGAGCAGGGCGGTGGCGATGACCGTGCCGACGAGGGTGACCAGGAAGATCGCGCCGGAGCTGATCATGCTGTCGCGCAGGGCGTCGATCTGCTCGTCGGTGGTGGCGCTGGTGTCGCCGAGGGCCGACGAGCTCACCGCGTCCTGCAGGACTAGGCCCTGGAGCAGGACGACGAGGGTCTCGGTGACGACGGCGACGGTCAGGGAGATGCCGAGGACCGTGCGCCAGTAGGTGCGCATGGTGGACACCGCGCCGTCGAGGATCTCGCCGACGCCGAGCGGACGCAGCGGGATGACACCGGGCTTCGCGGCGGGCGGCGGACCGCCCAAGCCCGCGCCCCAGCCGCCGCCCCAGCCGGGATGGCCGTGCTGGCCGTGCGGGGGCTGGGGGCCGCCGTAGCCGCCGGTGGGAGGCGGGCCGCCGTAGCCGCCCGGGGGGACGGGGCCGGTCCAGCCGCCGGGGGTGCCGGGGCCGCCGGCCGGCGGGTGGGTACCCCAGCCCTGGCCGGCGCCGGGCGCCGGAGCGGGGGGCGGCGGGGGTGCCTGGCCGGAGCCCTGCGGGCCCGAGGGGGCGGACCACTGGGCCGGGGGCGGCTGCTCCTTGGACCACTTCGGGCCGGGGGACTGCGGGGCCGGCTCCGCGGCGGCGGCCTGAGGGGCGGGCTCGCTGCTCTCGGGCGCCGTGCTCGGGGCCTGCCCGGTGCTCGCCGGCCGGGCGGCCTCGGGCGGGCCGTCGGCGCGTGGGCTCGGGTGGCCGGTGGGCTCGGCAGGAGCCGGTGCGGCCGGTTCCTGCCCGTCGGACGGGGCGGATCCGGGCGAGGCCCAGCCCGGAGTGTCGTTCATCGTCGCTCCTTCACGGTGCCCGTCCGCGGTCGCGGCGGAAGGTTGGGAGCCATCGTGCCATGGGGTGGTCATCGGCCGACCGGCCGCGGTAGGGGCTGCCTACCTTCAATTGTCTGCCGGAAAAGGGGCAGACTGACCGCATGGCTGATCAGTACGCGCACCATGGCGAGGACAAGCCGCCCACCGACATCCCGGCGATCCGATGGGAGGAGCCACCCGAAGGCCCCGTACTGGTCCTCCTCGACCAGACGAGGCTCCCGGTCGAGGAGGTCGAACTCGTCTGCACGGACGCCTCCGCGCTGGTCGAGGCGATCCGTACGCTCGCGGTGCGCGGGGCGCCGCTGCTCGGCGTCGCCGGGGCGTACGGCGTCGCGCTCGCCGCCGCGCGCGGCTTCGACGTGGACGAGGCCGCGACCGCGCTGGCCGGCGCCCGGCCGACCGCGGTGAACCTGTCCGTCGGCGTGGAGCGCGCCCGGGCGGCGTACCGGGCTGCCCTGGCCGACTCCACGGACCCGCAGCAGGCCGCCGCGGCGACGCTGGCCGCGGCGCGGCAGCTGCACCGGGAGGACGCCGAGGCCAGTGTCCGCATGGCGCGGCACGGGCTGGCCCTCCTGGACGAGCTGCTGCCCGGCGGCGGCCACCGGGTCCTGACCCACTGCAACACCGGGGCGCTGGTCTCCGGCGGTGAGGGCACGGCGTTCGCGGTGGCCCTCGAGGCGCACCGGGCGGGGCAGCTGCGGCGGCTGTGGGTGGACGAGACGCGCCCCCTGCTGCAGGGCGCCCGGCTCACGGCGTACGAGGCGGCGCGCAACGGGATGGCGTACACGCTGCTCACGGACAACGCGGCGGGGTCGCTGTTCTCGGCCGGCGAGGTGGACGCCGTGCTGGTCGGCGCGGACCGCATCGCGGCCGACGGGTCGGTGGCGAACAAGGTGGGGACGTACCCGCTCGCCGTGCTCGCCCGCTATCACCACGTGCCGTTCATCGTGGTGGCGCCGGTGACGACCCTCGACCCGCACACCCCCGACGGGGCGTCGATCGAGGTGGAGCAGCGTCCCGGCTACGAGGTGACCGAGTTCTCCGCGCCGCAGGTGCCGGTCATGGGGGCGGGCGGCGGTGTCGCGGTGGCGCCGCTGGGGACGCAGGCGTACAACCCGGCGTTCGACCTGACCCCGCCGGAGCTGATCACGGCGATCGTCACCGAGGAGGGAGTCGTGTCGCCGGTGACGGCGGAGGCTCTGGCGGACCTGTACGCCCGGTCGCGGCAGGTGTCGGGCGGCTGACGGGTCTGACGGGCCTGTCCGGCCGACGGCCTCGGGGAAGCGCCTGCCTGTCCAGGCGTGGCCGCTCCCCGGGGCCTTATGTCGTCTTGCGCGAGGGCGGGCGGTGACGGCCGTGCTCGCGCGGCACCGTGGGGGACCGTGCGGGACGGGTGCGGGGTCCAGCCGGTTTTCGGCCGTCCTGCGGTGGCGTCGACCCGTGTCCCGCCCGGGTCGTGGGGGTGTCGAGGGCACCGTCCGGGACGAGGGCAGACAGTGACGGCTCGCTGCGGCTAAGGTCACAGGCCAGTGACCTCGCTCACCAGCGCCACCGTCACTGTTATGAGAATGGGATGATGTCGTTTATGAAGGGACGAGTCCTTGTCGTCGACGACGACACCGCACTGGCCGAGATGCTCGGCATTGTGCTGCGTGGTGAAGGTTTTGAGCCGTCTTTCGTAGCCGACGGCGACAAGGCGCTGGCCGCGTTCCGTGAAGCCAAGCCCGACCTGGTGCTGCTGGACCTCATGCTGCCCGGCCGGGACGGCATCGAGGTGTGCCGCCTGATCAGGGCGGAGTCCGGCGTGCCGATCGTGATGCTCACGGCCAAGAGCGACACCGTCGACGTCGTCGTGGGCCTGGAGTCGGGCGCCGACGACTACATCGTGAAGCCGTTCAAGCCGAAGGAGCTGGTCGCCCGCATACGGGCCCGGCTGCGGAGGTCCGAGGAGCCCGCGCCCGAGCAGCTCGCCATCGGCGACCTGGTCATCGACGTCGCCGGGCACTCCGTGAAACGGGAGGGGCAGTCGATCGCGCTGACCCCGCTGGAGTTCGACCTGCTGGTCGCCCTGGCGCGCAAGCCGTGGCAGGTCTTCACGCGCGAGGTGCTCCTCGAGCAGGTCTGGGGCTACCGGCACGCCGCCGACACCCGCCTGGTCAACGTGCACGTGCAGCGGCTGCGCTCCAAGGTCGAGAAGGACCCGGAGCGCCCGGAGATCGTGGTGACCGTCCGTGGTGTCGGGTACAAGGCAGGACCGAGCTGACATGTCCGGTGACAGTGCCGCTTCGGCGCCCGGCCGGTCCGGGGCCCGCCCGGAGCGGCCTGTCGGCCGCAAGCCCCTGCGGGAGCGCTGGGCGAGCCTCGTGCACGGCGGGTCGTTCCAGGGCGGGGTGCAGGGCAGCCCGGTCCTGAGGCTCCTGCTGCGCTGGATACGCAGGCCGCTGCTGCCGCTCATGCGGCTGTGGCGGCGCAACATCCAGCTCAAGGTCGTCGCCACCACGCTGCTGATGTCGCTGGGCGTCGTCCTGCTGCTGGGCTTCGTCGTCATCGGGCAGGTGCGCAACGGACTGCTCGACGCCAAGGTCAAGGCGTCGCAGAGCCAGGCCACCGGCGGCTTCGCGGTGGCCAAGCAGAAGGCCGACGAGGCCGCGAGCGCCGGCGCCGACGACGGCACCCCCGCCGACCAGCGCGCCTCCCAGAACGTCATCGAATGGATGAGCGAACTGGTGTCGTCGCTGTCCAGCGGCGGCCAGGGCGCCTTCGACGTCGTCACCCTGCCCCCCGGCGACGACAGCGGCGGCGGACGCGGACCCCGCGCCTCCGGCGGCGTCGACCCCAACAAGAGCGTCCCCGAGGACCTGCGCGCCCGCGTCAACACCGGCAGCAGCGCCGCCCAGAGCTACACCCGCATCCGCTACAGCAACGGCGACACGGAGTCCCAGCCCGCGCTCGTCATCGGCAAGCGGGTCAACGACCCCAACGGCGACCCCTACGAGCTGTACTACCTCTTCCCGCTCACCCAGGAGGAGAAGTCCCTCAGCCTCGTCAAGGGCACCCTCGCCACCGCCGGGCTCTTCGTCGTCGTGCTCCTCGGGGCGATCGCCTGGCTCGTCGTACGGCAGGTCGTCACCCCGGTGCGGATGGCCGCCGGCATCGCCGAGCGGCTCTCCGCCGGGCGCCTCCAGGAACGCATGAAGGTCACCGGCGAGGACGACATCGCCCGCCTCGGCGAGGCCTTCAACAAGATGGCGCAGAACCTCCAGCTGAAGATCCAGCAGCTCGAGGACCTGTCACGGATGCAGCGACGGTTCGTCTCCGACGTCTCCCACGAGCTGCGCACCCCGTTGACCACCGTGCGCATGGCCGCCGACGTCATCCACGAGGCCCGCGCGGACTTCGACCCCGTCACCGCCCGCTCCGCGGAACTCCTCGCCGACCAGCTCGACCGGTTCGAGTCCCTGCTCGCCGACCTGCTGGAGATCAGCCGCTTCGACGCCGGCGCCGCCTCCCTGGAGGCCGAACCGATCGACCTGCGCGACGTCGTACGCCGCGTCGTCGACGGCGCGGCGCCCCTCGCCGAACGCAAGGGCACGGCGATACGGGTCGTCGGCGACCAGCAGCCCGTGGTCGCCGAGGCCGACGCCCGGCGCGTCGAACGCGTGCTGCGCAACCTCGTCGTCAACGCCGTCGAACACGGCGAGGGCAAGGACGTCATCGTCAAGCTCGCCTCGGCCCAGGGCGCCGTCGCCGTCGCCGTACGCGACTACGGGGTCGGCCTCAAGCCCGGCGAGGCCACGCGCGTGTTCAGCCGCTTCTGGCGCGCCGACCCGGCACGCGCGCGTACCACCGGCGGCACCGGCCTCGGCCTGTCCATCGCCCTGGAGGACGCGCGGCTGCACGGCGGCTGGCTGCAGGCCTGGGGCGAACCCGGTGGCGGCTCGCAGTTCCGGCTGACGCTCCCGCGCACCGCCGACGAACCGCTGCGCGGCTCGCCGATACCCCTGGAGCCCAAGGACTCCCGCCGTAACCGCGGCCTCAACGACGCCGGGCTGCCCCGGGGGAGCGGCGAGAAGAGCGCCACCGTGCCGCTCCAGCCCGCCGGTGAGCCCCGGTCGGGTGCCCGGGCCCCCATCACCCCCAGGGCCACCGCCGCGGCCCCCACGGCCGATCCCACGGCCCTGCCGGGCAACGGCGCACGCGTGGTCGCGCGACCCGCGGCAGTACCCCCGCGACGCGCGGACGAGACCGCAGGTGCGGGAAAGCCGCAGCCGCAGCCGTCCGGTGCGCGGTGGCAGGACGACGGTGCCCGGTCCGGCGCACGTCGGCAGGGGGACGCGTCCGCCGCGGGCGGGGCGCGTGCGGAGAGCTCCGGGCGGGTGGACGCGGGAGCGGACGGTTCGGACGATCAGGGGGAGGCGTTTCGTGGGCGCTGAGCGCGAGGGGGACACGCGCACGCGGCGCGGACGCGGGCGGGCGACGGCGTACGCCGCGTGCGGGGTCGTACTGCTGGCCGGGTGCGCCTCGATGCCCGACAACGGCGACCTGCGGGGCGTGGAATCCACCCCCCGCCAGGAGACCCAGGTCCGCGTGTTCGCGATGCCGCCCCGCGAGGACGCGCCGCCCTCCGAGATCGTCCAGGGCTTCCTCGAGGCGCTGACCAGCGACGACCCCACCTTCTCCACCGCACGGCAGTACCTCACCCCGCAAGCCGCGCGCACCTGGCAGCCCGAGCAGTCCACGACCGTGCTCGCCGACGGGCCCGAAGCCGAGGCCGACCGCTCCGGCGGCCGCGTCGAAGGCGGCGACTTCTCCTTCACGCTCACCGGCACGCGCGTGGCGACCGTCGACGGACAGCAGTCGTACAGCCCCGCCGACGGCAACTACGGGCAGATCGTGCACCTCGTGCGCGACAAGAAGTCCGAACAGTGGCGCATCGACGCCCTGCCCCAAGGCGTCGTCATGGGCACATCGGACTTCGAGCGCAACTACATGTCCGTCAACAAGTACTACTTCGCGTCCACCACCACGACCGTGGGCTCCACGCGCCGGCCCGCCGCCGTCGCCGACCCCGTCTACGTGCGCGAACGCGTCGACCCCACCACCCAGGTCGTCCGCTCCCTGCTCGGCGGGCCCACCAGCTGGCTGCGCCCCGTCGTGCGCTCCAGCTTCCCCACCGGCACCGAGCTGGCGAAGGGCGTCACCGCGCTGACGCCCGACGACCAGAACAAGCTGACCGTGCCGCTCAACGACAAGGCCGAGAACGTCGGCCACGCCAAGTGCGACGAGATGGCCGCCCAGCTGCTGTTCACCCTGCAGAGCCTCACCCCGGTCGTCGAGGAGGTCGAACTGCGCGCCGGTGACACCCGGCTGTGCTCGCTCAGCGAGAACCGCTCCGCGACCGTCGCCGCGCGGGGCTCCGAGGACCACCCCGGCTACCTGTATTACATCGACGGCGAACACCGGCTCGCACGGATGAGCAGCGGCGAGGACGCCAACCCCGACCCCGTGCCCGGCGCGCTCGGCGACGGCACCAAGGCACTGCGCTCCGTCGCCGTCGCGCACGACGAGCACATGGCCGCCGGCGTCACCATCGACGGCAAGACGCTCTACGTCGGCTCCATGGTCACCGGCAGCTCCCTCGGCGAACCGGTGCTGCGCAGCACCGGCGCGACCGAGAGTGACCGGCTCACCGCACCCAGCTGGGACGGACAGGGCGACCTGTGGGTGGCCGACCGCAACCCCGACGCACCACGTCTGCTGCTGCTCCAGAAGGGCGGCGGCACCCCGGTCGTCGTGCGCACGCCCAGCCTGGACGGGCGGATCAACGCCGTCCGGGTGGCCGCCGACGGGGTGCGGATCGCGCTCGTGGTGGAGAAGGACGGCAAGCAGACGCTGCTGATCGGGCGGATCGAGCGCGACCAGAAGCCCGGCGAACAGCAGCCGTCCGTGTCGGTCCAGGAACTGCGCTCCGCCACACCGGAGTTGGAGCAGGTGACGGCCGTGTCGTGGGCCGGGGACAGCCGGCTCGTGGTCGTCGGGCGGGAGTCCGGCGGGGTCGAGCAGGTGCAGTACGTCCAGTCCGACGGCTCCGTCCCCGAGGCGGGCACGCTGCCTGGCCTGACCGAGGTGCAGAGCATCGCGGCGTCCGAGGACAGTGAGGCCCCGCTGTTCGCCACGTCCAAGAACGGCCTGCTGTGGCTCCCCGGCGGCAGCGGCTGGCGCACGCTGAAGGAGACGGCTTCGGCGGTGTTCTACCCCGGGTGATCACAGCCCGACGATGACTGCGTGCGAGCCCTCCTGATGGTTGTCCACAGGAGGGCTCGACCGTTTTCCACAGGGTCGGGCGGGCTCCCGGAGGACTTGGCACAGTGGTCCTCGTGGACGGTGTGCGGGGCTGGTGGCGGGAGTTCGGGGACCTGGTCCTGCCGACCGGGTGCGCCGGGTGCGGACGGGCTCGGGGGGTGCTCTGCGCCGGGTGCCGGGAGGCGCTCGGCGGGGCCGTGCCGCGGCGGGTGCGGCCGGTGCCCGAGCCTCCGGGCCTGCCGGCCGTCTTCGCGGCGGCGCCGTACGGGGACGCGGTGCGGGCCGTGCTGCTGGCGCACAAGGAGCGCGGTGCGCTGGGGCTGGGGCGGGAGTTGGGGGTGGCGTTGGCGGGGGCGGTGTGGGTGGGGGTGGAAGAGGGCCCCACCCCGGCCGCGTTGCCCCTTCCCCGCCCTCGCCCTCTCCCTCCTCCTCGTCCCCTCCCCCTCCCCCTCCCCCTCCTCCTCGTCCCCGTCCCCTCCGCCCCCGCCGCCGTTCGCTCCCGTGGGCACGACCCCACGCGTCGTATCGCGCTCGCCGCGGCCGGGGTGCTGCGGCGGGCCGGGAGGCCGGCGCGGGTTGCGGCGGTGTTGCGGCAGGGGCGGCGGGTGTCGGACCAGGCGGGGCTCGATTCGCGGCAGCGGCGGGAGAACCTGCGGGGCGCGCTGGTGGTGGTGCCGGGCGGGGCGCGGGTGCTCGCGGATGGGCCGGTGGTGCTCGTGGACGACCTGATGACGACGGGCGCGTCCCTGGCGGAGGCGGCCCGGGCCGTGCGGGAAGCGGTGAACGCGGTGAACGGGGTGAACGGGGTGAACGGGGTGCACGCGGTGAACGCGGTGCACGCGACCAACACCGGCGTGTACCCCGATCAGCGGGGCTCGTCACCTTCTGGGAGGGCCGTGCGGCGGGGGTCCGGAGGAAGTGTGCGGGG
The DNA here is from genome assembly GCF_005280215.1 of Streptomyces lasalocidi. NCBI lineage: Bacteria > Bacillati > Actinomycetota > Actinomycetes > Kitasatosporales > Streptomycetaceae > Streptomyces > Streptomyces lasalocidi. Next base: position 3,135,165 of record NZ_SZNQ01000001.1, on the reverse strand, counting down.
AGGCATCGGGTGGGGGACGGCGGGGAAGAGTGGCGGTGGCGGGGGCGTGACGGTGGAAGGAAGCCGTCGGACCGACGGGGACGCGGACCGCGAGGCGGGATCCGCGGGAGGGACGAGTGCTGATGGCGGGCCTCCCCGGGTACTCGGGGGACGGACCGGAGGAGTGCTCTGCGCGGCGGTGGTCGCCGCGTCGGCGGATTCCTTCGGAATGAGCAGGAACTGAGTGTTAACTCGCGTCGTTGCAGGTAATGAGAGGGTCAATTCACCTGAACGGAGGTACGCGTCAGTAGAGGGTGACGACATCCGTCCGGGCGAGATATGTTCAGTTGTGAGGGAAAGCCGCAGGCCAGACCTCACTTATCCGAATGCGGTGCTGTGGTTTTTCGCGCAATCACCCGCCGCACCGAGGATGGACATCGCGCCCGCGGGGGAGGAGGAGGTGGACGTCACCGAGTCCGAGGTTCCGGGGCTCTCCGGGACCTGGTGCAAAAGGGAGATGCTCCGCCGGTGAAGCGGAGCGATCCGGGAACGGAGTTCTGCGTGGACATCGTCGTCAAGGGCCGCAAGACCGAGGTGCCCGAGCGGTTCCGCAAGCACGTGGCCGAGAAGCTGAAGCTGGAGAAGATCCAGAAGCTCGATGGCAAGGTGATCAGCCTCGACGTCGAGGTGTCCAAGGAGCCGAACCCCCGACAGGCCGACCGGTGCGACCGAGTGGAGATCACGCTCCGCTCCCGCGGTCCGGTGATCCGGGCGGAGGCGGCGGCCAGTGACCCGTACGCGGCACTCGACCTGGCGGCGGAGAAGCTGGACGCCCAGCTGCGCAAGCAGCACGACAAGCGGTACACGCGGCGCGGCACACGCCGGATCTCGGCGGCGGAGGTCGCCGACCACGTCCCGGGCGTGGCCACCCTCGACAGCAACGGCCAGGCGGTCGGGTCCGACGAGTCCGAGGGCGTGCCCACCAAGAAGATCGGTTCCCTCGAGGTGCAGGGCGACGGCCCGCTGGTGGTCCGGGAGAAGACCCACGTGGCCGCCGCGATGACCCTCGACCAGGCTCTCTACGAGATGGAGCTGGTCGGTCACGACTTCTACCTGTTCGTCGACTCCGAGACCAAGGAGCCGAGCGTCGTCTACCGGCGGCACGCGTACGACTACGGCGTGATCCACCTGAGGACGGACACGATGGTCACCCAGGGCAACTCCGCCGAGTCGGGTGACACGCTGGGCGGCTGACCCGCGTCGCCGACGGTCCGGCCGGTGCCCCTGGAGCGCGTGTGCGCCCCCAGGGGCACCCTCGTGCGACGCCGTGCGACCCCATCGCGCACCGTTGCGTCACCGCGTTGTCGTCCGGGCATGGAATCATGACCCGAGCGGCCCAACCGGTGGGTCGCTGCCTTGGGTTGGCGACGGCACAGGACCACGGCCACAGCCTTCAGGGGGAGGAACGATGGCGGACAGCTTCGGACCGATGCGGGACGGGGGCGCCGGCGACGGCGTCGTCGGCATGGGCCCGGAGGCGGGCACTTCGCGTGGGGAGCCGATCCGGGTTCTCGTCGTGGACGACCACGCCTTGTTCCGTCGCGGTCTGGAGATCGTGCTGGCGGCCGAGGAGGACATCCAGGTCGTCGGTGAGGCGGGGGACGGTGCCGAGGCCGTGGACAAGGCGGCCGACCTGCTGCCCGACATCGTGCTGATGGACGTCCGGATGCCCAAGCGGGGCGGTATCGAGGCGTGCACGTCCATCAAGGAGGTGGCCCCCAGCGCGAAGATCATCATGTTGACGATCAGCGACGAGGAGGCCGATCTCTATGACGCGATCAAGGCGGGCGCGACGGGTTATCTCCTGAAGGAGATTTCCACCGACGAGGTGGCGACCGCGATTCGCGCGGTGGCCGACGGGCAGTCGCAGATCAGTCCGTCCATGGCGTCGAAACTGCTCACCGAGTTCAAGTCGATGATCCAGCGGACCGACGAGCGCCGGCTGGTGCCGGCGCCGCGGCTGACGGACCGTGAGCTGGAAGTGCTGAAGCTCGTGGCGACCGGAATGAACAACCGGGACATCGCCAAGGAGTTGTTCATCTCCGAGAACACCGTGAAGAACCATGTGCGCAACATCCTGGAGAAGTTGCAGCTGCACTCCAGGATGGAGGCCGTGGTGTACGCGATGCGGGAGAAGATCCTCGAGATCCGCTGAGGTCCTCGCGGATCGGGCCGGTCCTTCGCGCGGCCGGTCAGGCCAGCAGGCGGGCGAGTTCCGTGGTGAGGGGCTCGCGCAGTTCCGGGGCGTCGACGCGTTCCACGCGGACGTCCGTGCAGTCGACCCAGCCGGCCGCCTCCACGAGGGCCTGGGCGACGGCGGGGACGGCCTTGCGGTGGTCCAGGGTGATCTGCCGGGCGACGAGGGTCCTGCCCTCGCGGGCCGGGTCGACGCGTCCCACGAGCCGGCCGCCGGCCAGCACCGGCATGGCGAAGTAGCCGTGGATCCGCTTGGGCTTGGGGACGTAGGCCTCCAGGCGGTGGGTGAAGCCGAAGATCCGCTCGGTGCGGGCGCGTTCCCAGATGAGGGAGTCGAACGGCGACAGCAGGGTCGTGCGGTGGCGGCCGCGCGGCGGTGCGGCGAGGGCGGCCGGGTCGGCCCAGGCGGGCTTCCCCCAGCCGTGCACGGTGACGGGGACCAGGCCGGAGTCGGCGATCACGGCGTCCACCTGCTCGGTCTTGAGGCGGTGGTAGTCGGCGAGGTCCGCGCGGGTGCCGACGCCGAGGGACTGGCCGGCCAGGTGGACCAGGCGGCGCAGGCACTCGGCGTCGTCGAGGTCGTCGTGCAGCAGGTGGGCGGGGACGGCGCGCTCGGCGAGGTCGTAGACGCGCTTCCAGCCGCGGCGTTCGACGCAGACGACCTCGCCGTACATGAGGGCGCGCTCCACGGCGACCTTGGTGCCGGACCAGTCCCACCACTCGCTGGTGCGCTTGGCGCCGCCGAGCTCGGTGGCGGTGAGGGGGCCCTCGGTGCGCAGCTGCTTGATGACCTGGTCGTACACGCCGTCCGGGAGGGTGTGGTGCCAGTGCGGGCGGTGGCGGTAGGCGCGGCGGCGGAACGCGAAGTGGGGCCACTCCTCGATGGGGAGGATGCACGCGGCGTGCGACCAGTACTCGAAGGCGTGGGTGTCGGTCCAGTAGGCCTGCTCCACGGTGGTGCGGCCGACGGCGCCGAGGCGGGCGTAGGGGATGAGTTCGTGGCTGCGGGCCAGGACGGAGATGGTGTCGAGCTGGACCGCGCCCAGGTGGCGGAGGACGCCGCGGACGCCTGCCTTGCGGTCGGGGCTGCCGAGGAAGCCCTGGGCGCGGAGGGCGATGCGGCGGGCGTCGTCCGCGGAGAGCTCGGTCTGGGGGCGCGGGGTGGTCATGGCTCGCACGATAGGCGCCGGCACTGACACCCGGGGGTGAGCTGCGGGTTTTTCTTCTCGGTGCGGTTCAGTTCGGGGCGGGCCGGTGCGGCAGGTAGGGCGTCGCGGGCGGCAGGCCGAGGTCGGCGGGCAGGAGGGAGGCGAGCCAGCAGTCGCGGCGGGTGCCCCTGTGGTCGAGGGCCGCGCGCAGGGTGCCCTCGAAGGTGAAGCCGGCCCGGTGGGCGACGGCGCGCGAGGCGGTGTTGCCGACTTCGGCGTGCCATTCGAGGCGGTCGACGGCGAGGGCGGTGAAGGCCCAGCGGGCGGCGGTCAGGGTGGCCTCGGTGGTGTAGCCGCGGCCGCGGTGCTCCTTGGCGGTCCAGAAGCCGACCTCGGCGGTGCCGGGGGCGCGCCGGGTGAGGCTGAGGGCACCGGTGAGGGTGCGGTCGGGCAGGAAGACGCCGAAGGTGAACATGGTGTCGCTGGCCCAGCCGTCGGGGACCAGCCGCTCGGTGAAGGCACGCGCGTGTGCGGGGAGGTAGGGCGAGGGGATCGTCGTCCAGCGCTGGACGTCCGGGTCCTGGGCCGCCGTGTGCACCGCGTCGGTGTCGCGGGGGGTGAGCGCGTCGAGGACGAGGCGGTCCGAGGTCAGGGTGACGGGGTCCATCGGGTGATTGTGGTGGGTGGGGCGCCGGTGCGTCACCTCCTTGCGGGCGGTGAGGGAGTGATCACGATTCGCGCACGTTCGTCCGGTGGGGGCGGCACCATCCGGGGGCCCCGGCCGTTGTTCGGGGTGAAGGACATCCGACCAGCGGGCGCGCACCGGTGTGCGGTCCCCGGCACGGCAGGCCTCCCGGCGTGGCGGGGTCCTCGCATACGATGGCCGTTGCTCAGTCCGTCACCACCGACCGTCCCAGGCCCGACCGGCAAGGAGACCAACCCCCGTGTCCGTCCTCTCGAAGATCATGCGTGCAGGCGAAGGCAAGATCCTGCGCAAGCTGCACCGCATCGCGGACCAGGTCAACTCCATCGAAGAGGACTTCGTCGGCCTCTCCGACGCCGAGCTGCGGGCCCTCACCGATGAGTACAAGCAGCGGTACGCCGACGGGGAGAGCCTGGACGACCTGCTGCCCGAGGCGTTCGCCACGGTGCGCGAGGCGGCCAAGCGCGTCCTCGGCCAGCGGCACTACGACGTGCAGCTGATGGGCGGTGCCGCGCTGCACCTCGGCTACGTGGCCGAGATGAAGACCGGTGAGGGCAAGACCCTGGTCGGCACGCTGCCCGCGTACCTGAACGCGTTGTCGGGTGACGGCGTCCACCTCATCACGGTGAACGACTACCTGGCCGAGCGCGACTCGGAGATGATGGGCCGCGTCCACAAGTTCCTGGGCCTGGACGTCGGCTGCATCCTCGCCAACATGACGCCTGCGCAGCGCCGCGAGCAGTACGCCTGCGACATCACGTACGGCACGAACAACGAGTTCGGTTTCGACTACCTGCGCGACAACATGGCGTGGGCGAAGGACGAACTCGTGCAGCGCGGCCACAACTTCGCGATCGTCGACGAGGTGGACTCCATCCTCATCGACGAGGCGCGCACGCCGCTGATCATCTCGGGCCCGGCGGACCAGGCCACGAAGTGGTACGGCGACTTCGCCAAGCTGGTCACGCGGCTCAAGCGCGGTGAGGCGGGCAACCCGCTCAAGGGCGTCGAGGAGACCGGCGACTACGAGGTCGACGAGAAGAAGCGCACGGTCGCGATCCACGAGTCGGGTGTCAGCAAGGTCGAGGACTGGCTGGGCATCGACAACCTCTACGAGTCGGTCAACACGCCGCTGGTGGGCTACCTGAACAACGCCATCAAGGCGAAGGAGCTCTTCAAGAAGGACAAGGACTACGTCGTCATCGACGGCGAGGTCATGATCGTCGACGAGCACACCGGCCGCATCCTCGCCGGCCGCCGCTACAACGAGGGCATGCACCAGGCGATCGAGGCGAAGGAAGGGGTGGACATCAAGGACGAGAACCAGACGCTCGCCACGATCACCCTGCAGAACTTCTTCCGCCTCTACAAGAAGCTGTCCGGCATGACCGGTACGGCGATGACCGAGGCCGCCGAGTTCCACCAGATCTACAAGCTCGGCGTGGTCCCGATCCCGACGAACAAGCCGATGGTCCGCAAGGACCAGTCGGACCTGATCTACCGGACCGAGGTCGCCAAGTTCGAGGCGGTAGTCGACGACATCGCCGAGAAGCACGAGAAGGGCCAGCCGATCCTGGTCGGCACGACCTCGGTCGAGAAGTCGGAATACCTCTCGCAGCAGCTGAGCAAGCGCGGCATCCAGCACGAGGTGCTGAACGCCAAGCAGCACGAGCGCGAGGCGCAGATCGTCGCGCAGGCGGGCCGCAAGGGCGCCGTGACGGTGGCGACGAACATGGCCGGCCGTGGTACGGACATCAAGCTCGGCGGCAACCCCGAGGACCTCGCGGAGGCGGAGCTGCGCCAGCGCGGCCTGGACCCGGAGGAGCACATCGAGGAGTGGGCCGCGGCGCTGCCCGCCGCCCTGGAGCGGGCCGAGCAGGCCGTCAAGGCGGAGAAGGACGAGGTCGAGTCGTTCGGCGGGCTGTACGTGCTGGGCACCGAGCGGCACGAGTCGCGCCGCATCGACAACCAGCTGCGCGGTCGTTCCGGCCGTCAGGGCGACCCGGGCGAGTCCCGTTTCTACCTGTCGCTGGGCGACGACCTGATGCGGCTGTTCAAGGCGCAGATGGTCGAGCGCGTGATGTCGATGGCGAACGTCCCGGACGACGTGCCGATCGAGAACAAGATGGTCACGCGTGCGATCGCGTCCGCGCAGTCGCAGGTCGAGCAGCAGAACTTCGAGACCCGCAAGAACGTCCTGAAGTACGACGAGGTGCTCAACCGCCAGCGTGAGGTCATCTACGGAGAGCGCCGCCGCGTCCTGGAGGGCGAGGACCTGCAGGAGCAGATCCAGCACTTCATGGACGACACGATCGACGCGTACGTGCAGGCCGAGACCTCCGAGGGCTTCCCTGAGGACTGGGACCTGGACCGGCTGTGGGGCGCGTTCAAGCAGCTCTACCCGGTGAAGGTCACCATCGAGGAGCTGGAGGAGGCGGCGGGCGACCGGGCCGGTCTGACCGCCGAGTTCATCGCCGAGTCCATCAAGGACGACATCACCCAGCAGTACGAGGCGCGTGAGGCGCAGCTCGGCTCGGAGATCATGCGTGAGCTGGAGCGCCGGGTCGTGCTGTCGGTCCTGGACCGCAAGTGGCGCGAGCACCTCTACGAGATGGACTACCTCCAGGAGGGCATCGGCCTGCGCGCGATGGCGCAGAAGGACCCGCTGGTGGAGTACCAGCGCGAGGGCTTCGACATGTTCCAGGCCATGATGGACGGCATCAAGGAGGAGTCCGTCGGCTACCTGTTCAACCTGGAGGTCCAGGTCGAGCAGCAGGTCGAGGAGGTCCCGGTCGAGGACGCCAAGCCGGTGGCCGACCTGGAGAAGCAGGACTCCGTGCCGGCGCAGGCGGGCGCGCGTCCGGAGATCCGCGCCAAGGGCCTGGACGTGCCGCAGCGGCGCAACCTCCACTTCTCGGCGCCGACCGTGGACGGCGAGGGCGGCACCATCGAGGGTGACTTCGCCGGTGACGAGGAGCCGGTGCGCTCCGAGGCCGACGGGCTGACCCGTGCGGAGCGCCGCAAGCAGTCGCGGGGCGGCCGCCGCCGCAAGAAGTAGCCGGGCCGGGCAGTCGGCGCAGGTTCCGTGAGGGCCGGTCACCCCAGGGGGTGGCCGGCCCTTCGGCGTGCCGTGCCGGGCCGGTGGGCGGGTGCGGGCGGCTCGGTCAGTCGTCCTCGGGGCGTGGGCGGGGGCCGCCTAGTTCCACGGCCGTGCAGCGCCAGCGGTGGTCCGTGCCGCGTTCCAGGCGGAAGGCCATGGCGCGCAGCCGGTCGCCAGCGCGGATGCGGGCGAAGGCCTCGATGGTGCCGGGGCGGACCTCGTAGTGGCCGATGTCGCGGACGACGGGGCGGGCGCCGCGCAGGGTGCGCAGCGGGCCGTGCTCGGCGAGGCGGACCAGGTCGTCGTAGGCGCGGCCGAGGGTGTGGCGGAGCATCGCGTGCACGGGCCGGCGGCCGCTGAGGACGGCGAGGAGGCGCTCGGCGAAGACATCGGTGGCGGTGGGCTGCGCAGGCGCTCCCTGCCCCGCCGGGACGGCCCCCGAGGCCCGCGTGACGGTGCCGGGGCGGTTGTCGGCCGGGCGGGTGCGGTGGGTGGTGCCGGGGCCGGCCGGTGGGCGGCCCCCGGCGGTCGTGCGGGCGGTGCCGCCGCTCGGTGTGCGCGGTGGGGCGCCGCCGGGGCGGCCGGAGTCGCGGCGGGCCGGCGGACGGGCGGCCGCCCGCGGGGCGGGGCGGCGCTGGCTCCTGGTCATGACCTTGTTCATGTGATCCCCGTGATCTGGTGCGCGAGGGAAACTCGGCGCAATCCGGTCGGTACCGGTCGGTAACCAACCGCGGTGGTCGATCTTGTACGGGGTCGGCGAGGGGAAGGGCAAGCAAGGTCCCGTGCGTGGCGGGGGCCCGCCGAAGTTCACCTATCAGGGTGACGGGGAGGGTGCCGCGGCCCGTGGGGAAGCGGGCGGACCGGGTGAACGGCGGGCGCCGGGTGGACGCCCGCCGAGGTGCGGGGACAGACCCGAAAGGGGACGCCCGCGGGACGCCCGCACGTATTCTGGAGACCGTTCCAGGAGCCCCCGACCCACGAAAGCGGCTGCCATGCGCGTCTACGTCCCCCTGACCCTCCCCGGGCTCGCCGAGGCGCACAAGACGGGACAGCTGGGGTCCGGGCCGCTCGTCGCGTACGCCGTCACGCCCGGGCTGCGCGAGTGGTACCTCTCGGACGACATCGAGGAGCTGGAGTACGCGGCGCTCAGCCGGGCCGCGCTGGCCTCGCTGCGGCTGCTCGCGGCGGACGCAGGGGCGCCGCGGCGGCGGGTCGTGGTCGCCGTCGACGTACCGGACGGGGCGGCGGCGTCCGACCCGGACCGCGGCCTGGACCCGGCCGCGCTGGGCGAGGTGACGGTCGCCGGGGCCGTACCGCTGGGCAAGGCGGCGGCCGTGCACGTCGACGCGGACGACGCGGAGGCGGACGTGGCCGCCGCGGCGGACGCCCTGGAGGCGGCGGACGGCGGGGACGACGACGCGCAGTTCGTGGTGGACGGGGCCGAGGACCACGAGCTGCTGTGGTTCGCCACGCAGGAGATCCCGAACCTGGTGGGATCGGCCGGCTGAGCTCCCGCCCCTCCCCGCTGTCAGCGGGGGCGGGTACGTTTGCGGACATGGGGATGCAGACTGGGGCGCACATCGTCTGGGACTGGAACGGGACGCTGTTCCACGACAACGAGGCGATCATCGGGGCGACGAACGCGGCGTTCGCCGAGCTGGGGCTGGAGCCGATCACGTTGGAGCGGTACCGGGCGCTGTACTGCGTGCCGGTGCCGAAGTTCTACGAGCGGCTGATGGGACGGCTGCCCACGGACGCCGAGTGGGAGGTCATGGACGCGGTCTTCCACCGCTACTACGCCGAGCGGCGGGCGGCCTGCATGCTGACCGAGGGCGCGGCGGACCTGCTCGCCGGGTGGCGGTCGGCGGGGCGCAGCCAGTCGCTGCTCAGCATGTACGGGCACGACGACCTGGTGCCGCTGGTGCGCGGGTTCGGCATAGAGCCGCACTTCCTGCGGGTGGACGGCCGGGTCGGGCCGTCCGGGGGCAGCAAGGCCGAGCACATGGTGCGCCACCTCCAGGCGCTCATGGGCGTGGACGCGGAGCGGACCGTGGTGATCGGCGACGCCGCGGACGACGCGGTGGCCGCGCTGCACGTGGGGGCGCGGGCGGTGCTGTACACCGGGGGCTCGCACGGCCGGGCCAGCCTGGAGGCGGTCGGGGTGCCCGTGGTGGACAGCCTGGCGGAGGCCGTGCAGGTGGCGGAGGAACTCGCCGCGTGACCCCTGGCCTCAGGTGACCGGCGCCTTGGCGCGCAGGACGGTCAGGAACTCGCGCATCCAGGCCGGGTGGTCCGGCCAGGCGCGCGACGAGACCAGGCTGCCGTCCACGACCGCCTCGGTGTCCTGGAAGGTCGCGCCGGCGGTCTGCATGTCGATCTCCAGCGCCGGGTACGCCGTGACGTGGCGGCCGCTGAGGGCGTCCACGGCGGCGGTCAGCAGCGGGCCGTGGCAGATCTGGGCGACCGGCTTGTCCGCGTCGAAGAACGACTTGAGGATCTTGCGCAGCTCGGGGTCGTTGCGCAGGTACTCGGGCGCCCGGCCGCCGGGGACGACGACGGCGGCGTACCGTCCGGGGTCGACCTCGGAGAAGGCCAGGTCGGCGGGCCAGGTGTAGCCGGGTTTCTCGGTGTAGGTGTCGAAGCCGTCCTCGAAGTCGTGCACGACGAACCGGAGCTTCTTGCGGGTCGGGGCGGCGATGTGGACCTCGTAACCCTCTTCGCGCAGGCGCTGGTAGGGATAGAGGACCTCCAGCGACTCGGCTGCGTCACCGGTGACGATGAGGATGTTCGTGGGCACGGCGGCCTCCTCCTGCCAGGTGGTGGTGTGGGCACCGTGCCGCCCCGGCGGCGCTGTGCCAAGGGGGCGGTGGCCGATTTCAGCCTGGCCCCTCCGGGTGACCGCGGCCACTTTTCGGTGCCGTGGGCCACCACCCCGGTGCGGCGGACGGCACTTCCTGCGTGCGGCGCGACCACTTCCCGGTGCGGCGGGCCGCCCCCGGTTCGACCGGGCGTGGCCCGGCCGAGCGTACGAACCTCGTCCTCCCGTGCGTCACATCCGCCCCGGCGGACCCCCCTGCACCACACCCCCGACTCCACCCCTGTGCAGAACGTCAAAGTTCCCGCCCCTGTTTTGTACACATACGGCTCATGACGGGAGGCCCCGCAGGGGCGATAGCCTGGTGGCGTGATCAGCGCGATAGTTCGCGGGGGTGCTGTGGCCCCTGCCCTGCGCCCGGTTCGCACGGAGTGTCTCCGTGACCGGGCGGCGGTCGCTGGTCCTCACGGGCGGGACGAGGGACCCAGGGGTCCCCGGACGCCGTACACACCCCGGACGAGCGGGACGCGCGATGCCGCACCGCGGTCGTCGGGGTCGTCGGGGGCGTCGGACATGGCTGATATCCCCCCGTTCATCTCATCCCTCGGCATAGCGTCGGAGCAGACCGGAGACCCCGTGTCGCGGCGTCACGCCGGAGGGACCGAGACCGTTTTTCCTTCTACGTCACGCAACGGCGCGCGACAGGAGCCAGAGGACAATGCAGACCAAGCTGGACGAAGCCAAGGCCGAGCTGCTCGAGAGGGCCGCCCGGGTCGCTGAGAACAGCCCGGTCGGGGGGCACCTACCGACCGGGACGACGAGCGAGGGCAGCCCTGGCGCGCCGGACACCCCGGACGGCCCGGACGCCCCCGACCACGAGTCGGTGCTCTCGTTCCTCCAGCGCTACTACCTGCACACCGCCCCCGAGGACCTCGGCGACCGCGACCCGGTCGACGTGTTCGGCGCGGCGCTCTCGCACTACCGGCTCGCCGAGAACCGGCCGCAGGGCACCGCCAACGTGCGCGTGCACACCCCCACCGTCGAGGAGAACGGCTGGACGTGCAGCCACTCCGTGGTGGAGGTCGTCACCGACGACATGCCCTTCCTCGTCGACTCCGTGACCAACGAGCTGACCCGCCAGGGCCGCGGCATCCACGTCGTGATCCACCCGCAGTTCGTGGTGCGCCGTGACGTCACCGGCAAGCTGATCGAGGTGCTCGGCGCACCGGCCGCGGCCGCCGGGCTGCCGCACGACGCGCACGTCGAGTCGTGGATCCACGTCGAGATCGACCGGGAGACCGACCGGTCCGACCTGAAGCAGATCACCGCCGACCTGCTGCGCGTCCTGTCCGACGTCCGCGAGGCCGTCGAGGACTGGGAGAAGATGCGCGACGCCGCGCTGCGGATCGCCGACGGCCTCCAGGAGGAGCCGGTCCCCGGCGACCTGCCCGGCCCCGACCTCGACGAGGCGCGCGAGCTGCTGCGCTGGCTGGCCGCCGACCACTTCACCTTCCTCGGCTACCGCGAGTACCAGCTCCGCGAGGACGACTCGCTTGCCGCCGTGCCGGGCACCGGGCTGGGCATCCTGCGCTCCGACCCGCACCACTCCGGCGACGAGAGCCACCCCGTCAGCCCGTCCTTCGAGCGGCTGCCCGCCGACGCCCGAGCCAAGGCCCGCGAGCACAAGCTGCTCGTGCTGACCAAGGCCAACAGCCGGGCCACCGTGCACCGGCCCTCGTACCTCGACTACGTGGGCGTGAAGAAGTTCGACGCGGACGGCAACGTCGTGGGGGAGCGGCGCTTCCTCGGACTGTTCTCCTCCGCCGCGTACACCGAGTCGGTACTGCGGGTGCCCGTGGTGCGCCGCAAGGTCGAGGCCGTCCTGAAGGGCGCCGGGTTCTCGCCCAACAGCCACGACGGGCGCGACCTGCTCCAGATCATGGAGACCTACCCGCGCGACGAGTTGTTCCAGACGCCGGTCGGCGAACTCCAGGCGATCGTCACCTCGGTGCTGTACCTGCAGGAGCGGCGCCGGCTGCGGCTGTACCTGCGCCAGGACGAGTACGGCCGCTACTACTCGGCCCTCGTCTACCTGCCCCGCGACCGCTACACCACCGGGGTGCGGCTGCGGATCATCGACATCCTCAAGGAGGAACTGGGCGGCGTCAGCGTCGACTTCACCGCCTGGAACACCGAGTCGATCCTGTCCCGGCTGCACTTCGTGGTCCGCGTCCCGCCGGGCACCGAGCTGCAGCAGCTCAGCGACAGCGACAAGGAGCGCATCGAGGCGCGGCTGGTCGAGGCCGCGCGGTCCTGGGCGGACGGGTTCGCCGAGGCGCTGAACGCCGAACTCGGCGAGGAGCGCTCCGCCGAGCTGATGCGCCGCTACCACCACGCCTTCTCCGAGGGCTACAAGGCCGACCACTCCCCGCGGGCGGCCGTCGCCGACCTGGTCCACCTCGAACGGCTGGGCCAGGACAACGACTTCGCGCTCAGCCTGTACGAGCCGGTCGGCGCCGGACCCGACGAGCGTCGCTTCAAGATCTACCGCAAGGGCGAGTCGATCTCGCTGTCCCGGGTGCTGCCCGTGCTGGCCCGCCTGGGCGTCGAGGTGATCGACGAGCGGCCCTACGAGCTGCGCTGCTCGGACCGCGCCAACGCCTGGATCTACGACTTCGGCCTGCGCATCCCGCGGGCGCTGCTCGCCAAGGCGGCCAACGGCGGCGACTACCTCGCCGACGACGCGCGCGAGCGGTTCCAGGAGGCGTTCGCCGCGACCTGGACCGGCCGGGCGGAGAACGACGGCTTCAACGCCCTGGTGCTCAGCGCCGGGCTGTCCTGGCGCCAGGCGATGGTGCTGCGGGCGTACGCGAAGTACCTGCGCCAGGCGGGGTCCACCTTCAGCCAGGACTACATGGAGGACACCCTCCGCAACAACGTCCACACCACCCGGCTGCTGGTCTCCCTGTTCGAGGCGCGGATGTCGCCGGACCGCCAGCGCGCCGGGCACGAGATCGTCGACGCGCTCCTGGAGGAGCTCGACGCGGCCCTGGACCAGGTGGCCTCGCTGGACGAGGACCGCATCCTGCGGTCGTTCCTCACGGTCATCAAGGCGACGCTGCGCACGAACTTCTTCCAGAACACGTCGAACGGCACGCCGCACGACTACGTGTCGATGAAATTCGACCCGCAGGCCATCCCCGACCTGCCCGCGCCGCGCCCGGCGTTCGAGATCTGGGTGTACTCGCCGCGCGTGGAGGGCGTGCACCTGCGCTTCGGCAAGGTCGCGCGCGGTGGTCTGCGCTGGTCCGACCGGCGTGAGGACTTCCGCACCGAGATCCTCGGCCTGGTCAAGGCGCAGATGGTGAAGAACACCGTCATCGTGCCGGTCGGCGCCAAGGGCGGCTTCGTCGCCAAGCAGCTGCCCGACCCGAGCGTCGACCGCGACGCGTGGATGGCGGAGGGCATCGCCAGCTACCGGACGTTCATCTCGGCGCTGCTCGACATCACCGACAACATGGTGGCCGGCGAGGTCGTGCCCCCGGCCGACGTCGTCCGGCACGACGAGGACGACACCTACCTCGTGGTCGCCGCCGACAAGGGCACCGCGACGTTCTCCGACATCGCCAACGAGGTCGCCGAGTCCTACGACTTCTGGCTCGGGGACGCCTTCGCCTCCGGCGGCTCGGCCGGCTACGACCACAAGGGCATGGGCATCACCGCCCGCGGTGCCTGGGAGTCCGTGAAGCGGCACTTCCGCGACATGGGCGTGAACACGCAGGCCGAGGACTTCACGGTGGTCGGCATCGGCGACATGTCCGGTGACGTGTTCGGCAACGGCATGCTGCTGTCGGAGCACATCCGCCTGGTCGCCGCCTTCGACCACCGGCACATCTTCCTCGACCCGGTCCCGGACGCGGCGACCTCCTACGCCGAGCGGCGCCGCCTGTTCGAGCTGCCGCGCTCCAGCTGGGCCGACTACGACACCGGCCTGCTGTCGGCCGGCGGCGGCGTCTTCCCCCGCACGGCCAAGTCGATCCCGCTCAACGGCCACATCCGCGCGGCCCTCGGCATCGACGAGAAGATCGCCAAGATGACCCCGGCCGACCTGATGAAGGCCATCCTGCGGGCGCCGGTCGACCTGCTGTGGAACGGCGGCATCGGCACGTACGTGAAGGCGTCGACGGAGTCCCACGCGGACGTCGGCGACAAGGCCAACGACGCCATCCGCGTCGACGGCGCCGACCTGCGCGCCAAGGTCGTCGGCGAGGGCGGCAACCTGGGCCTGACCCAGCTCGGCCGGATCGAGTTCGCGCTCCAGGGCGGCCGGATCAACACCGACGCCATCGACAACAGCGCCGGCGTGGACACCTCCGACCACGAGGTGAACATCAAGATCCTGCTCAACGGGCTGGTCTCGGACGGCGACATGACCGTCAAGCAGCGCAACAAGCTGCTCGCCGAGATGACCGACGAGGTCGGCCACCTCGTCCTGCGCAACAACTACGCGCAGAACACGGCGATCGCCAACGCCCTCGCGCAGTCCCAGGACATGCTCCACGCCCAGCAGCGCTTCATGAAGCACCTGGTGCGCGAGGGCCATCTGGACCGGGCGCTGGAGTTCCTGCCGACCGACCGCCAGATCCGCGAGCGGCTCGCCGCCGGCCACGGTCTGACCGGACCGGAGACGGCCGTGCTGCTGGCGTACACGAAGATCACGGTGTCGGACGAGCTGCTGCACACCTCGCTGCCCGAGGACCCCTACCTGCGCGGGCTGCTCTACGCGTACTTCCCGACGGCGCTGCGCCAGGAGTTCGCCGAGCAGATCGAGAACCACCCGCTGCGCCGCGAGATCACCACGACCGTGCTGGTCAACGACACGGTCAACACGGGCGGTACGACGTACCTGCACCGGCTGCGCGAGGAGACCGGCGCCTCGCTGGAGGAGATCGTGCGGGCGCAGACCGCGGCCCGGGCGATCTTCCGCTCGGCGCCGGTGTGGGACGCGGTCGAGGCGCTGGACAACAAGGTCGAGGCAGAGGTGCAGACCCGGATCCGGCTGCACTCGCGGCGCCTGGTCGAGCGCGGCACGCGCTGGCTGCTCAACAACCGGCCGCAGCCGCTGCAGCTGGCCGAGACGGTGGAGTTCTTCTCCGAGCGCGTCGAGCAGGTCTGGCAGCAGCTGCCGAAGCTGCTGCGCGGCGCGGACCTGGACTGGTACCAGCAGATCCATGACGAGCTGACCGGCGCGGGCGTGCCGGACGAAGTCGCCACGCGCGTGGCCGGGTTCTCCTCCGCCTTCCCGACGCTGGACATCGTGTCGGTGGCCGACCGCATGGGCAAGGACCCGCTGGACGTCGCCGAGGTCTACTACGACCTCGCGGACCGGCTGCACATCACCCAGCTCATGGACCGCATCATCGAGCTGCCGCGCGCGGACCGCTGGCAGTCCATGGCCCGCGCCTCGATCCGCGAGGACCTGTACGCGGCCCACGCGGCGCTCACCGCGGACGTCCTGGCCGTCGGCAACGGCACCTCGACGCCCGCGCAGCGCTTCGCGGCGTGGGAGGAGCGCAACACGGCGATCCTGGGCCGGGCGCGCACGACGCTGGAGGAGATCCAGGGCTCGGAGACGTTCGACCTGGCGAACCTGTCGGTGGCGATGCGGACGATGCGCACCCTGCTGCGGACGCACTCGTAGCGGACACGACGAAGGGGCGCCCCGGGCCGTGTGGCCCGGGGCGCCCCTCTTCGTACCGTGTGACCGTGTGCCGTGCGGTCAGGCGGCCGTCGGCTTGGGCTTGGCGGCGGCGGGCTTCTTCTTGCCGCCGGTGAACTCCTCGTACTCCTTGAGGACGTCCTCGGTGGGCCCGTCCATGCGCAGCTCGCCGCGCTCCAGCCACAGGGTGCGCTCGCAGGTGTCGCGGATCGCGGCGAGGCTGTGGCTGACCAGGAAGACCGTGCCGGCGTGCTCGCGCATCTCGCGGATGCGCTGGGCCGAGCGCGCCTGGAACTTGGCGTCGCCGGTGGCGAGGGCCTCGTCGATCAGCAGCACGTCGTGGTCCTTGGCGGCGGCGATGGAGAAGCGCAGCCGCGAGCCCATGCCGGAGGAGTAGGTGCGCATCGGCAGCGAGATGAAGTCGCCCTTCTCGTTGATGCCCGAGAAGTCGACGATCTCCTGGTAGCGCTCCTTGATCTGCTCGCGGGTCATGCCCATCGCGAGGCCGCCGAGGTAGACGTTGCGCTCGCCGGTCAGGTCGCCCATCAGGGCGGCGTTGACGCCGAGCAGGGAGGGCTGGCCGTCGGTGTAGATCTTGCCGCGCTCCACGGGGAGCAGGCCGGCGACGGCCTTGAGCAGGGTGGACTTGCCGGAGCCGTTGGTGCCGATCAGGCCGACGGCCTCGCCTTTGTAGGCGACGAACGACACGTTCTTCACGGCGTGCACCATGCGGGTGCCGGCGGCCTTCTGGGCCTGCCCGGGGCGCAGGATGCGGTTGAGCGCGGCGGTCGCCGAACCCCGGCCGCTGCCGGTGCCGTTGATGCGGTAGACGATGTCGACGCCGTCGGCGATGACGGTGGGGATCCGCTCGTCGGTGAGCGCGGTGTTGTCAGCCACGGCCGTACGTCTCCTCAGCCTTCCAGAAGTAGATGAAGCCGCCGACGCCCGCGAGGACCGCCCAGCCGACCGCCCAGGCCCACACGTGCGGGGGCAGCTGGCCGGCGTGGAAGCTGTCGATCAGGGCGAAGCGCATCAGGTCGATGTAGACCGCGGCGGGGTTGGCGCGCAGCACGTCGTCGAGCCAGACGGGCCAGCCGTGGTGCTGCTTGAGCAGGTTGTCGATGCTCCACATGACACCCGAGACGTACATCCAGGTGCGCAGGATGAACGGCATCAGCTGGGCGATGTCCGGGGTCTTGGCGCCGATCCGGGCCAGGACCATCGACGCGCCGGCGTTGAAGACGAACTGCAGCGTCAGGACCGGGATCACGAGGACCCAGGACAGGGTCGGCGGCACCCCGACGATGAACAGGATGAGCACCAGCGCGGCCATGGAGAACAGCAGCTGCTGGAGCTGCTGGAGGCAGAAGGAGATCGGCAGCGCGGCCCGCGGGAAGTGCAGGGCGCGGACCAGGCCGATGCTGCCGGAGATGGCGCGGGTGCCGGTCATGATCGAGGTCTGTGTGAACGTCCACACGAACACGCCCGTGACGAGGAACGGGATGTAGTCCGGGACGCCCCGCTTGGTGCCGAGCAGCACACCGAAGATGAAGTAGTACACGGCCGCGTTCAGCAGCGGCGTCATGACCTGCCAGAGCTGGCCCAGCTTCGCCTGGCTGTACTGGGCGGTGAGCTTGGCGGTGGCGAAGGCGGTGATGAAGTGGCGACGCGCCCAGAGCTGGCGGATGTACTCGGGCAGCGGCGGACGTGCGCCGCTGACCGAGAGACCATGACGGGCCGCGAGGGCCGCGAGATCCTCGTGGGCGGCCGTCGCGCTGGGCGGTGTGTCGAGTACCTGGCTCACATCCGCTGCTTTCACTCGGGGGTGGGGGTGCGTCCGGTGCCGGCCCGGCGTTCCGACGTTCTCTTGACGTGTTCTTTGCGTCGGGACGGGTCCGTATCGTCGTATCGGAGCGTAGGCCCTGTGGGCGTCGGTACGCAACCGTTTCGACGTTACGAGGACGTCAGAACGCTACCGTATCGTCGTGATGTTGGCGACAGGACGGGACCGTATCGTCGCAACGCCCTATGCTGGGTCGCATGACGACGAACGCCGACGGACCCCAGACGCGTCCGCGCCGCCGGACCCCCGCCGGAGCGGCCGTGCTGCGCGAGGACGTGACGGAGGCCATCCGGGCGGCCGTGTTCGAGGAGCTCGCGTCCGTCGGCTACGCCCGGATGTCGATCGAGGGCATCGCCCGCCGGGCCGGCGTCGGCAAGACCGCGGTATACCGCCGCTGGCGCTCCAAGCTGCACCTGGTCCTCGACGTCGTGTCGGCCATCGCGGTGCAGGGGCTGCCCGCGCCGGAGACCGGCAGCCTGGAGGGCGACCTGCGGGTGCTGTACGAGGTGACGTCCCGGGCGCTGCGCCACCCCGTCGCCTCGCAGATCATCCCCGACCTCCAGGCGGAGGCGGCCCGCAACCCCGACATCGCCGAGGCCATGCAGAAGACGCTCCGCGAGGGGCAGGAGGGCGTCGCGGTGAAGATCCTCGCGGCGGCCGCGCGGCGCGGCGAGATCAGTGCCGGCGCCCACGACGAGCTGGCCCTGGACATCATCTCGGGCCCGCTGTACTGGCGCTCCGTGGTGATCCGCAGCCCCAAGCTCCCCAAGGGCTACCTGGGCGCCCTGGCCCGCGCCACGGCGGGGGCCCTGAAGGCCCTCTGACCCCCACGGCCGCACGCGCCTGGCGGGCGGTGCGGCTAGTGCTCCTCCGCCGCCTGGTCCAGCGCCCGCGTGAGGACGTCCAGCCGGTCGCGCAGGTCACGGATCTCCTCGACGTCGAGGTCCGTCGCCGCGACGATGCGCCGCGGCACCTGCTCCGCCCGCTCGCGCAGCTCCGCGCCCTGCCGGGTCGGCCGCACCACCACCGAGCGCTCGTCGCGGGCGCTGCGCTCGCGCACCACCAGACCGGCCGCCTCCAGCCGCTTCAGCAGCGGGGACAGCGTGCCGGAGTCCAGCCGCAGGTGCTCGCCCAGCTTCTTGACGGGCAGTTCGCCCTCCTCCCAGAGCACCAGCATCACCAGGTACTGCGGGTAGGTCAGCCCGAGGTCCTTGAGGACCACGCGGTAGACGCCGTTGAAGGCGCGCGAGGCGGCGTGCAGGGAGAAGCAGATCTGGCGGTCCAGGCGCAGCCAGTTCTCCCCGCCGGGAGCGGCGGTGTCGGTGGCCGGGGCGGAGGCGGACGTCGGGGTCATGTCCCCAAGGGTAGCTCCGGCCGCCCCAATTGGTTGTGCACAATTTAATTGTGTGCTCTACTTGTGGTCGTGCGGGGCCACCGGGCCCCCGGGCCGGACCCCGGCCCACGCCGACTCGAGAGGGATGGTTCTTCCATGGACGCGCTCTACACCGCCGTCGCCACCGCCACCCACGGCCGGGAGGGCCGCGCCGTCTCCTCCGACGGCACGCTCGACCTCGCGCTCGCCGCGCCGCCGGAGCTGGGCGGCAACGGTCAGGGCACCAACCCCGAGCAGCTGTTCGCCGCCGGGTACGCGGCCTGCTTCGGCAGCGCCCTCGGCCTCGTCGGCCGCCAGGCCAAGGTCGACGTCACCGACGCCGCCGTCACCGCCGAGGTCGGCATCGGCAAGCAGGGCGAGGGCTTCGGCCTGAAGGTGACGCTGCGCGTCGAGCTGCCCGGGACCGTGGACGAGGCAACCGGCCGCAAGCTGGTCGAGCAGGCCCACCAGGTCTGCCCGTACTCCAACGCCACCCGGGGCAACATCGACGTCGACCTCGTCATCGAGTAGTCCCCACCCCCTCGGGGGCGGCACCGGGTCAGCCGACCCGGGCCAGCACCTCCCCGGTGCGCCGGCTCCAGTCAACCACCACCGCCTCCGGGGGCACCGGGCGCCACCGCGTCAGCAGCAGCCAGCGCACCCGGTACCGGCGGGCGACCGCGACCCGCTCGGCGCGGGTCGAGGCGGGCGAGAGGTAGGCCCGCACGTCCGCCACCCGCCGCAGCCGCTCCCGTTCGTCGAGGGCGGCGTCCGGCCAGGCGGGCGCCGCGAGGTCCGGTCCGTATCCGGCGATCGCGTGGACCGCGTAGTACCCGTCGGTGATCACCGCCTCGCCGGGCCGGATGTGCCGCGCCGCCCAGTCGTACGACGGCCAGCGCGGCGGCTGCTCGAAGCCGACCGGGTCCAGCGAGCGCGGCACGACCGCCCCCGCCTGCACGGTCAGGAACCCGGTGCAGGCCGCCACCGCCGCGAGGGCCCCGAGCACCCTGCGCCCCGGCCGCCACGGCCGGGGCGCCGCCAGTTCCACGGCCAGGGCGAACTGCGGCGCCACCAGCGTCAGCCCGAGGATCCGGCCGTAGGTGTAGTGCCCGCTCACGTAGCCGTACGCCACCACCAGGCAGTCCGCGGCGAACATCAGCACCAGCGGGTCCCGCGCCGAGCGGCGCGCCCGCGCCCACAGCGCCGGCAGCCCGGCCAGCGCCAGCCAGAAGTGACCGGCGAGCCCGTCGTACAGCCGCCGGTGCATCGCGTCGACGCTGTCGTCCCCGGCGAGCCCGAGCACGTCGAAGTACGGCCACGCCGCGGCCACGGCCAGCGCCACCCCGGCCGTCAGCGCCCACCGCACCACCACCGCGCCGCTCCAGCCGCGCTGCCACCCGGCGACCAGGGCGAGCGCGCCCAGCACCGCCGCCACCGCCGTGATCGGGTGCACCAGCAGGACCAGCCCGTACAGCGCGCCGAGCGCCGCGAACCCGGCCAGGCCGCGCAGCCCGCTCGGCCCCACGAACCGCACCCGGCGCGGGTCCCGCGCCCGCTCGCCGGTCAGCGCCCACGCCCAGAAGGCCAGCCCGATGGCGAAGGTGGACGGGTAGCCGAGATTGCCGGTCATCGACATCAGGCCCAGGTAGCCGCTCCACCACGCCCGCTCGGTGCCCCACAGCAGGGTCATCGCGGCCAGCGCCAGCACCGGCGCCCACGGCCGCGGGGTGAGCACCCGCACGAACCGGCCGATCCCCGTCAGCAGCACCAGCAGGTTCACCGGCCCGGCGACCCGCAGCACCTGCCAGCCGCCGAGCCCGGTCAGCCGGGCGAAGGCACCCTCGGCCACCGCGTACGGCGAGTAGTACGGGCTGCCCGCGCCCGGCAGGTCGGCCATCGGGTGACGGGGGGCCAGCAGGTGCGCCTTCAGCCGCTCCACGACCGCCGCGTGCTGGCCGGCGTCGCAGCACAGCGGGACCCGCCAGTACGCCAGCGTCATCACCAGGAAGAACAGGAACCCGGCGGCCTGGTACGGAGTCGGCCGCCACACCCGGCCGCCGCGCAGCGCCGTCGCACCGCGCGCCACCCGGCGCGTGAGCACACCGGTGGCCGCACCGCTCGGGCCGTTCATCGGACTGCGGGGGTCAGGGACATCAGGGGCATTGGCCGTATGTTCCCGCCGGGGTCAACGGCCTTGCCCCCCGTCACCTCATCGAGTGAGCCCGTCCGGGCGCACGGCCCCGCGCCGGGCCCGGCACCAGGCCCCGCACCATGGGCCGCAGCAGCAGCGGCAGGCCCAGCACCGGCAGCAGCCACGCCAGGACGATCAGCCGGTCGCCCCAGATGTTCATGTCGGGGTGGCCCGCCTGGGTGAGGAACCCGGTCCCGGCCGCCGCCACCACCAGCACCCCGAACGCCCGGTCCCGCCGCAGCACCCCCCACGCCCCGCCCGCCAGTGCCGTGAGGAACAGCGGCTCCCACAGCTGCCGCCGCGCCCACTCGATCCAGAAGTTGAGCTGGAGCCGGAAGAACTCCGGCCACGGGTGCAGCCGGTCCGGGCGGGAGAAGTGCGCGGTGAGCAGGTCCTGCACGCTGTCCGCCTCGGACGGGTAGTGCAGCAGCCGCGCCAGCAGCAGGGTGCCCAGCACCCCGCAGCCGCCCGCCACCGCGAGCGCCCGGTACGGCCGCGACCCGCGCCGCCGGACCACGGCGAGCAGCGCGCCGGCCGCCAGGCACAGCCCCAGGAACAGGGCCTGCGAGTGCTTCACCGCGAACAGGGCCGCCAGCGCCCCGCCCACCAGCCACACCCCGGCCCGCACCCGCCCCGACGCCGCCAGGGCGCAGCCCCACAGCGCCGCCAGGGTCAGCGCCAGCATCAGGCCCTCGGTCATCGGCCGCATCGCGGTCGTCCCGCACGGCAGGACGTAGTACAGGCCCTGGCCGGCCAGACACGCCCACGGGGGCGCCCCGCGCGTGCGCAGCACCAGGAACGCCAGCACCCCGCCCGCGACGGTCACCGCCACCCCGGCCGCCCACAGCCCCCACGTCACCCCGAACACGGTGACGAACGGGACCAGGAACACCGGGTAGCCGGGCCGCACCTCGAAGATCCGCATGAAGCGCTCCGGCATGAACGGCACGGTGTGCCCGCCGGTCTGGCCGGCCGCCAGCCGGGCGTCGACCGTGCGCCACTCCGCCGCCCGGCACTCGGCCATGATCCGGGGGGTCGGGTCGCCGCGGTGGAAGCGGACCACGTCCACGTTCTGCCGGCGCACCGCGATCGCGGCCCGCCCCGCGCACGCGTAGTCGATGGTGGCGGCCGCCGCGGCCCGCTTGTCGTCGCCGCGCAGCGACAGGGCGTAGGCCAGGTAGTTCTTGGTGTCGGGGGTGTCCCGGCCGGTGACGTTCGCGAGCTGGGACACCGCGAACAGCGCGGCCAGCACCAGCATCCAGGCCCGCGGGCCCGGCTGCCCGTTCACCTGGCCGCGAGCAGGTCGCCGCCGACCGCCGGGCCCGGCACCCGGACCGCGCCGCCCGGCTCGGGCATCCGCTCGCCGAGCAGCAGCGTCCGTACGACCCGTTCGGCGGCGCGGCCGTCGTCGTAGGCGCAGAACCGGGACCGGAAGGCCGCCCGCAGCCGGGCCGACTCCTCGTCGCGCCAGGAGCCGGAGGCGAACAGCCGGACCAGCCCGTCCTGGTCGCGCGTGACGTGGCCGGGCGGTTCGGCGGTGATGTCGAAGTAGGCGCCCCGGCTCGCCGTGTACGCCGGCCAGTCGTCGGCGTGGACGACGATCGGCCGGTCCAGGTGGGCGTAGTCGAACATCAGGGCCGAGTAGTCGGTGACCAGGACGTCCGCGGCGAGCAGCAGGTCCTCCACGTGCGGCTCGTCGGTGGCGTCCACGACGACCCCGCGCCGGTGCAGCTCGGACAGGCCCAGGCCGCGGGCCGGGCCGGTCGCCAGGGACGGGTGCAGCCGCACCACCAGGGTGTGCCCCTCGCCGAGGCCCGCGGCGAGGCGGGCCAGGTCGAGCCGCTCGACGTGGCCGCCGCGCCGGTACTCGCGGCGGGTCGGCGCGTACAGCACCACCGTGTGGCCCTCGGGCACGCCGAGGCGGGCGCGCACCGCGCGGGCCCGGTCCCGCGGCGGGTCGACCAGGACGTCGTTGCGGGGGCTGCCCGAGCGCACCGAGGTGAAGTGGCAGGGGTAGGCCCGCTCCCACACCAGCTCCGAGTGCTCGTTGGCGACCAGGCTGTAGTCCCAGCGGTCGGCGCGGCGCAGCATCTGCGGCACGTCCACGCCGAGCCGCGCGCCGGGCTTGTCCAGCAGGTCGGCCCCCATGTACTTCAGCGGGGTGCCCTGGTGGGTGTGCACGTGCACGCTGCCCGCGCGCTTGGCCAGGGAGCCGGGCCAGTTGACGTTGTTGACGAAGTACGTGGCCCGTGCGCTCAGCCGCCGGTACGCGGGGGAGTCCAGCAGGACGTGCTCCACACCGGCGGGGAGCCGCGCGGCCGTCTCCGCGTCGCGCACCACCCACACCCCGCGCAGCTGCGGGGCGATCTCCCGGGCCTTGTGGTAGATCGCGGCCGGGTCGCCCAGCACGCCGCGGTGGGAGAACGCCGAGTACAGCACCAGGTGCGGGTCCAGCGGGCGCCGCGCCTGCACGGCCGTCAGCCCCCGGTACACCCGGGCCCCGGCCGCGACGCGCGCCTGCGCCCCGCGCCGGGCCAGCTCCCGCCCGGCCCGCCCGGCCTGCCGGCGCACCCGGTAGACCGCGTACGGGCCGCGCAGCACGCCGAGGTCGGCGGGGAACGGCTCCCCGGGCGGCCGGTGGCGGCGCATCAGCTCGGCGGTGCGGCGGAAGAACTCGCCCTTGTCGGCGGGCGGCAGCCGGTCCGGCTTGGACAGGATGTCCAGGCAGTGCTCGCCCATCTTGCGGTGCAGGTACGGCCGCCAGGACGCCAGCTCCGGGCGGGAGCCGACGAAGGCGAAGACCCGCTCGTACTGGTCGTGGATGTCGAAGTGCTTGCGGCTGGTGGTGGACAGGATGTTGCCCTGCCGGCGCTGCCGGTAGTTCAGGCAGATCCGGTCGAGCGTCGCGATCCGCCCGGCGCTGAGCATCACCGGGAACGTCCACGGGGTGTCCTCGTAGTAGCCCGGCGGGAACGCGAAGCCGTGTTCCTCGACG
This sequence comes from Streptomyces lasalocidi, assembly GCF_005280215.1. NCBI lineage: Bacteria > Bacillati > Actinomycetota > Actinomycetes > Kitasatosporales > Streptomycetaceae > Streptomyces > Streptomyces lasalocidi. The sequence goes on along the minus strand of NZ_SZNQ01000001.1, from coordinate 3,111,044 downwards.
AAGGAACGCCGGTACACCTTGTTCCACACGACCATCAGCAGGTCGAGGATCTCGGGCCGCTCGGCGGCGGTGAACGTCGCGTCGGTCGCGGACAGCAGCTCGGCGAGGGCGTTGCGGCGGGTGCCGCCCCACCAGTAGGTGCGGGCGTAGTCGAAGACCAGCACGTCCGGGTCGCCGGCCTCGTCGAGGCGGTCGGCCAGCGCGGCGAGCGCGCCCGGGGTGAGGGTGTCGTCGCTGTCCAGGAAGAACAGGTAGTCGCCGGTGGCGTGCGGCATCCCGGCGTTGCGGGCCCGGCCGAGGCCCGCGTTCTCCGGCAGGTGCAGGGCCGTCACGCGCGGGTCGCGGGCCGCGTACTCGTCGAGGATCGCGCCGCAGGCGTCGGGTGAGCGGTCGTCCACGGCGATCACCTCGATGTCCCGGAAGGACTGCTCCAGGACCGAGTCGAGGCATTCGCGCAGGAAGCCCTGCACCTTGAAACAGGGGACGATGATGCTGAAGCGGGGCACTGCGGGGGTCAGCTCCTTACGAGGGGGGCGGCGGCGGGGGCCGGGACGCGCTCGGTGAGCGGGCGCACGGGCGCGATCGCCTCCGGGGGCTCGCCGAGCAGCACCCGGCGCACCACGCGCTCGGCGGCCCGGCCGTCGTCGAACTGGCAGAAACGGGCGCGGAAGGCGGCCCGCAGCTCGGCCGAGGCCGGGCCCGCGTACGAGCCGTCGGCGAAGACGCGCGCCAGCTCCTCGGGCGTGCGGGCGACGGGGCCGGGCGGGGCCGCCATGAGGTCGAAGTAGACGCCCCGGGTCTCGGTGTAGACGTCCCAGTCGTCGGCGTACACGACGATCGGGCGGTCCAGGTTGGCGTAGTCGAACATGATCGACGAGTAGTCGGTGACCAGCGCGTCGGCGGCCAGGCACACCTCCTCGGCGGACCGGTGGCCGGTGACGTCGATGATCCGCCCGGAGCCGCGGGCGCCGCCGCCGTCGTAGAAGTAGTGGGCGCGCAGCAGCACCACCACGTCCTCGCCGGCCGCCGCGCAGAACGCCTCCAGGTCCAGGCCCGTCTCGAAGCCGGTGTGGTGGTCGCGGTGGGTCGGCGCGTACAGCACGGCGACCTTGCCCTCCGGCACGCCCAGCGCGCGGCGGGCGCGGGCGACGTCGTCGGCGGTCGCCGTGTAGAAGACGTCGTTGCGCGGATAGCCGTACTCCAGCTGCTCGTAGGAGCCGGGGAAGGCGCGCTCCCACATCTGCGTGGAGTGGGAGTTGGACGACAGGTTGTAGTCCCAGCGGTCCACCCGGCCGAGCAGTTTGGTGAAGCTGCCGGTCGCCGCGGCCACCACGGGGTACGTCGACTGGTCGACGCCCATCTTCTTCAGCGGGGTGCCGTGCTGGGTCTGCACGTGGACGCTGCCGGGCCGCTTGACCACGCCCTCCGCGAAGTTGGCGTTGTTGACGAGGTACTTCGCCCGGGCCAGCAGCCGCCAGGCGCGGCGGCTGCCGAGCACGGCGTGGTCGACGCCCGCCGGCACCGTGTGCGCCTGGTCGGCCTCGACGAGGAACACCGACCGCACGTGCGGGGCGAGTTCGGCGGCCCGGGCGTGGATCGCGGCCGGGCTGCACGCGTAACCGCGGCCCCAGTAGGCGCAGTACACGGCCAGCTCCGGGTCGAGCGGGCGGCGCAGCTGGAGCCGGTAGTACAGGCGGGTGCGCAGCCCACGCGGGCGGGGTGTGCGTTCGGCGAGCGCCGCCGCCCGGTGCTGGGCGCCCCGCAGCGCCAGGAACGCGCCGTACGCGCCCGTCGCGAGGAGCCGCTGCTGCACGCCCTGCTTGCCGCCCGGCGGCCGGTACCCGGCGGGCCGGTGGCGGCGGTAGAGCCGACTCGCGCGGCGGAAGTAGGACCGGCGCAGCCCGGACGGCAGCCGGCTGGGGTGGGCGGCGGTCTTCAGCACCGCCGTGAACAGCTGCCCGAACAGCGCGGCCGCCCGCTCCGGGGCGAGGCCCCGCTCCGCCGCCCGCGCCAGCACCAGTTCGGTGCGGTCAAGGAGTTCGGTGTGGTGCCCGCCGGGCGCGTTCAGCCGGCTGCCCTGCCGGCGCACCAGGTGCCGGACGACGACGTGGCGCAGCACCGCGATCCGCTCGGCGTGCAGGGTGACCAGGCCGCCGAACCCGGTGTCAGTGAAGTGCCCCTCGGGGAAGGCGAGGTGGTGCTCGGTGAGGAACGCCCGCCGGTAGGCCGTGCCCCACGCCGGGAGCTGCACGCCGGTCACCGCGGGCGCCTCGGCGGGCGCGAACGCCGACCGGGGGGCGCGGGCCAGCAGCGGGGCCGCCGGGTTGACCGGCTCGCCCTCCCACCAGGGGACGCGCTCGTGCTCGGCGTACAGCACGTCCACGTCGCCGGTCTCCGCCAGCCGGGCGGCCAGCGCGGCCAGCGCGCCCGGGGCGAGCGTGTCGTCGCCGTCGAGGAACAGCACGTAGGCGCCGGTCGCGGCCCGCAGCCCGGTGTTGCGGGCCCCGCTCAGCCCGGCGGACGGTGGCGAGTGCACCGGGCGCACCCGGGGGTCCCGGGCGGCGCGCGCGGCGGCGAGGGACGCGGCCGGGGCGCCGGGGCCGTCGCAGACCGGGATCAGCTCCAGGTCGCCGAACGACTGGGCGAGGACGGAGTCCAGCGCCAGGGACAGCCGGCCCGCGACCCCATGGGACGGGACGATGATGCTGAAGCGGGGCATCGCGATCTTTCTCTGCTCGAATCGGTCGGGCCGGCCGGTGCCGCGGCTCACGCCGTGCGGCGGCCGGGACGGCCCGCCGGCCGCCAGGTGGACGGCCGGGTGGGGGTCGGCCGCGACGTGCCGGGGGACATCGGAACTCCCAGGAGGCAAACGGCGTTCAGCGGCGGTCGGTGACGGGCAGCCGGCCGGCGGGTTGGGGCACGGTGGCGAGCGGCGAGCGCTCCGGGTGGGCCGTCGGCGGCGCGGGGTGCCGCTCGGCGAGCGGCACGACCGGCGGCAGGGCGCTCTCCGGCTCGCCCAGCACCACGCGCCGCACCACGCGCTCGGCGGCGCGCCCGTCGTCGTACGGGCAGAAGCGCGCGCGGAACGCCGCCCGCAGCCGGTCGCTGCGCGCGTCGCACCAGCGGCCCGTGGCGAAGACGTCGATCAGCTCGTCCTCGCCGTGCGCGACCGCGCCGGGCGGGCAGGTCCGCACGTCGAAGTAGGTGCCGCGGGCCGCCTCGTACGCCTCCCAGTCACCGGTGTGCAGCACGATCGGCCGGTCCAGGCCGGCGTAGTCGAACATGATCGAGGAGTAGTCGGTCAGCAGGGCGTCCGAGGCCAGGCACAGCTCCTCGAGATTCGGGTGGCCGCTGACGTCGAGGACCCGCGGGTCCGTGCCGAGGGGGCCGTCCTGCCAGTAGTGGGCGCGGGCCAGGACCACGAAGCGGGGGCCCAGCCGGCGCAGCACCCGGTCCAGGTCGAGGGCGGGGCGCTGGGTGCGGCGGTAGTCGCGGTGGGTCGGCGCGTACAGGACCGCCACCGTGTCGGGGGTGAGGCCGAGCGCGGCGCGCGCCCGGGCCACGTCCTGGTCGGTGGCCCGCTGGAAGACGTCGTTGCGGGGGTAGCCGTACTCCAGCGTCTCGTAGCCACCGGGGTAGACCCGCTCCCAGGTGAGGGTGGTGTGCCGGTTGGCGGACAGCACGTAGTCCCACTTGTCGACGCCCCGCAGCAGCTCGGCGAAGTCCGTGTCGCGGGCCGCGGCGGGGCGCTCTCGGAGGTCCAGGCCCATGTGCTTGAGCGGCGTGCCGTGCTGGGTCTGCACGAACACCTGCCCGGGCCGCTTGACCAGCCGCCGGTCGAAGTTGACGTTGTTGACCAGGTACCGGGAGCGGGCCAGCGCCGTCCAGTACGCGGCCGTGCCCGGGGTGAGCCGCTCGGTGCCCGCCGGGACGGTGTGCTGGTGCTCGGGCCGGGCGATCCACGCGGTGCGCACGTGCGGGGCGTGCGCGCGGACCGCGGCCTCCAGGGCGGCCGGGTTGCAGCCGTAGCCGCGGTTCCAGTAGGCGGCGAACACGGCCCGGTCGGCGCGCAGCGGCAGCCGCAGCTGCACGCGGTAGTGGGCCTGCAGGGCCGCCGCGCGCGCGGCCCGCGCCGACCGCGCGGCGAGCCGGCGCGTCCACCCGGCCAGCGCCGTCGCCCGCCGCACCGCCCGGTACGTGCGGTGCAGGCCGCACTCGACCAGGGCGTGCCGCAACCGTGAGCGCAGTGGCCCGCGGGCGCCGGGGACCCGGTGGCGGCGGCAATGGGCGCGGGCCCGGCGCAGGAACGCGGCGCGCGCGTCGCGCGGGAGCCGGCCCGGCCGGATGAACACGGTGGACAGGTGGTCGACCATGCGGCGGTACAGCACCGGCCGCCAGTGGGCCAGTTCGGGCCGCTGGTCCAGGAACGCGAAGACCCGGTCGTACTGGTCGAAGACGTCGAAGTGCCGCCGGCTGGTGGTGGACAGGATGCTGCCCCGGCGCTGGCGGTAGTGCACGCAGACCCGGTCCAGCGTGGCGATCGACCCGGCCGCCATCAGCACCGGGTACGTCCACGGGGTGTCCTCGTAGTAGCCGGGCGGGAAGGCCAGGTGCTCGCGCAGGACGAAGTCCCGCCGGTAGGCCTTGTTCCAGGCGACCATCAGCACCCGCAGCAGGCCAGGGCGGTCCTGGAGCCGGAAGGGTGCCGGGCCGTCCTCGGCGAGCTGCGCCGCGAAGCGGTTGCGGACCGTCTCGCCCGTCCAGTACGTCTGCGCGAAGTCGTAGACCAGGACGTCCGGTTCGCCGGTCTCCTTCAGCCGGTCGGCGATCGCCAGCAGGGTGTCCGGGGTGAGCGTGTCGTCGCTGTCGAGGAACAGCAGGTAGTCGCCGGTCGCCTCGGCGATCCCGGCATTGCGGGCGCGGCCCAGACCGGCGTTCTCGGGCAGGTGCAGCGGCCTGACCCGGGGGTCGCGGGCGGCGAACTCGTCGATGATCTCGCCGCAGGCGTCCGGCGAGCAGTCGTCGACGGCGATCAGTTCGAGGTCGGGGTACGACTGGGACAGCACCGATTCGAGGCACTCGTGCAGGTACGCCTGAACCTGGTACGCGGGGACGATGACACTGAACCTGGGCAAGGGGACATCCATGGGTCGGCGCGGGCGTTCGGCCCGCCAACGGCCAATGGAGTGACGTGGTTACGCTTCCCGTGGCATACGGGGGAAGCGGGGGTGAACGACGGGGGGCGCGCCGGTGTCGTACCGACCCGCCCCCCTCGACCGGCCGCGCCGGTCACCCGCCCGACCGCCGGGCCGTACCGGTCACTTGACCGCGCCGGCCATCACGCCCGAGACGAACTGCCGCTGGAACGCGAAGAACACGGCCAGCGGGATCACCATGGAGATGAACGCGCCCGGCGCCAGCACGTCGATGTTGTTGCCGAACTGCCGTACCTGCGTCTGCAGGGCGACCGTGATGGGCTGGCTGTCGGCGTCGGTGAACACCAGGGCGACCAGCATGTCGTTCCACACCCACAGGAACTGGAAGATCGCCAGCGACGCGACCGCCGGACCGGCCAGCGGCATCACCACCCGGAAGAACAGCCGCAGTTCACCCGCGCCGTCCAGCCGGGCCGCCTCCAGCAGCTCCCGCGGGATCTCCGCGAAGAAGTTGCGCAGCAGGAACACCGCGAACGGCAGGCCGAAGCCGGTGTGGAACAGCACCACGCCCAGGATGGAGCCGAACAGCCCGATCTTGCCGAACAGTTCGGCGATCGGGATGAGCGCCACCTGCACCGGCACCACGAGCAGCCCGACCACCGCCAGGAACCACCAGTCGCGCCCGGGGAACTCCATCCACGCGAACGCGTAGCCCGCGAGCGAGCCCACGATCACGACCAGGAGCGTCGCCGGGACCGTGATGAGCACGGTGTTGAGGATGGAGTTGGTGATGTCGCTGTTCTCCAGCAGCTTCTGGTAGCTGTCGAAGGTCAGCTGCGACGGCTCGCTGAACACCTTCCACCAGCCGCTCGCGCTCATCTCGTCCGGCGGGCGCAGCGAGGAGATCAGCAGGCCGATCGTCGGCACCAGCCAGAACAGCCCGACGACGAGCAGGAAGGCGCGCACCAGACCGCCGCCCAGCTTCTCGACGATCCGGGCGGCGAGCGACTCCCGCGCCTTCACGCCCTCCACGGGCGGCGCCGTCTTGCGGACGCTGCCGGCACTTCCGGCGTGCGTGGTCATCGCCGCACCTCCCGCCGCAGCCTGCGGATGTTGAACCACATCACCGGGATCACCAGCAGCAGCAGGAACACCGCGATGGCGCTCGCGACGCCCGGCTGGTCCTCGGAGAAGCCCTTGCGGTACAGCTCCAGGGCGAGCACGTTGGCGTCGTCCTGCGAGGAACCCGGCGCGATGATGAAGACCAGGTCGAAGATCTTCAGGACGTTGATCATCAGGGTCACGGCGACGACCGCGAGCACCGGCGCCAGCAGCGGCACGGTGACCCGGCGGAACACCTGCCACTCGGTGGCCCCGTCGACGCGGGCCGCCTCCAGCAGTTCCCGGGGCACCCCCGCGAGGCCCGCCGCGATGAGCACCATCGCGAAGCCCGCCCACATCCAGATGTACGAGCCGATGATGGCCGGTGTGACCAGGGACGGGCCCAGCCAGTCCAGGCCGTTGTACGGCTCCTTGAAGTTGCTCGCGGGCAGCCGAAGCTGCGCCCCGTCGGCCTTGGCCGGCAGGGTGAAGGTGCCGTCGCCGGCCGCCGTGGCCGAGGCGACGACCTTGCCGTCCTTGACCGCCTCGATCCTCATCCCCGCGTAGCCCAGTTCCGTCGGGTCGGGCGCGCCGAGCGTGCCCACGCCCTTTCCGCGGGTGAAGTCCTGCCAGGTCGTGCCGGTGATCTTCCCCGGGTCGGCCGTGGGCGCCACCGCCTTCCCGGCGCCGTCGGGCATCCGGTCCGGGGCGACACCGACCAGCGGCAGGGTGACCGTCTCGCCGGTGTGCACGGTCTGCCGGGTCACGAAGCCGCCGCCGCGCGCCACCAGCGGCGACTCACGGCCCGGGTGCGCCTTCGGGAACGCCGACGACTGGGCGAACGTGTCGTGCACGCCCACCCACACCGCGTTGGCGACGCCCTTGTCGGGGTCCTGGTCGTACACCAGCCGGAAGATGATGCCGGCGGCGAGCATGGAGATCGCCATCGGCATGAAGACGACCAGCTTGAACGCCGTTCCCCAGCGCACCCGTTCGGTCAGCACCGCGAAGATCAGGCCCAGCGCGGTGGTGACCGTCGGCGCGAACACCACCCAGATGATGTTGTTCTTCAGGGCGGTGCGGATGCCGTCGTCGCTGAACAGCTCCTTGTAGTTGTCGATGCCGGCGAAGCCGTCTCCGGACTGGTCGTAGAAGCTGCGCACGACCGAATACCCGATCGGGTACACCACGAGCGCGCCCAGCAGCACCAGGGCGGGCAGCAGGAACAGCGCCGCCACGCTCCTGCGGGTGCCGGTCACGCTCTTGCGCGAACGAGGGGCGGGGGCCTTGCGGGCCCCCGCCGTTGCCGACGCCATGGCCGGATCAGCTCCCGTACGCCTTGGCCGCGTCGGCCTCCAGCTTCGCCTGGGTCCCGGCGACGTCCGACGGGTTCTTCAGGAAGTCCTGGAGGTCCTTCCACTCGCCCTTGCCGGGGGTGCCGCCGAACGCCTGCGGCGCCTGGTCGGACATGTCGAAGCGGAAGTCGTCGCCCGACTCGATCAGCGCCTTGGCGATCCTGCGCTGGACGTCGTTCGGGTACGCCGAGTTGTCCACGTTCTTGTTCGGCGACAGGTACCCGCCGAGCTTCGCCTGGATCGTCGCCGCGTCCGGGGAGGCGAGGAACGTGGCCAGCGCCTGCGCGCCCTTGGAGTCCTTCAGGATGACCGCCGCGTCACCGCCGGACACCACCGGCGCGGTGCCGCCGACCGCCGGGAAGGGGAACACCTTCGCCCCGGTGCCGACCTTCTCCTTGGTGTCCGCGATGTTCACCTGGACGAAGTCGCCCTCGTAGACCATGGCCGCCTTGGGCTGGTCACCGCCGGTGAACGTCTGCGTCACCGACGCCGGGAACTCCACCTGCAGCGCGCCGGCCGGACCGCCGGCGATCCAGTCCTTCTTGCCCCAGACCTGCGCGAGGGTGGTCAGCGCCTCCTTCACGGAGGGGTCCGTCCACTTGATCTTGTGCTGGGCGAGCTGGTCGTACTTCTCCGGGCCCGCCTGGGAGAGGTACACGTTCTCGAACCAGTCGGTCAGGGTCCAGCCGTCGGCCCCGCCGACGGAGAACGGCGTCACGCCCGAGTCGAACACCGTCTGGGCGGTGGACAGCAGGTCCTTCCACGTCTTCGGCTCGCTCGCGCCCGCGTTCTCGAAGACCTTCGCGTTGTACCAGACCAGCGACTTGTTGGCGGCCTTGTAGTACACGCCGTACTGCTTGCCGCCGACCTTGCCGATGTCCTGCCAGCCCTGCGAGTAGTTCTTCGCCAGCTCCGCCTGCGCCTCGGCGCCCAGCGGCTTGGCCCAGCCCCGGTCCACGGCCTGCTTGATGGCGCCGGGCTGAGGCAGCATCGCCACGTCCGGCGGCTGTCCGCCGGCCACCTTGGAGCCGAGGAAGTTGATGATCGGGTCCTGCGCCGGGACGAAGGTGACCTTCGCGCCGGTGCGCTTCTCGAACTCCGCGAGGACCTTCTTGAAGTTGGCCTGTTCGGTGCCGGTCCACACGGCGGCGACCGACAGACTGGTGCCGTCGAGCTTGGGGAGGTTCAGGGTGCTGCCGCTCCCCTGCGCACCCGCGCTGGGGGAGGAGCTGCTGTCGCTGTCGCTGTCGTTGTCGTCGTCGCCGCCGCACGCGGAGAGCGTGAGCGCCAGGGCTCCCGCCAGGAGCGTGGCCGCGGCCCTCACGGTTCTGCGTGTCCGGATGGTGTTGCTGGTGCTGCGCATCACTGCCCCGTTCTTCGTCCTCGTCGAACGATCGAGCGCTGTCCCGTGGCCTCTGGTCTACGCCGGGTACCTGGGGTCGGCAAGAGCGCGAACCGTGTCAAGCGGGCGATCGTGACCGCGTCGTGATCGCGCGGGGTGCGGGGCCCGGGGCTGCGGGGGGCTCGGGGCGCCGTGACGGAGTGTGGGCCGGGGCGCCGTGACGGAGTGTGGGCTCGGCCGACCGTGCGGCGCGCCCCGCCGCACGCGCCTGCACCCCGGAGGCCACGCGCACCGGCACCGTAGGCCACGCGCACCGGTGCGCGCCCCGCGCTACAGCAGCGACGGCACCTCCGCCGCGGCGACCTCGCGGGCCGCTCGCTCCAACGCGCTGGCCAGCAGGGCCAGGTCGGTCGGGCCGTTGCCCAGCTCGCGCACCGGACGGCGGGTCGGCGGGTCGCCCATCCGCCGCCAGTCCAGCGGCACGACCGTCGGCCGCACCGTCGCCGTACGCGGGATACGGCCCGTCACCCGGCCCCCCTGGAACGGCGTCACGCGGCCGTCCGCGCCGGTCAGCCGGCCCCGCCCGGGCGCCGGTTCGTCCGTGCCGGAGCCCGGCGCGTCCAGCGCGATCCGCAGCGTCGCCCGCCGGGACGGCTCCGACTCCGCCGTACGGCCACCGGGGCCGGCCGCCGCCACCAGGTGCACGCCGAGCCGCTCGCCGTCCCGGGCCACCGCCTCCAGCGCGCGCATGACCGAGCCGGCCGCGGGCCGTCCGGGTGAGCCCAGCGCCGGGGACACCAGGGCGTCCAGGTCGTCCACGACCACCACGAGCCGGGGCAGCGCGGGCGCGGGCTCCGTGCGCGGGCGGGCCGCGGCACCGGGGCGCAGGCGCAGCGTGGAGCTGGGCGGCCCGTCCAGGTCGGCGGCGCCGCCACCCGGGCCGCGCTGCGGGCCGATGCGGTCCGCGACCGCGCGGTGCCGGTGCCACTCCGCGAAGTCCACCCGGCCCACCAGTTCCGCCCGCCGCTTCAGTTCGGCGCTCAGCGACTGCGCGAACTCCCGCATCCGCACCGGGTCGTTGGCCGTCAGGTGGGTCGTCACGTGCGGGACGTCCGTACAGACCCGCAGCCCGTCGCCGTGCCCCGCGCCGCCCTTGCCGACGCTGTCCCGGCCGTCGATCAGCACGATGCCGAGCCGGTCGGGCCGTTCGGCGGCGGCGAGCGAGGCGACGACGGCGCGCAGCAGCTCGGTCCGGCCGCTGCCGGGCGGCCCCTCGACCAGCAGGTGCGGGCCGTCACCGGCGAGGTCCACGCCGACCGGGCCGCGCGGGCCCGCTCCCACCACGGCGACGGCCCGGCCGCCGAGGGCCTCCGGGTCGTCGGCCGCGTCCGCCCAGCGGGCCATCAGGGACGCCGGGGTGGCGCGGGCCAGCCCCAGCTCGTCCAGCAGCCGGGCCGACGCGGGCAGCGGCGCCGCCACGCGCGGGTGCCGCTCGCCGGCGCCGTCCGGGCGCAGCGGGGCCAGCGCCCGCGCGAACCGCTCGGCCCACGCCGGGGACACCGCGTCCACCGCGCCGACCGTGCCGTGGCCCACCGGGCCGGGCGGCTCACTGCCGGGGCCGCCGGCCCGCACCACGCGCAGCAGCCGCAGCGCCGTCGCCACGTCCCCGCTGAGCAGCACCACGGCCCCGCAGTGCCGGAAGGCGGGCACGGCCGCGCAGGCCGCCTCGTACGTCTCGGTCACCGGGGAGGCGGGGGAGGCCGACGCGGTCTCGGCGAGGCACAGCACGTGGATCCCGGCGGCGGGACCGTCGAGCGACAGCCGCGCCACGGCCTCCCGCAGGTCGGCGCCGCCGGGGTCGCCGTCGACGACGAGGACGGTGCGGGGGCCGGGGTGACCGTGCGGGGCGGCGGAGGCGCCCCCGGGGCGGCCGGCGGGTCCGTCGGCGAGCGCCCAGGAGGGACGGCGGGCCGGGGTGGTGGACGCGTGGGCGCCGGGGTGGGCGATCTGGTGGGTCGCCGGGGAGGCGGTGTCGGCCGGCTCCGCACCCCCGGCGTACTCGGCGTGCTCGGCGTCCTCGGCCGGCCGGGGCTGCCGCTGGGCGGGCAGGGACTGGCCGGGCCCGGACGGCGCGGGCCGGCCGGACCGGTGGGCATCGGGCTCGTCGGGGGCGTCCAGCCTGCGCAGCAGCTCGTCGAGGCGCGCGGTGGCCTGCTCGCGGTCGTGGGCGAGCAGCAGGCGGCAGTCCTGGCCGTGCGCGGGACGCAGGTGGGGCAGCCAGCCCAGCCACGCCCACTCCGCCGCGCGCTCCTCCGCGGAGCGGGCGCGGTCGGTGCTGACCAGGACGATTTCCAGGGTGTCGGGGGAGTGCAGCGCGGCGAGCTGCGCCAGCACCGCGCGGGCCAGCCCCGACAGCCGCTCGCGCGGACCGGCCAGGCCGAGGGCGCCCACCTCGCGCAGGTCCGTCGTCACCGGGACGGCGGGCAGCACGCCCGAGCCGTCGGGCGCGGCCCGGTCGGCCGTCCCGAGCCGCACGGTGAGCGCCTCCGGGTGCCCGGGCCCGCGCTCCCAGAGCCGGGGGCCGGGGCCGAGCGCCGTCAGCAGCAGCGTGGCCGGGTCGGGCCAGGTCTCGGGTGCCCCGGGCACGACGGCCGACGGCTCGGGCGCGGTCGCCGCCGCGGGCACGTCGTACGGCCCCTCGTCCGGTGTGCCGGGCGCGTCGCCGCGGCCGCCGCCGGTGAGGCGCCGCGCCCACGCGGAGAGCCCGCCGCGCCGGCGCGCGGGCGGCGGTGCGTCGGTGCCGCGCAGGGGCGTGGGCTTGCGCCCGGGTCCGTCGTACGGCGTCCCGGCGTCGGCCGACGCGTGCCCGTTCCGGATGTCGGTGGCCAGGCCCTCGAACGGGCCGAGCCCCGAGCTGCCGGCGTGGGTCGCGTCGGGCGCCCCGGCGCCACTGCCCGGGCGCGGCTCGGCGGCACCGCCGTGCCGCTCGACGGACGGGGCGCCGCCCTGGCCGGGGACGGTCGGGCCGGGGTGCGGGGCGGGGCCGCCGCGCTCGCCGCGGGAGGCCGTGCCCGGCGCGTACGGCCCCTCGCTCCCGGTCGGGGCCTCGCTCCTGGTCGGGCCCGGCCCGGCCCAGCCGCCCGTGCCGTAGCCGTGTCCGGTCGGGCCGGCGGGGGAGCGGGGGGTGCCGTGGCCCGTCGGGGCGGGGTCGGTGGCGCCCGCGGGGGCGCCGGTGTCGTCGTCGGCCGGGTGGCCCTCCGGCACGCGCGCGGTGAGACCGCCCCGGCCGCTCACCCGCCGACTGGAACCCGGCGCGCCGCCCGGGGCGCCCTGGCCGACGGCGCCCTTGCGCGTGCCGTCGCCCCCGGCGTCGCCCGTCGTGGCCCCGGGGCACGCCACGCGCACGTGCCCCTCGCCGTCCGGGGTGGTCGGCACCGGGGTGCCGGGGCCGCCGGGCGGGGCAAGGCGCAGGGTGGACTCGCCGATGCGCAGCAGGGCGCCGGGGGCGAAGCGCACCGGGCGGGCGGGCACGCGGGTGCCGTCCAGGGTGGTGCCGTTGGTGGAGCCGAGGTCGGCCACGGTGACGCGGCCGTCGGCGGCGAGGGTCACCGCGCAGTGCAGGCGGGAGACGTCCGGGTCGTCCAGGGGGACGTCGGCGTCGGCGGAGCGGCCCACGCGGACCTGACCGCCGTGCAGCAGGTGGACCCCGCCCGCGTCCGGGCCGGCGACCACGTCGAGGCGGGCCGGGGCGTCGGCCACCTCCGGGTGCGGCTCGGGGTCGGCGGGGGCGCCCAGGGACAGCACCGCGCCGTCGACCAGCGGGGGCTCGCCCAGGGTGCAGCGCTGGACGTCCAGGCGCTCCACGCCCGCGTAGAGCACCACCGCGCCGCCGGACGCGCTCGTCTCGCCGGAGACCGCCGTAGCGAGCGCCGACGCGACCGCGGCCAGCGCCGTGCCCGCGGGCGCCGTGACCAGCACGTCGCGGCTCGCGGCGCGGCCGCGCGCCTCGGACGCGGGCGGGCCGAGCGGGTCTACGACGGTCAGCCGGATCTGCATCGGCGTCAGCGGTCCCTTCTGCGCGGGTCTGCGCGGGCGCGGACTACCCCCCACCCCACACGAGCACGTCGGCCAGTACTTCAGGCATCCTCGCACCTGTCACCGACAACGCGCCCGCCACCCGGGAACAAGTGATCTTGATTGGTCGGCTCTGCCCGCAAAAGTGCCTGACCGGTGCCCTGCGGGCGACTGCTCGAGCCCCACTTGAGATCGGTCACGCCCGCTCCGGGCAACCGCCGGACCGAGAGAAGCGTCTTTCGTTCGAACATGTCCGGGGAGCCGTACGTACGACGCACGGAGCCCCCGGGGGACGCGGAACGGGTGCGGAACACCGGGCGGCACGCCGCGGACAGGCCGGTGGCGCCGACCGCGGCACTACAGTGGGTCGGAATGTAGGCAAGCAGCAGGGAGCGCATGACGTGCGGCCGGTAGGGAGCAAGTACCTCCTTGAGGAGCCGTTGGGGCGCGGCGCCACGGGGACCGTGTGGCGAGCCCGTCAGCGCGAGACCGCGGGCGCCGAGGCGGCCGTGCCGGGCCAGCCCGGCGAGACGGTCGCGATCAAGGTCCTCAAGGAGGAGCTGGCGAGCGACCCCGACGTCGTGATGCGGTTCCTGCGCGAGCGCTCGGTACTGCTGCGGCTCACCCACCCCAACATCGTCCGGGTGCGCGACCTGGTCGTCGAGGGCGATCTGCTCGCCCTGGTCATGGACCTCGTCGACGGCCCCGACCTGCACCGCTACCTGCGCCAGAACGGCCCCTTCACGCCCGTCGGCGCCGCCCTGCTGACCGCCCAGGTCGCCGACGCGCTGGCCGCGAGCCACGCCGACGGCGTCGTCCACCGCGACCTGAAGCCGGCGAACGTGCTGCTGCGCCAGGGCGGCGGCGAGATGCACCCGATGCTGACCGACTTCGGCATCGCCCGCCTCGCCGACTCCCCGGGCCTGACCCGCACCAGCGAGTTCGTCGGCACGCCCGCGTACGTGGCCCCGGAATCCGCCGAGGGCCGCCCGCAGACCTCCGCCGTCGACGTCTACGGCGCCGGCATCCTGCTGTACGAGCTGGTCACCGGCCGTCCGCCGTTCTCCGGCGGATCCGCCCTGGAAGTGCTGCACCAGCACCTGAGCGCCGAGCCGCGCCGCCCGTCGACCGTGCCCGACCCGCTGTGGACGGTCATCGAGCGCTGCCTGCGCAAGAACCCGGCCGAGCGGCCGAGCGCCCAGAACCTCGCCCGCGGGCTGCGCATCGTCGCCGAGGGCGTCGGGGTCCACGCGAACTCGATGCAGATCGCCGCCGCCGAGGGCGTCGGCCACGTCCTCGCCCCCGACCCGGCGCCCGCCGCGGTGCCGGACGCGGGCGGCCTCGCCGACCCCACCCAGGTGCTGCCGCACGGCTCGGCGGCCGGACCGGCGGGCGGGTACGACCCCAACGCCGCGACCAGCGTGCTGCCGCACACCGGCGCGCAGCCGCCCGCGGGCGCCGCGGACCCCACCGCGGTCCTGCCGCACACCGGCGCGGCCGACCCGACGGCCGTGATGCCGCCGGTGCCGCCCGGCCGGCCGGGCCAGGACGGGCAGCCGCCCGAGCAGCCGCACCCCTGGCAGACCCAGCTGCGGGCCGCCCGCGACCGCAACGAGCAGACCCAGATCCAGTACCTCGACCCCGGCGAGGACCCGCTGCGCCGCCGCCCGCAGCGCCAGGTGGCCCGCCCGCAGCAGCAGCCGCGCCCGCAGCCCCAGCAGCGCCCGCAGCAGGGCTACGGCCGCCAGCAGCAGCCGCAGCCGTACGCGCCGCCGCAGCACCAGCAGCCCCAGCGGTACGCCCCGCCGCCCACGCCCCAGCCGCAGCGGCCCCAGCGGCCGGCCCCGGAGCCGCGCGAGCCGCGCCGGCGCAGCGCCAACCCGATGAAGATCCCCGGCCTCGGCTGCCTCAAGGGCTGCCTGTTCACGATCGTCATCCTGCTCGTGGCCGGCTGGATGGTCTGGGAGTTCACCCCGCTCCAGGACTGGATCGGCACCGGCAAGGGCTACTGGCAGCAGCTCGGCGACTGGTTCGACACCGTCACCGGCTGGATCGGCGACCTCGGCAGCAGCGGTTCCTCCCAGTAGTCCGGTACGCCCGGTAACAACGGGGGCGACTCTGGGGATTTGTCGACATCCGGCGGGTGATTTCCGCCGCCGGAGTGAAGGTTGGCTCTTCGGACGCGTAGCTTTGTCGGCAACACGCGTACGTAGGAGCAGCCTTGGCACGGAAGATCGGCAGCCGGTACACCGCCCACCAGATCCTGGGGCGGGGCAGCGCCGGCACGGTGTGGCTGGGCGAGGGACCCGAGGGGCCCGTCGCCATCAAGCTGCTGCGCGAGGACCTCGCGTCCGACGAGGAGCTGGTGGGCCGCTTCGTCCAGGAGCGCACCGCCCTGCTGGGCCTGGACCACCCCAACGTCGTCTCGGTGCGCGACCTCGTCGTCGACGGCAACGACCTGGCCCTGGTGATGGACCTGGTCCGCGGCACCGACCTGCGCACCCGGCTGGACCGGGACCGTCGGCTCGCCCCCGAAGCGGCCGTGGCGATCACCGCCGACGTCGCCGAGGGACTGGCGGCGGCCCACGCGGCCGGGGTCGTCCACCGCGACGTCAAGCCGGAGAACGTGCTGCTCGACATGCAGGGCCCGCTGGGCCCCGGCGGCTCGCACCGCGCCCTGCTGACCGACTTCGGCGTGGCGAAGCTCATCGACACTCCCAAGCGCACCCGCGCCACGAAGATCATCGGCACCCCGGACTACCTCGCCCCCGAGATCGTCGAGGGCCTGCCGCCCCGCGCGGCCGTCGACATCTACGCCCTGGCCACCGTGCTGTACGAGCTGCTGGCGGGCTTCACGCCGTTCGGCGGCGGCCACCCCGGCGCGGTGCTGCGCCGGCACGTCACCGAGAGCGTCGCGCCCCTGCCCGGCATCCCGGACGAGCTGTGGCAGCTGATCGTCCAGTGCCTCGCCAAGGCGCCCGCCTCCCGGCTGCGCGCCTCCGAGCTCGCGGCACGGCTGCGCGAGCAGCTGCCGACGCTCACCGGGATGCCGCCGCTGGACGTGGATGAGCCGGACACCGAGACGGACGACGAGCCCGAGGCGGCCCCGGCACCCGGCGCCCCCGGCGCCCCGGCCGCGGAGCCCGCCGCACGCGCGCGGCGCGGCGCGGTGCCCCTGGTGCCCGGTGCCAAGCCCGACTCCAACCGCGACACCCACACCTCGATGCGGGTGCCCGCCCCCGACGAGCTGGCCGGCGGGGCCCACGGCACCGCCCGCGTCCCCCGGGCGGCGGGTGCCCCCCGCCCCGGCTCGGCCCGCAACCGCGCCACCACGCGACGGCGCCGCCTGGTCCTCGCTGCGGCCGCGGTGGTCCTGCTCGCCGCGGCGGGCGTCGGCACCTGGCTCGCCACCTCCGGCGACGACGCCGACGCGAGCCCCTCCAAGCCGCCCTCGTCGGCCGGCTCCGCCCCGTCCGCCCCCTGACCCCTGCCCCCTGACCTCCGGGTCACTGCCCCCACCCGGCCTCCCGGCCGCCACCGGCGCTTCCCGCCGGGCGGAGCCGTTACGCTGGGGGTGTGGCAGTCGTCGACGTATCCGAAGAGCTCAAGTCCCTCTCCTCGACCATGGAGTCGATCGAGGCCGTTCTGGACCTCGACAAGCTGAGGGCAGACATCGCCGTGCTCGAGGAGCAGGCGGCCGCGCCGTCCCTGTGGGACAACCCGGACGAGGCGCAGAAGATCACCAGCAAGCTGTCCCACCTCCAGGCGGAGGTGAGGAAGACCGAAGCGCTGCGCTCGCGGATCGACGATCTCGCCGTGCTCTTCGAGATGGCCGAGGAGGAGGACGACCCGGACACCCGCGCCGAGGCCGAGTCCGAGCTCGCCGCCGTCAAGAAGGCCCTGGACGAGATGGAGGTCCGGACGCTGCTGAGCGGTGAGTACGACTCCCGCGAGGCCCTGGTGAACATCCGCGCCGAGGCCGGTGGCGTCGACGCCGCCGACTTCGCCGAGAAGCTGCAGCGGATGTACCTGCGCTGGGCGGAGCAGAAGGGCTACAAGACCGAGCTCATCGAGACCTCGTACGCGGAGGAGGCCGGCATCAAGTCGACCACCTTCGCCGTGCAGGTGCCGTACGCCTACGGCACCCTCTCGGTCGAGCAGGGCACCCACCGCCTGGTGCGGATCTCCCCCTTCGACAACCAGGGGCGCCGCCAGACGTCGTTCGCCGGCGTGGAGGTCCTGCCCGTCGTCGAGCAGTCCGACCACGTCGAGATCGACGAGTCCGAGCTGCGCATCGACGTCTACCGGTCCTCCGGTCCCGGCGGCCAGGGCGTCAACACCACCGACTCGGCGGTGCGCATCACGCACCTGCCGACCGGCATCGTCGTCTCCTGCCAGAACGAGCGGTCGCAGATCCAGAACAAGGCCACCGCGATGAACGTCCTCCAGGCCAAGCTGCTCGAGCGGCGCCGGCACGAGGAGCAGGCCAAGATGGACGCGCTCAAGGGCGATGGCGGCAACTCCTGGGGCAACCAGATGCGTTCGTACGTCCTGCACCCGTACCAGATGGTCAAGGACCTGCGCACCGAGTTCGAAGTGGGCAACCCCGAGGCCGTGTTCAACGGCGAGATCGACGGGTTCCTCGAGGCCGGCATTCGCTGGCGCAAGCAGCGCGAGAAGTAACTTTGTCGACAAGCCAACCGCCCCTGATCCAGGGGCGGTTGGCTTATGTCTGGGTTTTACGTCACACTCACAGCCTCAAGAACCGGCCATTGCGTACGCAGGGGGGACATTGCGCGCGCAACGGCCTTGACGCTGCTGTGAAAACTCGTAAGGGTGAAGCGTGGCATGCGTATCTTTGGGGCGCATGTGAACCGGGGGGCTTCGCATCATCTCGCTACCTCCGTCGATCACGGCCCCGAGCGCGGCCTCTTCGACGATCAGCTACTGGGGGTAGCAGCCTTATGACCAACAAGACGCGCGTCCGCATCGCGCGCATCGCCGCGGGCGCCGTGATCGCCGCGGGCGCCTCGCTGACGGTCGCGGGCGTGGCGCAGGCCAACGGTTCCGACGGCCTCGTCTCGACGGGCGACACCACCGACGTCACCACGCAGACGCAGGACGACCCGTGCCCGATCGGGGTCTGCACCGACGCGTCGACGACGACCACGACGTCCATCGGCGGCGACGACTCCAGCTCGACCACGACGTCCGGCGGTGACGACTCCAGCTCGACCACGACCTCGGGCGGCGACGACTCCAGCTCCACCACGACGTCCGGTGGCGACGACTCCAGCTCCACCACGACCTCGGGCGGGGACGACTCCTCCAGCTCGACCACGACGTCCGGCGGGAACGACTCCTCCAGCTCGACCACGACGTCCGGCGGTTCCTCCGACAACGGCGGGAACGGCAACGGCGGCTCGAACGGCAACGGCAACTCGGGCGGTAACGCGAACTCGGGTGGCAACGGCAACGCGGGCGGCAACAGCACTTCGGGTGGCAACACCTCGGGCGGCAACTCCAACTCGGGCGGCGCCGGCACCTCGGGCAGCAGCGCGAACTCGGGTGGCAACGGCACCTCGGGTGGCGACTCCTCCACCTCCGGTGGCGCCGCCAGCGGCTCGACCGGCTCGACCGGTTCCGGCACCACCCCCGACGGCACCTCCGCCCAGGAGGCCGGGAGCTCCGCGCTGACCGACACCTCGGACGCCACGGCCGCCGACGCCACCGCCCAGGGCGGTGGCAAGGAGCTCGCCGAGACCGGTGCCGGGGAGACCACCTTCCTGGTCATCGGCGCCGCGACGATGATCGCCGGCGGCGTCGGCTTCCGCATCCTCCCGCGCCTGGTCGCGGGCCGCGGCGGAGCCGCTGCCTGACGGTAGCCACGGCCGCACGGACCGTGCGGGCGTGACAGGACGTGACAGGAAGTGACAGGAAGAGGCCCGGAGCGCTAGCTCCGGGCCTCTTGCCGTCTGTGGGGTCGGGCTACGCGGTCTGGTGGGCCAGCAGCGCCAGCGCCGCCACCAGCACCGCCAGCAGCGCGATCAGGGCCGCCGGATTCAGGCCCGCCAGAAAGCTCTCCTGTTGCAACCGCTCGCGGTTCGCGCGGCACACGGGGCACCGGCCCTCGCTCACGGGCGCCGCGCAGTTCGCGCACACCAGCCGGTCGTACGTCATGCGCCTCGCCCTCCTCGCACCCGGTTTCTGCTCGGTACAACGCTCACGGAAACGCGAACGTTCCCCTCCCACTGTGCCAGGTTCCCGCTCGACGCGCTCTGGGGTGCCGGACGAAGGCGGCGGCCCCTTTCCCCGCGGGGCGCCGTACAAAACCGCACAAGCACGCCCCAACCCCGTACGGCGCCTGCGCTCGCGCACCCGGTTCGCGTATGGTCACGCTCATCTACCCCCGGCGACCCGTGGTGCACCGTGATCCGATTCGACAACGTCTCCAAGGTCTACCCCAAGCAGACCCGACCCGCGCTCAGGGATGTCTCCCTCGAGGTGGAGAAGGGCGAGTTCGTGTTCCTCGTGGGGTCCTCGGGCTCCGGCAAGTCCACCTTCCTGCGGCTGGTCCTCCGCGAGGAGCGGTGCAGCCACGGCCAGGTGCACGTCCTGGGCAAGGACCTCGCGCGCCTCTCCAACTGGAAGGTGCCGCAGATGCGCCGCCAGCTGGGGACCGTGTTCCAGGACTTCCGCCTGCTGCCGAACAAGACGGTCGCGGAGAACGTGGCCTTCGCGCAGGAGGTGATCGGCAAGTCCCGGGGCGAGATCCGCAAGTCCGTGCCGCAGGTGCTCGACCTGGTCGGGCTCGGCGGCAAGGAGGACCGGATGCCGGGCGAGCTGTCCGGCGGTGAGCAGCAGCGCGTGGCCATCGCGCGGGCCTTCGTCAACCGGCCGAAGCTGCTGATCGCCGACGAGCCCACCGGCAACCTCGACCCGCAGACCTCGGTCGGCATCATGAAGCTGCTGGACCGGATCAACCGGACCGGCACCACCGTGGTGATGGCCACGCACGACCAGAACATCGTGGACCAGATGCGCAAGCGCGTCATCGAGCTGGAGCAGGGCCGCCTCGTCCGCGACCAGGCGCGCGGCGTCTACGGCTACCAGCACTGAGACCGCCCGGCTCCTCGCACGCGTTCCACGGAAAGGTTTGACCCGCCGCCATGCGCGCCCAGTTCGTTCTGTCCGAGATCGGTGTCGGACTCCGCCGCAACCTCACGATGACCTTCGCCGTCATCGTCTCCGTCGCCCTGTCGCTCGCGCTGTTCGGCGGGTCGCTCCTGATGAGCGACCAGGTCAACACCATGAAGGGCTACTGGTACGACAAGGTCAACGTCTCGGTCTTCCTCTGCAACAAGAGCGACGCCGAGTCCGACCCCAACTGCGCCAAGGGCGCGGTCACCGAGGACCAGAAGAAGGAGATCCTCACCGACCTCAAGAAGATGGCCGTGGTCGACACGGTCACCTACGAGTCGCAGGACGAGGCGTACAAGCACTACAAGCAGCAGTTCGGCGACTCCCCGCTGGCCAGTTCGCTCACCCCGGACCAGATGCAGGAGTCGTACCGGATCAAGCTGAAGGACCCGGAGAAGTACCAGGTCATCGCGACCGCCTTCGACGGGCGGGACGGCGTGCAGTCGGTGCAGGACCAGAAGGGCATCCTGGACAACCTCTTCGGGCTGCTCAACGGCATGAACTGGGCCGCGCGGATGGTGATGGCGCTGATGCTGGTCGTCGCGCTGATGCTGATCGTCAACACCGTGCGCGTCTCGGCGTTCAGCCGGCGGCGCGAGACGGGGATCATGCGCCTGGTCGGCGCCTCGGGCTTCTACATCCAGGCGCCGTTCATCGCGGAGGCGGCGGTCGCCGGGCTCATCGGCGGCGGGGTCGCCTGCGGATTCCTGGTGGTCGCGCGGTACTTCATCATCGACCACGGCCTCGCGCTGTCGCAGAAGCTGAACCTCATCAACTTCATCGGCTGGGACGCCGTGTTGACGAAGCTTCCGCTGATCCTCGCGACGAGTCTGCTGATGCCCGCGTTGGCCGCGTTCTTCGCGTTGCGCAAGTACCTGAAGGTGTGACGCACACCAAAAGGGACTGCACGGACAAGACGCCGTTCGGCCCCGCGCGTTCGCCTAGACTCACCGCCATGTCAGGTCGTGACCTGTTCTGTCAGCCCCGCCGCTTCGGCCGCGGGGCCGCCCTGACCTTGGTGTTCGCCAGTGTGCTGGTCGCCGGCGCCGCCACCGGGTCGCTGCCCGGTGACGCCGACGGGCCGCAGGCGGCGGGGAGTTCGCGGCCGGCCGCCGCGCCGGACAGCCGCCACGACGCGGTCGCCCGGGCCGCCGCCGAGGCCATGGCCGAGGGCAAGTCCCCCACGGAGGCCGCCGAGCGGGCCGTCAGCCGCAGCGGGGACCGCTGGGGCGCCGTCTACTCCCCGGGCGAGTACGAGGAGTTCGAGGACGCCCTCGACGGCCGCTACACCGGCGTCGGCCTGTGGGCGCGGCGCGAGCGGGACGGCCGCATCGAGGTCACCAAGGTGCAGGGCGGTTCGCCGGCGGCCGCCGCGGGGATCCGCACGGGCGACCGGCTGCGCAGCATCGACGGGCGGGCCGTGGACGGGCTGCCGGTCACCGAGGTCGTCTCCCTGCTGCGCGGCGACGCGACGAGCGAGGCGGCCGGTACGACGGTCACCCTCGGTCTGGAGCGCGGTACGCGCGCGTGGCGCGAGACGCTGCGCCGGGCCCGCCTGTCGACCGACTCGGTCACCGTGCAGCGGCTCGCCGGGGGCGTCACCGTGATCAGGATCGCCGCGTTCACCAAGGGCGTCGGCGACACCGTGCGCACCGCGGTGCACCGGGCCCCGGCCGGCGAGGGGATCGTGCTGGACCTGCGCGGCAACCCCGGCGGCCTGGTCACCGAGGCCGTGACCAGTGCGTCCGCGTTCCTCGACGGCGGCCTGGTCGCCACCTACGACGTGGACGGCGAGCAGCGCGCCCTGCACGCCGAGGGCGGCGGGGACACCGCCCGGCCGCTGGTGGCGGTCGTGGACGGCGGCACGATGAGTGCCGCCGAGCTGCTGACCGGCGCCCTGAAGGACCGGGGCCGGGCGGTCGTGGTGGGGTCGCGCACCTTCGGCAAGGGCTCGGTGCAGATGCCGAGCCGGCTGCCCGACGGCTCGGTCGCCGAGCTGACCGTCGGCCACTACCGGACCCCCTCGGGGCGGACGGTCGACGGCCGGGGCATCGCCCCGGACCTGGAGGCCGACCGCGACGCCCTGCGCAGGGCCGAGACGGTCCTCGGCGGCCTGGGCGAGTAGCCCCCGCCGGGCCGCTCCGCCGGGCCGCGCGCCCACCTGGTGGTTAATGGCTTCCCGTCCGCCCCCCGCGTAGTGCGAAAATGGTCGGCACTATGGCTAAGGAAAAAGGGCGCAAGCTGATCGCCCAGAACAAGAAGGCGCGGCACGACTACCTCGTCATCGACACCTACGAGGCCGGCCTGGTGCTCATGGGGACCGAGGTGAAGTCGCTGCGCCAGGGGCGGGCCTCGCTCGTGGACGGCTTCGTGCAGCTCGACGGGCACGAGGCGTGGCTGTACAACGTGCACGTGCCGGAGTACAGCCAGGGCACCTGGACCAACCACAGCGCGCGCCGCAAG
This sequence comes from Streptomyces lasalocidi, assembly GCF_005280215.1. Classification (NCBI taxonomy): domain Bacteria; kingdom Bacillati; phylum Actinomycetota; class Actinomycetes; order Kitasatosporales; family Streptomycetaceae; genus Streptomyces; species Streptomyces lasalocidi. The sequence goes on along the minus strand of NZ_SZNQ01000001.1, from coordinate 3,088,353 downwards.
CGCAAGCTGCTGCTGCACCGCGAGGAGATCGACAAGCTGGAGTCCAAGGTGCAGGAGACGGGCCACACCATCGTGCCCCTGGCGCTGTACTTCAAGGACGGCCGGGCCAAGGTGGAGATCGCGCTGGCCAAGGGCAAGAAGGAGTACGACAAGCGCCAGACCCTGCGGGAGAAGCAGGACCGCCGCGAGGCCGACCGCGCGATGTCGGCCGTCCGCCGCAAGCAGCGCGCGTAGGCTGCCCGCCTCGGGGGAATACGGTGGCATCGACGGACGTTGGTCACGTACGATGGCACCTGCACCTCACAGCGGGTGCGCGGATTGAAAAATCAACATGGGGATGATCGGTTTCGACAGCGGCTGTCGAAGCAGGGGAAGCGTGTCGAGGAAGCGGCCATGATCTCGTAAACCACAGGCCGAAAAAAATAATCGCCACTATCAAGAGCGATTCTCCCAAGGCGGAGCAGTTCGCCCTCGCTGCCTGATCAGGTAGCGAGCGAACTGCCCCCTTACTCAAGGGAGTGTCAGCCCGGGGCTGTTCCCGACCCGGTTCCTGGCATCAGCTAGGGAACTAAACCTCGATCCCGGTCACGGGGTGAAGAGGGAAATCCAACAGTGACTGAGCCCGTCGGAGACTTGTCCGCATGATCTCCGGGGCTGAGAAAAGCGCAGCGGACTGCACACGGAGAAGCCCTGATTCCGCACCGTTGGACGCGGGTTCGATTCCCGCCATCTCCACTCCCCATGAGAAGGCCCGGTGGCACCCGCCACCGGGCCTTCGTCGTGTCCCCGGCGATTCAGGCGGCGCGCCGCACGGCCCGCGCCGAGCCGATCACGAACGCCACCCCCGCGGCCGCCACCGGCACCACGAATCCCGTGGTCGGCGCGGCGTGTTCGACGATCCAGCCGCCGCTCGCCGAGCCGCACGCGATCCCCGCGAGCAGCGCGGTGACCATCAGGCTCAGCCCCTCGTTCAGCCGCCCCGCGGGCACCCGGCCCTGGAGCACGGTCATCGCGGTGACCATCGTCGGCGCGGTCGCCATGCCCGCCACCAGCAGCGCGAGCGCCAGCAGCGGCAGCGAGCCCGCGGTACGGGCGCTCAGCCAGGGCAGGCCCATCAGCACCGTCATCGCCAGCAGGCACCACGGCAGGCGCCGCTCGGCCGGGCCGGCCGGCTTCAGCGCGCCGTACAGCAGGCCGGCCGCGCACGAACCGGCCGCCTGGAGCATCAGCACCACCCCGGCCGCGCCCCGGTGGCCGAGCGCGTCGGCGTAGGCGACGGTGACGACCTCCATGGAGCCGAACACCGCGCCCGTCGCCAGGAACCCCACCAGCAGCGGCGGCACCCCCGCGGCCCGCAGCGGCGGGGCCGACGCGCGGTCCGCCGGGCGCGGCGGCGGCTCGGTCGCCCGCTGCGCCGCGAACAGCAGGATGCCCACCAGCAGCAGTGACGCCGCCACCAGCAGCCCCGCCTCCGGGGCGACCGCCGTGCACAGGAAGGCCGCGAGCACCGGGCCCAGCATGTAGCACAGCTCGTCCACGGCCTGCTCGAAGGAGTTCGCCGTGTGCAGGGCGGCCGCGTCCCCGTCCAGCAGGTGCGCCCAGCGGGCCCGGGCCATGCCCCCGGTGTTCGGCGTGGTCGCGGTCGTGGCGTACGCGGCGAACAGGGTCCAGTCCGGCGCCCCGTAGTGCACGCACAGCACCAGCGCCAGGCTGCCGAGCACCACGCACAGCGTGGCCGGCACCGCGACCCGGGCCTGTCCGTGTCGGTCGACGAGCCGCGCGACCCACGGCCCGGCCAGCGCGGACGCCGCCAGCCCGGTCGCGCCGACGGCCCCGGCCAGGGCGTACGAGCCGCGGGTGCCGGCGATCATCACGATGGTGCTCATCCCGAACATGCCCGCGGGCAGCCGGGCGATCAGGTTGCCCGCGACGAAGGCGCGGGCGCCCGGCCGGGCGAGCAGCCGCCGGTAGGGGCCCGGCGGACGGGTCGCGCGGGGGCGGAAGTCGACGGTGACCAGGGTGTCGGCGGTGAGGGTGGGGAAGGGGCGGGACGGTGTGCGGGCCGGCTGGTCCCGCCGCATCGACTGTGGCATGTCCCCAGGCTCGGGCCGGGGTGATCACCGGGTCCAACACCTCTCTCGCACCGATTGACACACCCGCGTTGTAAATTCGCGGGATGTCCGGGACACCCGCCCACCTCGACCCCCGTCTGCTGCGCGCCTTCCTCGCCGTCGCCGAGGAGCTGCACTTCACCCGCGCCGCGGCCCGCCTGTACATCGCCCAGCAGGCCCTCAGCCGCGATGTACGGCGGCTGGAGCGGGAGTTGGGCGCGGACCTGTTCCTGCGGACCACCCGCCAGGTCACGCTGACGCCGGACGGCGAGCGGCTGGTGCCGTACGCGCGCCGGGCGCTGGCGGCGCAGGACGACCTGCTCGCGGCGTTCCGGCAGGCCCGCCCGCTGCTGGTGGACCTCAACTCGCCGGGCCTGGTCACCGGCCGCGCGGTGCTGCACCTGGCCCGCGAACTCGCCCCGGAGCTGGAGCTGATGGCCCGCTTCGAGAGCGGGCTGACCTGGGCCGCGGCCGAGATCGCGGCCGGCCGGCTCGACGCGTCGTTCGGCCGTTACGCGGGCCTGGACCCGGCGCTGCGGGCCGCGCTGGACCACCAGCCCGTGCGCCACGAGCCGATGGCCGTCCTGCTGCCCGACCACCACCGGCTGGCCGCGCTGGAGGAGGTGCCGCTGGACGCGCTCGCCGGGGACCGGGTGTACGCGGGCGCCGGGAACCCGCGCACCCGGGAGTGGACGGACCTCGCCCACCGGCTGTTCGAGGGCCGCGGCATCGAGGTGGCGCCGCCCGCGCCGCTCGCCATCGGTGACGAGGAGTTCCGCCGCATCATCGAGAAGTCCGGCGACCCGGTCCTCGTGGTGGTGGGGTTCCCGGCCCTGCCCGGCACCGTGCTCAGGCCGCTCGTCGACCCGGTGCCGCTGTCCCCGGTCTCGCTGGTCTGGCGCAAGGGGCTGGTCCACCCTGGCCTCGACGCACTGCGGCGGGCGGCGGCGCGGCTCACGGCCGAGAGGTCATGGCTGCGGGTACCCGCCACGGGATGGATCCCGGCCATGGACAGGGACCTGGCTCCCGTCCGCACGTGACGCACCGCGCGGCGCACCGGCCGCCGCGCCCGTGGCGCGCGCCGCCCTCATGCCCGCCTCGCCGCGCGGATCACCGCCGACACGGCGGCCGTGGCGGCGAGGCTGCCCAGCATGACCAGGGTGACGCCCACCATGAACAGGCCGCTGGCGTCGTCGGACCAGTCCCCGTAGGCGGCGAGGGTCAGTCCGACGGTCGTGCCGGTGACGGCCGCGGCCACGTGGTGCCGGGACGCGGCCCAGTACACGGGCACCAGCAGGCTCAGCACGAGCCCCCCGACCTGCCACGCCTCGTACGGCCCGGTGGTCGACCCGTCGGGCTGCACGTCCCGCTGCTGGTCCCACCCCAGCCAGGCGGCCCACAACGCGAACGACACCCCGGCGAGGACCAGGGCCGGGAACAGCCGGGGCACGGGTCTCAGAAGTCCTTGGCTCATGCGGCCAGACTCCCGCGGGCCCGGTCCGGGGAACAGGGCGCGGATACTCAGACCGACCCGAGTACGTCGGCCCCCGCCCGGGCGCGCCCGGCCCTTGCGCTCGGGCGCGCCCGGTCCTTGCGCTCGGGCGCGCCCGGTCCTTGCGCTCGGGCGCTCCGAGCCCCCGGGTTCCGGCGTGCCGCGGCCCCACATCCGGGCGCGCCGACCCCCTGGGCCCCAGCGTGCCGCGCCCCCACACCCCGGCGCGCCGCGCCCCCCGCCCGGGCGCGCCCGGTCCTTGCGCTCGAGCGCGCCGAGCCCCAGGGCCCCGGCGTGCCACGCCCACGCCCCAGCGCACCGCGCCCCCAGGTCCCGGCATGCCGCGCCCCCCACGCCCCAGCGCACCACGCCCCCACGCCCCGGCGCGCCGAGTCCTCACGCCCCCGCGTACTTCGCGTCCGTGGCCGGGTCCAGGGCCAGGCGGTAGCCGCGTTTGACCACCGTCTGGATCAGCTTCGGGGAGCCCAGGGCCGTGCGCAGGCGGGCCATCGCCGTCTCCACGGCGTGTTCGTCGCGGCCCGCGCCGGGCAGGGCGCGCAGCAGGTCGGCGCGCGGGACGACCCAGCCGGGGCGGCGGGACAGGGCCCGCAGCAGGGACATGCCGGCCGGGGGGACCGGCTTGAGCTCGCCGTCGAGGAGGACCGCGTGGCCGCGGATCTCCATGTGGTGGCCGGCCACCGGCAACGCGCGGGCCCGGGAGGGGAGTTCCTGGCAGAGCAGCTGCACCAGCGGGCCGAGGCGGAAGCGGTCCGGCTGCACGGTGTCCACGCCGCGCGCCTGGAGCGGCAGTGCGGTGACCGGTCCCACGCAGGCGGGCACCACGTCGTGGTGGAACGCGGCCAGCAGACCGGTCAGCAGGCCCCGTTCCTCCGCCCGGGACAGCAGGGAGGCCGCCGCGGGTGCGCTGGTGAAGGTGACCGCGTCCAGGCCGCGCGCCACCGTGGCGTCCAGCAGCCGGTCCAGCGGCGCGATGTCCTCCGGCGGCATCCACCGGTACACGGGCACGCCCACCACCTCGGCGCCGCCCTCCCGCAGCGCCTCCACGAACCCGGGCAGCGGCTCCCCGTGCAGCTGGACGGCGATGCGGCGGCCGTCGACGCCCTCCTCCAGGAGCCGGTCGAGCACCTCCGCCAGCGACTCGCTGGACGGCGACCACTCCTCGGTCAGCCCGGCGGCCCGTACCGCGCCCTTGACCTTGGGCCCGCGGGCCAGCAGTTCGACCGCGCGCAGCCGGGCCAGCAGGGACTCGCCGAGCCCCCAGCCGTCGGCGGCCTCGATCCAGCCGCGGAAGCCGATGGCGGTCGTGGCCACGACCACGTCCGGCGCCCGGTCGATGAGCTGCTGGGTCGCCGCGAGCAGCTCCCCGTCGTCGGCGAGCGGCACGATCCGCAGGGCGGGGGCGTGCAGGACGGCCGCGCCGCGCCGCTGGAGCAGGGCCCCCAGTTCGTCGGCCCGGCGCGCGGCCGTCACGCCCACGGTGAAGCCGGCCAGGGGCCCGTGGTCCGGTCGCTGCTGTTCCTCGTACATGGCGTCGTCCCGCATTCCAGTGGTCGTCGTGCCGCGGACACCAGGAGGATGCCGCAGTGCCGCAGTGCCCGCATGCCGATCGAGCCTGTCAACGGCGCGTGACAGGCTCGGTTCGGCTCGATGTCGCCGGTGTTACGTCACACCCCGGCCGGCGGGTCACACCTCCGCGTAGCTGAGCTGCGGCTCCTCCTCGGCTGCGGTCGTCGCCGCACGCGTCGCGGCGGACGGCTTGCGAAGGTATACGGCCCAGGTGACGGCGAAGCAGGCGGCGTAGAAGGCGAGGAAGGCGACGAACGCGCCGGTGCCGGAGCCGTAGGAGAGGAAGGACTGGCGGAAGGCGAGGTTGATGCCGACGCCGCCGAGCGCGCCGACCGCGCCGATCAGGCCCATGGACGCGCCGGACAGCCGCCGCCCGTACGCCGCGGCCGCCTCGCCCGTCAGGCCCCGGGCGAGGGCCTTGGTGTGGAAGATGCCGGGGATCATCTTGAACGTCGACCCGTTGCCGAGCCCGCTGAGCACGAACAGCACCACGAAGACCGGCACGAACAGCCCCAGCGACTTCTGCTGGCTGGCGTACACCAGGACGGCGGTCGCGGCGCCCATGCCGACGTAGGTGTACAGGCTGATGCGGGCCCCGCCCCAGCGGTCGGCGAGCCGGCCGCCGACCGGGCGGATCAGGGAGCCGAGCAGCGGGCCGATGAAGGTGAGGTACGCGGCCTGCAGCGGCGTACGCCCGAACTGGTTGGTGAGCACCTGCCCGAAGGCGAAGCTGTAGCCGATGAACGACCCGAACGTCCCCACGTACAGGAACGCCATGATCCAGGTGTGCCCGTCGCGCGCCGCGTTCTTGGCGGCGCCGGTGTCGTTCCTGACCTTCTCCAGGTTGTCCATGAAGCGGAAGGCGAGCAGCGCGGCGAGGAGGATCAGCGGGATGTAGATGCCGAGCAGCACGCGCGGACCGCCGCCCGCGCCGATGATGGCGAGGGCGATCAGCTGGATGACGGGGACGCCGATGTTGCCGCCGCCGGCGTTCAGGCCGAGCGCCCAGCCCTTCTTGCGCAGCGGGAAGTAGGCGTTGATGTTGGTCATGGAGGAGGCGAAGTTGCCGCCGCCGACCCCGGCCAGCAGGCCGACCAGCAGGAACGTCGAGAAGGACGTCCCCGGTTCCATCACCGCGAAGGCCGCGACGGTGGGCACCAGCAGCAGACCGGCGGAGATGACCGTCCAGTTCCGCCCGCCGAAGACCGCGACGGCGAAGGTGTACGGCACCCGTACGACGGCCCCGACGAGCGTGACCATCGACGTCAGCAGGAACTTGTCGGCGGGGGTCAGCCCGTACTCCGGCCCCATGAAGAGCACCAGCACCGACCACAGGGTCCAGATGGAGAACCCGATGTGCTCGGACAGGACGGAGAAGAACAGGTTGCGGCGGGCGATCCGCTCGCCGGTGGTGTTCCAGAAGACCTCGTCCTCCGGATCCCAGTGCTCGATCCAACGCCCGCCCCTGCGCGGGCCGGAGGGAGGTGCGGGGGCTGTGCTCGGGGCTGTCATGACGCCTCCACGGTGCTGCGGGACTCAGGTGGTGCGGGGGGATGAGCGCTCCTGGGCCCCGAAGGTAGGCACCCCGCGTTTCGCCCCTGTGCCCACGGGTGACCGCGAGGGAACGTTGCTCTCACTCGGGCGGGGGGCGGGGTGAGAGGAGTCGGGGGCGGGGGGAGGGGTGCCGGGGGCGGGGGGAGTCGGGTCCCGGGAGGGGCGGGGCGAGGGCTGCCGGGCGAGGTGAGGGCCCGGCACCGGGGCCGCCCGTCACCGCCGCCCCACCACCCACAACCCCCGCCCCAGGCACCCCACCGCCACCGTCGACACCACCGTCCGCACCGCGTTCCACGCCACCCAGGGGTCCTCGAACCGCTCCCGCAGGGTGTGCGGGGCGCCGGGGCGGGTCAGGGCGTCGTTCAGGGGGACGTTGCAGGCGACCGTCACCAGGAAGGCGAGCGCGCAGGCCAGGAAGCCCGCCCAGATCCAGCCGCGTCCCTCGGTGCCGCGCAGGCGCCACGCCGACACGCCCGTCAGCAGGGGCGCCCCGAAGAACGCCGTGAAGAACACCGGGTTCTGGATCACGTCGTTGACCGCGCGCATCACCTCCACGTACGTCCGGTCGTCGCCGCGGGCGAGCGCGGGCATCACCGCGCAGGCGAAGGCGTAGTAGGTGCCGGCCACCAGGCCCGCGGCCACGGTGCCGGCGAGCAGGACGCCCCCGGCCGCGGTGCCCGTCCGCGTCCCGGACGTGCCTCCGGTCCTCGTCGTGGCCGTGCCACGGGCCCTCGGCGTGGGTGTCGTCGTGTGCGTCGGTGTGCTCGTCTCCTCGCTCATGTCCTCAAGCCAACTCCCGCCCCGGCCCTCGGCCCATCGCCCGGACGCGCGCCCGCATACGCGCGCGTCCACCTCCACGCCGCGCGGAGCCCACCCCGCGCCGCCCGGGGACTTCCGGCCGTACTCCCGGGCGGGCACTGTGAGAGGGGGGAACGACGACAGCGGGGGGATCTGCTCCTACCTAGGCGGTGACAGGCACATGGCACCGGGTACGGCCACGGCCCCGCACGAGCAGCGGTTCGACGCGGGGCGCCTCTGTCTCGATCTGCTGGCGACCGCGCACCCCCTCGAACGGCTGCACTCCCTTCCCCCGTTGTGCGCCTGGATCACCGCCTCGGGACTCGTCCCGCAGGGCACCCTCCTGCCCTCGGCGGACCTGTCGTGGGTGACGGCGTTCCGGGAACTGCGCGGATGCGTCCGGCAGTTGGTCCACGCCTGCCTGGCCCCGGACCACGGCGCCCCCGCGGCCCCCGCCCTGTCCCCGGCCCTGGCCCGCCTCAACGACCTCGCCCGCGCCGCCACCCCGGCCCCCCGTGCCGTACGCGGTGAAGACGGCACCCTCGTACGGCGGTTGGACGCGGCGCCGGACTGTGCCGCCCTGCTCGCCGTGGTCGCGCGGGACGCGGTCGAGCTGCTCACCGACCCGGTCGCGCGGGCCGCGCTGCGGCAGTGCGCGGGGGACAACTGCCCGCTGGTGTACGTCGACACGTCCCGCGGCCGCCGCAGACGCTGGTGCTCCAGCGAGGTCTGTGGGAACCGCGAGCGGGTCGCCCGGCACCGCCGGCGCACCGCCGTCACGCGCGGCTGACAAGCGGAGGCGGAGCGTCCGACACGTCGGGCATGCCGCTGATCGGCCGCTTCGTCCCCGCCGGGCCGCGGAGTGATCTCGCTTACACCCCGTTTGCCCCCGGCACGTCACGGTCAGCCCGCCCGATCTTGTCGGTGTGGCGGATCTGTAAAGGATCCGGTGGGGGAATGTGCGTTCATGTCCCCCTCGTCATGACACCCCGAAGAAATCTGTCGCTCAGGTTTGAACACCCCGCAGCTCACATCCGTACCGGTGGGGGAGCGACCGACTGGGGGAACCCCCGGACACCGGAGGTGGGCGTGCGCAAGGATGCGGCCGTGGCCAATGAACGTGGATCGAGGGCCCGACATCGCATGTCCCAGTCCTCGGAACCTGACGAGGAGCTGATGCGCGCCCTCTACCGGGAGCACGCCGGCCCCCTCCTTGCGTATGTCCTGCGACTGGTCGCCGGAGACCGGCAGCGCGCCGAGGACGTCGTGCAGGAAACGCTCATCCGTGCCTGGAAGAACGCCGGTCAGCTCAATCGGGCGACCGGATCGGTACGCCCCTGGCTGGTGACGGTCGCGCGCCGCATCGTCATCGACGGCCACCGCAGCCGGCAGGCCCGGCCGCAGGAGGTCGACCCGTCGCCGCTGGAGGTCATCCCCGCGGAGGACGAGATCGACAAGGCGCTGTGGTTGATGACCCTGTCGGACGCGCTGGACGACCTGACCCCGGCCCACCGGGAGGTGCTCGTCGAGACCTATTTCAAGGGGCGTACGGTCAACGAGGCGGCCGAAACCCTGGGCATACCCAGCGGCACCGTCCGCTCCCGGGTGTTCTACGCCCTGCGGTCGATGAAGCTGGCACTGGAGGAGCGGGGGGTGACGGCGTGATGAGCATGTACGGGGGATACGGCACAGGTGGTTCGGGTATGTCTGGTCCCATGCAGGGATCGATGCACGGATCTCCGAGTCCGAGCGAGCACGAGACCGTCGGCGCGTACGCCCTCGGGATCCTCGACGACGCCGAAGCAACCGCTTTCGAGGCCCACCTCGCCGGCTGCGAGTGGTGCGCCCAGCAGCTCGACGAGCTGGCCGGGATGGAGCCCATGCTCGCCGCGCTCGCGGACCTGCCCGGTTCCGGCACGCCCGCGATCGGTGAGTCCCTGTCCGCCCGGCCCAGCCCACGGCTGGCGGAACGGCTGGTCGACGAGGTGGCCGAGCGGCGCGCCCAGAAGCGTCGGCGCTCCTTCTACATGGTCGCGGCCGCGGCGGCGCTGATCATCGGCGGTCCGCTCACCGCGGTCGCGGTGACCGGCGGCGACGACGGCGGCGGCGGGACGCCCGTGGCGAGCGCCAGCAACCCCGCGCGGTCGGTGTTCCACACGATCGGCGACAAGCTCACCGCCACCGACGCGGGCACCAAGGTCACCGGCACCGTGGCGCTCCAGGACAAGGCGTGGGGCACCGAGACCGTCGTCGAACTGAAGAACGTCACCGGGCCGCAGAAGTGCTCCCTCATCGCCGTCGGCAAGAACGGCGAGCGCGAGACCGCCTCGTCCTGGTCGGTGCCCGAGTGGGGGTACGGCATCCCCAACGCCAAGACCGACCAGGCCAAGCAGCCGCTGTACGTCCAGGGCGGCGTGTCGATGCCGGTGAACGACATCGACCACTTCGAGGTCATGACCTTCGACGGCAAGAAGCTCCTCCAGATCGACGCGTAGCTTCCGCGCACCGGCCCCCTTCGCGTACGGTTGACGGCTGCCCAGCACGTCAGAAGGGGGCCCGGTGGCCGCTCAGGCTCAGCAGGACAACGCGGTCGACTCGGTCCGGGGCGAGCACGACTCCGTGCGCGACCGAGAGATCAGCGGGGAACAGGAACACCTGGACCGGGTGTACCGGCGGCTCGCGGAGAAGATCCACGAGGCCGAGTTCCTCATGAACGACGCGGCGCAGCGCGGCCAGGTCGGCACGCCCGGCGCGCTCGCCGAGCGGGACGCCCAGGTCTTCCGCGCCGGCATCCACCTCAACCGGCTCAACAACGAGTTCGAGGACTTCCTCTTCGGCCGGATCGACCTGCTGCCGGGCAGGGACGGCAAGAAGGGTCCCGACGGCGCCTACACGGCCGTCGAGCCGGCCGAGGGCGCGGTACGGTCCGACGGCACCGCCGACATCGCCGAGACCCTGCACATCGGCCGGATCGGCGTCCTCGACCAGGACTACGCCCCGCTGGTCATCGACTGGCGGGCCCCGGCCGCCGCGCCGTTCTACCGGTCCACGCCCGTGGACCCCGGCCGGGTCGTGCGCCGCCGGGTCATCCGCTCCAAGGGCCGCCGCGTCCTCGGTGTCGAGGACGACCTCATGCGGCCCGAGCTGACCGCCTTCCTCGACGGCCGGGAGCTGCCCGTCATCGGTGACGGCGCCCTGATGGCCGCCCTCGGTCAGGCCCGCGGCCACACCATGCGCGACATCGTGGCCTCCATCCAGGCCGAGCAGGACCTGGTCATCCGTGCCCCCGCCGCGTCCGTGACGTACGTCGAGGGCGGCCCCGGCACCGGCAAGACGGCCGTGGCGCTGCACCGCGCCGCCTACCTGCTCTACCAGGACCGGCGCCGGTACGCGGGCGGCATCCTGATCGTGTCGCCGACGCCGCTGCTGGTCGCCTACACCGAGGGCGTCCTGCCCTCCCTCGGCGAGGAGGGCCAGGTCGCGATCCGCGCGATCGGCTCGCTGGCCGTGGACGCCGTGGGCGCCGAGGCCACGCTGTACGACTCGCCCGCGGTGGCCCGCGCCAAGGGCTCGTCGCGGATGCTCAAGGTGCTGCGCAGGGCGGCCCGGGGAGCGCTGGAGCTGGGCCGCGGCGCCGGCGCGCCCACCGGGCAGCTCACCCTCGACGGCGACGACGGGAGCGGGGCGACCGGCACGCCGGGCGCCGCCGGTCCGCCCACCAGGCTGCGGGTCGTCGCCTTCGGGCGGCGCCTCGAACTGGACGCCGCCGCCCTGGACCGCGTCCGCCGCACGGCCCTCGGCGGCACCGCCCCGGTCAACCTGCTGCGCCCGCGCGCCCGCAAGCTGCTGCTCGACGCGCTGTGGGAGCAGTCGGGGGCCGCCGGCCGGCAGTCCGACCCGGAGCTGGCCGCCGAGCTGCGCTCCTCCTTCGACGACGACATCACCTCCGAGGACTCCTTCACGGAGTTCCTCGACGCCTGGTGGCCGGAACTGACCCCCAGGGGCGTGCTGGCCGCCATGGCCGACGAGCGCCGCCTGGGCCGCTGGGCGCGCCGGGTCCTCAACCCCGGCGAGGTCCGCAAGGTCGCCCGGTCGCTCAAGCGGGACGGGTACTCCGTGCACGACATCGCCCTGCTCGACGAGCTCCAGGCGGTCCTCGGCGTCCCGGCGCGCCCGCGCCGGAAGCGTGAACTGGACCCGCTGGACCAGCTCACCGGCCTGGAGGAGCTGATGCCGGTGCGCGAGGAGTCGCAGCGCGAGCGGGCCGAGCGGCTGGCCCAGGAGCGCACCGAGTACGCCCACGTGATCGTCGACGAGGCGCAGGACCTCACGCCGATGCAGTGGCGCATGGTCGGCCGCCGCGGCCGGCACGCCACCTGGACAGTCGTCGGCGACCCGGCGCAGTCGTCCTGGTCCGACCCGGACGAGGCGGCCGCGGCCCGCGACGAGGCCCTGGGCACCCGGCCCCGGCGCCGCTTCCGGCTGACGGTGAACTACCGCAACCCGGCCGAGATCGCCGAGCTGGCCGCGAAGGTGCTGGCCCTGGCCATGCCGGGCGCCGAGTCGCCGTCGGCGGTCCGCTCGACGGGCGTGGTGCCGCGGTTCGCGGTCGTGCGGGAGGCGCTGGGCGAGACCGTGCGGGCGGAGGCCGAGCGGCTGCTGGAGCGGGTCGAGGGCACAGTCGGCGTGGTCGTCGCCATGAACCGGCGCGAGGAGGCCCGGCGCTGGCTCGCCGGGCTCGGCGACCGGGTGGTGGCGCTCGGCAGCCTGGAGGCCAAGGGCCTGGAGTACGACGCGACCGTGGTCGTCTCGCCCGCGGAGATCGCGGACGAGTCCCCGGCGGGCCTGCGCGTGCTGTACGTCGCGCTGACCCGGGCCACCCAGCAGCTCACGGTCGTCTCGGGGGACCGGGACGAACCGGACGCACAGGGTGTTCCGGACCTGCTGAGGGACTGACGCCGGTAGCCCGTCCGGACTGTTTCCGGTGAACCTCCCGGACGGGAATGGGTGTGCGCCATCCGTTTGTTAGCCTGGGTGTGGCACCGGCCCGATCCAAGCCCCCGGGCCCAACCTTCGTCGCTACGAGCGACCACTTGCCGCGAGGCGAGCATGGCGGGTCGGTGCCACTTGACCGTCGAGAGACCCACGTCCTTCGTGACGTGGGTCTCTTTCTTTTGGCCGATCGGGTCTCGTATCCTCTCGCATGGTGGAATACGGTTTCCATTCCGACCGGCCGTGCACCGCGCCCCGTGAACAAAACGTCCGCAATCCGGGGCGGCTACCACGTACCCAGGGGTAGGTGCGACGATCGGACGGCACAACTTCGCGACACGGTGAAAGCAGAGGAAGTCGGCCATGGCAACGGCGCCCAGCGTCTCCTACTCGATGACGATCCGGCTGGAGGTGCCCGCGAGCGGCACCGCCGTCTCTCAGCTCACCAACGCCGTGGAGTCCTCCGGGGGCTCGGTGACCGGCCTCGACGTGACCGCGTCCGAGCACGAGAAGCTCCGCATCGACGTCACCATCGCGGCCACCTCGACCGGCCACGCCGACGAGATCGTCGAGAAGCTGCGCGGCATCGAGGGCGTCACCCTGGGCAAGGTCTCGGACCGTACGTTCCTGATGCACCTCGGCGGCAAGATCGAGATGCAGTCCAAGCACCCCATCCGCAACCGTGACGACCTGTCCATGGTCTACACGCCCGGTGTGGCCCGCGTCTGCATGGCGATCGCCGAGAACCCCGAGGACGCCCGCCGGCTGACCATCAAGCGCAACTCCGTTGCGGTCGTGACCGACGGCTCCGCCGTGCTGGGCCTGGGCAACATCGGCCCCAAGGCCGCGCTGCCCGTGATGGAGGGCAAGGCCGCCCTGTTCAAGCGGTTCGCCGGCATCGACGCCTGGCCGCTGTGCCTGGACACCCAGGACACCGACGCGATCGTGGAGATCGTCAAGGCGATCGCCCCCGGCTTCGCGGGCATCAACCTCGAGGACATCTCCGCGCCCCGCTGCTTCGAGATCGAGGCCCGGCTGCGCGAGGCCCTCGACATCCCCGTCTTCCACGACGACCAGCACGGCACGGCGATCGTCGTCCTCGCCGCCCTGACCAACGCGCTGCGCGTGGTCGGCAAGGGCATGGGGGACGTGCGGGTCGTCATGTCCGGCGCGGGCGCGGCCGGCACCGCCATCCTGAAGCTGCTGCTCGCCGCGGGCGTGAAGAACGCCGTCGTCGCCGACATCCATGGCGTCGTGCACACCGGCCGCGCGGACCTGGTGGACGCCCCGGCCGACTCGGCGCTGCGCTGGATCGCCGACAACACCAACCCGGAGAACCTCACCGGCACCCTCAAGGAGGCCGTGCGCGGCGCCGACGTCTTCATCGGCGTCTCCGCCCCGAACGTCCTGGACGGCGACGACGTGGCCGCCATGGCCGACGGCGCGATCGTCTTCGCGCTCGCGAACCCCGACCCCGAGGTGGACCCGGCGGTCGCCCGCCAGACGGCGGCCGTGGTGGCCACCGGCCGCTCCGACTTCCCGAACCAGATCAACAACGTGCTGGTCTTCCCGGGCGTCTTCCGCGGCCTGCTGGACGCGCAGTCCCGCACCGTCAACACCGAGATGATGCTCGCGGCCGCGAAGGCCCTGGCCGACGTGGTGACCGAGGACGAGCTGAACCCGAACTACATCGTCCCCAGCGTCTTCAACGACAAGGTCGCGGGCGCGGTCGCCGGCGCGGTGCGCGACGCGGCGAAGGCGGCGGGCGCGACGGCGTAGGCGCCCGGCGCGGGGGTATGGCCCGCGCGCCCCGGGCCGCCCGGTGCCACCTGCCCCTCCGCACCACGGCCGCGGGGGCGTACGGTACATACGGGACGCGGAGGATCTGGGCAGGTGTGAGCACCGCCACGGTCCCCCGCACCGGCGCGTCGTGGAACCACCTGGGCTCGGACGCCCTCTAGGGTGGCGGCCGGGCCGGCGCCCTTCGTGTGACTCCCCAGGGTGTTCTCACGACTCCTACGGGTGCCGGATTGGCTTTACCGCCGCAGGTGGGGGCAGGATGCGTCCCTGGGCGCGAGCGCATCGGCATCGCAGTGCCTCGTGTGCGGCTCCGCCGCGTGGCACGCCCCAACGGCAAGAAAGACACGGGAGTAACAACATGAACCGCAGTGAGCTGGTGGCCGCGCTGGCCGACCGCGCCGAGGTGACCCGCAAGGACGCCGACGCCGTCCTGGCCGCGTTCGCCGAGGTCGTCGGCGACATCGTCTCCAAGGGCGACGAGAAGGTCACCATCCCCGGCTTCCTGACCTTCGAGCGCACCCACCGTGCCGCTCGCACCGCGCGCAACCCGCAGACCGGCGACCCGATCCAGATCCCGGCCGGCTACAGCGTGAAGGTCTCCGCGGGCTCGAAGCTGAAGGAAGCCGCGAAGGGCAAGTGAGCCGCGCCCCCCTCAGGGGGGTGTCGCACGGCACGCCGATGGGGCGGTCACCCGAGTCCGGGTGCCGCCCCTTCGCCGTGCGCCCGTCCCCGCGCGAGGGCGCCGACCCGCCGGGCGGGCGCCCTCGCGGCGGCCGCTAGCCGAGCGCCTTGCCGGGCAGCTCGACCTTCGCGCCGAGCTCCACGAGCTTGTCCATGAAGTTCTCGTAGCCGCGGTTGATCAGGTCGATGCCGTGCACCCGGGACGTGCCCTGCGCCGCGAGGGCGGCGATGAGGTACGAGAAGCCGCCGCGCAGGTCGGGGATGACCAGGTCGGCGCCCTGCAGCCGGGTCGGTCCTGAGACGACCGCGGAGTGCAGGAAGTTGCGCTGGCCGAAGCGGCAGTCGGAGCCGCCCAGGCACTCGCGGTAGAGCTGGATGTGCGCGCCCATCTGGTTGAGCGCGGAGGTGAAGCCCAGCCGCGACTCGTAGACCGTCTCGTGGACGATGGACAGCCCCGTGGCCTGGGTGAGCGCCACGACCAGCGGCTGCTGCCAGTCGGTCTGGAAGCCGGGGTGCACGTCCGTCTCCAGCGCGATCGACTTCAGCTGGCCGCCGGGGTGCCAGAAGCGGATGCCCTCGTCGTCGATCTCGAAGGCACCGCCCACCTTCCGGTAGGTGTTGAGGAACGTCATCATCGAGCGCTGCTGCGCGCCGCGGACGTAGATGTTGCCCTCGGTCGCGAGCGCCGCCGACGCCCAGGAGGCGGCCTCCAGGCGGTCCGACAGGGCGCGGTGGGTGTAGCCGCCGAGCTGGTCGACACCGGTGATGCGGATGGTCCGGTCGGTGTCCATCGCGATGATCGCGCCCATCTTCTGCAGCACGCAGATGAGGTCCTCGATCTCGGGCTCGACCGCGGCGTTGGACAGCACGGTGACGCCCTCGGCCAGCACGGCCGTCAGCAGCACCTGCTCGGTCGCGCCGACGGACGGGTACGGCAGCCGGATCTTCGTGCCGCGCAGGCCCTTGGGGGCCTCCAGGTACTGCCCGTCGGCCCGCTTCTCGATGACCGCGCCGAACTGCCGCAGCACGTCGAAGTGGAAGTCGATGGGCCGGCCGCCGATGTCGCAGCCGCCGAGACCGGGGATGAAGGCGTGCCCGAGGCGGTGCAGCAGCGGGCCGCAGAACAGGATCGGGATGCGGCTCGACCCGGCGTGGGCATCGATGTCAGCGACGTTCGCGCTCTCGACGTAGGTCGGGTCGAGGACCAGCTCGCCCGGTTCCTCGCCCGGACGGACCGTCACGCCGTGCAGCTGCAGCAGCCCGCGCACGACGCGCACGTCACGGATGTCCGGGACGTTGCGCAGCCGGCTCGGCGCGCTGCCCAGCAGGGCGGCCACCATGGCCTTCGGTACGAGGTTCTTCGCACCGCGGACACGGATCTCGCCCTCCAGCGGGGTCCCGCCGTGGACAAGCAGTACGTCATCAGCGCCGTTGACGGTCATGAATCTCGCGTTCCGTGGAGTGGGGCAAGGGCCAGAGGAGACAGAGTAATCGCCGTGCACCCCCCTGCCGTAAGCCCGAGGACCGCCCAGTCACGTCATGGCTGTGTCACAACACGAACGGTTCCGCGGCGGGCACGTGCGGTCACCGGTGCCGGTGTGCGCCCGCGGGGTGCGCTCGTGAGCCCTGACCTGCCTTCACCCCCGTGCCCGCATTGCCTCCCCACGCGGCCGGAAGATGCGGGATCATGTCTGGCATGACCGAGGTGTCCTCGCTCACAGGGCGGCTGCTCGTGGCCACCCCCGCCCTGGCGGACCCGAACTTCGACCGCGCGGTGGTGCTCCTCCTCGACCACGACGAGGAGGGCTCCCTCGGCGTGGTCCTCAACCGCCCGACGCCGGTCGGCGTGGGCGACATCCTCGAAGGCTGGGCCGACCTCACCGGCGAACCCGGCGTCGTCTTCCAGGGCGGCCCGGTGTCCCTGGACTCCGCCCTCGGCGTGGCGGTGATCCCCGGGGACTCCTCCGGCGACCGCGTCCCGCTCGGCTGGCGGCGCGTGCACGGCGCGATCGGGCTCGTCGACCTGGAGGCCCCGCCGGAGCTGCTCGCCTCGGCCCTCGGCTCCCTGCGCATCTTCGCCGGGTACGCCGGCTGGGGCCCGGGACAGCTGGAGGACGAGCTGGCCGAGGGGGCCTGGTACGTCGTCGAGTCCGAACCCGGTGACGTGTCCTCGCCGGCCCCGGAGAGACTGTGGCGGGAAGTGCTGCGCCGCCAGCGCAGCGAGCTGGCGATGGTGGCCACGTATCCGGACGACCCGTCGCTCAACTGATGCCCGGCCGCTTCAGTACTCTTGGCGGTATGAGCACTCTCGAGCCCGAGCGCGGAACCGGTACGGGGACCCTCGTCGAGCCGACGCCGCAGGTGTCGCACGGTGACGGCGACCACGAGCGCTTCGCCCACTACGTCCAGAAGGACAAGATCATGGCGAGCGCCCTCGACGGCACCCCCGTCGTGGCGCTGTGCGGCAAGGTCTGGGTGCCGGGCCGCGATCCCAAGAAGTACCCGGTGTGCCCCATGTGCAAGGAGATCTACGAATCCATGGGCGCCGGCGGCAACGACGGCCAGGGCGGCGACGGCAGCGGCAAGAGCTGACCCGCACCCCTCCGGTCCGGTGCCCGGACCGGCATCCGGTTCGACGGTTCGACGGCAAGGCCCCCGAGGCGCGTGGACGCGCCCCGGGGGCTTTCGCGTCCCGGGGGAATTCGGCCGCGTTCCGGCCAGTGGTCGAGACCTCTTGTGGGCGGCTCCCGGACGTCCTAGCCTCCCGTTGTGCAGAGCGAAACCGACATTGCGCAGCTTGCAACGCCCCTCCTTCCGGCGCCGCGCGCCGTCGAGGGCCCGATGCGGTGCGGGCTGGATCTGGACGACTCCACGACCCTGTGGGCGGCCCCCGGCACCGAGTCGACCGAGCGCTGGCTGCGGGCCACCCTCGGCGCCGCCCTGGGCCTGCCGCTGCGGCCCGGCGCGCCGGACGCCCCGGGCGGTGTGCGGCTGGTCCTGGACGACACGCTGGGCGCCGAGGCCTACCGGCTGGACGTCGTCGCCACCCGGGGCGTGGAGATCCGGGGCGGTGACCCGGCCGGCGTCTTCTGGGGCGCCCAGACCCTGCGCCAGCTCCTCGGCCCCGACGCCTTCCGGCGGGCCCCCGTGCGCCCGGGGACCCGGCAGGGCCTGCCGCACCTGCGCGTCGAGGACGCCCCCCGCTTCGCCTGGCGCGGCGTGCTGCTCGACGTCGCCCGGCACTTCCTGCCCAAGGACGCCGTCCTGCGCCAGCTCGACCTGATGGCCGCGCACAAACTGAACGTCCTGCACCTGCACCTGACGGACGACCAGGGCTGGCGGGTGGAGATCCGACGCCACCCGCGGCTCACCGAGGTCGGGTCCTGGCGGTCGCGCACCAAACTCGGCCACCGCGCCTCGCCGTTGTGGGACGAGCGGCCGCACGGCGGCTTCTACACCCAGGACGACCTGCGCGAGATCGTCGCCTACGCCGCCGAGCGGCACATCACGGTCGTCCCGGAGATCGACGTACCGGGGCACTCGCAGGCCGCGATCGCCGCGTACCCCGAACTCGGCAACACCGACGTCGTCGACACCACCGCCCTCTCCGTCTGGGACACCTGGGGGGTCAACCCCAACGTACTCGCGCCCACCGACACCACGCTGCGGTTCTTCGAGGGAGTGTTCGAGGAGATCCTGGAACTGTTCCCGGCGGACGCCGCCCGCTTCTCGGCGTTCGTGCACATCGGCGGCGACGAGTGCCCCAAGGACCAGTGGCGCGCCTCGCCCGCCGCGCGGGCCCGCATCGCGGACCTGGGGCTCGCCGACGAGGACGCCCTGCAGTCATGGTTCGTACGGCACTTCGACTCCTGGCTCGCCGCGCGCGGGCGGCGCCTGATCGGCTGGGACGAGATCCTGGAGGGCGGTCTGGCGCCCGGCGCGGCCGTGTCGTCCTGGCGCGGCTACGCGGGCGGGATCGCCGCCGCGCGGGCCGGCCACGACGTCGTCATGTGCCCCGAGCAGCAGGTGTACCTGGACCACCGGCAGGCGCCCGGCGAGGACGAGCCGGTGCCGATCGGGTACGTGCGCACCCTGGAGGACGTCTACCGCTTCGAGCCGGTGCCGCCGGACCTGACGGGGGACCAGGCCCGCCACGTGCTGGGCACGCAGGCCAACGTGTGGACCGAGGTGATGGAGGACCAGGCGCGCGTGGACTACCAGCAGTTCCCGCGCCTCGCGGCCTTCGCCGAGGTGGCCTGGAGCGACCTCCCGGCACCCGCGGAACGGGACTTCGCGGACTTCGAGCGGCGCATGACCGCCCACTACGCCCGCCTCGACGCCCTGGGCGTGGCCTACCGCCCGCCTACCGGGCCCCGGCCCTGGCAGCGCCGACCGGGCATCCTGGGCCGCCCGCTGGACGGCCCGCCGCCGAACCGGTAGGCCCCCGGCGGCCGAACCGGTAGGCCCCCGGCGGAAATCCCGCCAGGATCACCGAAGAGTGGCAATTCACGCCCGTCGGTGATGCCGTGCGAAAACGGGTCATTCCGCCGGTGAGGTGGACGAATGCCTCCTAGCGGACCCCCGTCTTCGGGTGCCGGGAAGATGTGCCAGAGTTGCCACGTCCGCCCTGTCAGCACGTACCGTACGGCAACACAGGTGGGACCAGGTGGGGCAGCGGGAAGGGGCAGCCGGTTTTGAGCACGCACGCACCGCAGGCGGCGCAGGCCGTCACGCTGCCCACGACGCTCGACGAGGCCGTGGCGGCCCTCGCGGCCATGCCCGCCGCCGTGCCCGTCGCGGGCGGCACCGACCTGATGGCCGCCGTCAACTCCGGTCAGCTCAGACCCGCCGCCCTGGTCGGCCTCGGCCGGATCAGCGAGATCCGCGGCTGGCAGTACCAGGACGGGCACGCGCTGCTCGGCGCCGGGCTCACGCACGCGCGCATGGGGCGCCCTGACTTCGCCGCGCTCATCCCGGCGCTCGCCGCCGCCGCGCGCGCCGCCGGACCGCCGCAGATCCGCAACGCGGGCACCCTCGGCGGCAACATCGCCACCGCCGCGCCCACGGGCGACGCGCTGCCCGTGCTGGCCGCCCTGGAGGCGACCCTGATCATCGCGGGCCAGGGCGGGGCCCGCCGCGAGATCCCCGTCTCCCACCTGCTGGCCGGCGTGGAGATGCTGCGCGGCGGCGAGCTCATCGGGTACGTGCGCGTGCCGCTGCTGCACGCGCCCCAGGTCTTCCTGAAGGCGACCGGCCGGACCGGCCCCGGGCGGGCCGTCGCCTCGGTGGCCCTGGTCCTCGACCCGGCCCGGCGGGGCGTGCGGTGCGCCGTCGGCGCCATAGCGCCCATGCCGCTGCGGCCCCTGGAGGCCGAGCAGTGGGTCGCCCGGCTGATCGACTGGGACAACAACCGCGCGATCGTCCCCGAGGCCCTGACCGCCTTCGGGGAGTACGTCGCCGCGGCCTGCATCCCCGACCCGGCCCCCGAGCCGGACGGCTCCGTGACGCAGCTGCCGCCCGCCGTACTGCACCTGCGGCGCACCGTCGCCGCGCTGGCCCGACGAGCACTGGGGAGGGCGCTGTCGTGACCGACGACCAGCACGGGGACCGGCACGGGCAGGACGCCCCGCGCGGTGGCGGCCGCTGGGACCCGCTGCCCCAGGGCGAGTACGACGACGGCGCCACCGCCTTCGTGCAGCTGCCCGAGGGCGGCATCGACGCCCTGCTGTCAGGCGACAGCCCGCTCGCGGCACCGGGCCAGTACGTGCCGCCGCAGATCCAGGCGAACACCCCGCACGAGGGCGCCCCGGCCCCCGGGGACACCGGCACGGGCGCGTGGGCGGCACCGGCCGGCGGCGTGCAGTGGCCCGAGCCGGGCCCGCCCACCTCCGGCGGCGACCGCTTCACGTACCACCCCGGCGCGACCGGCCAGTGGACCTTCGACGACGGCGCGGCCAACACGGCCGACGCAGCCGGCGTGCCGGAGCCCGCGCCCGGGCCCGGGCACGACGTGACCGGGCAGTGGTCGATCCCCGTCGCCGGGGGCGACCTGCCGGACGAGTCGGGCGAGTTCACCACGTCCTCCCTGGTCGAGCAGTGGGGCGGCGGCAGCCCCCCGGCCACCCTGCCCGGCGGCGCGTCGGCCCCCTGGGCGACCGGACCGGCGGACCCGGGCGCGGGTGACCCGCACGGCGGGGACACGCCGGGCGGCGAGGCCCATGGCGGTGACGCGTGGGGACGGCAGCCCGGTGACGGCGACACCTACGGCGGCCGGGGTTTCGACCCGCACGGCGGCCAGGGCCACGACCCGCACGGCGCCGGGGTCCCGAGCGGCTACGCGGGCGGGGTGCACCCCGGCGACGCCGGGCAGCAGGGCGCGCACCCCGCGTCCCATGGCCCGTCCGACGCGCCGGGCGACGCGCGTCACGACGCCCACCACGCCCACGACGCCCACGACGCCGAGCCGTCGTACGACCACAGCCGCGTGGAGGGCGTCCAGCCCCTCTCTGAGGCCCCCGCGAGCCACGACGGCACCGGGGACGCCCCCGGCCCGCGCGAGGCCGCCGACGCGGCGCACAGGGCCGCCGTGACCGACGGCGACACCCCCGCCCCCGAGGACGACGACACCGGCCCCGACGCCACCGGGTCCCAGGACGCCCCGGCCGACGGGACCGACGGAACCGACGCGGCGGTGGCCCCCGACGGGCGCGAGCGGGACGACGCGCCCCCGCCGCAGGCCCCCCACGAGGAGCACCCCCTCGCGTCGTACGTGCTGCGCGTCAACGGCTCCGACCGCCCCGTCACGGACGCGTGGATCGGCGAGTCGCTGCTGTACGTGCTGCGCGAGCGGCTCGGGCTGGCGGGCGCCAAGGACGGCTGCTCGCAGGGCGAGTGCGGGGCGTGCAGCGTGCAGGTCGACGGCCGGCTCGTCGCCTCCTGCCTGGTCCCGGCCGTCACCACCGCCGGCAGCGAGATCCGCACCGTCGAGGGTCTGGCCGTCGACGGGCAGCCGTCCGACGTGCAGCGGGCGCTCGCCCGGTGCGGCGCGGTGCAGTGCGGCTTCTGCGTGCCGGGCATGGCGATGACCGTGCACGACCTGCTGGAGGGCAACCCGGCGCCGACCGAGCTGGAGGCCCGCCAGGCACTGTGCGGCAACCTCTGCCGCTGCTCCGGCTACCGGGGCGTGCTGCGCGCCGTCCAGGAGGTCGTGGCCGAGCGCGACACGCACGCGGGCGGCGACGGCGCCGACGCGGACGGCGACGAGGCGCGCATCCCGCACCAGGCGGGCCCGGGCGCCGGCGGGGTCCACGCGTCGGCGTTCGACCCGGCACCCCACCACGCGCGCGGGCAGACGCACGGACCCGGGCACGGCCCGGCGCACGGACCCGGGCACGGACAGGCGTACGGACAGGGCCAGGACGGAGGCCAGGCGTGACCAATGAAGCCGCCACCGCGACCACCGCCGCGGAGGCCGCACCGGCACCCGATCCGATCGCGCACGGCCTGGGCGCGTCCCTGCCGCCCGCCGACGCCGGCGCCAAGACGGAGGGCACCTTCCCCTACGCGGCCGACCTGTGGGCCGAGGGCCTGCTGTGGGCGGCGGTGCTGCGCTCGCCGCACGCGCACGCGCGCATCGTCTCCATCGACACCTCCCACGCGCGCGAGATGCCCGGCGTGCGGGCCGTCGTCACGCACGAGGACGTGCCCGGCCGGGCGCTGCACGGGCGCGGCACGGCGGACCGCCCGGTGTTCGCCTCCGACGTCGTGCGCCACCACGGCGAGCCCATCGCGGCCGTCGCCGCCGACCACCCCGACACCGCGCGCATGGCCGCCGCGGCCGTCATCGTCGAGTACGAGGTGCTCGACCCGGTCACCGACCCCGAACAAGCCTTCGAGGCCGAGCCGCTGCACCCCGACGGCAACCTGATCCGGCACATCCCGCTGCGCCACGGCGACCCGGAGGCGGCCGGCGAGGTCGTCGTCGAGGGCCTGTACCGCATCGGCCGCCAGGACCCCGCCCCGATCGGCGCCGAGGCCGGACTCGCCGTCCCGCGCCCCGACGGCGGCGTGGAGCTGTACCTGGCCTCCACCGACCCGCACGCCGACCGCGACACGGCCGCCGCGGTGTACGGCCTCACCCCCGAGCGCGTGAAGATCGTCGTCACCGGTGTGCCCGGCGCCACCGCCGACCGCGAGGACCAGGGCTTCCAGCTGCCGCTCGGCCTGCTGGCGCTGCGGACCGGCTGCCCGGTGAAGCTCACCGCGACCCGCGAGGAGTCGTTCCTCGGCCACGTCCACCGCCACCCCACGCTGCTGAGGTACCGCCACCACGCCGACGCCGAGGGCCGGCTGGTGAAGGTCGAGGCGCAGATCCTGCTGGACGCGGGTGCGTACGCCGACACCTCCGCCGAGGCGCTGGCGGCCGCCGTGTCCTTCGCCTGCGGCCCCTACGTCGTGCCGAACGCCTTCATCGAGGGCTGGGCGGTGCGCACCAACAACCCGCCCTCCGGGCACGTGCGCGGCGAGGGCGCCCTGCAGGTCTGCGCGGCCTACGAGGCGCAGATGGACAAGCTCGCCAAGAAGCTCGGCGTCGACCCGGCGGAGCTGCGCCTGCGCAACGCGATGGCCACCGGCGACGTGCTGCCCACCGGCCAGACGGTGACCTGCCCGGCCCCCGTCGCCGAACTCCTCCAGGCCGTACGGGACTTCCCGCTGCCGCCGCTGCCCAAGGACGCGCCCGAGGACGAGTGGCTGCTGCCCGGCGGCCCCGAGGGCGCGGGCGAACCGGGCGCCGTGCGCCGGGGCGTGGGCTACGGCCTGGGCATGGTGCACATGCTCGGCGCGGAGGGCGCGGACGAGGTCTCCACGGCCACCGTGAAGGTCCAGGACGGCGTCGCGACGGTGCTGTGCGCCGCGGTGGAGACCGGGCAGGGCTTCACCACGCTCGCCCGCCAGATCGTCCAGGACACCCTCGGCATCGACGAGGTGCACGTGGCGCCGGTCGACACCGACCAGCCCCCGGCCGGCGCGGGCTGCCGCGGCCGCCACACGTGGGTCTCGGGCGGTGCCGTGGAACGCGCCGCGAAGATGGTCCGCACCCAGCTGCTCCAGCCCCTCGCGCACAAGTTCGGCATGTCCACCGAACTGCTGCAGATCACGGACGGCAAGATCACCTCGTACGACGGGGTGCTGTCGACCACCGTCACCGAGGCGATGGAGGGCAAGGAGCTGTGGGCGACGGCACAGTGCCGCCCCCACCCCACGGAGCCGCTGGACGAGGCGGGCCAGGGCGACGCCTTCGTCGGGCTGGCGTTCTGCGCCATCCGCGCGGTGGTGGACGTCGACATCGAGCTCGGCTCGGTGCGCGTGGTGGAGCTGGCGGTCGCCCAGGACGTGGGCCGCGTCCTCAACCCGGCGCAGCTGGAGGCCCGGATCGAGGCGGGCGTCACCCAGGGCGTCGGCACCGCGCTCACCGAGAACCTGCGCACGCCGCGCGGCCTGGTCCGCCACCCCGACCTCACCGGCTACGCGCTGCCCACCGCCCTGGACGCCCCGGAGATCCGGATCGTCAAACTCGTCGAGGAACGGGACGTGGTGGCGCCGTTCGGCGCGAAGGCGGTCAGCGCGGTGCCGGTGGTGACGTCCCCCGCGGCCGTCGCCTCGGCCGTACGGGCCGCCACCGGACGCCCCGTCAACCGCCTCCCCATCCGCCCCCAGGCCGCTGTGGTGACCCCCCAGTGAGCGGCCACGACGACCGGGAACCGCGCTACGAGCCCGCGCCGGGCGTGGGCAAACTGCTGCTGTGGATCGCGGTGTTCGTGCTGGCGGCGGTCGTGGTGGTGCTGGGCGGCATCTACTTCACGTGAGGACGCACGCGTGGCACGCGACGCACGCGTGGCCGGAGACGGACAGTCGTTGAGGGACGGTCGCTGATGGACGGCGTCGTACTGATCACCGGCGTGATGGCGTCGGGGAAGTCCACGGTGGCCCAGGCGCTCGCCGAGCGGCTGCCGAGGGCGGCACACGTGCGGGGCGACGCGTTCCGCCGGATGATCGTCTCCGGCCGCGCCGAGTACGCCCCCGACGCCGCACCGGACGGCGAGGCACGGGCCCAACTGCTGCTGCGCCACCGGCAGTCGGCCGCCGTCGCGGACCTGTACGCCGGGGCCGGTCTCACGGCGGTCGTCCAGGACGTGGTCCTCGGCGCCGACCTCACCGCGTACGTACGGCTGGTGCGCACCCGCCCCCTGCACGTAGTCGTGCTCGCGCCGCCCGCCGAGGAGGTCGCGCGGCGCGAGGCGGACCGCGCCAAGACCGGCTACGGGGCGTGGACGGTCCAGCAGCTGGACGAGGAGCTGCGGGTGCGTACCCCGCGCCTCGGGCTGTGGCTGGACACCGGCGGGTGGAGCGTGGAGCGGACGGTGGCGGCGATCCTGGCGGGACGGGAACGCGCCAGGGTGGCCTGACGTCTTCCCCGGGGAGCGTTCCCCAGGGGCGTTTTTCGGGGGCGGGGTCGTTGTCAGTGGTGCCGCGTAGTGTGCGAGGCAGTGGGGGCGGTCGTCCGGCACGGGGCGTCCCGGCACGGGCGTCCGGCGCTGGTCGTCCGGCGCGCCGGTCCGCCGTCACACAGGGGAAGCACGCACGGCGAAGACGCACGGGAGCACGGGGGAGCGATGGGCAGGACCGACACCGTCACACCGGTGATCACACTCACCGAGGACGCGCTGGACCCCTACGTCACGCACGTCCCCACGCGCCGCTGGCTGACCGGCCCCGGGCTGCCCGTCGACGGCGGCCTGCTGACCTTCGACGCGGTGCGCACCGAGGGCCTGCGCACGGTCGGGGACTCCACCGGCGACCCCGGCCGCCTCGCGGCGCGGCTGCGCGACCAGCTGGTGATCGGCGGCATCCTGGGCGCCGACGGCCGGGAGCGGGAGTCGGTGCTGCTCGACGGGCTGACCGGCGCGGTCTCCACGACCCACTTCCTGCACGACCGCCCCGACCTGATGCGCACCCGCCCGCTGGCACCCTCGCTGGGCACCCTGGTGCGCTTCGCCACGGCGGCCGACGAACTGGCGGCGCTGCGCGGCCAGTTCGCCTCCTACGCGGGCCGCTTCGGCCCCGAGGCGGTGGCGGAGGCGACGAACCAGCTGCTGGCGATCTTCGGCACGGACCCGCAGGGCCGTCCCGCGCCCTTCTGGACCATCACGGCGGTGATCCGCCCGCTCGCCCTCGTCGCCGGTCCCGGGACCCGCTCCGAGCTGGCCCTCGACCTGCCGCCGCGGCTTCTGGACGACGCGTTCGGCGCCGCCGCGATCATCCGCTTCGAGGAGGTCGACTTCCCGGCCGCCCTCACCCACGAGCCGACCCGCCGCTTCCTGCGGGAGGTGGGCCTGCCCGAGGACGGCGTCTGGTTCGGCGGCAACACCGAGGTCCAGCTCCCCACGCTCGCGGAGTACCACGAGGCGGACTGCGCCCCCGCCACCGTGCCCCTCCCGCCCACCGCCGACCGACTGATCCGGCTCGGCCGGCTGGTCGAGGACACCAGCCTGGTCGTCGACGGCGGCACGGGCGCGGTGCTGTCCTGGGGCGAACGGGACGCTGCCCTGCGCCCGTTGAACGCCGACGTGTCCACGCTGGCCTTCACCCTCTGGCTGGTCCACCAGGAGCGGTCCCTCGACGCGATCCACGAGCTGACCGACGCCTACGACCAGTTGGCCGACACGATGACCCGCACCCTGTCCGCGGTGGACCCCGTGGCCTGCGCCCCCGGCCGGCGCCACTGGCCGACGGCTTTCGCGGCGGGGGTGGGCGGCGGCCCGGCCCCCGGGGCGCTGAAAACCACTTGGAGCGCATGACGCCCCCGCCCTAGGCTGGGGGGACTCCGACGAGACGTTCCCCCGGAAGTACGCCGCAGAGCGGGAGCGTCCCACCTCACCCGTACCGAGGTGCCGGAGGGGCGGCAGCCACCTTTGTCGACCCTTCCTTCCGGAGGTCCCGCTCATGAACGTCGGAATCGGCCTGCCCATCGGCGATCCCGCGACCCTGCTCACCTGGGCCCGGCGCGCCGACGCCGGCCCCTTCAGCACGCTCGGCCTGCTCGACCGGCTGGTCTACGACAACCCCGAGCCCCTGGTCGCCCTCGCCGTCCTGGCCGGCGCCACCCACCGCGTCCGCGTCCAGACCGAGGTGCTGCTCGCCCCGCTGCGCGACACCGCGCTCCTGGCCAAACAGGCCGCCACGCTGGACCGGATGACCGGCGGCCGCCTGGTCCTCGGCCTCGGCATCGGCGGCCGCGCCGACGACCACCAGGTCACCGGCGTCGACCTGCGCACGCGCGGCCGGCGCCTGGACGAACAGATGGCGGTGCTGCGCCGCCTGTGGTCCGGCGAGCCGTACGGCGACGGCGTCGGCCCCATCGGCCCCGCCCCGGCCCGCCCCGGCGGTCCCGAGGTCCTGTTCGGCGGCTTCCGCCCGGCCGCGCTGGAACGCGTCGCCCGCTGGGGCGACGGCTTCCTCGCGGCCGCGCCGCCCTCCTGGGCGGGCACCCTCTTCGACACCGTCCGCACGTCCTGGACGGCCCACGGCCGCACGGGCGCACCCCGCCTCGTCGCCCAGGTCAACGTGGCGCTGGGCCCGGACGACGTGATCGAGGACGCCCGCACGAACATGCACGCGTACTACCACTTCACGGGCACCCCGGACCGCATGGTCTCCGGCCTCCTGACGACCCCGAAGTCCATCCGCGACGCCATCAGGGCCTTCGAAAACCTGGGCGCCGACGAGGTGATGCTCTACTGCTACGGCGTCGACCCGAACCAGGTGGACCGCCTGGCGGAGGTGGTGTGACCCACCGGGCGCGCCGGTGTCAGAAGTCGAGGCTCTTCACGCGGTAGGTGAGGATGTAGTGCCAGTCGGGTCCGGTGATGTCGAACGTCTCCTGACCGTTGGTGTCGCCCTCGGAGATGACGACTCCGTTGAGCCGGTCGTCCGGCCCTATGTCCTCCTCGTCGAAGAGCTGCACGTTGACCTCGCCGTCGAAGGGGACGTCGACGCGCATGGGAACCTCCGTTCCCGTGCTCAGCGAGAAGGACCCGCTGGGCGGCCAGACCTGCCGGCCGTTGGCCTGGATCATGATCTCGTCCGTCAGTGAGTCCTGCGGGTCTTCGCAGCGCAGCCTTTCGATCCGCAACACAGAGGTCATCGTTCTCGCCTTCCTCCTGGCCCAGGACGACACGGCACAGCGCCGCGTGAACCCCGATCGGGGAGGTGTTGGCGTCCGGCTGTGCCGCGACGACCGGTGGAGTACCGCGCCCACTGGCGTCCCGGGCCGACACACGGCCACCGGTGCCAGGACTCGCTCACGAGCGGTCTGCTCGCCACTCCACCACCCTTGCTCCTACCAGTAGATGCCCGGTTCGTGAGCGGCGCAACTGGCGTGAAAGGGGCGGCACCTTGTCGAAGGCGCCGCCCTTTGCCATGCCAGAACACGGAGGCCGTGGCGGGAATCGAACCCACGTAACTCGCTTTGCAGGCGAGCCCCTAAACCACTCGGGCACACGGCCATGTCGGTGGAGTGGTGAACTCCGTTCCGAACTCGGTGACTCGACCGTACGGGCCGCGGACCGGGGCGCTCAAGGGATCCGGGCCGCCCGCAACGCGACTGCCACACGCCGTTCATGAACCGTCGGGGCGGGACTACGACCAAGGTCCGAGGGGAGGACCGTCCCCCGACAGGGGTCACAGGCGGTCGTGGACCTTACCCTGGCGGGCATGGCCGTCGTGGAACCAGGGGACACCGTCGTCGCAGCAGACACCGCCGCCGCAGGGCGGACCGTGCTCGGGCGGTCGTACCGGGCGCTGAGTGTCGGGATCGTGTCCGTCGTGCTGCTCATCGCCTTCGAGGCGACCGCCGTCGGCACGGCCATGCCGGTCGCCGCGCGGGAACTGGACGGGGTGTCGGTCTACGCGTTCGCCTTCTCCGGGTACTTCACCACCAGCCTCTTCGGCATGGTGCTCGCCGGGCAGTGGGCCGACCGGCGCGGGCCGCTCGGCGCGCTGACCGCGGGCATCGCCGCGTTCGCGGCCGGGCTGCTGCTCGCCGGGACCGCGAGCGCCATGTGGGTGTTCATCCTCGGGCGGGCCGTGCAGGGGCTCGGCGGCGGACTGGTCATCGTCGCCCTGTACGTGGTCGTCGGCCGCGCCTACCCCGAGCGGCTGCGGCCCTCGATCATGGCGGCGTTCGCGGCCAGTTGGGTCGTGCCGTCGGTCGTCGGGCCGCTCGCCTCCGGCGCGGTCACCGAGCACCTGGGCTGGCGCTGGGTGTTCATCGGCATCCCGGTCCTCGTCGTGCTGCCCCTCGCCCTCGCGCTGCCCCAGATACGCCGCCGCGCCGCCGGACCGGTCGACACCGGCGCCGGGCCCGCCTCCGTCGACCCGCGCCGCATCCGGCTCGCCCTCGCCGTGTCCCTGGGCGCGGGACTCGTGCAGTACGCCGTGCAGGACCTCGGGCCGCTCTCCCTCCTGCCCGGCCTGGCCGGGGCCGCGCTGCTCGTCCCGGCCGTGCGCGGGCTGCTGCCGCGCGGCACCTGCCGGGCCGCCCGCGGGCTGCCCTCGGTGGTGCTGCTGCGCGGCCTCGCCGCCGGGTCCTTCATCGCCGCCGAGTCGTTCGTCCCGCTGATGCTGGTGACCCAGCGCGGACTGGCGCCCACCCTCGCCGGGTTCTCGCTCGCGGCCGGCGGGGCGACCTGGGCGCTGGGGTCGTGGGTGCAGTCCCGGCCGGGCGTGGCGCCGTACCGGGAACGGCTCATGGTGTCCGGCATGGTGCTGGTGGCCGCCGCCATCGCCGCCGCGCCCAGCGTGCTGATCCCCTCCGTGCCGGTCTGGACGGTGGCCGTCGCCTGGGCGTTCGGCTGCTTCGGGATGGGCCTGGTCATCTCCTCCACGAGCGTGCTGCTGCTCCAGTTGTCCGCCCCCGAGGAGGCCGGCGCCAACTCCGCCGCCCTGCAGATCTCCGACGGCCTGGCCAACTCCCTCCTCCTCGCCCTGGGCGGCGCCGCCTTCGCCGCCCTCGGCGGCGGCACGGTCGCCCACACGGCCACGACGGGCACCGCGGACGCGGCCACCGGCTCCCACCCCGCCGCGTTCGCCGCCGTCTTCCTCCCCATGGCCGTCGTCGCCCTCGCCGGCGCCTGGGTCACGACCCGCCTGCACTCCCGCGACTGAGCCCGCCCGCAGCCCGGCACCCTTCCTAATCCCCTCGCCCCCGTCCCGCCCCGCCCCTACCCTCACCGTCATGCACCCCTTCCCCCGTACCCCGGACTCCGCCGCACTCCACGCCGCCCTGGACGACCTCGCCGACGCCACCGGACGCCGTCCGGAGGACCTCGTGACCGAGGCCGTGGCCGCGCACCTGCGGGCCGAGGAGGCACGGGTGCGGGCCGTGGCCGAGCGGCTGGCCGACGCCCACGCCGGGCTGCTGGAGAGGCTCGGCGCATGACGACCCGGTTCCTCACCGTCGCCGAGGTCACCGACATCGCGCGGGTCGCGTTCGGCGGGCAGCCGCCCGAGGTGCGCGCGCCCGGCCTGCTCGCGTCGGCCGCGCACCGGCCCCGCGCCCGCATGTTCGGCACCCCCGCCTACGACGACCTGTACGAGCAGGCCGCCGCCCTGCTGCACGCCGTCGCCACCAACCACCCCCTCGTCGACGGCAACAAGCGCGCGGCCTGGCTCGCGGCCGCCACCTTCCTCGCCCTCAACGGCGTCGACCTGGCCGGCTGCGACCAGGACGTCGCGTACGACCTGGTGGTCGACGTCGCCTCCGGACAGGAGGGGGACGTCGGGGAGATCGCCGGGCGGCTGCGGGAGCTGTGATGTGGGTCCCACCCGGGCCGGGGCCGGGCTCGTCCGCGCGGTCGCGGGCGGGGGCCGCCGGTAGGGTGGCCCGGTTGCCGTACGCACCAGCCCACCGGTGGACCCAGGGCCCAGCAGACCCGGGGCCCACCGGAAGACCCACCCGGAGACCGTGACTACCACCGCCGCTTCCTCCTCCTCGCACCACCTGTCACCGGCCTTCCCCGGCCGTGCCCCGTGGGGTACCGCCAGCAAGCTGCGTGCCTGGCAGCAGGGGGCGATGGAGAAGTACCTCCAGGAGCAGCCGCGCGACTTCCTCGCCGTCGCCACCCCCGGCGCCGGCAAGACGACCTTCGCGCTGACGCTCGCCTCCTGGCTGCTGCACCACCACGTCGTGCAGCAGGTGACCGTGGTCGCGCCCACCGAGCACCTGAAGAAGCAGTGGGCCGAGGCGGCCGCGCGCATAGGGATCAAGCTGGACCCGGAGTACAGCGCGGGCCCGCTCTCCAAGGAGTACGACGGCGTCGCCGTGACGTACGCCGGTGTCGGCGTGCGCCCGATGCTGCACCGCAACCGCTCCGAGCAGCGCAAGACGCTCGTGATCCTCGACGAGATCCACCACGCCGGCGACAGCAAGTCCTGGGGCGAGGCGTGCCTGGAGGCGTTCGAGCCGGCGGCCCGGCGCCTCGCGCTCACCGGTACGCCGTTCCGGTCCGACACCAACCCCATCCCCTTCGTGACGTACGAGGAGGGGCAGGACGGCATCCGGCGCTCCGCCGCCGACTACACCTACGGCTACGGCTCCGCCCTCGCGGACGGCGTCGTGCGGCCCGTCATCTTCCTCTCCTACAGCGGCAACATGCGCTGGCGCACCAAGGCCGGCGACGAGATCGCCGCGCGGCTGGGCGAGCCGATGACCAAGGACGCGATCAGCCAGGCCTGGCGCACCGCGCTGGACCCGCGCGGCGACTGGATGCCGAGCGTGCTGCGCGCCGCCGACCAGCGGCTGACCGAGGTCAGGAAGGCCATCCCGGACGCCGGCGCGCTGGTCATCGCCTCCGACCAGGAGTCGGCCCGCGCCTACGCCAAGCTGATCCGGGAGATCACCGGCAGCGGGGCCACGCTCGTGCTGTCCGACGACGCGGGCGCCTCGAAGCGGATCGACGAGTTCAGCCAGAGCACCGACCGGTGGATGGTCGCCGTCCGCATGGTGTCCGAGGGCGTCGACGTGCCGCGCCTCGCGGTCGGCGTGTACGCGACGACGATCTCCACGCCGCTGTTCTTCGCGCAGGCCGTCGGCCGTTTCGTACGGTCCCGGCGGCGCGGCGAGACCGCCTCGGTGTTCCTGCCGACCGTGCCCGACCTGCTCGGCTTCGCCAACGAGATGGAGCGCGAGCGCGACCACGTCCTCGACAAGCCGAAGAAGGACGGCGGCGAGGAGGACCCGTACGCCGAGTCCGAGAAGGAGATGGACGAGGCGAACCGGGAGCAGGACGAGGACACCGGCGAGCAGGACATGCTGCCCTTCGAGGCGCTGGAGTCCGACGCCGTCTTCGACCGGGTCATGTACAACGGCGCCGAGTTCGGCATGCAGGCCCACCCGGGCAGCGAGGAGGAGCAGGACTACCTCGGCATCCCCGGCCTGCTCGAACCCGACCAGGTGCAGCTGCTGCTCCAGAAGCGGCAGGCCAAGCAGATCGCGCACAGCAGGAAGAAGCCCGACACCGAGGCCGACCTGCTGGAGATGCCCGCCGAGCGGCGCCCCGTCGTCTCGCACAAGGAGCTGATGGAGCTGCGCCGGCAGCTCAACACCATGGTCGGCGCCTACGTCCACCAGAGCGGCAAGCCGCACGGCGTGATCCACACCGAACTGCGCCGGGTGTGCGGCGGCCCGCCGAGCGCCGAGGCCACGGCCGGACAGCTGCGCCAGCGCATCGCCAAGGTCCAGGAGTGGGCGACCCGCATGAAGTGACCGCGGGCCGCCGCCCGGCGCCCCACGCGGCCCCGGGCGCGGTGCGGTCCGGCGCGGGTTCGCGTACGTACCGGGACAAAGTCCGGAAGTCCTCCAAGGTCACTGACCGGATTCTGGACGGAGCCTTCCGCTCAGCGAACCCGTGCGGCTACTGTCCCGCTACGCACACGCCCCGTGGCAGCGCCGCCGCGGAGCGCAGCCGTGAAGCGACTCGGGCCCGGGAAGAACCCTGGCCGTCACCGACCGGCGGCCTCTGAAGCGCGTCACTGACGGGACTCGGTGACGCATCCGCCACGAAGGGGCCCGCCGACCTCACCGCTTGGAGGAGTGGGCGTCGTGACCGCGGAGACCTCTCAGACGCTCGACCGGGGACTGCGGGTCCTCAAGCTGCTGGCCGACACCGACCACGGGCTGACCGTCACCGAGCTGTCCACCAAACTGGGCGTGAACCGGACCGTGGTGTACCGGTTGCTGGCCACGCTCGAACAGCACGCCCTCGTACGACGTGACCTCGGCGGACGGGCCCGGGTGGGCCTCGGTGTGCTGCGGCTCGGCCGCCAGGTGCACCCCCTGGTCCGGGAGGCGGCGCTGCCCGCGCTGCGCTCGCTGGCCGAGGACATCGGGGCCACCGCGCACCTGACGCTGGTGGACGGCGCCGAGGCGCTGGCCGTCGCCGTGGTCGAGCCCTCGTGGACGGACTACCACGTGGCCTACCGGGCCGGGTTCCGCCACCCCCTGGACCGCGGGGCCGCGGGCCGGGCGATCCTCGCCGCGCGGCAGCAGCCGCTGGCGGAGCCGGGGTACACCCTCACGCACGGCGAGCTGGAGGCCGGCGCGAGCGGGGCGGCGGCGCCCCTGATCGGTGTGACCGGCGTCGAGGGCAGTGTCGGGGTGGTCATGCTCGCCGACGCGATACCGGAGCGCGTGGGTCCGAGGGTGATGGACGCGGCCCGCGAGGTGGCGGAGGCGCTGCGCTGACGGCCGCCGCCGCCCGGGGCGGCCACCGGGGGGCCGGGCTCGGCGTACCCGACTGGTTCCACCGCATCCCGTCGCCCCCCACCGGCACCGTTACATTGGCTCCGTGCTCTCACGCCTCACACGCCTCCAAGCCCTGGCCGTCTGTGCCGTGCCCCTCGTCGCGCTGCTCGGCACGGCCGCCTTCGCGCCGCTGCCGTTCTCGGTGGCGCAGCCGGGGATGACGGCGAACGTGCTCGGGGACAACAAGGGCACACCGGTGATCACGATCCAGGGGGCCCCCGTCCGGCCGACCCGCGGCCAGCTGCGGATGACCACGATCGAGGCGACCAACCCGGACACCCGGGTGTCCCTCGGCGACGTGCTCGACGCCTGGTTCGCCACCGACCGCGCCGTCATGCCGCACGACTCGGTCTACCCCAGCGGGAAGAGCACCCGGGAGATCGAGGAGCACAACACCGAGCAGATGGAGCAGTCGCAGGACGCGGCCACCGCGGCGGCCCTGCGCTACCTGCACCTGAGCGCCTCCGACGTCAAGGTCACCCTGCGGCTCGCCGACGTCGGCGGCCCCAGCGCGGGGCTGCTCTTCTCCCTCGGCATCGTCGACAAGCTGAACGGCGACGGCAGCGGCGGCGACCTCACCGGCGGCCGGGTCGTCGCCGGCACCGGCACGATCGAGGCGGACGGCACGGTCGGCGCGGTCGGCGGCGTCGCCCTGAAGACGCAGGCCGCGCGCCGCGACGGCGCCACCGTCTTCCTCGTGCCGAAGGACGAGTGCTCCGACGCCAGGTCCGAGTTGCCGAAGGGGCTGCGACTGGTCCCGGTCACCACCCTCGAGGGCGCGGTCGGCGCGCTGAAGACCCTGGAGTCCGGCAAGGGCACCGTGCCCAGCTGCTAGGGGGTGCCCGACGCGGCCTGACCGGTGGTCAGTCCTGCTTCACGAACCCCTGCTGCGTCATCCACTCCAGCGCCACCAGGTGCGGGTCCTGCCCCTCGACGTCCACCTTGGCGTTGAGCTCCTGCGCCACCGTGTTGGTCAGCCTGCGCGTGACCGGGGCCAGGATGTCGGCGATCTGCGGGTACTTCTCCAGCGTCTTGGTGTGGATCATCGGGGCGGCGTTGTAGTTGGGGAAGAACTTCTTGTCGTCCTCCATCACCACCAGGTGCATCGCCTTGATGCGGCCGTCCGTGGTGAACACCTCGCCGTAGGTGCAGCTGCCCTTGGCGACCTGGGTGTAGATGATGCCGGTGTCCATCTGCGTGATGTTCCCGGCCGGCAGCGACATGCCGTACTTCTTCTCCATGCCCGGCAGTCCGTCCGCGCGGTTGGCGAACTGGCTCTCCACGCACAGGGTCACCGCACCCGGGTCCTTCTTCGCCAGCGCGGCCACGTCGGACAGGGTCTTCGTGCCGTACTTCTTGAAGTTGGCCTGGTTCGTGGCGAGCGCGTAGGTGTTGTTGAGCGGGGCCGGATCCAGCCAGGTGACGCCGTTCTTCAGGTCGGCGTCGCGCACCGCCTTCCACTGCTCGTGGGGGTCGGGGATGGGCTGGGTGTTGCCGAGGTAGTTGATCCAGCCGGTGCCGGTGTACTCGTAGTCGGCGTCGGCGGAGCCCTGCCGCACGGCCTCGCGGGAGCCGATGGAGCCCTGGATGCCGGTGCGGTCCAGGACGTCGGCACCGGCCGCCTGAAAGGCGATGCCCATGATCGCGCCGAGGACCAGCTGCTCGCTGAACTCCTTGGAGGTGACCGTCAGGTGCGCGCCCTTGAGCGGCTCGCCCTGCCCGATCGTCCCGGGCTGCACGTCGTCCGCCATCGGTGAACCGCTGGTCAGCCCGCACCCCGGGGCCAGCAGCAGGAGCAGTCCGCACAGCAGCAGGCGGCGGCGGGGGCGGCGGCGCAGGCGGCCGGGCCGGCGCCTCATCGTCCGTCCTCCAGCCCGCGCGGCCGCAGCAACAGCTCCGCCAGTGACGCCAGCCAGTCCACCAGCAGCGCCAGCGCCACCGTGAGGATCGAGCCCAGCACCAGGACCGGCATGCGCTGGTTGGTGATCCCGGTGGTGATGAGGACGCCCAGGCCGCCGCCCCCGCCGAAGGTGGCCAGGGTTGCCGTGCCGACGTTGAGGACGAGGGCCGTGCGCACGCCCGCGAGGATCAGCGGCACCGCGAGGGGCAGTTCCACCCGGGTGAGCACGCCCAGCGAGGACATGCCGATGCCGCGGGCCGCCTCCAGCAGCGTCGGGTCGTTGGCGTCGAGACCGGCGATCGTGTTGGACAGCACCGGCAGCACGGCGTAGATGACGATGCCGATGAGGGCCGCCTTCATCCCGGTGCCCAGCCAGATCACCAGCAGCGCCAGCAGGCCGATCGCCGGGGTCGCCTGGCCGGTGTTGGCGAACGCCATCGCCACCGGGGTCGCCTTGCGCAGGGACCGGCGGGTGAGCAGGATGCCCGCCGGGATGGCGATGATCAGCACGAAGAAGGTGGAGATCACGGTCAGTTCGATGTGCTGCCACAGCGCCTTGGAGACCTGGCCGCCCGACAGTGCGTTCTCGGAGATCGCGTCCAGTTCGGCCTGCCGGAACCACAGCCAGGTAGCCAGCAGCAGGGCGACGAGGAACAGCGGCAGCAGGGTCAGCTTCTGCCAGGTGATCCGCGACCGCCCCGCTCCGGCCGCCGGCCGCCCGGCCCCCCGCCCCGTGCCGCCCGCGCCGGTCCCGGTCCCCTCGGAGCCGCCGTCCGCCGCTGCGGTGTCGTCCGCGGTGTCCGGGCCGCCGGCCAGATCCACCCCGTGCCGGGCGACCACGCCGTCCGCACGGCCGCCGGCCGCCGCGCCGCCCGCGCCGGGCCGGCCGTCACCCCGTCCCGTCCGTCCGCTCATGCCGTCGTCCCCCGTCCCGTCCGTCCCCTCATGCCGTCGTCCCCCCGCTCGCGCCCTCCTGGTCGGCGTGGGTCTGCGCGGCCCGCGTCTCCGCCAGGTCGTGCTGGTGCTCCATGGCCTCCAGCCGGTCGGCCTCCAGCAGCTCGTGCACGGAGTTCATCAGCGTCTCCATGTCGACGACGCCCGTGTACTCCCCGCGCCGCCCGGTCACCGCGGCCCGCCCGGAGCTGTCGGTCAGGACCGCCTCCAGCGCGTCGCGCAGGGTCGCGTCCCGGGTCACCGTGTCGTGCACCAGCGTCCCCGCGCGGGCCAGCGAGCCCTTGGCCCGCATCAGGTCGCCGCGCCGCAGCCACTTGTAGGGGCGGCCCCGCCGGTCCAGCAGCAGGATCTCGTTGGTGCCGCTGGAGCGCAGCCGGTTGAAGATCGTCTGCAACGGGTCGTCGACGGTCACCGTCGGGTAGTCGGTGATCTCCACGTCCCGTACGCGGGTGAGGTTGAGCCGCTTCAGGGCGGCCCCGGCGCCGACGAACCCGGACACGAAGTCGTCCGCCGGGTTGGTGAGGATCGCCTCCGGGGTGTCGAACTGGGCGATGTGGGAGCGTTCGCGCAGCACCGCGATCCGGTCACCCAGCTTGATCGCCTCGTCGAAGTCGTGGGTGACGAAGACGATCGTCTTGTGCAGCTCGTGCTGGAGGCGGATCAGCTCGTCCTGGAGGTGGTCGCGGGTGATCGGGTCGACCGCGCCGAACGGCTCGTCCATCAGCAGCACCGGCGGGTCCGCGGCGAGCGCCCGCGCCACGCCCACCCGCTGCTGCTGGCCGCCGGACAGCTGCCGGGGGTAGCGGCCGTGGAACTCGCCGGGGTCGAGCCCCACCAGGTCCAGCAGCTCCTCCACCCGGTCCCTGGTCCGGCTCGTGGACCAGCCGATCATCTTCGGCACCAGGGCGATGTTCTGGGCGACGGTCATGTGCGGGAACAGCCCGGCCGACTGGATGGCGTAGCCGATCTTGCGCCGCAGCTTCACCGGGTCGATGTCGGTGACGTCCTCGCCGCCGATGCGGATGCGGCCGCCGGTCGGCTCGATCAGCCGGTTGATCATCTTCAGCGTGGTCGACTTCCCGCACCCCGAGGGCCCGACGAAGATGACGGTCTCGCCGGCCTTGATCTCCATGCTGACGTTGTCGACGGCGGGCCGGGGATTGCCCGGGTACAGCTTGGTCAGGTTCTCCAGCTCGATGGTCGCACCCCCGGCGGACGACTCAGACACGGATCCCCCTCGGAATGGTCAGCCGTCCGATGAGGACGTACGCGGCGTCGAACAGCAGCGCCAGCACGATGATCCCGAGCGTGCCGGCGAGCACCTGGTTGAGCGCGTTCGCGCTGCCCAGCGAGGAGATGCCGCGGAAGATCTCGTTGCCGAGGCCGGGCCCGGAGGCGTAGGCGGCGATGGCGGCGATGCCCATCAGCATCTGGGTGGCGACGCGGATCCCGGTGAGGATCGGCGGCCAGGCCAGCGGCAGCTCGACCCGCAGCAGCCGGGCGAGCCGGGACATCCCGATGCCGCGCGCCGCGTCGACCAGGGAGGGGTCCACCCCGCGCAGCCCGACGATCGCGTTGCGCACGATCGGCAGCAGCCCGTACAGCGTCAGCGCGGTGACCGTCGGCGGCACGCCCAGGCCGACGACCGGGATCAGCAGGCCGATCATGGCGAGCGAGGGGATGGTCAGGACGGTCGAGGTGGCCGTGGTGGCGAGGCCGCCGGCCCAGTCGCTGCGGTAGGTGGCGACCGCGATGAGCACCCCGATCACGGTGGCCACGACCATGCACTGGAAAACGGCGCTCGCGTGCTGGTAGGCGTCGGTGAGCAGCTGCTGGTGCCGGCTGCTCAGGTACTCCCAGAAGGTCACGCGGCACCTCCTCGCAGGTCAAGTCCTCGCCCGTTCCTCCGCCGCCTGCTCCACCAGCGGGATGATCCGCAGCGGGACGGGGTTCTCCATCACGATCGCGGTGGAGGCCCGGACGATCCCATCAAAACCGACGACCCGGTCGATGACCCGCTGGAGATCGGCGTTGGAGCGGGCCACCAGCCGGCACAGCATGTCCCCGGTGCCGGTCGTGGTGTGCAGCTCCAGCACCTCCGGAACGGACGCCAAGTGGGCCCGCACGTCCGGGCCTTGGCCCTGGCGGATCTGCAGGGTGGCGAACGCGGTCACCGGATAGCCGAGGGCCGCCGGATCGACGTCCGGGCCGAATCCGCGGATGACTCCGTTCGACGTAAGCCGGTCCAGGCGCGCCTGCACGGTCCCGCGCGCCACACCGAGGCGCCGGGACATCTCCAGCACGCCGACGCGCGGCTCGCGGGCCAGCAGCACGATGATCCGGCCGTCCAGCTGATCGATCCCCACGGCGGTGCCTCCCCGGTGGTCATCCTGTACAGAAAGGCCGATGGTACGGCCGTATTGCTGAACACGTTGCCCAGCGAATGCGCAAACTATTGCGCACCTTGCAGGGCCGGGGTGACCCTTCCGACATGACGCAGACCACACACCACACTCCCGACGCGACCGCACGGCAGGCCGATCCCTTCCCGGTCAAGGGAATGGACGCGGTCGTCTTCGCCGTGGGCAACGCCAAGCAGGCCGCGCACTACTACTCCACCGCCTTCGGCATGACGCTGGTCGCCTACTCCGGACCGGAGACCGGCAGCCGCGAGACCGCGAGCTACGTGCTGGAGAACGGCTCCGCGCGGTTCGTGTTCACCTCGGTCATCAAGCCCGCCACCCCCTGGGGCCACTTCCTCGCCGAGCACGTGGCCGAGCACGGCGACGGCGTCGTCGACCTCGCCATCGAGGTCCCGGACGCCCGCGCCGCGTACGCGTACGCCGTCGAGCAGGGCGCGAGGAGCGTCGCCGAGCCGTACGAGCTGAAGGACGAGCACGGCACGGTGGTCCTGGCCGCGATCGCCACCTACGGCGAGACCCGCCACACCCTGGTCGAGCGCTCCGGCTACGACGGCCCGTACCTGCCCGGCTACACCGCGGCCAAGCCGATCGTCGCGCCGCCAGCGCGGCGCACCTTCCAGGCCATCGACCACTGCGTCGGCAACGTCGAGCTCGGCAAGATGGACGAGTGGGTCGGCTTCTACAACCGGGTCATGGGCTTCACCAACATGAAGGAGTTCGTGGGCGACGACATCGCCACCGAGTACTCCGCGCTCATGTCCAAGGTCGTGGCCGACGGCACCCTGAAGGTGAAGTTCCCGCTCAACGAGCCGGCGATCGCGAAGAAGAAGTCGCAGATCGACGAGTACCTCGAGTTCTACAACGGCCCCGGCTGCCAGCACATCGCGCTCAACACGAACGACATCGTGGAGACGGTGCGCACCATGCGCGCGGCCGGCGTGGAGTTCCTCGACACCCCGGACTCCTACTACGACACGCTCGGCGAGTGGGTCGGCGAGACCCGCGTGCCGGTCGACACCCTGCGCGAGCTGAAGATCCTCGCCGACCGCGACGAGGACGGCTACCTGCTGCAGATCTTCACCAAGCCGGTCCAGGACAAGCCGACCGTCTTCTTCGAGATCATCGAGCGGCACGGCTCCATGGGCTTCGGCAAGGGCAACTTCAAGGCCCTGTTCGAGGCGATCGAGCGCGAGCAGGAGAAGCGCGGCAACCTCTGACCCACCCCGCCGCGCCCCCTCGGCGGGGCGCGGCCCGGCCGCCGGACGTCAGCGCGGTACCCCGACGTCCGGCGGCTCGCCCACCTGCGCCAGCGCCGCCCGCGCCGCGGGCGCGCCCAGCGGCGAGAAGTACGGGTTGATCCGCAGCGCCTCCTCCAGGTGCCGCCGCGCCGCCCCGGAGCGGCCCATCGCCTGCTCGATCACGCCCCGGTGGTACACGTACGGCGCGCTGCGCACCGTACCGCCGTGCTCCCGGTCGGTGGCGACCGTCGCGTACCCGAGCGCCTCGGTGTCCTGCCCGATCCGGTGCAGCGCCCAGCCCAGCGCGTCGGCCACGTCGATGCCCGGCTGGCGCCGCCACTCGGCGCGCAGCAGCCGCACCGCGGCCACCGGGTCGCCGTGGTCCGCCTCCAGCAGGCCCAGCACCAGGTCCCCGTCGACCCCGCCGGCCGCGTCACGCCGCACCCGCTCCCGCACCAGGTCGTACTGCGCCCCGGCCGCCTGCCGGAGCCCCAGCGACTCCTGCAGTTCGCCCAGCTCCAGGGCGTACTGGGGGAGCGGCTGCCGGGCCAGCGCCGTGCGGTACGCCGACAGGGCCTGCCCGGTGCGGCCCAGCGCCGCCAGCGCCCGCCCCCGCCCGGCCTGCGCGGCCCCCAGGCGCGGATCGAGCCGCACCGCCTCCTCGAAGTGCCGCAGCGCGTCCTCCCGGTCACCCCGCTCGAACGCCAGCTGCCCGCCCCGCTCCAGCCAGGCCGCCTGCTCCGCCGGGCCGGGCGCGGCCGCCGCCGCGTCGGACAGGGCGGCCGCCGCGTCCTCCCGCCAGCCCCGCTCGCGGTAGACCTCCGCGGCCCGTGCCAGCACCGCGGGCCCCGACTTCAGCCGCCGCAGCCGGCCGAGGGCGGCGTACGCCCTCTTGTAGTCGCCGAGCCCGGTGCAGGCGTCGATCAGCGACGGGTACGCCGACCACCGCTTCGGCGCCGCCTCCAGCGCGGTCTCGCTCCAACCGAGCGCGGCCCGGAAGTCCCGGCGCGCGACCGCGAGCGCGGCCAGCCCGTCGAGGGCGGCGAGGTCGTCGGAGTTGTCCGGCCCCACCCGCAGCGAGGTGCGCAGCGCCCGCTCGGCCTTCGGGTAGGAGCCCGCCGCGTCGCCCGTGCGCCGCCCCTGCTCGACGTACGCCGTCCCGAGCAGCGCCCACGACCGGGCGTCGCGCGGCTGACGGCGCACCGCCCGCTCCCGCTGCCCGACCAGCTCCTCGAGGTCCGCGGAAGCGGCCGGCGCCCCCGCCACGACCGCCGTCCCGGCCCGCGCCCCCGGCGCCGGCGCGGCGGGTGCCCGCGCCACGGGCGGCTCCCCGAACGGCACGCACAGCAGCACCGCGGCCAGCACCAGCGACCCGGCGACCGCACCGGCCAGGAGCGGCCGGCGACGCACCACCGCCGGGACCGGGGACCGTCGCGCGCGGGGCTCCGCCTGGTTCTCCATGGCGCTCACTGTGCGTCGGCGCGGCCACCGCGGTGGCGCAGCCGAAGCGTGCGGCGAGTGGGGTTCACACCGATGGCCCCCGGTGCGAACCTGTGATCATGAGCCGTATCGAAGCGCCCAGCGACGACGTCACCGGCAACCTCCTCGACCGGCTGCTCACCGGCCTGCCCGCCGAGGCGGTCCTCGCCGACCCCGACGTCACGGCCTCCTACGCCCACGACATGGCGAGCTTCTGCCCGGCCGGCGCCCCGGCCGTGGTCGTGCTGCCCCGCACCGTCGAACAGGTGCAGCACGTGATGCGCGTGGCGACCGAACTGCGCGTCCCGGTCGTCCCGCAGGGCGCCCGCACCGGCCTGTCGGGCGGCGCGAACGCCTCCGACGGCTGCATCGTGCTGTCCCTGATCCGCATGGACCGCATCCTGGACATCAGCCCCGTGGACCGGGTCGCCGTCGTCGAACCCGGCGTGGTCAACGCGGCGCTCTCCCGGGCCGTGGGCGAGCACGGCCTGTACTACCCGCCGGACCCCTCCAGCTGGGAGACGTGCACGATCGGCGGCAACATCGGCACCGCCTCCGGCGGCCTGTGCTGCGTCAAGTACGGCGTCACCGCCGAGTACGTCCTCGGCCTCGACGTCGTCCTGGCCGACGGACGGCTGATGTCCACCGGCCGCCGCACCGCCAAGGGCGTCGCCGGCTACGACCTCACCCGGCTGTTCGTCGGCTCCGAGGGCTCGCTCGGCATCGTCGTGCGGGCCGTCCTCGCGCTGCGGCCCCGGCCGCCGCGCCAGCTGGTGCTGGCCGCCGAGTTCCCCTCGGCCGGCGCCGCCTGCGACGCCGTCTGCCGCGTCATGGCGGGCGGGCACACGCCCTCACTCCTCGAACTCATGGACCGTACGACGGTCCGCGCCGTCAACGAACTGACCCGCATGGGGCTGCCCGAGACCACCGAGGCACTGCTGCTGTGCGCCTTCGACACCCCCGACCCGGTGGCCGACCTCGCCGCCGTGGGCGCGCTGTGCGAGGCCGCCGGCGCCACCCAGGTGGTACCCGCCGAGGACACCGCCGAGTCCGAACTGTTGCTCCAGGCGCGGCGGTCGTCGCTCGTCGCGCTGGAGGCGGTCACGGGCACGACGATGATCGACGACGTGTGCGTGCCCCGCTCGCGCCTCGGCGACCTGCTCGAAGGGGTGGAGCGGATCGCCGGGAAGTACGGCCTGACCATCGGGGTCGTCGCCCACGCGGGCGACGGCAACACCCACCCCACCGTCTGCTTCGACGCCCAGGACCCGGAGGAGTCCCGACGGGCCCGCGAGTCCTTCGACGCGATCATGGCCCTCGGCCTGGAACTCGGCGGCACCATCACCGGCGAACACGGCGTCGGCGTGCTCAAGAAGGAGTGGCTGGCACGCGAACTCGGGCCCGTGGGGCTGGAGATGCAGCGGGCCGTGAAGGACGTCTTCGACCCGCTGGGCATCCTCAACCCCGGCAAGCTGTTCTGACCGGCGACCGGCGACCGGCG
The DNA here is from genome assembly GCF_005280215.1 of Streptomyces lasalocidi. NCBI lineage: Bacteria > Bacillati > Actinomycetota > Actinomycetes > Kitasatosporales > Streptomycetaceae > Streptomyces > Streptomyces lasalocidi. The sequence goes on along the minus strand of NZ_SZNQ01000001.1, from coordinate 3,044,981 downwards.
ACCGGCGACCGGTCCGGGGCTCACTGCGCGAGCAGCTGGTCGAGCGCGTCGTCGAGGCCCAGCTGCTCGCCCTCCGTCCCCGGGGGCACCACGGTCAGGGTGCGCTCCAGCCACGCCGAGACCTGCGGGATCGGCGCCTCCAGGAGCGCCTCGCCGTCCGGCGAGCTCAGCGCCATCAGCACGACGCTGCGGCCCTGCGCCTTCGCCGGCCACGCCCGCACGTCCCCGTGCCCGCACGGCCGAAACACGCCCTCCACGAGCAGCTCGCGGGCGAACGTCCAGTGCACCGGCTGCTCGGAGTCGGTGTGGAAGGCGACGTGCACGGCGAACGGGTCGTCACTGCGGTACGTCAGCCGCGCCGGGACCGGAAGGCTGCGCTCCGGCGACAGGACCAGCTTCATCTCCAGCTCACGCTCGACGACGGTGTGGTGCATGACGGTGTCCTCTCCACTGGAGGGCCGCTCGGACCGGGCCCGTACGAGGTGAGAGGGAGCTGCGGGCCGGCCATTACGCGGGTTCGGGAAGATTTATCTCCGAACGGGTGACGCGGATGCACGACCGTGCCCGGAAAGGGGCGGGACTTGCGGGAGGGGAGGTGGGGCCCCCGCTCGTCTGGTAGATGTGGAGCCCCCCATCCCACCCCCGAGCAGATACGGGACGACGGACATGAGCGCCCCAACCCCGGCACCCGGCGACGACAGGCCCCGCGAGGGGTACTACCCGGACCCGTCCATCCCTGGATACGTCCGGTACTGGAACGGCGCCTCCTGGGTGCCGGGCACCAGCCGCCCGGCGCCGTCCGACGGCCGGCCGCTCAGCCCGCCCGACCCCGACCCGGCGACGGACCGGGTCCCCGTGGTGGAGGAGACCGGCCCGCACTTCTTCGACGAGGACCCGCGTCCGGAGGGGACCGCGCCGGCCTGGGGCGCCGAGCGCTCCCGGCAGTCCGGCTTCGGCGCCGACCAGGACCGCCGCGTCTCCTGGGGCGCCCCACCGGCCGACCCGAGGATCCCGGCCGCCCCCTCCGGCGCCGCGCCGGCCGCCGGTGACACACCGAGCCCGGCCGGCCCGGCGGCCGGGAACGCCGCAGCCGCAGCCGGTGCTCCGGGCGGGGGTTCCGCACCGAACCCACCTGGGGGACAGGGCGCGTTCGGTCCCCCAGGCAGCGGTGCGGCCCCCGGTGCTCCGGGCGGCGCTGCCGCGTTCGGTGCGCCGGGCGGGCACGCCTCGGGTGGCCCCGGACACCCCGCACCCGGCGCCGGAAGCGCCGCGTCCGGTACCCCCGGCGCCCCCCGCCCCGTACGGGACGACGGCACCCTCACCTTCCGTGCGCCCGGCCCGCGCACGGGGCGCCACGACGGCGCGTCCCCGGCGTCCGCCGGAGCGGCGCCGCAGGGCGCCGGGGCGCCGCCCGGGGCGAGCGGCCCGGCCTTCGCGCCCGCCGGTCAGGGCCCCGCCCCGGCCCTTGGCGCCCCGGCCCCCGCGGCCGACCCCCCGGCCCCCGCCGCGCCCTTCCCCGCCGCCCCGCAGCCCGCCGCCCCGCAGTCCGGCGTCCCCGCCCAGCCCGTCGCGCCCGCGACCCCCGTGACCAGTGGCCCGGGCGGTGGCCAGCCCTCCTGGGCGCAGCAGGTGCACCGGCTCGCCGGGGCGGGGGACGACCAGCCGGTCGTGCCGTGGAAGCCGCCCGTGGAGGACGTCTTCCAGGCGGCCGCCCGGCGCCAGGCGTCGGCCCGTCCCGCGGGTCTCGGCCGCCGGCTGGCCGCGCGGTTCGTCGACAGCCTGGTCCTCGGCGCGGTGACCGCCGTCGCCGCCGTGCCGCTCGGCACGAGGGCCCTGGACCACGTCCAGGAGAAGGTCGACGCGGCCAAGCTGTCCGGACGGACCGTCACGGTCTGGATCCTGGACGGCACCACGTCCGTGTACCTCGGCATCGTGGTCGCCGTCCTGCTGCTGGCCGGCGTCCTGTACGAGGCGCTGCCGACCGCCAAGTGGGGCCGCACGCTGGGCAAGAAGCTGCTGGGCCTGCAGGTGCGGGACATCGAGGGACACGAGCCGCCGGCGTTCGGCGCGGCCCTGCGCCGCTGGCTGGTCTACAGCGTCCCGGGGCTGCTGGCGGTGGGTCTGGTGGGCGTGCTGTGGGGGCTGTTCGACCGCCCGTGGCGCCAGTGCTGGCACGACAAGGCGGCGCACACCTTCGTCGCGGGCTGACCGCGTACCGCGCCGGTACCAGCGGAACCGATACTCCGGACGGCCGCACGCCGGATGCGCGGCGGCGGGGTTCGCGGTCGACTCGGCTCCATGACGACCGAACCGCCCCCCGGTTCCGGCGGCGAGCCGCCGGAGGACGACCCGTTCCGGAAGCAGCCCCCGCAGTCCCCGTACGGTCAACCGGGCCCCGGCCCGGGCCACGGGCAGGGCTCGCCGTACGACAGCCCGTACGGCGACCGGCAGCCGCCCTACGGGGACCGGCCCCCGCCCGGTGGCGGCCAGCCCCCGCCGCCCGGCGGCCAGCCCCCGCCCGGCGGGGGACAGCAGCCGCCCCCCTACGGCGGTGGCGGCGGCCCGTACGGCGACGGTCCGGGCGGCCCCTACGGCGGCGGCCCCGGCGGCCCCTACGGCGGTGACCCCTACGGGGGCCGGCCCGCCGATCCGCTCGCCGGGATGCCCCCGCTCGCCGAGAGCGGCCGGCGCACACTGGCCAGGATCCTCGACATGATCCTCGTCGGCATCGTGGTGGCCCTGCTCACCTGGGGCTTCGGCGTCAACGAGTACGACGTGAACGGCGACAAGGTCGAGGTGGGCAAGTCGTTCGCGCAGTCGGTCGTGGCCGCCGTGCTCTACATCGCGTACGACACCTTCATGACCACGCGGTCGGGCCAGACCCTGGGCAAGAAGTGGCTGGGCCTGCGGGTGGCGGACCTGAGCAACGGCGCCACGCCCTCGGTGCAGACCTCCCTGGTCCGCGCGCTGGTGCTGTGGCTGCCGTTCGCGTTCTGCTGCGCCTGTGTGTGGACCGTGATCTGCGGCGGCTGGAGCTTCTTCGACAAGCCGTACAAACAGGGCCTGCACGACAAGGCCGCCAAGACGGTCGTGGTGTCGGTGCGCTGACGGCGCGCCGGAGGGCCCGCGCCGCGACGCGGGCCCTCCGGCGGGCGGTTCAGCGGGCCACCGGTTCCCGCTCCGGGTCGGGTGCGGAAGCGGCGGCGGCCGGTCGGGGCGACGGCTTCGGCGGCGCGGGCACCGTGAGCGCGACGAGCAGACCGAGCGCGAGGGCCGCCACGGCGATCACGGCGATCCCGGGGCCCGAACTCGTCTGCGACAGCAGCAGCATGGCGAGCGTCGAGACGACGACGGTGCAGGAGCCGTACAGGAGCTGTGCGACAGTCGGACGAGGCATGGCAATCGTGTCCTCGGAAGCGGGGGAGATCTCGACTCTATTCGGCTGCATGCCCGAGGGGAACGAACAGTAAGCGTGAGCTGACCCACGGTGCCGGTGCACGGGGGGCGCACGGAGTCATGATGTCCGCCCCGCGGACCGTCCCACGCGCCCGTCATATGACAGTCACGTGTCCGTCATGCGAACACGGAGTCCCATTAATGCACTTGACCTGCTCAAGTCAAGGTCTGTCTTTTCTCGTAAACCAGTAGTCAAATGGCGGCACTTGACTACACGCGTATAACCCCGCGCGGACATCCCTTGACAAACGGGACCCCCTGCCGCGCGGTCCGGGCGCGTCAGGGGAGGCATCAAGTGAGCAGTAGATCCTGGACGTTCAGAACGGCCGCCACGGTGGTCGCCCTCGCGGCGGCCTCGGCGACGTTCTCGACGTTCGCCGTGGCGGAGGCCGCCGACACCTCGTCGGCCGGGGCCCCGGCGGTGGACCGGCACGACCCGCAGCCGGTCAAGGCCAAGGAGCACGACTTCGACGGCCCGTTGAGCAAGACGCAGGAGGCCCAGCGCCAGGAGGCCCTGCAGCAGGTCATATCCGGCGAGGCGACCGTCAAGGACCGCAACGGCTCCAAGGTCGTCCAGCTCCAGAGCCGCAAGGGCAGCAGCAAGTACGTCGAGCTCGGCCGCGAGAAGACCGACAAGATCTTCACGATCCTCGTGGAGTTCGGCGACAAGGTCGACAGCCGCTACGGCGGCACGCCCGGCCCGCTGCACAACAAGATCGCCGCGCCGGACCGCGCCAAGGACAACAGCACCGACTGGCAGGCGGACTACGACAAGAAGCACTACCAGGACCTGTACTTCGGCACCGGCAAGAACACCGAGTCGCTCAAGAAGTACTACGAGAAGCAGTCCTCGGGCCGCTACTCGGTCGACGGTGAGGTGACCGACTGGGTCAAGGTCCCCTACAACGAGGCCCGCTACGGCTCCAACGACGCCCCCACCGGCGCCTGGTACGCCGTCCAGGACGGCGTGAACGCCTGGGTCGCCGACCGCGAGGCGGCGGGTGACAGCGCTGCGAAGATCCGCGCGGAGCTGGCGAGCTACGACCAGTGGGACCGCTACGACTTCGACGGCGACGGCAACTTCAACGAGCCCGACGGCTACATCGACCACTTCCAGATCGTGCACGCCGGCGAGGACGAGTCCGCGGGCGGCGGCGCGCAGGGCGAGGACGCCATCTGGGCGCACCGCTGGTACGCCTTCGGCACCGACGCCGGTGCGAGCGGCCCCAACGGCAACAAGCTCGGCGGCACCCAGATCGGTGACACCGGCATCTGGGTCGGCGACTACACCATCCAGCCGGAGAACGGCGGACTCGGCGTCTTCGCCCACGAGTACGGCCACGACCTCGGCCTGCCCGACGAGTACGACACCGCGGGCGGCGAGAACTCCACCGGCTTCTGGACCCTCATGTCCTCCGGCTCGTGGCTCGGCACCGGCAAGGAAGCCATCGGCAACCTGCCCGGCGACATGAACGCCTGGGACAAGCTCCAGCTGGGCTGGCTGGACTACGACGTCGCCGCGGCGGCCAGGAAGTCCACCCACAAGCTGGGCGTCGCCGAGTACAACACCAAGGACGCCCAGGCCCTCGTGGTGCAGCTGCCCCAGAAGGAGGTCACCACCCAGGTGGTCGCCCCGGCGCAGGGTGCCACGCAGTGGTGGAGCGGCAGCGGTGACGACCTGCGCAACACCCTGACCCGCACGGTCGACCTCACCGGCAAGTCCTCCGCCTCCCTGTCGCTCGCCGCCTGGTGGGACATCGAGAAGGACTACGACTTCCTCTACACCGAGGTCTCCACCGACGGCGGCGCGAGCTACACGCCCCTCGACGGCACCCTGGCCGACGGCACCGCCATCCCGCGCGACGGCAGCAACAAGCCGGCCCTGACCGGCACGGTGGACACCCACCAGAAGCTGACCTTCCCGCTGAACGCCTACGCGGGCCAGAAGATCCAGCTGCGCTTCCGCTACGCCACCGACGGCGGCGTGGCCCAGAAGGGCTTCACGGCCGACGAGATCACGGTGACCGCCGACGGCGCGGCCCTGTTCTCCGACAACGCCGAGACGGCGGACGCCGCGTGGACCGCGAACGGCTTCTCGCGCATCGGCGCGTCCATCACGGACGACTACGCCCAGTACTACATCGCCGAGAACCGCCAGTACGTCTCGTACGACAAGACCCTGAAGACGGGCCCGTACAACTTCGGCTTCTCGACGACCCGTCCGGACTGGGTGGAGCACTACCCGTACCAGAACGGCCTGTTGATCTGGAAGTGGGACACCTCCCAGGCGGACGACAACACCAGCGTCCACCCGGGCGAGGGCCTGATCCTGCCGATCGACTCGCACCCGGCCCCGCTGAAGTTCGCCGACGGCACCCTGATGCGCAACCGCGTCCAGGCCTTCGACTCGACCTTCAGCTGGTACCCGACCGACGCGATCACCCTGCACAAGGCCGACGTGGCCACCAAGATCAAGTCGCGTCCGGGTGTCCCGGTGTTCGACGACGGCCGCTCGACCTACTACGACGCCTCCAACCCGGCGGCCGGCGTGAAGGTCACTGACACCAACACCTCCATCAAGATCATCTCGGAGCCGCTGAGCGGGTCCACGATCACCGTGAAGGTGGGTCCGTCGACGAAGTAGTCGACGTTTCCCCAGGTCAGAAGCGTATCGGCGGTGACCCCCTGGCGGGTCGCCGCCGATCCGTGTTTAGGTGCGTCCTGTGGCTCGCTTATTGACACCGACGCACCGACCGAACCGAACGGGGATGTGACCGCATGGCCGCAGGAGGTTTCTGCAAGCTGCCGAACGGCACCGTGGTGGTGGCGCTGAACCTGCCCCGCCCGGCCGCCGACGGCCCCGGGGGAGTACGCGTCCTCGTGCACGCCGCCAACCGCGCCCGCGCTCTGACCAGGCTGCGCAACCTCGGCCTGCGCGCCGTCTACCTCCGCGGCAACGCGGCCCCGCCGACCCCGGACGAGATCACGGCGGTCCTCCACCACCCCGACGGCCTCATATGGCGCACGGCCCCGGACAACGGTGTCACCGACCTCACGATCGAACTCTGGCACCCGATCAGGGCCCTCCTACGCAGACCGACACCCCAGACGTGACCCACCCCAGGGGCGCGGGGAACCGCGCACGGCACACATCCCACGAGCCCCCTGACCCCGCCCCCCACAGCACCCACCTCAGGGGCGCGGGGAACTGCGCAACGACACGCATCCCACGCGCCCCTTGAACCCGACCCCCACAGCGCCCACCCCAGGGGCGCGGGGAACTGCGCGACCAGCCACGACGCACCCGCACGCACCCCCGACGCCGCGCCCCCCTCACCCCCCTCACCCCACTGACCGCTACTGAACGACCGGCTTCCCCGTGAGCTCCACCCCCGCGGCCCGCATCTCCACCAGCGCTCGCTCCGTCGTGGCCCCCGCCACCCCCGCCGTCAGATCCAGCAACACCTGCGTACGGAACCCCGCCCGCACCGCGTCCAGCGCGGTCGCCCGCACGCAGTGGTCGGTCGCGATGCCGACCACGTCGACCTCGTCCACCTCCCGCTCGCGCAGCCACTCCGCGAGCCCCACGCCGTTCTCGTCGGCCCCCTCGAACCCGCTGTAGGCCGCCGCGTACGCCCCCTTGTCGAAGACGGCGTCGACCGACCCGGAGGCGACCGCCGGCGCGAAGTTCGGGTGGAAGCCCACCCCCTCGGTGCCGGCGACGCAGTGGGCCGGCCAGGAGTGGACGTAGTCGGGCTCGTCGGCGAAGTGCCCGCCGGGCGCGATGTGGTGGTCGCGGGTGGCCACGACGTGCCGGTACCCGGCGGGGGCCTGCCCGATCAGCTCGGTGATCGCGGCGGCCACGTCGGCACCCCCGGCCACGGCGAGGCTCCCTCCCTCGCAGAAGTCGTTCTGCACGTCAACGACGATCAAGGCGCGGCGCATGGTCGGTGTCCTTCGACGAGGGGTGAGGTAACTGAGCGTAGAGACTCGGGGCCGTGACCGGGAGGGGACAGACCCTAGTTGCCCGAGGGCACCTGCACGTACTCCGTCGGCAGGACGGGTTCCCCGCGGGAGAGCTGGGTCGCGGACAGCGGCAGGCCCGCGCGGGCGGCGATGTGCCGGTCGCGGACCACGTCCAGCGGCTCGCGGGCCAGGACCTCACCGCCCTTGACCAGCTCGACCTGGAGCTGCCGGCCGGCCAGCTCGGCGGGCACCGCCCCGGTGCCGACGACCTCGGCCTCGGCGATCCCGTCCTCGTCCAGCCGGCGCGCGGCCCACTTGCGGCCGCCGATGGAGGTCTTGCCGCCGGAGGACTTCTTCGCCACCGGCACCAGCGGGGCGCGCGGGTCGTCGGACTCGGCGCGGGCGACCAGCTTGTAGACCATGGAGGCGGTGGGGTGCCCGGACCCGGTGACCAGCTGGGTGCCGACGCCGTACGCGTCTACCGGCGCCGCCGCCAGCGAGGCGATGGCGTACTCGTCGAGGTCGGAGGTCACGACGATCTTCGTGTCGGTGGCGCCCAGCTCGTCGAGCTGCTGGCGCACCCGGTGGGCCACCAGCAGCAGGTCACCGGAGTCGATGCGGACCGCGCCCAGCTCGGGCCCGGCCACCTCCACCGCCGTACGGACGGCCTCGGCGACGTCGTAGGTGTCCACCAGCAGCGTGGTGCCCCGGCCGAGGGCGTCCACCTGGGCGCGGAAGGCGTCCCGCTCGGTGTCGTGGAGCAGGGTGAAGGCGTGCGCGGAGGTGCCGACCGTGGGGATGCCGTACCGGAAGCCGGCCGCCAGGTCGGAGGTGGTGGTGAAGCCGCCGACGTACGCGGCGCGCGCGGCGGCCACGGCGGACAGCTCGTGGGTGCGGCGCGCGCCCATCTCGATCAGCGGGCGGGAGCCGGCCGCCGAGGACATCCGGGACGCGGCGGCCGCGATCGCCGAGTCGTGGTTGAGGATCGACAGGATCACGGTCTCCAGCAGCACGCACTCGGCGAAGGAGCCCTCGACGCGCATGATGGGGGAGCCGGGGAAGTAGACCTCGCCCTCGGGATAGCCCAGGACGTCACCCGTGAAGCGGTAGCCGGCGAGCCAGTCCAGCGTCGCCTCGTCCACGATCTGCCGCTCGCGCAGGAAGCCGAGGACGCCCGCGTCGAAGCGGAAGTTCTCCACCGCGTCCAGGACCCGCCCGGTGCCCGCGACGACGCCGTAGCGCCGGCCTTCCGGCAGGCGCCGGGTGAAGACCTCGAACACGCTGCGCCGCTCGGCGGTGCCCGCCTTCAGCGCCGCCTGCAGCATGGTCAGCTCGTACTGGTCCGTGAAGAGCGCCGTCGAGGGAACGTCCACCGGCAGCCCAAGGTCCGCTGTGTTCATACGGAGATCGTACCCCAATCTCGTCAGTGTGACGATATCTGGCCGCCGTGGCAGCATGGGCAGTGTGACGTCACCCGCTCCCCTTGAGATCGAACGCACCGAGTCGGCGGAGGAGGTCTTCGCCGTACCCGAGCCGGACGTCCCCTGGGTGACGATCGTGCACAACGACCCGGTCAACCTCATGAGCTACGTGACCTACGTCTTCCAGACGTACTTCGGCTACTCCAAGGACAAGGCCACCAAGCTCATGCTCGACGTCCACCACAAGGGCCGGGCGGTCGTCTCCAGCGGCAGCCGCGAGGAGATGGAGCGCGACGTGCAGGCCATGCACGGCTACGGTCTGTGGGCCACCCTCCAGCAGGACCGCACGTAGCGAGCACGCCCGCCCTCCAGCGAAGAGACCGCGAAACCACTTCATGCCCGGACACTTCGAACCGCTTCCCGGCGGCGGCGCGGCCGTCGCCCTCGACGACGTCGAGATCTCCATCATCCGCTCGCTGGCCGTGCAGCTCCTGGAGCTGATCGGCCCCGGCCCCGCCGAGGACGCCGGCGACGACCCGCTCGCCGAGCTGTTCGCCGAGGGCCCGAGCGAGCCGCCCTCCGACCCGGTGCTGCGCCGGCTGTTCCCGGACGCCTACACCGACCCGGTCGAGCCGCCCGCCACCCCCCGGCAGGCCGAGGAGCACCAGGCGTACTCCGCCGAGTTCCGCCGCTATACCGAGAACGACCTGCGGGCCGGCAAGCGCGACAACGCCCTCGCGGTGGTCCGCACGCTCGACGCGCTCGCCTCCGAGGCGGCCGGCGAGGGCGGGGCGGTGCTGAAGCTGACCCCCGAGGAGTCCCGGCGCTGGCTCGGCGCGCTGAACGACCTGCGCCTCGCGATCGGCTCCCGGCTGGACATCAGCGACGAGGACGACACCGACCTGCTCTTCCGGCTCCCCGACGAGGACCCGCGCAAGCCGATGGTGATGGCCTACCTCTGGCTCGGCGGTCTGCAGGAAACGCTGGTCAACACCCTCATGCCGTGACCCGGGGGCCGGCCGGGCCCGTCGCCCGCCGCCCCCCGGCGTTCGCTCAGCGGACGCTCAAATCCGGATAACGATCCCGTCACCACGGCGGCCGCCTTTGCCGTCGCGTGTCCGTTGTGTCCGCTTCTCCCTGTGGTGTCCGCCACAGCACCCTGCGGCGATCAGTGTTGCGGCCGTGATAAATCTTCACGACCGCCCGACGAACACCACCCGTATGTTCGGTCGGGTGCGCCACCGAGCCGGCGACCGCCGGCCAGGCACGAGCAGGCCCGCACGGCCCGCTCAGCTCCATCATCCGGGGGGATCGAAACCCGATCCGCGGCCGACGAAAGGCCCGGGTCGGCATGGAGAAAGGCGCACCACACATGACCTCGAAGCAGGTCACGGACACCCCTGAAGAGGGGTACGAGCGAGGGCTCGGCAGTCGTCAGGTCCAGATGATCGCGATCGGCGGCGCCATCGGCGTCGGTCTGTTCCTGGGAGCCGGGGCCAACATCGCCAAGGCGGGCCCCAGCCTGATCCTCATGTACGCACTCGCGGGCGCGATCGTGTTCTTCATCATGCGGGCGCTCGGCGAACTGCTGCTGTACCGCCCGGTGTCGGGCTCGTTCGCGGAGTACTCGCGCGAGTTCCTCGGCCCGTTCTTCGGCTACTTCACCGGCTGGACGTACTGGCTGATGTGGGTCGTCACCGGCATGGCCGAGCTGACGGCCGCCGCGATCTACGTCAACTACTGGTTCCCGGCCGTCCCGCAGTGGGTCACCGCCCTGGTCTTCCTGGTGATCCTGTTCGGGGTCAACCTGATCTCCGTGAAGCTCTTCGGCGAGCTGGAGTTCTGGTTCTCGATGGTCAAGGTCACCGCCCTGATCGGCATGATCGTCATCGGTCTCGGCGTGCTGACCTTCGGCTTCAGCAGCGCGGGCGACACCGCCGCGGTCTCCAACCTCTGGCAGTTCGACGGCTTCTTCCCCAAGGGCATCGGCTCGTCCCTGATGACCCTGCAGGGCGTGATGTTCGCCTACCTCGCCGTCGAGCTGGTCGGCGTCACCGCGGGCGAGTCCGAGAACCCGGAGAAGACCCTCCCCAAGGCCATCAACACCCTGCCCTGGCGGATCGCCCTGTTCTACGTCGGCGCCCTCACCGTGATCCTGTGCGTGGTGAAGTGGACCGAGTTCGCGCCCGGCGTGAGCCCCTTCGTCGCCGCCTTCGCCAAGATCGGCATCCCGGCCGGCGCCGGCATCGTGAACTTCGTGGTGCTCACCGCGGCCCTGTCGTCCTGCAACTCCGGCATGTACTCCACCGGCCGCATGCTGCGCACCCTGGCCGACAACGGCGAGGCCCCGAAGCCCTTCCGCAAGCTGTCCGTCACCAAGACCCCGGCGCTCGGCATCACCGTCTCGGTGCTGTTCATGGGCATCGGCGTGCTGCTGAACTACGTCGTCCCGGAGAAGGCGTTCGGCTACGTCACCTCCGTGGCCACCGCCGCCGGCATCTGGACCTGGCTGATGATCCTGATCAGCCACGTCCTCTACCGCCGCGCCGTGGTCGCCGGCCGGCTGCCCGCCTCGTCGTTCCCGGCGCCCGGCGGCTCGGTGTGCAGCTGGATCGCCATCGCGTTCCTGCTCTTCGTGACCTGCCTCATCGCCTACGACGCCGACTCCCGCGTCTGCCTGTACGTGATGGCCGGCTGGGCCGCCGCCCTCGGCATCGGCTGGGCCGTGCTGAAGGCACGCAACCCGGAGGTCACCCAGCGCCGCGAGCCGGAGCTGGAGAAGGTCGTCTGACCCTCCCCGGCAGCCCGGCGCGGGGCACCCCCCAGGGGCCGCTCGTGGCAGCCCCGGACCGCCGCCGCGCAGGACGTCCGGCATACGGACCGCCCCGTACCATCCCTCGGTACGGGGCGGTCCGCCGCTTATCCTGGGCCCCATGCTGACCATCACCCAGGCCCTCCACGACCAGATCGTCGCCCACGCGCGCAAGGACCACCCCGACGAGGCGTGCGGTGTGGTGGCGGGCCCGGCGGGCTCGGACCGCCCCGAGCGCTTCATCCCGATGCTCAACGCGGCGATGTCGCCCACGTTCTACGAGTTCGACTCCGGCGACCTGCTCAAGCTCTACCGCGACATGGACGACCGCGACGAGGAGCCGGTGGTCGTCTACCACTCGCACACGGCCACCGAGGCCTACCCCTCCCGCACCGACATCACCTACGCCAACGAGCCCGGCGCCCACTACGTCCTGGTCTCCACCGCGGACACCGACGGCCTCGGCGACTTCCAGTTCCGCTCCTTCCGCATCGTGGACGGCGAGGTGAGCGAGGAGGAGGTCAGGATCGTCGAGGCGTACTGACCTCCGCGAAAGAGGTCCCGCACCGCCCGCGTCTCACCCCTCGGCCGGATTCTGTCCAACAGGTGGGATCACACTCCGGGAGCGCGGTCGGGAATCGTTACGATGAGCGCATGGTTCTTCTCGACGTGGGCGACAAGGCGCCGGGCACGCTGCTCGTGGCGCGGCTGCACGTCGACCTGTGCAGGCTGAACAGCGCCATCTGTTGACAACCGCCGCACGCCGTACGGCCCCGAGCCGCGGCGCGCCGTGGTGCGCCCTCCCGCCCGACGAACCGACGAACCCTTCCGACAGGAGCCCTGAGCCATGGCCATCGAGGTCCGCATCCCGACCATCCTCCGCCAGTACACCGACGGTCAGAAGGCGGTGGAGGGCAACGGTGAGACCCTCGCCGACCTGTTCGCCGACCTCGAGACCCGGCATGCGGGCATCCAGGCCCGCATCGTGGACGGGGGCCAGCTGCGCCGCTTCGTCAACGTCTACCTGAACGACGAGGACGTCCGCTTCGTCGACGGCATCGACACCAAGCTCACCGACGGCGACACGGTGACGATCCTGCCGGCCGTGGCCGGAGGTTCTGCCGCGGCGAAGCCGCGTCCGGTCGGGGTGGCGGCCGGGCGACGGGCGGGAATGGCCTGATCCCGGATGCGTTACGACTCCCCGCTGGCCGCGGTGGGCAACACCCCCCTGGTGCGCCTGCCGCGGCTGTCGCCTTCCGCCGACGTCCGGATCTGGGCGAAGCTGGAGGACCGCAACCCGACCGGCTCGGTCAAGGACCGCCCCGCGCTGCACATGATCGAGCAGGCGGAGAAGGACGGCCGGCTCACCCCCGGCTGCACGATCCTCGAGCCGACCAGCGGCAACACCGGCATCTCCCTGGCCATGGCCGCCAAGCTCAAGGGCTACCGCATGGTCTGCGTGATGCCGGAGAACACCTCGCAGGAGCGCCGGGACCTGCTCGGCATGTGGGGCGCCGAGATCATCTCCAGCCCGGCCGCGGGCGGCTCCAACACCGCCGTACGCGTCGCCAAGGAGCTGTCCGCCGAGCACCCCGACTGGGTGATGCTCTACCAGTACGGCAACCCGGACAACGCCGGCGCGCACTACGCCACGACCGGCCCCGAGATCCTCGCCGACCTGCCGTCCGTCACCCACTTCGTCGCGGGCCTCGGCACCACCGGCACCCTCATGGGCGTCGGCCGCTACCTGCGCGAGCACAAGCCGGACGTGCGGATCGTCGCCGCCGAGCCGCGCTACGACGACCTGGTGTACGGCCTGCGCAACCTCGACGAGGGCTTCGTGCCGGAGCTGTACGACGCCTCCGTGCTCACCACCCGCTTCTCGGTCGGCTCGGCCGACGCGGTCACCCGCACCCGTGAACTCCTGCAGCAGGAGGGCATCTTCGCGGGCGTATCCACCGGCGCGGCGCTGCACGCGGCGATCGGTGTCGGGCAGAAGGCGCTGAAGGCGGGGGAGTCCGCCGACATCGTGTTCGTGGTCGCCGACGGCGGCTGGAAGTACCTCTCCACCGGCGTCTACACGGCCGCCACCACCGAGGAGGCCATCGCCACGCTCCAGGGCCAGCTCTGGGCGTGAGCCCCGCCGGCGGCCGCTCCCGGCGCGGCCGCTCCGGCTAGGGCGCGAGGTGACGGACCTGGTCCCACAGGACCGGGTCCACCACTCCCACCCGCCGCCGGAAGTCGTCCACCGGCACCTCGCGCAGCTCGTCGGTCTCCAGGAAGCTCGCCCGTCCCCGGGCGTCGCCCACGGAACCGGGCGGCAGCGGGATCACTCCCGGCCGCTCGTCGTGGTGCTTGCTGGTGATCTTCACGACCGTCGCCCGGCTGCCGCGCACCTCCAGCACCAGGCACGGCCGGTCCTTCTCACCGGGCCGGTCCTCGTAGGGCACGTTCGCCCACCAGATCTCCGCGGGCCGGGGCAGCCCGGCCGCCGGCCCCTTCTGCCGCGCCGGCCGCCGGGCCGGCCGCCGCGTCGGCCGTGTTGTGCGCAGGCGCCGCGTCCGGGACCCGCGTCCCCAGCCGTCCACGAGCGTGGCGACCAGGGCGAGCAGGACCACCGCAGCGAGTGCAAGCCACCAGGACGTGTCCATACGATGACGGTACCGGCGCGCGATCGGCAGTGCGCGCCCCCTGTCCTGCCTCGCGCGCTGCAGGTCCAGCCGAACCGGTGACAGCGCAGGTGAGTTCGCCCACAACGGCCCCTGGTGGAGGAGCGACCCGGCGTTTCGCGCCTTACGCTCGACGGACCGCACGACCCCCCTCGCCCCGTCCCACGATCCCTTCCCGCCAGCGGAGGTTTCTGCTCCCATGAAGCTCACCGTCGTCGGCTGCTCGGGGTCGTTCCCGTCCGCGGAATCGGCCTGCTCGAGCTACCTCGTCGAGGCCGACGGCTTCCGGCTGCTCCTCGACATGGGCAACGGCGCCCTGGGCGAGCTGCAGCGCCACTGCGGTCTCTACGACCTCGACGCGATCTTCCTGAGCCATCTGCACGCCGACCACTGCATCGACATGTGCGCGTACTTCGTGGCGCGCTACTACCGCCATGACGGCGGCCGCTGCGACCCGCTCCCGGTCTACGGCCCGGAGGGCACCGAGCACCGGCTGACCACGGCCTACGCCGACACCCCCTCGGCCTCCTCGATGAGCGAGGTCTTCGACTTCCACACGGTCAAGCCGTCCACCTTCGAGATCGGCCCGTTCACGGTGCACACCGAACGCGTGGCCCACCCGGTGGAGGCGTACGGCATCCGGATCGAGCACGGCGGGAAGTCGCTGACGTACTCCGGCGACACGGGGCCGAGCCCCGCGCTGGAGCAACTCGCCCGTGACACCGATCTGTTCCTGTGCGAGGCGGCCTTCACGCACGGCAAGGAGTCCATCCCCGACCTGCACCTCAACGGCCGCGAGGCCGGCGAGACGGCGGCCCGTGCCGGCGCCCGCCGCCTGGTCCTGACCCACATCCCGCCGTGGACCGACCCCGAGACCAACGCGGCGGACGCCCGCGCGGTGTACGAGGGCCCGGTGGACCTGGCGGCGCCGCGGGTGACGTACGAGATCTGACCCCGCGCACACGAAGGCCCCCGGAGCGGTTCAGTGCTCCGGGGGCCTTCGTCGGTGTCGGTCGGGGCTCACGCCTTCGTGAGGTCCTCGACCTCCTCCTCGGGCTCGCGGCCCGGGGTGGGCAGGTCGAACTTGACGATGGCGAACCGGAAGACCACGTAGTAGATCGCGGCGAAGACCAGTCCGATGGGGATGATGAGCCACGGCTTGGTGGCGAGGTTCCAGTTCAGCGCGTAGTCGATGAAGCCCGCGGAGAAGGTGAAGCCCGCGTGCACGCCGAGCGCCCAGGTGACTGCCATGGACAGGGCCGTGAGCACCGCGTGGATGCCGTAGAGGATCGGCGCGATGAACATGAACGAGAACTCGATGGGCTCGGTCACACCGGTCACGAACGAGGTCAGGGCGAGCGAGATCATCATGCCCAGCACGGCCTTGCGGCGCTCGGGGCGGGCGGAGTGCGCGATGGCGAGCGCGGCGGCCGGCAGACCGAACATCATGATCGGGAAGAAGCCGGACATGAACTGGCCGGCGGTCGGGTCACCGGCGAAGAAGCGGTTGAGGTCGCCGTGGACGACCTGGCCGGCCGCGTCCTTGAAGTCGCCGAGCTGGAACCAGGAGACGGTGTTCACGAACTGGTGCATGCCGACCGGGATCAGCGCGCGGTTGATGAGACCGAACAGGCCGGCACCGACGGCGCCCAGGCCGGTCATCCACTCGCCGAAGTCGGAGATGACCTCACCGATCGGCTCCCAAACCAGACCGAAGAACACACCCATGACCGTGCCGACGAAGGCCATGATGATCGGCACCAGGCGACGGCCGTTGAAGAAGCCGAGCCAGTCCACCAGCTTGGTGCGGTGGAAGCGCTGCCACACCACGGCGCCCAGCAGACCCATGATGATGCCGCCGAGCACACCGGGGTTGTTGTAGGTCGCGGCTATGTCCGCGCCGGCCTGGACCTTGGCCTCGGTGACGGGGAACGCCTTGAGCACGTTGCTGTAGACCAGGAAGCCGACGAGGGCGGCCAGGGCGGTGGAGCCGTCGGACTTCTTGGCGAAGCCGATCGCGACACCGATGCAGAACAGCAGCGGCAGGTTGTCGAAGATCGCGCCACCGGCCGTGGCGAACACCGCTGTGACCTTGTCGGGCAGGTTCAGCTTGTCGTGGATGTCCTGCTGGCCGAAACGGAGCAGCAGACCCGCGGCCGGCAGCACGGCGATGGGCAGCTGGAGGCTGCGGCCGACCTTCTGCAGACCCTGGATCAGACCGGATCCCCACTTCTTCGGGGGGGCCGCCGATTCGGTGGCGGTGCTCATAGACTTCCTCCATCGGGTGGTGGTCTACACCACTCAGTGGTGTAGACCTGTTGTAGCACGATGGGGTGGATATAAGGAACCCGTCAAAACTGCAACCGGAGCGCTACGCGGCGTACCGGATCCGGGCCCGTTCGGGAGCACGCGAAAGGGCCCCCGGACCGGCGGTCCGAGGGCCCGAGAACCCCGCTATCTGCGGACGTTCACGCCTTCGTGACGTCCTCGTGCTGCTCCTCCGGCTCGCGGCCCGGCGTCTTCAGGTCGAACTTGGTGATCGCGAAGCGGAAGATCACGTAGTACACCGCGGCGAAGCACAGCCCGATCGGGATGATCGCCCACGGCCGCGTCGCCAGGTTCCAGTTGATGATGTAGTCGATCAGCCCCGCCGAGAAGCTGAACCCGTCGTGCACCCCCAGCCCCCACGTCACCGCCATCGACACACCCGTCAGCACCGCGTGCACCGCGTACAGCCCCGGCGCGATGAACAGGAACGAGTACTCGATCGGCTCGGTGATCCCCGTGACGAACGACGTCAGCGCCACCGACAGCATCAGCCCACCGACCTCCTTGCGCCGCTCCGGCCGCGCGCAGTGCGTGATCGCCAGCGCCGCCGCCGGCAGCGCGAACATCATGATCGGGAAGAACCCCGAGGTGAACTGCCCCGCGTTGGGGTCGCCCGCCAGGAACATGTTGATGTCACCGTGCACCGGCTGCCCGCCCGGCGGCGTGTACGTGCCGAACTGGAACCAGATGGGCACGTTCAGGAACTGGTGCAGCCCGATCACCAGCAGCGCCCGGTTCGCCACCCCGAACACCCCCGCACCCCAAGACCCCGCGTCCCGCAGCCACTTGCTGAAGCTCTCCAGCCCGTCACCGATCGGCGGCCACACCCACAGGCACAGCGCCGCGAACGCGATCGCCACGAACGCCATGATGATCGGCACCAGCCGCCGCCCGTTGAAGAAGCCCAGCCAGTCCACCAGCTTCGTCCGGTGGAACCGCGCCCAGAAGAACGCCGCCAGCAGACCGATCACGATGCCGCCGAACACCCCCGGGTTCTGGAAGGTGTACGGCGTCACCGCCCCGACCCCCGCCCCCACGCTCACCTGGCACCCCAGGCCCGGGAGCTCCTTCGAGCCGCCCGGGCAGGACTCGGGGAACTGGTGCAGCACGTTGTAGTAGACGAGGAAGCCCACCACCGCCGCCAGCGCGGTCGACCCGTCCGCCTTGCGGGCCATGCCGATGGCCACGCCCACGCAGAACAGCAGCGGCAGGCCGAGCGAACCGTCCAGCAGGGCCCCGCCCGCGCCCTTCATCACCTTCGAGACGTTGTCCCAGCCGAGCCCGTCCGCCCCGAACACGTCCGGCTGGCCCAGGCGGTTGAGGATGCCCGCCGCGGGCAGCACGGCGATCGGCAGCTGCAGACTGCGGCCCATCTTCTGCAGGCCCTGGAACAGACCGTTCCAGCGTGCCCGCGCGGGGCTGACCTCGGCGTCGGCACTCATCGGTGTCCTTCCGGGCCGCTCGGCTCGGCGGCGGGGTTTGGCGACCGTCCGCGAGGTGGTGTAGACCAGTTTTGGACGGTTCCGCTGTCGTGACGCCATCATTCGGTACGGACGGCATGACCGCTCGCGAAGTTGGGCCAACTGTGGGTTACTGCGACAAAGCGGTTCGGATCAGGGAGAAGCAACATGGCCAGCAAGGCTGAGAAGATCGTCGCCGGGCTCGGTGGCATCGACAACATCGAGGAGATCGAGGGCTGCATCACCCGCCTGCGCACCGAGGTGGCCGACGCCTCGCTGGTCAACGAGGCCGCGCTGAAGGCCGCCGGCGCCCACGGCGTCGTCAAGATGGGCACCGCCATCCAGGTCGTCATCGGCACCGACGCCGACCCCATCGCCGCGGAGATCGAAGACATGATGTGACCGGACGCCCCGCGCGTCCCCGGGGGCCCTTCCCGACCAGGGAGGGGCCCCTTCCGCATCCCCGGCTACCACTAGGCTCAGCGCCATGTCTCGAATCGACGGCCGCACCCCCCAACAGCTCCGCCCCGTCACCATCGAACGCGGCTGGAGCAAGCACGCCGAGGGCTCCGTCCTCGTCTCCTACGGCGACACCAGGGTGCTCTGCACCGCCACCGTCACCGAAGGCGTCCCCCGCTGGCGCAAGGGCAGCGGCGAAGGCTGGGTGACCGCCGAGTACGCCATGCTGCCCCGCGCCACCAACACCCGCGGCGACCGCGAGTCCGTCAAGGGCCGCATCGGCGGCCGCACCCACGAGATCTCCCGCCTCATCGGCCGCTCCCTGCGCGCCGTCATCGACTACAAGGCACTCGGCGAGAACACCGTCGTCCTCGACTGCGACGTCCTCCAGGCCGACGGCGGCACCCGCACCGCCGCCATCACCGGCGCCTACGTCGCCCTCGCCGACGCCGTCGCCTGGGCCCAGGGCAAGAAGCTCATCAAGGCCGGCCGCCAGCCGCTCACCGGCACCGTCTCCGCCGTCTCCGTCGGCATCGTCGACGGAGTCCCCCTCCTCGACCTGCGCTACGAGGAGGACGTACGGGCCGAGACCGACATGAACGTCGTCTGCACCGGCGACGGCCGCTTCGTCGAGGTCCAGGGCACCGCCGAGGCCGCCCCCTTCGCCCGCGCGGAACTCGACGCCCTGCTCGACCTCGCCGTCGCCGGCTGCACCGAACTGGCCGCCCTGCAGCGGGCCGCCCTCGCCGCCGAAAGGTAAAGCGCACCCCAAAGGAGCGGGCGGACGGGAGCAACCCCGCCGCCCGCCCCGGCGTCTTGCGCAGTACGCAGTACACAGCGTGCGCACCACACACGGGGGCCTGCCAGGGCCTGACAGGGGAGGACACACCACCATGGCCGCGAGCCGCCACCGACGACGCCGTACCGCCATCGCCACCGCCCTCGCGGCCGTCGCCCTGACCACCGCGGTCGCCACCGGCTGCGACGCCGTCGACAAGGCCCTCGACTGCGTCCAGACCGCCGACACCATCGCCGACGGCGTCACCCGGCTCCAGCAAGCCGTGGAGAACGCCTCCAACGACCCCACCCAGATCGACGAGTCCCTGCAGACCATCGACACCGACCTGGACCGGATCGGCGACCGCACCGACGACACCGACGTCAACAAGGCCGTCGACGACCTCCAAAGGGCCGTCGACAACGTCCGCACGGCCGTCAGGAACGGCGACCGCACCCCCGACATCAGCCCCGTCACCGACGCCGCCGGCGAACTCACCAAGGTCTGCACGCCGTAACTGCGATCCCGCAGCTCCCGCGGCTCCCGCGGCCCCCGGGATACTGGGGGCCATGACCCGCTTGATCCTCGCCACCCGCAACGCCGGGAAGATCACCGAACTCCGCGCGATCCTCGCCGAGGCCGGCCTCCCGCACGAGCTCATCGGCGCCGACGCCTACCCCGACGTCCCCGACGTCAAGGAGACCGGCGTCACCTTCGCCGAGAACGCCCTCCTCAAGGCCCACGCCCTCGCCCGCGCCACCGGGCACCCGGCCATCGCCGACGACTCCGGCCTCTGCGTCGACGTCCTCGGCGGCGCCCCCGGCATCTTCTCCGCCCGCTGGGCGGGCCGCCACGGCGACGACAAGGCCAACCTCGACCTGCTGCTCGCCCAGCTCTCCGACATCGCCGACGGCCACCGCGCGGCCCACTTCGCCTGCGCCGCCGCCCTCGCCCTCCCCGACGGCACGGAACGCGTCGTCGAGGGCCGACTCCGCGGCACCCTGCGCCACACCCCCCAGGGCACCCACGGCTTCGGCTACGACCCGATCCTCCAGCCGGACGGCGAGACCCGGACCTGCGCGGAACTCACCCCGGCCGAGAAGAACGCCATCAGCCACCGAGGCAAGGCCTTCCGCGCCCTGCTCCCGGCGATCCGGGAACTGGTCGGCTGAACGCGCCGAGGGTCCGGCTCGCATCCACGAACCGGACCCTCGGTCACCTCATGTGCGGTCGGTGGGACTCGAACCCACACGGGATTTCTCCCACGGGCACCTAAAACCCGCGCGTATGCCTGTTTCGCCACGACCGCTCGGCAGTGATCCTCAGTGTACGGGGCTCCCGCCACCGCCGTCCCTGGACTTCTTGCGACACCATGTCGCGGTCAGGGCGTGGCAGTTGGGGCAGAGGTAGCGAAGGTTCCCGGCACGGTTGTCCAGCCAGTTCCCGTCGATGTGGTCGATGTGCAGGGTGATCGGACGCCCGAGCCACTCACCCGGGTTCCCGCAGGACACACAGGGATAGGGCACCCCCGTTCCCGGAGGCCGGCGCCGCGTGAAGTGGCTCGTGTCCAGGCCCAGCTCGGCCACCTTCCGGCGCACCCGGCGGTGGTTGGCGCAAACCACTTCCAGCCCCAGCGCGCGCATGACGTCGGCGTAGCTGTCGGCCGACGTCACGGCGGCCCGGATGTCGTCCTCGGGCAGCGTCGGCCGAGCGTGCCGGAAGCGGGACGTGTCGACCCGCCTCTCCCGGAGCAACCGGCCCAGCGCCGCCCTGGACCGGCCGTCGTCCGGGACTCGGCCGGTACCGCGCCCAGGTGGAGGGCGAACTCCCGCAAGGTCGTGGACGCGGTGGCGGCTTCCGAGATCGCCGCGTCCATGTACCGGTGGAGCGGAGTGCGCCGCTCGAAGTGCCGAGAAGCGAAACGGCTCACACCGGGTGGGGTGCGAGCCGCTCGGGAGGTGGTGGCGGGGGCGTCGACGAGGCTCGTCGGTGCCCCCGCCGGGCAGGCCGTTACTGCCGTTGGAGCGTCTTGAGCGGTGCCAGGTTCGGCTGGGCGCCGACCCGCTCGGTGCGCGAGGCGGCCGGGGTGGCCGGGGCGCCGCCGTCGGTGCCCGCGGCGAGGGTCCGCGCCGACGTCGTCGTCGGGATGTTGCCGTTGTAGTACGGGCGGTACGTGAAGTACGCGCTGCCCGCGCTCACCGAGGTGCCCGCGGTGTTCAGCTCGGCCTGGGCGAGCGAGCCCGTGCCGCCGAACCCGATCACGGAGTTGACGCTGGCGGTCTCGCGCACGAAGTAGCTGTTCACCTCGGGCGACAGGGTGGTGGCGCTGCTGCTCCACAGGAGGGGCCCGAAGACGTTCATCGCCGCGGCGCCCGAGACCCCGTCGCGCCAGGCGCCGGAGTAGGCGAGGCCGGTGGTGTTCGGCGCGGTCCACCAGAACATGGCGATGGCCACCGAGAGGGAGCCGTCCGTGGTGCCCGAGATCGGGTAGTACGAGTACGTGGACGGCCACCGGGAGAAGCCGGTGTGGGTCAGCGCGTAGCGCGCCGCCGCACCGACCGGGATGATCATGGTCTTGTCGGGGTTGAGGCTGTTCAGGTACGCCTGCACCGACGAGGTCAGCTTGTTGCCGTTGGTGAGGACGATCCCGGCCGCGCTGGCGGAGCCGTCGGAGCCGGCCGCGGCCGCCGCCGAGAGCGCCGCGCGGTACTCGGTGCCGCCGGCCAGGAAGACGTACTTGGGGGCGGAGGTGATGGTCCTGCTCACCATCACCGAGGTCGCGTAGCGGTCCGCGCCGGTCAGCCGCACGGGGACGTACCCGAGCGCCTTCACCTGGGAGGCGACCGTGTTGTCCAGGACGGACGTGCTGCCGGTCAGGTAGACGGGCTTGCCCGGCGCCAGGATCCGCTTCAGCTCGTTCTTCGTCGTCGACGAGAGCCCGGTCTTCTGGGTCATCAGCACCGGGCCCTCCTTCCGGCCCGCCAGGGCGGGGGCGGTGACGGCGTACGCCGGTTCGTCCTGGTTGACCAGCACCGCGGACTTGGCGTTCATCAGCCCGGGCTGACTGTGGCCGAGGGTGTTCCAGGTCCAGCGCGACGAGGCGGTGGCGGTGAGGTAGGCGTTGGCGCCCCAGACCCGGCCCGTGCTGTTCTGCCGCAGCGGCTGCCAGCTGGGGTTGCCGACGTGGGTGCCCTGCGTGGCGTCCGTGACCGGGGTCAGCTCGCCGGTCGTCGTGTCGGCGTACTCGACGGTGTGCACGTCGTCGCTGTTCGGCGAGGTGTGGGCGTCGAAGATGATCCGCTTGCCGGTGGGCGACCAGGACGGGGAGGCGAACCGGCGCGGGCCGGTGGTGAGCTGCCGGACGTCGGTGCCGTCGGCCTTCGCCGTGAAGATCTGGGGGTTGCCGTCGGTGTCCTTGCGGACGAACGCCAGCTTGGTGCCGTCCGGGGACCAGGCGGGCTGCTCGGCGTCGGCCAGGGCGAGCTTGACCGTCCTCGCGGCGGCGTCGTAGACGTACACGCCCGCGGCGGCGGAGCAGCTTCCCGTGCGGCGCTCGAAGGCGACCAGGCCCTTGACGTTCACGCTCGGCCCGGAGTCGCAGACGGTGGCCGGCTCCAGGTTCGCCGGGAGCAGCGGGTGGGGCGCCCACGAGGCGTCGGAGGGACCGTAGGCGAGCTGGCCGCCGCTGGCGAAGACGACGTAGCTGCCGCCGTTCCAGAACGTCAGGTCCTCGTACGGGGCGCTGGAGCGCAGGCCCTCGGCCCAGGGCAGGGTGATCTTCTTGGTGCCGTTGGGCAGGACGCTGGAGATCTGGCCGGAGACGCTGAGCACGCGGCTGCCGTCGGGCGCCCAGGTGGCGTAGCTCCCCACGTTGGGGATGGTGCTCGTCTTCCCGGTGACGGGGTCGATGACCAGACCCCCGTCGTTGAGGATCTTGCCTTCGGCGCCCGGCCAGGGCCCCGCGTCGTCGGCGACGGCACCGGGTGCCGCGGCCAGGGTGCCCGCGGCGGCGAGTGCCACAGCGGTGGCGAGCGCCGCGGCGCGGCGGCGCGTGAACATTCTCAAGTTGTCGACCCCCGGGGATCACGTGATGTCGCGATGATGTCGGTGGAGCCGCGCTGCGGGCCCGGTCGGCGCCGTCCCCCGTCGCCTGACCGTCGGCCGCGCAGGTGTGTCACAGCGGCCGGATCACTCTAGGTCTCCGCCACACCGATGGGAACGGATTTTGGCGGATCGTTTGATGATCCGTACGCCCGCGGCACCACTGATCACCCGGGGTGGGGCGGTCAGATGCCCAGGTCCTTGATGATCTTGGCCACGTGGCCCGTCGCGCGGACGTTGTACAAGGCCCGCTCGACCTTGCCCTCTTCATCGACGACGACCGTGGAGCGGATCACGCCCAGGTAGGTCTTGCCGTAGTTCTTCTTCTCGCCGTACGCGCCGTAGGCCTCGGTGACCTTCTTGTCGGGGTCGGCGAGGAGGGTGATCCGCAGGGACTCCTTCTCGCGGAACTTCGCAAGCTTCTCCGGGCTGTCGGGGGAGATGCCGATGACGTCGTACCCCGCGCCGGCCAGCAGCTCGAGGTTGTCCGTGAAGTCGCAGGCCTGCTTGGTGCAGCCCGGCGTCAGCGCCGCCGGGTAGAAGTACACGATGACCTTGCGGCCCTGGTGGTCGGCCAGGGAGACCTGCTCGCCGTCCGCGTCGGGCAGGGTGAAGGCGGGGGCCACGTCGCCGGGCTGGAGTCGCTCGCTCATCGGACCAGCGTAACGGGGGGTCCTGACAGTGCGCTGGCGCGTGGAGCTGACAGACTGTCCGGAACAGCATCATCGGACTTCGGAGGCCGTACGGTGGCGGACACGTCGGACACCAGAACCCCGGCGCAGATCGAGGCGGACATCAAGCGCCGCCGCGAAGTGCTGGCCGAGACGCTCGACGAGATCGGGGTGCGGGTGCACCCCAGGACCATCGTCGGCGATGCCAAGGCCAAGGTCGTGGCGAATGTCGATCACACCCTCGGACGGGCGTACGTCCAGGTCAACAAGGTCGTCAGCGACGTCAAGGCGCAGTTCGTGGACGAGACGGGCTCACCCCGGCTCGAGCGCGTCGTGCCGGTCGCCGTCGTCGCCGTGGGCCTCGTCGGACTGCTCGTGCTGGGCACCCGGCGCCGCAAGGGCTGACCCGGGCGCGGACGGGACGGCCCGGGACAGGTAGGTTCGAAGCGTGAGCGCCAACGTAAACGAGCACAGCACCCACCACGACAAGCTCCCCATCCGGATGCTGCACGACCGCGTTCTGGTCCGGCAGGACACCTCCGAGGGGGAGCGGCGTTCCGGTGGCGGCATCCTGATCCCCGCCACGGCGGCGGTCGGCCGGCGCCTGGCCTGGGCCGAGGTCGTCGCGGTGGGGCAGAACGTACGGACCGTGGAGCCGGGCGACCGGGTCCTGTTCGACCCGGAGGACCGGGCCGAGGTCGAGGTGCGCGGCGTCGCGTACGTGCTCATGCGCGAGCGCGACCTGCACGCGGTGGCCGCCGACCGGTTCGAGGGGTCGGAGGACTCCACGGGGCTGTACCTCTGATCGCCGTACCTCTGGTCCAGAGGACGGGAAGGGCTGGTGACGGTTGTCACCAGCCCTTTTTCTCGTGCCTTTGCTAGCTTCGGAGGAGGTCGCCCGACGAGACGCGCCGTACCGGGTCCCCCTCGCGAGGGGAGAGGCAAAGACGACGCACCCCCGCCGCGCACGGTGCGCGGTCGTCGTCCTCGGAGGTGCCCGTCATGGCCTGGATCCTGCTCGTCGTCGCCGGCCTGCTCGAAGTCGCCTGGTCGATCGGCATGAAGTACACCGACGGCTTCACCCGGCTCGTCCCGAGCCTGTTCACCGGCGCCGGCATCGTCGCCAGCATGCTGCTGCTGTCCTACGCGGCGCGCTCGCTGCCGATCGGCACCGCCTACGGCGTGTGGGTGGGGATCGGCGCCGCCGGGGCGGCCGTGCTCGGCATGGTGGTGCTCGGGGAGCCGGTCACCGCCGCCCGGATCTTCTTCGTGTGCCTGCTGCTGGTCGCCGTGGTGGGCCTGAAGGCGACCAGCGGCCACTGAGCAGCGGCCTTCGAGCCGTGGCCGCTGAGCCGTCGCCCGCCCCGCCCGCCGGCTACTCCCGGCGGGCCGTGCCCTGCGGCAGGATCGCGCCGGTCGTCCCGGTGCTGCTGGGTGTGCTGCCCGTAACGCCGCCGGTGTCACCGGAGGTGGAGCCCGTGGTGTTCCCGGTGTCGCCGCCGCCGGTGTCGCCGGACGTGGTGGCTCCCGTGGTCGCGCCGCCGGTGGGGCTGCTGGTGGTGCCGCCGGTGCCGGGCCCGCCGTCGGTGCCGCCGCCGGTGGTCGTCCCGCCGTGGGAGCCGCCCCCGCCGGTCTGGCCCTGCGTCCGCCCCTGGTCGCCCTGGCCCTGCGAGGCCCGGCCGGACGGCGTGGCGCTGGTCTCCTGGTCGCCGGTGGGCGAGCTCTCCGAGGGCTCGCCGGACGGGTAGGCCGTCTCCTCGGACCCCTCCTGGAGCTGGAGGTTGAAGTCGTGCGCCGGGGTGTCCTTGAGGGCCTTGCGGGTGAACTGCGCCCAGATCTCGGTGGGCGCCCCGCCGCCGTTGATCCGCTGCAGGCCCATCGCGCCGTACAGGGGCTTGTGCGCGGCGGTGACCGGGTCCTGGCCCATCACGGCGACGACGGTGGCGAGGTCGGGCGTGTAGCCGGCGAACCAGGCCGCGGTGTCCTTCTCCGCGGTGCCGGTCTTGCCCGCGGCCGGGCGGCCGACGGCCTGGGCGGCGGTGGCGGTGCCGTTCTGGACGACGCTGCGCAGGATCGAGGTGGTGGTGTCGGCGGCCTCACGGCTGACCACCTGGGAGGTCTTGCGGCCGGGCAGCTCGACGACGTCCTTGCCGTCCTTGGTGACCTTGTCGATCAGGGTGTACGCGCCGTGCCGGCCGTGGTTGGCGAGCGTGGCGTACGCCTCCGCCATGTCGAGCACGCTGGCGGTGGCCGTGCCGAGCGCGATCGACGGGTACGGCTGGAGGTCGGGGGTGGCGGTGGGCAGGCCCAGGTCGATCGCGGTCTGCTTGACCTTGGCGGGGCCGACGTCGACCGCCAGCTGCGCGTACACGGCGTTCACGGACTTGTCGGTGGCTTCCCGCACGCTGATGTCGCCGTAGGAGTGCTGGTCCTCGTTCTCGGGGGCGTAGCCGCCGCCGGTCCAGCCCTGCACGGGGCGCTCGTTGGTGCCGTCGTAGACCGTGTTCGGGGTGATGGGGCGGCCGTCCTGGGTCTCGGAGTCGTGCTGGACGGCCGCGGTGAACACGAACGGTTTGAAGGTCGAGCCGACCTGGAAGTCCCGGCGGGTGGCGTTGTTGGTGTACTGCTTGACGTAGTCGATGCCGCCGTACATCGCGAGGACCTTGCCGGTCTTGGGCTCGACGGCGGCACCGCCCGCGCGGACGTAGCCGTCGACCTTGCGGCTCTTCTTGTCCAGCTTGGACATCAGCTTGTCGTTGACGGCGTCGACGAAGGCGTCCTGCTTGCTCTTCTCCAGCGTGGTGGTGATGCGGTAGCCGCCGCCGTCGAGCTCGGCCTCGGTGACGATCTTGTTCTGGGTGAGGTGGTCGCGGATCGCGCGCACGATGTAGCCGCGCTGCCCGGACATGCCGGTGTCGGCGGCGCTCTCCTCGCGCGGGGTGGGGAACGCGGTGCCCTGCCGCTTGGCCTCCGCCAGCCAGCCCTTCTTGACCATGCCGTCCAGGACGTAGTTCCAGCGGGCCTCGGCGGCCGCCTTGTTCTCCGGGTGCGCGATCACGTCGTACTCGCTGGGCGCGTTGAGCAGGGCGGCCAGGTACGCGCCCTGGGGGGCGGTGAGTTCGCGGGCGTCGACGCCGTAGTAGGCCTGGGCGGCGGCCTGGATGCCGTAGGCGTTGCGGCCGAAGTAGCTGGTGTTGAGGTAGCCCTCCAGGATCTCGTCCTTGGGCTGCTCCCGGTCCAGCTTGATGGAGATGAAGAACTCCTTCACCTTGCGGGTGACGGTCTGCTCCTGCGCGAGGTAGTAGTTCTTCACGTACTGCTGGGTGATCGTCGAGCCGGACTGCTTGCCCTTGCCGGTCGCGGTGTTCCACCCGGCGCGGATCATGGCCTTGGGGTCGATGGCCGACTCGGTGTAGAAGTCGCGGTCCTCGGCGGCGAGCACGGCGTGCTGGGCCTCCTTGGAGATCTGCGCCAGGGTGACGTTCTCCCGGTTGACCGCGCCGTCGCGGGCGATCTCGGTGCCGTCGGCGTACAGGTACACGTTGGACTGCTTGGTGGCGAGCGCGTTGGCGTCCGGGATCTTCACCATCGAGTAGCCGACGAAGAACAGGCCGACGACCAGCAGGGCGCCCACCAGGACGGTGCCCAGCACCATCCGCCAGGTGGGCAGCGCCCGCCGCCACCCGGTGCGCTTCGGCCTCTTCCCGCCGTTCCCCGCGACCTGAGCCGCCGGTGGCTCGTCCGGTGCCCCGCCCTCGGTCGGCTGCTGCGGCTGCGGCTCGTCACTCATGTGTTGCACGGACTCCCGTTGTCGCGTCGTACGTTCCCGTACGCCTCGTACGCCTTTTGCGCCCCCTGCTAGAGACTGTCGCACCCTGCGTTCCGTTCCCGGCAACCGGCACGCGTTGTGCTCGGAAAATGCGTGGCACGCCACTTCCGGGGCCCGCTAGGGTCCCTTGCTTCGGTGTCGGCGCGCGGAAAGGCGGTTGCCGTGGGATCGGCGCGGTTGTACGCGGCCGTCGCGGCGGGGGGATTCAGAAGGTACGCGACCTACCGGGCGGCCACGGCCGCCGGGGTGTTCACGAACACCGTCTTCGGCCTGATTCTCGTGCACACCTACCTCGCCCTGTGGGACGAGCGGCCGCACCTGGGCGGCTACGACCAGGCACAGGCGGTCACCTACGTGTGGCTCGGGCAGGCCCTGTACGCGACGTTCGCCATCCAGGGCGGCGGCGTGGAGAAGGACCTGATGGCGCGCATCCGCACGGGCGAGATCGCCATCGACCTGTACCGCCCGGCCGACCTGCAACTGTGGTGGCTGGCCACCGACTTGGGCCGGGCACTGTTCCAGCTGCTGGGGCGCGGGGTGGTCCCGTTCGTGGTCGGCGCGCTGTTCTTCCCGATGGCGCTGCCGCGCGACGCGGGCACCTGGGCGGCGTTCGTGGTCGCGCTGCTGCTGGGCCTGGTGGTCAGCTTCGGCATCCGCTACCTGTTCGCGCTGACCGCGTTCTGGCTGCTGGACGGCCAGGGCGTCAGCCAGGCGATGATGATCCTCGGGGTCTTCTGCTCGGGCATGACGCTGCCGCTCAACGCGTTCCCCGCGGGGTTCGGCGAGGTGCTGCGGGCGCTGCCGTGGGCGGCCCAGGTGCAGGTCCCGGCGGACGTGCTGATGGGCGAGGCGTCCTGGGCGGGCGCGTTCGCCTTCCAGGCGGCGTGGGCGGCGGCCCTGCTGGGCGCGGGCCGCCTGGTGCAGGCGGCGGCGACGCGGCGGGTGGTGGTCCAGGGTGGCTGAGCACACTGCGGCCGTCCGGCCCCGGCCGCCGGAGCCGGGCGGCTCCCGGTTCACCGAGGTCCTGCGCACGTACCGGCTGGTCGCGGGCATGTGGATCCGCTCCACGATGGCCTACCGGACCTCCTTCGCGCTGACGGTGGCCGGCAACCTGCTGGTCACCGGCCTGGACTTCGCGACGATCCTGCTGATGTTCGCGCAGGTCGACTCGCTCGGCGGCTGGTCGCTGCCCGAGGTGGCGTTCCTGTACGGCGTGTCGGCGACCGCGTTCGGGGTGGCCGACCTGGTGCTGGGCTCGATGGACGTGCTGGGCGGCCGGATGCGCGACGGCTCGTTCGACACCCTGCTGGTACGGCCCGCGCCGGTGCTCGCCCAGGTCGCCGCCGACCGCTTCGCGCTGCGCCGCCTGGGCCGGATCACCCAGGGCGTCCTGGTGCTGGGCTGGGGCCTGGCACACGTCGACGCCGACTGGACGCCGGTCAAGGTGCTGCTGCTGCCGGTGACGCTGCTGAGCGGCGCCGCGCTGTTCGGGGCGTTGTTCGTGGCGGGCGCGTCCTTCCAGTTCGTGGCGCAGGACGCGGCGGAGGTGCAGAACGCCTTCACCTACGGCGGGACGACGCTGCTGCAGTACCCGCCGAGCGTGTTCGGCCGGGACCTGGTGCGCTCGGTGACCTTCCTGGTGCCGCTGGCCTTCGTGAACTGGGTGCCGGTGAGCTACGTGCTGGACCGGCCGCTGCCGCTCGGGCTGCCCGCGTGGACGGCCGCCGCGTCGCCCGTGGTGGCCGCGGTGTCCTGCGTGCTGGCGGGGCTGGCGTGGCGGGCGGCGCTGCGGTCGTACCGGAGCACGGGGAGTTAGGGGAGTCGGAGGTGGACATGGACGTGGACGGAGCCGAGGGGCGTGCGGTGGGCGAGCCGGCCGGTGGGGCGTTCGTCGAGGTGGACGGGCTGGAGAAGGTGTTCGCGGTGCGCCGCAGGACCGGGTTCCTGAAGCGGGAGCGGCGCGAGGTGCGCGCGGTGGACGGCATCTCGTTCACCGTGGGCCGCGGCGAGATGGTCGGCTACATCGGCCCGAACGGCGCCGGCAAGTCGACCACGATCAAGATGCTCACCGGCATCCTGGTGCCGAGCGGGGGCCGGCTGCGGGTGGCCGGCATCGACCCCGCGCGTGAGCGCACCCGGCTGGCACGCCGGATCGGGGTGGTGTTCGGGCAGCGCACCACGCTGTGGTGGGACCTGCCGCTGATCGACTCCTACCGCCTGATGCACCGCATGTACCGCATCCCCGACGCCCGGTACCGCGAGAACCTCGACCGGCTCGTCGAGCTCCTCGGCCTCGGTGACCTGTTGGACGTGCCCGTGCGCCAGCTGTCGCTGGGGCAGCGCATGCGCGGCGACATCGCGGCGGCCCTGCTGCACGACCCCGAGGTGCTGTACCTGGACGAGCCCACGATCGGGCTGGACGTCGTGTCCAAGGCCCGGGTGCGGGAGTTCCTGCGGGAGGTGAACGCCGAACGCGGTACGACGGTCCTGCTCACCACGCACGACCTCCAGGACATCGAGCAGCTCTGCCACCGCGTGATGGTCATCGACCACGGGCGCCTGATGTACGACGGCGCGCTGGCCGGCCTGCACGAGGCGGGGGAGAGCGAACGGACCCTGGTGGTCGACCTGGAGCGCGAACTGCCGCCCGTGCGGGTGCCGGGCACACGGGTCGTCCGGGTGGAGGGGCCCCGGCAGTGGCTGGCCTTCCCGTCCTCCGCGTCGGCGGCGCCGCTGGTGGCGCGCGTGGCGTCCGAGTACCCGCTGGTCGACCTGTCGGTGCGGGAGCCGGACATCGAGACGGTGATCGCGAAGATGTACGCGGAGCGCAGTGACGACCGCGGCGGCGGCGCGGGCGTGAACACCGGGGGAGCGGTTCGCTGACGGCCCCCGCGCTCCATGGCCCCGGGCGCGGCGACCTCGTAGGCTGCTGCCATGACCGACGACGCAGCGGACGCGGCCGGAACGACCCCCGACCTACGGGCCTCCGACGCCGACCGGGAACGGGTCGCCGAGGTACTGCGCGACGCCGTCGCCGAAGGCCGCCTGGACATGACCGAGTTCGAGGAACGGCTCGACGCGACGTACAAGGCGCGCACCTACCGGGAGTTGGCGCCGATCACCCATGACCTGCCGGTCGCGGGGGTCACCCCGCCGCCCGTGGTGTCCCTGCACAAGGACCCCGTGCCGGAGGGGAGTTGGGCCGGCCGTGTCGTCGGCGGCGCGGACTCCGGGGCGGCGCCGTGGGCCGTCGCCGTGATGTCCGGCTTCGAGCGCAAGGGGCGCTGGGTCGTGCCGCGCCGCATGAACTGCGTGGCCTTCTGGGGCGGCGGCGAACTCGACCTGCGCCAGGCGGACTTCTCGGCCGGCGAGGTCGAGATCAACTGCGTGGCCGTGATGGGCGGCATCCAGATCACGGTGCCGCCGGGCGTCGAGGTCGTCGTCCGCGGCATCGGCATCATGGGCGGCTTCGACCACCGCGAGGCCGGCGTCCCGGGCGACCCCGGCGCACCCCGGGTGATCGTCACGGGCGTCGCCTTCTGGGGCGGGGTGGGCATCGAGCGCAAGAAGCTCCGCGCGTCCAAGGCGGAGCGGCGGCGGGAGCGGGAGGCCCGCCGGGGGGTGCGCGACGATGCCCACGGCGCCGTTCACGGCGCCCACCGGCGGATGCTGGAGGACCATCGGGACCTGTTGCGCGAGCAGCGCCGGGAGGCTCGTGAGGAGTACCGCGAGGAGCGGCGGGACCGTCGCGACCGGCGGAGGTACGGCGAGTAGTTCTTCATCCGCGGGCGCGTGGGGGCTGGTCGCGCAGTTCCCCGCGCCCCTGGGGTGGGGACCGGCGCCCCCTGTCTACAAGCGGGCCGGCAGTGCCGTGCGCAGGTCGTCCAGGCGTACCGTCCGCGCCATCACCCGGTAGCCCTTGTCGCTCGGGTGCAGGTGGTCCCCCGAGTCGTAGTCGGGCCGGAAGCGGCGCGGGTCGTACGGGTCCCGCAGGGCGGCGTCGAAGTCGGCGACCGCGTCGAACACCCGGCCCTGCCGGATCGCCGCGTTCACCTCCTGCCGTACGCCTTCGCGGGCGTCGTCGTACCCCCGGTGCCCCTCGAACGGCATCAGCGTCGCCCCGACGACCTTGATCCCGTGCGCGTGGGCCCGCTGCACGAGGGTCCGCAGCCCGCCCAGGATCCGCTCGGGGTCGGCCACCTTGGGGTCGCGCAGGATGTCGTTGATGCCGAGGTCGATCACCACGACCCGCACCCCGGGACGCCCCAGGACGTCCCGCTGGAAGCGGTGCAGCCCGCTCTGGTTCTCGGCCGGCCGCCCGGTGCCGTCGGTGAGTACGCGGTTGCCGCTGATGCCCTCGTTGACGACGCCGTGGAGCGGCACGTCGGACCCCGCGTCCACCGCCTCGCGCAGCCGGTCCGCGAGGACGTCGGGCCAGCGCCGGTCGGCGTCCACCGTGGACGTCACCCCGTCGGTGAGGGAGTCGCCGAGCGCGACGACGGTGCCCTCGGCGGCCCGGCCGGACACGTCGAGCGCGGTCAGGTAGCGCCAGCGGTCGGCGCGGTCGGCGACGTATGCCGTCCCGGACAGGTCGGCGGTGTGCTCGCCGTCGGCGAGGTAGTTGGTCTGCCGGGCGTGCGGGTGGGAGGTGACGGGCCCGGACGCGGTGGGGGAGTAGGTGGTCACCAGCACGTCGGAGTCCGCCGGCACGAGCAGCCGCACCGGGTCGCTGGTCACCTCCGCGCCGGCCGGGAGGGTGACCGTGGTGCTCCCGCCGAACGTGACGCGCCGCATGGTCCCGGCCGCCGCGCCCGCCCCGTCCCCGTCGGCCGCGAGGGCGAGCGTGGCGTGGGTGAAGGTGAGCGGACCGGTCCCGTAGAGGTTGGACAGCGTGACGCGGGCACTCGTTCCGCCGACGCTGGTGTGCACGACGTTGCGCACCGAGCGTCCCGCCATCCCGTCGGTCCCGGTGCCGGGCTCCCCGGCCACCGGGGAGGCACCCCAGGTGCCGGTCCAGACGCCGGTCGAGGCGGGGGCGACCCGGTCGCCCCGGCCGGGGCCCGCGCCGCCGCCGTCCCTGCCGGACGCGACGGCACCGGCCTCACCGGCGGACACCCCGGCGTATATGGCGGCGGACAGACCGATAATCAGCGCGGTGATCGCGGACAGAAGGGCATAACCACGACGTCTGGCCATGCGGATGCGTGCTCCTAGGGCGAAGGGGGTCGAAAACCGTGGTGCTGTGAGCCCATGATCGGGCACGAGTCGGGAGGAACCCCGTCGAACACACGGTGGGGTCCCCCGGGCAGACAGACGCCGGGAACTCCTGATCCGTTCCGGGAGTCGGACAGGAGGGGACAATGTGTGCGGGATCACCGAACGGGTGGAGCGATGGAGCGACTGGAGCGACCGGACCCCGCGGCGGCCGGGACCGGCGGCACGGCGGACGGACCGGAGCCGGCGGGCGGGGCTGACACCGGGGCAGCGGCCGGGCCGGCGGCGGGCAGGGCCCGGACCGGGACGGCCGGGACAGGAGTGGCCGGGAGCGGGAGCGGAAGCGGGACCGGGAGGGCCGGGGCGGCGCCGTCGTACCGCACCATGACCGCGTTCACCGCCGCCGACGAGGAGCGCCAGCGGGGCGTGCGGCGGATGAAGCTCACCGCGACCGGGATGCTGCTGTTCGTGGCGCTGGTGTACGTCCTCGCGCAGGTGGCGGAGCACACGGGCGCCGGTGCCTGGGCGGGGTACGTGTCGGCGGCCGCCGAGGCCGGCATGGTCGGCGCGCTCGCCGACTGGTTCGCGGTCACCGCCCTGTTCCGCCACCCCCTCGGCCTGCCCATCCCGCACACCGCGATCATCCCCACCAAGAAGGACGCCCTGGGCGTCTCGCTCGGCGAGTTCGTCGGCGAGAACTTCCTCTCCGAGGACGTCGTGCGGCAGCGGCTGCGCGCCGTCGGCATCGGCAGCCGGCTCGGCGCGTGGCTGGCCGAGCCGGAGCACGCCGACCGGGTGACGGCGGAGCTGGCGACGGCCCTGCGCGGCGCGCTGACCGTGCTGCGCGACTCCGACGTGCAGGCGGTCGTCGGCGAGGCCATCACCCGGCGCGCCGACGCCCGGGAGATCGCCCCCGGCCTCGGCAAGATGCTGGAGAAGGTCGTCGGCGACGGCGGGCACCGGCGGTTCGTGGACCTGGTGGTGACCCGCGCGCACGACTGGCTGGAGCTGCACCGCGACGAGGTGATGGGCGCCGTCGAGGGCGGCGCGCCCGGCTGGACCCCCCGCTTCGTCGACCGCAAGGTGGGCGAGCGCGTCTACAAGGAGCTGCTGCGCTTCATCACCGAGATGCGCGACATGCCCTCCCACCCGGCCCGCGGCGCCCTCGACCGCTTCCTCACCGACTTCGCCTCCGACCTGCAGTCCGACACCGACACCCGGGCGCGGATCGAGCGGCTCAAGGGCGAGGTCCTCGCCCGCGACGAGGTGCAGGACCTGATCGCGTCCACCTGGACCGCCGTACGGAGCATGATCGTGTCGGCCGCCGAGGACGAGCGCAGCGAGCTGCGCCTGCGCGTGCGGGCCGCCCTGCTGTCGCTGGGCGCCCGGATGGCCCGGGAGCCCAAGGTCCAGGACAAGGTCGACAGCTGGGTCGAGGGGGCCGCGGTGCACGTGGTGACCACCTACCGGCGCGAGATCACCTCGCTGATCACCGACACCGTGGCGAGCTGGGACCCCGAGCACACCACGCGCAAGATCGAGGCGCACATCGGCCGTGACCTGCAGTTCATCCGCATCAACGGCACGGTGGTGGGCTCACTGGCCGGCCTGCTGATCTACACGGTGTCGCAGGCGCTCGGCGCGTAAACGATCCGGCCGGGGGCACCCGATGCTCGTTCTTCTCGACGAGGAGGGAGCCCATGGCCACTGCAGGAGCCCCGGCCGGGTCCGGTCGCACCATCACCACGAACATACCCGCGCGTCTGGACCGCCTCCCGTGGTCCCGCTGGCACTGGACGATCGTCATCGGCCTCGGCACCGTGTGGATCCTGGACGGTCTGGAGGTCACGGTCGTCGGCAACATCGCCGGGCGGCTCTCCGAGCCCGGCAGCGGTCTGCCGATCTCCTCCGGCCAGGTCACCGGCATCGCGGCGGCGCTCTACGTCGCCGGTGCCTGTGTGGGCGCCCTGTTCTGGGGCCGGCTGACCGACCGCTTCGGCCGCAAGAACCTGTTCATGATCACCCTGGCGGTGTACCTGGCGGCGACGGCCCTGACCGCCGTCTCGTTCGACGTCTGGTGGTTCCTGCTCTTCCGCTTCTTCACCGGCTTCGGCATCGGCGGTGAGTACGCGGCGATCAACTCCGCGATCGACGAGCTGATCCCAGCCGAGTACCGCGGCCGCGTCGACCTGATCATCAACGGCAGCTTCTGGCTGGGCGCGGTCGGCGGTTCGCTGCTGTCGATCCCGGCCCTGAACACGGACATCTTCCCGGCGAACGTCGGCTGGCGCCTGACCTTCGCCCTCGGCTCCGTCCTCGCCCTGGTCATCCTCCTCGTACGGCGGCACGTCCCGGAGAGCCCACGCTGGCTGCTGATCCACGGCCGGGACGAGGAGGCCGAGGAGATCGTCACCTCCATCGAGCAGAAGGTGGAGGCCGAGCAGGGCCGGCCGCTGGCCCGGCCGGAGGGCGAGCTGACGATCCACCAGCGCAGCAGCGTGACGTTCATGGAGATCGCCCGCACGGTGTTCGCCAAGTACCGCCGCCGCTCGATCCTCGGCTTCTCCCTCTTCATCGGGCAGGCGTTCCTCTACAACGCCATCACCTTCGGCTTCGGCGCGATCCTGACGAAGTTCTTCGACGTGCCGAGCGGCAAAACCGGCTACTACTTCGCCGTCATCGCGGTCGGCAACTTCTGCGGCCCGCTGCTGCTCGGCAAGCTCTTCGACACCGTCGGCCGCCGCGTGATGATCTCCTCGACCTACCTGCTGTCCGGCGTCCTGCTGTTCGGCACGGCCTGGCTGTTCGACCGGGGCTCGCTGGACGCCGTCACGATGACCGCCTGCTGGTGCGCGGTGCTGTTCTTCGCGTCGGCCGGCGCGTCCAGCGCCTACCTGACCGTCTCCGAGGTCTTCCCCATGGAGACCCGCGCGATGTCGATCGCCTTCTTCTACGCCCTCGGCACCGCGGCCGGCGGCATCAGCGGACCGCTGCTGTTCGCCGACCTCACCGACAGCGGCAAGGTCGGCGACACGGTGCTCGCCTTCCAGATCGGCGCGGGCCTGATGTGCGCGGCGGGCCTGGTGGCGGCGTTCCTCGCCGTCAACGCGGAACGCCGTTCGCTGGAGGACATCGCCCGCCCGCTGACGGCGGCGGACTCCAAGCCCCGCGAGACGGCGGGCAGCGGACCGGCGTCGCCGGCGGCGGGGTCGGCACCCGCGTAGGAGTCGGCACCGGCGCAGGGGTCGGCACCGGCGCAGGGACGTCTACGCTCCGGTCGTCGACCCCGGTCGCACGATCATCAGGACCGTCACCGTCGCCCAGAGCAGGTTGAACACCCCGGTGACCATGGCCAGTCGGGCCGTGGCCGCCGGGGTGCCGCCGTTCTCCACGAGCGCCTCCTGCCGGGGCAGCACCAGGACGCCGAGGACGAGGGCGGCCAGCACGGTGAGCACGATGGACACGACCAGCCAGGTGTCGCCGAGCACCCCCATCTGCCCGGCCGTGGCGAACCCGAACACGGGCACGACGACGCCGACGACGGCGTACACCCGGCAGATCCGGTGCAGCAGGCTCAGGGTCTCGGCGGCCCGCGCGTCCTCGGGCGCCGCCAGGGCGCGCCGGGCGGCCGGCGGGAACATGCTGGCGGCGACGGTGACGGGCCCGATCGCGACGATCGCGGCGAGGACGTGGACGGCGAGGAGGAACTTGGTCACGGCCCGAGGCTAGGCGGGCCGTGGATCTTGCGGCAGTGGCGCTCTTGCCACCTTGCGACGGATTCCCGCCAGGGCGGTGACCAGGGGCAGTACCCGGGCGAGCGGTTCCGGGCCACCGGGGCGGCTGTGGCCGGAATCGGTGGACCGCCTACGATCCCGCCATGCACACCGTGGCCGTACTCGCCCTCGACGGCGTCGTCCCCTTCGACCTCTCCGCGCCGATCGACACGTTCGGCTGGGCCCGGCTGCCGGACGGCCGCGAGCCGTACCAGGTGAAGGTCTGCTCGGCCGGCCCGCCCGGCCAGGAGGTGCGCTCGGGGGCGTTCACCGTACGGGCGCCGTACGGCCTGGAACTGCTCGCGGAGGCCGACACGATCATCCTGCCCGGCGTCGCCGCGCCGACCGACCCGCTGCCGCCGGGTGTGGCGCAGGCGCTGTGCGCGGCGGCGGCCGGGGGCACGCGCATCGCGTCGGTGTGCGTCGGCGCCTTCCTCTTCGCGGCCACGGGCCTGCTGGACGGGCTGCGCGCGACGACCCACTGGCTGGCGGCGGCGGACCTGGCGGCCCGCTACCCGAAGGTGGAGGTCGACCCGAACGTCCTCTACGTCGACAACGGCCAGTTCCTCACCTCGGCGGGCGCGGCCGCGGCCCTGGACCTGTGCCTGCACATGATTCGCAGGGACCACGGGTCGGCGGTCGCCGCGCACACGGCCCGGATGTCGGTCATGCCGCTCGAACGGGAGGGCGGGCAGGCCCAGTTCATCGTGCACGACCTGCCGCCGGCCCCGGCGGGCGCGACCCTGGAGCCGCTGCTCGACTGGCTGGAGGGCCACTGCGAACGCGACCTCGCCCTCGACGAGATCGCGGCACGGGCGGGCATGAGCACGCGCACGCTGAACCGCCGTTTCCGCGAGCAGACGGGGACGACGCCGCTGCAGTGGCTGCACCGGGCGCGGGTGCGCCGGGCGCAGCACCTCCTGGAGACGACGGAGTACCCGGTCGAACGCATCGCGTCCCAGGCGGGCTTCGGCTCCCCGACGGCGTTCCGCGAACGCTTCCGCAGAGTGGCGGGGACGAGCCCGCAGGGGTACCGGAGGGCGTTCAGGTCGGGGCGGGGGAGCTGAGGGGTCGCGGTACTCGAACCCGAGGGCAGAGGTGATGAGCCGTGGCACCCGAGCAGTGACCGACATGTGCTTACGCCGCCGGCAACGTCAAGAGTCGCCCAACGCCGCCTCCCACAACCCCCGCATCTCCCCCACCACCCCCGGCGCCACCAGCACCAACGGCCCGTCGTACACCGGGGTCGGGGGGATCGCCACCGCCCCCGCCTCCGTGGCGATCAGGTACGCCGGGAGTGCGTCCACCGCGTGGAACTCGCCGACCGCCGCTGCCGTGGCGCGGCCCGCTGCCACCTGGGTCAGGGAGAGGGCCGTGGAGCCCATGACGCGGGTCGTGCAGTGGCGGGAGGACAGCGCGGCGAGCAGGTGGTCCAGGCCCGGCCAGTGGGCGTGGGCCGCCCATTCCGTCAGGAACAGGTGGCCGGTGAGGGTCGTGTGGTCGGCCGCGTGGGTCGGGGTGCCGTTGAGCCGGGCGCCACGGCCACGCAGCGCCGTGAACGTCTCCCCCCGCCACGGGTCCGCCACCAGGCCCAGCAGCGGTGTGCCGTCGGGGGCCACCAGGCCCAGGGAGAAGGAGCACCAGCCGATGCCGTGGGCGTAGTTGGTCGTGCCGTCGAGCGGGTCGACCACCCAGTACGACGCGTCCGGCGCCGTGCCCCGCTCCGTGCCGTACTCCTCGCCCTGGATGCCGTGCGCCGGGAACGCGCGGTGCAGGGCCTCGCGGACGTACGACTCGATCTCCTCGTCCGTCCTCGTGACGATGTCCGCCGGGCCCGCCTTCTCCCTGACCTCGCGGGCCTCGTCGGGCCCGCGCGGGCGGCGGATCCGCTCCGTGGCCCACTCTGCCACGTCGTGCGCCACCTCCAGCGCCGCGTCCAGGTCGACGTCCGTGCCCCGGTGTCCGTGGTCCTCCGTCATGCGTGGGCCGCGTCCTTCCTCGTCGCCCCCGTCCGGTGCAGGAACATGCTGATCGCCTCGTGCAGCGGATGCGGGTCGTGCGGGGTGGCGTGGTCGGCCCGGAGAGCGAGGGTGGGGTGCGTGTCGCGGACGTCATCCTTCCGGCCTGCGTCGGTGGGCCCGTCCAGGAGGATCAGGGACAGGACCAAGTGGGGCGCGGCACACGCCAGTTCCCGGGCCGTGCGGCCGCCATCCGACCGGGCGATCAACACTGCCGGGGCCAGGCCCAAGTGTCTGAGCAGGGCCGCCGCGTCCGCCGTCGTCGCCGTCCGCCTCGTGTCTGCCGTGGCGCGCCCGCCGTCCCCCTGCGCCTCGTAGCGCACCACGCGCACCACGCGGTGGCCGTCCTCGCAGAGGCGGGCGGTCAGGTCGTCGAAGTCGGTGGCGTGGCCCGTCGGGCCGTCGAGGAGGAGGACCGGGGGGTTCGTCGTGGGGCCCGCCGGGCCTCGGGGCGGCAGGTCCGTGCGGTACGCGATCCGCGTGCCGTCGGGCGTGATCAGGGTTCCTCTGGGCAACGTCCTCAGCCGATCGTCTCGGAGGAGTGCGGAGTGCGGACCGCTGGCCGGCGGGGCACTCAGGGCCGGTCGTGGACCTCGTCCCGCGTACGGTCGTACCGTCCCATACGAGAACCCTTCCCCGCCGCCGCCGTCGGCGCATCGGGGCGCGCCGACGGTGGATGTTCATGTCCGCGTCCGCGGACGTTGCCCGGGCGTCACCCGCCCTTACCGGGCGGCGGGCGGAACCAGCTCGGCCTTGCCGAACAACAGGGCGTAGCCGGGCGGGAGTTCCCCCAGCACGCGGTCGATCAGGTCGTCGCCCACCATCTTCGGCAGCACGCTGAGGACCGAGCTGACGTCCCAGCGGGCCGTCGCCGGGGTCGCGCCCTCGATGCGCGCCGCCACGCCGTCCACGAACTCCGCCGCCGTCTGCGGGCGGGTCACCGGGATCTGCGAGGCGACCACCCGCGCCGCCTCCGGGGGCAGGACCTGCGCGAGGGCCACGCGTTCGTCGCCCACGACGTGGCCGCCCAGGGCGGACAGCACGATCCGGGTGACGCGGTCCGCCTCCGCGGTGGTCCTGTACTGGCCGGCCTCCCGGACCTCGTCGACCAGACGGGTCCAGGCGCGGCTGCGGCCGGCCGCCGTATCCGGCGTCTCCCACCTCCCCGACGTTCCCGTCGCAGCCGTCGCGGCCGTCGCGCAGGATCCGTCGGGCCCGGACGGCCCGGGAACGGGCGCGGGGATCACCGTCCTGCGGATGGACTGCGTCGACGTCACGGTCATCGTTCGGGCTCCTCCTTCGGGTCCGGGTGCGCCCGGGTCCGGTGCGCCGGCCGGTGGGCGCGGACAGGGGTGGGCGTCCCGCGCGCCGGGCAAGCGGCCTCCGTACGGCGCGGCACCTTGCCGCCGTGGAGCCGCGCGCCCGGGGCGCGGGATGCCGGGGTGGGTCAACCGCTGATCTGCTTGCGGTCGTTCGTGCCGCCCGAGATCCGGATGCGGCGCGGCTTGGCCTGTTCGGCCACCGGGATGCGCAAGGTCAGCACGCCGGCTTCGTACGAGGCGTCGATGCGCTCCGTGTCGAGGGTGTCGCCGAGGAAGAGCTGGCGGGTGAAGGAGCCCGTCGGACGCTCGGCGACCAGCACCTCCGCGCCGTCGGGGGCGGGGTTGCGGCGCTCGGCACGGACGTTGAGGACGTTGCGCTCGACGTCCAGCTCGATCGTCTCGGGGTCGATGCCGGGGAGATCGAAGTGGACGAGGAAGTCGTCCCCGGCACGGTAGGCGTCCATCGCCATCGCGGCGGGACGGCCGGTGGAGCCGAAAACCTGCTGCGCGAGGCGGTCGAACTCGCGGAACGGGTCAGTACGCATGAGCATCACGGTTCACTCCCTCCTTCAGGCGCTGCCTGTGCGATGCCCTACGACTTCTTATATAGCTCCAGGGAACAAAGTTGACAACCCGCGACTCAGGTTGGGGGTCGGCGCGGGTGGCGGAGTTAGCCTCGGAGGAGCCGCAGACCCGCAGCACCAGGAGGGCAAGAACATGGCGAAGGTTCCCAGTTCCGTGATCGCGGCCGGCGGCCTCGTCGGCGGGTACGGCGTGGCCCGCTGGACGCGGAAGCGTCAGCTCGGCGGCGCCGTGCTGGCCGTGGCGGGCGCGGCGGCAGCCCAGCAGTGGCGCCGGCAGGCCGGCGGCGCGGCCGCGGGCGCCCTCACCGCCGCCTACGTGGCGGCCTTCGCCGGGTCCCACCCGCTGGCCAAGAAGGTCGGCGCCTGGCCGTCGGTGTTCGGCGTGGCGGGCGCGGTCGCGCTGGCGTCGTGGGCGGTCGCCGACCGGCGGGGCTGACCGGGCAGGGCGCGTGCGCCACGGGTTCCGCCGGGGGCGCTGACTGTCGCGCGATCAATCCCGGAGGAACGAATGGATCGCGCCGGCGATGGCCTTGCCCAGTGGGATGGGAACGGCATTGCCG
Organism: Streptomyces lasalocidi; assembly: GCF_005280215.1. NCBI lineage: Bacteria > Bacillati > Actinomycetota > Actinomycetes > Kitasatosporales > Streptomycetaceae > Streptomyces > Streptomyces lasalocidi. The sequence goes on along the minus strand of NZ_SZNQ01000001.1, from coordinate 3,003,560 downwards.
ATCTGTGTGGCGATCTCAGTCTTCGTCCCGCACCAGCGGAACCCGAGGGGAAACCCTTGAATGCGAGCAGCCTCGAAGTGAGTGATCGGCCGGTGCTGCTCCGGATGGAGGTAGCGACCCTTCTCGGGTTTGTAGAACTCCGTTCGGATGGTGACGGACGGTTCCCCGAGGCGCAGTCGTCCCATGACGTCGCCGGTGCCCGTGTTGTGGCTGTCCCAGCTCTTGGTCGAAAGGGGTTCGACGGGGGTCCGCACTCCCGGGGGAGTCGCGGTCAGGAAGATGTGTATTTCGCCGGTCTCGTCGACCGTGTACCACTTGCCACGCAGGTCCTTGCGGTTTCCCCCTTCCGGAATCGCCCGGTAGCGGGCGATGGAAAGCGGCTCGGGATTCCGTCGAATGTGCAACTCTCTGGTGGTGAACACCCCGGGAAGATGTGAGTCCACCTCCGGCACGAGGACCTTCGTGTCGGGAAGTTCCGTGCCGAGGAGTTGCAGCCGCGCCGACTCGTCGAAGATCTCATCGACGGGCTTCCAGTAGACGGTCCCGGTGTCCAAGCCGTCCAACGGCTCGACCGGAACCCTCGTGGTCTTCCTCGCGGGGCGAATGTGTGTCCTGGCCGGATACCTGAGAGTGTGACCGTTGTCGACGTCACGTCGGACACCCATGACGATCGCTCGGCGACGCGCCTGGTTCGCCCCGTAGTCGGCGGAATTGAGCAGGTATCGCTTGATCTTTTGTTCCACCGTGTCGGACGGTTCATGGCCCGGCGGGTCGACCAGTCGATAGTCGGCCAGACGCCCGCCGGCCTCCACCTCGCTCAACAAGTTCAGGAACTCGTCCGACTTGAGGAAGCGATCGACGTTCTCGATGACGAAGACCTTCGGGCGAATCTCGGCGACGATCCGGACGTAGTCCTCCCACAAGCGGTTCCGCTCACTGCCCTTCTTCAGGCGGTTCAGCGCCGAGAAGCCCTGGCACGGCGGCCCTCCCACGACGACATCGGCGTTGCGGGCCTCCGGAGTCGGTTGCCAGACCTCGATGTCACCGACGTGCACCCGGGCCGCCGGAACCGACCGGTCCGCGCGTAGCTCACCGAAATTGGCGGCGTACGTCGCAGCGGCTGCCTGGTTGTGCTCCACCGCGGCGACGCTGTGGAAGACGGGTCCGCCGGTGTCGGCGCCCCCGGGCCGGAACTCGTGGAATCCCTGCGTGAAGCCCCCGCAACCGCTGAAGAGGTCGACGACCGTGATGGGATCGGAGGCAACGGAGCGGGGCGTACGCATGCAGAGATCTTAGCTGCGCAGAGCCGCGGCCAGAGCGTGTCCGACGGCAGCGGCGAGTGGCGGCGGCATGGCGTGACCGATCTGCCGGTACCTCGACGTCTTCCCACCGACGAACTGCCACTCGGGTGGGAACGCCTGGATGGTGGCAGCCTGTTCGACGGTCAACTTGGGATGCTCCTCCACCGGGAAGTCGGGGCCGGGTGGCTCGTCCCCGAGGCTGTTGCCGTTCACTCCCAGGGCTTCCCACGCCTTCTTACTGCCTGTCGGTCCCAGGTCGGCGCCGCCTCGACGATCGGAGCCACCGACGAGGGCAGGTGCTGTGCGACCGGCATTCTCGATCCAACGCTCCGCGCCCGGCCAGCCCTCGGAAGCCATGGAAGGGCCCAGGACCTGACCGACGGAGGGCGCCGGCTCCGGATGGGGGCGAGGCCATGAGAAGGCATCGAAGTACGGGTCTCGCAGTGCCACGAGGAAGCCGCTGCTCCGATTCTGTGGAACGCCGTAATCCGCGGCGTTGAGGACCGCCCAGTCGTACTTGAAGCCCGCCCGGCTCAATGCGTTCTCGATCCACGTACGATCTTCGGCGAAGGCGGGGCTGCCGACGAGTTCCGGAACGTTTTCGAAGAGCAGCGCCTTGGGCGCGAAATCACACGCGAGCTGGATCGTAGCCCGCAGCACCTCACGTTCAGTGGCGTCCTCGGTGCGCCCCACGGTCGCGGAGGACTTCACCCGGGGCAGGCCGGCGCTGACGAGGTCGACCCCGACGACGTCCGGGCGCATGGCTGTGCTGAACTGCAGGACGTCGATGCAGACGACATCCCAGTCCGGCCTGTTGCGATCAATGGTGAAGCAGGCGTCGGCCTTGCTGTCGATCAGGAGAACCGGATCGAAACCGGCCCGTTCGAGTCCCAGAGCCTGCCCCCCTGCTCCGGCGCAGATTTCGACGGAGGTGAACCGGCGGGTGGAACCCGACCCGGGGGAGAGTTGCTCGGGCACCGGCCGGGACGGCTCGTCGGTCACGAGTGAGGGGTCCTCAGCGACATCCGACGGGGCGGTAGGCGTGTCGGATGTCGGAGCGACCGCTTCCCCTGCCTGTGCAGCACCGCTGCGTTGGGCGTCGACGGATTCCTGCGCCACCGCGCGGAGCTCGTCGTCCAGAGCTCCCTCCTCGATTCCGTCGAAGAGTACGAACGGCGCCAAACGAAGAAGGCGTTTCAGGAAGTCCTGAAGAGTCCTTCGTTCGTTGAGGCCCTTCAGGTCGAGGGAGTTCCACACGCGAAGAATGGCGCGAACGAGGTGAGGGCTTCCGCCGAGCGCGGCACGGCGGGCGTAAATCTGGTCGAACGCGGCTTCACCCAGAATTTCGAGAGCGTGATAGGGGCTGTCGCCGCCCGGCTCTCGGACGAGCTGAGCGCGCCACCACAATCTGCCGAAAACGTGACGGGTGAGGTCCGTACCGAGGATCCTGTCCTTCGGTGGGTGCGGGTAGCGCCAGAAAGCGACATCGGGAAGGAGTATGAGAGCGAGGAATGCCCAGATGTCGCGCGCAGCGGCCTCAGCGGGCACCATACCCATCTCCGAGTGGAGCAGAGCGGCCAGGCTGAGATCGAACTCCGCGTTGCGACCACGGTCGGATTCGTCCGGGAAACCGGCGTGCTTCGCAAGGTCAAGGACGCTTTCCCGAATTTCCCGCAGACGACTGGAGGGGATCCGGTCGCCTCCCGTCGCCACGTAGACCGACGACTCATGGGCCAGGGCCACTCGTTGGGACAATTCGGCGGCCGTAAGTGCGTGGTATTCGTCGAACAGGGGGCGGGCCTGCTCGGCGAGCAGCCTGGGATAGAGGAAGCTCATGACGACACCTCGAAGATCTTGACGGCCGCCTGCAGGTCGGAGGCGAAGAGAGCCGGCGACTGCCGCTGACGCAGCCGCAGGTCGGTGATCGACTGCGCGGGGAAGAGCTTCTCGAGGAGATCGAGCAGTGTGGCCCCGAGCGAACCGTCGGGGTAGTCCGCTTCCTCGCCGAAGTCCTCGTGCGACAGGGCGTGCTCGATCATGACGCGCGCGGCGTCTGCGTAGACGGCGGAAAGAACGATGCGGTCGACGGGGCGCGGGCGAGCCGCGTTCTGGAAGGCCGTTGTGGTGACTGCGTTTCGCTCGTTGACCAAGAGCAGAAGCGAACCCATGGTTGCGCTTTCCAGACCTCCGCTGATCTGGAGGTGCCAGGCAGCGTCGTCGGGGAAGGACGTCAAGGAGAAGTCGATCACCGCCATGGGGAACTGGGGAGCGTCACCCTGCAGACGCAGGGCGTTGCGGTCACTCCACAGCACGGATCCGGCGCGTCGTGGGGCGGACCGACGGACATCCATCCTGCGTTCCGCCAGCAGCAGTGCGGTGTCGAGGAGGAGAACGCCACCCAGATCCGCTCCCCGGAGGCGAAAGTCGAACTCGACCGTGCTAGTGCCGGCTTCGCTCAAGCCGATCCGCTGGGCGGGACCGCTCAGGTTGGAACCGGTGGCCGTCCAGACCGCCGACAACACGAGTGGGACGTCGGCCGGCAGACCCGACTGGCGACGAGCACGATCGAGGTCGACACGTACGCTTCGGCGCACGCGGAGGTCAAGCTGGTAGTCCCAGTCCGGCAGCGCCTCCGGGAGGGACACCTCACCGTCCTCGAGGATGAGACGCCACGGCCCGACCGTCACGACGTCTTCCGTCGGCACGCGGTATGGCAGTACCCGACGGGTCATGGTGCCTTCACCGCTTCCACTTTGATGCCGATCTCCGTCATGGTGTCAGGAGCCGGACGCACGACGGCCCGCCATACCGACTCGCCGCCTTCGACGACGTACCCATCCTCCGAATGCAGAGTGCCGGTCTCGTCCTCCCAACCGAGCAGCGTGGGCATGCTGGCCCCGATGGGTGGGTCGGTCTCGCGGCCACCCGTGCCCGGCAGCGTGACGGCGAGGTCGATGCGCAGGCGCTGAGGGCCCGGTGCGGGCAGTCGGAACTCCTGCACCAACACCGAGGTGTCCCCGCGGTCGTCGTAATAGGGGTCTCCGACGTACTGCACCCGCGGGCGCCGACGTGTCATCGTGCCGCCGTCACCGCCCGACTCACCGGCGGTTGCCGAGGCATGGCCCACCTCGCCGTCCGATCCGGCCTGTCGGCGTGCCGCTGGACGATTGCTTCGACCCGTTTCCTCCTCGGCTCCTCCTGCCGTGTCGGACCGACGAGTGGCAGTGCTTCCCGGCTTCGCGTAATCGGTTGCGCCGCCGATCCCCCAGGCCCCACCCACCAAACCCGAGAAGAGCGAGCTGGCTGCGCCCAGCGCGACAGCGTTTCCTCCGGGGCGTGCCCCGCCGTTGAGTGACAGCAGGCCGCTCAACGCTTCATCGATACGCCGGAAGGTCGTCTGGACGAACGTGCTCTCCGGGCGTTCCAGGGACTGCGGGTTCCAGGCGTCGTGCGTGGGCGGTTCGGCTTTGGCGTAGACCTCGTCCATGGACTCGTCGGCACGGAAGACACCCGCGTAACCCAGGTTGGCGCTGGGCGGCTTGGGTCCCGGACGATATGTGACGACGAGTTCCGCAGGGCGCATGAGGCACACGTGGTGGATCAGGTCCTCAATGTTGAGCATCCGCTGGGCCCGCGTCGGCTCGAAGGGCGGCATGATCCGTTTCACCAGCCCCAGGCGGCCCAGATACCTCTTGGGGCTACGGCACTCCAGGTCACGCCCCTTGGCGCTGTGCATGTCCTCGTAGGCGGCGACGAACATGTTGAGCGGACGGAGCGAATGAGGATCGGGTACGGGGTGGTCGACGCCGTCGCAGCTCACGGAGAAACGCATGGCCGGGGGTGTGTCGCTGGTGGAGATCATCTTGGGCCACAGATGCCATGCGATCGTCTCCGCCAAGTAGGTGGCCCCCTCCGGTGGCGTCAGGTCGTCGAGATGTGGGTCGACGACGACCACGGTCGTGCCCGTCTCCTCGGGGCCGAACGGACGAAGCCCCAGACGCTGGGCGACCGTGTCCGCCTCCACGCCGATCAGCGGTTCCACCACATCACCCGATGTGTCGCCCCACCAGTGCCGACCGGTGTGGCGTCCTGGCGCGTCCGTCTCGGTCGAGACGTAGCTCTTCCAGAGCGCGCAACCGATGAGGCGGGTCTCGTGACCCCCTTCCGGGGTGCGGCAGCGCGAGTGCACGAGCACGGTGCCGGGTCTCGACAACAGATAGAAGATGCCCTTGCCGAAGCCGTACGTTCCCCCGCCGAAAGTCCTGTCGCTGGGTTCCCCGATGTTGCGGACGAAGGAGACGAAGTCCCTCTCCGGGCCGATGGCGTCGTCGGCCCGCGTGGGGCCGCCGAGGCCGCGTGTCCCACGGTCGGACACGGCCAGCACGCGAATGGCGCGGCGCCGCAGGGTGTCGTGCAGAGGGAAGTGCGCGGCACCCGCGGGCGCGCCCGCCTGGAGCAGTGCGCGCCAGGTCCCGGCGTGTGCGGGCCCCACCGTCCACATGTCGATGCGGTAGTCCACAGGCTGAGTGGACTCGGCATCCCGGGCGTCCCAACTGTTCTGGGCGGACTCCCGGACCAGGATGGTGAGCAGATCGAGCTCCGGGCGGCCCAGTTGGTTGCGGATGCCCTCGGCTGCGCTGGCGCCTTCAGGAGGGTAGGGCTGGGAGTACCAGCGGGGCTCCGTCACGCCGGCTCCTCAACGATGCGATCGATCACGTGGGACACCAGTTCGTCGGTCAAGACAGAGGGGGTCTCGCCCGTCAGGTCGATGGTGTATTCGACGTCGTGGACCTGTGAGGTGAGTCCCGCCGACGACAGGGCACTGCGCGTGAGGCCGGGGAAGTTCTCGTCGACCTCGTACCACTTTTCGTCTCCGACGGCGAAGCGGACGTCCCGATAGCGGTCGGCCTCGAAGGTGCGGTAGCCGGCTTCCGCCAACAGGCCCAGCAGTGCGCTTTCGTCGTCGCATCGGCGGAGGTTCTGCTCGACCAGTTCGACGAAACCCATCCCCGCCGTCGTCGTCGTGACGCGGTTCAGTCCGAACCAGACCAACCAAAGGGCGCCGTCGATCGGGGCTTCGAGCTGGTCCAAACCATGTATGCGGGGCTTGGGGCCCTTGACGTCGGTCCCGGCCTTCACCTCGATGGCCGTGCCACCCGTTGAGAAGTCGTGTCGGTGCCCCTTGGGTCCCAACCAAAGCCGATGCGCCCCCGGATCGCGCCGCAACAGCCGATCGAGGACCAGAAGCTCGGCGAAGAGACCGGCCAACTGCTCCGGGCCCAGCGCGGCACCGTGTGTCTGGAAGAGCGCCTTCCACCGGTCGAGGACACGGTAGAGACCCTTGACCGGGTTGTCCCGAGCGGCTTCAACCGTCCTCAGCACATCTACGCAGAGACCGGTGAAGAGGTCATCGAGGTCGCTTCGTAGACACGCCAGGTCCGCGTACATCTGGTAGCTGTCCTCGTCCTCCAGCGGTCGTTTGCGCAGGTGAAGAACGGGGCCGTCGAGCCCGGAGCGTATGGTGCGCTGTGTACTTATGGGCAACAGCAAGTGTCGGTGACCTTGGTGGTCGACGGCCGCGGCGAGTGGGCCCTCGTCCGTGTCGATCGGCAAGGGCGAAACGCGCAGGCGGCGTTCACTGGTGCTCGGTCGGGCACTGAGCGCATTCCAGTGCTCGTCGACAAGACGGCGAAGTGCTTCCTCGCTCACGCGTCCTCACCCTCGAGAAGGCTGAGGTCCTCGTCCTCGATGCGCACGCCGGACAGATCCGCGGAGATGTACTTCTCGACAGTGCTGTCCTCGTCGAAGGGCTTGGGGAAGACGAGGCCCACACCCACGACGTGCTCCTCGGCGTCGAGCGGCGCGCGGGTCTTCTTGTCGGGCTTGGGCTCCGAGTTCTTGTCGATCGGGTACAGAACCAGCAGTCCCGTGTCCGGGTACTCCTCCTGGCGCTTCGCCCTGATGCCGTCCTCGTCCAGCTTGGAGCTGTCGGCAGCCAGGTCGACTGCCGCGTCACGCGGGCTCATCAGCGTCTTGATGTCGACCGAGCCGGGCCCGGGAGTCGACTTGAGTCGGGATCGAACGTTGCGGCCGACGGTCACATTCGGGGCGAAGGAGAAAGGCTCCCCGCTCGGAGTACCGACGACGGCCACGTTCCAGCGGCGGAGGGAATTCGCCGACACACGCTTGTGGATGTAGGCGCTGATGAGATCGGCGTCGTTCTCCGGAGACTTCTCGTGGAACTCGTACGACGCGAGGAAGCGGGTCACGACGTCGTACGGCACGTCCCGGAAGACGTACCGGCCGTCGGCAGGACGCTCCTCGACCCTCACGGCGGTCGCGACGGACTCCGCGACGAGGTCCTCAGCGGCAGCGATGTTCCGACGCAGCCAATCCGCGTCGGTGTGGAAGTAGTGCGTCTGTACGCGCCTGCCGCCGTACGACGATGCCGCTGTCACCGCCGAGCGCATCTTGGCGGCGGCCGTCACACGCAGTGCCGGATGAGTGCGCAGGCGAACCGCGAAGGTCAAGGGGGTCTCGGCCTCGGTCATGTAGATGTCGATGTCACGGCGCATTTCGGTCTCGACCGTCGCGAGATGCCGGAACCATTCCGCCAACTCGTCCGTCATCCAGATCCTCGGCAGGTCCGCGTAGCCGTGTCGGAAGCCGAACCAACGGCCCATCTGCAGCAGCGTGTCGTATGCGGACACCGCTCGGACGAAGTAGCTGACCGAGAGACCTTCGAGGGTCAGACCTCGGGACAGGGTGTTGCCGCCGACGGCGATCGCGACGACGGGGCCGTTCTCGTAGTCCAGCCGGTCCTCGCTGCTGGAGTTGTCCATGATGACGCGGCAGGTGCGCAGGACGCCGGGCAGTTCGGCGATCAGGTCGTCGAACGGCACCTTTGTCTCAGCGAATTCCTCCGCGGCTACCCGAGCGGTCTCCTCGTCCCACAGGTGGCGGAGCCGCGCGAGCACGGCTTCCTCGGCGAGTGATGTGGCCGTCTTCTCCCGCAGGTGCTCAAGTGGTCGCTTGAAGCTGTTGTGCACAGCGGTATTGACGCTGGTGTGGATGAGCATCGTGCTGTGGGGGTTACCCGTTCCCCGCACACGGCGGGCTGCAGTGACCAGCCAGAAGTACTCGATGGCTCTGCGGAGGGTTTCCGTGATTACGGGCTCGAAGCCCTCGACGTCCGCCTTGGTCTCGGGCCGTACGCACGGTACGTCGTCGATGGGGACCGATCGGATCATGTCGTAGCCGTCGTCGACGTCTTCCTCGTTCTCACCGTCCAAGGCGTAGCGCCCGAACAGCACCTCGGTGCCGAAGTGCCCGGCGGGCTTGGGCAGGTTGACGACGAAGTCGCGCGGGTACAGATCCTCGGCGCTCGGGTCGATCAGCAGGTTGGCGAAGGGCGACGCCGTGTACCCCACATACGCGGAACGGGGCAGGCTGCTCATGATGCTGAGGATGAGCGGATTGATGGACTTCGTCGCCACGGTCGCCTGATCGGCCTCGTCGTCGATGATCAACGCGGGGCATTCCTTCAGGTAGTCGGATGCCTTGTCGAGCCACCGAGCGAGCTTGCGCAGAACGGTCGCGTTCTTCTTCACGACGCAGAGCACGCGTGTCTTGTTGCTCTTGCCGAAGTAGGCGGCGGGGTTCTCCTGTGGTGTGAAGTCCTTGTCCGCACCCGTGAGTTGCAACCACAGTGACGGATTCGGTTCGACGAGTTGCTGTACCAGGCGGGCCTGGGTCTGGCGGCGCAGCCCGTTGTGGATTCCGGCGAGGACGATGAAGAGCTTGTATCCGCGATCCGCCGCCTTGGCCATGACGGACGTGAAGTTGGTGGTCTTGCCCGACTGCACATAGCCCACGACCAGGCCGCGGGTGGAGAAGGACCGCTCCTTGGGATGGTTCAGCAGGGACACGACTCGGGTGGAGGAGTGATCGAGATCCCGAATCGCGGGTTCCTCGGGCCAACCGTGCTTGCGGAGCAGGTCCACGATGGCCGGCCAGCACTTGTCCCTTGCCTGCGGACCTGTGTACCAGGTGTCCCGATTGCCCATGACGACCGCATGTGGTTCTTCGAGTTCCTTGATGCGGAGAGTGTGCTGCTCATGCCGTTCGCGGATCTTCTCGACCACGTCCTGCTCGATGCCGAAGAGTTCCAGTCGCTTGACGGCCTCCGACGGAGGGAACGTCTCCAGCAGCGCCTGGAACGTTTCGTACATCGCGTCGAAGTCATCGGTCATGAGTCGACCGCCCCCGCTTTCCTTCTCCGACCGACCGTTCCACGGGCTCAGCTGCACTGGAAGGAGTGTGCGTGAGCATCCGCGGACGCTTGCCGGCGTCCGACTTTCACAACCCCCACACATTATGGTGTGGTGCTCTCGTTTAGGAGTGAATCAACCCACTTCGCGGTTGCGGCAGTGTGCTTCTCTGAGGCCAACTTGCTGATTCGGGCGGCAAGTCGACGCAAATCGGGTGATCCGCGTCATGGTCGCCGGTCGCCTGCTGGGGGCCTGTCGGAGACTTCGCGCTTCGCCGCCACGACATCCGCGATCCGACGAGCCACCTCGTCGACGGACTCGTGCTCCCAGAATCGCAGCACCGTCCACCCCGCCCCTATCAGGTGCTGGGTCGTATCGGCATCCCGGGACATGTTCTTGTCGAGCTTCGCCCGCCACCAGTCGGCATTGGCCTTGGGGTGCGTCGCATGCTCGGGACAGCCGTGCCAGAAGCAACCGTCGAGGAAGATCGCGACCTTGGCCCTGGGGAAGGCGATGTCGATCGTTCGCCGGGGAATGCCGGGCACCGGGACGTTCACGCGATAGCGCAACCCCGAGGCGTGGAGCAGCTTCCTCACCGCCACCTCGGGAGCCGTGTCCCGGGAGCCTTGGCGGCTCATGCGGGCGGAAACAGCGGGGGAGGAGGGAACGGCGTGCGACACATGAGCATTCTGCCGGCGGGCCGGTGAGGTGGGAACAGCGCTCCGTCGCCCCGCGTTCGTCGGCACCGTAAGGCCGCCCGCTTCTTTTTCAGTGTCGTGCCTCCGCGCCCCGCATCAAGGGCGCTGCGCGTCGGCTGCGCCGATGGCCCTGCGGGCCACCCTTGACGCGGGCCGCTCCAGCACGGGAGAGAAGCGAGCGGGCGGCCCGGGGGAAGCGGGGGGCCAGGGCAAGTGCCCTGGCGTTGGTCGCAATGTGGGCCCTTGTCGAGGGGCGCTGGGGCGGGGTGGGGGCACGCCGGGACGAATGGCGGATGCGCCTTCCCTCGTGGTGCCCCCCCGCGCGCGTGGAATGGGCGGTCGGCCATCATGGCGCCGGGCCGTTCAGCGGCTTCCCGCCGCCCCGCGTCCCGGCCGGTCAGGATTGCGTGCCGTGGCACTCCCCGTAAGGCGCCCCCGACCCGCACCAGCACGCCTCCCCCCGCTGCGGCGGCCACGCCACCGCTCGGCCTCGGGCCGCGAGGGTCGTCGCGTACTGGGGGAGGAGCGTCGTGTCCGCCGGGGTCGTGCCCTCAGACGCCGCGAACGCCTCGTACGAGGGGACCGTGCCCGTGACGATGCCCAGGTTGGGGGTGCCGGACGTGGCGAGTTCGCGGAGGGAGGACTCTATGGTCGCGAGGTGCGCCTCGTGGGACGGGTACTCCGCGGTCAGGCTCGGGTAGGCGTCCGTGAGCTCGGTGAGTTCCTGCTTCGGCCAGTGCAGGACCGCCACCGGGAACGGGCGGGACAGCGCCTCGCGGTACGTGCCCAGCTCCGCGCGCAGGCGGCTGATCTCGGCCCGCAGCTCCGCCGGGTTGTCCGAGCCCAGCGACCATACGCGTCCCGGGTCGTGCAGCTCGTCCAGCGGGACCGGTCCCGTGCTCAGGCCGTCGGCCAGCGTGTCCCACGCGTCGTGGTCCGCGCCCAGCATGCGGCGCACCCGGTGGCGGCCGAAGAGCAGCGGGTGCGTCGCGTACGGCGGCTCCTCCCCGTCGGTCAGCAGCAGCCGCGCGCCCTCCGTGAACGTCTCGTGCGCCTGCTCCAGCTCGTCGTGCGCCTCCAGGGCCTCCGCCACGATCACCCAGGGCGCCGCGTCGCGCGGGGCGGTCGCGCGGATGCCGTCGATGATGGCCCGGGCCTCGGCCTCGTGGTCGTACTCCCACAGGTTCGACGCCTTCAGGGCGCGCACCAGGTGGGGGTTGTCCAGCGCGGCCGGGTCGGACAGCAGGCGGTCGTAGAGGGCCGTCGCGGCGGGGCGGTCGCCGGATAGTTCCAGATGGGCGGCGGCCTGGAGCAGCAGGGCTTCCGCGTCCTGCGGGTACAGGCCGGCGGACCGCTCCAGGCGTGCCGCTTCGGCGGTGTGGTCGACGTTCTCGGCAGGCGTGTCGGGGCGCATGCACGACACCGTACTGCCCGCCGGTGACAAACGTGAGGTCCCCCTTTGGCCGGTCCGGCCGCCGCGCGCACCGTCCCGCGGCCGCCACCGGATCCGTCCCGCCCGCCGTGGGGTGAGCCCTAGACCGTCACCCCGTCCACCTGCAGCGTCTGCACCGCCTTCGCCGGGAACGGCACGCTCAGGGTCTTCCCGGACAGGTACGTGTCCGAGCGCGCCCGGTACAGGTCGCCGCCGCCCGTCGTCACCGTCGTCCAGCGCGGCACCAGGCCGCCCGGGCCGCCCGTCACCGTCGTGAAGCGGGACAGGTCGAAGGTCAGCGTCTGGGAGGAGGCGGAGGTGTTCAGGGCGACGATCACCAGGCGGCGCCCCCCTCCGTCATAGGCCGCCACGGCGTTGCTCACGCCCGTGTCCAGGATCCGCATGCCCGGGCGGACGTGCCGGCTGAACTGCGCCATGACGTAGTACTTCGTCTGGACCGTCGTCGGCTGGAGGGTCCTCTCGTCGTAGGCGATCATCGCCCAGCCCGCGGAGGGGTCCATCACCTGCCAGTACACCCAGGCCGTCGGGTGCAGCCAGCGGAAGTCGTAGAGCAGGTTGAAGGCCAGGGTGTAGCCGGTGCCGTCGCCGTCACCGGTCTCCGAGTTCCACAGGGCCTTGCGGGCCGTCGTCACCACGTCCGTGTACAGCAGGTCGCGGCGGCCGCCGGAGCCCTGGTAGCCGTGCACGTTGACCCGGTCGACGTACCCCTTCGTCGTCGCGGAGAAGGAGTTCCACGTGGTGCGGGCCAGGTCGTAGCTCGTCTCGTCGCTCGCCGCGATCCGCGTCGACGTCAGGCCCCGCTTGTCCAACTCGCTGCGCAGGTACGGCAGTACGGCCGCCTGCACGGTGGAGTCGAGGTGGCAGCCCTCCTGCGTGCCGGTCGCCGTCCACCACGACGAGGACGGCTCGTTGAAGGGCTCCACGGTCGCGAAGTCCACGCCCCAGTGGCTCTTGGCGTACAGGGCGACCGCGGCCAGGTGGGAGGCGTGCTGGCGGTGGTTCCAGGGCTGGAGGTTGGTGCCGCCGTCCGCGGCGCCCGACGGGTTGTGGTTCAGACACATCCACCACATGGGGGAGTTGGCGAACAGCTCGCTGGTCGCCCCGCGCGCCGTCGCCTTCACCAGCATGGCCCGCTGGGTGGCGTCCGCCGTCCAGTCCCAGGCGGAGGACGCCGGGTCCTCGTTGTTCCAGTCCTGCCAGTAGCCCTCGATCTGCTTGAAGGCGGGGATGTTGGGCGACACCGCCATGGTCGTGCCGCCCACGCTGTTCCAGCTGCACGCGCCCAGGTTGTAGCGGGCGATGTTCAGGCCGAGGCCCGGCAGCGACGTGCCGTCGTACGTCACCGACCTGGTCGTGAAGAACAGGTCGGCGAAGTCGTCCCGGGCGCCGAAGACGTTCGCCCACCAGGCCAGGGACGTGCCCCAGCCCTCCCAACTGCCGTACGAGAGCGCGGGGTTCACGGGGACCGTGGCGTCGGCGCGGGCCGTTCCCGTGGCCAGGGCGCCGCCGAGCAGCGCCCCTCCCGTCGCCGCCAGCAGTGTTCTGCGCCGGATCATCGCTTCTCCGCTCGCTCACCCGCCGGTCGTCCCCACCGGCGTCGTCGGGGGTGCAGCGGGGCGGTCGTCGCCGCCCGCCCGTGCGTCGATGAGCATCGGGGCGGCGCGTGGTGTTGTCGAGGGTTCCGACAGCCCTTCCCCGAACCTGTGGAGAAAGGCCGGAAGTCGTCCGGGAGTCGGGGTCCGCCGCCCGGGTGGTGACTCCCCTACCTCGACGCCAGCCCGCTGAGCAGCGCCCCCACCGCCGCCAGGCCCGCCGACACGACCATCGCCACGTCCGCGCCGTGCGCCAGGCTCCCGCCGGACGACGTCACCAGGGCGATCGTCAGCGCGACCCCCGCGCAGGAACCGACGTAGCGGAACGTCTGCTGCGCCCCCGAGCCCATCGCCGCGCGGGCCGCCGGGACGGACTCCACGGCGAGCAGCGGCAGCGCGGCGTTCAGCAGACCGCTGCCGACACCGCCGATCAGCAGGCCGGGCAGCAGCCGCACCCAGGAGCCGGAGCCGAGCGCGCCGAGCATCGTCACCACGGCGACGGCGTGCAGCGCGAATCCGATGACGAGCTGGTGGCGCGGTGGCACCCGGCCCGCCAGCCGCTTGGCCTGGAGCGCGACCGCGAAGGACAGCCCCGACCACAGCAGGAGCAGCCAGGCCGTGTTCATCGCGGACATGCCCAGGGACTGCTGGAGCAGCGCGGGCAGGAAGGAGAACAGCCCGATCACGGCGAGCCCGGTGAACAGGCCGCCCGCGGAGGACGCGAGGAAGCGGGGGCTGCGGAACAGCGCCAGGTCGATCATCGGCTTGGCGGTGCGCCGCTCCACGAGCACGAAGGCGCCGAGCAGGACGACCGTCGCGGCCGCCGGCCAGGCCACGGCCGCGCGCAGCCAGCCGTCGCGGCCCAGGGTCAGCGCCGCGACCAGGGCGACCAGCGCCAGCCCGAAGGTGACCGCCCCGGCGAGGTCCGGCCGGCCGCCCCGTGGGGCACGGGATTCGGTCAGCGCGCGGGGGCCGAGCGCCGCGAGGACGAGCGCGGCGGCGCCGAGGACGCCGTAGGTGACCCGGAAGTCGGGCAGCGCGCCGGCGAGGAGGGGGCCGACGGCTGTTCCGCCGCTGACGAAGGCGCCCCACACGCCGGTCGCGTGCAGCCGGCCGCGCGCGGTCGGATAGGCGTGCACCAGCAGGCCCAGGCTGCTGGCGAGCAGCGCGGCGCTGGCGGCTCCCTGCGCGATGCGGGCGAGGGTGAACACCCAGGTCGAGGTGGCCAGCGCGCCCGCCGCCGTGGTGACGCCGAGGACCAGGGTGCCGGCGAGGAAGATCCGGCGGCGTCCGTAGTCGTCGGCGAGGCTGCCGGCGACCAGCAGCAGGGCGGCGAGGCCGAGCGGTGTGCCGTTGAGCAGCCACGCCTGGGCGGAGAGCGGGGTGTGCAGGGCGGCGACCGTGTCGGGGAGCGTGATGATCGGAGCGGTGTACGTCATCAGCGCGACGGTGGTGGCGGCGCTGGTCAGGGCGAGGGTGGCCCGGGGGCGGGCCGCGGCCTCGGGAGCGGTGGCGGCCGGCGCGGAGGGGGCGCGTTCCGGGCGGGAGGGGCCGGCGACGGCAGCGAGGGTTCGTTCATTGAACCTAGACATGGGCGTCACCGTAGCACGGTCGATTCATTCATTGAACCTACGTGGGTGAATTGACTACAGTGGGGGCCATGGCACTCGGCAAGGACTACGCGACCCAGGAGTGCTCCATCGCCCGTGCGCTGGAGATCGTCGGCGAACGCTGGACACTGCTCGTCATGCGCGACGCCCTCTACGGCGTACGGCGCTACAACGACTTCCTCGTCCACCTCGGCATCCCGCGCGCCGTCCTGGCCGCCCGCCTCCAGGCCCTCACCGCCGAGGGCCTGCTGGAGAAGCGCCGCTACCAGGAGTCGCCGCCGCGCGACGAGTACGTCCCCACCGAGCGCGGCACCGCCCTGTGGCCGGTCCTGCGCTCACTGGGCCTGTGGGGGCGCGAGCACTTCGGCCGCAAGCCGCTGCGCCTGTTCCGGCACGCCGACTGCGGCACCGAACTCGGCCCCTACGGCGAATGTCCCGCGTGCGGAACCATCGTGCCCGTCCCGGACGTTGTGATGGAGCCGGGACCGGGAGCCGACCCCGACCCGGCGGATCCGGTCAGCCGCGCGCTGCTCAGGCCGAAGCGCCTGCTGGCACCGCTGGAGCCGGATCCGGTGTGAGCGGCCCGGGTCCCGCGACGGAAGCGGGGCCCGAAGAGCGGGAGTACGGGGGAGGGGGAGCGATGGTCCGTAACCGTGGTGCCGCGCGCCTCGGCGCCTGCCTGGTCCTCCTCGTGCTGCTGGTCGCGCTGCTCGACGCCGGCAGCCTCTCCGCGACCGTCGCGCTCGCCGCGACCGCCGCGGCCTCCTCCGCGCTCGCCCTGTGCTCCCTCGTCGTCGCGCGCTGCGCGCCCGCCGTGCCGCCCACCCGGGTGCGCACGGCCATCCGGGACCGTGACCGCCGCACGGCGTTCCTGCCCCAGCGCGACCCGGACGCCCGGGGCCGCTCCCGGCCCCGGGCTCCAGGACACCTCCTGCGGACGACCGTCGCGCAGGTGTCACTCATAGGTATCTCGTAGATCGCTCCCGGGTCGCTCACAGCGGCCCGCTGATCAGCGCCGTGGTTCCGTGACCCGCGCGGGTCGTCCGTCCTGCCGTCCGCACCGCTTCCGGCACGACGAGACCCCCGGAGGGTTCCTCACCCATGTCCGTCCTCGCAGTCTTCGCGACCCTGGTCGAACAGCTCGCCGACCTGCTCCAGCCCCTGTTCCACGCATCCGCCGCGGCCGCCGCGATCGTCCTGTTCACCGCTCTCGTACGGCTCCTCGTCCACCCCCTGTCCCGGGCGGCCGCACGCGGCCAGAAGGCGCGGGCCGCGCTCCAGCCGCAGCTCGCCGAGCTGCGCCGACGGCACGCCAAGGACCCGGAGGAGCTCCAGCGGGCCGTGCTCGACCTGCACGCACGCGAGCAGGTGTCGCCGCTGTCGGGCTGCCTGCCCGGCCTGCTCCAGCTGCCCGCGTTCTTCCTCCTCTACCACCTGTTCTCCAGCACGTCCGTCGGCGGCGGGACCAACACCCTGCTCACCCACCGGCTGTTCACCGCGCCCCTCGGCGACCGCTGGACCGACGCGCTCGCCCACGGCGGGCCGTTCGGCGCGGCGGGGCTGGTGTACGCCGGCCTGTTCGTGGTCGTGGCGGTGGTCGCCGGCATCGGCTACGTCCGTACGAAGCGGGCGACGGCCGCCGCGCAGGCCGACGGCGCCGGAACCCCGTCGGTCGTGGTCATGGGGAACCCCGCGCTGTCCGGCGGAGCGGAACAGGTGCCGGGGCTCGGGGCCGTGCAGCGGGTCGCGCCGTTCCTGCCGTTCCTCACCCTGGTCACCGTGGCGGTGGTCCCGCTGGCCGCCGCGCTGTACGTGGTGACCAGCACGACGTGGACGGCGGTGGAGCGGGCGGTGCTGTACCGCTGACCGGCCGCTCACCGGGGCACCCGCTGCGACCTCTGCTGGACCGGCTCACCGGGCGTCGGTGAGCCGGTCACCGGCGCCCGGTCACGGTCGCGGTCATGAGGACCTACGGTCCAGTACGTGAACCGGGTATTGCGGAGTGGACGCCCGCCTTGGAGGATCGACCAGTCCTCCGACGGCTGCGCCGGCCGCACTCCGGTCGCACCGCGTCGGCCGGGCGCCCGCAATCGAGGGAGACGGTGACCATGAAGCTGCTGCGAGTCGGTACGGCGGGAGCGGAGCGACCCGCGTTGCTGGACGCCGACGGGGTCCTGCGCGACCTGTCCGGCGTGGTGGACGACATCGACGGGGCCCTGCTCGCCGACGAGGCGGCCCTCGGCCGGGTCCGCGCCGCGGCCGGGGCGGGCGACCTGCCCGCGCTGGACGGCACCGGGCTGCGCGTCGGCCCGCCGCTCGCCCGGATCGGCAAGGTCGTGTGCATCGGGCTGAACTACCACGACCACGCCCGGGAGACGGGCGCCGAGCCGCCCGCCGAGCCGGTGATCTTCTTCAAGGCGCCGGACACCGTGGTCGGGCCGTACGACACCGTGCTCGTGCCGCGCGGGTCCACCAAGACCGACTGGGAGGTGGAGCTGGCGGTGGTGATCGGGCGGACGGCCCGGTACCTGGGGTCGGCCGAGGAGGCGCTGGCGCACGTCGCCGGGTACGCCGTCGCGCACGACGTGTCCGAGCGGGAGTTCCAGATCGAGCGCGGCGGCACCTGGGACAAGGGCAAGAACTGCGAGACCTTCAACCCGCTCGGCCCCTGGCTGGTGACCGCCGACGACGTGCCCGACCCGCAGGCGCTGTCCCTCAAGCTCTGGGTCAACGGGGAGCTGAAGCAGGACGGGACGACGGCCGAGCAGATTTTCCCGGTGGGTGAAGTGGTGCGGTACGTCAGCCAGTTCATGACGCTGTACCCGGGCGACGTGATCAACACCGGTACGCCCGCCGGGGTCGCCCTCGGCCGGCCTGAGCCCAAGCCGTTCCTGCGCGCCGGGGACGTGGTGGAACTGGAGATCCCGGGGCTCGGCCGGCAGCGGCAGGAACTGAAGGACGCCTGAGCCGGACGGGGCCGGTCAGCGCTCGGTCAGCGCTGGGTCAGGAACTCCTCCAGGGCCTCCACCACGAGGCGGTGGTCCTGGAGTTGCGGCAGGCCCGACACGGTCACCGCGCCGATCACGCCGACGCCCTCCACGGCGATCGGGAACGAACCGCCGTGCGCCGCGTAGGTGTCGGGGTCCAGCCGGGACGACGCCTCGAACGTCGTGCCCTTCGCCCGGAACCGGGAGCCCACCAGGTACGACGACTCGCCGTACCGCTCCACCACCCGGCGCTTGCGAGCGATCCAGGCGTCGTTGTCCGGGCTGGAGCCGGGCAGGGCCGCGTGGAAGAGCTGCTGGCCCGCGCGGTGGATGTCGATGGCCACCGGCGCCCGGCGCTCACGGGCCAGCCCGACCAGCAGGCTGCCCAGGGTCCAGGCGTCCTCGTAGGTGAACCGGCGGAGGATTAGGCGCCGTTCCTGCGTCTGCAGTTCCTCGATGGTCGGCGTGTCGTCCGGCGTGGTCACCGAGGTGGACGCGGGGGTGGTCGTCAGGGTGGACATCGAAGTGGTCTCCCCAGTGAATCGAAGGGTGGTCTCCTGACCGCTCGTCACAGCGCCACCGCCACTCCGTCGCGCGCCGAACGGCGGGCCGCCTCCAGCACGTCGAGGGCGGCGGCCGCCTCCAGGGCCGTCACCGGGTTGGGGCCGCCGCCGCGCAGGGCCGCGGCCACCGCGGCGTAGTAGGCCGGGTAGGCGCCGGGGAGGGTGCGCACGGGGTGTCCGCCGCCGGTCACCGGGGACTCACCGGAGCCGACCCGGCCCCACAGCTCCTCGGGCTCCTCGCCCCAGCCGGGACCCGGGCGCAGACCCTCGCGCAGGGCCGCCTCCTGCGGGTCGAGGCCGTACTTCACGTAGCCGGCCGCCGAGCCCAGGACCCGCATCCGCGGGCCGAGTTGGGCGGTCGTGGCGGAGGCGTAGAGGTGGGAGCGGACGCCGCTCGCGTGCGTGAGCGCGATGAACGTGTCGTCGTCGGCCTCCGCGCCCGGCCGGCGCACGTCCGACTCCGCGTACACCGACACGACCGGGCCGAACAGCACCAGCGCCTGGTCGACGACGTGGCTGCCGAGGTCGTACAGCAGGCCGCCGATCTCGGCCGGGTCGCCGGACTCCCGCCAGCCGCCCTTCAGTTGCGGCCGCCACCGCTCGAAGCGGGACTCGAAGCGCCACACGTCGCCCAGCGTGCCGTCCGCGAGGAGGGAGCGCAGGGTGAGGAAGTCGTTGTCCCAGCGGCGGTTCTGGAAGACCGACAGCAGCAGCCCGCGCTCCTCGGCGAGGGCGGCCAGCGTGCGGGCCCCGTCCGCGGTGCCGGCGACGGGCTTGTCCACGACCACCGGCACACCGGCCTTCAGGGCGGCGGTGGCGAGCGGCACGTGGGTCTTGTTCGGGGAGGCCACGACGACGAGGTCGAGGTCGTCGGCGCGGTCCAGCAGGTCCTCGGCGGTCTCGGCCACGCGCACGTCCGGGTACGCGGAGCGGGCCTGCTCCTGGCGCTCCGGGTTCGAGGTGACCACCGTGTCCAGGACCAGGCCGTCGGTCGCGGCGATCAGCGGGGCGTGGAAGACGGAGCCCGCGAGGCCGTAGCCGATCAAGCCCACGCGGAGGGGGGTAGCAGCACTCATGCCCTCCACTTTCGCAACGCTGTTGCCAAAGTGCAAGCGGTGGGGACAATGGAGGCGTGTACAGGACGAACGCAGCAGCCACGGGCGGTGCCAACCTGCCGTCCTTGCGCAGCCACAACACCGCGCTCGTGCTCGACCTGCTGCGGACGGCCGGCGCGGACGGGATCAGCCGGCTGGAGCTGGCCGAGCGCACCGGGCTCACCCCGCAGGCCGTCAGCAAGATCACCGCGCGGCTGCGGGCGGAGGGGCTGGCCACGGAGGCGGGCCGCCGCGCCTCGACCGGCGGCAAGCCGCGCACGGTGCTGCGACTGGTGCCCGAGGCGGGGCACGCGGTCGGGGTGCACCTCGACCGCGACGAACTGCGGGCCGTCCTCGTCGACCTCGACGGCACCGTGACGGGGGAGCGGCGCGTCCCGCTGGACCTGGGCGCGGGGGCGGACGCTGTGGTGGCCGCGGTGGTCCGCGAGACGGGCCGACTGCTGACCGACGGGGCGGAGGGTCCCCGGACGGCCGACGGGGTCGATGGCACCGGGGCGGCCGTCGCACCGGAAGACGCTCGGCCGAGTGGTGAGCCGGACGGCACCCGCCCGGACGGCGTCCGCACGCTCCTCGGCGTCGGTGTCGCCCTCCCCGGCCCCCTCGACCACGACCGGGGTGTCCTGCACCGGGTCACCGGCTTCCCCGAGTGGGACGGCTTCCCGCTGCGGGACGCGCTCGCGCGACGGCTCGGGGTGCCGGTCGTCGTCGACAAGGACACCAACGCCGCCGCGCTCGGCCTCGCGGTCGCCGGCGAGCGCGGCTCCTTCGTCTACGTCCACCTCGGCACCGGCCTGGGCGCCGGGCTGGTGCTCGGCGGAACGGTGCACCGCGGGGCCCGCACCGGCGCGGGCGAGTTCGGCCACCAGGTCGTGCAGCTCGACGGGCCGCCCTGCCCGTGCGGCAACCGGGGCTGCGTCGAGGCCCTGTGCCTGGCCGCCATCGACCAGGGCGACCTGCCCGGCGCCGCCCGCGTCCTGGGCGTCGGCGCCGCCAACCTCGCCGCCCTGCTGGACATCGACCGGGTGCTCCTCGGCGGCCGTACGGTGGCCCGCGCGCCCGAGGTCTTCGTGCACGGGGTCGCCGCCGTACTGGACGCCCGCGCCCGCCGCGAGGGCGCCTCGGACGGCGCGGTCCCGGTCACCCTGGCCCCGCCCGGAGCCCGCGGGGTCGCGGAAGGCGCCGCCCAACTCCTCCTGGCCCCCATCTTCGGCCGAGCAGACGGCTGACCCCCTCAAGGCTTGTCCGTGGCTGGCCGCACACCAGACCCAACGCCGCCGGAACCGACAAACCCCGCCCCCGCATCCCCACCCAAGGGGCGCGGGGAACTGCGCGCCCAGCCACAAACAACCCGCACTTGCCCCCCCCGCACGGCAAGCCCACCGGCGCCGGGACCGACATACCGCCGACCCAAAAACCCCGGCCCCCCGTCCCCACCCAAGGGGCGCGGGGAACTGCGCGCCCAGCCACAGACAACCCGCACCCGCCCACCGCACAGCAAGCCCACCGGCGCCCCACCCGCACAAAAAGACACCGCACCGCCTGGAGGGCTACCCCTCCGGGCACTCCCACCGCGCCAGATCCCGCAACCACACATCCGCCGTGCTGTCCGACGGCGCCCGCCAGTCACCGCGCGGCGAGAGCGAACCCCCCGCCGCCACCTTCGGCCCGTTCGGCATGGCCGAGCGCTTGAACTGCGCGAAGCCGAAGAAGCGGCGGCAGAACACCTCGAGCCAGCGCCGGATCTCCGGCAGGTCGTAGGCGACCCGCTTGGCCTCGGGGAAGTTGGTCGGCCAGTCACCCGCCTCCCGGTCGTGCCAGGCGTGCCAGGCCAGGAACGCGATCTTCGACGGCCGGAAGCCGTAGCGCAGCACGTGGAACAGCGTGAAGTCGTTCAGCGCGTACGGGCCGATCTTCGACTCGGTGGACTGCATCTCCTCGCCCGGCACCAGCTCGGGGCTGATCTCCGTGTCGAGGATCGCCGTCAGCGTCTCGTCGGTCTCCTGGTCGTCGAACTGCCCGCTGCTGACCACCCACCGGATCAGGTGCTGCATGAGCGTCTTCGGCACGCCCGCGTTGACGTTGTAGTGGCTCATCTGGTCGCCGACGCCGTACGTGGACCAGCCGAGCGCCAGCTCCGAGAGGTCGCCGGTGCCCAGCACGATGCCGCCGCGCTGATTGGCGAGGCGGAACAGGTAGTCGGTGCGCAGGCCGGCCTGGACGTTCTCGAAGGTGACGTCGTAGACGGGCTCGCCCTCGGCGAAGGGGTGGCCCATCTCCTTGAGCATCAGCCGCGCCGTCGGCGTGATGTCGAGCTCGGCGGCCGTGACGCCGAGCGCCCGCATCAGCCGGTGCGCGTTGCCCTTGGTGTGGTCGCTGGTGGCGAAGCCGGGCAGGGTGAAGGCGAGGATGTCGCTGCGCGGGCGCCCGGAGCGGTCCATCGCGCGGGCGGCGACGATCAGCGCGTGCGTGGAGTCGAGGCCGCCGGACACCCCGATGACGATCTTCGGGCTGCCGATCGCGGCGAGCCGCTGCTGCAGTCCCGCGACCTGGATGTTGTACGCCTCGTAGCAGTCCTGGGCGAGGCGGGCGGCGTCGGCGGGCACGAACGGGAAGCGCTCGACGCGGCGCTCGAGGCCGAGGTCGGTGCCGGGCGGGTCGAGCCGGAACTCGATCCGCCGGTAGTCGCCGGTGCGGGCGCCCAGGGTGCGCCGGTTGTGGTCGAAGGTGCCCATCCGGGCGCGCTCCTGGCGCAGCAGGTCCAGGTCGACGTCGGCGACCGCGTACTGCTCGTCCTGCGGGAAGCGGTCCGTCTCGGCGAGCAGGACGCCGTTCTCGTAGATCATCGTCTGTCCGTCCCAGGACAGGTCGGTGGTCGACTCGCCGAGGCCGGCCGCCGCGTAAACGTACGCGGCGAGGCAGCGCGAGGACGCGGAGCGGCACAGCATCTTGCGGTCCTCGGCGCGGCCGACGGTGATCGGGCTGCCCGAGAGGTTGGCGAGCACGGTCGCGCCGGCCAGTGCGGCCTCGGCGCTCGGCGGCACCGGCACCCACATGTCCTCGCAGATCTCCACGTGCAGCACCAGGCCCGGCACGTCCTCGGCGGCGAAGAGCAGGTCGGGTCCGAACGGCAGGTCCTCGCCGCCGACCCGGATCGTGCCGCCGCGCTCGTCCTCGCCGGAGGCCAGCTGCCGCGCCTCGTAGAACTCGCGGTAGTTCGGCAGGTACGACTTGGGGGTGACGCCGAGGATCCGGCCGCGGTGCACGACGACCGCGCAGTTGTAGACCCGGTTGCGGTGGCGCAGCGGGGCCCCGACGACGAGGACCGGCAGCAGGTCGGCCGACCCCTCCACCACGGTCCGCAGGGCCTGCTCGACCTCGTCGAGCACCGTGTCCTGCAGGATCAGGTCCTCGATCGAGTAGCCGGTCAGGCACAGCTCCGGGAAGATCGCGACGGCGACCCCCTCCTCCGTGCACCGGCGGCCGAGCCGCAGCACCGCCTCCGCGTTGGCGGGCGGGTCGGCGATGGCGGCGTGGCCGGTGCACGCGGCGATGCGCGCGAAACCGTGCTGGTAGAGCGACCAGAAGTTCACCGTGACCCCATATCCGTCATGCGCATGTCCGTCGTCGTCCGGCATCCGCAATCCGTCGTCCGTATGCGTCGTGCGCGGCGGCGGCCGCGTGCCTGCGTTCCGCGTACCCGTCTACCCATGATCACCGATCCGGTGCACGGGGAGCGAGCCCGGGCTGCTCCGCCGGACCTCCGTCGACTATCAGTCATACCGGTCGTACCAGTCGTATGAGCTGAACGGGCGGACTCCGTGCCCCGCCCGGAGCGTCGCCCCCGGCGCCCGCGGCCCGTCCGGCAGGCTCACATGACCATGCGACCGACCACGCCCGCGCCCGCCACCGCCCTCGGCCTCGCGTTGGCCGCGACCATGTTCCCCGCCGCCCCACTCGCCACGGCCGCCCCCGCCCTCGCCTCCTTGCGGACGGCCACGACCGCCGCCCCCTCGTGCGACGCCCCCGACGCCAAGGACTTCCCGCTCACCACCCGCCTGCGCGGCGGCCCCGCGGCCTACGAGGCCGGCGGCGGCTACGGCACCTGGTACCTGGACCTGACCAACACCACCGACCGGACCTGCACCGGCGTCCACCCCGTCGTCGTGCTGGTCGACGCGCGGCGCGCGCTGCGGCCCTCCCAGCCGCAGCTGGAGTTCTACGCCGACGGCCGCCCGTACCCCGTGCGCTTCCAGCGCACCGACGAGGACGAGCTGGTCGGCGCCTTCGACGGCTTCCCGGGCTTCACCGTCGGCCCCCGCGCCACCGTCACCGTGCGGGTCCGCCTCGCGTTCACCTCGGACACCGCGCCCGACGACGTCACCGCCGACGCGGCCGTGGTGCAGCGGCACGGCGACGACGGGGACTGGGTGGGCCAGTCCGACGACTACCGCTTCATGGTCACGGGGGACCCGGCGCCCACCGGCCCGGCGCCCACCGGCCCGGCCGCCGCCGACCCCGGCGCCGCGACCCCGGCCGCCGCCGATCCCGGCGCCGCGACCCCGGCCGATGTCGACCCCGGCGCCGCGACCGCCACCGGCACCACCCCCGCGCCGGACGCCCCGTCCGGCTCCCCGTCCGCCGAGGCCGTCCTGTCCCTGACCGAGCGGGCCGGTGAGCTCGCCCGCACCGGTCTCGGCTCGCCCGTCGCCGCGGCGGCCGCAGCGGTCCTGCTGGCGGCCGGTACGGCCCTGGTGCTGGCCCGCCGGCGGCGCTGAGCGCGGGAACCGGCCGCCCGGGGGCCGCTCACGGCTGATCGCTAGGCTGGGGCCAGCCCACGCAGTACCGCGCAGGTCAGGAGACGGCACCATGGCAGACCGCAAGCCCATCGAATCGTGGCTCACCGACATGGACGGTGTGCTCATCCACGAGGGTGTACCGATCCCCGGCGCCGACGCCTTCCTGAAGAAGCTGAAGGAGTCCGGCCGGCCCTTCCTCGTCCTCACCAACAACTCGATCTACACCCCGCGCGACCTGCACGCCCGGCTGCGCCGCATGGGCCTGGACGTGCCGATCGAGAACATCTGGACGTCGGCGCTGGCCACCGCCAAGTTCCTGGACGTCCAGCGGCCCAGCGGCTCGGCGTACGTCATCGGCGAGGCCGGGCTGACCACCGCGCTGCACGACATCGGCTACATCCTCACCGACCACGAGCCGGACTACGTCGTGCTCGGCGAGACCCGCACCTACTCCTTCGAGGCGATGACCAAGGCGGTGCGGCTGATCAACGACGGCGCCCGGTTCATCTGCACCAACCCCGACGAGACGGGCCCCTCGACCGAGGGCCCGCTCCCGGCGACCGGTGCCGTCGCCGCGCTGATCACCAAGGCGACCGGCAAGCAGCCGTACTTCGCGGGCAAGCCGAACCCGCTGATGATGCGCACCGGGCTCAACGCGATCGGCGCGCACTCCGAGACCAGCGCGATGATCGGCGACCGCATGGACACCGACGTGCTGGCCGGCATGGAGGCGGGCATGCAGACGTTCCTCGTGCTCACCGGCCTGACCCGCGCCGACCAGATCGAGAACTTCCCCTACCGCCCGTCGCAGGTCGTGGACTCGATCGCGGACCTGGTCGACCGCATCTGACCCGTCCGACAGAGCGCCCGACGAAGCACCCGACGAAGCACCCGACGAAGCACCCGGCGGAGCATCCGGCGGACCGCCCGGAGAATCGCCCGGCGGTTCGTTCGGGGTTCGCTGGACGACTGTTCGGTTCTGAAACCCGTCCGGCCCCGCAAACCACCCGTACGGCGCAATTCCGGCACTCCTGAGGATGCGGTACCCGGGTGCCCGGGGGAGCCTCCAGGTATCAGGAGGTTTCACGATGGGTGCACTGAAGGTCACAGTCCGTACGGCAACGGCGGCCGCCGCACTGGCCGTCACCGCTCTGACCCCCGCCGCGTACGCGGCGGCGGCCGACGGGCGCGGTGTCTCGGTGGCCCCGTCGTCGCCCGCTCCCGGCACCGACGTCACCCTGCGCGTCAGCGGCTGCGCGTCGAGGACGGCGGTCGCGGTCTCCGAGGCGTTCGTCGCCGACGCCCGGCTCACCGGCGCGGACGGCACCCTGGTCGGCGAGACCCGGGTGCGCACCTCGGCGGCCCCCGGCGCCCACACCGTCCGCGTCACCTGCGCCGACGTCCAGGTCGACGGCACGGTCCAGGTCGCGGCGGCCCCCGCCGCCCAGGGGGCCGGACCGTCCGCCGCCGCCTCCCCGATCGCGCCCGTCGCCGCGGGCGGCGGGGGCACCGCGCAGATCACCGTCGCCGACGCCCGCATCGAGGGCCCCGGCGCGGCCCAGGCGGTGACCGGGCTGGTCCTCGCCGGGGTGGCGGCCACCGCGGTGGTGCTGCGCAGCGCGCGCCGCAACCGCGAGGCGGACCGGACGATGACCGGACGATGAGGGAGGCGCCCGGCCCCTCCACCGCCAGGTCACGCCTGCTCGCCGGCGTGACCTGGGCCGTGCTGCTGTCCGGGCTGTGGCTGTGGGGGCTGGACGTCACCGCCGTACGGCCGGGGCCCGCCGTGCCCGCCGTCACCGGCGCCGCGGCACCGGGACGCCCGCCCGGCACGCCCCTGCCCCCGGCCGCCGAGCCCCTCGGCGCCGCCCCGCCCCAGCGCATCGACATCCCCGAGCTCGGCGTCCAGGCCCCCGTCGTCCCCCGCGGCCTGGACGCCCGGGGCGCGATCGACCCGCCGCCCTACGACCAGGCGGGCGTCGTCGGCTGGTACGCCCACGGCGCCACGCCGGGCGCCCGGGGCGCCGCGCTGCTGGTGGGACACGTCGACACCCGGACCCGTCCGGCCGTCTTCGCCCGGCTCGGCACGCTGGGGGTCGGGGCGGTGGTCCGGGTGGTCCGGGCCGACGGCCGGGTCGCGGTGTTCACCGTGGAGGACGTCGACGTCGTCCCGCGCGACCGCTTCGACGCCGCACGCGCCTACGGCCCTCGCCGGGCCGGCCGCGCCGAACTGCGCCTGGTCACCTGCGGCGGCACCTTCGACCGGGCGAGCGGCACCTACTCGGCGAACGTGGTCGTCTCGGCCTACCTGACGGGCACGGCCCGCTAGCCGCCCCGCACGGGCGACGAGAAAGGCCCCCCGCTCGCGCGGAGGGCCTTTCTCGTGTCGGTGCGCCGCCAGGGACTCGAACCCCGGACCCGCTGATTAAGAGTCAGCTGCTCTAACCAACTGAGCTAGCGGCGCCTGCTGACGGCCACAACTCTACAGGACACCCGGCGGTGCTCCGGACCACCGCCCGGCCGTCACCCGGTGGTCACCTGCGGTCCGGGAGGACCCCGCGCGCCCCGCGTACATCATTCGGACCGTCAACATGCGCGCGGGGGCGACAGTTGAGAAGCTGATCAATGTGCACAGCCATGGACATTTCCGTCAGGAGTGTGAGGGGTATCGCATGGAGGCTCCGGCTTTCGAGGACGTCGATCCCGGGAGCGACTGCGACTGCCCCGCCTGCGGTCCGGGCCTGCTGAACCGGCCCGCCGCGTCCTGCGGGCGCCCCGTACCCCCGGCCGGCCGGGTCCTCGCGGTCCTGGCGACCGCGGCCGCCGCCACCGGCGCGGCACTGGGCGCGGCCCCCGCCGCGGCGGCCGCCCCGCACACCGCACACCGTTCCCCGTACTCCCCCGACCGGCCGGCCGCCCCCGCGGAGGACGAACCGGACACACCGCAGGGCGGCAAGGCCCCGCTGCACGGCCCCGGCGGCACCCCGGCCCAGGCCGTCACCGGCGTGAAGACCCCGCCGACGACCCGCGCCGAGATCATCAGGCGGGCCAAGGCGTGGGTCGCCGCGCGGGTCCCGTACAGCATGGGCGCCTACTGGTCGGACGGCTACCGCCAGGACTGCTCCGGCTTCGTCTCGATGGCCTGGGGCCTGCCGGGCAACGAGTGGACGGGCAGCCTCGGCCAGTTCGGCGTCAGGATCGGCAAGGGGGACCTCCAGCCCGGCGACATCCTGCTGTTCCACAACCCCGCCAACCCGCAGAAGGGCTCGCACGTCGTGATCTTCGGCGGCTGGACGGACCCCACCCGCACGTCCTACGTCGCCTACGAGCAGACCCCGCCGGCCACCCGCCGCGGGAGCACCCCCTACGCCTACTGGAGCCACTCCGGCCAGTACGTCCCCTACCGCTACAAGGGCGTCACGGCCGACACGGCCGGTGCGGAGGCGGGCGACGGGGGTGCGGGGGGCGGCGGGCAGGCCGCGTACCCCGGGCGGTCGTCCTTCGGTCCCGGCGCGGACAACGCGTACGTCACCCGGCTCGGGCAGATGCTGGTCGCGCGCGGCGGGGCGTCCTTCTACCGCTCCGGGCCCGGTCCCCGCTGGGGCGACGCGGACCGCCGGGCCACCGAGGCGTTCCAGCTGGCCCAGGGCTGGCGGGGCGACGACGCCGACGGCGTGCCGGGGCCGCGCACCTGGTCCCTGCTCGTCTCCGGGGGCGGCCGGGACATCGCGTCCGGCACCACCGGCACCCCGGACCCCTCGCCGGACCCGGGCGCGCCGGCCTTCCCGGGGAAGGCGATGTTCCGGCCCGGCGCGGACAACGCCCACGTCACGCGGCTGGGCCGGCGGCTGGTGGAGAAGGGCTTCGGCACCCACTACACGACCGGGCCGGGGCCGCGCTGGGGCGAGGCGGACCGGCGCAACGTCGAGGCCTTCCAGCGCGCCCAGGGCTGGCGCGGCGGCGCGGCGGACGGCTACCCGGGGCCGGAGACCTGGCGCCGGCTCTTCCTGTGAGGAGGCACCGCAGGCACCGGGCGGCCCCTGCCGCCCCCCACCCGCTCGGGCCCGCCCACCCCCGCGGATCCGTACCCCCTGTCGTGACGCATCTGGCGCGGAGGCTGGAGGCACCCATGAGTACGACCACCGCACACACACCGGAGCCGGGCGGAGCGGCCGACGGGCCGCCGCGGCCTGTCCGGCTCATCAAGAACGAGGCCACCACCGAGATCCCCGTCCACCTGCTCTTCCGTGACGAGCCCGACCCCCGGCCGGTGCCGCTCGCCCCGACCGTGGTGTCCCGGCGGCAGGGCACCGGCGAGCAGCCCCGCCTGCGCCGTCCGGCACCGGCCGCGCCCCGTCCGCCCGCTCCCGTCGCCACCGCGCCGGCCGAGCGGCCCGCGCGGGTGCTGCCGGGGGCGGTGGGGGTGCTGACCGGTGTCTGCGGCGCGGCCGGCTGCGCGGCCGCCTCCTGGTGGGCCGGTGTGCTGCTGGCGCCGGTGGAGGCGGCGCTGCGGCTGCCGGCGTACGCGGGGGCCGGGCTCGGTCCGGCGCAGTGGGCGGCGTACGCCGGGGCGGGGGCGCTCGCCCTGTTCGGCTTCGGCGGTCTGGCGCGCGGCCGGACCGGCGGGGCCTGGGTGCTGGGCCTGTTCGGCCGCTACCGGGGGACGGTCCGCCGCACCGGCCTGCTGTGGGTGAACCCGCTGCTGCTGCGCCGCCGGGTGGACGTGCGGCTGCGGCACTGGCGCAGCGAGCCGATGCAGGCCGCCGACGGCAGCGGGGTCCCGCTGCGGGTGGTCGTGCTGGTGGTGTGGCGGGTGCGGGACACCGCGCGGGCCACGCTGGGCGTCGACGACCACGAGGCGTACCTGCGCGCGTGCGTGGAGGCGGCCGTGGTGCGGGTGCCGGTGGAGGCGCCGGGTCCCGGGCGCGGTTCGGCCGAGGCGGCGGGGGAGCGGCTGACCCGGCTGGTGGCGCGGGACGCGGAGGCGGTCGGCGTGGAGGTGTTCTCGGTGCGGCTGGTGCGGGTGGAGTACGCGCCGGAGGTGGCCGCCGCGATGCACCGCCGCCGGATCGCCGCGCTGGACGCCCAGCAGCGGGCGAGCGTGCTCACCTCGGTGGTGGACTCGGTGGAGGACACGGTGACCCGGCTGACCATGCGGGGCCTGGTCGAACTCGACGACTACGAACGCAAGGCGCTGGTGAAGGACCTGACGGTGGCGTTCTGCTCGGGGCGCGGGGAGCAGGGCCCCTGACGTCACGTCAGGGTGCGGGCCGGGAGGGTGGTACGAGGTTCTGCGGTTGGTATGGACATGTTCAACCAACGGTCATAATCTCGAACTTGGTCTAGACCTGCACGGCTCACTGCATCTCCCCACGTCTCATCAGGAGCGGCCGTATGCGCACCAGGACCAAGCTGTCCGCCGCCGCGGTCGGACTGGCCGCCACCGGAGCCCTCGTGCTCTCCTCCGGTGGCGCCAGCGGCCACGGCTACACCGATCTCCCCATCAGCAGGCAGAAGCTCTGTCAGAACGGCACCGTCAAGAACTGCGGCGACATCCAGTGGGAGCCGCAGAGCGTCGAGGGCCCCAAGGGCTTCCCGGCGTCCGGACCGGCCGACGGGCAGCTGTGCAGCGGCGGCAACAGCCGCTTCGCGCAGCTCAGTTCACCCCGCACACCGTCGGGCGGGGCCTGGCCCACGACCCGGGTGACGGGCGGTCAGAGCTACACGTTCCGCTGGCAGTTCACCGCCATGCACGCCACGACGGACTTCAAGTACTACGTCACCCGGCAGGGCTGGAACCAGGACCACAACCTGTCCCGCTCCGACCTCAACCTCACCCCGTTCCTGACGGTGCCCTACGGCGGCCAGCGACCGCCGTCCACCCTCTCCCACAGCGGCACCCTGCCGTCCGGGCTGAGCGGGCACCACGTCGTCCTCGCGGTGTGGACGGTCGCCGACACGGGCAACGCGTTCTACGCCTGCTCGGACGTCACGTTCTGAGGTTCCCTTGAGTCAACCGGCCGGCCGGCGCGGGTAGGTTCCTCCCACGCCGGCCGACCGGGCCGGCGGGGACCACGGGGGAACGCGCCATGGACGTGATCTTCTCTGTCTTCCCCGGCCTGATCGCGGCCGGTGCCCTGTTCACCGCGTACCGGGTGGTGTACCGCTCGGCCCAGCTGCGGCGCGCCTGGAACAGCGGGCTGACCGCCGAGGGGCGCTGTCTGCGGACCTTCACCACCACCCACGGCGGGCACGACACCTCGGTCCGCACGACGCTGCACCACGTCTACGAGTTCTCCACCCGCGACGGCCGCAGCGTCCGCTTCGAGGAGGAGGACGGCCCCGCGACCGTCCTCGAGGGGGACGTCGTCACCGTCCACTACACGCAGGACCGGGACGTCGTCGCCACCGCCCGGCGGCCGGCGCCGGCCAGGGCCGCGGCCACGACGCTGGGCACGCTGGTGTTCCTCGGCACGATCGTCGTCTTCTGCGTCGCCTTCGTGGTCACCTACGCGACCGAATTCCGCGCCTGAGGGCCGGCGCCCGCGAGGCGCAGGGCAATGCCGAAGGGCCCCTCGCTCCCACGAGAGGCCCTTCCAGGGTGCGCCGCCAGGGACTCGAACCCCGGACCCGCTGATTAAGAGTCAGCTGCTCTAACCAACTGAGCTAGCGGCGCATGACCCTCGCCTTCCGCTTACCGCGGCCGGCGACGAAGAAAATACTACCCGCTTCGCGAGGGTGCTCGTGACCACCGCGTCCCGCGGTCGTGGGTGGTCACAGGCCCTAGGACCTGTCGTTTGGATCATTCCGGCGTCGCGGGGTCCGGCACGCGCATCTGCGGCGTTGTCGTCGGTTGGCGACGCTCCGCGTCGCCGCCCTCCTCCGCCTTGCAGCTGCACGCGCCGGACCCCGCTCGGGTCGGCGACAAGACGCCGTGGGCCCGGCCGGACTGATCCAAACGACAGGCCCTAGATCGCCAGTGACAGCAGCACCGGTGCCGCGTTCCGGTTGAGGGCGTCGGCCGCCCGGCGGAGCCGGTGCGCGTGGGCCACCGGGAGGGACAGCGCGAGGCAGCCCACCGACGACCCGGCGGTGATCGGGACGGCCGCGCACACCGTGCCGACCGCGTACTCCTGGAGGTCGAGCACCGGCACCGTCGGCGGCTGGGCCTCCAGCCGGGACAGCAGCAGCTTGTCGCTGGTGATGGTGCGCGAGGTGAGGCGGGCCATCCGGTGCCGGGACAGGTGGTCGCGCCGGCCGTCGTGGTCCAGCTGGGTCAGCAGGCTCTTGCCGACCGCGGTGGCGTGCGCCGAGCAGCGGAAGTCCACCCACTCGTGGACCGCGGGCGTGGCCGGGCCGTCGGCGTACTGGGTGACCCGGACCTCGCCGTCGACGTACCGGCTGATGTAGACGGCGGCGCCCACCGCGTCGCGCAGCCGGTCCAGGGTCTGCTGGAGCTTCTCCCGCAGCGCCTCCTCGCGGCCGCGCGCGGAGCCGAGGCGGGCGAGCGCCTCACCGGTGACGTACGCCCCGTCGGCGATCTGCTCGACGTATCCCTCGCGGCGCAGCATCAGCAGGAGCGGGGTCAGCCGCTCCCGGCCGAGACCGGTCTCGCGGGCGAGCTCGGCGTCGGTGACGCCGGCGGTGTGCCGGGCCACGCCCTCCAGGACGCGCAGGGCGTCCTGGGCCGAGTGGTAGGGCGCGGTCGGCTCGTTCCTCAGCGCCACGGTGTCCCCCTGCGGTCGCTCACTTGCCTGGTCCGGGCAGCGAATCACCTCTACGATACGGGCCCGGGGCGGCGTCCGGAGGGGGTGTCGGCAAGATTGCGGCCCCTCCCGCAGCGCCGCCAACTGGGACGTTGATCCTTCGGCACATGCCAGTGGCACGACCCGGCGTCGAGACCTGCGGTGTTCACGCGTGCACGGCGCGTAGTCACCGCACGGCGCTGAGGAATTCCCGGGTCCTGTCCTGTTCCCGATCGCCGAGGACCTGCTCCGGATGAACAGGGCTCGTGAAGGTCCCCGGTACGCGCCGCGACGGCCGTCTGGTGCTGCCATGAACGGAATTCGGCCGCGCTGACCTGCCCCTTTCCGGTCGACCGGGTGGACGGTGGGGGCGCGACGGCGCCCACGGGGTACCCGGACAGCGGGGCGTCGACGGGAACGACCCCCGCACCGCATGCGACCCGTCACGAGCGACAGCAGGAAAGGCTGGCTGATGACCGCACTCGGACTCCTCCACACGGGCCACTCCGCCGAGGACGACTTCCCCCGCATCGAGCAGCTCCTGGGCAGCGACGTCCGGGTCGACCTGGTCCGCGTCGAGCCCGACCCGCACGCGGCCGACCCGGCGGGCCGGCTGGGCGCGCCCGACGCCCTCGCCCGCGCCACCGAGCAGCTGCGGCTCTCGGGCGCCGAGGCCGTCGTCTGGGTGTCGACCGGCGGCAGCTTCGCCTACGGCTGGGAGGGCGCCCAGGCCCAGGTCAGCGCCCTCGCCCGGGCCGCGGGCCTGCCCGCCTCGTCGACGTCGGTGGCCTTCGCGCACGCCGTACGGGAACTGGACGTGCGCCGGGTCGCGGTCGCGGCGCCGTACCAGCCCGAGGAGACGGCCCGGTTCGCGGACTTCCTCACGGCGGGCGGCGTACGGGTGGTCGTCACCCACGCGGCGGGCGCACCGCCCGCGACCGCCTGGGACGAGGCGGAACTGCTGGCCCTGGCCCGGGCCGCCGACCACCCCGACGCGCAGGCGGTGCTGGTGCCCGACACCTCGCTGAGCACGGCGGCGCACATCCCGGCCCTGGAGAAGCACCTGGGCAAGCCCGTCCTCACCGCCAACCAGGTCACCGTCTGGCAGGGCCTGCGCCTGGCCGACCGCCGGGTGAACGCCCCGGCCCTGGGCGCCCTGTTCACCCGGGAGCCGGTGGTGCAGGCCTGAGGACCCGGGCCCGGGCGACCGGGCCCGGGGCGCCTGCCCCGGGCTCCGGGGGCTCGGGTCCCGCCCCTGCCCCCGGGAATAACCGGGGACCGTCTCCTGTTGTGCTCCTGGCAGGCACGACGTACCGCACGAGCAGGAGGCACCCGGTGAGCGGACACCCGGCAGAGACCCACCCGGACGACGGGATCCGCGGTCCGGTCCTGGGCAGCGCGCCCGTGCCGCTGTCCGTGCTGGACCTGGTCACCGTGGGCAGCGGCAGCACCGCCACCGACGCCCTGCGCACCAGCGTGGACCTGGCCCGGGCCACCGAGGCACGCGGCTTCCACCGCTACTGGGTGGCCGAGCACCACTCCATGCCGGGCGTGGCCTCGTCGTCGCCCGCCGTGATCCTCGCCCACCTCGCCGCCCACACCGGCCGCATCCGGCTCGGCTCGGGCGGCGTGATGCTGCCCAACCACGCGCCCCTGGTGATCGCCGAGCAGTTCGGCACCCTGGAGGCCCTCGCCCCGCACCGCATCGACCTGGGCCTCGGCCGCGCGCCCGGCACCGACGGGGCCACCGCGGCCGCCCTGCGCCGCACCGACACCCTCAACGAGGGCGCCGACGACTTCCCCCAGCAGCTCGCCGAGCTCACCCGGTTCCTCGACGACGACTTCCCCGACGGCCACCCCTACCGGCGCATCCACGCCGTGCCCGGCCCCGTCCAGGCCACCTCGCCCGGCGGGGTGCAGTCCCCGCACCGGCCGCCGGTCTGGCTGCTCGGCTCCTCCGGGTTCAGCGCGCGCCTGGCCGGACTGCTCGGCCTGCCGTTCGCCTTCGCGCACCACTTTTCCGCGCAGAACACCGTCCCGGCCCTGGACCTGTACCGGGAGTCCTTCCGGCCCTCGGCGCTCCTGGACGCGCCGTACGCCCTGATCGGCGTCTCGGCGCTGGCCGCCGACGACCCCGAGGAGGCCCGCCGCCAGGTCCTCGCCACGGGGCTCAACATGGTGCGGCTGCGCACCGGACGGCCCGGGCTCTTCCCGGACCCGCGGGAGGCGGAGGCGTACGAGTTCAGCCCGATGGAGCGGGAGTTCCTCACGTCCTGGACCGCGAACATCGTGCACGGCACGGCCGACGAGGTCCGCGCCGGCCTCGACGACCTGCAGAAGCGCACCGGCGCCGACGAGTTGATGCTCACCACGCACGCCCACCGCGGCGACCTGCGCCTGCGCTCCTACGAACTCATCGCCGACGCCTACGGGTTGCCCACCGCCTGACCCGACCTAGGTGCAGGCCCGGGTGGTGCGCAGCGCGGCGATGCGGTCCGGCGTCACCGGGCGGGAGTACAGCCAGCCCTGCCCGGTGTCGCAGCCGATGCGCCGCAGCCGGTCGGCCTGCGCCGCCGTCTCCACGCACTCGGCGGTGACCGTCAGCCCCAGCCGGTGCGCCAGGTCGATCATCGCCTCGACGATCACCTCGTCCGCCGGGTTGGGCGGCGCGGCCTCGTCGCCCCGGCCCTCGTACTGGAAGCCCCGGACGAACGAGCCGTCCAGCTTCAGCACCGACACCGGGAGCCGGGAGAGGTAGGCGAGGTTGGAGTAGCCGGTGCCGAAGTCGTCGATGGCGATCTGCACGCCCATGTCGCTGAGGGCCTGGAGCGCCTGCAGCGGCCGGCCGGCCGAGCCCATCACCGCGGACTCGGTCAGCTCCAGCTGGAGCAGGTGCGCGGGCAGCCCGGTCTCGGCGAGGATCGCCGCCACGTCGGCCACCAGGTCGGAGTCCCACACCTGGCGCACGGCCACGTTGACGCTCACGAACAGCGGCGGCTCGTCGGGGTTGTCCAGCTGCCAGCGCCGGGCCTGCCGGCACGCGGTGGCCAGGACCCAGCGGCCGAGCGGCACGATCGAGCCGTCCTCCTCGGCCAGCGCGACGAACCGATTCGGCGGCAGCAGCCCGAACCGGGGGTGGTCCCAGCGCACCAGCGCCTCCACGCCCCGCAGCCGGCCGTCCGCCATGCCGACCAGCGGCTGGTACTCCAGCACGAACTCCCCGCGCTCGATCGCGGGGCGCAGCGTCGAGGCGAGCGCCTGACGCGTCATCAGGTGCGCGTTGCGCTCCGGGTCGAACAGCGTCCAGCGGGCCTTGCCGTCCACCTTCGCCCAGTACAGCGTGGTGTCGGCGGCCTGCATCAGCCCCGTCGCCGTCGTCCCGGCCGCGTGCCGCTCCACCACCCCGATCGACGCCGACAGGCTCAGTCGCTGCCCATCCAGGTCGAACGGCGCCTGCAGCGCCTTCAGCACGGCCTCGGCCAGCTCCGACAGCTGGTCGGTGCCGGTGGAGTCCTCCACCAGCAGGGCGAACTCGTCGCCGCCGAGCCGCGCCACCAGCGGGGTGCCGGGCCGTGACCTGCCGACCTCCTCCGCGCAGGCCGTCAGCCGCTCGGCCACCGCCGCGAGCAGCCGGTCGCCGACGCGGTGCCCCAGGGTGTCGTTGACCGCCTTGAAACCGTCGACGTCCAGGTAGCACAGGCCGATCCGGCCGGTGCCGCCGTGTTCGAGGGAGTCCGCCTCCAGGGCGGCCGTCAGCCGCTCGAAGAACAAGGTGCGGTTGGGCAGCCGGGTCACCGGGTCGTGCATCTGGAGGTGCCGCAGCCGGGCCTGGAGGTCGCGGCGGGCGCTGATGTCGGCCACCGACAGCAGCACGCCGGGCGTCCGGCCGTCCAGCGGGGCCACGGTCACCTGCGCCCACAGGGAGCGCCCGTCGGGCTGCTTCAGCCGCCGGGTGCAGCGCAGCCGCGCCTGCCGGCCGCGCAGCACCTCGCGGTAGGCGTGCCAGGTCCGCGCGTCCGAGGCCAGGTCGAGCAGGTCGGCGGCCACCCGCCCGACCAGCGCCCCGGGCTCGCCCCCGAGCAGCGCGCCCAGGGCGTCGTTGACGCCGACGACCAGGCCCTCGCGGTCCACCACGGCCATGGCCAGCGGGGCGGTGGCGAAGACGGACCGGTAGGGGACGGGGTCGTCGGGGCTTCCGGGCCCGTCGGGGTCGTCCGGCGCACGCGGGACACCCGCGCCACCGGGAACGACCGGGTAGGGGTCGAGGAGCACCGTGGTCCCCGTGTCGATGGCCTCCCCGGTACCGGGAGGCGCCGTGCTGTCACGCTCCGTGACGGCGGACCCGTCGAGGTCTGCCGCGGGCGTCGGCCCTTCGGACGTTCCGCTCACCGCTCGCTCCCGCAGTGCACTCGATCTCTGTCCGCGCAGCAAAGTGTGCCGATCATAGAGGCTGGCCGCGGAGTTGCGCAGCCACTGCCCAGTGTCCCCGACGCGGTGGCCCTTCTGACAGATCGTTTCTGCCCGCACTGGACCGGTTCTGCGGCCCCCCGACCGCTTGTGACGTTCCGTGAGTGGTCCGGGGGTGTCGCGCGATCCGTTCCGGTCCCGCCCCTCACTCGTCTGGGGCAGACAAACAGGGCGCAGTATGACAAATAAGCACAGGCTGGGTGGCGGTGTCCCGTGAACCGCTCCCGGAGGTCCTCGTGCCGCGTCGTCCGCTCCCGCGTCCCCGACTGCGCAGCGCGGCGGCCGTGTTCACCACCCTCTCGGCGCTGGCCGCGACCTCGCTGATCACCGGCCCCTCGGTGGCCGAGCCGTTCTCGCCCGAGCCCTGCGCGCTCCAGCGCACCGCCGCCCACCACTCGGAGGGCCTGGACACCTGGAACGACGCCTACCCGAGGCCCACCCGGTCCCTCGACGCGGTGATGGTCTTCCTGTCGTTCCCGGACTGGACCCCGATGAGCACCCCGGCCGAGCTGACGGCCGACCACTTCCCGGGCACCACCGACTTCTTCCGCCGCGCGTCCTACGGCCGGTTCACCCTGCGCGCGCACCCCCTGCGCCGCTGGATCCGGATGCCGAAGCCGTCCACGGCGTACGCCATACAGCGCGACTGGAGCCCCGAGCGCCGCGCCGCCTACCTGCGCGACGCGCTCGCCGCCGCCGATACCCAGGTCGACTTCTCCCGCTACGACCTCGTCTACTTCGTCGCCGACCCGGACGCGCCCGGTGTCGACTCCGACGCCACCAAGGTCGTCAACCTGCAGACCCCGCTGCACGCGGACGGCACCGCCATCCGCCGGGTCGTCACCGTCTTCGAACAACACCCGCCGGACCGGCTGGTCCTCGCCCACGAGACCGGCCACGTGTTCGACCTGCCCGACCTCTACCACCGGCCCGCCGACGGCAAGGGCGACTGGGACACCTACGTCGGCGACTGGGACCTGATGGGCAGCCAGTTCGCGCTCGCCCCCGACCTGTTCGCCTGGCACAAGTGGAAGCTGGGCTGGCTGCGGCCCCGCCAGGTGGTGTGCGTCCGGGGTCCCGGCACGACCCGGCTGGCGCTGGAACCCGTCGCCGCCGGACCCGGGGTGCCCCTCGCCGGCGCGGCGGGGCCCGATCCGGCCGCCGCGGGCCCGCCGGCCTTCCGCGCGCCGGGGTTCCGCACGCCGGGCCTCGCGCCGGGGGCCGGCGTGAAGCTCGCCGTGGTGCGGACCGGCGCGGACAGCGCCCTCGCCGTCGAGGCCCGCGAACCCGTCGGCAACGACCGCTCCGTCTGCCGCTCCGGCATCCTCGTCTACCGCGTCCACGGCCGCGCCGAGTCCGGCCGCGGACCCGTCGAGGTGGTCGACGCCCACCCGCACACGGAGGCCTGCTGGGAGGACTCGGTCTACCCGCCCCTCGCGGACGCGCCGGTCGCGGCGGGGGAGAGCTTCACCGTGCCGGGGGAGGACGGCGGGCACGGGGTCCGGGTGGACGTGGAGGGCCGCACGACGTCGGGGACGTGGACGGTGCGGATCACGCCGGGGGTGTGAGGCCAGGGGCGTGGCGCCGGAGGGAGGGGTGACGGCGGGGGCGCTTTTCGGCCATGCAAAAGGCCCTCCGCTTGCGCGAAGGGCCTTTCCGTCGTGTGCGCCGCCAGGGACTCGAACCCCGGACCCGCTGATTAAGAGTCAGCTGCTCTAACCAACTGAGCTAGCGGCGCCTGCTGACGTCGTAGACCTTAGCACCAGGCTCCGGGGAGGGCGAAATCGATATCCGCACGGCCGAGCGGGCCGCCCGTACGGCCGCCCAGAGCAGCACCTCCGGGCCCGGCAGCCAGGGATGACGCGTGTCCGGGGCGACCAGCCAGCGGGCCCCGGCCGGGGCGGTGGCGGTGAGCGGCGGGACGGTCACGGCGTCGCCGGTGCCGTGGCACAGCAGGGGCGGCACGGCCGCCGTACGGCAGTCCCGGGCGTCCCGTCCGCCCCACTCCTCCCACGCCAGCAGGGACGGCAGGCGCTG
The DNA here is from genome assembly GCF_005280215.1 of Streptomyces lasalocidi. NCBI lineage: Bacteria > Bacillati > Actinomycetota > Actinomycetes > Kitasatosporales > Streptomycetaceae > Streptomyces > Streptomyces lasalocidi. Next base: position 2,964,926 of record NZ_SZNQ01000001.1, on the reverse strand, counting down.
GGCCGTGCCGGGGGCGGTGAACAGCAGGACCCGGCCACGGAAGACGGCCACCGGGCCGGTGCCGGCGCCCTCGTCCCACAGCCGGTCCAGCATCCGGCGGCCGAACAGGGCCGGGACGTTGACGACGTCGAAGACCGAGCCGCAGGGCAGGACGACCGGGGCGTCCGGCTGCTCCGCCCAGAGGGCGAGCGTGCTGCGCGGGTGTGCGCCGGCCGAGGCCAGCCAGGCGGCGCCGTCCGCGGTGACGCCCGAGATGTCGGAGAACTCGTCCCATACGCTGCTCATGAGCCCCAGGTCTACCGCCCGTGAGCAGCCGGTTCCGGTGAGTTGCGAAAACCGGGGACGTGGCGGTGGGTCGGCGGGTATCGTGCCCGCCTGGCATATGCCGGGGTGGCGTGGCCCTGGCGCTCCGGTGCGTGCGGGGGCGTCCCGTCAGACGGGGTCGACCGGGCTGCCGCCCTCACCGCCGCGCATGAGGTCCCGCCCGAACTCCACCATCTTCTTGGCGTAGTCCTCGGTCCACTCCGCCCGCTCGGCGATGTCCGCCGTGGTCAGCCGGTCGAAGCGGCGCGGGTCGGCGAGCTGGGCCGCGGCCATCGCCTGGAACTCCGTCGCCCGGTCGGCCGCCGCCCGGAACGCCACCGTCAGCTCCGTCGCCCGCGCGAGCAGCGCCCGGGGGTCGTCGATGGACTCGAGGTCGAAGAAGTGCTCCGGGTCGCCGGTGGCCTCGGCGGGCTCGAAGAGCAGGGGCGCGGGGCGTAGCCGCGGTTCGTTGCGACGCGGCGTGGGCTCCGCCATGTCGTGCCTCCTCCTGGGGTCGGTGCGGCCCGCCCGGCGCTTCCGCACGGACCACCCTCCATTGTCTCGCGACCCCGCAAGGGGGCCCCGCCGCTCTCCCGAGCCCCACACGCGCCGGGATGTTCCCCCTCCAACATGCCCCGGCGCTACGGCTTCCAGGCCACCCGGTGCTCGCCGAGGTGGGCCGGTCACGGGCGCCAGGTCACCCGGTGCTCGCCGAGGTGGGCGAGGACCGCGTGGTTCGCCTCCCAGCCGTCCGGGCTGCATCCATCGGCCGCCTCCGGCGGCGTGCCGGACTCCGTCCGGCGGTTCGGGCGGTGCTGGACTGCTCCGCGGCTGGAAGGCGCCGCCGGCCGGTCACGGGCGCCAGGCCACCCGGTGCTCGCCGAGGTGGGCGAGGACCGCGTGGTTCGCCTCCCAGCCGTCCGGGAACTTCACGATCGTGCCCAGCTGGACCGGTTCCGTCGACGGGTAGTCGTCGAGGAGGTCGCCCACGCCCGCCCGGCAGACCACGATGCACGCGTGGCGGTGCCGGGAGGCCAGGACGCACAGGCGGCCGGTCTCCAGGTGGAACGCCGTCGCGTCGGGGCGGCCGGACAGCGGGTGCAGGACGACCGTGACGTCGAACTCCATGCCCTGGAGCCGGTTGGCCGTGTCGACCGTGACGTCCCGCACGCCCAGCTCCGCGAGCGCCGCGCGGACCGCGGCCGCCTGGTCCCGGTGCGCCGTGCCCACGGCGACCCGGTCCGCGGTCAGCGGCGCGGGCTCCGGCGAGCGCTCCGACGTCGCCGCCCCGCCCCGGTCCAGCAGCCGCCGTACGACGGCCGCGACCGCGCGGACCGCCTCGGGGTCCGTGCGCGGGGTGTGCCGGGCGGGCAGCTCCAGCAGGCCCCAGCCGGACTCGGCCGCCTCGTCGATCACCCGGTCCGGGCCGGAGCCGTCGGAGGGCACGGCGAAGGACAGGCGGCGGTCGCCGTGGCCGGTGCCGCTGCGGAAGCGCGTGTACGGGTAGAACGCGTCGGACACGAGCCGCGCCGCCGACGCCGGGAGCCGCCAGGACACCGGCAGCCGGTGCTGGGGCAGGTCCGGGTTGTGGGCCAGCAGCGTGGTCACCGCCGACGCGGACGGGTCGTACGACAGGCCCGCCCACTGCTCGCTGCCCACGATGGCGAACGGGTCCAGCTGCCCCGGGTCGCCCACGAACAGCGCCCGCTCGAACAGGCCCGCCACGGCCAGCAGCCCGTCCGAGCGCATCTGGTACGCCTCGTCCACGATCGCGTGCCGCCACGGCTCGTCGACCTTCACGTGCGCCCACTTCGCCGCCGTGGAGATCACCACCGGCAGCCCTGCGAGGTCGCCCGCCTTCGCCGACTTGCGCACGTGGGGCAGGTCGTCGAGCGCCTTGTCGTAGGGGTCGGCGTCGCTGCTGTGCAGGCGGCCCACCGGCAGCTCGGGGGACTTCTCCGCCAGGCGCAGCACCAGGTCGTCGACCTGGGCGTTGGTCTGCGCCACCACCATCAGCGAGCGGCCCGCCTCGGCCAGTTCCAGCGCGGTGCGCACCACCAGCGTGGACTTGCCGGCGCCGGGCGGGGAGTCGACGACGACCCCGCGCGCGTCGCCGTGCAGCGTGTCGCGCAGGATCGCCGCGGTGGCCCGCGCGGCGGCCGTACCGGGGTCGACCTCGGCCTCGGTGCTCACAGGACGTCCTCCTGGGTGACGGGATCGGCGGCTTCGAGCACCGGCTCCCCGGGCGGCCCGCCGTGCGTCCACGGGGTCTGCTCCGGGTCGGGCAGCTTGGCGCCGCCGCGCTGCTCGTGCTCGAACAGCGTGAAGCACAGCCGGTCGCCCTTCTCCGGCACCGACCCGGGCTCCGGCTCCTTGCCGCGGCCCATCTTGTCGAGCACCCGCAGCACCACCAGGCCGTCGGCGTCTATGCCCACGCACTCCGCCGACTGCGGCTTGCCGCCCAGCGAGCGGTAGACCTTGGCGCGCTCGCCCAGGTGCGGCCGGTCGTCCGTGCGCACCGTCACCAGCGGGCGCGGGCTGGGCCGCTTGCCCTCGCTGTACGCCATGACGACCTCGGTGACCTCGCCCGCGAACGCCTCCCCGGCCAGTCGCCGCCCCGCCATCACCAGCGGGTCGTCCAGCGCCTCCTGCGCGTCCAGGCGGGCCTGCTCGCGCTCGCGCGTGGCCAGTTTGTTCGCCGCGGTCACCGCGTCGTCGCGGCGCGGCTGCGGGGGCTCGCCCGCCAGGACCCGGTCGCGGTGGCCGGTGAACGACCAGCGGTCGCGCGTCCACCGCTCCTCGACGTGCGCCCCCTCGGGCAGCGCGCGCAGCAGGTCCAGGCCCCGCCACACCGCGTCCCAGGTGGGCCGGGTGCGGCTGAGGACCAGCTCGCGGACCTCCCGCTCGGCGGCGGTCAGGATGCCCAGCCGGGTGTCGGCCTCCAGGCCGTCCTCGGCGGCGGCGAACGCGGTGCGGGCCCGGTCGTAGCGCTCGATGGCCGGCGCGAGCAGCTTGTTGTCGAACGCGGGGTCGGTGGCCGGGCCGGCCGGCGGGCACAGCAGCTGCCCCTGCTCGTCCCGCGCCAGCTCCGCGCGCAGCGCCGCCTCGGCGCCCGACGTCCCCCCGGGCGGGTCGATCCAGGCCAGCAGCGCACCCAGGTGCTGGTCCTCCAGGGTGGACTGCCCGGTGGCCCAGTGCCGGCCCAGCACCTCGGTGAGCGCCAGCAGCAGCGAGGAGCCGGGCACCCGGGCCCGCTCGCCGTAGTGGGTCAGCCAGCGGCCGAGCAGCGGCACGCGCGGGGGCGCGGGGTGCGGCGCCTCCGGGTCCTGCTCCGCCGTACGGCGGAAGCGCATCGACCGGCCGAGCAGCCGCACGAACTCCACGCCCGCGCGGCTCGGCACGACGATCTGCGGCGCGTCCGCGCACAGCTCGACCTCGACCTTGACCCGCTTCCCGGTCTCCGGGTCGGTCTCGGTGCGCTCGGCGGCCTCGACGACGTCGGCGTGGGAGTCGACGTACGGCAGGACCACATCGGCCAGCTCGGCGAGGAACGCGAACCTCAGGTCGCGGTCGCGCGGCTGCGGGACGGCCAGCAGGCGCGGCGCGTCCCGGTCGGTGCCGACCAGCGCGCCGAGCGGGGCACCGGCCTCACCGGCGGTGGTCAGCGGCACGAACACCAGCGGCCGCTCGGACAGGCGCCGGTGACGGACCGTCGCGAGCGGCTGCGCCCGGCCGGTGGTGACGGCCTCGAGCCGGGACAGGGTGGCGATCAGCGACACGGCGCGGCCTCCTGGACCGGCCCCGGCGCCCCGGCCGGCCGCGCGGGGGCCGGCCCCTCCGCCGCGCGCGGCTCCCGGGCGGCCGGGAGCGCCGCGCCGGCCAGTGCCGCGGCGCGCAGCTCGGCGGCCCGGCGCAGGGCGGCCACCGCCGGGTCCCGCGGGTCGCCCGCCTCGCCGCGCGCGGCGGCGAGCACGTCCTCGACGGTCGTCAGCCCGCCCAGCTCCGCGCGGACCGAGCGGCCCAGCGTGGTCACCGCGCCGGCCGAGCGGGAGCGGCCACGGCAGTGGAACGCCAGCTCGCACGCGGACAGGCACTCGGGCGCGTACGTCGCCGGCACCGACTCGACGGACTCGGCCAGCCGCTCGGCGGGCAGGTCCGGGGCGAAGCACACGCCCTCGGGGAGCGTGCCCGCGATGTCCTCGATGCGGGTGAGGCGGGTCAGCTGGCGGCGGGTGACCGCGCGCTGCTTGCGGATGTCCACGGCGGACGCGGTGGCCAGGTTGGAGAAGTCCTTGGGGCACACCAGCAGGACGCGGTCGCGCACGCGCGGGGCGGCCTCCATCCGCGCGGCGACCTGCTCCAGCGCCAGCACGTACACCGCGGCCTGGCGCGCCGCCGCGCCGACCTTCGCCGGGTCCGCCGAACCGTCCAGCATCGGGAAGGACTTGATCTCCACGACCGTCCAGCTGCCGTCGGGGTGCACCACGACCGCGTCCGGCTCCAGGAAGGCCGGGGAGCCCGCGACGTCCAGCGCGAGCATCGGGTGGTCCAGCAGCGTCCAGGTGCCGGCCGCCTCCGTGGCCTCGCGCAGCGCCAGCGCCGTGCGCGCCGTGCGCCCCTCGGGGCCGGCCGCCGTCAGGTCGGGCGTGGCCGCGTCCACGGGCGGCTCGGCGGCCGGGTCCAGCCTGCGGTGCACCAGGCCCAGCAGCTCGGCCCCGCCGTCGGCCTTCACCCGGGCCTCGAACGCGTTGCCCCGGGTCAGCGCGAACTGGGACTGGCCGAAGGCCGAGGGGGAGCCGAGGCGGTCCGCCAGCACCGCTTTGTCCACCCCGGCGCCGTCGAGGATCGCGCGCCGCCGGCACCCCGGGTTCGCGGCGAGCGCCGCGAGGGCGCGGGCGTCCAGCGCCTTGGCCGGCACCTCGGGGCCGCGCAGCTCAGCGAGCCGCTGCCGGAGCCCCGTCCCCCGCGTCGGTGGGAGAGGCCTCCGGCTCGGCTCCCGGTCCGAACCGTGACGCGCGCTGCCGTGGAAATCGTTCACCCGGGGAAGTCTGGCATCCTCCACTGACAATCGTGGCGGGTGTGGCCCCGGAGTTCGCCGAGAACACCGGCACGCGCGCGACGACCCACCCGCGCGCCCGGTCCACACCGCGCGTCACGAGCGGCGCCAGCAGCAGCCCGACGCCCATCGCGGCGGCGCCGGCGGCCGCGTCGAGGAAGTAGTGGTTCGCGGTGCCCATCACCACGATCGTGGTCAGCAGCGGGTAGGCCACGCCGAGCACCTTCGCCGTCCGCGTGCCGCCGTGGCGCCACAGCATCACGCCGCACCACAGCGCCCAGCCCACGTGCAGGCTGGGCATCGCCGCGTACTGGTTGGTCATGCCGCCCAGGCCGCGCGGCGCGCTCGCCTCGCCGCCCCACCAGCCGTACGAGCTGTACTGGGCCATCGTGTCCACGAAGCCGTGGTCCGCCGACAGCAGCCGCGGCGGGCAGGTCGGCAGCAGCGTGAAGCCGATCAGGCCGATGAACGTGGACGTCATCAGCCAGGTGCGGGCCGCCCGGTATACCTCCGCGCGCCGGCGGAACAGCCAGACCAGCAGCACCGGGGTGACCAGGTAGTGCAGCGAGGCGTACCAGAAGTCCGCCGGGACACCGAGCCACGCCTCGCGCGTGAACAGCCGGTTGAGCGGGTGCTCGGCGTTCAGGCGCAGCGTCTTCTCGATGCGCAGGATCGCCAGCCCGTGGTCCACGGCCGACGACACGTCGCCCCGCGCGAGCAGCCGGCCCGCCGAGTAGCAGGCGTACACCAGCACGATCAGCGGCAGCTCCGTCCACCAGCGCAGCCGGGTCCGCGAGGTCGCCTCGGTGCCCGGTGTCTCGGTGTGGGGCATCCGATCGCCTCCCCCTTCAATCTGTGCACGGTGGCCGTGGTCGTGCGGCCGGCGGTGCCGGGTCCGCCCGTCGGGCACGGGCGTGCACCGGCCGCGGCACGGGCGTGTCACTTTACGGCGTATGTACGCGCCCGTCCTGGGCGCCCCGGCCCACAAGACGCCATCGTCGCCCGCCGGGTTGCCCCACCTCAGGGTGCGCGATGATGGAGGGGTCCCGCCCGTCGATTTCCTGCTGTTCCCCCGCACGTCCTCCGCACGTCCTCCTGAGGACGTCTCCCCACCCGTCCGTACCCGCTCGGAAAGGTCTCCTCCCCATGGCACCGCGCATCCTGCTGGCCCGGCACGGACAGACCGAGTGGTCGTTGTCCGGAAAGCACACCGGCAGGACCGACGTACCGCTCCTGGAGGAGGGCCGCCGGGGCGCCAAGCTGCTCGGCGAGCGGCTCCACCGGCCCCCGTTCGATTCCCTGCCCGGCCTCGAGGTCCGCACGAGTCCGCTGGCACGCGCGCGGGAGACGTGCGAGCTTGCCGGCTTCGCGGAGCGCGCCACCGTCTGGGACACGCTGATGGAGTGGGACTACGGGAGGTACGAGGGCATGACCCCGGCGGAGATACAGGCGGTCCGCCCCGGCTGGCTCATCTGGCGCGACGGCGTCCCCGGCGGCGAGAGCCTGGCCGAGGTCACGGCCCGCGCCGACGAGGTCGTCGCCTGGGCCCGCTCGGCCGACCGGGACGTCCTCGTCTTCGCCCACGGCCACATCCTGCGTTCCATCGGCGCCCGCTGGCTGGGCCTGCCGCTGGATTTCGCGTCCCGCATCCGCCTCAATCCGACGTCCCTGTCGGTCCTGGGCTGGGCCTACGGGGAGGCGGCCATCGAGAGCTGGAACGACCAGGGACACCTGGCCGCGTAGACCGGGGACACCCGGGGACACCCGGGACATTTGGGGACACCCCAGGGGCGCCCCGCTCGCTCACACCGGCCGCGGCCGGGACGCGTGGCGGTCCAGGAAGTCGGCCACGCCGCCGGCCCGCCGGTGCGGCAGCAGCACCCGGGCCGTGCCCGCCAGCATCGTCTGGATGCGCGACGACTGCACCTGGTCGAGCAGGTCCAGCACGCGCGTCCCGGCCTGCGCGGCCTCGTCCGGGCGGCCGCCGCGCGCGAGGTCGTCGGCGAGTTCCGCCGTGTACAGCGCGATGTTGCGGGTGAAGTGCGGGTCCTGCAGCCTCGCCGCACGCCGCGCGTGCCGGGCCGCGCGCGGCCAGTCCCCGAGGGTGGACCAGCACTGCGCCTCCAGGCCCTCCAGTTCCGCCTCGCCGTAGAAGCTCATCCACTCGGGGTCCTCGTCCGAGGGGCCCCGCCCGAACAGGGCCTGGGCACGCACCAGGGCCTGCTCGCAGCCCGCGCGGTCGGCGAGCCCGGCCCAGCCGCCCGCCTCGCGCAGCGCCAGCAGCGACATCAGCCGCGGCGAACCGAGGGGCCGCGCGGCCCGCTGGGCGGCCTGGGCGGCCCGCACCGCCTCGCGCGGACGGCCGGCGTCGCGGGCGAGGAACGCCGTGTTGCAGAACGCGTGCGCCTCCAGCGCCGGGTCGCCCGTCACGCGCGCGGTGGCGAGCGCCTCCGCGTAGTGCGAGCGGGCGTCGTCGAAGCGGCCCGAGTCGTGTGCCAGCCAGCCCACGGAGATGGCGAGTTCGCCGGCTCCCGCGTGCAGCCGGTCGGCGGTCGCCTGCCGGGTCGCCCCGGCGTCCAGCAGGGCGTAGGCGGCGCGCAGCGGGGCGGCCGCGCGCCGGTAGAGGCCGTCGGCGCCGTGCCGGTCGTCGAGCAGCCGGATCCGGCGGACCGCCTCCTCCAGGGCGCTCACCTGGCCGACCCCCGCGCGGCGCGGGCGCCGCGCGGGGGACGCGTCGAGGGAGAGGCGGAGGGGCCCCAGGGAGGCGGCGGCCACGGTGGCGCCCCCGCCGGTCATGAATGCGCGACGCAGCACGTCGCTCTCCTCGTCGTCGTGGTGCCTGTCGTCCGGGTCGTACGGGTCCTGCGTGTCATACGGCTCGTGCGCCCCGTCCGTCTCAGTGGCGCCCGGCGCGTCCCCGGCGGTGCGCGCCGCGCGTCCGCGGACGGCCGAGCGGGGCGCGAAGCCCAGGTCGGTGAGCGTGCGGCCGGGGAACATGTGCAGGAAGACGCGCTCGTAGGCGTAGTTGGGGCAGCGGATCTCGCCCGCCTCGACCCGGCCGACGTAGCGCGCGTCGCAGCTGACCCGCTCCCCGATCTCGCGCGCGGCCCGGCGGACCAGCGCCGCGAACTCGGCGGGCGAGCGCGGCCCGCGCAGGCGCCGGAAGGCGACGTTGGGCAGGGGTGGCCGGTGGGGCCGGGGTGCGGGCACCGATGACGACGCCATGGCCGGGTCCTCTCGTGCGAACCGTCGAACCATGCCGGGGACCGGGCGAGCCGGTTCCGGATCGGCCGGGGCGTTGGCGGGAACTCCCCGGATCCTCTCGGGACTCCCCGGACGCCCCGGCGGTCCCGCCCTGTTTCCGGCGGGCTAGAACGTACCGGCTGCGGCCGGGCCGCCACACGGCGTTTGGTCACAAATCGGATATAGCCCCCGCGATCTGCCATGAACTGCCATCCTTTGCGGCGCACTTTCGCCGTAGCCGTTGACGGGCTCGCGCGTTGAACCCCGCAGACCGCACAGTGGGTTCCGTTCCGTCGTGGAGGTCGGCGTGGTGACCAGCCAGAACAACGTTCCGTGTGAGCCGTGCGACGTGGTGAGCGTGCCCGCGCGGCAGGGCCTGGAGGCGGTGGACATCCTGCGCCGCGGCCCGGGCGACGGCGTCGGGCCGGTGCTGCACGTCGAGGGCGGCGGGACGCTGGTGTTCGTGGTCCCGGCGGGCACCGCGGCCGGGTGGGACGTACCGGGCAGCACCTGCACCGAGACCGACGGGCGCGGGCTGCGGCTGGAACCGCGCACGGACGCGGAGGGGGCGGACCCGGACGGGCCGCAGGAGGAGGCGCCCGCCGTGAAGGGGCAGGACGTCGCCCTGCCCGCACCGCCCGCGGAGGGCTGCGACTGGCTGCTGCCGCCCGGCGAGGCGGACCTGGCGACCGACCCGGCGGTACTGCGCCGCGCCCTGGGCGAGGCGGCACGGCTCATCGAGGCGGCCGACAGCTGCCGGTGAGCCCGCCCGGTCCCGGTCCGCCCAGGTGTCCGTGTCCTGGGACACTGTCCCCATGGGAAAGGCCAGGAACCCCCGGCGGCGCGGCGCGGCCGACGCGGTCGTCGAGGACGTCGACGGCGGGCTCGCCCGGCTCGAACCGGACCGGGACCGCGCCCGCGCCTGGACCCTGCTGGTGGACGGAGCGCCGCAGTCGCACGTCGACCTCGACGACCCGGCACACCTGTCCTTCGAGTACCAGCGGCGCCTCGGCCACGTGATCGACCTGGTCGCGCCGCCCGGCAGGCCGCTGCGCGCCGTCCACCTCGGCGGCGGCGCCCTGACCCTCGCCCGGTACGTGGCCGCCACCCGGCCGAGGTCCACCCAGCAGGTCGTGGAGCGGGACGGCGCGCTGGTCGCTCTGGTCCGGCGGGAGTTGCCGTGGGACCCGGGCGCGCGGATCCGGGTGCGGACGGCCGACGCCCGGGACGGCCTGGCCAAGGTGGCCGACGGCTGGGCGGACCTGGTGATCGCCGACGTGTTCGCCGGCGCGCGCACGCCCGCCCACCTCACCTCCACGGAGTTCCTCGACGAGGTGCGCCGCACGCTGGCGCCCGGCGGGGTCTACGCCGCCAACCTCGCCGACGGACCGCCCCTGACCCACCTGCGCGGCCAGATCGCCACCGCCGCCGCGCGGTTCGCGGAACTCGCCCTGGTCGCCGACCCGGCGGTGCTGCGCGGCAAGCGCTTCGGCAACGCCGTGCTGGTCGCCGCCGACCGCCCGCTGCCGGTGGCCGAGCTGACCCGCCGGGCCGCCTCCGACCCGCAGCCCGCCCGGCTCGAACACGGCCGGGCGCTGGTCGACTTCACCGGCGGCGCGGCCCCCGTGAGCGACGCCTCGGCGACCGCCTCACCGGTCCCGCCGCCCTCCGTCTTCCGCTGACCCGGGACGGGCCCACGGGCCGGTCCGGGGCCGGTCAGTAGGTGCCCACCTCCACGCGCGGCGGCCCGTCGTGCCAGGTGCAGAACACCGACACGCGGTCCGCGCCCGAGGCGAACTCCACCCGGATCCAGGACGCGGTCGTCCAGGTCTGCATCGACCAGCCGGCCCCGGGCGTCGCGGAGACGAGCGTCGCGGAGGCCGCCCCGATGTCGAAGACCACCCGGCCGCCGTCGGTGTCGTAGCTCTTGATCCGGCCGGACGCGGTGGGGGAGGGAGACGGCGACGCGGAGGGCGAGGTGCGCGGCGCGGACGGGGTCGGCGACGGCTTGCGGGACCTGCTCGGCGAGGGGTCGGGTGACGGGGAGGGCGCCGGGCGGGACGTCGCCGGCACCAGCGGCTCCGCCTCCTGCGCGGCAGTGCCGCCGGCCGTCAACGGCAGGGCGCGGGGCGGGTCGTAGGCGGTGCCGGCCATCACGGTGTGGACGCCCCACCACGACAGCGTGACCGCCGCGCCCGTGGCGAGCGACCACGCGAGTACGTGTACGAGTCCTCTGCGCATCGCGGCCATACTGCCCCAGGAGCACCACAGTTCGCACAGGGGCCGAGTTGTCCACAGGTCCGGACCGGGTCGTGCGGCATGGCGTACGGTGCGGCGCATGGCAAGTGTGCTCGTGGTCGAGGACGACCAGTTCGTACGTTCGGCGCTGATCCGGCACCTCACCGACGCCTCGCACACCGTGCGCAGCGTCGGCACGGCACTGGAGGCGCTGCGCGAGGTCGCCCACGTCCCCTTCGACCTGGTCATCCTGGACCTCGGACTGCCCGACCTGGACGGGTCCGAGGCGCTGAAGATGCTGCGCGGGATCACCGACGTGCCGGTGATCGTCGCGACCGCCCGGGACGACGAGACGGAGATCGTGCGGCTGTTGAACGCCGGCGCGGACGACTACCTCACCAAGCCGTTCTCCGTGGAGCACCTGGCCGCCCGGATGGCCGCCGTGCTGCGGCGGGCCCGGTCCGGCGCCGGTGAGGCCCCCACGGCCGGGGTGCTGCGCGTCGGCGGCCTGACGGTGGACCCGCTGCGCCGCCAGGCCGAGCTGGACGGCGTCCGACTCGACCTGACCCGGCGGGAGTTCGACCTGCTGGCCTTCCTCGCCGGGCGCCCCGGCGTGGTGGTCCCGCGCCGGGAACTGCTGGCCGAGGTGTGGCAGCAGTCCTACGGCGACGACCAGACCATCGACGTCCACCTGTCCTGGCTGCGCCGGAAGCTGGGGGAGACGGCCGCCCGCCCGCGCTACCTGCACACCCTGCGCGGGGTGGGCGTGAAGCTGGAGCCGCCCGGTGAGGGCTCCCGGGGCCTGGAGCAGGCGCGATGAGATGGGCGCTGGTCAAGGTCTGCCTGGCGGTCACCGCCATGGTCGTGGTGGCGTTCGCCGTGCCGCTCGGGCTGGTGGTGCGGGAGATGGCCCGCGACCGTGCCTTCTCCAACGCCGAGCGGGAGGCCGCCGTCCTGGTGCCCGCGCTGTCCATCACCACCGACCGCGAGGAGCTGGAGCGGGTCCTCGCCTCCGCCGGTGCCGGTGACGGCCTCGCCGTGCACCTGCCGGCCGGGGACGGCCGGACCGCCGTCGACCTGGGCCGGCGGCGCGCCGCCGAGGAGGACGTCGCCGCCGTGCGCCGCCTCGGCCGCGCCTCCACCGCCGAGGTGCCCGGCGGCTCCGCGCTGCTGCAGCCCGTCGCGCTCGGCTCCGGGACCGTGGTGATCGAGGTGTTCGTGCCCGAGGCGGAGGTCACCAACGGCGTCGGCACGGCCTGGGCGGTGCTCGCCGCCGTCGGCGCCGCGCTGGTGGTGGGCTCGGTCGCGGTCGCCGACCGGCTGGGCGTGCGCATGGTGCAGCCCGCGCAGCGGCTGGCCGAGGGGGCGCACGAGCTGGGGGAGGGACAGCTCGGGGTGCGGGTCCCCGAGGAGGGCCCGACCGAACTGCGGCGCGCGGCCGTGGCGTTCAACTCGATGGCCGACCAGGTCGTCCAGCTCCTCGCCAACGAGCGGGAGCTGGCCGCCGACCTGTCCCACCGGCTGCGCACCCCGCTGACCGTGCTGCGGCTGAACGCGGCCTCGCTCGGCGACACGCCCGCCGCCGAGCAGACCCGGGCCGCGGTCGCCCAGCTGGAGCGCGAGGTCGACACCATCATCCGCACCGCCCGCGAGGCCAAGCCGCAGACCGCGGCGGCCGGTCCGGGCGCCGGGTGCGACGCCGCCGAGGTCGTCCGGGAGCGGATGGCGTTCTGGTCGGCGCTCGCCGAGGACGAGGACCGCAAGGTGCGCGTGGCCGGAGTGGAGCGGCCGGTGCGCATCCCCGTGGCCCGCGCCGACCTCGCCGCCGCCCTGGACGCCCTGCTGGGCAACGTGTTCCGGCACACCCCCGAGGGCACCGCCTTCGCGGTGGACGTGCACAACGGCGACGACGCGGTGATCGTGCTGGTGTCCGACGCGGGGCCCGGCATCGCCGACCCCGAGTCCGCGATGGCCCGCGGCCGGGGCTCGGGCAGCGACGGCTCGACCGGGCTCGGCCTGGACATCGTGCGCCGGCTCGCCGAGTCGACCGGCGGGGACGTGCGCATCGGCTCGTCGGTGCTCGGCGGCACCGAGGTGCGCCTGTGGATCCAGCTCGACGGACGGGAGAGCGGCCCGTCCCGGCGCGGTCACCGGGGCTCCGTGCGCCGCCGCCGCACCCGCCGGTCGGCCTCCCCCTTTAATCGCTCCCGATCCCATCCTTAAGCGCACCCTAAGATCCCCGCCCCGCGTCCGGCTCGGGCGGTTTGCCCGGTTCCGGATCGCTAGCGTGCTGCCGCGTCCCCGTTCCGGGACCCGCGCACTCCCCCCGTGAACCACGAAGGCAGGCAGGCACGCCATGAGCACGCACCGGCGCAGGATCAGTGGCAGGAACAAGGTGATCGGCGGCGTCGTCGCCGCGGCGGTCATAGGCGGCGGTGTCGTCCTGCTCACCAGCACCGCGCAGGCCGCCGGGATCGGCGCCGCGTACACCCGGACCAGCGACTGGTCGACCGGTTACACCGCGCAGTACGTCGTGACCAACAACAGCGGACAGCAGAAGGCCGACTGGGCGCTGGAGTTCGACCTGCCGTCCGGCGCGCGGCTGAGCTCGCTGTGGAACGGCGAGTCGAGCGTCAGCGGGCAGCACGTCACCGTCAAGCCCCCGAAGTGGGACGGCGACGGGCTGAAGGCCGGTGAGTCGGTCACCGTCGGCTTCGTCGTCAACGGCAGCGCCGACCCCACCGGTTGCCGCATCGACGGCGCGAGCTGCTCCACCGACAGCGGTCCGACCCCCGAGCCCAGCGGCCGCCCGACCCAGACCCCCGTCCCGACGCCGAGCGCGAGCCGGACCCCCACGGCCACTCCCTCCCAGCCGACCGCCCCGGCCACGCCGACCCCCACCGCGAGCCCCTCGCAGTCCACCGGCACCGGCACCACCGCGAGCGCCGGCTTCGCGCCGTACGTCGACACCTCGCTCTACCCGGCCTTCGACCTGATCGGCGCCGCGAACGCCACCGGCGTGAAGAACTACAACCTCGCCTTCGTCACCGACGGCGGCGGCTGCACCCCGAAGTGGGGCGGCGTCACCGACCTCGCGAGCGACGCGGTGGCGTCGCAGATCGGCGCGCTGCGCGCCAAGGGCGGCGACGTCCGGGTCTCCTTCGGCGGGGCCTCCGGCTCCGAGCTGGGCACCACCTGCGGCTCGGCGGACGCGCTGGCGGCGGCGTACGGCAAGGCCGTGGACGCCTACAAGCTCACCAAGGTCGACTTCGACGTCGAGGGCGGCGCGCTGCCCAACACCGCGGCCAACACCCGTCGCGCGCAGGCGATCGCCACGCTCCAGCGTCAGCACCCGGGCCTGGACGTGTCGTTCACCCTGCCGGTGATGCCGGAGGGCCTGACGCAGGACGGCGTGAACCTGCTGGCGGACGCCAAGAAGAACGGCGTGAAGATCTCCGCGGTCAACATCATGGCGATGGACTACGGGCCCGCGTACAGCGGTGACATGGGCACCTACGCCGAGCAGGCCGCCACGGCCACCCAGGCGCAGATCAAGAGCGTCCTGCAGCTCAGCGACAGCGCCGCCTGGAAGGCCGTCGCGGTCACCCCGATGATCGGCGTGAACGACGTCGCCTCCGAGATCTTCAAGGTGGACGACGCCGCCCAGCTCGTCGCCTTCGCCAAGTCCAAGGGCCTGGGCTGGCTGTCGATGTGGTCGGCCACCCGCGACAAGCAGTGCGCGGGCGGCGCGAAGGGCACGGCCGACGCCACGTGCAGCTCGATCGTCCAGGAGCCGTCCGCCTTCTCCAAGGCCTTCGCCGCCTTCAACTGACGCCTGGCCGAACAGGAACGAACACCGCCGAACGGAGACATCCAGCCCGGGTGTCTCCGTTCGGCAATGTCGATTACGTTTCGACAACTGCGCACACCACCCCTTGACGCTGACCGGACATACGACTGTTATTGCGCCACACCGTGTTCGGTCGAGTTGGTTTCTGATTGGTTGAGACCAGGTATGGCCGAACGTGATGTGGTCTTCCCTGGCCCACACCCTCCCAGGAGCCGTCAATGCAGCCGACCCCGTCGATCCCGTCGACCCCGCCGACCTCGCTGTCCCCCGCCCGCCGGACCCTCCTGCGGGGCATGGCCGGTGCCGCCGTCCTCGGGGCGGGCGTCCCCCTGCTGAGCGCGTGCGGCGGCAGCGGCTCGTCGTCCGACCCCAAGACCGTGACGCTGGGCTCGAACCAGTCGGACGCGGTGCCGAAGAAGGCGTACGGGGACATCTACACGGCGTTCACCAAGCAGTCCGGGATCACGGTCAAGGTCAACACCAAGGACCACAACACGTTCCAGGAGCAGATCAACTCGTATCTGCAGGGCACCCCGGACGACGTGTTCAACTGGTTCGCGGGCTACCGCATGCAGTTCTTCGCGAAGAAGGGGCTGGCGTCCCCGATCGACGACGTGTGGCAGAAGATCGCGGGCAACTTCCCCGAGGCCATGCAGAAGCTCAGCAAGGGCGAGGACGGCAAGTACTACTTCGTGCCGCTGACCACGTACCCGTGGGCGGTCTTCTACCGCAGAAGCGTCTTCCAGCAGCACGGCTACCAGGTGCCCACGACGTGGGACGCGTTCGTGGCGCTGTGCAAGCAGATGAAGAAGGACGGCCTGGTGCCGATCGCGTTCGGCGACAAGGACGCCTGGCCCGCGATGGGCACTTTCGACCAGATCAACTTCCGCGTGAACGGCTACGACTTCCACGTCCAGCTGATGGCCGGCAAGGCGTCCTGGACGGACGCCAAGGTCAAGGCGGTCTTCGACCACTGGACGGAGATCCTGCCCTACCACCAGGACGGGTTCATGGGCCGCACCTGGCAGGACGCGGCGCAGACGCTGGTGGCGAAGAAGGCCGGCATGTACGTGCTCGGCTCGTTCGTCGGCCAGCAGTTCACGAACAAGGCGGACCTCGACGACCTGGACTTCTTCGCCTTCCCGGAGATCAACCCGACCTACGGCCAGGAGACCGTGGAGGCCCCCACCGACGGGTTCATGGTGTCGAAGTCGCCGAAGAACCACGACGGCGTCGTCAAGCTGCTGGAGTTCCTCGGCACCCCCGCCGCCGAGGAGATCTACCTCAAGGGCGACCCGAGCGTGGTGGCCGCCTCCGCCAAGGCCTCGACCGCCTCGTACACGCCGCTGCAGAAGAAGGCGTTCGAGATGATCTCCGGCGCCAAGAGCCTCACCCAGTTCATGGACCGCGACTCGCGCCCCGACTTCACCTCCACGGTGATGCAGCCCGGACTGCAGAAGTTCCTGCAGAACCCCAAGGGCGTGGACAGTCTGCTCTCGTCGATCGAGCGGCAGAAGAAGACCATCTTCGCGTCCGAGTGAGCGCGCGCGAGATGGCGACCGACACCCCCACGAAGTCCCCGGAGGCGGCCGCCGTGCCGCCTCCGCGGCGCGCCTCCGGCACCGGGCGGGACCGGCAGGGGCACAAGCGCCTGCTGACCCGCCGCGACCGGATCACCCTGGGCCTGATGGCCGGGGTGCCGACCGTGCTGCACGTGGCCCTGGTCTGGGTCACCGCGATCGCGTCGATCTTCCTGGCCTTCACCACCTGGGACGGCATCGGCTTCGACTCCATCAAGTGGGTCGGACTGCAGAACTTCACCCAGCTGTTCGACGACAACCCGCAGTTCTGGCCGGCCGTCCAGCACAACGTCATCTGGTTCGTGGTGCTCATCCTCGTCCCGACCCCGTTCGGGCTGTTCCTCGCGGTCCAGCTGGACAAGCGGATCCGCTTCAGCCGGGTCTACCAGACGGCGTTCTTCCTGCCCGTGGTCATCTCCATGGCCTGCATCGGCTTCGTCTGGCAGCTCGTCTACAACCCCGACACCGGGCTGATCAACAGCATCATCGGGGCCAACGAGCCGGGCCACTACATCGACTGGATCGGCGACCCCGACCTCAACCTGTGGGCGGTGCTGGTCGCGGCCTCCTGGCGGCACACCGGCTACATGATGATCCTCTACCTGGCCGGCCTGAAGAGCGTCGACCCCTCGCTGCGGGAGGCCTCCGCGCTGGACGGCGCCAACGAGTGGCAGACGTTCAAGAGCGTCATCTTCCCGACCCTGCGCCCGACCAACACCGTCGTGCTGGTCGTGACGATCATCGAGGCGCTGCGCGCCTTCGACCTCGTCTTCGTGTTCAACAAGGGCGCCCAGGGCACCGAGCTGCTGTCGATCCTGGTCACCAACAACATCATCGGCGAGTCCAGCCGCATCGGGTACGGCTCGGCGATCGCGGTGGTCCTGCTGGTGATCTCGCTGATCGTGATCATCCCCTACCTGATCGCGACCTTCCGGAAGGAGCGGCGCGCATGAGCACCCTGAGCACGCCGGCCGGCGCCCCGCCCGCCAAGCGGCGCACCCCCGTGCGCCCCGCCCGCGTCCTGCTGCACGTCTTCCTGGCCGGCACCGCGCTGGCCTGGCTGGCACCGCTGCTGTGGGCCGTCTTCTCCGCACTGCGCCCCTACAGCGAGACCAGCACCAAGGGGTACGTCTCCTGGCCGGACACGCTGAGCCTGGACAACTTCACCCACGCCTTCGAGCAGTCGGACATGCTGCACTACTTCGGCAACACACTGCTCATCGCGGTGCCGGCCGTGCTGCTGACGCTGTTCCTGTCGTCGATGGTGGCCTTCTACGTCAGCCGCTTCGACTTCCGGCTCAACCTGGCGCTGCTGCTGGTGTTCACCGCCGGCAACCTGCTGCCCCAGCAGGTCATCATCACCCCGCTGTACCGGATGTACCTGCTGACCGACCTGCCGGGCATCACCGCCAGCGGCAAGCTGTACGACTCGGCGCTCGGCCTGGTGCTGATCCACGTGGCGTTCCAGTCCGGGTTCTGCGCCTTCGTGCTGTCGAACTACATGCGCTCCCTGCCGCACGAGCTGACCGAGGCCGCGCTGGTGGACGGGGCGTCGGCGTGGCGCCTGTACTGGCAGATCACGCTCCCGCTGTGCAAGCCCGCGATGGCCGCCCTGGCCACCCTGCTGTCCATCTGGATCTACAACGACTTCTTCTGGGCGCTGGTGCTGATCTCCACCGGCGACAACATGCCGATCACCTCGGCGCTGAACAACCTGTCCGGGCAGTACTTCACCGACCCCAACCTGGTCGCCGCGGGCGCCCTGCTCACCGCGATCCCCACCCTGATCGTGTACTTCCTGCTCCAGCGGCAGTTCGTCAGCGGCCTCACCCTCGGCTCCGCCAAGGGCTGACGCGCCCGCACCCCGAAAAGGACCACCGTGAAGCGCACCCTGTCCGTGTCCGGAATCGCCTACGGCGGCGACTACAACCCCGAGCAGTGGCCCGAGGAGGTGTGGGCCGAGGACATGCGCCTGATGCGCGAGGCCGGGGTGAACATGGTCAGCGTCGGCATCTTCGCCTGGGCCCTGCTGGAGCCCTCCGAGGGCGTGTACGACTTCTCGCGCCTGGACAAGGTCCTGGACCTCCTGCACGAGAACGGCATCGCCGCCGACCTCGCCACGCCCACCGCGGCCCCGCCCGCCTGGTTCTTCCGCGCCCACCCGCGGGCGCTGCCCGTCGACCGGGACGGCCGCACCCTGTCCTACGGCAGCCGCCAGACGTTCTGCCCGTCCAGCCCCGCCTACCGGCAGGCCGCGCTGCGCATCGCGGGCGCCCTCGCCGAGCGGTACGCCGACCACCCCGCGGTCCGCATGTGGCACGTCCACAACGAGTACGGCTGCCACAACGCCGAGTGCTACTGCGACACCAGCGCGGCCGCCTTCCGTATCTGGCTGCGGGACCGGTACGGCGACGACCTGGAGGCCCTCAACACCGCCTGGGGCACCACCTTCTGGAGCCAGTGGTACTACGACTGGGAGGAGGTCCTGCCGCCCCGCGCGACGGGCGCGGTGCCCAACCCCACCCACCGGCTGGACTGGCGCCGCTTCTGCTCCGACGCGCTGCTGTCCCTGTGCCGGGCCGAGGTGGCGGTGCTGCGCGAGGCGGCCCCTGAGGTCCCCGCCACCACCAACTTCATGGTCATGCCCGCCTTCGACGCCCTCGACTACTGGCGCTGGGCACCGGAGCTGGACGTGGTGTCCAACGACCACTACCTGTTCTCCACCGACCCCGAGCCGTACGTCGACCTAGCGCTCAGCGGCGACCTCGTGCGCTCCCTCGCGGGCGGTGCACCGTGGCTGCTGATGGAGCACTCCACCGGCGCCGTGAACTGGCAGCCGGTCAACCGGGCCAAGAACCCCGGTGAGTTGCGGCGCAACGCCCTCGCCCACGTGGCCCGGGGCGCGGACGGCGTCGCCTACTTCCAGTGGCGGGCCGCCCGGGCGGGCGCCGAGCAGTGGCATTCGGCGATGCTGCCCCACGCGGGCACCGACAGCCGCATCTGGCAGGACGTGGTCCGCCTCGGCGCCGACCTGGCGGCGCTCGCCGAGGTCAAGGGCAGCCGCAGCCCCGCCGACGTGGCCGTCGTCTGGGACTGGGACGCCCGCTGGGCCGTGGAACTGCCGTCCCAGCCCAGCGAGGAGGTCCGCTTCCTCGACCGGGTCCGCTCCTGGTACGAGCCGCTGTGGCGGGCCGGTGTCGCGGTGGACTTCGTCCGCCCGGACGCCGACCTGTCCGCGTACCGCCTGGTGCTGGCGCCCAGCCTGTACCTGGTGGACGACGCGGGCGCCGCCAACCTGACCGCCCACGCCGCCCGGGGCGGCACCCTCGCGGTCGGCTTCCACAGCGGCATGGTGGACGCCTCCTGCCACGTCCGGCCGGGCGGCTACCCGGGCGCCTTCCGCGAGGCCCTGGGCGTGCGCACCGACGAGCTCTTCCCGCTGCTGCCGGGCGAGACGCGCACCCTGACCGGCGGCGGCACGGCCACCCTCTGGTCGGAGCGGGTGCGCCTGGCCGGGGCGCGGGCGGTCACGGCGTACGCGGACGGCCCGCTGGCCGGGGTGCCCGCGGTGACCCGCCACACCCACGGCGAGGGCACCGCCTGGTACGTGGCGACCCACCCGGACGCGGCCACCCTCGGCGAGCTGCTGCTCGGCATGTGCGCCGAGGCCGGCGTACGGCCCGTCCTGGACGGGGTGCCCGAGGGCGTGGAGGCCGCCCGGCGGCGCGGCGAGGACGCCGACTACCTCTTCCTCATCGACCACGGCGGCGACGGCGCCCGCGTCCGGGTCCCGGAGGAGGCCACCGAACTCCTCACCGGCACCCCCCTGCCCGACGGCCTGGTCGAGATCGGCGCCGGCGAGGTGGCCGTGGTCCGCGTCCCGCGCTGAGCCGGGCACACAGCAGGGCGCGGCACGCCCCCACGACGTGCCGCGCCCCGTCCCCCGACCTCCCCCTGCCACCCCGGACTCCGCCACCCTCAGGCGGGTCCGGGGGGTTCTCGTGCCGCCCTACCGCGCGTCGACCTCCGGGAGCACGCCCGTGCGGGCGGCCCGCTCGTACCAGCGCGCGCTGGACTTCGGGGTCCGCTCCAGCGTCGCGTAGTCCACGTACACCGCGCCGAACCGCTTCTCGTAGCCGTACGCCCACTCGAAGTTGTCCATCAGCGACCACAGGAAGTAGCCGCGCACGTCGGCGCCGTCGGTGATGGCGCGGCGGACCGCCGCGAGGTGGCCGTGCAGGTAGGCGATGCGCTCCGGGTCGTGCACGGTGCCGTCGGCGGCGGGCTTGTCGTCGTAGGCCGCGCCGTTCTCGGTGATGTAGATCGGCAGGCCGGGGGCCTCGCGCGTGTAGCGCATGATCAGCTCGTGCAGCCCGGACGGGTCGACCGACCAGCCCATCTCCGTGCGGTCGCCCGGCGTCTGGTGGAACGCCACGTCGTCCGAGGCCGGCCAGGGCGAGTGCTCGCTGGCCCCGTGGCCGTCCGCCCGCGGACCGCTCAGCTGCGGGTCCGCCGCCGACACCAGGGTGGGCGTGTAGTAGTTCAGGCCCAGCGCGTTCAGCGGCTGGTGGATGACCTCCAGGTCGCCGTCCTGGACGAACGACCAGTCGGTCACCGAACGGGTCGCCTCGAACAGCGACTTGGGGTAGGCGCCGTGCAGGATCGGGCCGTGGAACACGCCGTTGGCCAGGTCGTCGATCTTGCGGGCCGCGGCCACGTCGGCCGGGTCCTGCGAAAGGGGCCGCACGACCGAGGAGTTGAGGCTGATCGCCACCTCGTTGCGGGTCGGCATCACCGAGCGCAGCGCCGACGTGGCGAGCCCGTGCGCCAGGTTGAGGTGGTGGGCGGCGCGCAGCGAGGCCGCCGGGTCGGTACGGCCGGGCGCGTGCACCCCGGAGCCGTAGCCCAGGAAGGCGCTGCACCACGGCTCGTTGAGGGTGATCCAGTGCTCCACCCGGTCGCCGAGCGCCTCGCCGACGATCTGCGCGTACTCGGCGAAGCGGTACGCGGTGTCGCGCTCCGGCCAGCCGCCCGCGTCCTCCAGCTCCTGCGGCAGGTCCCAGTGGTAGAGCGTGACCGCGGGGGTGATGCCGTGCTGCAGCAGCTCGTCCACCAGGCGCCGGTAGAAGTCCAGGCCCACCTGGACGGCCGGCCCGCGGCCCGTCGGCTGCACCCGCGACCAGGAGACCGAGAAGCGGTACGCCGTCAGACCGAGGTCCGCCATCATCGCCACGTCCTCGCGGTAGCGGTGGTAGTGGTCGACAGCGATGTCACCGGTCTCGCCGCCCGCGGTCTTGCCGGGCGTGTGGCTGAACGTGTCCCAGATCGACGGCGTACGGCCGTCCTCCCGCACCGCGCCCTCGATCTGGTAGGCGGACGTCGCCGCGCCCCAGAGGAAGGCGGGGGGGAAGGTCACCGGGCTCTCCGGTGCTGCCGGGCTCACCAGGATCGGGGTCTCCGGCTGTGCGGACTCAGGCATGGAAGCGCTCCCAAAGTGGTCGTCTAGACCTACGGAGGACGAAGGGGAAGAACAGGGGGTGGGGAGGGGGAGGAGGAAGAGAACGAAGAGAAGGAGGGGGAGGCGGCGGGAGGGCGGAAGGAAAAGGGGCCGAGGCGACGGTGACCCGGCCCCCTGGGGAACGGCGCACAGGACGGGCGGCGGCTCAGCCCTTCACGGCGCCCTGCATGATCCCGCCCACGATCTGCTTGCCGAAGATCGCGAAGACCAGCAGCAGCGGCAGCGTGCCGAGCAGCGCGCCCGCCATGATCAGCGACTGGTCGGGCGTGTAGCCACGGCCCAGCCCCGCCACCGCGACCTGCACGGTCGGGTTGCCGGTCTGGGTCAGCACCAGGAACGGCCACAGGAAGTCGTTCCAGGTCTGCACGAACATCAGCATGCCCAGCACCGCCATCGCGGGCCGCGCCGCGGGGAAGACGATGTGCCACACCACGCGCCAGCTGCTCGCGCCGTCCATCCGGGCCGCCTCGATCAGCTCGTCCGGCAGCGCCTGGATCAGGTACTGGCGCATGAAGAACACACCGAACGCGCTCACCAGCGACGGGAAGATGACCGCCTGGAGCTGGTCGGTCCAGTCGAGCTTGGCGACCATCATGTACAGCGGGATCACGCTGAGCTGCGGCGGCACCATCATCGTGCCGATCACCAGCAGCATCAGCGCGCCACGGCCGCGGAAGCGCAGCTTGGCGAAGGCGAACCCGGCGATCGTCGACAGGAAGACGATGGTCAGCGCCGACACGCCCGCCACGAAGGTGGTGTTGACGAACGCCTCGCCCAGGTTCGCGTCGGTCCAGGCCACGTCCAGGTTGTGGAAGAGGTTGGAGCCGAACCAGAACGGCGGCGGGGTCTGCGCCAGCCGGTTGTTGTCCCGGGAGGCGGCGATCGCCGTCCACACCAGCGGGAACAGCGAGCCGATGGAGAACAGGACCAGGATCGCGTAGGCGATCGGGCCCCCGTGCATGTGCCCGCCGGCCCGGGCGGCACGGGGCTTGCGGGACTTGCGCACGGGCGGCGCTGCGTCCTCGGGTTTCGTCAGGGTCGTCGTCACGGCCGTACTCCTTAACTACTGGCGCGCAGCCGGCGCGAGATGACGTAGTTGACGATGCCGATCACGATGAGGATCAGGAACATCGTCCAGGCGATCGCCGAGGCCCGGCCGAGGTGCTGGTTCACCCAGCCCTGCTCGTACAGGTACAGGCCCAGCGTCTGGAACTGGTGCTCCGCGCCGCCCGACGCGCCCTTGTTCGCGTCGAACAGCAGCGGCTCGCCGAAGACCTGGCTCGCGCCGATCGTCGAGACGACCGCCGTGAACAGGATGGTGGGCCGCAGCGACGGCAGCGTCACGTGCAGGAACTGCTGCCAGCGGCTGGCGCCGTCCAGCGCCGCCGACTCGTACAGGTCCTGCGGGATCGCCTGCATCGCCGCCAGGTAGATCAGCGCGTTGTAGCCGGTCCAGCGCCAGATGATGATCGAGGAGACCGCGATCTTCGAGGCCCAGTGGTCGTTCTGCCAGTCGACCTTGCCGATGCCGACCTGGTCCAGAGCCCAGTTGATCATGCCGTAGTCGCGCCCGAAGAGCAGCACGAACACCAGGGAGGCGGCGGCGATCGAGGTGGCGTACGGCGCGAGCATCACGACCCGGTAGAAGGTCGAGGCGCGCAGCTTGTAGTTGAGGATGTGGGCGATGCCCATGGCCATCAGCAGCTGCGGGACCGTGGAGATGATCCCGATCAGCAGGGTGTTCTTCGCCGCGTTCCAGAAGAATTCGTCGTCGAAGATCCGCGTGTAGTTGCGCAGTCCCACCCACGTCATGTCGGTGGGCGCGGTCAGCTCCACCTGGTGCAGCGACGCCCAGCCGGTGTAGATCAGCGGGAACAGGCCGAAGGCCAGGAACAGCACGAAGAACGGCGAGACGAACGCGTAGGGGCTCCAGCGCAGGTCGCGCTGCCAGCGGCGGGAGAGCCGGGCACGCCGGCGCCTGTCCGCCTCCGTCGGCCCGGTGCCCGGGGCCGGGCGGCCCGGGGCCGCGCCCCCCTCAGCGGGGGGCGCGGCGATGTCGTGACGGGTGGACATACGGGTCACTTGTCCAGGTTGTTGTCGATGGTCTTGGTGGCCGTCTTCCAGGCCTCCTCGGGCGACTTGCCCTTGGTGACGAGGATGACGCCGTTGTCGGTCAGACCCTGCTGGATGATCTGGTCCTTCGGGCCGATCACCTGCACGGGGATCTGCTTGGCGGCCGCACCGAAGATCTCACCGATCGGGGTGTCACCCGTCATGTCGTTCTTGGCGCTGGTCACCTCCGACATGGTGTACGTGCTCGGCGCGCTCGGGAAGGAGCCCTGCACGGCGAACAGCTTCGCCTGCTGCGCCGGCGCGGTCAGCCAGGCCACCAGCTCCTGGGCCTCCTTGGCGTGCTTGGCGCTCTTGGGCACCGACAGGAAGGAACCGCCCCAGTTGCCGGACTTCGGCGCCACGGCGACGTCCCACTTGCCGGCCGCGTCGGGCTTCGACTTGCCCTTGATGTAGCCGAGCATCCAGGGCGGGCAGGCCATCGCGGCGAACTTGGTGTTGGCGATGGTCTGGTCCCAGGTGGGCTGGAACTGGGTCTGGGCGCCCACCAGGCCCTCCTGGGCGGCCTTCGCGGTGAGGGTGAAGGCGTTCTTCACGGCCGGGTTCGTCTTGTAGATGACGTTGCCGGACTCGTCGTAGAACTTCTTCTCCTCGCTGCTGAGGACGGCGTTGAGCAGGCCGCCGGGGGAGTCCCAGAAGGTGGTGCCCTTGGGGGCCTTCTTCTTGTACGTCTCACCGGCGGTGACCAGCTTGTTCCAGTCACCGGCCCACAGCTTGGCGACCTCGTTGCGGTCGGTGGGCAGACCGGCCTGCTGGAAGAGGTCCTTGCGGTAGCAGACGGCCATCGGGCCGATGTCGGTGCCCAGGCCCACGGTCTGGCCGTCCTTGGTGGTGGCCTGCTGCCACTTCCAGTCCAGCCAGTTGCTCTTGTTCACGCCCGAAACCTTGGACAGGTCCGTGAGCTTGCCCGCCTGGGTGGAGACGATCTCCGAGATGTTGCCCACCTCGACGGCCTGGACGTCCTGCAGGCCGCTGTTCGTGGTGAGGTGGTTGAGGAGGGCGGGGTAGTAGTTCTCGTTGCGCTCGACGACGTTCTCGGCGATCTTGATGTTCGGGTGCAGCTTCTCGTACTCGGTGTAGAGTCCGGCTTCCTTGAAGCCGAACGTACCGAAAAGGCCCAGCGTGACCGTGGTCTTGCCGCTGCCGCCACCGGACGACGACCCGTCCGAGTCGCTGTCGTTGCCGTCGTCGGCACAGCCGGCCAGCAACCCGGCGCCGAGCGACGCCACCGCCGCCAGGACTACCGCCCGGCGGGCGGTACGGGTGAATGCTCGCATTGCGTCCTCCTGTTGCCCTGACGTGCCGACCCCCCGGCCAACTGCATTGTTGGGCCCGTTAGTTCACGCTTGCGGCTCGGGCGGGGAACGTGCGGGATATGTATGTGCCAGGTACTGTGGGAGCGCTCCCACAAGTGATGTGTTGAAGAGTCGTCGGTTCGGGCGGGGGTGTCAAGGGTGGTGACGCGCGAAGGTGCGTTCAGTTATCGGCCTGTTAACTAACGCGGCGAGCGGTACGTTTCGTACGGGGGCCGCCGGACCCATCATCCGCCCAGGTGGCGGTGGTGCCCATGGACGCGACTGTTAGATTCCAGGCCAGCGCGTTGACGACGGCGGGAAGGCGGAGCCCATGGCAGGCCACGGAGCGCGGGGGCGGAGCGGCGGCAGGCCGACCCTGGAAGAGGTCGCCGCGCGCGCCGGCGTGGGCCGCGGCACGGTCTCCCGGGTGATCAACGGCTCCCCGCGGGTGAGCGACACCACGCGCGCCGCGGTCGAGGCGGCCGTCGCCGAGCTCGGCTACGTCCCCAACACCGCGGCCCGCGCCCTGGCCGCCAACCGCACGGACGCGATCGCGCTGGTCGTGCCCGAGCCGGAGACCCGCTTCTTCGCCGAGCCGTACTTCTCCGACATGCTGCGCGGTGTGGGCGCCGAACTGTCCGAGACCGAGATGCAGTTGCTGCTGATCTTCGCGGGCAGCGACCGGGAGCGGCAGCGCCTCGCGCAGTACCTCGCGGCCCACCGCGTCGACGGGGTGCTGCTGGTCTCCGTGCACGCCGACGACCCGCTGCCGGACCTGCTGTCCCAGCTGGAGATCCCCGCGGTGATCTCCGGCCCGAGGTCCGAGGCGGAGACCCTGCCCTCGGTCGACTCCGACAACTACGGCGGCGGCCGCTCGGCCGTGGAACACCTGCTGTCCGGCGGCCGCCGCCTCATCGCCCACATCACCGGCCGCCTGGACGTCTACGGCGCCCAGCGCCGCGTCGACGGCTACCGCGACGCCCTGCGCGACGCCGGGCACGAGGTGCGGGAGTCCCTGGTGGAGCAGGGTGACTTCACCGAAGAGGGCGGCCGCCGCGCGATGACCGAGCTGCTCGCCCGCCACCCCGACCTGGACGCGGTCTTCGCCGGCTCGGACGTGATGGCGGCGGGCGCCCGGCAGGTGCTGCGCGAGGTCGGCCGGCGCATCCCCGAGGACGTCGCGCTCGTCGGTTACGACGACTCGGCCATCGCCCGCCACATGGACCCGCCGCTGACCAGCGTGCGCCAGCCGATCGAGGAGATGGGCCGCCGCATGCTGGACCTGCTCCTCACCGAGATCGCGGACCGCCGGCCGGCGGTGTCGCGGGGGCTGGAGCGCCGCCGGGTCGTGCTGGCGACGGAGCTGGAGGTACGGGCCTCGTCCTGACCGGCGGCCGGGGGAGCTCGCGCCGTACGCGGTTCCCCGGCCGCCCGCAGGACGGCCGTTGTGCCCGGCTCCGCCGCTGCGCCTACGGCAGGTCCAGGCGCCAGCGCGTCTCGCCGTCCTGCTGCTCGTCGGTCGGGGCCAGGCCCGCCGCCCCGGCGACCGCGGCCGAGGCGTGGTGCCCGGGGTGGATGTGGGCCACGACGGTCCGCACGCCCCGCTCGCGCAGCCGGCCGACCAGTGACCGGGCTGCCTCGGCGGCGTACCCGCGCCCCTGCCAGGGCGTCCCCACCACCCAGGCCACCTCGGCCCGTCCGGCACCCGGGGTGACCGTGGCCTGGACGGTGCCCACCAGGGCCCCCTCCTCCCGGGCCCGTACGACCCAGTTGCACCAGGACACGGCCGGGTCGGGGGACCCGGCGGCCAGGCGCTCGTAGCGCCGGCGCAGCTCGTCGGGCGTGGCGGGGGAGCCGCCGATGAACGCGTACAGCTCCGGGTCGGCGAGCACGGCGGCCATCTCGGCGGCGTGATCGGGGCGCAGCGGCAGGAGGTCCAGACGGGCGGTGACGATCGGCTCGGGACGCATCCGGCGAGGGTACGGGGGCGGGCGCGGCGCAGGGCGCGGGTTTTCCGGAGCGGAGTCCGGAGGTGGAGTCCGGAGAACGGGTCGGCCCGGGAAACGCATCAGCCGGTGACCTCCACGAGAGGTCACCGGCTGATGACGAAGGGTGAGTGACGGGACTCGAACCCGCGGCATCCTGGACCACAACCAGGTGCTCTACCAGCTGAGCTACACCCACCATGACCGGCGGTTCGACTTCGTCGTTTCCCCGACCGGCCGAGAAAAAGTGTACAGGGTCCGAAGGGGTGCTCGCGCCCGGCTTTCCCGGGGCCCCAGGCGGGGGGCCGGTCAGCCCTGCTGAGCAGGAAGGACGTGCTTGGCGGCGATGGTGCGGGCGGTGTCGGAGTCGGGGCCCGGCTGGGGCACGAAGATGGCCTCGCGGTAGTACCGGAGTTCGGCGATGGACTCGCGGATGTCGGCGAGCGCGCGGTGGTTGCCGTTCTTCTCCGGGCTGTTGAAGTACGCCCGGGGGTACCAGCGGCGGGCCAGCTCCTTGACGGAGGAGACGTCGACGATGCGGTAGTGGAGGTAGTCCTCCAGGGTCGGCATGTCCCGCAGCAGGAAGCCGCGGTCGGTGCCGACGGAGTTGCCGCACAGGGGCGCCTTGCCGGGCTCCTTGACGTGTTCGCGGATGTAGGCGAGGACCTGCTCCTCGGCGTCCGCGAGCGTCGTGCCGCCGGGCAGCTCGGCGAGCAGGCCGGACGTGGTGTGCATCTGACGCACGACCTCCGGCATCGTCTCCAGCGCCGCGTCGGGCGGCCGGATGACGATGTCCACCCCGTCGCCGAGGATGTTCAGCTCGGAGTCGGTGACGAGGGCGGCAACCTCGATGAGCGCGTCGTCGGACAGCGAGAGGCCGGTCATCTCGCAGTCGATCCACACCATGCGATCGTTCATGCGACCACCCTAAGGCTGACGCCGCGCTTTGCGGACGTCCCGTGCGCGCGCACCCCGCGGGACGCGGCCGGGCAGCCGGACGGGACCGGGGGCGGGTGACCCCCGGTCCATCGGGGCACGGGCCCCCGGTCCTCGTGCGTCAGGCTCCGCTGCGCTGCCCCGGCAGGCTC
Source organism: Streptomyces lasalocidi (assembly GCF_005280215.1). Classification (NCBI taxonomy): domain Bacteria; kingdom Bacillati; phylum Actinomycetota; class Actinomycetes; order Kitasatosporales; family Streptomycetaceae; genus Streptomyces; species Streptomyces lasalocidi. The sequence goes on along the minus strand of NZ_SZNQ01000001.1, from coordinate 2,936,640 downwards.
GCCTGCGGCAGGCCCGAGCCGACCCCGGCCGCCGTGCGGCGGGTCTGCATCGGGACCGCGGAGTCCGGGTGCAGCCCCGCGGCCGGGCCGATCGGGGAGGGCGCCGCGGACTGCGGCGGGGCGGACGGGGACGGCGACGGGGCCTCGGGCTCCGGCGTGCGTTCCCCCTGCGGCCGGCGCGCCCGGTACGCCGCCCGGTAGGCGGCCGGGGACGAGCCCAGCTGACGGCGGAAGTGGCCGCGCAGCGCGACCGGTGAGCGGAAGCCGCACCGGCCCGCCACCTCGTCCACCGAGTAGTCCGACGTCTCCAGCAGGCGCTGTGCCTGCAGGACGCGCTGCGTGATCAGCCACTGGAGCGGGGCGCTGCCCGTCAGCGACCGGAAGCGGCGGTCGAAGGTCCGCCGGCTCATGTACGCGCGCGCGGCGAGCGTCTCCACGTCGAACTGTTCGTGGAGGTGCTCCAGCGCCCAGGCGACGACCTCGGCGAGCGGGTCGGCGCCGATCTCCTCGGGTAAAGACCTGTCGAGGTAGCGCTCCTGACCGCCCGAGCGGCGCGGCGGCACCACCAGGCGCCGGGCCAGCGCGCCGGCCGCCTCGTTGCCGTGGTCCGTGCGCACGATGTGGAGGCACAGGTCGATGCCGGCCGCCGTACCGGCGGAGGTCAGCACGTCCCCGTCGTCCACGAACAGTTCTCGCGGATCCACGTGCACCGACGGGTAGCGCTTGGCCAGCGTCGGTGCGTACATCCAGTGCGTCGTCGCGGGACGGCCGTCCAGCAGGCCCGCCGCCGCCAGCACGAAGGCGCCGGTGCACAGTCCGACGATGCGGGCGCCTTCCTCGTGCGCGCGGCGCAGGGCGTCGAGCGCCTCCTCCGGCGGCGGTGACGTTATCGACCGCCAGGCCGGCACCACGACGGTGCCCGCCCGCGAGATCGCTTCCAGGCCATGTGGCGCGGTGAGTTCCAGGCCCCCTGTGGTCCGCAGCGGGCCTTCCTCGCCGGCGCACACCAACAAGCGGTAGCGCGGCACGCCGGCGTCCTGGCGGTCAATCCCGAACACCGACAGCGGAATGGAACTCTCGAAGATGGGGCCGCCGCTGAACAGCAGCACCGCGACGATCTCCTTGCGGCGTCGCCCGGACAGTTTCCGGGCCGCGGCTTCCGGCGCGGCAGTGGAGTCGTGGCTCATACTGCTAAGCCCCCCTCGGTGGTCGCGGCTCCTCGGTTGTGTCGCTCCTGCACGTTTCCCCTCGGTCCTGCACGAGTCCCCCGCCGTAGACAGTCAAGATCGAATCTACTGTGTCGCGTCGTGCCGGGGTGACCAGGTTCGCCACCCGGCACATTGTCGACATGGCAACTTGGCGTGAAGCATTCGATCACGAAGCGTTGCACTCCCGGGAGGTGCAGGGAAGTGCGCCTCGTCGCAGTGGCCAATCTCCATAGGGTGCACAGGGCATCCCGAGGGCTGTTTGCGCAGGTCGAACGGCATGAAGGGGGTCTTCCCCACCCGGGACACGCGGGGGCCGGAAGTTGGCTGAAAAGAAGCGTCCGCGTGCGCGGAAACCGGTCAGCCGACCGGTGTGCTCCCACCAGTGTGACGTGTGCCTCGGTGTGCTCCGGTCCCGCCCCACGCGCGGGACCCCGGACGGGGCGCGGGGGCCGCGTGGTGCCCCTGGTGGTGCGGGCGGTCGTGCGGGTGCTCCGGCGCCGGGCGGGCCGCGCCACGTTCGGACCGGCGCAGCAGCAGCCGGCACACCGCTGTGACGGCGGCGAGACCCAGGGCGGTTCCCATCGCCCCGGTCGGCGAACTGCCGTACCAGAGAAGGACGACGGGGACGAGGACACAGCTGAAGGCCGCCCAGCGGATGAGCTCGGTCGTCCTGTCGTCGCCGGGCGGTACGGTCATGGCGGCCTCCCTGGGGGCACGGATCACCGGGTTCAACGCCCGTCCGGCCGGCCGGTCACCCACCGGAACCCCGGCAGGCAGGTGAAAGCCGCCCGAACCGCCTGTACGGGGCAGCAACCATTGCGTGACGGGCGCCCCCTCGTGCATGCTCCCTGGAACCCCGCGCACGGTGTGCGGGGACCCCCCCCACCTCCGGTGCGGCGGGAACTGGGCTGAGGAGGCGTGGCGCCGTACCCTTGGGGGTATGGGGTCGGGAAGATGATTCCCGGACACAGCTCCGCCGCTCAGTGTCGTCCCACCCACTAAGGATCGATTCGCCGAGACAGCCATGGCCGGTCACGAATTCTTCGAACCCGCGGACCGCAAGCGGCCGGTCGCCGACCCGACGGCGGCCGAACCCCTGGCGGCGGAAGAGACGCGCCCCACCTGCGACCCGGCGTTCCAGCACGGTGTCGTGGTGGGCTTCGACGGCTCCACCTCGAGTGAGCGTGCCCTCGCGTACGCCATCGGCATGGCCCACCGCTCCCGCGCGGGCCTGATCATCGTCCACGTGGCCAACCGGCTGCCCACCACCGTGTGGGCGGGCTGCGAGCCGCCGGTCTTCGTCGACGTGCCGGACCACCGCACCGAGGTCCTCGGCCTGGAGCTGGCCTGCGCGGACTACCTCTCCGAGGTGCCCTGGATCCTGGTCGAGCGCGGCGGCGACATCTGCCACGAACTCGAGGAGGTCGGCCGCGAGTACGAGGCGGACGCCATCGTGGTCGGCTCCACGCACGGCCTCGTGGGGCGCATGTTCGGCTCCGTCGCCGGGCGCCTCGCCAAGCGGGCCAAGCGCCCGGTCGTCGTCATCCCGTAATCCTCCGGGCCCCTGGCTTCCCAACTGCTCGACTCTCTTCGCGCGCAGAGGTGTTCGTGCCCTTGTGAAGGGCATATATCGGTCACCACAACTGCACATGCACGAAGGGAGCCCGCCGTGGACAACGACGTCTCAGCGGGAAGCACCACCACGATCGTGGGCCGACTCGCCCTCGGCGTCACCCTGTTGGCCTTCGGGCTCGGGTACACCGACGTGATCGACGGCGTGACGGCTGCGGATGCCGTATCCATCGCCCACTACATCGGCGGCGTCGCGCTGTTCGTCGCCGGCCTGTTCGCCTTCCGTGACCGTGACGTCCCCGCCGGCACGGCCTTCGTGGCCCTCGGCGCCTTCTGGTTCACCTGGGCGCTGTCCGCCGGCGCGCAGGCCTCCGACAACGCGGTGGGCCTGTTCCTGCTGCTGTTCGCCCTCGTGGTCCTCTCCCTGACGGTGACGGGCGGGGACCAACTCGACCGGGGCACCTACGGGTTGTTTCTCGTCTCGCTGGTCCTGCTCGCCGTCGCGCGCTTCGCGGACGCCGACTCCCTGGCCGAGGTGGGCGGTTGGTTCGCCGTGGCCGCGGGCGCCGTCGCGTGGTACGCGGCCACCGCGGCGGCGGCCCACTGGCCGACCGCCGTGCCACGACGTGCTGCCGGCCGGGGGGTGACGGCCCACGGCTGAAAGGGCAGCCGACGCCGGGTGGTTGGGCGCACCCGGCACACAGGGGCGGGCCCCCGCGTGCACAGCGGCACGCGGGGGCCCGCTCCCGTCGTCCCCGAGGCGCCCGGGGGGCGCCTCGCGGGGTCCTGCCCGGCCCGGGGGCCGACTCGATCCGGGGTCCTACTCGACCGTCACCGACTTCGCCAGGTTGCGCGGCTTGTCGATGTCGCGGCCCAGGGCCTTCGCCGTGTAGTAGGCGAGGAGCTGGAGCGGGATGCCCATCAGGATGGGGTCGAGCTCGGCCTCGTTCTTCGGCACGACGATCGTGCGGTCGGCCTTCTCCTGGTGCTGGTGGGCGACGGCCAGGATCTGGCCGTGGCGGGCCTTGATCTCCTCCAGGGCCGCGCGGTTCTTCTCCAGCAGGTCGTCGTCGGGGACGATCGCGACCGTCGGCAGCGCCGGCTCGATCAGGGCCAGCGGACCGTGCTTGAGCTCGGAGGCGGGGTAGGCCTCGGCGTGGATGTAGGAGACCTCCTTGAGCTTCAGGGACGCCTCGCGGGCCACCGGGTAGCCCCGGACGCGGCCGATGAAGAGCATCGAGCGGGCCTCGGCGAACTCGTCGGCCAGCTTCTTGATCTCCTCCTCCTGGGAGAGGATCTCGGCGATCTGCCCGGGCAGCTTGCGCAGCCCCTCGATGATCCGCTTGCCGTCGCGCACCGACAGGTCACGGGTGCGGCCCAGGTGCAGGGCGAGCAGGGCGAAGGCGACCGTGGTGTTGGTGAAGCACTTGGTGGACACCACGCACACCTCGGGGCCGGCGTGCACGTAGACGCCGCCGTCCGCCTCGCGGGCGATCGCCGAGCCGACCACGTTGACCACGCCGAGGACGCGGGCGCCCTTGCGCTTGAGCTCCTGCACGGCGGCGAGGACGTCGTAGGTCTCACCGGACTGGGAGACGGCGATGTACAGGGTGTCGGGGTCGACGACCGCGTTGCGGTAGCGGAACTCCGAGGCGGGCTCGGCGTCCGCGGGGATGCGGGCCAGCTCCTCGATCATCTGGGCGCCGATCATGCCCGCGTGGTAGGAGGTGCCGCAGCCGAGGATCTTCACCCGGCGGATCTGGCGCGCCTCGCGGGCGTCCAGGTTGAGGCCGCCGAGGTGCACGGTGGAGAAGCGGTCGTCGATGCGGCCGCGCAGCACGCGGTCCACGGCGTCGGCCTGCTCGTGGATCTCCTTGTGCATGTAGGTGTCGTGGCCGCCCATGTCGTAGGAGGCGGCCTCCCACTCCACGGTGGTGGGCTCCGCGGTGGTGCGGGTGCCCTCGGTGGTGTAGGTGCGGAAGTCGTCGGCCTTGAGGGTGGCCATCTCTCCGTCGTCCAGCGTCACTATCTGCCGGGTGTGGGCGACCAGCGCGGCGATGTCGGACGCGACGAACATCTCCTTCTCGCCGATGCCGAGGACCACCGGGGAGCCGTTGCGGGCGACGACGATGCGGTCCGGGAAGTCGGCGTGCATCACGGCGATGCCGTAGGTGCCCTCGACCACGTGCAGCGCCTGGCGGACCTTGTCCTCCAGCTTGTCGGCCTGCGCGCGGGCGATCAGGTGGGTGAGCACCTCGGTGTCGGTCTCGGAGAGGAACTCCACGCCGTCCGCCTCGAGCTTGCGGCGCAGGTCGGCGGCGTTGTCGATGATGCCGTTGTGCACCACGGCGACCTTGCTGTCGGCCGACAGGTGCGGGTGGGCGTTCACGTCGGAGGGGGCGCCGTGGGTGGCCCAGCGGGTGTGGGCGATGCCGGTGGTGCCCTTGAAGCGGGCCGGCACCTTGGCCTCGAGGTCGCGCACCCGGCCCTTGGCCTTGACCATCTTCAGGGCCGGCGTCTTCGGGGAGCTGACGACGATGCCCGCCGAGTCGTAGCCGCGGTACTCCAGGCGCTGCAGGCCCTCCAGCAGCAGGGGGGCGACATCACGCTTCCCGATGTATCCGACGATTCCGCACATGTAAGGGTGTTCCTCTTCAGTTCTCGGCTCGGTCCCGGCCGCCCGGGAGGCGGCCCACGGCTGCGGCTCAGCCGTAGACGATGCGCCGCAGCTGACGGAGCGTGAGCTCCGGCGGCGCCACCGCGCGGTACTTCAGGTCCGCCTCGATCCGTTCGAAGATCGTCGCGTTCACCAGTCCCTGGGCCTGGAGTTCGCGGTGGCGGCGACGGACGTATTGCTCGGTCGTCTCGTCGAAATAGGCCAGCACGTCCTGGACCACCCGCAGCGCCTCGCCCCTGCTGAGGGGCGTGGTGCGGGTCAGGTGATCAACAAGCTCGTCGTGCACCCGGTAGATCCTGGGGTACCGGAGCGACTTTCGCAAGGAACCTGCCCGATTTCGGGCAAGCGCCTGGGAACAAGTCTTGGCGGAACATTGAGACTCTCATGAGCCCTTGTTCGGCGCCCGTCCACCCGGCGTCCCGCGAATGGTCGCCCGAGGAGACGATTTTCAGTCGTCATGGACATTCCTCGCATGGGCGTACCCGACCAGCTCGCCGACCGCATGAGCATGGCCGAGCAGCACGAGTACCTGCGCTCCCGCTTCTCCCGGCGCACGATGATGCGCGGCGGCGCGGTCACCCTCGGTGCCGTGGTCGGCGGCGCCTTCGTCCCGGGCGCCACCGCCCGGGCCGCCGTTCCCATCCGCTCCACCGCGCCCTCGGCCCAGAAGATCGACGGCCGCCTCGTCGCCCCCTTCGGCCGGCACCTCGCCTACGGCAACGACCCCCGCACCGAGATGACCGTCTCCTGGCAGGTGCCGGTCGCCGTCGACAAGCCCTTCCTGCGCATCGGCGCCCACCCCTGGGACCTCTCCCACCGGATCGGCGCCGAGGTCCGCACCCTGTACACCCCGGCCGGCGTCGGCGCGAGCGCAGACCACACCCAGTACTACGTCCACGCCAAGCTGGCCGGCCTCAAGCCCGGCCGCACCTACTACTACGGCGTCGGCCACGCGGGCTTCGACCCGGCCGAGCCCCACCTGCTGGGCACCCTCGGCACGTTCACCACCGCCCCCGCCCACAAGGCGCCGTTCACCTTCACCGCCTTCGGCGACCAGGGCGTCAGCTACCACGGCCTCGCCAACGACGCCCTGATCCTCGGCCAGAACCCGGCCTTCCACCTGCACGCCGGCGACATCGCCTACGCCGACCCCTCCGGCGCCGGCAAGACCGCCGACACGGGCTTCGACGCGCGCACCTGGGACCAGTTCCTCGCCCAGACCGAGTCGGTCGCCAAGTCCGTGCCGTGGATGGTCTCCTACGGCAACCACGACATGGAGGCCTGGTACTCGCCCAACGGCTACGGCGGCGAGGAGGCCCGCTTCACCCTCCCCGACAACGGGCCCGACAAGAAGAACCTGCCGGGCGTCTACTCCTTCGTCCACGGCAACACCGCGATCATCTCCCTCGACCCCAACGACGTCTCCTTCGAGATCCCAGCGAACCTGGGCATCTCCGGCGGAACCCAGACGAAGTGGTTCGAGACCCAGCTGAAGAAGTACCGCGCGGCCAAGGACATCGACTTCGTCGTCGTCTTCTTCCACCACTGCGCCTACTGCACCTCCACCGCCCACGCCTCCGAGGGCGGCGTGCGCCAGGAGTGGGTGCCGCTGTTCGAGAAGTACCAGGTCGACCTCGTCATCAACGGCCACAACCACCAGTACGAGCGCACCGACGTCATCAAGGGCGACACCGTCACCAAGAAGCTCCCCATCGGCGGCACCGCCTACCCCGAGACCGAGGGCGTCGTCTACGTCACCGCCGGCGCCGCGGGCCGCAGCCTGTACGCCTTCACCGCCCCCGACTCCTACGAGGGCCACGAGCACGAGGTCGACGCGGTCGCCTCGTTCGTCAACACCAAGGACGGCAAGGTCAACGAGACCGTCGCCTGGTCCCGGGTGCGCTACCTCAACTACTCGTTCCTGCGCGTGGACGTCACCCCCGCCCCCAAGGGGCACTACACCACCCTGACGGTCCAGGGCATCGCCGAGACCGGCGACCGCATCGACCACTTCACGGTGGCCCGCCGGGCCAAGTAGCCCCAGGGGGCGCCGATCACGCCGGGCGGGCGGTCCTCACATCCGGTCGAGGACCGCCCGCTTGGCGCGGGTGAACTCCTCGTCGGTCAGCACGCCCGAGCGGTGCAGATCGCCGAGCTCGCGCAGCCGCCGCAGCAGCACGTCGTGGTCCCCGTCGTCCGCGGCCGGGGCCACGGGCGGCGCCGGCTCCGCCCGCACCGCCGCCGGGTGCGGCAGCCGCGCCTGCACGGCCGCCGCCACCAGCGCCATCAGCGGGTCCTTGCGGAACCCCCACAGCTCCACCGCGTTCGGGTCGTACTTCGGCGGCACCTTGGCGGGCGCGCCGCGCACCGTGAAGCGCAGGAACCCGTTCTGCAGGCGCAGCGACGGCCACCACTCCACGCCGACCACGTCGGCCAGCGCCAGCGTGCGCGTCCCGACGGACGTCTTGGCCTCCTCCGCCTTCCAGTTCCACTCCAGCTGCACGCGCTCCCCGTCGAAGCTCACCTTGCCGTCCCCGGCGGCGACCGACAGCGGCACCGCGGGCCCCGGCAGCAGGTAGGCGTCCACCGGGTCGGCCGGCACCCGGTCCAGGGTCAGCGCGGTGCGCACCTCGTCCACCAGGTACTCGGCGACGCCGTACCGGTCCGGCTCGACGACCAGCCGGTACGGGTCGTGCGGCTCGGCCAGGCGGCCGCCCGTCGCCAGGAGGAGGGGGTCGGCGCCGTCGCGGAGCCGCAGCCGCAGCCGGCCCGCCCTGCGGCCCCGCTCGAACGAGATCCCCGCCAACGCCTCCAGCGGGACGACGAGTTCACCCAGGGTGCCGCGCAGGAGGCTGACCCCTTTGTCCCGTCCCGGGGTCAGCCGCAGGGCGTCGCCGTCGAACGCCCACGTGCCGTCCTTCTGGAGGATCTCCGCCATGGGGCGATCCTCCCAGCCGCCCGGCTCGGGGGGATCAGTACCCGGCGATCGGGTTCTCCAGGGTGCCGACCAGCTGGAGCGCGCCGGACGGGTCCGCCAGGTCCACCATCTGCCGGTTGTCGCGCAGTTGCAGCCGGTTCAGGCAGGACAGCGCGAACTCGGGCGCGAACAGGTCGTACCGGGCGAACTTCTCGGCGAGCTGCGGCGTCGCCTCCTGGTACTCCCGGGTGACCTCGGCGACCGTGCGCCAGAAGCCGTCCTCCGCCAGGACGCCGTCGGCGGCGAGCTGGGCCGCCAGGAAGCGGAAGAAGCAGTCGAAGACGTCCGTGAAGACCGACAGCAGCTTCTGGTCCTCGGGCACCTCCACCCGGATCCGCCGCACCTCCGGCGGCAGCACCGCGTCCGGGTCCAGCACCGCGATCTCCTCGGCGATGTCCTTGTAGACGGCCCGCTGCACCACCCCGTCCCGCAGCACCAGGATCACGTTCTCCCCGTGCGGCATGTACACCAGGTCGTAGGCGTAGAAGCTGTGCAGCAACGGCGTGTAGTACGCCCGCAGGTAGCGCCGCAGCCACTCCGCCGGCGCCAGCCCCGAGCGCTCGATCAGCGCGCCCGCGAACGACGCCCCCTCGTGGTCCACGTGCAGCAGCGACGCCATGGTCGCGAGCGACTCGCCCTGCGCGAGCGACGGCACCGGGCTCTCCCGCCACAGCGCCGCCAGCATCTTGCGGTACGGCGAGTAGCGGTCCGTCGCCTGCTCGTACTCCAGGTGCCGGTAGCCGACCGCCGCCCGCTCCCGGATGATCGTCAGGCCCGTCGCCTTCAGCACCGGGTCGCCCTCGACGAGCCGGGCCAGCCAGTCGTTGATGGCGGGCGTCGCCTCCATGTACGCGGCCGACAGACCGCGCATGAAGCCCATGTTGAGCACGGACAGCGCCGTCTTCACGTAGTGCTTCTCGGGGTGCGAGGTGTTGAAGAACGTCCGGATGGACTGCTGGGCCAGGTACTCGTCCTCGCCCTCGCCCAGGCACACCAGGTGGCGCCGGGCGACCTCCGCGGCGAAGGTCACCGACAGCTTGTTCCACCACTGCCAGGGGTGCACCGGGATCAGCAGGTAGTCGGCCGGGTCCAGGCCCTGCGCGGTCAGCTGCCCGTGGAACCGCTCGACAGTCCCCTCGCCCAGCTCCTGCCGCAGGAACGACTCGTGGTCGATGCCCGCCCCGGCCGTGAACGCGGCCCGCGAACGGTGCGCCGCCAGCCACACCAGCCGCACCGGGCTCGCCGTCTCCGGGGCGTACGACAGGTACTCGTGGACGCCGAAGCCGAGCCGCCCGTTGTTCGCCACGAAACAGGGGTGGCCCTCGGTCATCCCCGTCTCGATCGCCTGGAACCCGGCGTGGACCAGCTCCGCGACCGGGACCTGCGGCTTGGTGAGCTTGTAGCAGGTCCCCGAGAGCGTCGAGGAGATCTCCTCCAGGTACACCGGCAGGATCTCGTCGCTCAGCCCCAGCGACTGCCGCAGCTCGATGCAGAAGTCCAATGCTGCCAGGGGCAGTTCCTCCCCGGCGCGGGTGCGGGTGATCGAGCCGGCGTCGACCTGCCAGTGGTCCAGCGCCCGGCGCACGGCGGTGAACCGGTACGCGGTCAGCCCGTCGTCGCTGCGCACGACGTACCCCTCGCCCTCCGGCTCGGGCGTGATCAGCCGCTCGTGCGCGAACTCGGCGAGCGCCTTGCGCACCAGCAGGCGGTTGGCCGACTCCCAGCGCTCGGGGGAGAGGTGGGCCACGGCGTCGGCGGGGCTCATGCGGACACCCCCGTCGCCGCGAGGAACTGCTCCCGGGTGCAGAAGCTCAGCAGCGCCCGCTTCTCCGGCTTCCGCACCTCCCGCTCGGGCACGAAGCCGACGGCCTCGTTGAGGGCGTGCACGGCCGTGTTCGCCACGTCCGGCTCGACGACCACCCGCCGCACCGCCGGGTCCGCGAAGAGGTAGGCCATCACCGCGGTGATGACGGCCCGCGTGAACCCGTGCTCCGGCCGGTCCGTCGCCGGCGTCAGGAAGTGCATCCCGACGTCCCCCGGCCGCGCCTCGTACAGCCCGACCAGCTCGCGGTGGGCCGGGTCGTACCGCTCCATCAGGAACGCCGGCACCCCGTCCCGCTCCCCGAGGAACGCGTCGTGGTGCTCGTCGGCCGCGATCTCCCTGTAGGCCCGCTCGACGTCCTCCAGCCGGGCGTCCTGCATCATCCAGAACGCGGCCTTGGGATGCGTGACCCAGGAGTGCACGAGCCGTCCGTCGCTCAGGGGGTCCAGGGGGCGGAAGGTGAAGGTGTGGGGGGTGGTCATGCGGAGAACTCCTGGAAGGCGATCGTCTTCTCGACCGGGTAGTACTCGGTGCCGAGCAGTTCGCTGATGATGTAGCTGTTGCGGTACGCGCCCATGCCCAGGTCGGGGGACGTGATGCTGTGGGTGTGGACGCCGGCGTTCTGCAGGAAGACGCCCCGGCCGGTGACGTCGATCGCGTAGTTGCGGGCGACGTCGAAGTTGCCGTGGGAGTCGTACACCAGGCGGTCGCGGACGGGGGCGAGGAACGCGGGCTCGGTGTAGTGGTAGCCGGTGGCGAGGACCAGGCCGTCGCCGGACAGCTCGAAGTCCTTGCCCTGCTCCTCCTGGCGGAAGGTGAGGGTGTAGGTGCCGTTCTCGTGGCGGGCCCCGGTGAGCGCGGAGTTGGTGAGCAGGCGGGTGGGGACCGGGCCGGCCAGGTTCTTCTGGTAGAGCAGGTCGAAAATGTCGTTGATCAGGTCGCCGTCGATGCCCTTGAACAGGCCCTTGTGCTGCTGGGTGAGCCGGTAGCGGGTGGCCTCGGGCAGGGCGCGGTAGTAGTCGACGTACTCGGGGGACGTCATCTCCAGCGTCAGCTTGGTGTACTCCAGCGGGAAGAACCGCGGGGAGCGGGTCACCCAGTTCAGGCGGTAGCCGTGGACGTCGATTTCGCTGAGCAGGTCGTGGTAGATCTCGGCGGCGGACTGGCCGGAGCCGACCAGGGTGATCGACTCCTTCTGCCGGAGCGCGTCGCGGTGCTGCACGTAGCGGGAGGTGTGGAGAAAGTCGCCGTCCAGTCCGCGCACGGCCTCGGGCAGGTGGGGGGAGGTGCCGGTGCCGAGGACCAGGTGGCGGCCGCGGTAGGTGTCGCCGCCCTCGGTGCGCACGGCGTACACGGCGTCGTCCTCGTCGTACGTCACCTCGGTGACCGTCGTGCCGAAGCGGATGCTGCCGAGCTGGTGGGCGGCCCAGCGGCAGTAGTCGTCGTACTCGACCCGCAGCGGGTAGAAGTTCTCGCGGATGTAGAACGAGTACAGCCGGCCCTTGTCCTTCAGGTAGTTGAGGAAGGAGTAGGGCGACGTCGGGTCGGCGAGGGTGACCAGGTCCGACATGAACGGCGTCTGGAGGTGGGCGCCGTCGAGGAACATGCCGGCGTGCCACTCGAAGTCGGGCTTGGACTCCAGGAAGACGCCGTCGAGTTCGGCGATGGGCTCGGTGAGGCAGGCGAGGCCCAGGTTGAACGGGCCGAGCCCGATGCCCACGAAGTCGTAGGTCTTCCCCGTGGCGTCGGTGGACTCAGGAAGCGCGGTCAAGGGACTCTCCCAGGTACTGCTCGGCGTGGCCGGCGATCAGGTCGAGGACGGCGGCGATGTCGCCGGTCGTCGTCTCGGGGTTGAGCAGGGTGAACTTCAGGTAGTGGCGGCCGCCGACCTTGGTGCCCGCGACCACGGCGTCCCCGGAGGCGAACAGGGCCTTGCGGGCGTGGAGGTTGGCGCGGTCGATCCCGGCGGGGTCGGTGACGGCGGCGGGGACGTAGCGGAAGACCAGGGTGGACAGCGAGGGCGCGACGACGACGTCGAAGCGCGGGTCCGCGGCGAGCAGTTCCCAGCCCTCGGCGGCGAGGTCGCACACCTCGTCGAAGAGCTGTCCGATGCCGTCGGCGCCCATGACGCGCAGGGTCGTCCACAGCTTGAGGGCGTCGAAGCGGCGGGTGGTCTGCAGGGACTTGTCCACCTGGTTGGGGATGCGCTCGTGCACCATGCGGCGGGGGTTGAGGTACTCGGCGTGGTAGGTGGCGTGCCGCAGGGTGGCGGCGTCGCGGACCAGGACGGCCGAGGAACTCACCGGCTGGAAGAAGGACTTGTGGTAGTCGACGGTGACCGAGTCGGCGTGCTCGATGCCGTCGATGCGGTCCCGGTGCTTCAGGGAGGTGAGCAGTCCGCAGCCGTAGGCGGCGTCGACGTGCATCCAGGTGCCGTACCGGGCGCACAGGTCGGCGATCTCGGGCAGCGGGTCGATGGAGCCGAAGTCGGTGGTGCCGGCGGTGGCGACGACGGCCATGGGGACGAGGCCGTCGCGGCGGCAGCGCTCCAGTTCGCGGGCGAGGGCGACGGTGTGCAGGCGCTTGTCGTGGTCGACGGGGAGGGTGACGACGGCGTCCGGTCCGAGGCCCAGCAGTTTCGCGGACTTCTGCACGCTGAAGTGGCTGACCTCGGAGGCGAAGATGCGCAAGGAGGCGAGGTCGTCGGTCTTGGCCTCCTCGCGGGCCAGCAGCAGGGCCTGGAGGTTGGACTGGGTGCCGCCGGAGGTGAACACGCCGTCGGCGGCGGGGCCGAGGCCGATGCGGGCGGCCGTCCAGTCGATGAGCTTGCGCTCGATGAGGGTGCCGCCGGCCGACTGGTCCCAGGTGTCGAGGGAGGAGTTGACGGCGGTGAGGACCGCCTCGCCGAGGAGGGCCGGGATGACGACGGGGCAGTTGAGGTGGGCGAGGTAGCGGGGGTGGTGGAAGTGGACGGCGTCGCGGAGGTAGACCTCCTCCAACTCGTCGAGCACCGCCGCGGTGTCGTACAGGGGCCGGTCGAGGTCGATGCCGTCGATGCGGGGCGCGAGGGCGTCGACCGTGATGCCGGTGAACGGCCGGTCGGTGGCGGCGAGGTGGGCGGCCACCCGCTCGACTCCTTCGGTCACGGTGCGGCGGTACCGCTCCGCGGTCGTGTCATTGAGCAGGTGCGAGCGCATGGTGGGGCCCTCCGGGGGTGGGGACGGTCCGCTGGGGGACGGATCAGGGGCGGAGCCTCGGTTGAACTTAGGTAAGCCTAACCTAAGTTCGTTTACCGGGACACCGCCCCTGCGTGATCGTTCTCACGTTTCCAACTCCGCTGTCACCCACGGGAGTTGGCGTCCGTCACTCCACCTCGCGCAGCTGCTCCTCGGTGAGTCCCTCGCGCCAGTACCCGACGAACGTGACCCGCCGCCGGTCGATCCCGCGCTCCGCGGTGAAGTGCCGGCGCAGCGCCTTGACGGACCCCGACTCGCCCGCGATCCAGACGTACGGACGGTGCGCGGGCGGCAGGTGGGCGGCCCGTACGGCGTCGACGGCCATGGGGGAGCCGTCGCGCCGTACGAGCCGGGTGACCTCGGCGTCCGCCGGGGTCGTCAGGTCCTGGACCGTCCCGCGGTCGCGCACCTCCAGCCAGGCGCGCACGCGCCGGCCGGGCGGCAGGGACTCCAGGATCGCGGCGACGGCGGGCAGCGCCGTCTCGTCGCCCCACAGCAGCACCAGGTCGGTGTCCCCGGGCGGCCGGAACCGGATCGCCCGGTTGTCGGCGACCGCGGGCCCGAGCAGGACCACCGGGTCGCCGGCGCGCGCGCCCGCGGCCCACCGGGAGGCGTGCCCGGCGGGCTCGTGCAGGACGAAGTCGACGTCGATCTCGTCGGGGTCCCGGCGCAGCGCCCGCAGGGTGTACGACCGCATCACGGCCCGTACGCCGTCGGGGAGTTCACGCCACGCCTGCCACCAGCCGTCGCCCAGCTCGACGGGGACGCGCGGGGCGTCCTGCCCCGGGTGCGGCAGGAACAGCGACAGCGACTGGTCGCGGCCGTCGGAGCGGAAGTGCCGCAGGTCCCCGCCCCCGAAGGTGACCCGGACCAGGGACGGGCCGAGCCGCCTCGTCGTCACGACCCGCAGGGAGAAGAAGCGGAACGGGGCGGCCACGGCTGTGGTCATCGGTGCTCCTCGGTCGGGAGGGGGGGTGACCCGCCAGGTGGTGCTCAGCTGACCTTCTTGGCCTTCTCCAGGGCCTCGGCGAGGGCGGTGAGCAGCGGCACGCACTTGTCGTAGGAGAGGATCGGCTCCGGCGAGCGGGCGATGACCTGGCCGGCCTTGACCGCGGGCAGCTGCTTCCAGGTCGCCTCGGTGATGTCGGCCGGCTGGATGGCCGAGGTGCGGTCGTCCATCATGATGATGTCCGCCGGGTACTTGTCGACGTTCTCCCAGCTCAGCGACTCGTACCAGCCGCCGCCCTGCTTCTTCGCGCTCTCCGGCGGCTCGACGAAGTTCACGCCGAGGGCCTTGAAGTACTCCAGGTCGATGGAGAGGTCGGTGCCGGAGACGTAGAACAGCTCCTGGCTCGCCGAGCCGGCCATCACCTTGATCTCCGGCTTGGCCTTGGCGGCGGCGCGCAGCCGGGTCGCCGCCTCCTCGAAGCGCTTCTTGGCGTCGGTGGCCTTCGCCGCGGTCAGGTCGGCGCCCAGCGACTCGGCGAGCTCCCACATGCGCTGCAGCGGCGCGGTGAGCTGACGGTCGTACACGGAGACGCCGACGCTCGGGGCGAGCTTGGCGATCTTGTCCTTGGACGCCTCGGGGACGTACCAGAGGGTGCCGGTGGCGTCGAACATCGTGGAGATCAGCACGTCCGGCCGCAGGGCCGCGTACTTCTCGACGTTGAACTCGTCCCAGACGTTGCCGAGGATCTCGACCTTGCTGATGTCCATGTCGCCGGCCTGGACGTCGGCCTTGCCGGCGGAGGTCCTGGTCGGCCCGAAGACGCCCTTGACCTGGATGCCGTAGTCGTACAGGGCGGCGGCGACGCCGGTGAAGGCGACGATGGCCGACGGGGCCTTGCCCAGCTTCACGGTGGTGCCGCGGTCGTCCTTGAACGTCCAGGGACCGGACTTGGCCGCCGCGGACGCCGTCGAGTCCGAGCCACCGCCGCTTTTCCCGTCGTCGTCCCCGCAGGCCGCGAGGACGGCCCCGAGGCCGAGGGCGCCGCCGGCGGCGAGGATGCCGCGGCGGGTGAGGTGGCTGGCTCTGGCGTTGGACATGGTTCGCTGCTTTCGAACAGGGCGGATCACCCGCCGGACAAGTCGAAGATAGGTTAGCCTAACCTCAGATCTTGTCCAGGGGTGGCCCGCCCCGAGCCCCTCGCCGGAGCCGCCCGCGCCGGACGGGGCGTCAGCCCACGAGGCCCAACTCCCGTGCGATCAGCAGGCGCTGCACCTCGCTCGTGCCCTCACCGATCTCCAGGATCTTGGAGTCCCGCCACATCCGGGCCACCGGGTACTCGTTCATGAAGCCGTAGCCGCCGTGGATCTGGGTGGCCTCCCGGGCGTTGTCCACCGCCACCGTCGACGAGTACAGCTTGGCCAGCGCCGCCTCCTTCTTGAACGGCGCGCCCGACACCAGCCGGGCCGCCGCGTCCCGCCAGGCGAGCCGGGCGGTGTGGGCCTTCATCTCCATGTCGGCGACCTTGAACTGGATGGCCTGGTTGGCGCCGATCGGACGGCCGAAGGCGTGCCGCTCCTTGGCGTACTTGACCGACTCGTCCACACAGCCCTGCGCCAGACCCGTGGCGAGCGCCGCGATGGCGATGCGGCCCTCGTCCAGGATGCGCAGGAACTGCGCGTAGCCGCGGCCCTCCTCGCCCAGCAGGTTCGCCGCCGGGACCCGCACGTCGTCGAAGTGCAGCTCCCGGGTGTCCGAGGCGTTCCAGCCGACCTTCGAGTAGGGCGCGGCGACCGTGAAGCCGGGTGTGCCGGAGGGCACGATGATCGCGGAGATGCGCGGCCGGCCGTCGGGCTTGCGGCCGGTGACCGCGGTCACCGTGACCAGCCCGGTGATGTCCGTGCCGGAGTTGGTGATGAAGCACTTGGTGCCGTTGATCACCCATTCGTCGGTGTCCGGGTCCAGCCGGGCCGTCGTGCGGGTGGCGCCCGCGTCCGAGCCGCCGTCCGGCTCGGTCAGGCCGAAGGCACCGAGCATCTCGCCCGCGCACAGCCGGGGCAACCAGGTGCGCTTCTGCTCCTCGGTGCCGAACAGGTGCAGCGGCATCGCGCCCAGCGAGACGCCCGCCTCCAGGGTGATGGCCACCGAGGAGTCCACCCGGGCCAGTTCCTCCAGGGCCACGCCGAGCGCCAGGTAGTCGCCGCCCATGCCGCCGTACTCCTCGGGGAAGGGCAGCCCGAACAGGCCCATCCGGCCCATCTCCCGGACGATCTCGTACGGGAACTCGTGCCGCTCGTAGAAGTCGCCGATCTTCGGCGCGACCACGTCGTGCGCGAACGCCTCGACCGTGCGGCGGAGTTCTTCCAGTTCGGGGGAGAGCTTGAAGTCCATGGTGCTCAGTGCTCCTCGGTGTCCTCGTGGGACAGGGCTCGGACGGTGCGGGACGGGCTGGGTCGGCCCAGGTGGCCGGCCATCCACGTGCTGGTGGCGACGAGGCGGCCGAGATCGACTCCGGTGTCGATGCCGAGACCCCGCAGCATCCACACGAGGTCCTCCGTGGCGAGGTTGCCGGTGGCGGACTTGGCGTACGGGCAGCCGCCGAGGCCGCCGGCGGAGGCGTCGACGGTGCTCACGCCGTGCAGCAGCGCGGCGTGGGTGTTGGCTAGGGCCTGGCCGTAGGTGTCGTGGAAGTGCACACCGATGACGTCCGTCGGCACGCCCGCGGCGTTCAGCCCGGTCAGCAGCGCGCGCACGTGGCCGGGTGTGGCGACGCCGATGGTGTCGCCCAGGCTCAGCTCGTCGCAGCCCATGTCGCGCAGCGCGCGGCAGACCCGGACGACCTGGTCGAGCGGCACCGCGCCCTCCCAGGGGTCGCCGAAGCACATCGACACGTAGCCCCGCACGTGCGCGTCCGCGTCCTTGGCCTGCCGCACCACCGGCTCGAACACGCTGAGGGACTCGTCGAGGGTGCGGTTGAGGTTGGCCCGGGCGAAGGTCTCCGTGGCGCTGGCGAAGACGGCGACCTCGCGGGCGCCGAGGGCGAGCGCCCGGTCCAGTCCGCGCCGGTTGGGCACCAGCACGGGCAGCCGCACCCCGCCGAGTCCGCTGACCATCGGGAACAGCTGCTCGGCGTCGGCGAGCTGGGGCACCCACTTGGGGTGCACGAAGCTGGTCGCCTCGATGGTGGTCAGGCCCGCGTCGGCCAGTCGGCGGATGAACTCCGCCTTGACCTCCGTCGGCACGGCCGTCTTCTCGTTCTGCAGGCCGTCGCGCGCGCCGACCTCGTGGATCCGCACCCGTGCGGGCAGGCCCTCGGCCGGCACGGTCATGGGCAGCTGGTCGTGGCTCACCCGTCCGCCTCCTCCGTCGGTGCGATCACGGCCAGCACCTGGTCCATGGCGACCGTGGCACCGGGCGTGACGTCGAGCTCGGTGACCGTGCCGGCGTGCGGCGCGGAGACGACGTGCTCCATCTTCATCGCCTCCACCACCAGCAGGCTCTGGCCCGCGGTCACTTCGTCGCCGACCGCGACCTTCACGACGGTGACCGTGCCCGGCATGGGCGCGGTCAGCGAGTCCGCGCCCGCGTGCGCCGCCCGGCCCAGTGAGGCGGCGACCGGGTCGTGGTCGCGCACCTGCCAGGCGTCGCCGTCGCGGCCCAGCCAGTCGGCGGCGCGGTGGAAGGTGTGGCGCACCCCGTCCAGCGTCACGCCGACCCGGTCGGGTCCCACGTGGGCGTCGCCGGCGCACGCGTGCGTGACCGGGTCGAGGCCCGGGACCCGCAGCGGGAACGCGACCGGCTTGGGCCGCCCGCCCAGCCGCCAGCCGCTCGGCACGGAGAACGGGTCCACCCAGCCGCCGGTCCGCGGCCGCAGCGCGTCGAGCCGGACGGCCGCTGCGGCCTCGTACACCTCGTCGGGGACCTCGGTGGTCACCAGGTCGTCCACCACCCGCTCCACCAGGCCGGTGTCCAGCTCGCCCGCCACGACCGCCGGATGGGCCAGCAGCCGGCGCAGGAACCCGGCGTTGGTCGGCACGCCCAGCGTGACCGTCTCCGCGAGGGCCGCCCGCAGCCGGCGCAGCGCGGTCTCCCGGTCGGGGCCGTGGGCGATCACCTTGGACAGCATCGGGTCGTACAGGCTGCCCACCTCCGTGCCCTCGCTGAGCCCGGAGTCGGTGCGCACGCCCTCGCCCTGCGGCTCGCGCAGCAGCAGCACGGTGCCGCCCGAGGGGAGGAAGCCGCGCGCCGGGTCCTCGGCGCAGATCCGCGCCTCGACGGCGTGCCCGGTCAGCGTCACGTCCTGCTGACCGAAGCCCAGCCGCTCCCCGGCCGCCACCCGCAGCTGCCACTCCACCAGGTCGAGCCCGGTGACGAACTCGGTGACCGGGTGTTCCACCTGGAGGCGGGTGTTCATCTCCATGAAGTAGTACGACGACGGGTCGCCGCCCGGCACGATGAACTCCACCGTGCCCGCGCCCCGGTAGCCGCAGGAGCGGGCCGCCTGGACGGCCGCCTCGCCCATCGACGCGCGCGTGGCCTCGTCGAGGAGCACGCTCGGCGCCTCCTCGATGATCTTCTGGTGGCGCCGCTGGAGCGAGCACTCGCGCTCGCCGAGGTGGACGACGTTGCCGTGGCCGTCGGCCAGGACCTGGATCTCGATGTGCCGGGGCCGGTCCACCCACCGCTCCACCAGGAGCGTGTCGTCGCCGAAGGAGGCGCGGGCCTCACGGCGGGCGGCGGCGATCTCATCGGCCAGCGCGGCGGCGTCCCGCACCAGCCGCATGCCCTTGCCGCCGCCGCCCGCGGACGGCTTGAGCAGCACGGGCATGCCGATCTCCCGGGCCGCCTCGGCGAGCTGGGCGTCCGTCAGGCCGCTGCCGCTGGAGCCGGGCACGACCGGCACGCCGGCCGCGCGCACGGTCTCCTTGGCGCGGATCTTGTCGCCCATCAGCGCGATCGCGTCCGCGGGCGGACCGATGAAGACCAGCCCCGCTTCCTCGCAGGCGCGGGCGAAGCGGGCGTTCTCCGCGAGGAAGCCGTAGCCCGGGTGGACGGCCTGGGCGCCGGTGCGGGCGGCCGCCTCCAGCAGCCGCTCCACGGACAGGTAGCTCTCGGCGGCCGGCGGCGGGCCGATCCGGACGGCGGTGTCGGCCTCCCGGACGTGCCGCGCGTCGGCGTCCGCGTCGGAGAAGACGGCGACCGAGCGCACGCCCATCGTCCGCAGCGTACGGATCACGCGCACGGCGATCTCGCCCCGGTTGGCGACGAGCACGGTGTCGAACATGGTCGGGCAGCCCCTCTTACATCCGGAAGACGCCGAACTGGGGGTCACCCAGGGGCGCGTTGGCACAGGCGGTCAGCGCGAGACCCAGCACCTGCCGGGTCTCCAGCGGGTCGATGACCCCGTCGTCCCACAGGCGGGCGGTGGCGTAGTAGGCGTTGCCCTGGCGCTCGTACTGCGCGCGGACGGGCGCCTTGAACGACTCCTCCTCCTCGGCGGACCACTCCTCGCCCCGGCCCTCCAGCTGGTCGCGCTTGACGGTGGCGAGGACGGAGGCGGCCTGCTCGCCGCCCATCACGGAGATCTTGGCGTTGGGCCACATCCACAGGAAGCGGGGCGAGTAGGCCCGGCCGCACATGGAGTAGTTGCCCGCGCCGTAGGACCCGCCGACCACGACGGTCAGCTTCGGCACGCGCGCGCAGGCGACGGCGGTGACCATCTTGGCGCCGTGCTTGGCGATGCCGCCGGCCTCGTAGTCCTTGCCGACCATGAAGCCCGAGATGTTCTGCAGGAACACCAGCGGGATGCCGCGCTGGTCGCACAGCTCGATGAAGTGGGCGCCCTTCTGGGCGGACTCGGAGAACAGGATGCCGTTGTTGGCGACGATGCCGACCGGGTGGCCGTGGACGTGGGCGAACCCGGTGACCAGGGTCTGCCCGAACTCCGCCTTGAACTCCGCGAACCGGGAGCCGTCGGTGATCCGGGCGATGATCTCGCGCACGTCGTAGGGGGTGCGGGAGTCGACCGGGACGGCGCCGTACAGCCCGAGGGGGTCGACCTTCGGCTCGACGGGGGTGCGCACCTCCCAGGGCGGGGCGGGGCGGGCCGGGAGAGTCTCGACGATGGTCCGCACGATCCGCAGCGCGTGCGCGTCGTCCTCCGCGAGGTGGTCGGTGACGCCGGAGACCCGGGAGTGGACCTCGCCGCCGCCCAGTTCCTCGGCGGTGACGACCTCACCGGTGGCGGCCTTCACCAGGGGCGGGCCGCCGAGGAAGATCGTGCCCTGGCCGCGCACGATCACGGCCTCGTCGCTCATCGCCGGGACGTACGCCCCGCCGGCCGTGCAGGAGCCGAGCACGGCCGCGATCTGCGGGATGCCGGCGCCCGACATCCGCGCCTGGTTGTAGAAGATCCGCCCGAAGTGCTCGCGGTCAGGGAAGACCTCGTCCTGCATCGGCAGGAAGGCGCCGCCGGAGTCCACCAGGTAGACGCAGGGCAGCCGGTTCTCCAGGGCCACCTCCTGCGCGCGCAGGTGCTTCTTCACGGTCATCGGGTAGTACGTGCCGCCCTTGACCGTGGCGTCGTTGGCCACGACCACGCACTCGCGCCCGGAGACCCGGCCGATCCCCGCGATCACCCCGGCCGCCGGGGCCTGCCCCTCGTACAGCCCGTCGGCCGCCAGCGGGGCCAGCTCCAGGAACGGCGAACCGGGGTCGAGCAGGGTGTCCACCCGGTCCCGGGGCAGCAGCTTGCCGCGCGCGGTGTGCCGGGCGCGGGCCTTCTCCCCGCCGCCCAGCGCCGCCGCGGCCAGCTTGGCGCGCAGCTCCTCGACGAGCGCCAGGTGCGCCCGCTCGTTGGCCCGCCAGGCCTCCGACGCGGGGTCTGCCGCGCTCGTCAGCTCCGGTGCCTCGTGCATCCTTGCGAACCCCTCACCTTGTTAATGAGCGTTAACGCATTTCTCTCAGGTTAACGACCGCTAACCTCCCTGTCTAGAATCGATCCATGACCACCAGGACCGACGCCCCCACGCGGCGCGAGCAGATCCTCAAGGAGGCCGCCCGGCTCTTCGCGGAGCGCGGCTTCCACGGTGTCGGCGTCGACGAGATAGGCGCGGCCGTGGGCATCAGCGGGCCCGGTCTGTACCGCCACTTCGCGGGCAAGGACGCGATGCTCGCCGAGCTGCTGGTCGGGATCAGCGGCCAGCTGCTGACGGGGGCCAGGCGGCGCCTGGCGGAGGCCGACGGCGTGGCCGGCGCCGAGGAGGTCCTCGACTCGCTGATCGAGGGCCACATCGACTTCGCCATCGACGACCGTCCCCTGATCACCTTGCACGACCGGGAGCTGGACCGCCTCCGGGACAGCGACCGCAAGCTGGTGCGCCAGCTCCAGCGCCAGTACGTCGAGCTGTGGGTCTCCGTCGTCCGCGAGGTCTACCCGGCCCTGACCGAGCCCTCGGCCCGCTCGGCCGTGCACTCCGTCTTCGGCCTGCTCAACTCCACCCCGCACCTGGGCCGCACCGGCACCCTCCCCGGCCGCACCGCCACGGCGACCCAGCTCCACCGCATGGCCCGCGGCGCGTTCGCGGCGGCAGGCGGGGAGTAGCCGGCCGCCGTCGCCCGGCCACTCGTCCAGCCCGGACTGTTCACGCAGGTCAGCCGCATGATCTGATGCCCCCTGCACCGAGTGGAGGGGGGAGCCGTGGGAACCGACGCGGCTGCGACATCGAAGGGCCGACGCGTGCTGCGCGGGCTGGCGGCACTCGCCGTGACGGCGGCGCTGACGGCCGCCGCCGGGGGCGACCGGGCGCGGGACTACCCGCAGGGGGACGGGATCGCGCTGCCGGCGCAGGCCTCCTTCCTCGTCGGCTACGAGCACGCGCAGGTCGGCGACGAGT
Source organism: Streptomyces lasalocidi (assembly GCF_005280215.1). Lineage (NCBI taxonomy): Bacteria > Bacillati > Actinomycetota > Actinomycetes > Kitasatosporales > Streptomycetaceae > Streptomyces > Streptomyces lasalocidi. The sequence continues at coordinate 2,914,307 of NZ_SZNQ01000001.1, read as the reverse complement.
ACTGGGTGGGCGGACCGCTCCCGGAGAACGGCACGGACCGGCCGCTCACCGTGCTGCGCATGCGCATGCAGCGGGTGCCCGAAGGGCTGGAGGTGGTGCGCTACGGCACCGCCACCCTCCGGCAGACCGGCGGCTACGCCCTCGGCGTCATCCAGGACCTCGCCGTCGGACCCGCCCGGCCGTTCGTCGTCGCCCCGCACGGGCAGGCCGGCGCCTACGTCTGGACGCGCGTCCGGGTGACCGGGCCCGTGCGCGGCAGGCTCTCCGGGTGCCGGTTCTGGTACCGGCAGGGTGTCGTGGAGTTCCGGCAGGACGTGGGCTGCGAGACGGTGCTGCGGCTGGGGCCGTCCGTGCGGTGAGCGTGACGAGCGTTACGGCGGGGGGCCTCTGGACGGTTCGGCTACCCGTCGGTACGCTCGACTCTGAGCAAGCGCTTAGACAGGGCCCGGCTGAAGGTACGTGGAGGTGGCGGCGTGCGCCGTACGGTGTTCAACGAGGATCACGAGGCGTTCCGGGAGACCCTTCGCGCCTTCATCGAGGCCGAGGTCGTACCGGTGTACGACGACTGGTTCGCCGCGGGCCAGGCGCCGCGCGACTTCTACTACAAGCTCGGCGACCTGGGCGTCTTCGGCATCAGCGTGCCCGAGGAGTTCGGCGGCGCGGGCCTGGACACCCACAAGTTCGAGGCCGTCCTGTACGAGGAGACGGCCCGCGCGGGCGTCCAGTTCGGCGGCTCCGGCGTGCACGTGCTGCTCGCCCTGCCGTACATCAAGATGCTGGCGACGGACGAGCAGAAGAAGTGGTACCTGCCGAAGTTCGTCACCGGCGAGGAGATGTGGGCCATCGCCATGACCGAGCCGGGCACCGGCTCCGACCTGGCCGGCATGAAGACCACCGCCAGGCTCTCCGAGGACGGCACGCACTACGTCCTCAACGGCTCCAAGACCTTCATCACCGGCGGTGTGCACGCCGACAAGGTCATCGTCTGCGCCCGCACCGCCGCGCCGACCGCCGAGGACCGCCGCCACGGCATCTCCCTGTTCGCCGTGGACACCAAGTCCGAGGGCTACTCCATCGGCCGCAAGCTGGACAAGCTGGGCCTGCGCACCTCCGACACCGCCGAGCTGGCGTTCGTCGACGTCAAGGTGCCCGTGGAGGACCTGCTCGGCGAGGAGAACAAGGGCTTTTACTACCTCGGCCACAACCTCGCCTCCGAGCGCTGGGGCATCGCCTTCGGCGCCTACGCGCAGGCCAAGGCCGCGGTCCGGTTCGCCAAGCAGTACGTGCAGGACCGCACCGTCTTCGGCAAGCCCGTCGCGCACTTCCAGAACACCAAGTTCGAGCTGGCCGCCTGCCAGGCCGAGGTCGACGCCGCCGAGGCCGTCGCCGACCGCGCCCTGGAGGCCCTGGACGCCGGGGAGCTCACCCCCGCCGAGGCCGCCTCAGCCAAGCTGTTCTGCACCGAGGTCGCCCACCGCGTGATCGACCGCTGCCTCCAGCTGCACGGCGGCTACGGCTACATGAACGAGTACCCGATCGCCCGCCTGTACGCGGACAACCGCGTCAACCGCATCTACGGCGGCACCAGCGAGATCATGAAGACGATCATCGCCAAGGACATGGGCCTGTAGGACGCCCGTCATCACTGGCGGGTACAACTACTCCTCATGAGCCAGGCACTCCAGGACCTCCTCGATCTGCTCGACCTCGAGCAGATCGAGGAGAACATCTTCCGCGGCCAGTCCCGCTCCGCCGTCGTGCCCCGCGTCTTCGGCGGGCAGGTCGCGGCGCAGGCGCTGGTCGCCGCCGGGCGGACGGTCCCCGGGGACCGGCACGCCCACTCCCTGCACGCGTACTTCCTGCGCCTCGGGGACCCCGGCGCGCCGATCGTCTACACCGTCGAGCGCATCCGCGACGGCCGCTCCTTCACCACGCGGCGCGTGGTCGCCGTCCAGCACGGGCGGCCGATCTTCTTCCTGTCGGCGTCGTTCCAGACGCACGAGGAGGGGCTCGACCACCAGGTGCCGATGCCGCCCGCCCCCGACCCGGCCACGCTGCCCACCTCGCAGGAGCGGCTGCGCGGCTACGACCACCTCGACCCGGACGTGGTCGAGCGGTTCCTGGAGGCGCGCGAGGCGATCGACCTGCGCTACGTCGACGAGCCGCCGTACGGACGGTTCGGCGCACCGCGCGAGCCGCACTCGCAGGTCTGGTTCCGCACCAACGGCAAGCTCGACGGCGCGGTCGACGTCCCGCTCCTGCACGTGGTGCTCGCCACCTACGTCTCCGACATGACGCTGCTCGACTCGGTGCTGCTCGCCCACGGGCGCGGCGGCTGGGCGGTCGGCGACGTCGTCGGGGCCTCGCTGGACCACGCCATGTGGTTCCACCGCCCGTTCCGCGCCGACGAGTGGCTCCTGTACGACCAGGAGTCCCCCTCGGCCCACGGCGGCCGCGGCCTCGGCCAGGCCCGCATCTACACCCAGGACGGCCGCCTGGCCCTCTCGGTCATCCAGGAGGGCGTGGTCCGCGTCCCCCGGACCGACTGAGGCGCCGGGGGCGGACGGTCAGGCGTCCGCCGCGGCCGGTTCGATGTCGCCCGCGAAGACGATCATCTGGTCGATCAGGCCCCGCCGCAGGTGGACGACGTCCGTGCCGGCCAGGCGCGGTCCGTCCCCGGGCGTGGTGAAGGCCCACCGGTAGCGGGCCCACTCGCCGGGCATGTCGACGCCCGAGCAGCGGATCATGGTGCCGGGCCCGGCCGGGTGGCGGCGCAGCTCGCGCACGAACCGCTCGACCGCCGCCACGCCCTCGCTGCGCCCCAGCGGCCCGAAGAACACCACGTCGGAGGTGAGGGCCTGGGAAAGCAGCTCGGTCACGTGGCGGTCGTCCGGGACGTTGAACGCGGACAGGAACATGTCGATGGCCGACTCGGCGGCTGCTTCCTCCATGCCCCCAGTCATACCAGCCGCCGTCGTCCCGTCCTCAGCCCTCGCCGTCCTCGCCACCCTCGGCCAGGCCCGCCCGGTCCAGCAGGTACGCCGTCATGGGGTCGTAGTAGCGGGGGCTGACCACGTGGTCGTCCAGGGGGACCGCCACCTGGAGGGTGCCCTCGGACTCGGCGAGGAACAGGGCCGGGTCGTTGCAGTCGGCGTAGCCGGCGGCGTCCACGCCGTGCTGGGCCGCGTAGCCCGCCCAGCCGTGGTCGGCGACCACCAGGTCGGGCAGCGGACGGCCCTCCAGCTCCAGCGCGGTGAGGATCGCCTTCATCGGCTCGCCCGAGTGGGTGTGCCACAGGGTGGCCCCGTGCTCCAGCACCGCCACGTCCGCGAACTGCATGACGTAGCCCTCGTCGGTCTGCAGCCGGTCCGGGATCACCACGATCTCGCAGCCCGCGGCGCGCAGCGCGACGGCCGTGCGGTGGTGCACCTCGAGCAGCCCGCCCGGGTGGCCGGTGGCGAGCAGCACCCGCTGCCGGTCCTCGGCCGCCTTGCGCAGCCGCCCCGCCAGCCGCTCCAGGGCGTCCACGGTCAGCTCGGCGTCGATGGTGTCCTGGCCGTACCGGTACTCGGGGTCGTCGTTGACGCCGACCCGCTCGGCCATCACCGCCAGGACGTCCTGCTCGTCGGTCCAGCGGTCGCCGAACTCCAGCCCGAACCAGAAGTGCCGGTTGCCGTTCGCCAGCTGCCGGTAGTGGGAGAGGTTGTTCTCGCGGGGCGTGGCGACCTCGCCCGCGATGCGGGTGCGCACGAGGTGGTCGACGAGCTCGGCACGGCTGGGTGTCCCGGATATCGGCATGGTGTCCATTGTGGGGCAGCGGGCCGGGGAGGTCAGCGCGGTTCCGGACGCTGGGACACGGCTCACGCGCCGTCCGGTGCGCGGTCCCGCAGCGCGAACCACAGGTCCATCCGCACGTCCGGGTCGTCCAGGTCCGCCCCGAGCAGGGCCGCGCACCGCGCGATGCGCTGCCGCACGGTGTTGCGGTGCACCGACAGCGCCACCGCCGTGCGGTCCCAGCTGCCGTGCAGCGACAGCCAGGTGCGCAGCGTCTCCGGCAGCGCGGGCGTGGCCGCGATCGGCGCGAGCAGGGCCCGCGCGTGGGCGGCCGCCTCGTCCGGCGGGACCAGGTCGGCGAGGGCCGCCCGGGCGCCGTGCCGCAGCAGCGGGACCCGCGTCGCCCGCGCCCGGGCCAGCGCCCGGGCGGCCTGCGCGTCGGCGGCCGGCCACTGCGCCGGCTCCGCCGCCGCGCTGACGCCCAGCGTCCAGCCCGGGTACGGCTCCGGCTCCCGCCCCTGCGGCACCAGGACCCGTACGACCCCGTCGGCGAGGTCGACCAGCGGCGAGCCCAGCGCGGCGCCCAGCGCGGAGGCGGCCACCGGGTCGGCGGCGTGGGCGTCGGGACGGGCGTGCACGACGGCCCAGCGCCCGGCGCCGAGCAGCGGCGCCACCTCCTCGGGGGCCGCCCCGAGCAGCAGCCGGACCAGGGCGGAGGAGCGGGCCGCGCCCGTGCCGCTCTGCTGCTCGCCGGTGAGCAGGGAGAGCAGCACGGCGGCGACGGAGGCGATGGTGTGGTCGCCCGGCTCGCGGTGCGGGGTGGCGAGACCGAGGACGAAGTCGTGTCCGGCGCCCAGGGCGTAGGCCGCGAGGTGGGTGCCGGCGGCGGTGTCGGTGGCCGAGGTGGGCGTGCCGGGACCGCTCGGGCGGACCACCTCCGCGAGCGCGGCCAGCGCCTGGCGGGCCGCGTTCCCCGCCGGGCGTCCGGCGGCGGCGACCTCCGTCGCCTCGGGCCCGTACAGCACCGCCCGGCCCGCCACCCGCTGGGCGAGCTGACGCAGCACCGACGGCACCGGGTCGGGCCGGGAGGCGGCGGCCGCGAGGCTCTGCTGGGCCTCCGTGACCCGGCGCAGCTCGGCCAGCCGGGCCTGGGCCATCAGCTGCCAGACCGCGCGGGCCACGCCGGAGAACGTGGTCCGCGGCGGGACCTCGACCAGCGGCAGGGCGTGCGCCGCGCAGGCCGCTACCAGTGCCGGCGGCACGGTGTCGTGCACCGGCGCCACCCCGAAGCCGAGGGCGGCGCCGCCCGCCGCGACGATCCGCGCCACGTAGGCGTCGAAGTACGTCCCCGGGTCCGCCTCCCGCGGGACGTGCACCCCGGCCGTCAGCAGCAGCTCACCGCCCAGCAGGTACGGGTAGGGGTCGCTCATCTCCGAGGTGTGCGCCCAGTGGACGACGACGTCCGGGCCGGTCGGCCCCGCGAGCTGCCGCAGGGCGAGGTCCTCCCGGGCCAGGAGCGCGGCGAGCGGCACCGGCGGGGTGGGCGGGACGGCGGGGTCCGGCATGGTGTGCGTTTCCTCCACTCCGTACGGCGTGAATGGAGGGAACGTACACTTCGCAGTCGCTTTTCGGCCACCTAGGGTCGAGGGACCGGCGACCGGTGAGCGGGTACGGGCGGATGTCCCCGCGCCGAGTCGCCGCACACCCCCCGTTCCCTGCACGACACGCCACCGAGAAGTGTGCGAAGGAGGCCCCATGGCCGTCGACTACGTGGTGATCGCCGTCTATCTGGCCGGCATGCTGGCCATGGGCTGGTGGGGCATGCGCCGCGCCCGGTCCAAGAGCGAGTTCCTGGTGGCCGGCCGGCGCCTGGGACCCGCCCTGTACTCCGGCACCATGGCCGCGATCGTCCTGGGTGGCGCCTCCACCATCGGCGGCGTGGGCCTCGGCTACCAGTACGGCCTGTCCGGCGCCTGGATGGTCTTCACGATCGGCCTCGGCCTGCTGGCGCTGAGCGTCTTCTTCTCGGCGCGCATCGCCCGCCTGAAGGTCTACACGGTCTCCGAGATGCTCGACCTGCGCTACGGCGGCCGGGCGGGCCTGATCTCCGGCGTCGTCATGTGGGCGTACACGCTGATGCTCGCGGTCACCTCGACCATCGCGTACGCCACGATCTTCGACGTGCTGTTCGACGTCGACCGCACCCTGGCGATCGTGCTGGGCGGCTCCATCGTGGTCGCCTACTCCACGCTCGGCGGCATGTGGTCGATCACGCTGACCGACATGGTGCAGTTCGTGGTCAAGACGATCGGCGTGCTGCTGCTCCTGCTGCCCATCGCGGTGGTCAAGGCGGGCGGCTTCTCCGGCATGAAGGCCGAGCTGCCCACCTCGTACTTCGACCCGCTGGGCATCGGCGGCGAGACGATCTTCACCTACGTGCTGATCTACACCTTCGGCATGCTCATCGGACAGGACATCTGGCAGCGCGTGTTTACCGCGCGCAGCGACCGCACCGCCCGCTGGGGCGGCACCGTGGCGGGCACCTACTGCCTCGTCTACGCCCTCGCCGGCGCCGTCATCGGCACCGCCGCCAAGGTGCTCTACCCGAAGCTCGGCAGCCCGGACGACGCCTTCGCGACCATCGTGAAGGACGAACTGCCCGTCGGCGTGCGGGGCCTGGTGCTGGCCGCGGCGCTCGCCGCCGTGATGTCGACCTCCTCCGGCGCGCTGATCGCCTGCGCGACCGTCGCCAACAACGACATCTGGTCACGTCTGCGCGGCATCGTGCGGCCGTCCGCCCAGGAGCACGACGAGGTCCGCGGCAACCGGGCGTTCATCCTGCTCATGGGGGTCGCGGTGATCGGCACGGCGATCGCGCTGAACAACGTCGTCGAGGCGCTGACGGTGGCGTACAACCTGCTCGTCGGCGGTCTCCTGGTGCCCATCCTCGGCGGGTTGCTGTGGCGGCGCGGCACCGTGCAGGGCGCGCTCGCCGCGGTCGTCGTCGGCGGCGTCGCGGTCATCGGCCTGATGGCGGCCTACGGCATCCTCGCCAACGAGCCCGTCTACTACGGCCTGCTGGCCTCCCTGGCCGCCTACGCGGCCGTGTCCCTCGCCACCCGGCCGACCGACGAGGCGGTCCTGACCGCCTGGCGGGAACGGCTCGCCGGCCGGGGGAAGCCCGAACTCGTGTCCGAACCGGTCCCGGCTCCCCGGTAAAGTCCCCGGGGAAGCAGCACATACGCGACGAAGCGTAGGAAAGAAGGCATTGACCATGAGCAGCAACGAGACGCCCCGCGGCCCCGTCGACTCCTCCCGCGTCCCGCGGTACGCCGGCCCCGCGACCTTCGCCCGGCTGCCCCGCCTGGACGAGGTCGGCACCGCCGACATCGCCGTGGTGGGCGTGCCGTTCGACTCGGGCGTCTCGTACCGGCCGGGCGCCCGCTTCGGCGGCAACGCCATCCGTGAGGCGTCCCGGCTGCTGCGCCCTTACAACCCCGCCCAGGACGCCTCCCCGTTCGCCCTCGCGCAGGTCGCGGACGGCGGCGACATCGCGGTGAACCCGTTCAACATCAACGAGGCCGTCGAGACCATCGAGGCCGCCGCCGACGACCTGCTCGGCACCGGGGCCCGCCTGATGACGCTGGGCGGCGACCACACCATCGCGCTGCCGCTGCTGCGCTCGGTCGCCAGGAAGCACGGCCCGGTCGCGCTGCTGCACTTCGACGCCCACCTGGACACCTGGGACACCTACTTCGGCGCCGAGTACACCCACGGCACCCCGTTCCGCCGCGCGGTGGAGGAGGGCATCCTCGACACCTCCGCCCTGTCCCACGTCGGCACCCGCGGCCCCCTGTACGGCAAGCAGGACCTCACCGACGACGAGAAGATGGGCTTCGGCATCGTCACCTCGTCCGACGTCTACCGCCGGGGCGCCGACGAGGTGGCCGACCAGCTCCGCCAGCGCATCGGCGACCGCCCGCTGTACATCTCCATCGACATCGACTGCCTGGACCCCGCCCACGCCCCCGGCACGGGCACGCCCGAGGCGGGCGGCATGACCTCCCGCGAGCTGCTGGAGATCCTGCGCGGGCTGGCGTCCTGCAACCTGGTGTCCGCGGACGTCGTCGAGGTGGCCCCCGCCTACGACCACGCCGAGATCACCTCGGTGGCCGCGTCCCACACGGCGTACGAACTGACCACGATCATGTCCCGGCAGATTGCGGAGGCACGCGCGAAGTGACCCACGACCACGACCTGGTGCTCCGCCCGACGGACGCCCAGACGACGGCCGCCCTGAACCCGCCCGCCGGCCGCAACGGCGGGGACCTGGTCGTGGAGACGCTGGCCGGGCTCGGCGCGACGACGGTCTTCGGGCTGCCCGGCCAGCACGCGCTCGGCATGTTCGACGCGCTGCGCCGCTCGGACCTGCGCTACGTGGGCCTGCGCGTGGAGAACAACGCCGGCTTCGCGGCCGACGCCTACGGCCGGGTCACCGGCGAGGCGGCCCCGCTGCTGCTGTCGACCGGCCCAGGGGCCCTCACCTCCCTGGCCGCGCTCCAGGAGGCGGCGGCCGCCTCGGCGCCCGTCCTCGCGATCAGCAGCCAGGTCCCGACCGCGGGCCTGGGCGGCGGCCGCCACGGCTACCTGCACGAACTGCCCGACCAGGCGGCCTCGTTCCGGGGTGTGGTCAAGTCGGTCCACACCGTGCGCACGCAGTCCCAGATCCCGTCCGCGATCGCGGCGGCCTGGAAGTCGGCGCTCACCGCCCCGCACGGCCCCGTCTGGGTGGAGATCCCGCAGGACGTGCTGCTGGCGCCGACCGCGCTGCCGGGGGTGACGGCTCTCGACGCCACCCCGGAGGAGCTGGTCCCGCGCCCCGAACTCACCGCCCTCGCGGCCCACGTGCTGTCCCGCGCCGAACGCCCGGCGATCATCGCGGGCGGCGGGGTGGTCCGCGCGGACGCCGCGGGCAAGCTCAGGGCGCTGGCCGAGAAGCTGGACGCGCCCGTGGTGACCACGTTCGGCGGCAAGGGCGCCTTCCCCTGGACGCACCCGCTGTCGCTGCAGTCCTGGCTGGAGGACCGCCACACCACCGACTTCCTGGAGGACGCCGACGTCCTGCTGGTGGTGGGCTCCGGACTGGGTGAACTCTCCTCCAACTACCACACGTTCGCGCCGCGCGGCCGCGTCGTGCAGATCGAGGCGGACCTCGGCAAGCTGGAGTCCAACCATCCGGCGCTGGGCATCCACGCCGACGCCCGCCTCGCCCTCCAGGCCCTGCTGGAGACCGTCGAGGAGCGCACCGACCCCACGGCCCCCGAGCGGGTCCGGGACGTCCTCGCGGCGGTCGCCGCCCGCATCGACAGCCAGCGACTCACCCTGGAGCAGGAGGTGCTGGCCTCGGTGCGCCGCGCCCTGCCGGCCGGCGCCCCGTCCTTCTGGGACATGACGATCCTGGCCTACTGGGCCTGGTCCGCCTTCGACGCCCACGCCCCGAACCTGATGCACTCGGCCCAGGGCGCGGGCGGCCTCGGCTACGGCTTCCCCGCGGCGCTCGGCGCGGCGGCCGCCGACCCGACCCGCCCGGTGCTGGCCGTCTCCGGCGACGGGGGCGCGCTGTACTCCGTCGCGGAGCTGGCCACGGCCCGGCAGTACGGCCTGGACGTCACCTGGCTGATCGTCGACGACGGCGGCTACGGCATCCTGCGCGAGTACATGACCGACGCGTTCGGCCAGGCCACGGCCACCGAACTGACCCGCCCCGACTACGTGGCCCTCGCGGAGTCCTTCGGGGTGCCCGGCGTCCGTACGACACCGGACACCCTGGAGGAGGACCTCGCCGGGGCGCTGGCGACGCCCGGGCCCTCGGTGGTCGTGCTCCCGGCGGTGCTGCGGATGTTCGCCCCGACACACCTGGGGTGAGCGGGGCCCCGCCGCACGGGACCTACCAGATCGCCTCGACCCACTCCGGGTGGTCGATGAACGGGTTGCGGTTGTGCTGGTAGGTGTCGTAGATGACCTGGTTGCGGCGCTCCTCGAAGGCGCTGGGCGGGTCCGCCTCGTTCCACGCCTTGAGGACGGACAGCTTGCCGATGTACGGGTTGGAGCCGTTGGCCACCTTCTCGTTGGGCTCCAGGTCGGCGAAGCCGTCGCCGCCGTCGTAGCGCACGGCCATGTAGAGGATCATGCGGGCGACGTCACCCCGGTCCGCGGGGCGCGGCGCGAAGGAGTCGGAGTCGACGGTGCTGCCGCCGCCGTTCGTCACGGCGCTGCCGCCGTTGTCGAAGTCCAGGTTGCCCCGGGTGCTGTTGACCTGGACGTCGCAGGCACGCAGGTGGTGCAGGTCGGTGCCGGGGCCGGTCACCTCGCCGAAGTCGCCGTGGGACTTGGCCCAGGTGTGCTCGCGGTTCCAGTCGCCGAGGTCGCCGCCGTTGAGGGACTTGCTGCGCGAGGCGCCGCTGTAGAGCAGCAGGACGTTGCTGCTGTTGTTCGGGTCCTGGTCGGTGACCTTCAGCGCCTCCCAGACCGCGGAGTACGAGATCTTCGACTGGCTGCTGATGATGGTGTGCAGCGAACTCTTCAGGCTCGCGCCGGTCTTGCCGACCGCGCTCTTGTAGTACGTGGAGTCGTACGCCGTCGTCGTCGCCGCGGCCGGGGTTGCCGTCAGGGCGGGGGCCGCGAGGCCCACCAGTACGGCGGCGGTGGTCAGCGCCACCGGCTTCCAGCGGCGTATGCGTGTCGCCAGCATAAAGGTCGTCCCATCTACGCGGGTTGAGTGGAGGCGGCACTCGGGAGCGTGACATGGACATGCGACGACGTAAAGGGACGGCGGGTGTCCATCAGGTGACGCGGACCGGCAAAAGCGCCGGTTCTCGTACAACCTTTCGGTCGAACTCATGAGTCAACCCGGTCATGACTCAAGGGACTTCCGCCCGCCGTGCCGCCCCGGCCGTCGTCGCGCTCACCACCGGCCTGCTGATATCCGGCGCGGCCGTCGCCACCCCGGCCGCCGCGACCGCTCCGGCCGTCAGCTGCACCTCGGCGAAGCCGACCCTCGCGGCCAAGCTGAAGAAGGACATCACCGCCGCCCTGGCCACCCGCAAGGGCACCGTCGCCGTCGGCGTGTACGACCGGACCACCGCGACGACCTGCACCCTGCGCGCCTCGACCGCCTACGACTCGGCCAGCGTCGTCAAGGTGACCGTCCTGGCCGCCCTGCTGTACGACGCGCAGGCGGCGCACCGCGCGCTCACCACCCGCGAGAAGACGCTCGCCACCAACATGATCACCAAGTCGGACAACGCCTCCACCTCGACCCTGTGGAAGCAGCTCGGCCCGACGAAGATCAAGAAGTTCCTCACCGCCGCGGCCATGACCCAGACCAAGCCGGGTGCCAACAATTACTGGGGCCTGACCCAGATCACCGTCACCGACGAGCAGAAGCTGCTCCGCCTCGTCACCGCCCGCAACGCCGTCCTCACCGACGCCTCCCGCTCCTACGTCAGCACCCTGATGGGCAAGGTCGTCGCCGACCAGCGGTGGGGCACGCCGTACGGCCGGTCGGCGAACGTGTCCTGGCACGTCAAGAACGGCTGGCTGCAGCGCGCCACGCAGGGCTGGCGGGTGCACAGCGTCGGCACCTTCACCGGCGGCGGCCACGACTACACGATCACCGTGCTCACCCACGGCAACAGCACCATGAGCTACGGCATCACCACCATCCAGGCCGTCGCCAAGGTGGTCCACCGCGACCTCGCCGCCAGCTGACCCCCGCGGCCGAAAACCTCCGCCCGGGGACCCCCCGATTGTTACGGCGGGATGAAATCGCACCTCATCGGCGTTGGTGCCTTCCGGCAGACCAGGTTCGCAGGAAGGCACCGGCGTGAGCGCACAACGGGGATGGGCACGACGACTCGCGGGATACGCGTGGCGCTACCCCAAGGACGTGGTCCTCGCCCTCGGCGCCTCGCTCGCCGGCATGGCCGTCATGGCGGTCGTCCCCCTGATCACCAAGGTGATCATCGACGACGTGATCGACGCCCACACCCGCGCCATGGCCCCCTGGGCGGCCGCCCTGATCGGCGCCGCCGTGCTCGTCTACGCCACCGCCTACGTCCGCCGCTACTACGGCGGCCGGCTCGCCCTGGACGTGCAGCACGACCTGCGCACGGAGATGTTCCGCACGATCACCCGCCTCGACGGCCGCCGGCAGGACGAGCTGTCCACCGGCCAGGTCGTCGGCCGCGCCACCAGCGACCTCCAGCTGATCCAGGGCCTGCTGTTCATGCTGCCCATGACGATCGGCAACTTCGCGCTGTTCCTGGTGTCCCTCGTCGTCATGGCGTGGCTGTCCGTCCCGCTCACCCTGGTCGCCGTCGCCGTGGCGCCCGCGCTGTGGTTCATCGCCAAGCGCAGCCGCACCCGGCTGCACCCGGCCACCTGGTGGGCGCAGGCCCAGGCCGCCGCCGTGGCGGGCGTGGTCGACGGCGCGGTCAGCGGGGTGCGCGTGGTGAAGGGCTTCGGGCAGGAGGACCAGGAGACCGGGAAGCTCCGCGAGGTGGGCCGGCGGCTGTTCGCCGGACGGCTGCGCACCATCCGGCTGAACGCCCGCTACACCCCCGCGCTCCAGGCCGTCCCCGCACTCGGCCAGGTCGCCATGCTGGCGCTCGGCGGCTGGCTCGCCGTGCACGGCCACATCACCCTGGGCACCTTCGTGGCGTTCTCCACCTACCTGGCCCAGCTGGTCGGCCCGGTCCGCATGCTCGCCGTGGTCCTCACCGTCGGCCAGCAGGCCCGCGCGGGCACCGAGCGCGTGCTGGAGCTGATCGACACCGAGCCGACCCTGCGCGACGGCACCCGGGAGCTGCCCGCCGACGCCCCGGCGACCGTCGAGTTCGACGACGTGTCCTTCGGCTACGACCCCGCCCGCCCGGTCCTGGACGGCCTCAGCTTCGAGATCCGCCCGGGCGAGACCCTCGCGGTCGTCGGCTCCTCCGGTTCCGGCAAGTCCACCGTCTCCCTGCTGCTGCCGCGCTTCTACGACGTGACGCGCGGCGCGGTCCTGGTCGGCGGCCGGGACGTGCGCGAGCTGACCCTGGACTCGCTGCGCGCCGCGATCGGCCTGGTCCCGGAGGACTCGTTCCTGTTCTCCGACACCGTCCGCAACAACATCGCCTACGGCCGCCCCGACGCCACCGACGAGCAGATCGAGCAGGCCGCGCGCACCGCCCAGGCGGACCGCTTCATCGCGGAGCTCCCCGACGGCTACGACACCACGGTCGGCGAACACGGCCTGACCCTGTCCGGCGGCCAGCGCCAGCGCATCGCGCTCGCCCGCGCGATCCTCGCCGACCCCCGGCTGCTGGTCCTCGACGACGCCACCTCGGCGGTCGACGCGCGCGTGGAGCACGAGATCCACGAGGCACTCGGCCAGGTCATGGAGGGCCGCACCACCCTGCTCATCGCCCACCGCCGCTCCACCCTCAACCTCGCCGACCGCATCGCCGTCCTCGACCAGGGCCGCCTCGCCGACATCGGCACCCACGACGAACTCCAGCGGCGCTCGGCCCTGTACCGCCGGCTGCTCACCGACCCCGACGAGCTCGGCGGCGTCTCCCCGGGCCACGCCCGGCCCGAGGCACCGGCCGAGGACACCTCCGTACGCGACGAACTGGACGCCGAGTTCGACGCCGAGCGCGGGGTGACGCCCCGGCTGTGGACCGGCGACCGCGCGCCCAAGGACACCGCGCTGGCCGGCACCCCGGCCACCCCTGAGCTGCGCGCGCAGGTCGAGGCGCTGCCCCCGGCCACCGACGTCCCGGACGTCGACGAGGCCCGGGCGGTCCGCGCGGAGGAGTCGTACGGCCTGCGCCGGCTGCTGCGCGGCTTCCGCGCGCCCCTGCTGATCAGCCTGGGGCTGGTCGCCGTCGACGCGGGCATGGGGCTGCTGCTGCCGATCCTGATCCGGCACGGCATCGACCAGGGCGTCAGCCGCATGGCGGTCGGCGCGGTGTGGACGGCCTCGCTGCTGGGGCTGCTGACCGTGCTGGTGCAGTGGGCGGCGCAGACCGGTGAGATCCGGATGACGGGCCGTACCGGCGAGCGGGTGCTGTACTCCCTGCGCCTGAAGATCTTCGCGCAGCTCCAGCGGCTCGGCCTGGACTACTACGAGCGCGAGCTGACCGGCCGGATCATGACCCGGATGACGACGGACGTCGACGCGCTGTCCACGTTCCTGCAGACCGGCCTGGTCACGGCGTTCGTCGCGGTGGTCACCTTCTTCGGCATCATGGTCGCGCTGCTGGTGCTCGACGTGCAGCTGGCGCTGGTCGTGTTCGCCACCCTGCCGCCGCTGGTCGTCGCCACCTTCTTCTTCCGCCGGGCCAGCGTGAAGGCGTACGAGCTGGCCCGCGAGCGGGTCTCCGCGGTCAACGCCGACCTCCAGGAGTCGGTGTCGGGGCTGCGGATCGTGCAGGCGTTCCGCCGCGAGCGCGACGGCCGGGCCCGGTTCGCCGAGCGCAGCGACAGCTACCGCCGGGCGCGGATCCGCGGCCAGTGGCTGATCTCGGTGTACTTCCCGTTCGTGCAGCTGCTGTCGTCGGTCGCGGCGGCCGCGGTGCTGGTGGTGGGCGCCGGCCGGGTGGACGCCGCCACGCTGACCACGGGCGCGCTGGTGGCGTACCTGCTGTACATCGACCTGTTCTTCGCACCCGTGCAGCAGCTGTCCCAGGTGTTCGACGGCTACCAGCAGGCCACCGTCTCGCTCGGCCGCATCCAGGAGCTGCTGCGCGAGCCGACGTCCACCTCGGCGGCGCGCGCGCCGCGGACGGTGACCTCCCTGCGGGGCGAGATCGCCTTCGAGGACGTCCACTTCGCCTACGGCGCCGACGACGACGCGGCCCTGCGCGGCATCGGCCTGCGCATCCCCGCCGGGCAGACCGTGGCGTTCGTCGGCGAGACGGGCGCCGGCAAGTCGACCCTGGTCAAGCTGGTGGCGCGGTTCTACGACCCGACGTCCGGCCGGGTCACCGTCGACGGCACGGACCTGCGCGAGCTGGACCTCACGGCGTACCGCCACCGCCTGGGCGTCGTGCCGCAGGAGGCCTACCTCTTCCCCGGCACCGTCCGCGACGCCATCGCCTACGGCCGCCCCGACGCGAGCGACGCCGAGGTGGAGGCGGCGGCCCGCGCGGTCGGCGCCCACGAGATGATCGCCACGCTGGAAGGCGGCTACCTCCACGAGGTCGCCGAGCGCGGACGCAACCTCTCCGCGGGCCAGCGCCAGCTGATCGCGCTCGCCCGCGCCGAACTGGTCGACCCCGACGTGCTGCTGCTCGACGAGGCGACGGCGGCCCTGGACCTGGCCACCGAGGCGCAGGTCAACCAGGCCACCGACCGCCTCGCGGGCCGGCGCACCACGCTGGTCGTCGCCCACCGCCTCACCACGGCGGCGCGGGCCGACCGGGTGGTGGTCATGGACCACGGCCGGGTGGTCGAGGACGGCACCCACGACGAACTCCTCGCCTTCGACGGCCGCTACGCACGTCTGTGGCGGACGTTCGTCGGCGAACCGGTGGGCGTCGAGTCGGCCTGACGGCGCGCGGGCGCCGAGCGGGGGCGCCGAGCGGGGGCGGGCCGAACGCAACCGCGGGGCCCGCGTCCGGCGTCCGTACACCAGTACGGCGAGCGACATGGCGGGCGACTCGGGGAGACACGGACGTGGGCAGCGGAACGAGGGGTGTCATACGGCGGCTGGCGGCGGGCGTGGCGGTGCTGACCGCCTCCGGGGTCCTCGCGCTCGCCGCGCCCGGCAGCGCGCAGGCCGCGGCCGTCCACGCGTGCGCGGGCCGCAAGGTGCGCACGCTGTCCTTCACCACCGGCTCGGTGCAGGTGTTCAGACAGGGCCGCTACGTCTGCGCCGTCACCTACGCGAAGAACCCGCGCGGCACGAAGCCGATGTCGGTCAGCGTGCAGGCCCGCGGCGGGCGGCCCTGGCGGATCCAGGCGCGCACCACGCGCCAGGTCGGACCGGTCACCGTGTACGCCGGTCACCGCTGCGTGTGGGTGAAGGGCTCGGTGGGGAGCAAGGCGGTCAGTTCCGGCTGGATTCTGTGCTGACGTCCTGAAACCTCCGTAACAACCCCCCCTGGTGCGAACCGAGTTGCTCCGATAGCTTCCGGCGCACATCTGTCTCACAGGGAGGGTGCACGCGCATGCGCAAGGCGCTCAGATGGCTGCTGGCGCTCACCGTGCTCATAGGCACGCTGACCACGGCGGGAGCAGCGACCGCTGCCGAGCCGGGGGCCACGGACATCAAGGACCGGCTGCTCTCGATCCCGGGCATGAGCCTGATCGAGGAGAAGCCGTACCCCGGCTACCGCTACTTCGTCCTGAACTACACCCAGCCGGTCGACCACCGGCACCCCTCGGCGGGCACGTTCCAGCAGCGGATCACCGTGCTGCACAAGGACGTCAGCCGCCCGACGGTGTTCTACACCGGCGGCTACAACGTCTCCACCAACCCCAGCCGCCGCGAGCCGACCCAGATCGTCGACGGCAACCAGGTCTCCATGGAGTACCGCTACTTCACCCCCTCCCGCCCCAGCCCCGCCGACTGGTCCAAGCTGGACATCTGGCAGGCGGCCAGCGACCAGCACCGCATCTTCACGGCGCTGAAGCCGATCTACACGAAGAACTGGATCGCCACCGGCGGCTCCAAGGGCGGCATGACGGCGACGTACTTCGAGCGCTTCTACCCGCGGGACATGGACGGCGTGGTCGCCTACGTGGCCCCCAACGACGTGGTCAACGACCAGGACGCCGCCTACGACCGCTTCTTCGCGACCGTCGGCACCGAGGAGTGCCGCGACCGGCTGAACGCGGTGCAGCGCGAGGCGCTGGTGCGCCGCGCCGCGCTGGAGGAGAAGTACGCGGCGTACGCCGCCGAGAACGGCTACACCTTCACCACGATCGGCAGCCTGGACCGCGCCTACGAGGCGGTCGTCCTGGACTACGTGTGGGGCTTCTGGCAGTACAGCCTGCTCTCCGACTGCGAGACCATCCCGGCGAACGCGGCCACGGCGACCGACGACGAGATCTGGACCTCGGTCGACACCATCTCCGGCTTCTCGGCGTACACCGACCAGGGCCTGGAGCAGTACACCCCGTACTACTACCAGGCGGGCACCCAGCTGGGCGCGCCCACCATCCACTTCCCGCACATCGAGAAGCAGTACATCCGCTACGGCTACCAGCCGCCCCGGAACTTCGTGCCGCGCTCGATCCCGATGAAGTTCCAGCCGTGGGTCATGCGGGACGTCGACGGCTGGGTCCGGCACAACGCCCGGCACATGCTCTTCGTGTACGGCCAGAACGACCCGTGGGGCGCGGAGCGCTTCCGCGTCGACAAGGGCGCCAGGGACTCCTACGTCTTCACGGCCCCCGGCCTCAACCACGGCGCGAACGTGGCCGGTCTGGTCGCCGACCAGAAGGCCCTCGCCACGGCCCGCATCCTCGACTGGGCGGGCCTGCCCGCCGCGACGGCGTCGGCGGCCAAGCCGCTGGCGAAGTTCGACAGCAAGCTGGACGTCCGGGACGTGGAGCGGGAGCCGGCCCTGCGCCCGTGACACACCCACGAAGCTGACGGCGGCGGGCCCGGGGAGTTTCCCCGGGCCCGCCGTGCTGTGCGCGCTAGGGGGTGTCTTGCCGATCAGGCCGGGCTCGCGGCGCCTGGCACCGCGCCTCGCCGCGTTGTCGTCAGTCGCCGATGCGCCGCATCGACTCCCTCCTCCGCCTTGCGATGCACGGCACCAGACGCCGCTCCCTGATCCGGCCCGATCGACAAGACACCCCCTAGTACGTCAGCCCGTGGCCGATCGGGAGCAGCACCCGCGTCGGGTCGTCGGCGCGCTGGACCGGCACCGGCAGCTTCCCGCGGGGGCGGACGCGGCCCGCGATCACCCGGGCCGCGGCGCGCAGTTCGACGTCGGTCCAGGAGTAGGTCGCCAGGTACGCGGCGACGCCGGGCAACTGGGCCACGTCGTACGGGTTGCGGACGGCGACCGCGACCACCGGCCGCCCGGTGGCGAGGAGTTGCTCGACGAGGGTCTTCTGCGGACTGGTCGCGGTGACGTTGTACGTCGCCACCACGACCGCGTCCGCCTCGCCGGCCGCGGCCACCGCGCGGGCGATCGTCGCCGCCGAGGGGGCCGTGCCGGTGGACAGGGCCGTGGCCGTGAAGCCGAGGCCGGTCAGGGCGGCGGCGAGGACACCGGTGGGCGGGCCGGTCGTGCCGGACGGGGACGCCGGGTCGGCGCCGACGACCAGCAGCCTGCGCCGGGTGTCCGGCGCCAGCGGCAGCAGCGCGCCCTCGTTGACGAGCAGCGTCGTGGTCCGCTCGGCGACGCGGTCGGCGGCCGCCAGGTGCGCCGGGGTGCCCACGGTCCGGTCCACGCCCGCCTGCCCGGCGTACGGGTCGTCGAGCAGTCCGAGCTTCGCCTTCAGCCGCAGGATGCGCAGCACCGACTGCTCCAGCCGCTCCTCGGTGAGCTCCCCGTCGTGGACGGCCCGGAGCACCGCGTTCCACGCCACGTCCAGTTTCGGCGGGTTGAGCAGCTGGTCGACGCCCGCCTTCAGGGCGAGCACCGGGACCCGGTCGTCGCCGTACTTGGTGCGCACGCCCGCCATGTCGAGCGCGTCGGTCACCACGACCCCGTCGTAGCCGAGGCGTTCGCGCAGCAGACCCGTGACGATCGGCCGGGACAGGGTGGCCGGGTCGCCCGAGTCGTCGAGGGCCGGGACCAGGATGTGCGCGGTCATGATCGAGTCGATGCCGGCCGCGATCGCCGCGCGGAACGGGACCGCGTCCAGCTCCTCCCACACCTCGCGGCTGTGGGTGATGACGGGGAAGCCGTAGTGGCTGTCGACCGCGGTGTCGCCGTGCCCGGGGAAGTGCTTGGCGGTCGCCGCCACCCCCGCGGACCGGTACCCGTGCACCTCGGCGGCGACGAGGGCGGCCACCGCGTCCGGGTCGGCGCCGAAGGACCGCACGCCGATGACCGGGTTGGCGGGGTTGACGTTGACGTCCGCCACGGGGGAGTAGTCCTGGCGCACGCCCATCGCGCGCAGCTCGGCGCCCGAGATCCGGCCGAGGGTACGGGCGTCGGTGCGCGAGCCGCCGGCGCCGATCGCCATGGCGCCGGGGAAGAGGGTCGCCGGGGCGCCGATCCGGCAGACGATGCCGTGCTCCTGGTCGGTGGAGACCAGCACCGGCAGCCCGCGCGGCAGGTCCAGCGAGGCGCGCTGGAGGCCGTCGGACAGGGCGGCGATCTGGTGCGGCTCGCGGGTGTTGTGGGCCCAGGCGAAGTAGATGATCCCGCCGAGCCGGTAGCGCTCGAGCAGTTCGGCCGCCGTGCGGACGCCCAGCTCCGCGAGGTTGGCGTCCACGTCGGCCTGGTCCGGGTCGGTCGCCGAGTGGCCGTACACGCGGGAGACGAAGACCTGGCCGACCTTCTCCTCGAGCGTCATCCGGGAGACCAGCCGGCGCAGCCGCCGGTCGTCCGGTGCGCGTCCGGCGCCGGCGTGGGCGGTGCCCGCGCCGACGGCGAGGGACGCGGTGAGGCCCGCGGTGGCGGCGAGGACGGTGCGTCTGGAGGGCACGTGCGCTCCTTCCGGAGGTGATCCACTGAAGGAAACTTCCGTCGGGTCAGCAGTATCCGGAAAGTTATTGCCGGTCAAGGGAGCGCGCAGGCACGGCGCGCGAGTGGTGGACCGGGGGCGCCCGTCACGGGCTCACGCCGGGCCGGTGCCGACGCGCTCCCCCCAGTGGGCCTGGAGCGTGCGGACCGTCTCGGCGATCGCCGGGCGCCGGGCCGCCCCCTCGCGCCACAGCGCGTACAGCCGCCGTACGGGCAGCGGGTCCAGCCGCACCTCCACCACCCCCTCGGGCAGCGGGCCGCGCCCCAGGCGGGGGATCAGGGCGATGCCCAGGCCCGCCGCGACCAGCGCGACCAGCGTCGGGTTCTCCTCGGCGGTGTGGACGAGGTCCGGCTCGTGCCCGGCCGCGCGCAGGGTGCGCACCAGCCAGTCGTGGCACACCCGCCCGGGCGGCTGGCACACCCACCGCTCACCGCCCAGCTCCTCGCGCCGCACGGCCGTGCGCCCCGCGAAGGGGTGGCCCACGGGGACGAGCAGGTCGCACAGGTCGTCGCCGATGACCGCCTGCTCCACGCCCGCCGGCGCGGGCAGCGGCGCGATGTCCCAGTCGTGGGCGACGGCCAGGTCGACCGCGCCCTTGGCGACCAGGTCGACCGACAGGTGCGGGTCGACCTCGGTCAGCCGCGCGTCCAGGGCGGGGTGCCGCCGCGCCAGCTCGGCCAGCACCCCGGGCAGCAGCCCGCGCGCCGCCGACGGGAACGCCGCGAGGGTCAGCCGGCCGGACGGCAGCCCGCGCCGCCGCTCCAGGTCGGTCTCGGCGCGCTCCACGATCGCCATCAACTGCTGGGCTGTGGCGACCAGTTGCCGGGCCTCGGCGGTGAGCCGCACGCCCCGGCCCTCCCGTTCGAGCAGCACCGTGCGGGTCTCCCGCTCCAGCTTGGCGATCTGCTGGGACACCGCCGAGGGCGTGTACCCGAGCGCGGCGGCGGCCCGGCCGACCGTGCCGTGGACGGAGACGGCGTGCAGGGCGCGCAGGCGCTGGAGGTCGAGCATCGGGGTCCCCCTCGGACGGCGGCGGGCGGCCGTGAGCCATCGACTCATCAGTTCTGCTTCATCCCACCATGCACGAATCATCGCTGGTGCTGCACGGTCCGGGCCGGTGATCCTCGACGCATGCGACCCGCACACCTCCTGCTCGCCGTCCTCGTCGCCGCCGTCTGGGGCGTCAACTTCACCGTCATCGAGATCGGCCTCGGCCACTTCCCGCCCCTGCTGTTCTCCGCGCTGCGCTTCCTGGTGGCGGCGCTGCCCGCGGTGTTCTTCGTCGGCCGTCCCAAGGTCGCCTGGCGGTGGATCGTGGCGGTCGGACTGGTGCTGGGCGTCGCGAAGTTCGGGCTGCTGTTCGTCGGGATGGACGCGGGCATGCCGGCCGGCCTGTCGTCCCTGGTGCTGCAGATCCAGGCGGTGTTCACCGCGGTCGTCGCCGCCGTCGTCCTCGGCGAACGCCCCTCCCGCACCCGGGTCGTCGGCATGGCGGTCGCCCTCGGCGGGATCGTCGTCGCCGCCGTCGACGAGGGCACCACCGGCCCGCTCGGCGCGTTCGCCCTGGTCGTCGCCGCGGCCGCCTGCTGGGGCGTGTCCAACGTGCTGACCCGCAGGGCGGCCCCGCCCGACGCGCTCAACTTCATGGTCTGGGTGAGCACGGTCCCGGTGCTCCCGCTGCTCGCCCTCTCCCTGCTCCTGGAGGGGCCCGGCCGGGACCACGACGCGCTGCGCGCCCTCGACTGGCAGGGCGCCGGCACCGTCGTCTACGTCGCCTGGGTCACCACGGTCTTCGGCTTCGGTGCGTGGGGCCTGCTGCTGCGCCGCCACCCGGCCTCCACGGTCGCGCCCTTCTCCCTGCTGGTGCCCGTCTTCGGGATGTCGTCGGCCGCGCTGTTCCTGGGCGAACCGGTGAGCGGGCTGCGCTGGTGCGCGGCGGCCCTGCTGGTCGGCGGGGTGGCCATCACCTCGCTCGCCCCCGGGCGCGCGGCCCGGGTCCACCCCGTGGACGTGGCCCCGGCGGAGGCGGCCGGCGCGCGATCATGACGGGCATGGCCCTCGTCGACCTCCCCGGTTCCAAGTCCCTCACCGCCCGCGCCCTCTTCCTCGCGGCGGCGGCCGACGGCGTCACGACCCTCGTACGGCCCCTGCGCTCGGACGACACCGAGGGCTTCGCCGAGGGACTGGCCCGCCTCGGCTACCGCGTCGGCCGCACCCCGGACACCTGGCAGGTCGACGGCCGGCCGGACGGACCCCCGGCCGGCGCGGCGGACGTGTACTGCCGGGACGGCGCGACCACCGCGCGCTTCCTGCCGGCGCTCGCCGCCACCGGCCACGGCACCTACCGCTTCGACGCCTCCCCGCAGATGCGCCGCCGCCCGCTGCTGCCCCTCACCCGCGCCCTGCGCGACCTGGGCGTGGACCTGCGCCACGAGGACCGGGAGGGCCACCACCCGCTGACCGTCCGGGCGAACGGCGTGGAGGGCGGCAAGGTCACCCTCGACGCCGGCCAGTCCTCGCAGTACCTCACCGCGCTGCTGCTGCTCGGCCCGCTCACCCGCACCGGCCTGCACATCGAGGTCACCGACCTGGTCTCGGCGCCGTACGTCGGCATCACGCTGGCGATGATGCGGGCGTTCGGGGTGGAGGTGGAGCGGGAGGGCGACGTGTTCCGGGTGCCGCCCGGCGGCTACCGGGCGACGACGTACCCGATCGAACCGGACGCCTCCACGGCGAGCTACTTCTTCGCGGCCGCCGCCGTCACCCCGGGCGCCGAGGTCACCGTGCCGGGCCTGAGCGAGGGCGCCCTCCAGGGCGACCTGGGCTTCGTGGAGGTGCTGCGCCGGATGGGCGCCGAGGTGACGGTGGCCGCCGACCGCACCACGGTCCGCGGCACCGGCACCCTGCGCGGGCTCACGGTGGCCATGCGGGACGTCTCCGACACCATGCCGACCCTCGCGGCCGTCGCCCCCTTCGCCGACGGCCCGGTCCGCATCGAGGACGTGGCCAACACGCGCGTGAAGGAGTGCGACCGGCTGGAGGCCTGCGCGGAGAACCTGCGCCGCCTCGGGATCGACGTCGCCACCGGCCCCGACTGGATCGAGATCCGCCCCGGCCGGCCGTCCGGCGCCGAGATCCGCTCCCACGGCGACCACCGCATCGTCATGTCGTTCGCGGTGACCGGGCTGCGCACCCCGGGCATCTCCTTCGACGACCCGGGGTGCGTGCGCAAGACGTTCCCCGGTTTCCACGAGGCGTTCGCGGCGCTGCGGGCGTCGTTCGTGGCCCGGGCGGACCCACCGGGCGGGGCGGCGTCCGGCCCGGCGGACGAGGAGCCGGGCCGATGAGCTTCGTCCTGCGCGGACCGGTCCTGGAGGGCGAGTTCGTCCGCCTGGAGCCGCTCGGCCACCACCACGCCGCCGACCTGGCCCGCGCCGCCGAGGAGGACCGCGGCTCCTACGCCTTCACCTGGGTGCCCCGGGCCGAAGAGGTCGGCGCCTACGTCGACGCCCAGCTCGCCCGCGCGGCCACCGGCCGGCTCGCCCCCTACGCCCAGGTCTCCCGGGCGACCGGGCGGGCGGTCGGGGCCACGGCGTACTGGGAACCGCGCTGCTGGCGGGACGACGACCGGCTCGACGCCGTCGAGGTCGGCTTCACCTGGCTCGCCGCCTCCGCCCAGGGCACCGGTGTGAACGCCGAGGCCAAATTCCTGCTCTTCCGGCACGCCTTCGAGGAGTGGGACGTGGCCCGCGTCGACCTGAAGACCGACGCCCGCAACGCCCGCTCCCGCGCCGCCATCGAGAGCGTCGGCGCCCGCTTCGAGGGCGTCCTGCGCAACTGGTCCCGCTCCTGGGCACCGGGCGAGGAGGGCCGCCTGCGCGACTCGGCGATCTTCTCGGTCACGGCCGGGGAGTGGCCGGCGTGCCAGGCACGGCTGGAGGAGCGGGTGGCGCGGTACCGGGCGCGGAGCGGGGAGGCATAAGGCGGGCGGGGTCAGCGCTCGGGGAGGGGAGTGGGGGAGGCCTCGGGGACGGGGAGTGTGGCCGGGTCCCCCGTGACCCCCTCGTCCCCGCCGGGACCGGCCGGCGCCGCCCCCCTGAGCTCCGGTGTGGACGCGCCCACCGTCGTCACCGCCGCCAGGCACAGCAGACCGCCGGTTACCAGGGCCGTCGCGCCCGAGGACCAGCCGGCGACCACACCGGCGCGCAGGTTGCCCAGGTGCGGGCCCGCCTGGCCGACGACCAGCTCGGCGGCGGTGACCCGGCCCAGCAGGGCGTCCGGGGTCAGGGTCTGCACGATCGTGCTGCGGGACAGGACGGCCACCGCGTCCGCGGCCCCGGCCAGCACCAGCATCGCCAGCCCCGCCCACGCGCTGGTGGTGAGCCCGAACCCGGCGAGGGCCAGGCCCCAGGTGCCGGACGCGCACAGCATGACCGGGCCCGGCCGGCCCCGGCGGGTGACGGCGCCGGACAGGGCGGTCGCCGTGACCCCGCCGACGGCGAGCGCGGACAGGAACAGCCCGAGGGTGCGTGGATCGCCGCCGAACCGCTCGGTGTTGACCAGCGGGAAGAGGCTGACCGGCATCGACAGCACGGTCGCCGCGAGGTCGGTGACCAGCGCGCCGCGCACCACCCGGTGCCCGGTCAGGAACCGCAGCCCGTCCAGCACCCCGTGCAGTCCGGGCCGGGCCCCCTCGCCCTGCGGCGGCAGCGCGGGCAGCCCGAAGGCGCCGTAGAAGGACAGGCCGAAGCTGAGCGCGTCGAACAGGTAGCAGACGCCGATGCCCCACCAGCCGAGGACCACCCCGGCGACGGCCGGGCCGAGCAGCATCATGGCCTGCCCGGTGACCTGGTGCAGGGCGAGCCCGGCGGCCACCTGGTCCTTCGGCAGCAGCCGGGGCACGAACACCCCGGCCGCGGGGGCGGAGACCGCCGCGAACGACGCCTGCACGGCGACGAGGACCAGCACGAGCGCCACGGGCACGTGCCCGGTGAAGCCCTGCACGGCCAGCAGCGCCGAGCACACCGCCTGACCGACGGTCGACGCCAGGTACACCCGCCGCCGGTCGACCCGGTCCACCCAGGCCCCGGCGAACAGCCCGACACCGACCATCGGCAGCGCCTGCGCCAGACCGACCGCGCCGCTCCAGACGGCGCTGTGGGTGGTGTCCCACACCTGGTAGAGGACGGTGACCATGGTCATGAAGCCACCGAGCGTGGACACCGTGCGCCCGAACAGCAGCCGCCGGAAGACGGGGGAGGTCCGCAGCGGACGGAGGTCGACGAGCGTCCCGGCGAGCCTCATGAGGCCGGGACGGCGGCTGACGCGGGGGCCGCGGGGCGAGCGACCGCGGAGAGCGGCGACACGCGGGGCGGCGACGAGGAGGGCGGGGGCACGGGGGGCGGGGGCACGGCGCGGAGGCTAACCCGCGCCGTAGACGCCCCGCCAGTGGATTAGCAGCCGAGGGGCCGACCACGCACAGGTCAACCCGCCTCGCCCCGGCCCCGGACCCCGGCGGTCCTCAGGCCGAGTCGTTGAGCAGCCGGCCCAGGTGCGCGCGTCCCGCCGTGAGCAGGCCGGGCAGCGGCTCGGCGGACTCGTACCAGCGCTTCTCGTACTCCCAGCACAGCCAGCCGTCCCAGCCGTGCCGGGACAGCACCTCCACGCACTCGCCGAGCGGCAGGATGCCCGCGCCGAGCGCCAGGGGAGTGGTGTCGTCGGCCGAGACGATGTCCTTGACCTGGACGTAGCCGAGGTACGGGGAGAGCGCCGCGTAGCTGTCGAGGGGCTGCTCGCCGCCGAGCCAGGTGTGCATCACGTCCCAGAGGGCGCCGACCTGGCGGTGGCCGACCTGGCCGATGATCCGGGTGACGTCGGCGCCGGTGGGGTGCGAGTCGTGGGTCTCCACCAGGACGCGCACACCGAGGTCGGCGGCGTCCCGGGCGACGGTGCCGAGCCGCCGGGCGGCGATCGCGTCGGCCTCGTCGGAGGAGGCGGCGTCCGAACCGCCGGGGAGGACCCGTACGAAGGGGGCGCCCAGGTCGTGGGCCAGCCCGAGCAGCGAACGGATCTCCTCCAGCACCGCTTCGTCGTCGCCGGGCGCGGCCACGCGTGCGTAGCCGGCGAGGCCGAGCAGTTCGACGCCGGCGTCCTTGAACCGGGCGGCCACGTCCTCCCGTTCACCGGTGCCGAGCCCTGGATGGACCGGCTCCTCGGGGTGGGCGCGCAGTTCGACACCGTGGTATCCGTGCGCGGTCGCGAGCCGCAGCACTTCGGGCAGGGGAAGACCGGGAACACCGAGCGTGGAGAAGGCGAACTTCATGCCCCGGACCCTACTCGCGCGGACCGGACGGCGCCGCTCCACACCCACCCCCTGCCCCGGGATCGCGTCACCACACCCGTGCCGGACCGCCTAGTGTTCGGCCCCGGCGGCGCGGTACACGCACACCTCGGCGCCCGTCCCGGCCGTCGTGCAGGACACCAGCTCGAAACCGCGCCGGCCGCCGTCCTCGGGGAAGATCGACTTGCCGCCGCCGAGCACCACGGGCATCCGCATCAGGACGAGTTCGTCCACGAGCCCCGCACCGATCAGCGTGCGCGCGAGGGTGGGGCTGCCCATGACGAGCAGGTCACCGCCCGCACGGCCGCGCAGCTCCCGCAGCCGCGCCACGGCGTCGGCGCCGGGCACCAGCACCGAGTTGTCCCACGCCGGCAGGTCCTCGCCGAGCGTCGCGGACACGACGTACTTGCGGATCGAGTTCATCCGGTCCGCGAACGGGTCCCCGGCCCGCTCGGGCCAGGCCGCGGCCATCGCCGTCCAGGTCCGCCGCCCGAACAGCAGGGCGTCCGCCTTCTGCAACGCGGCGTCGAAGGCACCGCCGACCACCTCCGGGTCGAAGTACGCGTGCGTCCACCCACCGTGCGCGAACCCCCCGTCGGTGTCCTCCTCCGGCGCGCCGGGCGCCTGGACGACCCCGTCGAGACTGATGAACGAACTGATGACGATCCGCATGGGACTCACTCCTGGGGGCTGGGGTGCTGCGCCGTACGGCAGGGGAGACGGCGCCGGAGGTGAAAACTCATCGGGGTGACCGTGAATCAGCCCGTCCGGCGTTTGAGGACGAGGCCCGTCCAGGGCCGGAGCGGGGGTCTGGGGGCGCAGCCCCCAGCACGCCGGCACCAGCCCAGGGCCACCCCATGAAAACGAACGCCCGCACTAACCCCGCGGCACCCCGGAGGACTCCCGCGGCACCCCGGAGGACCCCCGCACCATCAACTCCCCCCGGATCATCGCGATCCCCCCGGGTGGCGGCTCCTCCCGCCCCATCGCGATCCGCCCCGCCCGCGCCCCCGCCTCCGCCAGCGGCAACCGCACCGTCGTCAGCGACGGCACCGCGTCGATGCTGAACGGCAGGTCGTCGAACCCGGCGACCGACACGTCGTCCGGGATGCGC
Source organism: Streptomyces lasalocidi (assembly GCF_005280215.1). Taxonomy (NCBI): domain Bacteria; kingdom Bacillati; phylum Actinomycetota; class Actinomycetes; order Kitasatosporales; family Streptomycetaceae; genus Streptomyces; species Streptomyces lasalocidi. The sequence continues at coordinate 2,887,380 of NZ_SZNQ01000001.1, read as the reverse complement.
CGTCCCGACTCCCGCAGCGCCGCGCACGCCCCCAGCGCGACGGAGTCGTTCGCGGCGACCACGGCCGTGAGCGTCGGGTCGCGCCGCAGCAGCTCCAGCGTGGCCTCGTAGCCCGCGCGCCGGTCGTAGGGGCCGTGCACGGTCCAGCGCGGGTCCTCCTCGATGCCGGCCGCGGCGAGGGCGGCCCGGTGGCCCTCGAGCCGGTGCCGGGTGGTGGTGCGCTCCTCGGGCCCGGCGATGTAGCCGAGCCGGCGGTGGCCGAGCCGGACGAGGTGCTCGGTGAGTTCGCGGCCGCCGCCGCGGTTGTCGAAGGTCAGCGCGACCGCGTCGGTGTCCGGCGCGGGCGGCCGCCCGCACAGCACGATCCTGGTCCCGGCGGCGGCCAGCTTGCGCAGCTTGGCCGCGACGGCCGCCGCGTGGGGCTGGTCCTCCACGGCGCCGCCGGTGAGCACCACGGCCGCCGCCCGCTGGCGCTGGAGGAGGGTCAGGTAGGTGAGTTCGCGTTCCGGTGACCCGCCGGTGTTGCAGACCACCGCGAGCCGTTCGCCGCCGGCCCGGCCGCCGGGCCCGCCGATCTCGGACTGGATCGCGCCGGCCATGATCCCGAAGAACGGGTCGGCGATGTCGTTGACCAGGATGCCCACCAGGTCGGAGGTGGCCGCGGCGAGGGCGCTGGCGGGGCCGTTGAGCACGTAGTCGAGCTCGTCGACGGCGCGCAGCACCCGTTCGCGGGTGGAGGCGGCCACGGGGTAGTTCCCGTTCAGCACGCGCGACACCGTCGCGGGGGAGACCTGGGCGCGGGCCGCCACGTCCGCAAGGGTCACCGTCATCTCGTCGTCCTCCGGTCGCGCATCTGGTCGTACGGCGTCGAGCGTCGCCGTACGGGTCGTACGGGTCGTACGGATCCCCGAGGGGTGCCCGCAGGTACGTGTACGCCCTCGTAGACAGGCCGCGCGGCGCTCAGGTTCCGCGCGTGTGGAGCAGACCCTACGACCGTCGACCCCCGTTGTTCGCCCGCTCGAACAACTCAGGTCTGGACACGGTCTTGTCCGGACCGCCGTGCAGAGGTTAGCTTCTCCTCGGATAGAAAGCGCTTGCTGTCGTGCTGATCAGGAAGAGGCGTACGCGGCGCGCACGCCTGCGGACGACCGCGTACGACTTCGACGAAGGGACCGACGTGACACGCAAGACGGTGCGGATCGCCATGAACGGCGTGACCGGGCGCATGGGCTACCGCCAGCACCTGGTCCGCTCCCTGCTGGCCCTGCGCGAACAGGGCGGGCTCGCCCTCGGCGACGCCACCGTGCTGTGGCCGGAGCCGGTCCTGGTCGGCCGCCGCGCACCCGCGCTGAAGGCGCTTGCCGAACGGCACGGCCTGGAGCACTGGACCACCGACGTGGACGCGGTCCTCGCCGACCCGGCCGTCGACATCTACTTCGACGCCCAGGTGACCTCGGCCCGCGAGGAGGCGATCAAGCAGGCGATCGCGGCGGGCAAGCACGTCTACACCGAGAAGCCGACCGCCACCGGACTGGACGGCGCCCTGGAGCTGGCCCGGCTCGCCGCGGCGGCCGGCATCAAGCACGGGGTGGTGCAGGACAAGATCTTCCTGCCCGGGCTGCTGAAGCTGAAGCGGCTGATCGACGGCGGCTTCTTTGGGCGGATCCTGTCCGTGCGCGGCGAGTTCGGTTACTGGGTCTTCGAGGGCGACTGGCAGGAGGCCCAGCGCCCGTCGTGGAACTACCGCGCCGAGGACGGCGGGGGCATCGTCGTCGACATGTTCCCCCACTGGGAGTACGTGCTGCACGAGCTGTTCGGCCGGGTGCGGTCCGTGCAGGCCCTCGCCACCACCCACGTCCCGCAGCGCTGGGACGAGAACGGCAAGCCCTACGACGCCACGGCCGACGACGCCGCCTACGGCATCTTCGAGCTGGAGGGCGGCGCGGTCGCCCAGATCAACTCCTCCTGGACGGTGCGGGTCAACCGTGACGAGCTGGTCGAGTTCCAGGTCGACGGCACGGAGGGCTCCGCGGTGGCCGGCCTGCGCACCTGCCGTGCCCAGCACCGCTCGGCAACGCCGAAGCCGGTGTGGAACCCCGACATCCCCGCCACCGAGGTGTTCCGCGACCAGTGGCAGGAGGTCCCGGACAACGGGGAGTTCGACAACGGCTTCAAGGCCCAGTGGGAGCTGTTCCTCAAGCACGTCTACGCCGACGCCCCCTACCACTGGGACCTGCTCGCCGGCGCCCGCGGCGTCCAGCTCGCCGAGCTGGGCCTGAGGTCCTCGGCGGAGGGCCGCCGCCTCGACGTACCGGAGATCCAGCTGTGACGATCCGACTCCCCGACGCCCAAGGCGGGTTGCGGGCCTACGAGCCCCGCGCCGAGCCCTTCGCGGTGACGGCCGGCACCCCCTTCACCTCCCGTACGGTCTTCTCGGCGGCGCACGTCGTGGCGGACCCGTTCGCCGACACCACGCCGGACGGGCCCGCCGCCGTGGACTGGGAGGCGACGCTCGCCTTCCGTCGTCACCTGTGGTCCCACGGGCTGGGCGTCGCCGAGGCGATGGACACCGCGCAGCGCGGCATGGGCCTGGACTGGGCGGGCGCGGCGGAGCTGATCCGCCGCTCGGCGGCCGAGGCGCACTCGGTGGGCGGCCGCATCGCCTGCGGGGTCGGCACCGACCAGCTCACGGCCGGCACCCCGGCCGAGGTACGGGCGGCGTACGAGGAGCAGCTCGCGGTCGTGGAGGAGTCGGGCGCGCAGGCGATCCTGATGGCCTCCCGCGCCCTGTGCGCGGCCGCGTCCGGCCCCGACGACTACCTGGAGGTCTACGGCCACCTCCTGCGCCAGGCCGCCGAGCCGGTGGTCCTGCACTGGCTGGGCCCGATGTTCGACCCCGCGCTGGAGGGTTACTGGGGCGCGTCCGACCTGGACGCGGCGACGGAGGTGTTCCTGGAGGTGATCGCCGCGCACCCGGACAAGGTGGACGGCATCAAGGTGTCGCTGCTGGACGCCGGGCGCGAGGTGGCCCTGCGCCGCCGGCTCCCGGACGGCGTCCGCTGCTACACCGGCGACGACTTCCACTACCCCGAACTGATCGCGGGCGACGAACAGGGCTTCAGCCACGCCCTGCTCGGCATCTTCGACCCGTTGGGCCCGCTGGCGGCGCAGGCGGTACGGGTGCTGGACACGGGGGACGTGACGGGCTTCCGCGCCCTCCTGGACCCCACGGTGGAGCTCTCCCGCCACCTCTTCCGGGCCCCCACGCGCTTCTACAAGACGGGCGTGGTGTTCCTCGCCTGGCTCGCGGGCCACCAGACGCACTTCACGATGGTGGGCGGTCTGCAGTCGGCCCGCTCCCTGCCCCACCTGGCCCGCGCCTACGAACTCGCTGACGGCCTCGGCCTGTTCCCCGACCCGAAGCTCGCGGAGGACCGCATGAAGACCCTCCTCTCCCTCCACGGGGTGGACCGGTGAACGGCGTCGGGGACCTGTCCCGCTTCTCCGTCAACCAGATGACGGTCAAGCAACTGCCCCTGCCCGACCTCGTGGACGCCTGCCTCGACCTGGGCGTCCCCGGGGTGGGCCTGTGGCGCGACCCCGTGCGGTCCTACGGCGTGGAGGCGACGGCCAAGCTGGTGCGCGACGCCGGCCTGGCCGTGACCACCCTCTGCCGGGGCGGCTTCCTCACGGCGACCGACCCGCGGGAGCGGGCGGAAGCGATCGCCGACAACCGCCGGGCGGTGGAGGAGGCGGCGGCCCTCGGCACCCAGGTGCTGGTCCTGGTCTCGGGCGGCCTCCCGGCCGGCTCCAAGGACCTGCACGGCGCCCGCGAACGCATCGCGGACGCGCTGGCCGAGCTGGGCCCGTACGCCGAACAGCACGGCGTGCGCCTGGCGATCGAGCCCCTGCACCCCATGTTCGCCTCGGACCGCTGCGTGGTCTCGACCCTCACCCAGGCCCTCGACCTCGCGGAACGCTTCCCCGCGCACCAGGTGGGCGTCACCGTCGACACCTACCACCTCTGGTGGGACGACACGGCCCCCGCCCAGATCGCCCGCGCGGGCGCCCAGCACCGCATCCACACCTTCCAGGTCGCCGACTGGACCACCCCGCTCCCCGAGGGCGTCCTCAACGGCCGCGGCCAACTCGGCGACGGCGCGATCGACTTCCCCACCTGGAAACACCACGTCGACTCGGCCGGCTACACGGGCCCCATCGAGGTCGAACTCTTCAACGAGACCCTGTGGTCGAGGGACGGCCGCGAGGTACTGAGGGAAACGGCGAAGCGTTTCGTGACCCACGTCCTCACGTGACGACCGCCCCGGCGGACGACGACAATGGCCGTGCGAACGGTCGCGGCACGGGGGCCCCACCCCCACCTGATCATTAACGAACACCCCCGAAAATCTTCGAACCCCGTGCAACCCACCCCCCACCCCCACGTGTCGTACAGGGCATCAGGACTTCTGGAGGGGGATCCGGGGGGATCGCAGGGGGTTCTGATCAGAGGGGGGAACAGGAGGGGCCCGGTCGACGACCGGGCCCCTCCCATCTGTGCGCCGGGGGTCAGAAGAAGACCCCGCAGCGGAGCAGGACGTTGGCGTACGGGCGGGCCTCGCCCGTGCGGACCACCAGGCGGGCGTGGCGCGAGAGGCTCTTCAGGTCGTCGTGGGGGACGTAGGCCAGGGCAGGGAAGTGGCGGGACAACAGGGCCGCCGCGGCCGGGTTGGCCTCGCGCACCTCCGTCGCCGCCGTCGCCCCCTCCACCACCAGTTCCGCCAGCAGCCCCTCCACGACCTCCGCGAACGACGGCACCCCGGCCCGGAAGGCGAGGTCCACCACGCGCGGCCCGTCCGGCACCGGCATGCCCGCGTCGCAGACCAGCACCCCGTCGCCGTGCCCCAGTTCGGCCAGCGCGCCCGCGAGGTGGCGGTTCAGGATCCCCGCCTTCTTCACGCGGCACCGCCTCCCCGCAACGCCTCGACCTCGTCCGCCGTCGGGAACGACTCCTGCGCGCCCCGCCGGGTCACCGCCACCGCCCCGACCCGCGCCGCGTAGGCCGCCGCCTCCGCCAACGACGCCCCCGCGCCCAGCCGCCAGGCCAGCGCCGCCGTGAAGGAGTCGCCCGCGCCCGTGGTGTCCACCGCGTCCACCGCCACCGCGCCGACCCGGACCACACCCTCGGACGACGCCACCAGCGCCCCGCGCGCGCCCAGCGTCACGACCACCGACCGCGGTCCCTTCGCCAGCAGCAGCCGCGCCCAGTCCTCGGGCCCTGACGCCACGTCGTACGCCTCGCCCAGCAGCACCTTCGCCTCGTGCTCGTTGACGATCAGCGGGTCGCAGGCCGCCAGCACCTCGGTGTCCAGCGGCCGCGGCGGCGACGGGTTCAGCACGAACCGCGTGTCCGGCGGCAAGGTCCGTACGACCTCCTCCACCGTCTCCAGGGGGATCTCCAGCTGCGCCGACACCACCCGGGAGGCGTGGAAGAGGCTCGTCGCCGCCCGCACGTCCCGGGGAGCGAGCCGCGCGTTCGCGCCGGGGGAGACCACGATGCTGTTGTCGCCCGACGGGTCGACCGTGATCAGCGCGACGCCGGTCGGCGCCCCGCCCACCAGCACACCCACCGTGTCGACGCCGGCCGCCCGCTGCGACTCCAGCAGCAGCCGGCCGTACGCGTCGTCGCCGATCCGCGCCAGCAGCGCCGTACGGGCACCGAGCCGGGCCGCCGCCACCGCCTGGTTGGCGCCCTTGCCGCCCGGGTGGACGGCCAGGTCGGAGCCGAGCACCGTCTCCCCGGCCCCCGGCCGGCGCTCGACGCCGATCACCAGGTCGGCGTTGGCCGACCCGACGACCAGCAGGTCGTAGTCGTACATGAGAGAACTCCCCTGGAACCTGGAACCCTGAAGAAGCGGACCGGGCGGACGGCCCCCGCGAGGGTGACCGCCCGCCCACTCACCTGTGTCGGCTCACCTGTCGGCTCACCTGTCGGCTCACCTGCGTCAGCCGTGGAAGCCGGCCACGTTCTCCTTCGTGACCACCTTCACCGGCACCTTCACCGTCGCCGGCACGTCCTTGCCGTCGAGCGCCCGCAGCGCGTTGTCCACGGCGATCCGGCCCAGCTGGGACGGCTGCTGCGCCACCGACGCGTACAGCGTGCCCTGTTCGACGGCCTTGAGGCCGTCCGGGGTTCCGTCGAAGCCGACGACCTGCACCGACTTCCCCGCCTTCGTCCCGAGCGCCTTGATCGCGCCGAGCGCCATCTCGTCGTTCGCGGCGATCACGCCCTGCACGTCCGGGTGGGCCTGGAGCAGGTTCGACATCACGTCGAGGCCCTTGGTGCGGTCGAAGTCGGCGGGCTGCTGGGCCACCACCTGGATGCCCGGGTAGGCCTTCAGGCCCTTGGCGAAGCCCTCGGCGCGCTCCCGGGCGGCGGAGGTGCCGGCCTGCCCCTGGAGGATCACGATCCTGCCGTTACCGCCCAGCTTCTCCGCGACGGTCTTGGCGGCCAGTTCGCCGCCGGCCACGTTGTCCGACGCCACCAGCGCGTTCACGTCCGCCTTGTTGACGCCGCGGTCGACCGCGATGACGGGGATCTTCGCCTTGTCGGCCGCCCGCACGGACGGGCCCGCCGCGTCGGAGTCCACCGGGTTGACGATGATCGCGCCCAGGCCGGAACTGGTGAAGTTCTGCAGTTGGTTGGCCTGCTGCGAGGCGTCGTTCTGGGCGTCGGTGACCGTCAGGTCCACGCCCCGCTTCTTCGCCTCGGCCTGGGCGCCGGAGCGGATCTGCACGAAGAACGGGTTGTTCAGCGTCGACAGCGACAGTCCGACCTTCGGGTTCGCCGACGACGAGGAGCCGCCGTGCAGGAAGGACGTCGCCCCGACGATCGCCACCGTGACGACCGCGGCCAGCGCGTACGTCGCCGTCTGCCGGCCCTTGCCGCCGGGGCTGTGCGTGGGCGTGGCGCCCGCCTTGCGGCGCACCGTGTCGAGCAGCACCGCCAGCGCGATGACCACGCCGATCACGACCTGCTGCCAGAACGCGGACACCGACAGCAGGTTGAGGCCGTTGCGCAGCACCGCGAGGATCAGCGCGCCGATCAGCGTGCCGGACGCCTTGCCGGTGCCGCCCGCCAGGGAGGCGCCGCCGATGACGACGGCGGCGATGGCGTCGAGTTCGTAGCCGTCGGCGGCCTGCGGCTGCGCGGACGACAGCCGCGCGGCGAGCACGATGCCCGCGGCGGCCGCGAACACGCCGGACAGGGCGTAGATCGCGAGCTTCTGCTTCTTCACCCGCAGCCCGGACAGCCGCGCGGCCTCCTCGTTGCCGCCGATGGCGTACATCGACCGGCCGATGTAGGTGCGGCCGAGCACGAAGGCCGCGATCAGACCCATGACCACCATGACCAGCACCGGTACCGGCAGCCAGCCGCCGAGCGTGTCGCCGAGGTGGGAGACGGAGTCGGGGAAGGCGATCGGGGAGCCCTCGGAGATCACCAGCGACAGGCCGCGGCCCACCGACAGCATGGCGAGCGTCGCGATGAACGGCGGCAGCTTGCCGTACGCGATGAGGAAACCGTTCACCAGCCCGCACACGATGCCCGTGGCCAGCGCCAGCACGACGGCGAGGACGACCGGCACGCCGCGCGAGGTGGCGCTCCAGGCGAGGACGGTGGCCGACAGGGCCGCCACCGAGCCGACCGACAGGTCGATGCCCGCGGAGACGATCACGAAGGTCACGCCGAAGGCGAGGATGGCGGTCACGGCCGCCTGGACACCGACGTTGAGCAGGTTGTCGGTGGTGAGGAAGTCGCCCGACAGCGCCGACATGGCGATGACGAGGACGATCAGCGCGGTGAGGGCGCCGTTGTCGAGCAGCAGGCGGCGCACGGCCGCGGCGCCGCCGGCGCCCGTGGTGCCGCCCTTGAGCGTGTCAGTGGCCACGAGCGGCCTCCTTGTCGGTCGGGTCGGTCGGGTCGGTCGGGTCGATCGAATCGGTCGGGTCGGTGGACCCGGTCGGGTCGGCGGGGTCGGCGGGGGTGTCGGTGGCGCTGGCGGAGCCGACGGCGAGGGCCATCACGGAGTCCTGGGTGGCCTCGTCGGCGGACAGCTCGCCCGCGATGCGGCCCTGGGCCATCACCAGCACCCGGTCGCTCATGCCGAGCACCTCCGGCAGGTCGCTGGAGACCATCAGCACCGCGGCGCCGACGGCCGTCAGCCGGTTGACCAGCTGGTAGATCTCGACCTTGGCGCCGACGTCGATGCCGCGCGTCGGCTCGTCGAGGATCAGCACCCGGGTGTCGGCCAGCAGCCACTTGCCGATGACGACCTTCTGCTGGTTGCCGCCGGACAGGGTGCGCACCTGCTGGCCGAGGCCCGCCATGCGCACGCCGAGCTGGCGCGCGATGCGCTCCGCGGCCTCGTGCTGTCCCTTGCGGTCGACGAGCCCCGCGCGCGTGGCGGCCCGCAGGGTGACCAGGCCGAGGTTCTCCTCGACGGTCTGGTCCAGCACCAGCCCCTGGCCCTTGCGGTCCTCGGGCACCAGCCCGACCCCGGCCGCCAGGGCCGCGTTCACGTCGTGCCGGCGCAGGGCCCGGCCCTCGACGTGCACGGCGCCCCGGTCGTACGGGTCGGCGCCGAAGACCGCGCGGACCACCTCGGTGCGCCCGGCGCCGACCAGTCCGGCGATGCCGACGACCTCACCGGCGTGCACCTGGAAGCTGACGTCGTGGAAGACGCCGTCCCGGGTGAGGCCCTCGACGGTGAGCAGCGCGGGGCCCCGGTCGGGCCGTTCGCGCGGGTACTGCTGCTCGATCGAGCGGCCGACCATGAGCCGGACCAGCTCGTCCTCGGGCGTGGAGGCGGGCACCTGCCCGACGCTGCGGCCGTCGCGGATGACGGTGACGCGGTCGCCGAGGGCGGCGATCTCCTCCAGGTGGTGGGTGATGAAGACGATGCCCACGCCGTCCGCGCGCAGGGTGCGCACGATCGCGAAGAGCTTGTCGACCTCCTCGGAGGTCAGCACGGCGGTCGGCTCGTCCATGATGAGCACGCGCGCGTCCAGGCTCAGTGCCTTGGCGATCTCCACCATCTGGAGCCGGGCGATGCCGAGTTCCCGCACGCGTGCGCGGGGCGACACGGTGAGGCCGACCCGCCGCAGCAGCACCTCGGCGTCGGCTTCCATGCGCTTGCGGTCGATCATGCCGAGGCGGCGCGGCTGGCGGCCCAGGAAGATGTTCTCGGCGACCGTCAGGTCGGGCACCAGGTTGAACTCCTGGTAGATGGTGGCGATGCCGAGGCGCTCGGCGTCCTGCGCGCCGTGGATGCGCACCTCCCGGCCGTCGGCCAGGATGCGGCCGGCGTCGGGGCGGTAGGCGCCGGAGAGCATCTTGATCAGGGTGCTCTTGCCGGCCCCGTTCTCACCGAGCAGCACGTGCACCTCGCCGCGGCGCAGGTCGAAGTCGACGCCGTCGAGCGCGACCACGCCGGGGAAGGTCTTCCGCAGGCCCTCGATGCGCAGCAACTCGTCCGGGTTGCTCACGACTGGCTCCTGTTCGTTGCGGTCGGGGTGACCGGCGGTTCGCCGCACGAACGCCGTACGACGAGCCGGGCGGGCAGGGTGACGGACGCGCCGGGCCGGCCCTCGATGCGGTCGACGAGCGCCCGTACGGCGGCCCGGCCCAGCTCGTCGGTCGGCTGGGCGACGGCCGTGACCGGCGGGTCGGTGTGCACGAACCACCGGATGTCGTCGAACGCGGCCAGCGCCAGGTCGTCCGGCACGCGCAGCCCACGCGCGCGTACGGCGTCCAGGGCGCCGAGGGCCATCAGGTTGTCGGCCGCGAAGACGACCTCGGGCGGCTCGGGCAGGTCGAGGAAGCCCTCGGTGACCCGCCGGCCGCTCTCGGCCTGGAAGTCGCCCTGGCCGATGTAGGCGTCGGGCAGGGGGAGCCCGTGCTCGGCGAGCGCCGCGCGGAACGCCTCGACGCGCTCGCTGCCGGTGGTGGTGGCCGCCGGTCCCGCGATGATGGCGAGCCTGCGGTGGCCGAGGCCGTACAGGTGGGCGACGAGGTCGCGCACGGCCGCGCGGCCGTCGGCGCGCACGACGGGCACGTCCACGCCGGGGATCCAGCGGTCGACGAACACCATCGGCGTGCCCGCGCGCGCGGCGTCCAGCATCAGCGGGGAGCCGCCGTCGGTGGGGGAGACGAGCAGCCCGTCGATACGCCGGTCCAGCAGCGTCCGCACGTGGTGGTCCTGGAGGTCGGGCCGCTCGTCGGCGTTGCCGATGATCACGCTGTAGCCGAGCGCGCGGGCCTCTTCCTCGACCGCGCGGGCCAGCTCGGTGAAGTAGGGGTTCAGCACGTCGCTGATGACCAGGCCGAGGGTGCGGGTCTGGTCGGTGCGCAGCGACCGGGCGACCGCGTTGGGGCGGTAGCCCAGCGCCCGGACGGCGGTCAGCACGCGCGTGCGTGCGTCCTCGCTGACCGACGGATGGTCGTTCAGGACCCGCGACACCGTGGCGACGGACACCCCCGCCTCGGCGGCGACGTCCTTGATGCTCGCCATCGCCCCACCACCTCCTCGTGGCTCGAACGGCACGCCATGGAATCGATTACATCGGCGCGTACGGAGGATTGGAATCGATTACACGCCGGTTAATCAACCCCTCAACCAGATGTCGAGACCGGATCGTGACCCGGCAGGCGGGGGTCGAGCTGACACCAGACGTATTTCCCCCGGGCCCCGAACCGGGCTGACGGCTGCCAGCCCCAGAGGTCCGCGCAGGCCGTGACGAGTCCCAGTCCCCGGCCGTCCTCCTGGAGCAGGTTCCGGTCCTGCCCTTGGTCCAGCGGCTACGTGCCGGGCCTGTTGCAGACGGAGGACTACGCGCGGGCGGTCTTCTCCTCAAGGGTGCCGGAACTGACCGGGGAGGAGCTGGAACTCCGCGTACGCCACCGGCTGCACCGGCAGCGGCTCACCGTCCCGTACGACGTGGTGATCCACGAAGCGGCCCTGCGCATCCGGGTGAGCGACCGCGCGGCTGCCAGGGCGCAACTCGCCAGGATCCTGGAGGCTTCGGAGACGGACCACGTCAGCGTCCGCGTCGTCCCGTTCGACCTGGACGGCTTCGCCGGTGCCGCGAGCGCCATGACGTACGCGGGCGGCGCCGTGCCGAAGCTGGACACCGTCGTACGCGACGGTCCACATGGTGCTGCGTTCATCGACTCCGCAGCCCAACTCGGGGCTTGTCGAACGCTCTTCCGTAAGGTTGAGGCCGCGTCGCTCGACCCCGAGCGCTCGCGCGACTTCATCAACCGGCTGGCGAAGGAGCTGTGAGGCGATCCATGGACACCAACTGGCGGAAGTCGTCCTACTCCGGACCTGGCGACGGCGACTCATGCGTGGAGATAGCCACCACCCCCACCCGCACCGCCGTCCGAGACTCCAAGGACCCCACCCGCGCGACCCTCACCTTCCCCACCGTCTCCTTCGCCGCGTTCCTGCGGGCCCTCCCCCCGCTCACCCCCCGGTAGGGCCCCGCCCTGTCACACCCCCCGAGTACCGTCGGACCATGGCTCAGCAGGAGGGGACCCCCGGCGGGGAGCGGCGGCTCGCCACGCTCGAAGGCGTGCTGGAGCGCATCACCTACGCCAACGAGGAGAACGGCTACACCGTCGCCCGCGTCGACACCGGCCGCGGGGCCGGCGACCTGCTCACCGTCGTCGGCGCGCTGCTCGGCGCCCAGGTCGGCGAGTCGCTGCGGATGGAGGGCCGCTGGGGCTCCCACTCGCAGTACGGCAAGCAGTTCCTGGTGGAGAACTACACGACGCTGCTGCCCGCCACCGTCCAGGGCATCCGCCGCTACCTGGGGTCCGGCCTGGTCAAGGGCATCGGACCGGTCTTCGCCGACCGCATCACCCAGCACTTCGGGCTGGACACGCTGAAGATCATCGAGGAGGAGCCGAAGCGGCTGATCGAGGTCCCCGGGCTCGGCCCCAAGCGCACCAAGAAGATCGCCGACGCCTGGGAGGAGCAGAAGGCGATCAAGGAGGTCATGCTCTTCCTCCAGACCGTCGAGGTCTCCACCTCCATCGCCGTGCGCATCTACAAGAAGTACGGCGACGCCTCCATCTCGGTCGTGAAGGACCAGCCGTACCGGCTCGCCTCCGACGTCTGGGGCATCGGCTTCCTGACCGCCGACAAGATCGCCCAGTCGGTCGGCATCCCGCACGACAGCCCGGAGCGCGTCAAGGCGGGCCTGCAGTACGCCCTGTCCCAGTCGGCCGACCAGGGCCACTGCTACCTGCCCGAGGAGCGGCTGATCGCCGACGCGGTGAAGCTGCTCGGCGTGGACACCGGGCTGGTCATCGAGTGCCTGGCGGAGCTGGCCGGGCCGGCCGAGGACGGCGAGGACCCGGGCGTGGTCCGGGAGAAGGTCCCGGCCCCGGACGGCGGCGAGCCGGTCACCGCGGTCTACCTGGTCCCCTTCCACCGCGCCGAACTCTCCCTGTCCGCCCAGCTGCTGCGCCTGCTGCGCACCGGCGAGGACCGGATGCCGGGCTTCCGGGACGTCGCCTGGGACCGGGCGCTGACCTGGCTGAAGGGGCGCACGGGCGCGGAGCTCGCCCCCGAGCAGGAGGCCGCCGTGAAGCTGGCGCTCAGCGAGAAGGTGGCGGTGCTGACCGGCGGTCCCGGCTGCGGCAAGTCCTTCACCGTGCGCTCGATCGTGGAGCTGGCCCGCGCCAAGAAGGCGAAGGTGCTGCTGGCCGCGCCCACGGGCCGCGCCGCCAAGCGGCTGGCCGAGCTGACGGGGGCGGAGGCGTCCACCGTGCACCGGCTGCTCGAACTCAAGCCCGGCGGCGACGCGGCGTACGACCGGGACCGGCCGCTGGACGCCGACCTGGTGGTGGTCGACGAGGCGTCCATGCTGGACCTGCTGCTCGCCAACAAGCTGGTCAAGGCCGTCCCGCCGGGCGCCCACCTGCTGTTCGTGGGCGACGTGGACCAGCTGCCCAGCGTGGGCGCGGGGGAGGTGCTGCGGGACCTGCTGGCCGAGGAGAGCCCCGTGCCCGCCGTGCGCCTCACGCGCGTGTTCCGCCAGGCCCAGCAGTCCGGCGTGGTCACCAACGCCCACCGGATCAACGCCGGGCAGTATCCCGTCACCGACGGCATGAAGGACTTCTTCCTCTTCGTCGAGGACGACACGGAGGCGGCCGGCCGGCTCACCGTGGACGTCGCGGCCCGGCGCCTCCCGGCCCGCTTCGGGCTCGACCCGCGCCGGGACGTGCAGGTGCTCGCGCCGATGCACCGCGGCCCGGCCGGCGCGGGCACGCTCAACGGGCTGCTCCAGCAGGCCATCACCCCGGGCCGCCCGGAGCTGCCGGAGAAGCGGTTCGGCGGCCGGGTCTTCCGCGTCGGCGACAAGGTCACCCAGATCCGCAACAACTACGACAAGGGCGAGAACGGCGTCTTCAACGGCACGGTGGGCGTGGTCACCTCGCTCGACCCGGTCGACCAGCGCCTGACGGTGCTGACGGACGAGGACGAGGAGGTGCCGTACGACTTCGACGAGCTCGACGAGCTGGCCCACGCCTACGCGGTGACCATTCACCGCTCGCAGGGCAGTGAATATCCCGCGGTGGTGATCCCGGTCACCACGGGCGCGTGGATGATGCTCCAGCGCAACCTGCTCTACACGGCGGTCACGCGCGCCAAGAAGCTGGTGGTGCTGGTCGGTTCGCGCAAGGCGATCGGTCAGGCCGTGCGCACGGTGTCGGCCGGCCGGCGCTGTACGGCCCTCGACTTCCGTCTGTCGGGCGCCTGACCGGCGGATCTTCTGTGCTGCCCCGGGGACGGCGCAAAAAAATGATCGATCAAACGAGTCGCAAAGGTCACAGAGCACTTCCCCCAGCGGGACCGAGGCGGCAGGATGAGCAAGTTGGCGGCACTGAGTGCCGTCGATAAGCCCAATGGCCGACCCCGAGTGCACTCTCCTGCGCCAAATGGGGGATGGTAGAGACAGTCAGGGCAACCTCGAAGATGAGGCACAACGTCGGTGAGGGAAGACGTGAGCGACAACTCTGTAGTACTGCGGTACGGCGACGACGAGTACACCTACCCGGTGATCGACAGCACCGTCGGTGACAAGGGCTTCGACATCGGGAAGCTGCGCGCCCAGACCGGTCTGGTGACCCTGGACAGCGGGTACGGCAACACCGCCGCCTACAAATCCGCCATCACCTACCTGGACGGCGAGCAGGGCATCCTCCGCTACCGCGGCTACCCGATCGAGCAGCTGGCCGAGCGCTCCACCTTCCTGGAGGTCGCCTACCTGCTGATCAACGGCGAGCTCCCGACGGTCGACGAGCTCTCCTCGTTCAAGAACGAGATCACCCAGCACACCCTGCTGCACGAGGACGTCAAGAACTTCTACAAGGGGTTCCCGCGCGACGCCCACCCGATGGCCATGCTGTCGTCGGTCGTCTCCGCGCTGTCGACGTTCTACCAGGACAGCCACAACCCGTTCGACGAGAAGCAGCGCAACCTCTCGACGATCCGCCTGCTCGCCAAGCTCCCGACGATCGCGGCCTACGCGTACAAGAAGTCGATCGGTCACCCGTTCGTCTACCCGCGCAACGACCTGGGCTACGTCGAGAACTTCCTGCGCATGACCTTCTCGGTCCCGGCGCAGGAGTACGACCTCGACCCGGTCGTCGTCTCCGCCCTGGACAAGCTGCTCATCCTGCACGCCGACCACGAGCAGAACTGTTCGACCTCGACGGTCCGGCTCGTCGGCTCGTCGCAGGCCAACATGTTCGCCTCGATCTCGGCCGGCATCAACGCGCTCTGGGGCCCGCTGCACGGCGGCGCCAACCAGTCCGTGCTGGAGATGCTCGAGGGCATCCGGGACGCGGGCGGCGACGTCGACTCCTTCATCCGCAAGGTGAAGAACAAGGAGGACGGCGTCCGTCTGATGGGCTTCGGCCACCGGGTCTACAAGAACTTCGACCCGCGCGCCAAGATCATCAAGGCGGCGGCGCACGACGTCCTCTCCGCGCTCGGCAAGTCCGACGAGCTGCTGGACATCGCGCTGAAGCTGGAGGAGCACGCGCTCTCCGACGACTACTTCGTCTCGCGCAGCCTCTACCCGAACGTCGACTTCTACACCGGCCTGATCTACCGGGCCATGGGCTTCCCGACCGAGATGTTCACGGTCCTGTTCGCCCTCGGCCGGCTGCCGGGCTGGATCGCCCAGTGGCACGAGATGATCAAGGAGCCGGGTTCCCGCATCGGCCGCCCGCGCCAGATCTACACGGGCGTGGTGGAGCGCGACTTCGTTCCGGTCGAGGAGCGCTGACCCGCACCGAGCGCTGACCGCACCGCGGTCCGCCCCGGACAGCAGAAGGCGCCCTGTGTCGCCGGTCCCCCCACGGGCCGACGACCAGGGCGCCTTCCCATGTCCCGGTGCGGATTCCCCCCACGGGATCCGGCCGGGCGTTCGTGGAGACACAGCGCCTGAATCGCTGGTTGAGCAAAACGAGCAGAACTCGCCGTACTGCGGGTATGCGGTTGTGGTCGATCGGTGATGCGGTGTGCGGTCTGCCGGGACAGCGCACGCTGGGAGGGCCGCTCAAAGCTTCCCGGTGTACGTGCCCCGGCAACGCACCTCTGGAGAAGTCCCCCAAGACATCCCCAGATGCCAGTCCGCGCCCCCCAAGACGCTTTCTGACATCGCCAACTTAGACCTTCGAACCCCTTCGATGGTTACGTTCGCATCACTGTGATCTGTGTCTCTTGCATATGTCCGTTACCTGCGCAAGGGCCCGATGCAGCGATCGGCACCCCTGGCGTAAGGATGATGCGCGAGCCTTGTGAAGAGCTTATGTGAGGCCCGCGCCTCAACGGAAGGCCCGCAGACGCAGGCTGTTGCTCACCACGAAGACGGACGAGAAGGCCATCGCGGCCCCAGCGATCATCGGATTGAGCATCCCGAGCGCGGCCAGCGGCAGCGCGGCCACGTTGTATCCGAACGCCCACACGAGATTGCCCTTGATGGTGGCCAGCGTCCGCCGCGAGAGCCGGATCGCGTCGGCGGCGACGCGCAGGTCGCCGCGGACCAGGGTGAGGTCGCCCGCCTCGATCGCCGCGTCGGTCCCCGTGCCCATGGCCAGCCCGAGGTCGGCCTGGGCGAGCGCGGCCGCGTCGTTGACGCCGTCGCCGACCATGGCGACGGTGCGTCCCTCGCCCTGCAACCTCCGTACGACGGCGACCTTGTCCTCGGGCAGCACCTCGGCGATCACCTCGTCGATGCCCACCTCGGCGGCCACCGCCTCGGCGACGGCGCGATTGTCGCCGGTGAGCAGCACGGGCGTGAGGCCGAGCGCGCGCAGCCGCCGTACCGCCTCCGCGCTGGTGTCCTTCACCGCGTCCGCGACCGCGAGCACCCCGCGCGCGTGCCCGTCCCAACCGACCACCACGGCCGTACGGCCCTCCCGCTGGGCCTCGTCGCGGACGCGGGCCACGTCGTCCGGCAGGGTGGCGAACAGCCGCCCGACGGCGACCTCGTGGCCCTCCACGCGCCCGCGCACGCCGCGTCCGGGCACGTTCTCGAACTGCTCCACCGGGGGCAGCTCACCGGCCCGTTCGAGGGCTCCTGCGGCCACCGCGCGGGCGACCGGGTGCTCGGAGGCGTGCTCCAGGGCGCCCGCGAGCCGCAGCAGCTCCTTCTCGTCGGTGCCGTCGGCGGCGTACACCTCCTGGAGCGTCATCCGGCCGGTGGTGACGGTGCCGGTCTTGTCCAGGACGACCGTGTCCACGCGCCGGGTCGACTCCAGCACCTCGGGGCCCTTGATGAGGATGCCGAGCTGCGCGCCGCGCCCGGTGCCGACCATCAGCGCGGTCGGCGTGGCGAGGCCCAGCGCGCACGGGCAGGCGATGATCAGCACCGCGACGGCCGCGGTGAACGCGGCGACGGTGTCGCCGGTGACGCCCAGCCAGCCGCCGAAGGTGGCGGCCGCGATCAGCAGCACCACCGGGACGAACACCCCGGCGACCCGGTCGGCCAGCCGCTGCACCTCGGCCTTGCCGTTCTGCGCCTCCTCGACGAGCACGGCCATCCGGGCCAGCCGGGTGTCGGCGCCGATCCGGGCGGCCTCGACGACCAGCCGGCCGCCGGCGTTCACGGTGGCCCCGGTGACGGCGTCGCCCGGTCCCACGTCCACGGGCACCGACTCGCCGGTCAGCATCGACGCGTCGACCGCGCCGGCGCCCTCCACGACCGTCCCGTCGGTGGCGATCTTCTCCCCGGGCCGGACGACGAACCGGTCGCCGACCGCCAGCCGGTCCACCGGGACGCGCGTCTCGCGTCCGTCCCGCAGTACGGCCACGTCCTTGGCGCCCAGCTCCATCAGCGCCCGCAGGGCCGCGCCCGCCCGCCGCTTGGAGCGGGCCTCCAGGTACCGGCCGAGCAGGATGAACGCGGTGACGCCGGCGGCGACCTCCAGGTACAGCGTGGAGGCGCCGTCCGCGCGCGAGACGGTCAGCCGGAACGGGTGCCGCATCCCCGGCATGCCCGCGTCGCCCAGGAACAGCGCCCACAGCGACCAGCCGAACGCGGCGAGCGTGCCGACCGAGACGAGCGTGTCCATGGTGGAGGCGCCGTGCCGCAGGTTCGTCCAGGCGGCCCGGTGGAACGGCAGGCCGCCCCAGACGACCACGGGCGCGGCGAGGGTCAGCGACAGCCACTGCCAGTTGTCGAACTGCAGGGCGGGCACCATCGCGAGCAGCACCACGGGCGCGGCGAGCAGCGCGCTGACGACCAGGCGCCCGCGCAGCGCGGTCAGCTCCGGGTCGGCGTCCGGCGCGTCCCCGCTCCCGTCGGGCCGCGGCTCCTGGGGTACCGGCTCCTCGGCGGTGTAGCCGGTCTTCACCACGGTCGCTATGAGGTCCGCGACCTCGACGCCCTCCGGGTACGTCACCCGCGCCTTCTCCGTCGCGTAGTTGACGGTGGCGGTGACGCCCTCCATGCGGTTGAGCTTCTTCTCGACGCGGGCCGCGCAGGAGGCGCAGGTCATCCCGCCGATGAGCAGCTCGACCTCCGCCGTGCGCGCGGTGGGGTGCGTCGCGCCGGTGGGCGTCGTGGTGCTGGACATGTCCGTACTCCGAGACTCCGGGGATGCGCCGGGTGGTCGAAAGCCCGACGGGCCGTACGGGACCAGGATGCCCCGGTCGGTACGGCCCGTGCGGCGGGGTCGGCGCCGGGTCAGGCGCGGCCGGCCAGCTCGAAGCCGGCCTCGTCGACGGCGCCGCGCACGGCCTCCTCGTCGAGCGGGGCGGCGGACACGACGGTGACCTCACCGGTCGAGGCGACGGCCTTGACCGAGCTGACGCCGGGCAGCTGGGAGATCTCGCCGGAGACGGCACCCTCGCAGTGGCCGCAGCTCATGCCGCTCACCTGGTAGACGGTGGTGACGGAACCCGGGGTGTCGGTGTGGGCGGTCATGTCGTTACTCCTCGTCGAGGCGCGGGTGATGCGGGGGAACCCGTGGGGGCCCCTTCCACTTCCCGAGGTTATACCCCCAGGGGGTATTTCTCAAAGACGGCTCGGCCGGGTGGGTGCGTCGTCGCTTCGTGCGCGGTGGTGCGGGTGCCCGCGAAAGCCGCCGCTTGTCAGGCGCCGGCGTGGGCGGGCGCGCCGAGCCGGGCGCCGCCGAGGGGTGCCAGGTAGCGGACCAGGGCGTTCTTCAGCTCCCCGACGTACGCTTCGCGCTCGGCGCCCTCGTGCCCCAGGACCAGCTCCAGGCCCGCCTTGTACATGCCGAGGCACATCTGGGCGGTGCGGGCCAGGTCGGCGGGGTCGGCGGTCGGGGGCAGCAGGGAGGAGAGCAGGTCCGTGATGCGGGCCAGCAGCGTGGCGTGCAGGGCGTCGTGCTCCTCGCTGATCCGGCCCGGGATGTCGGGGCCGTGCATCAGCGCGAAGAACACCGGGTGGTCGCAGTTGAAGGCGATGAACCGGTCGACCGCCGCGCCGACCGCCTCCTCCAGCGGGGTCGCCGGGTCCACCGGCGCGAGCGCCTCGCCGTACGTCTCGCGCATCTCATGCATCAGCCGGTCGCCCAGCTCGATCGCGATCGCTTCCTTGTTCGGGAAGAACTGGTAGAGCGTGCCCGGCGAGACGCCCGCCTCACGGGCGATGGCGTTGGTGCTGGCGGCCGTGTAGCCGCTGGTGCAGAAGACGTGCGCGGCGGCTTCGAGCAACTGGGCGATGCGGCGCTCGCCGCGGGCCTGGCGGCGGCGCGGCTGCTCCTTCTCCTGGGCCGGTTCCTGGCGGTCGGACCCGGGTGCGTCGGGTGCGAGCTCCTGGTTGTCGGGCACGAGTGATCCCCAGCTCTCCGAATGTCATTGACAAACACGAGTGGTCGCTCGCATTCTGGTTTCGGACGAAACGCGAGCGACCTCTCGTGTTTGTTGCTCCATGGTGCCATGGTGAAGGGGACACCGCCTGATGACCGAAGTCAAGAAGCCCCCGCGGGCCCGGGGCTGGACGCGCTTTGTCACCGCTCGCCCGAGGCTGTCGCTGCTGGCCGCGCTGGTGCTGACGGCGCTCGCCGTCCTCGCGGGCAGCGGGGTCGCCGACCGCCTCGGCAGCGGCGGCTGGGAGGACCCGGACGCCCAGTCCACCTACGCCACCAAGGCCCTGGAGCGCGCCTTCCCGGCCTCCCAGCCGAACCTGCTGCTCCTCGTCGACGCCGGCACCGCCTCCGTGGACGACCCGCGGGTCGCCGCCGAGGCCGACCGGCTCACCGCCCGGCTGGCCGCCGAGCCGGGCGTCGTGGGCGTCGGCTCGTACTGGCGCGCCGACTCCGCGGCCGCCGCCGGCCTGCGCGCCGAGGACGGCCACGAGGCGCTGATCGCCGCCCGCATCACCGGCGACGAGAAGACCATGGGGGAGACCCTCGACCGCATCGCCCCCGCCTACCGAGGCGACCACGGCCCGGTGACGGTGAAGGTCGGCGGCATGGTCGCCGTGCGGCACGAGATGCAGACGATCATCCAGGAGGACCTCACCCGCGCCGAGATGATCGCCCTGCCGATCACCCTGGTCCTGCTGGTCATGGTCTTCGGCAGCGCGATCGCCGCCCTGCTGCCGCTCGGCATCGGCATCATCGCCATCCTCGGCACCAACGCCGTCCTCAGCGGCCTCGCGGAGTTCACCGACGTCTCGATCTTCGCGATGAACCTCACCACCGCCCTGGGCCTCGGCCTCGCCATCGACTACGCGCTGTTCATCGTCCGCCGCTTCCGCGAGGAACTGGCCGGACACGGCGATCCCCTGCGGGCCGTCGCCACCACCCTGCGCACCGCCGGGCGCACGGTGCTCTTCTCCGCCCTCACCGTCGCCGTCTCCCTGGCCGCGATGCTGGTCTTCCCGCAGTACTTCCTGCGCTCCTTCGCCTACGCCGGCATCGCCGTGGTCCTGCTGGCCGCCGCGGCCGCCCTCGTGCTGCTCCCGGCGGCCCTGGTCCTGCTCGGCCACCGGGTGAACTCCCTGGACCTGCGCCGGGTGCTGCGCCGCGGCCGTCCCGCGAAGACGCCCGGCGAGGAGGGCACCGCCTGGGCGCGGGCCGCCACCCTGGTCATGCGCCGCGCCCCGCTCTTCGCCGTCGCCACCACCACCGTGCTCATCGTCCTCGGACTGCCCTTCCTGGGCGTGAAGTTCGGCACCGCCGACGACCGCCAGCTACCGGCCTCCGCCGAGTCGCACGCCGTGCAGCAGCACATCAGGGACGGCTTCCCCGGCAGCCCCGGCGGCGGCCTCGAGGTCCTGGCCGAGGGGAAGGCGACGCCCGCTCAGTACGCGGCCTACAAGGAGCGCGTCGAGCGCCTGCCCGAGGTGGCCCGGGTGGAGGGTCCCCTGGTCGAGGGCGACACCGCCTACTTCACGGTCCAGCCCCGAGGCGAGGCGGTCGACGACGCCGCCCAGCGGCTGGTCGGCGACCTGCGCGCCACCGAGGCGCCCTTCACCACCAAGGTGACCGGCACCGCGGCCGTCCTGGTCGACTCCCAGCACGCGATAGCCGAGCGCCTGCCCTGGGCGGCCGCCTTCATCGCGATCGTCACCCTGCTGCTGGTCTTCCTGCTCACCGGGAGCGTGCTGATACCCCTGCAGGCGGTGCTGCTCAACGCCCTCAGCCTCACGGCGATGTTCGGCGCGGTGGTCTGGGTCTTCCAGGACGGCCACCTGTCCGGCGCCCTGGGCTTCACCAGCCCCGGCTCCATCGAGACCACCCTGCCGGTGCTGATGTTCTGCGTGGCCTTCGGCCTCTCCATGGACTACGGCGTGTTCCTGCTCTCCCGCATCAAGGAGGAGTACGACCGCACCGGGGACCACACGGGGTCGGTGCGCCTGGGCCTGCAGCGCACGGGCGGCCTGATCACGGCCGCGGCGGTCATCCTGGCGGTGGTGATGGTCGCCATCGGCACCTCCCGGGTCACCAACACCAAGATGCTCGGCCTGGGCATCGCCCTCGCGGTCCTCATGGACGCGATGGTGGTCCGCAGCCTCCTGGTCCCGGCGATCATGCGCCTCACCGGCCGCGCCACATGGTGGGCACCGGCCCCCCTGCGCCGCTTCCACACCCGCTTCGGCCTCAGCGAGGCGGAGCCGGGGGAGACCCGGACGAGCGGCTCCGCCGGTCCGGCCGGGCCGGCGGCCGGGGACGCCGGGACCGACGGAACGGCCGGGACCGCCGAGGAACGGGACCCGGTGAGCACCGGCGGCTGACCGCCGGGGCCTCCGGCCCCCTGCCTCCGCCGTCGCCTCCCATGGGCGATGATCTGTCGCGCCCCGTCGGCGATGATCTGCGCACACGGGACGGCGTGGCCGAGAGGAGCCGGGGATGCGGGCTGTGGTGTTCGAGCGGTACGGGGAGCCGGCCGCGGTGCGGGAGGTGCCCGACCCCCGGCCCGCCGAGCACGGCGTGGTCGTGCGGGTCGAGGCGACCGGGCTGTGCCGCAGCGACTGGCACGGCTGGATGGGCCACGACCGGGACATCACGCTCCCGCACGTCCCGGGGCACGAACTCGCCGGCGTGGTCGAGGAGGTGGGCGCCCGGGTCACCGGCTGGCGGCCCGGGGACCGGGTGACCGTGCCGTTCGTGTGCGGCTGCGGGAGCTGCCCGTCCTGCGCGGCCGGCGACCACCAGGTGTGCGAGCGCCAGACCCAGCCCGGCTTCACCCACTGGGGGTCCTTCGCCCAGTACGTGGCCCTGGACCACGCCGACGTGAACCTGGTCGCCGTGCCGGACGACCTGTCGTACGCGACGGCGGCCTCGCTGGGCTGCCGGTTCGCCACGGCGTTCCGGGCGGTGGTGCAGCAGGGCCGGGTCGCGGCGGGGGAGTGGGTCGCGGTGCACGGCTGTGGCGGGGTGGGACTGAGCGCGGTGATGATCGCGGCGGCCTCGGGGGCGCGGGTGGTCGCCGTGGACGTGTCGCCGAGGGCGCTGGAGCTGGCGCGCGCGTTCGGTGCGGCGCAGTGCGTGGACGGGACGGCGACACCGGACACCGCGGCCGCCGTCCGTGAGCTGACCGGGGGCGGGGCCCACCTCTCCCTGGACGCGCTGGGTTCGCCCGCGACCTGTGCCGCGTCGGCGGCCGGCCTGCGCCGCCGGGGCCGGCACGTCCAGGTGGGCCTGCTCCCCTCGGCCGACGGCACCACCCCGGTCCCCATGGCCCGCGTGATCGCCCTGGAACTGGAGATCCTGGGCAGCCACGGCATGGCCGCGCACACCTACCCGCCGATGCTGGAGGCGGTCCGGTCCGGCGCCCTGCGTCCCGACCTGCTGGTGACGTCGACGATCACCCTGGACGCCGTACCCGACGCGCTGGCCGCGATGGGGACGGCGCCCGGGGCGGGAGTGACCGTCATCGAACCGTGGAGCTGACGGGGCCGTGGAGCTGACGGGGCACCGGAGCCCGGACGCACGTCCCCGCACGCGCCGCGTCCCGTCAGCCGGCCGCGGCCGCGAACGTGCCGGCCTCGTAGGAGCCGCCCTTCTGATGGACGATCACGGCGAGCCGGTTGGCGGCGTTGATCAGGGCGACCAGGCAGACCAGGGCGGCGACCTGGTCGTCGTCGTAGTGCTTGCGCACCTGCTCCCAGGTCTCGTCGGACACGCCCTGGTGGGCGTCGGCGAGGCGGCTGCCCTCCTCGGTGAGCGCGAGCGCGGCCCGTTCGGCCTCGGTGAACACGGTGGACTCGCGCCAGGCGGCCACCAGGTGCAGCCGGACCGCGCTCTCCCCGGCCGCCGCGGCCTCCTTGGTGTGCAGGTCGATGCACCAGCCGCAGCCGTTGATCTGGCTGGCGCGCAGCGACACCAGCTCCTGGGTGGAGCGCGGCAGGGATGACTGGTGGATGACGAGGCCCGCGTTGGCGAACCGCTTGGTGAACCGGGCCGCGACCTCGTTCTCGAACAGGTTGAACCGGGCGTCCATGATGTCGTCCTCCTCGTGGTGGCGCACTGACTCGTGATGGCGCACTGACGACCACCAGATGCCGGCGGCCCGCGCCCTGTGACGGACCGGGGACGTGACCCGTGTCACCGCACCCGGCTGTCACGCGGGCACGGCGCGCGGCGTCTTGTGCGCGGGACGGCGCGGGGCGGACGACCAGACGGGAGCGAGCCGGTGACGAGCGGGAACGACGACCACGCACGGGACACGACCGGGCCGGGGGAACAGCACGCCCGCGGCGGACGCACGGACCCCGCCACCGAGGCGTTCCTCGCCCACCGCAACCTGCTCTTCACCGTCGCCTACGAGATGCTCGGCTCGGCCGCCGACGCGGAGGACGTCCTGCAGGAGACCTGGCTGCGCTGGACCGGCGTCGACCGTGCCGCGGTGCGCGACGAGCGGGCGTACCTGGTGCGCATCACCACGCGCCAGGCCCTGACCCGCCTGCGCACCCTCGGCCGCCGCAAGGAGTCCTACGTCGGCTCCTGGCTGCCCGAACCGCTGCTGACCGCGCCGGACGTGGCGGAGGACGTGATGCTGGCCGACAGCGTCTCGATGGCGATGCTGCTGGTGCTGGAGACCCTGGCGCCGACCGAGCGGGCGGTGTTCGTGCTGCGCGAGGTGTTCGCCCTGGGCTACGACGAGATCGCTGAGGCCGTCGACCGGAGCCCGGCCGCGGTCCGGCAGATCGCCCACCGGGCCCGGGCCCACGTGGCCGACCGCCGCCCGCGGGGGGCGGTGTCGCCGGCCGAGACCCGCTCGGCGCTCGACGCGTTCCAGCGGGCGGTGGAGACGGGCGACCTCCAGGGCCTGCTCGACGTCCTCGCACCGGACGTGGTCCTCGTCGGCGACGGCGGTGGCGTCAAGCAGGCCGTGCTGTGGCCGCTGTCCGGCGCGGACAAGGTGGCCCGGCTCCTCCTCGCCGGACTGGGCAGGGTCGCCGGGAGTTCGTCGCTGCGCCGCACCCTGGTCAACGGCCGGCCGGCGCTGGTGATGTGCCTGGACGGCGAGCTCGACACCGTGCTGGCGGTGCGCATGGACGACGGCCTGATCACCGGCCTCTACGCGGTCCGCAACCCCGAGAAGCTGTCCCGCATGGACGCCGAGACGGCCCTGAGCCGCCAGGTCGTGTGAGACCTGGGCCCGGACCGCCCCGGGAACGGCGCCCCTCAGCCCTTCAGTTGTCCCTGCGCCCCCGGTTGCCCGGGCGGGAGGCAACCCACGCGCGGACGGTGTCGGCGTACCAGTAGGGTTTGCCGCCCTCCACGTGGTCGGGTGGGGGCAGCAGGCCGTGCTTGCGGTAGGACCGCACGGTGTCGGGCTGGACCCGGATGTGTGCCGCGATCTCCTTGTAGGACCAGAGCCTTCGGTCGCTCATGAGTCGCACCTCCCTGCGTGCGCGGGCGGCGGCCGGGAGGCCGCCGGGGGGAGCCCGGCGCAGCGCCGTCGATCACCCGGCGGTGATCACGACCTTCGTGCCCGGTGAACGACCCCCGGTGACCCCCCGCAAGCACCTGTTGACACGCGGTGACACAAGACCCGCGTTCACACGACACTTGTGACAGAAGCGGGGTGTTTGTGACGCGAGTGTCATGAGGGTCCGGGTGTCAGGGGTGTCCGCACCAACTCCGCCGAAGGGGCGCGGGGAACTGCGCGACCAGCCGCCCACGCACCCGCAGCCGCCGACGGCGAGCACCCGGAACCCCCCGGCAGCGCACCCGTCCCACCGCCGGAGGCTCACGCCCCGCAGGACCGCAGGAACGCCCGCGTCCGCACCGCGATCGGCAGCGGCCGGTCGGGCTCGCACGGGTACATGTCCTGCTCGACGATCGCGAACAGGTCCACGTCCAGCCGCTGCGCGGCCTCCAGCACGGGCCCCAGCGCCGGCACTCCCGACGGCGGCTCGCACATCACGCCCTGTGCGACGGCCGGCCCGAACGGCGTCCCCTTGGCCCGCACGTCGGCCAGGACCTCCGGGTCGACCTGCTTGAGGTGCAGGTAGCCGATCCGCTCGCCGTAGGTCTCGATGAGCTTGACGCTGTCGCCGCCGCAGTACGCGTAGTGCCCGGTGTCCAGGCACAGCGACACCAGGTCGGCGTCGGTGCCGTCGAGGAGGCGGACGACGTTCTCCTCGGTGTCGACGTGGGTGTCCGCGTGCGGGTGGACCACGATCCGCAGCCCGTACCGCTCGCGCACCTCCCGGCCCAGCCGCTCGGTCAGCGAGGTGAGGTCGCGCCACTGCGCGGGCGTCAGCGTGGACGGCTCCAGCACCTCGCCGGTCTTGTCGTCCCGCCAGAAGGACGGGATGACCACGAGGTGGGACGCGCCCATCGCCTGGGTCAGCGCCGCGATGTCCGCGACGTGCGCCCAGGTCTTCTCCCAGACGGCCTCGCCGTGGTGCAGCCCGGTGAAGACCGTGCCGGCCGACACCTTCAGGCCACGCCGGGCGGTCTCCTCGGTCAGGACGGCGGGGTCGGTCGGCAGGTAACCGTACGGGCCCAGCTCGATCCACTCGTAGCCGGACTGCGCCACCTCGTCGAGGAAGCGCTGCCAGGGCACCTGGGCGGGGTCGTCCGGGAACCAGACGCCCCAGCTGTCGGGGGCCGAACCGATCCGGATGCGGGAGAGTGAGGGCTGCGGTGACAACGGCGTCATGGCCGTCAGCGTGCGGTCTTCCCCCAGGGGTGTCAAGGGCTGGTCCGAATGTCTGGACAAAACATTGACAGGGCTCGGTGGGCGGGGCTAGAAAGCCGTGAGAGCCGGTACGGGGTACACCCGGGAGACCACCCGGCCACGGACCGGACGCGTCCTGACGTGAAGGGAACTCGATGGCGTACGACCTGATCACCATGGGGCGGATCGGAGTGGACCTCTATCCGCTGCAGACGGGTGTCCCGCTCTCCCAGGTCACGTCGTTCGGGAAGTTCCTGGGCGGCTCGGCGACCAACGTCGCGGTGGCCGCGGCACGCCTCGGGCACGAGGTGGCCGTCATCACCCGCACCGGTGACGACCCCTTCGGCACGTACCTGCACGAGGCCCTGCGCGGCTTCGGCGTCGACGACCGCTGGGTCACCGCCGTGCCCGGGCTGCCCACCCCGGTGACCTTCTGCGAGGTCTTCCCGCCGGACAACTTCCCGCTGTACTTCTACCGGCAGCCCAAGGCCCCCGACCTGGAGATCGACGCCCACGACCTGGACCTGGACGCGGTCCGCGACGCCCGCGTCTTCTGGGTGACCGGCACCGGCCTGAGCGAGGAGCCGAGCCGTACGGCGACGCTGGCGGCGCTCGCCCACCGCGCCGGGTCCGGCACCACGGTCTTCGACCTCGACTGGCGGCCCATGTTCTGGCGGGACCCGGAGTCGGCCCGCCCCTTCTACGCCGAGGCGCTGCGCCACACCACCGTCGCCGTCGGCAACCTCGACGAGGTCGAGGTGGCCACCGGGGTGCGCGAACCGCACGCCGCCGCCCGCGCCCTGCTGGACGCCGGCGTCGAGCTGGCCGTCGTCAAGCAGGGGCCCAAGGGCGTCCTCGCCGTCAGCCGCACGGGTGAGTCCGCCGAGGTCCCCCCGCTGCCGGTGACCGTGCTCAACGGCCTCGGCGCGGGCGACGCGTTCGGCGGCTCCCTCTGCCACGGCCTGCTCGCGGGCTGGGACCTGGAGAAGACCATGCGCCACGCCAACGCGGCGGGAGCCATCGTGGCCTCCCGCCTGGAGTGCTCCTCGGCGATGCCCACGACGCACGAGATCGAGGCCGCGGTCGCGGCGGGAGCGGTGCTGTGAGGGCCGGCCGCGTCGAAGGCGCCACACCGGGCCACGCCTCCACCTCCACCCCTGCCCCCAGCCTCACCACTACCGCCCCCGCCGACATCCCCCCGGTGGACGTCGCCGAGCTGGTCCGGCTGCGCACCCGGCACCCCGAGGCGATCGCGGAGGCCGCCGCCCGCCGCACCCGGCGTCCGCTGCTCGGGCCGTCCGGCCGGCTGATGATCCTCGCCGCCGACCACCCGGCCCGCGGCGCCCTCGGCGTCGGCGACCGCAAGTTCGCCATGGCCAACCGCGCCGACCTGCTGCGACGGCTCTGCCTGGCGCTGTCCCGCCCCGGTGTGGACGGCGTCCTCGCGACCGCCGACATCCTGGACGACCTGCTGCTGCTCGGCGCGCTCGACGGCAAGGTCGTGATGGGCTCGATGAACCGGGGCGGCCTGCAAGGGGCATCGTTCGAACTGGACGACCGCTTCACCGGCCATCGCCCCGAGGACCTCGCGCGCCTCGGCTTCGACGCGGGCAAGCTGCTGCTGCGCATCGACTACGACGACCCGGGCTCGCTGAACACGCTGGAGTCCACCGCCCGGGCCGTCGACGAGATGGCCGCGCGCCGACTGCCCCTGTTCGTCGAGCCGTTCATCAGCCGGCGCGGCCCGGACGGCAGGCTGCGCAACGACCTGTCGGCCGAGGCCGTCACCCGGTCCATCGCCATCGCCTCGGGCCTGGGCGGCAGTTCGGCCTACACCTGGCTGAAGGTGCCGGTCACCGAGGACCCGGACGACATGGCCGAGGTGATGGCGGCCTCGACGCTGCCCGCCGTCCTCCTCGGCGGTGACATAGGGGACGCCGCCGAGAACCGGGCCGCCGCCTACGAGAAGTGGCGCGGCGCGCTGCAACTCCCCACCGTGCGCGGCCTGGTCGTGGGCCGGTCGCTGCTGTACCCGGCCGACGGGGACGTGGCCGCCGCCGTGGACACCGCCGTAGGACTGCTGTGAGGGCCGTATGAGCACCGAGCTGTATCTTCCGCGCGGCAGTGCCGCCGACGGGCCCTACGCCCTCGACGTCGGCCCCGAGCGCGCCGGCTGGACGCACAGCGCCCTGCGGGTGGTGGAGCTGGAGCCCGGGGGTACCCACACCTTCGCCAGTGGGGACAGCGAGTGGATCGTGCTTCCGCTGCAGGGCGGCTGTACGGTGCGCACAGACGGCCATGAGTTCCAACTCCTGGGCCGGGACAGCGTGTTCGCCGGAGTCTCGGACTTCGCGTACGTGCCCCGGGACGCCCGGGTCCAGATCGCCTCCGGCGCGGGAGGCCGCTTCGCCCTGGCAGGAGCGAAGTGCGAGCGACGACTCCCCGCCCGCTACGGCCCCGCGCCGGAGGTCCCCGTCGAGGTGCGGGGGAGCGGCACCTGCGAGCGACACGTCCGCAACTTCGCGTCGGCGGACGCCTTCGACTGCGACAAGCTGATCGCGGTCGAGGTGGTCACGCCCGGCGGCAACTGGTCGTCGTACCCGCCGCACAAGCACGACGAGCACCGGCCCGGCGAGGAGTCGCGGCTGGAGGAGATCTACTACTTCGAGATCGACGGCCCGGGCGGCTTCGGCTACCAGCGCGTGTTCCCCTCCCGCGAGGGCGGTGCCGACGTGCTGGCCGAGGTCCGCTCCGGCGACGCGGTCCTCGTCCCCGACGGCTGGCACGGTCCGTCGATCGCCCAGCCCGGCCACGACATGTACTACCTGAACGTCATGGCGGGTCCCGGTGCCACCCGTGAGTGGCGGATCTGCTTCCACCCGGACCACACGGAGGGGTACCGATGACCACCCGTCTGACCGTCGCGCAAGCGCTGGTCCGCTTCCTCGCCGCGCAGTACACCGAGCGCGACGGCGAGCGCCGCCGGCTGATCGGCGCCACCTGGGGCATTTTCGGCCACGGCAACGTCGCCGGCCTCGGCCAGGCGCTGGTGGAGTACGCCGACGTGATGCCGTACCACCAGGGCCGCAACGAGCAGTCGATGGTGCACGCGGCCGTGGGCTACGCCCGCCAGTCGAACCGGCTGTCCACGCACGCGGTGACGACATCGATCGGCCCGGGCGCGACCAACCTGGTCACCGGCGCGGCCCTCGCCACCGTCAACCACCTGCCCGTGCTCCTGCTGCCCGGCGACGTCTTCGCGACCCGCCCCGCGGACCCGGTGCTCCAGCAGCTCGAAGTGCCGTACGCGGGGGACGTGTCGGTCAACGACGCCCTGCGCCCCGTGTCGCGGTACTTCGACCGGGTCATGCGCCCGGAGGCCCTGATCCCCGCGGCGCTGCAGGCCGTGCGGGTGCTGACCGACCCGGTGGAGACGGGCGCGGTCACCCTCGCCCTGCCGCAGGACGTCCAGGCGGAGGCGTACGACTGGCCGGACGACTTCTTCGCCGAGCGGACCTGGACGGTGCGCCGCCCGGGCGCCGACCCGGCCGAGCTCGCGGGGGCGGTGGAGCTGCTCCGCGCCGCGCGGCGGCCGCTGGTCGTCGCGGGCGGCGGCGTCCACCACAGCCGCGCCGAGGAGGCCCTCGCCGCCTTCGCCGGGGCCACTGGCATCCCGGTCGCCTCCACCCAGGCCGGCAAGGGCTCGCTGCGGTACGACCACCCGCAGGACGTCGGCGCCATCGGCCACACCGGCACCGCGACCGCCGACGACCTCGCCCGCACCGCCGACCTGGTGATCGGCGTCGGCACCCGCTGGACCGACTTCACCACCGCCTCCGGCACCCTCTTCGCCCACCCGGACGTGCGCTTCCTCAACCTCAACATCGCCTCCTTCGACGGCCACAAGCTGTCCGGCACCCCCCTGGTCGCGGACGCCCGCAGCGGCCTGGAGGCGTTGACCGAGGCGCTCCTGGTGCACGGCCACCGGGTCGCCGACTCCTACGTCGCCGAGTACGGCGCGGACAAGGCGCGCTGGGAGCGGCGCGTCGACGCCTGCTACGCGGCCGAGGAGCCGGACGCACGCCCCACGCAGCCGCAGGTGCTGGGCGCGCTGGACGCCCTCGTGGACGAGTCGGACGTCGTGATCAACGCGGCCGGCTCGCTCCCCGGCGACCTGCACAAGCTGTGGCGGGCGCGCTCGCGCGACCAGTACCACCTGGAGTACGGCTACTCCTGCATGGGCTACGAGATCCCGGCCGCGATCGGCGTGAAGCTGGCCGCACCCGAGCGGAACGTGTGGGCGCTGGTCGGCGACGGCACGTACCTGATGATGCCGACGGAGATCGTCACGGCCGTGCAGGAGGGCGTCGCGATCAAGGTGCTGCTCCTGCAGAACCACGGGTACGCCTCCATCGGCGGGCTGTCCGAGGAGACCGGCGGCGAGCGCTACGGCACCGCCTACCGCTACCGGGCGGCCGACAGCACCTTCTCCGGGGAGCCGCTGCCCGTCGACCTCGCCGCCAACGCCGCGAGCCTCGGCATGCGGGTGCTGCGCGCGCGGACCGTGGGCGAGCTGCGCGCGGCGCTCGCCGAGGCGCGTGCCGCCGACACTCCCACTTGTGTCTACGTGGAGACCGAAACGGCAGACACTGTGTCGGGCGCGCCCCCGGCCCAGGCCTGGTGGGATGTTCCTGTGGCCGAGACCGCGACCCGACCGTCGGCGGTCAAGGCCCGTGAGCTGTACGAACGGCACGTCTCGACCCGACGCCGCCATCTGTGAAGGAGCAACTGGGCATGACGAAGATCGTCAACCACTGGATCGGCGGCAAGTCCGTCGAAGGCGCGTCGGGCACGTTCGGGCCGGTCACCGACCCGGCGACCGGCGCGGTCACCACCAAGGTCGCCTTCGCGAGCGTCGACGAGGTGGACGCCGCCGTCGCGGCCGCGAAGGACGCCTTCGCGACCTGGGGCCAGTCCTCGCTGGCCCGGCGCACCGAGATCCTGTTCCGGTTCCGGGCGCTGCTGGACGCCCACCGCGACGAGATCGCCGAGCTGATCACCGCCGAGCACGGCAAGGTGCACTCGGACGCGCTCGGCGAGGTGGCCCGCGGCCTGGAGATCGTCGACCTGGCCTGCGGCATCAGCGTCCAGCTGAAGGGCGAGCTGTCCACCCAGGTCGCCACCCGCGTCGACGTGGCCGGGATCCGCCAGCCGCTCGGCGTCGTCGCGGGCATCACGCCGTTCAACTTCCCGGCGATGGTGCCGATGTGGATGTTCCCGATCGCGATCGCGTGCGGCAACACCTTCGTGCTGAAGCCCTCGGAGAAGGACCCGTCGGCGTCGCTGCGCCTCGCCGAGCTGCTCGCCGAGGCCGGGCTGCCGGACGGCGTGTTCAACGTGGTGCACGGCGACAAGGTGGCCGTCGACCGGCTGCTCGAGCACCCGGACGTCAAGGCGGTGTCGTTCGTCGGCTCCACCCCGATCGCCCGCTACATCCACACCACCGCCTCCGCCAACGGCAAGCGCGTGCAGGCCCTCGGCGGCGCCAAGAACCACATGCTGGTGCTGCCGGACGCCGACCTGGACGCGGCGGCCGACGCGGCCGTCTCCGCGGCCTACGGCTCGGCGGGCGAGCGCTGCATGGCGATCTCCGCCGTGGTCGCCGTCGGCGCGGTCGGCGACGAACTGGTGCGCAAGATCCGCGAGCGCGCCGAGAAGATCACCATCGGCCCCGGCAACGACCCGGCCTCCGAGATGGGCCCGCTCATCACCCGGGCCCACCGCGACAAGGTGGCCTCCTACGTCGAGGGCGCGGCCGCCGACGGCGCCGAGGTCGTCCTGGACGGCACCGGCCACACCGTGGAGGGCTTCGAGGACGGCCACTGGATCGGCATCTCGCTGCTGGACAAGGTGCCGACCAGCGCCAAGGCGTACCAGGACGAGATCTTCGGCCCGGTGCTGTGCGTGCTGCGCGTCGACACCTACGAGGAGGGGGTCGCGCTGATCAACGCGTCGCCCTTCGGCAACGGCACCGCGATCTTCACCCGGGACGGCGGCGCGGCCCGCCGCTTCCAGCTGGAGGTCGAGGCCGGCATGGTCGGCGTGAACGTGCCGATCCCGGTCCCCGTCGGCTACCACAGCTTCGGCGGCTGGAAGGACTCGCTCTTCGGCGACCACCACATCTACGGCAACGACGGCACGCACTTCTACACCCGCGGCAAGGTCGTCACCACCCGCTGGCCCGACCCGTCCGAGGCCCCGGCGGGCGTGGACCTGGGCTTCCCGCGCAACCACTGACCCCACGGCGGCGGTGCGCCGCTCCACCCCGCGGGGGAGGAGCGGCGCACCGGCGTGTCACTGGCCGAGCGCCTTGTCCCGCTGCGCCCGGACCTGCTCGGTCAGGTCGGCGGTGTCGGAGGCGGGCGGCGCCGTGACCGGCCGGGTCGCGCCGAACTTCAGGAAGTCGATGGTCACGTCCATGCCCGCGCCGCTCTGCTCGACCCGCACCGGCAGGTCCTTGCCGTCGACCCAGACGTCGTAGGTGACCCTGCCGCCCCCGGCCTGCAAGGCGGCCAAGGCGGCCTTCTTCTCGGCCGGGGTCAGCTTCGAGCCGTTGATCTGCTCCGCGCCGACGCTGCCCCGGTAGTGCTCGGCCGTCCGGCCGAGGACCTTCTCCTCGCCGAGGTCCTTCACGTCCTTGGACGCGCCGATGTAGCGCAGGCCCGTGGTGGGGTCGGCGTTGTCCGCGATGTTGTCCGCGCCGGCCTCGCCGACGACGGCCGAGACGTCGATGCGCATCCAGTGCTTGCCCTCGAGCGGGCCGCTCGGCTGCGGGTCGACGCCGTAGTAGTAGGCGCCGTCGACCATCTTGACCTGCGTCGTCGGGTCGTCCTGCACGGACGTCATCTGGGCCGCCGCGGTGTCCATCCGGACGTCCATGGCGGCGCCGTCGCCCCAGGAGTAGGTGCCGTTCATGGTGACCGGCCGGCCGCCGGTCGCGGTCAGCGATGTGGTCGTGGCGACCTGCGCCGAGCCGGCCTGCGCGGTCCGGTCCGTCGCGCGGGTCAGCGCGGCCATGATCTGCCCGGAGCTCTTCCCGACGGCCTCCCCGGCCTTCCTGCCGGTGTCCTCCGCGGTGTCCTTCGCCGACCCCCCGCCGCACGCGGTCGTCGCCACCAGAGCCGCCGTGGCCATGCCCAGCCAGGCAGCCGTGTACCTCGGCCTCATTCGTCCCCCCTGCTGTGAACCGTCTGTGATCCCCGACTGTATCGGGCGCCACCGACAACCCGGCGCCCGGTTTTTTCGTCCGCGCGCGCTGCGGTTCCCGCACGCTCCAACCCGCCGGACCTTGCGGCCCCTCCCTGCCGGATACACGATCAAAAGCGTCCGTCACCTACGGATTCCGTAGGTAAACAGCTATTGACGTGGCGGTTTTCGTCGGGGTGTGATGCGGCATCGCCCCACTCATCGGAGGCATCCGCACGAGTCGATCGGAACCGCTTGATGACCGACACGCTCCGCCCCGTCGCCACCCCCGTAGCGCAGGCCCCGGACGAGGGCCCCCAGAAGCTGAAGCGTTCCATCGGCGTCGTCGGCGGCACCCTGCTGACGCTCTCCTGCGTGACCCCCGCCTCCACCCTGTTCGTCGTCGTCCCCGACCTGTTCG
Organism: Streptomyces lasalocidi; assembly: GCF_005280215.1. Taxonomy (NCBI): domain Bacteria; kingdom Bacillati; phylum Actinomycetota; class Actinomycetes; order Kitasatosporales; family Streptomycetaceae; genus Streptomyces; species Streptomyces lasalocidi. The sequence goes on along the minus strand of NZ_SZNQ01000001.1, from coordinate 2,853,525 downwards.
GCACGCTCGGCACCGCCACCGCCGTCACCATCGCCATCGGCTCCCTCCTCTGCATCGCCGTGGCGTTCTGTTACTCCGAGCTCGGCACCCTGATCCCCAGCGCGGGCGGCGAGTACGCGATGGTGTCCACGCTCGCCGGGCGGCTCGCCGGCTGGCTGGTGTTCGTGCTCTCCCTGCTGGTGGTGATGATCGTCCCGCCGGTGATCGCGATGGGCACCGCGGACTACCTCGCCCCGATCGTCCACCTCGACCCGGCGATGACGGGCGCCGGCGTCATGCTCCTCGCCACCCTCGCCGGCCTGCTCGACCTGCGGGCCAACGCCTGGATCACCGGCATCTTCCTGGTCCTGGAGGTCATCGCGGCCGCCCTCGTCGCGGTGCTCGGCTTCTCCCACGGCCACCGGGGGATGGGCAGCCTGGTGTCGATGGAGGTGGCCGGTGCGGACGGCCACGCGGACACCGTCACCGCGATGCTGGTCGTCTCGGGCCTGGCCATCGCCCTGTTCATCACCCAGGGCTTCTCGACCGCCGTCTACCTCTCCGAGGAACTGGAGAACCCCCGCCGCTCCGTCGCCCGCACGGTCCTCGCCACCCTCGCCATCTCCACGGTGATCATCCTGGTCCCGGTCGTCGCGATCACCCTGGGCGCCTCCGACCTCTCCGAGCTCACCGGCGGCGACATCGGCTCCATGGTCACCGCCTGGTCCAACACCGCCGTGGGCACCTTCGTCAGCCTCTGCGTGGCCCTGGCGATCATCAACGCCGGCATCGTCATGGTCATCCAGAACTCCCGCGTCCTGTTCGCCTCGGCCCGCGACAAGGCGTGGCCCGAGCCGGTCAACGCCGTCTTCTCCAAGCTCGGCCGCTTCGGCTCCCCCTGGGTCGCCACGCTCGCCGTCGGCGTCCCCGGCGCGCTGCTCTGCTTCGTCAACCTGGACACCCTGTACGGCGTGACGGGCGTCTCCGTGACCGGCATGTACCTGCTGGTCGCCGTCGCCGCCCTGCTGTCCCGGCGCGGCGCCCACCGCCACACCGCCGCCTGGCGGATGCCGCTGTGGCCCGCCGTACCGGTGCTGCTGATCGTGGTCCTCGCCTACATCCTCACCCAGCAGGAAGTGGGCTACCTGCTGGGGACCGGCGGCATCACGGCGGTCGCGACCCTGTACTGGGCGCTGTACCTGCGCCCGCGCAAGGAGACCCGCTGGCTGGTGTCCCTGCCCGAGGACGAGCAGGGCTGAGCCCGCAGGAGAGGGCCCCGTGTACCGCGGACGCGGTACGCGGCCGCCCCGCCGTACCCCGGTGGGAGGGCCCCCGGATCAGCCCTCGGTCGACACCGCCCGGACAGGTGCGGCCCGTACCGTTGACGCATGGATCTTCGACTGCCCCGGCTCCGGGCCCCGCGGCGGCCCCGGCGGCTGATCGCCGCCGCGGCCGCCGTGGCCGTCCTCGCCGGCGCCGGGACGTGGACGGCCGTGGCGTCGGACGACGCACCGCCCGTGCACCGCGCCGACCGGGTGCTGCCCGTCGACGGCGTGCGCCTGGACACCTCGTACTTCACGGCCGGCGGTCCGGGGCGCCGCCCGGCCGTCCTGCTCGGCCACGGCTTCGGCGGCAGCAAGGACGACGTCCGCGCCCAGGCCGAGGAGCTGGCCCGCGACGGGTACGCGGTGCTCACCTGGTCGGCCCGCGGCTTCGGCCGCTCCACCGGGAAGATCGGCCTGAACGACCCCTCCGGCGAGGTCGCCGACGTCTCGAAGCTGATCGACTGGCTCGCCGAGCAGCCCCAGGTCCGGCTGGACGCGGCCGGGGACCCGCGGGTCGGCGTGACCGGGGCCTCCTACGGCGGGGCGGTCTCCCTGCTGGCCGCCGGGTACGACCACCGCGTCGACGCCATCGCCCCGGCGATCACCTACTGGAACCTCGCCGACGCGCTCTTCCCCGACGGTGTGTTCAAGAAGCTGTGGGCCGGCGTCTTCTTCAGCACCGGCGGCGGCTGCGCCCGCTTCGAGCCCGCGCTGTGCGCGATGTACCAGCGCGTCGCCGAGTCCGGCACGCCGGACGCAGCGGCGCGCCGGCTCCTCACCGAGCGCTCGCCGTCCGCCGTCGCCGGCCGCATCGAGGTCCCCACGCTGCTGCTCCAGGGCCAGACCGACTCGCTGTTCCCCCTCGCCCAGGCCGACGCCGCCCAGAAGGCGATCTCCGCCAACGGCGCGCCCGTCGACGTCGACTGGATCGCGGGCGGCCACGACGGCGGCGACCTGGAGACCGGCCGCGTCCGGGCCCGCGTCACCTCCTGGTTCGACCGCTACCTCAAGGGCGACGAGAGCGCGGGCACCGGCCCCGCCTTCCGCGTCACCCGCACCGGGGGCGTCGACTCCACCGACGGCGCCGCCCTGCTGCGCGGCGCGAGCGCCGACCACTACCCCGGCCTGGACAGCGGTCCGCGCCCGGTCGCCCTGACCGGCGGCACCCAGCGCTTCGCCAACCCGGCCGGCGCCACCCCGCCCGCCGTGTCCGCCCTGCCCGGCCTCGGCGGCACCGGCGGCCTCGCCCAGCTCTCCTCCCTCGGCATCGGCGTCTCCCTCGACTTCCCCGGCCAGTACGCCGCGTTCGAGTCCGCGCCGGTCGCGAACGGCCTGCGCATCACCGGCTCGCCGACGGTCACCGTGCACGTCACGTCGACCAGCGCGGATGCCGTCCTGTTCGCCAAGGTCTACGACGTCGGCGAGGACCGCACCCGCCAGGTGCTGCCCGCCCAGCTGGTCACCCCGGTCCGCGTCGAGGGCGCCCGCACGGGCAAGGACGTCATGCTCACCCTCCCGGCGATCGACCACGCGGTCGAGAAGGGCCACCGGCTGCGCCTGGTCCTCGCCTCCACCGACCTCGCCTACGCCTCCCCGGCCGCCCCCGCCACCTACACCGTGTCCCTGAAGGGCGACCTGAGGGTCCCGACCGCCGCCGGGGTCACCACGGCCGCCGCCCCGCTGCCGTCCTGGGTCTGGTGGCTGCCGCTCGCCGGGGCACTCCTCGCGCTCGGCCTGCTGCTCACCGCCCGCCGCCGCACCGCCGCCCCGGCCCCCGACCCCGCCCTTGCCGACGTCCCGCTCCAGATCACCGGCCTGAGCAAGAAGTACGCCAAGGGCGACCGCTACAGCGTGCGCGACCTGTCCTTCCGCGTGGACAAGGGCCAGGTCCTCGGCCTGCTCGGCCCCAACGGCGCGGGCAAGACCACCACCCTGCGCATGCTGATGGGCCTGATCACACCCGACGCGGGCGAGATCCGGGTCTTCGGCCACGCGATCCGCCCCGGCGCCCCGGTGCTGTCCCGGGTCGGCGCCTTCGTCGAGGGCGCCGGTTTCCTGCCGCACCTGTCCGGCCGGGAGAACCTGGAGCTGTACTGGCGGGCCACCGGCCGCCCGCCCGCCGACGCCCACCTCGACGAGGCCCTGGAGATCGCCGGCCTCGGCGACGCGCTGGCCCGCGCGGTGCGCACGTACTCCCAGGGCATGCGCCAGCGCCTGGCCATCGCCCAGGCCATGCTGGGCCTGCCCGACCTGCTGATCCTCGACGAGCCGACCAACGGCCTCGACCCGCCCCAGATCCGCGAGATGCGCGAGGTGATGATCCGGTACGCCGCCGGCGGCCGCACGGTGATCGTCTCCAGCCACCTGCTGGCGGAGGTCGAGCAGTCCTGCACCCACCTGGTGGTCATGGACCGCGGCCGGCTCGTCCAGGCGGGCCCGGTCGGCGAGATCGTCGGCGCCGGCGACACTCTCCTGGTGGGCACCGCCGCGCCCGTGGAGGACCCGGTGGTGGAGAAGGTCGTCGCGCTGCCGGGCGTCGCGTCGGCCGTGCGCGCCGACGGGGGCCTGCTGGTCCGCCTGGGCGCCGACGGCACGGCCCAGCGCCTGGTCGCCGAGCTGGTCCGCCTCGACGTGCCCGTGGCGTCGGTCGGTCCGCACCGCCGCCTGGAGGACGCCTTCCTCACCCTGATCGGAGGTTCCGCATGAGCACCCTCACCGAGGTCGCCTCCGGCTACCGCGCGGGCCGCACCCTGCCGCTGCGCGTGGAGCTGGTCCGCCAGCTCAAGCGGCGCCGCACACTGGTCATGGGCGGCATCCTCGCCGTGCTGCCGTTCGTGCTGCTCGTCGCCTTCGCGATCGGCGGGGAACCCGGCGGCCGCAACGGCCAGGTGACCCTGATGGACACGGCCACCGCGTCCGGCGCCAACTTCGCCGCGGTCAACCTGTTCGTCTCCGCGGGCTTCCTGCTGGTGATCCCGGTCGCCCTGTTCTGCGGGGACACGGTGGCCTCGGAGGCGAGCTGGTCGTCCCTGCGCTACCTGCTGGCGGCGCCCGTGCCCCGCGCCCGGCTGCTGTGGTCCAAGCTCGTGGTGGGGCTGGGGATGAGCCTGGCCGCGATGGTGCTGCTGCCGCTCGTCGCGCTCGCCGTGGGCACGGCGGCCTACGGCTGGGGCCCGCTCCAGCTCCCCACCGGCGGCGCGCTCGACGCGGGCACCGCCGCCCAGCGTCTCGTGGTGGTGGTGGCGTACGTCTTCGTGTCCCAACTCGTCACCGCAGGACTGGCCTTCTGGCTGTCGACCCGCACGGACGCCCCGCTCGGCGCGGTCGGCGGCGCGGTCGGGCTGACCATCGTCGGCAACGTCCTCGACGCGGTCACCGCGCTCGGCCACTGGCGCGACGTCCTGCCCGCGCACTGGCAGTTCGCCTGGGCGGACGCCGTCCAGCCCACCCCGGAGTGGTCCGGCATGATCCAGGGCACCGTCGTCTCGGTCACCTACGCCGCCGTCCTGTTCGCCCTGGCCTTCCGCCACTTCGCCCGCAAGGACGTGGTGTCCTAAGGGAAGACGCGGCACGACGAAGGGCGGCCCGCCGGCATTCCGGCGGGCCGCCCTTCGTCGCGCGTCGGCTACTGGCCGTTGGCGGAGAGGATCGACACGTCCTCCAGCAGGTGCGCCAGCGCGCCGTCGCGCTTGGACTGCGTGGAGTTCTCGGTGCACTGCTGGTCCAGGTCGTCCGACAGGATCGGCAGGTCGTTGATCGGGACGATGTTGAGGATCGGGACGGCGATGTCGTTCGCCGCGATGCACGGCTTGTTGAACGAACCCTGGATCAGCGCCATCTGCGGGCTCATGTTCCCGTACGTGGCCGAGTTGCCGAAGCTCTGCGCCGCACCGTTGCCGTTGGCCACGGACGGCCCGGAGTCGTCACCGATCGCCATCGCCTGCGTGGCCGACGCGGCGGAGGCACCCACGATGGAAGCGGCGATCGCTGCAGTGGCAATAACCTTCTTGATCACTGACCAGTCCTTTCTGATGAAACCCCGTCCACCGGAGCCTCCTGGTCAACTGGGCGGGCGCCGTACGGTTTCTCACGGTCACCCTGTCGGCCGATAGCGAGACTGTTTGTGTGCTGGTCGTTCCGGATGATTTTCCGTCCGTTGCACGCGCTGCGGGCCAACCGGGTGAACACCCGCAACCAATCATCCGACGCCGGGTTGATGTCGCCGTAGGGCATGTGTCGCTACGACGAAAGGAACGCGAAGTGCTCAAGAAGGCAATGGTCGCCGCGGCGGCCGCCGTCTCTGTCATCGGTATGTCGGCGGCGGTCGCCCCCCAGGCTCTTGCCATCGGGGACGACTCCGGACCGTCCGTCGCCAACGGGAACGGCGCCTCGTCGTCGTTCGGCAACTCGGCGACCAAGGGCGACATGAGCCCGCAGCTGTCGCTGGTCGAGGGCACGCTGAACAAGCCGTGCCTCGCCCTCGAGGACATCCAGGTCCCGATCATCAACATCGTGCCGATCAACGATGTGCCGATCCTGTCGGACGACCTGGACCAGCAGTGCTCCGACAACTCCACCAACGCCAAGCGCGACGGTGCGCTGTCGCACATCCTGGAGGACCTGTCGGTCCTGTCGGCGAACGGTCAGTAGACCCGTATCGCAGGCCGCCCGGTCGTTTTTCCGTGAAGAAGCCTTTCCCCTACTGCGATCCGCCGATTATATGAGGGCGTTCGGGTGAATTCGGGGGCGACACGCGTTGGTGAGTTTCCTCGGCTGTCTATGACTCGTTTGCAGCCTGCAGGTCATGGTGCGAGCCTTTCCGGCTGTGCTCGCCGGTTTCCTACCGTCATTCGATGCATGACCGCAGAGAAGGGAATGTCATGAAGAAGAGCGCTGCTGTCGTCGCGGGCCTCGTCCTGGCTCTGGGTGGGGCCGCGCCGGCCTTCGCCGACGCCGGTGCCGAGGGGGCGGCCGTCGGTTCCCCCGGCGTCCTGTCGGGCAACGTGATCCAGGTTCCGATCCACATCCCGGTCAACGTCTGCGGCAACACGATCAACGTCATCGGTCTGCTGAACCCGGCGTTCGGCAACACCTGCGTCAACGACTGACGACGCCTCGACCAGCTCCGGCTGGGTCTGAGCCGGCCTTGGACACGTCACACGTCTCCGGGGCCGGCTTTTTCCACCTCTCCGAGCAGGAAGACCACGAGATTGCGACAGACCCTGAGCAGGGGAGTGGTCGCGGCAGCGGCCGCGACCGGCATCCTGACCCTGTGCGGCAGTTCCGCACTCGCCGACACGCAGGCGAACAGCGTCGCCGGAGGATCACCCGGCGTCCTGGCGGGCAACAACGTCGAGGTCCCCGTCGAGGTCCCGGTGAACGCCTGCGGCAACACCGTCGACCCGGCCGGCGCCCTCAACCCCGCGTTCGCCAACGCCTGCGCCCAGGCCGCCGCGGCACGCTCCACGACCCGCGGCTCCGACGACCTCGGTGACGCCTGGGGCCGCGACCACCACGACTGGACCCACGGCGTCCCCCGCGTCCCGGCCGACGTCCCCGGGTCCCAGGACCAGGGCGGCAGCCACGACACGTCCGGGTCGCAGGACCAGGGCGATGGCCACGACAACTCCGCGTCCCAGGACCAGGGCGGCGGCGGTCGCGACACCTCCGGCGGCGGTGAGTCGGGCCACGGCTCCGACGAGGCGTCCACGTCGCCCGCGCAGGGCGGCGGCCACGACACGTCCGGCGGCGACGAGGGCTACGGCTCCCACGACACCCCGAAGTCCCCCGGCAAGGACCACGGCGACTCGGGCCACGACTCGGGCTACGGCTCCGACGACACCCCGAAGTCCCCGGGCAAGGACCACGGCGACTCGGGCTACGGCTCCGACGACTCCGGTTACGGCTCCTCCGGCGGCGACCAGGGCCACCCCCCGACCGGCGGCGGGCACACCCCGCCCGACGACGACTGCCAGGAGACCCCGCCCGGCGGTGGCGGTCACACGCCTCCTCCGGGCGGTGGCGACCACACGCCTCCTCCCGGCGGTGGGGACCACACGCCTCCTCCCGGCGGTGGCGACCACACGCCTCCTCCTGGTGGAGGGGACCACACGCCCCCCGGCGGCGGTGAGACCACCCCGCCCGGCGGCGGTGACCACACCCCGCCCGGAGGGCAGCAGGAGCAGCCGCCCACGCTGCCCCACACCGGGGCCGAAGGGCTGCTGGCCGCCTCCGGGTTCAGCGCGGCGCTGATCACCTCCGGCGCCCTGCTGTACCGGCGCGGCCGGGCGGCGTCCCGCCGCTGACCCACGGGGTGCCGGACGCCTCGCGCCCGGCACCCCACCCGCCGTTCCCACCGGCCGGGTCCACCTCACGCGGGCCCGGCCACCCCCACGCCCTCCCGCAGGTCCCGGCCCACCGGGACGTGGGCCGTGCCGCTCGGCCGGGAGCCGCGCAGATGACGTCGTACTCCGCGCAGCAGGGTCCGCGCCGTGAACGTGGCGCCGTGGACGAAGCGCATGGACGGCCCGAAGGCCGGGGCGGTGATCAGGCCCGCCAGGAACAGGCCGGGCCGGGTGGTCTCGAACGCGTGGCCCACCACCGGGGCGCCGCCCGCCGTCGTGGCCAGGTCCGCGCGCAGCTCGGGTGACAGCAGCGCCAGCCGGTCGAGGGTCGCCCGGAAACCCGTGGCGGCGATGACGTGCTCGGTCTCCAGGTACCGGGACAGGCGGCCCGCGCCCGGGACGTCCAGCTCCAGGCGTACACCGCCCGGCACCGGCCGTGCCGCGGTGACCCGGTGGGCCGTCAGCACCTCGACGGCGCCCTCGACGCGCTCGCGGATCCACCACGCGCCCGCCGGTCCCAGGGCCGTGGCCGCGATCCGGGACCGGGTGGTCTCGGGCAGGCGGCGGTACAGGCCCTGCCGTTCGGCGTAGAACCAGTTGCGCCAGCCGCAGCCCAGCCCGCTGTGCGGGGAGCGCAGCGAGTGCGTGCGGGGGCGGTCCAGGGGAGGCGGGACGTCGTTCCAGCGCAGCCGGTCCGCGCGGGCCAGTACCCGTACCCGGGTGCCCTGTTCGGCCAGCAGCGCCGCCGTCTCCAGGGCCGCCTGGCCGCCGCCGACCACCGTGACGTCCCGGCCGCGGAAGCGGTCCAGGGCGGCGTGGTGGCTGCTGTGCGAGACCAGGGCGGGGTCCAGGGCGCGCAGGACCGGCGGGACCTCCACGAAGGGCAGTACGCCGACCGCGAGCACGACCGCGCGGGCGGCCACCCGCTCGCCGTCCTCCGTGACCGCCTCGAAGCCCCCGGGCCGGGCCGCGATCCGGGTGATCGTGCGCTCGTCGACCTCCGGGACGGCGTGGCGGGCGAACCACTGCCCGTACGCCGCGAACGTCTCCACCGGGATCGGTGTCCCGTGACGGGCCGTCATTCCCCGCTCGGCGCAGTAGTTCTGCAGCCGCAGGCGGCCGGCCGGGTCGGAGAGGTCGGACGCCCACGGCTCGGACTTCAGGAACATGCCCGGGGGCATGTGGTCCCGCCAGGACGCCATGGGCTGCCCGAAGACCCGCGGGTCCAGCCCGGCGGCCGCGGCGTGGGACGCGATGGACAGGCCGTACGGGCCGGCGCCCACCACCAGGAGCTCGTGCATCAGCATCGGCCCGCCTTCTCGTCGTCGGTCGGTCCGGTCGCGTCCCCGGGTCGGGCCGGTGCCGTCTGCCGTACTACCCGGAGGGTCCCCCCTGAGCGCGCCGCGGCGGACCCGCGGCGCAGCCGCGCCAGCAGCCGTCCTCCGACGTGCCGGCTCCACAGCCCCCACATCGCCCGCCCGGGCGCGGTGTCGTCGCGGGCGCCCCAGGCCAGCTCGCGGCCGGCCGGGGCGGGCCGCAGCGCGGTCAGCGGGGCGTAGTTCTCCACCACGAACAGCCGCCCGGGCAGGGGCCGTCCGTCCGGCAGGGGACGGTGCGTCAGGTCGAGGTGCTGGGCGCGGACGACGTCCAGCCCGGCCGTGTCGGTGAACAGCCGGAACTGGGCGCCGGGCCGGGGGTTGAAGTCGAGCAGGTGGTAGCGGCCGGTCGTGCCGCAGCGGCGGAAGTCCAGGTCGAAGATGCCCCGGTAGCCCAGCCCGGCGGCGAGCCGCTCGGCCAGCGCCTGCACCTGCGGGTTGGGCACCCACGCGCCGGCCGCCGTCAGCCCGGCCCCGCGCGGCCAGGCCAGCAGCTTGCGCCCGGGCCCGCCCGCGCGCACCGCGCCGTCGCGGTCGGCGTACCCGTGGAAGAACCAGTCGCGGTCGGCGCCCGGCGGCAGGAACTCCTGGAGCAGTAGCCGGCTGCCCGCCTCGGCACCGCGCGCGTACAGCTCGCGCGCCTCCCGCGGGCTGCGCACCACCAGTGTGCTGCGCAGCCCGGAACCGGCCGGCAGCAGCCAGGGGCGGCTCCACTTGGCGACCACCGGCAGCCCCAACCGCCAGGCGGCCGCGGCGGCCTGGGCGGGGCTGTCGGGGACGACGGTCGTCGGGTGCGGCACGTCCGCCGCCGCGCACAGCCCCGCCAGCTCCGCCTTGTCGGCGACCCGCTCGGGCAGGTCGCCCGGCTGCTGCGGCAGCAGGAAGGCGGGCGCCAGCCGCGCGCGCAGCCTGCTGACCGCGACCGCGCCCGCGTCGTCCATCGGGATCAGCACGGCGGGCCGTGCGACGCGCGCGGCCACCCGCAGCAGGGTGGCCGCGACCTCGTCGAGACCGGCGCCGGGCGGCGGCGGGGGATGCAGCTGGCGCACGAACCGGGAGGCGCGTACGGGACTTCCCGTCACGTCCGCGACGAGGTGCACGTCGACGTCGGCTCTGCCGAGCGAACGCACGGCACCCAGCGTTCCGTGGTGAAAGGGATTCCGGTCGATCCGCAGCAGTACGGCGGGGACGCGGGTGTCGAGCAGGGACACGTACCAATTTCCTTCGGTCGGTTCACCGGAGCGGCCGAGCGGAACACTCGAAAGCCGTAATGGCGGTGGCGTACTTCCTTTTCGTGTGACTTTCATGTGACTGGCCGTCAGTAATTCGGCGTGAGGAAGGAGCAGGCATGACCCCACAGCAGCGCGGCGTCCGCTCGCGGCGGCTGACCGTCGTGGCGGCGGCGCTCGTCGCGTCGGCAGCCCTGGCGTGCGGACCTGGATTCGCCGCGGGCGCGGGGGTGACGCGGGTCGCCGATCCGCCCGCTCCCACCCCGGCCGTCCCGGCCCCGCCCGCCACCGCCCAGACCCCTGTCCCGCAGGCTCCGGTCCCGCTGGCTCCGGTCCCGCTGGCTCCGGTCCCGCAGGCTGCGGCCCCGCAGACCCCGGTCCCGCTGGCTCCGGCCCCGGAGCCCCCGGCCCCGCAGAACCCCGCCCCGCAGCCCCCGGCACCCGTGACCCCGGCCCCCGTGCCCCCGGCCGTGACGCCGGCGCCCGGGACGCCCGCCCCGTCCACGCCCGCCTCGTCCACGCCCACCCTGACGCCGCCGCAGCGCCCCGCCTTCGGCGCCTACCTCGACTACGGCCCCCTCGGCGTGGCCCGGATGGCCCAGCTCAGCACCTGGCTCGGCGGCGCCGAGCTGCGCGTCGGGCACACCTACCTGCCGGGCGACCGGTGGAGCAACATCGAGGGCCGCCCCGGCTTCCTGGACGTCTGGGCGCACTGGCGCCGGGAGAAGGCCGACCGGATGCTCGTCCTCAACGTGCCGATGATGGAGCGCAACGAGGACGGCGTGTCCGACGCCGAGGTGCGCCGCCTGCTGCGCCGGGGCGCCGACGGCGAGTTCGATCAGCACTTCAAGGCCCTCGCCGAGCGGCTGGTCGAGCTGGACGTGCCGGACACGGTGCTGGTGCTCGGCTGGGAGATGAACGGCATCACGTACACCCATCGCTGCGGCCCCGACCCCGAGGCCTGGAAGACGTACTGGAACAGGATCGTCACCGCCATGCGGTCCGTGCCCGGCCAGGCGTTCAAGTTCGACTTCGCGCCGAGCCGCGGCCGGGACGCCGTTCCCTGGACGCAGTGCTACCCGGGGGACGACACGGTCGACATCGTGGGAATGGACTCCTACGACCAGCCGAGCGGCCTCACGTTCGAGGAACAGGTGAAGGAACCGTACGGCCTCCAGGAACACGTGGATTTCGCCAAGAAGCACGGCAAAGCCATTTCCTACCCCGAATGGGGCCTTTTCCGCAACGGCGACAACGCCACCTACATGCGGGGCATGCTCGGCTGGATGGACGCGCACAAACCGCTGTACAACACGCTGACCGACTACTGCCCGCACGGCGTGTGGCAGTGCCGGCAGAACCCGCAGGCGTCGGAGGTCTACCGCGCCGTCCTCTCCGGCCGCCCCGCCGTCCCCACGCTGCTGCCGTCCCCGCCCGCGCCGAGCGCGCAGCCCGCGACGCCGCAGCCCGTCGGACAGCCGGTGCCCCAGCCGTCGCCGTCCGCGGCGCCCGCCCGCTGCTCGCCGCTGGACCTGGGCGACTGGGTCGAGTACTGGCTCGGCGGCAAGCTGTGCGTCCGCCTCGACTGGTACTCCCGCCGGCACTGACCGGGCCGCGGGTGGCGGCGGGTCCGGCTCAGGGCCTGCCGCCACCGGCGTGCTCCCTCGACTGCCCGCGCGCCTCCCACCGGCGCACCACCTCCTTGCCCCGCCGCCGCGCGGCCGCGTCGCACAGCGCCGCCTGCAGCAGCGGGGCGGTGCGCCGACGGGCCATCAGCAGCCGCTGGCTGACGACCGTCTCGGGCCGCCAGTGGTGCTTGTACGGCTCGTCGCCGCGCAGCAGGCTCAGCGTGTCGTGGCCGCCGTCGCGGGTGTGCTCGGTGCAGGCGTCCAGCAGCATCACCGCCACGTCGGCCTTGCGCTCGCGCAGCCGGGGGTGGGCGCCGTACAGGTAGCCTCCGGCCAGGCGCGGCGACAGCAGGGTCAGGTCGACGGCCACCACCTCTCCCTCCAGCAGGAACTCGGTGACCACCGCGTCCCCGGAGCGCACCATCGCCCCGGCCGCGCGCACCAGGTGCGCACGGAACCGGGGCCGCAGGTGTTCGCCCGTCACCTTCCGCCCCTGCCACTGCAGCGCGTGCAGCTCCAGGAGCCGGCCCAGCGCCCGGTCAACCTCCCGCGGGCCGACCGGACGGCGTTCCACGCCCAGCGCGGCCAGCTTGCGCAGCTTGGCGCGCACCCGCTGGGCCTTCGCCGACGGCAGCCGCGCCAGCAGCTCCTCCATCGGCACCGCGGGCAGCTCCAGGCACACCGAGTCGTCCACCCGGTGCCGGGGTCCGCTCCAGCGCGCGTAGACCCGCTCGACCGCGCCGCCCGGGCGGACCTCGCGGAAGTCGAGGAGCGCGGTGCGGGCGGCGGTGGCCAGCCCCGCGGTGAGCGCGGCGACGGCCTCCTCGCCGCGCTCGTCGTCGACCAGCACGTCCGCGTAGTCGGAGACGGCCCCGCCGAGCGGCACCAGCGCGGGCAGCGGACGGCGCACGGCCGTCAGCGGAGCGGCGGCCAGCAGGTCGCCGCCGTCGCGCACCACCAGCAGCCGCAGCCGCCCGGGCGTGCCGTACGAGCGCCACCAGGCGTGCAGCCAGGCGTGGTGCTGGAACGGCGTCGCCGTGGAGCAGCGCCGGTACAGCCGCCCCCAGGCGGGCGCGAGGTCGGCGAACGCGGCCTCGTCGGTGAGCAGTTCGCACACCGTCCCCGAGCGGCGCGCCGAGCGGGCGGTGTCCGGGAACGTGCCCGTCAGCGCCGCGTTCACAGTGCCCCGTGCGCGTCGGCGGCCACGGCCGGACCGGGTACGGCGGCCGGGCGGCCGGGCTCCTCCTCGCGGGCCCGCCCCGGCCGGACCAGCAGCACCAGGCCGCCCAGCAGCCCGCCCGCGCTCGCGCCGACCAGACCGGTCACCGCGGGCGACGCGGACGACGGCCCGGACGGCTCGACGGCGCGGGCGAACTGCTGGAGCCGGACATTGGTGGCGCCCTGGCTGTGCGCCGCGTACTGGGTGAGGGCGCGCGAGACGGCGTTGGCCATGTCGGCGGCCACGTCCGCCCGGTCGGAGCTCGCGGTGACGGCGACCATCGGCGCGTCCGGCGAGGTCGCGGTCTGCACGTCGCGCTGGAGCGTCGCCGCCGGCACCCCGGCCCACACCTGCGCGTCGCCGAGCACGGCGAGCTGGGTGGCGACCCGCCCGTAGGCCTGCGCGAAGCCCAGCGCGGACGCCGGGTCGGACTTCTCGGTGGGGACGGCGACGACGTAGGCCGTGGCCGTGTAGACGGGCGGGTGCAGCGCGCCGTACGCGGCGCCGAGCAGACCGCCCGTGACGACGCCCGCCGCGAGCAGCGACCACGGCGGGAGCGTCCTGACCCGCGCGAGCCGACGGGACCGGCCGTGCTGCCGGGTGGTGTTCTCGGTCATGACGAACTGACTCCCTGGGGTGACGGGGACGGGGACGGGGAGGGTGACAGGGCCGGGGACGCGCGGGGGACGGGGGACGCGGGGGCCGTGGGGGGCCTCCCGGCCGCGGACGGCAGGGGGCGGCCCTCGACGACCGCCGCGTACACCTCCGTCAGCCGGGCCGCGCTGCGGGTGATGTCGTAGTGCCGGGCCGCCTCCGGGGCCTCGCGCGGGTGCGGGCCCCGGGCGCGGGCCTCGGCGACGGCCCGGGCGAACGCGTCGGGGCCGCCGGTGACGCGCCGGGCGCCGGGCGCGGCGTGCGCGGGCAGGTCGGCCACGGCGGGGCAGGAGGCGTACAGCACGGGCAGTCCGGCCGCCAGGCCCTCCACCACAGCGAGGCCGAACGCCTCCTCGGGGGACGGCGAGGCGAGCAGGTCCATCGCCGAGACGAGGGACGGCAGGTCGGGGCCCGGGCTGCCGTCGGGCAGGCAGGGCCGCTCGCCGGTGAACAGCACCCGGTCGGCGACCCGGGCGTCGTGCGCGGTGCGCCGCAGCACGTTCTCCTCGGGTCCGCCGCCGACCAGCACCAGCCAGTGGTCCTCGGGCAGCCGGGCCAGGGCGCGCACCAGGACGTCGAAGCGCTTGCCCGCGGCCAGGCGCCCGATCCCGCCCACGACGAAGGCGCCCGGGGGCAGCCCGAGCCGCTGCCGGGTGCGCTCCCGGGCCGCCGGGTCGAAGCGGAAGCGGGCCAGGTCGATGCCGTTGGGCACGACCTCGACGCGCGACGCGGGCACGCCCCAGCGGGTGAGCCGTGCGGCGACCGTCGGCGAGACGGCGACCGTGGCCCGGCCGAGCCGCTCGCCGGCCAGGTACAGCGCCCGCACGCCCCGGGTCAGCGGGCGCCCCTCCATCTGGGAGTCGCCGAGGGAGTGCTCGGTGGCCACGACCGCCCGCACCCCCGCGAGCCGCGCGGCCAGCCGGCCGTACAGACAGGCCCGGTACAGGTGGGTGTGCACGAGGTCGTAGCGGCCGGAGCTCACCAGCCGGGCCAGCCGGGGCAGGGCGGCCAGGTCGCGGTTGCCCGCCATGCCGAGGTGGGTGACGTCGATGCCGTCGGCGGTCAGCCCGTCGGCCACCGCGCCCGGGTGGGTGAGCGTCACCACGTCGCAGTCGACGGGCAGGTGCCGCAGCAGCAGCCGCAGTTGCTGTTCGGCGCCGCCCACGCCGAGCCCGGTGATGACGTGCAGCGCCTTCACGGCTGCGCCGCCACGGGACGCCGGCGCAGCCGGTGCAGCCGGTACTTCAGGAACAGCCGTACGGCCGTGTCGCGCTCCCCGACGTGCAGCCGGGGCAGGGCGTGCGGGCCGGTCAGCGGGCCCGGGTCGATGGCGCACGCGTACGCGTACCCGGCGGCGCGCACGGCGTCGACGACGCGGTGGTCGACGGTGCCGTACGGGTAGCAGAAGCCCGCGGGCTCGGTGCCGAGCAGGTCGCCCAGCGCGGCGCGGCTGCCCGCGGTCTCCGCCGCGAGGGTGGCGTCGTCGACGCGGGTGAGGTCGAGGTGGGTGAGCCCGTGCGAGCCGATCTCGGTGCCCGCGTCGGCCGCCGCGCGGATGCCGTCGGCGCCCAGCAGCGGCTTGCACGGGCCGGGCCGGTCCCAGGCGTTCTCCCCGCCGAGCCGGCCGGGCAGCACGAACAGGGTCGCGGTGCAGCCGTGGCGGGTGAGCAGGGGCAGCGCGTCGGTGAGGAAGTCGGCGTACCCGTCGTCGAAGGTCAGCCCGACCAGGCCGTGGCCGTCGCCGCGGGCGCGGGCGGCGAGCAGTTCGGCCATGGACACCCCGCGCAGGCCCCGGCCGCGCAGCCACGCCAGCTGCCGGTCCAGCCGCTCGGGCGTGACCGTCACCCGGTAGGGGTCGTGGGTGCGGTCGCCCACCGAGTGGTACATCGCCACCCAGGGGACCGGGCCGGGCGTCTGCGCCGGGCGTCGTGCGGTGTCAGCGGGAACGGACATGCGGCAGCCTCCGGTACGCGGAACGGACGGAACTCAGTGCGGCGTCGACGCCCTGGGCGCCCAGCGCCCGGCCGAGCACCACGAAGACGGCGGTCACGGTGAGCGCCCCGGCCGCCAGGCCGGTGAGCGGGTCGCCGGGGCGGCCCGCGACGAGCGCCCCGGCGAGCGTGGCGGCCACGGCCGCGAGGACCGGCCGGGACAGTTCGCGCAGCAGGGCGCGGACCCGGACCGGCACGGCCCGCGGGCGGCCGTGCCGGCCCGCGCTCTTCGTGCCGGTCAGCAGGACCAGCGCGGTGGCGGTGATGCCGGCCGCGTTGGCGGCGGCGATCCCGGACACGCCCCAGGGCCCCACGGTCAACGCGCCGGCCAGGCAGGTGACGGCGATCCCGACGCTCATCGCGCCGACCGGGTACCAGGTGGCGCGGCCCGCCGAGAAGTAGGAGCGGGTGAGCGCCCCCACCAGCGTCTGGCCGAGCAGCCCGAGCGCGTACACCCGCATCACCCCGGCCGTCGCGGCGGTGTCCCGGGCGGTGAACGCGCCGCGCTGGAAGAGCACCTCGATGATCTGCGGGGCGCACGCGACGACCGTGGCCGCGCCCAGCAGCACCACGCAGGCGGCCAGCGCCACGTCCCGTTCCACCCGGCCGCGGGCCCGTTCGGTGTCCCCGTCGGCGAGGGCGCGCGCGACCACCGGGAAGGTGACCGTGCACAGCATCAGCGACAGGATCATCGGCATCTGCGCGACCTTCTGCGCGTAGTTGAGGTGCGAGATGGCCCCGGCGGGCAGCTGCGAGGCGAGGAACCGCTCGACCAGCACCTGCGACTGGCGGCACAGCGCGAACAGCAGCACGCTCGCCACCAGCGCGGTGTCGAGCGGACGCGGCTCCTCGGCGGGCGCGCCCGCCCCGTGCCTGCTGCGCCGTCCCACCTGCCGCAGCAGCGACGGCAGCTGGACGGCGACCATCAGGCAGCCGCCCACCGCCACCCCGGCCGCCGCCGCGCGCACCCCCCACCGCCCGCCGAGGGCGAGCATGCCCGTGATGATCCCGGCGTTGTACGCCACGTAGATCGCCGCCGGCGCCACGAACCTCCGGTGGGCGCGCAGGGCGGCGGAGCAGTACCCGGCGAGGCCGAAGCTGACCACGCAGGTGGCGGTGAGCCGGGTGCAGTCCACGGCGAGGCCCGGGTCCGGCAGCCCCGGCGCGAGCACGTCCACGAGCTGCGGCGCGGCGACGACCAGCAGGGCACCGACGGCCACGAAGGCCAGCGACAGCCGGGGCAGGGTGCCCGCGACCAGGGCGCGCACCGGGTCCCCGCCGGCGCCCCGGGCCCGCCGGGACAGGGCCGCGCTGAAGGCCGGGATCAGCGCGAACGCCAGCCCGTCCTCGATCAGCAGGGTGGCGGCGAACTCCGGCACGGTCCACGCCACCAGGAAGGCGTCGGTGTCGCTGCCCGCCCCGAACAGCCGGGCCAGCGCCTGGTCCCGGACCAGCCCGAGCAGCGACCCCGCGAGGGACAGCCCGGCCGTGACGAGCGCGGCGCGCGCGAGGAAGCGCCGCGAGGGGGAGGGGAGTTCGGGTCCACCGGGTCCACCGGGGGGCGGCTCGGCGGGCAGTCCCGCCGGCTCGGGTGACGACGCGGCGGGCAGTCCCGGCGCCCCGGGTGACGACGCGGCGGACGGTCGTACCGGCGGCACGGGCGCGGGCCCGTCCGCCGGGGGTGTCCGGGAGGGCGTCACCGTCATCGCGCGACGGCCTCCGGATCGCCCTGGGCCCCGGTGGCCGACCGGCCGGCGGCGGCCGGTGCGGGCGGGCCGTCCGGCTCGGCCAGCGCCCACCAGGCGACGAGCCCCAGGCAGACGGCGGTCAGCACGGTCGAGGGGCCGCCGATGTCGGCGTACACGAAGTCGGTGAGCTGCCACACGAGCAGCCCGCAGGCGACCAGCGCGCAGTCGAGGCCAGGCGCGCGGGAGCGGTGCGCCCGGCGCAGCCGGCCGAGCGCGCACACGAGCAGGGCCAGCCAGCCGCCCGCGAGGGCCAGCAGCCCGACCAGGCCCTGTTCGCCGAGGACGAGGAGGTACATGTTGTGCGGGGACAGCAGCGGCTGCCGTACGAAGCCGGAGCCCGCGCCCTCGGTGTCGCTGCCCGAGGACAGGGCCAGCGAGGCGTGCGCGTCCCGGTGTTCGGGGAAGCCCTTCAGGCCGACGCCGGTCAGCGGGTGCTCGCGCCACATGCCGACCGCGGCCGCCCACATCGTGTACCGGTCGGTGACCGACTGGTCGGGGGCGTCGGTGACCTGGGTGATGCTGCTGATCCGCTCCTGGAGCATCGCCGAGCCGACGCCCAGCCCGCCGACCAGGATCACGCCCAGCGCGGCCACCACCGCGGCCACGGTCAGCGCCCGCCGCAGCCCCGCCAGCACCAGCTGGGCCGCACAGGTCACCGCGGTCGCGATCCAGGCGCCCCGGCTGAAGGACACCGCCAGGGGCAGCAGCAGGGCGCCCGCGCAGGCGGTCGCCACCAGCCGCTGGCGCACGTCGGCGCGGCCGAGCGCCAGGCCGACCGCGCAGACCAGGCCGAACGACACGACCGTGGCCATGCCCATCACGTCCTGCGGTCCGAAGGTGCCGACCGCTCGGAGGTCCTCGCCCTGGTAGGAGGCGCCGGTGTGGGTGACGTACTGGTGCACGCCGACCGCGCCCTGCCAGCCGGCGAGCCCCACGAACGACCAGGCCAGCAGCCGGAAGTCGGAGCGGTCGCGGACCAGCAGCAGCACGGCCGCGGGCACCAGCACGAAGACCTGGAGGTAGCGGCCGAGGCCGGCCAGGCCCTCGCCCGGCGAGGACGCACCCAGCGCCGCCAGGGTCAGCCCCGCCACCGGAAGGCCCAGCACCACCGCGGCCCGGCGGGACAGCGGGCGCCTGCGCCGCCGCAGCAGCCGGACCGCGCAGTACAGCACGGCGAGCGCGGAGAGCGCGTCCGCCGGGCCCGCGCCGCCCTCGCCGCCCGGGGCGACGGGCAGCGCGATCAGCGCGATCACGGCCGCCACGGGCAGCACCGGCGGCCAGGGCCGGGGCGACTTCAGCGGCAGGGCGAGGGCCATCGGTGTCAGCTCCCGGTGGGCCGCACCAGGGCGGCCGCGGTGCGCAGCAGGATGCAGACGTCCTGCCACAGCGACCAGTTGTCGATGTAGGCGTTGTCGAAGCGGGCCCGGTCCTCGATCGAGGTGTCGCCGCGCAGCCCGTGGACCTGGGCGAGCCCGGTGATGCCGGTGCGCATCCGGTGGCGGGCCGCGTAGCCGGGGTAGGTCTGGCTGAACTGAGCGACGAAGTACGGTCGTTCGGGGCGCGGTCCGACCAGGCTCATGTCGCCGCGCAGCACGTTCCACAGCTGGAGCAGCTCGTCGAGCGAGGTCTGGCGCAGGAAGCGGCAGAAGGGGCTCATCCGCTGCTCGCCGGCCACGCTCCAGCGGGTCGCCGACTCGTGCTCGTCGACCGGGCGGTGGGTGCGGAACTTCAGCAGCGTGAACGGGCGCCCGTCCTTGCCGATGCGCTCCTGCCGGAACACCACCCCCGGCCCGTCGGTGAGCCGCAGCACCGCCGCGCACACCAGCAGCAGCGGGCTGACCGCCAGCAGCAGGGTCCCGGACACGGCGACGTCCAGCAGCCGCTTGCCGAGGTCGTCCCGCTCGCGTGGCCCGAGGTCGAGCCGGCGGCGGGAGAACCCGGCGAGCTGGTCGCGGGTGGCGTACGACGGGCTGTCCGCGTCGACCTCCCACACGGTGCAGCCCGACCCGGCGAGCGCCCGCAGCAGCGGGCCCTGCGCGGTGCGCGCGGAGGGGTGCACGCACAGCACCTCGCGCACCGCGTTCTGGATGAGCGCCCGCTGCACCTCCTCATCCGTCGTCAGCACGGGCAGCCCGCCGGCGCCGTCCGGGTGGTCGGCGACGATGCCCACCGGCCGCACCCCGCAGCGCGGGTGGCGCAGCACGGCCGCGGCGACGCGCTGGGCGGTGGCTGCGGGACCGACGACGAGCGCGGCGCTGGGGCGGCGCAGCAGGGCCCGGCGACGGACCGAGTGGACCAGGGAACGGCTCGCGAGGGCCGTCGCCGCCTGCGCGGCGCAGCCCAGCAGCAGGGTGCGCGCGGACAGGGCGTGCGCCGGCGCGTACGCCGCGACGAGCGCGCCCAGCGCGAGCCAGGCGACCACGATCCGGCCGCAGACGGCGGGCAGTTCGTCCAGCACCCCCGCGACCGGCCGGGCGCGCCGGGCCCGCAGCAGCAGGGTGGCCGCCAGGAGCACGGCGACCAGGTCGGGGTGGCGCGGCGCCTCGGCGAGCGCGAGGGCGCCGCCCGCGAGGGCGGCCGCGCCGTCGGCCAGCAGCAGCGGCAGCGGGGAGGCGGGGCGCGTCGGGGGGCGCCGGACCGGGAACCGGTATCCCGCGCCGCTCGGGCGCCGCGGGATGACCGAGACGGACGCGTGTCCGGGCTGCGCGCCGGGGGAGGGGACGGTGCTTTCCGCAGTCACGAGGGGATGGACTCCCTGCACTCGGTGGGTAGGGCGTGCGGGGCCGGCCCGGGACCGAGGAGGTCGCGGTACACCTCCGCGACCCGTTCGGCGGTGCGCCGCACGTCGTGCGTGGACAGGACGTGGCGGCGCCCCCGGGAGCCGAGCCCGGCGCGCAGCGGCGCGTCGAGCAGCAGCCCGGCGACGGCCCCGGCCAGCTCCGCCGCCCGTTCGGGGGGCACCAGACAGCGGTCGGCGAGGTCGGCGGGCAGGCTCTCGCGGGCGCCGTCCACGTCGGTCGCCACCACCGGCCGGCCGCACGCCATCGCCTCCAGCGGGGCCAGCGCCATGCCCTCCCAGCGCGACGGCAGGACCACCAGGTCGGCGGCCTGGTACCAGGGCACGGGGTCGGCGACCGTCCCCGCGAACCGCACCGACCCGGGCGCCCGCGCGCGCAGCGCGTCACCGTCCGGTCCGTCGCCGACCAGGACCAGCCGGGCGCCGGGCACCCGGCGCACCACCTGCTCCCAGGCGTCGAGCAGCACGTCCTGGCCCTTCTGCCGGCACAGCCGTCCCACGCACACCGCCAGCGGGTCGTCCGGGGCGAGGTCCGGCAGCAGCGCCGCGCGCACGGCGGCGGACGGGGCGGGGCGGAAGCGGTCGGGGTCGATGCCGTTGGGGACGACCCGGCAGCGCCCGCGGGAACCGTCGTCGGCGCGGGCCGGCGCCCCACCCGCGCGTGCCGGGCCGGCCGGCTCGTCGGCCGCGGGCCGCGCGGCGGCGATCCCTGCGCGCAGCCCGGTCGCGCGCTCGGCCTCGCTCACGCACACCAGCCGGTGGGTCCAGCGCGCCCCGTACCGCTCCCACGCGCGCGCGAGGGCCGCCGTGGTGCCGCCGACCGCCTCGAACGACCAGGCGTGCGGCTGGAACACGGTGGGGATCCGCCCGCGCACCGCCAGCCGCCCGGCCAGCCCGGCCTTGGCGCTGTGCGCGTGCACCAGGTCGGGCCGCACCTCCTGGACCACGCGCGCGAGGCGGCGCACCTCGCCCCACAGGGCGGGACCCGGCGCCCGCGTCGCCTCCCACCGCCGCACGTCCGCGCCCAGGGACGCCAGGTCCCCGGCGAGCGGACCGCCGGGACAGGCGACCGCGACGCGCAGCCCGGCGGCGAGCTGCGCCCGCACCAGGTCCGTCACGACACGGGCGACCCCGCCGTCCACCGGCTGGGTCAGGTGCAGGACCCGGGGCCCGGGTACTGACTCGTGCATGGCGCGTCTTCCTCGCTCAACGGTGGCGCTCGGGACGGGCGGAACCGCGCCTGGTCACTTCCGGGCGTCGACGGCGACGAAGAGTGCGCCGGCCCACGCCGCGTCCCGGTGGGAAACGAGCCGGAGCGCCGCCTGGTCACCGCCGCGCAGCGATCCGGGCCCGAGATCGAACACGTCCGAGTCGTAGCCGAGGGTGTGCGCGTACGCCGGGACACGCGCCGCCGGAGCCTCCCCCGGCTCGCTGATCGTGGAGTTCAGTACGTCGTCCCCCGGGTTGGCCGCGTCCGACAGCGGTGCCCGGTCCGGGTGACCGTTCGAGAACGTGAGCGAATCACCCGTACGGCCGCGGTCGCCGTCGTACGCCACGATCCCCACCCGCCCGCTCGCCCCCGGCGCGACAGGCCGCCCGTCCAGCCGGACCCCAAGGCCCTGCGCGAGCGTGTCGAAGCCGTCCCACAGGGCGAGGTGGCGCAGCGGCTCGGCGGGGTTCTCGTACGCGGCCACCAGCGTCCAGCCGCCCCACGCGCCCGCGGCCGACCGGCCCTTGGCCACGTCGACCTGGGCGACCGTGTACAGCCCCGAGCCGCTGTCGCGGACCAGGCCGGTGACGTCGGCGGAGGCCTGGAAGGCGTCGGCGTCGTAGCCGACGCGGTGGCCGACGACCGTGTCCGCGCGGACCGCCTTGTACCGCCCGCCCGGCTCGGCGACCAGTACCCGCCCGGCGTCGGCGGCCGGCTTCTGCTCGCCCACGCGCAGGTTGCCGCCCCAGTACAGCCGCGCGTACGTCACCCGGGAACCGGGCGGCAGGCGGAGCTCGGCGCGGGAGGAGTTGTAGGTGTTCGGGTCGTCGTCGACGTCGACGTAGAACATGTCGAAGTCGTCGTTGGCGCCCGCCCGTCCGTCCCGCACGCCTGCGCAGCCCGGGTCCGCGGTGCGGCAGCTGATCGCGGTGTTGGCCGCGCGGACGAACCCGCCGTGCTGGGTGGCCCGGTGGCGCTCGGTGAACGGCAGGCGCTGGGCCTCGGCGGCGGGGGGCGCGGGTGCGGGCGGCGGGGGGACGGCGGCGCGCGCGCCGGTGGGGGCCCAGAGCGCGGCGAGGGCGAGCGCCCCCGCCGTCGCGCGGCGCAGCAGGGGACCGGGAAGGAGGCGCATGACCGGCGATGCCCTTTCGGAAGAAGCCCCCGCGCAGTGCGACCGCATCCCGCGGGGTGGGTCCCGCCGGCTCGCAGGGGTGCGTCGGAACGGCCGCAACTCTAGCCCTTGTCCGGATTAATCCTGCTATGCCAGACATGTGTGTCGGAACGGTGTGCCGGACGTGCGCGACGTGTGCGGGCCGGGCCGGGCGGTGCGGGGGAGCGGGCGGCGCGAGGGCAACCCCCGGGACGCCGGATCACTCCTTTGGCGGCACAACTCCCGGCGCGTCCACGCGTTGACACAGCGCCGGGCATCCCCGCCCGGGTGTTTGTTTGTGTCAAAACCCCCAAGGAGCACCTCTCCATGTCGCGTATCGCGAAGGGCCTGGTCCTGACCTCTGTTGCCGCCGCGGCCGTCGCCGGCGCCTCCGGCATCGCCGCCGCCGATGCGGGCGCGGGCGCTGTGGCCGCCAACTCCCCGGGCGTCCTGTCCGGCAACGCCATTCAGGTTCCGATCCACATCCCGGTGAACGTCTGCGGCAACACCATCGACATCATCGGCCTGCTGAACCCGGCGTTCGGCAACACCTGCGTCAACGACTGACGTCAGTCACGACGCGTTCGTGGGTCGAGCGGCCGCCCTTCCGCCAGGAGGGCGGCCGCTGGCGTGTGCGGGGCCGCCCCGGGTCCGCGGCGGACGGTGAGCGGCGGGCCGTGGGTGCTGCCCCGAACGGGGGTGCGGCCGAGGACCCCGGGCGACGGGCCGCATCCCCGCGCCACCAGCGGTGATTCGCCCGGACGGCGGTCACTGACCGTACGCGCCGGTTGCGAAGGGTGACCACCCCTTCCACGGTGGGCTCAGGCCCTGCCCACCTGCGAAAGGAACACCCATGCGCCGCCTGCCCGTCCGGCACGTCGCGTCCACCGCGCTCTGCGCCGCCCTCGTGATCGGGATCGCCGGCCCGGCCGCCGCCGCGGTCGGTACGGCCCGTGAGCACGCTCCTGCGGCGTCCCACGCGCCCGTCCCCGGCGCGGACGAGCTGCTCGCCCAGGTCAAGAGCCTCGGCGACCTCGGGACCGTCCTCACCCCGGTCACCGACCTGCTCTCCGACGCCCTGAAGTCCGACAACGGTCAGCTCACCGACGCCCAGGCGGCCAAGCTCGGCGACGCCATCAAGGACGTGATCGCCCGGATCACGACGACGAACGCGGCCGCGTCGGCCGCCTCGTCCACGCCGTCCTCGCCGTCCACGCCGTCCTCGCCGTCCACGGCTTCGTCGTCGTCCACAGCTTCGTCGTCGTCCACGGCGGGCGAACTGCCGTACACCACCCTGCCGTTCCCGCTCGGCAAGAGCGCTCACCACCGGGCGGCCGCCCACGGCAAGAGGGCCGCCGACCTCACCGACGAGGCCCTCGCCGACCTGCAGAAGCAGATCGACGTCCTGCTGACGGCGGTCACCTCCGGCAACGTCACCGACGTCGTCCCCGCGGCCACCGGCCTGATCTCCGGCCTGGTCAACCTGCTCACCGCGACGCTGCTCGGCAGCGGGCTCCCGGCCGCCGACCTGACCGGACTGCCGTCCCTGCCCGACCTGTCGGCGACCCCCGACGCCCCGGTCACCCCCGCGCTGCCCGCGCTCCCGGACATCCCCGCCCTGCCGGAGACCCCCGCCGTGCCGGAGACCCCCGCCGTCGCCCAGGTCCCCGCCGCTCCGCAGTCGCCCGCCGCGGCGGCCGCCGTCTCCCAGCCGGCCACGCCGGCGGTACCCGCGACCTAGGCGGGGGCCGGTGCCGGTTCTGTGTGGGTGCACCCCGGTCGGTCGCCCGGTGCTTTTCCCCGGGGGAAAGTCCGGCCGGGGTGCAGAAATTTCCTGCGTACGGGGTTTCCGCCGCCGTGGGACATCGTTAGACACGGCGTCAGACATTTCCCTGGCGACTTTCCTGGTGTCCCCGGCCCTTTCCCGGTGATTCCCCGGCGACGGGGCGCGCCGTGGCGCCGGTCCGCCGTCGAGCCCAGTCGCCGATGAAAGGAACCCGATGAAGTCCCTCAAGGCCGCCGCCGTCGTCGCCGGAACCGTCGCCCTCGCCGGCGCCGCCACGCCCGCGTTCGCCTACGACACGGCCGAGCTCACGCCCACCAGCATCAACGGCGCCTGGAACACGCTCACCAAGGGCCCGATCGACCTCATGCCGGTGCGGCACCAGTCGGACGCGCTGGACACCGAGAACAAGGACTCCGCGCTGAGCACCGTGAACGGCGCGACCGACGCGCTCAACGCGCACAACCCGCTGCTGGGCGGGCTGCCGCTGTAGGGCGGAGCAGGATCCCCCGGTACGCAGGGCCGGTCCCCGGGACCGGCCCTCGGTCGGTCGGGGCGGATGTCCCCCGTCCGATCGTGGGATTTCCACAGCAGCCGACGATCCGGACGATCGGAGCATTGGTGCGGCCGGGGGAATTGTGAACTGGTGACGTTTTCCTGCTCGTTACTCGCTACGCACGCACACAGCCCGCTTGAACTCCTTGAACTCCGAAAGGGTCCGTACTCGAGATGAAGCCGACCACCCGAGGAACCCTCGCCGCAGCGCTCATGGCGGCCGCGGCCGGCGCCGCCGCCGCGACCCCCGCCGCCGCGGTGGGCACGGTCCCCGTCCCCCTGCCGCTGGGCGGCGTCGAGAAGTCCCTCCACGTGGAACTGCCCGAGATCACCGGTCAGGTGCCCGTGCCGAAGCCGGGCGCACCCGAGGGCCCCCGGTACGTGGAGGGCCGGCTCATCCCGGAGCGGGTGGTCCCGCGGCTCCCCGTCAGCGCCGGACTGCCGGGCCTGGACATGCGTGCCCCGCTGCCGCAGGTCCTCGGCGACGACTTCGACCACGCCGGCGTCGACGCCCCGGCCTCCGACCTGCGCACCCTCGGCCCCGGCCTGGCCGTGGACGCGCCGCTCACCCCGCCCAACGCCGACCACTTCGGCCTGCCCGACCTCAAGCTCCCGCAGGCCGGCGTGCTCACGCCGGTGCTGCAGGGGGCGCCGACGGCGGACCTGGGGCTGGGCAGCGGGCTGTAGGGGGCCGCTGCCGTCGTTCGACGCCGGTGGTGCACGGCTGCGCGTACGTCCCCGTCCACCTCTCCGCCTCGCTGCGCCTTCCCCCGTCCACCCGTACGGGCCCGGGCCTGCTGTCCGGGCCCGTCGGCCTGCTCCGGCACGGACGGACGGGGTCACCCGGCCCGGTCGGGCCGTTCGGGGGCCCGGCGGTGACCCGGGGGCCCGGTTCGCGGTTACCGCTGTGAACACCCGCAACCGGACCGGACGTAGGAGTGCAGCATGGTCGTTGGCGTCGGTGGACTGCCCGTGGGATCGGAACGCCCCGTACCGGACGCGGGGAGAGCGCGGCGCGCGCCGGGGACGCGCCGCAGGGACGTGCTGCGCGGGCTGTTCGGCGCCGGTGCCGTCGCCGCGATCGCCCCGGTCGTGGCCGCCTCCCGGCCCCCGGCCGCGGGCGGGGGCGACGGCCCGGGCGACCCGGGCTTCGACCTGACCTACCGGGGCCGCCACCTCGTGGGCGCCCCGGTCGCCCGGTCGGCCGCCGCCGGGGACGAGCAGTGGCGGGTCACGGTCGACGGACGGCCGCTGCACCTCATGCGCCGCGCCGACGGCAGCTGGCTGAGCATGGTCGACCACTACCGCTCGTACGACACCCCGCTGGACGCCGCCCGCGCCGCCGTCGACGAGCTGGGCCCCGGGGAGCACCTGCGCGACACCGGTCCGGGCACCGCACACGAGCACACGGACATGGGGGGACGCCATGGTCTACACCCGTAAGGACGTCAGCAAGCTCACCGCCTCGGAGAAGCGCCGCTTCGTCAACGCGCTGCTGGCACTCAAACGCCGGGGCGAGTACGACGAGTTCGTGCGGATGCACATCGACCACTACGTCTCCGACGGCGAGGGCGGCCTGCGCTCGGCCCACATGGCGCCGTCGTTCCTGCCCTGGCACCGGCAGTTCCTGCTGGACCTGGAGCGGGCGCTGCGGCGCGTCGACTCCTCGGTGACGGTGCCGTACTGGGACTGGACCCGCCAGCGGTCGGCCACGTCGGTGCCGTGGACGAAGGACCTGCTCGGCGGCAACGGGCGGCGCTCCGACCACCGGGTGACCACCGGGCCGTTCGCCCACGCCACGGGCAACTGGCTGATCAAGGAGAACGTCACCGACGGCGTCTTCCTCACCCGCGACCTGGGGCGCGCGAGCGACCCGATCGAGCTGCCCACGGCCGGCGAGCTGGAGTGGGCGCTGCGGGACCCGGCCTACGACACCTCGCCCTGGGACTCGACGTCCACGCGGGGCTTCCGCAACAAGCTGGAGGGCTGGGGGAGCGGGCGGGGCAGTGCCGCCTGGCGCAACCACAACCGGGTGCACCGCTGGGTCGGCGGGATCATGGTGGGCGGCGCGTCCGTCAACGACCCGGTGTTCTGGCTCCACCACGCCTTCGTCGACCTGCAGTGGACCCGCTGGCAGCAGCGCCACCGCGACGCGCGCTACCTGCCGGCAGAGCCGCCCGGCTGGGGCGACCCGCAGCAGGACCGGGTCGTCGCGCGGCACGAGGACCTGCCGCCGTGGGACGTGACACCGGCCCAGCTCGAGGACGTGAGCGGTATCTACCGCTATGCGTGAGACGCGCCGAGCGGCGCGGTGCTCTTCCGGCCATCTTCCGGAGCCCCGCGCTCCGCTCGGTGTTCCGCTTGGGCACTCCGCTGCGTGCTCCGCGCCCGGGCCCGGTGGCCCCGCACGGGGAAGGGCCCCGGCGCTCGAGGTGCCGGGGCCCTTCACCGCACATGGGTGTGCGAGGTGACGAACGGTCAGCCGCCGTAGCCCTGGCTGCCGCCGCCGTGCTTGCCACCACCGTGACGGCCGTGGCCGTCCTTGTCGTGGCCCTCGTCGCCCTTGTCGTCGCTGATGTTGGCGCAGGTGTTGCCGAACGCCGGGTTCAGCAGGCCGACGACGTTGATGGTGTTGCCGCAGAGGTTGATCGGGACGTGGATCGGGACCTGGATGACGTTGCCCGAGATGACACCCGGGGAGCCGACGGCCGCGCCGCCCGCGTCCGCGTCCGCCATGGCCAGGCCGGTGCCGCTGAGCACCACGGCACCGGCGCCGAGTGCGACGACGGCTGCCTTCGCGATGCGAGACATCACGTTCTCCTTTGTGACTCGGTTCGCGCGACGGCATGAGGCGCCGCCGCACTCCCCGTTCAACGCCACCGACCAGGGCGGGTCACGGCCGCCCGCGCACGCGTCACCCTTCTGCGCGCCGAGCGAGCCGCCCTGAACAGCGAGAACGCCCTCCCGACGACGGGAGGGCGGAACAGGGACCGACGGACGGCGCGGCGCCCCCGGCAGGACTCGAACCTGCGGCCAAGCGCTTAGAAGGCGCCTGCTCTATCCACTGAGCTACGGGGGCCGGGGGACAAGGATAGGGCTCCCGCGTCCTCGTCCCAGTTGCTTCGCCTCCGTGGCTCGATGTGGAGGTTCGGTGAAGCGGTTCCTGATAATCGCAGGCAGGTACGAATCGTGCAGCGCTTTTCGCGCCACGCAGGCCGGGTGTTGTGCACTCGTTATGCCTGGCCCGTGCCCCTGTCCCGGTCGCCCCTTGTGCACCCTTCTGTCCGGTCGGCACGCAGACATGCTCATATGCTTCATAAATCCCCCGAAGTTGGGCATTCTTCGCATGTGGTGACCTTGGACGTACGGCCTCAGCTGCTCGACGCACTCTCCGCCCTGCGCGACCGTGTCGCCGCCGCACGCTTCCCGCTGCCGCTGGCGGGGGCCCCACGCGCGCGTGCCAACCGCGACGAACTCCTCGCGCAGCTCGACGACTACCTGGTGCCCCGGCTCAAACAGCCGGAGGCACCGCTGCTGGCCGTCGTGGGCGGATCGACCGGCGCCGGGAAGTCGACCCTCGTCAACTCCCTGGTGGGGCGGCGCGTCAGCGAGGCGAGCGTGCTGCGGCCGACCACCCGCACTCCCGTGCTGGTCTGCCATCCGGAGGACCACCACTGGTTCAGCGGGATGCGGGTCCTGCCCGAGCTCACGCGCGTGTGGACGCCCCAGCAGGAGGCCGGCGACGACCTGCTGCTGCCCGGCGACAACGGACGGCGCGTGCTGCGCGTCGAGACCGTCGACACGGTGCCGCCCGGCATCGCCCTCCTCGACGCGCCCGACATCGACTCGCTCGTCGCCGACAACCGCTCCCTGGCCGCCGAGCTGATCTGCGCCGCGGACATCTGGATCATGGTCACCACCGCCGCCCGCTACGCCGACGCCGTCCCCTGGCACCTGCTGCGCACCGCCAAGGAGTACGACGTCACCCTCGTGACCGTCCTGGACCGCGTGCCCCACCAGGTCGTCTCCGAGGTCTCCCGGCAGTACGGCGCCCTGCTCACCAAGGCCGGACTCGGCGACGTACCGCGCTTCACCGTGCCGGAACTGCCCGAGTCCGCCTGGGGCGGCGGACTGCTCCCGGCCAGCGCCGTCGCCTCGCTGCGCACCTGGCTCGTCCACCACGCCCAGGACCCCGCCTCACGCCAGTACGCCATGGCCCGTACGGCGCACGGCGTCCTGAACTCCCTCAAGTCCCGCCTGCCCGAGCTGGCCAGCGCCGCCGCCGTCCAGTACGCGGCCGCCCTGCGGCTCACCACCGCCGTCGACGGCGCCTACGACAACGAGTACGCGCGCCTGCGCGGGCGGCTGCAGGCCGGCGCCGTCCTCGCCGGTGACGCCCTCAAGCGCTGGCGCGCCTTCCCCCTCGACTGCACCGCGGGCGAACTGCTCGACGCGCTCGTGGAGAGCCTCGCCGCGCTGCTGCTGTGCGCGGTCGCCGCCGCCGACGAGCGCGTCGACCAGGCCTGGCGCCTGGAGCCGGGCGCCGCCGCGCCCGAGCTGGCCGACGTCGACCCCACCGGCAGCGGAGCCGAGCACCGCATCGCGCTCGCCGTCCGGCGCTGGCGGCGCGAGCTGGAGGAGTACGCCGAGGAGGAGGTGCGCGAGATCGACCGTGGCGCCGCGCCCGACCCCGAGGTGATCGCCGCGCTCGTCGCCACCGCCCTGCTGGGCGGCCGACGCGCGCGTTCGGCGGGCGAGGGGCTCGCCGGGCGCATCGGCGCCCACGGCGCGCTGCGGCTGCGCGACCGGGGCGGGCGGCTGCTCTCCGAGCACCTGGACCGGGTGATGCACGCCGAGCGCGAACGCCGGCTCGCCCCGCTCGACGGCCTGGACGTACAGGCCGAGCCCCAGGCCGAACTGATCGCCGCGCTGTCCGTTCTGCAGAAGGAGAGGTGACCGGTGACCGCCGTCACTGACCAGGACCACGACCCGGCCCACGCGCACGCGCACGTGCAGGAAGGGGCCGAGCGGACCGGGCCACCGCGCCCCGGGGGGGAGCCGGTCGCGGGTGCCGCCGCCGGTGGTGCTGCCTCTGGTGGTGCCGCTGCTGGTGCCGCCGTGGGGGCGGCGTCCTCGGGTGGTGAGGGGGCGTCGTCGGAGGACGGGTCCTCGTCCGGTGAGGGTGCCTCGTCGAGTGGAGGGGCCGTGGGTGGGGCGGACGCGGGGGGCTCGGACGGTGACAGTGACGGTGACCGTGAGGGGGATGTCGAGGGCGATGGCGACGGTGGGCGTGATGGTGCGGATGCTGACGAGGGGCGCGACGGCATGAACGGCGTGAAGGCTGTGAAGGGAAAGGAGCGGCACGCGCGGGGGGAGTCCGGGGACGCGTCCGTAGGGGTGAAGTCTGGGGGCGGTTCCGCGCCGGTGAAGGCGGCGGATGCCGCCGGGCGGGTGAAGGCCAGTGACAGTGACAGCGCCGCGTCCGGGAAGGCGGGAGGGGCCCACGCGCGCGTGAACGGCGACGACGGCCGCGCGCGGGGGAAGGGCGACGCGCGCGTGGACGGTGACAACGGCCATCCGGGCGGGAAGAGCGACGAGGGCCGCCCGCGCGGGAAGAGCGACGACGGCCGCCGCCCGGGCGGGAAGGGCGACGACGGCTCGCCACGTCGTACGGACCCCCCTGCGCCCCGCGCCGACGACTCCTCGCGGCGAGGGGACGACGTCGGGGTCTGGGACGACGGGCTGATCGCGCGGCGGGTGAGCGAGAACGCCGCCGCTGCCGCCGCCGAGCAGGCGGGCGCGCGGGAGGCGCGCGGACCGGGCGCACAGCCGGCGGCCACGCTGGCGCTGGACGGCCCGTTGCGGTCCCGGCTCGACGCGCTGCGCGAGCTGGTGGGGCTCTCCCGTGCGCGTCTCGACAGCAAGACCCTCGCCGAGGCCGGCAAGGTCCTGGACGAGGCGGCGTCCCGGCGGCGGCTGTCCGGCCGGCACACGGTCGTGGCCATCGCGGGTGCCACGGGCAGCGGCAAGTCCCAGCTGTTCAACGCGCTCGCGGGGGTCACCATCTCCGAGACGGGGGTACGGCGGCCCACCACCGCCTCGCCCATCGCGTGCAGTTGGAGCGACGGCGCGGGGACCCTGATCGACCGGCTCGGCATCCCGGGGCGGTTGCGCAGGCGGCCGGTGCAGAGTCCGGAGGCCGAGGCGCAGTTGCAGGGGCTGGTCCTGGTGGACCTGCCCGACCACGACTCCGCGGCCGTGCAGCACCGCGAGCAGGTGGACCGCATCCTGACGCTGGTGGACGCGGTGATCTGGGTCGTCGACCCGGAGAAGTACGCGGACGCCATGCTGCACGAGCGGTACCTGCGGCCGATGGCCGGGCACGCCGAGGTGATGTTCGTCGTGCTCAACCAGGTGGACCGGCTGCCCGGCGAGGCGGCCGAACTGGTCCTGGACGACCTGCGGCGGCTCCTCGACGAGGACGGCGTGGCGCTCGGCGAGTACGGCGAACCGGGCGCCGCTGTGCTGGCGCTGTCCGCGCTCACCGGGGAGGGCGTCGGGGAACTGCGGGAGGTGCTCGGCCAGTTCGTCGCCGAACGTCAGGCCCCGGCGCGGCGCATCGCGGCGGACGTGGACGCCGCGGCGAGCCGGCTGCGCCCCGTCTACACGACCGGCCGGCGCGCCGGGCTCAGCGAGGAGGCGCGGGACGAGTTCGCCGCGCGGCTCGCGGACGCCGTCGGGGCCACCGCGGCGGGTGAGGCCGCAGAGCGGGCCTGGCTGCGCAACGCCAACCGGGCGTGCGGCACGCCGTGGCTGCGGCTGTGGCGCTGGTACAACGACCGGCGCGAGCCCCCGACCGGCCGGATGCGGCTGCGGCCACCGGCCGACGAGGAGGCGACGGCCCGGCAGCGCGTGGAACAGGCGGTGCGGACCGTGGCCGACCGCGCCTCGGCGGGGCTGCCCGTGCCCTGGGCGCAGGCGGTGCGCGAGGCCGCCGTGCGCGGGGCGCACGGGCTGCCCGAGGCGCTGGACGAGCTGGCCGCGCGGGCCGGGCTGCCGCCGGGGAAGCCGCCGCGGCCGGGCTGGTGGCCGGTGGCGGTGCTGGCGCAGGCGTCGATGACGATCCTTCAGATCATCGGCGGGCTCTGGCTGGTGGGGCAGATCGTCGGCTTCATGGCACCCAACCTCGGGGTACCGGTGCTGCTGATGGTGGCCGGGATCGTCGGCGGTCCGGTGGTCGAGTGGAGCTGCCGGATGGCGGCGCGCGGACCGGCCCGCCGCTACGGCCAGGACGCGGAACGACGCCTGCGGGAGGCGGCCGCCGGGTGCGGGCGGGCGAGGGTGCTGGATCCCCTGGCGTCGGAGTTGCTGCGGTACCGGGAGGTGCGGGAGCAGTACGGGAAGGTGGTGGGGGTGGGCTGAAGGGGTGGCCGTGTGCGGGCGACTGGCTGCGGACGGTGAGCTATGGGCTATTGGCGGCGGGCGGCGGGCGGCGGGTGATGGGCGGCGGCCGCTCGTCCGGGTGACGAAGTTGTCCACAGGCTGTGGGCAGTCCACAGCGCCCGGCGGACCCAGCCCCCACGGGGGCAGCCTGGCTCCGCGGCCATCGCGAAGAACGCGGTCGGTCGTGGCGGAGCCGTGGCGGTGCGCGAGGTGAAGGCGCGCCGCCACGGCGGACGCAGCCGTACGGGACGGGCCCGTGCGGGTGCCCGCCCGGCGCGGGGCGCGGGGGCGGGGAGGGGAGCTGGACATGAACGAGACGATGGTGTGCGCGGTGGGGAACGTGGCGACGCAACCGGTCTACCGGGAGCTGGCGTCGGGGCCGTCGGCACGGTTCCGGCTGGCGGTGACCGCGCGCTACTGGGACCGGGAGAAGAACGCCTGGACCGACGGCCACACCAACTTCTTCACGGTGTGGGCCAACCGGCAGCTCGCCGCGAACGTGGCCACATCGGTGTCGGTCGGCGAACCGGTCATCGTGCAGGGCCGGTTGAAGGTGCGCACGGAGACGCGCGAGGGTCAGCAGGCGTGGACGTCGGCCGACATCGACGCGGTGGCGATCGGCCACGACCTGTCGCGCGGTACGGCGGCGTTCCGGCGGTCGGTCAGGACCGAGCAGCCCGGGGCACCGGGGATGCCGGGGATGGGCGCGGCGCAGCAGCCGGAGCCCAACTGGGAGACCCCGGCGCCGGATACGGCGGCGGAGGCGGCCGCGGTGGCGTCAGTGACCGAGGTGACCGGGGCGGAGCCCGAGCGGGAGCCGGCCGCGGTGACCTGAGCCCGCCGGACCGGAAACGAAGCGCACGTCCGGGTCGCCCGAAGAGCGACGTATCGACGCATTGCGGCAATTGCACCGGCGCATGCGGGTGGATATGTCGATAAGCCCAGCTCAGGGGCGGCCCGTAACCGATCTTGGCGATAACGATTCCGAGTCGGATCGGCTCGCGGGCTACCTCGCCGGGAGGCGCGGGCCGCCGCGTCTCTAGGATGCCGGACGTAGCTCGTGTGGCTTCTGATGCTGCTGGTGGGACCCGGCCCCCCACGTCAACGGGTCCCGCTCGGAGGGGAATTACGTGCTCTCTTGGTTCTCCGCGCCGTTCGCGCGCGGGCGAGGGGCGGGCCGCAGGCTCGCCGCCACGGCCGTGGTGTCGGGGCTCGTCGCCGTCGGCGCGCTGACCGCCGCCGGGCCGGCCGCGGCCGACGCGACGGCGCGGAGCCAGAGCGGCGCGACCGCCACCATGGACGGCCTGAAGACCTACGGCACCGCGGTGGTGCACGGCGCGCAGGGCGACCAGGAGGTCTCGGCGGGCCTGTTCGAGATGTCCGTCGACGGGGGCGGCACGCTCCAGACGTACTGCGTGGACCTGCACAACCCCACGCAGAAGGACGCCCAGTACCACGAGACCCAGTGGAGCGGCACCTCGCTCGCCGCGAACAAGAACGCGGGCCGCGTCCTGTGGATCCTGCAGCACTCCTACCCGCAGGTGAACGACCTGGCGGCGCTCGCGAAGAAGGCGGGCGTGACCGGCGGCCTCACCGAGCAGGACGCGGCGGCCGGCACGCAGGTGGCGATCTGGCGGTACTCCGACGTCGCGGACGTCGACGCGGTGGACCCGCAGGCCGAGCGGCTGGCGGACTACCTGCAGAAGGCGGCCCGCACCGCCCCGGAACCGGCGGCCTCCCTGGCCCTCGACACCTCGGCGGTCTCCGGTCACCGCAGTGAGCGCCTGGGCCCGGTCACCGTCCGCACGCGGGAGAGCGCCGTCACGGTGATCCCGCCGGTGGACGCGGCGACCACCGGGGTGCGCGTGGTCGACGAGGCCGGCAAGCCGGTGACCACCGCGGCCAACGGCAGCCGGCTGTTCTTCGACGTCCCCGCGGACGCCCCGGACGGCACGGCCGAGCTGACGCTCCAGGCGTCCACGACCGTCCCGGTGGGCCGCGCGTTCACCGCCGACAGCCGCAGCCAGACGCAGATCCTGGCGGGCTCCAGCGAGTCGACGGTCTCGGCGACGGCGACCGCCACCTGGGCGGCCCGGGGTCCGATACCGGCCCTGTCGGCGGCGAAGGACTGCACGCACCACGGCCTGGACGTCACCGTCGCCAACCAGGGCGACGAGGACTTCACCTTCTCCCTCATGGGCACGGAGCACACCATCGCCGCGGGCCAGTCGCGCACGCTGACCATCCCGCTGCAGGAGGACCAGGCGTACGACTTCACGATCGGCTCGCAGCGCTTCGCCGGGATCCTCGACTGTCAGACGCGCAGCGCGGAGACCGAGACGGCCGACCTGACCACCCAGACCCTCGCGGAACCCAGCCCCGCGACGGTCGGCGGCACGGCCACGGACACCAACCTCGCCGAAACGGGCGGCACGAGCGCGACCCCCCTGATCGCGGGCACGGCCATAGCCCTGGTGGTGATCGGCGGAGCGGTCCTGCTCCTGCTGGGACGCAGGGAGAACACGACGGGGGAGTGAGGACGGGGCTGCGGGATCGCTCACAGCGGTCCCGAACTCAGGACCGTCGACCCGGGTCTCCCTCGGCTGAGGGCGCCGAGGCGATCGTCAGCGAGCTGAGGCTGCCAGCTGGGGCGAGGTCGCACCCCGAGGGCACTCGGCAGTGATCGGGGACGACAGGCGTCTCGCGCCTGTCAAGTGTGAAAGAGCAGCTCACAGGCGTCGACTGCTATGCGTTTCCGCACAGGGGTGGCGGTACGGCAAGATGGGGTGTATCTGCCCACTGCCTGATTTCAAGCTGCCGGACGGTTTCTCTTGGCTGAGTTCATTTACACCATGCGCAAGGCGCGCAAGGCGCACGGCGACAAGGTGATCCTCGACGATGTCACCCTGAGCTTCCTCCCGGGTGCGAAGATCGGCGTCGTCGGCCCGAACGGCGCCGGTAAGTCCACCGTGCTGAAGATCATGGCGGGGCTGGAGCAGCCGTCGAACGGTGACGCCTTCATCTCGCCCGGTTACAGCGTCGGCATCCTGATGCAGGAGCCGAAGCTCGACGAGGGCAAGACGGTCCTGGAGAACGTCCAGGACGGCGTCGCCGGGATCAAGGGCAAGCTCGACCGGTTCAACGAGATCGCCGAGCTGATGGCGACCGACTACTCCGACGCGCTGCTCGACGAGATGGGCAAGCTGCAGGAGGACCTCGACCACGCCAACGCCTGGGACCTCGACGCCCAGCTCGAGCAGGCCATGGACGCCCTCGGCTGCCCGCCCGGCGACTGGCCCGTCGTGAACCTCTCCGGTGGTGAGAAGCGGCGCGTCGCGCTGTGCAAGCTGCTGCTGGAGGCCCCCGACCTGCTGCTCCTCGACGAGCCCACCAACCACCTCGACGCCGAGTCGGTGAACTGGCTGGAGCAGCACCTGGCCAAGTACGCCGGCACCGTCGTGGCCATCACCCACGACCGGTACTTCCTCGACAACGTCGCCGAGTGGATCCTCGAGCTCGACCGTGGTCGTGCCTACCCGTACGAGGGCAACTACTCCACGTACCTGGAGACCAAGCAGACCCGTCTGAAGGTCGAGGGGCAGAAGGACGCCAAGCGCGCCAAGCGCCTCAAGGAGGAGCTGGAGTGGGTCCGCTCCAACGCCAAGGGGCGGCAGGCCAAGTCGAAGGCGCGTCTGGCCCGCTACGAGGAGATGGCCGCCGAGGCCGAGAAGATGCGGAAGCTGGACTTCGAGGAGATCCAGATCCCGCCGGGCCCGCGGCTGGGCAGCATCGTCGTCGAGGTCAACAACCTCAGCAAGGCCTTCGGTGAGAAGGTGCTCATCGACGACCTCTCCTTCACGCTGCCGCGCAACGGCATCGTCGGCGTCATCGGCCCGAACGGCGCCGGCAAGACCACGCTGTTCAAGATGATCCAGGGCTTCGAGGAGCCGGACTCCGGCACCATCAAGGTCGGCGACACCGTCAAGATCTCCTACGTCGACCAGAGCCGCGAGAACATCGACCCCAAGAAGACGCTGTGGGCCGTCGTCTCCGACGAGCTCGACTACATCAACGTCGGCCAGGTCGAGATGCCGTCCCGCGCCTACGTGTCCGCCTTCGGCTTCAAGGGCCCGGACCAGCAGAAGCCGGCCGGTGTGCTCTCCGGCGGTGAGCGCAACCGCCTCAACCTCGCGCTCACCCTCAAGCAGGGCGGCAACCTGCTGCTCCTCGACGAGCCCACCAACGACCTCGACGTCGAGACCCTCTCCAGCCTGGAGAACGCGCTGCTCGAGTTCCCGGGCTGCGCCGTGGTCGTCTCCCACGACCGGTGGTTCCTGGACCGGGTCGCCACGCACATCCTCGCCTACGAGGGTGACTCCAAGTGGTTCTGGTTCGAGGGCAACTTCGAGTCGTACGAGAAGAACAAGGTCGAGCGGCTCGGTCCCGACGCCGCCCGCCCGCACCGGGCCACCTACAAGAAGCTGACCCGGGGCTGATCGGTCTTGCGGCACCTCTACCGCTGCCCGCTGCGCTGGGCGGACATGGACGCGTACGGCCACGTCAACAACGTGGTGTTCCTCCGCTACCTGGAGGAAGCTCGTATCGACTTCCTGTTCCGCCCGGACAAGGACTTCCAGCAGGGGTCCGTGGTGGCGCGCCACGAGATCGACTACAAGCGGCAGCTCGTCCACCGGCACCGGCCGGTGGACATCGAGCTGTGGATCACCGAGATACGCGCCGCGTCCTTCACGATCGCCTACGAGGTGAAGGACGACGACGTCGTCTACGTGCGCGCCTCGACCGTCATCGTGCCGTTCGACTTCACGGCGCAGCGGCCGCGGCGGATCACCGACGAGGAGCGCGCGTTCCTCAAGGAGTACACGGACGACGCCTCCGGCCAGGGGGCCGTCGCCGCATGACCGTGCTGCACCTCGCCGACGAGACGGAGGCGGCCGACCTGGCCGCCTTCCTCTCCCGGCTGCTCCACTACGACCGTTCGGCCGCGGTGCGCCTGCAGGCCGCGGGCACCGCGCTGGCCGTCTTCGGGCGGCCGCCGTCCTTCGAGGTGCTGGCGATCCGCGCCGTGCGGCTGGCCAAGCCGTACGAGGACGGGCTGGACGCCACGCTCGACGTGACCGTCTCGGCCGGTGAGCTGCTGGAGGCGGTCGACGAGGCCGCGGCCACGGCGGGCGTGCCCGGCGCGGTCACCGGGCCGCCGTGGGCCGGGCTGCTGCCGCCGCGTTCGGGCTGGCAGCCGGAGAGCGGGTTGCCCGGGGCCGACGTGCTGCGTTCCCTGGTGTCGGCCGCGGTCGCCGAATTCCGGTCGCGGACCGAGGAGTTGGCGGCCGAACGGCGTACGCGGGCCGAACTCGACTCCATCGGGCGGGACATCTGGTCCCGGACGGTCGGGGAGACCGGGCTGCCCGTACGGGCCGTGCACGCGGCCCAGTCGCTGGGGTTCCTGCGGCCGGGCGGCGCGGTGGCGCTGCTTTCCGCCGGGGCGTGGCTGCGGCTGCGCACGCCCTACGGGTCCGTCGCCGTACGGCGGGCGGGGCTCGGGGCGTTGGGGCTCAGCGTGCGCTGAGGCGGTGCCTCAGCCCCCCTTTCAGCTGTTTTCCTCGTCCGGCCGTACGGCGATGTGGTCGGGCTCCAGTTCCAGGGCCACGCGGTCGCGCATGCCCAGGGCCCGCGTGTACTCGGCCGGGAGCTGGAGGCGGCCGGCGCGGTCGAGCATGGCGTACTCGCGGGCGACGACGCGTTCGTGGCCGGTGATCTCGTCGACCTCGCTGCGGCGCAGGACCTCCGTGGAGGTGCGGCCGTCGCGGATGGCGACCGTGCGGCGGACCTCGGAGGCGACGGTCTGGTCGTGGGTGACGATGACGATCGTGGTGCCGAGTTCCTCGTTGGCGCTGCGGAACGCGGCGAAGATCTGGTGGGCGGTGTGGGAGTCGAGCTCGCCGGTGGGTTCGTCGGCGAGCAGGACCTCGGGGTCGTTGGCGAGGGCGACGGCTATCGCGACGCGCTGTTGCTGGCCGCCGGACATCTCGTGGGGGTGGCGGTCGGCGCAGTCGGCCAGGCCGAGGAGGTCGAGGAGCTCCAGGGCGCGGGCGGTGTGGCGGGCGCGGGCCGAGCGGCGGCGG
Organism: Streptomyces lasalocidi; assembly: GCF_005280215.1. Lineage (NCBI taxonomy): Bacteria > Bacillati > Actinomycetota > Actinomycetes > Kitasatosporales > Streptomycetaceae > Streptomyces > Streptomyces lasalocidi. The sequence continues at coordinate 2,814,954 of NZ_SZNQ01000001.1, read as the reverse complement.
TGGCCTTCGGCGAGGCCGAGGGGGAGGGTGATGTTCTGGGCGGCGGTGAGGTAGGGGAGGAGGTTGCGGGAGGTCTGCTGCCAGACGAAGCCGACGGTGTGCCTGCGGTACGCCAGGCGGGACTTGGGGGTCATGGCGAGGAGGTCGTGGCCCGCGACCCGGGCGGCGCCGGCGGTGGGGGTGTCCAGGCCGGCGAGGATGTTCATGAGGGTGGACTTGCCGCTGCCGGACGCACGGTGGTGGGGCAGGACGGTCAGCAGGGCCGCGGCCGGCAGCGCCCCGTGGGCGCGTGCCCGCAGCAGGGCGAGCCGCGTGAACCCCGTGAACCCCGCCACCGACCCCCGACCCCCGTCGTCGTCACCCCGTGTCCCGGTGGCGATGCTGTCAGAGCGGACGGGCCACGGGTAAGCGGTGGTGGACCGGCTTTGACCGGATCGTGATCGGATTCCGGCGCGGGGGAACCGGAATGCGACGCTCTGGGACGGGTCAGTCCGGGGTGTTCACCATCGAGTCGGCCGCGTACGTCAGGTAGTTCCACAGCGTCGTCTCGTGCTCCTCGGACAGGCCGAGTTCCTCGACGGCGACCCGCATGTGCCGCAGCCACGCGTCGTGCGCGGCCCGGTCGACGGCGAAGGGGGCGTGCCGCATCCGCAGCCGGGGGTGGCCGCGGTTGTCGCTGTAGGTCGTCGGGCCGCCCCAGTACTGCATGAGGAACAGCGCGAAGCGCTCCTCGGCCGGACCGAGGTCCTCCTCGGGGTACATGGGCCGCAGGACCGGGTCCTCGGCGACGCCCTCGTAGAAACGGTGCACCAGCCGGCGGAAGGTCTCCTCCCCGCCGACCTGCTCGAAGAAGGTCTGCTCCTGAAGCGTGCCGCGCCGAATCTCTTTCACGTCCCCCATGGTCTCAGACACCGGGTCCTAGGACCGAGGCCCTAGGGACGCCGGTGACGGGCCGCGCACGGCCCCGGCGCGAGGTGTGGCGCGAAGGCGTACTCGCCGGGGGCCGTCGCGGGCCGCACAGTGGAGGCATGGGTGCGGATGCTGTGGCGGCGCGAGCCGCTCTGGTGCGGGAGATCGAGGCGAGCGGCGCCTTCGCCGCCGACCCGCGCTGGCGGGAGGCGTTCACCGCGGTCCCGCGCCACCTCTTCGTGCCGTACTACTACGTGGCCACGGTCGCCGGCTACGAACGCCGCTGGGGCGAGAACCCCGACCCCCTCGCGCGCGAGCAGTGGCTGCGCGGCGCCTACGAGGACACCCCGCTGGCCACCCGGCTGCGCGACGGCGAGCTGGTCTCCTCCAGCAGCCAGCCCTCGCTCATGGCGCTGATGCTGGCCGAGCTGCGGGTCGAGGACGGCCACCGGGTGCTGGAGATCGGCGCGGGCACCGGCTACAACGCCGCGCTGCTCGCGCACCGGCTCGGCGACGACCGGGTCACCACCGTCGACCTGGACCCGGAGATCACCGAGTCCGCGCGCCGCCACCTGGACGCCGCCGGGTACCACCCCGCCGTCGTCACCGGCGACGGGGCCCGCGGGGTGCCGGAGCGGGCGCCCTTCGACCGGGTGATCGCGACCTGTCAGCTCAGCGCCGTGCCCCGGGCCTGGATCGCCCAGTGCCGGCCGGGTGCCCGGGTGCTCGTCCCGCTGGCCACCGGGCTGATCGGGCTGACCGTCCGGGACACCGGGCACGCGGAGGGCAGCTTCCTGGCCACCGCGGCCTACTTCGTGCCGCTGCGCGGCCAGGGCCGGGCCGACCAAGGACCGGTCGCGCTCGGCGGGGTGCCGCGCCCGGCACGGGACGACGACCTGTTCCGCTTCCTGGTGACGCTGACCCGGGGCGCCCTCGAACCGCCCGAGGCGTACGCCTTGTGGCGGCGGGAGGGCATGCCCGGACGCTCCCGCTACGGCATCACCGTCGAGGGCGACCGGGCCTGGGCCTGGCTGGACGACCCGGCCGGGCCGTACGCCTGGCCCCTGCCGGAAGGGCGGCCCTGACCGGCGCCGGGGCGCCGGCCGGGGGGCGCGTCAGCCGCGCCGGACCGTGATCGTCGTCCACGCGCCGACGTGCACGCGGTCGCCGTCCTGCAGCGGCACCGGCACGAACGGCTGGATCGGCTCGTCGGAGCCGTTCACCGTGGTGCCGTTCGTCGAGTTCTGGTCGACGACCGCCCAGCCGCCGTCCGGCTGCTGCACCAGCACCGCGTGCTGGTGCGAGACGCCCGGGTCCTCCGGCGGCACCGACAGGTCGATGTCGGGGGTCTCGCCGGTGGAGTGCCGGCGACGGCCGATGGTGACCTGGTTGCCGCTGAGCGTGCGCTGCTGTTCCGGGGAGTACGCGGGCAGGTTGAGCCCCGCGGCCTCCGGTCCCGAGCGGTGCATCATCGCCATGAAGTACTCGCGGTCCGGACCGATGGTCGCGGTCCAGGTCGCCGGCTGCTGCCCGAACGCCGGGCCGGGCGGGGCCTGGGCCGCGCCCTGCTGGGGGTAGCCGTAGCCGCCGCCCTGCGGGCCCGCGCCGGGACCGCCCTGGCCGCCGTGCCGCGCGGGGGCCTGGCCGGACGGCGGGGGGATCACCCAGTCGTCCTCACCGCCGCCGAAGGGCGGGGCGGACCGCTGGTTCTCCTGCGGGAACGCGGGCGGGGCCGGGGGAGCGCCGGCCGACTGGTAGCCCTGGGGGGCACCCGGGTCGGTCGCACCGGGGCCGCCGGGGTTGCCGGGACGGCCGGGGCCGCCGTGCGTCGGCGGGAGGGGGCGCGAGGGGTCGGTGCCGAAGCCGGACGGGTTGGGGCCACCGGGGCCACCGGGCCCACCCGGGCCGCCCTGTCCGGGGGGCGCGCCGAAGGGCTCACGGCCGAAGGGGCCGCCCTGGCCGCCCTGCTGGCCAGGGGTGTCCCGTCCGTACGGTCCGGGAGCACCGCCGGGACCGGAACCGGGGCCGCCGAAACCGCCACCGGGGCCGCCGGGACCGCCCGGGCCGCCGGAGGGAGCCGACGGCTCACGGCCGAAGGGGTCGGCGGACGGACCGGACGGCTCACGGCCGAAACCGGACGGCTCACGGCCGAAGGGGTCGCCCGACGGACCCGAGGGCTCACGTCGGAAGGGGTCGCCGGCCGGGCCCGACGGCTCGCGCCGGAACGGGTCACCCTGCGCGGGCTCACGTCGGAACGGATCACCGGCCGGGCCCGTGGGACCGGAGGGCTCCCGTCCGAACGGTCCGCCGGGACCCTCGGACGTCGAGCCCGGCCCACCACCGGGACCACCGGGTCCAGCCGGACCTCCGGGTCCGCCCTGGCCGCCGTGCCCGCCCGGTTCGCCGCCGAACGGCGGGGCCGGCGGGATCGGCTCGGCCGGCCGGTTCACCTGGGACGGCCGGGAGTGCTGGTAGTCGAAGGAGTCACGCCCGCCGAACGACTGAGGCGCCCCCTGAAACCGCCCGCCGGGACCCGCGCCCGGACCACCGGGACCGCCGGGACCACCGGGACCCGGACCGCCGGGACCACCTGGCGCGCCAGGACCGCCCGGTGCGGGCGCCGGCGGGCGCGGGGCGGCCGGGGTGTACGAGGTGGCCGTGTTGGTGAGGAAGTTCCACCGGCACTCCTCGCAGAACGGCGCACCGCCCTCGCGGGGCGTGCGGCACTGCGGGCAGAGCTCCGGCTCGGACGCCGAGGACGGGGGCCGGCCCGGCTGTCCGGACTGACCGTGGTGGCCGCCCGGCGTGGGCGGCGGGAAGCCGTAGCCGCCACCGGCCGGGGGCGGCGGGGGAGGGGGCGGTGGCACGGCACCGGCCATGCGGTGACCGCAGACCTCGCACCAGTCGTCGGAACCCGACTGGTGTCCGTTCGGGCAGGTCGGCATGTCGGCGCGTCCCCCTCTCCTTCGGTGTCCTGCTGGGTAGGGTCAGGTCACTTCTTTACACGAACAGTCTTGGTGGACCGGGTCTCGAGGGTCATTTCGTCTGCCTCCGCGACCTTCGCCTTCAACCGCACAGTACCTGTCGCGGCATCGACCACGTCCACCACCTTCGCAAGCAGTTTCGCAGTATCCGCGTTCCCGGAAGCGCTTGCCAGCTGAACGGCCCGGCCCAGTTTGGCCGTTGCCCCGTCCCGGTCGCCCGCCTTGCGGAGGTCGAGGCCCTGCTGGATCGTCCTCGCCAGCTCGGCCTGGCCCGTGTAGTGGGCGACCTGCGGGTTGAGGGAGGTGGAGGCGGCCACGTCGTCGGTCCACACGGCCCGGACCAGGCCCTGGGCGCCGAGGCTGCGCGCGCCGTCCGTGCCGGGCTCCGGGACGACCAGGGAGACGCGGGCGGCGAGCATCTCCTGGCCGACGTGGGCGGGCGGGACCTCGACGCACACGTGGTAGTCGCGGGACTCGTCGCCCCAGGATCCGGTGGGGTAGTCGCCGGAGCGGGGCCCGGACTCGGTGCGGCGGCCGGTCAGGTCCTCGACGGCCGGGGCGACCTGCTTGACGAACCGCACGGTCGTGCCGACCGGGGTCCACAGCCGCAGCGCGACGTCCGCGACCTCCTTGCCCATGGCCGTCTCCATCATCCCCGTGAAGTCGGCGGCCAGGCCCGCCGGGTCGGCGACGATGTCGGCGGTGCCGAGCAGCGCGGAGGCGACCCCTGTGACCTCTTTCACCTCCCAGTCGGTGCCCACGCCCCGGGCGTCGCAGGTGAAGCGGCCGGCGCAGTCGTCGAGGGCGGCCCGGAGGTCCTGCGGCGACTCGTGCTCGTTGCGGCCGTCGGTGAGCAGGATGCCGTGGCGGATGGCGACGTCGGCCGAGGACAGCAGCCGGTCGGCGAGGCGCAGCCAGGTGCCGATGGCGGTGCCGCCGCCCGCGTGGAGCCGGCGCAGCGCCTGCTTGGCCTGCTCGCGGGTGGACGCGTCGGCGACGGCGAGGCGCCCGCCGCCGGGGTAGACCTCCTTGGCCACGTGGGTGCCGGCGATCACCGCGAAGTGCACGCCGTCGCGCAGGGTGTCGACGGCGGCCGCCGTGGCGTCCCGGGCGTTGCGCATCTTGGCGGGCGGGTAGTCCATGGAGCCCGAGCAGTCGACCATGAGCGCCACGGCGGCCGCCGTGGCGTCCCGGGCGTTGCGCATCTTGGCGGGCGGGTAGTCCATGGAGCCCGAGCAGTCGACCATGAGCGCCACGGCGGCCGACGGGCCGCGACCGGCCGTGTACAGGTGCGGTGCGCCGACCGCGCCGCCGACCGTGCCGCCGCCGGTGGCGGTGACCGTGACGATCGCGTTCACCTCGCGGCCGCCCTCGGGCAGGTACTCGTTCTGGTAGACGTCCACCGCGAACTGCGGCACGTTCGGTTTCGAGAAATTGGCCATGCCCACATCCCCCTTGAAGGCCCCGCGGCGGCCGCGGAGTGATCACTCCTCCCGCCCCGGTCCCCTCCGGGGCGGTGAGGTTTCCCCGTTTTGTGCGGGTCGCTCAGGCCGATCCTGCCCCTTGGGGCGGCGCCGGGAACGGGACGACGGCCACTGTTACGTTGTCGTGGCCCCCGCCGTCCAGCGCGTGCCCGACGAGGACCCGGGCGCTGTGCAGGGGGCGTACGGCGGCGTCGTGGGGGACCGCCTCGGCCAACTCCTCGGCGGCCTCGGCGTAGTTCCACAGGCCGTCGGTGCACACCACGACCACGCCGGGCCGGTCCGGTTTGAACGCGGCGGTGTGCGGCTCCAGTTCGTAGGCGTCCGCGCCGAGCCAGCCGGTGATCGCGTGGGCGCGCTCGTCGGCGTACGCCTCGGCCTCGCTCATCAGGCCCGCGGCGACCATCTGCGCGGCCCAGGAGTCGTCCTCGGTGAGCCGGGCGGCGGGGGAGCGGTCGTCCGGGATCCAGTAGGCGCGGCTGTCGCCGACCCAGCCGACGACCAGCAGGCCGGCGCTGACGACCGAGCCGACGAGGGTGCAGGCGGGGGCGTTCTGGTGCGGGGTGTGCTCGCGGGCCGTGGCGGGTTCGGCGGCCAGCGCGTCGACGGCGCGGGCGGCGGCGACGATCGCGTCGTGCATGGCCTGCTGCGGGTGGGTGCCGTGGGCCAGGGCGGCCACCAGGGACTCGCACGCGGTGCGGGAGGCGGCGAGGGAGGCGTCGTCGGGGCGGGTCGCGGAGGACACGCCGTCGCAGACGATCGCCACGGTCGCGTGCGTGCCGTCGGGCAGCGCGGTGTGGCCGAGGGCGAAGGCGTCCTCGTTGCGGTGGTGGCGCAGCCCGCGGTCGCTGACGGCGGCGACCGGGCCGAACTCCTGCTCCAGGTGGTCCCGTTCCCGGGGCTGGGCGTGCCCGCAGTTCTCGCAGTAGCCGTCGCCGTCGACCCGGCCCGCGCGGCAGGCCACGCACACCGGGACGGGCCCGGCATCCGGGGCGGCGTCGGCGGTCTCGGCGGCGACGCGCGGGTCGGGCGCCTGGAGCGGGTACTCGTCGGGCTCGGGCACCCGGTCGAACCGCACCCCGGCGGCGGGGGCCGCGGGCGACGGTGCGGCCGTGGACGCCGGCGGCACGGCAGCGGCGGCGGGCCCGGCGGGCACCTCCGGGGCGGGGGCGTGCGCGGGCCCGGCCGCGGTGCCGGGCGGTGGACCTTGGGGGGCGTCCGGGAGCACCGCGCCGTTCATCGCGAGCGTCGGGTGGTCGGGCGGGGGCGGCGGCACGGCGGTCAGGTCGTACCCGCACGCGCCGCAGAACCGGTCACCCGACTCCAGCGGCTCGGCACAGCTCGGGCACTTCGACAGTGCGGCTTGCGGGGGCATCTGCGACATCAACTACACCCACGTCCGGGGGCGGTAACGGTTGGCACGTTCCACCAGATCGATCCTCTCCTCACCGCCGGGCGCGAGCCGGGCCAGCGTGCGGTACGAACGCTCCAGTCCGAAGCGCAGGCCCCGCTCGTCCAGGTCGCTGCCGAGCAGTGTGCGCCGGGCGTCCGGGGCGGCGTCGCGGCCACCGGAGAGTATCCAGTCCAGCGCGCTGCCGAGGACTTCGGCGGACAACTGCTCGCGCCGCGTGGGGTCGAGGCCGTGGGCGTCCAGCGCCTCGACCTGGGCCGCCGCGGCGGTGAGGTCCTCCAGGAAGGGTACGTCCCCGGCGGTGGCCGTCCGCTGCCGCAGCCGGGCCCGCACGGCGGCGACCCGGGCGGCGGTGGAGTGGACGGAGGACTCCGGCACCGACTCCAGCGTCCGTACGGCGGCGCGGCGGTCCCCGGCGGCGAGCTGCACGCGCGCGAGGCCGAACGCCGCGCTCACGTGGCTCGGGTCGGTCGCCCACACCAGCCGGTAGTACTCGGCGGCGTTGTCCAGCTGGTGCAGCAGTTCGGCGCACAGGCCGAGGGCCAGCTTCGGCACGGGTTCGCCCGGGAACGCGTCGTAGATCGCGTCGAAGGCGAGGGCGGCGCCCTCGTGGTCGCCGGTGACCAGCGCGCTCACGCCCCGGTACCAGACGACCCGCCAGTCGTCGGGCCGCTCGTCCTCCAGCGTGGCCAGGGTGGCGAGGGCGTCCTCGGGGTCGTCCTTCTCCAGCCGGGCCCGCACCTGCCGCAGCCGGGTCTCCACGGAGGGCGCGGGCGCCGCCGCGAGCGCGGTGAGCAGCTCGCCCGGCGCGGTGGTCACCAGGCCCGCGAGGAAACCGGCGTTGGGGTCGGCGGGGTCGACGTGCGGCACGGGCAGGGCGAGCGCGGCGGCAGCGGCGTCGACGGGCCGCACCAGCCCGGACGCGGCACCGGCGCCCACGGACGCCGTACCGGCACCCACGGACGCGGCACCGGCACCCTGCGCGCCGCCCGGCCCGGGGGCGAGGGGCCGCCCGGTCCGGTCGGTGCGGGCCCCCAGCCGGGACACCTCCCCGTCCAGGCGCGGGAACAGCTCCGTGTCGGTCACCCGGGTCTCCGGTCCGAACAGCGTGGACAGCGCGGGACGCGCCCGCCCGGTCTGCAGGGAGACGACCTCGCGGAGCACGCCGGTCAGCTGCTCGGCCATCTCCTGCGCGGAGGCGAACCGCCGGGCCGGGTCGGGGTCGGTGGCGCGCACCAGCAGCCGGTAGAACGACTCGTAGGCGCGGAACACCTCGATGTGGTCCGGGTCGGGCAGCGCGTCCGCGTAGACGGACGTGTAGCCCTGGAAGTCGAAGGTGAGCACGGCGAGGGTGCGGCCGACCGTGTACAGGTCGGACGCCACGGACGGGCCGGCGTCGGCGACCTCGGGCGCCTGGTAGCCCACCGTGCCGTAGATCGCCGACTCGGTGTCGTCCATGCGGCGCACGGCGCCCATGTCGATCAGCTTGAGCTCGTCCTCGGTCTGGATGGCGTTGTCGACCTTGAAGTCGCAGTACAGCAGGTTGCGGCTGTGCAGGTGGCCGAGCGCCTCCAGCGCCTCGATGCCGTAGGCGCAGGCCTGCTCCACGGGCAGCGGGTCGCGCCGGCCGTCGGGCGTGCGGCGGGCGTTGGCGATCTCCTTGAGGGACTTGCCGCCGACGTACTCCATGACGATGTACCCGTCCAGCGACCCCGTCCGCTGGTCGAGGTGCTCGACGAAGTTGTAGATCCGCACGATGTTGGCGTGCTCGATCTCGGCGAGGAAGCGCCGCTCGGAGATCGCGGCGGCCATCGCGTCCTGGTCGCCGGTGTCCAGCAGGCCCTTGAGGACCACCCACCGGTCGGAGACCGCGCGGTCCACGGCGAGGTAGATCCAGCCGAGCCCGCCGTGCGCCAGGCAGCCCACGACCTCGTACTGGCCGTGCACGACGTCGCCCGACTTCAGCTTCGGCACGAACGAGTAGGGGTGGCCGCACTTGGTGCAGAAGCCCTCGGTGCGCCCCGGCTGCTCCCCGCGCGAACGACCCACCGGCGCCCCGCAGTCCGAGCGCGAGCAGAACCGCTTGCGTTCGGGCACCTCCGGGTCGTCCAGCACCATCGCGCGCGGGTCGGGACGCGGCACCTGGGGCACCGAGACCAGCCCGGCGCCGAGCCTGACCCGCCCGGAGGAGCCGGCCGAGGAGCCGGAGCTGCGCACCGACACCGAGCGGCCGGTCGAGGTGCCCGAGAGCTCGCGCGACAGGCGGCCCGACACCGAGCGCCGCGACCGCGACGACTGCGAGGCCGTGCGCGAGGAGCGCGCGGAGCGCGAACTGCCGCTGTCCGCAGCGGCCTTGCCGCCGCCGACGTGGGTGGGCGCGGAGGCGACCAGGCCGCTGCCGGACACCACCGGGGCGAGCCCGCAGGTACCGCAGTACAGCTCGCCGCCGCCCATGTCCTCGTACGACCCGTCGCAGCCCGGTCGCTGGCACGGCCGCCCTGCCTGACTCATGGCGTCTGCTCCCCCCTGCCCTCGTGGCCCTCGTGGCCGTCGTGGCTGCCCCGGCCGTCGTACGGCCGGTCCTGCGGACCGCCCTGGCCGGGCACCCGCGAGGTGCCGAGCAGTTCGGCGGCCGCCTGCTGGTAGCGCAGCACGGCCTGCTCGGCGACGCGCAGGTCGCACGGCGCGCTCCACAGCATGCGGCGCGCCGCGTCGTACCGCTCGACCAGGAACGGGTCCTCCGCCAGGCCGTGCCGGGCCACCTTCGCCTTGTACGCGTCGAGCCGGCCGCGCAGCTCCGCGCGGACCGCGAGCGGCGCGGTGACCGCGGTCAACGACTCACGGGCACGCAGCAGTTCGTCCTCCGCCTTCTCCTCCAGGGCCTCCAGCAGCGGGGACAGCCGGTGCCACTGGCCCTGCCGGCGGTACTCGGCGGCGGTCGCCAGCTGCTCCTGGAGCGCGGTGGGCGGGCCGCTGACCACCGGCACCTCCGTGGCGGCGATCTTCGCCAGCACCTCGCCGCGCGCGGTGCGCGCCTCGGCGAGCGTGCGGTCGGCGCGGGAGAGGACGTCGCGCAGCCGCACCAGCCGCTGCTCCGCGTCCTGACGCACCGTCAGCACCGCGTCGATCTCCCGGCGCACGTCCTCCAGCGCCCGCGCCTCCCGGTCGTACACCGTGGTGTCGGGCCGGCCGCCGCCCGGGGCCGAACTGCCCTGCGCGGGCACCCAGAAGGCCAGCGGGTCGGAGATGACCCGGGCGCGCAGCGCGGTCAGCGTGCGGGTGATGCCCTCCAGGTCGTCGCCCGACGGGTGCTCGCCCGGGCGCACGCCGACGGAGTGCGCGAGCCGGCGGGTGCGCTGGAGCTCGGCGGCCAGTAGATCGATGCGCGCGGGCAGCGCCGACCACACCGCGTCGGCGGCGACGACCACGTCCAGCGAGGACGCGTACAGCTCGTTCATCCGGTCCACCAGCGCGGTCAGCGTGAAGCGGTGGCTGAGCCGGCCGGTGCAGTGCAGCGTCGGCGCGTGCGCGACGGCGGTCGCGGAGTCGGCGATCGTGACGCTCTCGCCGCGCAGCAGCTCGGTCAGCTCCACCAGGTCCTCGCGGCTGGACCAGCGGCGCCGCGAGCGGATCACCCGGGCGGTGCGCAGCGCGTCCGTGTAGGCGTCGAAGTACGTCCACAGCAGCGTGATCGACGCCTCCGTGGCCGTCCAGCGCTCCGCGGTGACGCCGGTGAGCCCGGCTCCCTCGAGGAGTCTGCGGCCCGCGTGGTCCTGGAGGGCCAGCAGCGAGGTCTCGATCGCCTCGTGCTCCTGGCCGAGCCGCGCCAGCGCACGGTCCACCTCGTCCCGGTCCATCACCGGCCCGGCGGGGTCCGTGACGCCCATCGATCACCTCTCGCTGCTGTGTGTGCCCTCGTGTACGCCCTGGCTCCGCCCCGGTCCCGCCCGGTCGGTCCCGCCCTCCTCCGTGGTGCCGTCAGCTCGTGCGCCGGTACGTGGGCGCGGGCGGCCGGGACGCCGTCGCGTCCTTCCCCAGTGTCGCCGACAGCCAGGTGTCGTACGACGCCTGCCAGCCGTTCGCGCGGTACTGCACCAGGACCTGATTGACCCGGCGTACCAGATCGTCCGCGTCCTTCTTCATCGCCACGCCGTAGTACTCGGTCGTGAACGCCGCACCCTTGAGGGTGACCGTCGGGTCCTGCGCGGCCTGGCTGGCGGCGAGCGCCCCGTCGGTCACCACCGCGTCCGCCTCGCCGAGTTGGAGCCGCACCAGGCAGTCCAGCTGGTTGGGCACGGTGAGGGAGATGTCCGTCGACGCGGGCAGCCGGCCCGTCCGGCGGTCGTCCGTCAGCCGGGAGTTGGCGGTCGATCCAGCCGCCGAGCACACCTTCTTGTGCGCCAGCGAGGCGTCGTAGCCGGTGATCGCCGACGACCGGGGCGCGAGCACCTGCTGCCCGGTCCTGAAGTAAGGCGCGGAGAACGCCACTTCGCCCAGCCGGTCGCAGGTGATGGTCATGGTGCGCACCACCATGTCCACCCGGCCCTCCTGGATCGCCGGGCCGCGCTGGTTGGTGGGGATCGCCTTGAACTGGACGGCGTCCGGGTCGCCGAGGATGTCCTGGGCGATCCGGTGCACCAGGTCGATGTCGAAACCCTCCAGCTCCGCACGGGCGTTGTTGGGGTTGCGGTAGCCCCAGCGGTAGCTGTTCTGGTCGACGCCCACGACCAGCTTGCGCTTCTCGCCCCGGCGGGCCTTGATGGCGCTGATCGTCGGACCGTCGGCACCGGACGGCGCGAGGGTCTGCTGCTCCGGCGCGGTGCATTTCTCGTCGGCGGCCGCGCTGCCCCGGCCGCTGCCCCCGCCGTCCCGGCCCGGGCCGTCGCCGTGCGCCCCGGCCCGCGGCAGCAGCAGCACGAACGCCAGCGCGAGGGCGCAGGCGACCGCCATCGCGCCGACCCCGCCCCAGCCGCGGGGGAGGCGGCGGCGCAGCCCCGTCCGGCCGGCGACGCCCTCCGCCCCGGACCGTCCGCGTCGCGTACGCATCCCTGCGATCACTGCGCCTCCTCTCACCGGTACTCCGACAGCCGGCGCCCGATGCCGACGACCGCGCCCGCGGCCGCGAGGACGGCGAGCACGGCGGCACCGGCCGGCAGACCGGTCATGGCGTCCCGGCCGTCGCCGGCCGCCCGCAGGAACTCGCGCTGCTCGTGGGCGAGCGCCTGGTCGAGATGGCCGTCGACGCTGTCGAAGCACTCGCCGGTCGACCCCTTGGCGCCGATCACCAGCGCCAGCGCCTGCTGGTAGTTGCCGTTGTCGTCCTGGTCGCGGGCGGCGCCGTGCCGCTTGCGCCACTCCGTCATGTTGCCCTGCGCCGTGGTGACCGGCTGCCGGCCCGCGCGGTCGTCGGCCAGGGCGGCGGCCCGGTCCAGGCCCTTGGCGAGGACGGCCATGTCGGCGGAGAAGTCGTGGTCGTAGCGGTCGACCGTCCGTTCCTCGCCGTCCGCGGTCTCCTTCACCGTCTCGGCACCGCGGGCCACCAGGGTGAGGTTCTCGTTGCCGCGGGCCTTCAGGGAGGCGACGCGGGCGTCGTGCAGGACGTTCAGCGAGCGGACGCCGTGGTCGTAGGAGTCGTCCAGGCCCGCGCGGGCCACGCCGTGCCCGACGACCAGCCAGAGCAGGACGATCCCGGCGGCCGCCGTCGCCGCGACCAGGCCGTGGTTGAGCACCCGGTTCGTGCGGCGGTAGGTGCGGTGCTGGACCCAGGCCAGCGCGGCCAGCGCGAGGACGCCGAGCGCGATCGCCGCCCATGGGTAGGGCGTGGCGTCCGCGTAGTCGTCCTCCAGCCGCTGGTTCTCCTTCTGGTACAGGTCCTCGGCGGCCGGGAGCATCTCCTGCTGCATCTTCTGGTTGGCGTAGCGCAGGTAGGCGCCGCCGACCGGGAAGCCCTGCCGGTTGTAGGTGCGGGCGCGCTCGACCAGGCCCTTGTACTCCGGCAGCAGGGTGTTGAGCCGGGTGATCGACGCGGCCGCGGGGGAGCCGGGGTCGGAGCTCTCCGCGGCGGTGACGAGCCCGGCCGCCGCGGTGTCGATGTCCCGCTCGTAGCGCTCGCGGGTCCCGGCGCTCTCCTGGCCGCCCGACAGGAAGCCGCTGGAGGCGGCCGTGTTGGCGTCCGCGAGGGAGCGGTAGATGTCGGCCGCCGCCGAGCTGAGCGGCTGGCTCTTGTGCAGCACGTCGTCGGCGGCGGCCGCGCGGTCGGTGGTCTGCCAGGCGGCGACGGAGCCGAAGGCGAGCACCAGCAGGGCGAGCAGGGCGCCGATGACGCGCAGCCGGCCCGGCTCGGTGGTGGCGGCCGCCCGCAGCCGGTCCAGGCCCTCGGCGAACGCCGTACGGCGAGGCGGCGGCGGGGCCGCGGTGATCGTCGGCGTCATGGCCACTGCCTGACCTCCCCCATGGTCATGTCCCGCGGCAAGTATCGCTGCCGCGACCGGCGGTGCGAACCCCGCTTCACCGGATCCCGGTGCGATCGCGGCCCCCCTGTCCATGACGCGCAGAACGGGGGTTCGGTTCCTGGGGGAGGGGCGGCCCGCGCACCGACCGGGTGGGCGGGCCGGTGTCAGGGGCTGGTCAGGACCACCAGCCGCTGGGTGGCCCGGGTCATCGCCACGTAGCGGTCGACCGCGCCCCGCACGCCCCCGCCGAACCGCTGCGGGTCCACGAGGACCACCAGGTCGAACTCGAGCCCCTTGGACAGCTCGGGGGTGAGCGAGCGCACCCGGGCCGTCTCCCGGAACGCCGGGTCGCCGATCACGCACGCCACGCCCTCGTCGTGGTCGGCGAGCCAGGCGTCGAGGACGGCGTCCCGCTCGGCCACGGGGGCGTGCAGCACCGGAACGCCGGTGCGGCGCACGGACGTCGGCACGTTGGCGTCCGGCAGCGCGGCCCGGATCACCGGCTCGGCCTCGGCCATCACCTCCTGCGGGGTGCGGTAGTTGATGCCGAGGGAGGCCACCTCGACCCGGTCGAGCCCGACCCGCGCCAGCCGTTCCCGCCACGACTCGGTGAACCCCTGCCGGGCCTGCGCCCGGTCGCCGACCACGGTGAAGCTCCCGGACGGGCAGCGCAGCCGCAGCATCTGCCACTCGGCGTCGGTCAGTTCCTGCGCCTCGTCCACCACGACGTGCGCGAACGGGCCCGCCAGCAGGTCGGGTTCGGCGACCGGCGGCCCGTCCACCGGGACCAGGCTGTTCTGCAGGTCCTGCCCGGTCAGCATGGTCATCAGCATGCCCTGCCAGTCGTCGTCGCCGCGCTGCAGGTTCTCGGTGACCTGCGCCCGGTACGCGCGCTCGGCGGCGGCCTCGGCCTGCTGCCGGCGCCGGCGCCGGGACGCGCGCGGGTCGCCGAGCCGCTGCCGTGCCGCGTCCAGCAGCGGCAGGTCGGACACCGTCCACGCCTGCGGCTCGGCCCGCTGGAGCCGCCGCACCTCCTCGCGGGACAGCCACGGCGCGCACAGCCGCAGGTAGGCCGGCACCGACCACAGGTCCCCGACGAGGTCGGCCGCCTCCAGCAGCGGCCAGGCCCGGCCGAGGGCCGCGGTCAGCTGCCCGTCGGCCGCGAGGGCCCGGCGGAAGTGCTGCGGCGGGGCGTCGCCGCGGTAGCGGTCGTACAGGATCTCGACCAGCTTGTCCCACACCTGGTCGCGCCCCTCGTTGTGCGGGGTGCCCGGCTCGGGCGCGTCGAACGCCTCGGCCCAGTCCGCGGCGCTCAGCCGCAGTTCGAACCGGTCGACGGTGACCGTCAGCGGCTCGGTGGGCGGCTCCTCGTAGAACGCGACCGCCTTCTCGACGGCCCGCACCAGATCGGCGGACGCCTTCAGCCGGGCCACCTCCGGGTCGCCCTCCTCCGTCGCGGCGGCGCCCTCGGGCACCAGGTCCCGCAGGAGGCAGGTCTGCACGCCCTCCTCGCCGAGGCTGGGCAGCACGTCGGAGACGTAGGTCAGGTACGGCCGGTGCGGGCCGACGAAGAGCACCCCGCCCTTGCGGTGCCCGAGGCGCGGGTCGGAATAGAGCAGGTGGGCGGTGCGGTGCAGGGCGACGACGGTCTTGCCCGTGCCGGGGCCGCCGTCGACGACGAGGGCGCCGCGGGACCCGGCCCGGATGATGGCGTCCTGGTCGGCCTGGATGGTGGCCAGCACGTCCCGCATGCGCTCGGAGCGGTGGCCGCCCAGGCTCGCCACGAACGCCGACTGGTCGTCCAGCGCGGCGCGTCCGTCCAGGCCGTCGGCGGTGAACACCTCGTCCCAGTAGTCGGTGATCCGGCCGCCGGTCCAGCGGTAGCGGCGGCGGCTGGCCAGGCCCATGGGCCGGGCGTGGGTGGCCGCGAAGAACGGCTCGGCCGCCGGGGAGCGCCAGTCGATCAGCAGCCGGCGGCCGTGGCCGTCGGTCAGGCCGAGCCGTCCCACGTACAGCGGCTCGTCGGGCCGGTCCGCCGGGACCATCCGGCCCAGGCACAGGTCGAGGCCGAAGCGGCGCAGGGTGCGCAGCCGGGCGCTGAGCCGGTGCACCTCCAGGTCGCGGTCCATCGCCTGCTGCCCGCTGCCGCCGGGGTTCTTCAGCTCGGCCTCGAGCCGCTCGGACAGCTCGGCGATCGTCTCCTCCAGGCTCCGGGCGACGTCCGCGAAGTGCCGCTCGTCAGCGGCGATCAGCGCCGGATCGGCCTTGGCGGAGAGCCGGTCGGGGAGGTCGAACGGCCCCTGCCCCCGCTGGTCCGCGTGTCCCGACCGTTCCGACCGAAGCGCGCACACGTCGTGAGTCCCTCATTTCCGCAGGATCTGGCCGGATTCGGCCCCAAGACCTGCGATTGTGCGGTACGAGGGGGGCCTTGCCGCAAGCCCCCCGGTGCGCTATACGTTGAGAGTGGCGAGGAGTCGGTGACACTCCTCGCTTTTCCTGTTCCGTCACGCCGCGAAGTGCGCCCGCAGCCGCTCCTGCGTCGGGGCGTCGGCCCCCACCCGGTCCAGGCCCAGCAGCGCCGCGCCCAGCACCGGCCGGGCCCGCACCACGCGCGCCGTCGCCTTCGGGGCGCGGGCCGCCAGCCGCTCCCGTACCCCGTCGTCCAGCTGTGCGTGGCCGGCGGTGAGGACGCCGCCGCCCAGCAGGACCGGGGCCTCCTCCGCCAGCAGGTCCAGGCGGGTGAGGGCCACCGTCGCCAGCGCGACCACCTCCTCGGCCAGGCGGTCGACGATGCCCCGGGCGACCGCGTCCCCGGCGGCGGCCGTCGCGAACAGCACCGGCGTGAGCTCGTGGCGCCGGTGCGGCGCGAGGCGCTCCAGGTGCAGCGCCTCGATCAGGTCGTACATGGTGCGCAGGCCGAAGTACGCGGGCAGGGTGCGCGCCAGGTCGGTGGGCGCGCCCCGGCCGTCCTCCGCGCGCGCCGCGCTCCACAGGGCCTCCTCGGCGAGGCCCCAGCCGCCGCCCCAGTCGCCGGAGATGCGCCCGATGGCGGGGAAGCGGGCCGTGCGCCCGTCGGGGCGCATGCCGACGCAGTTGATGCCGGCGCCGCACACCACGGCGACCCCGCGCGGCTCGGCCACGCCGGCCCGCAGGATCGCGAAGGTGTCGTTGCGGACCTCCACCGTGTCGCCCCACGCGCGCGCGTGCAGCGCGGCGGCCAGCTGCTCCTCCTCGACCGGCAGGTCCGCGTTGGCCAGACAGGCCGACACGTGCGCGACCGCGTCCACGCCCGCCGCCTCGTACGCGCGCGAGACGGTCGCGGCCAGCGCCCCGACGGCCGCCGCGACGCCCACGGCGGGCGGCCGGAAGCCGCCGCCGCGGGCCGTTGCCAGGACCTGTCCGTCGGCCGCCACCACCGCGACGTCGGTCTTGCTGTTGCCCGCGTCGATGGCGAGGACACTTGCGGTCAGGCCCACGCGAGGTGCTCCCGGTTGTGTGCGATCAGTTCGTCGGCGAGGCGGTCGGCGTACGCGTGCTGCCCGATCAGGGGGTGCGCGAGCAGCGCGCGGACCACCCGGTCGCGCCCGCCGCGCAGCGCCGCCTCCAGTGCCAGGTCCTCGTACGCGGTCACGTGCGCCATGAGGCCCGCGTACAGCGGGTCCACGCGCGGCACGGGCAGCGGGGAGGCGCCCTGCGCGCCGACGGCGGCCTGCACCTCGATCACCGCGTCCGCGGGCAGGAAGGGCAGTGTGCCCTGGTTGTAGGTGTTCACCACCTGGTAGGGGCTGCCGCCCCCGCCGAGCAGCGCCGCCGCCAGGTCCACGGCCGCCTCCGAGTAGAAGGCCCCGCCCCGCCGCGCCAGCAGCTCCGGCTTCTCGTCCAGCGCGGGATCGCCGTACATCTCCAGCAGCTCCCGCTCCATGGCGGCCACTTCGGCGGCCCGGGGCGGCTTGGTGCGCTGCTCCTCGACGACCTCGTCGTGGGCGTAGAAGTAGCGCAGGTAGTACGACGGGACGACGCCGAGCCGGTCGAGCAGCGACCGGGGCAGGCGCAGGTCGGCCGCGATCGCCTCGGCGTGGCCGGCCAGCAGCTTGGGCAGGACGTCCTCGCCCTCGGGGCCGCCGAGGCGCACGCCCGTCTCCCACGTCAGGTGGTTCAGGCCCACGTGGTCCAGGTGCACCTGCGCCGGGGCCACCCCGAGCAGCGCCGCGAACTTGCGCTGGAAGCCGATGGCCACGTTGCACAGCCCGACCGAGCGGTGGCCGGCCTTCAGCAGGGCCCGGGTGACGATGCCGACCGGGTTGGTGAAGTCGATGATCCAGGCCCGCGGGTTGGCGCGGCGGACCCGCTCGGCGATGTCGAGGACGACCGGGACGGTGCGCAGCGCCTTGGCGAGGCCGCCCGCGCCGGTCGTCTCCTGCCCGACGCAGCCGCACTCCAGGGGCCAGGTCTCGTCCTGTTCCCGGGCGGCCTGGCCGCCGACGCGCAGCTGCAGCAGCACCGCGTCGGCGCCGTCCACGCCCGCGTCCAGGTCGGTCGTGGTGACGATCCGGCCGTCGTGGCCCTGCTTGGCGAAGATGCGCCGGGCCAGGCCGCCGACCAGTTCGAGCCGGTCGGCGGCCGGGTCGACCAGCACGAGTTCCTCGACGGGCAGGGTGTCCCTGAGACGGGCGAAGCCGTCGACGAGTTCGGGGGTGTAGGTCGAGCCTCCGCCGACCACGGTGAGTTTCATATCCGGATCAACCCTTCACTCCGGTCAGCGTGACGCCCTCGACGAACGCCTTCTGCGCGAAGAAGAACACGAGGATCACGGGGGCCATGACCAGCACGGTGGCGGCCATGGTGAGGTTCCAGTCGGTGTGGTGCATGCCCTTGAAGGACTCCAGGCCGTAGGACAGCGTCCAGGCGCCGGGGTTCTCCGAGGCGTAGATCTGCGGCCCGAAGTAGTCGTTCCAGGCGTAGAAGAACTGGAACAGGGCCACCGCGGCGATGCCGGGCTTCGCCATCGGGACGATCACCCGCAGCAGGGTGCGCAGGTCGCCGCAGCCGTCGACCCTGGCGGCGTCGACGTACTCGTTGGGGATGGTCGTCAGGAACTGCCGCAGCAGGAAGATGGAGAACGCGTCGCCGAACGCCATCGGCACGATCAGCGGCCACAGCGTGCCCGACAGGTCCAGCTGCTTCGCCCAGAACAGGTACATCGGGATGACGACCACCTGCGGCGGCAGCATCATCATCGAGATGACCAGCATCAGCGCCAGGTTGCGGCCGCGGAAGCGGAACTTGGCGAGCGCGTAGGCCACCGGCAGCGAGGAGACGACCGTGAGGACGGTCCCCAGCCCCGCGTACAGCAGGGTGTTGCGCCACCAGGTCAGGAAGCCCGGGGTGTCCAGCACCCGCCGGTAGTTGTCCCACTCCCACGGGTGCGGGAGCAGGTCGCGGCTGAGCGCCTGGCTGTCGCTCATCAGCGAGGTCAGCAGGACGAACACGAACGGCAGGGTGAAGAACAGCGCGGCCGCGACGCCCAGCGCGTGCACGGCGATCCACTCCAGCAGCGCCCTGCGCCGGGCGGTGCGCCGCGCGTCGGGCGCCGGGGTGGCCGACGCGACGGGTTTGTCCAGTACTTGGGCCATGCGTCAGTCACCTGCCTGGATGAGCCCGCCCCGGCGCCGCATCAGCAACGCGGTGAACGCCATCGACAGGGCGAAGAGGACCAGGGCCACCACGCACGCCGAGCCGTAGTCGAAGCGCTGGAAGCCGAGGTTGTAGACGAGCTGGGGGAGGGTGAGCGTGGAGTGCTCCGGGTAGCCGGGCTCGAACATGGTGCCCGCGCCCTGGATGACCCCCGAGGCGACCTTTCCGGCCACCAGGGGCTGCGTGTAGTACTGCATGGCCTGGATCACGCCCGTGACCACGGCGAACATCACGATCGGCGAGATGTTCGGCAGCGTCACGTAGCGGAACCGCTGCCACGCCGAGGCCCCGTCCAGCTCGGCGGCCTCGTACTGCTCGCGGGGCACGTCGAGCAGCGCGGCCATGAAGATGACCATGAGGTCGCCGATGCCCCACAGGGCGAGCAGGGTCAGCGCCGGCTTGGACCAGGTGGGGTCGTTGAACCAGCCGGGCGCCGGCAGACCCACCTTCTCCAGGATCGAGTTGACCGGTCCGGTCCCGGGGTTGAGCAGGAAGGCGAACGCCATGGTGGCCGCCACCGGCGGGGCGAGGTACGGCAGGTAGAACAGCGTGCGGAAGACGCCCGTGCCGGTCTTGATCCGGGTGATCAGCAGGCCCACGCCCAGGCCGAACAGCACCCGCAGCGTGACCATCACCAGGACCAGCCAGAGCGTGTTGCGCAGCGCCGGCCAGAAGAAGGGGTAGTGCTCGAAGACGTACGTCCAGTTCTTCGTGCCGCTCCACGTCGGCGGCCGGAAGCCGTCGTAGTGCATGAACGAGAAGTAGACGGTCGACAGAAGCGGGTAGGCGAAGAAGACCGCGAAACCGATCAGCCAGGGCGACAGGAAGGCGATCGTCCGCAGGGCCGCGCGGCGGCGCTTGGCGGCGAGGGTGACGGTGCTCATGGCGGCGGGCCCCCGGGCTACTTCGCCTGCGCGATGTCCGTGTCGATCTGCGCGGCGGCCTTCTTCAGGCCGGCCCGCAGGTCGGTGACCTTGCCGCTCTCGTAGTCGTAGCCGAGCTGCTGGATCGTGGTGAGGTACACGCCGCCGTTGACGGTCGCGGGGGACGTCGTGGAGTGCGGGTTCGCCGCGATGTCCAGGAACGTCTTGAAGCGCGGGTCGTACTTCAGGTCCGGGGACTTCAGGGCGGCGAGCGTGGACGGCACGTTGTGGATGGCGTTGGAGAAGCCCACCACCGCGCTCGTGTCGGTGGTCATGTACTTCACCAGCTCCCAGGCCGCGTTCTGCTTGTGGCTGGTGGCCGCGATGCCCGCGATGGTGCCGGTGATGTAGCCCTTGCCGTACTCGCCGGCCCGGTCGTCCGGGACGGGCAGCGGGGCGACGCCGATCTCGAAGCCGGGCTTGGCCTCCTCGGCCATGCCCAGCCGCCACTCGCCGTCGAGCTGCATGGCGACCTGGCCGGTGTGGAAGGGGTGCTTGGGTCCCCACTCGTCGCCGAGCCCGGAGCGGAACTTCTCCAGCTTCCTGAACCCGCCGAGCGAGTCGACCAGGTTCTTCTGCATCGTGAAGGCGGCGGCCACGGAAGGGTCGGTGGCCAGGGTCGACTTGCCGTCCTGGTCGAAGTAGGTGGGCGAGAACTGGCCCAGGTAGTGCTCGGTGGTGCTCTCCCAGCCGTGGTAGTTCGGCATGAAGCCCAGCTGCTTGAAGCCGTCGCCCTGCGGGACCGTCAGCTTCTTGGCGTCCGCCGCGAACTCCGACCAGGTCTTCGGCGGCGCGGCGATGCCCGCCTTCCGGAACGCCGTCTTGTTGTAGTAGAGGCCGTAGGCGTCGCCCAGCAGCGGGACGGTGCAGCGGTTCCCGTCGTACTGGGTGTACTCGTTCATCGCCTTCGGGAACGTCGTCTCCGGGTCGATCTGCGCCTTCTTGAAGAAGGGGTTCAGGTCGACCAGCGCGCCGGAGGAGCAGAACTTGCCCACGTTGTTGGTGGTGAACGAGGAGATCACGTCGGGCGCCTTGCTGCCGCCCGCCCGCAGCGCCTGGTTGATCTTGTCGTCCGTCATGTTGCCGACGACGGTCACGTGGACGTTGGGGTGGGTCTTCTCGAAGCCGGCGACCAGGTTCTTGACGGCCTCGACCTCGTTCGGCGCGCTCCAGGCGTGCCAGAAGGTGAGGGTCGTCTCCTTGGAGGCGTCGTCGTCGGCGCCGGCCGAGGACTGGCCGGTGCAGGCGGTGGCGCACAGGGCCAGCGCCGTGGCGGCACTCAGGGCGAAGGCCGCTTTCCGGGCGGCTCGGGGCAGGGTTCGGGGCATGACGGGACCTCCCGGTGGCGGGCGAGGACGAGGGAAGAAGAGCGAGGGACGGCAGGTGCGGGGGCTGGGGGCCGGTGACGGGTCAGCGCGAGGTGTCGAAGACCTCGTCCCGGGTGGCCGCCAGCGCGCTCTCCAGCGCGCCGCGCAGCACGGGGTGTTCCTGGACGTCGCCGACGACGAGCTTCGGCCGGGACGCGGCCAGTTCCTCCAGTTCGGCCTGGACGAGGGCGCGCAGCACCTCGCCGCCGGCGGTCAGCGAGGCGCCGGACAGGACGACGAGTTCGGGGTCGAGGACGGAGACCAGCGAGGCCAGACCGGTCGCCAGCCGGGTCGCGTAGGTCCGCAGCAGCTGCCGGTGCGCGGCGGTGTCCTCGGCGGCGGCGCGGGCCACCAGGGCGGCGGCCGCCCCGGCGTACGGCCCGGACGGCACGTCGTCCAGGCCGAGTTCGCGGGCCAGGCGAGGCAGCGCCTGGGAGCCGGCCAGCTCCTGGTAGCCGCCGCTGTTGGCCTTGGTGACGTGCCGGACCAGCGGGGCGCCCGGGACCGGCAGGAAGCCCACCTCTCCCGCGCCGCCGGTCCAGCCGCGGTGCAGCCGGCCGCCGAGGACCAGGGCGGCGCCGAGGCCCTCCTGGTTCCACAGCAGGACGAAGTCCTCGTGGCCGCGGGCCGCGCCGAGCCGCTGTTCGGCGAGCGCGACCAGGTTGACGTCGTTCTCGTACTCCACCGGCACCGGCAGGGCCGCCGCCAGGTCGTCCAGCAGGCTGGGGGAGTGCCAGCCGGGCAGGTGGGAGGCGTAGCGCAGCCGGCCGGTGCCCGGGTCGAACGCGCCGGGCGTGCCCACCACGATCCGGCGCACGTCGTCCCGGGCGAGCCCGGCGGCCTTCACCGCGCCGTCGAGCGCGTCGGTGACCTGCCGTACGACAGACCCGGCGGCGCGCCGGCCCGGCGTGGGTACCTCGTGGGTGGCCACCGTGCGGCCGGTGATGTCGGCGACGGCGGCCAGCACCCGGTCCGGGGTGACGTCGAGCCCGGCGACGTGGGCGGCGGCCGGGTTGACCTCGTACAGCTGGGCGCTGGGGCCCGGCCGGCCCTCGCTGGTGCCGGTCGCCAGGACCAGCCCGGCGGCCTCCAGGCGGGCCAGCAGCTGGGAGGCGGTCGGCTTGGACAGGCCGGTGAGCTTGCCGATCCGGGTGCGCGACAGCGGTCCGTGCTCCAGCAGGAGGTCGAGCGCGGCACGGTCGTTCATGGCGCGCAGGACGCGCGGGGTGCCCGGCGTACCGGCGGTTCCTGCCATGGGTCTCGACACCTGCCTCTCCGGCCGCCCAGCTTCCCAGCGAGCCGGTCGCACCGTCCAGTCGTGATCACCGGCCGACGGTCCGCCGGTCGGAGATCACTGTTAGGAAAGTTTCCTATCGGGGTGGGAGGAACGTAAGCCCCGGGCGAAGAGGGCGTCAATAGGCGACGCCCCCGAGGAGACGGAGTCGTTACCTCGGGGGCGTGCGGAAGGCGGGGTGCGCCGGCGGGCGCCGGCTACTTGGCGGGCGGCGCCGGGCGCTGGGGGGTGATCGGGGCGGTCGCCGCCACCTGTGGCGAGTCGGCGTTGGCGTACACCGACGGCGCGGCCATCGCGGCCGCCGGGTCCGCGGCGGCGGCCTCGGCGTCCTCCACCGACGTCGCACCGCCCACGATGCGGATGTCCGCCGCGTCGAAGGCGCGCTTGATGCGCCAGCGCAGCTCGCGCTCCACCGCCACCGACTTGCCCGGCATCGTCTTCGCCGAGACCCGCAGCACCATGGAGTCGATCAGCACCGAGTCCAGGCCGAGCACCTCCACCGGGCTCCACAGGAACTCGTTCCAGGGCTCTTCCTTGCTCATCTTCTCGGCGACCTCGGCCAGCGTCGCCCGCAGCCGGTCCAGGTCCTCGCTCGCCTTCACGGTCACGTCCACCCCGGCCGTGGCCCAGCCCTGCGAGAGGTTGCCGATCCGCTTGACCTCACCGTTGCGGACGTACCAGATCTCACCGCTGTCGCCGCGCAGCTTGGTCACGCGCAGCCCGACCTCGATCACCTCACCGGAGGCCACGCCCGCGTCGATCGTGTCGCCGACGCCGTACTGGTCCTCCAGGATCATGAACACGCCGGACAGGAAGTCCGTGACCAGGTTGCGGGCGCCGAAACCGATCGCCACGCCCGCGACACCGGCCGAGGCCAGCAGCGGCGCCAGGTTGATCCTGAAGGTGGACAGCACCATCAGCGCGGCCGTGCCGAGGATCAGGAAGCTCGTCACCGAGCGCAGCACCGAACCGATCGCCGCCGAGCGCTGCCGGCGCCGCTCGGCGTTGACCAGCAGCCCGCCCAGGCCGCTGCCGTCCATGCTCTGCGGGGTGCGGCCCATCCGGTCGATCAGCTGGGTGATGGCCCGCCGCACCACCGCCCGCAGCGCCACCGCGACGACCACGACCAGCAGGATCTGCAGCCCCATCGCCAGCCAGGTCGACCAGTTCTGCTCGACCCACCCGGCCGCGTTCGCCGCGCTCTCGTGCGCGTCCTGGAGCGTGGGCACCGACACCGCCGGCGACTGGGAGGGCGTCGGCGTCGGCGACGGACCGGCGGCCAGCCGGAAGACCGACGCGGACGACGCGGACGACGCGGACGACGCGGACGACGCGAGGGACGCGTACGACGCGACAACGGACACGGCAGGAACCTCCAGGTGCGGTCCACCCGGCCGGTACGGCGGTCAGGGTCGTCGAGGTCACGGAAAGGTCACCGGACGGGCAGGCCCACCACACTAACGGGGCATCGTGTGCGGGTCCGACGGGTGCGCCGCGGAGGGACCGTGCTCACCTGGGCTTGGACCCCGGCCGGTGCGGGGGATGCTCCGGGTGTGGTCGAAAACACTCCCGGCCCGTTACCGGGACATGGTGGCGCGTTCACCAGGCATGAGGGGAGACTGAAGCAGATCGTCCCGGCGCGAGCCACGCGCCGCCGGCGTACAAGGAGGCATCCGTGCCGCACGTCCTGGTCCTCAACGCGTCGTACGAGCCGCTCGGCGTCGTACCGCTCCGCCGCGCGCTCGTCCTCGTCCTCGAGAACAAGGCCGTCTGCCTCGAGGAGTCCGGCGCCTTCCTGCACAGCGCGACCGTCACAGTCCCCGCACCCAGCGTGGTCCGGCTCAAGCGATTCGTACGGGTTCCCTACCGGGGGCCCGTTCCTCTGACCCGCCGGGCGCTGTTCGCCCGCGACGGGGGCCGGTGCATGTACTGCGGTGGCGTCGCAACCAGCGTCGACCACGTCATCCCGCGCAGCCGCGGGGGCAAGCACGTCTGGGACAACGTGGTGGCGTCCTGCCGCCGCTGCAACCACGTGAAGGCCGACCGCCACCTCGTGGAACTCGGCTGGCGGCTGCGCCACAAACCCGCCCCGCCCACCGGTCTGGCCTGGCGCATCATCGGCACCGGCCACAGGGACCCGCGCTGGCTGCCCTACCTCCAGCCCTACGGCGCGGACGACGCACTGGCCCGGATCGACGGCATCTCCGCCTGACGGTCCGGGTCTTCGCGTCCCCGGCCCGGAGGCCGCCCACGGCCCCGGGCCGAGCTGCCGTGCGCGCGACGGGGCGGAAGGGTCGTGCGGGTCTCCGGGGCGTGCGGTCGTGCGCGTGACGGGGCCGAGGGATCGTGCGGGCCTCCGGGGCGAGCGGTCGTGCGCCCCTCCGGGCGACTCCGGGCCGAACCGTCGTGCGCGCCCGGGGCCGGGTGGCCGTGCCTGCCCCCGAATCGGCCGGTCGCGCGCGCCGCGCCACCCGCCCCCGCGTTGGGCCGAAATGCCGGTCGTGTTCCCCCGCGGACGTCTGCCTCCGCGTCCACTGGGTAGGGCTGCGATAGCCCCTTACGACGCCCTACCCCGAGGAGGTCACGTGGCCGTGTCGGCCCGCCCCCTGATCCCGGCCCCTTCGAAACCCCCGGCGGAGTCCCCCTCCGCCGCACCCCAGGAAGGCGCCTCCAGCGCCGAGGGCGCCCTCGCCGAGGCCCCGCTGACCAGCGAGCCCCCGCTGCCCGACGCCGAACCCCTCACCAGCGAACCGCCGCTCGCCGCCGCGGACCCCGACTCCACGAGGCCGTAGATGACCGCACCCCGTGAGGAAGCCGCCCACCACCAGCCCCCCGGCGAGGAGCTGTCCCGGCTCGCCGAGCTGCACGGCGTGGCCACCTCCTACAGCCCGTCCCCGGACCGCACCGTCCCCGCCACCGCCACGGCCGTCACCCGCGCCCTGGCCGCCCTGGGCGTCGACGCGAGCACCCCGCAGGCCCTGCGGACCGCCCTCGCCGACCGCGAACGCCACCTGCGTGAACGGCTCCTGCCGCCGACCGTGGTCGCCTGGAGCGGCAGCCCCGTGCCCGCGCTCACCGCCCTGCCCGACGGGACCCGGCTGCACGTCACCACCGAGGAGGGCGCGACCCGCACCTCCCTGGACGGTCTCCCGCCCGGCGTGCACGAGCTGACCGCCACCGCGCCCGACGGCCGCACCGCCCGCTCCCACCTCGTCGTCGCCCCGCCCCGGCTGCCCTCCGTGCCGGGACGCTCCCACGGCCTGCTGGTCCAGCTGTACTCCCTGCTGTCCTCCCGCTCCTGGGGCATGGGCGACCTCGGCGACCTCGCCGAGCTCACCGGCTGGGCCGGCCGGGACCTCGGCGTCGGCTTCGTCCAGGTCAACCCGCTGCACGCGGCCGTGCCCGGCACCCCCACCGACCCCTCCCCGTACCGCCCCTCCTCCCGCCGCTTCCCCGACCCGGTGCACCTGCGCGTCGAGGACGTCCCCGAGTACGCCTACGCCGAGGACCAGGAGACCCTGCGCTCCCTGCGCGAGCGGGCGGCCCGGCTGCGCGCCGCCGTCCTGGAGAAGGGCGAACTGATCGACCGGGACGCCGTGTGGGACCTCAAGCGCCAGGCCCTGGAGCTGGTCGCGCGCGTCCCCCTCGGCCCCGGCCGGCACGCCGCCTACCGGGCCTTCCTCGCCGAACAGGGCCAGGTCCTGGAGGACCACGCCACCTGGTACGCCCTCGCCGAGGTGCACGGCTCCGACTGGACCCGCTGGCCCGAGGGCCTGCGCGACCCGCGCTCCACCGAGACCGCCCGCGCCCGCACCGAGCTGCGGGACCGGGTCGACTTCCACAGCCGGCTCGCCTGGCTCACCGACACTCAGCTCACCGACGCCCAGCGCGCCGCGCGCGAGGCCGGGATGGCGGTCGGCATCGTGCACGACCTCGCCGTCGGCGTGCACCCCGAGGGCGCCGACACCTGGGCGCAGCAGGAGTACTTCGCGGCCGGCATGTCCGTCGGCGCGCCCCCGGACGCCTTCAACGCCCGCGGCCAGGACTGGGGCCTGCCGCCCTGGCGCCCCGACCGCCTCGCCGCCTGCGGGTACGCGCCCTACCGCTCCCTCTTGCGCGCCCTGTTCCGCTCGGCCGGCGCCCTGCGCATCGACCACGTCATGGGCCTGTTCCGGCTCTGGTGGGTCCCCCAGGGCGAACCCCCGACCCAGGGCACCTACGTCCGCTACGACGCCGAGGCCATGCTCGCCGTCCTGGTCCTGGAGGCGTCCCGGGCCGGGGCCATGGTGATCGGCGAGGACCTCGGCACGGTCGAGCCGGGCGTGCGCGAGCGGCTGCGCGAGCGCGGGGTGCTCGGCACCTCGGTGCTGTGGTTCGAACGCGACTGGACCGGCGACGGCCGCCCGCTGCCGCCGGAGAGCTGGCGCGCCGACTGCCTCGCCACCGCCACCACCCATGACCTCCCGCCCACCGCGGCCCGCCTCACCGGCGAGCACGTCGAGCTCCGCGACCGCCTGGGCCTGCTCACCCGCCCCCTCGACGTCGAACGCGCCGAGGCCGCCGCCGACACCGCCGAGTGGCGGGAGGAGCTGGCCCGCCTCGGCCTGCTCACCGGCTCCGGCGGGAGCGGCTCCTCGGAGGAGGACGAGGTGCAGGCCGTCCACCGGTTCCTGCTGCGCACCCCGGCCCACATGGTCGGCGTCTGGCTCCCGGACGGCGTCGGCGACCGCCGTCCGCAGAACCTGCCCGGCACCTGGGACCAGTACCCGAACTGGCGGCTGCCCGTCGCCGACGCGGAGGGCCGGCCCGTCACGCTGGAGGAGGTGGCGGCCTCACCCCGGATGCGGGCGCTGATGGAGGTGCTGAGGAGCCGGGGCGAGGACGCTCCTCCCGCCGGCGGATGAGACCCGCGGGGAAGGGGTGCGCCGGCCCCCGCACGGCCGCCCGGGCGCCCTCATACGGCACCCCGGGCGCGCACCCCTTCCACCGGTTCGCTAACTTGGGCGTCGTGGACAAGAAGAACGCCCTGCGCGCCGGCGCCCTGGCTGCCGGTACGACGCTGATGATGCTGCTCATGTCGTCCCCCGCGCTCGCGCTGACGCGCGACGACGGTGACGACCCCGGTCCGGGCCTGAGCGTCATCGAGACGCTGGGCCTCTACGTCGTGGCCCCGCTCGTACTGTTCGGGGTCATCACCGGCCTGGTCATGGTCCTGGACAAGTCGCACCGCGCCAAGGACACCACCAGCTCCAACATCGACACCCGGGCCGACGCCAAGGCCTGACGCGGAGCGTCCGTCCGCCGCACTCCACCGAGGGCGCCGCCCCCGCCGCCGTACGCGCACACCACGCCGTACGACGACGGGGGCGGCGCCCTTGCCGTCGTGCCCGCCGTGCGGCGCGGGGACGCGGCCCGGACCGGTCAGGGGTTGGGTGCCGTCAGGTACCGCTGCACGGTGGGTGCCAGCCACGCCACGATCTCCCGGCGGTGCAGCGCGGCGGCGGGCGCGAGGCGCAGGACGTAGCGGGCGAGGGCGAGGCCGAGGAGCTGCGACGCGGAGAGCGCGGCGCGCGTCGCGACCTGCTCGGGGTCGGGGCAGACGGCCCGGGCGACGGGCAGCAACTGGTCGCGGAAGATGTCCTGCACCCGCTCGGCGCCGGCCTGATTGGTGACGCCGACCCGCAGCAGCGCGGTGAGCACCTCGTTGCTCTCCCACAGGTCGAGGAAGTGGGTGACCAGGGCCTCGCCGACCTCGTGCCGGGGGACCGCGCCGAGGTCGGGCAGCTTGAGGTCGACGGCGACGGCCGCCGCGAACAGGCCCTCCTTGCTGCCGTAGTAGCGCATCACCATCGAGGGATCGATGCGTGCGTCCCGGGCGATGGCCCGAATGGTGGCCCGCTCGTACCCGTCGGCGGCGAACCGCTCGCGGGCGGCGTGCAGGATCGCGGTGCGGGTGGCGTCGGAGCGGCGGGGCGACACGGTGCGGTCTGGCATGCCAACGAGCGTAGGCCAACGAGCGTGGGCAAACCAGTGTTGGCTGCATTTCGGCCACTTGGCCGTGCGGTGCGGTGCGAACAAATGTTGGCCAACACGTGTAGGCCAACGGATGTTGGCAATCAGTACGACGACCCCTATCGTCATGGCCAACACGCGTTGACCACCGCGCCGGCACCAGGAGGGCTCGATGAACGGCACAGACACCCAGGGCATCCAGGGCAACCAGGGCACCCAGGGCGCCCCATCCGTGATCGTCGTCGGCGCCGGCCCCACCGGTCTGCTCCTCGCCGGTGACCTCGCCACCGCCGGCGTCCCGGTCACCCTCCTCGACAAGCGCCCCCGCGAGATCAGCAATCTCTCGCGCGCCTTCGTGCTGCACGCCCGCACCCTGGAGGAGCTGGACGCCCGTGACCTGGCCGACCGGCTGGAGTCCGTGGGCCGCCCCCTGGAGAACCTCCAGCTCTTCGGCCGGCTGGACCTCGACCTCGCCGGGCTGCACTCCCGCTTCCGGCACGTCCTGGTCATCCCGCAGTACGAGGTCGAGAAGGCGCTCCTCGAGCGCGCCGAACGGGCCGGGGTGACGTTCCGCTACGGGAGCGAGGTCACCCGGCTGGCCCAGGACGCCGACGGCGTGACCGTCACCGTCACCTCCTCGGAGAAGGGCGCCGGCAAGGGCTCCGGGAAGGACGGCGACGGCAAGGGCTCAGGCAAGGACGGCGGAGGCTCCGGCGCCCCCGCCACCGAGCGCCTGCGCGCCTCCTACGTCGTCGGCGCCGACGGCCTGCACAGCACCGTCCGCAAGGCCGTCGGCCTGCCCTTCCCCGGCCACGCGGTGATCCGCTCCGTCGTCCTCGCGGACGTGCGGCTGACCGAGGAGCCCGAGGCGCTCCTCACGGTGAACGCCACCGGGAAGGCCTTCGCCTTCCTCGCGCCCTTCGGCGACGGCTACCACCGGGTGATCGGCTGGAACCGCGACCGGGTCGTCTCCGACCACGCGCCGCTCGACCTCGACGAGGTCAAGGAGATCACCCGGCTCGCGCTCGGCCGTGACTTCGGCATGCACGACCCGCGCTGGATGTCCCGCTTCCACAGCGACGAGCGCCAGGCGCCCGCCTACCGCGTCGGCCGCGTCCTCCTCGCGGGTGACGCCGCGCACGTGCACAGCCCGGCCGGCGGCCAGGGCATGAACACCGGCCTCCAGGACGCCGCCAACCTGAGCTGGAAGCTCGCCCAGGTGGTGCACGGCCGCGCGGACGACGCCCTGCTCGACTCCTACCAGGCCGAGCGCCACCCCGTCGGCAAGGCCGTGCTGCGCAGCAGCGGCGGCATCGTCCGCCTCGCCATGGCCCACCGGCCGTGGTCGCGGGGGCTGCGGGCGGCCGTCGCGGGCGTGGTGGACTCGGTCGCCCCGGTCCGCCGGCGCGCCACCGGCCAGGTGACCGGCGTCGGCTACCGCTACCCGGCGCCCCGCGGCGCCCACCGCTTCACCGGCCTGCGCGTGCCCGACGTGGCCCTGGCCGACGGCGGCCGGCTGTACGCGTCGCTGCGCGGCGGCCGCTTCGTGCTGATCACCCCGGGCGCCCCGGAGACGGCGGCGCACCCGTACGAGGAGGGCCGCAAGGACCGGCTGGCGGTGGAGCACTGGGCGAGCGACCGCCGCACGGCCGTCCTGGTGCGCCCCGACGGGTACGTGGCCTGGGCGTCGGACGGCGCGGACCCGGCCGGGGTCGAGGCGGCCCTGGAGCGGCACGTGGGCTGAGCCCGCACGTCACCCGGCGGGGGCCCCTAGGGGGTGTCTTGCCGATCAGGCCGGATCAGCAAGACACCCCCTAGCGCTCCGTCGAGCGCAGCAACTCCCGCAGCAGGTCGGCCAGCTGGCCGGCCTGTTGTGCGTTCAGGGCGGACAGCGCCTCGCGCTCGACGGCGAGCCCGGCGCCGACGGCGCGGTCGACGAGGTCGAGCCCCTGCTCGGTGAGCGTGACGCGCAGCCCGCGCCGGTCGTGCGGGTCGGGGGAGCGGCGCAGCAGCCCGGCGCGCTCCAGTTTGTCCAGTCGGCCGGTCATCCCGCCCGTGGTCAGCATGAGCGTCGCCGAGAGCTCGCGGGGCGAGAGGGTGTAGGGCTCGCCGGCGCGGCGCAGGATGGCGAGCACGTCGAACTCGCCGCGGGCCAGGCCGAGGGGCGCGTACGCCTTCTCCATGCGGTCGCCCATGGCGCGGGAGAGCCGGAAGATCCGGCCGAAGACCTCCATGGCGGCGGTGTCGAGGTCGGGCCGGACGGCGGCCCACTGCTCGACGATCGCGTCGACGGGGTCCTGGGGGTGCGCCTGCGGGTTCATGGCCCGCAGTATCCGACGGCGGTCGGCTCGGTCGCAAGAAAGCTGCTTGACACTAAGTCGCTTAGCGCTAAGCTACTTGCTGCCTACCTAATCGTCGGGAAGAAGGAACGGCCATGAACCGGTCCGCCACCGTCCTGCTCACCGCCCTCGCCCCCGTCTCCTGGGGTACCACCTATGCGGTCACCACCGAGTTCCTCCCGGCGGACCGCCCCCTGTTCACCGCCGCCCTGCGCGCCCTGCCCGCGGGTCTGCTGCTCCTCGCCCTCGCCCGGGTCCTGCCGCGCGGCGCCTGGTGGGGCAGGGCCGCGGTGCTGGGCGCGCTGAACATCGGCGCGTTCTTCCCGCTGCTGTTCCTCGCCGCGTACCGCCTGCCGGGCGGCATGGCGGCGGTGGTGGGCTCGGTCGGCCCGCTGTTCGTGGTGGGCCTGTCGGCGCTGTTCCTGGGGCACCGCCCCACCGCCCGCACCCTGCTGACCGGCATCGTGGCGGCCCTCGGCGTCAGCCTGGTGGTGCTCAGGGCGGCCGGGGCGCTGGACGCGGTGGGGGTCCTCGCGGCCCTCGCCTCCACGGCCTCCATGTCGGCCGGCACGGTCCTGACCAAGAAGTGGGGGCGCCCCGAGGGGGTCGGTCCGCTGGCGCTGACCGCCTGGCAGCTCACGGCCGGCGGTCTGATGACGGTGCCGCTCGCCCTCGCCGTCGAGGGGGCCCCGCCCGCGCTGGACGCCCCCGCGGTCGGCGGCTACCTCTACCTCGCCCTGGCCAACACGGCGCTCGCCTACTGGCTGTGGTTCCGCGGCATCGGCCGGCTCAGCGCCACCCAGGTCACCTTCCTCGGCCCGCTGTCCCCGCTCACCGCGGCGGTCGTCGGCTGGGCGGCCCTGGGCCAGACGCTGACCCCCGTCCAGCTGGCGGGCATGGCCCTGGCCTTCGGCGCGACGGTGGCGGGCCAGCTCCGCCCGGGCGGCGGGCCGAGCGCACCCCGCACGCCCCGGCGGGCGGCCACGGGACCCGCCCCCGTGCCCGCCCCCCGTACGGTGGCCGCGACCCCCGCTCCCGCTCGGCACGGATGACCCCGGGCCCGCGGCGGCGGGCGGAGGAACGCCGAGGGGCGCCCGGTACCACCGGGCGCCCCTCCACGTTCACCGACCCGGGCTCACCGGCCCGGACTCACCGGCCCGCGTGCGCCGCGTCCGCGGCCTGGGCCCTCAGGGCCCGCTCGACGCCGGAGCGGGACTCCGACACCAGGCGGCGCAGGGCCGCGTTCGGCCCGGCCGAGGCGAGCCAGGTGTCGGTCCTGGTCAGGGTGTCCTGCGTGACCTGGACCGACGGGTACAGGCCGATCGCGATCTGCTGCGCCATCTCGTGCGAACGCGACTCCCAGATGTCCTTGAGGACCTCGAAGTACTTGTCCGTGTAGGGGGCGAGCAGCTCGCGCTGGTCGGTCTGCACGAAGCCCGCGATCACCGCCTCCTGCAGGGCGTTGGGCAGCTTGTCGGACTCCACGACCGACGCCCACGCCTCGGCCTTGGCCTGCTCCGTGGGACGTGCGGCGCGGGCGGTCGCCGCGTGGCGCTCACCGGCGGCCGTGCGGTCCCGCTCGTACTCGGTGGCGATCTCCGCCTCGTCGTAGCGGCCCACCGCGGCCAGGCGCTGCACGAACGCCCAGCGCAGCTCGGTGTCGACGGCCAGCCCCTCGACGGTCTGCGAGCCGTCGAGCAGGGCCTCCAGCAGGTCCAGCTGCTCGGGCGTGCGGGCGGTCGCCGCGAAGGCGCGCGCCCAGGCGAGCTGGTGGTCGCCGCCCGGCTCGGCCGACCGCAGGTGGGCCAGCGTGGCGTCGGTCCACCGGGTGAGCAGCGTCTCGCGCGCGCTCGGGTCGGCGTACAGGTCGATCGCCAGCTTCACCTGGCGGTGCAGCGACTGCACGACGCCGATGTCCGACTCCCGGCCGATGCCGGACAGCACCAGCGACAGGTAGTCGCGGGTCGCGAGCTCCCCGTCCCGGGTCATGTCCCAGGCGGACGCCCAGCACAGGGCGCGCGGCAGCGAGGCGTCGAAGTCGCCCAGGTGCTCGGTGACGAACGCCAGCGACGCCTCGTCCAGGCGGACCTTGGCGTAGGACAGGTCGTCGTCGTTGAGCAGGACCACGTCGGGGCGGCGCCGGCCGTGCAGCTGCGGCACGGCGGTCCGCTCGCCGTCGACGTCCAGCTCCAGGCGGTCCTCGCGCACCAGCTTGCCGCTCGCCGCGTCACGGACGTACAGGCCGACGGCGATGCGGTGCGGGCGCAGCGTCGGCTCGCCCTTGGCGCCGGCGGGCAGGGCCGGGGCCTCCTGGAGGATGGTGAAGGAGGTGATGACGCCGTCGGCGTCCGTCCCGATCTCCGGGCGCAGGACGTTGATGCCGGCCGTCTCCAGCCACTTCCCGGACCAGTTCTTCAGGTCGCGCCCGGAGGTCTCCTCCAGCGCGCCCAGCAGGTCGGACAGGCGCGTGTTGCCGAACGCGTGGCGCTTGAAGTACGCCTGCACGCCACGGAAGAACGCGTCCTCGCCGACGTAGGCCACGAGCTGCTTGAGGACGCTCGCGCCCTTGGCGTACGTGATGCCGTCGAAGTTGACCAGCACGTCGTCCAGGTCGCTGATGTCCGCCATGATCGGGTGCGTGGAGGGCAGCTGGTCCTGCCGGTACGCCCAGGTCTTCATCTGGTTGGCGAACGTCGTCCACGAGTGCGGCCACTTCGAGCCGGGCGCGTCGGCCTGGCAGGCGGCCTCGGCGTAGGTGGCGAACGACTCGTTCAGCCACAGGTCGTTCCACCACTCCATGGTGACCAGGTCGCCGAACCACATGTGCGCCAGCTCGTGCAGGATCGTCGCCGCCCGCACCTCGTACGCGGCGTCCGTCACCTTGGAGCGGAACACGTACTGGTCGCGGATGGTCACCGCGCCCGCGTTCTCCATCGCGCCCGCGTTGAACTCCGGCACGAACAGCTGGTCGTACTTCTTGAACGGGTACGCGTAGTCGAACTTCTCCTGGAACCAGTCGAAGCCCTGCCGGGTGACCTCGAAGATCGCGTCGGCGTCGAGGTACTCGGCGAGCGAGGGACGGCAGTAGATGCCGAGCGGCACGCTCTGGCCGTCCTTCTCGTAGACGCTGTGCACGCTGTGGTACGGGCCGACGACCAGCGCCGTGACGTACGTCGAGATGCGCGGGGTCGGCTCGAAGGCCCAGACGTCGTCCTGGGGTTCGGGCGTCGGGGAGTTCGAGACGACCGTCCAGCCCTCGGGGGCGCGCACGGTGAACCGGAAGGTGGCCTTCAGGTCGGGCTGCTCGAACGAGGCGAACACCCGGCGGGCGTCGGGCACCTCGAACTGGGTGTACAGGTAGGCCTGTTCGTCGACCGGGTCGACGAACCGGTGCAGGCCCTCACCGGTGTTGGTGTACGCGCAGTCGGCGACGACCCGCAGGACGTTGCGGCCCTCCAGCAGTCCCGGGAGCGCGATCCGGGAGTCCGCGAAGACCTCCGCCGGGTCGAGGCCGTCACCGTTGAGGGTCACCTCGTGGACGGCCGGGGCGACCAGGTCGATGAAGGACTGGGCCCCGTTCTCGGCCACGTCGAAGCGCACCGTGGTGACGGACCGGTAGGTCCCTCCCTCCTGCGCGCCGGAGAGGTCGAGATCGATCTCGTACGAGTCAACGGTGAGCAGCTTCGCCCGCTGCTGCGCCTCTTCGCGAGTCAGGTTTGTGCCAGGCACGCGGTCATCTCCTCGTGGTGTGTCGGTCGCGTCATCCTTCCACGCGACCGGTGCCGAGCGCGATGTCCGTTTCCTGCCGGTGAGCAGGTCGTACGTGCGACAGCCTGGACCCATGAGCACCTACACGGCACGAGCACTCGCCCCTGAGGTCCTGGCGGAACTGCGCGCCACCGACGACGCCGGACGCGTCCCCGTCCCGGAGCGCGACGAGGAGGGCGGCGCCCCGCTGCGCTGCTGCCTGCGGCACAGCCGAGCCGGGGAGCGGACCGCCCTCGTCTCCTACGCGCCGCTGCGCCGCTGGGCAGCCGCCACCGGCGCCGACCCGGGCCCGTACGACGAGCAGGGGCCCGTCTTCGTCCACGCCGAGGAGTGCGCCGGACCCGAGGGGGACGGCCTGGCGTTCACGAACGCGCGCCGGGTCCTGCGCCGCTACTCCGCCGACGGGCGCATCCTCGGCGGCGAGCTGGTCGAGGAGGGCTTCGGCGACGCGGAGCTGGCGAAGGCGTTCGACGACCCGGCCGTGGCACTGGTCCACGTCCGGGCCGTCGAGTACGGCTGCTTCTACTACGAGGTCCGCAGGCCCTGACCCCGACAGGGCCGGGCCGGGTCCGCACGACCTAGGCGGACGCCGTGCGGCCCTTGAGCTCGGCCGCCACCAGCTCCGCCAGCTGGACCGCGTTCAGCGCGGCGCCCTTGCGGAGGTTGTCGTTGGAGA
Organism: Streptomyces lasalocidi; assembly: GCF_005280215.1. Taxonomy (NCBI): domain Bacteria; kingdom Bacillati; phylum Actinomycetota; class Actinomycetes; order Kitasatosporales; family Streptomycetaceae; genus Streptomyces; species Streptomyces lasalocidi. The sequence continues at coordinate 2,779,644 of NZ_SZNQ01000001.1, read as the reverse complement.
CGAACAGCGCGAGGCCGTTGTCCACGGTCTCGTCGCGGCGGATCCGGCCCACGAACGACGGGTCCTGGCCGGCGGCCTGCAGCGGGGTCGGGATGTCGCTGAGGGCGACCCCGGGGGCGCCGCCCAGCAGCTCGGTCGCGCGCTCCGGGGACAGTGGGCGGGCGAAGCGGGCGTTGACCTGCAGCGAGTGGCCGGAGAACACCGGGACGCGGACACAGGTGCCGGAGACCTTCAGGCCGGGGATCTCCAGGATCTTGCGGGACTCGTGGCGGAGCTTCTGCTCCTCGTCCGTCTCGTTCAGGCCGTCGTCGACGATGTTCCCGGCGAGGGGCAGCACGTTGAAGGCGATGGGGCGCTTGTAGACGCCGGGCTCGGGGAAGTCCACGGCCGATCCGTCGTGGGTCAGCTGGTCGGCGTCGGCGACGACCTTCTGCACCTGGCCGTGCAGCTCCGCGACGCCCGCGAGGCCCGAACCGGACACCGCCTGGTAGGTGGCCACCACCAGGGCCTCCAGGCCGGCCTCCTCGTGCAGCGGCTTGAGGACCGGCATCGCGGCCATCGTCGTGCAGTTCGGGTTGGCGATGATGCCCTTCGGGCGGCTCGCGATCGCGTGCGGGTTGACCTCGGCCACCACCAGCGGCACGTCCGGGTCGCGGCGCCACGCCGACGAGTTGTCGATCACGACCGCGCCCTGCGCGGCGACCTTCTCGGCCAGCGCGCGGGAGGTGGCGCCGCCCGCGGAGAACAGCACGATGTCGAGGCCGCTGTAGTCGGCGGTGGACGCGTCCTCCACCGTCACGCCGTCCAGCTCGGTCCCGGCGGAGCGGGCCGAGGCGAACAGGCGCAGCTCCGTGACCGGGAAGTCGCGCTCCTTGAGGATCCTGCGCATGACCGTGCCGACCTGTCCGGTGGCTCCGACGATTCCGACCCTCACGGCGACTCCCTCTGCGTGTCCTGCGTGTCTGCTGCCTGCAGGTGTCTGCGGCCCCGCAGGTGACTGCGGTCTTTCCATCATGCGGCCGACCGGGGTGAGCGTGTCCAATTCTTTGCCCCCGTGTTCGAGGAGTGGGACACCTGACGGGCGCCGGTGTGACGTACGCCTCCGAACGTTTCCGGGCCCGGCGGCGTCGTAGGGGAAACGCGGTGAGGGGAGGGGTGTCCGTGCTGCGCAGAGCGGCCCGCCGCGCCCAGGGGGACACGGCCGTGCCCGGCGATCCCCTGGACGCGGCACAGGAACGCCGGGTGCGGGCGGTGCTCGCGCTGGGCGGCGTACCGCAGGCGGACCTGCCGGACGGGGTGCAGCAGGTCCGCCTGCGGCTGCTGGAGCGGGCGGCGAACGGGCAGGAGGCGCCGCGGGACGTCTCGGCGTGGGCCGCCGTGGTCGCCTCCAACCTGGCCATGGACTGGCATCGCGCCAAGCGCCGCCAGGAACGGCTGGGGGAGCGGCTGGCCTCCCTGCGCCAGGCCGCGCACCCCTCCGGTGAGGACACCAGCGTGCTCTCCCTGGCGGTCGCGCGGGGCCTGGACCAGCTGCCCGACGCCCAGCGGCAGGTCGTCGTCCTGCGGTTCTACGCCGACCTGCCGGTGCGCTCCATCGCCGAGGAGCTCGGTGTCCCGGAGGGCACGGTCAAGAGCCGCCTGCACACGGCGGTACGGGCCCTGCGGGTCCGGCTGCACGAGGACGAGGTGGTGTGAGATGACCGCCGGACACGACACCGCCGGACCCGCCGGGCCCGGCCGCGACCCGCTGTCGGCCGTGCTGGGCGGGGAGCCCCTGACCGACGAGGAGCGCGCCGACCCGGCGTTCCTGGCCGGGCACCGGGCGGCCGCCGCCGACGTGGACCTGCTCAGGGACCAGCTGGCGCTGCTCGCGGACGCCCTCACCGGGGACACCCCCGCCGGGGACGGCACCGCCCCGGCACCCCGCTCCCCGGCCCCCGTGGTGGAGCTGCGGCGGCCCCGCCGCCGGGTGCTGCCGCTCGCCCTGAAGGGGCTCGGCGTGGCCGCGGCCGGCGCGCTGGTCGCCGGCTCCGGGTGGCTGCTCCTGGGGGCCGGTCACGGAGCCGGCCTCGACGCCTCCGGCAGCGCGGACAAGGCCCGGTCCGGCGCGGGGGCCGACACGGGGTCCGGCGCCGGGTCCGGCGCCAAGGACGGCGAGGCCTGGCAGGGCGCCGCCGGTCCACTGGGCGACCCCGCCTACCTGGCGTGCGCCCGGCTGGTGGTGGAGGGCGACGTGACGGGCGTGGCCCGGCTGCCCGGCGGCACGGGGGAGCCGGACGCCCTGCGGATCACCCTGCGGGTCACCCACGCCTACAAGCCCGGCCGCGCCGGGGCCGAGGTCACCTTCACGACGGACGCCGGCCCCGGCGGCACGGCCGCCCCGGACGGCGCCCCCGCGTCCGCCGCCCCGCTCCCGGCCCGCGGCGACCACGTCCTGGTGGGCGTGTCGCCCGGCTCGTCCGAGGCGGACACGTGGACGGTCGGCGAGGCCGCGATCGCCCCCGAGCGGGCGGCCCTGCTTCAGGCGCTGCCCGCGGCGCGCGGCCTGCCCTGCTCGTGACGCCCCGGTACGACGAAGGGGCGGGCGCCCGTACGGACGCCCGCCCCTCCTCACCGCAGTCGCGGTGTCACGGTGTCACGGTGTGACCTTGCCGATGGCCACGTTGCCGGTGCCCGCGACCGTGCCGTTCGCGTTCACCAGCTGGACCCGGCCGAAGAAGGCCCGGCCCTCCGGCGCGGCGGCCGCGGCGGTGACGGTGGCCGACACGGACGCCGAGGCGCCCGTGGCCAGCTTCACCGGCGCGGAGCCGGCGACGTCGACCGTGCCGAGGGACGTCGAGAAGAACACGTCCCGGTAGTCGTACGCGGTGGAACCGGCCGGCACCGAGTAGCCCGCGACCTGGATGGTGTACGTGCCGGCGGCGGGCGACGGGATGGAGACCGCCTCCTCCGAGTCGCCGTCGGCGGACTGGGCGACCTGCGTGCCGGCCGCGTCGTAGACCGTGAGGTCCAGGTCGGCGGAGGTGTCGGAGACCTTGCCGATGGCGACGTCCAGCGACGTGGCGCCCGCGGGCACCTCGACCGTGGTGGTCTGCGTCTCGCCCTGGGCGATGCTCGGGCGGGTCGTCTTCGACGAGCCGAGCGGGCCGCCGACCAGCTTGCCGTCGAGCGCGGCGAAGCGGTTGGTCACCGTCCAGGAGGCGGCGGCCGGCGTGCCGACCTTGGCCTCGGGCACGGTCACGGTCGCCGGCGCGAAGTCCGCGCCGAGCACGGTGACGTCCAGCTTGTACGGGTTGTCGAGCAGCGGCGACGTACGGCGCGACTCGACCTCGATCTCCCAGACGCCGGGGGCCGGGGCGGCGTAGGCGCGCACGTCGGGCCGGCAGCCGTTGCCGTCGAGGTAGTTGTTGTAGCAGTACGGCGTCGAGGTGTTGTCCTGCGGGACGCCGTAGGGGTGGATGGCGATGAACCGGGTCTGGCTCTTGTCCTTCAGCCCGCCGATGGCGACCTCGAGGGACGTGGCGCCCTCGGGGACGGTCACGAAGTAGGACTGCGTGCTGTTGCGCTGCACGGTGTCCGACGCGCTGAAGGTGTACTGCACCGGCGCGGAGACCACGACCGTGGTCATGATCTGCTTGTCCACGCCCTCGGTGCGCGGGTCGTCGACCTCGAGGATCGCGCTCTTCAGGCCCGCCGAGCGCGGGGCCGCCTGGACCTTGACGGTGACCGGCTGGTTCAGCGGCAGCTTCACCTCGTCGGAGCCGACGATCCGGAAGGTGCCGCCGGCGTTGTTCGCGAAGTGCAGCTCGTGCCGGACCGCCTTGTCGGGGCCGGAGGTGCGGGTGACGGTGACGTCGTAGGTCTTCTTCTGACCGGCCTTCAGGCCGCCCTCGCGGTCGTAGAGGCCGGTGCCGAAGCCCGGCTCCTTCAGCGCGTAGTCGATCGCGGTGTCGACCGGGGCCTTGACGGTGTAGTCGTGCGCGGAGGCACCGTGGCGGATCGCGTCCCAGGCGTCCACGATGTCGATCAGGCCCGCGCCCTCCTCGTACGCCTGCACACCCTTGATGTGGTCGGCGGTGGAGGTCAGGGCCGTGCGCAGCACGGCGGGCGTCAGGTCGATGTGCTTCTGCTCGGCCGCGGACAGCAGCAGCGCGGAGGCGCCGGCGGCCTGCGGGGAAGCCATCGAGGTGCCCTGCAGCATGGAGTAGCCGGCCGGCAGCGTGTAGCCCGCCTCGGCGACCGGGGAGCCCGGCAGCCAGGTCTGGGTGGTGTTGATCGACGCGCCGGGCGCGGTCAGGGTCGGCGTGAAGCCGCCGTCCTCACGCGGGCCGCGCGAGGAGAACGGCATCATCGCGTACTTCTTCGTCACGGCGGAGCCGTAGTTGGACGCCCAGGTCTCCTTGGAGATGGACGCGCCGACGGAGATGACCTTGTCCGCGAGGCCGGGGTCGCCGATGGTGTTGGCGCCGGGGCCGGAGTTGCCCGCGGAGATGACCAGCTGGACGCCGTAGGTGTCGATGAGCCGCGTGTACAGCTCGGAGCGGGCGTTGTTGCCGTCGTTGAGTGCCGGCAGGCCGCCGATCGACATGTTGACGATGTCGACGCCGCGGTTGACGACGAGGTCGATCATGCCCTCGGTCAGCGCGACGTTGGTGCAGCCGCCGGTCCAGGTGCAGGCGCGGGACGACACGATCTTCGCGCCGGGCGCCGCACCGTCCATCTGCCCGCCGAACAGGCCGTTGGCGGAGGTGATGCCGGCGACGTGGGTGCCGTGCTCGGACTCGATGACGCCGATGTTGACGAAGTCGGCCTTCTTGCCGACCCAGTCGCCGCCGTACGGGTCGGTGGGGACGTCCTTGCGGATCTCCACGACGAACGGCTGGCGCTCGACGACGTCCGTCGTCGGGTCGTCGGTGCCGAAGTACCCGACCTGGTAGCCGTCCTTGTACGGCTTCATCGGCGTGTCGTCGGTGAAGTCGAAGTTGTTGTTCAGGTCGACGCGGACCGTGCCGGCGGCCGGGTCGTAGAGCAGGCCCCAGGCGTCGGTGGTGTCACCGTCGCGGTTGGCGTCGCCCTTGGCGTCGCCGCCGGCCGTGGCGGACTCGCGGAACAGGCTGACCTGGTAGCTGCCCGTGGGCGCCTTCCAGGTGGCGCCGCCGTAGCTGAACGACGGGCCGCTGACCGGGTTGGTCATCCGCCGCCAGGTGCCGTCGCTGTCGACGATCGGGTCGGTCGCGGTGACCCAGTCGACGATCTTGCGCTCGCCGGTGGTGGTCTTCTGCAGCGCCGGGTGGCCGAGGTCCACGCCGGAGTCGAGGATGCCGATGGTGACGCCGCGGCCGTCGGCCTTGGGGTGCTCGCGCACGAAGTCGACGGCGCCCGTCTCGAAGGACGGGTTGTACGGGTTGACCGCGGGGGTCTTCTTGCCGGGCGCCGGGTACGTCGCCGTGCCGGTGCCGCCCTTGGCGCCGTGCGCGGTGTCGGCGCTCGGGGTCGGGTCGTCGAGCTGGATCTCCTGGCGCAGGTCGATCGCGTGCACCGAGGACAGCTTGGCGGCGGCGGCGATGGCCGCGTCGGCCTTGGCGGTGGGGACGGTGGCGCGGACGTAGCCGAGCTTGTCGTAGGAGCGGCCCACCGAGCCGCCCTTGACGCCGTCCAGCTCCTCGGCGACCTGCTCGGTCTTCCCGGGCGCGGTGGCGACCATCAGGGTGACGTTCTTGTCGCCGGCCGCCTTGGCGTCGGCGAGCAGGTCGGCATCGTCGGCGCCGAGCTTGTCGTGGGCGGACTTCACGCCCGGGTCGGCGGCGACGGGGGTCTGGTCGGCGGAGAAGGCCATGGGTATGGGCCCGGCCGCGGACAGCGCGGTCACCAGACCGGCGGCCACGGCTATGCGGACCGCGCGTCCGGCGCCCCGGCCCGGTTCCCGCTCGGGGGTGTGGGTCATCGGCATCCCTTGCAGTGAAGGAGCGTGCGTCATACGACCGCGGCGCATCACGCCCGGTCGCACCCGTCCGGAATCCGGTCCCGGACGGTCGCACAGCTTTACGCAAGAGACAGCTATTTGGGGAGGGTTGACCGAATCGAAATGGATGTATGGGGAAAACCCGCGATGGATTTTACGGACGCCACCGGCCAAGCTGTGACATTCCTGTGGGCCCGACGGGCCGCGTGGGCCGGACAATTCGCCTGCCCGTCGGCCCGGCAGCCGTTAACGTCCCCCCGTGCGACAGAACTTGAGGGTGGCGGCCTACGCCGTGTGCGTCCGCGACGGACACCTGCTGCTGGCCCGCTCGCCGGCCGCCGACGGCACCCCGGAATGGGTGCTGCCCGGCGGCGGCATGGAGCACGGCGAGGACCCGTACGACACCGTGGTGCGCGAGCTGGAGGAGGAGACCGGGTACCGCGTCGAGGTGACCGGGCTCCTCGGCCTCGACTCCTTCCGCCGCGTCCTCCCCGGCGGCGGCGTGCTGCGCCGCCCGGTGGACCACCACGGCGTCCGGCTCGTCTACGAGGCCCGGGTCACGGGCGGCGACCTGCGCCACGAGACCGGCGGTTCGACGGACCTGGCCGCCTGGCACGACCTGGCCGAGGTGCCCGGCCTGCGCCGGATCCGCATGGTCGACGTGGGCCTGCGCCTGTGGCGCGAACGGCCGCCGACGGGGCGGGTGGCGGCCGCGGAGGGGTGACCCCCGGCCGTCACCGCGGCAGCACCACGACGTACGCGGCCGGGTCCCGGTCGCCCGCCGCCATCAGCGCCGTGCGGATCACCGCCGCCTGCTGCTCCGCCGCGTCGCGCAGCTTGCGCGGGGTGACGTGCACGACCGTGATGCCCAGCCGCTCCAGGTGCTCCCGCTTGCGGGCGTACTCCGACCACAGCGCGTCCTCGTCCTGGCGGGGCGCCCGGGTGTCCAGCTCCACCGCGACCGCCTGCTCCGGCCAGTACGCGTCGAGGCCGCCGAGGTGCGGTCCGCCGGGCAGGCGCAGGTCGACGTTCCACACCGGGTCGGGCAGGCCGTACTCGCGGACCATGCGGTAGAGCCGCTCCTCGGCGATCGCCCGCCCCTCCGCCAGCAGCGAGTCCACCGCGTCCACCACGTGCGGCCGGGCGAGCAGCTTGGCCCGGGTCAGCTCCCGCACCACCGCGGCCGGTTCGCAGTGGCCGCCGCGCACCGCCTCGGTCAGCAGCCGCCGGACCGCCCCGGCGTCCGTCAGCTCCGCCACCGCGTCGGCCAGCGCCCGCGGCACCGGCGCCACCGGGACGCCCGTCACCTGCTCGGGTGCGGGCAGCTCGGCGGTGCGCACGATCCGCGCGCACCCCGTCGAGCGCAGCCGGCGCAGCCGCGGCACCAGGACGTCGACCCGCTCCAGGGAGAGCAGCGGGGGAGCGCAGGTGAAGCCGTGGAGGGTGAGGGCCGCGAGACCCGTGATCATCGCGTCGGCGTACGCCGCCCGGTGCGGTCCCCCGGCCCCCGGCTGGACCGGCACCGCGGGGGAGACGGTCTGCCGCGCGGCGTACAGCAGGACCGCGTGCAGGCGCTCCTCGCCGGTGGGCGGCCCGGGGTGGAGCAGGTACACGCCCGGCAGGAGCTGCTGCCAGGGGCCGCCGGGCCGGCACTGCTCGGCGGTCTCGGCGGGCGAGACGCCGTGGCTGCGCAGCTGGGCGGTGGTCAGGACGCGCCGCTGGACGTCCGAGAGGTGGCGCAGGGGGCGGGGCGAGAGCGGGGGGACCGGGGTGTTGTGGTTCATGACCCGGGGATTCCCGCGCCGGATCGGCCGCTTAACCGCTGTTACACGCTCGTCGACAATTCCGGACAAGCGCGTACTAAAGGGCGGGTGTTCGGATGCCGATAGGCGCCGAAAACCCCTGGTCCCGAGGGGTGGGTCCAGGGGTTACGGTGAGGATTGCCCGAATTTCGTAACGGTGACCGTCGGCCCAATCGCTGGCCAAAGGTCGTCAGGGGTCAGGGGTCAGGGTGCCGTGGGTGCCGTGGCCTCCGCCCGCGCGTCGCACTCCTGGCCGCGCAGCGTCCGCGCCAGGTCGTCCCGCGCCTCCAGCACCAGCCGGCGCAGCGCCGGCGGCGCGCCCTCGTGCCCGGTCAGCCACGCGTCGGTCGCCGCCAGCGTCTCGGGGGAGTCCTGCAACGACGGGAACAGGCCCGACACCACGTCCATGCCGATCTGGATGGACCGCTCGGCCCACACCCGCTCGATCGCCGCGAAGTACTTCTCGGTGTACGGCGCGAGCAGCTCCCGCTGCGAGGACTGCGAGAAGCCCGCGATGGTGGCCCCCACCAGCGCGTTGGACAGCGCGTCCGACTCCACTACCTGCGCCCACGCCTGCGCCTTCACCGCCGCCGAGGGGCGCGCGGCCAGGCAGCGGACCTGGTGACGCTTGCCGGACGCCGTGTCGTCGCGGGCCAGTTCGGCCGCCAGGGCCTGCTCGTCGGCGACGCCGTGCGCGGCCAGCGGCTCCAGGAACGCCCAGCGCAGCTCCTGGTCCACCTCCAGACCGTCGATCTTGCCGGTGCCGTCCAGCAGTTCGCCCAGCAGCCGCAGGTCGCCCTCGCCGCAGGCCACCGCGGCGTAGAAGCGGGCCCACGTCAGCTGCTGCTCGCTGCCCGGCGCGGCCTCCCGCAGTTCCTCCAGCGCGCCCTCGGCCAGCAGCCGCTCACCGGTGGGCCGCCAGCCCGGCGCCGCGTAGTGCTCCAGCGCCGACCTCGCCCACGCGTGCAGCATCTGCAGCACGCCGATGTCGCTCTCGCGCCCCGCGAAGCGCAGCACCAGCGCGATGAACTCCCGCGCCGGCAGCAGCGCGTCCCGGGTCAGGTTCCACAGCGCCGACCAGCACAGGGCACGGGCCAGCGGGTCGGCCAGCGCGCCCAGGTGCTCCCGGAGCGTGTCCAGCGAGGTCGCGTCGAAGCGGATCTTGCAGTAGGTCAGGTCGTCGTCGTTGACCAGCACCAGCTCGGGCGCCCCGGCGCCGGCCAGCTCCGTGACCACCGTGCGCGGGCCGTCGACGTCCACCTCGGCGCGCGCGTACCGCTCCAGTGCCCCGGCCGGGGTGCGCCGGTACAGCCCGACCGCGACCCGGTGCGGGCGCAGCTCCGGGTGCGACTCGGCGGCCTCCTGCACCACCGCCAGCTCGTCGATCCGGCCGCCGGCGTCCAGCAGCACCTGGGGCGTGAGCGCGTTCACGCCCGCCGTCTGCAGCCAGGACCGCGCCCACGTGCCCATGTCCCGGCCGCTGGTCTCCGCCAGCACCGACAGCAGGTCGCCCAGGCGCGTATTGCCGTACGCGTGCCGCTGGAAGTAGCGCCGCGCGCCCTCCAGGAAGGCGTCCTGGCCGACGTACGCCACCAGCTGCTTGAGCACCGAGGCGCCCTTGGCGTAGGTGATGCCGTCGAAGTTGAGCTTGGCGTCCTGCAGGTCGCGGATGTCGGCGGTGATCGGGTGCGTGGAGGGCAGCTGGTCCGCGCGGTACGCCCAGGCCTTGCGGCGGTTGGCGAAGGTGATCCAGGCGTCGGTGAAGCGGGTCGCGCCGACGTTGGCGAAGGTGCCCATGAAGTCCGCGAACGACTCCTTCAGCCACAGGTCGTCCCACCAGGCCATGGTGACCAGGTCGCCGAACCACATGTGGGCCATCTCGTGCAGGATCACATTGGCCCGGGCCTCGTAGGAGGACCGGGTGACCTTGCCCCGGAAGATGAACTCCTCGCGGAAGGTGACCAGCCCCGGGTTCTCCATCGCGCCGAGGTTGTACTCGGGCACGAACGCCTGGTCGTACTTGCCGAAGGGGTACGGGTAGTCGAAGTGCTCGTGGAAGAAGTCCAGGCCCTGCTTGGTCACCAGGAACACGTCGTCGGCGTCGAAGTGCGGCGCGAGCCCCTTGCGGCACAGGGCGCCGAGCGGGATGCGCAGCGTGGAGCCGTCGGGCAGCTCGCGCTCGTAGGAGTCGGTGACGTAGTGGTACGGGCCCGCCACGACGCAGGTGATGTACGTCGAGATCGGCCGGGTCTCAGCGAACCGCCACACGCCGTCCGCGAGGGTGCCGGCGCCGTTGCTCCACACCGTCCACCCCTCGGGCGCGCGCACCTCGAAGCGGAACGGCGCCTTGAGGTCGGGCTGCTCGAAGTTCGCGAACACCCGCCGGGAGTCGGCCGGCTCGTACTGCGTGTACAGGTAGACCTCGCCGTCCTCCGGGTCGACGAAGCGGTGCAGGCCCTCACCGGTGCGCGAGTAGGCGCACTGCGCGTCCACGACCAGCTCGTTCTCGGCGGCCAGGTCCTCCAGCGCGATCCGGGAGCCGTCGAAGACCTCGGCCGGGTCCAGGTCGCGGCCGTTGAGGGACACGGCCGTCACCCGCGGCGCGATCAGGTCGGCGAAGGCCGAGGCGCCCGGTTCGTTGCAGCGGAAGCGGACCGTGGTCACCGAGCGGAAGGTGCGCGGCTCGCCGGCCGGAGCGTCGCCGACCGCCGAGCGCACGTCGAGGGACACGTCGTACCCCTCGACGGACAACAGGGCGGCCCGCTCCCGGGCCTCGTCGCGGGACAGGTTCTCACCGGGCACGGGCGGACTCCCTCACTGCGTGTGCCGAGGTCATGTGACAGGGCCGATCCTGCCATGCGCCCCTGACGCCGGGCAGCAGGGAATGACCGGGACGACCGCGGACGTTGTCCGGGGGAAGACTGCATCGCGCCGCTGAGCTCGCTGAGGAGAGACATGTCGGAGAAGACGCCCGTCGACTTCTGGTTCGACCCGCTGTGCCCGTGGGCGTGGATGACCTCCCGCTGGGTGCTGGAGGTGGAGAAGGTCCGGGACATCGAGGTGCGCTGGCACGTGATGAGCCTGGCCGTCCTCAACGAGGACAAGCTCGACGAGCTGCCCGCGGAGTACCGGGAGATGCTGGCCACCAAGGCGTGGAAGCCGGTCCGGGTGGTCACCGCCGCCTGGCAGAAGCACGGCGAGGACGTCCTCGGCCCGCTGTACACCGCGCTCGGCACCCGCATCCACAACAACGGCGAGGGCCCGACCCTGGAGGCCGTCGCCGGGGCGCTCGCGGACGTCGGCCTGCCCGCCGACCTCATCGACTACGCCGACCAGGAGGACTTCGAGTTCGACGCCGAGCTGCGCGCCTCCCACAAGGAGGGCATCGAGAAGGTCGGCCAGGAGGTGGGCACCCCGGTCATCGCCGTGCCCGGCGCCGACGGCGAGCAGATCGCCTTCTTCGGCCCGGTCGTCACCCCCGCGCCGAAGGGCGAGGAGGCCGCCCGGCTGTGGGACGGCACCCTGGCCGTCGCCTCGGTCCCCGGCTTCTACGAGATCAAGCGCACCCGGACCAAGGGCCCGGACTTCAGCAACCTCTGAGCCTCACCTCCCGGATCCCGCCGGTGCCTCCTCGGCCCCTTCGGCACCGGGCTCCGGCATCTTCCGGGGCGGGTTCAGCGGCTTGACCCGCCAGGCGGTGCGGATGTTGCGGCAGTCCCGATCGGTGCTGACGCAAATCCAGTGGTCGTCCACGTAGGCACGGGGCCCGAGGCCCCGCAGCGCGCGGAGGACACCGCGCTCCCGGTCGTCCTTGGGCTGCCGGTGCGGCTGGTACGTACCGCAGGTGTGACAGGGCAGCGACCTCTCCATCGGCATCCCGCCACGATGGCCCGTAATCCCGCACACGGGAAGGCCCCCCGCGCGTCACGTCCGCGCGGGGGGCCTTCCTTCTTTCTCCGCCTGCCCGCGTGAAGGGTGAGAAGACGATCACGAGGCAGGACGCCCAGGGGGTACGGGACCAGGGAGGGTTCAGGGCGCCGGCAGCAGCAGGACGTTCCCGCGGGTCCGGGCGGCCGTGAGGCGCCGGGCGACGTCCTGCCAGTTCACGACCTCCCACATCGCCTCGATGAAGTCGACCTTCTGGTTCCTGTACTGGAGGTAGAAGGCGTGCTCCCAGGCGTCGAACACCAGGAGGGGGACGGCGCCCTGGCCGACGTTGCCCTGGTGGTCGTAGACCTGCTCCACGACCAGCCGGCCGGCGAGCGGCTCGTAGGCGAGGACGCCCCAGCCGGAGCCCTGGGTGGTCGCGGCGGCCTTGGACAGCTGGGCCTTGAAGCCGGCGAAGGAGCCGAAGGACTCCCGGATCGCCTCGGCCAGCTCGCCGACGCCGTCCTGCGCCAGCGGCTCGCCGCCGCCGTCCCGCGGGCCCGTCATGTTCTGCCAGTAGATCGAGTGCAGGACGTGCCCCGACAGGTGGAAGGCCAGGTTCTTCTCCAGGCCGTTGACCGAGCCCCACTGCTCCTTGTCGCGCGCCTCGGCCAGCTGCTCCAGCGTGTCGTTGGCGCCCTTGACGTAGGCCGCGTGGTGCTTGTCGTGGTGCAGCTCGATGATCTCCGGGCTGATCACGGGGGCCAGCGCCGCGTAGTCGTACGGCAGGTCGGGCAGCGTGTACACGGGCATGCGCGGGGTCCCCTCGGCTTATTGCAACTGGTTCGCAACAACAACCTAGCAGCAAGAAGCCCCCGTGGACGAGACCACGGGGGCTTTCGCGGCGGGCCGCGCGTCCCTACGCCGCCACGGGCGTGTAGTGCGAGGCGTCGCCCTCGATCGAGTAGCTCTCCTTGCCCTCGATCCCGACCGGGACGTCCCCGGCGACGGTCACCCGGTGCAGCCGGCGGGGCAGGCCGTCGTAGTTGTCGATGGCGTAGTGCTGGGTGATGCGGTTGTCGAAGACGACCAGCTGGTTCTCCGACCAGCGGTGGCGCAGCACGTTCTCCGGCCGGGTCACGTACGACTGGAGCAGGTCGAGCAGCTTGCGGGACTCGCCCAGCGACAGCCCCACGAGGCGCTGCGCGAACCCGCCGATGAACAGGCCGCGTTCGCCGGTCAGCGGGTGCACGCGGACCACCGGGTGGACCGTGCGGTACGCGATCGAGGTGAACTGGGCGCGCTGGGCGGCCTTCTCCTCGTCGATGTCCTCCTCCGGCACGGCGTAGTCGTAGTCGTTGGTGTGCTCCGCCCACAGCGTGTCGGCGAGCCGGCGCAGCGGCTCGGGCAGGTCGCGGTAGGCGGCGGCCTGGTTGGCGATCAGCGTCTCGCCGCCGTACGGCGGGACGGTGAGCGAGCGCAGGGTGGTGGCCTGCGGCGGGTTGAGGACGAACGTGACGTCGGTGTGCCAGTGGTTGGCGCGGCCCCGCTCGCTGTCGACGGGCAGCACGTGCGGGGCGTCCGCCACCGCGCCGACCGTCGGGTGGGCGGTGGTGAGGTCGCCGAACCGGCGGGCGAACGCCTGCTGGCCGGCGTCGTCCAGGCCGTGCGCGTCCAGGACGAGCGCCTTGTGGGTGTTCAGCGCCTCCCGGAGCGCGGCGACCTCCGCCTCGGCGAGCGGGCGGGTGAGGTCGACGCCGGAGACGTGCGCGCCGATCCGGGCGGTGACCTTGGTGATCTCGATGCTCATGACGGACCTCTCGGGACAGGGGGAGTGAGCGGCAGGGCGAAGAGCAGGTGAAGGGGCGAGGAGGAGGGGCCGGGGCGGGACGGGTCAGACGAGGGCGGGTGCGCCGGCCGGGCGGACGTACTGGTTGGCCGGGCGGGGCAGGCCGTAGCGCTCGCGCAGGGTGGTGCGCGGCCCGTACGCGGTGCGCAGCAGGCCGCGGGCGCGCAGCAGCGGCACGACGTGGTCGACGAACAGCTCCAGCCCGGACGGCAGCACCGGCGGCATGATGTTGAACCCGTCGGCCGCGCCCTGGGTGAACCAGGTCTCGATCGCGTCGGCGACCTGCTCGGGCGTGCCCGCGAAGGTGAGGTGCCCGCGCCCGCCGCCCAGCCGGCCGATCAGCCGCCGTACGGTCAGCCGCTCGCGCCGGGCCAGTTCGACGACCAGCGTGTAGCGGCTCTTGGCGCCCTCGATCTCACTCTCCGGGGGCAGGTCCGCGGGCAGCTCGGCGTCCAGGTCCAGGGAGCCGGCGGGCAGTTGGAGCAGCCGTTCGAGGTGGTCCACCCCGTGCCGGTGCACGATGTGGTCCTCCAGCAGCTCCTCCTGGGCGCGGGCCTCGGCCTCGGTGGAGCCGAGCACCGGGACGATGCCGGGCAGCACCTTGACGTGCTCCGGGTCGCGCCCCGCCCGCACGGTGCGGGACTTCAGGTCGGCGTAGAAGGCCCGGGCGTCCTCGATGGTCTGCTGGGCGGTGAACACCGCCTCCGCGTACCGGGCGGCGAAGGCCTTGCCGTCCTCCGAGGAGCCGGCCTGCACCAGCAGCGGGTAACCCTGGGGCGTGCGCGGCACGTTGAGGGCGCCCTCGACGCTGAAGTACGTCCCCCGGTGCCGGGGCGGGTGGATCTTGGCGTCGTCGCCCCAGACGCCGGAGGCCTTGTCGGCGACGATCGCGTCGTCCTCCCAGCTGTCCCAGAGCTTGAGCGCCACGTCGAGGAACTCGGCGGCCCGGGCGTACCGCTCGGCGTGCGCGGGCTCGGCGTCCAGCCCGAAGTTGCGGGCCGCCTCCGCGCCGGCGGTGGTGACGATGTTCCAGCCCGCGCGGCCGCCGCTGATGATGTCCAGCGAGGCGAACTTGCGGGCCAGGTTGTAGGGGGAGTTGTAGGACGTGGAGGCGGTGGCGATCAGCCCGATGTGCTCGGTGGCCGTCGCCAGCGCGGTCAGCAGGGTGAGCGGCTCCAGCGCCCCGGCGGGACGCTGGGCGACGCTGCTCCACAGCTGGGGGCCGTCGGCGAGGAACAGCGAGTCGAACGTGCCGCGCTCGGCGGTGCGGGCCAGCCGCACGTAGTGGGCGAGGTCGACGTGCGCCGACGGGTCGCTCTCGGGGAGCCGCCACGACGCCTCGTGGTGGCCGGTGTTCATCAGGAACGCGTTGAGGTGGAGCTGACGGGGCATGGGGGTCCTTCGCTGGGGGCGGGGGCGTCCGGGGTCGTCGGAGGGCGCGGGGAGGCGGCGGCCGCCGCTCAGTCCGTGTCCTCGACCACCCCGAGCGCGCCGAGCAGTTCGGTGCGGTACTCGCTCAGCAGCGGGTCCCGGTACGAGCGCGGGTGCGGCCGGTCGACGGTCAGGTCCAGGCCGATGCGGCCGTGGTCGAGGACGAGCACCCGGTCCGCGAGGACGATCGCCTCGTCCACGTCGTGGGTGACCAGCAGCACCGACGGCCGGTGCCGCTTCCACAGCTCCCGCAGCAGCGCGTGCATCCTGATCCGGGTCAGCGCGTCCAGCGCCCCGAACGGCTCGTCGGCGAGCAGCAGTTCCGGCTCGCGCACCAGCGAGCGGGCCAGCGCGGCGCGCTGGGCCTCACCGCCGGACAGTTCGCTGGGCCAGGCCCGCTCGCGCCCGGCGAGGCCGACCTCGGCGAGGGCCGCGCGGCCCCGCTCCTCGGCGTCCTTGCCGTCCAGGCCGAGCAGCACGTTGGGCAGGATCCGCCGCCAGGGCAGCAGCCGGGAGTCCTGGAAGACCACCGACACCCGCTCCGGCGCGGTCAGCCGGCCGCTGCCGGTGACCTCGTGGTCCAGGCCCGCGACGGCCCGCAGCAGGGTGCTCTTGCCGGACCCGCTGTGCCCGAGCAGCGCCACGAACTGCCCCGCGGGGATCTCCAGGTCGACGCCGTCGAGGACGGTGCGCCCCTCGAAGGAGCGGGTCAGCCCCTCGAGCCGGACGGCGGGACGGGTCAGCTGCTCAGTGTGCGGCGCCATGACAGCACCCTCCGTTCGACGAGGCGGACCACGCTGTCGGAGACCAGGCCGAAGATGCCGTACACCACCAGGCCGACCAGGATCACGTCCGACTGGCCGTAGTTGGTGGCCTGGAACATCAGGTAGCCGAGCCCGCTGGTGGCGTTGATCTGCTCCAGCACCACCAGGCCCAGCCAGGAGCCGGTGACGCCGAGCCGGAGTCCCACGAAGAACCCGGGCAGCGCCCCGGGGACGACGACCTCCCGGACGAAGCGGGCCCTGGACAGGCCCTGCACCTCGGCGAGTTCGACGAAGCGGTGGTCGATCCCGGCCAGCGCGGCATGGGTGTTGAGGTAGATCGGGATGTAGACGACGATCGCGATGATGGCGATCTTGAAGGTCTCGCCGATGCCCAGCCAGAGGATGAACAGCGGGATCAGGCCCAGCGTCGGGATCGCCCGGTTCAGCTGGACGGTCCCGTCGATCAGGGCCTCGCCGGTGCGGCTCAGCCCGGACGCCAGCGCCAGCACGACGCCCGCGGTGAGCCCGATGGCGAAGCCGTACCCGGCGCGCTGCAGCGAGGTGGCGATGTCCCCGGCCAGCGTCCCGTCGGTCCACAGGTGGACCCCGGTGCGCAGCACCGTCCAGGGCGCGGGGATCGCGGCCGGGTCGAGGCGTCCGGCGGCGGAGGCGGCGGCCCACAGGGCGAGCACGAGCAGGGGTCCGGCCAGCCGTGCGGCGGGCAGCCGGCGGCCGGGGGACAGGCCGCGGCGGCGGGTCCTGGGCCGTTCGTCGGGGGTGGCGGCGGGCGCCGCGGGCACGGTGGTGGTGGTCACGGCGCTCACTTGCGGTACTCCTCGGGGACGGCCTCGGCCGCGAGGGACTCGAAGCGGTGGTCGAAGAGCGACGAGACGTCGAACTTCTTCACGAAGCCGCCCTCCGCGAGCAGGTCGGCGGTCTCCTGCTCCCAGGCGATCGCCTCGTCCCAGCGCGGCGGGAACAGCGGCTTGTTGGCGAGGGCCGAGATGCCGCGGGCCTGCGCCGGGCTGAGGTTCTGCGTCTTGACGTAGAACTCCTCGTTCCAGACGTCGGGGTGCTCGTACTGCCAGACCAGGCCCTTGGCCCACTGCGGGATGTACGCGGCGACCGCCGCCGCCTTGGCGCGGTCGTCGAGCACCGACACCGGCGCCCACAGCAGGTTGAGCAGGTCGACGACGTCGGTGGTGACGGTCCGGGCGCCCTTGTGGCCGTACTGCTGGAGGTAGGCCGGCGCCTGCTGGTTGCCGAGCGGCGCGATGTCGACCTGGCCGGACTGCAGGGCGGTGAGGAACTGGTTGCTGGTCAGCGGCACCAGCCGTACGTCGTCGTAGGAGAGGCCCGCCTTCTTCAGGGCCCGCAGCAGCACCACGCCCTGCGCCTGTCCCTGGGAGAACGCCAGCTTCCGGCCCTTGAAGTCGGCGACCGTGTGGATGTCGCTGCCGGGCTTGGTGGCGAACACGTAGTTCGGCTTGCGGGTCACGTCGATCGCGACGATCTTCGCGTCGAAGCCCTGGTAGTGCGCCTGGATCGGCGGGATGCCCGCGTTGTTGGCGAGGTCCAGGGACTTGGCGCGGAACGCGTTGATGACGTCGGGACCGGCGCCGATGTTCAGCCAGCTCGACACGGTGAACGGCAGCTCCGGCAGTTTCGCCAGCTCGAACAGGAGCTGCTGCTGGTTCTGGAACGACGCGATCTTCAGGCGGGTGCCCGCCGGCACCTTGTCGGCGAGCGGGGCCGACGAGGCGCCCGCACCGGTGCTGGCGGCGCTGCTCTGGGCGCAGCCGCTGAGGCCGGCCACCGAGGCGGCGGCCCCCAGCACGGAGGCGAGGAAAACACGTCGGTCGTGGGACACGGGCATGGCGGAACTCCCGGGAAAAGGGCAGGAAAGGGAAAGGGCAGGGAAGCGGGCGTCCGGGTACAGCGGAAAGACGGGCCGCAATACCCGGACGGAAAAAGGGGAAGAACGCGCGTGACTACGCGGGGAAAGGCGGGAGGAGGAAGGCGCTCCCGGCGCGCCGGGGCGTCAGCAACAGAAGGTGCGACAGCTCATGAGCACCAGGCTCCCGGTCACGCTCGGCCCCTGTCAACATTCCGCGTTTCTGAATTAATTAAATCGAGGTGACGCGCCCAGCGGATCCCGGAAGAGCACGTCCAGGGCGACCGCGCCGCCCGCCACGGCCAGCACCGAATCGAGCGGAAAACTCGTCGGCGCGACACAGTCCGCCCGCGCGGCACCGACCTCCTCGCGCAACGCCGCGAGGCAATCCGCGCGCAGCATGGCACCCACCTCGGTGACGACGACCCGCTCCGGGTTCAGCACGTCGAGCAGCAGCGCCGCCGCCCGGCCCACCATCCGCGCCCGCTCCACCAGCAGCCGCACCGCCACCGGGTGCCCGCCCGCCGCCGCGGCCACCACCCGCATCGGGTTCGCCCCGTCGACGACCCCCGCCTCCCGGGCCCGTCGGCACAACGTCCGCTCGCTCAGCTCCACTTGGAGGCAGCCGACCCGTCCGCACCCGCAGGGCTCACTGCCCCCGGCCAGCGGCAGGTGCGCGATGGCGCCCGCCTGCGAGCGGGGGCCGTGGTGCACCCCGTCCCGGGTGGCGAACGCCGCGTCGACCACGTTGCCGACGAACAGGTGCAGCAGGCTCCCGCTGCCCCGGGCCCGCCCGAACAGCCGCTCCGCGTTGACCAACGCCCGCGCGTGGCCGTCCACGTGGACCGGCAGGCCGGTGCGGGCGCCGAGCTGCTCGCGCACCGGCACGTCCCGCCAGCCCAGCAGCGGATGCTCCACCACCGTCCCGGAGTCCCGGTCCACCCAGCCGCCCACCGCGACCCCGACGTTCAGCGCCGGGCGGCCGGCCCGGGTGAGCAGCGCCTGGAGCGCGTCGACGGCGCCGCTGAGCACCCGGGCGGGGTCCGCCGAGGCGTGCTTGACCTCCCGGCGGGCCAGCACCCGCCCGCGCAGGTCCAGCAGCGCGACGGTGGTGTACGGCACGGCCACGTGCACCCCGGCCACCACGAACCCGGTGTCGTCCAGTTCCACGGGGACGTGCGGCCGGCCGACGCGGGCGCCGGCCGTGCGGGGCGGGGCCGCCTCCCGGACCAGCCCGAGCCCGGCCAGCCGGGCGCAGTGCTCGGTCACCGCCGCCGGGGACAGCCCGGTCAGCCGGGCCACGGTGCTGCGGGCCACCGGGCCGTGCTCCAGCACCGACCGCAGCACCGCACTGGCGCTGGTGCGCCGCCGGTCGGGGTCGGCGACCCGGGGGACGGGCGAGGCGGACGGGTCGGCCGCCACCGTGGCGGACGAGGGGACGGCGGGCGTCCGGGTACGGGGTGTCGCGGTACGGGGCATGGGAGCTTCCTCGGGGCCGGTCCGGCAGTGCGCCTTCACTTCGCTGCTCGCGCAGTGGGCGAGGCGTGCCGGAGCGACTCCGCCGCCTCACCGCCGGGGGCGACAGGCGGCCGTGTCCACGCGCCGCAGGTCGACGTGGCGACGCGACGAGAAGTACCGGGACTGGGCGACCATGCGCCCGAAGCTAGCAAGGCGGCCGACGTCCTGCCCAGAGGGCGACCGAGCGCTGAGACACGGGGATGAGACGCCCCGTCCGGGATGAGACGCCCCGCCCGGATTGGCGGAACCCTACAGACGCCCCCCGCCCGGCCCGCGTCGCACCGGCCACGCCACCACCGTGACCAGTGTCACGTCATACCGTGCATGGCCCGCGGTCTTTGTGCGGACCCCATGAAGCCGGTGGCGGCGCCTTTGTCGACGGCTGACGGTGATCACGCCGGCCGCCCTGGGATAGCGTCACGGTGTCCAGCACTGCCCTCACCCCGCGGAGTCCCCCAATGAGCACCGCTGCCGCCGCACCGGCCCGTACCGGCGAGGTCCTCGCCGACCTCCTGCCCGCCTCCCGCCTGCGGGACGCGGCCCTGGTCCTCGGCGGCGCCGCCCTGACCGGGCTCGCGGCCCAGATCGCGGTGCCGGTCCCCGGCTCCCCGGTGCCGGTGACCGGCCAGACCTTCGCCGCGCTGCTCGTCGGCACCTCCCTCGGTGCCCGCCGCGGCTTCCTGTCCCTCGCGCTGTACGCGCTGGCGGGCGTCGCCGGTGTGCCGTGGTTCGCGGGCGGCGGCTCCGGCGCGGCGGCCCCCTCCTTCGGCTACGTCCTCGGCATGCTCCTCGCCGCCACCGTCGTCGGTGCCCTCGCCCGGCGCGGCGCGGACCGCAGCGTGTGGCGCACGGCGGCCACCATGCTGCTCGGCGAGGCGATCGTCTACGCCGTCGGCGTGCCCTACCTGGCCCTGGCCACCGGCATGTCCGCGTCCGCCGCGATCGCGGCCGGCCTCACGCCGTTCCTGATCGGCGACGCCCTCAAGGCGGCGCTGGCGATGGGCCTGCTGCCCACCGCCTGGAAGCTCCTCGACCGCTGATCACCCCCCGCGCAACGAAGAGGCTC
>NZ_SZNQ01000001.1:0-2759185 GCF_005280215.1 Streptomyces lasalocidi | reverse complement strand
CCGCCGGGGGAGCCTCTTCGTCGTCGTGGGCGGGGCGGTGGAGGCCGCTCCACCGCCCCGTCGGGCGCGGTGGACTACCGCGGGGTGACCGCCGGGTCGCGGTCCTGCTCGCCGCCGTCCGTGACCTGCCGCGGACTCCGCCTCGACAGGCCCTCCTTGACGAAGGCGATGACGAGGACGACCGCGGCCACGAGCAGCGACAGCAGCACCGTCTCGCGGCCGTCGTGCTCGGTGTCGGTGAGCATGTAGCCGAGGACGAAGACGATCAGCGCGGCCGTCGCCCAGGTCAGGTACGGGTACAGCCACATCTTCACGACGAGCTTCTCCGGGGCCTCGGCCTGGATGATCCGGCGCATCCGCAGCTGCGAGAAGCAGATGACGAGCCACACGAACAGGGCCACCGCGCCACTGGAGTTGACCAGGAAGAGGAAGACCGAGTCCGGGAACTTGTAGTTGAAGAAGACGGCCACGAAACCGAAGACGACGGACACGACGATCGCGGCCATCGGCACACCGCGCGTGGTGGTCCGGGCGAACGCCTTGGGCGCGTCGCCGCGCTCACCGAGCGAGAAGGCCATCCGGGAGGCCGTGTAGAGGCCGGAGTTCAGACAGGACAGCACCGAGGTCAGCACGATGAAGTTCATGATCTGACCGGCGTGCGCGATGCCGAGGGAGTCCAGGGCGGCGACGTAGGAGCCCTTGTCCTTGATCGACGGGTCGTTCCACGGCAGCAGGCAGATCACCACCAGGATCGAGCCCAGGTAGAACACGGCGATGCGCCAGATGATGCTGTTGGTGGACTTGGTGACGGCCCGCTGCGGGTCCTCGGACTCGCCGGCGGCCAGCGTGGCGATCTCGCTGCCCATGAAGGAGAAGACGACCAGCAGCACACCGGTGAGGATGGCGCCGGGCCCGTGGGGCAGGAAGCCGCCGTGGTCGGTGAGGTTGGACACGCCCGCCTTGTCGCTGTCGACGCCGGGCAGCACGCCGAAGATCGCGAGGGCGCCGACGACGATGAACGCGCCGATCGCGACGACCTTGATGCCGGCGAACCAGAACTCGAACTCGCCGTAGGAGCCGACGGACACGAGGTTGGTGGCGGTCAGCACCACCATGACGATCAGCGCCCAGCCCCACTGGGGCACGGCGGGGATCCAGCCCTCCAGGATCGTGGCACCGGCGGTCGCCTCGACGGCCAGCACGACCACCCAGAAGAACCAGTAGAGCCAGCCGATGGAGAAGCCGGCCCAGCGGCCGAGCGCGCGGTCGGCGTGGGCGGAGAACGACCCGGAGGTCGGGTTGGCGGCCGACATCTCGCCCAGCATGCGCATCACCAGCACCACGAGCGTGCCGACGAGGGCGTAGGACAGCAGGATGCCGGGACCGGTGGTGGCGATGCCGGAGCTGGACCCCACGAAGAGTCCGGCGCCGATGACACCACCGATGGCGATCATCGTCAGATGGCGGTTCTTGAGTCCGGCCTGGAGTCCGGAACCGGGTTCCCCGGATCCGTGCGGGCCTCCGTGGCCGCTTCCGGCCTTCGACAGGGTCGGCTGCGAAGTCATGGACGGATTTCCTTTGCGCCGCTTGAGGGGGTTCCTCGTACGAGCGGTGTACGAGTCGGTCCAGTGAATCGGAGGTGTACGGATCTGGAAACCTTTGATTCCGGATCGTTATTTGAGGTTTCCCTGAGGTTCTGTAGTCTGAGTCACAGGCTGTACGTCGGCCACCCCACGCTGCTGCCCCCTGGCCCCCGTGTCACACTGCACCCATGCGCGTGTATCTCGGCTCGGACCATGCGGGCTACGAACTCAAGAACCACCTCGTCGACTGGCTCAAGGCGGCCGGCCACGACCCGGTCGACTGCGGCCCCCACGTCTACGACGCCCAGGACGACTACCCGCCCTTCTGCCTGCGCGCCGCGGAGCGGACCGCCGCGGACCCGGACTCCCTCGGCATCGTGATCGGCGGCTCCGGCAACGGCGAGCAGATCGCCGCGAACAAGGTCAAGGGCGTCCGCGCCGCCCTCGCCTGGAGCGAGGAGACGGCGTCCCTGGGCCGCCAGCACAACAACGCCAACGTCGTGGCCGTGGGCGCCCGCATGCACAGCACGGAGGAGGCGACGAAGTTCGTCGAGACCTTCCTCGGCACCCCGTTCTCGGGCGACGAGCGCCACGTCCGCCGCATCGACATGCTGGCGTCCTACGAGACGACGGGCGACCTGCCCCCGATCCCGGCGCACCACCCCCAGCAGTAGCGGCCGGCAGGCGCGCGGGGGCGGACCGGAACGGGACGGAAGGACAGGATCAGCGTGCCGGAGGGGCACACCATTCACCGGCTGGCCGAGGACTACGCCGCCCACCTCACGGGCGACGTCACCGCGACCAGCCCGCAGGGCAAGTTCTCCGACGCCGCCGCCCTGATCACCGGCACGCCCCTCGCCACCACCGAGGCCCACGGCAAGCACCTCTTCCTGGGCTTCACCCCCGACACCTGGGTCCACATCCACCTCGGCCTCTTCGGCAAGGTCGCCCTCGGCCCCGCCCCCGCGCCCCCGCCCACCGACACCATCCGGCTGCGCCTGACCACGGACACCGGCTTCGCCGACCTGCGCGGCCCCACCATCTGCGCCCTCGTCACGGACGACGAGAAGCGGGCGGTCCACGCGCGCCTCGGCCCGGACCCCCTGCGCCCGGACGCCGACCCCTCCCTCGCCTGGGCGCGCATACGCCGCAGCCGCACCACCGTCGCCGCCCTGCTGATGGACCAGAAGGTCATCGCCGGCGTCGGCAACGTCTACCGCGCGGAGGTCCTCTTCCGCCACCGCATCGACCCCTACCGCCCGGGCCGCGACATCACCGCCGCCGAGTGGGACGCGCTCTGGACCGACCTGGTCGCCCTGATGCGCGAGGGCGTCCGCACCAACCGCATCGACACCGTCCGCCCGGAACACACCCCCGAGGCCATGGGCCGCCCGCCCCGCGTGGACGACCACGGCGGCGAGGTCTACGTGTACCGCCGCGCGGACCGCCCGTGCCACCTGTGCGGCACCCCCGTCCGCACCGCCGACCTCGCGGCCCGCAACCTCTTCTGGTGCCCCACCTGCCAGACACCCTGACGCGGGTCCCGGGAAGAACCCGTCAGAACCCGTGCGGCAGCCACGGCGCCACCGTGCTGCCGAAGCCCACGGAGGCCTCGGCGAGCGCCCCGCCGCGCAGCTCCCGCACCCGCCCGGCCGCCGCGAGCGACGCCAGCGACACCCCGCCGAGGTACGCCGCACCCAACTCCCGTACCGACAGGGCGAGGTCCGCCGCGTCCGTCGTACGGTCGCAGCTCGCGCCCTTGGTGTCGCCGCTGAGCCGCCAACGCCCGGCGTTCCACGGGCAGAAGTCGTCCGTCACCTCCAGCACGACGTCCACCGGCGCCTGGTACGTCCGCGCCTGGAGCGCCGCCCCGACGTCCACCGGCCGCACGTACAGCGAGTCGCGCACCTGCAGCCCGCACCGCCGTACGTCCGACACCAGGTGCTGCCAGTCCTCGTCGAGCGGCCGCCCGCGCGTCTTCAGCGACGACGTGAGGTCCAGGTCGAACAGGAACCGCCACAGCGCCGCCCGCGCCGCCGGGTCCACCCCGGCCAGGTCCTTGAGCAGCACCTGCCCCTCGGCCCCGGACGGCGTCCAGTCCGGCCGCACCCGGTAGCGCGCGAACCCGACCGTCTCCCCGTCCCGCTGCGCCAGCACGCACTGCAACGGCGACGCCCCGCCCCGCTCGCTCTCCGGGTCCAGCAGCCCCACCCGCTCCCAGCCGGGCCGCCGCGCCAGCATCCCGGGCCGCTCCGGCACCGTCCGCGCGTACACCGCCTCGCACGCCGCGAGCGCGTCACCGGGCGCCGCGTACCGCAGCCGTACGTCCTCGGTGCCGGGCGGCGGGGACAGCCGTACCCGCGCCGTGTCGATCTCCGCGCTCACCGCGAACGTCGCGGCGCCGTACCCGAACCGGCCGTAGATCGCCGGCTCGGACGCCGTGAGCACCGCCAGCGGCTCGCCCCAGGACCGTACGTCCTCCAGCTGCCGGCGCATCATCGACGTCAGCACCCCGCGCCGCCGGTGCGTCGCGGCCACGCTCACCATCGTCACGCCCGCGGCCGGCACCGACGCCCCGCCCGGCACGGTCAGCCGGAACGAGAACGCCCCGGCCGTCCCCACGCACGCGTCCCCGTCCCACACCCCGAGCGACCGGTCGAGCTCGGTCAGCGCCCGCCACGTCGCGCGCTCCTCCGGCGCCTCCGCGACCCCGCCGAACGCCCGCAGCAGCGTGTCGTACCAGCCGTCCCACTCGTCCCGCCGCAGCACCCGGAGGTCGCCCGCGAAGCCACCACGCCCGCTCATGTCACCGTCTCCTCGGTCGGTCCCCCGGTCACCATGGGTCCATCCGTACCAGGGCCGCGCGGGCCCGGGCGAGGCAATTTCCCCGACCCCGGGGCGCGAGCGCTTTCCGTGCAGTTCACTGGAGTCCGCTGTGGAGGCGGGCCCCGGACGGGGGACAAGTGGGACCTCCCGTGCCAAGCAGCGGGTTCGATGGATAGGGTCCCGAACTGATGGCAGCAGGACGAGGGCGGCGCGCGGAAGCCGAGACGGTCACGGCCCGGTTGAAGCACTTGATGCACCGGGTCCGCACCGGCGTGCGCAAAAGCGCCGTCGACTACTTCCGCGGCGACGGCTCCGACTGGATCGCCCTGGCCGGCCTGCTGCTCACCGTCCCGCTCATCGCCGCCGGCACCCTCGCCGCCCCGGTCTGGTGCTCCCCGGCCGCGCTCGTCCTGCCCATCGTCGCCGGCGGCCTCCTGCTGCGCCCGGCCAGCCTGCTCGGCCTGTACGCGGCGGCGGCCACCGCCCTGATCGTGGAGTCGGTGCGGCTCGGCCCGTACACCGAGGGCGGCGCCTCCCGGGTCACCCCCGGCGTGGTCCTCGTGGTCGCGGCATGCGGTTTCTTCGGCCTGCTGATCGCCCAGTTCCGCAGCCGCGTCGGCGTGCCCTGGCGGCGCGGCGGCACCATGCTCTTCGACCTGCGCGAACGCATCCGCGTCCAGAGCAAGCTGCCGAAGCTGCCCAAGGGCTGGCACCAGGAGATGGCGCTGCGCCCGGCCGGCGGCCAGTCCTTCTCCGGCGACTTCGTGGTCGCGGCCCGCACCAACGGCGGCCGCACCCTCGAAGTCGTCCTCACCGACGTCTCCGGCAAGGGCATGGACGCCGGCTCCCGGGCCCTGCTGCTGTCCGGCGCGTTCGGCGGCCTGCTGGGCTCCCTGCCCCCGCACGCCTTCCTCCCCGCCGCCAACGGCTACCTGCTGCGCCAGGACTGGGACGAGGGCTTCGCCACCTCCATCCACCTCGTCCTCGACCTCGACTCCGGCGACTACGAGCTGTACTCCGCGGGCCACCCGCCGGGCCTCCAGCTCAGCGCGGGCAGCGGCCGCTGGGAGGAGAAGGCCGCCGAGGGCCCGCTGCTCGGGGTGTACGAGGGCGCCCAGTTCGACCCGGTCAAGGGGTCGCTGCGCGCCGGCGACGTGCTGATGCTGTTCACCGACGGCCTCGTCGAGACCGCCGAGCGCGACATCGCCGAGGGCATCGACCGCCTCACCGGCGAGGCCGACCGCTACGTCGCCGGCGGCTTCCAGGGCGCCGCCTGGCACCTGATCGAAGCGGTCGCCAAGGACGTCAACGACGACCGGGCCCTGCTCCTCATCTGCCGCGAGGGCGCCACGGCCCTGTCCGGGCCCCGCTGACGCCGCGCGGCAATCGTCCTCCTGTGTCCCGTTGCGCGTCCCCATGACACGGTCATGGAACTGTCCCATGCACGTAACTAGGGCCGGATCCTGATTGCGACGGCAATCGGACACTTGCTACAGATGGGATGCGTACAGATGTGGCAGACAGACCCCAACGGGGGAGGGCGGGTTCGGTATGAAGTTCGACATGGGTGCGCAGACGTTGTCGACCCTGATGCGTGATTCGCGTGGGTCGAGTGACGATCTCGGTTCGTTGATCCGGCAGTTGGTGCAGGCGGCGCAGCCGTTGGAGGGCAAGTTCAACGGCAACGGCCGGGTGATGTTCGACCAGTTCAAGGCGCGTGCGGATGAGATCGCGAGTGAGCTGAACGGTTCGCTGTCGGCGATCCTGGGTGGTCAGTCGGGGATGGAGTCGGCGTTCAGCACGGGTGACCAGGAGCAGGGTGACAACGCGCGGCAGCAGATGTCGGCGGCCAACTTCGACGCGGCCCGCTTCGGCGCCCGCTGAGCTCCAACTCAAGTACCAGTACGTAGCGTTGATTTCCACGGGGAGTGATCTGTGATGGCGGGTGCGGGTTCGGATCGTCGTTCGTACGACGTGGGTGCGTCGACGGATGCGCAGGGGAACATCCAGAGTGTGATCGCGCGTCTGGAGGAGGTCATCGGTCAGCGTGACCGTCAGGTGAAGGCGGCGATGGCGGACTTCACGGCGGATGGTGTGGCGGATGAGTACCACGGCAAGGAGCAGCGCTGGAACCGTGCGTCGACCGAGGTGAAGAACATCATCGGCCTGTTGAAGTCGACGCTGGAGCAGAACGACGGTACGGCGCAGTCGACGCTGTCGCGGGCGAAGTCCGCGGTCGACAACATCGGCTGACGCGGGCGCGACGGCCCGTGGGGCGGCGAGTCCTCGAGCTCGCCCCTGACCTTGACTGACGTAGACGTACGGGGGTTGCAGTGCCCGGCTGGGATCTGAAGCCGCAGGGTATTTCGGGTGTGCTGAAGACGACGGGGGAGACGGCGTCGCATCTGCAGAAGCATGCGACGGCGTTCGGTGAGCATCTGACGTCGGCGGCATCGAGTGCGGGGACGATTTCCGCGGATGCGCCGTCGGGTGGTGAGCAGGCGCAGGGCGGTCTGGTGGCGCTGGCTCTGTCGCAGTACGCGGAGCGGGCGTCGAAGGACTTGTCGTTCGTGGCGGCGCGTGCGGGCAAGTCGTTGCAGGGTGTGGTGGACGCGACGACGGCGTACCTGAACGGCGACGAGGAGATGGCGCTGGAGGCGCAGCGCAACACGCTGAAGGCGCCGAAGCTGGACGCGCCGGGAGTGGGCAAGGCGTGATCAATCCGGAGGAGATCCCGCAGTACACCGGCAAGCCGGGACAGTTCGAAGTGGCCTACACGGCGCTGAAGAAGGACGCCGGGAACATCCGGGACACGGGCAAGGACGTCCACACCCAGTTCCAGGGGCTGTCGGCGTTCTACAAGGCGCCCGAGGCGGAGCAGTTGTTCGCGACGACGAAGCCGGTGCAGGACCGGGCGGAGGATTTCGCCACGGATCTGGAGACGGTGTCGGGCGCGTTGTCGTCGTACGCGACGGAGATCCGTCCGCTGGTCGCGAAGCTGGCGGAGCTGAAGACGAAGGCGCAGACGTTCGTCGCCTCGGTGAAGGACGACGACGACTGGGAGTACGACGAGGACAAGGTCGGCGAGCACAACCAGTTGCGTGATGACATCACGGCGACGGTGGCTGCTTTTTGGGCGGCGGAGCGGACGTGCCACAACAAGATCACCGCGATCTGGAACGGCACGCAGATGGTGGCGGGGGACGGTTCGGAGCGTAAGGACCAGTACGGGTTCAACGCGGAGGACTTGAAGAACGCGAAGCTTCCCTGGGGTGACCCGGTGGAGGAGAAGCACCACTGGTACGAGGTCGGCCACTGGGTGAAGTCCTTCGTGTGGGACGGGCTGATCGTGGACGGGGTGTGGGGCACGATCAAGGGCCTGGGCACCCTGGTGGGCTTCGGCGGCTGGGACGCGATGGGCCAGGCGTGGAAGGGCCTGGCGCAGTTGGCGACCGGCTTGGTGATCACGTCGATGCCGGGTGTGGGCACGGCGTTCTGGCTGCTTCCCGACGACAAGTTGCCGTCCTGGCTTCGTGATTCGCGTACGGCGATGAAGGAGACGGGCAAGGCGCTGGTGGCGTGGGACGAGTGGGGCAAGAACCCCGGCCGCGCAGCGGGCGCCGTCACCTTCAACGTCCTGACGACGGTGTTCACGGGCGGTGCGGGCGGTGCAGCGGCGGGCGCGGGCAAGGCCGGCGCGGTGGCGAAGGTCCTCTCGGTGGCGGGCAAGGCGGGCAAGGTCATCGACCCGATGACGTACATCGCCAAGGGCGCAGGCGCGGGCCTGTCGAAGATCGGGGACATCACCAAGGCGCTGAAGGGCGTCGGGAACATCGAGATCCCGAAGCTGCCGGAGACGGCCATCCATCTGCCGGAGGGGACGTCGGTCCTGCCGGACGGGACGGTGCACCTGCCGGAGGGTGCGGCGGTGCCGGCGGGGCTGCACGAGTTGCCCGGTGGCGGGTTCAAGGTGCCCGACGACGTGCCGGTGGTGCACGAGGACGCGCTGCCGGTGAAGGCGGAGGGCGGCGAGCCGACCCTGTACGCCGACGGCCACGGCAACATCGTGGACGGCCAGGGCAAGATCAAGCTCGACGTGCACAAGCCCGGCCCCCCGGAGCCGGCGCACGGAGCGGGCGGCTCGGACAGCACAGGTCCGGCGGGGTCGGACGTGCCGCGCGTGGACTCCCCGGCGAAGGTCCCGGCGATGGCGGGCGCGGCCCCGCACACGGTGGACGCGGGCACGCACATCAACCTGGGCGACAGCCTGGGGGACGTGGGCCGGGTCGGCGAGGACGTACCGGTGACGCCGGGGGTCCACGCGGGCGGAGACCTCCCGAACGTGCACGCGGGCGGCGACCTGCCGGGCGCGCAGGTGGGCGACCACCTGCCGGGTACCCACGCGGGCGGCGATCTGCCGGGCGGCAGCGCGTCCCACGCACCGGGGGGTTCGGCGGATCACCTGCCGGGCGGCTCGGCGGACCACTTGCCAGGTGGCTCGGCCCACGAGCACGGTGCCGGTCCGTCGGCGAGCCACGAGCCGCCGAGCACCCACCCGGGCGGTCATGGCGACGGCACCGGTCAGGGTCCCAACGGCCACTCGGCCGACGGTGCTCATGACGGCTCGGGAGCAGGTCACCACGACGGCACCACGCACGGGCACGCCGACACCGACGGCGCCGGCACGGGCCATGGCGACGACGCGTCGGGCCACGGCCACGGGAGCGACGCCTCCGGCGGTCACACGGACGACGGCGGTGCCGCCCCGCAAGATCATGCCGACCACAGCGGTCACGGCGATCACGGTGGGCACGACCCGGTCGAGCGGGACGTACGCGTGCCCAGGGGTTCGGCCGTGGAGGACGCGGCGCGGCGGTCCGCGGACCCGATCCAGCTCGGGGACGAGCCGCTGCCGGCTCCGTCCGCGGGCGAGAACTCCCTCGGCCAGGTGCCGGAGAGCCGGGTCACGCGCGACGCGGACGGCCTGATCACGCAGGTCGACGGCCGCAACTTCGAGCACTTCCTGAAGGACCTCTCCTTCCAGCGCGGTGAGGCGTTCCGCCAGGCGAAGGAGATGGGCACGCTGTCGCGCAGGCAGGTCGGGGCGTGTGCCGGCCAGGTCATGGACCTGCGCACCGGGCACATCGTCGAGGCCATCAACGGCAAGTCCGACAACATCATCCCGCCGGACCGCGTCCACCCGACGCTCGCCGCGAACTTCGACGCCCTCCCCGACCCCGTCCCCGGTTACGACCACCCGCTGGGCCATGCCGAGGTGAAGGCGGTCAACGAGCTGCTCTGGGAGCGCACGAAGCAGGGGCTGCCCGACGGTCCTTCGGCCTTGGGCGAGCTGCGTGCGGCGGTCGAATTCCCCTACACGCCGCACATGCAGACGCAGCTGCCCGGACGACCGGCGCCTTTCTGCGTCAACTGCCACCATATGCTGAAGGACGTGGACAGCCTCCACGGCAGGTTCACTGGGAAAGACGCCGACGACAGCAATTGGATTCCGTGATGGCCGAGCCGACCCGTATTGACATCGACGACCCCGAAGTCGATATGGACCCCATGCAGCGCTTGCTGTACCGGGGCGAGCTGTTCACGGGCGAAGTCGTGGAACACCTGGGTGACGCGCTGGTCAGCCTCGAGTGCTACGAGGAGGGCGTGCGGCACGGTCCGAACAAGGAGTGGTACAAGGACGGCACGCTGCGCTCAGAGGGCACGTCGCGCAACGGCCGCCCGGTCGGCGTCTCCCGCGAGTGGCACCCCAACGGCACGCTCGCACACGAGCGGGTGTTCGCCGACGACGGGCTGACCATGCTGGCGGACAGCGAATGGGACGAGGAAGGCCGACCGACGCGGGCGTGGCGCAGGGAGCAGTAGGAGCGGCACACCTGAATGGAAGCCACGACCACTGTCGCACGCTGGACCTGGGGCCGTGACCTCGAAGGTGCCCCCGCCGTCGAGAGCGGCGTGGGTGCGTGTCTGCGAGAACTCCTCACGGCCCACCAGGTCTTGCGCAGTCACCGGCTCATGGTGGGCACCCCGCGGATGTCCGTTTCCGTACACGAAGCCGGCAAGAAGAACACCTACCTCTTCCGGGACGAGACCCAGCCCACGGTCGCTGATTCACCCGTCGAAGCCGCGCAAGAGGTGGCTCGACGCGTGCACGAGGCCATGAGTTCCGGCGAGATCGGGTCCGTGTACGCGCACATCGACAGTCCTGGCGATGTTCTCCTCGGGGATGACTTCCGGAGGGAACCGGGCCTCTTCCTCCTGGGGGGATCGGCTTTGCTGGGCTATGTCGGCGTGGACCTGGCGACCCGGACGGACTTCTGGCTGCCTCATGACCTCAAGGGCAGGGCGCAGCCCGACGTCTACGCCGCGAATGCGCCTCGCTTGTCAGCAGCCCTGCGTGACCTCTCGGAGGCACTGGACTCGGATACGGATCCCGACGACCCGACCTGTTTCGCCAAGCCCAACGAGACGGGCGCCGAGAACTACTTCGACGAGGGCGGCAACGCGCAGGACGTGTGGGACAGTTTCGAACGCCACCCGGTGCGCGGGAGGGCGTGGTGACCGAGCGCACTCGTACCGATAGCGAGACCAGTTGATGGAAAAGGGGACCTCTCGGGGCGGAGCAGCATGTCCCTGTTGATGCGTGCGCCGCGGGCGTGCGCCTCCTGGTTCTGGGACCTTGAGGACTACGCGCCACCGGCGCTCCGGTCGGCGCTGACCGTCGCCGCACGGATGTCCGCGGTCCTGCGCAAGCACGATCTGTTGCAGCCCACGACGCTTGAGTGGCACTGGCTCGTGCCCGCCCTGGGTGGCGCCGTCGGGAAGTCCAGCGTCGGTCTCCTGCGCCCGCTGGACGACGACTGGACAGTCCGGAGGGTCTAAGAACTACGCCCCGTCGCTTTCCCGGAGGCGGAGACGAGCGGCTTCCACGTGCTGAGCACCGGTGAGTGGTCCGACGCGGACGGCGCCCGACACCGCGAGGAGCGCCTGGTCGAACTGACCGTCTCCGCCGAGCCGCTCGGCCTCTCGGCCGATGTCGCCGTGTTCCACGACGTCTGGGGCCCGTTCGACTTCCGGGGATCTCCGCACCCGGCGGCGCACCGGCACAACGCCCCGCGCCTGGCTGCCGCGTTGAGGGAGCTGGAGACACTGCTGGGCGTGCCGGCCGAGCCCGGAGACGCGAGTGCTGGACTCTGAGGCCATCCTTCAGACTCCGCCCCTTGTGTCCCCCATGACTTGGTCACGGGTTTGTGGTGCCTCTGTGACGGCGTGGGGTACCCGATTGCACAGGCAATCCCTCTGTTGATAGGGATGAGTCTGCGTGTAGTGCGCTGTGACGTGAGAGCAGTGACCCAGTGACCTGGACGGGGGCCTTCATGAAGTTCGACATGGGTGCGCAGACGTTGTCGACCCTGATGCGTGATTCGCGGGGTTCGAGTGACGATCTCGGTTCGTTGATCCGGCAGTTGGTGCAGGCGGCGCAGCCGCTGGAGGGCAAGTTCAACGGCAACGGCCGGGTGATGTTCGACCAGTTCAAGGCGCGTGCGGATGAGATCGCGAGTGAGCTGAACGGTTCCCTGTCGGCGATCCTGGGTGGTCAGTCGGGGATGGAGTCGGCGTTCAGCACGGGTGACCAGGAGCAGGGTGACAACGCGCGGCAGCAGATGTCGGCGGCCAACTTCGACGCGGCCCGCTTCGGCGCCCGCTGACCTTCCGACGCGGTCGTTCCGGTCGGGTTCTTTCCTTTTCTTCTCACGGGGAGTGGTTCGTGATGGCGGGTGCGGGTTCGGATCGTCGTTCGTACGACGTGGGTGCGTCGACGGATGCGCAGGGGAACATCCAGAGTGTGATCGCGCGTCTGGAGGAGGTCATCGGTCAGCGTGACCGTCAGGTGAAGGCGGCGATGGCGGACTTCACGGCGGATGGTGTGGCGGATGAGTACCACGGCAAGGAGCAGCGCTGGAACCGTGCGTCGACCGAGGTGAAGAACATCATCGGGTTGTTGAAGTCGACGTTGGAGCAGAACGACGGTACGGCGCAGTCCACGCTGTCGCGAGCGAAGTCCGCGGTCGACAACATCGGCTGAACGCCGCCGAGGAGGCGGCGAGTTGGGTGACGTACGAGGACGACGGGGGTGACTTCCGGTGCCGGGCTGGGATCTGAAGCCGCAGGGTATTTCGGGTGTGCTGAAGACGACGGGGGAGACGGCGTCGCATCTGCAGAAGCATGCGACGGCGTTCGGTGAGCATCTGACGTCGGCGGCATCGAGTGCGGGGACGATTTCCGCGGACGCGCCGTCGGGTGGTGAGCAGGCGCAGGGCGGGTTGGTGGCGCTGGCTCTGTCGCAGTATGCGGAGCGGGCGTCGAAGGACTTGTCGTTCGTGGCGGCGCGTGCGGGCAAGTCGTTGCAGGGTGTGGTGGACGCGACGACGGCTTACCTGAACGGTGACGAGGAGATGGCGCTGGAGGCGCAGCGCAACACGCTGAAGGCGCCGAAGCTGGACGCGCCGGGAGTGGGCAAGGCGTGATCAATCCCGAGGAGATCCCGCAGTACACCGGTGATCTGGCGCAGTTGGAGCTGGATCACGCGGCGTTGAAGAAGGACGCCGGGAACGTCCGCGACACGGGCAAGGACGTCCACTCCCAGTTCCAGGGGCTGTCGGCGTTCTACAAGGCGCCCGAGGCGGAGCAGTTGTTCGCCACCACCAAGCCGGTCCAGGACCGCGCCGACGACTTCGCCACCCACCTGGAGACCGTCTCCGGCGCGCTGTCGTCCTACGCCACCGAGATCCGTCCCCTGGTCTCCAAGCTGAAAGAGCTCAAGACCAAGGCGCAGACGTTCGTCGCCTCGGTGAAGGACGACGACGACTGGGAGTACGACGGCGGCAAGGTCGGCGAGCACAACCAGATCCGCGATGACATCACGGCGACGGTGGCTGCTTTTTGGGCGGCGGAGCGTACGTGCCACAACAAGATCACCGCGATCTGGAACGGCACCCAGATGGTGGCGGGGGACGGCTCTGACCGTAAGGACCAGTACGGGTTCAACGCGGAGGACTTGAAGAACGCGAAGCTTCCCTGGGGTGACCCGGTGGAGGAGAAGCACCACTGGTACGAGGTCGGCCACTGGGTGAAGTCCTTTGTCTGGGACGGGCTGATCGTGGACGGGGTGTGGGGCACGATCAAGGGCCTGGGCACCCTGGTGGGCTTCGGCGGCTGGGACGCGATGGGGCAGGCGTGGAAGGGCCTCGCGCAACTCGCCACCGGTCTCGCCCTGGCGTCGATCCCCGGTGTCGGTACGGCCTTCTGGCTGCTTCCCGACGACAAGTTGCCGTCGTGGATCCGTGATTCGCGTAAAGCGATGAAGGAGACGGGCAAGGCGCTGGTGGCGTGGGACGAGTGGGGGAAGAACCCCGGCCGCGCGGCGGGCGCCGTCACCTTCAACGTCCTGACGACGGTGTTCACGGGCGGTGCGGGCGGTGCCGCGGCGGGTGCGGGCAAGGCCGGCGCGGTGGCGAAGGTGTTGTCGGTGGCGGGCAAGGCGGGCAAGGTCATCGACCCGATGACGTACATCGCCAAGGGCGCAGGCGCGGGCCTGTCGAAGATCGGGGACATCGCGAAGGGCCTCAAGGGGATCGGCAAGATCGAGGTCCCGACGCTCCCGGACGGCTCGGTCCACCTTCCCGACGGCCGGCTCCTGGAGCCGAACGGCAACCTCGTCTCGCCCGACGGCACCATCGACACGACGCCGGTCCCGCACGAGACGGCCCCGGCGTCGTACCAGACGCCCTCCGGCCTTCCCGAGCACTGGACCACCCAGACCCCCGACACGCCGGCCTACGCGGGCGTTCCGCACTCGGCCGACAACGCGGCGTACGCAGGAGCCGGGCACTCGGCCGACAACTCGGCGTACACGGGCGCCGGTCATACGGCGGACGGCACGTCCCACACCGGTGCCGCACACACGGGGGACAGCGGCGCCCACGCCCCCGTCGCGCACGCGCCGTCCGACGGCGTCCACGGCGGCATCCCGCAGTCGACCCCCGCGGCCACCGCGAGCCACGGCGCCTCCACCGGCGCCCACGCGACCAGCGACGGCATCCACGGCGGCGTGCCCCACTCCACCGGCGGCGGTGGGACGTACACCGGCGGAGCGCCCGTGTCCCACGGCATCCAGGGCGGGATCCCGCACAGCACGGGCGACGCGGTCTCGGCGGGCGCGCACTCCGGTACGACGCCGTCGGCCTGGTACCACGACACCCCGGCCGGCGGCGCGACCCACGACGTCCCGACGACCACCCCGCACGAGACCCCGACGACCACCCCGCACACGGACGGCCACACCCCGGACACCCCGCACCCCACGGGCCACGACGCCCCCGACAGCCACCCGCACGACACCCCCAATGGTCACCCGCAGGACGGTGCCGGCCACCACGACGGTGCCGGTCACCACGGCGACGACGCGTCGCACGGCGGCGACCACACGGACGCCGGTGACCACGCGGGCCTCGGCGACGACGGCGTGGACGCTGCTGCTCACCACGATGCCGACGTTCCTGCCGTGCCGGGACACGGGGACGCGGACGTACCGGGACACGGCGCGCCCGAGGAGCCGTTCGAGTACAAGCCGCTCGTCTCCGACACGGAATGGGACCGGCTCACGCCCGCGGAACAGCACCGGGTGGCCTATGCCGAGGTCTCGGACGGGACCAGGTCCTTCCCCGCGGACACGGACGCCATCAAGTACGGGCAGACGTACTGGAACGACTACGCGGAGAACATGCCCGACGCCCGCCGCAAGGCCGTGTGGGACTACACGGACGAGCCGAACTACGGCCTTCCGGCGCCGCACGCCGACGGCTGGGCCACGTACAAAGAGATGAACGGCTTCCTGCGGGGCGACGCCTCGAAGTGGAGCACGTACGTGCAGCACAACATCGACGAGGTGGACGCGGCCCTCGCGGGCCACCCCGTCCCGGAGGACGTCATGGTGGTCCGCGGCACCGGCATCGGGCACCTGCAGTTGGACGACCCCCTCGAGATGCTGGGCAACACCTACACGGACAAGGCCTACATGTCGACGTCCCTGGGCGACCACCCGGTGTCCGCCTTCGCGGGCTCGGAGGCGATCCTCCACCTCAGGGTCCCGAAGGGCACTCCGGCCCTGTGGGTGGAGAAGGTCGGCAAGTTCGGCATGGGCGAGCGGGAGGTCCTGCTGGGCAGGGGGACGCAGTACCGGGTGACCCGCGTGTTCATGGAGAATGGGCAGGTCCAGGTGTACGGCGAAGTGCTGCCCAGGTAGCGAGGAGAGGAAGAACGACCATGAGCCGGGAGCGGAACGTCCAGCCCCGCCTGACCGAGCCTCTTCAGTTCGAGGAAGTGGCGGGCCCGGCCCGTTACTCCCGTACCACGGACAAGCCGGTCCAGTACGTGACCGTCGCCAATGGTCAGGGGACGGTCCTCGGGTACGTGTGGGCGAACGACGAGGACGACGCCGCGGGCTGGAAGGTGCGGAAGGCGGGCGGCGACGAGGCCTTCAACCGCGGAGCCCTCTACGTCTCCCGGCTGCGGGACGCCAAGGCCCGGGGCATCAGTCCCTCGGCTGCCCTGGCGGAACTCCTCCGGGACTCCGACCCCGCCAATCCCAGCCACGTCGTCCCCGGGTCCCTCACCCAGGCCCCGAGCCTCCAGGCCGTGAAGGAACTGGCCGAGGAGAGCTGACGGGACGCGGACGCCGCCATGAGGAGCGGACGAACGGTCAATCCGCGCCTTGCCGCGAACCTGCCGTTCACGGAGGTGGACGCTCCTCCGGCGTACTGCCGGCAGACCGGCGGGCCCGTCGCGTACCTGGCTGTCGCCGACGCGGCGGGCACCGTGATCGGGTACGTGTGGGCCAACGACGGCGACGACGCGGCCGGCTGGGTGGTGCCGCCGGGACTTCCGCCGCGCGCGGTGAACGCCGGAGCGTCGTGGCTGCGGGCGCTGCGCAGCGGCAAGGCCCGGGAGCTCGCCCCCGCGGCGCTGCTCGCCGAGCTGGCGCGCGGCGCGAACGACAGCAAGCTGAGCCACGTCGTCCCCGGCTCCCTCACCGGGGCCCCGTCCCTCGCCGCCCTCCAGGAACGAGCCGTCGGTGACTGAGCCCGCCCGGAAATCCGCGCGCCGTGACGAGGACGTGCACTTCAACTCCGTGGGGGAGGGACCCCCCAGGTACCGCACCCGGACCGACAAGCTGGTCCGTTACCTCACCGTGGTCGACAAGACGGGCGGCGCCGTCCTCGGCTACGTATGGGGGTGCGACGAGGACGACGCTGCTGCGTGGGTTCCCCGCAGCGACGCCGGGGGCCGTGCCCTCGCCGAAGGAGGACATTGGCACACCCGGCTGCAGGACGCCAAGGGACGGGGCATTCCGCCATCTCAGGCGCTCGCGGAGCTGTCGTCCTCGGAGAGTAACCGGGGGCGCGTCCTGCCCGGCTCGCTCACCGACGCCCCGAACTCCGACGCCGTCAAGGCCTTGGCCGCGAGCGGCTCCTGACCGCGTTCGGCCGAGTCGCCCCGGGCGGGGCAACGGCGTTGCCGAAGAACCCGGTTGACGTCCCCCCGGTCCACCACGATATGCATGGCCGTCCGGAAGCCGTCATCCACGGAGAGTCACTCACCCATGGCCACCCCGCCCCAGGGCAACCCGTACGCCGCTGCTCCCCAGGCCGGCGGTCCCCACCCGTATGCCCAGCAGGGCGGTTACCCCCAGGCACCCGCCGTCCCGCCCCAGCAGCCGACCGGCAACCCGTACGCCGCCAACCCCGGTGGGCCCTACGGACACCCTGGCACCCCCTACGCCCCCGCACCACCCCAGACCCACCCCGGCCAGCCCTACGCCCACCCCGGCCACCCGGGCTATCAAGGCCACCCCGCCCACCCCCAACCCCTCGCCTCCGCGTGCAGGTTCTGTGGAGGTTCCCCCGCCGTGCCCGTCACCTTCCGGGCCCACCGTGGGCTGTTGGTCGTCATGACCTTCCGGAAGCTGGACGGGCCGATGTGCGGGACGTGCGGTGTGGCCGTGTACCGGGCGCTCACCACGGAGACCCTCTGGCAGGGCTGGTGGAGTCCCTTCTCGCTGTTCCTGTTCACCCCGTTCACGCTGATCCACAACCTCGTGGTCTCGCGCAAGGTGAAGAAGCTCCAGCCCCCGGCGCCGGGGCAGCACGGGCGGCAGGTCGACCCGGGCGCCCCCGTGCACCGCAGGCCCCTCGCCTACGTCGGCCTCGTCCCGGTCCTGTGGCTCCTGTTCATGATCGTCTCCGGGCTGACGGGCTGACGGGCTGACGCGGAACCCCTGACCCACGGGTCGGCCGACGGAGCACCCACGGCTCCCGCCCGCCCCCGGATCCGCACCCCGGGTGTACTCCCCGCCCTCCCGTGCCTTATGTTGCACGGGCAAAGTAAGGGGGAGCTTGCATGCCGCAGTACGGGCACGGGCACGATGGAAGGCGCGCGTCGTGAGCCTGGGTCTCGCCGAGGTCGAGGCCCTCGCGCTCGCCGCGCACGCCGGGCAGACGGACAAGGCGGGCCGGCCGTACGCCGAGCACCTGCGGGCCGTCGCCGAGGGCGTCCGCGCCCGGGGCGGCGGTGACGAACTCGTCGCCGCGGCCTGGTTGCACGACGCCGTGGAGGACGGCGCACTGAGCGAGGACTGGCTGCGCACCGCCGACCTCGACCGGCGCACCAAGGACGTCGTCCGCGCGGTGACCAAGCAGCCCGGCGAGGCACCACAGGCGTACGCGCGGCGGATCCTCGCCACCCCGGGCGCCCGGCTGGTCAAGGCGGCGGACCTCGCGCACAACGCCGACCCGGACCGGCTCGCCGTCCTCGACGAGGCCACCGCGCGGCGCCTGGAGCGGAAGTACAGCGCCATGAGGCAGTACTTGGGCCTCACCTCGGACGACTGACCGACACCGGCCGGAACCGACCGACCGGCACCGACCGACCGCACCGGCGGACGACACCAGACGACACCAGTACGGGACGACGACTGAATGGCACGGGACTACGACAGCCAACTGCTCGAGTCGGTCGCGGTACGCCGGCGGCGGATGCGCGACGCGCTGCTGTTCGGCACCCAGCGCGGCCGCCGCACCCTGGACGAGCGGCTCGGCAAGGTGTTCGCGGGCATCGCGATCGCGGCCGTGCTGTGCGCCGGCTGCGTCGGCTGGTCCTTCCTCCAGGCCACCCTGGCCAAGCAGAAGGCCGAGCAGGACAAGCAGCGGCAGCAGCAGGAGCAGTTGTACAACCCCTCCGGCAGCAGCCCCTCGGGCAGCCCCTCCGGCAGCCCTTCCGGCAGCGCGAGTGGGGAGAAGCGGTGAGGACAACCGACGTGGGTGACGGGATCACCTCGAACAGGGCCCGTGGCCGAAATGACGCGATGATAGGTTCCGGTGAGTGGTGAGCACTGCAACGACGTCTCGGACCCAGCTGAGCCGAGTCACCCTGATCGGTGAGCGGCGGCGCGCCGACCTCGTCCTGCCGTCGGACACGCCGATCGGTCAACTGCTCCCGGACATACTGCGGTTGCTCGACGACCGGGTCGCTACCCGGCCCACCACGCGGCAACTGGTCACCTCCGACGGCTCGGTGCTGCCGAACGACGCCACGCTGTCCTCGGCCGAGGTCGCCGACGGCGCCGTCCTCCAGCTCGTGCGGGCGCACGCCGCGCCCCCCGCGCCGGTCGTGCACGACGTCACCGACCAGGTCGCCGACGACCTCGACCTGCGTGCCTGGCGCTGGCGTCCGGCCGCGCGCCGGGTCAGCGCCGGGGTCGCCACCGTCGTGTTCGCCGTGGCCGCGGCGGTGCTGGCACGGCACGAGTTCGCGCTGGAGTCCGTCGCCACCGCGCTGCTGGCGGCCACCGTGGTCTTCCTGCTGGCCGGCGCCGTCGTGGCGAAGGTCGGCGAGGGCAACCTGGGGCTCGCCACCGCGCTGCTGTTCGCCGCCGGCGGGCTCGGCCTGCTCGCCGCGTGGACCGCCGCCGACGCCTACGACTGGTCCGGCGAGGCCCGGCTGGCCGGCGTCGTCGGCGCGCTGGTGCTCACGCTGGTCCTGCTCGCCTACTTCTCACCGCTCGGCCGGGGCGGGCTCATCGGTGCCGTCGCCGCCGTCGCCGTGGCCCTCGTCTGGGAGGCCGTCGCCGCCCTTCAGGACCGTCCCGACCGGCTCGGTGCCGTGATGGCCGTGTTCTCCGTGGTGCTGCTCGGCCTGCTGCCGCGGCTCGCGCTGATGGCCTCCGGGCTCACCGGCCTCGACGACCGGCGCTCCTCGGGCGTCTCCGTCAGCCGTCACCAGGTCTCCAACGCGCTCGCCGCCACCCACCGCGGACTCGCCCTGGCCACCGTGGTCGCGGCCGCCTCGGCCGCCGCCGGCGGCTGGCTGCTGACGACCGCCGACGAGCCGACCGTGTGGACGGTGGTCCTCGCCTCGCTCACCGCCGTGGTGCTGCTGTCGCGGGCCCGCGCGTTCCCGCTGGTCGCGGAGGTCGTGGCGCTGTTCGGCGCGGCGGCCGTGCTCGTCGTGCGCCTCGCGGTGCTGTGGCTTGACCACTCCGGCGGGGCCGGTGCGCTGGCCCTGCTGGCGGCGGCCGCGGTGCTGCCGCTGCTGGTCCTCGCGATCGAACCGCCCGAGCACGTGCGGGTACGGCTGCGCAGGCTGGCCGATCTCATCGAGTCCTTCGGCGTGATCGGGCTGTTCCCGCTGGCCGTCGGCGTGTTCGGCATCTACGGGCAGTTGCTCGACAAGTTCTGAGTTCCGAGGGACGACGCGGCGGTGCTCCGGGGGAGGCCGACGCAAGGGGAGAAGGGCGACATGCCGAGCGGTGAGAACTGGCAGAACGACGTGCTGCGCGACCTGAGGGCCGGCGCGGCACCCCAGCAGGCCGCGTCACAGCAGCCCCCGTCGCAGCAGGCCGCGTCACAGCAGCCGGCGGCCCAGCAGCCCCCGTCGCAGCAGGCTGCCGCACAGCAGCCCGCGCCCGACGGGGACGCCCCCGCACCCCGGCCCCCGGCCCACCCCGGCGTGCCCGCGCAGAACGCCCCGGGCCCGGACCGTCCCGACCCGTCCCCCCAGCCCGGGCCCGGCTACGGCTACCCCCAGCAGCAGTCCTCGTACGGCTACCCCCAGCAGCCCGCCCCCGCCTACGGCTACCCGCAGCAGCCGTACGGCGACCAGGGCGCCCCGCCCGCCTCCCCGGGCCCGCAGCAGCCCCACGACGGCGGCCAGGGCGCCGCCCCAGCCGCTCCCTACGCCCAGCAGCCCTACCCCCGGAACCCCGGGCACCAGCCCGCCCCGACCCCCCCGCCGGCCCAGCACACCGCCCCGCCCCCCCAGCCGCACGCACAGCCGCAGCCCCCCGCTCGGGGCGCCGGCGCCGGTGCCGCCGCGGCCGCCGGCCGCCGGGGCTCCGTGCCCGACACCCGCCCCGTCCTGGACAAGCGGCTCTCCGCCGCCGCGCTGAAGCCGCGCCGCGGCGAGCCGTTCGCCGCCCGGGCCCTGCGCGCGGTGCGCCGTACCGTGTCGTCGTCCGCCGCGCGCGAGGTCGCCGGGGCCACCGCGACCGCCGAGGTGCTGCAGCGGCCCGTCACCACCGGGCGGCAGATCGCGGTCACCTCCATCCGCGGCGGCTCCGGCAAGACCACCGTCGCCGCGCTGCTCGGCGCCACCTACGCGCACTACCGGCAGGACCCGGTGCTGATCGTCGAGGCCGACCCGGCGCTCGGCTCGCTGCCGGTGCGGCTCGGCGCGGAGAGCCTGCGCTGGACCACCGGTGACCTCGCCGCCCTCGTCGAACCCCAGATGTCGTTGCTGGACATCACCGGCTACCTCGTGCAACTCCCGGAGAACGCCTGGCTCTTGC
The DNA here is from genome assembly GCF_005280215.1 of Streptomyces lasalocidi. Classification (NCBI taxonomy): domain Bacteria; kingdom Bacillati; phylum Actinomycetota; class Actinomycetes; order Kitasatosporales; family Streptomycetaceae; genus Streptomyces; species Streptomyces lasalocidi. The sequence goes on along the minus strand of NZ_SZNQ01000001.1, from coordinate 2,737,855 downwards.
CCGGCAGCCAGGGACAGGTGGGCGCGATGCTCGACACCCGCGGCTACGAGCGGGTGATGGTGTCGCTGCGCCGCTACTTCGGCGTGACCGTCGTCGACTGCGAGACGCTGCCCGCCGAAGTGGCCCGTACCGCGCTGTCCGCCGCGCAGGCCCGGGTGCTGACCGTGCCCGCCACCCTGGAGGGCATCGCCAGCACCCGCTCGGTGCTGGAGTGGATGCGCGGCCTGCCCCGGGACATCACCACCTCGACCGTCGTCGTCCTCACCGAGACCGTCCCGCACCCCGGACTCGACCTGGACAAGGCGGCCGAGCAGCTCAAGGCGACCGGGGCGAGCGTGCTGACGCTGCCCTACGACCGGCACCTCGCGGCCGGCGGCGCCATCCGCACCGACCTGCTCGCCCGCGCCACCCGGCAGGCCGTGACCCGGCTCGCCGCGGACGTCTTCGAACTGTCCCAGAAGCGCCGTTGAGCGCCCTCGAAGGGACCCCACAGAGGCCACGACGATGAGTACCCGACTGATCCACCGCCCGGCGCGCACCACCCGGCCGCCGGCCGCCAGCGAACCGCGCACCATAGAGGCGCCGCCCAACCTGCCCGAGGGCAAGGCGGGTTCGATCGCCACGTCGCTGCTGCCCGTGGCCGGCGTGATGTCGTCCGTCGTGATGATGACGGTCGTGCGCAACAGCCAGTTCGCGGGGCTCGGCGCGATCATCCTGGTCGTCACCCTGGCCGGCTCGCTCACCCTGGTCTTCTCCCAGCGCGGCAAGGCCCAGCGCACCCGCCGCACCCAGCGCGAGGCCTACCTCGCCTACCTGGAGGACCTGCGCGAGGAGCTGTCCGGGGAGGAACGCGAGCGCGCGGAGACCGCCCAGGTGCTCAACCCGCCGCCGGACGCCCTCTACGACGTCGTCCGCGACCCGGCCCGGCTGTGGGAACGGCGGCGCCTGGACGGCGACTTCCTGCGCGTGCGGGTCGGCACCGGCGAGATGCCCGTACGGGACCTCAAGGTCGGCCAGCAGGGCTCGTCCGTGCTGACCCCGCCGGACCAGTTCATGCTGAACGAGGCGTCCGCGCTGATGGCCCGCTTCCGCACCGGCACCGACCTGCCGCTGACCGTGCCGCTCGACCGGGTCGGCAACGTCAGCGTCATCGGCCGCCGCGAGGACACCCTGCGGGTCGCCCGCGCCCTGCTCGTGCAGACCGCCGCGATGCACGCCCCCGACGACGTGGCGCTGGCGCTGGCCGCGCCCGGCGACCGCGTCGCCGACTGGGAGTGGGCCAAGTGGCTGCCCCACCTGCTCGACCCCGAGCAGTTCGACGGGCCGGTCAGCGCCCGCCGCATCGCCCCCTCGATGCCCCAACTGGCCCGCCAGATCGGCCCGGAGCTGCGCCGCCGCGCCTCCTACGCGGCCGAGGTGCGCCGCGGCCTGTCCGGCCGGGACGCCCTCGCGATGACCTCGCGGCTGCTCGTCGTCGCCGACGCGCACGGCGACGACGCGGTCGACCTGCCCCGCCCCGACGACGCGGTCGGGCTGCGCGACATGGGCGTCACGGTCCTGCACCTGCTCGACGAGCGGGTGCAGGAACCCGGCAGCGTCGGCGTGCGGATCACCGTCGACGGCGAGCGCATCGCCATCGAGGACCTGCGCGAGGAGGAGCCGATCGGCGCCCACGGCACCGTCGACGAGATCGGCGTGCCGTTCGCCGAGGGCTTCGCCCGCATGCTCGCCCCGCTGCGCCTGTCCGCCGACTCGATGGCCGCCGACGCCCCGCTGAGCGGTCCGGTCGACTTCGCCGACCTCCTCGGCATCGACGACGTCGCCGACCTCGACCTCGCCCGGCTGTGGGCGCCGCGCGGCGAACGGGCCTTCCTGCGCGTGCCGATCGGCGTCAGCGACTCCCACGACCCGGTCCTGCTCGACCTGAAGGAGTCCTCCGAGCTCGGCATGGGCCCGCACGGCCTGTGCGTCGGCGCCACCGGCTCCGGCAAGTCGGAGCTGCTGCGCACCCTGGTCCTCGCCCTGGTCGCCACCCACCCGCCGGAGGACCTCGCGCTGGTCCTGGTCGACTACAAGGGCGGCGCCACCTTCGCCCCCTTCGCCGACCTCCCGCACGTGGCCGGCGTGATCACCAACCTGGAGAACCAGGCCGGCCTCGTCGAGCGCGTCCACGCCTCGCTGGCCGGCGAGGTCAAGCGCCGCCAGCAGGTCCTCAAGGACGCGGGCAACGTCGCCGACATCGGCCACTACGCGGCCCTGCGCGCCGAGAAGCGGCCCGACCTCGACCCGCTGCCGCACCTGTTCGTGGTGATCGACGAGTTCGGTGAACTCCTCACCGCCAAGCCCGACTTCATCGACCTGTTCCTGTCCATCGGCCGCATCGGCCGCTCCATCGGCGTGCACCTGCTGCTGTCCAGCCAGCGCATCGAGGGCGGCAAGCTCAAGGGCCTGGACACCTACCTGTCGTACCGGCTCGGCCTGCGCACCTTCTCCGCCGACGAGTCGCGCACCGTGCTGGACACCACCGACGCCTTCCACCTGCCGCCGCTGCCCGGCTTCGGCTACCTCAAGGTCGACACCAGCCACTACGAGCGGTTCAAGGCCGGCTACGTCTCCGGCGCCTACCGCGGCCCCGTGCGCCGCGAGGAGGAGGACACCGGGCCCCTCGCCCTGGAGTACGAGGCGTACAACACCCTCGGTCAGGAGGAGGGCGCCGCGCCCCAGGAGCCGCAGATGCGGCGCCGGGAGACCGGGCCCACCGAAATGGGCGTCATGGTCCAGCAGTTGGAGAACGCGGGCGCCCGCCCCGTGCGCCAGATCTGGCTGCCCCCGCTTCCCGACGCGGTCGCCCTCGACAAGGTCGCCGGACCCCTGGAGGTCGGCGCGCGCGGCATGCAGCTGGCCAAGCGGCGCGGACCGCTCCGGGTGCCGCTGGGCCTCCTGGACGACCCGACGAAGCAGTGGCAGGGCCAGTGGTACCTGGACCTCACGGTCGCCGGCGGCCACGCGGCCGTCATCGGCGGACCCCAGTCCGGCAAGACCACCCTGCTGCGCACCCTCGCCCTGTCCCTCGCGCTCACCCACACCCCGCAGGAGGTCGGCCTCTACGGCCTCGACCTGGTCGGCGGCGGCCTCCAGGCGCTGGCCGGGCTGCCGCACGTCGGCGGCGTCGCCGGCCGCGCCGACCGGGAGCGCGCCGCCCGCACCATCGACTCGGTGCGCGGCATGCTCGACCAGCGCGAGGAACTGTTCCGCGTCCACAACATCGACTCCCTGGAGCAGTTGCGCACCCTGCGCGCGGCGGGTCGGCTCCCCGAGCTGGCGTCCACGGAGATCGTGCTGCTGATCGACGGGTTCGGCGCCCTGCGCGACGACTTCGAGGAACTGGACGACGCGGTCGTCGACATCCTCAAGCGCGGCAGCGGCTACGGCATCCACGTCGTCGCGGGCATGCTGCGCTGGAACGACGTGCGGATCGCGACCCAGTCGCAGTTCGGCACCCGGGTCGAGCTGCGGCTGAACGACCCGACCGAGTCCAGCATCGAGCGCAAGCTCGCCCAGACCCTCGCCCCGGAGGAGAAGGGCCGCGTCCTCACCGACGGCAAGCTGTTCGCGCAGGTCGCGCTGCCGCGCACCGACGGCCTCGCCGACACCTCCGACCTGGGCGCGGTCCTGGAGCGCACCGCCCGCACGATCCGCGCCACCTGGACGGGCGAGGTCGCCCAGCCGGTGCGGGTCCTGCCGCACGTCCTGGAGCCGCGGCTGCTGCCGGGCCCGGCCGCCGAACCGCGCCGGGTGCCCATCGCGCTGGACCAGACGCACCTCGCACCGGTCATGCTCGACCTGTTCCGGCACGACCAGCACCTGCTGGTCCTCGGCGACAGCGAGTGCGGCAAGACCAACCTGCTCAAGGTGATCGCCCAGGGCCTGATCGAGCGCTACGGCGACGAGGAGCTGGTCTTCGGCGTGATGGACCCCCGCCGCGGCCTGCGCGGCGCCATCCCCGAGGAGTACCGGGGCGGTTACGCCTACAACGCCAAGCTGTGCGGCGCCCTCGCGGCGGGCATCGCCACCGAGCTGGACAAGCGGCTGCCCGACGACGGCGCCGACGGCTCCGACCTGGAGCCGGGCACCTTCTCCGGCCCGCGCATCGTGATCCTGGTCGACGACTACGACGTGCTGACCACCGCCGGCCAGCAGCCCCTCGCGCCGTTCGTGCCGTACATCCCCTCGGCGCAGGACATCGGCCTGCACTTCGTGCTGACCCGGCGCGTCGCGGGCGCCTCCCGCGGGCTGTACGAGCCGCTGATGATGGGCCTGCGCGAGTCGGGCGCCGCCGCGCTGGTGATGACGGGCGACCGCAGCGAGGGCCAGCTCTTCACCGGGGTGTACGCCTCCCAGCAGCCGCCCGGCCGCGGCGTGCTGGTGCGCCGGGGCGAGCCGAACCGGCTGATCCAGACCGTCTACGCGGGGGAGAGGGTGAACCCATGACGAAGGACGTCGTCGCACTCACGAAGAAGATGCCGGACCCGCTGAGCGTGATCGCGGGCCTGCTCTCGGGCGGCCCCGACCTGCTGGTCGGCGCCGAGGCGGAGGGGGCGCTCGTACGACTGCACGACGAGCAGGGCCGCCCGCTGCTGTCGGTGGAGGCCCCGCTGCTCGTGCAGGTCAGGGGCGAGGCCGAACGGCTGCTCGGCGCGAGCGAGCCGGAGGTCCCGTACTGGTGGACCGAGGCGCGCGCCACCACCGGCGTGAAGGAGGCCGAGGCGCTCGCCGGGACCTTCGTGGGGCGCATCGCCACGCTGGTCGGCGGCACCGCCTGGCCGCGCGGGGTGGCCACCTCGATCGGGGTGGTGAACACCGAGGGCATGACGGCCGTGCCGGTGCCGGCGGCCGCGCAGCCCGCCGTGGACGTCCTCACCGACAAGGTCGCCGTGGTGATCCAGGACCGGCCGGTCGTCGCGATGACCTCCTGGCTCGCCGACACCTTCCGGGCGGCCGCCGAGGCCGAGCTGGGCCTGCAGATCGTCACCCCCGCCGGCACCCGGCTGTCGCCGACGGTGCGCGGCGCGCTGCCGGGCTGGCCCTCGCGCTGGGTCGTCCAGGACGAGAAGTGCGGCTACTACGACGGTCTGTCCGGCGCGATCCTGCAGTGGGCGAACGGCCTGTTCGTGACGCTGGAGTCGCCCGACGCCACGGCCGAGGACCCGCGCACCCCCATCGCGGAGACCTTCGCCCAGGGCGCCGCGGACACCGGAGAACGCCAGCTGGCCATCTCCTTCCGCTGCGTCCACCCCGCCGACGACCGGCTGGTGCTCGGCGGCGCCGTGGAGTCGGTCTGGCGCGAGATCACCGGCGAGCCCCCGGCCGGCTGGGGCACCGAGGAGCCCGCCAACCTCCCCTGGTCGCTGCGCCAGCTCACCGACGTGGCGTTCGAGCGGTCGCCGGAGCCGACGTGGGTGGTCGTGGTCGGCTCCCCGGAGCGGCCCGGCCTCGCGACGGTGCGGATCACCCGGACGACGGCGGGCGTCGAGGAGGACGTCACGCTGGCGTTCGGCTACGGCGCCGCCGAGGAGCCCCCGACCGAGTCGGTGCAGAAGGCCGCGGAGGCGCTGGCCACCCGCCACGACCTCCAGTCGATGCTGGTCCAGGTCCGCAGGGCCCGCCGCGACCTCTCCGTCCCGCCGCACTTCGAGGGCCCGGGCGTGCCGTACGCCTTCGTGCTGGGCGCCGAGGAGGTCCGGACGATGCCCGGCGACCGGGCCCGCCGCACGCCGCTGCGCGAGAAGCCGCGGGAGCTGGGCCCGAGGACCCGCCCGGCGCTGTACTACCCGTTCCCGGGCGACCCGTCGGACCTGTCGGGCTGGCAGGACTTCGAGCGCCTGATGCGGCACCTCAAGGGCAGCTGACCCAGGGCAGGTGACCCGGCGCAGCCGACCGGAGCGCGGACCCCTCGTCAGGCGGAGACCTTCTCCCGGCGGGGTTCGCGCTCCTGCGCGGCCCGCACCGGGTCCTTGCGGAACGCCCAGTCCATCCGGGGCTCCACGACGCACCGGAACACCCGCCGCACGGGGCCGCTGCACAGCACGGTGACGGCGGCCGCGACGGCCGCGCTCACCGTGAGCATGCCGAGGTGGGTGTGGAAGAACGGGCGGGCGAACACGCCGCGGTAGTCGGCGGCCTTGATCAGGAAGCCGTGCAGCAGGTAGCCGTACAGGGTGCCGGCGCCCAGCGCGGTGAACCACAGGGTTCGCCCCGGCACCCACGCGAAGAAGCACGCGGTGAGCAGCAGGGAGCAGCCGAACAGCGCGAGCTGCATGACCGGCCCCACCCACCATGGCGCGGCCAGCTCCTGCGCGGCGTCGCGGTGGTAGAACCAGGCGGTGTTCATCCGCGGCACGGCCCAGTACGCGAACGTCAGCGCGAGGGCGAACACGGGGACGGCGGCGATCCGCACGGACCTGCGCCGCACCAGCCGGAAGTGCTCGGGCTTCAGGCACAGGCCGAGGACGAAGAACGGCAGGAACTGCAGCACCCGCTGGAGGTCGAGGTCGTCCCCGATGCCGGGGGTGACGGAGGCCAGCATGGCCAGGACCAGCGCGAGCGGCAGGGGCCACCGCACCAGCTTCCAGACGGGGGTGGTGAGCCGCCAGATGAACAGGGCGACCAGGAACCAGGTCAGGTACCAGGGGTCCAGCAGGGTGATGTCCATGGGCTGCCCGTCGACCGCCTGCCGGAACAGCGGGTACGCCGTCTCGAACACCACGTAGGGCACCGCCACGCCGGTGATGAGCCGTCTCAGCCGGTCGGGGCTGCCGTCGAAGCTGCGGGAGAAGAACCCGGAGACGACGATGAACGCCGGCATGTGGAAGGCGTACACGAACATGTACGCGGCCTGCAGCGTCCGGCTGTCGCCCTTCAGCGGCTCCCAGGAGTGGGCCACGGCCACCAGCACGATCGCGAGGTACTTGGCGTTGTCGAAGAACGCGTCACGACCGGGCCGCGGCGGGCGGGGACTCGGGATCGGGGACGAGGCGGCGTGGAACATCTGAGGCACCCTAGCGGTGTCCGTGGGTTTGCGTAAAACCCCTGAGGTCTTTCCGGGTTGGCGCCGGAGCGGGTCCTTCCCGACTACCCGGAATTCCGACAAGGACACGTGTCATACGGACCACACCTCCGTCCGCTATACCCCTCTTCACCCCCCCAAGTCCCCACGAAACCACCACAAAAAGCCCCACCCTTCCCACCCCCCACCGGCAATTCGCATTCCCCGCGAATACGTTGTGCGGATAAGACGGCGATACGACGCCGAAGTCCCCCGAACGGCCTCCCCCGTACGGCTGTCGAATTGCTGTGCGGCACGACCGGTCCGGCCCCGCCCACGACTGATGTCCCATGACCCGCATGGGGCGGCCCTGTTGGTGGCACGATGGTCCATGCGGGGGTGCGTCCCCGGGCCGGGAGAGCGGACGACCGAGGGTGTGATCAGTTGTGGCCATTTCACTGTCTGTGGTGCTGCTGTTGGCGATCATCCTGGTGGTGTTGATGCGGGGCGGCTCCATCAAGGCGGGCCCGGCGATCGTCGCCATCCTCTTCGGCTTCTTCCTCGCCTCCACGGGCATGGCCCCGTCGATCAACAGGTTCCTGAACTCCCTGGCGGAGACGATCAACTCGATCAGCTTCTGAACACGACCACGGACACCGCGCCCTCGGCACCCCGCCGGCCAGCACGTGAGCGGCGCGGCCGTCCTCCCGCCGGCATGGGCGCTCGACGCCTACGGCGCGGCACCGCCGGCCGACGTACTGCGGCCGACCGCGTGGGCGATTCAGGGGGCTACTTGTGGATCCGGGCGGCACTCAGGCCGCGACCCGGGGCCCGCGATCCATCCGACCCCGGGAGCGACAAAGGCCCAGGAAGCGGGAAAGCACCCGCTCACCTGGGCCTGTGTCGTGCTGGAGCGGGCGACGGGAATCGAACCCGCGTAGCCAGTTTGGAAGACTGGGGCTCTACCATTGAGCTACGCCCGCACACGTGGGCCGCAGGTCGGTGGACCGCGGCGCCTCAGGCATCGTAGCGGGTCGGTGCCCCTCGCCGCACACCCCGTCGACCGGCCACGGGGCGCGTCCGTGGACGCCGCTTGAAACACGGCCGTCGGCGTGCCCGCGGGCATGTACCCTACGTGTCGCACCAGACGGGGTGTGGCGCAGCTTGGTAGCGCGTCCGCTTTGGGAGCGGAAGGCCGTGGGTTCAAATCCCGCCACCCCGACCACGGGAACACCGGTCGCCCCGCGCAGCGCCGCGCTGATCGTCTTTTGGGTGGTTCACGCCCTGCGGTTACTATGCAAGCTGCGCGCCCGTGTGTCCCGGCCTCATCGGCCACGAACTCCTCCGGGCGGCGATCCGCCGGACCAGTCTGGCCCCGGCAGAACCCAAGCAGTCAGCCACAAGGAGACCTAACCGTGAAGAGCGCCGTGGAGACCCTGAACCCGACCCGGGTTCGGCTCACTGTCGAGGTGCCCTTCGAGGAGCTCAAGGACAGCCTCGACGCGGCGTACAAGAAGATCAACCAGCAGGTCACGGTGAAGGGCTTCCGCAAGGGCAAGATCCCCGCCCGGGTCATCGACCAGCGCTTCGGCCGCGGTGCCGTGCTGGAGGAGGCCGTCAACGACGCGCTGCCCAAGTTCTACACGGAGGCGGTCAACGAGGCCGACCTGAACGTGCTGGGCCAGCCGGAGGTCGACATCACCGAGCTGAAGGACGGCGAGACGCTGAACTTCACCGCCGAGGTCGACGTCCGCCCGTCCCTGGAGCTCCCCGAGGACTTCTCCTCCATCGAGGTCGAGGTCGACGCCGTCGAGGTCACCGACGAGGACGTCGAGAAGTCGGTCGAGCAGCTGCGCGAGCGCTTCGCCTCCACCTCCCCGGTCGAGCGGGCCGCCGAGGACGGCGACGTCGTCACGGTGGACCTGGAGGCCAAGGTCGACGGCGAGGTCCTCGAGGACGGCGTCGCCCAGGGCGTCTCCTACACCATCGGCTCCGGCGAGCTGCTCGAGGGCATCGACGACGCCGTCAAGGGCCTGTCCGCCGGTGAGGAGGCCACCTTCACCTCCGAGCTGAAGGGCGGCTCCGCGGCCGGCAAGGAGGCCGAGGTCACCGTCAAGGTCACCCAGGTCGCCGCGCGCGAACTGCCCGAGCTGGACGACGAGTTCGCACAGCTCGCCTCCGAGTTCGACACCCTGGACGAGCTGAAGGCCGACAGCACCAAGCGCCTGGCCGACATGAAGCAGTTCGACCAGGCCACGCAGGCTCAGGAGCGCGTCCTGGACAAGCTCCTCGAGCTGGTCGAGGTCCCGGTCCCCGAGAAGCTGCTCGAGGACGAGGTCAACACCCGCAAGCACAACCTCGAGCACCACCAGCTCGGCCAGATGGGCCTGACCCTCGACAAGTACCTGGAGCTCCAGGGCAAGACCGCCGAGGAGTTCGAGACCGAGACCCGCGAGGCCGCGGTCAAGGGCATCAAGACCCAGTTCGTCCTGGACGAGCTCGTCAAGCGCGAGAAGCTCAACGTCAACCAGGAGGAGCTCACCGAGCACCTCATGCGCCGTGCCGCCTCCTCCGGCATGTCGCCCGACCAGTTCGCCCAGGCCGTCGTCGAGGGCGGCCAGGTTCCGCTCCTGGTCGGCGAGGTCGCCCGCGGCAAGGCCCTGGCCCTGGTCGTGGAGTCCGCCACGGTGAAGGACACCAACGGCGAGGTCATCGACCTCGACGACGAGGACGACGAGGCCACCGCCGAGGCGGCCGACGCCGACACCGAGGCGGGCGACGCCGCCGAGGAGAAGACCGAGGGCTGAACAGCCCCCGCACCGGCCCCCCGGCACCCCTGACGCCCGCCCCGCGGGCCGGGGGAGGGCCACGGAGCCAGGCAGAACGGCACGCAGAACGGGCCCCCGGACCTCACCGGGGGCCCGTTCGCGTCCCCGGTCCCGGCGGCCCGCCACCCGCCCCGCGGCGCGGCGCTACGCCCCCGGCGAACACCTCACTCTGCGGGACTCGCCGAAGGGACCCGCGCGTTAGGGTCCATGAAAGGCAGAACAATGTGAGACGGCCCGGCGCCGTCGTAAGACGAGCAGGTGGATACGTGACGAATCTGATGCCCTCAGCCGCCGGCGAGCCTTCCATCGGTGGTGGCCTCGGCGACCAGGTCTACAACCGGCTGCTCAACGAGCGGATCATCTTCCTCGGCCAGCCGGTCGACGACGACATCGCGAACAAGATCACCGCGCAGCTGCTGCTCCTTGCCGCCGACCCGGACAAGGACATCTACCTGTACATCAACAGCCCGGGCGGTTCGATCACGGCCGGCATGGCGATCTACGACACCATGCAGTTCATCAAGAACGACGTGGTGACCATCGCCATGGGCCTCGCGGCCTCGATGGGCCAGTTCCTGCTCAGTGCGGGCACCCCCGGCAAGCGCTTCGCGCTGCCGAACGCCGAGATCCTGATCCACCAGCCCTCCGCGGGCCTGGCGGGCTCGGCCTCCGACATCAAGATCCACGCCGAGCGGCTGCTGCACACCAAGAAGCGCATGGCCGAGCTCACGGCGCAGCACACCGGCCAGTCGGTCGAGCAGATCACCCGCGACTCGGACCGCGACCGCTGGTTCGACGCCTTCGAGGCCAAGGAGTACGGCCTCATCGACGACGTCATCCCGACGGCCGCCGGCATGCCGGGCGGCGGCGGCACCGGGGCGGCCTGAGGCCGGACGGCCCAGCGGGCCCGACCGGCCCCCAGGGGCCCGACAGGCTCCCAGGGGCCCGACGGGACCCCGCAGGGCCCCGCACGGCCCCCAGTGCTCCAGCAGCCCCCCAGTCACCGCCCGAGCCTTTTCCAGGAGACACCGTGAACGACTTCCCCGGCGCCGGCCTCTACGACCGCACGCGCGCCGAGTACACCGGCCCCACGGCCGAGTCCCGCTACGTCATCCCGCGCTTCGTCGAGCGCACCTCCCAGGGCATCCGCGAGTACGACCCGTACGCGAAGCTCTTCGAGGAGCGCGTGATCTTCCTCGGCGTGCAGATCGACGACGCCTCGGCCAACGACGTCATGGCGCAGCTGCTGTGCCTGGAGTCGATGGACCCCGACCGTGACATCTCGGTCTACATCAACAGCCCCGGCGGCTCCTTCACCGCGCTGACGGCGATCTACGACACGATGCAGTTCGTCAAGCCGGACATCCAGACGGTCTGCATGGGCCAGGCCGCCTCGGCCGCCGCCATCCTGCTGGCCGCCGGCACGCCGGGCAAGCGCATGGCCCTGCCGAACGCCCGCGTCCTGATCCACCAGCCGTACAGCGAGACCGGGCGGGGCCAGGTCTCCGACCTGGAGATCGCCGCGAACGAGATCCTGCGGATGCGGGCCCAGCTGGAGGACCTGCTGGCCAAGCACTCCACCACGCCGCTGGAGAAGATCCGCGAGGACATCGAGCGCGACAAGATCCTCACGGCCGAGGACGCCCTGTCGTACGGGCTGATCGACCAGATCATCTCCACCCGGAAGATGAACAACGCGTCCCTGCGTTGACGCGCAGGCCGAAGCGTCTGCCGCCCCTTGGCACGGTTTGACACGGATCACGTCAAAGCGAACCGTGCCAAGGGGGGCCCGAACGGGGGGCCCGGCAAGGTACCGTCGACATAAGGCAGCACCAGGAGCCGCTGGACTGACGTCCAGGCGTCTCCCAGGCGAAGGGGAAGCACACCGTGGCACGCATCGGTGACGGCGGCGATCTGCTCAAGTGCTCGTTCTGCGGCAAGAGCCAGAAGCAGGTCAAGAAGCTCATCGCAGGGCCCGGTGTGTACATCTGCGACGAGTGCATCGACCTCTGCAACGAGATCATCGAGGAAGAACTGGCGGAGACCAGCGAGGTCCGCTGGGAGGAACTCCCGAAGCCGCGCGAGATCTACGAGTTCCTCGAGGGCTACGTGGTCGGGCAGGAGGCCGCGAAGAAGGCCCTGTCGGTCGCGGTGTACAACCACTACAAGCGCGTACAGGCCGGTGAGAACGGCGGGGGCCAGAGCCGCGAGGACGCCATCGAGCTGGCGAAGTCCAACATCCTGCTCCTCGGGCCCACCGGCTCCGGCAAGACGCTGCTGGCGCAGACCCTGGCCCGCATGCTGAACGTCCCGTTCGCCATCGCCGACGCGACGGCGCTGACGGAGGCCGGCTACGTCGGCGAGGACGTCGAGAACATCCTGCTGAAGCTGATCCAGGCCGCGGACTACGACGTCAAGAAGGCCGAGACCGGGATCATCTACATCGACGAGATCGACAAGGTCGCCCGCAAGAGCGAGAACCCGTCGATCACCCGGGACGTCAGCGGCGAGGGCGTCCAGCAGGCGCTGCTGAAGATCCTCGAGGGCACCACGGCGTCGGTCCCGCCGCAGGGCGGCCGCAAGCACCCGCACCAGGAGTTCATCCAGATCGACACGACGAACGTGCTGTTCATCGTGGGCGGTGCCTTCGCGGGCCTGGAGAAGATCATCGAGACCCGGGCCGGCGCCAAGGGCATCGGCTTCGGCGCGACGATCCGCTCCAAGCGGGAGCTGGAGTCCAAGGACCAGTTCGAGGAGGTCATGCCGGAGGACCTCGTCAAGTTCGGCATGATCCCGGAGTTCATCGGCCGTCTGCCGGTCATCACCAGCGTGCACAACCTCGACCGCGAGGCCCTGCTGCAGATCCTGGTCGAGCCGCGCAACGCGCTGGTCAAGCAGTACCAGCGGCTGTTCGAACTCGACGGTGTGGAACTGGACTTCGAGCGCGAGGCGCTGGAGGCCATCGCCGACCAGGCCATCCTGCGCCAGACCGGCGCCCGCGGCCTGCGCGCCATCATGGAGGAGGTGCTGATGTCGGTGATGTACGAGGTGCCCTCCCGCAAGGACGTGGCCCGCGTCGTCATCACGGCCGACGTCGTCCACTCCAATGTGAACCCGACCCTGATCCCGAGGGACACCCGCGGCCGCGGCCCGGGCGAGCAGAAGACGGCGTGACGCCCCCCGTGTGACGTGCGAAGGGGCCCCGGTCGACCGACCGGGGCCCCTTCCGCGTTCGGGCCCGGTGTCCCGGGCCCGTCCCGCGTCACGCCTTGACGCGCACCTCGTTGCGGAACTTGGCCGTCAGCTCGGCCGCCGCCGTCAGGTCGGCCGACTTGCCGCCCATGGCGTCCGCGAGGTCGACGTGCAGGATCACGCCGATCGTGCTGTGGTCGCCCCAGATGCACACCGGCATGCTGATCTCGCTCGGCCCGGAGGAGGAGGACGACGAGTCGTCCTTGACCTTCATCTCCTGGCACTTGAGGACCGCGTCCTTCAGCCCGGCCGGCTTGAACTCCTTCGGCTGGCCCACGACTTCGCCGTCGCCGTCCTTGAGGGCTTCCTTCTTGGTGTCGGCGAACACGCCGTCCACGACCGCCTCGGGGTCGTCGATGTCGCCGTACACGCCCATGAAGTTGATCATCTTCATGGCCAGCGGGTTGTTCTCGTCGCCCGCCTGGTAACCGGCGTGCACGCCCTCGGCGTTCTTCACGCCGTGCTTCTCGGCGTCCTGGATGTCGCTGTCGTCGAAGCCGCCGGAGTCCACGCTGTCGGACTTCTTGTACTGGGTGAGCACCGTCGCCGGCGTGGTGAGCTTGTGCGGGCCGTCGTCGGCGATGTCCGAGCCGGAGCCGGAGCTGTTGCCCAGCAGCAGGGTCGCGCCGACGGCGATCGCGGCGACGACCGCCACCGCGGCCACGATGATCGCGGCCTTCTTCTTGCCGCCGCCGGACGCCGGCGGCTGCGGGGCGCCGTAGGGGGCCTGGCCGTAGGGCGGCTGGCCGTACGGGGGCTGGCCCATCGGCTGGGTGCCGGGCTGCTGGCCGTACGGCTGCTGCGGCGGCACACCCTGCGGCGCCTGCTGCGGGTAGCCGTACCCCGGCTGCTGGGGGGCCTGCGGCTGCTGGGGGTAGCCGTAACCGGGCTGGGGGGCCTGCGGCTGCTGCTGGCCGTAGGGGCCCGGCTGACCGTACGGTCCGGGCTGCTGGGGCTCCCCGCCGTACGGGCCCGGCTGGTTGTGACTCATTCCTGCGTTCCCCTCCAGAGCTTATGTGTTCCTGACATCCTCACCCAGGCACGGGGCGCACGAAGCGGCGGGGGGCCCACCGTTACAGAACAAACGCGTTTCGGGACGGGGTCGTGACACCTCTAAACTGAGCCCCGTGACCGAGAACGCATCGCAGCAGCCGCCAGCGCCCACCACAGAACTGCCGACCCAGTACGCGCCGGCCGATGTAGAGGGGCCGCTGTACGAGCGCTGGGTGGAACGCGGTTACTTCGAGGCGGACGCCAAGAGCGACAAGCCCCCGTACACCGTCGTCATCCCGCCGCCGAACGTCACCGGCAGCCTGCACCTCGGGCACGCCTTCGAGCACACGCTGATCGACGCCCTCACCCGCCGCAAGCGCATGCAGGGCCACGAGACGCTGTGGCAGCCCGGCATGGACCACGCGGGCATCGCCACCCAGAACGTCGTCGAGCGCGAGCTGGCCAAGGAGGGCAAGTCCCGCCATGACCTCGGCCGGGAGGCGTTCGTCGAGCGCGTCTGGCAGTGGAAGGCCGAGTCCGGCGGCCAGATCAGCGGCCAGATGCGCCGCCTCGGCGACGGCGTCGCCTGGTCCCGGGAGCGCTTCACGATGGACGAGGGCCTGTCCCAGGCCGTCCAGACCATCTTCAAGCGGCTCTACGACGACGAGCTGATCTACCGCGCCGAGCGCATCATCAACTGGTGTCCGCGCTGTCTGACGGCCATCTCGGACATCGAGGTCGAGTACCAGGACGACGACGGCGAGCTGGTCTCCATGCGCTACGGCGACAGGGACGACTCCATCGTCGTCGCCACCACGCGCGCGGAGACGATGCTCGGCGACACCGCCGTCGCCGTCCATCCCGACGACGAGCGCTACCGGCACCTCGTCGGCACGCTGGTCAAGCTCCCGCTGACCGACCGCTCCATCCCGGTCGTCGCCGACGAGCACGTCGACCCCGAGTTCGGCACCGGCGCCGTCAAGGTCACCCCGGCCCACGACCCGAACGACTTCGAGATCGGCCAGCGCCACGGCCTGCCGTCCCTGACGATCATGGACGAGCACGCCGTGATCACGGCCCACGGCCCCTTCCAGGGCCTGGACCGCCTGGAGGCCCGCTCCGCCATCGTCGCCGCGCTGCGCGCCGAGGGCCGGATCGTCGCCGAGAAGCGGCCCTACGTCCACTCCGTCGGCCACTGCTCGCGCTGCAAGACCACCATCGAGCCGCGCCTGTCCATGCAGTGGTGGGTCAAGGTCGGCCCGCTCGCCAAGGCGGCCGGCGACGCGGTCCGCGACGGCCGCGTCACGATCCACCCGCAGGAGATGGAGAAGCGCTACTTCGACTGGGTCGACAACCTCCACGACTGGTGCATCTCGCGCCAGCTGTGGTGGGGCCACCGCATCCCCGTCTGGTACGGCCCCGACGGCGAGGTCGTCTGCGTCGGCCCCGACGAGCAGCCGCCGAGCGGCGAGG
The DNA here is from genome assembly GCF_005280215.1 of Streptomyces lasalocidi. NCBI lineage: Bacteria > Bacillati > Actinomycetota > Actinomycetes > Kitasatosporales > Streptomycetaceae > Streptomyces > Streptomyces lasalocidi. The sequence goes on along the minus strand of NZ_SZNQ01000001.1, from coordinate 2,722,264 downwards.
GCTGGCGCCAGGACACCGACGTCCTCGACACCTGGTTCTCCTCCGGCCTGTGGCCCTTCTCCACCCTCGGCTGGCCCGAACGGACCGAGTCGCTCGCGAAGTTCTACCCGAACTCCGTCCTGGTCACCGGCTACGACATCCTCTTCTTCTGGGTCGCCCGGATGATGATGTTCGGCCTGTACGCGATGGACGGCACCCCGCCGTTCCACACCATCGCCCTGCACGGCATGGTCCGCGACCAGTTCGGCAAGAAGATGTCCAAGTCCTTCGGCAACGCGGTCAACCCGCTGGACTGGATGGACAAGTACGGCTCCGACGCCCTGCGCTTCACCCTGGCCCGCGGCGCCAACCCGGGCGTCGACGTGCCGATCGGCGAGGACTGGGTCCAGGGCTCGCGCAACTTCGCCAACAAGCTCTGGAACGCCACCCGTTTCGCGCTGATGAACGGCGCGACGGTCGAGGGGCCGCTGCCGGAGCCGTCGGCGATGTCCTCCACCGACCGCTGGATCCTCTCCCGCCTCAACTCGGTCGTCGCCGAGGTGGACGCCTACTACGACGACTACCAGTTCGCCAAGCTGTCCGACACGCTGTTCCACTTCGCGTGGGACGAGGTGTTCGACTGGTACGTCGAGCTGTCCAAGACGGTCTTCCAGGCCGGCGGCGAGCCCGCGAAGGTCTCCCAGCGGGTCCTCGGCGAGGTCCTGGACGTCACGCTGAAGCTGCTGCACCCGGTCGTCCCGTTCGTCACGGAGACCCTGTGGACGACGCTGACCGGCGGCGAGTCGATCGTGATCGCCGACTGGCCGGCCGACAGCGGCTTCCGCGACGCTGCGGCCGAGCGGGAGATCTCCTCCCTCCAGTCGGTCATCACCGAGGTCCGCCGCTTCCGCGCCGACCAGGGCCTGCAGCCCGGCCAGCGGGTCCCGGCCCGGCTGACGCTCGACGGCACCTCGCTCGCGCCGCACGAGACGGCCATCCGCCAGCTGCTGCGCCTGCAGCCGGAGGGCGACTCCTTCACGGCGACGGCGACCCTGCCGGTCGCGGGCGCCGAGGTCGCGCTGGACCTCTCCGGCACGATCGACGTGGCCGCCGAGCGCAAGCGCCTCGCGAAGGACCTGGCCGCCGCGGAGAAGGAGAAGGCCCAGGCGACGGCCAAGCTCGGCAACGAGGCGTTCCTGGCGAAGGCCCCCGACCAGGTGGTCGACAAGATCCGCACCCGCCTCGCCAAGGCGGAGGAGGACATCACCCGCATCCAGTCCCAGCTGGAGAAGCTGCCCCCGGCGTAGCCGACGGCACCACGAGAAGGCCCCCGGCGCACCGATGCGCCGGGGGCCTTCTCGAGTTCCGCTGGAGAACCGGTGCACTGCTCACGGAGCCCGGCCCTGCCGACCTCAGGGGCGCGGGGAACGGCGCGACCAGCCACGACGGACCCGCAGCCGCCCACGGCGACGAGCTCCCACTCGGACCGCGCACCCCGAAGCCGCGGCACGCACACCGCCGCCACGTCCGTAGACTGGGCCCCGTGAGCCACCCCACCGACGACCAGCCCGACCCCGTCGACCCCCTCGACGCCTTCGAGGACCTCATCGCGGAGGAGACCACCCGCGACCCCGACCTGGCGGTGATCGAGGCCGGCAGCCGCACCCTGCGCACCCAGGGCGGCGCGCAGCAGGCCGACGTACCGGGCCGCCCGGAGGACCCCGAGGTCGACCGTGCCCTGCGCGAGGTCGAGGCGGAGCTGGCCTCCCGCTGGGGCGAGACCAAGCTGGAGCCCTCGGTCAGCCGGATCTCCGCGCTGATGGACGTGCTCGGCGAGCCGCAGCGGTCGTACCCCTCGATCCACATCACCGGCACCAACGGCAAGACCTCCACGGCCCGCATGATCGAGGCCCTGCTCGGCGCCTTCGAACTGCGCACCGGCCGCTACACCAGCCCCCACGTGCAGTCGATCACCGAGCGCATCAGCCTCGACGGCGCCCCGATCTCGGCCGAGCGCTTCATCGAGACCTACCGGGACGTCCAGCCGTACGTCGAGATGGTCGACGCGCAGCAGGAGTACCGGCTGTCGTTCTTCGAGGTGCTGACCGGCATGGCGTACGCCGCGTTCGCGGACGCGCCCGTGGACGTCGCCGTCGTCGAGGTGGGCATGGGCGGCTCCTGGGACGCCACCAACGTCATCGACGGCGACGTGGCCGTCGTGACGCCCATCGACCTGGACCACACCGACCGGCTCGGCGACACGCACGCGGCGATCGCCGGGGAGAAGGCCGGCATCGTCAAGCAGGACGCCACGGTGGTCCTCGCCCAGCAGCCGGTCGACGCGGCGCAGGTGCTGCTGAAGAAGGCCGTCGAGGTGAACGCCACCGTGGCCCGCGAGGGCCTGGAGTTCGGCGTCGTCGCCCGGCAGGTCGCCGTCGGCGGGCAGCTGATCACACTGCGCGGCCTGGGCGGCGAGTACCCCGAGGTGTACCTGCCGCTGCACGGCGCCCACCAGGCGCACAACGCGGCCGTCGCCCTCGCCGCCGTGGAGGCGTTCTTCGGCGTCGGCGCCCAGCGCGCCGAGCAGCTCGACGTCGACACGGTGCGCAAGGCGTTCGCGGCCGTCTCCTCACCGGGCCGCCTGGAGGTCCTACGGCGGTCCCCGACCGTCGTCCTGGACGCCGCCCACAACCCGGCGGGCGCCCGGGTCACCGCGGAGGCGGTCGGCGAGGCGTTCGACTTCAGTCGGCTCATCGGCGTGGTCGGCGCGAGCGGCGACAAGGACGTGCGGGGAGTGCTGGAGGCGTTCGAGCCGATCTTCGCGGAGGTCGTCGTCACGCAGAACTCCAGCCAGCGCGCCATGGACGCCGACGAACTGGCCGCGCTGGCCGTCGAGGTGTTCGGCGAGGAGCGCGTCCAGGTCGAGCCGCGGCTGCCGGACGCGCTGGAGGCGGCGATCACGCTCGCCGAGGAGGAGGGCGAGTTCGCCGGCGGGGGCGTGCTCGTCACCGGTTCCGTCATCACGGTGGGCGAGGCACGCCTGCTGCTGGGAAAGGGCTGAGGTCCGACAGTGCGTACGCTTTGCTCCTCGACGCTGATCGGCGAGTTCTTCGTCGTCGGGTTCGCCGGTCTGGTCGCCATGAAGGACCCCGACCTGTCCACGGGCACGGTGTGGACGGTGTGCGGGATCGCCATGTTCCTGTGCGTCGCGCTGTGCGGCGTGGTCACCCGGCCCGCGGGCGTGGTGCTGGGCTGGGCGCTGCAGATCGCGCTGGTCGCGTCCGGGTTCTTCGTGCCGATGATGTTCTTCCTGGGTGTGGTCTTCGCGGCCCTGTGGTGGGCCTCGGTGCACTTCGGCCGCAAGGTCGAGGAGGCGAAGGCGAGGTTCGCGGCGCAGGCCGGCTCCGGCAGCCCTGACGCTGTGTGACAGCGGTCGCGACACGCCCTGTAACCTCAGGGCCAGTCGTGCCGTCCCACCGCACACCTGGCAGGAAAAAGGAGTCCCCCCGTGACCCAGCGCACCCTCGTCCTCCTCAAGCCCGACGCCGTCCGTCGTGGCCTGACCGGCGAGATCATCGGCCGTATCGAGCGCAAGGCGGACTGGCGGATCACCGCGCTGGAGCTGCGCACGCTGGACCGGGCCACGCTGGAGCAGCACTACGGTGAGCACGTCGGCAAGCCGTTCTACGAGCCGCTGGTGGAGTTCATGGCCTCCGGCCCGGTGGTGGCGCTGATCGTCGAGGGCGAGCGGGTCATCGAGGGCGTCCGCCAGCTGGCCGGCCCGACCGACCCGATCGCCGCGGCGCCGGGCTCCATCCGGGGCGACTACGGCGTGATCGTCCGCGAGAACCTGATCCACGCCTCGGACTCGGAGCAGTCCGCGGAGCGAGAGGTCAAGCTCTTCTTCCCGCACCACGCCTGACCCCGCCCCCCGGGTGCCCCGGGGTGCCCCGGGTGCCGTCAGGGGGTCCGTCCCCGCGACACGGCCGGGCCGTCCCACCCCCCGGACGGATTTTTCGTGGATCTTTCTGAGGGAGCGTCAGATCGGTGACCGGTCTGACCTGCGGTGAGCGTACGTTTTCGGCCGTGGCTCGGCATATGCGGTGCCGATCGGGGGAACGCGTGCCCCCGATGGGTCGTCTCACCAAGCGGCCCGGCCGGTCATCTGCTGACAATGGCCAGGACCCTCGCGCAGTGTTCGTGCAGGCGCGTTTACGATGGAAGCCTTCACGTCACAGCACCCACCTCGCCGACCTGAAAAGCCCTCAAAAGCTCGTGGGAAGGCCAGACGAATCCTGATGGGGAACTCAATGTCGTTCATCGGCCGTGACATGGCTGTCGACCTCGGGACCGCCAACACGCTGGTGTACGTCAGGGGTCGCGGGATCGTACTGAACGAGCCGTCCGTCGTCGCGATCAACACCAACACCGGTGGCATCCTCGCGGTCGGCGCCGAAGCGAAGAAGATGATCGGGCGCACGCCGGGCAACATCGTCGCCGTGCGCCCCCTGAAGGACGGCGTGATCGCCGACTTCGAGATCACCGAGCGGATGCTCCGCTACTTCATCCTGAAGATCCACAAGCGGCGGTATCTCGCCCGTCCGCGCGTCGTCGTGTGCGTGCCCTCCGGCATCACCGGCGTCGAGCGACGCGCCGTCATCGAGGCGTCGACCCAGGCCGGCGCCCGCCAGGTGCACATCATCGAGGAGCCCATGGCCGCGGCCATCGGCTCCGGCCTGCCGGTCCACGAGGCCACGGGCAACATGGTGGTGGACATCGGCGGCGGCACCACGGAGGTCGCGGTCATCTCGCTCGGCGGCATCGTCACCGCCCAGTCCATCCGCGTCGCGGGTGACGAACTGGACAACGCGATCATCCAGCACATCAAGAAGGAGTACTCCCTCCTGCTGGGTGAGCGGACGGCCGAGCAGATCAAGATCACCATCGGCTCGGCGTACGACCTCGACTCCGACGAGCACACCGAGATCCGCGGCCGGGACCTCGTCTCGGGACTGCCCAAGACGGTCGTCATCTCCGCCGCGGAGGTCCGCAAGGCGATCGAGGAGCCGGTCAACGCCATCGTGGACGCCGTGAAGACCACGCTCGACAAGTGCCCGCCCGAGCTGTCCGGCGACATCATGGACCGCGGGATCGTGCTGACCGGCGGCGGCGCCCTGCTGCGCGGTTTGGACGAGCGGCTGCGGCGCGAGACCGGCATGCCGATCCACATCGCCGAGGACCCGCTGGACAGCGTGGCCCTCGGCTCCGGCAAGTGCGTCGAGGAGTTCGAGGCCCTCCAGCAGGTCCTGGACGCCGCGCCGCGCAGATGACGTAACGCTTCGATGCCGCCGCACGGGACGACCTCTCTCGTGCGGCGGATCGTCGCTACCGAGGCATAAGCTCCCACGAAAGACCCCGCGGACCCGTCGGCGTCGCGCCGTCCGGGACCGGGTCACCCGAATTCCTAGAGGGAAGGGCACGGCCGCCGCACGTGAGGGACACGAAAGAGAGCCGGCTGCTGCTGGTGCTGCTGGTCGCCGTCGCGTTCGCGCTGATCACGGTGGACATCCGCGGAGGGCAGGACTCGCCGGTCGACGGTGCCCGGCAGGCCGCGGCCGCGGCCTTCGGTCCCATCGAGGACGGCGTGTCCTCCGCGGTCGACCCGGTCGGCAACGCCGTCTCCGCGGTGCGCGACTCCGGGGAGCGCCACGACCGGCTCGCCGAGCTGGAGAAGGAGAACGCCGCGCTCAAGGCGAAGCTCGGCAGCGACGACCGCAACCGCAGCCGTCTCGCCCAGCTCGACAAGATGCTGAAGATCGCCGGCGACGGCCAGTACGGCATCAAGGGCGCGCAGGTCATCGCCATAGGAGCGGCCCAGGGCTTCTCCTGGACCCTCACCATCGACGTCGGCGCCGACGACGGCATCCAGCGCGACATGACCGTCCTCAACGGCGACGGACTCGTCGGCCGGGTCACCACCGTCGGCCCGCACACCGCCACCGTGCTCCTCGCCAACGACCCCGACTTCACCGTGGGCACCCGCATGGAGTCCACCGACGAACTCGGCTTCGCCTCCGGGCAGGGCGACCGCCCGCTGCGCGTCGAACTCCTCAACGGCAAGGCCGAGGTGAAGAAGGGCGACCGGCTCGTCACCTTCGGCTCGCAGGCCGACAAGCCGTTCGTGCCCGGCGTCCCGGTCGGCATCGTCTCCCGCGTCGACCCCTCCGGCGGCGACCTCACCCGCACCCTCTACGTCACGCCGTACGTCAGCTTCACCCAGCTCGACGTCGTCGGCGTCGTCGTCCAGGCCCCGAAGAAGGACCCGCGCGACACGGTCCTGCCCGCCAAGCCGAAGCCGACGCCCACCCCGACGGTCACCGTCACGGTCACCCCGGGCGCCGGGACGTCCGTGGGCGGGCAGCAAGACGGCCGGCCAGAGCAGCAGTAGGAGCTGACTTCCCCCATGCGCGTCAACCGGATCCTGCTCTCCACGGCGCTGGTCGTCGTCGCCCTGGTGGTCCAGGTGAGCGTCCTCGCCCGCCTCCACCTGCCGGGCGCCGTCCCCGACCTGCTGCTCCTCACCGTCCTCGCCCTCGCGATGGTCTACGGCCACGTCGGCGGCGCCCTCGTCGGCTTCGGCGCGGGACTGCTGGCCGACCTCGCCCCGCCCGCCGACCACGCGGCCGGCCGCTACGCCCTCGTGCTGTGCGTCATCGGCTACGTGGCCGGGCTCGTCAAGCCGGAGAACGGCCGCCTGAAGTCCGCGACCGGCCCGATGCTGGTGGTGGTCGGCGCCGCCGTCGGCTCCACGCTGCTGTACGCCGGGGTGGGCGCCCTGGTCGGCGACACCGCCGCCCGCCACGTGGGCCTGCCCGGGCTGCTGTTCAGCGCCGCGCTGTACGACCTGCTGCTCGCGCCGTTCGTGGTGCCCGCCGTGATGGCGCTGGCCCGCCGCGCCGAGAACGACCCGCTGGCCGAGACCACCTCGGCCGCCAAGGCCACCGACATCTCCTCCGGCTGGCTCGCCTCCGGCACGGGACTGCGCATCGGCGGCCAGCGCGGCGGCCTGCGCATGAAGGCGTCCCGCGCGCGCACGGCCCGGGCCGGGCGCATCAAGGGGGTCAAGCGGCTGTGAGGCGCGCGGAGTTCACCCGGACGGGGGAGCCCCGGCCGGAACCGGGCCGCACCGGCCCGTCGTTCATGATTCGTACGCGGTCGCGAGTGGCCGCACACCCGTACGGCGTCGAGAGGGGGAGGCAGCCGCAGTGACCAACATTCCCGAGACCGGCCGGACGCCACGCGTCCAGATCCGGCTCATCGTGATCCAGATCCTCGTCCTCTCCCTCCTCGGCACCCTCGGCGGGCGCCTGTGGTACCTCCAGATCCGTGAGGGCGCGGCGTACGCCAAGGAGGCCTCCGGCAACCACGTCCAGCAGGTCGTCGACCCCGCGGTGCGCGGCTCGATCCTGGACGCGCGCGGAGTGCCCCTCGCCGACAACGAGACACGGCTCGTGGTCTCCGCCTCCCGCACCGACCTGCTGAAGCAGAAGGACGACGGCAAGGCGGTGCTGACCAAGCTGGCCGGAGTCCTCGGCCTGGCCCCGGCCGAGGTCATGATGAAGGTCCGGCTGTGCGACGCCAAGACCCCCCAGCCCTGCTGGAACGGCTCGCCGTACCAGCCCATCCCCATCACCGACGAGGCCACGCCCAAGCAGGCCCTGCAGATCCGCGAGCGCGCCGAGGACTTCCCCGGCATCAGCGCCGAGCCGCAGGCCGTCCGCCGCTACGCGGCGCCGGGCAAGTCCAACACCGCGCAGGTCCTCGGCTACCTCTCGCCGGTCACCGACGACGAGATCCAGCAGGCCCAGGACACCGACTCGCCGTACCTGCGCTCGGACCAGGTGGGCCGCTCCGGCCTGGAGCGCCAGTACGACAAGCAGCTGCGCGGCAAGGCCGGCGTCACCCGCTACGAGGTGGACAACCTCGGCCGGGTCATCGGCGAGGCCGAGGCGACCCCGGCCGAGCCCGGCTCCAACCTCGTCACCAGCATCGACGCCCGCGTGCAGCGGGTCGCCGAGTACGAGCTGAACGCCGCCATGAAGAAGGCCCGCCAGCAGTTCGACAAGATCACCGGGACCAACTACAAGGCGGACTCGGGCGCGGTCGTGGTGATGGAGGCCAGGACGGGCCGGGTCGTGGCCATGGCCTCGGCCCCGACCTACGACCCGAACGTGTGGGTGGGCGGCATCTCCGCCAAGGACTACGCCCAGCTCACCGGCAAGAAGTCCGACTACCCGCTGCTCAACCGCGCCATACAGGGTCAGGCGGCGCCCGGTTCGACGTTCAAGGTGGTCTCCACGGCCGCCGCGGTCGAGGCCGGCTACGAGTTCGACGGCCACTACCCCTGCACCAGCGCCTACTCGGTGGGCGGCCAGGTATTCAACAACTTCGAGGGCGAGAGCTTCGGCCCGATCTCGCTGGGCCGGGCCCTGGAGGTGTCCTGCGACACCGTCTTCTACGGCCTCGCGCACAACGAGTGGAAGAAGGACGGCGGCATCAACCCGGCCAAGGGCGAGCCGAAGGACTTCTTCTTCAAGGCGGCGCACCAGTTCGGCCTCGGCAAGGAGACCGGCGTCGACCTGCCCAACGAGGTCACCGGCCGCGTCCCGGACCGCCAGTGGAAGGAGAGCTACTGGAAGGCCAACAAGGACGCCTGGTGCAGGTCCGGCAAGAAGGACGGCAGCTACGTCGAGAAGATCGCGTACGAGAACTGCCTCGAGGGCAACAAGATGCGCGCCGGTGACGAGATCAACTACTCCATCGGCCAGGGCGACACCCTCGTCACGCCGATCCAGGAGGCCGTGATCTACGGCGCCCTCGCCAACGGCGGCACCATGTACCACCCGACCATCGGCAAGGCGATCGTCAGCGCCGACGGCAGGACGGTCAGCGAGATCAAGCCGAGGAAGCAGGGCAGGCTGCCGATCACCAAGGCCACCCTCAAGGGCATGGACGCGGCCCTGGCGGGCGTGGTGACGCGCGGTACGGCCGCGTGGAAGTTCACCGGCTGGCCGCAGGAGCAGATCGCGCTGCACGCCAAGACCGGTACGGCCGAGGTCTACGGCAAGCAGACCACCTCGTGGCTGGCCACCTACACCAAGGACTACACGGTCATCATGACCATCGCCCAGGCCGGTACGGGTTCGGGCGCCTCCGGTGAGGCGGTGCGCAACATCTACAGCGCGATGTACGGCGTCCAGGCGGACGGCTCGATCGACAAGAAGAAGGCGCTGCTCCCCACGCCGCAGACCGCCCTGCCGAAGATCCAGGCGGACGGTTCGATCACCTCGCCGAAGATCTCCAAGGACCCGGCGAAGGACGCGCTGGCCGACGAGGAGGCCGCCCAGAAGGCCACCTCGCAGGGGACCGCCGCACCCGACGGGACCCAGCCCGCGGCGACCACCGGGTCGACCGGGACGACCAACCGCGACACCCGGCGCCGGCAGCGCCGACGGGGCCGCGGGCGAGGAAGCCGGAGGGTCTGCACATGACCGGCGCGAACGGTTTCTCCGTCTCCGGGTACGGCCCCGAGCGGGCCGGCTGGACCCGGGTCTTCGCCCGGGACGCGATGGCCCGGCGGCTGGACTGGCCGATACTGCTCGCGGCGATCGCCCTGTCCTTCATCGGCTCGCTGCTGGTCTTCTCCGCGACCCGCAACCGCACCGAGATCAACCAGGGCGACCCGTACTACTTCCTGATCCGGCACGCCATGAACACCGGCATCGGGCTGGCCCTGATGATCGCCACGATCTGGCTCGGCCACCGCACCCTGCGCAACGCGGTGCCGGTCCTGTACGGCCTGTCGGTCCTCGGCATCCTGCTGGTGCTCACCCCGCTGGGCTCCACGGTCAACGGCGCCCACTCCTGGATCGTGCTCGGCGGCGGCTTCTCGCTCCAGCCCTCGGAGTTCGTGAAGATCACGATCATCCTCGGCATGGCGATGCTGCTGGCGGCGCGGGTCGACGCGGGCGACAAGCCCTACCCCGACCACCGCACGGTGCTCCAGGCGCTGGGCCTGGCCGCGGTGCCCATGCTGATCGTGATGCTGATGCCCGACCTGGGCTCGGTCATGGTCATGGTGATCATCGTGCTCGGCGTGCTGCTGGCCTCCGGCGCCTCCAACCGCTGGGTCTTCGGCCTGCTCGGCGCGGGCGCCGCGGGTGCGATCGCGGTCTGGCAGCTGCACATCCTGGACGACTACCAGATCGCCCGCTTCGCCGCCTTCGCCAACCCCGAGCTCGACCCGGCGGGCGTCGGCTACAACACCAACCAGGCCCGGATCGCCATCGGCTCGGGCGGGCTGACCGGCGCCGGGCTGTTCCACGGCTCGCAGACCACCGGGCAGTTCGTGCCGGAGCAGCAGACCGACTTCGTCTTCACGGTCGCGGGCGAGGAGCTGGGCTTCGTCGGCGCCGGCCTGATCATCGTGCTGCTCGGTGTGGTGCTGTGGCGGGCCTGCCGGATCGCCCGCGACTCCAGCGACCTGTACGGCACAGTGGTCGCCGCGGGGATCGTGGCCTGGTTCGCCTTCCAGGCCTTCGAGAACGTCGGCATGACCCTCGGCATCATGCCGGTCACGGGCCTGCCGCTGCCGTTCGTGTCGTACGGCGGTACGTCGATGTTCGCGGTGTGGGTGGCGGTGGGGCTGCTGCAGTCGATCAAGGTGCAGCGACCGCTGTCGGCGTGACGACGGTGCGCCGGCCACGCCCCGGCGCACCGCCCGCGCACTGCCGTCGCGCTCCGGCCGGAACTAGAGTCGGCTCATGGCGGAGACGAAGCGCGAGATCGAACGCAAGTACGCAGCCGACGACAGCGGACTCCCGGACCTGACCGGGGTAGCAGGGGTGGCCGCCGTCCTCGACCAGGGCGTCGCCGAACTGGACGCCACCTACTACGACACGCCCGACCTGCGGCTCGCCGCCGCCTCCATCACCCTGCGTCGCCGCACCGGCGGCTCCGACGCGGGCTGGCACCTCAAGCTCCCGGTCTCCCCGGGCGTACGGGACGAGATCCGGGCCCCGCTGTCCGGCACCCTCCCGCCCGCCCTGGCGGCGCTCGTGCGCTCCCGCGTCCGGGACGGCGAGCCGGTGCCCGTGGTGCGGCTGCGCTCCGCGCGCGACGTGCGCCACCTCGTGGACGCCGACGGGGCGTTGCTCGCCGAGGTCAGCCTGGACACGGTGCGGGCCGAGCGGCTGAGCGGGGGCAGCGGCACGGCACAGTGGACCGAGATCGAGGTCGAGCTGGCCGACGGCGGCGACCCGGCCTTCCTGGACCGGGTCGACAAGCGGCTGCGCAAGGCGGGCGTACGGCCCGCGAAGTCCCCGTCGAAGCTGGCCCGGGCCCTGGCGGAGACGGACCCCGGGCCCCTCGACGCCGGTGCCGGCGCGGGGAGCGCGGGCAAGGAGAGCCCGGGCAAGGAGAGCTCCGGCAAGGAGGGTCCGGGCGGGGCGGGCTCCGGCAAGGGCGGCGGCGGCAAGAAGGGCTCGTCCGGCGGGCACGTCACGGCCGGCGCGTACGTGCTGGCGTACCTGCGCGAACAGCGGGACGCGATCGTCGCGCTCGACCCGGCCGTCCGCCAGGAGGTGCCCGACGCCGTGCACAGCATGCGGGTCGCCACCCGCCGCACGCGCAGCGCCTTCCGCAGCTACGCCAAGGTCCTCGACCGCGCCGTCACCGACCCGGTCGGCGCGGAGCTGAAGTGGCTGGCCGGTGAGCTGGGCGTGGACCGCGACCGCGAGGTGCTGACCGCGCACCTCACCGCCGCCCTGGACGACCTGCCCGCCACGCTCGTCGCCGGCCCGGTCCACGACCGGCTGCACAGCTGGGCCCGGGAACGGCACGGCGGCTCCCGCCGGCACCTGATCGGCGTCCTCGACTCCCGCCGCTACCTGAACCTGCTCGACGCGCTGGACGCCCTGCTCGCCGACCCGCCGCTGCGCCGGGCGGCGGCCGCGAAGCCCGCGAAGGTGGCCGCCAAGGCGGTCCGCAAGGACGTCCGGAAGCTGTCGGTGCTGGTCGAAGAGGCCCTGTGGCTCCCCCCGGGGCAGGAGCGCGACGTGGCGCTGCACGAGGCGCGCAAGCGGGCCAAGCGCACCCGGTACGCGGCCGAGGCGGCCGAACCGGCGCTCGGTGCGCCGGCCAGGAAGCTGGTGAAGTCCGTCAAGTCCGTGCAGAAGGTGCTGGGCGAGCACCAGGACAGCGTGATGGCGCGGACGACCCTGGGCGAGCTGGCCGCCGTCGCGCACGCGGCGGGGGAGAGCGCGTTCACGTACGGCGTGCTGTACGGCCGGGAGGAGCACCGGGCGGCCCTGAGCGAGGCGGCGCTGCCCGAGCGGTGGGAGAAGGTGCGGCGGACGACGGCGGTGTGACGCCGGGCGGTCGGGCGGGCCCCGTGGGCGGGTTAGGCTGGATGGTCACTCCTGTCAGCTCACGAAGGTAATCCCGCGATGTCTGTCGAGTCGGTCTTCCCGCAGCTCGAAGCCTTGCTCCCGCATGTGCAGAAGCCGATCCAGTACGTGGGCGGCGAGCTCAACTCCACCGTCAAGGACTGGGACGGCAACGACGTCCGCTGGGCGCTGATGTACCCGGACGCCTACGAGGTCGGTCTGCCCAACCAGGGCGTGATGATCCTCTACGAGGTCCTCAACGAGCAGGAGGGCGTCCTCGCCGAGCGCACCTACAGCGTGTGGCCGGACCTGGAGGCCCTCATGCGGGAGCACGGCGTCCCGCAGTTCACCGTGGACAGCCACCGCCCGGTGAAGGCCTTCGACGTGTTCGGCCTGTCCTTCTCGACCGAGCTGGGCTACACGAACATGCTGGCCGCGCTGGACCTCGCGGGCATCCCGCTGGAGGCCCGCGAGCGCACGGTCGACGACCCGATCGTCCTGGCCGGCGGGCACGCCGCGTTCAACCCGGAGCCGATCGCCGACTTCATCGACGCGGCCGTGATCGGCGACGGCGAGCAGGCCGTCCTCGACATCACGCGGATCGTGCGCGAGTGGAAGGCCGAGGGCCGGCCCGGCGGCCGCGAGGAGGTCCTGTTCCGCCTGGCGCGGACGGGCGGGGTGTACATCCCGCGCTTCTACGACGTGGAGTACCTGCCGGACGGCCGGATCGCCCGCGTCGTGCCGAACCGGTCGGGCGTGCCGTGGCGGGTGTCCAAGCACACGGTGATGGACCTCGACGAGTGGCCCTACCCCAAGCAGCCCCTGGTGCCGCTGGCCGAGACGGTCCACGAGCGGATGTCGGTGGAGATCTTCCGCGGCTGCACCCGCGGCTGCCGCTTCTGCCAGGCCGGCATGATCACCCGCCCGGTGCGCGAGCGCTCCATCACGGGTATCGGCGACATGGTCGAGAAGGGCCTGAAGGCGACCGGCTTCGAGGAGGTCGGCCTGCTCTCCCTGTCCTCCGCGGACCACTCGGAGATCGGCGACATCGCCAAGGGCCTCGCGGACCGCTACGAGGACGACAAGATCGGCCTGTCCCTGCCGTCCACCCGGGTGGACGCCTTCAACGTGGACCTGGCCAACGAGCTGACCCGCAACGGCCGCCGCTCCGGCCTGACCTTCGCCCCCGAGGGCGGCTCGGAGCGCATGCGCAAGGTCATCAACAAGATGGTCTCGGAAGAGGACCTGATCAGGACGGTCGCCACGGCCTACGGCAACGGCTGGCGCCAGGTGAAGCTGTACTTCATGTGCGGCCTGCCGACCGAGACCGACGAGGACGTCCTGCAGATCGCCGACATGGCGACCCGCGTGATCCAGAAGGGCCGCGAGGTCTCCGGGGCCAACGACATCCGCTGCACGGTCTCCATCGGCGGGTTCGTGCCCAAGCCGCACACGCCGTTCCAGTGGGCGCCCCAGCTCTCCGCCGAGGAGACGGACGCCCGCCTGGCCAAGCTGCGCGACAAGATCCGCGGCGACAAGAAGTACGGCCGCTCGATCGGCTTCCGCTACCACGACGGCAAGCCCGGCATCGTCGAGGGCCTGCTGTCCCGGGGCGACCGCCGCATCGGCGCGGTCATCCGGGCGGTCTACGAGGACGGCGGCCGCTTCGACGGCTGGCGCGAGCACTTCTCGTACGACCGCTGGATGGCGTGCGCCGAGAAGGCGCTGGCCCCGTCCGGCGTGGACGTCGACTGGTACACCACCCGCGAGCGCGGCTACGAGGAGGTCCTGCCCTGGGACCACCTCGACTCCGGTCTGGACAAGGACTGGCTGTGGGAGGACTGGCAGGACGCCCTCGACGAGACCGAGGTCGACGACTGCCGCTGGACGCCGTGCTTCGACTGCGGTGTCTGCCCGGCGATGGACACCCAGATCCAGATCGGCCCGACGGGCAAGAAGCTGCTGCCGCTGACGGTGAAGCAGTCGGCGGGGAGCGGACACGCGCACTGAGTGAAGCGCCCCGGTTGAGGCTTTCGTCCTTTTCGGGCAGGTCTTTCTGGGCACCCAGCCGACATGGGCAGTCCCGTCCCTCCCGGCGTGCCGTCGTGGCGCCTGGCTCCCGAGCCGGAGAACGTCGCGGCGGCTCGCTCGTTCGTACGGTCGGCGCTCGACGGTGCCGCCCCGGACCTGGTGGAGACCGCCGCGCTGCTGGCCGGTGAGTTGGTGACCAACGTGGTCCTGCACGCGCGGACCGAGGCGGAGGTATGGGCCTGGACGGTCGACGGACAGGCCCACGTACGGGTCGCCGACCGGCGTCCCGACCGCGGGCTGGTGCCGCGCGGCCGCCACCCCTACGCCACGACCGGCCGGGGTCTGGCGCTGGTGGAGGAGCTGTCCGCCGGCCACGGGGTGCACAGCGGTGCGGAGCGCAAGACCGTCTGGTTCGAGCTGTGGCCCGGCGCGCCCGTGCCCCCGCTGTCCCCCTGGGAGACGGTGGCGCCCTCCGTCGCGCGCGTGGGCGTGACGCTGAGCGACGTGCCCCACGCGCTGTACGGGGCGGCGCAGCAGCACGGCGAGGGGCTGTTGCGCGAGGTGCACCTCGCCGCAGCCGACCCGGGCGGGAAGCCGGGCACCGGTGTGCCGCCGCGGGACCTCGTCGTCGCCCAGGACGCGAGCCACCTGGTCTCCGCCTGCATGACGGCCGCCGTCGAGCGGGAGACCCCCGACAGTGCGACGCTCTCCCTGCGCGTCGCCTTCCCCGCCGACGCCGCCCCCGCGGTCGCCACGCTGCGCCGGGTCCTGGACGAGGCCGACGCGCTCGCCCAGCAGGGCAGCCTGCTCACCCTGCCCGCGCTGCCGCAGATCCGGGCCTTCCGGCAGTGGCTGCTCGACCAGATCACCGGCCAGCTGTCCGGCGGACCCGCCACCGCGTGGACCCTGGCACCCGGCCTGCCCGGCGCGGTCAGCAGGGACCTGGGGCCGTGGGACCCCGCCGAGGCCGAGGCCGCCCACGTGCCGACCGTGGCGGCCGACGACCGCAACCGGATCATCGCGGTGAACGAGGCCGCGGCGAGCCTGGTCGGCTGGCAGCCGCACGAGCTCGTCGGACAGCGCCTGACCGTGCTGATGCCCGAGCACCTGCGCCACCGCCACCTGACGGCCTTCACCTCCCTGCTGCTGACCGGCGAGCCCCGCATCCTCGGCCGGTCCGTACCGGTACCCGCGCTGCACCGCGACGGCCGGCAGATCCCCGTGCGCCTCGCCGTCCAGACGCAGGAGGCGGTCGACGGCCGCACCGTGTTCGTGGCCCAGCTCTCCGCGACGACCGCGCCCCCCGCCCCGTCCGACGACCGGCCCGCCACCCGGCCGGTGCCGCCCACCCCGCACGGGCGGACCACCCCGCGCAGGACGCGGGGCCTGCGCGCGGGCACCGCGGCGCCGGAGTGGCTGGAG
Organism: Streptomyces lasalocidi; assembly: GCF_005280215.1. Taxonomy (NCBI): domain Bacteria; kingdom Bacillati; phylum Actinomycetota; class Actinomycetes; order Kitasatosporales; family Streptomycetaceae; genus Streptomyces; species Streptomyces lasalocidi. The sequence goes on along the minus strand of NZ_SZNQ01000001.1, from coordinate 2,706,386 downwards.
CTGTTCGCCGACACCGGCCAGGCACTGGCCGGCACGCTCGACGTGGACGAGGGGCTGCGCCGGACGTGCCACGTCCTGACCCGGGGACTCGCCGACTGGTGCACGGCCGACCTGCTGGACGAGCAGGGCCGGCTGGTGCGGGTCTGCATCGTCCACCGGGACGACCGGGTGCCGATCGCCGAGGAGCACTTCGGCAGGTTCCCGCCGCTCACCGCCGACGCCCGCGGACCCCTGCCGCGGGTGCTGCGCGGCGCGGGCCCGCTGCTGCTGACGGACTCACCGCCGCTCGGCCGGGGCCACAGCCGGGTGGACGCGCGGCAACGGGCGCTGGTGGACCGGCTCGGCGGGAGCAGCGCCGTCGTCGCGCCGCTGCGGGCGCAAGGACGCATCTTCGGCGCCCTGACCCTGGTGCGCGTCCGGGACGAGCACCCCTTCACCCGGCGGGACGTCCCGCTGATCGCGGAACTCGTCCGGGGCATCGCCCTCGGGGTGGACAACGCGCGGCTGCACCAGTCCGTCCACTCCAGCGCCGAACAGCTCCAGCGCGCCCTGCTGCCCACCCTGCCCCGTCACGAGCGCCTGGAGCTGGCCGCGCGCTACCTGCCGTCCAGCGCGACGGCCGAGGTCGGCGGCGACTGGTACGACGTCTTCGTCCTGCCCGGCGGGGAGACCGCGCTGGTCGTGGGGGACGTGGCCGGGCACGACCTGAAGGCGGCCGTCGCGATGAGCGCGCTGCGCAACATGCTGCGCGGCATCGCCGTCGACCGGCAGGAACCGCCCGGCGACGTGCTGCGCCGCCTCGACCTGGCGAGCCACACCCTCGACCAGCGTTCCACCGCCACCTGCGTCTACGGCGTGGTCAAGCAGGACGGCGGGGCGACGCAGTGGCACTACTCGTCGGCCGGTCACCTGCCGCCACTGCTGATCACGCCGTCGGGCGGGGCCCGCTACCTGGACGGGGGCCGGGGCGTGCTCATCGGCATGGACGCGGACCTGCCGCGCGCCTCCGCGCGCGCGTCGCTGCCGCCCGGCTCGACCTTGCTGCTGTTCACCGACGGGCTCATCGAACGCCGCGGGGAGTCCCTCGGCGACGCGATGACCCGCCTGGGCCGGCACGCCGCCGCCCACGCCGGGGACCCGCTGGAGGTGTTCTGCGACGAGCTGGTCATCGCGTTCGGCGCCGACACCACGGACGACGTCGCCCTGCTCGCCCTCCGCCCGACGCCCCCCGACCCCCCGGCCTGAGGCCGACTCCTCGCACTGCGGGCCGACCCGGGCCGCCGCCCTGCATCCGTCCCGCCCCCGGCCGCGTCTACGTCGGTATGGACCACGTGGAGCTGGAGAAGCGGCCGCCGGAACCGTCCGGTCGAGGGCCGGGCGGGGCCGGGGCGTCCGGGGAGCCCGGGGGCTGCCTCGTCGTCGCGATCCGGATGCCCGTGCGGATCGTCGCGCTGGTGCTGGTCGTGCCGGTGCGGATGGCCTGGGACGCGCTGGCCGCCGCCGGGCGGTTCCTGCACCGCACGGTGGGGCGGCCCGTCGGGCGGGCGCTGGCGTGGCTGGCGCGGGCGGTGTGCGTGTGGCCGTTCGTCGCGCTGTGGCGGTGGGTGCTGGTACCGGCCGGGCGCGGGCTCGCGTGGCTGGCGCGGGTGCTCGTCGTGGTGCCGGCCGGGTGGGCCCACCGGTACCTGCTCGCGCCCCTGGGCCGGGGGCTGGTGTGGCTGTACGCGCGCGTGCTGACGCCCGTGGGACAGGGCGCGTGGTGGCTGCTCAGGGGGATTGGCGCCGTCCTCGCCGCCGTCGGGGCCGGCCTGTGGACCGGCGCCGTGTGGCTCGGGCGGTACCTCGTGGTCGTGCCGGTGCGGTGGGCGGTCCGGTACCTCGTGGTCGTGCCGGTGCGGTGGGCGGTCCGGTACCTCGTGGTCGTGCCGGTGCGGTGGGCGGTCGTGTACCTCGTCGTCGTGCCGGTGCGGTGGCTCGTCCGGTACCTCGTCGTCGTGCCCGCCGTCCGGCTGTATGCCCGGGTGCTCACCCCGGCCGGCCGTGCCCTCGCCCGGTGCGTGCGGGGCGTCGTCCGGCTCCTGGGGGTGGTGGTCGCCGGGGTCGTGGCCGCGCTCGTGTGGGCCGGCCGGGTCCTCCTGGTGGTGCCCGCGGTGGCGGCCTGGCGGTGGGTGTTCGTGCCCGTCGGACGGGTCCTCGTGGTCGTGGGGCGCGAGGTGGGGGAGGCCCTGGGGCACGCCTGGCGGGTCGCCGGGTACGTCTCGGTGGCCGTCGGCCGGTTCCTGGCGGCCCTCTTCCGGTGGGTCGTCGTGGAACCGGTCCGCCGGGTGTACCGCGGCGTGCTCACCCCGGTGGGCCACGTCGTGCGGGACGCCGTGCTGCGGCCCGTCGCGGAGGCGGTGCGCGGCGCCGGACGGACCGCCCGGCAGGCCGTCGCCGCGGCCCGGGAGACCGTACGGCAGGCCCGCGCCGATGTTCGTCGCGCGCTGTTCGGGGAACACCCGCAGGGGGACGCCCCGGCCTCCCGGGAACCCCGGCGGCCCGCGGGACGTACTCTTGATGGCAGTACCACCGCACTCACGCATCTCACGAAGGACTAGGACACTGGGCAAGCGACAGCCCGAAGGCCCGCCGCCCGCACCCGCGGTGCAGCGCATCCGACTGCGCTACACCAAGCGCGGCCGCCTCCGGTTCACCAGCCACCGTGACTTTCAGCGCGCCTTCGAGCGTGCGTTGCGCCGTGCCGAGGTGCCGATGGCCTACTCGGCCGGCTTCACGCCGCACCCGAAGGTGTCGTACGCCAATGCCGCACCCACCGGCACGGGCAGTGAGGCGGAGTACCTGGAGATCGCGCTCACCGCGGCGCGTGACCCCGAGACGCTGCGCGTCCTCCTCGACGAGTCGCTGCCCCCCGGGCTCGACGTGGTCGAGGCGGTCGAGGCGCACACGTCGGGGCTCGCCGACCGGCTGACGGCTTCCGTGTGGGAGCTGCGGCTCGACGGCGTGGACCCGGCCGACGCCGACCGTGCGGTGGCCGCCTTCCGGGCGGCCGACACCGTCGAGGTGCAGCGCCTCACCAAGAACGGCGTCCGCACGTTCGACGCCCGTTCCGCCGTGGTGGACCTGCAGAGCCTGCCCGCGGCGGAAACGCACAGTTCGCGGGCTGATAGGCCGAGCGACCAGCCCTGTGCGATACTGCGGCTGGTTGTTCGGCACGTGACGCCTGCCGTTCGACCCGACGACGTCCTGTCCGGTCTCCGCGCCGTGGCCGACCTGGCGCCGCCGGTCCCCGCAGCGGTGACCAGGCTGGCGCAGGGGCTGCTCGATGAAGAGACCGGCACGGTGACCGACCCGCTCGCGCCCGACCGCGAGGCGACGACGGCCCTGAACAAGGCCGATCACGCCGCCGCCGCGTCGGTGCCGGCGTAGAAGGTCCCGCGAAGGACGGACGTCGTAGCGCCGCCCTCGGACTCGGGAGCCACCTGGGTCGGGCAGCGCGTCGACCAGAAGACTTGAAGACTTTCGCCAGGCCGTACGCAAATCGGCGTACGGAACCGGCGAGACAGGACACAGAGAGCTCCCGTGCGGCGCCCGCGCCCCGGACGGCGGCACCGCGCATCGCGCGAGCCGCGGACGTCAACGGTGGTCGATCCCAGGATCGACACCGGACCAGGTGCGGCGCCCGGGAGCCTGACGGGAGAAACGCCCGCATGCTCGAGCCGACCGAACCCACCGAGTCCACCACGGGCTCCGAGGACAACACCCCCAGCGACACCCTGCCGCCGCGCCGTCGGCGCAGGGCCGCATCGCGCCCCGCCGGTCCGCCGGCCGGGGGCTCCGGGGCTCCTGCGGAGACCACCCTGCCGGCCGTGACGGCCGACGGGGACACCGAGACGGACGAGGCCGAGGAGGCCGCCGCGACCGCCGCGGTACCGGACGCCTCCGCACCCGCCGACACCCTGCAGGCCGCCGACGCCGCGGCCTCCGTCGCCTCCGACGAGGAGGCGGCGCCGCGCCGCGCCCGGCGCCGGGTCACCCGCCGGGTCTCCGCACCCACCGGGCCGGCCGCCGCCGAGGCCGCCGAGACCGTGGTGCCCGCGGCGGCCCCCGCCGCCGAGGTGAGCGCGCCCGCCACCGGGACCCCGGAGGCCGTCGCGGCCTCGGAGCCCGCCGAGGAGCCCGCGCCCGCCGGCCGTTCGCGCCGCAGGGCCACCCGCCGCGCCTCCGCGCCCGCCGGTGCCCCGGCAGCGGCCGAGGCCGCCGAGACCGTCGTGCCCGCGACCGGTGACGCCGAGGCGCCCGCCGTGACGGAGACGGTGACGCAGACGCCGTCCACCGAGGCCGCCCCCGCCGACGAGGCGGCACCCCCGGCCCGCACGCGTCGTCGCGCCGCCCGCCGGGCGTCCTCGCCCGCCGGCGCGCCGAAGGCCGCCGAGAGCGCCGAGGCCGACGACACCGTCGCTCAGGCCCCTGAGACCGTCGAGGCGCCCGCCGCGCCCGCCGCCCCCGCCGTCACCGATGCGGACGCCCAGGCCGAGGACGCCGCTCCCCGCCGTGGCCGCCGCCGGGCCACCCGCCGGGTGGCCACGCCGGACACCGCCGCCGCCCGTGCTGACGAGGCGGAGGCCGCCGAGACCGCCGCCGAGGTGGCCGCCGACACCTCCGCCACCCCGGCGCAGGCCGCCGGCACCGCCGCGCAGGCGCCCGTCGCCGACGAGGCGCCCACCGGGCGGGAACAGGCCGCCGAGGAGACCACCGGACGCCGCGGCCGCCGCCGGGTCGTCCGCAAGGCCGCCGTCGGCTTCTCCGAGCCCGCCCGTGGCGGCCGGGAGCGCGGTGGCGAGGACGACGCGCCGCGCAAGCCGGCCCGGCCCGCCGTGGCCGTGTTCCAGCAGCCGGTGTTCGCCGAGCCGAGCTTCCAGACGCCCGAGCGGGCCGCCGCCGAGGCCGCTGCTGCCGTGGCGGAGCCCGAGGCCCCCGAGGCCGAGGAGCTGCCCGAGGAGCAGGGCGCCGGTTCCCGGCGCCGCCGCCGTCGCCGCGGCGCGACCCAGGGCGACGAGACCCCCGAGCCCGCGTTCCAGACGCCGGAGACGGCCCGCAAGCCCGAGCCCGCCGCCGAGGAGCCGGACGAGCCCGAGGACGCCGACGACGCCGAGGACACCGCCGAGGGCGACGACGGCGAGGACACCGGTTCGCGGCGCCGACGCCGCCGGGGTGGCCGCCGTCGCCGCCGCGGTGACGCGGGCGAGGGCGACGCCGAGGGCACGGACGGCGAGTCCGACGTCGAGGAGCAGTCGGCCGAGCAGGCCGCGCAGGACGCCGAGGACACCGCCGAGCAGGAGGAAGAGGACGCCGAGGAGGCGCACGGCGAGGACTCCGGTCCGTCGACCGCGGGCAGCCGGCGTCGTCGTCGGCGCCGTCGCCGGGCCGGTGACGGCAGCTCCGACGGCGAGTCGTCCGACGACGACCCCGAGCGGACCGTCGTCAAGGTCCGTGAGCCGCGCAAGGCCGCCGAGCCGTCCGACGAGGTCCAGTCCATCAAGGGCTCGACCCGTCTGGAGGCCAAGAAGCAGCGCCGCCGCGAGGGCCGCGAGCAGGGCCGCCGCCGGGTGCCGATCATCACCGAGGCCGAGTTCCTGGCCCGGCGCGAGGCCGTCGAGCGCGTGATGGTCGTCCGCCAGCACGGCGACCGTACGCAGATCGGCGTCCTGGAGGACGGCGTGCTCGTCGAGCACTACGTCAACAAGGAGCAGTCGACCTCGTACGTCGGCAACGTCTACCTGGGCAGGGTCCAGAACGTGCTGCCGTCGATGGAGGCCGCCTTCATCGACATCGGCAAGGGCCGCAACGCCGTCCTGTACGCCGGTGAGGTCAACTTCGAGGCGCTCGGCATGGCCAACGGCCCCCGGCGCATCGAGGCCGCCCTGAAGTCCGGCCAGCCGGTCCTGGTCCAGGTGACCAAGGACCCGATCGGCCACAAGGGTGCCCGTCTGACCAGCCAGGTCTCCCTGCCGGGCCGCTACCTGGTCTACGTGCCCGAGGGCTCGATGACCGGCATCAGCCGCAAGCTGCCCGACACCGAGCGGGCACGGCTGAAGACGATCCTCAAGAAGATCGTCCCCGAGGACGCGGGCGTCATCGTGCGCACCGCCGCCGAGGGCGCGAGCGAGGACGAGCTGCGCCGCGACGTCGAGCGGCTCCAGGCGCAGTGGGAGGACATCCAGAAGAAGGCGAAGAACGGCAACGCGCCGACGCTGCTGTACGGCGAGCCGGACATGACCGTCCGGGTCGTGCGCGACATCTTCAACGAGGACTTCACCAAGGTCGTCGTCAGCGGCGACGAGGCGTGGCAGACGATCCACGGGTACGTCGCGCACGTCGCGCCGGACCTCACCGACCGCCTGTCGAAGTGGACCTCCGACGTCGACGTCTTCGCCACCTACCGGATCGACGAGCAGCTGGCCAAGGCCCTCGACCGCAAGGTCTGGCTGCCCAGCGGCGGTTCGCTGGTGATCGACCGGACCGAGGCGATGGTCGTCGTCGACGTCAACACCGGCAAGTTCACCGGTCAGGGCGGCAACCTCGAGGAGACGGTCACCAGGAACAACCTGGAGGCGGCCGAGGAGATCGTGCGCCAGCTGCGGCTGCGCGACCTCGGCGGCATCATCGTGATCGACTTCATCGACATGGTGCTGGAGCAGAACCGGGACCTGGTGCTGCGGCGCCTGCTGGAGTGCCTGGGCCGGGACCGCACCAAGCACCAGGTCGCCGAGGTCACCTCGCTGGGCCTGGTCCAGATGACCCGCAAGCGGGTCGGACAGGGTCTGCTGGAGTCGTTCTCGGAGACCTGCGTCCACTGCAACGGACGCGGGGTCATCGTCCACCTCGACCAGCCGACCACCACGGGCGGCGGCGGCAAGCGCAAGAAGCGCGGGCGCGGTGGCGACGGCCACGAGCACGACCACGGTCACGAGCACGAGGCCGTCGCCGAGGTGACCGAGGCCCCTGAGGCCCCCGAGGTCGCCGGGTCGGCGTCGGCGGAGCACGACACGGAGCGCGTGAGCGAGCCGGTCGCGCTGCCCTCGCCGGACTTCGCCCCGGACGAGGAGCTGTACAGCAGCGTCGCCGAGGCCGAGGCGGCCGCCTCCCGCGGCCGGTCGCGCCGCCGGACGAGCCGTCGCGCGTCGGCCCCGGCGGGCGCGCCGAAGCGGGCGGGCACCGCGGAGGTCGCGGCCACGCCGGCCACGGCGGACGCGCCCACCGCGCAGGACGTCACCGCCGAGGCGGAGGCCGAGCGCCCGGTGGTGCCGGCCGAGGCCACCGGGGCGCACGCCGAGCCGGTCGCCGTCGAGGACCCGGTCGTCGAGGCACCGGCCGCGCCGGAGCAGCCCGCCGAGGACGCCGCGCCCAAGGGCCGTACGCGTCGTCGCGCCACCCGCAAGGCGACCGCCCCGGCCGGTTCGCCGGCGGGAGCGGAGGCCGCCGTGGTGACGGTCACCGAGCCGGCCGCCGCGCCGCAGGAGCCCGAGGCCCCGGCGGAGCAGCCGCAGGCCGCCGCCGAACCGGTCGCCGAGGCCCCCGCTGCCGAGCCGGCCGCCGAGCCGGCCGTCGAGAGCGCGGCCCCGGCCCGCCCGCGGCGCCGCGCGGTCCGCAAGGCCACGGCGCCCACCGCGCCCGTGGAGGCCGCGGTCGTGGTGGTCCCGTCGGCGTCCGAGACGGCTGACGCGTCCGCCACCTCCGAGGCGCCGGAGGCACCGGCCGCCGACGAGGCGGAGGCCGCTCCGGCCAAGAAGACGGCCCGCAAGACCGCCAAGAAGGCCACGGCGAAGAAGGCCGCCACCAAGAAGACGACGGCCACCAAGACCGCCGCGAAGAAGACGGCCGCCAAGAAGACGACGGCCAAGAAGGCGGCCAAGGCGACCGCCAAGAAGACGGTGGCGGCGGAGCAGAGCGCCCCGTCGGTGTCCGCCTCGACGGAGGACTGACCCGCCGGCCCGCGGGCCCGGATCCCCGGATCCGGGCCCGCGGGCCGCGGCGGCTCCGGCCGTGCGGGCACCGTCCGGGGGACGTAACATTGCGTCCATGGCGCGGTCACCATGCGTTCCGTCTGTGAGCCACCGCACGCATTCCCGGGTCTCGCTGTGGTAACCCCGTGGAAAACTCTCGGGCCCGTGCTGGTAACGTGAACTGCGGTCCTGGCCGCCCGAGTCGAGCATGCCGGGACCGCAGCCGCTGAGCACGTCCGGTCCTGAGTCCCGGATACGGCTGTCTTCCCGCAAGGAACCCTTCGGGGGCGGGGTCCTGTGCACAAGCCGTTCGCCGCCCGACAGGTGCCGGCGGACTCCCCAGGGGAGCGGACGTGCCGTGCTCGACACGGTCCCTTCCCGACCCTGCATGAAGTGGCACCTACGAGGTCGCCGTAGAGGAAGGGATGTCGATGACCGACGCCCACGCGTTCATACCGGCCGCAAAGCCCGTGATCGACGAGGCGGAGATCGAGGCCGCCGTGCGCGTCCTGCGCAGCGGAAGGGTCGTCCAGGGCCCTGAGGTCGCCGCCTTCGAGGAGGAGTTCTCGGAGCTGGTCGAGGGGCGCCACTGCGTGGCCGTCAACTCCGGCACCTCCGCGCTGCACCTGACCCTGCTGGGCCTGGGCATCGGCCCCGGTGACGAGGTCATCGTCCCGTCCTTCTCCTTCGCCGCCTCCGCCAACGCGGTCCGGCTGGTCGGCGCCGACGTCGTCTTCGTGGACATCGAGGCCGACTCGTACTGCCTGGACCCGGCCGCCGTGGAGGCCGCCATCACGCCGCGCACCGCGGCGATCATGCCGGTCCACCTGTACGGCCACCCGGCCGCGATGGACCGCATCATGGCGATCGCGCAGCAGCACGACCTCGCCGTCGTGGAGGACGCCTGCCAGGCGCACGCGGCCGCGCTGAACGGCACCCCGGTCGGCGCGTTCGGCGCCGCGGGCACCTTCAGCTTCTACCCGACCAAGAACATGCACAGCCTCGAGGGCGGCATGGTCACCACGGCCGACGCCCAGCTCGCCCGCACCCTGCGCCTGCTGCGCAACCAGGGCATGGAGCAGCGCTACGCCAACGAGATCGTCGGCGCCAACGTCCGGATGACCGACGTGTCCGCGGCCGTCGGCCGGGTCCAGCTGACCAAGCTGGCCGGCTGGACCGAGCAGCGCAACGCCAACGCGGCGTACCTCACCGAGCACATCTCCGCGGCGAACGTGGTCACGCCGACGACCGCCGAGGGTGCCCGGCACATCTTCCACCAGTACACGGTGCGCATCCTCGGCGACCGCGACGCCGCCATGGCGAAGCTCACCGAGGCGGGCGTCGGCAACGCGGTGTACTACCCGACGCCGATCCACCGGCTGAAGCCGTACTGGGAGCCGGACCAGAAGGCCGGCCGCACCTGGGACCTGCCCGAGACCGAGCGCGCCGCCGCCGAGGTCGTGTCCCTCCCGGTCCACCCCGCCCTGACCCGCGAGGACCTGGACCGCATCGTCACCGCCGTGAACGCCCTGGGGGAGCAGCTGTGACCACCAAGCCGCTGCGGGCCGGTCTCGTCGGCCTCGGATCGATGGGCCGGCACCACGCCCGTGTCCTCGCCGGTCTGGAGGGCGTCGACTTCGTCGGCGTCGTCGACCCGTTCGGTGACAAGTACGGTGCCGCGCAGGGCGCGCCCGTGCTGGGCACCGTCGAGGAGCTCATCGCGCTCGGCATCGACTACGCGGTCGTGGCCTGCCCCACCGCGCTGCACGAGGAGGTCGGCCTCCAGCTCGCCGAGGCCGGCGTGTGCGCGCTGGTGGAGAAGCCGGTCGCCGACACCGTCGAGGGCGCGCGCCGGCTCGTGCAGGCGTTCGAGTCCCGTGGTCTGGTGGCCGGTGTCGGCCACATCGAGCGGTGCAACCCGGCGCTGCGCTCGCTGCGCGCCCGCCTGGAGGCCGGCGAACTGGGCGACGTCTACCAGGTCGTCACCCGTCGTCAGGGCCCGTTCCCGCACCGCATCGCGGACGTCGGCGTGGTCAAGGACCTCGCCACCCACGACATCGACCTCACCGGCTGGGTGACCGGCCGCCAGTACGTGTCGATCGCCGCCCACACCGTCTCCAAGAGCGGCCGAGAGCACGAGGACATGGTCTCCGCGGTCGGCCGCCTCGACGACGGCACGATGGTCAACCACCTGGTCAACTGGCTGAGCCCGCTCAAGGAGCGGTTCACCTCGGTGACCGGCGAGCGCGGCTGCTTCATCGCCGACACCCTCACGGCCGACCTCACGTTCCACTCCAACGCGGCCGTCGCGACCGAGTGGGAAGCCCTGCGGGCGTTCCGGGGCGTCTCCGAAGGTGACATGATTCGGTACGCCATACCGAAGCGGGAGCCGCTCCAGGTCGAGCACGAACTGTTCCGGGACGCCGTGCTGGGCAAGCCCGCCGACATCTGTACCCTCCGCCAGGGCATGCGGACGGTCGAGGTGGCGGCGGCGGTGCTCGAGTCGGCGATGGGCATGAGGAGTGTCAGCCTTCAGCCGGAGGACCTGGCGACCAGTGGTACCTGAGAATCACCCGTCGACGGAGCGGCCCGCGCACACCCGCGCGGCGCCGCTCCTCGGCAGCGGGCACGGGGGCTCGCTGACCGGTTCACCGGGCAGCATCAGACGGGCGGGGACCCATGACTAGGGCCCGCCCCCGGCACCTCGCGTCCGAGCGCTCCACCCCCACGCGAGTCCTTCCCCTCACCGCCCGGCCACGCACCGGCCGTCGGCGACCAGGAGCCGGAATATGAGTGCCGTTCCCGACGTCAGTGTGATCGTCGCCGTCTACAACACCATGCCCTACCTGACGGAGTGCCTGAACTCCCTGGTGGGGCAGAGCATCGGCCGCGACCGGCTGGAGATCGTCGCGGTCGACGACGGCTCCACCGACGACAGCGGCCGCGAACTCGACCGGTTCGCCGAGCGCTACCCGGACACCGTCAAGGTGATCCACCAGGCCAACTCCGGCGGTCCCGCCGCGCCCAGCAACCGGGCGCTGGACGTGGCCACCGGGCGGTACGTGTACTTCATCGGCTCCGACGACTACCTCGGTGAGGAAGCCCTGGAGCGCATGGTGACCGAGGCCGACCGGCGCGGCGCGGACGTCGTCGTCGGCCGGATGGTCGGCACCAACGGGCGCTACGTGCACCAGGCGCTGTACAAGGACGGCAACCGGGACGTCACCCTGGACGACTCCGCGCTGCCGTTCACCCTGGCCAACACCAAGCTGTTCCGCCGCGAGCTGGTCGAGAAGCACAAGCTGCGCTTCCCGGAGCACCTGCCCGTGGGCAGCGACCAGCCGTTCACCATCGAGGCGTGCGTGCGCGCGCGGAAGATCTCCGTCGTCGCCGACTACGTCTGCTACTACGCCGTCAAGCGCGGCGACGCCAGCAACATCACCTACCGCGCCGACCACCTGTCCCGGCTGCGCTGCACCGCCGAGATCATGGATTTCACGGCCGCCCTCGTGGAGGCGGGCCCGACCCGGGACGCCGTGCTGCGCCGGCACTTCACCTGGGAGCTGGCCAAGCTCGTCCAGGACGACTTCCCGGGCCTGGAGCGCCCGCTGCGCGAGGACCTGTGCGCCGGAATCGCCAAGCTCGCGGCCGCCTACTTCACCGACGGCATCCGTGACGCCATGGACGTCAAGCGCCGGGTGCGCATAGCCCTCGCCCAGGCCGGCGCCGTCGACGAGCTGACCGAGGCCATCACCGCCGAACGCGACGGGCGCACACCGCCGTTGCTCCTCGAAGCCGACGGCGCCGGCGCCCACGTCCGCTGGCCCGGCTTCCGCGACCCGCGTCTCGGACTGCCCGACCGCACCTTCGCCGTCCTCGGCGAGTCCGTCGCCGCGCACCTCGCGCAGGGCACCGACCTGCTGGCGTCCGCCTGGGAACAGCCGGGCGACGACCTGCTGTACACCGCGTCCGTGCGGGTCCCCGTCGTCGGCGACGTCCGGGGCGCCACCCTGCGGCTGGTGCAGGGCGCCATGCCCAAGTCCGCCGACAAGCCCGGCGCCCGCCGCGTGCCCGCCGGACGTGAACTGCCCGCCCCGGCCGGCGAGATCACCGCCGAGCCGGCCGAGGACGGCACCGCCACGGTGCTGCGCGCCCGCGTCCCGCTGGAACGCCGTACCGTGAAACTGGGCGTGCGCGTCTACCTGGACGTCGCCGGGTCGACGTACGAGATCCCGGTGCGCGGCACCGGCAAGCCGATGCCGCTGGCCCGCCGCTGGGGCCGCGAGGAGGACCCGTACCGCGCGTCCGCCCTCGTCAACGACAAGGGCCGGGTGGTGGTGCACACGGCCCGGATGCACCCGCCGAGGCACACCCTGGCGTTCGAGGCCCTGCGGGGCTTCGCGGGGAAGCTGAAGCGGAAGCTGAAGTCCACGCTGAAGCGCGCGCTCAGGCCCGTGCTGAAGACCAAGCAGAAGTCCCGTAGGAAGTAGCCACTGTCCATGAACATCTGTGTAGTAGCGCTCGGCAAGATCGGGCTTCCGCTGGCCGTGCAGTTCGCGTCGAAGGGCCACAAGGTCATCGGCGCCGACGTCAACGAGAAGGTCGTCGAGCTGGTCAACGCCGGTGTCGAGCCCTTCCCCGGCGAGCACGACCTGGACGTCAAGCTCAAGCAGGCCGTCGACGCAGGCCTGCTGAGCGCCACCACGGACACCGCGTCCGCGGTCGCGCAGTCCGAGGCCGTCGTCGTGGTCGTCCCGCTGTTCGTGGACGCCGAGGGCGTGCCGGACTTCGGCTGGATGGACGCCGCGACCAAGGCGATCGCCCGGGGCCTCAAGCCCGGCACGCTGGTCTCCTACGAGACGACGCTGCCCGTCGGCACCACCCGCACCCGCTGGGCGCCGATGCTGGCCGAGGGCTCCGGCCTGACCGCCGGTGACGACTTCCACCTGGTGTTCTCCCCGGAGCGCGTGCTGACCGGCCGGGTCTTCGCCGACCTGCGCCGCTACCCCAAGCTCGTCGGCGGCATCGACGAGGCGTCGACGCAGCGCGGTGTGGAGTTCTACGAGCAGGTCCTCGACTTCGACGAGCGCGGCGACCTGCCCCAGCCCAACGGCGTGTGGGACCTGGGCACCGCCGAGGCGTCCGAGCTGGCCAAGCTCGCCGAGACGACCTACCGGGACGTCAACATCGGCCTGGCGAACCAGTTCGCGCGCTTCGCCGACCAGAACGGCATCGACGTCAAGAAGGTCATCGAGGCCTGCAACTCGCAGCCCTACAGCCACATCCACCAGCCGGGCATCGCCGTCGGCGGCCACTGCATCCCGATCTACCCGCGGATGTACCTGTGGAACGACCCGTCGGCCACCGTGGTGCGCTCCGCCCGCGAGGCGAACGCCGCGATGCCGGAGTACGCCGTGGACCTGCTGGCCGCCGCCCACGGCGACCTGACCGGCGTCAACGTGCTGGTGCTGGGCGCCGCCTACCGCGGCGGGGTCAAGGAGACGGCCTTCTCGGGCGTCTTCCCGACCGTCGAGGCGCTCCGGGCGCGCGGTGCCCACCCGTTCGTCTCCGACCCGATGTACACGGCCGAGGAGCTGGCCGCGCACGGGCTCACCCCGCACCAGGGCGAGACGGTCACGGCCGCCATCCTCCAGGCCGACCACGCCGAGTACCGCACGCTGACCCCGGCCGACCTGCCGGACGTCACGGTCCTCGTCGACGGCCGCCGCACCACCGACCCGGAGGCCTGGAAGGGCGTCCGCCGGGTCGTCATCGGCGGCTGACCCCCGAAGAGTCACGCAGTGGCCCCGCCCCGCACCCCGGGGCGGGGCCCTTGTGCAGGAAGGTTTCCCATGACCTGGCTGATCACGGGCGGCGCCGGATTCATCGGCTCCCACGTGGTGAAGGCGATGCAGGACGCCGGTGAGCGCGTCGTCGTCCTCGACGACCTCAGCACCGGCCGCGCCGAACGGCTCCCGGACGGCGTGCCGCTGGAGGTCGGCACCGTGCTCGACCGCGACACCGTGGCCCGGGTGCTGCGCGCGCACGCGGTCACCGGTGTGGTGCACATCGCGGGCAAGAAGCAGGTGGCCGAGTCCGTCGAGCGACCGCTGTACTACTACCGCGAGAACGTCGAGGGCCTGCGCGTCCTGCTCGACGCGGCCGTCGAGGCCGGCGTGGGCCGCTTCCTGTTCTCCTCGTCCGCCGCCGTCTACGGCATGCCCGACGTCGACCTCGTCACCGAGGAGACGCCGTGCGCGCCCATCAACCCCTACGGCGAGACCAAGCTCGCGGGGGAGTGGCTGGTGTCGGCGGTGGGCGCCCGGCACGGCATGGCGACCGCGTCGCTGCGCTACTTCAACGTGGCGGGTGCCGCGACGCCCGCGCTCGGCGACGACGGGGTCTTCAACCTGGTCCCCATGGTCTTCGAGCGGCTGGACGCGGGCGAGGCGCCGTGGATCTTCGGCGACGACTACCCGACGCCCGACGGCACCTGTGTACGGGACTTCATCCACGTCGAGGACATCGCCTCCGCGCACGTGGCCGCCGCACGCCGGCTGGCCGCCGACCCTGAGGCCCGGCTGGTCCTCAACATCGGCCGCGGCGAGGGCGTCTCGGTCGCCGAGATGGTCGGTCTCGTCCAGGAGGTCGCGGGCCGTACGGACGTGCGGCCGAAGGTGGCCGAGCGGCGGCCCGGCGATCCGGCGCGCGTGGTGGCCTCGGCGGACCGCATCCGCGCGGAGCTGGGCTGGAGCGCCGAGCGGGACGTGCGCGAGATGGTCGAGTCGGCGTGGGCCGGGTGGCGACTGCGCCACCCGTGAGACGTGGCTCCCGCCCGCTGAGCGGACACGAGTGAGGCCCCCCGGAGGAATCCGGGGGGCCTCACTCGTGTGCTCGGTCGCTCGCCGTGGCTACTTCCGGCCGAGGTCCTCGCCCAGGAACAGCTCCTCGAAGTGCTTCTGCACCACGGGCCAGTCCCACACGGTCAGCGCGTGCTCGGTGGCCCGCTCGCCCGCCGCGCGCCACGCCTCCTCGGTGGCCGTCGTCTTCAGGATCCGCTCGGCCGCCTCCTGCGGGGAACCCACGACCCAGTCCTGCGGGTAGAGGGTGCGGGCGCTGTTCGGCTTGCCCGCGTAGAACGGCCAGTCGCGCACCACCGGGACGGCACCGCTGGCCGCGCCCTCCATCAGGCCGACGTGGCAGCCCTCACGCACCGAGGAGCTGAGGATCGTACCGATGTCGACGAGTTTGCCCGGCACGTCGTCCGTCGGGCCGAGGCGGACCACCGCGCCGGACTCCTCCAGCGGCTGGAGGATCTCCTCGAACTCGCGCAGGTAGTCCCGGGTGGCCTTGCTGGTCCTGCGGTCCATGTCGCCGCCGACCAGCAGCAGCCGGTAGCGGTCGTCGTGCTTGCGGACCCGCTGCAGGACGTCGATGGCCCACTTGGGGTCCTTGGCGACCTGGCTGATGCCGACCAGACCGAGGTTGAACCGCGCCTCGGGCGACTTGGGACGGTCGAAGCCCGCCAGGTCCATCGCGTTGTCGAGGACGTGGAAGCGCGGGGCGTGCTCGCCGCGCAGCATCGGCACCAGCGACGTGGTCAGGTCCTTCACGTGCGGGGCGACGAACACCAGGTCGTCGACGCGCGAGAAGTCCGTCATGTGCGGCCAGCGGGTGAACGCCTCGTAGCTGTGCAGGCGCACCACGACACGGGTGGTGCCGGGGTCGATCGTGGTCAGCATGCCGGCGGGGCCCGCCGCCCACTCCAGGAACACCGTGTCGGCCCAGTTGAGGTGGGGGCGCATCAGGCGCTCCACCTCCTCGTGGTAGTCGCTCTCCCCGTCGGTCAGCCGGTCCTGCAGCATCCGCGGCGCGGCCCAGGAGATGCGCTTGAGGTGCTTGCTGGCGGCCAGGTCCAGGTAGCGCAGCTCGACGCCCGGGTGGTCGCCGAAGTGCTCCTTGATCAGGTGCAGGAAGTTGTCGTTGGCGCTGGTGGTGACCAGCAGCCGCAGCGGGCGGTCGGTCGGCGCGGGCGCCGCCGGGGCCCTGCGGCCGCGCGGCCGGCTCAGGGCCTGCATCGCCGTCGAGCGGTACAGCGGGGCGACGAAGCCCTGCGCGTCCCTCGCCAGCGGGCTGGAGAGCTGGTCGATGTGCAGCACCCGGTGGAAGTCCAGGAACAGCGCCCGGTTCAGCGCCTCCGCGGCCTCCTTGACGTGGCCCTTGGCGAACTCGGCGTCGGCGAGCGCCAGTCGGGCCGCCACCGCCTTCTCGATGCCGCGCGGGCTGATGCCCTTGCCGATCTCCTGCATCGCGGCCTCGTCGTAGAGGTCGGCCTTGAGCTTGAGGTCGGGGATCTTCGCGGCCGCGTCGGCCAGGGTCAGCGCGGCACCGCTGGTGCGGCCGGCCCAGCGCATGCCCTCGGCGACGTACCGCGAGGTCGCGGCGCGCACCTTGGTCGGCATGCCGGGCGCGGTGACGGCGGAGCGCCACAGCCGGGCGCCGACGCCGGAGCGCATCACCGGGCGCGGGGTCGCGGCGCGGACGATCTGCGCGGGCAGGTGGTCCACGGTGCGCTTCACGTCACGGGTGATGGCGTGCAGCGGCGGCAGCACGGAGCCGCGGGCACCGGCGGTACCGCCCTGCGCCTTCAGCTCCTCGACGGCCTTCAGCGCGGGCGCCAGGCCGAACCGGGCGGGTGCGGCGCGGTTGAACTCCGCGAGCCGCCACACCGTGTACACGGCGCCCGGGTCGAGCGCGACGAGGACGTCCGCCTTGCGGGCGCGCGAACGCAGCCAGGAGTCGCGTCCCGCCTGCATCCACACGCGCAGGCCCGCCGGGGACTTGCTGGCCCGGCGGCGCAGCGCCTGGCTGCGGTGCTTGAGGTTGCGCGGGAGCTGGTGCAGCTCGGCCAGCTCGCTCTCGGCGAGCTGCTCCGGGACGCCCTCGGCGTCCATGGGGAACGTGCCCGCGAGGCGGACCCGGGCACCGAGCGCGTTGAACTTGCGCACCGAGTCGGCCAGGACGCCGTACTGCGGCCAGGTGGAGGCGACGAGCAGGACTTCGGTCACTTGGCGAGCTCCTCGACGAGGTTCTTCACGGCGACGGACATCAGCGCCTCGCGAGTGAACTGGTTGGCGTGGGCCATCGCTTCGGCGTGCTCCTCGTCGGTCGTCTCGACGGCCATGTGGGCGGCCCGGACGAACGACTCGGTCAGCCCCTCGACGTCGAGGCCGGGCGCGCCGGTCCACAGCGGGTGGCCGCGCAGCACGTTGGACGCGTCGTGCTCGACGGCGTGCGCCGACACGATGGGCAGGCCGGTCGCCATGTACTCGTAGACCTTGCCGGAGGTGACGTACCGTCCGCCGATGAGGATCAGCACCATGGCGTCCCAGCCGGAGTAGATCGACGCCACCTCGGCCTTGGCGGCGGGGCCGCCGAAGAAGACGCCGTCGGCCTCCGCCTCCTTGAGGACCTCGGCGTGCCGGTTCGCGCCCCGGTTGGCGCCGTTGCCGATGTGGCCGCGCAGCTCGAAGCGCGCGTGGGCCAGCAGCGGCTCCTTCTCACGCGCCGCCCGCCAGGCGTTCAGCACGGTCTCCAGGTGCGGGATGGAGAAGTTGACCGTGCCGAGGTAGCCGAAGACCAGGCCCTTGTCCGGGTCGGCGTTGTGCACCCGGCCCGGGGAGCTGTCCGCGTCGTAGCCGTTGCGCACCACGTGCACGCGGTCGGCGAACTCGGGGTAGCGGGCCCGGTAGTGCTCGGCGATCGGGTCGTTGACGACCCACAGGGAGACGGCCTGGTCGAGGACCTTCTTCTCCCAGCGGCCCTCCTCGGAGTCGCGGGCGAACGCCTCCACGCCGTCGATGACGTCGATGGACCAGCCGTCGCGGAAGTCGACGGCGTACGGCACCCTTTCGTCCTCCCACAGCTTCCAGGCCGCGGCGAGGTTCACGTACGGCACGCAGCTGGCGAGCACCAGGTCGGCCGTCTTCTCCCGGTGGATCTTCGCCACGGCCTGTTCCAGGTCGGAGCGCCACTCGCCGAAGTTCGGCTCGGGGAACGTCTTCGTCTGGCGCCGGCGCAGCGAGGCGACCCAGCCGTTGGGGTTGAGGGCGCGCGCCTCGTCGTAGAGGCGGATGTCCGTCTCCAGGTCCTCACGGGCCAGGGGCAGTTCGACGATCTCGACGCGCGGGTCGACCGCGTCCAGCAGGGAGAGGTCGACGCCGGAGTCGAGCTCCCAGGACTCCCGGGCGATGTTGACCACCGTGACGTCCCAGCCGACCTTCACGAACTGGTTGGCGGTCTCGCGCATGCGGTAGGTGGAGCTCTTCGCGGCGGGCGGGAACCCGATGGCGAGGTAGATGACGTGCGGCCGCCTGCCTTCCGCGGGCGGGCCGGACGGGGACGGGGGAGACGATGCCATAGCTGTCGACGCTAGCACGGTGACGTGCGCGGGAACCGGGCACGGACGGCCGCCCGGGGTTCCGGGCGGCCGAGGGTCCGGAGGACCGCGTCACGCGTGCCGGCGGCCCTCCTTCCACTCCTCCATGAGGCGTACGACGTTCTCGGCGGCCCGGCCGTCGCCGTACGGGGTGCCGGGGTCGCCGGCGGGCACGGGACGGGTCACGGTCGCGGCCAGTTCGTCCGGCGCGAGCGTGTGCGGGTCCGGGACGAGCACGTTCCACCCGGTGTCGACGGTCTCCACCCACTCGGTCTCCGGGCGGATGGTGGTGCAGATGCGTTCCAGCAGGAAGGCCTCCTTCTGGAGGCCGCCCGAGTCGGTGACCACGCCGACGGAGGCGAGGACGGCGGCGACCAGGCTCGCGTACGGCAGCGGACGGCCGACGTGGACGTTGCCCTGGGCCAGGTCGATGCCGTGCGCCTCGGCGCGGGAGACGAGCCGGGGGTGGGCGGCGAGCGCCACCGGCACCGGCAGCTTGGCCAGCGAGCCGAGGATCGCCGACAGCCGCTCGGGGTCGTCGGTGTTGTCCGGGCGGTGCAGGGTCGCCAGCAGGAACGGCTCGGAGGGGTCGATGCCCTCGGGCAGCTCGGGCGCCGGGAACTCGCCGGCCCGGACCTGGTCGCGGATGCGCAGGCAGATGTCGACCATCACGTCACCGGCCAGCCGGGCGCGGTCCGCCAGGCCCTCGCCCGCGAGGTGGCGCATGGCCTCCTCGGTCGGGGCCAGCAGCAGGTCGGCGCAGTGGTCGGTGAGGACGCGGTTGTGCTCCTCCGGCATGCGCCGGTTGAAGGAGCGCAGGCCGGCCTCCAGGTGGGCGACCGGCAGGTGCATCTTCACGGCGGACAGCGCGCCGGCGATGGTGGAGTTGGTGTCGCCGTAGACGAGCACCCAGTCGGGCTGCTCGCGGTCCAGCACCGGGTCGAGCGCCGAGAGCACCGAGCCGGTCTGCACGCCGTGGCTGCCGGAGCCGACGCCGAGGTGGACGTCGGGGTCCGGGATGCCGAGGCCGGAGAAGAAGACGTCGGAGAGGTCCGCGTCGTAATGCTGCCCGGTGTGCACGATGACGTGCTCGTGCTCAGTCCTGGCGAAGGCCGCGGCGATGGGCGCGAGCTTCACCAGTTGAGGACGGGCCCCGACGATGCTGATGACTTTCACTGAGCACTCTTCTTCTAGTCGGATCTTTCCGCACGCAATGGTAGGCAACCAACGTGCTGACCAGCCCCGCCGCCCGAGCGGGCGCGGGGCGTCACGACGTGTTCATGCCGTGGTCAGACAGCGGGTTCGGGCCCGTGCGACCGCCGGATAACGATTGGGTGAACCGGCCGCGCACGCCCACCGAACCACGGATCCCCCTTCTATGGGATGCCCGGGGGGCCCGAATGGTTGCCCTGCGGTCGCGGCGGGCCGTCACCGGCGCCGCTACAGCGCGCGCTCGGTGAGGGCGCCGTCCTCCTCGTCGTACAGGGCACCGGTCTGCGGGCACTCCCACACGCCCGGCTCGCCGTCCCTCGCCACGAGGCGCACGCCCGCGCGTCCGACCCAGCCGACCTGCCGCGCGGGCACGCCCACGACGAGGGCGAAGTCGGGCACGTCCTTGGTGACGACGGCGCCCGCGGCGACCATCGCCCAGCGGCCGATGGTGAGCGGCGCCACGCACACCGAGCGCGCCCCGATCGAGGCCCCGTCGGCGATCCGCACCCCGACGGCCTCCCAGTCGCCGCCGCGCTTCTGCTTGCCCTCGGGGTCCACCGAGCGCGGGTTGTGGTCGTTGGTGAGCACCACGGCCGGGCCGATGAACACGCCGTCGCCGAGTTCGGCCGGCTCGTAGACCAGGGCGTAGTTCTGCAGCTTGCAGTTGTCGCCCATGCGCACGCCCGAGCCGACGTAGGCGCCCCGGCCGACCACGCAGCCCTCGCCGAGCCGGGCGCCCTCGCGGATCTGTGCGAGATCCCACACGCTGCTGCCCGCGCCGATCTCGGCGCCCTCGTCGACCTGCGCACTGGGCTGGACCCTGTAGTTCACTTCTCCGCCTTCCGCTCTTCGGCTCGCCCGGCGAGCATACGGCGAAGGGGCGGTCCGACTGTCACGCGGCGGCTGAAGGGGCGCGGGGGCCGGAGGCACGGTCGTTCCGTGTGCGTTCTGTGTGCGTGCCGTGTCGAAACGTGATTCATGTCATGTCCCTGAGAATCGCAGCGGGTATTGCATGTGCACTTCACGCAAAGCGATGATCCCTTGACCATTTTTTGGATCTCTTTGTCTACGGGGCGCGTGTGTCAAGGGTGGGGAAAGGGTGGCGGCTCGGTGCTGCCATCGCGATGACCGGAGTACTGCTGTCCTGGGGGGTGGGGAACGGCGGTTCGCCCGCCGCGGCCGCCGTCGCCTGTCCCTCGGGCGTCGACTCGGACTTCAACGGTGACGGCGCACGGGACACCGTGATCGCCGACCCCGAGGCGACCGTCGACGGGGTCGCCAGGGCCGGGGCCATCAACGTCGTGTACGGCGGCGGGAAGGGGACGGTGACGCTCACTCAGGCACTCGACGCCATCCCCGGCGTCCCCGAGACGGGCGACCGCTACGGCTTCTCGCTGGCCGTCTACGACGCGGACCTCGACGGCTGCAGCGACCTCGCGGTCGGCGAGCCGTACGAGGACATCGGCACGAACGTCGACTCCGGCGCCGTGCACCTGATCTACGGGTCCCCGAGCGGGATCAATGCCGGCAAGGCGGTCAAGGAGTTCTACCAGGGCACCGACAAGCCGCTCGGCGGCGGTGCCGAGGCCGACGACTGGGTCGGTTACGCCGTCGCAGCCGGGAAGACCGCGGCCGGCCAGCCCTACCTGCTGATCGGCAGCCCGGGTGAGTCCCTCGGCACCATCGAGGACGCCGGCGCCTTCTACTACGTCAGCGGCACCGCCCAGACGGTCACCATGACGGGCCAGGACACCGAGGTCGCCGGCGCCGTTGCCGGGGCGGCCGAGCCGGACGACCGCTTCGGCTCCGCCATCGCCGCCACCCCGACCCACTTCGCGGTCGGCACCCCCGGCGAGGCCCTCGGCACCACCACCTTCGCCGGCGGCGTGGCCCTGTTCACCCACGCCCTCACCAACGGCTACCCCAAGCCGATCGGCGGCCTCGGCCAGGACCAGGACACCATCGGCGGCTCCGAGGAGGTCGGCGACCAGTTCGGCGACGCCCTCGCGATGGTCCCGTACCGCCCCTCCGGCGCCACCTCCACCACCGAGTCGCTGCTCGCGGTCGGCGTCCCCGGCGAGGACCTGTCCACCACCGTCGACGCCGGCGCCGTCCAGGTCTTCCGGATCACCGCGAGCGGCAGCTGGTCCGAGGTCGCCTGGATCGACCAGAACTCCGCCGACGTCGACGGCGACGCGGAGGCGGGCGACTTCTTCGGCAAGCGGCTCGCCGCCGTCAACACCTCGCCGAACGCCACCTCCACGGCCACCACCACCCGCCTCGCCATCGGCGTCCCCGGCGAGGAGTCCTCCGAGGAGCACGCCGACAAGGGCGGCGTCCTCGTCGTCCCGATGGTCGGCGCGCCCGGCGGCTCCGACCAGTGGATCGACCCCGGCTACGGCATCCCCGGCACGCCCGCCCCGCGCCAGCTGGCCGGCCTGTCCCTGGCCGCGACCCCCTCGCTGCTCTACGTCGGCATGCCCTACGGCCCCGCCGAGGGCCACGCGGTGCACGGCTTCCCCTGGAACGTGGCCTCCGGCGGCGCCCCGACCGTGACGTACAAGCCCGGCACGGGCGGCATCCCGGCCGGTGACGTCGCCTTCGGCGCGGCGGCCCGGTGACGCCCCGGCCCCGCCGGACGTCCCGCCGGAGCACGGCCTCCGGCCCGAACCCCTTCACAGACTTGACGCAACTGGAGCGTGGACGCGTGTCCGCAGACAGACACACACCGATGCGGCGAGGCGTGCTCCGGCGCGCCGCCGTGGCGGCCGCCGTCGCCGGCGCGGTGGCGGCCGGGGGCCTGGCCGTCCTCCCGGGCGGTGGCCCGGGGCACGGCCCGGCGCCCGTCGCCGCCGACCAGCCCGTGGTGACCGAGCAGCAGGCCCTCGCCCGGGCCAAGGACAGCGGGAAGAAGACCGAGGTCGTCGGCCTGCGCACCGAGCGGCGCGAGATCTTCGCCGAGCCCGACGGCACCTTCACCGCCCGCGAGTACACCGAGCCCGTGCGCACCGTCCAGGGCGGCAAGTGGGTCCCGATCGACCCGACCCTGGTGCGGCGCGCCGACGGCGGCTGGAGCCCGAAGGCCGCCACCGTCGACCTGGCCTTCTCCGGCGGACAGGCCGGCCGGCCGTTCGTCACGATGCAGCGCGCGGGCCGGGAGTTCGCGCTGACCTGGCCCTACGGCAAGCTGCCCGCCCCGCGCGTCGAGGGCGAGACGGCCACCTACGTCGACGCCCTGCCCGGCGTGGACCTCACCGTGCGCGCCGAGACCGACGGCTTCGGCCACCTGCTGGTCGTCAAGACGCCCGAGGCGGCGGCCGACCCGCGGCTGGCCGCCCTCGACCTCGGCATGACCACCGACGGCCTGAAGGTCGCCGAGGACGCCACCGGCGCGATCGTCGCCGAGGACGCGGTCGTCGGCGGCACCGTCTTCGAGGCGGGCAAGCCGGCGATGTGGGACTCGGCGGCGGTCCGGGAGGCCGCGGCGAAGGAGGACGGGCCGAAGGCGGTCGCGCGCGCGGTGAAGTCGGCCGCGGCATCGGCCGACGCGACGGCAGCCGCCCCCTCCCCGACCGTCGGCCCCAAGGCCCCGGCCGCCTCCAAGGCCCCCGAGGCCGCTCTCGAAGGCCCCGGCGGCGGCGGCAAGGTTGCCCCGCTCGGTGTCGAGGTCGGCAAGGGCAAGCTGCGTCTCCTCCCCGACCAGAAGCTCCTGCGCGGCAAGGACACCGTCTTCCCGGTCGTCATCGACCCGATCCAGCGCACCACCTCGCGCTCCTCGTGGACCGGCGTCATGTCGGGCATGCCCGGTGAGCAGGACTGGAAGTACTCGGGCAGCGCGGGCGTCGGCAAGTGCCCCACCGACTACAACCCGGTCTCCTGCAACGGCGTCGGCGTGCGCCGCGTGATGTTCACGCTGCCGCTCTCCTTCTACAAGGGCAAGCAGATCCTCGGCGCGACGTTCTCCGCCCGCGTCGAGCACATCTACAGCGCGTCCCCGACCGCCGAGCCCATCCAGCTCTACCGCATCGGCGGCCAGAACTACTCGCTCAGCTCGTCCAGCAGCTGGTCCAACACCTCGGACGACTGGGACGACTACCTGCAGACCGTCGACAAGGCGATCTCCCCGACCTCCTGCTCCAGCCAGCCCAACCTCAACTTCGAGAGCGGCGCGACCGGCGAGCTGACCAGCGAGGTCAAGACGGCCGCGGCCGGCGGCTGGAACTCCATGACGCTGGGCCTGCGCGCGGCGGACGAGTCCCGCTTCGCCGAGTGGAAGCGGATCTGCGGCAACGCGTTCCTGTCGGTCAAGTACAACAACCTGCCGCGGCAGATCAAGACGTCGGACATGTCGACCGACCCGGGCGGCGTGTGCAAGTGGGGCTCCGGACGTGCCTACACGGACACCCCGCCCAAGCTGATGGCCATCGCGAGCGACCCCGACCACGGCAACGGCCAGACCGACAAGGTGAAGGTCCAGTTCAAGGTCGAGTGGGGCGGCAGCAGCCCGGGTTCGTACACGTACACCACACCGGACTGGCTGTCCCCGACGACCGCCACCAAGTTCACGCACACCGTGAAGTCGACGATCCCGCAGAACACCGTCATCTACTGGAGCGCCCGCGCCTACGACGGTGACGGCTACGGCCCGTGGAGCTCGGAGGGTGACACCCCCCAGCGCTGCGAGTTCATGTACGACAAGACGTGGCCGGGCAAGCCGCTGGTCCTGTCGAAGCAGTACCCGTCGGACACCGTCTACCACGACGGCGTGGGCACCTACGGCACCTTCACCTTCTCGCCCAACCCGAACGACTCCGTCCTGGACACCGACGTCGTCAAGTACACGTACTCCTTCGACGGTGCGGCGCCGTTGCCGCTGAACCCGTCCACCGGTGGCGGTTCGGTCTCGCTGCAGTGGATGCCGACCCGGTCCGGCCGCCACGTGCTCGAAGTGGTCGCCATCGACAAGGCCAACCACGCCAGCAGCACGCCGTACGACTTCCTGGTGAGCGAGGGCAAGCCGGTCGTCGCCCAGTGGAACCTCGCCGACCAGGCCGGTGACACCGAGGCGCACGACGAGAGCGGCGAGTTCTCGGCCACGGCCGGCACCAACGTCACCTTCGGTGTGGACGGCCCCGGCGGCAAGGTCGACAAGGCCGCCCGCTTCGACGGCAGTTCCGGCGCCTACCTGGACACCAGCGAGACGGTCCTGGACACGTCGAAGAGCTTCAGCGTCAGCGCTTGGGTGCGGCCCACCGCGCTCGACAAGGACATGACGATCGTGAGCCAGGACGGCACCGGCGAGCCCGGCTTCACCCTCGGCTACGACGCGGGCGCCCAGACCTGGAAGTTCGCGGTCCCGGTCAACGACGTCGACTCGCTCGGCGAGTGGAAGGCCGTCTCCACCGGTGTCTCCGTGGTCAAGGACCAGTGGGTGCTGCTGACCGGCGTGTACGACGCCCAGAAGACCGGCGGCCCGCAGCTCCAGCTCTACATCAACAAGGACCTCAAGGGCTCCGCTGCCCGGCGCTCCGCCTGGAAGTCGTACGGTCCGCTGCAGATCGGCCGCACCACGGCCAAGAGCGGCTACCGCGACCACTTCTCCGGCGACCTCGCCGAGGTCCGCGTCTTCGACCGCGTCCTGCCCCCGGCCCAGGTCGCCGAGCTGATGACGGTCAAGCCGCTGCGCAAGGGCTACTGGCAGCTCGACAGTGCGAGCAGCGGCTCCTCCGCCGAGACCGGCGGCGGCCAGGCCCTGACCCTCGCGGGCAACGCGGCCATCTACCGCCCGGCCGACCCGCTGTTCGACACCGCCGCCCTGGTCGGCGACGGCAACCTGGTCCTGGACGGCGACGGGGACTACGCGTCCACCGCGACCGCCCCGGTCTCCGGCAACTCCAGCTTCACGATCTCGGCCCGCGCCCAGCTCACCTCGCTGGACCCGGAGAAGTCCCAGACCGTGCTGTCGCTGCCGGGCGCCAACGCCAACCGGATCCAGGTCCGCTACCAGGCGTCCACCCAGCAGTGGGAGCTGGCCGTCGCGAAGACGGACACGGCCGGCGCGCAGGTCGTCACCTTCACCGACGACCAGGAACTGCCCGACACGGGCGGCTCCGGCCAGCACCTGGCGGTCGTCTACGACGCCTTCGCCAACTCGGTCCGGCTGTACGTCGAGGGCCAGCTCGTGGCGGGTGCCTACGGCAAGGACGACACGTTGTGGTCCGCCACCGGCGGTCTCCAGGTGGGCCGTTCGCTGCGCGGTGGCAGCGAGTACTTCGCCGGTGCCATCGACGAGGTGCGCGTCTACAGCGGTGCCGCCGACCAGATCGCGGTCCAGCAGATGAGCCTGCTGGAAGCCATCACCGACATGTGATGAGCCGTCACCTGACGTGGTGTGCCGGGTCCGTCGGGCCCGGCACGCCCGTCCGGGGCCACTTCCGTTCCTCCTCCTTCCTCGCCTCCTTCCCATCCATGACGTACTCCTTCTGCAAGGGAGTTGTTCCCGCATGCCATTTCGTGGCCGCTCACTGAGCCGCCGCATGCCCAGACGGACGGTCGTCGCGACAGTGATCGGGCTTTCGCTCGCCCTGTCCGCGTCGTCGGTCCAGGCGACGGTGCTCGACGACGGCGCACGGGGCCGCACCAGCCGCCCCGGCGTCCAGGACGACGGCGATCCCGCCAAGGGACGCGACGCCAGATCCACCTCCCGCCCCTCCGACCCGGCGCACAAGGCCGCGGTCAAGGGGCTCGACAAGGCGGTGTGGCCCCACCGGGGCGGCGCCGAGGTGGCCCTCGGAGCCACCACCGAGGCGGGCGGCCTGCCCGTGACGGTCGGCGCGCCCGCCGCGAAGCCGAAGGCCGCCAAGAGCGCGGCCGCCGCGGCCCCCGCGCCCGGCAAGGTCCGCGTCGACGTCCTCGACCCGGCCCGCGCGGCCCGGCTCGGCGCGGGTGTCCTGCTCGGCGTGGCACGCGCCGACGGCGGCGCCCGCTCCGGCAAGGTCCGCCTCAGCGTGGACTACTCGCGCTTCGCCGAGGGCTTCGGCGGCTCCTACGCCTCCCGGCTGCGGCTCGTCCAGCTCCCCGCGTGCGCGGCCCTCGCCGCGCCCGGCAGCAAGGACTGCCCGCAGCAGCCGACCGTGCTCCCCACGGTCAACGACGTCCGCAAGGGCACCGTCTCCGCCGACGTGACCGCCGCCCCGGCCGCCGCCGAGGGCGTGTCCACCATGGCCGGCACGGCCACCTCGCTCGTCGCCGTCGCGGCCGGCCCGTCCTCCGCGCAGGGCACCTACCAGGCCACGGCGCTGGCGCCCTCCGCGAGCTGGAGCGTCGCCACCTCCTCCGGCGCGTTCAACTGGAACTACCCGCTGCGCTCCGTCCCGACGCCGGGCGGCCTGGTCCCCACCGTGGGCCTCGGCTACTCCTCGCAGTCTGCGGACGGCCGCACCTCCGCGACCAACAACCAGGGCTCGTGGATCGGTGAGGGCTTCTCCTACGACCCCGGCTACGTCGAGCGCCGCTACAAGCCCTGCTCCGACGACGGCCACAGCGGCTCCGGCGAGCAGTGCTGGGCGTTCGACAACGCCACCGTCATGCTCAACGGCTCGGCCGGTGAGCTGGTCAAGGACGACACCACCGGCGAGTGGCACATGTCGTCCGACGACGGCAGCAAGGTCGAGAAGCTGACCGGCGCCACCAACGGCGACAACGACGGCGAGTACTGGCGCATCACCACCTCGGACGGCACCGAGTACTACTTCGGCCAGAACCGCCTGCCGGGCTGGACCTCGGGCAACGAGGAGACCAACTCCACCTGGACCGCGCCGGTGTTCGGCGACGACTCCGGCGAGCCCTGCTACAACGCCACGTTCACCAGCGCGCACTGCCAGCAGGCCTGGCGCTGGAGCCTGGACTACGTCAAGGACACCCACGGCAACGTGATGTCCTACTTCTACGACCGCGAGACCAACTACTACGCCCTGAATGGCAAGACGGACGTCAACGGCACGGCGTACCACCGCGGCGGCTACCTCAAGCGCATCGACTACGGCCAGCGCGACGGCCAGGTCTACGCCGCCAAGGCGCCGGCCCGGATCGTGTTCAACACCGCCGAACGCTGCCTGCCCGACGCCGACTTCGACTGTGCGGAGAGCAAGCGCACCAAGGCCAACGCCGCCCGCTGGCCGGACGTCCCGGTCGACCAGGAGTGCAAGTCCGGCACCAAGTGCACCATGCCGGTGCAGACGTTCTGGACCACCAAGCGGCTGACGTCGATCGTCACGCAGATGCGCAAGGACGCCACGACCTACCAGGACGTGGACGCCTGGACCCTCACGCACCTGTTCACGGACAACGGCGACGACTCCAAGACGCTGTGGCTGTCGAAGATCGAGCACGAGGGCCGCGCCGGCACGGCGGTCAAGCTGCCCTCCGTCGACCTGTTCGGCGAGCAGCTCGCCAACCGCGTCGACGCGATCGGCGACAACATCGCGCCGTTCCTCCGTTTCCGCCTGTCGATGGTGCTCAGTGAGACCGGCGCCCAGCTCGACGTCACCTACGCGCCCACCGACTGCACCAAGTCCGCGCTGCCCAAGCCGGGCGAGTCGACCAAGCGCTGCTACCCGGTGAAGTGGGCCCCGCCGGGCTACGTCGACCCGATCACCGACTGGTTCCACAAGTACGTGGTCTCCGCGGTCATCGAGACGGACCGCACCGGCGGTAGCGACTCGATGGTCACCCGCTACGACTACCAGGGCGACGCGGCCTGGCGTAAGGCGAAGCCGGACGGCATCACCGACGCCAAGTACCTGACCTGGGGCGGCTGGCAGGGCTACGGCAAGGTCAAGGTCACCAGCGGCACGTCCGACGTGCAGAAGACCCGGATCGACTACACGTTCCTGCAGGGCATGGACGGCGACGCCGACCCGGCCGGCGGCACCCGCTCGGTGACCGTGAAGGACTCCACGGGCGCCACGTACACCGACGACGAGGAGTTCACCGGCCACCAGCTGGAGGCCGCCACGTACGACGGCAGCAAGCTGATCTCCAAGACGATCGACACCCCGTGGAAGGCGTACACCGCCACCCAGAAGAGCAGTTGGGGCACCACCCGCGCGGCGGTCGTCCGCTCCCAGGTCGGCCGCGGCTTCAGCCTGAAGTCCGACGGGACCTGGCAGGAGACGAAGTCCACCACGACGTACGACGCCGCCAAGGGCGGCCGGGTCACCCAGGTCGAGGACCTCGGTGACGTCGCGTCCGCCAAGGACGACTCCTGCACCCGCACGACGTACGCGGACAACACGGCGAAGAACATCCTCTCGCTGCCGTCCCGGGTCGAGTCCGTCTCCGTGAAGTGCTCCGCCACCCCGGACCGCAAGACCCAGGTCCTCGCGGACGAGCGCACCTCGTACGACAACCTCGCCTTCGGCGCGGCGCCCACCAAGGGCGACGCGACGAAGACCGAGCGCATGACGGCCCACGACGGCACGACCGCGACGTACCAGGTCACCGGCACGACGGCCTACGACACGTACGGCCGCCCGACGTCCCAGAAGGACGCCAAGCTCAACGAGACCAAGACCGCCTACACGGAGACCAACGGCCTGCTGACGCAGACCAAGGTCACCAACGCCCTCGGCCACGTCACGACCACCGACTACGCCCCCGCCTGGGGCATGTCGCAGGGCCAGACGGACCCGAACGGCAAGCGGACCGACCTCGCGTACGACGCCCTGGGCCGCCTCACCTCGGTGTGGCTCGCGGACCGCGCCTCGACGCAGACGCCGAGCATCAAGTACGGCTACACCGTCCGCAAGGACAAGGTCACCGCGATCAAGACCGAGAAGGTCGAGAACGACGGCTCCTACGGCGCCGAGTACCAGCTCTACGACAGCCTCCTGCGCCCCCGCCAGATCCAGACCGAGGGTCCCGACGGCACCCGCATGGTCGCGGACACCTGGTACGACGGCACGGGCAACGTCCGCAAGACGAACTCCACGTACAACGCGGCGGGTCCGGTCTCCGACGAACTGCTGCTGGTGAGCAACGGTCAGGTCGGTGCGCAGAGCCTGCTGGAGTACGACGGGGTCGGGCGCTCCACGGCCCAGATCTTCGCGGTCTCCGGCGCCGAGCAGTGGCGTACCACGACCAGGTACGACGGCGAGCTGACCCATGTCGACCCGCCCGTCGGCGGGGTGCCCACCACGACGGTCACCGACGACCAGGGCAACGTGGCGGAGATCCGCCACTACCGGGGCTCCTCGCCCGGCGCGGGTGTGCCGTACGACTCCACCAAGTACACCTACAACACCAAGGGCCTGCTGGAGACGGTCACCGACGCCAAGGGCAACGTGTGGCGGTACGAGTACGACCAGCTGGGCCGCAAGACCAGGAGCATCGACCCGGACGCGGGCACCTCGCGCACGGAGTACGACGAGCTGGACCGCCCCGTCGTCGCGTACGACGGCCGGCAGAAGAAGACCTCGACGGTCTACGACAAGCTCGGACGCGTGGAGTCCACCTGGCAGGGTGACCCCGGCACGGGCACCAAGCTGAGCGAGACCAAGTACGACAAGGCGGGGTGGCTCGGCCAGGCCTACGGCTTCCTGAGTTACACCTCCCCGACGGAGTACTTCGCCACGGCGATCCAGTCGATGGACGAGTTCTACCGTCCGCTGAAGACCGCCTACCAGGTCCCCGCCTCGCAGGGGTCCCTCGCGGGCACGTACGTCTTCTCCACGTCGTACAACCGGGACGGCACGGTCCGCGGCACCACGATGCCGGCCATCGGTGACCTCCCGGCCGAGGCGCTGACCTACACGTACGACGACCTCCAGCGCCCGGTGACGATGACGGGCTCCACGCCGTACGTCACGAACACCGTCTACTCCGGCAAGAGCCTCGTGCAGCAGCTGGAGCTGTCCACGGGCAGCGGGAAGAAGGTCTGGCAGACCTACAACTACGAGAAGGGCACCGACCGGCTGACCCGTTCGCTGGTCGACGTCTACGGAGCGACCGCCCCGGCGAAGGACTCCCGCTACTCCTACGACCAGGCGGGCAACGTCCTGTCCATCGCGGACACGGCGAACTCCGCGGCCCCGGACGTGCAGTGCTTCGCCTACGACGGCAGGCAGCGGCTGGCGGACGCCTGGACCCCGGCCGCCACGGCGGCCACCGCCGCCGGCACCGGTACCCGCGGCTCCACCACCCCGGTGGACGGCACGGGCCCCTCGGCCTGTGACGCCGCCGCCGGTGCGAGCGCCCTCGGCGGTCCGGCCCCGTACTGGAAGTCGTACGAGACCGACGCCATCGGCAACCGCGTCTCGGACACCGTCCACGACACCGGCCTGGACGCGGCGAAGAACATCACCCGCAGCTACGAGTACGGCACCGCGGGCGCCGCGGGCGACGGCCCGCACCAGGTCACGAAGATCACCGAGAAGACCCCGACCGGCGACCGGCTGTCGTCCTACGAGTACGACGACTCCGGCAACACCACCAAGCGCACCCTCGGCGGCAACGCCCAGGGCCTGCTGTGGGACGACACCGGCAAGCTCAGCGAGGTCACCGAGGCGAACGGCTCGAAGACCAGCTACGTCTACGACGGCTCGGGCAGCCGACTCGTCCGCAAGGACCCGACCGGCACGACCGTCTACCTGCCCGGCACCGAGCTGAAGCTGTCGGCAGATGGCACGAAGACGGAGACCACCCGCTACTACGACTTCGCCGGCCAGTCCGTCGCGGTCCGCACGGCGAACAAGGTCTCCTTCATCGCCTCCGACCACCACGGGACGGGCGAGGTGGCGATCGACGCGGCCACCGGAGCGGTCAGCCAGCGCCGCTACGACCCGTTCGGTGTCGAACGCGGTGAGAAGACCGGCGTGTGGCCGGGGGAGAAGGGCTACGTCGGAGGCACGATCGACGCCTCGACCGGCCTGACGCACCTGGGGGCGCGCGAGTACGACGCGGTGATCGGCAAGTTCATCTCGGTCGACCCGATCATCGACGTCACGCAGCCGCAGCAGATCAACGGCTACGCCTACGCGAACAACTCACCGGTCACGCACGCCGACCCGAGCGGCATGATCATCCCGGAGTGCCGGGAGGGTCTGATCGAGTGCCGGGGCGGCATGCCCG
The DNA here is from genome assembly GCF_005280215.1 of Streptomyces lasalocidi. Classification (NCBI taxonomy): domain Bacteria; kingdom Bacillati; phylum Actinomycetota; class Actinomycetes; order Kitasatosporales; family Streptomycetaceae; genus Streptomyces; species Streptomyces lasalocidi. Next base: position 2,674,604 of record NZ_SZNQ01000001.1, on the reverse strand, counting down.
TCACGGACGTCGACCCCGGTGTGCAGAAGGCGCAGCAGGAGACCAGCAAGGCCGCCTCCGAGCTGGCCGGCGCGCAGATGCAGCAGTCCTCCGCCAAGCAGCGCATCAAGTCCGCGGGCAAGGCCCTGGTCAAGATCGCCCGGGACATCCTGGGCGTGGACGCGGCGCTGGACTGCATCTCCAGCGGTGACGTCGGTGCGTGCGGCGAGACCCTGCTCAACATCGCGGGCAGCTTCGCGGGCGGCCTGGCGGGCAAGATCCTCGCCAAGTACGGCGCCCCGTGGAAGTGGGCGAAGGGCATCAAGCTCGCCAAGCGGGTGACCGGCCTGGTCGGCGACCTGATCGGCGGCGTCAAGGGCCTCTGGAAGGCCAACAAGGCGGTCGGCAAGGCCCGCCTGGGCCTGTCCAAGGCGACGGAAAAACTGGCCGCGGCCCAGAAGAAGGCAGCGGAGGCCCTCAAGAAGAGGAAGAAGACCGAGGAGGGCGGCGGCGGTTCCTGCCCGATCGGGGGTAAGCACAGCTTCCTGCCAGGCACGAAGGTGCTGCTGGCCGGCGGGAAGACCAAGAAGATCGAGAAGGTCAGGCTCGGCGACAAGGTCGTCGTGACCGACCCGAAGACGGGTGCCACCAAGGTCCGCGAGGTCGTCGGCACGATCGTCACCGAGGACGACAAGCACTTCGTCGACCTGACGATCAAGACCGCGTCGGGCAAGCCGGAAACCCTGGTCTCCACGACGACCCACCCCTTCTGGGTGGACTCCGAGCGGGCCTGGGTGGAGGCCGGGGACCTCACGCCCGGCATGCGTCTCCACACCGCGAACGGCAGTGCGGTCACCCTCACGGCCACCCGCGACTTCGACCGCCGCCAGCGCACGCACGACCTGACGGTCGCGGATGTCCACACCTATTACGTGTTCGCCGGGCCGGCCCCGCTGCTGGTCCACAACTGCGGCGAGGCATCACTGGAGGCGCAGGCCGATGCCGGGGAGATGCGCGGGAGCGACTTCGCTGCCGAGTACGAGTCCCAGAGCGGTCACGTCTACCGGTCCGACAACAAGGAGCCCGTCACGGCCCCCGACGAGATGGCGGAGATCTTCGAAGAGCAGAGTCATCCGATGAACGGCGGGTGCGCCGAGATGCAGTGCCTGAGCAAGGCCTACGCACGAGAGGGCGCGACGGGCATCCGGGGTGGGAGGATGACCACGGTGCACGTGAGCGACACGGCCAAGGGAGACCACGGGTCTCCGGCCGCACCGTGCAAGGCCTGCCGACGCGTGATGGACAGCCTGGGGGTGGACTACTGATGAGCGGCGGACCCGCCGATCCGGTCTCAGGGCTGAAACCGGAAACGGCCGCTGCCCTCCGGCTGGCGGGCTGGCACCCCGGGCGTCGGATCGACGTTTCCTCCGACGCCCGGGCGCTGGAGGAACTGGGATACGTTCCGAGCCCACCGGCCACCGAGTTCCTGGCGGCTTTCGGAGGTCTGAGGATCGTCCCCTCCCGGGAGGACGGCCCCAACTTCGTCAACGGCGAGCCACTCCTCGTCGACGCGGTGGGAGTCGGGCGTCGGCACCAGGACGAGGCCGCGGTGATCGCCTCGGTCCTCGGCGGGTCGTGGTTCCCCATCGGCTGGTGGCTCAGCTACTCGCACGTCTTCATGGGGCAGGACGGGGCGATGGCCGCCTACGCCAATGGCCTCATCTGGAGCCTGGGACAGACCACGCGCGAAGCCCTGGACCTCATGGTCAGTGCTGACCGCCCGCTGGTCTGCGTCCACGCCCCGGAGGGCGTGAAACCGTGGCCCAGGCCCGGGGCTGGTTCGCCCGTGGATACCACGGACGCGTCCTAGCGGGGGAAAGCGTCACGAGCGGGGCCCGGTTTGACCCCTCAAGCCGGGCCCCGTAGCCTTGACCCTCGGCGTGTCGCCTGACGCGTCACATCCCCGTAAACCTTCTTCCTCCGGGCAGGCCCCCACGGGTCGGTCCGGAGAGGCTGCCCGTGCGCCGGGCGGCTGGCCTGCGGGGGTGCCGTTCTCCGAGCGAAAGAGAGATCCGCGTGTACGCCATCGTGCGCAGCGGTGGCCGCCAGCACAAGGTTGCTGTCGGCGACATCGTTGAGGTTGACAAGATTTCCACCGCCAAGGTTGGCGACACGGTCGAGCTCTCGACCCTGCTCGTTGTCGACGGCGACGCCGTGACCAGCGACCCGTGGGTGCTGGCCGGCATCAAGGTCCAGGCCGAGGTCGTGGACCACCACAAGGGCCAGAAGATCGACATTCTGCGCTACAAGAACAAGACCGGCTACCGTCGTCGTCAGGGCCACCGCCAGCAGTACACGGCGATCAAGGTCACTGAGATCCCCGCGGCTGCGAAGTAAGGGACTGAGGAGAGATGGCACACAAGAAGGGCGCATCGTCCACCCGGAACGGTCGCGACTCCAATGCCCAGCGGCTCGGCGTGAAGCGCTTCGGCGGTCAGGTCGTGAACGCCGGTGAGATCCTGATCCGCCAGCGCGGCACCCACTTCCACCCGGGCGCCGGTGTCGGCCGCGGCGGCGACGACACGCTGTTCGCGCTGCAGGCCGGTGCGGTGGAGTTCGGTACCCACCGCGGCCGCAAGGTCGTGAACATCGTTCCGGTCGCCTGAGCAGGCTGATCGAAACTCTTCGCGAGGCGGACCTCACTTCCCGGGAGGGAAGGCGGGTCCGCCTTTCGCGTGTTACGCAGGAGAGGGCGCGCAGCACCACCCGCGCCGAGAGAAACACCCGTACGTACGGCAGACCGAAGTGCTGGAGGCACCCACATGACCACCTTCGTGGACCGCGTCGAACTCCACGTCGCCGCGGGTAGCGGAGGCCACGGCTGTGCCTCCGTCCACCGTGAGAAGTTCAAGCCGCTCGGCGGGCCCGACGGCGGCAACGGCGGCCGCGGCGGCGACGTGATCCTCACCGTCGACCAGTCCGTGACCACCCTCCTCGAGTACCACCACTCCCCGCACCGCAAGGCCACCAACGGCAAGCCGGGCGAGGGCGGCAACCGCAGCGGCAAGGACGGCCAGGACCTGGTCCTGCCCGTGCCGGACGGCACCGTCGTCCTCGACAAGGCGGGCAACGTCCTCGCCGACCTCGTCGGCCACGGCACCTCCTTCGTCGCCGCCCAGGGCGGCCGCGGCGGTCTCGGCAACGCGGCCCTGGCCAGCGCCCGCCGCAAGGCGCCCGGCTTCGCCCTGCTCGGCGAGCCCGGTGACCTGCGGGACATCGTCCTGGAGCTGAAGACCGTCGCCGACGTGGCCCTCGTCGGCTACCCGAGCGCCGGCAAGTCGTCGCTGATCTCCGTGCTGTCCGCCGCCAAGCCGAAGATCGCCGACTACCCGTTCACCACCCTGGTGCCCAACCTCGGCGTGGTCACCGCCGGCTCGACCGTGTACACGATCGCCGACGTCCCCGGCCTCATCCCCGGCGCCAGCCAGGGCAAGGGCCTGGGCCTGGAGTTCCTGCGGCACGTCGAGCGGTGCAGCGTCCTGGTGCACGTGCTGGACACGGCCACCCTGGAGTCCGACCGCGACCCCGTCTCCGACCTCGACATCATCGAGGAGGAGCTGCGCCAGTACGGCGGCCTGGACAACCGTCCGCGCATGGTCGTCCTCAACAAGATCGACGTACCGGACGGCAAGGACCTGGCCGAGATGGTCCGGCCCGACCTGGAGGCCCGCGGCTACCGCGTCTTCGAGGTGTCGGCCGTCGCCCACACCGGGCTGCGGGAGCTGTCCTTCGCGCTCGCCGAGCTGGTCGCCCGCGCCCGGGCCGCCAAGCCCCGCGAGGAGGCGACCCGCATCGTCATCCGGCCCCAGGCCGTGGACGACGCCGGCTTCACCGTCACCCGCGAGGACGTCGACGGCGAGCCGCTGTTCCGCGTCCGCGGCGAGAAGCCCGAACGCTGGGTGCGCCAGACCGACTTCAACAACGACGAGGCCGTGGGCTACCTCGCCGACCGCCTCAACCGACTCGGTGTCGAGGAGGAGCTGATGAAGGCGGGCGCCCGCTCCGGCGACGGCGTCGCCATCGGCCCCGAGGAGAACGCCGTGGTGTTCGACTGGGAGCCGACCGTCGTGTCCGGCGCCGAGATGCTCGGCCGGCGTGGCGAGGACCACCGCTTCGAGGCCCCGCGCCCGGCGGCCCAGCGCCGCCGGGACCGCCAGGCCGAACACGACGAGGCAGGCCGCGAGTTCGAGGGCTTCGAGCCCTTCTAGACACCCGGCCCCGCCCGGCCCCGAGAGACCCGTTGCCCGAGCAGCGGGTCTTTTGGAATTCCTTGGGGAATGACTGCCGCCGCCCTCCCCGCAATTGCATTCCCGTTTCATTCGTCACACCGCGTGATGCACGGGGAGAACGCGTGACGACCCGCGCGGCGATCTTCACCCACCAGGAGTGCATGGCCCATCCCGGGGCAGGCGAGGTGCGTGGGCTGCGGGCGTGCCGCCGCCCCGATCGGCGTTAAGCTCGTGATCTCGGCTGTGACGAATTCCCTGTGCAGCACCTCACAGGAATGCACCACCCGTGAAGGTGAATGACAGGTGGCGCCCGCATAACCAGGGAGGGACGCTCGCCTTGCATCGCGGTAACCGCAAGTGGGAACCTTTCCCCGTTCCCTGTCGCCCCAAGGTAGGTCACCCTGTGTCCCAGCACATAGCCAAGCCCCGCACGACCGCAGTGATCCTGGCCGGCGGTACCGGTCAGCGCGTGGGTCTGCAGATCCCCAAGCAGCTGCTGAAGATCGCCGGCAAGGCCGTCATCGAGCACACCCTGACCACCTTCGAGCACGCCGACTCCATCGACGACGTCATCGTGCTGATGGCGCCGGGCTACGTCCCGGACGTCGAGAAGATCGTCGCCAAGGCGGGGTTCCGCAAGGTCTCCCGGATCATCGAGGGCGGCGCCACGCGCAACGAGACCACCGAGCGCGCCATCTCGGTCCTGGGCGAGGGGCTGGCCGAGGGCGAGGACGCCAACGTCCTGTTCCACGACGCCGTGCGACCCCTGCTGTCGCGCCGCGTCATTGACGACTGCGTCGCCGCGCTGGAGCGCTACCAGGCCGTCGACGTGGCCATCCCCTCCGCGGACACCATCATCGTCACGCGCACCCACGGCGAGGACGGGGAGTTCATCACCGACATCCCGGACCGCTCCCGGCTGCGCCGCGGCCAGACCCCGCAGGCCTTCAAGCTCTCCACCATCCGGCGGGCCTACGAGGTCGCGGCCGGCGACCCCAACTTCCAGGCCACGGACGACTGCACGGTCGTCCTGCGCTACCTGCCGGACGTGCCGATCCACGTCGTCGCGGGCGACGAGTACAACATGAAGGTCACCCAGCCCGTCGACGTCTTCATCGCCGACAAGCTCTTCCAGCTGGCCTCCACCGCCGCCCCCGAGCAGAAGGGCGAGGAGGTCTACCGCCAACTGCTCACCGGCCGCACCCTCGTCGTCTTCGGCGGCTCCTACGGCATCGGCAAGGACATCGCCGAACTCGCCCGCGGCTACGGCGCCACGGTGTACGCGCTCGGCCGCTCCACCACCGGCACCCACGTGGAGAACCCGGAGGAGGTCGACGACGCCCTGTCCAAGGCGTACGCCGAGACCGGTCGCATCGACTACGTCGTCAACACCGCGGGTGTGCTGCGCATCGGCAAGCTGGCCGAGACCGACAACGCGACCATCGAGGAAGCGCTGAAGGTCAACTACCTTGCCCCGGTGCAGATCGCCCGTTCGGCCTACAAGTACCTCGCCGAGACCAAGGGCCAGCTGCTGCTGTACACCTCCAGCAGCTACACCCGCGGCCGGGCCGAGTACAGCCTGTACTCCTCCACCAAGGCCGCCATGGTGAACCTCACCCAGGCCCTGTCCGACGAGTGGGCGGGCGACGGCATCCGGGTGAACTGCATCAACCCCGAGCGCACGGCCACCCCGATGCGGACCAAGGCGTTCGGGCAGGAGCCCGCGGGCTCCCTGCTGTCCTCCGAGGCCGTGGCCCGCACCTCCCTCGACGTGCTGCTCTCCGAGCTCACCGGGCACGTCATCGACGTCCGCCAGCAGGACCCGACGGCCGGTGCGGGCCAGGGATCCGGGTTCGAGCAGGCGCTGGCCGGTGTCCTGGACCGGCACGACGGCGTGGCATAATCGGCCGCAAATAGCCATACGAATTTCAGGCCTCTGTGGCTCCCCGTTAACCGGAGCACGCAGGGGCCTGAATCCGTAGAACTCGCCCGAAATCTCTCAGCCGACGCACAGGGTCCATTCCGATTCGCCCCGTATTGCCCCGGTCGGCTGGAATCGAAGGACCGAAGAACCGCACACCGCACCCGACCCGGCTGACCGGCCTCCCCCTCCCAGAGCAGGTTCCCCCGTGATAACCAAAGCCATCCGCGTCGCCCGTGTGGGCAGCGCTGCTGAGCTGGCCGCGGCGGCCCTCATGATGCTGGGCTACCCCTGCCTCATGCTGACCGCGCTCCTCCCGAGCGTCCCCGCCTTCGCGGCCGTGGCCGCCGTGACGTACCTCGCGGACCTCTACCTCCACCGCAGGCACAGCTACCTGATCGAGCTGCTGACCAAGGTGCGCGCGGGTCTGTCGATCAGATTCCTCGTCCGTGAGCTGCTGCTGGTGCTGCTCCTGGCCCGCCTGGACCTCTCCGAGGCGGCGGCCTTCTACGCGGCCATCGCCTGCTTCACGGTCTTCTTCGGTCTCCAGGCCCCGCACGGCGCCCTGGTGACACTGATCGGCAAGCGCCGTTCGATGCCCGTCCAGACCCGCAACGTCGACCTGGTCTCGCGCGTCCGCATCCCCGACGCCCCGCCGCGGCTGCTGCTGCGGAACGCCGGCGAGAAGGTGCTGCACCTGGACCTGCCGGCCGTGGTGGGCCTGCTCGTCTGGGCGGGGGGCGGCCCCGCCGCCGCGGCCTTCGCCGGCGTCGGCGTCACCCTCGGCCTGGGCCTGCTGTACGTCCTCGCGCTGGTGCCGTACCTGCGCGCCAAGCGCGTCCCGCCCCGGGCCGACAAGGTGCTCTCCGCGGTCAGCGCCTGGCTGCGCGAGTACCGCCCCGAGACGGTGCTGTACTTCTCGGGCTCCGCCGACTCGGCGTACCAGGTCAACATGTGGCTGGAGACCATGGAGCAGCTGGACTCGCGTCCGCTGGTCCTGCTGCGCGAGCACTTCATCCTGGAGAAGCTCGCCCCCACCACGGTCCCCGTCATCAGCGTGCCCGGGGGAGTGCACCTGATGAACCTGGACCTGTCCACCGTGCGGGTCGCCCTCTACGCGGCGAACGTCGGCAAGAACATCCACCTGCTGCGCGTGCCCACCATGAAGCACGTCTTCATCGGCCACGGCGACAGCGACAAGCTCGCCAGCGTCAACCCGTTCAGCAAGGTCTACGACGAGGTGTGGACCGCCGGCCGGGCCGGCCGCGACCGCTACGCCGTAGCGGACGTCGGCATCCGCGACGAGGACATCGTCGAGGTGGGCCGCCCGCAGCTCGCGCCCATCCAGCCGCGCCGCGAGGCCCCGGCGGGCCGCGTCCCGACGGTGCTCTACGCCCCGACCTGGGAGGGCTGGGACGACAACCCCGGCAACACCTCGCTGATCCTGGCCGGCGAGAACATCGTCAAGCGCCTGGTCGCCGCCGACCCGCCGGTCCGCGTCCTGTACAAGCCGCACCCCTTCACCGGCACCCGCAGCGCCCGCGCCGGCGCCGCCCACCGCCGGATCGAGGCCCTGGTCAAGAAGGCGGCCGCCGAGCGCGCCATGGACCCCCGCTTCACCCCCGACACCGCCGCCCAGGCCGCGGCCAAGGCGGAGCTGGCCCGCGTCGAGCAGCGCCTGGCCGAGCTGGCCCGCACGTTCGAGGGCGGCGGCGACGAGGCCGAGACCGCCCGTGACGGGCTCGTCGACTACCGCAGGCACGCGGAGGTCGCCCGGCTGCGCGCCGAGTGGAACGACGCCTACTGGCGTTCCTTCCCGGAGTGGGAGCACCGCGTGATCACCGGTGCCGAGCCGCGCCTGTACGACTGCTTCAACGTCTCCGAGGCGATGGTCTCCGACATCTCCAGCGTGGTCTCCGACTACATCGCCAGCGGCAAGCCGTACGCGGTGACCGACTCGGCGGGCCTCGGCGCGGAGGAGTTCAAGCGGCAGAACACCGCGGTGCGCGCCGCCGTGATCCTGGACAACGGTGCCGCGGGCCTGGACGCCCTGCTGTCCGCCGTGCGCGACCCGGCCGCCGATCCGCTGGCCGGGGGCCGCAAGGAGCTCAAGGAGTACCTGCTCGGACCGGACGAGCCCACGTCCGTCGAGCGGTTCAACGCCGCGGTCGCCGACCTCGCCCTCAAGTCGGAGGCGCGCAACGCCGGCCAGACGGCGCGGATCGCCGCGACGACCGACGACCCGGGGCTGACGAGCACCAAGGAGGTCCCGGCCGGCTGATTCCCGGCCGGCTGCCCATCCGGCTGATTCCCGGTCGGCTGAGGCGCCGGCCACGGCGTCACCCGTTCGGCCCCACCGCAGGGTCCGGCCCTCCCAGGCCGGGCCCTGCGGCGCGTCCGGGCGGCCCCGGCGGCACGCCGCCGCCCGATTTGGCGGGGCCTTGGCCTGCTCTTCGCGTGCTCTTGGCGTGCTCCGGGTCACAGTGAGTGAGTGAACGCGCCGCCACGATTTCCCGTCTATCAGGTAGCCATAGAAGTATGAGGCGCACATACCAGGACTAGGGGGTCGCGTGACCGTCGCTCAGCCGGACGTCACCGTGGTGATCGGGGCGTACGAGGCGATGCCGTACCTCGTCGAGTGCCTGGCCTCGGTCGAGGCGCAGACGCTCGCCCCCGAGCGCATCGAGGTCATCGCGGTCGACGACGGCTCCACCGACGGCACCGGTGCGTACCTGGAGGAGTTCGCCGCCCGCGTCCCCATGCCGGTCACCGTCATCCGCCAGGACAACTCCGGCGGTCCCAGCGGCCCGCGCAACGTCGGCCTGTCCAAGGCCGCCGGGCGCTACGTGTTCTTCCTGGACGCCGACGACCGGCTCGGGCCCGAGGCCCTGGAGCGCATGGTCGCGATGGCCGACCGCAACGGCACGGACGTCGTGCTGGGCCGGGTCGAGGGCATCAACCGCAAGCCGCCCACCTCGATGTGGGGCAAGACCCTCGACCGCACGGACGTCTACTCGTCCAACATCAAGTTCACGCTCAGTGCGCAGAAGCTGTTCCGCCGGGCGATGCTGGAGCGGTACGCGATGCGGTTCGACGAGTCGCTGTGGACCGGCGAGGACGCGGTGTTCACCCTGGAGGCGTACCTGCGCGCCGACGGCGTCTCGGTGGTCGCCGACTACACCTGCTACTACCTGGTCGGCCGCACCGACGGCAAGCACGTCACCAAGACCGGCGGCTACCTCAAGCGCTTCGACTCCGCGCGCGCCCTCATGGCCCTGATCGAGCGGCTCGTCCCGCCCGGCGCCAAGCGGGACGTGCTCATGGTCCGGCCCTTCCTGGTGACCCTGCTGCCCCAGTTCGGCCCGGTGTTCCTGCGGGACACCGAGGAGGTGCGCCGGCGCAAGCTGGAGCTGGCCCGGCCGATGCTGGACGCCCACTGGAACGAGGGCGTCGCCCACCGCCTCAAGGTCGAGCAGCGGCTACGGCTGCACCTGGTCGCCGCGGGGCGGCCCGACCTGCTCGACGAGGTCCTGCGGTTCCTCCAGGCGAAGGAGGAGCCGGAGCCGGTGCTGGAGAAGCGCGGAACCCGGCTCTACCTGGCCTACCCCCACTTCCGCTCCCGGGCGGCGGGCGTCCCGGACCGGATCTACCTCGCCGAGCCGCGCGAGGCCAAGGGGTACCCCGGCTGGCGCCAGGGGCCGACGACGTCGTTCACCCGCCGCGCGGCCCGCAAGCTGCGCCGCCTGCTGTCGCCGCGGCGTGGGACACCGCGGGGGACCGCGGCGGCCTGAGGGCGGGCCGGCGGCGACCTGACCGCGCGACGGCGGCGACCTGACCGCGCGACGGCGGCGACCTGACCGCGCGACGGCGGCGACCTGACCGCCCGACGGCGGGATCGGCGCCGCCGACGTGCTGCCGGCTACCGGCTACCGGCTCACTGGTCCGAGCCCAGGGCGCGGCGCAGGCGGCCGCCCATCGCGCGCCGGGCGCGGCGGTAGACCGACGGCACCGGCCGCGCGGCGTGCGCCAGGGCCTTGGCGCCCACCCGGTTCTTCGCCAGCTCCCGCTTGAGCTGCGCGTTGTGCGTGTCCAGCTCGGTGATGCGCTGCTGGAGCCAGCCGAAGCGGGTGCTCAGCGAGGCGAGGTCGGTGTCGTTCCAGGGCTGGACGCCCGGCGGGAAGGACAGCGACCGCAGCTTCTTCTCGAAGGCCTCGCCGCCGTCGCCGTGGCTGAAGGTGTTCGGCAGGCCGTTCTTGTCCAGGAACGCCACGAACCGGTCGAAGCGCTCACGGTGGTTGCCGGTCAGCGGGCCGAAGTCGGCCTTCTCGTACAGCTCGGCCGGGTCGGTGTCGGGCGGCGTCTGGTCGAGCCGCTGGTGCGGGATCTCGAAGTAGCGGCACAGCTCCAGCGTGCGCGAGTCGAACGCCAGCACCGTCGCCGGCGTGCCCGCGAGCAGCGCGGCGATGTTGCCGTGGATGCGCGAGCCGAAGGAGTAGTCGAACCCGCGCAGGTCCTCGAGCCAGGTCACCGGGTCCATGTAGACGCGGGCCTTGCCCTCCCGGTACATCGGGTGGTCGGGGTGGGTCGGCATCTCGGTGATGCGCCCGGCCGCGGAGTCCACGTCCCGCCAGTGCAGCTGCCGGGCGTCCTGGATGTTCTGGCCGATGTAGCGCAGGTGCGGGTAGCGCGCGTGGGCGCGGTCGACGATGCGGTGCAGGCCGCCGCCGCGCATGGCGGTGTGCGAGCCGTTGACCGCGATCCGCGACTCGGCGGTCAGCGCCGGCGCCTTCTTCTCGACCGGCAGCTTGTCGCCGTGCAGGAACATCGAGGGGCAGCCGATGACCTCGACGTCCTTGAAGCCCAGGCCGGTGAGGTACTGCTCGGTGAACTCGCCGCGCACGCCGATCGACGCGCTGCGCTCCAGCACCGCCGCGCAGAACGCGCGCACGGTGGGCTCCATGGCCTTCAGCCGGGCGGGGTCGTAGGTGACGCCCGCCTGGGCGCCCACCCCCAGGATGACCACCGGGATCTTGAGCTTCGATATCAGCCGGGTCAGCCGCTGCAGCGAGGGCTCGAAGGACGGCCGGAAGGCGTTGGCCAGCGGGATGACGAAGGCGTCGTACTCCTCGTTGATCCGCCCGGCCGCGGACACGTCGGTCCGCATGCCGTTGGAGACGACCTCGGTCTCCGGCGTGGTGAGGATCTTGTGCGCGGCGTCACTGAAGATCAGGTTGCCGGAGTTGGTGCCGATGACGTCACGGTGGATGGCTTCCTCGACGGGTACGACGTCGAAGGGGCTCTTCCCCGATCTCAGGAGCAGACGCTTCACAGGGCGAACAGTAGGAGACACAAACTTCAAAAGTAGTTTGTGTTTCCTTTAATTACTATCGGAAACCCGTACAACCTTTTTGCCGTACGCGAACCGTGAGCAAATGGTCACCCACCGGCAGCGGTTCGGCACTGTCCGCTGCGTGGACCGGAGCGCGACGCCACGACCCCTTCGCGTAGATTTCCTGACAGGCGGACCACGCCGGGCGCGCCACGCGCCGGGCGGTCCGGCGGCCGGACGAGGGGACAGTGGGCACGGTGGCAGGGGCACGGCAGGCCGTACATGAGGCGCGCAGGATCGTGGTCAAGGTCGGCTCCTCCTCGCTGACCACCGCCTCCGGCGGCCTCGACGCCGACCGGGTCGACGCCCTCGTGGACGTCCTCGCCAAGGTCCGCAGCGGCGGCGAGAGGGAGATCGTCCTGGTCTCCTCGGGCGCCATCGCCGCTGGCCTCGCCCCGCTCGGCCTGCGCCGCCGCCCCAAGGACCTCGCCCGCCAGCAGGCCGCCGCCAGCGTCGGCCAGGGCCTGCTCGTCGCCCGCTACACCGCGTCCTTCGCCCGCTACGGCGTCCGCGTCGGCCAGGTCCTGCTCACCAGCGACGACATGAGCCGCCGCGCCCACCATCGCAACGCCTCGCGCACCCTGGACAAGCTGCTCGCGATGGGCGCCTTCCCGATCGTCAACGAGAACGACACCGTCGCCACCGACGAGATCCGCTTCGGCGACAACGACCGCCTCGCCGCCCTCGTCGCCCACCTCGTCCACGCCGACCTGCTCGTCCTGCTGTCCGACGTGGACGGCGTCTACGACGGCGACCCCAGCAAGCCGGGCACCTCCCGGATCGCCGAGGTGCGCGGCCCCGGGGACCTCGCGCACGTCGAGATCGGCAGCGCGGGCAAGGCCGGCGTCGGCACCGGCGGCATGGTCACCAAGGTCGAGGCCGCCGGGATCGCCGCGGCGGCCGGCGTCCCCGTGGTGCTCACCAGCGCCGTCCACGCCGCCGAGGCCCTGGCCGGCGGGGACACCGGCACCTACTTCCACCCCACCGGCAAGCGGTCCGCCGACCGGCTGCTGTGGCTCCAGCACGCCTCCACCCCGCAGGGCTCGCTCACCCTCGACGACGGCGCGGTCCGGGCGGTCGTCGAGCGCCGCAAGTCGCTGCTGCCCGCGGGCATCGCCGCCGTCGACGGCGACTTCAGCGCCGGTGACCCGGTCGAGCTGCGCGACGGCACCGGACGCCCGGTCGCCCGGGGGCTCGTCAACTTCGACGCCAAGGAGATCCCCCAGCTCATCGGCCGCTCGACCCACGAGCTGGCCCGCGAGCTGGGCCCCGCCTACGAGCGGGAGGTCGTCCACCGCGACGACCTGGTCGTCCTGCGCTGACCGGCCCCGCCCGGGACGGCGCGCCGTGCGGCGACGGCCGGGTCGAACGGGTCCTTCCGGCGAGTCGAACGGCCCGTACCGGTGGGGGACGTTCCGTGAAACCGCCCCACGGAGCCCTGCGGCCTGCTCCACTTTGTCTGGAGGGCGTGTCTCGGGGACGCGTCCCGCACGAGCGCTGCGCATGCGTGAAGGAGGCCGTCGTGGGACGAGTGCGCCCTGGGATGCCGGCGGCCCGTGGCGGCACGAACGACTCCCCGTCGCGGCCGGCGCGGGAGGAGCGCACCTTGACCAGCGTGGCCGCGGGCGACCGGTACGAAGAGCCGAAGGACCTGCCCCGGCTGTGGCACGTCACCCTCAGCGTCTCCGGCGAGGAGGTCCCGCTGGTGGACCTGCGCCGGTCCCTGGAACAGCTCGCCCACGACCACCCCTTCCTCCTGACCAGCCGCTACGCCGGCGACCACGCCGAGATCCGCTACTGGGAGGAGGCCCGCGACCTGCACGACGCCGCCGCCGTCGCGCTGCGGCTGTGGGGCGAGCACCGCCAGTCGGCCGGGCTCCCGCCCTGGGAGATCGTCGGGCTGGAGGTCATCGACCGCGAGACCTACCACCAGCGCATCGCCGAGGGCTACGGCCCACCGCCCGCGGCGCCGGTGGGCGTGCATCCCTTTTGAGTGACCTCGTCCGTGACGCGGGGGAGTCGTCTCGGGACGTGGAACGCGCGCGGGGGAGTCGTCTCGGGACGTGGAACGCGCCGTGAACGCGCCCGCGCGGCGCACTACCCTTCCTCCATGACCACGCTCTCGCCGTACGACTCGATGTCCCCGGTCACCCAGGCCGCCTACCGGGCCAAGGCCGCCGCGGCCGACCTCGCGCCGCTGCCGCGTGCCGTCAAGGACGACGCCCTCCTCGCCATCGCGGACGCGCTGGAGGTCCGCACGAGCGAGATCGTCGAGGCCAACGCCCAGGACGTCGCCAAGGCCCGCGAGGCCGGGACCAGCGAGGCGATCGTCGACCGGCTCACCCTCACCCCGGAGCGGGTGCGCGCCATCGCCTCCGACGTGCGCGACGTGGTCTCCCTGCCCGACCCGGTCGGCGAGGTCGTCCGCGGCTCGACCCTGCCCAACGGCATCGACCTGCGCCAGGTCCGCGTCCCGCTCGGCGTCGTCGGCATCATCTACGAGGCCCGCCCGAACGTCACCGTGGACGCCGCCGCCCTCTGCCTGAAGTCCGGCAACGCCGTCCTGCTGCGCGGCTCCGCCTCCGCCTACGAGTCGAACACCGCCCTCGTCCGGGTGATCCGCGACGCCGTCGGCGGCGCCGGACTGCCCGCCGACGCCGTCCAGCTGGTGCCGGGCGAGAGCCGCGACAGCGTGCGCGAGCTGATGCGCGCCCGGGGCCTGGTCGACGTGCTGATCCCGCGCGGCGGCGCCTCCCTGATCCGGACCGTCGTCAACGAGTCCACCGTCCCCGTGATCGAGACCGGCACCGGCAACTGCCACGTCTACGTCGACGCCCAGGCCGACCTCGACATGGCCGTCGACATCCTGATCAACTCCAAGGCCCACCGGGTCAGCGTCTGCAACGCCGCCGAGACCCTCCTGGTCCACCAGGACATCGCGGCCGAGTTCCTGCCGCGCGCCCTGGACGCCCTCGCCGACGCCGGGGTCACCGTCCACGCCGACGAGCGGGTCATGGCCCACGCCAAGGACTCCCGGGCCACCGTCGTCGAGGCCACCCCGGAGGACTGGGAGACCGAGTACCTCTCCCACGACATCGCCGCCGCCGTCGTGGACTCCCTCGACCGGGCCGTCGAGCACATCCGGCTGTGGACCTCCGGCCACACCGAGGCGATCGTCACCACCTCCCAGCAGGCCGCCCGCCGCTTCACCCAGCTGGTCGACTCCACCACCGTCGCCGTGAACGCCTCCACCCGCTTCACCGACGGCGGCCAGTTCGGCTTCGGCGCGGAGATCGGCATCTCCACGCAGAAGCTGCACGCCCGCGGCCCCATGGGCCTGCCCGAGCTGACCAGCACCAAGTACATCGTCACCGGCGACGGCCACGTCCGCCGCTGAGCCCCCCGGGCGGGACGTCCGCGGCGCTTCGTGAGAGGCGTCTCACCAGACGGATGAATCTCCGTACCGTCTGCCCAAATTGACCCCCCAGGTCTACGCTGGACCCGTGCCGGAGGACGTGGGGGGCACGCCGTTCCCGGACGGCTGGGAGCCCGACGACGACCACGACCGCGGGGTGTCGGACGAAGAGTTCGCCTCCGTGGTCTTCGACGAGGACTTCGTACGGGCGGCCCCGGTCCACGAGCCGACCGCCGTCGAACGCCTCCTTGCCGCCGCCCAGGCCAGAGCCGAGGCCGCCGAGGCCGAGACCCGCCGCGCCCGCAGCCGCGCCGAGCGCTACGACGACGCCTTCGGCTCCGACGGAGCCGGTGGATCCGGCGGTTTCGGCCATGATCGGGACTTCGACGACCTCGACGACGCCGACCTCCTCGACCACTCGTACGGCGCCTCCGGCCCGTACGGCAGACAGGTGGCCCGCTGGCACCGTCCCGTCGCCTGGATGCTCGCCCTGGTGATGGGTGTCGGGATGGTCGCGCTGGCCTTCGCCGCCGTCTACCGGGGTGCCTCCTCCGGGGACCGCGACCAGGCCCCGCCGCCCGCCACGACCGGCCTGGAACAGGGCAGCCGCGTCACCCCGTCGGCCGACGCCGAATTCTCCCGGCCCCCCGTCTCGGCGGTCCCGCGCACCCCCTGAAACCAGCCGTGCCGGCGCCCCCGGGCGGGTGAGAACCTGTCAGAACTTGTCGCGCAGCCCGGCGTTTACCCGGGCTCCTCGCGACCTACTCTCAAAGTATGGGCGGGCCTGGCGACCCACCGGAGGGGACACCCGAGGGCGCTCCCGGAGGTGGCGAGGACGAGTACCGATCCGTCGTGTTCGACGAATCGTTCGTCCGTGCTGCCCGCCTCCAGGAGTTCTCCGCCGAGGAGCGGATGGCCGACCACGCGCCCGCCGTGCGCCGCCGCCCGCCCCTGCACCGCGGCCTCACCCGCCAGCTGCTCGCCCTGTTCGTCCTGATCGCTTTCGCCTTCGGCACCGCGATCTACATGGGCGTCCGCCACCCCTACCAGAGCCCTGGCGCACGGCAGCCCGTCGAGCCGCTGCGGATGACGGTCATCCCGCTCGCCCCGCAGATCGCCGTGCCCGGCACGGCCGACACCGACGCCCTGTACGCGCACAGCCCGGCCGCCCAGTTCCGCCTCGGCGCCGAAGGCATCACGCTGCCCGCCTCCCGGCGCACCGCCCACTTCTCCGACAGCCAGGTCGTCACCGCGCTGACCACGGCCAAGGACTACATCGTGCGGTCCTCGCTCTACCCGGAGGTCCTCACCGGGGACCAGGTGCGTCCGGCGCGGGTGCTGATCGACCCCGACCAGCTGGACCAGTTCGACGAGAGTTTCTCGCACCCCATGGCGGACGGACGGCACGCCCCGACCGGCTGGCTGGTCCGCTTCGACCCGGCCCGCGTCGAGCTCGCCGACCGCAAGGTCCGCGTCCAGGGCACGCTCCAGGCCGCCGAGACCGACGCCGCCACCCTCGAGGTGACCGCCGACCACACCTTCGTCTACGCCCTGCGCCCCAGCGGCGCCGACAGCAAGGCCGCGGCCTCCCTGTTCACCGTCCGCCGCGAGCTGCACTTCCGCTTCGACCGCGAGGACCTGCGCCTGCACCAGACGCAGCTGATCGTCTCCTACGTGCAGGCCGGCCCGCTGTCCTGCACCGACGACTCCACCCACCACCTGCGGCCGCTGCTGGCCGGCCAGACCGCCAGGACCGGCGGCCCGGCCGGCACGGACCCCTACGCCACCGGCAGCGCCACGGCCCTGTGCGGCACCCTGGCGACGAGCGCCCAGCCGAGGGTGTAAGACTCGGCTCGCCCCGCCGTCCCGCGCTCGGGCCTGCTTCGTCGGTCCTGCTTCCTCGCGCCCGCGTGCTCAGTCCTCGTCGCGCGGCGGCGCGTCGGCCGGGGGCTCCTCCGTCGTGGTCCCGTTCCTGGACGTCTGGTCCTTCGGCGGGGTGGCGGCGAAGCCGCCGAAGCCCCGGCGGACCCGGCCGCCCAGGTCGCCCGCGCCGCCCGCGAGGTCCGTGACCAGCTTCATCAGCGGGTCCTTGGACGACTTCACGTGCGTGGCGTAGTGATTGGCCGACTCCCGGAAGGAGTCCGTGACCGACGTGTCCTTGTCCTCGCTGCGCCGCGGGTAGTGCCCGTCCATGAGCCGCTGGTAGTCGCGGGACTCGGCCCACTTCTTCAGCTCGGCGGCCCGCACCGTGGTGAAGGGATGCGAGCGCGGCAGGACGTTCAGGATCTTGAGCACCGAGTCGCGCAGGTCGCCCCCGGCCTCGTACTCCTCGGCCTGCTTGAGGAACGCGTCCACGTTCATCTCGTGCAGGTGGTTGCCACCCGCGATCTTCATCAGGCCGCGCATCGACGCCCGCAGGTCCTGCCCGACGAGCAGGCCGGCCCGGTCCGCGGACAGCTCCGACTTGCGGAACCACTCCCGCAGCGCCGTCACGATCGCCATGATCGCGAGGTTGCCCAGCGGGATCCACGCCACCCGCAGCGCCAGCGTGGTCAGGAACAGCAGGATCGTGCGGTACACGGAGTGACCGGACAGCGCGTGCCCCACCTCGTGGCCGACGACCGCGCGCATCTCCTCCTCGTCGAGCAGCTCGACGAGGCCCGTGGTGACCACGATGATCGGCTCGTCAAGGCCGATGCACATGGCGTTCGGCTGCGGGTCCTGGGTCACGTACATCGGCGGGACCTTCTCCAGGTCCAGGATGTAGCAGGCATCCCGCAGCATGTCGTTCAGGTGCGCGAACTGCTGGTCCGACACCCGCACCGAGTCGGACAGGAACAGCAGCCGCAGGCTCCGCTCGGGCAGCAGCCCGCTCAGCGCCTTGAACACCGTGTCGAAGCCGCTCAGCTTGCGCAGCGCGACCAGCGCGGACCGGTCGGCGGGGTGCTCGTACGCGCGGGAGGAGATCCCCGGGAACCGCCTGCGCTGCCTGCTCGGCACCTTCTCGTGCCCGCTCTGCTGGTGACCGTCGTCGGACATGTCTTCCCCCATGCGCGTGAGAGTGGCCTTTGCGGACCCTTGTACGGCCCTTTGCGCCCCCGAAGCAGGGCCCAGCGTAGGCGGAGTTACGGTGGACGGGCACTACATCGAAGGAGTCCCGCCGTCATGGAGTACCACCCCGCCGCCGCCTGGCTCACCGAGGCCGCGACCGCAGCTCAGCAACAGGGCACGGGGAACCTGCTCAGGATCGTCCTCGTCGTGATGATCCTGGGCTGTGCGCTGACCGCGTGGTTCCTGCTGCGGGGCTACAAGCGGAAAGACGACTGAGCGCCGGCGAAGGTTCCCCGTCGGCGGAGTCGGGGTGATCGCCGCACGGGCCGCCGCTTACGATGGGCCGACGTCTTTATCCCGCCCACACCGGATAGGTCCTGACGAAGATGAGCTTCCACAGCACCGCAGCCCAGTTGGTCACCCTTGCCGCCGAGGGCGAGGAGCACGGCGGCAACCACGAGAGCCTCAGCCCCTACCTCACCGGTGGCAGCGCCTTCTTCATCCTGCTGCTCCTGCTGTGGATCACCACCCGCTTCAACCGCGACCGCTGAGTCACCAAGGGCTCGTACCGGGGCACTGCGGGCCTCCTCCCGCCGGAGCCCTCAGCTCGGGCCGGTAGGGTCTGCACGCATGGGAGAGCAGGACATGCCTACCGGCCCGTCGAACCCCGGCAAGCGCCGCCTCGGCGTGATGGGCGGAACGTTCGACCCGATCCACCACGGGCACCTGGTGGCGGCCAGCGAGGTCGCCGCCCAGTTCCACCTGGACGAGGTCGTCTTCGTCCCGACCGGGCAGCCCTGGCAGAAGAGCCACCGCGCGGTCTCCCCGGCCGAGGACCGCTACCTGATGACGGTCATCGCGACCGCCGAGAACCCCCAGTTCTCGGTGAGCCGCATCGACATCGACCGCGGTGGCCCCACCTACACCGTGGACACCCTGCGTGACCTGCGCGCCCTGAACCCGGACACGGACCTGTTCTTCATCACCGGCGCCGACGCGCTCGGCCAGATCCTCACCTGGCGGGACTCCGAGGAACTGTTCTCCCTCGCCCACTTCATCGGCGTGACCCGTCCCGGGCACAACCTCGCCGACCCCGGTCTGCCGGAGGGCGGCGTCTCGCTCGTGGAGGTTCCCGCACTCGCCATCTCCTCCACGGACTGCCGTGCGAGAGTCGCCAAGGGCGACCCCGTCTGGTATCTGGTGCCCGACGGAGTCGTGCGCTACATCGACAAGCGCGAGCTGTACCGCGGCCAGTGAGCCGAGAGGGGTACCGGTGAACGACCGATACGACGCGGGGTACGGGGGCGACCAGTACGAGCTCGTGGGCTACGACGAGTTCGGCCAGCCGGTCTACCGACCGGTGCCGCCCCGGCAGGACCCGCCCCAGCAGTCCTACGACCCGTACGCCCAGCAGCAGTCCTACGGCTACGACCAGCAGGGCTACCCGCAGCAGGGCGGCCAGGGCGGCTACGACCAGCACGGCGCCCAGGGCTATGACCAGCAGGGTTACGACCAGCAGGGCTACGGGTACGACCCCTACGCCACCGGCCAGCAGCCCCCCACCCGCGCGTACGACCCGTACGACACCGGCCGGCAGGACCCCGTCGGCCAGGCCCCCTACGGCACCGCCCCTCAGTCGGCGCCCGCTCCCGCGTACGACCCCTACGGGCAGGGCGCGACGAGCGGTCGGCAGCCCCGGGCCGAGTCGCGGGTCGCCGAGCAGACCGCCTACATCCCGCAGCAGGCCGGCCCCGCCGCCGACGAGGACGCCCAGCGGTCGCAGGACGCCGACGCACCCCAACGCGAGTACCACACCGAGCAGTTCGCCTTCGTCGAGGACCCCGACGCCGAGTCCGAGGACGTCATCGACTGGCTGAACTTCACCGAGAACCGCACCGAGCGCCGCGAGGAGGCCAAGCGCCGCGCCCGCAGCCGGCTCGTCGCCCTCGTCGTGGTCCTCGCGCTGGTCGCCGTCGCCGGCGTCGGCTACCTCTGGTACGCCGGGAAGCTGCCCGGTCTGTCGTCCTCGTCCGACAAGAAGTCCGGCACCACCGCGGCCCCCGCCGCCCAGAAGCGCGACGTGATCGCGGTCCACCTGCACGACACCTCGGGCGGCGGCACGGCCACTGCCCTGCTCGTCGACAACACCACCACCCGGCAGGGCACCACCGTCCTGCTGCCCAACGCCCTGGTGCTGACCGACGACGACGGCACCACCACGACCCTCGCCAAGTCCGTCGACGACGACGGCTCCTCCGGCACCCGCGAGGCGCTGGACACCGTCCTCGGCACCGACATCCAGGGCACCTGGCGCCTGGACACGCCCTACCTGCAGAACCTCGTCGACCTCGTCGGCACCATCGAGATCGACACCGACACCGACGTCCCCGACCCGGCCGCCAAGAAGAAGGGTGCCGCCCCCCTCGTCCGCAAGGGCGGCAACCAGACCCTCAGCGGCAAGATGGCCGTCGCCTACGCCACCTACCGCGCCGAGGGCGAGGCCCCCAACGCCCAGCTGGAGCGGTTCGGCCAGGTCATGCAGGGCGTGCTGCGCAAGATCTCCTCCGACGCGCAGGCGGCGACGGTCACCGTGCAGACCCTGGCCCAGATCCTCGACCCCTCGCTCACCGACAAGGACCTCGGCACCTTCCTCGCAAAGCTCGCCGACCTCGCCAAGGGCGGCGACTACAAGACCGCCGTCCTCCCGGTGCAGGCCGACGGCACGCTGAGCGCCGAGGCCAGCGCCAGCGTGGTCAAGGACGTCCTCGGCGGCACCGCGAAGAGCCCGGACCGGGACGCCGCGGTCAGCGTCTCCGTGCAGAACGCCAGCGGCCGCAAGGCCGACACCGAGGACGCACGCGTGGTGCTCCTCAACGGCGGCTTCACCTTCGTGGAGGCCGGCACGGCCGCCACGGACCGGGCCACCTCGAAGGTGCTCTACGCGGACGCCGCCGACAAGGAGAACGCCACCGAGGTCGCCAAGACCCTGGGCCTGTCCGCGGGCGTCGTGGCGAAGGGCACCGTCCCCGGCAACGCGGACGTCGCGGTGATCCTGGGCGAGGACTACGAGCCCCAGTCGTCCTAGGGCGACCGGACGGCCGGGGCGATCGCGTGGAAGGCGTGGGCGGCCATGAGACCCTTGGAGTCCAGTGACCGCCTACGGAAAGCCACGCAGTGACCGCCACGGACCGCTCTCTCGAACTCATCAACACGGCCGCCCAGGCGGCGGCCGACAAGCTCGCGCACGACATCATCGCCTACGACGTCAGTGACGTGCTGTCGATCACGGACGCCTTCCTCCTCGCCTCCGCGCCCAACGACCGCCAGGTCAAGGCGATCGTGGACGAGATCGAGGAGCGGCTCTCGAAGGACCTCGGCGCCAAGCCGGTGCGCCGCGAGGGCGACCGCGAGGCCCGCTGGGTCCTGCTCGACTACGTCGACATCGTCGTCCACGTCCAGCACAGCGAGGAGCGTGTCTTCTACGCCCTGGAGCGGCTGTGGAAGGACTGCCCCGAACTCGAACTGCCCGAGGACGCCCGCGCGACCCGCGGCAAGGCGGAGGAGCACGCCAAGCTCCAGGCCGCCGAGGACGCCGACCGGCCGGGCGGTGAGTGGTGATGGGCGCCACGGGTGAGGTGAGCGACCGCAAGGGCCGGGGCCGCCGCGTCATCCTGTGGCGCCACGGCCAGACCGCCTGGAACGTGGAGCGCCGCTTCCAGGGCACCACCGACGTCGCGCTGACCGAGACCGGCGTGGCCCAGGCCCGCCGCGCGGCCCGGCTGCTGGCCTCCCTCGGCCCCGACGCGATCGTCTCCTCCGACCTGTCGCGCGCCGCGGACACGGCCGCCGAGCTGGCCGCGCTGACCGGCCTGGACGTGACCCACGACGAGGCGCTGCGCGAGACGTACGCGGGCGTGTGGCAGGGGCTCACCCACGAGGAGATCGTGGCCCGTCACGGCGAGGAGTACGCCGCGTGGAAGCGCGGCGAGCCGGTGCGCCGCGGCGGCGGCGAACTGGAGACCGAGGTGGCCGACCGCGCCGCCCCCGTCGTGCTGCGGCACGCCGAGAAGCTGCCCGACGACGGCACCCTCGTGGTGGTCAGCCACGGCGGCACCATCCGCACCACCATCGGCCGGCTGCTCGGCCTGGACGCGCACAGTTGGGAGAGCCTGGGCGGCCTGTCCAACTGCTGCTGGTCGGTCCTCGGCGAGGGCGCCCGCGGCTGGCGCCTGCTCGAGCACAACGCCGGCACGCTGCCCGAGCCGGTCCTCGGCGACGACGACTGAGCGGCCCGTGACGGCAACGGGCCCGGATTTCACTTTCCGGCAGGTCACAGGCTAAAGTTCTTCTTGTTCGCCCGCCGAGCGGGAAGAACGCGGGGCTATAGCTCAGTTGGTAGAGCGCCTGCATGGCATGCAGGAGGTCAGGAGTTCAATTCTCCTTAGCTCCACAGATCGACCGGATCGACACTCTGTTGAGTTGTCAAAGATCAGTGGTCGTAGAACGACACATGAGGATCCCGTCCCGGCAGGGGCGGGATCTTTTCATTGCCCCGCCCGCGCCCCGCCGCACAGGCGCCGCAGCAGGTCCGTGCGCCGCTCGGTCTCCTCGTCGTCCGGCGTGTAGACGACGATCCGGCACTCGGGCATCCCGTCGACCGACAGCGACAGGGACGTCATCCGCAGCTCGCCCACCGTCGCGTGCCGGAAGACCTTCACGCGGCGGCCCCGCTCCGCCACGTCACCGGCCTGCCACAGCCGCGCGAACTCGGGGCTCGCCGCCGACAGCCGGGATATGAACTCCTCCCAGGACGGCTCCCCGGCGTGCAGTCCGTACGCCGCCCGCAGGGTCGCCACCATCATCGGCAGCTCCGTCTCCCGGAACATCAGCGGGCAGCGCTCCTCCGGCACGGTGAACAGCGTCCACAGCGCGTTCCTCGGGGTGCTGGGGCCGCCGCCGTCCAGGAACAGGTCGCGGTAGACCTGGTTGGCGGCCAGGATGTCGTAGCGCGCGTTGTAGACCACCGCCGGGCGCGGCACGAGCGCGTCGATGACGCCCTGGACCTCGGGCCCCACGCTCAGGGCCGGCGGCCCCTGCACCGGCGTGTACGGGACCTCCGCCAGGTGGTACAGGTGCTCCCGCTCGGGCGTGTCCAGCCGCAGCGTGCGCGCCACGGCGTCCAGCACCTGCGCCGAGGCGTTGATCGGCCGACCCTGCTCCAGCCACGTGTACCAGGTCACCCCCACGCCCGAGAGCTGGGCGACCTCCTCGCGGCGCAGGCCCGGCGTCCGCCGCCGGAATCCCGGTGGCATCCCCACGTCCGCCGGTGTCACCCTCGCCCGCCTGCCCCGCAGGAAGGCCGCCAGCTCGGTCCGGCGCCGCTGTGTCGTCCGCATCGCCACGTCCCCCATCGCCGCGTCCCGCATCGCTACGGTTCCCATCCGCACG
This sequence comes from Streptomyces lasalocidi, assembly GCF_005280215.1. NCBI lineage: Bacteria > Bacillati > Actinomycetota > Actinomycetes > Kitasatosporales > Streptomycetaceae > Streptomyces > Streptomyces lasalocidi. Next base: position 2,651,112 of record NZ_SZNQ01000001.1, on the reverse strand, counting down.
TCCCCCATCGTCACGTCCATGGTCGAAGCCCCTCCCCGTTCCTGCCAGGTGCTGTCAGTACCAGCATCAGCGGGCACTCGGCACCCGTATCGAGGTCTCGTCACGCTCGACGGCATGACGACCACACCCCGAACGGGTCCCGTCCCGGCGCCCGCTCCGATCGCTACTCACAGTGAAAACCCCACCACTGACAACGGCCCCCGGCGGCTCCTCGCCGTCGTGCTCGCGGCCCAGTTCATGGCCCTGCTCGACGTCTTCATCGTGAACGTCGCCGCCCCCACCATCGGTTCCGACCTGCACGCCTCGGGCGCCGACCTGCAACTCGTCGTGGCCGGCTACGCCATCGCCTACTCCGTGCTGCTGATCACCGGGGCCCGGCTCGGCGACCGGTTCGGGCACGGCCGGGTCCACCTCGTCGGCCTCGCCCTGTTCACCACCGCCTCGCTGGCCTGCGGCCTGGCCCAGGGCGTCACCGAGCTGATCGCCTTCCGGCTGGTGCAGGGCGCCGGCTCGGCGGTGATGATCCCGCAGGTGCTCAGCCTGATCCAGCGATCCTTCACCGGCGAGGCCCGGATGCGGGCGCTGGGCGCCTACTCGGCGGTCCTGGCCGTCGGCGCGGCGGCCGGGCAGGTGATCGGCGGCCTGCTGGTCAGCGCCGACCTGCTGGGCACCGGCTGGCGGCCGGTGTTCCTGGTCAACGTGCCCGTGGGCCTGGTCCTGCTGGTCCTCGGCCGCCGGGTGCTGCCCCGGGGCGGCGGCGTCGAGTCGGCGCGCGGCCTGGACGGCCCCGGCCTGGTCCTGCTCGGCGCGGCCGTGTCGCTGGTCACCGTGCCGCTCGTGCTCGGCCAGGAGGAGGACTGGCCGCTGTGGTCCTGGCTGTCCCTGGCGGCCGGCGCGGTCGTGTTCGCGCTGTTCTGCCGTTACGAGGCCCGGCTGGCCCGGCGCGGCGGCGCCCCGCTGATCGCGCCCCGGGTGCTGCGCCACCCCGGCATGGGCCTGGCCGTGCTGCGCATCGGCGCGGTCATGGCGGTCAACGGCGGCTTCCTGTTCGTGCTCACCCTGCACGTCCAGGGCGGCCTCGGGTACAGCGCGCTGCGGGCCGGCCTGACCTTCGCGCCTACCGCGGCCGTGTTCGGTGTGGTCGGGCTCACCTGGCGCCGCTGGCCCGCGGTCTGCCAACGCCTCCTGATCCCCGGCGGGTTCACCCTCACCGCGCTGTCCGTGGCCGGCGTCGGCCTCGCCCTGCGCCACGGCAGCCACGGCGGCGCCTGGGTCTACCTCGCCTACACGGGCGTCGGCGCGGGGCTCGCCCTCGCCTTCAGTCCGACGCTGACCCGGGCCCTCGCCGGGGTGCGGCCCGAGGACGCCGCCGACGCCAGCGGACTGCTCGCCACGGTGACGCAGCTCGGCCAGCTGATCGGTGTGGCGGCCTTCGGCACACTGTTCTTCAACCGGCTTGAGTCACTCGGGGTCCGGCAGGCGTATACCTCTGCGGACGCGCTGATGACCTGCATGTCCGCGCTCGCGGCGACGGCCGCCCTGGGTGCCGTGTCCGGACTGGTACTGAGGCGTCGCTGACCGTATTGGCCCGGCCGTGGCAGAATCAAACGGCCGGAAGGGGGCGCGGCCCGACGGGAGGGAGTAGCGATGCCTGCGAGCATCCTCGAGGAGGGCGGTCACCTCCTCGACGGGGGACCGACACGGGACACGGTCACCCGGCTCAGCTGCCCTTCCTGCGGTTCCGCCCACGTGGCCCAGGTTCTCGGGGACAACGGCGGTGTCTCGTACGTGTGCACGTCCTGCGGCCACAGCTGGAGCTGATCGATGGGTGCACACAGGCGGAAGTGCGACTGGTGCGGGAGCGGCAACCCGATCGTCCGGGACATGGAGCCGGTCAATCCCGACTACCAGTACTGGTGCGAGGAATGCGCGCGGGCGCTGATCATAAAAGGCGACCCCATCGAGACGTACCGCGAACTCGAGGGCGAGCCGATCTACGGACGCCTCCTGGAGGAGCACTGCACGCTCAAGCGGTTCTACTCGTTCGTGACGGCCTAGTCGGCCGCGCGAACAGGGGGAAGCCGGGTGGTCCGGACCCGGCGAAACCGATTTGGTGTTCCACCCCCCGGACCGTGTAATGTTGGCGTCGCCGCCAGGGAGACCGGGCGGACAAGCCGGAAACGCGGTTCGGCCGCGTGGCGCAAGGGGCTATAGCTCAGTTGGTAGAGCGCCTGCATGGCATGCAGGAGGTCAGGAGTTCAATTCTCCTTAGCTCCACAGTTGGTGAAGGCGGGTCATCGTGAGATGGCCCGCCTTCGTCGTGTCCGCACGCGTACGCGCGCACGCGTGGCCGGAAACGACGGCGGGCCGCCCCCCGGACTGGAGCGGCCCGCCGTACGCGCGCGTGGCGCGTCAGCGGCCCAGGGCGCGTCGGCCGCGGCCCTGGGAGAGCACGGGGAGGTTGCGGGACGGCGCCTGTCCGCGGGTGTCCTCCTCGATGCGCAGGGCGAGCGCCGGGCAACGGCGCACCGCGCGCAGCGCCTTGGCCTCGGCGTAGCGCGGCACGTTGGCCTGGGCGACCGTGGGGAAGCCGTCGGCGCCCAGCTGGAAGACCTCCGGCAGGATGTCGGCGCACAGGCCGTGGCCGCGGCACAGGGTCCAGTCGACGAAGATCTTCTGGCGGCTGGGGCCGTTCTCCTCGGCCTCGGCGCCGCCCGGGATGCCCGTGGGCGCCCTGCCCCCCTCGAAGAGCGGGAGAACGCCCTCCACGGGCCGTCCGCAGCCGTTCCCGAGGACATGGGCGGCCAGGTCGTCGGTGAAGGCCTTGATCGTCGACTCCAGGAACATCGCGGAGCCGTCGGGGTGGGAGCACGCGCCGCGCCGCTTGACGTTCTTGGCGACCTGCTTGAGCGCTTCGAGGGCGGCGGGGCCGCCGCCGTTGAGGATGTCCTCCATGCCGCGCGCGGCGGCCGGCAGGCCCAGGTAGCAGGGGCCGCACTGGCCCGCGCTCTCCTCCGCCAGCCACTGCGCCACGCGCAGCGACTCGCCGAGCGGGCAGGTCTCCTGGGTGATCGGCAGGATGGCGCCGGCGCCCAGCGAACCGCCCACCGCGTCCAGGGAGTTGCGGGAGATCACCGCCTCGTTGACGGTGGCCGCGTCGATCCACTTGCCGTGGTAGCCGCCGGTCAGCACGCCCTGGGGGACCGGTGGGGCGCCGGCCAGCTGCAGGACGTAGCGCAGCGGCACGCCCGTGGGGACCTCGATCACCATGGGCCGGGCGACGGCTCCCGAGACGGTGAGCATCACGGTGCCGGGCTCGTCGTACAGGCCGGTGTTGCCGTAGCGCTCGGGGCCGATGCGGGCGGCGATGGCGAGCTGCGCGAACGTTTCCGCGTTGGACAGCAGGGTCGGCGCGCCGCCCACGCCGTTCTGCGAGGCGCTGGTCTTGCGGCCGGGCGGGATGGCGGGGCCGCCGTCGATCGAGCGGACCAGCGACGCGGCGGCTCCGGTGACCATGCGCACCGGGTTGCGCTGCACGAAGGCGCGCAGCGCGGAGCGGCGGGTGTTGCTCAGGCCGCGCTCGGCGAGCGCCGCCTCCATGGAGCGCTGGGTGGACTCACGGGTGACCCCCACCACGAGCGTGCGGGCACCGAGCGCCTCGGCGCACAGCAGGGCGCCGTCCAGGATGAGGTGCGGGGCACGGTTGATGAGCACCGTGTCCTTGCGGCAGGCCGGTTCGTCCTCACTGCCGTTGATGACGACGACCGGCCGGACGCCGCGCTTGATCGCCGCGTCCGCGACGGACCGCAGCTTCTTGTGGAAGGGGAAGCCCGCCCCGCCGCGGCCCCTGAGGTTGATGCGCTCGGCGAGCTGGGCGAGTTTCTCGCCGCCGATCGGTTCGAGCGGCCCGTGCACCTTCAGGTGCATGGGCAGGTCGAGTCGTTCCACAAGGTCGAAGCCCGACGTGAGTTGCGGAAGACCGACCACGCGGACTTCCGGGACGTCGGGCAGGGCCTCGTTCACCTATAGCCTCCGGAAGGCGTGTTCCAAGGTTCGCCCGTACCCGGCGCGTCGAAGGACGCCCCGGGGGATGGTTCATTGGCGGGACCGCTGTTGTACGTGTCATTCGTGTTGTACGTGCCGTACCGGGTGTTCGTCTCACCGGTGTCGTACATGTCACGTCCGCCGTATCCGGCCGCGCCCGGATTGCCGTAGACCGGGATGGTGTATCCGGTGTCCTGGAGCGGGTCGTACGCCGACGGGGGCGCCTCGCCGACCGGCGGCGGCGACGGGATCGGCCAGCTGCCGGAGGTGCTGCCGCCGGAGTCGACCCGCGGGACCGCCTCCGTGGCCTGAAGGTCGAACGGCACGTCCATGCGGGCCGTCTGGTCTGTGTACGGCTGCTGCCCGCGCGGGGGCGTGGCCACGGCGCGGTAGGCGGCCGCGAAGCCGTCCGCCGGCCCCGGTTCCGGGGTGCCGAACAGCGACGACGCCGGGGACCCCACGCGCGTGGACGCCGTGTCGGCGCGGCCGCCGCGGCTCTCGTAGCCGGGCAGCGCGGAGCCGCTCTCGGCGGCCCGGGCGCGGCTGTCCTGGAGCTCCTCGCGCGCGGAGCGCTCCTCGCTGCCGATCACCGCGGCGATGCGGTCGGCCACCCGGCGCTTGAACGGGCGCGGGGCGGCGCGCAGGGCGAGCGCGCCGATGACGCCGACCAGGCACAGCTCGTAGGCGAACATGAAGAACGGCTTGGCGGCACGGCCCGCGAACAGGCCGTGGATCAGCGCGGCACACAGGGCGGGGTAGGCCAGCATGTGCATCGCGCGCCAGCGCGCCGCCACGGGGGCGGGCGAGGCGAACTGGTTGCGCAGCGCGCCGGTGACACCGACGAAGACCATGAGCAGGGCCGCCAGGGAGCCCAGGCCGATCAGTCCGCCGCTGCCCTCGACCCCCAGGCTGAACGGGATCAGCGCGGCGATCAGGACGGTGTGCTCCAGGGTCAGCTTGATGGTGATGTGGATCAGGAGGAACGCGATCGAGGCGACGGCGGTCACCCGGTGGATGCCCTGCGCCACGATCCGCTGGCGCGTGTTGAGGATGAGCCGGTCCTGCGCGACGAGTCCCCAGATCACCGACGAGGTGAGGCTGACCAGGGACAGCACGCCCGCCCCGAAGTCGAGGAACCGCTGGAGCCAGTTGCCTCCGAGCAGGACGACCACGGGTATGAGCAGCAGGACGACAGCCGTCGCCACCCCGTAGGCCGATCGGCCCGGCCTGGGGAGCGAGGTGGTACTACGACGAGGGTTCATGGGGGCAACTCCGAAGCGGTTCGGGAAAGCGGTCCCGCTGCCGAACTGTAAGTGGCGCCATACCGATCAGTAGGAGGTTTGGGTCATTGCGATGTCATCCATGGGCGGCGCGCCGGTTCTGGTGTCCTTTAGCGGCTGTTACGCGAAGTAATCCGTGACCTGGGTCCAGCAGTCCTCCCCGAGAGCGACGTGTCTCCCAGGCATACGCAAGCGCGTCGCAGCTTGCTCAAGGGCTGCGGTACCCTAGCGCCATGCGTGCCGTACGCCTTCTGCTTAGCGGGCCGCGCTGATCAGTCCCGACCACCGCACGGATCGTGGTCGGCATCGGCGCGGCATCCCCTCCTGTGCGAGGGGATTTTTCGTTTCTAGAACGCACAGCCGCCGGCAGAGACGATCGATGGAGCTTTGAGGATCATGAGCGAGACGAACTCCGCTGCCCCCGCAGAGGTGGCCGCGCCGCACCGCTACACGGCGGCCCTGGCCGCCGACATCGAGGCACGCTGGCAGGACTTCTGGGATGCCGAGGGAACGTACGCCGCGCCCAACCCGAAGGGTGACCTGGCGGGGGATCCGGAGCTGGTCGCCAAGCCCAAGAAGTTCATCATGGACATGTTCCCGTACCCCTCGGGTGCGGGCCTGCACGTCGGCCACCCGCTGGGCTACATCGCCACCGACGTCTACGCGCGCTTCCAGCGCATGACCGGCCACAACGTCCTGCACACCCTGGGCTTCGACGCCTTCGGCCTGCCCGCCGAGCAGTACGCCGTGCAGACCGGCACGCACCCGCGCGTGTCCACCGAGGCCAACATCGAGAACATGAAGGCCCAGCTGCGCCGGCTGGGCCTGGGCCACGACAAGCGCCGGTCGTTCGCCACGATCGACCCGGACTACTACAAGTGGACCCAGTGGATCTTCCTGCAGATCTTCGACTCCTGGTACGACCAGGAGGCCGGCCGGGCCCGCCCGATCACCGAGCTGGTCGCCCAGTTCGCGTCCGGTGAGCGCGCCGTCCCGAGCGCCGACGGCTCCCCGCGCGCGTGGAGCGAGCTGAGCGCCGTCGAGAAGGCCGACGTCCTGGGCGAGTACCGGCTGGCGTACGCCTCCGACGCGCCGGTCAACTGGTGCCCCGGCCTGGGCACCGTGCTGGCCAACGAGGAGGTCACCGCCGACGGCCGCTCCGAGCGCGGCAACTACCCGGTCTTCAAGGCCAAGCTGCGCCAGTGGAACATGCGCATCACCGCCTACGCCGACCGGCTGCTGGAGGACCTGGAGGAGCTGGACTGGCCCGAGGCCATCAAGCTGCAGCAGCGCAACTGGATCGGCCGCAGCGAGGGCGCCCGCGTCGACTTCCCGATCGACGGCGAGCGCATCACCGTCTTCACCACCCGCCCGGACACCCTGTTCGGCGCGACCTACATGGTGCTGGCCCCCGAGCACCCGCTGGTCGAGAAGTTCACCGCGGACACCTGGCCCGAGGGCACGCGCGAGGCATGGACCGGCGGCCACGCCACGCCCGCCGAGGCCGTCGCCGCCTACCGCGCGCAGGCCGCCTCGAAGTCCGACGTCGAGCGGCAGGCCGAGGCCAAGGACAAGACCGGCGTCTTCATCGGCGCCTACGCCACCAACCCGGTCAACGGCGAGCGGGTCCCGGTCTTCATCGCCGACTACGTCCTGATGGGCTACGGCACCGGCGCGATCATGGCCGTCCCGGCCCACGACACCCGGGACTTCGCGTTCGCGCGCGCCTTCGAACTGCCGATCCGCTGTGTCGTCGGGCCGACCGACGGCCGCGGCACGGACACCTCCACGTGGGACGACGCCTTCGTCTCCTACGACGCGACGATCGTCAACTCCGCCCGGGAGGACGTCTCCCTGGACGGCCTGGGCGTCGTGGAGGCCAAGGCGCGCGTCACCGAGTGGCTGGAGCGCCGGGGCATCGGCGAGGGCACCGTCAACTTCCGCCTGCGCGACTGGCTGTTCAGCCGCCAGCGCTACTGGGGCGAGCCCTTCCCGATCGTCTACGACGAGGACGGCGTCGCCCACGCGCTGCCCGAGTCGATGCTGCCGCTGGAGCTGCCCGAGGTCGAGGACTACAGCCCGCGCACCTTCGACCCGGACGACGCCGACACCCAGCCCGAGACGCCGCTGTCGCGCAACGAGGACTGGGTCGACGTCACCCTGGACCTGGGCGACGGCCCCAAGCGGTACCGCCGCGAGACCAACACCATGCCCAACTGGGCCGGTTCCTGCTGGTACGAGTTCCGCTACCTGGACCCGCACAACGCCGAGCAGCTGGTCGACCCCGAGATCGAGCAGTACTGGATGGGCCCGCGGGAGGGCCTGCCGCACGGCGGTGTCGACCTGTACGTCGGCGGCGCCGAGCACGCCGTGCTGCACCTGCTGTACGCGCGCTTCTGGTCCAAGGTCCTGTACGACCTGGGGCACGTCTCCTCCGCGGAGCCGTTCCACAAGCTGTACAACCAGGGCATGATCCAGGCCTACGTCTACCGCGACAGCCGCGGCATCGCCGTGCCGGCCGCCGAGGTCGAGGAGCGCGACGGCGCCTACTACTACGAGGGCGAGAAGGTCAGCCGCCTGCTGGGCAAGATGGGCAAGTCCCTGAAGAACGCGGTGACCCCGGACGAGATCTGCGCCGAGTACGGCGCGGACACCCTGCGCCTGTACGAGATGGCGATGGGCCCGCTGGACGTCTCCCGGCCCTGGGACACGCGCGCGGTCGTCGGCCAGTTCCGGCTGCTGCAGCGGCTGTGGCGCAACGTCGTCGACGAGGCCACCGGCGAGCTGACGGTCGTCGACGCCGAGCCCGACGAGGACACGCTGCGCGCCCTGCACAAGGCCATCGACGGGGTGCGCGGCGACCTGGAGGGCATGCGGTTCAACACCGCCATCGCCAAGATCACCGAGCTGAACAACCACCTGACCAAGGCCGGCGGTGCCGTCCCGCGGTCCGTCGCCGAGGACCTGGTGCTGCTGGTCGCCCCGCTGGCCCCGCACATCGCCGAGGAGCTGTGGCGCAAGCTGGGCCACACCGGCTCCGTCGTCCACCAGGACTTCCCGGTGGCCGACCCGGCCTACGTGGTGGACGAGTCCGTGACCTGCGTCGTGCAGATCAAGGGCAAGGTCAAGGCGCGGCTGGAGGTGCCGCCGTCCATCTCCGAGGAGGAGCTGGAGAAGGCGGCGCTGGCCGACGAGGCCGTCGTCAAGGCGCTGGGCGGCGCGGACATCCGCAAGGTGATCGTGCGGGCGCCGAAGCTGGTGAACATCGTCCCGGCGTGACGGGCTGCGCGCACCGGGGGGCTGAGCGTCCGGTGTGAACCGGGCGTGCTGCGCATCCGGCGTGCTGTGCAACCGGCATGCTGCGCGCCCTGCGCGAACCAGGCGTCCGGGCGTCCGGGGCGTCCCCTACGGGGCGGGCCGGGGTCTTCTGCGGGCAGGTTCGGGGTTCATATGGAACTTCGAACCTGCCCCTGCCGTTTACCGTGGGAGAGGACAGCGGTGTGCGCCACGACGCCCGCGCCGCGCCAGGACCGAGGAGGAGCACGTGGAAGCAGTGATCAGTGTCCTCGCCGTGCTCTTCCTGTTTTTCGTGGCCCTCGGCACCTACGCCACGATCAAGGCGGTCGGCGCGGCCAAGCGCGGGGTGGACCGCACCCTCACCCAGGCCCGCCGCACCGTGGAGGACCACACCCTGCGGGCCAAGTCCTTCGCCCAGTTCGGGCCGGCCGCCGAGATCGCCCAGCTCCGGCTGAAGCTGCGCACCTCGATGCGCGCCACCCAGGACACCCTGCACGCGGGCGCCGTCGACGACGAGTCCCTCAAGGAGTCCCTCGGCCTCTTCCGGCGCCTGAGCGCGCACGGTCACGAGCTGGACGAGGAGCTCAAGCGCCTCGAGGCCGAACCGGACCGGGCGACGCTCGTCGAGCGACTGCCCGGGCTGCGCGAGCGCGCCGAGCGGATCACCGAGTCCGCGGACAACCTGCGCTGGGCGGCCCGCGACCGCGCCCGCCGGTTCGCCGACGACGATCTGGACACCCTCAGTGCGCAGATCGACATGGAGACGGGCGCGCTGCGCCACTGGACCACCGCCGATCCCGGCCCCGCCGCCGCGGCCTCCACGACGTCCGCGGGATCCCCGGGCGCCACGGGACCGTCCGCGCAGGCACCTCCGCCGTGGCCCGAGGCCCCCGCCGCCGGCCCCTCGACCGACAGCCGGACCTGGCCCGACCAGCAGGGCACGCGTGCGGACCAGGAAGCGGACCGGCCCGCTATCACCCCGCCGGCACCGCGTCCCACTTACCCTTGGCAGAAGAAACCGCGCCCCGAGAGCACCACTTGATCCGGTCAAGGGCTGTCAAGCCCTGAGGGGCCGGACTGCCCCCCGCACGCTACGGCAGGTAACCTCCAGCTCATGTCCCGCCATGTCGCGATCGTCACGGATTCAACGGCCTACCTGCCGCAGCGGACGATGGAGCGCCACGGCATCACCGCGGTCCCGCTGACGGTGGTCCTGGGCGACCAGGCATTCGAAGAGGGCACCGAGATCACGACCCGCTCCTTGGCGCAGGCACTCCAGAAGCGACGCTCCGTCACCACCTCGCGGCCCAGTCCCCAGCAGTTCGCCGAGACCTACCGCGAGGTCGCCGCCTCCGGTGCCACGGGCATCGTCTCCCTGCACCTGTCAGCGGAGCTGTCGGGCACCTACGACGCGGCGGTGGTCGCCGCCCGCGAGGCGCCCGTGCCGGTGCGGGTGGTCGACACCGGCATGGTCGCCATGGCCCTGGGGTTTTGCGCGCTCGCCGCGGCCGAGACGGCGGAGGCGGGCGGCACGGTGGACGAGGCGGTCACGACCGCGGAGAAGCGGGCCGCCGGCACCTCCGCCTACTTCTACGTCGACACCCTCGAATACCTCCGCCGCGGTGGACGCATCGGCACGGCCCAGGCCCTACTGGGTTCCGCGCTCGCGGTGAAACCGCTGCTCCAGCTGGAGAACGGCCGCATCGACCTGCTGGAGAAGGTGCGCACGGCGTCCCGGGCGATCGCGCGGCTGGAGGAACTGGTCGCCGACCGGGCGGGCAGCGCACCCGTGGACATCGCCGTCCACCACCTGGCCGCGCCCGACCGTGCCTCGGCCCTCGCCGAACGGCTGCGGACGCGGGTGCAAGGGCTGGCCGACCTGCACGTGAGTGAGATCGGCGCGGTGATCGGCGCGCACACCGGGCCGGGGCTGCTGGGGGTCGTCGTCTCACCGCGGTGAGCGACACGCCGGTCATGGCGGGTGTCGCGCGGCTCGCTTCAAGCGCGGTTTCACCCGTGAGAGTGACGGAGTTGTCCACAACCGGGGCGCCGTCCACGGAAATTGAGCAAGATCATCGCGAATCGGCGATGTGTTCCACGCTCGTCGCATGGCTCTTCGATCACGCACCGTCAGCACCACCGCGACCAGCGGCCCCGGCCGGCAGCCCGGCTCCGACGGCCGCACCCGCCACCGCCGCACCCCGGTCCGGGGCCGCACCGCCACGACGCGACCCCGGCAGGCCTCGGCGGACGAACTCCGCCGACGGGCGCGGGTGCTCTTCGCCGAACGGGACGGTGACGGACGGCAACCGCCGGACGGGGCGACGGGGAGGGGCGCCGGTCCAGGTCCGGGCTCGGGCCCGGGCACGGACGCGGGCACAGGCACAGGCACAGGCATCGGTCCGCGGACGGACCACGGGGGCGTCGACACCACGGGCGTCGGCGGGTCCCTGACCGACACCGGCCCCGTCGCCACCCACGGCATGGACAGCTGGCGGGAGCGGGCGGGGTTCGCGGTGCGGGAGCGGATGCCGTTGTGGATGCAGACGCGGTACGGGCTGGAGCGGCGCAGCGTGCTGGCGCTCGCCGTCGTGCTCGTCGTCGCGGCCGCCTTCGCCGTCCAGCACTTCTGGAGCGGGCGCACCCAGACCGTGTCGGCGCCCGAAGTGGTGCGGGCGGTGGCGCCCTATGGCAAGGCGTCCGCCGAACCCACCGCCTCGGCGACCGGAGCGGCGGCCGGACCGCCGTCGGCCCCGGGGGCCAGCGCCTCGCCCGAGATCGTGGTGGACGTCAGCGGCAAGGTGAGGAAGCCGGGGATCCATCGCCTCCCGGCTGGTTCACGGGTGGCGGACGCCCTGCGGGCGGCCGGTGGGGTACGGCCGGGGACGAACACCGACGGCCTCAACCGCGCCCGGTTCCTCGTGGACGGGGAACAGGTGGCGGTGGGGATCACGGGAGCGGCGCCGGGACCCCCGGGGGGCGCGGGTACAAGCGGCGCGGCCGGCGCGGGCGGAGTCGGCGGGGCCGGTGTGGGAGCCGCGCCCGGGGCCCCGATCTCGCTCAGCACGGCGACGGCCGAGCAGCTCGACACCCTGCCCGGGGTGGGGCCCGTGCTCGCCCAGCACATCGTCGACTACCGCACCCGGCACGGCGGTTTCCGTTCGGTCGACGAACTGCGCGAGGTCAACGGCATCGGCGACCGCCGCTTCGCCGACCTGCGGAACCTCGTACGGCCATGAGCACGGACACGGGTACGGGCACGAGCGGGAGCCGAGGCGGCGGGATCCCGCACCCCGATCACGGCCCGGTGGACCTCCGCACGGTGCCGCTCGCGCTGTCCGCGTGGGCGACCGCTGCACTCACGCTCGACGCGGCTGCCGGGGTGGTCGCCGGGCTGGTGGTGGGCTGCCTGGTGGTGGCAGGGGTGTTGCTGACGCGAGGACGCGGGGCCGATTCGTCGGGGAGAGGTGGGAACGGTCGCCCAGGCCGCCGGCGCAGGCGTTCCTGGTCGCGCGTGACCGTGGCCGGGATGCTGTTGTGCGTGGCCGCGGCTGCGGCGTCGGCCGCTCTGCACGGGGCGGACCTCCGGCGGGGGCCGGTTCCGGGGCTGGCCCGCGAGTTCGCCGGGGTGAGCGCCGAGGTGGAGCTGACCGGTGATCCGCGGTTGAGCCGGCCGAGGATCAGCGGGGACCACATGATGCCGGACTCGGTGCTGGTCGACGCGCGGGTGCGCCGGGTGGAGGTGCCGGGCGGGAGCGAGGTCGCGACGCGGACACCGGTGCTGCTCGTGGTGGACGCGGGGCGGCGGGGGAGGTCCGGGGCCGAGGGGGCGGGCTCGCGGAGCCCGGAGGAGTCGCCGTGGCTGGGGCTGCTGCCGTCGACGCGGGTGCGGGTGCACGGCCGGCTGGCGCCCGCCACCACCGGCGGGGACCGGTTTGCGGCGGTGCTGCGGGTCAGGGACCGGGCGGCGCCGTCGGTGGTGCGGGAGGCGTCGGCGGCGCAGCGGCTGGCGGGGCGGTTGCGGGCGGGGCTGCGCGAGGCCACCGACGGGCTTCCCGGGGACGCGCGGGCGCTGCTGCCGGGCCTGGTCGTCGGGGACACCGGACGGATCACACCCGAGCTGGACGAGGCGTTCAAGGAGACGGACCTCGCCCACACGCTGGCCGTGTCCGGCAGCAACCTCACGATCATCCTCGCCCTGCTGATCGGACCGCCGGGACTGGCCCAACAGGTCGAGCGGCGCGGTCTGGCACCCCGGCTCGGGATCTCGCTGCGGTCGACGGCCGTGCTCGGCGGGGTGCTCACGCTCGGCTTCGTCGTGGTGTGCCGGCCCGATCCGAGCGTGGTGCGGGCGGCCGCCTGCGGGGCGGTCGTGCTGCTGGCCCTGGCGACCGGTCGGCGCAGATCGTTGATCCCGGCGCTCGCGACGGCGGTGTTGTTGCTGGTGCTGTACGACCCGTGGCTGGCCCGGAGTTACGGCTTCCTGCTGTCGGTGCTGGCCACCGGCGCGCTGCTGACGCTGGCGCCGCGCTGGAGCGAGGCGTTGCGCCGGCGGGGGGTGCCGGGGCGGCTCGCGGAGGCGCTGGCGGCCGCCGGGGCGGCGCAGGTCCTGTGCGCGCCGGTCGTCGCGGTGCTGTCGGCGCGGGTGAGCCTGGTCGCGGTGCCGTGCAACCTGCTGGTGGAGTTCGCGGTCGCACCGGCCACGGTGCTCGGGTTCGCGGCCCTGGCGACGGCGCCGGTGGCGATGCCGCCGGCCGAGGCGCTGGCGTGGTGCGCCGGCTGGCCGGCCACGTGGATCGCCAAGGTCGCCCGCACCGGGGCGGCGCTGCCGGGCAGCGGGGTGGACTGGCCGGGCAGCTGGACCGGGGCGCTGCTGCTGGCGCTCGTCACGGTGGGGGTGCTGGTGGCCGGACGCAGGCTGCTCGGGCACCCGTGGCTGTGCGCGGCGTGCGGGCTGCTGCTCCTGCTGGTGGTGGTGCAGCCGCCGCCGTTGACGAGGGTGATCACGGGCTGGCCCCCGCCGGGGTGGCGGTTCGCGATGTGTGACGTGGGGCAGGGCGACGCCACGGTACTGGCGGCCGGGCCGGGCACCGGGGTGGTCGTCGACGCGGGCCCCGATCCGGAGTTGGTGGACCGGTGCCTGACGGCGCTCGGGATCACCCGGATCCCGCTGCTGGTGCTGACGCACTTCCACGCCGACCACGTGGCCGGGTTGCCCGGGGTGTTGCGGGGGCGGTCGGTGGGGGCGATCGAGACGACGGCGCTGGCGGAGCCCGAGGACCAGGTGGAGTTCGTCCGGAAGGAGGCGGGGAGCCGGGGGGTGCCGCTGGTCACGGCCGCGGCCGGCGAGCGGCGGCGGCTCGGGGCGCTGGACTGGCAGGTGCTCTGGCCACCCCCGTCCCCACCCCTGCCCCCGTCCCCACCCTCACCCCCACCCCCACTCCCGTCCTCGCCCCCGAGCCGCCCTTCGCCCCTGAGCTCGGGCCCGCCCCCGGGCACGAGTCAGAGCCCGAGTCAGAGCCCGATCCCGATTCCGGGCCCGGCCCTGGAAGGCCCCAACGACGCCAGCGTGACCCTGCTGGTCAGGACCGCGGGGCTGCGGGTGCTGCTGCTCGGGGACCTCGAACCCCCGGCCCAGCAGGCGCTGTTGCGGTCGCCGGCGGCCGGGCTGCTGGGCGGGGTGGACGTGCTGAAGGTGGCGCACCACGGCTCGGCCTACCAGGACCCGGAGCTGATACGGGTCGTGGCGCCGAGACTGGCGTTGATCTCGTGCGGTGCGGACAACGCGTACGGGCACCCTGCTCCGAGCACGGTCGCGGCGCTGCGGGCCGGGGGCGCGGTGGTGCTGCGGACGGACCGGGACGGGGCGTTGGCGGTCAGCGGGGAGGGAGGGGACCTGCGGGTGGCCGTGGGTTGAGGAGGCGGGAGAGCAGGCGGGAGACTGGCCGCATGGATTCCGCACAGGTTGATGCCTATCTGCGTCGCATCGGGGTCGAGCGACCCGCGAGGCCCACCGCCGACGCCCTGCGCGAGCTGCACCTGCGCCACCTGCGCAGCGTGCCGTTCGAGAACCTCTCGATCCACCTCGGCGAGGAGATCGTGCTGGACGAGGAACGGCTGGTGGACAAGGTGGTGGCCGCGGGCCGGGGTGGCTTCTGCTACGAGGTGAACGGGGCGTTCGGGGCGCTGTTGGGCGCGCTCGGGTACGAGGTCGCTCTGCTCGCGGGGCGGGTGTTCGGCGAGGGCCGGCTCGGGGTGCCGTACGACCACATGGCGCTGCGGGTGCGGGCGGTGGACGGGAGCGAGTGGCTGGCGGACGTGGGGTTCGGGGCGCACAGCCACCTTCCGCTGGTGTTCGGGGAGAGGGGGGAGCAGGTCGATCCGGGCGGGGTCTTCCGGATCGTGGAGGCGGGGGAGGCGGGGGACCTGGACGTCGTCCGGGACGGCGGGCCCGAGTACCGGCTGGAGGTGCGGCCCCGTGAGCTGGGGGACTTCGTGGCCGGCGCGTGGTGGCACCGGACGTCGCCGGAGTCGCACTTCACGCGGTCGTTGGTGTGTTCGAGGGTCACGGAGGACGGGGGGAGGGCGACGTTGAGCGGGCGGCGGCTGAAGGTGACGCGGGGGGACGGGGCCGTCGAGGAGCGGGAGTTGGCGGCGGACGAGGAGGTGCTGGCGGCGTACCGGGAGTGGTTCGGGATCGTGCTGGACCGGGTGCCCGTGGTGCGGGAAGCCGGGCGGCAGGGCGGGGCGGGCTGAGCGGGAGAATGGGGGCGTGAGTGACGTGAGACATGTGCTGGTGCTGCCGGACCGGGATGCCGCGGACGAGGCGGTGGAGGCGTTGCGGGAGCGGTTCGGGGTGCGGGAAGAGCTGAGGGTGGTGCGCGACGCGTTGGCGGGGGAGGACGACGCGGAGGACGCGCAGTGGCTGGTGCCGGTGCGGGACGCGGAGGAGCGGCTGGAGGCGGCCGAGCTGGACGCGCTCGCGAGCGAGTGGGAGGGGTGGCGCGAGGAGCCCTGAGCGGGGCGTGCCCGGGCAGGCCGGTGACCGCGCGGGCTGCTGCGCAGGCTGCGCGGCCGGCAGGGGAACGGCTCGGGCTCGCTGTCGGTGGGGCGTGTCATCCTTGGGGCGATGGCCAGGAAGAGTGCGTACGAGGATGTCCTTGCCCCGGTGACGGTTGCCGTGGGGCAGGAGGAGCTGTTGCTCGATCGGGCCGTGCAGGAGGTGGTCGCGGCGGCGAGGAGCTCCGACGCCGACACCGATGTGCGTGATCTGAACCCCGACCAGGTGCAGCCCGGGACGCTCGCCGAGCTGACCAGCCCGTCGCTGTTCGCGGAGCGCAAGGTCGTCGTCGTACGCAACGCGCAGGACCTGTCGGCCGACACGGTCAAGGACGTCAAGGCGTACCTCTCGGCGCCCGCCGAGGAGATCACGCTGGTGCTGCTGCACGCCGGCGGGGCCAAGGGCAAGGCGGTGCTGGACGCCGCGCGCAAGGCGGGGGCCCGTGAGGTGGCCTGCCCCAAGATGACCAAGCCGGCGGACCGGCTGGCCTTCGTGCGGCAGGAGTTCCGGGCCACCGGGCGGTCCGCGACGCCCGAGGCGTGCCAGGCGTTGGTCGACGCCATCGGCAGCGACCTGCGGGAGCTGGCGTCCGCCGTGTCGCAGCTGGTGGCGGACGTGGAGGGGACGATCGACGAGGCCGTCGTCGGGCGGTACTACACCGGCCGGGCGGAGGCGTCGAGCTTCACCGTGGCCGACCGGGCCGTGGAGGGGCGGGCCGCCGAGGCACTGGAGGCGCTGCGGTGGTCGCTGGCCACCGGGGTGGCGCCCGTGCTGATCACCAGTGCGCTCGCCCAGGGCGTGCGGGCCATCGGCAAGCTGTCGTCGGCGCGCGGCGGGCGTCCCGCCGACCTGGCGCGCGAGCTGGGCATGCCGCCGTGGAAGATCGACCGGGTGCGGCAGCAGATGCGAGGCTGGACCCCGGACGGCGTCGCGTACGCGCTGCGGGCCGTGGCCGAGGCCGACGCGGGCGTGAAGGGCGGCGGCGACGACCCGGAGTACGCGCTGGAGAAGGCGGTCGTGGCGATCGCCCGCGCGGCGCGTTCGCGGGGACGCGGCTGATCGCCGGACACGCAGGGGGCGCCGGTCCCCCCCCGCAGCGCGAACCGCCGTCACCCGGAGGACAATCGTGCTGTCAGCCGTACACCGCCGGAGACGGAAAGGTGGCGATCACCATGGCTGAACACCCGCACGCCGCTCTCGTCCGCAAGGGCTACGACGCCTTCCAGCGCGGGGACATGGACACGATGCGGGGCCTGATGACCGGGGACTGCACCCACCACGTGCCCGGTTCGCACCCGCTCTCGGGGGACCACAAGGGGATCGAGTCGGTCCTCGACTACTACGGGCGGCTCGGCTCGGAGACGGACGGGTCGTTCCGGGTGGAGCTGCGGGACGTGCTCGTCGACGGCCGGGGGCACGCGGTGTCGGTGCACCGCTTCACCGCGGACCGGGGCGGGCGGCGCGTCGACGCGATGGGCGGCATCGTCTTCCGGATCGTCGGGGAGAAGATCACCGACCTCGACGAGTGCGTCGCGGACATCGAGCAGGTCGACGAGTTCTGGACGTGACGGGTACGCCCCACCCCGGCACACCGCACACCGCAGCGCACCGCACAACGACCACCGCACACGCCGAGGACCCCGTCGGCCGCCCTGGGGAAGGGCGGGCGACGGGGTCCTCGGGTCACAGCTGGTGCTGGATCCACGCCCGCGTGGCGAACGCAGGCCGCGCGTGGATCCGGGATGCCGGTCGGGAGCGGATGAGAGAGGGCCCGCTCTGGGTCCGTCCGGCGGTCAGATCACAGAGAGGTTCAGCCCTGGAGGGACGCGACCTTGGCGGCCAGCGCCGACTTCTTGTTGGCGGCCTGGTTCTTGTGGATGACGCCCTTCGAGACGGCCTTGTCGAGCTGACGCGCGGCGACGCGCTGGTACTCGGTGGCCTTCTCGACGTCACCCGCGGCAGCGGCCTCGCGGGCCTTGCGGATCGCGGTCTTGAGGGAGGACTTGACGGCCTTGTTGCGCAGCCGGGCCTTCTCGTTGGTCTTGATCCGCTTGATCTGGGACTTGATGTTCGCCACGAATGAGCCTTTTCAGGTTCAGGCACGGAGCCGCTGGGGTCCCGTGCCAGGTGATTTCTTGGGTGTGCCTCGCGCTGAGAGGGCATGAGACACAGCTGCCCAGGCTACCAGTGGCGGGGCGAGTGGCCCAAACCGGTCGCCGGTCCGCGCCCGTGGGACCATGGAGGCTACGTATCGATCCGACCCGAGGCATAAGGCGCCTCAAGAGACAGGACCCTGCGTGCCCGCGACCCCTAACAACGTGCCCGAGCCGAGCCGTACCGACCCGGCGCTGATCCGCAACTTCTGCATCATCGCGCACATCGACCACGGCAAGTCCACGCTCGCCGACCGGATGCTCCAGCTGACCGGTGTGGTCGAGCAGCGGCAGATGCGTGCCCAGTACCTCGACCGCATGGACATCGAGCGCGAGCGCGGCATCACGATCAAGTCCCAGGCGGTGCGGCTGCCGTGGGCCCCCACCCACGACAAGAGCGACACGCACATCCTCAACATGATCGACACGCCGGGGCACGTCGACTTCACCTACGAGGTCTCGCGGTCGCTCGCCGCCTGTGAGGGGACCATCCTCCTCGTCGACGCCGCCCAGGGCATCGAGGCGCAGACCCTCGCCAACCTCTACCTGGCGATGGAGAACGACCTCACGATCATCCCCGTGCTGAACAAGATCGACCTGCCGGCCGCGCAGCCCGAGAAGTTCGCCGAGGAGCTCGCGAACCTCGTCGGCTGCGAGCCGGGCGATGTGCTGAAGGTCTCCGCGAAGACCGGTCTGGGCGTGGAGGCGCTGCTGGACAAGGTGGTCGCCGAGATCCCGGCCCCGGTCGGCGTCAAGGACGCGCCCGCCCGCGCCATGATCTTCGACTCGGTCTACGACTCCTACCGCGGTGTCGTGACGTACGTCCGTGTCATCGACGGCCAGCTCAACAAGCGCGAGCGCATCCGGATGATGTCGACGGGCGCCACCCACGAGCTGCTGGAGATCGGCACCAACTCGCCCGAGATGCTCGCCGCGGACGGCCTCGGCGTCGGCGAGGTGGGCTACCTGATCACGGGTGTGAAGGACGTCCGCCAGTCCAAGGTCGGTGACACCGTCACCAGCCAGGCCAAGGGCGCCACCGAGGCGCTCGGCGGCTACAAGGACCCCAAGCCGATGGTCTTCTCGGGCCTGTACCCGCTGGACGGCTCGGACTACCCGGAGCTGCGCGAGGCGCTGGACAAGCTCCAGCTCAACGACGCGGCGCTGGTCTACGAGCCGGAGACCTCCGCGGCGCTCGGCTTCGGCTTCCGCGTCGGCTTCCTCGGCCTGCTGCACCTGGACGTGATCCGGGAGCGGCTGGAGCGCGAGTTCGGCCTCGACCTGATCGCCACCGCGCCGAACGTGGTCTACCGGGTCGTGATGGAGGACGGCAGCGAGCACGTCGTCACCAACCCGAGCGAGTTCCCCGAGGGCAAGATCAACGAGGTGTACGAGCCGGTCGTGCGGGCCACGATCCTCGCGCCGACCGAGTTCATCGGCTCGATCATGGAGCTGTGCCAGACCCGGCGCGGCACCCTCCTCGGCATGGACTACCTCTCGGAGGACCGGGTCGAGATCCGCTACACGCTGCCGCTCGCGGAGATCGTCTTCGACTTCTTCGACCAGCTGAAGTCCAAGACCCGCGGCTACGCCTCGCTGGACTACGAGCCCACCGGCGAGCAGACCAGCTCCCTGGTCAAGGTCGACATCCTGCTGCACGGCGACAAGGTGGACGCGTTCTCGGCGATCACCCACAAGGACGCGGCCTACGCCTACGGTGTGCGGCTCGTCGCCAAGCTGCGCGAGCTCATCCCGCGGCAGGCCTTCGAGGTGCCCATCCAGGCCGCCATCGGCTCGCGGGTGATCGCCCGCGAGACCATCCGCGCCATCCGCAAGGACGTCCTCGCCAAGTGCTACGGCGGTGACATCTCCCGCAAGCGGAAGCTGCTGGAGAAGCAGAAGGAGGGCAAGAAGCGGATGAAGATGGTGGGTTCCGTGGAGGTTCCTCAGGAGGCCTTCATCGCGGTGCTGTCCAGCGACGACAGCGCGGGATCGGCCAAGGGCAAGAAGTAACCGGCGGTCACGGCCGCCGGCCAGCCGGAAACCGGCCCCACCAGTCGGTCGCAGAAGGGCCTGCCGGACGAAGAACGGCAGGCCCTTCGGCATGTGGGCGGGCGCCGGGCGGGTGTTTCCTGGAGGAAGTGACAGGCCGCTGCCCCTTACATACCAGGCGGTCGGGCCTTACCCTGATGCCTGCTCGGTAGTTACTCGCGAGTTAAACAAGGGCTCGCGGGGGAGGAATCAGCCAGACAGAGCCAGCCGGCCGGGCTGGCCGCACGAGCCAGCCGCACCGTCGCGGGCCCGGAGGATGTCGTGAGCGACACACAGACACTGATCGAGAACCGTCCGCCGTCCGTCGCGGGCCTCTTCCTGGAGCGCGTGGCCGCCACCCCGGACGCGGAGGCCTACCGCTATCCGGTGCCGCCCGCCTCGGGCGAGGGCCCGGACGAGTGGAGGTCGCTGAGCTGGGCGCAGGCGGCCGAGCGGGTCTACGCGATCGCGGCCGGTCTCATCGAGCTCGGTGTGCAGCCCGAGCAGCGCGTCGCGCTGGCCTCCTCCACCCGCCTGGAGTGGATCCTCGCGGACCTCGGCATCATGTGCGCCGGCGCCGCCACCACGACGGTCTACCCGCAGACCAACGCGGACGAGTCGGCGTTCATCCTCTCCGACTCCGGGAGCCGGGTGCTGATCGCCGAGAACGCCGACCAGCTCGCCAAGGCGATCGAGAAGCGCGCCGAGCTGCCCGACCTGACGCATGTGGTCGTGATCGACGGGGCAGGGCTCCAGGACGCCGCGGGCGCGCCGGACGGCGAGGGCCGGGAGTGGATCCTCACCCTCGACGAGCTGGAGAAGCGCGGCGCGGCCCGGCTCCAGCAGGAGCCCGACCTGATCCGGGAGCGGGTCGGCAAGATCGGCAAGGACCAGCTCGCCACCCTCATCTACACCTCCGGCACAACCGGCCGCCCCAAGGGCGTGCGGCTGCCGCACGACAACTGGTCGTACATGGCGAAGGCGATCGCCGCGACCGGGCTCGTCGGCCCGGACGACGTGCAGTACCTGTGGCTGCCGCTCGCGCACGTCTTCGGCAAGGTGCTGACCTCCGGCCAGATCGAGGTCGGCCACGTCACCGCCGTCGACGGCCGCGTCGACAAGATCATCGAGAACCTGCCGGTCGTCCAGCCGACCTACATGGCCGCCGTGCCGCGCATCTTCGAGAAGGTGTACAACGGCGTCGCCGCCAAGGCGAAGGCGGGCGGCGGGGCCAAGTACAAGATCTTCCAGTGGGCCGCCGAGGTCGCCCGCGAGTACGCGAAGGTCACCCAGGACAACTTCCGCCGCACCGGCAACCGCACCGCGCCGTTCGGCCTGGCGGCCAAGCACAAGGTCGCCGACACGCTCGTCTACTCCAAGATCCGCGAGGCGTTCGGCGGCAACCTGCGCGCCTGCGTGTCCGGCTCGGCCGCGCTCGCGCCGGAGATCGGCTACTTCTTCGCCGGCGCCGGCATCCACATCCTGGAGGGCTACGGCCTCACCGAGTCCTCGGCCGCCTCCTTCGTGAACCCGGGCGAGGCCTACCGCACCGGCACGGTCGGCAAGCCGCTGCCCGGCACGGAGGTGCGGATCGCCGACGACGGGGAGATCCTGCTGCGCGGCCCCGGCATCATGCAGGGCTACCACGAGCTGCCCGAGAAGACCGCGGAGGTCCTGGAGGCGGACGGCTGGTTCCACACCGGGGACATCGGTGAGCTGTCGCCCGACGGCTACCTGCGCATCACCGACCGCAAGAAGGACCTGATCAAGACCTCCGGCGGCAAGTACATCGCGCCGGCCGAGGTCGAGGGCCAGTTCAAGGCGGTCTGCCCGTACGTCTCGAACATCCTGGTGCACGGCGCCGACCGCAACTACTGCACCGCGCTCATCTCGCTCGACGAGGTGGCCATCCTCGACTGGGCGAAGGAGAACGGCCTGGCCGGGAAGTCCTACGCGGAGGTCGTCGCCGACCCCTCGACGGTCTCCCTCGTCCAGGGCTACGTCGAGGAGCTCAACTCCGGTCTCCAGCGCTGGCAGACGATCAAGAAGTTCCGGCTGCTGCCGCGGGACCTGGACGTGGAGCACGGCGAGATCACCCCGAGCCTGAAGCTGAAGCGGCCCGTGGTGGAGCGCGAGTACAAGCACCTGATCGACGAGATGTACGCGGGGACGCGGGAGTCGTAGCCCCTGGGGGAGGGGGCGCTCGGAAAGCGCCCCCGAACCGGCCTCCTTCGCGCCCTCTTCGATCCTTCTCCGAGCACA
The DNA here is from genome assembly GCF_005280215.1 of Streptomyces lasalocidi. NCBI lineage: Bacteria > Bacillati > Actinomycetota > Actinomycetes > Kitasatosporales > Streptomycetaceae > Streptomyces > Streptomyces lasalocidi. The sequence goes on along the minus strand of NZ_SZNQ01000001.1, from coordinate 2,628,985 downwards.
TCCGGACTCCCGTCCGCCCCGGACGGCCCACTTCGGCCACCGCGCGCTCACCCGCGTGCCCGGCTGGCACCCTGTCGGCGACGAGCGACGGGTGTGCGGCGCCGAACTGTGCGGGAGCTGTCGATGGGGGTCCTTCCCACGCAACGGGAGACGGTGTCCCGGACCGGTGGCACGCCGCCGGCCCGGCCGCTCCCCCGGGTGCGGGCCACGCTGCCGGGCGGCACCCTGGCGCCCGGCACGGCCCGCGGTCTGCTCGGTGAGGCCCTGCGGGAGTGGGCCGACCTCGGCCTGCCCGTGCCCGCCCGGCTCGCCGAGGACGCGGTGCTGGTCCTCAGCGAGCTGGTCACCAACGCGGTCCTGCACGCCGGCACGGACGTCGACCTCGACTGCCGGCTGGCGGAACCGTGGGAGCCCCGCACGGGCGCGGCGCGGACGGCGTACGACGTCGTCGTCGAGGTCTCCGACCGGCACCCGGGCCGGCACCCCGCGCGTCCCCCCGCCGACGGCACGCCCGAGCCCCACACACCCCCGGCCGGCCTCCCGGAGGACGGCCGCGGGCTGCGCCTGGTCGCGGCGCTCGCCGAGGAGTGGGGCGTGACCTACCGCCGGGGCGCCAAGACGGTGTGGGTCCGTCTGCCCGGCGCGCCGGGACCGGACGGGACGGAGACGACCGGGACGGAGACGGACGGGGATGTCGGCGAGGGCCTGCCCGTCGTGTCGGGGGAGTACCCAGCCCCGGCGCCCGGAGCGTCCCGCACACCCGCCCCGTCATCCGCTGGCCCCACTGCCCCCGATGCCCGCCCCGCCGCGCCCGGCGCCCTCCCCGACCGTGACCAGGACTGGCTCGGCCGGAACGCGCTGTCGTTCCTGGCCGAGGCGTCCGACCTGCTCGCCGGGCAGCTCGACGAGGACCTGGTCGCCTCGCTCACCGGGCAGCTCCTGGTGCCGCGGCTCGCCGACTGGTGCGCGGTGTGGCTGGAGGACGAGGTCGGCGGACGCGGCTGGGGCGACGGCTCCGGGCAGCGGCTCGCCCGCGTCCGGCACGGCAGCGAGGGCCACGTCGAGGAGCTGCGCCGCGCCCTGGAGAAGGACCCGCCGCGCCTCACCGCGACGCCCCTCACCGCGACCCCGCTCACCGCGGCCTCCCTCGCCGGGCCCGTCGAGCTCCCCTGGCCCGGCGCCGCGCCGGGCGGGCCGGGTGCGGTGCTCGCCTGCCGGCTGGTCGCGGGCGGACGCCCGCTGGGCACGCTGGTCATCGGGCGGTCCGGAGCGGAAAGGTTTCCCGAGGAGGTCGCCGGCCTGGTCGAGGACCTCAGCCGCCGGGTCGCGCTCGCCGTCGGCGCGGCCCGCCAGTACGCCCGCCAGGCCACCATCAGCGCCGTCCTGCAGCGGGGCCTGCTGCCCGGCGCGGTCGCCGAGATCCCCGGGGTGCGCAGCGCGCTGGTGTACGAGCCGTGCGACCAGGGCGGCCCGAGCGGCGACTTCTACGACCTGTTCCCGGCGGGTGACGGCCGCTGGTGCTTCGCCGTCGGCGACGTGCAGGGCAAGGGCCCGGAGGCGGCCGTGGTCATCGGCCTCGCCCGGCCCTGGCTGCGGCTGCTGGCCCGCGAGGGGTACGGCGTCGCCGACGTCCTCGACCGGCTCAACCAGCTGCTCCTCGACGACGCCACCGAGGCGGCCGACGCGGCGGCCCGCGCCTTCGCCGGCCCCACGGGCCCCGCCGGACCGGCCGACGGCCCGCAGACCCGCTTCCTCTCGCTCCTCTACGGCGAGCTCGTCCCCTTCCCCGGCGGCGTCCATTGCACCCTCGCCTCGGCGGGGCACCCGCTGCCGCTGCTCCTCGGCCCGGACGGCACCGTACGGACGGTCGCCCAGCCGCAGACCCTGCTCGGGGTCGTGGAGGACGTGGCGTACACCAGCGAGACGTGTGCGCTGCTGTCCGGCGACAGCCTGCTGTGCGTCACCGACGGGGTCACCGAGCGCCGCTCGGGCCCGCGCCAGTTCGACGACGGCGACGGGCTCGCGCACGCCCTGGCCGGGTGCGCCGGGCTGGACGCGGACGGGATCGCGGCCCGGATCCGGCAGCAGGTGCACGCCTTCGGCGGCCGGCCCCCGGAGGACGACCTGGCGCTGCTGGTGCTCCAGGCCGAGTAGCGGGACGTCCGTCGCCCCGCGCCCGGCGAGGTCACCCCGCGGGTGCGGGACAATGGAACGCATGCCTTCCGCACTCCCCGACGGCGAGCCCGTCCCCACCGACGGCGCGCTGCCCGCGTCCGCGCTCGCCGGGGCCGCCGACCGCCCCCTCGGCTTCTACCTGCACGTCCCGTACTGCGCGACCCGCTGCGGCTACTGCGACTTCAATACCTACACCGCCACCGAGCTGCGCGGCACGGGCGGTGTGCTGGCCTCCCGCGACAACTACGCCGACACCCTGGTCGACGAGGTCCGCCTCGCCCGCAAGGTGCTGGGCGACGACCCGCGCGAGGTCCGCACGGTGTTCGTCGGCGGCGGCACGCCGACCCTGCTGGCCGCGGGCGACCTGGTGCGGATGCTCGCAGCGATCCGGGAGGAGGTCGGGCTCGCCCCCGACGCGGAGGTCACCACGGAGGCCAACCCGGAGTCGGTCGACCCGGCCTACCTCGCGGCGCTGCGGGCGGGCGGCTTCAACCGGATCTCGTTCGGCATGCAGAGCGCGCGGCAGCACGTGCTGAAGGTGCTCGACCGCACCCACACGCCCGGCCGCCCCGAGCGGTGCGTCGCCGAGGCGCGGGCGGCCGGATTCGACCACGTCAACCTCGACCTGATCTACGGCACCCCCGGGGAGAGCGACGACGACTGGCGGGCCTCGCTGGACGCGGCGATCGGCGCCGGCCCCGACCACGTCAGCGCCTACGCGCTCATCGTCGAGGAGGGCACCCAGCTGGCCCGCCGGATCCGCCGCGGCGAGGTCCCGATGACCGACGACGACGTGCACGCCGACCGGTACCTGATGGCCGAGGAGGTGCTGTCGGCGGCGGGCTTCGCCTGGTACGAGGTGTCGAACTGGGCCACCTCCGACGCGGGGCGGTGCCTGCACAACGAGCTGTACTGGCGCGGCGCCGACTGGTGGGGCGCGGGGCCGGGCGCGCACTCCCACGTCGGCGGGGTGCGCTGGTGGAACGTCAAGCACCCCGGCGCGTACGCGGCGGCGCTGGCGTCCGGGCGCACGCCGGGTGCGGGGCGTGAGGTGCTGTCCGAGGAGGACCGGCGGGTCGAGCGCGTCCTGCTGGAGCTGAGGCTGCGCGAGGGCGTGCCGCTGTCCCTGCTCAAGCAGGACGGCCTCGCGGCGTCCCGCCGGGCCCTGTCGGACGGCCTCCTCCAGGAGGGACCGTACGGGCAGGGCCGCGCGGTGCTCACCCTGCGGGGGCGGCTGCTGGCGGACGCGGTGGTGCGGGACCTGGTCGACTGAGGGACCGGGCCGCTCTCGACGTCCGGGCCGGCGCCGCCCTCAGGCCCCGGCGTCGCCCGTCACGAAGTCGATCAGTTCCTCCACGCGGCCCAGGAGCTCCGGCTCCAGGTCCTTGTACGACCGCACCCGCTTGAGGATCGCCTGCCACACCGCGCCGGTGTTGTCCGAGGGCCAGCCCAGCGCCCGGCACACCCCGGTCTTCCAGTCCTGGCCGTGCGGGACCCGGGGCCACGCCTCGATGCCCAGGGCGGACGGCTTCACCGCCTCCCAGATGTCGATGTACGGATGGCCGACGACCAGGGCGTGCTCGCTGGTGACCGACTGTGCGATGCGCCACTCCTTGGTGCCGGGGACCAGGTGGTCCACCAGGACGCCGAGGCGGGCGTCGGGGCCGGGGGCGAACCCGTCCACGATCGACGGGAGGTCGTCCACGCCCTCCAGGTACTCCACGACGACGCCCTCGACGCGCAGGTCGTCGCCCCAGACCTTCTCGACCAGCTCGGCGTCGTGCCGGCCCTCCACGTAGATGCGTCCGGCCCGGGCGACGCGGGCGCGGGCACCGGGGACGGCGACCGAGCCGGAGGCCGTGCGGGTGGGGCGTGCAGGGGCGGACGCGGGGGGCCGCACGAGGGTGACCACCTTGCCCTCCAGCAGGAAGCCCCGGGGTTCCAGCGGGAACACGCGGTGCTTGCCGAAGCGGTCCTCCAGGGTCACCGTGCCCGCCTCGCAGCGCACTACCGCGCCGCAGAAGCCGGTACGGGGCTCCTCGACCACCAGGTCGGGCTCCGCCGGGACCTCGGGGACCGGCTGGGACTTCTTCCACGGAGGGGTCAGGTCGGCGGAGTACTGGCGCATTCTGATGACGATAGGGAAAGCTCCCGCGCCGTTACGGCGACACGCCGAACCGGGCCGCCAGCGCGTCGCGTTGGGCGCGGACGAAGGCCGCGTCCACCACCGCGCCGTGTCCGGGCACGTACAGCGCGTCGTCGCCGCCGAACGCCAGCAGCCGGTCCAGCGCGGCCGGCCAGCGCGACGGCACGGCGTCCGGGCCCGCCTGGGGCTCACCGGACTGCTCGACGAGGTCGCCGCAGAAGACCACCTCGGTCTCGCCGGGGACCAGCACGGCGAGGTCGTGGGCGGTGTGGCCGGGCCCCACGTTGGCGAGCAGCACCTGCCGGTCGCTGCCCAGGTCGAGGGTCAGCTCGCCGGAGACCGGGTGACGGGGCCGGACCAGCGCGGTCACGGCCTCCTCGGCGGTGTCCTCGTCCAGCCCGTTGCGCACCGCGTCCGCCCGCAGCTCCTCGGCGCCCGCGGCGAGCACCGCGTCCGTCCCGACCGCGGCGTACACCTCGGCGCCCGCCAGGGCGGCCGCGCCGAACACGTGGTCGAAGTGGGGGTGGGTGAGCGCGAGATGGGTCACACGGCGCCCGGTGAGCCGCTCGGCCTCGGACCGCAGCCGCGCCCCCTCGGCGAGGCTCGACCCGGCGTCGATCAGCAGCGCCCCGTCCCGCCCGGCGACCAGCCCCGCCGTGCAGTCCCAGCCCGGCAGCCGCACCCGCCCCACCCCCGGTGCGACGCGCTCCCACCCCAGCTCTTCCCAAGTCACCGTCATACCGGGACGCTAGCGGTACTGCCCCCGGCCGCGGGGCCGACCTTGCCCTGCCGGTACCCCACCGCCGTACACTGGGCCGGGGAACGCTGGCACTCACGATCGAAGAGTGCCAGGTGGACGTCTCGGGGACGATTTTCTGGAGGTGCGCGCGATGCTGAGTGAACGCAGGCTCCAGGTGCTGCGCGCCATCGTCCAGGACTACGTGGGGACCGAGGAGCCGGTGGGCTCCAAGGCGCTCACCGAGCGGCACAACCTCGGTGTCTCCCCGGCCACCGTGCGCAACGACATGGCGGCCCTGGAGGACGAGGGCTACATCGCCCAGCCGCACACCAGTGCCGGGCGCATCCCGACCGACAAGGGCTACCGGCTCTTCGTCGACAAGCTCGCGGGCGTCAAGCCGATGACGGCGCCCGAGCGGCGGGCCATCCAGAACTTCCTGGGGGGCGCCGTCGACCTCGACGACGTGGTGGCCCGCACGGTGCGGCTGCTCGCGCAGCTCACCCGGCAGGTCGCCGTCGTGCAGTACCCGTCGCTGACCCGGTCCACCGTGCGCCACGTCGAGCTGCTCTCGCTGGCGCCCGCGCGGCTGATGCTGGTGCTCATCACGGACACCGGCCGGGTCGAGCAGCGGCTGGTCGACTGCCCGGCGCCGTTCGGCGAGTCCTCGCTGGCGGACCTGAGGGCGCGGCTCAACAGCCGGGTCGCGGGCCGCCGCTTCGCGGACGTGCCGGGGCTGGTGGAGGACCTGCCCGAGGCATTCGAGGCCGAGGACCGCGGTACGGTCTCCACGGTGCTCTCCACCCTCATGGAGACACTCGTCGAGGAGAACGAGGAGCGGCTGGTGATCGGTGGCACCGCCAATCTCACCCGCTTCGGACATGACTTTCCCCTCACGATCCGGCCGGTGCTCGAGGCGCTGGAGGAGCAGGTCGTGCTCCTCAAGTTGCTGGGCGAGGCGCAGGATCCGGGCGTGACCGTGCGCATCGGTCACGAGAACGCCCACGAAGGACTCAACTCCACGTCCGTCGTGTCGGTCGGCTACGGTTCGGGCGGCGAGGCAGTGGCCAAGCTCGGCGTGGTCGGACCGACCCGCATGGACTACCCGGGAACGATGGGAGCGGTACGCGCAGTGGCACGGTACGTCGGACAGATCCTGGCGGAGTCGTAAGTGGCCACGGACTACTACGCCGTTCTCGGCGTGCGCCGCGACGCGTCGCAGGAAGAGATCAAGAAGGCCTTCCGGCGGCTCGCGCGCGAGCTGCACCCGGACGTCAACCCGGACCCGAAGACCCAGGAGCGGTTCAAGGAGATCAACGCCGCCTACGAGGTGCTCTCGGACCCGCAGAAGAAGCAGGTCTACGACCTCGGCGGCGACCCGCTCTCGCAGGCCGGGGCCGGTGCGGGGGGCTTCGGGGCCGGCGGCTTCGGCAACTTCTCCGACATCATGGACGCGTTCTTCGGCACGGCGTCGCAGCGCGGGCCGCGCTCGCGCACCCGCCGCGGCCAGGACGCGATGATCCGGCTGGAGATCGACCTCGAGGAGGCGGCCTTCGGCACCACCAAGGACATCCAGGTCGACACCGCGATCGTCTGCGGCACCTGCAACGGCGAGGGCGCGGCCCCCGGCACGACCGCCCAGACGTGTGACATGTGCCGCGGCCGCGGCGAGGTGTCCCAGGTGACCCGGTCGTTCCTGGGCCAGGTCATGACGTCCCGGCCCTGCCCCCAGTGCCAGGGCTTCGGCACCGTGGTGCCGACCCCGTGCCCGGAGTGCGCGGGCGACGGGCGGGTGCGCTCGCGGCGGACGCTCACCGTGAAGATCCCGGCCGGCGTCGACAACGGCACCCGGATCCAGCTCGCGGGCGAGGGCGAGGTGGGTCCCGGCGGCGGCCCCGCCGGCGACCTGTACGTGGAGATCCACGAGCTGCCCCACGCGATGTTCCAACGGCGCGGCGACGACCTGCACTGCACGGTCACCCTGCCGATGACCGCGGCGTCGCTCGGCACCAAGGTGCCGCTGGAGACGCTGGACGGCCTGGAGGAGGTCGACATCCGGCCCGGTACCCAGTCCGGCCAGTCGATCCCGCTGCACAACCGGGGCGTCACGCACCTGCGTGGCGGCGGCCGCGGCGACCTCGTGGTGCACGTCGAGGTGCAGACGCCGACCAAGCTCGACCCCGAGCAGGAGCGGCTGCTGCGGGAGCTGGCCAAGCTGCGGGGCGAGGAGCGGCCGCTGGGCCAGTTCCAGCCGGGGCAGCAGGGCCTGTTCAGCCGGCTGAAGGACGCGTTCAACGGCCGCTGATCGGCGCCGCTGCACGGCCGCCGAGGAGGCGCGGGCCCTCCCGCGCCTCCCGATTCGGCGTTGTCCGGCGGACATGACACCATGCCGTCATGTCCTCCGCACTGACCGATCTGTTCCCCCACCCGATCGTGCAGGCCCCCATGGCGGGCGGCGTCTCCCTCCCCGTGCTCGCCGCCGCGGTGAGCGAGGCGGGCGGGCTGGGCTTCCTGGCCGCCGGGTACAAGACCGCCGACGGGATGTACCAGGAGATCAAGCAACTGCGGAGCCTGACCTCCCGCCCCTTCGGGGTCAACCTGTTCATGCCGCAGCCCGAGCACGCCGAGTCGGGTGCCGTCGAGGTCTACGCCCACCAGCTGGCCGGCGAGGCCAGCTGGTACGACACCGAGCTCGGTGACCCCGACAGCGGGCGGGACGACGGCTACGACGCCAAGCTCGCCGTGCTGCTCGACAACCCGGTGCCGGTGGTCTCCTTCCACTTCGGCGTGCCGCGCCGGGACGTGCTGGACGCGCTGCGCCGGGCCGGCACCGTCACCCTGGTCACCGCGACCACCGCCGAGGAGGCGCTCGCGGTGGAGCGGGCGGGCGCCGACGCCGTGATCGTGCAGGGCGTGGAGGCGGGCGGCCACCAGGGCACCCACCGCGACGTCCGGGAGAACGACGGCACGGGCGTGGGGCTGCTCGCCCTGCTCGCGCAGGTCCGCGAGACGGTGGGCCTTCCGCTGGTCGCCGCGGGCGGCCTCATGCGCGGCGGGCAGATCGCCGCCGTCCTCGCGGCGGGCGCGAGCGCGGCCCAGCTGGGCACCGCGTTCCTCGCGACGCCCGAGTCCGGCGCCCCCGCCGTGCACAAACAGGCGCTGACCAACCCGCTGTTCGTCCGCACCGAGCTGACCCGGGCGTTCTCCGGGCGCCCGGCCCGCGGTCTGGTCAACCGCTTCCTGCGCGAGCACGGGCCGTACGCGCCCGCCGCCTACCCGGAGGTCCACCACCTCACCGCGCCGCTGCGCCGGGCCGCCGCCAAGGCGGGGGACGCGCAGGGCATGGCGCTGTGGGCCGGACAGGGCCACCGGCTGGCCCGCGAGCTGCCCGCGGGGCGGCTGGTGGAGGTGCTGGCCGACGAACTCGCCGCCGCCCGGACGTCGTTGTCCTCCTGGGACGGTGCCCGGTGACGGCGCCGGTCTTTGTCGTCGACCGCCTCGACGCGCACGGCGGTCCCTTCGTGCTCGACGGCCCCGAGGGCCGGCACGCGGTCTCCGTGAAGCGGCTGGAGCCGGGCGAGGAGGTCGTCCTCACCGACGGCGCCGGACGCCACGCGACGGGCGAGGTCACCGGCACCGAGGGCAAGGACCGGCTGCTGGTGCGGCTGGCGCCGGTGACGGAGGAGCCCGAGCCGTCGCCGCGGATCACGGTCGTGCAGGCCCTGCCCAAGGGCGACCGGGGCGAACTGGCCGTGGAGATGATGACCGAGGTCGGCGTCGACGCGATCGTGCCGTGGCAGGCGGCCCGCTGCATCACCCAGTGGCGCGGCGAGCGCGGTGCCAAGGCGCTCGGCAAGTGGCGCGGCACCGCCCGCGAGGCCGGCAAGCAGTCCCGCCGGGTGCGCTTCCCCCGGGTCGCGGACGCGGCGAGCACCAAGCAGGTGGCCGCACTGCTGGCCGACGCGGACTTCGCCGCCGTGCTGCACTCCGACTTCGACCACCCCGGCGCGCCGCTGGCCACCGCCGAACTGCCCGCCGAGGGCGACATCGTGCTGGTCGTGGGGCCCGAAGGGGGCGTCGCCGCGGACGAGTTGGCGCTGTTCCTGGAGGCGGGTGCGGGGGCGTACGTGCTGGGCCGTAGCGTGTTGCGCACGTCGACCGCGGGGACGGCGGCCGCGGCCCTGGTCCTCGGCCGCACCGGCCGGTGGTCCTGACCGACCGGACCGATCAGGGGGAGCGCATGGAACTGGCCCAGGTGCGGCTGCTCGTCACCGACTTCACCGCCTGCTACCGCTTCTACGCCGACGTCCTCGGCCTGAAGCCGCAGTCGGGCGCGGAGCGGGGGCCGTACGAGAAGTTCAGCCCGCACACCGGGTCGGCGGGCATCGCGCTGCAGGACCGGGCGATGATGGCCGGGGTCCTGGGGGAGCTGGGCGACGCGGCGACCGGGCACCGCTCGCTGGTCGTGCTGCGGGTGGACGACCTGGACGCCTACTGCGCGCAGCTCACCGCCCGCGGCGCCGTCCTGGCCCACGGTCCGGCCCCGATGACCGACCGGATGCGGGTCGCCCACCTCAAGGACCCGGAGGGCAACCTCGTCGAGCTCCAGGAGTGGCTGCTGCTGCGCGGCTGACGCCGTCGCGCCGACGGCCCGTCACCTCCCACCCGGCGTTGGCCGCATGTGGTCTACCGGGCCGGGGGCGGCGGTGGCAGGCTGCTGTGCATGGGGGCGACGTGGGCGCGGGCGGGACGGGCGCGCGGTGCGAGGGCCTTCGCCGTGGCGGGGCTCGGGGTGCTCGCCGTCGGCGCGGCCGTGGGCTGCGACCCGGGCGGGCTGAACGCGGCCTCCGTGGCGTACACCACCGACCAGGCCGCGACCCGGGAGCTCCAGCACCGCGACGTCGCCGTGCGCTGGCTGACCTGCACCGGCGGCTACGACGACGGCGGCACCCACGGGACGGTCGCCTCCGTGGACCCCACTGGAAGCGCTACCGGGGCGGCACGGCGGGCAAGCTGTGGATCGACCGGGAGGACACCGGGGAGTTCACGCGGCTGCACGAGGACCTCGACGGCAACATCGAGTACCCGCAGTGGGTGGGCGACCGCATCGCCTTCCTGTCCGACCACGAGGGCACCGGCGCGCTGTACTCCTCCCTGGCCGACGGCTCCGACCTGCGCCGCCACACGCCCCTCGGCGGCTTCTACGCCCGGCAGGCGAGCGGCGACGGCCGGCGCGTCGTCCACAGCAGCGCGGGCGAGCTGTGGATCCTCGACGACCTCGACGGCGACGGGCCGCGCCGGCTCGACATCCGGCTCGGCGGGCAGCGCGCCGCCCGCCGGCCGCACCCCGTGGCCGCCGCCCGCTGGCTGGGCGGGGCCGCCCCCGACCACACCGCGCGCGGCAGCGCCGTCGAGGTGCGCGGCGCCGTCCACTGGATCACCCACCGCTCCGGCCCGGCCCGCGCGCTGGCCGCCGAGCCCGGGGTGCGGGCCCGGCTGCCGCGCACCTTCCGCGCCGAGGGCGAGGAGTGGGTGGTGTGGGTGACGGACGCCGAGGGCGAGGACGCCCTGGAGTTCGCGCCCGCCACCGGTCTGACGCCCGGCTCCACCCCGCGCCGGCTGGCCGCCGGGCGGCTCGGCCGGGTCCTGGAACTGGCCGTGGCCCCCGACGGCAGCCGCGCCGCCGTCGCCGCGCACGACGGACGGCTGCTGCTCGTCGAACGGGAGACCGGCGAGGTCCGCGAGGTCGACCGCAGCGACGACGGCGAGGTGTCCGACCTGGTCTTCTCGCCGGACTCGACGTGGCTGGCCTGGTCGCACCCCGGGCCGCGCCCGCTCAGCCAGCTCCGGCTCGCCCACACCACCGACCTGTCGGTCACCGAGGCGACCCCGCTGCGGTTCCGCGACTACGCGCCCGCCTTCACCCTCGACGGCAAGCACCTGGCGTTCCTGTCCACGCGCGCCTTCGACCCGGTCTACGACCAGCACGCCTTCGACCTGTCCTTCGTCGTCGCGGCCCGGCCCCACCTGATCACGCTGGCCGCGACCACGCCCTCGCCGTTCGGCCCGCAGCGCCACGGCCGCCCCTTCGACGCGCCGGACAAGGACGAGACGCCCGACGGCGAGGGCACCCCCGCGACCCGCATCGACCTCGACGGGCTGGGCGAACGGGTCGTGCCGTTCCCGGTGGAGGCCGGCCGCTACTCCTCGCTGCGGGCCGCCAAGGACGGCGTGCTGTGGCTGCGGCACCCGGTGCGCGGCGTCCTCGGCGCCTCCCGGGCCACCCCCGACGACCCCGACCCGCGCACCGAGCTGGAGCGCTACGACTTGGTCCAGCACCGCCTCGACCACCTCGCCGCCGACGCCGACGACTTCGAGGTCAGCGGCGACGGCAAGCGGCTGCTGCTGTGGACCGACGGCAAGCTGAGGGTGGTGCCCAGCGACCGGCGGGCCCCCGGCGACGAGGACGGCGACGGCAACGTCACCGTGGACCTCGGCCGGATCCGCCGCACCGTCGACCCGGCCGCCGAGTGGCGGCAGATGTTCGACGAGAACGGCCGCATCATGCGGGACAACTTCTGGCGCCCGGACCTCGGCGGCGTCGACTGGGACGGGGTCCTGGACCGCTACCGCCCGGTCCTGGACCGCGTGGCCACCCACGACGACCTCGTCGACCTGCTGTGGGAGGTGCACGGCGAACTCGGCACCTCCCACGCCTACGTCGTCCCGCGCGGCGGCTCCGGCCGCGGCCCCCGGCAGGGGCTGCTCGGCGCCGACCTCTCCCGGCACGCGGACGGCACCTGGCGCATCGACCGGATCCTGCCCTCGGAGACCTCCGACCCCGACGCGCACTCCCCGCTCACCGCGCCGGGCGTGGCGGTGCGCGCGGGGGACGCGATCGTCGCCGTGGGCGGCCAGCCGGTCGACCCGGTCACCGGGCCCGGGCCGCTGCTGGTCGGGACGGCGGGCAGGCCGACCGAGCTGACCGTCTCGCCGTCCGGCGGCGGCGAGCCCCGGCACGCGGTCGTGGTCCCGCTCGCCGACGAGGAGGCGCTGCGCTACCACGCCTGGGTCGCCGGCCGGCGCGCCTACGTCCACGAGCGCTCCGGGGGCCGGCTGGGGTACCTGCACGTGCCCGACATGCAGGCGCCCGGCTGGGCCCAGATCCACCGCGACCTGCGGGTGGAGGTGGCCCGGGAGGGGCTGGTCGTGGACGTCCGGGAGAACCGCGGCGGCCACACCTCGCAACTGGTGATCGAGAAGCTGGCCCGGCGGATCGTCGGGTGGGACCTGCCGCGCGGGATGCGGCCGGTCAGCTACCCGGAGGACGCGCCGCGCGGCCCCGTCGTCGCGGTGGCCAACGAGTTCTCCGGCTCCGACGGCGACATCGTCAACGCGGCGATCAAGGCCCTGGGCATCGGCCCGGTGGTCGGCACCCGCACCTGGGGCGGCACCGTCGGCATCGACAGCCGCTACCACCTGGTCGACGGCACGCTCGTCACCCAGCCCAAGTACGCGATCTGGCTGGAGGGTTACGGCTTCGACGTGGAGAACCACGGCGTCGACCCGGACGTCGAGGTGGTCGTACGGCCGCAGGACTGGGCCGCGGGACGGGACGTCCAGCTGGACGAGGCGATCCGGATGGCGCTCCAGGCGCTGGAGACCGGCCCGGCGAAGACCCCGCCCACCCTGCCGTGAGGGCAGGCACCCCCGGGGCGACTACCATGCCCCGTAGATCCAACCGGAGATCCAACCGGAGATCCGACCGGCGTCAGGAGGCACACGCATGGCAGGGGAGCCGCAGGACGACTGCCTGTTCTGCAAGATCGTCGGCGGGCAGGTGCCGGCCACGGTCGTGCGGGAGACCGCCACGACCCTCGCCTTCCGGGACATCAACCCCCAGGCGCCCACGCACGTCCTGGTGATCCCCAAGGCGCACCACGAGAACGCCGCCGCGCTGGCCGCCGCCGCGCCGGAGCTCGCCGCCGACGTGCTGCGCGAGACGCGGGCCGTCGCGGAGGACGAGCAACTGGACAGCTACCGCACCGTCTTCAACACCGGCGGCGGCGCCGGCCAGACCGTCTGGCACGCCCACGCGCACGTCATCGGCGGGCGGGGCCTGGAATGGCCCCCCGGATAGGCCGCGATGTCCGTCCGTGAACTGGTCGTCCTCGGCACCGCCAGCCAGGTCCCGACCCGGCACCGCAACCACAACGGCTACCTGCTGCGCTGGGACGGCGAGGGCATCCTGTTCGACCCCGGCGAGGGCACCCAGCGCCAGATGGTGCGCGCCGGGGTCGCGGCGCACGACCTGAACCGGGTCTGCGTCACCCACTTCCACGGCGACCACTCCCTGGGCCTCGCCGGGGTGATCCAGCGGATCAACCTCGACCGGGTCCCGCACCCGGTCACCGCCCACTACCCGCGCTCCGGGCAGCACTTCTTCACCCGGCTGCGGTACTCCACCGCCTACCGCGAGACCGTGGGCATCACCGAGGCGCCCGTCGACGCCGACGGCACGCTCGCCGTGACCGGCTCGTACACCCTCCAGGCCCGCCGGCTGTCCCACCCGGTCGAGTCCTACGGCTACCGGCTGGTCGAGCCCGACGGCCGCCGGATGCTGCCCGAACGGCTGGCCGCGCTCGGCGTGCGGGGACCCGACGTCGGCCGCATCCAGCGCGAGGGTGCCCTCGGGGACGTGCGGCTGGAGGACGTCAGCGAGGTGCGGCGCGGACAGCGGTTCGCGTTCATCATGGACACCCGGCTGTGCGAGGGCGTGCACGCGCTCGCCGAGGGCTGCGACCTGCTGGTCATCGAGTCGACCTTCCTCGACGAGGACGAGCAACTGGCTGTCGAGCACGGCCACCTGACGGCCGGCCAGGCCGCGGCGGTGGCCCGGGACGCCGGGGTGCGGCACCTGGTGCTGACGCACTTCAGCCAGCGCTACTCCGACCCCGACGAGTTCGAGCGGCAGGCCCGCGCGGCCGGCTTCGAGGGCGAGCTGACCGTGGCCCACGACCTGCTCCGGGTGCCGGTTCCGAAACGACGGTAAACGGCCCGTACGATGCTTTGATGCCTCTGCCGATCGCCGAACTGCACCTGCACATCGAAGGCACCCTGGAGCCCGAGCTGGCCTTCGCGCTGGCCGCGCGCAACGGGGTGACCCTGCCCCACGCCGACACCGACGCCCTGCGCCGGGCGTACGACTTCCAGGACCTGCAGTCCTTCCTGGACCTGTACTACGCGCTGATGGACGTCCTGCGCACCGAGCAGGACTTCGCCGACCTCGCCGACGCCTACCTGGCCCGCGCCGCCGCGCAGGGCGTGCGGCACGCGGAGATCTTCTTCGACCCGCAGGCGCACACCCAGCGCGGGGTGGAGCTCGGCACGGTCGTCGAGGGGCTGTGGCAGGCCCTCGGCCGCAGCGAGGAGCGGCACGGCGTGTCCACCCGGCTGATCATGTGCTTCCTGCGCGACGAGTCCGCCGACTCGGCCCTGGCGACCCTGAAGGACGCCGAGCCGTACCTGGACCGGATCACCGGCGTCGGCCTCGACTCGGCGGAGGTCGGGCACCCGCCGGCGGAGTTCCGTGAGGTGTACGAGGCCGCCGCCGCGCTCGGACTGCGGCGCGTCGCCCACGCCGGTGAGGAGGGGCCGCCCGCGTACATCACCGAGGCCCTCGACGTGCTCGGCGTCGAGCGCGTCGACCACGGCCTGCGCTGCCTGGAGGACCCCGCGCTGGTCGAGCGGCTGGTGCGGGAGCGGATCCCGCTCACCCTGTGCCCGCTGTCCAACGTCCGCCTGCGCGCGGTCGACACCCTCGCCGACCACCCGCTGCCCGCCATGCTGGACGCCGGTCTGCTGTGCACGGTCAACTCCGACGACCCCGCCTACTTCGGCGGCTACGCCGGCGACAACCTCGACGCCGTCCGCCGGACGCTCGGGCTGGACGAGGAGCGGTTGCGCGAACTGGCCCGCAACTCCTTCCTCGCGTCCTTCCTGGACGACGACGAGGAGCGCAGGGCGCGCTACCTCGCCGAGGTGGAGGCGTACCGCTTCTGACGTGTCCCCGGGGCCACTGCGGCGGCTACCTCCACTGGACGGTGCCGCCCGCGGTGGGTGCCGTCGCGGTCGCCTCGATCTTCGTCCGGATCTCCGACATGACGGCCACGATGCGCGCCTCGTGCTCCGGCGACAGCCGCGCCACCGGCACCGAGCAGCTCACCGCGTCCTGCGCCGGGGTGTCGTAGCGCAGCGCGAAGCCGAAGCCGACCAGGCCCAGGACGCCCTCCTCGCGGTCGACCGAGTGACCGCGGGCGCGGGTCGCCGCGAGGTCGGCGGCCAGTGACTCCCGGGTGGTGTGCGTGTTCGGCGTGAGCACCGCGTACGGCCCCTCGGGCAGGTCGGTGTCCGGGCGTTCGGCCAGCAGTGCCTTGCCCAGCGCGCCCGCGTGCGCGGGCAGGCGCCGCCCGACCCTGCTGATCGTCCTGAGGTAGGCGTGCGACTCCCGCGTGGCCAGGTACGCCACGTCCCGGCCGTCCAGGCGCCCCAGGTGGATCGTCTCGCCGAGCGCCTCGGACGCCTCGTCCAGGTACGGGCGCGCGGCGCGCACGCGCGGGTCGGAGTCCAGGTAGCCGGTGCCGGTGAGCAGGGCGCGGATGCCGATGCCGTACAGCGAGCCGGTGACGTCGGTGCGCACCCAGCCGCGGGCGGCGAGGGTTTGCAGCAGCGCGTACATCGAGCTGCGCGGCACGCCCAGTTCGTCGGCCAGCTCCTGGAGCCTGGCCGGGCGGTCACCGCGCTCGGCGAGCAGTTCCAGCAGCTCGACCGTGCGCGCGGCGGACTTCACCTCGCGGACGCCTCCCGTGCCGCCGTCTGTCTCCGCCATGCGCCGATCGTAAGCGGGCGGCCAGGAGCGGGCCGCCCCGGTGGGGGCCATTGACGGGTGTCATTCGCGTATCTAACCTTCATCCCTATACGTGGATGACGTCTACATGGGGAGATGAGCGAGGGTGAGCCTCGACACCGACACGGCCCGGCGGCTGCGGGAGGGCATGGCGCGCGGGGTGCTCTCGTTCCCGCTCACGAGCTTCCGCGAGGACGGCGCCCTCGACCCGGACGGCTTCCGCGCCCACGTCGCCGACCGGCTCGCGGCCGCACCCGGCGCCGTGTTCCCGGCCTGCGGCACCGGCGAGTTCCACGCGCTGGACGAGGACGAGTACCGGCGGGTCGTCGAGATCACCGTCGAGGAGGCGGCGGGCCGGGTGCCCGTCGTGGCCGGCGTCGGGTACGGCTGGGCGCAGGCCGTCCGGTTCGCGCGCCAGGCCGAGGACGCCGGCGCCGACGCGCTGCTCGTCCTGCCCCACTACCTCGTCGCCGCACCGCAGGACGGTCTGGTCGCCCAGCTCGAACAGCTCGCCGCCCGCACCCGGCTCCCCCTGGTCGTCTACCAGCGCGGCCAGGTCGACTACTCCCTCGCCGCGTTCCGGCGCCTCGCGCGCATCCCGTCCGTCATCGGCCTCAAGGACGGCCACAGCGACCTCGACCGCCTCCAGCGGCTCACCCTCGCCGCCCCCGAGGGCTTCCTCTTCTTCAACGGCGCCGCCACCGCCGAGGTCCAGGCCCGCGCCTACGCCGCCGTCGGCGTGCGCGCCTACTCCTCCGCCGTCCACGCCTTCGCGCCCGAGATCGCGAACGCCTTCTTCGCCGCCCTGCGCGACGGCGACGACGGCACCGCCGACAAGCTGCTGCGCGCCTTCTACGTCCCGTTCGTCGAACTCCGCGACCGGACGCCGGGGTACGCCGTGTCCCTGGTGAAGGCCGCGGCCAGGCTGCGCGGCCGTCCCGTCGGGCCCGTGCGCGCCCCGCTCACCGACCCGTCGGCGGCCGACCTGGCCGACCTGCGGACCCTGCTCGCCGCCGGACTCGACCTCGTGGGAGCCGCCCTGTGAACCTCACCGTCACCGACGTCGTCCTCACCCCGGTCCTCGTCGCCGACCCGCCCCTGCTCAACACCCAGGGCGTGCACCAGCCGTACACCCCCAGGCTCGTCGTCGAGGTCGTCACCGCGGACGGGACCACCGGGGTCGGCGAGACCTACGGCGACACCAAGTACCTGGAGCTGGCCCGGCCGTTCGCCGAGAAGCTGAAGGGGCGTCGGGTCAGCGAGCTCAACGCGCTGTCCGCCCTCGCCGACGAGGTCGCGGTGGACGCCTCCCGGGTCTCCGGACAGGTCGACGTCGGCGGGCTGCGCGGCGTCCAGACCGCCGACAAGCTGCGCCTGTCCGTCGTCTCCGCCTTCGAGGTGGCCTGCCTGGACGCCCTCGGCAAGGCGCTCGGGCTGCCCGTGCACGCACTGCTCGGCGGCAAGGTGCGCGACGCCGTCGAGTACAGCGCCTACCTGTTCTACAAGTGGGCGCGGCACCCCGAGGGCGTGCCCGCCGAGCAGGACGACTGGGGCGCGGCGCTCGACCCGGCCGGGATCGTGGAGCAGGCCCGCCGGTTCACCGAGCGCTACGGCTTCACCTCCTTCAAGCTCAAGGGCGGCGTCTTCCCGCCGGACGAGGAGGTCGCCGCGGTCCGCGCCCTCGCCGCGGCCTTCCCCGGACACCCCCTGCGCCTGGACCCCAACGGCGCCTGGTCCGTGGCGACCTCGCTGGAGGTCGCGGCGGAGGTCGGCGGTCTCCTGGAGTACCTGGAGGACCCCGCGCTCGGCACCCCGGCCATGGCCGAGGTCGCCGCCGGGACCGAGGTGCCGCTCGCCACCAACATGTGCGTGACGACGTTCGCCGAGATCGAGGAGGCGTTCCGCCGCGACGCCGTCCAGGTCGTCCTGTCCGACCACCACTACTGGGGCGGCCTGCGCGCCACCCAGCACCTGGCCGCGCTGTGCGCCGCGTTCGGCGTCGGGGTGTCCATGCACTCCAACACCCACCTCGGGATCAGCCTGACCGCGATGACCCACGTCGCGTCCACCGTGCCGAACCTGCACCACGCCTGCGACACCCACTACCCCTGGCAGTCCGAGGACGTCCTCACCGCGCGCGTACCGATCACCGGCGGCCGGGTCGCCGTGCCCGACGGACCCGGCCTCGGCGTCGAACTCGACCGGGAGCGGCTGGCGTTCCTGCACCGGCGGTGGCTGGACGACGACGGCCGGCTGCGCGACCGGGACGACGCGGCGGCCCTGCGCGTCGTCGACCCGAAGTGGGTCACGCCGGCCGTGCCGCGCTGGTAGGGGCAGCGCGGCGCGGGGTGCCGGACGCGACGGACGTCCGGGGCGCGAGCGCCGCCCGGCTGTCGGTGGGGTGGTGCACACTGGCCTGATCCGCACCATGTCAGGGAGTGCACCGTGACCGCGTCCGGCCCGTCCCACGGAAAGGGACCGTCGCCCCTCACCGAGGGCCCGCACCGCCAGGCCCACGTCGACCCCCTGGCCGCCCTGCGCGCGCCCGGCGACCCCCCGTGGGACGTGTACCTCACGGGCACCGTCTTCCTCGACATCGTCTTCACCGGCCTCGACTCCGCGCCGGTGCGCGGCACCGAGTCCTGGGCCCGCGGCATGGGCTCCAGCCCCGGCGGGGTCGCCAACATGGCCACCGCGCTGGCCCGCCTCGGCCTGCGCACCAGCCTCGCGGCGGCCTTCGGGGACGACCACTACGGCGAGTACTGCTGGGACGCCCTCGCGCAGGGCGAGGGCATCGACCTGACCCCGTCGCGCAGCGTCCCCGGCTGGCACTCGCCGGTCACTGTGTCCATGGCGTACGAGGGGGAGCGCACGATGGTCTCCCACGGCCACGAACCGCCCCCCGAGGAGCCCGCCCCCGACTGCCCGCCCCGCGCGCGGGCCGCGGTCGCCTCGCTGGTACCGGGCCGGCCGGCCACCTGGATCGCCCAGGCCGCCGCCCGGGGCACCCGGATCTTCGGCGACGTCGGCTGGGACGACACGGGCGCGTGGGACCTGGCCGGACTGTCCGACCTCGCCCACTGCGAGGCGTTCCTGCCCAACGCCGAGGAGGCCATGCGCTACACCCGCACCGACTCCCCGCGCGCCGCCGCGCACGCCCTCACCGAGCACGTGCCGGTCGCGGTGGTCACGCTCGGCGCGGAGGGCGCGTACGCGGTGGACCGGCGGACGGGGGAGACGGCCGAGGTGCCGGCGATCGCCGTGGAGGCCCTGGACCCTACGGGGGCCGGGGACGTGTTCGTGGCCGGGTTCGTCACCGGCTCGCTCGCGGGCTGGCCGTTGGCGGACCGGCTCGCCTTCGCCGGGCTGGTGGCGGCGCTGTCGGTGCAGGAGTTCGGCGGGTCGCTGTCGGCGCCCGGCTGGTCGGAGATCGCGACCTGGTGGCGCGAGGTGCCCTCGGTCGAGGGCCAGGACCGGGCGGCCCTGAGCCGGTACGCGTTCCTGGAGCGGCTGCTCCCCGACGACGCGGCGCGGCCCTGGCCCCTGCGCCGGGCCGTCCCGACGATCGG
Source organism: Streptomyces lasalocidi (assembly GCF_005280215.1). NCBI lineage: Bacteria > Bacillati > Actinomycetota > Actinomycetes > Kitasatosporales > Streptomycetaceae > Streptomyces > Streptomyces lasalocidi. The sequence continues at coordinate 2,609,453 of NZ_SZNQ01000001.1, read as the reverse complement.
CTTCGGCCGTTCGAACTGAGCGGGCCGGACGCGGGACCTCCCGTCGTCCCGGATGCCGGGCCGATAAAACGCCTACGGCGTTGTCGGTGGCCCGGCGTACCCTTGAATTCGCCAGGCCGCCCGTGTGGCGCGCGTGCCGTATCGAGGAGGACGAGCAAGGCCTACAGAGCCGGCCCATGACTCAGACACCCACAGCTCACAGCCCCGCGCAGGGGCAGGCGCGAGCGCAGTTCACCGTTCCCGCCCAGCACCCCATGGTGACCGTGCTGGGATCCGGAGACGCCCTCCTGCGCGTGATCGAGAAGGCCTTCCCGGCGGCCGACATCCACGTCCGGGGCAATGAGATCAGCGCGGTCGGCGACCCGGTCGACGTCGCCCTCATCTCGCGCGTGTTCGAAGAGATGATGCTGGTGCTCCGCACCGGGCAGCCGATGACGGAGGACGCAGTGGAACGGTCGATCGCCATGCTGCGGGCGAGCGAGGCGGGCACCAACGACGGCCAGGAGACCCCGGCCGAGGTGCTCACGCAGAACATCCTCTCCTCGCGGGGACGCACCATCCGCCCGAAGACCCTCAACCAGAAGCGGTACGTCGACGCGATCGACCACCACACGATCGTCTTCGGCATCGGCCCCGCCGGCACCGGAAAGACGTACCTGGCGATGGCCAAGGCCGTCCAGGCGCTGCAGTCCAAGCAGGTCAACCGCATCATCCTGACCCGCCCCGCGGTCGAGGCCGGCGAGCGCCTCGGCTTCCTGCCGGGCACGCTCTACGAGAAGATCGACCCCTACCTGCGCCCGCTCTACGACGCCCTGCACGACATGATCGACCCCGACTCGATCCCGCGGCTGATGGCGGCGGGCACGATCGAGGTCGCCCCGCTGGCGTACATGCGCGGCCGCACGCTCAACGACGCGTTCATCATCCTGGACGAGGCGCAGAACACGAGCCCCGAGCAGATGAAGATGTTCCTCACCCGCCTCGGCTTCGACTCCAAGATCGTGATCACCGGTGACGTGACGCAGGTCGACCTGCCGAGCGGCACCAAGTCCGGTCTGCGGCAGGTGCAGGAGATCCTGGAGGGCGTCGACGACGTCCACTTCGCGCGGCTGTCCTCGCACGACGTCGTCCGGCACAAGCTGGTGGGCCGTATCGTCGACGCGTACGAGCAGTACGACAGCCAGCACGGCACGGAGAACGGCACGCACAAGGGCGGCCGGGGGAAGTCCGCGCACAAGGGGAAGTAGACACAGCACGGCATGTCGATCGACGTCAACAACGAGTCCGGAACCGAGGTCGACGAGCAGGCGATCCTCGACATCGCCCGCTACGCGCTCGCACGGATGCGCATCCACCCGCTCTCCGAGCTCTCGGTGATCGTCGTGGACGCCGACGCCATGGAGCAGCTCCACGTGCAGTGGATGGACCTGCCGGGCCCCACCGACGTGATGTCCTTCCCGATGGACGAGCTGCGCCCGCCGTCCAAGGACGACGAGGAGCCCCCGCAGGGGCTCCTCGGCGACATCGTCCTGTGCCCGGAGGTCGCCGCCCGGCAGGGCACGGAGGCCGCCACGCAGCACTCCATGGACGAGGAGCTCCAGCTGCTCACCGTCCACGGGGTGCTGCACCTGCTGGGGTACGACCACGAGGAGCCCGACGAGAAGGCCGAGATGTTCGGCCTGCAGGCGGCCATCGTGGACGGCTGGCGTGCGGAGAAGGGCCTGACCGGCCCGTCGCCCGCGCCGACCGTGTCATGAGCCCCCAGCTCGTCGCCGGCGCGATCGCCCTGGTCGTCGTCGCCTGGCTCGCCGCCTGCGCGGAGGCGGGCCTCGCACGCGTCTCCAGCTTCCGCGCCGAGGAAGCCGTGCGCACCGGCCGGCGGGGCAGCGCCAAGCTCGCCCAGATCGCCGCCGACCCGACCCGCTACCTCAACGTGGCGCTGCTGGTGCGCGTCGCCTGCGAGATGGCGGCCGCCGCCCTCGTCACCTACGCGTGCCTGCGGGGCATCGACACGACCTGGCAGGCGCTGCTCGCCGCGATCGGCGTCATGGTCCTGGTGTCGTACGTCGCCGTGGGCGTCTCCCCGCGCACCATCGGCCGCCAGCACCCGCTGAACACGGCGACGGCCGCCGCCTACGTGCTGCTGCCGCTGGCCCGGATCATGGGCCCGATCCCGTCGCTGCTGATCCTCATCGGCAACGCCCTCACTCCCGGCAAGGGCTTCCGCCGCGGCCCGTTCGCCTCCGAGGCCGAGCTGCGGGCGCTGGTCGACCTCGCCGAGAAGGAGTCGCTGATCGAGGACGAGGAGCGCCGGATGGTGCATTCGGTCTTCGAGCTGGGCGACACCCTGGTGCGCGAGGTGATGGTGCCGCGCACCGACCTGGTGGTGATCGAGCGCTACAAGACGATCCGCCAGGCCCTGACGCTCGCGCTGCGCTCGGGCTTCTCGCGCATACCGGTCGCCGGGGAGAGCGAGGACGACATCGTCGGCATCGTGTACCTGAAGGACCTGGCCCGCAAGACGCACATCAGCCGGGACGCGGAGAGCGAGCTGGTCTCCACGGCGATGCGGCCCGCGTTCTTCGTGCCCGACACCAAGAACGCCGGCGACCTGCTGCGGGAGATGCAGGAGGAGCGCAACCACGTCGCGGTGGTGATCGACGAGTACGGCGGCACCGCCGGCATCGTCACCATCGAGGACATCCTCGAGGAGATCGTCGGCGAGATCACCGACGAGTACGACCGGGAGCTGCCGCCCGTGGAGGAGCTGGGCGGCGACCGCTACCGGGTCACGGCCCGCCTCGACATCACCGACCTGGGCGAGCTGTACGGCCTGGAGGAGTACGACGACGAGGACGTGGAGACCGTCGGCGGCCTGCTCGCCAAGGCCCTCGGCCGGGTGCCGATCGCCGGGGCGTCCAGCGTCGTGGAGCTGCCCGATGGCCGGGAGCTGCGGTTGACCGCCGAGGCGGCGGCCGGGCGCCGGAACAAGATCGTGACCGTGCTGGTGGAGCCCGTCGGCCCGGCCGCCCGGACCGGCGGGCAGCACAAGGAGCACGCGGGGGTCGACGGGACGGGGGCGGAACCGGCGTGACGCCCCAGGAGCTGCGGGCCCTGTGCCTGTCGTTCAACGCGGCCGAGGAGGACTTCCCGTTCGGCCCGGAGACCTCGGTCTTCCGGGTCCTCGGCAAGCTCTTCGCGCTGACCGCCCTCGACGCCCGGCCCCTCAAGGTCAACCTCAAGTGCGACCCGGAGGACGCGGTGCGGCTGCGTGGGGAGCACCCGGGGCTGGTCCTGCCCGGCTGGCACATGAACAAGCGGCACTGGAACACCGTCGTCGCCGACCGTGACCTCCCGGACCGCCTCGTCCGGGAGCTCGTGGAGGACTCCTACGACCTCGTGGTCGCCGGCCTGCCGCGCGCCGAGCGCCTCCGCCTCGACCGCCCCTGAGCACCGGCCGCGCCCGGCCCGTCCCGTCCGGCGGTACGCGCACCCCGTGACGGGGCGGGCGGCGGGGGTGTTCGTATGCTCGGGGCATGACCGAGAGCAACGCGCTTGACCCCGAGGACCGCAAGATCGTCACGCTGGCCCGTTCCGCGCGGGCCCGCAACGGCGTGCCCGAGGGCGCGGCCGTGCGCGACGACACCGGACGCACCTACGTCGCCGGGACGGTGGAGCTGGCGTCGCTGCGGCTGAGCGCGCTGCGCACGGCGGTGGCGATGGCCGTGGCCTCGGGCGCGAGCTCGCTGGAGGCGGCGGCGGTGGTGACCGGGGCGGACACCGTCCCGGCGGAGGACCTGGCCGCGGTCCGGGACCTGGGCGGCGCGGGCACGCCGGTCCTGCTGGCGGCCCCGGACGGCACGGTGCGCTCGACGGTCCCGGCGGAGTGAGCAGGGCGAGAGCCCGGCGGTGAACCCCGGATCCGGCAGCGGGGCTGTGCGTGCCGGATCCGGGGTCGTCGTGGTCCGCAGTGCGGGTTATTTCACGGCTCCCGCGGTGACTCCGCGGGTGAGGGAGCGCTGGAAGACGAGGAAGAAGACGATCATGGGGATGACACCGAGGAGGGCGGCGGCGCTCATGGCGGTGGGGTCGCTGGTGTACTGGCCCTGCATGACGGACAGGCCGAGCGGGACGGTTTGGTTGTCGTTGGAGATGAGCAGGACGAGCGGGTAGAGGAACTCGTTCCAGCTCCAGACGAAGAAGAACACGCACATCACCGACAGGGTGGGCCAGCTCATGGGCAGGATGATGCGCCACAGGATGGCCCAGCGGCCGGCGCCGTCGAGGGAGGCGGCTTCGATGAGTTCGCGGGGGAAGCTGCTGAAGACGGACGACAGCAGGTAGGTGCCGAACGCGCTGTAGGTGACGCCCACCAGGATGGTGTAGCCGAGCTTCCCGTCGTACAGGCCCATCTCCTTGAACAGGTAGTAGATGGGGTAGACCAGGCCCTCCTGCGGCAGGACGTTGACGCCGAGGAAGAAGACGAGGAACGCGGTGCGCCAGCGGACGCGGCCGATGCCGATGGCGTAGGCGTTGAAGAGGGCGAGGACGACGGCGATGAGGACGACCCCGAGGCTGATCTCGATGCTGTTGATCAGTTTCTGGGTGAAGTCGACGCGCTGCCAGACGTCGCTGATGATGTCCCAGTTCCAGTGCTCGGGCCAGGACAGCGAGCCGTGGGAGCGGTAGTCGGCGCTGGTCTTGAAGGAGTTGAGCAGGATGATCGCGAACGGGGCGAGGAAGGCCAGGACGAAGACGGTGACCGCGGCCACGACGGCGTAGGAGCCGGCGCTGCGGCGCTTGCCCGCGGTGCGGCGCTTGGTGCGCCTGGGTGCGGCGTGGCCCGGGGTGGCCGTCTTGTGCGTGCGGGGCGGGGTGGTGGTGTCGGTGGTCATGGTCATCCGTCCTCGCGGGCCTGGCGGGTGAGCATCGTCCCGGCGATGATCAGCACGAGCAGGGTGATGGTGCTGGAGATCGCGGATCCGTAGCCGACGTCGGCGCGTTCGAAGAAGTTCTGGTAGGCGAAGTAGGCGGGCACGAGGGTGGAGTTCCCGGGGCCGCCGCCGGTGAGGACGAAGATCTGGGCGAAGACCTTCAGGCCGGCGATGGTGGTCGTGACCAGGACGACGTAGACCTCGGGGCGCAGGATCGGCACGGTGATGCGGGTGAAGCGCTGCCACCAGGAGGCGCCGTCCAGGGAGGCGGCCTCGTACAGCTCGGGGTCGATGCGCTGCAGGCCGGACAGGAAGAGCACCAGGGGGTAGCCGAGCTGCATCCAGACCAGGACGGCGAGGACGACCCAGAGGGCGAGGTCGGGGTCGCCGAGCCAGTTCTCGGCCAGGGAACCGAGGCCGACCTTGTCCAGGAGGCTGTTGACGGCGCCTTCCGGGGCGAGGATCCACCCCCACATCAGTCCGGTCACGGCGACGGGGATGACCTGGGGGAGGTAGAGGCCGGAGCGGAAGACGCCGACGAGGCCGTCGCCGTGCTTCTTGCCGATGTAATCGAAGAGCAGGGCTGCCAGGAACAGGCCCAGCAGGGTGGGTACGACCGCGATGCCGACGATGACGAAGGCGATGTTGCGGAAGGAGGCCCAGAAGTCGGCGTCCTGGAAGAGCCGGGTGTAGTTGTCCAGGCCGGTGAAGGTGGGATCGCCGATGCCCTGCCAGGCGGTGAGGCTGTAGTAGAAGGTCATCACCAGCGGGACGACGAGGAAGAGCAGGGCCAGCAGGAGGCCGGGTGCGAGGAAGACGGCGTACCCCGTGGACCGCGGGTGACGTGTGGTTTTCACTGTTGCTCCTAGAGGGGCGGGACGACGGCCCGGTGGGCCCGGGGCGTCGTCCCCGGGGGCAGGCTCAGTGCCGGGTCGCGGTGTACTTCTCGTAGGGTGCGGCGAGCTGGTCGAGGACCGCGTCGGTCTTGCCGCCGTTCATGAGGTTCTGGGTGGCGGCCAGCCAGGTGTCGAAGTAGCCGGCGACGGGCCAGTCGGGGTAGAAGGCCAGACCGCCGCTGGCCTGGTCCTGGTCGAAGGCGTTGATGAGCTGCCGGGACTTGGGGTTGGTGATCTCGTCGGCCTTGGCTGCGAGGGGGACGTTGCCCTCTTCACCTATGAGCTTCTGGATCTTGGGTGACATGGTGATGTCGATGAAGTCCTCGGCGAGCTTCTTGTTCTTCGCCTTGGTGGGGACGACCCAGTTGTTGCCGCCGGCACCGAGGGTCATCCTGCTGCCCGGGTAGGGGGCGGTGGACCAGCGGAAGTCCTTGATGTCGGTGGTCAGGCCGCCGAACCACCAGTTGCCGCCGACCATGATGGGGCGCTTCTGGGACACGAACTGCTCGGTCATGTCGGTGCCCTTGAGGCCGACGTCCTTCTTGTCGAAGTAGCCCTTGTCGACCCATTCCTTGAACTTGTTCACGGCGTAGGTCATCTCGGGGCCGTGGAAGTCGACCTTGCCCTGGTAGCGCTGGTAGTCGTCGACCCACTTCTGGTCGGCCTTGGACAGGGCGAGCAGGTAGAGCCAGTGCATGGCGGGGTGGTCGTTGCCGGCGTTGGCGAGGGGGGTGACGCCGGCGGCCTTGAACTTGGCCAGGGCGGCTTCGAAGCCGGCGAAGTCGGTGGGCTTGGTGACGTGGTACTTCTTGAAGAGGTCGTCGTTGTAGTAGGTGAGGACGAACTCGCCGTAGTTGGGCACGCCGTACCACGTGTCGCCGCCCATCTCGCCGTTCTTGTCGTAGCGGGCGGTGACGGAGGCGCTGTCGCTGATCTTCGTGTCCCAGCCGCGGTCCTTGACGACCGAGGTGAGGTCGGTGAGCAGGCCCTGCTTGGCGAGCAGGCCGGTGGTGGCGTTGCCCTTGTTGTACTCCATGACGTCGGGCGCCTTGTCGGAGTTGAGGATCATGCCGGCGTTCTGCTGGATCTGGTCGAACGTCTTCTGCTCGAAGACGACCTTCACGTCCGGGTGGGTCCTCTTGAACTCGGTGATGGCCGCGGCCCACGCCTTGCCCAGGGCGCCGTCCTTGTCCTCGTAGTGCCACAGCCGCAGGGTCTTGCCGTCACCGGCGGCGGAGTCGGAGCCGCCGCAGGCGGTGAGCGGGGCCAGCAGGGCCACTGCGGAGAGGGCCAGCAGCAGCGGCCTTCTGCGCAGGGAAGAGCGGGTGCGCGGGTTGTTCATGGTGGTTTCCTCGGGGTGCGTCGGTGCGACAGGGCGGGATCACGTCAGGTGGTGGTGCGGCGGCGGTGGACGCGGGCTTCCCACGGCTGCAGGGTGTGCGGGCTCGTGAGGGGTGAGGTGGCGGGCACGTTCGCGATGAGCGTCTCGGTGCCTTCCCAGCCGTCGGGCAGGTCGACGGTGAGGTCGTCGGCGCCGAAGTTGGCCAGGACGAGCAGTTCCGTGCCGGTGCCCGTGTCGTGGCGGGTGAAGGCGTAGAGCTGTTCGTGCTCCGGGTGGAGCATGTGGAAGTCGCCGTGGGTCAGGGCGGGCTCGGTGTGCCGCAGGGCGATCAGGCGGCGGTAGTAGTGGAAGACGGAGTCGGGGTCGGCGAGCTGCGCCTTGGCGTTGACCTCGGCGTGGTCGGGGTTGACCGCGATCCACGGCGTGCCGGCGGTGAAGCCGGCGTGGTCGGTGGCGTCCCACTGCATGGGGGTGCGGGCGTTGTCGCGGCTGCGCTGCCGCAGACCGTCGAGCACCTGCTGTTCGTCGGCGCCCAGGGCGAGCTGGTCGCGGTGGTGGTTGAGGGACTCGATGTCACGGAAGTCGTCGATCGACGTGAACGGCGCGTTGGCCATGGCGACTTCCTCGCCCTGGTAGACGTACGGGGTGCCGCGGTGCAGGTGCAGGACGGTGGCCAGCAGTTTCGCCGAGCGGTACCGGTTGGGCGGTGAGTCGTCGCCGAAGCGGGAGACCACGCGCGGCTGGTCGTGGTTGTTCCAGTACAAGCTGTTCCAGCCGGTCTCGCCCAGGCCGGTCTGCCAGCGGCCGAGGCTGGCCTTGAGGTCGGTCAGCTTCAGCGGGCGGACGTCGAACTTGCCGCCGGGGCCCTGGTCGAGGCCGACGTGCTCGAACTGGAAGACCATGTCGAGTTCGCGGCGGGCGGGGTCGGTGAAGAGCTTGGCCTCCTCCACCGTGACGCCGGGCATCTCCCCGACGGTGAGCAGGCGGCGCGGGTGGCCGGCCAGGACCTCGCGGTGCATCTCGGCGAGGTAGTCGTGGATGCGGGGCCCGCACACGTAAGAGGGGTGGCCAAGTCCGTAGCGAGCGCCCTCGGGGACGATGCCGTCGGGCAGCGCCGGGTCCTTGGAGATCAGGTTGATGACGTCCATGCGGAAGCCGTCGACGCCCCGGTCGAGCCACCAGCGCATCATCGCGTACACGGCCTGGCGGACCTCGGGGTTGTCCCAGTTCAGGTCGGGCTGCTTGCGGGAGAAGGTGTGCAGGTAGTACGCGCCGCCGGCGGTGTCGTACGTCCACGCGGGACCGGAGAACCACGACCCCCAGTTGTTCGGTTCCGCTCCCGGTGTTCCGGGCTCCATGCCCTCCCGGGGCGGGCGCCAGATGTACCAGTCGCGCTTCGGGCCGTCCGGGCCGCCGTCGCGGGAGGCGGTGAACCAGGGGTGTTCGTCGCTGGTGTGGTTGACGACCAGGTCCATGACGAGCTTCATGCCGCGTTCGTGCACGGAGGCCAGGAGCCGGTCGAAGTCGGCGAGGGTGCCGAAGAGGGGGTCGATGTCCTGGTAGTCGCTGATGTCGTAGCCGTTGTCGTCGTGCGGGGAGGGGTAGACCGGGGAGAGCCACAGCACGTCGACGCCGAGTTCTGAGAGGTAGTCGAGACGTTGGGTGATGCCCTGCAGGTCGCCTGTGCCGTCCGCGTCGGAGTCGGCGAAGCTGCGCGGGTAGATCTGGTAGACCACCGCGTTGCTCCACCAGGCGTCGGCAGGGCTGGGCGCGTTTTCGGGCACGTCAAATCCTCATCTTGGCTGCGGGGTACTTGCCGGGACGGTGGGTCGGGGGGCGGGTGATCGGTTGCCGGGGCGGCCGTGCGGGTCAGGAGATCGCGGCGCCGACGGCCTCGCGGATGACGAGACAGGCGGCGCCCCGGGCCCACAGGTCGTGCGTGACGGGGTGGACGTGGACGTCGCAGTCGCGGGCGGCGGTGGAGAAGGCGTGGGCGTCCAGCGCCTGGTTCAGGGCCGGTCCGAACAGGTCGTGGGCGACGGCGCCTTCCCCGGCGAGGATGATCTTCTGCAGGTTGAGCAGGTTGCACATGCCGGCCAGTCCTCGGCCCAGTGCCGTGCCCGCCTCGGCGAAGGCGGAGCGGGCGACGGTCTGCGCCGAGCCGCTTCCCGAGCGGGCGATGTCCATGGCCTCGGTGATGGTGGCGCAGGGCACCCCGGCGTCCTGCAGGTGGCGCAGCACGGCACGGTCACCGGCGAGGGCTTCCAGGCAGCCGCGCCGGCCGCAGCTGCACATCGGGCCGGCCGGGTCCAGGGGCAGGTGGCCGAGCTCTCCGGCCAGGCCGGTCGCACCGGAGAACAGGGCGCCGTCCAGGAGGAGACCACAGCCGATGCCGGGTCCGACGGTGACGACGGCGAAGGAGTCGACGTCCCGGCCCTGCCCGAACCAGCGCTCCGCCACCACGAGGGTGTTGACGTCGTTGTTGACCACCACCGGCAGCCCGGTGGCCGCGCGCAGCGGACCGGCCACGTCGACCTTGTTCCAGTCCAGCAGTGCCGAGTAGCGGCACACACCGGCGGCGGAGTCGACGTGACCGCTGACGCCGACGCCGACGCCGAGCACCCTGTCCGCCGCCTCGGGCGTCTGTGCGAGCAGGCGTCCGGTCAGGGCCGCGGCAGCGGACAGGGCCGTCTCGGGGGTGCGGTCGGCGATGGGTTCTTCGAGGCGGGCGAGGACGTTGGCGGCCATGTCGGTGACGACGCCCGACACCTGCGCGGGACCGATCTTGATGCCGACCACGGTGTGCTTGTCGGGGTTGACGTGCAGCATCTTCTGCGGACGGCCCCTCCCGTTGGGGGCGGTGTCGCTCTCGTGCAGGTAGCCGTGCTCGAGCAGCGGGGGCAGCATGCGGGTGACGCTGGAGGGCACCAGGCCCAGGCGCTGGGCGAGCTGGGTGCGCGACAGCGGACCGGAGGTCAGCACGGTGGCGAAGATCTCCGCGCGGGACTGTTCGCTGACGAGATCCGAGAACCGGACCGGTGAGGGGCTCATCCCTGGTGTCTCCAGACGTGGGTGACGGCGTGTCAGCCGATGTCGACGTGGTTCAGCGCTATCGAACCGCTGTCGCCGGCGGTGCGCATCAAGGTGAGGAGGGTGCGTCTGGAGAGCGCCATGCGTGTCCCCCGGAGGAGTGGTCGCAGGGCCGGTGCGGCTCGACCGGTTGCCTGCGGATGACGGGAGTGTGTCCCCCGAGGTTTTCATGCGTCAAGGAAGAAAAAGGCGCGTTATCGAACCGTGACTGGCGCCCTTGCTCCGGTTTCGCGGCTCTCGCGAGCGTGTATGGGGTGCTGCGGGCACCCCGGGGCAACGAATCTCGCTGATTTCGTTGACACGAGGAAGAAATAGCGGGACGTTAACCGGCGACCGCACCGCGTACACAGCGGCGGGGTCGACCCCTTCTGCGCCAGGGGTGCAGTGTGCGTGACACCCGCATGCACGCACACTGCACCCCGGCGTTGCCCAGCGGCTGCCGCCGAGACCCGCGGCTCGCTGCCGGTGCACCTACCCTCACGGCTCACCCCGGACGTCCGCCCCTGCGGACGGTCCGGCGGCTGGGGTGCGCGCGGACGCCGCCCTTCCCCCAAGCGAGGAGATATGACAGGAGCACGACACCACAGAGTCCGGCGCACCGCACTGGCCATCGGCCTGGTGCTGGCCGCTTCGGGACTGGCCTTCGTGCCGGCTTCCCCGGCATCCGCCGCCACCGTCAGCGACGCCTGGACCGACGCGTCCCGCTACGCGCCCGGCCAGGAAGCGACGGTGACCGCACAGGTCGACGGCAGCGGCCCGGTGACCTTCACGCTCACCCACCTCGGGGACGTGGTCAAGAGCGGCACCGTGCAGGCCGACGGCAGCGGACGGGCCGTGTGGAAGGTGACGCCGCCCTCCACGGACTTCCAGGGCTACCTGGTCGAGATCCAGGCCGGGTCCAGCCGCACCCAGACGGCGATCGACGTCTCCTCCACCTGGACCCGCTTCCCCCGGTTCGGATTCCTGGCCCACTACGGCACGAACATCTCCGCCGACGACGCCAAGGGTGACATCGCCGAGCTCTCCCAGCGCTACCACATCAACGCGCTGCAGTACTACGACTGGCTGTGGAAGCACGAGAAGCCCGTCAAGCACGACGGATCCGGCGTCGCCGGCACCTGGACCGCGTGGAACGGCGACACCCTCAGTTCCACCACCATCCGCAACTACATCGACGCCGAACACGGCCGCGGCATGGCCGCCCTGCCGTACCAGATGTCGTACGCGGCCCTCAACGCCTACGACACCTCCCAGGTCAACCCGGACTGGCGGCTGTTCAACAGCCCCGGCGGCACGGACGAGTGGTACTACCCGATGCTGCCCAACCAGATCCTGCACCTGATGAACCCCGAGAACCCCGACTGGCAGAACTACATCGTCGGCCAGTACCAGGACTCGGTGAACTCCATGGGCTTCGACGGAGCCCACCTGGACCAGATCGGCTACTGGTCGGAGAAGTACGACAAGGCCGGCAACAAGGTCAACCGTCCAGGCGGCTTCGCGCAGCTGACCAACAAGACCAAGCAGGCCCTGCCCGCGGGCCGCAACGCGGTCGGCTTCAACGCCGTCGACGGCTACGGCGACGCCGAACTCGCCAAGTCCAACGCCGACTACCTCTACACCGAGCTGTGGTCGAACTTCGAGACCAACGCCTCGGTCAAGGATTACCTCGAGCGCCAGCGCCAGGCGTCCGGCGGCAAGCCGCACATCACCCCCGCCTACATGAACCGCCCCAACACCCCCGACTCCAGCACCCCGAACAACAACTCCGTATTCGACACCACCTCGGTGCAGCTGGCCAACGCCATGTTCGCGGCCAACGGCGCCAACCACCTCGAGCTCGGCCCCGACGACCACATGCTCAACACCGAGTACTTCCTCAACAAGGACAAGAGCATGTCCGCCGAGCTCAAGGCCTGGGAGAAGACGTACTACGACGTCATCACCGGCTACGAGAACCTCTTCTACGGCCCCGACCTGCACACTGCGTCCAACAAGACCGTCGTCGACGGGGTCAACACCTCCACCGACGGATCCGGCAACACCGTGTGGACCAACCCCATGCGCAACGGCGACACCGACGTCCTGCACCTGATCAACCTGCTCGGCAACGACGGCAAGTGGCGCGACGCAGGCACCGCCACCCCGCCGGTCAGGACCAACGTCCCCGTCAAGTACTACCTGCGCGACGGACAGCAGGCCCCCGCGGCCCTGCGCATCGGCAGCCCCGACCGCGACGGCGGCCGCTCGGCCAACCTGCCCTTCACCACCGGCAGCGACTCCTCCGGCACCTACCTCAAGTTCACCGTCCCCGAACTGAAGAACTGGGACTTCGTCTACTTCGACCGCACCGCCAACACCGACGACCCCGGCGACGGCGGCACCGACCCGGGCAACGGATCTGGCACCGGCAAGCAGCTCGTCAACGCGGGCGGCAAGTGCGCCGAGGCCAAGGACGGCGCGAGCGCCAACGGCACCCCCGCCCAGCTCGCCACCTGCGCCGGCACCGACCGGCAGAAGTGGACCCTGAACGGCACCGAGCTGCGCGTCCTGGGCAAGTGCCTGGACGTCGAGGGCGGCAACACCGCCAACGGCACCAAGGCCCACCTGTGGGACTGCGGCGGCTACGACAGCCAGAAGTGGGCCTTCCAGTCCAACGGCACCCTGAAGAACCTCAAGTCCGGGCGCTGCCTCGACATCGAGTACCAGAGCACCGCGGACGGAGCACGGCTCCACCTGTGGGACTGCGGCACCTGGAACAGCCAGAAGTGGTCCCTGACCAGCTGAACCAGCCGCCCCGCACAACCGGCTGGGCCGCCCGCCGCCCGCCTCGTGCGGCGCGAGCGCAACCGTACGGGCCCTGAGCCCGTACCCCCCGATCGGCCGGCATCCCCGCTTGAGGGTGCGGGGATGCCGGTCCCCCTCCAGAGCCTGCGCCGTGGCGCTCGCAGCAGTGCCGTCGCAGCGAAGCTCACTCCAGGAAGGACACCCGCGGTGAATCCCGAAGCGATCAGCGCTCCCGTCGTCCTCGCGCTCTACCGGATCGTGGTGGGCTTCCTGTTCGCCTGCCACGGCACGGCCACCCTGTTCGACGTCCTCGGCGGCCCGCACGGGTCGGCACCTGCCGTGGGCCAGTGGCCGGGATGGTGGGCCGCCGCCATCCAGCTGGCCGGAGGGCTCCTGGTGGCGCTCGGCGTCGGCACCCGCCCGGCAGCGGTCGTCTGCTCCGGCTCCATGGCCTACGCCTACTTCGTCGAGCACCAGCCCCACGCCCTGTTCCCCATCGAGAACGGCGGCGAGCCCGCCGCCCTCTTCTGCTGGGCCTTCCTGCTCATCGCCGCCTCCGGCCCCGGCACCTGGACGGCGAACACGCTCATCCGTCCCACGACTGCGGCCGCCCCGAAGCAGCAGCAGGTGAGCCGGCCCGAAAGCTGACCCGAACAGCACCCTCCCAGCACACGCAAGGCCCTGACCGGCCGGCGTCGCCGACCGGTGTCCCACTCGGAGAACCATGGAGGAGTACCCACCATGAACCGCGCACCCGCAACGACGTCCCGCCGCACCGCGTTGGGCGCCGCCGCGCTGGCCACCGCCCTGCTGGGCCTGATGGCGCAGGCACCGACCGCCTCCGCCCACGGCACGGTCATCGCCCCGCAGACCCGCAACTACGGCTGCCTGCAGCGCTGGGGCTACAACGAGCCCAACGAGGCCCAGGACCCCATGTGCTACCGCACCTACCACGAGAACCCCAACGCGATCACCGCCTGGAAGGCCGTCTACGCCAACAACACCGGCGACAACTACCAGCAGGTCATCCCCAACGGCCAGATCTGCAGCGCCGGCGGCCAGGGCGAGACGAACTACGCACCCCTGGACCGGCCCGGACCGTGGATCACCAGCAGCATCGGCTCGAACTTCACCGTCGACCTCTACGACGAGGCGCGCCACGGCGCGGACTGGCTGGAGGTCTACGTCACCAAGCAGGGCTTCAACCCCGAGTACCAGCTCATCAACTGGGACGACCTGGAGCTGGTGAAGAAGACCGGCCGCTACCCCTACCAGGCGCACTACGTCACCGACGTCACCACCTCCGGCTACAGCGGACGGCACGTCGTGGTCACCGTCTGGAAGGCCTCGCACATGGACCAGAAGTACTTCCTGTGCAGCGACGTCACCTTCAACTGACCGAGTCGGCCCGCACCTCGTAGCACGCGGCCCCGCGAGCACACCGCGCGAACGGTCTCGCGGGGCCGGCCCCCTTCACCCCACGCGCAGCCACCGCTGCGCCGGCACTGGTCTGGAGGCGCCGGATGGCCCACCGAGGCACCCTGCCCGCACGCGCCCGTCACCCACATCCGCCCCGTCAGGACCCCTCGGCGCCACCCCCGCACCGCCACCGGTACGCAGCCGCGCTGCACCGGTCGGCCGAGCGCTACCGGCCCGCCAGCCCCATCCTCCTGCGCGTCAGCGTGGGCATCATCTACTGCTGGTTCGGCGTCCTCAAACTCTTCCCCGCCACCAGCCCCGCCGAGCACATCGCCATCCAGACCATGACCAAGCTGACCGGCGGCTCGGTTCCCGCGCAGGTGTCGCTGCCGTTACTGGGCACCGCCGAGACGCTGATCGGCCTCGCCCTGGTCACCGGAGTCCTCCTGCGCCACGCCCTCGCCGCCTTCTACGCCCACATGAGCGGCGTGTTCTCCTCCCTGGTCCTGCTCCCGGACGCCATGTGGCACCACGGCATCCCCACCCTCGACGGCCAGTACGTCCTGAAGAACCTCGTCCTGATCGCCGCCTGCCTCGCCGTCACGGCCGACGAGCTCACCCGCTGACCGACGCCCGGCCGCGCAGCATCGCACCACTGGCACCGCACACCCCAGGAGACCAGCCCCGTGGGCAGCACCATCACCCTGAAGCGACTCAGCAAGACCTACCCGGGTGGCCACACAGCCGTCCACGACGTGTCCCTGCACCTGCACCCCGGGGAATTCCTGGTCCTCCTGGGGCCATCAGGGTGCGGAAAATCCACCCTGCTCCGCATGATCGCCGGCCTCGAGGACATCACCAGCGGCGACCTGCTCCTCGACCAGCAACCCGCCAACGACCTGCCCGCCAGCGAACGCAACGTGGCCATGGTCTTCCAGAACTTCGCCCTCTACCCCACCATGACCGCCGCCGACAACATCGCCTTCCCCCTCACCGCACGCGGAGAAGAAGAACAGGAGATCGCCCGGGCCGTCGACGACGTCGCCGAGCGGCTCGGCATCCGTTCCCTGCTGCAACGGACCCCCGCCCAGCTCTCCGGAGGGGAACGCCAGCGCGTCGCCATGGGACGCGCCGTCATCCGCCAGCCCTCGATCTTCCTCATGGACGAACCACTCGCCAGCCTCGACGCACGCCTGCGCGTCCGGCTCCGCACCGAGATCCTGTCCGTCGTACGCCGCGCCCGAGCCACCACCATCTACGTCACCCACGACCAGACCGAAGCCATGGCCCTGGGCGACCGCATCGCCGTCCTGCGCAACGGAGCCCTCCAGCAAGTCGGCACCCCCGCCGACCTCTACAGCCTGCCCGACAACGCCTTCGTCGCGTCCTTCCTCGGCACGCCCCAGATCAACCTGCTGCACGGCACCCTCTACGCCCCGATCGACAGCGGCATGACCCTCAGCCTCGGCGCCCAGGAACTCCCCCTGCCCCAGGAACCGGGCCACGACATGCTGCGCATCCTGCAAGGCCGGCCCCTCCTCGTCGGCCTGCGCCCCGAAGCACTGCGCACAGGGGGAGAACCGGCCCCCCACGAGCGTCGGCTGCACGCCATGGTCACCCACGTCGAGCACCACGGCCACGAGACCCTCCTGCACGTCACCACCGGCTCACGACACGCAGACGTGCCCCACCCCACACCCGCGGACGACCAGCCCCAGCACCGGACGAACGCCCTGCCCCGACTCCTGCACCACATCGGCGCACGCCTGCGCGGTGCCCTCCAGCAGCGCCCGCCCGCACCACCGCGGCCCGCACCGCCCCTGCCCGACGACTACGGGGTCGGTGAACTCGTCCTCCGCGCACCGCACGACCTGCACTGCCGGCCGGGCGACCGCTTCACGCTCCTCGTCGACATGCGGGCCCTGATGCTCTTCGACGCCCACGGAGACCGCGTCTTCCCCCGCCCCCTGCACCGTCCCGAACTCTGACCGGCGAGCGTCCCGCGCCAGGGATCCGCACCTCCGCGCGGTGGCTCAGAGCGCGTCGGGGCCGCGTTCGCCGGTGCGGACCCGGACGACCGTCTCCACCGGCAGCGCCCACACCTTGCCGTCCCCGATCTTGCCGGTGTGCGCGGCCCGGACGATCGCGTCGATCACCGGGTCCGCGTCGGCGTCCTCGACGACCACCTCGATGCGCACCTTCGGCACCAGGTCCACCCGGTACTCGGCGCCCCGGTACACCTCGGTGTGGCCGCGCTGCCGGCCGTAGCCGCTGGCCTCGGTGACGGTCAGGCCCTGCACGCCGAGCTCCTGCAAGGCGTTCTTGACCTCGTCGAGGCGGTACGGCTTGACGATGGCGGTGATCAGCTTCATGCCTGCGGCTTGACCTTCTGGGCGGAGGGGAGGACGGAGTGGGCGACCGGGGCGCCATGGCCCAGGACCCCGTGATCGTAGGCGGTCTCGGCGTGCACCGTAAGGTCCAGGCCGGTGTGCTCCTGCTCCTCGCTCGCGCGGAAGCCCATCAGGCGGTCGAGCACCTTGCCGAGGGCGAAGGTCACGCCGAACGCGTACACCGCGACGACCACCACGGCGACGAGCTGCTTGCCCAGCTGGGCGAGGCCGCCGCCGTACAGCAGGCCCTCCGCGCCGCCGGTCATGGCCCGCTCGGCGAAGACGCCGATGAGCAGGGTGCCGACGATCCCGCCGACCAGGTGGACGCCGACGACGTCCAGCGAGTCGTCGTAGTCCAGCTTGAACTTCCAGCCCACGGCGTACGAGCAGACGACGCCGGCGGCCAGGCCGACCACCAGGGCGCCGAGCAGGGACACCGAGCCGCAGGACGGGGTGATCGCCACCAGGCCCGCGACCGCGCCGGACGCGGCGCCCAGCGTGGTGGGGTGGCCGTCGCGCCGCTGCTCGACGAAGAGCCAGCCGAGCAGGCCGGTGCAGCCCGCGGCGAGGGTGTTGAGGAACACCGCAGCGGCCAGGCCGTTCGCGGCGAGCACCGAGCCCGCGTTGAAGCCGAACCAGCCGAACCACAGCAGGCCGGCGCCCAGCACCACCATGGGCAGGTTGTGCGGGCGCATCGCGTCCTTCTTGAAGCCCAGGCGCGGGCCCAGGACCAGGCACAGGGCGAGCCCGGAGGCGCCGGAGGTGATCTCGACGGGCAGGCCGCCGGCGAAGTCCAGGGCGCCCAGGTGGGTCAGGATCCAGCCGCCCGGACCCCACACCCAGTGGGTGACCGGAACGTATACCAGCAGCGCCCACACCGGCACGAAGACCAGCCACGCGGCGAACTTCGCACGGTCGGCGACGGCGCCGCTGACCAGGGCCGCCGTGACGATCGCGAAGGTCAGCTGAAACGTGGCGAACAGCAGCGTGGGCACCGTGCCCCGGACGCTGTCCGGGCCGAGGCCCGCGAGGCCGAGGTGGTCGAGGCCGCCGATCAGCCCGGCGGCGGTGTCGCCGCCGAAGGCGAGCGAGTAGCCGGCCGCCAGCCAGACGACGGTCACCAGGGCGATCGACACGAAGCTCATCATCAGCATGTTCAGGACGCTCTTGGTGCGGACCATGCCGCCGTAGAACAGGGCCAGGCCCGGCGTCATGAGCAGCACGAGCGCGGTGGCGGCGAGCAGCCAGGCGGTGTCGCCGGTGTCGATCCGCGGTGCGGCGAAGGTCGTCACGGGGTCTCCAACGGTGCGAGGGCTCGCGAGGGCTCGTCAGAGGGTCACCGCTGCGCGTTTCCGGTTGCGTACGGGTGTGTTTCCGTGACGTTTCGTTGCGGGCGGGTTTCCGGACCCTCACCGGCGGGGCGGCGTCGCGGGCGTGGTGCGGCGGGGCTCCGGGGATCAGGGAGAATGGGCGGCATGAGCGTTCGTACCCAGTCATCCGAGCAGTCGGCCGAGGCCGCGCACCGGGCCGGTTTCGCCTGTTTCGTGGGGCGGCCCAACGCGGGCAAGTCCACCCTCACGAACGCTCTGGTCGGGAAGAAGGTGGCGATCACCTCCAACCGGCCCCAGACCACGCGGCACACCGTGCGGGGCATCGTGCACCGGCCCGAGGCCCAGCTGATCCTGGTGGACACCCCGGGGCTGCACAAGCCGCGGACGCTGCTCGGCGAGCGGCTCAACGACGTGGTGCGCGCCACCTGGGCCGAGGTCGACGTGATCGGCTTCTGCCTGCCCGCCGACCAGAAGATCGGGCCCGGCGACCGGTTCATCGCCAAGGAGCTGGCCGGGATCAAGCGGACGCCCAAGATCGCCATCGTCACCAAGACCGACCTGGTCGACTCCAAGGCGCTGGCCGAGCAGCTCATCGCGGTGGACCAGATGGCGCGCGAGCTCGGGTTCGAGTGGCAGGAGATCGTGCCCGTGTCGGCGGTCGGGGACCAGCAGGTGGCGCTGCTCGCCGACCTCCTGGTGCCGCTGCTGCCGGAGGGGCCGGCGCTGTACCCCGAGGGCGACCTCACCGACGAGCCCGAGCAGGTGATGGTGGCCGAGCTGATCCGCGAGGCCGCCCTGGAGGGCGTGCGCGACGAGCTGCCGCACTCCATCGCCGTGGTCGTGGAGGAGATGCTGCCGCGCGAGGACCGGCCGGCGGACCGTCCGCTGGTGGACATCCACGCCAACATCTACATCGAGCGGCCCAGCCAGAAGGGCATCATCATCGGCCCGAAGGGCAAGCGGCTGAAGGACGTGGGCGTGAAGTCCCGCCAGCAGATCGAGGCGCTGCTCGGCACGCCGGTCTTCCTCGACCTGCACGTGAAGGTGGCCAAGGACTGGCAGCGCGACCCCAAGCAGCTCCGCCGCCTGGGCTTCTGAGCCCCGGGGCGCGCCCGGCCTCAGACCGCGCCCGGCGTCAGGTCCTGCAGTCCCACCACCCGCAGCAGGTGCAGGCGCTCGTGGGACTCCGTGCCCGGGCGGGCCGTGTGGATGAGCAGGTGCTGGTGGTGGTCGTCGGTGAGCAGCAGCTCGCAGTCGAGCTCCAGCAGGCCGACCACCGGGTGCTGGAAGCGCTTGACCGAGGCCCGGCGCACCGCCACCTCGTGCCGGTCCCACAGCGCGGCGAACTCCTCGCTGGACGCCCGTAGTTCGGCCACCAGGGCGGCCGGTTCCGGGTCGTCGGGGCGGGCCGCGGCCACCGCGCGCAGGTTCGCCACGTGGGCGCGGGCGTGCTCGGCCCGGTCCTCGGAGGGGAACAGGTCGCGGCCCGCACGGTCGAGGAAGAACCGGCGCACCACGTTGCGCTCGTGCGGCGGGCGGGCCAGCACGTCCCCGCTGAGCGCCCGGGACATCGCGTTCTGCGCCAGCACCTCGCCCACGTCGGTCATCACCAGCGCGGGCGTGTCGTGCAGCCGGTCCAGGACCAGCAGCAGGCCGGGGCGCACGTGGGCGGCCGGCGCGTCCCGGCGCGGGGGCTCCTCGCCGGCCAGGTGGAACAGGTGGTCGCGCTCGTCGTCGGTCAGGCGCAGGGCCCGTGCGAGCGCGGTGAGCATCTGCCGGGACGGGCGCGGACCGCGGGACTGCTCCAGCCGCGTGTAGTAGTCCACCGACATGCCGGCCAGCGCCGCCACCTCCTCGCGGCGCAGCCCCGGCGTGCGGCGGCGGGCCCCGGCCGCGAGGCCCACGTCGGACGGGTTCAGCCGGGCGCGGCCGCGGCGCAGGAAGTCGGCGAGTTCGGCTCGGTTCACCCCTCCAGCGTCCGTCACCGCGTGCGGGTTATCCAGGGACTGCCGGTCCCCCGATCCACGGGTCTCTCCCGGTCCCGCCCTCCCGGCCGCAGGGTGGTCGTACCGGACGGACACGAGGAGAAGATCATGCTGACACTGGTGACGGGGACGACGGGACGCGTCGGCAGCAGGTTCGCGCCGCGGCTGCTGGGACAGCGGCGGCCGGGCGACACGGTGCGCGTCCTGGTGCGCGACGCCGCCCGCGCGGAGCGGCTCGCCGCGCTGGGCGCCGAGGTCGTCACCGGCGACCTGCGCGACCCGGAGGCGCTCGGCAAGGCGGTGGCCGGGGCGGACGCGGTGGTGAACGTCGCCGCGACCTTCCGCGGGGTGCCCGACGAGGAGGCGTGGGCGGTGAACCACGGCGCCGCCGTGGAGCTGGGCCGCGCCGCGCTGGCCGCCGGAGTGGGCCGCTTCGTGCAGGTCAGCACGGCGAACGTGTACGGCGTCGGCCGTGGCCGCCCGCTGACCGAGGACGACGAGAGCCGGCCCGGCGGCGAGATGTGGGGCGCCTACGCCGAGTCCAAGATCCGGGCCGAGCGGGACCTGCTCGCCCTGGACGGCCTCGACGTACGGATCGGGCGGCTGCCGTTCGTCTACGGCGACGGCGACCCGCACCTGGCGGAGTCGCTGCGCTGGGCCGCGCACTGGGCGGCGGCCCAGCGGCTCCAGATGGTGCACCACGCGGACGTCGCCCAGGGCCTGCTGCGGCTGCTGCACGCGCCGGGCATCGGCGGCCGCGTCTACAACATCACCGACGACGCCCCGGTCACCACGGTCGAGCTGTACCGCCTGAACGGCGCCGAGGTGCCCGCCGAGGTGTCCGCCCGCACGGACCCCGACCCGTTCTTCGGGGTCCTGTCCACCGAGCGGATCCGCCGGGAGCTCGGCTACCGCCCGGTCCACCCCTCGGTGTGGGCGGCCCGGGACGCGGGTGCCCTCTGACCGGCGGGGCGGTCACCCCCTGGTCCGCAGCGCCTCCCGCAGCCAGGTGTAGGACGCCTTGGGCGTGCGCTCCTGCGTCGTGAAGTCGACGTGGACCAGGCCGAAGCGGCGGGCGTAGCCCTCGGCCCACTCGAAGTTGTCCAGCAGGGACCACACGAAGTAGCCGCGCACGTCGACGCCGGCGGTGTGGGCGTCGTGCAGGGCGCGGATGTGGGCGTCGAGGTAGGCGATGCGCTCCTGGTCGTCGACGCCGTCGTAGCTGCAGCCGTTCTCGGTGATGATCACGGGCGGGAGCCGGTCGCCGTAGCGGGCCTTGAAGGTGGTGAGCAGTTCGGTCAGCGCCTCGGGGACCACCGGCCAGCCGAAGTCGGTGACCGGCCGGCCCTCGATCTCCCGCACGGTGAAGGGGAGTTCGGCGGGCATGCGGACGCCCCCGAACTCGATGTCGGTGCCCTGCGGGGCGCCCACCTTCGTCGGGGCGTAGTAGTTGATCCCGTACCAGTCGAGCGGCTCGGAGATCACCTCCAGGTCGGCCGCCACGTCCCCGGGCATCAGCTCGCCGATCCCCTCCGGGTACGCGCCCAGCAGGACCGGTTCGGCGAACAGGCGGTTGAGCAGCAGGTCGTAGAAGTCCGCCGCCTCGACGTCCGGCCCGTCCCCGGAGGCCGGCCAGGTCGGGCCGTGGGAGTTGGCGATGCCGACGTCAGCGGCGCCGGCCGCGCGCAGCGCCCGGACGGCCAGGCCGTGGGCCAGCAACTGGTGGTGGGCGACCGGGAGCGCGTCGAACAGCAGCCGCCTGCCGGGGGCGTGCACACCGAGCGCGTGGCCCAGCAGGGTGTGCTCGGCGG
Organism: Streptomyces lasalocidi; assembly: GCF_005280215.1. Classification (NCBI taxonomy): domain Bacteria; kingdom Bacillati; phylum Actinomycetota; class Actinomycetes; order Kitasatosporales; family Streptomycetaceae; genus Streptomyces; species Streptomyces lasalocidi. The sequence continues at coordinate 2,587,468 of NZ_SZNQ01000001.1, read as the reverse complement.
GCTCGTTGAGGGTGATCCAGGTGCTCACGCGGTCGCCGAGCCGGTCGGCGACGGCGGACACGTGGTCCGCGAAGCGCGCGGCGGTGTCCCGCCGCAGCCAGTCCAGGGGGGCGGGCAGGTCCCAGTGGAAGAGGGTGGGGACCGGGCGGACGCCCGCCGCGCACAGCTCGTCCACCAGCCGGTCGTAGAAGTCCAGCCCGCCCGGGCGGTTCACCCGCGGCCAGGAGACCGAGAAGCGGTACGCGTCCACCCCGAGCCCGGCGAGGAGGGCCACGTCCTCGCGGTAGCGGTGGTAGTGGTCGCAGGCCACGGCGGCCGTCGAGCCGTCCTTCACCCGGCCCGGCTCGGCGGTGAACTCGTCCCACACGGACGGGTCGCGCAGGTCCGCGGCGCCCTCGATCTGGTGGGCCGAGGTCGACACGCCCCACAGGAAGCCGGGCGGGAACGGGGGGATCGCGGTGCGTCGGTCAGTCGCCATGCGCGGATCATCCGTACCGGCGGTAACGGAAGTCAACGGGCGGGCCGCAACAGGCGGTCGGGCGGAGCGTGCGCGACGACCCCGGCGCGCGGGTCGCCGCTCAGGCGCCCTCCTTCAGCACCCGTGAGATCAACTCCCGCTGGTCCTCCGTCAGCCGGGGGTCCGCGCAGTACACCGTCCGGGCGTCCACCGTGATCCGGTAGGCGAACCCGTCCGGGACGCCGGCCGGGGGCGTGCCCCGGCCGGACGCGACCGCGCGCTCGGCCAGGGCCCGCCACTCCGCGGCGTCCGGCCGCCCCGAGGTGTCCACCTCGCCCCGCCGCTCGATACCGGCGAACCCGCCCGTGCGCCTCACCTGAATCCGCATGGGTCCTGTCTAGTACGGACGGGCGCGATCCGCACCCCTGCCCTTGCGGGCGGGCTCCCGCTCACAGGGTCCGCACGCCCACCTGCTCCCACGCCTTGCGCACCGCCTCGAACTCGTCGCCGCCGTCCCCGAACCGCTCCCGCGCCGCCTTGACGGTGAGCCCGGCGAAGTCGGCGAACAGGGCGCGCTCGGCGAGCTCCCCGCCGGTGAGGACGTCGTACCAGATCTGGCCGGCCTTCTCCCAGGCGTGGCCGCCGAGGGCGGTGGCGGCCAGGTAGAACGCGTGGTTGGGGATGCCCGAGTTGATGTGGACGCCGCCGTTGTCCCGGCCGGTGCGCACGTAGTAGGCCATGGTCGCGGGCTGCGGGTCCTTGCCGAGCACGTCGTCGTCGTACGCGGTGCCCGGCGCCTTCATCGAGCGCAGCGCCGAGCCGGTGACGCCGGGGGCGAGCAGCCCCGCGCCGATCAGCCAGTCGGCGTCGCCGGCGGTCTGGCCGAGCGCGTACTGCTTGATCAGCGAGCCGAAGACGTCGGACACCGACTCGTTCAGGGCGCCCGACTGGCCGTAGTAGGTGAGGTTCGCGGTGTGCTGGGTGACGCCGTGGGTGAGTTCGTGCCCGATGACGTCGAGGGGCAGCGTGAAGTCGAGGAAGACCTCGCCGTCCCCGTCGCCGAACACCATCTGCTCGCCGTTCCAGAAGGCGTTGTCGTACTGCTCGTCGTAGTGGACGGTCGCGACCAGCGGCAGGCCCTCGCCGTCGATGGAGTGGCGGCCGTAGACGCGCAGGAACAGCTCGAAGGTGGCGCCGAGGCCGGAGTAGGCGCGGTTGACCGTGGCGTCCTGGCCGGGCGGCTCGCCCTCGCGGCGCACCGCGGTGCCGGGCAGGTCGGTGCGGTGCCCGGCGTCGTGGATCGTGCGCGTCGGCTGGTCCGACGGTGCCTTCGGGCCCGGCTCCGCCGCGAGGCGGAACTCGGTGGTCACCTGGCGCAGTGCGCGCAGCTCGCCGTCGCGCCGCAGGGTGTGGCGGGCGGGGCCGGAGCGGGCGGGGTCCTCGCTGCGGGCCAGCTTGTCGAGGACGTGGGGCGGGACGACGGTGCAGAAGACGGGCTGGAAGCCCCCGTGGGTGGTCATGCCCGGCACCTTCGCACCGGGTGACCGCACTGTCACTACTCGCCACCATGATTGGTGAAATACCCGGACATGCGGTCCCTGTCCGGGCGGTCCAGTGGTATGGCGCGCATCCAGTGGTGTGGCGCGCGTCCAGTGGCATGGCGCACTTTTTGTCGCGATCGTCCGCACGCGTCCACGCGGTCCCGCATACTGATACGGGCCCGCGCGCACCGGATCCCTTCGCTAGGCTGCGAGGCATCATGCGTTTCGGGCTGCTTCTCCTTAGCTGCCGCGGCGAGGGCCTGTAGTCGAGGCCGACCCCCTCCCCGCGGAGCTCGGTGTTGCGTCGTCGGCCGTCCATTCCGGACACCCTGAGGAGCCCGAAGCATCATGGCCAACCGCCAGCAGCCCAGTTCCATGCCGGTCCACAAGTACGGCCAGTACGAGCAGGTCGAGATCCCCGACCGCACCTGGCCCGACCGGCGGGTCACCGCCGCCCCCCGGTGGCTGTCCACCGACCTGCGGGACGGCAACCAGGCACTGATCGACCCCATGTCGCCCGAGCGCAAGCGCCGGATGTTCGACCAGCTGGTCGCGATGGGCTACAAGGAGATCGAGGTGGGCTTCCCCGCCTCCGGCCAGACCGACTTCGACTTCGTGCGCTCCATCATCGAGGAAGAGGGCGCGATCCCGGACGACGTGACGATCTCCGTACTGACCCAGGCCCGCGAGGACCTGATCGAGCGGACCGTGGAGTCCCTCAAGGGCGCCCGCCGGGCCACCGTCCACCTGTACAACGCCACCGCCCCCGTCTTCCGCCGGGTGGTCTTCCGCGGCTCGAAGGACGACATCAAGCAGATCGCCGTCGACGGCACCCGCCTGGTGATGGAGTACGCGGAGAAACTGCTGGGCCCCGAGACGGAGTTCGGCTACCAGTACTCGCCGGAGATCTTCACCGACACCGAGCTGGACTTCGCGCTGGAGGTCTGCGAGGCGGTCATGGACGTCTGGCAGCCCGGCCCGGGCCGCGAGATCATCCTGAACCTGCCCGCCACCGTGGAGCGTTCAACGCCCTCCACGCACGCGGACCGCTTCGAGTGGATGCACCGCAACCTGTCCCGCCGCGAGTACGTCTGCCTGTCCGTCCACCCCCACAACGACCGCGGTACGGCCGTGGCGGCGGCCGAGCTGGCCCTGATGGCCGGCGCCGACCGCGTCGAGGGCTGCCTGTTCGGGCAGGGCGAGCGCACCGGCAACGTCGACCTGGTCACCCTGGGCATGAACCTGTTCTCCCAGGGCGTCGACCCGCAGATCGACTTCTCCGACATCGACGAGATCCGCCGTACGTGGGAGTACTGCAACCAGATGGAGGTCCACCCGCGCCACCCGTACGTGGGCGACCTGGTCTACACGTCCTTCTCCGGCTCCCACCAGGACGCCATCAAGAAGGGCTTCGACGCCATGGAGGCGGAGGCCGAGGCCAAGGGCGTCACGGTCGACGACATCGAGTGGGCGGTGCCGTACCTGCCGATCGACCCCAAGGACGTCGGCCGCTCCTACGAGGCCGTCATCCGCGTCAACTCCCAGTCCGGCAAGGGCGGCATCGCGTACGTCCTGAAGAACGACCACAAGCTGGAACTGCCGCGCCGGATGCAGATCGAGTTCTCCAAGCTGATCCAGGCCAAGACGGACGCCGAGGGCGGCGAGATCACGCCGAAGGACATCTGGGCCGTCTTCCAGGACGAGTACCTGCCCAACCCGGACAACCCCTGGGGCCGCATCCAGGTCCGCACCGGCCAGTCGACCACCGACACGGACGGCATCGACACCCTGACCGTCGAGGCGACCGTCGACGGCGAGGACACCGTCCTGTCCGGCTCGGGCAACGGTCCGATCTCGGCCTTCTTCGACGCCCTGCAGTCCATCGGCATCGACGTACGCCTGCTGGACTACCAGGAGCACACGATGAGCGAGGGCGCCTCCGCGCAGGCCGCCTCGTACATCGAGTGCGCGATCGACGGCCAGGTCCTGTGGGGCATCGGCATCGACGCGAACACCACGCGGGCGTCCCTGAAGGCGGTCGTCTCCGCCGTGAACCGGGCCGCGCGCTAGCTCGTCCGGGAGGTCCCGCCCCGCCGGTTCCGGTGGGGCGGGACCTCTTGTTTTCGGCCAGAGGACCGTGCGGGTCACGGAAAGGTCTCGTCCGGGGTGCTGACTCCACGTCCGTGATGTGGCTAACATCACGCAAGCGCGGCGATGTTGCCGCGTGGTTACGGAGGTGCGACGTGCTGCCAGTACGGGGACGAGACGGCCGTGCCGTCAGGGGTGCGCGCATCCTGGGCACCCGCACCGCGTGGACACCCGTGGGCGACGGGGAGTTCTTCTGCCCCGGCTGCGGGGGCGACCGCAACTACCAGCGCCTCACCGGCCGTCGGCGCTTCACCCTGCTGGGCGTTCCCGTCCTCCCGCGCGGTGAGACCGGGCCGGTCGTGGCCTGCGCGGCCTGCCACGGCCACTTCGGCACCGACGTCCTCGACCACCCGACCACCACCCGCTTCTCCGCGATGCTCCGCGACGCCGTCCACACCGTCGCCCTCGCGGTCCTCGCGGCGGGCGGCACCTGCGCCCGCGCGTCCCTGGAGGCGGCCGCCTCAGCCGTGCGCGCGGCCGGGTTCGACGACTGCACCGAGGAACAGCTCGACGCCCTGGTGGAGGCCCTGGCCGCGGACACCGGCCGGGTCTTCGGCGAGCCCTGCGGTGCCGGGCTGGCCATAGAGCTGCACGAGGCCCTCGACCCGCTCGCCCCGCACCTCGCCACCATCGGCCGCGAGGCGATCCTGCTCCAGGGCGCCCGGATCGCCCTGGCCGACGGGCCCTACACGCCGGCGGAGCGGGAGGTGCTGGCCACGGTCGGCGCGGCCGTCACCCTCTGCACGGACGACGTGACCCGGCTGATGGCGGCGGCGGCGCGCACACCGTCCTGAGCGCATGCCCTCACGGGTGGCCGGGCCATGGCGTGCCCGGTCGCGGACGTCCCGCGCGGGCAGTATGGGGGCGACACCGGCCCGCCTCCCGAGGGACAGGGATGACACTCCTGCGCAGAGCCGTCCTCGCCACCGCCGTCCTGCTCACCCCGTACGCCACCGCCCGCCCGGCCCCGGCCGCCGGACGCCGCCCGCCCGGCACCGCACCGGACGCTTCCGCACCGGACCCCTCCGCACCGGCCCACTCCGCAGACGCTTCCACCCCGGACCCCTCCGCAGCCGACACCTCCGTGCCCTACGTCGCCGGCCGGGACGGCTACGCCGCCTACCGCATCCCCGCCGTCGTCCGCACCCCGCGCGGCACGCTGCTCGCCTTCGCCGAGGGCCGCCGCGACGGTCCCGGCGACACCGGTGACATCGACCTCGTCGTCCGCCGCTCCGCCGACGGCGGCCGCACCTGGGGCCCGCCGGCGGTGGTCGCCGCCGGGAACGGGGACACCCGCGGCAACCCGGCACCCGTGGTCGACCCGCGCACCGGCGCCGTCGTGCTGGTCAGCTGCTCCAACGGCGGCGCCGTCACCGAGGCCCAGATCATGCGCGGCGAGGTCCCGCCCGAGCAGGGCCGCCGGGTGTGGGTGCAGCACAGCCACGACGACGGCCGGCACTTCGGCGCGCCGCGCGAGATCACGGCCTCGGTCAAGCCCGCGTCCTGGCGCTGGTACGCCACCGGCCCCGGACACGCCGTGGCCCTCACCCGGGGCCCGTACGCGGGACGCCTGGTCGTGCCCGCCGACCACTCCACGCCCCCGCCGCCCGGATCCCCCGACACCGGCCGGGAGTCCCGCTACTACGCCGGCCACTGCCTGGTCAGCGACGACGGCGGCCGCACCTGGGGCCTGGGCTTCACCGACGACGACCCCGACGGCCCCGCCGGCACCGCCGGCACCGTGAACGTCAACGAGACCACCGCCGCCCAGCTCCCCGACGGACGTCTGTACCTCAACGCCCGCGACCAGGGCGGCACCGCGTCCGGCAACCGCGTCGACGCCCACTCCGGCGACGGCGGCCGCACCCTCACCCGCCCGTACGCCCCGCAGCCCACGCTCGCGGACGTCCCCGTGGTCCAGGGCAGCGTGCTCCAGCTCGACGGCGCCGGTGCCCCGCTGCTGTTCTCGGCGCCGTCCCGGCCCACCGCCCGCCAGGCACTCGCGGTCTGGCGCAGCACGGACGGCGGGGCCACGTTCACCCGGGCGCTCACCCTGTCGGACCGGCCCGCCGCCTACTCCGACCTGGTGCAGGTGGACGCGCGGACGGCCGGGGTGCTGTACGAGACGGGCAGGACGGGGCCGTACGAGACGATCGCGTTCCGGCTGCTGCCCCTGGCGGAGCTGTAGCGCGGGCCCCGGGTCAGAGGAGTCCGGCCTCGACCAGGTGCCGCCGCACCTCGGCCACCTCCGCGGGGGACAGCGGCACCTGGGGCTCCGCCGTCGCGGGGCAGGCGATCACGCCGCGCAAGTGCAGGGCCGCCTTGAACGCGCCGAGCGCGGACGAGCCGGCCCCCACCCGGCCGGCGCCGGCGTGGACCAGGCCGTACAGCGCGCAGAGCCGTTCCTGGACGGCGCGGGCCTCCTCCCGGCGTCCGGCCCGGCACAGCCGGTCCAGGCGGACGTAGCCGTCCGGGTCGACGTTGGCGAGGCCGGGCACGGCCCCGTGGCCGCCCAGCGCGAGGGCCGCGTCGACCAGCAGCTCGGAGCCGGTCAGGGCACTGAACCCGGGCAGGTGGCGGGTGCCGGTGACCACGTCGCGGAAACCGGCCAGGTCGCCGCTGGAGTCCTTCAGCCCGGCCAGCACCCCGTCCGACGCCAGCTGCACGACGAGGTCGGCGGACAGCTTGGTGGGGATGGCGGACGGCAGGTCGTAGGCGAGCACCGGGACCGGGCTCGCCGCGGCGGCCAGCCGGAAGTGGCGGGCCGTCTCCGCCGGCCCGAGCCGGGCGTAGAACGGGGAGATCACGACCACCGCGTCCGCGCCCGCCGCCGTCACCGACGCGATGTGCTCCAGCACCCGGGGCGTGGTCATGTCGATCGCCCCGGCCAGCACGGGCAGCTGCCCGCCCAGGTGCCCGGTGACCGCCTCCACCACCCGCCGCCGCTGCCCGTCGGTGAGGAACGCGGCCTCCGACGTCGTCCCGAGCAGGAACAGGCCGTCCACCCCGGCGGCCACCAGGTGGTCGACCAGCCGCAGCAGCGAGGCCACGTCCACCTCGCCGTCCGGGTCGAGCGGGGTGCAGACGGGCGGGATCACACCGGTGAGCGGGGCGGGGAGCGACATGGTCCTCCTGGTGCCGGGCGGACCCTACGGGAGGGTGCGCTGGTACGACGGGTCGTGGTCCGAGTCGTACACCAGCTTGCCCGAGGAGTCGTAGCCCTTGACGTGCGGCGCCGCCGTGACCTGCCGGTCCAGCTCGCCCGCGGCGACGAACCAGCCGTGGTCCAGCACGGCCCGGGCCGTCGCGCCGCCGTAGGACACGGTCACCTTCGCCACCGACGGCTCCACCGTGCCGACGGCCCCCCAGCGGAACGGCAGTTTCCAGTGGCCGCTGTCCAGCAACGACTGCTGGTACAGCTTGCCGCCGTTCATGTCGGGGAAGACCGGCCCCAGGCCGTCGCCGGACAGGTCGCCGCCGCTGGTGTTCAGGCCGGTCACCGCGCCGTCCACCAGCTTGCAGATCAGCCGGCGCGACGACGAGACGGCCACCAGGAACCGCCCGTCCCCGGGGGAGTTGGAGTCGCCCGTGCTGCGCCCGGCGAGCAGGAGCCGGTAGTCGGCGGGCACGCCCAGGGCCTCGCCGCCCGCGGTTCCGTCGCCCTCCCGGCCGTGGGCGAGGCACGAGGCCAGACCGTCCGCGGCCTGCTCGAAGGTGATCCCGTCCAGCAACTGCCCCGGCGTGGCGGGCCGTCCGGGCCCGGCGGGCGTCGCCACGGCCGTCGGCGAGGGGGTCCGCGGGGCGCCGGCCGACGGCTTCCCCGCCGCCGGCCCGGCACCCCGCCCCCCGCTTCCCCCGCCCCACGCGTACGCCCCCACGGGCGCCACCGCCAGCACGGCCAGCGCCAGCCCGGCGACCGCCAGCCGGCGGCGCCGCTCCAGCACGCCCCGCCGCCGGATCACCGGGTACGGCGCCGGTGCGGGGTGGAAGGCGTAGGCGTCCTCGGCGAGCAGCCGGCGCAGGCGCTCCTCGAAGTCCCGCACCCCCTCGCCGTCCTGGTCCTCTTCCGTTGTGCGCGGTTCCTCGCTCACCGCTCGCCTCCCTGACCCGCGGCCCTCGTGGACGCGCCCACCGGGGCCAGCCCCGGACAGGCGCGCAACTTGGCCAGGCCCTTGGACGCCTGGCTCTTGACCGTGCCCGTCGAACAGCCGAGCACCTCGGCCACCTCCGCCTCGGACAGGTCCTCCCAGTAGCGCAGGACGACCACTGCCCGTTGCTTCGGCGGCAGGGCGGCCAGCGCGTCGAGGAGAACCCCGCGCTCCTCGACGCGTCCGGCGCCCTCGTCCCGCCAGGCCACCTCGGGCGGTGCCGCCGTCAGCGACTCCGTGACCCGGCGCTTGCGGAAGCGGTCGCTGTTGCAGGTGACGAGCATCCGCCGGACGTACGCCTCCGGGTTGTCGGCGCGCGCAACGCGCCGCCACGAGCGGTACGCCTTGGCCAGCGCGGTCTGCGTCAGGTCCTCCGCGTGGTGGGCGTCGCCCGTGAGCAGGTACGCGGTCCGCACCAGCCGTGACCACCGCGCCCTGACGAACTCCTGGAACTGGTCCTCCAGCCCGTCCTGCATCCAGCACCCCCTCCTCGCCCACCAGACCACCGGGGGGTGGCGGGGGGTTGCCCGGGGGCGGGGGTTTTCCGGGGGCGGCCCCGGCCGGCCGTATCCGGTTGCCCGGCGTGGGGGACGTGCGCTCGGATGGGGGCCCGGCCGCAGGAGGGGAGCGTGAGGTGCGTGGGGAACGGCGGCGAAGCGGGCGCCTGGGAGGCGGGCGGTGCCGGGGTGCTGCGGCTGCCGTCCGGGCGGCTGGTGCGCGGACGCGGGCTGCGGCGGGGGCCGGCGACCGGCGGTCCCGACCCGACGTACGGGCTCTACCTGCTCGGCGGGCCGCCGCCGGCCGTCCCCTGGGAGGCGCGCTGGATCCGCTGGCCCGACTTCCGGCTGCCCGCCGACCCGGACGCGGCGGCCGCCGCGCTCACCGAGGCGTGGCGGCGCGCCGCGACCGGCCGGGTGGAGGTCGCCTGCGGTGGCGGGCGCGGCCGGACGGGGACGGCGCTGGCGTGTCTGGCGGTGCTGGACGGCGTCCCCGCACAGGCGGCGGTGGCGTACGTGCGCCGGCACTACCACCGGCGTGCGGTGGAGACCCCCTGGCAGGCCCGCTACGTACGGCGGTTCGGGGCGGCGCGGACGCAACGCCCATGACGCCTACGGGAGTTGACCGGCACCGGCGCCGCGGTGAGCTCACGGCGCCGGTGCCGGTCACGGACTCACGGGCTCACGCGCTCACAGGGCCAGGGTCATCAGCAGGCGGTGTTCGCCCGGGCCGAAGTAGTCCCGCACGGGGCCGCCGGGGGCCGGGGTGAAGCCGAGGGAGTCGTAGAGCGCGACGGCGGTGGCGTTGTCGGGCTCGACGGACAGGACCACGGTGTGCGCGCCCCGGCCGCGCAGATGGCTCAGCACCTCGGTCATCAGCTGCCGCCCCCACCCCTGCCGGCGCACCTCCGCCGTGACGGCGAGGCTGAGGATCCAGCTCTCGGCGTCGTCGGTGCCGGTGGACATCACGTAGCCCCTGAGCTCGCCGTCGCCGTCCTCCAGCACGAACATGTGCTCACGGAACGCGTCGAAGAACTGGCGCACCACGAAGAATGGATAGGGCGCGGCCGGAAATGCCTCCTTGTCGACACGGACGATGTCGGGTAGGTCCGTCTCGGTGACCGCTCTGATCCGTGGTGGTCTATTCCGTGCGGTCCGGCTCAAAAACGAACCCGGGGTCGACGGATAGCGATCCCTGGGAGGAATCATGAGTTCCCCTTAAGTGACGGATCGGACCTTGCGTGATTACCTTATGATCGTCCATGATTGCCCCATGTGGGCAGGTCCTACAACCCCCGGGCTGCTGCTAGGCTGAACCATGACCTCGGGACCGCACACCGCTGAGCAGCCGACGCTCAATAAGGATGTTCCATGGGACTCCTTTGACCCCGGTGCGTACATCGGCAATAACTACCTCGACATGAAGACGGTGGATGAGGAGATCGTTTCCCGCGTACGCGATCATTTCAGTGATCGGCTGCGGGGGAGCGACCGGGTGCTTTCGGGGATCGACGTCGGTGCGGGTCCCAACCTCTACCCCTCGCTCGCCATGCTCCCGTGGTGCCGGCACATCACCCTGCTGGAGTGGTCGGCGAACAACATCGAGTACCTGCAGCGCCAACTCCCGGGCTACGAGGGGCACTGGGAGCAGTTCTGGAAGGTGCTGCGCGAGGGCCCGGCGTACGAGGGGCTCAACCCGAGGACTCTTTTCCGGGACGCCGCGCACCCGGTCCGGGGCAGCCTTTTCGACCTCTGCCACACAGAGCGCCGGTGGGACGTCGGCACCATGTTCTTCGTCGCCGAGTCCATCACCGAATCCCTCGAGGAATTCCGGCGGGGAGTCGGCTGCTTGATGAATGCCCTGAAGCCCGGCGCGCCTTTCGCCGCCGCATTCATGGAGCATTCCGAGGGGTACCGGGTGGGCGATCTGGAATTCCCGGCCACCTATGACATCGACACCGACGAGGTGCGCGCCGCGCTCCAGGACTTCGCCCACCTCGACGACGTGCACCGCATGGCCGACGTCGGCCATCTCGTGCGCCACGGGCACACCGGAATGATTCTCGTCTGCGGCCGCCGGAAGGAATGACCGGCCTTCTTTCCGCCGCCAGGGAGTCGGGCCTGTTTGAGGGGAATGGGCATGCAGATCAAACCGCGTCAGAACCTGCTCGAGGTGTGGCAGTCAGTGGCCCGCCACTCCTTCGAGGACGGGGAGTGGGACTGGGGTGAGTGGGGAGGGCGCAGCAGTGTCGCCGACGCGGAGCGGCTGCTCTGCCTGCTGTACCCGGCGACGGAGATCACCTCGTTCCGCCTGGACGACCCGGACACCACCCAGGAGGACGTGGAGCGGGCCCTGCGCGCCGCGGGCGACTCCGCGGAGATCCCCGGCAACCTGGTGAAGGTCCTCACCGCCTTCATGGACAGGCACCGCACCGGCGACAGTCCCACGTTCTCCGGCGGCCACTACTTCACCGCCGCGGACCCCGCCCAGGAGCTGGCCAAGGAGCAGCGCGAGACCGGCGTGGTCGACTCCTACTCGATGTCGGTCACGCTGTGCCTGGCCACCCTCGGCTTCCTCAAGGTGTACCGGACCAAGACCCAGCGCCCGAGCACCCTGGAGCTGATCGACCGGCTCCAGGAGGCCACCAGCACCCGGCTGACCGCCGCCATGGTCGCCCTGCTGCGCTCCTTCACGGTCAACGTCGTCGACGTCCCCTCCCCGCAGGGCCAGTCCCTGGTCCGGCTGCTGGGCCAGGGCCGGCTCTCCGAACGGCAGGTCGTGCAGCGCTTCCAGGACCGCTTCAAGGCCCTGCGCGCCGTCATCAGCGAAAGCGTCACCCTCGGCCTCGACAGCGACATCGCCGACCAACTGCGCAACGACAACCGCCTGTTCGAGTGCGGCTGGTCCTGGAGCGTGGTGCGCGACGCCCCCGAGGTGGAGACCGGCGAACCGGTCGGCAAGCAGCCCCAGGGCGTCGCCGGCGCGGTGCCCTACCTGTACTTCACCGTCGTCGCCCTGGACGGCATCCCCGACCTGTTCTCCGAGCGCACCCTGGTCCTCGGCCTGCTCAACGCCGAACAGCAGAAGCTCGCCGACGCGCTGCGGCTGCGCTGGGAGATCACCCAGCAGTACTGGTCGGCGATCGCCCGCTTCGGCGACGGCACCTGGCCGCTGGAGGAGATCCCCTGGCGCACCACGCTCCAGCAGCTGGAGTCCGAGTACTTCTCCCTGTCCGTGGCCTCCATCCTGGTGCACGACCTGGTCCGCCGCCGCGCCACCGACGACGACCTCACCCGCACCGTCGCCGTCATGGAACGCCTCGCCGAACGCGGCCGGGTCACCAGCGGCATGACCCGCGACGACCCGGCGATCGCCCTGCACAACCCGGGCATCAGCCTGCCGCTGCTCGGCAGCGAGGACATCGGCCCGGCCATGAAGTGGACCATGTCCGACTTCTCCGCGCAGCTGCTCAAACGGACCGTGCAGCTGTGCTCGCTGTCCCGGCGCAGCGACGCTCAGGACCGGCTGCTCCGGCTCGCCGAGGACATCCTCGAACACCTCTGGCAGCGCCGCATCGCCGACGGCTCCGGCACCGGCCTGTGGGACAACGTCCACGCCGTCTACCCCGAGTCGCCGACCCGCCAGGGCCCGGTCACCCAGGGCCCGGTCTCCTGGAGCATCACCGAGCGCGTCACCGAGTGCATGGTCGCCGCGTACGGCCTGTACGCCCAGCCGCCGATCCGCAGCGCCCAACTCGCCACCCTCGCCCGGGAGATGATCAGCGAGGCGGCCCACCTGTTCGGCAAGGTGCAGATGGACCAGCCCGCGCCGCCCGCCAAGAGCCGGCAGGGCGAGGCCATGATGGCCGTCGAGGTCGACCTGCGCCGCGCCCGCGCCCTCGTCGACGTCCAGCCCGGCACCGCCTACGCGCTGGCCCTCGGGGTGCTCACCCGGCTCGACTCCCTGGCGCGCGCCCGGGAGAACACCGGCTCGGGGGTGTGAGGCGTGCTCGTCTTCGCCGCCTCCGACAAGGGGGGCACCGGCCGCTCCGTCACCAGCGCCAACCTCGCCTACCACCGCGCGCTGGACGGGGACGACGTCTGCTACCTGGACTTCGACTTCGGCTCGCCCACCGCCCCGGCCGTCTTCGACCTGCCCGACGTCCTCGCCGAGGCCGAGGGCAAGGGGCTGCACTCGTACCTGAAGGGCAAGACCGGCGAACCCCTGCGGGTCGACGTGTGGGCCCGCACCGAACACCCCGTGCTGCGCACCCGGCCCTCCGGGTCCGGCCGCCTGGTGCTGCTGCCCGGCGACCGCACCGGCGGGGAATTCGTCACCGACGAGGAGAACCTGCACCGGTGCGTGGACCTCGTCCTGCGGCTGAAACGGGAATTCGACGTCATCGTGGTCGATCTGAGCGCCGGCCGCAGTTATGCCATGGACCTCGCACTCGCCGCCACCGTTCCGCGCAGCGCGCTCGCCCGCATCACCACGCGCTGGCTCGTCTATCACCGCTGGACCCGTCAGCACGTGATGGCGGCCGCCGAACTCGTGACGGGAAAACAGGGCATTGTCCGGGCCGGAGTCGCCATGGGCCACGACGAGACGGCCCTTTCCGGATCGATCCGCTTCGTACGGGCCGCCGTGCCCGATCTGCAATCACCGCTGTGGTCCCAGGCACGCCCCGAACAATCCGTGTGGATGCACGAACGCGACCGTCAACTCGAGTCAATGGCAGCGGGTTTGGGGATCGGAAAGACGCGGGCCCTGGCGTCCATTCCGCTGGAACCCGTCCTGCAATGGCGGGAACAGCTCATCACCTACGAGGACGTCGTCGACAGCCGCGTCGCCAACCTTGAGACCTGGCAGGCGATGGGGGACCTCGCGCAGCGGCTGGGCGACGACAAGTACTGGGGGCAACTGTGAAGGGTTCCCTCCCGGGCGAGGAGACCTCCTTCCACGAGACCAGTGCCGAGCCGCACACCGCGTCCGTGCCGTTCTCCCACCTGTCCCTGGAACTGGGGCACCTGTACATGGAGGACTTCGCCGAGGGCCCGGACCGGCTGCGCCGGCACTTCGCCGCCGTACGACCCTGGGCGGACGCCGTCCGGGCCGGGCTGGGGCCGCTGCCCGAGGGCCGGCGCCCCCGGATCAGCACCTGCTTCCTCGTCGACGACTACTTCAGCCGTCTGGCCACCCCCGCCGAGCTGGCCCCGCCGCTGCTCGCCGCCGCCCGAGAGGCCGGCCTGACCATCGACTACCTGGCCCGCGAGTCCGGCTGCGCCGCGCCCGACCCCGCCCACCCGGGCAGCGCGCCGCTCGCCGAGTCCGTGCTGCACCGGCTGGTGGAGTCGCCGCCGCCCGGCAGCACCGGGTACCGCCCGCCCGTCGGCCGCACCGGCTGGCTCACCAACGGCCGCCGCACCCCCTCGCGGCGCACCTCCGCCGCGCTCGACGCGAGCGACGTCTGGCAGCCGCCCAGCGAGACCCTCGCCCGGGGCCACTCCGTCTTCATGGACGTCGAGCTGTTCAGCGGCACCGAGGAGGACCGCACCTGGTCCTGCGCGTTCCTGGCCTCGGTGTGGCAGCTGGCCCGCCTCGGGCTGCTCCGCGACAACGGACGCGCGGTCCTCACCCCCGTCGCGCAGGACCCCGGCGGCTTCCCGGCCGACTGGGACGCCCTGCCGCCCGTCGTGCAACTCACCCCGGACGCTGCGCCGTTCACCGCCTACGGCACGTGCAGCGTGCTCCCGGGCCGCTTCCTGCCCGTCGAGCACGCCGTACGGGTCGTGCTCGACCAGGTGCAGCTGGAACCCGACGTGCTCGAGCAGGCCGCGCGGCGCTCCGCCGCCGAGGGGTATCCGTTACCGGCCGGGGTCGTCGAGCGCACCTCCTACGTGTTCCCGCCGGGACTCTGACGTGGGCGCCCAGGAGAGCACCCCGCGGCCGGCGCGTCCGGTCCTCGCCTGCGGCGAGGTGCGCACCTGCCTGCTGCCCACCCGGGACGCCGTGGACGAGGGGGCCGCCGAGGCGCTGCTGCGGCTGCGCGCCGACGAACGCGTCCGGGTCTCCCGCCGCCCCAACCGCTGCGCCGTCTCCCCGGACGTCCTGACCGGCGTCGACTGCCGGCTGCCCACCGCCAACGGCGCCAAGGTCCGCGCGATCGGCACGGTCGCCGCCCGCGCCGTCCTCACCGAGGGCCGGGTGCTCCAGTCCACCGCGTACTTCGCCGCCCCCGCCGACGGGCCCGACAGCCGCCGCCCCTGGGGCTACTACCTCGTGCGGCCGGGCCTGCTGGTGCCGGTCGGCCGCCTGCCCGCGCCCGCCGTCGCCGAGGGCTTCCTCGCCGGGCACCGGCCCGGGGAACTGGACGTCGGCTCCGTCGCCGAGAGCCTGCTGGCCCGCATCTCGCGCGCCCCGCTGCTGGACTACGACACGCCGCTCAACACGTCGAGCACCGTCCTGCGCTGGACCGCCCGGCCGACGCCCGCGGACAGCGAGCCGTCCCTGCGCTTCACCGTCGGCGAGGAGGGCCTGCGCACCGTCGCCCTGCGGCTGCCCGAGGGCACCCCGCCCGCCGCCGTCGCCGGGCTCTGCGAGGACCTGGCGCTGCACGACTGGCTGCTGACCACTGTCGGCGACAAGCTCGACGGGGTACGGCTGGGCACCGACGACCAGGCGGCCGTGCGCAAGGTGCTCGGGCCGCTCGTCGACCACCTGCTCCACCTGTGGATGCCCCGGGCCCGCCTGGAGCGCGTCCTCGCGGGACTGTGGGACGCCCTGGAGGAGGCGCCCGGGTTCACCCGCCAGTGGGACGCACTGGCCCAGCGCATCCGCGACCAGCTCGCCCTGCGCGCCCTGCTCGCCCGCCGCGAGGCGCTGGACGCCCGGCTCACCACCCGCTGAGCCACCCGCACGCAGAACACGGCACGAAGAGGAACCACACGGCACGACCCACGACAGACAGACGGTCCGCGCACCATCCCAACGGGGGGACACAAGAGATGCCTGGCCCGACGCTCCCGCGCCATCCCGACCGCACCGACGTACCGCGCCGCTCCGACGCCGACAGCGCCCGGCGGGTGACCCAGAAGGTCCTGGTCACCATCGTCATCGGCGGAGTCGTCTACGTCCTCACCAACGTCCTGCTGCCCGAGGACGACGGCCCCTGGCAGCTCGTGCTGTCCGTGCTGTGCGGCGGGGCGGTGCTGCTCACCCAGTTCATGATCTCCTTCGCGCACCAGCTGACCGACCTGAAGTACGTGGTCGAGAAGCGCTTCGCCGACATCGGCGAGGCGACCAAGCTGTTCAACGAGGTGGAGAAGTTACGCGGCGACGGCGTGCCCCGGCTCGCCGAGCACGCCACCAAGGTCGTCTCCACCGGGCCCGACATCCTGCACGACTTCGCGCACGAGGAGATCAACCGGCTGGCCGCGCAGATGGAGGACCTCACCAACCTCAGCGCCGAGACGCCGGGCGAGAACCACGACTGGCTGATGACGCTCACCAAGTGCACCCGCAGCAGCATCGACGCGATCAGCACCACGGTCGTCGACGACGGCTTCTGGTCCACCGAGCCCGCCAGCCGCTACCTCACCGCGCAGCGGGAGGCGATCCTGGAGCGGCACATCACCGTGCGGCGGCTGTTCATCGTCAAGGAGCGCGGGGAGCGGGCCGCCCTCGCCCCGATCTGCGAGGAGCAGCGGCTGATGGGCATCGAGGTCCGGGTGGTGGCGCTGGACCAGCTGCCCGCGCACCTGCGCCGGGGCAAGATGATCGACTTCATCGTCTTCGACGGGGCGCTGAGCTACGAAATACACGCCGACCAGCTCAGCGTGAACTCCTCGACGACCGTCAACGCCCGCGCCGACCTGGTGCAGCCGCTGATCCGCCGCTTCGACCAGCTCTGGGACGCCGCCCGCGAGCAGCAGTCCCCGAACGGCCGGCCCGACCCGGACGGCCTGCGCACCCTGACCAACGGCCCGGACCCGGCCGGTGCCTGACCGGCCGGGCCCGGGGGTGCGCCCGTGGGCGGGGGACCTCAGAACAGCTTGGTGCCCTTCAGCCGCGCCTTGACCGCCTCGCGGCCGTTGCCGAGGATCATCCGGCGCACGACCGGGTCGGCCTCGGTGGCGGCCCAGCGGACCATCTTCAGCAGGGTCTTGGGCCGCGGGTTGAGGAAGCGCACCTCGCGCTCGGCGTATCCGAAGTTCTTCGGGACGAAGTCGGCGGCCAGCAGCCGGTCGTAGAGCAGGTCGGCGGCGTCCGCGGCGGTCACCGCGCCGGCCTCGACCGCCTCGCACTGCTTGACCATCGTCTCGTACAGGTCGGCGAAGCCGTCGTGGTCCGGCCAGTACAGGCCCGGGTTGGGCACCTCCTCCAGGTCCGTGAAGTGGCTGTCGCGGCCGTCGCGGCGGAACTTGGTCAGCGCGCTCTGCATGCGGTACACCCCCGCGTTGGCGCCCCACGCCCAGATCCTGAACACCGCGCTCCACAGGTCGTAGTCGGTCCAGGAGATGTACGACGAGTTGACCAGGGTGTCGTTGTGGTCGAGCAGGCCCTGCTGGAGCCGGTCCACCGGGGCGAAGCGCTCGGCCGAGAAGTCGTCGTCCTGCACCGCCCGCAGCAGCCGCCAGGCGAGCAGGTTCAGCGCCTCGGTGGTGTTGGACAGGCCGCGGGAGAACAGCGGGTCGATGAAGCCGGCCGCGTGCGACAGCAGGAACCAGCGGTCGCCCGCGGTCCGCGAGGAGGAGTACTGCAGCCGGCCCGTCGCCGTCCACTCGCGCACCGGCTTGATGCCCTCGAACTGCCGCGCGATGTCCGGGAACGGCGCCGCCAGCGCGTGGAAGTCCTCCTCGGCGCTCAGCCCGGCCGGCTTGGGGTAGCGGCGCGGGTCGACGGTCATGCCCACGCTGCACAGGGGGTTCTTGGACCACTTGTTGTTGTCGAAGGCGATCACCCAGCCCCAGCCGCGCTCGAACATGTGGTGCACGGTGCCCTCGTACCAGGGCACCGGCGGCCGCCAGTTCTCGGGCACGGTGTCGAAGAGCCGGTCGGTGGGCGTGATGCCGACGACGTGGTTCCACACCGAGCGCGAGTGGTGCTTGAACCGGCAGGGGTCCTCGCGCAGGCCGAACTTCTCGGCGACGGGGGAGCGGAAGCCGCTCGCGTCCACCAGGTAGCGGGCCCGGTACTCGCCGTCCTGGCCGGACAGGGTGACGCCCGAGCCGTCGAAGTCGATGTCGGTGACGCGGAAGTTCTGCCGCGCGACACAGCCGTACTTGACCGCGACGTGGAAGAGGTACGAGTCGGTGTCCTGCCGGAACAGGTGCGCGGCCTCGTGCAGCAGCTGGGGCGGGGTGGCGAACTCGTTGACCTCGCGCGGGTTCTGCGGGGCGCCCTCGTGGTGCAGCAGGAACCCGAAGTGGCGCTTGACGCCGAAGCGCGGCCCGATCGCCCGGGTGGTGTCCGTGAACGACGCCAGGTGCGCGATCTCCGGCACGTCGTAGCGCTCGGCGAGCGTGCGCAGCGAGACGAGCGTGAACGGGATCGTCGACTCGCCGATGGCGAACCGTGGGTGCGAGCCTGCGTCCAGCAGCAGCGTCCTGACCCCCTGCCGGGCGAGGATCGCGCCCAGGATCGACCCGGCCACCCCCGACCCGAGGATCGCGACGTCGTACCTCTGCGTGCCCCGTGGCTCCATGTCCTGTCTCCTTGTCGGTCGTCTCGCCGCGACGGCCGCCGCTGTGGGGGGCGGTGTCGCGGAGTGGGTCTCGCCCCGGGCGGTGCCTGCCCGGACGGTGGCGCTACGGCGATCGGTGTCGGGGGATGGGGGTGGTGCTCCTGCGGGACCGCTCGGCCGGCGTCGGCCCGCCGGTCAGCGGCGCGCCGCGCGCAGGCGTTCGCCGAGCAGTCCGCGCAACGCCCCCTTGAGCAGCACGGCGGTGTCCTCCGGGGCCTCGGCGCGGACCCAGCGGGCGGCCCGCAGCAGCCGGGCCGGGGTGTTGTGGAAGAACCGGTCGGCCGGGTCGGCGAGCCCCAGCGGCGGCGGGACGTAGTCGGCCTCGCGCAGCGCGGCGAAGATCCGCTCCGCCGCGTCGGCGGGGGTGCGCCGGCCCGCCTCGACGTCGGTGCACAGGGTGCGGGCCAGCGGCGCGAGGGAGGCGAAGTGCGCGCCGCCGGGCCGGTCCGGCCCCTCCAGCGCGCGGAAGACGGCGTCGTCGCCGGTCCTCGCGTAGGCCGCGTTCGCGTGCTCGACGGCGAGCGCGCCGAGCACCGTGCTCAGCGTCCACAGCCGGACCACGGCGTTGAACAGCGCGGGGTCGCGGAACGCCACGAACGAGGCGCGGGTGAGGTCGTCGTGCGCGCCGAGCAGGGAGCGCTGGAGGTCCTCGACGGGCAAGAAGCGCTCCGTGGACCAGTCGCCGTCGCGCGCGGCCGCGATCAGCCGCCAGGCCAGGGCGTTGACGACCTCCAGGCTGTGCCCGAGCCCGCGGGAGTAGAGCGGGTCGACGAACCCGGCCGCGTGGGAGGCGAGGCAGTAGCGGTCGCCGACCATGCGGCTCACGGAGTGCTGGACCGGGTCGGCCGAGGCCCACGGGCGCACGGCCCGCGCACCCGCGAACTGCCGCGCCACGTCCGGAAGTCGCCCCAGGACGGCGTCGAACTCCTCCTGCGGCGCCCGCCCGTCCGCCGCCGGGTGCCGGCGCGCGTCCAGGACGAGCCCCACGCTGCACGGGCCGTCGCCGCCGCGCCGCCGGTTGCCGAACGGGATCACCCACAGCCAGCCGCCGTCGAAGACGTGGTGCAGGGTGCCCTCGTGCCACCGGCCCGGCTGCCCGCCGGCCCGCCCGGCCGGGGTGTCGTCGTACGGCGTCACCCCGGTCATGTGGGTGTACAGGCAGCGCGACCGGTGGTCCCAGGCGGCCGGCTCCTCGCGCAGCCCCAGCTCGCGGGCCACCGGGGAGCCGGGCCCGCTCGCGTCCACGACGTACCGCACGGCGGTCTCCGTGCCGTCGGCCGTGCGCAGCCACGCCCCGCGGTCCGCCTCGACGCGCACGCCCTCGACTTGGGCCCCGGCGCCGGTGCGCACCTCGGCGCCGGTGCGCCCGGCCAGCGCGAGCAGCCGGGCGTCGACGTCCTCCCGGTACAGGTGCGGCGGGTCGGGCACGACGGAGGGGTTGACCACCTGGTACACCTCGCCGGGGTACTGGAGCAGCCCCGGGCGGTGCAGCACGAAGCCCACGTTGCGCAGCACCCCCGAGCGGGCCGACAGGGTGCCCGCGACCTGCTCGGCCGAGCCCAGGGCGGCGATCTCCGGCACGTCGTAGCGCCGGGCGACGGCCCGGGCCAGCGCCGCGCTGTAGGGCACCATCGACTCGCCCACGGCGAACCGCGGGCCCGGTGCCGCCTCCAGCAGCAGCGTCCGGACGCCGGCCCGGGCCAGGACCGTCGCGAGCAGCGAGCCCGCGAAGCCGCCTCCAATCACGCCGACGTCGTACTCCGCCGGGCCGTTCCCACCGTTCGTCGTGTCCACGGGGCCTCACCGTCGCTCGGATGCGGCGCGCAGCAATGCAGCGCACACAAATGCATGGCGCGTTGAATTCTACGGACGTTGAGTTACGGTGCAATGGGCCGGGTGCCGCCGTGCGCGGTTTTCAGCCGAGGCGGGGCGGTCGCCCGCGACCGGTCAGGTCCGGGCCCCGGGCACGACGGGTCCGGGGCCGGGCTCCGGCTCCAGCGCCATGGGATCCCGGCGCACGGCGGCGTACAGCAGCGGTGTCGCCAGCAGCAGGACCCCCGCGAGCCCGATGGCCAGGCGCGGGCTCGTCAGCTCGGCCAGCAGGCCCCACAGGGCGGTCAGGGCCGCCACGCTCGTCTTGGTGCTCACCGACCAGGCCGACAGGGTGCGGGTGACCCGGTCGGACGGGGTCAGCTCCAGGCGGGTGGTGGCGAGCACCGGGTTGTAGACGCCCGCGCAGGTGATCAGGGCCAGCTCGACCACCATGACCGTGACCAGACCGGTCACCCCCGGCCCGACGAGGACCAGCCCGACCGGCCACACGGCGCGCAGCGTGCCCGCGGTCAGCAGGACCCGGCGGCGGCCGTACCGGGCCACCAGCCGGCGCGACAGGCGCGAGCCGATCAGACCGCCCGTGCAGGGCACCGCGAAGGCCAGGCCGTACTGCCAGGGGGAGAAGCCGAGCGGGCCGAGCATCAGCACCGCCAGCAGCGGGGCGGACACCATGATCAGGCCGTTCACCAGCGCGGTGTTGACGAACAGGGGCCGCAGCACGGGGTGGGTGAGGATGTAGCGCCAGCCCTCCAGCAGCTCGCCCGCGCTGAGCCGGCCCGCCTTCGCGGGCGCCGCCGGGGCCGGTTCGTCGTCGCCGACGGCGCGCAGGCCGAGCGCCGACAGCAGGTAGCTCACCGCGTCCGCGGCCACCGTCACCACCGGGCCGAACAGGCCGATCGCCGCCCCGCC
This sequence comes from Streptomyces lasalocidi, assembly GCF_005280215.1. Taxonomy (NCBI): domain Bacteria; kingdom Bacillati; phylum Actinomycetota; class Actinomycetes; order Kitasatosporales; family Streptomycetaceae; genus Streptomyces; species Streptomyces lasalocidi. The sequence continues at coordinate 2,566,192 of NZ_SZNQ01000001.1, read as the reverse complement.
GAGCGGGGGGCCGACCATGGTCGCCGACCACATCGTCGACTCGAAGCGGCCGTTGGCCACCAGCAGGTCCTCCCGCGGCACCAGCCCCTTCAGGAACGCCCCGCTCGCCGCGGTGAAGGTGATGTCGGCGGCGGCCACCAGGACCGACACCAGCAGCAGCTGCCCGAGCCCCAGCAGCCCGAGCCCGTACGCCACGGGGATGCTCAGCAGGGCCGCGCAGCGCAGCAGGTCCGCGCCGATCATCACCGGCCGCTTGCGCCGGAACTCCACCCACGGCCCCAGCGGCACCGCCGCCAGCGCCCCCACGGCGGGCCCCATCGCCGCCAGCGCCGCCACCTCGAGCGCACCGGCGTGCAGCACCAGCACGGCGATCACCTGGAGCGCGTCGAAGGCCAGCCACGTCCCGAACGTACTGACCGCGTACGCCCCCCACAGCCACCCGAAACTGCGCCCCAGCGACCCCTGCGCCACGTGGTCCCACCTCCCGTACGAACCGGGCGATCCTAGTGGGTGCGGCACGGCGCCCCCGCGCGTAGGCGAGAATGGACCCATGACTGCGTCCCGTCTCCACCGTGGCCCGGCGCGTAACCCTGCGCGGGGTGCGGGTTCCCACCGGGTCCGGGCGGTGCGGGGAGGGCGGTCGTGAGTCTCTTCCGGGACGACGGCGTCGTCCTGCGCACCCAGAAGCTCGGCGAGGCCGACCGGATCATCACGATGCTCACCCGCGGGCACGGGCGGGTGCGGGCGGTGGCGCGCGGGGTGCGGCGCACCAAGTCGAAGTTCGGGGCCCGGCTGGAGCCGTTCTCGCACGTCGACGTGCAGTTCTTCGCGCGCGGCAGCGAGCTCGTCGGGCGCGGGCTGCCGCTGTGCACCCAGAGCGAGACCATCGCACCGTACGGCGGCGGCATCGTCACCGACTACGCCCGCTACACGGCCGGGACGGCCATGCTGGAGACCGCCGAGCGGTTCACCGACCACGAGGGCGAGCCGGCCGTGCAGCAGTACCTGCTGCTGGTCGGGGCGCTGCGCACGCTCGCCCGCGGCGAGCACGCCCCGCACCTGGTACTGGACGCGTTCCTGCTGCGCTCCCTGGCCGTCAACGGCTACGCCCCGAGCTTCGGCGACTGCGCCAAGTGCGGCATGCCCGGCCCCAACCGGTTCTTCTCGGTGGCCTCCGGCGGCACGGTCTGCGCCGACTGCCGGGTGCCCGGCAGCGTCGTGCCGTCCCCGCAGACCCTTGTCCTGCTGGGCGCGCTGCTCACGGGAGACTGGGAGACGGCCGACGCCTGCGAGGCGCGGTACGTCCGCGAGGGCAGCGGACTGGTCTCCGCCTACCTGCACTGGCACCTGGAGCGCGGACTGCGCTCCCTGCGGTACGTGGAGAAGTGACCGCCCCGGCCCGCGCGGGCCGGAGCGGCCGAAGAGCAAGCAAGCAAGAGCAGAGGGACACGAGGGAGACGAGAAGCACATGGTCGTACGCGGCATCCTGGGGCGTCAGCGGCGCGAGTACCGGGCGCCCGAGCCGCACCCGTCCGGCGCGCGTCCGCCGAAGCTCCCGGGCGAGCTGGTCCCCGAGCACGTGGCGATCGTCATGGACGGCAACGGCCGCTGGGCCAAGGACCGCGGGCTGCCGCGCACCGAGGGCCACAAGGTCGGCGCCGAGCGCGTGCTCGACGTGCTCCAGGGCTCCATCGAGATCGGCGTCCGCAACATCTCCCTCTACGCCTTCTCCACGGAGAACTGGAAGCGCTCGCCCGACGAGGTGCGCTTCCTGATGAACTTCAACCGCGACTTCATCCGCAAGACCCGCGACACGCTCGACGAACTCGGCGTGCGGGTGCGCTGGGTGGGCCGGATGCCCAGGCTCTGGAAGTCGGTCGCCAAGGAGCTCCAGATCGCCCAGGAGCAGACCAAGGGCAACGACCGCCTGACGCTGTACTTCTGCATGAACTACGGCGGCCGCGCCGAGATCGCCGACGCGGCGAAGGCGCTCGCCGAGGACGTGCGGGCCGGCCGCCTGGACCCGTCCAAGGTCAACGAGAAGACCCTGCAGAAGTACCTGTACTACCCGGACATGCCGGACGTGGACCTGTTCCTGCGGCCCAGCGGCGAGCAGCGCACCTCCAACTACCTGCTCTGGCAGAGCGCGTACGCCGAGATGGTGTTCCAGGACGTGCTGTGGCCGGACTTCGACCGCCGCGACCTGTGGCGCGCCTGCCTGGAGTTCGCCTCCCGCGACCGCCGCTTCGGCGGCGCCATCCCCAACGAGGAACTGCTGGCCATGGAGGGCCACAGCCCCGACGAGCCCTCCTGAGCGACGGACGGGCGGGCACCACACACGACGACGCCCGCCCCGCACCCCGCGCGAGGCGGGGGCGGGGCGGGCGTCGTGTGTGCCGGGGTGGCGCGGACCGGGGGTCAGCAGCCCACGAGGCGGGACGCGAGGTAGCCCTCGATCTGGTCGAGGGACACGCGCTCCTGCTTCATCGAGTCGCGCTCGCGCACGGTGACCGCGTTGTCCTCGAGGGTGTCGAAGTCGACGGTCACGCAGTACGGGGTGCCGATCTCGTCCTGTCGGCGGTAACGGCGGCCGATGGCGCCGGCGTCGTCGAACTCGATGTTCCAGTGCTGGCGCAGGGCCTGGGCGAGGCCCTTGGCCTTGGGCGACAGCTCCGGGTTGCGGGACAGCGGCAGGACCGCGGCCTTCACCGGCGCGAGGCGGTGGTCCAGGCGCAGCACCGTCCGCTTCTCCAGCTTGCCCTTGGCGTTGGGCGCCTCGTCCTCGACGTACGCGTCCAGCAGGAAGGCGAGCATCGCCCGCCCGACACCGGCCGCCGGCTCGATGACGTACGGCGTCCAGCGCTCGCCGGCCTCCTGGTCGAAGTAGGAGAGGTCCTGGCCGGAGGCCTTGGCGTGCGCCGACAGGTCGTAGTCGGTGCGGTTGGCGACGCCCTCCAGCTCACCCCACTCGGAGCCGCCGAACTGGAAGCGGTACTCGATGTCGGCGGTGCGCTTGGAGTAGTGGGAGAGCTTCTCCTTCGGGTGCTCGTACCACCGCATGTTCTCCTCGCGCAGGCCCAGGCCGGTGTACCAGTTCCAGCGCTGCTCCATCCAGTACTCCTGCCACTGCTCGTCCTCGCCCGGCTTGACGAAGAACTCCATCTCCATCTGCTCGAACTCGCGGGTGCGGAAGATGAAGTTGCCGGGCGTGATCTCGTTGCGGAAGGACTTGCCGGTCTGGGCGATGCCGAACGGCGGCTTGCGGCGCGAAGTGGTCTGCACCTGGGCGAAGTTGGTGAAGATGCCCTGGGCGGTCTCCGGGCGCAGGTACGCGATGGAGCCGGTGTCCTGGGTGGGGCCGAGGTGGGTGGAGAGCAGGCCCGAGAACTGCTTGGGCTCGGTGAACTGACCCTTGACGCCGCAGTTGGGGCAGTTGATGTCGGCCAGGCCGTTCTCCGGGGCGCGGCCCTTCTTCTCCTCGTACCCCTCCTCCAGGTGGTCCGCGCGGAACCGCTTGTGGCAGGAGGTGCACTCGGTCAGCGGGTCGCTGAAGGTGGCGACGTGGCCGGAGGCGACCCACACCTCGGGGGCGAGGATCACGGACGAGTCGAGACCGACGACGTCCTCGCGGGAGGTCACCATGTAGCGCCACCACTGGCGCTTGATGTTCTCCTTCAGCTCGACACCGAGCGGCCCGTAGTCCCAGGCGGCGCGCTGACCGCCGTAGATCTCACTGCAGGGGAAAACGAAGCCACGGCGCTTGCTCAGGCTGACGATGGTGTCGATCTTGTCGGCGGCCACGGTGCTCTCTTCATTACGACGACGGGCGACGAAGCGAGGTGCTTCCAGCGAATGCTTCAGCGTACCGGCGCGGGCTCCCCCTCAACCAAATCGGGGGCCTGGCAGGGGGGCAAACCGGGGCCGGTCCGGCCCCCTGACGAGGCTTGTTGACAACGGTTTCCATCTTCGTTGAAAATGACTGTCATGAACGTACGACGACGCCTCATATCCGCCGCGGCGGTCACGGCCACCACCGTCCTCGGGATCGCCACCCTCACCGCCTGCGGCGGCGACACCGCGGCAGCGGGCAACACGGACGAGTTCGACGTCGTCGCCTCCTTCTACCCGATGGCCTTCCTCGCCGAGCGGATCGGCGGGGACCACGCGCACGTCACCAGCCTCACCCAGCCCGGCCAGGAGCCCCACGACCTGGAGATCAGCGCGCGGCAGACCGCGCGGCTCCAGGAGTCCGACGCGGTGCTCTACCTCAAGAACCTCCAGCCCTCCGTCGACGACGCCGTCGCCCAGTCCGGGGTCAGGACGAAGATCGACGCCGCGTCCCTGACCTCCCTGGAGAAGCACGGCAACGAGGTCGGCGGCCACGCGGCCGAGCACGACGACCACGAGGGCTCCGAGGGCGGGGAGTCGTCCGGCCTCGACCCCCACATCTGGCTCGACCCGGTGCGCTACGCCCAGGTCGCCGAGGGCGTCGGCGCGGCCTTCGCCAAGGCCGACCCCGGCCACGCGGCCGACTACCGCAAGAACACCGCCGACCTGGTGCGCCAACTGGACGCCCTGAACACCGAGTTCAAGACCGGCCTGGCCGCCACCCGGACCAAGGTCTTCCTCACCACCCACGCCGCCTTCGGCTACCTCGCCGAGCGCTACGGCCTCACCGAGGAGGCCATCAACGGCCTCGACCCCGAGTCCGAGCCCAGCGCCGCGCGCGTGAAGGAGCTGGAGAAGATGGCGAAGGCCGACGGGGTCACCACCGTCTTCTACGAGACGCTCGTCAGCGACAGGACGGCGAAGACCGTCGCCAAGGACGCGGGCCTGCGGACCGACGTCCTCGACCCGATCGAGGGCATCACCGAGAAGTCGCGGGGCGAGGACTACCTCCAGGTCATGCGGGCCAACCTCACGGCCCTGAAGACCGCCCTGGGGGCGAAGTGACCGACCGGACCGACCGGACAGACCGGGCCGACCGCAACGACAAGCCGGGGAGCGGCATGAGCGAGCCCGTCCTGGCGCTGCGCGGCGTCCGCGCCGAACTCGGCGCGCGCCCCGTCCTGCGCGGCATCGACCTGACCGTGGGCCGCGGCGAGGTCGTCGCCCTGCTCGGCGCGAACGGCTCCGGCAAGTCGACGGCCGTGCGCACCGTCATCGGCCAGGTCCCGGTGAGCGCGGGCACCGTCGAGCTGTTCGGCACGCCGCGGGCCCGCTTCCGCGACTGGGCCCGCCTCGGCTACGTGCCGCAGCGCACCACCGCCGCCGGCGGGGTGCCGGCCACCGTGACCGAGGTGGTGTCCTCGGGCCGGCTCTCCCGCACCCGCTTCGGCGTGTTCCGCAAGGCCGACCACGCGGCCGTACGGCACTCCCTGGAGCTGGTCGGCCTCGCGGACCGGGCCAGGGACCCGGTCGACGCCCTCTCCGGCGGCCAGCACCAGCGCGTGCTGATCGCCCGGGCCCTGGTCGCCGAGCCGGAGCTGCTGATCATGGACGAGCCGATGGCCGGTGTCGACCTGGCCAGCCAGGAGGTGCTCGCCGCGACCCTGCGCGAGCAGGTCGCCCGGGGCACCACCGTCCTGCTCGTCCTGCACGAGCTGGGCCCGCTGGAACCCCTCATCGACCGCGCGGTGGTGCTCCGCGACGGCTGTGTGCTGCACGACGGCCCGCCCCCGCGGGCGGTCGGCCAGCACGCCCTCCCCGGCCACGACCACGTCCACCCGCACTCACCGGCCGACGCCCACCCTCTCCGCACGGGACTGCTCAGCTGATGGAAATCCTCGACTACGCCTTCATGCAGCGGGCGCTGCTCGCCGCCGTCCTGGTCGGCATCACCGCCCCCGCCGTAGGCATCTACCTCGTCCAGCGCCGCCAGGCCCTGATGGGCGACGGCATCGGACACGTGGCCATGACCGGCGTCGGCCTCGGCTTCCTGCTGTCCACCTCCCCGGTGTGGACGGCCACCCTCGTGTCGGTGCTGGGTGCCGTCCTGATGGAGCTGATCCGCTGGTACGGCAAGACCCGCGGCGACATCGCCCTCGCGATGCTCTTCTACGGCGGCATGGCCGGCGGCGTGCTGTTCATCAACCTCGCGCCGGGCGGCTCCAACGCCAACCTCACCTCGTACCTCTTCGGGTCCCTGTCGACGGTGTCCGAGTCGGACGTGACGGCGATCTGCCTGCTCGCGGCGTTCGTGGTGCTGGTCGCCCTGGGCCTGCGCCGGCAGTTGTTCGCGGTGAGCCAGGACGAGGAGTTCGCCCGGGTGACCGGGCTGCCGGTGCGCGCCCTGAACCTGCTGACGGCGGTCACGGCCGCGGTCACGGTGACGGTCGCGATGCGGGTGGTCGGCCTGCTGCTGGTGTCGGCCCTGATGGTCGTGCCGGTCGCCGCCGCCCAGCAGCTGAGCCGCAGCTTCGCCGCGACGTTCGCCGTCGCCGTCGCGATCGGCGTCACGGTGACCATCGGCGGCACCGTCACCTCGTATTACCAGGACGTCCCGCCCGGCGCGACGATCGTGCTGCTGACCATCGCCGCGTTCCTGGTGCTGACCGCCCTGGCCGCCCCGCTGGCCCGGCGGCGCGCCCGCGCCCTGGCCGCCGGCAGCCCGCCCGGGGACCCGGCGGAGTGCGCGATTCCGGCCACGCGCGCGCCCGACGGCTCAGTCGGCGTCTGACCGGCCGGGAGCCGGGCTGGCACAATGGCCCGGCAGGTGCCGACGCGAGCCATCCGAAGGAGTGACCGGTGACGACCGCTGGACCGCCCGTGAAGGGCCGCGCCACCCGGCAGCGTGCCGCCGTGGCGGCGGCGCTCGACGAGGTCGACGAGTTCCGCAGCGCCCAGGACCTCCACGACATGCTCAAGCACAAGGGCGACTCGGTCGGTCTGACCACGGTCTACCGCACCCTGCAGTCCCTCGCCGAGGCCGGCGAGGTCGACGTGCTGCGCACCTCCGACGGCGAGTCCGTCTACCGCCGCTGCTCCACCGGCGAGCACCACCACCACCTGGTCTGCCGCGCCTGCGGCAAGGCCGTCGAGGTCGAGGGCCCGGCGGTGGAGAAGTGGGCCGAGGCGATCGCCGCGGAGCACGGCTACGTCAACGTGGCCCACACGGTGGAGATCTTCGGCACCTGCGCGGACTGCGCCGGCCTGACCGGACGCGACACCCGGACGAGTAACGAATAACAGATATTGAAATCTGTCAGTCGTCATGCCAAGCTGAGGGCATGACGATGCACACGCGCACGCTCGGAACCACCGGTCCCCAGGTCTCCGCCCTCGGCCTCGGCTGCATGGGCATGTCCGCGCTGTACGGCGAGGCGGACCGGGCGGAGTCGATCGCCACGATCCACGCCGCCCTGGACGCCGGGATCACCCTGCTCGACACCGGCGACTTCTACGCCATGGGCCACAACGAGATGCTGATCGGCGAGGCCCTGCGCACCGCGCCCGCCGCCCTGCGGGAGCAGGCCCGGGTCAGCGTGAAGTTCGGCGCCCTGCGCGACCCCGACGGCGCCTGGAGCGGGTACGACGGCCGCCCGGCCGCCGTGAAGAACTTCGCCGCGTACTCCCTCCAGCGCCTCGGCGTCGACCACATCGACGTCTACCGCATCGCCCGGCTCGACCCCGACGTCCCGGTCGAGGAGACCGTCGGCGCCATCGCCGAGCTCGTCGAGAAGGGGTACGTCCGGCACATCGGCCTCAGCGAGGTCGGCGCCGCGACGATCCGCCGCGCCGCCGCCACCGCCCCGATCTCCGACCTCCAGATCGAGTACTCGCTGATCTCCCGCGGCATCGAGGACGAGGTCCTGCCCACCACCCGCGAACTGGGCATCTCCGTCACCGCCTACGGCGTCCTGTCCCGCGGTCTGATCTCCGGCCACTTCACCCCCGACCGCCGGCTCGCCCCGAACGACTTCCGGGCCATGTCGCCCCGCTTCCAGGGCGAGAACCTCCAGCACAACCTCGGCCTCGTCGAGGCGCTGCGCGCGATCGCCGCGCACAAGGGCGTGACCGTCGCGCAGATCGCCATCGCCTGGGTGCTCTCCCGGGGCGAGGACATCGTGCCGCTGGTCGGCGCCCGCACCCGCGAGCGCCTGGCCGAGTCCCTGGGCGCGCTCGACGTCACGCTGGACGAGGCCGACCTCGACGCCATCGAGCGGGCCGTGCCCGCGGACGCCGCCGCCGGCGACCGCTACCCGGCCGCGCAGATGGCTCACCTCGGGAGCAAGTGAGGCCACCGGGTACGGTCTAGGACATGGCAGCGACCACCGAGACCCTGACCGCCGAGCGCATCCTCGAGGCGACCGAGGAGGTGCTGCGCCGCCACGGACCGGCCAAGGCCACCGTGGTCGACGTGGCCCGCGCGCTCGGCGTCAGCCACGGCAGCGTCTACCGCCACTTCCGTACCAAGGCCGCGCTGCGCGAGGCCGTCACCAAGCGCTGGCTGGACCGTACCTCCGAGCGGCTCGCGGTGATCGCCGCCGAGGACCGCGACGCCGGGGACCGGCTGCGGGACTGGCTCGCCGCGCTGTTCGAGGCCAAGCGGCACAAGGCGGGCGACGACCCGGAGCTGTTCGCCACCTACATGGTGCTGGTCGAGGAGAGCGGCCCCGCCGTCGGCGAGCACATCGAGGACCTCACCGCGCAGCTCGCCGTCGTCATCGGCGCGGGCGTCGCCGACGGCACCTTCACGGCCCCCGACCCGCTCACCGCGGCCCGCGCCGTCTTCCACGCCACCGGCCGCTTCCACGACCCCTGCCACGCCCGCGAGTGGACCGGCCCCGGCATCGAGGACGAGTTCACGGCGGTGGTGGACCTGCTGCTGCGGGGCCTGCGGCCCTGACGGGTTCTCCCTCGGATCACGCCGCGGCTTCCGGCCGCTCCTGCCGTTCGTCCCGCGTCACCAGTGCGTGCAGCCGGTCCAGGCGCTGCCGGCTGTCGTCGTCCGCCGGGGCGTACGTCACCATGCGGGCGCCGAACTCGGGGGTCAGCCAGAGGTCCGTGTGGTGCAGGGTGAGCAGGCCGACCCAGGGGTTGCGGAACAGCTTGATCCGGGTGGGGCTGGCGTAGACCTCGTAGCGGCGCCAGTTCTCCCGGAACGACGGAGACCGCTCCTCCAGCCGCGCCACGAGCATCTTCCAGGCGGGCTCGCCCAGATGACCGGCCATGGACGCCCGCAGCTTGGCCGCCATGACCCGCTCGGCCTCCTCCAGGTGCACGATCGAGGCCCGCCACTGCGGGTCGGTGTGCACGAGGAGCATGCAGTTGCGGTCCTCGGGCGGGACCGCGTCCAGGTCGCCCAGGAGGCGGCCGTAGACCCGGTTGTACGCGAGGATGTCGTAGCGGCTGTTCTGGATGCAGGCCGGCAAGGGCTCCAGCCGGCGCAGCATCTCCTCCAGCGCCGGGGTGACCGACGGGCAGCGCGCGGCGGGCGTCGGATCCGTCGCGCCGGCCAGCTGGAAGAGGTGGGCGCGCTCGCCGGCGTCGAGCATCAGGGTGCGGGCGAGGGCGTCGAGGACCTGCACGGAGACGTGGATGTCGCGGGCCTGTTCCAGCCAGGTGTACCAGGTGACGCCGACCGAGGAGAGCTGGGCGACCTCCTCCCGGCGCAGGCCCGGTGTGCGGCGGCGGGTGCCGCGCGGCAGGCCCACCTGCTCGGGGGTGATCCGCTCGCGGCGGCTGCGCAGGAACCCGGCCAGCTCGTGCCGCCGGATCTCCCGGCCGTCCCGCGCGGCCGCGCTCGTGGTGTGCGGGTGGGTGATCGCCGTACTCGCCATGTCTCCAGGGTGCCGTGGCGCGGATCCTGTTGCCAGGTACTCCTGCTACCAGGACAAGGACACTCTGGTACCCGTCTGGGCCGGGGCGCAGGCTCGGTCCCGTGACCGAGACAACACGCACGACCGGACCGACCGCACCCACCGGAAGGACCCCCACCCCGGGCACCCCGGACATCCCGCGCACCGCGTCGGCACCGCCCGCACTGGGCACGCTGGGACTGTTCACCGTGCTGCTGGCGGCGTCCCTGCCGCTCGTCGACTTCTTCATCGTCAACGTCGCCCTGCCCACCATGGGCCGCGACCTCGGCGCGAGCGAGTCCGTCCTGGAACTCGTCGTCGCCGGGTACGGCGTCGCCTACGCCGTGCTGCTCGTCCTGGGCGGTCGGCTCGGCGACCTCTTCGGGCGGCGCCGGCTCTTCCTCGGCGGCATGGCCGCCTTCGGCCTGACCTCGCTGGCCTGCGGCCTCGCGCCGGACGCCTGGACGCTGGTCGCCGCCCGCGTCGCGCAGGGCGCGTCGGCCGCCGCGATGCTCCCGCAGGTCCTCGCCACCATCCAGGCCGCCACCGAGGGCCCCCGCCGGGCCCACGCGATGAGCCTGTACGGCGCCACGGCCGGCCTGTCCATGGTGGCCGGCCAGATCCTCGGCGGGGTCCTGGTCGCCGCCGACCTCGCGGGCACCGGCTGGCGGTCGGTGTTCCTGGTCAACGTGCCCGTCGTGGTCGTCGGCCTGGTGCTGGCCGCCCGCGCGGTGCCCGAGACCCGCTCCCGGCGCCCCGAGCCGGTGGACGGGCCCGGCACGGCGCTGCTCGCGGCCGCGCTGCTGACGCTGCTCGTCCCGCTGACCGAGGGCCGGGCGGCCGGCTGGCCGCTGTGGACGTGGCTGTCCCTGGCCTCGTTCCCCTGTGCGGCGGGCGCGTTCTGGGCCGTGGAGCGCCGGGCCGACCGGCGGGGCCGTACACCGCTGGTGCCGCCGAGCCTGCTCGCGCTGACCTCGCTGCGGCGCGGACTGGTGATGATCGTGCCGTTCTCGATCGGCTTCAGCGGCTTCATGTTCGTCATCGCGGTCGCCCTCCAGCGGGGCGCGGGCCTGGACCCGGTCCCGGCGGGACTGGCCCTCGCCCCGATGGCCGTGGTGTTCCTGTGCGTCTCGCTGGCCGGTCCGCGGCTGGTCACCCGGTACGGCACCCGGGTGGTGGGCGCGGGCGCGGTGCTCCAGGGCGTCGGCGTGGCGCTGATGATGCTGGCGACGTGGCGCTCGTGGCCGGACCTCGGCCTGGTCGAGCTGCTGCCGGGCGCGGCGGTGGCCGGCGCCGGTCAGGCGCTCCAACTGCCGGTGCTGATGCGGATCGTGCTGTCCGAGGTGCCGCCGGCCCGGGCGGGCGTGGGCGGCGGGGTCATGGTGACCACCCAGCAGTCGGCCCTGGCCCTGGGCGTGGCCACCCTGGGCACCCTGTTCCTCTCCCTGGTCCCCCACACGGGCATGCGCGACGCCCTGCTGTGGACCCTGACGGCCCAACTGACCGGAGTCCTCCTCACAGGCGTCCTCAGCCTGCGCCTGCCACGCACGGTGCGCTGACACCCCGGGCCGGCGTCCGCACCTCAAGGGGCGCGGGGAACTGCGCGACCAGCCACGAACGACCCGCACCCGCCAGAGCACAACGACCCCCGACGGCGCCTAGGCCCGTGACTCCAGCCGCGGCGCAGCGCCCCGCACCTCACCCACCTCCAGGTCCGACGCCACCCGCTCCACCGACCGCCGCGCCCACGCCCCGCTGCTCACTGCCCCGAGCACCAGCACCAGCACCCCGCACCCCACCAGGATCCACCACCCCGGCACCGCCGCCGCGACGAACGACCCCCGGTACGACCCCGCGCCGATCCCCGACGCCAGCACCGCGCCGATCACCGCGACGCCGAGCGTCTGGCCGAGTTGGCGGCTGGTGGAGGCGACCGCCGCCGCCAGGCCTGCCTGGGCGCGGGGCATGCCGGAGACGGCGGTATTGGTGATCGGGGCGTTCACGAAGCCGAAGCCGATGCCGAACAGGACGTACCCGAGGAACAGCGTGCCGTCCGACGTCTCCGCCTCGAACGCGGCGAACAGCACCCCGCTCACCGTCATCGTCGCGCCCGCGACGAGCAGCGGCAGCCGCGGCCCCCGGGTGCCGACCAGCCGTCCGGACAGCGGTGCGCACAGGAACATCGGGACGGCCATCGGCAGCATCCACAGGCCGGCGTGCAGCGCGTCGAGCCCCCGTACGTTCTGCAGGTACAGCGTGGACAGGAACAGGAACCCGCCGAGCCCCGCGAACGCGCAGATCGCGACGAGCGTGGCGCCGCTGAACGGCACGGAGCGGAAGAAGCGCAGGTCGATGAGCGGTTCGTCGCGGCGGGGCTCGTACCACAGCAGCCCCAGCAGCCCGGCGAGGGCGATCGCCGCGAACGGCAGGACGGTGGCGGGGCCGCTCTCCGGCGCCTCGATGATCGCGTAGGTCAGCGAGCCGAACAGGACGATCACCAGCACCTGGCCCACCGGGTCGGGACGGCGAGCCCGGGGCGCGCGGGACTCGGGCACGAAGCGCAGGGTGAGCAGCAGGGCGGCCAGGCCGATCGGCAGGTTCACCCAGAAGATGGAGCGCCACCCCACGGACTCCACCAGCAGGCCGCCGACCAGCGGGCCGGCCGCCATGGAGATGCCGATCACCGCGCCCCACACACCGATGGCGCGGGCCCGCCCGCGCGGGTCGGTGAAGGTGTTGGTGATGATCGACATGGCGACCGGGTTGAGCATGGAGCCGCCGACCGCCTGCACCATGCGGAACACCACCAGCAGTTCCAGGCTGGGGGCGAGGGAGCACAGCAGCGAGCCGAGGGCGAACAGGACGAGCCCGGTCAGGAAGACCTTCCTGCGTCCGATCCGGTCGGCGGTGGAGCCCGAGAGCATCAGCAGCGAGGCGAGGACCAGGGTGTAGGCGTCGATGCTCCACTGGAGCCCCGCCGTGCTCGCGTCCAGGCCGCGCTGCATGGCGGGCAGGGCGACGTTGAGCGCGGTGGTGTCGAGGCTGACCATCAGGAGGCTGAAGCAGCAGATCGTCAGGACCAGCAGGCGCCGGCGGTGGCTGAGCTCGGGCATAGGTGAATAGTACGCCTAACTAAAGAATGTCGCCCCACCGGGTGCCGTACGGGAGAATGGGGGAATGCCCACGACCGCGCCCGCCCAGAACACGACCCTGCAGATCGGCCCGCACGCCGTCCGGCCCCCGGTGGTCCTCGCCCCCATGGCCGGCATCACGAACGCCCCGTTCCGCACGCTGTGCCGGGAGTTCAGCGGCGGCAAGGGCCTCTTCGTCAGTGAGATGATCACCACGCGGGCGCTGGTCGAGCGCAACGAGAAGACCATGCAGCTGATCCACTTCGACGCGAGCGAGGACCCGCGCTCGATCCAGCTGTACGGCGTCGACCCGGCGACCGTCGGCAAGGCCGTCCGCATGATCGCGGAGGAGGGCCTGGCCGACCACATCGACCTCAACTTCGGCTGCCCGGTGCCCAAGGTCACCCGCCGGGGCGGCGGCTCCGCCCTGCCGTACAAGCGCCCCCTGCTGCGGGCCATCCTGCGCGAGGCGGTCACCGGGGCCGGCGACCTGCCGGTCACCATGAAGATGCGCAAGGGCATCGACGACGACCACCTCACCTACCTCGATGCCGGCCGCATCGCCGTCGAGGAGGGCGTCACCGCCATCGCCCTGCACGGCAGGACCACCGCCCAGCACTACGGCGGCACCGCCGACTGGGAGGCCATCGCCCGCCTCAAGGAGCACGTGCCGGAGATCCCCGTCCTCGGCAACGGCGACATCTGGTCCGCCGAGGACGCCCTGCGCATGGTGCGCGAGACCGGCTGCGACGGCGTCGTCGTCGGCCGCGGCTGCCTCGGCCGCCCGTGGCTGTTCGCCGACCTGGTCGCCGCCTTCGAGGGCCGTACGACCGACCTGGCGCGCCCCGCGCTGCGGGAGGTCGCCGACGTCATGGTCCGGCACGCCACCCTGCTCGGGGAGTGGATCGGCGACGAGGCACGGGGCGTGATCGACTTCCGCAAGCACGTCGCCTGGTACCTCAAGGGCTTCGCGGTCGGCAGCGAGATGCGCAAGCGGCTGGCGATCACCTCGTCGCTGGCCGAGCTGCGGGCCGGCCTCGACGAGCTGGACCTGGACCAGCCCTGGCCGGACGGCGCCGACGGGCCCCGCGGCCGTACGTCCGGCAACAACCGGGTGGTGCTGCCGGACGGCTGGCTGAAGGACCCGTACGACTGCGCGGGCATCGGCGAGGACGCCGAGCTGGACACCTCGGGCGGCTGACCTCCGCCCGCCCGGGGCGTCAGCCCCCGCTCGGGTGCGGGGTGGAGCCGTAGGCCAGCAGGAAGCGGTCGCGGAAGGCGCTCATCTTCCACACCGGGGCGCCGTGCGCCGGGCGCAGCCCGTCCGTCCAGCCCCAGTCGGCGATCCGGTCGAGGACCTTCGGGTCCTTGGCCACGATCGAGATCGGCACGTCCCGGCTGGCGTGGGTGCCGCTGACCCGGGAGATCGGCTGGTGGTCGCCGAGGAAGACCAGCACGGTGTCGTCGGTGCCGTAGCGCTCCAGCCACTGGGTCAGCGCGGTCACCGAGTACTGGATCGACTTGCCGTACTCCTCGCGGGAGGCGGTGGTGTCGGCGATGACGTCCCCGGCCCGGCGGCCCGCCTTCTCGATCGGGCCGAACACCGAGCCGTCGCCCAGCTCGTCCCAGCCCACCATCTTCGGGATCGGTGCCCACGGCTGGTGGCTGGAGGTCAGGATGATCTCCGACATCAGCGGCTTGTCGCGCTGCTTGCCGTGCACCATCCGCTGGTACGCCTCCAGCGCGTACTGGTCCGGCATCGTCGACCAGCTGAACTTCGGTCCCTGGTAGCCCAGTTGGAAGGCGTTGTAGACCTTGTCCAGGCCGTAGTACTTCTGCTCCGGCCAGCCCTTCTGCACGCCCGGCATCACCCCGACGGTGTCCCAGGCGCCCGTCTTGCGGAACGCCTTGGTCAGGGACAGGTGGTCGCTGGCCATCACCGTGCGGTAGCGCTGCTGGTTGTCGATCCACAGCCCCGACAGGGTGGTGGAGTGGCCGAGCCAGCTGCTGCCGCCGTAGGTCGCCGAGGTCAGCCAGCCGCTCTTCGCCCGGTACCCGGCCTTCTCCAGCGCGGCGGTGCTCGACGCGAGCGTCCGGTCGACACCGGGCGCCATGACCGGGTCCTCGATCGCGCTGCGCCCGTAGCTCTCGATGAACGTGAACACCACGTCCTTGCCACGCAGGTCCGGCACCAGCTGGGCGGCGGGCGTGTTGCCGAACCGGTCGGCCCGGGCCTCCTTGCCGAACGCGGCCTCGTCGCGCAGCGTGTCGCGCACCCGGTCGGTCTGCGCGTTCAGCGCGCCCGCCGCCCGGTGCACGGTGAGCGGCTGCCCGGCCAGCTGGACCGTCAGGACGGAACAGGTGATCCACACCGTGCCGGCCACCAGGGTGACCCGGGTCGACGTCTGCGCGTCGCGCCCGAGGACGGTGCCGACGCGCACCATCGCCGCCGCCATGCCGGCGAACAGCGCCACCACCAGGACCAGCACCCCGGCCGTCAGCAGGGCCGTGGTCGTCCCGCCCAGCGAGTCGGCGAGGTAGGAGCGGGCGTCGTCCAGCAGCTCCCAGTCGAGGACCAGGTTGAACCCCCGCCCGAGGTACGAGCCGAACCCCATGTCCAGCAGGTTCACCACGGTCAGCGCTGCCAGGCCCGCCCCGCCCAGCGCCGCCACCACCCCGCGGGGCCGGCGCGGCAGCGCGGTGAGCACGGCCGCCACCACGACCGCCTCCCCGGGCAGCCGCAGCAGCATCCTCGGCTCGAACCCGGTGAGCGGCACCGGCAGCAGCAGTGCCAGGTAGAGGAGCACGACCGACAGCACGGTGGTGGCCCACCACACCACCCGCGCGGCCCGCGGGTACCTCTCCCGCCAGGCCCGCAGCCGGGCGAGGCGCGCGCCCGCCCCGCGCCCGCGCGGGGCCCCGGAGGTCTCCGCGGCGACGACCTCCCCGGCGGGATCCTGCGCGGCCGGGCTCGCGGCGGTGGTGCTGCGGGTGCCGCCCGCGTCGCCTGTGTCGTCCGCGTCGCCGACGTCAACCGTGTCGCCCACGTCAACCGTGGCGCCCGCGTCGTCGCTGTGCTCCGTGTCGCCCTGCGGGGCAGGGCTCTCGGTGGCGGGGCCCGCGGTCCCTCCCGCGTCGCCCTGGGCGGCCGGCTTCCCCGCGGTGGCGCTCCGGGTGTCGTCCGGCCCCGCACTCGCGGTCAGCGCGGAGTCCGTCGTCGCCTCCGCGTCCGGGTCGGCCGGGGACGTCGGGGCGGGCGGGGCGGGCGAGGGTGTGGAGGCGGGCACCCGGGGGTCCTTCCGTGCGGCGGCCGGTCGAGGGGCGGACCCGGGGTGGGCCGGATCCGCCACCGTTGCGTACGGCCCCCCGCGGGCCCGCGTTCAGCCCCGACGGCCCGTGCTCGGCAAACACCGCGCAAACACCCGCCCAAGGAGTCACCGGCGCTCCGGCCGGGGAAGCCGCCGGGTCACCTGCCGGGGCCGCCGTTCACGCCCCGCCGACCGCCGTGAGCAGCGCCAGCGGGGCCGCCGCCGACCGTGACTCCCGCACGCACGCGTACGGGTACGGCACCGGCTCCGGGTGCGTGTCGCGGCCGTAGCCCGCCAGGACCTCCGGCAGCCGGTGCCCGGTCGCCGCCGCCGCGTCGACCAGCGCGTGCGCGACCGTGCGGGCCTCGTCGTGCAGGCCGTAGCGGGCCAGGCCCAGCGCGATCAGCGCGTTGTCGTGCGGCCAGACCGAGCCGCGGTGGTACGACAGCGGGTGGTACGCCGGCTGCCCGGCGGCCAGCGTGCGCACGCCCCAGCCGGAGAAGAAGTCCTCCTCCAGCAGGCGCCTGCCCACCAGTTCGCCGTACTCCTTGTCCAGCAGCCCCGACCACAGCAGGTGCCCGGCGTCCGAGGCGAGCGCGTCGACCGGGCGGCCGGTGCCGTCCAGCGCCAGCGCCGGGAAGTTCCGCCGGGGCATCCAGAAGTCCCGCTGGAAGCGGTCGCGCAGGTCGGCCGCGGCCTGGGCGAGCAGCGCGCCGTACGTGCCGTCGTCCCACACCGTGCGCGCCAGCCACGCCGTGCGGCGCAGCGCGTCGTACGCGTAGCCCTGGGCGCCCGCCGCCATCACCGCCCCGCTCGGGCGGCTGCCGTCGGCCGAACAGATGGCGCCGGGGGAGTCCTTCCAGTTCTGGTTGGCCAGGCCGCCCCGGTCGGCGCGGTACACCAGGTAGCCGCGCGAGGTGAGCCCCCCGTGGTCCAGCATCCAGCCGACGGCGGCCCGGGCGTGCGGCTCGAGCCGGCGGGCCAGGGCGGTGTCCCCGGTCCGCTCGGTGTACGCCCCGAGCAGCACCAGGAACAGCGGGGTGGCGTCCACCGAGCCGTAGTACCGGCCGTACGGCACCTGACCGAAGTGGGCCAGCTCGCCGTGGCGCACCTCGTGCACGATCTTGCCGGGCTGCGCCACCGCCTCCCGGCCGCCCCCGGTGGCCTGCGCCGCCGCGAGCGCGAGCAGCGTGGCGGCCGCCGGCTGCGGCCGGTAGGGCAGCGCGAACAGCGAGGTGAGCAGCGCGTCGCGGCCCAGCAGCGTCAGGAACCAGGGCGCGCCCGCCGCCGGCACCCGCAGCTCCTCGCCGTCCGGGCCGGTGGCCGGGACCTGGAGCGCAGCCAGGTCCGCGAGCCCGCGCGCACAGGCCGCCGCCAGCTCCGGCCAGTCCGACGGGAACGCCACGCCCTCGACGAACCTCCCCTCGGCGGCGCGCTGTCGCCCGGCGAGCGCGGCGGGGGACCGCGGCACGCGCAGCGCCCGCTTCTCGCCGTGCGGCCGGGCCATCACCCTCAGCACCAGCTCCGTGGTGCCGTGCGGGTCCGGCTCCAGCGTCCACACGAGGCGGCGGGCGCCGGTGCCGGTCTCCTCCACGGCGTCCGGGGCGGGCTCGGCGGTCACCGTCGTCCGGGACAGCCACGCGCCGCGCCGGTAGGTGAACTCCACGCCGTCGTCGAGGACTTCGCGGGCGCGGACGGCGCCCCCCTTGGTGTAGGTGCGGTGGTCGGAGCGCAGCTCGAACTGGTCGGTGAAGTCGGCGTCGACGGTGACCGCGAGCCGTACCGTCGTCGGCACGGGGCGGTTGTTGGTCACCCGCAGCGACTCCACGAACGAGCCGTCGCCCACGGCCTGTTCGCGCGAGAGCGTGCAGGACGGCGGCTCGCCGCGGCCGCCGCGCGGCACGAGCACGCAGCGGGCGGTGTCCCCTTCGGCGACCGGGGCCAGCGGCTCCGGCACGGCGCCGTCCACGGTGAGCTGCCAGCGGCTGAGGTGCCGCGCGTCCCGCACGAACAGCCCCGGCGGGCAGGCTCCGGTGCCGCGCCCGCCGCCGATGTCCCCGCGGTCGTCGACGGCGGCGAACGTCCCGCCGTACACGAGCAGATGATGCCGGTCCGTCATCCCCGGTCCCCTCCCTGGGTCTGCCTGGGTCTCCCTGCGTCTGCCTGGTCTGCCTGCTGTGCCTGCCGTGCCTGGTCCGCCCGGTCGCGGTGGTGGCCGCGGTCGCCGTGACCGCCGTGGCCGGTGCCGTGTCAGCCGTGGAGCGCGGCGTCCTCGCCGGACGCGTCGTGCAGCAGGTCGAGCGTGAGGGCCGCGGTCCAGCCGAAGCCGGTCGCGCCGCAGGCCTCGCCGGTGTACGGGTCGACGTACTCCGCGAAGTCCGAGGCCGCCGCGAGCTCCGGCACCGCCGTGCGCAGCGCGTCGGCGTGCGCCCGCTCGCCGTGCAGCCGCAGGCCCCGCTCCAGCAGCCAGCCGGTGTTGAACCAGGCGGGCCCGCGCCAGTAGCGGTGCGGGTCGAACGTCTCGCCCAGCAGGTCGTGGCTCGGCACCAGCCGGGTGCTCGTGCCCAGCCCGAAGTGGGGCCCGGTGAGCGTGCCCACGAGCGCGCGGGCCACCTCGCGCGGCAGGCCGGGCAGCAGCAGCGGGACCAGCCCGGTGACCCCGCGCTCGGGGACCGCCTCACCGGTGAGCACGTCCCGGCACAGGAACAGGCCGTACGCCGGGTCCCACAGCCGCTCCACCAGGGCCGCCGTCAGCCGCTCCGCGCGCGCGTGGCGGGCCGTGCCCGTCGCCCCGAGCTCGCGCGCGATGCGGGCGAGCGCGTGCTCGGAGACGGCGAGCAGGGCGTTGAAGGAGGGGTCCTCGACCGCGAACGCGCCCCGCCCGTCGCGGTACTCCCCGTCCCGGTAGTCGGCCGCCAGCCGCACGTACCGCCCGTAGTCCAGGTCCGTCGGCCGGTCCTCGGGCGCGCCGTGGGCCAGGTCGGCGCGGCGGAAGGAGCGGGCCGGTGCGGGGGCGACCCGGGACAGCGGGGCGTCCCAGCAGGGGCTGTTGTCCATGCCCTGCTCCCAGGGGTGCACGACGGACACCAGCCCGCCCCCGCCCAGGTCGCGCCGGTGCAGCAGATAGCGGTGCCAGGCGGCCAGCCGGGGGTACACCCGGGCCAGGAAGCCGCGCGCCCGCGACAGCGCGGGGTCGGCGCGGTGCACCAGCCACGCGGCCAGGGCGTGCACCGGTGGCTGCACGATGCCGGAGGTCTGTACGGTGCGCGGTGCCCCGGCGGTGCGCCCGGCGGTCGTGGAGCGCCAGAAGTCGGGGCTCGGGAAGTAGGCGTCGAGCGGGACGGAGGGGTGGAAGACGATGTGCGGCACGCGTCCGTCACCCCACTGGGCGGCCAGCAGCGTCTCCAGCTCGGTCTGCGCCCGCAGCGGCGCCACGTGCCGCAGGCCGATCGCGATGAACGCCGAGTCCCAGGACCACTGGTGCGGGTACAGCCCGCGCGAGGGCACCGTGGAGGTGCCGGTCCAGTTGGCGTCGAGCACGGCCACCGCCCGCGCGTGCGGCGTGCCCGGCGCGGAGGATGGATCGTATGCGAAGGCGCGCACCGGGCGGGCGGTGAGCTGGGCGGTTCCGTCCACTCGGGGCTCCCCGGGGGTTCGGCGGTGGCTACCGTGAGGTTACGTCGGATTAACACGCAGAACTCACTATGTAATGCACGATGGATATACACAAGGGGGTGCGCATGACCGGACGCGGCCACGGGGGCCGGAGCCAGGCGAGCGCCGGGGACCTGCTCGACCTGGTGCGCACGGGCCGGGCCACGACCCGCGGCGCCCTCCAGCAGGTCACCGGCCTGTCCCGGGCCACCGTCGGCCAGCGCCTGGACCGGCTCTTCCGCGCGGGCTGGCTGCGCGAGGGCGCGGGCGGCCCGGTCGACTCGCCGCTCGGCGGACGTCCGTCCATCACCCTGGAGTTCGACGACGCGCACGCGGTCGTCCTCGCCGCCGACCTCGACACCCGGCACGCGCGCGCGGCGGTGCTCACCCTCACCGGCGAGATCCTGGCCGAGCACGCGGGCCCGCTCGCCGTCGAGGACGGGCCCGAGCGGGTGCTGGACGAGCTGGGCCGCTGGTTCGCCGAGGTGCTGGCCCGGGCCGGGCACGCCCCGGCGGAGGTGTGCGGCATCGGCCTCGCGGTGCCCGGGCCGGTGGACAGCGGGACCGGCCGCGTGGTCCAGCCGCCGATGATGCCCGGCTGGGACGGTTACGACATACGCGGCCGGCTCGCCAGGGCGTTCGGCGAGCACACGGGCGCCGGACCGGTGCCGGTGCTGGTCGACAACGACGCCAACCTGATGGCGTACGGCGAACAGCGCGCCTCCTACCCCGACTGCTCGGCGTTCGTGCTGGTCAAGGTCTCCACCGGCATCGGCGCCGGCGTCGTGGTGGACGGCTCCCCGTACCGGGGGATCGACGGCGGCGCGGGGGACCTCGGGCACATCCGGGTGCCGGACGGCGCCGGCGCGCTGTGCCGCTGCGGCTCCTACGGCTGCCTCGCCGCCCTGGCCAGCGGCGGTGCGGTGGCCCGGCGCCTGGCGGCGGCCGGGGTGCCGGCCGCGTCCGGCTCCGACGTGCGGGACCTGCTCGCGGCCGGACACCCGGAGGCGGCGGCGCTGGCCCGGGAGGCCGGCCGGCGGGTCGGCGAGGTCCTGGCCACGGTGGTGACGCTGCTCAACCCGGGTGTGCTGGTGCTCGCCGGGGACCTGGCGGGGACGCCGTTCGTGACGGGCGTGCGCGAGCTGCTGTACCAGCGGGCGCTGCCCCGCTCGACGGCCCGCCTGGAGGTGGTGACCTCCCGGCTCGGCGAGCAGGCGGGCCTGGTGGGCGCGGGGGCACTGGTGGTGGACCACCTGTACGCGCCGGAGCGGGTGGAGGAGCGGTTGCTGGCGCTGGGGGTGTGAGGGGGTGTGACCCCCGGCGGGTGACCCGGCGGCCCGGCGACTCGCCGCGCGCGTGACAGACGTGTTTCCGTCCGGGTACCCGTCCGCATGGTGACACCGGACGGCCTGTGGCAGCGTGATTCTCGCCACCTCTGATCGGGGTGATGCTCAGATGAGCGGATCATGGGCGTCTGCACTTCTCCAAAGGGTGGCACTCAGTGCCACCACTTGATCGTTCATCGAGCAAACTCAGACGTGGCAATTGCCGCTCATGTGAGCGCAGGAGGCCGTCGCTGACGGACGCTTGCGTTCAACAAGTGAAAACACCCGCTGCCGATTACTTGCCCTGCCTTGACTTTCGATCCCGTGGCAGACGACTGGTTACAGGCACATGACGCACGCGTGGACGTACCCAGACGCCTTCGATCTGGGTACATTCCCCGACGTCAGGGCAGCCACCGCGTCCTCGAGGGAGTCGAGACCGTGTCGGAAAACAGAGAACCCCACGTAGCGAAGTTCGTTTACGACTTCACCGAGGGCAACAAAGACCTCAAGGACCTCCTCGGTGGCAAGGGCGCCAACCTCGCCGAGATGACCAACCTGGGACTCCCCGTTCCTCCCGGCTTCACCATCACGACCGAGGCCTGCAAGGTCTACCTCGACAGCGGCGAGGAGCCGGCGGCACTGCGTGACGAGGTGAGTGCGCACCTCGACGCGCTGGAGCAGCGCATGGGCAAGAAGCTCGGCCAGGCCGACGACCCCCTGCTGGTCTCGGTCCGCTCCGGCGCCAAGTTCTCCATGCCCGGCATGATGGACACGGTCCTGAACATCGGCCTCTCCGACGCGTCCGTGCAGGGCCTCGCCCAGCAGGCCGGTGACGAGCGCTTCGCGTGGGACTCCTACCGGCGCCTCATCCAGATGTTCGGCAAGACCGTCCTCGGCGTCGACGGCGACCTCTTCGAGGAGGCGCTGGAGAAGGCCAAGGAGACCAAGGGCGTCACGGTCGACACCGAGCTCGCGGCCGCCGACCTGAAGAAGCTGGTCACCACCTTCAAGAAGATCGTGAAGAAGGAGGCCGGCCGGGAGTTCCCGCAGGACCCGCGCGAGCAGATGGACCTGGCCATCAAGGCGGTCTTCGACTCGTGGAACGGCGACCGGGCCAAGCTCTACCGTCGCCAGGAGCGCATCCCGCACGACCTGGGCACCGCGGTCAACGTCTGCTCCATGGTCTTCGGCAACCTCGGCCCCGACTCCGGCACCGGCGTCGCCTTCACCCGCGACCCCGCCTCCGGCCACCAGGGCGTCTACGGCGACTACCTGCAGAACGCCCAGGGCGAGGACGTCGTCGCGGGCATCCGCAACACCGTCCCGCTCGCCGAGCTGGAGCGGATCGACAAGAAGTCGTACGACCAGCTGATGCAGATCATGGAGACGCTGGAGAACCACTACAAGGACCTGTGCGACATCGAGTTCACGATCGAGCGCGGCCGGCTGTGGATGCTCCAGACCCGGGTCGGCAAGCGCACCGCGGGCGCCGCGTTCCGCATCGCCACCCAGCTGGTCGACCAGGGCCTGATCGACGAGACCGAGGCGCTCCAGCGCGTCACCGGCGCCCAGCTGGCCCAGCTGATGTTCCCCCGCTTCGACGAGGCGGCCAAGGTCGGGCAGGTCGCGCGCGGCATCGCCGCGTCCCCCGGCGCCGCGGTCGGCAAGGCGGTCTTCGACTCCTACACCGCCGTGAAGTGGTCCCGCTCCGGCGAGAAGGTCATCCTGGTCCGCCGCGAGACCAACCCCGACGACCTGGACGGCATGATCGCCGCCGAGGGCATCCTGACCTCCCGCGGCGGCAAGACCTCCCACGCGGCCGTCGTCGCCCGCGGCATGGGCAAGACCTGTGTCTGCGGCGCCGAGGAGCTGGAGGTCGACACCAAGCGCCGCCGGATGACCGTCCCCGGCGGGCACGTGGTCGAGGAGGGCGACGTCATCTCCATCGACGGCTCGTCCGGCAAGGTGTACCTCGGTGAGGTCCCGGTCGTCCCGTCCCCGGTGGTGGAGTACTTCGAGGGCCGGATGCACCCGGGCGCCGACGACGCCGACGAGCTGGTCGAGGCCGTGCACCGGATGATGGCCTTCGCCGACCGCAAGCGCCGGCTGCGGGTGCGCGCCAACGCCGACAACGCCGAGGACGCGTTGCGCGCCCGCCGCTTCGGCGCCCAGGGCATCGGCCTGTGCCGCACCGAGCACATGTTCCTCGGCGACCGGCGCGAGCTGGTCGAGCGGCTGATCCTGGCGGACACCGAGGCGGAGCGCGAGGCGTCCCTGAAGGCGCTGCTGCCGCTGCAGAAGAAGGACTTCGTCGAGCTGTTCGAGGCGATGGACGGCCTGCCCGTCACCATCCGCCTGCTCGACCCGCCGCTGCACGAGTTCCTGCCGGACATCACCGAGCTGTCCGTCCGCGTGGCGCTGGCCGAGTCCCGTCAGGAGCCGCACGAGAACGAGCTGCGGCTGCTCCAGGCCGTGCACCGGCTGCACGAGCAGAACCCGATGCTGGGCCTGCGCGGCGTGCGCCTCGGCCTGGTCATCCCCGGCCTGTTCACCATGCAGGTCCGCGCCATCGCCGAGGCGGCGGCCGAGCGCAAGGCCGCCAAGGGCGACCCGCGCGCCGAGATCATGATCCCGCTGGTCGGCACCGTCCAGGAGCTGGAGATCGTCCGCGACGAGGCCGACCAGGTCGTCGCGGAGGTCGAGGCGGCGACCGGCACGTCGCTGAAGCTGGCGATCGGCACGATGATCGAGCTGCCGCGCGCCGCGCTCACCGCGGGCCAGATCGCGGAGGCGGCGGAGTTCTTCAGCTTCGGCACGAACGACCTCACCCAGACCGTGTGGGGCTTCAGCCGCGACGACGTGGAGGCGAGCTTCTTCACGGCGTACCTGGAGAAGGGCATCTTCGGCGTCAGCCCGTTCGAGACCATCGACAAGGACGGCGTCGGCTCGCTGGTGAAGTCGGCCGCGGAGGCGGGCCGCCGCACCCGCCCCGACCTCAAGCTCGGCGTCTGCGGCGAGCACGGCGGCGACCCGGAGTCCGTCCACTTCTTCCACGAGGTGGGCCTGGACTACGTCTCCTGCTCCCCGTTCCGCATCCCGGTCGCGCGCCTGGAGGCGGGCCGCGCGGCGACCCAGTCGACGGGCAGCGACCACCGCTAGCCCGTACGGACCCCGGGTCCGCCGCCGGTCCCCGACCCTCACCGATCGGCGGCGGCCCCGGCGCACGAAGAGAGGGCGACACCTTGTGCGGGGTGTCGCCCTCTCGCGCGCCCGGCCGTCACCGGTTGATCACGAGGTGGATCCCCCTGGCCGTGTCGGGGTGCTGTGGCTCAGGGCGCGGCCCACCTGATCCTCGGACTCACCTGTTACGGACCTTCCAGACGATCGCGAAGATCACGAAGACGGCGATCGCGACGACACCGAACCACCAGCCGCGCAGCGCCCCGTCGTACATCACGGCTTGGAACGGAACTCCTTGGCTTCCCATGACAGTTCGTCTGCCTCCGCTTTCGCGTCCACACTGCGAGGCCCGCTACCACGTTCCTAGTTCACCCTTGCTGAGCAGGCCGGTCTGTTCACGGCAGATTGCCGCCCTCACCGGTTGCGGCGCCGGTTGATCGCGATCGGTACGACGACGCACAGGATCGCCACGACGAACAGGACGACGCCGAGCGTCCCTCCAGGAGTCACCCCGGTACGGGCGAGTTCCATGTGCTGTCCCTCCCTTACTTCGACGACCCGAGTCGGCGGTTACGGAACGTCAGGTAGACCAGCAGGCACACCGCGTCGACGATGACGGCCACCAGGAGCAGAGGGAACGCAGCGGCGAATCCACCCATGACCCACAGGACGACCGACAGTGCGTAGGCGGCCAGCGACGAAGCAACGACCGTCCAGGCGTTCCTGCGGATTGCCTGGTGGTTCCCGTGAGTGGCCTCGAAGATATTCATTCTCCAGCCCTCACTGCCTCCGTCGCCGCCAGTAGTCCCGTGCATTTTCCGACTGTGCCCACATGGCAAAACCAGCCGCTGCCGGGGCGGCGATGATGATGATCAAGAGAAACAGCGAATGCATGGTCACCCTTCCTTCAGGCGGCCGGCGGCGCGGGAGCGGCCGTGGGGTGCGGCCTGGTCGGGCCGCACCCCGATTCCCCGTGCCGATCCACGGGGGTCGCTATCGCCTCTTCTTCGTCCTGACGAGGTTGGCCACGACGAATATCGCAACGATCGCGAACACGATTACGAAGAGCACTTGACCCCAAGCGGGGAAATCAGGTCCGCCACCCGGGGCGGCGAGCCGTTCCATGGCTGACGTTCGCATTCTCACTCCTCGGCGAAATTCACCACGTGTATTTGATCTTGGCGGAGCACATGGGGTCGCTGGCGTATTCGGTACCGGCTCCGGCCGCCATGTCCCCCTCGCTGCTGACCGATGCCCGGTAGTAACCGGCGGAGCATTCGACTTCACCGGTCGCGCCGCTGTTGGCATCGCCCGCGCTCGCTTCGACCCCTCCGTTGACCCCCGGGGTCCCCGCTCCGACGGACAAGCTGGGGTGAATCGACCCGTCGTCGTTGAAGGACAGGCCACCGCCGATGCAGAGGTAGTAGCACGCCTCACCGGAGAAGCCGGTCGATGCGAGCCCGCTCGGGTCGATCCGGTTGACCGGGTCGCCTTCGGCGTAGAGGTAGGGGTTCTTCTCCTGGCCCGACGGGTCGGGCTGGGTGAAGCGGCCTATGTTGGCGTCGTAGTAGCGGGCCTTGAGGTGGTAGAGGCCGGTGGGGTCCTGGTAGTTGCCGGCGAAGCGGTACGGCTGGGCGACCGGTTCGGTCGACTGGGCCAGGAGGCGGACGCCGCGGGGGCTGTAGGTGTAGGTGTCGACCTTGTTGCCGTCCACGTCGACCAGGCCGATCACCGAGCCGATCGCGTCGGTGAGGTAGTAGTAGCTCTTGCCCCCGGTCGTCATGGAGTTGAGCGTGCCCCCGGGCTCGCGGTTGAAGCCCTTGTCCACACCGGCAGTTGACGTCGCGGACAGGCCGAGCGGGCCGTTGTGGAAGTAGGTGTCGCCGAGCTTGATGCGTTCGCTCTGGTCGGTGGAGCCGTACTGGCCCGCGTAGGTCTTTCCGCTCACCGTGATCGACGTCAGCTGGGAGTGGTCGGTGTACGACTCCGCCGTGCGGGCGTAGTCGTCGGTGGAGGAGCCGGCGGTCTCGTTGCCGACCGCGTCGTAGGACCAGGGGCCGGTCGTACCGGACTTGGAGGTCAGCTGCTGGGCGTCGTTGTAGGTGTAGGTGGTGCCGCGCGGGCAGCCGGGGTCGGTGCCCTGGGAGGTGAGGTTGCCGGCCAGGTCGTAGCAGTACTGCCAGGAGTCGACGATGCTGCCGGCCTTCTCCTCCTTGGCGTAGGAGAAGCGGCCCGCCCCGTCGTAGCTGTACGTGCGCTTGCGGCCGGTGACGTTGTCCGTCTGGGTGCGGATCTTGTCGCCGTCGGTGGCGTTGTTCGTGCCGTAGCCGTAGGTGTAGTCCAGGTTCACCAGGGTGCCCTGCGCGGAGGTGGCCTTGATGTTCCTGGGGCGGCCGGCGTTGTCGATGTCGACCTTCTGCACCGTGCCGCCGGGGTACGTGGTCGTGGTGCGTGCGTCGTTGTTGTTGTACGTGTACGTCGTGACCGCGCCGCGCGGGTCCTTCAGCTCGGTGAGCTTGTTGACCTCGTTCCAGGTGTAGTCGGTCTTCCCGGCGGGGTCCTGGTAGTAGTCGACGTTGCCGGCCGGGGTGTAGGCGAGCAGGGTCTGGGAGCCGTCCTGGAGGTGGCGGACCGTCTCGCGCTGCAGCGGGTCGAACTCGTACTTCGTCGTTCCCGTGCCGTCGGAGCGCTGGACGAGGTTGCCGTCGCCGTCGTACCAGTACTCCACCTTCACCGTGTTCGGTGAGGTGACGGTGCGGACGCGGTCGCGGTTGTCGTAGGTGTAGGCGACCTTCACGCCGCGGGCGTCGGTGACGCTCGTGGTGCGGCCGAGTTCGTCGTAGGTGTACGTCGTCCTCCCCAGCGGGGAGGGGGCCTTGGCCCACTCCAGGTTGCCGCGGGCGTCGTAGTGGAAGTCGGTCTGGACCGTCTTCGTCGACGTCATCTTCGTCTTCGCCGCGCAGCGCTGGCCCTCGAAACCGCCGCAGGTCGGGCTCGCGGGGTTGTAGTCGTAGGAGACGCTGCCGCCGCCGGTGCCCGTCTGGGCGACGGAGGTGGTGTTGCCGACGGTGTCGTACGTGAAGGAAGTCTTCTCGCCGTCGGCGTCGGTGGAGTCCTTCGGCACGTCCCCGCCGGCGATGGTCTGCCAGTTGCTGACCGACTTGGGCCCCGGCTGCGTCGCCGACTGCCCCGGCCGGGACACCGACTGCAGGTTGTTGCGCGAGTCGAAGCCGTAGTCGGTGACGTTGCCCGGGGTGGTGCCCGAACCCATCGCGTCGGTGGCCGTGTCGATGTTGTGGTTCGCGTCGAACTTCGACGACCGCTTATGACCGAGCGCGTCGGTCACGTCCGTGACCTGGCCGTCGCCGTCGTGGGCGTACTGGGTGGAGTGCAGCTCCGGGTCCTTGGCCGTGGTCGTCCCCGCGGCCGTCGCGGACTCGGCGCTGTAGGCGTAGGTCCACGTGGGGCCGGTGTGGCCGTCGCTGTTGAAGCCCGTGCCGCGCAGCATGGAGGTGACGCGGTTGGCCGCGTCGTAGGTGAAGACGGTGACGCGTCCCTCCGCCGTGGTGATCTTGTCAACGCGGCCGGAGGTGTCGTAGCGGAAGGTGACCGTCTTGCCCTCGGTGTCGGTGGTGGTGGCCAGGTTGCCGCTCGCATCGAGGTTGAACACGGCGGTGCGGCCGGTGTTGTCCTTGGCCTGCCACTGCGAGGGATAGGTCTTGTACAGGTCGATGAAGCGGCCCGAACGGGTCTCCAGGAGCTTGAAGCCCTTGTTCTCGCCGTTCTCGTCGTGCTGGGTGACGCTGATCGTGCCGTGGTTGCGGTCGGTGACCTTCGTCAGGGACCCGTACTGGTTGTAGGTCTCCTTCGACCCCGACTTCCACTTCGTCAGGGTGTAGGTGCCGTCCGCGTTCTTCTTCAGGTCCTCGGAGTAGCCCTTGGGCGTGGTGAAGGAGCCGTCGCTGTTCTTCTTGAAGCGGACCGTGGCGCCGGAGGCGTCGTAGAAGATGACCTCGGTGCTGGAGACGGACAGGTAGCGCTCGTACTCCTGCCACCAGCGCTGGGAGACCCTGCCCCAGGGCGCGTCCAGCGAGTTGTACGTCCGCGCCAGGCGCAGGTCCTGGCCGACCCCGGCGACGTCGAAGTCGGTCGCCGTCAGCATCAGGTTGCCGGTCGAGTAGTCGATCTTTGCCGTGAGCGCGTCGGTGATGGCGAAGCTCGTCGAGCGGTGCCAGGGGACATTGCCCTGGCCCTCGGGCACGAGGCTGAGCACCGAGGCGTCCGCCGTGGAACCCTTCGCCGAGGGCGACTTGGCTCCGCCCGCGCGGCCGGGGTCCTTGGCGTGCGCGCGCTGTTCGCGCAGCCACGGCACGTACACCTCGTCCGTCGGGACCTTCGACGTCCGTGACGGCACCGGGCGGTTGGCGCCGACCTTCACCGCCGGCATCGAGAAGTCCGGGCTGTTCCCGCCCCACACCGACACCGGCTCGTCGTCGGCGACGGCCGCGGTCGCGCCGGGCAGTACGGACGCGGCCAGCGCGGCGGAGGTGAGCGCCGCGATCGACAGAGCGGTGGCTGATCTTTTACGGGCACGCCGAAACGGCGTGCCGAAGGCACGCGAGTGCATGACTTCCCCCCGTGGAAGACGGACCCCAGCGGCCCCCGTGGCCGCTGGGCGCCCCCTACCTGATCACAGGATTCGCACAAAGATCCGCTCGGTGCCCGCGAAGTTCCGGCCCATTCGTGCGGGAATCAGCCCCTCCACTAGCGGTGGGCAAAAGGGGGTGAAGGGGATCTACCGGTACCAGTGGGCCTGCTTCGGCGGCCCTGGGGTGACGCGGGGCCTGATCTCAACGTCCGAAAAACAATGATCTTCCTCCAGCCATGCGACCCGATCCGTACGGGGCCGCACGGCAGGTGGCCGCCGCCCGGCTCGGCGACAATGGGGTGCGTGGCGGCGCGGGCCGTGCCGGAGGCCGGGGTGGGCGCCGGAGAGGAGCACGGGTGCGTCCACGGCGGCCGACCCCACGGGCGTCACCGTTCCCTTCGCCCGGTCCGGCGTACCGGCGGGCAGCCCGGCGGGGCGTGCGCGCGGCCGCCGCCGGCTTCTATCCGGCCCTGTACGCGTTCGACCGTCCGGTGGCCGCGATCTACGCCCTGTTCGCGGCGGTCGCGTTCGGCGTGCTGTCGCCGCTGCCGGGCTCGGGGCGGGAACGGGCGGGCGCCGTCCTGTACGCCCTCGCGCCCGCCGCGGCGCTGACCGCCCTCGGCACCGCGCTGGCCGTGGCCACCGCGCCGGCCGTCGCCGGGATGCTGGTCGTCGGCTTCGTGCTGACCTTCGCCTCGGCCTGCGGACCCAGGGTCGCGGGGGCGGCCCCCGGGCTCCAGCTCTTCTACATCCTGGCCTGCTTCCCGCCGTACGCCCCCGGGACCCTCCCGCAACGCCTGGCCGGCCTGGCCGCCGGGGCGCTGCTGCTGGCCGCGGCCGAACTCCGGCTCCTGCCCGAGCCCACCGCACCGCACTACGCCGACCACGTGACCCACGCGCTGCGCGAGGCGGCGGCGACGGCCAGGGCCCTGGCGCGGGGACACGGCGGGGCGGGCGCGCTTCCGGGGCGCCGCGGGGACGGTGCGGCGGGCCCGCCCTCGTCCCGCCCCACCGACCCGCCGGCCGCCTCCCCGGCGCGCGGGCACGGCGCCGCGAGTGCCACCCCGTCCCGCCCCTACGACCCGCCGGCCACCTCCCCGGCGCGCGGGCACGGCGCGGCGAGCGCGTCCTCGTCCCGCCCCTACGACCGCTCGGCCGCCTTCCCGGCGCGCGGACACAGTGCCGCGAGTGCCACCTCGTCCCGCCCCTACGACCCATCGGGCACCTTCCCGACCGGCGGGCACGGCGCCGCCAGCACCACCCCGTCCCACCCCTATGACCCACCGGCCGCCTCCCCCTCCCGCTCGCGCGCCCTGCACGCCGCCGCGCAGGGCCTCCGCTTCTCCCGGCAGCCGCCCGGCACGAGCCCGACCGGCGCCGGCCGCACCCACCGGGCCCTGGCCCAGACCGGCGGCGCGGCCCGGCGCCTGCTGGAACAACTGGCCGCCCTGGCCGCGCGGCCGGCCCCGCCGCCCGACGACGCGCCGACCCGCCGGCTCCTCGACGGCATCGCCGACTGCTGCACCGAGGCGGCCGAGGCGGTGCGGGGCGGCCGGCCGGCGCGGGGCCCGGGCCGACTGCTGGAGATGACGGGCGCTTTCCTGGAGGTGAGGGGCGAGGACGGGAGGGCGGCGGCCGGCGCGGACCCGTCCGGTGCGGCGTGGCACGCGCTGCTCAGGGCCCGTTCCGCGGTGCTGTCGACCGCCCTGTCGGCGCTGACCGTGGCGGCCGCCGTGGCCGTGGCGCGGGGCGGTGCGCGCCGGGCACCGGGGCTGCCGCCGGCCCAGTTCTGGTACGCGGAACTGTCGGGACCGCGCCTGTGGGCGGTCAGGCTGTCCGGCAACCTCACCGTGCGCTCCGTGGTCCTCCAGAACGCCGTCCGCACGGCCCTGGGCCTGGCGGTGGCGCGGCTGGTGGCCGGGTCGCTGGACCTTGCGCACGGGTTCTGGGTGCTGCTCGCGGTGCTGACGCTGGGCCGGACGACGGCGGTCGCCACCTGGTCGGCGGTGCGGGCCGCGGCGCTCGGCACGCTGGCGGGCGCGGTGGCGGCGGGGCTGCTGCTGACGGAGGCGGGCGGGTCCACGGACGTCTACGCGGCGCTGCTGGTGCCGGTGATGGCGCTGGCGTTCACGGTGGGTCCGCTGGGCGGTCCGGCCTGGGCGCAGGGGATGTTCACCCTGGTGGTGTCGACGGCGTTCGCGCAGCTCGCACCGGTGACGTGGCGACTGGCCGAGGTACGGGTGGTCGACGTGCTGACCGGCAGCGCGGTGGGCCTGCTGTGCGGGCTGCTCGCCTGGCCGGCGGGGGCGCGGGCGGAGATCCGCCGGGGCATGGCGGCCCTGCTGCGGTCGACCGCGCCGCTGGTGGGCCTGACGGTGGAGGCGGCGTGCGCCCCGGCCGACGCCCGCCTGCGCCGCCGGGCGGCGGACGAGGCCGTACGGCTGACCCGGCACCGGCTGCGGATCGCGGAGGCGGTGTACGCCCAGTACCGCACGGAGCCGTCGACCGCCCCGGCACCCGGCGACCCGGACTGGCTGGCGGTCCTCAACTGCGCGACCCGGGTCCTGGTGGGCGCGCACTGGCTGCCGCAGGAGCGGGCGCCGGGGGAGATGCCGCCCGCGGCGCGCCGCTGGGCCGCGGACGCGGCGGACCGGGTCTGCGCGACGATGTCCCGCACGGCGGCCTTCCCACCGCCCCCCGCCGACCCACCGGACCCACCGGACCTCCCGCCCCCGGCACCCCCCGTGCCCCCCGGCCTCCTGCCGTACCTGGTGGACGTCGAGGTCTGGCTGGACGACCTCACGACGGACCTGGCGAGGACCGGGCACCCCCCTTCGCCGGCCGCGCCCGGCGGACCCGGGGGAGCGGCCCGGCGGTAGCCGCCGCGTCGCTCACCACCCCTCCGCCCCTTCTCCCAGCCGCCCGTGCCACCACGCCCCGCCCTCCGCCGCCGCCCGTGGATCCGGCAGGGTCCTCGCCGCGTACCTGCCGTCCAGGGCGGCCAGCACCGAGGCCAGTTCGCCCGCCGGGCGCGGGGGCAGGCGGCGCAGCACCTCCGCCAGGGTGTCCCTCGCCTCCCGGACGTCGTCCAGGGCACAGCCGGGGCAGGACGGGCAGACCGACGTGCGCGGGTAGAGGGGGCGCCGTCCCGGAATCAGGAACGCCCGGTAGCGGAACAGCGCGGTGCTCGTCGCGCCCGGGAACAGGAGGACGTCCGGGTACGTCGCCTCCACCCGGTGGACCGCCAGGGTGGTCGTGGCGGAGAGGCCCAGGATGCGGGGCGGGGGCGGCGCCGCCCGCGTGCGGGGCGCCGGGTGCCGTGTCCGGTGGGCGCGCAGTGCGCCGGGCCGCCTACGCGGCATCGGCCTTTCGGTCGGGCGTCGTCGTCATGGGGTCATCATGCACCCGGTACCCGCGGAACCGACAGGCCCGCCCCGGTCCGTCGGGTGACCCTCCGTGTTCCGCGGGCATACGCCGTGCGAACGCGGTCGCTCCTACGCTGGGGCCACCACCGGAGGGAGCAACGGCCATGGGCGGCTGGACCACGCGGGACATCCCGGAGCAGGGCGGCCGGACCGCCGTCGTCACCGGCGCCAACGGCGGACTCGGCCTCGTCACCGCCCGCGAACTGGCCCGCGCGGGCGCCCCCGGGTCGTCGTCGCGTGCCGGGACGCGGGGCGCGGGGAACGGGCCGTGGAGCGGCTGCGCGACGAAGTGCCGGGCGCCGACGTCACGTTCCGCCGCCTGGACCTCGCGGACCTGCGGTCCGTGCGGGACTTCGCGGCCTCGTACCCCTACGACCGGCTCGACCTGCTCGTCAACAACGCGGGCGTGATGGCCGTGCCGTACGGGACGACCGCCGACGGGTTCGAGACGCAGTTCGGGGTCAACCACCTCGGGCACTTCGCGCTGACCGGGCTGCTGCTGCCCCGGCTGCTCGCGGCGCCCGCGGCCCGGGTCGTCACCGTGTCCAGCATGCTGCACGCCCTGGCCAAGGTGGACCTGCGCGACCCCAACAGCCTGCGCAGCTACGGCCGCTGGACCGCCTACGCCCGCTCCAAGAGCGCCAACCTGCACTTCACCCACGAGCTCGCGCGGCGGTTCGCGGCGAGCGGGGCGCCGGTCGTGGCGGCCGCCGCGCACCCGGGGTACGCGGCCACCGGGCTCACCGCCGGCGTGGGCGGCGCGGCCACCCGGCGGCTGCTGGTGGCGGGCGACCGGGTCCTCGCCCAGCCGGCCGAGGCCGGTGCCCTGCCCACGCTGTACGCGGCGACCGCCCCCGGCGTGCGGCCCGACTCGTTCACCGGGCCGGCCCTCGCGATGTGGCGCGGGGCGCCCGCCCGGTCCTGGCGGGCGCCCTGGACCCTCGACGACACCCTCGGGCAGCGCCTGTGGGACACCTCCGCACGGCTCACGGGGTCACCTACGACCTCGTGGACCGCGCCGCCTAGGCCTGTCGTTTGGATCAGTCCGGCCCGGCCCACGGCGCCTTGTCGCCGACCCGAGCGGTGTCTGGTGCGTGCAGCTGCAAGGCGGAGGAGAGCGGCGACGCGGAGCGATGGGGGCCCCTCCCGCTCGAGCGAAGCCGAGAGTGGGGGAAACCGACGACAACGCCGCAGATGCGCGTGCCGGACCCTGCGACGCCGGAATGATCCAAACGACAGGCCCTAGGCGGCCCGCACCTCGTAGGTCCGCACCCGTACCGTCTCGTCGTCCAGGCACCGGCCGTCCAGCAGGTCGAACCGCTGCTTGAGCAGCGGCGACGCGACGAACGGGCGGCCCCGGTGGGTGCCGAGCAGGCCGCGGGAGAGGACCGCCGCCCCGGCGAACGGGTCGCGGTTGTCGACCGCGTACAGCTCGCCCGCGCGGTCGCGGAACAGGGCCGCCTGCCGGCCGTCGGGGAGCAGGGCGGCCACGCCCCGGCCGGGCAGCAGCCGGCTCAGGTCGCAGAGCGTGAGCCAGTCCCCGTCCAGCCTGAGCTGGACCTTCAGGTCGGTCGTCTCGAGTGCCAGGGTCATCGCTGGGCGCTTCCTTCCAGGAGGCCTGCCGTGGGACGCAGCCCGATGGCCAGCAGCGGCAGGTCGGGCTTGATCTGGTCGCGCTCCGGGACGAAGGCGACCACCGGGTCGGGCGTGTCGGGCGCGTTGACGAAGGACACGAAGCGGGCGAGCTTCTCGGGGTCGTTGATGGTCTCGGCCCACTCGTCACGGTAGTGCGCGACGTGCGCCGCCATCAGCGACTCCAGCTCGGCGCAGATGCCGAGGGAGTCCTCGACGACCACCTCGCGGACGTGCTCCAGGCCGCCGGGGATGCGCTCCAGCCAGGCCGAGGTGCGCTCCAGGCGGTCGGCGGTGCGGATGTAGAACATCAGGAAGCGGTCGATCAGCCGGACCAGCTCGGTGTCGGACAGGTCCTGCGCGAGCAGGTCCGCGTGGCGCGGGGTGGCGCCGCCGTTGCCGCCGACGTAGAGGTTCCAGCCGCCGGCCGTGGCGATCACGCCGAAGTCCTTCGACTGGGCCTCCGCGCACTCGCGGGCGCAGCCCGAGACCGCCGACTTCAGCTTGTGCGGGGAGCGCAGGCCCCGGTAGCGCAGCTCCAGGTCGATCGCCATGCGCACCGAGTCCTGGACGCCGTAGCGGCACCAGGTGGAGCCCACGCAGGACTTCACGGTGCGCAGCGCCTTGCCGTAGGCGTGGCCCGACTCGAAGCCGGCGTCCACCAGCCGGGTCCAGATCAGCGGCAGCTGCTCGACGCGGGCGCCGAACAGGTCGATCCGCTGGCCGCCGGTGATCTTGGTGTAGAGGCCGAAGTCGCGGGCGATCTCGCCGATCACGATCAGCTTCTCCGGGGTGATCTCCCCGCCGGGGATGCGCGGGACGACGGAGTACGAGCCGTTCTTCTGGAGGTTGGCGAGGAAGTGGTCGTTGCTGTCCTGCAGCGCCGCCTGCTCACCGTCCAGGACGTAGCCGCTCGCGCCGATCACCGGGGCCAGGGAGGCGATGATCGAGCCCACCGCGGGCTTGCAGACCTCGCAGCCGTCGGTGCCGCGGGCCTCCTCGCGGCCGTAGCGGTCCAGCAGGTCCTGGTAGGCGGTGATCCGCAGGGCGAGGACGATCTCGTACAGCTCCTCGCGGGTCTGGGAGAAGCAGCCGCACAGGCCCTTGTCGACCTCGACGCCGGACGCCTCCAGCTCCGCGGCGACCAGCTGGCCGAGCACCTTGACGCAACTGCCGCACGTCGTCCCGGCCTTGGTGCACTTCTTCACCTCGGGCACGGTGGTGCAGCGGTGTTCGGTGACCGCCTCGCGGATCGTGCCCTTGCGGACGTTGTTGCAGGAGCAGATGATCGCGTCGTCCGGCAGCGCGGCCGGTCCGAGGCCCTCGGCGCCCGCGCCGGCCCCGGCGGGCAGCACCAGCGACTCCGGCGCGACGGGCGGCACCGAGCCGGTCAGCGCGCGCAGCGTGCCGTACGCCTCGGCGTCGCCGATCAGGATGCCGCCGAGCAGCGTGCCGTCGCGGCCGATGACGAGCTTCTTGTACAGGCCCGCGCGGGAGTCGGAGTAGACGACGTCCAGGCAGTCCCCGGTGGTGCCGTGCGCGTCGCCGAAGGACGCCACGTCCACGCCGAGCAGCTTCAGCTTGGTGGACAGGTCGGCCCCGGTGAACGACGCCTCGTCCGCGGCGATGGTCGCGGCGGCCGTCTCCGCCTGGTCGTAGCCCGGCGCTACCAGCCCGTACACCCGGCCGTCGGCGGCCAGCGCGCACTCGCCGATCGCGAACACGTGCGGGTCGGCCACCGTGCGGCACTGCTCGTCGACCGCGATGCCGCCGCGCTCCCCGACGGTCAGTCCGCAGTCCCGGGCGAGCTGGTCACGGGGCCGGACGCCCGCGCTGAACACCACCAGGTCGGTGGCCAGTTCGGAGCCGTCGGACAGCTTCATGCCGGTGACGGCGCCGGACGCGTCGACCACGATCTCCTGGGTGCCGACGCCGGTGTGGACGCTCAGGCCCATCTCCTCGATGGTGCGCAGCAGGGCCGCGCCGCCGCCCTCGTCGACCTGCACCGGCATCAGGCGCGGCGCGAACTCCACGATGTGGGACGTCAGTCCGAGGCCCTTCAGGGCGCCCGCGGCCTCCAGGCCGAGCAGTCCGCCGCCGACCACGGCGCCGGTGGTGGCCCGGGTCCGCGCGTACTCCTCGATGGCCAGCAGGTCCTCGATCGTGCGGTAGACGAAGCAGCCCTCGGCGTCCTTGTTCGGGACGGGCGGCACGAACGGGTAGGAGCCGGTGGCGAGGACGAGGGTGTCGTAGCCGAACACCCGTCCGGAGCGCGCGGTCACCTCGCGGGCCCCGCGGTCGACGGTGACGGCCGGGTCGCCGACGTACAGCTCGATGCCGTGCGCGGTGATGAACTCCGGGTCGGTCAGCGACAGTTCCTCGGGCGTGCGGCCCGAGAAGTACGACGTGAGGGCGACCCGGTCGTACGCCGGGCGCGGCTCCTCGCACAGCACGACCACGCGGTGCGTGGCGGTCAGGCCGCGCTCGGCGAGCGCTTCGAGGAAGCGCTGGCCGACCATGCCGTGGCCGACGAGCACGATCGTGGGGGTGGCCTCCGGGGTGGCGGTCATTCAGGAGCCTCCATCGTTGGTGAGCAGGTGGAGCAGGGGGCCGTCGCCGGGGAGCGGCTCTGCTCCCTCCCAGGCGCGGGCGAGCGCGCCGACGGTGCCGAGTTCGCCGACGAGGACCCCGCCGACCAGGCGGTCGTCGCGGACGACGACCTTGCGGTACGTGCCGCGGGTGGCGTCGGTGAGCCGCACGACGTCGTCACCGGGCCGTGCGACCGTGTCGCCGAACGCGGCGAGGTCGAGCACGCCGTCGCCGGTGAGGGTCAGCCGGGTCAGGGCGCGGGTGCCCGTGTAGCGGACGTCGTCGTGGCCGGCCAGCAGGGCGGCGAGCACGTCCGCCTGTTCCAGGGCGGGCGCGGCGAGGCCGTAGACCTGCCCGGCGTGCTGGGCGCAGTCCCCGACGGCCCGCACGTGCGGGTCGCTGGTGCGCAGTTCGTCGTCGACCAGTACGCCCTTGTCGACGGCGAGGCCGGCGTCCTGGGCGAGGCCGACCCGCGGGTGGACCCCGCAGGCCAGCACCACCAGGTCGGCGTCCAGCGCGTAGCCGTCGGCCATCTCCACCGAGCGGACCGCGCCGCCGACGCACCGCACGTCGCGCACCCGGCACTCGGGGTGCACCTCGACGCCCAGGTCCTCCAGGTGCCGCAGCACCAGCCGGGAGGCCTCCGGGTCGAGCTGACGCTCCATCAGGCGCTCGGCCTGCTGGGCGAGGACGACCTGGGCGCCGCGCACGGCGAGGGCGCGGGCCGCGGAGACCCCGAGGAGCCCGCCGCCGATCACCACCGCCCGCACGCCCGGCCGGACCGCCTTCGACAGGCCCAGGCAGTCGTCCATCGTGCGGAACGCGTGGACGCCCTCGGGCAGTTCGCGGTCCGGGGTGAACAGGCCGCGCAGCGGCGGCAGCACCGGGTTGGACCCGGTCGCCAGGACCAGCGTCCCGTAGGCGATCTCCGTGCCGTCCGCGCACGTCACCGTGCGCCGGTCGCGGTCGATGCCGGTGACCCGGGCCCGCACCAGGTCGGCGGGCGCGGGCAGCGCGATCACCTCGGGCGCGTAACGGCCGGCCAGCACCTCGGCGAGCAGCACCCGGTTGTACGGGCGGTGCTCCTCCTCGCCGACGACCAGCGCGGGCGTGCCGAGCTCAGCGAGCCGCCGGGCGAACCGTACGCCCGCGAGGCCGGCGCCGATCACCACCACACGCGTATTCGAGGTCATGTGGTCGAGCCTGCGGTGCCGACGTTACCCGGCCGCATCACCCCTGTTTCCCGTGCGGAACGCTGCCCTCAGCGGCGGCGGGGGAGAGGTGTGAGGTCGCACCGGCCCGCAGGGCGCCCGGGGCGAGCCGGGCAGGAAGGGGAGCCGGGCGGGAAGGGAAGCCGGGCGGGAAGGGGCGAGCCGGCTCAGCGGCTCCCGGTCAGGTGCGCGAAGACCACCACGTTGCCCTGGTAGCCGGTGTCCCGCGAGTAGCCGCCCCCGCAGGTGATCACCCGCAGCTCCGGCCGCGGCGCGGCCCCGTAGACCTTGGCGTCGGGGAAGGCGCCCGCCCGGTAGACCTCCACCGCGTCCACGGTGAACAGGGCCGTGCTGCCGTCCCGGCGGTCCACCTCGATGCGGGCGCCCTTGCGCAGCGCGCCGAGCGCGTAGAACACGGCCGGGCCGTCCGCGTTGTCGACGTGGCCCGCGACGATCGCGGTGCCCGTCTCCCCGGGGGTGGTGCCGGCCTCGTACCAGCCGGCCAGGTTCTTGCGCGCGGCGGGCGGCGCCTCCAGGCTGCCGCCGGAGGTGAGGCGCAGGCCGGTCAGGGGCGCGTCGACGCCGATCGCGGGGATGCGGACGCGGTCCGGCGGGGACGGCGGCAGCGCGGGCGCGGAGCGCGGGTCGGTGCCGCCGGGCCGGGCCTGGGCGGCGGACGGCTGCGGCGGGGCGTGCCGTTCGGCGGCGTCGTGCAGCAGCCACGCGCCGGAGCACAGCGCGGTGACGGTCACGGCGGCTATCGCGGCGTCGCCCAGCCTGTGCATACGAGCCTCCTGGTGAGCGGCCCGGTCCCCCTCCGGGCCGCGAGGGGCGTCGGACCCGGAGGGGGAGGGGACGTGCGGTACCGGCGGACGGACAGCGGAGGGTGTCCGTCAGAACACATCGCCTCTCGCCCGGCGATGCAGGAGCCAGGTACCGCCCGCGGCGGCGACGGCGAGAGCCGCCACGCCGGCCGCGGTCTGCACGGGGTCGGGGCCCAGAGCGCCGCCGACCCCCGTCTTCACGCTCCCCCGCGGGGGGACCCGCTGGTGCGCCGCGGTCAGGGACACCACGAGGTCCCCGCTGACCCGCCGGCCGTCCTCGGCGCACTCCGCGACGATCTCGTACGTCCCCGGCTGCGCGCTGGGCGGCACCCTGAACTCCCCGACGACGTCGCCGTCGTGGGTGGTCGGCGCCAGCGTGAACCGGCCCGCGCCGACCGCGCCGGCGTCGCCCGCGGCGGTGCCCTCGGGGCCGCACGCCGAGGTGCCGACGGTGACCCGGTCACCCGGCACGGCCGCCGAGGGGTACACCTCGAGGCCGCCGGACTGCGCGGCGTACGCGGTGGCGACGGGACCGCTCACGGCGGTGACGGCGAGCACGGTGCCGGTCAGCAGACGGGCGGTACGTCGCATCGGTGCTCCTTCGAGCTGTTCGGTGGGCCCTGCCCTTCCGAGGTAAGTGGCACCGGCGCGAGCCCGCTTCCTGAGGATGCGTCAGAAAGGGGATGAACGGGTGTCGTCCGCCGCCCCGAGCGGCCGGCGTTTCAGCAGGTCACGGCGGCCTCCGCGGAGCGCGCCACAAAGGCGCCGGACGAGCGGGTGAACGGGTGACGGCGAGTCAGCGCCGCCCCGCGCGCCAGTCGCCGCCCTCGATCGGCTCCCCGTGCGCCCGCAGCCGGGCCGCGACGACGGGCCCGGCGAGGTACACCCAGGCACGCACCGGCGGGCCCCCGGCCGCGCGCAGCACGGTGGCCCGCTCGACGCGCTCGTAGAGGGTGTGCGGGTCGCCGGGCCGGTACTCCTCGAGCCGGTCGAGCTCGGCGAGGAGGGCGTCGTAGGCCCACGGGTGCGCGGTGACCAGGTCGCCGGTGACGGTGCCGCCGGGCGCGTGCACGGCGTAGGGGTAGCCGGGGCCGGCGTAGAGCACCGCGTCGGGGAGCAGCGCGGGTTCCTCGGCGAGGGTGCGGCCGCGCAGGAGGAGGTCGTGGTTGACCTCGCCGGGACGCAGGGTGCCGTACACGAAGAAGGGGAGGGCTGCGGTCACAGAAACGATTCTCTCCTCCTCGGCATCCTCACACTTCCCTGTGAAGGCGCTATGGACATGACATGTCATGCCCTCTTAAATCTCAGACGACATCAGCGCCACCCCCACGCGCCCGACGGCGCCCCGACCGAGGAGTCGCATGAGTCGGATACGGCCGCACGTCCGAGGTTCCCGTCTCGCCACCGCCGGCATCGCCGCCACCGCGGCCACCCTGCTGGCCGCCGCGCTCTCGCCCGCCGCCGACGCGGCCGACGGGCCGAGCCGCGCCACCGCCCTCGCCAACGCCGCGTCCGCCGTCGCGGACCACGCCGCGGGCCTCGGCCTGACCGCCGCCCAGGACACGTCCGTCCGGGACGTCGTCGTCGACAAGGACGGCACCCAGCACGTCCGCTACGACCGCACCTTCCGCCGACTGCCCGTCCTCGGCGGCGACTTCGTGGTCCACCTGGCCTCCGACGGCTCCTACCGCGGCGCCGACCGGGCGACGACGAAGACGGTCTCGCTCGCCTCCGTCACCCCGCAGGTGTCCGCCCCCAAGGCCGCCGACGCCGCCGTGGCCGCCCTGCGCGCCGCCAGCCGCGGCACGACCCTCAAGCAGGTCAAGGCCAAGCCGCACCTGGTCGTCGACGCCCTGCACGGCACCCCGAGACTGGCCTGGCGGACCGACGCGGTCGGCCTGGACACGCTCGGCAACCCGGTCGCCCGCGCCGTCCTGACCGACGCCCGCACCGGCGCGCAGATCGACGCCTGGGACCTGATCGAGACGGCGACCGGCGACGGCGCGTCCCTCTACAGCGGCACGGTCCCGCTGGAGACCACGGCCTCCGGCTCGGCGTACCAGCTCAAGGACCCGACCCGCGGCAACACCTACACCGGCGACGCGGCCAACAAGACCGACCTGTGCATCTTCGGCATCTGCTTCAGCCGCGCCCCCGCGACCGTCTTCACCGACGCCGACAACCACTGGGGCACCGGCACCACCGCCGACCGCTCCTCCGCCGCGGTCGACGCCCAGTACGGCACCAACGAGACCTGGGACTACTACAAGAACGTCCACGGCCGCAACGGCATCGCCAATGACGGCAAGGGCTCCTACAACCGCGTCCACTACGGCAGCAACTACAACAACGCCTTCTGGGACGACAGCTGCTTCTGCATGACGTACGGCGACGGCGACGGCACCACGTTCGGACCGCTGGTGGCGCTGGACGTCGCGGGCCACGAGATGAGCCACGGCGTGACGTCGAAGACGGCCGGGCTGACCTACTCGGGCGAGTCCGGCGGCCTGAACGAGGCTACCTCGGACATCCTCGGCACGATGGTCGAGTGGTACGCCGGCAACGCCTCCGACGCCGGTGACTACCTGATCGGCGAGAAGATCGTCCGCCCCGGCTTCGGCAAGGCCGCCCTGCGCTTCATGGACAAGCCCTCCAAGGACGGCAACTCGGCTGACTACTGGAGCAGTTCGGTCGGCAACCTCGACGTCCACTACTCCTCGGGCGTCGCCAACCACTTCGCCTACCTCCTCGCCGAGGGCAGCGGCCCCAAGACCGTCAACGGCGTCAGCTACGACTCGCCCACCTACGACGGCTCCACGGTCACCGGCATCGGCCACGACAAGGTCGGCAAGATCTGGTACCGCGCCCTGACCGTCTACATGACGTCCTCCACCAACTACAAGGGAGCCCGCACGGCCACCCTGAACGCGGCGAAGGACCTCTACGGCGCGACCAGCGCGGAGTACGCGGCGGTGGCGGCGGCGTGGACGGCGGTCAACGTCACCTGACCCACGCCCCGTTCGAGCGGGGGACCGGCGCCCGACGCGCGGGTGCCGGCCCCCCGCCCTACCCCTCCACCGCCTCCACCCGCACCGCGCACACCTTGAACTCCGGCATCCGGGACGTCGGGTCCAGGGCCGGGTTGGTCAGGGTGTTCGCGCGGCCCTCGCCCGGCCAGTGGAACGGCATGAAGACCGTGTCCGGGCGGATGGCGGTGGTGATCCGGGCCGGTGCCACCGCACGGCCGCGCCGCGACACCACGGCCACCGGGTCGCCCTCGGCGGCCCCGAGCCGCGCCGCGAGCCGTGGGTGCAGTTCGACGAACGGGCCCGGCGCGGCGGCGTTGAGCTCGTCGACCCGCCGGGTCTGCGCGCCCGACTGGTACTGGGCCACCACCCGGCCCGTGGTGAGCAGCACCGGGAACTCCTCGTCCGGCTCCTCGGCCGCGGGCCGGTGCGCGACCGGCACGAACCGCGCCCGGCCGTCCGGGGTGGCGAACCGGTCGAGGAACAGGCGCGGGGTGCCGGGGTGTTCGGGCGCGCCCCCCTGCGCGCCGGACTCCGCCGCCATCGCCGTCCCCTCCGCCGGGCACGGCCAGAACACCCCGTTCTCCTCGGCCAGCCGGCGGTAGCTGATGCCCGAGTAGTCCGCCGGGCCGCCCGCGCTCGCCCGGCGCAGTTCCTCGAAGACCTCCTCGGGGTCCGTCGGGAAGCCCTTCTCCACACCCAGCCGGGCCGCGAGGTGGTGCAGGACCTCCAGGTCGCTGCGCACGCCCCCGGGCGGGGAGACCGCCCGGCGCCGCAGCAGCACGCGGCCCTCCAGGTTGGTCGTGGTGCCGGTCTCCTCCGCCCACTGCGTCACGGGCAGCACCACGTCGGCCAGCGCGGCCGTCTCCGACAGCACCACGTCGCACACGGCGAGGAAGTCCAGGGACCGGATGCGCTCCTCGACGTGCGCGGCGCGCGGCGCCGACACCACCGGGTTGGAGGCCATCAGCAGCAGCGCGCGGACGTCCGTGCCGAGGGCGTCGAGCAACTCGTAGGCGCTGCGCCCCGGTCCGGGCAGGGCGTCCGGGTCCACGCCCCACACCTCGGCCACGTGCCGCCGCGCCGCCGGGTCGTCCAGCTTGCGGTAGCCGGGCAACTGGTCGGCCTTCTGGCCGTGTTCGCGCCCGCCCTGCCCGTTGCCCTGCCCGGTCAGACAGCCGTACCCGGACAGCGGGCGGCCCGCCCGGCCGGTCGCCAGGCACAGGTTGATCCAGGCGCCGACGGTGTCCGTCCCCTTGGACTGCTGCTCGGGCCCGCGCGCGGTGAGCACCATCGCGGCCTCGGGCTCGCAGAACAGCCGTACTGCCTCCCGCAGTTCGGGAACGGACACCCCCGTGATCCGTTCCACGTACTCCGGCCAGTGCGCCATCGCCGCGGCCCGTGCCTCCTCCCAGCCGCTGGTCCGCTCCCGGACGTACTCCTCGTCCGTGCGGCCCTCCGCCACCACCAGGTGCAGCAGGCCGAGCGCGAGCGCCAGGTCGGTGCCGGGGCGGGGCGCCAGGTGCAGGTCGGCCTGCTCGGCGGTCTTCGTGCGGCGCGGGTCGACGACGATCAGCGTGCCGCCGTTCTCGCGCAGTTCGCGGAAGTAGCGCAGCGCGGGCGGCATGGTCTCGGCGGGGTTGGAGCCGACCAGGATCACGCAGCCGGTCCGCGGGATGTCCTCCAGCGGGAACGGCAGCCCCCGGTCCACCCCGAACGCCTTCGTGCCGGCGGCCGCCGCCGACGACATGCAGAACCGCCCGTTGTAGTCGATCTGCGAGGTGCCCAGCACCACGCGGGCGAACTTGCCGAGCGCGTACGCCTTCTCGTTGGTCAGCCCGCCCCCGCCGAACACGCCGACCGCGTCGGCCCCCGCCTCGGCGCGCACCCGGGCCAGTTCGCCCGCGATCCGGTCCAGCGCCTCCTCCCAGGTGGCCGGCTCCAGCGTGCCGGCGGGCGAGCGCACCCACGGCGAGGTCAGCCGCACCCGTTCGGAGAGCACCTCGGGCGCCGTACGGCCCTTGGCGCACAGCGCTCC
Organism: Streptomyces lasalocidi; assembly: GCF_005280215.1. Classification (NCBI taxonomy): domain Bacteria; kingdom Bacillati; phylum Actinomycetota; class Actinomycetes; order Kitasatosporales; family Streptomycetaceae; genus Streptomyces; species Streptomyces lasalocidi. The sequence goes on along the minus strand of NZ_SZNQ01000001.1, from coordinate 2,522,398 downwards.
CCGGTTCACCGGGAAGTCGGCGCGCTCGCTCACCTCGACGCCGCCCTGCGGCAGGGGCGTGAGGTTCATCCCGCACTGCAGGGCGCAGTACGGGCAGTGGGTGGGCGTCGGGGTGCTCTGCATGCGCCTCAGCGTGCGGCGGCCGTGTTACGTGCCGCGACGGCCCCTGTTACGCCCCCGGCACGACGACCTCCCCGCCCGCCCGCGCGCCCGGTGAGGTGCGTCCACGGCACCCGGGAACGGCGGGTCAGCGCGCTCCCGCCAGCGCCGACGCCACTCCCGTCTCCTTCGGCCCGAGGAACCGCGGGTCCGGCTCCAGGACCGCGTCCAGCGCGGCCTTGCCGGCGGCGAGCACCTCCCGCGCACCGCCGTAGTACCAGGTGACGTCGTGCTCGGCGTCCACCCCGACGCCGTACGAGGTGATCCCGGCCGCCTCGCACAGGGCGACCGCACGCCGGATGTGGAAGCCCTGGCTGATCAGCACGGCCCGGTGGACGCCGAAGATCCTCCGGGCCCGTACGCAGGAGTCCCAGGTGTCGAACCCGGCGTAGTCGCTGACGATCCGCCGGTCGGGCACGCCGTGCCGGGTGAGGTACGCGCGCATGGCGTCCGGCTCGTCGTAGTCCTCGCGGCTGTTGTCGCCGGTGACCAGGACGACCTTGACCGTGCCGTCCCGGTACAGCCGCGCCGCCGCGTCCAGCCGGTGCGCGAGGTACGGCGACGGCTCGCCGCCCGACAGGCCCGCGCCGAACACCACGGCGACGTCGGTGCGCGGCGCGGCGGCGGTGGTCACCAGCCGGTCCGCGGTGGACACGAACAGCCACGTCGACGGCAGCAGCGCCAGCACGCAGCCCGCCACCACGGCCTGCACCAGCCGCCGTCGCCCCTTGCGGGTACGCGGCAGCCGCGGCCCGCCCGGCCCGCGCCAGGGTCGGCGCACGGCGCCACCTCCTCGTCGCAGCAGTCGAAAGTCTCCCGGTCCCGGGCAGGAGGACGCGTCCCGCGATCATCCGGTTCACCCGGCCCCGCCCGCCGGACCTCACACCGTGGTTCCCTGGAAGGTGAACCACCGGAAAAGTCCCGTGACGGACGCGCAACAGCCGGGCAACCTCGCCCCGGCAGGATCGGTCCCCATGACTCCCTCCCCGACGGTCCGGCGCCCCTGATGCGCCCGGTCAGCACCCCGCTCGCCGGCCGGCCCGGCCCGGTCGGCCCCCACGGCCGCCGGCGCCCGGAGCCGCCCGCGCTGGTCCTCGTCGGCCACGGCAGCCGCGATCCGCGCGCCCTGGCCACCGTCCGTGAGCTCCTCGCGCGCGTGAGCGGCCTGCGGCCCGGCCTGCCCGTGCACCTCGGCCACATCGAGCTGAACGAGCCGCTGCTCGTCGACACTCTCGCCGCCCTCGACGCGCGCGGCACGACGGACGCCGTGCTGGTCCCGCTGCTGCTCGGCCGCGGCCACCACGTGAAGCACGACATCCCCGGCATGGCGGCCGGGGCGCGCCTGCACACGCGCGTGGCGGCCCCGCTCGGCCCGCACCCCCTGCTGGTGGACACCCTGCACACCCGGCTGGTGGAGGCGGGCTGGCCCACGGACCCGACGAGCGCCGAACGCCGCACCAGCGCGGTGGTGCTCGCCGCGGCGGGCTCCCGCGACCCCGACAACGCGTCCGACACGGACCGCACGGCCCGCCTCCTCGCCCGGCGCCTCGGCGTCCCGGTCGTCCCCGCCTACGCCTCCGCCGCGGCCCCCACCGTGGAGTCGGCCCTGCACGACCTCGCGGCCCGGGGCCGCCACCGGGTGGCGGTCGCGTCGTACTTCACGGCCCCCGGCCGCTTCGCGACCCAGTGCGCGGCCCACGCCCCCTGGCTGGCCTCGGCCCCCCTCGGCGCCCACCCGGCGATGGCCCACCTGATCCTGACCCGCTACGACGAGACCCTCGCCACCACGAACGACGCGTCCCACGCCGCGTAGAGAACGGCCCCGGCCCGACCCACGAGCCGGCCCCCGCACCGGCCTCGCATCGTCCGCACGCGAGCCTGCGTCGACCGGCCCGCCCGCGCGCGCGGCCTTCACCGGCTCCGCCCCGCCTGCGGACGCGGCCCCGCACGGGCCTGGCTCACCCACGCGGGCCGGACCTGCCGGCCGAAGCCGCCGCGCACCGGCCCTGTCCCGGCCGCCACGCCCGGGCTGCGGATGCGGCTCCCGCCCATGAGCGCGGCCCTGCCCCAGCTCCGGCCCGCCTGCCGGGCCGCGGTTTTGGCCGCCCGCCTGCCGGGGGCGGCCCCGCCCCAGCTCCGGCCCGCCTGCCGGACGCGGCCCTGTCCCCGGCGCCGCCCCAGCTCCGCCCCGCCTGCCGGGGGCGGCCCTGCCCCAGCTCCGGCCCGCCTGCCGGACGCGGCCCTGTCCCCGGCGCCGCCCCAGCTCCGCCCCGCCCGCCGGGCCGCGGTCCTGGCCGCCCGCCTGCCGGGGGCGGCCCCGCCCCAGCTCCGCCCGCCCGCCGGACGCGGCCCTGTCCCCGGCCCCGCCCCGTCCAAGAACCCCGCCCGCACCACCCCGGTCCCACCCGCGTACGCGCCCCGCCCCGCCCCGACCCCCTTCTGTCAGCGGTGACCCGTACTGTCGAGCCATGGCAGGCACCCCGTACGACGACACCGCGACCGAGCGCTGGGCGCCCGAGCCCGACAAGCGGCCGGGGCGTACCGCGTTCCAGCGCGACCGCGCCCGCATCCTGCACTCCGCCGCGCTCAGGAGACTCGCCGGCAAGACCCAGGTCGTGACGCCCGGCACCCGGGGCCCCGCCTGGGACGCCAGTCCGCGCACCCGGCTCACGCACTCCCTGGAGTGCGCCCAGGTCGGCCGGGAGCTGGGCGCGGCCCTCGGCTGCGACCCCGACCTGGTGGAGGCCGCCTGCCTCGCCCACGACCTGGGCCACCCCCCGTTCGGCCACAACGGCGAACGGGCGCTCAACGACTTCGCGCGGGACTGCGGCGGCTTCGAGGGCAACGCCCAGTCGCTGCGGCTGCTCACCCGCATCGAGCCCAAGCGCTTCACCCCGGAGGGCTCCGTCGGCCTGAATCTCACCCGGGCCACCCTCGACGCCGCGACCAAGTACCCCTGGCCGCGCGGCGCCCACCCCACCGACCCGGACTCGCGCAAGTTCGGCGTGTACGACGACGACCGGCCCGTGTTCGACTGGGTCCGCGCGGCCGCCCCGGGCACGCGCACGTGCTTCGAGGCCCAGGTCATGGACTGGTCGGACGACGTGGCGTACTCGGTGCACGACGTCGAGGACGGCCTGCACGCCGGCCACATCGACCCCGTCTGCCTGCACGCCGAGCCCGAGCGCCGGGAGGTCTTCGCGGTCGCCGCCCGCCGGTACGTCCCGGCGGACACCGACCCCGAGGAGCTGGCCGCCGCCCTGGACCGTCTCCAGGAGCAGGAGTGGTGGCCGCACGGCTACGACGGCACGGCGGTCGCCCAGGCCCGGCTGAAGGACGCCACCAGCCAGCTCATCGGCCGCTTCTGCCTGGCCGCCGAGGGCGCCACGCGCGAGGCGTACGGCACCGGCCCGCTGAGCCGCTACGCGGCCGAGCTCGTCGTCCCGCGGGGGACGCGCCTGGAGTGCGCGGTCCTCAAGGCGGTCGCCGACCTGTACGTCATGCAGCGCGCCGAGCAGGAGCGGCTGCGCGCCGACCAGCGCGTGGTGATCGCCGAGCTGGCCGAGGTGCTGACCGCGCGCGCCCCCGACGGACTGGACCCGCAGTTCCGCGCGCTGTTCGCGGGGGCGGCGGACGACCGGGCCCGCAAGCGGGTGATCGTCGACCAGATCGCCTCCCTCACGGACGCCTCGGCGCGATCCCTTCACGCCCGCCTGACGGCGCACCTGTGACCATCGTCGGCACCCGGACCGCGGCAGCGGTCCGTAGGTGACCCCGCGTGGCCTGATCGGGTCACTCCCCCTTCCCCCGCCCCCCGGCGTGCGGGACGCTCATGTGGCCGCACGTTTACGAGGAGGCTTCAAGTGGTCGACGCGGATCAGACATTCGTCATCGTCGGAGGTGGCCTGGCCGGCGCCAAGGCGGCCGAGACGCTCCGGGCGGAGGGCTTCACCGGCCGCGTCATACTGATCGGCGACGAGCGCGACCACCCCTACGAGCGGCCCCCGCTGTCCAAGGGCTACCTGCTCGGCAAGGACGCCCGCGAGAGCGTCTTCGTACACGAGCCCGCCTGGTACGCGCAGAACGACGTCGAGCTGCACCTGGGCCAGACCGTCGACGCGATCGACCGCACGGCGAAGACCGTCCGCTTCGGCGAGGACGGCACCGTCGTCCACTACGACAAGCTGCTGCTCACCACCGGTGCCGAGCCGCGCCGCCTGGACATCCCGGGCACGGACCTCGCGGGCGTCCACCACCTGCGCCGGCTCGCCCACGCCGAGCGCCTCAAGGGCGTGCTGACCGCCCTCGGCCGGGACAACGGCCACCTCGTGATCGCCGGCGCGGGCTGGATCGGCCTGGAGGTGGCGGCGGCGGCCCGCGAGTACGGCGCGGAGGTCACCGTCGTCGACCCCTCGCCGACCCCGCTGCACGGCGTCCTCGGCCCCGAGCTGGGCGAGCTGTTCGCCGAGCTGCACCGCGAGCGCGGGGTGCGCTTCCACTTCGGGGCCCGGCTGACCGAGATCGTCGGCCAGGACGGCATGGTCCTCGCCGCCCGCACGGACGACGGCGAGGAGCACCCGGCGCACGACGTGCTGGCCGCGATCGGCGCCGCGCCGCGGGTCGCGCTCGCCGAGGCGGCCGGGCTGGAGCTCGCCGACCGGGCGCACGGCGGCGGGGTCGTGGTGGACGCGGGCCTGCGCACCTCCGACCCGGACGTCTACGCGGCCGGCGACGTGGCCTCGGTGCCGCTCGGCCTGTTCGACACCCGGGTCCGGGTCGAGCACTGGGCCAACGCCCTGAACGGCGGCCCGGTCGCCGCCCGCTCGATGCTCGGCAAAGCGGGCGAGGGTGCCTCCTACGACCGCGTGCCCTACTTCTTCACCGACCAGTACGACCTGGGCATGGAGTACAGCGGGTGGGCGCCGCCGGGCTCGTACGACCAGGTGGTGATCCGCGGCGACGCCGGCAAGCGCGAGTTCATCGCGTTCTGGGTCGCGCAGGGCCGGGTGCTGGCCGGGATGAACGTCAACGTGTGGGACGTCACGGAGCCGATCCAGCGGCTGATCCGCGCGCAGGCACCGGTCGACACCGACGCCCTGGCCGACCCGCACGTTCCGCTGGAAAACCTCGCACCGTGAGTGTCGGTCCGTCCCCGTAGACTTCACGCGTGGCAGGACGGATCAACGACGAGGACGTGAAGGCGGTACGGGACGCGGTCCCGATCGACGCCGTGGTGTCCGAGTACCTCCAGCTGCGCAATGCGGGCGGCGGCAACCTCAAGGGGCTGTGCCCGTTCCACGACGAGAAGTCGCCCTCCTTCCAGGTCAGCCCGGGCAAGGGACTGTTCCACTGCTTCGGCTGCCAGGAGGGCGGCGACACCATCACGTTCGTGATGAAGATCGACCACCTCACCTTCTCCGAGGCGGTCGAGCGCCTGGCCGCCCAGGCCGGCATCACCCTGCGCTACGAGGAGGGCGGGTACAACCCCGCCCACCAGCGCGGCGAACGCATCCGCCTGGTCGAGGCCCACAAGATCGCCGCCGAGTGGTACGCGGAACAGCTCGCGCTCTCCCCGGAGGCCGAGGCCGGCCGGGTCTTCCTCGCCGAGCGCGGCTTCGACCAGGGCGCCGCCCAGCACTTCGGCGTCGGCTACAGCCCGCAGGGCTGGGACCACCTCACCCGGTTCCTGCGCGGCAAGGGCTTCACCGACAAGGAGCTGGTCCTCTCCGGGCTCTCCCAGGAGGGCCGCCGCGGCCCCATCGACCGCTTCCGGGGCCGCCTGATGTGGCCCATCCGCGACATCGGCGGCGACGTCGTCGGCTTCGGCGCGCGCAAGCTCTACGAGGCGGACAACGGCCCCAAGTACCTCAACACGCCCGACACGGCGCTCTACCGGAAGTCCCAGGTCCTCTACGGCATCGACCTGGCGAAGAAGGAGATCGCCAAGACGTCCCGCGCGGTCGTGGTCGAGGGCTACACCGACGTCATGGCCTGCCACCTGGCCGGGGTCACCACCGCCATCGCCACCTGCGGCACCGCCTTCGGCGGCGACCACATCAAGATCCTCCGCCGGCTGCTGATGGACAACGGCTCGGCGCGCGTCATCTTCACCTTCGACGGCGACGCGGCCGGCCAGAAGGCGGCCCTGCGCGCCTTCGAGGACGACCAGAAGTTCGCCGCCGAGACGTACATCGCGGTCGCCCCCGACGGCATGGACCCCTGCGACCTGCGCCTGGCCAAGGGCGACGAGGCGGTCGCCGACCTGGTCGAACCCCGCACCCCGCTCTTCGAGTTCGCGCTGCGCCAGATCGTCGGCCGCTACGACCTGGACACCCCGGCCGGCCGGGCCGCCGCCCTCGACGAGGCCGCGCCGGTCGTCGCCCGCATCAAGAACACCGGCGCGCAGCACGAGGTCGCCGTCCAGCTGGCCGGCCTGCTGGGCATCCTCGACACCCAGTTCGTCGTCAAGCGCGTGGCGCAGCTGGCCCGCTGGGCCCGCGAGCGCGGCGGCCGCGACCCGCGCCCCGCCGACCGGGGCGCCCCGCAGCAGCAGTGGGCGCAGGCCCCCCGCTCCGGCCCCTCCGGCCCGGCCCTCACCCTGCGCAACCCGGTCTTCGCCACCGAGCGCGAACTGCTCAAGCTCGCCCTGCAGCGCCCCGAGCTGGTCTCCCCGGCGTTCGACGCGTACGGCATCGACGAGTTCACCGCCCCGCCCTACGCGGCCGTGCGCCAGGCGGTCCAGGACGCGGGCGGCGCGGAGTACGGCGTGCAGGACCCGCAGGAGTACCTGGTGCGGGTCCGCGAGGCCGCCCCCGACGACACGGTCCGCGCCATGGTCACCGAACTCGCCGTCGAGCCGATCATGAAGCGCGCGGTGGACGAGGTGTACGCGGGCACGGTCCTGGTCCAGGTCCGCCGCCGCGCGGTGGAGCGCCGCATCCGGGACGTCCAGTCGCAGATGACCCGCCTGTCCACCGGCGGCGACCAGGCCCAGCTGGCCGCCGTGCAGAACGAGCTGTGGATCCTCCAGCAGTACGACCAGGCGCTGCGCGAGCACGGGGCCGCGGCGCTCTGACCCACGGGACCGTCCGGGGCGTCCCGCCGGCCCCCGCGGTCACCGCTCGGTCACGGACCGGACTCAAAAAGTCACCGCACGCCCCTCGTGGCGGAGATGTGTCGTACCCCACACTGGGGTGCGGTGCCTGAGTCCTCGGAGCGCGGCCGATCCGTTCCCCACGGGTCACAGACCCCCGCGGGCGCGCTCATCGCGTACGGGACGGACAGCGGCGAGGCAGCCGCCTCCGCCCCGAAGTACCGCTGCCGCCCCCCTCGGCAGCGACCATCCTGGAGGTCGCCCCCGTGCAGACCCGCACCCTCGTCCCGACCGACACCCGTACCGACGGCACGGAGTCCGGCACCGAGAGCGACCTCCTGGTCGCGGTGCCCCCGCAGGACCGTGCCGTGCACCACCCGGAAGCCGACCCGGACGCCGGGCCGGGCCCCGAGCCGTCCCTGGAGCCGTCCGTGGAGCCGCCCCCCGAGCCGGGTGAGCCGGGCGAACCGCCCGCCGAGGCGCTGGACGCCGTGGACGCGGGGGACGCCGCGCACGCCCTGGACGCCGTGGGCGCCGTGCTCCCCGGGGCCGCCGGGCGGGCCCCCACCCGCACCGAGTCCGGCGGCCCCTCCGCCGACCTGTTCCGCCAGTACCTGCGCGAGATCGGCCGGATCCCGCTGCTCACCGCGGCCGAGGAGGTCGAGCTCGCCCGGCACGTCGAGGCCGGCCTGTTCGCCGAGGAGAAGCTGGGCACCACCCCCGACCTGGACAGCGAACTGGCCCTCGACCTGGACCGGCTGGTGGTCATGGGCCGGATGGCCAAGCGCCGCCTCATCGAGGCCAACCTGCGGCTCGTGGTGTCGGTCGCCAAGCGCTACGTCGGCCGCGGCCTGACCATGCTCGACCTGGTCCAGGAGGGCAACCTCGGCCTGATCCGCGCCGTCGAGAAGTTCGACTACGCCCGCGGCTACAAGTTCTCCACCTACGCCACCTGGTGGATCCGCCAGGCGATGTCCCGCGCGCTCGCCGACCAGGCCCGCACCATCCGCGTCCCCGTGCACGTCGTCGAGCTCATCAACCGCGTCGTGCGCGTCCAGCGCCGCATCCTCCAGGAGCGCGGCTACGAGCCGACCCCCGAGGAGGTCGCCGCCCAGCTGGACCTCGCGCCCGAGCGGGTCGGCGAGGTGCTGCGCCTCGCGCAGGAACCGGTGTCGCTGCACGCGCCGGTGGGGGAGGAGGACGACGTCGCGCTCGGTGACCTCATCGAGGACGGCGACGCCGCGAGCCCCGTGGAGTCGGCGGCGTTCCTGCTGCTCAAGGAGCACCTGGAGGCCGTGCTGTCCACCCTCGGCGAGCGGGAGCGCAAGGTCGTCCAGCTCCGCTACGGCCTGGCCGACGGCCGCCCCCGCACGCTGGAGGAGATAGGGCGCATCTTCGGCGTGACCCGCGAGCGCATCCGCCAGATCGAGTCCAAGACCCTCAACAAGCTCAGGGACCACGCCTTCGCGGACCAGCTGCGGGGCTACCTCGACTGACCCGCACCGGGGCGCCGCCGCACCGCGACGGCACCCCGGGCCGGGCCGGCCGCTCAGTCCACCTCGGCCACGGCCTGGGCGAACTGCGCCTCGTACAGCCGGGAGTACGCCCCGCCGGCCTCCAGCAGGTCGTGGTGCGTGCCCTGTTCCACGATGGAGCCGTTCTCCATCACCAGGATGGTGTCCGCGTCCCGGATCGTCGACAGCCGGTGCGCGATCACGAACGACGTGCGCCCGTGGGCGAGTTTGGCCATCGCCTTCTGGATCAGCACCTCGGTGCGGGTGTCGACCGACGACGTCGCCTCGTCCAGCACCAGGATCACCGGGTCGGACAGGAACGCCCGCGCGATGGTGATGAGCTGCTTCTCACCGGCGCTGACCCCGGAGCCCTCGTCGTCGATCACGGTGTCGTACCCGTCGGGCAGCGTCCGCACGAACCGGTCCGCGTGGGCCGCCCGGGCCGCCTCCTCGATCTCCCCGCGAGTGACCTCGCGGGAGGCGCCGTAGGCGATGTTCTCCGCGATCGTGCCGCCGAACAGCCAGGTGTCCTGCAGCACCATGCCGATCCCGGCGCGCAGTTCGTCCCGGGACATCGACGCGATGTCCACGCCGTCGAGGGTGATCCGCCCGCCGGAGACGTCGTAGAACCGCATCAGCAGGTTGACCAGGGTGGTCTTGCCCGCGCCGGTCGGGCCGACGATCGCGACGGTCCGGCCGGGCTCCACGGTCAGCGACAGGTCCTCGATGAGCGGCTTGTCGGGCTCGTAGCGGAACGACACGTGCTCCAGCGCCACCCGCCCGCGCAGCGCCTCGGGCCGGGTGCCCGGCACCGGGTCCGCCTCCTGCTCCTCGGCGTCCAGCAGCTCGAAGACCCGCTCGGCCGAGGCCACGCCCGACTGCACCAGGTTCGCCATCGACGCGACCTGCGTCAGCGGCATCGAGAACTGCCGCGAGTACTGGATGAACGCCTGCACGTCCCCGATCGACAGCGCGCCCGAGGCGACCCGCAGCCCGCCGACGACCGCGACCAGCACGTAGTTGATGTTCGACACGAAGAACATCAGCGGCTGCATGACCCCGCTGTTGAACTGCGCCTTGAACCCCGCCTCGTACAGCGCGTCGTTCTGCTCGGCGAACTGCTGCGCCGACTCGTCCTGCCGGCCGAACACCTTCACCAGGGTGTGGCCGGTGTACATCTCCTCGATGTGCGCGTTCAGCTTGCCGGTGGTGCGCCACTGCTGCACGAAGTGCGGCTGCGACCGCTTGCCGACCCGGGTGGCCACCACGAACGACAGCGGCACGGTCACCAGCGCGACCAGCGCCAGGATCCAGGAGACGTAGAACATCATCGCCAGCACGCCGATGATCGTCAGCAGCGAGTTGATCAGCTGGCCCATCGACTGCTGGAGCGTCTGCCCGATGTTGTCGATGTCGTTGGTCGCCCGCGACAGCACCTCACCGCGCTGCCGCTGGTCGAAGTACGACAGCGGCAGCCGCGACAGCTTCGTCTGGACGTCCTCGCGCATCCGGAACATCGTGCGGTTCACGGCCCGGTTGACCAGCCGCGTCGCCACCGCCATCAGCAGGCCGGCGACCAGGAACACGCCCACCGCGAGCAGCAGCACGTGCCCGACGGCGGTGAAGTCGATGCCCTTGCCCGGCGTGAAGTCGGTGCTGCGCAGCATGTCGGCCACGTCGCCGTCGCCGCGCTGCCGCATCGACTCCAGCACCTGGTCCTTGGTGGCACCGGCCGGCATCTGCCGCCCGACGATGCCGGAGAACACCAGGTCGGTCGCCCGGCCGAGGATCTTCGGCCCGACGACGTTCAGCCCGACGCTGACCACCACGCACGCCAGCAGCGCGTAGATGGTCAGCCGTTCCGGCCCGAACCGGGCGACGAGCCGCCGGCCCGACACCTTGAAGTCCAGCGAGCGGGTGTCGGGGCCGCCCCCGGCCATCATCCGCCCCATCGGCCCCGCCATCACGCAGCCTCCGCTTCCGTCAGCTGGGAGAGCACGATCTCCCGGTAGGTCTCGTTGTCCGCCATCAGCTCGTGGTGGGTGCCGGTGCCGACCACGCGGCCCTCGTCGAGCACCACGATGCGGTCGGCGTCCCGGATGGTCGCCACGCGCTGCGCGACGATCACCACGGTCGCCTCCGCGGTCTCCTCGGCGAGCGCCGAGCGCAGGGCTGCGTCCGTGGCGTAGTCGAGCGCGGAGAAGGAGTCGTCGAAGAGGTAGATCTCCGGGCGCTGCACGAGCGTCCTGGCGATGGCCAGGCGCTGGCGCTGACCGCCGGAGACGTTGGTGCCGCCCTGCGCGATCGGCGCGTCCAGGCCGCCCTCCAGCTTCGTCACGAAGTCCTTGGCCTGCGCCACCTCCAGCGCGTGCCACAGCTCCTCGTCGGTGGCGTCCGGGTTGCCGTAGCGCAGGTTCGTCGCCACGGTCCCGGCGAACAGGTACGGCTTCTGCGGCACCAGGCCCACGGTCCGGGCCAGCAGCCGCGGGTCGAGCGCGGCCACCGGCACGCCGTCGACCAGCACCTCCCCGTCGGTGGCGTCGAACAGCCGCGGCACGAGGCCCAGCAGCGTCGACTTGCCGCTGCCGGTCGAGCCGATGACGGCGGTCGTCTCGCCCGGCCGGGCGACCAGGTCGACGGACCTCAGCACGGGCTCCTCGGCCCCCGGGTAGCGGAAGCCCGCCCCGCGGAGCTCCAGGTGCCCGTGCCGGCGCAGCTCCGTGACCGGTGCGAGCGGCGGCACCACGCTGGAGTCGGTGTCCAGGACCTCCTGGATGCGCTCGGCGCACACCTCGGCACGCGGCACCATCATGAACATGAAGGTCGCCATCATCACGGACATGACGATCTGCATCAGGTAGGCGAGGAACGCGGTCAGGTCGCCGATCTGCATCTCGCCGCTGTCGATGCGGTGCGCGCCGAACCACACCACCGCGATGGACGACAGGTTCACCACCGTCATCACCACGGGGAACATCAGTGCCAGCAGGTTGCCGGTGCCCAGCGCCATGGCGGTCAGGTCGGTGTTGGCCTTGCGGAAGCGCTGCTGCTCGTACTCGTCGCGGACGAAGGCGCGGATGACGCGGTTGCCGGTGATCTGCTCGCGCAGCACCCGGTTCACCGTGTCCAGCCGGACCTGCATGGCCCGGAACAGCGGCCGCAGCCGCCGTACGATCAGCGTCACGCAGATGCCCAGCACCGGGACGACGGCGACCAGCACCCCGGACAGCGGCACGTCCAGACCGAGGGCGAGCACGATGCCGCCCACGCACATGATGGGCGCCGACACCATCAGGGTGAACGACATCAGCACCAGCATCTGTACCTGCTGGACGTCATTGGTCGTACGGGTGATGAGGGACGGAGCGCCGAAGTGGCCGACCTCGCGGGCGGAGAACGACTGCACCCGGTCGAAGACGGCGGCCCGCACGTCACGGCCGAGCGCGGAGGCCGTGCGGGCGCCGTAGTACACGGCGCCGATGTTGCACACGACCTGGACCAGCGAGATGCCGATCATCAGGGCGCCGTAGGACAGGATGTAGCCGGTGTCGCCCTTCACGACGCCGTCGTCGATGATGTCCGCGTTCAGCGTGGGCAGGTAGAGGGTGGCGCAGGTCTGCAGGAACTGCAGCAGCACCAGCAGGGCGATGGGTTTCTTGTAGGGCCTGAGACAGGTCCGCAGGAGTCGTATGAGCACGCTGGTCTCTCGGAGTCGGCGAAAGGGGCGGTCGCTTGCCCCTGGCACCTATCGTCGGGCACCCCACCCGTGTTACCTCAACCGATTAACCCGTCGGCGCGGCCCGGCGCGTCCGCTACGAGCGGAACGCCCCCGGGTGTGTCTGTTCGCGCACCGACACGAACTGCTGCCGCACCGCCTGCCCGACCGCCAGCTCCTCGCCCGGCTCCAGCACCTGCGCCGCCGCGCCCTGCCAGGCCGGCGGCGTCCGCGGGTCGAGCGTGCCCTGGGTGACCCCCAGCGCCCAGGCCGCCTGCCGGGCGGCGCCGATCGCCGCGTAGTCCGCGGGCTGCGGTACGACGACCTGCGCCCCGAACAGCGCCGGCGCCGCGGCCTGCACCGCGGGCAGCTCGGCCGCCGCGCCCAGCAGGAAGACCCGCCGCACCTCCACGCCCCGCCCGCGCAGCACGTCCAGCGCGTCGGCGAGCCCGCACAGCATGCCCTCGAAGGCGGCCCGCGCCAGGTGCTCGGGCTTCATCGACTCGCGCCGCAGCCCGGCCAGCGTCCCGGCGGTGTGCGGCAGGTTCGGGGTGCGCTCGCCCTCCAGGTAGGGGAGCAGCACCAGCCCGTGCGAGCCGGGCGTCGACTTCATGGCCAGGTCCGACAGGGTCTCCAGGTCGGGCAGCCCCAGCAGCTCGGCCGCGCCGCGCAGGGTCCGCACGGCGTTCAGGGTGGTCACGACCGGCAGGTGCATGCCGGTCGCGTCGGCCAGCGCGGTGATCGTCCCGGAGCCGTCCATCAGGGCCTCGGGGTGGACGGCCATCACGGACCCGGAGGCGCCCAGGGACACCACGGCGTCGCCGGTCCCCAGCCCCAGGCCCAGCGCCGCGGCCATGGTCTCGCCGGTGCCGGCGGAGATCAGCAGCCCCTCCGGCGTCGTACCGGCCGCCTCCGAGGGCCCGATCACCTCGGGCAGCACCGCCTGGTGGCCGAGCGCCAGCTCGACCAGGTCGGGCCGGTAGCCGCCGGTCGCGGCCGACCAGTACCCGGTGCCCGAGGCGCCGCCCCGGTCGGTGGTCCGGCGCGCCGGCCGGCCCAGCAGCTGCCAGACCAGCCAGTCGTGGGCCTGCAGCAGCACGGCCGTGCGCTGCGCGGCGTCCGGCTCGCTCTTCGCCAGCCAGCGCAGCTTGGTCACCGGCTGCGCGGCCTGCGGTACGCACCCGACCGCCTGCGCCCACGCCTCCCGGCCCCCGAACGCGTCCACCAGGTCGGCGGCCGCGACCTGCGCCCGCTTGTCCCCGCCGACCATCGCCGGGCGCACGGTGTTGCCCTGCGCGTCCAGCGGCACGACGGCGTTCTGCTGCGCGGACACGCCGATGGCCTGCACGCCCTCCAGCAGTCCGCCGCCGGCGGCCTCACCGAGGGACAGCAGCCAGGCCTGCGGGTCGACGTCGCTCGGGCGGCCGCCGCCCGCCGGACCGTCGACCGGGTGCGGCGCGTAGCCCTGCCTGAGCACGGCACCCGTGTCGGTGTCGCAGACGACGATGCGAGTGAAATCGGGCGAACTGTCCAACCCGGCGACTATCCCCATGGCGAAAATTCTGCCGCATCGCGGCGCCGGCTCGGGCCGGGCACGGCACAGGGGCGCGGGAACCGTACGACCGCACGGTTCCCGCGCCCCTCAGGACTGCCGGACGACGAGCCCTAGGTGGTGCTGGTGCCCCAGTCGTCGGCGGGGGCGGAGCCGTTCCGCTCGCGCAGCGAGCGGACCCGCTGGGTGACCGAGTCGGGGACCCGGTCGCCGAGCTTGTCGCTCACCGCGTGGTAGGCCTTGCCGGCGTACTGGCGGCCCTGCTGGGCCGCCGTCTCGGCGGTGTTGCGGACGGCGGGGTTCTCGGAGAGCCGGCGCGCGGACTTCTTCAGCTGCTCGTAGCGTTCGCGTCCGGCCCTCGTGCCCAGCACGTAGCCCAGGGCGAGCCCGGAGAGGAACATCAGCCGGTAGCGCATGACGGCCACCCTTCCCTCGTGTCGGTCGGCGGTGCGGCATCGGTGCCGGGGGTACCGATTGGCTAAGCACCCCCCTGCTTGCGCTAATGTATGTGTCGCAGCGAGCGGGCGCCCCCTGGCGGATACCCAGGACGGCACGTTCGATGCAACGAGGCATTCCTCCGTAGCTCAATTGGCAGAGCAGCCGGCTGTTAACCGGCAGGTTACTGGTTCGAGTCCAGTCGGGGGAGCTCGGTCCTCCGTAGCTCAATTGGCAGAGCAGCCGGCTGTTAACCGGCAGGTTACTGGTTCGAGTCCAGTCGGGGGAGCATGCTGAACGAGGACCCCGTAGGGGTCCTTTTTCATGTCAGCACGGAAGCCGACCATCCGAAGCAGGAGATCGTATGAGCGGCTATGCTGCGGCAGACGACGCGCACACATGTACGCGACACGCCGCTATGGGGCGGTAGCTCAGCCGGTTAGAGCAGCGGACTCATAATCCGTCGGCCGTGGGTTCGAGTCCCACCCGCCCCACTGTGCACGCCCTCGGCCCGCGGGAACGTCTCGGCGGGCGGGCATTCGTCACCTGCGCCAGAACAAGTGGTGCGTCACCCCGCTCGGGCTCGGCACCACCTCCAGGTGGAAGCGGTCGCGCAGGTCGTCGGGGGAGTCCCACAGGCGCAGGCCCGAGCCGATCTCCACCGGGGCGACCGCGATGTGCAGCGTGTCGACGAGGTCGGCGTCGAGGAACTCGCGCACCGTGCTCACCCCGCCGCCCAGGCGCACGTCCTTGCCCCGCGCCGCCTCCCGAGCCTGCGCCAGCACCGTGGCGGGGTCGGCGTTCACGAAGTGGAACGTGGTGTCGGAGAGGGTGAACGAGGGGCGCTCGTGGTGGGTCAGGACGAACACCGGCGTGTGGAAAGGCGGCTCCTCGCCCCACCAGCCCTGCCACTCGTGGTCCTGCCACGGGCCGCGCTGGGGTCCGAACTTGTTGCGGCCCATGATCTCGGCGCCGATGCCGTGGCTGAAGTCCCGGGTGAAGTAGTCGTCCAGACCCCGGCTGCCGCCGGGCTCGGTGCGGTTGGGCCAGCTCGCCGTCGCGCCGGCCCAGGTGAAGAGCTCCCGCGGGTCGATACGGGTGCCGAAGGGCCGTTCCAGGCTCTGGTCCTCGCCCGCGGCGACGCCGTCGCGGGAGATGGTGAAGTTCTGCACGCGCAGCAGCTGTTCCATGTGATCCCTTGATCCCTCATCAGGTCCTGTCGCCCCCTCGTGCGGCGAGGCGTCCGTCACCAGGGTGTCGAACGGGAAGCCGCCGGATCGACAGCGCCACCGGAAATCTTTTCCGGTGGAGCGGCGGTCCGGCTGCCCCGGCCCACTTGCCCATGCCTTGACGATCCGTTCCGTGCGTGTTCAGGCGGGCGTCCCTGTGCGGGGCGTGTGACGCGCCTAAGTTCCTTCACTGGTGCGAAAGAAGGGGCTCATGGAAACACTCCTCGCCATTCGGGCACGCGGGATCGGCAAGTGTTTCGGTGACGTCGTCGCCCTCGACGGCGTCGACCTGGAGGTGGCACGGGGGCGGATCCACGGTCTCGTCGGACCCAACGGCGCGGGCAAGACCACCCTGCTGGGCCTGCTGCTCGGCCTGTCCGTCGCCGACAGCGGCAGCCTGGAGATCCTGGGCGTGCCCGTCGGCCGGGCGCTCGCCGCACCCGACGGGGTCGCCGGCTTCGTGGACGGGCCGGGGCTGTACCCCTCGCTGACCGCCCGCCAGAACCTCTCCGCGCTCGCGGCGTTGCACGGCGACGGCCCCCGCACGGCCGGCGTGGACGACGTGCTCGACCAGGTCGGGCTCACCGACGTCGCCGACGACCGCACCCGCGGCTTCTCCCTCGGCATGCGCCAACGGCTGGGCCTGGCCGCCGCCCTGCTCGCCCGGCCCCGGCTGCTGGTGCTCGACGAGCCGTCCAACGGGCTGGACCCGGCCGGCCAGCAGCACGTCCACGGCGTCCTCACCCGGCTCGCCGCCGACGGGACCGCCGTGGTCCTCTCCAGCCACCGCATGGACGACCTGGAGGCCCTGTGCTCCGAGGTCACCGTCCTCGCCGGGGGGCGGACCGTGTTCTGCGGACCGGTCGGCGAGCTGGCCGCCGCGCACGGCCCACTCGACTACCGGCTCGTCACCTCCGACCCGCCGGCCGCCCGCCGCCTCGCCGCCGGAATCCCCGGGGTGCGGGTGCTCGACGACGCGGGTGCGTCGTACGACACCGGCGCACGGCGCGAGACGGGTGCGCCCGACGACACCGGTGAGCCGTACGCCACCGGTGCACCCCGTGACACCGGCCGGCTCGTGGTGCGCGCGCCCGTGCCCGCCCTCGACGCCCTCGTCGCCGCCCTCGTCC
Organism: Streptomyces lasalocidi; assembly: GCF_005280215.1. NCBI lineage: Bacteria > Bacillati > Actinomycetota > Actinomycetes > Kitasatosporales > Streptomycetaceae > Streptomyces > Streptomyces lasalocidi. The sequence goes on along the minus strand of NZ_SZNQ01000001.1, from coordinate 2,505,571 downwards.
GCTCCGGCGTCGCCGTCCGTGAACTCACCCCGGTCGTCTCGCCGCTGGAGGCGGCCTTCCTCGCCCTGACCGAGCAGCAGCGGCAGGAGGCCGGCCGATGACCGCGACCGCCGTCGACCGCCCGGACGGCCTCGCCGGGAGCACCGGCGGCGCCCCGGCCGCCACCCGCCGTGTGTCCGTGGCGCGCGCCTACCGCTTCGAGCTGGTCAAACTGGTCTCCCAGTGGCGGATCCGGCTGCTCGTCCTGGCCTGCTGGGTCGCGCCCGCGCTGTTCGTCGCCGGGGTGAGCGCGCAGAGCACGCTGCCCACCGACACCCTCTTCGGCCGCTGGATGCACGCCACGGGCTGGGCCGGGCCGCTGGTCATGCTCGGCTTCGCCGGCACCTGGGCACTGCCGCTGCTGACCTCGGTGGTCACCGGCGACGTGTTCGCCTGCGAGGACCGGCTCGGCACCTGGCGCCACCTGCTGGTCGCCGTGCGCTCCCCCCGGCGGATCTTCGTCGCCAAGGCGCTGGCCGGGCTCACCGTGGTGCTGCTGCTCGTGGCCGGGCTGGCCTGCTCCAGCACGGCCGGCGGGCTCCTCGCCGTCGGGAACCAGCCGCTGGTCGGCCTCGACGGCCACCTGCTGGCACCGGGCGACGCCGCCGTCCGCGTCCTGCTCGCCTGGACCTGTGTCCTCGCCCCGACCCTGGCGCTGGCCGCGGTCGGACTGCTCGGCTCGGTCGCGCTCGGGCGGTCCCCGATGGGTCTGCTGCTCCCCGCGCTGGTGGCACTCGCGATGCAGGTCGCCCAGATGCTGCCGCTGCCCGTCGCCGTACGGCTCGCCCTGCCCGGGTACGCCTTCCTGTCCTGGAACGGCCTGTTCACCGACCCCGCCCAGCTCCGCCCGCTCCTCGTCGGCGTCGCGGTCGGCCTGGTGTGGGCCGTGCTCGCCACCGCGCTCGCCCTGCGGCTCTTCCTGCGGCGGGACTTCACCAACCCGGCCTACGACGGCTCCGGCCGCCGCGCGGTCACCATCGGCCTGCTGCCCCTCGCCGGGCTGGTCGCCGTCACGGTCGCGGTGATCGCCGGCACGACCCCCTCCCTGGGGTCCGGGATCGGCCAGGAGAAGGTGCAGCGGTCGGTCGCCACCGCGTTCGCGCACCTGTACCGGATCCAGACCGCGCAACTGCACCGGCCCGCCGTCACCGAGGAGCAGCTGGCCGTCACGGCGGCCTGCACCAAGGGCGACGGGCGGCAGGCGCAGGAGGGGCCGGGCAACGACTGGCGGTGCGTCGTCTCCTGGCACCTGCCGGGCGTGGAGCTCACCGGACAGGCCGTCTACCAGCTCGACGTCGCCTCCGACGGGCGGTACGTCGCCGACGGCGACGGGCCCAAGGAGGTCAACGGCTACTTCCTGGTGCGCACTCCGCTCGGGGACGCCCCGAACCCCCTCTGGCAGTTCGACGGCACCGTCGCACTGCTCCCCACCCCTCCTCCGAAGGGATAGCCCCATGCAGGTAACCCGTCAGCGCCGCACCCGGCAGAGGGAGCGGACCAACCTGTTCGGCAGACCCGTCGGACGCCGGGGCGTGCTCGTGGCGGCGGGCATCGCGGTCGCCCTCGGCGTCACCGGCACCGCGGTCGCCTCGACGTACGGCTTCGGCACCCGGCAGGTCGGGCAGCAGACCGCGCGCGGCCAGGTCGTCTCCGACGACCAGTACCTCAAGCCCTACGGCACCCGCACGGTCGTCGACGACGGCAAGATCATGTCCTCCGCGGTGAGCCCCGACGGCACCCGCATCGCCGCCGCCCTCGCCGACGGCGACGCCGCCCTGGTCGTCCTGGACGCGGCCACCGGGCAGGTGAAGCAGAAGGTCGGCACCAAGGCGGCGGACGACCTGCGCATCAAGAGCGCCGCCGTCGGCCAGGAGGGCCCGACCTACTCGCCCGACGGCACCCGGCTGTGGCTCGGCCAGACCGACGGCTACACCCGGTTCACCGTGGCCGCTGACGGCACCCTGTCCGACCCGGTGAGCGTCCCGGTCCCGGCCGACGGCTCCCGCCACGCGCTGGTCGCGGGGGCGGTCTTCTCACCCGACGGCTCCACCGTCTACGCGGCGGTCAACGGCCAGAACCGGGTCGTCGCCCTCGACGCGGAGACCGGAGCCGTCCGGCACAGCTGGGCCGTCGGCAACGCCCCGCGCGGCATCGTCCTGGCCGGCGGCAGGCTGTACGTCAGCAACGAGGGCGGGCGCCCGGCGCGGGCCGGCGACACCACCCTCACCTCCTACGGCACCCAGGTGCCCGCCGATCCGGACACCGGCGCCACCACCACCGGCACCGTCAGCGTCATCGACCCGGCGGACCCGGCCGCCCCCGTCGGCACCCTCGACGTCGGCCTGCACCCCACCGCGGTGTACGCGGCGAAGGGCGCGGTGTTCGTCACCGACACGGCCGACAACAACGTCTCGGTCATCGACACCCGCCGCAACAAGGTCGTGCAGACCATCGCCACCCAGCCCTGGCCCGAGGCGTCCGTCGGCTACGAGCCGAACGCGGTCGCGCTCACCGCCGACGGCCGCCTGCTGGTGACCCTCGGCCGCGCGAACGCCGTCGCCGTCTACCGCTACACGTCCGCGCAGGAGCCCGCCCGCTACGTGGGCCTGCTGCCCACCGACTACTTCCCCGCGCAGATCGCCACCGTGGGCGGGCAGGTCGTCGTCTCGAACACCCGCGGCATCGACGCCCGCCGCCCCACCACCGCCGCCGGCCACGGCACCCACGACACGACGTCCAGCCTGACGCGGTTCACCCTGCCGGACGACCGGGCCGTACGGGCGCAGACCGCCAAGGTGTTCCAGCAGAACGGCTGGACGCCCGGCTCGGTGCGCACGGCCAAGGGCGCGGGCCACGCCAAGCCGGTGCCCGTCCCGGCGCGGCTCGGCGACCCCTCGACGATCAAGCACGTCTTCCTGCTCGTCAAGGAGAACCGCACCTACGACCAGGTCCTCGGCGACGACCCCCGGGGCGACGGCGACCCCGCGCTGACCACCTTCGGCGCGAACGTCACCCCCAACCAGCACGCCCTGGCCCGGCAGTTCGGGCTCTACGACAACTTCTACGACGTCGGCACCAACTCCGCCGAGGGCCACAACTGGCTGATGCAGTCGGACAACCCGGAGTACACCGAGTCCTCCGCCGGCGAGTACCAGCGCAGCTACGACACCGAGAACGACGCCCTCGGCCACCAGAAGACCGGGTTCCTGTGGACCGGCGCCCGGACAGTGGGCAGGTCGGTCAAGGACTTCGGCGAGTTCCAGTCGCTGGAGACCAAGCCGGCCGGCGCCACCTGGCAGAACCTGTACTGCGACGCCAGGACCATGCGGGCCACCGGCGCGGCCACCCAGTACCCCATCCGCACCGGCTCCGCGATCCCCTCGCTCAACGAGGTCTCCGTCCAGGGCTTCCCGATGTTCGACCTGGACGTCCCGGACGTCTACAAGGAGCAGGTCTGGGAGCAGGACTTCGCGAAGAACGGCCCGGCGAACCTCAACATGTTCTGGTTCTCCAACGACCACACCGGCGGCCCCGCGAACGCCGCCGCCGAGGTCGCCGACAACGACCTCGCGGTGGGCCGCATGGTCGACACCATCTCGCACAGCCCCTACTGGAAGGACTCGGCGATCTTCGTCGTCGAGGACGACTCCCAGAACGGCCTCGACCACGTCGACGGCCACCGCGCCCCCGTCCAGGTCATCAGCCCCTGGGCCGCGCACGGCGGCGTCGACCACCGCTACTACTCGCAGATCACGATGATCCGCACCGTCGAGCAGATCCTCGGCATCCACCCGATGAACCAGAAGGACAGCGCGGCCACCCCGATGTACGGCGCGTTCCGCCGCACCCCGGACGCCACGCCGTTCACCACCGTGCCCAACCGCACGTCCCTGACCCTCGGCGTGAGCCCCCAGCCCGCCTGCGGCCCGGACACCCCCGCGCCCCAGGACACCGCGGCCGCCGCCGCGCCGACGTCCGCCGCGGTCCCGCCGGCCCGCCGCGCGCTCGCCGCTCAGTGGCGGACCTGGGCCTCCCACCAGCGCCTGACCGGCCCGCACGCGGTGCCCGACTACGCCAACGCCGAGCAGATGAACCGCTACACCTGGTACCAGACCCACGACTGGAGCGAGCCCTACCCGGGCGACCACCGGGTCTACGCCCCCGCCGACGTCCCGGGCGCCTCCCTGCCGTCCCCGGAGAACGACGGCTGACCCGGACCGTCCCGGGACCGCCCGGCGGCCGGAGCGGGTCGCCGGGCAGGCGCAGGTCGCACTGCACCACCTTGTCCGTGCTCACTCGCGCCGCGTGCACCGCAGGAAGATCTGGATCTCGGGCGGCACCTCCGCGCTGGACGGCGCGTAGGTGTACGACGTCTCGTCGACGATGTCGAAACCGGCGCCGTCGACCACCTGGAGCAGGTCGTCGCGGAGGTAGCCGGACACGCGGATGGTGCTGCCGAGGAACGGGATCGCGAACCCGTCCACGTCGGCCTCCACCATCGACAGGGCGAGCCGTCCGCCCGGCACGAGCAGGTGGTGGATCGTGCGCAGTGCGAGGGGGATCTCCGCGCGGGGCAGCATGAGCAGGCAGAAGAAGGCCGTCACCGCGTCGAAGCGGCCGAGGTCGAGCGGGCCGCCGGGGCGCAGGTCGGCGAGGTCCGCCTGGTGGATGGACGCCTCGGGCACGTGCTCGCGGGCGAGCGCCACCATCCGGGCCGACAGGTCGACGCCGACCACGTCCAGGCCCCCTTCGGCGAGCCGGCGCGCGGTCGGCAGGCCGGTGCCGCAGCCGAGGTCCAGGACCCGGGCCCCGGCCGGGAGGGCGCCGACGAGCCAGTCGGTGGCCTCGACCTGCCCGTCCTTGTGGGGGAAGGCCTCGTCGTACCGGCCGCCGATGGCGTCGAACGCCTCGGCCTGCCCCGTGCGGTCGGGCCGCAGGGCCCCGTAGCCGGCGGAACCGGGGCGGTCGGGGCGGTCGTGCTCGAGCTCGTTGGTCACGGAGATCCCTCTTCGTCGAGTGCCGGACCGATCCTTCCACGGCTCCACCGCTCCCGAAGGGCACACGGGTCACTTGCTCCGGAGCGGGCGTCAGTCCGTGTGGCGGGCGATCGCCGTGCGCAGGGCGGCTCGGACGTCCACCGGCGGGGGCGTGCCGGTCGCGCTGGTGGCGACCGCCTCCGCGACCGTGCGCAGCTTGGTGTTGGACAGCTGGGAGGTCTCGCGCAGAATGCTCCACGCCTGGTCCGGGGTGCAGGAGTGGAGGGCCATCAGCACCCCGCGGGCCTGGTCGATCACCGGCCGGGAGGCCATCGCCCGGCGCAGCTGCTCGACCTCCTCGTACAGCCCCCGCAGCCGCTCGGCCCGCTCCAGCGCCACGGGCGAGGCGACCGGACCGGACTGCGGGCGCGGCACCCGCGGCCGGGACACCGGGCGCAGCGGGTCGGCGGGGTCCAGGCCGGCGAGCTCCAGGACGCGGCGCGGCTGGCCCCGCCAGTCCCGGGTCGTCACCGGCACCGCCGTACGGTGCCGGTACGCCTCCAGGACCTCCAGGAACTGCAGGCCCGCCGTGTCCATGAACGCCACCCCGGACAGGTCCAGCTCCACCCGGCGGGTGTCCGGCGGCAGGGCGTCCAGCTCCCGGGCCAGCACCGGCGCGCAGCCCCGGACGAGCTCCCCGCGCGCGGTGAGCAGCGCGTGGCCGGCGTCCACCCGGCCGTCGACGACCAGGGGCACCCCGTCCGTCTCCTGCCGCGCCCCGGCCACCGTCGTCATCCCACCGCCTCGTCCGTGTCCGGTCCTCCTGGGTTCCCGGCCCGGCCGTCCGGCGGGCCCGGTGGGCGTCCCGCGGCGGCCCGCCCGTGAGCGGACCACCCGTCTGGCCGTACCATCGGTGCGACCGCCCGTCCGCTCGTCGTGCGCCTGCCCGCCGCGCGGCCGGTCACACCCCTGGCGGGGCATGAGCCGCAGCGCCTCGGGTAGCCGGGCGGTGGACTTCGGTGCTCCCGGACGGAAGCGGGGTACCCGGGAGAACGCGGGCCGCCACGCCGCAAAGCGGGTGCGCCGGAAAGGGAGGTGTCGAGGACGTGAGTGCGGCCACCGACCCCTTCGTGCATCCGGCGCTGTTCTACCGCGACGAGCAGGAGTACCTGGCCGGGACGCTGCCCTTCCTGGAGGCGGGACTCGCCGCCGGGGAGCCCGTCGCCGTCGCCGTCCCCGGCGCGAACCTGCGGCTGATCCGCGAGGGCCTCGGCCCCGCCGCGGAGGCCGTGCTGCTGCTCGACATGCAGGAGGCGGGCCGCAACCCCGGCCGGATCATCCCCGGGGTGCTGCGGGCCTTCGCCGACGCCCAGCCCTCCGGCCGGCGCGTGCACATCATCGGCGAGCCGATCTGGGCCGGCCGCAGCGCCACCGAGTACCCGGCGTGCGCCCAGCACGAGGCGCTCATCAACGTCGCGTTCACCGGCCGCGAGGTCAGCATCCTGTGCCCCTACGACGAGAGCCGGCTCGACGACCGCACGCTCACCGACGCCCACGCCACCCACCCCGTGGTCATCCCGGCCGGCTCCACCGAGGAGCGCCCCAGCGGGGCCTACGACCCCGACGCCGTCATCGCCTCCTACAACCTGCCGCTGCCCGTCGCGCCGCAGGTGCCCGCCCGGCACTTCGACGCGGCGTGCCTGCCGACCGCCCGGGAGCACGCGGTGGCGGAGGCCGAGCGGCTGGGCCTGACCGGCACCCGGCTCGGCGACTTCGCGCTGACCGCCTCCGAGCTGAGCACCAACAGCGTGCTGCACGGCGGGGGCAGCGGGGAGCTGCGGGTGTGGACCGAGGACGAGCGCGTGGTGTGCGAGGTGCGCGACCGCGGCCACATCGCCGACCCGCTCGCCGGCCGCCGCCCCCCGCAGCGCGACCAGCTGGGCGGCCGGGGCCTGCTGCTGGTCAACCTGGTCGCCGACCTGGTCCGCCTGCACACGGACGACCGGGGGACGACCGTACGGGCCTACTTCGCCCGCTGACCGTCCCCGCCGGTGCGCGCCCCGGGCCGCTCAGGAGCCCGTCGGGTTCAGCGCGAGCGGCTGGATCCTCCCCTCCAGCATGGCGCCCAGGCCCTGCGCGGCGCACACGTCGGGCCGCTCGGCGATGTGCACCGGCATCCCCGTGGCCCGGCGCAGCATCTGGTCGAAGCCGGGCAGCAGCGCCGAGCCGCCGACCATGGTGATCCCGCGGTCGGCGAGGTCGGCCACCAGGTCCGGCGGGCAGGCCCGCAGCACCTTGCCGATGCCGTCCAGCACGGCGGTCAGCGGGGTCTGGATGGCGTCCCGCACGGCGGCGGTGTCGATCCGCACCGAGCGGGCCAGGCCGGTGGCGACGTCCCGCCCGTGGATCTCGGTGGACGCCGGTCCGTGCGGGGTCAGGCCGTTGCCCGACAGGGCGATCTGCAGCGGTCGCACGGACTGGCTGGGCAGCATCAGCTCGTGCTCGTGGCGCAGGTGCTGCACGATCGCGTGGTCCACGGCCTCGCCGCCCACCGGGACGCGCTCGGCGGTGACGATCGACCCCAGGGACAGCACGGCGACCTGGGTCGCGGCCGCCCCGCACACCATGATCATCGTGGCCTCGGCCCGCTCCACGGGCAGCCCGCAGCCCACGGCGGCGGCGATGAGGGTGTCGACCAGCTCCACGCGCCGGGCGCCGAGGCCGACCAGGGTCTCGATGGCCGCCCGCTGGGCCAGCGGGTCGGCGTCGTGCGGGGTGCAGGCGGCGGCCCGCAGCCGGGGCTTGCGGCGCAGCTGACGGCGCATCCGGTCGCCCAGCAGGTGGCGCAGCATCCGCTGGGCCATCTCGATGTCGACGACCGTGCCGCCGGACACGGGCCGCACCACCCGGATGTAGTGGGGCGTGCGGCCGGTCATCCTCTCGGCGAGTTCCCCGACCGCGATCAGCGCGCCGGTGCGGGTGTTGACGGCCGCGGCGGAGGGCTGGTCGACGACGAGCCCGGCGCCCTTGACGTACACCCGCGTCCGCGCCGCGCCCAGGTCGACGGCGAAGTGACAGCGGCGCAGCTGCTCCAGACTGGCGGTCATTGGCGGGGTCCTCCCGAGGCGCGGTGGCGTGGGCCGCCGGGCGGGCGGCCTCCTTCGCATCGTCGGGGGACCGGGCCCGGGCCGCCCCTTCAGATGGGCTGGGCGGGGCACCGCTGAACGGGCGGTTGTGCCGCCCGCCCCTTCCGACGGCCCGTCAGAGGGCCTGGGCCGCCTCCAGCAACGGCGTCAGGGACGGCACCGTGTGCGCGCAGCCGGCCGCGCGCAGCGACTGCTCGACCGTCTGGTTGCGGGCCAGTCCCACGAAGCGGATCCCGAGCCGCTGGGCGGCGCCCAGTTCGGCCGGCGTCGAGCCCACCAGCAGGGCCGGCGCGTCCTGGCCGGTGAGGGCGCGCGCCAGGGCGTCGGGGTGCGGCATCAGCCGGGTCAGGTCCTCGCCCCGGCCGTGCCACCCGGTGAGCGGCAGCCGGTGGCGTTCCTGGTGGGCGGCGACGGCGGCCGCGCAGACGTCCGTGACGACGCCCACCCGCAGGCCGGCCGCGTACAGGGTGCGGACCAGCACGACGGAGCGGTGCGTGGTGGGCGCGTCGGTGACCGCGCGCAGCTCCAGCTCGTCCAGCCGGCGGCGCAGCAGCGGGCCCACCGGGTCCCGGGCGAACACCCGCAGCACGTCCAGCGGGTGCACCAGCGACTCCCGCGCCGCGGTGACCGCCAGGGGACGGCCCGTCAGCGCGTCTTCCGGATCGCGGTGTTCCACGGCCAGCGCGAGCAGCTCCAGCGCCGCCTCCCGGGCCCGGGGCGCGGTGAACAGCCGCACCAGCGGCCCGTCGAAGCCGAACAGCACCGTCCGGACCCCGGCGAAGAGGTCACCGGGCGTGCGCGGCGCGGGGGCCGGCCCCGGCACCTCGGGCGGCGGGGCGTACTCCGGGGCCAGGGTCACCGCGCAGTTCACCGCCAGCCCCGGCACGGGCCAGTCGCCCAGCTCGGCGACGAGCGCGCGCTGGGCACCGACCGCCCGGCGCGGCGCATGCCGGCGGGTGATCCCCGGTGCCCGCTCCGCGAGGTGCGCGAACAGCCGCTCCGCCACGTCCGCCGTGTCGCCGCGGACGAACGCCACCGGGTCGGCGACCCGCCAGGACAGCTCCACGGCGGCCGTGAAGCCGCCCTTGCCGGAACTGGGCAGGGTCAGCCGGCGCGCGGCCCGCTGCGGGGTCAGGTCGACCTCGTAGTACGTCACCGGCAGCGGCGGGCCACCGCCGTAGGGGGCGGCCGGGTCCAGCAGGGCCGGCGGGCCGTCGGGACGGGTGTGGACGACGGCGGCGCGTCCCGGCGCGGGGACGCCCAGCCGGCCGAGGTCCGGGGTGACGTGCGGCCCGCTCACCAGGTCGCGCCGCTCGGCGCCCGGCCAGTACCAGGCGGCCGGTGAGGGCCCCTCGTACAGCGGGTGGAAGCGGTGCGGGCCCGCGGCGGCGGAGCTGGCGGTGAACTCGTCGTAGAGGGCGGGCGGTACGACGACCACGACGGGCCCGGCGCCGTCCACGGCGGGCCGGGGCCGCCCGAACGCCACCCGCAGGGGCGGTGCCTGGCGCAGCGTGGCCCAGTGGTCCGGGAGCCAGCGCAGCACCGCCATCAGCACGGGCAGCAGCGCGGTCCCGGGATCCGCGCGGACGGTGTAGCCGTCGGCCCGGACGTCCACCGCGTACTGCCCGGGGCCGAGACCGCCCCGGGCGAGGACCTGGTGGACGGCGTACTCCAGGGTGATGCGGGTCTCGGGCCGGCCGGTGAGGCCGGCGCCGGCCGTGAAGTGCAGGGTGCGGGCGCCGTGCAGGACGTCCAGCTGCCGGAGCACCCCCCGCAGCCGGGCCCGCGCGGCCGCGGCCGCGGGGCCGGGGACGCCGCGCAGGGGCTCCTCCGCGAAGAAGCCGGCCACCTCCTCCTCGGACAGCGGGTGCGCCGGCCGCGCGCTGTGGCCGTGCGCGGCCTGGTCGAGTTCCGCCTCGGCCGCGAACACGTCGACCGACGCGCCCGCCAGGTGCAGGGCGTACCCGTCGCGGGTGGCGGCCACCGTGCCCGGCCCGAGGACCCGGGCCAGCTCCCGGGCCGACGCGTCGACGCGCCGCTCGGGGCTGTCGGGGCTGTCGGAGCCGTCCGGGGCCGGCCCGTCCCAGAGGCCTTCCGCCAGCTGAGCGACCGTCAGGCGGTCGCCATGGGCGAGGACCAGCATGCACAGCAGGGCCTGCGCCTCGGGGCCGGGCAGCTCCAGGGGACGGTCGCCGCGGTCGAGCCGGGGCCGGCCGAACAGTCGCACGCGCAGGCCGGCGGAGTCCCGTACGGCGGCCAGCCGGTCCCGGGCGGCGGGCGGCACGCGGCCGCCGCCGATCTCGTCCAGCAGCGGACGCAGGCCGGGCGGCACGTCCGGCACCAGGGCCGCCAGCTCCCCGAGCCACCGCTCGAACGCCTCCCGGTCACCGTGGGCGTCCCGGCTCTCGGACTGCTCGCCCAGCGCGTACCGGCTCAGCAGCAGCGTGCCGTCGGGCCGCAGCAGCAGCCCGTCCCAGCCGGGCTGCCCGCGCACCAGGCCGTGCGCGTGCAGCGCCGCGAGCCCGGCCGTGCCGTCGCACACCAGCCGGGCGAACACCGGCAGGGACACCCCGGGGCCGCTGCCCGCGACCAGCTCCGCGACGGTCACGCCGTGCTCGAACCGGGCCACCAGGTAGGGGGTGGCCGGGCCCGGCGACCCGGGGTGCGGGTCGTGCAGGCCGTGGTCCAGGACCCGGATCAGGTGCGGGCTGTCGATGCCGGCGAGGATCCGCGCCTCGCGCAGGAACCGCTCCGCCCCGGTGGGCTGCGGCGGGTAGAGGTGGACGACCACCCGCTCGCCCGTCCGCGTGTCCACGGCCTCCCGCACGCGCCGCCCGTGCCCGCGGGGACCCTGGAGGCGGTAGCGGCCGGCGATGAGGGTGGTGGGGGCGTCGGGGGAGTCGGAGGCGTCGGCGGCTCCGGGACTGTTGGAGGTGTGGCCGGTCGGCTGGGGAGCGATGGTCGCGGGGTCGTCGAGGGGGGCGGTGCCCGTCTCGGCTCCGGTGCCGGTCTCGTGGCCCGTCCCGGTCTCGTGGCGGTCCGTCCCGGCTTCTGCTTCGGTGCCGGTTTCGCTCCCCGCCCCGTCCGTCCCGCCCAGGCGCCGTACCGTCTCCTCGGTCACGGTCGCGAACGGCTCGCCCGGCGGGGCGTCGGGGGTGTCGGCGGGGGCCGGGGTGTCCGTGGTGGACGTGCGGGTGCGGAACTCGCCCGCCGCGAGGCCCGCGCGCTCGTCGATGAGGCCGCCCACCTGTGCGAGGAAGGCGCGGGTGCGGGCGCGGACCGTGCGGGGCAGCGTGCGCAGCAGCACGTCGCGCACACCGGGGCGGAAGGCGTAGTGGCCGGGGCTGCCGGGCGTGGCCGTGAGCATGCCGCTGAGGACGACCTCGGCCAGGTGCTGCGGACGCGGGTCGCGCTCCACGGTCCGCTGCACGAGCCGCATCACCGGCACCGACGGCACGGCTAGCGCCAGGTGGCCCGCCAGCCGGAACGCCTCCGGCGAGGCCGTCGCGCGGAAGCGCAGCACCAGGTCCTGCGGGGAGGACGGGCCGACTCCGCCGGCCGGTGCGGCGGGCTCCGGCGGGGCGGGGGCGAGCCGGGCGGCCGCGCCCGGCAGCCGGGTACCGCCCGGACCGGCCAGCAGCGACGCCCAGTTGGCCAGCCAGGGCGCGCCCGGCTCCAGCACCTGCAGCGGCAGGGACCCGGGCGGGCGGGCCGCGGAGCCGGGGTCGTCCTCGGCGCCTGGGTCGGGGTCGGGATCGGGGTCGTACGGGGTGAACGTCAGGGTGGCCGTCGGGGCCGCCGCGGCCCGCGCCGACAGCAGGCCCGGTTCGGCGGGCAGCGCGGTGGTGTGCCACAGGTGTTCCGGCAGCGGCTGGACGACGGCCAGCGGCACGTGGGCCGCCCAGTGCCGCAGGGTCGCGTACCAGCGGGTGCCCGCCGCGCCGGGCCGCCACTGCGGGCCCATGCAGTCGCTGAGCACCAGCGTGACGGTACGGCCGTCCGCCGGGACCGGGACGTGCCGGGCGCGCCCGTCGGGGCCGACCGGGTGCAGGGTGACCGTGCGGAAGACGCCCGACTGGGCGAGCACGGTGTGCAGTTCGCGCACCAGCGGCCGCCAGAGCGGCATGGTCGGGCCGGTGTCGTGCACCAGGTTCAGCCGCAGCCAGCGGTCGTGCGCCGGGCGCAGCACCGGCAGCCACACGTCCGGGTGGGCGCCGAGCCGGGCGATGCGGTCCGCGGTGGCCCGCTCGTCCAGCACCCGGGTCCGGGGCTCGGGCACCCGCCGCTTCAGCGGGCGCAGCGCGCGCTGGAGGGCCAGCGGGCGGTGCAGCATCGGCGGGGCGGGAGCGAGCAGGGACGGCCCGCCGGCCGGGGGACGGGTGCCGGGGTCCGGCCCGGGGGCCACGGGGGCGTCCGGCTGGGCGTCCGGGGCCGGGAGGTGCAGGGGGACCCGGGGGTCGGGCGGGGCCTGCCGCACGGCCGGGGAAGGGAGGCCGGGGGTCTGCCCGTCGGGGGCGTGCGGGACCGGCCCGGCCGCCTGCCGCGGTGGGTCGGGGGGCGTCGGGCCCGCCTCCTGCGCGGTCTCCGACTGACCGGCCAGCCACAGCACTTCCGCGATCTCGCGCGGGGTCGGTGCCGTGCCCGCGGCGGCGGTCAGCAGCGCCGCCAGCCGGGACACGGCGGCCGGGCCGTCGGACGCCTCAGAGGCCATCGCCGTCCGCCGGGGCGCTCAGGTAGGGCATGAGCTGTTCCGCCAGCGCGTCGCGCGAGTCGGCGTCCAGGCCCGCGACGCCGGTCAGGTAGACGGCGTTCAGCAGCTGGTCGGTGGCCAGTTCGCCGTCCTTGGCGCGCTCCACGAACCGGTCGATCAGCCGGCCCGCCCCGCCGGTGGCCGTGCCGAGGTGGGCGCGCACGATCTCGGCGAGCCGCTCGCCGTCCGGGCGGCGCAGCGCGAGCCGCACGCAGCGGCGCAGGAAGGCGGGCGGGAACTCGCGCTCGCCGTTGCTGGTCAGCACGACGAACGGGAACGCCCGGCAGCGCACCCGGCCGCGGCGGACCGGGACCGGGGCGCCGGTGCCGTCGGCGAGGACCTCGACGGCCTCCTCACCGGCCCCTCCGCCGCTCTCCGCGTCGGCCCCTCCGCGGGTCTCCGCGCCGGTCTCTCCACGGGTCTCTGCGCGGGTCTCGCCGGTCGTCCGGCGCGTGGCCCGCATCAGTTCCGGGATCTCGTACTGCCCCTCCTCCAGCACGTTCAGCAGGTCGTTGGGCAGGTCGAGGTCGCTCTTGTCGATCTCGTCGACGAGCAGCACCCGGGGGCGCGCGTACGGCAGCAGCGCGGTGCCCAGCGGGCCGAGGCGCAGGTGGTCCTCCACCCCGGTCGCGCCTGTCGCGTCGCCGGCCAAGGACGCCTGGCGGGCCGCGTACAGGCGGGACAGCGGGTCGTACTGGTAGAGGCCGTCGGCGAGGGTGCTGCGGCTGGTGATGTTCCAGCGCAGCACCGGGCCGAGCCGCAGCTCGCGGGCGACGGCGTAGGCCAGCGAGGACTTGCCGGTGCCGGGCGGGCCGGTGACCAGCAGCGGGCGGCGCAGCACCAGGGCGGCGTTGACCAGCTGGACGGCCTCCGGGGTGGCGACGTAGGTGCGGGCGCGGTGCACGCGGTCGGGGGACACGGCCGCCTCGTCGTCGGCGTCCCGGGGCGGGGGCAGGACGGGCGTGCCGTCGAAGGCCCGCCAGGGCGGCGGGGCGGGCAGACGGTCGATGCCGTCGTGCGGCTCGCTGTTGCCGGTGTAGACGGACCAGTGCGGCATGGGCGGTTCTCGGTCTCCGACGATCGGGTGCGGGTGGGCGCGTGCGGGCACGCGTGCGGGTGCGGGGGTCAAGTCGGCTGGGGCGTACGGCCGTTCAGGTTACGGGTGAGCGGGCGTGGGCCGGTTCGGTGGCGTGCGGGTCGGGGAAGACGCGGGGGTCGTCCCACAGCAACTGGAGGTCGCGCGCCCAGTGGTCGTCCTCGGCGTCGGCCTCCAGACGCAGTTCCCAGACGCGGCGCGGGAGTTCGGCGGGCGGCCGGTCGGCCAGGCAGGCGTCCAGCTCGTCCAGGAACGTCTTGCCGGTGCAGCCGTCGCCGCCCGTGCAGGGCTGCGGGCCCGGATCGCCGCCCGGACAGCCCCGGCGCGACCAGGCCACCAGCGGCGCGGGCGCGGTGAGCGAGGTGGTGAAGTGGGCGCGGGCGGCCGAGGGTGCCGCCGCGAAGCCCACCAGGCAGCTGTCGGCCCGGAGCAGCTTCAGCCGCAGCCGGGCGGCCGCCTCCTGCTCGGTGCACTCCACCCGGTGCATCCGGGCGCCGGACAGGGTGTCGAGCCGGTTCCAGGCGCGGGTGAGGACGTGCCGGGTGCCGGCCTTGCGGCGCGCCTGGTCGGTGACGACCAGCGGGTGCCGGCAGCCGAGCGGGGTCTCGTCCTCGGGGCCGAGGTGCCAGCGGTCCACGGGCAGGTCCAGCCAGTCGCGCGGCAGCGCGAACGCGATCAGCTCGTCGCAGCCCGGGGTCAGGTACTGGAACGCGGCGTCGATGCGGTCCTGCACGTAGCCGGGCAGCCGGGAGCGCGGCACCGTCCCCGAGTCCACCGGGTGCCGGCGCCCGCCGCTGTACGCCGACACCTCCACGCGCACCAGGTCGTCGCCCGCGCCGCTGTGCCGGAGGTCGACCAGGATGGGCGACCACTCGGGCGTCCCGGGCCGCTCCACGGGCGCGGTGGACTGCTCCCGCACCAGGTCGGCCAGCAGGTCCGCGAACCGGGCGACGGTCGCCGCCGCGTCCGGCCCGTCGAGTTCGCACAGCACGAACAGCGCCGCCGACCACAGCGAGTCGAAGCCCTCCTCGGGCGGTTCGGGCGCCAGTTCCCCGGCGGCGGCCCGGTACAGCCGTACGGGGTCGCAGTCCAGGCCGGTGCGCTCCGCCCGCTCGACCAGCCCGCGCAACCGCGCCCGGTCGACGCCGTGGTGGTCGGAGGTGGGGACCAGCCCCTCCAGCGCGGGCCAGTGCCGGGCCATCACCTCGGTCGGCATCATCCGCCCGGTGCGCACGCCCTGGGCGCCCGCGTCCGCGGTGACCATGCCGACCACCTCGCCGGTGTCGACGAGGGTGACGGCGGCGCCGCTGAACCCGGGGGCGAGCGGCTGCCCGCCGAGCTGCCAGGCCTCCAGCTGGAGCCACTCGCCACTGATCAACTGGGGTGCGGTGACGCGGTACTCGGCGAGCGTGCCCTCGTCGAAGCCGTCCGGGAAGCCGTACACGACGAGCTTGCGCGGCGGCGTGCCGTACGCCGTGTCGGCGGGGGCCAGGGCGGCCGGGGCGCTCGGCGCGTCCTCGGCCAGCTCCAGGACCGCGAGGTCGCCGAGGTCGGTGGCGGCGAGCACGTCCCAGCCGCCGTCGGCGACGCGCCGGGCCGGCACGGCGGGACGGCCGGGGAACGCGGCGAAGGACACGGCGAGTTCGTCGGCGGGGAGGTCGTGCACGACGTGCGCGCAGGTCAGCACGGTGCGCGGGGCGACGAGGAAACCCGCCCCGGCCACACCGCCGCCGACGCGTTCGATACGGGCCTGCCACGCGGCACTCTTCAGCGGCCGCACGTCAGACGCGGTCCCCGTGCCCGTTCCCGTCCCCGGGCGCACCCGCGGGCGCGGGGACGACCGCCGCGCCTGACGGTGCCGGTCCCGGGGCCGACCCCGGTCCCGGCGCGGCGGGGGTCCAGCTCAGCTTCACCACCAGGTGGCCCTCCGCCGTGCCCTTGGCGATGATCGCGCCCGTCTCCGCCGACAGCTTCACCCCGAACTCGATCTCCACGCCGTCCGGCCGCAGCGAGCCGTCGCGGAAGACCCGCAGGGCCGACTCGGCGGCGGCGCGGACCCCTTCCAGCGCGCCCTCGAAGGTGCGGGACGCCTGGACGACGCCGTTGTCCCGGGCGACCAGCCGGGACCCGGGCCGGGGCGGCTCGGCCGCCTCCACGGCGACCGCGACGCCGTCCGCGGTCGTGAACTCCACCAGTGCTGCCATCGTGCCCCCGTCGGTACTGCGGCTCTGTGCGCCCTCATTGTTACGGACGGTGCTCGTGGTTGTCCTCCCGTCCCGTCCGCCACCGCCCGCGCAGTGGCGGGAACCCGCCACGTCGCCTTCTCGCCGCGTCCCGCCGACTGCCGTGCCGCACAGGTCCCGTGACACTCGTCGGGCACGCACGACTCACGGCGGCGGAAGAGGCGTGGATGACCGGACGACCCGTCAGGCGCGCGGCGGTCACCTTCCTGTCGGCCGGACTCGTGGCCGGGGTGCTCCCGGCGGCCGGCCCCGCCAGGGCCGCGGACGCGCCCTCCCCGCAGGCCATCCGTCCCGCCCGGACCGCGGACGCGCCTTCCCCGCGGGCGGTCGATCCTGCCCGGGCCGCGGACGCGCCTTCCCCGCAGGCGGTCGACCCCGCCCGGACCGCGGACGCGCCCTCCCCGCCGGCCGCCGGTGCCGCCCGCACCGTCACCCTGGTCACCGGGGACCGGGTCACCGTCACCGGCCTCGCGGGCGGACACCGGACGGTCACCGTGCAGCGCCCCCGGGGTGCCGCCGGCGCCGTGCGCACCCAGTCGGACGACGGCGAGATCACCGTCGTACCGGACGAGGCCCGGCCGTACCTGCGGGCCGGGACGCTCGACCGGCGGCTGTTCGACGTCAGCGCGCTGCTGCGCCAGGGACTCGGCGACTCCGCCACCGGCGAGTTGCCGCTGATCCTCACCCACGCCCCGGGCGCGCGGGCCGTCACCCCGCGGTCGGCCGAGCGCACCCGGACCCTGCCCAGCATCCGCGGGATCGCCGTCGATGCGGCCAAGGGGCGGGACTTCTGGGACGAGTTCACCCGGCACGGCAGCGGCATCGACGCGGTCTGGCTGGACGGGCGGGTCACCGCCGACATGGCCGAAAGCAACGCCCGGATCGGGACGCCCGCGGCCTGGGCGGCGGGGCTGACCGGCAAGGGCGTCACCGTCGCCGTCCTCGACACCGGCGTGGACCCGGGCCACCCCGACCTGGCGGACCGGGTGGGGGTCAGCCGGAGCTTCGTCGAGGGCGAGGAGGTCGCCGACCGCAACGGCCACGGCACGCACGTCACCTCGACGGTCGGCGGCAGCGGGGCCGCCTCCGACGGCCGGGAGAAGGGCGTCGCGCCCGGCGCGGCCCTCGCGGTCGGCAAGGTGCTCGGCGACCAGGGCTCCGGCAGCGAGTCGCAGATCATCGCGGGCATGGAGTGGGCGGCCCGCGAGGTGCGCGCCGACGTGGTCTCCCTGAGCCTCGGCACCACCGAACCCAGCGACGGCACCGACCCGATGGCCCGCGCGGTGGACACGCTGTCCGCCGAGACCGGCGCGCTGTTCGTCGTCGCCGCGGGCAACACCGGCACACCGTCCTCCATCGGCTCTCCCGGCGCCGCCGACGCGGCCCTGACGGTCGGCGCCGTCGACTCCGCCGACCGGCCCGCCCCCTTCACCAGCGCGGGCCCCCGCCACGGCGACAACGCCCTCAAGCCGGACCTGTCCGCCCCGGGCGTCGACATCCTCGCCGCCCGCTCCCGGCTCACCGACGGCAGCGGCCCCTACACCACCCTGAGCGGTACGTCGATGGCGGCCCCGCACGTCGCGGGCGTGGCAGCCCTCCTCGCCGAGCAGCACCCCGACTGGAGCGGCGCCCGCCTGAAGGACGCCCTGATGTCGACGTCCGCGCCGCTGGACGCCCCGGCCTACACGGTGGGCGCCGGCCGGGTGAGCGTGCCGGACGCGATCGGCGCCCGCGTCACCGCCACCGGCAGCGCCGACCTCGGCTTCCACCGCTGGCCCCCCGCCACCGACCGGCCGGTCACCCGGACCCTCACCTACGCCAACTCCTCCGGCACCGACACCGTGGTGCGGCTCTCGGTCACCGGCGCCCCCGAGGGCGTCGTCACGCTCGCCGACGCCACGCTCACCGTGCCCGCCCACGGCACCGCGTCCACCACCGTCACCGGCGACGCCACCCGCGCCCCGGCCGGCCTCACCAGCGGGCGCGTCGAGGCCGTGGACGCGGCGGGCACCCCCCTCGCCCACACCGCCTTCGGCCTGGTCAAGGAGGACGAGCGGTACACGCTCACCGTGCACGTCAAGGACCGCGACGGCGCCCCCACGGCCGCCGACCTCGCCGTCCAGCTCCTAGGTCGTGTCCGCGAAGTCGCGCCTGCCCCGCGACGCCCGGCACGCTCCCCCACGCTCGACTTCGCTCGCGCGGGAGGTGCCCCCACCGCCGCACCGGGCGAACACCCGAGTACGGCCAGTACGCGGGCGTCCGCCCGGCACGACGAGAGCACGCACCGGACGCCGCAGGGCCCGCCCTTCGGGCGGACGACGCGACTTCGCCGACACGACCTCGCCCCGGGCGCGGACGCCACCCCCGAGCACGTCGGCGACACCGGCACCCTCACGCTGCGGCTGCCGCCGGGCACGTACGGCCTGACCTCGTTCCTCGACGTGCGCGGCAGCCACGGCGCCGACTCCCTCGGCCTCGGCTTCCTCGCCGCGCCCGAGGTCGTCCTCGACCAGGACCGCGAAGTGACCCTGGACGGACGCCGGTTGCGCGAGGTCCGGGCCGACGTCGGCCGGCGCACCGAGACCCGCCAGCTGCTCATGGAGTACGACCGCAGCGCGAACGGCACCGACCTGTTCGGCGCCGTCCAGGTGCCGGTGACGTACGACAGCGTCTTCGCCGCGCCCACCGGCCAGGTCGCCCGGGGCCGTTTCGAGTACCGCACGGTCTGGCGGCTGGGCGCGCCCGCGCTGCGGGTCACCGGCGTCCGGGAGGCGGTCGTCCAGCCCGGCGGGGCGCGGCCGGCCGGGCACCGCACCCTCCCGCTGACCGACGCGGGGGAGTGGCCCGGCCCGGGCCCGGGGGCGCTCGCCGGTACCCGGGGCAAGGCGGTGCTCGTGCGCCTCGCCGACGGCGCCGACCCCGTCGCCCTCGCGCAGGCGGCCCAGGAGGCGGGCGTGGCCGCGCTGTTCGTCACCGACGACGTGCCGGGCCGGCTGTCCGCCTGGTGGGGCACGGACGACGGGGGCGACCGGCCGTTCCCGGTCGCCACGCTCGACACGGCCGACGCGGCCCGGCTGCGCGCCCGGCACACGGCCGACCTGACCGGCACCCCCGACACGCCCTGGGTGTACGACCTGGCGCAGGGCCACCCCGGCGCCGTCCCGGACCGCGACCTCACCTACGCGCCCACCGCCCGCGAACTCGCCACCGTGGACGTCCGGTTCCACGCCCCCGGCCCGAGGAGCGGCGGCGAGTTCCGCTACTCCCTGACCGACGCCTTCCCGCTCGGCGTCGGCTTCCTGGAGCGGGTCGGCCTCCCGGCCGTGCGCACCGACCACGTCTCCACCGGACCCGGCCAGCTCTGGCAGGAGTCGGTCACCGCGGCGGACGGCGCGCTGGAGGAGCGGTCCGGACCGGTCGCCTACCGGGGCGGCAGTCACCCGGCGCTCAACTGGTTCCGCCCGGTGTGGCACCCGTGGCTGGGCACCGGGCTGGGCTGGGGCCAGCAGCGCTCGGGGAACTCCCTCCAGTTCAATGTGCCCGGCTGGGGCGACTCCGGCCCCGACCACACCGGGTCCGGCGACGTGTGGAGCGAGGAGAGCGGCATGGAGCAGACCACCTCGGCCTACCTGGACGGCGCCCTGGTCGACCGGCGCCGGGGCAGCGCCGCCCACGTCCAGGACGCGCCCGCCGACGCCCGCACCTACACCGTCGTCACGGACACCGCGCTCGACGCCGGCCGCTGGTCCCGGGCGAGCGAGGGCCACGCCGAGTGGACCGTGCGGTCCGCCGCCACGCCCGGGGACCACTGGACATACCTGCCGCTGATCAACCTCTCCTTCGCCGTGGACACCGACCTGGCGGGGGACGTCCGGGGCGGCACCCGCGTCCCGGTCGGCCTCGGCGCGCGGTACGTCGTGGGCGCGGCCGGCACCGGCACCCTCGGCGGCGGCACCCTCGCGGTGTCCTACGACGACGGGGCGACCTGGCGGCCGGTCCCGCTGACCGGTGGCGCGGCCACCTGGCACGGGACACTCGCCGTACCGCGCGACGCGGCGTCCGTGTCCCTGCGGGCGTCGGCCCGCGACGACCGGGGCGGGTCGGTGACCCAGACGCTGGTGCGGGCGGTCGGCGTGCGGTGAGCCGGTGAGCCGGCGGGACCGCCGGTCACGGCCGTCACGGCTCCGGGCCACGGCGACCCCGGGACGCGGCGACACCCGGGACGCCGCGACACCGGGGCCTCCCGGACTCCGGGGCTCCCGGCCTCCCGGACTCCGGGACTTCCGGCCTCCCGGCCTCCCGGCCTCCCGGGCTCCCGGGCTCCCGGGCTCCCGGCCTCCCGGCCTCCCGGACCCCGGGTCCTGCGGACGTCAGGCCCTACGGCCGCTGCGCGTCCGCCTCGTCCGCCCCCGCGCGGACCACGCCCAGCTCCACCAGGTCCTGCGGGCGCAGGCGCAGGTGGTCCGCCGTCGCCGGGACCTGGTCGGCGGGTCGCTTCAGGATCGCGGCGGCCGACTCCGGCGCGATGACGGAGAAGTAGCTGTCCGGGGCGGCCCAGGTGCGGCCCGGCGCGGCCAGGGCGAGGGCGCCGCCGGAGCCGCCCTCGCCGACGAGCAGTGTGGTGACCGGGATCCGGGTGCCTGCCACCGCGCCGAACAGCTCCGCGATTGCCGCGCCCACGCCCTGCCGTTCCGCCTCGGCGTCGTTCGCGGCGCCCGGGGTGTCCACCAGGGTCAGCACCGGGATGCCCAGCCGGTCGGCGAGGCGGATCAGCCGGGTCGCGGTGCGGTAGCCGGCCGGGCGGGTCGCCGCGCCGGTCTGGGCGGCGTAGGCGACGGTCCGCCCGTCGCGCGCGGTGACGCCGAAGCCGCACAGCATGCCCTCGGGGTCGGTGCCGCCGCAGCGGTCGCCGACGATGGCGGCCCGCCGGGTGAAGTAGGCGTCCAGGTAGCGTCCGGCGCGCGGGCGCCGTGGGTCACGGGCGCGCAGCACGGCCTCCCAGCCGGTGGCCGGCGGGTCTGTCGCGCCCAGCGGCGCGGGCACCGGCGCCGGGGTCCCGGACCGGCCGGTCAGCAGCCGCAGCCACAGGCCGAGCGTGCGACGCAGCTCCCCGGGCGGTACGACCGCGTCGGCCGAGCCCGCCGCGACCTGCGCCTCGGCGGTGTACGCGGCCGGGTCTGCGTCCGGCGGCCGCACCCGCGAGCCCGCGAAGCCCACCTGGGCGCCCGGCAGGGCGAGCACCACGTCGGCGCCCGCGCCCAGCGTGGCCCAGCCGCCGCCGGTCGTCGGGTCCCGCACCACCGCGACCTGCGCCAGCCCGGCCTCCCGGGTGAGCGCCGACTCGCGGGCCACCCGCTGGAGTTGGGTCAGCGCGAGCATGCCCTCCTGCATCCGGCTGCCGCCGGTGGCGACCAGCGGGACGACGGGGAGGCGGTGGGCGCGGGCGTACCGGTGGGCCGACTCCAGCCGGTCGCCGGTGCGCTGGCCGAGCGAGCCGCCGAGGAAGCCGAACTCGAAGGCGATCAGCACGGCCCGGGTGCCCTCGATCTCCCCGGTTCCGCAGACGACCGACTCGGACTCGCCGGTGCGCTCCGCGGCACGGGCCCGCGCCGCTCCGTAGCCGGGCCAGCCGAGTGGCCCGTCGGGGGCCGACTCACGGGCCGGGTACGGCAGTTCGGTGAAGGTGGACGCGTCGGTGACGAGGGCGAGGAGTTCCCGGGCGGTGGGGCGGGCGGCGGTCACGCGGTCAGGGCCCGCTTCATGATCTTGCCCATGTCGTTGCGGGGCAGGGCGTCGAGGTAGCGGACGGTGCGGGGGCGCTTGTGCGGGGCCAGGCGGGCGGCGACGTGGTCGGCCAGCGCGTCGGCGCCGGGCGGGTCCTGGGGGTCGGCCGGGACGATCCAGGCGACGATCCGCTCGCCCAGGTCGGCGTCCGGCTCCCCGGTGACGGCGGCCTCCCTGACCCCGGGGTGCTCCAGCAGCGCGTTCTCGATCTCCCCGGCGCCGATCTTGTAGCCGCCGCTCTTGATCAGGTCGGTGGCCTTGCGCCCGACGATCCGCACGGAGCCGTCCGGTTCGCGCACCGCCATGTCCCCGGTGCGGAACCAGCCGTCGGCGGTGAACGCGGCCGCGGTCGCCTCGGGCCGGTTGAGGTACTCGGTGAACAGGTTCGGCCCGCGCACCTGGATCTCCCCGACGCTCTCCCCGTCGTACGCGGCGACCGGTGAGCCGTCCTCCTCCACGAGGCGCAGCTCCACGCCCGGCAGCGGCAGCCCGACGGTGCCCGGACGCACCTCGCCGTCGGCCCGCACGGCCGTGTTCATCAGCGTCTCGGTCATCCCGTACCGCTCGACGACGCGCCGCCCGGTGGCGGCCGCGATCCGCTCGTGGTCGTGCACGGGCAGCGCGGCCGACCCCGACACCAGCAGCCGCGCCCGGCCCAGCGCCCCGGCCAGGGCGGGGTCGCCGGGCAGTGCCTCGGCGAGACGGTGGTACATCGTCGGCACACCGAACAGCATGGTCGCGCCGTCGCCGAGCTCCCGGGCCACGCCCTCGGGGGAGAACCGGCCGAGGTGCCGCACGGAGCCGCCGCGCCGCAGCGGGCCCAGCACGCCGAGCACCAGCCCGTGCACGTGGAACAGCGGCAGCCCGTGCACCAGCACGTCCGACCCCGTCCACTGCCAGGCGTCGGCCAGGGCGTCCAGGGTGTGGGCGAGGGCCCGGCGCGGCAGCACGGCCCCCTTGGGCGGCCCGGTGGTCCCGGAGGTGTAGACGACCAGCGCGGGGTCCTCGTCGTCCGCCCCGGGGCCGCCCGGGGCGGACGGCACCGGTCCCCGGGCCGCCGGGTCGACGTCGATCCGGTCGAGTCCGGCCAGCGCGCCGGGCAACCGCTCCCCGGCCGCCGCCAGCACCAGGCCCGGCGCGCTGTCGGACACGATGTGCCCGAGCTCCTTCTCGCCGGACTTCGGGTTGAGCGGCACGGCGGCGGCCCCGGCGAGCAGCACCCCGACCACCGCGACGGCGGTCTCCACCGACGGCGTGGCCCACACGGCGACCCGCCGGGCCCCGCCGATCCGTTCGCCCACGGCGCCGGCCGCCGCCGCGAGTTCCGCATACGTCAGGGACCGCTCGCCGAACCGCAGGGCGACCCGGTCGCCCGGTGCACCGGTCAGGGCGGGGAAGAGAGAGGACACGCGGGACACTCCTAGCGCCGGACGCCAACGACACCCCGTTCCTACCCCACCACGGGGCCCGTCGGACCGCCGCGCCGTTTGACTCCCGTCACGTTCACGCCCCGCCGGCGCGCGGCCCCCCGCGTCCGGCGCGGCTCACGCCGCCGCGTCCACCACGTCCGCCACCACGCACGTGACGTTGTCCGGCGCCCCGGCGTCCCGGGCCGCCCCGACCAGCGACCGTACGGCCGTCGCGGGGTCGTCGGCCGCGACCAGCAGCCGGTCGACCTCCGCGTCCGGGACCACGCTCGACAGCCCGTCCGAGCAGAGCAGGAAGCGGTCGCCCGCCACGGCGTCGTGCAGCCGGACGTCGGGGACGGGCGTGCCGGTGCCGAGGGCCTTCAGGAGCAGGCTGCGCTGCGGGTGGACGCCGGCCTCCTCCGGCGTCAGGCGCCCCTCGTCCAGCAGCGACCGGACCACCGTGTGGTCGTTCGTGATGCGGAACAGGCCCTCCGCGCGCCGCACGTACGCGCGCGTGTCCCCGATGTGCGCCAGGGCCAGCCGGGAGCCCGTCCACAGCAGCGCGGTGAGCGTGGTGCCGGCCTCGTCGCCGTCCCCGGCCACGCCCCGCACGGCCTCGTCCGCGCCGCGCACCGCGTCCTCCAGCAGGCCCAGCACGTTCCCGGCGGTCACCTCCTCGGTGTCCAGGACCTTCAGCGCCTCCACGGCGGCGCTGCTCGCGGGGCCGCCCCGGGGCCCGAAGCCGTCGGCGACGGCCAGCAGCCGGGCGCCGGCGTAGGCGCTGTCCTGGTTGGCGGGCCGTATCAGGCCCCGGTCGGAGTGGGCGGCGTAACGCAGTTCCAGCATGACGGTGTCCTCCTCGGTGGACGGTGGTGCCGACAGGTGGTCGACGAGGAAGGCGGCCAGGTCCCGGCGTACGGCCGTCTCGGCCTCGACCCGCGCCCAGTACGCGCGGACCTCCCGGGCGGCGGACGCCGCGTCGAGCGCGCACACCTCGCGGATCCGGGCCAGCGGCATGCCGAGCCGGCGCAGCCACGCCACCAGCCGGGCGCGGTCGAGCTGGTCGGCCGCGTAGTAGCGGTAGCCGGTGTCCGGGTCGACCCGGGCGGGCCGCAGCAGGTCCAGTTCGTCGTAGAGGCGCAGGGCCTTCGGCGAGAGCCGGGTGGCCTTCGCGAAGGCCCCGATCGTGAGCAGGGTCGTCATGCCCGGCCACCCCCGTTCCTGAGTGCGAGTCCGTGTGCGTGGTCGTTCCGCCGGCGGCCCGGGTCCCCCCGTCGCCGGCCCGTCGTCGATGCTGGGGCTTCACCGAAGGGGAAGGTCAAGGCGGCCGCCCCGGTTCCCGGCGGGCCGGTTAGCCTGCGGCTGTCGCACAGCCGTCCGAGGAGGTCCCCCCCCGTGCCCCGTATCGCGCTCGTCACCTACGACCCCGGGCCGCAGCCCAGCAGGGACACCGACCTGCCCGTCCTGGCCGACGCGCTGACCGCGGCCGGTGCCGACGCGCGGGCCGTCGCCTGGGACGACCCGGACGCCGACTGGGCCGGCTTCGACCTCGCCGTCCTGCGCTCCACCTGGGACTACAGCTGGCGGGCGGCGGAGTTCTCGGCCTGGCTGGAGCGCTGCGCCGGGCTGACCAGGCTGGTCAACCCGCTGGGCGTGGTGCGGTGGAACACCGACAAGCGCTACCTCGGCGAGCTGGCCGGGGCCGGTGTCCCCACCGTCCCCACCCGCTACCTCGCCCCCGGCGACCCGGCCGACCTGCCCGACGGCCACGACTACGTGATCAAGCCGACCTCCGGCGCGGGCGCCCGCTTCGCCGCCCGCTACACGCCCGGCGACCACGCCACGGCCGTGCGCCACCTGGAACACCTGCACGCCGAGGGCTTCACGGCGATGCTCCAGCCGTACGTCCGGGGCATCGAGACGGGCGGCGAGCGGGCCCTGCAGTTCTTCGGCGGCCGCCTGCTGCACGCCAGCCGCAAGGGCGCCGTCCTCGCCCCCGGCACCCCCTACGACGCCGACAAGGTGGCCCACCCCGACCTGGAGCCCTGGGAGCCGACGCCCGCCGAACTCACCGTGGCGGAAAGGGCCCTGGCCGCCGTGCCCGACCCCTCCGGCCTGCTGTACGCCCGGGTGGACCTGGTCGACGGCGACGACGGCACGCCCCGCCTGATGGAACTGGAACTGGTCGAGCCGAACCTGTTCCTGTGGCTGCACCCGGGCTCGGTGCCACGGGTGGTCGAGGCGGTCCTGGCGGCCGCGGGCGACGCCTGAGGCGGACGCGGGGGAGACGTCAGGCGCAGGGAGCCTGCCCAGACGTCACGCGGAGGCGGCCCGCTCCGGTGTGCCGGTCGTGGCCGTGCGCTGGAGCAGGCCCCAGGTGAACTCCGCGGTCACCGCCCGGGGGACGCCCCCGCCGTCCGGTGCGGTGAAGGCGAGGCCCCAGCGGGTCGGGGCGGTGCCCTGCAGCGGGCGGGCCGGGGCGAAGGCGCGGGCGGCCTCGTCGATCGTGCAGGACCAGGGCGTGAGGTCGTCCAGGGTGCGCAGGGCGGGCGCCGGTGCGCCGGGCGCGCGGACCAGCCACTCGGTCCAGACCGCGCCCCGGTCGCCGACCAGCACCTCGAAGCGCAGGTCGGGCCAGAGGGGGAGGGGCCACTGCCACGCCTCGCAGTCCAGGTCGCCGACGCGACGGGCCCGCGTCGACTCGGGGGTGCCGAGGACCGAGCGGTACCGGGACGCGGCGGGCCGGGGACGGGGGGAGCGGAGCATCGCCTGCCACCGCTTGTTGGCCTCGCGCATCTCGGCGAGCGTCACGCCCAGCCCACGGCGGGCGTCCTCCACCAGGTCCGGGTTGTGGTCGGCCATGCGGCGCAGCAGCACCAGCTGGAAGTGCAACGGCGTGAACGGGTCGGCGGGGCGCTTCTCGGGCGGCATGTCCCCCATCGTGGCCCACCTTTCACGACCATTGCCCGCTCCGACCCTCTATGACTAGCCTGTGTTCGTCATCCCGATCGTCAGTTGAAATCTCGAACGCAGTCGTCGTCGACCACAAGGGAGGGGGCCGGCCGTGGGACGCCTCGTACCTGCCGTGACCCGGGCTCTGGACATCCTGGAGCTGTTCCTCGACGGGGACGGGACGCTCTCCGCCCCCGACATCGTGCGCAGGCTCCAGCTGCCACGCACCACCGTGCACGAGCTCGTCACCACGCTCGCCGCCCGGTCCTACATCGTCCAGGTGCCCGGCCAGCCGGGACGCTACCGGCTCGGGGTCCGCCCGTACCAGCTCGGCAGCCGGTACGCCGAGCAGCTCGACCTCGCCGCCGAGGGCCAGCAGGTCGCCCGCTCGGTCGCCGAGACCTGCGACGAGACGGTCCACGTGGCGATCCTGGAGGGCACCGACGTCATCTACATCGCCAAGGTCGACTCCACGCACGCCGTGCGGATGGTGTCGGCGGCCGGCCGCCGGCTCCCCGCGCACTGCACCTCCGTCGGCAAGATGCTGCTGGCCTCCCTCCCCGAGCCGGAGCTCGCCGCGCGGATCCCCGACGACGCCGGGCTCGTCGCCATGACTCCCAACAGCATCACCGACCCGGGCGCGCTGCGGGAGACCCTGGCGGGGATCCGGCAGCGCGGAATCGCCGTGGAGAGCCGCGAATCCAACCCGGACGTCAGTTGTGTCGCCGCGCCGGTGCGGGACCGCACGGGGCAGGTCGTCGCCGCGCTGTCGATCTCC
The DNA here is from genome assembly GCF_005280215.1 of Streptomyces lasalocidi. NCBI lineage: Bacteria > Bacillati > Actinomycetota > Actinomycetes > Kitasatosporales > Streptomycetaceae > Streptomyces > Streptomyces lasalocidi. The sequence continues at coordinate 2,478,398 of NZ_SZNQ01000001.1, read as the reverse complement.
GTGCCGATGATCCGGTGGAGCGACGACCGCCTCGACGAGCTGGAGCAGCTCGCGGCCAAGGGCGCCGCCGAGCTGTCCGAGCGGCTCGGCTACCGGAGCGTGGCATGACGCCGCCGCGGTACGAGGTCGCCGTACGGGCCTCGGCGACGCTCGGCGAGGGGCCGACGTGGGACACGACCGCGGGACTGCTGCTGTGGCTGGACATCCTCGGCTCACGCGTCCACACCTTCGACCCCGCCACGGGGCGGCGCGGCGTGCGGGTCACCGACCAGCACGTGGGCGCGGTCAAGCCGCGGGCGGGCGGCGGCCTGGTGCTCAACCTCCGTGACGGCGTGGGCCTGATCGACCCGGACGGGACGTTCCGCTGGCTGCACCACGAGCCGGTCCCGGGGCGCCGGGCCAACGACGCGGCGGTCGCGCCCGACGGCTCGCTGTGGGCGGGCACCATGCGCTACGACGAGGCGCCGGGCGGGGGTTCGCTGTCCCGGTTCACCGGGGACGGCTCCGTGCGGACGGTCCTCGACGACGTGGCGGTGAGCAACGGCACGGGCTGGAGCCCGGACGGGCGCCTGATGTACTACATCGACTCGCCCACGCGGCGCGTGGACGTCTTCACCTACGACGCCGACGCCGAGGGCGGCGGCCAGGTGAGCGGCCGGCGGCCCCTGGCGGAGATCGAAGAGGGCGCCGGCTTCCCGGACGGGCTCACGGTGGACGCCGAGGGCTGCGTCTGGGTGGCCCTGTGGGACGGGGGCGCGGTGCGGCGCTACACCCCGGCCGGTGAGCTGGACCAGGTGATCGAGCTGCCCACCCCCCGGGTGACGGCGTGCGCCTTCGGCGGCCCGGACCTGACGGACCTGTACGTCACGACGGCCCGGGTGGGCCTGGCCGACCCGCACCCCCTGGCGGGCTCGCTGCTGGTGGTGCCGGGGGCGGGCAAGGGTCAGGTGCCGACCGCGTTCGCCGGGTGACGGAGCCGCCGCCGGCCCCCTGGGCTCAGGGGGCCAGCAGCGACCGTTCGGCCGCCGTCAGCGGCGCCCCGGCCTGCGGCGGCAGCAAGGGCCCCAGGGCGGCGGTCAGCAGCGTGCCCGGCGTGAACAGCCGCGTCGGCGGGGCCAGCAGGCTCGTCACCTCCCACAGCGCGGCCGCCGCCCCGTAGGCGCCGGTCGCCCCCTTCGTCAGGCGGCGCGAGTACGCCGTCACCAGCCGGTCGACCGGCGTGGGCCGCGCCCCGCGGGTCTGCGGGTACCACACGTCCTGCCCCACCGCCGCACTCCACGCCGCGTCCACCCACGGCACCACCCCCCGCTGCACCCGTGCCGCGAGCCCGGCGGAGCCCAGCCCGCCGCCCGCCCGCCGTACCTCCTCCGCCAGCAGCCGCGCCCCGAGCGCCGCCACCGACATGCCCTGTCCGTACGCCGGGTTGTACATCGCCAGCGCGTCGCCCAGCACCACCAGACCCTCGGGCCAGTCCCGCACCTTCTCCAGGTACCGCCGGTGGTTGTGGGTGCTGCGGCTGATCCACACGTCCGTCAGCGGCTCGGCCCGCGCGATGAACCGCCCGACGAGCGGGTCGGCCAACTCCATGGCGTAGCGCAGGAACCCGTCCACGTCGCCCGGCGGCTCCGCGCCGCGCGTCCCGGCCAGGCTCACCATCCACCGCCCGTCCTCGACGGGCAGGATCATCCCGCTGCGCCCGGGCCGCCCGACGTACGGGTCCGCCTGCACCACCGTCACCGGGAACCGCCCGGCCCCCTCCGGCGCCCGGTACAGGCGCGTGGCGTTCACCAGCCCGGTGTCCACGGTGCGTTCGCGTACGCCGGTCACCCCGAGGGCGGCCAGCCAGTGCGTCACCCGCGACCCCCGGCCGCTCGCGTCCACCACGAAGTCCGCGGCCAGCTCCCGGTCCTCGCCCCCGCCGGCCCTCGTGTCCCCGCTGTCGTGGAAGCGCACCCCCGTCACCCGGCCCGGCCTGCCGAGCAGCCCCGCCACCCGGGTGCCGGGCCGCACCTCCACCCGGACCGGCGCCTGGGTCACCACCGCGTCCCGCACCGTCCAGTCGAGCAGCGCGCGGGTGCAGGCGAGCAGGGCGGGCCCCTCGTGCCGCCAGCGGCGGAACCAGCCCTCCGGCGTGAGCACCACCATGTCCCGGCCGAGGGAGAGTTCATGGGCGCCGGCCGCCAGCAGCCGCTTGCGCACGCCCGCTCCGGGCACCAGCTCCTCCATCGCGGCGAGGCCCCCGGCCATGAGGATGTGCGCGTGCCGGCCCTGGGGGAGCCCCTTGCGGTGTTCCGGGCCGTCGGGCAGCGCGTCGGCGTCCAGCACGACCACCTCGTCCGCAGCTCCGGCCAGCGCGGCGGCGGCCAGCATGCCGGCCAGCCCGGCACCGATGACGACGGCTCTGCGGGGCATGGGACTCCTCGGTGTCGGCGGTGTCAGCGGGGGATGGCCCTCACCGTACCTTCACAAGTGCCCGTGACGAGGGGCGATCGGGCGAACTCCCGTGCCAGTTGGACGAGGCCGCTGGTGCCGGACACCTCCGTGGCGTGCAGCCGGTACCCGCTGGGCGGGTCCGCCGGCACGGCCCCGGCGGCGGCCCGCCGCGCCGCGTCGGCGACCATCGCGGCCTCGGCGGCGACCCGTGCGCCGTGGGCGTCCCGGCCCTCCTCCAGCGCGGCGGCCAGGGCGCGTTCCCGCACCCCGTCGTCGAAGTACGGCGCGAGCGCCAGCAGGGCGTCGTGGATGGACACCTCGCGCCAGTGCAGCCGCGCCCGGGGCGGCCGCCACCAGGTGCGCGGCTGCCGGGGCGCGGTCGAGGCGAACCGCACGCCGTCCCACAGGACGCCCAGCACGCGGTAGTCGCCGATGCTGTGCCAGTGGGCGGTGACCAGGGGCACCAGCCGGGGCAGGACGTAGCCCGAGGCGCACAGCAGCGCGGCGAGCGAGGCCAGCGGCGGCGCGACGACGGTGGACAGCGCGTCGAGGTCGTGACCGGTCCACCGGGCGGCCACCGCCGTGTACTTGGTGAGCTGGAAGCCCACCACGTCCAGCAGCACGCCGGCCATGATCAGCCGCAGCCCGGTGCGCAGCAGCCCGGTGACCTCCCGGGCCCACCGGCGGCACATCACGCTCATCACCAGCGTGGCGGCGCTGTGCCCGAGCAGGTACAGCACGATCATCTCGCGCATGCCGGGCGTGTTCGCGTAGTAGGTGTCGAGGTCGGTCAGCCGCTCGGTGTCCGCGTCGGCGAGCGCGAACAGTACGACGATGGCGACGATCAGCGCCGCGTAGGCGGCGACGGCCCGCCCCACCCGCCGCCGGACCACTTCGCGGGAGCCGCCGCGCCAGTTGATGAGCAGGATGACCAGCGAGCAGCTGTACGCCGACATCACGCCGTACGTCAGCGGGGCGCCGAAGTTGGGGACGCCGGTGAGTCGGTTGACGGCGGACAGCGTGGGCGGGGCGGCGCACGCGAAGACCAGCGCGCCGAGCGCGACGGCCGCGCAGGTCGACATGGCCAGCGGGTCGCGCCGCCCGGGACCGGGCCGGCGGAACAGCAGCAGCCAGGCCAGGGCGAGCACCAGGGCCGCGAGGTACACGACGAGACTCATCACGCGCCCCCGCTCACGCCGTGCCCGACGCCGCCGTGCCCCGGGGGGCCAGCCGGGCGGCGGTGACGTACGGCGAGGTGGTGAGGGCCGCGGCGACGCGGACCAGCAGGGCCGGGTCGGGCGTGCGGTCCTGGAGCAGGTCGGTGACGTCGGGGGCGCACACCGGGCGCTCCGGTCCGCCGGCCCGTTCCCGTTCCTCGCGCACGGCGGCCGCCACGACCGCCGCCCAGGCCGTCGCCTCGGCCCGCTCCGGGTCACCGGTGTCGCGCAGCACGGCCTCGTGCGTACGGTCGTACAGGCTCCGGTCGAAGAGGGCGTCGAGGTGGCCGAGCGCGTTGTGGATGCTGGTCTGGCGCCACACCAGCCGGGTGCCCGGCGACGCCCAGCGCGGCCGGGGCAGCCGCAGCGCGCGCCGGGTGAGCAGCTCGTCCAGTTCGCGCTCCAGGGGCTCCAGGCGGCCGTAGGTCCGCAGGGCGCGCAGACAGGCGGCGGCCCGGGGTCCGGCGAGCGGGATCAGCACGCCGGTCACGGTGACGAACGCGCCCAGCCCCGCGGCCACCGGCGAGATCGTGGTGCCGAGCGCCGACCAGTCCCGTCCGCACCAACGGGCCACCACCGCGACCAGCTTGGAGACGCTGTACCCGGCGTTGCACAAGGTGCCGACGCCCAGCGTGACCAGGCCCGCGCGCAGCCAGCCGTCGACCTGGCGGGCCCAGCGCAGCGCGGAGACGGTGGTGACGGCGACCGCCGCGAGGTGCCCGACCAGGTACAGCACGATCATCTCGGCGACGAACGGCGTGGTCGCGTAGTAGGTGTCGAAGTCGGTGCGCCGCTCCACGGGCGCGTCGCCCAGCCCGAACGTCACGGCGATGCCCAGCAGCACGAACGCGTAGGTGACGATCCAGCGCCGGGTGACGCGGTGCACGTGGGGGCCGCCGCGCCAGTAGACGATGAGCACCTGGGAGGCCGCGCTGTACGCGGTGATCGACGCGTACGTCAGGGGCGCGGCCAGGTTGGGCGTGCCGCTGAGGTGGTTGACCGCGCCGACGGTCGGCGGGGCGCCGAGGAAGAAGCACGCGCCGGCCAGGCCCAGGACGGCGCAAATGGCCCGCAGGTAGGGGTCGTGCCGGTGGCGCACCAGGTCGGGGGCGCGCACGATCAGGCCGAGCCACAGCAGTCCGCAACTGAGGTAGTTGATCAGGCCGTTCATCTGCGTGTCCCGCGGTAGTTGAGGGCCGCGCCGATGCGCCGGGCGAGGTCCGCGGCGCCGTCGCCGGGTCCGTCGGGGCCGGGCCCGGGCGGTGCGTCGAGCCAGTCGCGCAGCCGCTGGCCCATCAGCATGCCGAAGCGGTCCGCCTCCTGTTCCTCGGCGAGGTCGAAGTCGGTGCGCGCGGCGGCGGGCACCAGCCGGCCGGGTTGCGGCGCGGGGGCGGCGGACGACTCCCGCCGGTGCATGTGCCAGACCTCGTGGCAGAAGATGACGACCTGGTGCCAGGCGGCGGCGCGGCGGTCGACGACGACCACGTCGTGGTTGTCGCCCTCCAGCCACAGGCCACTGGCGGTGTGCGGCGGGAACACCTCGCGGCGCACGACGACCGGGCGCCCGCGCCACCGGCTCACGGAGGCCACGAGCGCGTCGAACAGGGCCTCGGGATCGTCGGGGACCGGCCCCCGCAACGGCTCGACGAGGATGTCCGCCAGCCGCCGCATCTCCCTCTTCCTACGCACCGTTCGCATGGTACTCACGCCCCGATCGCTCGTGCCCCGACCGTTCCCGGGCGGACCCCTCGGGCACCGGGCGGCCGCCCAACGTCCGTTCGGGTGCCGCTCGCCCGACTCCCTTGCGCCGCAGTCCCGTCAGGGCCCGTGTCCCGCGCCCGCCCCGGCGTCCCGTGCCCTCGCCCCCGGCCGCCCGGGCCCGGACCGCCGCGAGCGCGTCCGTGTCGCGCAGGGCCCACGAGACCGGGCCGATCTCCCGCAGCAGGGCGGTGGTGTCGCGGTCCGCGCCGGTGCCGTGTGCGGGCCTGCGGTCCCCGGCGGCGACCGCGTCCAGGACGGCCACCGCGGCGGCCAACGCCCGCGCGCGGGCCGGGGGATGGCCGAGCGCGAGGGCTGCGTCGTACGCGCGGGCGTGCAGCTCCTCGTCGAGGCGGCGGGCCAGCGGCAGCAGCGCGTCGCGGATGTACGTCTCCCGGTGGGTCAGCCGCAGTTCGGCGGACGCCCGCAGCAGCAGCGGCGCGCGCCCACCGCCGGCCGACCTCATCAGGGCGTACAGGGGCCGCAGCCGCCGGTGGGCGCGGCGCAGCAGCCAGCGCTCGTGCAGGTACTGGCCGGCGTGCGGCAGGATGAAGCCGACGGCGATGAGCACGGCCGACAGGCACGCGACGGGCGGCGCCACCCCGGTGCTGAGCCGGTCCAGGTCGTGGCCGGCCAGCCGGGCGCCCACGGCGGTGAACTTGCAGGCGTCGAAGCACAGGTTGAGCCCGTACCCGGCGCCGAGCGAGGTGAGCCCCCAGCGCAGCCAGGCGTCGAGGCCGTCGGCGCGGACCCAGTTCCACACCAGCCGGCCCGTGACGAGCACGGCGACGGTGTGCGCGAGCAGGTAGAGCAGGATCTCCTCGCGCAGGAACGGCGTGGTGGCGTAGTAGGTGTCGAGGTCGCGCACGCGCTCCACCGGGGCGTCGGCGAGGGCGAAGAGCACCCACAGCGCGACGACGACGGCCGCGTAGCCGCACACCACCCGGCGCATGGCGCGGCGGGTGGCGGCCGAGCGCCCCGCCAGGCCGTCCCGCCAGGCGAGGATGAGCAGCAGGCCCGAGCCGCTGAACGCGGTGAGCAGCGAATACACCAGCGGGGCCGAGAAGTTGGGCACACCGGTGACGCGGTTGGTCCACCGGATCGTGGCCGGGGTGACGAAGACGAAGACCGCGCAGGCGAGCAGCAGCAGCCCGCCGACGGCCCGCAGCAGCGGGTCCTGCCACAGCCGGACGATCGTGGGCAGCTTGATGACGAGCGCCGCGAGAAGGACCGCGGTCGGGAGGACGTACATCATCGGGCCCCTCCGTCCGCCGGCCCTGGCAGCTCGTCCGAGGTTACGCGTCCGGAGGTGTCCACGTCAGGCGAGTTCGCAGAAGGCGACGACGGCAAGCGCTTCCGGGACGCATCCAGGAGTCCTGTCGGAACCATTGACGCCCACGCGTCACGAATCTACCTTCCCGTTCGACGCCACGAGCGTGATCCGACATGTCGAACAGTCAGGAGAAGGGGACGGCGACCGCACCGCAGGGCCGCGCCCCCGTCCCCCGGAAGGTCCCCATGAGCCACCGCCCCGCCCGCTTCACCCTCGACCCCGCCTTCACCGTCGGCACGGCCGGCCCCCGGCTCTTCGGGTCCTTCGTCGAACACCTCGGCCGCTGCGTCTACACCGGGATCTTCGAACCGGACCACCCCACCGCCGACGACCAGGGCCTGCGCGGGGACGTCCTGGAGCTGGTGCGCGAACTGGGCGTCACCACGATCCGCTACCCGGGCGGCAACTTCGTCTCCGGCCACCGGTGGGAGGACTCCGTCGGCCCCGTCGCCTCCCGCCCGCGCCGCCTGGACCTGGCCTGGCACTCCACCGAGACCAACCGCTTCGGCCTGTCCGAGTACATCGGCTTCCTGCGCGCGCTCGGCCCCCACGCCGAGCCGATGATGGCCGTCAACCTCGGCACCCGTGGGGTGGCCGAGGCGCTCCAGCTCCTGGAGTACGCCAACCACGCCGGCGGCACCGCCCTGTCGGACCTGAGGACCGCGCACGGTGACGCGGACCCCTACGGCATCCGGCTGTGGTGCCTCGGCAACGAGATGGACGGTCCCTGGCAGACCGGCCACAAGACGGCGCAGGAGTACGGCCGCCTCGCCGCCGAGACCGCCCGTGCGATGCGCCGGTTCGACCCCCGCGTCGAACTCGTCGCCTGCGGCTCCTCCAGCCGGGCCATGCCGACCTTCGCCGCGTGGGAGGCGACGGTCCTGGAGGAGACCTACGACCTCGTCGACCACATCTCCCTGCACGCCTACTACTGGCCCGAGGACGGCGACGTCGACTCCTTCCTCGCCTCCGCCGTCGACATGGAGTCCTTCATCGCCCACGTCGTCGCGACCGCCGACCACGTGGGCGCCCGGCTGAAGTCCGAGAAGAAGATCAACCTCTCCTTCGACGAGTGGAACGTCTGGTACCTGCCCGAGTGGGAGGCGCGGGCCCAGGAGTTCGCGCCGGACGACTGGCCCGAGGCGCCCCGGCTGCTGGAGGACCACTACAGCGTGACCGACGCGGTCGTCCTCGGCTCGCTGCTGATCGCGCTGCTCCGGCACGCCGACCGGGTCGCGGTGGCCTGCCTCGCGCAGCTCGTCAACGTCATCGCCCCGATCATGACCGAGCCGGGCGGCCCCGCCTGGCGCCAGACGACGTTCTTCCCCTTCGCCCAGGCGGCCCGCCACGGCCGCGGCCAGGTCCTGGACGTACGGGTGGACTCCCCGACGTACCAGACGCGCAAGTACGGCGAGGCCGACCTGCTGCACGCCACGGCCGTGCGGGCCGAGGACGGCTCGGTGACCGTGTTCGCGGTCAACCGGGACCGCACGGCGCCGCTGCCGCTGGAGGTCGCCCTCGGCCGCCTCGGCGTCACCCGGGTCACCGGGCACAGCGCGCTCGCCGACGCCGACCCGGACGCCCGCAACACGCTCACCGAGCCCGGGCGGGTCGCCCCGCACGAGGTGACGGGCACGGCGGTGACCGACGGCACGCTCACCGCCACCTTGGAGCCCCTGTCCTGGAACGTGATCCGGCTGGCCTGACGCGGGACGGCCGCAGCGCTGCCCCACAATGGGCGCATGAGGATCTCGGCACGGGCGGACTACGCGGTGCGGGCGGTACTGGAGCTCGCCGTACGGCAGGGCGGCGGCGACCCGGTGAAGGCGGAGTCGATCGCCGCCGCGCAGGACATCCCGCACAAGTTCCTCGAGGGGATCCTCGGCGACCTGCGCCGCGCCGGCGTCGTCGACAGTCGGCGGGGCGGCGGGGGCGGCTACCGGCTGGCCCGGGCCGCCGAGGAGATCACGGTCGCCGACGTCATCCGCGCCGTCGACGGTCCCATCGTGTCCGTGCGCGGGGTCCGCCCCACCGGCCTGTCCTACGCCGGTTCGGCCGAGCCGCTGCTCCCGCTGTGGATCGCGCTGCGCGCCAACGTCCGGCGCATCCTGGAGGGCGTCACCGTCGCCGACATCGCGGCGGACGCCCTCCCGGAGCCGGTCCGTGCCCTGGCCGCGGAACCGGCGGCTTGGGAGAACCCCTGACGCACGCGCGGGGAGCCGGGTGCACAACTCACTCTGTTTTCAACGGAGTTGGGGATGTGAAAGGCGGGACGCGAATGGCTTGAGTTCTCCCTGACCGGGTCGCGGGGCGCTCCCTACGATGCCAACGCCCCGGCCTCCACAGGAAGCACACACGTCCTCCACGGGCGGTCGGGTGAGAGGTCCACCCCCCACTCCCACCCCCAGGAGGCGCCATGCCTGCCGGACTCCTGCTGGGCGGCGCGACCGCCGCCCTGCTCGCCACGGCCGTGACACCGGCGAACCCGTCGTCGCCGGTGTTCGACGACCCGCCCCCGGACAAGATCGTCATCAACCTCGCCACCGTGAACGGCTCCGGCTGTCCCGCGGGCACCACCGCCGTCGCCGTCTCCGAGGACAACACCGCCTTCACCGTCACCTACAGCGACTACCTCGCGCAGGCCGGCGGCACCTCCGACCCGACCGCCTTCCGCCGCAACTGCCAGCTCAACCTGGTCGTCCACGTCCCCCAGGGCTTCACCTACGCCGTCGCCAGCGCCGACTACCGCGGCTTCGCCGCGCTCCAGCCCGGAGCCACCGGCCTGCAACGGGCCTCGTACTACTTCCAGGGCTCCTCGCAGACGGCGTACAAGAGCCACACCTTCACCGGCGCCCTCAACGACAACTGGCAGGCCACGGATACCACCGACTGGGCCCAGCTGGTGTGGGCCCCCTGCGGGGTCCAGCGCAACTTCAACATCAACACGGAACTGCGGGTGACGGCGGGCAGCCAGTCGCCGGGCAAGGTCAGCTTCATGACGATGGACTCGACGGACGGGGACATCAGCACGGTGTACCACCTGGCGTGGAAGGACTGCCCGCCGCGCGTGTGACGACCGCGCACGACGGCCGCGCCCGCTCGTGGGAGCCGGGCGCGGCCCGTGCGAAGGGTCCCTGTCCGGATCGTCAGCCGGAAGAGGTGCCGGTCAGACAGTTGCCCGCTGAGCCGCAGGCGTCAGGGACAGGTACAGGCGTGTCCCGGCCGGCCGGAAGCCGACCCGCTCGTACACCCGCCGGGAGCCCTCGCCCCCGTACTCCAGCCAGACCGATCGGTTGCCCCGGTCGAACATCGCGCTGGTCAGCGCGGCGGTGACGGCGGCCGCCACGCCTCGCCCGCGGTAGGCGGGCCGGGTGCCCACACCCGCCAGTTCGGAGGTGCCCACGGCGGGCGCGGAGCACGTCGCCGCGCCCGCGCAGTCGCCGTCGGGGGCGCGCACGAAGCGCACCTCACCGCCGCCGTCCTGGATGCGCCGCAGCCGCGCCGCGCCCTCGGGGGACTGCGGGAACTCACCGCCGAAGGCTTCCGACAGGGCCGCGTCGATCGCCGCGTACTCGGCGTCCGTGCCCGGCGTCCCGGGCGTCGGGCCGGACTCCGGGACGCTCAGCGTGGCGGGCGTGCAGACCAGGTAAGCGTGCACGGCCTCGGTCGTGAACCCGGCCGTCCGCAGGGGCCCTTCGGCCTCCGGGGCCCCGTTCGGGGCGAACTCCAGGCGCGGGATGAGGTCCCGCTCGCGGAACGTCCGGACCAGCGCCGAGACGTCGGCGCCGGTGGGCGTGGCGCCGGGCAGCGGCGAGGCGTAGTTGACGTAGGGGCTGGTGGTCGAGGGGTCGAACCCCACGACGAATCCGCCCACCTCGACCGCCTCGGGGCGGCGGCGCAGGTTGGCGACGGCAAAGCTCTGGACGTCGATGTCCATGGTGATGGAAGTCCTCACGTGGAAGGGAAGGTCGCGCAGGGATGCGGGACGCGGCCGCCGTGAGGGAACGGGCGTGGCTCCTCAGAGCCGACGGCGACCGCTGCGGGACGCCGTGAACATAGGCTTCAGTCCTTCGACAGGTGTGCGGGCCTCGGTGGCACCGGCGGTCACGATGGTGACTGCGCGGACCGTCGACGCGCAAGCGATTTGCCTCCGCGGTCCGTCGTCCACAGCACGAGGTCGCTGCTCGTCGCCACGGCGAGGGTCCGGCCCGAGGGCGAGAAGCCCGCCGTGCGGAAGGTGGAGTACGAGCAGTGGTGGATGTGCCACCACTGCTCCCCGTGCGGACCGGCGTGGGGCAGGCCGCCGTCGCGGGACAGCAGGACGCGTTCGTGCGGCCAGGCCGGGGTGACGACCTCCAGGGTCCAGCCGTCCCCGGTGGTGGTGTGCAGCCCCCCGCCGAAGAGCCCGGCGATGCGCACCCGGCTCCCGGCGACGGGCCCCAGCCCCGGGCAGGACAGGTCGGCCACCGCGTCGGGGGTGCTGTCCTCGGGGTCGGGGTCGCGCTCCCTGGCGATCCTGTCCCCGGTGACCGCGTCGAAGAGGCCGTGACCGGTGGAGGAGACCACCATCACCAGGTCACGGCCGCTGCCGGGATGCGTCGCGAAGCCGATCCCGAGCAGCCCGCCGACGGCGGCGCCGTGGGTCTGCTCGAAGACGGGCCGCCAAGGGCCGGGCGCGGGCACCACGGGCGCCGCGAGCAGCCGGTCCCGCAGGGCCCGCTGGTACGCCGTCAGCTCGGGCAGGGGCTCGTGCTCCGGCTGCCCGGTCGGCCCCGCCTTCTTCGTCCACCTCTTCACCCGTCCATGATCCCCGCCCGCTGCCGTCAGCCCGCCGCCGCCGGCCACGCCCCCGCGTTCGGCCAGCCCGTCGCCGGGGCCGGGGTGAGGCCGTTCGTGCCGCGGACCTGGGCCGCCGTCAGGCCGCCTCGCGCCGGGACGCCGGGCGGGGTGGGGCCCGGCATCGCGGCGGCCGGGGCCATCGGGGGCACGGGCGCCGCGACCGGCTGCGGCAGCGGCGCCGGGGTCGGAGTCGGTATGTGGGGCGGGGCAGGGGCCGGTATCGGCGCAGGTGCCGCCACCGGCTGCGGGTACGTCTGCGCTGCGGCCGCCGCCGGCAGCGGCACGCCCGAGCCGTTCGACGCGGCCGGCACCGGGGACGGCGCCGGGGCCGGTGCGGACATCGCCTGCGCCGCCAGCCCCCGCACCCCCGCCCCGTTCGTCGCGCCCACCAGCCGGTCCACCGCCGCCGTGCCCGAGCTGTAGCCGGTCGCGGCTCCCGGCTCGGGCACGGCGGCTCCCCTCCTGGTCCCGTAGAGCACCTGTTCCAGGCCGGACACCAGGCGACGCACGTCCACCTGGGGGCGCACCACGAGCCGCAGGAAGCGACTGGACGAACCGATCTTGTTGCCGCACTCGCGCACCAGGATCCGGTGCTCGGTCAGCAGGCGGTCCCGCACGACCGTGCCCTCGGCCCCGACGGGCAGCCGCACGAACAGGAAGTTGCCCTGCGAGGGGTACACGGTCAGCCCCGGCAGCGCCGACAGCTGCGAGGCCATGTCCAGCCGGTCCCGCCGCACCTGCTGGAGGCTCTGCGCGTACTCCCCGCCGTGGTCCCTCAGCATGAACACCACGTGCTCGGCGAAGGAGTTGAGGTTCCACTTGGGCAGCATGGAGCGGACCCGCCCGGCGAGCGCCGGGTTGGCGACCAGGTAGCCGAAGCGGATGCCGTGCAGGCCGAAGTTCTTGCCGAGGCTGCGCAGCACGATCACGTTGGGCCGCAGCATCGCCTCCTGCACGACGCTCGGCTCGGCCTCCGCGTCCGCGAACTCCAGGAACGACTCGTCGACGACGATCAGGTCCAGGTCGGCCATCGCGTCCATGAACTGCACGAGCGCGTGCCGGTGCAGGAACCCGCCGTCGGGGTTGTTCGGGTTGCAGACCACCGCGACGCGCGTCCCGCGGGCCCGGATGAACTCGGCGTACGCGGCGAGGTCCAGGGCGAAGCCGCTGGACTCCTGGAGCGGGAACATGTCGACGCGCTTGCCGGTCTCCATCGGCTGGTCGGTCCACCGCCCGAACGTGGGCACCGGGATCGCGAGCGACTCCCGCACCAGCAGGTGGTCGATCCAGGTGATCAGCTCGGTCGAGCCGTTGCCCATCGCCACGGCCTGCGGCGGCAGTTGGAGCAGGGTGCACAGCTCGGCCGTGATGGTGTCGGCGCTGCTCGGGTAGTACGTGACGATGTCCCGCAGCCGCGCGGCCATCTCCTCGAACATCGCCGGGGTGGGGAAGTACGGGTTGCAGGGGATGCAGAAGTCCACCGGGCCGGCTCCGTCGCCGCCCTCGCGGGTCAGCGCCGCCATCGACGGGCTGTGCGCCGCCGTGCTGCGGAACAACGAGGTGACGTTGTCGGCCATCGAACCTCCGTAGGGGGCGGGCCCGGTGGGGACGGCCGGGCCCGTCGTGCGTGGGCGGCCCGCGCGGGGGAGCGCGGGCCGCCCTTGCATACGGACGCGGGTGGGGCCGTGTTCAACCCGCGCTCGGACGGCGCGCGGTCAGCGGCCGAAGGTGTGCACCGTCGACGTCCGGTACGTGCGGCCCGGCCGCAGCACGGTCGACGGGAACGACGGCTGGTTCGGCGAGTCCGGGAAGTGCTGCGTCTCCAGGCACAGCGCGTCGCCCTGCCGGTAGGTGCGCCCGCTGGTCCCGGTCAGGGTGCCGTCGAGGAAGTTGCCGGAGTAGAACTGCAGTCCGGGCTGGTCGGTGGCGATCCTCAGGGTGCGGCCGGAGCGCGGGTCGCGCAGCGTCGCCACGTGCACCGGCGTGGCCGTGGTGCCCTTGTCCAGGACCCAGTTGTGGTCGTAGCCCTTGGCCAGCACCTGCTGCTCGTGGCCGGCGCGGATGTCCCGGCCGATCGGCTTGGCCCGGCGGAAGTCGAAGGGCGTGCCGGCGACCTTGGCCAGTTCGCCGGTGGGGATCAGGCCCGCGTCGGTCGGCGTGAAGCGGGAGGCGGCGATGGTCAGCTCGTGGTCCTCGATGCTGCCGCTGCCCTCGCCGGCGAGGTTCCAGTACGTGTGGTTGGTGAGGTTGACGACCGTGGCCCGGTCGGTGGTGGCCGCGTAGTCGATGCGCCAGACGCCGTGCCGGTCCAGCGTGTAGGTCACCTTGGTGCGCAGCGTGCCGGGGTAGCCCATCTCGCCGTCGACGCTGGTGTAGTACAGGTGCAGCCCGACGTCCGAGCCGCGGGTGAACGGCTCGACGTCCCACACCCGCTTGTCGAAGCCCTTGGCCCCGCCGTGCAGGCTGTTCTCGCCGTCGTTCACGGACAGCTGGTACGCCGTGCCGTCCAGGGTGAAGCGGCCCTTGCCGATCCGGTTGCCGTAGCGGCCGATCAGCGCCCCGAAGTACGGGCTGCTCGCGACGTAGTCGTCCAGGGCGGCGAAACCCGCGGAGACGTTGGCGTACCGGCCGTGCTTGTCGGGGATCTCCAGGGACTGCACGATCCCGCCGTAGGACAGCACCTTCAGGCGGGTGCCGCCGTTCTGGAGGGACCAGCGGTGGACCTTGGTGCCGTCCGCGAGGGTGCCGAAGAGCTCCTTGACCGGGCCCCTGCCCGTGGCGGCACGGGCCGTGCCGCCGAGCGCGGTGGCGGCCACCCCCGCGGCCGCGGCGCCCGCGATGACCGTGCGTCTGTTCAGTTCCATGTGCGGCTCCCGGAAGGGAAGGGGCCCCACCGTCCGGTGGGGCCCAGCTGACTTACGAACCGGACTTGCGCTTGTTCCACACGTCGAAGCCGACCGCGGCGAGCAGGGCGAAGCCCTTGATCACCTGCTGCCAGTCGGTGCCGACGCTGAGGAGGTTCATGCCGTTGTTCAGCACCCCGAGGACGAGACCGCCGATGATCGCGCCGAGGACGGTGCCCACACCGCCGCTCATGGACGCGCCACCGATGAACGCCGAGGCGATCGCCTCGAGTTCGTAGTTCAGGCCCGCCTTCGGGGAGGCCGCGTTCAGCCGGGCGGCGATCGCCAGACCCGCCAGGGCCGCGAGCGCGCCCATGTTCAGGAAGACGAAGAAGGTGACCTTCTTGTCCTTCACGCCGGACAGCTTGGCCGCCGGCAGGTTGCCGCCGATCGCGTAGATGTGCCGTCCGAAGACCGAGTTGCGCATCACGTAGCCGTAGCCCACGACCAGCGCGCCGAGGATCAGCAGCACGATCGGCGCGCCCTTGTAGCTGGCCAGCAGCATCGTCACCACGAGGATCGCCGCGACGATGGCCACCAGCTTCAGCAGGAAGATGTTGCGCGGCACGACCTCCAGCGAGAACTCCTGCTGGCGTCCCCGGTCCCGGAACTCCTGCGCCACCACGAACACGATCAGCGCGAGGCCCAGCAGCAGCGTGATGTTGTGGTAGTTGGTGTTGGGGCCGGCCTCCGGCAGGAAGCCGTTGCCGATCTTCTGCAGGCCGTCGGGGAACGGGCCGAGGGTCTGCCCCTGGAGCAGGATCTCCGTGAAGCCGCGGAAGATCAGCATGCCGGCCAGGGTGACGATGAACGACGGTATGCCGAGGTAGGCGATGAAGAAGCCCTGCGCCGCGCCCGCCAGGGCCCCGGCGGCCAGGCACAGCACCACCGCCACCGGCCAGGGCACCTGGTGCTCGACGGTCAGCACGGCCGCGAAGGCGCCCACGAAGGCCGTGAGCGAGCCGACCGACAGGTCGATGTGCCCGGCGATGATCACCAGCATCATGCCGATCGCGAGGACCAGCACGTAGCTGTTCTGCAGGACCAGGTTGGACACGTTGCGCGGCAGCAGCAGGTCGCCGTCGGTCCACACCGCGAAGACGGCGACGATCAGGCCGAGCGCGAGCAGCATGCCGTACTGCCGCATGTTGCGGCGCAGGCCGTCCAGCACCAGCTGGAGCAGGCCGCCGCCCGCCGCGCCGCCGCCCTTGCCCGGCGGAGCGGCGGCCGGGCTCTTGTCGGTCACATCGGTGCTCATCGCGTTACCTCTTTGTCCTTCGTCATCTGGCGCATCAGCACTTCCTGCGTGGCCTCGGCCCGCGGGACCTCGCCGGTCAGCCGCCCGGCGGCCATGGTGTAGATGCGGTCGCACATGCCGAGCAGCTCGGGCAGCTCGGAGGAGATGAAGACGACCGCCTTGCCCTGGGCGGCCAGTTGGTCGATGACCGTGTAGATCTCGAACTTGGCGCCCACGTCGATGCCGCGCGTCGGCTCGTCCAGGATCAGTACGTCCGGACCCGCGAAGATCCACTTGCTGAGGACGACCTTCTGCTGGTTGCCGCCGGACAGCTTGCCCACGGGCTCGAACACGGTCGGCGCCTTGATGTTCATCGACGTGCGGTAGCCCTCGGCGACCTGGCGTTCCTCGTGCTCGTCGACGACCCCGTGCCGGGCGACCTTGCTCAGCGCGGTCAGCGAGATGTTGCGGTTGATCGTGTCGATGAGGTTGAGGCCGTAGTGCTTGCGGTCCTCGGTGACGTAGGCGATGCCGTGCCGGACCGCGTCGGACACGGTCCGGGTGCGGATCTCCCGGCCGTCCTTGAGGACCGTGCCGCCCCCGTACCGGCCGTAGGCGCGCCCGAAGACGTTCATCGCGAGTTCGGTGCGGCCGGCGCCCATCAGGCCCGCGATGCCGACGATCTCCCCGCGCCGCACGTGGACCGACACGTCGTCGACCACCTTGCGCTGCTGGTCGATCGGGTGCAGCACGGTCCAGTTGCGGATCTCCAGCGCCGGCGCCGCGCCCTCCTCCGCCTGGTGCGGGGTGCGCTCGGGGAAGCGGTGGTCCAGGTCGCGGCCCACCATGCCGCTGATGATGCGGTCCTCGGTCGTCTCCGGCGCCGTCACGTCGAGCGTCTCGATGGTCCGCCCGTCGCGCAGGATCGTCACCGAGTCGGCGACCCTGCGGATCTCGTTCAGCTTGTGGGAGATGATGATCGAGGTGATGCCCTGCTTCTTCAACTCCAGGATGAGGTCCAGGAGTTTGCCGCTGTCCTCGTCGTTCAGGGCCGCCGTCGGCTCGTCCAGGATGAGCAGCTTCACCTTCTTGGACAGCGCCTTGGCGATCTCCACCAGCTGCTGCTTGCCCACGCCGATGTCGGCGACGCGGGTCTCCGGGTGGTCCGTCAGACCCACCCGGCGCAGCAGCTCGGAGGCGTGCCGCAGGGTCCGGTTCCAGTCGATGAGCCCGCCCCGGGCGTGTTCGTTGCCGAGGAAGATGTTCTCCGCCAGGGAGAGGTACGGCACCAGGGCGAGCTCCTGGTGGATGATCACGATGCCGTGCTGCTCGCTCGCCCGGATGTCCCGGAAGCGGCAGACCTCCCCCTCGAAGAGGATCTCGCCCTCGTAGGTGCCGTGCGGATGGACGCCGGAGAGCACCTTCATCAAGGTGGACTTGCCGGCGCCGTTCTCCCCGCAGATGGCGTGGACCTCGCCCTGCCGGACGGTGAGCGTGACGTCCGACAGCGCCTTGACACCGGGAAAGGTCTTGACGATCGAGCGCATTTCCAGGACGGGTCCCGCCATGGTCGTGCCTTCCAATCCGTGAGGTTCGACGGTTGCTGGGCCGAGGACCGCTACTTGAGCTGACCGGCCGTGTAGAAACCGCCGCCGACCAGGACCTTCTCGTAGTTCGTCTTGTCGACGCTGACCGGCTCCAGCAGGTAGGCCGGGACGACCTTGCTGCCGTTGTCGTAGGTCTTGGTGTCGTTGACCTCGGGCTTCTTGTCGTTGAGCACCGCGTCGACCATGTTCGCGGCGACCTTGGCCAGTTCGCGCAGGTCCTTGTAGACGGTCTGGGTCTGGTCGCCCGCGATGATCGACTTCACCGAGGCCAGCTCGGCGTCCTGGCCGGTGACCACCGGCAGCGGCTTGTTCGCGGAGCCGTAGTTGTCCGACTTCAGCGCGGACAGGATGCCGATGGAGATGCCGTCGTACGGCGAGAGCACCGCGTCGACCTTCTCGCTCTTGTACGACTTGGTGAGGATGTCGTCCATGCGGCGCTGCGCGGTGGCGCCGTCCCAGCGCAGGGTGGTGACCTGGGTGAGCTGCGTCTGCCCGGAGCGGACCACCAGCTTCTTGCTGTCGATGTACGGCTTGAGCACGGTCATCGCGCCGTTGAAGAAGTACTTGGTGTTGTTGTCGTCGTTGGAGCCGGCGAACAGCTCGATGTTGAACGGGCCCTTGCCGCTCTTCAGGCCCAGCTTGTCCACGATGTAGTTGGCCTGGAGCTCGCCGACCTTCTCGTTGTCGAACGACGCGTAGTAGTCGACGTTGGGCGTGCCCAGGATGAGGCGGTCGTAGGCGATGACCGGGATGTCCGCGTCCTTGGCCTGCTGCAGGACGTTGTTCAGCGACTTGTTGTCGATGGCGGCGACGATCAGCGCCTTGACGCCCTGGGTGATCAGGTTCTCGATCTGCGAGACCTGCTGGTCGGGGTCGTCCTCGCCGAAGACCAGTTTGGTCTTGTAGCCCTTGGCCTGGAGGTTCTTGACGACGTTGTTGCCGTCGGCGATCCACCGCTCGGAGGACTTCGTCGGCATCGCGATGCCGATGGTGCCGCCCTTGCCGGACTCCTTGTCCTCCTTGCTGCCGCCCTCCCCGCTCTGACCGCACGCGGTCAGGGTGAGTGCGAGGGAGGCGGCTGCGGCTATGGCGGCGAGGGCGCTTCTGCGAGTGCGCATGGTCATCGTCCCTGTTCTTCTCTTCGTCGAGATGGCTGGCGGGGTCGTCGGCGGACGTGCCCCGGAGGGCGGGGGGAACAGCGCGAGCGGTCCCTGAGGCCCGCTGCCGCGCCGGTCATGCGGTGGCGTCCCCGGTGGGGAACCGGTTCAGGGGCCCCGGCAACCGGGAGCCGAGCGGCGCCATGTCGACGTCCGCGCCGTGCCGGGCGAGCAGGTCCAGGGCGAGCCGGCCGCGCCGCACCCGCTCCCGGGCGGTGTCCAGGGTCACGTCCCGCAGGTGGGTGCCCCAGGGGTAGATGCCGGGCGCCTTGGACAGGCCGAACTTCAGGTACAGCGGGGCGCCGCGCCGGATCAGCTCGGCGACCTCGTACATCCGCACGTAGCCGCCCAGGTCGTCCGGGGCCTCGATGTACATGTCCATCGGGGCGGCCGACACCCGGCGGATCTCGGTGAGGTGGTCCAGCGTCAGGTCGCTGGGCACGTTGACCGAGTCGGCGCCGAGCCGCTCGTACACCGCGTAGCTCGCGGGGTTCACGGGCCCGATGAGCGCCGACACCTTCAGCGTGGTGTCGGCCGGGATGATGCCGGCCTCCCGGGCCCGGTGCAGCGTCCACAGCACGCCCTCGTCGGCCACCAGCAGGCATCTGACGCCCAGTTCGGTGGCGCGCAGGGCGTCCTCGACGCAGCCGGCCACGGCGTCGTGGCCGCGGGCGCGCAGACCTGCCCCCCGCGAGTCGCTGCGCACCGAGCCGCCGATGTCCCAGGTGCCGCGCGGGCCGGTGAACAGGCAGAGCTCGATGTCCCGCGCGGCCGTCGCCTCGACCATCTCGGTGATCTCGGCGTCGGTCAGCATCCACACGCCGCTGCCCTGGCTGATCCGGTGGATCGGCACGTCCAGCCGCGAGGACTCCTTCAGGACGACGGCCAGCGCTTCGGGCCCCTCGCACGAGGGGATCTCGGTGCGCCAGCGGCCGCCTCCGGCGAAGGAGTGGACGGAGGCGTCGGAGGGGTCGGGGGCGGGCGCGCCCAGGCCGAGCGCGGCGAGCGCCTGCTCACCGGGCCTGCGGGCTGCCGTAACGGAAGCGTCGGTCACAAGCTGTCCTTAGTGTTCGAGATGTCGGACGGAGTTCGCGGCTCAAGGCGTGGGGGGCTCGGGTACGCCGGCACGGGAACCGTCAGGTCGTCCCCGAGCCGGCGCACGTCTACGGGCGGAGCAGCACCTTGCCCACCGTCGGATCGCCGGACCCGACCAGCTCGATCGCCTCGGTGAAGCCGGCGAGCGGCAGCTCGTGGGTGACCAGCGGCAGCGGGTCCAGCAGTCCGGCGCCGAACACCCGCACCGTGTGCGACCAGGCGTCCGGCGGTGCCCCGAAGACGGAGTGCACCTCCAGCTGCCGCACGACGAGGTCGGTCGGGTCCAGCCCGTCCGCGCCCGGCGCCGGGATGCCGGTCAGCACCAGCCGCCCGCCGCGGCGCAGCAGCGAGGCGGCGGTGCGGGCGGCGGAGGCCGACCCGGCCGTCTCGATCACCACGTCCAGGTCGTCCGGCAGCTCCTCGTCCCGGGTGCGGAAGTCGCTCGCCCCGAACCGCCGGGACAGCTCCTCCCGGTCCCGGCGCGTGCCCACCACCAGCAGCTCGGCCGGCGAGCCCGCCTTCAGGAACTGCACGGCGAACATCCCGAGCGTGCCCGTGCCCACCACGCCGACCCGCTCGCCCGGCAGGGCGCGCGCCTTCACCGCGGCGGCCGCGACGCACGCGGCGGGCTCCAGCAGGGCGGCCGCGGTCAGGTCCGCGTCGTCCGGCAGGACGTGCAGCAGCCGCGCCGGCAGGGTCAGCGTCGCGGCCATCGCCCCCGGCTGGGTGAACCCGGTCTCCTCGTACCCGTCCGTGCACAGCGTGGTCTCGCCCGCGTGACAGCGGTCGCAGACCTGGCAGTTGCGGAAGCCCTCGCCGACGACCTTGCGGCCCACCAGCGCACCCGGCACCCCCGCACCGACCGCCTCCACCGTGCCCGACCACTCGTGGCCGGGGGTGAGGGGGTAACGGACGTACCCCTCGGGCCGGTTGCCCTGGTACACCTCGCGGTCGCTGCCGCAGATGCCGACCGCGTGCACCCGGACCAGGGCCTCGCCGGGCTCCGGGCGGCGCGGCTCGTGCGGGACGAGCCGGTGCGCGCCGGGTGCGTCGACGACGACGGCCGTGCTCACTGGGTGGCCTTCGGCTTGCGCTGCTCCCAGCCCTCGGCCCACAGGTCGAACCGGGCCTGCTGCTGCGGGAATTCGGCCGCCGCGTCGACGTCCAGCTCGACGCCGAGGCCCGGGGCGTCGGACAGGTGGAAGCAGCCGTCCTCCGGGTCGACCTGCGGGGCGCCCTTGACCACCTTCTTGATCTCCGCGTCCGCGAAGTCGTTGAAGTGCTCCAGGATCTTGAAGTTCGGCGCGGTGAACCCGACCTGGAGGGAGGCGGCGGTCAGCACGGACCCGCCCACGTTGTGCGGCGCGACCAGCATGTAGTGGGTCTCGGCGGTGGCGGCCAGCTTGCGCGTCTCCCAGATGCCGCCGAGGTGGCCGACGTCGGGCTGGATGATGTCCACGGACTGGCTGTCGAACAGCTCGCGGAACTCGATCCGGTCGTGGATGCGTTCACCGGTCGCGACCGGCAGGTCCACCTTGGCGGCGACCTTCTCCAGCGCCTTGAGGTTCTCCGGCGGCACCGGCTCCTCCAGCCAGGCCGGCTTGAACGGGGCCATCTCCTTGGCCAGCCGCACGGCGGTGGCGGGGGAGAAGCGCCCGTGCATCTCCAGCATCAGCTCGGCCTCCGGCCCGATGGCGTCGCGCACGGCCTCGATGAGGGAGACCGCGTACAGCGTCTCCTCGTGGTCCAGCTCGAAGTGCCCGGTGCCGAACGGGTCGATCTTCAGCGCCCGGTACCCGCGCTCCATGACCCCCTGCGCGGCCTTGTGGTACGCCTCCGGGGTCCGCTCGGTGGTGTACCAGCCGTTGGCGTACGCCTTGACCTTGTCGCGGACCTTCCCGCCGAGCAGCTGCCACACCGGCACGCCCAGGGCCTTGCCCTTGATGTCCCAGCAGGCCATCTCGACGACGGCGATGCCGGACATCACGATTTCACCCGCGCGGCCGTAGTCGCCGTACTTCATCCGGCGCACGAGGTCTTCCACGGCGAACGGGTCCGAGCCGAGAATGTGGTTGGCCTCGGCCTCCCGGAGGTAGCCGATCAGCGCGTCGGTGTGGCCCAGCATCCGGGTCTCACCGACCCCCGTGATGCCCTCGTCGGTGTGCACCTGGACGTAGGTCAGGTTCCGCCACGGCGTTCCCACCACGTGGGTGCTGATTCCGGTGATGCGCACGGTGATTGCCCCTCAGCTGTTCGAGATTTCGTCACACGTTCGAAATGCTGGCGTGACAGTAAGGACGGGGCGCGGGGAGTGTCAATGGGTCGAACACACAACGGTTTCGACAGTTTCGACGGCGGCTTTCGGGCCGGTTGGTGGTTTCCTGCGGCTTGGGGGGTGGCTCGCACACGTTCCTGCACCTGAACGGCCGGTCTCCCACACAACTTTCACAGGCGACCCTAGGAACGTCACCCTCCGGGAACTTAGTCTTCCGGCGTCATGGACTACTGCACCCCGTGCCGACGGCACCTGAACGGCGCCCTCGCCTGCCCGGGCTGCGGCGCCCCCGCCGACCGGACCCACGCGTACGCGCGGGCGCCCGAGGGGTACGCGGGCCGGGCACACGAGGGGCAGGTCCACCCGGTCGGCCCCGCCCCCGAGGCCCCGGTGCCCGACGCGCGCGTACCGCACCAGCGGCCCGCACCCGAGGACACCGCGTCCGGGGAGCTCCCCGCGCCCGCCCCGCCCGGCACGGCGGAGGAGCCCTCCGAGAGCGCGTCCGCCCGGCTCAGCCGTCGCGACCGCAAAGCCGCCGTGCACCGCAGGCGCCGTCGCCGCACGGTGCTGATCGTGGCCGGGTTCGTCCTCGCGGCGGGCGGCCTGAGCCTCGCCGAACTCGGCATCGACGCACCGGGTTTCTCCTCGTCCGACCCGGCGGCGGCCGGCGGCGAGTCGGCGGAACTAGACGCCGGCGACAGCCCCTCCCCGGGCGGGTCGGACCGCCCCGAGGACGGCCCCCGCGGCGCCGACGGCACCTCGGCCTCCCCGAGCGCCTCCGCCTCCGCCTCGGCGTCGGCCTCGCCCTCCGCGTCGGCCAGTACGTCGGCGTCCCCGTCCGGCAGTACCAGCCCGGACCCCCAGTCGGCGACGGCCCCCGGCACGGTCCCGGTCACCCCCGGCACGGACCCGGACCAGGGCACGGACCCCGCCCCCGACCCCACCCCCACCACCGCACCGCCCACCGCGGACCCCACCCCGAAGCCGTCACCGTCCCCGACGAAGACCTGCGACCGCTTCCTGTGGTGGTGCACGTAGCACTGCCGCACCCGGCGCCGCTGATGCGCACGCACCCGCGCGGCGCCATCCTGGACGCATGACCGGGGGAGAGCGCCGCCACGACGTCTGGGCGGCCGGTGACGCCTACGAGCGCTACATGGGCCGCTGGAGCCGCCTGGTGGCGGACGTGTTCCTGGGCCGGCTGGCCCCGGCGCCCGGGCTGAGCTGGATCGACGTGGGATGCGGCACCGGAGCCCTCGCGCACGCGGCCGCCGCCCGCTGTGCCCCACGCGCCGTGCTGGGCGTCGACCGCTCCGAGGGGTTCGTGGCCACCGCGGCCCGTGCGGCGGCCGAGGGCACCAGGTTCGTGGTCGCCGACGCCACCGCCCTGCCGGTCCGCGGTGCTTCGCACGACGTGGCGGTCAGCGGCCTCGCCCTCAACTTCCTGCCCGAACCGGCCGACGCCGTACGGGAGTCGGTCCGGGCCGTCCGCCCCGGCGGCCTGGTGGCGGCGTACGTCTGGGACTACGCCGGGGGCATGGACGTCCTGCGCGCCTTCTGGGCGGCGGCCGAGGAGGTGGACCCGGACGCGGCGGCCCTCGACGAGTCCCGTCGCTTCCCGCTGTGCCGCCCGGGGACGTTGGGCGCGCTGTGGACGGAGGCGGGGCTGGTGGACGTCTCCACCCGGCCGGTCGTCGTGCCCACGGTGTTCACCGGCCTCGACGACCTGTGGACGCCCTTCCTCGCGGGCCAGGGCCCGGCCCCCGGCTACCTCGCCGCCGCTCCGCCCGCCGTCCGCGACCGCGTGCGAGAGGCGCTGGCGGCCCGGCTGCCGGTGGCCGGCGACGGCTCGGTGACTCTCCGCGCCCGCGCCTGGGCCGTCGAGGGGCGCAGGCCGTAGCACCCGCGGACCGAAGCACGCGGACCGAAGCACGCGCCGGCCGCGGCAGCACGCGTGGTGTGCGGGTGCGATGGCCTCACGACTCCAACATGCGGCTCAACAGGTCGCGCAGGGCGAGGCGTTCGTCGTCGGCCAGGGCGGCCAGGGGTTCGCGGGCGAAGCGCAGGGACTCACGCAGGTCGCGGGCCACGCGGCGGCCCTCGTCCGTGGCGGCGGCGAGCTTGACGCGCCGGTCCGCCGGGTCGGGGCGGCGCTCGACCAGGCCCCGCGCCTCCAGGCGGTCGACGATCCCGGTGACGTTGGACGGCTCGCACTTGAGCCGGTGGGCCAGCTTGCGCATCGGCAGCGGCTCCAGCGAGAGCAGGCCGAGCAGCTTGGCCTGGGCGCCGGTGAGGGCGTGCTCGGCCGCCGCCTCCTCGTAGTCCGCGTGGTAGCGCGCGACGACCTCGGCGATCAGCTCGACGACCTCCAGGCTCACGGGGTCGGGGCGGCGCGTCCGGTGGGGTGTGGCCATGTCCACCAGGGTACCCGTTTGCTTGACATCCTGAAATATTCAGTCGCATGGTTGTTTCAGGTACTGAACTAAATGGAAGGGCTCCACCCATGATCAACCGCGAATGGCACCTGCTCAGCCGCCCCGTCGGCTGGCCGAAGCCCGAGGACTTCGCCCTGGTCGAGGCCGAGGTCCCCACCCCGGGCGAGGGCCAGGTGCTGGTACGGAACGCCTACCTCTCGGTGGACCCGTACATGCGCGGGAGGATGTCGGCGGCCAAGTCCTACGTCGCCCCCTTCGAGCTCGGCAAGGCCATGCAGGGCGGCGCCGTCGGCGAGGTCGTGGCCTCCAACGCCGAGGGCATCGAGGTCGGCGACCACGTCCTGCACTTCCTCGGCTGGCGCGAGTACGCCGTCGTCCGCGCGGAGAACGCCGTCAAGGTCGACCCGGCCGCCGCGCCCCTGTCCGCCTACCTCGGCGTCCTCGGCATGACCGGCCTCACCGCCTACGCCGGCCTGCTGCGCACCGCCGCCTTCACGGAGGGCGACGCGGTCTTCGTCTCCGGCGCGGCCGGCGCCGTCGGCAGCCAGGTGGGGCAGATCGCCAAGCTCAAGGGCGCCTCCCGGGTCATCGGGTCGGCCGGCTCCGACGACAAGGTCAAGCTGCTGGTCGAGGAGTACGGCTTCGACGCCGCGTTCAACTACAAGGACGGCAAGGTGAGCGAGCAGCTGCGGGCCGCCGCTCCCGACGGCGTGGACGTCTACTTCGACAACGTCGGCGGCGACCACCTGGAGGCGGCCATCGGCTCGCTGAACCAGGGCGGCCGGATCGCGGTCTGCGGCATGATCTCCGTCTACAACAACACCGAGCCCGCCCCCGGCCCGCGCAACCTCGCCCGGCTGATCCAGACGCGCGGCCGGATCGAGGGCTTCCTGGTCGGCGACCACTACGACCTCCAGCCGCAGTTCGTCGCCGAGGTGGGCCCCTGGGTGGCCTCCGGAGAGCTCAAGTACCGCGAGACGGTGGTCGAGGGCATCGAGAACAACCTCGAGGCGTTCCTCGGCGTCCTGCGCGGCGACAACACCGGGAAGATGATCGTCAAGCTGTAGGGCTTCCCGGGTCCCTCGGCCTTCCCTGCGGTTTCCGGTATGCGGTAACTTCTTTCCGAAACCCGTCGGCGATCGTGGGCGCGAGTCGCGGCGGACCGACACGAAGGACACCCGCATGCCGATCACCGAGTCCGACGTCCTCTACACCGCCGTCGCCACCGCCGAGAACGGCCGCGACGGCCGGGTCGCCACGGACGACGGCAGGCTCGACGTCGTCGTCAACCCGCCCGTCGAGATGGGCGGCAGCGGCGCCGGGACCAACCCGGAGCAGCTGTTCGCCGCCGGGTACAGCGCCTGCTTCCAGGGCGCGCTCGCCGTCGTCGCCCGGCAGGAGGGCGCCGACGTCTCCGGCTCCACGGTCACCGCGCGGGTCGGCATCGGCAGGAACGACGAGGGCTTCGGGCTGATCGTGCGGATCTCGGCCGACATCCCGGGCGTCGACGCCGAGACGGCGGCGGCCCTCGTGAAGAAGGCCCACGAGGTCTGCCCCTACTCCCGGGCGACCCGCGGGAACATCACCGTCACCCTCGGCTGACGGACGCCGGGGCGCGGTCGCCCGACCCGCCCCGGCGCACCCCGCCGGCCACGGGGCCGGCCACCGGGCCGGTCACCGGGCCGGTCACCGGGTCAGGGCCGCCGTGTGGACGGCCCTGACCAGGCGCCCGTTCTCCGGCGCCGCGCCGCCCGGGAA
The DNA here is from genome assembly GCF_005280215.1 of Streptomyces lasalocidi. Lineage (NCBI taxonomy): Bacteria > Bacillati > Actinomycetota > Actinomycetes > Kitasatosporales > Streptomycetaceae > Streptomyces > Streptomyces lasalocidi. The sequence continues at coordinate 2,452,351 of NZ_SZNQ01000001.1, read as the reverse complement.
GGCGAACCGGCGCCGGGTGTAGCCGTAGGCCAGCCCGCTGCGCGGGTCGGCGAAGCCCTGGCTGCCGGCCGCGCCGCTGTGCCCGAACGCCCCCGCGCCCAGGAACGGGTACCAGGTGTCGGCGGTCGCCTGGAAGCCCAGGCCGTACGACTTGTGGCCGCGGGCCACCAGGTCGTAGCCGGCCGCGTGGATCTGGCCGAACTCCGCCACCGTGTCCTCCTTCAGCAGCGGCGCCTTGCCGTCCAGCTCGCTGAGCGCGGCCGCGTACATGTCGGCCAGGCCGCGTGCGGAGGCCACCCCGCCCGCCGACGCCGGGCCCTTGGCCCGCACCGCCGGGTCGTTGGGCAGCAGCTCCAGGTCGGTCGGGGCCTCGACGTGCCGGTTGAAGGCGATCGCGGCCAGCGTGTGCGGGCCCTGCGGCAGCGCGTCCAGCAGCGCCTGCTGCTTCGGCGTGGGCGCCATCGGCTGCGTCGGGCGGAACCGCGGCTCGTGGACCGCGGACAGGCCCAGGTGGAAGTCCAGCCCGTGCGGCGCCCGGACGCGCTCCTCGTACACCTCCTGCAGCGTGCGGCCGGTGGCACGACGCACCACCTCACCGGTCAACGCCCCGATCACCAGGGCGTGGTAGCCGAACGCCGTGCCCGGACGCCAGAACGGCCGCTGGTCCGCGAGGCGCTCGGCGATCTGGCGGTCGTCGGCGAGTTCCGCCAGGGAGAAGCCCGTGTCCGTGCCGATCAGGCCCGCCCGGTGGGCCAGCAGCTCGCGCAGGGTCAGCTGCCCCTTGCCCTCCGCCGCGAACTCCGGCCAGTAGTAGGTCACTTTGCGGTCCAGCTCCAGCGTGCCGTCCTGCACCAGGAGCGCCACCACCAGGTGGGCCGCGCCCTTGGTGGAGGAGAACACCCCGTACAGCGCGTCGGGCCCCGCCCCCTCGCCGGCCCACAGGTCCACCACCCGCCGGCCGTGCACGTACGCGCACACCTGGCCCTCGTAGTCCGGCCGTTCCGTCGCCACGAACGTGGCGAACTCCTCGCGCACCGCCTCGAACCCCTCGGCGACCGTGCCCTGGACCGTTTGCGTCGTCATCCCGCTCTCCTCACCCACGACCCGTGTGTGCCAGTGTCTCCTGCGTCACAGCCTGTACCCCGGAGATCGGTACGGCGGGGCGCACCCCTTCGACTCAACTGCGGCGGCAGGTGGTCGGTGTCGCCCCTGCCCCGGATGGCGTAGGACCGGACGGGTGTGCCCCCGCGCCCGGGGGGAGCGCACGCGGGCCCGCACAGGCGATCGAACGCCCGATAGAGTTCCGGCATGCGCGATCTCGGGGTGGGTTTCCGCTATCTCCTGCGGGGCCAGAAGTGGGTGGGCCGGCACGGCAGGCAGTACGGGTTCGGCCTGCTGCCGGGCCTGATCACGCTGGTCCTCTACGTCGGCGCGCTCCTCGCGCTCGGCGTGTGGGGCGACGACCTGGTGACCTGGGCGACGCCGTTCGCCGACGACTGGTCCGGCCCCTGGGCCGGGCTGTTCCGCGGCTTCCTGACCGCCGTGCTGTTCGCCCTCGGACTGCTCCTCGCCGTCGTCACCTTCACCGCCGTGACCCTGCTGGTCGGCCAGCCCTTCTACGAGAGCCTGTCGGAGGCCGTCGACCGGGACGTCTCGCCCGACGGCACCGCGCCCGAGTCGGGGCTGCCGCTCTGGCGCGAGCTGTGGGTCTCGGCGCGGGACAGCCTGCGGATCGTGGTGCGGGCCGCGCTGTGGGGCGTGCTGCTGTTCGCCGCCGGGTTCATCCCGTTCGTCGGGCAGACGGCGGTCCCGGTGATCGGCTTCTTCGTCACCGGCTTCTTCCTCACCGAGGAGCTCACCGCGGTCGCCCTCCAGCGCCGCGGGGTCGAACTGCGGGCCCGGCTCGCGCTGCTGCGCTCCCGCCGGACCCTGGTCTGGGGCTTCGGCACGCCGCTCGCGGTGGCGTTCGTGGTGCCGTTCGTCGCGGTGTTCCTGATGCCGGGCGCGGTCGCGGGCGCCACGCTGATGGCCCGCGACCTGCTGGGCGAGGAGGACCGGACGGACGGCGAGGACACCGACGACGAGCAGACGGCGGAGGGCATCACCGCCTGACCGGGCCGGCGGCGGCCACCGCCACCGCCAGCACCGAGCGGACCTGGGCGACGATGTCCAGGCGGTTGCGGACGAACTCCGGGTCGGTGACCGTGCCGGTCGCCGGATCGGTGTTGCCGGCGCCGAACTGGAGGACCGGGGTGTGCAAATGCCCGCCGGGCAGGCGGTCGTGCAGCCCGAGGCGGTCGCGCAGCAGGGTGACGCGGTAGGCGATCTCGTTGGAGAGGTAGTTGCCGCCGCCCCCGGCGCGCGCCGTCGACCCCGGGGTCGGGCCGTCGGGGCGCACCACGGCCTCCGTGCCCCCGGCGGAGACCTCGGTCACGCTCGTGTTGTCGTACACCGGGAAGCGGCCCGTGGCCGCGGCCGTGATCGCCCCGTACGGCAGGGTCGTCGACGTCCACTGCGGCTGGGACGCCGGGTCGGTGACCGGGACGGCCTCCGCCCGGCCGGTGTTCTGGTTGTCCGGGGAGCCGCCCCGCCAGGCCCCGTTGGTCCGCTCGACGTCGAAGCGGCCGACGCGGCCCTGGCTCACCGTGGTGAACAGGTCGGCACGCGGCAGGTACGGGCGCAGCGCCCGCTCGACGGTGCCCCGCGTGAAGTCCTCCCAGCGCACCGGGAACACGACCGTCTCGACGCGCGCCGGCCCGGCCGCGGTGTGGATCACCGTGCCGTCCAGCGCGAGGGCCGCCGCCCCGGAGGGGTTGGAGGTGCGGACGTCCCGGTCCAGCGTGAACGGGTCGAACCCGGTGACCAGGACGCGCCGGACGCCCTTGCCGCCCCCGCCCAGGTTCACGTCCGTCTGGCCCCGCGAGGTGCGCTCCAACTGGTCCAGCAGCGCGGCCCGCCGGGCGTCCGACAGGGCGAAGTCGGGCTGCCAGGTGCGCAGGTGCCGGGTCATCGCCAGCCGTGCCCAGTACAGCGGCCGGTCGTCGTCCCGGCTCAGGTCACCGCCCGCCGGACCGTGCCCCTGCGCCCGGTCCACGGCCCGCCGCCACAGCGCCGTCCCCTCCTCCCCGACGACCCGGCGGGCCCGTGCCGGTGAGGGGGCGTCCGCCAGTCGCCGGGCGAACCGCTCGGCCAGGGCGTCGAATCCGGACCGCGCCAGGATCTCCCGCGGGACGGCCCGGTCGAGCCGCTGCTCCTCGACGGTGGGGGCGGCCGCGGTGGCGGCGGTGGCCGTCGGCGCGGTGAGGGCGGCGGCCAGGGTGAGCCCGACGGCGAGGGCGCCGGTGCGCAGGCGTATGAGGGCCATGGGGGGAGGGGTCCTTCCGTCGCAGTGGGGTGCGTGCGGGACGGCGGAAGTATCCCGTGACGGAAGCGGCCCCCGCCATGGTGCGTGCCCGCGTGCGACGGCTCCAGGGGCCCGGCGGCGGGGACGGTGCGGGCGGTTGTGAAGGGTTCGTACGGAATCGGGGCCGGCCGCCCGATCGCCGGTCGCCGGCCGGCGCCGGGGATTACCGTCTGACCAGGGACCTGACACCCCAGGAGCAGCCCCGGCCCGGACCTGACCCCGGACCGGGGCTCATCCCGTTCCGGGGAGGGGACCGGCGGGTCCGGCGGGGGCCGGCCCCCGCCGGCAGTGACCGACAAGCGACCGGCGAGCGACCGGCCGGTCCCGCGGCCGCGGGACCGCGCTAGCGCGCCGAGAAGCCGTACACCGTCTCCGAGCGGTACACCTCGCCCGGCCGCAGCACCGTGCTGGGGAAGGCGGGCCGGTTGGGGGAGTCGGGGAAGTGCTGCGTCTCCAGGGCCACGCCCTCGCCCGGTGCGAGCGGTGCGGGCAGGTGGTCCCCGGTGTACAGCTGGAGGCCCGGCTCGGTCGTCGCCACCGTCAGCACCCGCCCGGACGCCGGGTCGTGCAGCTCGGCCACCTCCTCGGCGGCCGCCGTCAGGCCCTTGTCGAGCACGTAGTTGTGGTCGTAGCCCGCGTCGAGCTTGCGGGACGTGCGGAAGTCGAAGCGGCTGTCCGCCACCGGCGCGAGGTCACCCGTGGGGATGAGGTCGGCGTCGACCGGCGTGTACCGGGAGGCGGCGAGGCGCAGTTCGTGCCCCGTCGCCGTACCGCTGCCCGCGAGGTTGAAGTAGCTGTGGTTGGTCAGGTTCACCACCGTGGGGGCGTCCGTGACCGCCTCGTACGCGAACCGCAGCGCCCCGGAGGCGTCCAGCGTGTACGTCGCCGTGACCTCCAGGCGGCCCGGGAAGCCCTCCTCGCCGTCCGGGCTGACCCGGCTCAGCCGCAGCCCGTGCTCGACCGGCTCGACGTCCCACACCCGCTTGTCGAACCCCCGCGACCCGCCGTGCAGCGAGTTCGGGCCGGCCGTGGGCTCCAGCGGGTACGCCACGCCGTCCAGCTCGAAGCGGGCCCGCGCGATCCGGTTGGCGTACCGGCCGATCAACGCGCCCAGGAACGGCTCCGGGTGGTCCCGGTAGCCGTCCAGGTCCGCGAACCCCAGCACCACGTTCGCCGTCCGCCCGTCCCGGTCCGGGACCTCCACGGACTGCACGATCCCGCCGTACGACAGCACCCGCACCCGGGTGCCCGCCCGCTCCAGGGTCCAGCGGTGCACCTCAGTGCCATCGGAAAGTGTTCCGAAGTGTTCGCTCATGAGCGGAACCCTAAGTCACGTGCCCCGGGCGACGACCTCGCGGTAGGCGATCTCCGCGAGCCGCGCCTGGCCGTTCCTGCTGGGGTGGAACCAGTCCCAGTGGCTCAGCTGGTCGGTGCCGAACCGGTACGCGTAGACCGCCCCGCCGTCGAACCGGCACCGGGCGTCCTGCGCGCAGACCTCCCGAAGCACCGCGTTGTAGTCCTCCACCCGCCGCTGCACCGTGTCGCGCCGCCGGGTCGCCGCCGCGTCCAGCGCGTCCGCGTCGCCCAGCATCGACGGGCAGATCCCCAGCCGCCAGATCTGCTTGCCCAGCGGGTTGGTGCGCCCCTCGGACCACAGCCGCTTGAGGTTGGGCACGCTCGCCACGTACACCTGCGCCTTCGGCGCCGTCCGCCGCAACGTGCGCAGCGCCTCCTGGAATTCGGCCCGGAAGTCCGCCACCGGCGTCATCGCGTCCGCCGAGTCCCGGCAGGCGTCGTTGGCCCCGGCCATCACCGTCACCAGCGCGGGGCGTCGCACCGCCGCCTGCGCCATCTGGCCCGGCAGGTCGGCCATCCGGGCCCCCGACACCGCGTAGTTCCAGCTGTGCGTGGCCGCCTTCGCCCGCCCCAGCAGCCGCACCGCGAGGCTGTTCACCTCCGGGGCGCTGCCCGTCGCCCACGACACCGCCGGACAGTCCTGGAGGACCGTACAGGCGTCGAAGCCGCGCGTGATGGAGTCGCCGACCGCGGCGACCGAGGCCGGGCTCACGTCCCAGACCGGGGCCGTCGGCGTCGCACGTCGCGCCTGGGTGCCCGACGGGCCGTGCGCGTCGCCGCCCACGGCGTCGCAGCCCGCCACGCCGAGCACGGCCGCCGTCGTGACCACGAGCGCGGCCCGCACCCGCCGGCTTCGCTTCCGCATCCCTCGCCGATCCCCTCGCTGCTCGACTGCTGGTCCCGCCCGTCCGCCCACCCCGCCCGCCCCGCCCGGGCGGCGCACCGGCCCACCCCTCACAACGTGCGAGGGTTCCCGGAACGCGCGCACGACCCCGCACGACACGGCACATCGCACCCGTACAGGCGTCCTGCCGGGTGAATGGCGGACGTTTCACGGCACCGGGACCGACGGTACGTCACACTCCTTGCGCCGCCGCACGGTAGCCTCGCCCTCAGCGCGGCCGCCCGGCCGCCGCCCCTGTGCCCGTCTGCAAGACGACCCGCCTGCCCGGAGGTCCCGGTGACGACACGTGGAGTTCTGTACGTGCACTCCGCGCCGCGCGCGATGTGCCCGCACGTCGAGTGGGCCGTCGCCGGGGTGCTCGGCACGCGCGTCAACCTCGACTGGATCCGGCAGCCCGCCGCGCCCGGCACCTGGCGCTCGGAGTTCTCCTGGCAGGGCGAGGCCGGCACCGCCTCCAAGCTGGCGTCCGCGCTGCGCGGCTGGCACCTGCTGCGCTTCGAGGTGACCGCCGAGCCCCGCGCCACCGCCGAGGGCGAGCGCTACAGCTGCACCCCCGACCTCGGCATCTTCCACGCCGTCACCGGCATCCACGGCGACATCCTCATCCCCGAGGACCGGCTGCGCGCCGCCCTGCAGCGCTCCCAGCGCGGCGAGACGGACCTGGAGGCCGAGATCGCCAAGCTCCTCGGCAAGCCCTGGGACGACGAACTGGAGCCCTTCCGCTACGCGGGCGAGGGCGCCCCGGTCCGCTGGCTGCACCAGGTGGTCTGAGCCCCCGCCGAGCCCACCCGCCCGAAGACACCGAAGGGCCCCCACCGCGGTGGTGGGGGCCCTGGCGGCATGCTCACGGGGCTGTCAGACCGTACGGAACGCCAGCACCACGTTGTGCCCGCCGAAGCCGAACGAGTCGTTCAGCGCGGCGATGCGGCCCTCCACGGGCAGCTTCCGCGCCTCGCCGCGCACGATGTCCGCGCTGGCCTCGGCCTCGGGGTCGATGTTCTCCACGTTGATGGTCGGCGGGGCCACCCGGTGGTACAGCGCGAGCACGGTCGCGACCGTCTCCACGCCGCCGGCGCCGCCGAGCAGGTGCCCGGTCATGGACTTGGTCGCGGAGACCGCGATGTGGTCCGTGTCGTCGCCGAACACCTTGCGCAGCGCCTTCAGCTCGGCGATGTCACCGGCCGGCGTCGACGTCGCGTGCGCGTTGACGTGCACCACCTCGGACGGGTCCAGGTCGGTGCGGTCCAGCAGGTTCTGCAGGGCGTGCGAGATGCCCCGCCCCTCCGGCTCCGGCTGCACGATGTCGTGCGCGTCGGCCGAGATGCCCTGCCCGACCGCCTCGGCGTACACCCGCGCACCGCGCTTGGCGGCGTGCTCGGCGGACTCCAGGACGACCACGCCGGCGCCCTCGCCGAGGACGAAGCCGTCGCGGGCGACGTCGTAGGGGCGCGAGGCGCCCTGCGGGTCGTCGTTGTTCTTGGACATCGCCATCATGTTGCCGAACGCGGCGATCGGCAGCGGGTGGATGGCCGCCTCCGTACCGCCGGCGACGACGACGTCGGCGCGGCCGGTGCGGATCATCTCGATGGCGTAGCCGATGGCCTCCGCGCCCGACGCGCACGCCGAGACCGGCGTGTGCACGCCCGCGCGGGCGCCCACCAGCAGACCCACGTTGGCGGAGGGGCTGTTGGGCATGAGCATCGGCACGGTGTGCGGGGAGACGCGGCGGACGCCCTTCTCCTTGAGCACGTCGTACTGGTCGAGGAGCGTGGTCACGCCGCCGATGCCGGAGGCGATGACGGCGCCGAGCCGGTCGGGGTCGACGGAGCCGTCCTCACCGGCGCGGCCCTCGAACCCGGCGTCCTTCCAGGCTTCCTGGGCCGCGATCAGCGCGAACTGCGCCGAGCGGTCCAGCTTGCGGGCCTGCGGCCGCGGGATGACCTCGCCGGGCTCCACGGCGACCGGGGCCGCGATCTTGACGGCCTGCTCGGCCGCCCACTCCTGCTCCAGGGGCTTGACGCCGGAACGACCGGCGACCAGGCCCTCCCAGGTAGAGGCTGCGTCGCCACCCAGCGGTGTGGTTGCGCCGATACCGGTGACGACCACGGTGTGATTGGTCGGGCTCACGGGAATTCTTTCTCCAACGTTTACGAGGATCAGCGGCGCCACCGCCGGGTGGCGGGGCGGGCCGGAAGGCTCCGGCCCAAGCAGTGGCTCAGGCCTGGTGCTTGAGGATGTAGTCGGTCGCGTCGCCGACGGTCTTGAGGTTCTTGACGTCCTCGTCGGGGATCTTCACGTCGAAGCGCTCTTCGGCGGCGACGACGACCTCGACCATGGACAGCGAGTCGACGTCCAGGTCGTCGGTGAAGGACTTGTCCAGCTGGACGTCCTCAACCGGGATCCCGGCGATCTCGTTCACGATCTCGGCGAGACCGGCGACGATCTCTTCCTGAGTGGCGGCCATGTCGGCGCTCCTTCGTTGGTGTTCTTCAGGGTGTTCTTCAGGGGTGGCACTGACCGCGGCAGCGGCAGGCCGGTTGCTGTCCCGTCCCGGACGCGTGATCCGGCACGGAGTGCCTAGGGGAGAGTAACGACCGTCGCTGCGTAGACGAGACCCGCCCCGAAACCGATCACGAGGGCGGTGTCGCCGCTCCTCGCCTCGCCGGTCGCCAGGAGCCGCTCCATCGCGAGCGGGATCGAGGCGGCCGAGGTGTTGCCCGTGGTGCGCACGTCACGGGCGACCGTGACGGACTCCGGCAGCTTGAGCGTCTTCACCATCGAGTCGATGATCCGCTCGTTCGCCTGGTGCGGGATGAAGACGTCCAGGTCGGCCGGGTCGACGCCGGCCGCGTCCAGCGCCTGCTGGGCGACCTTCGCCATCTCGAACACGGCCCAGCGGAAGACCGCCTGGCCCTCCTGGGTGATGGCGGGGAACTTGACGTTGCCGTCCCGGTCCAGCGGGAGCTGGTCGACGTCCCCGACCCGCCACTCGTTCCACGCGACGGTCTGCTTGATGGTCTCCGACTTGTCGCCCTCGGAGCCCCACACCGTCGGGCCGATGGCCGGCTCCTGGGACGGGCCGACCACGACCGCGCCCGCGCCGTCGCCGAACAGGAAGGCCGTGGCGCGGTCCTCCAGGTCGGTCAGGTCGCTCAGCCGTTCCACGCCGATGACCAGCACGTACTCGGCCGAGCCCTCGACGATCAGGCCCTTGGCGAGGGTCAGGCCGTAGCCGAAGCCCGCGCAGCCGGCCGAGATGTCGAAGGCGGCGGCCTTGCCGGTGCCGAGCTTGTCGGCGATCTCGGTCGCCACGGCCGGGGTCTGCTTGAAGTGCGAGACGGTGGAGACGATCACCGCGCCGATCTGCTCGGCGGTGATCCCGGCGTCCGCGATGGCCTTGCCGGACGCCTCGACGGACATCGCGGCGACGGTCTCCTCGTCGTTCGCCCAGTGCCGGGTCGAGATGCCCGAGCGGGAGCGGATCCATTCGTCGGACGAATCGATGTGCTCGAGGATGACCTCGTTGGGCACGACCCGGATCGGGCGGTAGCCGCCGACGCCGATGATGCGCGCGTACGGTGCGCCCTTGCTGGCCTTGATCTTCGCCATGTTCGAATCGGCTCCTTGGCGTCTCAGGCGTGCTCGGCGATGAGCGCGCGGGCCGTGTCGAGGTCGTCGGGGGTCTTCAGCGCCAGGGTCTGCACCCCGGGCAGGGCACGCTTGGCCAGGCCGGTCAGGGTGCCGCCGGGGCACACCTCGACCAGCGCGGTGACGCCCAGCTCCTTGAACGTCTCCATGCACAGGTCCCAGCGGACCGGGTTGGCGACCTGGCCGACCAGCCGCTCCAGCACCTCGGTGCCCGAGGTGACGGCAAGACCGTCCTTGTTGGACACGTAGGTGACCTTCGGGTCGCCCGGCGCGACGGCCTTCGCGGCCGCGGCCAGCGTGTCGACCGCGGGGGCCATGTGGTGCGTGTGGAACGCGCCGGCCACCTTCAGCGGGACGACCTTGCGCACCCCCTCCGGCTTGTCCTCGGCCAGCGCGGCGAGCTGCTCCAGCGTGCCCGCGGCGACGATCTGGCCCGCGCCGTTGATGTTCGCCGGGGTCAGGCCCAGCTTCTCCAGGTGGGCGACCGAGGTGTCCGGGTCGCCGCCGAGCAGCGCCGACATGCCCGTTTCGGTGATCGCGGCCGCGTCGGCCATCGCCAGGCCCCGCTTGCGGACCAGGGCCAGCGCGTCGGTGTCGTCGAGGACGCCCGCGAAGGACGCGGCGGTGAACTCACCGACGGAGTGGCCGGCGACGGCGCCGGGCGCGATGTCACCCAGTGCCGCGGCGGACAGGATTCCGGCGGCGACCAGCAGCGGCTGGGCCACGGCGGTGTCGCGGATCTCGTCCGCGTCGGCCTGGGTGCCGTAGTGGGCGAGGTCCAGGCCGATGGCGTCCGACCAGGCGGCGACGCGGTCGGCGGCACCGGGCAGTTCGAGCCAGGGAGTCAGGAAGCCGGGCGTCTGGGCGCCCTGGCCGGGAGCGACGAGTACGAGCACTCTCACACTCTCTCTTGGGGACGGGCACGGCCGCCCGTGGGGACAAGGACGAAGAACGGCAGGGGGATTTGTGGGCCTCCGACAAAAGGCTAGGTCTGAGGATCACCGTCGGCCAGGCGCCCCAGGATCAGCGCGATGCGCAACGTGAAGGCCGAGCGTACATCGGACGGCGACCATCCGGTGACGTCAGTCACACGTCGGAGCCGGTAGCGCACGGTGTTGGGGTGGACGAACAGCATCCGCGCCGCGCCCTCCAGGCTGCTCGCCTGTTCCAGATACACGGACAGGGTTTCCAGCAGCGCAGAGCCGGCCTCCTCCAGCGGTCTGTAGATCTCCTCCACCAACTGGTGCCGGGCGCCGGGGTCCCCGGCCATGGCGCGCTCCGGCAGGAGATCGTCGGCCAGCACCGGGCGTGGCGCGTCCTGCCAGGCCGAGCAGGCCTTGAGCCCGGCCGCGGCGGCCTGCGCGGACCGGGTCGCGGCCAGCAGGTCGGGGACCACGGGCCCGGCGACGACCGGCCCGGCGGCGAACGGCCCGATCAGCGACTTCGCCACCGCCAGCGGGTTGTCGCTGCCGCCCGCGATGACCACGAGCCGGGCCCCGAGCACCCCGGTGAGCACCTGGAGCTTGGCGTGCCGGGCGGCCCGCCGGATCGCCTCCACGGTCAGCTCGGAGTCGCCGTCCGGGGCGGTGCCGAGGACCACGCAGACGTGTTCCGGCGCGTTCCAGCCGAGGGCGGCGGCCCGGCTGACGGCGCCCTCGTCGGCCTCGCCGCTGAGCACGGCGTTCACCACCAGCGACTCCAGCCGGGCGTCCCAGGCGCCGCGTGCCTCGGCGGCCTGGGCGTAGACCTGGGCGGTGGCGAAGGCGATCTCCCGGGCGTAGACCAGCAGCGCCTCGCGCAGCACGGACTCGTCGCCGGGCGCGGCGACCTCGTCGATCGCCGACTCCATGACCTCGATGGTGGTGCGCACCATCTCCACGGTCTGGCGCAGCGTGATGGCCCGGGTCAGCTCGCGCGGGGCGGTGCCGAAGACGTCGGTGGAGATGGCCTGCGGGGCGTCGGGGTGCCGGAACCACTCGGTGAAGGCGGCGATGCCGGCCTGGGCGACGAGGCCGATCCAGGAACGGTTCTCCGGGGGCATCGCCCGGTACCACGGCAACGATTCGTCCATGCGCGCGATGGCCTGCGCGGCGAGCGCCCCGGAGGACTTCTCCAGCCGCTTCAGGGTCGCGGCGTGCGGGTGGACGACGTGCGCTGCGGCGGGGGCCTTGCTGGCTTCGGGTTCGGGCACGGGGACAAGACTGCCTTATCGGTCCGCGGGCGTGGCGTGCCGGGGTGTGCCGGTGCACCTCCTCCCGCCGGTCGCGGGGCTACCGTGGGGTACGTGATGGACGTGCGGCGCGCCGGCGGGCGCTACAGGGGCGGGGACCCGGCGGCCGGGGTCGAGACCCGCCACGCCTTCTCCTTCGGCCCCCACTACGACCCGGACAACCTCCGCTTCGGCGCCCTGATCGCCTGCAACGAGGAGCGGCTCGCGCCCGGCGCCGGCTTCGACGAGCACCCGCACAGCCACACCGAGCTCGTCACGTGGGTGGTTGAGGGCGAGCTGACCCACCGCGACTCGCGCGGCCACGGGACGCTGGTGCGGCCCGGCGACGTCCAGCGGCTCAGCGCGGCCGCCGGGGTGCGGCACGTCGAGCGCAACGACGGCGCGGGGCCGCTGACCTTCGTGCAGATGTGGCTGGCCCCGCTGGACCCGGGCGGCGACCCGGTGTACGAGGTCGTCCGCGGCATCGCCGACGCCACGCCCTACGCCGTCCCGGAGGCGGGCGCGATGCTGCACGTGCGGCGGCTGGTGGCGGGGGAGCGGACCGCGCTGCCGGACGCGCCGCGGCTGTACGTCCACGTCGTGCGCGGCACGGTGCGGCTCGGCCCGCACGAGCTGGGCCCCGGGGACGCCGTGCGGGCCGCCGACGAGAAGGGCCACGAGCTGTCCGCCGCGGGCGGCCCGGCCGAGGTGCTGGTGTGGGAGCTGTCGGCCTGACCGGGCGGCCCGTCAGCTGGCGGCCGGCTCTTCCGCGTTGCGCCAGATCGTGAGGTCGACCGAGACGTAGTCGCTGGGGTCGCCCTTGGGCGCGGTGCCCTTGAAGGTGATCAGGGCGATGTGCCCGGACGTGGTGTGCACGCACAGGTGCGACCCGGCGCTGACCTGGGCGAGCGTGACGCTCTTGGCGTACCGGGTGTCCTCCCGGCACGTCTTCAGCGACGCGTCCTCGGCGTTGTTCAGGAGCACGATCTTCTCGCCGGGGCTGCCCAGCGCGGCCGGGCCGCCGAAGTCGCCGCCCTGGTAGTAGAAGTCGGAGCCCTCGGCGTAGGAGGCGCCGACGTCGTCGTAGAGCGGCTTGGGCGGGGAGTCGGCGAAGCGGACGTAGTAGCCCTCGGGGATGTTGATCCCCTTGTACGTCACCGGCTTCGGGTCGGGCAACGGCCTGGCGCCGTCCCCGGCGACCGGGGAGGAGGTCGAGGAGCTCGTGGCGCCGCCGTCCTCGGCCTTGTCCGTGATGTCCAGCAGCACCGATGCGCAGCTGCTGAGCCACACGAAGGCCGCCACCGCGGCGATGCCGATGCCGATCCACTTGCCGGCCCGGTTCCTCCTCGGCGGCAGCGGCGCGGGACGCCAGCCGGGCTGCTGTCCGAAGGGCGGCTGGGGCCCGGTCGGCGGGCCGTACGGCGGCCGGGGCCCGGTCGGGGGCCCGAAGCCGGGGGCGGGGGTGTGCGGCACCGGCGGCGGCCCGTAGCCCGGGACCGGCGTCGACGGGACGTGCGCGGCGGTCGCGGTGGGCGCGGCGTGCGCGGGCGGCGGGGTCGCGGGGGACGTGGGGGAGACGTGGGTGAGCGGCGCGGTGGGCGGCGGTCCCGCCGGGGCGGGCTTCGGCGCGGCCAGGGCGGCGGAGGCCGACACCCGCTGGGTGATGTCCGCGGCGATGGCCGCCGGCAGCCACGAGCCGGACTGGCGCAGCGGCGTCGGGGACGCCTCCTGGCACAGCTCGACGATCCGCGCCGGGGTGGGCCGCCGGGCCGGGTCCTTGGCCAGGCACTCCCGGACGAAGCGCAGCTGCTCGGGCAGCCCCTCCAGGTCCGGCTCCTCGTGGACGATCCGGTACAGCACGGCGTGCGAGGGGCCGTCGCCGTAGGCGCCCTGACCGCGCCCCGCGAAGGCGGCCACCTGGCCGAGCGCGAAGACGTCCGAGGCGGGCGTGATGGCCTTGCCGGCGGCCTGCTCCGGCGACATGAAGGCGGGCGTGCCGACGGAGATGCCGGTGCCGGTCAGCGCGGTGGCGTCGGCGGCCCGCGCGATGCCGAAGTCGATCACGCGCGGGCCGTCGGAGGCCAGCAGCACGTTGGACGGCTTCAGGTCGCGGTGCACGATGCCCGCGCCGTGGATCACCGACAGCGCCTCGGCCGTCCCGGCGAGCAGCAGCAGGACCGACTCGGCGGGCAGCGGGCCGTGCTCGGCGACCGCCGCGGCCAGCGAGGGGCCGGGCACGTAGGCGGTGGCCAGCCAGGGCCGGGTGCCGTCCACGTCGTAGTCGATGACCGGCGCGGTGTACAGGCCCTGCACCCGCTTGGCCGCCTCGACCTCCTGGCGGAACCGCCGGCGGAACTCGGGGTCCTCGCTCAGCTCGGGGCGGATCGTCTTCAGCGCGATCGGGTGCCCGCCGGGCGTGTACGACAGGTACACCGTGCCCATGCCGCCCGAGCCGAGCCGCGCCGCGAGCCGGTAACTCGCCACCGATCCCGGATCGCCGCTCTCCAGCGGACGGAACTGCCCGCCCGGTCCCCCGACTGCCATCGCTCTCCCCCGAGATCCACGCGTGACGTACCGCCCAAGTGTGCGTACGCACAGGGAGGTTATCCGAGCCGCACCCCCGACTGCGGCCTACCCCTGGGCTTGTGCCCGCACCGCGTCGGTGAACGGCGGCCACGCCTCGACCGCCCACGGCCCGAACGCGCGGTCCGTCAGGGCCACGCAGGCCAGCCGGGCGTCGGGGTCGATCCACAGGAACGTGCCGGACTGGCCGAAGTGACCGAAGGTGCGGGGCGAGGACGAACTCCCGGTCCAGTGCGGCGCCTTGCCGTCACGGATCTCGAATCCGAGCCCCCAGTCGTTGGGGTTCTGGTGGCCGTAGCCCGGCAGCACGCCCTTGGTGCCCGGGTACTGCACGGTCATCGCCTGCGCCACCGTGCGCGCATCCAGCAGCCGCGGCGCCTGCACCTCGGCGGCGAACCGCAGCAGGTCCTCCACGGTCGACACCCCGTCCTTGGCGGGCGAGCCCTCCAGCGAGGTGGCCGTCATCCCCAGCGGCTCCAGCACCGCCTGACGCAGGTACTCGGCGAACGGGATGTCCGTCGCCTTGGCGATGTGGTCGCCCAGCTGCTCGAACCCGGCGTTGGAGTACAGCCGCCGCTCCCCGGGCGGCGCAGTCACCCGGTGCTCGTCGAAGGCCAGCCCGGAGGTGTGGGCGAGCAGGTGGCGCACGGTCGCCCCGGCGGGCCCGGCCGGCTCGTCCAGCTCGACCGCCCCCTCCTCGTACGCGACGAGGGCGGCGTAGGCGGCGAGCGGCTTGGTCACCGAGGCCAGCGGGAACCGCCGGCCGACCGGGCCGTGGGTGCCCAGGACGGTCCCGTCGGCCCGGACCACGCCCGCCGCGGCGCAGGGGACCGGCCAGTTCTCGATCAGTGCGAGGCTCGTCAGCGACATGCGGCCGAGCCTACCTCCGGCACGGTCACCCTCCTCGCTTGCTTGGAGTGCACTCCAAGGCCCTAGCGTGGGGGCCATGACGGTGATGCAGACCACGCCCGTTCCCCTCGAGCACACCACCCGCCCCGCCGACGTCTGCTCCGCCCCGCCCCGGCGGCATCCCCGCCCCGACGGGCAGGACAGCTACACGATCAGCGAGGTCGTCGCCTTCACCGGCCTCACCGCGCACACCCTGCGCTGGTACGAGCGGATCGGCCTGATGGCCCACGTGGACCGCTCCCACACCGGCCAGCGCCGCTACAGCAACCGCGACCTGGACTGGCTCGACCTCGTCGGGAAGCTGCGGCTGACCGGCATGCCGGTCGCCGACATGGTGCGGTACGCCGAGCTGGTGCGCGAGGGCGACAGCACCTACGGCGCCCGGCGCGCCCTGCTGGAGGCCACCCGCCGCGACGTCCAGGCCCGCATCGCGGAGCTGCAGGACACGCTGGCGGTGCTCGACCGCAAGATCACCTTCTACTCCGACGCCACGCGCCCGTACGAAGCCGAGAGGACCCCCACCCGATGACCGACTCCAGGATCCCGACCACCCGGCTCGGCGACGACGGCCCCGAGGTCGGCGTCCAGGGCCTGGGCTGCATGGGCATGAGCTTCGGCTACGGCCCCTCCGACGCCGACCAGTCGCGGGCCACCCTCGAACGCGCCCTGGAGCTGGGCGTCACCCTGTACGACACGGCCGACGCGTACGGCGCCGGCGAGAACGAGCGCTTCCTGGCGCCGTTCGTCAGGGCCCACCGCGACGAGGTGGTCATCGCCACCAAGTTCGCCCTGAGCATCCCGCCGGACGACCCGACCCGGCGCGTCATCCGCAACGACGCCCCCTACGTCCGCGAGGCCGTCGAGGCTAGCCTGCAGCGCCTGGACGTCGACGTCATCGACCTCTACTACATGCACCGGCGCGACGTGGCCGTGCCGATCGAGGAGACCGTCGGCGTGATGGCCGAGCTGGTCCGCGAGGGCAAGGTGAAGCACCTGGGCCTCAGCGAGGTCACCGCCGACGAGCTGCGCGCGGCCCAGGCGGTCCACCCGATCGCCGCGCTGCAGTCGGAGTGGTCCCTGTTCAGCCGCGACATCGAGCGCCGGGTGGTGCCGGCGGCCCGCGAGCTGGGCGTGACCGTGGTGCCGTACTCGCCGCTCGGCCGGGGCTTCCTCACCGGCTCCTTCGCCGACGCCGACACGGACCTCACCGCCGACGACTTCCGCCGTCAGCAGCCCCGGTTCACCGGCGCGAACGCCGAGGCCAACGCGGCCCTCCTGGCGCCGCTGCGCGCCGTCGCCGACGCCCACGGCGCCACCCCCGGCCAGATCGCCCTGGCCTGGGTGCACCAGCAGGCCCGCGTGCACGACCTGCCGCTGGTGCCGATCCCGGGCACCCGCAAGCCCGGCCGGGTCGAGGAGAACACGGCGGCCACGGCGATCGTCCTGACCGACGAGGAGCTCGCCCTGCTGGAGCCGGTCGCCGGCCGGGTGGTGGGCGACCGCTACGCCGACATGTCGTTCACCTCGGCCGGGCGGGAGTAGTCCCGGGGCGCGCTCAGCGCGCCCCGCGCACGGCGGCGAGCACGGCCGCGGCGAACGGCAGCGACTCGTGCACCACCCCGTAGCCCAGCCCGAACACCACGGCGGCCGGGTCCTGATCGGCGGGACCCGGCCGCTCGTCGGCGCCCTTGCGCCGCAGCCGCAGGTACCCCTCGAACAGCTCCGGCGACCGCCACTCCACCCCGCACAGCTCGGACACCGGGAAGCTCTGGTCGCCGGCCTTCCACTTCGCCGACGACGCGCCCGTCCAGAACCAGCGGAAGCGCACCGTGCGCCCGTCGAAGGACGCCTTGCCGTCGTACGCCTTGAACGACAGCGGCACCTCGGGCGCCTCGACCAGGAACCGGTCCGTGGGCCCCGACTCGGTCAGCAGCCCCTTCAGCTCGTCGGCGTAGTACTCCGCGAGCAGCTCGCGGTCGCCGGGCAGCACCAGCTTGTAGGGGTCGCACGCCTCCTTCAGCTGCCCGTCGGCGGCCTCCGTCAGCGGGTCGGCGCCGGGCCGGGGCACCGCCCGCAGGACCACGGTCCCGCGCTTGCCCTGCTCCAGCGTGACGCGCTCCAGCGCCGAGAAGGGGACCCGCCGCTCGCGCAGTGCCGAGAACAGCTTCGGGGCCCGCAGACCCCGCTCGTAGCGGATGAGGACGGAGTCGGAATCGAACTCCCAGGTGGCATGGAATCCGGCCAGTACGTCACCCATGCGGCTCATCGTAAGCGGGACCCGCCCGTTCGCACCCTCCCCGCGCATGCCGCAGTTCCTCCTCTTCTACGCGCGTCCGACCGGCGTGGTGGCGGACAAACCCGTGCGACAGGCGTCGTCTTCGCGGGCGCACACGACCGACGGGTACGCGCCAACCCCGATGCGGGCGAAGTTGCGCAGGCTGTCGGTGCCGGGTTCGAAGTAGCCGCCGTGGCCCCGGGCCTGCTCCGCCGAGAGCACCCGGGCGCCGAACGCCCGGGACACCGGGTCCTCGCCGTGCCCGAGCCCGCCCAGTTCCAGGTAGGGAACGTCGCGCACCCAGTCGTCGGCGTCCCGCATCGCCCACACCCGGGCGCCGGTGCGCAGCTGGGCGGCCTTCTCCACGCGCATCCCGGGGCTGCCCGCCACCGCGACGTCGGCCACCCGGCGAGGCATCGCGTGCGCGGCCACGCCGCACACCACCGAGCCGTAGCTGTGGCAGAACAAGGCAACCGGTGCCACCGGCGCGGTGTCCGGCAGGGCCCGCAGCAGCGCGTTCAGCCGCACCGCCCCGTTCTCGGCGCGCAGTCCGGTGGCCGAGTCGATGCCGAGGCCGTGGGGCGAGGTGTAGTCGGCCCAGGCGATCACGGCGGTGCGGGTGGCCGGGCTCGCCGTGCGCTCGGCCGCGTACAGCGCCTCGGCCATGCCGACCGGCGCCGACCAGCGGCGCGAGGTGCGCTGGAAGGTGAGCAGGTCGGTGTCGACACCGGGGACGACCACGGAGATCCGCTGGGCGCGGTCGAGGTCGCCGAAGACCTCGGCGGCCCGCCCGGAGCCCTCCGGGTCGAAGGCGAGGATCTGCCGCCCGGGGGCGCCCATCGCCTCGAAGCGGTGCATCCGGCGGCCCGCCTCGTGCTGGCCGGCCGGGGTGAGCCGGCCGTCGTGCATCCGGGCCCGCTCGGCGCGCACCGCCTCGGCCAGCGCGAGGCGGTTGGCCTGGTAGCGCAGGGTGACGGGGGCGCCGTTCATGTTGCCGACGGCCAGCGGGTAGCGCCGGGCGAGCGCGGCGCGCTGGGCGCCGCTCAGCGAGGCGAAGAAGCGGGTCAGGCGGGCCGGGGACGCGCCGGGGTCCGGCAGGGCGTGCCCCGACAGCCGGCCGTGCTCCCAGGAACTGAGCGAGGTCTGCAGGGCGGTGGCGGTGCGGTGGTGGCGCAGAGCGGTCCAGCCGCTCGTCGTCAGCATCACGAACACCACGGCCAGCGCGAGCAGTGCGCGCCAGACGTTGAGCTGCGGGGAGGTGTCGAAAGAAGTCACTGGGAGGACACACTAGGAGAACGGGCGGGTCTCGGGAGACCCGAGTGACAGGGATCACGTTTGGATAAACGCTTTCGGGGCCCACCTTCTCAGAGGGCGCGCCAGTTCCCCGTGAGCGCGGGCCCCACCTGATCGAGGTAGGCCGTCGTCAGCGCCCGGATGGCGGCCAGGCTGAAGTCCTCACCGAGGCTCCACTGGCGCTCGGTCACCCGCATCACCCCGCCGAAGACGGCCACCGCGATGCGCGGGCGCGGGTCGGCGTCCACGTCCAGGCCCTCCCGCTCGGCGAGCACCCGCGCGATCCGGTCCTCGGTGTCGGCCGAGCGGCGCAGGTGGGCGGCGAGCAGCACGGGCGTCGACTCGATCAGCCGGTACATCCGCAGGTACAGCTCGACCGGTACGACGTCCTCGACGCCCTCGCTGAGCGTGTCCCAGCCCTCCGTCAGGGCGTGCCGCAGCGCCTGGAGGGGCGTCTCGTCGGCCGGACGCGCCCGCACGGCCGCCACGAACCGCTCCTCGACCAGGTCCTGCACGGCGAAGGCGGCCTCCTCCTTGCCGGCGAAGTAGCGGAAGAAGGTGCGCTGCGAGACGCCGACCGCATCGGCGACGTCGTCGACCGTGGTGCGCTCGTAGCCGCGGGTGGTGAACAGTTCGAGCGCGGCGCGCAGCAACGCCTCCCGGGTGCGCTGCTTCTTGCGCTCACGCAGGGTTTCCATAATGTGTCAGTAACCGACTTGTGAATTGGTTTGTCAATTGTCAGCGGCTGTCACTAGCCTCGCGGTATGACTAGTCAGACCACCATCGACGCGAAGGGGCCGGGGGACAAGGCACCCGCGGGCCGTTCGGACCACGGGCCCTCCGCGGGCCTGCGCGGTCACCCCTGGTTCACGCTGATCACCGTTGCCGTAGGGGTCATGATGGTGGCCCTCGACGGCACCATCGTGGCCATCGCCAACCCGGCGATCGCGAAGGACCTGGGCGCCACCTTCGCCGAGGTCCAGTGGATCACCAACGCCTACTTCCTGGCCCTCGCGGTCTCCCTGATCACCGCGGGCAAGCTCGGTGACCGCTTCGGCCACCGCCAGACCTTCCTGATCGGCGTGGTCGGCTTCGCCGCCGCCTCCGGCGCGATCGGCCTGTCCGACAGCATCGCGCTCGTCGTCACCTTCCGGGTGTTCCAGGGCCTGTTCGGCGCGCTGCTCATGCCGGCCGCCCTCGGCCTGCTGCGGGCCACCTTCCCGGCCGAGAAGCTCAACATGGCCATCGGCATCTGGGGCATGGTCATCGGCGCGTCCACCGCCGGCGGCCCGATCCTCGGCGGCGTCCTCGTCGAGCACGTCAGCTGGCAGTCGGTGTTCTTCATCAACGTCCCGGTCGGCGCCCTCGCGCTGGTCCTCGGCGTGCTGATCCTGCTCGACCACCGCGCCGAGAACGCGCCGCGCTCCTTCGACCTGCTGGGCATCGCACTGCTGTCCGGCGCGATGTTCTGCCTGGTGTGGGCCCTGATCAAGGCGCCGACCTGGGGCTGGGGCGACGGCACGACCTGGCTGTTCATCGTGGTCTCCCTGGTCGGCTTCGCCGCTTTCGCCTTCTGGGAGACGAGGGTCAAGGAGCCGCTGATCCCGCTGAAGCTGTTCCGCTCCGTCCCGCTGTCCGCGGGCGTGGTGCTGATGGTCCTCATGGCCATCGCCTTCATGGGCGGCCTGTTCTTCGTGACGTTCTACCTCCAGAACGTCCACGGGATGAGCCCCATCGACGCGGGCCTGCACCTGCTCCCGCTCACCGGCATGATGATCGTCGGCTCGCCGCTGGCCGGCGCGATGATCACCAAGCTCGGCCCGCGCGTCCCGCTGGCCGGCGGCATGCTCTGCACCGCCGTCGCCATGTACGGCATGTCCACCCTGGACACCGGCACCGGCAGCGCCGTGATGTCCCTCTGGTTCGCCCTGCTGGGCCTGGGCCTTGCCCCGGTCATGGTCGGCGCCACCGAGGTCATCGTCGGCAACGCGCCGATGGAGCTGTCCGGCGTGGCCGGCGGCCTGCAGCAGGCGGCCATGCAGATCGGCGGCAGCCTCGGCACCGCCGTGCTGGGCGCCGTCATGGCCTCCAAGGTGGACGGCGACCTGCCGGGCAACTGGAAGGACGCGGGGTTGCCCCCGCTGACGCCGGGTCAGCTCGACCAGGCGTCCGAGGCGGTCCAGGTCGGCGTCGCGCCGGTCCAGCCGGGCATGCCCGAGGCGATCGCCGCGAAGATCACCGACGTGGCCCACGACACCTTCATCTCCGGCATGAGCCTCGCCTCGCTCGTCGCGGCCGGGGTGGCGGTCGTCGCCGTGTTCGTCGCGCTGCTGACCAAGCGCGGCGCGAACGTGGAGGCGGGCGCGGGCGTCGGCCACATCTGACGCTCCCGGCCCGGCGGCGGCCCCGGCTGAGGGGCCGCCGCCGGGCGAGGGGCCGGCGCCGCAATTCCCTCATCAGGGTGAGAACGCTCAAGGCCGCTGGCTCCCGGCGCGCGCCGCAGGTCACAGTGGGTCAAGCCCTGCGCAACGCAGGGCGGACCGGGCCGCGGCGCGCTGCCGGAGGGGGACAGCGCGCCGACGCCCCGGCCCGGGCGGCGCATGATCCGCGCCCGTGCGGTTACCCGTCTTCGTGAACTGGTCGTCTGGTTCTGGGAGTTGACAATGACGGGCTTCGGGCAGCACGGGACGCGCAAGTACCCCCGCACGCGTGGCCGGATGGGGTCACGGTCCGGGCCGGATCGCGCGACGCTCGGCATCATCGGGCTCGTCTGCGCGGTCGCGGGCTTCTTCACGCTCGGGATCGTCCTCGGTCCCGCCGCGATCGTCTGCGGCTGGCTGGCCATGGGCCGCACCTGGGCGGGCTCCCGCCCCGTGCCGGCCCTGGTCGCCGTGGTCCTGGGTGCCATCGACACCCTGCTGGCCGTCATCTGGCTGGCCGGCGCGGCCGGCCCGGGCGGCGGCCTGCTGTAGCACCGGCCGTTCCCGGCCGGGGCCCCGATCCCGGCCGAGGACCGTCGGGACCGCCGGGACGGGCGCGACCGCCGGGACGGGCGGCCGGAGCGGCCCGGACAGCGCGGCGACCTCCGCCCGCAGCCGCCGCACCTCCTCGGTCAGCGCCTCGATCGCCTCGGTCTGCCGCCGCTCCTCCACGTCGTCCTTCTCGAAGCGCGAGATGAACCAGGCGGCGATGTTCGCCGTCACCACACCGAGCAGGGCGATCCCGGACAGCATCAGCCCCACGGCGAGGACGCGGCCCAGGCCGGTGGTCGGGGCGTGGTCGCCGTAGCCGACGGTCGTCATGGTGGTGAAGGACCACCACACCGCGTCCCCCAGGGTGCGGATGTTCCCGTGCGGCGCGTCCCGCTCGACCGACAGCACGGCCAGCGAGCCGAACATCAGCAGCCCCACCACGGCCCCGGCGACGTACGTGGTCAGCCGGATCTGCGAGGCCATCCGGGCGCGCCGCCCCACCAGCATCAGCGTCGACACCAGCCGCAGCAGCCGCAACGGCTGCAGCATGGGCAGCACCACGGCGCACAGGTCCGCCCAGTGCGACCGGACGAAGTCCCACCGGCGCGGGGCGAGGCCGAGCCGGGTCAGGTAGTCGACCGCGAAGGCGCCCCACACCACCCACTCGACGACCGTGCAGACCCGGGTGAGCGCGTGTCCCGCCGAGGTGTCGACGATCGGCACGGCGTAGGCGACGGCGAAGAGCACCGCCAGCACGAACAGCGGGCGCTGGGTGGCCTGCTCCCACCGGGCCTGCGCGGTCTCTCGGTCCATGCGGGCATCGTAGGGACCGCGCGACGGCCGCCGGGGCCGCGCGGGTGGCGGGGACCCGGTCCCCGCCACCCGCGTCGGGCCGGCCGGCCCGGGAGCGGCTACGCGTCCCCGCCCGCCGCGCCCGGATCGGCCGCGGTGACGTCCAGCAGCTGGTACCGGTCGATGGCCTGCTTGAGCACGGACCGGTCCAGCTTGCCCTCCCGCGCCAGCTCCGTGAGCACCGCGACCACGATCGACTGCGCGTCGATGTGGAAGAACCGGCGCGCGGCCCCCCGGGTGTCGGCGAAGCCGAAGCCGTCGGCGCCCAGCGACTGGTAGGTGCCCGGCACCCAGCGTGCGATCTGGTCCGGGACCGAGCGCATCCAGTCGGACACCGCCACGAACGGGCCCTGCGCGATGCGGAGCTTGCGGGTCACGTACGGCACCCGCTGCTCCTCCTCCGGGTGCAGCAGGTTGTGCCGCTCGACCTCGACGGCCTCGCGCCGCAGCTCGTTCCAGGAGGTCGCCGACCACACGTCGGCCCGGACGTTCCAGTCCTCGGCGAGGATCCGCTGCGCCTCGACCGCCCAGGGCACGGCCACGCCGGATGCCATGATCTGCGCCGGGATCTCGCCGGCGGTGCCCTCGCTGAAGCGGTAGATGCCCTTGAGGATGCCCTCGACGTCCACGTCCGCCGGCTCGGCCGGGTGCCGGATCGGCTCGTTGTAGACGGTGAGGTAGTAGAAGACGTCCTCGCCCGGCTTGCCGTCGGCCGTCTCGCCGTACATCCGGCGCAGGCCGTCCTGCACGATGTACGCGATCTCGAAGCCGAACGCCGGGTCGTAGGCGACACAGCCCGGGTTCGTCGAGGCCAGCAGCTGGGAGTGGCCGTCCGCGTGCTGGAGGCCCTCACCGGTCAGCGTCGTGCGGCCCGCGGTCGCGCCCAGCACGAAACCGCGCGACAACTGGTCGGCCATCTGCCAGAACTGGTCGCCGGTCCGCTGGAAACCGAACATCGAGTAGAAGACGTAGACCGGGATCAGCGGCTCGCCGTGCGTGGCGTACGACGAGCCGGCCGCGATCAGGGACGCCGTGCAGCCCGCCTCGGAGATGCCGTCGTGCAGCATCTGGCCGGTGGGCGACTCCTTGTAGGCGAGCAGCAGCTCACGGTCCACCGACTCGTACTGCTGGCCGAGCGGATTGTAGATCTTCGCACTCGGGAAGAAGGAGTCCATGCCGAACGTGCGGTACTCGTCCGGCGCGATCAGCACGAACCGCCGGCCGAGCTCCTTGTCCCGCATGAGGTCCTTGAGGAGCCGCACGAAGGCCATGGTCGTCGCGATGGACTGCTGGCCCGAGCCCTTCTTCACGGTCGCGTACGTCTTGTCTTCCGGCAGCGGGAGCGGCTTGGCACGCACGACCCGGGTCGGGACGTAGCCGCCCAGCGACTTGCGCCGGTCGTGCATGTACTGGATCTCCTCGGAGTCGCGCCCCGGGTGGTAGTACGGCGGGGCGCCGGACTCCAGCTCCTTGTCGGAGATCGGCAGGTGCAGCCGGTCGCGGAAGCGCTTGAGGTCGTCGACCGTCAGCTTCTTCATCTGGTGCGTGGCGTTGCGGCCCTCGAAGTTCGGGCCCAGCGTCCAGCCCTTGATCGTCTTGGCCAGGATGACCGTCGGCTGGCCCTTGTGCTCCACGGCCGCCTTGAACGCCGCGAAGATCTTCCGGTGGTCGTGACCGCCGCGCCCGAGGTGCAGGATCTGGTCGTCGGTCATGTTCTCGACCATGGCGCGCAGCCGGTGGTCGTCGCCGAAGAAGTGCTCGCGGATGTACCCGCCGGACTCGGTGGCGTACGTCTGGAACTGGCCGTCCGGCGTGGTGTTCATCTTGTTGACCAGGATGCCGTCCCGGTCCTGCGCGAGCAGCGGGTCCCAGGTGCGGTCCCAGATCAGCTTGATCACGTTCCAGCCGGCGCCCCGGAAGACCGACTCCAGCTCCTGGATGATCTTGCCGTTGCCGCGCACCGGACCGTCCAGGCGCTGGAGGTTGCAGTTGACCACGAAGGTCAGGTTGTCCAGGCCCTCACGGGCGGCGATGGACAGCTGGCCGAGCGACTCCGGCTCGTCCATCTCGCCGTCGCCGAGGAAGGCCCACACCTGCGACTTCGAGGTGTCGGCGATCTCGCGCGCGTGCAGGTAGCGGTTCATCCGCGCCTGGTAGATCGCGCCGATCGGGCCGAGGCCCATCGACACCGTCGGGAACTCCCAGAAGTCCGGCATCGAACGCGGGTGCGGGTACGACGACAGCGCGTACGGCGCCTTCGACTTCTCCTGGCGGAACCCGTCCAGGTGCTGCTCGCTCAGCCGGTCCAGCAGGTACGCGCGCGCGTAGATGCCGGGGGAGGCGTGGCCCTGGAAGAAGACCTGGTCGCCGCCGAGCCCGTCGTCCTTGCCCCGGAAGAAGTGGTTGAAGCCCACGTCGTAGAGCGAGGCGGAGGACGCGAACGTGGCGATGTGGCCGCCGACGCCGATGCCCGGGCGCTGGGCGCGCGAGACCATCACGGCCGCGTTCCACCGGGTGGCGTTGAGGATCTTGCGCTCGATCTCCTCGTTGCCGGGGAAGAACGGCTCGCTCTTGGTGGGGATGGTGTTGACGTAGTCCGTGCTGCGCATCTCGGGCACGGCCACGCGCTTCTCGCGGGCCCGCTCGATCAGCCGGAGCATCAGGTAGCGCGCCCGCTCCCGGCCGCGTTCGTCGACGGCGGCGTCGAGGGAGTCGAGCCACTCCTGGGTCTCTTCGGGATCGAAGTCAGGAACCTGACTCGGAAGGCCGCCAATGATGATCGGATTGCGATCGGATCCGGAAGCCACGCTGTTCCTTACCTGTCAGAGGGCACCGCTGGGGGCCACATTCCGGTATGCCTGCACCGCCCCCATCGTGTACCTCCGGGCGGCCGAACGGCATCTCTACTGTGGGGTAACCAGGAGCTGGTACCCGATGGCGGTTGCCAAACACGCAAACAGGGCAGAAAGGTGTGGGGTGTGTCACGCTCGGTGGACGGCGGGTGCCTGAAGTTGGGGCGAGACGGCCGGTATCGTCACCGTTTCGGCGGTCCGGATCGCCGGGTACTTGCGCGATCCGCCCCGCCCGTGTGGACTACGGCCAATGCTTCGCGCACGCGCGTGGCTGAGACATTCCCAAAACATGATCAGGAGGCAACCCGTGAGCGCGACCGCGGACCACGCGGAGGAGCGGACGAACCCTGCCGCCAGGCTGGGGTTCCAGCCCGGGCAGGTGGTCCAGGAGATCGGCTACGACGACGACGTCGACCAGGAGCTCCGCGAGGCCATTGAGGAAGCCATCGAGGGCGACCTGATGGACGAGGACTACGACGACGTGGCCGACGCCGTCGTGCTCTGGTTCCGTGACGACGACGGCGACCTGACGGATGCGCTGGTGGATGCCACCACGTACATCGAAGAGGGCGGCGCGATCCTGCTCCTCACGCCGAAGACCGGCCGTCCGGGCTACGTCGAGCCGAGCGACATCTCGGAGGCCTCGACGACCGCGGGCCTGACGGCGTCCAAGGGCGTCAGCGTCGGCAAGGACTGGAGCGGGAGCCGGCTGGCGACCCCGAAGGGTGCCGCCAAGAAGCGGTGACCTCGCCCCCCTGCGTACCGGGCCGGACCTTCCGGGGTCCGGCCCGGCCCCGTTGCGGCGGTCCGGTCGCGGGGTCCGGGCGATCGCTCCGTAGGCTGTCCTCCAGCGTGTTCCCACCCGGACAGCCCACGAAAGGGATCCCATGACGATGGCCATCCAGGTCGGCGACAAGGCCCCCGACTTCGAGCTCAAGGACAACCACGGCGCGACCGTGAAGCTGTCGGACTTCCGCGGCAGCAAGAACGTCGTCCTGCTCTTCTACCCCTTCGCCTTCACCGGCGTGTGCACCGGCGAGCTGTGCGAGGTGCGGGACAACCTGCCGCGGTTCGCCGACCGCGAGACCCAGGTGCTCGCCGTCTCCAACGACTCCATCCACACCCTGCGCGTCTTCGCCGAGCAGGAGGGCCTGGAGTACCCGCTGCTGAGCGACTTCTGGCCGCACGGCGAGGTCTCCCGCGCCTACGGCGTCTTCGCCGAGGACAAGGGCTGCGCGGTGCGCGGCACCTTCGTCATCGACAAGGAGGGCGTGGTCCGCTGGACCGTCGTCAACGCCCTGCCCGACGCGCGGGACCTGAACGAGTACGTCACGGCGCTCGACACCCTCTGATTCTTGGGCGTCAGGGCCTGCGGCAGGTGGGAACCCGTCACTAGGATCGAGTCGTTGATCCGATATCCGACGCACGACGGGGCTCCCGCCCCCGAACACCAATGGAGGACCCCGTGGGAGTCAGCCTCAGCAAGGGCGGCAACGTTTCGCTGACCAAGGAGGCCCCGGGCCTGACCGCGGTGCTCGTCGGCCTGGGCTGGGACGCCCGCACGACGACCGGCACCGACTTCGACCTCGACGCCAGCGCGCTGCTGCTGAACAACGGGGGCAAGGTCGCCAGCGACCAGCACTTCGTGTTCTTCAACAACCTCAAGAGCCCCGACGGCTCGGTGGAGCACACCGGTGACAACCTCACCGGTGAGGGCGAGGGCGACGACGAGGTCATCAAGGTCAACCTGGCCGGCGTCCCGGCGGAGGTGGAGAAGATCGTCTTCCCGGTCTCCATCTACGAGGCCGAGAACCGCCAGCAGTCCTTCGGCCAGGTCCGCAACGCCTACATCCGCGTGGTGAACCAGGCCGGCGGCGCCGAGATCGCCCGCTACGACCTGAGCGAGGACGCCTCCACCGAGACCGCCATGGTCTTCGGTGAGCTCTACCGGCACGGCGCGGAGTGGAAGTTCCGCGCCATCGGCCAGGGCTACGCCTCGGGCCTGCGCGGCATCGCGCAGGACTTCGGCGTCAACGTCTGAGCCGACGCCCCCACCCGTCCGGCGCCGACCGTTTCCACGGTCGGCGCCGGACGTGCAGGACAACCGAAGAAGCACCATCCAGGGGAGGACCAGCATCATGGGCGTCACGCTCGCCAAGGGGGGCAACGTCTCCCTGTCCAAGGCCGCGCCGAACCTCACACAGGTGATGATCGGGCTCGGCTGGGACGCGCGCTCCACCACCGGGGCCCCGTTCGACCTCGACGCCAGCGCGCTGCTGTGCAACGGCGGACGGGTGCTCGGCGACGAGTGGTTCGTCTTCTACAACCAGCTCACCAGCCCGGACGGCTCGGTGGAGCACACCGGTGACAACCTCACCGGTGAGGGCGAGGGCGACGACGAGTCGATCCTGGTCGACCTGTCCCGGGTGCCGGCCCACTGCGACAAGATCGTCTTCCCGGTCTCGATCCACATGGCCGACGAGCGCGGCCAGACCTTCGGTCAGGTCTCCAACGCCTTCATCCGGGTGGTCAACCAGGCCGACGGCCAGGAGCTCGCGCGCTACGACCTGAGCGAGGACGCGTCCACCGAGACGGCCATGATCTTCGGCGAGCTCTATCGCTACCAGGGCGAATGGAAGTTCAGGGCGGTGGGCCAGGGGTACGCGTCGGGACTGCGGGGTATCGCTCTAGACTTCGGGGTCAACGTTTCGTAAAGCCGAGTGCGGCACGGGGGAAACCCGTACACGTACGGATTGGGTAGCCAGTGCTTCTGAAAACCTTCGGCTGGTCGTTCGCGGTCACCGCGCTCGGCCTGGTCGCGGCGGTCTTCTACGGGGGGTGGGAGGCCTTCGGGATCGTGGCCATCCTCTGCATCCTGGAGATCTCGCTGTCGTTCGACAACGCGGTGGTCAACGCCGGGATCCTGAAGAAGATGAGCCCCTTCTGGCAGAAGATCTTCCTCACGGTGGGCGTGCTCATCGCGGTCTTCGGCATGCGGCTGGTCTTCCCCGTCGTCATCGTGGCGATCAGCGCCAAGATGGGCCCGATCGAGGCCGTCGACCTCGCGCTGAACGACAAGGACCGCTACCAGCAGCTCGTCACCGACGCACACCCGTCGATCGCCGCGTTCGGTGGCATGTTCCTGCTGATGATCTTCCTCGACTTCATCTTCGAGGACCGTGACATCCAGTGGCTGCGCTGGATCGAGCGGCCGCTGGCCAAGCTCGGCAAGGTCGACATGCTGTCGGTCTGCATCGCCCTGATCGTCCTGCTCATCACCGCCTTCACCTTCGCCACCCACGCCCATCAGCACGGCGGCGCGCACGTGGACAAGGCGCAGACGGTGCTGATCTCCGGCATCGCCGGTCTGATCACCTACATGGTGGTCGGCGGACTGTCCGGCTACTTCGAGGACCGGCTGGAGGACGAGGAGGAACGCGAGCACGAGGCCGAGGAGGAGGCCCGGCGCAGCGGCAAGCAGGCGTCGGCCGTCACCCTCGCCGGCAAGGCCGCGTTCTTCATGTTCCTCTACCTGGAAGTGCTGGACGCGTCCTTCTCCTTCGACGGCGTGATCGGCGCCTTCGCCATCACCAACGACATCGTGCTCATGGCGCTCGGTCTGGGCATCGGCGCGATGTACGTGCGGTCGCTGACGGTGTACCTGGTCCGCCAGGGCACCCTGGACGACTACGTCTACCTGGAGCACGGCGCCCACTACGCGATCGGCGCCCTGGCCGTGATCCTGATGATCACCATCCAGTACCAGATCAACGAGGTCATCACCGGCCTGGTCGGCGTCGTCCTGATCGCCTGGTCCTTCTGGTCCTCGGTGCGCCGCAACAAGGCACTCGCGGCGGCCGAGGGAAAAGCTGAGGGCTCGGACGACAAGGCAGAGGTCTCGTCCGGGGTGTGAGACCGCGAGCACACCCGGGTGTGATCAGCTTCCGGGTGAGGAACGCTTCCAGCGGGGCGGCCGGCGAGGAGGAGTCCTCCCGGCCGCCCCGCCGGGCTTTTCGTCATGACTGTGGGGGCGGGAATGGGGTTGTTCGACGGGTTCTGGAGCGGGCGGGCGGCCGACTTCGACTCGGGCAGCGCGGCGAGCAACGCGATCGAGCTGACCAAACGGCACCACCAGGTGTCCCTGACCCGCCAGGGGGCCGCCACCGGCAACCTGCGGGTCAACCTGGCCTGGCGGATGCGCACCTCCGACTTCGGCGGGCAGCAGCGCGAGAGCCTGCTGCGGCACCCGTTCAAGGCGCTCAGGCCGCCGGAGGTGGTGGGCCACAGCCAGAGCATGGTCAACGTCGACCTGGACCTGGGCTGCCTGTACGAACTGGCCGACGGCACCAAGGGCGTCGTCCAGCCGCTCGGCGGCTACCTCGGCGACGTCAACGCCCCGCCGTACGTGAAGCTCAGCGGCGACGACCGGTTCGGCTCGGCGTCCGGCGAGACGATGTACGTCAACCTGGACCACCGCGAGGACATCAAGCGGCTGCTGGTCTTCGTGTACATCTACGACCAGACGCCGGCCTTCGACCGGACCCACGCGGTCGTGACGCTGTACCCCAGCAACGGGCCGCGCATCGAGATCGGGCTGGACGAGCGGCACCCGCAGGCCCGCTCCTGCGCCGTGGTGATGATCGAGAACGTCAAGGACGAACTCGTCGTCCGCCGCGAGGTGCGCTTCGTCTACGGCTTCCAGGCCGAGCTGGACCGGCTCTACGGCTGGGGCCTGCAGTGGGGCCGGGGCTACAAGTCGAAGGCCGAGAGGTAGCCCGGTCCGTACCGCCCCGGCCGGCGTCCCGTCACCGGCCCACGAACTGCGGTCCCATCGGCGGCAGCGCGAAGTGGTCCGGGTAGGAGTAGCCGTGGGTCGGCAGTGACGACGGGTAGCCGTACGCCGGCTGCGGCTGCTGGTGCGGCTGGGCGGGGACCGGCTGGGTCGGCTGCTCCGGGGGCAGCGGCTGGGACACCACCGGCTCGGCGGCCGCCGCCCGCTCCGCCTCCTCCGACTCGTCCACCGAGATGCCGAAGTCGGTGGCCAGGCCCTTCAGGCCATTGCTGTAGCCCTCGCCCAGCGCGCGGAACTTCCACACCTCGCCCCGGCGGTACAGCTCGCCGCAGATCAGGGCCGTCTCCTCGCCGGTCTCCGGGCGGATGTCGAAGTGGGCCAGCGGCTCGGCGTCCGCGGCCGACGCGTCGTACAGCAGGATGCGCAGGTCACGTACGCGGTCGAAGGTGACGCCGTCGGCCGAGGCGACGAGGAGAACTCGGCCGACGGCGGACTCGACACCGGCCAGGTCTGTCTGGATCGTGTCGGTGAGGCCCTCGGCGACCCGCTTCTTGCCCAGGCGCCAGACCTTCCCGGACGGGTGCCGGGGCTGGTTGTAGAAGACGAAGTCCTCGTCGGAGCGCACCCGGCCGTCGGGACCGAGGAGCAGCGCGGAGGCGTCGACGTCCGGGACGCCCTGTCCGGGCGTCCAGCGCAGCACGGCCCGTACGGTGGTGGCTTCGAGCGGGACGTTCGACCCCTTGAGCATCGCGTGCGTCATACCGGTCATCCTGCCCTCTCGGTCCTGGCCACGACAACGCGGGGTGTCGGGGATTTCCCTGGGGGAACGCGTCCCGTCACCGGGAATTCACGCCCTGCGGGAACCCCGGACACAGGGCGGTACGTACTATTACCGGCCACCCCTCCACATCCACAGCCTCACCTTGCGCCACGGGGAGCTCCATGCGTCATTTCGGGCACATCGCCCCTGAGGTGCGGCGACGCCTCTTCCACCACGAGCCGTGCACGTTCACCGCCGACTCGCCGGCCCGGCTGCTCTCCGCTGCCCTGGGCGCCACCCTCTACAGCCCGGCCACCCGGCCCCGGCTCGCCGACGACGTCGTCAAGCAGGGCGCCAACGGCGTGGTGTCGATGGTGCTGTGCCTGGAGGACTCCATCGGCGACGAGGACGTACCGGCCGGCGAGGAGAACCTGGTCCGGCAGTTCGCCGACCTCGACGGCCGGACCGCGGGCGGGGGCCGCGCGGACGTCGGGCTGCCGCTGCTGTTCATCCGGGTGCGCACCCCCGAGCAGATCCCCGACCTGGTCGGGCGGCTCGGCCCGGCCGTGCGGCTGCTGTCCGGGTTCGTCGTCCCCAAGTTCACCGGCGAGCGGGGCATCCCCTTCCTGGAGGCCCTGGCGGTCGCCGAGGCCGCCTGCGGACGCCGGCTGTTCGTCATGCCGGTGCTGGAGTCGCCCGAGCTGCTGTACCGCGAGTCGCGCGTGGAGACCCTGGAGGGCATCTTCCGGGCCGTCGACAAGTACCGGGACCGGGTCCTGGCGCTGCGCCTGGGCGTCACCGACTTCTGCTCCTCCTACGGCCTGCGCCGGGCGCCCGACATGACGGCGTACGACGTCCAGATCGTCGCGTCCGTGATCGCCGACGTGGTCAACATGCTGGGCCGGGCCGACGGCACCGGCTTCACCGTCACCGGGCCGGTCTGGGAGTACTTCCGGGTGCCCGAGCGCATGTTCAAGCCGATGCTGCGGCACAGCCCCTTCCTGGAGGGGCAGGCGGTGGAGCTGCGCGAGAGACTGATCGAGCACGCGATGGACGGGCTGCTGCGCGAGATCACGCTCGACCACGCCAACGGCCTGCTGGGCAAGACGTGCATCCACCCGTCCCACGTGCCGGCCGTGCACGCGCTGTCCGTCGTCAGCCACGAGGAGTACAGCGACGCGGCCGACATCCTGCGCCCCGAGCGCGGCGGCGGGGGAGTGCTCAGGTCGCAGTACACCAACAAGATGAACGAGGTGAAGCCGCACCGCGCCTGGGCGGAGCGGACCATGCTGCGCGCGGAGGTCTTCGGCGTCGCGCACGAGGACGTCAGCTTCGTCGACCTGCTCGCCGCCGGCATACCCGGCTGAACCCCCACCTCACCCCCTAGGGACGCATGAACAAGGCAGTGAACAACGCGGTCTGGTCCGGCAGCTGGGTCGCCGAGCGGCTCGGGGTCGAGCTCGCGGGCGACCCCGGTCTGACGGAGCTGCTGGGGCTCGCCCTGCGGCGCAACCCCAAGCGGGCGCACCTGCTGGTGTCGAACGTGCTCGGCAAGCACGTCCCGCAGTCGCCGTCCGTGGTCTACGGCTCGGGGTTCGCCCTCGGCCGCCGGGTGCGCGAGCTGCTCGGCGCCGAGGAGGCGGCCCGCGCGGTCGTGCTGGGGTACGCGGAGACCGCGACCGGCCTCGGCCACTGCGTCGCCGACGGCCTCGGCAGCGCGCCCTACCTGCACTCCACCCGCCGTCCGGTCCCGGGCGTGGCGCGGGCGGGGGGCTTCGAGGAGTCCCACTCCCACGCCACGTCCCACCTGCTGCTGCCCGAGGACCCGGCCCTGCTGGCCGGCGACGGGCCGCTGGTCCTGGTCGACGACGAGTTCTCCACCGGCAACACGGTCCTGAACACCGTCCGCGAGCTGCACGGGCGGTACCCGCGGCGGCGCTACGTGGTGGTCGCCCTGGTCGACATGCGCTCGCCCGCCGACGCCGGCCGGCTGGCGGACCTCGCCCGGGAGATCGGCGCCCGGGTCGACCTGGTGGCGGCGGCCTCGGGCACGGTGCGCCTGCCGGACGGGGTGCTGGAGAAGGGCCAGGAACTCGTCGCGCGCCACGAGGCCGCCGCCGGCCCGGAGCGGCCGGCCGCCGCCCCGCCCGCCCCCCGGCCCCGCGTCACCTCCGTCGACCTGCGCTGGCCGCGCGGGCTGCCCGACGGGGGCCGGCACGGCTTCACCCCGTACCAGCGGGCCCGGCTGGAGCGCGCGCTGCCCGCCCTGGCCGCCCAGCTCGCCGAGGCGATACCCGGCGACGCCCGCCGCGTCCTCGTCCTCGGCTCGGAGGAGCTGATGTACGCCCCGCTGCGGCTCGCCCGTGAGCTGGAGCAGCTCCTGACGGCCGAGGTCCGCTACTCCACCACGACCCGCTCACCCGTCCTCGCCGTCGACGACCCCGGCTACGCCATCCGCACCCGGCTGGTCTTCCCCGCCCACGACGACCCGGCCGACGGCCCCGGCGAGCGCTACGCCTACAACGTCGCCGGCGGCGGCTTCGACGCCGTGGTCGCCGTCGTCGACTCGGCCGGCGACACCCCCGCCCTGCACGCCCCCGGCGGACTGCTCGCCCGGCTCGCCGCGCACGTGCCGCACGTGCTGCGGGCCGTCGTGCCGTCGTACGTCCCCGCGCCGCCGTACCTCCCCGAAAGGACAGCCGTGCTGCCCGAACCCCTCCGCGGTCCCGCCTTCTCCTCGTACGCGCCCGAGGAGGTCGGCTGGCTGCTCCAGGACCTCTCGGAGGTGACGCTGGAGGCGCCCACCGAGGAGCGCGAGGAGGCCATCCAGAGCGGCGGCGCCCACTACGCGGAGTCGCTGCCGGTGGAGTACCAGCCCACCGAGCAGTACCAGCAGCTCTTCCACACCGCGCTGGACGCCTCCGCGGCCCGCCTCGCGCACGCCGTCGGCGTCGTCACCGAGACGGTGATCGCCGAGCGGTCGCCGCGCCCGGTCCTCGTGTCCCTGGCCCGGGCCGGCACCCCGGTGGGTGTGCTGATGCGCCGCTGGGCCCGGTACCGGCACGGGCTGGACGTGCCGCACTACGCGGTGTCCATCGTGCGCGGGCGCGGCATCGACGCCACCGCGCTGCGCTGGCTCGCCGCCCACCACGACCCGGCCGACGTGGTCTTCGTCGACGGCTGGACCGGCAAGGGCGCGATCACCCGGGAACTGGCCGCCGCGATCGAGGCGTTCGAGGCGGCGGGCGGGGCGAGCGGGTTCGACCCGGAGATCGCGGTGCTCGCCGACCCCGGCGCGTGCGTGCGCACCTACGGCACCCGCGAGGACTTCCTGATCCCCTCCGCCTGCCTCAACTCCACGGTGTCCGGGCTGATCTCGCGGACCGTGCTGCGCGCCGACCTGGTCGGTCCCGACGACTTCCACGGCGCGAAGTACTACCGCGAGCTGGCCGGCGCCGACGTCTCCGGCCCCTTCCTCGACGCGGTCTCCGCGCGCTTCGACGAGGTCGCCGACGCGGTCGACGGCGCGGTCAAGGAACTGCTGGCGAGCGACCGCACGCCCACCTGGGAGGGCTGGGCCGCCGTCGAGCGGATCAGCGAGGAGTACGGCATCCACGACGTGAACCTGGTCAAGCCGGGCGTCGGCGAGACCACCCGGGTGCTGCTGCGCCGGGTGCCCTGGAAGATCCTGGCCCGGGCCGGGGCGGGCGCCGACCTGGAGCACGTGCGGCTCCTCGCCGAGCAGCGCGGGGTGCCCGTCGAGGAGGTCGAGGGGCTGCCGTACACCTGCGTGGGGCTGATCCACCCCCGGTTCACGCGCGGGGCGACCGGCGCCGACGGCAAGGCGGTGGCCCTGTGATGCCGGTGCTGGTGGCGAGCGACCTGGACCGTACGCTCATCTACTCCGCGGCGGCCCTGGCGCTGACCATGCCGGACGCGCGGGCGCCGCGGCTGCTGTGCGTCGAGGTGCACGAGAGCCGGCCGCTGTCCTACCTGACGGAGACGGCCGCCCAGCTGCTGACCGACCTCGGGGACGCGGCGGTGTTCGTGCCGACGACCACCCGCACGCGCAAGCAGTACCAGCGCATCAACCTCCCCGGGCCCGCGCCGGCGTACGCGATCTGCGCGAACGGCGGGCACCTGCTGGTCGACGGCGTGACCGACCCCGACTGGCACGCGGGCGTGCTCGCCCGGCTGGCGGACGAGTGCGCGCCGCTCGCCGAGGTGCGGGCGCACCTGGAGGCGACCGCCGACCCGCTGTGGGTGCGCAAGCACCGCGTCGCCGAGGACCTGTTCGCCTACCTGGTGGTGGAGCGGGAGCTGCTGCCCGAGGAGTGGGTCAAGGAACTGGGCGCCTGGGCGGAGAACCGGGGCTGGACGGTGTCGTTGCAGGGCCGCAAGGTGTACGCGGTGCCCAAGCCGCTGACCAAGAGCGCGGCGGTGCGCGAGGTCGCGCGGCGGACCGGGGCGGAGCTGACGCTGGGCGCGGGTGACTCGCTGCTGGACGCGGACCTGCTGCTGGCGGTGGACCGGGGGTGGCGGCCGGGCCACGGGGAGCTGGCCGAGACGGAGTGGACGGCGCCGGGGGTGACGGCGCTGCCGGAGCGGGGGGTGGCGGCGGGGGAGCGGATCCTCCGGGAGTTCCTGCGGAGCGTGCGCGGGGGGCCGTCTGCCTGACGGCGACGGGGCGCGGGCCGGGGTGGGGTGTCAGGTCGTCCGGCGGCTGTCCGTGCGTCGTGGCTGGTCGCGCAGTTCCCCGCGCCCCTGGGGGCACGGGGCCTGCGGCCCCTGCCCCCGTCAGCCGCAGCAGCCGCCTCCGCAGCAGCCGCCGCCTCCGCCGCCTCCGGCGGGGCGGGGGGTGGCCGTGCCGCCGACGGCGACCGTCGAGAGGAGCTTGACGGTGTCGTCGTGGCCGGACGGGCAGTTCGCCGGGGCGGAGGACTCCGCCATGGGACGGGACAGTTCGAACGTGTCGCCGCAGGTACGGCAGCGGTACTCGTAGCGAGGCATGCCCCCAGGCTAGCCACTGGGACACGGGTGGGGTGCCCGGGACCGCAGGTGTGACGCGTTCTGCCCGTTTCCTGTGTGGAGAGTTTGCGAAGGGCGCTGGTAATTTGATGGGGCCGCGAGGACCACGAGGTCGAGGGGATTCAGGGTTTGCGGCCGCTCTGCGGCAACTGACATCAAACCCTTGTACGTCTGTACGTCTGCCTGCGCGAGCAACAACGAGTGCGGAGGGAGGCGCGCAGTCGTGACCCAGGCAGGGCGAGGGAAGAACGACGAGGGCGGCGACGACGAGGTTCCCCTGGAACCGGACGCCACCATGCAGTTGAAGGTCCCGTCGATGCCGCGACCGGACGAGACCATGCAACTGCGCGTCCCCCCACCGGACATATCCGGAACTCCGGATGAGCCGGAGATATCAGACACATCAGGCACGTCCCGTTCCGTGCGTGGCCGCCGCAAGGCCGCCCAGCCCTCCCCCCGCGACCGCCTCACCGCCGCCCTCGCACCCCTCCTCGCCCGGGCCGCCGCCGCCCTCGCCCCGGTCCTCGCCTTCCTCGCCCCCCACCTGCGCCGCCTGCGCCCCCAGTACCCCCGCCCCGGCCGGGACGACTGGCGCCGCTGGATACCGTCCTGGCGGCAGTGGCTCGGCGGGATCCTCGGCTCGCTGGGCCTGAGCACCTTCTTCCTCGTCGTCGCCTACGCGGCCACCGACATCCCCGACAACCTCAACTCCTACGCCACCCAGCAGGACAACGTGTTCTTCTGGGCCGACGGCACGCCCATGGCCCGCACCGGCTGGGTGCAGCGCCAGGCCATGCCGCTGAAGGACATCCCCGAGGGCGTCCGCTGGGCCGTCCTCGCCGCCGAGAACGAGAGCTTCTACTCCGACCCCGGCATCTCCTTCAAGGGCATCACCCGCGCCCTGTTCCGCACCGTCGGCCAGGGCGACACCCAGGGCGGCTCGACCATCACCCAGCAGTACGTCAAGAACGTCTACCTGAACCAGGACCAGACGGTCAGCCGCAAGTTCACCGAGGCGATGATCTCGCTCAAGCTCGACAACAAGATGAGCAAGGACAAGATCCTCGAGGGCTACCTCAACACCAGCTGGTTCGGCCGCGGCACCTACGGCATCCAGCGCGCCTCCCAGGCGTACTACGGCAAGGACGTCAGCAAGCTCAACCCCTCCGAGGCTGCGATGCTCGCCTCGCTGCTCAAGGGCGCCGGCCTGTACGACCCCACCCTGGGCAAGGCCAACCACGACCGGGCCGTGGAGCGCTGGTCCTGGATCCTCGACCGCATGGTCAAGATCGGCAAACTGTCCCCGGCCGAGCGG
This sequence comes from Streptomyces lasalocidi, assembly GCF_005280215.1. Classification (NCBI taxonomy): domain Bacteria; kingdom Bacillati; phylum Actinomycetota; class Actinomycetes; order Kitasatosporales; family Streptomycetaceae; genus Streptomyces; species Streptomyces lasalocidi. The sequence continues at coordinate 2,415,200 of NZ_SZNQ01000001.1, read as the reverse complement.
GCGACGTACAAGGCGTTCCCCGAGCCGCTCAAGCAGAACCCGCTGTACGACACCGGCCAGCAGAGCGACTACCTGGTCGAACTCGCCACCCAGTACGCCAAGAAGACCGGGCACATCTCCGACAAGGACTTCGACCTCGGCGGCTACCAGATCTACACGACCTTCGACAAGAACCGCGAGGCGCAGCTCACCGACGCCGTCACCAAGGCCCGCAAGAAGGCCCAGCGGGACGACCCGAAGACCGCCGCCGACGCCCACTACGGCGCCGCCTCCGTCGCCACCGACGGCCGCATCCTCGCCGTCCACGGCGGTCCCGACCACCGCAGGCAGGGCTACAACGAGTCCAACGCCACCACCGTCCCCGCCGGCTCGGCGTTCCTGCCGTTCGTGTACGCGGCCGGGCTCGAGCACGGCGTGCACAAGACCCGCGAGGGGCCGGCGACCCCGGTGACCGGAGAGTCGCTGTACGACGGGGACGACGGCGTGCCGGTGACCACGCCCGAGGGCCCCTACTGGGACCGCAGCGGCCGCAAGGTCGCCGCCCACAACGACGGCGGCACGTCGTACGGGCAGATCTCCCTGCACCAGGCGCTCGCCAAGTCGGTGAACACCCCGTTCATGCAGCTCGGCATGGACACCGGCCTGGCCAACGTCCGCGCCACCGCCCAGGCCGCCGGACTGCTGTCCTCCAGCCTCGGCGCGCAGGTGCCCGCGCTGTCCCTGGGCAGCTCCACGCCCAGCGCCATCCGCATGGCCAGCGGGTACGCCACCTTCGCCGCCGACGGCAAGCACACCGAGCCGTACTCGGTCCGCAAGATCACCCACAACGGCACCAAGGTGCCCCTGGAGATCCCCTCCGCCCGGCGGGCGATCGGCGCCGACACGGCCCAGGAGGTCTCCTCCGCGCTGCGGGACGCCTTCCGCACGGCCCACCCCGGTGACGCCTCCGCCACGGCCCAGGTCGCGGGCAAGGCCGGCACCACCGAGGGCGACACCGCCGCCTGGTACGTCGGCACGGCCAAGGCCGTCTCCACGGCGGTCGTCGTCTACCGCATCGACCTCGCCAAGAGCCTCGAACCCCTGCCGCTGAAGGACGTGGCCGGCAAGTCCGGAGACGTCCCCTACGGCATCTGGTCAGGTGCCATGAGTCCGCTCGGCTGACCCCCGACGGCACCGCCTCCGCCCCTGTCCCCAAGAGAATGAGCCGCACATGAAACACCCGTCGGGCCGCCGCCGCAAGGCCCGCGCAGCGCGCCATCCCGCGACCCGTCCGGGCTTCGTGTCCCTGGCGGCCTTCCTCGTGGTCGCCTCCCTGCTCACCGGCTACCTGGTCCTCTCCCGCTCCGACAACACCGCCCCCACGGCGTCGGCCAAGGACGGCAAGGCGTCCGCGAAGGAGACCAAGGAGCCCGAGTGGGACGGCAAGACGCATGTGCTCGGTGACGGCTCCACCTCCTACACCGGCCCTCAGACCGGGCAGTTGAAGCCGGTGCCGCTCAAGCCGGGCGAGAAGCCGCCCCAGTTCGTCGTCTTCTCCTGGGACGGCGCCCTCCAGGGCGACGACCAGCTCTTCTCCCACTACCGGGAGATGGCCAAGGAGTACGACGCCCACATGACCTTCTTCCTCACGGGCATCTACCTGCTGCCCAAGAACAAGGCGCAGCTGTACTCCCCGCCGCAGCACCCCAAGGGCTCCTCGGCCATCAGCTTCCCCACCGACGAGCACATCCGCACCACGCTGGAACAGCTCGGCGAGGCGTGGAAGGAGGGCAACGAGATCGGCACCCACTTCAACGGCCACTTCTGCGGCGCCAAGGGCGGCGGCGACTGGAGCGTCGAGGAGTGGAAGAGCGAGATCGACCAGTTCTACGGCTTCGTGGAGCACTGGAAGACCAACACCGGCTACACCGACATCGACCCACTGCCCTTCGACTTCAAGAAGGAGGTCACCGGCGGCCGCGCGCCCTGCCTGGAGGGCCAGCCCAACCTGCTGAAGGCGGCCAAGGGCTACGGCTGGCGCTACGACGCCTCCTCCACCGGCGACTTCCAGATCTGGCCGGCGAAGAAGAACGGCCTGTGGGACTTCCCGCTGCAGCTCCTGCCCTACGACAACGGCAAGATCCAGGCCCTGTCGATGGACTTCAACTTCCTCTACAACCAGTCCGACGGCGAGACCGACGGCGACCCGGCCAAGTACGCCCAGTGGCAGCAGATGACCACCGACTCCTACATGGCCGGCTTCAACCGCGTCTACTACGGCAGCCGGGCCCCGCTGTTCATCGGCAACCACTTCGAGGAGTGGAACGGCGGCGTCTACATGAAGGCCGTCGACGACGTCATCAAGAACGTGTGCACCAAGAAGGACGTCAAGTGCGTGTCCTTCAAGGAACTCGCCGACTGGATGGACGTGCAGAAGCCGGCCACCCTGGAGCGGCTGCGTTCCCTCGACCCGGCGCAGTCCCCGGACTGGTCGGCCGTCGTGCAGTGACGAACCCATAACGGGCTCGGTTCCACTTGGGCATCCCCCTTCACAAACGCCGCACACGGCATGCGAGGATTCCGGTCCCGGCATCCCTCGCCGGGGTAAGAGGGGAATCTCTAGTGAAGTCAAGGAAATTGAGCCGTACGCGGCGCCGCGCGAGCATACTGACGGCGGCCGCCGCCTCGGTCGTCGCGGGTGTGGCGCTGCTGCCCAACTGGAGCGCGGGCGCCGCGGTCGTCGACGACCCCACGGTGGACGCGAAGACCAAGGCCACCTTCCAGAAGCTGGCCGACGCGTTCTTCACCGACCGCACGGACGCCCTGGTCGCCGGTGGCGCGCAGAGCAAGCGCGACAAGCCGCTGACCGCCGGCTTCTCCGGTCACGTGAAGCTGTCGTCCGGACTGTCCCGCACCGAGGACAGCGCCCGGGACACGCTCGAGGGACGCAAGGACAAGCTGGCCTCGCTCGGCGAGGAGTACAGCAAGGCGAACACCGCCGTCACCCTGAACGCCACGCGCGTGGAGGGCCGCCGGGCCACCGTCGCGGTCACCGAGACCACGACCCTGACCTACGCCCAGGCCCGCGGCAACGAGCCCCGGACCACCGGGTTCCAGGCCGGTCACGAGCTGACCTTCAAGGCCGACCGGCACGGCAACTGGCAGCTCACCAACGTCAAGGACACCGACTCGGGCCTGGCGGTCAACACGCTGTCCAAGCCGGCCGTGAAGGCGCCGACCACCGCGGACGACGGCAACACGACGCCCGACGCCCCGCGCGCCGCGACCACCCGCAACCCGGTCAAGGTGCCGAAGACCGGCACCGCCTACGACTACAAGGCGATGGCGGCCTACGCCGAGAAGTACTGGAACGTCTACAACAAGGACTACCCGGACTTCAACGGCCACGGCGCCGGCGGCGACTGCACCAACTTCGTCAGCCAGTCCCTGAAGGCGGGCGGCTGGAAGCACGTGCCGGGCTACGTGTACGACTACACCAAGTGGTTCGGCACGGCCGACATCCAGTCCGACTCGTTCGTCGGCGTCAACGAGTGGTCCTGGTTCGCGCAGAACTCCAAGCGGACCACGCCCCTGGCGAACGTCTACCAGCTCGAGGTCGGCGACGTCCTGCAGATGGACTTCGACCGCGACGGGTCCAAGGACCACACGATGATCGTCACGGCCAAGAGCAACGGCGTGCCGTACGTGACGTACCACTCGAACAACACCTTCCGCCGGTCGGTGGCGAGCCTCGTGGCGTCGTACCCGACCGCGTACTACTACGCCTACCGCACCTGATCACGGGGCCTGTTCGGACCGGTCGGCCTTGTTCAGGTCCGGGTACTCCTCCCGCCGCTCGCGCCCGCGGTCCTCGTCGGTCGCGAGCCCGGGGTGGCGGGCCCGGAAGTACGGGTTGTCGTGCGGCAGGGACGAACCGACCCTGCCGTACATCCCGAACGTCATCAGCAGCAGCCCCACGACGAAGCTGAACAGGCAGTTCTGGATCTGGAACGCCAGGAAGTTGTAGTCGGTGTCCAGCAGGCTGAGCGTCAGGAAGCCGTTCACGAGGAACAGCACGCCGAGCGTCATGTTCAGCGTGGACGCGAAGTTCCCGCCGATCACCATGCCGACGAAGAGCAGCAGTCCGACGGCGACCGACAGCCAGCTCAGCGCGCCGTTGGTGTTCAGGCCCAGCACGTGGTCGCCGCCGGTGTCGAAGGTGCCGATCTTGTCGAGGATGCCGAGGATGCCGAAGGCCACGAGGAAGAGGCCCATCAGTCCGGCGCCGATCCGGTAGACCCTGTTCAGCCGGTGGTCGACCGGGAGGTGGTCGTTGAACCGGATGCGTTGCCGCGGCCCGGAGCGCACTGCGTGGGTGGCCATCTCCGCCTCCTAGCGTTCAGGGGAGCCGAGTGCCCGCCGCGCACCGGCGGCGGGCCCTGCCTCCCCTTCAGCATCCGCCCCCGCGCGTTCCGCGGCAAACGCCGCGTACGCCCCTCGTGCCGCGGGTGCGGACCGCTCAGTGCGCGGCGCCCCGCTCCTCCCGGATGAGCGCCACGACCCGCGCCACCGTCTCCCGGACGGCCTCCGTCTCGGTCAGGAAGTGCCAGTAGTCGGGGTGGCGGCCCTCCAGCGTGCCGATCGCCCGCTCCAGCCGGGCCACGCAGTCGTCCAGCGGGCGCGCGTGCCGCGGGTCCGGCGTGGTGCGCCCCGTCATCGCCAGGCGCTGCGCGTCCCGGATGGCGAACCGGGTCCGCTCGATCTCCGCCCGCGGGTCCTTCTGCACGGCGTTGAGCCGGCTCAGCCGGTCCCCGGCGGCCGACACGGACTCGTCGGTGGCGTTCAGCAGCGCCCGCACCGTCGACAGCAGCGCGGTCGCGTCCGGCCAGCGCTGGGCGTCCCGGGCGGTGCGGGCCTCGGCCAGCTTCGCCTCGGCCTGCCGTACGTTCTGGGCGGCCTGCTCGGGCACGTGCTGGAGGTCCTGCCAGCAGGCGACCGTGAACCGCCGCCGCAGTTCGCTGAGCACCGGCTCCACCTGCCCGGCGCGGGTCGTCAGCGCCTGGGCGCGGGTGCGCAGCGACACCAGCCGGTGGTCGATCTCGGCGGCCCGCTCCGGCAGCCGCTCCGCCTCCGCGCGCACCGCCTCGGCCTCGCGGGCCACCCGCTCGGCCCGCTCCAGCGTCTGCGGCACGCCGTGCTGCCCGGCGCCCTGGTTCAGCCGGGTCAGCTCCGGCGCGAGCGCGGCCAGCCGGGCGGCCAGGTCGTCGGCCCGCAGCCCCGCGGCCCGTACGGCGTCCAGCGCGTCGGAGGCGGCCCGCAGCGCCTGCCGGGCCCGCTCCACGGCGGGCGCCAGCCGGGCGAGCTGGGTCTCGGCCTTGCCGAGCAGCGGCGCGAGCCCCTCCGTGTACCGGTCCAGTTCGCCCTTGACGCGCTGGAGTTCGTCCTGGGCGCGGGTCAGCTCGGTGCGGGCCTGCGCGGCCGCCCCGGCCTCCAGGTCGTCCCGGTCGAGGTCGTGGGCGTCGACGGCGGCGATGTACCGCCCACTGGCCTCGTCGATCCGCCGGCCGAGCGCCTCGAAGTCGGCGACCGCGCGCCGGGCCGCGGGGGAGTCGTCCACGGCCCTGATCGTCTCGATGGAGATCCGCAGGTCGCGCTGGGCGGTGTCCAGCTCGTAGAACGCGGTGGCCGCCGCATCCTTCGCGGCCTGCGCCTCGGCCCGCTGGCTCTCGGAGCGGCCGCCGAACCAGCGCCGGGTGCCGCCGCCGGCGAACGCGGCGGGCAGCGCGAGCGCGGCCAGCACGGGAAGGGCGACGGCGAGGACGAGGGTGTCGCCCACGCCACGGCGGGCGCGGGACGCCCCCGGCGACGCGGCCTGCTGTGAAGGTGTCGCCGTCACATCCCTCTCCCGTGCCGTGATCAGCCCTGCCCGGTGTCATTCTCCCACCCGGTGAGGACGAACACACGGGCCGGTCAGTTGCCGCTGCGCACCGTGATGTGTCCGTCGCCGGTGCGGGCGGACACCACGTGCGCGCGGGCGGCGTCGTCGCGCGGCACGGACACGTCGACCCCGCCGTCCGCGCTGTGGGCGGTCACCTTGTAGGTCGCCCGGGGCAGCACCAGCGTCACCGAGCCGTCGCCCGCCACGGACTCGACCCGGTCCGGTACGGAGCTCAGCTCCAGGTGGACCGAGCCGTCGCCGCTGTGGGCGCTGACCCGGCGGGAGCCGACCTCGGCGCGCAGCGAGCCGTCGCCGCTGCGCAGCTCCAGTGGGCCGGTGGTGTCCGTGACCCGCACCGAGCCGTCCCCGGTCCGGATGCTCAGCGCGTCCCGGAACCCCCGGGCCCGCACGCTGCCGTCGCCGTCCACGACCCGGACGGCCACCCCGCGGGGCACCTCCACCCGGTGCCGGGCCGCGCAGTCGGCGACCACGCCCGAGCAGTGCAGGCGCAGCGTGAGCCGGTCGTCCTTCATCGACCAGGTCACCTTGGGGTCGCCGCCGACCAGGACGGACCCCTTGAACCAGCGGGTGACCTGGACGTGCCCGGCCGGGCGCGCGTCGGTGGCCACGATCTCCAGGGAGGAGTCGTCGGAGTCGACGGTGAGGGTACGGCCGTGCAGCGCGAAGGCACGGTGGTCGGGCTGCTGGTCGTCGCCTGCGTCGGCCCCGCAGGCGGTGGCCGTGGCGAGCAGCACCGTCACGGCGCCGAGCCCCAAGAAGGCGCGGCGGGCGCGGCGGGCGCGGCCGGCGTGGCCGGCGCGGCCGGGCGTGAAACGGGAGCGGGTCATGGTGGGTCCCCCCTGGGTCCTGCGGGTGCCTGAATGGTCCGCCCCTGACGCTAGGGACCCGGGGCCCGCCGGACGATCCGGCGGCCTCCCGGACCGGGGGTGGGGGAAACCCCCGGAAACGGCCGCCGACGGGCGCCGACGGGCGCCGATACGGGTTTGCGGTCCCCTGGCCCGGGCCATGTAGGCTGTCGACTCGTCCTGGGCGCGTAGCTCAGGGGTAGAGCGCCTGCCTTACAAGCAGGATGTCGGCGGTTCGAAACCGTCCGCGCCCACCGGCCTTCGAGGCCCACCTCAGGACACAGGCGACGGCCCCCCGGAACATTCCGGGGGGCCGTCCCTTTTTTCCGAAGACTTTGTCGATGGCCGATTGCATACGGCCGCACGCCGCGGCTGGGCCGCCGCCGGTTGTCGCGGACGTAAAGAGCGGCCGAAAACACGGGGGTGGCGAGCCGGTCCGGGATGGTTCCGCGTTGACCGGAACCTGTTCGGTGACGCACCGTCGACATGTAGGTGGTCCCTACAACTGGTTCGCCCGAGCAACCTCACCCGTACGGGGAGTACACCACCCGGAAACAGGAGGGCAGGACATGTGCGGCATCACCGGCTGGGTCTCGTTCGACCGTGACCTCGGCGCGGAGCGCGCCTCGTTGGACGCCATGACCGAGACGATGGCCTGCCGGGGCCCCGACGACACCGGCACCTGGGTGCGGGGCCCGGCCGCCCTGGGCCACCGCAGGCTCGCGATCATCGACCTGCCCGGCGGGCGCCAGCCGATGACCGCCGAGACCCCCGAGGGCACCGTCGCCCTCGTCTACTCCGGCGAGACCTACAACTTCACCGAGCTGCGCCGTGAACTCACCGGCCGCGGGCACCGGTTCGCCACCGACTCCGACACCGAGGTCGTGCTGCGCGGCTACCTCGAATGGGGCGAGGCCCTCCCCGAACGCCTCAACGGCATGTACGCGTTCGCCCTGTGGGACGCGCGGCACGACAAGCTCGTGATGGTCCGCGACCGCATGGGCATCAAGCCCTTCTACTGCTACCCGACCCCCGACGGTGTGCTGTTCGGCTCCGAGCCCAAGGCGATCCTCGCCAACCCGCTCGCCCGGGCCAGGGTGCGCCCGGACGGGCTGCGCGAGCTGTTCACCATGGTCAAGACCCCCGGGCACGCGGTCTGGGACGGCATGCGCGAGGTCGAGCCGGGCACGGTCGTCACCGTCGACCGCACCGGGCTGCGCACCCGTGCCTACTGGCGCCTGGAGACCCGCCCGCACACCGACGACCGGGCCACCACCCTCGCCACCGTGCGCGGCCTGCTCGACGACATCGTGCGCCGCCAGCTCGTCGCCGACGTGCCCCGCTGCACCCTGCTCTCCGGCGGCCTCGACTCCTCCGCCATGACCGCGCTGGCCGCGCGGCAGCTCGCCGAGCACGGCGAGACGGTGCGCAGCTTCGCCGTCGACTTCGTCGGCCAGGCCGACCACTTCGTCGCCGACGAACTGCGCGGCACCCCCGACACGCCCTTCGTGCACGACGTCGCCCGCGCCGCGCACACCGAGCACCAGGACATCGTGCTGGACGCGCAGGCGCTCGCCGACCCGGACGTGCGGGCCAGGGTGATCCGGGCGCGTGACCTGCCCGCGGGCTTCGGCGACATGGACGCCTCGCTGTACCTGCTCTTCCGCGCCATCCGCGAGCACTCCACCGTGGCCCTGTCCGGCGAGTCCGCCGACGAGGTGTTCGGCGGGTACCTCCAGTTCTTCGACGAGGAGGCCCGCCGCGCCGACGCCTTCCCGTGGCTGGTCAGCATGGGCCGCCACTTCGGTGAGGACACCGAGGTCCTGCGCCGGGACCTGCTGGGCTCCCTCGACCTGCCCGGGTACGTCGCCGACGGCTACCGCACGGCGGTCGCCGGCATCGAACGCCTCACCGGCGAGAGCGACTTCGAGTACCGGATGCGGCGGATCAGCCACCTGCACCTGACCCGCTTCGTGCGCGTCCTGCTCGACCGCAAGGACCGCGCCAGCATGGCCGTCGGCCTGGAGGTCCGGGTGCCGTTCTGCGACCACCGGCTCGTCGAGTACGTCTACAACGCGCCGTGGGCGCTGAAGTCCTTCGACGGCCGTGAGAAGAGCCTGCTGCGCGAGGCCACCGCCGACCTGCTGCCCCGGTCCGTCTACGACCGGGTCAAGAGCCCGTACCCGTCCACGCAGGACCCGAAGTACGCGGCCGCCCTCCAGGACCACGTCAAGGAGCTGCTGGGCCGTCCCTCCCACCGGGTGTTCGACCTGGTCGACCGCGACCGGGTGCGCGGGCTGGCCGAGCGCGCCGAGCCGGTCAGCACGCAGGCCGAGCGGCGCGGCCTGGAACGCACCCTCGACCTGGCGGTGTGGCTGGACATGTACGCGCCCGAGATCGTGCTGGACTGACGGTCGGCCGACCGGGGGGCGCGGAGCCGTCAGGCGTCCTCGTCGGGTGGGGCCTCGTGCGCGTGCTTGAGCTGTGAGCGGGCCTCCACCCGGTCCCCGGTCGCGACCTCCTGCCAGAAGCGGTGGCAGGTCACGAACACCGCCAGCTCGTGCTCGCGGCGCCGGAGCTTCTCCACCTCGGCCTGTTCGTCGGCCGTCCAGCCGGGGGAGGCGGGGCGCTCCACCTTCCGCCAGCCGCCGTCGTCACTGAACCCGTCCAGGGGCTCCACCGACCAGGGCAGCCGCTTCAGGAGGGCCGACAGCTCGGCCCTGACCTGATGCAGCTCCTCCTGACCGGCGCGCAGGTCGCTCGGAAAGTCATAGGTCGTAGCCACACGCTAATGCTACGCCTGTTCGATTTTGGGTCGCGAGTTCCTTCCGGTGGTTCATGCGATCGAGTGGCGGGCGGCCCGCTCCCCGCCCGCGCGGGATGGTCGGACCCCTCGCCTACGGTGGGTGCCATGGATCACAGCGGTGGGGAGCGGGTACGGCTGGTGCCCTGGGCGCAGGGGGACTTCTGGCTGCTGGAGCGGGCCAACACCCCGGAGATGACCGCGCACCTGGGCGGGCCGGAGTCGCCGGAGAAGCTGGCCGACCGGCACCGGCGGTACCTGGCGCTCGACGCGGGCCGGATGTACCGGGTCGAGCTCGAGGGCACCGGCGAGACGGTCGGCTCGATCGGCTACTGGGAGCACGAGGGGGCGGACGGCACCGTGTGGGAGACGGGCTGGGCCGTGCTGCCCGGGTTCCAGGGGCGCGGCCTGGCCGCGGCGGCGGCCCGCGCCCTGGTGGAGGTGGTCCGGGAAGCCGGCGGCCACCGCTCCCTGCACGCCTACCCGAGCGCGGACCACTCCGCGTCCAACGGGGTGTGCCGACGGGCCGGTTTCACCCTGCGCGGCCAGGTCGACTTCGAGTACCCGAAGGGCCACTGGCTCAGGTCCAACGACTGGGCCGTGGACCTGCGCCCCGACGAGCCGTAGCGGCGGGGCCGGCCCGTCCGGCCCGGTGTCACCCCCGCGTGCGTCCCCCGAGTTCCGCCACCACCCGCTCGGCCACCGGGACCGGCACCCCGTGCCGCCGCGCGGCCCGCAACAACGCCCCGCCGATCGCGTCGAGTTCCAGGGCGCGGCCCGCCTCGGCGTCGCGCTGCATGGACGACTTCATGCCGGCCGGGAACGCGTCGTACCGGGCGAGGGCCGCGGCCGGGTCGGCCGGCGCGCCGTCGGCGGTGCCGACCGCGGCCGTCTCCGTCACCAGGGCGGTCAGCTCGTCGCGGTGACGCGTGCGGACCTCGCCGAGGGGCAGGCCGTAGCGCGTGGTGAGCAGGGCGAAGGGGGCGAGGAAGGCCATCTTCGCCCACAGCGCGGCCTTCTCGTCGGACAGCACCCGGGTGGTGGGTCCCGCCGCCGCGAGCACCGAGGCGAGCGCGTCCAGGCGGGGCCGCGGCACCGGATCGCCGGTGAGGTCGACCTCCGCGAAGGGGCTGGTGTGCTCGACGACGCCCGGGGCGACGCGGGTGGACTCCACGCGGATCACCGCCGGGGCGACCCGGTCCGGGCGGTGGTGGGCGCGCAGCAGCGCGGGGTGCTCGACGCCGTTGAGGAACGGCACGAGGACGGCGTCGCCCAGGGCGGGGGAGGGGATGCGGGCCAGGGACGCCTCCAGCGCGGTGTGCTTGACGGCGATCAGCACCGCGTCGGGCTCGGCGCGCAGCACCGTGTCCGCCTCCACCGGCGCCGTGAACGCGCCGAACCGCGCGCTGCGCACCCGGATGCCGTCGGTGCGCAGGGTCTCGGCCGTCTCCGGCCCGGCCAGGCAGATCACCCGGTGTCCGGCCCGGGCCAGCAGCGCGGCGAGCAGTCCGCCCACTCCGCCGGGGCCGAGGACGGCCACGGTCGTCCGGTCGTTCGTCATGCGGGATCCTCTCGTCGGTCGGCCCCCGCCCTCGGGTGGCCGCCGCGGACGATCATGCCAGTCGGGCTGTCGCCGCGTCCCGGACCGGGCGAGACTGGGGGCATGTGCCGCAGCATCAAGACGCTCCGTCCGCCCGCCCTGCCCGAGGAGGCCACGGAGGAGGACATCCGCGCCGCCGCCCTCCAGTACGTCCGCAAGGTCTCCGGCTTCCGCGCCCCGGCCGCCCACAACCGCGAGGCGTTCGACCGCGCGGTCCAGGCGGTCGCCGACGCGACCGCGGAACTGCTCGGGGACCTGGAGGTGCGCGGGGCTCCGGCCCGACGGGCCTGACGCCCGGAGCGGTGGGCCCGCCGTGCGCGCGGGGGCGGTGCGGGCGGGGGTCAGGCCGCCGGGCTGCGCCGGACCAGGAACGCGGCCAGGCCGCCCGCGCCGAACAGGGCCACCACCGAGACGCCCGTCGCCAGCCAGGTCGCCCCGAGCCAGTGCGCGCCGAGGTAGCCCAGCGCCACGCTGTACGCCGCCCAGGACAGTCCCGCGATGACCGACCAGGGCACGAAGTCGCGGGCCCGGCGGTGTGCCGCGCCCGCGATCAGGGAGACGACGGAACGCCCGGCGGGGGCGAACCGGGCCAGGACCATCAGCGGCCCCCCGCCCCGCGCCAGCGCCTGGCCGAGACGTTCCTGCGCGGTGGTGAGCCGGCGGGACCGGGCGATGGCCCGGTCCAGGCGCTCACCGCCCCGCCACGCGAGCCGGTAGGCGACCAGATCGCCCACCACGGACGCGGTCGTCGCGCACAGGATGATCACCAGCACGTCGGGCACGTCGTTCGGCACGACGTGGCCGGCACCGGCTCCCGCCCCGGCGGCGGAGCCCGCCGCCGCGGCCGTGGCCGCCGTGATCACCAGCACTCCGCTGGGCAGCAGCGGCAGGAACACGTCGAGGAGCACGGACAGGGCGATCAGCCCGTAGATCCATGGGCTGCCGGTCAGCGACCCCACACTTTCCAACACCGAGACTCCCCGTGACTCCCCCGTACGGCCGCACGAGCCGCTGCGTCGCGAGGGAGCGGCAGGGGCGGCCAGTGACAGCCATACAGCGTACGCCCGCGGTGTGACGGAAGGGTCACGGGGGCCTCGTGTGTTGGACACGCATCGTCACCGGGAGCGGTGCGGCCACCCCGTCAGACGGTCACCGCGGCCTCCGGGGCGGCCGCCACGGGCTCGCGCACCGCCCGCCGGGCGACCAGCCGGTCCAGGCCGAGCGCGCCGGAACCGGTGAACACCAGCAGCAGGAAGGCCCAGCAGAACATCGCCGACGGCTCCCCGCCGTTCTCGATGGGCCACAGGGCGCCGCGCGCGTGCACGTCGAAGTAGGCGTACGCCATGGAGCCCGAGGCGAGGAACGCGGCCGGGCGGGTGCCGAGGCCGAGCAGCACCAGGCAGCCGCAGACGAGCTGGATGAGGGCCGCGTACCAGCCGGGCCAGGTGCCGGCGTCGAGCGCGCCGCCGTCGGTGCCGACGGCACCGCCGAGGACGCCGAAGAGCGAGGCGGCGCCGTGGCACGCGAAGAGCAGGCCGACGACGATGCGGAACAGGCCGACGGCATAGGGCTGGGCGCTGTTGAGGCGTCCGGTCATGCGGGGGCTCCTTCGGTTCGGACGGTCGGCCGGTCACGGGGGACCGGCCGGTGGGGGGCGTGCTGTACCGAGGGATGACCCACGCTAGGGAGCCGTGATGTTGCTTGCAAGTTCAACATCGGGCCAACGTCACGCCCACCACGGAACGGACACCTCCGCCGTCCGCGCACGTGGAACGCCCGGTGCGACGGCGGCCGCGACCGAAACCCTGTCCGAAAATCCGGTGGCACCCGCCGGTCTAAGGGGTCAGCACCGACCTGTACACCTCCCCGAGGCTCCCGTCCTGACGGGCCTGCTCCAGCCCCAGGTGGGCCGAACGGCCCCGCAGGGTCAGCGTCATGAGCTGGTTGCCGAACCAGGGACCGCCCGTCTTGCGCCACGTCACCGGCGGCCGCTCGCAGCGCCCGTGCCGCCGCAGCAGCCGGCCGAACGCCCGGGCCGGCGCGCTCCAGCCGAGGCGGAAGCCCCATCTGATCGACGCCGGGACGGAGTTGTGGACCGGCGAGCAGGTCAGCTGGAGCACCCGGGCGTCCGGCTCCCCGCCCGGCCAGTGCGGCTCGGCCACGTACGCGTGGTGCACGTCCCCGGAGAGCACCAGGATCGTGGCCGGGGCCCCGTCCCCGGTGCCGGTCTCGGCCAGCAGCGCGGCCAGGTCGGCGAAGGACCGCGGGAACGCCGCCCAGTGCTCCAGGTCGGCGCCCCGCCGCAGCCACTCCCCGAACCGCGCCCAGCGCCCGTCGCGCCCGCCGCGCTCGCCCCGGCTCAGCGCCGCGTCCCACGCCTCGGCGTCGTGCACCAGGTGCGGCAGCAGCCACGGCAGCGAGGTGCCGACCAGCAGGTGGTCGTAGGACTCCCGGTCGGTCAGCGCCTCCGTGCGCAGCCACTCCTCCTCGCCGGGGTCGAGCATCGCGCGCTCGTCCTCGGCCAGCACGCGCGCGGCCCGGCTGTCCACCATCAGCAGCCGCACCCGGCCGAAGTCGCGCCGGTAGCTCCAGCGCACCGACTCCGGCTCGGCGTCGGCGCGTTCGGCGAAGTCCCGCAGTATGTCGGTGGCGTCGTCGGCCGCGCGGACGGCGGCGTAGAGCGGGTCGGTGGCGAGGTCGGCGGGGGAGAGGTTGCCGAGGTGCTGGTGCACCCAGTACGAGGTGAGGCCGCCCAGCAGCCGCTCGCGCCACCAGGGCGTGGCCCGCATGTCGGCGAGCCAGGAGGCGGAGGTGTTCCAGTCGTCGATCAGGTCGTGGTCGTCGAAGATCATGCAGCTCGGCACGGTCGACAGCAGCCAGCGCACCTCGGGGTCGAGCCAGGACTCGTAGTAGAGGTGGGTGTACTCCTCGTAGTCGGCGACCTGGGTGCCGGGCGGCTCGTCCACGTCGCGGCGCGCGGCCAGCCAGCGCCCGGTGGCGTCGGAGGTCTCGTCGGCGTAGACCTGGTCGCCCACCAGGAGCAGGACGTCGGGCCGCTCGCCGTCCGGGTCGGCCGCGATCCGGGTCGCGAGGGCGTCCAGGGCGTCCGGGCCGACCGGGTCCTTCTCGTCGGCCGCCGGCGCGGCCCAGCGGCACGAGCCGAAGGTCACGCGGACCTCGTCGCCCTCGGCCGGGGTGTGGAGCACCGACGGCGGGAACCGCGAGTCCGGCTCCGGCCACACGCGCGCGTCGTCGAGGTACACCTCGTACGCCGTGGTGGTGCCCGGGGTCAGACCGGTCACCTGCACCAGCGCGTAGTGGTGCCCCGACACGTGGAAGGTGCGGGCCGTGCCCACGACCCCGTCCGCGCACCGCACTTCGACCCCGCAGGGGCGGCTCGCCTCGACCCACACGGTCGCGCTCGTGCCGTCCACGTACCTCAGCAGGGGACCCAGCTTCAGTTCACCCACACACGCCTCCTCCGTCGCCCCGTACGGTACGCAGCGACGGAGGGCCGCGGCGAGGTACGGGATCAGCAGTTGTTGAGGTACCCGCTCAGCGCGTTCTTCTCGGCCGAGTCCACGGACAGGCCGTAGTAGTACTTCACCTGCACCCAGGCGCGGACGTACGTGCAGCGGTAGGAGCTGACCGACGGCATCCAGGTGGCCGGGTCCTGGTCGCCCTTGGCCTGGTTGACGTTGTCGGTGACGGCGATGAGCTGCGGGCGGGTCAGGTCGTTGGCGAAGGACTGGCGGCGGGAGGTGGTCCAGGCGCTCGCGCCGGAGTCCCAGGCCTCGGCGAGCGGGACCAGGTGGTCGATGTCCAGGTCGGAGGCGGCGGTCCAGGTGGCGCCGTCGTACGGGGAGTACCAGCTGCCGGAGGTCGCGGCGCACGAGGAGTCGGTGACGACGCCCGAGCCGTCGCGCTTGAGGACGGTCTCGCGGGTGTTGCAGGTGCCGGAGACGGTGATCCAGTGCGGGAACAGGTCCCGGCTGTAGCCGGTGCGGTTCTCGGCGGCGACGGTGAGGCTCGCCAGGTAGGTGCGGGCGGTGGCGGCGCTGACCGGGGTCGGCAGGGCAGCGGAGGCGGTCGGCGGGTTCAAGAGCGTCGCGGAGGCTATGAGGCCGGTGAACGCCGCGAGTATGCTCAGCCGTCGACGCGCGTAGAGCTTCGGCATGCGAACTCCCTTGGGGTGGTGGGGTGGTGGGGCACGAGCGGGGGAATGCTCGTCGGCCCGCGTTGCCGGGGGATGAGTGCTCGGTGAGAAGTTAGTGACGTGCGCATGACACGACAAGGTTGATGGCGGAACGATCTCGTACACTGGGGAGTGCAGAAGGGGAGTAGCTCTTCGCCGGACCGTCGACATACTGCTCAGCGAGCCTGAGCCGGCGCCCGGAGGCGGATCCCGACGGATCGGCCAGCGAGACCTTCGGCAAGCAGTGCACGCCCGCGCCGCACGGCACGGGTGACACGTGTGCTGTCCTGCCGAGGCGTCCGGTTCGTGGAGACTGCGCACTCTCGGTGGGGCGGCACCCGACCGATTGAGGAACCTTGATCAGCCTGACCGTCACGGCGCTCGTCTTCGGTGTCGTCTTCCTCGCCGAACTCCCGGACAAGACCGCCCTCGCCGGCCTCGTCCTCGGCACCCGCTACCGCGCGTCCTACGTCTTCACCGGGGTCGCCGCCGCGTTCGCCCTGCACGTCGCGCTCGCCGTCGCGGCCGGGAGCGTGCTGACGCTGCTGCCGCAGCAGATCGTGCACGCGCTGACCGGTGTGCTGTTCCTCGGCGGGGCCGCGGTGCTGCTGATGAAGAAGGACGAGGACGAGGAGGAGATCCGCAGCCCGGCGAACCAGTCCTTCTGGAAGGTGGCCGGTGCGGGCTTCATGCTCATCCTGGTCGCCGAGTTCGGTGACCTCACCCAGATCATGACGGCCAACCTCGCGGCCCGCTACGACGACCCGCTGTCCGTCGGCCTCGGCGCGGTGCTCGCGCTGTGGGCGGTGGCCGGGCTCGGCATCGTCGGCGGGAAGGCGCTGATGAAGCGGGTGCCGCTGAAGCTGATCACGCAGATCGCGGCCGTGCTGATGCTGGCCCTGGGCGTGTGGAGCCTGTGGGAGGCCGTCACCGGTTGAGCCGCCCGCGGCTGAACGTCCGGTGAACGGTTCCCGGGAGCGGTGGCGCGGGACCGGGGTTGTTTTGTACCGTGGAGAAACAAAGTGGCTCCCGCCCGTTTTCCCTGACCGGCGGGCGGGGCCGCTCTGTCCCCCGCGGACCGTCCCCGTGGCCCGCCCCCGCGTCCCACCAGGAGCTGCCGATGACGGCGACCACCGTGCTCACCGCCCGTGCCCTGCTGCTCGACATGGACGGCACCCTGGTGAACTCCGACGCCGTCGTGGAGCGGGTCTGGCGGCGCTGGGCCGACCACCACGGCCTGGACGGCGACGAGGTGATGAAGGTCGTCCACGGACGCCAGGGCTACGCCTCGATGGCGGTGCTGCTGCCCGGGCGGCCGATGGAGCGCAACCACGCGGACAACGCCCGGATGCTGGCCGAGGAGACGGCCGACCTGGACGGCGTCGTGCCGGTGCCGGGGGCGGGGGAGTTCCTCGCCTCGCTGGTGCGGCTCGGCGTGCCGCACGCGCTGGTGACGTCGGCGGACGTGCCGCTGTCCACGGCGCGGATGGGGGCGGCGGGGCTCGCCCTGCCCGCGGTGCGGGTCACAGCGGAGTCGGTCGGCGCGAGCAAGCCGGACCCCGAGGGCTTCCTCAAGGGCGCGGCGGAACTCGGCGTGGACCCGGCGGACTGCGTGGTCTTCGAGGACTCGGGCGCGGGCATCTCGGCGGGGCGCTCCGCGGGGATGCGGGTGGTCGGGGTCGGGCCGCGGGCGGCCGTGCACGGGCCGGACGCGGTGGTGCGGGACCTGACGCGGGTACGGGTGGAACCGGCGGCGGACGGGTTCGCGCTGCACGTGGGCTGAGCGCGCTCCGGCGCCTGAGCGCGGTACGTCGACCGGGCGCGGCACGTCGACCGGGCGCGGCACGTCGACCGGGCGCGGTACGCCGACCGGGCGCGGCCGGGGTGGGCGGCCCGGGTCGCGGGGGCGGCGAACCCGCCCCCGCCTCCGGACCGCCCTCCACCGGCCGCAGCGCAGGGCCTGGGCCGGACACGGCCTAGGGGGTGTCTTGCCGATCAAGCCGGGCTCGCGGCGTCTGGCACCGCGCCTCGCCGCGTTGTCGTCAGTCGCCGATGCGCCGCATCGACTCCCTCCTCCGCCTTGCGATGCACGGCACCAGACGCCGCTCCCTGATCCGGCCCGATCGACAAGACACCCCCTAGCAGGCCCCGAGGTCCTCCCAGACGCCCCACTGGCCGGTGGTGCCGGGCTTGTCGCCGGTCACCCACCACTTGGCGCGCCAGGTGTGGCCGCCGTAGGTGACGGTGTCGCCGCCGTTGTAGACCCGCGCCGGGTCCCAGGCCGCCGCGGCGCAGGTGCTGCCGCCCCCGCCCCCGCCGCCGGTGCCACCGCCGCCGCCGCCCGTGCCGCCGATGTTGACGTCGACGCAGGAGTAGAACGCGTTACCGGTGTCGGCGATGTTCCAGACCGCGAGCACCTTCTGACGGCCCGTGAAGCTGCCGAAGTTCACCTGCTGACTGACGTCCGCGGCCGGCTGCTGGTTGCGCCCGTCGAACTGGGCGATCTTCTGGCCGCCGATGAAGTACTGCCAGTTCGCGGTCGAGTGCCGCGCCGTGTTGTGCCAGGTGAACGTCGCCGTCGTGCCGACCGGGGTGACCTTCCACGCCTTGCTGTCATTGTCCAGCTCGGCGTACTCGGCGTGCCCGCCGCTGCAGCTCTGCAGCCCCTTGGGGCCCTCCACGCTCTGCGGCTCGTACTTGATCTGGCCGCAGTCGACCAGGCCCTGGGCGCACTGTTCCTGCCGGCTCGTGGGCAGGGTCACCCAGCCGTGGGCGACGGCCGAGCTCGCGGGAAGGCTGACGGCGAGCACCGGAGCGGCGAGCGCACCGATCACGAGAGCCGTCCCTCTCTTCATGTTCATGACATTTCTCCCTCGGGGTCTGACGCCGACTAGGTCTAGACCATAGCCCCGCCCGTGGCGGCCCGGTCAAGGGTGACTGTGCGGTAATCGGCGAGAGGTGAACGCTGTCCGGACGCGGTCCAGTCGACCGGTACGTGCCCTGTACAGGGACGGTCTGTCCGAGGAGTGCCCAAGGGGTCCCAATTGGTCTAGTCCCTTCTTGGTCCAGACCATTGCGCCCACCCCGGGGCGGGCGCTATTCCAGTAGGCGGCAAGTCCCCGTCCCGGCACGGGACATCGGGCCCTTCCCCACACACACCTGGACTGACATGAGACGAGTGCGTCCCCTCCGCGCGGCCCTCGCAGCAGCCGCCACCGCGGCCGCCGTCGTGGGCCTCGCCCTCACGGGAACCGGCACCGCCCAGGCCGCGACGCCCCTGCCGAACCACGTGTTCGCGCCCTACTTCGAGGCGTGGACCGGCGAGAGCCCGGCCGCCCTGGCCGCCCAGTCGGGCGCCAAGCACCTGACCATGGCGTTCCTCCAGACCGCCACCAAGGGCTCCTGCACGCCGTACTGGAACGGCGACACGGGCATGCCGATCGCCGCCTCGACCTTCGGCTCGGACATCAAGACGATCCAGGCCAACGGCGGTGACGTCATCCCCTCGTTCGGCGGGTACACGGCCGACACCACCGGCACCGAGATCGCCGACAGCTGCACCGACGTGCAGCAGATCGCCGCCGCGTACGAGAAGGTCATCACGACCTACGACATCTCGCGGCTCGACATGGACATCGAGGTCGACTCGCTCGACAACACCGCGGCCATCGACCGCCGCAACAAGGCCATCAAGCTGGTCCAGGACTGGGCGGCGGCCAACGGGCGCAAGGTGGAGATCTCCTACACCCTGCCGACCACCACCCACGGGCTCGGGGACACCGGCGAGGCGCTGCTGCGCAACGCGGTCGCCAACGGCACCCGGGTCGACGTCGTGAACCTCATGACGTTCGACTACTACGACAACCAGCCCCACGACATGGCGAAGGACACCCAGACCGCCGCGCAGGGCCTGTACGACCTGCTCGCCCAGCTGTACCCGGGCAAGACGCCGGCCCAGCTCTGGAACATGGTCGGCGTCACCGAGATGCCGGGCGTCGACGACTTCGGCAAGGCCGAGACCTTCACGCTGGCCAACGCCCGGACCGTGTACGACTGGGCCGTCGCCAAGGGCATCAACACCCTGTCCTTCTGGGCGCTCCAGCGGGACAACGGCAGTTGCCCGGGCGGGGCGGCCGCGGACAACTGCTCGGGCATCGCGCAGAACACGTGGGACTTCACGCACGTCTTCGCGCCGTTCACCGGCGGTACCAGCACCCCGTCGAACGACTTCTCCGTGGCGCTCACCCCGGCCTCCGGGACGGTGACGGCCGGCCAGTCCGCCACGGCCACCGTGAAGACGGCCGTCACGGCGGGGAGCGCCCAGAGCGTGAAGCTCAGCGTCAGCGGGGCCCCGGCGGGCGTCACCGCCTCGCTCAGCCCCACGTCGGTCACCGCGGGCGGGACCTCCACGCTCACCCTGGCCACCACCTCGGCGGCGGCCTCCGGCACCTACACGGTCACCGTGACCGGCACCGGCACCTCGGGCAGCCACGCGGCCACCTACTCGCTGACCGTCACCGGCGGCACCGGCAACCAGTGCACCGCGGCCCCGTGGGCCAAGGACAAGGTGTACACGGGCGGCCAGCAGGTCTCGTACAAGAGCCACACCTGGAAGGCCAAGTGGTGGACGACGGGCGAGGAGCCCGGCACCACCGGCGAATGGGGAGTCTGGCAGGACCTCGGCACCTGCTGACCCACTGACCGACCGTGCCGGCCGCGGACCCGAACCGAGGGGGGCCCGCGACCGGCACGGCCGCACGGCGCCTTGTCGCCGCCGGGTGCCGTCACCCACCCAGGGGCGCGGGGAACTGCGCGACCGGCCACGACGGCGCCGCACACGCACGACGGCAGGGCCACACGGAGCCGAACAGGCCGACGGTGCCGTCACCCACCTCAGGGGCGCGGGGAACTGCGCGACCGGCCACGACGGCGCCGCGCACGCACGACGGCAGGGCCGCGAGTCGAGACGCACGGCGCCCACCACGCCGACGGTGCCGTCACCCACCCAGGGGCGCGGGGAACTGCGCGACCGGCCACGACGGCGCCGCGCCACGGCCACCCGCCGCCCGTCACCCCACCTGCGTCTCCGCCTCCAGCCGCGCACGCGTCACCGCGCCGTACACCCCCGGCTCGTCGTCCTGGATGCCGCGCCACCACTGGAACGTGCGGACGCCGTTCTCGACCTGTTCGTTGTAGCTGCCGTTGATGTCGCTGCCGTACAGGCCCACCTGTCGCAGCCGGGTCTGGAGTTCCGCCACCTCCGGCCCCTTGTCGCCGCGGCGCAGCGCCGTCGCCCGCCCGTTGTCCTGGCCGGAGGGCGACGGTGTCGGGGCCGTGGCCGTGGCCGTCGGGGACGCCGGTCCGGACGGGGACCCGGACGGCGACGGGGACGCGCTGGACGCCGACGGGCTCGGTGACGCGCTGTCGCTCGCCGAGGGCGACGGGGAGTCGGAGGCCGAGGGGGAGGCGGACGCCGTCCCCGTGGCGGACGCCGTCGCCGACGACGGACTGTCCGACGGGCCGGGCACGGCCGCCCGGACGTCCCGCGGGGCCGCCGTGTCCCGCGTCGGCGTCTCGTAGGAGAACAGCCCGCTCGCGAACCCCGCCGCGGCCGCCACCGTCACCACCGCCCCCGCCGCCACCAGCAGCAGCGTCCGCCGGCGCCGCCCGCCCGGCTCGGGCGCGGGGTCCCCGGCGGGCGCACCCTCCTCGAACAGCTCCAGATCCTCCGCGCCGGCCCCCACCGGCGCGGCCGGCACCGCCCGCAGCGGCATCGTCCGCTCGGCCGGGGCCCCGCCCGGCTCACTCGGCCCGCCCGGCCCGCCCGGCCCGCCCGGCTCACCCGGTTCGCCCAGCCGCCCGTATTCGACGTACGGCCGCACCCGCAGCGGGTCGAAGTCCTCGGCCGCCGCGACCTCCGCCGTGCGGGTGTCGCGCACGGCGTCGGAGGTGCGGCGCGCGCAGGCGCAGGACGGCGTGTGGTCGGCCGCGCGCGGCGCACCGCACTCCGGGCACGGATGCCCCAGCGGTCCGTGCGGGCCGTTCGGCTCGTTCACGTGTTCGTCCCTCCCCATGCAAGCTCCAGAGATTATGCAGATTCTCCACACGGGACCCCGCCCGCGGTCCCCGGAATTCCCGCTTCCAGCAGGACTCGACGGGCCATTACGGGACACACCCACCACGATGGAACTGTCACGACCGTCACGACAGCCAGCACGGCCCGGGAGGTCTCGATGGCCTTGGATGCGCACGCCCGTACCGAGGATCCGCGGCGGGAGCAGGTCGCCGGCAACGTCCTCGTCTCGATCGGCGCCCTCCTGCTCGGCATGCTGCTCGCCGCGCTGGACCAGACGATCGTGTCGACCGCGCTGCCCACGATCGTCAGCGACCTCGGCGGTCTGGAGCACCTGTCCTGGGTTGTGACCGCGTATCTGCTGGCCTCGACCGCGGCGACCCCGCTGTGGGGCAAGCTGGGCGACCAGTACGGGCGCAAGAAGCTCTTCCAGGCCGCCATCCTGATCTTCCTCGTGGGGTCCGCGCTGTGCGGGATGGCCCAGGACATGCCGCAGCTCATCGCGTTCCGCGCCGTCCAGGGCCTGGGCGGCGGCGGACTGATGGTGCTGTCGATGGCGATCGTCGGCGACATCGTGCCGCCCCGCGAACGCGGCCGCTACCAGGGCCTGTTCGGCGCGGTGTTCGGCGCGACCAGCGTCCTCGGCCCGCTGCTCGGCGGGCTGTTCACCGAACACCTCAGCTGGCGCTGGGTGTTCTACATCAACCTGCCCGTCGGCGTCGTCGCGCTCGCCGTCATCGCGGCCGTGCTGCACATCCCGCGCAAGGGCACCCGGCACGTCATCGACTACCTGGGCACCTTCCTCATCGCCTCCCTCGCCACCTGCCTGGTCCTGGTCGCCTCCCTGGGCGGCACGACCTGGCCGTGGGGCTCGGCGCGGATCGCCGGCCTGATCGCGCTGGCCGTCGTCCTGGCCGTGGCGTTCGTGGCCGTCGAGCGCCGGGCGGCGGAGCCGGTGCTGCCGCTGAAGCTGTTCCGGGTGCGCACCTTCACCCTGTCGGCGGTGATCAGCTTCATCATCGGGTTCGCGATGTTCGGCGCGATGACCTACCTGCCGACGTTCCTCCAGGTCGTCCAGGGCGTCTCGCCGACCATGTCGGGCGTGCACATGCTGCCGATGGTGTTCGGCATGCTGCTGTCCTCCACCGTGTCCGGGCAGATCGTCAGCCGCACCGGCCGCTGGAAGGTGTTCCCGCTGACCGGCACCGCCGTGACCACCGTCGGGCTGCTCCTGCTGCACCAGCTCGACGAGCGCAGCTCCACCGCCGAGATGAGCGCCTACTTCTTCGTCTTCGGCCTCGGGCTCGGCCTGGTCATGCAGGTACTGGTGCTGATCGTGCAGAACGCCGTCTCCTACGAGGACCTGGGTGTCGCCACCTCCGGCGCGACCTTCTTCCGCTCCATCGGCGCCTCCTTCGGCGTGGCGATCTTCGGCACGGTCTTCGCGAGCCGCCTCGCCGACAAGCTCACCGACGCGTTCCGCGGCGTACGGCTGCCCGCCGGGGCCTCCGCCGACGCGCTCCAGGCCGACCCGCGGGGCATCTCCGCCCTGCCCTCCTCACTGCGCCCGGCCGCGCTGCACGCGTACGCGTCCGCCATCACCGACGTCTTCCTGTACGCGGCGCCGGTCGCCGCGCTCGGCTTCCTGCTGGCCTGGTTCCTCAAGGAGGACAAGCTGCGCGGCTCGGTCACCGCGCCCGACGTCACCGAGACGCTGGCCAGCAACCCGGTCCAGCGGTCGTCCTACGACGAGGTGTGCCGCGCCCTGTCCACGCTCGGCACCCGTGAGGGCCGCCGCGAGATCTACCGCACGATCACCGAGCGCGCCGGGTACGACCTCCAGCCCGCGGCGAGCTGGCTGCTGCTGCGGATGAAGAAGTACGGCACGGTCGAGCCGTCCCTGCTCGCCGAGCGCACGCCCGTCCCGCTGCCCGTCATCCTGGAGGGCGCCCGCCAGGTCGAGGAGCGCCGCCTCGCCGTGCGCGAGGGCATCGGCCTGGTGCTGAGCCCGCAGGGCGCCCTGGTCGCCGAGGACCTGGCGCACGCGCGCGAGGCCTCCCTGGCCGAACTCCTCGGCGACTGGTGGGGACCCGACCGCCCCACCGACCTGGTCCGCCTCGTCCAGGAGCTCAACGCCGAGCTGTGCGGCTCCGACCGCGAGCAGCCGCACGCCGCCGGCCGCGCGTCCCGCCTCAGCTGAGCGCTTTGGCGAACCAGTGCTCGGCGTACGGGTCGGCGTTGTGCGGCCCGGTCTCGGTGTAGCCGAGCCGTGCGTACAGCGCCCGCGCCTCGACCAGGTCGCCGCGGGTGTCCAGCACGATCCGGGCGGCGCCCAGCTCCCGCGCCGCCCGCTCGGCCGCGGCCACCAGCAGCGCCGCCCCGCCCGTCCCGCGCGCCCCGGGCAGCACGAACACCCGCGTCAGCTCGGCCGTGGCCGCGTCCAGCAGCCGTACGCCCGCGCTGCCGGCCGGTGTCCCGCCGTACCGCCCGACGAGCAACTGGCCGCTGGGCGGATCGAGTTCGGCGCCGGTGTGGGCGGCGACCTCGCGCTCCAGCTCGTCGGGGTCGGTGCGGCGCCCCTCGTGCAGGAGGTACCAGCGGTCGCTGACCTCCGTGTAGTAGGCGCGCCACAGGCCGGCGGCGACGGCGGAGTCGTACGGCTCCGGGGCGATCGTCCAGGTCATGCCCGCATTCTCGGCCCGGCCGGCGGGCCGGCCGCAAGCGAATAAGCACCCCGGCGCGCGGTCCGGGCCGGGGCGGGGGACAATGCGGGCTTGTTTGAGGGGTGTGGTGCGGGCAACACGACCGGAAACCGGCCGACAGGGCCGACTCACCGGAAGGCAACCATGTCCACAGGCGTGATCATCGCTCTGATCGTGGTGGCGGTCGTCGTCGTCGCGGTCCTCGTGGCCATGTGGGTCCGCGGCCCGCGTGGCGCACACAGCCTGAAGCAGCGCTTCGGGCCCGAGTACGACCGGGCGGTCGCCCGGCACGGCGGCGACACCAAGGCGGCCGAGCAGGAGCTCGGCGCCCTGGTCGAACGCCACGGCAACCTGCAGCGGCGGCCGCTGGAGCCCGCCGAGCGGGAGCGGTACGAGGCCCGCTGGACGGCGGTGCAGGAGCGCTTCGTCGACTCGCCCCGCGAGGCGGTCGTGGAGGCGGACCGGCTGGTCGCCGAGCTGGCCGGCGCCCGCGGCTACCCGGACGGCGACCAGTACGACGAGCAGCTGGCCGCGCTGTCCGTGCACCACGCCCACCACGTGAACGGCTACCGGACCGTGCACGGCGTGGCCCACAGCCGTACGGCGGGCACCGCGTCCGGTGACGGCAGCGGTCCGGGCACCGAGGACATGCGGACCGCGCTGGTCGAGGCCCGCGCGCTGTTCGAGGAGCTGCTCGGCTCCGGCCGCGACCGGGCCCCGGCGGTCCGCGGGTCCTCCGACACGTCGAGCGGCAAGGGCCGGTCCGGCCGGCAGCCCTGGGCCGTCCGCCGACACCAGGCCCACTGAGCCGGGAAGAGTGAACACGATGACCGACCTGACACCGGGCGGCGCCGACGAGCGCCGCACCCAGCAGACCGACGGCGTGACCGAGGCACAGCGCGTGCGGGAAGCCAAGCGGGCGCACGAGACGTACCAGGACGACCGGGCGGCGGCCGAGGCCGCCCGGCAGGACCCCACCGGCCACGGGGCCTCGGGCCTCGACACCGGCACCAGCACGCTGGACGCCGGCACGACGCACACGACCGGCGCGGCCGGCACCACCGCCGCCGCGGGTACGACGGGTACTACGGGTACGGCGGGTACTACGGGTACGACGGGTGCCACTGGCACCACCGGCACCTACGCGACCGTCGTACCCGACGCGACGACCGGGACCACCGGGACATCCGGCACGACCGGGACATCCGGCACGACCGGGACCACCGGCACGACCGGCACCCACGGCACCCACGACACCGGCACCACCGGCGCGTTCGCCAAGCCGGCCACCACCGGCACCACCACGACCGGCACCACCACGACCGGCACCACCACCCCGGACACCTCCGGCTCGGAGGGGCACGGGGTCGCGGCCGACGCCCCGTCCCTGCTCCCGCGTGACGCGAGCGACGAGCTCGCCGGGCGGCTGCGGCAGACGGTCGTCGAGTTCGTCGACCGGCCCAAGGAGGCCGTCGAGGAGGCCGACCGGCTGCTGGAGGAGCTGGCGAACCGCTTCACCGAGGCGGTGACCGAGCGGCGCCGTACGCTGCGCGGCGCGTGGCACACGGACGACACCGGCAAGCGCGGTGCCGGTTCGACCACGGACACCGAGCAACTGCGGCTGGCGCTGCGGGACTACCGCGAGCTGGCGGAGCGGCTGCTACACGTCTGACGGGTCCGGCGACCCACCGGGAGTGGCGCGGCGCTCGCGCCACTCCCGCACGACCGCCTCCACGTCGTACGGCTTCTTGCCGAGCGGCGGGCCGGGCGGCGGCTTGAACATCATGTCGCGGATCTTGACGTTCACCTCGGTGATGATCCGCCGCACCACCCGCTCCGACGGCGCGGCGTACGCCGCCTCGAGCGCGTCCTCGGCCTCCTTGCGCAACGCGAGCGCGGGAGGCAGCACGGACAGCCCCTCACGGGCCATCTTCCGCTTGATCCACCACAGTTCGTCGTACGAGCTCTCCAGCCCCGGCGGCAACGGCTCGCCCGCACCCGGCAGTCGCTCGAACTCCCCGCGCCGCTGCGCGTCACGGATCTGCTTGTCGACCCAGGACTCGAACGGCACACCCGGTGGCTTTCGCTCGGTCATGCGTCCATTGTGCCGGACGCGACGGGGCCGGGCGATTTATCATGCGGCGGCTGTAGTTCACGAGGACTCTTCTGAAGGAGCGCACGTGCTCGAACTCACCATGGCGTCCGTCTCGGGGGCGGAGGAGGGCGCCACGGCCGGCATGCTCATGGCCGACGCGCCCAGTGAACCGGGCGCCGTGCTGCGGGTGGGCCGGGACAGGTCCGTGTGCCGCCTGGCCACGCCCGACGACTGGCTGTTCGTGTCCCGGGTGCACCTGGAGTTCCTGTGCGGGCCCGAGGGCACCTGGCAGGTGTCCTGGCTGCGCGGCTCCCAGCCCGACCCGTCCTCCGAGGTGCGGCTGGTGGTGGGCCAGTACGCGCAGACCATCGCCTACGGCGGGACCGTGCCGCTGCCGCGCGGCGGCTCCGGCGAGATCGTCGTCCAGGACCGCACCGGGCCGCGCAGCGTCAACGTCGGCTTCTACCACGAGGGGTAGGGAGGCGGGCCGTCACCCGGGGGTGACGGCCCACCCGCTCAGAAGGTGTACGACGCGCGGACCGAGCAACTGGGACTGCTGAACTTCGCCCCGGCCGACCCCGACGCCGTGTCGCTCTTCAGGTCGTAACTGCCGGTGAACGGGCCCAGCGAGCAGGAGAGCGGGACGCTCCAGCCTTTGCTCGCGTTGCTGCTGTTCACCTTCACGCCGCCTCCGAAGCTGGGGTTGCCCAAGCCGGTGGAGAGCCCGAGGTGGAAGGTGCCGTCGCTGTTGAAGTTGAAGCTGGCCCCGAGGCAGACGAAGTAGCAGCCCTCGACCTCCGGGCTGACGGAGAACAGCCCGCTCGGGTCGATCCGGTTGACCGGGTCGCCCTCGGCGTAGAGGTACGGGTTCTTCTCCTGGCCCGAGGGGTCGGGCTGGGTGAAGCGGGTCAGCTCCGGGTCGTAGTAGCGGCTGCCCAAGTGGTACAGCCCGGTCGGGTCGAGCTGGCCGCCCGCGAAGCGGAACGGCTGCGGGACCGTCTCGGTCGTGCCCGCGCGGGGCAGGCCGGACGGCGTGTACGCGTAGGTGTCGACCTGCTTGCCCGACTCGTCGACCAGGGCGGTGACCGAGCCGAGGGCGTCGGTCAGGTAGTAGTAGCTGTTGCCGCCGGTGGAGACGGAGTTGAGGGTGCCGCCGGGTTCGCGGATGTACTCGCTGTCCTTGCCGGCCGTGGTCTCGCCGGACAGACCGAGCGGACCGTTGTGGAAGACGGTGTCGCCCAGGCGGGTGCGCTCGCTGCCGTCGGTGCTGGCGTACTGCGCGGAGTACGACGTGCCGCCGGTGGTGAGGGACTTGAGCTGGCCGTACCCGGTGTACTGCTCGGCGGTGCGGGCGGCCTGCGGGTTCGGGGCGCCGGCGGTCTCGTTGCCCGCCTTGTCGTAGGACCAGCCGCTGGTGACGCCGTTGCGCGCGACCAGCTCGGAGGCGTCGTCGTAGGTGTAGACGGTGGACGCCGGGCACCCGGGCGTCTGGCCGCGTGAGGTGAGGTTGCCCGCCGGGTCGAAGCACTGCTGCCAGGAGGTCTCCACGCCCCGGGCGTCGATCTCCTTGGCCAGCGAGAGCCGGCCGGCCCCGTCGTAGGTGTAGTCCGTGCGCGCCTTGGTCAGGGTGTCGGTCCGGGAGTGGATCCTCGCCCCGTCCACCGTGACGCCGCCGACGGTGTAGCCGTAGCCGTAGGACAGGTGGCTGAGGATGATGCCCGAGGGGGCGACGACCCGGATGTCCTGCGGGCGGCCGGAGGCGTCGAGGGTCTGGGCCTGCAGGGTGCCGCCCGGGTAGGTGGTCTTCGTGCGCCGGTCCTCGTTGTCGTACTCGTACGTCGTCCTCTTGCCCTGCGGCCCGGTCAGCCGGGTCAGCCGGTGCGCCGCGTCCCACGCGTAGGCCGTGGTGCCGCCGGGGTCGCGGTAGGTGTCGACGTTGCCGTCGGCGGTGTAGGCGAGCACGGTCTGCGAACCGTCCTGCAGGGTGCGGACGGTCTCCCGGCTGAGGGCGTCGAACTGGTAGCGCTGGGTGCCGGTGGCGTCGGTGCGGCTGACGAGGTTGCCGTCACCGTCGTAGGCGTAGGTGACGTCGGCGGAGCCGGTCGCGGTCACCCCGACGACGCGGTCGCGCCGGTCGTAGGTGTAGACGGTCTTCACCCCGCGGCCGTCGGTCGTGCTCGCCGTACGGCCGAGGGCGTCATAGGTGTACGTGGTGCGCCCCAGCGGCGCGGGCGGGGTGACGCTGTCCAGGTTGCCGACGGCGTCGTAGTGGAACTCCGTCTTCTTGCCGTTGGCGTCGGTGGCGGTGCACGTCTGCCCCTGGAAGCCGCCGCACTTGGGGGCCGCCTCGTTGTACGAGAAGGACACGGTGCCGCCGCCGGTGCCGCTGGTGGCGACGGACGCGGTGTTGCCCGCCGCGTCGTAGGAGTAGCTGGTCTTCTCGCCGTCCGCGCCCGTGGTGGTGTTCGGGCGTTCCGCGCCGGCGACCGTCTGCCACTTGCCGGAGGCGTTCGCCCCGGTCGGCAGCTTCATCGAGGTGGGGTTGTTGCGGGCGTCCCAGCCGTAGGTGGTCACGTTGCCGCCGGAGCCGCCGCTGCCGGTGCCCATCGCGTCGGTGGCGGTCTGCAGCAGGTGGTTCTGGTACGTCGAGGCCCGGGCGTGCCCGAGGGCGTCGGTCACCTTCGTCATCTCGCCGTCGGCGTTGTGCTCGTACGTCGACTTGTGCCCGAGGGGGTCGGTCACCGTGGTGGTGCCCTGTTCCCCGGGGGTGGCGGCGCTGTAGGCGTAGGTGGACGTGGGGCCGCTGCCGCCCTCGCCGCTCTCGGCGTAGCGGCGCATGGAGGTCACCCGGTCGGCGGCGTCGTAGGTGAACGCGGTCGAGCGTCCCTCGGAGCTGGTCACCTTCACCACCCGGCCGTCGGCGTCGTAGCCGAAGGTGGTGGTGTGGCCGGTGCTGTCGGTGGTCCGCACGACGTTGCCGTGGTCGGCGTCCAGGGTGTACGTGACCGTGCGGCCGGTGTTGTCCTCGGCGGTCCAGCGGGTGGTGCCGGACCGGGTGAGGTCGATCCAGCGGCCCGAGCGGGTCTCGGTCAGCTTGAAGCCCGCGGAGGCGCCCGACGCGTCGAGGTGCGCGGTGACGGTCAGGACGCCGCCGTTGCGGTCACCGACCTTGGTGAGGCGGCCGCTCGCGTCGTAGGTGTCGGCGGCGCCGGACCCCCGGTCGGTGAGGGTGTAGGTGCCGTCGTCGTTCTTGCGCAGGTCCCTGGAGTAACCGGACGGGGTGGTGAAGGTGCCGTCGGAGCCCCGGGTGAACTCGACGGTCGCGCCGGTCTGGTCGTAGGCGATCACCGAGTTCGCGCCGGAGACGTCCAGGTCGCGTTCCCAGTTCACCCACCAGGGGCGGCTGACCTGGCCCTCCGGCGCGGTGAACGCGTTGTACGTGCGGGTGAGTTGCAGCTTCTGTCCGACTCCCGCGATGTCGAAGTCGGTGGCGGCGAGCATCAGGTTGCCGGTGGAGTAGTCGATCCGCCCCGTCAGGGCGTCGGTCATGCGGAACCCGAAGATGCTGTGCCAGGGCACGTCGCCCTGGCCGCGCGGCACGAAGGCGGCGGCGGCGGTGGCGGAGCGCGGGGCGGCCGGTCGCCGGCCGCCGTGCCGCAGCCGGTCCGACTCGCGCTTGCGCCAGGCCTGTTCGGCGGCGGACGGGTCGGCCGAGCGGACGGTGCCGGGCGGCCGGGTGGTACCGGTGCGCACCGGCGGCATCGGGGCGCGCCCGTGGTCCCCCCAGTGCGACCGGTCACCGGCGGGCGGCCCGGCCTCCGGGGCGGCGACGGCCGGGACGGCGGCCGCGCCGAGGGCTACGGCCGTCAGGACGGCGGCCAGGGTGCGGGCGGCGCGCAGCCGTCCGGAGCGTAAGCGTCGTGCGCGGGCACGTGGTGTCGACACCGTTTCCCCCCGTTGGGACGTCGAGGCGGCCACGGCAGCCGTCTCGGTCCCCTCAAAGTGACACGCGTCCGACGGGTGACAGCGGGCCGTTCCCCCGATCGGCAGTTGTATGCAGTCTCGAACAAGCCCGAGCGTGACCAGGCGAGTTGTCACTGGTTTGGGTCACATTCCGTACCGACGTGCGAAAAGAGGGGATTGGTCCACCCCGGAGGATGACCGGTTCCCGTGCGCGGAACGCGTTCGTCCGACGGGGCGGACCGGTACAAAGGTCGGGAACCGGGCAATGTCCCGACGTCGAGAAACGGAGCCTGCCGTGCCCACACGCCTGACCCTGGCCCTGCCCCTGCTCGCCGCCACCGCCCTGACGGGGCTGGTCCTCGCGCCCACCGCGTCCGCCGAAGCCGACCCGCCCGGCTGCCCCAAGGAGTACTTCTGCATCTACGCGGGGGAGGGCCAGACCGGCCAGCTCCTGCTGAAGACCCAGCACAGCTGGACCGGCAGCATCAGCGGCCGGTCCGTGTTCAACAACGGCATCCCGTACCCGAACGCCGACCACATACAGCTCACCTGGACGTACCAGGGCAACACCTACGAGCAGTGCGTGCACTACAACCCGGGTCCGGGCGAGTACAAGCTCGACTTCTACGAGGGAGTGACGTTCACCAAGGCGTCCTGGCGGGGCGAGTGCTGACCACGGCGTCCCGCCGGGGTCAGCCGAGCACGCGGGCCAGGGCGAAGCCGTCGTAGCCCTTGCCGCCCACCGTCTGGATCGCCGTCCCGCTCAACCGCGGGTGGGAACCGATGAGTTCGATGGCCGCCCGGGTGCCGCGCACGTCCTCGGCGGTGCTGTCGGCGTCGACGACCCGCCCGCCCCGGACCACGTTGTCCAGGACGATCAGGCTGCCCGCGCGGGTCAGCCGCAGCGCCCACTCGACGTAGTGCGGGTTGTTGCCCTTGTCGGCGTCGATGAAGACCAGGTCGAAGGGCGGGGGGTTCTCGTCGGCGAGCCGGGGCAGCGACTCCAGCGCCGGACCCACCCGCACCTCGACCTGGCCGTCCAGGCCGGCCCGCGCGAGGTTGCGCCGGGCGACCTCGGCGTGGCGGGGGCTGTACTCCAGGGAGATCAGCCGGCCCTCGGGCGGGAGGGCGCGGGCCAGCCAGATCGTGCTGTAGCCGCCCAGGGTGCCGATCTCCAGGATGCAGCGGGCGCCCTGCACCTGGGCGAGCAGCTGGAGCAGCTTGCCCTGGTTGGCGGTGACGCCGATGGGCGGCAGCCCGGCCGCCTCGCTCTCGCGCAGCGCGGCCGCGGTCACCTCGTCGTCGGGGGAGAGGTGCTCGGTGAAGTAGGCGTCGACGGCGTCCCAGACCTGCGACTCGCTCATGGCTCTGCCTCGTCCTCGCTGTGCGACCACTGACAGCAGGACCTTAGCGGCGCCGACCACGGCTCCGCGTGCAGGTCGGGGGCCGGGAACCGACCCGGCGGGACGGCCGGTCAGCCGGAGCACTATCGTCTTCCGGACAAAAGGAGAGCGGACGTCAGGTGAAACCGCGGTGGCCTGCGTCTCTGTCCGGGCAGGTGCGAGCCTCATAGGGTTTGCAGGGGAGACCCCGCGCACAGGACGCGCGGGGCGAACGGGGCGGGAGGCAGACGCGGCGTGGCGAATGCGGAGCACAGCGGGCGACCGGCGGGTGCCTTCGGGGCGACAGCCGTCGGCGCGACCAGGGCGCGGCTGCACGCGGCCCGCCTCGGACTGTGGGCGATCGCGGCGGTCCTCGCCGTACGGCAGGTGGCCGTCGTCCTCAGCACCCCGCGCGGGGAGCGCCTGACGGACCTGGAGACCTGGGTCGGGGAGAACGGCGTCCTGCACGTCAACGGCTCGCTCTACGACTCCACCCGGTTCACCGGCACGCCCTTCGGCGGCCTCGTCCTCAAGCCCCTCACCCGGGCCGCGGAGCAGGCCCTCGGCTGGGGCTGGACCTTCGGCTCGCTGCTGCTGGTCGTCGCCCTCGGCCTGGTGGCCGCCCGCGCGCTGCCCGAGCCGGTCACCCGGCGGGCGTCGCTGCTGGCAGCGCCGGTCGCGATCAGCCTGCTGATGCTGTCGCTGCCGGTGCGCAACGCGCTCTGGCTCGGGCAGACGAGCATCCTGCCGGTGCTGCTGGTGCTGTGCGGCTGCTTCGTGGCCCGGGGCGAGCGCACCAGCGGGGTGCTGATCGGCGTGGCGGCGGCGTTCCAGCCGACGATCCTGCTGTTCGCGCCGCTGCTGTGGTTCACCGGCCGGCGCCGGGCGGCGCTGTCCACGGGCCTGACGTTCCTGGCCTGCACCCTGCTCGCGTGGGCCGCGATGCCGCACGACTCGTACACCTACTGGGTGCACCACATGGCGGGCACGGGCCTCGGCGGCAAGGCCGACGACCTCGCCAACCAGTCGCTGCACGGCGCCCTGCTGCGCCTCGGCCTGTCCGGGCCGCTGGAGATCGGCCTGTTCCTCGCGCTGGGCGCGGCGGTGGCGGTCCTCGGCGTGCGCCGCGCGGTGCGCTACGCGCGCGACGGGCAGCTGCTGCTCGCGGTGGCGATCACCGGCTGCGCGGCGATCGCGGTGTCCCCGACGACCTGGCAGCACCAGCTGCTGTGGGTGCTGCTCGCGATCGTCGGCCGGGTCGGCCGGCGGGCCTCGGACCGGCTGGTGTGGCCGGTGGCGGTGGTCCTGGTGATGACGCTGCCGGCGCGGATGATGCTGCCGAACATGGCGGCGCTGTACCCGCTGCGGGACAACGTCGTGCTGCTCGCCGCGCTGGCCGCGGCCACGCTGGTGCCGTTCCTGTCGCGGACCTCGCCGTACTTCTACCGCCCGGTCCCGACGGAGTACGCCGAGCAGCCCCCGGCGCGCTGGCGCCGCGTCCCGCTGGTGCCGTTCCTGCGGCGGGTGCTGACCCGCCCCAACCTGCTGCTGGAGCTGCTGCTGATCCGCGTGACGTACGCGGCCTACCAGCAGGTGCGGCTGGCGGCGACCGGCGGCACCAACTCGGGCGGCCGGGCGCGGGCGGAGGCCCACGGGCACCAGGTCCTCGACATCGAGCGGTTCCTGCACATCGACGTCGAGCACTGGGCGAACCACGCGGTCGTCAAGGTCGACTGGCTGCGCAACTTCTTCGACTTCTACTACGAGTCGTTCCACTTCGTGGTGCCGCTGTCGGTCCTCGCGCTGCTGTACTGGCGCCGGCCGGTGGACTACCGCTGGGCCCGCTCGGCGCTCGGCTTCGCCACGCTGCTCGCCCTGGTCGGCTTCTGGCTGTACCCGCTGGCCCCGCCGCGCCTGATGCCGAACCTCGGCATCATCGACACCGTCCACGGCGTCCAGGACTTCTCCCAGCCCGACTACGGCACGCTGACCGCGCTCACCAACCAGTACGCCGCGATGCCGTCCCTGCACTTCGGCTGGTCCCTGTGGTGCGGCCTGGTCATCGCGATCGTGGCGCCCAAGTGGTGGATGAAGGCCCTCGGCCTGCTGCACCCGCTGTTCACGGTCTCGGCGATCGTGGCGACCGGCAACCACTGGGTGCTGGACGCGGTGGGCGGCGCGGTCGTGGTCGTGGCGGGCTTCGCCCTCACCTACGCGCTCCAGGGCCCCCGGGGCCGCATGACGAGGGCCACGGCGGTACGGGAGGAAGACACCCCCCGCCCCCTGGAACCGGAGCGGGAACGCGCCGCCGGGGCGTGAGCGCGGTGTGACACGGGGGGCACACTGGGGGCATGGACTACGTCGGACGGGTGCCCGCGCCGCCGCTCGACCGGTTCGTCGACGACGTCTACTGCCTGACCGGCGTGCCCCGGCACCGGCTGATGAACGTCCCGCCGATGCCGTCGGCGCACCTGTTCCTGCACCTCGACGGGCCCGTGCGGCTGTGGGACCCCGACCGGTCGACGGAGCCCGCGGTGTTCGCCGACGGATGGTTCATGGGGGTGTGGACCAGGCGCTTCCTCTTCGAGTACCCGGCGCGCGTGCGGCTCGTCGGGGTGCACTTCAAGCCCTGGGGGATGGCGCCCTTCGTCGGTCTTCCGGCCACCGACCTCAGCGACCGGTGGGCGCCGGCCGATGCCGTCTGGCAGCGCTCCCTGGACCGGATGCGCCACCGCGTCGGCGACGCCACGTCGGCCGCGGGGACCCTGGACGTGCTGGAGGAGGAGCTCACCGCGCGCCTCGCCGGGACCCCGGCGCGCGGCCTGGACCTGGTCCGGCACACGGGCCGGCGGCTGGAGGCGGCGCACGGCACGGTCCCGGTCGGCGCGCTGGCCGACGCCGCCGGGGTCAGCGGCAACCACCTGGCGAACCTGTACAAGGAACACGTCGGGGTCACCCCCAAGCGGATGGCGCGCATCTACCGCTTCGCGCGGCTGATCCTGTCCGTGGACGCCGGGCAGCCGGTCGACTGGGCGGACCTGGCGCAGTCGGCGGGCTACTTCGACCACGCCCACTTCAGCCGGGAGTTCAAGGACTTCACCGGCCACACGCCCACCCAGTACCTGGCCCTGTGGCGCAGCTTCCCCGGTGAGCGCAGCGGCCCCCACGACTTCGGCCCGATGCCCGCCGATTGATTTCTTACATGCCCGGGCCCGCCGCGCCGCGCCACGATGGCGGTGAACCAGCACGGAGGCGGACGAGGAGGACCCGTGGGCACGGTGATCTTGCACAGCGTGGTGTCGGTGGACGGCTTCATCGCCGACGACGAGGGCGACGTCGGCCCCCTGCACGAGTGGTATTTCAGCGGGGACGTCCCGATCCTCCCCGGCTCCGGCTCCGGCTCCGGCGGCGCGGAGGGCGACGAGCCGTTCGACCACTCCGGGAGCGGGGGCGGCATCCGGGTCTCGCGGGCGTCGGCCGACTACGTGCGGTCGACCTGGGACTCGATCGGCGCGATCGTCATGGGCCGGAACCTGTTCGACCAGGTGAACGGCTGGGAGGGCAAGCCGCCCGCGGGCGACCACGTGGTCGTGGTGTCCCACCGGCCCAAGCCGGACGGCTGGCACCCCGAGGCGTCCTACCACTTCGTGGACGACGTCACCGAGGCGATCGCCACGGCCCGCGCACTCGCCGGGGACGGGACCGTCGCCGTCAACGCCGGTGACGTGGGCGGCCAGATCCTCGCGGCCGGTCTCGTGGACGAGGTGGCCATGGACGTCGTCCCGGTGGTGTTCGGCTCCGGCCGGCGCTACTTCGGCGGCATCGACGGGCAGCACCTGCTGGAGGACCCGCACGTGGTGATCCAGGGCGAGCGGGTCCTGCACCTGCGGTTCAGGGTGCGCCGCTGACCGTCGCCGGCCCGGCACGGCCAGGTGGTCGCCGTGCTCCAGGTCCTCGAGCAGCGTGGGGTGGGTGACCAGCCGAGCTGCTGTTGGGTGCGCGCCCTGGAGGCGGGCCCCGTCGTGGCCGTAGGCCAGGGCCATGAACGGGCTCCCGACGCGGGTGGCGGCCTCGTCGGGGGTGAGCGAGGCCGTGGGCAGGCCGAGACCCCGGGCGATGGTCTCCGCGATGCTCCTGAGGGTGATGCCCTTTCTCGGCCACTCCGGGCAGGACGCTGCCCGCGGGTGCCTTCTCCACAGCGAGGCGGAACAGGACCGCCGCGTCAAGCCGATGGACGGCGGGCCACCGGTGGGTGCCGTCGCCGATGTACGCCGATACGCCCGTCCTGCGTGCGGTGGCGATGAGCAGGGGAACGAAGCCGTGGTCCTCGGGGCCGTGGACCGTGGGGGCGAGGCGGACCACACTCGCGCGTACTCCTCGGTCGGTGCAGTCCAGGCACGCGCGCTCACCGGTGATGCGGAACGCCGCGAGCCCGGCTGTGTCGGGTTCGTCCTCCTCGGTGCCCTCCCGGCCGGCGCACAGCCCCAGGGTGGCCGAGGTGACGACGAGCGGCTTGCCCGAGTGCTCCAACGGCCGCCCGAGCGTCTCGAACGCGGGCCGGTTGCGCCCCATCATGTCGTCGAGGTCGGAGAAATCGCCGCCGTAGGCCATGTGCAGGACGCCGTCGGCGGCCCGGGCGCCGCTCTCCAAGCAACGCGGTGACACCGACCCTCCGCGAACCGGAGTTGGCCAAGGCCGCGTCGCTCACGGAGGCCGTTGCGCAGGCGCTACGGCAGCGTGTTGTCGGGGATCGGCTGGCGGACCTGGTGGCCGCGCAGACCGGCTGGGCGGTCTCCCACCACGCGGCCGGTGTCTGGATCGACGATCCCTCGCGGAGCCTGGACACGCACCTCCTGCGGGCCTTCGACGATCGGCGGGCCCTGTCCGCGCCCGCCGATTACGGCGTGGAGAGACGGTGAGGGGTAGTGGTCGGCGCAGTACGCGAAACGCACGCTTGATGAACGGGCACGCAGGCGCCTTTCAGCCGCTGCGGTCGCCAGCCCTGACCACTGCACCGGGTGGGGTGCCTGGTGGCACCGTCGTTGCGCCCTTGGGCTTCGACCGCCCGTGTGGGCAACTGGCGAGCCAGCCAGCCTTTGGTGAGGGCTGTCCAAGGCATTGCCGCGACACGTCGTGTGATGTGGATCACCATTGACCAGCTTGTTCGATCCACACATGATCATCACAGCTTCTATAAAGAAATGTTAAGGGAATGGGTGGGGGCGTGTTTATCCAGGCACGGCGGCATAGACGCCGTTACGCGGTGTGGAGCGGGGCGGTGGCGGCCGCTATTCTGGGGGGCGTTGTTCCTGGTCTGGGAGTCGGCGTGGCTTCGGCCGCCGGGGACGGCGGCGCGTCGGTCGCGGCGGATGTGACACCGGAGTCGAAGGCAAGCGCGCTGGCGGCGAAGACCGGTGAACGGGTGGGTGTGGAGACAGCGACCACCGAGTCGTCTCAGGTCTTCGCCAATCCGGACGGCAGCTTTACCCAGGAGATGAACGCGGCCCCGGTCCGCGCCCGGAAGGACGATGGCACCTGGGCCGCCATCGACACCACGTTGCTGCGCGGCGCCGACGGCTCGGTGCACTCACGCAATACGACCGCGGACCTCACCTTCTCCGGCGGCGGGACCGGCAAGGGCCTGGTCACACTGGAGGACGACGGGCACGAGCTGACGCTCAGCTGGCCCACAGCGCTGCCCGCGCCGAGCCTGGACGGCGCGACGGCCACCTATGCCGACGTCCTGCCCGACGTCGACCTGCGCCTGACCGCGCTGAGTACCGGCTACACGTCCGTCCTGGTGGTGCGAACCGCCGAGGCAGCGGAGAACCCGGCACTGGCGACCATAAAGATGACCGTTGCCGGCAGCGACCTGGACATCGCCCCGACGGCCAACGGTGGCTTCGTCGCGCGCGATGGGGACGGCACCCCTGTCTTCGACAGTCCGGCCGGCCGGATGTGGGACTCGGCAGGTGACGCCGCGGACGTCGACAGTGCCGGGGCCACCACGCAACTCGCCCGAACTGCCCCCGTATCACCGCAGTCCGCTGGCACGTCCGAGCCCACCGCCAGTGCGGATCCTGAGCCGACCGCCAGTGCGCCCGAGCCCGCGACGGCAGCCGCTCCGCTGCCCGCCGCGCACGGCGAGCCGGCCCCCACCGAGGGCCCTGGCACTGGTGACGCGGCGGCCGATCTGCCGCTGAAGGTCACCAGTAACACACTCGAGATCACGCCTGATCCGGCGCTGCTGCACGGTGAGGACACCGTCTTCCCGCTGTACATCGACCCGCCGACCAAGGGCATTGCGCTGGGCGACTGGACGGCGCTGGCCTCCAACGGCACCAAGTACTGGGAGTTCTCCGGTGACAAGGGCGTCGGGCGCTGCTCCAACTACGCCGGCTACCTGTGCGCCAGCACCCCGTACACCCAACGCATGTACTTCGAGTACCCGCTGTCGTCGATCCACGGCAAGAAGATCCTCGACGCGACGCTCGAGGTGTATCAGGTGTGGACGTTTTCCTGTACGCCGCACTGGTACGACCTGAGCCGCGTGGACAAGGGCATCTCCTCCAGCACCACTTGGTCGACGCGGCCTGCCGCCGTGGACCTGATGGGTGACCGCAACGTCGCCTACGGCCGGGGCACGTTGTGCGATCCCTCGCAGCCGGCGAACTGGGTGCGCTTCAGCGACAACGTGGACGAGACGAACGAGAACCTGACGACGACCCTCTCCTCCTACGCCGCGAACAAGACGGCCGAGGTCACCTTCTCGCTGACCGCGCACGACGAGTCCGACGCGGGCGCGTGGGCGCGTTTCCGCAATGACGCCAAGCTGTCGGTGACGTATGTGTCCTACCCGTCGGTGCCCACGGAAGCGTCAGTGCAGGTCGGCACCAGCGGGAAGGCGTGCGGGACGGCCGCGGTGCCGCAGGTCACCAGCGACACCACCCCGACGGTGTACGGCACGGTGCAGTCGGTCGACGGCTCGCAGGCACAGTTGCGGGCGGTCTTCGAGGTGTGGAAGGCCGACGGATCCAGCCGCGCCTGGGCCGCAACGTCGCCGCCTAGCGCCTGGGTGGCTGACAACGCGATACGTGACGCCACCTCATCCGCGCTCGCCGCGCAGACCGACTACAAGATGCGCGCCAAGACGCAGGCCTATTACATGACCGACCGCGGAGTCAGCGGTGTCCTGGACTCGTCCTGGTCCGGCTGGTGCTACTTCCGCGTCGACACCGACTCCCCGCCGCCTCCGGTCATCTCCAGCTCGGACGGCCGCTACCAGCCCGCCGCCACCACCCAACCCGCGGACGGCGTGGGCGTCACCGGCCAGTTCCTGTTCACCCCCGCCGACACCGACGCCGCCACGGCCGGCATCCAGTCGGACGTCGTCAGCTACCGCTGGCGCCTGAACAGTGGAGCCGTCTCCGCACCGATCACCGTCGCCAAGGGCACCTCCACCAAGGTTGGCATCACACCCAACCAGGTCGGCGAGAACACCATCCAGGTCTGGGGTTACGACGCGGCCGGCCACAGCTCGCAAACCGGCTACTACAGCTTCCTGGTCAACCCCGGAGCCCCGCCCACAGGCGTCTGGCACGCCGACGGCAACGGCACCGACGCCACCACCAGCACCACACCGCACAACCTGACCACCGCCGCGACCGCCTCCTACAACGCTCTCGCACGCGGCGGCACAGCTGCGCTGAAGCTGGACGGCACCACCGGCTACGCCCAGACAGCCCAGCCGGTGCTGGACACGACCAAGTCGTTCAGCCTCTCCGCGTGGATCCGTCTCAACGACGTCACCCGCAGCCAGACGATCGTCTCCCAGCAGGCCACCACCCT
Organism: Streptomyces lasalocidi; assembly: GCF_005280215.1. Lineage (NCBI taxonomy): Bacteria > Bacillati > Actinomycetota > Actinomycetes > Kitasatosporales > Streptomycetaceae > Streptomyces > Streptomyces lasalocidi. The sequence continues at coordinate 2,375,756 of NZ_SZNQ01000001.1, read as the reverse complement.
GTCCGGCTTCGCACTGCACTACTCGGCCACCAGCAAACGCTTCGCCTTCTCCCGCTACAACAGCGACGTGGCCGCCCCCACAGCGAGCCGCTCCACCTCCCTTGCTGCTCCGGTCGCGGGGGTGTGGACCCATCTGACGGGCGTCTACGATGCCGTCGCCCAGACCGTCCAGCTCTACGTGAACGGGCGCGCCCAGGGCGCTCCGGTCTCCTTCACCAGCCCGTGGGCGGCCACCGGGCCGCTCCAGATCGGCAGGTTCCACAACAGCACCGGCTACGTCGAGTACTTCGGTGGACTCATCGACGAGGTGCACGCCTGGTCCCGGGTGCTCGCAGACGAGGAAGTCGTCAAGGACGCCCGTCTCACCGACACCGACGCTGGTGACGGCACGACCGGTGACCCGGTCTCCGCACTCGTCGCCGAGTGGAACGCCACCGACACCGCCAACGCCACCGGCACCACGATCAAGGACAACAGCGGCTACGCCCGCCCGCTGACCCTCAGTGGAGCAACGCTGGCCCAGATCACCACCGGCGCAGACCCCGACACCGGTGAGGTCGGCACCACCAAGCAGACCATGCAGCTCAACGGCACCAGCGACTACGCCACCGCCGCCGGCTCGCTCGTCGACGACACCGGCTCCTTCACCGCGACCGCCTGGATCACCCTGGACCCGGCCAAGTTCGCCGACACCACCAAGTCGTACGCGGTGCAGGTGTTCGGCCAGTCCGGCACCAGCCAGTCCTCCTGGGGCGTCTGGTACGAGCAGCCGGCTGGCAGCACGCAGGGCCGCTGGAAGTTCGGCCGCCCCGCTACGGACTCGGCTGGCGCGACGTGGACCAGGAACGAATCAGACAGTGTCAGCGCCGTCGCCCTCAACGGTGAACCCGTCATGGTGACGGTCGTGTACGACGCACAGACGACAGTCGACACGCCTAGCGGCCCACAACTCGGCTCACTCATTCTCTACGTTGACAGCGCACGGATGGGCAACGAGGACGACGTGTCGTTCCCAACTCCCTGGCAGGGGAACGGATCCTTCGAAGTCGGTAGGGCGAAGATCGATGGTGCTGCCGCACGGTACTTCCCCGGCACGATCGACAGCGTGCGTGTCTGGACCGGCGCCACACCCACCAGCGTGATCGCCGACCGCTGGAACCGGGAACAGTAAGCGGCCGATACGGTCCGGGGCGGCCTCACTGCTCGCCCCGGACCTTGAGGCCCCCCACATTCTTTCGTTCCGGCGCCGGTGAGGCATCCGGGGCGACATCTGCCCATTTCAACTCAGGGGATCACTGTGTCTTCCTCACCCCCCAAACGACATGCTTCAGGGGCGGTCGTCCGTCGCTGGTTCGGCCGCGGCGCGCTGATCGCCGCGCTCTCCCTGCTGCCGCAGGTCGTGGCCCCGTCGGGCTACGACTTCACCGCCCAAGCGCAGTCGACGGCCGGCCGCAAGAAGCTGGAGGACCGGCCCGAGGCCAGAATCGACAAAGTGGGCGTGCTCAAGCCGGGCACGTCCAAGGCGCCCAAGGACAAGGCCGCACCGGCTGTCACACAGACGCGTGAGCGGCTCGGCAAGGCCGTCTGGCCGACGGCGGGCAGCGCCACCGCCCAGGTGTCGACGGCTGGCAAGGCGTCCGTCACCGTGGGCGGGCTGGCCGTGAAGCTGGCCCGGGTACCCGGCAAGCAGCCGCTCAAGGCGGCGAAGGCCACCGGCTCGGCCGAGAAGATCGCGCTCGCCGTCCAGCCCCGCGCCGCCGCCCAGAAGGCCGGCGTCAACGGGGTCCTGCTGCACCTCGCCCCGGCCGGTGCCGCCGCCGACAAGCTGCGCATCTCCCTGGGCTACGCCTCGTTCAAGGACGTCTACGGCGGCAACTTCGGCCCCCGGCTGCGTCTGGTCACCCTCCCGGCGTGTGCGCTGACCACCCCGCAGAAGGCGGCGTGCCGCACGCAGACGCCGGTGGCGGGCGCCGACAACGACGCCGCGTCCCAGACGGTGAGCGGTACCGTCTCCTCCCGTACGCCGATGCTGCTGGCCGCCTCGACGGACGGCTCGGGCAGCGGGGGCGGCAGCGACTACAGTGCGACCTCGCTGTCCCCCACCTCGACGTGGGAGGCGGGCGGCAGCACGGGTGACTTCACCTGGAACTACCCGCTGCGCGTGCCGCCGGCGACCGCCGGCCCGTCGCCGAACCTGTCGATCTCCTACAACTCCGCCTCGGTGGACGGCCGTACGGCCGGGGAGAACAACCAGACGTCGGTGATCGGTGAGGGCTTCTCGATCACCGAGTCCTACATCGAGCGCAAGTACGGCTCGTGCAAGGACGACGGGCAGACCGGCAAGGGCGACCAGTGCTGGAAGTACGCCAACGCCACGATGGTCCTCAACGGCAAGGCCGTCGAACTGGTCAACGCCTGCACGGACAAGGCGGCCTGCGACAGCGCTGCTCTGTCCCAGGCGTCGGGCGGCACCTGGAAGCTCAAGAACGAGGACGGCACCCGCGTCGAGCACCTGACGGGCGCCACCGGAAACGGTGACGACAACACCGAGTACTGGAAGGTCACCGACGCCTCCGGCACCCAGTACTTCTTCGGCAAGCACCGCCTGCCCGGCTGGAGCGACAAGGGCACCACGGACACCGCCGACGACGACCCCGTCACCAACTCGGTGTGGACTGCACCCGTATTCGGCGACGACTCCGGCGAACCCTGCTACAAGTCGACCGGCTTCGCCGACTCCTCCTGCAACCAGGCCTGGCGCTGGAACCTGGACTACGTCGTGGACACCCACGGCAACGCCTCCACGTACTGGTACGCCAAGGAGACCAACTACTACTCCAAGAACGCCGACACCACGGTCAACGGCACCGCCTACACCCGCGGCGGCTACCTCAACCGCATTGACTACGGCCTGCGCAGCGACCTGATCTACAGCAAGCCCGCCGCCCAGCAGGTGCGCTTCACCTACGCCGAGCGCTGCGTCGTCTCCGGCGGCTGCTCCAGCCTCACCTCGACGACCAAGGCCAACTGGCCCGACGTGCCGTTCGACATGATCTGCGCCTCGGGCACCAAGTGCACCACGCAGATCGGCCCGTCCTTCTTCACCCGCAAGCGCCTGACCGACGTCACCACGTCGGTCTGGACGGGCAGCGGCACCACCCAGCGCGACGTGGACACCTGGCACCTGGACCAGAGCTTCCCCGACACCGGTGACGCCTCCTCTCCCAGCCTGTGGCTGAAGTCCATCCAGAACACCGGCAAGGCCAACACCACCGCGGCCCAGATGCCCCCCATCGTCTTCGGCGGCATCCAGCTGCCCAACCACGTCGAGGGCAGCGGACCGGACACCCTGCGCTACATCAAGTGGCGCGTGCGCACCATCAAGGCCGAGACCGGCTCGACCACCACGGTCAACTACTCGGACCCGGACTGCATCTGGGGCTCCGGCATGCCGGCGGACATCGACAAGAACACCCGCCGCTGCTTCCCCGTCAAGTGGTCCCAGTCCGGGGCCACCCCGGTCACCGACTGGTTCCACAAGTACGTCGTCACCTCCGTCTTCCAGGACGACCCCTACGGCCACGGCGACACGGGCGAGAAGTACTACGACTACCAGGGCGGCGCCGGCTGGGGTTACGCCGACGACGAAGGCCTCACCAAGCTGGCCAACCGCACCTGGTCGCAGTGGCGCGGCTACGGCAAGGTCGTGGAGACCTCCGGCGACGCCGAGGGTCCGCGCTCGAAGAAGTCCACGCTCTACCTGCGCGGCCTGAACGGCGAGAAGGAACTCGACGGCACCCCCCGCGTGGAGAAGGTCACCGACTCCACCGGCACCGCCCTCGACGACTCCCGCCAGTACGCCGGCTTCGTCCGCGAGACCATCGTCTACAACGGCTCCGACGAGGACAGCGGCACCATCAACACCCCCTGGTCCTACCGGACCGGCAGCCACACCTACGGCTGGGGCACCACCGACTCCTGGATCGTCCAGGCCGGCCAGACCAGCACCCGCACCAAGACCTCCACCGGCACCCGCACGGTCACCCAGAAGACCACGTACGACACCACGTACGGCATGCCGCTCACGGTCGAGGACAGCGGCGACGCCGGCAAGCCCGGCGACGAGTCCTGCGTGCGCACCGGCTACGCGCGCAACACCACGGCCTGGCTGGTGAACCAGGTCTCGCGCACCGAGACGTACTTGGTGCCGTGCGCGACCGTCCCCACCGTCCCCGACGACGTCGTCTCCGACGTCACCACGGCCTACGACGGCCAGACGGTCGGCGTGGCGCCCACCAAGGGCGAGATCACCGCCTCCTACCGGGTCGCGAGCTACGACCCGGTGACCAAGGCGCCCGTCTATCAGCAGGTCTCCGGCTCCACCTACGACAAGCTGGGCCGCCCGGTCACCGCGACCAACGCCCTGAACCGCACGGTGAAGACCACCTACGTCCCCGACGACACCGGCTACGGCCCGATGACGTCGAAGACCAGCACCGACCCCAAGCTGTTCACCTCCACCACCGAGGTCGATCCCGCCTGGGGCAGCGCCACCAAGAGCACCGACGCCAACGGCAACGTCACCGAGTGGGCCTTCGACGCCCTCGGCCGCCTGCGGCAGGTGTGGAAGCCCAACCGGTCCCGCGCGCTCGGCGACGCCGCCAGCCTCGCCTACACCTACGACATCAACAACGACAAGGAGACCTGGGTCCGCACCGACGCCCTCAAGGCGGACGGACAGACATACAACAGCGCTTACGAGATCTTCGACGGCCTCCTGCGCTCCCGGCAGAAGCAGGTCCCCGCGCCAGGCGGCGGCCGGGTCATCTCCGAGACTCTGTACGACGACCGCGGCCTGGCCTACGTCACCAACGACCAGGTCCACGACAACCTCGCCCCCTCGGGCACCCTGGCCAACACCTTCCCCGGCTCTGTGCCCGCCTCCACCGAGACGGTCTTCGACGCCGCAGGCAAGCCCACCGAGTCGGTCTTCCGGGTCTACGACCAGGAGAAGTGGCGCACCAAGACCGACAAGCTGGCCGACCGCACGGCGGTCACCGCCGCCGCGGGCGGCACCGGCACGGTCACCTTCACCGACGCCCGCGGCCGGGTCACCGAGCGCCGCGAGTACGCCGGTCCCGTCCCGACGGGCACCGACTACACCCGCACCCTGTTCGAGTACACGCCCGGGGGACAGGTCAGCAGGATGACCGGTCCGGACGGCTCAGTTTGGTCCTACGGCTATGACCTGCGCGGCCGCACGATCACCTCCACCGACCCGGACAAGGGCACCGTCACCACGACGTACAACGACGCCGACCAACCGGTCACCACCACGATGACCCTGGAGAAGACGACCCGCACCCTGGTCACCGACTACGACGAACTCGGCCGCAAGACCGGCACCTGGGACGGGGTCAAGGACAACGCCCACCAGCTGACCAAGTTCACCTACGACAGCCTCGCCAAGGGGCAGCCCACTGCGGCCATCCGCTACGTCGGCGGCACCACCGGCAAGATCTACTCCCAGGTCGTCACCGGCTACGACAGCCTCGGCCGCCCCAAGGGGACCAAGACGGTCATCGCCGCGAGCGACCCGCTGGTCGTGGCCGGGGCGCCGCAGACCTTCACCACATCGACCGTCTACAACAGAGACGGCACGGTCCAGTCCACCTCGATGCCGGCGCTGGGCGGCCTGCCCGCCGAGACCGTGGCCAACAGCTACAACGACCTGGGCATGCTCACCGGGTCCGAGGGCCTGACGGACTACGTCCAGAACATCGGCTACTCCCCGTACGGCGAGATCGAGGAGACCCGCCTGGCGACCTACGACGGCGCCAAGCAGCTCCAGATCCTCAACCGCTACGAGGACGGCACCCGCAGGCTGGTCAACTCGCACACCGTCGACCAGACCAACGCCGGCTACACCAGCGACGTCGACTACACCTACGACGTCACCGGCAACGTCACGTCGGTCACCGACAACGCGGGCGGCAAGGACACCCAGTGCTTCGCCTACGACGGCCACCGCCGGCTGGCCGAAGCCTGGACGCCGGCGTCCGGGGACTGCGCCACCGCCCGTTCGGCGAGCGCGCTCGGCGGACCGGCCCCCTACTGGACGAGCTGGGCCTACAAGACCGGCGGCCTGCGCGACACCCAGGTCGAGCACAAGACCACCGGTGACACCACGACCGCCTACGGCTACCCGGCCCTCACCCCCAACGGCGGCGGCCAGCCGCACACCCTGACCTCCGTCACGGTCGACGGGGGCGCGGCCAGGAACCTGCAGTACGACGAGCAGGGCAACACCACCCAGCGGTACGGGCCCACCGGCGTCGCACAGAGCCTCACCTGGGACATCGAGGGTGAACTCGTCCGCCTCACGGAGGGCACCAAGAGCACCGACTACCTCTACGACGCCAACGGCGACCTGCTGATCCGCCGCGGCACCGACCAGACCGTCCTCTACCTCGCCGGCCAGGAACTCCACTACGACACCGCCGGCAACAAGTTCACCGCCCAGCGCTCCTACCCGGCCGGCGACGCCACCGCCGTCCGCACCGAGACGGGCCTGTCCTGGATGGTCGACGATCACCACGGCACCGCCTCGATGACGGTGGACGCCACCACCCAGGCGGTGACCCGCCGCTACACCAAGCCGTTCGGCGAGACCCGCGGCCCGACACCGGCCGCCTGGCCCGACGACAAGGGCTTCCTCGGCAAACCCGCTGACACCGACACCGGTCTCACCCACGTAGAGGCTCGAGAGTACGACCCCACCACCGCGCGCTTCCTATCCGTCGATCCAGTCCTCGCACCTGAGGACCACGAATCTCTGAATGGCTACGCCTACGCCAACAACACGCCCGTCACGCTAAGTGATCCGACGGGCCTGCGCCCGTACACAGAATGCGAGAACGGGTGCAGCGACGGCAAGGGCGGCACCTATCGCGACGGTCTATCGCCGAACGGGAAGGGCGGGTGGACCTACCACTCCACGCGGACCTACTCCCAGACATTCCAGTATCAGACGGCAAGTGGCGGTGTCGGAAGCGGCATCATGACCTTCACGGTCCGCTCGAATGGCGGCGTCACCACGGCTCAGGTGACGTTCAAAAAGGGCCCGGAACCTCGCCCCAAAAAGGACGACGGTGTTTGCAATGCATGCTGGGCTATGGGGACCAATCCGCACTACGACCCAAACGCAAATGACATCCCGGATGCCGGGAAACTAGCCACCTGGCAGAAAATTGTTCTGGGAGTAGTCACGGGTTTGGCGGTCGTTACAGTAGCTGCGCCAGTGGCCGTCGCGGTAGGTGATGGCTGCCTGGCAACGCTTCCGGTCTGCGCTGCGGAAATTTCGGAGATGGTGACCGGTGGTGCATCTGGCGGAAGTGCAATTGTGGGAAGCACGGCCATCGGAGCCGGGATCGCAAAGACCGAAATGGGTGCTGCAGGCACTGAGAGTCAAGCTTTGGTTCGTTACAGCAAGAACTGGGCTTTCAGGCAAGAGAACAACTTGCAGATTCCGACTCTGGTCACCCCGGCTGGTAGGACTCTGAGCAAGCACGCTGCTGAAAGAGTGGCAGGCAGTGGTCCCGGGCGCCCCCCGACGACTTTGAACGCCGTCGACTACATTCTAGAAAATGGCGATAAGGTAAAATATGATTCATGGAGGGATACGATCCAAGTGAGAGCGACTCAACTCCCAGGCAAGCCCTATGTCGCTCTATCTGCGAGCAACCCGAACTATGTGGTGACCGTCATGATCCCGAAGGCCTTTAAAATACCGTGAAGCCTCAAGAAGAACTACTCTCCATGGCCCGCAAATTCATATCGGGCGACGATCGTTCGATGGAGTTCGTGGCATCCATCGAGAGTTTCGCTCTGGAGCATCTTCTTGATTCCGAGATGTTCGAGTTCCTGACGGAAGGGCTTTCTCTCTATCGCCCTTGGGCTGGATCTCCATACTGGACGGAAGAGGACATGCTCCAACTGATGAAGGACTTCGTGGCTGAGTTTGGGCACGGAGGAGTCGTAAGGTAGTGCTTGTCGAGGCTCGGTAAAAATGGAATTTGCATTTTTACCGAGCCTCGACAATGCCAATGTGGCGCATTGTTCTGCACTTCGCCGCAGATCTGCATGTCACGCCTGACTGTAGAGGTAAGTTGCCAGGACCGGCCCTGGAAGGGTGCCTGATAGCCGCCGTGGCACCAGCTCCTCGTGCACGACGTCCACAGCCCGTCACCCACCAGCGTCTTCGCCCCCTCGGGCGTCGCCCCCGACACCGTGCACCACACGCCTGTCAACGTGTTCCGCTCGGTGGGCTGGCCCCGCTACGACACCCTCATGGCCGACTAATGGCCCGGTGCTAGCGGCGCGGAGGGCGAAGACGGGCAGCGAGGCCAGCCCGTGCGAGAGCACTTGGACCACCTCCTCGCAAACATGTCCTGGCAGAAAGGACCGTCTCACCAGCTCGACTCGCCGGTGGTGCAGGTGAGGCGAACGAGGTACTGTGCAGGCCGCTGGACTCCGGGGACGGCAATGGCAGGCAGGGTGAGCACCGGAGCCGCGCGGTCGCCGTCGACGACCGCGGGTCCTCTAGATGGCGTCGGCGTACCGGGCGGCCAGGGCGGTGAACGCCTCGGCGAGTTCCGGGGGGCCGATCACCTCCATGGCCGCTTCGAAGCGGCCGAACGACGCCGCGAGCGCTCCCCACGACCAGGAGCCGGCGGTGAGGGTGCACGTGTGGTCGTCGACGGCCTCGGCGGTGCCGTCCCCGACGAACGGCAGGACCTCCCGTACCGGCAGGTGGAGGAGCACCGTTCCCCGGCAGGGCCAGGCGCCGGTGTCCGAGCCCTTGAACCGTGCGGAGACGAACCCGGCGACGTCGCCCCCGGGGATCGGGCGAGGGGTGAACCGGGGGCCGTTGGGAATGCGCGGACGGATGCGCCGCGCGCTGAAGAGCCGCCAGTCGTCGCCGTCGAGGTCCCACCCGACGAGGTACCACCTGCCGTACGAGGTGACGAGGTGGTGCGGCTCCACGCGGCGGGCCGGCCCGGCGGGGGCGGCGGCTCCTTGGTCCCGTGGCACGTAGTCGAAGCGGAGGACCTCCCTGTCCCGGATCGCGTCGGCGAGGGTGACCAGCACGTCCGGGGACACGTCCACGGGAACGGTGTCTCCGCCGCGACCGACGGCCGTGACGTCGAGCGCGTCGAGGCGGTGGCGCAGTCGTGCGGGCACCACCTGGCGGATGGTGGCGAGGGCGCGGACGGCGGCTTCCGCGATGTCGGCGCCGAGGGCCGGTGCCGCCTGGAGCGCAAAGGCCACGGCGACGGTCTGGTCGTCGTCGAACAGGAGGGGCGGCAGCTCGCTGCCTGCCTCGAGCCGGTACCCGCCGTCGGGCCCCATCGTGGCCCGGATGCGGTACCCCATCTCCCGCAACCGCTCGATGTCCCGGCGCACGGTGCGGTCGCTGACGTCCAGCCGGGAGGCCAGCGCCGATCCCGGCCACTCCTGCCGCATCTGCAACAGCGAGAGCAGGTTCAGCAGCCGGGCGGTCGTCGTCATGTTTCGCACGCTAGCGAAGGTCCAGGACAGGAACTGACCTACACGGGCGGGAGGGTGGAGGCACCGGCCAGCAGGGCCGCCCGCCTTGAAGGAGCGACGATGACCATCCAGACCACCACCCACCTCAACTTCCGCGGTGATGCCCGCCAGGCACTGGAGTTCTACCGGTCCGTGTTCGGCGGACACCTCGTGATCACCACCTACGCCGACTTCGGCATGCCCGCCGACGTGCCCGGTGCGGACAAGGTCGTCTTCGGACTCGTCGCCTCGGACGGCGGCTTCCGCGTCATGGGGTACGACGTCCCCGGACAGACCGGGGGAGGCCTCGCCGGCGGCGGTTCGACCCGCCGCGAGAACAACACCACCCTCACCGACCAGGCGCTGTTCGTGTCGGTCGGGTCGAACAGCCTGGAGGAGCTCCGGAGCCACTGGGAGGCACTGTCGCCCGGCGCGACCGTGGTCGAGCCGCTGGCCGCCTCGGCGTGGAGCGCGGGCTTCGGGATGCTCACCGACCGCTTCGGTGTCACCTGGAGCTTCAGCGTCGCGCCGTGAGGCCCAGGTGGGTCCTGAGGAAGCGGGCGGCGCGGTCGAGTGCGGCGTCCGCCTCGTCGAGGCGGCCGTAGTGGTGCTGGAAGACGTGGGGGAGGCCGGGCCCGACCTCCAACGTGACCTCGACGTCGTCCGCGCCCGCCCGGCCGGCCAGCCGGACCGCGTCGTCCAGCAGCACCTCGTTCGCCCCGACCTGCACGAGGAGCGGGGGCAGGCCGGCGAGGTCGGCGAACAGCGGGCTGGCCAGGGGGTGTGCCGGATCGGTCGTGCCGAGGTAGAGGTCGGCGTAGTCGCGCAGGTCGGCTTCGACGAACAGCGGGTCGGCGTCCTTCTTGGCGCGGATGCTCCCGCCGGTGAGGGTGAGGTCCACCCAGGGGGAGAAGAGGACCACGGCGGCCGGCTGCGGCAGTCCCGTGTCCCGGGCCGCGAGCAGGGTGGCGATGCTCAGGCCGCCCCCGGCGGAGTCACCGGCCAGCACGAGGTCGCGCGGGTCGGTGTCCGCCAGCAGCTCGCGATAGGCCGCGAGCCCGTCGTCGACGGCCGCGGGGAAGGGGTGCTCGGGCGCCGTCCGGTAGTCCACCGACACCGCCCGCAGTCCGGCGCGGCGGGCCAGTTCACCCACCAGCCCCGCATGGGTGTCCGGCGAGCCGACGACGTATCCGCCGCCGTGCAGGTAGAGCATCCGGCCGCGACCGGAGGCGTCGGCCGGGTCCAGCTCCAGGGCCGGCCGGCCGCCCAGGACGGTCCGGCGGGTGACCACGCCCTCCGTCGCGGGCCGGCCGACGGCCGCGGCGAAGCCGCTGCGCTGCTCTTCGGGAGTGGGCCGCGTCTCGCTGCGCGGGGCGGAACGGAGCAGGGCGTCGAGTGCGTCACGCTGCTGTCGGGACATGTCGGCCTCCGTGGGTCGGGGTGCGAGGATGGATTCCGAGGAATCCATCTGTCCGAGCCCAACCGGATTCCGAGGAAAATGATTCCTGGGAATCCATTGGAGTTTGCCGTGACCCACGTCACCCCCGTCACCCCCGTCTTCACCGACCTCGTCCGTGTCGAGACCAGGCTGTACAACGCGGTGAGCGCCCGCCTGCGCGCGGAACAGGGGCTCGGGCTCGGTCAGTTCGAGTTCCTGGAGATCGTCGACCGCGTGCCGGGGTGCCGCGTGCTCGACATCGCCGGGGAGCTGGCGATCACCGTGGGGGCGGTCAGCAAGGCGGTCGACCGGCTGGTGGCGGCCGGGTGGTGCGAACGGGTCGCGCACCCGCAGGACCGCCGCTCGTCCGTCCTGCGCCTCACGCCCGAGGGCGAGGAGCGGCTGGCCGCCTCCCGTCCCGTCGTCGAGAGTGCACTCCTCTCGCTGACCTCGGCGGTCTCCCCCGACGACCTGGCGCGCGTCGCCTCAGTCCTGGTCACCCTGCGCGCGGCCCTCGAAGCCGGCTCCCACGGCCGACCGGGCTGAGGGGGCGGGACCCGCGGACGGCGTCGTCCCGGACGACGGACGCGGTCGTGGCCGGGTCCCCGCACGACGTGTCGTGCCCCGCAGGCGGCGTTCGGCGGGGCGTTCCACGCCGACGTACGCGAGGGCCGCCGCGGTGAGGCTGACCGCCAGCAGGGCCGACCAGGCGAGCAGCGTGTCCCGGCCCGGGGCCGGCTTGCCCCACTGGTGGAGGGCGGCCCGGATCACGATCTCGTGGACCAGGTACCAGGCGAACGACCAGTGACCGAGACGGATCATCCAGGTGCCGGTCAGTCCGGTGCGCCGGCCGTCCAGGTCGGCACGGGCCGCCGCGCAGATCAGCGCCGCGTACAGGGGCGCCGACAGCCACTGCGAGGCGGTGTAGGGGCCGTACCAGACGGCGTCCGGTACCGCGTGGTGCCAGGGGACCAGGACCAGGTGCCAGGCGACGACCAGGGCGACGGCCGGCCACAGGCCGATGCGGGGCCGCCACCCCCGCTTCAGGGCGAGGCCCGCCAGGACGCCCAGCACGAACTGCAGCGAACGGCTCAGCGGCAGGTAGTCCAGTGCCCAGGCCCGGGTCGTCGGGTCCAGCCCGGACAGCGCGGGCCACAGCACCAGGGCGGCCACCGTGAGGGCCGCCGCGGTCCACGCCCACACCCGTGCGCGCCGCCCGGCGAACAGCGCGAGCAGCGCCGGGAACGTCAGGTAGAACCACGCCTCGTCGCTCAGCGACCAGGCCGCCGGGTTGCCGCCCGTGAACACGACCGGGTCGGGCGACCAGGCGTGCACCAGCAGCAGCGTCGCGGCCACCGCAGCCGCCGACACCGGGCGGCCCACCCACGCCCAGACGGCCACCGACGCCGCCACGCTCACCGCGAGCAGCGGCCAGATCCGGGCGAACCGGCGCCGCAGGAACACCCGCGCCGGGACGCCCGCTCCGTCGTAGGTCCAGGCGAGGACGACGCCCGACAGCACGAAGAAGAACGTCACACCGCTCCGCCCGTACCAGACCGCCTCGCTCACCCACGGGACCGTGCCGACCTGACGGGACAGGTGGTAGAGCACGACCAGCAGGGCGGCCCAGAAGCGCAGTCCGGTCAGCGAGGGCAGCCGGTCGCGTCCGGGGGCCGGGGGCGGGGTCAAGGCGGGTCCTTCGGGTGCCGGGAGGGGGAGACGTGCGCCGGGCGAGCCCGGAGGACGGCGAGAGGCTAGCACCGGCCCCCGGACGGCCCTTCCGCCGGTTCCCCCGGGGTCAGTTCGGGTGGCCCCACTCGCACCACACCGTCTTGCCGCCGCCGGGCTGCGGCGCCACCCCCCACTTGTCCACCAGCGACTCCAGCAGGAGCAGCCCCCGGCCCGACTCCACCTCCGGGTCCGCGGTCAGCACCACCGGCGGCAACGGCGGTGCGTCGTCCGTCGCCTCCACCCGCAGCCCCGCCGGCTGCCGGAGTAACAGCACCGTGCAGCGGCGGTCCGGCACGTGGCGGTGCACGTTCGTCACCAGCTCCGTCAGCGCCAGCTCCACCGTGTCGGTCAGGTGCGCCAACTCCCATTCCGCCAGCAGGGACCGCGCGATCCTGCGCAGGTGCCGCGGCGAGTGGTCGCCGACCGTCAGCGTCAGGCGGTAGTGCGGCAGGCGCGGCGCCGCCGGCGTCGGGGGAATGTATCCGTTCACGGTACGAGAGTGCCCCGCGGTGACTACGCTCGGCTACCACTTGAATACAACGCGTTCCTCCGTGGTCGGAAGGGGCCCCGCGTGACCCACGTCAACGTCCTTGATCCCGGCGCCTCCCCGCTCGACTACTACGGGTTCGAGCTGCGGCGCCTGCGCGAAGCCGCCGGGCTGACCCAACGTCAGCTGGGCGACATCCTCAACTACACCGGGTCGCTGGTCGGCCAGATCGAGACGGCCCGCAAGGTGCCCACCCCGGAATTCAGCGAACGGCTGGACGCGGCGCTGGGGACCGGGGGGTTGTTCTCGCGGCTGGTCGACCTGGTGCTGCGCAGCCAACTCCCGGCCTGGTTCCGGCAGACCGCCGAACTGGAGGCGCGGGCCACGGAGATCTGCACCTTCCAGACGCACATGGTCCACGGACTCCTCCAGACCAGGGCCTACGTGCGCGCCGTGCTCAGCGTCCTCGACCACACCGACCTCGACGACCGCACCGCCGTCCGGCTCGGCCGACAGCGGATCTTCGAAAAGGAGGAACCGCCGGTCTTCTGGATGGTGATCAGCGAGGCCGCCCTTCATCAGGAGATCGGTGGGCGCGAGGTCATGCGCGAGCAACTGACCCACCTGTTGGCCTTCGAGTACAACTCCCGGATCAATGTCCAGGTGTTGCCTTACGAGGCAGGTGTACACGCGGGCTTACAAGGCTCGTTCAACCTCTACCGCTTCACTGGGGATCCCACCATCGTCTACACCGAGGGGTACGGCAGCGGGCACCCGACAGCCAATCCGGACACGGTCGGCGACTGTTCGCTCCGTTACGATCATCTCCGGGCCGCCGCTCTTTCCCTCAAGGGCTCGGCGGAGTTGATCCGGCGTGTGATGGAGGAACGCTATGGAGAGCAACGCGTTGACGACGGTGATCCAGTGGCGTAAGTCCACCTACAGCGGTGACCAGGGCGGTGATTGCGTCGAGATCGCCTCCACCCCCTGCCCCGCCGTCGCCGTCCGGGATTCCAAGAACCCCGCAGGGCCCGTGCTGTCCTTCCGGCCCGGTGCCTTCCGGGAGTTCGTCGCCTGGAGCGGGGACACGGCCGCCGTCTGAGTCACTCCCTGCCGGACGACGTCAGGGCCAGGACCCCCGTCAGCAGTGCGGCGATCAACAGCGGGACGCCCAGGTCGTGGTGGACCACCAGCCAGGCGCCGATCAGCGCCCCCGCGAACATGGCGACCACGGACGCCGTACGGCGCGGGGAGCGGTGGCCGGAGCCGCCGCCCAGCCGGGAGTCGGAGGCGAGGCCGGTCAGCGTCATCGTCAGGACGGTGGTGGTGAGGTCGGCCACGCCCAGCTTCCGGACGGTCGCGTTGCGCGCGCCCATCGCGAGTGCGGTGAGTGCGATGACCGTGTACGTCATCCACGTGGCGTGCGGCGCCGCGAACGCGACCGCCGCCGAGGCGCCCACCAGCAGGGCCTCGGCGGCGAGGACCAGCCGGGTCCAGGTGCGGCGGGCCCGGCCGCCGATCCGGCGGGCGACCCGGCCGCCGACCGCGGCGCCCAGCAGGAAGCAGGCCAGCGAGGCGGCGGTGTGCGACACCGAGAAGCCGGGCGCGCCCGCGGCGGCGAAGCCGAGGACGACCACGTTGCCGGTCATGTTGGCGGTGAAGACGTGGTGCAGGCCGAGGTAGCTGACGGCGTCGATGAATCCGCTCACGGTGGTCAGCGCCAGCAGCACCACCACCAGCGGCAGTCCGCGTGCCTCGGGGTCACGGGAGCCGGTGTCGGGGCCGGGGGTGTCAGGGGTGTCGCCGCTCACTGCCCCAGTGGACCACGTGGGCGGGCCGGGAACGCCGAAGGCGGCGACCCCGGGTGGGGTCACCGCCGTTCGGCTGTGAGGTGAGGGAGGTGCGGCTCAGTACCAGCCGTTGGCCTGCCAGAAGTTCCAGGCGCCCACGGGGCTGCCGTAGCGGGAGTTCATGTAGTCGAGGCCCCACTTGATCTGGGTGGCGGCGTTGGTCTTCCAGTCGGAGCCGGCGGACGCCATCTTGGAGCCGGGGAGGGCCTGGACGAGGCCATAGGCGCCGGAGGAGGCGTTGGTGGCGTCGACGTCCCAGCCGCTCTCGTGCTGGACGATGTGCGAGAAGGCGTTGAACTGCGCGGCGTCCGGGATCATCTTGTGCGCGATCGCCTGGGCCTGCGTGGCGGAGGCCGGGGTGGCCGTCGCCGCGTGGGCGGGGGCCGCGGTCAGCGCCATGCCGACGGTGGCGGCGGCGACGGCGGCGGTGCCGAGGACCTTCTTGGGGGACGACACGACGCGGCGGATGACGGAGACGGACACGGAGAACCTGTTTCTTCGGGGACGGGGAGGCCGCCGGACCCGGTGCGGGGTCCGTGGCGACGTGGTCCAGAGAAACAGGCCCGAATTGCCCTGGCAAGAACCCCTTGTACTAGTTGTGGCCGCATCATGGGTCGGCGCGATTGCTGTGAGCTGGATCTCAAAGCGCAGGTCAGAGGCGGTTTTGGTGTGCCCATGGCATCCCATTTGTCCCACTACCGTGCTTAGTGGGTGAGCTGCGTCATGTGGGGTGCTTCACCGCTCAACGGGCCTGCGGCGGGTCCTCCACGGCCTCGAACGTGACCGGCGTCTCGAACGCGGCCCGCCGCGTGGCCCGGCGCAGCGCCTTGAGCACCGCCGGGCCGAGGGTGAGCGTCAGGACCACCGTGACCACCGCCCGCCCCAGGTCCCAGCCCAGCGAGGTGGCCACGCAGTAGGCGACGAAGCGGGCCAGGTTCGCGGGCACCGGCGCCTGCGGGTCGAAGGCGATGCCCGAGGCCAGCGCACCCATGAAGGGCCAGCCCGCCAGGTTCATGATCGTGCCGTAGGCGAAGGCCGCCAGGAAGCCGTACCCGGCCAGCAGCGCCAGCTCCGCCCGGCCGCGCAGCCGGTCCGGGCCCGGCAGCAGGCCCGCGCCCATCGTGAACCAGCCCATCGCCAGCATCTGGAACGGCATCCAGGGGCCCACCCCGCCCGTGAGCAGCGCCGACGCGAACATCGTCACCGAGCCCAGCACGAACCCGAAGCCCGGCCCCAGACAGCGGCCGCTCAGCACCATCAGGAAGAACATCGGCTCGATGCCCGCCGTGCCCGCCCCGATCGGCCGCAGCGCCGCACCCGTCGCCGCCAGCACGCCGAGCATGGCCACCGCCTTCGGGCCGAGCCCCGACTCCGAGATGGTCGCCGCGACCACCGCGACCAGCAGCACCAGCAGCCCCGCGAACAGCCACGGCGCGTCCTGGGCGTGCGCGGCCACGGCGGAGGCCGGCGGCGCGACGAACGGCCAGCCGAACGCGGCCACCCCGACCCCGCTGACCAGCGCCAGCGCCGCCACGGACCGCGGGCCGAGACGGACGGCCCGGGTCATCGCAGCGCCTTTCGCACCTGGGCGACCGTGAGCCAGGGCTGCGGCGCCAGTACCTTCGTCACCTGCGGCGCGTACGACGGGGACGACACCACCACCTCCGGCGTCGGCCCGTCCGCGATCACCTCGCCCTCCGCGAGCAGCACCACCCGGTGGGCCAGCTCGGCGGCCAGCTCCACGTCGTGGGTGGCCAGCACGATCGCGTGCCCCGCCGACGCCAGCTCCCGCAGCACGGTGACCAGGCGGGCCTTCGCCGCGTAGTCCAGGCCCCGGGTCGGCTCGTCCAGGAGCAGCAGCGGCGGGCGCGCGGTCAGCACCACCGCGAGCGCCAGCGTCAGCCGCTGGCCCTCCGACAGGTCGCGCGGGTGGACGTCGTCCGCGATGCCGGGCAGCAGTTCGGACACCAGGGCCCGGCAGGTGCCCGGCTCCGCGCCCGCGTCCCGGTCGGCGGCGGCGCACTCGGCGGCCACCGTGTCGGCGTACAGCAGGTCCCGGGGCTCCTGCGGGACCAGGCCGACGCGGCGGACCAGCTCCTGGGGCGCGGTGCGGTGCGGGACCGCGCCGCCGGCCCGGACCGTCCCGGCGGACGGCTCCACCAGCCCGACGAGCGTGCCGAGCAGCGTCGACTTCCCGGCGCCGTTGCGCCCCATCAGCGCGACCGTCTCGCCGGGGACGACGGTGAGGTCGACGTGCCGCAGCGCCTGCACGCGGCCGCGCCGCACGGCGAGCGACCGGACCTCTGCGACGGCTGCGGGGGCGCCGGTGGCCGTGTCGGCTGTGCGGCGGCGCCACCGGCGGGCGGCGGGCGGACGCGGCAGCGGGACCGGCACCACGGCGGCGTCCCGCCCGGCGGGAGGCGTGCGGTCCGCCAGGCGCTCCCGCAGGGCGCCCGCGCGGCGGCGGGCGTCGCGGACCGTCAGCGGCAGCGGGGACCAGCCGGCCAGCCGGCCCAGGTCGACCACCGGCGGGTACACCGGCGACACGGCCATGAGGTCGGCCGGGGCGCCGAGGACCGGGGCCGCGCCCGGCGCGGGCAGCAGGGCGACCTGGTCGGCGTACTGCAGGACGCGTTCCAGGCGGTGCTCGGCCAGCAGGACCGTCGTACCGAGGTCGTGGACCAGGCGCAGCAGGACGGCCAGGACCTCCTCGGCCGCGGCCGGGTCCAGGGCGGACGTCGGCTCGTCGAGGACCAGGACCCGCGGGTGCGGGGTGAGCACCGAGCCGATCGCCACGCGCTGCTGCTGCCCGCCGGACAGCGTGGCGATCGGACGGTCACGCAGGTCGGCGAGGCCGAGCAGGTCCAGGGTCTCCTCGACCCGGCGCCGCATCACCGCCGGGGCCAGGCCCAACGACTCCATGCCGTAGGCCAGTTCCTCCTCGACCGTGTCCGTCACGAAGTGCGACAGCGGGTCCTGGCCCACCGTGCCCACCACGTCGGCGAGTTCGCGCGGCTTGTGGGTGCGGGTGTCGCGGCCGTCCACCGTGACCCGGCCGCGCAGGGTGCCGCCGGTGAAGTGCGGGACCAGCCCGCTCACCGTGCCGAGCAGGGTGGACTTGCCGACGCCGGACGGCCCGGCGAGCAGGACGAGTTCGCCCTCGGGGATCGTGAAGTCAACTCCGCGGACGGTGGGATCGGCGGCGCCGTCGTAGGTCACCGAGACGTTCTCGAAGCGGATCACGACGGCTGCTCCTCGTCAGGTGCGCGTGGTGCGGGGGCCAGGAAGGCCGGCAGGAGGCCCAGCAGGACGGCCGCCGCCGGCCACAGGGGCAGGACGGGCGCCACCAGCGGGACCACGCCCGGGTGCAGGGCCGCCGGATCGGTGGCCGCGGCGGCGGTCAGCAGCGCGGCGACCGCGATGCCCGAGGCGGCGACCAGGCAGGACCGGGCGTTCCAGGTGTCGGGACGGTAGCGGGTGCGCGGGGACCTGCGGCCGCCCAGCCACAGGCCCGCGAGGGCCGCCGCGACCCCCGCGAGCAGCACCGGCACGCCGTACGTGCCGCCCTCGGCGGTGAGCAGCCCGTACGTTCCCGCGCACACCCCGAGCAGACCGCCGAGGGTGAGCGCGGTCGTCGTACGGCGCAGCGCGGCGGGCAGGTCGGCGGTGCGGCCGTAGCCGCGCGCGTCCATGGCCGCCGCGAGGGCGACCGAGCGTTCCAGCGCGCCCTCCAGGACCGGCAGTCCGACCTGGAGCAGCCCGCGCAGGCCCCGGTCCGGGCGGCCCCGCAACCGGCGGGCGGCGCGCAGGCGGTGGACGTCGGCGATCAGGTGCGGGGCGAAGGTCAGCGCCACGACCACGGCCACGCCCGTCTCGTACAGCGCGCCGGGCAGGGTCTTCAGCAGGCGGGTGGGGCTCGCGAGGGCGTTCGCGGCGCCCACGCAGACGAGCAGCGTGGCGAGCTTCAGGCCGTCGTAGAGGGCGAAGACCAGGGCCTCCGCGGTGAGGTCGCCGCCGATGCGGATGCCCTGCGCCCAGTGGGGGAGCGGGACTTCGGGCAGGGTGACCAGGGTGTGCGTGCCGGGGATCGGGGAGCCGAGGGCGACGGCGAACACCAGCCGCACGAGGAGCACGGTGACGGCGAGCTTGACGAACGCGGAGTACGAGCGGGACCAGGGGGTGTGGGGGCGGGACGCCTGCACCACGTAGGCGGACGTGGCGATGAGCAGGGCGAGGAGGAGCGGGTTGGTGGTGCGGGTGGCCGCGGTCCCGAGGGACAGCGACCACAGCCACCAGGCCGCGGGGTGGACCGGCCCGCCGGGGTGCGCGGAACGGCGGTGCCGGTCGGACGGACGGTCAGCCATGCCGGTTTCTGCGGGACTGCCACACGGCCGCCGCCGCCAGGGCCGCCACCGCGGCCGCGCCCGCGTACCAGCCCAGCCGGGGCCCGTCGTCCTCGTCCTTCCCGGGGGCTGCCGCCGGCTTCTTCGACGTGCCCGACACCTGCTCGCCGCACCCGCGCTCCGGGTAGTCGGCGATCGCGCACAGCAGGGCGTTGGTGTCGTAGCGCAGGGGCTTGGCCACCGCGGCCAGGGCCTCGGCGGTGCTGGCGTCGGCGGCGACCCGCGCGCAGGCCGTCCGGGCGGCGGGCGGGGTCTCGCCCCCGGGGGCGTCGGCGGCGGTGCCGAAGTCGATGACCAGCGCGACGCGCTTGCTGCCCGCCCGGGCCGGCGTCCCGGCGCAGACCTCCGCGAAGGAGGCCGTGCCGCGCGGCCGGCTCGCGTCGGCCGAGTCCTCGCTCACCGCGAAGCGGAAGCCCTGCACCGAGCCGTCGGCGGGGCGGGACGTGGCCGGGCCCTGGGTGGCGTAGGCCCAGCCGCCGCCGGTGCGCTCCCAGAACGACCAGTAGCGGTAGCCGGTGGCCCCGGCCGGGGCCACCGCGAGGGCGCTCAGCAGGGCGGTGAGCACCCCGGTGAGCAGGAGCGTCGTCGCGCGGCGGGTCACGGCTGCTGCCGCCGGCGGGCGCGGGCCAGGAAGAGGGCCGCGGCGACGAGGACCACGAGGACGACCGCGCCGACGGTGACCCACAGGGCGGTGGAACTGCCGTCGTCGTCGGAGGTGTCGGACGCCTCCGGCTTCGGCGTCGCCGCCTTCTGCGGTGCCGGGCCGGTCGCGTTCAGGAGCCGGACCAGGTCGGTGGAGCCGAAGGCGCGCGGGTCGGTGCCCGTGGCGTGGGCGGCGAGGACCAGCTGGGCGTAGGCCGCGGGTCCGCTCTGCGCGGCCCACCGCGGCGCGTTGGCCTCCAGCCAGCGCACGGCGGCCGTGGCCTCGTCGGCGTGACCGGCCGCGGCGAGGGCGACGACCGCGTCGGCGGTGTTGCCGTAGTCGGGCTGGTTCTCGGCGCCGGGGAGGGCGGAGACGAGGTGGTGGTCCTTGGCCAGGGCGGCGCCGAGGTACCGGGCGCCGTTGCGCGCGGCCTGCTCGGGAGTGGCGGGCGCCGCACAGCCGGAGGCCTTCGCGGTCGCCTTCCCGGCGGAGGCGTTCAGCGGCTGCCCCAGCGCGCCGAGGACGGCGGCGGCCGTGGCGTCGGCGTTGGCCGTCAGCTTGCCCTGCTTGTCCGGCTGGTAGGCGAAGGCGCCCGCGCCGTCGCCGGTGCAGGGGAGGGCGAAGGTCAGCAGGGCGTCGTACGGGGACTTGCCGCCCTTGACGACCTGCTCGGGGCGCTCGCCCGCCGCGACGAGGGCGCCGGTCACGACGGCGGTGGAGTTGGCGTCGCTGGCGCCACCGGGGTTGTAGCCCCAGCCGCCGTCCGCGTTCTGCACGGACTTCAGCCAGGTGACGGCCTTGCCCGTCGCGGCGGCGTGGCCGCCCAGCGCGGTGAGGGCCTGGACGGCGGCGGCCGTGCTGTTGGTGTCCACCATCAACTTGGCGTCGCACGGCTTGGCGGGGTCGGCGCGGAAGGCCGCGAAGGCGCCGTCGGCGCACTGCTGGCCGGTCAGCCAGGCGACCGCCCGGTCGGCCGGGACGACCCCGGCCGTGTCCTGCGCGAGCAGGGCGAGCGACTGGCGCCACACCCCGTCGTACGTCGGGTCGGCCGTGCCGTACAGGCCGGCGGGTATCGCCACCGACGGCGTGGGCGAGGGGGTCGCGGCCAGGGCGGGCGTGGCGGCGCCGATCACGGCGGCGGCGGCCAGGGCCGCGGCGCAGCGGCGGACGTTCATGATCGGCGGGTGCCTCTCCCTAGGGGGAGCC
Source organism: Streptomyces lasalocidi (assembly GCF_005280215.1). NCBI lineage: Bacteria > Bacillati > Actinomycetota > Actinomycetes > Kitasatosporales > Streptomycetaceae > Streptomyces > Streptomyces lasalocidi. The sequence continues at coordinate 2,354,410 of NZ_SZNQ01000001.1, read as the reverse complement.
GGGCAGCACGGGACACCCCGGGCGGCTCGGCTCCGTAGACCTCGACGGTGCGTGGCGTGCCCCGGCGGGGCCGACGCGCGTGAGCCGGTCACGTCCCGGACGAGGCAGTCCGGCTCACCGCCCGGCGGACGGCTCACGGTTGCGGGTCAGCGCCGGTTTTGCACCGGCTTCCCCTCGTACGGGTGTGATGACGACCCGGTCACTGTACCGGCCCGTAACCGGGGGGCCGAGGGCGGGCCGCGGGGGACGGGGGCGGGCCGAGGGCGGGCCGCGGGGGACGGGGCGCCGGTATGTTCTGCGCATGGCGACGATGGGGGAGGCTGCCCGGGGCGGGACGCCGGGCCCGCTGCTCGGCTCCGGACGCACGGCCGACGTGTACGCCCTCGACGACGGCTGGGTGCTGCGCCGGGACCGGCAGGGGTACGGCGACGCGGCGGCCGAGGGCGCGGTGATGGCGCACCTGCGGCGGCACGGCTACCCGGTGCCGGCCGTGCGGCCGTCCGGCTCGCGCACCGACCTGGTGATGGAGCGGCTGGACGGGCCGACCATGCTGCACGCGTGCGTGGCCGGGACCCTGGGCCCCGAGGAGGCCGGGCGCACGCTGGCCGACCTGCTGCGCGCCCTGCACGCCGTACCCGGCCGGGAGGGCCCCGGCACCCGCGTCCTCCACCTCGACCTGCACCCCGACAACGTCGTCCTCACCGCCGACGGCCCCCGGGTCATCGACTGGACCAACGCCGAGGAGGGCGACCCGGCCCTGGACTGGTCCACGTCCGCGGTGATCCTCGCCCAGGTCGCGGTCTCCCCCCACCCCCTGGCGGCCCCGGCCCGCCCGATGCTCGCCGCGCTCCTGACCGACCCGTCGCTCCTGACGGAGCCGGCACTGACGGAGGCACTCCGACGCAGGGCGGCGAACCCGACGATGAGCGCGGAGGAAGTGGAACTGCTGGGGGCGGCGGGGGAGTTGGTGCGGAGCTTCCTGCGGACGGGCTAGCGGGGCGTCCCCCACCCGCCGCCCGCGTCAGTCACCGATGAACCACAGGTAACTGCCGGGCGTGGCCGCGCACGCGCGGAGCATCACGGCGAGCTCGTCCAGCGCGTCCCGCCCGCGGTCGTCGTCACAGCGCCGCTTCAGGTCGTCGATCTCCCGCAGGGCGGCCCCGGCCTCCTGCTCGTTCATCAAGGTGTCCCCGTACGGGTCGACGGCGGTGAGCCGCCCCGGGACGCCGCTGTTCCGGAGCGAGGTGAGCGCCTCGGCCAGCACCTCGCCGTACTCGTGGGAAGCGGCCATGAGGGTCGCCCGGGACCGGCGCCAGTCCTTGCGGACCGGCCGCGCCGAGTGCAGCTCCAGGTCGATGCCCATGCCTCAGTGAGCACCACCGGGTTCGGGGTCCGTGCGGTCGATCAGGCGGCAGGCCGTTTCTATGTCGGTGCGGACCTGGGCGATGGAGGCGCGGCCGGAGAGCCAGGTGATGAGGGCCGAGTGCCAGGTGTGCTCGATGACGCGGACCGCGGCGAGCTGGCCGGGGGTCGGGTCGGGGGTGCCCATGGCGTCCAGGATGATCGCCGTGGTCTGGCGGGAGACCTGGTCCACCTCGGGGCTGACGCTGCGGTCCGCGAAGGTCAGGGCGCGCACCATGGCGTCGGCCAGGTGCGGTTCGCGCTGGAGGGCGCGGAAGGCGCGCATCAGGGTCTCGGCGACGCGGGCGGACGCGGTGTCGCCCGCCGGGGGCCTGCGGCGCAGCGTGGCGTGCAGGTGCTCCAGCTGGTCCTGCATCGTCGCCACCAGCAGGTGGACCTTGGAGGGGAAGTACCGGTAGAGCGTGCCCAGGGCGACCTGGGAGCACTCCGCGACCTCCCGCATCTGCACGGCGTCGAACCCGCCCCGGCCGGCCAGCCGCGCGCTCGCCTGCAGGATGCGTCGGCGGCGGGCCTCCTGACGCTCGGTGAGCGAGGGGGAGGCGGGGCGTGCGGCGCTGGGGTCCGCTGTGGCTTCCGCGGGCATCGGTCCCGTCCGTGACAGTCGGTGAGGAGTGGCGGTCACACAGCATGGCAGGGCCCGCGGCGCTCCGCGGCCGTGGCGTGAATCACCTGATCCACTGCTCACAACGCCCTTACCGGCCGGTAGATTCAGAGCCTCCCGAACGATCAAGTCTGAAACTTGTTCTAGATTAACGTCCCGTCGTAGTCTCGCGGGACAGTGCAGGCAGAAGGGGGCCCAGAGTGACCGCAGAGGCCAGTCGGGCCCGGTCCCGGCGGGACCTTGTCGTGAACGGCGAACTGCCGCTCACCATCGCGCTCCTCACCTACAAAGGGAACCCGTTCTGCGGGGGACAGGGCGTCTACGTACGGCACCTCTCCCGCGAGCTGGCCCGCCTCGGCCACCGCGTCGAGGTCATCGGCTCCCAGCCGTACCCGGTCCTGGACGAGGGTTACGACGGACTGTCCCTGACCGAGCTGCCCAGCCTCGACCTGTACCGCCAGCCGGACCCCTTCCGCACCCCCGGCCGCGACGAGTACCGCGACTGGGTCGACGCGCTGGAAGTCGCCACCATGTGGACCGGAGGCTTCCCCGAGCCGCTCACCTTCTCCCTGCGTGCCCGGCGCCACCTGCGGGCCCGGCGCGGCGAGTTCGACGTCGTGCACGACAACCAGACGCTCGGCTACGGCCTGCTCGGCGACGTCGGCGCCCCGCTCGTCACCACGATCCACCACCCCATCACCGTCGACCGTCAGCTCGAACTGGACGCCGCCGAGGGCTGGAAGCGGCGGTGCTCGGTGCGCCGCTGGTACGCCTTCACCCGCATGCAGAAGCGCGTCGCGCGCCGCCTGCCGTCCGTGCTGACCGTCTCCGGGACCTCCCGCCAGGAGATCGTCGACCACCTCGGGGTACGGCGCGACCGCGTCCACGTCGTGCACATCGGCGCCGACACCGACCTGTTCTCGCCCGACCCGTCGGTGCCCGTGGTGCCGGGGCGCATCGTGACGACGTCCAGCGCCGACGTGCCGCTCAAGGGCCTGGTGTACCTCGTCGAGGCGCTGGCGAAGGTCCGCACCGAACACCCCGGCGCCCACCTCGTGGTCGTCGGCAAGCGGCCCACCGGGGGCCCGGTCGCGCAGGCCGTCGAGCGCTACGGCGTCGAGGGCGCCGTCGAGTTCGTCAAGGGCATCTCGGACGCCGAACTGGTCGACCTGGTGCGCTCGGCCGAGGTCGCGTGCGTGCCCTCGCTCTACGAGGGGTTCTCGCTGCCGGCCGCGGAGGCCATGGCCACCGGGACCCCGCTGGTCGCCACGACCGGCGGAGCCATCCCCGAGGTGGCAGGACCCGACGGGGAGACCTGCCTCGCGGTGCCGCCCGGCGACGCGGGCGCGCTGGCCGCCGGACTGAGCCGGCTGCTCGGCGACCCGGGGCTGCGCGCGCGGCTCGGCGCGGCCGGGCGGGAGCGGGTCCTGAAGCACTTCACCTGGGCGCGCGCGGCCGAGGGCACGGTGGCCCACTACCGCGAGGCGATGGCCCGCCCGTCGTCGGACCCCGCCGCCCGGACCGCCACCGAAGCTGTTGCCGTATCCGATCCCGAAAGCAGGGCCACGTGCTGACCGTCGACTTCTCCCGGTTCCCGCTCGCCCCGGGCGACCGCGTCCTGGACCTCGGCTGCGGTGCCGGCCGGCACGCGTTCGAGTGCTACCGGCGCGGGGCGCGGGTCGTGGCGCTGGACCAGAACGGCGAGGAGATCCGCGAGGTCGCCAAGTGGTTCGCGGCGATGAAGGAGGCCGGCGAGGCGCCCGAGGGGGCCACCGCCACCGCCATGGAGGGCGACGCGCTCGCGCTGCCGTTCCCCGACGAGTCGTTCGACGTCGTCATCATCTCCGAGGTGATGGAGCACATCCCCGACGACAAGGGCGTCCTCGCCGAGATGGTCCGGGTGCTCAAGCCCGGCGGCCGCATCGCCGTCACCGTCCCGCGCTACGGCCCCGAGAAGGTCTGCTGGGCGCTGTCCGACGCCTACCACGAGGTCGAGGGCGGCCACATCCGCATCTACCGGGCCGAGGAGCTGCTCGCCAAGATGCGCGGCGCCGGCCTGAAGCCGTACGGCACGCACCACGCCCACGCGCTGCACTCGCCGTACTGGTGGCTGAAGTGCGCGTTCGGCGTCGACAACGACAAGGCGCTCCCGGTGCGCGCCTACCACAAGCTGCTGGTCTGGGACATCATGAAGAAACCGCTGGCCACCCGGGTCGCCGAGCAGGCCCTGAACCCGCTGATCGGCAAGAGCTTCGTGGCCTACGCCACCAAGCCGCACCTGCCGCGCCTCGACACGGCTGGCACTGCCGGCACGGCTGACACGGACCACAAGGCCGACGCGGCCCACACGGCCGACGCCGCCGAGGCGGCCGCGCGGTGACCACTCCCCGCACGGAACACCTGGTCCTGCCCGGGGTCCTCACCGAGGAGCAGGCGGCCGAGACCGTGCGCGGCATCCTCGCCGTGCAGCGCGAGGACGGCGCGATCCCCTGGTTCCGGGGCCACCACCTCGACCCGTGGGACCACACCGAGGCCGCGATGGCGCTGGACGCGGCGGGTGAACACGCCGCCGCCGAGCGGGCGTACGACTGGCTGGCCCGCCACCAGAACGAGGACGGCTCCTGGTACGCGGCCTACGCGGACGGCGCGCACGACGACGTCACCGACCGGGGCCGGGAGACCAACTTCGTCGCCTACCCGGCGGTCGGCGTGTGGCACCACTACCTGTCCACCGGCGACGACACGTTCCTGGACCGGATGTGGCCGACCGTGTACGCGGCGACCGAGTTCGTACTGCGCCTGCAGCAGCCGGGCGGGCAGATCGGCTGGCGCCGCGACGACGACGGCACGCCCACCGCGGACGCCCTGCTGACCGGCAGCTCCTCCGTGCACCACGCGCTGCGGTGCGCGCTCGCCGTCGCCGAGCAGCGCGAGGAGCCCCAACCGGACTGGGAGTTGGCCGCCGGGGCCTTGCGCCACGCGATCCGCCGGCACCCCGAGCGGTTCCTGGACAAGGACCGCTACTCGATGGACTGGTACTACCCGGTCCTCGGCGGCGCGCTGACCGGCGCGGAGGCCAAGTCCCGCGTGGAGGACGGCTGGGACCGCTTCGTGGTGCCCGGCCTCGGTGTGCGCTGCGTGGTGCCCAACCCGTGGGTGACCGGCGGCGAGTCGGCCGAACTCGCGCTCACCCTGTGGGCGATGGGCGAGTCCGACCGCGCGCTGGAGATCCTGCAGTCGATCCAGCACCTGCGCGATGCGGAATCGGGCCTGTACTGGACCGGGTACGTCTTCGAGGACGGGGCCGTCTGGCCGCGCGAGCTGACGACCTGGACGGCCGGCTCGCTGCTCCTCGCCGTCGCCGCGCTCGGCGGTCACGAGGCGACCTGCGCGGTGTTCGGCGGGGAGCAGCTGCCGAGGGGCCTGGACCCGGACTGCTGCGGCTGACGGGTCGGCGGCGCCCGGTGGGCCGGTGGCGCCCGGTGGGTCAGTGGCGGCTGACGCGGCCGGCGATCGCGTGGCCCACGAACAGGTAGACCACCGCCGCCAGTCCGTAGCCCGCCACCACGCGGGCCCATGCCTCGTCGAAGGTGAACAGGTCGTACGACCAGCCCGCCAGCCAGCGGGCCGCGTCGTGGATGAACTGCACGAAGTCGTTCGCGCGGTTCGCGTCCAGCAGGTACATCAGGATCCACAGCCCGATGATCAGGGCCATGATGTCGGCGACGACCGCGATGACCCTGCCGGCCTGGTTACCGTTGCGGTATCTAGGGGACATGCCCATCGGATTGCCGTCCGGGGGGAGTTGAAACGCGGACGGCCGCACACGAGGACGGCCCCCCGCCCGGGAAGGGCGGGGGGCCGTCGACGAAGAACGGCGGGTGGTCAGCCGCGCTGGATGCCGGAGGTGTCCCGCAGCACGCCGCGACGCCCGTCCTGGGTCTGGGCGACCAGGCCCTGACCGCCCTGCTCGACCGCCAAGTACCAGGTGCCCGGCGCCAGTTCCGCGATCGGGGACGGCGAGCCGTCCTCCGCGTACAGCGGACGCGGCACCGGCACGGCGAACCAGAACGGCGAGAAGTCCGCCGCCGGCTGCGGCGCCGGGGCACCCTGCGGGGCGCCCTGCGGACCGCCGAACGGCTGGCCCTGCTGCGGCGGCTGCGCGCCGTACGGCTGCTGCTGGGCGCCCGGGTAGCCGTAACCACCGGGCGGCTGGGCGCCGTAGGGCTGCGGGGCGGCCGGGCGCGGAGCCGGGACCAGGGCGGCCTGGAGGGCGGGCACGAGCGGCGTCGCGACGGCGGCCGCGGCCAGCACCAGCGCCGCGATCAGGCCGAGGATCAGACCGGCGCCCGTGTCGATGTTCGCGCTGCCGAAGGAGTCGCTGAACGCGCCCAGCGGGTCCACGATCGTCCAGAACGCGGTCCACAGCGAGAACACGGTGAGCGCGACACCCAGCTGACCGAGGTCCAGACCGACGACCTTGCGCGGCTGCGGCAGCGCGCGGGCGACGACGATCAGGACCGCGCCGATGATGCCGCCGACGTACATGCTCATCACCAAGCCGAGGTTGTCCCAGGCGTTGGGGACGTCACCGGGGCCGTCGAACGTGTCGAGGAACGACGCGATGAACAGCAACACCGCTGCTCCGATCACCACGCCGTCGCCCCGAGTGAGGGAGCGGATATTCACTTCAGGTCCTTCGTCAGTCGTCTCGTCGTCGGTAGAGGCGTCGCTGTCACCATGTCGCCGTCAGGCCCCGGTGTGAAGCGCGGGGGTAACCCCTCGTACGGACGACACTATCGCCCGAACGATCGAGATGTCCGCCGGGATGGACCCGCCGGACCTCACCCGCGCAGGAAACTCACGATTCCCTCAGACATCCCCAGCGCCGCCCTCTGCCGCCACGCACCGCTGGTCAGCAGTGCCGCGTCCTTGCTATCGCGCATGTTGCCGCACTCGATGAACACCTTGGGAACCGTTGACAGATTGAGACCGCCGAGATCGGTGCGCGTGACGAGACCGGTGCCGCCGCCCAGGTAGTTGGAGCGCGCGCTGCCCGTCACGCGGGCGAAGTCGTCGGCGAGGGCCGTGCCGAGGGCCCTGGAGGGCGCGACGATCGGCCGGGTGTCGGCGGCGCCCGCGCGCACCGTGCCGGGCAGGATCACGTGGAAGCCGCGGTTGCCGGCGCCCGAGCCGTCCGCGTGGATCGACACCACGGCGTCCGCGTGCGCGGCGTTGCCGATCCGGGCGCGCTCGTCGACGCACGGGCCGTACGGCCGGTCGCCGTCCTGGGTCAGCTTCACCGTGGCGCCCTGCGCCTGGAGCAGCGTGCGCAGCCGGTGGGCCACGTCCAGCGTGAACGCGGCCTCCGCGTAACCGGAGTTGGTCGAGGTGCCGGTGGTGTCGCACTCCTTGCGGTGGGTGCCGATGTCCACGGGACGGTTGATCTCCGCCGTGTGCCGGGCGTTGGCCGGGTTGTGACCGGGGTCGATGACGACGACCTTGCCCTTGAGGGGAGCGGCCGCCTTGTCGTCCGCGCCCGCGCCGGGGGTGGGGTGCGCCGAGGGCGTGCCCGGCACCGGAGCCTTCACCCGGCCCCCGCCGCCGTCCCCGGAGCCGCCGCCCACGGCCCCGTACACCAGCCACCCCGCCAGTGCCCCGGGCACCAGCGCGGCCAGCGCCACGACGAGGGGACGGCGCAGCACCGAACGGCGCGGCACCCGCGGGGGCTCGAACTCCGGACCTACGTACGACACGCCAGCCACCCTAACGGCCACGGCCCGGACCGACCGGCGGACACGGGCTGGACGGATGACCCGGGCCGGACGGATGATCCGGGCCGGGCCGACGGCGGGCCGGACCCGACCCGGGCGGGCGACCCGGAGGGACCGGGGGTCGAGCGGGGCGCGGGGGCCGCCGCTTGCCGTGCCGGTGACTGGCCGGGGGCCGCGGTCCGGGCGCCGACCGCGGGGCCAGGGCCCCGGAGACTTCCCCGGGCGCGGGACGCGGGCCCGGAGATCGTTCGCGGGGCGCGGGGCGCGGGGCGCGGGGCGCGGGGCTGGGGCCGCCGTTCGCCGGGCCGGCGACTGGCCGGGGGACCGAGGCCGCGTCGCCCCGCGCAGCGCGGTCGTGTCGGGGCGGACCGGCGGGAGTGGGTGGGCGCCGTCATCGGGCGGGCTCGTCCGGAGGCTTGGTCCGAGGCGCCGGGGGCAGGACGACGCGATCGCTCACCCCGCCGTCGGCCGGTCGGCCCGTCGGGGCCGCGGCGTCCGCGGGCGGTCAGGCCGCCGGGGTTCCGGGCCTGGCCGCCGCCGGCCTGCGCGGGTGGTCAGTGAGCCGTGCTTCCCGGCCTGGCCGCCGGAGGCCTGCGTGGTAGCCACGCCAGCATCAGGAGTGTGCCCGCCGCCAAGACCCAGGCGCCCGTGCGGAAGGCGAGGGCGTAGCCCTCCGTGAGGGCCTCCGGGGTGCCGCGGTCGCCGGTGCGGGCCGCCGCCAGGGTGGACAGGACCGCGAGGCCCAGCGAACCGCCCATCGTGCGCGAGGTGTTGACCAGCCCGGAGACCAGACCCGCCTCGCCGGGCGCCGCCCCCGAGGTGGCCAGCGAGGCGAGCGGGGTCGCCGACAGGCCCGCGCCCAGCATCATCAGTATCCCGGGCAGCATGATCCCGGTGACGTACGTGCCGTCCGCGCCCATCGTCGACTGCCAGGCGAACCCGCCCGCCGCCACCGCCGTACCGAGCGCGGCCGCGCTGCGCGCCCCCACCGCCCGCATCACGCGCGGCGCCAGCTTGGAGCTCAGCACGATCGCCAGCGAGCTCGGCATCAGCGCCAGGCCCGCCTGGAGCGGCGTGTAGCCGAGCACGTTCTGCGCGTACAGCGTCATGAAGAACCACATGCAGAACATCGCCGAGCCGCACAGGAACATCGCCGCGTTCGCCGAGGACACCGCCCGCAGCCGGAACAGCCCGAGCGGCATCAGCGGCGACGCCGTCCGCGCCTCCACGGCGACGAACAGGCCGATCAGCGCCACGCCGACGGCCAGCGGCACCAGCGCGGCCGACGCCGTCCAGCCCTCCGCCTCCGTCTGCGAGATGCCGTACGCCAGGGTGGCCAGGCCCGCCGTCACCAGGGCCGCGCCGGGCAGGTCCAGGCGCCGCCCGTCCCCGGCGCGGCTCTCCGGCAGCAGGCGCGCGGCGCCCGCGAGGACGACCGCGCCGACCGGCACGTTGATCAGCAGCACCCAGCGCCACGACAGCGTGTCCACCAGCACCCCGCCGACCAGCCCGCCCGCGGCGCCCCCGCCCGCGCCGACCGCCGTCCAGGTCGCGATGGCCCGCGCCCGCGCGGCGCCGTCGGGCACGGCGGCCGTGACGATCGTCAGCGTCGACGGCGCCAGGACCGCCGCGCCGAGCCCCTGCACGGCCCGCGCGAGCAGCAGCTGCCAGTCCTGCCCGGCCAGCCCGCCGCCGAGCGAGGCCAGGGTGAACAGGGCGAGCCCGACGAGGAACATCCGCTTGCGGCCGTAGAGGTCGCCGGCCCGCCCGCCGAGCAGCATGAACCCGGCGAAGGCGATGGCGTAGGCGTTGACCACCCACTGCAGGCCCGACGGGCTCAGGCCCAGGTCGGCGCGCATGGAGGGCAGGGCGACGTTCACCACGGACACGTCGAGCACGACCAGGAACTGCCCGGCGCAGGCGAGTGCGACCAGCAGCCAGGCGGGGGCGGCGGTGCGGCGGACCGGACGGACGACTTCGGGGGCTTGCAGCATGGGTGTCATGGTCGCAGGTGCCCGACGGTCCTGACGATCGGGAATCCGGCCCAGACGCGACTGGTCCGGAGGCCCTACTCCGCTTCGTCAAGAGACGGTCAAGAAATCATTAGTACGCCGAAGCATCGGAATAGTTGCCCATGCATACGTCGTTCGTCCTGCATGTATCGATCATCTCTCCCGGCCCGGAGGCCCCCACCCATGACGCAGACGACGACCGACCGGCCGACCCGCGCGGCGCACGGCGCCGTGGTCCCGGTGCTCGCCTTCGCGGGCATCGTGGTCGCGGTGATGCAGACCCTGCTGGTCCCCGTCATCAAGGACCTGCCGCAGCTGCTGCACAGCGCGCCCAGCGACGCCACCTGGGTACTGACCTCCACGCTGCTGTCGGGCGCCGTCGCCACGCCGATCATGGGACGCCTCGGCGACCTGTACGGCAAGCGGCGCATGCTCATCGCCAGCCTCGCGGTGATGGTGGCCGGCGCCCTGGTCAGCGCCCTCACCAGCGACCTGCTCACCATGATCGTCGGCCGTACCCTCCAGGGCTTCGCCATGGGCGCCATCCCGCTCGGCATCGGCCTGATGCGCGACATGCTGCCGCGCGAGCGGCTCGGCTCCGCGATGGCCCTGATGAGCTCCTCCATCGGCGTCGGCGGCGGCCTCGCCCTGCCGCTCGCCGCGCTCGTCGCCCAGCACGCCGACTGGCACGCCCTCTTCTACGGCGCCGCGGGACTCGGCGTGGTGGCCATCGCGCTGACCCTGTTCGTCGTCCCCGAGTCCACCACCCGCGCCCCCGGCTCCTTCGACCTGCCGGGCGCGCTCGGCCTGTCCGCCGGGCTGGTGCTGTTCCTGCTGCCGATCACCAAGGGCAGCGCCTGGGGCTGGACCTCCGCCACCACGCTCGGCCTGTTCGGCGCCGCGGCCCTCGTCCTGCTGCTGTGGGGCGTGATGGAGCTGAAGGTGAAGGCACCCCTGGTCGACCTGCGCACCACCGCCCGCCCGGCCGTGCTGTTCACCAACCTCGCCTCGATCATGGTCGGCGTCTCCTTCTACGTCGTCTCCCTGGTCCTGCCGCAGCTCCTCCAGCTGCCGAGGGCCACCGGGTACGGCCTCGGACAGTCGATGGTCACCGCCGGCCTGCTCGTCGCCCCGCTCGGCCTGACGATGATGCTCACCGCACCCGTCTACGCCCGCCTGTCGGCCCGCTACGGCCCCAAGGTCACCCTCATCATCGGCCTCATGGTCATCGCCGTCGGCTACGGCGCCGGCCTCGGCCTGATGAGCGCCGCCTGGCAGAGCCTCGTCATCTCCGTCATCCTCGGCGCGGGCATCGGCCTGGCCTACTCCTCGCTGCCCGCCCTGATCGTCGGCGCCGTCCCGGCCTCCGAGACCGGCGCGGCCAACGGCCTCAACACGCTGATGCGGTCCATCGGCACCTCGGTGTCCAGCGCCGTCATCGGCATGGTGCTCGCCAACACCGCGCACACCGTCGGGGGCGTGGCGATACCCACCATGCACGGCTTCCGGGTGTCCTTCCTCATCGCCACGGCCGCGGTCGCCGTCGGCCTGGTCCTCGCCCTGTTCCTGCCCAAGCCGGACCGGGCGCCGCGGCTGCGGGCCAGCAGCGAGGAGGAGGCGAACCTCGCGAACGCCACCCGCGCCGCCGGGGCCGAGGAGGCGCCGCGCGGCTTCCGCGGCCGGGTGCTCGCCGCCGACGGCAGCCCGGTCGCCCGCGCCAAGGTCACCCTGATCGACCGGCGGGGCCGCCAGGCCGGCGCGACCCTCTCCGGCGACGACGGCGCGTACGTGCTCGCCGTGCCCGCCGGGGGCGCCTACGTCCTCGCCGCCAAGGCCCCCGGCCACGGACCACTGGCCTCCTCGGTGACCCACCCCGGGCAGGAGCACGCGGTCGACCTGGACCTCTCCCTGCCGCTGTCCCGCCCGGGCGAGACGGTCGACGCGTAGCACCCGGTCCCACCCCGCACCCCCGGTCGAGCCCTCGGCCGGGGGTGCGGCAGCATGGGGACGGCCCCGCGCCGCACGACCGAAAGGCCCCCATGTCCGCCGCGCCCCCGCTCACTCCCTCCCCCTCTCCCTCCCCGGAGGTCCTCGCCGCGTTCGAGGCGGCCAAGGGGTTCATGCCCGTGGACGAGGGGCTGGCCCTGTACGCGGCCGCCGTCGAGGCGGGCGGGCTCGGGCTGCCGCTGCTGGAGGTCGGCACCTACTGCGGGCGCTCCACGGTGCTGCTCGCCGACGCCGCCCGCCGGACCGGAGTGAGCGCCCTCACCGTCGACCACCACCGCGGCAGCGAGGAGCAGCAGCCCGGCTGGGACTACCACGACCCGGACACCGTCGACCCGGAACTCGGCGTGATGGACACCCTCCCGCTGTTCCGGCGCACCCTGCACCGCGCGGGCCTGGAGGACCACGTGGTCGCCCTGGTCGGCCGCTCCCCGCAGATCGCCGCGCTGTGGAACACCCCCCTCGCCCTGGTCTTCGTCGACGGCGGCCACACCGACGAACACGCCACCGCCGACTACGAGGGCTGGGCCCCGCACGTCACCGAGGGCGGCCTCCTCGTCATCCACGACGTCTTCCCCGACCCGAAGGACGAGTTCACCGGCCAGGCCCCGTACCGCATCCACCTCCGCGCCCTGGCCTCGAACGCCTTCACGGAGATCGCGTGCACGGGGTCCCTGCGGGTCCTGCGACGGACCGGCGCGGGGATCTGACGCGGGGCGCTCTCATGACGACCGGGCTCTGAAGGGGGACCGATGGACCGGCACATCCGGACCGTGGACGACGTACTGCGGCTGCTCGACGGCCTGTTCGCGCCCGCCGCCGACCGCTGGAGCGACCGGGGCGGCGGCTGGTGGGACGACTTCTACGCCGACCGCTCCCGCCCGGTGCCGTTCTTCGCCGACAAGCCCGACGAGAACCTGGTCTCCGCGCTGGACCGCGGACTGGTCCCCGCCCGCGGCCGCGCCCTCGACCTCGGCTGCGGGCCGGGCCGCAACGCCCTGTACCTCGCCTCGCGGGGGTTCGCCGTGGACGCCGTCGACCTCTCCGCCGCAGCGGTGTCCTGGGCCCGGGAACGCGCCGCCGGGACGGGGGCCGACGTGCGCTTCCTCTGCGGCGACGCCTTCGCCCTGGAGAGCGAACTCCCGGGCCCCTACGACCTGGTCCACGACTCCGGCTGCTTCCACCACCTCCCGCCGCACCGCCGCATCAGCTACCTCGCCCTGCTGGAGCGGACCCTGGCACCCGGCGGCCACTTCACCCTGACCTGCTTCGCGGCCGGGGACGGCGGGATGGGCTCCGAGGCACCCGACGCCGACTTCTACGGCCGGTCCGCGCTGGACGGCGGTCTCGCCTACAGCCCCGAGTCCCTGCGGGCGATCTTCTCGGGCCTCACGGAGGTCGAACTGCGCCGCATGTGCGAGGAACCCGAGGACGCACCGGTGTTCGGCAAGGGCTTCCTGTGGACGGCGGTGTTCCGCAGGGAGCCCTGAGGGGGCACACCTAGGGGGTGTCTCGTCGATCAGGCCGGGCTCGCGGCGTCTGGCACCGCACCTCGCCGCGTTGTCGTCGGTCCCCGATGCTCCGCATCGACTCCCTCCTCCGCCTTGCGATGCACGGCACCAGACGCCGCTCCCTGATCCGGCCTGATCGACGAGACACCCCCTAGAGCCAGCCCTGGTGGCGGGCCTCGCGGAGGGCTTCCATGCGGTTGCGGGTGCCGGTCTTGCCGATGGCCGCGGAGAGGTGGTTGCGGACCGTGGACTCCGACAGGTGCAGCCGGGCCGCCACGTCGGCGACCGTCGCCCCGTCCGCGGCCGCCTCCAGCACGTCCCGCTCGCGCGCGGTGAGCGGATTGGGGCCCGCGCTCAGCGCCGCCGCCGCGAGCGCCGGGTCGACCACCGTCTCCCCGGTCAGCACCCGGCGGATCGCCCCGGCCAGCTCCTCCACCGGGCCGTCCTTCACCAGGAAGCCGGCGGCGCCCGCGTCCATGGCCCGGCGCAGGTAGCCGGGCCGGCCGAACGTGGTCAGGATCAGCACCCGGCAGCCCGGCGCCTGTGCGCGCAGGTCGGCCGCCGCCTCCAGACCGCTGCGGCCGGGCAGCTCGATGTCCAGCAGCGCGACGTCCGGGCGGTGCACCAGCGCCGCGTCGACGATCGCGTCGCCGGCGCCCACCTGCGCCACCACCTCGATGTCCGGCTCCATCCCCAGCAGCAGGGCCAGCGCCCCGCGCATCATCCCCTGGTCCTCGGCCAGCAGGACCCTGATGGACCGGGCGGGACGGTGGTCCCGGGGCATGTCGTTCACGGGGAGAGCGTAGGCCCCGACGGGCCGGCGGGAGCCGCCGCAGCGGGGAGTCCGGCGGAGCCCGTGCGGGACGGGTCGTGGGGGGAGGCGAGCGACGGGTCGTGGGGCACCACGGCCGGTCCGTCCGCCGGGAGTTCAGCCGTCACCGTGAACCCGCCGTGCGCACCCGGCCCCGCCGTCAGGGAACCCCCGGCCGCCGCGAGCCGCTCCCGCAGCCCCGTCAGCCCGGTCCCGCACGGGCCGCCGTCCTCGGCGCACCCCCCGCCGCCCCGGCCGTCGTCCGTCACCGTCAGCCGCACCCGGTCCCCGTCGCCCGCCACCGCGATCTCGCAGCGCCGGGCCCCGCTGTGCCGCACGACGTTGGTGACCGCCTCGCGCACCACCCAGCCCAGCAGGGCCGCCGTCTGCGGGGCGAGCGGCGGACCGGACCGGGTGAGCACCGGCTCCACGTCCGCCGCCCGCAGCGCCGAGCGGGCCCGGTCCAGCTCGGCCGGCAGGCTGCCCTCGCGGTAGCCGGTGACGGCCTCGCGGATCTCGGTCAGCGCCTGCCGCCCGACCGCCTCGATGTCGGTGACCTGCGCCAGCGCCGCGTCGAGGTCCCGCGGCGCGAGCCGCCGCGCCGCCTCCGCCTTCACGACCACCACGGACAGCGTGTGCCCCAGCAGGTCGTGCAGGTCGCGGGAGAAGCGCAGCCGCTCCTTCTCCACCGCGCGGCGGGCCAGTTCACCACGGGCGGCGCGCAACTCCCGTACCGCCTGGGACAGGGACAGGATCGCCGCGGTCACCAGCGTCGACAGCAGCGTGCCGTAGGCGACGCTGACCGCGTCCTTCCAGTCCTCCCTGACCACCGCGGTGGCACCGCCGAGCAGGGCCAGCGCGACGCCGGCCCGGCCCAGCCACCGTCCGCGCGCCACGGTGCCGACGGCGAGCCCCAGCAGCGGGAAGAAGTTCAGCCAGTTGCCGCCGTAGCCGAGCGCCAGGCCGAAGGTCACCGCGCCCATCAGCGCCAGCGCCCCCCGGGTGGAGGCCGCCGTGCGCGTGCGCGGGTCGAACGCCCGGAACACCACGAAGATGTAGAGCGAGTTGAAGGTCAGCAGCCCCAGCCCCCCGACCCACGGGTTCGGCGTCTCGCCCTGGAAGAGGTTGGAGAAGGACCCCATCCCCATCAGCAGCCACGGCAGCAGCGCGTACCCGGACGGCGCCGGCCCGACGTCGTCGGGCTCCCCGCCCGCCCGCCGCCCGGCGCGGACCTGCTTGCGGTACCGGGCCCGCTCGCCCCGGCCCTCGTACCAGCACCGCACCCTGCCCGTCACGGACATCTGCCGCCTCCCCCGTCGTACGGTCACTCCCGGACGGTCACGACGCTACGCACCCGGCGCCCCGCCCGGCAGAGGCGTCCGTACGGACCTCGGCAGGACGAATGTCCCGGGTGGCGCGGCCGGTTGGCCCCGCCTGGCATAGCGTCGGGGAACGTCCCGCGACCACCAGGAGCCGGCCCCATGCCCATCGACGCCGCCACGGCACTCGCCGCCGAGCCCCGCACGGCGCACCTCTCCTGGACGCGCCGGGACGTCCTGCTCTACCACCTCGGCATCGGCGCGGGCGTCCCAGCCACCGACCCCGCCGAACTGCGCTACACCCTGGAGTCCCGCCTCCACGTCCTGCCCAGTTTCGCCACCGTCGCGGGCGGCGGGAAACCCGCGGTGACCGGCGCCCTGTCCCGGCCCGGCATCGACGTCGACCTCGCCCGCGTCCTGCACGGCGGGCAGACCCTCACCCTGCACCGCCCCCTCCCGGCCGAGGGCGCCGCCACCACCACCGGCCGCATCGTCGCCGTGTACGACAAGGGCACCGCCGCCGTCCTCGTCATGCGCACCGACGCCGCCGACGCCGAGGGCCCCCTGTGGACCGGCGACGCGCACGTCTTCGTCCGCGGCGAGGGCGGCTGGGGCGGCGACCGGGGACCCTCCACCCGGCCGCAGCCGCCCACCGGGGAACCCGACCTGGTCGTCGAACGCCGCCTGCGCGAGGACCAGGCCCTGCTCTACCGCCTGTCCGGCGACCTCAACCCCCTGCACGCCGACCCGGAGTTCGCCGGGCGCGCCGGTTTCGCCCGGCCCGTCCTGCACGGCCTGTGCACCTACGGCGTCACCCTCAAGGCGGTCGTGGACACCCTGCTCGGCGGGGACGTGCGCCGGGTGCGGTCGTACGACACGCGGTTCGCCGGGGTCGTGTACCCGGGGGAGACCCTGCGGATCCGGATGTGGCGGCGGGACACCGGCGACGTCCGGGTGACGGTGACCGCCGCGGACCGCGACGACGCGACGGTGCTGGACGGCGGGGTCGGTACGGGGTGACCGACGGGGCGGGCGTCGGGGGCGGTACGGGGTGACCGGCGGGGAGGGTGTCGGGGGCGCACACCGCGGGGTGACACGCCGGAGGGGGCGGCCCGTCGGCGACGGACCACCCCCTCCCTCTCCTGCTGTCTAGACCCCCTGCGGGATCGGCTGGCCGGACTGCGCCGAGTTCGCCTGCTGGCCCTGCTGGGCCGGCTTGCGGTGTCGGCCGCGCGGTGCCACGTCCCCGTCGTGGTGGGACACCGGACCCCGGTGCCTGCCGTGCCCCATGACCTCCTGGACCCCGGCGGACAGCCCCTGCGTGGTGCTTGCGTCGCTCATCGGATGAGTTCACCCCGTCAACATGATCTTCTTTACAGCCGGGCGAGTGTATCCGGCCGACCACGGGCCGGATCCAGGCGGCCACGCCGACCGGGACTAGTTCGTTACAAGCCGTGCCAGGGGCGCCTGTTGGAGGGGGACCGGGCGGGGCGCGCAGGGCTCGGCGGGGGTGCCGGACGTCGCCTCAGGGCTGTCGGCGGACCCGGGGGTCCCGGGGGAGGCGAGCCCCGGGCCGGACTCCGCGCCCGGCCCTCGTCCGGGCTCCGGCGCGGGCACGCGCGCGACACCGCACGGCACGGCCGGGGTGGCGTACGGCAGCCGCAGCTCGCCGTCCGCCGTCCACAGCCCCGCGCCCGGCAGCCAGCCCTCCGGCGCCGCGCACTGCCGCAGCCGCCGGTCCGCCGGGCGCCACATCCCGACCCAGGAGCCGAACGGGCCGTCGACGCGCAAAGCCACCGCGCAGCTCTCCGGGAGCAGCACCTGCCCCGGCTGGATCGCGAACGGCGTGAGCACGCGGCCCGGCAGCCGCAGCGACTCGGGGAAGCGGACCGGCAGCGTACTGCCGAGGACCCCCCAGCCGAGGCGCGGCTCACCCGGCGACGGCGCGTCCGAGCCGATCAGCAGCAGACCGCTGTCGGGGTCGGCGAGCAGCAGCCGGTCGTCGCTGTCGGCGGCGATCTGCAGCAGCGGGGAGACCTCGCCGCCGCGCCCCAGGTCCACCACGACCGCCTTGGTACGGCCGCCGGTCTCCCGGTCCAGGGCCAGCATCCGGCCCGCCCGGTCCAGCCAGACCCCGCCGGAGCAGCGGCCGGGGACCTCCGCGACGCACTCCGGACCGAACGCGCCGCCCGCCACCAGCCACAGGGAGGTGGAGCGCCGGCCGACGAGGAGGGCGTACGCACGCGTGCCGCACGGGGCCGGGGGGAGCAGCCGCAGCCCGGCGTCGCCGCCCGGGTCCGTGCCCGCGCCCGCTCCGCCGTCCTGGTGGCCGATCGCGCCCAGCGGGTGCTCGCCGGTGCCCGGGCCGGTCGGGTACAGCAGTGTGAAGGTGTGCCGCCCGGCGGCCCTGCGGTGGATGAGCACCTGTCCGTCGGCCATCGGCTGCACCTGGGTGCCGGGCTCCTCGGGCTGGTGGCCCGGCAGCGGCACGGCGTACGGCTCGGGGCCGTCCAGGGTCCAGCGCTCCGGGAACCAGCAGTCGCCGCTGCGGGCGAGCCGGGCCGCGTAGGCGCCGTCCGCCGTGATCACCAGGGGCGCGGCGGTCGTACGGTCCCCGTCCTCCCCGGTGTCCGGCTCGCCGTCCCCGGTGTGCCGCCCGCCCTCCTCCGGGTCCCGCTCGCCGTCCTCCGTCGTCGGTTCGATCGCACAGGCCGTCATGGTTCGGTCACCTCCGGCGACGAAGCTAGTTTTCGCACGCGCGCCCGTGGGAGCGGCGGACGGCGGCTTCGCCCGTACGAGTGGTGCAGAAGCGATTCCGCTGAGGTGGGGGCGTGATTGTGCTGCCGTGGGCCGATGGCGGGTGTGCCGTCGCGGGCCGGTGGCGCGCGCCGGGAGGCCGCCCCGCCCACGGCCGTGCACCGGCCCAGAACGGGCAGGTAGCCTTTCCCCCGTGCCCCGTCTGTCTGAAGTCATCGCCGCGCTGGAGAACCTGTGGCCCGCCGAGCGGGCCGAGTCCTGGGACGCGGTCGGCACCGTCGTGGGCGATCCCGGGCAGCCGGTCACCCGCGTGCTGTTTGCCGTGGACCCGGTCCGGGCGATCGTCGACGAGGCGGTGGAGCTGGGCGCGGACCTGCTGGTCACCCACCACCCGCTCTACCTGCGCGGCACCACGACCGTCGCCGCGTCCACCTTCAAGGGCCACGTCGTGCACACCCTGATCAAGAACGACATCGCCCTGCACGTCGCCCACACCAACGCCGACACCGCCGACCCGGGAGTCTCCGACGCCCTCGCCGGCGCCCTGGACCTGCGCGTCGTACGGCCCCTCGTGCCCGACCCCACCGACCCGGCCGGCCGGCGCGGACTCGGGCGGATCTGCGAGCTCGACCACCCGCTGCCGCTGCGGGAGTTCGCCGCCCGCGCCGCCGAGCGGCTGCCCGCCACCGCGCAGGGCATCCGCGTCGCCGGCGACCCCGACGCCGTCGTGCGCACGGTCGCCGTCAGCGGCGGCTCCGGCGACAGCCTCTTCGACCACGTGCGCGCCGCCGGCGTCGACGCCTTCCTCACCGCGGACCTCCGCCACCACCCGGCGTCCGAGGCCGTGCACCACAGCCCCCTCGCGCTGCTCGACGCGGCGCACTGGGCCACCGAGTGGCCCTGGTGCGAGCTGGCCGCCGCCCAGCTCGACGAGATCTCCGACCGGGAGGGCTGGGACCTGCGGGTCCACGTCTCCGCCACGGTCACCGACCCCTGGACCGCCCACGCGGCGTCCAGTTCGACCGCTAGCCCCATGGGAGCCCCCAACTGAACGCCGCGCCCGCCGACCAGATCCGTCTCCTCGACGTCCAGGACCTCGATGTCCGCCTCCAGCAGCTCGCGCACCGGCGGAGGTCACTGCCCGAGCACGCCGAGATCGAGTCGCTGACCCGCGACCTCACCCAGCTGCGCGACCTGCTCGTGGCCGCGCAGACCGAGGAGAGCGACTGCGCCCGCGAGCAGACCAAGGCCGAGCAGGACGTGGACCAGGTGCGCCAGCGCGCCGTCCGCGACCAGCAGCGCCTGGACTCCGGCGCCGTCACCTCCCCCAAGGACCTGGAGAACCTCCAGCGCGAGATCGTCTCCCTCGCCAAGCGGCAGGGCGACCTCGAGGACGTCGTCCTGGAGGTCATGGAGCGCCGCGAGGCCGCGCAGGAGCGGGTCGCGGAACTGACCGAGCGGGTCGGCTCCGTGCAGGGCCGGATCGACGACGCCACCGCGCGCCGCGACGCCGCGTTCGAGGAGATCGACGGCGAGGTCGCCACGGTGTCCAAGCAGCGCGAGGTCATCGCCGCCTCGGTGCCCGCGGACCTGCTCAAGCTGTACGACAAGCTGCGCGAGCAGCAGGGCGGCGTCGGCGCGGCCAAGCTGTACCAGCGCACCTGCCAGGGCTGCCGCCAGGAGTTGTCGATCACCGACATCAACGACATCCGCAAGGCCGCCGCCGACGAGGTGGTCCGCTGCGAGAACTGCCGCCGCATCCTGGTCCGTACGGCCGAGTCCGGCCTCTAGGGGTCCGCGCGATGGGGGAGTTCATCGTCGAGGCCGACGGCGGGTCGCGGGGCAACCCGGGGCCCGCGGGCTTCGGCGCCGTGGTGATCGACGCGGCGACGGGGGAGACGCTCGTGGAGCGCGCCGAGTACCTCGGCGTCGTCACGAACAACGTCGCCGAGTACCGGGGCCTGCTCGCCGGGCTGCGCGCGGCGCACGACCTGGACCCGGCCGCCACGGTGCACGTCCGCATGGACTCCAAGCTCGTCGTCGAGCAGATGTCGGGCCGCTGGAAGATCAAGCACCCCGACATGAAGCCCCTCGCGGCGGAGGCGGCCCGGGTGTTCCCGCCCGGCCGCGTCACGTACGAGTGGATCCCGCGCGAACAGAACAAGGCGGCGGACCGGCTGGCCAACGAGGCGATGGACGCGGGGGTGTCGGGGGAGACGGGGTATTCGGCGCGGCGGGAGTCGGTGGGCGGCGGAGTGGCGGAGGCCGGGGGGTCGGTCGCCGATGGGGCTGCCGGTACCGGGGCCGGCGTGACGGCCGGGACGGCCGACGCCCACGCAGGCACCGACACCGACGCGGACGCCGCGGGCGGGACGGCCCGGGCCCACGCAGACACCGACGCCGACGCCGCGGGCGGGACGGCCGGGGCCGGGACGGCAAGGGCGAGCACGAACACCGCGGCCGGGACGGGCGGGGCCGCTGTCGACGTCACGGCCGCGCGGGGCAGGGCCGTGGCCGACGTCACGGCCGTGCCGGGCAAGGCCGCCGTCGACGTCACGGCCGGGACGGCCAAGGCGGCCGGGGCCGACGTGAAGGCCGCCAGGAGCGTGGCCGCTCCCAGCGCCGGCTGGGGTGCGCCCGACCTCGGCGCTCCGGCCACCTTCGTCCTGCTGCGCCACGGGGAGACCCCGCTGACCCCGCAGAAGCGCTTCTCGGGCAGCGGCGGCACCGACCCGGCCCTCTCCGCCGCGGGGCGCGAACAGGCCGAGCGGGCCGGCGCGGCGCTGGCCCGGCGCGGGACGATCCAGCACATCGTGTCGTCGCCCCTCGCCCGCACCCGCGAGACCGCCGCCATCGTCGCCGCCCACCTCGGTCTGGACGTCACGGTCGAGGACGGCCTGCGCGAGACCGACTTCGGCGCCTGGGAGGGCCTGACCTTCGCCGAGGTGCGCGAGCGCCACCCCGACGACCTGAACGCCTGGCTGGCCGACACCGGGGCCCGGCCCACCGGCGGGGGCGAGAGCTTCGCCGAGACCGCCGTGCGCATCGCCGCCGTGCGCGACGAGCTGACCGCGGCCCACGCCGGACGCACGGTGCTGCTCGTCACCCACGTCACGCCGATCAAGACGTTCGTGCGGCTCGCCCTCGGTGCCCCGCCGGAGTCCCTGTTCCGCATGGAACTCTCGGCGGCGTCCGTCTCGGCGATCGCCTACTACGCCGACGGCAACGCGAGCGTCCGCCTGCTCAACGACACGTCCCACCTGAGGGCGTGACGCCGGAGGCCGAGCCGGTCGGGACGGCGGGGGCGGCATGGGACGTGGTGCCGGCCGTGACGGCGTTCCGGAGCGCCGCCGCCTCCCGCGCCAGCCGCTCGACCCGCCCCCAGTCCCGCGCCGCCACCGCGTCCCCGGGCACCATCCAACTCCCGCCCACGCAGCCGACGTTGGGCAACGCCAGGTACTCCGGCGCGTTCGCGGGCCCGATCCCCCCGGTCGGGCAGAACCGGACCTGCGGCAACGGGCCGTACAACGACCGCAGATAGGCCGTACCGCCCGCCGCCTGCGCCGGGAAGAAC
Organism: Streptomyces lasalocidi; assembly: GCF_005280215.1. NCBI lineage: Bacteria > Bacillati > Actinomycetota > Actinomycetes > Kitasatosporales > Streptomycetaceae > Streptomyces > Streptomyces lasalocidi. The sequence continues at coordinate 2,332,625 of NZ_SZNQ01000001.1, read as the reverse complement.
TTCATCTCCCGCACCCCGCGCTCGAGCAGCGCCACCACCTCCGACGCGGTGGACACCCCGGGCAGGCACGGCAGCCCGGACGCCCGCATCGCGGACAGCAGCCCGTCCGTCCACCCGGGACTCACGAGGAAACGGGCCCCTGCGTCCACGGCGACGTCCACGTGCTCCGGCCCGAGCACCGTCCCGGCGCCCACCACGGCCCCCGGCACGCCCGCGCCGATCGCGCGGATCGCCTCCGGCGCGGCGGCCGTCCGCAACGTCACCTCGATCGCCGGCAGCCCCCCGGCCACCAGCGCCCGCGCCAGCGGTACAGCGTCGTCGGCGTCGTCCACCACGACGACGGGCAGCACGGGCGCGAGGTCCAGCACGGACACGGCACCGCCGGACGGCTGGGAGGGGGAGCGCGTGGAGGCAGGGGAGGGCAGGGAGGAGTCGGCCATGGCCTCATCCTGCCCACCACGTGCACTCTGCGCAAAGCCCATTGCGCATGCTGCAACGAGCGGGATGATCAGTGGCTAATCGGACCTCAATGGACCTCGTCCACCAGCACGTCGAGGGACCAGGCCACCCCCGCCTTGCCGGGCGCCTGCGCCTCCACCACGTAGCCGAGGTCCCGCAGCGCCTCCACCAGCTCGGCGGGGTGCGCCGGCGCGGCCCCGGCGGTCAGCAGGCTCCGTACGATCCGCCCCTTGGTCGCCTTGTTGAAGTGACTGACCACCTTCCGCGTCGGCGCGTGCAGCACCCGCACGGACGCCGTGCGCCCGGCCACCTCGCCCTTCGGCTTCCACGCCGCGGCGTACGCCGCCGACCGCAGGTCCAGCACCAGCCCGTCCCCGGCCGCCTCGGGCAGCACGGCCGCCATCGGCGCCCGCCAGTGCGCGCCCAGCGCCCCCAGCCCCGGCAGGCGTACACCCATCGAGCAGCGGTACGACGGGATGCGGTCCGTCACCCGGACCGCGCCCCACAGCCCGGAGAACACCAGCAGCCAGGAAGCGGCCCGGCGCTTGGCGGCGGCGTCCAGCGAGGCCAGGTCGAGGGCGTCGTACAGCACGCCGGTGTAGATCTGCCCGGCCGGCCGGGCGCCCGCGGTGCGCAGTCCGGCGTTCTTGGCCACCTCCCCGCGCAGCCCCTCGCTGAGCCCCAGCACCTCGCGCGCCTTCTCCTCGTCGGCGGAGCACAGCTCGACCAGCTCCTCCAGCACGGCGAGCCGCGCCCCGGTCAGCCCCGGCAGCGACAGCGACTCCGGCTTCAGCGGGGCGCCACGGCCGGAGGAGGCCTTGCCTTCGGAGGGCGGGAGCAGGACGAGCACGGGGGTATCTCCTAGCGGCTGTTGCTTTTGCTGAACCTGTTGCTGTTGCTGTTGCCGGCGTCGGCGCTGTTGTGGCGGTGTGACGGCCGGGACATCAGCGTACGGCGTGCCCCGTGACCGCCTCCCCCCGTACGCTCGGCACCATGCCCCGCCGCCCCCTCCGCGTGACCGGCGCCCCCGAGGCGCCCCTCAGGACCGCCCTCGCTGCGCTGCGCGCCAAGCTCTCCGTCCCCGAGGCCTTCCCGCCGGAGGTCCTGGCGGAGGCGGACCGCGCGGCCCGCGCCCCCGCCCTCCGGCACGCCGACGCCACCGACATCCCCTTCGTCACGGTCGACCCGCCCTCGTCCACGGACCTGGACCAGGCGCTGCACCTGTCCCGCCGCGGCACCGGCTACCGCGTCCACTACGCCATCGCCGACGTGGCCGCCTTCGTCACCCCGGGATCGGCGCTGGACGCGGAGGCCCACCGCAGGGTCACCACCCTGTACTTCCCGGACGGCAAGGTCCCGCTCCACCCGCCCGTGCTCGGCGAGGGCGCCGCGAGCCTGCTCCCGGACCAGGTGCGCCCGGCCGCGCTGTGGACGCTGGACCTGGACGCGGAGGGCCGTACGGTCGCCGCCGACGTACGCCGGGCGCTGATCCGCAGCCGGGCCAAGCTGGACTACGAGGGCGTCCAGAAGGCGATCGACACGGGCACGGCCGAGGAACCGCTGGCGCTCCTGCGCACGATCGGAAGGCTGCGCGAAGCCCTGGAAGCGGAACGGGGCGGCATCTCCCTGAACGTCCCCGAACAGGAAATAGTCCAGCACGACCACACCTACGAACTGACCTACCGCGCCCCGCTCCCCGCCGAGGGCTGGAACGCCCAGCTCTCCCTCCTGACCGGCATGGCGGCCGCCGACCTGATGCTGGCCCACGGCACGGGCGTCCTGCGCACCCTGCCCACCGCACCCGACGGCGCGGTGTCCCGCCTGCGGCGCGTGGCGCAGGCGCTGGAGATCGACTGGCCGCACCACGTGTCGTACGCGGACCTGATCCGCACCCTGGACCCGGACACCCCGCGCCACGCGGCGTTCCTCCAGGAGTGCACGACCCTGCTGCGCGGCGCCGGCTACACGGTGTTCCGCGACGGCGCCCTGCCCGCCCTGACGACCCACGCGGCGGTCGCGGCCCCGTACGCCCACTGCACGGCCCCCCTGCGCCGCCTGGCCGACCGCTACACGACGGAACTCTGCCTGGCGGCGACGGCGGCCGCCCCCGCACCGGAGTGGGTCCTGTCGGCCCTGGACCGCCTCCCCGCGGAGATGACGGAGGGAACCCGCAGGTCGAACACCCTGGAACGAGCGTGCCTTGACCTCCTGGAGGCGACGGTCCTGCAAGCCCACGTGGGCGAGACCTTCTCGGCAACGGTGATCGACATCTCGGACGACCACCCCACGAGGGGCACGGTCCACCTGGCGGCCCCGGCGGTGGTGGGCCGCGTGGACTCCCCGACCCCCTTGCCCCTGGGCACGACCCTGACGGTCCGCCTGACGGAGGCGGACCCCACGGGGCCGACGATCCGCTTCGTCCCGGCGTGATTCTTCACTGCTGACGACGGCGCTGACGGAACGCCTGTGCCACGATCGAGGGACAGGTTCTCGATCTCACGGACAGGTGATCAGCCGATGTCCCAGTCTGGCGGGCGACAGAAGGAGGGGCGTGACATGACTGCCGTGGCCCACGAGCCGCTCACGCAGGAAGACGTCCTGCTGGACGGCTTCCTCGCCCTGGACACCCCGGAGGGTTTCCGGGCGGAGCTGATCGAGGGGGAGATCGTAGTGACACCGCCGCCGGACGGGGATCACGAGGACTACATCGAGGTGATCGTCAGCCAGGTGTACCGGCTGTCGCGAACCGACATTCAGTTCTCCGGGAACAAGGGGCTGAAGCTGGCGAGCGGGGGCGCCTGTCCCAAGAACCACGTCATCCCGGACGGCACGTTCGCCCCCCGGCACCTGCGGCTCTACCGGGGCGCCGACCCCTGGATGCCCTGCGAGGGCGTCGCGATGGTTCTGGAGGTGACCTCCACCAAGCCGCAGGCCGACCGCGAGGCCAAACGCCGCTGCTACGCCCGCGGCGGCATCCCGCTCTATCTGCTGGTCGACCGAGAGGCGTCCTCGATCACGCTCTTCAGCGATCCGGGGAAGGACGACTACAGGGAACACTGCACCCGCCCCCTGGGCAAGCAGATCGCCCTGCCGCAGCCCTTCGCTTTCGACCTGGACACCTCCGACCTCCTCTGAGTCCGAAGGCGGGTCCGCGGCCCGGTACCATGGTCGGCACGGCAGACGAGCCGGGCGGGCGGCCGCGTGGAGTTCCCGCAAGGGGCTCCCCGAGGAACGTCCGGGCTCCACAGGGCAGGGTGGTGGCTAACGGCCACCCGGGGTGACCCGCGGGACAGTGCCACAGAAAGCAGACCGCCGGGGACCTCGGTCCTCGGTAAGGGTGAAACGGTGGTGTAAGAGACCACCAGTGCCCAGGGTGACCTGGGCAGCTAGGTAAACCCCACCCGGAGCAAGGTCAAGAGGGAGCGCCCCGGCGCTCCTGCGGGGACGTTCGAGGGCTGCCCGCCCGAGCCCCCGGGTAGACCGCACGAGGCCGGCGGCAACGCCGGCCCTAGATGGATGGCCGTCGCCGACGGGCCCGCGAGGACCCGCCGGAACAGAACCCGGCGTACAGCCCGACTCGTCTGCCTCTTCGTGCCGGACACCTCGAGGTGTCGTGGTCACGTGGGGGACAGCTTGGTGTCCTGCCACTCCCCAGGACTGTCGTGGATGTCTCGCAGCAGCTGCGCGAAGGGCACGAAGGAGCGGTACTTCATGGACCTCACCGCCGCATCGGACTCAAGGCCGCGCAGGCCCTTCACGCGACCGGCCAGTTCGAGCAGGTAGGCGTCGGTGTAGCCGTCCACGCTCTCGTCGGGCTCGTTGTCGTACAGCAGCTCGTGGTACTCCACGAACTTGCCCTCCTCCAGCGCGGCGCGCAGCGCGTTGACCGCCTTCTTCGACCCGGTGCCGCCGACCCGGCCGTCCAGGAAGGAGGCGAGGGTGTACTCGGTTCTGACGGAGCGCTGGAGCATCGCCTCCTGCAGCTGCGGACCACCGCCGGTGGTCTCCAACTCCTCGCAGTACGGGCAGCGGGGATCCTCGTACAGGTGCACCGTCACGGGCGTGTGGGGATCACCGACCGTGATGGTGGTGCCGTCCGCGCTGAGCCCTTCGGGCAGGTCCCGAGCGGTCGCGAAGTCGGGGCTGTACTGCGACTGCCGCTGCCCGCACCCGACCAGTACCAGCACCGCGGCCGCGCACACCACGGCCCACCTCCCCCTACGCGCCATGCGTCATCCCCTCCCCTGAGAACAGCGCGACCTTAGATCATCCGCAGGACGCCCGCGCCCCTTTACTCCGTGCCTCTGGGCGCACCGTGACCGAGCGACCGCCCCGCCACCCTCCCCACATGCCCCTCCAACACCCCCCGCGGCTCCGGTGTCAGCGTGCGCAGCGCCACCAGTGCCGTGATCACCACGTCGCACAGTTCCGCCTGTACGTCGTCCCACGTGTGGCTCGTGCCCTTGCGCGGGTTCTGGCCCGTCGCTCCGATCACCGCCTCCGCGACCTCGCCGACCTCCTCCGTCAGCTTCAGCATGCGCAGCAGCAGGCCCTCGCGGCCGCCCACCGGCTGGTCCTCCTCCAGCCACCTCCACAGGGCTTCCACGGTCGTCCACAAGTCGGGTGTAGGGGCCGGGGATTGTTGTTGTTCGGTCATGCGGGCAGCCTGCCATGGGCAGGGCGCCTCACTCCCCGAACAACACCTCCTGCTCCCCCTCCCGCTCCCGCCGCACCCGCCGCCCCCGCATCCCCACCACCGCCGTCGTCACCGCCGCCGTCACGCCCAGGGCCGCCGGGACCATCCAGCCGCGGTCGGCCACGTGGTGCAGGGCGTGGTCCAGGGACAGGCGGCCCGGGCCCGTCACCGCCAGGCCGGCCGCCGCCAGGCCCAGGCTCGCCGCGTACTCGTAGCCGCCCTCCTGGGCGAAGAAGCCGTTGGGCACGTGCACCGCCGCCGCCCCCGCCATCGCCCCGGCCGCCGCCGCGCCCGCCGCCGGGGTCGCCAGGCCCAGCGCCAGCAGCGCGCCGCCGCCCGTTTCCGCCAGGCCCGCCGCCGTCGCGCTCGCCCTGCCCGGGCGGTAGCCTACCGACTCCATGAACTGGCCCGTGCCCTCCAGGCCGTGCCCCCCGAACCAGCCGAACAGCTTCTGCGCCCCGTGCGCCACCAGCACCCCGCCCGTGCCCACCCGGAGCAGCAGCAGGCCCAGATCACGGCGGTTGTACAAGGTCATGGTGACTCCCTCTGCGTGCGCCCGCGTCAGCCCCCGGTCCCTCCACCGTCGCACCCCCACCACCCCCGCGCTCCGCCCGCACCGCCGTTCGGGTGACGCACCGCCCTTGCCCTCGCGCGCACTCCAACTCCTAGCGTGCCGCGCATGGAGAGCATCAACAGCACACGCCTGCTCGGCCGTTCCGGCATCACCGTCAGTGCCCTCGGCTTCGGCTGCTGGGCCATCGGCGGGGGGGGGGGGGGGGGCCGCCGACGGGCAGCCGCTGGGGTGGGGCGCGGTCGATGACGACGAGTCCGTACGGGCCGTCCGCCGCGCCCTCGACCTCGGCGTGACCTTCTTCGACACCGCCGACTGCTACGGCGCCGGCCACAGCGAACGCATCCTCGGCCGTGCCCTCGGCAAGCGACGCCACGACGTCGTGGTCGCCACCAAGTGGGGCAACCTCTTCGACGAGGACAGCCGTACGGCCACCGGGCAGGACGCCTCCGTCGAGCACGCCCGTGCCGCCCTCACCGCGTCCCTGACCCGCCTCGGCACGGATCACGTCGACCTCTACCAGTTCCACCTCTCCGACGCCGACCCCGTCCGCGCCGCCGAACTGCGCGACGCCTGCGAGGAGTTCGTTCGCGAGGGCCTCATCCGCGCCTACGCCTGGAGCACCGACGACCCCGCCCGCGCCGCCGTCTTCGCCGAGGGCGCCCACTGCGCCGCCGTCCAGCACGCCCTGAACGTCCTCCAGGACGCCCCCGCGATGCTGGCCCTGTGCGAGGCCGAGGGTCTCGCGAGCATCAACCGCAGCCCGCTCGCCATGGGTCTGCTCACCGGCAAGCGGCACGAACGGCTGGAGGACGGTGACATCCGCAGCCGGCCACCGGCCTGGCTGAAGGGCTTCCGTGACGGCTCCGGCGCCGACCCCGCCTGGCTCGTCCGCGTCGACGCGCTGCGCGACATCCTCACCAGCGACGGCCGGACGCCCGCCCAGGGCGCCCTCGCCTGGATCTGGGCCCGCAGCCCGCACGCCGTGCCCATCCCCGGCTTCCGCTCCGTCGCCCAGGCCGAGCAGAACGCCGGCGCCCTGGAGAAGGGGCCACTCACCGCCGCCCAACTGGCCGACGTCGACCGCGTCCTCGGACGCTGACGACGGAAAGACTCGAAATACGCCCCACCGTCGCCCCACCGTCGCCCCGCAACCGTCCCCGGCCGACGCCATGGCAGCCGCCCCGTGACCGGTGCTTCCCCCGCGTACTCTCCGCGAGGTCCACCCCCACCCGGCCCGGAGCGGCTGCCTCCCCCCTGGATATGGCGTGTGGAACCAAAGGGCTGCACAAGGTCTGCGGAAGCTTCGTGTTCCAACTGTGAAGTTCCCGTGCAGGAGAGTTGAGCATAAGTCCGTCATCGGCCGCAATGGGGCGGACGGATAAATTCCACTTGTGCAGGTTGAGGAGTTGACGAGCCGTGGGGCAACGAGACGCGCCGGGTTGCCCCCGCCGCGCCCGTCAACCCCGGCCCACGTACGGCATCGTCGTCGCCAGCACCGTCGCGAACTGCACGTTCGCCTCCAGCGGCAGCTCCGCCATGTGCCGTACCGTGCGCGCCACATCGGCCACGTCCATCACCGGCTCCGCCACGACCTCCCCGTTGGCCTGGAGCACGCCGGCGCTCATCCGGGCCGTCATGTCGGTGGCCGCGTTGCCGATGTCGATCTGCCCGACCGCGATGCGGTACGGCCGTCCGTCCAGCGAGAGGGACTTGGTCAGGCCGGTCAGCGCGTGCTTGGTCGCCGTGTAGGCCACCGAGTGCGGCCGCGGGGCGTGCGCGGAGACCGAGCCGTTGTTGATGATCCGCCCGCCCTGCGGCCGCTGCTCCTTCATCTGCCGGTAGGCCGCCTGCGCGCACAGGAACGCCCCGTTGAGGTTGGTGTCCACCACGTGCCGCCACGCGTCGTACGCCAGCTCCTCCACCGGCACCCCGCCCGGCCCGAACGTGCCCGCGTTGTTGAACAGCAGGTCCAGCCGCCCCCACCGCTCCCGCACGGCCGCGAACAGCGCGGCCACGTCCTCGGGTCGCGAGACGTCCGTCCGTACGACGAGCCGGTCCGCGTCCGGCACCAGCGCCGCCGTCTCCTCCAGCGGCTCGGTGCGGCGGCCGGCCAGCGCCACCGACCAGCCCGCCCGCAGCAGCTCCGCGGCCACCGCGCGGCCGATGCCCGAACCGGCGCCGGTGACCACCGCGATCGTGCCCTTGTCCTCAGTACCCGTGGCGTCCATGGGGCGGCAGCGTAGGCGACGTCCGCCATTCGGGACAGATCTGTCCGCCATCCGGGTTGCCGCGACGGGAACGGCGCGTGTCGTCCCCGGCCGTCGCCGGGGCTCCTCCCTCAACTGTCCGGGGAGGAAAGAATGACAATCGCAGCAATGCCGCCGCGGCGCGAGCCCGCCCGGCACCCGGCCACGTTCCGTGCCGCGGCCCGCCGGATCGGCCGGCGCCGCTTCCTGACCACCGGCGCCGCCGCCATGGCCCTCGCCTTCGCCGTGGACCTGCCCCGCACCGGTGTGGCCGCCGCCGCGGAGATGAACGCGGCGCGCATCGACTCCGACCCCTTCACCCTCGGCATCGCCTCCGGCGACCCCCAGCCCGGCTCGGTCGTGCTGTGGACCCGCCTCGCCCCGGCGCCGTACCAGCCCGACGGGGGACTGCCCGCCGAGCGGATCGACGTGGACTGGGAGGTGGCCCGCGACCCGGCGTTCGCCACCGTCGTCAGCCGGGGCACCGCCACCGCCCACCCCGAGTTCCACCACAGCGTGCACGTCGAGGTCGCCGGCCTCGACCCCGACCGCGTGCACTACTACCGCTTCCGCGCCGGCACCTGGCTCAGCGAGACCGGCCGCACCCGCACCGCACCCGAGCAGGGCGCCGTCGTCCCGTCGGTGCGCTTCGCCCTCACCGCCTGCCAGGCCTACCAGGACGGCTACTTCACCGCCTACCGCCACCTCGCCGAGGACGACGTCGCCTTCGTCCTCCACCTCGGCGACTACATCTACGAGTACGCGGTCGACGCCGTCGGCGGCGCCCGGAACTACACCGACCGCACCGTGCCGTCCCTGTACGACCGCGAGGCCGCCTCGCTGGAGGACTACCGGCTGCGCTACGCCCTCTACAAGTCCGACCCGGACCTGCGCGCCGCGCACGCCGCGCACCCCTTCGTCGTGGCCTTCGACGACCACGAGACCGAGAACAACTACGCCGGGTCGATCCCCGAGAACTCCGTCCCGCCGGAGGAGTTCCTGCTGCGCCGCGCCGCCGCCTACCGCGCCTACTGGGAGAACCAGCCGCTGCGCACCGCCCAGCAGTCCGTCGGCCCCGACCTCCAGCTGTACCGCAGGCTGCACTGGGGCCAGCTCGCCCAGTTCGACGTGCTGGACACCCGGCAGTACCGCTCGGACCAGGCGTACGGCGACGTGGCCCACATCCCCGGCCCCGAGTCCACCGACCCGGCCCGCACCATGACCGGCGCCACCCAGGAACGCTGGCTGCTCGACGGCTGGCGCTCCTCGCGCGCCGTGTGGAACGTCGTCCCGCAGCAGGTCACCTTCGCCCAGCGCAAGCTCGACCTGAACCCCGTCGCCAAGGTCTCCATGGACGCCTGGGACGGCTACCCGGCCGCCCGCCGCCGCATCCTCGACGGCGCCAAAGCGGCCGGCCTGGGCAACCTGATGGTGCTCAGCGGCGACGTGCACGTCGGCTACGCCTTCGACCTCAAGGACGACTTCGACGCCCCGTCCTCGCGCACCCTCGGCACCGAGATCGTCGCCACCTCGATCACCAGCGGCAAGGACGGCTCCCAGCGGCCGGGGAACTGGGACACGTACATGAGCGCCAACCCGCACCTGAAGTTCTACGACGGCCGCCGCGGCTACGCGACCGTCCAGCTGGGCCTGTCGCGGGCACGCGCCGACTTCAAGACCGTGCCGTACGTGACCCGGCCGGGCGCGGCGATCAGCACGGCCGCGTCGTTCGTCACCGAGGTCGGCAGGCAGGGGCTCACCCCGGCGTGACGCACCCCGGCAGCCTGGCACCGCGGCCCACCCGGGGCCGGTGCCGGTACCCGGTCAGGCGTCCGGGGCGCCGTCCCCGGCGGGCGGCCAGCCGTCGCCCCAGTCGGCGTCCCGGGCCGCCTTGTACAGGTCCCCGTGGCGCTTGGTCACCGTCGCCCGCCGCAGCCGCTCCTCGGTCTCGCACAGGTCGAGGAGCACCTGCCCCTTGCGGATCTGCGGCCGCCGGACCACCCGTGCGGGGACCGGCGTGACGGGGAAGCGGGCGGCCGCGACGTAGGCGAACTTCTCGTCCTCGTACGGCAGGGAGCCGCCCTTGACCCGGCGGTGCAGCGAGGAGCGGCTGACCCGCGCGGAGAAGTGGCACCAGTCCGTGCCCGGGGCGATGGGGCAGGCCGCGTCGTGCGGGCAGGGCGCGGCGACCCGGAAGCCGGCGGCGAGCAGCCGGTCGCGGGCCTCCAGCACGCGCGCGTAGCCGTCCGGGGTGCCCGGCTCTACGATCACCGCGGCCCCGGCGGCGGAGGCCACGGCACCCAGCAGTGCGGTGCGGTCGGCGGGGGACAGCTCGTTGAGGACGTAGGAGACGGTCACCAGGTCCGTGGGCGGCAGGGTGAGCGCGGCGCCGATGCGGGCGCGTTCCCAGCGGGCCCCCTCCAGCGCCGGGTTGGCGGCGGCGATCTCCCGGCCCAGCTCCAGCGCCGGCTCGGACCAGTCCAGGACCGTCACCGGGCGGGGGCCGGCCCAGGTCGCGGTCGCCGCCCAGGTGGCGGCGCCGGTCCCGCCGCCGACGTCGAGGTGATCCGCGGGGGTCCAGCCGGGGGCGGCCGCGGCGAGGGCGCCGAGGGCCGTGCGCACCGCCTCGAACGTGGCCGGCATGCGGTACGCGGCGTACGCGGCCACGTCGGCGCGGTCGCGCAGGATGGGGGCGTGGGTCGGGGTGGCCCCTCGGTACGTGGCGATGAGCCGGTCGACCGCCCGCGCCGCCTGGGACGGCGGGAGCCCGTCGAGCAGGCGGTCGAGTGCGGTACGGAGGTCGTCGTCCGAGGGCAGGTCGTTCACCCGCCGATTCTAGGCGTCGCCCGTCGACACCTCGGACACGGTCACTTCACCGCCCGGGCCAGGAGCGTGGCCGCCGCCGCCCGCGGGGCGCTGTCGGGGGCGCGGCGGCGCGGGTGGACCGTGGTGGCCAGCAGGACGAGGAACGTGTCCGTGACCGGGTCCAGCACCAGCGAGGTGCCGGTGAACCCGGTGTGGCCCGCCGCGCCCCGGCCCGCCAGCTCGCCCATGAACCACGGCTGGTCCACGGCGAAGCCCAGCCCCGGGGGCGCGAGCAGCAGGTCCACGAAGTCCGGGCCCAGGATGCGCGCGGGACCGTAGGCGCCGCCGCACAGCAGGGCCCGGCAGAACACCGCCAGGTCCCGCCCGGTGGAGAACAGCCCCGCGTGCCCGGCGACCCCGCCCAGCGCCCAGGCGTTCTCGTCGTGCACGACGCCCCGCAGCATGCCTCGGTCCGCCTTCGCCCACGGCCGCCGCTGGTCCTCGGTGGCGGCCGCGCCGGGGCAGGGGCCGAAGCGGGTCGCCGTCATGCCCAGCGGCCGGGTGATCCCCTCGTGGACCAGGACGTCCAGCGGCCGGCCGGTGAGCCGTTCCAGCAGCTGCTGGAGCAGCAGCATGTTCAGGTCCGAGTAGACGGGGACGCCCGGCTCGGACACCGGCGCCTCGGCGCGCAGCAGCGCCTGCCGCTCGGCGTCGTCGGCGCAGTCGTACAGCGGCAGCTCCGGCCGCAGCCCGGAGGTGTGCGTGAGCAGTTGACGGACCGTCAGGCCGTGCTTGGCCGCCGCGTGGAAGTCCGGCAGGTACGCGCCGATGCGCGCGTCGATGCCGAGCGTGCCCCGCTCGATCTGCTGCACCGCCGCCACCGAGGTGAACAGCTTGGTCAGCGACGCCAGGTCGAAGGGCGTGTCGACGGTCACCGGGACCCGGTCCCTGGGCGGCAGTTCGACACCGCGGTCCGCCTCCGGGTCGTGGCGCGCGTAGCGCACCGCCCAGCCCGCCGCCTCCTGCACGGCGATCACCGGGCCGCGCCCGGCGACCAGGACGGCGCCCGCCGCCCAGGGGCGCTCGCCCTCCGTGAGGTCGTGCACCGCGAGGGCGAGCGGACGCAGGCGTTCCGCGTCGAGGCCGGCCCTCTCCGGGGTGTCGACGCGCAGTCTCGGTGCGCTCAGCTGTCTGCTCCCTCCGCGCCCGTACGGGTGTTCCAGGGACGGCACATTCCCACGAAGCAGGCCACCGCCACCAGTGAAGCGGCCAGCTGGACGAGGGCCATCGGCACCGCCGTGTGCTCCCCGGCCACCCCGACCAGTGGCGAGGCCACCGCCCCGACCAGGAAGGACGCCGTGCCCAGCAGCGCGGACGCGGCCCCCGCGGAGTGCCGGGTGCGCACCAGGGCGAGCGTCTGCGCGTTGGGCAGCGTCAGGCCCATCGCCGACATCAGCACGAACAGCGCCGCCGCCACCGGGGCGAGCCCCACCGCGCCGAACACCCCGGCCGACATCAGCAGCAGCGCCGTCGACGCCAGCACCAGCAGCGCCAGACCGGTGGCCAGCACCCGCTCCAGCGGCACCCGGCCCACCAGCACCTTGCCGTTGAGCTGGCCGGCCGCCACCAGCCCCACCGAGTTCAGCCCGAACAGCAGGCTGAACGTCTGCGGCGAGGCGCCGTAGATCTCCTGCACCACGAACGGCGAGGCGGAGATGTACGCGAACAGCGCGGCGAAGGCGAAGCCGCCGCTCAGCATGTACCCGGCGAACGGCAGGTCGGCCAGCAGCCCGCGCATCGAGCGCAGCGCCTGCCCGATCCCGCCCGCGTGCCGGGCGGCCGGCTCCAGGGTCTCCGGCAGCCGCGCCCACACCAGCACGCCCAGCAGCGCCCCGACCACCGTCAGCACGACGAACACGCCCCGCCAGTCCGTCACCCGCAGCACCTGCCCGCCGATCAGCGGCGCCACGACGGGCGCCACCCCGGCGATCAGCATCAGCGTGGAGAAGAAGCGGGCCATCGCCACACCGTCGTACACGTCCCGCGCCATGGCCCGCGCGATGACGATGCCGGCCGAGCCCGCCAGGCCCTGCGCCAGCCGCAGCACCACCAGCAGCTCCACGTCCGGGGCCGCCGCGCACAGGGCCGTGGCGACGACGTAGACCGCCAGCCCCGCCAGCAGCGGGCGGCGCCGGCCCCACCGGTCGCTCATCGGGCCCACCACCAGCTGCCCCAGCGCCATCCCGGCCAGGCACGCGGTCAGCGTGAGCTGCACCGTCGCGGCCGGCGCGTGCAGGGTGCGGGAGACCTCGGGCAGCGCCGGGAGGTACATGTCCATCGACAGCGCCGGGATCGCGGTCAGTCCGCCCAGCACCAGGGTCACCAGCAGTCCGGTGCCCCGCCCCGGACGCACGGCCGGCGCGGTTCCCCGCGCCGCGTCCGGTGCGCCGCCGGTGACCGCCGGCTCCGGTATCGCCCCGCCCTCGGGCATGTGGCCCCTCCCTCTCCGACACGTGCGGCACCTATGCTCTCAGCTCGTACGGACAGCTGGGACGGTTGCGAGGGCGGGCGGGCATGACGACGGACAGCGTGCGGTGGGGAATCCTGGCGACGGGCGGGATAGCCGCCGCCTTCACGGCGGACCTGATCGACCTGCCGGACGCCGAGGTGGTGGCGGTCGCCTCGCGCAGCGAGGCCTCGGCGCGGGCGTTCGGCGAGCGCTTCGGCATCCCGCGCGCGTACGGCGACTGGGCCTCCCTCGCCAAGGACGCGGACATCGATGTCGTCTACGTCGCCACCCCGCACGCCGCCCACCGGGCCGCCGCGGGGCTGTGCCTGGAGGCCGGGCGCAACGTGCTGTGCGAGAAGCCGTTCACGCTGAACGTCCGCGAGGCCGGGGAACTCGTCGACCTCGCGCGGCGCGAGGGCCGCTTCCTGATGGAGGCGATGTGGATGTACTGCAACCCCATGGTCCGCCGCCTGAAGCAGCTCGTCGACGACGGCGCGATCGGCGAGGTGCGCACCGTGCAGGCCGACTTCGGCCTCGAGGGCCCCTTCCCGGCCGCGCACCGGCTGCGCGACCCCGCCCAGGGCGGCGGCGCGCTGCTCGACCTCGGCGTGTACCCGGTGTCGTTCGCCCAGCTGCTGCTCGGCGAGCCGGCCGGGATCGCCGCGCAGGCCGTGCTCTCCGACGAGGGCGTCGACCTCCAGACCGGCGCCGTCCTGTCCTGGGACTCCGGGGCGCTCGCCGCGCTGCACTGCTCCATCGACGGCGGCACCGGCACGAGCGCGTCGGTCACCGGGACGCGCGGGCGGATCGACCTGCCCGCCGGCTTCTTCCACCCCGAGCGGTTCGTGCTGCACCGCACCGGGCGCGAGCCGGAGGAGTTCGTGGCGGACCCGGCCGACGGCCCCCGCACGACGATGCGGCACGAGGCGCGCGAGGTGATGCGGGCGGTCCGGGCGGGGGAGACCGAGTCACCGCTGGTCCCGCTGGACGGCACCCTCGCGGTGATGCGCACCCTGGACACCGTCCGCGAGCGGATCGGGGTGCGCTACCCGGCCGAGGAGGCGTGACGCGGGGGCCGGCCGGGGGCGCGGTAGCGTCGGGTCATGGTCAAGCGTCCCGACGCCCGTCGCCGCAGTGAGAAGTCCCGCCGCGCCATCTACGACGCCGCGCTCTCCCTGGTCGGCGACGTCGGGTACCCGAGGACGACGGTCGAGGGGATCGCCGCCCGGGCCGGGGTCGGCAAGCAGACCATCTACCGCTGGTGGCCGTCCAAGGCGGACGTGCTGCTGGAGGCATTCCTCGACCTGGGGGAGCGGGTCGCCGAGGAGGCGGGACAGCAGCCGTACCGGATCCCCGACACCGGTGACCTCGCCGCCGACCTCAAGGCGGTGCTGCGGGCCACGGTCGACGAACTCCTCGACCCCCGCTTCGAGGCGCCCTCGCGCGCCCTGGCCGCCGAGGGGCTGGTGAACGAGCAGCTGGGGCGCGAGTTCGTGGCCAAGCTCCTGGAGCCGCAGCTCCAGCTGTACGTCGAGCGGCTGCGCTCCGCCCAGGAGGCGGGCCAGGTCCGCGCCGAGGTCGATCCGCGCATCGCCCTGGAGCTGTTCGTCTCCCCGCTCGCCCAGCGCTGGCTCCAGCACACCGGTGAGATCTCCCACACCTACACCGACACCCTGGTCGACTACGCGCTGCACGGACTCGCCCCCCGCTGACGCGCCCGCCCCCGCCCCCCCATGAGCCGGGCGGAGTACCCGGTGACCGGTGTGCGCCCCCGCGTGCTCTCGTCCCACCTGCCCGGACGCGGCCCCCCGGTCCCCCGGAGCGCGCGAAGGTGGGACCATGGGGCATGTTGTCCACGACAGCGAGGCGAGGGGACGGATGAGCGCGGAGTTCGGTGGCCGGACCGGCCTGCGGGGCAGGATCTCCCAGTGGCTGCGCGGGAGCGGCCCGGAGGAAGCCGCCGGCGACGGCGGCCGTGAGGCCCTGCTGCTCGCCGCCGCCGGAGCGGGACTGCCGCTCGCGCCCGCCGCGCACCCCGCCGCCGGCTACCGGTGCTCCTGCGACCGCGTGGGCTGTCCCACCCCCGCCCGGCACCCGGTGTCCTTCGCCTGGCAGACGCAGTCCACCACCGACCGCGCCCAGGTCGAGCGCTGGGCCCGCACCGAGCCGCAGGCCAACTTCATCACCGCGACCGGCATGACCCACGACGTCCTGGACGTCCCCGTGGAGGCCGGCCGCGAGGCCCTGGAGCGGCTGCTGGACTCCGGCGTGGAGGCCGGCCCGGTCGCCGAGAGCGACGACGGCCGCATGTACTTCTTCACCCTCACCCGCGGCACGCCCGAGGACGAGGACGAGTGGTGGCCCTGCGAGCTGGACTGCCACCCCGAGACCATGGACGAGCACCCCGGCCTGCGCTGGCACTGCCGGGGCTCCTACGTCCTGGTGCCGCCCTCCCGCCTCCCCGGCGACGACGGGCAGTCGGTGCACTGGGTGCGGGGCCCGGAACACCCCCTGCCCGAGCCGCTGACCCTGCTGGAGTCCCTCACGGACGCCTGCGCCAAGTACGCGGGACAGGACCGGTCGTCCTCCCCGTGGCCCCTGCGCCACTGAGGCACCGGGCCCACGGGAGGCGGTCCGGCATCACTCGCCCTTCGCGGAGGTCAGCCCCTCGACCCGGGCCAGCACCGAGACGCGGCCGCCCGCGCCCGCCGGGTCCACGGCCACCTGGTTGGCCACGAACTCCATCGTCAGCGTCTGCTTGATCTCGCCCGTGGTCAGCGCCCGCACGTTCGCGTTCGGCGCCGGCACGCTCGCGCCCTGCGCCGCCGTCTGCTTCACGAAGTGGTGCGAGCTGAAGAACACCAGCGCGCCCCCGTCCGCCGTGCGCAGCGCCACCGGCGCGTAGTCGCCGTCGGTCAGCGGCTCGTCGACGTACTGCGTGGCGAGCCCGGGCCGGCTCGCGTTCTTCTGCCGCTGCTCGCGCAGCGCGCTGGTGTTGCCGCCGTCCGCGAAGGAACTCCCGCCGCCCCGCAGGTAGTCGGTGTAGCCCTTGCTGAGGGTCCCGGGCGCGGCGGCGAGCCCGCTCGCGTCGGCCGGGACTGCCTCGGCCCAGCCGTCCCCGTCCTTCTCGAACTCCGGCAGCGCGCCGGGCGCGACGAGCGTGAGGTAGGTGGCCTGCCACCGCTCGGCGACGTCGTGGCGCTGGAACACCATCAGCCAGCGGGCCGAACCGCCCTTGTTGGCCCGGGCGTCGGCGACGAACCAGCGCGGCCAGCCGGCCTTCTTCGGGATCGTGTACCGCACGTCCGACAGCGCCAGCGGGGTGTGCTGCGGATTGCCCCCGGGGTGGTTGACGTGCCCCGCCTTCAGCCGGGCCGCGTCGATCACCTTGAGCGGCCCGGCGGTGTACGCGGCGTCGAGGGACGCGTCGTAGGCGGCGTCGGCCTTGTTGTACGCGGCGGTGAACTCCTCGACCGCGCGGGCCGCTTCACCGCGCGTGCTGGTCGGGATCACCTCGCGCTCCCCGTGGACGACCACGCAGCCGCTCGCGGTCAGCGAGACGGCGGTCAGCGAGGCCGCCAGGAGGGCGCCGCGGTCACGCCTGCTGGGCCCTGGACGGCCGGTCCTCGGGCCGCGCTCCCTGGTCATCCGGTGCGTCATCCGGTGTCTTCACCTTCCCCTTCCCGGAGGCGAACCCTACCGGGGCGAGGAACAGGGCGAGCGTCGGGACCAGGTACAGCAGCCACACCGTGACCTGGAGGACCGTCGGGTCGGCCTGGAAGTTGAACACGCCCTTGAGCAGCGTGCCGTACCAGCTGTCCGGCGGGATCGCCCCGGTGATGTCGAAGGCCTGGTCCGTCAGCCCGGGCAGCCAGTCGGCCTCCTGAAGGTCGTGGAAGCCGTAGGCGAGGACGCCCGCCGCGACGACGACCAGCATGCCGCCGGTCCAGGTGAAGAACTTCGCCAGGTTGATGCGCAGCGCGCCGCGGTAGAACAGCCAGCCGAGGAGCACCGCGGTGGCCAGGCCCAGCGCCGCGCCGAGCAGCGGGCGGGGGGTGCCGTCGCCGGCCGCGTGCACGGACGTCCAGATGAACAGGGCGGTCTCCAGGCCCTCCCGGCCCACCGCGAGGAACGCCGTCGCCACCAGCGCGCCCGTGCCCATGGCGAGGGCCGCGTCCAGCTTGCCGTGCAGCTCGGCCTTCAGGTGCCGGGCGGTGCGCCGCATCCAGAACACCATCCACGTCACCAGGCCGACGGAGATGATCGACAGGGAGCCGCCGAGCGCCTCCTGCGCCTCGAACGTCAGCTCCTGGGAGCCGAACTCCAGGGCGCAGCCGAAGGCCAGCGCGATCACCACCGCCGTGCCGACGCCGAGCCAGATCGGCTTCAGGGCGTCCCGGCGGCCGGTCTTGACCAGGTAGGCGATGAGGATGCAGACGACGAGGCTGGCCTCCAGGCCCTCGCGCAGTCCGATCAGGTAGTTGGAGAACACGGGTCAGGCCTCCTTGGCGAACAGCGTGCGGCCCCACCAGTCGTCCCCGTCGCGGACGCCGGGCGGCACGGCGAAGACCGCCGAACCCACGTGCTGGATGTACTCGTTGAGGGCGTCGGTGGCGAGGTTGCGCTGGATGCGCACGAACCCCTCGCGCACGTCGCGCTGGTAGGCGAGGAAGAACAGGCCCGCGTCCAGCCGGCCCAGGCCGTCGGTGCCGTCGGTGAAGGAGTAGCCGCGGCGCAGGATCGTCGCGCCGCCGTTGGCGTGGGGGTGCGCGAGCCGCACGTGCGCGTCCGGCTTCATCGCCTTCAGGAACGGCTCGTCGTGCTCCTTGGCCTTGCCGACGGGGGCGCCCTCGCCCTTGTCGCGGCCGAACACGTCCTCCTGCTCCTGCAGCGAGGTGCGGTCCCAGGTCTCGATGTGCATGCGGATCCGGCGGGCCACCAGGTAGCTGCCGCCGGTCATCCAGCCGGGGCCGTCCTTCTCGCCGACCCAGACGAACTTGTCCAGCCGGTCCGTCTCGGTGCCCGCGATGTTGCGGGTGCCGTCCTTGAAGCCCATCAGGTTGCGCGGAGTCTGCGCGCCGGGGGTGGTGGAGGAGGTCTTGCCGAAGCCGAGCTGCGACCAGCGGATGACGACCTTGCCCATGCCGATGCGGGCGAGGTTGCGGATGGCGTGCACGGCCACCTGCGGGTCGTCGGCGCACGCCTGCACACACAGGTCGCCGTTGCTGCGGTTGGGGTCGAGGGCGTCGCCGGCGAACTTCGGCAGGTCGACCAGCGCGTCCGGCCGCTGCCCCGCCAGGCCGAACTTGGTGAACAGCGACGGGCCGAAGCCGATCGTCAGCGTCAGCCGGGACGGCTTGAGGCCCAGCGCCTCGCCGGTGTCGTCCGGCGGGGCCTCGGCGAGGCCGCCGTACGCGCCCTCGCCGACCGCCTGGCCGGCCGTCATCCGGCGGGCGGCCGCGGTCCAGTCCTTCAGCAGCTGGACGAACGCGGCGCGGTCCTGGGTGGTCACGTCGAACGCCGCGAAGTGCAGCCGGTCCTGCACGGGCGTGGAGATGCCCGCCTGGTGGACGCCGTGGAAGGGCACCGCGCCGCCGGCGTCGGCGCCGGCCGGGTCCACGTCGTGGCCGACGCGGCTCATGGCGACGCCACCGCCGGCCGCGGCGGCACCGAGTGCGAGTCCCGCGCCGCCCCAGCCGATCAGCGCGCGCCGGGTGGGCGACGTGGCCGTGCGGCCGGTGCTGTCCGTGCCGGCGTCGCTGTCGTTGCGGGCGTTGCTTCCGGTGTCGCTCATGTCAGTCGAGTTCCCCGTTACTTGGCGACGGCAGCGGCGAGCTTGGACAGCGGCTCGGCGAGGGCGTTGACCGCGTCCGACAGCTGCTTGCGGTCGGCGTCGCCGACCTTGTCATAGGAGACGAAGTCGTACGACGTCTTGTCCGCGCGGTACTTGTCCAGCAGCGCGTCCAGCGCGGCGAACTGCTGGTCCAGTTCGGTGGTCAGGGCCGGGTCGTTCTTGCGGGCGACCGGCTTGAGCAGGCCGTACGCCTTCTGCGCGCCCTCGACGTTGGCCTTGAAGTCGACCAGGTCGGTGTGCGAGAAGGTCTCCTCCTCACCGGTGACCTTGCCGGTGGCGACCTCGTCCAGCAGCTCCTTGGCGCCGTTGGCCATGGAGGTGGGCGTGATGTCGGCGGTGCCGACCCGCTTCCGCCAGTCCGTCAGGTCGGTGACCAGCTGGTCGGCGAGGACCTTGTCTGCGGCGCTGACCGTGCCGTTCTTCCAGAGCGCCTTCTCCAGCGTGTGCCAGCCGGTCCACTTCTGCCCGGCCTCCAGGTCGGCCTCGCGCAGGTCGACCTTGGGGTCGATGTCGCCGAAGGACTCGGCGACCGGCTCGGTGCGCTCCCAGCCGATGCGCGAGGGCGCGTACGCCTTCTTGGCGGCGGCGACGTCCCCGGCCTTCACGGCCGTCACGAACGCCTGCACCTTCGGCAGCGTCTCGTCGGCCTGCTGCTGCGCGTACTGGCGGTAGGCGGCCACGGCCTGGTCGAGCAGCGGGTCGCGCTGGGCGGTGCTGCCGCCGGTGACCTTGAGGGTCTGCCGGATGCCCTTGCCCTTCATGCCGGGCTTGCAGGCGATCTGGTACTCGCCGGCCTTCACCTCGGCGGTGACCCGCTGCTTGGTGCCCGGGCCGATGTTCTCCCGCTCGGTGACGACGCGGTCGTCGGGGAAGAGGACGTAGACCTCGGTGACCTTGGAGCCCTTGTTCTGGATGGAGAGTTCGACGTGGCCGGCGGAGATCTCCTTGACGGAGGTGTCGCACTTGTCGTCGGTCGCCGTGACGGAGATGACGCGGTCGCCGTCGGCGGCGTCGCTCTTCTCGGTGCAGCCGGTGACGGCGGTCAGGGCCGCCGCGACGGAGACGGCGGTGACGACGGACACTCTGGCGGCTCGCATGCGGGCTCCCGGCCTGGCAGTTCGGATTGGTGAGGCTCGCCTAAGTTATCTGAGGCTTACCTGTGCCATACCCCCCGGGGCCGTGATTCCCCTCTCATGGACGGTGTAAGAGCACGAGCGGATCACGGCGGCCCCAACCGCACCCCATGCGATGGTCAAGGGGGACCCAAAGATCGCGGTGGGTGCTTCAATGCGCGGGTGACTGACTACGACGTGCCCGCCTACGACGTGCTCCGCGTCTTCTGCGCGCCGAACGGCGGCTACGGCAACGAACTGGGCGTGGTCCGCGAGGGCTCGGCGCTGCCGGGGCGCGCGGAACGCCAGGCGCTCGCCGGGAAGCTCGGGTTCAGCGAGACGGTGTTCGTGGACGACCCCGAGCGCGGGATCGTCGACATCTACACGCCCACCCTGCGCCTGCCCTTCGCCGGCCACCCCTGCGTCGGCGCGGCCTGGCTGCTCGACGTGCCCGAACTCCTCACCCCGGCCGGGGTGGTGGGCGCCCGTCAGGACGGCGAGTTCTGCTGGATCGAGGCCCGCGCCGAGTGGGCCCCGCCGCGTACCCTGCGCCGGTACGCCACCGCCGCCGAGGTCGACGACCTCGCCGTGCCGCCGCCCGGCGAGTGGATCTACGCCTGGGCCTGGGAGGACGAGCCGGCGGGCCGCGTCCGGGCCCGCGCGTTCCCCGGCCGCGACGACGGCATCGAGGAGGACGAGGCCACCGGTGCGGCGGCACTGCTGCTCACCGACCGGCTGGGCCGCGCGCTGAACATCACCCAGGGCGCCGGCTCGCAGATCCTGACGGCTCCCCAGCCGGGCGGCTGGGTGGAGATCGGCGGACGGGTGTACCTCGAGCGCTGAGCGTCCCACGTTCGGGTGGAACAGCGTGTGGGGACGGCCGCCGCCGGGGAACCGATGGCCCTGACCAGTCACCCCTCCCGAACCGAGGAGACCCATGCGCATCCGTTCGGCTCTCGCCGCCGTCGTCCTGACCGCCGCCCTGACCGCCGTGAGCGCGGCGACGGCCTCCGCCGCCGACCACGAGCAGCGCGGCGGCTCGGACGACGGCAGGACCTGCAGCACGTACCTCTACTACATCGACACCGTCACGGCCGACCTCGGCGGTGCCGGCACGAACTGCGGCGACCTCTTCTTCGCCTGATCCGCACCGGTGCCCCGGACCGCGCCCCGCTGCCGCGGACGCGCCCCCGGGGCACCCGCACGTCCGCTCCCCGCCGGGGCGCGCTCCCGGCCCGCTCCCCGCGGCTACGGCAGCGTCAGGACGTCCGCGCCCGTCTCCGTGACCACCAGGGTGTGCTCGAACTGGGCCGTGCGCCTGCGGTCCTTGGTGACGACCGTCCAGCCGTCGTCCCACATCTCGTACTCGTGGGTGCCGAGCGTCAGCATCGGCTCGATCGTGAACGTCATCCCCGGCTGCATGACCGTCGTCGCGTGCGGGCTGTCGTAGTGCGGGATGATCAGCCCCGAGTGGAACGACGAGTTGATGCCGTGCCCGGTGAAGTCCCGCACCACGCCGTACCCGAAGCGCTTGGCGTACGACTCGATGACGCGGCCGATGACGTTGACCTGCCGGCCCGGCCGGACCGCCTTGATCGCGCGGTTCAGCGACTCCCGGGTCCGCTCCACCAGCAGCCGTGACTCCTCGTCGACGTCCCCGACCAGGTAGGTGGCGTTGTTGTCGCCGTGCACCCCGCCGATGTACGCGGTGACGTCCAGGTTGACGATGTCGCCGTCGCGCAGCACCGTCGAGTCCGGGATGCCGTGGCAGATGACCTCGTTGACGCTGGTGCACAGCGACTTGGGGAAGCCGCGGTAGCCGAGTGTGGACGGGTAGGCGCCGTGGTCGCACAGGTACTCGTGCGCCACCCGGTCCAGGGCGTCGGTGGTGACGCCGGGCGCGATGATCTTCGCGGCCTCGGCCATCGCCCGCGCGGCGATCCGGCCGGCGGTGCGCATCGCCTCGACGGTCTCGGGGGTCTGCACCTCAGGGCCCGTGTACGGGGTCGGCGCGGGCTTGCCGACGTACTCGGGGCGGCGGATGTTTCCGGGCACGGTACGGGTGGGGGACAGCTCCCCCGGAACGAGCAGCGACTGGCCAGACATGCAGCGAGTCTAACGAGCGGACATCGGGGAACATGTCGGAGGCGAGAGGAGCTGGTCATGGCCCTGTTCAAGAAGCGCACGGTCGGCAAGCCGGGCGAGTGGTACTACTGCCTGGAGCACGGCAAGGTCGAGGAGGGGCCCGACTGCCCCGCCAAGGACCGCTTCGGTCCGTACACCTCCCGGCAGGAGGCGGAGCACGCGATGCAGACGGCCCGCGAGCGCAACCTCGAGTGGGAGAACGACCCGCGCTGGCACGACGCCAACGCGGGCGGCTCGAAGGACGACGACTAGGACACGACCTCGGGCGATCCCGGGGTGTCCCCGGCGGCGTCCGCCGCCGGGGCGCGCCCCTCGCGCATGCGGCGGGCGTGCTCGTTGGTGCGCTCGTCGTAGGACATCAGCGCGGGCAGGCACAGCGCGAGCAGGCCCACCGCCCCCGCGCACAGCGCCCCGCCGGACCACACGGACGCGCGCACGCCCCACCACGCGGCGAACCCGCCGCTGCGGACCTGGCCGAGGGTCGGTCCCACCGAGTACGACAGCAGCTCGATGCCGGCCAGGCGGCCGCGCAGCTCGTCCGGGATGGTCTGGTTCCACATGGCGCCCCGGAAGACGCCGCTGACCATGTCGCAGCCGCCGGCGACGGTCAGGCACAGCAGCACCAGCCAGACGTCGTGCACGAGTCCCGCGGCGGCGACGGCCAGCCCCCACAGCGCGGCCGACAGCACGACCATCCGGCCGTGCCGGTGGACGCGCGAGACCCAGCCGCTGGTCAGGCTGACGAGCAGCGCACCGGCGGGCACCGCCGCGTACATCAGGCCCAGTGACCACTCGGCGTCCAGCTCGTCCGCCAGGAACGGCAGCACCGCCAGCGGCATGGCCAGGAACATCGCGGCGAGGTCCACGGCGTAGGTGCCGAGCAGCTCCTTGCGGCTCCAGGCGTACCGGGCGCCCTCGGCGATGGCCCGCAGGGACGGCCGGCCCGCCGCGTGCGAGGCGGGGGAGGGCGCGATGCGCACGACCAGCACCACGGACACCACGAACGTCAGCAGGTCCGCGCCGTAGGCCCAGCCGAGACCGGCGTAGGCCACCACGACCCCGGCCACGGCCGGGCCCGCGACCCCGCCGACGGTCCAGCGCAGGGAGTTCAGGGCGGCCGCGGCCGGCAGCTGGTCGTGGGCGATGATCCGCGGCCACAGGGAGTCCAGCGCGGGCCGCTGCACCGAGACCAGCGCGGAGGACAGGGCGGCGACCACGTACAGCGGCCACACGGCGGGCTCCGGCAGCAGCGCGTTGAGCAGCAGCCCGGCCGACAGCAGTCCCTGGCCCACCTCGGTCCGCACGATCAGCTTGCGCTTGTCCAGCGCGTCGGCGAGGGCACCTCCGTACAGCCCGAACACCAGCAGCGGCACCAGCTCGACGGCGCCGATCGCCCCGACGGCCGCCGCGGACCCGGTGAGCTCCTTGATCTGCACGGGCAGCGCCACGAAGGTCAGGAAGCTGCCGAACCCTGACACCAGCCCCGACACCCACAGCCGCCGGAAGTCCCGCGAGGCCCGCCAGGGGGTCAGGTCCGGCAGCACGGACCGCAGGCCCTTGGCGCGGGCGGCCGGGGCGGCCGCGGCCGGCGGGGGGGGGGGCGGCCCGCCTCGGCCGCGGGGGACGGCCCGGGAGCGGAAGGGGGCGGGGATACGGGTGCTGCGTCGGTCACGAGATGCCATGGTCCGGCCCGGCGCGGCCTCCGGCAAACGCTTTTCCCGCCCGGCGTGGCCTGCGCGCCCGGCCGGGGGCGCTCGCCTCACCAGGGCGACGGCGGGGGCTCCGTCAGGGACTCCGCCAGGCGGGACAGGGCGTCACGGAAACGGCGGCGGCCCCGTGGGCGCGGCACGGCGTTCTCCCCGGCGGCCGCGCTGACCAGGTGCTGCACCGTGTCCAGGTCCAGCTCCGCGCCGTCGGGCACCGGCAGCACCTCGTGGGCCAGCGCGGGCAGCTCACCGTCCCCGGCGCCGAGGGCCAGCACCGTCACCCCGCCCCGCCGGGCCCCGGCCACCCGCTCCAGCAGCGCCGCGTCCTCCCGCTCCGCCACCACCAGCAGCGTCTCGCCCCGCCGCGCGGCCTCGATCCGCCCCAGCCCGACCGCCAGGTGCGCCGGGTCCGAGGGGCGCGCGTCGTGCCGTACGAGCGTCGGCGCCAGCTCCGGCGTGCCGGACCAGGCCGCCTCGTCCACCAGGTGCGCCGCCAGGTGCCACGGCTCGTACGCGGCCGTCCCCACCAGCAGCAGCCCGCCCCCGTGCGCCACCACCGAGCCGCGCAGCGCCCCGGCGAACCTCCGGGTGGCCCCCAGCCACTCGGTCCCGGCGAGCACTTCGCGCAGCAGCGCGACCCGTACGGCGTCCATGACCCCGCATCCTGGCCCGGCGGGAGCGTCCGGGCGGGGCGTTCGCGGCGGATTCCCCCGACCGGGCGACGGGTCACCGGCCCCACGTACAGTCGGCCCATGACCTCTTCCGACAGTGCACAGGCTGCCCCCCAGAAGGCCCCCGCCAAGGACCCGTGGGACCTCCCCGACGTCTCGGGCCTCGTCGTCGGCGTGCTCGGCGGCACCGGGCCGCAGGGCAAGGGCCTCGCGTACCGCCTCGCCAAGGCGGGCCAGAAGGTGATCATCGGCTCGCGCGCCGCCGACCGCGCGCGGACCGCCGCCGAGGAGCTCGGGCACGGCGTCGAGGGCGCCGACAACGCCGAGTGCGCCCGGCGCAGCGACGTCGTGATCGTCGCCGTGCCGTGGGAGGGCCACGGCGACACCCTCGCGGCCCTGCGCGAGGACCTGGCCGGCAAGCTCGTCGTGGACTGCGTCAACCCGCTCGGCTTCGACAAGAAGGGCGCCTACGCCCTCAAGCCCGAGGAGGGCAGCGCCGCCGAGCAGGCCGCCGCGCTGCTGCCCGGCTCCCGGGTCACGGCCGCCTTCCACCACCTGTCCGCGGTGCTGCTCCAGGACGAGGCGATCGAGGAGATCGACACCGACGTGATGGTGCTCGGCGAGGAGCGCGCCGACGTGGAGACCGTGCAGGCGCTGGCCGGGCGCATCCCCGGCATGCGCGGCGTGTTCGCCGGCCGGCTGCGCAACGCCCACCAGGTGGAGTCCCTGGTCGCCAACCTGATCTCCGTCAACCGCCGCTACAAGGCGCACGCCGGGCTGCGCGTCACCGACGTGTGAGCCGGGCGGGGCGATGGGGGACACTGGTCGGCGAAGCAGTGTCCCCCACAAGGTGTCCCCCACAAGGAGCCAGCCCCATGCCCCGCCTCGCCCTCTACGCCCTCGTGGTCTGCGTCCTCGCCGTCGCCGCCGCGGTCGTCTCCTTCGTCCAGGGCAACTGGCTGGGCATCGTGTGGGTGCTGCTGGCGGGCCTGTCGTCCAACATGACCTGGTACTACCTCAAGCGCGACAAGGCCAGGAAGTCCGTCGCGGGCTGAGGCGCCGGGCCGGCGGACCGGCCCGGGCCACAGGTCAGGAGACCGCGGCGCAGAAGTCGCTGGAGCCCTGCCAGAACCGGTACAGGTCCTCGCCGCAGTAGCGCTCGACGTCC
Source organism: Streptomyces lasalocidi (assembly GCF_005280215.1). NCBI lineage: Bacteria > Bacillati > Actinomycetota > Actinomycetes > Kitasatosporales > Streptomycetaceae > Streptomyces > Streptomyces lasalocidi. Next base: position 2,306,680 of record NZ_SZNQ01000001.1, on the reverse strand, counting down.
CCGACGCCCAGGGCGTCCAGCACCGCGTAGATCGCGTCGAAGAACACACCGTTGACCGACGGCACCATCAGCAGCGCGAACACGAACAGCAGCCCGAACGGCGCGAACGGCTCCACCTGCCGCCGGACGCCGTACGACAGCCACGGCTCGATCACGCCGTAGCCGTCCAGGCCCGGCACCGGCAGGAAGTTCAGGATCGCGGCCGTCACCTGGAGCAGCGCGAGGAAGGCGAGGGCGAAACGGAAGTCGGCCGGCACACCGTCCAGCGCGTCCAGCCAGAACGGGGCCGTGCACCACAGCGCGAACACCACGTTCGTCAGCGGGCCGGCCGCCGAGACCAGGCTGTGCTTCCAGCGCCCCTGGATCCGCCCGCGCTCGATGAAGACCGCGCCGCCGGGCAGACCGATCCCGCCCATGATCACGAAGATCACCGGCAGCACGATGCTCAGCACCGCGTGCGTGTACTTCAGCGGATTCAGCGTCAGGTAGCCCTTGGCGCCCACGGTGATGTCCCCGCCGTGCAGCGCGGTGCGCGCGTGCGCGTACTCGTGCAGGCACAGCGAGACGATCCAGGCCGCCGTCACGAACAGGAACACGGCGACGCCGGGCTGCGCGGCGAACCCGGTCCAGGTCGCCCAGCCCGTGACGGCGGTGACGGCCACGATCCCGAGGAAGACGGGACTGACCCGCCGGTCGCTGCGACGGGTGGTGACGGTGGTCATGGAAGCGGGCTCCTGGTGAGACGGGTCCGTACGGGTCTTCGGCCTGCCCGACCGTACCGGGCGCAGGCGGAAAACGTCTCGCGGTGGGCCGTCGGTTCCCGCAGGGTGATCCACGGGCCGGGCAGCCCCCCCCGGGTCGCCGTGACCCGTCGCCGTGACCCGTCCCCGTACCACCGCAGAGACCGGAGAGAATGGACCCCGTGCGCTACCGCATCCTCGGCACAGCCCAGGCAACCCGCCCCGACGGCACCCCCGTCGCGGTCGGCGGGACACGGTTGCGTGCCCTGCTGACCGTGCTCGCGCTGCGGCCCGGCCGGGCCGTGCCCGCGGGCCTGCTGGTGGAGGAGGTCTGGGCCGGTGACCCGCCCGCGGACGCCCCGGGCGCGCTCCAGGCGCTGGTCGGGCGGCTGCGGCGGGCCCTCGGCGCCGGGGCGATCGTCTCCGTCGAGGGCGGCTACCGGCTCACCGCCGCCCCCGACGACGTCGACCTGCACCGTTTCGAGCGGCTGACCGCCGACGGCCTGGGCGCCCTGGCGGGCGGCGACCCCGCCAAGTCCGCCGCCCTCCTCGACGACGCCCTCGCCCTGTGGCAGGGCCCGGTCCTCGCCGACCTGCCCGACCGCACCGCCGAGGCCGCCCGGCTCGCCGCCCGCCGGCTGGACGCCCTGCGCGCCCGCCACACCGCCGCGCTGGCCCTCGGACAGGCCGAGCAGGCCCTGCCCGAGCTGACCGCGCTGTGCGACGCCCACCCGCTGGACGAGCCCCTCCAGAGCCTGCGCCTGCGCGCCCTGCGCGACGCGGGCCGCACCGCCGAGGCGCTGGCCGCCTACGAGGACGTGCGCCGGCTGCTCGCCGACCGCCTGGGCTCCGACCCGGGGCCGGAACTGCGCGCCCTGCACGCCGAGTTGCTCGCCCCGCAGGACCGTTCCGCCGCCGCGCCGCCGCCGGGCGGGCGGAGGGCCGCCGCGCCGTCCGATCCGGCCCGTCCGCGCGCGCAGGCCCCTCGGCCCGCCGGGCTGTCCGTGCCGACCGCGCCGACCCCGCCGTCCGATGGCACCGCACCAACCCCCGCCGTCGGCAATCTGCGGGCCCGCCTGACCTCGTTCGTCGGGCGGGAGAGCGACATCGATGCCATCCGGGACGACCTCACCGGCGCCCGGCTCGTCACGCTCCTCGGGCCCGGCGGGGCGGGCAAGACACGGCTGTCGCAGGAGGCCGCCGAGCGGGCCGGGGACGTGGCGCCGGACGGGGTGTGGCTGGCCGAACTGGCCCCGGTGGACCTGCCCGAGGCCGTGCCGCAGGCCGTGCTGACCGCCGTGGGCGCCCGCGAGACCGTGCTGTACGGCGCCGGCGCCGAGGAGATGCGGGCCGTCGCCGACCGCCACGACGACCCCCTCGACCGGCTCGTCGAGCACTGCGGCCGACGCCGGATGCTGATCATCCTCGACAACTGCGAGCACGTCGTGGGGGCCGCCGCCCGGCTCGCCGAGGAACTCCTCGCCCGTTGCCCCCGGTTGACGCTGCTCGCCACCAGCCGCGAACCCCTCGGCGTGCCCGGCGAGGTGCTGCGGCCCGTGGACCCGCTGCCCGAGCCGGTCGCGCTGCGGCTGCTCGCCGAACGCGGTGCCGCCGCCCGCCCCGGCTTCCGCACCGCCGACGACCCCGAGGCCTGCGCGGAGATCTGCCGACGCCTCGACGGCCTGCCCCTGGCCATCGAACTGGCCGCCGCCCGGCTGCGGATGATGACGCCCCGCCAGCTCGCCGACCGCCTCGACGACCGCTTCCGCCTGCTCACCTCCGGCAGCCGCACCGTCCTGCCCCGCCAGCAGACCCTGCGCGCGGTCGTCGACTGGTCCTGGGACCTGCTCGACGCGGGCGAGCGTGAGGTGCTGGGCCGGCTGTCGGTCTTCGCGGGCGGCTGCGACCTGGCCGCGGCCGAGGCGGTGTGCGGCCCGCACGCGCTGGAGACCCTGGGCTCGCTGGTCGACAAGTCCCTCGTCGTGGCGGGCCCCTCGGCCGACGGCGAGATGCGCTACCGGCTCCTGGAGACCGTCGCCGAGTACGCCGGCGAACGCCTGGACGAGACCGGTGGCCGCGCCGCCGCCGAGCGCGCCCACCTCACCTACTACCGCGAACTCGCCCGCACCACCGAGCCGTTGCTGCGCGGCGCCCACCAGCGCACCGCCATCGCCCGGTTCGAGCTGGAGTACGACAACCTGCGCACCGCGCTGCGCCGCGCCGTCGCCGACCGCGACGAACAGGAGGCGCTGTACCTCACCCTGTCGCTGACCGGGTACTGGGGGATGCGCGACCTGCGCCTGGAGACGCGTACCTGGTGCCGCGAGACGATGGCGCTGGGCCCCGACCCGTTCGCCGGGCCGGCCCGCCCGGCCGCCCCGGTGTGGCGCCGGACCACCGACAGCCCGCCCCCGCTGTCCGGCGAGGACCTGCTGGAGGCGCGGCGCGGAGTCCACCTCGCCCACCTGGCCTGCATGGACACCGAGCTGGACGCCTGGCAGAACCCGCGGGCGCAGGCCAAACTGCGCGCGATCGCCGGCGCCTACGGGCCCGGCCTGCCGCAGACCTGCCGGCTGCCCGGCGCGCTGTGGTACTACGCGGTGATGCTGACCGGGGACATGGAGCGGCTGCGCGAGCTGATCGACGCGAACGTCCGCACCTGCCGGGAGACTCCCGGCTTCGAGTGGGAGCTGGCCTTCTGTCTCCAGTGGCGGGGCAACATCCTCGCCAACCGCACCGACTGGGCCGGCGACGCCGCCCAGGACGCCGAGGAGGCACTGGGGATCTTCCGCCGCCTCGGCGACACCTGGGGCACCGCCGAGGCGCTGTCCGTGCGCGCCGAGGCGTACGAGCGCAGCGGCGCCTACCGGGAGGCAGCCGCGGCCTTCGAGGAGGCCAGGGAGCAGGCCGAGGCGCTCGGTGCCCGCGCCCAGGTCGCGGTGCTCTCCGCCCGGCTGGGCAGCGTCCTGCTGGAGGCCGGGGAGGACGAGCGCGGCGAGCGCCTGCTGCGCGAGGTGATCGACCAGGGGGACGGCGCGGCCAACGAGGCGATGCCCGCGGCCCGGCTCTTCCTCGCCGGCCGGCTCGGGGTGACCGGGCGCATCGCCGAGGCCCGCGAGCAACTGCGCCTGCTGCGCGAGGAGTTCGCCATCGCCCACTTCGCGGTGTTCGACGCGTTCATCCTGGGCGCGCAGGCGTGGCTGGACGCGCTGGACGGCTGCCACGAGCAGGCCCTGACGACGGTCCGGCGGGCCCTGGAACAGGCCGGCGACCCGCTCGCGCAGGTGATCGCCCCGCACATGCGCTGCGTGTACCTGACCGTCGCGGCCGTCGCCCTGGCCGGCCTGGACGGGGGCGCCCGCGCGCACGACGGCGTCCGGCTGCTCGCCGTCGCGGACGCGCTGCTGCCGTCCGGGCACATCCGCTCCAGCATGGAGCGCGCCAGCCACGAACTGGCCGTGCAGCGGCTGCGGGACGCGCTGGGGGAGACGGCGTACGCCCGCGCCTACGCCGAGGGCGGCGGCCTCTCCTTCGAGGAGGCCGCCGCCCTGCTGTGACGTCCGCGGGCGGGCACCCGGGGGCCGGTCACCGGGTCAGTTCTTCGTGCGGAACTTGTGGATCGCCACCGGCGCCATCACCGCGGTGAGCCCCACCGACCAGGCCAGCGTCACCCACAGGTCGTGCGCGACCGGGCCGCCGAGCATCAGGCCGCGCGCGGTGTCGGCGAGCGCGGACAGCGGGTTGTAGTCGGTGAAGTTCTGCAGCCAGTCCGGCATCGAGGCGGTCGGCGCGAAGATCGACGAGCCGAACTGGAGCGGCATCAGCACCAGGAAGCCCATCGCCTGCACCGACTGGGCGCTCTTCATCACCACGCCGAGGGTGAGGAACACCCACATCAGCGCCGAGCCGAACACCGCGGACAGCCCGATGGACGCCAGCAGCCCGACCCAGTGGGTGATGTCGAAGCCGACCAGCACCGCCACGATCATCAGCACCACGGTGGCGAACAGCATCCGCAGCAGCTCGACGGTGATCTTGGCGACGAGCACCGAGCCGCGTCCGATGGGCAGCGAGCGGAACCGGTCCATGACACCGGAGTTGAAGTCGGTGTTGAAGCCGGTGCCCACGCCCTGGGCCATGTTCATCCCCATCATGGCCATCAGGCCGGGCACCACGTACTGCACGTACTGGTCCTGCCCGCCGCCCATCGACGCCCCGATGGAGCCGCCGAAGACGTACACGAACAGCAGGGTGAAGATCACCGGGAAGAGGATCGCGTCGAACATCGACTCCGGGTCCTGGCGGATCCACAGCAGGTTGCGGCGGATCAGCGCCCCGGTGTGGCGCAGGTGGGCCCGCAGCGGGATGGGGGCGTCCCCGGCGGCCGTGGGGGTCAGGGTGGCGGCGCTCATACGGCGACCTCCTCGCGGTCGTCGGCGGGACGGGCGTCCTGCGGGGCACTGGCGCGGTGGCCGGTGAGGGACAGGAACACCTCGTCGAGGCTGGGCAGTTCGGTGACGACGGAGGACAGCGTGATGCCGCGCGCGGTGACCGCGCCGATGACGGCGGTGAGCTGCTCGTCGCTGAGGACGGGCACGAGCACGGAGCCGCGCTCGGCGTCCACGGTGGTGGTGGCCAGGCCGGTGATGCCGAGCTCGTCGAGCGCGCGGGCCAGCGGCCGCAGGTGCGCGGGGTCGGCGGGCCGCACCCGCAGGGTCCGGCCGCCCACGCGGGCCTTCAGCTCCTCGATCCCGCCGCCCGCGATGACCTTGCCGCGGTCGACGACGGTCAGCTCGGAGGCGAGCTGCTCGGCCTCCTCCATGTACTGGGTGGTCAGCAGCACGGTGACGCCGTCGCCGACCATCGCCTTGACCTCGTCCCACACCTCGTTGCGGGTGCGCGGGTCCAGGCCGGTGGTGGGCTCGTCCAGGTAGAGCACGGCGGGCCGGCCGATCATGGAGGCGGCGAGGTCCAGGCGCCGCCGCATGCCGCCGGAGTACGTCCCGACCGGCCGGCGCGCGGCCTCGGTGAGGGAGAACCGCTCCAGCAGCTCGTCGGCCCGGGCCCGGGTGTCCTTGCGGGACAGGTCGAGCAGCCGGCCGATGAGGTACAGGTTCTCCCAGCCGGACAGCTTCTCGTCGACGGAGGCGTACTGCCCGGTGAGGCCGATGACCCGGCGCAGCTGCCGGGGCTGCCGTACGACGTCGTAGCCGGCGACGGTGGCACGGCCGGCGTCGGGGGCCAGCAGGGTGGACAGGATGCGCACGAGGGTGGTCTTGCCGGCGCCGTTGGGGCCGAGCACCCCCATCACGGTGCCCTCGCGCACGTCCAGGTCGACGCCGTCGAGGGCCTTGGTGTCGCCGTAGTGCTTCACCAGCCCCCGCACGGTCACGGCGCTTCCTGCGCCGGCGGGTTCGTTGTCGATTCGCGTCATGACCGCAACGGTGCCAGCGGCGACCGACATCCCACCGACAGGACGCCGACAGCCGGGCCCGCCCGCCGACAGGACACCGACAAGCAGCTCGGCCGGGGCCTGTGGGAAGGTCCCTGGACCAGCCCGCCCTACTCGGCCGGCGCCAGCTCCTCGTGCGGCACGTGGGCCGCGACCAGCCGGCCCCGGCCCGGGGTGCGGCCGCGGTCCACCCCGTAGGCCGCGGCGGCGACGCCGAGGCCGAGGACCGCGAGGGCGGCGCCCGCGAGGGCAGGGGACGTCACCCCGAAGCCGGCCGCGAGGGCGAGGCCGCCGATCCAGGCACCGCCGGCGTTGGCGAGGTTGAAGGCGGCCTGGTTGGCGGAGGAGGCCAGCGAGGGCGCCGCGGACGCCTTCTCCATGACCATCAGCTGCAGCGGCGAGCCGGTGACGAACGCGGCCACGCCCAGCAGCACCACGGCGAGGGCCGCGCTCCAGCCCGCGGACATCAGCAGCGGGAACAGCGCCAGCACCGCCGCCAAGGCCGTCAGGCCGCCGAACAGCGTGCCGCGCAGGGACACGTCCGCGAGCCGCCCGCCGAGCAGGTTGCCGATGGTCGCGCCGACCCCGAACAGCGCCAGCAGCAGGGTCACGCTGCCGTCGGCGAACCCGGCGGCGTCGGTCAGCATCGGCGTGACGTAGCTGTACGCCGAGAACAGCGCGCCGAACCCGGCGACGGTCGTGCCCAGCGCCAGCCACACCGGCAGTGAGCGCAGGGCGGCCAGCTCACCGCGCAGGCCCGTCACCGGGGCGGGCGCGTGGTCGTGCGGGATCAGCGCGGCGAGCGCGGCGATCGCGGCCAGGCCGATCGCGCTCACGCCGAGGAACGTGGCCCGCCAGCCGAGGTGCTGGCCCATGAGCGTGGCCACCGGCACGCCCACGATGTTGGCGACGGTGAGCCCGAGGAACATCAGCGACACGGACCGCGCCTTGCGCTCCGGCGCGACCATCGTGGTCGCCACGACCGCGCCGACGCCGAAGAAGGCGCCGTGCGGCAGCCCGCTGAGGAAGCGGGCGGCGAGCAGGGAGTCGTAGCCGGGCGCGAAGGCGGACAGCGCGTTGCCGGCCACGAACAGGACCATCAGGGAGATCAGCACGGTCCGGCGGGAGGTGCGCGCGGTCACCGCCGCGAGCAGCGGGGCGCCGACGACGACGCCGAGCGCGTACGCGGACACCAGGTGCCCGGCGGTGGGCAGGGAGACGTGCAGGTCGGCCGCGACGTCGGGCAGCAGGCCCATCATCACGAACTCGGTGGTGCCGATGCCGAAGGCACCCACGGCGAGGGCGAGCAGGGCCAGGGGCATGACGGGGTGGGCCTTTCGGGAGAGCGAGCGGACGGCCATCGTATGTTCAATGGCGGAACAAACTCTCCCCGGCTGAGTATTCCGGCCGGTGAAGTCCCGGTTACGCGGCGGTTCTCACGACCCGGATGTGGTCACCTTCACACGCGCCGCCACCGGCAGGTGGTCGCTGCCCGTCCGCGGCAGCGTCCACGACGCCTCCGGCTCCACCCCGCTCACCATGATCTGGTCGATGCGCGCCATCGGGAACGACGCCGGCCAGCTGAACCCGAACCCGCTGCCCGCCGCGCCCTGCGTGGAACGCATCTGCGAGGTCACCGCGTTGAGGGCGCGGTCGTTCATGGTGCCGTTCAGGTCGCCCAGCAGGATCTTGCGGGGCAGCGGCTCGTCGGCGATCGCCTCGCCCAGCGCGTCCGCGCTCTTGTCGCGCTGCCGGGCCGTGAACCCGGCCTCCATCTTCACGCGCACGGACGGCATGTGGGCCACGAACACCGCCACCGGCCCCTCGGGTGTCGCCACGGTCGCCCGCATCGCGCGCGTCCAGCCGAGCTTGATGTCGACCGCCTTGACGCCGCTGAGCGGGTACTTGCTCCACAGCCCGACCGTGCCGACCACCTCGTGGTGCGGGTACGTCGACGCGAGCGCCTTCTCGTACGTGGGCACCGCGGACGCCTTCAGCTCCTCCAGGGCCAGCACGTCCGCGCCGGACGCGGCCACGTCCCGGGCGGTGCGGGCGGGGTCGGGGTTGTCCGCGTTGACGTTGTGCGTGGCCACCATGAGCTCGCCGCCGGAGCCGGTCTTGTCGGTCAGCAGCCCGCCGAACAGGTTCAGCCACACCACCGCGGGCAGCACCACCGCGATCAGCGCGGTGGCCGACCTGCGCACCAGCGCCCCCACCAGCAGCACCGGCACGGCCAGGCCGAGCCAGGGCAGGAACGTCTCGGTGAGGCTGCCGAGGTTGCCGTAGCGGTTCGGGATGCGCGCGTGCGCCGCCATCACCAGGGACAGCGCGAGCGCCAGGGCCGCGAGCACCAGGCCGCGCCGCCAGATCCGCCGGTCGCCGCGCCAGCCGTCCAGGAAGCGGCGGGCCCGGCGTCCGAGCAGGCGCCGGAACCGGGTTCCCCGGCGGTCGGGACCCGAGCCGCCGTTGTCCGTCTCCGTCAAGTACGCCTGCTGCGCCATACCGTCGCCTCACTGCCTGCCGTGCACACCGTACGTCCCCCCGGGGTACGACCCTAGGGGATGATCGGTCTGTTCCTGCCGTCCGGGACGGCCGTACGGGCACGAGGACGAACAGGCCGGTGTCAGGGGTTCCGGATACGGCCGCGGACAAACCGTCTGTGACGGAATCCGCACATTACGGCTGCGGTGCGGGCGAACTGACGGGCCGTAGGCCGTCGAGCAGCAGGTCGACCACCCGGGCCGCGAGGTCCTCGGAGAGGTCGGCCTCCGGGCGCAGGACCACGCGCACCAGCATCGGGCCCACGAAGACGTCGTTCAGCAGGTCCAGGTCCAGGTCGGCGCGGAGTTCGCCGTTCTCCTGGGCCCGGCGCAGGACCTCGACGGCCTTCTGGCGCCGGGGCGCGATGACGAGCTTGTCGTACGCCGCCCAGATCTTGGGGCTGGACTTCATCTGGGCGTGGACGGTGCGCAGCAGGGCGGAGGACTGGTTGGCGACCCCGCGGCGGCGGAACGAGTCGAGCAGCACGACGAGGTCGTCGCGCAGGGAGGTGCCGGGCAGTTCGGGCTCCGCGGGCTCGTAGGCCCGCAGGACGTCGACGAACAGCTCCTCCTTGCCGCTCCAGCGCCGGTAGATCGCGGCCTTGCCGACGCCGGCGGTGCGGGCGATGCGCTCGATGGACACCTCGGCGAGCGGGACGCCCTCCTCCAGGAGCCGCATGGTCCCCTCGATGATGGCGCGCTCCACGGCCTCACTGCGGGGACGGCCCCTGGCCCCAACCGTCACGTTCACTCCCGTCCCTTCGTCGCGCAACCATTGTCACCCGGCGGGCGCGTGCGGGGCGGGGCGGGCCCCCGTCGCCCGCCCCGCCCCGCACCGCCGCCGTCCTACGACTCGGACCGCACCAGCTCCGGCTCCGCGCCCTCCTTCTGCGCCGGGGGCCTGCCCGGCAGGAACGCCGCCACGACCACCGCCCCGATCAGCGCCACGCCCGCGCCCCAGAACGCCGTGACGTGCATGGCGTGCAGGAAGGCGTCGTTGGCCGGGCCGACCAGTCCCTCGCCGCGGGCGCCGAGCTTCGCGGCGACGCCCAGCGTGGCCTCGATGGACTCACCGGCCGCGTCCCGCGCCCCGGCCGGCAGCAGGCCCAGGTGGCCCTCGATGCCGTTGCGGTAGGACGTCGACAGCACCGAGCCGAGCACGGCGATGCCGAGCGCGCCGCCGACCTGCCGGAAGGTGTTGCTGAGCGCGGAGGCCGAGCCGGCCTTCTCGCGCGGCAGCGCCTGCATGATGACGACGCTGGTCGGCGTCATGATGTGCGCCATCCCGGCGCCCATGAAGAAGAACACGACCTCCAGCCACCAGATCGGCGTGTCCGCGTCCAGCGTGCCGAACAGCGCCAGCGTGGCCGTGATGACCAGCATGCCCGCGGTGGTCGTGGCCCGGTTGCCGAACCGGTCGACCACCAGCCGGGCCCGCGGCGCGAAGATCATCTGCGCGGCGGCCAGCGGCAGCATCAGCAGGCCCGTCTGCAGCGGCGAGTACCCGCGCACGCTCTGGGTGTAGAACACCGAGAAGAAGGTCACGCCCATCAGCGCGAAGAACACCAGCGCGATGGCGGCGATCGCGGCCGAGAACACCCGGTTCTTGAAGTACGTGACGTCGATGGACGGGTGATCGCTGCGCTTCTCGAACACCACGAACGCCGCCAGCACCACCAGGCCCGCGCCGATCGTCGCCAGCACGACCGGGTCGGTGAAGTCGGCCAGCTCGCCGCCCTTGATGATGCCGTAGACCAGCAGCACCAGGCCGACCACCGAGAGCACCACGCCCACCGGGTCGATCCGGCCGGGGCGCGGGTCGCGGGAGTCCGGCACCAGCCACACCATCAGCGCGATGGCCAGCACCACGATCGGCACGTTGATGAGGAAGACCGAGCCCCACCAGAAGTGGTCGAGCAGCACACCGCCGGTGATCGGCCCGATGGCGATGGCCAGGCCCACGCCGCCCGCCCAGATGCCGATGGCCTTGGGCTGCTCCTCGCGCTCGAAGACGTTCATCAGGACGGCCAGCGTGGCCGGCATGACGAACGCGGCGCCGAGCGCCATCAGCGCCCGGAAGGCGATCAGCTGCGCCGGCGAGCCGGACTCCGCGGCCAGCGCCGAGCCGATGCCGAACACCGCGAGACCGCCGAGCAGCACCTTCTTGCGGCCGATCCGGTCACCGAGCAGACCGGCGGAGAACAACAGGCCGGCGAAGACCAGGGTGTAGGAGTTGATCGCCCATTCGAGCTCGCTCTGCGACGCGCCGAGGCCCGTGGGGGCCGGAGTCGAGATCGTCTTGATGGCGACGTTGAGGATCGAGTTGTCGAGCACCACGATCAGCAGGCTCAGCATCAGCACGCCGAGGATCGCCCAACGGCGCCGGTGCACGGCCTCCGGGATCCGCTCGGCCGCGGGAGCGGCGGGAGAAGTCATGCGACGATCCTACCGGTATTTCGATACGGAACCGTCTCGTATCGAATGGATTTACCGAGCTCTTACCCGCTCGGGTCTTCCCGGAGCTTCTCCGGACCCCCTCTGGCCCCCCATGGCACGAGGTGCCACCATGGGAGTGGTCCGGGGACGCCGTCAGGGCGCCTCGAGATGACGTAAGGAGCCGTTGCCATGACGCAGCTTCCGGCTGCCCAGAGCGCATCCCAGCAGTCCTCCGACGGCAGCAGGGCGCTGTACGGGGGCAAGAGCACGCGCCGCATCACCGTCCGCGACATCGGCCTCGCCAAGGACCGCGGCGAGAAGTGGCCGATGCTCACCGCCTACGACGCGATGACCGCGTCCGTCTTCGACGAGGCCGGCATCCCGGTGATCCTCGTCGGTGACTCGGCGGGCAACTGCCACCTGGGCTACGAGACCACCGTGCCGGTCACCCTCGACGAGATGACCATGCTGTCCGCGGCCGTCGTCCGCGGCACCAGGCGTTCCCTGATCGTCGGCGACCTGCCCTTCGGGTCCTACCAGGAGGGCCCGGTGCAGGCGCTGCGCTCGGCGACCCGGCTGGTCAAGGAGGCCGGGGTGGGCGCCGTGAAGCTGGAGGGCGGCGAGCGCTCGCACGAGCAGATCCGCCTGCTGGTGGAGTCCGGCATCCCGGTCATGGCCCACATCGGCCTGACCCCGCAGTCCGTGCACGCCATGGGCTACCGCGTCCAGGGCCGGGGCGAGGAGGCGGCCCAGCAGCTCCTGCGCGACGCCAAGGCCGTCCAGGACGCCGGCGCCTTCGCGGTCGTCCTCGAACTGGTCCCGGCCGAGCTGGCCGCCGAGGTCACGCGGGTCCTGCACATCCCGACCGTGGGCATCGGCGCCGGCCCCGAGACCGACGCCCAGGTCCTCGTCTGGACCGACATGCTCGGCCTGACCCCGGGCCGGGTGCCGAAGTTCGTCAAGCAGTACGCCGACCTGCGCGAGGTCATGACCGGAGCGGTCCGCGCCTTCGCCGACGACGTGGTCGGCGGAACGTTCCCCCAGGACGAGCACTCCGTCCACTGAGCCACTGCGGCACGACGAAGCAGCCCGCCGATCTTCCCCCGTCGGCGGGCTGCTTCGTGCGTGCAGGTGAGGACGCTCACTGCTCAAGGCGCGTGACCGTGCCCATCCAGGGGCTACCTCACCGGCGCCAGGACTCCACGTACCCCTTCGCCGGCGAGCCGACGCCCGTCACGTCGTCGTAGCCCTTCACGGCCGACAGCGAGCTGTCCTTGCCGAGGCTGCGCACCGACGTGGCCAGACCGTCCGCCGCGTCGACGCCGTTGACGAAGTCGACGCGGGCCACGGCGAGACCGGAACCCGTCGGGTTGTCCGTCACGTCGTGGTAGACCCGGCTGCCGGCCTTGGCGTAGATCGCCGGGTTGGCGAAGCCGATGGCCTTGCCGCCGCGGGCCTCCGTGGCCAGCGCCTGCACCGCCGCGATCACCGGCGCCGCCAGCGACGTACCGCCGATCCGGTACTCGCTGTACTGCTGCGAGCCGTCGGCGAACGTCTGGGTCTGGCCGACCTTGAAGCCGGTGTTCGGGTCGGCGATCGCCGCGATGTCCGGGACGACGCGGTTGCCGGCGGCGCCGTTGGCCTGGGCGAGCGCGTCCGGGACGACGCCCTTCTGGTAGTAGGGCTCCGCGACGGTCTTGCTGGTGCCGCCGCCCGCGCCGGAGGTGAAGGCGCCGGGGAAGCCCGTCCAGCTCTTGCCGTCGGCCGACAGCGAGGCCTTCTCGGTGCCCCAGCCGGTCTCCCACAGGTACGCGTCGTTCTTGCCGACCGCCAGCGAGGTGCCGCCGACCGCCGTCACCCACGCCGAGTTGGCCGGGGTGTCGACCTGCTTGGTGCCGGTGTTGGCGACCTCGTCGCCGTTGTCGCCGGAGGAGAAGTAGAAGCCGATCCCCTCCACCGCGCCGAACTGGAAGACCTGGTCGTAGGCGGCCGCCAGGTCCGGCGTCTGGTTGGCCTCGATGTCGCCCCAGGAGTTGGAGACGAGGTCGGCCAGGTGGTTGTCGACGACCTTGCTGAGCGAGTCGAGCAGGTCGTCGTCGTAGCAGGACGCGGCGCCGACGTAGGTGACGTTCGCGGCCGGCGCGACCGCGTGCACGGCCTCGACGTCGAGGGTCTCCTCGCCGTACCAGCCGGCCGCCCCGCACTCCTCGGTCTTGGTGTAGTTCTTCGGCAGGACCTGGGTCAGCTGGCCGGTCCTCCAGGCCGCGTCACCGTGCTTCTTCGCGTACGTGGCCGCGTCGAAGGCGATGGTCGGGGAGGCGTACGCGTCCGTGATGGCGATGCGCACGCCCTTGCCGGTGTACGAGCCGGCGCCGTAGGCGGCCCGCAGCTGCTTGCCGGTGTAGCCCTGCACGGCGTACGGGATCTTGGTGCCGTAGGCGTCGGGCAGCGTGGTCGCGATGTTCGAGCCGTAGTACGAGGAGAACGGCCCGGAGTTCTTGAACACGGCGTCCGGCGGCGGCAGCTGGTCCTTGGAGCTCGCCTTGTGCGGGGCGTTGTCCAGGCCCGTCACGGTGAGCACGGCGCCGTCCAGGGCGGCCGGCGCGGAGGCGGCCTTCGCCGGGGCGCGGTAGGTGTGGCCGCCCTTGGCGTAGTTGTGCAGCTGGGTGCCGAACGCCTTCTCGGCGGCGGCGACGTCACCGGTGACGGAGACGTAGTGCTGCGTCACGCCCGTGACCTTCAGACCGGCCGACGCCAGCCACTTCTTGACCGCGGCGACCTGGGCCTTCGTCGCGCCGAAGCGGGCCTGCGCCTGCTTCGCGCCGAGGTACTTGCCGTACGCGGCCGAGTGCGGGTCGGAGACGGCGCGGGCGTAGGCGGCCAGGCCGCGGGCGTCACGGCCGGCGAGGTAGACCCGGGCCGAGACCTGGGCGCTGTCCGCGGTCGCGCCCTTGTCCGCCTTGGTCGTCGCCCACGTCGGCTTGGTCCCGGCCAGCGTGTCGCGGGCCGGGGTGTCCGCGGCCTGCGCCGCGGGTATGCCGAGCGCGAGCGCACCGGCGAGCATCGGCAGCGTCGCTGCCATGCTCACCCCGGCGCGCAGCGCGGCGCGGTTGGATCTCATGGGACCCCCTGAGTGCGGTTGGGTCGAGTGGATCACTCGGTCCGGCCACTCTCGCGATGAACCGTTCATGCCAGGGGAATGGGCGTCCCAAGAAGAGCCCAAGCGACCACCGCTTGTGCGCATTTGTCGGACACGTCCGTGAAGTCGAGGGAAAACCCTACGACTTGGCGCGCGCGGGGTTCCGGGAACTCACGGACGCGGTGCCGCGCCCCGCTCCTCGAGCATCCCCGTCATCAGGTCGATCTCGGACTGCTGCGCGTCGACCATGCCCTGCGCGAGCCGCTTCTCCGCCCCCACCGTGCACCGGGCCGCACAGCCCTCGGCCATGTGGATGCCGCCCTTGTGGTGGGCCGTCATCAACTGGAGGTAGAACACCTCGGCCTGACGGCCGTTCAGCGAACCGAGCTTCCTCATCTCGGTGTCGGTCGCCATGCCCGGCATCAGCGCGCCGTCCTCGCCGGCCGGCATCCGGCCCATGCCCATCCAGGTCATCGGCGGCTTCGACGACACCTTCGGCAACCCCCACAGGTCCAGCCAGCCCAGCAGCATGCCGCGCTGGTTGGCCTGCGTCTGCGCGATGTCGTAGGCGAGCCGGCGCACGTCCGCGTCGGTGGTGCGGTCGCGCACCACGTACGACATCTCCACGGCCTGCTGGTGGTGCACCGCCATGTCCCGGGCGAACCCGGCATCGGCCGAGTCGGCGGCGGGCGGCCGCACGCCCGAGCCGTCGTCCCCGGCGACGGCGGAATAGGTGACGGCCCCCGCGGCGAGGAGCACCCCCGCCACCGCGACGGCCACCGACGCGTACCTCACTGCGACAGACCGCCGGTGCACGCCGCGCCCGGCTCGGGCGTCTGCGCGCCCTGCACGAACTTCTCGAAGAACGCCCCCACGGCCGGGTCGCCCGCGCCGCTCACCGCGCGCTGGTGGCCCCAGGCGGTCAGCATGATCGGCTGGGCCTGGTCGTCGTCCGGGCTCATCAGCGTGTACGGCGTGCTGCGCACCTTCGCGGCGAGCGCGTCCACGTCCGCCTTGGCCGCCTTGCCGGTGTACGTCACCCACACCGCCCCGTGCTCCAGGGAGTGCACGGCGTTCATGGGGTTGAGGGACTTGGTGTAGACGTTGCCGTTGCAGTTCATCCAGACCTGCGCGTGGTCGCCGCCGACCGGGGGCTCCATCGGGTACGACACCTTCTTGGTGACGTGGGTGCGGCCGAGCTTGCCCTGCCACGTGCGGACCCCGTCGGAGCCGGTGACGAAGCGGTCGCCGCCCTTGCCGTCGGCGGACGCCGAGGCAGCGGAGTCCTTGTCGTCGTCGGAGCGCGCCTGCACGACGACGACGGCGCCCACCACGAGCGCGGCCACCGCGACGACGCTGCCCGCGATCACCAGGATCCGGTTGCGCCGCTCACGCGCCTTCTCCGCGCGCCGCATCTCCTCTATGCGCGCGGTGCGCGCCGCGCTGCTGCTGCTCTTGGCGGAACCCATGGATGACGTCCTTCTGGGGGCGAGGGGGACGGGACGGGTGGGGCCCGCTGATCGTAGGCGACGGACGGGATTCGTCGTAGGGGGCCCGGGGCCCGCCGGCCGGGCCCGGCGGCTGTGCCGTGCAACGATCCCGCCGTCACCCGCCCCCGGCCGGGGTCCGCCGTTACGGATGTCGGTGCGAGCAGGCAAGATGGGCGCAGTGCGGTACACCCGCCGTACGCGGGGCGTTCACACCGGGTTCGGTCGGCCGATCATGGTGCGCAACGCGCGTGAAATGGTGTTGTGGTGGGATGCTCAGGTGCGCGACCGCCTCCCGTGGCGCGGGAGCCAGGCGGCCTGACCAGCAAGGATGGGGAAGCGGAAGATGGACAAGCAGCAGGAGTTCGTACTCCGGACCTTGGAGGAGCGCGACATCCGGTTCGTACGCCTGTGGTTCACGGACGTGCTGGGCTTCCTCAAGTCCGTCGCCGTGGCCCCGGCCGAGCTGGAGCAGGCCTTCGACGAGGGCATCGGCTTCGACGGCTCCGCGATCGAGGGCTTCGCCCGCGTGCACGAGTCCGACATGATCGCCAAGCCCGACCCGTCCACCTTCCAGATCCTGCCCTGGCGCGCCGAGGCCCCCGGCACGGCCCGGATGTTCTGCGACATCCTCATGCCCGACGGCTCGCCCTCCTTCGCCGACCCGCGCTACGTCCTCAAGCGCGCCCTGGCCCGCGCGAGCGACCTCGGCTTCACCTTCTACACCCACCCCGAGATCGAGTTCTTCCTGCTGAAGGACCGGCCGCTGGACGGCTCCCGGCCGACCCCCGCCGACAACTCCGGCTACTTCGACCACACCCCGCAGAACATCGGCATGGACTTCCGCCGCCAGGCCATCACCATGCTGGAGTCGATGGGCATCTCGGTGGAGTTCTCCCACCACGAGGGCGCCCCCGGCCAGCAGGAGATCGACCTGCGCTACGCCGACGCGCTGTCCACCGCGGACAACGTCATGACGTTCCGCCTGGTCATGAAGCAGGTGGCGCTGGAGCAGGGCGTCCACGCGACGTTCATGCCGAAGCCGTTCTCCGAGCACCCCGGCTCGGGCATGCACACCCACCTCTCCCTCTTCGAGGGCGACCGCAACGCGTTCTACGAGTCCGGCGCCGAGTACCAGCTCTCCAAGGTCGGCCGCTCCTTCATCGCCGGCCTGCTCAAGCACGCGGCGGAGATCTCGGCCGTCACCAACCAGTGGGTCAACTCCTACAAGCGCATCTGGGGCGGCACGGAGCGCACCGCGGGGGCGGGCGGCGAGGCCCCGTCGTACATCTGCTGGGGCCACAACAACCGCAGCGCCCTGGTCCGCGTCCCGATGTACAAGCCCGGCAAGACCGGCTCCGCGCGCGTGGAGGTCCGCTCCCTGGACTCCGGCGCCAACCCCTACCTGGCGTACGCCCTCCTGCTGGCCGCCGGCCTCAAGGGCATCGAGGAGGGCTACGAGCTCCCGCCGGGCGCCGAGGACGACGTCTGGGCCCTCTCCGACGCGGAACGCCGCGCCATGGGCATCGAACCCCTCCCGCAGAACCTCGGCGAGGCCCTGGCCCTGATGCAGCGCAGCGACCTGGCCGCGGAGACCCTGGGCGAACACGTCTTCGACTTCTTCCTGCGCAACAAGAAGCAGGAGTGGGAGGAGTACCGGTCCGAGGTGACCGCCTTCGAGCTGCGGAAGAGCTTGCCGGTGCTGTGAAGCGCGGCCCGGAGGGGTCGTTACCCTCCGGGCATGGATCTTCGCGAAGAACGTGCGGGTGACCGGCAGGCCGTGCGGGACCTCCACCTGGAGGCGTTCGGCGACCACGGCCTCGTCGTCGCCGACCTGGTCGACACCCTGCGGGGCACCCTCACTCCCGAGGACGGTCTCTCGCTGGTCGCCGAGCGTGACGGGCAGGTCGTCGGGCACGTCATGTTCACCCGCAGCCTGCTCGACGCGCCCCGCCGGCTGGTCGACGTGCAGGTCCTCAGCCCCTTGGCCGTGACGCCCGAACTGCACCAGCGGGGCATCGGCTCGGCCCTGGTGCGGTACGGACTGGGGGTCCTCGCCGAGCGGGGTGTCCCGCTCGTCTTCCTGGAGGGCGATCCGGGCTACTACGCCCGCTTCGGCTTCGTGCCCGGTGGTGACCTGGGATTTCGCAAGCCGTCCCTGCGCATCCCGGACGGCGCCTTCCAGGTGCTCAGGTTCCCGGGGCACGAGCCCTGGATGACGGGCACGCTGGTCTACGCCGAGCCGTTCTGGCGCCACGACGCGGTCGGCTTGCGCGACCCCGACGCCTGAGGACGCCGGCGCCTGCGGTCACTGGCGCACGGCTTCCCTCGTCTCCTGGCGTGGGCCCGGGGTGTGGGTCTCTTCCGGGCGGAGGCACTCGATCGCGTAGTCGCCCGTGTCCGGGGCGATCGTCACGCCGTGGGTCTCGCTGCCGAAGCCCGGGAAGTGGCGGTCGAAGGACTCCAGGGCCGTGAGGTAGCGCAGGAGGGGGCCGTCGGGGGTGCCCGTGCTCTCGCCGGGCATCAGGACCGGGATGCCGGGCGGGGTGACCGTGACCATCGCGGCCGCCACCCGGTGCGCCGCGTCCGCCACCCGGACCCGTTCCGTGCCGCCGCGCACCAGGCGCTGGTAGCACAGCTGCGGTGGGACGACCGGCTCCGGCAGCCGCTGGAACGCCGCGTCCAGCAGTTCCACCAGGCGGATCTCGCGCAGGTGGTCGTGCATCTGGTGGCAGAGGTCGCGCAGGGTCAGGCCCGCGTAGCGGCCGGGGTGCGCCGCGGCCTGTGCCGGCAGGACGCGCTCCAGGGGCGCGGCGCCGTCGTACAGCGCCTTGAAGTCCATCAGCGCGTCCAGGAGCGTCCCCCACTTGCCCTTCGTGATGCCCATCGAGAACAGCACCAGCGCCGTGTAGCTGTCCGTCTTCTCCACCACGATGTTCCGGGTGGCCAGGTACGCCGTGAGGATCCGCGCCGGGATGCCCGTGCCGGCCGTCCCACCGGTCGCGGTCATCCCCGGGCAGGTCAGCGTGACCTTGATCGGGTCCAGCATGCAGTAGCCCTCGGCCAGCCCCGGGAAGCCGTGCCAGTCGGCGCCCGGCTCCAGGGTCCAGCACGACGGATCCGTGGACAGCAGCTCCGGCGGGGCCTCGTCGAACGGCAGCCGCTCGCCGCTCGCCGGGTCCATGACCGTCTCCGGCTGCCACACCCCGAAGAACCACGGCGGCCGATCCCCGGCGGCCGCGATCCGCCGCCCGATCCGTACCATCTCCTGGCGGAACCGCACCGCCTCGGTCACCGCCTCGTCGAGCAGCCACCGGCCCTGCGGCCCGTCCATCATCGCCGTGGCCACGTCCAGCGAGGCGATCATCGGGTACAGCGGCGACGTGGTGCCGTGCATCATCAGCGCCTCGTTGAACCGGTCGTGCTCCACCGGCGCCCGCGGCGCGGGCCGCACGTGCACCATCGCGCTCTGCGACAGCGCCGCCAGCAGCTTGTGCGTGGACTGGGTGGCGAACACCGTCGGCCGGTCCGGGCCCGGGAAGCTCTCCTCGTCCACCGACATGCCGTACCGGCCCGCGTACAGCGGGTGGAAGCGGGCGTACGCGAACCACGCCTCGTCGAAGTGCAGCCGCGGCGTGCTCGCGGCGAAGGCGCGCGCCGTGGCGGCCGCGTCGTAACACAGGCCGTCGTACGTCGAGTTGGTGAACACCGCGTACTGCGGGCGTGGCGACACCGCCCCCTCCGTCAGCGGGTGCGCGGCGATCCGCGCCGCGACCGCGTCCGCCGCCAGTTCCGCCGGGGGCAACGGGCCCGCCAGGCCGTAGCCGTTGCGGGTGGGCACCAGGTACACCGGGCGCGCCCCGGACACCACCAGGCCGTGCAGCACCGACTTGTGGCAGTTGCGGTCCACCAGCGCGATCTCGTCGCGCGTGACGCTGAAGTGGCCCACCAGTCGGTTGCAGGTGGAGTCGCCGTGCAGCACGAAGTACGTGTGGTCGGAGCCGAAGACCCGCGCCGCGTTGCGCTCCGCCTCGCCGATCGGGCCGGTGTGTTCGAACAGCGAGCCCAGTTCCTCCACCGAGATCGACAGGTCGCTGCGCAGCAGCCGTTCGCCGAAGTAGTCGTGGAAGGCGCGCCCCGCGGGCGACTTGAGGAACGCGACGCCACCGGAGTGGGCCGGCGTGTGCCAGGAGTACTCGTGCGCGTCGTCGAAACGGCGCAACGCCCGGAAGAACGGCGGCAGTACGGCCTCCCGGTAGGCGCGGGCCGCCGTCGTGATCCGGCCCGCGATGAACCCGGGGGTGTCCTCCAGCGGCCAGACGTAGCCCACCACCGTCTCCGACACCCACAGCGGCAGGTCCCGCACGTCGTCGCCGGCCATCACCAGGAACACCGGCAGGTCCTGGAAGCGGCGGCCCACCTGCCGCAGCACGGCCGCCCCGCCGGGTCCGTCCGCGCGGTCCCGGTCGTGGGCGTCCGGACGGTTCCCGCCGTGGGCGTCCGGGCCGTCGCCCCGGCGCCGGTCGTCGGGCAGGTCCCAGGCCACCAGCGCCGCGGCCAGCCCCGCCTCGGTGCGCAGCACCGCCTCGGCGTCGCCGGCCGTCACCGCCCAGCGCACCTCGTACCCCGCCGCCTCGATCGCGTCCCGCAGGGCCCGCAGTTGCTGGGCCGCCGCGCCCTCGTCCCGGGGGTGTTCCCGTACCGCGATCAGGACCCTGCTGTCGGTCATGCCGCCCCCTCGCCCTGGCGACCGGGTGCCGCCCCGGCCAGTGTCCGACGCGGTGCCGGCACGAGGGCCGGACGGCGCGGCAAACCACCCCCAGGAGGGAGCGACGCGTCCCCGGGTTGACCGACCGGCCCGCGGCTTCCCCCCTGCTCCGGCGCTGCGGGCTCCCGGTGACCCGCCGCCCGTCACTCCCGCCGGGACGCCAGGTCCGCCAGCACCCGGTGCAGCGGCTCGGTGGCCCGGCGCCGGTACTCCTGGACCGACCAGCCGTTGCCGTCCGGGTCCCTGAAGTACATGAACGTGGCGCCGTCGTCCGGGGCGTACCGCACCGGCTCCGACACCTCCAGGCCGCGCCCGGTCAACTCCGCGCGCGCCGCCTCGATGTCGGCCACGCACAACTGCAGGCCCTGGTAGGAGCCGGGCGCCGGGCGCGGGCCGCCCGCCATCTCCCAGATGCTGTCGCCGAGCGCGATCGAACAGCCCGAGCCCGGCGGCGTCAGCTGCACGATCCTCATGCCCGGCACGACCTCCTGGTCGACGTCCACGTGGAAGCCGACCCGGTCCCGGTAGAAGTCACGGGCACGGTCGATGTCGCTCACGGGCAGCGGGATCACTTCGAGCGAGAAATCCATGACGGTCCTCCAAGGCGAGCGGTGCCGACGGGTCGTCGCGTCGGGGCACGACCCTCCCCGACTCACCGAAGCCCAGAAACCCGCGCCGCGCCAGCGCACGGCACGGACGTCCCGCGCCGCCGTCCGCCGCCCGCCCGCCCAACGCATGCCGCATCAGCGCCCGTCGGGGTACCCGCGCCCCATGGGTGACATCCTGGTGGGCACGTGTTCCTGGACCGACAAGGCGCTGGTGGCCAGCGGCTGGTACCCGCGCGGCCGGCGCGACGCCGAGGGGCGGCTGCGGCACTACGCCGAGTGGTTCCCCGTGGTCGAGGCGGACTCGCCGTACTACGCGCTGCCCAGCCCGCTCACCACCCGCCGCTGGGCCGAGCGCACCCCCGACGGCTTCCGCTTCGACGTCAAGGCGTTCTCGCTGCTCACCGGCCACCCCACCCGGCCCGCCGCGCTGCCCGCCGACCTGCGGTCCGCCCACGCCCGGTCGGCGGCGCGCGACCCGGGGCTGCTGGACGAGGTCTGGGCCCGGTACGCCGAGGCCGTCGAGCCCCTGCGCGCCGCCGGGCGGCTGGGCACCCTGCTCTTTCAGTACCCGCCGTCCCTCCTCCCCGGCCCCGAGGCCGAACGCTCCCTGCGCGCGGCCCGCGAACGGGCCCGGGACTGGCCCTTCGCCGTGGAGTTCCGCCACCCGGCCTGGTGGGCGGGGGAGCAGGCCGCCGCCACGGCCGCCCTCCTCGCCGACCTCGACGCCACCGCCGTGGCCGTCGACACGGCCCAGGGCCTGCCCACCTCCATGCCGCCCGTGACCCCCGTGACGGCGCCCGGCCCGGCCGTCGTCCGCTTCCACGGCCGCAGCGAGCACTGGGGGACCGGCAGCAAGGAGGACCGCTTCCGCCACGAGTACACCGAGGACGAGCTGACCGCGTGGCTGCCCCGGATCCACGCCCTGGCGTCCCGCGCGCGGGAGACCCACGTGCTGTTCAACAACTGCTGCGCGGACGCGGCGGTCCGCGCGGCCGGCCTCATGCAGCGCCTCCTGGGGGCCCGCGTCCCGCACCCGGCGGAGCAGCCCACCCTGCCCTTCCCCGACGACTTCCCCGAGGACCCCACCCCGCCCGCCACCCCGCGCCCCACGTCCCCCGTCACCCCGGTCGCCCCCCACCGGTCCCGCCCCCGCGACGGAGCGCCCCGCTCCGCGGCCGGTTAGGCTCTGGCCAGAACGACCCACAGCCGAGGGGAGCCCGCACATGACGGCGCCGGGGCGCAGGAGCAGTACGTTCACACGGCTGCTGCGGCACGGTTTCACCGACCCCTCCGCCGCCGAGCGCCTGCTGGCCGGCGAGGAGCTGACCGAGGTCCGCAGCGACCCGGTGCTGCTGGAGGCCCTGGGCGCCACCGCCGACCCCGACCTGGCCCTGGGCGGCCTCGTACGGCTGCTGGAGGCCCAGCCGGACCCCGGCGCGCGCCGCGGGCTGCTCGACACGCTGATCGCGGCCAAGCCGCTGCGCGACCGGCTGCTCGGCGTGCTGGGCGCCTCCGCGGCGCTCGGCGACCACCTGGCCCGGCACCCGCACGACTGGCAGGCCCTGGTCACCTACGAGCCGCAGGACCTGCACCCCGGCGTCACCGAGTTCGAGCGCGGGCTGGCCGGGGCCGACGACCCGGTGTCGCTGCGGGTCGCCTACCGGCGCTGCCTGCTGTCCATCGCGGCGCGGGACGTGTGCGGCACCACCGACGTGGCGGAGACCGCCGCCGAGCTCGCCGACCTCGCCACCGCCACGCTGCGCGCCGCCCTCGCGCTGGCCCGGGCCGCCGCGCCCGACGACGCGGCGCTGTGCCGGCTCGCGGTCGTCGCGATGGGCAAGTGCGGCGGCCACGAGCTGAACTACGTCTCCGACGTCGACGTCATCTTCGTCGGCGAGGCCGTCGAGGGCGCCGACGAGGACAAGGCGCTGCGCGCGGCCACCCGGCTCGCCTCGCACCTGATGCGGATCTGCTCGGAGACCACCGTCGAGGGGTCGATCTGGCCGGTCGACGCCAACCTGCGCCCCGAGGGACGCAACGGCCCCCTGGTGCGCACCCTCAGCAGCCACGTCGCCTACTACCAGCGCTGGGCCAAGACCTGGGAGTTCCAGGCGCTGCTCAAGGCCCGCCCGGTGGCCGGCGACCCGGAGCTCGGCGCGGCGTACCTGGCCGCGCTGCAGCCGCTGGTGTGGCAGGCGGCCGAGCGGGAGAACTTCGTCGCCGACGTGCAGAAGATGCGCCGCCGGGTGGTGGAGAACATCCCCGTCTCCGAGGTCGACCGCGAGCTGAAGCTCGGCCCGGGCGGGCTGCGGGACGTCGAGTTCGCCGTGCAGCTCCTGCAGTTGGTGCACGGCCGCACCGACGCGTCGCTGCGCAGCGCCACCACGCTGAAGGCGCTCCAGGCCCTCGCCGACGGCGGGTACGTGGGCCGGGCCGACGCCGTGCAGCTCGACGAGGCGTACCGCTTCCTGCGCACCATGGAGCACCGCATCCAGCTGTACCGGCTGCGCCGCACCCACCTCGTCCCCGAGGACGAGGCCGACCAGCGGCGCCTGGGCCGCAGCCTCGGGCTGCGCACCGACCCGGTGGCCGGGCTCAACCGGGAGTGGAAGCGGCACGCCTCCGTCGTACGCCGGCTGCACGAGAAGCTGTTCTACCGGCCGTTGCTCGACGCCGTTGCCCAACTGGCGTCCGGAGAAGCGCGATTGAGCGCCGTGGCGGCGCGCGAGCGGCTGGTCGCGCTCGGGTACGCCGACCCGGCGTCCGCGCTGCGGCACCTGGAGGCCCTGGCGTCGGGCGTCACCCGCAAGGCGGCCATCCAGCGCACGCTGCTGCCGGTGCTGCTCGGCTGGTTCGCGGACTCCGCCGACCCGGACGCGGGACTGCTCAACTTCCGCAAGGTGTCGGACGCGTTGGGCAAGACGCCCTGGTACCTGCGGCTGCTGCGGGACGAGGGGGCGGCCGCCGAGAACCTGGCGCGGGTGCTGTCGGCGGGCCGGCTCGCCCCCGACCTGCTGATGCGCGCCCCGGAGGCGGTGGCGCTGCTCGGCGACGGCGACGGCCGCTCGGGCAGCGGCCTCGAACCGCGCGAGCGGCCCCCGCTGGAGCAGGAGATACTGGCCACCGTGCGCCGCGCGGCGGGCGCCGAGCAGGCGGTCACCGGGGTCCGTGGCGTGCGCCGCCGCGAGCTGTTCCGCACGGCGGCCGGCGACATCGTCAGCTCCTACGGCACCGAGACCCAGCCCGCCGAGGCCGACCAGGGCGCCCTGGTGGACCGGGTCGGCGCCGCCGTCTCCGACCTCACCGCGGCCACGCTCGCGGGCACCCTGCGCGCCGTGGTGCGGGAGGGCTGGGGCGACGACCTGCCGACCCGGTTCGCGATCATCGGCATGGGCCGGTTCGGCGGGCACGAGCTGGGCTACGGCTCCGACGCCGACGTGATCTTCGTGCACGAGCCGCGGGAGGGCGTCGAGGAGCGGGAGGCGTCCGAGGCCGCGAACCGCGTCGTCGCCGAGATGCGCCGGCTGCTGCAGCTGCCGAGCGCCGACCCGCCGCTGCTGATCGACGCCGACCTGCGGCCCGAGGGCAAGTCCGGGCCGCTGGTGCGCACCCTGAAGTCGTACGCCGCGTACTACCGGCGCTGGTCCCTGGTGTGGGAGGCGCAGGCGCTGCTGCGGGCCGAGCCGGTGGCCGGCGACGAGGAGCTGGGCCGGCGCTTCGTCGAGCTGATCGACCCGCTGCGCTACCCCGCCGACGGTCTCGGTGACGACGCGGTCCGCGAGATCCGGCGTCTGAAGGCCCGCATGGAGTCCGAGCGGATGCCGCGCGGCGCCGACCCGAAGCTGCACACCAAGCTGGGACCGGGCGGTCTGTCCGACGTGGAGTGGACCGTGCAGCTGCTGCAGATGCGGCACGGGAGCACCCGGCCGGGCCTGCGCACCACCCGCACCCGGGCGGCGCTCGCGGCGGCGCGGGAGGCCGGTCTGATCGAGGCGGAGCACGCCGGGACGCTCGACGAGGCGTGGGTCCTGGCGACCCGGGTCCGCAACGCCGTGATGCTGGTGCGGGGCCGGGCGGGCGACACGTTCCCCTCGGAGCCGCGCGAGCTGGCCGCGGTGGGCCGCTACCTGGGCTACGGCCCCGGCCACGTCGGCGAGCTCCTGGACGCCTACCGCCGTACGACCCGCCGGGCGCGGACCGTCGTGGACGAGCTGTTCTACGGGGCCTGACCCCGGCGCCGCGCACGCGACGGTCCGGGGCCGGGCGGCTCCGTACGGGACGGCACCGTGCGGGGCAGCCGCTGGGGGAGGGCGCCGTACCACAGCGCGGAGACCGCGCAGCCGAAGGCGAGGCAGAGGACGCCGCCGACCGCGTCCAGCCAGAAGTGGTTGGCGGTGGCGACGATGACCACCAGGGTCAGCACCGGGTAGAGCAGGCTGAGCACCCGCACCCAGGGCACGCGGACCAGGGCGAAGAGCGTCAGGCCGCACCACAGGGACCAGCCGATGTGCATCGACGGCATCGCGGCGTACTGGTTGGACATGTTCTTCAGGTCGCCGGAGGCCATCGAGCCCCACGTGCGGTGGGCCAGGACCGTGTCGACGAAGCCGGAGCCGTTCATCAGCCGGGGCGGGGCGAGCGGATACAGGTAGTAACCGACCAGGGCCACGGCCGTGGTGGCGAACAGCACCGTCCGGGCCGCCGCGTACCGGCCCGGGTGACTGCGGTACAGCCACACCAGGACACCCAGCGTCACCACGAAGTGCAGTGTGGCGTAGTAGTAGTTCATGCCCACGATCAGCCAGGTCACCGAGTTCACGGCGTGGTTGACCGACTGCTCGACGGCCAGGCCGAGATGGTGCTCCAGGGCCCAGACCCGGTCGGCGTTGCGCAGCGCCTCGTGCTTCTGCTCGGGCACGGCGTTGCGGATCAGTGAGTACGTCCAGTAACTGACCGCGATCAGCAGGACCTCGAACCAGAGCCGGGGCCGGCGCGGTGTGCGCAGCCGGTACAGCGGCCCACGCCGGTCCGGGACCGTGACGGGGTGCCGAACGACCTCCTCACGGCCTTCCGGAGACGTCACGGTCGGTTCACCCATGGACACAGAGTCTGCCAGAAAAGCCTTCCGCCCCTGATCATCCCCCGGCCGGGTCCCGGCCGCACGTTCTCCACAGTGCGCGGGACGGCGCCGAGGCGCCGCGGGCCGGACCGGACCGGTCCGGACGACAGGTCCTACGGACGGTGCCGGTCCCCGGGGGCCGAGGCCGTCGAGCCGCGCACCACCAGCTCCGGCATGAACACGAACTCGCTGTGCGGGGCCGGGGTCCCGCCGATCTCCTCCAGCAGGGTCCGCACGGCCGCCTGGCCCATGGCCGGCACCGGCTTGCGGACGGTGGTCAGCGGCGGGTCGGTGAAGGCGATCAGCGGCGAGTCGTCGAAGCCGACGACGGAGATGTCGTGCGGCACCTCCAGGCCCCGCTGCCGGGCGGCCCGGATCGCGCCGAGCGCCATCATGTCGCTCGCGCACACCACGGCGGTGCAGTCCCGGTCCATGAGCGCGCTGGCGGCCGCCTGGCCGCCCTCCAGGGTGTACAGGGAGTGCTGGACCAGCTCCGTCTCGATCGTCTCGGGGCTGAGCCCCAGCTGGTCCTGCACGGTGCGCACGAAGCCCTCGATCTTGCGCTGGACCGGCACGAACCGCTTCGGCCCGAGGGCGAGCCCGATCCGCGTGTGGCCCAGCGACACCAGGTGGGTCACCGCCAGGTTCATCGCCGCCCGGTCGTCGGGGGAGATGAAGGGCGCCTGCACCTTGGGCGAGAAGCCGTCGACGAGCACGAACGGCACGTCCTGCGCGCGCAGCTGCTCGTAGCGCTGCATGTCGGCGGTGGTGTCCGCGTGCAGCCCGGACACGTAGATGATGCCGGCGACCCCGCGGTCCACCAGCATCTCGGTGAGCTCGTCCTCGGTGGAGCCGCCCGGGGTCTGGGTGGCGAGCACCGGGGTGTAGCCCTGCCGGGTCAGCGCCTGCCCGATGACCTGGGCCAGGGCGGGGAAGATCGGGTTCTCCAGCTCGGGCGTGATGAGCCCGACGAGGCCGGCGCTGCGCTGGCGCAGGCGCACGGGGCGTTCGTAGCCCAGTACGTCGAGCGCGGCGAGCACGGACTGGCGGGTGGTGGCGGCGACGCCCGGCTTCCCGTTGAGGACCCGGCTGACGGTCGCTTCGCTCACCCCCGCCTGCGCAGCGATATCGGCAAGCCGTGTGGTCACGCCACTGGACTGTACCTGTCGTATCTCCCTTTGCACACCAATCGGACGCCGGAGGCGAGCGGTTGAACGCCGCGCTGCGGGCTGCTGCGTCATCGAGATCCCTCGTGATTCTGGTCGGCGTCCTGTCCCCTGCAACGTGATGATTCCCGTACCGGAAACGGATGGCAAGAGCTTGCAGAGTCTTGCACAGGGCGGGCGTTCCCGCTCAGGGCCCGTAAAACTGCGGTCTCACAACGGTCGACACCCGGTCACGCCGAGGTAACTTCCGCGATCTCTTGCACTTTTTTTCTGCAAGGTCTTTCGCAACGATTGCACGGCTGTTACGTTCCTGGTCGCCCGGCGGCGGCGATGGCGCTTGTCGGCAAGTCGACAGGAACGGCGGACGGGGCCGCTCCTGTAGCTACACGGGCTCACACCCTCAAGGAGAACTCATGCGGCGTGGCATAGCGGCCACCGCGCTGGTGGCGTCCCTCGCCCTCGCGGCGACGGCCTGCGGCGGAGACGACGACAGCGGCAGCGACTCGAGCGGGCCGGTCACCATCACCTGGTGGGACACCTCCAACGCGACGAACGAGGCGCCGACGTACCAGGCGTTGATCAAGGAGTTCGAGGCCGCGAACAAGGACGTCAAGGTCAAGTACGTCAACGTCCAGTTCGACCAGGCCCAGAACAAGTTCGACACGGCCGCCGGCTCCAAGGGCGCCCCGGACGTGCTGCGCTCGGAGGTCGGCTGGACCCCCGCCTTCGCCAAGAAGGGCTACTTCCTGCCGCTGGACGGCACCGAGGCCCTCGCGGACAAGGACAAGTTCAAGTCCAACCTGGTCGAGCAGGCCCAGTACGAGGGCAAGACGTACGGCGTGCCGCTCGTCACCGACACCCTCGCCCTGGTCTACAACAAGCAGCTCTTCGCCAAGGCCGGCGTCCAGCCCCCCAAGACCTGGGACGAGCTGAAGACCGCCGCCGCCACGGTCAAGGCCAAGACCGGCGTCGACGGCTACTGGGGCTCCACCCAGGCCTACTACGCCCAGTCCTTCCTCTACGGCGAGGGCACCGACACGGTCGACGCCGGCGCCAAGAAGATCACGGTGAACTCCGCGGCCGCGAAGAAGGGCTACGGCACCTGGCTGAGCCTGTTCTCCGGCAAGGGCCTGCACAAGGCCGACACCACCGCCGACGCCTACGCCCACATCCAGGACGCGTTCGTCAACGGCAAGGTCGCCGCGATCATCCAGGGCCCGTGGGAGATCACCAACTTCTACAAGGGCTCGGCGTTCGCCGACAAGAACAACCTCGGCATCGCCACCGTCCCGGCCGGCTCGGCCGGCAAGGCGGGCGCCCCGACCGGCGGCCACAACCTCTCGGTCTACGCCGGCTCGGACTCCGCCCACCAGAAGGCGGCCCTGAAGTTCGTGAACTTCATGACCTCCGCGAAGTCCCAGTCGGCCATCGCGCTGAAGAACTCCACGCTGCCGACGCGCGACGACGCCTACACCGACCAGGTCAAGGCCGACCCGGGCATCGCCGGCTACCAGACGGTGCTGTCCGCCGCCCAGCCGCGTCCCGCGCTGCCGGAGTACAGCTCGCTGTGGGGCCCGCTCGACACCGAACTGCCCAAGATCGCGGGCGGCAAGGAGTCCCTGGACAAGGGCCTGAGCAACGCCGAGGTCGCCATCGCCAAGCTGGTGCCCGACTTCAGCAAGTGAGCCCGCACGGCCGCCGGGTCCCGCCCCCCCCTGACGGGACCGGGACCCGGCGGCCGGCGGCCTGCGCGCCGCACCCCCCCGGGCGCCGTACCGACCGCTCTCCTGGACCTCGCTCCGCAGGACTTCACGAAGGTTGTCGCACCATGACAGTCGCCATCGACCGCGCGACCGGCAAGCGCCGCGGTGACGCGCCGCGGCCCGGCCTGGGCCGGCGCCTGAAGCACAGCTACCAGAAGAACTGGTACGCCTACGCCATGATCGCCCCGGTCGTCGTCGTGCTCGGCGTCCTGGTGATCTACCCCCTGGTGTACGGCCTCTACCTGACCCTCACCGACGCCAACAGCCTCAACACCGCGCGCACCATCGGCGTCAACCACATCGACGCCACCTACAAGTTCATCGGCCTCGACAACTACGCCGACATCCTGTGGGGCCCGACCGCGTACGACCGCTTCTGGTCGCACTTCCTGTGGACGGTCGTGTGGACCGCGCTGTGCGTCGCGCTGCACTACACCATCGGCCTGGGCCTCGCCCTGCTGCTCAACCAGAAGCTGCGCGGCCGCACCCTCTACCGCCTGCTGCTCATTCTGCCCTGGGCCGTGCCGACGTTCGTCACCGTCTTCGGCTGGCGCTTCATGCTCGCCGACTCCGGCATCATCAACGCCGCCCTGGACGCGCTGCACCTGCCGACCCCGCAGTGGCTGGAGGACACCTTCTGGCAGCGGTTCGCCGCGATCA
Source organism: Streptomyces lasalocidi (assembly GCF_005280215.1). Classification (NCBI taxonomy): domain Bacteria; kingdom Bacillati; phylum Actinomycetota; class Actinomycetes; order Kitasatosporales; family Streptomycetaceae; genus Streptomyces; species Streptomyces lasalocidi. The sequence goes on along the minus strand of NZ_SZNQ01000001.1, from coordinate 2,276,802 downwards.
TGGTGAACACCTGGTGCGGTGTGCCGTTCATGATGGTCTCGCTGCTCGGCGGCCTGCAGTCCATCGACGGCACGCTCTACGAGGCCGCCGAGATGGACGGCGCGAGCGCCTGGCAGCGCTTCCGCTACGTCACCCTCCCGGGCCTGCGCACGGTCAGCTCCACGGTCGTCCTGCTCGGCATCATCTGGACGTTCAACCAGTTCGCGGTGATCTTCCTGCTGTTCGGCAACACCGCCCCGGACGCGCAGATCCTGGTCACCTGGGCGTACTACCTCGGCTTCGGACAGCAGCCGCGTGACTTCGCCCAGTCGGCCGCGTACGGCATCCTGCTGCTGGCCATCCTGATCGTCTTCACGTCGTTCTACCGCCGCTGGCTGAACCGCAACGAGCAGCAGCTCGCGATCTGAGGCAGGAGTTCCCATGAGCACGACCACCGTCGAGACCTCCGCCGCGGTGACCAAGGACGGCCCCGCACCGGCCCCCGGGCGGGTGCGGCGACGCGGTGAGAGCGGCCCGCTGGCCGCCCTCACCTCCCACGGCATCCTGATCGCCGCGAGCCTGGTCGCCCTGTTCCCGGTCGCCTGGCTGGTGTTCCTGTCCCTCGGACCGGACAAGGACGACTACCTGCACCCCGGGCGCATCTGGTCGAAGATGACGTTCGACAACTACGCGTACGTCCTGCAGCACACCAACTTCTTCGACTGGCTGACCAGTTCGCTGATCGTGTCGCTGGGCACCACCCTGCTCGGCGTCCTGGTCGCCGCGACCACCGGCTACGCGGTGTCCCGGATGCGCTTCCCGGGCTACCGCAAGTTCATGTGGGTGCTGCTGGTCACCCAGATGTTCCCGGTGGCCGTCCTGATGGTGCCGATGTACCAGATCATGGCCGACCTCCAGCTCATCGACACCTACTTCGGCCTGGTCCTCGTCTACTGCTCGACCGCGGTGCCGTACTGCGCGTGGCTGCTCAAGGGCTACTTCGACACCATTCCGTTCGAGATCGACGAGGCCGGCCGGGTGGACGGGCTGAGCCCGTTCGGCACCTTCTTCCGGCTCATCCTGCCGCTCGCGAAGCCGGGCCTGGCGGTCGCCGCCTTCTACAGCTTCATCACCGCGTTCGGCGAGGTCGCCTTCGCGACGACCTTCATGCTGGACGACCAGAAGTACACGCTCGCCGTCGGCCTGCAGAGCTTCGTCAGCGAGCACGACGCCCAGCGCAACCTGATGGCCGCCACCGCGGTGCTCATCGCGATACCCGTGTCCGCGTTCTTCTACCTCGTGCAGAAGAACCTGGTGACCGGACTCACCGCCGGCGGCACCAAGGGCTGAGCGCCCCCGGGCGTGCCCTCAGGGCACCGGACTCCCGCGCCGCACCCGGCCTGCCCGAGCCACGACGGCCCGGGACCAGGTTCCCCCGGGTGCCGCGAGGGGTGGTGGCCGCGGGGTCCATCCGACCCCGCTGACCCCGCGGCCACCTCGTCACCCCCCGCCGCCGAAGACGACCCATGACCTCCCTTCCCTTACGCATCAAGGACGCCATGAGCCAGCAGCACTCCGCCGCACCGGCCCCGCACACCGCCGTCGCCACCGTCGCCCCGCGCGGCGACTGGTGGCGGGACGCGGTGATCTACCAGGTCTACCCGCGCAGCTTCGCCGACAGCAACGGCGACGGCATGGGCGACCTGGAAGGCGTACGCTCCCGCCTGCCGTACCTGCGCGACCTCGGCGTGGACGCGGTGTGGCTCAGCCCCTTCTACGCCTCCCCGCAGGCCGACGCCGGCTACGACGTGGCCGACTACCGCGCCGTCGACCCGATGTTCGGCAACCTCCTCGACGCCGACGCCCTGATCCGCGACGCCCACGGGCTGGGCCTGCGGATCATCGTCGACCTGGTGCCCAACCACTCCTCCGACCAGCACGAGTGGTTCCGGCGCGCCGTCGCCGAGGGTCCCGGCTCCCCGCTGCGCGAGCGCTACCACTTCCGCCCCGGCAAGGGCGTGGACGGCGAACTGCCGCCCAACGACTGGGAGTCCATCTTCGGCGGCCCGGCCTGGACCCGGGTGACCGAGCCCGACGGCACCCCCGGCGAGTGGTACCTGCACCTGTTCGCCCCCGAGCAGCCCGACTTCAACTGGGACCACCCGGCGGTCGGCGACGAGTTCCGCTCGATCCTGCGCTTCTGGCTGGACATGGGCGTCGACGGCTTCCGCATCGACGTGGCCCACGGCCTGGTCAAGGCGCCGGGCCTGCCCGACCTGGGCGCCCACGACCAACTCAAGCTGCTGGGCAACGATGTCATGCCGTTCTTCGACCAGGAGGGCGTGCACGAGATCTACCGGCAGTGGCGCACGGTGCTCGACGAGTACGCCGGGGAGCGCATCTTCGTGGCCGAGGCGTGGACCCCGACCATCGAGCGCACCGCGCACTACGTCCGCCCCGACGAGCTGCACCAGGCGTTCAACTTCCAGTACCTGTCGACCGCGTGGGACGCGGCGGAGCTGCGCGAGGTCATCGACCGCACGCTGGAGGCGATGCGCCCGGTCGGCGCCCCCGCCACCTGGGTGCTGTCCAACCACGACGTCACCCGGCACGCCACCCGCTTCGCCAACCCGCCGGGCCTGGGCACCCAGATCCGGCTGGCCGGCGACCGCGAGCTCGGCCTGCGCCGGGCGCGGGCGGCCAGCCTGCTGATGCTGGCGCTGCCCGGCTCGGCCTACGTCTACCAGGGCGAGGAACTGGGCCTGCCGGACGTCGTCGACCTGCCCGACGAGGTGCGCCAGGACCCGGCGTACTTCCGCGGCGCGGGCCAGGACGGCTTCCGCGACGGCTGCCGGGTGCCGATCCCCTGGACCCGCGAGGGCTCCTCCTACGGCTTCGGCAGCGGCGGCAGCTGGCTGCCCCAGCCGGCCGGGTGGGCCGAGCTGAGCGTGGAGGCGCAGAGCGGCCGGGCCGGGTCGACGCTGGAGCTGTACCGCGCCGCGCTGCGGGTGCGCCGCGAGCAGCCCGACCTCGGCGCCGGCGACGGCGTGGAGTGGCTGAAGGCGCCCGCGGGCGTCCTGGCCTTCCGGCGCGGGGAGTTCGTGTGCGTGGCCAACACCACCGGGGAGTCCGTGACGACGCCGGTGTACGGGCGGCTGCTGCTGGCCAGCGGTGAGGTCGCCGAGACCGGTGCCGAGGCCAAGGTGCCGGCGGACACCACGGTGTGGTGGAGCACCGCCCGGTAATTTCTTGCATCAACTTGCTCCGGCCCGCTGCCCATTTGGGCGGCGGGCCTTTACCATCTCCGTCACTGCAAGGTTTCAGCAAGATTGCAGCAAGAACCTTCAACGGTGAAGGAACCCCACATGGCACGCAGAACGACCCTCTCGGCGGCCCTCCTCCTCGCGGCCGTCGCCACGGTTGGCATGAACCCGACGAGTGCGCAGGCCTCCCCACCTGGCACCAAGGACGTCACCGCGGTCCTCTTCGAGTGGAAGTACGCCTCGGTGGCCAAGGAGTGCACCAGCACCCTCGGCCCCGCCGGCTACGGCTACGTGCAGGTCTCCCCGCCCGCCGAGCACATACAGGGCGCGCAGTGGTGGACGTCGTACCAGCCGGTCTCGTACAAGATCGCCGGGCGGCTCGGCGACCGGACCGCCTTCCAGAACATGGTCTCCACCTGCCACGCGGCCGGTGTGAAGGTCGTCGTCGACACCGTCATCAACCACATGTCGGCCGGCACCGGCACCGGCACCGGCGGCTCGTCGTACACGAAGTACAACTACCCCGGTCTGTACTCCTCGTACGACTTCGACGACTGCACCAGCCAGATCAGCAACTACGCCGACCGCTGGAACGTCCAGCACTGCGAACTCGTCGGCCTCGCCGACCTCGACACCGGCGAGTCCTACGTCCGCGGCGCGATCGCCGGGTACATGAACGACCTGCTCACCCTCGGCGTGGACGGCTTCCGCATCGACGCCGCCAAGCACATCGACACCGCCGACCTGGCCAACATCAAGTCCCGGCTCACCAACCCGTCCGCCTACTGGAAGCAGGAGGTCATCTACGGCGCCGGGGAGGCCGTCCAGCCCACCGAGTACACCGGCAACGGCGACGTCCAGGAGTTCCGCTACGCCTACGACCTCAAGCGGGTCTTCAACAACGAGAACCTCGCCTACTTGAAGAACTACGGCGAGGCCTGGGGCTACCTGAACAGCTCCGTCGCGGGCGTCTTCGTCGACAACCACGACACCGAGCGCAACGGCTCCACCCTCACCTACAAGGACGGCGCCACCTACACGCTGGCCAACGTCTTCATGCTCGCCTGGCCCTACGGCGCGCCCGACGTCAACTCCGGCTACGAGTGGTCGGACGCGGACGCCGGACCTCCCAACGGCGGCACGGTGAACGCCTGCTGGCAGGACGGGTGGAAGTGCCAGCACAAGTGGCCGGAGATCATGCGCATGGTCGCCTTCCGCAACGCCACCCGCGGCCAGGCGGTCACCAACTGGTGGGACAACGGCGGCGACGCGATCGCCTTCGGACGCGGCAGCAAGGGCTACGTGGCCATCAACCACGAGTCCGGCAGCCTCAGCCGCACCTACCAGACCTCGCTGCCCGCGGGGACGTACTGCAACGTGCAGAACAACACGACGGTGACGGTGAACTCCTCGGGCCAGTTCACGGCCACCCTGGGCGCGCACACGGCGCTGGCGATCTACGCGGGCAAGTCGAGCTGCTGAGCCGCTCCCGCGGCCCAAAGACGCCCTCCGGGTGACCGGACGAACCGCCCGTCGTGCACGGGCGGTTCGTGCCGACCGACCCGTGCGCGGGCGCCCGTGATGAAAAGTCTTGCTACTGGTTGCAGGACTCTTGCTGTAAAGCTTTCGGCGGGGGTACGGTCACGCGGGCGCCCGGCAACGCTGCCGAACGGAACACGGCGACGACGCAGCCGCGGCGCAGGGGTCGGACCCACTTGAGCCGTTTTCGCTAGGAGTTCACGCCTGTGATACCGAGATGGCCGGCGCCCCCGACGCGCCGTACCCCGCGGACCGGACGGGTCGCGGTACTCGTCGCGGCCGCCCTGGCCGCCGCCCTCGTGCAGCCGCTGGCCGCCCACGCCGCCGCACCGCCCGCGCCGCCGTCCGACGCCGCCCTGGCCGCACAGCCCGCCCGGCACGACGCCACCCGCGAGCAGTTCTACTTCGTCCTGCCGGACCGCTTCGCCGACGGCGACACGTCCAACGACCGCGGCGGCCTGACCGGCAGCCGCCTGAGCACCGGCTACGACCCCACCGACAAGGGCTTCTACCAGGGCGGTGACCTCAAGGGCCTCACCCGCAAGCTCGACTACATCAAGGGGCTGGGCACCACCGCCCTGTGGATGGCGCCCATCTTCAAGAACCGTCCCGTGCAGGGCACCGGCGCCAACGCCTCGGCCGGCTACCACGGGTACTGGATCACCGACTTCACCCAGGTCGACCCGCACTTCGGCACCAACAAGGACCTCGAGACCCTCATCTCCACGGCACACGCCAAGGGCATGAAGGTCTACTTCGACGTCATCACCAACCACACCGCCGACGTCGTCGACTACGAGGAGAAGTCCTACGACTACCTGTCCAAGGGCGCCTTCCCGTACCTGACCGAGGACGGCAGGCCCTTCGACGACGCCGACCACGCCGACGGCACGCGGCCGTTCCCCGCGGTCGACGCCGACTCCTTCCCGCGCACCCCGAGGGTCGCGAGCCGCAGCAAGGTCCCTGCCTGGCTCAACGACCCCACGATGTACCACAACCGCGGCGACTCGACGTACGCCGGCGAGTCCACCACGTACGGCGACTTCTCCGGGCTCGACGACCTGTGGACCGAGCGTCCCGAGGTCGTCAAGGGCATGGAGAAGATCTACGAGCGCTGGGTGCGGGACTTCGGCGTCGACGGCTTCCGGATCGACACCGTGAAGCACGTGAACATGGAGTTCTGGACGCAATGGGCCACGGCCCTCGACGCGTACGCCAAGAAGCGGGGCCGCGACGACTTCTTCATGTTCGGCGAGGTCTACTCGGCGGACACCTCCATCACCTCGCCGTACGTCACCCAGGGCCGCCTCGACGCCACCCTCGACTTCCCCTTCCAGGAAGCGGCCCGCCAGTACGCCTCCCAGGGCGGCAGCGCGCGGAAGCTGGCCTCGGTCTTCGGCGACGACTACAAGTACACGACTGACAAGGCCAACGCCTACGAGCAGGTCACCTTCCTCGGCAACCACGACATGGGCCGCGTCGGGTACTTCCTGAAGCAGGACAACCCCAAGGCCACGGACGCCGAGATCCTCGCCAAGGACCGGCTCGCCAACGAGCTGATGTTCCTCAGCCGCGGCAACCCGGTCGTCTACTACGGCGACGAGCAGGGCTTCACCGGCGCCGGCGGCGACAAGGACGCCCGCCAGCCGATGTTCGCCTCGAAGACCGCCGACTACCTCGACGACGACGAGATCGGCACCGACCGCACCCACGCGAGCGACGCCTACGACACCAAGGCCCCGCTGTACCGGCAGATCGCCGAGCTGTCCCGGCTGCGCACGGCCAACCCGGCCCTCGCGGACGGCGTGCAGACCGAGCGGTACGCGGCCGACGGCGCCGGCGTGTACGCCTTCTCCCGCACCGACGCCCGGACCGGCACCGAGTACGTCGTCGCCGTGAACAACGCCACCGCGGCGCAGACCGCCACCTTCGCGACCGGCTCCGCCGCCACCCGCTTCGACGGCCTCTACGGCACCCGCGCCCGGGTCACCTCCGACGCTGACCGCAAGATCACCGTGACCGTCCCGGCGGGCCGGGCGATCGTCCTCAAGGCCGCGGGCAGGCCCGCCCGTCCGGCCACCGAGCCGTCCGTGACCCTGCGGGCCCCGGCCGCCGGCGCCACCGGCACCGTCGAGATCGGCGCGGACGTCGACGGCGGGCAGCTCAACCGGGTCGTCTTCGCCGCGCAGGTCGGCGACGGCGCCTGGAAGGTCCTCGGCTCCGCCGACCACGCCCCCTACAAGGTCACCCAGGTGCTCGGCACGGACGTACCGGCCGGGACCGCGCTGCGCTACAAGGCCGTCGTCGTCGACTCGGCCGGGCGCACCGCGAGCGCCACCGCCGCCTCCACCTCCGGCACCCCGCCCGCCGAGGAGACCCCCACCGCCTCCTCCCGTGACTACGCGGTCGTGCACTACCAGCGGCCCGACGGCGACTACGCGAACTGGGGCCTGTACGCCTGGGGCGACCTCGCCGACGGCGAGGCCACCGACTGGCCGAAGAGCCACCCCTTCGTCGGCCGTGACGCCTACGGCGCCTTCGCCTGGGTCAAGCTCAAGCCGGGCGCCTCGAACGTCGGCTTCCTGGTGATCGACAAGGACGGCACCAAGGACGTCGCCACCGACCGGACCATCGACGTCACGAAGACCGGCGAGGTCTGGATCCAGCAGGGCAAGGCCGACGTCCTCACCGAGCGGCCCGCCTACCCCGCTCAGGACACCAGCAAGGCGGTCCTGCACTACCACCGCGCCGACGGCGACTACGACGGCTGGGGCCTGCACGTCTGGACGGGCGCCGCCAGCCCCACCGAGTGGTCGAACCCGCTGCGGCCGGTGAAGACTGATGCCTATGGCGCGGTCTACGAGGTGCCGCTCAGCGCGGGTGCCACCAGTCTCAGCTACATCCTCCACAACGGCGACCAGAAGGACCTCCCGACCGACCAGTCGCTGGACCTCACGGCCGCGGGCCACGAGGTGTGGCTCGTGAACGGCCAGGAGGAGCACCTGCTCCCGCAGCCCGCCGGCAGCGCGGCCGCGCTCGACCTCACCACCTCCAAGGCGGTCTGGATCGACCGGAACACCGTCGCCTGGAACGGCTCCGAAGCGGCCGCCTCCACCCAGCTGCTGTACTCCCAGGGCGGCTCGATCGCCGCCAAGGACGGCGCCCTGACCAGCGACGACGAGCGCTGGCTGCGGCTGACCAAGTCCGCGCTCACCGACGCCCAGAAGGCGAAGTTCCCGCACCTGAAGGGCTACACGGCCTGGTCCGTCGACCCCCGCGACCGCGACCGGGTCCGCGAGGCCCTGCGCGGCCAGGTCGTCGCCACCCAGCGCGCCGCCAACGGCGCCGTCCTCACCGCGACCGGCGTCCAGCTCGCGGGCGTCCTCGACGACCTGTACGACGCCACCTCGGCGAAGCTCGGCCCGGTGTTCAGCAAGGGCCGGCCCACGCTGTCGGTCTGGGCCCCCACGGCCCGGTCGGTGAAGCTGGAGGTCGGTGGCGACACCGTCGCCATGCGGCGGAACGACACCACCGGCGTCTGGTCCGTCACCGGTCCCGCCTCCTGGAAGGGCAAGCAGTACCGGTACGTGGTGAAGGTCTGGGCGCCCAGCGTCCGCAAGGTCGTCACCAACGAGGTCACCGACCCCTACTCGGTCGCGCTGACCGCGGACTCCGAGCGCAGCCTGGTCGTCGACCTCGACGACAAGGCCCTCGCCCCGCACGGCTGGACGAGCTACGCCAAGCCCGCCGCCGTCCCCCTGAAGGACGCCCAGATCCAGGAACTGCACGTCCGTGACTTCTCGGTCGCCGACCGCACCTCCCGGCACCCGGGCACCTACCTCGCCTTCACGGACCAGGACAGCGACGGCTCGAAGCACCTGCGGCAGCTGGCCGCGTCCGGCACCTCCTACGTGCACCTGCTGCCCGCGTTCGACATCGCGACGATCCCCGAGAAGAAGGCCGACCAGGCGAGCACCGACTGCGACCTGGCCGCGCTGCCGGCCGACTCCGACCAGCAGCAGAAGTGCGTGACGGCGATCGCCGCGAAGGACGCCTACAACTGGGGCTACGACCCGTACCACTACACGGTCCCCGAGGGCTCCTACGCCGGCGACCCGGACGGCACCGCCCGGACCGTCGAGTTCCGCAAGATGGTCAAGGCGCTCAACCAGGACGGCCTGCGGGTCGTGATGGACGTCGTCTACAACCACACGGCGGCCGCGGGCCAGGCCGACACCTCTGTCCTCGACCGGATCGTGCCCGGCTACTACCAGCGCCTCCTCGCCGACGGCTCGGTGGCCAACAGCACCTGCTGCGCCAACACCGCGACCGAGAACGCCATGATGGGCAAGCTGGTCGTCGACTCGATCGTCACCTGGGCCAAGGAGTACAAGGTCGACGGCTTCCGCTTCGATCTCATGGGCCACCACCCCAAGGCCAACATCCTGGCCGTCCGCAAGGCCCTCGACGCGCTGACCCTCAAGAAGGACGGCGTCGACGGCAAGAAGATCATCCTGTACGGCGAGGGCTGGAACTTCGGCGAGGTCGCCGACGACGCCCGCTTCGTGCAGGCCACCCAGAAGAACATGGCCGGCACCGGCATCGCGACCTTCTCCGACCGGGCGCGGGACGCGGTCCGCGGCGGCGGCCCCTTCGACTCCGACCCGGGCGTCCAGGGCTTCGCCTCCGGCCTGTACACCGACCCCAACGGCTCCACCGCGAACGGCACCCCGGCCGAGCAGAAGGCCCGCCTGCTGCACTACCAGGACCTGATCAAGGTCGGCCTCTCCGGCAACCTCGCGGCCTACCGCTTCCAGGACACCGACGGCAAGGAGGTCACCGGCGCCCAGATCGACTACAACGGCGCCCCGGCCGGCTACGCGGCCGCCCCCGGCGACGCCCTCGCCTACGCCGACGCCCACGACAACGAGTCACTGTTCGACGCGCTGACCTACAAGCTGCCCGCGTCGACCAGCGCCGCCGACCGCGCCCGGATGCAGGTCCTGGCGATGGCCACGGCGACCCTCTCGCAGGGCCCGGCGCTGTCCCAGGCCGGCACGGACCTGCTGCGCTCGAAGTCGCTGGACCGCAACTCCTTCGACAGCGGCGACTGGTTCAACGCCATCCACTGGAACTGCGCCGACGGCAACGGCTTCGGCCGCGGACTGCCGCCGGCGGCCGACAACGAGTCCAAGTGGTCCTACGCCAAGCCGCTGCTGAGCACGGTGAAGGTGGGCTGCCCGCAGATCACCGGGGCGTCGGCCGCCTACCAGGACCTGCTGAAGGTCCGTTCGACGGAGAAGGCGTTCTCCCTCGGCACGGCCGCGGCGGTGCAGGCCGGGCTGTCCTTCCCGCTGTCGGGCGCGGACGAGACACCGGGCGTGATCACCATGAAGCTGGGCGACCTGGTCGTGGTGTTCAACGCGACGCCCGAGTCCCAGCGGCAGCGGGTGGGCTCGCTCGCCGGCACCGGCTACGCCCTGCACCCCGTGCAGGCGTCGGGCGCTGACCCCGTGGTCAGGACGTCGGCGTACGACAGGGCCACCGGCACCTTCACGGTCCCGTCCCGCACCGTGGCCGTCTTCCGTACGGCCGGCTGACCGCGGCTAGGGTGACGCCGTCGCCGTAGAAGAGGAGTGCTCATGCCGCAGATCACCGTCGACTACTCGGACCGGCTCGTGAACGCCTTCGACCGGCCCGGGTTCGCCAAGGCGCTGCACGACGCCACCGTGGAGATCGCGGCGGCCAGGCCGCAGGCGTGCAAGACGCGGTTCCGCCGCACCGAGGACGTGACCGTCGGACCCGACACCGGGGGACACGCCCACGTGCACGTCGGCTTCGCCCTGCTCCCGGGGCGCAGCGACGACACCAAGGCGCGGCTGGCCGAGCGGACGCTGGAGCTGCTGCGCGAGCACATCGGACCGGTCGGGGGCCTCACCCTGCACGCCTCGGCCGAGGTGCGCGAACTCGACGCGTCCTACCGCAAGTACGAGACCGCCTGAGCGAACCGCCCGTTCGATCAGGCGGCGAGCAAGACGAGCCGGGTGACCAGGTCCGCGAAGGGCCCGTCACCCGGCTCGTCCCTCAGCAGCGGCTTCAGCAGGGCCGCCGTGGGCCCGTCGTTCGCCGCGGCCACCGCGATCAGCGCGGCGAAGTCCTGCACGAGCTGCACCTCCAGCTCCTCGCGCGGCACGCGCCGGCCGTCCAGCCACAGCAGCGCCGTGGACTCCGCGAGCGAGATCCACGAGCGGACCACCAGCTCCAGGCGCGCGGGCGGCTCCTCGATCCGCAGGTGCGAAAGGATCTGGACATACGCGGCCTGCCGCACGGAGTCGATCAGCGCGTTCGCCGTGGACGAGCCGACCGCCGGGCCGCCGCGCATCAGCGCCGAGAAACCGGGTCCGTGGTCGTCGACGAAGTCGAAGTAGCGGCGCATCACCCGCAGCAGCCGCGCCCCCAGCGGACCCTCGTGCGGCTCCCGGAAACGGTCCGCGAGATCCTCCGCCGCACGCTTCAACGCGGCCTCGTACAGGCTGAGTTTGCCGGGGAAGTAGTGGTACACGAGCGGGCGGGAGATGCCCGCCGCGGACGCTATCTCGTCGATGGAGACCTCGTCCGGGGAACGGCGGGCGAACAGGTCGAGGGCGACGCCGATCAACTGCTGCCGCCGCTCCTCCACTGTCAATCTGCGGCGAACCCCGGTAGTCATACGAACACCTTACCGATCGGATCCGGCCGCGAACGGGCCGGAGCGACCAGGAGGGTTCCGCCGCGCTCACCGCAGCCCGTGGACTGTCCTGCCGTCGGCCAGCCGGCCCGCCAGCTCCGCCTGGCTGCCCTGCGACGCCCGGACCGCCAGCAGGTTGCCCTCGCCGGAGCCGGTCACCCCGCCCGTCGCGCGGATCGACTCGGTGCCCTTGGCGCCCGCCGCGAGCAGGTACCAGGTGCCGCCCTGCGACTTCCACAGCACCCCGGCCAGCACGTGCGGGTCGCGCGGCCCGCAGGCCGGCACGTCCCCGGCCGTCGCCACCGCCGCCCCGAACAGCCCGCCCGGCGTGCGGAACTGGGCCAGCACCCGGCTGCCGTCGCCGCGCCAGGTGTCCGCCCGGGTGCACACCCAGGCCGCCGTGCCGCTCCCGTCGGGCAGCGGCTGGCGCGCGTACTGCCAGGCGTTCACCGTGCGCACGCCCTGTCCGCGCACCTCGCCCAGCGAGCAGGCGAACGGCGCCCAGGTGCGCAGTCCCTGCGCGCCCGTCGGGTCGTGCTCGGCGGTCGGCCGCCCGGACGTGAGCAGCGCCGGCACCAGTTCGCCGAGGTCGCTCAGCAGGTGCGCGCCGGAGGCGTCGGTCACCTCCAGCACGTTCCACGTCGTGCACGCCCCGCTGCGGGTCGCCGGGCTCGCCAGCGGGGAGGTGATCCCGTCGGTGAGCGTCAGGGCCATCTCCCCGGCGCCCGGCTTGGACAGGTCCCGCTCGGTCGCCTTCGTCACCCATGGCGCGGTCAGGTAGCGGACGTTGTCGTCGGACCGGCCCAGCACCACCGCGCTCGCCGCGGCACCGCTCGCGCCGTCGACCCGCGCGAAGTCCAGCGCCGCCCCGGCCGTGCCGTCCTTCGGCTCGGCGTAACGGGCGATGCGCAGCCCGTCGTAGAGGATCACCACCCGGGCACTGTCGACGCCGCCCGCGTACAGCAGCTGGGGCGGTCCGGCCGGGCCGCCCGACGGGGTCCCGGGGGTCGCCGAGACCCGCACCGACCCGCCGGGCCGCGCCCACACCGCGAGCGCCCGCCGCAACAGCTTCTTGTCGCCGGTCAGTTCGCCGCGCGCGGGCCACACCGAGAAGTCGGTGCGCGGGGACGTCCGCCAGGCCGCGGGGGAGACCTTCACCAGCCGGCCCGGGTCGAGCGCGGCCTCGGCGGCGGGGTTGCGCGCGTACGACGGGGCGGCCGCGCCGTCGGGTCCCCAGCCGTCGCCGGGCAGCGCGAGGAGCGTCCCGCACACGGCGAGCGCGGCGGCCGCGACCAGGGCCGCCCGGGCGTGCTGGCGGCGGCGCATCAGATCGGTGGGCCGCGCCTGGAGCGAGCACGGGTCGAACTCGGGCGACTCCAGCAGCGCGTACCGGGCGGCCACCGTGTCCGCCTCGCGCAGCGCCTCGTCCGGCTGCTCGACGCCGCACTCGGTGAGGATCCTGCGCACCTCGCCGTCGGTCAGCCGCTCCAGGCCGCGCAGCACGTACGCCGCGCGGGCCGGGCCGGACAGCGCGGACAGCTCCTGGTCCAGGGCGAGTTCGTCGGCGCCGCCGGAGCGCGGGAACAGCTTCAGCCCCCGCACCTGCGGCAGCAGCGGCGGCAGCTGCGCCCGCTTCGGCCAGGCCCGGCGGCGCAGCGGCAGGCCCGCCTCCAGCGCCGTGCGCACCACGCGCTGGCGGACGTAGGCGTACCCGGGGTCGCCGTCCCGGCCCGTCGACTGCGCCGGGATCACCGGGGCCGCCGCGCGGCTGCGGGGCAGGGCGCGCTGGGCGAGGGCGTGCGCGGTCAGGACCCGCCGGCTGCGGCCGAGCCCCGAGGGCAGCAGCAGATGGGCGAGCCGGACGAGGCGCGGGTAGTGCTCGACGAGCGCGGCCTCGGCCTGCTCGACGTCGACGACCCGGTCCGCGGGGGAGCCGGGGGCGGGGCGCTGGGCGACATCCTGTGACTGCACGTCCGGGAGAACGAGCGACCCGGGGCGCGGTCACCGCCGGGCGGACCAGTCACCCGTCCGTGTGCCCCGCTCCGGCGGCGGGCGGTTCCACCAGGGCGCGGGCGTAGCGGGCCATCGACCGCTGGTAGCGCGGCAGATGGGCGGCCAGCGCCTCCAGGACCAGGGCCAGGCCCTCGCGGTCGCGGCCCAGGCCCGACAGGCACAGCGCCAGCGTGGCGCGCACGGCGTCGTCCAACTCGTCCGACCGCGCGCTCAGTTCCGGCGTCAGCAGCGCGACGCCCTCTTCGGGCCTGCCGATGTTGCGCAGCGAGCTGGACAGCTGGATCTTGGCGCGCCGGCCCTTGTAGCCGCTCACCTCGGACAGGCCGCGCTCCAGGGCCTCGCGGTACAGCGGGACCGCCCGGTCGGAGTGCCCGGTGGAGTCCCAGGCGCACGCCTGCTCGAACGGCCCGAGCGGACTGTCCCCGGGCAGTTCGGCGACGAGCCGGTCGATCATCGCCCGGAAGGCCGGGGCGTCCTCCTCCGCGTAGTCGTCGAAGGTGTCCCAGGCGGCCGCCACCCGCTTCTCCCAGTCATCGTCCACCGGGGCACCTTCGCACACCCGTGCCGTCCCGCGCCGGTATTTTGAGCGCTCCGGACCCGGGAGCCGTATCGAGGGCGAGGCCCTCAGGGAGGAACAGATGAAGGTGACCCGACCGATGCTCGCGGTGGCCGGCGCCGTCGCGGTACTGACGCTGGCGGGGTGCGCGTCCGGGACCGAACAGCGGGCGACGGTGCCCGTGACGGCGACCGGCAGCCTGGAGCACCTGGCCGCCGAGGTGAAGTGCACGCCGAACATCCAGATCGACGCCGACGAGATCCGCCAGGCCGTCTGCAAGGACGCCAAGGGCGCCGGGGGCGCGGCCGCGGGGAAGTTCATCCTCGCCACGTTCGCCACGGACCGCGGCCAGCGCGAGTGGATCAACGGCGCCAAGGACTACGGCGGTCACTACCTCGTCGGCCGCAAGTGGGTGGCCGTGGGCGAGACCGGCACGGTCACGGCGCTGCGCCGGACCCTCGGCGGGGACCTCGAGGAGGGCACCGACCACTCGGCGCACTCCGGTCACTGAGGGGTCGCTGCGCCCACCGACGCGCAGGCGTGGGGAGAAAAGAAGCCGGCGGCGAGGTGTCCTCGCCGCCGGCTTCCCGCGCGGGCCTCCCGAGCGGGCCCGCTCAGTGGATCACTGGCACTTCCTGCCGCCGTTGATGCAGCTGACCATCTTGTTCATCAGGTTCGCGGAGAAGAAGTTGATGAAGTCGTTGTGGTCGGTCACCGGCTTGTGCAGCTGCTCCGGGAAGGTGTCCACCGCGTAGGGGCTGACCACCTGGCCGTTCTGGAGCTTGGGCGCCGGGACGTTGTAGACCAGCCGGACCTGGAGCTGCGGGATCGCCTTGAAGCCGTTGGCGCAGGTGCCGTCGGCCTGGACGAACGCCACGTGGGTGCGGTGGTTGGCGCTGTCGATGTTCTGGCCGTCCCAGCAGCTCTGGAAGTTGGTCGTGCGCACCACCTGGCTGCCCTGGGGGCAGATCGGGTACTTGTCGTGCAGCTGGACCTTGTTCTCGAAGCCGGTGCAGCTCCAGTTGACGTTGGCGTTGCCGAGGCCGTTGACGAAGGACTTGGCGTCACCGGTGATGATCCGCAGGGCCTGCGGCATCGCGACGACCTTGCCCCGCTTGTTGCCGACGAACTTCAGCTGGGCCTGGGCCGGCTGGAGGATCTTGCCGACGTTGCCCTCCTTGCCGCCGCCGTCGTTGTTCTGGTCGAAGTCCTTCGACCCGTCCTGGACACGCAGCACCGGCCAGAAGTACGACGACTTGTCGCCCTGGTTCTGGCAGCTGGTCTCGGCCCCGGCCAGCTCCTGGTCGTTCGCGAAGGCGTCGTTGCTCTGGTTGCCGACGTAGTCGTGCAGGTGGTGGGCGCCGTTGGTGACACCGGGCGCGACGATCACGTTGTCCGTGTTGTGGTTGTCGTTGCCGTTGGTGCCGCACCGGGTGGTGAAGGTGCCCGTGGAGCCCGACCGGCCGTTCGCGCGCAGGCCGTTGGTGCCCACGCCGAGCCGGGCGCTGCCGCCCTGGACCTTGGTGATGTCCACGAAGTCCGACGCCACCGGGCCGTTGCCGCCCTGCCCGCCGTTGCCCTGCTGCTGGCCGCCGTTGTTCTGGCCGCCGGTGTTGTTCTGCTGCCCGCCGGTGTTCTGCTGGCCACCGGTGTTGTTCTGCTGCCCGCCGGTGTTCTGCTGCCCGCCGGTGTTGCCGCCGGCGTTGGTCTGCGGCTGGGCGGACTGCGTGGTGCAGGCGGCGAGCTGCTTGAGCGCGTCGTCGAAGTTCCCGCCGACGCGCTGGATGCCGATGCGGATCCGGTCGATCGTCGCGGACCGCTTCTCCTTCAGGGGGCCGACGATCGCGTTCTGCACGAAGCTCGCGTCGTTGGTCTGCGCCTGGCGCGTGGAGGCGAGCCGGTTGTAGGCCTCGGTGATCTGCTTGTCGAGGTTCGCCAGCTCCCTGTCCACGCCGTAGCGCGCCGCCCGCGGCACATTGGTCAGCTTCTGGCCGACGTCCGGGCAGGAGATGGTCGCCACCTGCGCGGCGGCGGCCTTCGTCCGGTTCTGCTGCCACGGGTTGTTCGACTCGTGCGCAGAGGCGTAGAAGTTCGCCCAGATCAGCCCGCCCCCACCGAGCGCTAGGGCCGCCGACGCGGCTATGGCCTTGGTGGCCATCGACGAACGGCGTTTACGTGTGTTGCGTCCCATGGAACTCCTCTGACTTCCTTGCGGGGCAGCATCGAGGCGCCCGACAGGAGTGAAGCGGCGCCCTTCCATACGGACGCCGCCCCACGTGTGTTCAGCGGTCTCAGGAATTCCTCAGGGACCCACGGGCCAGGAGCGACCCAACTCGGCTGCTTCGCAGGCCGGTTGGCGCGTCACCGGTCCCGGTCGAGGTGGGCGAGCACGGCGAGGACCCGGCGGTTGTCGTCGTCCGACACCTCCAGGCCCAGCTTGATGAAGATGTTGGCGGTGTGCTTGGCGATCGCCCGCTCCGTCACCACCAGCTTCCCGGCGATCGCCGCGTTGGACCGGCCCTGCGCCATCAGCTCCAGCACCTCCCGCTCGCGCGGCGTGAGCCGGTCCAGCGGCCGGTCCTTGCCGCCGCCCCGGGCCAGCAACTGCTGGATCACCTGCGGGTCCATCGCCGTACCGCCCGCCGCGACCCGGCGCACCGCGTCCACGAACTGCTCCGCGTCGAACACCCGGTCCTTCAGCAGGTACCCCACCCCGCCCTGCCCGTCGGCCAGCAACTCCCGCGCGTACAGCTGCTCGACGTGCTGCGAGAGCACCAGCACCGGCATGCCCGGCCGCTCCCGGCGCGCCCGCAGCGCGCACTGCAGCCCCTCGTCGGTGTGGGTCGGCGGGAGCCGGACGTCGACCACCGCGACGTCCGGCTCCAGTTCCGCGAGGGCCCGCTCCAGCTCCGGGCCGGATTCGACGGCGGCGGCGATCTCGAAGTCGTAGGCCTCCAGCAGCCGCACGAGCCCGTCCCGCAGCAGGAACAGGTCTTCGGCTAGGACAACGCGCACGGAATCTCCAGGGTCACCAGCGTGGGACCGCCCGCCGGGGAGCTGACGGCCAGGACGCCGTCGAACGTACCAAGCCGGCGCTCCACCCCGGCCAGTCCGGACCCCGCCCCGACCGTCGCCCCGCCCCGCCCGTTGTCGGTCACGGTGGCGTGCAGCATGCCGTCGGTGTGGTGCAGGTCGACCCAGATCCGGTCGGCGCCGGAGTGCTTGACCGCGTTGGTCAGCACCTCGCTCACCGCGAAGTACGCCGCCGACTCCACCGGCGCCTCCGGCCGGCCCGCGAGGTCCACGGACACCTCGGTGGGCACCGGCAGCCGCAGCGCCAACGCCCGTACGGCGTCGCCCAGTCCGCGCTCGGCCAGCACCGGCGGATGGATGCCCCGCACCAGGTCGCGCAGCTCCGACAGGGCCTCGGCCGAGGACTGCCGGGCCTGCGCCAGCAGTGCCCTGGCCCGGTCCGGGTCCTTGTCGATCAGCACCTCGACGGTGCCCAGGTCCATGCCCATCGCCACCAGCCGGGCCTGCGCCCCGTCGTGCAGGTCGCGTTCGATCCGGCGCAGTTCGGCGGCCGAGGCGTCCACCGCGTCGCGCCGCGTCTCGGTCAGCACCCGTACCCGCTCGGCGAGTTCGGCCTGGCTCGGGGTGAGCACCGCCCCCGTCAGCCGGAAGTGCGCGGTCAGCAGGCGCGGGCCGTAGAGGTAGCCCAGGAACAGGAACCCGCAGGCGAGCGGGACCGCCCCGAGCGCCGAGAGCGGGCCGGACACCGGCACGAACGCGTACCAGTACGTGCCGTCCGGCGACTCGGCGTACGCCCGCCACAGGCCGAGCGCGAGCGCGAACCCCTCGACCGCGTAGAACACCAGCACCGCCGGGAGCAGCGCGGTGAAGAAGCCGGCCGTCATGTCCACCGGCAGCCACAGCACGTCCCGCCAGGTCTGCCGGTCGCGCAGCAGCGCGAAGGTGCGCGTCCACGGGTTGGCGCCCTCGGGGAGCGGACGGTACGCCGTCTCGATGCGCACCCCGCACCACTCGGCGGCGAGCCTGCGCCGGACGTCGGCGAAGGCCCGTACCGCCGCCAGCACCGCGGGGGTGGTGACGAGGCCGACGCCGATCGGGATCAGGGCGATGGACAGCAGGGTCAGCACCAGGCACAGGATGCTCACCGGCAGCATCGCCACGGCCAGCGTGAGCCCCCGGACGCCGGCCAGCACCATGGCCCGGGTGCGTGCCCGGACCTCGTCGCTCCTCGAGTGGGTGTTCATGACGCCAGTCTGCCGACCCGCCGGATTCCGGTCACGGGGCCGAGGTCCCCGGTCAGGAGGTGGTGCCAGGTACACCGCCGGGCACGTGCCCGGCCGTCGCGAGGACCTCGGCCTCGCGGTCCGGGTCCAGCCCCTTCACCGTGCGGTCCGGCCGCATCGGCGCCGTGCCGCCGATCTCCCGCAGCCACGCCCAGGTGTCGGCGACGGTCTCCTCGACGGGGCGGCAGCGCAGGCCCGCCGCGAGCGCCCGCGACACGTCCGCGGCGTGCAGGTGGTCGTGCAGCTCGCTGTCCGGCGGCACCCACACCGGCAGCTGGGTCCACGGCTCGACGCCCGCGTCGAGGATCACCCGCGGGTCGGTCCAGCACAGCTCGGCCGGCCCGCCGGTGACCGCGGCGCACGCCTCAAGGAGGGTGCCCATGGTGGCGTGCCCCGACGGCCCGGCCAGCGTGTACGGCCCGCTCAGCTCCCGCTCGGCCGCCCCGAGCGTCCACGCGGCGAGGTCCCGCACGTCGACGTACTGCAGGGGCAGGTCCCGCGGGCCCGGGGCGAGGACCCGGCCGCCGCGGGCGATCCGGGTCAACCACCAGGGCAGCCGGCCGACGTTCTCGTACGGGCCGAGGATCAGCCCGCACCGCACCAGCAGGGAACGGTCCTCGCCGAACTCCTCGACGACGGCGATCTCGGCGCCCCGCTTGTCGCGCGCGTAGTCCGTGAGGTCCGCGTCCGGGTCGGCGCCCTCCACCAGCGGCGCGTCCTCGGTGTGGCCGGCCGGGGCGGGCCAGGCGTACACCGAGCAGCTCGACACGTACACGTACCGTCCGGCGCGGCCCCGCAGCAGCCGCGCCGACGCCCGCACCGCGCGGGGCGCCGCCGACCAGGTGTCGACCACGACGTCCCAGGTGTCCGCCGTCCCGGCGAGGGCGGCCGGCCCGTCGGGCGCGGTGCGGTCACCCCGCAACGCCCGGACCCCGGCCGGCTGGTGGTGCCGACCCCGGTTGAGGACGGTCACCTCCCAGCCGCGCCCGAGGGCCGCCTCCACGACGGCCCGTCCCACGAACTCCGTACCGCCCAGCACCAGAAGTCTCATGGTGCCGACTGTGCCGGGTGCGGGCGCGGGACGGAACGGCGCTCTGCCGTCAGCAGACGCTCAGCGCCCGGCCGGCGGCACGAACTTGTAGCCGACCCGGCGCACCGTCTGGATCGACGCGCGGTGCCCGGCGCCGAGCTTGCGGCGCAGCCGCGCCACGTGCACGTCGACGGTCCGGCCGTCCCCGACGTGCCCGTAGCCCCACACCGTGGTGACCAGCTGGTCGCGGGTGTGCACTCGGTGCGGGTGGGCGACGAGGTGGGCCAGCAGCTCGAACTCCAGGTACGTCAGGTCGAGTTCGCGCCCGTCGACCCACGCGATGCGCTGCACGGGGTCGATCCGCACGAACGGCTCGGCCCCCGTCTCCGCGCCGGGAGCCCCGGGCGCGCCGGGCGCCTCCGGGGCGTCGGGGACCGCCACCGGCAGGAACGGCGGCTGCTGGTCGGCCGGGACCAGCACCAGGTAGCCGATCATCGGCGGCTGCCCCGGCAGGGTGGGCAGGGTGTGCGGGGGAGCGGGCAGCCAGGTGGCGCCCGGCGGCAGGAAGTCCGTCACGTCCACGACCTCGTCCCGGTCGACGGCGCGCAACCGGTGCCGGGCGGGGGACGGGGCGGAGGGGAGCGTGGCGGCGGAGGACAGGGTACGGGTGGTCGCCATGAGAGGTCAGCTTTCGCGCGAGAAGGTCGTCAGGGACGGACGTTCACTGCGCGCGGGCCGAAGGCCGGGCGTACGGCGTCGGAGGCCGTGGGCGGCGTTAGAGGGCCGGCGCGTTCGTCGCGCGGCAACACACCCGGTCGAAGTCGTGGTGCTGACGGGACGGCCAGAAGGGCTCGAGGTCAGCACGACGCCCCGTCGCGCTGCACCCCTGGTATCCGGTCATGGCCCCATTGAAGCAGACACCGGTGCCGGTGAGGAGCCTCCTTCCACACCCTGGACGCCGGGGGTCACCATTCGGACACCGGTCGGGAGCGGTGGGGCGCCGCCGGCCTCCACGGGCCGGACGGGACGGCGAAGGGGCGCCCGTCGTGCGGTGGGCGCCCCTGCTCGTGCGTGGTCGTGGGTCAGACCTGGCCGGCCTTCTCCAGGGCGGAGCAGCACGTGTCGACCAGGAGGCGGGTCACCACGTACGGGTCGACGTTGGCGTTGGGGCGGCGGTCCTCGATGTAGCCCTTGCCGTCCTTCTCGACCTGCCACGGGATGCGCACCGAGGCACCGCGGTCCGAGACGCCGTAGGAGTACTGGTCCCACGGGGCCGTCTCGTGCAGGCCGGTCAGCCGGTCGTCGATGCCGGCGCCGTAGTTCTTGACGTGGTCGAGCGGCTTGGAGCCCTCGCCCAGCGACTCGCACGCGGTGATGATCGCGGCGTACCCGTCGGGGCCCTCGCGCATCGCCTTGGTGGAGAAGTTGGTGTGCGCGCCCGCGCCGTTCCAGTCGCCCTTCACCGGCTTCGGGTCGAGCGTCGCGGCGACGCCGAAGTCCTCGGCGGTGCGGTACAGCAGCCAACGGGCCACCCACAGCTGGTCGGAGACCTCCAGCGGGGCCAGCGGGCCGACCTGGAACTCCCACTGGCCGGGCATGACCTCGGCGTTGATGCCGGAGATGCCGAGGCCCGCCTCCAGGCAGTTGTCCAGGTGCGCCTCGACGATGTCCCGGCCGAAGATCTCGTCGGCGCCCACACCGCAGTAGTAGCCGCCCTGCGGCGCGGGGAAGCCGCCCTTGGGGAAGCCGAGGGGGTGGCCGTCCTTGAAGAACGTGTACTCCTGCTCGATGCCGAAGATCGGCTCCTGCGCGGCGAACGTCCCGGCGACCTCGGCCAGCGCGGCACGGGTGTTGGTGGGGTGCGGGGTGAGGTCGATGTTCAGGACCTCGCACAGCACCAGGATGTCGTCGCCGCCGCGGATCGGGTCCGGACAGGTGAACACCGGCTTGAGCACGCAGTCCGAGGCGTGGCCCTCGGCCTGGTTCGTGGAGGACCCGTCGAAGCCCCAGATCGGCAGCTCGGCACCCTTGGCGTCGTCGGCCAGGATCTTGGTCTTTGAACGCAGCTTGGCCGTCGGTGCGGTGCCGTCGATCCAGATGTACTCAGCCTTGAAGCTCACGGGACACATCCTTCGGGGGTGGTCTGGGCGCGTCGTGCGGGTGCTGCGGCGCTGCGGCACCGCCCGGTGTTGCCCGTGAGCCTGTCAACAGGCGGTTTCCCGGCCATTGCCCGAGTGTGAACCCCGTGTTACCGGGGGGTGCTGTGGCGCGGCTCACCCGGTGAGGACACCGGCGGCGCGGGAACCGGCCGTCCGCACTCCGGTGACGGGGGCGGGGGCGCGCGGGCCGAACGGCTCGTATGCGATGGGGTTGGGGACCGAGCGGCCCAGGGGCCGGAGGGCCGAGGGGCCGGGCTGCGGGGCCGGCTGGGGGCTGGGGGTCGGCGGCTGGGGTGGTGGGACACGGGCTCCGGCCCGCCGCTCAGTCGGCCTCCGCCGCGGCCGCCTCCCGTACGGCCTCCAGGAACCCCTGGATCGCCGCCCGCTCCCGCTCGTCGTAGCCCTCGAACAGCTCCGCCACCCGCTGGATCAGCGGCCCGAAGTGGGCCCGGCCCAGCTCGACGGCCCGCTCCTCCACCTCGACGACCACCGTCCTGCGGTCCCCGCGTCCCCGCACCCGCCGCACGAGCCCGCTCCGCTCCAGCCGGTCGATCACCGCGGTCGTCCCGGCCGAGTTCAGCCCCAGCGCGGTCCCGAGCCGCCCGGCGGTCAGCTCCTCGTCCGCCCGGGCCGCGTCCATCAGCGCGATCAGGGCCCGCACGTCGGTGGCGTGCATCCCGTGATGATCGGCGAACCGGGCGCTGTGCAGGGCCAGTTCGGCCGTCGTCGCGCGCAGCAGGTGCACGATCCCGGTCCCCGGCCGCGTGCCGTCCCCCTCGGTCATACGACCGCCTCCTCCCTGGCCGATGTCTCGCTCACCGAGTACCTTGGCACAAAGAATCTCGCTGAGCGAGAGACCTGGACGTCGGAGCGCGGTTCGAGGGGGACTCATGGGTGGGTACGACGGCGACGCCTTCCGCACGGCGTACGACGAGGTCATGGCCCGGTGGCCGGACGACCGGCAAGTCCTGCGCGTTCCCACCGAGTTCGGCACCACGTACGTCAACGCCTGCGGCCCCCGCGACGCGCCGCCGCTCCTGCTCCTGCCCGGCGGCGGGGGAGCCACCTCCGCCTCCTGGTACGCGCAGGCGGCCCTGTTGGCGAGCGCCCACCGGGTGTACGCCGCCGACCTGTTCGGCGCGCCGGGGCGCAGCGAAGCGGCCCCCGGCCGTCCTCCCCGTACCGCCGCCGACCTCGACAGCTGGCTGGACGCCCTCCTGGACGGCCTCGACGAACTCGACGGACGCACAGGGCTCGATGGGCGCGCACGGCTCGACGGACCGGAAGGGCTGCGCGGTCCCGACGGCGGCGACGGCACCGGCGGGGCGCATCCCATCAGCCTCGGCGGTCATTCGTACGGCGGGTGGATCGCCCTGCGCTACGCCCTGCACGCCCCCGCGCGCGTCCGCCGTCTGTTCCTGCTCGACCCGACCCAGTGCTTCGCCGGGTACCGGCCGGCCTACCTGCTGCGCGCCCTGCCGATGCTGGTGCGGCCCACCCGGCGCCGGGTGCGGGCGTTCCTGGAGTGGGAGACCGGGGGAGCGGGGCTCGACCCCGGTGCGCTGCGCCTTCAGGAGGCGGCGGCGGGCTTCCCGGCGCCGAGGCCGGTGACCGGGCCGCGCCCCGACGCGCGGGCGCTGCGGGCCCTCGACGTACCGGTGCTGCTCGCCGTGGCCGCGCGGAGCCGGACGCACGACGCCCGCGCGGTGGCGGCCAGGGCGGAGGAGGCACTGCGCGACGTGGAGACGGTCGTGGTCGCCGACGTCTCCCACCACGCGTTGCCCCCTGCCGCTTCCCCCGCCCTGGACCGCCGCCTGAGCGACTTCCTGGCCGTCAGCGGCTGAGCGTCACCCCACCTTCTGGATCAGGGCCCGGCGGATCAGGAACTTGCCGGGCTCACGGACCTGTTCGAAGGCCGCGTTGTTCAACAGGACGCAGCTGCCGGAGACCGAGGTCACCTCGACCGTGGTGGACTTGTTGTTGTCCAGGTTGGTCACCTTCAGCTTGGTCCCGGCCGGGAACTGGTTGCTCGAGGCCGCGGGGGCACCGGCCTCGCCGGAGAGCGTGACGGTCGAGCCGTTGCAGACCTGCTGACCCGCGGCGGCACCGTTGTTGCCGGCGTTTCCCGCGGCGTTGCCGCCGTTGCCGGCCGGCGCGGTCTGGGCGGGCGGGGTGGTGGCCTGCTGGTTGCCCTGGCCTTGGCCCTGGCCCTTGCCGTTGCCGTTGCCGTTGGCATTCCCGTTGGCGTTGCCGTTGCCCTGCTGGCCGTTCTGCGCCGCTTGGGAGCCCTGAGCCGACTCCCCCACGACACAGCCCGACGCCTTCTGCTGGACCTTGATCTGCTCGATGACCGCCTGGCGGTTGGCGATCCGGGCCTGCGACTGGGCGTCGGGGGCGGACCGTTGGCCCTCGATGAACCGCTCGTTGTTGCCGAGGGCCGTGGCCAGCCCCTGGCAGACCGACGACTGGGCGGCCGTCTGCGGGGGCTGGGCGGCGTTGGAGGTGGACGCCATGACGAAGGCGCCGCCTCCCGCCACCGTCGCGGCGCTCACCAGCAGCGCGACCTTCTTCTTCGTGCTGAGAGTTCTCCTGCGCGACATGCGCGCCTCCTGAAGAGGTAGGGGAGCGTACGCCGCTATGTACGAGATACCGAACGCGGTGACTCAGCCGGGAGCGCGAGTCGTCGGAGTGACCTGTGTCACGCCGGCTGGGCTACCGGGACAGGGCGTCCCGCACCGCCTCCTCCGTACGGCCCACCACCGCCGTGCCGTCCTCGGCGGTGATGATCGGACGCTGGATGAGCTTGGGGTGCTCGGCGAGCGCGGTGATCCAGCGGTCGCGGGCGGCCTCGTCGCGCGGCCAGTCCTTGAGCCCCAGCTCCTTGGCGGCGGGCTCCTGGGTGCGGGTGATGTCCCACGGTTCGAGGCCGAGCCGGCCGAGGACCTCCCGGATCTCGTCCTCGGTCGGGACGTCCTCCAGGTAGCGGCGGACGGTGTAGTCGGCACCCTCCGCGTCGAGCAGGGTGAGCGCGCTGCGGCACTTGGAACAGGCCGGGTTGATCCAGATCTCCATGGGGCTCACGGTAGCGCGCGTGCGGCCTGAATGCGCCTGTGGCCAGGGGCTTTTGTCAGTGGGGGGCGGTAAAATAGAAGCAGTGTTCGAGGACCGGATCCGGGGCGTCCGGGTCCGGTCCTGACCGCGACAGGAGGATGCCTGTGCCCGCTGCCGCCATGAAGTCCACGCCGCTGCCGACCCAGTCCACCGCGAAGCGTCCCGTCCTGCTCGACCTGCCCTACGAGCCGGTGGAGAAGCGCCCGCTGCCGCCCGGCCGCCCCCGCGAGTGGTACGTCGGCCACAACCGCCGCCTGAAGGCGATGCGTCTGGCCATCGCCCTGCTCGACTCGGGCGTGTACCTGCCCCACCAGGCCCGCAACGACACGATCCGCACCACCGCCGAGATGATCGGCGTGCACCCGCCGTCCGACACCACGTGCCACATGGTGCGGGCGCTGATGAAGTACACCCGCTAGACGCTGTCGCTGTGACGGGGCCCGGTGTCGGGGGGAGCCGGGTCCTGTCCGTGTGCGGCTGCGGGCCGGCGGGGGCTGGTCGCGCAGTTCCCCGCGCCCCTGGGGGTGGGTGCGCGCGCCTGGGCTGGAATGCGCAGTGCCCTGCGCCCCTGAGGTCGGCACGCGCGTCCGTGTTCGGTCGGTGCCCTCACGCCCGGCCGCGCAGTTCCTTCTCCAGTGGGGTCGGGAAACGGGGGGTCACCCTCGTGTCGTTCAGCCATGCCCGCAGGGTCGCCGCGGCCTCCTCCACCGCGGTCTCCGCCTCCCGGCCCACCGGCTCCAGCAGCCGCCACACCACCTCGCCGGACGGACGCTGGGCCCAACTCCCCACCACCCGGCCGTCCCACCACACCGTCGGCCCCACGTTGCCGCTCCGGTCGAACAGGGCGTCCCGCAACTCCGGTGCCAGGTACCAGTCCCGCTGCTGCCAGCCCATCGCCGTCGGATCCAGCGCGGGCAGCAGCGCCGCCCAGGGCTCCCCGGCCTCCGGCACCGCCTCCTCGTCGTCCTCCGTGACGTACGCCGGTCCCTCGTCGACCATGACCTCCCGCGCCCCGATCGCCGCGAGCGCCCGCCGCACCTCCGTGACCCGCCACCCCGTCCACCACTTGAGGTCCGCCTCGGTGGCCGGTCCGCACACCGTGAGCCAGCGCCGCAGCAACTCCGCCTGCGCCACGGACGCGTCCAGCTCCGGGTGCGCGGGCGCGAGCGCCCACCGGAACTGGCTCGACGTCCAGGAACCCAGCGGCCGGCCCCGCACCACCTTGCCCTCGACGCCCAGCACCTTCAGCAGGCGCGTGCCGACGGTGTGCACGCCCTCGTAGCTCTTCCCGGCCGCGTACACGAACTGCTCCCGCAACCGCGGCTCCTCGCGGGCCAGTTCGGCCGCCGTCGCCTGCCCGAGCCGGCCCAGCGCGGCCAGCGCCGACTCCTCGACCTCCTTCAGCCACACCGCGTCCGGCGCCCCGGCCTGCGCCATGCTCTTCACCAGCATCGCCCGCTCCCGCGCCGCCACAGTGAGCCCCGTCGAGGCGTGCACGACCGCGGTCAGGTCGGTCGGGAAGACGAACACGGTGTGCCGCATGCCGTGCATCCGCACCAGCGACCGGTCCTCGTACAGCGCCCGGTCCGTGCGGGCCACCGTCGACGCCGGGTCGGTCAGCCGCGCCCCGATCGCCAGGTACACCGTCGCCGGATCGCTCCCGTGCAGCGCCACGAGCGAGTCGGCGACGTCCTCCGGGCTCCCGGCCCGCGCCCCCGCCGTGAGCCGGTGCCGCAGGGCGAGCCGGGCCCGCCGTTCCGCCGCGCCCACGTACCGCCGTCCGTCCGCCATGCCGACCTCCCAGGTCTCCCCGTCCCGCGCCGCACCGCCGGCCCCCAGTCGCCGGCCCGCCCCTCCATCGTGCCCGCCACCACTGACAACGGCCCGTCCCCACGGCTGGGGGCCCGGCCCCGTCGGGAAAAGCAGGTGCACGGTGTGTGACGAACTCCCTACGCTGGAGCCCGCGGGACGGAGGGGACCGTCACCGCCAGTCACCCACCACACCTACGGAGGCCCGTCATGGGGACCATCGTCCTGTCCGGGACCCTCGTCCTGGTCGTCCTGGGATTCGGAAACCAGCTCTACTGGCTCGCCGCGGTTGCGGTGCTCTTCCTGTACGTGCGGTACGGACGCGGCACGTCGTCCTCCGTGCCGCCCGCCACGGGACCGGCCGGCGGCGCGGCGCCGACGTCGTACAAGGCGTACCGCGACCGCCGGGACACGCAGGCCAAGTGGGAGCGCCGCTACCGTCGCGAGCGCCCCGTCGAGGCCCGCCGCCAGGCGCGCGAGAAGACCAAGTAGCGCCTCAGAGGCCGGGGGCGCCCCACACGGGGAACCACCGGCCGAGGTCCTGCTCGATGCCGAGGTCGCCGGAGAGCGCCCCCCGCACCTGGAGTTCGAGCGCGTTGTCGCGCCGTTGCCCCGGACCGGGCAGCGGCGCGAACGGGTAGAAGGTGCCCCGCTTGTACAGGTAGACCAGGGCCAGGCGCCGGCCGTCGCCCGGGTCGGCGGCGCGGAACCCCGCGAGCGAGCACAGCAGTTGCGGGCCGAAGCCGTTGACCTCCATGGAACTGTTCACCGCGTGCAGGTCGTTGACCAGGAGGGACAGTTCGCCGGGGGAGCGGCGCGAGACCAGCCAGGAGTAGCCGTGGTCGTCCCGGACGAGGTCCACCGGCGGGCCCGTGCGGTCGGTGTCGGCGTCCAGCAGCGCCCGTACCTCGCGGTGGGTCTGCTCGAAGGCGGCGCCCTCCACCGTGGCGAAGCACACCGCGCCGTGCCCGGTCGGCGTGAACCCGGTCGCGGCCTCCAGCGTGACCGCCGCCGAGGGCAGCGCGAACAGCCGGTCGAGGTCGGGCGCGACCGGCTTGGTGCGGCCGAGCAGGATGTCGAGCAGCCCCATGATCAGTCCCTCAGTCCCTCAGTCCCTCAGTCCCTCAGTCCCTCAGTCCCTCAGTCTCTCGGTCCCTCAGTCCCCCGGTCCCTCGGCCCCGGTCCCTCAGCCCCGGCCGGGCGTCGCGGCCTCGCCGAGTTCGGCGGAGATGCGGGCCAGCTGCTCGACGCGCTGCCGGAGCGTCGGGTGGGTGGAGAAGATCCGCTCGATGCCGGGCTCGCGGCCGGCGGCCGGGGTGAAGTAGAAGGCGTTGAAGGCCTGGGCGGTGCGAAGGTCACGGGTCGGGATCCGGGCGATGTCGCCGGACACCTTGGTCAGCGCCGACGCCAGCGCGGAGGGCCGGCCGGTCAGCAGCGCCGCCGCCCGGTCCGCGGCCAGCTCCCGGTACCGGGACAGGGCCCTGATCAGCAGGAAGCTGAGCGCGTACACGGCGATCGACACGCCCATGACCGCGGCGAGCACGGCGGCGGTGTTCTGGTCCCGGCGCCCGCCGAAGAGGCCGGAGTAGAAGGCGAACCGCACGATCAGCCCGGCGATCACACCGAGGAACGACGCGACGGTGATGACGGCGACGTCCTTGTGCGCCACGTGCGACAGCTCGTGCGCGAGCACGCCCTCCAGCTCGGCGGGCTCCAGCCGCCGCAGCAGCCCGGTCGTCACGCACACCACGGCGTGGTCGGGGTTGCGCCCGGTGGCGAACGCGTTGGGCATCTCCATGGCGGACACGGCGACCACCGGCTTGGACATGTCGGCCAGCGCGCACAGCCGGTCCACCACGGCGTGCAGCTCGGGGTACTCCTCCCGCTCCACGACCCGCCCGCGCATCGCGAACAGCGCGATCCGGTCGGAGAACCAGTACTGGGCGCCGAGCAGCGCCGCCGCCACGACCACCACCAGCAGCCACGACTTCAGCAGCAGCACCAGCGCGACCACGAACGCCACGTACAACAGGCCCAGCAGGAACAGGGTGACCGTCATCCGCACGGTCAGCCGCGGATCACTGCGAAAACGACTCCGCATATTCCACCACCCAGCTCTCGGGCACTCGTCCCTCCAGCCAGTGTGCCTCCGCCCCTCCCCATGAACCCCTCCCGATCGGGCCTAGGAGCAGCAAAGGTCCGTCAGCGCGCAGCCTCCCGCGCCGCCCAGGCGCGCACCACCGGATCGGGGTCCTCCCGCGCGACCCGCAGCGCCCGGGCCCGCGCGCTCCCGCCCCGGCGGAACGCCAGCCGCAACGCGCCCACGCGCACGTGCCGGGGCCGCCCGGCGTCGAGCCGTTCGCCCAGCCACTCGTCGGACAGCAGGTGCACCGAGGGCTCCACGGCGAGCACGGTCTCGCGCACGACACCGGGCGCGGGGTCGTCGAGCAGCGGGTGCAGCCGTCGTACGTCGGCGGTGTCGAGCACCCGCAGCCCGGCCACGGCGCGGGCCCGGACGGCGGCCGAGGGGTGCGCGAGCAGCGCCCACAGCGTGTCGGCGTCCGCCCGCTCCCCGCACTCCGCGAGCCCGATGACCGCTCCCGGCGGCAGCAGCGGATCCCCGGCCCGCGCGCACCGCTCCCGGTACCACGCCACCGGATCGCCCCCGGCCTGCCGTACGACGTACCGCGCGCAGGCCCGGACCACCGCCGACCGGTCGGCCAGGAACGCCACGGCCCGCTCCGGTTCCCCGGTGCGCCGCAGCGCGGTCACCCCGGCCGACCGGGCCCGCGGCGAGCGTGCCGCGAGCAGCGGACCCACGACCTCCTCGCAGGGCCCCGGCCCTCGGGCACGGCGGCCAGGGCCGCGTCCGCGCACAGGGACTGGACGACCGTGTCCGCGTCGTCGGCGGCGGTGCGGGCCAGCTCGGCGGGGGAGAGGCGGCCCGTCCCGACCGCCAGCCGGTGGACGTGACGCCGCACGGCCGGGTCGCCGTGGGACAGCAGCGCGGGCGGCCACGCCCGGGACGGGTCGCGCAGCACCTCGTCCAGCAGCGCGACACCGAAGGCCCCGCGCTCCCGCCGGCCCACGAGGAGGATCACGGGCGCGAGCCCGACGACGGTTCCGGGGCCGCCCTCGCCGACGGCGTCCCCGTCCACGAGCTCCCGCAGCACCTGCCGTGCGGCCTGCCGCACCGGCGCGCCCCAGTCGGCGGCGCGCACGACGAGCAACGGCAGGAGCGAGGGGTGGGCGGCCACGCCGCGCACGGCGGCCTCCCGCACCCGCCCGTCGCGATGGCACAGGGCGAGCGCGTACCGCGGGGCATCGAGCCCCGCCGGATCGTCGGGCAACGGGGCGACGCGTTCCCACTCGGCCCGTTCCGCCCCGGCACACCACCAGGCCACGCGCCGCACCCCCGCGTCCAGCGCGAGCCACGCCCGGGGGTCGTCCCCGTCCAGGACGCCCTGCACGGCCTCGCCCCGCGCGAGCCGCACCGCGGCGGCCTCTCCCGCACGCGGGTCGTCGTACACCGGCACGTCTAGTACGGCGCCTGGAACCGCGCGTACCCCAGCACCAGGATCACCGCCACCACGCACCCCAGCACGATCGCGGTCGACGCCCACGACGAGCGCCGGGCCGTCCTCGGCTCCGGGTCGCTCCGGAAGGGCTGGGGCCGCGGCGGGTCGTCCTTCCAGCGGGCGGCGAGCATCCGCGCCCGCGCCGAGGGCTCCTTGTGCTCGGCGGCGTCGGCCCACCGCAGGTCGTACTCCCGCTGGGTGTCGTCCTGTTCGGACATCCCCGTGTCTCCCCCGTCACCTCGTCGAACAGCTGTGCAGGCACGATACGACGGCGCCCCCGCCCTGCGGAACAGGAGCGGGGGCGCCGGCCGGCCCGGGGGAGCGGAGACCCGCTCCGGCCCGGGGTGATGTCACACGTCGAAGTACAGCTCGAACTCGTGCGGGTGCGGACGCAGCTGCAGCGGCGCGATCTCGTTCGTGCGCTTGAAGTCGATCCACGTCTCGATCAGGTCGGACGTGAACACGTCGCCCTGGAGGAGGAACTCGTGGTCGGCCTCGAGGGCCTCGAGGACGGCGCCGAGGGAGGTCGGGACCTGGGCGACGTTCGCGTGCTCCTCGGGAGCCAGCTCGTACAGGTCCTTGTCGATCGGCTCGGCCGGCTCGATCTTGTTCTTGACGCCGTCCAGGCCGGCCAGCAGCAGCGCCGAGAAGGCCAGGTACGGGTTGCCGGAGGAGTCGGGCGCGCGGAACTCGACGCGCTTGGCCTTCGGGTTGGACCCGGTGATCGGGATGCGCATCGCGGCGGAGCGGTTGCGCTGCGAGTACACCAGGTTGATCGGCGCCTCGAAGCCCGGCACCAGGCGGTGGTAGGAGTTCACCGTCGGGTTGGTGAAGGCCAGCAGCGCCGGGGCGTGCTTGAGGATGCCGCCGATGTAGTAGCGGGCGGTGTCCGACAGGCCCGCGTAGCCGGCCTCGTCGTAGAACAGCGGGTCGCCGTTGCTCCACAGCGACTGGTGCACGTGCATGCCCGAGCCGTTGTCACCGAAGATCGGCTTCGGCATGAAGGTCGCGGTCTTGCCGTTGCGCCACGCCACGTTCTTCACGATGTACTTGAAGAGCTGCAGGTCGTCGGCCGCGGCGAGCAGCGTGTTGAACTTGTAGTTGATCTCCGCCTGGCCGGCGGTGCCCACCTCGTGGTGCTGGCGCTCGACCTTCAGGCCGGACTTCTCCAGCTCCAGGGAGATCTCGGCGCGCAGGTCGGCGAAGTGGTCGACCGGGGCCACCGGGAAGTAGCCGCCCTTGTAGCGGACCTTGTAGCCGCGGTTGTTCTCCACCGCGCCGGTGTTCCAGGCGCCCGCCTCGGAGTCGATGTGGTAGAACGACTCGTTCGCCGAGGTGGCGAAGCGCACGCTGTCGAAGACGTAGAACTCGGCCTCGGGGCCGAAGTACGCGGTGTCGGCGATGCCGGTCGACGCCAGGTACGCCTCCGCCTTCTTCGCCACGTTGCGCGGGTCGCGGGAGTACTGCTCGCCCGTGATCGGGTCGTGGATGAAGAAGTTGATGTTGAGCGTCTTGTCCCGGCGGAACGGGTCGATCCGGGAGGTCGACAGGTCCGCGCGCAGCGCCATGTCGGACTCGTGGATCGCCTGGAAACCACGGATCGACGATCCGTCGAAGGCGAGCTCCTCGTCCGGGTCGAACGCCTCGACGGGCACCGTGAAGTGCTGCATGACGCCCGGCAGGTCGCAGAACCGGACGTCGACGAACTTGACGTCCTCGTCCGCGATGAACTTCTTGGCCTCGTCGGCGTTCTGGAACATCCAGCTCCTCCTACTCCCGACCGCCTGCCGGGGTGGTAGATCGTTCGTGCGGCCAGTGCGGGTGGCACACGCTTCCCCGACCCTAGGGACGGGTGATTTCTCGTGCGTGACCCATTTGTTTCGCTGAAGTTAACCGGCCTTGTTCGAGCCTAGTACCCGGACACCCCGGGTAGCAGCCGTGGCCCGCGGGCGCAGTACCGTGGTCGCGTGGACAACAGGCGAGCAATGGGATCGTGGCTCTCCGGGCCGCGCGCGGCCATGGAGGACGCCGGTGCCGACTTCGGATACCGGGGACGGCAGCTGGGTCTGCCGGAGGAGGGACCGGGCTCGATCGCCCGCCCCGGGCGCCGCCTCGGCGCGCTGGCCGTGGACTGGGCGCTGTGCGTCCTGATCGCATACGGCCTCATCACCGACGGCTACACCCCCGCCACCAGCAACTGGGCGCTGCTCGTCTTCTTCGTGATGAGCGCCCTGACGGTCGGCACGGTGGGCTTCACACCCGGGAAGCGCCTCTTCCGCATCCGGGTCCTCGCCCTGGACACCGGCACGGTCAACCCGCTGCGCGCCCTGCTGCGCACCGTCCTGCTGTGCCTGGCCGTCCCCGCCCTGATCTGGGACCGCGACGGCCGTGGCCTGCACGACCGCCTGGCCCGCACGGTCGAGGTGCGCATCTAGCGGATCGGGACGGCAGACGTACGGCGACCGCAGACGTACGGCGACCGCAGACGTACGGCGACCGCAGACGTACGGCGACCGCAGACGTACGGCGACCGCAGACGTACGGGGACCCCAGACGTACGACGAGGGGCGCCCGGAGTGATCCGGGCGCCCCTCGCCGTATACGTGTCCACGTGTGGCCGGTGTCAGCGGCCCTTGGGGCCGCCCCTCGGCAGCTTCATGCCCTTGGGCATCGGGCCCTTGGGCAGCGGCATGTTGCTCATCAGGTCGCCGAGCGCCCGCAGCCGGTCGTTGGTCGCGGTGACCTGCGGGCCGGTGAGCACGCGCGGGAATTTCAGCAGGGTGGTGCGCAGCTTCTTCAGCTCGACCTGGCCCTCGCCCGTGCCGACGATCACGTCGTGCACCGGGACGTCCGCGACGATGCGGTTCATCTTCTTCTTCTCGGCGGCCAGCAGGCTCTTCACCCGGTTCGGGTTGCCCTCGGCGACCAGGACGATGCCGGCCTTGCCGACGGCCCGGTGCACCACGTCCTGGCTGCGGTTCATCGCCACCGCGGGGGTGGTGCTCCAGCCCCGGCCGATGTTGTCCAGCACGGCCGCTGCGGCGCCCGGCTGGCCCTCCATCTGCCCGAAGGCCGCCCGCTCGGCCCGGCGCCCGAACACGATCGCCGTCGCGAGGAAGGCGAGCAGGAGGCCCAGGATGCCGAGATAGATGGGGTGACCGATCAGGAAGCCGATCGCGAGGAAGACACCGAAGGTGACGATCCCGACAGCCGCGAGTACAAGACCGATCTTCTTGTCGACCTTGCTGGTCATCTTGTAGGTCAGGGCGATCTGCTTCAGTCGCCCGGGGTTCGCAGCGTCCGCTGCGGTTTCCTTCCTCGCCATGGCACGAAGTCTACGTGGCCCCGGGAGTGCCTTCGACGGCAGTGCCCGGCCGGTGCCCGGCAGGAAGGCGGAACGGCGCCCTCCGCGGCCGGAGGTGAGTCAGGTGCCCGGCGGTGCCTCAGGAGGTGAGGGTCGCGGCCTGGTCGAGGACCCGCTGCGCCTCGACGCGGTCCTTGGCGCGGCGGCGGTCCTCCAGCACGGAGGTCCAGGCGTTGCGGCGGGCGGTGCGCTGGCCGCCGCTCATCAGCAGCGACTCGACGGCGCGCAGGGCGTCGGTGAAGGACGGGATGGCGGTGGCGCGGACGGGTGGCGCGGCCTGCATGTGGGGATCCCCCTCGTATGCGGCGTGGGCGGTACGGCCTACGTGGTGTGATGCAAGGGTCACTGTTTGGTGTTACCAGTGCGTGACCGACCGGTCAAACGGCGATGAAACCTTGATGCGCGTCACTCGACGACGGACGCGGCCCCGTCGTACCCCCTCATCTGCGAGGACGGACGGGACCGCGTCGAATCGGCCGTTACCGGCCAGTAGGTTCTTGTGCGCGAGTTCACACGGTTGGCCCCGTGGCCGACCGCGTGCGGTCGGCCGGGGTCAGACGGCCTGGACGGCCACGAAGGTGCCGCGCTTCTCGATGGCCATCTGGTAGAGCCGGCCCGCGCGGTACGAGGAACGCACCAGCGGCCCGGACATCACGCCGGAGAAGCCGATCCGCTCGGCCTCCTCCTTCAGCTCCACGAACTCCTGCGGCTTGACCCAGCGCTCCACCGGGTGGTGGCGCACGGAGGGGCGCAGGTACTGGGTGATGGTGATCAGCTCGCAGCCGGCGTCGTGCAGCTGCTGGAGCGCCTCCACGACCTCCTCGCGGGTCTCGCCCATGCCGAGGATCAGGTTCGACTTGGTCACCAGGCCGAAGTCGCGCGCGGCGGTGATCACCTTCAGGGAGCGCTCGTAGCGGAAGCCGGGGCGGATCCGCTTGAAGATCCGCGGGACCGTCTCGACGTTGTGCGCGAAGACCTCGGGGCGGGCCGAGAAGACCTCTTCGAGCTGCTCGGGGACCGCGTTGAAGTCGGGCGCGAGGAGCTCGACCTTGGTGCGGCCGCCCTCGCGCTGCGCCGTCTGCGCGTGGATCTGGCGGACCGTCTCGGCGTACAGCCAGGCGCCGCCGTCCTCCAGGTCGTCGCGGGCGACGCCGGTGATGGTGGCGTAGTTCAGGTCCATGGTGACCACGGACTCGCCGACGCGGCGCGGCTCGTCGCGGTCCAGCGCCTCGGGCTTGCCCGTGTCGATCTGGCAGAAGTCGCAGCGCCGGGTGCACTGGTCGCCGCCGATGAGGAAGGTCGCCTCCCGGTCCTCCCAGCACTCGTAGATGTTGGGGCAGCCGGCTTCCTGGCAGACGGTGTGCAGGCCCTCGCTCTTCACGAGGTTCTGCATCTTCGTGTACTCGGGACCCATTTTCGCCCGAGTCTTGATCCACTCGGGCTTGCGCTCGATGGGGGTCTGGCTGTTGCGGACCTCCAGGCGCAGCATCTTGCGTCCGTCGGGGGTGACTGCGGACACGTCGGCTCCCTGCTCATCGATGAACGAAGACTTCGATTCTTCGGCGTACACCAGGGTACGCCCGTGGGTTGTGACTCCCCGGTGGGACCGACCTCGTCGATCCGGTGGGCCTTCCGCCCGGTCCCGGGGGCGGGCTCAGGCCGACGCGCGCTCGACCGCCCGGGGCCTGAGCTCCGCGTTCTCCAGCACGTCCCGCAGGTGCCGCTCGGCGACCGGCAGGACCTCGTCGAGGGTGACGTCCCGGCCCAGCTCGTTGGCCAGGGAGGTGACGCCCGCGTCCCGGATGCCGCACGGGATGATGCGGTCGAACCAGGCGTTGTCGGGATTCACGTTGAGGGCGAAGCCGTGCATCGTCACGCCCTTGGCGACCCGGATGCCGATGGCGGCGATCTTGCGGTCCTCGCGGCGCTGGCCGGCGTTGGACGGGGCGTACTCCGGGCCGTTCAGCCGGGGGTCGAACTCCTCGTCGTGCAGCCGCGGGTCGAAGTCCAGGGAGAGCCCGCCGAGCGCGGGGCGCTGCTCGACCGGGTCGCCGAGCACCCACACCCCGCTGCGGCCCTCGACCCGGGTGGTCTCCAGGCCGAACTCCGCGCAGGTGCGGATCAGCGCGTCCTCCAGGCGCCGCACGTGCGCGACGACGTCCACCGGGCGGGGCAGCTTCTGGATGGGGTAGCCGACGAGCTGGCCCGGGCCGTGCCAGGTGATCTTGCCGCCGCGGTCCACGTCGATCACCGGGGTCCCGTCCAGGGGCCGCTCGCTGTCGGCGGTGCGCCGGCCCGCCGTGTAGACGGGCGGGTGCTCCAGGAGCAGCACGGTGTCCGGGACCTCGTCGGCGAACCGGGCCGCGTGCACCCGGCGCTGCTCGTCCCAGGCCGCCCGGTACTCGACGGCGTCCGCGCCGAACCCCATGCGGACGAACCGCAACTCACTCACGGCAAGCGCCTCCCTCGAAGTCGTCGGCACGCGGCGTCGGTGTGCGCCGGACGCCGTAAGGCATGAAACGCGCCAACGCCACTGTACGACTGCCGGTCGCGCGTCAGCCTCGGGGCCAATCCTCACACGATCGGATGAATGCCCGCCGGAACGTGCGAGCGGCTGCTCACTCTCCGCTACATTCGCGCCGTTCACCAGGCCAAAAAGGGCTGCTCAGAGGCAATCCACGCACTTCGGGTGCGCGGAAGGCAGGAGACCGCACCGCAGATGACGGAACGACCCGCGCAGCGCACCCCCAACCGCCAGCTCGCCGCGCTCATCGCAGAAGCGGGGTTCTCCAACGCGGGTCTGGCCCGGCGCGTCGACCAGCTCGGTCTGGAGCACGGACTGGATCTCAGATACGACAAGACCTCCGTCACCCGCTGGCTGCGCGGGCAGCAGCCGCGCGGCACCACCCCGGCGCTCATCGCCGAGGTCTTCACCCGCCGCCTGGGCCGCCGGCTCACCGCGCAGGACCTCGGCCTGGACGCCTGCGCGCCCGTGTACGCCGGGCTGGAGTTCGCCGGCAGCCCGGAGGAGGCCGTCGACATCGTCAGCGGGCTGTGGCGCAAGGACTCCGGCAGCCACGCCGAGCTGCGCAAGATCGCCTTCACCCCGGCGGGACTCGTGGTGCCCAGCCGGGACTGGCTGATCGGCAAGCCCGACGAGCGGGTCGCCCGCGGCGAGCAGCCCCCGCGGGTGCCCGCCCAGGGCCGCGCCGCGGTGCCCCGCCAGCGGTCCCAGACCGAACGCGCCCCCGGCCAGCGCGTCACCGGCGGCGACATCGCCGCCCTGCGCTCGGTCGGCGAGCTGTTCCGCAGCCTCGACGACAAGTACGGCGGCGGGCACGCCCGCCAGGCCCTCGTGCGCTACCTGGAGCACGAGTGCGAGCCGATGCTGCGCGGCACCTACGGCGAGCAGACCGGCCGCCGCCTGTTCGCCGCCGCGGCCGACCTCACCCGCCTCGCCGGGTGGACCTCGTACGACATCGCCGCGCACGGGCTCGCCCAGCGCTACTTCGTGCAGGCCCTGCGGCTGTCCCAGGCGGCCGGGGACCGGGCCTACGGGGCGTACGTGCTGATCACCATGAGCCGCCAGGCGGTGTACCTCGGGCACGGCCGGGAGGCGGTGCAGCTCGCGCGCGTGGCGCAGCAGGGCGCGGGCAGCCACGCGCCGCCCGGCGTGCAGGCCCTGCTGCACGCCGTCGAGGCGCGCGGGCACGGGGTGCTCGGCGAGGTCCGGGCCTGCACCGCGTCGCTGGTGCGCGCCGAGCGCGCCCTGGAGACGGCCAAGCAGGGCGACGAGGTGCCGCACTGGGCGCGCTTCTTCGACGAGGCGCAGCTCGCCGACGAGTTCGGCCACTGCCACCGCGACCTCCAGCAGTTCCGCGCGGCCGCGCAGCACGCCGAGCGAGCCCTGCAGCTGCGGCCCGCCGCGTACGCCCGTTCCCGGCTGTTCTGCCGGATCGTCCTCGCCTCCGCCCGCCTCGGCCTCGGTGAGCTGGACCAGGCCTGCCGGCTCGCCGCCGAGGCGGCGGGCCAGGCGGCCGAGATGAGGTCGGTGCGGGCGGTGGAGTACGTCAGGGACTTCGAGCGCCGGCTGGAGCCGTACAAGGACGCCGCCGCCGTCCGCACCTACCGCGACAAGGTCGCCGCGGCCCTCGGGTAGCCGGGGCCGGGCGGCCGGGTCAGGCGGCTCTGGCCGTCGTGCGGGCCGGGTCCGCGCGGTGCAGGGAGCCCGCGGCGCCGAGGTCGGTGAGGATCGCCCGGGCCGCCCGGTGGGCCGAGTGCAGCGCCCCCTGCACGGTGCTGGTGTCCCGGTGGTCGCCGCACACGTACAGGCCCGCCAGCAGCCGTACCGGACGCCGCAGGTCGTGCGGGGGACGCATCGCCGGGACGGCCCGCGGGGTGTGGTGCACGGCGAGCGTCTCCCAGCGCCCGGTGGGGACGCCGTACAGCCGGGCCAGGTGGATGCGCACCGCCGTGTCGACGTCGGCCGGGGGCGGGCCGAGCACGGTGGACGACACCAGGGCGCGGCCCGCCGGCGCCCGGCTCGGGTCGACCTCGCTGACCACCGCCGTGTGCGCGACCGGACCGCCGCGGTCGGCGTCCAGGAGCAGCGACCCGCCCGTCGCCGGCGGCTCGTCCGTGGTGTGGTGCACGACGGTCACCGGGTGGAAGTCCGGCACCCGCAGCCCCGGCAGCAGCTCCGCCGCCGTCACCCCGTCGGTGGCGACCAGCACCGCCCGGCAGCGGAACTCCCCGTGCTCGGCGGTGGTCACGGTGTCGGTGGCGACCGAGGTGACCCGCACCCCGGTGTGCACGGTGCCCGGCGGCAGCGTCCGTGCGAGCAGCTCGGGCAGCGCGTCGGCGCCGCCCTCCGGCACGCACAGCCGCCCCGCCGCGAAGGCCCGCAGCGCGAGGTCCGCGCACCGGCTGGACGTCGACAGCTCCGGGTCGCACAGCAGCGCGGCCAGCAGCGGGCGCAGGAACCCGTCGATGGTGCCGGCGGGCAGTCCGCGGGCCGCGAGGGCCTGGCCGGCCGGCAGCTCCGGGCGGCGCAGCAGCCGTTCCACCGGGGTGGTCGCGAGCCGGGTCAGCGCGCCCCCGAGCCGGGCCTGGTCCACGGCGGTGCCCAGCGGGGCGCCCGGCCGGGCCTTGGGCGCGGGCACCGGCCCGGGTGCGCCGGCCCCGCCGTGGGGGGCCGCCGGCCTCGGTGTGCCGGTGCGCGGCCGGGGCAGCCCGGCGGACCGGGGGAGTCCCGACGGCCGGGGTGCGCTCGCCAGGGCGCGCACCGCGTGGAGTGCGCCCCGTGCGCCCCCCGCACCCGGTTGCGCGCCGGCGTGGTGGTGGCGCCCGTCGCTGTGCAGCAGCACACCGGGGGCGAAGGACCGCAGCGCCAGCGCGGCCAGCGCCGGTGCCAGGGCCAGTTCGGGATACGCCGTGGACAGCAGCTGTCCGATGCGGTCGAGCCGGAACCCGTCGACCTTCTCGGTCGACATGCGGCCGCCCACACAAGGGGCGGCCTCCAGGACTGCGGTCGTTACACCTGCGCTGATCAGCCGATGGGCGGCGGAGAGTCCGGCGACCCCGGCTCCCACCACGACGACGTCTGCCTGGTACGCGGGCTGAAGCACGTGCCCCTCCTCGAGGTTGCGCGGCCGGTGGGGACGTCATGCCCCCAACAACCGTTCGGGATACCCGAGTTCGCGTCGAAGAGTAGGACCGGAACCGGTCATGGACAGTCGCGCATGAGCAGAGCACGGTCGCACGACGGTCGCATACGGGCAGAGCCGGTCGGGCCCGCGGCGGCGGGATCAGGCCAGCGCGGCCCGGATCGCGTCGTCGATCCCCGGGTACGCGAACCTGAACCCCGACTCCAGCAGCCTCCTGGGCACCACCCGCGCACTGCCCAGCACGTCCCCGGCCATCTCGCCCAGCACCGTCCGCAACACCGGCGCCGGCACCGCGAACACCGTCGGCCGGCCCAGCACCCGCCCCATCGCCTCGGTGATCTCACGGTTCGTCAGCGGTTCGGGTGCGGTCAGGTTGAACGGCCCCGACAGGTCGTCCCGGTCGAGCAGGTGCCGGATCGCGGCGACCTCGTCGTGCAGCGCGATGTACGACCAGTACTGCCGCCCGTCGCCCATCCGCCCCCCGAGCCCGGCCTTGAACAGCGGGAACAGCCGCCCCCAGGCGCCCCCCTGACGGGCCACGACCAGTCCGGTGCGCGCGAACGCCGTCCGCACGCCCGCCTCCTCGGCGGGCGCCGCCGCGGCCTCCCACTCCACGCACAGCTCCGGCAGGAACCCCCGTCCCGGCGGCGCGTCCTCGTCGGCGATCCGCTCACCGGTCTCGCCGTAGATGCCCATCGCGCTGCCGTTCACCAGCACGCGCGGCGGCTCGTCGAGGGCGGCGACGGCCCGGGCCAGCGCCCGGGTGCCCAGCACCCGGCTGTCGTGGATGCGCTTCTTGTACGCCTCGCTCCAGCGCCGGTCGCCGACCCCGGCCCCGGCGAGGTTGACGACCGCGTCGCACCCGGCGAGACCGGCCGCGTCCACGTACTCCCGCTCGGGGTCCCAGCAGACCTCCTGCGGGCCCCGGGCGGCCCGCCGGACCAGCCGGCGCACCTCGTGCCCGTCGGCCGTCAGGGACCGCACCAGGGCGTTGCCGATGAGGCCGGAAGCGCCGGCCACCGCAATGCGTCGCATGCGTCCCATCCTGCCCCGGGACCGCACGAAAACCCGTGCCCGACTTTCGGACGCACGTCCTAAGGTGGCCCCCATGCCCCTCTCGCACACCCTCCGCGTCCGTACCGCCGTCCCCGGGGACGACGCGGATCTGGCGGAACTGGACCGCCGTGTCTGGTCGACGCGGCACGCCGTGACCCCCCGGCCGCAGCCGCCGTACCCGCCCTTCTTCGATGAGCGGCACGCGCCCGGGGACCACCTCGTGGCCGAGCTCGACGGCCGCCTCGCGGGCTACGTCCGCCTCGGCTTCCCCACCCCGCTCGCCGCCAACGCGCACGTGCGCCAGATCCAGGGCCTCGCCGTCGCCGAGGAGGCACGCGGCCGGGGCGTCGGCCGGGCGCTGATCCGGGCGGCCGTCGACGAGGCCCGCCGGCGCGGCGCCCGCCGCCTCACCCTGCGCGTCCTCGGCCACAACGCCCCCGCCCGCGCGCTGTACGAGGCCGAGGGCTTCGTCGTCGAGGGCGTGCTGCCCGAGGAGTTCCTGCTCGACGGGGCGTACGTCGACGACGTGTGCATGGGGCGGTTCCTGTAGCCGGCCGGGCGGTCCACCCGACGGGGCGGGGCGCGGGCGGCTACGAGTCGATCAGGCGGCCGGTGTCCACCGGGGCCGTCGCGGCCGCCGCGCGCCGGGCGTCGCCGGCCACCTCGTCGGCGGTCAGCGCGTACCCCGTCTCCGCGTCCGAGGTGGAGCGGGCGAACACCACGCCGTAGACCCGGCCGTCGGTGGTCAGCAGCGGGCCGCCGGAGTTGCCGGGGCGCACCGTGGAGCGGATCGAGTAGATCTCCCGGGTGACGACCGCGTCGTTGTAGATGTTCCGCCCGGTCGCCCGCACCCGGTTGGCGACCGTCGCCGCCTGGAGGTCGAGGCCGCCGTCCTGCGGGTAGCCGGCCACCACCGCCCGGTCGCCGCGCCCGGCGTCGTCGTCGAAGCCCAGCACGGGCGCGGTCAGGCCCGGCACGTACAGGACGGCGACGTCCTTGCGCGGGTCGAACAGCACCACCCGCGCCGGGTACGCCCGGCCGACCCCGCCGATCTGCACCGTCGGCCGGTCGATGCCCGCCACCACGTGGGCGTTGGTCATCACGTGCTCGCGCGCGTACACGAACCCGCTGCCCTCGCGGCCCTGGGCGCCCGAGGCGCCCTCGATCTTCACCGTGCTCAGCCGGGCGGCGTCGGCCGCGCTCGCCGTGACGCTGTCCCCGGTGGGGCGGGGGACCTCGGCCGTCGACTCGTTCTCGAACGGGTTGAACACCTGCGGGAAGCCCGCCTGGGTGAGCGCGGAGGTGGCCCGCGAGAACCACGCCGGCGTGGTGTCCGGCATCGCCTCCTGCACCGTCCCCAGCAGCCGGGAGTCCCGGATCGCCGACGTGACCACCGGCGAGGAGGACGCACCCAGCACGCTCGCCGCCACCCACGCCACGATCAGCACCGCCAGCGCGTTCGCCGCGGCGCCGCCGACGCCGTCGGCCACCCGCAGCGGTCCGCGGTCCAACTCCCGGCGCAGCCGCAGCGCCAGACGCCCCGCCAGCTCGTGCCCCACCACCGCCGGCACCAGCACGGTGAACACCGCGGTCACCGTCGCCGCCGTGCTGCCCGCGGTCACCAGGTCCATCACCCACGGCAGCACCCACACGCCGACCACCGCGCCGCCCACGAAGCCGGCGAGCGACACGCACCCGGCCACCAGCCCGCGCCGGTAACCGGACGCGGCGTAGGCGAGCACGACCAGCACCAGCAGGATGTCGAGCAGGTCCACGGAGCCGCCTTTCTCTAGGACCCCTCCGTACGCGGGGGACGGACCCCTTCATACGCGGGGGACGGGCCCGGTGATCAGCACGCTCGCGTGCCGTCCGGAGCCCGTCACGCGTGTGTGTACCCCAAAAACGCCGCGGACCGGGACGATGGTTCCACCGGGTGGCACAGCACACATCGCGGACGGCGCGGAATCCCCCCAGAGTGGGACCATGCGTGCCTTCCGACCGGCCTCCCGCACCGGGCGGGGCCCCCGGGAACGGCGCCCCGCGCGGATACGCCGGCCCGGGCCACCGGGCCTCCGGGCGCCGCGCCCGGTGCTCGTCCTGCTGGGCTGTCTGCCCGGGCTCGCCGCCGCGCTGGCGCTGCCGCTGTGCGCGGGCGGGATCGACGACGCCGCCGGCTCCGCGTCCGCCGCCCGCCGCGCCCACCCGGCCGCAGCGAAGGCCGTCCCGCACACCGCGCCGCGGCCCCGCATCCTGCCCCGCAGCACCTGGCTCGACGCGCGCACCCGCCGCGCCCAGCCGCCCCCGCGCTACGACGACCGGGTCGTCGCCGTGTTCGTCCACCACACCGACACGCCCAACGACTACGACTGCGCCGACACCCCCGCCGTGATCCGCACCCTGTACACCGGCCAGACCGGCAGCCGCGACTGGGACGACATCGGCTACCAGTTCCTCGTCGACCGCTGCGGCACCGTCTACGAGGGCCGCGCGGGCGGGGTCGACCGCGCCGTCACCGGCGCCCACACCCAGGGCTTCAACCACCGCACCACCGGCATCGCCGCGATCGGCACCTTCACCGCCGGGGTGCCCGTCCCGCGGGCCATGACCGAGGCCATCGCGGCACTCGCCGCGTGGAAGCTCGGCCCGTCCGGCGCCGACCCGCGCGGCACGGTCCGCCTCACCTCCACCAACAGCCTCAGCCGGTACCCCGCCGGCACCACCGCCACGCTGCACGTCATCGCCGGCCACCGGGAGGGCTACCGGACCACCTGCCCGGGCGAGGCCCTGTCCGCCCTCCTGCCCGCGATCCGCACCGAGGCCGCCCGCCTCCAGGGCCGCACCGCGGCGGGCCCCTAGCCGGCGGGTGCCCCGGGGCGAGCTACTCGCGGAAGCGGTCCCACAGTTTCGGGTACCGGTCGGCGAGGGCCTGTTCGTCCTCGAAGTCGATCGGGGTGCCCTCCGGCTCGGCGGCCGCGGCCGGGAGGCCGAGGTCGGGCGCCACGGTCCCGGTGAGCTGCTCGTACGCCTCGTCCGCCGCGTAGCCCAGCTCCTCGCCGTCGCCGTCGATCTCCTCGTCGAAGTCGTCCAGCAGGTCGGCGAGCGAGTCGGGGTCGTGCAGGGCGCCCTCGAAGACCTCCCGGCCCTGCCCGATCAGCCAGCAGCGGAAGAAGTCGAAGGCGTCGTCGCTCGCCCCGTCCAGCAGCACCCAGGCGGCGCCCCACAGCTCCCAGCGGTAGGCGCGGTGGTAGCGGGCCTCGAAGTGACGGGCGAAGTCCAGCACCGCGTCCGGGTCCAGGTCGAGCAGCCGGGACACCAGCAGGTCGGCCTGCTCCTCGGGATCGCCCTCGGCGGCCTCACGGGCCGTGTCCACCAGCTCCCAGAACTGCGTCTCGTCCATCACGTGGTCCAGCATCGTGCCTGGACGGGGCCGACGCACGCGGAGTGCGGGGGATTGCGTGGGCGGAGCGTGAAGACTTTCAGAGGCCGTACACCTGTGCGAGACGCCGGGCGTCCTCCCGGAACCGCTCGCGAAGCGACACCGGCTCCAGGACCTCCGCCTCCGGGCCCAGCGAGGCGAGCTGGGAGTGGGCGACCTCCTCGGACTCCACCGGCAGCGTCAGCGCGGTCCAGCCGTCTGCGTCGGGCGGCCCCGCCCGCTCCAGCACCTCGCGCGCGACGGCCGGGTCGACGGCGTACGGCAGCGCGCGCACGCCCGCCGGGGACAGCCGGACGACCACCTCGGCGCGCAGGATCGACCGCCCGAACCGCTCGGCCTGCCCGGCCCAGAACGCCGGCAGGTCGAACGCGGCGTCCCGCTCGAACCGCTCCTCCCGGGCGGTCACGGCGACGAACCGGTCCAGGCGGTAGGTGCGGAAGGAACCGGCGCCCACGACCCGTGCGCACAGGTACCAGACGCCCGCCTTCAGCACCAGGCCGTACGGCTCCAGCTCCCGATCGACCTCCTCCGCCCCCCGCCGGTACCGGGCGTCCAGGCGCCGGTCGTCCCACACCGCCTGCGCGACCACGGGCAGCGGCGCGGGCGTCTCCGGGTCCCGGAACCAGGCCGG
Source organism: Streptomyces lasalocidi (assembly GCF_005280215.1). Lineage (NCBI taxonomy): Bacteria > Bacillati > Actinomycetota > Actinomycetes > Kitasatosporales > Streptomycetaceae > Streptomyces > Streptomyces lasalocidi. Next base: position 2,232,569 of record NZ_SZNQ01000001.1, on the reverse strand, counting down.
CGCGTCCAGGTGGAACCGCTGGGCCGCGCTGCGCGGCGCGTCCCGCAGCGAGGGCAGCAGGGCCGCGGACACCTTCAGCCGGGCCGCCGACGCCACGTCCTCCAACCCCATCTCGCGCAGCGCCCCCGGCACCCCGCTCAGGAACAGCGCCTCGGCCTCGCTGCGCGCCAGCCCCGTCAGCCGCGTCCGGTACCCCCCGACCAGCCGGTACCCGCCGGCCCGTCCCCGGTCGGCGTACACGGGCACGCCCGCCTCCGACAGCGCCTGCGCGTCCCGGGTGACGGTCCGCTCCGACACCTCCAGCTCCCGCGCCAGCTCGGCCGCGGTCATGGCGGGCCGTGACTGCAGGAGCAGCACCATCTTGATCAGCCGGGCAGCACGCATGGGGCCATGATGCCGACCCCCACTGACAGCACAGACAGCGAAGGGGTACGGCGGTGACGCCGTACCCCTTCGTCTCTGTCGGGACCCCAGGTCCTACAGGCCGTACTTCTCCCGGGCTTCCTTCACCGCCGCGGCCTTGACCTCGCCGCGGCGGGCCAGCTGGGCCAGGGCCGCCACGACGACGGACTCGGCGTCGACACCGAAGTGGCGGCGGGCCGCCTCGCGGGTGTCGGAGAGGCCGAAGCCGTCGGCGCCCAGCGAGGACCAGTCCTGGTCGACCCACTGCGCGATCTGGTCCGGGACCTGGCGCATGTAGTCGGACACCGCCAGCACCGGGCCCTCGGCCCCGTGCAGGGCCTGCCGGACGTATGGCACTCGCTCCTCGCCGCGCAGCAGGGCGGCGTCCGCCTCCAGCGCGTCGCGCCGCAGCTCCGTCCAGGAGGTCGCGGACCACACGTCGGCCGCCACGCCCCACTCGTCGGCCAGCAGCTGCTGCGCCTTCAGCGCCCAGTGGATCGCCGTGCCGGAGCCCAGCAGCTGGATGCGCGGGGCGTTGGCCGGGACGGTGACGCCCGCGGACTCCGCCGTGTTGAAGCGGTACAGGCCCTTGACGATGCCCTCGTCGATGCCGGGGGCGGCCGGCTTGGCCGGCTGCGGCAGCGGCTCGTTGTAGACCGTCAGGTAGTAGAAGACGTCCCTGTCCTCGCCCGGCCGGGCCTCGCCGTACATCCGGCGCAGACCCTCACGGACGATCACCGCGATCTCGTAGGCGAACGCGGGGTCGTACGACAGCGCGGCCGGGTTCGTCGCGGCGATCACCGGCGAGTGGCCGTCGGCGTGCTGCAGGCCCTCGCCGGTCAGCGTGGTGCGGCCGGCCGTGGCGCCGACCAGGAAGCCGCGGCCGAGCTGGTCGCCGAGCTGCCACATCTGGTCGGCCGTGCGCTGCCAGCCGAACATCGAGTAGAAGATGTAGAACGGGATCATCGGCTCGCCGTGCGTCGCGTACGACGTCGACGCGGCGATGAAGTCGGCCATCGAACCGGCCTCGGTGATCCCCTCGTTGAGGATCTGGCCGTTCTTGGCCTCCTTGTAGTACATCAGCTGGTCGCGGTCGACCGGCTCGTACGTCTGGCCCTTGGGCGAGTAGATGCCGAGCGACGGGAACAGCGACTCCATGCCGAAGGTGCGCGCCTCGTCGGGCACGATCGGCACCCAGCGCCGGCCGGTCTCCTTGTCCCGGACCAGGTCCTTGACCAGGCGGACGAAGGCCATGGTGGTGGCCACGTTCTGGGAGCCGGAGCCCTTGTCGAAGGACGCGAACGCCTTCTCCGCGGGGGCGGGCAGCGCCGGGAGCGGGTGCACGCGGCGGGCCGGGGCCGGGCCGCCGAGGGCCGCGCGGCGCTCCTGGAGGTAGCGGACCTCGGGGGAGTCGGCGCCGGGGTGGCCGTAGGGGACCACGCCGTCGACGAAGTCGCTGTCCTTGATCGGCAGGTCCAGGCGGTCGCGCATCGCCTTGAACTCGTCCACCGACAGCTTCTTCATCTGGTGGTTGGCGTTCTTCGACGCGAAGCCCTCACCGAGGGTGTGGCCCTTGACGGTCTGGGCCAGGATCACGGTCGGGGCGCCCCGGTGGGCGAGCGCGGCCCGGTAGGCGGCGTAGACCTTGCGGGACTCGTGGCCGCCGCGGGAGAGGTGGAAGCACTCGAGGATCTTGTCGTCGCCCAGCAGCTTCGCCATCTCGGCGAGCGCCGGGTCCTTGCCGAAGAAGTCCTCGCGGATGTAGGCGGCGTCGCGCGTCTGGTACGTCTGCACCTGCGCGTCGGGTACCTCGCGCAGCCGGCGGACGAGTGCGCCGGTGGTGTCCAGGGCGAACAGCTCGTCCCAGGCGGTGCCCCAGAGCGTCTTGACGACGTTCCAGCCGGCGCCGCGGAACTGGGCCTCCAGCTCCTGCACGATCTTGAAGTTGGCGCGGACCGGACCGTCGAGGCGCTGCAGGTTGCAGTTGATGACGAAGGTCAGGTTGTCCAGGCCCTCGCGGGCGGCCAGGGCGAGCGCGGCGGTCGACTCCGGCTCGTCCATCTCGCCGTCACCGAGGAACGCCCACACGTGGGACGAGGAGACGTCCTTGACGCCGCGGGCCGTCAGGTACCGGTTGAAGCGGGCCTGGTAGATCGCCGACAGCGGGCCGAGGCCCATCGACACCGTCGGGAACTCCCACAGCCAGGGCAGCCGGCGCGGGTGCGGGTAGGACGGCAGGCCGTTGCCGCCGGACTCCTGGCGGAAGTTGTCCAGGTGCTGCTCGGTGAGCCGGCCGTCGAGGAAGGCGCGGGCGTAGATGCCGGGGGAGGCGTGGCCCTGGATGTAGAGCTGGTCGCCGGAGCCGTTCCCCTCCTTGCCCTGGAAGAAGTGGTTGAAGCCGGTCTCGTACAGCCAGGCCGCCGAGGCGAAGGTGGCGATGTGGCCGCCGACGCCGTGCTTGGCGCCCCGGGTCACCATCGCGGCCGCGTTCCAGCGGTTCCACGCGGTGATGCGGTCCTCCAGGATCTCGTCACCGGGAACGGCCGGCTCGGCGGCGGTGGGGATGGTGTTGACGTAGTCCGTCTCGAGGAGCTTGGGCAGCGCGACGCCGGTGCCCTCCGCGCGCTCCAGCGTGCGGCGCATCAGGTACGCGGCACGGTGCGGGCCGGCCGCCTTGGCGACCGCGTCCAGCGAGGCCTGCCACTCGGCGGTCTCCTCGGGGTCGCGGTCCGGGAGCTGGTCGAGCTCGCTCGGCTGGATGGCGTTGGGGTCGGTCATGTCGCCGCCTTCCTCAGTCGAAGGGGGTTCCCTCATCGTCAAGGGTTCGGGGGTGCCCTCGGTCTTTGGCAGGACAGGGCTGGAGCTTCGGTGGAAGCCCGTCGGCGACTGTAACTCGCTGATCGATGATCGATCAAAGGGTTGAGGGGCAAAACCTCTTGATCACGAGAAAGTCGGCACGGGGTGCCTCCGGCGGTGGCACCGGGTGACGTGCTGAGGTAGGTGTTTGTGCAGGTGAGCGCGGGGGAGCTCGGGTGGTGCGGTGGGGTGGCGGGTGCGGGTCCGGGGGTGGCTGGTCGCGCAGTTCCCCGCGCCCCTTCGAGCGCGGTTCCCGCGCCGATGGCGGCTCGTCAGGCGCGGGGGGCGCAGCCCAGGACGTGGGACTTGACCAGGTCCGCGATGCGGGGGTCGCGGCGCTGGAACGCCTGGACCAGTTCCTCGTGCTCCTCCGCGTACGACTGCTGGACCGTGCCCAGCCAGCGGATCGACAGGGCCGTGAAGACCTCGATGCCGAGGCCCTCCCAGGTGTGCAGCAGCACCGAGTTGTGCGCGGCGCGCACGAGCTCGCGGTGGAAGCCGACGGTGTGCCGCACCTGGGCGGTGCCGTCGGCGTTGCGGTCGGCCTCGTACAGGGCCGACACGTGCGGCTCCAGCGCCGAGCAGTCGGCCGCCAGCCGCTCCGCCGCCAGCTCCGCCGCGATCGCCTCCAGGCCCGCCCGGACCGGGTAGCTCTCCTCCAGGTCGGCCGCGGTGAGGTTGCGGACCCGCACGCCCTTGTTGGGGGCCGACTCGATCAGCCGCAGCGACTCCAGCTCGCGCAGGGCCTCGCGGACCGGGGTCTGGCTGACCTCCAGCTCGGTGGCGATCCGGCGCTCCACGATGCGCTCGCCCGGCTGCCAGCGCCCGCTGACGATCCCCTCCACGATGTGCTCGCGGATCTGTTCGCGCAGCGAGTGGACGACGGGCGCGGTCATGAGGGCTCCTTCGGGAAGGCTGACGTTTAGACAATACGGCCGGTTCGCTCCGCCGGTGGGACGCCTGGGCGTGCTGGGGTGCAGGTGAGACGAGGCTTACACGCCGGGTGTGACGGCGGTGTGACGGCGAACGCGGAACACCCCGCCCGGAGGAGTTCCGGACGGGGTGCCGTGGGCGTCGGGGGGTTACAGGCCGAGTTCGACCTCGAACTCGCCCGCCTCCAGGATCGCCTTGACCGCGGTCAGGTAGCGGGCCGCGTCGGCGCCGTCCACCAGACGGTGGTCGTAGGACAGCGTCAGGTACGTCATGTCGCGGACGCCGATGACCGTGCCCTCCTCGGTCTCGATGACGGCCGGACGCTTGACCGTGGCACCGATGCCGAGGATCGCGACCTGGCCCGGCGGCACGATGATCGTGTCGAAGAGCGCGCCGCGCGAGCCGGTGTTGGAGATGGTGAAGGTCGCGCCGGACAGCTCGTCCGGGGTGATCTTGTTGCCGCGGACCTTGCCGGCCAGCTCCGCCGTGGCCTTGGCGATGCCGGCGATGTTCAGGTCGCCGGCGTGCTTGATGACCGGGGTCATCAGGCCCTTCTCGGAGTCCACCGCGATACCGACGCTCTCGGTGTCGAAGTAGGTGATCGTGCCGTCGGCCTCGTTGATCTTGGCGTTGATGACCGGGTGGGCCTTCAGCGCCTGGGCCGCCGCCTTCACGAAGAACGGCATCGGGGAGAGCTTGACGCCCTCGCGCGCGGCGAAGGAGTCCTTGGCCCGGGCGCGCAGGCGCATCAGGCGGGTCACGTCGACCTCGACCACCGAGGACAGCTGGGCCTGCTCGTGCAGGGCCTTGACCATGTTGTCGCCGATGACCTTGCGGATGCGGGGCATCTTGACGGTCTGGCCGCGCAGCGGGGAGACCTCGAGCGTCGGGGCCTTCTTCGCGGCGGGGGCCGGCGCGGCGGCCTGGGCCGGGGCGGCGGCGGGGGCCTTGGCGGCCTCGGCGGCGGCGACCACGTCCTGCTTGCGGATCCGGCCGCCGACGCCGGTGCCCTTGACGGAGCCCAGGTCGACGCCGTGCTCGGCGGCGAGCTTGCGCACCAGCGGGGTGACGTAGGCGCCCTCGTCGCTCGCCTGGCCGGCGGGCGCCGCGGGGGCGGCCGGGGCCGGGGTGACCGGGGCGGGCGCGGCCGGCGCGGGAGCCGGGGCCGCGGGCTGTGCCGGAGCCGCCGGCTGGGCCGGGGCCGGGGCCGGGGCGGCCTGGGCCGGAGCGGCGGGCTGCGCCGGGGCCGGAGCCGGGGCGGCGGGCTGCGCCGGGGCGGCCGGGGCCTCGGGGGCGGCGGGCTGTGCCGGGGCAGCGGCGGCGGGCTCCGGAGCCGGAGCGGCCGGGGCGGCGGCCGGGGCGGCACCCGGGGCGCCGATGACGGCCAGCTTGGCGCCGACCTCGGCGGTCTCGTCCTCGCCGACCACGATCTCCAGCAGCACACCGGAGGTGGGCGCCGGGATCTCGGTGTCGACCTTGTCCGTGGAGACCTCGAGCAGCGGCTCGTCGGCCTCGACGGAGTCGCCGACCGACTTCAGCCAGCGGGTGACGGTGCCCTCGGTGACGGACTCGCCGAGCGCGGGCAGGACCACGTCCGTGCCCTCGGCGGAACCGCCGCCGGACGCGGCCTCGGCGCTGGGCGCCGGTGCCGGGGCGGACTGCTCGGTGGAGGGCTGCGCGGCCGGGGCCGGCTCGGGGGCCGGCGGGGCGACCTCCTGGGCGGCCGGGGCCTGCTCGGCCGCGGGGGCCTGCTCGGCGGCCGGGGCGCCGGTGCCGTCGTCGATCACGGCCAGCTCGGCGCCGACCTCGACGGTCTCGTCCTCGGCGACCTTGATGGAGGCCAAGACGCCCGCGGCGGGGGAGGGGATCTCGGTGTCGACCTTGTCGGTGGAGACCTCGAGCAGCGGCTCGTCGGCCTCGACGCGCTCACCCTCGGCCTTCAGCCAGCGGGTGACGGTGCCCTCGGTGACGCTCTCGCCGAGCGCCGGAAGGGTTACGGAAACCGCCATGGTTTCGGTTGCTCCTAACGAATTGCGGAAGTCTGTGTCGTCGCTTGTGACGTGGCGCGACCGAGGGTCAGTCGTGCGCGTGGAGCGGCTTGCCGGCCAGGGCCAGGTGGGCCTCGCCGAGCGCCTCGTTCTGCGTCGGGTGGGCGTGGATGAGCTGGGCGACCTCGGCCGGCAGCGCCTCCCAGTTGTAGATCAGCTGGGCCTCGCCGACCTGCTCGCCCATGCGGTCGCCGACCATGTGGACGCCGACCACGGCACCGTCCTTGACCTGGACGAGCTTGATCTCGCCCGCGGTCTTGAGGATCTTGCTCCTGCCGTTGCCCGCCAGGTTGTACTTCAGAGCGACGACCTTGTCCGCGCCGTAGATCTCCTTGGCCTTGGCCTCGGTGATGCCGACGGAGGCGACCTCCGGGTGGCAGTACGTCACCCGCGGGACACCGTCGTAGTCGATCGGGACGGTCTTGAGACCGGCCAGACGCTCCGCCACCAGGATGCCCTCGGCGAAGCCGACGTGCGCGAGCTGGAGCGTGGGGACGAGGTCACCGACGGCGGAGACGGTCGGGACGTTGGTGCGCATGTACTCGTCGACGAGGACGTAGCCGCGGTCCATGGCGACCCCGGCCTCCTCGTAGCCGAGGCCCTGCGAGACCGGGCCGCGGCCGATGGCGACGAGCAGGACCTCGGCCTCGAACTCCTTGCCGTCGGCGAGGGTGACCTTGACGCCGTCCTGCGTGTACTCGGCCTTCTGGAAGAAGGTGCCGAGGTTGAACTTGATGCCGCGCTTGCGGAACGCGCGCTCGAGGAGCTTGGAGGAGTTCTCGTCCTCGACGGGGACGAGGTGCTTCAGGCCCTCGACGATCGTGACGTCGGTGCCGAAGGACTTCCACGCGGAGGCGAACTCGACGCCGATGACACCGCCGCCCAGGATGATCGCGGACTTGGGCACGCGGTCCAGGACGAGGGCGTGGTCGGAGGAGATGATGCGGTTGCCGTCGATCTCCAGGCCCGGCAGCGACTTCGGCACGGAGCCGGTCGCCAGCAGGACGTGGCGGCCCTGGATCCGCTGACCGCCCACGTCGACGGAGGTGGGGGAGGACAGCCGGCCCTCGCCCTCGATGTACGTCACCTTGCGGGAGGCGACCAGACCCTGCAGACCCTTGTAGAGGCCCGAGATCACGTCGTCCTTGTACTTGTGCACACCGGCGATGTCGATGCCCTCGAAGGAGGCCTTGACACCGAACTGCTCGCTCTCGCGGGCCTGGTCGGCGATCTCGCCCGCGTGCAGCAGGGCCTTGGTGGGGATGCAACCCCGGTGCAGGCAGGTGCCGCCGACCTTGTCCTTCTCGATCAGGGCGACGTCCAGGCCCAGCTGCGCCCCGCGCAGGGCCGCGGCGTAACCACCGCTACCACCGCCGAGGATCACTAGGTCGAAAACGGTGCTGGCGTCGTTCGCCACGTCACGTCCTCCATGCATGTGCGCCACGCCGGTCGTCGCTGACCGGTCGGCGGCTGGTGTCCGGCCGCTCTGGTTTCGGCCCTGTGGGTGGGGCCCTGTCCTGCCGTCGCCCATCTTCGCACTTGTCGGACCCCGACGAGACGCGGGGCCGGGGTGTGAGACGCAGCACGTCCACCGGAAATCAAGGACCCCCGGACGGCGGACACCGGCCGGAGAGGGACGGCCCCCGCCGATCGGACGCAGCCGGGGGCGCAGCGGAAAGGGGGCGCGGGGACTGCGTGAACAGCCCCTGCGCCCCCTACGGTCGCCTCGGTGCCGACCGGGCCGCGCCCTCGGGCGGGCGTCAGCCCAGGTCGCCGGCCGCCGTCAGCTCCGCCAGCCGCACCAGGGTGCGCACGGCCGTGCCGGTGCCGCCCTTGGGCGTGTACCCGAAGGGCCCGCCCTCGTTGAACGCCGGGCCCGCGATGTCGAGGTGGGCCCAGGTGATGCCCTCGCCCACGAACTCCCGCAGGAAGAGCCCGGCGACCAGGCCGCCGCCCATGCGCTCACCCATGTTCGCGATGTCCGCGGTGGGCGACTCCATGCCCTTGCGCAGGTGCTCGGGCAGCGGCATCGGCCACGCCGGCTCGCCGACCTCCTCCGCGGCCTCGTGGACCGTGGTGCGGAACGCGTCGTCGTTGGCCATGATCCCGAAGGTCCGGCTGCCCAACGCCAGCATCATCGCGCCGGTCAGCGTCGCCACGTCGACGATCGCGTCCGGGTCCTCCTGCGAGGCCGCCCACAGCGCGTCGGCGAGCACCAGCCGGCCCTCGGCGTCGGTGTTGAGCACCTCCACGGTCTTGCCGCTGTACATCCGCAGCACGTCACCCGGACGGACGGCGGTGCCGGACGGCATGTTCTCCGCGAGCGCCAGCCAGCCGGTGACGTTGACCTCCAGGCCGAGCCGCGCGGCGGCGACGACGGCGGCGAACACGGCGGCCGCGCCGCTCATGTCGCACTTCATCGTCTCGTTGTGCCCGGCGGGCTTCAGCGAGATGCCGCCCGAGTCGTAGGTGATGCCCTTGCCGACGAACGCCAGGTGCTTGTCCGCCTTGGAGTGCGTGTACGACAGCTTCACCAGGCGCGGCGTCGCGGCGGACCCGCCGCCGACGCCCAGGATGCCGCCGTAGCCGCCCTTGACGAGCGCCTTCTCGTCGAGCACCTGCACCTTCAGGCCGTGCTGCTTGCCCGCCGACGAGGCGATCGCGGCGAACGCCTCGGGGGTGAGGTCGTTCGGCGGCATGTTGATCAGGTCGCGGGCGCGGTTGAGCTCCTCGCAGACGGCGACCGCCCGGGCCAGCGCCCCCTTGTGCGCGGCGTCGCGCGACTTGGCGCCGAGCAGCACGGCGTCGGCGAGCGGCGCCTTGCCGTTCTTGCCCTTGCCGCCGCCGTTGTCCTTGTACGTGTCGAAGGAGTACGCGCCGAGCAGCACGCCCTCCGCGATCGCACCGACGTCGCCCGCGTCCGTGACCGGCAGCGCGAAGGCGGCCTTCTTGGCGCCGGTGAGGGCGCGCGCGGCCGCGCCGGCCGCCTTGCGCAGGGCCTCGGGGTCGAAGGAGGCGTCCCCCTCGGGCTCCCCGCCCAGCCCCACCGCCACCACGAGCGGTGCCTTGAAACCGGCCGGGGCGGGCACCTTCGTCACCTCGCCCTCGGCGCCGGACGCGCCGAGGGTGTCCAGGACGGCGGCGAGCCGGCCGTCGTAGGCCTTGTCCACGGCCTCGGCGCCCGGTGCGACGACCGGGCCCTTCGCGGCCTTGGCGACACCGATCACGATCGCGTCGGCCCGCAGGCCGGGCGCCGCGGCGGTGCTGAGAGTGAGAGCAGTCACGGTGGTGGGATCTCGCTTCCGATGTGAAGTTGCGTGGCCGAAAAGTGTGGGTCGACCGGCCCGGGAACCGACCCTAGAGCCGGGCCGGGGGTGCGGTCGCGGGCGGGGTGCGTCCCACCGGCGCGGCGGACCGGCGGGAACGAACTCCGCAGGAGGAGCGTACGCGCGCGTGCCCGTGCGCTGCTTCCCGGGAGTGTTCACCCCTGTGTGGCGCCTTGGCCACCCGGTGATCCTCGCACCGTCCGGCGGGTGACACGCCGTGGGGGAGACGGCCGGGGCACCGGCCGCCCGCGCCAGGAGGGCGTCAGCCGCCCAGGGTGAGGACGACCAGCGCGGTGGTGGCGGCGGTCTCCGCGACGCCGCCGAAGACGTCCCCGGTCACCCCGCCGAAGCGGCGGACGCAGCGGCGCAGCAGCAGCTCGGCGAGGACCACCCCGGCCAGCAGCGCGAGCGGCGTGCGCACGGCGTCGGCAGCACCGAGCAGGGCGCCCGTGACGGCCGCCCCGGCCGCGCAGCCCGCACCGACGGCGAACGCGCCCGGCACCGGCACCACTCCCGCGACCGCCGCCCCGAGCCCCTCCGGGCGGGCGGCCGGCACCCCGGCGCGCGCGGCGAGCGTGAGCGCCAGCCGGGCGGTGACCGCACCGACGACGGCCGCGAGGGCACCGCGCGCCCAGGAGTCGTCGTAGATCTGGGCCAGGGCGGCCACCTGGGCCAGCAGCACCAGGACGAGGGTGAGCACCCCGAACGGCCCGATGTCGGACTGCTTCATGATCCGCAGGGCGTCCTCGGCGGGCTGGCCGCTGCCCAGCCCGTCGGCGGTGTCGGCGAGCCCGTCCAGGTGCAGGCCCCGGGTGAGCGCGGCCGGCACCGCGACCGAGGCGACGGCGGAGAGCAGCGGGCCCGCGCCCAGCAGGAGCAGCAGCAGGCCGAGCCCGGCGGACCCGGCGCCGACGACCAGCCCGGCCACGGGCGCGCCGAGCATGCCCCCGCGGGCCGCCGCACGGTCCCAGCGGTGCACCCGGACGGGGAGCACGGTGAGGGTGCCGAAGGCGAAGCGGAGGCCGTCGAACGACGAGGTCGGCGGGGTCTCGGTCACCGGCGCAGGCTACCGGCCGCTCGGGCGGAGACCGCGGGGGGTCCGGACTAAAGTGCGCATATGGGACATTGGTTGCAGCGCAACATCGTCGAGCCGGGCAAGCTGCCGCTGCTCCTCGCCCTCGCCTCCTTCGTCCTGACCTTCCTGGTCACCCGGTTGATCACCCGGCTCATCCGGGCCGGCAAGGGCCCCTTCGGCAACGTCCGGGCGGGCGGGGTGCACATCCACCACGTGGTCCCGGGCATCGTGCTCACCGTCATCGGCGGCTTCGCCGCGGTCGCCGGCGGCCGGCACGGCTTCGGCTCGTGCGCCGCCGCGGTCGTCTTCGGCATCGGCGCCGGGCTCGTCCTGGACGAGTTCGCGCTGATCCTCCACCTCGACGACGTCTACTGGAGCGAGGAGGGCCGCAAGAGCGTCGAGGTCGTGGTGGTCACGGCCGCCCTCGGCGGGCTGCTGCTGCTCGGCTTCTCCCCGTTCGGCGTCAACGACCTGTCCCCCGGTGAACTCCAGGACCGCGGCTCGGTCGTCGCCAGCGTCGCCGGCAACTTCCTGCTGTCCCTGGTGGCCCTGTTCAAGGGCAAGCTCCGCACCGCTCTGTTCGGCGTGATCGTCCCCGTCGTCGCCCTGGTCGGCGCGATCCGGCTGGCCCGCCCCGGATCCCTGTGGGCCCGCCGCTTCTACGGCCGCCGCCCGCGCGCCCGTGCCAAGTCCCAGCTGCGCGCCTACCGCCACGACCGGCGCTGGGCCCGCCCCCGCCGCGCGCTGGAGGACTGGCTGGGCGGCAAACCCGACCCGGCCCCCGACCCGGACCCGCTCGACCGCGGCCGCTGACGCGCCCCGCACGGCGTGTGCCGCCGACGTGCCCTGGGCGGCGCGTACCGCCGACGTGCCCCGCACAGCGCGTACAGCACCAGCACCGCCGCGATGGCCGCCAGGTGCTCCCGGCCGGCCAGGTTCTCCTTCACCAGCACCTCCGCCACCATCGCGAGGGCCACCGCGCCGGCCGTCACCCGGGCGCCGTGGCGCAGCGCCACGACCACCGCGAGCCCCACCACCGCGGCCGACGGCCCGGTGTCCACCACGCGCGCGTCCGAGGCGGGCAGCCCCAGCGGGTGCCCCGGGCCGAGGGCGATGCCCACGCGCGCGTACAGGGTCCCGGCCAGCGTGGCGGCGTACGCCACCGCGAGCGTGCGCCACCGGCCCAGGCAGATCTCGGCGATCCCGAACACCAGCAGCACCTGGACCAGCGCCCCCCACACCGGCAGGTCGGGCGCCGGCACGAACAGCGACAGGGGTGTGCGCAGCAGGGCGAGCCACAGCGGGTCCTCCGCCCGCACCGCCCCCAGGTCCCGCACCCCGCGCATGCCCGCCGGCCACTGCTGGGCGACGTGCAGCGCGGCCGTCAGGCACACCGCGCCGAGCGTCATCGCGACCGCCCCCGCGCGCCGCTCGGCGAGCCCGGCGCGCACGGTGTCGTACAGCCGCCCCCACTCGGCGCGGGCCCAGCGGGCGGCCGTCGTCATCCGCGCCGCTCCAGGCGGCCCCGCCCCGGCCGCTCCGGTCCGCCCGGCAGTCCCGGCAGTCCCGGCAGTTCGAGGAAGCCTTCCGCGCGGGCCGACGCGAGGCCGATGCGGGGCAGGTCCGCGCTCTTCTCGAACAGCAGGAACCGCGGCTCCCAGATGGGCCGGTACTTGGCGTTGGCGCGGTACAGCGACTCGATCTGCCACCAGCGCGAGAAGAAGCTGAGCAGCGACCGCCACAGCCGCAGCACCGGCCCGGCACCCAGGCGGGCACCGCGCTCGAAGACCGAGCGGAACATCGCGAAGTTGAGCGAGACCTGGGTGACGCCGAACGCCGGACAGCCGCGCAACAGTTCGATGACCATGAACTCCATCAGCCCGTTGGCGGGGTGGGCGACGTCCCGGTCACGGCGCATCAGGTCCAGGGAGAGGCCCCGCGGCCCCCACGGGACGAACGACAGCAGCGCCTTCGGGCGGCCCTCGGCGTCGGCGCACTCGACCATCACGCACCGCCCGTCCTCCGGGTCCCCGAGCCGGCCGAGCGCCATGCTGAAGCCCCGTTCGGTGGCCCCGTCCCGCCACGCGTCGGCCCGCCGCACCAGGGCCCGCAGTTCGTCGGCGGGGATCTCCTCGTGCCGCCGGATCCGCACCGTGTACCCGGCCCGCCGCACCCGGTTGTACGCCTGCCGCACGGTGCGCATGGCGCGCCCCTCCAGGGTGAACTCGGCGACCTCCACGATCGCCTCGTCCCCGAGCTCCAGGGCGTCGAGCCCGTGCCGGGCGTAGACGGTGCCGGCCTCCTCGCCCGCGCCCATCACGGCCGGGATCCAGCCGTGCGCCCGCGCCTCGTCCAGCCAGGGCTCGATCGCCCCCGGCCACGCCTCGGGGTCGCCGAGCGGGTCCCCGGAGGCCAGCGACACCCCGCCGACGACCCGGTAGGTGACGGCGGCCTTGCCGGTCGGCGACCAGACCACGCTCTTGTCCCGGCGCAGCGCGAAGTACCCGAGCGAGTCCCGCTCCCCGTGCCGCTCCAGCAGCTCCCGCAGCCGCTTCTCGTCCTCGTGGCCGAGCGGGTCCACCGCGCGCCGGGAGCGGAACGCGGCGTACAGGACGGCCAGGACCAGGACGGTGCCCATCACGTTCACGGTCACGTCGACCCAGGTGGGCGGGGCGATGCCCGGGGTGTGCCGCTCGTCGGGGACGACCGAGACCAGGCGCAGCGTGCCGTACCACCAGCGCCCGGCGAACGTCGAACGCGCGGCGTCCGGAGCCCGGTTGGTGACCGTGACGAGCAGCGCCGCCAGCAGCGAGGTCCCCAGCAGGCCGCACCCGGCGACGAGCGCGGCGAGCCGGGGGTTGGCCCGGTCGCCCTTGGCGTAGAACTCGCCGCGCCCGGCGAGCAGCGCGGCCACGAAGCCGGCGGTCAGTGCCAGCGACACCCAGTTCTGCGGGTGGCGGCGGACCTCGGGGAACGCCATGGCGACCGCGAACAGCGCGAGGAACGCCCCGCTGAGCGCGAGGTTCAGGATCCAGGCGGCCCGCTTGCGGCGGCGCATCGTGACGGCGAGGAACGCGGCGAAGACGCCCGAGGCGAAGCCGGCCGTCAGCAGGTACGGCGTGAAGAGGTTCTCCTGGTTGTGCCGCCGCACGTCCTGCCCGAGGGAGACCCAGCCCGCGCTCAGGAAGTTGACGAAGGCGACGGCCCGCAGGTACCACACGGCGAGCGCGGCGGACCGCCTCGGGAGGGGACGGCGGTCGGGGCGGGGGGCGTGACGGTCTCCCATGGAGGGGGATCATATGGGCCGATTCGACTGATACGCCCGAATCGCACCTCCGCCGCGCCCCGCGGGCGATCGTCACGCCCTTTCGCACTCGCGCGCGCCCCGCTCCGTGGCGGACCTTCCCGGCTACTCCGCGGCAGGCTCCCCGTCCTTCGCGAAGTCCTGGGCGAGGTCCCGTGCGGGCTCCTTCGCGGGCTCATCCCCGGGTTCGTCCGTGCGCTCCGGCAGCTCCGCCGCCAGCGCGGCGGCGGCCCGCACCAGCGGGAGCGCCAGCAGGGCACCCGCGCCCTCGCCCACCCGGACGCCCTGGTCCAGCAGCGGCTCCAGCGCCATCCGGTCCAGCGCCTTGGCCTGCCCCGGCTCGCCGCTGCTGTGGCCGGCCAGCCACCAGTCCGGCGCCCGGAACGCGATCCGCTGTCCCACCAGCGCGCAGGCGGCCGCGACCACACCGTCCAGGACGACCGGCACCTTGCGCACCGCGCACTGCAGCAGGAAGCCCGTCATGGCCGCGAGGTCCGCCCCGCCCACCGTGGCCAGCAGCTGCAACTGGTCCCCGAGCACCGGCCGTGCCCGCCGCAGCGCGTCCCGGATCGCCGCGCACTTGCGCATCCACGCCAGGTCGTCGATCGCGAGCCCGCCCCGCCCGGTCACCACCGAGGCGTCGGTCCCGCACAGCGCGGCCACCAGCACCCCCGCCGCCGTGGTCCCGCCGACGCTCACGTCCCCGAGCACGACGAGGTCCGTCCCGGAGTCGGCCTCCTCGTCCGCCACCGCCACGCCCGCCCGGAAGGCCGCCTCGGCCTCCTGCGGGCTGAGCGCGTCCTCGACGTCGATCCGCCCGCTGCCGCGCCGCACCCGGTGCCGTACGACGTCCGCCGGGAACGCGTCCGGCGCGCAGTCCAGCGCCATGTCCACCACGCGCACCGGCACGTCGAGCCGCCGCGCCAGCACACCGACCGGACGGCCGCCCGCCAGGATCTCCCGCACCAGTTCGGCGGCGGAGCCGGCCGGCCGCGCCGAGACGCCGAGCTCGGCAACCCCGTGGTCACCGGCGAACAGCACCACCCGCGGCCGCTCGACCGGCCGCACGGGCACCGAGCCCTGCGCCGCCGCCAGCCACTCGCCCAGGTCGTCGAGGCGCCCGAGCGAACCGGGCGGCACCACCAGACGCTCCCGGCGGGCCTCCGCGTCGCGGCGCACCCCGCCGTCGGGGCGCTCGATCAGATCGGTGAAGTCGTCGAGATTCAGCGAGCTCATTCGCCGAACAGTACCGGCACCGGTCGAACGGCCCCGCGCCACGGCCCCGGCCCGCGACCGCGACATCTTTGCACCCGTCAGCGGCATCCCATACGTTCCTTTTTGACGCTATTCGCCTGATTGCTCTGATTACTGTGATTGTTCGGTTGTTGTGATCGCCTGCCTTCCACCTGCCGGGAGTCGCCGATGCCCGCACGGCCCATCCACGAGCCCCGCCGCGACGACTGCCCCTGGTGCGGCTCGAAGCGGCTGCGCACCCGGCTGCGCACGCCCGACCTGCGGCTCGGCCGGCCGGGCACGTTCACGCTCGACGCGTGCGAGGACTGCGCCCACACCTTCCAGAACCCGCGCCTGACCCCCGAGGGCCTCGCCCTGTACGGCAGCACGGCCGCGGAGGAGCCCGCCGACACCGGGCGCCTGCGGGCGGTGGCGCGGACCGTGCTGCGCCACGTCGCGGAACCGGAGAGCTGGCTGGACGTCGGCACGGGCGAGGGGCGCTTCCCCGAGGCGGCGCGGGAGGTGTTCCCCTACACGTCGTTCGACGGGCTGGACCTGACGGCGAGGGTGGTGCGCGCGCGGGACGCGGAACGGGTCGAGGAGGCCCACGTGGGGTCGCTGACCGACCCGCGGGTGCTCGCCGGGCTGCGCGGCCGCTACGACGTGGTGAGCATGCTGCACCACCTGGAGCACACCCGCGACCCCCGGCACGAACTGTGGGCGGCGCGCACCGCGCTGCGGCCGGGCGGCCTGCTGCTCCTCGAACTCCCCGACCCCGCCAGCGCGTCGGCGGACCTGCTGGGCAAGTGGTGGCCGTCCTACGACCAGCCCCGCCACCTGCACCTGATCCCGCTGCCCAACCTCCGCGCGGAGTTGGTCGCCCAGGGCTGGCGGATCCTCGGGACGGACCGCCGCGCGGCGCACGTCCCCCGGGACCTGACGGCCGCCACGGCGCTCTACCTGACCCGCAAGGGCTTCCTCACGCCCCCCGGGCCGCTGCTGACCCTGGCCAGGGCGGCCGACCACACCCTGTCCCCGGCGGCCCGCCGCACCCGCTTCGCCAACGCCTACCGGGTCATCGCCCGCAAGGGGACGAGCCGCTGACGGCCCGCCACCTCCTCGTGCGGCGACCGGGACGCAGCCCGCTCACCCCCGCTCACCCCCGCAGCACCAGCGCCTGACCCGCCACCACCAGCACCACCTGCTCGCACTCCGACGCCACCGCCGCGTTCAGGCGCCCCAGTTCGTCGCGGTAGCGCCGTCCCGACGCGGTCGCCGGCACGATCCCGGAGCCGACCTCGTTGGAGACGAGGACCACCGTGCGCCGGGCCGACCGCACGGCCGCCACCAGCGCGGCCACCCGCCCGCGCAGCTCCCGCTCACCGCCGTCCGCCCACAGCGCGTCGTCCCACGCCCCGACGGCGTCCATCGCGTCCGTCAGCCACAGCGACAGGCAGTCGATCAGCACCGGCGGCCCGTCCTCGGCGAGCAGCGGCACCAGGTCGCACGTCTCGCGGGTGCGCCACGACCCCGGCCGCCGCTCCCGGTGCGCGGCCACCCGCGCCGTCCACTCGGTGTCCCCGCCGCGCGAGCCGCCCGTCGCCACGTAGACCACCCCGGGGAACGACTCCAGCCGCCGCTCGGCCTCCACCGACTTGCCCGACCGGGCCCCGCCCAGCACCAGCGTCCGCCGCGGCACGTCGGGCACGGCGGCCGCGTCCTCGTGCGCGCCGGCCGTCAGCGTCGTCCCGTCCGCCACCGCCCGCGCCCCGGCGGCGGCGAGCCGGCGCCGCAGCTCCGCGCCCGGCGGCACGTCGTGGTCCAGGTGGACGGCGACCACGTCGGTGGCGGGGCCCACCGCGCCCACCGCGCGCAGCTTCGCCAGCGCGTCCGGCCGTCCCACCACGTCCAGCAGCACCAGGTCGTACCGCTCGGCCGCACCGGAGCCCTCCTCCAGGCCGGCCGGCGACCCGCCCGGCGGCAGGTACAGCAGCCGCTGCCCGTCGGGCCCGGTCACCGCGTACCCCGTGCCGCCCGCGTCCAGCGCCACCGCCCGCGCCCGATGCCCCGTCAGCACCGCCAACTCCCGCCCGTCCGGCGCCCGCCCCGGCTGCGGCAGCCCGGCCGGCACCTCCACCGCCGGACCGTCGTGCGGGTGCGACAGCAGCACCTGCCGCACGCCGCCCAGCGAGCGTCCGGCCCGCGCGGCCGCGAACGCCGCGCCCGGGGTGAGGTCGAGCAGCAGCACCCCGTCCACGAGCACCGAGGCCGCCGCCCGCGCGTGCTCGCCGGGCGAGGCCGCGCACACCGCGCAGGGACAGTCGGGGCGGGGCAGTCCCGCCGGGGCACCGGTACCGAGCAGAGTCACGTCCACGCCCCGATTTTCGCGTGTCGCCGCAGGTCTTGCGCATCCGGCTAGGCTGCCAGCAGGAGCCGGACCAAGATCCGGCTTCTGCTCTGCACGTGTTCACACCAGGGAGGCGTACATGGCGGCATGGACGTGGCGGTTCGAGAAGACCGACGGGACGGAGGTCCAGCCCGCGGTGGAGCCCGAGGAGTTCACCACGCAGGGGGACGCCGAGTCCTGGATCGGCGAGCACTGGAAGGACCTGCTGGCGGGCGGTGCCGACCAGGTGCGGCTGTTCGAGGACGCCACGGAGATCTACGGCCCGATGAGCCTGCACGCCGAAGGGTCCTGAGCCCCCGTCGGACGGCGGCGGGGACGGCCCCGGCCACCCGGGGACCGGGCGGTCACCGGCCCCGCCGCCTACTGCGTGCCCAGCGTCACGTCGACGGTCCGCCGGGTGCCGTCGCGGACGTACGTCACCTTCGTCCGCTGCCCCGGCCGGTCCGCCGCCAGCGCCTCCGACAGCGAGGTGATGTCGGTGATGGTGGTGTCGCCCAGCCGGGTGATGACGTCGCCGGGCCGGATGCCCGCCTCGTCGGCCGCGCCGCCGTCCTTCACGTCGACCACCGCCACCCCGGCGGCCTGGAACGAGCCGTCGACGAAGGTGCGGCCGGTGATGCCGAGCGCGGCCCGGCCCGAGTCGGTGACCTTGCCGTCCCGGACGATCTGGCCGGCCACCCGCTTCACCATCGACGCGGGGATCGCGAACCCGATGCCCGGCGCCGTGCCGTTGCCCAGGCCCGGGTCGGTCGCGGCGAGCGTCGGGATGCCGATGACCCGCCCGTCCAGGTCGACCAGCGCGCCCCCGCTGTTGCCGGGGTTGATGGCCGCGGACGTCTGCACCATGTTCGGGAGGGTGGCCCCCGTGCCACCGTCCGAGCCGCCCTCGCTGACGGTCCGGCCGGTCGCCGACACGATGCCCTGCGTCACGCTCGACGCGAGCCCCAGCGGCGAGCCCATGGCCAGCACGATCTGCCCCACGGCGACCTTCGCCGAGTCCCCGAACCGCGCGGCCCGCAGCCCGTCCGGCACCTTGTCCAGCTTGACGACGGCGAGGTCCTGGGCCGGGTAGGAGGAGACCAGGGTGGCGCTCAGCGGGTCCTTGCTGTTGGCGGTGGTCACCATGAAGGTCTTCGCGTCGCCGACGACGTGCGCGTTGGTGACGATGTGGCCCGCGGTGTCGTACACGACGCCGGAACCCAGGTCGGAGGCCGCCTGGATCTGCACCACCGACGGCAGCACGTCCTTGATCACGCGCTGGTAGTCGCCCTGCAGGTCGTCACCGGACCGCGCGACGGGAACGGCGGCCTGCTGCGTGGTGTCCTTCGGCGCCCCCGACGACGGCCCGGACCCGGAGCACGCGGACAGCAGCGCCAGCGAGCAGACCAGCGCGACGGCGGCGGCGACCGGCCGCGGACCACGCGGGCGAGCGGTGCGGAGGCGAGGAACGTCCATGCCCCGAGTCTCCCGGCGGCCACCCGGCCCGTCCCCCGGGGTTCACCCGGACGAGGGGCCGGGGACGGCGCCCCCGTGGCCGCGCTCACCCGGCATCTCGTACGACTGCTCCCCGCCCGGCCCGGCACCCCGCGCGCGGCTGCGTCCTGGGGGGTGTCTCGTCGATCAGGCCGGGCTCGCGGCGTCTGGCACCGCACCTCGCCGCGTTGTCGTCGGTCCCCGATGCTCCGCATCGACTCCCTCCTCCGCCTTGCGATGCACGGCACCAGACGCCGCTCCCTGATCCGGCCTGATCGACGAGACACCCCCTAGGGCCTGTCGTTTGGATCATTCCGGCGTCGCGGCATCTGGCACGCGCATCTGCGGCGTTGTCGTCGGTTTCCCCCACTCTCGGCTTCGCTCGAGCGGGAGGGGCCCCCATCGCTCCGCGTCGCCGCCCTCCTCCGCCTTGCAGCTGCACGCACCAGACCCCGCTCGGGTCGGCGACAAGGCGCCGTGGACCGGGCCGGACTGATCCAAACGACAGGCCCTAGCCCCGTACCCCGCACAAGTGCAGCAGTGCCGCCACCCCGCGGTAGGGATCCGTCTTCCCCGCCCGTTCCTCCGCCGCCAGCAGCGTCTCCAGGTCGGCCGGCGGCTCGGTGCCGTCCGGCGCGGTGTCGGTGAACACCCGCACCCCGTACCAGGCGTGCAGCGGCGCGCCGATCCCCGCGAGGGTGTCGGTCAGCGCGGCCCTCCGGTCGGCCCGGGCGTCCACGCCCAGCCGGTTCCGGTAGGAGACGCTGTCGAAGGCGGCCAGGGCGCCCGCCCAGTCGCCGGCCAGCCCCGGACGCATCGCCAGCGCGTCACCGTTGCGCACCAGCAGCGACAGCAGGCCGCCGGGCGCGAGCACCCGGGCCAGCCCCGCGAGCAGGGCGTCCGGGTCCTGGAGGTACATCAGCACCCCGTGGCAGAGCACCACGTCGAAGCTGCCCGGCAGGAAGTGCGCGCCCGTCTCGCGGCCGTCGCCCTCGATGATCCGCATCCGCTCCCGGATGCCCTCCGGCTCCCCGGACAGCGCCGCACGGGCCGCCGCGATCATCGTGGCGTCCTGCTCCAGCCCGGTCACCTGGTGCCCCAGCCGGGCCAGCCGCAGCGCCTGCGTGCCCTGGCCCATGCCGACGTCCAGCACCCGCAGCCGCTGCCCCACGGGGAACCGCCCGGCTATCTGCTCGTCGAGCTGCCGGGCCACCAGCTCCTGCCGTACGACCTCGCGCAGCCCGCCGAGACCGTTCAGCCAGGCGTCGGCCGCACCCCCGGTGAACGACGTCGTGCTCAGGGCCGCTCTCCGCGCTTGACCTGCGGCTTGGGCAGCCGGAGCCGACGCATCTGGAGCGAGCGCATGAGCGCGTAGGCGATGACGCCCTTGCGGTTGTCGCTCGGGAAGCGCTCCGTGAGCGCCTTGCGCAGCCGGAAACCGCTGAGGATCGAGTCCAGCACGATGAGGACGATCACCACGAGCCACAGCAGCAGCGCGATGTTCTGCAGCGAGCCCACCGGCACGATGCTGAGGACCAGGATCACCACGGCCATCGGCAGGAAGAACTCCGCCATGTTGAACCGCGAGTCGATCCAGTCGCGCGCGAACTTGCGGACCGGGCCCTTGTCGCGGGCCGGCAGGTACCGCTCGTCGCCGCCCGCCAGTGCCTGACGCTGCCGCTCCAACTGGGCGCGGCGCTCCTCGCGCTGACGCTTGGCGGCGTCCTTGCGCGTCAGCGACGTGTTGGCGACGCTGCGGCGCTGGGACTGGGCCTGGTTGCGCTTGGGTGTGGGCCGGCCCTTGGGGGCCTGCGGGTCTCGGGTCTGCTTGGAGTCGGTCACCGTCACCTTGTCGGCGAGCGGGGCCTTCTCTTCCTTGGCGCGGCTACGGAACACAAAACCCAAGGGTAAGCGCTCCCGGGCATGGACCCCAGCCCCCCGGGGAACGATCCGGCAACGCCGGTCGTCGTAAAGGGACAGAGCGGATGGAGCGGATGGAGGGGACCCGTCACTCGGGGCCACTCGGGGATCACCTACTCCTCACGCCGGAGCAGGGACCCACCGCAGTCGTCCTCGGGGATGAGCGCATCCGCCCCGAACAGTGCGTCAATGGAAGCAGGGCCCGTACTGTGGGTTCTGTCGCAGAGCTGGAGCCGGAGTCCGTCAGAAGGGGGCGCGCGAAGCCCATGAGCGGTGTCATGAAGCGTATGGGGATGATCTTCCGCGCGAAGGCGAACAAGGCCCTTGACCGGGCCGAGGACCCGCGCGAGACCCTCGATTACTCGTACCAGAAGCAGCTGGAGCTGCTCCAGAAGGTCCGCCGCGGCGTCGCCGACGTGGCCACCAGCCGCAAGCGCCTGGAACTCCAGCTGAACCAGCTCCAGCAGCAGTCGTCCAAGCTGGAGGACCAGGGCCGCAAGGCGCTGGCGCTGGGCCGCGAGGACCTGGCCCGGGAGGCCCTGTCCCGCAAGGCCGCGCTCCAGCAGCAGGTCACCGACCTCGAGACGCAGCACGCCACGCTCCAGGGCGAGGAGGAGAAGCTCACCCTGGCGGCCCAGCGGCTGCAGGCCAAGGTCGACGCCTTCCGCACCAAGAAGGAGACCATCAAGGCCACCTACACCGCGGCCCAGGCGCAGACCCGCATCGGCGAGGCGTTCTCCGGCATCTCCGAGGAGATGGGCGACGTGGGGCTGGCGATCCAGCGCGCCGAGGACAAGACGGCCCAGCTCCAGGCCCGTGCCGGCGCGATCGACGAGCTGCTCGCCTCCGGCGCCCTGGACGACCCGTCCGGCATGCACAAGGACGACATCCAGGCCGAGCTGGACCGCCTCTCCGGCGGTACGGACGTGGAGCTGGAGCTCCAGCGCATGAAGGCCGAGCTGGCCGGGGGCACCTCCGCCGACCGCCAGGCCATCGAGGGCGGCCAGGGGCAGCAGCAGCCCCAGCAGCAGCCGCAGGACACCCCGCGCTTCGACAAGCAGTAGCAGCCACGCAGCACCCGAGCACAGGCCTGACAGCAGGCCCACGCCGAGGAGGGCGTCATGATCGTACGGATCATGGGGGAGGGGCAGGTGGAGCTGGACGACTCCCGCCTCACCGAGCTGGACGAGCTGGACGACGAGCTCCTGGCCGAGCTGCAGCGCGGTGACGAGGCCGGCTTCCGCCGCACCCTCACCGCGCTCCTCGACGCCGTCCGCCGGCTCGGCACACCCCTGCCGGACGACTCCCTGGAGCCCTCCGGGCTGATCCTGCCGTCCCCGGACGCCGGCCTGGAGGAGGTCCGGGAGATGCTCGGCGCCGACGGGCTGATCCCGGGCTGACGGGGCCCCGGGGAGCGGGCGCCGGGACGTACTGTTCCTCCGTGAGCACTCTGGACCGCGCCCGGTGCACCGTCAGGGCCCACCCCCTCGCCCTGGACGCGGCCGTCGCGGCGGGCGTCCTCGTGTGCATGGTGGCCGGCTCCTTCGTCGACCCGCGCGGCGACAACGGCTCCGTGTGGGGCGTGCGCAGCCCCGCCCCGCTCAGCCTGCTCCTGATCACCGTCGGCGCGGCGGCCCTCGTCCTCCGCCGCAGCGCCCCCCTGACGGTCCTCGCCGTCACCGGCGCCGTCTCCGTCGTCGAGTGCGTCACCGGCGACCCCCGCGCCCCGGTCGCGATGTCCGCGGTGGTCGCCCTCTACACCGTCGCCTCCACCACCGACCGGGCCACCACCTGGCGGGCCGGCCTGCTCACCATGATCGTGCTGACCGGCGCCGCGATGCTGTCCGGGCCGCTGCCCTGGTACGCGCAGGAGAACATCGCGATCCTCGCCTGGACCGGGATCGGCGCGACCGCCGGGGACGCGGTCCGCAGCCGCCGGGCCGTCGTCCAGGCCATGCGGGAACGCGCCGAGCGCGCCGAACGCACCCGCGAGGAGGAGGCCCGCCGCCGGGTCGCCGAGGAGCGGCTGCGCATCGCCCGCGACCTGCACGACGTCGTCGCCCACCACATCGCCCTGGTCAACGTGCAGGCGGGCGTGGCCGCGCACGTCATGGACAAGCGCCCGGACCAGGCCAAGGAGGCCCTCGCCCACGTCCGCGAGGCCAGCCGCTCCGCGCTGAACGAACTGCGCGCCACCGTCGGCCTGCTCCGCCAGTCCGGCGATCCCGAGGCGCCCACCGAACCCGCGCCCGGCCTGGACCGCCTCGACGAGCTGGCCGGCACCTTCCGCAGCGCCGGCCTGCGGGTGGAGGTGGCCCGCGCCGACCAGGGCACGACGCTGCCCGCGGCCGTCGGCCTCGCGGCGTACCGGATCATCCAGGAGGCCCTCACCAACGTGCAGAAGCACGCGGGACCGGAGGCCAGCGCCGAGGTCAGCGTGGTCCGGGTGGGCCCGAACGTGGAGATCACGGTCCTGGACGACGGCCGCGCCGACGACCCGCCGGACCCCGTGGCGGGCGGCGGCCACGGCCTGCTCGGCATGCGGGAGCGCGTCACCGCCCTGCGCGGCACCCTCACCACCGGTCCCCGGTACGGCGGCGGCTTCCGCGTCCATGCGATCCTGCCGGTCAAGACCCGCAGCGCCACGGGACAACCGGGGGAGACCGTATGACCATCCGCGTCCTGCTGGCCGACGACCAGGCCCTGCTGCGCAGCGCCTTCCGGGTGCTGGTCGACTCCGAGCCGGACATGGAGGTGGTCGGCGAGGCGTCGGACGGCGCGGAGGCGGTCCGCCTGGCCAAGGAGGAGCGGGCGGACGTGGTGCTGATGGACATCCGCATGCCCGGCACGGACGGACTGGCCGCGACCCGTCTGATCAGCGCCGATCCGTCGCTGGCCGGCGTGAAGGTGGTCATCCTGACCACGTTCGAGGTCGACGACTACGTGGTGCGGTCGCTGCGCGCCGGCGCCTCCGGCTTCCTCGGCAAGGGCAGCGAACCGGAGGAGCTGCTGACCGCGATCCGGGTCGCCGCCGGCGGTGAGGCGCTGCTCTCCCCGGCCGCCACCAAGGGCCTGATCGCCCGCTTCCTCGCCCAGGGCGACGACGCCGACGGCCACGACCCGCTGCGCTCGGCCCGCCTGGGGGCGCTGACGGTACGCGAGCGCGAGGTCCTGGTCCAGGTCGCCGGCGGCCACTCCAACGACGAGATCGCCGAACGCCTGGAGGTCAGCCCGCTGACCGTCAAGACCCACGTCAACCGGGCCATGGCCAAGCTCGGCGCCCGCGACCGGGCGCAACTGGTGGTCATCGCCTACGAGTCGGGACTGGTCCGCCCGCACACGGACTGAGCCCGCCCCCGGACACCACGACGGGCGCCCGCCCCGGCCCGCCGCGTCACCCGCCCCCTCCCCGCCCGGCACCCGCCTGTCCCTATCCTGTGGACTCGAACTGCTCTGCGGACAAGGGGGAACGGAGCGGTGCCAGCACACAAGGACGACCCGAAGTCGGTCGGCGGGTACCGGATCGTCGGCCGGCTCGGCTCCGGCGGCATGGGGGTCGTCTACCGCGGCCGGGCCCGGTCGGGCCGCGAGGTCGCCGTCAAGGTGGTGCACTCCCAGTACGCCGAGGACGGGGTGTTCCGCACCCGGTTCCGGCAGGAGATCGAGGCCGTCCGCAAGGTCAGCGGCGCCTTCACCGCCCCCGTCGTGGACGCCGACCCGGAGGCCGCCCGGCCCTGGATGGCCACCCAGTACGTGCCCGGCCCCTCGCTCGCCGACCACATCCGCGCCCACGGCCCGCTGCGCGGCACCGCACTGCGCCGGCTCGCCCTGGGGCTGCTGGAGGCCCTGCGGGACATCCACCGCGCCGGGGTCGTCCACCGCGACCTCAAGCCCGCCAACGTGCTGATCGCCGAGGACGGCCCCCGGGTCATCGACTTCGGCATCTCCCGGGCCGCGGGCAACCAGACCCTCACCGAGACGGGCCACATGATCGGCACCCCGCCCTTCATGTCGCCGGAGCAGCTCACCGACGCCCGCTCGGCCGGTCCGGCCTCGGACGTGTTCTCCCTGGGCTCGCTGCTGGTGTACGCCGCCACCGGCCGGGGCCCGTTCGACGCCGACAGCCCGTACCTGACGGCGTACCAGGTGCTCACCGCGGAGCCCGACCTGACCGGGCTGCCCGAACCGCTGCGCACCGTCCTGGCCGACTGCCTGGCCAAGGAGGCGGGCGGCCGGCCCGCCCTGGACGACCTCGCGGGGCGGCTCGCCGAGGCCCTGCCGAGGTCCGCGCCCGACGACGAGCCCACCGTCGCGCTGCGCCGCCCGGACCCCGAGCCCACCGCGCCGGAGCCGACCGCCTCCCGGACCGGTGGTGGTCCGCGCGCGACCGGCCCGGGGACCGGCGGCCCCCGGGAGGGCGGCCCCGGGGCGGGGGAGGCGCACGCGGAGCCGCCGGCGCCCGAGCCGCCCCGGCCCCGTCGCCGCGCCCGGCTGGTGGCACTGTCCGCCGGAGCCGCCGTCCTGGCCGTCGCCCTGACGGCGTACCTGCTGTCCCTGCCGGACGACGGCGGGACGGCCCGGCCGGGCACCGGGCGGAGCCCATCGGCCGACTCCCGCTGGGAGCCCCTGCCCGCGGGCTGGCGGCCGTGGCGGACCACGGTGTTCGCCGACGCCGCGAGCGGTGTGCGGACGTCCACCCGGGAGAGCAGCGGCGGGCTCGCCTGCGTGCCGGCCACCGGGGCGCTGTACTGCGCGGGCGGCACCACGCTGCCGGTCCGGTTCGACACCCTGACCGGCAAGCTGCTGTGGCGGTCCGCCGCCGGGGCGTCCCCCACGGCGGGGGTGCGGTACGAGTACCGGGTCCTCGGCGTGGCCGGGCAGGTGCTGCTGGTCCGGCAGAACGCGCTGGCGGCGTACGACAACGACCGCACGTCGGCCGTCGTGGCCCTCGACACGCGCACCGGCGCGCGGCTGTGGTCGAGAGCCCTAGTCACGGGCTCGGAGACGGGCCCGGCCCTCGCGGCGGGGCTGGCGCTGGTGCCGGACGCCGGCGGCCGCACGGTCACCGCCCGGTCGCCGCGGGACGGCGCCCGGATGTGGTCGGCGACCCTGCCCGCCGGGCACTCGTGCGCGTTCCCGGCCTCCGCCGGGGGCCTGTACGCCGTGTGCTCGTCCTACGTCGGCGCCGGCGCGGACACCCGGCTGCTCCGCGTCGACCCGGCCGACGGCACGGTCCGCACGCTGGCCACCCTGGCACCGCGCAGCACCTACCTGGGCGTCCTGGACGGCCGGCACGTCTTCGCCGAGGAGAGCGGGTCGGGGGCGTCCGACCTGGACGAGACGGCGTACGGGCGCGCCGTGCTGGTCGACGGCACCACCGGGCAGCGCCGGGCGGTCCCGCTCGCCGGCACCCCGCGCGGCCCGGTGACCCTGACCGGGGGCCTGCTCTGCTTCACCCTCTCCAACGGCCTGGTCACCGCGCACGCGCCCACGACCGGCGAGCGCCTGTGGCAGAGCCGGACCACGCTGGAACAGGGGGGCACCCCGGTGGCCGACGGCAGGGGCCGGACCCTGTTCGTGGCCAGCGTCAGCGGCCGGGTGGCCGCCCTGGACAGCCGCAGGGGCACGGTGCTGTGGGAGTCGTACCCGCGCGCCGGCGGCGCCGACAGCGGCTTCGGGTCCCAGATCCACCGTGACGGCGGAGCCCTCACGGTCACCACCCCGGACGGCACGGTCTTCGCGCTCGACCCGGCCCACCCGGACCGCACACCGACCTGACCCCGCCCGGACACGCCGACGGCCCGCCCGGGCACCAGGTGCTCGGGCGGACCGTACGGGTGTGTCCGGCGGTGGGGGCTACGGCAGGGCCAGCATCCGCTCCAGGGCGAGCTTGGCGAACGCCTCCGTCTCCCGGTCGACCTGGATGCGGTTGACCAGCTTGCCCTCGGCCAGGGACTCCAGGGTCCAGACCAGGTGGGGCAGGTCGATGCGGTTCATGGTCGAGCAGAAGCACACCGTGCGGTCGAGGAAGACGATCTCCTTGCCCTCGGGAGCGAAACGGTTCGCCAGGCGGCGGACCAGGTTCAGCTCCGTGCCGATGGCCCACTTGGAGCCGGCCGGGGCGGCCTCCAGGGCCTTGATGATGTACTCCGTGGAGCCGACGTAGTCGGCGGCGGCGACGACCTCGTGCCGGCACTCGGGGTGCACCAGGACGTTGACGCCCGGGATGCGCTCGCGCACGTCGTTCACCGAGTCGAGCGAGAAGCGGCCGTGCACCGAGCAGTGGCCGCGCCACAGGATCATCTTCGCCGCGCGCAGCTCCTCCGCGCTCAGGCCGCCGTTGGGCTTGTGCGGGTTGTAGACCACGCAGTCGTCCAGGGACATCCCCATGTCCCGGACGGCGGTGTTGCGGCCGAGGTGCTGGTCCGGCAGGAACAGGACCTTCTCGCCCTGCTGGAACGCCCACTCCAGCGCCCGCTGCGCGTTGGAGGAGGTGCAGATCGTGCCGCCGTGCTTCCCGGTGAACGCCTTGATGTCCGCGGAGGAGTTCATGTACGACACCGGGACGACCTGTTCGGCGACGCCCGCCTCGGTCAGCACGTCCCAGCACTCCGCGACCTGCTCGGCCGTCGCCATGTCGGCCATGGAGCAGCCGGCGGCGAGGTCCGGGAGCACGACCTTCTGGTCGTCGCCGGTGAGGATGTCCGCCGACTCGGCCATGAAGTGCACACCGCAGAAGACGATGTACTCGGCCTCCGGGCGCGCGGCCGCGTCGCGGGCCAGCTTGAAGGAGTCGCCCGTGACGTCGGCGAACTGGATGACCTCGTCGCGCTGGTAGTGGTGGCCGAGCACGAAGACCTTGTCGCCGAGCTTGGCCTTGGCGGCGCGGGCCCGCTCCACCAGGTCGGGGTCGGACGGCGAGGGCAGGTCACCGGGACACTCGACGCCGCGCTCGCTCTTCGGGTCGGCCTCGCGGCCGAGGAGCAGCAGGGCGAGCGGAGTCGGCTGTACGTCGAGCTCCGTGGTCTGGGCGGTGGTCACGACACGCACCCTTTCTACTTTTCGTCGTTCTGACGCTATCTATCATAACCCGCTTCACGTCACTTTGACGATGGTCATAGCGTCGGTGTGACGTGAATCCCGATGAGGCGTTTTCCGCCCGCTGCGCCGTGTGCGAGCATGAAGGAGGTGCCGAAAGTCCTCGCGCCCGGCCCGGAATGAATCCGCGGCCTTGCCGGTTGCACTCGTCGGCAAGCAGTCTCCGTACAACCCGGGAGAGATGTAGATGTCCGTATCGGACGAGACCACCACCGTCACCGACGGCATCATCCTGACCGACGCCGCCGCGGCCAAGGTCAAGGCGCTGCTCGACCAGGAAGGCCGCGACGACCTCGCGCTGCGGGTCGCCGTCCAGCCCGGCGGCTGCTCCGGCCTGCGCTACCAGCTCTTCTTCGACGAGCGCTCGCTCGACGGCGACGTGGAGAAGGACTTCGGCGGCGTGAAGGTCGTCACCGACCGCATGAGCGCTCCCTACCTGGGCGGCGCCACGGTCGACTTCGTGGACACGATCGAGAAGCAGGGCTTCACGATCGACAACCCGAACGCGACCGGCTCCTGCGCCTGCGGCGACTCGTTCAACTAGGCGGAACGCCGTGCCACCGAGCGCGGCACCCGCACCGAACAGGAAGGCGGCGGCCCCTTCCCGGGGCCGCCGCCTTCCTGTGTGTCCCGCCCCCGCCGCTCAGCGGGGCAGCCGCGCGCCGGTCTTCTCCAGCGGCACCGCCCGGCCGTCCGCGCCGACGACCGCCCGCGCGCCCAGCGGCTGCTCCAGCCGCACCGTCCGGTGGTACAGCTTGGCCAGCATGATGCAGACCTTCTCCGGGTGCCGCTGCTCGGTCACGGTCACCGTCACCTTCCCGGCGCCCTCGGCCGCCGACACCGTGTAGTCCGAGCACACCCCGCCGGTGAACGCCACGGTCAGGTCGGTGCCCTCCGCCGTGTAGCCGTCGACGTGCACCGCGTGCGGGGCCCCCGTCGGGCTCGCGGCGCCGCCGGGCGCGGACGGCCGCGGGCTCGGCGGCGCGGTCGGCTCACCGGGCGGCGGCGTGACCGACGCCGACGGGGTCGGCGCCGTCAGGTACCGCGGGTCCACGGCCGGGTGCGTCACCGTGTACGGCTCCCCGGCCCCCTTCGCCCGCACCTCGAACAGCCACGACGGCACCAGCACCTGCCGCCCGCCCGAACTCTGCGGGGCCAGGCCGAACACCGCGTCCTCGACGGTCAGCGTCTCCTTCTGCGGAGCCGCGGTCGACGCCCCGCACGGGCTCTCCAGCCGGTCCTTCAGCGGCACCGGGCTGGCGCAGCCGCCGATGCCCATCCGGTGGTGGCCCGTCGCCCCCGGGGCCGTGTCCGCCCCCGGCGCGGTGTTCATCAGCTCCAGCGTGTCCTCGGCGCTCAGCACCGGGTACGTCGCGCCCTTCACCGGCGCCGACACCTGCCCGTTGCCCTGCACCACCTCGCCCTGCGCGCCGACGACGATCCCGGTCGTCCAGCCGTGGGTCGGCAGACCGCCCACCACCGGATCGGCGTTCACCACCCGCTGCGCGCCCAGGACCTGCCCGGCGTCCACCTTGGCGGCGTCCTGGCCGACGGCCTTGAGCACCGGCGCGGCCGCCTTCTTGGCCACGGCCTCGCTCACCGGGGTCCCGGACGGGGCGATCGGGGCCTTGCCGCAGACCGCCTGGGCCCGCGTGCAGTCGTCGGTGCCCGGCGCGTACCGGATGAACGTCCACAGGCCCGGCGCCTGCCGGTTCACCCGGAGCACCGGCCCCGAGCCGTCCTGGACGGCGCCGACCCGCCAGACGTCGCCGTCCGCGACGGGCGTGCCGTCCATCCCGAGGGCCCGCGCGAGCCGGGCGGCCTCGTCCTGGCCGACCGCGCCCTTCGGCCAGTACACGGCCGCGGCGGAGGGGCCGTCGGGCAGCGGGCCGCCGGCGCGGTAGACCACGCCGTACGGGTTCGGCTCACCGGGCGCGATTCCGTTGCCGGTGCCCGCGGGGGAGCCGTCGGAACCGGAGGGCGCGGCCGAACCCGCCACGTACCCGTCGAGCGCCAGGGGAGGCGGCGTGCCCCCGCCGGACGGCGACCCGGCCCCGCCGTCCCCCCTGCTCGTGTCGGCCACCAGGTACGCACCGCCCCCGCCGGCCAGCAGCACGGCGGCGGCGACGGAGGCGACGACCACCGGGGTGCGGCGGAGGAAGGGGTGGGTCCCGCGGGTCCCGGGGCCGCCCCCGGCGGTCCCCCCGGTCTCCGTGGTCCCGGCGGTCCCGGTGGGCTCGGCGTCGTCGTGGTCGGGTCGCTCGGTGTTCACGCCATCGCTCCTTCGGCTGCGCTGCAGTCCTGCTGTCTCCCGTGACCGGGGACAGCGATGGGACGCAGCGGGGGAGCGCACGGTTCCCCGCCGGGCGCCCTCCCCTCAGTCGCCGTAGTCGGACATGCCCTCCAGCAGCCGGGCCGAGGTCGCCGGGACCTCCACCCCGTGGATGTGCGACGGCGGCACGGGACGGGACGCGAGCCGGTCCGGCGCCGCCCAGTGCGGGGCCATCCGGGCGCAGTCCCCCCGCAGCGACGCGAGGTCGCCTTCGAGGTCGGCCGGAGCGGGCGCGGACACCTTGAGGTTCGTCATAACGGCACCGTAGGCACGCCGAAGCCGGTGAAGAAAGATCTACTATCGGGTAGTTTCGTGCGCTTCTACGACCCCCGCCGACCGGGTAGCGTGAACTGTCAACCCACCTCCCCCCAGGAGAGTCCACGCCGTGCGCATCGCAGTCACCGGCTCCATCGCCACCGACCACCTCATGACGTTCCCCGGCCGCTTCGCCGACCAGCTCGTCGCGGACCAGCTGCACACGGTCTCGCTCTCCTTCCTGGTCGACAACCTGGACGTACGGCGCGGCGGCGTCGGCGCGAACATCGCGTTCGGCATGGGACAGCTCGGCACCGGACCGGTCCTGGTCGGCGCGGCGGGCTTCGACTTCGACGACTACCGCGCCTGGCTCGACCGGCACGGCGTGGACACCGAGTCGGTCCGCATCTCCGACACGCTGCACACGGCCCGCTTCGTGTGCACGACCGACGCCGACCACAACCAGATCGGCTCCTTCTACACGGGCGCGATGAGCGAGGCCCGTCTGATCGAGCTGAAGACCGTCGCCGACCGCGTCGGCGGGCTCGACCTGGTGCTGATCGGCGCCGACGACCCGGAGGCGATGCTCCGCCACACGGAGGAGTGCCGCACCCGGGGCATCCCCTTCGCCGCCGACTTCTCCCAGCAGATCGCCCGGATGGAGGGCGAGGAGATCCGGATACTGCTGGACGGCGCGACGTACCTGTTCTCCAACGAGTACGAGAAGGGCCTCATCGAGTCCAAGACCGGCTGGAGCGACGCCGAGATCCTCTCCCGCGTCGGCCACCGGGTCACCACGCTCGGCTCGCGCGGCGTGCGCATCGAGCGCACCGGCGAGGACCCGGTCGAGGTCGGCTGCCCCGAGGAGGAGCGCAAGGCCGACCCCACCGGCGTGGGCGACGCGTTCCGCGCCGGCTTCCTGTCCGGGCTGTCCTGGGGCGTCTCCCACGAGCGCGCGGCCCAGGTGGGCTGCATGCTCGCCACCCTCGTCATCGAGACCGTGGGCACCCAGGAGTACCGCCTGCTGCGCGGCCACTTCATGGAGCGCTTCACCAAGGCCTACGGCGACGAGGCGGCCGCCGAGGTGGAGACCCACCTGCGCTAGCCGCACGCCGCCGGCGTCCCGGTCAGCTCACCCGGCGCACCACGTACGCCGCACCCCGTTCGGCCGGTTCCTCCCCGACGTACTCCTGGCCCCGCATGGCGCACCACGCCGGGATGTCCAGGCGGGCCGCCTCGTCGTCGGAGAGGACCCGGACCGTGCCGCCCACCGGGACCTCCCCGAACACCTTGGCCAGTTCGATGACGGGGATCGGGCACCGCTTGCCGAGCGCGTCGACGACCAGCGCGTCCCGCGTCGGGACGGCCGCCGGTGCCGCTGCCGGCGCGCCCAGCGCGTCCCGGACGCCGGCCACCAGGCCCGGCAGGACGTCCAGGAAGCGTTCCACGTCCTCCTCGGGCGTCCCCGGCGGCAGGGACACCCGCACGTTGCCCTCGCTCAGCACCCCCATGGCGCGCAGCACATGGCTGGGCGTCAGCGTGCTGCTGGTGCAGGAGGAGCCCGACGACACGGAGAAGCCCTCCCGGTCCAACGCGTGCAGCAGGGCCTCCCCGTCGACGTAGAGGCAGGAGAAGGTCACGATCCCGGGCAGCCGCCGCCCGGGGTCGCCCACCACCTCGACGTCCGGCACGGTCCGCGCCACCCGCGCCCGGATCCGCTCCGTCAGCTCCCGCAGCCGTACCGCCTCGGCCGCCGCCTCGTCCCGCACGGCGCGCAGGGACGCCACGGCCGCCACGATCGCCGGCAGGTTCCCGAAGCCCGGCGCCCGGCCCGACTCGCGCTCGTCCGCAGGTCCTTGCGGGGCGAACCGCACGCCCTTGCGCACCACGAGCAGCCCGACCCCGGGCGGGCCGCCCCACTTGTGCGCGCTCGCCGCCAGCAGCGACCAGTCGCCCGCCACCGGCCCCCACCCCAGCGACTGCGCCGCGTCCACCAGCAACGGCACCCCGGCCGCCCGGCAGGCCTCGGCCACGGCCGCCACGGGCTGTTCGGTGCCCACCTCGTGGTTGGCCGACTGCAGGCACGCCAGCGCGGTGTCCGGCCGCAGGGCCCCCGCGTACGCCGAAGGGTCCACGGCACCGGCCCGGTTCACCGGCACCCGGGTCACCGTCCCGCCGTCCGCCTCGAACGCCTCCGCCGAATGGAGGACGCTGGAGTGTTCGACGGACGACACGATCAGGTGGCGTCCGGTGCGCCGCCGTCCGGCCGACGCGCCCGCGATCCCGGTGTGCACGGCGTGCGTTCCGGACGGGGTGAACACCACTTCGTCGGCCCGGCAGCCGACGGCCTCGGCGGCCGCCTCGCGCGCGGCGTCCAGCAGCATCCGGGCCCGGCGCCCCTCCCGGTACAGCCGGGCGGGATCGGCCCACCCCTCGTCCAGGGAGGCCAACAGCGCCTGACGGGCGACGGGGTGGAGGGGAGCGGCCGAAGCGGCGTCGAAGTAGGCCATGCGGCCACGCTAGACGGACGGCCGCGGAGTGGGTGTCCGGGGGCGCGGGGAACCGCGCGACACGCCGTCACGAGACCCCCACCCGCCAATCCAGCTAACCGACCGAGCGACTAGGCACCCCTCCCCGCGAACCCCCGGAGGGCGTCGGCTAGGGTTTGGTCCGCATAAACATCCAAACCCCTGCCCGACGCAGGGCGGCGACCGACCAGCGAGAAGGCCGCAGCCGTTAAGCGCGGGCGAGACTCTCGGGAAGGCGCTACGTGAGTCCCAACGGCTCCGACCGCTCGCCGCGGCGCCCGATGCGGCGGAAGCTGCTGCAGGCACTGACCGCGGGCCTGGTCCTGGCGACCGCGACCGGTTGCACATACAAGGACTTCCCCCGCCTTGGCATGCCCACCCCGACCACGGAAGAGGCTCCGCGGATCCTCTCCCTGTGGCAGGGCTCCTGGGCCGCCGCGCTCGCCGTCGGCGTGCTGGTGTGGGGCTTGATCATCTGGAGTGCGATCTTCCACCGGCGCAGCCGGACCAAGGTCGAGGTCCCTCCGCAGACCCGGTACAACATGCCCATCGAGGCCCTGTACACCGTGGTCCCGATCATCATCGTCTCGGTGCTGTTCTACTTCACGGCCCGTGACGAGTCGAAGCTCCTCAGCCTCGACAAGAAGCCCGACGTCACGGTCAACGTGGTCGGCTTCCAGTGGAGCTGGTGCTTCAACTACATCGAGAACGTCGACGGTTCGACCGGTGACGCGAAGACCGACGACAACCTGTCCGCCATTCCGGACCGGTACAAGAAGGACTTCCCGGACAACGCGGGCGGCGTCTACACCTGCGGCACCCCCGGTGAGCGGAACCCGCAGACGAACAACCCCGGTCCGACCCTCTGGCTCCCCGAGGGCAAGACGGTCCGCTTCGTCCTCACCTCGCGTGACGTCATCCACTCCTTCTGGGTCGTGCCGTTCCTGATGAAGCAGGACGTCATCCCCGGCCACACCAACGCCTTCCAGGTGACCCCGAACAAGCAGGGCACCTTCCTGGGCAAGTGCGCCGAGCTGTGCGGTGTCGACCACTCGCGGATGCTGTTCAACGTGAAGGTCGTCTCCCCGGAGCGCTACGAGCAGCACCTGAAGGACCTCGCCAAGAAGGGCCAGACCGGATACGTTCCCGCGGGCATCGAGCAGACGAGCCACGAGAAGGAACGGGAGTCGAACATCCTGTGAGCATCCTCAACGAACCCCAGGGTGCCGCCGCAGCAGGGTCCCACTACGAGGACGAGCTGCCGGTCAGGCGCCAGCGCCGCGGCGAAGTCGTCGTCAAGTGGCTGACCACGACCGACCACAAGACGATCGGTACGCTGTACCTCGTCACGTCGTTCGCGTTCTTCCTCATCGGTGGCGTGATGGCGCTCTTCATGCGCGCCGAGCTGGCCCGCCCGGGCCTGCAGATCATGTCGAACGAGCAGTTCAACCAGGCGTTCACGATGCACGGCACGATCATGCTGCTGATGTTCGCGACGCCGCTGTTCGCCGGCTTCACCAACTGGATCATGCCGCTGCAGATCGGCGCGCCCGACGTGGCGTTCCCGCGGCTGAACATGTTCGCCTACTGGCTGTACCTGTTCGGCTCGCTGATCGCGGTGGCCGGCTTCCTCACGCCGAACGGCGCGGCCGACTTCGGCTGGTTCGCCTACGCCCCGCTGTCGGACGCGGTCCGCTCGCCGGGCATCGGCGCCGACATGTGGATCATGGGTCTGGCCTTCTCCGGCTTCGGCACGATCCTCGGCTCGGTCAACTTCATCACCACGATCATCTGCATGCGCGCGCCCGGCATGACGATGTTCCGCATGCCGATCTTCACCTGGAACGTCCTGCTGACCGGTGTCCTGGTCCTGCTGGCCTTCCCGGTGCTGGCGGCCGCGCTGTTCGCCCTGGAGGCGGACCGCAAGTTCGGGGCCCACGTCTTCGACGCGGCCAACGGCGGCGCACTGCTCTGGCAACACCTCTTCTGGTTCTTCGGCCATCCAGAGGTGTACATCATCGCCTTGCCCTTCTTCGGCATCATCTCCGAGGTCATCCCGGTCTTCTCCCGCAAGCCGATGTTCGGCTACATGGGCCTGATCGCCGCGACGATCTCGATCGCCGGCCTCTCCGTGACGGTGTGGGCCCACCACATGTACGTCACGGGCGGCGTGCTGCTGCCGTTCTTCTCCTTCATGACGTTCCTCATCGCGGTCCCGACCGGCGTGAAGTTCTTCAACTGGATCGGCACGATGTGGAAGGGCTCGCTGTCCTTCGAGACGCCGATGCTCTGGGCTACCGGCTTCCTGATCACCTTCACCTTCGGTGGTCTGACCGGTGTCATCCTGGCCTCGCCGCCGATGGACTTCCACGTGTCCGACTCCTACTTCGTGGTGGCGCACTTCCACTACGTCGTCTTCGGCACCGTGGTGTTCGCGATGTTCTCCGGCTTCCACTTCTGGTGGCCGAAGTTCACCGGCAAGATGCTCGACGAGCGTCTCGGCAAGATCACGTTCTGGACGCTGTTCGTCGGCTTCCACGGCACCTTCCTGGTCCAGCACTGGCTGGGCGCCGAGGGCATGCCCCGCCGGTACGCCGACTACCTGGCGGCCGACGGCTTCACCGCCCTGAACACGGTCTCGACGATCAGCTCGTTCGTCCTCGGCCTGTCGATGCTCCCGTTCCTCTACAACGTGTGGAAGACGGCCAAGTACGGCAAGCCGGTCGGCGTCGACGACCCGTGGGGCTACGGCCGCTCGCTGGAGTGGGCGACCTCCTGCCCGCCGCCGCGGCACAACTTCCTCACCCTGCCGCGCATCCGCAGTGAATCCCCGGCGTTCGACCTGCACCACCCGGAGATCGCCGCGCTGGAGCAGCTGGAGAACGTTGGCCACGGCGCCGAGGCGATCGCGGGCAGCAAGGAGGCCGGCAAGTGAAGATCCAGGGCAAGATGTTCATCTGGCTGAGCGTCTTCATCCTCGTCATGGCGTGCGTCTATGGCGTGTGGTCGAAGGAGCCGGCCGGCACCACCGCCCTCTTCCTGGCCTTCGGCCTGTCCATCATGATCGGCTTCTACCTGGGCTTCACCGCCCGGCGGGTCGACACCGGTGCGCAGGACAACAAGGAGGCCGACGTCGCGGACGACGCCGGCGAGCTGGGCTTCTTCAGCCCGCACAGCTGGCAGCCGCTCGCCCTGGGCTTCGGCGGCGCGCTCGCCTTCGCGGGCGTCGCCATCGGCTGGTGGCTGCTCTACTTCTCCGCCCCGCTGATCCTCATCGGCATCTGGGGCTGGGTCTTCGAGTACTACCGCGGTGAGAACCGCACCCAGTAGCACGCGCTGGACACGATCGGGCCCGGACACTCCGCAGGGAGCGTCCGGGCTCGCTCTTTTGCCGCAGCGGACGTGGCCGTTCGCAGCAATCGGTGTCCCCCGCAGGAGTGACCCGCCGCGCCGCGGTGGACGTTCGTTCCTACGTTGGGGCCATGAGCCACTCACCCAGTCCCCGCACCGTCGTCGGCTGCACCCTGCTGGTGATCGCCCTGGGCGCGGGCGCCGGCGCCTGCGGCTCGGACGGCAACCCCCTCGCCGAACGCCCCTACGACGCGACCGACCAGATCTCCTTCAACGGCCCCACGGGCGACGGCAAGAAGGCCGACCCCGACAAGCCCCTGGAGGTCACCGCCGACGACGACGACCGGATCACCGACGTCACGGCCGTCGACGCCTCCGGCCGCTACGTGGCCGGCCGGCTCTCCGCCGACGGCAGCCGCTGGCGCAGCACCGAGCCGCTGGCCGCGAACGCCCGCTACACGCTCCGGGTGAGCACCGAGGACGAGGACGGGGCACCCGGCCGCCGGGTCCTCACCTTCGACACCGGCAAGCCCACCGCCCAGAAGCGGCTGACGGCCACGTTCGGCCCCAAGTCCGGCACCTACGGCGTCGGGCAGCCGATCACGGCCGAGCTGAGCCAGCCGGTCAGGGACCCCGCCCAGCGGACCGTCGTCGAACGGGCCCTGAAGGTCGACTCCACGCCGTACGCCGCCGGCGCCTGGCACTGGGTCGACGACAAGGAACTCCACTTCCGGCCCAAGGACTACTGGCCCGCCCACGCCACCGTGCGCGTGCACAGCAACCTCGACGGCATCAAGGTCGGCGACCGGCTGTGGGGCGGAGCGTCCAAGGAGCTGAAGCTGACGATCGGGGACCGCGTCATCGCCCTCACGGACGCCGCCGCGCACTCGATGAAGGTCTACAAGAACGACGAGGAGATCAACCAGATCCCCGTCACCACCGGCAAGCCCGGCTTCGACACCCGCAACGGCGTCAAGGTGGTGCTCGGCAAGGAGTACTTCGTACGCATGCGCGGCACCAGCATCGGCATCGCCGAGGGCTCCTCCGACTCGTACGACCTGCCGGTCTACTACGCCACCCGGGTCACCTGGAGCGGCGAGTACGTGCACGCCGCCCCCTGGTCCGTGGGCTCCCAGGGCTCCGCCAACGTCAGCCACGGCTGCACCGGGATGAGCACGGCCAACGCCGAGTGGTTCTTCGAGCACGTCCGCGAGGGCGACGTCGTCCAGGTGGTCAACTCCGAGGGCAAGACGATGGAGCCGTTCGGGAACGGCTTCGGCGACTGGAACCTCACCTGGGAGAAGTGGCGGGAGGGCAGCGCGTTGACGCAGAAGGGCACCAAGGCCGCCCCGGACGAGGAGGCCCGTCTGCGGCCCCAGAGCGTGTGAGGGCGCCCCCAGGCGGCGGCGGGGCGGCCCGGGGCGCCCGGGCCCCGGGCCGCCCCCCGGGCGCCTCCACGGGGCCCGCAGCCGCCTTGACGGCACCCCCGGCGGACGAGGCCGCGGGGGGCGCCGGGTCCTCAGGCGTTCTGCAGGTTCTTCCGGCGCAGCAGGGAGGCCAGGGCCGAGGCGAACTCCACCGGGTCCACGGGGTGCGTCACCGCCGCGTCCGCCCGGCTCCAGGTCGCCAGCCAGGCGTCCTGCGGCCGCCCGATGAGCAGCAGCACCGGCGGGCAGTTGAAGATCTCGTCCTTGATCTGGCGGCACATGCCCATGCCGCCCATCGGCACGGCCTCGCCGTCCAGGACGCACACGTCGATCCCGCCCCGGTCCAGCTCCTTGATGACCGCGGCCGGCGTCGCGCACTCCAGGATCTCGACGACGGGCACGTCCGGTGCCGGCCGCCGTCCCGTGGCCAGCCGTACCTGTTCGCGAGTGGTGGAGTCGTCGCTGTAGACCAGCACCGTGGCGGTCGGCTGCATGCTTCCTCCGTGACGTCGGCGTCCTTGGGGCGAGCTCGTTGCCGCGGATGCTACTCCCTTGAACACCACGTCAACACCGGTCCGGCGGGCCGAGACACTCCGAACGGCACCCCCCGGAGTGAGGGCGGGATAAGCGACCGACATAATGTCGGTCGTGGCGACAGCAACGACAGTAGATACCGGGCACGCGCACCCGTCGGTCAACCGGCCGAACCTCACCAGCGTCGGAACCATCATCTGGCTGAGTTCCGAGCTGATGTTCTTCGCGGCCCTCTTCGCGATGTACTTCACCCTGCGATCGGTGACGGGGCCGGAGCACTGGAAGGAAATGGCCTCGAGCCTGAACTTCCCGTTCTCGGCGACGAACACCACGATCCTGGTGCTCTCCTCACTGACCTGCCAGCTCGGCGTGTTCGCGGCCGAGCGGGGCGACGTGAAGAAGCTCCGGGGCTGGTTCAGCCTCACCTTCATCATGGGTGCGATCTTCATCGGTGGTCAGATCTTCGAGTACACGGAGCTGGTGAAGAAGGACGGGCTCTCGCTCTCCTCCGACCCGTACGGCTCGGTGTTCTACCTGACCACCGGCTTCCACGGCCTGCACGTGACGGGCGGTCTCATCGCCTTCCTGCTGGTCCTGGGCCGCACCTACGCGGCCAGGAGGTTCACCCACGAACAGGCGACCGCCGCGATCGTCGTGTCCTACTACTGGCACTTCGTCGACGTCGTCTGGATCGGCCTCTTCGCCACGATCTACATGATCAAGTAGCCGGGCCCGCACCCGCACCATTCCAGAAGCACCGACGCAGAAGATCCTGACACCGGGGTAATCCGTGAAAAAGCTCTCCGCACGACGACGCCATCCGCTGGCGGCGCTCGTCGTCCTACTCCTCGCGCTGGCATGCACTGGGGGGCTGTACGCCGCGTTCGCGCCCGCTGAGAAGGCGCAGGCCGACGACACCGCCCAGTCCCTCGCCATCGACGAGGGCAAGAAGCTCTACACCGTGGGCTGCGCCAGCTGCCACGGAACCGGCGGTCAGGGCGGCTCCGACGGCCCCAGCCTGGTGGGCGTGGGCGCCGCGGCCGTCGACTTCCAGGTCAGCACGGGCCGGATGCCCGCGGCGACCTCCCAGGGCGCCCAGGTGCCGAAGAAGAAGAACATCTACACGCAGGCGCAGATCGACCAGCTCGCCGCGTACATCGCCTCCCTCGGTGCCGGCCCGGCCGTCCCGACGAAGGAGCAGTACGGCCCGGAGGGTGCCGACATCGCCAAGGGCGGTGAGCTCTTCCGGACCAACTGCGCGCAGTGCCACAACTTCACCGGCAAGGGCGGTGCGCTCACCAAGGGCAAGTTCGCCCCGTCGCTGACGGACGTGGAGCCGAAGCACATCTACGAGGCCATGCAGACGGGCCCGCAGAACATGCCTTCGTTCCCCGACACCACCTTGTCGGAGCAGAACAAGAAGGACATCATCGCTTACCTGAACGCGGTCAACGGCGACGAGACCGAGAACCCGGGCGGTCTGGAGCTGGGCGGCCTCGGGCCGGTCAGCGAGGGCCTGTTCGGCTGGATCTTCGGGCTCGGCACGCTGATCGCGGTCGCCGTCTGGGTCGCCGCTCGGACCGCAAAGGCCAAGAAGTCATGAGTAGCCAAGACATTCCAGAAGAGAACCTGCCCGCACAGCAGGGCCACGCGCACGGCGCGGTGGACGTGGCGGACGAGAAGAACCCGTTCGCCGACCCCGGGCTGCCGCCCCACGAGCACCGGATCCAGGACATCGACGAGGAGGCCGCCCGGCGGTCCGAGCGTGCGGTCGCCCTGCTGTTCACGGTGTCGATGCTGGCCACCGTCGGCTTCATCGTCTCGTACGTGACGGTCCCGCACGACCGGTCGATCTACGTCTTCCCGATCGGTCACGTCAGCGCGCTGAACTTCGCGCTGGGCATGACCCTCGGTGTGGCGCTGTTCTGCATCGGCGCGGGCGCGGTCCACTGGGCCCGCACCCTGATGTCCGACGTGGAGATCGCCGACGAGCGCCACCCGATCGAGGCGTCCCCGGAGCTGCGCGCGAAGGTCCACGAGGACTTCCGCCAGGGCGCCAAGGAGTCCGCGATCGGCCGCCGCAAGCTGATCCGCAACACGATGCTGGGCGCGCTGACCCTGGTCCCGCTCTCCGGCCTCATGCTGCTGCGCGACCTCGGCCCGCTGCCCGGCACCTCGCTGCGCCACACCATGTGGTCCAAGGGCAAGCTCCTCGTCAACATGAACACCAACGAGCCGCTGCGTCCCGAGGACGTGGCCGTCGGCTCGCTGACGTTCGCCAAGCCCGAGGGCCTGGAGGAGCACGACGAGGACTTCCAGAAGGAGATCGCCAAGGCGGCCCTGATGATCGTCCGGCTCCAGCCGGAGAACATCAAGGACAAGCGCGAGCTCGAGTGGTCGCACGAGGGCATCGTGGCGTACTCCAAGATCTGCACCCACGTGGGTTGCCCCATCTCGCTGTACGAGCAGCAGACGCACCACGTGCTGTGCCCCTGCCACCAGTCCACCTTCGACCTCTCCGACGGTGCCCGGGTGATCTTCGGCCCCGCCGGTCACGCCCTGCCGCAGCTGCGCATCGGCGTGAACGACGAGGGCTACCTCGAGGCGCTCGGCGACTTCGAAGAGCCCGTCGGTCCTGCCTTCTGGGAGCGCGGATGAGTACTACAGCGAGCAACACCTCCCGCTCGCGCGGGAAGGCACCCGGCGGCGAGCGCGTCGCCGACTGGGCCGACGGACGGCTGGGGATCTACACCCTCGCCAAGTCCAACATGCGCAAGATCTTCCCCGACCACTGGTCGTTCATGCTGGGTGAGGTCTGCCTCTACAGCTTCATCATCATCATCCTGACGGGTGTCTACCTGACGCTGTTCTTCCACCCGTCGATGAACGAGGTGCAGTACCACGGCAGCTACGTCCCGCTCCAGGGGCAGATGATGTCGGAGGCGTTCAACTCCACGCTGCACATCTCCTTCGACGTCCGCGGCGGTCTGCTCATCCGGCAGATCCACCACTGGGCGGCCGTCGTCTTCATCGCCGGCATGTTCGTGCACATGATGCGCGTGTTCTTCACCGGCGCGTTCCGCAAGCCGCGTGAGGTCAACTGGCTGTTCGGCTTCCTGCTGTTCGTCCTGGGCATGTTCACCGGTTTCACCGGCTACTCGCTCCCGGACGACCTGCTCTCCGGCACCGGTGTCCGCTTCATGGAGGGCGCGATCCTGTCCGTGCCGATCGTCGGCACGTACATCTCGTTCTTCCTCTTCGGCGGCGAGTTCCCGGGCGGCGACTTCGTGGCCCGCTTCTACTCGATCCACATCCTGCTGCTGCCGGGCATCATGCTCGGTCTGGTGGTCGGCCACCTGATCCTGGTCTTCTACCACAAGCACACGCAGTTCGCGGGCCCCGGCAAGACCAACAACAACGTGGTCGGCATGCCGCT
Organism: Streptomyces lasalocidi; assembly: GCF_005280215.1. NCBI lineage: Bacteria > Bacillati > Actinomycetota > Actinomycetes > Kitasatosporales > Streptomycetaceae > Streptomyces > Streptomyces lasalocidi. The sequence continues at coordinate 2,190,631 of NZ_SZNQ01000001.1, read as the reverse complement.
GCTGCCGGTGTACATGGCGAAGGCGGGCGGCTTCTTCTTCCTGGTCTTCGGCGTCATCGCGTTCGTCGCGGCGATCGCCCAGATCAACCCGATCTGGGCCATCGGCCCCTACCGGCCGGACCAGGTGTCCACCGGCGCCCAGCCCGACTGGTACATGGGCATGGCCGAGGGCCTGATCCGCGCGATGCCGGGCTGGGAGATCAACCTGTGGGGCCACACGCTCGTCCTGGGCGTGTTCATCCCGCTGGTGCTGTTCGGCGTCATCCTGGTCGCGATCGCCGCCTACCCGTTCATCGAGGCCTGGGTCACCGGCGACAAGCGCGAGCACCACATCCTGGACCGCCCGCGCAACGCCCCGACCCGTACGGCGTTCGGTGTCGCCTGGCTGACCGTGTACTTCGTGATGCTGATCGGTGGCGGCAACGACATCTTCGCCACGCACTTCCACCTGTCGATCAACGCGGTCACCTGGTTCGTCCGGATCTCGTACTTCGTCGGCCCGGTCATCGCGTTCATCGTCACCAAGCGGATCTGCCTCGGCCTCCAGCGCCGGGACAAGGACAAGGTGCTGCACGGCCGCGAGACCGGCACCATCAAGCGCCTGCCGCACGGTGAGTTCATCGAGGTGCACGAGCCGCTCAGCCAGGAGCAGCTGCACACGCTGACCGCGCACGACCAGTACAAGCCGCTCCAGCTCGGCCCCGCGGTCGACGAGAACGGTGTCGAGCGCAAGGTCAGGGCCACGCAGAAGGTGCGCGCCAAGCTCAGCGAGGCCTACTTCGGCGAGGAGTCGCAGATCGTCAAGCCCTCCGTCGAGGAGTACAAGGAGATCACGAGCGGCCACGGCCACCACTGATCGCTGCGGCGTCGCCACGCCACGGTCGAAGGGCCCCGTCCGGTGTTCGGACGGGGCCCTTCGCGCTGTCGGGGGCTGGATAGGCTGGCACCGCACTCTTTACCTCGTCCCACAGACACCCAGGAGCGGCTGATGAGCGCTGTGACCCCCGCTGGAGGCGACACCGCGGCGGGCCGCTCCTGGCCCGCCGTGCTGAACGGCCTGCTGGACGGCCGGGACCTGTCCGCGGACGAGACCGCGTGGGCGATGGACCGGATCATGAGCGGCGAGGCGACCGACGCGCAGATCGCCGGCTTCGCGGTGGCGCTGCGCGCCAAGGGCGAGACGGTCGAGGAGATCTCCGGCTGCGTGCGTGCCCTCTACGAGCACGCCAACGTCATCGAGGTGCCGGGGGCGACCGTCGACATCGTCGGCACCGGCGGCGACGGCGCCAAGACGGTGAACATCTCCACCATGTCCTCGATCGTCGTGGCCGGCACCGGCGCGAAGGTCGTCAAGCACGGCAACCGGGCGGCGTCGTCCGCCTCGGGCGCCTCCGACGTGCTGGAGAAGCTCGGCGTCAACCTGGAGCTCAGCCCGAAGCGGGTGGTGGAGGTCGCCGAGGAGGCCGGGATCACCTTCTGCTTCGCGGTGAAGTTCCACCCCGCGCTGCGCCACGTGGCCGCCGCGCGCGGCCAGCTGGGCGTGCGGACCGTGTTCAACTTCCTCGGTCCGCTGGCCAACCCGGCGAAGGTGCGGGCCCAGGCGATCGGGGTGGCGGACCGGCGGATGGCGCCCATCATGGCGGGCGTGTTCGCCGAGCGCGGCAACTCCTCGCTGGTCTTCCGGGGCGACGACGGCCTCGACGAGCTGACCACCACCGCCACCTCCCGGGTGTGGACCGTGCGCGACGGCAAGGTCACCGAGGAGGCCTTCGACCCGCGGGACGTCGGCCTCGACCTGGTCCCGGTGGAGGCGCTGCGCGGCGCGGACGCGGCCTACAACGCCGGGGTCGCCCGCCGCCTCCTGGACGGCGAGCACGGCCCGGTGCGCGACGCCGTGCTGCTGAACTCGGCGGCCGCGCTGGTCGCCCTGCACCCCACGGACGCCCCGCTGACCGAGCAGATCCGCGCCGCGATGGCGAGGGCGGCCGAGTCCGTCGACTCGGGCGCGGCTCGACGCACGCTGGAGCGGTGGGTGCAGGTCAGCAACGCCTGACGCCCGTTTTCCGGCCGCACCCGGCGGTTCACGTGCGCGGTCCCGCGATCCGGACAGGAGTTGCGGGACCGCGATCACGTCGCGTACTTTCCTTCCCAGGTCATGAGTGACAGTCATGAGGCCCCGGCCGACTGTCCGGCAACCCTCCGTCCGTGGCGGGGTGCCCCGGGTGAAGACCAGGCCGCAGGCAGCGAGGTCTGCGGCAAGCGCGGACCCCTCGCGAATTCCAGGGGTCCTGGTCGTCGAGGAGTCTTCCGTGAGCAAGCGAATGCGCTAGGGCCGCAGAGCCCCGTCTCCGCACGCCTTTCCCTCGGCAGTCCTGCTGCCGTCCCTTCCTCTCCTCGTCCCGCGCTGGAGTCCCGTTCGCGTACGCGCGTCCCGGCGGCTCGTGCGGTGACGGGTCACGCCTGCCTGTCCGGGAGTCCGCCATGTCCGTCACCACCACCGCTGCCGCCGACCGCTCCGTCTGTGCCCCGCTGCCCGTCCTGGGCCGGGACGTCGCCGTCCCGCTCGTCACCGGCGGTGAGGTCACCTACGCCGCCCTCGACTACGCGGCCAGCGCCCCCGCCCTCCAGCGGGTCTGGGACGACGTCGCCGCCTACGCGCCGTACTACGGCAGCGTCCACCGCGGCGCCGGCTACCTCTCCCAGCTGTCCACGGACCTCTTCGAGAACGCCCGCCGCACGGTCGCCGCGTTCCTCGACTGCCGCCCCGAGGACCAGCTGGTCTTCACCCGCTCCACCACCGACTCGCTCAACCTGCTCGCCCGCGCCCTGCCCGCCGACTGCCAGGTCTTCGTCTTCGAGACCGAGCACCACGCCTCCCTGCTGCCCTGGCAGGACCACCGGGTCACCTACCTGGACGCCCCGCGCACCCCCCGGCAGGCCGTGGAGACCCTGGAGCGCGCCCTCGCCGACCGCGACCCCCACGGTCCGGCCCTGGTCTGCGTCACCGGCGCCTCCAACGTCACCGGCGAGCTGTGGCCGGTCCGCGAGCTCGCCGCCGCCGCCCACGCCCACGGCGCCCGGATCGTGCTGGACGCCGCCCAGCTCGCCCCGCACCACCCGGTGAGCCTGCGGGACCTCGACGTCGACTGGGTGGCCTTCTCCGGCCACAAGCTGTACGCCCCGTTCGGCTCCGGTGTGCTGGCCGGCCGTGCCGACTGGCTGCGCGCGGCCGAGCCCTACCTCGCGGGCGGCGGCGCCAGCCGCAAGGTCACCCGGCGCGAGGACGGGGGAGTGGACGTGGAGTGGCACGAGAGCGCGGCCCGGCACGAGGCCGGCTCGCCGAACGTGATCGGCGCCTACGCCATCGCCTCCGCCTGCAAGGCCCTCACCGAGGCCGGCTGGGACACGCTGGTCGCCCGCGAGCAGCACCTGGTCGAGACGGTGCGCGCCGGGCTCGCCCGGATCCCCGAGGTCCGCGTGCTGTCCCTGTTCGGCGACGACGCCCCCCGGGTCGGGGTGATCTCGTTCGTGGTCGACGGCTGGAACAGCTCGCACTTCGCCGCCGCCCTCTCCGCCGAGTACGGCATCGGCGTCCGCGACGGCCTGTTCTGCGCCCACCCCCTGGTGCGCACCCTGCTGGGCACCGACCCCCAGACCCAGGGCGAGTGCGGCGCCCCCGAGGCGGCCCCGGGCGAGAAGTCGCTGAACGCGATCCGGGTCAGCTTCGGCGCCGGCACGCCCGACGAGCACGTGGAGCGCTTCATCGGTGCGGTGCGCGAGCTGGTCAGCGACGGCGCGAAGTGGCGCTACCGGACCGAGGACGGCCGCTGCGTGCCGGCCGTGGGCTGACCGGCGGCCGCCAGGAGTCCGGCGTCGGCGGTCCGGCGTCAGGAGTCCGGCGTCGGCGATCCGGCCTCAGGAGTCCGCGTCAGGAGTCCAGGCCGATCGCGAAGGCCGCCTCCAGGTCGTGCTGGGAGTAGGTGCGGAACGCCACGTGCGTGTCCGTGCCCTCCACCCCGGGGATCTTGCTGATGCGGCCCGGGATCACCTCGGCCAGGTCTTCGTGCCGGCGCACCCGCACCATGGCGATCAGGTCGTAGGTCCCGGTGACGGAGAAGACCTCGCTCACGCTCTCGAGCGCGGCGATCTGCTCGGCGATCTCCGGGATCCGGTCCACGCTGGTCTTGATCAGAACGATCGCGGTGATCACGGCTGGTTCTCTCCCTCGGGGGCCGGAGGCGGGGCGGCCTTCACTTTAGTCGCAGGGCCGTACCGGGCCCACGCGTAGGCGAAGCCCAGCCCGAAGCCCACCACGTGCGCCAGGTAGGCCACCCCCGGCCCCTGCGGGGAGCGGCTCGCGGCGAGCCACTGCAGCGCCGCCCAGAAGGGCAGGACGACCCAGGCCGGGAACCGCAGGGGCAGGAAGAACAGGAACGGCAGGAGACTGGTCACCCGTGCCCGGGGGAAGAGGAACAGGAAGGCCCCCAGCACCGCCGAGATCGCCCCGGACGCTCCCACGAGCGGCTGTGCGGAGGAGGCGTTGGCGGCCGCGTAGCCCAGCAGCGCGAGGCAGCCGCAGCCGACGTAGAAGAGGGTGAACTGCACCCGGCCCATGCGGTCCTCGGTCAGCGCTCCGAAGACGTAGAGGAAGAGCATGTTGCCCAGCAGGTGCACCCAGCTCCCGTGCACGAACAGGGCCGTGGCGGGGGTCAGCACCGCCCGCGGGACCCCCGCGAACAGCTCGGCCGGGACCACGCCCCAGCGAAGGAAGTAGGCCCGCTGCGCGGCGAGCAGCTCCCCGCCGGTGCCGTACGCCGGGTTCAGCCCGCCGGCCGGTCCCAGCACGAACAGCACACAGCACAGCGCGATCAGTCCGTACGTCACCGGCGCCGACGGCCGGAGCACCGCCCGGCCCGCCGCGCCCACCAGGGCTCTGAAGTCGCCGACCATGAACACAGAGCATGACGTAACCGGACCGATCGGGACGGACCGCCTCGCCGCCGTGGACGGACGGGCGGCGAGTACCCGCCAGGCCGTAGGGTTACGAGCCACACGGCCGGGGCGTGCGAGCACCACCCCGGGCGGTGCGCCGGAAGAACGCCATGAACGCCACGAGCACCACACGAGAAGGAAGCGGACGGTCACGATGACGGTTCCCCTGCCGACCACCACGACGCGGTGGCGCTGCACCCTCTGCGGCAACCTCACGCGCTTCGACGTGACCCGTTCGTCGAAGGTCGTGGAGTACGTCCACCTCGACCTGGCCGGCGAGCCGAGCGTCGAGGAGCGCGAGGTGCTCAGTGAGACCATCGAGTCGGTGCGCTGCCGCTGGTGCAACGCGGTGGACCAGGTGGAACTCGTGGACAGGCCGGGCGCCGACTCCTGACCGGGAGCGGCCCCGCACAGGCGATCCCGGCAGCGGGATCCCGAGGACAGGCAGTGGGGTGTGACGGATGGTGGAGACCGCAGGCGGGGGGCCGGGCGACGGCGCCGCCGAGGTGCTCGACCGTCCGCTGCCCGACGGTGTGCGCCGCCGGGTCGTCCAGATCGTCTCGGACGGCTTCGGCGGCCTGACGCTCGGCGAACTGCCCGCGCAGTTGCGCCAGTACGCGCGGTTCGCGCCCAACCGGCGGGCCAAGTTCGCCGGCAACGCGATGGCGGCCGCGCTGGAGACCGACCCGCTGTTCCGCCAGCGGATCGGGGAGAAGCTCAGGGAGGCGCAGCCGGAGCTGTGCGGCGCCCTCGACTCGGGCTCGCCGCCCCCGGCCGCGGACCCGCTCGACGTGGCGGCCGCGGCCTACGTGCTGCGCCCCGCGGGCTGGGTGAAGCTGGTGACCGCGGCCGGCGAGGAGGCCCTGCGCGCCGACGCCGAGCGCGCCGACGAGGAGAGCCGGGCCGAGCTGGAGCGGCTGCGCACCGAGCTGGACCGGTCCCGCGAGCAGACCCGCACGGAGACCGAGCGGCTGCGCACCGAGCTGGAGACGGCCCGCAAGGAGGCCGAGGCGCTCCACCGCAAGCTGCGGGCCGCCCTCAGCGACGTCAAGCGGGGCGAGGCCGCGCTGCGCAAGGCGCAGGCCGAGATGGAGACGGTGCGCTCCGAGGGGCAGGCGCAGGTGTCCGCCGCCGAGAGCGAGACCCGGCGCCTGAAGGCGCGGCTCGCCGAGACCGAGGCCGCCCTGGAGGCCGGCCGCAAGGCGGCCCGCGAGGGGCGCAGCGTCGAGGACATGCGGGTGCGGCTGCTGCTGGACACCGTGCTGGACGCCGCCCAGGGGCTGCGCCGTGAACTGGCCCTGCCGCCGGTGTCGGTGCGCCCGGCGGAGACCGTGGACGCGGTCGAGCCGGGCCGGATGAGCCCCAAGGACATCGCCGCACGGGCGTTGTCCGAGCACGATCCGGCCATTCTCGACCAGCTGCTGGCGCTGCCGCAGGCGCACCTGGTCGTCGACGGCTACAACGTCACCAAGACCGGCTATCCGCAGATGCCGCTGGAGAAGCAGCGGCTGCGGCTGCTCGGGCAGCTCTCGCAGCTCGCCGCGCAGACCGGCGCCGAGGTGACGTGCGTCTTCGACGGCGCCGAACTCGCCGCGCCCGTGCTGCTGGCCCCGCCGCGGGGGGTGCGGGTGCTGTTCTCCAAGCCCGGGGTCACCGCCGACGAGCTGATCCGGCAGCTGGTGCGGGCCGAACCGCCGGGCCGGCCGGTCATCGTCGCGTCCACCGACCGGGAGGTCGCCGACGGCGTCGCCCGGGTCGGTGCCCGACCGGTCGCTTCTGCGGTACTCCTGAAGCGGTTGTCCTGAAGGGCAAGTTCCGCGTTCAATGCCCGAATTGACGGCCGCCTTGTGCAACGTAGCGTCAACCGACTCTCACGGGTCGTGAGTTGCTCGCAAATACTGTGTTGCGTGAGAGGTTTTTTTCTCTCCAGGATTTGAACTGATCACGATGAGGTCACTAGGGTCTGGGCTCGAACCTCCGAACAGGTGATCCCTCACAGCAAGGAGTTCGCCTCCCGTGGCGTCCCATCGTCGACCCAAGCAGACCAGTCGCGCACGCGTGACCGTGCTGACCACCGCTGCTGCCGCCGCCGTCGTCCTGAGCTCCCAGGCCGCCAATGCCGCGCCGAGCGAGAAGCCCTCCAAGGACGAGGTCAAGACCAAGGTCGACAAGCTGTACGAGGAGGCCGAGCAGGCCACCGAGAAGTACAACGGCGCCAAGGAGAAGCAGGAGAAGCTCCAGAAGGAGATCTCCACCATCCAGGACAACGTCGCCCGCGGCCAGGAGGAGCTCAACGAGCTGCGCGACTCCATAGGCATGGCGGCGGCCGCCCAGTACCGCACCGGCAGCATCGACTCCTCGCTCCAGCTGTTCCTGTCGTCCGACCCGGACGACTACCTGGACAAGGCGTCCACCGCCGACCAGCTCAGCGCCCAGCAGGTCGAGGCGCTGAAGAAGATCCAGGAGAAGCAGCGCGAGCTGGCGCAGGAGCGCTCCGAGGCGTCCGGCAAGCTCACGGACCTCGCCTCCACCCGCACCGAACTGGGCAAGAAGAAGAAGGAAGTCCAGGGCAAGCTCGCCGAGGCGCAGAAGCTGCTCAACAGCCTGACCGCCGCGGAGAAGGCCCAACTGGCCGCCGCCGACGCCCGCGCCAGCCGCTCCTCGACCGCGCGCGTCGACCTCAGCGGTGCCACCGCCGGCTCCAGCCGCGCCATGGCCGCCTTCCAGGCCGCCCAGAGCAAGATCGGCTCGCCGTACGTCTACGGCGCCACCGGCCCGTCCTCCTTCGACTGCTCGGGCCTGACCTCCTGGGCCTACGCCCAGGCCGGTGTCGGCATCCCGCGCACCTCGCAGGCCCAGGCCAACGCCGGCACGCGCATCTACAGCCAGAGCGACCTCCAGGTCGGTGACCTGGTCATCTTCTACGGCGACATGCACCACGTCGGCTTCTACGCGGGCAACGGCCAGGTGCTGCACGCCCCGCGCACCGGCACCGTGGTGCGCTACGAGTCGATCAACAACATGCCGTTCCAGTTCGGCGTGCGGATCTGATCCCTGCCCCGGCACGGGTCCCCGGCCGCGTCCAAGATCAGGACACGGCACCGCCCGAACGGGCGAATCGCGTCCGCCCGAAGTGACCCCCCGCCCCGCCACTGACCTGCGTCGGTGGCGGGGCGTCACGTTCTGCGCCGAACCGGGTCGTTGGTCCACCCCTGGTCGCGGGGCTACTGTCTGCCGCGTTTCCCCGTCCGCCAGTGGAAGGAGCGCGGCTTCCCGTGGGGTCCCACCGTCGCCCAGCACCGTCCGGGTTCGACCGCGGAGCCGCTACCGCGCTCTGCGCCATGTCGGCCGCCGCCGCGGCCCTCGGAGTCGTACCGGCCACGGCCGCGCCGCACGACACCCGAGCCGAGGTCGACCGCCTCTACACGGAGGCCGAGAAGGCCACCGAGGCCTACAACAAGGCCGACGAACGCGCCGGCACCCTGCGCCGGCAGGTGACCGACGCGCAGGACCGCATCGCGCGGCAGCAGCTGCGCATCAACACGATGCGCGACCGGCTCGGTTCGCTCGCCGGCGCCCAGTACCGGGCCGGCGGCCTCGACCCGTCCCTCGCCCTGCTGTTCTCCGACGACCCGGACGACTACCTGGACAAGGCGGCCGCCCTGGACCGGATCACCGCCCACCAGGCGGGCGAGCTGCGGGAGCTGCAGGACGCGATGCGCGACCTCGCCCAGGAACGCGCCGAGGCCACGCGGCGCCTCGGCGAGCTGGAGCGCAGCCGCCGGGCGGTCGCCACCCACAAGCGGACCGTGGAGCGCAAGCTCGCCCGGGCCCGCCGGCTCCTGGACAGCCTGCCGTCGGCCGAGCGCGCGGCCTACGACCGGGCCTCCCGCTCGGCGCGCGACGGGATGGCCTTCCCCGGCGGCGAGGTGCCCGTCTCCGGCCGCGCGGCCGCCGCGGTGGCCGCCGCCCGCTCCGCCCTCGGCCGGCCCTACGTCTGGGGCGCCAACGGGCCCTCCGGCTTCGACTGCTCGGGCCTGATGCAGTGGTCGTACGCGCAGGCCGGCGTGGCCCTGCCGCGCACCTCCCAGGCCCAGGCGCACGCCGGGCGCCGCGTCCCGCTGTCCCAGGCCCGCCCGGGCGACCTCGTCACCTACCGCTCCGACGCCAGCCACGTCGGCATGTACGTCGGCAACGGACGCGTCATCCACGCGCCCTACCCCGGCGCCCCGGTGCGCTACGACCCGGTCGGCATGATGCCGATCTCGTCGGTGACCCGCCCCTAGGGGACTCCCCAGCCGTGAGCGGCCGGTCCCCGTCCGGGGTCCGCCGCGGGCGCCGCGCCGTACGATCGTGTGGATGGCTGGTCGACGGCGGGTGCGCGGGTCCCACGTGGTCGTGCTGTGCCTGCTCCTCGTCGCCCTCGTGGGCTGCGGCGGCCGGCCGGCCACCGACACCGTGCGGGCCGACGTGCAGCGGCTGCTGGACCGGCGGGCGGCCGCCCTCCTCGCCCACGACGCGACCGCCTACGCCGGCACCGGCGCGGCGGGAGACTACGCGCGGGTGCGCGCCGTGCCGCTGCAGGATCTCTCGTACCGGGTGGCCGCCGTGCGCGGCGACGGTGCCGCCCGCACCGCCGACGTCCGGCTCAGCTACCGCGTCCGGGGCTACGACCGGGCGCCCGTCACCGCGGGGCGCACGGTGCACCTGGCCCGGGGCGCCGACGGCGGCTGGGCGGTGACGGCGGAGACGCCCGCGCCCGGGGCCGGCGCCCAGCTGTGGGACCAGGGGACCGTGGACGTCGTGCGCGGGGAGCGCAGCCTGGTCATGGGTGTCGGGCAGTCCGGGGAGCGGCTGCGCACCTTCGCGGACCTGGCCGACCGGGCCGTGCCCGCCGTGGCGGCGGCCTGGGGCACCGGGTGGACGCTGCACGTGGTGGTGCTGGTGCCCAAGTCCCTGGCGGGCATGGCCGCGCTGCTCGGCTCGCCCGCCTCCTCCTACCGGGGCATCGCCGCGGTCACCACCGGGGAGACCGGCGGCCCGCCCCGGGCGCCCGCGGACCGGATCGTGGTCAACCCCGACGCCTACGGGATGCTCGGCGCGGTCGGCCGGCAGGTCGTCCTCACGCACGAGACCACCCACGTCGCCACCCGCACCCACACCAACGCAGCCACCCCGTTGTGGCTGTCCGAGGGGTACGCGGACTACGTCGGTTACCGCGACACCGGCCGCACCCCGACCGAGGTCGCGCCGGAGCTGGTGGGCGCCGTGGCCGGCGGTGACGCCCCGGCGGCGCTGCCCACCGACGCCGACTTCGGCTTCTCCGGGGACGCCGTGCGGCTGGCCGAGGCGTACGAGGGCGGCTGGCTGGCCTGCCGGATGATCGCCGGGCGCTGGGGCGAGGAGCGGCTCGACGCCTTCTACCGGGCCGTCGGGGCGCACGGGAAGCGGGCGGGCGCGGTCGAGGGCGCGCTGCGGAGCGTGCTGGGGACGAGCCTCGCCGACTTCACCGCCGACTGGCGCCAGTACGTGCACGACCAGCTGGCCGCCCCGGCCGGCTGACCGGGCCCTCGCGCGGTCAGCGTTCCAGCTCGGCGACCGCCTCCGGGGGAGCGCCGGCCCGGCTGCGGGTCACCCTGCTCGGCACCGCCCTGCAACTGGCGCCGGCCCCCCTCCTGGCGGGCCTCGGACTGCCGGGGATCTGCCTGGCGCTGGCGCTCGCGATGGCCGCGCAGTGCGCGGCGGTGGCCTGGCTGCTGCGCCGCGAGCGGTGTCAGGAGGACGCGGACGTCTCCCTGGTCCGGGCGGCCTGACCGGGCAGGGGCGCCGACGCCCCCTCCGGCACGGTCGAACGCCACAGCCGTACGGCGGCGACGACCGCGGCCGCCACCAGCAGGCCGTTGCGGGCGAACAGCAGGGCCATGCCGAGCGGGTCGCTCGCCACGACGTGCGCGAACCACACCGGGAACTCCAGCACCGTCACCGCGGACGCGGCCGCCACCAGCAGCGCCGCCGGGAGCATCCGGCTCGCCCGGAAGCACAGGCACACCGCCGCGAGCCCGACCAGCCACACCAGGTACTGGGGGCTGATCACCCGGCTGGTGACGGTGAACAGCAGCACCGCGGTGAAGGCCGCGTCGGCGAGCGTGGCCGGCCCCCACCGGCGGGCCCGCAGCCGCCACAGCAGCAGCCAGCCGAAGGCCAGCGCCGTCAGCACCTGGGCCGCGGTGCTCACCTCGTGCACGTACGGCCCGAGGAATTCCATCGAGCCGTAGTGCAGCAGCACCTGCCCGTCCCAGCCGGTGTGCCGGGCCACGTGCAGGACCAGCCCGCCCAGCGACTCCACCTCGGTGCCCCGGTCGCGCTGGGACGTCAGGAAGGCGAACGAGCCGGGCGCCGCCAGCGCGAACACCCCCGTGAGGACCGCCGCGCAGACCGCCGCGGCACCCCACGTCCGCCGTCGCACGGCCCCGGCCAGCAGCAGCGCCGGCCACACCTTCAGCAGCGCCCCGAAGCCGATGAGGACGCCGGCCACGCGCGGGTGCCGCACCCCGGCCACCAGCGCGGCCACCGCCACGGCGGTCACCATCACGTCGTAGCGCGCGTACACGGTCGGGCCGAGCAGCGGCAGGCCCGCCGCCCACAGCCAGGCGCCGCGCGGGCCCCGGTCCGGTCCGGTGCCCGCGCGCAGCAGCAGGACCAGCACCACGAGGTCGGCGAGGAACGCCAGCACGAAGAACGCCGACGCGTAGTCCAGGAAGGGCAGCAGGCCCGGGGCGAGGATCGCCACGGCCGCGCCCGGCGGGTACTGCCAGGTGACGTCGGTCCCCGGGAAGGTCCCGGTGCGCAGGACGTCGTACCAGCCCTGGTAGATCACGGACACGTCGCCCGTGACGTCCGGGCCGGGGAAGGCCCACACCTTGAACACGCACAGCAGCAGGAGCAGCCGGGTCACGCCCCACACGGCGAGGAGCCCGGCCGGTGCGTGCGGTCCGGCCGGTCCGGCGGGCGGGTGCCCGGCCCGCCGCGCGTCCGTGATGTCCACCTGTGCCCCTGTTCATCCGCTTGCGTGGTGAGGGCCCATGGTCTCCCGGCGGACTGTGCGGGAGCCATGAAGCGCGGCCGTGGCGGACCGCGCACCGCCGCCCGGGGACCCGCGGCGGCCGGACGGCGTTGGATACAGTCGGCGGCGATGCACAAGACGCTGATCGTGACCAACGACTTCCCGCCCCGGCCGGGCGGTATCCAGGCCTTCCTGCACAACATGGCGCTGCGCCTGGACCCCGAGCGCCTCGTCGTCTACGCCTCCACCTGGAAGCGGGGCCGGGAGGGCGCGGAGGCGACGGCCGCGTTCGACGCGGAGCAGCCCTTCACCGTCGTACGCGATCGTACGACGATGCTCCTGCCCACGCCCGGCGCGACCAGGACGGCCGCCGGGCTGCTGCGCGAGCACGGCTGCACGTCCGTGTGGTTCGGGGCCGCAGCACCGCTCGGCCTGATGGCCCCGGCCCTGCGCCGAGCGGGCGCCGAGCGGCTGGTGGCCACCACGCACGGCCACGAGGCCGGCTGGGCCCAGCTGCCCGCCGCCCGTCAGCTGCTGCGCCGGATCGGCGAGGGCACGGACACGATCACCTACCTCGGCGAGTACACCCGCTCCCGGATCGCCACCGCGCTCACGCCCGCGGCGGCGGCGCGGATGGTGCAGCTGCCGCCCGGCGTCGACGAGAAGACCTTCCACCCCGGCTCCGGCGGCGAGGAGGTGCGCGCCCGCCTCGGCCTGACCGACCGTCCGGTGGTCGTGTGCGTGTCCCGGCTGGTGCGGCGCAAGGGCCAGGACACGCTGATCCGAGCGATGCCCCGCGTCCTGGCGGCCGAGCCGGACGCGGTGCTGCTGATCGTCGGCGGCGGCCCGTACGAGAAGGACCTGCGGCGCCTCGCGGCCGACACGGGCGTGGCCGCCTCCGTCCGCTTCACCGGGGCGGTCCCCTGGGCGGAGCTGCCCGCCCACTACGGCGCCGGTGACGTCTTCGCCATGCCCTGCCGCACCCGGCGCGGCGGCCTCGACGTGGAGGGCCTCGGCATCGTCTACCTGGAGGCGTCCGCGACGGGCCTGCCGGTCGTCGCCGGCGACTCGGGGGGCGCCCCGGACGCGGTGCTCGACGGCGAGACGGGCTGGGTGGTGCGGGGCGGCTCGGCCGAGGAGACCGCCGAGCGCGTCGTCACCCTGCTGGGCGACGCCGAGCTGCGCCGCCGGATGGGCGAGCGGGGCCGCCGCTGGGTGGAGGAGAAGTGGCGCTGGGACCTCCTGGCCGAGAGGCTGAGAGAGCTCCTCTGAGCCGGTCCGGCCACAACGGGCCCCGGCGCGCCCCTACTTGGCGTAGATCGCCTCGATCTCGTCCGCGTAGTCCTTGGCCACCACGTTCCGCTTGAGCTTCAGCGACGGGGTGAGGTGGCCCGAGTCCTCGGTGAACTGGGCGGACAGGATGCGGAACTTGCGCACCGACTCCGCCTTCGACACGGCCGCGTTGCCGTCGTCGACCGCCGCCTGGACCGCGGCCTGCAGGTCCGGGTCGTCCTTCAGAGACGCCGCGGTGGCACCCGCCGGCTTGCCGTGCTCGGCGGCCCAACGGCCCAGGAACTCCTCGTCGATGGTGACCAGCGCGCCCACGAACGGCCGCCCGTCGCCCACCACCATGCACTCCGCGACCAGCGCGTGCGCGCGGATGCGGTCCTCGATGACGGCCGGGGCGACGTTCTTGCCGCCCGCCGTGACGATGATCTCCTTCTTGCGGCCGGTGATCCGCAGGTAGCCGTCCTCGTCCAGGGTGCCGATGTCCCCGGTGTGGAACCAGCCGTCGGCCAGCGCGTCCGCGGTGGCGGCCGGGTTGTTCCAGTACTCCTTGAACAGGTGCTCGCCGTGCAGCAGCACCTCCCCGTCGTCCGCGATCCGCACGACCGAGCCCGGCAGCGGCTGGCCGACCGTGCCGATCTTCTGGCGGTCCCAGGGGTTGAACGCGGTGGCCGCGCAGGACTCGGTCAGGCCGTAGCCCTCCAGCACCGTGAAGCCGATGCCGCGGAAGAAGTGGCCGAGGCGCTCGCCCAGCGGGGCCCCGCCCGAGATGGCGTACTCGCCCCGCCCGCCGAGCACCGCGCGCAGCTTGCCGTAGACCAGCTTGTCGAAGACCTTGTGCTTGATCCGCAGGCCCATCGACGGGCCCGACGGGGTGTCCAGCGCCTTGCTGTACGCGATCGCGGTGTCGGCGGCCCTGTCGAAGATCGCGCCCTTGCCGTCGGCCTGCGCCTTGGCGCGCGCCGAGTTGTAGACCTTCTCGAAGACCCGCGGCACGCCCAGGATCAGCGTCGGCCGGAAGGCCGCCAGCTCGTCGGTGAGGTTCTTGATGTCGGGGACGCAGCCCAGCTTGATCGGCGCCATCATCGGCGCGACCTGCACCAGGCGCCCGAAGACGTGCGCGAGCGGCAGGAAGAGCAGCACCGAGCACTCGCCGGTGCGGAACAGCGGGCGCAGCCGCTCCACGACGTTGCCGCACTCGGCGAAGAAGGCGCGGTGGGTGAGCACACAGCCCTTCGGGCGGCCGGTGGTGCCCGAGGTGTAGACGATGGTCGCCGGGTCGTCGGCGCGCGCGACCGAACCGCGCTCCTCGACCGTGGCGTCGCTGATGTCCTTGCCGGCCCGGCCCAGCTCCTCGATGCCGCCGGCCTCGATCTGCCAGACGTGCTTGAGGGTGGGCAGGGTGTCGCGCACCGACTCCACGGCGGCCGCGTGGCCGGCGCTCTCCACGACGCACGCGGTGGCGCCCGAGTCGGAGAGGATCCACTGCACCTGCTCCGGTGAGCTGGTCTCGTACACCGGCACGGTGACCGCGCCCGCGCTCCAGATGGCGAAGTCCAGCAGCGTCCACTCGTACCGGGTCCGGGACATCAGGGCCACCCGGTCGCCGGGCTGCACGCCGGACGCGATGAGGCCCTTGGCGGCGTCCTGCACCTCGGTGAGGAACGCCGACGCCGTCACGTCCTGCCAGGCACCGCCGGCCTTGCGGGCGATCACGGCGACGTCAGGGTGCTGCGCGGCGTTTCTGCGGACGATGTCGGTCAGATTGCCGTCCGCAGGGACCTCGTACAAAGCCGGAAGGCTGAACTCGCGCAAGACTGCTGCTCCTCATAGGGCGCCGGCGCCACGACGTTGTGTGATGCGACGGTGCGGTCCACGGCTCGGGCGGTGCTCGCGCATTCAGATGTTGAAATGCTGAGCACGACTGGACTGCCCGGACGTTACCCGCCGGTATGGCTTCTTCGACAGGGGGTCCCGGCGAGATGTTCGCTGCGTCACACGGATGGGGGTTGCTCCGCGTACGGTAGTCCACCCACCAACTGACCCACCAGTAACCGCAGGTCCGGCCCACTCTGTTCACCCGTGCCGCACACGCCCTACGCTTGATCGCCATGGCATCCACACCGGCCCGCACCCGCACGCGCGTCCACGTGGTCAGCGACGTGCACGGCAACGCCAGCGACCTCGCCCGGGCGGGCGACGGCGCGGACGCACTCGTCTGCCTCGGGGACCTCGTCCTCTTCCTCGACTACGCCGACCACTCCCGCGGCATCTTCCCCGACCTCTTCGGCGTGGAGAACACCGACCGGATCGTCGCCCTGCGCACCGCCCGGCGCTTCGAGGAGGCACGCGCCTTCGGGGCCCGGCTCTGGGCGGGCGTCGGCGACGACCGCGCCGCGGTCATCGAGCAGGCGGTGCGCAAGCAGTACGCCGAACTCTTCGCGGCCTTCCCCACCCCGACCTACGCCACCTACGGCAACGTCGACATGCCCCCGCTGTGGCGGGAGTACGCCGGACCCGGCACCACCGTGCTGGACGGCGAGCGGGTCGAGATCGGCGGCCGCGTCTTCGGCTTCGTCGGCGGCGGCCTGCGCACCCCGATGCGCACCCCCTACGAGATCAGCGACGAGGAGTACGCCGCGAAGATCGAGGCGGTCGGCGAGGTGGACGTGCTGTGCACGCACATCCCGCCGGAGGTGCCCGAGCTGGTCTACGACACCGTCGCGCGCCGCTTCGAACGGGGCAGCCGCGCCCTGCTGGAGGCGATCCGCCGCACCCGCCCGCGCTACGCCCTGTTCGGCCATGTCCACCAGCCGCTGGCCCGGCGGATGCGGATCGGGGCGACCGAGTGCGTGAACGTCGGCCACTTCGCCGGGACCGGCACGCCGTGGGTGCTGGAATGGTGAGCGGCCGCCGCGCAGGCGGTGGAGGCGGCAGGTCGAACGCGCGGTAGCCTTCACGCTGCACACACGTGCGCACGCCCGGCGCACGGACACCTTTCAGCGGTCTTCAGCGGCGCGCATCCCAAGGAGCCACGGCGATGGCGGAACACACCAGCTCGAGCATCACGATCGAGGCGGCACCGGCCGACGTGATGGCGGTCATCTCCGACTTCGCGCGCTACCCCGACTGGACCGGCGAGGTGAAGGAGGCGCAGGTCCTCGCGACCGACGCGGCCGGACGCGCCGAGCAGGTGCGGCTCGTCATGGACGCCGGGGCCATCAAGGACGACCAGACCCTGGCCTACACCTGGACCGGGCAGGACGCGGTCTCCTGGACGCTGGTGAAGTCGCAGATGCTGCGCTCCCTGGACGGCTCCTACGTGCTGCGGCCGGCCGGCGCCGGGGCGACCGAGGTCACCTACTCCCTGACCGTCGACGTCAAGATCCCCATGCTCGGCATGATCAAGCGCAAGGCCGAGAAGGTCATCATCGACCGCGCCCTCGCGGGCCTGAAGAAGCGGGTCGAGTCGGGCAAGTAGCGGCTCCCCGGGGCGGCCCCGCCCGTCCACTACCGTTCACCCCTATGCGCACCCTCTTGATCACCGGCCCCGGCGGCAGCGGCCGTACGACGCTCGCCGCCGCCACCGCACGCGCCGCCGCCCAAGAGGGCATCCGCACCCTCGTGCTCGGCGCCGACCGCGGCGACACCCTCGGCGCCGCGCTCGGCGTGCCGACCGGACCCGAGCCCGTGGCGGCCGGACCGGGGATCACCGCCTGGCGGCCCGACCCGGCCGCCGCGTTCCGCTCCGACCTCACCGCCTTCCAGGAGCGGGCCACCACCGTCCTCGACCTGCTCGGGGCGCAGCGGCTCGACCCCGAGGAGGTCACCCCGCTGCCCGGCGCCGAGGAGCTGTCCCTGCTGCGCGCCCTGCGCGACGCCGCCCTCGCCGACCGCCACGACCTGCTCGTCGTCGACCTGCCCCCCACCCACCAGGCCCTCGCCCTGCTCGCCCTGCCCGAGGAACTGCGCCGCTACCTGCGCCGCCTGCTGCCTCCCGAACGGCAGGCCGCCCGCGCCCTGCGCCCGGTCCTCGGCCGCCTGGCCGGCGTGCCCATGCCCGCCGAGTGGCTCTACGACACCGCCGCCCGCTGGGACCTGGAGCTCGCCGCCGTCGAGGCCGTCGTGAACGACCCCGGCACCGTCGTCCGGCTCGTCGCCGAACCCGGGCCCGCCGGTGCCGACGCCGTCCGTGAGGCCGGCCTCGGCCTCGCCCTGCGCGGCCTGCGCACCGAGTCCCTGGTCGCCAACCGCGTCCTGCCCGAGGACGGGGCGTCCGGTCCGTTCGCCGAGCTCGCCGCCCAGCAGCGCAAGACGCTCGCCGAGTGGCACGCGGCCGGCACCGCCGTGCACACCGTCGCCCACCTCGGCCGCGACCCGCGCGGCCCCGACGACCTCGCCGCGCTCGCCGCCCCGGCCGTCAACCCCGTCCGTCACCCGGTCGAGTGGCCGGTGCACGACCGGCTCGCCGACGACGGCGTGCTCGTCTGGGACATCCCGCTGCCCGGCGCCATACGCGACACCCTCGACCTGGTCCGGCGCGGTGACGAACTCCTCGTGACGGCCGGGCCCTTCCGCCGGATCGTCCCGCTGCCCTCGGCGCTGCGCCGCTGCACCGTCGCCGGCGCCGCCCTGCGCGAGGGCGTCCTGCGCATCCGGTTCGCCCCCGATCCCGCCCTGTGGCCGCGGACCCCATGAAGGTGCTACCGCCGTTCGGGTAACGTCGGAGGGACGAGCCGTAGTCAGGAGTCCGTCATGAGCAGCGAAGACCGACCCGCCCCCGACGGCGCCGCGGACGAGCCCGTCGAGCGGACCGAACAGGCCGAACGGACCGAGCAGGCGGAGCGGGCCGAGCGGACCGACCGAGCCACCGATGCCGACGCCTGGGCCACCGCCTGCGCCGAGGACCTGGCCGCCGAGAAGGCCCGCCGCCGCACGCAGCACGGCCCGCCCCCCGGCTCCGCCGCCGAGGAACTGCGCAGGCTGGTCGACACCGTCGCCGACAAACTCGCCGGCCTGCAGTCCCCGCTGCTGGGCGCCGTCGCCGGGCCCGCCGCCCAGCAGGTGGTGCGCCAGGTCGTCCAGCAGGCCAAGTCCGCCGTCGAACCGGTCATCGAACGCAATCCGGACGTCTTCGACCACCTCGCGGCCGCGGGCGGCGAACTCCTGGCCGCCTACCGCTCCGCCGTGCAGGCCCAGGAGAAGCGCTGGACCGCGGGCGAACGGGACCTCGGCGACCTCGACGACCTGCGCGACCCCGGCGACGACGGCCCCTCCGGCACCGGCCCCGGCCAGCGCATCGACTTGGACTGAGTCCCCTCGGGTACGGTTGGCCGTAGCGGGGCACGACCGGAACTGAGGGATTCATGGGACTCACCATCGGCGTCGACATCGGCGGCACGAAGATCGCGGCCGGCGTGGTCGACGAGGAAGGCAACATCCTCTCGACCTTCAAGGTGCCGACCCCCACCACGCCCGAGGCCATCGTGGACGCCATCGCCTCGGCGGTGGAGGGCGCGCGTGCGGGGCACGAGATCGTCGGCGTGGGCATCGGTGCCGCCGGATACGTCAACCGGCAGCGCTCCACCGTGTACTTCGCCCCGAACATCGACTGGCGCAACGAGCCGCTGAAGGACGAGGTCCAGGAGCGCACCGGCCTGCCGGTCGTCGTGGAGAACGACGCCAACGCGGCCGCCTGGGGCGAGTACCGGTTCGGCGCGGGCAAGGGCCACCGCAACGTCATCTGCATCACCCTCGGCACGGGCCTCGGCGGCGGCATCATCATCGGCAACAAGCTGCGCCGCGGTCACTTCGGCGTCGCCGCCGAGTTCGGCCACATCCGCATGGTGCCCGACGGCCTGCTGTGCGGCTGCGGTTCCCAGGGCTGCTGGGAGCAGTACGCCTCCGGCCGCGCCCTGGTGCGCTACGCCAAGCAGCGCGCCAACGCCACCCCCGAGCGGGCCGAGATCCTGCTGCGCCTGGGCGACGGCACGCCCGCGGGCATCGAGGGCAAGCACATCTCCGTGGCCGCCCGTCAGGGCTGCCCGGTCGCCGTCGACTCCTACCGTGAGCTGGCCCGCTGGGTCGGCGCGGGCCTCGCCGACCTCGCCTCGCTGTTCGACCCGTCCGCGTTCATCGTCGGCGGCGGCCTCTCGGACGAGGGCGAGCTGGTCCTCGACCCGATCCGCAAGTCGTACAAGCGCTGGCTGGTGGGCGGCAACTGGCGCCCGGTCGCCGACGTCCTCGCCGCCCGGCTCGGCAACAAGGCCGGTATGGTCGGCGCGGCCGACCTGGCCCGGGAGCCCGACCCGATCATGTGACGGCCCCTCGCTCCGCGGGACACCGCGCGGCCGGCCAGCCCTACGGCGGCCGCGCGGACCCGCGCCCGAGTCCGTGGGGCGTGCGCGGCCGCGCGGACCCGTGGCCCCGCGACGCGGGGCGTACATTGATCCACATGGAGCCGCTCCCCAACTCCCGCACCGCACCCGACGGTTCCGCCGTCGTCCGGGTCCTGAGCTACAACATCCGTTCGATGCAGGACGACACCGACGCCCTCGCCCGGGTCGTCACGGCCTGCGCCCCCGACCTGGTCCTCCTCCAGGAGGCCCCGCGGTTCTTCCGCTGGCGCAAGAAGCTGGCCCGGCTGGCGAGCGCCGCGGGCCTGGTGGTCCTCTCCGGCGGCGGCACCGCGGCCGGCCCGGCGCTGCTGTGCTCGCTGCGGGCCACGGTCGAGCGCACCGAGGACGTCCTGCTCCCGCTGACCCCCGGTCAGGTCCGCCGCGGCCTGGCCACGGCCGTCGTCCGGATCGGCGGCGCCCGGCTCGGCGTGATCAGCTGCCACCTCGGCCTCACCGCGGGCGAACGGTACGAGCACGGCGGGCTGCTCCTGGACCACCTCGCCGCGCTGGGCGTGCAGCACGCGGTCGCCGGCGGCGACCTCAACGAGGAGCCGGGCGGACGCACCTTCACCCGCCTCTCCGCCGCCCTCCGGGACTGCCGGGCCGTCGCCCCCTGGGGGGCCGAGGCCACCTTCACCCCGGCCGAGCCGCGCAAGCGCATCGACGCGGTCTTCGCGACCGCGGGCATCGAGGTGCTCGGCTGCGGCGTGCCCACCGAGGACGTGCTGCCCGGCCTGTCCCGGGCGGACCTGAGGGCGGCCACGGACCACCTCCCGGTCCTGGCCGCCCTCAGGGTGCCTGCGCTCTAGCCCACGTCTGCGCGTCCGCCGCGTCTGCCGCGTCCGTCCGTGTGGCCGGCGTCTCAGACGACCGCGCCGCGGCCCGGGTCGCCGTCGTCCTCGTCGTCCGTCTTCATGCGGACCACCAGCGTCGCGAAACCGCCGAGGAAGCCGCCGATGCCGGTGGTCGCCAGCCACCACGTCATGTCCCAGCGCAGCAGCACCGCCAGCAGGAGCAGCAGCGGCCCGCCGATCACCGCGAGCCAGGCGAACTTGGCCGTGGTGTCGGCCGCGGGCAGCGGCGGCGGCTCCGGCGGCACGAAGTGGCCCTCGTCGTCCTCCCCGAGGTCGTCCTCGGCGGGCTCGGGCGTCGCGTAGTCGCGCGGGCCGACGCCGGGCGCGAAGGCCACCGAGCCGCCCAGCGAGGCCGGCCGGGCGGGCTGCTCGGGCGCGGGCTCGTCGTCGTTGGTCTCCGGCTCCAGCAGGGCCAGGTCCTCCACCGACTTGAAGGGCTTGGCGCCCGGCGGGTCCGGGGGCTCGTCGCCGAACCCCGCGACGATCGCCGCCCAGGCGGCCGCCTCGTCGAAGGGCACGCTCTGTTCCTCGGGCTCGAGACCGTCCTCACGGTCGGAGTCGTGCTCAGCCACCTGCGGTCGTCCCTTCCTCACCGACACGGGGAGCGAGCCGGTCGATGAACGCGAGGCTCTCCGCGAAGATCCGGTCCGCGTCGTGGTCCAACGTCGCGACGTGGTAGCTCTGTTCCAGCAGGATCTCGGTCACGTCCGTCGACGACACCCGGCCCAGGACCCGCGCCGAGTCGACGGCCGGCACCACGTGGTCCTGGGGGCTGCGCAACAGCAGCAGCGGCTGGGTGACCTGGGGCAGCTCGCCGTCCACCAGCCGGAAGAAGGACCGCAGGGAGTGCGCGGCGTGCAACGGCACCCGGTCGTACCCCAGTTCCGCCGCGGACTCCAGGGCGATGTCGCTCGCGATGCCCCGGGTGGTGCGCACCAGGTGCCGGGCCACCGGCAGGGCGTACGCCGACAGGCCGTGCACCTTGATCGCGGGGTTGACGACGACCACGCCGCTCACCGCGTCCCCGTGCCGCGCGGCCAGCCGCAGGGCCAGCGCGCCGCCCATCGACAGGCCCGCCACGAACACCCGGGAGCAGCGCTCGCGCAGCAGGCGCAGCTCGCGGTCCACCTCGGCGTACCAGTCGGGCCAGGCGGTGACCGCCATGTCCTCCCAGCGCGTGCCGTGCCCGGGCAGCAGCGGCAGGGAGACGGTCAGGTCCCGCTCGGCCAGGTACCGGGCCCAGGGGCGCAGCGACTGCGGGGAACCGGTGAAGCCGTGACACAGGAGGACCCCGGTCTCCCCGCCCTCGTGGCGGTACGGCTCGGCTCCAGGAAGGACCGGCACCTTCGGTCTCCTGTTCTTCATGAAGGGACGTGTGGTTCACCGTACGCGACCGCACTGACACCGACCAGGCCCGTCGGGCTCCGGGGCGCCACTTGGGGTTAAGGTCTGTTCGACACACACAGGAGGCACTCGGTTGTTGTACGGCGCGATGAAGCTTTCCATCGGGGGGCCGCTGAAGATGATCTTCAGGCCCTGGGTGGAGGGCCTGGAGAACGTCCCCGCCGAGGGTGCCGCGATCCTGGCGAGCAATCACCTGTCCTTCTCGGACTCGTTCTTCCTGCCCTCGGTCCTCGACCGCAAGGTGACGTTCATCGCCAAGGCCGAGTACTTCACCACGCCCGGAGTCAAGGGACGGCTGACGGCCGCCTTCTTCAAGGGCGTCGGCCAGCTCCCCGTCGACCGCTCCGGCGCGCGCGGCGCGGGTGAGGCGGCGGTGCGCAGCGGGATGGAGGTGCTGGAGCGCGGCGAGCTGTTCGGCATCTACCCGGAGGGCACCCGCTCGCCCGACGGCCGCCTCTACCGCGGCAAGCCCGGCGGCCTCGCGCGCGTGGCGCTCGCCACCGGGGCGCCCGTCATCCCGGTCGCCATGATCGACACCGAGAAGATCCAGCCGCCCGGCCAGGTCATGCCGAAGATCATGCGCCCCGGCATCCGCATCGGCAAGCCGCTGGACTTCAGCCGCTACCAGGGCATGGAACACGACCGGTTCGTGCTGCGCGCGGTGACCGACGAGGTCATGTACGAGATCATGAAGCTCTCCGGCCAGGAGTACGTCGACATGTACGCGACCGCCGCCAAGCGGCAGATCGCGGACGCCGCCAAGGCCGAGAAGGAAGCGGAGAAGGCCGCGCGGGCGGCCCTCGCGCAGGCCGAGAAGGACCAGGCCGAGAAGGAAAAGGCCGAGGGGCAGTAGCCGGGGGCCGAAGAGGCCGGGGGAGCAGGGGGTCGGGGGAGATGGCCGCACGGGAGCGCGTCCTGCGGATGTCGGTCGAGCTGCCGCTGTGGCGCGCGCTGACCGCGTACCGCGTGCTGAGCCTGCTGTACGCGGTCGGCCTGTTCGTCTCCGCCTACGACGACTACGACCGGCCCGGTGTCGCGATCGGCTACTACGCCGTCCTCGCCGTCTGGACCCTCGCCACCCTGCCCCGCGTGCACAACGCGGCCGCCTGCACCAAGCCCTTCCTCGCCGCCGACCTGGCCGTCGCCCTGACCGGCATCGTGCTGACCCCGCTGGTCGTCACCGACCAGCACATCCTGGACGGCGGCCCCACCCTGCCGTCGATATGGACCGCAGGATCGGTCCTCGCCTTCGCGCTGCGGGGCGGCTGGCGCTGGGCCGTGCTCGCCTCCACGCCCGTCGCGGCCGCCAACCTGATCGAACGCGGCCACCCGGCCCGCGACACCGTGCACAACGTGATCCTGGTCTGGGTCGCCTCCATCGCCATCGGCTACGTCGTGGAGGTCGCCCGCGCCTCCGAGCGCACCCTCGCCCGCGCCCTGGAGATCGAGGCCGCCACCCGCGAGCGCGAGCGCCTCGCCCGGGACATCCACGACAGCGTCCTTCAGGTGCTGGCGATGGTGAAGCGCCGCGGCACCGCCCTCGGCGGGGAGGCCGCCGAGCTGGGCCGGATGGCCGGCGAGCAGGAGGTCGCGCTGCGCACCCTGGTCTCCGGCGGGCTCGTGCCCGTCTCCCGGGTCTCCCACGACGCCGCCGAGGGCGCCCTGGTGCGCGAGGTCGAGCTGCCCGACGACCCCGGCGCCGACGGCCCCGCCGACCTGCGCGCGCTGCTCGCGCCGTACGCGGCCGAGCGGGTCAGCCTCGCCGGCCCGGGGGCGCCGGTGCTGCTGCCCCCGGCCGCCGCCCGCGAGCTGGCCGCCGCCGTCGGGGCCGCGCTGGACAACGTACGGCAGCACGCCGGCGACGACGCCCGGGCCTGGATCCTGGTCGAGGACGAACCCGGCGCGGTGATCGTCACCGTGCGGGACGACGGCCCCGGCATCCCCGACGGCCGTCTCGCTCAGGCCGAGGGCGAGGGGCGGCTCGGGGTGGCCCTGTCCATCCGGGGCCGGCTGCGCGACCTCGGCGGCAGCGCCGAGCTGGTCTCCACACCGGGGCAGGGCACGGAAGTGGAACTGACGGTGCCGAAGGACACGGCGCCGACGACACCGCGGGGGAAGGCGGGACAGCGATGAGCGAGACCGGGACGGGGACGGACACCGGGTCCGTGGGCGGGGACGGGGCACCGATCCGCGTCATGGTGGTCGACGACCACCCCATGTGGCGCGACGCGGTCGCCCGGGACCTCGGCGAGGCGGGCTTCGACGTGGTCGCCACCGCCGGCGACGGCGACCAGGCGGTGCGCCGCGCCCGGGCCGCCGCCCCCGACGTCCTCGTGCTCGACCTCAACCTGCCCGCCAAGCCGGGCGTCCAGGTCTGCAAGGAGGTCGTCGCCGCCGACCCGGCGCTGCGGGTGCTGGTGCTGTCCGCGAGCGGGGAGCACGCCGACGTCCTGGAGGCCGTCAAGTCCGGCGCCACCGGCTACCTGCTGAAGTCGGCGTCCACCGAGGAACTGCTGGACGCGGTGCGCCGCACGGCCGTCGGCGACCCGGTGTTCACCCCCGGCCTCGCCGGTCTGGTGCTCGGCGAGTACCGCCGCCTGGCCGCCGAGCCGGCGCCCGCCGCGGACCCCGACCGGCCCGGTGCGCCCCGGCTGACGGACCGCGAGACCGAGGTGCTGCGCCTGGTCGCCAAGGGCCTGAGCTACAAGCAGATCGCCGAGCGGCTCGTCATCTCCCACCGCACGGTGCAGAACCACGTCCAGAACACCCTGGGCAAGCTCCAGTTGCACAACCGCGTCGAGCTGGTGCGGTACGCGATCGAACGGGGCCTGGACGACGAGTGAACGCGCGGCGTCCGGCGCCCCGCGGCCGCGCCGGGCTGCCGGAAGGGGGCGTCGGCGGCCCCTCGCCCCGCTAGCGTGGACCATGAAACGTCGTCGGCCGGGCGGAGGCACCCCCATGCGCGTCGGAGTACTGACCGGAGGGCGCGACTGCCCGGGCCTCAACGCCGTGGTGCGGGCCGTGGTCCGCAAGGGCGTCCAGGTGTACGGGCACGAGTTCGTCGGCTTCCGCGACGGCTGGCGCGGCCCGCTGGAGGGGGAGACGGTCCCCCTCGACATCCCCGCGGTGCGCGGCACCCTGCCCCGGGGCGGCACCATCCTCGGCTCCTCGCGCACCGACCCGCTGGCCCGGGAGGACGGTGCCCGCCGCATCCACGACACCCTCGCCGAGTACGGGGTGGAGGGCCTGATCGCGATCGGCGGCCGGGACACCCTGGGCACGGCGGCCCGCCTCGCGGACGAGCACGGGGTGCCCTGCGTGGGCGTGCCCAAGACCATCGACAACGACCTGCCCGGCACCGACCGCACCATCGGTTTCGACACCGCCGTCGGCGTCGCCGTCGAGGCGATCGACCGGCTGCACACTACCGCCGAGTCCCACAAGCGGGTGCTCGTCGTGGAGGTGATGGGCGGTGAGGCCGGCTGGATCGCCGTCCACTCGGGGCTGGCCGGCGGGGCGAACGTGATCCTCGTCCCCGAGCAGCCCTTCGACGTCGACCAGGTGTGCGGCTGGGTGACCTCCCGCTTCCAGGCGACGTACTCGCCGATCGTGGTCGTCGCCGACGGGGCCGTGCCCAAGGAGGGCGAGGCGGCGCTCGGCCGGACGCCGGCCGGCGCACCGGGCCGGGTGCGGCCGTCCGGGGTGGGGGAGTGGCTGGCCCGCGAGATCGAGCACCGCACCGGCAAGGAGGCCCGCACGACCGTGCTCGGCCACCTCCAGCGCGGCGGCTCGCCCAGCCCCGCCGACCGCTGGCTCGCCACCCGCTTCGGACTGCACGCCATCGACGCCGTCCACGAACGGGACTTCGGCACGATGGTCGCCCTGCACGGCACGGACGTCGTGCGCGTCCCGCTGCGCGAGGCGACGGGCCGGCCCCGGACGGTGGACCCGGCGCTGTACGAGGAGATCGGGGTGTTCTTCGGCTGACCCGGCGGGGCCCGCCGATCCGGCCGGACCTGCGAGGGGCACCCCGTCCGACCGGCGGGCCCGGGCGCCCCGCCGTATATTCGGCACCGCCGGTCCGTCCGGCACCGCCGGCCCGAGCGATCACGAGGGAGCGCGCGCGTGGAGATCCTTGCCTTCGGTGTGCAGGCCGACGAGCGGCCCCTGATCGAGCGGGCCTTCGCCGGGCACCACGAGGTGCGCTGCCTGGACGTGTTCCTCACCGAGGACACCGCGCCCATCGCCGGGGGCCACGAGATCGTCTCCACCAGCGTCAACTGCGGCCTCGGCAACGGGGTGCTGCAGAGCCTGGCCGCGGGCGGCACGCAGATGATCGCCCAGCGCTCGACCGGCTTCAACAACGTCGACCTGCCGGTGGCCGAGCGGCTCGGCATGACGGTCGCCCGGGTGTCGTCCTACTCGCCGTACTCGGTCGCCGAGTTCGCCTGGACCCTCGCCATGGCGGTGAACCGCCGGGTTGTGCGCGCCTCCACCCGCACCCGCGACTTCGACTTCCGCCTCGACGGGCTGATGGGCCGCGACCTGCACGGCCGCACCGTCGGTGTGCTCGGCACCGGCAAGATCGGCGAGGCGTTCACCCGCATCGCGCACGGCTTCGGCATGCGGCTGCTCGGCTGGGACGTCGCCGAGAACCCGGCCTGCCGGGAACTGGGCATGCGCTACGTCCCCAAGGAGGAGCTGCTCGCCGAGGCCGACCTGGTCAGCCTGCACGTCCCGCTGATGCCCCAGACCCAGCACCTGCTCGACGCGGCCGCGCTGAAGGCCATGAAGGACGACGCGATCCTGGTCAACTCCAGCCGCGGCGGCCTGATCGACACCGCGGCCCTCGTCGCCGAGCTGCGCGAGGGCCGCTTCACGGGCGTCGGCCTCGACGTGTACGAGGCCGAGGCGGGCCTGTTCTTCCTCGACAAGTCCCTGGAGGCCATCGCGGACGACACCCTGGCCCGCCTGGTCACCTTCCCCAACGTCCTGGTCACCTCGCACCAGGCGTACTACACCGAGGACGCCGTCGGCCAGATCGTCGACACCACCGTGCGCAACGTCCTCGACTACCTCGCGGGTCGCTGCTCCGAGAACGTGCTGGTGCCCCGCAGCTGACCCAGCAGCTCCCGCACGACGCCCGCGCCGTCCAGCGAGAGCACCGACTCCGGGTGGAACTGCACCCCGGCGAACCCCGGCCCGCGCAGCGCGTGCACCTCGCCGGCCGGGCTGCGGCTGACCTCGACGCCGCGCGCGGCCAGTCCGGCGGCCGCCCCGTCGTCGCAGCGGGCCACGAAGCTGTTGTAGAAGCCGACCGTCTCCGCCCGCCCGAACAGGTCGATCGTGGTCTGCGCCCCCTGGTACGGCACCTCCTTGCGCACGATGTCCAGGCCCAGCTCGGCCGCGATCAGCTCGTGGCCCAGGCACACGCCCAGCACCCCATGCCGGTGCGCGCCGAGCACGGCGGCCGTCAGCTCCCGCAGGAACCGCATCTTGGGGTCGGCGAGGTCGGCGGGGTCGCCCGGACCGGGGCCGAGCACCACCGGCCCCTCGTGCGCGAGCACGGCCTCCCGCAGCCCGGGTGCGTCGTAGCGCCGCACGGTCACCTCCAGCCCGGCCGAGCCCAGCACGTGGGCGAGCATCGCGGTGAACGTGTCCTCGCCGTCGACGACCAGCGCGTGGCCCTCCAGCGCGTCCGACCGCTCCTGCATCCGCAGCCAGAACGGCGCCAGCGACGCGCGGCGCCCGTCCAGCGCGGCCCGCACGCGCGGGTCGTCGGCGAGCCGCCCGCGCGTGTGCTCCTGCCGCGGCCGGGACGGTCGGACGCCGAGGGCGGCGAGCACCCCGGCCGCCTTCGCGTGGGTCTCGGCGACCTCGCCCGCCGGGTCCGAGCCGCGGACCAGGGTCGCGCCCACCGGCACGCGCAGCCGGCCGTCGGCGGAGATGTCGGCCGTGCGGATCAGGATGGGCGAGTCCAGGGTCTGGGCGCCGCCCGCGTCCCGGCCGAGCAGGGCCAGCGCCCCCGCGTAGTAGCCGCGCCCGCCGCTCTCGTGGCGCTCGATCACCCGGCAGGCGTTCTGCACGGGCGAGCCGGTGACGGTCGCCGCGAACATCGTCTCCTTCAGCACCTCGCGCACGTCCAGCGACGACCTGCCGCGCAGCTCGTACTCGGTGTGCGCGAGGTGGGCCATCTCCTTCAGCCGCGGCCCGACCACCACCCCGCCCCGGTCGCCGACGGTGCACATCATCTTCAGCTCCTCGTCGACGACCATCGACAGCTCCTCGATCTCCTTGCCGTCGGCGAGGAAGCGCAGCAGGTGCTCGGGCGTCGGGCCCCCGTCCGGGTACCGGTACGTGCCGCTGATCGGGTTCATCACGACGGTCCCGCCGGACATCCGCACGTGCACCTCTGGGCTCGCCCCGACGAGGGTCCGCCCACCCGTCTCCCACCGCCGCCCTTCTGCGGAAGGCCCTTCGGGCCCCTTCTGATCCCCGGTGTGCACGACGAACGTCCAGTACGCCCCCCGCTCGCCCTCCAGCAGCCGCCGGAACAGCGCCAGCGCGTCGGCCCTGCCGAACCCGGGGACGTCACCCTCGTAGGTCCGCCGGATCACGAAGTTGGCGCCCTCGCCCCGGCCGATCTCCTCGCGCAGCACGCGCGCGACGATCTCGCCGTACTCCTCGTCACCGACGTCGAAGCCGCCGGCGCGGACGGTCACGTCGTGCTGCGGGAGACGGGCGAGCACCTCGTCGAGGGGCAGCGTGTGCGTCTCCTCGGGCGTGAGCACCGCCAGCGGGGTGCCGTCGTCGCGGACGTCGAAGCCGCGCTCGCGGATCTGCCGGAACGGCACGAGGGCCAGGCCCTCGTCGGGGAGGTCGGCGAGGCGCTCCACCGTGGTGACCGGGCCGACGAGCAGCTCGACCGCCGCCTCGTCGTGGCCCGGGGTGCGGCGGCGCAGCAGGGCGAACGGACGGGTGTCGTCGAGCAGGTCGTCGAGCAAGCCGGGCAGATGCATGGTCCGTGCTCCTTCTCCGTGGATGCGGTGGGAGGCGGGAGAGGAACGGACCCCGGGAAACGCCGAAGGCCGCCCCTCGGGCGGCCTTCGCGAAGTCGTGCGTACGCGCAGTCAGTGGGCCGCCGGATGAGCGGTCCACCACCAGTTCTGGGTCGAATGCGCGAACATGCGACGCACCCTACCGCATGTCCGGGGAGCGTCTGACGTGTCTCATTTGCTGGGCACCGGCCGGAGGCCCCGACGGCACCCCGTAGTGTTGGGACCGTGACCGTGAACGCTAAGACCAGCGCGAGCGCTGGCAACACCTGGCGAAACCTGCCCGCGGCGCAGCAGCCCGAGTACCCCGACGCCGAGGCTCTGCGCGCAGTGATCGCGGACCTCGAGTCGTATCCGCCGCTCGTCTTCGCGGGCGAGTGCGACCAGCTGCGCGCCCGGATGGCGGCCGTCGCCAAGGGAGAGGCGTTCCTCCTCCAGGGCGGCGACTGCGCCGAGGCGTTCGACGGGGTGTCCGCCGACCACATCCGCAACAAGCTGAAGACGCTGCTCCAGATGGGCGCCGTGCTGACGTACGCCGCGTCCGTCCCCGTGGTGAAGGTCGGCCGCATCGCCGGCCAGTACTCCAAGCCGCGCTCCAAGCCGAACGAGACCCGCGACGGGGTGACCCTGCCGGTCTACCGGGGCGACTCGGTCAACGGCTTCGACTTCACGCCCGAGTCCCGCATCCCGGACCCCGAGCGGCTCAAGCGCATGTACAACGCGTCGGCGTCCACGCTGAACCTGGTGCGCGCCTTCACCACCGGCGGCTACGCGGACCTGCGCCAGGTGCACGCCTGGAACCAGGACTTCGTGCGGTCCTCGCCGTCCGGTCAGCGCTACGAGCAGCTGGCGCGTGAGATCGACAACGCGCTGCACTTCATGCACGCCTGCGGGGTGGACCCGGAGGAGTTCAAGACGGTCGAGTTCTTCTCCTCGCACGAGGCGCTGCTGCTCGACTACGAGTCGGCGCTGACCCGCGTCGACTCGCGCACCGGGCGGCTGTACGACGTCTCCGCGCACATGGTGTGGATCGGTGAGCGCACCCGGCAGCTGGACCACGCGCACGTCGAGTTCGCGTCGCGGATCAGCAACCCGATCGGCATCAAGCTCGGCCCGACGACCACGGCCGAGGAGGCGCTGCAGTACATCGAGCGCCTGGACCCCGAGCGCGAGCCCGGCCGGCTGACGTTCATCGTCCGGATGGGCGCCGACAAGGTGCGCGACAAGCTGCCCGAGCTGGTCGAGAAGGTCACCGCGTCCGGTGCCACCGTGGCCTGGGTGACCGACCCGATGCACGGCAACACCTTCGAGGCGGCCTCGGGCCACAAGACCCGCCGCTTCGACGACGTGCTGGACGAGGTCAAGGGCTTCTTCGAGGTCCACAAGGCGCTCGGCACCCACCCGGGCGGCATCCACGTCGAGCTGACCGGCGACGACGTCACCGAGTGCGTGGGCGGCGGCGACGAGATCTTCGTCGACGACCTGCACCAGCGCTACGAGACGGCCTGCGACCCGCGGCTCAACCGCAGCCAGTCGCTGGACCTGGCGTTCCTGGTCGCGGAGATGTACCGGGACCAGTGAGCACGTAGCACACGAGCACGTGCGTGGGGCGCGGATCACACCGGATCCGCGCCCTTCCGCACTGTTGCGGCCCTGGACGGCCGGGTAAGGTTAGGTTTGCCTCACCGAGACCTCGGGAGGGTACGACCGACCAGTCCCGGCGGGAGGTGGACCGCGTGTTCGTGTGCAGCTGCTTCGGCATCACCGAACAGCAGGTCAAGCAGCACGCGGAGAGCGGCGCCTGCACCCCGCGCCAGATCGCCTCCGCCTGCAAGGCGGGCACGGACTGCGGCTCCTGCGTGCGGCGCATCCAGGCGCTCCTGGGCCGGGGCGCACCCCCGCGCGGCGAACTCGTCACGCGGCCGGCGGCCGCCGTGGCGCGACTGGACGAGGCGGCCTAGTCCGAACTGTCCGGCTGCTCGATCAGCTGGGCGATGTACAGCGCCTCACCGAGCTTCTCCACCAGCTCCAGCTGGGTGTCGAGGTAGTCGATGTGGTGCTCCTCGTCCTCGAGGATCGCCTCGAAGATGTTCGCGGACGTGATGTCGCCCTTCTCGCGCATCACCCTGATGCCCCGCCGGAGGCGGTCGATCGCCTCCACCTCGACCTCCCGGTCCGCCTGGAACATCTCCGTGACGGTCTGGCCCACCCGCACGTGGAACAGCCGCTGGTAGTTGGGCAGCCCCTCCAGGAACAGGATCCGGTCGGTGAGCACCTCGGCGTGCTTCATCTCGTCGAACGACTCGCGCCGGGTGTACTTCGCGAGCTTCGTCCAGCCGAAGTTCTCCTGCATCTTCGCGTGCAGGAAGTACTGATTGATCGCGGTGAGCTCGCCGGTGAGCTGCTCGTTGAGGAACTCGATGACCTCGGGATCGCCCTGCATCGCAGCGGCTCCTTCCACATGGGGGGACGGGGGAGGTTGCCGCCGCATGATTGCACCGGCCCCGAAGATCGTCCAGTAAGTGCTGGCTTAGTAGGGCTCGTCCTGGTTAGGGGGTAGGCGACGCTTGATCTGCGATGCCCCTTTCGAGCCTTGGGTGGTCCTGTGCACCGGCGCCCGTCTGTCAGGATGGAGACATGGGTCATCCGGTGGAGCGCACGTCAGGAGAAGCAGCAGCGTCCGACCTTCCGCCGGGGCAGCGAGTGCAGCGTGGCTGGCCGGTCACGCACTACGGGCCGGTGCCGAAGTTCCGCCCCGAGCGCTGGGAGTTCCGGGTCTTCGGCGCCACCGCCGACGGCGGGAAGCGCGTCTGGACCCACGAGGAGTTCACGGCCCTGCCGTACGCCACCGTCCTCGCCGACCTGCACTGCGTGACGAAGTTCAGCATGCTCGGCGCCGAGTGGGGCGGTGTCCCGGCGCGCACCGTCCTGGAGCTCGCACCGCCGGCGCCCGAGGTCACCCACGTGATGGTGTGGGCGGAGTACGGCTTCAGCTCCAACCTCCGCCTGGCCGACTTCACCGCCGAGCGCACCCTCTTCGCCACGCACAAGGACGGCGAGCTGCTCACCGCGGAGCACGGCTTCCCGCTGCGCCTGGTGGTGCCCCACCTGTACGCCTGGAAGGGCCCGAAGTGGGTGCGGGGCGTGGAGTACATGACCACCGACCGGCGCGGCTTCTGGGAGGAGCGCGGCTACCACAACATCGGCGACCCCTGGAAGGAACAGCGCTACTCCTACCAGGAGGAGCCCGGGGACGGCCCCGAGCTCTGACTCCCGTCAGTGGTGGTACCGGTGCACCACCGCGTGGCCCTTGCCCCGGCCGATCATCCACTTGTTCACCGGCGTGGTGACCAGGAAGGCGAGCACCAGGGAGAGGGCCAGCGACACCCAGAACAGGGCGTCGGACAGGCCGGAGTCCATGGCCCGCGGCCACAGGGCGATCACGCCGTTGTCGATCAGCTCCATCACGGCGATCGACAAGGTGTCCGCGGCCAGCGCCACCCGCACGGCGGCCCGCAGGCCGACGCCCGCCCGCAGCACGCCCCGCAGGGTGAGCGAGTAGCCGAAGAAGAAGGCCAGCACGATCGCGAGCACGGTGGTGGCCAGGTTCCCCCACCCGAGCGCGGTGCCGACCACCATCCCGAGCACCTCGCCGATGGCACACCCGGTGAGGCAGTGCAGCGTGGCCTGGACGGCCATGGCCCAAGGGGCCGGTGCGGAGTGATGTGCGTGCGCCTCGTGCTGCATGAGAGCCCCCAAAGCCCGGATACGGTTCCTGCGGTTCCTGCACCGTCCGGAACGATATACCCCCTGGGGGTATTCCCTACCGTGGCTCGCCGACGGCCGTCTCCCGCAGCTTCTTCAGCCGTTCGACGTCCGCCGCGTGGCCCTCCTTGCCGCCGGGGGTCTCGATGACCAGGGGGACGCCCGCCGTCGCCGGGTGGGTCATCAGGGCGCGGAACGGGTCCTCGCCGATGTGACCGGCGCCGATGTTGGCGTGGCGGTCCTTGTGGGCGCCGACGACGTCCTGGGAGTCGTTGGCGTGGATCAGCTTCAGGCGGCCCTCGCCGACCGTGTCCACCAGCAGGTCGAGCGTCTGGTGCGCCCCCGAGGGGCCGGTCAGGTCGTGGCCGGCCGCGAAGACGTGGCAGGTGTCCAGGCAGACGCCCAGCCGGGGGTGCGCGTCCAGCGCCTCGAAGTACGGCCCGAGGTCCCAGGTGCGCGAGCACAGCGACGCGCCCTGTCCGGCCGTGGGCTCCAGCAGCAGGAACGGGTCGTCGTCGTGGGTCAGTTCGTCCAGCAGCGGCAGCAGGTGCTCGCGGACCTGCGCGAGGGCCACCGACCGGTCCCGGCCGCCCGTCGCGCTGCCGGTGTGCACGACCACACCGAGCGCGCCGATCGCCCGGCCCCGGCGCAGCGAGTGCCGCAGCGACATCACCGACCGCTCCACCGTCGCCCCGGTGTGCGAGCCGAAGTTGATCAGGTACGGCGCGTGCACGTACGCCGGGATCGACTCCGCCGCGCAGGCCGCGCGGAACGCCTCGTCCTGGGCCGGGTTGCCGGTGGGCGTGGCCCAGCCGCGCGGGTTGGCGACGAAGACCTGAACGGCCTCGGCGCCCAGGTCACGGGCGTAGGACAGGCCGACGGAGTGCAGGCCGCCGGCCACGGGCACGTGGCTGCCGACGGGGTTGCGGGGGAGGGGCGGCCGACGGGGCCCCGCCCCTGCGAGGGGCGACTGATCGGGACTCACCCGTTCAGGGTGTCATGTCCGCCCGGGGCGCCCGTCCCCGGTGGGTGGTGGCCTGCGTCACCGGATGGTGATCGTGATCGTCGATCCCTTGGGCGCCGTGTCCCCGCCGTCCACGGACTGGTCCTTCACCGTGTCCCCGAACAGTCCCAGCAGGCCGCGGTCCTCCTTGACCTTGAAGCCCGACTGCTCCAGCAGCGACGTGGCGTCGTCCACGCTCGCGCCCACCACGTCCGGCACCTCGACCATCTCCGGGCCCTTGGACAGGGTCAGCGTCACCGTGTCGCCGTCGGCGGCCCGGCTGTCGGCACCCGGGCTCTGCGCGGCGACCTGGCCCTTGTCGAACTCCGAGGTGACCTGCTGGTCGGCGACCTCCACCTTCAGGCCGGCCTTCTCCAGCTCGGCCCGGGCGTCGTCCAGGTCGTCCCCGGTGACGTCCGGGACGTCGATCGCCTCGCCCTTGCTGACGACCAGCGCGACGGCGGAGCCCGCGCGGCGCTCGGTGCCCGCGCCCGGGGTGCTGCCGACGACGAAGCCCTTGGGGACGTCGTCGCTGAACGCGCGGGTGACCAGGCCCGGCTCCAGGCCGTCCGACTTCAGCGACTCCCTCGCCTTGTCCAGCCGCAGCCCCTTGAGGTCCGGCACCTCCACGGTCTCCGGGCCGTCGGAGACGGTGACCGTCACCGTGTCGTTGCCCCGGAT
The DNA here is from genome assembly GCF_005280215.1 of Streptomyces lasalocidi. Lineage (NCBI taxonomy): Bacteria > Bacillati > Actinomycetota > Actinomycetes > Kitasatosporales > Streptomycetaceae > Streptomyces > Streptomyces lasalocidi. The sequence continues at coordinate 2,156,129 of NZ_SZNQ01000001.1, read as the reverse complement.
CCGGGCGCCCGGCTCGGGGTCGGTGCTGATGACCCGGCCCCGCTTGACGGTGTCGCTGTACGCGTGCTTGACCTTCGTCTCCAGCCCGGCCGCCCCGAGCCGCTCCTCGGCCTGCGCCTGGGTCTGCGTGAGCACCGCGGGGACCTTGGTGAACTGGCCCGAGTTGATGTACCAGAAGCCCGCGCCGACCCCGAACACCAGCAGCACCGCGGTGACCACGGCGAGCAGCCGGGGCCGCACCCCGCGCCGCGCCGGCGGCAGCGGGGCCGGCGACGCCAGCCGCGACGTCCGGTGCAGCCCGGCGTCCGGGTCCGGCGCCGAGCCGTGGGGGAGGCGGAGCTCGTCGTCGTTCACGGGCAGCCGGCGGGGCACGGTCAGCGCGCGCGGGATGACGCTCGTGCGGTCCTCGGCGTTGTCGTGCTCCGCGGAGCGTGCCTGCGGCGGCAGCGCGTCCAGCTGCTCCTCGGTGAGGGCGGCCCGCGCCTCCAGGACCCGCGCCAGCAGCGCCACCGCGTCGTGCGGGCGCACCTCCGGCGAGCGGGCGGTGGCCGTGGCGACCAGCTCGTCCAGCTCGTACGCCATCCCCGCCACCGATGCCGACGGCGGGGGCACGTCCTCGTGGAGGTGCTTGTAGAGCACGATCGCCGGGGTGTCGCCGTGGTGCGGCTTGGCGCCGGTGAGCGTCTCGTAGAGCATCACCCCGCACGCGTACACGTCGGCGCGCGCGTCGGTGACGCCCTGCTCGATCTGCTCCGGCGCCAGGTAGGAGACGGTGCCGAGGACGGCGCCGGTGGTGCTGGTGACCGTGTCCACGGACCGTACGAGGCCGAAGTCGGCGACCTTGACCCGGCCGTCGTCCCCTATCAGCACGTTCTCCGGCTTCATGTCCCGGTGCACGAACCCGGCCCGGTGCGCGGCGCCGAGCGCGGCCAGCACCGGCTCCAGGATGTCCAGCGCGGCCCGCGGCTGGAGCGCCCCGCGCTCGCGCAGCACGTCGCGCAGCGTGCAGCCGGCGACGTACTCCATGGCGAGGTACACGTACGCCCCGTCGGCGCCCTGGTCGAAGACCTGCACCACGTTCGGGTGGGCGAGCCGGGCGACCGACTTCGCCTCCCGGATGAACCGCTCGACGAACGACACGTCGGCCGCCAGCGTCGGGTGCATCACCTTCAGCGCGACGACGCGGTCCAGGCGGGTGTCCACGGCCCGGTAGACCGTGGCCATCCCGCCGACCGCGATCCGCGCCTCGACGCGGTAACGGCCGTCGAGCACCTGCCCGACGAGAGGGTCCTGGAGGGTCGTGTCCACGCAGGTGAGTGTACGAGCCGCCACTGTCACCCCCGGCCGCAGCACAAGCCCGGGACGCGACTGAAGCCGAGCTGTGACGCCCGGCCCGCCGGGCGGGGGCCGGGCGGGCCGGGCGTCGGGGCGCGTGCTGTCCGCGGTGGCGTCGTCGAGCCGGCCGCAGGGGTGGCGGGGGCGCGTCGGCGGCTGCGGCTCGTCCGTGGCCGGTCGCGCAGTTCCCCGCGCCCCTTGGAGGCACGGACACGGGAGCCACCTCGACGGGGCCCCGCGCCACCTGGAGCCGGCTCAGAACGCCGGGCGTTCCGGGTCCAGCGCCGCCAGGCCCTCCGCGGGGGAGGAGGCCAGGGCGAAGTGGCGGCGGGGGATCCGGCCGGCCCGGTACGCGAGGCGGCCGGCCTCCACCCCGGCCCGCATGGCGTGCGCCATCCGCTCGGGGTCGTGCGCCCGCGTCACCGCCGAGGCCAGCATCACGGCCGCGCACCCCAGCTCCATCGCGAAGGCCACGTCCGAGGCCGTGCCGGCCCCCGCGTCGAGGATCACCGGCACCCCCGCCCGCTCCACGATCAGCTGGAAGTTGTGCGGGTTGCGGATGCCGAGCCCCGAGCCGATCGGGGAGCCCAGCGGCATGATCGCCGCGCAGCCCACGTCCTCCAGCTTCCGCGCGAGCACCGGGTCGTCGTTGGTGTACGGCAGGACCGTGAACCCCTCGTCGACCAGGATCTCCGCCGCGTCCAGCAGCTCCACGGGGTCGGGCAGCAGCGTCCGCTCGTCCGCCACCACCTCCAGTTTCACCAGGTCCGTGCCCAGCGCCTCGCGCGCCAGGCGTGCGGTCAGCACCGCCTCCCCGGCGGTGAAGCAGCCCGCCGTGTTGGGCAGCACCCGGATGCCCAGCTTCTCCAGCACGGACAGCACCGAGCCGTGCACGTCGGGGGTCACCCGCCGCATCGCGACGGTGGTCAGCTCGGTCCCGGACGCCACCAGCGCCCGCTCCAGCACCTCCGGGCTCGGGGCGCCCCCCGTTCCCATGATCAGCCGGGACGAGTAGGTCGTCCCCCCGAGGACGAACGGATCGTCGGCCATGGTCAGCCTCCTTGGACGGCGGTCAGCACCTCGACCCGGTCCCCCTCGGACAGGGACGTGGCCGGCCACTGCGCGCGCGGGACGACGGTTTCGTTGAGGGCGGCGGCCACCCCGGAGGGCGCCGCGGTCAGGGACCGTACGACGGCGTCCAGCGCCGTGCCGGGGGCCACCTCGTGCGGCTCCCCGTTCACCGAGATCCTCATGCGGGCAGCTCCGAGAGTGCGGCCCGGGCGGGCAGCGCGGCGGGCGCGGCGGAGAAGCGCCGCGGGGTGAACGGGCGGGCCTCCTCGGGCAGTTCCCCGGTGGCCAGGGCGTGCGCCAGCGCGTCCCCGGTGACCGGGGTGAGCAGCACGCCGTTGCGGTAGTGCCCGGTGGCCAGCAACAGCCCGTCCAGCGCGGACGGGCCGAGCAGCGGCGCGTTGTCGGGCGACCCGGGACGCAGGCCGGCCCGGGTCTCGGTGAGCGGCAGCTCGGTGATCCCGGGCACCAGCTCGTGCGCGTCGCGCAGCAGCTCGTACACCCCGCCGGCCGTGACGGTGGTGTCCCAGCCCTGCTCCTCGCTGGTGGCGCCGACGACCAGTTCGCCGTTCTCGCGCGGCACCAGGTAGACGTGGCTGCCGCGCACCACCGCGCGCACCGTCCGGGTCAGGAACGGCGCGGCGCGCTCGGGCACGGTCAGCCGCAGTACCTGGCCCTTGACCGGGCGCACGGGCGGCAGCACGTCCCGCGGCACGCCCGCCAGCCGTCCGCTGAGGCTCCCGGCGGCGAGCACCACCTGCCCCGCGGCCAGCTCCGTCCCCGCGCGGGTCACCGCCCCGGCCGCCCGCTCCCGCACGACAATCAGCCGCTCGGCCCACTCCCGGTGGAAGGTGACGCCGGCCCGTTCGCAGGCGGCCACCAGCGCCGCGGCCAGCCGGCGCGGGTCGACCTGGTGGTCGCCGTCCACCCGCAGCCCGCCGCGCACGCCCGGCGCGAGCATCGGCTCCAGGCGCCGGCACTCGCGCCCGGACAGCCACTCCGACGCGAGGCCCGACTCCCGTTGCAGGGCGTGCAGTTCGCGCAGGTGGGCGCGGTCGTCGGCGTCCAGCGCGACGGCGAGGGTGCCCGAGCGCCGGTAGCCCAGGTCGTGTCCGGTGAGGTCGGTGAGCTCGGCCGCGAAGTCCGGGTAGCGGTGCGCCGAGGCGAGGTTCAGGGCGAGCAGGGTCTGCTCGCCGTGGTGCAGTTCGGTGACGGCGGCCAGCATCCCGGCGGCCACCTGGGCGGCTCCGCCGCCCGGTTCGGGGTCCAGCACCGCGGTGGTGAACCCGCGCTGCGCGGCCCGCCACGCGGTGACCAGGCCGATGATCCCGCCCCCTACGACGAGGACGTCTGACGTACGCGACGACATGGGCGTCCAGCCCCTCCCTTCGCCGGCATGACCCGGATCAGGTTCGTACGGTCGGAGGCCGCCAGCCTCCCTCTCAGCCCGGTGCGTCCGGGCTCCCGCGAGTGCTCTACGGTGGCCACCCTAGCCCGTGCCGTCCGCCGCAGTAAGGGAGCCCGTGACCATGACCCGCTCGCTGGACGGGCTGACCCTCGCCCCCGTCGCCGACCAGGCGCCGGGGCAGGTGGGCACCCGCACCCGCTTCGCGTACCACGAGCGGGACGGCGTGGTCTGGGCCGAGTACACCGGCGGTGACGTCGTACGCGGCCACCTGGTGGGTACCCGTGAGGGAGATCGGCTCGACTTCCGCTACGTCCAGCTCAGGACCGACGGCACCACCTCCTCGGGGCACTGCGTGTCCACCGTGGTGGAGCTGCCCGACGGGCGCGTGCGGCTCGAGGAGAGCTGGTCGTGGGAGTCGCAGGCGGGCGGCGGGACCAGCGTTGTGGAACAGGTCACGGAACCCGACGGCTGACTGACGATCCGTCAGGTGTCTAAGGTGATCAGGTGAGCGAGCAGATGGGACCCGACGACAGGCCGGCGGTGCGGCGCGTGGTCGTCGCCGGCGCGGGCATGGCCGGGGTGCAGACCGCGGTCGCGCTGCGCGAGCAGGGCTTCACCGGCACGGTGACCGTGATCGGCGCCGAGCCCCACCAGCCGTACGACCGGCCGCCGTTGTCGAAGGCCGTGCTGCTCGGCACGGCCGAGGGCTCCGCCTTCGACGTCGACTTCGACGCCCTCGGCATCGAGCTGGTCCTCGGCCGCGAGGTCACCGGCCTGCGCCCCGCCGACCACGCACTGGACACCGAGGCCGGACCGGTGCCGTACGACGTGCTCGTCGTGGCCACCGGCGCCGAGCCGGTCCGGCTGCCCGGCGCGGAGGGCGTGCCCGGCGTCCACCTGCTGCGCACCCTGGACGATGCCGAGCGGCTGCGCCCGGTGCTCGCCCGGCAGCACGACGTCGTGGTCGTCGGCGCCGGCTGGATCGGCGCCGAGTTCGCCACCGCCGCGCGCGAGGCCGGCTGCGCGGTCACCGTCGTGGAGGCCGCCGACCGCCCGCTCGCCGGCGCACTGCCGCCCGAGGTCGCCGCCCCGATGACGGCCTGGTACGCCGACGCGGGCGCCGACCTGCGCACGCACGCACGCGTGGCGCGCGTCGAGCCCGGCACGGTGCTCCTGGACGACGGCACCCGGCTGCCCGCCGGCGCCGTCGTGGTCGGCATCGGCGCCCGCCCCGCCACCGCCTGGCTGGCCGGCTCCGGCGTCGCCCTGGGCGCGCACGGCGAAGTCGTGGCCGACTCCGGGCTGCGCACCTCGGTGCCCGACGTGTACGCGGTCGGCGACTGCGCGTCCTTCCCCTCCGCCCGCTACGGCGAGCGCCTGCTCGTCCACCACTGGGACAACGCCCTCCAGGGCCCGCGCACGGTCGCCGCGAACATCCTGGGCGAGGCCACCGGCGAGGCCCCGCAGGTGTACGACCCGGTGCCGTACTTCTGGTCGGAGCAGTTCGGCCGGTTCGTGCAGTACGCCGGCCACCACGGCGCGGCCGACGCCACGCTGTGGCGCGGTGACCCGTCCGGTCCCGCCTGGACGGTGTGCTGGCTGCGCGAGACCCGCCTGGTCGCCCTGCTGGCCGTCGGCCGCCCGAGGGACCTGGCCCAGGGCCGCCGCCTGATCGAGTCGGGCACCCCGATGAACCCCACCCTGCTGACGGACCCGGCCCGCCCCCTGAAGAAGGCCACCACCGCCTGACCGGGGCCGGAGCACCCCCTCGCGGCCCGGGCGCACCCACCGGACGGCCACCGACACATCGCGGGCGGGCCCGCCGAGCGCCTACCCTGGACCCGTGACCGAGATTGACGCGAACATCGATGCTCTCGTGCCCGACTGGCTCACCCTCCCCGACATCGCCGACATGCTCGGCGTCGAGGTGACGCGTGTGCGGCAGCTGGTCAAGGAGGGCCAGCTCATCGCCGTACGCCGCGGCGAGAACAAGGCACTGCACGTCCCCGCCGCCTTCATCGACGAGGACAAGGTGGTCAAGGGCCTGGTGGGGACCCTGACGCTGCTGCGGGACGACGGCTTCACGGACGAAGAGATGATCGAGTGGCTCTTCACCCCGGACCCGAGCCTGCCCGGCACGCCCGCGCAGGCGCTCAGCGAGAATCGCGGCACGGAGGTGAAGCGCCGGGCCCAGGCGCTCGCCGTCTGATCCACGCACCGCACACCGTCCGGCGTACGGCGGCACCCGCCGCCGTACGCCCGCCCACCGGGGGAACCACGCATGTCCGACACCGCCCGCGCCCGCCTCGCCGACGCCCGCCTCTACCTGTGCACGGACGCCCGCAGGCGCCAGGGCGACCTGCCGGAGTTCCTGGACGCGGTCCTCGCGGCCGGCGTGGACGTCGTGCAGCTGCGCGACAAGGGTATGGAGGCCGGTGAGGAGCTGGAGCACCTGCGGGTGTTCGCGGACGCCTGCGCCCGGCACGGCCGGCTGCTCGCCGTGAACGACCGCGCGGACGTCGCCCACGCCGCCGCCGCCGACGTCCTGCACCTCGGCCAGGGCGACCTGCCCGTGCCCGCGGCCCGCGCGATCCTCGGCCCGGACGTGCTCGTCGGCCGCTCCACCCACAGCCCCGCCGAGGCGGAGGCGGCCGCCGTGCAGGAGGGCGTGGACTACTTCTGCACCGGCCCGTGCTGGCCCACCCCCACCAAGCCGGGGCGCCCCGCGCCGGGTCTCGACCTGGTCCGCCACACCGCCGCCCTCGGCGCCGACCGCCCCTGGTTCGCCATCGGCGGCATCGACCTCGACAGCCTGGACGAGGTGCTGGCGGCGGGGGCCCGGCGGGTCGTGGTCGTCCGGGCGATCACCGAGGCGGACGACCCGGGCGCGGCGGCGGCGGAGCTGGCGAAGCGGCTGCGGTCGGCGTGACAGACCCCGCCGTCCGAGGGTGAACGGTGTGACGGACCCCGCCGTCCAAGGGTGACGGTGTGACGGACCCCGCCGTCCAAGGGATGGACAGGGACCCGGCAAATCGGGCAAATTTCCGGCGTCCGGTTGGGTGACCGTCCACCCCTGGCTAACCTGCGGGTATGGCCCTCGGCACCGCATCCATCAGGTCGGACCACGCGCGCACCGTCCGCGACATGCTCGCGACCGGCAAGACGACGTTCTCCTTCGAGTTCTACGCCCCGAAGACCCCGAAGGGCGAGCGGAACCTGTGGAACGCCCTGCGCCGGGTCGAGGCCGTGGCCCCCGACTTCGTCTCCGTGACCTACGGCGCCGGCGGCTCCACGCGCGCGGGCACCGTCAAGGCCACCGAGGCCATCGCCTCGGACACCACCCTCACGCCGATCGCCCACCTCACCGCCGTCGACCACTCCGTGGCCGACCTGCGCAACATCATCGGGCAGTACGCGGACGCCGGGATCCGCAACATGCTCGCGCTGCGCGGCGACCCGCCGGGCGACCCCATGGGCGAGTGGGTGCCGCACCCCCAGGGCCTGACCTACGCCGCCGAACTGGTCGAGCTGATCAAGGCGTCCGGCGACTTCTGCGTGGGCGTGGCGGCCTTCCCCGCGATGCACCCGCGCTCCGCCGACCGGGACGTCGACGTCCGCCACTTCGTGGACAAGTGCCGCGCGGGCGCGGACTACGCGATCACCCAGATGTTCTTCCAGCCGGAGGACTACCTGCGGCTGCGCGACCGGGTCGCGGCCGCCGGCTGCGACACCCCGATCATCCCCGAGGTCATGCCCATCGCCAGCGTCAGGACGCTGGAGCGCGTCCCGTCGCTGACCAACGCGGCCTTCCCCGCTGCGCTGAAAGAGCGGATCCTCACAGCAAAAGACGATCCGTCCGCTGTACGCTCCATTGGCATCGAGTTCGCCACGGAGTTCTGCGCCCGGCTACTGGCCGAGGGAGTGCCCGGACTGCACTTCATCACGCTGAACAACTCCACGGCGACGCTGGAAATCCACGAGAACCTCGGTCTGCACCACCCACCGCAGGCCTAGACCGGTCGCACGGTCGTACGACACACTGCGTAACGGTCACCGGGAGAGGGGCGTACATGGGCTGGGCGGTCCTCTACATCGCGTTCGGCGTCGTCGCACTGTGGCTGCTCGGCGAAGTGCTGCTGCAGTACAAGGCGCGGCTGCGCTGGCGGCTGCTGGCGTTCGGCGGGTTCCTCTGCGTCGTCGTCGGCGTGCTGATCCCGTCCGTCGTCGTCATCGGCCTGGGTGCCGCCGCGTTCGCGGTCGGGCAGACCTACGTGACGCTGTCGTTCCGCCGCGGCTTCGAGGCGGGCTGGGCCGTCAAGCGCCCGGACGCCGGCACCGTCCCCGCCAAGCGCCGCCGCGGCAGGGCGGAGCGCCAGGAGCCCGCCCTGGAGGTGTCCGACCCGCAGGCCCCGGTCCACGGCGTGGGCGACGACCCGTACGGCTCCGGCGCCCCGGCGTACGACACGGCGAAGAGCGGCTACGACGCCTACGACGACGACCACGACGACGTCTTCACCCCGGCCTCCGACCGGCCCACGGCCGACGGGACGGGCGCCGTCCACGAGCCGCAGCCCCTCCCGGACGACACCGGCTCCTACGGCGTCTACGGCGACGACCGCACCGGCGAGCCGCAGCCGCAGGACCAGTACGCTACCGCCGCCCAGGGCACCGACGCCTCCTACGGCTACGACGCCTACCAGGGCTACGGCCAGCAGGGCTACGGCTACGACACCACCGGGCAGCAGCAGTACGCCGCCTACTCCGACCCGTACATCGGGACGCAGACCTACGGCAGCGGCTACGACACCGGCTACGGGCAGGGGCAGTACCACCAGCAGGGCTACGGCGACCCGTACGGCACCGGCGGCTACGGCGGGGAGACCCCGGCCAGTGGGGTGTGGGTCCCGCAGCAGCGCACCACCGACGACCCGCTGGGCGGCGAACTGCCGCCGGAGCAGCCCTACTACCAGGGCGACGGACAGCAGCAGGGGCAGCAGGGCCAGGGGCACGGCTTCGACGAGCAGTACCGCTTCTGACGCTCCTTCACCGCACGCCGTCTCCCTGACGCAGCGTCACGGAGCTCACTGGGAGCCCCGGAAGTCCGGTCCCTCCACGATCAGCCCGGCCACCAGCGCGCCCGACATGCCCGCGTGGGGCAGTCCGCCGCCCGGGTGCGCCCACCCCCCGACCCGGTACAGGCCGGGCAGCCGCGTGGTGTTCGCCGGACGCAGGAACCGGCCCCCGGCGGCGGCCAGCGCGGGCGCGGGGACCTCCCCGCGCGGGGTGCCCGTCTCCTGCGCCGTCTGCCGGGGCGTGTGCGCCTCGTGCCACAGCAGCCGCTCCCGCAGCCCGGGCACCGCCGTCCCGGCGGCCTCCAGCACCCGCTCCGTCCAGCGCCGCACGGTGTGCTCGTCCGCCCAGTCCGCGCCCGCCGGCACCACCGCGGTGACGGTCACCGACTCGTGGGCGTCGTCGGGGCGCAGCGCGGGGTCGTCGGGGCGCAGCACCGTCACCGTCGGGGACGGCGGTGCGTCGCCGCCGGGGAAGGCGAGGAAGTCCGCCTCGGCGTCCGCGTCGGGCGCGTGGACGACCGTGCGGTGCGCGGCCCCCGCCTCGCGCGGGCCGCGCAGCGCCAGCAGCAGGGTGAACCGCCCGGGCACGGCGGGCTCGGCATCCGCCCGCACGTCGCCCTCGGCATCCAGCGGACGGTCCGTCAGGGCCCGCAGCCGCGCCGGATCGACGCCCGCGACGACGTGGTCCGCCTCGACCACCGTGCCGCCCCCGGCGCCCGGCGCACCGGCCAGCTCCACGCCGACGGCCCGGCCGTCCCGCGTCACGATCCGGGTCACCTCCGCGCCGAACACGAACTCGACCCGGCGCTCCAGGCACCGCTCGTACACCGCGCGCGCCAGCTCCCGCAGCCCGCCGCGCACGTACCAGGTGCCGAAGGCGTGCTCCAGGTACGGCAGCACGGCCGCGCTCGCCGGAGCGGTGCGCGGGTCCAGGCCGTACGCGAGCGCGTGGCTCGCCAGCAGGGCCGCCAGCCGCTCGTCACGCAGCTCCCAGGCGCCGATCTCGGCCAGCGTGCCCGCCCGCCGAGTGCGCAGCAGCCGCTTGTGCGGCACGGCCGGATACGGCTCGCGGTCGGCCAGCACCTGCCAGTTGGGCCACAGCGGCTCCTCCAGCAGCGGGCGGCGCGTGCGGTCCCAGGCCTCGCGCGCCCGCACCAGGAAGTCGCCCCAGCGCTGTCCGGCGCCCGCGCCCAGCGCCTCGTCCAGCGCCGCGACGACGCCCGCGCGCGAGGCGTTGGGCAGGGACACGCGGGTGCCGTCCGCGAAGACGTGCCGGGAGGACGGGTCGACCTGCACCAGCTCGACGACGTCCTCCAGCTGCCGCTTGCCCGTCTTGACGAACAGGTCGCGGTACACCGCGGGCAGGTGCAGCAGCGCGGGGCCGGTGTCGAAGGCGAACCCGTCCCGCTCGACGCGGCGCAGCGCACCGCCGTACGTCTCCGTCCGCTCGTACACCGTCACCCGGTGGCCCGCGACGGCCAGCCGGGCGGCGGCCGCCAGGGCGCCCGTCCCGGCGCCGATCACCGCAATCGCTGCCATGCCCGCGACTCTATCCGCCGCCACCGACAACGCCGTGGCGGGCCTGACCAGCGCCGTCGCGGGGTGCGTGGGCCCCGTGGCGGCGCCTCACCAGGGCGGTGGCCCGGTCGGCCGTCCCACGAGGCGCCGCTCCTCGCGGCGTTGGGCCCGGCGGCGCAGGAACCGGCGGATGCGGGACACCAGGAAGAACAGCGCCACCAGGCCGAGCAGCAGCAGGGTGCCCGCGATCACCGCCGCCGCCACGGGGTGGAACACCGCGAACGCGACGAGCGCGCCCACCCCGAGGTCCTCCGCGATGCTCACGGCCACGTTGCTGAACGGCTCGGGCGAGGTGTTCACCGCCATCCGCGTCCCCGTCTTGACCGCGTGGCTGGCCAGCGCGGTCGAGCCGCCCACCAGCCCGGCGGCAACGTCCGAGAGCGAGCCGCTCTGTCCGGCCAGCAGCGCGCCGACCCAGGCGCCGGCGGCCGGGCGGACCACCGTGTGCACCGCGTCCCACGCCGAGTCGACGTAGGGGACCTTGTCGGCGACCGCCTCGCACAGGAACAGCACGCCCGCGATGACGAGGACCTCGGGACGCTGGAGCGTCGCCGGGACGTCGTCGCTCAGGCCGGTCGCGCCGAGCACGCCGAGCAGCAGCACCACCGCGTAGGCGTTGACGCCGCTGGCCCAGCCACTGGTGAACACCAAGGGGAGTACGGACACGCAGGCGATCGTAGCCAGCCGGACGCGCCACGTCCCGGGGCCGGGCACACAGCCGTGAGTATCCGTACCTAGGGAGCGAGTTGAGTACGCGCGCGGATGGGGGGCGACCTGCCCGGACGGGAGAGTGGGGACACGGGAAAGGGGCACGGCGCCGGCACCGCCGACACGGGGCGGCGGAACGGCGCCGGCCCTCGACCCGCTCCTTCCGCCGGCACCGTCGGCGGGAGCGCCGGTTCGCGGTGGCCCGCGGGGGACGCGGCCACGGCGGACCGGCGCTCCGCGTGCCCGCGCGCGTGGGCCGCCGCCGGTCGTGCGGGCCCGGGCGCGGCGCCGCCGCTCAGCCCTTGCCGCTCACGCGGCCCTGCAACAGGCGGGACAGGGCCGCGTGCACGTCGTCCAGGGACCGTTCCGGCTGGAACGCCTGCCAGTCCAGGGCCGCCACCAGCACCATGCCGACCAGCGCGGCCGCGGTCAGCGGCACGTCGATCTCGTCGCTGAACTCGCCGTGCTCGATGCCCTCGCGCAGCACGCCCTCGACCACGGCGACCGCCTCCTGCCGGACCACCAGCAGCGTCGACTGCCAGGCCCGGTTGGTGCGCCACAGCTCGGCCACGTAGAGCTGGGTGAAGGCCGGGTAGCGGTCGATGAACACGAGTCCGGCGCGGATCATCGCGTCCAGGGCGTCGACCCGGGTGCCGCCCCCGCGCGCGGTGCGCTCCGCCGCCTCCCGCAGGGACGCCGTGAGCAGGCCCACGCCGTGCCGCAGCAGCTCCTCGAAGAGGACCGACTTGCTCGCGAAGTTGTAGTAGACGGTTCCCTTCGCGACGCCCGCCCGCTCGGCGATCTCGTCCACGGTGGTGGCGGAGAAGCCCTGTTCGGCGATGAGGGTGACCGCCGCCTCATAGAGCTTCTGCCGGGTGGCCTCGCGGCGGCTGCGGCCGCCCGGGGTGGTGCTGCTGTCCATGGCCCCGATTGTCACAGGAACCCGACCGTGCCCACGCCGCTCCTTCACAGGCTGAGCTCCGGGTGCAGCCGGTCCAGGGTCCACACCTGGCGTCGGCGGGCCGACAGCGCGGTGAGCGCCAGGGCCCCCGCGGTGAACGCGACGAGCACCCCGCACGCGTGCCACACCGGGCCGAGGCCGCCACCCGTGATGAGCCGGCGCAGCGCCTCCACGACGTAGCTCATCGGGAGGAACGGGTGCAGGGCGGTGAAGAAGCCGGGGCTCGTCTGCACCGGGTACGTGCCGCCCGCCGAGGTCAGTTGGAGCATCAGCAGGGCGAGCACCAGGATCCGGCCGGCCGGGCCGAAGCGCGCGTTGAGCCACTGCACCAGCGCCGCGAAGCAGGTCGCGACCAGGAAGAGGAAGCCCACCGTGCCGGCCGCCCGGACCATCCGCAGGCCGATCGCCCAGTGCAGCACGGCCAGCAGCGCCGCCGTCTGGAGCACGCCGACCGCGACCACCGGGAGCCAGCCCGCCAGCGCGATCCGCCACGCCGGGGCGCCCGCGGCGAGCGCGCGCCGGTTCAGCGGCGGGATCAGCATGTAGGCCACCATGGCGCCCACCCACAGCGACAGCGGGATGAAGTACGGGGCGAAGCCGGTGCCGTAGTTGGGTGCCGGGTGCAGGTCGTGGGAGGCGAGCCGCACCGGGTCGGCCATCACGGAGGTGCGGGCGTCGCGCTCCCGCTCGTCGTAGTCGGGGATCTTGGCCGCACCGTCGTGCAGGCCGCCTGCCAGCCGGGAGGAGCCGTCGGCCAGCTTGAACATGCCGCCGTTCAGGTCGTCCGCGCCGGTCTCCAGCCTGCCGACGCCCTGGTCCAGCGTCGTCGCGCCCTTGTCGGCGGTGCCGAGCCCGGTGTGCAGCTTCTTCGCGCCCTCGGCGACCTTGCCGGCGCCGTCGTTCAGCGCGTTGACCTTCTTGACGGCGTCGTCGAGGTCCTCGGTGAGGTGCGGGGCGCGGTCGGCGAGCGCCTGGGCCTGCTGCTGGAGGGTCGTCAGGTCGCTCTTCATGGCCGCCAGGTCGCCGTCCTGGTCGGCGATGAGCGTGTTCAGGTCGTCGGCGACCGTCACCACGTCGGCCGCCGCGTCCCTGGCCTTGCCGAGACCCTCGCAGGCCGGGTCGGGCGGCACGGGCTCCTCGCAGCGCGCGGTGTACGTCCCGGACAGCAGGTCGGACGCGGTGTGCGCGTCCTCGGCGGCGGCCGGGGCCCGCTTCACCAGCGTGTCGAGGTGGTCGCGGACCGTCTGCGCGCCGTCGGCGACCAGCTGGGCGGTGTCCCCGATGGCCGCCTCGTTGTCCGCGAGGAACGGCCGTACGGCCGCCGAGACCCCGTTGACCTTGTCGGCGAGCTGCTGCGTGCCGTCCGCGACCCGCTGCGAGCCGGTCTCCAGGTCGCCCGCCGCGGTGTCCAGCGTGCTCACGCCCTTGGCCAGCTTGCCGCTGCCGTCCTTGGCGGTGGTCAGCCCGTCGGCGAGGGCCTGCGCCCCCTTCTCGGCCTTGCCGATGCCGCCCTCGAGGTCGTCGGCGCCGTCGGCGGCCTTCTCGGTGGCGCCGTGCAGGTCGGAGAACGAGATGAAGATCCGGTCCAGGAAGGACCGGGCGGCCTTGGTGGACGCGGCGGAACGCACCTCGTTGAACACCGTGCGGGAGATCTGCCCGACGATGTAGTTGTTGGCGTCGTCGGTGCGCACCTGGAGGGCGCCGGTCTCGGGCGCGTCGCCCGCGCTGGAGGCGATCCGCCGGCTGAAGTCGGCGGGCACGGTCAACGACAGGTAGTACCGGCCGTCCTCCACGCCCGCGCGTGCCTCGCGGGCACTCACCTCGTGCCAGTCGAAGACCCGGCTCTCGCGCAGCCCTTCGGTCAGGTCGGCACCGGCGTCCAGCCGGTCGCCGCCGACGGTCGCGCCCCGGTCGTCGTTCACCAGCGCCACGGGGATCCGGTCGAGCCGCCCGTACGGGTCCCAGAACGACCACAGGTACAGCGCGCCGTACAGCAGGGGCAGCAGCAGGAGCGCCACCAGCGCGGCCCGCGGGAGGCGGCCCCGGCCGAAGCGCCGCAGCTCAAGAACGGCCAGTCTCGACGAGCGCATCGCCGTCCTCCTCGTCCTCGTCGTCCTCGTCGCTGTCGTGGTCCTCGTGGTCCTCGTCGTGCTCGTCGTCCTGGTCCCGGGTGGACGCCACCACCGCTCCCTCCGGGGCCTCGGCGCACACGGCGACCACCGTCGTGCCGTCCTCCGTGAGGGACCGCAGCAGCTCCCACGCCTCGGCCCGCTCGTCCGGCGAGAGCTTCAGGTCCACGTCGTCCACACCGAGCAGGCGCGGCCGTCCGATCAGCGCCAGCGCGACCGACAGCCGCAGCCGCTCCACCCGCTCCAGGTCCCGTACGGCGGTCCGCGCGCCCTTGGGCAGTGACTGCGGGTCCAGCCCGGCGGCGTCCAGGGCACGGTCGATCGCCTGCCGCGCCGCACGCGCGCGTTCCCGGCGCGGCCGCAGCAGCCCCCGTACGGAGTCCCCGAACCGCCGCTGGAGCAGGGCCCGCTCGCGCAGGTGCTCGGCGACGGTCAGCGCGGGGTCGAGGTCGGTCACGCCGGGCACGTGGGCCAGTGCGCTCACCCGGCGCACGGCGGCCATCCGGCGGGGCAGCACGAGGCCGCCGACCAGGGCCGTGCCCTCCGTGGGCCGCATCCGTCCCGTCAGCGTGAGCAACAGGCTCGTGCGGCCCGACCCGGACGGCCCGACCACGGCGACGAGCGCGCCGGGCCCCGCCGTGACGCGCACACCCCGGTACGCCCAGCCGCGCGGCCCCCTCAGCCCGAGCCCCCGGACGTCGAGGGACAGCCCGGCCGTCCCCGCTGCCCCGGCCCCGCCACCGTCCCGTTCCGGACCGGCGCTGTCGTGTGCCCCCATCGCCCCCATGCGCATCCCCCCGGCCGCGCCGTCCCTGGCCGCCCTGTTTTGAACTGACTGGTCAGTCCAAAAGCTACTCCGAACGCCTCTTCGAAGCAAAAGCCCAGTTCAGAACGGATTGTCAGTGCCATACCTCACGATGGGGGCATACGGCCATAGTGCCGACCCAGACGACAGGAGGTTCGTCATGGCCAGCTACCCCGCCGGCGCCGCCCGCCGGCGTCGCGCCCCCGGCCCTGCCCCCTCACTGACCGGCCCGGCGAGCGACGTGCACCCCGTGCTGCGCCGGGCCACCGCCCCGCCCGCCGCGCTCGACCTGCTCGCCCAGGCCCGCGCCGGACTCGACGAGGCGGCCGTCCTCGAAACCCCCAACGAGCGGTACGCGACGGCCCACCTCGCCGCCCTGCGCACCGCCGCCGCCGTCCTCGCCGCGCGGGGCCGCCCGGAGACCTCCGCACGACGCCGGGCCCGCATCCGGAGCGCCTGGGAAGTGCTCCCCGAGATCGCACCCGAACTCGCCGAGTGGAGCGCGCTGTTCGCCTCCGGGGCCGCGCGCCGCGCCAGGGCCGAGGCGGGCATCCCGGGCGCGGCCGGCCGCCGGGACGCCGACGACCTGATACGCGACGTGGCGATGTTCGTCCGCCTCGTCGAGCGCATGCTCGTCCTGCAGCCGGTCCTGCCGCAGCCCCGGCGGGACCGGGACGACCGGGCCGACCCGGGCGACCGCGCGGACCGCGACGACCAGGAGGGCCGCCCAGGAGACGACCGCCGGCTGCCGAACGCGGGCTGACGTGCCCGGGCCCGCCCGGGGCCCGGTGGTGCGGCCCGCACGCGGGTGACCTCGCGGGGCGCCCGAGGCAATAGGGTGGAGAGCGCATGAGCCTCCCCTCCCGCAGGCCGGAGCAGGGAGGCAGCCCGTTCGCTCCGCCGCGCAAGAGGCGGTGCCGCGCCGAGGAGTCAACTGCCGTGTCGGATCCGATGCGCCCGCCCGTCTCCCCCCAATCGCACGGGACGTCGCTGCGCCCCGACCCCTCCCGCCCCCGCGCCTCCCTGCGCACCGCCGTGGTCTGGGAGGTCCTCCAGGACGCCCTGGACCGTCGGGTGAAGGCCACCGGCCGTGCCTGCCTCGACGTCCTCGACACCGGCGGCGGCAGCGGCAACTTCGCGGTGCCCGTCGCCCGCCTGGGCCACCGCGTCACGGTCGTCGACCCCAGCCCCAACGCGCTGTTCGCCCTGGAGCGCCGGGCCGCCGAGGCCGGTCTCGCCGACCGGGTGCACGGTGTGCAGGGCGACGCCCACGGCCTGTTCGACGTGGTCGAGCGCGGCGGCTACGACGTCGTCCTGTGCCACGGCGTCCTGGAGTACGTCGACGACCCGGTCGAGGGCGTGCGCAACGTCGTCGCCGCGCTGCGCTCCGAGGGCGTGCTGAGCCTGCTGGCGGCGGGCCTCGGCGGCGCGGTCCTGGCGCGGGCGCTGGCCGGTCACTTCAAGGAGGCCCGGCAGGCCCTGGGCGACCCCGACGGCCGCTGGGGCGAGGGCGACCCCGTGCCGCGGCGCTTCACCACCGAACAGCTCACCGGCCTGGTCGAGCGCGCTGGCCTGCGGGTCGCGGCCGTCCACGGGGTGCGGGTCTTCGCCGATCTGGTCCCCGGTGTGCTCGTCGACACCGAGCCGGGTGCGCTGGACGCCCTGCTCAAGCTGGAGGAGGCCGCCGCCGAGCTGCCCGCCTTCCACTCCGTGGCCACCCAGCTCCATGTGCTCGGTGAGACCCGCGGGACCTCGGAGGCGTAAGTGCCCCGTGGGACGGCAGCGCGAGGAGTCGCGTTCGTCGCCTCCCGTGAAGAAGCCGCTCATCAGCGGCTCGAGGCCGGATGGAGTACGCCACAGGCCCCCCGTTCGGGCGCTCTGCGCCGTATGATCGAGGGAGACCGCCCCGGCATGACGGGCCGGCCGTTGGGGAATGGAAGCCTCAGCGGGCCGGGACCGCCCATGGCGGGTTCCGGTTGGCCAATTGGCGCAGAGGGGCGGGTTTCACGGGGGCGATTCCCTGCCTATCCTGAAGGGACCCCCCGGGTCGCCCCGGCGACTGCACGATGAGGAGGACTCCGTGCCGCTCTCGGAGCACGAGCAGCGCATGCTCGAGCAAATGGAGCGAGCGCTGTACGCCGAAGATCCCAAGTTCGCGTCGGCGCTCGAGGGAAGCGGGCTGCGTACGTACACCCGTCGGCGGGTCTACCAGGCGGTCGCGGGCTTCCTCGTAGGAATCGCGCTCCTCATGGCCGGTATGGTCGCCAAGCAGGTCTGGCTCAGCGTGGTGGGGTTCCTCGTCATGCTGGGGTGTGCCGTGCTCGCCGTGACCGGCTGGCGCAAGGCCCCCAAGCCGGGCGAGCAGCCGGCCCCCGGTGCAGCGCCCGTCCGTGGCCAGGCGCGCCCCAAGCGCTCGGTAATGGACCGCATCGAGGAGCGCTGGCAGCGCCGCCGCGACGAGCAGGGCCACTGACGCCTCCGCCCACGGGGCGGCCGGTTGTCGAGCAGTCCCTCGTCGAGCACTTCTCGGTCGAACAGTTCTTCGTCAGGGGGTGACCACCCAGGTGGTCACCCCCTGACGCATGCCCGGTCCCCCGTCAGCCGTTCTGCTGCCGGCCGCGCGGCATGCGCAGCCGCTGGGTCAGGGCCGTCCTGTGGGCCGCCCAGTCCTCACTGCGGGCCGTCCAGCGGTCGGAGAGCTCCCAGACCGCCCGCACCGCCGACCGCGGCGCCACCACCGCCCGCAGCCGGGTCCAGCGGCCGGACCGGGCCCGCAGGGCCGCCCGCGCGAGGCGCACGTCCTGGGCCAGCCCCGTCTCGGCCCGCGGCCGGGGCGCGAACAGCACCTGCTCCACGGCGCCCGCCACCCGGTACACCGAGTGGGCCGCCGTCGCGTCCAGCCCGCCGATCCGCACGATCCGCTCGGCCGCCCGGCGCGGAGTGAGCGCGTCGTCCGGGACGATGCCGTAGTCCCAGGCCGTGTCGATCAGCTCGCGCCACACCGCCAGCACCTGCGCCACGGCCGCCTCGGTCACCGCCCGTGACGCCGCGTCCGCCGGCGCACCCGGGCCGAGCGGGTCGTCGGCGTCGAGCCGCACCGCACCCGCGGGACCCTCGGAGGCCCTGCCCGGCGCACCGGCCGCGGCCGCCGAGTGCTGGGCGGACGCCAGCCGCACCGAGCGCCGCCTCAGCCGCCACAGCATCGGCAGCAGCGGCACTCCCAGCGCCAGGAGCCCGAGCGCGCTCCACGCCGCGATCCGGTACCACGGGGTGCCACCGCCCCCCTGCTGCCCGGAGTCCAGCGGCAGCGCGCCCGCGCAGCCCTCGAGCTTCTTGTCGTCGGCCGAGCAGCTGGCGCTCTCCGAGGGCGCCGTCGACGGGGCCGCCTCCGCCGAGCGCGAGGCCTGCGGCAGGTCCGGGACCGCGTCGCCGGAGGTGTCCGGCAGCGTGTACGTGGGCGTCGTCCCGCGCGTGGGCGTCGGCTCGAAGCGGGTCCAGCCGACCCCCTCGAAGTACAGCTCGGGCCAGGCGTGGGCGTCCTTCAGGCTGACCGCCACCGTGCCGTCCGCCTGCGGGGAGCCCGGCGCGAAGCCGACCGCGACCCGGGCCGGTATGCCCAGCGTCCGGGCCATCGCCGCCATCGCGAACGAGAAGTGCACGCAGAAGCCCTGCTTGTCGCGCAGGAAGCGGGCGATCGCGTCGGGACCGCTGCCGACCTCCACCTCCGTGTCGTACTGGAAGCCCCCGGTCGACGCGAAGTAGTCCTGGAGGGCGACCGCCTTCTCGTAGTCGTCGGACGCGCCCTGGGTGACCTCGCGGGCCGTGCGGTACACCACCGCCGGCACCGAGTCGGGGACCTTGGTGTACTCGTCGCGCAGCGACTGGGATGCCTTAGGCGCGGACGCCAGCTGCTGCGCCGTGGGCTGCACGTCGAGGCTCTTCACCTCGTAGGTCTTGCCGCGGGTGTTCTCGCCGTGGTCGCCGACCAGGGTCATGCCCACCGGCTCGTACCGCCACTTGCCGCCGACGCGCACGTCGCTCGGCGGGTAGGGCATGGGCAGCCAGTCCTGGGCGTACCAGTCGGCGGCCCGGACCCGGGTGGTGACCTGGGCGCGCTTGGTGTCCGGGCCGAGGCCCGCGGGTGTGGGCAGCCGGTCCGGGACCTCCACGATGTGCCGCTTGGCCGGCTTCCACGTGGTGCCGTCGAAGTCGTCCAGCGACACGATCCGCAGGTACATGTCGGACAGGTCGTCGCTGCTGGTGCGCAGGGTCAGCGCCGTGCGGTCCTGGTCGGCGTTGAGGCTGTCGCGCAGGGACACCAGCGGGTTGACCGCGGAGATGGTGCCCCCGCCGCCGGTGCCCGTGCCGACGCCCGCCCCGGTGCCGTCCAGCAGGCCGCCCTGGATCGCGGGCAGCGGCAGCAGCGGCACCGCCAGGGCCACGCCCAGCGCGACCGCGCCGATGCGCCGCCCGGTGCGCACCGGCGCCACTGGGCCGGACGGCCCGCCGGGGGTGCGCGGGGCGCCGCCGAAGACGCGCCCCCACTGCGCGAGCCGCTCACGGCCCTCGGCGAGCAGCAGCATCAGGTAGCCGGCCGCGGCGACCACGAACCACAGCCAGTCCGCCGCCCCGTCGGACAGCCCCGCGGCCACCGAGTACAGCGCGAGCAGCGGCAGCCCGGCCGGCGCGGCGTTGCGGTAGGTGACCGCGAGGGTGTCCACCACCAGGCCGATCAGCAACACCCCGCCGACCAGCATCAGCCGGATGCCGTCCGTCAGCGGGGCCGGGATGGCGTACTGCTGGACGTCGGTCGCGCCCGACTGGAGCACCTCGCCGATGTGCCGGAACGCCTGCGGGCCGGGGACCAGCCCGCCCAGCGCGTAGGGCCGGGCGAAGACCAGGGTCAGCAGCCCCACGGTGACCAGCGCCTGCGCGGCCACCGTCAGCGGGCGGGCCAGCGGCACCCGGCGGGTCGCCGCGCCCACGCCGGACTGGACGGCCAGCAGGAAGGCCGCCTGCAGCAGCCAGGTGGCGGGGTCGATCAGGGGCAGCAGGGCGGTGGCCGTCATCAGGGTGGCCGCCGCCGCGCACACCGTCACCCGGGCCCGTCCGCTGATCATGCCGTCCCCCCTCCGCCCGTGCCCGCCGTGCCGCCCGCCGCCGTGACCACGCCGCTGCGCTCCCGGTCCGCCTGGCGCCACAGCGCTTCC
This sequence comes from Streptomyces lasalocidi, assembly GCF_005280215.1. NCBI lineage: Bacteria > Bacillati > Actinomycetota > Actinomycetes > Kitasatosporales > Streptomycetaceae > Streptomyces > Streptomyces lasalocidi. Next base: position 2,135,855 of record NZ_SZNQ01000001.1, on the reverse strand, counting down.
AGGGAGGTGCCCCGGGGCACGCCCAGCGCGGTCCAGCCGGCCTCGCGCAGCATCCGCAGCCCCTCTCCCTGCCCCTTCATCGGATCGGGCGGGCCGATCCGATGAAGGGGCTCACGCGCCCACGTCTCGCTGTCGAGGAGGAAGGCGACGGCGCCGCCGCTGCGCTGGCGCATCCGGGCGGCCACCGCGGCCTGCTCCTCGTCGAGGTCGCCGAAGAAGGCCACCAGCAGCCCCTCGTTGCCCCCGCGCAGCACGTCGTAGGCGTGGGACAGGCCCGTGCCGTCGGAGTGGTCGATCACCGCGAGGGTGTCCATCATCAGGCCGGCCGCGTCGGCCGACTCCTGGTTGGCCCCGGCGAATCCGTCGGCGCCCTCGCCGGGCACGGAGTTGCCGGTGTCGGTCAGCAACCGCACCGAGAAGCCCCGCTCCAGCATGTGCACCAGCACCGACGCGGCACCCCCGACCGCCCACTCGAACGCCGAGTCGGGGCCGGCGCCGCGGTAGGCGAGGCCCCGGGTGTCGAGCAGCACCGTGCAGCGGGAACGCTGGGGCTGCTCCTCGCGCCGCACCATCAGCTCGCCGTAGCGGGCGGTGGAGCGCCAGTGCACGCGGCGCAGGTCGTCGCCGTAGCGGTAGCCGCGGGGGATGACGTCGTCCTCGCCGGCCAGGGCCAGCGAGCGCTGCCGGCCGTCGCCGTACCCCTTGGCCTCGCCGGCCAGCCGCACCGGGGGCAGCGCCTCGACGCGGGGGATCACCGTCAGGGTGTCGGAGCTGGAGAAGGACCGGGTCAGCTCGCACATGCCGAACGGGTCGGTCAGGCGCAGCTGGAGCGGGCCCAGGGGGTAGCGGCCACGCAGGTCGGAGCGGACCCGGTAGGACACCTCGCGGCGGCCGCCCGCCTCGACCCGGTCGAGCACGAAGCGGGGGCGCGGGCCGAGGACGTAGGGCACCCGGTCCTGGAGCATCAGCAGACCGGTGGGCAGCCGCGAGACGTTGTCCATCCGCAGGTGGACGCGGGCCTCGCTCCCCGCGGGCACGCGCGCGGGGGAGAGGCGGCGGCTGCCGGCCACCCGGTAGCGCGTGCGGAAGAGGACGGCCGCGCAGATCAGCGGCAGCGCGGCCAGCAGCATCCCGACCCGCAGCAGGTCGGGCTGGCCGAGGACGTAGGCGCAGACGGCCGCCGCAAGGCCTGCCGCCAGGAAAGAGCGGCCGCGGGTGGTCAGGCCGGCCAGGGCCGTGCGCACACCGCCGGACCGGTCGCTCCGGCCGGTGTCCGCGGAGGCCGCGCCGAGGGTCATCCGAGCCTCCGGGGCGGCTGCTGGCCGTACCCCTGCGGGCCGCCGCGGCCGCCGCCCAGGCCGAAGTCCTGCGGGTGCTGGGGGGCCGCGGGGACCGGCGTGCGCTGGAGGATCTCCTCGACGACCTGCTCGGCGGTGCGGCGGTTGAGCTGCGCCTGCGCCGTGGGCAGCAGGCGGTGGGCCAGCACCGGGACGGCGAGCTGCTGGAGGTCGTCCGGGAGGGCGTAGTCCCGGCCGCCGAGGGCCGCGGAGGCCTTCGCCGCGCGCAGCAGGTGCAGCGTCGCGCGGGGCGAGGCGCCGAGTCTGAGGTCGGGGTGGGTGCGGGTGGCGGCGACCAGGTCGACCGCGTAGCGCCGGACCGTCTCGGCGACGTGGACCCCGCGCACCGCGTCGACCAGCTTGACGATCTCGTGCGCGTGGGCGACCGGCTGGAGGTCGTCCAGGGGGCTCACCCCGCCGTGCACGTCCAGCATCTGCAGCTCGGCCTCGGGGCTGGGGTAGCCGATGGACAGCCGGGCCATGAAGCGGTCGCGCTGGGCCTCGGGCAGCGGGTAGGTGCCCTCCATCTCGACCGGGTTCTGCGTGGCCACCACCATGAACGGGCTCGGCAGCTCGTAGGTCTGCCCGTCGATGGTGACCTGGCGCTCCTCCATGGACTCCAGGAGCGCCGACTGGGTCTTCGGCGAGGCGCGGTTGATCTCGTCGCCGATCACGATCTGGGCGAAGATCGCGCCCGGCTTGAACTCGAAGTCCCGGCGCTGCTGGTCCCAGATGGACACCCCGGTGATGTCCGAGGGCAGCAGGTCGGGCGTGAACTGGATGCGCCGCACCGAGCAGTCGATCGACCGCGCCAGCGCCTTGGCCAGCATCGTCTTGCCGACGCCGGGGACGTCCTCGATCAGCAGGTGCCCCTCGGCGAGCAGCACCGTCAGCGAAAGCCGTACGACCTCGGGCTTGCCCTCGATCACTCCCTCCACCGAACTGCGGATGCGCTCCACAGTGGCAGTCAGATCCGTGAGGCTCGCTCGCTCGTCATAGGTCGTCACCGGCCCTCCTCGGCCCGTTCTTCTCCGGGCCGGCCCTCCGCGCTGCGGCCGGCCCACCCCGAACACGGACGGCACGCGGGAAAAGTTCCGCATGGCGCTCCACCCGCATTCTTGCTGCCGTTACCGATTCGTGTCACTCGACTGTGGACAACTGCCCGCGTTATGTCAGGCTCCGCGGCTTTTGGTCCCGGCGGTGACAGCGAACCGACAGCGCTCCGCGGGGCGGCGGGCGTCGTGCGCGCGGGGCAGGCGCCGCGCGCACGCGTCGCGAGGGCCGTCGTCCGTCCTGGTCCGCGGGGCCTCGTGGGGCTTGTGAGGTACCCCACAGGAGTGGTGTCGGGCCGCCCGGAGGAGTGGATCCGCCCGTCGCCGCGCTTCCCGCGTCCGACGGCCGCCACGCGCGGGCCGGTTGATTGACCGCGAGACAGGGTGGACTAAAGTTGCGCGAAGCGGGAGGCACGGTCCTCCCTGCTGGACTGACTTCCCCCGTGAGGCCCCGGCGTGACCGGGCGTCTCCCCGCGTGCGCGGCGCGTACGTACGGCTCGGCCTCCTCCCGCTCCCGGTCGGCTGACGCCTCCCGGCGCCGGCGGACCTCCCCTTCACGGTGCGGGCGGGGACCCGGCGGTGCGGACCGCCCGCCGGATCTGAGAGGGCCCCTTGAGCAGCAGTCGACACGTCCCGGTGATGCTCCAGCGATGCCTGGACCTGCTGGCCCCCGCGCTGAGCGAGCCCGGCGCGGTGGTCGTGGACTGCACCCTCGGCCTCGGCGGGCACAGCGAGGCGCTGCTCGCCCGGTTCCCCGAGGCCCGCCTGGTCGCCCTGGACCGCGACAAGGAGGCCCTGCGCCTGTCCGGCGGGCGGCTCGCCCCCCACGGCGAGCGGGCCACCCTCGTCCACGCCGTCTACGACGAACTGCCCGAGGTGCTGGGGCGGCTCGGCATCGCGCGCGTGCAGGGGGTGCTGTTCGACCTCGGCGTCTCCTCCATGCAGCTCGACGAGGCCGACCGCGGCTTCGCCTACGCCCAGGACGCCCCGCTCGACATGCGTATGGACCAGACGACCGGCATGAGCGCCGCCGAGGTCCTCAACACCTACCCGCCCGGCGAACTGGTGCGCATCCTGCGCGCGTACGGCGAGGAGAAGCAGGCCAAGCGGATCGTCTCGGCCGTCGTGCGCGAGCGCGAGAAGGAACCCTTCACCACCAGCGCACGGCTCGTCGAGCTGATCCGCGACGCCCTGCCGCAGGCCGCCAAGCGCACCGGCGGCAACCCGGCCAAGCGGACCTTCCAGGCGCTGCGCATCGAGGTCAACGGCGAACTCTCCGTCCTGGAGCGGGCGATCCCGGCCGCCGTGCGGTCCCTCGCGGTGGGCGGGCGGATCGCCGTGCTGTCGTACCACTCGCTGGAGGACCGACTGGTCAAGCAGGTCTTCGCGGCCGGCGCCGCGTCCACCGCCCCGCCCGGGCTGCCCGTCGTCCCCGAGCGCTACCAGCCCCGGCTCAAGCTGCTCACGCGCGGTGCCGAACTTCCCACCGAGGAAGAGATCGCCGAGAACCGGCGGGCCGCGCCGGCCCGGCTGCGCGGGGCCGAGCGCATCAGGGAGGACGTCGAGTGAGGGATCCGCACCGTGCCAGTGAGTAGGAAACCGCGCCTCAGGGGCCGGGCCGAGCGGCTCGCCCGGCTGCTGCCGGGCCGGCCGCGCCAGGCCGCCCGCACGCCCTTCGTCCTGCTCGTCGTCCTCCTCCTCGGCGGCGGACTGATCGGTCTGCTGGTGCTCAACTCCGCGCTCAGCGAGGGCGCGTTCCAGATGGACGACCTCCAGCGGGACACCAAGAACCTCACCGACGAGGAGCAGGCGCTCCAGCGTGACATCGACTCCTACTCCGCGCCGGACGCCCTCCAGCGCCGCGCCCGCGAACTCGGCATGGTCCCCGGGGGCGACCCCGTCTTCCTGGACCCCGACGGCACCGTGAAAGGCGTTCCCTCGCCCGCCGCGCAGTCCGACGGCGACTCCGCGTACGTACGGCCCCCGGAGGCCATCACGCTCGGGCAGACCCTCGAACAGACCTCGCCCAGCCCGGAGCCCGCCACGACCGACGACCCCGGCGGGCCGTCCGACGACGGCCAGAGTGCCGGCACCGGTCAGACCGTCACCGGCCAGACCGCCGACGCCGGTCAGACGGGCACCGCCGGCCAGGCAGGCACCGCCGGCCAGACCGCCGGCTCCGGCGATCCCGCGCAGGGCACCGTGCCCGGCGCGGCCCCCCTGTCCCGCACGTCCCCGACTCCGACCCCCGGCAGGTGACGGAAGTGGTCGACCCCTCCCGCAGGCAGCCGCCGCGCCGACGCGTGCCCGGCCCCGCCCGCCCCGCCCCCGCGCAGCGCCGCCCGGGCCCCGGCGCGCGGCCCGCCCGCCGCCCGGCGCCGGGCCGCCCGGCCGCCCCGCGCGTCATCAAGCTCGGCAGCCCCCGGCCCCGGCTGCGCATGGTGGGCCTCGCACTGACCCTGGTCCTGGCCGCCTTCGTGCTGCGGCTGTTCCAGGTGCAGGCCGTCGACGCGAGCACCTACGCGGCCAAGGCCGACCAGAACCGGTACGTCGGGCAGGTGCTCGCCGCCGAGCGCGGCGAGATCACCGACCGCACCGGGGTCGCCCTCGCCACCAGCGAGGACGCCTACGACATCACGGCCGACCCCACGATGTTCAGCCGCGCGCAGCTCAAGGTCGACGACGGCCCCGAGCAGGCGGCCGCCCTCCTCGCGCCGATCCTCGGCCAGGAACAGTCCGCCCTGGTCGGGAAGTTGCGGCCGAAGAACCCCGACACCCGCTACACCAAGCTCGCCGGACGGCAGACCCCGCAGGTCTGGAAGCAGATCAAGGACCTCAAGAGCGCCCTCGCCGCCAAGGCCAGGACCGACCGCTCCACCGTCAACGTCCTCGCGGGCGTGTTCTCCGTGCCCAGCACCAAGCGCGTGTACCCCAACGGCGACCTCGCCGCCGGGATACTGGGCTGGGTCAACGCCGAGGGCAAGGGCGGCGGCGGTGTCGAGCAGCAGCTGAACACCACGCTCTCCGGCAAGGACGGCAAGATCCGCTACGCCCAGTCGGGCGGCCGCCAGGTGCCCACCGTCGGCTCCGCCGAGACGCCCGCCGTGCCCGGCGCCGACGTCGAGCTGACGATCGACCGGGACATCCAGTGGGCCGCGCAGAACGCCATCACCGAGCAGGTGGCCAAGTCCAAGGCGGACCGCGGCTACGTCGTCGTCCAGGACGCGCGCACCGGCGAGATCCTCGCGATGGCCAACTCGCCGGGCTTCGACCCCAACGACCTGTCCTCCGCGAACCCCGCCGCGCTCGGCAACGCCGCCCTGCAGGACGCGTACGAGCCCGGCTCCACCGCCAAAGTCATGTCGATGGCCGCGGTGCTGGAGGAGGACGCCGCCACCCCGCTCACCCACGTCACGGTGCCCAACCGGCTGCACCGCGGCGACCGGCTCTTCCAGGACGACATCGACCACGCGACCTGGTACCTCACGCTCAACGGCGTGCTCGCCAAGTCGTCGAACATCGGCACCATCCTGGCCACCGGACAGCTCGGCAAGACCCAGGCGCAGGCCAACCAGGTCCTCTACTCGTACCTGCGCAAGTTCGGCATCGGCAGCTACACCGGCCTCGACTTCCCCGGCGAGACCAAGGGCATCCTCGCGCCGCCCGGCAAGTGGTCCACCTCGCAGCAGTACACGATTCCTTTCGGCCAGGGCGTGTCCATCAACGCCGTTCAGGCGGCGTCCGTGTACTCGACGATCGCCAACGGCGGCGTCCGCGTCCAGCCCACCCTGGTGCGTGGGACCAAGGGCCCCGACGGGCACTTCACCCCGGCCCCCACCCCGAAGAAGACGCGGGTGGTCAGCGCGGGGACGGCCAAGGACCTGTCCCGGATGCTGGAGTCCGTGGTGGACGACCGGGAGGGCACCGGCACCAAGGCCCGCATCCCCGGCTACCGCGTGGCGGGCAAGACCGGCACGGCCAACCGCGTGGATCCGGCCACCGGCAAGTACCGCGGCTACACGTCGTCGTTCGCCGGGTTCGCCCCCGCCGACAACCCGCGGATCACGGTGTACTGCGCCATCCAGAACGCCACCGCGGGCAGCTACTTCGGCGGCCAGATCTGCGGCCCCATCTACAAGCAGGTGATGGAGTTCGCCCTGAAGACCCTCCAGGTCCCGCCGACCGGCGGCAGGCCCGCGAACCTGCCGGTCTCCTTCGCCCCCTGACCCCCGGCCACACGGCCGTCCCCGCCCTCCCGACCCCTCCGTTCAGCGCCGAACAGCCAGGATCCAGCCCGTGACCATGATCACTCCCGGTCCCGACGACCACCGTCCGCCCGCGGCCTCGCTTCGCCCGCAGGCGGGTGCGCCCGGTACGCTCACCGCCGTGCCACACGCTGATCAGTCCCGAACCACCCAGAAGGGGCATCCTGTGACCTACCCGGGACTGCCCCGGCCGGAGCGGCTCTCCGCCACACCCCTCGCGGAGCTGGCCGACCAGCTGGGTACCGCCACGCCCGACGCGGCCGCCGGAATCACGGGGATCACCCATGACTCCCGCGCCGTGCGCCCCGGCGACCTGTACGCCGCCCTGCCCGGGGCCCGCGCCCACGGCGCCGACTTCGTCACCCAGGCCGCCGGCCTCGGCGCCGCCGCCGTGCTCACCGACCCGGCCGGCGCCGAACGCGCCGCCGCGACCGGCCTGCCGGTCCTCGTGGTCGACGACCCGCGCGGACGGATGGGCGAACTGGCGGCCGCGATCTACGGCCGGCCGGGCCGCGACCTGCTCCAGATCGGCATCACCGGCACCTCCGGCAAGACCACCACCGCCTACCTCGTCGAGGGCGGCCTGAAGACCGTGCGCAGCACCGGTCTCATCGGCACCGTCGAGATGCGCATCGGCGACGAGCGCATCAAGTCCGAGCGCACCACCCCCGAAGCCACCGACCTGCAGGCGCTGTTCGCCGTCATGCGCGAACGCGGCGTCGAGGCCGTCGCCATGGAGGTCTCCAGCCACGCCCTGGTCCTCGGCCGGGTCGACGGCTGCGTCTTCGACGTGGCCGTCTTCACCAACCTCAGCCCGGAACACATGGAGTTCCACTCCGACATGGAGGACTACTTCCGGGCCAAGGCGCAGCTGTTCACACCGCTGCGCAGCAGGCTCGGCGTGGTCAACGCCGACGACGACCACGGCCGCCGGCTGGCCCGGGAGGCGACCGTCCCGGTCGTCACCTACTCCGCCGAGGGCCACCAGGACGCCGACTGGCGCGCCGAGGACGTCCGGATCGGCCCGATGGACTCGACGTTCACCGTCGTGGGCCCGCGGGGCGAGCGGATCGCCGCCAGGTCGCCGCTGCCCGGCCCGTTCAACGTGGCCAACACGCTCGCCGCGATCGTCGCCCTCGCCGCGGCCGGGCTCGATCCGCAGGCCGCCGCCGACGGCGTCGCCGCCGTGCCGGGCGTACCGGGCCGCCTGGAGCGGGTGGACGCCGGGCAGCCGTACCTCGCGGTCGTCGACTACGCCCACAAGACCGACGCCGTCGAGTCGGTCCTCAAGGCCCTGCGCAAGGTCACCAAGGGCCGGCTGCACGTCGTCCTCGGCTGCGGCGGCGACCGCGACCGGACCAAGCGGGCGCCGATGGGCGCCGCCGTCGCGCGGCTCGCCGACACCGCCGTGCTGACCTCCGACAACCCCCGCTCCGAGGATCCCCTCGCGATCCTCGCCACCATGCTCGAGGGCGCGGCCTCCGTGCCCGCGCACGAGCGCGGCGAGGTCGTGCTGTTCGAGGACCGGGCGGCCGCGATCGCCGCCGCCGTGGCCCGCGCGCAGCCCGGGGACACCGTGCTGGTCGCGGGCAAGGGCCACGAACAGGGCCAGGACATCGCCGGGGTGGTCCGTCCGTTCGACGACCGCCAGGTGCTTCGCGAAGCTATCCAGAAGACCCAGGGATGAACTTGTGATCGCCCTCTCCCTCGCCGAGATCGCAGAAGTCGTCGGCGGACAGACCCACGACATACCGGATCCGTCCGTGCAGGTCACCGGACCGGTCGTCCGGGACTCCCGTGAGGCGGTGCCCGGCAGCCTCTTCGTCGCCTTCGTCGGCGAACGCGTCGACGGCCACGACTTCGCGGACCAGGTCGTCGAGTCCGGCGCCGTCGCCGTCCTGGCCTCCCGCCCGGTCGGCGTCCCCGCGATCGTCGTGGACGACGTCCAGCGGGCACTCGGCGCCCTCGCCCGCCGCGTCGTCACCGACCTCGGCGCGACCCTCGTCGGCCTCACCGGGTCCGCCGGCAAGACCAGCACCAAGGACCTCATCGCCCAGGTGCTGCAGCGCAAGGCGCCCACCGTCTACACCCCCGGCTCCCTCAACAACGAGATCGGGCTCCCGCTGACCGCGCTGACCGCCACCGAGGAAACCCGGTTCCTGGTGCTGGAGATGGGCGCGCGCGGCATCGGCCACATCCGCTACCTCACCGAGCTGACCCCGCCGCGGATCGGCCTCGTCCTCAACGTCGGCAGCGCCCACATCGGCGAGTTCGGCGGCCGTGAGCAGATCGCCCAGGCCAAGGGCGAGTTGGTGGAGGCGCTGCCGCCGGCCGAGGAGGGCGGCACCGCGGTCCTCAACGCCGACGACCCGTTGGTCCGGGCCATGGCCTCCCGTACGAAGGCGAAGGTGGTCCTTTTCGGAGAGTCCGACGAAGCGGACGTTCGCGCCGAGAACGTGCGACTCACGGACAGCGGACAGCCCGCCTTCAGACTTCACACACCCTCCGGTGCAAGCGATGTGACCATGCGCCTGTACGGTGAGCACCACGTGTCGAACGCGCTCGCCGCGGCCGCCGTCGCCCATGAGCTGGGCATGTCCGCGCAAGAGATCGCCACCGCGCTCTCCGAGGCGGGCTCCCTCTCCCGCTGGCGCATGGAGGTCACCGAGCGCCCGGACGGCGTGACCATCGTCAACGACGCCTACAACGCCAACCCCGAGTCCATGAAGGCCGCTCTGCGCGCGCTGGTGGCCATGGGCAGGGGGCGGCGGACCTGGGCGGTGCTCGGCAAGATGGCCGAGCTCGGGGACGAGGCTCTCGCCGAGCACGACGCGGTCGGACGGCTCGCCGTCCGGCTCAACGTCAGCAAGCTCGTCGCGGTCGGGGGGATCGAAGCCTCCTGGCTGCAACTGGGCGCATATAACGAGGGTTCGTGGGGTGAGGAGTCGGTGCACGTGTCCGACGCACAGGCGGCGGTCGACCTGTTGCGCAGCGAGCTGCGCCCGGGGGACGTCGTCCTCGTGAAGGCGTCCCGTTCGGTCGGCCTGGAGGGCGTCGCGCAGGCGCTGCTCGAGACCGGTGCCGAGGGTGAGGTTTCCGCCCGATGATGAAGCAGATCCTGTTCGCCGGTGTCATCGGTCTGTTCCTGACGCTGATCGGCACCCCGCTGCTGATCAAGCTCCTGGCGCGCAAGGGGTACGGCCAGTACATCCGGGACGACGGCCCGCGCGAGCACGCCAGCAAGCGCGGTACGCCGACGATGGGCGGCATCGCCTTCATCCTGGCCACGATCGCGGCCTACTTCCTGTCCAAGCTCATCACCGGCTACCCGCCGACCTACTCCGGCCTGCTGGTGCTGGGCCTGATGGCCGGCATGGGCCTGGTCGGCTTCCTCGACGACTACATCAAGATCGTCAAGCGGCGCTCGCTGGGCCTGCGGGCCAAGGCCAAGATGGCGGGCCAGCTGCTCGGCGGCGTCGCGTTCGCCGTGCTGTCGCTGCAGTTCGCCGACTCCCGCGGCAACACCCCGGCGTCCACCAAGCTGTCGTTCATCACCGACTTCGGCTGGACCATCGGCCCGGTGCTGTTCGTGGTCTGGGCGCTGTTCATGATCCTCGCGATGTCGAACGGCGTGAACCTCACCGACGGCCTGGACGGCCTGGCCACCGGCGCCTCCGTCCTCGTCTTCGGCGCCTACACCTTCATCGGCGTCTGGCAGTTCCAGGAGTCCTGCGCCAACGGCGAGACCCTCACCAACCCCAACGCCTGCTACGAGGTGCGCGATCCGCTGGACCTCGCCGTGGTCTCCGCCGCCCTGATGGGCGCCTGCCTCGGCTTCCTGTGGTGGAACACCTCGCCGGCCAAGATCTTCATGGGCGACACCGGTTCGCTCGCGCTCGGCGGTGTGCTCGCGGGCCTCGCGATCTGCTCCCGCACCGAGCTGCTGCTCGCCATCCTGGGCGGTCTGTTCGTCCTGATCACCATGTCGGTGGTCATCCAGGTCGGCTCGTTCCGGCTGACCGGCAGGCGCGTCTTCCGGATGGCGCCACTGCAGCACCACTTCGAACTCAAGGGCTGGTCCGAAGTCCTGGTCGTGGTCCGCTTCTGGATCATCCAGGGCATCTGCGTCATCGTCGGACTGGGCCTCTTCTACGCGGGATGGGCAGCGGACAAGTGACCGACTGGCAGGGGAAGCACGTCACCGTCGCCGGACTCGGCGTCTCCGGCGTCCCGGCGGCCAAGGTGCTGCACGGGCTCGGCGCGCGGGTCACCGTCGTCAACGACGGCGACGACGCCCGCGCGCGGGAGCAGGCCGCCGCGCTGGAGGCCCTGGGCGTCACCGTGCGCCTCGGCGACGGCGCCACCCTGCCCGAGGGCACCGAACTCGTCGTCACCGCGCCCGGCTGGCAGCCCGACAAGCCGCTGTTCCTCGCCGCCGAGCGGGCCGGCGTGCCGGTCTGGGGCGACGTGGAGCTGGCCTGGCGGCTGCGCGGCACCGTCCCCGGCAAGCCGGTGGCCCCCTGGCTGTGCGTCACCGGCACCAACGGCAAGACCACCACCACGCAGATGCTGGCCTCCATCCTGCGGGCGGCCGGCCTGCGCACCGCGGCCGTCGGCAACATCGGCGTCTCGCTGCTCGACGCGGTCCTCGGCGAGGAGCCGTACGACGTCCTCGCGGTGGAGCTGTCCAGCTACCAGCTGCACTGGGCGCCCTCGCTGCGCGCCCACTCCGCGGCGGTGCTCAACCTCGCCCCGGACCACCTCGACTGGCACGGCTCCATGGAGGCGTACGCCCGCGACAAGGGCCGCGTCTACGAGGGCAACCAGGTCGCCTGCGTCTACAACGTCGCCGACAAGGCCACCGAGGACCTGGTGCGCGAGGCCGACGTCGAGGAGGGCTGCCGGGCCATCGGCTTCACCCTCGGCACCCCGGGTCCCTCCCAACTCGGCGTCGTGGACGGCATCCTGGTCGACCGCGCGTTCGTGGAGAACCGGCGGGAGAGCGCCCAGGAGCTCGCCGAGGTCTCCGACGTGAACCCGCCGGCCCCGCACAACATCGCCAACGCCCTTGCCGCGGCGGCCCTCGCGCGCGCCTTCGGGGTGCCGCCGCAGGCCGTACGGGACGGTCTGCGGGCCTTCACCCCGGACGCCCACCGCATCGCCCACGTCGCGGACGTGGACGGTGTCGCGTACGTCGACGACTCCAAGGCCACCAACACGCACGCGGCGGAAGCCTCGTTGGCGGCGTACGGGTCGATCGTGTGGATCGCCGGCGGTCTCGCCAAGGGCGCCACCTTCGACGAACTGGTCGCGCGCTCCGCCGGGCGGCTGCGCGGCGTCGTCCTCATCGGCGCCGACCGGGCGCTGATCCGGGAGGCGCTCGCGCGACACGCCCCCGAAGTCCCCGTGGTGGACCTCGACCGGACGGACACTGGGGCGATGCTCCAGGCCGTCCAGGAGGCGGCACGGCTGGCGCAGCCCGGCGACACGGTGCTGCTGGCCCCGGCCTGTGCCTCCATGGACATGTTCGCCAACTACAACAAGCGCGGTGACGCGTTCGCGGAGGCGGTCCGCGAACTCGGCGCGGGCGCCTGACGGCGGGTCTCGGCCGCGACAGTCGCTCGGGACCCATGGAGGGACGCGTGACTCGGATGTCGCTGGGACCAGTCGGCTCGGGTACCCGGGCGGTGAGTGCCGATGCCCGGTAGCCGTACCGGAGGACCGTCCGTCCAGCGGGCCGTGCGGCGGCCCGCCGCCCCGCGGGCGCCGCGCGAGAACCCCGTGCTGCGGACGTACACCCGCGCCCGCCGGGCCTGGGACCGGCCGCTGACCGCCTACTACCTGATCCTCGGCGGCAGTCTGCTGATCACCGTGCTGGGGCTGGTGATGGTCTACTCGGCCTCCCAGATCACCGCGCTGCAGATGTCGTTGCCGGGGTCGTTCTTCTTCCGCAAACAGTTCCTGGCCGCCGCGATCGGCGCCGGGCTGCTGCTGGTCGCCTCACGGATGCCGGTCCGGCTGCACCGGGCGCTGGCCTACCCGATCCTGGCCGGCGCGGTCTTCCTGATGGCCCTGGTGCAGGTGCCGGGGATAGGGATGGCGGTCAACGGCAACCAGAACTGGATCTCCCTGGGCGGCTCCTTCCAGATCCAGCCCAGTGAGTTCGGCAAGCTCGCCCTGGTGCTGTGGGGCGCCGACCTGCTGGCCCGCAAGCAGGACAAGAGGCTGCTCACGCAGTGGAAGCACATGCTGGTGCCGCTCGTCCCGGTCGCCTTCCTGCTGCTCGGGCTGATCATGCTCGGCGGCGACATGGGCACCGCGATCATCCTCACCGCGATCCTGTTCGGCCTGCTGTGGCTGGCCGGTGCGCCGACCCGGCTGTTCGTCGGGGTGCTGTCGATCGCCGGGGTGCTCGGTGTGATCCTGATCAAGACCAGCCCCAACCGGATGGCCCGGCTGGCCTGCATCGGCGCCACCGAGCCCAAGTCCGGCGCCGCCGACTGCTGGCAGGCCGTGCACGGCATCTACGCCCTGGCCTCGGGCGGGATCTTCGGTTCCGGGCTGGGGGCGAGTGTGGAGAAATGGGGCCAACTCCCCGAAGCGCACACCGACTTCATCTTCGCCGTCACCGGTGAGGAACTGGGTCTGGCGGGGACGCTGTCGGTGCTCGCCCTGTTCGCGGCTCTAGGCTATGCGGGTATCCGCGTGGCCGGTCGCACGGAGGACCCCTTCGTGAGGTATGCCGCGGGAGGCGTGACCACCTGGATCACGGCGCAGGCCGTGATCAACATCGGTGCGGTGCTCGGCCTGCTGCCGATCGCCGGCGTCCCGCTCCCGCTGTTCTCCTACGGGGGGTCCGCCCTGCTGCCGACCATGTTCGCCATCGGGCTGCTGATCGCGTTCGCGCGTGACGAGCCCGCTGCGCGGGCGGCGCTTGCGATGCGGCAACCCCGCTTTGGTAGAAAGCGGGGGGCTGGGGGCACTCTTTCCGATCGACGTCCCCGGAGATGGAACACGATGCGACGGCGTGCCTCGGCGGCGCGTTCGTCCGGAGAGCGGTGAATTTCGGTGCATGTCGTACTCGCCGGTGGGGGGACCGCCGGCCACATCGAGCCCGCGCTCGCCCTCGCGGACGCCCTGCGCAGGCAGGATCCGACCGTGGGGATCACGGCCCTGGGCACGGAGCGCGGCCTGGAGACCCAGCTCGTCCCGCAGCGGGGCTACGAGCTCGCGCTGATCCCGGCGGTGCCGCTGCCGCGCAAGCCCACCCCCGAACTGATCACGGTGCCGGGCCGGCTGCGCGGCACGATCAAGGCGACCGAGCAGATCCTGGAGCGCACCAAGGCGGACGTCGTGGTCGGCTTCGGCGGTTACGTCGCGCTGCCCGGCTACCTGGCCGCCAAGCGCCTCGGCGTGCCCATCGTGATCCACGAGGCCAACGCCCGCCCCGGCCTGGCCAACAAGATCGGCTCCCGGTACGCCGCCCAGGTGGCCGTGGCCACCCCGGACAGCAAGCTGCGCAACTCCCGCTACATCGGGATCCCGTTGCGGCACTCCATCGCGACCCTGGACCGGGCCGCGGCCCGCCCCGAGGCCCGGCACCTGTTCGGCCTGGACCCCAACCTGCCGACGCTGCTGGTCTCCGGCGGCTCGCAGGGCGCCCGCCGCCTCAACGAGGTGGTCCAGCAGGTCGCGCCGTGGCTGCAGCAGGCCGGCATCCAGATCCTGCACGCGGTCGGCCCGAAGAACGAACTGCCGCAGGTGCAGCAGATGCCGGGGATGCCCCCCTACATCCCGGTAAGTTACCTGGACCGGATGGACCTCGCGTACGCCGCGGCCGACATGATGCTGTGCCGCGCGGGCGCGATGACCGTCGCCGAACTCTCCGCCGTCGGGCTCCCGGCCGCTTACGTCCCGCTGCCCATCGGCAACGGCGAACAGCGGCTGAACGCCCAGCCGGTGGTCAAGGCCGGCGGCGGACTGCTGGTCGACGACGCGGAGCTGACCCCGGAGTGGGTCCGGCAGAACGTCCTGCCCGTGCTCGCCGACCCGCACCGGCTGTACGAGATGTCCCGCGCCGCCGCCGAGTTCGGCCGCCGGGACGCGGACGACCTCCTCGTCCGCATGGTGTACGAGGCGATCGCCGCGCATCGTGCACAGCGCTAGGAGCACATGACGAAAGGGCAGGAGCGTGGCCGGACCAACTTCCACCGCCGAACGCGGTGCACGCCGACAGGAGTCGTCCGGCCCGCCCCCCGCCCGGGCATCGGCCCGTCGGCGCCTTCGTACGATCATCATCCTCGCGGTCGCCCTGGTGGTGTGCGGCGGAGGCGTCACCTGGCTGCTCTACGGCTCGCCGTGGCTGCGGGCGGAGCGTGTCTCCGTCTCCGGCACGGACGTACTGACGCCCCGGCAGGTGCGCGAGGCCGCCGACGTGCCCGTGGGACAGCCGATGGTCTCCCTGGACACCGACACCATCGCCGCCCGGGTGCGGCGGGCGCTGCCGCGCGTCGACCGGGTGGACGTGACGCGTTCCTGGCCGCACGGGATCCGTCTCGAAGTGACCGAGCGCACGCCGGTCCTGCTCCTCGCGGGCACCGGGCGCAAGGCCGGCACCTTCACGGAAGTGGACGACGACGGCGTCCGGTTCGCCACCGTCCCCCGGGCCCCGAAGGGCGTACCGCTCCTGGCGCTGGCCGCCTCCTCGCGCGGCTCGGCCTCGGCCAGTCTGCGCCGCTTCGGCGAGGACCGGCTGGTGCGCGAGGCGGTCCGGGTGGCCGGGGACGTCCCGGCCGCCGTGGCTCGCGTCACCAGGACCGTGAAGGTGCGCTCCTTCGACGCCGTCTCACTGGAGTTGGGCGACGGGCGCACGGTCGCGTGGGGGAGCTCCGAGCAGGGGGCCGCGAAGGCCCGTGCGCTCACCGCTCTCATGAAAGCATCCCCGGACGCACGGCACTTCGACGTCAGCGTTCCCACCGCCCCTGCGTCAGCGGGGAGTTGACGCACATCAGCGCAGGCCAGCACCCTGGTTGGGCAGCGACATGGCTGATCACATAGGGTGAAAAGAAAAACGGGAGGTTCGGCGTGTTCGTTGAACGGGCGCCACTTGTCGACTTAGTGTCCTGTTCAGAAGACTCCAAGGAACGGACACACTGGTAACCCTAAACTTCAGCGTTAGGGTTCGGGTCGGCGCAAACGGACCGTCCCATTCGGCATCAGTCGGCGGAGCGCGGACGACCGCGCACCGACGACACGTAACTCGAGGCGAGAGGCCTTCGACGTGGCAGCACCGCAGAACTACCTCGCAGTCATCAAAGTCATCGGTGTCGGCGGCGGTGGTGTCAATGCCATCAACCGGATGATCGAGGTCGGTCTCAAGGGCGTCGAGTTCATCGCCATCAACACCGACGCGCAGGCGCTGTTGATGAGCGACGCCGACGTCAAGCTCGACGTCGGCCGCGAACTCACCCGCGGACTCGGCGCCGGCGCCAACCCGGCCGTCGGCCGCAAGGCCGCCGAGGATCACCGCGAGGAGATCGAGGAGGTCCTCAAGGGGGCCGACATGGTCTTCGTGACGGCCGGTGAAGGCGGCGGCACCGGCACCGGCGGGGCCCCCGTCGTGGCCAACATCGCACGCAACCTCGGCGCCCTCACCATCGGCGTGGTCACCCGCCCGTTCACCTTCGAGGGACGGCGCCGCGCCAACCAGGCCGAGGACGGCATCGCCGAACTCCGCGAAGAGGTCGACACCCTCATCGTCATCCCCAACGACCGGCTGCTGTCCATCTCGGACCGCCAGGTCTCGGTCCTCGACGCCTTCAAGTCGGCCGACCAGGTCCTGCTCTCCGGCGTCCAGGGCATCACCGACCTGATCACCACCCCCGGCCTGATCAACCTGGACTTCGCCGACGTCAAGTCGGTCATGTCTGAGGCCGGTTCGGCGCTCATGGGCATCGGCTCCGCCCGCGGCGACGACCGCGCGGTGGCCGCGGCCGAGATGGCGATCTCCTCGCCGCTGCTGGAAGCGTCCATCGACGGCGCCCGTGGCGTGCTGCTGTCCATCTCCGGCGGCTCCGACCTCGGCCTGTTCGAGATCAACGAGGCCGCCCAGCTGGTCAGCGAGGCCGCCCACCCCGAGGCGAACATCATCTTCGGCGCGGTCATCGACGACGCCCTCGGCGACGAGGTGCGGGTCACCGTGATCGCGGCCGGCTTCGACGGGGGCCAGCCCCCGGCCCGCCGGGACAACGTCCTCGGCTCGTCCTCGACATCGGCCCCGGCGCCCTCCGCGGCGGCCCGCCGCGAGGAGCCCACGCCGGTACGGCAGCCCGAGTCCCGGCCGAGCTTCGGCTCGCTCGGCAGCGTGACGCCGAAGGAGAAGGCCGAGCCCGCGCCCGAGCCGGTCGCCGACCTCCCGGTCGCCCCGCCGGTGCCGCCGTCGCGGACCTACGCCGACAGCGCGGCCGAGGAACTGGACGTACCGGACTTCCTCAAGTGATCCTTCTGACGTGACAGCACAGCGCGAGAACGTGAGCGGCGCGCACTTCGCCTTCACCGACCGGTGGGGCGGGGTGAGCGCCGCTCCGTATGCGGAGCTCAACCTCGGCGGCGCGGTCGGCGACGACCCCGGCGCCGTACGGACCAACCGGGACCTGGCGGCCAAGGCGCTCGGCCTGGACCCGGACCGGGTGGTCTGGATGAACCAGGTGCACGGCAGTGATGTGGCCGAGGTCGACGGCCCGTGGGGGACCCGGCCGGTGCCGGAGGTCGACGGCTTGGTGACCGCGGCCCGGGGGCTCGCCCTCGCCGTGCTCACCGCCGACTGCGTGCCGGTCCTGCTGGCCGACCCCGTCGCCGGGGTCGTCGCCGCCGCCCACGCCGGCCGGCCGGGGATGGTCAAGGGGATCGTGCCCGCCGCCCTCGACGCGATGCGGGCGCTGGGCGCCGAGCCGGCCCGCATCGTCGCCCGTACCGGACCCGCCGTCTGCGGCCGGTGCTACGAGGTGCCCGAGGCGATGCGCGCCGAGGTCGCCGCGGTGGAGCCGGCGGCGCACGCCGAGACCAGTTGGGGCACGCCCGCGGTGGACGTCGCCGCCGGGGTGCACGCCCAGCTGGCGCGCGCCGGGGTGCGCGACCGGGAGCAGTCGCCGGTGTGCACGCTGGAGTCGGGCGACCACTTCTCGTACCGACGCGACCGCGCCACCGGGCGACTCGCGGGATATGTCTGGCTGGCTGAGAGAACATGACGGACCGTAGGGACGAACTCGCCGGGAACCTGGCGACCGTGGAGCGGCGCATCGCCGCCGCGTGCGAGGCCGCCGGGCGCAAGCGCGAAGAGGTGACCCTGATCGTGGTCACCAAGACCTACCCGGCGAGCGACGTGCGGATCCTGTCCGAGCTCGGGGTGCGGCACGTCGCCGAGAACCGCGACCAGGACGCGGCGCCCAAGGCCGCCGCGTGCGCGGACCTGCCCCTGTCGTGGCACTTCGTCGGCCAGCTCCAGACCAACAAGGTGCGTTCCGTGGTCGGTTACGCCCACACCGTGCAGTCCGTCGACCGGTCCCGGCTGGTGACGGCGCTGTCGAAGGAGGCGGTGCGCCAGGAGCGCGAGCTCGGCTGCCTGATCCAGGTGGCGCTCGACGCCGGGGTGAGCGGGCGCGGGGAGCGGGGCGGGGTGTCGCCGGACGGCGTCGAGGAGTTGGCCGGTCTGGTCGCCGGCTCCCCGGGGCTGCGGCTCGACGGACTGATGACCGTCGCACCGCTGACCGGAGAGTACGCCGGACGGCAACGAGCGGCGTTCGAGCGGTTGATGGATGTGGCGACCTCCGTGCGCCGAGCCCATCCGGCTGCAACCATGGTCTCGGCAGGGATGAGTGCGGACCTCGAGCAGGCCGTGGCGGCCGGGGCGACACATGTACGCGTCGGCACCGCGGTACTCGGAGTCCGCCCGAGGCTCGGGTAACGTCGCCAGGAAGTCGGACCACAGCAGAAAATATGGTCATTTCCGCCACAGGGCGGGGCAGAAGGACCACGTGGATCGCGGGACTTGGCAGCCGTCAGCCGATCCACCACAGAGCGGAGGACTCAGAGCATGGCCGGCGCGATGCGCAAGATGGCGGTCTACCTCGGCCTCGTGGAGGACGATGGGTACGACGGCCGGGGGTTCGACCCCGATGACGACTTCGAGCCCGAGCTCGACCCCGAGCCGGAGCGCGACCACCGACGGCACGAGCCGTCCCACCCGTCACACTCCGCACACCAGTCCCAAAGGGACGAAGAGGTGCGAATCGTACAACCGCCCGCGCCCCGCGAGCCGGTGGCCCGCTCGACTTCGCTTCCCGCGGAATCCGGTCGTCCGGCGCGGATCGCCCCCGTGGCATCCATCACACAAGAACGTCAGTCCCTGGAGAAGAACGCACCGGTGATCATGCCCAAGGTCGTGTCGGAACGAGAGCCGTACCGGATCACCACACTTCACCCGCGGACCTACAACGAGGCCCGTACCATCGGGGAACACTTCCGTGAAGGCACCCCGGTGATCATGAATCTGACTGAGATGGACGACACAGACGCGAAGCGACTTGTCGACTTTGCGGCCGGTTTGGTGTTTGGTCTTCACGGCAGCATCGAGCGGGTGACGCAGAAGGTGTTCCTGTTGTCGCCTGCTAACGTCGATGTCACGGCGGAGGACAAGGCCCGCATCGCAGAGGGCGGGTTCTTCAACCAGAGCTGAGACGCACGGCCGGAAAACAGCAGTACGCAGCACGGAAAACAGGGGAGAGGGAAGCACCGAACATGGGCGTGGTCCTGGATGTCGTCTACATCGCGCTGATGGTGTTCCTCATCGTGCTCATCTTCCGGTTGGTCATGGACTACGTCTTCCAGTTCGCCCGCTCATGGCAGCCCGGCAAGGCGATGGTGGTCGTTCTGGAGGCCACCTACACTGTCACCGATCCACCGCTCAAGCTTCTGCGGCGGGTCATCCCGCCGCTGCGTCTCGGGGGCGTGGCGCTCGACCTGTCCTTCTTCGTACTGATGATCATCGTCTACATCCTGATCTCGATCGTGAGCCGGCTGTGAGCGATGTGAACTACCGTCTTGCCGAATGCCGACGACTACGTTGAGGTGAAGAGATGCCGTTGACCCCCGAGGACGTGCGGAACAAGCAGTTCACGACCGTCCGCCTCCGAGAAGGCTATGACGAGGACGAGGTCGATGCCTTCCTCGACGAGGTCGAAGCCGAACTGACCCGGCTGCTCCGCGAGAACGAGGACCTGCGCGCCAAACTGGCCGCCGCGACGCGTGCTGCTGCCCAGAACCAGCAGAACATGCGCAAGCCGCCGGAGCAGCAGGACCAGCAGCAGCAGGGCATGCCTCCCCAGCAGGGGATGCGAGGCCCCGGCGCTCCGGTGCCCGCCGGGATATCGGGCCCGCCGCAGCAGCAGATGGGTGGCCCCATGGGTGGCCCGCCCCAGCTGCCGAGCGGCGCCCCGCAGCTGCCCGCCGGCCCCAGCGGCCAGAACGGACAGCAGGGCCCCGGCCCCATGGGTCAGGGTCCGATGGGCCAGGGCCCGATGGGTCAGGGCGGCATGGGCCAGGGCGGCATGGGTCAGGGCCCCATGGGCCAGGGCCCGATGGGTGGTCAGCCCCCCATGCAGCAGATGGGCGGCCCCATGGGCGGTCCGATGGGCGGCCCCATGGGCGGCCCCGGTCAGGGTCCCGGTGGCGACAGCGCCGCGCGCGTCCTGTCGCTGGCCCAGCAGACCGCCGACCAGGCGATCGCCGAGGCCCGTTCCGAGGCCAACAAGATCGTCGGCGAGGCGCGTTCGCGTGCCGAGGGTCTCGAGCGTGACGCCCGTGCCAAGGCCGACGCCCTGGAGCGGGACGCGCAGGAGAAGCACCGCGTCGCGATGGGCTCCCTGGAGTCCGCCCGCGCCACGCTGGAGCGCAAGGTCGAGGACCTGCGGGGCTTCGAGCGCGAGTACCGCACGCGGCTGAAGTCGTACCTCGAGTCCCAGCTGCGTCAGCTGGAGACCCAGGCCGACGACTCCCTCGCCCCGCCGCGCACCCCGGCCACGGCCTCCCTGCCGCCGTCCCCGGCGCCCTCGATGGCCCCGGCCGGCGCGAGCGCCCCGTCCTACGGCGGCAACCAGGGCATGGGCGGCGGTCCGAGCCCCGCGGGTCCGTCCTACGGCGGTCAGCAGCAGATGTCCCCGGCGATGACCCAGCCCATGGCTCCGGTCCGTCCGCAGGGTCCGTCGCCGATGGGCCAGGCGCCCTCGCCGATGCGTGGCTTCCTGATCGACGAGGACGACAACTGACGGCCGCTCGTACGCCTTAGGCGTCGGCAGCGTCGGCAGCATTCAAGGGGCGGGGCCCCGGATTCCGATCCGGGGCCCCGCCCCTTTTACGCGTGTTGCGACGGGCCGGCCACCGACCGGTCCCGGCCGGGCGTCCGGTGGCGGTCAGCGGAACGGCGGCCGCCCCACGAGGGGCGGCCGCCGTCCACGAGGTGCGCGGTGGGCGCGGGTTACGCCTTGCGCAGGCGGAACGTCAGGGACAGGCCCTCGTCCGTGAAGGGCGCGCCGTAGGTGTCGTCCGCCTCGCCCTGGGCGAAGTCCGTCGCCAGGACCTCGTCCGCGATCAGCCCGCTGTGCCGGCTGAGCGCGGCGATCGTCTCCGGGTCGGTCGCCGTCCAGCGCAGCGCGATGCGGTCGGCCACGTCCAGCCCGCTGTTCTTGCGGGCCTCCTGGATCAGCCGGATCGCGTCCCGGGCGAGCCCCGCCCGGCGCAGCTCCTCGGTGATCTCCAGGTCCAGGGCGACCGTGGCGCCGGAGTCGGAGGCCACCGACCAGCCCTCGCGGGGCGTCTCGGTGATGATCACCTCGTCCGGGGCCAGCGTCACGGTCTCCCCGTCGACCTCGACCGACGCCGTGCCCTCGCGCAGCGCCAGCGACAGCGCGGCCGCGTCCGCCGCGGCGACGGCCCTGGCCACGTCCTGCACCCGCTTGCCGAACCGCTTGCCCAGCGCCCGGAAGTTGGCCTTGGCGGTCGTGTCGACCAGGGACCCGCCGACCTCGCTCAGCGAGGCCAGCGACTCGACGTTCAGCTCCTCGGTGATCTGGGTGTGCAGCTCGGGGGAGAGCGCGTCGAAGCCGGTCGCCGCGATCAGCGCCCGCCGCAGCGGCTGACGCGTCTTCACGCCCGACTCGGCGCGCGTCGCACGGCCCAGCTCCACCAGCCGTCGCACCAGCACCATCTGCTTCGACAACTCCGGGTCGATCGCCGACAGGTCGGCCTCCGGCCACGAGGACAGGTGCACCGACTCCGGGGCGCCCGGGGTGACCGGGACGACCAGGTCCTGCCAGACCCGCTCGGTGATGAACGGCGTCAGCGGGGCCATCAGCCTGGTGACGGTCTCCACGACCTCGTGCAGCGTGCGCAGCGCTGCCTTGTCGCCCTGCCAGAACCGGCGCCGCGAACGTCGCACGTACCAGTTGGACAGGTCGTCGACGAACGCCGAGAGCAGCTTGCCGGCGCGCTGGGTGTCGTACGCCTCCAGGGACTGGGTGACCTGGTCGGTCAGCGCGTGCAGCTCGGACAGCAGCCAGCGGTCCAGCAGCGGGCGGTCGGCCGGGGCCGGGTCGGCCGCGGACGGGGCCCAGCCGGACGTCCGGGCGTACAGCGCCTGGAAGGCGACCGTGTTCCAGTACGTCAGCAGGGTCTTGCGCACGACCTCCTGGATCGTGCCGTGGCCGACGCGACGGGCCGCCCACGGCGAACCGCCGGCCGCCATGAACCAGCGCACCGCGTCCGCGCCGTGCTGGTCCATGAGCGGGATCGGCTGCAGGATGTTGCCCAGGTGCTTGGACATCTTGCGGCCGTCCTCGGCGAGGATGTGGCCCAGGCACACGACGTTCTCGTACGACGACTTGTCGAAGACGAGGGTGCCGACCGCCATCAGCGTGTAGAACCAGCCGCGGGTCTGGTCGATCGCCTCGGAGATGAACTGCGCCGGGTAGCGGCTCTCGAACAGCTCCTTGTTCTTGTACGGGTAGCCCCACTGCGCGAACGGCATCGAACCCGAGTCGTACCAGGCGTCGATGACCTCCGGCACGCGGGTGGCCGTGCGGCCGCAGCCGTCCTGCGGGCAGGCGAAGGTGACGTCGTCGATGAACGGGCGGTGCGGGTCCAGCTCCGACTGGTCCGTGCCGGACAGCTCGGTCAGCTCCGCGCGGGAGCCCACGCAGGTGAGGTGGTCGTCCTCGCAGCGCCAGATGGGCAGCGGGGTGCCCCAGTAGCGGTTGCGGGACAGCGCCCAGTCGATGTTGTTGTTCAGCCAGTCGCCGTACCGGCCGTGCTTGACCGTGTCGGGGAACCAGTTGGTCTTCTCGTTCTCCTCGATCAGCCGGTCCTTGACGGCCGTGGTGCGGATGTACCAGGACGGCTGCGCGTAGTAGAGGAGCGCGGTGTGGCAGCGCCAGCAGTGCGGGTAGCTGTGCTCGTAGGGCAGGTGCCGGAACAGCAGGCCGCGCTCGGCGAGGTCCTCGGTGAGCTTCTCGTCGGCCTTCTTGAAGAAGACGCCGCCGACCAGCGGGACCTCCTCGCCGAAGGTGCCGTCCGGGCGGACGGGGTTGACGACGGGCAGGCCGTAGGCGCGGCAGACCTTGAGGTCGTCCTCACCGAAGGCGGGGGACTGGTGGACCAGACCCGTGCCGTCCTCGGTGGTGACGTACTCGGCGTTCACCACGTAGTGGGCCTCGGTGCCCTCCGGGAACTCCACCAGCTCGAACGGGCGCTGGTAGGTCCAGCGCTCCATCTCGGCGCCGGTGAACGTCTCCCCGGTGGGCTCCCAGCCCTCGCCGAGCGCCTTGCCGAGCAGCGGCTCGGCGACGACCAGCTGCTCCTGGCCGTCGGTCGCGACGACGTAGGTGACGTCGGGGTGCGCGGCGACCGCGGTGTTGGACACCAGGGTCCAGGGGGTCGTCGTCCACACCAGCAGCGCGGCCCGGCCGGCGAGCGGGCCGGAGGTGAGCGGGAAGCGGACGTAGACGGACGGGTCGACGACCGTCTCGTAGCCCTGGGCCAGCTCGTGGTCCGACAGGCCGGTGCCGCAGCGCGGGCACCAGGGGGCGACGCGGTGGTCCTGCACCAGCAGGCCCTTGCGGAAGATCTCCTTCAGGGACCACCAGACGGACTCGATGTACTCGGGCTCCATCGTGACGTAGGCCTCGTCGAGGTCGACCCAGTAGCCCATGCGGGTCGTCAGCTCGGCGAAGGCGTCCGTGTGGCGCAGGACCGACTCACGGCACTTGTCGTTGAACGCGGCGATGCCGTACGCCTCGATGTCCTTCTTGCCGCTGAAGCCGAGTTCCTTCTCCACCGCCAGCTCGACCGGCAGGCCGTGGCAGTCCCAGCCGGCCTTGCGGGCCACGTGGTAGCCGCGCATGGTGCGGAAGCGGGGGAAGACGTCCTTGAAGACGCGGGCCTCGATGTGGTGGGCGCCGGGCATGCCGTTGGCGGTGGGCGGGCCCTCGTAGAACACCCACTCGGGGCGGCCCTGGGACTGGTCCAGGCTCTTGGCGAAGATCTTCTGCTCGCGCCAGAAGTCGAGCACCGCGTGTTCGAGCGCGGGCAGGTCGACCTGGGCGGGCACCTGGCGGTACTGCGGCTGCGTGTTCAACGAGCTTCCTCCGGCGGACGTGCTGCCTTCCGTCGGAGGGACGAGAGCCGTGTCCTGCTCGTACGCCGGTTCGGCGGGCTCCCGCGGTACCACCCTCCTTGGCCCCCGGTGCGCCCTGTGCGCCGGTGAGCCCCCTCATTGGGGTCGCGATGCCGGTTCTACTGACCGCTGCGGCGGCTTTCCTCCGGCGGCTCCGGGGTGATCTTCACGTCGCGCTCGCCCCCGGGCTCCCACCGTCCCCGGGTCGCTCTGGGCTGCGTACGCCGCTACTCGTCCCCATCCACGCTTTTCGCTCCGCCCAGTGTACGGCGCGGCGGGGACCGTGGCCGACCGGGGCGGGGGTGACCCGAACGGAGCGGGGGTCCCCAGCGGGTGCGGGACCGCTCCCGCGGGCGGCCCGGGGAGCAGATTACCGGGCGGCGAGCCGGGCACAACGCAGGCAGGCTCAGTGCGCGGCGTGCGCGGGCGGGCGGATCGGGCGGTGTGCCCCGTTGCCGCGGGACTCAAGTCGATTTATCGTCCCAGCACGATGCGCGCGCAAGATCACACTGTGTGAAGGGGCCGCGGCCATGGTGGCGAAGAAGACCGCCGTACAGCAGTCGGGGCCGGGCATGTCCCGGAACCCGGGCACCTCCGCGGAGGCGGGCGCCCCTGCCTCCGGCGGGGCGGCCGGGCAGGTCGGCGCGGGGGCCACGGGGAAGGCCGGTGGTGCGCGGGCCGCCCGGGCCGCGGGGGCGGCGCCCGGTAAGGGGACGGCCGAGGAGGCGACCGCGAAGAAGACCGCGGCGGCGCCCGGAACCGGGGCGGCTACGGCGGCAGCGACGACTCGGCCGCGGGCTGCGAAGAAGGCGGCCGGTGCCAGGAAGTCGGCCGCCCCCGCCAAGAAGGCGTCGGCTGCCCGGACGACGCGATCCGCCGGGAAGACGGCTGCCGCCGCACAGGAACCGGCCGCCGCACAGGAACCGGCCGCCGCACAGGAACCGGCCGGCGGGCAGGATCCGGCCGGCGGTGCCGGGACGGCCGTCGCCCAGGAGTCGGCCGTGGGCGCGGACACCGCGGCCACCGGGCAGCAGTCGGCCGCCGGTGAGGGCGCCGGGGCGGGGAAGAAGAGCGCGGGGAACGGGCACGTGAAGGGGGGCCGCGGGGGGAAGGCTGCCGGGGCCGGGGCGGTGTCGGGTGCCCGGGGGAAGAGCAGGGCCAAGAAGGCGGGCGCGGCCTCGGCCGCGGAGCAGACGGGAGCCACGACAGTGGTTGCGAAGAAGACTCCAGGCACGGCCACGGCGGCGAAGACCGCCGTACCCAAGGCGCGGCTCGGGGCGGCGGAGCCCGGCGACCTCGCGGTGCGCCCCGGCGAGGAGCCCTGGACGCCGGAGGAGGTCGAGGAGGCCCGCACCGAGCTGACGAACGAGAAGGAGCGGCTGCGCGCCGAGCTCGCCTCGTCGGAGGCGGCCCTCACGGGCCTGATGCGCGACTCGGGCGACGGCGCCGGCGACGACCAGGCGGACACCGGGACCAAGAACATCACCCGGGAGCACGAGCTGGCGCTGGCCGCCAACGCGCGCGAGATGCTGGAGCAGACGGAGCACGCGCTGGAGCGGCTCGACGCGGGCACGTACGGCCGGTGCGAGAACTGCGGCGAGCCCATCGGCAAGGCCCGCATGCAGGCGTTCCCGCGCGCGACGCTGTGCGTGGAGTGCAAGCAGAAGCAGGAACGCCGGTAGGGAACCCGGAAGGCCGGCGGGGGAGGCGTGCCGTACCCTCGTCCTCAGTCAGGTACCTAGCTCGAGGGACTCACGTGGCAGAGGCGGAGCGGATCATCGGTACGCCGGACACCCCCGGGGCGGGGCCCGGCCCGGAGCAGCGCGACGTGCGGGGCACGGACGGCACGGATGGCATGGACGGCACGGACGGTGCCGGGCGTGCGGACACCGCGGCCGACGCCGGCGCCTCCGTCGCGCGGCCCCGCCGCCGGCGGGTCGCCGTGCTGTTCGCGGTCGCCGCGTTCGCCTACGCGCTCGACCTCGTCAGCAAGCTGCTCGTGGTCGCCAAGCTGGAGCACCACCGCCCGATCGAGATCGTCGGCGACTGGCTGAAGTTCGAGGCGATCCGCAACGCCGGGGCCGCCTTCGGCTTCGGCGAGGCCTTCACGGTGATCTTCACGGTGATCGCCGCCGCGGTGATCGTGGTCATCGCCCGGCTCGCCCGCAAGCTCTACAGCCTGCCCTGGGCGATCGCGCTCGGCCTGCTGCTCGGCGGGGCCCTCGGCAACCTCACCGACCGGATCTTCCGCTCGCCCGGCGTGTTCGAGGGCGCGGTCGTGGACTTCATCGCGCCCAAGCACTTCGCGGTGTTCAACCTGGCCGACTCGGCGATCGTGTGCGGCGGCATCCTGATCGTGCTGCTGTCCTTCCGGGGTCTGGACCCGGACGGGACCGTCCACAAGGACTGAGGGACGGGCGTGTCGCACCCGTCCGGCATACTCGACGGGTGAGCACGATTCCCGAGATCCGTACCCTGCCCGTGCCCGACGGCCTGGAGGGCGAGCGTGTCGACGCCGCCATCTCCCGCATGTTCGGCTTCTCCCGCACCAAGGCGGCCGAGCTCGCCGCCTCGGGGAAGGTCACGGTCGACGGGTCGGTGGTCGGCAAGTCGGAGCGGGTGCACGGCGGGGCCTGGCTGGAGGTCGAGATGCCGCAGGCGCCCCAGCCCGTCCAGGTGGTCGCCGAGCCGGTCGAGGGCATGGAGATCGTGCACGACGACGACGACGTGGTCGTGATCGTCAAGCCGGTCGGCGTCGCCGCCCACCCGTCGCCGGGCTGGACCGGGCCGACCGTGATCGGCGGGCTGGCCGCGGCCGGGTACCGCATCTCGACCTCCGGCGCCGCCGAGCGCCAGGGCATCGTGCACCGCCTGGACGTGGGCACCTCCGGCCTGATGGTCGTCGCCAAGTCGGAGCGCGCGTACACCTCGCTCAAGCGCCAGTTCAAGGAGCGCACGGTCGACAAGCGCTACCACACGCTCGTCCAGGGCCACCCGGACCCGACCAGCGGCACCATCGACGCGCCCATCGGCCGGCACCCCCAGCACGACTACAAGTGGGCGGTCACCGCCGACGGCAAGCCCTCGGTCACGCACTACGACCTGATCGAGGCGTTCCGCGCCGCCTCCCTGCTCGACGTGAAGCTGGAGACCGGCCGCACCCACCAGATCCGCGTCCACATGGCCGCCCACCGCCACCCGTGCGTCGGCGACCTGACCTACGGCGCCGACCCCACGCTCGCCAAGCGGCTGCACCTGACCCGGCAGTGGCTGCACGCCGTGCGCCTGGGCTTCGAGCACCCCGGGGACGGCGAGTGGGCGGAGTTCTCCAGCGACTACCCCGAGGACCTGCAGCGGGCGCTGGACCAGGTCCGTGAGGAGACCTACGGATGACCGGGCGGCCGGACGTCCCGGCGTCGTACACCGTGCGGGTCGCGGAGGACCTCGCCGACCGTGAGGCGTGCTTCGCGCTGCGCAAGGAGGTCTTCGTCGCCGAGCAGGGCGTCCCGGAGGAGATCGAGTACGACGCGTACGACGCCGTCGCCGTGCACGTGCTGGCGGTCCGCGAGGACGGCCTGCCGCTCGGCACCGGGCGGCTGCTGCACGGCGGGGCGGCCCTCGGCAAGACCGGCGGGGACGCCTCGGTGGGCTCGCTGGGGCGGCTCGCCGTCTCCCGCGCGGCGCGCGGCCTGGGGGTCGGCGCGGCACTGGTGCGGGCCATCGAGGAGGCGGCCCGCGCGCGGGGCCTCGCGGCCGTGGACCTGCACGCCCAGACGCAGGCGCTGGGCTTCTACGAGCGGCTGGGCTACGTGGCGTACGGGCCCCAGTTCCCGGACGCCGGGATTCCGCACCGGGCGATGCGCAGGGTTTTGCCCGCGGTGTGATCGCGTCGGCGTGGCAGGCTGGAGATCCGTTCCCGCGCCGTCGACCTGCCCGGAGTGCTGACCGTGGACCAGTTGGCCCTGTTGTTCGTGCTGTTGCTCGGGGCTGTGCTGAGCGTCCCGGTGGGGGACCGGCTGGGACTGCCCGCGCCGGTGCTGATGACCCTGCTCGGGATCGTGCTCGCGCTGCTCGACTTCGTGCCCAACGTACAGGTCCCGCCCGACCTGATCCTCCCGCTGGTGCTGCCGCCGCTGCTGTACGCGGCGGTGCGGCGCACCTCCTGGCGGCAGTTCACCGCCAACAAACGGCCCATCTTCCTGCTGGCCGTGGCGCTGGTGTTCGTCACGACGGCGTGCGTCGCCGTCGTCGCGCACAGCGTGGTGCCCGGACTGCCGATCGCCGCCGCCGTGGCGCTGGGCGCGCTGGTCGCGCCGCCCGACCCGGTCGCCGCCACCGCCGTCGCCGGGCAGCTGGGGCTGCCACGCCGTCTGGTGTCCATCCTGGAGGGCGAGGGCCTGTTCAACGACGTGACGGCCATCGTGCTCTACCACGTGGCGATCACCGCGGTCGTCAGCGGCAGCTTCGAGCTCGGCGGCGCCGCGCTGGAGTTCGTGCTCTCCGCCGTGGTCGCGGTGGCCGTGGGGCTGGCGCTCGGCTGGGGCGCCAACAAACTCCTCGACCGGCTCGGCGACGCGACCCTCCAGATCGGCCTCACACTGCTCGTGCCGTACGCCTCCTACGTCCTCGCCGAGGAGCTGCACGGCTCCGGGGTGCTCGCCGTGCTCACCACCTCGCTGTTCATCGCGGAGTACGCCACCGATCCCGACGACGTGCTGACCCGGCTCGCCGGACACGCCTTCTGGGACATCGTCGACACGCTCGTCACCGGCGTGGCGTTCGGCCTGATCGGGCTGGAGCTGCACAACGCCGTCCGTACGGCGTCCGGCCGGTGGAGCGAGATGCTGGGCTGGGCGGGGATCGTGGTGGCCGTCGTCGTGGTCGTACGGCTGCTGTGGCTGCTGCCGGCGACCTGGCTGACGCAGCGGCTGCACGCCCGGCGGGACCGGGACGAGGACATCCCGGTGAGCTGGCGGGAGACCGTGGTCATGTGGTGGTCCGGGATGCGGGGCGTGGCGTCGGTGGCGCTGGCCCTGGCGGTCCCGCTGAAGACCGACGACGGCGGCGCGTTCCCCGACCGGGACGAGATCATCTTCATCGCGTTCGGCGTGATCATGGCGACGCTGGTGGTGCAGGGGCTGTCGCTGCCGTGGCTGGTGAGGCGGCTCGGGGTGCGGGCCGACACCGAGCGGGAGAAGGCGTTCGAGCGGGAGCTGGCGGTGCGGGCCGCGAAGGCGGCGAAGGCGCGGCTGCGGGAGATCGAGGCGGTGGAGGAGCTGCCGGAGGAGTTCTCCGAGCAGATGCTGCGGCGGGCGTTCGAGATCGGGGTGCGGATCAGCCCGGACATCGGGGAGGAGGAGCGCAAGGAGGGGCACGACAAGCGGGTGCGCCGGCTGAAGCGGGTGCGGCGGATCCAGGGGGAGATGCTCAGCGCCGCGCGGCACGAGGTGCTGGCGGCGCGCAGCGAGGCGGGCGCGAACCCGGAGGTCGTGGACCGGGTGCTGCGGCAACTGGACGTGCGCAGCCTGCGCTGAGTCGGCCGGGCCCGTCCTCCGGTTCTCCCGTCCTCCGTTCCTCGCATTCCCCGCTTCACGGCAGTCGTGTGAACCCGGCCCTCCGCCCGGCCCCGGCGGGTACGCTCCGATCATGGCTCGGAACATCGTTGTCAGTGGTGGTGGCAGTGGGATCGGGTTGGCCGCGGCGCGGGTGTTCGCCGCCGACGGGGACCGGGTGGTGCTGCTCGGGCGGCGGGCCGAGGTGCTGGAGCGCGCCGGGGTCCCCGGGGCGCTCACCCGGGCCGCCGACCTGAGCGACGTGGACGACGTGCGGGGTGTCGCCCGGTTCGTCGCGGAGGAAGTGGGCACCGTCGACGTGCTCGTCCACTGCGCGGGCGGCAACGGCGGGCTCGAACCGCCGGCCGGCACCGACGACCCGCTGGAGCGCGCGGCCCACGACTGGGGCGTGAACTTCCGGCTCAACACCCTCACGGCCGTGCTGCTCACCGAGGCGTTGAAGGAACGGCTCGCCGAGCCCGGCGGGCGGGTGCTCTTCCTCAGCTCCATCGCCGCCTACCGGGGGTCCGGCAGCGGGGCGTACGGCGCGGCCAAGGCGGCCCTGCACCCGTACGCGCACGAATTGGCCCGGCAGCTGGGGCCGCGCGGGATCACGGTGAACGTGGTGGCGCCCGGATACGTCGAGGACACCGAGTTCTTCGGCCCGGCCATCGACCCGGCCCGCCGGGAACGGCTGGTCGCCGAGACCACCACCGGGCGGGCCGGCACCCCGGGGGACGTCGCCGCCACCCTGCACTGGCTGGCGTCCCCCGGCGCCGCCCACGTCACGTCCCAGGTCGTGCAGGTCAACGGCGGCGCCGAACGGGGTCATTGACGGCCCGTGGGGCTCAGCCCCGGCCGGTGCGCGGCTTCTCGTACGCCCGGTGGTCGGTGCGGAACTCCTCCCACGGCGTCCGGGACGGCACCCGGCCCGGCGGGGGCACCGCGCCCGCGGTGTTGACCCGGGGCAGCGCGTACGGGTGGTGCTCGGCCAGCCAGCGGATCATCTGCTCGCGCACCGCCACCCGCACCGTCCACACGTCATCGGCGTCCTTCGCCGTCACCAGGGCCCGCACCTGGAGGGTGTTGGGCGTGGAGTCGGTCACCACCAGGCCGTAGTCGCGCCCGTCCCAGGCCGGGCACTCGCGCAGGATGTCGCGCAGCTTCTCGCGCATCAGCTCGGTCGGCGCCGAGTGGTCCAGGTGCCAGTACACGATGCCGGTCATCTGCGGGGTGCCGCGCGACCAGTTCTCGAACGGCTTGGAGGTGAAGTACGACACCGGCATGGTGATCCGGCGCTCGTCCCAGGTGCGCACGGTCAGGTAGGTCAGCGTGACGTCCTCGACCGTGCCCCACTCGCCGTCCACGACGACCACGTCGCCGAGGCGCACCATGTCACCGAAGGCGATCTGGAACCCGGCGAACATGTTGCTCAGCGTCGACTGCGCGGCCACACCGGCGACGATGCCGACGATGCCGGCCGAGGCGAGCAGTGAGGCGCCGGCCGCGCGCATCGCGGGGAACGTCAGCAGCATCGCCGCGACGGCCATCACCCCGACGACCGCCGACACCACCCGCATGATCAGCGCGACCTGGGTGCGCACCCGGCGCACCCGTGCCGGGTCGCGCTGGGCGCGGGCGCTGGCGTACCGCTCGTACGAGGTCTGCACGATCGCGGCGGCGATCCGGATGACCAGCCAGGCCGTGGAACCGATCAGCACCAGGGTCAGGGAGCGGCCGATGCCGACCCGGTGCTCCTGGAGCAGTTCCGCCTCGTCGTAGGAGCCTCTGAGCAGGGCCGCGCACAGCACGAGTTGGTAGGGGATCCGGCCACGGCGCAGCAGGCCCCACAAGGGTGTCTCGTGGTGCCGGTCGTCCGCCTTGCGCAGCAGGAGGTCGGAGGCCCAGCCGATGACGAGTGTCAGTACGACCGCACCCCCGACCACGATCACGGGTCGGAGCAGGTTCTCCATGTCTTCGAACGTAACCGGGACCGCGGGGGCCTGAACCTGCCCCTTCTGTGACGATCGCCATGAACGTCCGTGCGGGGAGTGCCACGAGCGGCGTCGTGGCGGCCGTCGGCGGGACTGGCACCATGGTCCCCATGAACGTCATGCTCTTTCACTCGACCCATGGCCTCAGGCCCGCCGTGCACGCGGCGGCGGACCGGCTGCGTGCCGCCGGGCACGAGGTGTGGACGCCGGACCTCTTCGACGGACGCACGTTCGAGGACGTCGAGGAGGGCATGGAGTTCAAGGAGCGCATCGGCAAGGAGGACCTGCTGCGGCGGGCCGTGCTCGCGGCCGCGCCCTACGCGGAGCGGCACCTGGTGTACGCCGGGTTCTCGCTCGGCGCGTCGGTCGCGCAGACCCTGGCGCTCGGCGACGACAAGGCGCGCGGCCTGCTGCTCCTGCACGGCACCTCGGACCTCGCGCCGAACGCCTCGGTGGACGACCTGCCCGTGCAGCTGCACATCGCGGAGCCGGACCCGTTCGAGACGGAGGACTGGCTCGGTGCCTGGTACCTCCAGATGCGCCGGGCGGGCGCCGACGTGGAGATCCACCGGTACGCCGGGGCCGGCCACCTCTACACCGACCCCGACCTGCCGGACTACGACCGCGAGGCCGCCGAGGCCACCTGGCGGGTGGCGCTCGGCTTCCTCGCGTCGCTGGAGGAGGATCAGCCCGCGCGGTAGGCGGCCCAGCTCTGCTGCATGCGCGTCACCTGGCCCGGGGTGAACTGGTACATGCAGGCGTCGTACGTGTAGTCCATGAAGTTGTGGATGGGGTCGACGCCCGTCTTGTTGGTGCAGGTGTCACGGCCCGTCGGGCACTGGTACGCGGCGCTCTTCTCGGCCGGGGTGTCGTCGACGTAGTCGCCGCTGCCGCTGCAGCCGCCCTGGAAGGTGTGGTAGAGCCCCAGCCAGTGGCCGACCTCGTGGGTGGCGGTGTCGCCCTGGTCGTAGTTGGTCGCGGTGCCGCCCGGCAGGGACGCGTCGAGGATGACGACGCCGTCCATGGAGGGGCTGGACTTGTAGGAGCTGGGGAAGGTGGCCCAGCCGAGGAGGCCGCCGCCGAGGTTGGCGGTGTACAGGTTGAGCGCGTTCGCGCCGCCCTTGCGCAGCGCGGTCTTCATGGCCTTCTCGGCGGTGGAGCCGGAGGACAGGTTGTACCAGGTGGCGTTGTTCGTGTAGTCGGTGCCGGCCAGCGTGAACTGGAAGCCCGAGTCGGTGTTCCCGGTGCCCTGGCCGGCGTAGGCCGCGTTCAGGACGTTCATCTGGGCGTTGATGGCCGAGGAGCTGAGCTGGCCCTTGGTGCCGTCGGTGATGACGTGGAAGTAGACCGGGATGCTCGCCGCGGCCAGCGCGGAAACGTTTCGGCCCCCGGCGCGCAACTGGTCCAGCTTCTTGCGCAGGTCGGCGTTCATGCTCTGCGCCCGGGCCTCGGTGACCTCGTTGGGCTCCGCGGCGTGCGCGCCGCTGCCGGGGCGGGCCTGGCGGGCCGTCGCGTCCGCGGTGTCCGCGCAGGCGGAGGCGGCGGTGTGGGCGAGGGTTCCGGCCGCGGCGACACCGGTGGGCGTCGACAGCGGGGCGAGCATCAGGGTGCCGGCCACGGCGGCCGTGCCGAGAAGGCGTCTGCGCATCGGGGGGGACGTCCGGGCGAACGCACGCATGCTGACTCCTGGTGGAATCGGTGGGGAGAGGGGCGCAGGGGTCTTCCTGGCCACCGCCCGGACATTACGTGGACATGACTATGTCCGAAGAGCATTGATCCAGCCATCAACTGCCTGGTGACCGTGGGTGATCGAGGCGGGGTGGAGGGCCGGGCGCGTGGGGCGGATCGGGTGGTGTGCACCGGTTCGTGGCCGGTTCCCCACCACCCGTCGTCGCGGGGCGACCCGCCCGAGGGGGTCCGGGTGTAGCCCGTACCCGCCTCGGGGGTGGCGTGCAGGTGGCGCTCAGGTGGCCGGAAACTGCCCCTCACGCACAGCTGTTACGTCGTCCACACACAGCTTTTACACGGGGTCGTAGGTCCGCTCGACCTTCTGCGTGCCGCTGCGCGTGCGGTACGAACGCGCCCACGACGAGGTCGCGTCGGGGCGGGTGCGGTCGGAGAGGACGTAGTAGTCCATCTGCGCGCGGGCGGCCGTGATGTCCA
The DNA here is from genome assembly GCF_005280215.1 of Streptomyces lasalocidi. Lineage (NCBI taxonomy): Bacteria > Bacillati > Actinomycetota > Actinomycetes > Kitasatosporales > Streptomycetaceae > Streptomyces > Streptomyces lasalocidi. The sequence goes on along the minus strand of NZ_SZNQ01000001.1, from coordinate 2,101,769 downwards.
GGACGCCGTAGCCGTGGCGGTCGGTGTCGACCCAGTGGACGTGCCGGTTGGCGGCGCGGATGAGCGGCGCGGCCACCGCCGAGACCGTGCCCTCGGGCACCTTCACCAGGTCGTCGAGGTTGTCGGAGGTCACCGAGGTCACCACGAACTCGGTGGCGGCCGAGGCGGACAGCGGATACGTGCCGGCGTCCACCGGCACGTCGTTGGCCCACGCCATGTGGATGTCGCCGGTCAGGAACACGGTGTTGCGGATGGCGTGCGCGCGCAGGTGGGCCAGCAGTTCGCGGCGGTCGTCGGTGTAGCCGTCCCACTGGTCGGTGTTGAGGGCGAGGCCCTCCTTCGGCAGGCCCAGCAGCTCCGCCAGCGGCTTGAGCAGGTCCGCGGTCAGCGAGCCGATCGCGAACGGCGAGATCATCACCGAGTTGCCGACCAGCCGCCAGGTGGTGTCGGAGGACTGCAGGCCCGCCTTGAGCCAGTCGAGCTGGGCGCGGCCGGTGAGGGTGCGGTCCGGGTCGTCGACGTCACCGTTGCCGGTCTTGACCTGCTGGGAGCGGAACGAGCGCAGGTCCAGCAGCGACAGGTCGGCCAGCTTGCCGAAGCGCAGCCGGCGGTAGGTGGTGCCGGCGATGGCCGGGCGCACCGGCATCCACTCGAAGTACGCCTGGCGGGCGGCGGCCTGACGGGCCGTCCAGGTGCCCTCGGCGCCCTCGGTGTGGTTCTCGGCGCCGCCCGACCAGGCGTCGTTGGCGAACTCGTGGTCGTCCCAGATCGCCACGACCGGCGCCTTGTGGTGCAGCGCCTGGAGGTCCGGGTCGGTCTTGTAACGGCCGTGCCGGGTGCGGTAGTCGGCGAGGGTGAGGATCTCGTGGCCCGGCGCGTGCGGCCGTACGACCGTGTCGCGGGTGCCGTACTGGCCGGTGCCGTACTCGTAGATGTAGTCGCCGAGGTGCAGCCAGGCGTCCAGGTCGGAGCGGGCGGCGAGGTGGCGGTAGGCGGAGAAGTAGCCGGCCTCCCAGTTGGCGCAGGAGACCACGCCGAAGCGCAGGCCCGGCACCGCGGCGTCCACCGCGGGGGCGGTACGGGTGCGCGCCACGGGGGAGTCGGTGCCGCCGGCCGAGAAGCGGAACCAGTAGTCGGTGGCGGGCTGCAGGCCGCGCACGTCCGCCTTGACGGTGTGGTCGGAGGCGGCGGTGGCGGTGACGGACCCCTTGGCGACGACGGTGGTCAGCGCCTTGTCCCGGGCTATCACCCACTCGACCTCGAGGTCGGGGCCGATGCCGGAACCGGGTGTGGCCGCGGCGGTCGGGGTCACCCGGGTCCACAGCAGGATGCCGTCCGGGAGCGGGTCGCCGGAGGCGACGCCGTGCAGGAAGGCCGGCGCCTCGTCGGCGGCCCGGGCGGGCAGCGCGGCGGCGAGCGGTCCGGCCAGGACGGCGGTGGCCGCTGCGGCCTTGACGACCGTGCGGCGGCGCGGGGCAAGCGGATGGAGGCCTTGTGAGGCTCTGTCTCGACTGGTCACGGGCGATCAGGTTACTCAGCGGTACGCCGAAGAGCGGGCGAACTCCCAAAAGTTCGCCCGCTCTTCGCGTGCCGGTCGGCCGGATCCGGCCGGCGGACCGGGCCGGTCCCGCGTGCCGGATCGCGCCGTGCGCCGGGTCAGCCCTTGAGGGCCGCCGCGAGCGCGGTGTTGAAGTCGGCCACCGTCATGGGGGCGTTCTTGCCGTCCGAGCCGGTGAGGGTCTTGCCGTCCATCTTCAGCGTCGGGGTGCCGCTGACGCCGCTCTTGTCGAACACCTTGGACATCTCCAGCGCCCACCGGTCGTAGGTGCCGTCCTTGACCGCCTTCTGGAACTCGGCGTTGCCCTTCAGCGCCGGGACGGTGTCGGCGACCTCGATCAGGTAGTCGTCGCTCTTGAACTTGTCCTTCGTCTCCTCGGGGTGCCACTTCGCCGAGTACATGGCGGTCTTGTACTCGAAGAACGCCTCGGGGCTGACGTCGAGCGCGGCGCCGAGCGCGCTGAGGGCGTTCTTGGAGCCCTCACCGCTCATGGTGTTGTCCAGGAAGGTGGCGCCGATGTACTGGATCTTGAACTTGCCGGCGTCCAGGTCGGACTTCACCGTCGGGCCGACCGTCTGCTCGAACTGGGAGCAGATCGGGCAGCGCGGGTCCTCGTACATCTCGAGGGTCTTCTTGGCGGTGCTCTTGCCGACCACCACGGTGGTGCCGTTCTTGCCGCTGGTGTTCGCGGGCTTGACCAGGGTGGCCGTCTTCGCCTCTTCCCAGTGGCCGGGCTTGTTGGCCTGGACGACCGCGTAGCCTATGCCGCCGGCCGCGGCCAGCACGGCCACCGCGGAGGCGGCGACGATGACCTGACGGCGGACCTTGGCGCGCTTGGCCGCGCGCTCGCGCTCGACGCGCAGCCGCTCGCGGGCCGCCGTCTTCGCCGACTGGCTGTTGCGCTTGCTCATGTCTGTGTTCTCCCTGTGGGACGCGCACACCGGGTGCGCGGGTGGGTGCGGGGACCGGCCGCTCGGGGCTCGACGCCGGAGGGGGCCCGGCGCGGACCCGTGGGCGTCGGCCGGGCCGGGGATCCCGGCCGGCCGGTGGGCCGTGGGCGCCGTCCGCCGGACGGGCGTCGCCCGGAGCGTGCGGTGGCAAAGGGGTCGTCGCGGGCCGGTCGGGCGGCGACGACGGGCGGAACCGGAGCGGCCCGGAGGGGGCGCGGTCCGCGTGCGGCTCGGCCGGGGAACGGGCGCGGGGACGCGGCCGCCGGGCTCAGCCGAGGGCCGGCAGCGGGGGTCCGCGGCGCGCCAGGGAGTGCACCAGGAGGCGCTCACGCGCGGTGGCCGCCCGCCCGGCGGCCCGCGGCGCACCGGCGGGCGCGGCCGGCTCCAGGCCGACCGTCACCGCGGCCACCGCCAGCAGCAGGGGGCGGAACGTCGTCGCGGTCGCCGCGTGCAGGAGCTGGGCCAGGGCGCGCTCGCCCCGGCGGAGCCAGGCCGCGGCGGTCAGGCCCACCGTGAGGTGCGCGGCGAGCAGCAGCCAGGCCGTCCGGGGGTCGGAGTGGGCCAGCAGGCCGCCCAGGCGGTCGGCGTCGGTGCCCGTGAGCCGGGCCAGCGGGGTGCCCACGCGGGTGCCGTCGCCGCACAGCACGTCCCAGCCGACCGAGCGCAGCGGGCCGGCCACCGGGCCGCCGGCCGGGCCGTAGCAGACGTGCTGGCCGGTGGTGAAGACCGTGTCGGCCGCCAGCTCCAGCGGCACCAGCAGCGCGGCGATGTGCCCGAAGCCGCGCTCGCGGCCCGCCAGGGCGTAGGCGAGCGCGAACACGGCGGCCGCGACGGCGGCCACCGTGTTCAGCGGCAGGGGAGCCCGCGACAGCAGCACGTGCGACGCGGTGCTGAGCGTCACGACGAGTGCCGTGAACAGCGCCGCGCGCACGGCTCTGAGGCGGGTCTCGGATATGTCCATAGCGACAACGAGTGTGGCACGCGTTCCGGTAAGGGACCCCTAAAGGGTTCCTGTGAGCGTCCTTTCCGTCACAGACCCGGGATCCGCCCGTTGCGGAACAGGTCCACGAAGATCTGGTGGTCCGCCCGCGCACGCGCGCCGTAGCGGTGCGCGAAGTCGACCAGCAGCGGCGCGAAGCCCTCCTCGTCGGCCGCGATCGCCGCGTCGATGGCCCGCTCGGTGGAGAACGGCACCAGGGACTCGCCGGACTGGTCGTCCGCCGCCGAGTGCATCGACGCCGTGGCCCGGCCCAGGTCGGCGACGACCGCCGCGATCTCCTCCGGGTCGTCGATGTCGCCCCAGTCCAGGTCCACCGCGTACGGCGAGACCTCCGCGACCAGCTGCCCGGCGCCGTCCAGCTCGGTCCAGCCCAGCCACGGGTCGGCGTGCGCCTGCAGCGCGCGCTGGGAGATCACCGTGCGGTGCCCCTCGTGCTGGAAGTAGTCCCGGATCGCCCGGTCGGTGATGTGCCGGGAGACGGCCGGTGTCTGGGCCTGCTTGATATAGATCACGACGTCGTTCTCCAGGGCGTCGCTGTGGCCCTCCAGCAGGATGTTGTACGACGGCAGCCCCGCCGAGCCGATGCCGATGCCGCGCCGGCCCACGACGTCCTTGACGCGGTAGGAGTCCGGGCGGGCCAGCGAGGAGTCCGGGAGCGTCTCCAGGTAGCCGTCGAAGGCGGCCAGCACCTTGTAGCGGGTGGCCGCGTCCAGCTCGATGGAGCCGCCGCCGGGGGCGAAGCGGCGCTCGAAGTCGCGGATCTCGGTCATCGTCTCCAGCAGCCCGAACCGGGTCAGCGACCGGGCGTCGCGCAGCGCGTCCAGCAGCGGGCCGGTCGCCGTGTCCAGGGTGAAGGGCGGCACCTCGTCGCTCTTGGCGCCGGTCGCCAGCGAGTGGATCCGCTCCCGGTACGCCTCCGCGTAGATCCCCACCAGCTCGCTGATCTGCTCGTCGCTGAGCGCCTTGGCGTACCCGATCAGGGCGATCGACGCCGAGAAGCGCTTCAGGTCCCAGGTGAAGGGGCCGACGTAGGCCTCGTCGAAGTCGTTGACGTTGAAGATCAGCCGGCCGTTGGAGTCCATGTAGGTGCCGAAGTTCTCCGCGTGCAGGTCGCCGTGGATCCACACGCGCGAGGTGCGCTCGTCCTGGTAGGGCCCGCTGTCCACGCGCGACTCGCCCGGTCCGTTCGCCGCGTCCAGGTCGTGGTAGAAGAGGCAGGCCGTGCCCCGGTAGAAGGCGAAGGCCGAGGCCGCCATCTTGCGGAACTTCACACGGAACGCGGCCGGGTCGGCGGCCAGGAGCTCGCCGAAGGCGGTGTCGAAGACGGTGAGGATCTCCTCGCCGCGCTGCTCCTCGTTGAGCGGGGTGACCGACATCGCGGGGTGCCTCCTGGTGCATGACGTGTACGACAGCGTTTCTGTCGTCTCCCAACGGACGGGGCCGCCGGGAAGTGCCCGCGGCCCTCGCTGTGAAGGTACGCGGGGCGGCCCGCCCGGTGTCAGTCCCGAGGCATAGACTTCGACGCTGACCCCGGACTGTCCGCCGTCCCGTCGCCGCTCGTTCCCCTGGAGGCCGCCCCGTGTCGAAGCCGCCGTTCACGCACCTGCACGTCCACACCCAGTACTCGCTGCTGGACGGTGCCGCGCGGCTCAAGGACATGTTCGACGCGTGCAACGAGATGGGCATGACGCACATCGCGATGTCCGACCACGGCAACCTGCACGGCGCGTACGACTTCTTCCACTCCGCGAAGAAGGCCGGGATCACCCCGATCATCGGGATCGAGGCGTACGTCGCCCCCGAGTCCCGGCGCAACAAGCGCAAGATCCTCTGGGGCCAGCCGCACCAGAAGCGCGACGACATCTCCGGTTCCGGTGGCTACACCCACAAGACGATGTGGGCGGTGAACCGCACCGGACTGCACAACCTCTTCCGGCTGTCCTCCGACGCTTACGCCGAGGGCTGGCTGCAGAAGTGGCCCCGGATGGACAAGGAGACCATCGCCCAGTGGTCCGAGGGCATCGTCGCCTCCACCGGCTGCCCCTCCGGCGAGGTGCAGACCCGGCTGCGCCTCGGCCACTTCGACGAGGCCCTGAAGGCCGCCTCCGAGTACCAGGACATCTTCGGCAAGGACAAGTACTTCCTGGAGCTGATGGACCACGGCATCGAGATCGAGCGCCGGGTCCGCGACGGGCTGCTGGAGATCGGCCGCAAGCTCGGCATCCCCCCGCTGGTCACCAACGACTCGCACTACACGTACGCGCACGAGGCGACCGCCCACGACGCCCTGCTGTGCATCCAGACCGGCAAGAACCTCTCCGACCCCGACCGTTTCAAGTTCGACGGCACCGGCTACTACCTGAAGTCCACGGACGAGATGTACGCCATCGACTCCTCGGACGCCTGGCAGGAGGGCTGCGCCAACACGCTGCTCGTCGCCGAGATGGTGGACACCACCGGCATGTTCGAGGCCAAGAACCTCATGCCGAAGTTCGACATCCCCGAGGGCTACACCGAGGTGACCTGGTTCAAGGAGGAGGTCCGCCGCGGCATGGAGCGCCGCTTCCCCGGCGGCATCCCCGAGGACCGCCAGAAGCAGGCCGAGTACGAGATGGACACCATCATCTCGATGGGCTTCCCGGGCTACTTCCTCGTGGTCGCCGACTTCATCATGTGGGCCAAGAAGCAGGGCATCGCCGTCGGCCCCGGCCGTGGCTCCGCGGCCGGCTCGATCGTCGCCTACGCCATGGGCATCACCGACCTCGACCCCATCCCGCACGGCCTGATCTTCGAGCGGTTCCTCAACCCCGAGCGCATCTCCATGCCCGACGTCGACATCGACTTCGACGAGCGTCGGCGCGTCGAGGTGATCCGCTACGTGACCGAGAAGTACGGCGCCGACAAGGTCGCCATGATCGGCACCTACGGCACCATCAAGGCCAAGAACGCGATCAAGGACTCCGCGCGCGTGCTGGGCTACCCGTACGCGATGGGCGACCGCATCACCAAGGCCATGCCCGCCGACGTCCTCGGCAAGGGCATCCCGCTGTCCGGCATCACCGACCCCGCCCACCCCCGCTACTCGGAGGCCGGCGAGGTCCGGGCGATGTACGAGAACGAGCCGGACGTGAAGAAGGTCATCGACACCGCGCGCGGTGTGGAGGGCCTGGTGCGGCAGATGGGCGTGCACGCCGCCGGCGTGATCATGTCCAGCGAGACCATCACCGAACACGTCCCGGTCTGGGTGCGGCACACCGACGGCGTGACCATCACCCAGTGGGACTACCCGAGCTGTGAGTCGCTCGGCCTGCTGAAGATGGACTTCCTGGGCCTGCGCAACCTCACGATCATGGACGACGCGGTCAAGATGGTGAAGGCCAACAAGGGCCTCGACATCGACCTGCTGTCGCTGCCGCTGGACGACCCCACGACCTTCGAGCTGCTCCAGCGCGGCGACACCCTCGGCGTCTTCCAGTTCGACGGCGGCCCCATGCGCTCGCTGCTGCGGCTGATGAAGCCGGACAACTTCGAAGACATCTCCGCCGTGTCGGCCCTGTACCGGCCGGGCCCGATGGGCATGAACTCCCACACGAACTACGCGCTGCGCAAGAACGGCCAGCAGGAGATCACGCCGATCCACCCCGAGCTGGAGGAGCCGCTCAGGGAGGTCCTGGACGTCACCCACGGCCTGATCGTCTACCAGGAGCAGGTGCAGAAGGCCGCCCAGATCATCGCGGGCTACTCGCTCGGCGAGGCCGACATCCTCCGCCGCGTGATGGGCAAGAAGAAGCCCGAGGAACTGGCGAAGAACTTCACCATCTTCCAGGCCGGCGCCCGCAACAACGGCTACAGCGACGAGGCCATCCAGGCGCTGTGGGACGTGCTGGTCCCGTTCGCCGGCTACGCGTTCAACAAGGCGCACTCCGCCGCGTACGGCCTGGTGTCCTACTGGACCGCCTACCTCAAGGCGAACCACCCCGCCGAGTACATGGCCGCCCTGCTGACCTCCGTCAAGGACGACAAGGACAAGTCGGCGGTCTACCTCAACGAGTGCCGCCGCATGGGCATCCGCGTCCTGCCGCCGAACGTCAACGAGTCCGAGGCGAACTTCGCCGCGCAGGGCGACGACGTGATCCTGTTCGGCCTGTCCGCGGTGCGCAACGTCGGCACCAACGTCGTCGAGTCGATCATCAAGTGCCGCAAGGCCAAGGGGAAGTACACCTCCTTCCCCGACTACCTCGACAAGGTCGAGGCGGTCGTCTGCAACAAGCGGACCACGGAGTCCCTGATCAAGGCCGGCGCCTTCGACTCCATGGGCCACACCCGCAAGGGCCTGACGGCGCAGTACGAACCGATGATCGACAACGTGGTCGCGGTCAAGCGCAAGGAGGCCGAGGGCCAGTTCGACCTGTTCGGCGGGATGGGCGAGGAGCAGAGCGACGAGCCGGGCTTCGGCCTCGACGTGGAGTTCACCACCGACGAGTGGGACAAGACCTACCTGCTCGCGCAGGAGCGCGAGATGCTCGGCCTGTACGTCTCCGACCACCCGCTGTTCGGCCTGGAGCACGTGCTGTCCGACAAGGCCGACGCGGGCATCGCCCAGCTCACCGGCGGTGAGCACGCGGACGGCGCGGTCGTGACCATCGGCGGCATCATCTCGGGCCTCCAGCGCAAGATGACCAAGCAGGGCAACGCCTGGGCCATCGCCACCGTCGAGGACCTCGCGGGCTCCATCGAGTGCATGTTCTTCCCGGCCACCTACCAGCTGGTGTCGACCCAACTCGTCGAGGACGCCGTGGTGTTCGTCAAGGGCCGGCTCGACAAGCGCGAGGACGTGCCCCGGCTGGTGGCGATGGAGCTCCAGGTCCCCGACCTGTCCAACGCCGGCACCAACGCGCCCGTGGTGCTCACCATCCCGGCCACCCGGATCACCCCGCCGATGGTCAGCCGCCTCGGGGAGATCCTCACCCACCACAAGGGCGACAGCGAGGTCCGCATCAAGCTGCAGGGCCCGACCAGGACCACCGTGCTGCGCCTGGACCGGCACCGGGTCAAGCCCGACCCGGCCCTGTTCGGCGACCTGAAGGTGCTGCTCGGCCCGTCCTGCCTGGCCGGCTGACCGGCCGCCGGGGACGGGACGGGGCGCGGAGCGGCCCGGACGTGCGTGAGGGGCGTACCCGGTACCTGGTACGCCCCTGCTGCACGTGTGCGGTCACAACCCGTCACACGGACGTCAGTTGTGGCCGAAGCTGCGCTTCCGCTTGTGCGTCGCCACGTCGCCGGGGGTCATCTCGACCTCGGGCTGGGACTCCGCCTCCGCCGTGGGACGGCGCTCCGCGCGCTGCCCGCGGTCGGTCGGACGCTGCTGCTTGCGGTCACGGTTCTTGTTCTTGGCCATGGTGATGCCTCCTGTGGGGATCTTGGGGCCAGGGCCGGATCCAGATTCACACAAGCCGACTTGCCGTGCATGTCGGATAATTACCCTGTGTCACAGGGCAGGTCGTCGGGCCCCGTCCCGAAACGCCACGCCGAAGATCGAGTTGCGAGCCGTTAACCTCCGCGTGGTCGGGCAGACTCGAAGCAAGCCCGAAGCAAACCTCCCGGGAAGTGGGTGAGTCGCGTGGACCGCTGCGTCGTCCTGGTGGACGCCGGGTATCTGCTGGGGGCGGCCGCGAGCCTCCTCGCCGGGGAGCCCTCCCGGTCCCGGATCACCGTCGACCACTCCGCCCTCGTCCAGGGCCTGCGCGAACAGGCCGAGTCCGACACGGAACGGCCGCTGCTGCGGATCTACTGGTTCGACGGCGCCCCCGACCGCGTCCCGCAGCCCGAGCACCGCCGGCTGCGCGTGATGCCCCGCGTCACCGTGCGGCTGGGCGCCCTCACCCGCAGCGACGGCCGCTGGGCCCAGAAGGGCGTCGACGCGGCCATGCACGCCGAGCTGACCGAGCTGGCCCGCAACCGCGCCTGCTCCGACGTCGTGCTGGTCACCGGCGACGGCGACCTGCTGCCCGGCATGATGGCCGCCAAGGAGCACGGCGTCGCCGTCCACCTGTGGGCCGTCCAGGCCGCCGACGGCGACTACAACCAGTCCGAGGACCTGGTCGCCGAGGCCGACGAACGGCGCGTCCTGGACCGTACGTGGATCACCAAGGCGGTCCGCGCCAAGGAGTTCGGCGGGGTGTGCGCGCCGCCGCCCGTGCCCCGGCCCGAGATCGCCGCGATCCTCTCCGCCCCGCTGCCCGACGCCCCGCCGCTCGCCCCCGCCGCCGAGCGGCCCTCCGACGAGCCGGAGCACTCCGCCGCCGCGGCGGCCGACGGCGCCCAGGAGCGCGTGTCCACCGCCAAGGGCGTCCCCACCCCCAAGGACCTGGCCGAGCTGCGCGCCGGGGCGCAGACCGCGCACCACCCGGCGAACGCGACCCTGCGCTGGTCCTCCGACAAGGGCTGGGTGGAGCGCCCCGGCAGCGCCCCGGAGCCGCCCGAGGCGGCCGCGATGCCCACGCTGGCCCAGCTGACCAGCGCCGAGCAGCGCTGGGCCGACCGCGAGGAGGACATCACCACCGTCGGCGGCGACCCGTACGAGGTGGGTCAGGTGTTCGCCCGGCGCTGGATGGCCCGGCTCGGCGACCAGGGCCACCTGCAGCGGCTGTCGGGCATGTACCCGCGCATCCCGCACCGCGTCGACGGCGAGCTGCTGCGCTACGCGGCCCGCTTCGGCCTGCTCGCGCACAAGGACGACCAGATCGACGAGCACGACCGGTACGCGATCCGGGCCGGCTTCTGGCGCGAGATCGACGTGCGCACCGCCACCGAGCACGCCCCGGCCGGCGACCGAGCCGTGTCCCCGGGCCGCCCCGAAGGCGAGCGGAGCTTCCCGACCCCGTAGGCTCGTACCTTGTGAGTACGCGCGTGGCACCGGCGGTCCGGCCCAGGGACGAGGTCGTGTGTGCCGTGCGCGGGCTGACCAAGACCTACCCCGCGGTGCGCGGCCGGCGCGGCACCCCGGCCACCCCCGAGGTACGCGCCACCGACGACGTACGGCTGGACATCCGGCGCGGTGAGATCTTCGGGCTGCTCGGGCCGAACGGGGCCGGCAAGTCCACCCTCGTCCGGCAGCTCACCGGGCTGATGCGGCCGGACACCGGCAGCGTGGAGATCCTCGGGCACGACATCGTGCGGCACCCGGAGCGGGCCGCGCGGATCCTCGCCTACCTGGGGCAGGAGTCCACCGCCCTGGACGAGCTGACCGTGTCCCTGGCCGCCGAGACCACCGGCCGGCTGCGCGGGCTGGACGTGCGCCGGGCGCGGGCCGAGCGGGACGCGGTGCTGGACGAGCTGGGGCTCACGCCGATCGCCGGACGCCCGCTGAAGAAGCTCTCCGGCGGACAGCGGCGGCTGGCCTGCTTCGCCGCCGCGCTGGTGGGCGAGCGGTCCCTGCTGGTCCTGGACGAGCCGACCACGGGCATGGACCCGGTGGCCCGGCGGGCCGTGTGGTCGGCCGTCGACCGGCGGCGGGCCGAGCGCGGCACCACGGTGCTGCTGGTCACCCACAACGTCATCGAGGCCGAGACGGTCCTGGACCGGGTCGCGGTCCTCGACCAGGGCCGGATCATCGCCTGCGACACCCCGTCCGGCCTCAAGGAGCAGGTCGCCGGCGAGGTACGGGTGGAACTGGTGTGGCGGGAGCGGGCCCCGCTGGACGTGCCCGAGGTCGCGGCGCTGCGCGAGCGCGCCGCGGAGTCCGGGCGCCGCTGGACGCTCCGGCTGGCCCCCGAGGAGGCCCGCGCGGTCGTCGCCACCGTCACCGGTGGCGCCGCCTTCGCCGCCCTCGACGACTTCACGCTGGCCACGCCGAGCCTGGAGGACGTCTACCTCGCGCTCGGCGGGGCGGCCCGCCAGGGGCTGGTGCGGACATGAGCGCGGCACGGGTGAGCCGACCGGGGGTGCGGTCCGTATGGTCCTGGGGAGCGGTAGCGAGAGGGAGCAGCGCCAGGTGAGTGTCGTACCTGCCGAGGTCCTGTCGGGCGGCGCGCCGGCCGTGGACGAGCCGGTCCGGTACGCGGCCGAGCTCGGGCCGCGCGCACGGCTGTGGCCGTCGCTGGTGGCCGTGTACCGGGCGCAGCTCTCGCGCGCCCGGGTGGCGCGCATCCCGCTGCTGTTCGTGGCGACCTTCCAGTCCGTCGGCATCCTGGTCATGATGCGCGGGGTGGTGGAGGGCGGCCGCGAGGCGGAGTCCGTCGTCGCCGGGTCCGCCGTGCTGGTGGTGGCGTTCGTCGCGCTCAACCTGCTCGCGCAGTACTTCGGGCAGCTGCGGGCGAGCGGCGGTCTCGACCACTACGCCACGCTGCCCGTGCCGCCGGCCTCGGTGGTGCTGGGGGCGGCGGGCGCCTACGCCTCGTTCACCGTGCCCGGGACGGTGGTGACCGCGGTGTTCGGGTGCGTGCTGTTCGGGCTGCCGGTGACCCACCTGTGGGTGCTGGTGGCGGTGATCCCGCTCGCCGGGGCCGCGCTGGCCGGGCTCGGCGCCGCCTGCGGGCTGCTCGCGCCCCGGCCGGAACTCGCCACCCTGCTCGGCCAGCTGGGCATGTCCGCGGCGCTGCTGCTGGGCGTGCTGCCTCCCGACCGGATGCCGGAGCCGGTGCGCCTCCTGCGCGACCTGCTGCCGTCGACGTACGGCGTGGAGGCGCTCGCACGGACGTTCGGCAAGGGTCCCGACTGGGCGTACGTCGGGGTGGACCTCGCGGTGTGCGCCGCGGTGGGCGTGGTCTCGCTGGCCGTGGCGACCTGGGCGTACCGCCGGGCCGCCGTCCGGTGACGCGCCCCACAGGCGGGCCTGGCACGATGGCAGGGTGACCGCTCCACTGACTCCGCCACCGCCGCCGCACGATCCCTCCTCGCAGGGCGCGTGGCCGCCCCCGCCGGGGCCGTACGGCTACGCGGCCCAGGTGCCGCACGACGGCGGGCCGCAGGGACCCGGGCTGCTGACCGAGCTGCGGGACGCCGCCGTCGTGACGGTGCTCGTGACCGTCCTCGGGGTGCTCCTCGGGCTGCTGTGGGTGTGGCTCGCGCCGCGGGTGCCGCTGGTCGGGGACGTCGTGGACGGCGGCTGGGTCGTCTACCTCAAGGACACCGAGGGCGAGCAGGCCGTCGGCGCCGACGGAACGTTCACGCTCCTTGCGCTCGCGTTCGGCGCGGTGACCGCGGCGGCGGTGTTCCTGTGGCGGCGCCGCGGGGGCGTGCCGCTGGTGGTGGCGCTGGCCCTCGGCGGGCTCTTCGCCTCGCTGATCGCCTGGCGGATCGGGCTGTGGCTCGGGCCCACCGACGACGTGCTGACGCACGCGAAGGGCGTGGGCAAGGGCGTGACCTTCTCCGCGCCGCTGAAGCTGGGCGCCCACGGGGCGCTGCTCGCCTGGTCCATGGCCGCGATGGTGGTCCACCTGGGCCTCACGGCGCTGTTCGGGCCCCGCGACCCCGAGCTGTACGGAACGCCGCCGGCCGGCTGAGCGGCCCGGGCCCTGGTCCGTGTCGTCGGACGACTACGGGCGCCCGATCGGGGCCAGCGTCGCCCCGGTCAGCGCCGCGAGGTCCGCGGGGGAGAGCTCGACCTCCAGGCCGCGCCGGCCCGCCGAGACGCAGATCGTGGCGTGGCCGCCCGCGGAGGCGTCCAGGACCGTGGGCAGCCTCTTGCGCTGTCCCAGCGGGGAGATGCCGCCCCGCACGTAGCCCGTGGTGCGTTCGGCGAGGGCCGGGTCGGCCATCGCCGCCTTCTTGCCGCCCACCGCCGAGGCCAGGGCCTTGAGGTCCAGCTGGCCCGCCACCGGGACCACCGCCACGGTCAGCGCGCCGTCGACGTCCGCCACGAGGGTCTTGAAGACGCGCTCGGGGGAGACGCCCATCGCCTCGGCCGCCTCCTCGCCGTAGGACGGGTGGCTCGGGTCGTGGTCGTAGGCGTGGACCGTGAAGTCCACGCCCGCCGCCGTCAGCGCCACCGTCGCGGGCGTACCGCCCGCCTGCTGCTTCCTCGACTTCTTCGCCACGGGTCGCTGTGCCTCAGTTCAGACTCGTCGGGCCGCGCGTCAGGTCCGACGCCGGCAGCGACGGCAGACTACGGAGGATGGCCGTCTCCGCGCGAAGGAGTTTCAGCTCGTCGCGCAGGCGGGACGCGGTGTCGGGGGCCTGGAGCAGGCGCTGCTTGGCAGGGGTGTCGAGCAGCATCGCCGCCGCCACCAGGTAGGAGAGGACCGCGGGCTCGTCGGGCAGCTCCGAGCCGGTCGACAGGGAGCGTTCCCGGGCGCCGGCCAGGCGCTTCTGGTACTGGCGGAACGCCCGCAGCACCCCCTCGGCCAGCGGGCCGGCCTCGTCGCCCGGCTCCTCCGTCAGCTCCTCCAGCTCGGCCGTGAGGAACGGGCCGGAGGTGTCCAGCGACAGCAGCCTGACCCGGGTCGTGCCGGTCGCCAGGACCTCGAGGGAGCCGTCGGCGCGCTCGCGGATCGTCGCGGCGTCGGCCACGCAGCCCACCCCGTGGAACGCCTTGAGCGGGTCGGTGCCGAAGCCCGCCGACGGGCCGCGCTGCGGCAGGGCCGTGAGGTCGGGCATCCCCGGTTCGCTGGGCGCGACCTCGTGGCCGTCGCGGATCGCCACGACGGCGAACCGGCGCGGTTCCTCCTCGGGGGTCTTCAGCAACTCGCGCATCATGGCGCGGTAGCGCTCCTCGAAGACGTTCAACGGAAGCACCAACCCCGGGAACAGCACCGAGTTCAGGGGGAAGAGCGGGAGACGGACGGTGGTCACGAACCCAGAGCCTAGTGGTCTTCCCAGGGCCCGCGTCCGCCGTGGTCACCACGGGCGCCCCACTCGGGCGCCGCGGGCGCTCCCCGGCGGATCCGGTCCCGCACCGCGAGGAAGTGGCCGAGGGGGTCGTCGGAGAGCTGGTCCCAGGGGAACGACGTGGCGTACGGGCCCAGCTGGCGCAGCTGGTCCAGGGCCTCGTCGAGCCGGCGCAGACGCTTGAGCACGTAGGCCAGGACGTTGCGCATCTCGGCTGGCCAGGGGTCGGACACCGGCAGGCGGGCGGACAGGGCGAGCGCCCGGTCGGCCGCCGCGTCGAGCCGCTCGCGCGCCACGTCCGGGCCGCAGCCGTCGGTGAGGTACGCGAACGCGGCCTGCAACGGCAGCGCCTGGACCAGGGAGTCCTCGGGCGCGTCCTGCGCGGCCCGGTCGGCGAAGTCGAAGCACTCGCGGGTCGCACCGTGCCAGGACGCGGCGAGGTAGCGCAGCGCGGCCACGTGACAGCCGTAGTGGTGCGGGGAGCGGCGCACCGCCGCCTCCCACAGCTCGCTGAAGTACTTGTGCCCGGCGCGGGCCCCGCGCGCGTGGTCCAGGGCGATCCGCCACGGCACCGGGTCGGGCACGTGCGCCTGCGCCGCCGCGGTGACCAGCGGGCTCACCTCGCGCAGCAGCTCGGTGCGGGCGGGGGAGCGCCAGGCGCGGTGCACGGCGAGCTGGGCGGCGACCAGCAGGACGTCCGGGTCGCGCGGCGCGTCCGCGCGCCACCGCTCGAACCAGTCCGGCCGGGCGTGCGCGAAGGACGCCAGCCGGACGACGTAGCCGTCGCGGTGCTCCCACTCGCCGCGCACGCGCGTGCCGGCCAGCAGTGCGGCGGCGGCGTCGTACTCGTCCCGCCCGGCGGCGACCAGCGCGGGGCCCAGCCGGTCGTCGGGCGCGTCGAGCAGTACCTCGTCGTCGGCGGGCAGGCCAGCGGCGGTGTGCGGGGCGACGTTCCGAGGGCCCCGGGACGCGGGCGTCCGGGAGCCTCGGATGAACGGGGGCAGCAGAGCCATGGTGACGTCCATTGAAAAGCCGCAGGTCGCGGGTGCGCCAGAGGGAACGGTCAAGCCGGGGAAAGTTGTACCCTCCGAAGTAAAGGAGAGGTAAAAGGTGAGACTTCAACAAGAACAGACGTTCCCCTCACCGAGCACCAGCACCATCCGGAACCAGCGCCCCGTCCGGAACCGCCGCACCCTCCGGACCACCCGCACCACGGTCAGCTCCGCCGCAGCAGCCGGGTCGCGCCCGCCGCCACCGCCGTGGCCAGCACCCAGCCGAGCAGCACCAGGGCCACCGACAGCCACTGCCAGCCGTCGCGCAGCTGCCACTGGCCGCTCTGCCCGAAGTCGATCACCGGCAGCAGCAGGTCGAGCGCGTACAGGGCCGGGTCCCACTGCGGGTGGCGGCCCGCGTCGACCGGACGGTGCGCGGCCTGCGCGAAGGCCAGCGAACCCGCCGCCCACAGCACCGCCATCCACAGGGCCGCCCGGCCCGGCCGGTACCCGTAGGCGACCGTCCAGTCCTGCGCGTACCCCCACAGCTTCGCGGCCGGCGGCAGGGTCGCCCGGCGGTGGCGCTGCTTGGCGAGCAGCACCTCGCGCGCGCCCTCGTCCTCGCCGCTCGCCCGCAGCACCGCGGCCAGCCGCTCGTACGGCTCAGGCTGGTACTCGGCGGTCGCCGCCGACACCCAGCGCAGCCGCTCGGCGAGCGGGAACGGGCCCCGGGGCACCAGGTTCTCGTAGGTGAAGCCGCTCATGTGCAGGCTCCCCGGGCCCGGCCAGGCGGCCGCCCGGTCCACCAGGTTGACCACCCGCGCCCCCGACAGCGCGACCCGCCCGCGCGCCGGACGCTCCCCGAGGAAGCGCAGCTCCGGCGTCTGCACCCGGCGCAGGGATATCTCCTGGTCGTCGGTGAGCGTGAACCGGGCGTCCTGGAAGTCGACCGCGTCCCCGAACCGCCCGTCGTCCAGGCGCGCACCGCCCCGGCACTCGAACCGCTGGACCCGCGTGCCCCGCGCGGGGGTCGCCCCGCTCGGCGTGCCCGCGCCGAGCCCGGCCGGGGTCAGGTACAGCGTGCGCTCCACGGTCAGCTGGGGCGCGTTCAGCGCGAGCCGGGCGTCCGGGTTGACCAGCCGCGCCCCGCGCAGGCTCAGCGACACCCCGATCTTCGCGCTGCGCAGGCTGAGCTCGCCGTAGGACTCCAGCAGTTCGGCCTGGAGGTCCTGGCCGACGCTCAGGCCGTCACCGGCGATCGAGCGGCCGGTGCGGTCCTGGTGCACCACGGCCTGGTTCAGCATCAGGTCGGTGCCGATGTGCGCGTCGGTCAGCCGGACCCCGCGCAGGAACCGGCAGCGCGGCAGGTGCAGGTCGCCCTCGGTGTGCACCCGGGCGGCCTCCAGCCGCGGCACCGCGCAGTCCACCAGCCGCACCGTCGTCAGCCGGGCCTCCGGTAGCAGCACGTCCCGCTCGAACCGGCAGCGCCGCATCTCCACGTACGGCACCACCGTGCCGCCCGACAGGTCCAGCGAGCCGCTCAGCCGCACCCCGGCCAGCTTCAGCGAGGACACCCGCCCGGTCAGCGGCGGCGGGCCGTCCAGCAGCAGCCAGGCCACGACGCGGGCCCGCACGGTGCGCTCCGGGCCCCACGGCTGCCCGCCGTGCGGGTCGTCCACCAGCGCGTCGCCGCTGCTCAGGTCGTACACGCTGCCGTTGCGGAAGGCCTGCCACATCCCGGCCTCGACGGCGGTCAGGTCGTCCGGCAGGTCCCCCGTGCGCCGGCGGCTCCCCTCGTCCACCACCCCGCCACCTCCGTCCCGCGCGGCACATCCCGCTCCTCGCACACCTGTTCATGCCCGCTGGGTGACGAGCCAACCACGGAACGTGAGGAAGATTTACGGAACGTGACCGACCGCCCGTCGTGAGGCCCCTGGACGTTCTGTATCAGCCATTGATACGCGCGGACGGCACGTCGGCGGGGTCTGAGAGAATTGGGACCGTGATCTCCCGAATCGATCTGCGCGGCGACGCCCTCCCCGAGGGCCCCGCCCTGCGCGACCTGCTGCCCCGAGCCGACTTCGACGTCTCGGCCGCCCTGGAGAAGGTGCGCCCGATCTGCGAGGCCGTGCATCATCGGGGCGACGCGGCGCTGATCGACTTCGCCGAGAAGTTCGACGGCGTCCGCCTCGACCAGGTCCGGGTCCCGGCCGCGGCCCTCGCCCGCGCCCTGGAGGAGCTCGACCCGGCCGTGCGCTCGGCCCTGGAGGAGTCCGTCCGCCGCGCCCGCCTCGTGCACCGCGCCCAGCGCCGCACCGACCACACCACCCAGGTCGTGCCCAGCGGCACGGTGACCGAGAAGTGGGTGCCGGTCGAGCGCGTCGGGCTGTACGCCCCCGGCGGCCGGTCGGTGTACCCGTCGTCCGTGGTGATGAACGTCGTCCCGGCCCAGGAGGCCGGCGTCCCGTCGATCGCGCTCGCCTCGCCCGCCCAGGCCGAGTTCGGCGGACTGCCGCACCCGACGATCCTCGCCGCGTGCGCGCTGCTCGGCGTGGACGAGGTCTACGCGGCCGGCGGCGCGACCGCCGTCGCGATGTTCGCCCACGGCACCGAGTCCTGCCCGCCCGCGAACATGGTCACCGGGCCGGGCAACATCTGGGTCGCCGCCGCCAAGCGCTACTTCACCGGCCGGATCGGCATCGACGCCGAGGCCGGCCCGACCGAGATCGCGGTCCTCGCCGACGCCACCGCCGACCCGGTGCACGTCGCCTCCGACCTGATCAGCCAGGCCGAGCACGACCCGCTGGCCGCCGCCGTCCTGGTCACCGACTCCGTCGAGCTCGCCGACGCGGTGGAGAAGGAGCTGGAGCCGCAGGTCGCGGCCACCCGGCACGTCGACGACCGGATCGTGCCCGCCCTGACCGGGCGGCAGTCCGCGATCGTCCTGGTCGACGGCATCGACGAGGGCCTCAGGGTGGTCGACGCCTACGGCGCCGAGCACCTGGAGATCCAGACCGCCGACGCCGCCGCCGTCGCCGACCGCGTGCGCAACGCGGGCGCGATCTTCGTCGGGCCCTGGGCGCCGGTGTCCCTCGGCGACTACGCCGCCGGGTCCAACCACGTCCTGCCCACCGGCGGCTGCGCCTGCCACTCCTCGGGCCTGTCCGTGCAGTCCTTCCTGCGCGGCATCCACGTCGTGGACTACACGAAGGACGCGCTGGCCGACGTCGCGCACCACGTGGTCACGCTGGCGGAGGCGGAGGACCTGCCCGCGCACGGCGCGGCGATCAAGGCGAGGTTCGGCTGGAAGGTTCCCGGGAGCAAGTGAGCGACGTGAGGATCGACGATCTCCCCGTACGGGACGAGCTGCGCGGCAAGTCCCCCTACGGGGCGCCCCAGCTGGACGTGCCCGTACGGCTGAACACCAACGAGAACCCCTACCCGCTGCCCGAGCCGCTGGTCGAGCGGATCGCGGAGCGGGTGCGCGAGGCGGCCCGCCACCTCAACCGCTACCCGGACCGCGACGCCGTCGAGCTGCGCACCCGGCTCGCCGCGTACCTGACCCGCACCTCGGGCCACGAGGTGGGCCTCGGCAACGTCTGGGCGGCCAACGGCTCCAACGAGGTCATCCAGCAGTTGCTGCAGACCTTCGGCGGACCGGGACGCACGGCGATCGGCTTCGAGCCGTCGTACTCGATGCACGCGCTCATCGCGCGCGGCACCGGCACCGGCTGGATCTCCGGGCCGCGCGGCGAGGACTTCACCATCGACCTCGCCGCCGCGCGGGAGGCGATCGCCGGGCACCGCCCGGACGTCGTCTTCGTCACCACCCCCAACAACCCCACCGGCACGGCCGTCCCGCCCGAGACCGTGACCGCGCTGTACGAGGCGGCGCAGGCCGCCAAGCCGTCGCTGGTGATCGTGGACGAGGCGTACATCGAGTTCAGCCACGGCCCCTCGCTGCTGCCGCTGCTCGAGGGCCGCCCGCACCTGGTGATCTCGCGGACCATGTCGAAGGCGTTCGGCGCGGCCGGCCTGCGCCTCGGCTACCTCGCCGCGCACCCGGCCGTGGTCGACGCCGTCCAGCTGGTGCGGCTGCCGTACCACCTGTCGGCCGTCACCCAGGCGACCGCGCTGGCCGCGCTGGAGCACACCGACACCCTGCTCGGCTACGTCGAGCAGCTGAAGACCGAGCGGGACCGCCTGGTGACCGAGCTGCGGGCGATCGGCTACGAGGTGACCGCCTCCGACGCCAACTTCGTCCAGTTCGGCCGCTTCGCCGACGCGCACGCGGCCTGGCAGAAGATCCTCGACCGGGGCGTCCTCGTCCGGGACAACGGCGTCCCCGGCTGGCTCAGGGTCACCGCCGGCACCCCGCAGGAGAACGACGCGTTCCTCGACGCGGTCCGTGAACTGAAGAAGGAGCAGAGCGCATGAACCGCGTGGGACGCGTGGAGCGGGTCACCAAGGAGACGTCGGTGCTCGTCGAGATCGACCTCGACGGCAGCGGCAAGGTCGACGTGGCGACCGGGGTCGGCTTCTACGACCACATGCTCGACCAGCTCGGCCGGCACGGCCTGTTCGACCTCACCGTCAAGACCGAGGGCGACCTGCACATCGACTCGCACCACACCATCGAGGACACCGCCCTCGCGCTGGGCGCAGCCTTCAAGCAGGCCCTCGGCGACAAGGTGGGCATCTACCGCTTCGGCAACTGCACCGTCCCGCTGGACGAGTCGCTCGCCCAGGTCACCGTCGACCTCTCCGGCCGCCCCTACCTCGTGCACACCGAGCCCGAGAACATGGCGCCGATGATCGGCGAGTACGACACCACCATGACCCGGCACATCCTGGAGTCCTTCGTGGCCCAGGCGCAGATCGCCCTGCACGTCCACGTGCCCTACGGGCGCAACGCGCACCACATCGTGGAGTGCCAGTTCAAGGCCCTGGCCCGCGCCCTGCGCTACGCGAGCGAACGCGACCCGCGCGCGGCCGGAATCCTCCCCTCCACGAAGGGCGCGCTGTGAGCGACGCACGCGCGGCCACCGGGCCGCAGACGACGACGATGGCCGCACCTCTGCGCCGCGCGGGCGGAGAAGCGAACGGAGGCACACGGTGAACGGGCTGTCGACCCTCCTCATCGTCGTCGGGCTGTTCCTGGCCGGCGGCATCTACTCCTTCGTCAAGCAGGACATGCCGCGCAGCCTGATCGTGCTGCTCTCCATCGGCGCCGGGATGTGCCTGCTGGCGGGCGTCATGCGGCTGGAGGTGTGGAACTGATGAGCACGCCGAAGAAGGTCGTCGTCTTCGACTACGGCTTCGGCAACGTCCGCTCGGCCGAGCGCGCCCTCGCGCGCACCGGGGCCGACGTCGAGATCACCCGCGACTTCGACCGGGCGATGAACGCCGACGGCCTGCTGGTGCCGGGCGTCGGCGCGTTCGCCGCCTGCATGAAGGGCCTGAGGGAAGCGCGCGGCGACTGGATCGTCGACCGCCGGCTGTCCGGCGGCCGGCCCGTGATGGGCATCTGCGTCGGCATGCAGATCCTGTTCGCGCGCGGCATCGAGCACGGCGTGGAGACGGAGGGCCTCGCCGAGTGGCCCGGCACCGTCGGGCCGCTGAAGGCCGACGTCGTGCCCCACATGGGCTGGAACACCGTGGACGCCCCGGCCGGCTCCGAGCTGTTCGCCGGCCTGGACGCGGACGCCCGCTTCTACTTCGTGCACTCCTACGCCGTGCACGACTGGAGCCTGGAGACGCACAACCCGCTCCTGGCGGCACCCCGGGTGACCTGGTCGACGCACGGCGAGCCGTTCGTGGCCGCCGTGGAGAACGGTGCCCTGTGGGCCACGCAGTTCCACCCCGAGAAGTCCGGCGACGCCGGAGCCCAGCTCCTCACCAACTGGATCGGAACCCTGTGACCGCCTCGTCCGCACACGTGCTCGAACTCCTCCCCGCCGTCGACGTCCGCGACGGCCAGGCCGTCCGCCTCGTCCACGGCGAGTCCGGCACGGAGACCTCCTACGGCTCCCCGCTGGAGGCCGCCCTCGCCTGGCAGCGCTCGGGCGCCGAGTGGCTGCACCTGGTCGACCTGGACGCCGCGTTCGGCACCGGCGACAACCGCGAGCTGATCGCCGAGGTCGCCCGCGCCATGGACATCAAGGTCGAGCTGTCCGGCGGCATCCGCGACGACGACACCCTCGCCGCGGCTCTGGCCACCGGCTGCACCCGCGTCAACCTCGGCACCGCCGCCCTGGAGACCCCCGAGTGGGTCGCCGAGGTCATCGCCCGGCACGGCGACAAGATCGCCGTCGGCCTCGACGTGCGCGGCACCACCCTGCGCGGCCGCGGCTGGACCCGCGACGGCGGCGACCTCTACGAGACGCTGGAGCGCCTCGACAAGGAGGGCTGCGCCCGCTACGTCGTCACCGACATCGCCAAGGACGGCACGCTCCAGGGCCCCAACCTGGAGCTGCTGAAGAACGTCTGCGCGGCGACCGACCGCCCCGTCGTGGCCTCCGGCGGCGTGTCGTCCCTGGACGACCTGCGCGCCCTGGCCGGCCTGGTCCCGCTCGGTGTCGAGGGCGCCATCGTCGGGAAGGCGCTGTACGCGAAGGCGTTCACCCTGGAAGAGGCCCTGGAGGCTGTGTCGTCATGACGTCGGGAGCCGTACGGCGCGTGCAGGGCGCAAGTCCCTGGGAGGAGTCCTTCGGTTTCGCCCGCGCCGTCGCGGCCGGCGACCGTGTGCTGGTGGCGGGCACCACGTCCTTCCGGGGCAGCGTGCTCTACGGGGAGGGCGACCCGTACGAACAGGCGAAGGCCGCGTTCACCGGCGCACTGGAGGCGATCGCCGAGTTCGGGCTGGGCCCGGAGTCGGTGATCAGGACCCGCATGTACCTCTCCCACGCGCGCGACGTGGACGAGGTGGGCCGGGCCCACAAGGAACTGTTCGACCGGGTGCGCCCGGCCTCGACCCTGGTGGTCGTGGAGGGCTTCGTGGACCCGCGGATCCTGGTCGAAGTGGAACTCGAAGCATTCAGAGGCTGAAAGGCCGGTTGAGGAGCCGTGGATTCATGACCCTGGCGGTCCGAGTCATCCCCTGCCTGGACGTGGACGACGGCCGGGTCGTCAAGGGCGTCAACTTCCAGAACCTGCGCGACGCGGGCGACCCCGTCGAGATGGCGAAGGTCTACGACGCCGAGGGCGCCGACGAGTTGACGTTCCTGGACATCACCGCCTCGTCGGGCAACCGCGAGACCACCTACGACGTGGTGCGCCGCACCGCCGAGCAGGTCTTCATCCCGCTGACCGTCGGCGGCGGCGTGCGCAGCGCCGAGGACGTCGACAAGCTGTTGCGCGCCGGCGCGGACAAGGTGGGCGTCAACACCGCCGCGATCGCGCGGCCCGAGCTGATCCGCGAGATCGCCGAGCGCTTCGGCAGCCAGGTGCTGGTGCTGTCGGTGGACGCCCGCCGCACGGAGGCCGGCACCTTCGAGGTGACCACCCACGGCGGCCGCCGGGGCACCGGCATCGACGCCGTCGAGTGGGCGCACCGGGCGGCCGAGCTGGGCGCCGGCGAGATCCTGCTGAACTCCATGGACGCCGACGGCACCAAGGACGGCTACGACCTGGAGATGATCGCCGCCGTCCGCAAGCACGTCACGGTCCCGGTGATCGCCTCCGGCGGCGCCGGCCGGCTCGCCGACTTCGCCCCGGCGGTCGAGGCGGGCGCCGACGCCGTGCTCGCCGCGTCCGTGTTCCACTTCGGCGACCTGCGTATCGGCGAGGTCAAGCAGGCCCTCGGCGAGGCCGGCCACCCGGTGCGCTGACCGCCGCCCGCCCCCCGGACGTGACCGGGGGGACCGGGCCGTCCGCAGCGCGTCAGATCCCGAGCTGCTTGCCCGCGCGCAGCTGCTCGATGGCGTTCTCCTCGCCCTGCAGGTCCACCGTGGCGGCGCTCTGCCGGCCGTACAGGAACAGCAGCAGCTCGGACGGCTCGCCCGTCGCCGTCACCACCGGCGTGCCGCGGTTGGCGACCACCGTGCGGCCGTCCGGGCGCCGCAGCACCAGGCCGGTGGCCGTGCCGCGGCCCGTCAGCCGGGCCGTGCGCTCCAGCCGCGACCACAGGGCGTCCTGGAACACCGGGTCCAGCGGGCGCGGCGACCAGTCCGGCTGGGCCCGGCGCACGTCCTCGGTGTGGACGTAGAACTCGATGATGTTCGACGCCTCGTCGATCTGCTTGAGCTGGAAGGGTGAGAAGCGCGGCGGACCGGTGCGGATGAGCTGGATCAGCTCCTCGTACGGCTTGGCCGTGAACTCCTCCATCACCCGGTCCAGGCGGGGGGCGAGCTGCTTGATCAGGATGCCCCCGGCGGCGTCCGGGCGCCGCTCCCGCACCACCACGTGCGCGGCCAGGTCACGGGTGACCCAGCCCTCGCACAGCGTCGGGGCGTCGGGGCCGGCGGTTTCCAAGAGGTCGGCGAGCAGGAGCCGTTCACGCTTGGCGAAGGTCGACATGGGGCCAGCCTACGACCAGCCCGCGGACGCGGCACCGGTGTGGTCGCCTCCGCGCGGCACAATGGCACCCATGACCAGCACCGACCGGCCCAGCGGCCTCGACCCGCAGATCGCGGCGCGCCTCAAGCGCAGCCCCGACGGCCTCCTGCCCGCCATCGCCCAGCAGTACGACACCGGTGAGGTGCTGATGCTCGGCTGGATGGACGACGAGGCGCTGCACCGCACCCTCAGCACCGGCCGCTGCACCTACTGGTCGCGCAGCCGCCAGGAGTACTGGGTCAAGGGCGACACCTCCGGGCACGTCCAGTGGGTGAAGTCCGTCGCCCTGGACTGCGACGCCGACACCGTGCTCGTCCGGGTCGACCAGGTCGGGGCCGCCTGCCACACCGGCGCGCGCACCTGCTTCGACACCGACGTGCTGCTCGCGGACGCCGGTTCCGGTGCCGCGGCCCGGGGTCAGTAGGGTCGGCCGTCATGGACCTCGAGACGTTCCGCAAGCTGGCCGCCGACCGGCGCGTGATCCCGGTCACCCGCAAGCTCCTCGCCGACGGCGACACCCCGGTCGCCCTGTACCGCAAGCTCGCCGCCGAGCGCCCGGGCACCTTCCTGCTGGAGTCCGCCGAGAACGGCCGCTCCTGGTCCCGGTACTCCTTCGTCGGCGTGCGCTCCTCGGCGGCGCTCACCTCCCGCGACGGACAGGCCCACTGGCTCGGCACCCCGCCGGTGGGCGTCCCCACCGACGGCGACCCGCTCGCCGCCCTGCGCGCCACCCTCCAGGCCCTGCACACCCCCCACCAGGAGGGCCTGCCGCCCTTCACCGGCGGCCTGGTCGGCTACCTCGGCTACGACATCGTCCGCCGCCTGGAGAAGATCGGCCCCGGCGAGCGCGACGACCTGCGGCTGCCCGAGCTGACCATGCTCCTCACCAGCGACCTCGCGGTGATGGACCACTGGGAGGGCTCGGTCCTGCTGATCGCCAACGCGATCAACCACAACGACCTCGACACGGGCGTGGACGAGGCCCACGCCGACGCGGTGGCCCGCCTGGACGCCATGGAGGCGGACCTCTCGCGCGCCGTCCCCCAGCCGCCGGCCGTCCTGCCGCCCTCCGAGCTGCCGGAGTACACCGCGCGCTGGGGCGGCCCCGACTTCCAGCGCGCCGTCGAGGACGTCAAGGAGCGCATCCGCGCGGGCGAGGCCTTCCAGGTCGTGCCCTCGCAGCGCTTCGAGACCCCGTGCACGGCGAGCGCCCTGGACGTCTACCGGGTGCTGCGGGCCACCAACCCCTCGCCGTACATGTACCTGTTCCGCTTCGACGGGTTCGACGTCGTCGGCTCGTCCCCCGAGGCCCTGGTGAAGGTCGAGGACGGGCGGGCCATGGTCCACCCCATCGCCGGCACCCGGCACCGCGGGGTGACGCCGCAGGAGGACCAGGCCCTCGCCGAGGAGCTGCTCGCCGACCCCAAGGAGCGCGCCGAGCACCTGATGCTGGTCGACCTCGGCCGCAACGACCTGGGCCGGGTCTGCGAGCCGGGCTCGGTGGAGGTCGTGGACTTCATGTCCGTCGAGCGGTACTCCCACGTGATGCACATCGTCTCCACCGTCACCGGCACGGTAGCCGCCGGCCGCACCGCCTTCGACGTGCTCACCGCCTGCTTCCCGGCGGGCACCCTCTCCGGCGCCCCCAAGCCCCGCGCGATGCAGATCATCGACGAGCTCGAACCCTCCCGGCGCGGCCTGTACGGCGGCTGCGTCGGCTACCTCGACTTCGCCGGCGACTCCGACACCGCCATCGCCATCCGCACCGCCCTGCTGCGCGACGGCACCGCCCACGTGCAGGCGGGCGCGGGCGTGGTGGCCGACTCCGACCCGGTCGCCGAGGACCAGGAGTGCCGCAACAAGGCGGCCGCGGTCCTGCGGGCGGTGCACACCGCGAACCGCCTGCGCGCGTAGACCCCCGCGCGCGATGGGGCGCGTCTCACGCAACCCCGGGTGACCGTTCGCCCGGGGTCCGGGTGACACTGGAGTACGTGACTGCCGTACCGCACCCCCGAACCGAAGCCGCCGGCCCCGCGCGGGCCGGCCGCCGGAGCCTCGCCGTCGCCCTGCTGAGCGGAGCGCTCGGCGCGGCCGTGGCCCTCCTCGCCACCCGGCAGCGCTGGTCGGAGGGCACCGCCACGGTGGCCGGCGGCTCCTTCCCGCTGACCGCCCGGGGGAGCGACGTCACCGGCGTCCCCGCCGCGCTCGCCATAGTGGGCCTCGCCGCGTTGGTCGCGGTGTTCGCGGTCCGCCGGGCCGGCCGCCTCGCGGTCTCCGCGCTGCTCGCGCTCTCCGGTCTCGGCATCGTCACCGCTGCCCTGGTCGGCGCCTCCGACTCCAGCGCGCTCGACGAGAAGGCCGCCCAGGCCTCCGGCGACACCTCCGCCACGGTCGCCTCCTTCAGCCACACCGCCTGGCCGTACGTCGCGGCCGTCGGCGGCCTGCTGATCCTGCTGGCCGGCCTGCTCGCCCTGCGCTACGGCCGCCTGTGGCCGGCCATGTCCGGCCGCTACGAGCGCGACGGCGCCCCCCGCCCCCGGCGCGCGGCGGCCCCGGTCGACCCCGACCGTCCCGAGGACATCTGGAAGGCCCTGGACCGCGGCGAGGACCCCACGGGCGCCGACCCCGCCTGACCGTCCGCCCGGGTGTGGCGCATCAGACGCCGGCGGGAGGCCACCCCCGCTCATTGCGCGCCCGGGCGTGCGGGACAATGGCAGGGGGTTCCGGCACGGGTCCGGACGAACCCCGTAGGACACAGCGCGTACGACACGTTCGGCACGTTCGACACGTCACAGCAACGAGGAGCAAGTCATGGCGGGCAGCAGCCACGGTCACACCCCGGCCGCGTGGACCGGTGTCATCATCGCCTTCATCGGTTTCTGCGTCGCGGGCACGTTCATGGTGGCGGCCCAGCCGGCCGGTTTCTGGGCCGGCATGGTGATCGTGCTGCTCGGTGGTGTGGTCGGCGGGATCATGCGCGCCATGGGCCTCGGCCAGCCGAAGGAGCAGCACCCGGTGCACCAGGTGTCGGCGACGCGCGAGCCGGCCGGCGCCGAGGGCTGAGCTCCCCGCACGCCTGTCCCGGGCGGCGGCCGGTGACCCCACCGGCCGCCGCCCGCGCGCGTACCGGCCGGTGCGCGGCACAATGCGAGGCGTGGAAGCAGACCAGCACAGCGTGACCACGGACCCCCGCGCGGCGCGGCTCGCCGTGCCCGCCGGGATCCTCGCGGCCGTCGCCGGGGCCTTCGCCTACGTCGGCACGGTCGACCCGAACACCCCGGGCCACTACCCGCTGTGCCCGCTCTACGCCGTCACGGGCCTGTACTGCCCCGGCTGCGGCGGACTGCGCAGCGCGCACGCGTTCGTGCACGGCGACCTGCTCGGCGCCCTCCACGACAACGCGGCCGCCGTGCTGGCCTACCTGGGCTTCGCCGTCGTGTGGACCATCTGGGTGGTCCGCGCCGTACGCGGCCGGCCGCCCGGGATCCGGCTCGGCACGGCGCACCTGTGGACCCTCGGCGCGTTCCTGCTGGTCTTCACGGTTGTCCGGAACCTGCCCTTCGGTGGCTGGCTGCGTCCTTGATCATCTCCGGGTGTCCAGGTACTGGGACCCGGATGGCCTGATGCGGGGCCCCGCCCCCGCTCCGGATACCATCGCAGTGACCATGGGTTTCCCCGCTGGTCGCTGGAACTGTCCACCGTCAGGAAGGGGGCCGCTCGCGTGAGTGTGCTCGACGAGATCATCGACGGAGTCCGGGCCGACCTCGCGGAGCGGCAGGCGCGCGTCAGCCTCGACGAGCTCAAGGAGCGCGCGGCGAAGGCCCCCGCGGCCAAGGACGGCGTGGCCGCGCTCAAGGGCGACGGCGTCAAGGTCATCTGCGAGGTCAAGCGCTCCAGCCCGTCCAAGGGCGCGCTGGCCGCGATCGCCGACCCGGCGGCCCTCGCCGCGGACTACGAGGCGGGCGGCGCGGCCGTCATCTCCGTGCTCACCGAGCAGCGCCGCTTCGGCGGCTCGCTCGCCGACCTGGAGGCCGTCCGCGCGCGCGTGGACATCCCGGTCCTGCGCAAGGACTTCATCGTCACCTCGTACCAGCTGTGGGAGGCCCGCGCGTACGGCGCCGACCTCGCCCTGCTGATCGTGGCCGCCCTCGACCAGCCGGCGCTGGAGTCGCTGATCGAGCGCGCCGTCTCCATCGGCCTCACCCCCCTCGTGGAGGTGCACGACGAGGACGAGGTCGAGCGCGCGGTCGACGCCGGCGCCAGGATCATCGGCGTCAACGCCCGCAACCTCAAGACCCTCGAGGTCGACCGCGCCACCTTCGAGCGCGTGGCCCCCGAGATCCCGGACACCCTGGTCAAGGTCGCCGAGTCCGGCGTCCGCGGCCCGCACGACCTCATCGCCTACGCCAACGCCGGCGCGGACGCGGTCCTGGTCGGCGAGTCCCTGGTCACCGGCAAGGACCCCAAGGCCGCGGTGGCGGACCTGGTCGCCGCGGGCGAACACCCGGCACTGCGGCACGGGCGCGGCTGATCCCGCTAGGCTTGCCCCGATGACCCTCTCGATCACTCTGGCGACTAGGGACCCGTACGCCCGCCTCGCGCGCGGCTGCAGGCCCCGTGGGTGCCGTGCACCCGCACGCCGGGTGCACGGCCGACGAGTGCGGTACGTCATCGGGGCCGAGCCCGGCCAGGTCAACGGGCGTCGATGGCAGCGGGCCTCCTAGGGGCGCGGGGAACTGCGCGACCAGCCCCGACGGGCCCGCACTCGGCCCTTCACCCCCGCCCCCACGGCGACCAGTGTCTTTTCTCCACACACTCACCGTGAGGTACCCGCATGCCCAGCGACTTCTTCATCCCCGACCCGGAGGGTCAGGTCCCGAGCGCCGAAGGCTACTTCGGCGCCTTCGGCGGCAAGTTCATCCCGGAGGCCCTCGTCGCCGCCGTGGACGAGGTGGCCGTCGAGTACGACAAGGCCAAGCACGACCCCGAGTTCGCCCGCGAGCTGGACGAGCTGCTGGTCAACTACACCGGCCGTCCCAGCGCGCTCACCGAGGTGCCCCGCTTCGCCGAACACGCCGGTGGCGCACGCGTGTTCCTCAAGCGCGAGGACCTCAACCACACCGGCTCCCACAAGATCAACAACGTGCTCGGCCAGGCCCTGCTCACCCGGCGCATGGGCAAGACCCGGGTCATCGCCGAGACCGGCGCCGGCCAGCACGGCGTCGCCACGGCCACCGCCTGCGCCCTGTTCGGCCTCGAGTGCACGATCTACATGGGCGAGATCGACACCCGGCGCCAGGCGCTCAACGTGGCCCGCATGCGCATGCTCGGCGCCGAGGTCGTCGCGGTGAAGTCCGGCAGCCGCACCCTGAAGGACGCCATCAACGAGGCGTTCCGCGACTGGGTCGCCAACGTCGACCGCACCCACTACCTCTTCGGCACGGTCGCCGGACCGCACCCCTTCCCGGCGATGGTCCGCGACTTCCACCGCGTCATCGGCGTCGAGGCGCGGCGCCAGCTCCTGGAGCGGGCCGGCCGGCTCCCCGACGCCGCGATCGCCTGCGTGGGCGGCGGCTCCAACGCCATCGGCCTCTTCCACGCCTTCCTCCCCGACGCCTCGGTCCGCCTGGTCGGCTGCGAGCCCGCCGGGCACGGCGTGGAGACCGGCGAGCACGCGGCGACCCTGACCGCGGGCGAGCCCGGCATCCTGCACGGCTCGCGCTCCTACGTCCTGCAGGACGACGAGGGCCAGATCACCGAGCCCTACTCGATCTCGGCCGGCCTGGACTACCCCGGCATCGGCCCCGAGCACTCCTACCTCAAGGACACCGGCCGCGCCGAGTACCGCGCGGTCACCGACGACGCCGCCATGCAGGCCCTGCGCCTGCTGTCGCGCACCGAGGGCATCATCCCGGCCATCGAGTCCGCGCACGCCCTCGCCGGCGCCCTGGAGGTCGGCCGCGAACTCGGCCCCGAGGGGCTGATCGTGGTCAACCTGTCCGGCCGCGGCGACAAGGACATGGACACCGCCGCCCGTTACTTCGGCCTGTACGACACCGACGCCGAGGTCGCCGCCGACCAGGCGGACATCGCCGAGATCGAGGGGGACGCCAAGTGAGCGGGAACATCCAGCTGTTGACCGACACCCTCGCCGCCGCCCGGGCGGAGGGGCGGTCCGCGCTCATCGCCTACCTGCCCGCCGGGTTCCCGACGGTGGACGGCGGCATCGAGGCGATCGAGGCCGCCTTCGACGGCGGCGCGGACGTCGTCGAGGTGGGCCTGCCGCACAGCGACCCCGTCCTCGACGGCCCGGTCATCCAGACCGCCGACGACATCGCCCTGCGCGGCGGCGTCCGCATCGCCGACGTGATGCGCACGGTCCGCGAGGCCCACGCGGCCACCGGCAAGCCGGTCCTGGTCATGACGTACTGGAACCCCATCGACCGCTACGGCGTCGAGCGGTTCACCGCCGAGCTGGCCGAGGCGGGCGGTGCCGGGGCGATCCTGCCGGACCTGCCCGTGCAGGAGTCCGCGCTGTGGCGGGAGCACGCCGAGAAGCACGGCCTCGCGACGGTCTTCGTCGTGGCGCCGAGTAGCAAGGACGAGCGGCTCGCGCAGATCACCGCGGCGGGCAGCGGCTTCGTCTACGCCGCCTCGCTGATGGGCGTCACCGGCACCCGCGAGTCCGTCGGCGCGCAGGCCCAGGACCTGGTCGAACGCACCCGGGCCACCGGCAGCGGCCTGCCCGTCTGCGTCGGCCTGGGCGTCTCCAACGCCGCGCAGGCCGCCGAGGTGGCCGGCTTCGCCGACGGCGTGATCGTCGGGTCCGCCTTCGTGAAGCGGATGCTGGACGCCCCGGACCACGCGGCCGGCGTCGAGGCGGTGCGCGCCCTCGCGGCCGACCTGGCCCAGGGCGTGCGCGGCCGGGCATGAGCCGCTGACCGGCGACAACGCCGGGAGATTCGGTCACTCGAACGGGTGGACCTGGAGCCGGGGAGGCGCGCTGCGCCTCCCCGGTTCGTTTCCGGGGTGTGAGCGAGAAGAATCGTGAGGGAAAGCGCACCGCCCGGGAGCGGCTGGCGGTCGAGCGCGAGAAGCAGAAGGCCTCGGAGCGGCGCCGGCGCACACTGATCGTGGCGGCGAGCGTGGTGTGCGTGCTGGGCCTGGCCGCCGTGATCGGCGTCGTCGCGGCGAACGCCGGCAAGGACCACAAGAGCGAGAGCTCAGGACCGGTGGTGGCGCCCTCGGGCGCCCAGGGCAAGGACGCCCTCGCGATCCCCGTCGGCAAGGACGGCGCGAAGTCCACGCTCACCGTGTGGGAGGACTTCCGCTGCCCCGCCTGCAAGGCCTTCGAGACGGCGTACCGCTCGACGATCCACGAGCTGACCGACGCCGGCAAGCTCAGGACCGAGTACCACCTGGCCACCCTCATCGACGGCAACATGGGCGGCAGCGGCTCGCGCACCGCGGCCAACGCGGGAGCCTGCGCGCAGGACGCGGGCAAGTTCACCGCCTACCACGACGTGCTCTACGAGAACCAGCCCGACGAGACCGACGACGCCTACAGCAGCAAGGCCAAGCTCATCGAGCTGGCCGGCAAGGTCCCCGGCCTGGTCACCCCCGCGTTTCGCGCGTGCGTGGAGGACGGCACCCACGACAGCTGGGTGGCCAAGTCCCAGGCGGCCTTCCGCAGCGGCGGCTTCACCGGCACGCCGACGGTCCTGCTGAACGGCAAGAACATCTACCAGGACCGCACCATGACGCCCGCCAAGCTGAAGCAACTGGTCGAGCAGGCGGACCAGGGGTAAGCGGCGTTCTCACCCGCCTGTTATGGAGCCGTAGCCGGGCTGCCCGCCCCCCGCCCGGCCCGGCACGGTAGCGTCGACCCTGCCATGGAACTTGCCTACATTCCCAGCCCGTCGCACGGGGTCCAGTACCTCGGACCCATCCCGCTGCGCGCCTATGCCTTCTGCATCATCATTGGCGTCTTCGTCGCCGTCTGGCTCGGCAACCGGCGCTGGATCGCGCGCGGCGGCCGGGCCGGCACGGTGGCCGACATCGCCGTCTGGGCGGTCCCGTTCGGCCTCGTCGGCGGGCGGCTCTACCACGTGATCACGGACTACGAGCTGTACTTCAGCGCGGGCCGTGACTGGGTGGACGCCTTCAAGGTGTGGGAGGGCGGCCTCGGCATCTGGGGCGCGATCGCGCTCGGCGCGCTGGGCGCGTGGATCGGCGCCCGGCGCCGGGGCATCCCGATGCCCGCCTACGCCGACGCCGTCGCCCCCGGCATCGCGCTGGCGCAGGCCATCGGCCGCTGGGGCAACTGGTTCAACCAGGAGCTCTACGGGCGCGCGACCGACGTCCCGTGGGCCCTGCACATCACGTCCTCGGCGGACGGGCGGGTGCCGGGGTACTACCACCCGACGTTCCTGTACGAGTCCCTGTGGTGCGTGGGCGTGGCCCTGCTGGTGATCTGGGCCGACCGGCGGTTCACGCTGGGGCACGGACGGGCGTTCGCGCTGTACGTCGCCGCGTACTGCGTGGGCCGGTTCTGGATCGAGTACCTGCGCGTCGACGACGCCCACCACGTCCTGGGCCTGCGCCTGAACAACTGGACCGCGCTGGTCGTGTTCCTGCTCGCGGTGACCTACATCGTGGTGTCGGCGAAGAAGCGGCCGGGCCGCGAGGCGGTCGTCGAGCCGGACGCCTCCGCCGACGGGACGACCACCGACGGGACCGCCGGCGCGGACGGGACCGACGGGGAGTCCGAGAAGGCGGGCAAGGGCGAGGGCGAGGCCGACAGCGGCGACGCCGGGCCCGCCGCGACCGGATCCGCCGCGACCGGGTCCGCCGACCTGACGAAGGCCGAGGGCGGGGCGGCTCCCGTCGAGGACGACGTCAAGACCGAGGCCGGGACCGAAACCGAGGCCAAGGCCGAGACCGAGTCGGCCGGCGGCAAGAAGGGCTAGCCGACCGCCGGTTCCCGCACGGTCCCGAGGGCGCCCGGAGTGATTCCGGGCGCCCTCGGTGTGTGCCGGGGTGCGTCACACGCGGTGGGCCAGGGACAGGGTGCGCCGGGCCGTGGCCACCACCGCCGCGTCGATGAACGTGCCGTTCGGCAGGGCCTGGGCGCCCTGGTGGGCGCGGGCGGCGCGGAGGATGTGGTGGGCCTCCTCGATCTCCCGCGGGGTAGGCAGGTAGGCCCGCTCGATCACCGGGAGCTGGCGGGGGTGGATGGCCGCGCGGCCCACGAAGCCGAGGGCCCGGCCGTGGGCGCAGGAGGCCGCGAGGCTCTCCAGGTCGCGGGTGTCGGGGTGCACCGACTGGGGCGGGGCGGGCAGGCCGGCCGCGCGGGCGGCGACCACGATCCGGGAGCGGCACCAGTCCAGGCCCCGGTCGTCGCGCAGGCCCAGGTCGGCCCGCAGGTCCGCCTCGCCCAGGGAGATCCCGCGCAGCGCGGGGTGGGCGCCGGCCACGGCGTGGGCGTGCTCGATGCCGAGGGCCGTCTCCAGCAGGGCGTACAGCGGCGGGGTGTCCGCGTCCGGCGGGGTCGCCGCGGCCGCGATGTTCCTGACCTGCTGCGGGGAGGTCACCTTCGGCAGGCGCAGGCCCGCCAGGCCGGGGAGGTGGGCCAGCGCCTTCAGGTCCAGCGGCGCGTGCGGGCCGTCCAGGGCGTTGACGCGGACGTGGACCGGGACGGTCTGCGGGTCGCGCAGCCGGTCCGCGGTGGCCTCGCGGGCGTACTCCTTGCGGTCGGGGGCGACCGCGTCCTCCAGGTCGATCACGACCACGTCGGCGCCGGAGGCCAGCGCCTTGGTGACCACCTGCGGACGGTCACCGGGGACGTACAGCCAGGTCAGCGGGCACGTGGTCACAGGGCGCCCGCTTCCCGCAGGGCCGCGATCTCGGCCGGGGCGAGGCCCAGTTCGGTGAGGACCGCGTCGGTGTCGGCGCCGTGCGGGCGCCCGGCCCAGCGGATCGCGCCGGGCGTCTCCGAGAGCCGGAACAGGACGTTCTGCATGCGCAGCGGTCCGAGCTCCGGGTCGTCGACCGTGGTGACCGTGTGCAGGGCCGTGTACTGGGGGTCGGCCAGCACGTCCCGGACGTCCTGCACGGGCGCGATCGCCGCCTCGGCCTTCTCGAAGGCGGCCAGGACGTCGGTGCGGGTGCGGGCGGCGATCCAGCCGCCCACCGCCGCGTCGAGGACGTCGGCGTGGGCGGCCCGTCCGGCGCCGGTCGCGAACCAGGGTTCCTCGGTCAGCTCCGGGCGGCCGACCAGGCCCATCACGCGTTCCGCGACGGACTGGGCCGAGGTGGAGACGGCGACCCAGGAGCCGTCGGCGGTGCGGTAGGTGTTGCGCGGGGCGTTGTTCGCGGAGCGGTTGCCGGTGCGCTCCTGGACGTAGCCGAGCTGGTCGTACCAGGTCGGGTGGGGGCCGAGGACGGCGAGGATCGGCTCGATGAGGGCCATGTCGACCACCTGGCCCGTGCCGGTGTGCTCGCGGGCGGCCAGGGCCGTCATCACCGCGTAGGCGGTGGCGAGGCCCGCGATGGAGTCGGCCAGGCCGAACGGCGGCAGGGTCGGGGGCGCGTCCGGCTCGCCGGTGAGCGCGGCGAAGCCGCTCATCGCCTCCGCGAGGGTGCCGAACCCGGGGCGGTGCGAACTCGGCCCGAACTGGCCGAAGGCGGTGACCCGGGCGAGCACCAGGCGCGGGTTGGCGGCCGACAGCTCCGCCCAGCCCAGGTCCCACTTCTCCAGGGTGCCGGGGCGGAAGTTCTCCACGACCACGTCGGCCGAGGCGGCCAGGCGCAGCAGGGTGGCGCGGCCGCCGGGGGTGGACAGGTCCAGCGTCATGGTGCGCTTGTTGCGGCCGAGGACCTTCCACCACAGGCCCACGCCGTCCTTCGCCGGACCGTGGCCGCGGGACGGGTCGGGGCGGGTGGGGTGCTCGACCTTGACGACCTCGGCGCCGAAGTCGCCGAGCAGGGTGGCCGCGAGGGGTCCGGCGAACAGGGTGGCGAGGTCCAGGACGCGCAGCCCGGCCAGCGGGGGGCGGCTCATGAGGCGTACCACGCGTCGATCTCGGTGCGCTGCGGCATGGACGCCGAGGCGCCCGGGCGCTGCACCGACAGGGAGGCCGCCGCGGCCGCCCAGGCCAGGGCCTCGCGGACCGGGCGTTCCTCGCCGAGCGCCACGGCCAGCGCGCCGGCGAACGTGTCGCCCGCGCCCGTGGAGTCGACGGCGGTGACCTGCGGGGCGGGCACGCTCACGGGCTCCGCGCCGCGCGCCGCGTACAGGACGCCGGACTCGCCGAGCGTGACGACCACCTCCGGGACGACCTCCAGCAGGGCGATCGCCGCCTGGAGCGGGTCGGTGCGGCCGGTGAGGACGGTGGCCTCGTGCTCGTTGGGCACCAGCAGGTCGGTGGCGTCGAACAGGTCGGGCGGGAGCGGCTGGGCGGGCGCGGGGGTGAGGATCGTGCGGACGCCGTGCGCGCGGGCGGTCCGGGCGCCCGCGACGACCGCGGCCAGCGGGATCTCCAGCTGGAGCAGCAGGGCGTCGGCGGAGGCGATCAGGCCCTCGTCGCCGGGGGCGAGCCGGTCGACGGTGCCGTTGGCGCCGGGCACGACGACGATCGCGTTGCCGCCCTCGTCGTCGACGACGATGTGCGCGGTGCCGGAGGGGCCCTCGACCGTGCGCAGGTGGTCGGTGCTGACGCCGGAGTGCTCCAGCGTGGAGCGCAGCCGGCCGCCGAAGGCGTCGTCGCCGACGGCGCCGATGAACGAGACGGTGCCGCCCGCGTGGGCGGCGGCGACGGCCTGGTTGGCGCCCTTGCCGCCGGGGACGGTGCGGAACTCCCGTCCGGTGACGGTCTCCCCGCGCCGCGGCGCCTTCTCGACGTACGCCACGAGGTCCATGTTGGTGCTGCCGAGCACGACGATGTCGGTCATGGGCGGGAAGCCTCCCGGTGGGTGAGCTGGGCCAGGGTGTCGAAGCCGGTGCCGTCGAACCCGGGCACGGAGGTGGCCAGGCGGTTCTTCAGGGGCGCCGTCCAGCGGTCGGGCAGGGCGGCGGGGGAGCCGGCGAGGAGCGCGGCTACGCTGCCGGCCGTGGCGCCGTTGGAGTCGGTGTCCCAGCCGCCGGACACGGCACGGCAGATGGAGCCGGTGAAGTCGCCGTCCGCGTGCGTGAGGGCGGCGGCGACCAGGGCGGTGTTGGGCAGGGCGTGCACCCAGTGGTGGGCGGGGGAGTGGCGGGCGTGCAGCGCGTCGACGACCGTGTCGAAGTCGTCGTGCTGCTCAGCCAGTTGAACGGCGTCGGCGACGGCCAGCGCCAGGCGCGAGCGCGGCGGGACGACGGTCAGGCCGGTGCGCAGACAGGCGTGGACGTCATGGGTGCCGGTCGCGGCGGTGGCGACGACGGCGGCGGTGAACATCGCGGCGTAGACGCCGCCCGCGGTGTGGGTGAGGACGGCGTCGCGGTGGGCCTGTTCGGCCGCGGCGGCCGGGGCGCCGGGGTTGGTCCAGCCGTGCACGTCGGCGCGGATCAGCGCGCCGATCCACTCGCGGAACGGGTTGCGGTGGCGGGCGGTGTGCGGGGGTTCGATGCCGCTGAGCAGGTTGCGGTAGGCGATCCGCTCGGCGGTGAAGGTGCGGCCGGCGGGGAGTTCGTCCAGCCAGAGCCGGGCCACGTCGGCGGTGGTGAAGGACCGGCCGTGGCGCTGGAGCAATAGCAGGTTCAGCAGCGGGTAGTTGAGGTCGTCGTCCTCGGGCATCCCGTCGATGTTCTCGGCGAGGGAGGTGGCGGCCGAGCGGCGGTTCCAGGGGTGGGCGAGGAGCAGGTCGGCCGGGACCCCGCGGGCGGTGAAGTACCCGGACAGGGGCCAGTTGCCGGCCGCCCGGGCCAGGTCGCGGACGGCGTCCAGGGGCAGCTTCTCGACGGGCTTGCCGAGCAGGCAGCCCACGGCCCGGCCGAGCCAGGCCGCCTCGTAGCGGGCCGGGTCGGGGACCCGGGCCCCGCCGGGCGCCGGCCAGTCGGGGCACAGCGACCTGATCCGGCCGAGGTCGGTCGGCTCGTCCTCGGCCAGGGAGCTGGGCAGTTCGGCCAGTTCGTCCAGCAGGTCCTCGGCGAGCAGGCGCAGGTAGCGCGAGGCCCCGCCCGGGGACGCGCCGGCGGTCCGGGGTGCGTCCAGGCCGCCCGCCGCGGTCCAGCGCGCGGCGATCCGCGACGGCTCGCGGCCGTCCAGGGCCGCCTGGCGGAGTTCGTGCCCGAGGAGGTCCTCGGGCTGGACCCAGGTCACGCGGAGCATCTCGCGCCTCCCAGCGTGGTGAAGGCCGCCTCGTGGGCGCGGCGCCGCTCGACGTCCCGGGCGAAGACCTCGCGGGCCACCCCGGTGAGGGTGCGGGCCGGTTCCTCCAGGTCCAGGCGGCTGGCCTCGCCCACCTGCTTCGCCCACTCCTCGGGGGCCGGGGAGCCGAGCGCGCCCGCCAGCGCGCCGGCCATCGTGGCGATGGAGTCGCAGTCGCGGCCGTAGTTCACCGCACCGAGGACCGCCTGCCGGTAGTCGCCGCCGGCGGCCACCACCATGCCCAGCGCGACGGGCAGTTCCTCGATCGCGTGCAGGCGGGACGGCCGCCGGGCGCCCAGCGAGGGGGCGCGGTAGTCGGGGCCGACCGTGTCGTAGGGGGCCACGGCCTCGCGCAGGGGGCGCAGGGCCGACTCGGTGTCGGTGTGGCGGGCGGCCACCTCGCAGACCCGCTCGACCGCCGTGCGCGTGCCGTCCTTCGCCAGTGCCAGACAGGCCCCCACCACCGACTCCGGGGTGGCGCCAGGGGCACAGGCCGCCGCGACCGCCGCGGCGAACACCCCGGCCGCCTCCCGCCCGTACGACGACTGGTGGGCGCCCGCGACGTCCAGCGCCTCGGCGTACGCGGCGCGCGGGTGGGCCGCGTTGACCAGGCCGACCGGTGCCATGTACATCGCCGCGCCGCAGTTGACGATGTTGCCGACGCCGGCCTCGCGCGGGTCGACGTGGCCGTAGTGCAGCCGGGCCACGAGCCACTTCTCCGCGAGGAAGATCCGCTGCAGCGGCAGGGCCTCCGCCTCCAGCTCGGGGATCCAACGGGGTGTGGTCATCAGGTCGGGGACCAGGTGGTCGGCGACCGCGTAGGCGTCGAGGTGGTCGCGGACACGGGCGTAGACCCGGACCAGCGCGTGGGTCATCAAGGTGTCGTCGGTGACGTGTCCGTCGCCCTTGTGGTACGGCGCGAGGGGGCGGGCGGTGCGCCAGGCGTCGCCGTTCCAGGGGCCGACGACGCCGTGGACGCGGCCGCCGTGGCGTTCGAGGATCTGGTCGGGGGAGTAGCCCTCGACCGGTCCGCCGAGGGCGTCGCCGACGGCCGCTCCCACCAGTGCGGCGGTGATGCGGTCGTCCAGCGCTTCCCCGGGGATTTCTGCCGGTTTGTTCACCATGGGCAGAATCATCCCCTTGGTCCGGGCGGTTGGCGGGTTTCCAGGAGTTCGGCGAGTTCCACCAGGTCCGTCCCGGTGAGGCGGGGCAGGGCGCAGCCCGACAGGGTGCGGCAGGCCGCGCGCCAGGACGCGGGGATCGAAGCGCCGCCGCCCAGCGCGCCGGTGAGGGCGCCCGCCAGGGCCGGGGCCGAGTCGGCGACCCGGGACAGGCACGCGGCGGCGGGGACCGCCTCGGCGATCCGGCCGTCCGCCGCGAGGGCGAGGGCCAGGGCGACCGGGACGGTCTCGGCGGCCGCGATGCCGTAGCTGTAGACGTGGTCGACGATCTGGTGCTCCAGCAGCGGGACCAGGGCGAACGCGCCGTCGGTGGTACGGGCGAGGGCGAGCGCCTGGCGGGCGTTGCGGCCGATCTCGGTGGTGCCGGGGAGCTGGTCGAGGGCGGCCGCCGCGCAGGCGGCCGGGGGCGCGCCGGCCAGGGCCAGGGACACCGCCGCGGCCATCGCCCGCGCGCCGTGCACACCGTCGCCGTCCTGGGTGTAGCGGGCGTCGAACTCGGCGAGGCCGGCGGCGGCGACCGGGTCCCCCGGGTGGGCGACGGCCAGGACGCAGGCGCGGACGCAGGCGGCGTCGTCGAAGTAGTGGGGGTTGTCGTGGCCGGTGGCCGGCGGGCGCAGACCGGCGGCCAGGTTGCCGAGGCCGGCCCGGACGGAGATCCGGGCGCGCAGGGGGAGGACGGCGGACTCGACCTCCGGGGCGCGGTCGGCCGCGGCGGCCACCTCGGCGGCGACGGCGTTCCAGGTGAGGTCGATGGCGGCGCGGGTACGGCGCTCCCGGCTGAGGTCGCCGAGCGCGGTGTCGTCGCCGGCGCGCAGGAGCGCCTCCGCGGCGAAGGCCGCCCACTCGGCGTCGTCGGAGGGGCCGAGGCGGAGGGGTTCGGGGGGTTGGTTGAGGGCGATGGGGACCGGGAGGGTGGTGGTGGCGTTCTGTTCGGCGAAGGTGTCCAGTTCGCGGGTGAGGCGGCGGGTCCACTCCGGCATGCGGGCGGCGCGGTGGCGGGCGGCGGGCCAGCCGGCGGCGTCGCCTGCGGCCAGGCCGAGCAGGAGGCCGTGGATGCGGTGCGCGTGCCGGGGGGCGGTGACCACGGCCTCGGCTTCGCCGTCGGCCCTTCTGCTCCCACCCGCACCACCGGTGCGGCATTCGTCGTCGGGTGCGGGTGGCCCCGGTGGGGGGTTCTCGCCGTCGGCGGCCGCGGGGGCGAAGGACAGGGTCATCCCGCCGCTCCCGCCTCGTCGTCGGCCACCAGCGCGAAGTCGGCGGGTTGCGGCGGCTCAGCCCTTCCCGGGTCCGCCGTCGCCGCCACCCCCGCCCCCCACTTCTCGCCCTCCCCGGGGACGAGGAGTTCCGCCACGTCCAGGACGTGGTGGCCCCTCATCGACGGGAGGCAGGTGCCGCGGGCCGGGCCGATGGCGGTGGACCAGGCCCGGGGGATCGCCGTGATGCCCTGCGTGGCGCCGGCCAGGGCGCCCGCGACCGCGGCCGTCGTGTCGGCGTCCCGGCCCATGTTGACCGCGGTCAGCACCGCGTCCCGGAAGTCCCCGTCGGCCGCCGCGTACGCGCCGAAGGCCAGGGCGACCGCCTCGGGCGCGAGGTCCGTCCAGGGGTAGCCGCCGATCACGACCGCCGAGCGCACGGCCCGTTCGCCGCGGTGGGCGACGGCCACCGCGCGGCGCAGGGAGCGGGCCGTCCAGGAGTCCTCGGGCACCACCGCCAGCGCGGAGGCGATCACCGAGTCCACCGGCGCCCCGGCCATCG
This sequence comes from Streptomyces lasalocidi, assembly GCF_005280215.1. Taxonomy (NCBI): domain Bacteria; kingdom Bacillati; phylum Actinomycetota; class Actinomycetes; order Kitasatosporales; family Streptomycetaceae; genus Streptomyces; species Streptomyces lasalocidi. The sequence goes on along the minus strand of NZ_SZNQ01000001.1, from coordinate 2,061,601 downwards.
CCGCCGCCACCCCCGCGGCCACCGCCTGGCCGCCGTAGATGCCCTCGCCCTCGTGGCTGACCGAGCCGTCGATCGCGACCAGCCGGGCCGCCTCCTCGGGGCGGCCCGCCGCGAAGACGCCGAACGGCGCCGCCCGCATCGCCAGCCCGTCGCTCCAGGCGTGGCGGTGCTGCGCCGAGATCGGCGCGGCCAGGCCCCGGCGCAGGTTCTCCAGCGTGCCCCGCTCGCTGAACCCGGCCCCGCGGAACGGGCCCTCGGCCCGGTCGGCGATCCACGCGTGCCAGGCCGCCCCCACATGGCCCGGGGTCAGCGCGGAGCCGTGGCGGGCGAGCAGCAGGCCGGAGAAGATCGCGTACTCGGTGTCGTCCGTGCCGGCCGGGCGGTCGGTGACGTAGCCGGTGATGCGGCCCCAGCGGGCGCGGATCTCGGAGGGGCGCAGGTTCTCCGCGGGGGCACCGAGGGCGTCGCCGACGGCGAGGCCGAGCAGGGCGCCGCGGGCGCGGTCGCGGAGGTCGGCGGCGTCCCCGGGCGCCGGGACCGTGGGGATGCGGGCGGTCGTTGCCAATGCCTCGGCCTCTCCAGACGTGGGTCGAGGGTCCGCCGGGCCGCGGAGCCTCAGCGGATCTGTCCCACCGTTGGCGGTTGACCTCAGCCTGACCGCTCCCGGAGTCACCCGGTCGACATCTGTGGAAGAAGTCGATCAGATGAGCAAAGAAGGTAAAGCCGCAGGTTAGCCCAGCCTTTCCTTGCTGGCGGGCGGGGAATGAGGGGACTACTGTCAGGGTTGTTCAAAAGTAGAACTCGTCCAAAGTTAGCTTTGGCTTAGCTTGCTGGGGGAACCTCATGGCCCTGATCGACACCGAGGCGGCACTCCACGAGGCGCACCGCGACAACCACACCCACCGCGACGTCAACGGAGGCTGGCTGCGCCCCGCCGTCTTCGGCGCGATGGACGGCCTGGTCTCCAACCTCGCCCTGATGACCGGCGTCGCCGGCAGCTCCGTCAGCCAGCACACCATGGTGCTGACCGGGCTCGCGGGCCTGGCCGCCGGTGCCTTCTCCATGGCCGCGGGCGAGTACACCTCCGTCGCCTCCCAGCGGGAGCTGGTCGAGGCCGAGCTGGACGTCGAGCGGCGGGAGCTGCGCAAGCACCCCCAGGACGAGGAGGCCGAGCTGGCCGCCCTCTACGAGGCCCGCGGTGTGGACGCCGACCTCGCCCGGCAGGTCGCCCGCCAGCTGTCCCGCGACCCCGAGCAGGCCCTGGAGATCCACGCGCGCGAGGAACTGGGCATCGACCCCTCCGACCTGCCCTCCCCGCTGGTCGCGGCCGTGTCGTCGTTCGGCTCCTTCGCGCTGGGCGCCCTGTTCCCGGTGGCGCCCTACCTGCTGGGCGCGAGCGCGCTGTGGCCGGCCGTGCTGCTGGCGCTCTTCGGGCTGTTCGCGTGCGGTGCGGTGGTGGCCCGGGTGACCGCGCGGACCTGGTGGTACAGCGGCCTGCGCCAGCTCGCGCTCGGCGGTGCCGCGGCCGGTGTGACGTACGTCCTGGGCAGCTGGTTCGGAACGGCCGTAGGATGAGTCCGCTGGTACTTATGCGAGGGGCCGCATAAGTACCCGTTACTCGCTGGTTTCGACCGCATGACCATCGGGCATGAGCCGTAAGCGCTGTGGGCAATGACGCCCGGTGCGCACCCCTGGAACGGGCGAGGACGCCCCTTCCGCCCCCCTGGACCGACGGACACGGATCTGTCCCCTCGGTCCCCCACAGCCTTTGTGCCGCCCGGTGCGGCGCCCCGTCGCCACCCGCGCGACGTCCACATGGTGGAACGGATCATCCCGCTTCCCGAGAATCGCTCCATCATGTAACCTGCACGAAATTTTGCACTCACGCAGAGGGCCAACGTCGTCCCTCGGCACTGCACATGCCACTTGACGACGACGGGAGAGCCGATGCGTACGCCGCGCCAGCCGTCCCAGCACTCCGCGAACGGCCAGAACTGGTCCTTCATGGATGCTCGCCCTGCTGCGCAGGGTATGTACGACCCCCGCAACGAGCACGACGCGTGCGGCGTCGGTTTCGTGGCCACCCTCACCGGTGAGGCGAGCCACACGCTGGTCGAGCAGGCGCTGACCGTACTGCGCAACCTCGAACACCGTGGCGCCACCGGCTCCGAGCCCGACTCGGGCGACGGTGCCGGCCTGCTCTCCCAGGTGCCCGACGCGTTCCTCCGCGAGGTGGCCGGATTCGAGCTGCCCGAGGCGGGCTCGTACGCCGTCGGCATCGCCTTCCTGCCGCCGCAGGACGCCGCGGACGCCGTCTCGCGCATCGAGACGATCGCCGCCGAGGAGGGCCTCACGGTCCTCGGCTGGCGTGACGTCCCCGTCGCCCCCGAACTGCTCGGCGCCACCGCCCGGTCGACGATGCCCGCCTTCCGGCAGCTCTTCGTCGCCGACGGCGTCAGCCGGGACCTCGCCCTGGACCGCAAGGCGTTCGTGGTGCGCAAGCGCGCCGAGCGCGAGGTCGGCGTCTACTTCCCGTCGCTGTCCGCGCGGACCCTCGTCTACAAGGGCATGCTGACCACCGGCCAGCTCGAGCCCTTCTTCCCGGACCTGTCCGACCGCCGCTTCGCGTCCGCGATCGCGCTCGTGCACTCCCGCTTCTCCACGAACACCTTCCCGTCGTGGCCGCTCGCGCACCCGTACCGCTTCGTCGCGCACAACGGTGAGATCAACACCGTCAAGGGCAACCGCAACTGGATGCGCGCCCGTGAGTCGCAGCTGGCCTCCGAGCTGTTCGCCTCCGGCGAGGAGAACCTGGACCGGATCTTCCCGGTCTGTACGCCGGACGCCTCCGACTCCGCCTCCTTCGACGAGGTGCTGGAGCTGCTGCACCTCGGCGGGCGTTCGCTGCCGCACTCGGTGCTGATGATGATCCCCGAGGCGTGGGAGAACCACGCCTCCCTGGACCCGGCCCGGCGCGCCTTCTACCAGTACCACTCCACGATGATGGAGCCCTGGGACGGCCCCGCCTGCGTCTGCTTCACCGACGGCACCCAGGTCGGCGCCGTGCTCGACCGCAACGGCCTGCGCCCCGGCCGCTACTGGGTCACCGACGACGGCCTCGTCGTCCTCGGCTCCGAGGTCGGCGTCCTCGACATCGATCCCGCGAAGGTCGTCCGCAAGGGCCGCCTGCAGCCCGGCCGGATGTTCCTCGTGGACACCGCCGAGCACCGGATCATCGAGGACGAGGAGATCAAGGCCCAGCTCGCGGCGGAGAAGCCGTACGCCGAGTGGCTGGAGGCCGGCGAGATCGAGCTGTCCGACCTGCCCGAGCGCGAGCACATCGTGCACACCCACGCCTCGGTCACCCGCCGCCAGCAGACCTTCGGGTACACCGAGGAGGAGCTGCGCGTCATCCTCGCCCCGATGGCCCGCACCGGCGCCGAGCCGATCGGCTCCATGGGCACGGACTCGCCGATCGCGGCCCTGTCCGAGCGCCCGCGGCTGCTGTTCGACTACTTCACCCAGCTGTTCGCCCAGGTCACCAACCCGCCGCTGGACGCGATCCGCGAGGAACTGGTCACCTCCCTGCGCTCGTCGCTGGGCCCCCAGGGCAACCTGCTGGACCCGACCGCCGCGTCCTGCCGGTCCGTCGTGCTGCCCTTCCCGGTCATCGACAACGACGAGCTGGCCAAGCTCATCCACATCAACGCCGACGGCGACATGCCCGGCTTCAAGGCCGCGACCCTGTCCGGCCTGTACCGGGTGCACGGCGGCGGCGAGGCGCTGGCCGCGCGGATCGAGGAGATCTGCGCCGAGGCCGACGCCGCGATCGAGAACGGCGCCCGGCTGATCGTGCTGTCGGACCGCCACTCCGACGCCGAGCACGCGCCGATCCCGTCGCTGCTGCTCACCTCGGCCGTCCACCACCACCTCATCCGCACCAAGCAGCGCACCCACGTGGGCCTGCTGGTCGAGGCCGGCGACGTCCGCGAGGTCCACCACGTCGCCCTGCTCATCGGCTACGGCGCCGCCGCGGTCAACCCGTACCTGGCGATGGAGTCGGTGGAGGACCTGCTGCGCGCGGGCACCTTCCTGAACGGCCTGGAGACCGAACAGGCCCTGAAGAACCTGATCTACGCCCTCGGCAAGGGCGTGCTGAAGGTGATGTCCAAGATGGGCATCTCCACCGTCGCCTCCTACCGCGGCGCCCAGGTCTTCGAGGCCGTCGGCCTGGACCAGTCGTTCGTGGAGAGTTACTTCAGCGGCACCGCCACCAAGATCGGCGGCGTCGGCATCGACGTCGTCGCCCGCGAGGTGGCCGCCCGCCACGCCAAGGCCTACCCGGCCTCCGGCATCGCTCCCGCGCACCGCGCGCTGGACATCGGCGGCGAGTACCAGTGGCGCCGCGAGGGCGAGCCGCACCTGTTCGACCCGGAGACGGTCTTCCGCCTCCAGCACTCCACGCGCACCGCCCGCTACGACATCTTCAAGAAGTACACCGACCGGGTGAACGAGCAGTCCGAGCGCCTGATGACGCTGCGCGGCCTGTTCGGCTTCAGGTCCGGCCGCCCCTCGATCCCCGTCGAGGAGGTCGAGCCGGTCTCCGAGATCGTCAAGCGCTTCTCCACCGGCGCCATGTCGTACGGCTCCATCTCCCAGGAGGCGCACGAGACCCTCGCCATCGCCATGAACCAGCTGGGCGGCAAGTCCAACACCGGTGAGGGCGGCGAGGACCCGGAGCGCCTGTACGACCCGGCGCGCCGGTCCGCCATCAAGCAGGTCGCCTCCGGCCGCTTCGGCGTCACCTCGGAGTACCTGGTCAACGCGGACGACATCCAGATCAAGATGGCCCAGGGCGCCAAGCCCGGCGAGGGCGGCCAGCTGCCCGGCCACAAGGTCTACCCGTGGGTCGCGAAGACGCGGCACTCCACGCCGGGCGTCGGCCTGATCTCCCCGCCCCCGCACCACGACATCTACTCCATCGAGGACCTCGCCCAGCTGATCCACGACCTGAAGAACGCGAACCCGCAGGCGCGGATCCACGTGAAGCTGGTCTCCGAGGTCGGCGTCGGCACGGTCGCGGCGGGTGTGTCCAAGGCGCACGCGGACGTGGTACTCATCTCCGGCCACGACGGCGGCACCGGTGCCTCCCCGCTCACCTCGCTCAAGCACGCGGGCGGCCCCTGGGAGCTCGGCCTCGCCGAGACCCAGCAGACGCTGCTGCTCAACGGCCTGCGCGACCGGATCGTCGTGCAGACCGACGGCCAGCTCAAGACCGGCCGCGACGTGGTCATCGCCGCGCTGCTGGGCGCCGAGGAGTTCGGTTTCGCGACCGCGCCGCTCGTCGTCTCCGGCTGCGTGATGATGCGCGTCTGCCACCTGGACACCTGCCCGGTCGGCATCGCCACCCAGAACCCGGTGCTGCGCGACCGCTTCGCCGGCAAGGCCGAGTACGTGGTGAACTTCTTCCGGTTCATCGCCGAGGAGGTCCGCGAGCTGCTGGCCGAGCTGGGCTTCCGCTCCGTCGAGGAGGCCGTCGGCCACGCCGAGGTGCTGGACGTCGAGCGCGCCGTGGACCACTGGAAGGCCCAGGGCCTGGACCTGGCCCCGCTGTTCCACGTGCCCGCCCTGCCCGACGGCGCGGTGCGCCACCAGGTCGCCGTCCAGGACCACGGGCTGGAGAAGGCGCTCGACAACGAGCTGATCCGGCTCGCCGCCGACGCGCTGGCCGCCGACTCGGCGCACGACGCCCAGCCGGTGCGCGCCCAGGTCGCCATCCGCAACATCAACCGCACGGTCGGCACCATGCTCGGCCACGAGGTGACGAAGAAGTTCGGTGGCGCGGGCCTGCCCGACGACACCATCGACATCACCTTCACGGGCTCGGCCGGTCAGTCCTTCGGCGCGTTCCTGCCGCGCGGTGTGACACTGCGCCTGGAGGGCGACGCCAACGACTACGTCGGCAAGGGCCTGTCCGGCGGCCGGATCGTGGTGCGCCCGGACCGGGCAGCCGACCACCTCGCCGAGTACTCGACGATCGCGGGCAACACCATCGGCTACGGCGCGACCGGCGGTGAGCTGTTCCTGCGCGGGCGTACCGGTGAGCGGTTCTGCGTGCGCAACTCCGGCGCGCTGGTGGTCTCCGAGGGCGTGGGCGACCACGGCTGCGAGTACATGACCGGCGGTCACGCGGTGGTGCTCGGCCCGACGGGCCGCAACTTCGCGGCCGGCATGTCCGGTGGCGTCGCCTACGTCATCGACCTCGACCGCGACAACGTCAACGTCGGCAACCTGGAGTCGGTGCGGGCGCTGGACGAGGCCGACCAGCAGTGGCTGCACGAGGTGGTGCGCCGCCACCAGGAGGAGACCGGCTCGACCGTGGCCGCCAAGCTCCTGGCCGAGTGGGACACCGCCGTCCAGCGCTTCAGCAAGATCATCCCCAGCACGTACAAGGCAGTGCTCGCCGCCAAGGACGCCGCCGAGCGAGCCGGTCTCTCCGAGTCCGAGATCACCGAGAAGATGATGGAGGCGGCGATCAATGGCTGACCCGAAGGGCTTCCTGAACCACGGCCGTGAGGTCGCCAAGACCCGTCCCGTCGGCGAGCGCGTCCGGGACTGGAACGAGGTCTACGTCCCCGGCTCCCTGCTGCCGATCATCAGCAAGCAGGCCAGCCGGTGCATGGACTGCGGCATCCCGTTCTGCCACAACGGCTGTCCGCTGGGGAACCTGATCCCCGAGTGGAATGACTACGCCTACCGCGAGGACTGGTCGGCCGCGCAGGAGCGACTGCACGCGACCAACAACTTCCCGGAGTTCACCGGCCGGCTGTGCCCGGCCCCCTGCGAGTCGGCGTGCGTGCTCGGCATCAACCAGCCGCCGGTCACCATCAAGAACGTCGAGGTCTCAATCATCGACAAGGCGTGGGAGACCGGGGACGTCGCCCCGCAGATCCCCGAGCGCCTGTCGGGCAAGACCGTCGCGGTCATCGGCTCGGGCCCGGCGGGCCTGGCCGCCGCCCAGCAGCTGACCCGGGCCGGCCACACGGTCGCGGTGTACGAGCGCGCGGACCGCATCGGCGGCCTCCTGCGCTACGGCATCCCCGAGTTCAAGATGGAGAAGCGGCACATCAACCGGCGCATCGAGCAGATGCGCGCGGAGGGCACCCGCTTCCGCACCGGCGTCGAGATCGGCCGTGACCTGAAGGCCACGGACCTGAAGAAGCGCTACGACGCGGTCGTCCTCGCCGTCGGCGCGACCACGGCCCGCGACCTGCCGGTGCCCGGGCGCGAGCTCAAGGGCATCCACCAGGCCATGGAGTACCTGCCGCTGGCCAACAAGGTGCAGGAGGGCGACTTCGTGACGCCCCCGATCTCGGCCGAGGGCAAGCACGTCGTGGTCATCGGCGGCGGTGACACCGGCGCCGACTGCGTGGGCACCGCCCACCGCCAGGGCGCGGCCTCCGTCACGCAGCTGGAGATCATGCCCCGCCCGAACGACGACCGGCACCCGACGAACCAGCCCTGGCCGACCTTCCCGATGCTGTACAAGGTCACCAGCGCCCACGAGGAGGGCGGCGAGCGGATCTACTCCGTCTCCACCACCCACTTCGAGGGCGACGAGGACGGCAACGTCCAGTGGCTGCACCTGTCCGAGGTCGAGTTCGTCGAGGGCAGGCTGACCCCGAAGCCGGGCACCGAGCGCAAGATCCCCGCGCAGCTGGTCACCCTGGCCATGGGCTTCACCGGCACCGACCGGGAGAACGGCCTGGTCGAGCAGTTCGGCCTGGACCTCGACGAGCGCGGCAACATCGCCCGCGACGCCGACTTCCAGACCAACGTGCCGGGCGTGTTCGTCGCCGGTGACGCGGGCCGCGGCCAGTCGCTCATCGTGTGGGCGATCGCGGAGGGCCGCTCGGCCGCCCGCGGCGTCGACCGGTTCCTGACCGGCGTGAGCGAGCTGCCGGCCCCCATCCGCCCGACGGACCGCTCCCTGATGGTCTGAGGCCCCCCGAACGTCCCGTACAACGGCGTACGGAACACTGGCGCCTGCCCCTTGTCCCCGACCGGACGACCGGGCAGGCGCCGCGCCTTTTCCGCCGTCCGTGGCCGGATCCTGTGGCAGGTTGGGCACCGTGAGAGCCGGTGGGGACGGCGACGGACGGACGGGGCGGCGCAGGCCGCCCGGTGTCGAAGGGGTGGGGTCATGGCGGCGATCAGTCTCAGCAAGGTGGAGGAGACCGCGCCGGCACTGGTCGACCTGTACAAGTCCGCCGCGGTCGGCCTCACCAAGCACCGGCTGACCGGGGAGCGGGCCGCCGTGTACCTGGTGGTCGACCACTCCGGCTCCATGCGGCCGTACTTCCGCGACGGCAGCGTGCAGGCCCTCGCCGACCGGGTGCTGGGCCTGTCCGCCCACCTCGACGACGACGGTCGGGTGCCCGTGGTGTTCTTCTCCACCGACATCGACGCCGTGAGCGAGATCGCGCTCGACGACCACGAGGGGCGCGTCGCGCGGATCGCCGCCGGGCTGGGGCACATGGGCAAGACCAACTACCACCTGGCGATGGACGCGGTCATCGACCACTACCTCGACAGCGGCGCCACCGCGCCCGCCCTGGTGGTCTTCCAGACCGACGGCGGCCCGATGAACAAGCTCGCCGCCGAGCGCTACCTGTGCAAGGCCTCGACGCTGCCGCTGTTCTGGCAGTTCGTCGGCTTCGGCGACCGGGGCAGCAGGCAGTTCGACTTCCTGCGCAAGCTGGACGAACTGTCCGTGCCGTCTCAGCGGGCCGTGGACAACGCCGGTTTCTTCCACGCCGGTCCGGACCCCCGCGCGGTGTCCGACGCCGACCTGTACGACCGCCTGCTGGGCGGGTTCCCGCAGTGGCTGGCGGCCGCGCGGGCCCGGGGGATCGTCACCGGGTGAGGGCGAGCGGATCGACCCGTCGGCGCGGCCTGCCGAGGCAGTCCCTGGCGGCCGGCCGGTGTCAGGTGTCGCACTCCAGGATCGTGCGGCACAGGCCGCACCGCGCCCGTACCCGGCCCCGCACCGGTACCCGGACGCGTGCGTGACAGGTCGGGCAGGGGAACGTCACGCGCAGCGGGCCGGGGGAGTCCCCCGTGAACGAGTAGGGGACGTCCGGCGCCGGGTCCGGCCGGTGGGCCTGGGCGTGGCGGCGGTCGCGGGCGTAGCGCCGCCGGCCCGTCCAGCCCGCCGCCGTCAGCGGGGGCCGGCACGCGTCGGAGCGGGCCCGCTCCAGGCCCCGTCCGTACGCCTCGTAGGCCTGCGGACTGGTGAACCAGGCCGACGGGTCCTCCCCGAACACCAGCGACCGCTTCGCCAGCACGTACCCGAACTCCTCCGGCGTGAGGTAGCCCAGCTTCTGCGAGGACACCCCGTCCTCCCGGAACGCGTCAAGGAGCAGCCAGCCCGCGCCCAGGTACGTCGTGGCCGTGTCGGTGAGGATCTCGTTGTCCCGGGTGCCGGGGAAGGAGAGGTCCACCCGGTGCAGGTACACGTGCGCGATCTCGTGCGCCAGGGCCGCGCCGATGTCCCGGCGATGGGTGCGGAACCGGTCGTTCAGCTCGACGAAGTACTCGGGGCCCGCGGTGAGTTCGATGTTCGCCGCGTGCTCCATCCGCCGGAAGCCGACGACCAGCCGGGCGTCCGGCAGCCGGTAGTGCCGCACCAGCTCGCGCGCCACCCGCTGCGCGCCCAGGTACAGGTCGTCGGTGTCGCAGAACGCCACGTCGACCGGCGCCACGCTGGTGTCGAACGCGTGGATGGTGTCGTAGGACAGCCGCTTGTACAGCGCGGTGATCGCCGCCCGCACCGTCTCCAGGTGGGGGTAACCGCGCTCGACCGGTCCGCCGTCCGCCACGCCCGCACCCCCAAGCCAGCCGTGCACCCGCTTCCACTGTACGGGGACCCGCGCCGCCCCGGCGGTGTCCGAGCGGTGCGGGGCCGGTGCCCCGGACGGACTAGGGTGAACGCCCATGACCACCAGCACCAACGGAACCGGTGACGTCGATCCGGCCGTGCGCGAGGAGCTCGCGCGGCTGCGGGACAGCATCGACAACATCGACGCGGCCGTCGTCCACATGCTCGCCGAGCGCTTCAAGTGCACGCAGCAGGTCGGCCACCTCAAGGCCCGCCACCAGCTGCCGCCCGCCGACCCGGCGCGCGAGGCCCGGCAGATCGCCCGGCTGCGCTCGCTCGCCGAGAGCGCCAAGCTGGATCCCGCCTTCGCTGAGAAGTTCCTCAATTTCATCATCGCCGAGGTGATCCGCCACCACGAGCGGATCGCGGACGACGCGGTCGGCGATGCGCCGGTCTCCGGCGGCTGACCTGGCGTGATCCGCCGGGCGGCGCGCGGGGGGCCGCGGGCGGGGCACCGTCGGAAACCGGCCGCGGCGCGCACCGTTCGTGAGCCGGCGGGCACCCACCGTCAGGGGGCCGACGTAAACTGGTGGTCCTGCCGCGGGAGGGACGTGGGCCATGCCGTCGGATGCCGGGATCCTCATCGTCGACGACCACAGGGACACGCGGTACGCGCTGGAGAGCGCGCTCGCCCCCCTGGGCCACCGGCTGTGCTGTGTCGCCGGCGGTGACGAGGCCCTCAAGGAAGTGCTGCGCGGCCGGGTCGGGCTGGTCCTGCTCGATGTGTGCATGCCCGACGTGAGCGGCCTGGACGTGGTGCGCTACCTGCGCCGCCTGGAGCAGACCCAGCACATCCCCGTCGTGCTGCTCACCGGCTTCGGCCTCGACCCCGCGCTGACCTCGGCCGCCTTCGAACTCGGCGTCGCCGACCTGCTGCCCAAGCCGGTCGACCCCGGGTCCCTGCGCACCAAGGTCCGCTACCTGTACGACGCCCACCAGCGCCGGCTGGCCCTGGAGCGGGAGGTCCGCGGACTGCGTGCCCTGGTCGAGGCCGGCGCCGCGCCCGGCCCCCGCCCGGACGACCCGCGCACCACCGCCGCGGCCCTGCCCCGCCCGGGCGACCCGCGCACCCCCGTGCAGGCCCTGCCCCGCCCGGACGCCCGCGTCCCCACCCAGCGCGACGCCGCCCGGCGGGACGCGGAGCGGCGCGACACGGTCTGACGGGACCCGGTCCGACGGGACCCCGGCGCTCACCCCGCCGGGGACCCGGTCCGACGGGACCCCGGCGCTCACCCCGCCGCGCCGGCTGCCGCGCCGGACGGGACATAGCACGCGTACCGGTCCGGCCCTGTGCCCGGACCACACCATCAGGCAGCATGTCGTCCATGTCCGTACTGACGCGCGACGAAGCGCAGACCCGTGCCCAGCTCCTCGACGTCCACCGCTACACCATCGAGCTCGACCTGACCGGCGGTGCCGAGACCTTCGCGTCGTCGACCGCCATCCGGTTCACCGCGCGCACGGGCGCGGACACCTTCGTCGAGCTCAAGCCCGCCGAGCTGCACTCCGCCACCCTCGACGGACAGCCGCTGGACCCCGGGGCCCTGGACGGCAACCGCCTGCCGCTGGACGGCCTCACGGCGGGCGAGCACGAGCTGCGCGTCGAGGCGACCATGCGCTACTCGCGCACGGGCGAGGGCATGCACCGCTTCACCGACCCCACCGACGGCGAGACCTACCTCTACACCCAGCTGTTCATGGAGGACGTCCAGCGCGTCTTCGCCGCCTTCGACCAGCCCGACCTGAAGGCCGTCTTCGAGCTCACCGTGCGGGCCCCCGAGGGGTGGAGCGTCCTCGCCAACGGCGTCACCGAGCACCTGGGCGACGGCACGTGGCGGGCCGCGCCCACCCCGCTGATCTCCACCTACCTGGTCGCCGTCGCCGCCGGCCCCTGGCACTCCGTGCGCACCGAGCACCGCGGACTGCCCTTCGGCCTGCACTGCCGCCGCTCGCTGGCACCCCACCTCGACGCGGACGCCGGCGAACTGTTCGAGATCACCCGGCAGTGCTTCGACCGCTACCACGAGAAGTTCGAGGAGCCCTACCCGTTCGACTCCTACGACCAGGCGTTCGTCCCCGAGTTCAACGCCGGCGCCATGGAGAACCCGGGCCTGGTCACCTTCCGGGACGACTTCGTCTACCGCTCCGCCGTCACCGACACCGAGCGGCAGACCCGCGCCATGGTCGTCGCCCACGAGATGGCCCACATGTGGTTCGGCGACCTCGTCACCCTGCGCTGGTGGGACGACATCTGGCTGAACGAGTCGTTCGCCGAGTACATGGGCTACCAGACGCTCACCGAGGCCACCCGCTTCACCGACCCGTGGACCGAGTTCGGCGTCGTCCGCAAGCCCTGGGGCTACGACGCCGACCAGCGTCCCTCCACCCACCCGGTGGCCCCCGACGCCGTCCCCGACACCGCCTCCGCGATGCTCAACTTCGACGGCATCTCCTACGCCAAGGGCGCCTCCGCACTGCGCCAACTGGTCGCCTGGCTCGGTGAGAAGGACTTCCTCGCCGGCATCAACGTGCACTTCGCCCGGCACCGGTTCGGCAACGCGGCCCTCGCCGACTTCATCGACTCCCTCGCCTCCGCCACCGACCGCGACGTCCACGCCTGGGCCGACGCGTGGCTGCGCACCACCGGCGTCGACACGCTCGTCCCCACCGTCAGCGGCACCAACGGCGACCGGGTGCTCAATGTGGAGCGCACCGGCAGCCGCCCGCACCGCATCTGCGTCGGCCTGTACGACCAGGACCTCTCCGACGAGGGCCGGCTGGTGCTGCGCGAGCGCGTCGACGTGGACGTGCCGCAGAGCGCCCCGCAGCCGATCGGCAAGAAGCCCGCGCTGCTGCTGCTCAACGACGGCGACGTCACCTACGCCAAGATCCGCTTCGACGCGGACTCCTTCGAGGCGGTCCGCACCGGCCTGTGCGGGCTGCCCGACCCGCTGACCCGCGCCGTCGTCTGGAGCGCCCTGCGCGACGCCGTCCGCGACGGCGACCTGGCGCCCGCCGCCTACCTGGAGGTGGCCCGCACCCACCTCCCGCACGAGCGCGACCTCGCCCTCGTCCAGGGCGTCATGTCCTTCGCCACCGGGCAGATCGCCGACCGGTACGTGGCCCCCGAGGACCGTCCGGCCGCGCTCGCCGGGCTCGCCGCGCTGTGCCGGGACCTGATCCGGCGCACCGAGGACGGCGACGACCCCGGCCTGCGGCTGATCGCCGTGCGCCACTTCATCGACGTGGCCGCGCACCCCGACACGATCGCCGCCTGGTTCGCCGACGGCATCGTGCCCGGCGGCCCGGAACTCGACCCCGACCTGCGCTGGCGCGTCCTCGGCCGGCTCGCCGTGCTCGGCGCGACCGACGAGGCCGCCATCGCCGCCGAGCTGGAGCGCGACCCGTCCGCCACCGGCCAGGAGGGCGCCGCCCGGTGCCGCGCGGCGCTGCCGGACGCGGAGGCCAAGGAGCGGGCCTGGGAGGCGATGTTCGTCCGGGACGACCTGTCCAACTACCTCTTCACGGCCACCGCGCAGGGCTTCTGGCAGCCCGAACAGGCCGACCTGCTCCGGCCGTACGTGGCGCGCTTCTACGACGACGCCGTCGGCCTCGCCGCCCGCCGGGGCACCGCGATGGCCGAGGCGGCCGGCCGCTGGGCGTTCCCGGCCCACGCGGTGGACGAGGAGGCCCTGCGGCTGGGCGAGGCGTGCCTGGCCCGGGACGAGGCCACCCCGGCCCTGCGCCGCAAGCTGGTCGACCAGCTCGACGACCTGTCCCGCGCGCTGAGGGTCCGCACGACGCCGGCCTGACCCGTCCCGCCGCTCGTCACAGGGCACGGCCCCCCGGGTCGTGCCCTGTCCCATATCCCGGTCGTGCCCCCAAGAGGTGCCCCGCGCCCGGCAGTACCCCCTTTCGGGTTCTGATCGCCGGGGTTCGCGGGCGCGGTGGCGTGTGATGCGTACACGCTGGAAGCGTCCGTACGCGTCGCTCCCGGGAGGACGACCATGAGCACGCCGCCCCTCGCCTCGGGCCCCGAAGGCACCCTCGCCCTGCGGGCGTTGCTCGGTGTCGTGCTGGACGCGCTCGCCGAGGGGGACCGCGCGCGGGGCGGGCCGCTGCCCGCGGGCGGTCCCGGGGCCGTCGACGCGCGGGTCCGGGACGCGCTGGGGGACGTCCTGCCCGAGGACGGGGACCCCGGCGCGCTCGCCACGCTGGTGCGGGTGCTCGCCGAGGGCGCCGCCGACCCGGCCGACCCGCTGTGCGCGGCCCACCTGCACTGCCCGCCGCTCGCCGTCGCGGCCGCCGCCGACCTCGCCGCGACCGCCCTCAACCCCTCCCTCGACTCCTGGGACCAGGCCCCGGCCGCCTCCGCGCTGGAGGCACGGGTCACCCGGGTCCTCGCCCGGCACGCGGGCCTCGCCGACGCCCTCGTCACCACCGGCGGCACCGAGTCCAACCAGCTCGCCCTGCTGCTCGCCCGCGAACGCCACGGGCCCGGTCTGCGGCTGGTGCACGGGGCCAATGCCCACCACTCCCTGCCGCGCGCCGCCTGGCTGCTCGGCCTGCCCGAGCCGGTGGTCGTGCCCGCCCCGGCCGGCCTGCTCGACCCGGCCGCCCTGGACGCGGCCCTCACCGCGCTCCCGGGTCCTGTGCTGGTCGCGGCGACCGCCGGCACCACCGACGCCGGCCTGATCGACCCGCTCCCCGGCATCGCCGCCCGGTGTGCCGCCCACGGCGCCCGCCTGCACGTCGACGCCGCCTACGGGGGCGGCCTGCTGTTCAGCGAACGGCACCGCGCGAAGCTGGTCGGGCTCGACGCCGCCGACACCGTCACCCTCGACCTGCACAAGCTCGGCTGGCAGCCGGTCGCCGCCGGCCTGCTCGCGGTCCGCGACCCGGACGACCTCGCCGCGCTCCACCAGCGCGCCGACTACCTCAACGCCGACGACGACACCGGGGCCGGCCTGCCCGACCTCCTCGGGCGCTCCCTGCGCACCAGCCGCCGCCCCGACGTCCTGAAGATCGCCGTCACGCTGCGCACCCTGGGCCGCGGCGGACTCGGCGCCCTCGTGGACCGGGTGTGCGCCCTCGCCGAGGAGTTCGCCGGCCAGGTGGCCGCCCGGCCCGGCCTCGACCTGTACGCCCCGCCCGTGATCAGCACCGTGCTGTTCCGGCCCGCGCGGGCCACGGACGACGCCGTCGCCGCCGTACGCCGCACCCTGCTCGCCGACGGCCGCGCCGTCCTCGGCCGGGCCCGCGCCGACGGCCGGCTCTGGCTCAAGACCACCCTCCTCAACCCCCACACCCGGCACGCCGACCTGGCCGGACTCCTCGACCTGGTGGAAGGAAGCACCCCCAGATGATCCCCACCCCGGACCCGTCTCCCACCCCGGACCCGTCCCCCGCCCCGGCGGCCCCGCGCAGCACCCCCGACCGCCCCCGCGACCTCGTCGGCATCGGCATCGGGCCGTGCAACCTCTCCCTCGCCGCCCTCGCCCAGCCGCTCGCCGAACTCGACGCCGTGTTCTACGAACAGCGCCCCGGCTTCGACTGGCACCCCGGGCTCCTCCTCGACGACGCCCGGGTGCAGGTGCCCTTCCTCGCCGACCTGGTCACCCTCGTCGACCCGGCCAGCCCCTGGACGTTCCTCAACCACCTCAGGTCCCGCGACCGGCTCTTCCCGTTCTACTTCGCCGAGCGCTTCCACCTGCACCGCGCCGAGTACGACGCCTACTGCCGCTGGGTCGCCCAGAACCTGCCCGGACTGCACTTCCGCCACCAGGTCGACGCCGTGCGCTGGAACCCCGAACGCGAGGTGTTCGAGGTGGACTTCACCCAGCTCGACGCCGACGGCGAGGCCGAGGCCCTCGGCCGCACCTACACGCGCAACGTCGTCCTCGGCGTCGGCACCGAGCCGTACGTCCCCGAGCCGCTGCGCCCCCTCGTCCACGCGCCCGGGGCGCCCGTCGTGCACGCCGCCGACTACCTCGCCCACCGTGAGGCGATCCTCGCGGCCGGCCACGTCACCGTCGTCGGCTCGGGCCAGAGCGGTGCCGAGGTCTTCCTGGACCTGCTGCGCCGCCGTCCGGCGGGCCGCGAGGCGCTGCACTGGATCGGCCGCACCGAGGCGTTCGCGCCCATGGAGTACTCCAAGCTCGGCCTGGAGCACTTCACGCCCGACTACACCCGCTACTTCCACGCCCTGCCCGAAGCCGTGCGGGACCGGCTGGTGGCCGCCCAGTGGCAGCTGCACAAGGGCGTCGACGCGGGCACCCTGGCCGCCGTCCACGACGAGCTGTACCGGCGCACCCTGCACGGCGGCTGGCCCGACGCCGTCCTCACCCCCGGCGTCCGCGTGCGCACCGCGGGCCGCCTGGCCACCACCAGGGTCGAACTGCACCTGGAGCACGTCCAGCAGGACACCCGGTCCCGGCTCACCACCGACGCCGTCGTCCTCGCCACCGGCTACCGCGAACGCCCCCTGGAGGGCGTCCTCGCCGGCCTCGACCCGTACCTGCGCCGCGACAGCGCCGGACGCCCGCGCGTGGACGAGGAGTTCCGGCTGGTGCTCGACCCGTCCGTCACCGGCGCGGTGTTCGTCCAGAACGCCGAGCGGCACACCCACGGCGTCGGCGCCCCCGACCTCGGACTGGCCGCCTGGCGCAGCGCGACCATCCTCAACACCCTGACCGGCAAGGAGACCTACCCCCTGCCCGGCCGCACGGCCTTCACCACCTTCGGCCTGGACCCGCACCCGCGCGTCCCGCCGCAGGGGGCGAAGGCCCCGGCCCTCACCCCGCTGACCGACGGCCGGTAGCGCCCGGCCGGACCCGGGCGACGGCGCCCCGACGACCGCGGTCGCCGTGGCCGCCGCCCAGGCCCGGGAACCCCCCTCGCGGCGGCTAGAAGACCGGCGTGCCGTCGCGCGTGAGCTTCCAGTCGACCGACGCGAAGTCCTTCGGGTCCAGCACGCCCTTCGCGGTGACCCACTCGGCGATCCGGGTGCGGATCTCCGTGGACTCCGACCACAGCTCCTGCGCCGTGGCGACGTACGGGAACGCGCCGCCGCCGTTGGCCCGGTAGTTGTTCACCGCCAGCACGAACTGCTGCGCGTCGTCCAGCGGGGCGCCGCCGTACGTCAGGTTCTTGATGCGGGACCCGGCCGGCTGGGCGATGTCGATGTCGTACGAAAGACCCGACACGTAGTCGTAGTTGTAGTCCGGGCGGCCGCCGAAGTTGGTCAGCTTCTCCACGTCGACCGCCGCGCCCGCGGGCGTCTGCACGAAGTACTGCGCGGAGTACTCCAGGTACGCCCGCACCTGCGCGCCGGTCATCAGCTTGGCGACCAGCGTGTTGTCGTAGACGTACAGGCCGGACAGGTCCCGGATGGTGACGTCGCCGGCCGGGATCTGTGAGGTGCGGGAGAACGGCGACGCCTGGGCGATCACCGGCAGCGAGGCGTACGCGGTGCCGGCCAGGGCCGCCTTGACCACGTCCTCCTGCACCTTGGTGATCAGGTCGATGATCGGGGCGTCCTTGTAGCGGGCCTCGACGGTCGTCAGGGTCGCGGTCGCGGTGCCCACGACCTGGTTGACGTACGCGACGACCTTGGCGTGCTCGTCGCCCAGCAGCTTGGTGATGCGCGGGTCGTCGGCGACCGCGTTGGAGTTGAGCACCTTCGCCGAGACCGACTCCACGCTCCAGCGGCCCTTGTCGAAGACCAGCTCGACGTCGAACAGCGACAGCCGCTCGGCGAACGCCAGCGGCTCGGACAGCACGACCGTGCGGCCCGTCTTCTCGTTGACGACCTTCAGCTCCGGGATCTCCAGGTGCGCGTGTCCGACCAGGATCGCGTCGATGTCCGGGACCAGCCGGGCGACGTTGGCGGCCGCGTTCTCCACGTACGGCACCTGGTCGCCGTACGACGACGTCCCCGACGTACCCGAGTGCGCCGAGACCACGACCACGTCCGCGCCCAGCGACTTCAGCTTCGGCACCCACTTCGCGGCCTGCTCCTCCAGGCCCTCGAACTTCAGCTTGCCCTGCACGTACGCCTTGTCCCAGATCGCGATGCCCGGGTTGGTCAGGCCCAGCACGGCGACCTTGACGGGCTTGGCCCCCGGCACGTGGAACGTCTTGATGAAGTAGGGCGGGAAGGCGGGCCGCAGCGTCTTGGCGTCGACCGCGTTGGCGCCGAGCAGCGGGAAGTCCAGCTGGTCCTGGAAGGTGCGCAGGGTCTCGATGCCGTAGTTGAACTCGTGGTTGCCGAGCGCGGCCGCGTCGTAGCCGATGGCGTTCATCGCCTGGGCCATCGGGTGCACCGGGCCGCCCTCGGCGGTGATCGGGTCCACCTTGGCGTAGTAGTACGTCAGCGGGGTGCCCTGGATCGTGTCGCCGGCGTCCAGCAGCAGCGTGTTGCAGCGGCCCTTCTCGGCGCGCACCTGGTTCACCAGGGTGGAGATCCGGGCCAGGCCCTGCGCGTTGCCTGCGGCGTCCTTGTACTCCGCGTCCTTGAAGTAGTCCCAGTTGAAGACGTGACCGTGCAGGTCGGTCGTGCCCATCACGGTCAGCGCGTACCGCTTGGGCTGCTTGGGCTTCTTCGCGGCCGGCCCGTCCGCGGCCTGCGCCGCCGGAGCCGCAGCCGCGCCCGCGATCGCCACCCCCGCCCCGGTCACGGCGGTCTTCGTCAGGAACTTCCGGCGGTTCAGGGGCATGTCTGGGGCTCCTCGGGCGAACGGTACGACGCGCGTAGATCAGCGCGCGTAGATTCTGACCCGTGCATGACCGGCCGCAACAGGTCCACGAGGTTGCGATCTGGTGACCTGCCTCACCCGGACGGGCGAGAAGGACCGGGGAAAAACAAGAAAAGCGCCGTGGAAATGCTCATCGGAGCGCCCGGCCGCACAATTCAACGCTTGTCAATAACCCTTCATCCAGCGGTGGTTGAGTCGTCATGCGCGGCCAATTGCCTACCCGGCGGTAAGGCCTAGGCTCGACTCATGCGCCGAGCAAAGATCGTCTGTACCCTGGGCCCCGCCACCGATTCGTACGACCAGATCAAAGCCCTGGTCGACGCCGGAATGGACGTAGCCCGCTTCAACCTCAGCCACGGCGGCCACGCCGAACACGAGGAGCGCTACCGGCGCGTCCGCAAGGCCGCCGACGAAACCGGCCGCAGCGTCGGTCTCCTCGCCGACCTTCAGGGCCCGAAGATCCGCCTCGGCCGCTTCGCCGAAGGACCCGTACTCCTTGAACGCGGCGACGCCTTCACCATCTCCGTCGAACCCGGCGTCGAGGGCGACCGGCGGCGCTGCGGCACCACCTACGCCGGCCTGGCGGGCGACGTCACCGCCGGTGAGCGCATCCTCGTCGACGACGGCAGGGTCTGCCTCGAGGTGACCTCCGTCGACGGCCCGCACGTGCACACCGAGGTCGTCGAGGGCGGCGTGGTCTCCGACCACAAGGGCCTCAACCTGCCCGGGGTCGCCGTCTCGGTGCCCGCCCTGTCCGACAAGGACGAGGCGGACCTGCGCTGGGCGCTGCGCACCGGCTTCGACGTCATCGCGCTGTCCTTCGTGCGCAGCGGCCGCGACATCGAGGACGTCCACCGCATCATGGACGAGGAGGGGCGCCGGCTGCCGGTCATCGCCAAGGTCGAGAAGCCGCAGGCCGTCGAGGCCGTCGACGACATCGTCGCCGCCTTCGACGGCATCATGGTCGCCCGCGGCGACCTCGGCGTCGAGATGCCCCTGGAGCAGGTGCCCGTCGTCCAGAAGCGGGCGATCAAGCTCGCCAAGCGCAACGCCAAGCCGGTCATCGTGGCCACCCAGATGCTCGACTCCATGATCGAGAACAGCCGTCCCACCCGCGCCGAGGCCAGCGACGTCGCCAACGCGGTCCTCGACGGCACCGACGCGGTGATGCTCTCGGGCGAGACCAGCGTGGGCAAGTACGCGATCGAGACGGTCCGCACCATGGCGAAGATCGTCGAGGCCGCCGAGGAGGACATGCTCGCCAAGGGCCTGCCGCCGCTGACCGACCGCAACAAGCCCCGCACCCAGGGCGGCGCGGTGGCGCGGGCGGCCGCCGAGATGGGCGACTTCCTGGGCGCGAAGTTCCTGGTCGCGTTCACCCAGTCCGGCGACACCGCCCGCCGCCTGTCCCGCTACCGCTCGCCGATCCCGCTGCTGGCCTTCACCCCGGACCCGGCCACCCGCTCGCAACTGAGCCTGTCCTGGGGCGTGGAGACCTTCCTCGGCCCGCACGTCGACTCCACGGACGCGATGGTCGACCAGGTGGACGAACTGCTGCTGAAGTACGGCCGCTGCGCCCAGGGTGACGTCGTGGTCATCACGGCCGGGTCCCCGCCCGGTGTCTCCGGTTCCACCAACCTCGTCCGCGTGCACCACATCGGTGAGGACGACGCGCCGAAGTGAGCGGGACACCGCGGAATGGGAAAAGGGCCCCCCTTGCGGAGGGCCCTCTTTTCCTTTCCGGCGGCCGGTGTCGGCGCACAGAAAAGGGTGACCTTGGATTCCTAAGAAAAGTACCCCGGGTCGGATTCGAACCGACGCTGGATGGTGTTTGAGACCATTGCCTCTACCGCTGGGCTACCGGGGCCCCCTTCAAATTGAAGGGCGGCGGCTACCCGCCGTGTCCCCACCTTACCGTAGCTGGGTAGGCTCTTGTCAGCAGTACCCCTGCCCTGAACGAGGAGCCCCCGTGACCGCCGAGTCGCCCCAGCCCGTAGACGCGCCCGACGACGACAAGTCGCACGTGCCTCCGCTGACGACCCGAGTCGTCATCGCCGAGGACGAGGCCCTGATCCGCCTCGACCTCAAGGAAATGCTGGAGGAGGAGGGCTACTCGGTCGTCGGCGAGGCCGGTGACGGTGAGCAGGCCGTGGAGCTCGCCCGCGAGCACCGGCCCGACCTCGTCATCCTCGACGTGAAGATGCCCAAGCTCGACGGCATCTCGGCGGCCGAGAAGATCGCCGAGGAGCGCATCGCCCCGGTGCTGATGCTCACCGCGTTCTCCCAGCGCGACCTGGTCGAGCGGGCCCGCGACGCCGGCGCCATGGCCTACCTGGTGAAGCCCTTCAGCAAGAGCGACGTCGTGCCCGCCATCGAGATGGCCGTCTCCCGCTTCACCGAGCTGAAGGAACTGGAGAAGGAGGTCGCCGACCTCTCCCAGCGCCTGGAGACCCGCAAGCTGGTGGACCGCGCCAAGTCGATCCTGCAGACCGAGTACGGACTGACCGAGCCGGCCGCCTTCCGCTGGATCCAGAAGACCTCGATGGACCGGCGCATGTCGATGCAGCAGGTCGCCGAGGCCGTCATCCAGGACGCCGAGGAGAAGAAGGCGTCCAAGGGCTGAGCGCCCGCCCCCGCGCACGGCCGAGGCCCGCGGCCCCCCTCGCGGGGGACGCGGGCCTCGTCGTGTGCCGGGTCAGTCCTCGCCCAGGTAGGCCTTGCGGACCGACTCGTCGTGCAGCAGGTCCCGGCCCGTGCCGGACAGCACGATGCTGCCGACCTCCATGACGTGGCCGTGGTCGGCCAGCGACAGGGCGGCCTGGGCGTTCTGCTCGACCAGCAGGATCGTCGTGCCGCCGGACTTCAGCTCGGCGATCGTCGCCATGATCTTCTGCATCATGATCGGCGACAGGCCCATGGACGGCTCGTCCAGCATCAGCAGCTTGGGCTGGGACATCAGGGCGCGCCCCATGGCCAGCATCTGCTGCTCACCGCCCGAGAGGGTGCCCGCGGCCTGCCGGCGCCGTTCACCGAGGATCGGGAACAGGTCGTAGGCGCGCTGGATGTCCTTCTCGATGCCCGGCTTGTCGTTGCGCAGGAACGCGCCGAGGCGCAGGTTGTCCTCGATCGTCATGCGCGGGAAGATGTGCCGCCCCTCGGGGGAGTGGGCGAGGCCCAGCGACACGATCTGGTGCGGGGGCACCTTCTTCAGCGAACGGCCCTCGAAGCGGATCTGCCCGCCGACCGGCTTGAGCAGACCCGACAGGGTGCGCAGGGTCGTGGTCTTGCCCGCGCCGTTGGTGCCGATGAGGGTGACCACCTCACCGGCCTCGACCTTGAACGAGATGCCCTTGACGGCCTCGATCTTGCCGTAGGCGACCCGCAGGTCCTCGACTTCGAGCAGTGCGGTCATCGGTCGTTCTCCTTGCCGGGCACGGCGTCCGTCACGGTGTCGGCCTGCGCCTCGGCGGCCTCGACCTCGGCGACCTCGGCCGCGCCGGGGTCGTTGTCGAAGGGCTCACCGAGGTACGCGGCGACGACCCGCTCGTCGCCCTGGACGGTGGCGCTGTCGCCCTCGACGAGCTTCTCGCCCTGGACGAGCACGGCGACGCGGTCGCACAGGTTGAAGATGAA
This sequence comes from Streptomyces lasalocidi, assembly GCF_005280215.1. Lineage (NCBI taxonomy): Bacteria > Bacillati > Actinomycetota > Actinomycetes > Kitasatosporales > Streptomycetaceae > Streptomyces > Streptomyces lasalocidi. The sequence goes on along the minus strand of NZ_SZNQ01000001.1, from coordinate 2,039,272 downwards.
CCGCATGTCGTGCTCGATGACCAGGACCGCGATGCCCATGTCGCGGATCGCGAAGACCAGTTCCTCGGTGGCCCGGGTCTCCTGCGGGTTCATGCCCGCGGTGGGCTCGTCCAGCAGGAGCAGGCCCGGCTCGCTGGCGAGGGCGCGGGCGATCTCCAGCTTGCGCTGCTCGCCGTAGGGCAGGTTGCGGGCCAGGTGCTCCGCCTTGCCCGCGAGGCCCACGAACTCCAGGAGTTCCATGGCGCGGGCGCGGGAGGCGGCCTCGGCCCGGTGGAAGCCGGGGCCCCGCAGCAGGGCGGACCAGAGCCCTTCCCTGGTGCGGGTGTGCCGGCCGACGAGGACGTTCTCCAGGACCGTCATGTTCGCGAACAGACGGATGTTCTGGAAGGTCCGGGCGATGCCGGCCGCGGTCACCTTGAAGGACTTCGGCGGCAGGACGGTGCCCTTGTAGCGGACCTCGCCCTCGGTGGGGATGTACAGGCCGGTCAGGCAGTTGAAGAAGGTCGTCTTGCCGGCGCCGTTGGGGCCGATGAGCCCGACGATCTCACCGGCGTTGACGGTGAGGTCGACGTTGCGCACGGCGGTGAGGCCGCCGAAGCGCATGGTCACGCCGCGGGCGTCGAGGACGGTCTCGCCGGGCACGGCGGGGCCGGGTGCGGTGTCCCTGGTGGTGGTGTCGGTGGTCATGGTGGTCAGGCCCCTGCCTTGGTGAGGACGGCGGGTGCTTCCGTCTCTTCGTGGAATTCCAGCTGGCGGCGGCGGTTGGGGATGAGGCCTTCCGGACGGAACCGCATCAGCAGGACGAGCGCGAGACCGAAGGCGAGGAGCTGGTAGTTGCCGAGGAACTGGAGCTTGGCCGGGATCAGGTAGAGCAGCGCGGCACCGACGAGCGGGCCGGAGATGGTGCCCATGCCGCCGAGCACGACGGCCGCCAGCAGGAAGGCCGAGTTGGGCGGCACGACGTGGGCGAACTGGTACTGCTCCGGCGTCACCGTGTAGGTGACGTGCGCCTGGACCGAACCGGCGAGGCCGGCCAGGCAGGCGCCGAGGGCGAACGCGATCAGCTTCACGCGGAAGCCGTTGATGCCCATGGCGAGGGCCGCGGTCTCGTCCTCGCGGATGGCGATCCAGGCCCGGCCGATGCGCGAGTCGCTGCTGCGCCGGAAGACCACGACCACGATCAGCGTGATCAGCAGCATCAGCAGGAAGTAGTTGGCGAAGCGGGCCAGGGTGAAGCCGAGGATCGTGTGTTCCTGGCCGAAGTCGAAGCCGAGGATGTCCAGGTTCGGGATGGACGAGATGCCGTTCGAGCCGTTGGTGACGTCCGGACCGGAGGTGCCGTCCATGTTCAGCACGGTGATGCGGAAGATCTCACCGAAGCCGAGGGTGACGATGGCCAGGTAGTCGCCGCGCAGCCGGAGCGTCGGGGCGCCGATGATGACGCCGAAGATCATGGCGACCACGGCACCGCACAGCGCCGACGCCCAGAACGGCCACTGCACGTGCAGCGGCGACGAGGGCGACCCGGAGACCAGGGCGGAGGTGTAGGCACCGACGCCGAGGAACGCCACGTAACCCAGGTCGAGCAGGCCGGCGAGGCCGACGACGATGTTCAGGCCGAGGGCGACGGTGGCGAAGATCAGGATGTAGACGCCGATCGTCGCGTACTGGTCGTCGGACTGGGTGAAGGGGAACAGGGCCGCGGCCACGAAGGCGCTGATCATGGTGAGGGTGCGGTGCCGGGCCGTGATCGCCGAGACCCGGGCCACGAGCCCGGCCTTGGCGAGGGCGCCGAAGCCGAAGCCGACGATGATCAGGAAGCCGATGAACTGCTGGTCGTACTCGGTGCCGATGCCGTACGTGAAGACGATCAGGCCGACCGCCATGACGGCGACGATGACCAGGATGTCGACGAAGGCCGGCCGCTGGGGGGCCGGGCCGGGGCTCTTGGCGGCCACGGCGGCCTTGACGACGGCCCAGTTCTGGCGCCGCTGGTGCTTGAACTGCTCCCAGGACGTGTCCTCGGGGTCGATCGGCTCGGGCTCCGGCCAGGTGAAGGGCAGCGCGAGGACACCGACGAGGGCGATCAGGGTGGCGAGGGCGACGACGTAGGCGCCCGGTTCCAGGTTGACGACACCGCCGAGTTCGGCGCTGATGTCGATGACCGTGTACCAGGCCGTCACGAACGTGCCGAGGACGGCGAGCTTCAGCGCGCTGTCGGCGGAGCCGGGGAACAGCCTGCCGAGGCCCCACAGGCCGTACGACGCGAGCCCGAGCAGGACGCCGAGCAGGCCGCCGATGAGAACCAGGACCTGCAGGCCGCCCGGGTAGCCGTAGACGGTGAGGTCGCCGGGGTACTCGGAGGTCCACGTCCACGCGAGGAAGGTGGAGACCACGGCCAGGGCGCTGCCGCCCGTGGCGAGGGCGCGGCCGGCGGCGGTGGGGAGACCGATGAAGCCCTTGGGGGTGCCCTCGACGGGCGCACTGGGGCTGAGCGGAGCGGTGGTCTGCGTCGTCATCGGTATCACGCCCTGTCCGCCACGCGCTCGCCGAGCAGGCCCTGGGGCCTGAACAGCAGCACGAGGATGAGGAGTACGAAGGCCCAGACGTTGGCCCAGGACTGCCCGCCGAGCTGGTCGAAGCCGGGGATGTCGGCGATGTAGGCGGTGGCCATGGTCTCGGCGAGGCCGAGGACCAGCCCGCCGATCATGGCGCCGTAGATGTTGCCGATGCCGCCGAGGACCGCGGCGGTGAAGGCCTTCAGACCGAGGATGAAGCCCATGCGGAACTGCACCTGGCCGTACTTCAGCCCGTAGGCGACGGCGCCGACCGCGGCGAACGCGGCACCGAGGGCGAAGGCGACCACGATGATGCGGTCGGTGTTGATGCCCATCAGCTTGGCGGTGTCGGGGTCCTGCGCGGTGGCCTGCATGCCGCGGCCGGTGCGGGTCTTCATGACGAAGTACGCGAGGATCGCCATGCTGATCGGGGCGGCGACGATCAGGAACACATCACCGGTCTGGATGGTGACGCTGCCGATCTCGAAGGGCCCGCCGGCGATCTCCGGGAAGTTGATGGACTCCTTGGCGCCGGGGTACCAGGCCCAGACGGCCTGCTGGAGCGCCAGGGAGAGGCCGATCGCGGTGATCAGCGGGGCCAGGCGCGGAGCGGTGCGCAGCGGCCGGTAGGCGAATCGTTCCGCTCCTACGGCGACCAGGACGGCGGCGATGACGGCTCCGACGAGCATCAGCGGCAGGGCCACCCACATCGACGTTCCGTCCGGCAACACGTACAGGTAGACCGTGAGGGCGCCGAACCCTCCGATCATGAAGATCTCGCCATGGGCGAAGTTGATGAGCTGGACGATGCCATAGACCATCGTGTAGCCGATGGCGACCAGCCCGTACATGGATCCCAGTAGCAGGCCGTTGACCAGCTGCTGCGGCAGTTCGTTCACCGCATGTCCTCCGAGACGGTTCGGATAGTTTCGACGGATGGAACCGGATGCGAGTCCGCGCGGGGCGCCAGTGGTACAGCGCCCCGCGCGGCTCTGTGGTTCTGAGTGGTGCGGGGTGGGTCAGCCGGTGAAGGTGCCGGACTTGACCGCCTTCCAGGCACCGTTCTCGACCGCGTAGACGGTGAGCTGCTTGTTGGTGGCGTCACCGAACTCGTCGAAGGAGACCTTGCCGGTCACCCCGTCGAAGGAGACGTTCTGCACGGCGGCCGTGACCTTGGCGCGGGCGTCGTCCGGGAGCTTGCCGTCGTTGTCGTCGACGACCTTCTTCACGCCCTCGATGATCGCCCAGGCGGCGTCGTAGGAGTAACCGCCGTAGGCCGCGTACTCCTCCTTGTAGCCGCCCGCCTTGTAGTCGGCGACGAACTGCTTGGCCGAGGCGAGGGTCTCGACCGGGGCGCCGACGGAGGTGGCGAGGTCACCGGCGGCGTTGGCGCCGGCGAGCTTGATGAAGGTCGGGTCGTAGATGCCGTCGCCGCCGACCACCGGGATCTTGGCGCCGCTGGCCTTGATCTGCTTGCTCAGCGGACCGGCCTGCGGGTACTCACCGCCGTAGTAGACGACGTCGGCGCCCGAGTTCTTGACCTTGGTGGCCACCGCGGAGAAGTCCTTGGTGTCCGGGTCGATGTGGTCGGTGCCGACGACCTGGCCGCCGATCTTCTTGAACTCGGCGGTGAACGTCGAGGCCAGGCCCGCGCCGTAGGTCTTCTTGTCGTCGATGACGAAGACCTTCTTCTTCTTGGCGTCGTTGAAGACGTACTGCGCCGCGAACGGACCCTGGATGGCGTCCGTGGTCGCCGTGCGGAAGTACGACTTGTACTGGCGCTCCTTCTTGGTCTGCCAGTTGGCGCCCTGGGTCAGGCCCGGGCCGGTGTTGGCCGGGGATATCTGGACCAGCTTGGCGTCGTCGAAGACCTTCTGCATGGACTCGGCCACGGAGGAGTTCAGCGGACCGACGACACCCAGGACGTCCTTGTCGGCGACGAGGGTGGAGGCGTTCTGCTGGCCCGAGGAGGGCTGCGCCTGGTCGTCGAGGGCCTTGATCTCGAACTTGACGCCGTCGACGTAGTTCTTCTTGTTGGCCGTCTTGGCGGCCAGATCGACCGAGTTCTTGATGCCGAGGCCCAGCGCGGACAGGTCACCGGTCAGCGGGGCGTCGACACCGATGACCACCGTGGTCCCCCCGGAGTCGGAACCCTTGTCGCCACTGTCGCGCGAGCCGCAGGCGGTGAGGGTGAGTGCTCCCGCTGCCAGCGCGGCGGTGATGGCGATGAGCGAACGTTGACGCACGATCCAGTCCTTTCCCTGGCACGGCCCCCTCCCCCTGGAAGAGGCCGAGTCGAGCGCTGGGCCGAAGTGACAATCCGACCTCGCGGTGACTGGCCGTGACTCTAGGCGCGTGAAGGGAAGGTGGAGGAGACCCTGACCAAGGCTGTGACGCTCTTGTTATGACACGAGGTAATGCAGAGCGGTACTGAGGGGGTGGAACAGCGGAATTCCGGCCGATTCGCCCTGTCCGCATGCTGAGAACCCGCAGGACGCGCCGTTTTCCCGATCAGGCGTCTCGGGCGTTTTGGTGATGACCGGATTCGTTGCTGCAGGCTACCTGCAGCGCCCGGGAGAGGGCCTGCGCATACCTCGCCCCCAGGATGAAACTCTGCTCTTGTATTGCGCGCGTATTACGTAGAGTTACGTCGAGGAAAGGAAGTCCGGCGTTTTCCGGCACCGTTCCGCATTCCGTGACATGCATGGTGATCACGATCGTGCGGGCGGCACCCGCCTCCGTCCGGAAGGGCGTGCGCGGGGCCGTGGTCAGGGACAGCCCGGCGTACGGCTGCGACACCCGGGTCACGGTCACCTCCGGACCCGCGTCCACGCTCAACAGCACCTCGAACGCGAAGGATTGCGGCCCGGAGCCGGGCGGCGGGGCGTGCGGTCCGACGAAGGTCACGTACACCACCTGGGCGGGGTACGGCAGTTGGGACGGCGCGGGCGGCGTGGGCGGCGGGAGGTGGGGGCGGGTCGCGTAGAGGCAGCCGCCGGCGACCAGGAGGAGGGCGGCGGTCAGGGCCGCGGCAAGGGGGCGTCCCCGCAGGGCAGTTGGGCGGCCCGGGGTGGGACGTCGTCCCACGGGCCGGGGGACCGCCGTGCCCTCGCCGGGTTCGACCGGGCCGATGGCGTTCACTGCCAGGGGCCCTCGCCCGGACCGCCGGAGCGGTACCACGCGACACACCCCTCGCGGGCCCGGCGGTCGATCAGCGCGTCGGCCGCCGCGGCGCCGGCGCGCCCCTTCTCGGCGCGGGCCTCGTCCACCACGTTCCGCAGGATCTCGTACTGCCCGTTGGACAGGCCCATCGACTGGTAGTCACCGTACGTGGTGCCGTCCAGCACCTCGCGGGACCAGTGGGCGACCACCCGGGTGCACAGGTCCTCGGGTGGCGCGGGTGGCGCGGGGGAGGCGGCGGGCGGTGCGGTGGTGTGCGCGTCGTCCGCTCCGGTGGCCGCCGGGGCGCCGCAGCCGGTCGCCAGTACGCCGGCCAGGGCGCCCGCCAGCAGTGCCGCCCCGAGGCGTCCGGTCCCCGGTCGGAGCCTTCGCGTTGCCATGGCCCGACGCTAGGGCGCGGGGCGGGGTGGGGGCAACGGGGCGGGGGCGACGGGGACGGGGAGGGCGGGGGCGACGGGGACGGGGACGGGGAGGGCGGGGGCGACGGGGACGGGCAGGGCGGGGGCGACGGGGACGGGCGTCAGCCGTTGGTGTCCTGGCCCGTGCGCACGTCCCGCAGCAGACAGGTCAGCCGCGCGGTGCACACCCGCCGCCCCTCCTCGTCGCTGATCACGACCTCGTACGTGGCCGTGGAGCGCCCCCGGTGCACGGGCGTGGCCACACCGGTCACCAGGCCCGAGCGGACCCCGCGGTGGTGCGTGCAGTTCAGGTCCACGCCCACGGCGATCCTGGAGCTGCCGCCGTGCAGCATCGACCCGACGGAGCCCAGGGTCTCGGCCAGCACCGCCGAGGCCCCGCCGTGCAGCAGCCCGTACGGCTGGGTGTTGCCCTCGACCGGCATCGTGCCGACCACGCGCTCGGCGGAGGCCTCGAGGATCTGCACGCCCATGCGCGTGCCCAGGTGCCCGGCGGAGAACATCGCGTGCAGGTCCACGCCGAGCGCGGCGTACTCGTCGATGACCTCTTGCGGGAACTTCACGTGCTGCTGCTCACCCATGGTGCCCGGGCTCCGTTCGTCGTCGTACAGGACGGGCAGCGCCGGCCGGCGCCGCCTGAGCAAACGCTCAGTCGGTGGCCGATTGTTCCAGACGCACCACGACGGACTTGCTGGCCGGGGTGTTGCTGGTGTCCGCGGTGGCGTCCAGCGGCACCAGGACGTTCGTCTCCGGGTAGTAGGCCGCCGCACAGCCCCGTGCCGTCGGGTAGACCACCACCCGGAAGCCCGGCGCCCGCCGCTCCACCCCGTCCTTCCACTCGCTCACCAGGTCCACGTACGACCCGTCCGCCACGCCCAGCGCCCGTGCGTCCCCGGCGTTGACCAGGACGACCCTGCGGCCGCCCCGGATGCCCCGGTAGCGGTCGTCCAGGCCGTAGATCGTGGTGTTGTACTGGTCGTGCGAGCGCAGCGTCTGCAGCAGCAGCCGGCCCTCGGGCAGCTCCGGGTACTCGACCGGCGCGGCCGTGAAGTTGGCCTTGCCGGTCGCCGTCGGGAAGCGGCGCTCGTCGCGCGGGGCGTGCGGCAGCGCGAAGCCGCCGGGCCGCGCCACGCGCGCGTTGAAGTCCGTGAAGCCGGGGACCACGCGCGCGATGCGGTCCCGGACCGCCGCGTAGTCCCCCTCGAACTCCTCCCACGGCACGACGCTGCGCCCGCCGAGCACCCGCCGCGCGAGCCGGCACACGATGGCCGGCTCCGACAGCAGGTGCCCGCTCGCCGGCTCCAGCCGGCCGCGGGAGGCGTGCACCATGCCCATCGAGTCTTCGACGGTCACGAACTGCTCGCCGCTGTCCTGCACGTCGCGCTCGGTGCGGCCGAGGGTGGGCAGGATCAGCGCCCGCGCGCCCGTGACGACGTGCGAGCGGTTCAGCTTCGTCGACACGTGCACCGTCAGCCGGGCCCGCCGCACGGCCGCCTCGGTGACCTCCGTGTCGGGGGAGGCGGAGACGAAGTTGCCGCCCATCGCGAAGAACACCTTCGCCTCGCCGTCGCGCAGGGCGCGGATGGCGCGCACCACGTCGTAGCCGTGGGCGCGCGGCGGGGTGAAGCCGAACTCCTCCTCCAGGGCGTCCAGGAACGCCGGGGCGGGCCGCTCGAAGATGCCCATCGTGCGGTCGCCCTGCACGTTGGAGTGGCCGCGCACCGGGCACACGCCCGCGCCGGGGCGGCCGATGTTGCCGCGCAGCAGCAGGAAGTTGACCACCTCCCGGATCGTCGGCACCGAGTGCTTGTGCTGGGTCAGGCCCATGGCCCAGCAGACGATGGTGCGCTGCGACGCGAGGACCATGTCCAGGGCCCGCTCGATCTCCGCGCGCGTGAGGCCGGTCGCCCTGAGGGTCTCGTCCCAGTCCGCGGCGCGGGCCGCCGCGGCGAACTCCTCGAAGCCGTGGGTGTGCTCGCGGACGAACTCCTCGTCGACCGCGCCCTCCGTCTCCAGCACCAGCTTGTTCAGGAGGCGGAACAGGGCCTGGTCGCCGCCGATGCGGATCTGCAGGAACAGGTCGGTGAGGGCGGCGCCCGCGGTGAGCCCCTTGGCCGTCTGCGGGTTCTTGAACCGCTCCAGCCCCGCCTCCGGCAGCGGGTTGACGCTGATGATCCGCGCGCCGTTCGCCTTGGCCTCCTCCAGCGCGGTCAGCATGCGGGGGTGGTTGGTGCCCGGGTTCTGGCCGGCCACGATGATCAGGTCGGCCCGGTGCAGGTCCTCCAGCAGGACGCTGCCCTTGCCGATGCCGATGGTCTCGTTGAGCGCCGAACCGGACGACTCGTGGCACATGTTGGAGCAGTCCGGCAGGTTGTTCGTGCCCAGCTCGCGCGCGAAGAGCTGGTAGAGGAACGCGGCCTCGTTGCTGGTGCGGCCCGAGGTGTAGAAGACGGCCTCGTCGGGGGAGGCGAGGGCGCCGATCTCCTCGGCGACGATGTCGAACGCGCGCTCCCAGGTGACCGGTTCGTAGTGGTCGCCGCCCTCGGGCAGGTACATGGGGTGGGTGAGGCGGCCCTGCTGTCCCAGCCAGTAGCCGCTGCGGCCCGCCAGGTCGGCGACCGGGTGCGCGGCGAAGAACTCCGGCGTGACCCGGCGCAGGGTGGCCTCCTCGGCGACCGCCTTCGCGCCGTTCTCGCAGAACTCCGCCTTGTGCCGGTGGTCCGGCTCGGGCCAGGCGCAGCCCGGGCAGTCGAAGCCGTCCTTCTGGTTGACGTTCAGCAGGGTCAGCATCGTGCGCCGGACGCCCATCTGCCGCTGGGCGGCGCGCAGCGTGTGCCCGATGGCGGCCAGCCCGGCCGCGGCGTGCTGCGGTCCGGCGACCTGCGGCGCGTCCTGCACCGGATCGGCCTGGGGCGGCTTCGTTGCCATCGCGCACTCTCCTTCGCGCACACCGACGAACTTCCGCCCCGATCCTCGCACGCACGACCGACGGGGGGACGGGCCGGGCACGACAGCGGGCACCGGCGCCGGCACCCACTGTCACCGCACCGCACCGCACCGCACCGCACCGCACCGCAGCGCGGCGCTCCGCGGCGCGTCCCGGCCGGCGCTCCCGGCCCGCGCCCGTCACGTCCCTGCCGTCACGTCCCTGCCGTCATGCCCCCCGGGGGGGGCACCCCCTCCGTCACCGCCCGGTCATCGCCCCCGGTCGAGCCGACGGACGCTCGTGTCAGTGGGGCGTGGCAGGATCGGGGGCGTGGCAGAGACAGCAGCGAAGAAGACCGAGACGACCCCCGGCGGCAGCCGGCCCCGCCTGATGCTCATGGACGGGCACTCGCTGGCCTACCGCGCGTTCTTCGCGCTGCCCGCGGAGAACTTCACCACCGCGACGGGCCAGCCGACCAACGCGATCTACGGCTTCGCGTCGATGCTGGCGAACACGCTGCGCGACGAGGCGCCCACGCACTTCGCCGTCGCCTTCGACGTCTCGCGCAAGACGTGGCGCTCCGAGGAGTTCACCGAGTACAAGGCCAACCGCTCCAAGACCCCGGACGAGTTCCGCGGCCAGGTCGAGCTGATCGGCGAGCTGCTCGACGCGATGCACGCCCAGCGCTTCGCCGTGGAGGGGTTCGAGGCGGACGACGTCATCGCCACCCTCGCCACCCGCGCCGAGGCCGAGGGCTTCGACGTGCTGATCGTCACCGGCGACCGCGACTCCTTCCAGCTGGTCTCCGAGCACACCACGGTGCTGTACCCGACCAAGGGCGTGTCGGAGCTGACCCGCTTCACCCCGGAGAAGGTTTTCGAGAAGTACGGGTTGACGCCCGCCCAGTACCCCGACTTCGCGGCCCTGCGCGGCGACCCGTCCGACAACCTCCCGGGCATCCCCGGCGTCGGCGAGAAGACCGCCGCCAAGTGGATCAACCAGTTCGGCTCCTTCGCCGAGCTGGTCGAGCGCGTCGACGAGGTCAAGGGCAAGGCCGGCCAGAACCTCCGCGACCACCTGGAGTCGGTCAAGCTCAACCGCCGCCTCACCGAGCTGGAGCGCCAGGTCGAGCTGGACCGCACCGTCGCCGACCTCGAGCGCGCGCCCTACGACCGCAAGGCGGTCGCGATGGTGCTGGACACCCTGGAGATCCGCAACCCGTCGTTGCGCGAGCGGCTGCTCGCCGTCGACCCGGGCGCCGAGCAGGCCGACCCGGCCCCGGTGGTCCTGGCCGGCGTGGAGCTCGACGGCACGGTCCTCGGCACCGGCGAGCTGGCCGGCTGGCTCAGCGAGCACGCCGGGCAGCCGCTCGGCGTGGCCACCGTCGACACCTGGGCGTTGGGCACCGGTTCGGTCGCCGAGGTCGCCCTCGCCGCGGGCGGGGGAGCGGCCGCCTGGTTCGACCCCACCGAGCTCGACGAGGCCGACGAGCGCGCGTGGGCGGCCTGGCTGGCCGACCCGGAGCGGCCCAAGGTCTTCCACGACGTCAAGAGCGCCATGCGGGTCTTCGCCGAGCACGGCTGGGGCATCACCGGCGTCTCGATGGACACCGCCCTCGCCGCGTACCTGGTCAAGCCGGGCCGCCGGTCCTTCGACCTCGACGCGCTGTCCCTGGAGTACCTCAACCGCGAGCTGGCCCCCGCCGCCACCGCCGACGGCCAGCTGGCCTTCGGCGCGGACGACGGCGCCGAGGCCGAGGCGCTCATGGTGCAGGCCCGCGCGGTCCACGACCTCGGTGACGCCTTCCGCGGCCGGCTGGAGGAGGTCGGCGCGGCCGACCTGCTGCGCGACGTGGAGCTGCCCACCTCCGCGCTCCTCGCGCGCATGGAGCGGCACGGCATCGCCGCCGACCGCGCCCACCTGGAGGCCATGGAGCAGATGTTCGCGGGCGCCGTCCAGCAGGCCGTCAAGGAGGCCCACGCGGCCGCCGGGCACGAGTTCAACCTGGGCTCGCCCAAGCAGCTCCAGGAGGTCCTCTTCGGCGAGCTGGGCCTGCCCAAGACGAAGAAGACCAAGACCGGCTACACCACGGACGCCGACGCCCTCGCCTGGCTGGCCGGCCAGACGGACAACGAACTGCCGGTGATCATGCTCCGCCACCGGGAGCAGGCGAAGCTGCGCGTCACCGTCGAGGGCCTGATCAAGACGATCGCGACCGACGGCCGCATCCACACCACGTTCAACCAGACCGTCGCCGCCACCGGCCGGCTGTCCTCGACGGACCCGAACCTGCAGAACATCCCGGTCCGCACCGACGAGGGCCGAGCGATCCGCCGCGGGTTCGTCGTGGGCGAGAGCTTCGAGTCCCTGATGACGGCCGACTACAGCCAGATCGAGCTGCGCGTGATGGCCCACCTCTCCGAGGACGCGGGCCTGATCGAGGCGTTCACCTCCGGGGAGGACCTGCACACCACGGCGGCCTCCCAGGTGTTCGGCGTGGAGCGTTCCGCGGTCGACGCGGAAATGCGCCGCAAGATCAAGGCCATGTCCTACGGCCTGGCGTACGGGCTGTCGGCGTTCGGCCTGTCCCAGCAGCTGAACATCGAGGCGGCGGAGGCACGCGCCCTCATGGACGCCTACTTCGAGCGCTTCGGCGGCGTGCGGGACTACCTGCGCCGCGCGGTCGACGAGGCCCGGGCCACGGGCTACACGGCGACCCTCTTCGGCCGCCGCCGGTACCTGCCCGACCTCAACAGCGACAACCGCCAGCGCCGCGAGGCCGCCGAGCGCATGGCCCTGAACGCGCCGATCCAGGGCACCGCCGCGGACATCGTCAAGATCGCCATGCTCAAGGTGGACGAGGCCCTGCGCGAGGCCGGCCTCGCCTCCCGGATGCTCCTCCAGGTGCACGACGAAATCGTCCTGGAGATCGCCCCCGGCGAGCGCGAGCGGGTCGAGGAGCTGGTCCGCCGGGAGATGTCCACGGCGGTCACCCTGAGGGCCCCGCTGGACGTGTCGGTGGGCGCGGGCCCCGACTGGGAGTCGGCGGCCCACTAGCGAACCGGCCTCACGACCGAGGTGAGGGCGGCCCGCGCCCCGGCGCCCCGCCCTCACCCCTCACCCGCGTGGCCCCCGACAGAGCGCCCCGCCACCCCCGCGGCGCCAAGATGCCGCCATGGGTATACGCATGCTCCACCGCCGGACGGCACACGCACGCGTTGATGCCACGTCCGCCGCAAAGACGCAGGTCAAGCCCGACACACCGCCCTTCGCGACGGTCCCCGCCCGCGCCCCCGGCGCCGCGAGTCCCCGGCTTCCCCGCACCGCCCGCACGGCCCTGCGCGACGCCGTCGCACCCGCCCGCCGGGGCCTGAACCGCCTGTGGGACAGCACGGCCTGGCAGGTGACCCGCGGTTACCTGGACCTGGCTCTCGGCGCCTTCGAACGGCTCCCCAGACCTCGCCGCACCCTGAGGATCGTCCTCACCCCTGCACCGGCCCCCGCGCCCTTCACCGCGCGCCCGGACGGCTCCGCTCCCCGCTGACCCCGGAGCCGCCAGAGCCGTCAGAGCCGTCAGGCACCCCGGTGACCCCGGTGACCCCGGTGACCCCGGACCCCCGGGACGCCGACGCTCCGTCCGTCCGCCCGAGCGCACCCGCACCCTCGCCCGCACCACCACCAGCACCACCGCTCCGGGCGGCCGGACGCCGCACCCGCGGGCGCAACCGCACCCGCACCCGCACCACCACGGCGTACACCACCACCCCCAGCACCAGCCCCGCGCCCGCCCCGAAGCACACCGTCGGGATGAGCTCCCACGGCTCGGCCCGCGGTCCCCAGTGGTCCCGCCACGCCAGGGCCCGCCGCACCGCGGCGACCAGCGCGCAGCCGCCGACCAGCGCGAGCGCTCCCCACCGCCCGCGCGCCGACAGCGCCGGCACCCCCACGGGTTCGTCCGCGGGGGAGCACCGCAGGGCATGGGTGACGAACGCGGCGATCACCACCGCGGCCAGGGCCGAGCCGCCGTACTGGAGGTACCAGTACAGAGGTGAGCCGGCCACCTGGGCGTCGAGCACGGGGAACAGCCGCACGCCCCACCGGTCGTGGTGCGTGAACGCGTCCCAGAAGACGTGGGTCAGCGCGCCGAGCACCGCGCACGCGTACCAGCGCAACAGCAGCGACGGGCGTACGCGTGCGGGGGGTGCGCCGCAGCGGGTGAGCGCGGCCGGCCTCCCCTGCCGGGCACGGGGCAACAGGGCCACCAGCGGCTCGCGCACCAGCAGCCACAGGCCCACCAGCAGCCAGGCGATCAGCACGTCGACGGTGAAGACGCCCGGGAGGGAGTGCGTGACGGCGCCGAACTCCATCCCGCCGGGGACGGCACTCGCCGCGTAATAGGTCATGTCCGGCGCGAAGGAGCCCGCGACGAGGACCGCCGGCACCAGCCGCGCCCGCCCGGACCCGTCCGCGCGGACCGCGGGCAGCACGGCTGCGGCATGACTGAGGGTGAACGGCAACGGGGCTCCCCGAGCAGGACGTTGACGGACGGCCGACACGAAGATCGACTCCACTCAGTATGCGGGACCCCGCCCACGCGCCGATGGGACGTGGCCGAACGGTGAAAAGCGGGCGCGAACGGGTGCCGGTGCAAAAGAAGTTGTCGTAGGGTCGCCTGGGCGCCGTGCCGTTCGGCGCGCTCGGACAACTGAACAGACCATCGCAAACCACCGCACCGCGCCCCCGGGGGCAACCGGCCGGGCCGCTCGGTCGTCACACCTGACGGACGAACACCGTCCGGCACACCAGCGGTCACCGCCGGCCGGTACGGAACGCGACCACGACGGCAGACGGAGACGGGCGCCCGGGCGTCCACGGGAGGGGTTCACCACATGGCGGCGCACTTCGGCAGGCGACTGCGCAAGGGGGCGGTCACCACCGCCGTGGCCGCAGCGGCGGTCGCGGCACTGTCCGCGTCCCAGGCTCCCGACGTCACCACCACGGACGGCCAGGAGAGACAGTCCGCCGCCGACGCGCAGGCCACCCCGGACCCGACCGCCGCGGACGCGGGCGCGACCGGCAACTCGCCGTACTACACGGACCTGCCGCCGCTGAACAGCCCGACCCCCGTGCCCAGCACGACCGTCGGCCCGACGACCGGCACGGGCACCACCTCCCAGGCCGGCATCCCCGCGACCGTCCTGGACGCCTACCAGAGGGCCGCGGCCGAACTCACCGCCTCCAAGCCCGGCTGCAACCTGCCCTGGCAACTGCTCGCCGCCATCGGCCAGGTGGAGTCGGGCCAGGCCCGCGGCGGCCGCGTCACCGCCGACGGCACCACCGTGTCGCCGATCCTCGGCCCGGTCCTCAACGGCGTCGGCTTCGCGCACATCAAGGACACCGACCACGGCGCCTACGACGGCGACGCCACCTACGACCGCGCCATCGGCCCCCTGCAGTTCATCCCGTCCACCTGGGCGTGGGCGGGCCGCGACGGCAACGGCGACGGCAAGGCCGACCCCAACAACGTCTACGACGCCGCGCTCGCCGCCGGCCACTACCTGTGCCGCAACGGCTGGGACCTGTCCGTCGAGGCCGACCTGAAGAAGGCCATCCTCAGCTACAACTACTCGCAGGACTACCTGCACACCGTCCGCTCGTGGATGGAGTTCTACCGCAGGGGCACCCACGAGATCCCGGACGGCTCGGGCTCCCTGCCCGGCAACCGCAGCGACGAGCACGACACCCCGATGTCGCCGTCGGTGCCCGTGACCCCGTCGCCGGCCCCGAAGCCGTCGAAGCCCGGCGGCACCACCAAGCCGTCGACCCCGGCCACGCCGTCGAAGCCCGGCACCCCGAGCACCCCGTCGACGCCCACCCCCAGCCCCACCCCGACGCCGACGCCGACCGACACGGTCGCCCACCTCGAGGACGCGGGCACGGCCACGCTGAGCGCCCGGGCCGGCGACACCTTCGCCGACCGGATCAGCGCCCGCGCCGAGACCTCGTCCGGCAAGCCGGTCGCCAAGGTGCGCGTCCGCTTCACGATCGTCGGCGACACGGACGCTGCCTTCGCCGGCGGCGAGTCGCACGCCACGGTCGTCACCGACGCCAAGGGCGTCGCGCTCGCGCCCGCGCTGCGGGCGGGCGAGAAGACCGGCGACTTCACCGTCCGCGCCCTGCTGGTCGGCCGGGCGGTCACCGCCGTCGACTACCGGGCCACGGTCACCGCGCGTGCCGCCGACGCCCTCACCCGCACCGGCGACACCGCGCTGACCTGCACCGCGGGGGGCGAGTTCGCCGACCGGGTCGAGGTGAAGGCGACGTACAAGGGCGCCGCCGCGGGCAAGGTCGCGGCCACCGCCACGCTGGTGGCGTCGGCCGACGCCACGACCGCCAACGACAAGGGCCCCTACTTCAAGGACGCCTCCGGCAAACCGGTGCGCACCCTCACCGGCCTGGAGACGGACGCCAACGGCCTGCTGAAGCTGCCCGAGCTGTACGCGGACGACACCACCGGCACCTTCGTGCTGCGGGTCACCACCACCGGCGGCGCGACCCTCACGGTCGAACTGACCGTCACGGCGCCCGCGTCGTCGACCCCGACCCCGTCGGACAGCCCGAGCCCGTCGCAGAGCCCCGCCGCTGCCGTAGCGCCGCCAGAACGGGTGTTCGTGCCGTAGAACTGCCCCGTGAGCCTCGGTGTCAGCGGGGCACCGGTCAGCGCCTGAGGCGTGCCGTCGTGTGCCGGGTCGGCTCCGCGGTGGCCGGGTCCTCCGGCCACGGGTGCTTGGGGTAACGGCCTCGCAGCTCCGCCCGTACGCCCCGGTAGCCGTCCTTCCAGAAGGACGCCAGGTCGGCGGTCACGGCCGCGGGCCGCCCGGCGGGGGACAGCAGGTGCACCAGCAGGGGCACCCCGGCCACCCGGGGCGTCTCGGTCAGCCCGAACATCTCCTGCAGCTTCACCGCGAGCACCGGCCGCTCCGGGTCGGCGTAGTCGACACGGATCCGCGAGCCGCTCGGCACGGCGACCCGCTCGGGCGCCAGCTCGTCGAGGCGCGCGGCCTCCCCGGTGGCCCAGGGCAGCAGCCGCCCGAGCGCCTGCCCGGCGTCGATCCGGGCGAGGTCGGCGCGGCGGCGGGCCCGGCCGAGCTCCGGCTCCAGCCACTCGTCCACGCGTGCGTGGAGCGCTTCGTCGGACACGTCGGGCCACGGCCCGCCGAGGTGCAGCCGCAGGAACGTGAGCCGCTGCCGCAGCACCAGGGCGTCGGGCGTCCACCGCAGCAGGCCGAACCCCTCCTGCCGCAGCCCCTCCAGCAGCGCGCCCCGCACGAGCAGGGGGTCGGCGTGCTGCAACGGCCGCACGGCCAGCTCGACCGCCCCCAGCCGTTCGACCCGCCGGGCGACGACGTCCCCGTCGGACCAACGGACCTCCTCCGCCTCCCCGGCCAGCGCCCCGGCGGCGAGCCGTGCGACGTCCTCGTCGATCGCGGCCCCCAGCTGTACGCGCGCGTGCCCGCGCCCGACGGGCCGGTCGGCGACGGCGACGGCGATCCACGGCGCCCCGCGCAGCGCGGACCCCTCGGCGAGCTCGGCCCGCGTCCCGGAGACCATCAGGTACGACCCGCCGTCGAGCCGGGCGACCCGCTCCGGGAAGGCGAGCGCGGCGACCCGCCCGGCGATCCGGTCGTCACCGGCCCCGGCCCCGCCGCCCGCGGGGGAACCGGCGTCACGAGCGGGCGGGCGCGCCGCTCCTTCCGACGCGACGGCCTGTACCGCCCCCTTCGACGTGACGGCCTGCGCCGCCCCCTCCGACGCGACGGCCCGCAGCCGCCGGACCTCCGTCCGCCACCGCTGGGCGTACGCGTCACCCCCGCGCCGCGCGGCACGCACCGCCGACACCAGGTCGTTCCCGTACTCGCGGGGCGCCTCCTCGCTCAGCAGCGCGACGACCTCCGCACCCTCGCCCGAGGTGTCGAGCAGCGCCCGGCCCAGCCGGGGGTGCAGCCCGAGCCGCGCCAGCCGCACACCCCGTTCCGTGGCCCGCCCGTCCGCGTCGACCGCCCCGATCGCCGTCAGCACCGCCCGCGCCGCCGCCATCGCCCCGCCCGGCGGCGGGTCGAGCAGCGCCAGTCCGGACGCCCCCGGATCACCCCAGCAGGCCGCCTGGAGGGCGAACGCCGTCAGGTCGGCCACCTTGATCTCCGGCGACGGGTACAGCGGCAGCCGCGCGTCCTCGGCCTCCGCCCAGCACCGGTACACCGTGCCCGGCGCCTCGCGCCCGGCCCGCCCCGCCCGCTGCCGTCCGGCCGCTCGGGAGGCCCGTACGGTCGTCAGCGCGCTCAGCCCGCGCGCGTGGTCCACCCGCGGTTCGCGCGCCAGCCCCGAGTCGACGACCACCCGCACCCCGGGCACCGTCAGCGACGACTCCGCGACCGACGTGGCCAGCACCACCCGGCGCCGCGCACCGGGCGCCAGCACCGCGTCCTGCACGGCGGCCGGCGCCCGCCCGTGCACCTGGAGCACCTCGACGTCCCCCAGGTCGCCCTGGGCGAGCGCGGTGCCCAGCTGCCCGGCGACGCGCGTGATCTCCCCGACGCCCGGCAGGAAGCACAGCACGTCCCCGGACCGCTCGGCCAGCGCCCGCCGCACCACCGACGCGACGTGGGCCAGCAGCGCGGGATCCACGCGCAGGCCGTGCGGCGGCCGCACCGCGCGCGGGGGCGGCGCCCAGACCACCTCGACGGGATGGGCGGTGCCCTCCGCCTCGATCACCGGCGCACCGCCCAGCAGCCGCGCCCACCCCTCGGCGTCGGTCGTGGCGGAGGCGGCCACCAGCCGCAGCTCGGGGCGCAGCGTCTCGCGCACGTCCCACAGGAACGCCGCCGCCGTGTCCGCGTCCAGGTGCCGCTCGTGGCACTCGTCCAGCACCACCACGTCCACGCCCGCCAGCTCCGGGTCGCGCTGCAGGCGTTGCAGCAGCACACCGGTCGTGACGACCTCCACGCGCGTGTGCCGCCCCACGACCCGCTCGCCGCGCACCGTGTACCCGACGCTCCCGCCGGTCCGCTCGCCCAGCAGCCACGCCATCCGGCGCGCCGCGGCCCGCGCGGCGATCCGGCGCGGCTCCGCCACGACCACCCGCCGCGTCGGGCCCCCGCCGAGCAGCCCGGCCAGGGCCGGCGGCACCAGCGTCGTCTTGCCCGTGCCGGGCGGCGCCACGAGCACCGCGGTGCCGGGCCCGTCCAGCGCGGCGCGCAGCCCCGGCAGGGCCGCGCGCACCGGAAGGGCGTCCAGCGCGTCGTGGCGGATCACGCCCCCGGTCGTGCCCCCCGTCGTACCCCCGGCCATCACCTCAGTCCCGTACGCACACGAAGATCGCCGTCCCCGGGAGCAGCGCACCGCGCAGCGGCGACCAGCCGCCCCACTCCGAGGTGTTCCAGGACGGCCACTCCGGCTCCACCAGGTCCACCAGGCGGAAGCCGGACGACACCACGTCCCGCACGCGGTCGCCGAGCGTGCGGTGGTGCTCGACGTACACCGCCCGGCCCTCCTCGTCCTGCTCGACGTACGGCGTGCGGTCGAAGTAGGACGCCGACACGGTCAGCCCCTCGGGGCCGGGCTCGTCGGGGAACGCCCAGCGGATCGGGTGCGTCACGGAGAACACGAGACGGCCGCCCGGGCGCAGCACCCGGTGCACCTCGCGCAGCACCAGCCGCGGGTCCGCCACGAACGGCAGCGCGCCGTACGCCGAGCAGGCCAGGTCGAAGGAGGCGTCCGCGAACGGCAGCGCGCCGGCGTCGGCGCACACCAGCGGGACCGTCCCGCCGATGCGCAGCGCGTGCTGGAGCTGGCGGTGGGAGATGTCCAGCGCGACCGGGCGGGCGCCCTGCGCGGCCAGCCAGCGCGAGCACTGGGCGGCGCCGGCGCCGATCTCCAGGACGTCCCGGCCCTCGAGGTCCTCCGGCGGGCCGAGCAGCTCGGCCTCGACCTCGTCCAGGCCCTCCGGGCCCCACACGAAGCGGTCGTCGCCGAGGAACGTGCCGTGTTCGGTCTGGTACTCGTCCGCGTTGCGGTCCCACCAGCCGCGATTGGCCCGGGAGCTCTCCACCACGTCGGCGTCGCGCCGGGTGGCCTCCGGCTCGGGTTCGGTGGGCTCGGACGATACGGGCTCTTGGATGATCGGCTCCCTCGTCGTACTCTTCCGTCCAACCCCGTCCCGGCGGGGTCCGCGCACGGCGGCGAGCGCGGCTCTCCGCGCGGCCCTCACGGCCCGGCGGGACAGGATGTGTGCCGGGTTTGCGCCGTTCGCCCCCCGTGGGCGGCTTCGCGCATTGACCCTGCCCGGCTGCCCCCGTATGCTACAAGTTGCGCTGCGGGCCTGCGCACCTCAGACGTAGCAGGTCGCGCTCGCATCTGTTGTATGTCCCCTCGGTTGTCGAGGCGCCATCACCATTCCTGGTGGGGCGCTTCCTAGGCTGTCCGGCTTCTGCAGAGCGAAACGGGCTCCCGGCGTAAGCAGTACCTACGACTCAATGTCCGTACCGGAGCCCTTTCCCACATGACGAGCAGCACCGAGACCACCGCCACCACCCCGCAGGTAGCGGTCAACGACATCGGTAACGAGGAAGCCTTCCTCGCCGCGATCGACGAGACGATCAAGTACTTCAACGACGGCGACATCGTCGACGGCGTCATCGTGAAGGTCGACCGGGACGAGGTCCTGCTCGACATCGGTTACAAGACCGAAGGCGTCATCCCGAGCCGCGAGCTCTCCATCAAGCACGACGTCGACCCCAACGAGGTCGTCGCCGTCGGTGACGAGATCGAGGCCCTTGTTCTCCAGAAGGAGGACAAGGAAGGCCGCCTGATCCTCTCGAAGAAGCGCGCCCAGTACGAGCGTGCCTGGGGCACCATCGAGAAGATCAAGGAAGAGGACGGGATCGTCACCGGTACCGTCATCGAGGTCGTCAAGGGTGGTCTCATCCTCGACATCGGCCTCCGTGGCTTCCTCCCGGCCTCCCTGGTCGAGATGCGCCGCGTTCGCGACCTCCAGCCCTACGTGGGCAAGGAGCTCGAGGCCAAGATCATCGAGCTGGACAAGAACCGCAACAACGTGGTCCTGTCCCGCCGTGCCTGGCTGGAGCAGACCCAGTCCGAGGTCCGCCAGACGTTCCTCACGACCCTCCAGAAGGGTCAGGTCCGTTCCGGCGTCGTCTCCTCGATCGTCAACTTCGGTGCCTTCGTGGACCTGGGTGGCGTCGACGGTCTGGTCCACGTCTCCGAGCTGTCCTGGAAGCACATCGACCACCCCTCCGAGGTCGTCGAGGTCGGCCAGGAGGTCACGGTCGAGGTCCTGGACGTCGACATGGACCGCGAGCGCGTCTCCCTGTCGCTGAAGGCGACCCAGGAAGACCCGTGGCAGCAGTTCGCCCGCACGCACCAGATCGGCCAGGTCGTGCCCGGTAAGGTCACGAAGCTGGTTCCGTTCGGTGCGTTCGTCCGCGTGGACGAGGGCATCGAGGGTCTGGTCCACATCTCCGAGCTGGCCGAGCGCCACGTGGAGATCCCGGAGCAGGTCGTCCAGGTCAACGACGAGATCTTCGTCAAGGTCATCGACATCGACCTCGAGCGCCGTCGCATCAGCCTCTCGCTGAAGCAGGCCAACGAGGCGTTCGGTTCGGACCCGGCCTCGGTCGAGTTCGACCCGACCCTGTACGGCATGGCCGCGTCGTACGACGACCAGGGCAACTACATCTACCCTGAGGGCTTCGACCCCGAGACCAACGACTGGCTCGAGGGCTACGAGACCCAGCGCGAGGCGTGGGAGCACCAGTACGCCGAGGCGCAGACCCGCTTCGAGCAGCACCAGCAGCAGGTCATCAAGAGCCGCGAGGCCGACGCTGCCGCTGCCGCCGAGGGCGGCGACGCCGCCGGTGCGGCTCCGGCCGCGGGTGGCGGTTCGTACTCCTCCGAGGGTGCGGACACCTCCGGTGCCCTGGCCTCGGACGAGGCGCTGGCTGCGCTCCGCGAGAAGCTCGCGGGCGGCCAGAGCTGAGCCCAGCTCACTCTGAGCAGTAGCTCCTGACTGAGGGGCCGTACCTTCCGGGGTACGGCCCCTCAGCCGTGCCGGCACGGGCCCGCGGCCTCCCGGCGCGCCGGAGCGATCATGCCTTCCCGCGTCCCTCCTCGGGGAATGCCCACGCCCGCAAGGGCGTTGTGGACTACGAACACGAGGAGGAGCGGTCACTGTGCTTGATCCGCAGGGTTTGTACACGTGGGAACCGAAGGGCCTGGCCGTCGTCGACATGGCGCTCGCCCAGGAGTCCGCCGGCCTTGTCATGCTCTACCACTTCGACGGCTACATCGACGCGGGCGAGACCGGCGACCAGATCGTCGACCGGCTCCTCGACACGCTGCCCCACCAGCTCGTCGCACGCTTCGACCACGATCGCCTGGTGGACTACCGCGCCCGCCGCCCCCTGCTCACCTTCCGGCGCGACCGCTGGACCGAGTACGAGGACCCGGCCATCGAGGTCCGCCTCGTCCAGGACACCACCGGGGCGCCCTTCCTGCTGCTGTCCGGCCCCGAGCCCGACGTCGAGTGGGAGCGCTTCGCCGCCGCCGTACGGCAGATCGTGGAGCGCCTCGGCGTCCGCCTCTCGGTGAACTTCCACGGCATCCCCATGGGCGTCCCGCACACCCGCCCGGTGGGCCTCACGCCGCACGGCAACCGCACCGACCTGATCCCCGGCCACCGCAGCCCCTTCGACGAGGCCCAGGTGCCGGGCAGCGCCGAGGCGCTCGTCGAGTACCGCCTCATGGAGTCCGGCCACGACGTCCTGGGCGTCGCCGCGCACGTGCCGCACTACATCGCGCGCTCCGCGTACCCGGACGCCGCCCTGACCGTCCTGGAGGCCATCACGGCCGCCACCGGACTGGTGCTGCCGGGCGTCGCCCACGCGCTGCGCACCGACGCGCACCGCACCCAGACCGAGATCGACCGCCAGATCCGCGAGGGCGACGAGGAACTCACCGCCCTCGTCGAGGGCCTGGAGCACCAGTACGACGCCGTCGCGGGCGCCGAGACCCGCGGCAACATGCTCGCCGAGCCGGTGGACATCCCCTCGGCGGACGAGATCGGGCAGGAGTTCGAGCGCTTCCTGGCGGAGCGCGAGGGGGACGGGTGAGCGGACCGGTCCGGTACGAGGGGCGGCGCGGGACACCTCCCGTACGGCTCTCCGCGTGGAGCGTCTAGGCTTCCGGTCATGCTGAAGGTGGGCCTGACCGGCGGGATCGGCGCCGGCAAGAGCGAGGTGTCGCGGCTGCTGGTGGAGTGCGGTGCCGTGCTCATCGACGCGGACCGCATCGCGCGCGAGGTCGTCGAGCCCGGCACGCCCGGCCTCGCGGCCGTCGTCGAGGCGTTCGGCGAGGACGTGCTGACCGCGGAGGGCCGTCTGGACCGCCCCAAGCTGGGCTCCGTCGTCTTCGCCGACCCGGAGAAGCTGGCGCTGCTCAACTCGATCGTCCACCCCCTGGTCGGCGCCCGCTCCCGCGCGCTGGAGGAGGGTGCCCCCGAGGACGCCGTCGTCGTGCACGACGTCCCGCTCCTCACGGAGAACGGCCTGGCCCCGCTCTACGACCTCGTGGTCGTCGTCGACGCGCGCCCCGAGACCCAGCTCGACCGGTTGGTCCGGCTGCGCGGCATGAGCGAGGAGGACGCGCGCGCGCGGATGGCCGCGCAGGCGACCCGCGAGCAGCGCCGCGCGATCGCGGACATCGTGGTCGACAACGACGTACCGCTTCCGGACCTGCACCGACGCGTGCGCGAGGTGTGGGCGGACCTGGTCCGCCGGGCGCGGGGCGCGCGGGGGACCGCCGGGGAAGCCGGGCAGGCCGGGGAATAGGGGTACTCGGACCGGGCGTTGAACCTCCTCTGCGAGGGAAGGAATTCGCCGTGCCCGACATCAGCGGTTCGACCGGACGCACTCCGGAGACGCACGTCATCGACTTCCGTGCCGCCGAGCAACTGCTCGCCGCGCGGGACCCGCGGGGCGCGGTGAAGCTGCTCGACGGGGTCATCGCCGCCCACCCCGAGAACACCGCCGCCCGGCTGCTGCGCGCGCGTGCGTTCTTCGCCGCCGCGCAACTGCGACCCGCCGAGCTGGAGTTCACGGTCGTCCTGGAGCGCGAGCCGGACAACGCCTACGCCCACTACGCCCTCGGCCGCACCTACGAGCGGCAGGGCCGCGACGACCAGGCCAAGCGCCACTTCCGCCTGGCCGCCGCGCTGGACCCCAACCCGCGCTACTTGAAGGCCGCCCGCTTCGACACGTGAGGCGAGGGCGGCGCCGGGGCGCCGGGAGTGCCGCCCTTCAGATCGCGGCTCGCGGCCCCCTGGGCGCGGCACCGGGGGCCGTCAGCGCGGACGCTGCTCAGGCGGGCGGTACGGCGGGACGTCCGGGCCGGGCTGGTAGTGCGGGCCCTGCCGGATGTGCCGCAGCACGCGCGTCAGGTCCACCGTGATCACCAGCCACAGCACCCCGCACGCGGCCGCCCAGCCCGGACGCCCGGCCAGCGCGAACGCCGCCGTGCCGAAGACCGACCAGGCGAGCCCCCACAAGCACAGCCAGAACCGCGCCCGCAGCGCACTGCGCGCCGTCCTCGGTTCACTGCCCGTACGCATCAGGTGCTCCACTCCTCACTGAGACACGTACCCACCGGCGGAAGGGGTCGCACGTGCTGCCGGAGCCCGACGAGCTGGCCGGGGCGCTCCTCGACCTCGCGGTGCCGCACGAGGACATCGACACGGCGGTCCGGCTCGGCCGCCGGGTGACGGACGACCCGCGGGCGCTGGCCTGCCTGGAGCGGTCCGTGGCGCTGCTCGTGCAGGACATGGGCGAGGTCCGCGCACCGGTCGACCTGCCGGCCTACCCGGGGAGCTGCGAAGCCACGGCGCGCCACTTCCCGCTGTACGTCTTCGCCGCGGCCCTCCCGCACGTGCGCGCGTACCACCGCGAGCTGGGCGTCCCCGAGGAGATCAGCCGCCACACCCTCGCCGACGTGGGCCGGGGCGTGGCCAAGCACCACCGTCGGCACGGCACCGGCGGGCTGCTGAAACCGCGGTGGCTCCACCTGCACTTCCACGGCGAGCTCTACCAACTGGGCCGGCTCCAGTTCCAGCGGACCCGGCTCGGCAGCTGGACCGGCGACGCCGTCGCGGCGGCGGGCCTGCCGGCCGGCCCGGGCGACCCGGCACTCGGTGTGCACGTGCCGGACTTCCTGGGACCCCTGACCCCGGAGGCCTGCGACCGGTCCGTCGCACTGGCCCGCGCCTTCTTCGCCCGCCACTTCCCGCGCGAGCCGTACGCGGTGGCGACCTGCGGTTCCTGGCTGCTCGACCCGCAGCTGAAGCGGTACCTGCCGCCGGACTCGCACATCGTCCGTTTCCAGGAGCGCTTCCGCCTGAGCCACCTGCCCGAGGAGCCGGACGACATGGCTCCGGTGCGATACGTCTTCGGCACCACGGACGTCCCCCTGGACCGGCTGCCGCGCCGGACGCGACTGGAAAGGGCGCTCGTGGACCACCTCCGGGACGGAGGGCACTGGTACGTGGGACACGGCTGGTTCGCGTGGAAGGGGATGGGAGGGGACTCGAACGGGTGAACCGGCGTGAGGGAGGAACGGCCGGGCGGGGACCGGCCGTTGGACGGGCATGACACCGGAACTGCGAGACGGATACGAAGGCACGGGCCCCGGCGCGATCACGCCCGACGGCTGCGCGGTCGAGCTCTACTCACGGCTGCCCGTGGGCGGTGAGCCGGACATCGTCGCGGCGGCGGTGCCCGCGGGCGCGCACATCCTGGAACTGGGCAGCGGGGTGGGCCGGGTGACCCACGCCCTGCTGGAGCGCGGGTTCACGGTCACGGCGGTAGACGAGTCGCCGCAGATGCTGGAGCGCGTCCGGGGGGCGCGCACGATATGCAGCCCGATCGAGACCCTCGACCTGGGCAGCGAGACGTTCGACGTGGTGATGCTCGGGTCGTTCCTCGTCCACGCGGGCGACGAGGACGTCCGCCGGGGCATGCTGCGCACCTGCGTCCGGCACCTGGCGCCGGGCGGCTGCGTCCTCATCCAGCGCGAGGGGGAGGACTACCACACCGGCCTGCCGCGGGAACGCGTCGATCCCAGCGGCTTCACGGTACGGATCCTGTCGGCCGACCCGGTCGGCGACGGGGTGCACTCGGTGCACGCCGAGTACGCGTTCCCGGACGCGGTCTGGACCCAGACGTTCCTCTCCCGGCCCCTGACCCGGGAACAGTTCGAACGGGCGCTGGAGGAGGAGGGGTTGAGAGTCGACCGCTACCTGACCGAGGACCGGATCTGGGTGCGGGCGGTGCCGATGAGTTAGGGACACGGGCGGGGTCTATCCGGTGACAGCACGATGGACCGCTTCCCCCAGGAGACCCTCATGTCCGAGACCACCGCTCCCGTCGCCGGCGCCGCCTCCACCGCCTCCCTCGCGCAGCCGGCCGGGTCCGGCCCCGCCGTCGCCGGGCCGGTGACCGTGACCGCCCGACGCCGTCGTGCCCGGATGGCGCTGCGCGGGCTCCAGGTGCTGCTCGCCCTGTTCTACGCGGTCGCGAGCGCGCTGCCGAAGCTGATCGCCCACCCGACGGCCGTCGAGTCCTTCGACAAGCTGGGCTGGGGGACGGCGGGGATGTACACCATCGGCGTCCTCGAACTGGCCGGCGCCGTCGCGCTGCTGGTGCCGGTGCTCCAGTCGGTCGCGGCGATCGCCCTCAGCGGGCTGATGGTGGGCGCGTTCGTCGTCCAGCTCACGGCCTTCGGCGGGGAGAACGCGGCCACGCCCCTCGTCCTGATCGTCCCGCTGGCGCTGATCGCCTGGGCGCGGCGTGACCGCAACGCCGAGCTACTGCGGCTGGTCCGTGGCGGGAAGTGAGCGGCGCGGGCCATCGCGGGATCCGGCCGGTCGGTTCCGTCAGCGTGGGGTCAGTGAAGGTCAGCGCGAACCTGGGCGACCAGGGCCGGAGCCCTGACCGGGGCCCTTGCCGGGGACGGCCCCCGGCGTGCCGCTCAGGCCGCGCAGGGCCCGCAGCCGTTCCATCTCGCGGCGGTCGCGCTTGGTGGGACGGCCCGCGCCGCGGTCCCGGATGCCGGCCGGGGCGATCGCCTCGCGGGGCGGGGGCGGCGGGCTGTTGTCGATGTAGCACTGCGCGGCGACCGGCGGACCGACCCGCTTGCGGATGAGACGGGTGACGATCACGACCCGCTCCCGGTACTCCTGGCGGACCCGCACCTCGTCGCCGATACGGACGGAGTAGGCGGGCTTCACCCGCTCCCCGTTCACCCGGACGTGCCCGCCCCGGCAGGCGGTGGCGCCCTGGGAACGGGTCTTGACCAGCCGGACCGACCAGATCCAGCTGTCGATGCGCACGGACTCACCGGCCGCCGGTCCGGCCGCCTCGGCGGCGGCCACCGCGGCGGCGGTCTTCGGGTCCGGCGCCGAGCCCTCCGCAGCGGCGGGCGGACGCTCGGCGGACGTGCCGCCGGCCGTGCCCGTCGTCTCCTGCTCCGCACCCTCAGCAACCATGCACCCGACGATAACCGCTCGACCCACGCGACCCGGAACGGTTTCCGCTCCCGGCCTACCGTGGGGGCATGAGCACCCACAGCCCCGCCGGTCTCACCGACCTCGACCACCGCATCGCCGGTTGCCGCGCGTGCCCCCGGCTGGTCGCCTGGCGGGAGGAGGTCGCCCGGGTCAAGCGGGCCGCCTTCGCGGACTGGACGTACTGGGGGCGCCCGGTGCCGGGCTTCGGGCCGGCCGACGCCCGGCTGCTGATCCTGGGGCTCGCCCCGGCCGCGCACGGCGGCAACCGCACGGGCCGGATGTTCACCGGCGACCGCTCGGGCGACGCGCTGTACCGGGCGCTGTACGACGTGGGGCTCGCCTCCCAGCCTGAGGCGGTCACCGTGGACGACGGACTGGAGCTGTACGGCGTCCGGATCACCTCACCGGTGCACTGCGCGCCGCCCGAGAACAAGCCGACGCCTACGGAACGGGACACCTGCCGCGCCTGGCTGGTGCAGGAGCTTCGACTGCTGCGGCCGACCGTGCGGGCGGTCGTCGTGCTGGGCGCGTTCGGCTGGCAGGCCGCGCTGCCGGCGTTCGCCGAGGCGGGCTGGACCGTGCCGAGGCCCCGCCCGGCCTTCGCCCACGGGGTCCGGGTCACGCTGGCCCCGGCGGAGTCCCCGACGGCCGCCGCGTCCGACGGTGCCGCCCCGCTCGACCTCTTCGGCTGCTTCCACGTCAGCCAGCGCAACACCTTCACCGGCCGCCTCACCCCCGAGATGCTCCGCGAGGTCCTGCGGACGGCGGCGACCACGGCGGGGCTGCTGCCGTGACGCCGACACGGGCTGCAGGGTGGGGTGCGCCAGGTGCCGCCCGCTCAGGGGCGCCACTCGTACCGCACGTCCGGCTCCCGCTCCTCGTTGCCGCTGCCGTCCGTGAACTCGACGGCGGTGAAGCCGTGGCGTTCGTAGAAGCGGTGCGCGGGCTCGTTGACCTGGAAGGTCCACAGGGTCAGCCCGCGCGGACTGCGCTGCCGGGCCAGGGAGACGAAGCGGTCGCCGATGCCGCGCCCCCGCCCGACGGTGGGCAGCGCGGCGGCGAAGGACCGCAGGTAGACGTCGGCGACGGCGGGGGCGTCGGCCGCGGTGGCACGTCGGAGGACGACGGGGGAGTCGGTCCTCATGCGCCCGCACCGCCCTCTTCCGCCGGTACGACGGCGGTGGCCGTGATCTCGACCAGTTGCCCGGGATAGCCGAGGCAGGCCACACCGAGGAGCGTCGACGCGTGCGGGCCGGTGCTCAGGCCGGACGACACGACCACGTCCCACACGGCGGACAGGGCGGCGGTCTCACTGCTCACCACGTACACCTCGGTGACGAGCACGTGCTCCAGGTCGCTGCCGACGGCCCGCAGTTGCTCGCGCAGGTTGGCGATGACCTGCTCGGCCTGCCGGACGGGATCCCCGGCGCCGACCAGCTCCCCGTCGGCGTCGAGCGGAACCGACCCGGCCAGGAAGGCGAGCTTGGTCCCGGCCTCGACGACGGACGCGTGCGAGTAGCGGGGTGGAGGGAAGAGACCCGGGACGGTGACACGCTGGATCAAGAGTGGCTCACTTCCACGGCAGACGGCAGACGGCAGACGGCAGGTCGGACGAACGACGGTCAACTCACCGATCATTGGGCCCCCTGGGCCCGACCGCACCCGAATTCGCTGCCGCCCGCATGAAGAAACCGCCCCCACACCCCCTCCCGCCCCTCCCGTCACCTCCCCGAAACCCCACCGCCCCACCATCTCCAAGATCTCCCCGTACCGTGGAGGGAGCGCCCGGCCGCTGTAGTCCGACGGTGTTGTTCGCCCGCCCCGTTCGGACAGGAGTCATGTGTCGCGTTCCGTGTTGTCGTTGCCGCCCTGGATCACGCACGCGTTGCGGGCCCAGCGCGGGCCCGTGCCGTGGGCCGCGGTCGGGCGGGGGGCGCTGGCCGCCGGGCCCGTGCTGGTCGCGGGGATGGCGGTGGGGCGTACCGCGCTCGGGGTGCTCGCCGCCATCGGGGCCATGCTCGCCGGGATCAACGACCGGCCCGGCAGCCGGCGGGCCTCCGTCAAGCGGCTCGGTGTGCCCGCGCTCGCGGGGGCGGTCGGGCTGGTCGTCGGGACGGCCGCGGGGGAGCGGGTCCCGCCCCTCGCGCTGACCCTGCTGCTCACCGGGCTCGGTCTGCTCGCCGGGTGTGCCAGCGCCGTCGGGCCGGTCGCCTCCGCCGCCGGCACGCAGGTGCTCGTGGCCGCCGCGCTCGGCGCCGGGATGCCCCTGCCCGAGCCCGGCTGGGCGCGGGCCCTCGCCCTCCTCGCCGGCGCCGCCTGGCTGCTCGCGCTGCGGCTGGCCCTGCCCACGCCCGGCGCGCTCGCCGGTGACTTCCGGTTCGACGGCGAGCGGGCGGCCGTCGCCGACGTGTACGACGCGATCGCCCGGCTCCTCGGTGCCGTCGGCACCGCCGACGCCCGTACCCGCCGCTTCGCCCTCACCGCCGCCCTCGACCACGCCCAGGACGCCCTCACCGGGCCCCGGCTCCGGCGCTGGGCCTCCTCCGCCGCCGAACGGCGCCTGCACACGCAGTACGCCGCCGCCCTGCCCCTCGCCGAAGCCGCCACCGCCCTCGCCTGGGCCGGGGACCCCGTTCCCGCGCGGGCCGCCGAAGGACCCCGGCGCCTCGCCGCCGCCGTACGGGCCCACGCGCCCACCGGACCGCTGCCCGCACCCTCCCGCGACGCGCCCGGACTGCGCGCCCTGGACGACGCCCTGCTGCACGCCGCCCACACCTTCGACCGCGACGGCGGACACCGGGACCTGCACACCCGCCGCCGTACCGTCCGCGGCCTACTGCACAGCGCCTTCGGCCCCGGCGGGCGCGAGTACGGCCTCCGGGTCGCCCTGTCCTTCGGCGCCGGTGCCGGGATCGCCCAGGCGCTGCACCACTCCCACTGGTACGGGCAGCACGCGCACTGGTACTGGATGCCCGCCACCGCCGTCTTCCTCGTCAAGCCCGACCTCGGGCCGCTCGTCTCGCGCGTGCTGTGCCGGGCCGCCGGCACGGTGCTCGGCGCGCTCCTGTTCGCCGCCTTCGCCGCCGTCCTGCCGCGGCCCGGGGGGCTCGTCGCCCTGGTCGCCGTGTGCGGTGCCCTGGTGCCCGTCGCCACCCGGCACTTCGCCGCGCAGACCGCCGTGGTCACCGTGCTCGTGCTGGCCCTGGTGATGGTCGGCGGCGAACCCCAGGCCTCCGTCAGCCGCATCGCCGAGACGCTCCTGGCCTGCCTCATCGTCCTGATCGCCGGACACCTGCCACTGCCCGGCCGGCGTGGCGGCCAGGTCCGGGCCCGGCTCGCGGCCGCGGGGGACGCGGCGGGCGCCTACCTCCGCCATGTCCTCGACGGCGCCGGGAGCCCCGGCAGTCCTGCTGGCTCCGACGGCTCCGGCCGTCATGAGGGCCCCGACGACCGCGCCACCCGCTGGACCCTGCGCCGCGAGGCGTACCGGGCGCTCGCCGAAGCCCGTACCGCCATCGCCCTCGCCGCCGCCGAACTGCCCGCCCTCGCCCGGCACTCCGCGGGCACCGACGAGGTCGCCGTCCTCCTCGAACGGCTCGTCGACACCACCACCGCCTGCGCCGTCCACCTCGACGACACCGGCCGGCTCACCCCGCACCTCACCGAACGGCTCGCCGACGTCCTCGACGAACTCGCCGCCCGCGGGGAGGGCGTGGGCGACGAGGTCCCGCGCTCGCACCCCGCCAGGCCGTCCGCCGGCACTCCGTCTCACTCCACCCGGATCCACACCGGCGCGTGATCCGACCCGGGCTCGCCCTTGCGCGCCCCCGGATCCGTGCCCACCGACGGCAGCCGCAGGGCGCCGTCACCGGGCAGGCCGGTGTCCGCCGCCGTCACCCTGCGCACCAGCCGGTGGCTCACCAGGACGTGGTCGATCAGCTCCCGCCTGCCGGAGTTGATCCGCGAGTACCGCCGGTCCGCGGGGATCAGCGGGGCCACGTCCCACAGGCGGGCCGCGTCGCCCTTGTCGGGGTGGTCGTAGCCGGGGGTGCCGATCTCGGAGCCGGGCGGGCCGAGGACGATCTGGGTGGTCGCGGCCTGTACCTCGTCGTTGAGGTCGCCCACCACCGCCACGTCCCGCTCGCGGCCGTCCCCGGCCAGCAGTTCGTCGGCGAGCGCGCGCAGCGACGCCGCTTCGGCGGACCTGCGGTAGAGGGCGTAGGCGCCGTAGCGGGCGCGTTCGCCCTCGTCGTGGGGGAAGAAGCGCTCACCCGGATAGGTGAGGAGCTTCGACTTCAGGTGGGCGACCCCCAGCCACAGCCCGTCCCGCTGCCGCCCCTCCGTGCGTACGGCGAGGAAGCCCCGGCCCGGCTGCGCCGTCGTCGTGCCCGCGTCGTCCACCTGGACGGGACGCAGTGCGGGCGGGAACGCGTGCGTGTCCGCCACCACCTCCAGCGCCGTCCGGCTGATCACGCCCACCCGGATGCCCCTGCTGTCGGGGTGCGCCGACAAGGCGACGTGCCAGTCGCCGCCCACCGTCCGCAGCAGGTCGTCCAGCGCCTCCGGCTCCCCGACCTCCTGGACGCCGAGCACGTCCGGCGCGAGGTCCCTGACGACGGCGGCCAGCGCGGCCAGCTTCGCCTCGTAGGCGGCCTCGTCGGGCGGGCCGAACTCCCCGCCGGGCCGGTACAGGTTCTCGAGGTTCCAGGTGCCGAGGAGCATGCGGGGTCCCTTCCCGAGTCCCGAGTCCCGCCGCAGGAGGACGTGGTGCTGTCCGGTCCCGAGGGCGTCCTACGGCCAGCGTGCCCGTGCCCCGCCTCCGGCGACACCTCCCGGACGACATGCGGGTGACGACTCACGCGCGGTGACCACCCCGTCGTACGTCGACGGGATGACGCCCCCTGGCGCCGTCGCCCTTGTCGCCGTCCCGGACGACAGGTGAGGGGGCCCGCGCGACGAACTTCCGCCGCGGCGATGAGTTCCGGCGCCCGCTCCGGTCACCCCTGCGGACCGCACCGTCGTACAGGAGGAGGATCCATGTCGCTCCCCGAGGTCGTCTCGCGCGCGCAGTGGCGCGCGGCGCGCGAGGAACTGCTGCTCAAGGAGAAGGCGGCCACCCGCGCGCGTGACGCGCTGAACGCACAGCGGCGGCGGCTGCCGATGGTCGAGGTCGACGAGGAGTACGTCTTCGAGGGCGGCGACGGCAAGGCCACGCTGCCCGACCTGTTCGAGGGGCACCGCCAACTCGTCGTGTACCACTTCATGTTCGCCCCGGAGTGGGAGGCGGGCTGCCGCAGCTGCTCCGCCTTCCTCGACCAGATCGGCCACCTGGCCCACCTGAAGGCCCGCGACACCGCCTTCGCGGCCGTCTCCCGGGCGCCGTACCCGAAGCTCCTGCCGTTCAAGGCGAGGATGGGCTGGACGGTGCCCTGGTACTCGTCGCACGCCTCCGGCTTCAACCGTGACTTCGAGGCGACCCTGGAGCAGGACGGGGAACTCGTCGAGCGGCCCGGGGTCAGTTGCTTCCTGCGGGACGGCGACCGGGTCTTCCACACCTACTCGACGTACGAGCGGGGCCTGGACGGGCTCGGCTCGACGACCACCTTCCTGGACCTGACGGCGCTGGGCCGGCAGGAGGAGTGGGAGGAGCCCGCGGGGCGCGCGTCGGCGTTCGGTGCGCCCGCGGGCAGCGCGCAGCTCCGCTATCACGACGAGTACGACTTCTGACGCGTTCGGTGACGGACTCGTTCGGTTCGTGACCGGATGCTCACGTTCCGTGGTGAACGGGTGTCAACTATGTCTCAGTAGCGTCACTGGCCGAGGCCAACGACCTCTTGAAGGCGTTAACTCTCACAAGCACAACGCTTTCTGGAGGTTGCGAGATGGTGAACGGTCGAACAGTGGTCGAACGCTTTCCCGCCGGTGGCCCGCGAGGCTCCTGGCCCGCGGAGGAGTTCGCGCAGGCGCGACGCCTGGAGGGACTGCCGGCCGAGGTCATCATGGACCTCGCCACGGACACCTTCCTCGTGATCGTCCGTCGGACGGACGCCGTCGAGTGACGCCCCCTGCCGCAGGGCGGACGCCGGTCGAGTGACGTCCCCCTGCCGCAGCGCGACAGCCCCCGCGGGGCATTCCCGCACCGCCGTCCTCAGCCCGCCCCCGGAGCGGATGCCCGCGCCGTGAACTGGTCCGCCTGGAGCGCGTACAGCTCCGCGTACACCCCGCCCGAGGCCAGCAGCTCGTCCGGCGTGCCGGACTCCACCAGCCGGCCCTGGTCCAGGACGTGCACCAGGTCGGCGTGGCGCACCGACGCCAGCCGGTGCGTGATCAGCACCACCGTCTGGCCGTTGTCGGCCAGCGCCCGGATCGTGTCGAAGACCTCCAGCTCGGCCCGCGCGTCCAGCGCCGCCGTCGGCTCGTCCACGATCAGGATGCGCCCCCGCCGGTAGGCCGCCCGCGCGATACCGAGCCGCTGCCACTGGCCGCCGGACAGCTCGTGGCCGCCGCTGAAGTGGCGGGCCAGCAGGGTGTCCAGGCCGCGCGGCAGCTCCTCCACCACGTCCCCGGCGCCCGCCTCCGCGACCGCCCCGGCCAGCCGCTCCTCGGTGAGCGGCGCGGCGGAACGGCCGATCGCCACGTTCACCCGCGCCGTGAACGGCCAGCGCTTGAAGTCCTGGGCCACCATCGCGACCCGCTCGGCCAGCAGGTGCCGGTCGGCTTCGGCCGCGTCCACGCCGTCCCACAGGATGCGGCCCGCGTCCGGCCGGTAGAGCCCGGCCAGCAGTTTCACCAGCGTCGTCTTGCCGGAGCCGTTCTCGCCGACCAGCGCGATGATCCGGCCCAGCGGCAGGGTGAGCGTGACGTCGTCGAGGGCGGGGCGGGTTGCGTCGTCCCGGTAGCGGAACGTGACGTTCTCGAACCGGATCTCCCGGGGGTCGTCCGGCAGGGCCAGCCCGCCGACCGGGATCGCCCGCTCGGCCGCCTCGACGTACAGGCGCTCCAGGTCGCCCACGAACAGCGCCTCCTCGTGGAGCGCGTTGACCTCCAGCACCAGGGTGTTGAGGCTCGCCGAGCCGGTGCGGATCGCGATCACCGCCGTCCCGGCCACGGCCAGCGCCATCGCCCCGCCCAGCAGCAGCCCGCCCAGCGTGGCGTACGTCGCCACCGTCGCCAACCCCGTCCAGACGGCCGCGATCAGCCCGGTGCGGGCCGCGAGCCGCGCCAGCCGGGCCTGCTCCGCCTCCGCCGTCTCCGACATGGCCCGGAAGTGCCGCAGCAGGAACGGTCCCACTCCGTGCACCCGGATCTCCGGTGCCGCCTCCGGCTCCGTGAGCAGCCCGGCGATCAGGTGCCCGGCACGCGCGTGCTGCACCCACGTGTGGAACGACTCGTACCGGCGCCGCGCGTTCGTCAGCGCGCTCCACGCGCTCGGCAGCGTCATCGTCACCAGCAGCGGCAGCAGCAGCGGGTGCAGCACGGTGAGCACCCCGGCCGCGGCGACCAGCGAGATCATCGCGTTGATCACGCGCGTGCCGTACATGATCATCCGGCGGGCGGAGGAGGCGCCGTACTGGGCCGTGTCCAGCAGCTTGTGGAAGGCGTGGTCCTCGATCGCGGCCAGCTCCACCGCGGCCGCCCGCTCCAGGTACAGCTCGGTCGCCACCCGCTCGACCTTGGGCTCCAGGCGCCCGGCGCCGTACGTCGACACCGCCCGCAGCACCGCGCCCACCAGCAGCACGGCGGCCATGACGGCCAGGGCGGGCGCGGCACCCCGCAGCCGGTCCTCGATCGGGCCGCCGCCGATGAGCCGTTGCAGCACGCTGTTGACCGCGAGCAGGCCCACCGCCTGGGCCACGCCCCGGCCCACCTCCGCGGCCAGCACCAGCCCGGTGGCGCGCGGATCGGCCCGCCGGGCCAGGCGCAGGCTCACGGCGAGCAGGGAGGGGAGCCGGGCGAGCAGCGCGCGGAAGCTCAGCTCGAGGAAGGCTTCCCGGTGCTGGTTCCAGCCCATGTCGTAGCGGAGCGGGCCGCCGAAGAGGAGCCGCTCCGACTCCGAGACGTCGCGTTCCCCCGGGTCTCGCTGCTGACGCCGCGTGCGCACCGTCCTCCGCCTCCCCCGATCGGCTGCCGATGGCCGTACGGACGGCCACTATCGCGGGAGCGGAGGCGCGGGGGCAGGGCGCAAGAAGGGGGAGCGGGTGCGCGCGGGGCGTGCGCGGGGGATGGGTGGGGTACGGGTGGCCGTGCGCAGGGGGTGAGTGACCGTATGGGTGCCCATGCGTGCGCACGTGTGGGGGACGCGTGTGGCCGTGCGCTTGGGGGCTACGGCTGTCGGCCACCCGGGAGCGTCGCCCGGCGGCGTCGGCTTCTGCGCGTTCGGCGTCGACCTCTGCGCGCTCGGCGTCGGCTTCTGCGCGTTCGACGTCGACCTCTACGCGTTCGGCGTTGGCTTCTACGCGCTCACCGGCCGCGACCACGTCGGCGTCGTGCCCGTGATGCGGCACAGGGCCAGGTAGAGCGGGATCGGCGGGGTGTAGGGGACGTCGCCCTCCGGCCGGTGGATGAGGCCGGGGGCGCGCGGGAGGTCGGGGAGGAGCGCGCCCGTCGTGT
This sequence comes from Streptomyces lasalocidi, assembly GCF_005280215.1. Taxonomy (NCBI): domain Bacteria; kingdom Bacillati; phylum Actinomycetota; class Actinomycetes; order Kitasatosporales; family Streptomycetaceae; genus Streptomyces; species Streptomyces lasalocidi. The sequence goes on along the minus strand of NZ_SZNQ01000001.1, from coordinate 2,003,950 downwards.
AACGCGCCGGGACGGGCCACTCCAAGGCGTAGTCCGAGTCCGACGGGACCAGCCACCACCAGTGAGCCGCGTCGGCGTAGACGCAGCCCACGCGCGGCAGCCGGGGCAGGATCAGCGGCCCGAACCGGGCCGGTACGGTCACGGCGTCGCAGCCCAGCGGCGCGGTCATGCCCTCGGGCAGGACCAGGCGGCGGGAGGCGTCGACGGCCGGGGTCCGCGGCGCGGCCAGCTCCCGCCGGACCCGCACCAGCGTGTCCATGCTGAGCACTGGCCCACGGCCGAACGTTCCGGTCATGCGCGCCCCCACTCTCGGCCGCGTGCGAGCGGAGGGAATCCCAGGGTGCGCCCCACGGGGTGCGGGCGCCAGGCGGTGGCGTCACCGTCGGCGGTGGAAGCGTGCGCCGTGCGGTGCGCCTGCCGGCCGACCCTCGGCAGGACGCCGGCGGTCCGGGGCTCGGGAGCGGGCTTCGCGGCACGCTCGTGGCCGTGCGCGTCCGTGGCGTCGGGGCCGGCGCCGTGCGCCTCGCGGCGGGTCTCCCCGTGCGTCACCTCGTACGCACCAGCGTCATGCGTCACGCCGGTGGGGCCACCGTCGTGCGTGCCGTCGTGCGGATGGCTGCCGTGCGTCTCGTCGTACGGGTCGCCGAACGCTGCCAGCAGCCGCTGCTCGGCCTCGCCGTCCGCGTCGTGCGTCCCCGGTGCGTCCTCCTCGCCGGAACCGCCGGATCCGCCGGGCTTGGGGCGGGCGCCCCAGCCGAGGTCGCAGTGCGGGCCCGCCGGTGCGACGGAGGCGTCGGGCTCCCAGTCGACCGCGTTGTGCGGCTCGGACGGGTCGCGGGGCTTGTCCGCCTTGCGCGGGAGCTCCGCCCAGACCAGCAGGCCGGGACCGTGCTCCTGGGCGCCCCAGGCGTGACAGAGGGCGTCGACGAGGAGCAGTCCGCGGCCGTGTTCCTCTTCGCCCCGCTGCGGGGACGGCTGCGGCTCGCCGGGGGCGCAGCCCTGGTCGCGCACGGCTATGCGCACCAGGTCGTCGCCGTCGTGCAGCTCGCACACGACGACATCGCTGGCGGTGTGCACGATGGCGTTGGTGACCAGCTCGGAGACGATCAGGGCGGCCGAGTCACAGGTGTCCTCGCACACCGACCAGCCGGTCAGCCGGGCCCTGGTCAGACGCCTGGCCTGCGCGGGCGACCCCGGGTGCGCGGCCAGCTCGAAACGGAACCGGCGCTCGGCAGCGGCCTGGTCGGGGCCTGCTCCCGCGGCACCGAGAGCCGGCGGGCGGCCTGCGGTGGCGTCTGTTCCTAAGGGCGGGGACGGAATCACGCTTGCCACTATCGCCCCGGCGTGGACACTTGGCAAGTGTCACTCTGAAAAATGCAGAGTGCTGTGTGACGCGGTGGGGGGCCGTGGCACACTGCTTCGCAACAGCACGTCGAGCGGCGCCAATTGAGATCACCGAAGATCCGTACGCACGCATACCGATCTTCGAACAGGTCTTCGAATGGCGCCGTAAGGCTGTCAGGATTCTTTTGTCGTCCCCGGTCGCCGCCGACCGGGCCGTCGGGCCCCGCAGGCCCGGGCTCTTCGTGGAGGTGGAGCGTGAGCGAACCGCGGTCCGCGCCGACCGTGGGCCAGGTGGTCCTCGGCCGGCGCCTGCTGGACCTGCGGGAACGCGCCGGGCTCAAGCGCGAGGAGGCGGCCCGCATCCTGCGCGTCGCGCCCGCTACCGTCCGCCGGATGGAAATGGCCGAGGTCGCCCTCAAGATCCCGTACCTCCAGCTGCTGCTGAAGGCCTACGGCGTGACCGACGAGGAGGCCGAGGGCTTCGTCCAGCTCGCCGAGGACGCCAACCGGCCCGGCTGGTGGCAGCGCTTCCACGACGTCCTGCCCGGCTGGTTCTCGATGCACGTCAGCCTCGAGGGCGCGGCCGCCCTGATCCGCCAGTACGAGCCCCACTTCGTCCCGGGCCTGCTGCAGACCGAGGAGTACGCCCGCGGCGTGCTGAGGTCCGGAGCCGTCGGCCAGACCCGGCCGGAGGACATCGAGCGCCTCGTCGCCCTGCGCCTGCAACGCCAGCAACTGCTCACCCGTGAGGACGCGCCCCGGCTGTGGGTCGTCATGGACGAGACGGCCCTGCGCCGCCCGGTGGGCGGCCCGGAGGTGATGCGCGCGCAGATCGACAAACTGCTCGAGGCGACGAAGCTGCCCAACGTGACCCTGCAGATCGCCCCGTTCGCCAACGGGCCGCACCCGGGCACCTACGGACCCTTCGTGCTCTTCCGATTCGCCATGCCGGAGCTTCCGGACATGGTCTACAGCGAGTACCTGACCGGCGCGGTCTACCTCGACGCGCGTGCCGAGGTGGCCACCCACCTCGAGGTCATGGACCGCATGGCGGCACAGGCCGCTACGGCACATCGCACGAAGGAGATCCTCCTGGATCTCCGCAAGGAGTTGTGAATGGATCGCATCACATCCCAGCCGAAGCGGGTCCGCACCGAGCGGATCTACAACGGCATGCCCGCGCGTGAGCTGGGCAGCGAGGGCTGGCACAAGCCGTGGAGCGGTGGCAATGGCGGCAACTGCCTGGAGGCCATGAAGCTCGCCGACGGCCGGATCGCGGTCCGGCAGTCCACCGACCCGGACGGTCCGGCCCTGATCTACACCACCGCCGAGATGACCGCGTTCATCGAGGGCGCCAAGGCAGGGGAGGCGGACTTCCTGCTGTCCTGAACCTGCTGCTTTCTTGTTGAACTCCGCACTCACTCCTGGCTCGGCTCACTAAATCTGATCCTTTTGTCCTCTTGACCCTCTGTCCCCCTCGTCCCCTCGTCTTTTTGTCCCCTTGTCCTCTCGTCTCCTTCGGTTGCTGCGAGCCTCCCGGTCTGTGGGGGTGTCAGACGCTCATCGGGCGGTCGTACGGCGATATCGGCGCCGGCAGCCGGGAACTGCCCGTGAGCCGGCGGTCGACGGCGGCGGCCACCGCCCGCCCCTCCGCGAGGGCCCACACGATCAGTGACTGCCCGCGTGCGGCGTCCCCGGCGGCGAACACCCCGGGGACGTTCGTCGCGAAGTCCCGGTCCCGGACGATCGTCCCGCGCGGGTCCATCGCCAGCCCCAGCTGGTCGACGAGCCCGTCCCCCCGGTCCGGTCCGGAAAACCCGAGCGCCAGCAGGACCAGGTCGGCGGGCAGCGCCCGCGCGGTGCCGGCGACCGGACTGCGCCGTGCGTCCACCTCGACCAGGTGCAGCCGCCGCACCTGCCCCTCGTCGTCCCCCGTGAAGCGCAGCGTCGACGCCGCGAACACCCGTGCGTCGGCGTCCGCGACGGGTGCCGTGCCCAGGTCGCGCGCCTCCTCGTGCGCGGCCGACAGCCGGTACAGCTTCGGGTAGGTCGGCCAGGGCTCGGCGTCGTCGTCGCGCGCGGTGCCGGGCTGGGCGTAGATGTCGAGCTGGGTCACCGAGGCCGCGCCCTCGCGCACCGCCGTGCCCAGACAGTCCGCGCCGGTGTCGCCGCCGCCCACGATGACGACGTGCCGGCCCGCTGCGGACAGCGGCGAGACCTCCAGGTCGCCCTCGCGCACCCGGTTGGCCAGCGGCAGGTACTCCATCGCCTGGTGGATCCCGGCCAGCTCCCGGCCCGGCACGGACAGCTCCCGCCACGCCGTCGCCCCGGTCGCGATCACCACGGCGTCGTGGCGCGCCCGCAGCTCGGCCGCCGCGACGTCCCGACCGACCGTCGTCGACGTACGGAACTTCGTGCCCTCGGCCCGCATCTGCTCGATCCGCCGGTCCAGGTGGTGCTTCTCCATCTTGAACTCGGGGATGCCGTACCGCATCAGCCCGCCGAGCCGGTCGTCCTTCTCGTACACGACGACGGTGTGCCCCGCGCGCGTCAGCTGCTGCGCGGCCGCCAGCCCCGTCGGTCCCGAGCCGATCACCGCCACCGTCCGCCCGGACAGGCGGTCCGGCGGCCGCGGCGGCACGAAGCCCTCCGCCCAGGCCCGGTCGGCGATGGCGCACTCGACGTTCTTGATGGTGACGGCGGGCTGGTTGATGGCCAGCACACACCCCGCCTCGCACGGCGCGGGACACAACCGCCCGGTGAACTCGGGGAAGTTGTTCGTCGCGTGCAGCCGGTCGCTCGCCGCCCGCCAGTCCTCGCGCGCGACCAGGTCGTTCCACTCCGGGATGAGGTTCCCGAGCGGGCACGCCTCGTGGCAGAACGGTACGCCGCAGTCCATGCAGCGGTCGGCCTGCTCGCTGATGACGGGGAGGAGCGCCCCGGGGACGTAGACCTCGTTCCAGTCCCGCACCCGCTCCGCGACCGGCCGGCGGGGCCAGTCCTGGCGGGGCGTGGTCATGAATCCCTTGGGATCGGCCATGGGCGTCTTCCTCGCCTACGCGTGCGACGGGCCGAGCGTCATCGGGCGGCACTCTTCCGGCCACGATACGTGCCCCCGGCCACTGGCGCAGAGGGGGACGACAGCGCTTTCCCACCGCCGGGCCGCGTGCACGGCTCAGACGAGCGCCAGCGCGTACGTGACCGCAGCCGCCAGCGAAGCCAGGGCGCGTATGTGGTTCCACACGCTCCACTCGCGCACGTACGTCGGCCAGTACCGCACCGCCTCCGACGTCCCCGCCTCCAGCTGCCTCAGGGCGTCGTTGCGCGGCACGTTCGCGGCGACCGTCACCCCGAACGCGCCCACCAGGTACAGCCCGCTGCCCAGCAGCAGCTCCACCGTGCCCCTCTCCGGCCACAGTACGAACGTCACCACGGCGATCACCGCGCACAGCGCTCCCGTCCCGAGGAACACGACCATGAACGCCGGCGTCAGCGCCGAGGTGTTGATCGCCTTCATCGCCGCCACCCCCTGCGCGGGCGGCAGCGCACCGAGGCCCCGCATCACCAGCACCGAGAAGGCGTAGAACACCCCGGCCATCAGGCCCGTCGCGAGCACACCCAGCACCCCGAGCACCAGATACGGCCCCTCGATCATGACTCTCCCCGCTCCTACAGTCCCGTCGGCGGCCCGACCGGACCTTCCGTCACCCCAAGTGAAGCCCGGACCATGATCCGTGACCATGGCCGGAACGCGCGACCCCATGCGCGGACGTCCACACACCCGTCGCCGGGCGCCCGCCTCCACCCGCCCGTCGCCGGGCGCCCGCCTCCACCCGCCCGTCGCCGGGCGCCCGCCTCCACCCGCCCGTCGCCGGGCGTCCGCCTCCACCCGCCCGTCACTGGTCGACGGCGGCCACCCCCGTGCGCGGACCTGGGGCGGGAAGCGGACCCGGTGCGGGAAGCGGGCCCGAGTCCGCCGTCCTGTCCCGCCACTGCCGCAGCACCGCCTCCACGCCCGCCGCGATCCGCCGCCGCGCCTCCTGCCGCGGCACGCCCGCCATCAGCAGCCGGTCGTACGGCGTGTCCACGTGCCGTACGGACGCCACGACCGCCGAGACCACCGCCCCCTCGGACAGCGCACGGCCCGCCGCGCTGCGGCCGACCCGCCCGCTGCCGCGCACCGACGCATGGGCCGCTATCTCCCCCGCGCGCTCGACCGGGCACCCCGGGAAGAGACGGCGGACCTCGGCCGCGAAAGCCGCCGCGAACCGCACGTCCTGTGCCGCCCGCCGCCGCGCGTCGCGCACCCTGCGCCGCCGCCGGGCCTCCGCGTCGGCGAGGCACCGCCCCTCCGCCCGGGTGAGCGCCGCCTCCTCCACGAGGACGCCCTGCCGCTCGTAACGCGCCCTGCGCCGGTTGAACCGCACGACCACCGCCGACAGCGTGCTCTCCTCCCGGGACCTGCGGGTGAGCGCGGTGTCGCCGCGCGGCAGGAACACCAGGTGGCCCAGATCGGCACAGCCCAGGCACCGCGGCGCCGCGTCCTCCAGGACGAGCATCGACAACGGCCCGCGCCGGCACGCCACGCAGTACCGGCGCTTCAGCGGCTGAATGACCAGGAACCCCCGGCGCTCCGGGGGCCTTGCGGACGGTGCCATACGACGTACCTCCTCGGTCGGTTGCGACGGCCCGTGCCGGTCGGCGCATCATGGGCCGTGTGCGATTCGAAGCGATCACCTGGGACCGGCTCGGCGACCTCCTGGCCGACCGGCTGCTCGACCTGAAGCCGGCCGACGGCAGCCCCTGGCCGCGCGTCGCGATCGACGGCGCACCGGCGGCCCACCCCGGCGACCTCGCCGACCGCGTGGCCGAGGCGCTGCGCGTCCGCGGCCGGGCCTCCCGCGTGGTCGACGCCCACGGCTTCCTCCGCCCCGCGTCCGTCCGCCTGGAGTACGGCCACCAGGACCTGGACGCCTACTACGACGGCTGGCTCGACACCGGCGCCCTGTGGCGCGAGGTGTTCAACCCCCTCGAACCGGACGGCGACGGCCGTGTCCTGCCCGACCTCTGGGACCCGGTGGCCGACCGCGCCACCCGCAGCGCCTACGTCCACCTACCGCCCGGTGGCGTGCTGTTGCTGCACGGCCCCCTCCTGATGCGTCACTGGTTCCCGTTCGACCTCACCGTCCACGTGCTGATGTCCCCGCCCGCCCTGCGCCGCCGCACCCCCGACGCCGACCGGTGGACGCTGCCCGCCTTCGAGCGCTACGAGCGGGAGACCGACCCGGCGGGCACGGCGGACGTCGTCATCCGCGCCGACGACCCGCGCCACCCCGCCTGGAACCGGGGGGCCGCGTAGCCCGGTCGGCCAGTGTCCCGAACCCCCGGGTCAGAGCCAGCCGTTGCGCCTGAAGCCCCGGTACAGCACCAGGCAGGCCGCGGATATGACCCCGATGACCAACGGGTAGCCGAACCTCGAGTGCAGCTCCGGCATGTGGTCGAAGTTCATGCCGTACACCCCGCACACCATCGTCGGCACGGCGATCACCGCGGCCCACGCGGTGATCTTGCGCATGTCCTCGTTCTGCGCGACCGTCACCTGTGCGAGGTGGGCCTGCAGGATGGAGTTCAGCAGTTCGTCGAAGGCCGCGATCTGCTCGGTGACCCGCAGCAGGTGGTCGGAGACGTCACGGAAGTAGGCCTGTATCTCCGGCTCCACCACCCGCATCGGCCGGTCGGCCAGGTCCAGCAGCGGGCGCCCGAGCGGCACCACGGCCCGCTTGAGCTCCAGCAGTTCACGCTTGAGCTGGTAGATGCGGCCCGGGTCGGCCCGCGCGCCGTTCTCCGCGAAGACGTCCGTCTCCACCTGATCGATGTCCGCCTGCATCAGGTCGGTGACGGTGAGGAAGTCGTCCACCACGTGGTCCGCGATCGCGTGCAGCACCGCCGACGGCCCCTTGGTCAACTGCGCGGCATCGGCCTCCAGCTCCTCGCGCAGCGGGCCGAGCGAACCATGCCGGCCGTGCCGCACCGTGATCACGAAGTCCTGGCCGACGAACACCATGATCTCGCCCGTGTCCACGACCTCGCTGGTGGCCGTCAACTTCTCGTGCTCCACGTAGCAGACGGTCTTGAACACCGCGAACAGCGTCTCGCCGTACCGCTCCACCTTCGGACGCTGGTGCGCCTCGACCGCGTCCTCGACGGCCAGCGGGTGCAGGTCGAACAGCTCCGCGACGCCCGCGAACTCCTCCACCGTCGGCTCGTGCAGCCCGAGCCAGACGAAGCCCTCCCCGTGCTTGCGTACGCGGCGGACCGTGTCGACCAGGTCCGCGCCGACCGGTGCGCGCCGTCCGTCCTGGTAGGCCACGCAGTTCACCACGGAGGAGCCCAGCGGCGACCGTGCGGGGTGGCTCAGGTCGACCCGTGGGCGCCGACGGGCCAGCCGTGCCACCTTGCGGAGGCCACCGACCCTGCCGAGGCCGGTGACCTTCCGCAGATTTCCTGCCATGGTCATCTGGATCTCCTTGCGTGGATCTCCCGCGTCCGCTGCGCGGAGCGTCCCTTCGTCTTCCTGCATCGGGTCGCGTTCCCGCGTCCTGGCTCGTCAGTGTGTCAGTCCCGCGCAGACGCCGGGCAAGCCTGTGGAAAAGGTCGGATCCCGCCGTGTTCCCGCCTGTGGAAAAGTTCGGGTCCCGTTCTGTTCCCGCCTGCGGACAGGGCGACTTCGGGTGGTGCGACGTGCGACGCGTCGGCCGTCCGGGGCCTGCCGTCGGCGGTACGCTCGCCGCCTCGACCCCTTCCGACATCCGGAGCGACCGGGATGACCACGGCATGACGCGACCCGACGGCTACCTCCTCGACAACCGGCAGAGCGAGGCCGGCGAGCGCTTCGACGCCTTCGCCTCCCTCTTCGACCCCACGACGTTCCGTCACCTCGAACGGCTCGGCGTCGGCCCCGGCCTGCGCTGCTGGGAGGTGGGCGCCGGCGGCACCTCCGTGGTGTCCTGGCTGGCGAAGAAGGTCGGCCCCACGGGCCAGGTCGTGGCGACGGACATCGACACCTCACGCCTCGGGCCCGTGGCCCGCCCGCCGGTCGAGGTCCGCGTCCACGACGTGGGCGCCGAGGAGCCGCCGGGGGAGGACTTCGACCTCGTGCACGCCCGGCTCGTCCTCGTCCACGTACCCGACCGGGACCGGGCGCTGCGGTCGATGGCCCGCTCCCTGCGCCCCGGCGGCCGTCTCCTCGTCGAGGACGCCGACCCGGCGCTCCAGCCCCTGGCATGTCCCGACGAACACGGACCCGAGCAGCAGCTCGCGAACCGGCTCCGCACCGGCTTCCGCCGGCTCCTCGCCGAACGCGGCGCCGACCTCTCCTACGGCCGTCGCCTCCCTCGCCTCCTGCGCGAGGCCGGCCTGCAACGGGTCGAGGCCGACGCCTACTTCCCCCTCACGTCCCCCGCCGGCGCGGCCCTGGAGTCCGCCACGATCCGTCAGGTCCGCGCCGAGCTGGTGAGGACGGGCCGCGCCACGGACGACGACATCGACCGCCACCTCGCCCACATCGAGGCCGGCGGCATGGACTTCGCCACGGCACCGATGATCTCGGCGTGGGGGAGGAAGGAGTAAGGACGCCGCGGGACGAAGCCCTCGGGCCGCGCGGTCGGTACCTCCGCTCACCCTCGCTCCGGTGGCCTGCCCCCCACCCGCTCCACCGCCCGCGCGCCCGCCCGGCACCCCTGCGCCGCCGCGGCCTCCAGCTCCGTGCCCGACATCAGCGCCGCGAGGAACGCCCCCGTGAAGGCGTCCCCGGCGCCCGTGGTGTCCCGGGGATCCGCCGGTGCCGCGGCGACGCGGGCGACGAGGGTGCCCGCCCGGGCCACGACCGCGCCGTCCGAGCCGCACTTGGTCACCACCAGCGGCACCCGCCGGCTCAGCTCGGCCGCCGCGTCCTCCGGGTCCGGCAGCCCCGTCAGCAGACAGGCCTCGTCCCGGCTCGGCAGCAGCACGTCCACCTCCTTCACGAGGTCGAGGAAGCGCTCGGCACCCAGCTCGCGGAGGAACCCGGCCGACGCCGGATCCAGACTCGTCGACACACCCCGCGCGCGGGCCGACGCCGACGCCACGCGCACGAGGGCACGCCCGGACGACGAGAACAGCAGGTAGCCCGACAGGTGCAGCCGCACGACCCCGTCGAGCAGGTCCTCCGACCAGTCCGCGGGCTCCAGCCGCAGCGACGCCCCGCTGTCGGTGAGGAAGGTGCGCTCCGCCGCCGCCCCCGCGTCGACCAGGCAGATCACCGTCCCGGTCGGTGCCTCGGGATCGACGACGAGCACCGGACGCACCCCGGCCGCGCGCAACGCGCGCTCGTGCCAGGCCGCCGCGTCCGCGCCCACGCGGCCCAGCAGGCGCACGTCCGCGCACCCCGTGTATGCCGCCCAGCACGCCACGTTGGCGCCGGCTCCGCCCGGCAGCGTGCGGATCTCGGCGGCCGTGTCCGTGCCCGCGGCCGGCGGCTGCCGGTGCCGCGCCACGACGTCGGTCACCACGTCCCCCACGACCAGCAGGGCCCCGCCACCGGGGCCGCCCGCCGCCTCCGTCGTCACGCCCCGGCCCAGGCCGCCGCGATGCGCGCCGCCAAGCGCACGTTGCCGCGCACCGCCGCCAGGTTGGCCTCCAGGGAGGCGCCGTCGGTGTGGAGGACGAGGTGGTCCAGCAGGAAGGGGGTGACGGCCTGGCCGGTGACGCCTTCCGCCGCGCAGGCCCGCAGGGCCTCGGCGAGCACCCGCGCGTGCAGCTCCGGATCCAACTGCTCGTCTTCCGGGACGGGGTTTGCGACGATCAGCGCCGACTCCGGCCCCCCGACCGCGTCCTGAGCCCGCATGACCCCGGCCACCTGCTGCGGCGTCTCCAGCGTCCAGTCCACCGGGTGCCCGGAGTCGGACAGGTAGAAGCCGGGGAAGCGGTCCGTGCCGTAACCGGCCACCGCGACACCCAGCGTCTCCAGCCGCTGGAGCGTCGCCGGCACGTCCAGGATCGACTTCACCCCGGCGCACACCACGGTGAGCCTGGTACGCGCCAGCAGTCCCAGGTCGGCCGACTCGTCCTGCGTCACCGTCCACTCCCGGTGCACTCCGCCGAGCCCACCGGTCGCGAACACCCGTATCCCCGCACGCGCCGCCAGCAGCGCCGTCGCCGACACGGTCGTCGCCCCGCTGGCGCCCGCGGCCACCGCGAGCGGCAGGTCACGGTGGCCCAGCTTGCGGATCCCGTCCTCGTTCGCGATCCGCTCGACCTGCTTCTCGTCCAGACCGATGTGCGGCCGCCCGTCGAGCACGGCGATGGTCGCCGGTACGGCGCCCTCCGCGCGGACCGCCGTCTCCAGTTCCAGCGCCACCTGGAGGTTGCGCGGGCGGGGCAGCCCGTGGGCGATGATCGTGGACTCCAGCGCCACCACCGGGCGACGCGCGCCCACCGCTTCCCGTACCTCTTCCGACACCACCGACGTCACGCGCCTGCCTCCTGTCCGTCGCCCTCCCCTCATCCCTGGCGGGCGGCACGCCCCGCCAAACCCCCGCCCGGACCCGGCACGACCTCAGAACAGCGGCTCGGGCAGCACGCCCTCCAGCGCCAGCAGCTTGCGCTTGGTCTCCAGACCGCCCCCGAACCCGCCGATCCCGCCGCCGCTCTCCACGACCCGGTGGCAGGGCACCACGACCGGCAGCGGATTGGAGCCCATCGCCATGCCCACCGCCTGCGCGGCCCCCGGCTGCCCCACCCGCCGGGCCAGATCGCCGTACCCGACCACCGCGCCGTACGGCACGCCCTCGGCCAGCGCGCGCAGCACCTGGCGGTTGAAGCCGGAGATCAGCGACCAGTCCAGCGGCAGCGCGAAGCCGTGCCGCTCGCCCGCGAAGTAGGCGTCGACCTGGCGTATCGCCTCGGCCAGCAGCGGTGAGTCCGGCGCCTCGACGGGCGTCGTGCCGAGCCGCTCCGCGAGCCGGGCGAGCGCCTTCTCACGGACCGGGTCCGTCGCGTGGAACACGACGTTGACCAGACCCTCGCGGGTCGCGGCCAGCAGCAGGGGGCCGATGGCGGTCCCCACGACGGCCCACACGACCTGCTGCTCGTACTGCCCCTGGCTGTCCATGCCCCCACGGTACGGCGGCCCACTGACAGCGCTGCGGGGAGCCGAGCCCGGCCCGGCCGCGACGCCGTTCGTCCGATCAGTGCCCGGACACCGCCTGCCGCACCACGTCCGGCTTGTTGCTGATCAGTCCGTCGGCGCCGTACCCGACGACGGTGCGCGCGGTGTCCGCGTCGTCCACCGTCCAGGCGAACAACCGCAGCGGCACACCGTGCGGCCCCGTCTGCGCGTGCACCGCGGAGACGTAGGCGGCGGACAGCGACGTGTGCGAGGGGTTGACCAGGTCGACGAACCGCGCGTACCCGGGCAGGTCGGCCGCCTTAGGCATGCCGAGCAGGCCGGTGCGCACCTCCGGCTGCAGCGCGTGCACGGTGCGCAGGCTGTCGGCGCTGAAGCTCTGCACGATCAGCCGGCCGGCGAGGTGCCGCTGGTCCAGCCAGCTGTCGTCGCCGAGCTCCTTGAGGATCTGCTGCTCGATCCCCGGGTACAGCTCCGGATTCTTGATCTCCAGGAGGAGGCCCTGGTGGTGGGACTCGACCGTGCGCAGGTACTGCTCCAGCGTCGGCACACGCGTGCCCGCGTACGCGGGGGAGAACCAGCTGCCGGCGTCGAGCCGGGCGATCTCGGCGGCGGTGAAGTCCTTCACCTTCCACGGAGCACGGTCCGGGAAGACGTCCTCCACGTCCGTGGTCCGGCCCAGCCCGTCGTCGTGGATCACCACGAGCTCGCCGTCCTTGGTGCGCTGGACGTCGTTCTCCACCCAGCGGGCGTCCCGGGCGGCGGCCTCGTCGACGGCGGCCAGGGTGTTCTCGGGCGCGTAGGCGGAGGCACCCCGGTGCGCTACGACGACCGGCGCCGGAACCCGCGCCGGCTCGGTGCCGGTCAGTCCCGCCCGGGCGTCGGAGGCCGGCAGCAGGAGGGCCACTAGGCCCAGGAGCGCGGTGGTCAGGGCGGCAACGCGCACGTGCATGCGTACTCCTCGTGTCGAGCGGACTCCGGGCCCTCACGTACAGCTCCACTGTGACAGCACAGAGTCAACGACGCGGGGGTGCGGCACGACGGCACGCTGAGCGTGGTTGTCCGAGCCTGCCCGGTCCTGCCGCAGATGTGGCAAGGTCGTGTTTCTTTGCCGCAGAGTCGTTCGACCGTTCCGGTGGCAGTCATACTTTCTGCGTCGACCACGACCGCCCGTGCGGTCGTGGGAGGGGGCGCTTTCGGGCAATTCGAGTACCACGGCGGAAGGGCAGCCGCGCATGCAGGGCACGGTCGACGGATTCAGCTACGGACTCGTCACCCCGCTGGTGGCCTACCTGATGGCCTGCCTCGGTGGTGCCCTCGGCCTGCGCTGCACGACCAGGGCCATGCTCGTCGCGCACTCCTGGCGCCCCGGCTGGCTCGCCCTCGGAGCCGCGGCCATCGGCTCCGGCATATGGACCATGCACTTCGTCGCCATGATGGGCTTCACGGTCCACGGCGCACCGATCCACTACGACAAGCCCCTGACGTACGCCAGCCTGGGCGTCGCGATCCTCATGGTGGGCGTCGGGATCTTCATCGTCGGCTACAAGGGCGCCTCCGGAACGGCGCTGTTCACCGGCGGCACCCTCACCGGGCTCGGCATCGCCTCCATGCACTACCTGGGCATGGCGAGCCTGGAGCTGAACGGACAGCTGGAGTACAACACCCTGACCGTCGGCTTCTCCGTGGTCATCGCGATGGCCGCCGCCACCGCGGCCCTGTGGGCCGCGGGACAGGTGCGGGGACTCGTGTGGAGCGTCGGCGCGAGCCTCGTCATGGGGCTCGCCGTCACGGGCATGCACTACACGGGCATGGCCGCGACGAGCGTCCACCTGCACTCCGGCGCGCCCGTCACGGGTGACTCGCCCGCCGCGCTCCTCGCGCCGATGCTGATCGGCCCGCTCGCCTTCCTGTGCCTGGCCGGGGTCGTCGTCCTGTTCGACCCGCTGATGGTGATGGGCGGGCCGGACTGGACGCCGGTCGAGCACAAGCCCGGCGTACCGGCCCACGCGCCCGCCCCGCGGGCCGGGCGGCGACCCGCCGTGCGCCCCGGCCGCAGGGACCTCCGGCTGGAGCACCGCACGGCCCAGAACCGCTGACCCGAGCCCGTTGTCAGTGGGGGGTCGTACGGTTGATGGCATGCGGCCCGTTTCCCAGATCGAACGCACGGTGGCGCCCTTCGAGGTCGTCAGTCCCTACCAGCCCAACGGCGACCAGCCGGCGGCCATCGCCGACCTGGCCCGGCGCATCCAGGCGGGTGAGAAGGACGTCGTCCTGCTGGGCGCGACCGGCACCGGCAAGTCCGCCACCACCGCGTGGATGATCGAGAAGCTTCAGCGACCCACCCTGGTGATGGCGCCGAACAAGACGCTGGCCGCCCAGTTGGCCAACGAGTTCCGCGAGCTCCTGCCGAACAACGCGGTCGAGTACTTCGTCTCGTACTACGACTACTACCAGCCCGAGGCGTACGTCCCGCAGTCGGACACCTACATCGAGAAGGACTCCTCGATCAACGAGGAGGTCGAGCGCCTGCGCCACTCGGCGACGAACTCGCTGCTCACCCGGCGTGACGTGGTCGTGGTGGCCTCGGTGTCCTGCATCTACGGCCTGGGCACCCCGCAGGAGTACGTGGACCGCATGGTGCCGCTCCGGGTCGGTGACGAGATCGACCGGGACCTGCTGCTGCGCCGCTTCGTCGACATCCAGTACACGCGCAACGACATGGCGTTCACCCGCGGCACCTTCCGCGTCCGCGGCGACACCATCGAGATCTTCCCGGTGTACGAGGAGCTCGCCGTCCGCATCGAGATGTTCGGCGACGAGATCGAGGCGCTCACCACGCTGCACCCGCTCACCGGCGAGATCATCAGCGACGAGCAGCAGCTGTACGTCTTCCCCGCCTCCCACTACGTCGCCGGCCCCGAGCGCATGGAGCGGGCCGTCAACGACATCGAGAAGGAGCTCGGGGACCGGCTGGCCGAGCTGGAGAAGCAGGGCAAGCTCCTGGAGGCGCAGCGCCTGCGCATGCGCACCACGTACGACATCGAGATGCTCCGCCAGATCGGCACCTGCTCCGGCGTGGAGAACTACTCGATGCACTTCGACGGCCGCCTGCCCGGGTCCCCGCCCAACACGCTGCTCGACTACTTCCCGGAAGACTTCCTCCTGGTCATCGACGAGTCGCATGTGACCGTGCCGCAGATCGGCGCCATGTACGAGGGCGACGCCTCCCGCAAGCGCACCCTCGTCGACCACGGCTTCCGGCTGCCCTCCGCCCTGGACAACCGGCCGCTGAAGTGGGAGGAGTTCCAGGAGCGCATCGGCCAGACCGTCTACCTGTCGGCGACCCCGGGCACCTACGAGCTGTCCCGCGGCGACGGCGTCGTCGAGCAGATCATCCGCCCCACCGGCCTCGTCGACCCGCAGGTCGTCGTCAAGCCCACCGAGGGCCAGATCGACGACCTGGTGCACGAGATCCGCAAGCGCACCGAGAAGGACGAGCGCGTCCTGGTCACCACCCTCACCAAGAAGATGGCCGAGGACCTCACCGACTACTTCCTGGAGCTGGGCATCCAGGTGCGCTACCTGCACAGCGACGTCGACACCCTGCGCCGGGTCGAGCTGCTGCGGGAACTGCGCAGCGGCGAGTACGACGTCCTGGTCGGCATCAACCTGCTGCGTGAGGGCCTGGACCTGCCCGAGGTGTCCCTGGTGGCCATCCTGGACGCCGACAAGGAGGGCTTCCTGCGCTCCGGCACCTCGCTGATCCAGACCATCGGCCGCGCCGCGCGAAACGTCTCCGGCGAGGTCCACATGTACGCCGACAAGATCACCCCCGCGATGGAGCGGGCGATCGACGAGACCAACCGCCGCCGGGAGAAGCAGGTCGCCTACAACAAGGCGAACGGCATCGACCCCCAGCCGCTGCGCAAGAAGATCAACGACATCGTCTCCCAGATCGCGCGCGAGGAGATCGACACCGAGCAGCTCCTGGGAACCGGCTACCGGGCGAAGAAGGACGGGCGGCCCACCAAGGCGCCGGTGCCCTCGCTCGGCGACAAGTCCCTCAAGGGCGCCAAGGGCTCGAAGACCGTCAAGCCCGCGCACGGCAAGGCCCGCGAGACCGTCCCGACCGACAGCCCCGCCGCCGACCTCGCCGCGCAGATCGAGGAGATGACCGAGCGCATGCGGGCCGCCGCCGCGGACCTGCAGTTCGAGATCGCCGCCCGGCTGCGCGACGAGGTCTCGGAGATGAAGAAGGAACTGCGCCAGATGAAGGAAGCCGGACTGGCCTGACGTGCGGCCGGCCCGCCCCGGTCCGGCCGCACCGTCCACGCCCGGCGCCGACGTGCCGTACCCGCCCACGCGCTGTGTTGCAAGACCGACACAAAGTGCGTTCCCGGGTACGGCACTGTCAGTGCCCTTGCGTAGGGTTCAGGTCAACCGCGCAGACCGCGGCAACAGGGGACGTTCGAGAGGGGAATCAGCGCGTGACCGTCAACATGACCAAGGGTCAGGCCATCAGTCTGCAGAAGAACGACGGGGGCAGCCTGACCGCGGTGCGCATGGGTCTCGGCTGGCAGGCGGCCCCCCGGCGTGGCCTGTTCGGCTCCCGTACGCGGGAGATCGACCTCGACGCCTCGGCCGTCCTCTTCGCCGACAAGCAGCCCGTCGACGTCGTCTTCTTCCGCCACCTGGTGAGCGACGACGGCTCCGTGCGCCACACCGGCGACAACCTCGTCGGCGGTGTCGGCCAGGGCGGCGACGACGAGGCCATCCTCGTGGACCTGTCGCGCGTGCCCGTCCACATCGACCAGATCGTCTTCACCGTGAACTCCTTCACGGGCCAGACGTTCCAGGAGGTGCAGAACGCGTTCTGTCGCCTGGTCGACGAGACCAACGGCCAGGAGCTGGCCCGCTACACCCTCGCGGGCGGCGGTGCCTACACGGCCCAGGTCATGGCGAAGGTCCACCGCTCGGGTCCGGGCTGGACGATGACCGCCCTCGGCACCCCGGCCAACGGCCGCACCTTCCAGGACCTGATGCCGGCCATCCTGCCGCTGCTGTAGTACGGCGACCGCACCGACAACACAAGACGCGACACAGGGGGAAGGCGATGACGGCCGAGCTGGTGCGGGGGCAGAACCACCCGCTGTCCCAGGCCCACCTCGAGATCAGGGTCTCGGCCGGCACGCCCGTGGTGGTCGCCGCGACGCTCGGCGACGACGGCGGCACCGTGCGGGGCGTCGAGTGGGTGGCTCACCCCGGGACGCCCACCCTGCCCGGCCTGGAGGTCTCCCGGCAGGCGGCCGCCGATCACCGTCTGGCGGTCGACCTGGACGCCATGCCGGAGAGTGTGCACCGGGTGCACGTGCTGCTCTCCCTCCCGCAGGCGGGCGGCGGCCCGGTCCGCTTCGGCGCCGTCGCCGCCCCCTTCGTCGCCGTCACCGGACTCGACGGCAGCGAGGTCGCCAGCTACACCCTCACGGGCCTGGGCAGCGAGACGGCCGTCGTCGCCCTGGAGCTGTACCGGCGCCAGGGCGCCTGGAAGGTCCGGGCGGTCGGCCAGGGGTACGCCGGCGGACTCGCCGAGCTCCTCACCGACCAGGGCCTGCCGCAGGCCCAGCAGCTCGCGTCCGGGATCCACGAGGCCGTGGCCCAGGGGCTCGCCCGCTCCGTCCAGGCCCCGCCGCCGCGCACGGCCGACGGCGACCGGTCCCGGCAGACGGCCGCGTCCGCCCTCGGCCCGGACCAGAGCGGTCCCGCGTCCTACGGCACCCAGGACCACCAGAACCCCGCCGGGCCGTACGCCTCCCAGGGCACCCCCGGCTCCCCGCCCGGCCCGCCGGTCGCGGTCCCCGGGACGGGCCAGCCGCCCGGTCCGGCGCCGGCGGACCCGTCGGCCCCCGGCCCCACCCCGCCTCCCACCGGCCCCGCCGGCGGCCCGATCGACTACAGCCACCCGCGCCGCGCGACCTCGGCTCCGCCGCCGCCCCCGCCGACCGCGCCCCCGGCCGCTCCCGGACAGCCCGCCCAACCCGTCGCGGGCGACGCGACCGGCTGGTCCATGGAGGAGCGCCTCTACAACCAGATCTGGGGCATGTTCGAGGACCTGGCCCGTACGACGGCCGCCTACCGCAGCGCCGTCGACTTCGCCGAGTCACGCCTGGAGAAGGAGATCGACCAGGTCCTGTCCGATCCGCGCAACCGGATCGGCGGTCAGGGCGACGCGGCCCGCGAGGCGGCCCTCGCCCGGCAGACCCAGCTCGTCGACCAGGCCCGTCAGGCCCTCGACCGGGACCTGGCCCAGCTCGTCGCCGAGGCCGACGTCGTCGAGCCGGCGCTGCCGCCGGCCTTCGCCGGCTGGGACAACCCCGTGTGGCACGCCTACCGCGTGCCGATGGAGATCCCCATGGCCCTGCGCATCGGGGACCTCGGCCTGCCCGAGAGCGACCGGCTGCGCATCCCGCTGCTGGTCCGGCTGCCGCTGGAGCGTGGTCTGTGGATCGACAGCGGACGCACGGCGATGGCCGACGACGTCTTCGTCGACACCCATGAGCGGCGCCGCCTGGCCATGGAGTCGGCGGTGGCGCACACGGCGCGCCTGCTCGCGGTGTACCCGGCGGACGAGTTCACCGTCCACGTCGTCGACCCGGCCGGCTCGGGCACCCAGGCCCTGGCACCGCTGGTGCGGGCCGGAGTGCTGGCCGCGCCCCCGGCGCGCGGCGCGGCCGGGGTCGCGGACGTCCTGGGCCGGCTGACGCAGCGCGTCGACCTGGTGCAGATGGCGCTGCGCGGTGGCGTGGCGGACTCCCTGCCGCCCGACTTCGACACGGCCCAGCAGCTGCTCGTCGTCAACGACTTCCCGCACGGCTTCGACGACCGTGCCGTGACCCAGCTGCGCTACCTCGCGGACGAAGGGCCGGCCGTCGGCGTGCACCTGATGATGGTGGCCGACCGGGAGGACGCCGCCGGTTACGGTCCGTTGCTGGATCCGCTGTGGCGCTCCCTGCTGCGGCTGACGCCCGTGCCCGACGACCATCTGGCCGATCCGTGGGTCGGTCACGCCTGGACGTACGAGCCGGCGCTCGTGCCGCCCGGCAGCGGGGTCCTCGACATGGTCCTGCGGCAGGTCGCGGCCGCTCGCACCAAGCGTTCGTAAAGGGCCACTGAGCTGGGATTTTGATCTGTCTTTTGCCAAGCACTTTACTCTTTCTTGGTCATTGGGGTACCGTAGTCCGCACGGAGGGGAGTACTCCCTGACTGCGGCGCTCTCGTCAGTACGGATCAACTGGGATCCCGGGACGCCGGCCCTCGCGGGTGGAAGAGACCTCCGGCAGCGCAACGACGCTGACTACCTGCCGTTACGTCCTGCCGGAGGCGCAGTGGATGTTTCCATGACCCTGTGGGTCCTGACGATCGTGGGCCTCGCCGCCCTGATCGCGGTCGACTTCTTCATCGGCCGCAAACCGCACGACGTGTCCCTCAAAGAGGCGGGCATCTGGACGGGCGTCTGGATCGCCCTCGCCGGACTCTTCGGACTCGGCCTGCTGCTCTTCGGCGGCGGCCAGCCCGCCGGCGAGTTCTTCGCGGGCTTCATCACCGAGAAGTCGCTGAGCGTCGACAACCTCTTCGTGTTCGTCCTGATCATGGCGAAGTTCGCCGTGCCCTCGCAATACCAGCAGCGCGTCCTGCTCGTCGGCGTCCTCATAGCGCTGGTCCTGCGGGCCATCTTCATCGCGGCGGGCGCCGCCATCCTCGCCAGCTTCTCGTGGGTGTTCTACCTCTTCGGGGCGTTCCTCATCTGGACCGCCTGGAAGCTCATCCAGGAGGCCCGGGCCGACCAGGAGGACGAGGAGTTCGAGGAGAACAAGCTGCTGAAGGCGGCCGAGCGCAGGTTCGGTGTCGCCGACCGCTACCACGGCACCAAGCTGTGGATCCAGCAGAACGGCAAGCGGGTCATGACCCCGATGCTCGTCGTGATGCTCGCGATCGGCACCACGGACGTCCTGTTCGCGCTCGACTCGATCCCCGCGATCTTCGGCCTCACGCAGGACCCGTACATCGTGTTCACGGCCAACGCCTTCGCCCTGATGGGCCTCAGGCAGCTGTACTTCCTCATCGGCGGCCTGCTCAAGAAGCTGGTCCACCTCAGCTACGGCCTGTCGGTGATCCTGGGCTTCATCGGAGTGAAGCTGGTCCTGCACGCCCTGCACGAGTCCGGCGTCCACGTCCCCGAGATCAGCATCCCCGTCTCCCTCGGCGTGATCTGCTCCGTCCTGGTCATCACCACGATCACCAGCCTGCGGGCCACGAGGAAGCAGACGGCCGAGACCGCGCCCAAGGACCGCATCGACGTCTGAGGAGTTCATGACCCAGCAGCAGGACCACCAGGAGCGGCGCTCGGCGCCGGCCGACCGCCGCTCCGGGAGCACCGGCCACCCACCGTCCACCGACCCCGTGACGAGCAGCCGGAGTGCGGCCCCCGGGCCCCTCTGGGACGATCGCAGCATGATCGCTCGGCTCAGGTCGCTCACACAGCGGTGGACGTCCCTCGTGCCGGTGCTCGCGGTGGTCCTGCTCGTCCTCACCTGGGGACGCGATCTGCCCGGCGCGGTCGTGGCCGTCGTGACGCTGATCCTGGCCGGTGCGGTCCTGGCCGCCGTCCACCACGCCGAGGTGGTCGCGCACCGCGTCGGTGAGCCCTTCGGTTCCCTGGTGCTCGCCATCGCCGTCACGATCATCGAGGTCGCGCTGATCGTGACCCTGATGGCGGACGGCGGGGACAAGAGCTCCACCCTGGCCCGAGACACCGTCTTCGCCGCCGTGATGATCACCTGCAACGGCATCGTCGGACTGTCCCTCATCGCCGCGTCCCTGCGCCACGGCACGGCGGTCTTCAACCCCGAGGGCACCGGCGCGGCCCTCGCCACGGTCGCCACCCTGGCCACGCTCAGCCTGGTGCTCCCGACGTTCACCACGAGCAAGCCGGGGCCGGAGTTCTCCACCGTCCAGCTCACCTTCGCGGCCCTGTCGTCGCTGATCCTCTACGGCCTGTTCGTGGCGACCCAGACCGTCCGGCACCGCGACTACTTCCTGCCCGTCACCCGGCAGGGCGAGGTCATCACGGGCGACGACCACGCCGGCGCGCCGTCCTCGCGCACCGCCCTGATCAGCCTCGGTCTGCTGGGGTTGGCACTGATCGGCGTGGTGGGCCTCGCCAAGGGCGTCTCGCCCACCATCGAGTCCGGTGTGGAGGCGGCCGGACTGCACCAGGCGGTCGTCGGTGTGATCATCGCGCTGCTCGTGCTGCTGCCCGAGACCATCGCCGCCCTGCGCTCGGCCCGCCGCGACCGGGTGCAGACCAGCCTCAACCTCGCCCTCGGCTCCGCCATGGCCAGCATCGGCCTGACCATCCCCGCGGTCGCCCTGGCCTCCGTCTGGCTGTCCGGCCCGCTCGTGCTGGGCCTGGGCCCCACCCACATGGTGCTGCTCGCCCTGACGGTGGTGGTCAGCTCGCTGACCGTGGTCCCGGGGCGTGCCACGCCCCTGCAGGGCGGCGTCCACCTCGTGCTGTTTGCGGCCTACCTGGAACTGGCGATCAACCCCTAGCCTGCTCAACCCCTGGCCGGACGCGGGAGCCCGGCGGCCCAGCGACCGTCAGTAGGTGACGGTGATCCGCCGGGACGGGCCGTCGACGCGGATCGTGCCGCCGTAGGGGAGGACGAGCTGCGGGTCGGTGTGGCCGAAGTCCACGTCGAAGACGACCATCGTGTCCGGGGCGTAGGTCCGCAGCGCGCGCAGGACCGCCTCGCGCTGGCCCGCGGCGTACCGGGCCCCCTCCTCAGGGCTGAGGGGCCGCTGGAAGGACCAGGTCTTGGGCCGGCCGACCAGCAGCGCCGGGAAGCGCCGGAGCAGGCCACGCTCACCCATGTTCCGCAGGGTGCGGAAGACCTCCGTGTCGCTCGGCATCTCCTCCGAGGTCTCCAGCACGAGCACGCCACCCTCGTACACGGACAGGTCGTGGGAGACCTCGCGGTCGGCCATCAGCAGCATCGCCAGGATCTCCAGGCAGCCGCCCCAGCTACGGCCCTCCACCACCCGGTCGGCGTTCACCCAGCCCCAGCCGGTGCCGGGCCGGGTCTCCGGCTCGGCCGCGAAGGTCTTCGGGTCGGCCCAGTCGCCGTCGACGTCGCGCCAGCGCTCGGCGGGCCGCAGTTCGAAGGGGCCGGGGGTGAACAGCGCGGCCCGCAGCGACTCCTCGGTCTGCGGGTGCAGGGCGCCGGGGCGTCCCAGAGCGGCCATCACGGTGGCGCCGTGGAAGCCGACGATGCCCGTGGCGTACAGGTAGGCCAGCAGGTTGGTGTTGTCGCTCATCCCGAAGAACGGCTTCGGACAGCTCCGGATCAGCTCCCGGTCCAGATGCGGCAGCACCGTGATCTGGTCGTCGCCGCCGATCGTCGCCATGACCGCCTTCACGTCCGGGTCGGCGAACGCCGCGTGGAGGTCGTCGGCGCGCTGTCGCGGCGTCGCCCCCATCGTGCGGGTCGTCGGGTACTCGACCGGCTCCAGCCCGTACACCGTGCGCAGCCGCTCCAGGCCCAGTTCGTGGGGGCGCGGGAAGAGCCCCGGCAGGCCGGCGGAGGGGGAGACGACGGCGATGCGGTCGCCGGGGGCGGGCTTGGGCGGGTACAGGGGCGTCGTCATGGCGGGAGGCTACGGGCCCGCGCCCCGGCGGCGCACCGTGATAAACCGGGTTCGAGCAGCGGTCCGGCACGGCCGGCCGCAACCATCCGACGGACCGGAGGAACCGTGCCCCGCACCCTGGCCAGCGCCCCGATCATGATCCTCAACGGCCCCAACCTGAACCTGCTCGGGCAGCGCCAGCCGGAGA
Organism: Streptomyces lasalocidi; assembly: GCF_005280215.1. NCBI lineage: Bacteria > Bacillati > Actinomycetota > Actinomycetes > Kitasatosporales > Streptomycetaceae > Streptomyces > Streptomyces lasalocidi. Next base: position 1,981,547 of record NZ_SZNQ01000001.1, on the reverse strand, counting down.
TCTACGGCAAGGACACGCTCGCGGACGTCGAGGCGCTGTGCGCCAGGACGGCGAAGGCGCACGGCGGCACGGTGGACTTCCGCCAGTCCAACCACGAGGGCGAGCTGGTCGACTGGATCCACGAGGCACGCCTGAATCACTGCGGCATCGTGATCAACCCGGGCGCCTACTCGCACACCTCGGTCGCGATCCTGGACGCGCTCAACGCCTGCGACGGCCTGCCGGTGATCGAGGTCCACATCTCCAACATCCACCGGCGCGAGTCGTTCCGGCACCACTCCTACGTCTCGCTGCGCGCCGACGGGGTGATCGCGGGGTGCGGGGTGCAGGGGTACGCGTTCGGCGTGGAGCGGGTGGCCGCGCTGGCGGGACCGGCGCAGGCCGACGCGTAAGTACCTCCGCGGGCACCCCTGCCTCTCCGGGGACGCGGGCGCCCCCGGCCTCCTGGGACCCCGACCGCCCCTCCTACAGGCGGCCGGCCTCCACGATCCGCCGCAGGAAGCGCCGGGTGCGCTCCTGCTGCGGGTCGCCGAACACCTGCTCGGCCGTCCCGCGCTCCAGGACCACCCCACCGTCCAGGAAGCACACCTGGTCGGCGACCTCCCGCGCGAAGCCCATCTCGTGCGTGGCCAGCACCATGGTCATTCCGTCGGCCTTGAGGTCGCGGACGACGCCGAGCACCTCGCCGACCAGCTCGGGGTCGAGGGCGGCGGTGACCTCGTCGAGCAGCAGCAGCCGTGGCCGCACCGCGAGGGCGCGCACGATTGCCACCCGCTGCTGCTGGCCGCCGCTCAGCCGGTCCGGGTACTCGTCCGCCTTCGCGAGGAGCCCCAGCCGCTCCAGCAGCTCACGCGCGTGTGCCTCGGCCTTCGCGCGCGGGACGCCGTGCACGCGGCGCGGGGCGAGCGTGATGTTCTCCAGCACGGTCATGTGCGGGAAGAGGTTGTACGCCTGGAACACCACGCCGATGCGGCGCCGTACGGCGTCCTGGTCGGCGCGCGGGTCGGTGATCTCCTCGCCGTCGAGCCAGATCGCGCCGTCGTCGATGTCCTCCAGCAGGTTGGCGCAGCGCAACAGGGTGGACTTGCCGGAACCGGAGGCGCCGATCAGGGCCGTCACCGTGTGCGGCGCGACCTCCAGGTCGACGTCCCGCAGGACGACCGATCCGCCGAAGGTCTTGCGGACCGACTCCATCCGCAGCACGGGCGCGTCGCTCACAGTGCTCCTCCCTGGGCCCGCCGGCGGTCCATCCGGGCCGTCACCCAGTCCGTGAACCGCGTCATCGGGATGGTCAGCGCCACGAAGACCAGGCCCGCGACGATGTACGGCGTGTAGTTCAGGCTGCGGCCGACGATGATGTCCGCGGCCCGTACGGCGTCGATCGCGCCGCCGATCGACACGAGACCGGTGTCCTTCTGGAGGGACACGAGGTCGTTCAGCAAGGGCGGCACCTGGCGGCGCACCGCCTGCGGCAGGACGACGTGCCGTAGCGCCTGCCGGTTGGTCAGGCCCAGCGAGCGGGCCGCCGCGCGCTGCGAGGGGTGGACCGACTCGATGCCGGCGCGGAACACCTCGGCCACGTACGCCGAGTACGTCAGCGTCAGCGCCGTACCGCCGAGCAGTACCGGGTCGACGGTCACGCCCTGCAGGCGCAGCGCCGGGACCCCGAGGACGACGATCATCAGGTTGATGATGAGCGGCAGCCCGCGGAAGAAGTCCGTGTACGCCGCGGCGAGGGCGCGCAGCGGGAAGAACACCGGGCCGCGCAGGGTGCGGGCGATGGCGATGAGCATGCCGAGGACCAGTACGGCGGCGCCGCACACCAGCAGCAGCCGGACGTTCAGCCACAGGCCCTCCAGGACCTTCGGCAACGCCTCGCGCGCGTAGTGGGCGTCGAAGAACGTCTCCCGGGTGCGCGACCAGCCGGGCGCGTTGACGACGACCAGGTACAGGACGACGCCGGTGACGAGGGTCGAGAGGGCGGCGACGGCCGTGGCGCGGCGGGCACGCGTGCGACGGTAGCGCTCGCGCTCGAGCCGCCGCGGCGACGGGACGTACTCGTCCCGCGCGCCGGACTGCTCCTCCGTCACGGTCACTTGAGCACCGGCGCGTCGACGGCGTCGGAGAGCCACTGCTGTTCCAGCCGGGCCAGCGTGCCGTCCTTGCGCAGGGCGTCGACGGCGGTCGTCACGCAGGAGGTCAGCGCGCTGCCCTTGTCGAGCACCAGGCCGAACTGCTCCGGCGTACCGGCCTTGTTCTCGAACTGGCCGACGATGGTGCCGTCGGTCACCTCGGCGGCGGTGATGTAGAACGCGGTCGGCAGGTCGGTGACGATGGCGTCGACCTGGCCGTTCTTCAGCGCGGACTTGGCCTGGTCGTTCTTGGCGTAGACGGCCGCCTGGTGGGTGGGGCGCACGACGTCGTCGATGTAGTCCAGGCTGGTGGTGCCGACCTGCGCGCCCAGCTTGAGGCCCTTGAGGTCCGCGATGCTCTTCGCCCGCGCGGCCTTCGTGCCCTTCAGCGCGATGACCGCCTGGCGCACGTCGTAGTAGCCGGAGGAGAAGTCCACGGCCTTCTTGCGCTCGTCGCTGATGGACACCTGGTTGACGTCGAAGTCGAAGGTCTTCTCGCCGGGCGCGAACGCCTTGTTGAACGGCACGCTCTGCCAGACCACGGCGCTCTTGTCGTACCCGAGCCGCTGGGCCACGGCGTAGGCCACGGCCGACTCGTAGCCCTGGCCGTTGGCGGGCTTGTCGTCCTTGAACCACGGCTCGTACGCCGGTTCGTCGGTGGCGACGGTCAGCTTGCCGGAGGTCCTGGTGGCCAGCTTGCCCGGGGCGCAGGCGGTGCTCGCGGTCGATCCGGAGGGCGAGGCGTTCGTCGACTCCTCGGGCTGCGGGGCGCAGCCGACAGCGGTGGCGAGCAGGGCGACGGTGACGGCGACGACGGCACGGCGCAGCGCGCGTGGAGCAGGGTGCATGGCGGGAGATTGACACCCGGGGTCCCGTTTGTCGAGGTCATGCGATCATCTGTCCGCATGGTGGGAACGGGTGTTGCGGCCGTGTGAACGCCCGCCCGGGCCGCCGGCCGAGGGCGGGGGATGAGGTGGACCGGCGGCCCTGCCGAGCGGGAGCCGTCATCCCGCGCGGGCCTGCCCCCAGTTGACCGCGCAACGAACCGCCCGGGGAAGCGCGCGCGCACCACCGGCGCGTGCACGCGCTTCACACGGGGCGCGCGTACGGCAGTTTCACCACCCCCGCGCGCCCACGTCCGGCCGCGCCCCGCCCGGTGCGTCACCACCCCCGCGCGTGCCACTCCGGCAGGTGCGGGCGCTCGGCGCCCAGTGTGGTGTCGTTGCCGTGTCCCGGGTAGACCCACGTCTCGTCGGGGAGCGCGTCGAAGATCTTCGTCTCGACGTCGTGGATCAGCCGGGCGAACGCCCGGGGGTCCTTGCGGGTGTTACCCACTCCCCCCGGGAACAGGCAGTCCCCGGTGAAGACATGGGGGTGCCCGTGCGGGTCGTCGTAGACCAGGGCGATGGAGCCAGGTGTGTGGCCGACCAGGTGGCGGGCGACGAGCTCCACCCGGCCGACCCGGATCACGTCGCCGTCGTCGACCCGCACGTCGGTCGGCACCGGGATGCCGTCGGCGTCGTCGCGCCCCGCGTACGTGCGCGCGCCCGTGGCCGCCACCACCTCGGCCAGCGCCTGCCAGTGGTCGCCGTGCTGGTGGGTGGTGACGACGGACGCGATGCCGTCGTCGCCGATCGTGCCGAGCAGCGTGTGCGCGTCATTCGCCGCGTCGATCAGCAGCTGCTCGTCGGTGGCCCGGCAGCGCAGCAGGTAGGCGTTGTTGTCCATCGGGCCGACCGCGATCTTGGTGATCATCAGGTCCTTGAGCTCGTGCACGTCCGCCGGACCGCCGACCCGCACCTCTCCGCTGTACGTCATGGCGGCAGCCTATAGCGGGGGCAGCGTGGGCAGGGGCCCGCCGGTGACGGTCAGCGCGGAGCCGTCGCGGCGGCCGGCGAGCCACCCCAGGAGGTCGGCGGCCGGGCCCGTGACGGTCACCTCGGGGGCGTCCGCGGCCCGTCCGGTGGTCCACGCGCGTGTGCCGTCCGTCACCCGGGTCGGGGGCACGTTCGGGTTCCCGGAGAACCGCTGGGCGAGGAAGTCGATCTCGCGCTCGGTGAACTCGGCCGGCAGGTCCTCCAGCTCGTAGCCGATCCCGAGGTCCACGTGGTGCAGCTCGACCTCGATCCAGCGCCGGAACGGCACGCGCGCGGCGGAGTCGGTGACGCCGTTGCGCAGCTCCACCGTCCGGGACCAGTCCGCGGGGGCCGCGCCGGCCTCCTGGAACCGGGCGCCGCTCTCGCGCAGGTCGGCGAGCTGGGCGGCCGCCGGACGGGGCGCGTCCCGCTCGATGTCGCCGTCCCGGGCGTCTCCGGAGGCGTACATCGGACGCCCCTCGAGCACGTTCACCAGGGCGTCGGCGTTGCGGGCGAGGTGGGCGAGCACGTGGCCGCGGCTCCAGCCGGGCAGCCGCGACGGCTCGGCGAGGGCGGCGTCGTCCAGCGCGGCGACTGCGGTCAGCAGCCGGTCGGTCGCTTCCCGTACAGACGCCAGGTCATGAGCGTGATCAATCATGGTGCTGACCCTAGCCGCGCCACACCTTCGGGTGAAGGTGGCGAAGCACGGCCGTTAATCGAATGCACGTGCTATAAGGTCGAGCCTGGCGTCGGGCATGCTGGAGGGCTGGGGATTGTTTGCATCCAGTGAACCAACCCGGGAATCCGACCGGCGTTGTCAGTGGCTCCCCCTAGTCTGAAAGAGACGGGGGCCCCGCCCCTGTCTCTTCTCTCAAGAAAGGTGCGGACCGGCGTGGCCGACCGTCTCATCGTCCGTGGCGCGCGCGAGCACAACCTGAAGAACGTCTCGCTCGAGCTGCCCCGTGACTCGCTCATCGTCTTCACGGGCCTGTCCGGGTCGGGCAAGTCCTCCCTGGCCTTCGACACGATCTTCGCCGAGGGCCAGCGGCGCTACGTGGAGTCGCTCTCCTCGTACGCCCGCCAGTTCCTCGGCCAGATGGACAAGCCGGACGTCGACTTCATCGAAGGCCTGTCGCCCGCCGTCTCGATCGACCAGAAGTCGACCTCGCGCAACCCGCGCTCGACGGTCGGCACCATCACCGAGGTCTACGACTACCTGCGCCTGCTCTTCGCGCGCATCGGCAAGCCGCACTGCCCCCAGTGCGGCCGGCCCATCACGCGCCAGTCGCCGCAGGCCATCGTCGACAAGGTCCTGGAGCTGCCGGAGGGCAGCCGCTTCCAGGTGCTCTCCCCGCTGGTGCGCGAGCGCAAGGGCGAGTTCGTCGACCTCTTCGCCGACCTGCAGACCAAGGGCTACTCCCGTGCCCGCGTGGACGGCGAGACGGTCCAGCTGTCCAGCCCGCCCACGCTGAAGAAGCAGGAGAAGCACACCATCGAGGTGGTCGTCGACCGCCTCACGGTGAAGGAGTCCGCCAAGCGGCGCCTGACCGACTCGGTGGAGACCGCCCTCGGCCTGTCCGGCGGCATGGTCGTGCTCGACTTCGTCGACCTCCCCGAGGGCGACCCCGAGCGCGAGCGGATGTACTCCGAGCACCTGTACTGCCCGTACGACGACCTGTCCTTCGAGGAGCTGGAGCCGCGCTCCTTCTCCTTCAACTCGCCCTTCGGCGCCTGCCCCGAGTGCACCGGCATCGGCACGCGCATGGAGGTCGACCCGGAGCTGATCGTCCCCGACGAGGAGAAGTCCCTCGACGAGGGCGCCATCCACCCCTGGTCGCACGGCCACACCAAGGACTACTTCGCCCGGCTCATCAACGCCCTCGCGGACGCCCTGGGCTTCCGGACCGACATCCCCTTCGCCGGTCTGCCCCAGCGCGCCAAGAAGGCCCTGCTGCACGGCCACAAGACCCAGATCGAGGTCCGCTACCGCAACCGGTACGGCCGCGAGCGCGTCTACACCACGCCCTTCGAGGGCGCCGTGCCCTTCGTCAAGCGGCGGCACAGCGAGGCCGAGAGCGACGCCAGCCGCGAGCGCTTCGAGGGCTACATGCGCGAGGTGCCCTGCCCGAGCTGTCAGGGCACGCGCCTGAAGCCGATCGTCCTCGCGGTGACGATCATGGACAAGTCCATCGCCGAGGTCTCCGCCATGTCCATCAGCGACTGCGCGGACTTCCTGGGCAAGCTGAAGCTCAACGCGCGCGACAAGAAGATCGCCGAGCGCGTGCTGAAGGAGGTCAACGAGCGGCTGCGCTTCCTGGTCGACGTCGGCCTGGACTACCTCTCGCTCAACCGCGCGGCCGGCACCCTCTCCGGCGGCGAGGCCCAGCGCATCCGCCTGGCCACCCAGATCGGCTCCGGCCTCGTCGGCGTGCTGTACGTCCTGGACGAGCCGTCCATCGGCCTGCACCAGCGCGACAACCACCGGCTGATCGAGACCCTGGTCCGGCTGCGCGACATGGGCAACACCCTGATCGTCGTCGAGCACGACGAGGACACGATCAAGGTGGCCGACTGGATCGTCGACATCGGCCCCGGCGCCGGCGAGCACGGCGGCAAGGTCGTCCACAGCGGCGGTCTGAAGGAGCTCCTCGCCAACGAGGAGTCGCAGACCGGCCAGTACCTGTCGGGCCGGAAGTCCATCCCGCTGCCGGACGTGCGGCGCCCGCTGGACCCCTCGCGCCGGCTCACGGTGCGCGGCGCCCGGGAGAACAACCTGCGGGACATCGACGTCTCCTTCCCGCTCGGCGTGTTCACCGCGGTCACCGGCGTCTCCGGCTCCGGCAAGTCGACCCTGGTCAACGACATCCTGTACACGCACCTGGCGCGCGAGCTGAACGGCGCCCGCGCCGTCCCGGGGCGGCACACGCGCGTGGACGGCGACGACCTCGTCGACAAGGTCGTGCACGTCGACCAGTCGCCGATCGGCCGCACCCCGCGCTCGAACCCGGCGACGTACACCGGTGTCTTCGACCACATCCGCAGGCTGTTCGCCGAGACCACCGAGGCGAAGGTCCGGGGCTACCAGCCCGGGCGCTTCTCCTTCAACGTCAAGGGCGGCCGCTGCGAGAACTGCTCGGGTGACGGCACCATCAAGATCGAGATGAACTTCCTCCCGGACGTCTACGTCCCGTGCGAGGTCTGCCACGGCGCCCGGTACAACCGGGAGACCCTGGAGGTCCACTACAAGGGCAAGTCCATCGCCGAGGTGCTCAACATGCCGATCGAGGAGGCGACCGGGTTCTTCGAGGCGGTCCCCGCGATCGCCCGCCACCTCAACACCCTCAAGGACGTCGGCCTGGGGTACGTGCGGCTGGGGCAGTCCGCGACCACGCTGTCCGGCGGCGAGGCCCAGCGCGTCAAGCTCGCCAGCGAGCTGCAGAAGCGCTCCACCGGCCGCACGGTCTACGTCCTGGACGAGCCGACCACCGGTCTGCACTTCGAGGACATCAGCAAGCTGCTGAAGGTCCTGTCCGGCCTGGTCGACAAGGGCAACTCGGTCATCGTCATCGAGCACAACCTCGACGTGATCAAGACCGCCGACTGGGTCATCGACATGGGCCCCGAGGGCGGCGCGGGCGGCGGCGTGGTGGTCGCCGAGGGCACGCCGGAGGAGGTCGCCGGGGTGCCGACCAGCCACACCGGCAAGTTCCTGCGCGAGATCCTCGGCGCCGACCGGATCAGCGACGCCGAGCCGGTCAAGGCCCCGCGCAGGACGGCGGCGAAGAAGACGGTCGCCGCCAAGGCGACGGCCAGGAAGACCGCCACCGCCCGGACCGCTGCCACCGGGACCGCCGACGGCGCGACGGCCAAGAAGACGGCCGGAGCGACGAAGGCGAGCGCGGCGAAGAAGACGACCCGGGCCCGCAAGGCCTGAGGTCGGCGAGGTTCACGGCGCCCCGCGGGAACTCCCCGCGGGGCGCCTCCCGTTGTCCCCCGACGACCGACCACCCGACGAGCGCTCACCACGACCGACCACCCGACGACCGCTCACCCGGCACCGGCTCACCCGGCGACCGCCCCGCCTCAGAACTCGCCGACCTCCCGGAGGTACGGCGGCTCGGCGCCCGCTCGGGAGCAGGTGACCGCCGCCGCGCGCGCCGCGAACCGCAGCAGCCGCTCCCAGCCCGCCGGGTCGAGCCCGGACAGTGCCTCGTGCGACAGCGCGTCCAGCCGGGCGAGCCCGTGCAGCAGGGCGGCGTTCACCGTGTCGCCCGCGCCGATCGTGTCCACCACGTCGACCCGCTCGCCCGGCACCGAGTGGACCCCGCCGCCCCGGGTGTAGGCGGTCAGACCGTCACCGCCCCGGGTGACCACGACCGCCGAGGGACCGGCCGCCAGCCACTCCTCCGGGGTGCCGCCCAGCCACCCGGCGTCCTCCTCGGACAGCTTCAGCAGGCTCACCGAGGGCAGCCAGGTCGTGAACCGCGTCCGGTAGGCGTCCGCGTCCGGGATCAGCCCCGGACGGATGTTCGGATCGAGCGCGGTGAACACCCCGCTCGCGGCCGCGTCGCGCATCAGCTCCTCGTACGCGCTCGCCCCGGGCTCCAGGACCAGCGAGCAGGTGCCGAAGGAGACGGCGCACGTCCCCGCGGGCAGCCCGGCCGGGACGGCGAACAGGCGGTCGGCGGTGCCGTCCACGTAGAACGAGTACGAGGCCGAGCCGTGCGCGTCGAGCGTGGCCACCGCGAGCGTGGTCGGCTCCGGGCCGCGCTGCACCGCGGAGACGTCCACGCCCGCCCCGCGCAGCCCGTCGAGCAGGGCTTCGCCGAAGGCGTCGTAGGAGGTCCGCGAGCAGAACGCGGTGGGGGAGCCGAGGCGGCCGAGGGCCACGGCCGTGTTGTACGGGCCGCCGCCGAGCGCCGGCCGCAGGGGCGCCAGGGCGCCCTGGCCCTGCGGCACCAGGTCGATCAGGGCCTCACCGGCGACGACGATCACGAGCGGTCTCCTCTCTCGGGCTGCTCCTCGGGGCAGCCGCAGGACGTGCGATGGACGAAGGCGCAGGGCAACCGCACGGTCCGGGCCGGCCGCCGCGGGGCGTCGAGGCGTTCGAGCAGCACCCGTACGGCCTCGGCGCCGATCTCCCGGCCGGGCTGGGCGATCGCGGTGAGCCGGGGCGAGAACAGGTCGGCCCAGGCGAAGTCGTCGAAGCAGCACAGGGCGAGGTCGTCGGGCACGGACAGACCCCGGTCGCGCAGGGCGCGCAGCGCGCCGATGGTCATGGCGTTGTTGCCGGTGACCAGGGCCGTCGGCGCGCTGGCGAGCGACAGCAGCCCGGCCGTGGCCCGCCGGGCGCCCTCGGACGCGGAGTCGCCGTGCACCAGCAGCCGCTCGTCGTACGGCAGTCCCGCCGCGGCGAGGCCGAGCCGGTAGCCGGCGATGCGCTCCGCGGTGGTGCTGAGGCCCGCCAGACCGGCGACCAGGGCGATCCGGCGGTGCCCGCGCTCCGCGAGGTGGGTGACCAGCCGGGACATCGGTTCCGTGTTCTCGGCGCACACCTGGTCGAAGCGGGGCGCACCGTCGAACGCGCCGCCGCCTTCGGCGGTGTCCTCGACCGTGGTCCCCGCGGTGCCCTCTGCCGGGGCTCCCCCCGGCGTGTCCACGGTCCGGTCGAGGAGGACGGCCGGGACGCGGTGGCGGGTCAGGTAGGCCAGCAGCGCGCTCGGCTCGGCGGACGGGGCGACGATCATGCCGTCCACGCGCCGCTCGTGCAGCAGCTGCACCACGGCGCGCTCGTGCTCCGGGTCGTCGTGCGGGTCGGCGATCAGCAGGCCGTAGCCGCGCTCCCGGGCATTCGCCTCGACGCCCTGGAGGATCTCCGTGAAGTAGGGGTTGCTGATCGCGGACACCGCGAGGCCGATGGACCGGGTGCGGGCGGTGACCAGGGAGCGGGCGAGGGTGTTGGGGGTGTACCCCAGCACCTCGACGGCGTCGAGGACGGCCTGGCGGGTGTGGGGGAGGACCGGCCGGGTGTCGTTGAGCACGTGGGACACCGTGGCCACGGACACCCCGGCGTGCCGGGCGACGTCGGCCATGGTCGGCATGGTGCTCCCGCCCTCTCTATCCATCCCTCCGGCGGGGGGACCGTATCGCATCCCGCACGGGACGTAAACGCTTACGCGAACGCTTGCGTCCTCGTCCACTATCGTGCGGGGGCCGACTCTCGGCCCCGATCCCGTGACCCCTGGAGCCCGCATGTCCGCCCGCCCCTCCGCGACCCGCCGCACCGTCCTGCGGGGAGCGGCCGTCGCCCCCGTCGCCGGTCTCGGCGCCGCCTGCTCGCCGACCGGCGGGACGACGGCGCGGGCCACACCGACGGCGCCGGTCGGGCTGGGCGCGGAGAGCGACGTCCCGAAGGGCGGGGCCCGGCTCTACCGGGACCACGACGTCGTCGTCAGCCGGTCGGACGACGGCACGCTGAAGGCGTACAGCTCGATCTGCACGCACGCGGGGTGCGCGATCAACAGGCTGGACGGGACCACCCTGATCTGCCCCTGTCACGGCAGCGAGTTCGACGCCACGACCGGCAAGGTGCTGCGCGACCCGGCCACCGAGCCCCTGCACGAGCTGCCGGTGAAGGCCGAGCGGGGCACGATCGTGGCGGGCCCGGGAGCCTGAGACCAGCACCCCCGGAGGACGGCGGTTCCTGACGCCGCAGGCCGGCACCGCCCGCGGACGGCCCCGCGTGCCCGGCGGCCGCACCCCCGCGGCCGCCCGCCGTCACTCCCAGTCCCACGCGATCCCCGGCATCCCCGACCGCACCCGCGGCTCCACCAGGTGGACCGAGTGGTGGCGGCGGCTCAGGGGCAGGTCCTGGCGGCCCCCGCGGGGCGCGGCCGGCGAGTGCTGGACGAAGCGGTGGCAGCGCACCGGCAGGGCGCGCGCGTCGAAACGGACCTGGAGGGCGTACTGGCCGCCCGCCGGACCGAATCCGCGCACGTACTCGCGGCAGACGCCCGCCGTGCCGTCCTCGACGGCGTACCGGAAGAGGAAGGTGTCACCGGAGCGCAGCCGGGTGTCGAACAGCAGCTCGGCGACGAGGATCCCGGTGGCCGGGTGCAGGCGCACGCGCCCGGTGCGGCAGTTCTCCAGGGCGTGCACGGCCATCCGCTCGGGCGCGCAGCCGGGGTCGCCGTGGTGCACGGCGACGAAGCGGTCGACGCCGTCGCGGTGCGCGCGCACGATGTGGTGGGCCTCCCGGCCGAGCAGTTCGCGGCGGGCCCCGATGCGCACCCGCTCGTGGTGGCCGAGAGTGTGCAGGCCGCCGTCGAGCGGGGCGCCGAGGTCCCCGAGCAGACGGTGCAGCACCTCCGACGCCTCCTGGACGGAGCGGTAGGAGCGCGCCGCGGGCCGGCCGGTCCCGGTCGCCGGGCCGGTGTCGGCGAGCAGCCGGATCAGTGACTCCTCCGGCAGCTGGAGGATCTCCTCCAGGGCTCGTACCGCGCGCAGCGACTCGGGGCGCTGCGGGCGCCGGGCGCCCTGCTGCCAGTAGCTCAGACTGGTGACGCCGACCCTCACCCCGTGACGCGACAGGTGGTGCTGGACGCGCTGCAGGGGCAGCCCCCGGGCGGCGATGGCGGCGCGCAGCGCGACGTGGAAGGGGCCGCCCCGCAGGGCCGTGTCCAGTTCCGCGGCGGCGACACCGGCCGCGGCGTCCGCGTGCTGTGTGGCGTGCGGCATGCAGGGGCCCCTCCTCTGTGGAAGCTCACAACGGCTGGTCAGACCGTCGCGCGTCAGTGCTCGGGGCCTCCTCGTGGACGCCGGGCCTCGTCGCGCTCCCTGCGGCGTCGTGCACGGCCCCGAGTTCCCCCGCATTGAAGCGTGTTGACCAACACCCGACAACACCCGCGACGGGGGTTCGGCGCGCGGATGGCCGACTCGGGACCCCGGACCGTTGTCCACAGCCACACCGGAGTGTCACCCCACGCCAGTAGGGTGTGAGACATGGCCGACCCCTCCAGCTACCGCCCCAGGCCGGGTGAGATCCCGGACTCCCCGGGGGTGTACCGGTTCCGCGACGAGCACCGCCGGGTGATCTACGTCGGAAAGGCGAAGAGCCTGCGCCAGCGCCTGGCGAACTACTTCCAGGACCTGGCCGGACTGCACCCGCGCACGCGTTCGATGGTGACCACCGCGGCGTCCGTGGAGTGGACGGTGGTGTCCACCGAGGTCGAGGCGCTGCAGCTGGAGTACTCCTGGATCAAGGAGTTCGACCCCCGGTTCAACGTCAAGTACCGCGACGACAAGAGCTACCCGTACCTCGCGGTCACCATGAACGAGGAGTTCCCGCGCGTGCAGGTCATGCGCGGCCACAAGAAGAAGGGCGTGCGCTACTTCGGGCCCTACGCGCACGCGTGGGCGATCCGCGACACCGTCGACCTGCTGCTGCGCGTCTTCCCCGTGCGCACCTGCTCCGCGGGCGTCTTCAAGAACGCCGCCCGCACCGGCCGGCCCTGTCTGCTCGGTTACATCGGCAAGTGCTCCGCGCCCTGCGTGGGCCGCGTCGACGCCGAGGACCACCGGGACCTGGCCGAGGAGTTCTGCGACTTCATGGCCGGCCGCACCGGCACCTACCTGCGCCGTCTGGAGAAGCAGATGGTGCAGGCGGCCGAGGACATGGAGTACGAGCGGGCGGCGCGGCTGCGCGACGACATCGGGGCCCTGCGCAAGGCCATGGAGAAGAACGCGGTCGTGCTCGCGGACGCCACCGACGCCGACCTGATCGCGGTCGCCGAGGACGAGCTGGAGGCGGCCGTCCAGATCTTCCACGTGCGCGGCGGACGCGTGCGCGGCCAGCGCGGCTGGGTGACCGACAAGGTCGAGGAGATCACCACGGGCGCCCTCGTCGAGCACGCCCTGCAGCAGCTCTACGGCGAGGAGACCGGCGACGCCGTCCCCAAGGAGGTCCTGGTCCCCGCGCTGCCCGACCCGCTGGAGCCGGTGCAGGAGTGGCTGACCGGGCGCCGCGGCTCGGCCGTGTCCCTGCGCGTGCCCCAGCGCGGCGACAAGCGGGCCCTGATGGAGACCGTCGAGCGCAACGCCCAGCAGTCCCTCGTCCTGCACAAGACCAAGCGGGCCTCCGACCTCACCACGCGCTCGCGGGCGCTGGAGGAGATCGCCGACGCCCTGGAGCTGGACGGCGCCCCGCTGCGCATCGAGTGCTACGACATCTCCCACCTCCAGGGTGACGACGTCGTCGCCTCCATGGTGGTCTTCGAGGACGGCCTGGCCCGCAAGAGCGAGTACCGCCGCTTCCAGATCAAGGGCTTCGAGGGCCAGGACGACGTCCGCTCGATGCACGAGGTGATCACCCGCCGCTTCCGGCGCTACCTGGCCGAGAAGGAGCGCACGGGGGAGTGGTCGGACGACGAGCACACCCTCGCCGACGGCGACGCGCCCACGGGTGCCCTGAAGGACGAGGACGGCCGGCCGCGGAAGTTCGCCTATCCGCCGCAGCTCGTCGTCGTGGACGGCGGGCAGCCGCAGGTCGCGGCGGCCCGGCGGGCCCTGGACGAGCTGGGCATCGACGACATCGCCGTGTGCGGCCTCGCCAAGCGCCTGGAGGAGGTCTGGGTGCCCGGTGAGGACGACCCGGTCGTGCTGCCCCGCACCAGCGAGGGCCTGTACCTGCTGCAGCGCGTGCGGGACGAGGCGCACCGCTTCGCGATCACCTACCAGCGCAGCAAGCGCGCCAAGCGGTTCCGGGCCGGTCCGCTGGACGACGTACCGGGTCTCGGTGACACCCGCAAGCAGGCGCTGATCAGGCACTTCGGTTCGGTGAAGAGGCTGCGGGGCGCGACGGTCGAGCAGATCTGCGAGGTCCCGGGCATAGGCCGCAAGACGGCCGAGACGATCGCCGCGGTCCTCGCCCAGGCGGTCCCGGGCGGCCCCGCCGTGAACACGGCGACCGGAGAGATCATTGAGGACGAGGAACCCGGTACGACGGCGGGTTCCCCAGGGGAGCCGGTGCGGACCGGCGCCCCGGACGAACGACGGGGGCAGGAGCCATGACCGAGCACGAGCAGCAGCCCACAGCACAGCGAGATCCCGCACCCGGCGACGCGGGCGAGCACCCCGTCCCGCAGGGTGAGCATCCCGTCCCGCAGGGCGGGCGTCACGACAACGGAGCACAGGTGAGCCAGGACAGCACAGGGCCGGGGATCCCGGAAGCGGCCATTCCCGAGCTGGTGATCATCTCCGGCATGTCCGGGGCCGGGCGGTCGACCGCCGCCAAGTGCCTGGAGGACCTCGGCTGGTTCGTCGTCGACAACCTGCCGCCCGCGCTGATCCCCACGATGGTGGAGCTCGGCGCCCGTTCCCAGGGCAACGTGGCCCGGATCGCGGTCGTCGTCGACGTCCGCGGCCGGCGCTTCTTCGACAACCTCCGCGAGTCGCTCGCCGACCTGGAGGCCAAGCAGGTCACCCGGCGGATCGTCTTCCTGGAGTCCTCCGACGACGCCCTGGTGCGCCGCTTCGAGTCCGTGCGCCGCCCGCACCCCCTCCAGGGCGACGGCCGCATCGTCGACGGCATCGCCGCCGAGCGCGAGCTGCTGCGCGAGCTGCGCGGCGACGCCGACCTGGTGATCGACACCTCCAGCCTCAACGTGCACGAGCTGCGCGCCAAGATGGACGCCCAGTTCGCCGGCGAGGAGGAGCCCGAGCTGCGGGCCACCGTCATGTCGTTCGGCTACAAGTACGGCCTGCCGGTCGACGCCGACCTCGTCGTCGACTGCCGCTTCCTGCCCAACCCGCACTGGGTCCCGGAGCTGCGCCCCTTCACCGGCCTGAACGAGGAGGTGGCGGGTTACGTCTTCAACCAGCCCGGCGCGAAGGAGTTCCTCGACCGGTACGCCGAACTCCTCCAGCTGATCGCCACGGGCTACCGTCGGGAGGGCAAGCGTTACGTGACCATCGCCGTCGGATGTACGGGCGGCAAACACCGGTCCGTGGCGATGTCGGAGAAGCTCGCCGCGCGTCTGGCGGCCGAGGGTGTGGAGACGGTGGTAGTGCACCGGGACATGGGACGGGAATGACAGGACGAACACCGCGGCTGGGCCGGCTGCGCAGGGCGGTGCCCGAGGGACGCGCAGGCCGGCCGGTCGAGGCCCGGGGCGGCAAACCGCGCCGCCGCGGCACCCAGCCCAAGGTCGTCGCGCTCGGCGGCGGCATGGGACTGTCCGCCTCGCTGGCCGCGCTGCGCCGGATCACCGGCGACCTCACGGCCGTCGTCACGGTGGCCGACGACGGCGGCTCCAGCGGCCGCCTGCGCGACGAGCTGGGCGTGCTGCCCCCCGGCGACCTGCGCAAGGCGCTGGCCGCGCTGTGCGGCGACGACGACTGGGGCCAGACCTGGGCCCGGGTCATCCAGCACCGCTTCCAGTCGCAGGGCGAGATCAACGGGCACGCGGTGGGCAACCTGCTGATCGTCGCCCTGTGGGAGCAGCTCGGCGACCACGTCCAGGCCCTGGACCTGGTCGGCAAGCTGCTCGGCGCGCAGGGCCGCGTGCTGCCGATGTCCGCCGTGCCGCTGGAGCTCCAGGCCCTGGTCAGGGGACACGACCCGGCGCGCCCGGACGACGTCGACACGGTCCGGGGACAGGCCACGGTCGCGCTCACCCCGGGTGAGGTGCAGTCCGTGCACCTGGTGCCGCACGACCCGCCCGCCGTCCCGGAGGCCGTCGCCGCGGTGCTGGACGCCGACTGGGTGGTTCTCGGGCCGGGGTCCTGGTTCTCCTCGGTGATGCCGCACCTGCTGGTGCCGCAGCTGCTGGACGCCCTGATGGAGACGAAGGCGCGCCGGGTGCTCGTGCTGAACCTCGCGCCGCAACCGGGAGAAACCGAAGGGTTCTCCCCGCAGCGTCATTTGGAGGTTTTGGGCCGACACGCCCCTAAACTCGCCCTGGACGTGGTGCTGGCCGACGAGGCCGCCGTGCCCGACCGCGACTCCCTGGCCGACGCCGCCCAACGGTTCGGAGCCGCGATCGAGCTGGCGCCGGTGGCCCGGCCCGACGGGACTCCGCGGCATGATCCGGAGCTGCTGGCCGCCGCGTACGACCGTATTTTTCGGATGCATGGAAGGATCGGCCCATGGCGATGACGGCAGCGGTGAAGGACGAGATCTCCCGGCTCCCCGTCACCCGGACCTGTTGCAGGAAGGCGGAGGTCTCCGCCATCCTGCGGTTCGCCGGCGGCCTCCACCTGGTGAGCGGCCGCATCGTGATCGAGGCGGAGCTGGACACGGCGATGGCGGCCCGCCGCCTCAAGCGGGACGTGCTGGAGATCTTCGGGCACAGCTCGGAACTGATCGTGATGGCACCGGGCGGACTGCGGCGCGGCTCGCGCTACGTGGTGCGCGTGGTCGCGGGCGGCGACCAGCTGGCCCGCCAGACGGGCCTGGTGGACGGACGGGGGCGCCCGATCCGGGGCCTGCCCCCGCAGGTGGTCTCGGGGGCCACCTGTGACGCGGAGGCCGCCTGGCGCGGTGCCTTCCTGGCGCACGGCTCGCTGACCGAGCCGGGCCGCTCCTCCTCCCTGGAGGTGACCTGCCCCGGCCCCGAGGCCGCGCT
Organism: Streptomyces lasalocidi; assembly: GCF_005280215.1. NCBI lineage: Bacteria > Bacillati > Actinomycetota > Actinomycetes > Kitasatosporales > Streptomycetaceae > Streptomyces > Streptomyces lasalocidi. The sequence continues at coordinate 1,964,936 of NZ_SZNQ01000001.1, read as the reverse complement.
CGCCCTGGTCGGCGCCGCCCGCCGGCTGTCGATCGCCGCCAAAGCCCGTGAGGTGCGCGGGGTGGACCGGGTCGTGGTCCGTGACGGCGACGCCATCGGCGCCCTGCTGACCCGGCTCGGCGCCCACGAGTCGGTGCTGGCCTGGGAGGAGCGGCGGATGCGCCGCGAGGTGCGCGCCACGGCCAACCGCCTCGCCAACTTCGACGACGCCAACCTGCGCCGCTCCGCGCGGGCCGCCGTCGCCGCGGGCGCCCGGGTCCAGCGCGCCCTGGAGATCCTCGGCGACGAGGTGCCCGAGCACCTCGCGGCCGCGGGCCGGCTGCGCATGGACCACAAGCAGGCCTCGCTGGAGGAGCTGGGCGCGCTCGCCGACCCGCCGCTGACCAAGGACGCGGTGGCCGGCCGGATCCGCCGGCTGCTGGCGATGGCCGACAAGCGCGCGTCCGACCTCGGCATCCCGGGCACGGAGGCCAACATCAGCGAGGAACTCGCCGACAACCTCGTCGGCTGACGCCCCCTCAGTGAAAGGGCCGGTCAGGACACGGACCGGCCCGACGGCCCGTCAGACGCCGGTGCTCGTCGCTCGATCGGGCGATGAGCACCGGCGTTTTGTCGTTCTTGCGGCACCCTTGACTCGATCATGAGGTGTCATGAGCCTGGCATGTGTTCGCTGCTGCGGCGGACCCATACAAGGGGGGTTCATGAGACACAGAGCGAGATCGATCCTCGCTGTCGGCGCGCTCCTGATCGGCGGAGCGAGCATCGCACCCATCGCCCAGGCCCAGGACGGCGGTCCGGCGCGGACCTCCGACGACGACGGGGTCAAGGTCTTCCGCGCCGAGGTCACCAAGCAGCAGGTGCCCCTCCTCCTGGCCGCCGGCCAGGACGGCCACGAACTCGGAGAGACCGTGCCCGCGAAGGGCACCGCCGCGGTCGAGGTCTACCTCACCGACGACCAGGCGAAGAAGCTCCAGAAGCAGGGCGTCCACCTCACCGAGCACACCCTCACGGCGAAGGCCGAGCAGCGCGTGGAGGCTGCCGCTGACGGGGTGTTCCGGTCGTACAGCGGCAGCGGCGGGCTGAAGGAGGAGATCCTCCGCACCGCCCAGCAGAACCCCGGCCTCACCAAGGTCGTCTCCATCGGCAAGACCCTCAAGGGCCAGGACATCCTGGCGCTCAAGCTCACCAAGGGCGCCCGGAAGGCCAAGGACGGCGCCAAGCCCTCCGTGCTGTACGTGTCCAACCAGCACGCGCGCGAGTGGATCACGCCGGAGATGACCCGCCGGCTGATGCACTACTACCTGGACGGGTACCGGACCGACAAGCGGATCAAGCGACTTGTCGACTCCACCGAGCTGTGGTTCGTGCTGTCGGCCAACCCGGACGGCTACGACTACACCTTCCAGGACCCGGCGAACCGCCTGTGGCGCAAGAACCTCCGGGACGTCAACGGCGACGGCGCCATCTCCACCGGCGACGGCGTCGACCTCAACCGCAACTTCCCCTACAAGTGGGGCTACGACGACGAGGGCTCGTCCCCCAACCCCACCAGCCAGACCTACCGCGGCGCCGCCCCGGCCTCCGAGCCGGAGACGCGGGCGCTGGACGCGTTCGAGAAGCGCATCGGCTTCACCTACGGCATCAACTACCACTCGGCCGCCGAACTCCTCCTCTACGGCGTCGGCTGGCAGGTCGCCACCGACACCCCGGACGACGTCCTCTACAAGGCACTCGCCGGCACCCCGGACCACTCCGCGATCCCCGGCTACCACCCGCAGGTCTCCTCGGAGCTGTACACGACCAACGGCGAGGCGGACGGCCACGCGGCCAACGTCAACCGCATGGCGATGTTCACCCCCGAGATGTCCACCTGCCAGACCGCGTCCGCGCTCGACCCGGACGACCAGTGGAACGCGGCCGACTGCCAGTCGGTGTTCAACTTCCCGGACGACGAGAAGCTGATCCAGCAGGAGTTCGCCAAGAACGTCCCGTTCGCGCTGTCGGTCGCCGAGACCGCCGCCCACCCCGACACGCCGGCGTCGTCGGTCGGCCTGACCGCGGCCGACTTCACCCCGGCCCCGTTCACCACGTCGTACGCGCGCGGCGCCGACCAGGAGGTCTCCGTCGTCGTCCGCAAGGCCGTGCGGAACAAGGAACTGGCGTACCGCATCAACGGCGGCCGCACGCACACCGCGGCGCTGCGGCCCTGGCGGGGCGGCGAGACCTACGGCGGCGACGACAACCTCTACTTCGACGAGTACCGGGCCACGGTGCGGGACGCCGACCCGGGCGACACCGTGGAGGTCTGGTTCACCGGCCGCGGCCGGAGCGGCAAGAAGGCCTCCAGCACGCACTTCACCTACACCGTGGCGGCACGGCCCCGCGCCGACGTCCTCGTCGTCGCCGAGGAGGGCGCCGCCGCCACCCAGGCCCAGGTCTACGTCGACGCGCTGCGGGCCAATGGGCACCGGGCGGCCGTCTGGGACGTCGCCACCCAGGGCGTGCCCGACGCGCTCGGCGTGCTGAAGCACTTCCGCACCGTCGTCCACTACACGGGCGCCCAGGTGCCCGGCAACCCGACCCAGCTCGAACTGCGCGCCTACCTCAACGAGGGCGGCAAGCTGATCGAGGCGGGCGAGCAGGCCGGCGGCAACGTCGACCTCGGCGACGGCACCCCGTCCAACGACTTCAGCCAGTACTACCTCGGCGCCTACTCCCGTACGTCCACCCCAGGCGCCACCGGCTTCACCGGCTCGGGCAAGCTCGTCGGCGCCGGCGGCCCCCTCGGCGACGCGCCCGGCAACCCGCTGGACCGGGCCGGCACCTACGGCGTCACCTCCGACGAACTGCCCGTCTCGTCCTACCCGCAGTTCGCCAGCGCCGGCGCCGGTCAGTTCGCGGGCACCGTCAACCCCTACGGGCCGTACGCGGGGTCGGGCATGGCGGCTGCCGTGCACACCGACGACGCCTACAAGCGCCTCACCCGCACCGTCGACCTCACCGGTGTCCCCGCGGCACAGCGGCCCACCCTGCGCACCCGGCTGCTGTGGGACACCGAGCCGGGCTACGACAACGCGATCGTCGAGGTCCACACCGTGGGCGCCGACGACTGGACCACGCTCCCGGAGGCCGGCGGCGCGACCGGCACGGCCGTACCGGCGGAGTGCGGGGGCGGGTTCTACGTCGGGGAACACCCCTGGCTGACCCACTACCTCACCCTGACCGGCAACGACTGCACCGCGAGCGGCACCACCGGCACCTGGAACGCCCTCACCGGCGCCTCCAGCGGCTGGCAGCCGGTGAACTTCGACCTGAGCGCCTACGCCGGCAAGCAGATCGAGGTGTCGATCAGCTACGTCACCGACCCCGGCAGCGGCGGCCACGGCGTCCTGGTCGACGACGCCTCGCTGGTCGTCGGCGGCACCGCGACCGAGACGGAGGGCTTCGAGACGTCCCTGGGCGCCTGGCGGGCTGCCGGACCGCCCCCGGGCAGCCCGGCCGTCCTGAAGGACTGGACCCGCACCGGGGCCCTGTTCCAGACGTACGGCGCCGTCATCACCGACGACACCGTGCTGCTGGGCTTCGGCCTGGAGCACCTGCGCACGGCGGCCGACCGGACCGCGCTGCTCAAGCGAGCACTGGGTGCGCTCGGACGATGACGAGGGGTGTCGGGGCGAGCCGAACGGATACCCGCAAAAGGAGTGAATGAGCCCCACGGTCTGGGCGGTCCGTACCCTACTTGCGGGTACGGACCGTCCTGCCGTGTATGGGGCAGCTCGATGTCACTCCGGGGGTCCCGGAGAGGTAGGGTCGGGGGTGGTCGGGGACATCCCAAACAGAGCTCGCCGGCACCGCATGGCCGGCGTACCAACGAGGAGATCGGTTCGTGACGATCCGCGTAGGCATCAACGGCTTCGGCCGCATCGGGCGCAACTACTTCCGCGCACTGCTGGAGCAGGGGGCGGACATCGAGGTCGTGGCCGTCAACGACTTGGGTGACACCGCGACCACCGCCCACCTGCTGAAGTACGACACGATCCTGGGCCGCCTGAAGCAGGAGGTGACCCACACCGCCGACACGATCACCGTCGACGGCCACACCATCAAGGTGCTCTCGGAGCGCAACCCGGCCGACATCCCCTGGGGTGAGCTGGGCGTCGACATCGTCATCGAGTCGACCGGCATCTTCACGAAGAAGGACGACGCCGCCAAGCACATCGCCGGCGGCGCCAAGAAGGTCCTCATCTCGGCCCCGGCCAAGGACGAGGACATCACCATCGTGATGGGCGTCAACCAGGACAAGTACGACGCGGCCAACCACCACGTCATCTCCAACGCCTCCTGCACCACCAACTGTGTGGCGCCGATGGCGAAGGTCCTCGACGAGAACTTCGGCATCGTCAAGGGCCTGATGACGACGGTGCACGCGTACACGAACGACCAGCGCATCCTGGACTTCCCGCACAAGGACCTGCGCCGCGCCCGTGCCGCCGCCGAGAACATCATCCCGACCACCACGGGCGCCGCCAAGGCCACCGCGCTGGTCCTGCCGCAGCTCAAGGGCAAGCTGGACGGCATCGCCATGCGCGTCCCGGTCCCGACCGGCTCGGCCACCGACCTCGTCGTGGAGCTGTCCCGCGAGGTCACCAAGGACGAGGTCAACGCCGCGTTCAAGAAGGCCTCCGAGGGCGAGCTGCAGGGCTACCTGACCTACACCGAGGACGAGATCGTCTCCTCGGACATCGTCAGCGACCCGTCGTCCTGCACCTTCGACTCCTCCCTGACCATGGTCCAGGAGGGCACGACGGTGAAGATCCTCGGCTGGTACGACAATGAGTGGGGCTACTCCAACCGCCTCGTCGACCTCACGGTCTTCGTCGGCAACCAGCTCTGATCGCCGCACCAGGCACCTCGATGTGACAGCAGGGCCCCGGCAGCGCACCGCCGCGCCGCCCGGGGCCCTGCCGCACGTACGGATCAGCTCTCCTACCATCAGGGGCATCACGAGCCCTTCAGGAGTCCCCTCAATGAAGACGATCGACGAACTTCTCGCCGAAGGCGTCAGCGGCAAGCGGGTCTTCGTCCGCGCCGACCTGAACGTGCCGCTGGACGGCGGCACCATCACCGACGACGGCCGGATCCGCGCCGTGTTGCCCACCGTCAAGGCCCTCGTGGACGCGGGCGCCAAGGTGGTCGTCGCCTCGCACCTGGGCCGCCCCAAGGGCGCCCCGGACCCCGCCTTCTCCCTCGCGCCGGCCGCCTCCCGCCTCGGTGAACTCCTCGACGGCCCGGTGGCGTTCGCGTCCGACACGGTCGGCGAGTCCGCCGAGGCCACCGTCGCCGGCCTCGCCGACGGCCAGGTCGCCGTCCTGGAGAACCTCCGCTTCAACGCGGGCGAGACCAGCAAGGACGACGCCGAGCGCGGTGCCTTCGCCGACGAACTCGCCGCGCTCGCCGACGTCTACGTCGGTGACGGCTTCGGCGCGGTGCACCGCAAGCACGCCTCCGTCTACGACCTCCCGGCCCGCCTGCCGCACTACGCCGGCTACCTCATCGCCACCGAGGTCGGCGTACTGAAGAAGCTCACCGAGGACGTCCAGCGGCCCTACGTCGTCGCCCTCGGCGGCGCCAAGGTCTCCGACAAGCTCGCCGTGATCGACCAGCTCCTCGGCAAGGCCGACCGCCTCCTCATCGGCGGCGGCATGGCGTACACCTTCCTCAAGGCCAAGGGCTACGAGATCGGCATCTCCCTCCTCCAGGAGGACCAGGTCCCGGCCGTCAAGGAGTACATCGAGCGGGCCGAGAAGAGCGGCGTCGAGCTGGTCCTCCCCGTCGACGTGCTGGTCTCCACCGAGTTCCCGGACCTGAAGGCCAAGGCCCCGACGCACCCCACGACCGTCGCCGCGGACGCCGTCCCGGCCGACCAGATGGGCCTGGACATCGGCCCGCAGACCGGAACGCTGTACGCCTCGAAGCTCGCCGACGCCGCCACCGTCTTCTGGAACGGCCCCATGGGCGTCTTCGAGCACCCCGACTACGCCGAGGGCACCCGGGCCGTCGCCCAGGCCCTCGTCGACTCCAAGGGCTTCTCCGTGGTCGGCGGCGGCGACTCCGCCGCGGCCGTGCGGACCCTGGGCTTCGACGAGAACGCCTTCGGCCACATCTCGACCGGTGGCGGCGCCTCCCTCGAATACCTCGAGGGCAAGACGCTCCCCGGCCTCGCCGCACTGGAGGACTGACCCCGCATGACCACTCGCACGCCGCTGATGGCGGGCAACTGGAAGATGAACCTCAACCACCTCGAGGCCATCGCCCACGTCCAGAAGCTCGCCTTCGCCCTCGCGGACAAGGACTACGAGGCCGTCGAGGTCGCCGTCCTGCCGCCCTTCACCGACCTGCGCTCCGTGCAGACCCTGGTCGACGGCGACAAGCTGAAGATCAAGTACGGCGCCCAGGACATCTCGGCACACGACGGGGGCGCCTACACCGGCGAGATCTCCGGCCCGATGCTGGCGAAGCTGAAGTGCACCTACGTCGCCGTCGGCCACTCCGAGCGCCGCCAGTACCACGCCGAGACCGACGAGGTCGTCAACACCAAGGTGAAGGCCGCCTACAAGCACGGCATCTCCCCGATCCTGTGCGTCGGCGAGGAGCTGGAGGTCCGTGACGCGGGCAACCACGTCGCCCACACCCTCGCCCAGGTCGAGGGCGGCCTGAAGGACGTCCCGGCCGAGCAGGCCGAGAGCATCGTGATCGCCTACGAGCCGGTGTGGGCCATCGGCACCGGCAAGGTCTGCGGCGCCGAGGACGCCCAGGAGGTCTGCGCCGCCATCCGCGGCAAGCTCGCCGAGCTGTACTCCCAGGAGCTGGCCGACGCGGTCCGCATCCAGTACGGCGGCTCCGTGAAGTCGGGCAACGTCGCCGAGATCATGGCGCAGGCCGACATCGACGGCGCCCTGGTCGGCGGCGCCTCGCTGGACGCCGACGAGTTCGTCAAGATCGTGCGTTTCCGCGATCAGTGAGACGAGCTGTGAGTAGGCGGTGACGGCGTTTCGTCGTACCCTTGCGGGGCGTGGTGGGCAGCCACCACGCCCCGTCGTCATCCGAATCCGAGGAAGTTGGTCCAGCCGTGGTTTTGGGGTTCTCGATCGCCCTGATCGTCTTCAGCCTGCTGCTGATGCTGCTGGTGCTGATGCACAAGGGGAAGGGCGGCGGCCTGTCCGACATGTTCGGCGGTGGCATGGCGTCCTCCGTCGGCGGCTCCTCGGTCGCCGAGCGCAACCTCGACCGGATCACCGTGGTGATCGGTCTGCTCTGGTTCGCGTGCATCGTGGTCCTCGGCCTGCTGATGAAGAGCAACAGCTGACACCGACGCACGGCACGCCCCCGCGGCACACTCGTTCCGCACGTAACGCCCCATGTTCGGTACGCGCTCCCCGGCGCGGCCTATCATGGGGCGTGCGTCTGTGTGGGGGTCGGTAACTCCGCGCACTGGACGCGCGTTGGGCCTTACGTAGACTGAGGCGCTCGCAGCGGAGCGAAACGCCGACTCGCTCCGCGGCACCATGACGCAGGGAGTTACGACCGTGGCAAGTGGCAACGCGATCCGAGGAAGCCGGGTCGGGGCGGGGCCGATGGGCGAGGCCGAGCGGGGCGAGTCCGCGCCGCGCCTGCGCATCTCCTTCTGGTGCTCCAACGGGCATGAGACGCAGCCGAGCTTCGCCAGCGACGCGCAGGTCCCCGACACCTGGGACTGCCCGCGCTGCGGCTTCCCCGCCGGACAGGACCGGGACAACCCCCCGGCCCCCCCGCGCACCGAGCCCTACAAGACGCACCTCGCGTACGTCCGGGAGCGGCGCAGCGACGCGGACGGCGAGGCGATCCTCGCCGAGGCGCTCGCCAAACTGCGGGGCGAGATCTAAGGGCCCTCGAACCGGTCGAGCGCGGAGCCCGATGGACACCTCCCGGACCGGTGTGAGGCGGGAGGGGAGGGGAACCCGGTGCAGCCATGCCGCACACCGGACCCCTCAGGGCGAAGCGAGGCGATCGAATGGGACGGGTTCCCGAGGTGGCCGTCGTAGGAGCCGGCATCGTCGGCCTCTGCACCGCCTTCGCGCTGGCCGAACGCGGAACGGCGGTGCGGGTCTACGAGAGCGGCGTTCCGGGCCACGGGCAGTCCGGTGGCCAGTCCCGCATCTTCCGCCACGCGCACGACGACCCCCGCCTGGTCGAATTCACCCGGCAGGGCCGCGCCGTCTGGGACGAGTGGGCCGAGCGGTTGGGGGCCGAGCTGATCTCCGGTGACGGAGTGGTCGCCCTGGGCGGTTCCGTCCCCGAGAGGCTGAGCATCCTTCAGGAGGCCGGCGGCATACCGGCCCGGGCCGTGGACGGCGCCGAACTCCACGAACGCATGCCGCTGCTCGCCGACTACGGCGGTCCCGCGATGCTCGACGAGGGCGGCGGTGCCATCCGTACCCGTACCGCGGTGGAGAGCCTGGCCGGCGCGCTGGGTGACGCCGTGGTCACCGACGAGGTCATCTCACTGCATCCGACGGGCCGCGGCACGGTGGAGGTGCTCAGCTCCGTCGGCCGCGGGGAGTACGCGACGGCCGTGGTGTGCGCGGGCATGGGCACGGCGCGGCTGGCGCGCACCGTGGGACTCTCGCTGCCCGTACAGCCGGCAGCCCACGTCCGCCTCACCTTCCAGGTCAGGGGAGCGCCCCTGGAGCGGGTCGCCTGCCTCCAGGACAGCAGCGGCGACTTCGGCGAGGTCGGCGTCTACGCGACCCCCTACCCCGGCAACAGCCGCTACGCGGTGGGCCTGAGCGAAACGGTCGAGGTGCGGGAGGACGGCAGCTTCGCGGACCCCCAGGCACTGGTGGCGCTCAACGACCGCGCCCGCGCGTACGTCTCCCGCGCCCTGCCCGGCCTCGACCCCGAGCCCGTCGAGTACTTGCACTGCTGGGTGACGAGCCTGCCGTGGAGCGAGGACGGCATGGCGGTCTGGGAAGCCGACGGGATCTACTTCGCCGCCGGGCACAACCTGTTCAAACAGGCACCCCGGCTGGGACGGGCACTGGCCGCGGCGGCCCTGGGCGAAGGCCTCGAGGAGAACCTGCGCCCGGCGGCAGCACTGGGCCGGCCCCGCTGACGGCCCCCTCCGGTCCGCGCGCACCCTACGACCGGCAGGCTGACAGAGCTCTTCGGGGCACCGTGCCCGTGCTGATCAACTAGGTTGGATCCGCTGGGACAGGCACGGAAGAAGGCTGAAGTCGCACATGAACGCAGACGGTCGTACGAGGCTGAACCGGACGCCCGAGTGGAGCGCCCTCGCCGAGCACCGCGAGGACGTCGGCGAGGTGCAGCTGCGTGAGCTGTTCGCCGCCGACCCCGCCCGCGGCGCCGGGTACACGCTCCAGGTCGGTGACCTGCACATCGACTACTCCAAGCACCTGATCACCGACGAGACGCTCCGGCTGCTGCGCGAACTCGCCGCCGCCACCGACGTGTTCGGGCTGCGGGACGCGATGTTCCGCGGTGAGAAGATCAACGTCACGGAGGGCCGGGCGGTGCTGCACACCGCGCTGCGGGCCCCGGCGGGCGCGGTGGTGGAGGTGGACGGCGAGAACGTCGTCCCGGCGGTGCACGCGGTGCTGGACCGGATGGCCGACTTCGCGGGGCGGGTGCGCTCCGGGGAGTGGACCGGGCACACCGGCCGGCGGATCAGGAACGTCGTCAACATCGGCATCGGCGGCTCGGACCTGGGCCCGGCGATGGCCTACGAGGTGCTGCGCCCGTACACCGACCGGGAGTTGACGGTCCGGTTCGTGTCCAACGTGGACGGGGCGGACCTGCACGAGGCGACCCGTGACCTGGACCCGGCGGAGACGCTGTTCATCGTCGCGTCCAAGACGTTCACCACCATCGAGACGATCACCAACGCCACCTCGGCGCGCAGCTGGCTGCTCAGGGGACTGAAAGCCGGTGAGGAAGCCGTCGCCCGGCACTTCGTGGCGCTGTCGACGAACTCCGAGAAGGTCACCGAGTTCGGCATCGACACGGCCAACATGTTCGAGTTCTGGGACTGGGTCGGCGGCCGGTACTCCTTCGACTCGGCGATCGGGCTGTCGCTGATGATCGCGATCGGCGCGGACCGGTTCCGGGAGATGCTCGACGGGTTCCGTATCGTCGACGACCACTTCCGCACCGCCCCGGCCGAGGCCAATGCCCCGCTGCTGCTGGGGCTGCTGGGCGTCTGGTACGGCAACTTCTTCGACGCCCAGTCGCACGCGGTGCTGCCCTACAGCCACTACCTGTCCAAGTTCACCGCCTACCTCCAGCAGTTGGACATGGAGTCCAACGGCAAGTCGGTGGACCGCGAGGGCCGCCCGGTGCAGTGGCAGACCGGACCGGTCGTGTGGGGCACCCCCGGCACCAACGGACAGCACGCCTACTACCAGCTCATCCACCAGGGCACCAAGCTCGTCCCCGCCGACTTCATCGGCTTCGCCGAGCCGGTCGCCGAACTGGACGACGAGCTCGCCGCCCAGCACGACCTGCTCATGGCCAACTTCTTCGCGCAGACCCAGGCGCTGGCCTTCGGCAAGACCCCCGAGGAGGTCCGCGCGGAGGGCGTTCCGGAGGAGCTGGTCGCCCACAAGACGTTCCGGGGCAACCACCCGACGACCACGATCCTCGCCCGCGCGCTGACCCCGTCGGTGCTCGGCCAGCTCATCGCGCTGTACGAGCACAAGGTGTTCGTCCAGGGCGCGGTCTGGGACATCGACTCCTTCGACCAGTGGGGCGTCGAGCTGGGCAAGGTCCTCGCCAAGCGCGTCGAACCCGCCCTCACCGAGGGCGCCGACGTCCCCGGCCTGGACGCCTCCACCCAGGCCATGGTCGCCAAGTACCGTGAGTTGCGCGGCCGTTAAACCGGATGCGGCAGTCCACTCGGCCGGGTGACACTGACGCCTTCGTCCCGTCCGTGTCACCCGCCGAGAGGTACCGATGGACCGACTGCTCGCCGCCCTCGCCGATCCGCACCGCCTCAGGGTCTACGCCAGGATCGTGCTCGACGGCCTCCCGCCGGGCGAGGAGGGCGCGCCCGCGGTGCGCGGTCACCTCGGGAAGCTGCTCGCCGCCGGACTGGTCGAGCGCCAGCCGGACGGCTCCCTGCGCGCCGACCCCTCGGTGTTCCGGCGTGTCCGGCCGACCCGGGACAAGGCACCGCCCGGAGTACCGCGCGCCCTGTCCGGGTTCTTCGCCCAGGGCAGGCTCACCGCCATACCCGTCCGCCCGGCGGTCCGCCGCGAACTGCTCTCCCACCTCACGGACAGCTTCTTCGACCTCGACCGCAGCTACAGCGAGCGCGAGGTCAACGACGCGTTCCGCACCGTCCACGACGACACCTCGGCGCTGCGCCGGTACTGCGTGGAGAGCGGTCTGCTGGTCCGCGACCGGGACGGCAGCAGCTACCGGCGCGTGAGCGGGCTGGCGGAGACGACGGGCACCGGCTGAGGCAGGGGGGCACGCTCACCCACCCCGCGCTCACCCACCCCGCGCTCACCCACCCCGCGCTCACCCACCCCGCGCTCACCCACCCCTCACGCGGCCGCGCTGAGCGTGTCCGCCAGCCGTCTGCGGGCCGCCCGGGCCGCCGGTACGGCCGCGAGGGCGGTCGCGCCGAGCACGGCGGACCCCGCGAGCAGCACCACCAGCGCGGGGGAGGGGCTCTGGGCGATGCCCGCGCCGATGCCGCTCGACCGGCCCTGCGCGTCGATGATCCAGTGCGCCAGCGGCAGCCCCAGCGCCAGCGCGACCAGCACCGCCAACAGCGTCGTACCGCCCATGGCCGTGACCGTGATCGCGGTGATCTGGCGCGGGGACAGCCCGATCGCCTTCAGGGCCAGCAGATCGCGCTCACCCTCGCGGACCGTGCCGCCGATCGCGGTCAGCAGCTCGATCAGCCCGATCAGGGCGAGGACCGCGATCAGCCCGACGACGACGCCCCGCAGCGCGGACAGTCCGTCGGCCGGGTTCGGCACCGTGTGCAGGTCGAGCCGGCCGCCCCCGGACCGTGCGAGCCGGTCGGCGACCTCGCGCGGGTCGGCACCGGCGACCAGCCGGAGCTGGTAGAGCGTGGGGCGCAGCGCGGGGTCGTTCTCGCGGAGGGTGTCCAGCGAGGTGGAGACGACCCGGCCGGCGTTCTCCGGCTCGATGCTGCGGCCCACGAGGTGCAGGACCTGCGGCTGGTCGCCCACGGTCATCCGCACCCAGTCGCCCACCCGGACGTCCAGCAGGTCGAGCAGTCCCTGCCCGGCCACCGCCTCGTCGGGACCGCGCGCGGCCCGCCCCTCGGCCAGGGTGTACGGGTAGGGGTCCGCGTGGGTGCCGAGGCCGCGCAGGGCGATGGTCGCGGTCTGGCCCGGCACCAGGGCGGCCACCTCGACGCCCGGGTAGGCGGCGGCGACCTGGGGGTCGCGCTCCAGCAGGGCGCGGGCCCGGGCGTCGCTCAGACCGGCGTCGGCGCGCACGGTCAGCGCGGCGGGCAGGCCGATCCGCTCGGGGCTGCCGTGGGCGCGGTCGATGGTGGTCCAGGCGCTCAGCGCGACCACGATCAGCAGCAGCGGCAGGGCCAGCCGGGCGACGGTGCCCAGCGACCGGCGCCGCTGCGTGGCGGCCGTGTGCCACCCCAGGACCAGGGCCGGCGACACCCGCACCCCGGCGACCCGCAGGCCCAGGGCCCGCAGCCCCCACGCGCCCGCCCCGGCGAGCCGCCAGCCCACCGGCCCCGCGGGCCGCGGCACCGGCACCGGCGGCACCCGCCCCGCCCGCCAGGCGGCGAGCCCGGTCGTCGCGCCGATGAACAGCACCACGCCCACCGGCACCGCGAACAGCGCCATGGCGTGCCCGGGCAGCCCCTGCCACACGCCCACCGCGTCCCCGAGCCGCCCGGGGACCCGCTCGCCCAGCGCCTCGGTGAGCGCGGCGGCCGCCACGGCGCCCAGCAGGGCGTACGCCAGGTGCTGGAGGAGGAAGACCCGGACCACCTGGCCGGGGGTGAAGCCGATCGCCTTGAACACGGAGATGTCCCGCAGGTGGCCGCGGATGCGGGTGCCGATCGCCCCGTGCACGGCGAGGCAGGCGGCGACCAGCGCACCCAGTCCGAACAGGCCGAGCACCTGCCCGAGCAGCCGGTAGTCGCCTTGGGCCTCGGCGCGCGCCTGCGTCCAGGTGGAGACCCCGCCGATCGCGCCCGCGCCCAGCACGGTCACGGCGCGCTGCACGGCGTAGTCCGTGCCCTCCGGGTCGGCCAGCCGCATGCCGATGACCTGGGCGTCGGGGGCGGGCACGGCGGACGGCAGCGCCCAGACCAGGCCCCGCTGCTCGCCCGGGCGGTAGCGGGGCTCGGCGCTGTCGGCGACGCCGACCACCGTCAGCCGGCGGGCGCTGCCCGCCTCGGTGAGCGTGTCGCCGGGCTGGGCCAGCAGCGCGCGGGCGAGCCCGCTCTCCAGGACCACCCCGTCGGGCGCGGTGGCGTCCAGCCAGTGGCCGGCGGTGAGCAGCGGCCGGCCCACGGAGGGCTGCTCGGACACGCCGCGCAGTTCCACGGCGGCGCGGCTGCCGCGCGAGGCGAGCGTCGCCGACTCGCTGGGGAAGGGGCCCGCGACCGCCTCGACGCCGTCCAGCGCGGCGAGCTTCGCCGTGTCGGCGGTGGGCGCCGTGTGCAGCCACACGTGGGCGCCGCGCCCCTGGGTGAAGACGCGCTGCCACGGGTTGGTCGCGTACCCGAACAGAGCTGTGGCCAGCAGCAGCGAGGCGACCACGCCGGCCGTGGCGAGCACCAGGAACAGCGCCTCGCCGCGGTGCGTGCGCAGGTCGGAGTGGGCCCAGCGCAGGGTGGCTCGCACGGGCGTCACCACCCGCCCGGCGCACGCCGGGCGCGCGGACGCCCGCCACGGGCAGCCGGCCAGGTCACGGCGGTCATCTCAGTTCCTCAGCTCCAGGCCCCGGGACACGGCGGTCATGTCCGTTCCTCAGCTCCAGGCCCCGGGACACGGCGGTCATCTCAGTCCCTCAGCTCCAGCACCCCGGAGATCCCGGCCCGGCGCGGCGGCGTGCCCCCGTCCAGGTGCGCGTCGTCGACGATCCGTCCGTCGAAGAAGCTGATCACCCGGTCCGCGGCGCTGGCCAGCCGGGCGTCGTGCGTGACGAGGAGGATCGTCTGGCCGCGCTGGTGGAAGCGGGACAGCAGCCGCATGACCTCGCGGGTTCCCTTGCTGTCCAGGCTGCCGGCCGGCTCGTCCGCCAGCAGCAGCGGGGGATGGTTGACCAGGGCGCGGGCCAGCGCCACCCGCTGCTGCTCCCCGCCGGACAGCTCGCCCGGCATGCTGCGTTCCTTGCCCTCCAGGCCCAGCTCGGACAGCAGCCGGGCCCGCTCGGCGCGGGCCCGCTTCGGCGGGACCCCGGCGAGCAGGGCGGGCAGTTCGACGTTGTCGGCGACGGACAGGTTGGACACCAGGTTGAAGAACTGGAAGACGATCCCGATCCGGGTGCGGCGCTCGACGGCCCAGCGGGCCTCGCTCCAGGCGTCCGTGCACGTGCCGTCCAGCCGGATGCTCCCCGCGTCGGGCCGCTGGAGCCCGCCCAGCAGGTGCAGCAGGGTCGACTTCCCGGCCCCGGACGGCCCGGTGATCGCCACGAACTCGCCCCGCCGCACGGACAGGTCGACCCCGCGCACGGCGTGCGCCGGGGCGCCCTCGCCGTGGTGCGTCTTGACCAGCCCCTCGGCGCGCAGCACCTCGGCGGGACGGTCGTCGCTCACCCCAACTCCTCCAGCTCGTCCGGTTCGTGCAGCGGTCCCGGTTCCTACAGGTCCTCCAGCTCCTCCTGGCAGCGCTCCAGCCAGTCGAGGTCGGCCTGCAGGTGCAGCATCGCGCCCTCGATGAGCAGGTGGGCGATGCGGTTGTCCCGGTCCTCGGCGGAGGCCAGCCTGGACAGCTGGCGCATGGTGTTCAGGTACTGGCGCCGCTGCTGGTTGATCAGGGCGATCTGGTCGGCCAGACCGGTCCGCGGGGCGAGCGCCAGCTTCATGAAGAACTCGTCGCGCACCCGTGGCTCGTCCTCGGGCTCGGCGAACCAGACGCTCAGCGCCTCCCGGCCGGAGTCGGTCAGGTGGTAGACCTTCTTGTTGGGCCGGCCGGACTGCTCGACGTCCTCGCCCTCGATCAGTCCCTGCTTCTCGAGGCGGCCGAGGGTGACGTAGATCTGGCCGACGTTCGGCTGAGGGTACGCGGAGCCCAGCAGTTGCTCAAGGTCCTGCTTCAGCTCGTAGCCGTGCGCCGGGCCGCGCGCCAGCAGGGCCAGGAGGGGCAGCCGCACTCGTGCTCTCCTCCCGCGTCCCGAGTAATGTGCCGCAGGCCCTAGTATCGCGCATACCTAACAGGTATACATGGCCTCTGACTCCGTGCGAAGACGCCCGGTGCCAGGTGTACAGGGAGGAACCTATGCGGTGGATCCACGCCGCCGGTAGGGGCCTCCTCGTTCTCGTCGTGGTCCTGACCGGTTACGTCGCCTCCGGGGCGCGGGCCGACGACGGCTCCGCGGGCGGCCGGGGGCCGCTGACCCTGGCCACCGCCGGCGACCTCACCGGCTACCTGGGACCGCTGCTCCAGGGATGGAACCGTACCCATCCCGGCGAGCGGGTCACGCTCGTCGAACTGCCCGACGCGGCCGACGAGACGCACGCCCAGATGGTCACCGACCTGCGCGGCGGCGAGCGCGGCCGCTTCGACGTGCTGAACATCGACGTGAACTGGACCTCGGAGTTCGCCGCCGCGGGCTGGATACGCCCGCTGCCGCGCGAGCGCTTCCCGCTGGGGACGTTCCTGCCGCCGGTCGTCGACACCGCCACCTACGACGGACGCCTGTACGCCGTCCCGTACGTCACCAACGCCGGGCTCCTGCTGTACCGCAAGGACGTCCTCGCCAAGGAGGGCGTCCCGCCGCCGCGCACCTGGGCCGAGCTGGAGCGGGCGGCGCGGACGATCGCGCCGAAGTACGGACTCGACGGCTACGCGGGCCAGTTCCTGCCGTACGAGGGCCTCACGGTGAACGCCGCCGAGGCCGTCTACTCGGCGGGCGGCACGATCCTCGGCGACGAGGGCGAGCGCGTCACGGTCGACTCCGCCGCCGCCCGCGAGGGCATCGGCTTCCTGGTGCGCGGGGTGCGCGAGGGCTGGATCCCGAGGGCGGCGCTGACGTACAAGGAGGAGGAGTCCAAGCAGGCGTTCCAGGACGGCCGGCTGCTCTTCCTGCGCAACTGGCCCTACGCGTACGTCGTCGCGTCGGCCCCCGGCTCCCCGGTCGCCGGGCGGGTCGGCGCCGTGCCGCTGCCCGGGCCCGACGGTCCGGGGACCAGCGTCCTCGGCGGCTCCAACCTGGCCGTCACCACGCACGCGCGCCACCCCGACTCGGCCGCCCGGCTGATCGCCTACCTCACCGGTGAGAGCGTCCAGCGCCAGGTCCTCACCCGCGGCGCGCTGCCGCCGGTACGCGCCGACCTGTACGACGACCCGGAGCTGGTCCGGCGCTTCCCGTACCTGCCGACGCTGCGCGAGAGCGTGCTGAGCGCCGCCCCGCGCCCCAAGAGCCCGCGCTACGACCAGGTCAGCCTCGCCGTCCAGGCGGTCCTGCACGACGCGCTGACCGGCCACGCCACGCCCGCGCAGACCGTGCGGCGACTGGCCCGCGAACTGGCGGCCATCTCCCACCGCTAGCCGGCACCCGCGCGCCTCCCTACTTACATGTTAGGTAACGAGCACGTCTCATCTGGCTCCCGCACGCCCTGATTCGCCCTCTTTTGCGGCCCCAACTGGCCAGTAACGCCTGTTCTTTTCATTGACACCCTCGCGACACGCCTACCTAACATGCATGCATGTTGAGTAAGCACCGCTGGTGGCGCGACGCCGTGATCTACCAGGTGTACGTCCGCAGCTTCCTGGACAGCACCGGCGACGGCGTCGGCGACCTGGCCGGCGTCCGGGCCGGGCTGCCGTACCTGAAGAAGCTCGGGGTCGACGGGATCTGGCTGAGCCCCTTCTACCCCTCGCCGCAGCACGACCACGGCTACGACGTGGCCGACTACTGCGACGTCGACCCGCTCTTCGGCGACCTGGCCGAGTTCGACCGGCTGGTCACGGCCGCCCGGCGGCTCGGCGTCCGGGTGCTGCTCGACATCGTCCCCAACCACTGCTCCAGCGCGCACCCGTGGTTCACCGAGGCGCTGGCCACCGGACCCGGCAGCGCCGCGCGGGCCCGCTTCCACTTCGCCGACGGCCGCGGACCGGACGGGGCCGAGCCGCCCAACAACTGGCACGCCATGTTCGGCGGCCCGGCCTGGACGCGGGTCACGGAGGCCGACGGCCGCCCCGGCCAGTGGTACCTGCACATGTTCACGCCCGAACAGCCCGACTGGAACTGGCGCACCCCTGAGGTGCCCGCCGCGTTCGAGCGGATCCTGCGCTTCTGGCTGGACCGGGGCGTCGACGGGTTCCGCATCGACGTCGCCGCCGGTCTCTTCAAGCACCCGGACCTGCCCGACTCGGACGACCCCGAGGCCGACGCCCGCACCCGCGACTCGGTCAACCCGCTCGCCTGGAACCGGCCCGAGGTGCACGACGTGTGGCGGCGCTGGCGCGCGGTCTGCGAGGAGTACACCGCCCGCGACGGCCGCGAACGCCTCCTCGTCGGTGAGGTCTCCGTGCCGACCGCCCGTGAGCACGCCCGCTACGTCCGCCCCGACGAACTGCACCAGGCCTTCTTCTTCGACCTGCTCAGCGCCCCCTGGAACCCGGACGCCTTCCGCAAGGTCATCTCCGAGGCCATGCAGGACATCGCCGGCACCGGTTCCACGGTCACCTGGGTCCTCAACAACCACGACCAGGTGCGCACCGTCACCCGTTACGGCGAGCCCACCCCCGAGGGCAGCGGCCTCGGCCCCGCCCGGGCCCGCGCCGCCGCGCTGCTGATGCTGGCGCTGCCGGGCGCCGCGTACATCTACCAGGGCGAGGAACTGGGCCTGCCCGAGGTCGTCGACCTGCCCGACGACGTGCTGACCGACCCGATCTTCCGCCGCACCGGCAGCCGGGCCCGGATCCGCGACGGGTGCCGGGTGCCGCTGCCCTGGTCCGGGCAGGCGTCGCCGTTCGGCTTCACCAACGGCGCGGAGGGCGCCAAGCCGTGGCTGCCGCAGCCGGAGTACTTCGCCGAGTACGCCACCGACCGGGCCCTCGCCGACACCCGCTCCTTCTGGCACCTGTACCGGGACGGGCTCCACCTGCGGTCCGCACTGCCCCAGTTGGGCGACGGCACGCTGCGCTGGCTGGACAGCCCGCCCGGCGTGCTGGCCTTCGCCCGCGGCGACGACCTGGTCTGCGCCGTCAACTTCGGCACGGCCCCCACCCCCGCACCGGTGCCCGGCACCCCGCTGCTGGCCAGCGCCCCGTGCCCGCCCGGCGTGCTGCCCGGCTCGACGGCCGCCTGGTGGATCAGGGACCTCTGAACCCCGACCTACTCCTGAGACTCCGTCAGTTCCCCATCTCCGAAGGGACATCAACGATGATGCGACGACGTACCACCCTGCTCACCGGCTGCACCGCCCTGGTCCTCGCGCTCGGTGCGACGGCCTGCGGCGGCAGCGAGCCCGTCTCGGCCGGCGGCGGCGACAAGGCGCTCAGCGGGCAGACCGTGAGCGTGGCCGGCGTCTGGTCCGGCACCGAGCAGAAGAACTTCCAGAAGGTGCTGGACGCCTTCACCGCCAAGACCGGCGCGAAGACGCAGTTCACCTCCACCGGGGACAACGTCTCCACCGTCGTCGGCAGCAAGATCGAGGGCGGCAACGCCCCCGACGTCGTGATGGTCCCGCAGGTCGGCGTGCTCCAGCAGTTCGCGAAGAACGGCTGGCTCCAGCCGCTGTCCGCCACCGCGCAGCAGTCCGTGACGGCCGGCTTCGCCCCCGTGTGGAAGAACTACGGCAGCGTCGACGGCACCCTGTACGGCCTGTACTTCAAGGCCGCCCACAAGTCGACCGTCTGGTACAGCCCCGACGCCCTCGACCAGGCGGGCGTCAAGCCGCCGGCCACCTTCGACGACCTGCTGAAGGCCGGGCGGGCCGTCTCCGACTCCGGACTGGCCGCCTTCTCGGTCGCCGGACAGGACGGCTGGACGCTCACCGACTGGTTCGAGAACGTCTACCTCTCCCAGGCCGGCCCCGAGAAGTACGACGCCCTCGCCGCCCACAAGCTGAAGTGGACCGACCCGAGCGTCGTCCAGGCCCTGCAGACCCTCGGCACGCTGTTCAAGGACAAGGCGCTCGTCGCGGGCGGCCAGAAGGAAGCCCTGAACACCGACTTCCCCGGCTCGGTCGAGAAGGTGTTCGGTCCCGAGCCCGAGGCCGGCATGGTCTACGAGGGCGACTTCGTGGCCGGGGTCGCCAAGGACCAGTTCGGCCGGGCGATCAGCGAGGACGCCGACTTCTTCCCCTTCCCGAAGGTCGGTGCCGGGCAGGCACCCGTGGTCAGCGGCGGTGACGCGGCCGTCGTCCTGAAGGACGGCAAGAACCACCAGGCCGGCATGGCGCTCCTGGAGTACCTCGCCACCCCCGAGGCCGCGGCCGTCTGGGCCGGCGCCGGCGGCTTCCTCTCCCCGAACAAGAAGCTCGACCTCGCCTCCTACGGCGACGACGTCACCCGCGCGACCGCCAAGTCCCTCGTCGAGGCCGGCGACTCGGTCCGCTTCGACATGTCCGACCAGGCCCCCGCGGCCTTCGGCGGCACCAAGGGCGCCGGCGAGTGGAAGATCCTCCAGGACTTCCTGCGCGACCCGTCCGACCCGAAGGCCACGGCGGGCCGGCTCGAAGCCGCGGCGGCCAAGGCGTACCAGGGCTGACCATGACCACGACCCTGGTGAAAGAGACGCGCGCCCCGGCCGCCCCCGGCCCCGGCGGCGCACGGCGCACCCGGCGGCGGGGCCGGGCCGCCGCCCTGCTGTTCGTCTTCCCCGCCCTGCTGCTGCTCGGCGCGCTCGTCGTCTACCCCGTGCTGTTCTCGGTCGGCCGCAGCTTCTTCGACGCCTCCGGGACCCGCTTCGTGGGCGGCGACAACTACACCGAGATGTTCCGCGACCCGGCGACCGTCAAGGCCGTCCGCAACACCGCGATCTGGGTCGTCGTCGCCCCGGCGCTGCTGACCGGCCTCGGTCTCATCCTGGCCGTGCTGGTGGAGAAGGTCCGCTGGGCCACCGCCTTCAAACTCCTGCTGTTCCTGCCGATGGCGGTGTCCTTCCTCGCCGCCGGCATCATCTTCCGGCTCGCCTACGACGAGGACCCGGACAAGGGCGTGCTCAACGCCGCCGTGGTCTCCGTCCACGACGCCTTCGAGGACTCCTCGGCCTACCCGACGGCACGGGCCCGCGACGGCCAGGGCCTGACCAAGGGCCGGGACGGCTCCTACGGCACGAGCGGCACGCTGGCGCCGGGGGAGACGGTGGCGCTCGGCCTGGTCGGTGTCCGCCCCGGCGACCTGCCCGGCTCGGCCCGGCCCGCCTCCCCGGCGGCGGCCCGTACGGCGGCGCCCGGCGAGCTGCGCGGCGTCGTCTACCTGGACTTCACGCCCGGCGGGGGAGGCAGGCAGGGCGCCGTCGACCCCAAGGAGAGCGGCCTGCCCGAGATGAAGGTGCAGGCCGTGCGCGACGGGCGGACGGTCGCCACCACGACCACGGCGGCCGACGGGTCGTTCCGCTTCGCCGGCCTGTCCGACGGCGCGTACACCGTGCGCCTGCCCGCCGCCAACTTCGCCCCGCCCTACGAGGGCGTCTCCTGGCTCGGCCCGGCGCTCGTCACACCGGCGATCATCGGGGCGTACCTGTGGATCTGGACCGGGTTCGCCATGGTGCTGATCGGCGCCGGCCTGTCGGCGCTGCCCCGGGACGCGCTGGAGGCGGCGCGGATGGACGGCGCCAACGAGTGGCAGATCTTCCGCCGGATCACCGTCCCGCTCCTCGCGCCGGTGCTCACCGTCGTGTTCGTGACGCTGGTGATCAACGTGCTGAAGGTCTTCGACCTCGTCTACATCATCGCCCCCGGCCCCGTGCAGGAGGACGCCACCGTGCTCGCGACCCAGATGTGGCTGGTGTCGTTCGGCGGCGGCAACAACCAGGGCCTCGGCAGCGCCCTCGGCGTGCTGCTCCTGCTGCTGGTGATCCCGGCGATGGTCTTCAACGTCCGCCGTTTCCGAAGGAGTCAGCGATGAACGCGGTCCGGCGCGGCCTGGGCAACGCCGTGGTGCAGGCCTTCCTCGTGGTGATCGGCCTGGTCTGGATGACCCCGCTGGCCGGGCTGTTCCTGTCCTCGCTGCGGTCCTCCGAGGACACGGCAAAGGGCGGCTGGTGGACGGCGTTCGCCGCCCCCGGGCAGCTGTCCTTCGACAACTACTCCGCCCTGCTGCAGAACGCGGGCATCACCCGGGCGTTCTGGAACACCGTCCTGATCTCGGTGCCCACCACCCTCCTGGTCGTGGCCGTCGCGGCGCTCGCCGGATACGCCTTCGCCTGGCTGGACTTCCCCGGCCGCGACACCGTCTTCCTGGTCGTGGTGGCCCTGCTGGTGGTGCCCGTGCAGATCGGCCTGCTGCCGGTGGCCAAACTCTTCGGCCAACTGGGCCTGTTCGGCACGATCCCCGGCGTGGTCCTCTTCCACGTGGCTTACGGACTGCCGTTCGCGGTGTTCCTGCTGCGCAACTACTTCGCCGAGATGCCGAAGGAGATGCTGGAGGCGGCCCGCATGGACGGCGGCAGCGAATGGCGCATCTTCACCCGCCTGGTGCTCCCGGTGGGCCGGCCCGCCCTCGCCAGCCTCGCCATCTTCCAGTTCCTGTGGGTGTGGAACGACATGCTGGTCGCCCTGCTCTTCGCGGACAGCTCCTCCCAGCCGCTGACTGTCGAACTCCAGTCGCAGATCCGCCAGTTCGGGAGCAACATCGACGTCCTGGCCCCCGGCGCGTTCCTGTCCCTGATCGTGCCGGTGGCCGTGTTCTTCGCCTTCCAGCGGCACTTCGTGCAGGGGGTGATGGCGGGGTCGGTGAAGTGACGCGGCCCGGGCGGGACCTGACACCCGCCCCGCCGTACGCCGAAGGGGCCGGACTCGCGCGAGTCCGGCCCCTTCGGGGTGGGCGTGGTGCCTGCCGGGGTCAGGGCGACGCCGGCGGGTACAGCGAGCGCGGCAGCTGGGAGGCCGCCGCCGTGTCCAGCAGCCACAGGGTGCGGGCACGGCCGCGCGCGCCCGCCGCCGGGGCCTGGATCTCGCCGGCGCCGGACAGGGCGATCGCCGCGGCCCGGGCCTTGTCCTCGCCGGCCGCCAGCAGCCACACCTCGCGGGCCGCGCGGATCGCCGGGAGGGTCAGGGTGACCCGGGTCGGCGGGGGCTTGGGGGCCCCGCGCACGCCGACCACCGTGCGCTCCGTCTCGCGGACCGCCGGCAGCTCCGGGAACAGCGACGCCACGTGGGTGTCCGGTCCGACGCCCAGCATCAGCACGTCGAAGGTCGGCACCGTCCCGTGGTTCTCGGGGCCGGCGGCGCGAGCCAGCTCCTCGGCGTAGCCCTCCGCGGCGGCCTCGACGTCCGTGCCGTGCGGACCGTCCGACGCGGGCATCGCGTGCACCCGCTTCGGATCCAGCGGTACGGCGTCCAGCAGGGCCTCGCGGGCCTGCGTGACGTTGCGCTCCGGGTCGCCCTCGGGCAGGAACCGCTCGTCGCCCCACCACAGGTCGAGCCGGCCCCAGTCGACGGCGTCCCGGGCGGGCTCGGCGGCCAGCGCGGCCAGCAGGCCGTTGCCGTTGCGGCCGCCGGTGAGGACCACGGACGCGTGACCCCGGGAGGCCTGCGCGTCCACGATCTTCGTGATCAGCCGGGCGGCGGCGGCCTGCGCCATCAGCTCCTTGTCGCGGTGCACGACCAGCTGCGGGGTGCTCACTTCGCGGCCCCCTTGGTCACCGGCTCCGACGCCGCCGCCTCGCGCGCGGGAGCTTCCGCAGCTTCCTCGACAGGGGTTGCCACGGCCTCCCGCTCCCCGTCCCCTCCGGCTCCTTTGGCCACCGCTTCCGGCGCCTCCGCATCCGAAGCGGCGTCCCCGGCAGCCTCACCGTCACCGTCACCGTCACCGTCGACCGCGAACGCCTCCGCCGCGTCCGACGTGGCGTTCAGCCGGTCCACGCCGTAGCGCAGCGCCGACGCGTAGGTGTCGTCCGGGTCCAGGCGGCGCAGCTCCTCCGCTATGAGCTCGGCCGTGTCCCGGCGCTTGAGCGCCACCGCACGGTCCGGCTGGCCCTCGATGGACAGGGTGGCCAGCGAGCCGTCCGCCCGGTCCAGCACGACCGGGCCGCAGTCCGTCGACATGCGCACCGCGGTCAGCCCCGGCCCGCCGGACAGCGAGCGCTTCACCGGCACGTCCAGCCGGTCCGCGAGCCACATCGCCAGCAGCTCGCAGCTCGGGTTGAACTCCTCGCCCTCCACCTCGACCGAGTCCACCCGGCAGCTGACCTGGTCCAGGGCCGCGGCCAGCATCGAGCGCCAGGGCGTGATGCGGGTCCACGACAGGTCGGTGTCGCCGGGGGTATAGGTCTCGGCGCGGGCGGTGAGCTCCCGCACCGGCTGCTCGGCGGCGTAGGTGTCGGTGACCCGGCGCTGCCCGAGGGCGCCCAGCGGGTCCTTCGCCGGGTCGAGCGGCGCGTTCACCGGCCACCAGACGACGACCGGCGCGTCCGGCAGCAGCAGCGGCAGCACGACCGACTGGGCGTGGTCGACCACCTCGCCGTACAGCCGCAGCACCACCGTCTCGCCGCTGCCCGCGTCCGCGCCGAGCCGCACCTCGGCGTCCAGCCGGGACTGCGTGCGGTCGCGCGGGGAGCGGGAGACGCGCTTGACGACCACCAGCGTGCGCGAGGGGTGCTCGCGCGACGCGTCGTTGGCGGCCTTCAGGGAGTCGTAGGCGTTCTCCTCGTCCGTGACGATGACCAGCGTGAGCACCATGCCGACGGCCGGGGTGCCGATGGCCCGGCGTCCCTGCACCAGGGCCTTGTTGATCTTGCTGGCCGTGGTGTCCGTGAGGTCTGTCTTCATGGCCGGCGCCAGCTCCGTCCCTCTCGTGCGAGCATTTCGTCCGCCTCGACGGGCCCCCAGGTACCGGCCGGGTACTGGGCGGGCTTGCCGTGGGTGTCCCAGTACTCCTCGATCGGGTCGAGGATCTTCCAGGACAGCTCGACCTCCTCGGTGCGCGGGAAGAGGTTGGAGTCGCCCAGCAGGACGTCCAGGATCAGCCGCTCGTACGCCTCGGGGCTGGACTCGGTGAACGACTCGCCGTAGGCGAAGTCCATCGACACGTCCCGGATCTCCATCGACGTGCCCGGCACCTTCGAGCCGAAGCGGACCGTGACGCCCTCGTCCGGCTGGACCCGGATGACGATGGCGTTGGAGCCCAGCTCCTCGGTGGCGGTCGTGTCGAAGGGGGAGTGCGGCGCCCGCTGGAAGACCACCGCGATCTCGGTGACCCGGCGGCCCAGCCGCTTGCCGGTGCGCAGGTAGAAGGGGACGCCCGCCCAGCGGCGGTTGTCGATCTCCAGCTTCACGGCGGCGTAGGTGTCGGTCTTCGACTTGGCGTCGATGCCGTCCTCTTCGAGGTAGCCGACGGCCTTCTCGCCGCCCTGCCAGCCGGCCGCGTACTGGCCGCGCACGGTGTGGTCGCCCAGGTTCTCGGGCAGCCGGACGGCGCCGAGCACCTTGGTCTTCTCCGCCGCGAGCGCGTCGGCGTCGAAGGAGGAGGGCTCCTCCATCGCGGTGAGCGCCAGCAGCTGCAGCAGGTGGTTCTGGATGACGTCCCGGGCGGCGCCGATGCCGTCGTAGTAGCCGGCCCGGCCGCCGATGCCGATGTCCTCGGCCATGGTGATCTGCACATGGTCCACGAAGGACCGGTTCCAGATCGGCTCGAACATCGTGTTGGCGAAGCGCAGCGCCAGGATGTTCTGGACGGTCTCCTTGCCCAGGTAGTGGTCGATGCGGAAGACCTGGTCCGGGGCGAAGACCTCGTGGACGATCGCGTTGAGCTCCTCGGCCGACTTCAGGTCGTGGCCGAAGGGCTTCTCGATCACCGCGCGGCGCCAGGCGCCGTTCTTCTGGTCGGCCAGCCCGTGCTTCTTCAGCTGCTGGATGACCACCGGGAAGGAACGCGGCGGCACCGACAGGTAGAAGGCGAAGTTGCCGCCCGTGCCCTGCGCCTTGTCCAGCTCCTCGATCGTGCCGCGCAGCCGCTCGAAGGCCTCGTCGTCGTCGAAGGTGCCCTGCACGAAGCGCATCCCCTGGATGAGCTGCTGCCAGACCTCCTCGCGGAACGGGGTGCGGGCGTGCGCCTTGACCGCGTCGTGGACCTCGGCGGCGAAGTCCTCGTGCTCCCACTCGCGGCGGGCGAAGCCCACCAGCGAGAAGCCCGGCGGCAGCAGACCCCGGTTGGCGAGGTCGTACACGGCGGGCATGAGCTTCTTCCGGGACAGGTCGCCCGTGACGCCGAAGATGACCAGGCCCGACGGCCCCGCGATGCGCGGGAGCCGTCGGTCCGCGGGGTCACGGAGCGGGTTCGCTCCGGATCCGGAGAGGGGAGCCAAGACGTCAGCCCTCCGAGGGGGCGAGGCGCTCCAGCTCCGCCTCGGTCGACTTCAGCAGGTCGGTCCAGGACGCCTCGAACTTCTGGACGCCCTCCTCCTCCAGCAGCTGCACCACCTCGTCGTACCCGATGCCGAGCTTCTCCAGGGCGTCGAGGTCGGCGCGGGCCTGCTCGTACGTCCCGGCGATGGTGTTGCCGGTGATCGAGCCGTGCTCCTCGGTGGCCTGCAGCGTGGCCTCCGGCATGGTGTTGACCGTGTTCGGCGCGACCAGGTCGTCGACGTACAGGGTCGGCTTGTAGGCCGGGTCCTTCACACCGGTGGAGGCCCACAGCGGACGCTGCTTGTTGGCGCCCGCCTTCTCCAGGGCCTGCCAGCGGTCGGAGGAGAAGACCTCCTCGTACGCCTGGTAGGCCAGGCGGGCGTTGGCCAGGGCGGCCTTGCCGCGCAGCGCCTTGGCCTCGTCGGTGCCCAGCGCGTCGAGGCGCTTGTCGACCTCGGTGTCCACGCGGGAGACGAAGAAGGACGCCACGGAGTGGATCTGCGACAGGTCCAGGCCGCGCTCCTTGGCCTTCTCCAGGCCGGTGAGGTAGGCGTCCATCACTCGGCGGTAGCGCTCCAGCGAGAAGATCAGCGTGACGTTGACGCTGATGCCCAGGCCGATGGTCTCGGCGATCGCCGGCAGACCCGCCTCGGTGGCCGGGATCTTGATGAGCGCGTTGGGCCGGTCCACCAGCCAGGCCAGCTGCTTGGCCTCGGCGACGGTGGCCTTGGTGTTGAAGGCCAGGCGCGGGTCGACCTCGATGGAGACCCGGCCGTCCTGGCCGTCGGTGGCGTCGAAGACCGGGCGCAGGATGTCGGCGGCGTCGCGGACGTCCGCCGTGGTGATCATGCGGATGGCCTCTTCGACGGTGACCTTGCGGGCGGCGAGGTCGGACAGCTGCTGGTCGTAGCCGTCGCCCTCGGAGATCGCCTTCTGGAAGATCGTCGGATTGGTGGTGACGCCCACGACGTGCTGCTGGTCGATCAGCTCGGCGAGGTTGCCGGACGTGATCCGCTTGCGCGACAGGTCGTCCAGCCAGATCGCGACGCCCTCCTCGGAGAGGCGCTTCAGTGCGTCTGTCATGGAATTACATCTCCTACGGTCGTGTATGAGCGTCAGCGCTGGGCGGCCGCGAGGGATTCCCGGGCCTGGGCGGCCACGTTCTCGGCAGTGAAGCCGTACTCGCGGAAGAGCACCTTGCCGTCCGCCGAAGCACCGAAGTGCTCCAGGGAAACGATGCGGCCGGCGTCCCCGACGAACCGGTGCCAGGTGAGACCGATCCCGGCCTCGACGGCGACACGGGCCTTCACGGACGGCGGGAGCACGGATTCCCGGTACCCCTGGTCCTGCTCCTCGAACCACTCCACGCACGGCATCGACACCACCCGGGTCGGCACGCCGTCGGCCTGGAGCTGCTCACGCGCCTCGACGGCCACGTGCACCTCGGAACCGGTCGCGACGATCACCACCTGCGGCTCGCCGCCCTCGGCCTCGGCCAGCACGTAACCGCCGCGCGCCGCGTCCTCGTTCGGCTCGTACGTGGGCACGCCCTGCCGGGTGAGGACCAGGCCGTGCGGGGCGCCCTTGCCGTACACCTTGGTCCACCGCTTGAGGACCTCGCGCCAGGCGATCGCGGTCTCGTTGGCGTCCGCCGGGCGGACCACGTTCAGACCGGGGATCGCGCGCAGCGCGGCCAGGTGCTCGACCGGCTGGTGGGTCGGGCCGTCCTCGCCGAGGCCGATGGAGTCGTGCGTCCAGACGTACGTCACCGGCAGGTGCATCAGGGCCGACAGGCGCACGGCGTTGCGCATGTAGTCGGAGAACACCAGGAAGGTGCCGCCGTAGGCGCGGGTGTTGCCGTGCAGCGTGATGCCGTTGAGCTCCGCGGCCATGGCGTGCTCACGGATGCCGAAGTGCACGGTGCGGCCGTACGGGCTCGCCTCGGGCAGCGGGTTGCCCTCGGGCAGGAACGACGACGTCTTGTCGATCGTGGTGTTGTTGGAGCCGGCCAGGTCGGCCGAGCCGCCCCACAGCTCCGGGATGACCGCGCCGAGCGCCTGGAGCACCTTGCCGGACGCGGCACGCGTGGCCACGCCCTTGCCGGGCTCGAAGACCGGGAGCTTCTCCTCCCAGCCGGTGGGCAGCTCGCCCTTCGCGATCCGGTCGTACTCGGCGGCGCGCTCGGGGTTGTCGTCCCGCCACTGCTGGTACGACTTCTCCCAGGCGGCGCGGGCCTCCCGGCCCTTGTCCAGGGCCTTGCGGGTGTGCGCGAGGACCTCGTCGGCGACCTCGAAGGTCTTCTCCGGGTCGAAGCCGAGGACGCGCTTGGTGGCGGCGACCTCCTCGTCGCCGAGCGCCGAGCCGTGGGCGGCCTCGGTGTTCTGGGCGTTCGGGGCGGGCCAGGCGATGATCGAACGCATCGCGATGAACGACGGCCGGTCGGTGACCTGCTTGGCCGCCTCGATCGCGTCGTACAGCGCGTGCGGGTCGAGGTCGCCGTCCGGCTTCGGGGCGACGCGCTGCACGTGCCAGCCGTACGCCTCGTACCGCTTGACCGTGTCCTCGGAGACGGCCGTCTCGGTGTCGCCCTCGATCGAGATGTGGTTGTCGTCCCACAGCAGGACGAGGTTGCCCAGCTTCTGGTGGCCGGCCAGCGAGGACGCCTCGGCGGAGATGCCCTCCTGGAGGCAGCCGTCACCGGCGATGCAGAAGATGAAGTGGTCGAAGGGCGACTCGCCCTGCGCCGCCTCCGGGTCGAACAGACCGCGCTCGTAGCGGGCGGCCATCGCCATGCCGACGGCGTTGGCGACACCCTGGCCCAGCGGGCCGGTCGTCGTCTCCACGCCCACCGTGTGGCCGTACTCCGGGTGGCCCGGGGTCTTGGAGCCCCAGGTGCGGAACGACTCGAGGTCGTCCAGCTCCAGGCCGAAGCCGCCCAGGTAGAGCTGCGTGTAGAGGGTCAGGGACGAGTGGCCCGCCGACAGCACGAAGCGGTCGCGACCGACCCAGTCCGTGTCCGACGGGTCGTGCCGCATCACCTTCTGGAAGAGGGTGTAGGCGGCGGGCGCCAGGCTCATCGCCGTACCCGGATGGCCGTTGCCGACCTTCTGTACGGCGTCGGCGGCCAGGACGCGGGCGGTGTCCACGGCCCGCTGGTCCAACTCGGTCCACTCGAGGTCTGTGGTGGTCGGCTTGGTGCTCACCCTGAGTCAGGGCTCCTCTCCACATGTCGAATAACCGGCGACTGGTCGCCCACCGGCCGTAGCTGAGCCTACCCCCGTAGGACGTGCATTCTTTCGGGTCATTACAGAGTGGCGGGAGTCGTCCCCACGCGCCCACTGACCTGGGCGCGACCGCCCTCGACATGTGAATACGCAGCCGCTCATCCGACGTCTCAATCGTGGCGTCGTCCGCACGTCGGAGCGCGTGCGCCAACACGAACCGACCCCCGCGAATGTCCGGGTCTGGGCAACGTCTACAGTGGCGTGGTACGCGCGAGCCCTCTACCGCCGGTTCACCCGGGAGGCTCGCTGGGATGTCTCTGTCAGGGGTGTGCGTGACGGCCGTTGAATCCCGTCCTGCGGGGCTACTCGGTGCGAGCAAGAGCCCGAGCCGTCGGCCGTTCGGGGCCCGGGTCAAGGGGTTCGTGGCGCTGACCAAGCCGCGGATCATCGAGCTGCTGCTCATCACCACCGTGCCGGTGATGTTCCTGGCCCAGCAGGGTGTCCCCGACCTCGGCCTGGTCCTGCTCACCTGCCTGGGGGGTTACCTCTCGGCGGGCGGCGCGAACGCGCTGAACATGTACATCGACCGGGACATCGACGCACTGATGGACCGCACCTCGCAGCGGCCCCTGGTCACCGGGATGGTCAGCCCGCGCGAGTGCCTCGCCTTCGGCATCTCCCTCGCCGTCGTCTCCACCCTGCTGTTCGGCCTCACCGTCAACTGGCTGAGCGCCTGGCTCTCCCTCGGCGCGCTCCTCTTCTACGTCGTCGTCTATACGATGATCCTCAAGCGCCGTACCGCGCAGAACATCGTCTGGGGCGGCATCGCCGGCTGCATGCCGGTGCTGATCGGCTGGTCGGCGGTGAAGGACTCGCTGTCCTGGGCGCCGCTCATCCTCTTCCTGGTCATCTTCTTCTGGACCCCGCCGCACTACTGGCCGCTGTCCATGAAGGTCAAGGACGACTACGCGCGCGTGGGCGTGCCGATGCTCCCGGTCGTCGCCTCCAACAAGACGGTCGCCCGGCAGATCGTGCTCTACAGCTGGGTCATGGTCGCCGTCTCGCTGCTGCTCACCCCGCTGGGCTACACCGGCTGGTTCTACACGGCGGTCGCCCTCGTGTCGGGCGGCTGGTGGCTGTGGGAGGCGCACGCGCTGCAGAACCGCGCGAAGGCCGAGGTGACGGGCGCGAAGCTCAAGGAGATGCGCCTGTTCCACTGGTCGATCACCTACGTGTCGCTGCTGTTCGTGGCGATCGCGGTCGACCCCTTCCTGCGTTAGGCGCGTTCCCCTGCCGCTCCGGGTCACCCTGAGGCAAGGGTCACTGCGCCCGGCCGTCGCCGAACGATCTACCCCTCGGTAACATCCTGGTCATGGCAGACACGCAGCAGGTTGACCCGAAGGCCGAGCGCAAGGTCGCCCGGCTCGCCCAGCGCATCAGCACCTTCGCCCGGGCCCACGGCGGCGCCGAGGGCCAGGTCTCCTACGTCGGGGAGCGCGGCGCCCGCATCGTGCTCGTCGGCGAGGACGGCGGCTGGGGTGACCTGGTGGCCCCGACCTTCGAGATCGCCGAGCAGGCGGTGGCGAAGGCCGGCATCACCCGCCACGAGTCCTTCGACGGCGAGTTCGCGGCCAAGGTGACCACGGGCCCGTACGAGTGGAAGCGCATGGCGGGCATCCAGCTCGGCGGCTGACCCCCGGCGGGCGGTACCCCGGTCCCGGTTCACCCGTTAGGACGTGTGACAGCGCCTACACGGGGAGCCCGGATGATCGACCCCTCGTCCCTCGTGGACCAGTACTGCCACGGCATCCTGAGAACCGAACTGGGCCTCGGCACCTTCGAGGCCCAGCTGGCCCGCACCGAGGGACCGCCCGCGCCCGGCACCACCCTCTTCGACACCCAGACGGGTTTCGCGGTACGGCGCTGGTGCCCGCCCCTGCTCGGCCTGGAACCCCACTGCCCGCCCGCCCTGTACCTGGCCCGGCGCCGGGAGCTGGGGTTCCTCGAGGCGGGCCGCAGGCTGCTGCGCGGCAGCGGCATCACGACCTACCTGGTCGACACGGGGCTCCCCGGCGACCTCACCCCGCCCGACGAGATGGCCGGCGCCGGGGGCGGCGAGGCGCGCGAGATCGTCCGGCTCGAACTGCTCGCCGAGCAGGTCGCCGACACCTCCGGCACCGTGGAGTCCTTCCTCGCCAACCTCGCCGAGTCGGTGCACGCCGCCGCCGCGCACGCCGTGGCGTTCACCTCGGTCGCGGGCGTGCGGCACGGCCTCGCGCTCGCGCCCGAACCGCCCGGCCCCGGCGAGGTCAGGGGTGCCGCCGGACGCTGGCTCGGGGACCGCCGGGTCGGCGGCGAGCTGACCGACCCCGTGCTGCTGCGCCACCTGCTGTGGATCGCGGTCGCCTCGGGGCTGCCGGTGCAGCTGCACGCGGGGCTGGGCGAGCCCGGCGCGCGCACCGACCGCACCGACCCGGTCCTGCTCACCGACTTCGTACGGGCCACCGCCGGCCTGGGCGCCCACCTGGTCCTGCTGCACGGCTACCCCTACCACCGCCACGCCGCCCACCTGGCCGGTGTCTTCCCGCACGTGTACGCCGACGCGGGCGCCGCGCTGGTGCGCACCGGCGCCCGGGCCGCGACCGTCCTCGCGGAGATCCTGGAGCTGGCCCCCTTCGGGAAGATCCTCTTCTCCAGCGGGGCCGGCGGGCTGCCCGAACTGCACGTGGTCGGGGCCCAGCTGTTCCGCGAGGCGCTGGCCCGGGTGCTGGGCGACTGGGTGGCCGAGGGGGCGTGGTCGCCCGACGACGCGCAGCGCGTCGCCGGGATGATCGCGGCGGGCAACGCACGCCGGGTGTACGGACTCTGAAGCGAGGGCGCCGGGGGGGACCCTGGACCCGGTGGGTTGCGGGACGCGTCAGGCGCGCGTCGGGACGGCCGCCGCCTCGGAGGGGCCCGGCAGGTCGGCCGTGGTCCCGGGGCGCTCCCGCAGGGACAGCAGCACCCGCAGCACCCAGATCCACATCACCGAGGAGCCGAGCATGTGGGCGGCCACCAGGGCCTCGGGCAGCTTCGTGAAGTACTGGACGTAGCCGATCACACCCTGGCACAGCAGCACCACGAACAGCTCGCGGGTGCGCGCCAGCGGTTCCCGGGGCGCGTCCACGGCCTTCAGCACGAACCACAGCGCGAAGGTCAGCGTGACGACGATCCAGGCCAGCACCGCGTGCAGCTTGCTGACCGTCTCCCAGTCCAGCGGCATCCGCTCGACCTCGCTGGAGTCGCCCGCGTGCGGCCCGGAGCCGGTGACCACGGTGCCCACCGCGATCAGCAGCACCGACGCGGCCACCAAGAACCACACCAGCTGCTGCACCGCCCTGCCGACCAGCGGACGCGGCGCCGTGTCGCCTTCCCGGGTGCGCTGCCACATCACCGTGGCGACCGCGATGAGCGCCGAGGACAGCAGGAAGTGCGCCGCGACCGTGTAGGGGTTCAGGCCGACCAGGACGACGATGCCGCCCAGGACCGCGTTGCCCATCACGATCCAGAACTGCGCCCAGCCCAGCCGGGTCAGGCTGCGCCGGAACGGCTTCTGGGAGCGCGCGGCGACGATCGCCCAGCCGACGGCCGCGCACAGCACGTAGGTCAGCATGCGGTTGCCGAACTCGATCACGCCGTGCACACCCATGGCGCCGGTCGTGGTGAGCGAGTCGTCGGTGCACTTGGGCCAGGTCGGGCAGCCGAGGCCGGAGCCGGTGAGCCGGACCGCGCCGCCGGTGACCACGATGATCACCGACATGACGAGGGCGGCGAGGGCCGCCCGCCGGACCGTGCGGGGCTGCGGGGTCCAGCGTGCGGCGACGAAGGCGAGCGGGTTGCGCACGGCGGCTGCGGCGTCGGCGCGGGTCAGGTTGGGCACGCCCCCCATCGTAGGCCGCCGCTTGTGCACCCTTTCACGAGGGTCCGGCACGACTCCTACTCCCAGCGGAAGAACGCCCCGGCGGCGGCGAGGCCCGCCACCGCCCACACGGCCAGGATCCCCAGGTCGCCCCAGGGCGTCCCGGCGCCGTGCTGGAGCACGTCCCGCAGGCCGTCGGAGAGGGCCGAGATCGGCAGCAGGCCGAGGACGTCCTGGGCGCCCTGCGGGAACTTCTCCAACGGCACGATCACGCCGCCGCCGACCAGCAGCAGCAGGAAGACGAGGTTGGCGGCGGCCAGCGTGGCCTCCGCCTTCAGGGTGCCCGCCATGAGCAGGCCGAGGCCGGAGAAGGCGGCCGTGCCGAGGACGAGCAGGAGCAGCACGGCCAGCGGGTTGCCGTGCGGGGACCAGCCGAGCGCGAACGCGACGGCCGTCAGCAGGACCACCTGGAGCACCTCGGTGACCAGCACGGACGCCGTCTTCGCCGTCATCAGGCCCCAGCGGGGCAGCGGGGAGGTGGCGAGGCGCTTGAGGACGCCGTAGCGGCGCTCGAAGCCGGTGGCGATGGCCTGGCCGGTGAACGCGGTCGACATCACCGCGAGCGCCAGGATGCCCGGGGTGAGGAAGTCGACCGCCTCGCCGGCGCCCGTGTCCACGACGTCGACCGTGCTGAACAGCACCAGCAGCAGCGTCGGGATCACCACGGTCAGCAGCAGCTGCTCGCCGTTTCGCAGGAGCATCCTGGTCTCGAGCGCCGTCTGCGCCGCGATCATGCGGGGGAGCGGCGCCGCGCCCGGCCGGGGGGTGTAGGTGCCGGTGGCGGTCACGAGCGCAGCTCCTTGCCGGTCAGTTCGAGGAAGACGTCTTCGAGGGTGTGCCGTTCCACCGAGATGCGGTCGGGCATCACGCCGTGCTGGGCGCACCAGGAGGTGACCGTCGCCAGCAGCTGGGGGTCGACCTTGCCGGTCACCCGGTAGGAGCCGGGGGTCAGCTCGGCGGCCGTGGAGTCGGCCGGCAGCGCCTTGAGCAGGGAGCCGACGTCGAGCCCCGGGCGGCCGCTGAAGCGCAGGGTGTTCTCGGCGCCGCCGCGGCACAGCTCCTCGGGGGAGCCCTGGGCGATGACCCGGCCGGCGTCGATGATCGCCACGTCGTCGGCGAGCTGCTCGGCCTCGTCCATGTAGTGCGTGGTGAGGATGACCGACACGCCGTCGGCGCGCAGGTCGCGCACCAGGTCCCAGGTGGCGTGGCGGGCCTGCGGGTCCAGTCCGGCGGTCGGCTCGTCCAGGAAGACCAGCTCGGGCCGCCCGACCACGGCCATGGCGAGCGCGAGGCGCTGCTGCTGGCCGCCGGAGAGCCGGCGGTAGGTGGTGCGCCCGCACGAGCCGAGCCCCAGCCGTTCGACCAGGGCGTCCACGTCGAGCGGGTGGGCGTGCAGCTTCGCGGTGTGGCGCAGCATCTCGTCGGCGCGGGCGCCGGAGTAGACCCCGCCGGACTGGAGCATCGCGCCGATCCGCGGGTGGAGCCGGGACGCCTCCCGCACCGGGTCGAGGCCGAGCACGCGCACGGTGCCGGAGTCCGCCGTGCGGTACCCCTCGCAGGTCTCGATCGTCGTCGTCTTGCCGGCGCCGTTGGGGCCGAGGACGGCGGTGACGCCCGCCCGGGCCGTCAGGTCGAGGCCGTCCACCGCGGTCTTGGTGCCGTACCGCTTCACCAGGGCCTGGATCCGGACGACAGGCTCACTTCGCATGGGCCCGAGTCTAGGTTCGCGCACGGGGGTCCGGACGGCCGGGTGCGGGAACCGGCCACCGGCACGTGCCAGGAGGTCCCGGCGGGGCGCCGCGCCCCCTGCCGGGGACCGGTCCGTGCAGGCCAACGCCCTGCGCGCGAGGGCCGCGCTGATCGATCAGAGATCGTTTCCGCAGGTCACCTTAGGTATGCCTAAGTGACGTAGGGCACCGTTGGGTGATCCGGAGGCCGCTTGCCGGGGCCGGATGAATTACGCAACAATGGCGTTGTGAAAAACGTCGGCGAGGCTCGGGAGACCCCCACGGGGGCCCCTCAGGAGGAGCTCGCGACCGGGGAGCGGTCCACCCGCAACCGGGTCGCGCGGTCCATCCTGGACCACGGGCCGTCGACGGTCGCCGAGCTGGCCGGCCGGCTGGGCCTGACCCAGGCCGCCGTGCGCCGCCACCTCGACGCCCTGGTCGCCGACGACGTCGTGGAGGCACGCGAGCAGCGCGTATACGGCACGCGCACGCGCGGGCGCCCGGCCAAGGTCTTCGCGCTCACCGACTGCGGCCGCGACGCCTTCGACCAGTCGTACGACAAGCTCGCCGCGGACGCGCTGCGCTGGATCGCCCAGCAGGAGGGCGGCCAGGACGCGGTCGCCGCCTTCGCCCGGTCCCGGATCGCCGCCCAGGCGGGCACCTACCGCAGGGCGGTCGAGGGCGTGGCCCCCGAGAAGCGCGCCGAAGCCCTGGCCAGGGCGCTGTCCGCCGACGGGTACGCTGCTACCGCGCGGAGCGCGCCCGTGGGCGAGCAGCTGTGCCAGCACCACTGCCCGGTGGCCCACGTCGCGGAACAGTTCCCCCAGCTGTGCGAGGCGGAGACCGAGTTCTTCGCCGAACTGCTCGGGACCCACGTCCAGCGGCTGGCGACCATCGCGCACGGCGACGGCGTCTGCACGACGTTCATCCCCAAGATTTCCACTGACGCATCTGCAAGCACTGACGCATCTGCAAGCACGGCCGGGAGGAACCCCGCATGACTCTCCCCACGGAGACTGCTCACCCCGAACTCGAGGGCCTGGGCAAGTACGAATACGGCTGGGCCGACTCCGACGTGGCCGGTGCCTCCGCCAGGCGCGGTCTGGGCGAGGACGTCGTCCTCGACATCTCGTCGAAGAAGTCCGAGCCCGAGTGGATGACGAAGCTGCGCCTGAAGGGCCTGAAGCTCTTCGAGAAGAAGCCCATGCCGAACTGGGGCTCGGACCTGTCGGGCATCGACTTCGACAACATCAAGTACTTCGTGCGCTCCACGGAGAAGCAGGCGGAGTCCTGGGAGGACCTGCCCGAGGACATCAAGAACACCTACGACAAGCTGGGCATCCCGGAGGCCGAGAAGCAGCGCCTCGTCGCCGGTGTCGCCGCCCAGTACGAGTCGGAGGTCGTCTACCACCAGATCCGCGAGGACCTGGAGGAGCAGGGCGTCATCTTCCTCGACACCGACACCGCCCTGAAGGAGCACCCGGAGCTCTTCAAGGAGTACTTCGGCACCGTCATCCCGGCCGGTGACAACAAGTTCGCCGCGCTGAACACCGCCGTGTGGTCCGGCGGCTCCTTCATCTACGTCCCCAAGGGCGTGCACGTCGAGATCCCGCTCCAGGCCTACTTCCGCATCAACACGGAGAACATGGGCCAGTTCGAACGGACCCTGATCATCGTCGACGAGGGTGCCTACGTGCACTACGTCGAGGGCTGCACCGCCCCGATCTACAAGTCGGACTCGCTGCACTCCGCGGTCGTCGAGATCATCGTCAAGAAGAACGCCCGCTGCCGCTACACGACCATCCAGAACTGGTCGAACAACGTCTACAACCTGGTCACCAAGCGCGCCGTCGCCTACGAGGGCGCCACCATGGAGTGGGTCGACGGCAACATCGGCTCCAAGGTGACGATGAAGTACCCGGCCGTCTACCTGATGGGCGAGCACGCCAAGGGCGAGACCCTGTCCATCGCCTTCGCGGGCGAGGGCCAGCACCAGGACGCCGGCGCCAAGATGGTCCACATGGCACCGAACACCTCGTCCAACATCGTCTCCAAGTCGGTGGCGCGCGGCGGCGGCCGCACGTCGTACCGCGGTCTGATCGAGATCGGCGAGGGCGCCCCGGGCTCCAAGTCCAACGTGCTGTGCGACGCCCTGCTCGTCGACACCATCTCCCGGTCGGACACCTACCCGTACGTCGACGTCCGCGAGGACGACGTGTCCATGGGCCACGAGGCGACCGTCTCCAAGGTCTCCGAGGACCAGCTCTTCTACCTCATGAGCCGCGGCCTGTCCGAGGACGAGGCGATGGCGACGATCGTGCGCGGCTTCGTCGAGCCGATCGCCAAGGAGCTGCCCATGGAGTACGCCCTGGAGCTCAACCGGCTGATCGAGCTGCAGATGGAGGGTTCGGTCGGCTAGTCCCGGCCCGCACCCCCGTCAAGCCCACCCGTAAGAAAGCGAGCATTACGACAGCCATGGCTGAGGCCCCTAACATCCCGGTCGGTTCCACGACCGCCGGCTCGATCGCGGTCGCCGCCGAGTCGACCGTCGTCTCGCGCATGAGCGCGCCCCCGTCCTTCGACGTGACGGACTTCCCGGTCCCGCACGGCCGCGAGGAGGAGTGGCGGTTCACGCCGCTGGAGCGGCTGCGCGGGCTGCACGACGGCACCGCGACCGCCACCGGCGAGGGCGGCGTGAAGGTCGACGTGCACGCCCCCGAGGGCGTCACCGTCGAGACCGTCGGCCGCGACGACGCCCGGCTCGGCAAGGCGGGCACCCCGGCGGACCGCGTCGCCGCGCAGGCGTACTCCGCCTTCGAGAAGGCCTCGGTCGTGACCGTACCGAAGGAGACCGTCCTCACCGAGCCGATCCGCATCGCGGTGCACGGCGAGGGCGGCACCGCCTTCGGCCACCAGGTGATCGAACTGGGCGCGTTCGCCGAGGCCGTGGTCGTCATCGACCACACCGGTGACGCGGTGCTCGCCGCCAACGTCGACTACCTCCTGGGCGACGGCGCCAAGCTGACCGTCGTCTCCGTGCAGGACTGGGACGACAAGGCCGTCCA
This sequence comes from Streptomyces lasalocidi, assembly GCF_005280215.1. Taxonomy (NCBI): domain Bacteria; kingdom Bacillati; phylum Actinomycetota; class Actinomycetes; order Kitasatosporales; family Streptomycetaceae; genus Streptomyces; species Streptomyces lasalocidi. The sequence continues at coordinate 1,927,215 of NZ_SZNQ01000001.1, read as the reverse complement.
CGTCGCCCAGCACAACGCCCTGATCGGCCGGGACGCCTCCTTCAAGTCCGTGGTCGTCACCTTCGGCGGCGACGTGGTCCGGCTGCACCCGCGCGTGGAGTACACCGGCCCCGGCGGCGAGGCCGAGCTGTTCGGCCTGTACTTCACCGACTCCGGGCAGCACCAGGAGCACCGCCTGCTGGTCACGCACAACACCCCGCACTGCAAGTCGAACGTCGTCTACAAGGGCGCGCTGCAGGGCGAGCAGGCGCACGCCGTGTGGATCGGCGACGTGCTGATCGAGGCCGCCGCCGAGGGCACCGACACCTACGAGATGAACCGCAACCTCGTCCTCACCGACGGCGCGCGCGTGGACTCCGTGCCCAACCTGGAGATCGAGACCGGCGAGATCGTCGGCGCCGGCCACGCCTCCGCCACCGGCCGCTTCGACGACGAGCAGCTCTTCTACCTGATGGCCCGCGGCATCCCCGAGCACGAGGCCCGCCGCCTGGTGGTCCGCGGCTTCTTCGCCGAGCTGGTCCAGCAGATCGGCGTCACCGACATCGAGGAGCGCCTGCTCACCAAGATCGAGCAGGAGCTGGAGGCGTCGGTCGCATGACCAGCACCTTCGTACGCGCCTGTGACCTGAGCGAGCTGGAGGACGACACCCCGAAGCGGGTGGAGCTCGACGGCACGCCGGTCTCGGTCGTGAAGACGGAGGGCGAGGTGTTCGCGATCCACGACATCTGCTCGCACGCGAACGTCTCCCTCTCCGAGGGCGAGGTGGAGGACTGCCAGATCGAGTGCTGGCTGCACGGTTCCTCCTTCGACCTGCGCACCGGCAAGCCGTCCGGCCTCCCCGCGACCCGCCCCGTCCCCGTATACCCCGTCAAGATCGAAGGGGGCAGCGTCCTCGTCGACGTGCACGCCTCCCTCACCCAGGAGTCCTGAGGCACCCATGGCAACGCTTGAAATCCGAGACCTGCACGTCACCGTCGAGGCCGACAACGCCACGAAGGAGATCCTCAAGGGCGTCGACCTGACCGTGAAGCAGGGCGAGACGCACGCCATCATGGGCCCCAACGGCTCCGGCAAGTCCACCCTCGCCTACTCGCTGGCGGGTCACCCGAAGTACACGATCACCGGCGGCACCGTCACCCTCGACGGCGAGGACGTCCTGGAGATGTCCGTCGACGAGCGTGCCCGCGCCGGCCTGTTCCTCGCCATGCAGTACCCGGTCGAGGTCCCCGGCGTCTCGGTCTCCAACTTCCTGCGCACCTCCGCCACCGCCCTCCGCGGCGAGGCCCCCAAGCTGCGCACCTGGGTGAAGGAGGTCAAGGAGGCCATGGAGCGCCTCCACATGGACCCCTCCTTCGCCGAGCGCAACGTCAACGAGGGCTTCTCCGGCGGTGAGAAGAAGCGCCACGAGATCCTCCAGCTCGAACTGCTCAAGCCGAAGGTCGCGATCCTCGACGAGACCGACTCCGGCCTCGACGTCGACGCCCTGCGCATCGTCTCCGAGGGCGTCAACCGCGTCCGCGAGTCCGGTGAGGTCGGCACCCTGCTGATCACGCACTACACGCGCATCCTGCGCTACATCAAGCCCGACCACGTCCACGTGTTCGCGGGCGGCAAGATCGTCGAGTCGGGTGGCCCCGAGCTCGCCGACAAGCTGGAGTCCGAGGGCTACGAGGCATACACGAAGGGTGGCGCATCCGCGTGACACAGCTGCCGGGCCTCCTCGACACCGAGGCGATCCGCAAGGACTTCCCCATCCTGGACCGTCAGGTCCACGACGGACGGAAGCTCGTGTACCTGGACAACGCGGCGACCTCGCAGAAGCCGCGCCAGGTGCTCGACGCCCTCAGTGAGTACTACGAGCGGTACAACGCCAACGTCCACCGCGGTGTGCATGTGCTCGCCGAGGAGGCCACGGCGCTGTACGAGGGTGCGCGCGACAAGGTCGCGGAGTTCGTCAACGCGCCCTCGCGCGACGAGGTGATCTTCACCAAGAACGCCTCCGAGTCGCTCAACCTCGTGGCGAACATGCTGGGCTGGGCCGACGAGCCGTACCGCGTGGACCGCGAGACCGAGATCGTCATCACCGAGATGGAGCACCACTCCAACATCGTGCCGTGGCAGCTGCTCGCGCAGCGCACGGGCGCGAAGCTGAAGTGGTTCGGCCTGACCGACGACGGCCGGCTCGACCTGTCGAACATCGACGAGGTCATCACCGAGAAGACGAAGATCGTCTCCTTCGTGCTGGTGTCCAACATCCTCGGCACGGTCAACCCCGTCGAGGCGATCGTGCGCCGCGCGCAGGAGGTCGGCGCGCTGGTCTGCATCGACGCCTCGCAGGCCGCGCCGCACATGCCGCTGGACGTGCAGGCGCTCCAGGCCGACTTCGTGGCCTTCACCGGCCACAAGATGTGCGGCCCGACCGGCATCGGCGTGCTGTGGGGCCGCCAGGAACTCCTGGAGGACCTGCCCCCGTTCCTGGGCGGCGGCGAGATGATCGAGACCGTCTCGATGCACTCCTCGACGTACGCCCCGGCGCCGCACAAGTTCGAGGCGGGCACGCCGCCGATCGCCCAGGCCGTGGGCCTGGGCGCGGCGATCGACTACCTCAACGCCCTCGGCATGGACAAGATCCTCGCCCATGAGCAGGCGATCACCGAGTACGCGGTGCGCCGCCTGACGGAGGTCCCCGACCTCAGGATCATCGGCCCGGCCACGGCCGAGGAGCGGGGCGCGGCGATCTCCTTCACGCTCGGCGACATCCACCCGCACGACGTGGGCCAGGTGCTGGACGAGCAGGGCATCGCCGTCCGCGTCGGTCACCACTGCGCGCGCCCGGTCTGCCTGCGCTACGGAATTCCTGCGACCACGCGAGCGTCGTTCTACCTGTACTCCACGCCGGCCGAGATCGACGCACTGGTCGAGGGGCTGGAGCACGTACGGAACTTCTTCGGCTGAAGGGCGTGAGCTGAGACCGTGAAGCTGGACTCGATGTACCAGGAAGTCATCCTGGACCACTACAAGAACCCGCACGGGCGGGGCTTGCGGGACGGCGACGCCGAGGTGCACCACGTCAACCCCACGTGCGGTGACGAGATCACCCTCCGCGTGAAGTACGACGGCACCACGATCACCGACGTGTCCTACGAGGGCCAGGGCTGCTCCATCAGCCAGGCCTCGGCGTCCGTGCTCAACGAGCTGCTGGTCGGCAAGGAGCTGTCCGACGCGCAGAAGATCCAGGAGACCTTCCTGGAGCTGATGCAGTCCAAGGGCAGGACCGAGCCGGACGACGCGATGGAGGAGGTCCTGGAGGACGCCGTCGCGTTCGCCGGGGTCTCCAAGTACCCGGCCCGGGTGAAGTGCGCCCTCCTCAGCTGGATGGCGTGGAAGGACGCGACGGCCCAGGCCCTGGGCGGAGCCGACGCCGAAAGGAAGACGGCATGACCGACACCGCTGAGATGAAGCCGGCCACGGAGGAGGAACTCCGTGAGGCGCTGTACGACGTCGTCGACCCCGAGCTGGGCATCGACGTCGTCAACCTGGGGCTGATCTACGGCATCCACATCGACGACGCGAACATCGCGACCATCGACATGACCCTGACCTCGGCGGCCTGCCCGCTGACCGACGTCATCGAGGACCAGGCCAAGTCCGCCACGGACGGCCTCGTCAACGAGCTGCGCATCAACTGGGTGTGGATGCCGCCGTGGGGCCCGGACAAGATCACGGACGACGGCCGCGACCAGCTGCGCGCGCTGGGCTTCAACGTCTGAGCGGGCGCGGCGCCTGAGATCGCGCGATGGCCCCCGGCACGGGAGTGTGCCGGGGGCCATCGGCGTGTCCGGGGGCGGGACTCCTGAAGGTGGTCTTCCCGTGGCTCAGCCGGCCAGGGGCGAGGTGAGGCGGAACGCCGAGTCGGCGCGGTAGAGGTCGGAGTCCTGGTAGGGGTCCAGCCTGAGCCGGAAGTCCTGGTGGCGCAGGAAGCGGCCGGGGTAGTTCACGGACTCCAGCGAGACCGCGCCGGAGGCGGCGGGGGCGGGCCGGGCGCAGAAGGTGGCGTCCCGGCCGAACAGGAAGGACCCGTCGCCGCGCTCGGCGCGCAGGACGAAGTCGCGGTGGCGGAGGTAGCGGCCGTCGGAGGTGCGGAGGGAGAGGCAGCCGCGGTCGGCCAGACCGGGTACGACGGTGAAGGTGGAGTCCGCGCGGGCGTCCCCTCCCGGGGCCGGGTCGAGCCGGACGAGGCCCTGGCTGACGTGCCAGTAGCGGTCGGGGTAGTTGACGGAGCGCAGGGAGCGGCGGGGGGAGGCGGGCGCGGGGGCGGCCGGTGTGGGACGCGCGGGGGAGGACGCGGAGGGGGTCGCCGTGGTGCTGTACCGGACGGTGGGGGAGGGCGTAGGTGGAGGCGAGGGCGTACCGGACGGCTCGGCCCCCGGCCCCGCTCCGGCCGTCGCGGACGGCGTGGCGAAGGAGATGAGCCCGGGTCCGCTGCGGGTGTCCGCGCCGGCCGGCGCGGTGGCGTCGGTGCGCTGCGCCGCCTGATCGCCGGGCCGGTCGCCGAGCGCGATCGCCGTGACGCAGGCGACGACCGTGGCCACGGCGAGGGCCCCGGCCAGCCAGAGCCGGCGGGTGCCGGGAGCGCGGGCGGTGTCCGGGGCCCAGCCGGCTTCCCAGGGTCGGTGGGGGGAGGGCCGGGACTCGTTCTGTGGCATGCGCGGTTCCTCCAGCGGCGCCGTGCGGGCGGCCGCGGCTGCGACGACCTGGGTGGGTGGGCTGCACAGTAGTGGAGGGCGGGCCGGTCGAGCAGTGGTTTCCGTGAGCGGTCTCCATAACGCTTCGGGCGCCGGGACGACGGGGGTGCGGCGGGTGGCCGACCCCGGGGGCCGGTGGCGCGGCCCGCCACCTGAGACACCGGGCCGTGGGTTCGCGTCGGCGGGCCGCCGCCGGTTAGGTTTCCCCCATGACCGACACGACTGCACCCAGCACCACCGGGGCGGTGGCCGCCGGCCTCGCCACCCTCGCCGCCGACGGCACCGTCCTCGACACCTGGTTCCCCGCCCCCGAACTCGTCGCCGAGCCCGGCCCGTCCGGCACCGAGCGGCTGTCGGCCGAGCGGGCCGTGGAGCTGCTCGGCGAGGGTGCGGCGAAGGCGATCGGCCCGGACGCCCGCCGTGGCGTCGAGGTGATCCCGGTGCGCACGGTCATCTCGGCGCTGGACGCGAAGCCGATCGACGCGCACGACGTGTACCTGCGGCTGCACCTGCTCTCCCACCGCCTGGTCAAGCCGCACGGGCAGAGCCTGGACGGCATCTTCGGCTTCCTGGCCAACGTGGCGTGGACGTCGCTCGGCCCGGTCGCGGTGGACGACGTGGAGAAGGTGCGCCTGAACGCCCGCGCGGAGGGCCTGCACCTCCAGGTCACCTCGATCGACAAGTTCCCGCGCATGACGGACTACGTGGCGCCGAAGGGCGTGCGCATCGCCGACGCCGACCGGGTGCGGCTCGGCGCGCACCTTGCCGAGGGCACGACGGTGATGCACGAGGGCTTCGTCAACTTCAACGCGGGCACGCTGGGCACGTCGATGGTCGAGGGCCGCATCTCGGCGGGCGTGATCGTGGGCGACGGGTCGGACATCGGCGGCGGCGCCTCCACGATGGGCACGCTGTCCGGCGGCGGCAACGTGATCATCTCCATCGGCGAGCGCTGCCTGGTGGGCGCCGAGGCGGGCGTGGGCATCGCGCTCGGCGACGAGTGCGTGGTGGAGGCCGGCCTGTACGTCACGGCGGGCACCCGGGTGACCATGCCCGACGGCCAGATCGTCAAGGCCCGCGAACTCTCGGGCGCCTCCAACATCCTCTTCCGCCGCAACTCGGTGACGGGAACGGTGGAGGCCCGCCCGAACAACGCGGTGTGGGGCGGCCTGAACGACATCCTGCACGCCCACAACTGACCGACGGCGGCCGTGAGCGCCCTTCCCTACGGCCCGGGCCGGTGCGGGAGGGCGCTTCGTCGTCTGCGGCTGCTCAGTCGGCTGCCAAGGCCTCCGCGGCTCCCGTCCGGTTGAACGCGTAGCTTCGCTCCACCTTTGCCACGTGCAGGGTGTAGCTCTCGTACCAGTCGGTGCGGCCGCGGCGTTGGGCGGTGCGGTGTTCCGTATTGGTCCGCCATTCCGTGAGGGCGTCGGCGTCGCGGAAGTAGCCGACGGTGACGGACAGGCCGCCCGGGGTCTGTGCGTGGTCCATCCCCAGGTAGCCGGGGATCTGCTGCACCAGCTCCTCCATGCGGGCGTTGGTCTCGCGGTAGCCGGTCTGGTCCTCGGTCTTCACCGAGGTGAACACGGCGAGGTAGTAGGGCGGTTCGAAGGCCTGCACGGGCGCGACAGGCGCCTGGGGTTGATCGCTCATGGCGTCACCGTAGGGTCCCGGTCACACCCCGATCCAGCGTCTTTCCCGAACGGGATCCCGGAGGGATCCAGGTCTTTGCCTTCACTCGCCCGCCGCGAACTGCCCGAGCGCCGTGAAGTCCGGTGCGCGCAGGCCGAGTCGCGGGTCCACGTGGTGCAGCAGCGCCCGCGCCGGGTGGTGGCGGGTGACGTACTCCGCGTCGGCGGGGGACTGTTCGTCGTCGACCCAGGCGAAGGGGCGGCCCGCCGCGTACGCCACGATCGCCTCCGTCTTCCAGTGGACGCCGTCCGGCCGCTCGGCGAAGAGGTGGTCGCCGAAGTCGACGTACGGCAGCTCCGGCAGGCCGATCACGGGGGCGATCCAGCGGTTGGCCTCGGCCATCCACGTCGTCGCCCAGCACAGGTCGTAGGGCAGGGCCAGGAGGGCGGCCCCGTGGGACGGGTTCAGCCAGACCCGCAGCGGCCGGCCCGGCCGGACCGCCGCTCTGATCGTCGTGTACCCCTCCGGACGCCGTTCGGGCTGCGCGGCGTACGGGTTGAGGGGGCCGTCGACGTCCAGGAAGAGGAGGGGCCGGAGGCCCTTGTGTTCCGGGGGAGCCTCCGTCGGTGTCATGGGGGCACCGTACGGGATTCCCTCAGGTCAGGCCCCCGCCAACCGGTCGTACGCCGACCGCAGTTGTTCCGTCGTCTCCCGGGGTGCCGGGCGGAGTGGGGCGCGGGGTGGGCCCGACGGGAGGTCCAGGGTCGTGAGGAGGGCCTTGGTGGTGACCGTGCCGGGGAGGGGGGAGTTCATCATCCGGTCGATGAGGTCCGTCAGCCCGAGCTGGGCGTCGGTCGCCTCCCGGGTGGCGCCCGCCGCGTACCTGTCCAGAATCGTGCGGACGTGCCCCGGGACGGCGTTCGCCACCGTGCTGACGTACCCCGTCGCGCCGATCGCGCACAGCGCGAGGACCTGTTCGTCGCAGCCCGCGTAGTACGCCAGGCCGGTGCGGGACAGGACCTTCTGCGTGCCCAGGAGGTCGTACGAGCAGTCCTTCACCGCCACGATCCCCGGGTGCTCGGCCAGCCGCAGCATCGTGTCCGTCGCGATGGCCGTACCCGTGCGGCCCGGGATGTCGTAGAGCATCACCGGCACGTCCGAGGCGTCCGCCACCTCGCGGAAGTGGAACTCCAGCGCGTCCTGCGGCGGACGGCTGTAGTACGGGGTGACCACCAGGACGCCGTCCGCGCCCGCCTTCGCCGCCGCCCGGGCCAGGTCCACCGTGTGCCGGGTGTCCGCCGTGCCCACGCCCGCCACCAGCGTCACCCGGTCGCCCACCGCCGCCCGCACCGCCCGGACCAGCTCCTCCTTCTCCGTGTCGCTCGTCGTCGGTGACTCACCCGTCGTCCCCGACAGCACCAGCCCGTCGCACCCCCGCGCCACCAGGTGATCGGCCAGCCGTTGCGCCCCGTCGAGGTCCAGCGCCCCCGACTCCGTGAACGGAGTGACCATGGCGCACAGGGCCCGGCCGAAGGGGGTCGGGCGGCCCTCGGAGCGTGTTGTCTGTCGGTCGGTCGTCATGTGGTGCAGTCTCCGCGACAGCAAGTTGTAGGTCCACTTAAATGTTCTGTTCGATATCGCCAAGTTTTACTTATCGATGCGGTTTTCGCCGGAGGCCCTATGTCCACATCGGACCTCCATGGGTCACCATGGCCGGAGCGTCACCGACGGCAGATCCGACCACTGTCACGGGAGGCACCATGAAGCTCGGCAAGGCCCTGGCCACCGGCGTCGCGGAAGAGCAGCCGCAGACCGCCGACACCGACAGCGGCACCGACATCCGCTGCGCCACCGACACCGACCTGCCCGCCGAGACCGGGGACCGCTCCGCGGCCGACGGGGTACCGGCCGTCCGATGAGGTTCCGGCTCCCCGAGGAACGCCCTGCGGAGCCGCCGACCGGATACAAGATCGCCTACCCGGTGCTGTCCCACGACGGCACCCGGGCCGGCTTCACCGGTGTGTCGCTCGGCGGTGCGCTCCCGTACGGCGTCGTGGCCGACGCGGCCTGTGTGTACGGGCTGCGGCACCGTGCACCGCACCGCCGCTGCGACTGCGGCTTCCACTGCGTGCACGACCGCGCGGCCGCCGAGGCCCTGCTGTGCACCGCCGAGCACCGGGCGGCCGTCCTCCTGGAGGTCGCCGTCCTCGGTGCCTACATCCGCTTCGAGCGCGGCTTCCGCTCCGCCCGCCAGCGTGTCCGTACGGCGACCGTGGGGCCCTGCGCCTGCGGGGCGCCCGCCGTCGCGCTGGCCGACGCCGGCTGGGGCAGGCCCGGCCGACGCGCGCTCGCCCCCTCCTGCGCCGCCTGCGTCCGCGCCCGTACGTCCGTCTCCCTCGCCTCCTTCGCCCGGCTGGCCGGCGACGGCCTGCGGGTCCTCGCCGCACCGGCCGGCCGCGCGGGCGCGGAAGCCTCCGCCGACTCCCTCGGCGTACCCGAACTCACCGCCGAGGCCGCCCTGTTGCAGGCCCGGCTCGACTGGTTCCAGACCCAGCTCGCCCGGCTCGGAGAACCCGGTCCTGGGGGAGGGCGGTAGGGGAGTGGGGGTGGCGCCGGAGGTCCGGGTACCCGGACGGACCGGGGCGACTTCGAGGAGATCGGGGAAGGGTGCGTCGATGAGCGGCAGGGAGAGTGGCGCCAAGGGGCTCGGCGCGCTGCGGCAGCAGGTGCACGGGGCCGGTACCCGGCTCGGCCGGACCGTCGGGGGGCTCGCCGACAAGGCCGCCCGCGCCGACGTGGCCGGGCGGGCCCGCGTCCGTGCGGCCGACCTCATGGACCGGGCGGGCGCGTTGACCGTCCAGCTGGAGACCGGCGTGGGCCGCGCCCAGCTCGTCGCCCACGAGCGGCTGACCCGTATCGGGCGGACCGGCCCCGCGCAGGTCAGCCGGGCCGGCGCCGCCCTGGAGCGCACGGCGCCCCGCCCCACCCGCGCGGTCGTGCGGTTCGGCGTCCGCCACCCGGGTCCCGCCCTGCTCCTCACCTCCGCCGGCCTGGGCGCCGCGGTGGCGGTCGGCGTCGTCCGCCGCCGGAGCCGCTGACCCGTCTGCCCAGCCCCATCAGCCCGTCAACCCGTTGACCCCGCCGAGTCACGTCACCCACTTCGCATCCCGTCACCCACGCCACACTCTGTCACCGACAACTCTGCCCGACTGGACAAAATAATTTGTCGGTGAGAGCGTGGACCCATGCTGGATGTGACCGTCATCGAGGACGCCGACGCCGCCGCCGCCTCCCTGGACCCCGTCCGGGCCCGGCTGCTCGCCGAGCTGGCCGCCGGGCCCGCGTCGGCCGCGATGCTGGCCGGCAAGGTCGGGCTGCCGCGGCAGAAGGTGAACTACCACCTGAAGACCCTGGAGCGGCACGGCTTGGTGGAGCTGGCCGGTGAGCGGCGCAAGGGCAACGTCACCGAGCGGCTGATGCGGGCGACCGCCGCGTCGTACGTGATCTCGCCGGTCGCGCTCGCCGCGGTGCAGCCCGATCCGGACCGCTTCCGCGACCAGCTGTCCGCCCGCTGGCTGCTCGCGCTCGGGGCCCGGCTCGTCCGGGACGTCGGTTCGCTGATCACCGGCGCCACGAAGGCCCGCAAGCGGCTCGCGACCTACGCCCTGGACGGCGAGGTCCGGTTCGCCTCGGCCGCCGACCGCGCCGCGTTCGTGCAGGAGCTGACGGCGGGCGTGAGCGCGCTGGTGCGCAAGTACGACGCCCCGGACGCCGAGGAGGGGCGCGACCACCGGATCGTCGTCGCCCTCCACCCCACGGTCAAGGACCAGCCGACCCCGCCGACCCCCCTCGTCGAGAAGTGAGCAGGAGCCCGTCATGTCCCAGGAGTTCGAGATCGTCCGCGAGTTCGAGGTCGACGTCCCGCCGGAGCAGGTGTGGGAGGCGATCACCCACGGCACCGGTGGCTACCTCTGGCCGATGGACCCGCCCGAGCCCCGGGAGGGCGGCAAGGGGCCCTTCGGGTCGACCGTCACCGCCTGGGACCCGCCCCACCGCTACACCAACCGCAGCGAGGACGTCGGCTTCCCCGTCCAGTCGCTCAACCAGCTCGACTACACCATCGAGCCCCGCGACGAGGGCCGTCGCTCCTGGGTGCGCTACGTGCACAGCGGCATCTTCACCGACGACTGGAACAACCAGTACGACGGCGCCAGCAAGCACACCAACTTCTACCTGCACACCCTGTGCGAGTACCTCACGCACTTCGCGCCCCGCCCGGTGACCTTCACCCAACTCCAGGGCCCCGAGGGCTCGAAGACGCCGCGGGCGCTCGCCGCGGCGGCCCGCGCGCTCGGTCTCGCCGACGACGCGGCGGCCGGGGCGAAGGTCACCGTCCGCGGTCCCGGCGGGCAGGACCTCGACGCCGTGCTCGACTACCGCAACCCGTACTTCATCGGGCTGCGCACCGACCACGCCCTCATCCGCTTCTTCGGGCGCGGCAACTGGGGCGCCCCGCTCGGCATCAGCGTCCACGACTTCGCGCCGGACGCCGATGCCGGGGCCGAGGGGTCCGCCTGGCAGGGCTGGCTGGACGGAGTGTTCAGCCGGCCCTGAGGCGCCCCCGTACGGCTCGTACCGCTGCTACGGGTGGAAGCGCAGCACCTGCGGGTCGTGGTCGCTGATCTGGTCGTGGAACTCCGAGTTGATGTGCACGCTGTCGTACTCGAAGTCGCAGCCGCGCCGGATCGACGGGCTCACCAGGATCTGGTCCAGGACCTGCTGGTTGCCCTGGTAGTCGTAGGTGTACCGCTCGCTCTTCGGCAGCGACTTGATCGCCGACCACAGCTCGCCGTCGCCCTCGAGGATCTGCGCGGTGCCGGAGAACTCGAAGTCGTTGATGTCGCCGAGCGCGATGACGTCCGCGTTCTTCTGGGTGTCCAGGACGTCCTTGACGAAGGCGTTCACCAGCGTCGCCTGCTGGTGGCGCTGGGTCTCGGAGCTGCGCACCGGCGGCTGGTACTGCGCGGTCAGCCCCTGGTCGCCGCCCTTGGAGTTGAAGTGGTTGGCGATCACGATGACCGTGCGGCCGCGGAAGACGAACTCGCCGACGAGCGGCTTGCGGCTGCTCTTCCAGGCCGTGTCCGCCGGGTCGATCCGGCCGGGGGAGACCGTGAGGGCGGCCTTGCCGCGCAGGCGCTGCACGCCGACGGCGGTGGTGGCGTCGCCGCCCGCGCGGTCGGTGAAGGAGACCCGCTCCGGGTTGAACAGGAACACCTGGCGGATGTTGCCGCCCGGCTCGCCGCCGTCGGTGTCGTTGGCCGGGTCGATCGAGCGCCAGTCGTAGCGCGGGCCGCCCGCCGCGACGATCGCGTCGATCAGCTTGTTCACCGTGACGTCGGCGGCGACCGTGCCGTCGTCGATGGCGCCGTTGTTGTCCTGGATCTCCTCCAGGGACACGATGTCGGGCGACTTCAGGTTGTTCACGATCGCGGAGGCGTGCGCCTCGAACGTGGCGTCCGACGGGTCCAGGTTCTCGACGTTGTACGTCGCGACCGCCAGCTCGCCGTTCTTCTGCTTCTCGGTCGACTCCCGCTCCAGGCCGGCACTGCGGAGGGTGCCGAGCTGGTTGGCGACGAGGGTGTAGCCGCCGAACTGGTTGTAGTCCAGCGGGCCGGCGGTGGTGCCCTCCAGGACGTCACCGACGTTCGCGACCGGGAAGTCGGCGGTCGCGCCGAGTGACTGTATCTGGAGCCGGCCGGTGTTCTGGGCGTCGTAGGAGCCGTAGACCGTGCCGCCGCGGCGGCTCGCGTTCTCCCGCGGCTTCACCGTGACCCACAGCTCGGTGTACGGGTCGGTGGCGGTGACCACGCGGGTGTCGGCGACCTGGACGTTCATGCCCTCCAGGGACTCGTAGTGGTCCAGGGCGTAGGTCGACGGCCGCAGCGGCAGGCCGTTGACCGAGTTGTTCGCGGCGGGGTCGCCGGCCGGGGCGTACGCCGCCGGGACCGAGCGGGCGTCGATCACGGTGGCGGCCGGGACCGCGTTGCCGCTGGAGAGCACGGTGACCGTCGGCTTGGTGATCTCGGTCACCGACTGGTTGCCGGACGCGGTGCCGCCCGGGACGAACTCCGAGACCGTGCCGGAGACGGTGACCGAGTCACCGACCGCGACCTTGGGCGTCGAGCTGGTGAAGACGAAGACGCCCTCGCTGGTGGCCGGATCGTCGTCCGGGTTCGGATCCTGGATCCAGAAGCCCTTGGACGAGCCGTAGGTGCGCACACCGGTGACGATGCCCGCCACGTCGGTGACCTTCTGGCCGGCGTACGGGGAGGTCCGGGTGGTGCCCTGGACGTCGTGGATCCGCACGGCGGCGGCGTGCGCGGGCGAGACCAGGACCAGGGTGGTCGCCGCGGAGCAGGCGGCGGCGACGGTGAGCGCGGCGAGACGCGCGGACGACTTGCTCGGCAAGGGAATCCCTCCGGGGACGAACGAGAGCGCCGGGACGAGGGCTGGCGATTGATGGCATGTGCGTGACACGCGTAGAGCCGAGTGAACAGTTGTCCCCCCGTTTCTACGCGCGTCAATCTCCTGGTTGATCACGCCAGTTGTCAAGGTTTCGGCCATGTACGCCACCCGTCGGGGAGATGAACCGGGCGGCATGGGTGGAAACCCGTCTAGGCTTCAGTCCGAGTCGACGTGCCTAGGAGAAACCGCCGATGTCAGACAGCTCCCCCCTGCCGCCGGTGCGGCTGACCTCCGCGGCCGAGCTGGCGCGTGACGCGCTGTCCGCGCCCCTGCTCGCCCGCGCCGCCCGGCTGGCCCGCTGGGCCGGCCCGGACACCCGGGTCGACGCGGGCGGCGGACTCGTGGAGGAGCAGCTGCCCGCCGCCGCCGAGGCCCTCGGGCTGACCGGGGACGACGCCGCCGCGTACGCCAGTGAGGCGTGGCGGGTCGCCGTCGACACCGGGCTGGTGGAGATCGCCGACGAGGAGGCCGGCACCGTCGCGGCCGGCGAGGAGCTGGCGCAACTCACCGGCGGCTCCCCGCACGACGTCCTCGCCGTGTGGCAGACCGCCCTGGAGACCGTGCTCGCCGACGCGAGCGTGCCCGACCTGGACGACCTGGTCGACGCCATGGACGAGGGCGGCGAGGTCGACCTCTCCCGGCTCGACTGGGACCCCGAGGCCGAGGCGGAGTTCCTCGACGGCGTGCTCGGCAACCTCTACCTGCTCACCGCCAACGAGGACGGCCCCGGCGAAGGCCCCGTGCCGCTGCCCGCGCTCGCCGCGTCGATGATCGTGCCCGGCGACATGGGCGAGCCCACCAACGACGTGCTGGAGCAGGTGTCGGACGCGATGATGCGCCTCGACGACCAGTTCCGGCTGCTGGAGCCGATCGGACTGGTCGAGTACCAGCCCGTCGACGAGGCGCTGATGGCGGAGGCCGACGGCGACGACAGCGGTGACGACGCCGGTGACGGTGCCGGTGCCGTCGACGAGACCGACGTCTCCCGCTACGGCATGGTCCGCCTCACCCCCCTCGGGCTGTACGGGCTGCGCGCCCGGCTGATGGAGGCCGGGTTCCAGGCGCCCGCCGTGGGTGAACTCGCCGACAAGGGCGCGGACGCCCTGCTCGACGGGACGGCCGGCTACGGTCCGACGGCCGCCCGCGCGGAGACCGAGCAGTGGCTCGCCCGCCGTGAACCGCTCGCCGCGGCGCGGGAGTTGCTGTCCGCGGCGCGGGGCAGCGACAGCGGGGCTCCGCTGCGGCGGCTGCGCTGCCAGCAGGCGCTGTCCCTGGTGGGGCTGCCCGCGCAGGCGGCCCTGCGCGAGGTCCTCGACGATCCCGAGCTGGGCGGGCTGGCCCGGGTCTGGCTGACCGAGCACGGGGTAGCGGACGTGCCCGCGCCCTCGCAGGACCTGGTCTTCTGGCTGACCATCGACACGCTGGCCGCGCAGCTCGCGGCCGAGGGCAACTCCGAGGAGCTGCAGGCGCTGGTGGAGGGGCTGGCCGCGCAGCACGACGGGTTCTTCGCGGCGGCGTGGCGGGTGGTGCATCCCGCGACGGCGGACGTGCTGGAGGCGATGGGGCGGCTGCACCCGGACAAGAAGGTGGCGAAGGAGGCGCGGAAGGCGGCGTTCAAGGCGCGGTCGCTTTCCAACGGGGGGTAGTGAACCGGGGGTTGGTGCGGGTGGGTTCAGGGCGGGTCGGCGCGGTCCGGGGTGGGGGCCGGGGGCGTGGGTGGCGGGTGCGGGGCGGTTGTGGCTGGTCGCGCAGTTCCCCGCGCCCCTTCTGGGTCGGACGGGCTGGAGTGGGGGGTGTGGCTGACCGGGGTCTGCGTGGGGCGTCGCGCAGTTCCCGCGCCCCTTTTGGTGGGACGGGCCGGCGTGGGTCGTGGTGCGTAGTTCTCCAGGCGCCTGACCTGAGGTCGTGCTGTGTTCAGGTCGTGTTCAGGTGGGGCCGGGAGCGTTGCCGCCGACCGAGGTCCGCCACCCTCCACGGCTCACCAGCGTCTCAGGAGACAACATGTCGCTCACCCGCAGGGACTTCGCCAGGAAATCAGCGATCACCGGTGCCGGGGTCGCCCTGGCGGGCAGCGTCGGCGCCCTCGCCACCGCGCCGAACGCCCTCGCGTCGACCGAGGCCGACAGCCACGAGGGCGGGTCGGCGGACCGGCACGGCGTGGGCTACGGCCCCCTGGTCCCGGACCCGGAGGGCATCCTCGCGCTGCCGGAAGGGTTCTCCTACCGGGTGATCACCCACAGCGGCCGCACCAAGCTGGAGTCGGGCGAGTTCACCCCCTCCAACCACGACGGCACCGCCACCTTCGACGGCCCGCGCGGCGCCACCCTGCTGGTCAACAACCACGAGCTGAAGGGCCCGCGCGCCAACTGGGCGTACCCGGTGCCGCTCACCGAGGGCCTGGTCTACGACCCGGCGGCCTCCGGTGGCTGCACGGTCGTGGAGGTGCGCCCCGGCCACCACGTCGCCGAGTGGGTCGGCATCGCCGGCACCTCCACCAACTGCGCGGGCGGCAGCACCCCGTGGGGCACCTGGCTGACCTGCGAGGAGACCGAGGACAAGGCCGGCCAGAACGGCATGACCAAGGACCACGGCTACGTCTTCGAGGTCGACCCCGAGGACCGCCGCGCCAACCGCGACCCCCGGCCGGTCAAGGCCCTCGGCCGCTACGCCCACGAGGCCGTCGTGGTCGACCCGAAGAGCGGGCAGGCCTACCTCACCGAGGACGCCTCCAACCCCAACGGACTGCTCTACCGCTGGACCCCGCCGGCCGGCTTCCGCCACGGCCGCGGCAAGCTGCGCACCCTCGCCGACGACGCGGGCGTGCTGCAGGCGTTCAAGTGCTTCGACTCCGGCGGCCAGTTCGTCGACGACCTCTCCCGCGCCACGACGATCGGCACCGTGTACGGCGTCGACTGGGTGGACGTGCCCGACCGGGACGCGAAGACCGTCTCCGTGCGCAAGCAGTTCACCGCCGGCCAGGTCACCCGCGCCCGCAAGCTGGAGGGCATGTGGTGGGGCGACGGCGGCACGTACATCGTCTCCTCCTACGCCCGTGAGGAGAGCCCCGGCCGGCACGACGGCCAGGTCTGGTTCTACGACCCCAAGCGCCGCACCCTCACCCTGAAGGTGCTGCTCGGGGTCAACCCCGACCCGGAGCAGGACGGCGCCTTCGACGGCCCCGACAACATCACGGTCTCCCCGTACGGCGGCCTCGTCATCGCCGAGGACGGCGAGGGCGTGCAGCACCTGTTCGGCGCGACCGACAGCGGCCGCACCTACCCGATCGCGCGCAACGAGCTGAACATCGGCACCGAGGACGAGCCGGAGTACAGCGAGTTCACCGGCGTCACCTTCTCGCCCGACGGCCGGACCCTGTTCGCCAACATCCAGGAGCCCGGCATCATGCTGGCCATCACCGGCCCCTGGAAGCGCCACAAGCGGTAATCAATTCGCTCGCGGCCCCCGGGCTGCGCCTCCTATTCTGAGATCACGACAGCGCACCTCCCGGTGCGAAGGCGGCGGCTACTTCTCTTCCAAAGAATCACATGCCGCAGCCGAACTGATCTCGGGAGGCGCAGCTCCAGGACGGGGGCCCGGTGCGCAGGCAGCGGTTACTTCCTGGGATCGGACGGTTGCGGGTTCGAGTCCCGTCATCGACTTCGGGTCGGTGTAGCTCAATCGGCAGAGCATCTGACAAGTCCGTCGCCGACTTCTGATCTCGGGCCCCCTTCCCATGCCGCGCCTCCCTCCGAAATGGAACGGAACTGCACGGAATTCGGGGGGGAATTCACCATGACGCGATTCAACACGCGGACCGCGCGGGCACAGCCCGCCTCGCGCGTCACCTCGACGGGCCGGGTGCTGCGCACCTACGAGGGCGGCCGGGGCCGGGAGCGCGACGCGCGCTCCGAACTCTTCCTGCTCGCCGTGTCGAACCTCGTCACGCAGCAGACCTTCTACGAGACCGGCTCCGACCGCGACGACCGGTACGCCCGGCTCGTGCGCGAACTCGCCGTGACCGACCCCGCGTGGACGGCCGGCCTGCTCGGCTGGCTGCGCGGCGAGGGCAACCTCCGTACCGCCGCCGTCGTGGGCGCCGCCGAGTACGTCAAGGCCCGCCTGGACGCGGACGTGACCGACGGCCCCTCGAACCGCCGGGTCGTCGACTCCGTGCTCCAGCGCCCGGACGAGCCCGGCGAGCTGCTGGCGTACTGGACGGCGACGTACGGCCGGGCCCTCCCGAAGCCGGTCAAGCGCGGTGTCGCGGACGCCGTACGGCGGCTGTACGGCGGGAAGGCGCTGCTGAAGTACGACACGGCGACCCGCGGTTTCCGCTTCGGGGACGTGCTGAACCTCGTGCACGCGGCGCCGGACCCCACCAAGCCGTGGCAGGGCGAGCTGTTCCGGTACGCCCTGGACCGGCGCCACCACCCGGACACCGCCGTGCCGCCCGCCTCCGACCCCGTCCTGACCGCGCACCGCGCGCTGATGGCGCTGCCGGCCGAGGAGCGGCGCGCGGTGGTCACCGCGCCCGATGCCGCCGAGCGGCTCGCGGCGGCCGGGATGACCTGGGAGGCGCTGGCGGGCTGGCTGCGGGGGCCGATGGACCGGGCGGCCTGGGAGGCCGTGATCCCGTCCATGGGGGCGATGGCACTGCTGCGCAACCTGCGGAACTTCGACGAGGCCGGGGTCGGCGACGAGGTCGCGGCCCGGGTGGCGGCGAGGATCAGCGACCCGGAGCAGGTCGCGCGCTCGCGGCAGTTCCCGTTCCGGTACCTCGCCGCGTACCGGCACGCGCCGTCGCTGCGCTGGGCGTACCCGCTGGAGCAGGCGCTCGGCCACGCGCTGGCCAACGTGCCCGCGCTGCCCGGCCGCACGCTGGTGCTCGTGGACCGCTCCGGCTCGATGTTCTTCTCGCGCCTGTCCGACCGCTCCGAGCTCACCCGGGCCGACGCGGCGGCGGTCTTCGGCACGGCGCTCGCGCTGCGGGCGGCGGACGCGGACCTCGTCGAGTTCGGCACGTCGAGCAACCCGGTGCGGTTCCGCGGGGGCGAGTCGGTGCTGAAGGTCCTGGAGCGCTTCGGCGACCTGGGCGGCACCGACACGACGGGCGCGGTGCGCCGGCACTACCGCCGCCACGACCGGGTGCTGATCGTCACCGACGAGCAGTACGCGCACAGCCCGCACGGCGAGCCGACCGAGCAGGTCCCGGCCGACGTGCCGGTCTACACCTGGAACCTGGCCGGCTACCGGCCCGGTCACGGCCCGTCCGGCCGGGGCAACCGGCACACCTTCGGCGGCCTGTCCGACGCGGCGTTCCGGATGGTGCCCCTGCTGGAGGCGGCCCACGACGCCCGGTGGCCGTGGGAGACGGACTGAGCGGTCCGGGTGCCGGTCCGGTCGCATGCCGCCGGGGCCGACGGGGAGGTCAGGGGGGGGCGCGTCGTCGTCCCCCGCGCTCCCTGGCGTCCCCGGGGCGATGTGGTGGACCATGCGGGCAGGAGACCGCTGCTCGCGAGGAGACGAGGATGACGCAGGTCAAGGCCATGCGCGCGGACGCCCGGCGCAACTATGAACGGTTGCTGGGGGCGGCCGCCGAAGCCTTCGCCGAGCACGGGGAACGGGCCTCGCTGGACGACATCGCCAAGCGGGCCGGTGTCGGCTCCGGGACGCTGTACCGGCACTTCCCGACCCGGCAGGCGCTGCTGGAGGCGGCGTACGTCGGCCGCGTCCAGGCGCTGGCCGCGCGCGCCGACGACCTCGCGGACCGGCTGCCGCCGGGGGAGGCGCTGACCGAGTGGCTGTACGAGGTGTGCGTCGGCGGCATCGAGGTGCGCGGCCTGAAGTCCCTGCTGGGCTCGGCGGTCACCGACGGCAGCACGGCGGCCGGCACCCCCTGCGGCACCGCCGTCACGGGCGCCGCGACCCGTCTGGTCCTCGCGGCCCGGCGGGAGGGCACGCTGCGTCCCGACGTCGAACCGATCGAGCTGCTGCGCCTCGCCCACGGCGTGGCCACGGCCTCCGAGCTCGCCGACGACGGGCCCCGGCACATCCGCCGCTACCTGAGCCTCCTGACGGAGGGCCTGCGCCCGGCGGCCGGGTGAGGGACCGCCCCGCGCAGGCGCCCCGCCGGGGGCGCCCCCCGCGGCGGGCCGTCAGAGCGCCTGCGCGCCCGGCTTCACCATGTTCCGCACGGTTCGCGCCTTCACGAAGTCGCCCAGTGCCGTCATCTCCCACTCGCCGGAGAACTGACGGATCAGCTTGGCCATCAGCACGCCCGTCTGGGCCTCGGCGCTGGTCAGGTCGAAGCGGACCAGTTCCTCGCCGGTGGTGGCGTCGAGGAGGCGGCAGTACGCCTTGGCGACCTCGGTGAACTTCTGGCCGGAGAAGCTGTTCACCGTGAACACCAGGCCGGTCACGTCCTGCGGGAGGCGGCCGAGGTCCACGGTGATGGCCTCGTCGTCGCCGCCGCCCTCGCCCGTGAGGTTGTCCCCGGAGTGGCGGATCGCGCCGTTGACGATGGTCAGCTTGCCGAAGTAGCAGCTGTCGATGTGGTTGCGCTGCGGGCCGTAGGCGATGACCGAGGCGTCGAGGTCGATGTCCTTGCCGCGGTAGGCGGGCTCCCAGCCCAGGCCCATCCGCACCTGCGACAGCAGCGGGCGGCCGCCCTTCATCAGGGACACCGTCTGGTTCTTCTGGAGGCTGACCCGGCCCTTGTCGAGGTTGACCTTGCCGGTGCCCGGGGCGGGGGGTGCGGGCGGCGCGGGCGGCACCGGGGGCGCCGGCGGGGTGACCTGCGGCTGGGCCACGGGCGCGGGCGGGGTCACCCGGGGGGCGGGCGCGGGCGGGGCGGCCTGCGGGGCGGGGGCCGGCTGGGCCGGTTCCTCCACCGTCACGCCGAAGTCCGTGGCGATGCCGGCCAGTCCGTCGGCGTAGCCCTGGCCCACCGCGCGGGCCTTCCAGGCGCCCTGGCGGCGGTAGATCTCCACGACCACCAGGGCCGTCTCGGTGCCGAGCTGCGGCGGCGTGAACGTGGCCAGCACGCTGTTGTCGTCCGCGTTGCGGAGCGTGGCCGTCGGTTCCACGCCCTGGAAGGTCTGGCCCGGGGCGTCCGGGCTCGCCGTGACGACGATCCTCTCGATGGCCGGCGGCACCGCCGCGGTGTCGACCGTGATCGCGTCCGGGCCGGCGCCGCCGCCCGAGCGGTAGGTCACGCCCGGGCCGGCCGGCTGGTTGTAGAAGATGAAGTCGTCGTCGGAGCGCACCTTGCCGTCGGCGGTGAGCAGCAGGCCCGATACGTCGAGCCGCACCGGAGCGGCGACGTCGACCGTCACGCGCGCGGCCGGGAGGGGGATGTTCGAGCCGGGGGTCATAGCTGTCATGCCCCGAGAACGAGCGGACCCGCTTTACCGTTCCCTTACCGACCGCCGTTCGGCGGAGCCGCGCACCGGACCACGCGAACGGCCCCCCGAGACACCCCCTACGGCACGATCACGATCTTCCGGCCGATGCCCGCCGCGAACTGCTCCAGGGCCTCGGGGTAGCGCTCCAGCGGCAACCGGTCGCTGATGAACACGTCGGGGTCCAGCACCCCGTTCGCGAACAGTTCCGCGGCGCGCTCGAAGCTGTGCAGCACGGCCATCGAGCCGGTGATGGTGATCTCCTGGTTGTAGATGCGGTACGGGTCGATGGTGACCCGGGTCGCGTAGTCGGCCACGCCGAACTGCAGGAACGTGCCCGCCTTCGCCACCCGTCCCAGGCCGTCCTGGATGGCGGCCGCGTTGCCGGTGGCGTCGACCACGACGTCCCAGCCCTGCGGCCGCTCCAGCTCGTCCGCGCCGGTCGCCGACGCCGTCACGCCGAGGCGGCGCGCGGTCCGCAGCCGCTCCGGGTTGACGTCGACCACGTCCACGCTCGCCGCGCCGGTGCGCTTGGCGAGCTCCAGCATCATCAGGCCCATCGTGCCCGAGCCGTAGATCAGCACGTGGGCGCCGAGGCGGGACCTGAGCACGTCGTAGCCGCGCACCGCGCACGACAGCGGCTCGATCAGCGCCGCGTCCTCGGTGCGCACGTGCTCGGGGAGCTTCACGCAGTTGGCGACGGGCGCCACCGCGTACCGGGCCGCGCCGCCCGCCGTGGTCACGCCGATCGCGGCCCACCGCTCGCACAGGTTGTTGTGCCCGGTGCGGCAGTAGCGGCACTCGTGGCAGTACAGGGAGGGGTCCACGGCCACCCGGTCGCCGACCGCCACCTCGGTGACCTGGGTGCCGACACCGACCACCTCGCCCGCGAACTCGTGCCCCGGCACGATCGGCAGCTTCGGCGCGAACTCGCCCTGCAGGATGTGCAGATCGGTGCCGCACAGACCGCACGCGGCGACCTCCACGACGACCTCGCGCGGCCCGGGCGTCGGGTCCGGCACCTCGGTGACCACGGCGCGGCCCACGGACTCGATGACGGCGGCCTTCATTTCACGGCTCCCAACGACAGGCCCTGGACCAGCTTGTCCTGGGCGGCGAACCCCGCGGCGAGCACCGGCAGGGAGACGACGAGCGACGCGGCGCACACCTTCGCCAGGAACAGGCCCTGGCTGGTGATGAAGCCGGTCAGGAAGACGGGGGCGGTCTCGGCGACCACGCCCGTCAGGACCCGGGCGAACAGCAGCTCGTTCCAGCTGAAGATGAAGCAGATCAGCGAGGTGGCGGCGATGCCCGGCAGCGCGATGGGCGCGACCACGCGGGCCAGCACGGTCGGCAGGCGGGCGCCGTCGATCTGGGCCGCCTCGATCACCGCGACCGGCACCTCGGCCAGGAACGACTGCATCATCCACACCGCGATCGGCAGGTTCATGGAGGTGTAGAGGACGACCAGCAGCCAGATGTTGTCGAGCATCCCGGCGTTCTTCGCGAACAGGTACACCGGCAGCAGGCCCGCGACGGCCGGCAGCATCTTCGTGGACAGGAAGAAGAACAGCACGTCGGTCCACTTGCGCACCCGCCGGATGGACAGCGCGTACGCGGCCGGCAGGGCCAGCAGCAGCACCAGCAGCGTGGACGCCACCGACGCCACCGCGGAGTTGAGCAGCGCCGGCCAGGGGCTGGCGCCGCCGCCGGTGCCGAAGAACTCGCGGTAGCCGTCCAGGGTGAACGCGGCGGTGAAGGAGGGCGGGTTGGTCGCCGCGTCCGCCTCCGAGTGGAACGACGTCAGCGCCATCCAGGCGATCGGCAGGAAGAACACGATCCCGGCGAGCCAGGCCAGCAGGCCGAGACCGCCCCGGCGTACGGTCGTCGCGGTCATGCGCGCGACACCTCCTCGCGGAACAGGGACGACACCACGCGCAGGGCGAGGGTCGCGATGACGAGCGAGCCGATGACCACCAGGACGCCGGCCGCCGAGGCGAGGCCGTTCTCATGGGCCTGGTAGAAGCTCTGGTAGACGGTGTAGGGCAGGTTGGCGGTGCCGAGGCCGCCCGACGTGATCGTGAAGACCGCGTCGAAGTTCTGCACGATGTAGATCGAGCCGAGCAGCGCGCCGAGTTCGAGGTAGCGGCGCAGGTGGGGCAGCGTCAGGTGGCGGAAGACCTGCCAGTCGCTCGCGCCGTCCACCCGTGCGGCCTCGATCTGCTCGGGGTCGCGGCTCTGCAGCCCGGCCAGCAGGATGAGCATCATGAACGGCGTCCACTGCCACACCAGCGACGCCTCCACCGCGAGCAGCGGGGTGTTCGAGATCCAGTCCGGCTGGGGCCCGCCGACGTAGTGCAGCAGCCCGTTGAGCAGGCCGTACTCGGGGTTGTAGAGCACGTGCTTCCACAGCAGCGCAGCGGCGACCGGGACCACCAGGAACGGCGCGATCAGCAGCGTGCGCACCACGCCCCGGCCGCGGAACCTGCGGTCCAGCAGCAGCGCCAGGGCCAGCCCGAGGACCAGGCTGGCGATCACCACCGCCGCGGTCAGCAGCACGGTGGTGCCCACCGAGTGGCGCAGGTCGGCGTCGGTGAGGACCTGGTGGTAGTTGTCGAACCCGGTGAAGCGGCGGGCGTCGGGATAGAGGGCGTTCCAGTCGAAGAAGGAGATCACCAGCGTGGCCACGAACGGCAGCTGGGTCACGGCGATCATGAAGATCAGGGCGGGCAGCAGCGGGGCGCGGGTGCTCCAGGCGCGCAGCCGGGCGGACGGCCGGCGCAGCGCCGGGACGGGCGCGGTGCCGACGGGGGTGGTGGTCGTGGCGGTCATCGTCCCTCGTACTCCTCGGAGATGCGCTCGGCGAGCTTCTGGGACTTCCTCAGGGCGGACTCGACGGACTGGCGGCCGGCGATGGCCGCGCTGATCTCCTGCGAGACCTTGGTGCCGAGGTCGGTGAACTCGGGGATGCCGACGAACTGGATGCCGGGCGCCGGGCGCGGCTGCACCCCGGGGTCCTTCGGCCGGGCCCCCTCGATGGCCGCCTTGGTCATCTGCTGGAAGGCGGCGGCCTCCTGGACGTAGGCGGGGTTCGTGTACGTCGACGCGCGCTTGCCCGCCGGGACGTTCGACCAGCCGATCGTGTCGCCGACCAGCTGCTCGTACTCCTTGGAGGAGGCCCAGGAGACGAACTTCCACGCCTTGTCGGTGTTGCGGGACGCCTTCTGGATGCCCCAGGCCCAGGTGTAGAGCCAGCCGGAGGACTCTGTGCGCTCGACGGGCGCGGGGGCGTAGCCGACCTTGCCCTTCACCGGGGACTTCGCGGCCTCCAGGGAGCCGGCCGCCGACGTGGCGTCGTACCACATGGCGACCTTGCCCTGGGTCATGTTGTTCAGGCACTCGGCGAACCCGGACTGGGCCGCGCCCGACTCGCCGTGCTCACGCACCAGACCGACGTAGAAGCGCGTGGCCGCCTTCCACTCGGGGGAGTCGAGCCGGGCCTTCCAGCCCTTGTCGAACCAGGTGCCGCCGAAGGTGTTGACGACGGTGGTCAGCGGCGCCATCACCTCGCCCCAGCCGGGCAGTCCGCGCAGGCAGATGCCCTTCATGCCGGGCCGGGCGCCGTCCACCCGCGCGGCCAGGTCCGCGATCTGCTGCCAGGTGGGGTGCGCGGGCATGGTCAGCCCCTGCTGGGCGAAGACGTCCTTGCGGTACATCAGGAAGGACGACTCGCCGTAGAACGGCTGGCCGTAGAGCTTGCCGTCGTCGGCGGTCAGCGACTCGCGCATCGGCTTCAGGACGTCCTGCTCGTCGTACGCCGGGTCCCCGGCGACGTAGGAGTCCATCGCGTGCAGCCAGCCGTTGCGGGCGTAGATCGGGATCTCGTAGTTGGACAGGGTCGCGACGTCGTACTGGCCCGCCTGGTTGGCGAAGTCCTGGCTGATCTTGTCGCGGACGTCGTTCTCGGGCAGGACGGTGAAGTTGACCTTGATGCCGGTGGACTTGGTGAAGTGCGCGGCGGTCAGCTTCTGCAGCTCGGTCATCTGGGGGTTGTTGACCATCAGGACGTTGATGGCGTCACCGCCGGACCCGGCCCCGCCCGCTCCGACCCAGCAGCCGGAGAGCAGCGGGGCGAGCAGCGTCCCTGCGGCGGCCGCGGCGAGCGTCGCGCGCGGCCTCCGTCGGCTCTGGGTTCGCATGGATCGCTCCTGAACGTGGGGGACGTAGGGACATGGAGGCATGACGACGTACGGACGTGACGTCATGACGACGTGGAGGAAGAGAACAGCGGGAGGGAAGGAGTTGCGTGGCGGGCGGTCTCAGGCCCGGACGACCTGGGGCCCCATCAGGGAGTACCGGTGGGCCTCGGCCGACGGCAGCAGCGTGCTGGTCACGATCGTCTCCAGGGTGCCGATGTCCGCGAACCGGCAGAAGCTGACCGCGCCGAACTTGGTGTGCACGCCGGCGAACACCGTGCGGCGCGCGGCCCGGATCGCCTGCGCCTTGACCTCGCTGACGGCCGGGTCGGGGGTGGTGAGGCCGTGCTCGCGGGAGATGCCGTTGGCGCCGATGTAGGCCAGGTCGAGGACGAACCCGGCCAGCATCCGGGTGGTCCAGTGGTCGACGGTGGCGAGGGTCCCGGAGCGGACCCGGCCGCCGAGCAGCAGGACGGTGGTGTTCTCGGCCTCGGCCAGGGCGCCCGCCACGGGCAGGGAGGCGGTGACCACGGTCAGCGGCCGGTCCCGGGGCAGCGCCTCGGCGATGAGCTGGGGGGTGTAGCCCTCGTCGACGAAGACCGTCTCCGCGTCCCCGAGCAGTTCGGCCGCCGCGGTGGCGATCCGGCGCTTCTCGGGGACGTGGCTGGTGGCGCGGAAGGCGAGCGTCGTCTCGAAGCCGGCGCTCTCCACGGGGTAGGCGCCGCCGTGGGTGCGGCGGACCAGGCCGTGGTCCTCCAGGGCGCGCAGGTCGCGGCGCACGGTCTCCTTGGCCACGCCCAGTTCGGCAGCGAGCGCGGCGACGTCGACCGAGCCGGCGGCGCGTGCCACCCGTACGATCTCGCGCTGGCGTTCTTCCGCGGTCCTGGTCATGGCCGACTCCCCGCCTCCTGCCGTGTTGCCCGTTCGGGCCCTCGGTGCGCCCATGGGGGAAGTTCTACAGGGGGTACGCGGTCACGACCAGGTCTGTTGTCGAGGGGATGCTGCCCGGATGTGCCCGTTCGGACGACGGCCTGCCCGGGGCGGGCCGGGGCGGGGGCCGGCGCGGGTGCGAGCCGGGTGAGCGGGGGTCACCGCAGGTGGATGCGGGTTGGGGAGTCCTCGGGCAGTGCGGATCGCGCCACCCCTCGCGCGGCTTCCGGGCGGTCGGCTGCCCGGGTGCGGTGCCCGAATGGGCCGTAAGCGGGCCCGTTCCGTGCCCGGATGCGCGGCGGGCGGGCCCGTTCGGTGCCCGCCCGCCGCGGTGGGCGACGGTTTTCCGTCAACGGCCGCAGCGCCGCCGCCCGTCGCTCGACACGTGTGATATGCCGTCAGTACGGCCAGATCGGCGGGTCGTTGACGAAGTGTCCGCCCAAGTACCCGTGGGAGACGGTGTCCTCGTCCAGGTCGCCCTGTTCGGCGATCAGCTTCTGCGCGTACGGCTCGGAGTCGTCCCGCGGCTCGTAGCCGAGCGCCCGCGCGCTCGACAGGTCCCACCACAGGCGGGTGTTGGCGGAGGAGCCGTAGACGACCGTGTGGCCGACGTCCGGCGCGGTCAGGGCCGCGTGGAACAGGCGGGCGCCGTCGGCCGGGCTCATCCACACCGAGAGCATCCGCACGCTGGTCGGCTCCGGGAAGCAGGAGCCGATGCGCACCGAGACGGTCTCCAGGCCGTGCTTGTCCCAGTAGAGCTGCGCCAGGTCCTCCCCGAAGCACTTGGACAGCCCGTAGAAGGTGTCGGGGCGGCGCGGGGTGTCCACCGGGATGAGCGGGTCGTCGCCCCGGGGGCGCGGGGTGAAGCCGACCGCGTGGTTGGAGGAGGCGAAGACGACGCGGCCGACGCCCTCCTCCCGCGCGGCCTCGTAGAGGTGGTAGGTGCCCTCGATGTTCGACCGGAGGATCTTGTCGAACGGGGCTTCCAGGGAGATGCCCGCGAGGTGGATGATCGCGTCGACGCCCCGCACGGCCTCGCGCAGGGCGTCCCGGTCCGAGAGGTCCGCGACGACGGCGTCGGGCTCGTCCTCGATCGGCCGCACGTCCAGCAGGCGCAGCGTGTAGCCGTACGCGGGGAGCAGGCCCCGCATCAGGGTGCCGACACCACCGGCGGCGCCGGTGAGCAGGACGGTGCGCGGAGCGGGCATCCTCGGTTCTCCTTGGTCGACGGGCGTCGGCGGGCATCGGCGGGCGACGGGCGGGTGCCGGCGGCCTCACCAGCCGCGTGCGTAAACGCGATTCACATGCGTGGACACGCTAGGGAGCGCCGCCCGGACCGTCAAGTGCCGCCCTAGCCGTCCCCGCGGCTTCGCTCGAGCCGTGTCGCCCGCTTGACCGGCCCGGAGGGGCGCCTTAGCGTGACCGTGTTCAGAAATATGGACACCAGTCAGAAACGTGCACCGGACAGCGCCTGCTCCCAGGGAGAGCCCGTGACGCCAGCCTCGTTCGCCGCCCGACTCGCCGTTCCCAGCGGGCCGTTGTTCTTCCCCGTCACCGCCTTCGGCCCGGACGGTTCCCTCGACCTGGACGCCTTCCGGGCGCACGTCCGCCGCGGGGTCGAGGCGGGCGCCGCCGCCGTCTTCGCCTGCTGCGGCACGGGGGAGTTCCACGCGCTCACCCCCGAGGAGTTCGAGGACTGCGTGCGCGCGGCCGTCGAGGTCACCGGCGGGCGCGTCCCGGTCGTCGCGGGCGTCGGCTACGGCACCGCGCTCGCCGTCCGCTACGCGCGCCTGGCCCACGCGGCGGGCGCCGACGGACTGCTCGCCCTGCCGCCCTACCTGGTGGTCGCCGGGCAGGAGGGCCTGCTGCGGCACTACCGCGAGGTCACCGCCGCCACCCCGCTCCCGGTGATCGTCTACCAGCGCGACAACGCCGTGTTCACCCCCGCCACCGTCGTCGAACTCGCCCGCACCGAGGGGATCGTGGGCCTCAAGGACGGCCTCGGCGACCTCGACCTGATGCAGCGCGTGATCAGCGCCGTGCGCACCGAAGTGCCGGGCGACTTCCTCTACTTCAACGGCCTGCCGACCGCCGAGCAGACCCAGCTCGCCTACCGCGCCCTCGGCGTCCCGCTGTACTCCTCGGCCGTGTTCTGCTTCGCGCCCGAGATCGCCCTCGCCTTCCACCGGGCGCTGCGCACCGGCGACGACGCCACCGCCCGACGGCTGCTGGACGGCTTCTACCGCCCCTTCGTCGAACTGCGCGCCCGGGGCCGCGGGTACGCCGTCGCGCTCGTCAAGGCCGGCGTACGGCTGCGCGGCCTGGACGTGGGGGAGGTGCGGCCGCCGCTGCACGAGCCGAGCGAGGACCACGTCAAGCAGCTCGCCCAGGTGATCGAGCGCGGCCACGCGCTGCTCGACGAGGACAGCACGGAGGACCGGTGAAGACGTCCGCGTTCGTCTACCCCTGGGACGTCAACGGCGACCCCCAGGCCCCCGCACGGATCGCCGCGCTCGGCGTGCGGCAGGTGACGCTCGCCTCCGCGTACCACTCCACGCGCGCGCTGACCCCCCGCCACCCGCGCCACCGCGTCGTCACCGCCGCGTACGCGGCCGCGCTGTACCCGCCGGGCGAGCACTGGGAAGGACGGGCGCTGCGCCCCCACCCGGCCGGTGACTGGGCCCCGGGCGACGCCTTCGGGGAGGCGGCCGCCGCCCTCGGCGACGCCGGTCTGGAGGTGCACACCTGGGTCGTCCTCGCGCACAGCTCCCGCCTGGGCGCCGAGCACCCGGACACCTCCGTGGTCAACGCCTACGGCGACCGCTACCCCTGGGCCCCGTGCATCGCCCAGCCCGCCACGCGCGCGTACCTCGTCGACCTCGCCGCCGAGGCCGCCGTGCGCCCCGGGGCGGCCGGCACCGAACTGGAGTCCCTCGGCTGGTACGGGCTGGCGCACCTGCACGCCCACGACAAGACCGGCGGGGTCGGCCTCGGGGACGCCGGCCAGTACCTGATGTCCCTGTGCTTCTGCCCCACCTGCCGGGCCGGCTACGGCGAGCAGGGCCTGGACGCCGACGCGCTCGCCGTCGCCGTACGGGAGGCGCTGGAGCCGCTGTGGCGGGGGGCCCCGGACGACGGGGGCTGGGCGGGGGTCGAGAAGCTGCTCGGGCAGGACACGGCGGCCGCCACGCGCGCGTGGCGCGACACGACCGCCCGCTCCCTGCAGGAACAGGCCGTCGCCGCCGTGCGCGCGGCCGCGCCCGAGGGCTTCCAGGTGCTGCTGCACGCCGACCCGGTCACCCACCACACCGGCGCCAACGTGGGCGTCGACCCCGCGCACGTGCTGTCCGTGGCGGACGGCGTGGTGGTGCCCTGCACGGGCGGCCCCGGCCTGCTCGCCCCGTTCGCCGCGACCGGCGCGGACGCCGTCCTCGCGGCCAACTTCACCATCGTCTCCGGCATGGGCGGCAGCCCCGCCACCCTCGCCGCGGACGCGTCCCGCGCCGGTGACCTGGGCGCGACGGAGCTGCGCCTCTACCACGCGGGACTGGCCTCGGACGCGGACCTGGAAGCCGTACGGGAGGCGCTGGGCGGCTGACGCACCGGGGCCCGGTGACGACCGATGAATTCCGGGCGGGCGCGCGGTCCACCTTCCGGTAGGAATCACCCGTCTCCCGGAGGAGCACCCATGTCCGACCCCACGACGCTCGACCTCGGACCGCAGGCGCTGGTCGTCGCCCGGCTCGCGGAGGGGGTGACGGACGCGCAGCTGGGCGGCGCGACGCCCTGTCCGCAGTACGCGGTGCGTCACCTGCTGGGGCACCTGGCCGGCCTCTCGGTGGCCTTCCGAGACGCGGCCCGCAAGGACTTCGGGCCGACCACCGACACCCGGCCGGACGCCGTCCTGCCCGACGTCGGACCCGGCTGGCGCGCGGAGCTGCCCAAGGTCCTGGAGGAACTCGCCGACGCCTGGCGCGACCCGGCCGCCCGGGCCGGCGCCACCCGCGCCGGCAGCATCGACCTGCCCGCCGAGGTGGCCTTCGCCGTGGCCGCCGACGAACTGGTCGTGCACGGCTGGGACCTGGCCCGCGCCACGGGTCAGGAGTACGCCCCCGACCCGGCCGCGCTCCGGGCGGCCCACGCGTTCCTGCTGCAGGTCGCCGCGAGCGGCGGTGAGGGCCCCTTCGGCCCGCCCGTCCCCGTCCCCGACGACGCGCCGCTCCTCGACCGCGCCGTGGGCCTCAGCGGCCGCGACCCGCATTGGACCCCGTGACCGCCCGGACTCCCGCTCGCCAGGGCCGCCCGCCCCGTCACCGGGGGCGGGCGGCCCGTTTTCCGGGCCACCACGCGGCCGGGTTTCCGGCCCACCACGCGGCCGGGTTTCCGGCCCACCTGCGCCTTCGCGCCGCCACCGCAGGTTTCTCTGCCGGAAGCATTGACGAAACACGGGCCCCCTCCTACCTTCAACGCGTCGTACTTCGTACGTCATATATGAGACGCGATACGCGAGATCAGATACACCCGAGATCTGATACGTGACTTCCGAGAGGCGCGCATGACCTCTGTGCCCACGCCGATCCCCTCCCGTACGCAGTACGTGCTGGAGGAGATCAAACGCCGCATCCTCACCGGGCAGCTGACGCCCGGCCAGGCCCTGGTCGAGACCGAGCTCGCCGCGCAGTTCGGGGTCTCCAAGACCCCGGTGCGCGAGGCGCTCAAGACCCTGGCCGGCACCGGGCTGGTCGTCATGAGCCAGTACAAGGGCGTCACGGTGCGCATGGTGGACGCGGACATGGCGCGCGAGGTCTACGACGTACGGCTGCTCCTCGAACCCGAGGCGCTGCGCCGGGCGGTGCGCCGGGGTGCCTCCCTGGACGCCGCGCGCGACGCCCTCACCCGGGCCGACGGCGCCACCGACACCGCCGAACGCTCCCTCGCCAACCGCGAGTTCCACCGCGCCCTGTACGTGCCGTGCGGCAACCCGCTGCTCGGCCGGATGCTCGACGAGGTCCGCGACCAGGCCGCCCTGGTCTCCGCCGTGGCCTGGGCCGCCGACCCCTCCTGGGAGCGCGAGGCCGGCGAGCACCGGGAGATCCTGCGCCTCGCGCTGGACGGCGACGCGGACGGCGCGGCCCGCGCCCTGCACGCCCACATCGCGTCCTTCGTCGAACGGGCGTTCCCCGGGGCGGACGTCCCCGCATCCCACCAGGAAGGCCAGGAATGAGCAGCGTGGTGTTCGAGACCCAGCGTGCGGCCCTGGCCGACGTGGTGGCCATCCCGGTGACCCCGTTCGCCGAGGACGGCTCCGTCGACCGGCGGGCCCACCGGGCGCTGCTGCGCCGGCTGCTCGACGCCGGGATCACCACCCTCACCCCCAACGGCAACACCGGCGAGTTCTACGCCCTCACCCCCGAGGAGCGCCGCCTGGTCACCGAGCTGACCGTCGAGGAGGGCGGCGACCGGGCCGCCGTCCTGGTCGGCGTCGGCCACGACGTGCCCACCGCCGTCGCCTCCGCCCGGCACGCCCGCGAGCTGGGCGCCCGGATGGTCATGGTCCACCAGCCCGTCCACCCCTACGTCGCGCAGAGCGGCTGGGTCGACTACCACCGCGCGATCGCCGAGTCCGTGCCCGAGCTGGGCGTCGTGCCGTACATCCGCAACGCGCAGCTGCCCGGCGCCCGCCTCGCCCAGCTCGCCGACGCCTGCCCGAACGTGATCGGCGTGAAGTACGCCGTGCCGGACGCCGCGAAGTTCGCCGCGTTCGCCCGCGACGCCGGCCTGGACCGCTTCGTGTGGGTCGCGGGCCTCGCCGAGCCGTACGCGCCGTCGTACTTCTCGGCCGGCGCCACCGGCTTCACCTCCGGCCTGGTCAACGTCGCCCCGTCCGTCTCGCGCGACATGATCGAGGCGCTGCGGGCCGGCGACTACCCGGCCGCGATGAAGGTCTGGGAGCAGATCCGCCGCTTCGAGGAACTGCGCGCCGCCAACGGCAGCGCGGACAACGTCACGGTCGTCAAGGAGGCCCTCGCCTCGCTCGGCCTGTGCCGCCGGGAGGTGCGCCCGCCGAGCCGGCTGCTGCCGGAGACGGAGCGGGCCGAGGTGGCCGCCATAGCCGCGGGGTGGTCGCTGTGAACGCACCCGGAGCGCCCCGCAGGAACCCCGAGGACCTGCGCAGCCACCAGTGGTACGGCACGGACGGACTGCGCTCGTTCAGCCACCGCGCCCGCACCCGCCAGCTCGGCTACCTGCCCGAGGAGCACCTCGGCAAGCCGGTCGTCGCGATCCTCAACACCTGGTCGGACATCAACCCCTGCCACGTCCACCTGCGCGACCGCGCCCAGGCCGTCAAGCGCGGGGTGTGGCAGGCGGGCGGCTTTCCGCTGGAGTTCCCGGTCGCCACGCTGAGCGAGACCTTCCAGAAGCCGACCCCGATGCTCTACCGCAACCTGCTCGCGCTGGAGACCGAGGAACTGCTGCGCTCCTACCCGGTGGACGGCGCGGTGCTGATGGGCGGCTGCGACAAGACAACGCCCGCGCTGCTGATGGGCGCCGCCTCCGCCGACCTGCCCACCGTGTTCGTGCCCGCCGGCCCGATGCTGCCGGGCCACTGGCGCAATGAGGTGCTCGGGTCCGGCACCGACATGTGGAAGTACTGGGACGACAAGCGGGCCGGCCTGATCGGCGACTGCGAGATGGCCGAGCTGGAGAACGGCCTCGCCCGCTCGCCCGGCCACTGCATGACGATGGGCACCGCCTCCACGCTCACGGCCGCCGCCGAGGCGCTCGGCGTCACCGTGCCCGGCGCGTCCAGCATCCCGGCGGTCGACTCCGGGCACGACCGGATGGCCGCCCGGGCCGGCCTCACCGTCGTCGAACTGGTCCACCGCGACCGCAAGCTGAGCGACATCCTCACCCGGGAGGCCTTCGAGGACGCGGTCACCACCGTGCTCGGCCTCGGCGGCTCCACCAACGCGGTCATCCACCTGATCGCCATGGCCGGCCGCGCCGGGGTGCGGCTCACCCTCGACGACTTCGACCGCATCGCCCGCACGGTCCCGGTCCTCGCCAACGTGCGGCCCGGCGGACGGACGTACCTCATGGAGGACTTCCACTTCGCGGGCGGACTGCCCGGCTTCCTCTCCCGGATCCCGGACCTGCTCCACCTGGACCGCCCGACGGTCTCCCACGACACCCTGCGCGAGCAGATCGAGGGCGCGCGGGTGCACCACGACGACGTGATCCGCCCGCGCGACCACCCCGTCGCCGCGGAGGGCGGGGTGGCCGTCCTGCGGGGCAATCTCTGCCCGGACGGCGCCGTCATCAAGCACATCGCCGCCGAGCCGCACCTGCTCAAGCACACCGGCCCCGCGGTCGTCTTCGACGACTACCGGACCATGCAGCGCACCATCAACGACCCGTCGCTGGGCATCACCGCCGACAGCGTGCTGGTGCTGCGCAACGCCGGCCCCAAGGGCGGCCCCGGAATGCCCGAGTACGGCATGCTGCCGATCCCGGACCACCTGCTCAAGCAGGGCGTGCGCGACATGGTCCGCATCTCCGACGCCCGGATGAGCGGCACCAGTTACGGCGCCTGCGTCCTGCACGTGGCACCCGAGTCGTACGTCGGCGGGCCGCTGGCCCTGGTGCGCAGCGGCGACCTCGTCACCCTCGACGTCGAGGCGCGCAGCCTCCACCTGCACGTGGACGACGCCGAACTCGCGCGGCGCCGGGCCGCCTGGACACCGCCGCCCACCCGGTACGAGCGCGGCTACGGCGCGCTCTACAACGAGCAGATCACCCAGGCCGACACCGGCTGCGACTTCGAGTTCCTCGCCCGCCCGGGCCGGGTCGCGGATCCGTACGCGGGCTGAGCACCGCCCCTCCGCACGCCCCCGCACTCCCCGCACGCTCCCGCACCACCCCGGCCCGGCCGCACCGCGCCACCGGAGCAAGCGCTTCCCGCACGACGTACCGAGAACGGAGAACAGTCATGGCCCAAGCCGCAGCCGTGGCGAAACCGCCCGCGCCACCGAGGCGGCGCCGTGCCTCCGCCACGCCGCGCAGGCTGCCGTACCTGCTGATCGCGCCGGCGGCCCTGCTGATGCTGGGCTTCATCGCCTACCCGGTGGTCAGCGTCTTCTACTACAGCCTGCAGCACTACAACCCCACCAAGCCGTGGCGCAACGGCCCCGCGGGCCTCGACAACTTCGTGCGCATCTTCACCGACGACCCGCAGTTCTGGGACACCCTGACCTTCAGCGCCAAGTGGGTCTTCGTCGAGGTCGGTCTCCAGCTGCTGTTCGGCCTGGCGCTCGCGCTCATCGTCAACCAGACCTTCGTCGGGCGGGGACTGGGCCGGGCCATGGTGTTCTCGCCCTGGGCCGTGTCCGGCGTGCTGACCTCCGCGATCTGGGTGCTGCTCTACAACTCCCAGACGGGCATCACCCGTTACCTCGCCGACCTGGGCATGGGCTCCTACGGCACCAGCTGGCTGTCGGACACCTCCACCGTCTTCCCGGCGGCGGTCGTCGCCGACCTGTGGCGCGGGGTGCCCTTCTTCGCGATCCTCATCCTCGCCGACCTCCAGTCCGTCTCCAAGGACCTGTACGAGGCCGCCGAGGTGGACGGGGCGGGCAAGCTCCAGCAGTTCTGGCACATCACCCTGCCCCACCTGAAGGACGCGATCGTCCTGTCCACGCTGCTGCGCGCCGTGTGGGAGTTCAACAACGTCGACCTGCTCTACACCCTGACCGGCGGCGGCCCGGCCGGCGAGACCACCACGCTGCCGCTGTACATCGCCAACACCAGCGTGGACGCCCACAACTTCGGCTACGCGTCCGCCCTGACCACCGTCGCGTTCGTGATCCTGCTCTTCTGCTCGGTGGTCTACCTGCGCCTGAGCAAGTTCGGAGGTGCGTCCAAGTGATCACCGAGGAGGCCACCCAGGCCGCGCCCGCCCCCGTGCGCGCGACGCCCGAGCCGCCCCGCCCCGCCCCGCGCCACCGCGCCTGGGACGAGGTGCCCCGCTGGCACGTCTACCTGCCCCTGTCGATCTACCTGGTCTTCACCCTCGTCCCCTTCTACTGGATCGTGCTGTTCGCGCTGCGCCCGGCCGGCTCCACCTCGCTCGTGCCCTGGCCCGTCACCTTCGACCACTTCGAGAAGGTGTGGACCGAGCGCAGCTTCGGCACCTACTTCCAGAACAGCGTCCTCGTCGGGCTGTGCACCCTGGTGCTGACGACCCTGGTCGCGCTGGCCGGCGGCTACGCGCTCGCCCGCTTCGACTTCAAGGTCAAGCGCGGGTTCATGCTCGCCCTGCTGTGCTCCCAGTTCGTGCCCGGCGCGCTGCTGCTGGTCCCGCTGTTCGAGATCTTCGCCAAGCTCCAGCTGATCAACTCGCTCGGCAGTGTCATCCTCGCCGAGACCGTCTTCCAGCTGCCGCTGTCGATGATCCTGATCAGCAACTTCATCAAGAACGTGCCGTACTCCCTGGAGGAGGCGGCCTGGGTGGACGGCTGCAACCGGCTGACGGCCTTCCGGATCGTCGTGCTGCCGCTGCTGCGCCCCGGCCTGATCGCCGTCGGCTCCTTCGCCTTCGTGCACTCCTGGAACCACTTCCTGTTCGCGCTGATGTTCCTCAACAACCAGGACAAGCAGACGATCCCGGTCGGCCTCAACACCCTGATGAGCGCGGACAGCGTCGACCTCGGCGCGCTCGCCGCGGGCGGCATCATCGCCGCCGTGCCCGTGGTGCTCGTGTTCGCCTTCATCCAGAAGTGGCTGATCACCGGCTTCAGCGCGGGGGCGGTGAAGGGCTGATGACGAACCGTCACCGCACCGGCAGCGCACCGGACATGCCGGTCCCCGTCGTGCTGGCCGGGGCGCGCGGGCACGGCCGCTGGCACCTGGACAACATCCGCCGCCTCCAGGACAAGGGCATCGTCCGCCTGGCCGGCCTGTGCGAGCTGACGCCGCTCACCCCCGACGAGATCCCCGACGGCCTCGGCACGCCCGAGCAGTCCGCCGACCTCGGCGCGCTGCTCGACAGCACCGGCGCCCGGGTCGCGGTCGTCTGCACCCCGATCCCGACCCACACCGACCTGGCCCTCACGGCCGCCGGCCGCGGCGTGCACCTGCTCCTCGAGAAGCCGCCCGCCCCGTCCTACGCCGCGTTCCGCCGCATGGCCGACGGGGTGGCCGAGGCCGGCGTGGCCTGCCAGATCGGCTTCCAGTCGCTCGGTTCCCACGCCGTGCCCGCCGTCCGCCGGATGCTCGCCGACGGGGTGATCGGCGAGGTCACCGGGGTCGGCGGGGCCGGCGCCTGGTCCCGGCCCGAGGCGTACTACCGGCGCGCCCCCTGGGCCGGCCGGCGGCGGATGGACGGCGCCGACGTCGTCGACGGCGCGCTGACCAACCCGCTCGCGCACGCCGTCGCCACCGCCCTCGCCCTCGCCGGCGCCACCCGCGCCGAGGACGTCACCGGCGTCGAGACCGAGCTGTGGCACGCCAACGCCATCGAGTCCGACGACACCTCCTGCGTGCGCGTCGCCACCGCGGCCGGCCACCGCGTCACGGTCGCCGCGACCCTGTGCGCCGAACAGCCCGGCGAGCCCTACGTGCTGGTGCACGGCACCCGCGGCCGGATCACCCACTGGTACAAGCAGGACCGGGTGCTCCTCCAGCGCGCCGACCACGGCCCCGAGGAGTTCCGGTACGGCCGCACCGACCTGCTGGAGAACCTCGTCGAGCACCTCGTCGACGGCGTGGACCTGCTCGTCCCGCCGGACGCCACCGGCGCCTTCATGAAGGTCGTCGAGGCGGTCCGCACCGCCCCCGACCCGGCCCCGCTGCCCCCCACCGCCTGGCACCCGGCGCCCGGGGAGCCGCGCCGCGTGGTGCCCGGCGTGGACGCCCTGGTCGCGGCCGCCGCCGACACGCTGTCCCTGTACTCCGAACTGGGCGCCGACTGGGCGCGGCCCGTCACGGACCCGCCGGGAGAGGAGGACCCCCGATGACCACCGACGACGCCACCGTGCTGCGCGTCGCGGGCCGCCCCGTCGCCCGCTACGTCACCCGGCCCGAGCTGCCCGCCCGGCTCTCGCCGCGCCCCTACCTGCACCCCGTCACCACCCTGGCCGGCACCACGGTCACCGAACTGACCCCCGCCGACCACGCCCACCACCTCGGCGTCGGTGTCGCCGTACCCGACGTCGAGGGGACCAACTTCTGGGGCGGACGCACCTACGTGCGCGACCGGGGCCCGACCGAGCTCGACAACCACGGCGCCCAGCGGCACACCGGCTTCCAGCTGCGCGACCCCGACGGCTTCGTGGCGGAGCTGCGCTGGGTCGCCGCCGGGGCGGAGCTGCTGCGCGAGCGCCGTACCGTCGCCGCCACCGGACTCACCCCGGCCGCCTGGGCGCTGGACTTCACCTTCTCCCTGACCAACGTCACCCCGGACCCGCTGACCATCGGCAGCCCCGCCACCAACGGGCGCCCGGGAGCGGCCTACGGCGGCTTCTTCTGGCGGGCCCGCAAGGAGGACCGGGCGCCGGACGCCTTCACCCCGGACGCGGAGGGCGAGGACCGGGTGCACGGCCGCCCCGCCGACTGGCTGGCCCTCGCGACCGACCGGTGGACCCTGGTCCTCGCGGGCGCCACCGACGCCACCCGCCGCGACCCCTGGTTCGTGCGCACCGCCGAATACCCCGGCGTCGGCTCCTCGCTGGCCTCCGAGCGGCGCCTGGCCATCGCGCCCGGCGACACGGCCGTACGCCGGATCGTCACCGTCGTCGCCGACGGCCGCCTGGACCGCGGCGAGGCGGCGGCACTGGTCCGCAAGGCGGTGGGCACGTGACGACGTACACCAACCCGGTGCTGGACGCCGACTGGTCCGACCCGGACGTGGTCCGCGTCGGCGACGACTTCTACCTCACCGCCTCCAGCTTCGGCCGCGTGCCCGGCCTGCCGCTGCTGCACTCGCGCGACCTGGTCGACTGGACGCTGGTCGGCCACGCCCTCGAACGCCTGGAACCGGAGGAGGAGTTCGCGCGCCCCCGGCACGACCGCGGCGTGTGGGCCCCGTCGATCCGCCACCACGACGACCGCTTCTGGATCTTCTGGGGCGACCCCGACCACGGCGTGTTCCAGGTCAACGCCCCCGACATCAGGGGCCCGTGGACCCGGCCGCACCTGGTGAAGGCGGGCAGGGGCCTCATCGACCCGTGCCCCCTGTGGGACGAGGAGACCGGCGAGGCGTACCTCGTGCACGCCTGGGCCAGGTCCCGGGCGGGCGTGAAGAACCGGCTCACCGGCCACCGGATGCACCCGGAGGGCACCGCGCTGCTCGACGAGGGCAAGGTGATCGTGGACGCCGACCGCATCCCCGGCTGGTTCACCCTGGAGGGCCCCAAGCTGTACCGCCACGACGGCTGGTTCTGGATCCTCGCGCCTGCCGGGGGAGTGGAGACCGGCTGGCAGGGCGCCTTCCGCTCCCGCGGGTTCTTCGGCCCGTACGAGGAGCGCATCGTCCTGGAACAGAAGGACACCGAGGTCAACGGGCCCCACCAGGGCGGCTGGGTGCGCACCCCGTCCGGCGAGGACTGGTTCCTGCACTTCCAGCAGCGCGGGGCGTACGGCCGGGTGGTGCACCTGCAGCCGATGCGCTGGGACGGCCCGGGCGGCTGGCCGGTGATCGGCGACGACGGCGCCCCGGTCCTCGTCCACCCGAGGCCCGCCCTGCCCGCGCAGCCGCCCGCCGCGCCCGCCACCGACGACGACTTCCCCGGCGGCCGCTACGGCCGGCAGTGGCAGTGGACGGCCAACCCCCGGGCCGGCTGGGCCACCCAGCACTCCGGCGACGGCCTGCGGCTGGCCTGTCTGCGCACCCCCGACGCGCACGACCTGCGCAAACTGCCCCACGTGCTCACCCAGCGGCTGCCGGGCGCGCCCTCGGTCGTCGAGGTGGACCTCGAACTGCACGCGCAGGAGCCGGGGGCGCGGGCCGGGCTCGCCGTCCTCGGGGACGCCTACTGCTGGATCGGACTCCGGCGCGGGACCGACGGGACCGTCCACCTGGTGCACCGGTTCGCCGAGCAGGTCGCCGAGGCGGAACGCGACGCCGGCCACTCCCGCCCGGCACCCGGGGGGCGGGTCC
Organism: Streptomyces lasalocidi; assembly: GCF_005280215.1. Lineage (NCBI taxonomy): Bacteria > Bacillati > Actinomycetota > Actinomycetes > Kitasatosporales > Streptomycetaceae > Streptomyces > Streptomyces lasalocidi. The sequence continues at coordinate 1,888,631 of NZ_SZNQ01000001.1, read as the reverse complement.
GGCTGCGGATCGAGACGGCTCCGGGCGCCCGCTGCCGCTTCTCCCACGACCTCGGCGGAGGCTTCGAGCCGTCGGGCCCGGTCTTCGCCGCCACCCCCTGGCGCTGGGTCGGGGCCCTGCTCGGCCTGTTCGCCCTCGCCCCCGCCGGTCCCGCGCACGACGGGGAAGGGCACGCCGGAGCGGCCGCCTTCACCCGGTTCCGCATCCGCCCGCTGTAAACCGCCGACCCCCCGCGCCCGTTGGGAGCCGCCCTGACGCACATCCGCCCAGCAAGCGCTTGCCGAGCACCCGTGCCCGGCTCCCTCCCCCCACGCATCCCGTCCCCCCACGCGCGACCGCACGACCCCAGCACCGCCCCGTCATCCGACGGCCGTCACGTCCGAGTCGATCCCGAAGAAGAGAGCCGACCAATGAAGACCAGCACCAGCAGAAGCAGGCGGGCCGCCGTGGCCGTCGCCCTGGGATCCGTGCTCGCCCTGACCGCCACCGCCTGCGGGGACGACGGCAGCGGCGCCGGCGGCGACAAGGGCTCCGAGGGCAGCGGCAAGGGCAGGATCGTCTTCTGGGACAACAACGGCGGTGTGCGCACCGACGTCTGGAAGGAGATCATCGCCGACTTCGAGAAGGCCCACCCGGACATCGACGTCGAGTACGTCGGCATCGCCTCCACCGAGTACCAGTCCAAGGTGGACACCGCGATCCAGGGCGGCGGCCTGCCCGACGTCGGCGGGGTGGGCGCGGCGATGCTCGCCGGGTTCTCCGCGCAGAACGCGCTGGAGCCGCTCGACGGGCGGCTCGCCAAGTCCTCGCTCAACGGCCTGCTCAACAAGGACATGCTCACCTCGCTGAAGGCCGCGGGCGGCCGCGACGGCCGGCTGTACTCGGTGCCGACGTCCGCCAACAACGGCGTCCTGTACTACCGCACCGACCTGTTCCAGAAGGCCGGTCTGCAGGCGCCGACCACCTGGGACGCGTTCTTCACGGCCGCCGCCAAGCTCACGAACGCGGGCAGGAACGAGTTCGGGTACACCATCCGCGGCGGCGCCGGGTCCATCGCCCCGGCCCTCGACGCGATGTACGGGCAGTCCGGCATCACCTCGTTCTGGAACGGCGACAAGACCACCGTCAACGACCCGAAGAACGTGGCCGCGCTGGAGAAGTACGCCGGGCTGTACAAGAAGGCCACCCCCGCCGCCGACGTCAACAACGACTTCACCAAGATGGTCGCGCAGTGGGACTCCGGCACGATCGGGATGCTCAACCACAACCTCGGGTCGTACCAGGACCACGTGAAGGCGTTCGGCGCCGCCAAGTTCCGCGGCATCCCGCAGCCGACGCAGCCCGACGGCAAGCGGGTGCAGGTCTCCAACCCGGTGGACGGGCTCGGCCTGTTCAAGAGCTCCAAGAACAAGGAAGCCGCCTGGACGTTCATCGAGTTCGCGGCGTCGCGCGCGGAGAACTCCAAGTTCAACGAGTCGGCGGGCCAGGTCCCGGCCAACACGCAGGCGGCGCAGGACGCCTGGGTGCAGAAGTCCGAGCCGACGAAGCTCGCCGCGGCGGCGCTGGGCGACGGCTCGACCACGATCGTGCAGCTGCCGTATTACCTGCCCGACTGGAACACGATCTCCAAGGCCGACAACGAGCCGAACTTCCAGAAGGTGCTGCTCGGGAAGATGAGCGCGAAGAAGTTCCTGGACACGCTGGCCGACCAGCTGAACAAGGCGCAGGCCGAGTGGAAGCAGCAGGGCTAGCCGCTGGCTGAGCGGTTGCCGGGTTCGTCGTGGGGCGGTCCGTTGCGTCACAGGGTACGGGCCGCCCCCTGGTGCTCGCGCCCCGCGGCCGGCCGCATGTCAATACCGCCCCGCGCCCCCGAGGGCGGGTTCGTGCACGCTTCTCGAAAGGTTGCCCCTGTGTCCCTCAGCCGTAGGCAAGTCGCCGCCGCCGGGCTCGCTGCCGTTCCGCTCGCTCTCGCCGGGGCTCCGGGTGCCCGGGCCGGGGAGCGGGGGGTGCGCACCGTGTTCGTCGCCGGTGATTCCACCGCCGCCCAGAAGTACGCCGACGCCGCGCCCGAGACCGGGTGGGGCATGGCGCTGCCGTTCTTCCTGCACCGGGACCGGCCCGTCGCCAACCACGCGGTGAACGGGCGCAGTGCGAAGAGCTTCGTCGACGAGGGCCGGCTCGACGCGGTCCTGGCCGCGATCCGGCCGGGCGACGTCCTGCTCGTCCAGTTCGCCCACAACGACGAGAAGACCACCGATCCCACGCGCTACACGGAGCCCTGGTCGACGTACCAGGACTACCTGCGCCGGTACGTCGAGGGGGCCCGGGCCCGTGGGGCGCGGCCGGTGCTGGCCACGCCCGTGGAGCGACGGCGCTTCGACGCGGCGGGCACCGCCCTTCCCACGCACGGCGACTACCCCGCGGCCATGCGGGCGCTCGCCGGGCGGGAGGGAGTGGCGCTGCTCGACCTCCAGGCGCTGTCGCTCGCGCTCTGGCAGCGGCTGGGCGTCGAGGAGACCAAGACGTACTTCAACTGGACTGCGACCGAGCAGGACAACACGCACTTCAACCCGCCGGGCGCGATCGCCGTGGCGCGTCTCGTGGCGCGGGAGCTGCTGCGCACGCGGGTCCTCGCGCCCCGGGACGTACGGCGGCTGGACGACCCGGTCCCGCCGTCGTGGATCACCTGGCCCGAGGCACCCACCGAGTAACACCCCTCCCGAAGAAGCCCAAAGAAGCCCAAAGAAGCCCAAAGAAGTCCCGAGCAGTCCCGAGGAGAGAGAGCCGCACACGATGAACGTTCAGAAGTGGCATGGGCATGCCATAGCGCGGGCCGCCGCGGTGGCCGGCTGCGCCGCCCTGGTGCTGTCCCTGACCGGCACGACCGCCCAGGCGCACCCCCGCGACCCCGCCCGGCAGGTGCTGGGCGACCGGGACGGCTGGGGGTCGTACGGCACCGGGACCACCGGCGGCGCGGCGGCCGACGCGGCGCACGTGTACACCGTCACCACCTGGGCCCAGTTCAAGGCCGCCCTCGCCGCCGGCGGCGACGCGCCCAGGATCATCAAGGTGAAGGGCGTCATCGACGCCGTCTCCGAGGGCTGCGACGCCTTCGCCGCGCCCGGCTACGACTTCGACGCCTACCTGGCGGCGTACGCACCCGAGACCTGGGGCCTGGACACCGACCTCAGCGCCGAGCCCGACGACAGCCCCGAGGGGCTGCGGCGTGCCTCGGCCGCTCAGCAGGACCGGTCCATCAAGGCGAACATCCCGTCCGACACCACGATCATCGGCGTCGGCCGCGGCGCCGGGTTCAAGGGCGCCAGCCTCCAGATCAAGGCCGTCGACAACGTCATCGTCCGCAACCTGACGTTCGAGAGCCCCCTCGACTGCTTCCCCCAGTGGGACCCGACCGACGGCAGCCAGGGCAACTGGAACTCCGAGTACGACACCGCCGTGGTCTACGGCTCCACCCACGTGTGGCTGGACCACAACACCTTCACCGACGGCAGCCACCCCGACAGCGCCGCACCCACCTACTTCGGGATGCTCTACCAGCAGCACGACGGCGAGCTGGACATCGTCCGCGGCGCCGACTACGTCACCGCCTCCTGGAACGTCTTCACCGAGCACGACAAGACGATCCTCATCGGCAACAGCGACAGCGAGTCCACCGCGGCGGGCGACCGCGGCAAGCTCAAGGTGACCTTCCACCACAACCTGTTCGAGAACCTCGTGGAGCGCGCCCCGCGCGTGCGGTTCGGACAGGTCGACTCCTACAACAACCACTTCGTGGCGGGCGAGGACTACTCGTACAGCTTCGGCGTCGGCAAGGAGTCCCAGCTGGTCGCCGAGCACAACGCGTTCACGCTGCCCGAGGGCGTCGCCGCGGGCAAGATCCTCAAGCGCTGGAACGTCTCGCCGGTCACCGCCGACGACAACTACGTCAACGGCAAGCGCGTCGACCTGATCGCCGTCCACAACGCGCAGATCCCCGCCGAGACCCTCCAGCCGGGCGCCGGCTGGACCCCGACCCTGCGCACCCGGGTCGACCCGCCGAGGGCCGTCCCCGGGATCGTCGACCACCGCGCGGGCGCCGGCCGCCTGCGCTGACGCCCCGCCCCGGCCGGCCGGGGCGGCCCGCACCGCCTCCCCACCCCGGAGGCGTCCGCCCCGGCCGCACACCCCACCCAAGGAGCACCCGCATGCCCTCGCCCCACCCGCACCCGTCCTCGTCCCGCAGGGGGTTCCTCCTGGCGGGCGCCGGGGCCGGCGCCGCGCTCGCGCTGACCGCCGCGCCGTCGTGGGCCGGCCCGGGGCGGCGCCCGTTCGGCCGCTTCGGTTCCCCCGCCGCCCGCCTCACCGCGCAGACTCTGTACGTCGACCCCGCCGGCCGCGGCGACCACACATCCGTCTCCGCCGCCGTGTCCGCCGCGTCGGGCAGCGGCTGGACGCTCGTCCTGGCGCCCGGCACCTACCGCGAGACGGTCGTCGTGTCCGCCGCGCGCACCGGGACGACCTGGATCGGCGCCTCGGAGAACCCCCGTGACGTGGTGATCGTGTACGACAACGCGGCCGGCACCCCCAAGCCCGGCGGCGGCACCCTCGGCACCACCGGCTCGGCCACCACCACCGTCCAGGCCGACGGCTTCACCGCCCGCTGGATCACCTTCGCCAACGACTGGCTGCGCGCCGACCACCCGGACGTCACCGGCACCCAGGCGGTGGCCCTGAAGGTGCAGGGCGACCGCAGCGCCTTCTTCCACTGCCGGTTCCTCGGCCACCAGGACACCCTGTACGCCGACTCCACGGCACTGACCGCGTTCGCCCGCCAGTACTACGCCCACTGCCACGTCGAGGGCGACGTCGACTTCGTGTTCGGCCGGGCCACCGCCGTCTTCGAGCACTGCCGCTTCCGCACCCTGGACCGCACCGACCTGGCGTCGGCGCCGTACGGCTTCGTGTTCGCGCCCTCGACCGCCGGGGCCAACCCGCGCGGCTTCCTGGTGACGCACGGCCGGGTCGGCAGCGCGGCCCCCGACGGCGCGTACAAGCTGGCCCGCCCCTGGGTGCCCAGCTCCGACACCACCGCCCGCCCGATGCTCACCGTCCGCGAGACCCGCCTCGGCCCCGGCATCGACGCGGTGGCGCCGTACACCGACATGTCGAGCGCCCACCCGTGGCAGAGCCAGCGCTTCGCCGAGTACCGCAACACCGGCCCCGGCGCCGTGATCACCGTCCCCGCGAACCGTCCGCAACTCACCGGGATGCAGGCCGCGTCGGCGACCCGTGAGACCTACCTGGGGGACTGGACGCCCTGGAGGGAGGGCCGCTGACCCGAGGAGCCCGCGCCGCACAAGCGGGCGCTTGACCCGTTTTTTGCCCGACGGGTCTCGCGTCCGCCGGGGTGACGCGCGTAGAAAAGCATGTCATGCATAAGTCACTGCGCCTCGCGGCGATCGCCGCCACCTGTGCCGTCGCCGGAGCCGCCCTGTACGGCGCCGGCGCCGCCACCGCCGGCCAGACCACGGCCAACTCCACCCACGAGCCCTACAACATCGGGCAACTGGTGAAGGACATCGACACCTACTACGGCACGGCGGCCGACGCCGACGGCGTCTACCAGGCCTCGCCGACCAGCCCGTACGCCCAGGACCTCGCGTCCGTCGACCGGGCGGCGCGCGCGTACATCGACAAGGCGGCCCGCAAGGCGCTGCACCGGGGCGAGAAGCCCGCCGTCGTCTTCGACATCGACGACACCCTGCTGCTGAGCCTCGACTACGAGAAGCGCTACAACTACACCTACAACTCGGCGAGCTGGGCGGCCTACGTCAACCGCGCCGACCGCCCGGCGGTCCCCGGCAGCCCGGAGCTCGTCCGCTACGCCGAGTCCAAGGGCGTCGAGGTCTTCTACAACTCCGGGCTCAGCGAGGCCCAGCGCTCCGCCGCCGTGGCCAACCTGAAGAAGGTCGGCGTCGACGTGAACCTGGACGCCGACCACATGTTCCTGAAGAACACGGCCACCCCGCCCGCCTACCTGAGCGCCTGCGCCACGCCGGGCACCTGGACCTGCACCACCGTGCAGTACAAGTCCGGCACCCGCGAGCACATCGAGCGCGACCTGGGGTACGACATCATCGCCAACGTCGGCGACCAGTACTCCGACCTCGAGGGCGGCCACGCCGACCGGAGCTACAAGCTGCCGAACCCGACGTACTTCGTCGGCTGAACGCCCCTTCTAGCCGCCGTCCGTGCCACCGCGGGGCGCGAAGTCGCCGCCGACGTCGTACCGTTCGCCGTCGGCGGTGGCCCGGACCGCGTAGTCGTCCTCGCGGGCGTCGCGTCCGCCGCGCGCGTGGTCGTACTGCCCCGCGAACACCCACTCGCCCCGGGGGACCGTACGGCTCTCCTTGAGCACCCAGGTGTAGACGAGGAAGCCGTCGCGCTCGGCGAGGGTGAACGTGAAGTCGCCCTCGGGCAGCGAGCGCCAGGCACCCGCCGAGGACACCCCGCCGGTCTGCGCGACCCTCAACTGCACGGTGAGCGCCGTGAGTTCGGTGGACGTCTTGAAGGTGACGTTGCTCTGCGCCCAGAAGTCGTTGCTGTGCGGGTCGACCGAGCCGTCCGACCACAACGGGCCTGCCTCGGTGTCGTCCGTGGCGGGCAGCGGACCGGCCGCCGCGGCGGAGGGCGCGGACGCCGCCGGACGGGACGGCGTGGACCCCGGCCGGTCCCGCTCGGGGGTGCCGCCGCCCGCGCCCGCCGTCGCCGAGGGGGAGGGCGCGGGGGGACGGCTGGTCGCGGGCGGGGAGGGCGCCGGTGTAGGGGACACGGCGACCGTCTGCGGGGCGGGGGTGTCGTCCCCGACCACCGAGGCGACGGCGTAGCCGCCTGCCGCGAGCAGCCCGGCTACCGCCGCCGTGGCCCCCGCGATCCGCGCCCAGCCGCGCACCGGGGGACGGGTCGCCCGGTGGCCGGGCCGCTCCTGGCCCGCCATGCCGCGCTCGATGCGGGCCAGCATGCGCGCGCGGTCGGGCTGGTGCGCCCCGGCCGCCTCCCGCAGCCGGGCGCGCAGCTCGTCGTGCACGTCCCGCTGCGTCGTCATCGGTCCCTTCCTCCGGCCTCGGTGGTGCGCGCCATCACCGCGTGCACCCTGTGCGGCGCTCCCTGCGCGCCGAGCAGCTTCTGCAGCTCGGCCATCCCCTTGGACGTCTGGCTCTTCACCGTACCCACCGAGATCCCGAGGGCGAGCGCGGTGTCCTTCTCCGACAGGTCGAAGGCGTGCCGCAGCACCACGCAGGCCCGCTTGCGGAACGGCAGCCGGCGCAGCGCCGACTGGACGTCCACCACGCCCGCGACGTCCGGGTCCTCCGTCCGCTCGTCGCGCTGCGACCAGAACAGCGAGATCCTGCGCCGCTCGCGCACGGCGCTGCGCACGCGGGTGCGGGCCAGGTTGGCGACGACGCCCCGCGCGTAGGCCACCGGGTGGTCGGCCGCGCGCACCCGGTCCCAGCGGTGCCACAGGGCGAGCAGCGCGTCCGCCGCGAGGTCGTCGGCGGCGTCCGGCTCGCCCGTCAGCAGCCGCGCCAGGCGCGACAGTTCCGCGTAGTGGCGTTCGAAGAAGGCGTGGAACTCCACCGAGGCGGCGTCGTCGACGACTGTGCCCACGGGTGACCTCTTCTCGGTGCGGGCGGCGCCGGGCGAGGCGCCTGGGCGCGTCGGGCGGACGGCGGGGGAGGTCCCGGGAAGATCGTCGGGACGCGACCCGGAAGCGTAGCAGTGCTCAACGACGCTGTTCGTACGGGGCTTCGAACACCGTATGACACCCCGAACCGCTTCCGGGCGCGCTCGCGCCGGGCCGGGTCGGGTTCGGGAGGTGCGACGCACCGCGCGGCATGCCGGGGCGGATGACTCTCTTTCGAGGGACGTTCCGTGCACCCTACGTGTGCATCAACTCACTCACGGTAACGTCGCCATGGGGGAGGAGGCACCGGCTCCGGTGCCGTACGCCTCCCGTCCGCTTCGTGTGGACGGTCACCGTTACCAGAGCAGGGCGGCGAACGGAGAACGACATGGCCATTGAAGACCGAGCCGATGCCGCGCCGCGGCACGGCCGGATGTCCAACCCGCGCTCCCGTGCGGACATCGAGTTCGACGGCGGCTGGCCGGCCGACGGACTGGAAGGGGGCAAGTTCTTCCCGGCGACCGAGATCGGGCTGTCCGACCCGGACGCGCCGAGCGATTCTCCCAGCGGGCCCAAGCCGGTACCGCCGGACGGCAGGATCGCCAGTGGTGGGAGCGAGCCGGACGCGGCCGTGCTGGACGAGGTGCGCGACTGGCCCAAGGTCGACCTGCGCTCGGGTGCCGAGGTTCCCTTCCAGTGGAGCTTCGGCATGAAGCACAAGGCGCGGCGCTACAACTACTTCGTGACCAAGGAGGGGTGGGACCCTGCGGCGCCGCTGAGCCGCGCCCAGTTCGAGCCCGCGCCCTTCGCGACGTACAAGCCGCACGGCGACATCCCGTTCTGGCAGATGCCGGACCCCTCCAAAGACCCCGACCTGGGCAGGCCGCACACGATCCAGCTGCCGGAGCGCTCCGGCTACCACGTGATCCTCGGTGTGTGGGAGGTCGCCGACACCGGCCACGCCTTCTACCAGGTCGTCGACGTCAACTTCACTCCCTAGGAGTCCGGCCACAGCAGCCGCCCGCCGGCAGCGGGCGGCTGCACGAGCGTCGAGACGGTTGTGCTACCAGGCGTATGACTCCTCGCTTCACCTGTGGAACCCAGTGCCCTGAGCGAGCTGACGTCGTTGATGTCGGTATGAAGAAGATCAGCATTCTCACGGTGGTGTGCGGCACCGCGGCGTCAGGGCTTCTGGCCGCCATCCCCGCGCACGCAGGGATCGCGGACGGCACCGCGAACAACGCGTCGATCCTCAGCGACATCACCGCCCTGACCACGGCGATCAACAGCGACATCCAGTCCATCGGCAACGACAACGCCAACACGCGCGCTGACGGCAGGGGCAACAACAGCTCCGGCCAGCACGAATAGCGCTTCCGACATCTGACCCGATGGGCGCCACGCGCAGCCGAGACGACGAGAAGCGAGCCGACCACCTGGACACTGCCCCCCGGCCGTGCTCTGGTCCTGGGCCCCAGTGCGCCCCCTGCGCTGGTACGGCGCAATTACCTGCGGGACTTGGCCGACCGGGTCAGCCATCGCGCTCAGGCACACTACTGGAGGGCCGCCTTCATCATCGCCTGGGCCACCGGGGCCGCCAGGCCGTTGCCGCTCACCTCGGAGCGTGCCGCGTCCGACTGCTCGACCATCACGGCCACGGCCACCTGCTTGTCCCCGGACGTCGCGTAGGACGTGAACCAGGCGTACGGCGTCTTGCTGTTGTTCTCGCCGTGCTGGGCCGTGCCCGTCTTGCCGCCGACGGTGACCCCGGCGATCCGTGCGTTGGTGCCGGTGCCCTCCTCCACCACCGTCTGCATCGCGGAGCGCAGTTGCGCGGCGGTGCGGGAGCTGACGATGCGGGTGGTCCGCGCCCCGTCGTCGTAGTCCTCCAGGGTGTCGCCGCCGGCGTCGGTGATCCGGTCGACCAGGTGCGGCGCCACCAGCTCGCCGTCGTCGGCGAGGGCCGCGGAGACCATGGCCATCTGCAGCGGGGTGGCCGTCACGTCGAACTGGCCGATGCCGCTCAGCGCGGTCTGCGCCCGGTCCATGCCCGTGGGGTACACGCTGGTGTACGCCCGCACCGGCACGTCCAGCGCGCGGTCGTTGAAGCCGAACTTCTCCGCCGTCGCCCGCACCTTGTCCTGGCCGAGGTCGACGGCCATCTTCGCGAAGACGGTGTTGCAGGAGTACTGCAGGGCGACCCGGATCGAGGCGTTCGTGCAGGGCGCCGAGGCGCTCTCGTTGCGCAGCGGGGTCACCGTGCCCGGCAGGGTGTACGGGCTCGGGCTCACGGTCGGCTCGTCGACCGAGGAGTACAGCCCGTCCTCCAGTGCGGCCGCCGCGACCACCAGCTTGAACGTCGAGCCCGGCGGCAGTGGCTGGCGCAGGGCGCGGTTGGTCAGCGGCTTGTCCGGGTCGGCGTTCAGCCGCTTCCAGGCTGAGCCCGCGGAGTTGGCGTCGGTCAGCGTCGACGGGTCGTACGACGGGGTCGACACCGCGGCGAGGATCCGGCCGGTCCTCGGGTCGATCGCGACGGCCCCGCCCTTGGTGTCGCCCAGCGCGTCGTACGCCGCCTTCTGCACGTCGGGGTCGATGGTCGTGACCACGGTGCCCGGGTCGGCCCGCTTGTTCGTCAGGGTGTCCAGCACGGTCTTCAGCCGGGTGTCGGTGCCGTTGAGCAGGTCGGCGTAGATGCCCTCCAGCTGGGTCGGCGCGTACGCCTGCGAGGCGTAGCCCGTCACCGCCGCGTACAGCGGGCCGTTCGTGTACGTGCGTCTGTACTCCAGGTCGCTGTCCTCGGTGACCGCCGAGCCGGTGACCGCCCGGCCGGCCACGACGATGTTCCCGAGCGGCTCCGCGTACGTCTGGATCGCGTTGCGCCGGTTGTGCTGGTCGTCCGCCAGTGCCCGGCCTTCGTAGAACTGCACCCAGGTGGCCCGGACCAGCAGGGCGAACACCAGGAGCAGGGCGAAGACCGAGGCACGCCTGATCGTCTTGTTCATCGCATGCGGAAGGACGAACGGGATGGGTGCATACGTTCCCCGGGGCCCGGATTCTCATCGGACGTTCATGGAACGGCCGGTGTGTCCGGTCCGGCCGACAGGCGCGCAGCCGGTGGTGCCGCGACGGAGGGCGAGGAGCTATACCGGTTCAATAACAAGGCCCTCCCAGTGAGGTCCGTCATGCGATCGCGAAGTTAGCGTACGGCCGTGGACGTATTGCAACCGATCATCAAGCCCTATTCCTGGGGCTCGCGCGACGCGCTGGCCCGACTGCAGGGCCGGGACGTTCCCGCGGCCGGCCCCGAGGCCGAGCTGTGGATGGGCGCGCATCCGGCCGGCCCCTCGGGCCTGACCCGGGACGGGCGCCGGACCACCCTCCAGGACGTCGTCGCCGCGGACCCGGAACGGGAGCTCGGGGCCCCGTGCGCCCGTCGGTTCGGCGGCCGCCTGCCCTTCCTGCTGAAGATCCTCGCGGCCGATCAGCCCCTGTCCATCCAGGTGCACCCCGACCGGCGGCAGGCCCGCTCCGGCTTCGCCGCCCAGAGCGCGGCCCCCGGGCGGCAGCTCTACGCCGACGACTGGCCCAAGCCGGAACTGCTCTACGCCCTGACCCCGTTCGAGGTGCTGGCGGGCTTCCGCGGCCGTGCCGAGGCCGTCGAGGTGTACGACGGGCTCGGCATTCCCGCCCTCGGGCCGGTCGTGGACGTCCTGCGGGCGGGCGACGCCGACGACGCCCTGCGCGAGGCGCTGCGCACCGTACTGGACCGGCCCGGCGACGACCGCCGGTCCCTGGTGTCGGCGGTGGTGCCGGCGAGCGCGCGGCTGGGCGGCTCCCCGGGGCCGTACGCGGCCGCCTACGCGGCGGTGGCCGGCATGGCCCGGCACCATCCCGGCGACCCCGGACTCGTCGCCTCCCTGCTGCTGCGGCACCAGGTGCTGGAGGCGGGGACGGCGCTGTTCATGCCGGCCGGCGGCCTGCACGCCTATGTGCGCGGAGTCGGCGTCGAGTTGCTGGCCAACTCCGACAACGTGCTCCGCGCGGGTCTGACCGGCAAGGAGGTCGACGTCCCGGAGTTGCTGCGGATCACCGACCCGGGCGCCCGGGTCGCCGTGGTGGCACCGCGGCCCCTCGGCGGCCCCGGACGCACCCACGCCTACGACTGCCCCGTCGAGGAGTTCGCGCTGCACCGGACGGCACTGGGTGCGGCACCCCGGCCGGTGGTGCCGGCGGCAGGCCCCCGCATCGCCCTGTGCCTGGACGGAACGGCGCAGTTGGGCAAGCCGGACGGCGAGGAGGTCTCCCTGCGCTCCGGGGCATCCTGCTTCCTGCCCGCCACCGACGAGGAAGTGACGGCACGTGGAGACGGCACGCTCTTCGTGGCGTCCGCGGGAACGCCCCTGCTCCAGCAGGCCGGCTGACCCGGGAGCCTCCCGTCGCCCTGAGTGAGACAACGTTGTCAGGCCGGTGTGCCGGGGAGTACCCGCGCCGGCGTCCGGAGAGGAATGAGCACACCCATGTACGCAGCTCTCGACATAGGCGGCACCAAGATCGCCGGGGCGCTGGTCGACGAAGCGGGCTCGGTCGTCCGCAGGGTCGAACTGCCCACCCCGGCACGGGAGTCGGAGGCCCGGCTGGCGAGCACCCTGGACGCGGTGATCGACGCACTGGCGGTCGAGCCGGCCTGGCCGGCCGTCCGCGGTCTGGGCATCGCCAGCGCGGGTCCGGTCGACACGGCGGCCGGCACGGTCAGCCCGGTGAACATCCCGGCGTGGCGGCAGTTCCCGCTGGTCGAGAGCGTCCGCTCCCATCACGCGCTGCCGGGCCGCATCGAGCCGGTGCTCCTGGGGGACGCCGTGGCGGTGGCCGCCGCCGAGCACTGGCGCGGTGCCGCCCAGGGCGTCGACCACGCGTTGTGCATGGTCGTCTCCACCGGCGTCGGAGGCGGCTACGTGCTCGGCGGACGGCTGTACCCGGGCCCGTCGGGCAACGCCGGCCACATCGGTCACATCTCCGTGGATCTGGACGGGCCGCCCTGCGCGTGCGGGGGACGCGGGTGCCTGGAGGCGTACGCCAGCGGGACGGCGATCGCCCGGCACGCCCAGCGGGCCGGCTGGGCGCCGCCGCGGGGGGTGCCGGCCACCGCCGCCGCCGTGGCGGCGTCCGCACGCGAGGGGGACGAACGGGCCCTGGCCGCGTACGACCGGTCCGCCAGGGCGCTGGCGGCCGCGATCGCGGGCAGCGCCACGCTGCTGGAGATCGAGGTCGCCGTCATCGGCGGCGGCGTCGCGCAAGCGGGTGACACGCTGTTCACGCCGTTGCGGCGGCACCTGAAGGCGTACGCGACGCTCGACTTCGCCCGCCGGGTCGAGGTGCGTCCCGCGGCCCTGGCGCAGGACGCGGGCCTCGTCGGCGCGGCGTCCGCGGCACGCCGAAGGGCCGCGGTGGCCGGCGCCGCGTCCTGACGAACCGCACCACCGCAAGCGGGCAGGGCGGCGCCCCGGGGCGACAGCACGGCTTCGCAGGAGCCCCGGGGTGGCCCGTTCCACCCGGGGCGTGCACTGCGCCCGGGGTTCCTCCGGCATGCCCGCCCGCGATCGCGTATTTCACCGCACGGATTACTTAACCGGTTCTGTCGAAAGCATTGCCCGGTGTCGAGAAGCGCCCTTAATCTCGGCGTTGCGAACGGGCGGAAATGCGTTCAGCGCAGTGAGTCCGCCGTCTTCACCGGTCGGATGCCCTACCCGCATGCGGGGAGCCGTCCGCATCCGACCGGACACGATGAGAGCCGTTCACGGAAGGCGGCGCGCACCACCCCGCCCCACCGCGCCGCGCACCATTGCCACCGCGCGGCAGACGACCACAGGGACACGAGCGGGCCGGCACGGCCCCACAGGACCGCCGTGCCGCCCCTCGACGAGCCGGGAGCATCATCAATGAGAAGAACACTGGCCGCGGCCACGGGCACCGTCCTCGCCGTGTGCGCCGCTTTCCTCGCGGGCGCGCCCCAGGCCCAGGCCGCGGACCCGACTGCCGGGTTCCACGTGCAGGACGGCCGGCTGCTGGACGCGAGCGGCAAGGACTTCGTCCTGCGGGGCGTCAACCACGCGCACACCTGGTACCCGGACCGCACCACCCAGGCGCTCAAGGACATCAAGGCCCGGGGCGCCAACTCCGTGCGCGTGGTCCTCGCCACCGGCGACCAGTGGACCAAGAACGACACGGCGGACGTCGCCGAGGTGGTCGGTCAGTGCAAGGCGAACCGCCTCGTCTGCATCCTGGAGGCCCACGACACCACCGGCTACGGCGAAGCGGGCGCCGCCGCGCCGCTGTCCAAGGCCGTGGACTACTGGCTCGGCGTCAAGAGCGCCCTCGTCGGCCAGGAGAAGTACGTCCTGGTGAACATCGGCAACGAGCCGTACGGGAACACCGGTTACACCGCCTGGACCGCCGACACCAAGACCGCCATCGGCCGGCTGCGCGCCGGCGGGATCGACCACACCCTCCTGGTCGACGCGCCCAACTGGGGCCAGGACTGGTCCTTCACCATGCGGGACAACGCAGCCGGCGTCTTCGCCGCCGACCCCGACCGCAACACCGTCTTCGACATCCACATGTACGGCGTCTACGACACCGCGGCTGAGGTCAGCGACTACGTCGATCACTTCGTCTCGGCCGGACTTCCGCTCGTCATCGGCGAGTTCGGCAACATGCACTCCGACGGCGACCCCGACGAGGACGCCATCATGGCCACGGCCCAGGCGCGGGGCATCGGTTACCTGGGCTGGTCCTGGAGCGGCAACGGCGGCGGGGTCGAGTACCTCGACCTCGTGCAGGGCTTCGACGCCACCCGGATGACCACCTGGGGACAGCGCCTCTTCAACGGCGCCAACGGCATCAAGGCCACCGCCAAGGAAGCCGGTGTCTTCTCCGACGGCGGCAACAACGGCGGCGACACGACCGCGCCCACCGCCCCCGGCACACCGGTCGCCTCCGACACCACCGCGAGCAGCATCCGCCTGAGCTGGCCGGCCGCCACCGACAACACCGGGGTGACCGGTTACGACGTCGTCCGCGTCAGCGGGTCGACGGAGACCACCGTCGCCACCTCCGCCACGACGGCTGCCACCGTCACCGGGCTGAGCGCGAACACCACCTACACGTTCGCCGTGTACGCCCGCGACGCCGCCGGCAACCGCTCGCCCCGCTCGGCCACGGTGACCGCCGCCACCCGTCCGGGCAGCTCGACCGGCGCGTGCTCCGTCAGCTACCGGCTGAGTGACTGGGGGAGCAGCTTCAACGCCGACGTCACCGTCCGCAACACCTCCGCGCAGGCCGTCGACGGCTGGGCCCTCGACTTCTCCTTCCCGGCGGCCCAGCGGATCAACTCCGTCTGGAACGCCAGGGCCACCCAGAGCGGCAGCGCGGTCCACGTCACCAACGAGTCCTGGACGAAGACGATCCCGGCGGCCGGCTCGGTCAGCTTCGGGTTCAACGCCTCGTCCACGCCCGGGACCAACGGCGTTCCCGCCGCCTTCGTCCTCAACGGCACCACCTGCACCGTGTCCTGAACCGCACCGGTCGCGCCCGGGAGCCCGCACCCGGGACGGCTGCCGGCCGCCGATCACCCGGTCGAGGGTGGTGGCGGCCGGTGCCCCGTCCCGGGCGTCCGCGGTGGAGCGGCTGGGGTCGGTCGCGACCCTAGCCGCGTGGCGGAGCCGTCGACGCGCGCGGTACGAGCGACGGAGTGGCCACCGGCCGGGAGGCGACGTCCTGCCCGGCGATGACGTCGAACAGCACCCGTGTGACCTGCGCGCCGAACCCGTGCACGTCGTGGCTCATCGCCGACAGCGTCGGATGGGTGAGCCGACACAGCTGTGAGTCGTCCCAGGCGAGCAGCGACAGCTCGTCCGGCACCGACACGCCCATCTCGGCGGCCACGCCCAGCCCGGCGACGGCCATCAGGTCGTTGTCGTAGACGATCGCCGTGGGCCGGTCCGCCGACAGCAGCAGGGACCGGGTGGCGCGGGCGCCCTCCTCGCCGGAGAAGCCGGTCTCCACGTGCGGACGGCCGTCGAGGCCCAGAGCCGCCATCGTCTCCTCGAACGCCTTCGCCCGGATGACACTGTGCCCCAGTCCGGTCGGACCCCCCACGCGGGCGATCCGCCGGTGGCCCAGAGCGGCGAGGTACCGCACGGCTTCGGCCACGGCGACGGCGTCGTCGGTCCACACCGAGGGGAAGCCGCCCGTGAGCGTCGGGTGACCCACCGCCACGGCGGGCAGCCCCAGCTCGCGGAGCGGACCGATCCGGGGGTCCTGCTGGTGGAAGTCGACCAGGATCGACCCGGCGACCTGACGCTCCCGCCACCAGGACTCCTGGAGCCGGGTCTCCTCTTCGAGTGACCCCACCAGGCGCAGCAGCAGGGAGCAGTTGCGTTCCGCCAGCACGCTCTCGATGCCGGAGATGAACTCCATGTAGAAGGGTTCGAGGCCCAGCAGCCGGGCGGGCCGGCAGATCGCCAGCCCGACCGTGTCGACCGACTGGCGTGACAGGCTGCGCGCCGAGGAGTTCGGCGCCCACCCCAGCTGCCGGGCCGCGGCGAAGATGCGGGCACGGGTGGCCTCGGAGACGCCCGGCTTGTCGTTGAACGCGAGCGAGACCGCGCCCTTGGAGACACCGGCCGCCGCGGCGACGTCCTTGATCGTCACCCGCTCGGTCGGTGCGCTCACGCCGGTTCCACGCAGAAGAGCGCCGCCTGGACGGCGTTGGCACCGGTCTCGGCCGCTCCCCGCACCCGCAGCCGGACGCTCTCGCCGGGCAGCAAGGTCCGCAGGCCCGCGTCACAGGTGGCGTCGGGGCCGAGCCGGTCGGCCTGGAGGAGGAGGTCGCGTACCACGGTTCGTGCTGTCACCACGACGTCGACACTACCCGGCTCGCCGTCGGCCCGGGACCGCACGACGACGTCGTACCGGGGTGCCGTGTAGGCGAAGTCCTGGTCGGGGACGGGGAAGTACAGGGCACGCAGTCCCTCGGCGTCCGCGACCAGGAACTCCTTCGCCGACGTCGCGTCCGGGAGGAGGCCGTGCGGGACGACGACGCGGGCGACGGAGTGCGGGGCCGCCGCCACGTCGAGTCCCGCGCTGCCGAGGACGGCGCCGTCCGCCGTCAGCCGTCGCAGGCCGATGTGCGGGTGCCAGGCCTCGCCGGACTGGTTGATCACGGCGATCACCAGGTGCCCGACGGGGGCCTCCGGGTCCTCCTGGACGGTGAGGAGCCGGTCCGCGTAGACCCGGCGCAGCTCGTGGTAGAGCGGCTTGAGCCGGCCGTCGCCGTCGACGGCCGCCCAGGAGCTGACCGGCCAGCAGTCGTTCAGCTGCCAGACGACGGTGCCCGCGCACACGGGCCAGTGGGAGCGCCAGTGCTCGATGCCGGCGGCCACGGCCCGGGCCTGGACCACCTGTGCGAGGTAGTGCCAGCGGTCGAAGTCACCTTCGGGGAGGGCGAAGTGGCGGGCGATGCCCCGGTCGAGCTTGCCGTTGCCGTCCTCGGCCTTCTGGTGGTGCAGCATCCCGGGGGAGTCGGGGGCCAGGTCCTCGCCGGGGAGCGCGCGGCGCAGGGTGGCCACGGCGGGCGGCGCCTGCCAGCCGAACTCGGCGACGAACCGGGGCACGCCGGCGCGGTACTCGGCGTAGTCCCGACGGTTCCACGCCTCCCAGGAGTGGTGGGTGCCGTGCGCCGGGTCGTTGGGGTGGTGCTCCCAGGAACCGGACCACGGGCTGCCCGCGGTGTAGGGGCGGGTGGGGTCGAGTTCGGCGACGACGCGGGGCAGGAGGTCCAGGTAATAGCCGCCGCCCCAGGAGTCGCCGGCCAGCGCGGGCTCCCACTCCCAGTCCTTGAAGCCCCACAGGTTCTCGTTGTTGCCGTTCCACAGCACCAGGGACGGGTGCGGCATGAGGCGGACGACGTTGTCGCGCGCCTCGGCCTCCACCTCGCCGCGCAGCGGCTGCTCCTCCGGGTAGGCGGCGCAGGCGAACAGGAAGTCCTGCCAGACCATGAGGCCGAGCTCGTCGCAGGCGTCGTAGAAGGCCTCGTCCTCGTAGATGCCGCCGCCCCAGACCCGCACCAGGTCCACGCCCGCCCCGGCCGCCTGGCGCAACCGGGTGCGGTACCGCTCGGGGGTGACGCGGGAGGGGAAGACGTCGTCGGGGATCCAGTTCACGCCGCGGGTGAAGAGGCGCACGCCGTTGACCACGAAGGTGAACCCGCTGCCGTGCGCGTCGGCGGAACGGTCCACGCAGACCGTGCGGAAGCCGATCCGGCGCCGCCAGGAGTCCAGCGGCCGGCCCTCGTCGTCCTCGAGCACCAGGTCGAGCCCGTACAGCGGCTGCTCCCCGTGTCCGCGCGGCCACCACAGGGAGACGTCGGGCACCTCCAGGGTGACGACGGCGCGATCACCCTTCACCGCCGCCCGCGCCTGCCGGCCCCCGACCGAGGCGCGCACCGCCAGGCCCCGGTCGGCCCCCGAGGCCGTGCGCTCCAGGTCGACGTGGATCTCCACGCGGCCGATGCCGTCGGTGACCGTCACCAGCGGCCGCACGTCCGACAGGCGGGCCGTCGACCACCGCTCCAGCCGGACCGGCCGCCACAGGCCGGCGGTGACCAGGGTCGGCCCCCAGTCCCAGCCGAAGCTGCACGCCATCTTGCGGATGTACTGGAAGGGCTCGGGGTAGACGTTGGGCCGCTCGCCGGTCAGCTCCCGCACGGCGTCGGCCTCGTCGTAGGCGGACGCGAACCGCACGTCCAGCGTCCCGGCGGCGCCCGTCACATCGAAGCGGTAGCGGCGGTGCATGTTGCGCGTGCGCCCCAGCTCGCGGCCGTCCACCGTGATCACGGCCGCGGTGTCGAGGCCGTCGAAGACCAGGTCGGTGCGCTCGTGGCCGTCGCTCTCCGTGTCCCGCGGGTACAGCGGGCGGCTGTACGTCCACGCCCGGCGGCCCACCCACGCGACGTCCAGCTCGTTCAGTCCGAGGTACGGATCGGGGATCACACCTGCGGCCAGGAGATCGGTGTGCACGCAGCCGGGCACCTGCGCGGGCAGGCGCGCTCCGTCGTGCTGGAGAGTCCACTCCCCGGTGAGCTGGATGACGTCCTTCATGTGCGGCTCCTCATAGCGGCCGGCCTGGGTGCGTACGACGCTGGTCGGGCAAGAACGCACCCAACCTAACCCGCGCTGATTAACCGGTCTAGACCCTGCCGTGCATCGCGCCCCGAGCCGAGGCGCAGGTAGAAGGCTTGCCCTGTCGATTCGAAGCAGAACCAGGTAACGATTATGTATCGCGGCCAACTCATCAGCTTTACCGGTTCATGAGCGGCTGACATAGTGCCGATCAGCCAGGCAGCCCGAGCCGTAATCCACAGAGGGAGTTGGGCACATGGGTAGGAAGATCCTCGGCACCGCACTGCTGACGACCACCGCACTGCTGACCGTCGCGGGGTGCGGCGGGGGCGGGACGGGCGGCTCGGACGAGACCGCCGCACCACCGCTGAACGCGAGCAGCGTCAGCGGAACCATCAAGGTGCTGACCAACCGCACCGACCTCGTGCAGGACGGCACGATGAAGAAGTACGCGGCTGCCTTCACCAAGGAGTACCCCAAGGTCAAGGTGGAGTTCGAGGGCATCACCGACTACGAGGGGGAGGTGAAGATCCGTATGAACACCGACAAGTACGGTGACGTCCTGCTGATCCCCGCGGCGGTCGCCAAGGGCGACTACCCGAAGTTCTTCGCGCCCCTCGGCTCCACCGGGACGATGGAGCAGAAGTACCGCTTCACCGACAAGACCGACGTCGACGGCCGGACGTACGGCATCGCCAACTTCGGCACCGCCAACGGCGTGGTCTACAACAAGGCCCTGTGGAAGCGGGCCGGCATCACCGAGTGGCCGACGAGCCCGCAGGAGTTCCTCGCCGACCTCAAGACGGTGAAGGACAAGACGGGAGCCACCTACTACACCAACTTCAAGGACGGCTGGCCGCTCGTCAGCCCCTTCACCAACAGCATCGGCTCGGTCAGCTGCGACGCCAAGGCGTCCGACAACCTGGCCATCACGGACAAGCCCTGGGACACCGGCACGGACCTCAACGTGATCGACACCCTCCTGTACGACATCGTCCACGACAAGCTCGCCGAGAAGGACCCGAGCACCACCAACTGGGAGAACTCCAAGACCCTCCTGGCCAAGGGCAAGATCAGCAGTATGGTCCTGGGCTCCTGGGCGATCACGCAGATGCAGGACGCCGCGAAGAAGGCCGGGGCAGGCGCCGACTCGATCGGCTTCATGCCCTTTCCCGTGCAGAAGAGCGGCACGTACTGCTCCACCCTGCTGTCCGACTACCAGCAGGCCGTGAACATCCACTCCGCGCACAAGGCCGCCGCCCGGGCCTGGATCGACTGGTTCACGGAGAAGTCCGGTTTCTCCGAGGCGCAGGGCGCGGTCTCGGCCCTGCGCTCCGCCCCCCTGCCCGCGACGCTCAAGGAATTCGTTGATAACGATGTCACCATGGTGGAACGTTCCGAGGCGGACACCGCAGAGGTGAACGCCATCGACAACGCCTCGGAGATCGGGCTGAACAAGCAGGACTACCGGCAGAAGCTGATCGACATCGCCCGGGGCGCGCAGAGCGGCTCCCTCGAGGGCTACTTCGCCGACCTGAACAAGCGGTGGGCCGACGTCAAGCAGACCGCCGGCTCCTGAACCTGCCGCGCCACCGGGCTCCCGCGACCACCCCTGACGGCCGGGCGCACGGCGAGCCCGGTCTGCCGACCGACGAGCGCTGTCCGCGGACGACGAAAGGCCCCGCCATGACCGACTCCACCCGCACCGCACCGCCACCCGGCCCGCTGACCGGGCCGCACGCCGCCGGCCGCCGCCCCGGGCACCGCCCGGTCGACAGGCGTTCCCACCGCCGTTCCTGGCAGGACCACCCGCTGCGCCGCGTCACGCCGTGGCTGTTCCTGCTGGTACCGCTCGCCCTGCTCGTCACGTTCACGTACGTGCCGGTGGGCAACATGATCTATTACAGCTTCACCGACTGGGACGGCGTGAGCCCCGACCGCTCCTTCGTCGGCGGCGACAACTACGAGGAACTGTTCACCCGGCCCGAGCTCTTCCGCGTCTTCGCGGTCAGCCTGTACTACCTGGCGGCGTCCGCCGTGCAGATCGCCGCCGCGTTGTACTTCGCGACGATCCTCAGTTTCGACCTGCGGCTGCGCAACCTGTTCAAGGGCATCCTGTTCTTCCCCTACCTGATCAACGGGGTCGCGATCGGCTTCGTCTTCCTCTACTTCTTCCAGGACGGCGGCACCCTGGACTCCGTCCTGTCCCTCCTCGGCATCGACAGCGACCACGCCTGGCTGGGTGATCCGCGGTCCGCCAACACCGCCCTGGCCGGGGTCTCGGTGTGGCGCTTCACCGGGCTGAACTTCGTGCTGTTCCTCGGCGCGATCCAGTCCATCCCCGGTGAGCTGTACGAAGCGGCCCAGATCGACGGCGCCACCCGCTGGCAGCAGTTCCGCCACCTGATCGCCCCCGGTATCCGGCCCGTGCTCAGCCTCAGCGTCATCCTCGCGATCTCCGGCTCCCTGTCGGTGTTCGAGATCCCGTTCATCATGACCGGCGGCGCGACCGGCACCCAGACCTTCGTCATCCAGACGATCAAGCTCGCCTTCCAGTTCAACAAGACCGGCCTGGCCTCGGCCTGCGCCGTCGTGCTGCTGCTCATCATCCTGGCCGTCACCTGGATCCAGCGGCGCCTGGTGCCCGACGAGAAGGTGGACCTCGTATGACCGCCCCTGCCCGCACGTCCGTCCCCGCGCACACGTCCGCCCCTGTCGACGGCCGGCCGGCCCGGCGCAAGCCCCCGCGCGTCAGTACCGTCCTGATCTACGCGTCGCTGGTGGCCGCCTCGCTCGTGGTGCTCGTGCCGCTCCTGGTCGTCTTCCTCACCTCGCTGAAGACGTCCGGCGAGGTCGCCGACGGCACCGACGTGCTGGGCCTGCCCCACGATTGGCTGAACTTCTCCAACTACGGCACCGCGTTCACCGACGGTCACATGCTCATGGCCTTCGGGAACACGGCGTTCATCCTGCTGTTCTCGATCACCGGGACCGTGGTGATCGGCTCCATGACCGCCTACGCCATCGACCGCTTCGAGTTCCGCTTCAAGAAGGCCGTCATGGCCCTGTTCCTGATCGCCACCCTGGTGCCCGGCGTCACCACCCAGGTGGCGACCTTCCAGGTCATCAACAGCTTCGGCCTGATCGACACCCGCTGGGCCCCGGTCCTGCTGTACATGGGCACGGACATCGTCTCGATCTACATCTTCCTCCAGTTCATCCGGGGCATCCCCACGTCCCTGGACGAGGCCGCGCGCCTGGACGGGGCCAACGCGTTCACGATCTACCGGAAGATCATTTTCCCGATGCTCAGGCCGGCGATCGCCACCGTGGTCATCATCAAGGGCATCACCACCTACAACGACTTCTACATCCCCTTCCTGTACATGCCCTCGGAGGACCTCGGCACCATCTCCACCGCCCTCTTCCGGTTCAAGGGCCCCTACGGCGCTCACTGGGAGACCATCTCGGCCGGAGCGATCCTGGTCATCCTGCCGACCCTGCTGGTCTTCCTCTTCCTGCAGCGCTACATCTACAACGGCTTCACCCAGGGGGCGACCAAGTAGGTCCCGCGCCGCGGACGTCAGTCCAGGACGAGCACGAACTCCTCGGTCTCGCCGCCGCGCGCCTCGGCGAACCCGGACGCCCGGCCGGTCACCCGGAACCCGCACTTCTCCAGCACCCGCAGCGACCCGGTGTTGTCCGTGGCGGTGCGGGCGTACAGCGGGCGCTCGGTGACCTCGGCGAGCAGGGCCCGCAGGGCGCTCGTGGCGATGCCGCGCCCCCAGTACGCCCGGTCCAGCCAGTAGGTGACCTCGCGCTCGCCGGGTGAGCCGTAGACCGCGGCGCTGCCGACCACGTCCCCGTCGGCCAGGACCGTGCGCGTGACGGCGTCGGAGGCGCGGATGCGCACCCACCGCGCCTCGAAGGCGTCCCGGTCGGCCGGGTCCTTCGGGGTGAAGGCCGCCATGCGCAGGGCCTCGGGGTCGTTCATCTGCCGGAAGAACACCGGCAGGTCGCTGTCGTGCACCGCACGCAGGGCGATCTCCATGCCCCGAGCCTACGAGGGGGCACTGACAACGGGCGGGGCGCGGGGGCCGCGGGTGCGGGCGGGACCGCACCCGGGCGCTCAGAGCCTGCGCGTCGCGAGGGTCAGCCGGTCGCGGGCGTCGAACAGGGCGTCCTTGACCATCTGCTCGTGCGCCGGGGTCAGCCGGGCCACCGGCACCGAGCAGCTGATCGCGTCGCGGGCCGGGGTGCGGTAGGGGATCGCCACGCCGAAGCAGCGCAGCCCCAGGGTGTTCTCCTCGCGGTCGACGGCGAAGCCCTGCTCGCGGACCTGGTGCAGCTCCTCGACGAGCTTCTCGCGGTCCGTGATCGTGTTCTCGGTGAGCGCGGGCAGCGTCTCGGGGAGCAGCTTGCGCACCTGCTCGTCGGTGTAGGTGGCGAGGATCGCCTTGCCCAGCGAGGTGGAGTGGGCGGGCAGCCGGCGGCCGACGCGGGTGAAGGGGCGCAGGTAGTGCTGGGACTGCCGGGTGGCGAGGTAGACGACGTTGGTGCCGTCCAGCCGGGCCAGGTGGATGGTCTCGGTGGTGTCGTCGGACAGCCGGTCCAGGGTCGGCCGGGCCGCCGCGACCACCTCGTCGCCGTCGATGTAGGAGGTGCCGACCAGCAGCGCCCGCACGCCGATGCCGTACCGGGTGCCGGTCGCGTCGGTCTCCACCCAGCCCAGCTCGACCAGGGTGCGCAGCAGCATGTACAGGCTGGACTTGGGATAGCCGACGGCCTCCTGGACCGAGGCCAGGGAGTGCATGCCGGGCCGCCCGGCGAAGTACTCGAGCAGTTCGACCGTCCGCACCGCGGACTTGACCTGGGACCCGCCCCCCGTCTCGCCTGCCGACATCGCCCTTGACCCCTTCGTTCGACGAGAAATAGTCTCCACAGCATTCACCATCAGAGACAGCGTTCAGTATATCGAACAGTCCTGGTGGCTGACGTACACACTGCGGCATTGCCTGCGGCATCGATGTGGAAGGGACCCGCTGTGGCAGCACCAGTCTGGAGTGTCGACCCCCGTACCGGGAAGCAGCGCGAGCAGGTTGCGGTGGAGGCCACGGCCCAGGAGGTGGACGCCGCCGTCCGGGCCGCGCACGAGGTGCGTGGCTCCCTCGCCGACCGCGCCGTGCGCGCCGCCTTCCTGCGCGGCGCCGCCGACGCCCTGGAGGCGGCCCGGGACGGCCTCGTGGAGACCGCCGACGCGGAGACCGCGCTCGGCCCGGTCCGGCTGACCGGCGAACTCGCCCGCACCTGCTACCAGCTGCGCGCCTTCGCGGACATCGTGGACGAGGGCGCCTTCCTCGGCGTCGTCATCGACCACCCCGACGACACCGCCACCCCGCCCGTCCCGGACCTGCGGCGCTACAAGGTGCCGCTCGGCGTCGTCGCCGTCTACTCCGCCTCCAACTTCCCGTTCGCGTTCTCCGTCGCCGGCGGTGACACCGCGAGCGCCCTCGCGGCCGGCTGCCCGGTCGTCGTCAAGGCGCACCCCGACCACCCGGGCCTGTCGGAGCTGGTCGTCAAGGTGCTGCGCCGGGCCGCCCGCGAACAGGGCGTCCCCGACGCGGTGGTGGGCCTGGTGCACGGCTTCGAGGCCGGCCTGGAGCTGATCCGCCACCCGCTGGTCGCGGCGGCCGGCTTCACCGGCTCGGTCAAGGGCGGCCGGGCCCTGTTCGACGCGGCGGCCGCGCGGCCGGTGCCGATCCCCTTCCACGGTGAACTCGGCTCGCTCAACCCGGTCGTGGTCACCGAGGCGGCCGCCGCCGAGCGCGCCGAGGCCATCGGCGCCGGGCTGGCCGGTTCCATGACGCTCGGTGTCGGGCAGTTCTGCGTGAAGCCGGGCCTGGTGCTGGTGCCGTCGGGCGCGGCCGGCGACGGACTGGTCAAGTCCCTCACCGACGGGGTCAGCGACACCGACGCGGGGGTCCTGCTCGACCACCGCATGCGCGACAACTTCCTCGCCGGGATCGCCGAGCGGACGCAACTGCCCGACGTGGAGTCGCCGGTGACGCCCGGCGCGGGCGGCGAGCACACGGTGAGCGCGGGCTTCCTGACGGTGCCGGCCGGGAAACTCGCCGGCGAGGGCGAGCACGACGTCCTGCTGGAGGAGTGCTTCGGCCCGGTGACCGTCGTCGCGCGCTACGACGACGACGCCGAGGCGCGGGCCGTGCTGTCCCGGCTGCCCGGCAACCTCACCGCGACCGTCCACCTCTCCACCGAGGAGGCCGAGGGGCGGGGCCGCGGGCCGGAGCTCCTGGCCGAACTGACCCCGCTGGCCGGGCGCGTGCTGGTGAACGGCTGGCCGACCGGGGTCGCCGTCGCGCCCGCGCAGCACCACGGCGGGCCCTACCCCGCCACGACGTCCACGTCCACGTCCGTGGGCGGCACGGCGATCGAGCGCTGGCTGCGGCCGGTCGCCTACCAGAACGCGCCGGAGGCCCTGCTGCCGCCCGAGCTGCGCGACGACAACCCGCTCGGCCTGCCGCGGCGCTTCAACGGCCGCCTCGAACACTGAGCCACCCCCCGGCACCGCACCCCGGACCCGGGGCTGGGAAACTCGGCCCCATGGACGTCGAACTCCCCGAACTCCCCTTCCCGTTGCGCACCTACGGACCCGACGGGCACTGGTCCTACGAGGACGGTGTGCTCACCGGCTGGGCCGGGGCCCGGCAGGACCGGTTCGTGACGCCCACCGGGGAGGCGCTGGAGCCCGCCTCCGACGCCCCCCGGCTGCTGGGGGCGCCGGAGGGCGACTTCCAGCTGATCGCGCGGGTCACCGTGGGGTTCAACTCCTCCTTCGACGCGGGCGTGCTGTACGTCCACGTCGGCGAGCGGGCCTGGGCCAAGCTGTGCCTGGAGTACTCCCCGGACGTGCCCACCGTCTGCACGGTGGTCACCCGGGGCCACTCCGACGACGCCAACTCCTTCACCGTGGACGGGAGCTCGGTCTGGCTGCGGGTCAGCAGGACCGGGCGGGCCTTCGCCTTCCACGCCTCCCGGGACGGCCGGCGCTGGGTGTTCGTCCGGCTGTTCACCCTCGGCGACGAGAAGGAGACCGGGGCGGCCCTGGTCGGCTTCATGACGCAGGCGCCGCTGGGGGAGGGCTGCGTCGTGACGTACGACCACCTGGAGTTCAGGGACGCGTGGCCGGACGACCTGCGAGACGGAAGCTGAACGCGCCCGTCACCGCCAGCAGCACGGCCGCGATCGCCAGGCTCAGCCGCATCCCCGTGGCGAACCCGTCCGCGACCAGCGTGCCGAACACCGCGATGCCCAGACCGCCCGCCACCTGACGCGCCGCGTTGAGCACCCCGGCCGCCAGTCCCGCCCGCTCGGCCGGGACGGCGTCCATCATCGCGGCCGTCAGCGGCGGCACGGTCAGCGCGCAGCCCAGCGCCAGCGGCACCAGCGCCACGGCCACCAGCGGCGCGGGCGTGCCCGAGCCGACGGACAGCAGCAGGAGCAGCCCGGCGACCGCGACCCACTGGCCCACCACCATCGGCAGCCGTGGCCCGAACCGCCCCGCGAGCTTGCCCGCCACCACGTTCGTCACCGCGATCAGGCCCGTCATCGGCAGGAACGCCAGCCCCGCCGCGAGCGGCCCGAGCCCGCGCACCTGCTGGAAGTACAGCGAGAAGACGAACACCACGCTGTAGAAGGCGACGCTCACCGCCGCCCCCGTCGCGACCGCCACGGCCACCGTCCGGTCCCGGAACAGACCGAGCGGTACCACCGGGTGCGGCCCGCGGGCCTCCACCCGGAAGAACACCACCCCCGCCACGACGGCCACCGCGAGCGCCACCGCGCCCGTCATCCCGCGCTCGATCACCGCGAAGGTCAGCGCGGTCAGCGCCACCACCGCCGTCACCTGCCCCGGCAGGTCCAGCGGCGCCGGACGGCGCTCGGAGCGCGGGGCGCGCAGGAGCAGCAGCAGGATCGCCGCGCCCACCGGCAGGTTGACGAAGAAGATCGCCCGCCAGTCCCAGGCCGAGGTCAGCACCCCGCCGGCCACCGGTCCCAGCGCCACCGCCGCCGAACCGCCCGCCGCCCAGGCGGCCACCGCCCGCGCCCGCCGTGCCGGATCGGGATACGCCTGCCGCACCAGTGCCAGCGAGGCCGGCAG
Organism: Streptomyces lasalocidi; assembly: GCF_005280215.1. Lineage (NCBI taxonomy): Bacteria > Bacillati > Actinomycetota > Actinomycetes > Kitasatosporales > Streptomycetaceae > Streptomyces > Streptomyces lasalocidi. The sequence continues at coordinate 1,861,591 of NZ_SZNQ01000001.1, read as the reverse complement.
CACCACGGCCGCCGCCACGCCCTGCACCACCCGCGCGCCGATCAGCGACGGCAGGCCAGGCGCCAGCCCGCAGGCGGCCGAGGCGAGCGTGAACACCGCCGTGCCCAGGGCGTACGCCCGGCTGGCGCCCGCCCGGTCGGAGAAGGCGCCGGTGGACAGCATCAGCGCCGCGAAGGCGAGCGTGTAGGCGTCGACCACCCACTGCAGCCCGGACATCCCGCCCCCGAGGGAGGAGCCGATCGCGGGCAGCGCCACGTTCACCACGGACGCGTCGAGGCAGACCAGGGTGAAGCCGAGCAGCCCGGCGGTCAGCGCGAGGACCGGCGAGGAACGCCCCGGAGGCGTCAACTCACGTGCGTCGTAGGTGCGTTCGCCTTCGTCGAGGGCGGGGTTCGTCGTCATGCGTCCATGCTCCGCAGGACGGGCGCCGTACAGTAGTGGCCCGAACGCCATGCACCCGGAGGTTCTGGCCATGCCCGCGCACCGTGTCGCCGTCGTCGCGCCCTCACCCGTGTCGATGTTCAACCTGGCCATCCCGGAAATGCTGTTCGGCAAGGTCGAGACGGAGGGGCGCCCCGGCTACGAGGTGCTGGTGTGCACCGCCGACCCGGGGCCCGTCCCCACCACCGGCGGACTCGACCTGCACGTGCCCCACGGTCTCGACGCGCTGGAGGACGCCGACACGGTGATCGTCGCCGGCACCGGGGCGCCCTTCGAGCCGGACCCCCGCATCGTGGCCGCCGTGCGCGCCGCGGCCGCGGGCGGCAAGCGGATCGCGTCCCTGTGCACGGGCGCGTTCCAGCTCGCCGAGGCCGGCCTGCTGCACGGTCGCCGGGCCACCACGTACTGGGAGCACGCCGACGAACTGCGCCGGCGCTACCCGCAGGTCGACCTCCAGGGCGACGTCCTCTACGTCCAGGACGGCCCCTACCTCACCGCCTCCGGCTACGCCGCCGGCATCGACCTGTGCCTGCACGTCATCCGCACCGACTACGGCGCCGCCGTCGCCAACCGGGTGGCCCGGCTCGCCCTCGTCGCCCCGGTGCGCCCCGGCGGGCAGACCCAGTTCACCCAGACGCCGCTGCCGCCCGAGCGCGGCACCGCCTGCGCCGACGTGCGCGGCTGGGCCATGCGCAACCTCGACAAGCCGCTCACCCTCACCGACCTGGCCCGGCACGCCGGGGTGAGCGTGCGCACCCTGACCCGCCGCTTCCACGCCGAGAGCGGGGTCAGCCCGCTGCAGTGGCTGCTGCACCAGCGCGTCGAACGCGCCAAGGAACTCCTGGAGACCACCACCCTGCCGATGGACCAGGTGGCCCGCGCCTGCGGCCTGGGCACCGCCGACTCCCTGCGCGCCCACGTGCTGCGCCGCACCGGCCTCACCCCGAGCGCCTACCGCGCCCAGTTCAGCAGGCTCGGAACCGCCGGGCGGGCCGCTTCGTCCTCCGTGGCATGATCCGTGACCGGCTGCCCCGCACCCTCGTGATCCGCACCGCCGTCCCCGCCGAAGCACCGGCCGTGGCCGCGCTGCACGCCCGCGCCCGGGCGACGTACTACCCCGACGGGCTCCCCGACGACGGCTTCGACTGGCCCGCCGCCTGGCGCACCGCCGTCGAACGCACCGACGGCCAGGTGCTGTGCGCGGTCGAGCACGGCCGGATCGTGGCCCTCGCCTCGTTCCGCACGCCGCAGGACGGCCCCGCCGACACGGTGAAGCTGTTCCAGTTCCACGTCGACCCCGACCGCTGGCGCACCGGGATCGGCACCCGCCTGCACGCCGCCTGCGTCGACCAGTGGCGGGCCGAGGGCCGGCGCACCGCCGTTCTCGACGTGCACGTGGACAACCGACGCGCCCGGGCGTTCTACGCCCGCCACGGCTGGACCCCGGACCCGGGGAAGCCGCCGGCCGCGGACGACCACCACCTGTTCCTGCGCCGCCACGTGCCGCCGCGGGAATGAACGGCACTGCTTGAACGTTCAGGAACCCGGTACGGAGAGAGTCCCCGTACGGATGAGACCTGGAGAAGAGCCGACAGCATGCGCGTGGAGATCTGGAGCGACATCGCCTGCCCCTGGTGCTACGTGGGCAAGGCCCGCTTCGAGAAGGCGCTCGCGGCCTTCCCGCACCGTGACCAGGTCGAGGTGGTCCACCGCTCCTTCGAGCTGGACCCCGGCCGCGCCAAGGACGACGTCCAGCCGGTGATCACCATGCTCAGCCGCAAGTACGGGCTGAGCGAGGAGCAGGCCCGGGCCGGCGAGGACAACCTCGGCGCCCAGGCGGCCGCCGAGGGACTGGCGTACCGCACCCGGGGCCGCGACCACGGCAACACCTTCGACCTGCACCGCCTGCTGCACCTCGCCAAGGAGCACGGCCGGCAGGACGAGCTGATCCAGGTCCTCTACCGGGCGAACTTCGCCGAGGAGCGGTCCCTGTTCACCGAGGGTGACGACCGCCTCGTCGAGCTCGCCGTCGAGGCCGGTCTGGACGCCGACGCGGTCCGCGCGGTGCTCGCCGACCCGGCCGCCTACGCCGACGAGGTCCGCGCCGACGAGCGCGAGGCGGCCGAACTCGGCGCCAACGGCGTCCCCTTCTTCGTCCTCGACCGGAAGTACGGCGTCTCCGGCGCCCAGCCCGCCGAGGTGTTCGCCCAGGCGCTCACCCAGGCCTGGGGCGCGCGCTCCCCGCTGACCCTCCTCGACCAGGGCGACGCCGACGCGTGCGGCCCGGACGGCTGCGCGGTGCCGCAGCACTGACCCGGGGAGCACCCGGGCCGCCCGGGAAACCGCAGCTCGGCGCGGTTCCATAAGCGTCGCTTGGGGAAACCGCGCAAAAAATCGCAATGGACGTGGACTCCCGTGGACCGCAGAGTGGAGCCATGGAGACCACGCAGACGTTCGACCGTCTCGTCCGCGCCGAGTTCGCTCCCCGGAGCACCTACCTCAACACGGCGAGCAACGGCCTGCTGCCCGCACGCACCGTCGCCGCCCTGCACGAGGCGGCCGTGCTGCGGGCCGAGGGCCGCCCGCTGACCCCGCTGCACGAGGACGTCGAGGCGTGCCGCGCCGCGTACGCCCGGCTCGCGGGCGTCCCGGCCACCCGGGTGGCGGTCGGCGCCAGCGTCGCCGCGCACACCGGGGTGATCGCCGCCTCGTTGCCGGCGGGCGCCGAAGTCCTCACCGCGGAGGACGACTTCACCTCGGTGCTGAATCCGTTCCACGTCCGCGGCGACCTCAAGGTGCGCGCGGTGCCGCTGGAGCGGATCGCCGAGTCCGTCCGGCCCGGCACCGCCCTCGTCGCGGTCAGCGCCGCCCAGTCCGCCGACGGCCGCGTCGCCGACCTCGCGGCCCTGCGCGAGGCCGCCCGGGAGCACGGTGCCCGCACCTACGTGGACTTCTCCCAGTCCGCCGGGTGGCTGCCGATGGCCGCCGACGCCTTCGACTTCAGCGCTTCGGTCTCCTTCAAGTGGCTGCTCGGCCCGCACGGAGCGGCCTTCCTGGTGGTCCCCGAGGACTTCGGCGGGCTCACCCCGGTGCTCGCGGGCTGGGTCGCGGGCGAGGCGCCCTGGGACAGCTGCTACGGCCCCGTCCAGGAACTCGCCCGCTCCGCACGGCGGTTCGACCTCACCCCGGCCCTGTTCACCTTCGCGGGCCTGCGCCGCTCCCTGGAGCTGATCGAGGAGCTGGGCGTGGAAGCCGTCCACGCCCACGACGTGGCGCTCGCCGACCGGTTCCGGGCCGGGCTCGCCGACCTCGGCCACACGCCGGTGCCCGCGCCGGGCTCCGCGATCGTCTCCGTGCCCGGACTGGGGACCCGCCAGCGCGAGTTGAGCCGCGCGGGCATCGAGGTCTCCGACCGCGCCGGGAACCTGCGCGCGGCCTTCCACCTGTACAACACGACCGACGACGTCGACCGGCTGCTCGGGGCCCTGACCGGCTGAACGGGACCGAGCCGGAGCCTCCCGTCCCACGAGGAGGCCCCGGCCCATGGGCGGCTCACGCCTCCTCGGGCTCGGTGAGCAAGGGGTAGACGCCGTCGTCGTCGTGGTCCTCCCGGCCGGTGACCGGCGGGTTGAACACGCAGATGCAGCGGAAGTCCTCCGCGACGCGCAGCGTGTGCCGCTCGTGGCCGTCCAGGAGGTACATGGTCCCCGGGGTGATCGTGTAGGTCTTCCCGGTCTCGTGGTCGGTGAGTTCGGCCGCGCCCTCCACGCACACGACGGCCTCGACGTGGTGGGCGTACCACATGGACGTCTCGGTCCCGGCGTGGAGGACCGTCTCGTGCAGCGAGAAGCCGACCCGCTCCCGGGCGAGCACGATGCGCTTGCTCTCCCAAGTGCCGGACGCCGCCCGCACGTGCCGGTCGGTGCCTTCGATGTCCTTGAACGAACGGACGATCACGTGGTGCGATCCCTTCTGTGGGGGGCGGGTCAGACGGTCTCCCGGACGGCGCGGGCGAGGACGTCCATGCCCTCGTCCAGTTCGTCCGGGCCGATGGTGAGGGCGGGCAGCAGCTTGACGACCTCGCTCTGCGGGCCCGACGTCTCGATCAGCAGGCCCAGTTCGAAGGCGCGCCGGGCCACCCGCTCGGCGCGGCCCCGGTCGTGGAACTCCAGGCCCCACACCAGGCCGCGCCCGCGGTATTCCTTCACGTCGGCCAGGTTCTCCTCGCAGATCGCGATGAGCCCCTGCTCGACCTGCTCGCCGCGCGCCCGGGTCTGCTTCTCCATCACGGAGCCGTCGGTCCAGTACGTCTCCAGCGCGGCCGTGGCGGTGACGAACGCGGGGTTGTTGCCGCGGAAGGTGCCGTTGTGCTCGCCCGGCTCCCACACGTCCAGCTCGGGCCGGAACAGGCACAGCGACATGGGCAGCCCGTAGCCGCTGATCGACTTGGACACGGTGACGACGTCCGGCGTGACGCCCGCCTCCTCGAAGGAGAAGAAGGCGCCGGTACGGCCGCAGCCCATCTGGACGTCGTCGACGATCAGCAGCATGTCCTGCCGCTCGCACAGCTCCTTGAGCGCGCGCAGCCACTCGGGCCGGGCCACGTTGATGCCGCCCTCGCCCTGCACGGTCTCCACGATCACGGCGGCCGGCTTGTTCAGCCCGGAGCCCTGGTCCTCCAGCAGCCGCTCGAACCACAGGAAGTCCGGGACCCGGCCGTCGAAGTAGTTGTCGAACGGCATCGGCGTGCCGTGCACCAGCGGGACACCGGCCCCGGCCCGCTTGAAGGCGTTGCCGGTCACGGCGAGCGACCCCAGCGACATCCCGTGGAAGGCGTTGGTGAACGACACGATCGCCTCGCGCCCCTTCACCTTCCGCGCCAGCTTCAGCGCGGACTCCACGGCGTTGGTGCCGGTCGGGCCCGGGAACATGACCTTGTACGGCAGGTCACGCGGCCGCAGCACCAGGTCCTGGAAGGTCTGCAGGAAGGTCCGCTTGGCGACGGTCGACATGTCGAGCCCGTGGGTGACGCCGTCCCGGCTCAGGTAGTCGATCAACGCCCGTTTGAGGACCGGGTTGTTGTGGCCGTAGTTCAGCGAGCCGGCCCCGGCGAAGAAGTCCAGGTACGCGTGGCCGTCCTCGTCGTACATCCGGCTGCCCTGCGCGCGGTCGAAGACGGCGGGCCAGCCGCGGCAGTAGCTGCGCACCTCGGACTCCAGGGTCTCGAAGACGCTCAGGTCGGGCTGGGTGATGGTCACGGTGAAGGAACTCCTCGGTCGGGGTGTGCTGGTCGGCGTCGGGGTGTGCGGGCGGGACGGGTGCGTGCTCGGACCCGGCTCAGTGCTGGGGCGGGGTCAACGGGCCGATGCGGTACAGGACTTCGGGGTCGTGCGGGCCGTCCGGGAACAGCGGCGCACCGAACAGGACCTCCCGCGTGACCTGCGCGCCGTGGCGGGCCGCGAACGACGTGAACAGCCGCTCGGAGGCGGTGTTGCCGGGGGTGATGGTGGTCTCGACGGTGTCCACCCCCTGCTCGGCGGCGAGCCGGCGCACCAGGCCGTCGAGCATCGCCGCCGCGAGCCCGTGCCCGCGCTGCGCGGCGTCGACCGCCACCTGCCAGACCAGCAGGGTGCGCGGGGCGTCCGGCCGGACGTAGCCCGTGACGAAGCCGACGGGCGTCCCGTCCTCGCCGCGCGCCACGGCGGAGGTGCCGGCGAAGTCACGGCACCACAGCAGGTAGCTGTAGGACGAGTTCAGGTCAAGGGTCCGGGAATCCTTTGCGATTCGCCAGAGCGCGGCCCCGTCCGCGAGGGAGGGACGGTCCGCGAGACGGTCGGTGAGCAGGTCTGCATGTGCGGCGGTCATGCGGAACGAATTTACCGAGCGAAATGCAAAATTGCATGGCCGGACGGGGTTGGGTGAGGCGGGTCGATGTGTTATCGCGCGGGTGGGTGCGAGTGCGCGGACCGCCTGGGTTCTGCCCAATTATGTCAGCGTATATTGCCGCGAAACGGGCAGCTTGTGGAACCCGTCACAAGGACGGGACCGTCACGGAAGCCGCCCGGAATCCTTCGGGTCGTGTTCGCGAAATCTCCGCGTTTGACCTACGGATAACCGGGCAGGAGAAGGCGGGAAGCTGCTTCGAGGAATTCCCGGTGAATGCGGTGCCGAATGCCGCTCATTCAGACCCCGGTCGTTCCGTCGATGCGTTCGCGAAGAATATCGGCGTGTCCGTTGTGCCGCGCGTACTCCTCCAGCAGGTGGAGGAGCACCCAGCGCAGAGTCACCTCGAGACCGGCCATCGGCGGATCCACGAGCCGCCCCGTGTCCTCCAGGGACCGCCCGGCGATCAGCTCCCGGCTGCGGGCGACTTCCCCGCGCCAGGCGGCGAGCACCTCGTCGAGACCCCGCTCCGGAGCGAGCGCGTACCCCGTCGCCTCCTCGAAGACCGGCGGCACGTCCAGGCCCGCGACCACCCGCTGGAACCAGGTCCGCTCCACCTCGGCCAGGTGCTGCACCAGCCCCAGCAGCGTCAGCGCCGACGGCTCGGCGGACGCGCGCCGCAGCTGCGCGTCGTCCAGCCCCGCGCACTTCGCCTCCAGCGTGGCGCGGTGGAAGTCGAGCCAGCCCACGAGCTGGGAACGCTCGTCGCCGGTCAGCGGGGGGACGGGACGGCCGTCGGGCAGGGTGCCGGAGGTGTCGTCGGACGGGTCGCCGGACGTGTCAGTGGTCATGCGCGGAGCGTGGCACGCGGGTCTGACACCGCCTACCGCCACTCCTCCGCCGCCGCCCGCAGGGCCGCCGTCACGTCGACGTCTTCCGCGCCGGACTCCGCCAGCGCCGTGCCGAGTGCCGCCAGGCACGCCCGGACCGCGCCCGGGGTCGCGTCGGGGCCGTAGTGGTTGACCCGGATCATCTCCCGGGCCAGGGCGCCGCCGCCCGCGGCCAGCGGCAGGGCCGGGTCCGCCGCCAGGGCCCGTGCCACCAGCTCGGCGGCCACCACCCCGTCCGGCGTGCGCAGCGTCGTGGCGACCGGGGCGGCCTCGCCGGCCTCGTGGACGTAGGGCTCCAGGCCACCGCCGAGCGCGGCCACACCCGCCCGGGTCGCCGCCGCGGCGGAGGCGTGCCGGGCCATCACCGCGTCCAGGCCCTCCGCCTCGATCCGCTCCAGGCACGCCTCGAGCGCCAGCATCTCCAGTTGCGCGGGCGCGTGCAGCAGCGCCTTGCGGCCGCCGTCGATCCAGCGCTCCTTCCAGTCGAGCAACGACAGGTAGGAGCGGCGCGGCGCCCTCGGGTTCGCCGCCATCCGGGCCCACGCCCGCTCGCTCACCGACACCGCGGACACCCCGGCCGGGCCGCCCATCGCCTTCTGCGCCCCGATGACGCACAGGTCCACGCCCCACGCGTCCGGCAGCACCGGCTCGGCCCCGACGGAAGCCACCGCGTCCAGGTAGAACAGCGCGCCCTGGGCGCGCACCGCCTCGCCGATCTCCGCGACCGGGTTGGTGTTGCCGGTCGCCGCCTCCGCGTGCACCAGCGACACGAAGTCGATCTCCGGGTGCTCGGCGAACGCCTCCCGGACCTGCGCGGCCTTGACCGCCGTGTGGAACGGCACCGCCAGGTCGATCACCGTGGCGCCGCAGTCCCGCAGCCAGTCGCCGAACGTCTGCCCGTAGGGGCCGGTGATCACGTTCAGCGCGGTCGTGCCGGGGCCGGCGGTCGCGCGGATCGCGCCCTCCAGCGGCAGCAGCGCCTCGCCCTGCGTGACCACGACGTCCTGACGGGTGTCGAGCAGCTTCGCCACCCGGTCCTCGATGGAGGCGAAGCGGGCGGCGCTCAGCGGGGCGAGGTCCAGGAAGGGATGGGTCACGGCGGTGCTCTTTCGCTCGCAGGGTCGACCCGCCGAGCCTAATCCTTGGCCCGCCGCACCCGGTCCCTGGTCCCCGCGCGTCCGCCACCGGCGACTTCTTAGGCCGGACGGCCCCCGTACCATCGGTTTGGTTTGAGACACCCAAACGCCTCCTTATAATCGGAACGCACAGTTCCCTCCCAGGGAGATTCCCCATGAACACGCTCCTCGGGCGCCGCGCCCGCATCCTGGCCGCCACCACCGCGACGGCCGGACTGGTCCTCGTGGCCGGCTGCACGTCGAGCGACGACGGCGGCAGCGGCTCCAAGACCGCCGCCGGCGGGGTCGAACTCGTCAAGGCCGGCCGGCTCACGACCTGCACCCACCTGCCGTACCCGCCCTTCCAGTCGGAGATCGACGGCAAGGTGCAGGGCTTCGACGTCTCCCTCATCGACCTGGTCGCCAAGGACCTCGGCGTGAAGCAGCAGATCCGCGACACGCCGTTCGAGAACTTCAAGACCGGCGCGTTCCTCAACTCCGGCGGGTGCGACCTGGCCGCCGCCGGCATGACCATCACGGAGGAGCGCAAGAAGAACGTCGACTTCTCCGACCCCTACTTCGACGCCACCCAGGCCGTCCTGGTCGACAAGAAGAGCGGCGTCGACTCCCTGGCCGACGTCAAGTCCAAGGGCGTCAAGCTCGGCGCCCAGGCGCAGACCACCGGCGAGGACTACGCGAAGAAGCAGGGCTTCGACCCGGTGTCCTTCGAGTCCTCCGACGCCGTCCTCAACGGCCTGCGCACCGGCCAGGTCAAGGCCGTCATCATCGACTACCCGGTCGTGCAGGGCTGGCTGAAGGACAAGGCCAACGCCTCCGCCTTCAAGGTGGTCGACAACCTCAACACCGGTGAGCAGTACGGCTTCACGGTGAAGAAGGGCAACACAAAGCTCCGCACCGCGATCAACAAGGCCATCGCCGACGCCAAGGCCGACGGCACGTACAAGAAGCTGTACGAGAAGTGGATCGGCCCGTACGACGCGTCCGCGGCCTCCCCGTCGGCCTCATGACCGCCACCGACACCGAAATCCAGCCCCGCGCCAAGGGGCTGACCCGGCGTCAGAAGCGCCGCCTGTCGCGCGGCGCGCAGTACGTCGTCTTCGTCGCCGCCGTGGTCGCCTTCGCGGTCACGGCGGACTGGGGACGGCTGAAGAACCAGTTCGCGCAGTGGGACATCGCCCGGCAGATGTTCCCCGACGTCATCACGCTCGCGCTGAAGAACACCGTGCTGTACACGGTGTCCGGCTTCGTCGTCGGCCTCGCGCTCGGCATGATCGTCGCGCTGATGCGGCTGTCGTCGGTGGGCCCCTACCGCTGGCTCGCCGGGATCTACATCGAGATCTTCCGCGGCCTGCCCGCCCTGCTGATCTTCATCTTCATCGGCGTCGCGCTCCCGCTCGCCTTCCCCGGCACGGAGATCGTCGGCGGCACCTACGGCAAGGTCGCGCTCGCGCTCGGCCTGGTCGCCGCCGCCTACATGGCCGAGACGATCCGGGCCGGCATCCAGGCGGTGCCCAAGGGGCAGATGGAGGCGGCCCGTTCCCTGGGCTTCTCCCCGGCCCGGGCGATGGTCTCGATCATCATCCCGCAGGCGTTCCGCATCATCCTCCCGCCGCTCACCAACGAACTGGTGCTGCTGTTCAAGGACTCCTCGCTGGTCCTCTTCCTCGGCGTCACCCTGGAGGAGCGCGAACTGTCCAAGTACGGCCGGGACCTGGCGAGCACCACCGCCAACTCCACGCCGATCCTCGTGGCCGGCCTGTGCTACCTGCTGATCACCATCCCGCTCGGCTTCGTCGTGCGCCGCATGGAGGCCAAGGCCCAGGAGGCCGTCAAGTGAGCCGACCCGAGATCGAGATCAAGGGCCTGCACAAGTCCTTCGGCGACAACCACGTGCTGCGCGGCATCGACCTGGAGATCGGCCAGGGCGAGGTCGTCTGCGTCATCGGCCCCTCCGGCTCCGGCAAGTCCACCCTGCTGCGCTGCGTCAACCTGCTGGAGGAGCCCAGCCAGGGGCAGGTCGTCGTCGGCGGCACCGAGGTCACCGACCCGGACGTCGACATCGACGCCGTGCGCCGCCGCATCGGCATGGTCTTCCAGCAGTTCAACCTGTTCCCGCACCTCACGGTGACCGAGAACCTCACCCTGCCCCAGCGCCGGGTGCTGCGGCGGGGCAAGGCCGAGGCCGCGCGGGTCGCCGCCGAGAACCTCCGGCGGGTCGGCCTCGCGGAGAAGGCGGACGCCTACCCGTCCTCCCTCTCCGGCGGGCAGCAGCAGCGCGTCGCCATCGCCCGGGCGCTCGCCATGGGCCCGGAGGTGATGCTCTTCGACGAGCCCACCTCGGCCCTCGACCCGGAACTGGTCGGGGACGTCCTCGCGGTCATGCGCATGCTCGCCCAGGAGGGCATGACGATGATGGTCGTCACCCACGAGATGACCTTCGCCCGCGAGGTCGCCGACCGGGTCGTCTTCATGGACGGCGGGGTGGTCGTCGAGGACGGCGTCCCCGAGCAGGTCATCGCCCACCCCCGCCACGAGCGCACCCGCCACTTCCTGTCCCGCCTCCTCGACCCGGCGATGGCCGACGTGGAGGAGGGCACCTCCGACCAGGTCGGCAAGGACGCCTGACGTCCGACCCGGTCGCCGCGCCGCCCCGCCCGCCCCGCCCGCCCCGGACGCCCCGGATCCGACCGATCCGGACATACGCGCCTCTGTCGCCCGGGGCGGGCGAAGCGTCATCATGCACCCCATGACGACGCACGACGACGCGGGCGGCCCCGGTGCGGACCCGCCGCTGCCGCACCTGCCGGAGGACTGGGACCGCGCCCTGGCCGTGGCCGCGCACCCCGACGACATCGAGTACGGCACCGCGTCCGCCGTGGCCCGCTGGACCGCGCGCGGCAAGGAGGTCACGTACCTGCTCGCCACCCGCGGCGAGGCCGGCATCGACGGGCTGCACCCCGACCGGGCCGGGCCGCTGCGCGAGGCCGAGGAACGCGCCGGGGCCCGTGCGGTGGGCGTGGACACCGTGGAGTTCCTCGACCACCGCGACGGAGCGGTCGAGTACGGGCCCGCCCTGCGCCGTGACCTCGTGCGCGCCGTGCGGCGGCACCGGCCGCAGGTCGTGCTGACCGGCGCGTACACCGTGCGGATGGTCGGCGGCATCGTCAACCAGGCCGACCACCGCGCCGTCGGCCTCGCCGCGCTCGACGCCGCCCGGGACGCGGGGAACCGGTGGATCTTCCCCGAGCTCGCCGACGAGGGCCTCCAGCCCTGGGACGGCGTCCGCCTGGTCTGCTTCGCCGGCGCCGAGCGCCCCACCCACGGCGTGGACGTCACCGGCGAGCCGCTGGAGCGCGGCATCGCCTCGCTCGCCGCCCACGCCGAGTACACCAAGGGCCTCGGCGCCGGCGCCTTCGACCCCGGCCGCTTCCTCACGTGGGCCGCCCACCGGGCCGGACCCGCCCTCGGTGTGCGGGCCGCGGTCCTCTTCGACGTCTTCCCGCTCACCCTGGACGGCCCACCGCCCTGGGAGCAGTGACCGGGCGCCGGCCCGCTGGCTAAGGTGCGGTGCATGAGCGATCGCGCGGTGCTGCACGTGAGGGGCAGGGTCTTGGCCGGGCCCGAGGACGTCCGGGACGAGCTGTGGGTGGTCGGCGGCCGTGTCTCCTACGACCGCCCGGCCGGCGCCCGGGACGTGACCACCGTCGAGGGCTGGGCGCTGCCCGGACTCGTCGACGCCCACTGCCACGTCGGCCTGGGCGCCCACGGCCCGGTCGACGCCGACGTGGCCGAGAAGCAGGCCCTGACCGACCGCGAGGCCGGCACCCTGCTGATCCGCGACGCGGGCTCGCCCTCGGACACCCGCTGGGTGGACGACCGCGAGGACCTCCCGAAGATCATCCGGGCCGGCCGGCACATCGCCCGCACCCGCCGCTACCTGCGCGGCTACGCCCACGAGGTGGAACCCGCCGACCTCGTCGCGTACGTCGCCCGGGAGGCCCGGCGCGGTGACGGCTGGGTCAAGCTGGTCGGCGACTGGATCGACCGCGACCTCGGCGACCTGGCCGCCTGCTGGCCGCGCGAGGCGGCTCAGGCGGCCATCGCCGAGGCACACTGGCTGAGCGCGCGGGTGACCGCGCACTGCTTCGCCGAGGACTCGCTGCGCGACCTGGTCGAGGCGGGCATCGACTGCGTCGAGCACGCGACCGGCCTCACCGAGGACCTGATCCCGCTGTTCGCGGAGCGCGGTGTCGCCATCGTCCCGACGCTCGTCAACATCGCCACGTTCCCCGACCTCGCCGCCGGCGGCGAGCAGAGGTACCCGGCCTGGTCCGCCCACATGCGCCGGCTGCACGCACGCCGCTACGACACCGTGCGCGCCGCGTACGACGCCGGCATCCCGGTGTTCGTCGGCACCGACGCCGGGGGCTCCCTGCCGCACGGCCTGGTGGCCGCCGAGGTCCAGGAACTCGTCACGGCGGGCCTGCCGCCCCTGCACGCCCTCGCGGCGGCCACCTGGTCGGCCCGCGCCTGGCTCGGCCGCCCCGCGCTCGACGAGGGCGCCCCCGCCGACCTGGTGGTCTACGACACGGACCCGCGCGAGGACGTCCGGGTGCTCGCGGCACCGCGCCGCATCGTGCTGAACGGCAGGGTGGTCGGCTGAAACCGGGCGGGCCGACGGACCGTCACCGTGCGGGCCGGCCGGCGTGGTGCACTCCGTCCCGCGCGCCGGGCGCCGACCGGCCGGTCCGCCCGTCCGGAGATACGCGGGAGACGGACGGGAGACAGAAGGGAACACCCGTGCCGCCGAATTCGAAACTGCGCGCGGAAACCCCACGATGGGGTGAAGTCACCCTGGATCGCTGACCGTTCACCCGGAGTGCGTAATTCTGTGCTGGTCCCGAGACTGTCTCCTCTGGGGGTCCCACACCGTGAACGGCACCACCTTCCGCATGCCCGCACGCCGCCTCGCCGCCGCCGCGGCGGCCACCGCCCTCGCCGCGGGTCCCGCGGTCCTGGCCGGCGCGGCGCCCGCCCAGGCCACCGGCGACCGGGGCAGCGCGAGCGCCGCCGTCCTGCGTACCGGCCTGGACGTGTCCCTGCTCAACAAGACCGTCCAGGTCCCGCTGGCGCTCTCCCTCGACGAGGTGCGGGCCCCGCGCAGCGCGGAGAAGACGTCGCTCACGGCGACGCTGGACGGCGTCGACGGGGGCCGCCCCTTCAGCCTGCTGAGGGCGGAGGCCGCCCGGTCGGAGGCGACGGTGACCGCGGACCGGGCCGAGGCGTCGGCCCGGCTGGCCCGGGCCCGGCTGCACGTCCCCGGCCTGCCGCTGCTGTCGGTGGTCGAGGTGGACGCGGTGACGTCGAAGGCGACCTGCGCGCGGGGCGCGGCCCCGGTGGCCTCCTCGACGCTCCCGGCCTCCGTGACGGTCCTCGGCAAGCGCGTCTCCGTGACGAGCGGCGGCACCACCGACGTGAAGGTGCCCGGCGTCGGCGAGGTCCGCCTCGACTTCGCCCACCGCGCGACGACGTCCCGCACCGCGGCGGCGACCGCCCTGCGCCTGCATGTCACGGTCAACCCGTTGCACCTGAACGTCGCCGAGGTGGAGGGCACCCTGACCCTGGCCGAGGCGGCGTGCGAGGCCCCGCCGCCCCGCCCCGCGTCCCACCCCGCCCCGAAGCCCGAGGTGGAGCCGCAGGGCGCCCCGGAGACGGCCGACCTGGCGGAGACGGGCGGCAACTCCTTCACCCCGTGGCTGGCCGCGGGCGCGACGGTCCTGCTGGCGGCGGGAGCAGGGGCGGTGGCCCTGGCGCGGCGCAGGAACTGACCCGTGCGGCCGGGGGAGCGGCGGGGTCAGGGGAGGGACGTCAGGGCCCTGTCCAGGGCCTGGAGGAACGCGTTCACCGTCCCCCGGTCCCGCACCGCCACCCGCAGCCAGTCCTCGCCCAGCCCCGGGAACGTGTCCCCGCGCCGCACCGCGAAGCCCAGGTCGCGCAGCCGTCGTCGTACCGCCGTCGCGCCCGGGACGCCGAGCAGCACGAACGGGCCCTCGGCCGGTCCCGCGACCCGCACGCCGTCCCCGGCGAACTCCTCCAGCCCGGCCACGAGGTGGGCCCGGTCGGCCGCCACCCGGTGCGCCGCACGGTCCGCCTCCGCGAGGGCCCGCGCGGACACGCACGCCTCGGCCGCCGCCAGCGCCGGCGTCGACACCGGCCACAGCGGCTGCGCCCGCTCCAGCGCCGCGATCGTCCCCGGCGCGGCCAGGACGTACCCGATCCGCAGGCCCGCCAGCCCCCACGTCTTGGTGAGGCTGCGCAGCACCACGAGCCCCGGCACGTCGGTCCGCCCGGCCAGCGCCTCCCGCTCGCCCGGCACCGCGTCCATGAACGCCTCGTCGACGACCAGCGTCCGCCCGGGCCGGGCCAGCCCGGCGATCAGGTCCGCCGGGTGCAGCACCGACGTCGGGTTCGTCGGGTTCCCGATCACCACCAGGTCGGCGTCCTCGGGCATGGCCCCCGGGTCGAGCCGGAAGCCGTCCTCCGCCCGCAGCAGCACCCGGCCCACCTCGTGCCCCGCGTCCCGCAGCGCCGCCTCCGGCTCCGTGAACTGGGGGTGCACCACGACCGGCCGCCGCACCGGCAGCGCCCGGGCCAGCAGCACGAACGCCTCGGCCGCGCCCGCCGTCAGCAGCACCCGTTCGGCCGGCAGCCCGTGCCGCGCGGCCACCGCCGCCCGCGCCGCCCGCCCGTCGGGGTAGGCGGCCAGGGAGGCCAGCGAACCGGCGATCACCTCCCGCAGCCACGGCGGCGGGGTGCCGGCCCGCACGTTCACGGCGAGGTCGACCAGCGCCGCCCCGTCGTCGCGGACCTCCGCGTCCCCGTGGTGGCGCAGGTCGTGCTCAGTGGGCATGGGCGTGACCGTGCCCGTGGTGGTGCCCGTGACCGTGCCCGTGGTGGTGGTCGCCGTCGTCGTCCGGGTGGAAGTGCGGCTGCTGCGGCAGCCCCACCTTGTCCTCGAACCCGGGCAGCGCGATCCGGTACACGCACGAGTCGCAGTTCATCCGCAGGTCGCCCCCGACGGCCTCCGCGTACCGCTCCATGACCAGGTCGAGCAGCTCCGGCTCCGGACCGATGACGTCCGCCGCGCGCACGTCCAGGCCGGGGTGCGCGGCCGCCCACTCCTCGGTCTGCCGGCGCACCCGGTCCGGCAGGATGCCGGTGAACAGGAAGTACGGCAGCACGACGATCCGCCGCGCGCCCAGCCGCGCGCACCGCTCCAGGCCGCTCGGCACGTCCGGCGCCGCCAGCGACACGAACGCCGTCTCCACCGCGCCGTACCCGCGCCCCTCCCACAGCAGCCGGGCCGCCTTGCACACCTCGGCGTTGGCGTCCGGGTCGGTCGAGCCGCGTCCGACCAGCAGCACGGTCACCTCGGCGCGGTCCACCCCGTCCAGCACCTCGTCCAGGCGCCGCTCCAGCACCCGCAGCAGCGACGGGTGCGGGCCCAGCGGACGGCCGTAGGTGTAGGAGATCCCCGGGTGCCGTTCCTTCTCGCGGGCCAGTGCCGCCGGGATGTCGCCCTTGGCGTGCCCGGCGGACACCAGCATCAGCGGGACGGCGGCGAAGCGCCGTACGCCCCGCTCCACCAGCTCGGTCACCGCGTCGCCGAGCGGCGGCGGCGACAGCTCGATGAAGCCGCCCGCGACGGGCAGTTCGGGATGGCGGCGCCCCAGCTCCCGGACGAAGTCGCGGAACGCCTCGGCTCCGGCGTCGTCACGCGTGCCGTGGCCGGCGATGAGCAGGGCGGGCGGCGGGGTGGTCACGATGTCTCCTCGACGGAAGTGGGGTGGTACAGCAGGGCGTTGAGCGCGGCGGAGGCGACCGCCGAGCCGCCCTTCTCGGACACGTTGCTCACGGCGGGCAGCCCGCTCTCGCGCAGCGCGGCCTTGGACTCGACGGCGCCGACGAAGCCGACGGGCAGCCCGATCACGAGCGCGGGCCGCGCGTCCAGCGTGAGCAGTTCCTCCAAGGCGGTCGGCGCGTTGCCGATCACCCAGAGGGCGCCGGGCCCGACCTGCTCGTGGGCGAGCCGGATGCCGTGCGCGGACCGGGTCAGCCCGGGACCGGCCACGGCGTCCTTCAGCCGGCACACGGTCTCCCGGCGGGTGATGCCGGCGCCGACCATCTCGACGTCGACGACCACCGGCGCCCCGGCGTGCAACGCGGCGTGCGCCGCGACCAGCTCGGCCTCGTCCATGACGAGGTCGTCGGCGTA
This sequence comes from Streptomyces lasalocidi, assembly GCF_005280215.1. Lineage (NCBI taxonomy): Bacteria > Bacillati > Actinomycetota > Actinomycetes > Kitasatosporales > Streptomycetaceae > Streptomyces > Streptomyces lasalocidi. Next base: position 1,844,966 of record NZ_SZNQ01000001.1, on the reverse strand, counting down.
CGCCAGGTCGGCGGCGGAGTGGATCACCCGCTCCACCACCGCCCGGGTCAACGGCGGGAGGCGCGAGGTGTCGAGCCGGGCGCGCAGCCGCCGGTAGGACTCCTCCTCGATGGGGTGGACGACGCGGTTCACTCGGCCGCCTCCTGCCAGCGGTAGCCGCGCGGCGTCACCATGCGGCCCGCGATGTCCCGGGTCGCGGTGTTGCCCACGGTCACCACGGTCATCATGTCGACCGTCGCCGGGTCCAGGGCGCCCAGCGTGGTCAGCCGCGCGGACCCGTCGGGCCGGGACGCGTTGCGCACCACGCCGACGGGCGTGTCCGGCGTGCGGTGCCCGGCGAGGACCGCCAGCGCCTTGGGCAGCTGCCAGTCCCGGCCGCGCGAGCGCGGGTTGTAGAAGGTCACCACGAGGTCCGCCTCGGCCGCGGCCCGCACCCGCCGCTCGATGACCTCCCACGGCGTGTGCAGGTCGGACAGGCTGATCGACACGTGGTCGTGGCCCAGCGGCGCCCCGAGGATCGCGGCGGCGGCGAGGGCCGCCGTGACGCCGGGCACGCCGACCACGTCGATGTCGTCCGACGCCTCGGCGAGCGCCGGGGAGGCCATGGCGTACACGCCCGCGTCGCCGCTGCCGATCAGCGCGACCGCGTGGCCCGCGCGGGCCTCGGCGACCGCGGTGCGGGCCCGCTCCTCCTCCGCGCCGAGCCCCGACTCCAGCACCCGGGTGCCGGGCCGCAGCAGGTCGCGGATCTGGTCGACGTACTGGTCGAGCCCCACCAGCACGGAGGCGCGCCGCAGTTCGTCGCGGGCCCGCGGGGTGAGCAGGTCCCGGGCGCCGGGGCCGAGGCCCACCACCGCGAGCCGTCCGCGCCCCGGCCGCCGTACGACGGCGCAGGTGGCCATGGCCGACTTCCGCTTGGGGACGAGGAGTTGTCCGCCCCGCACGAGGGCGGCGGCCTCCGCGACCGAGGGCGTGCCGACGGCGGCGAGCGGCGCCGCCGACGGGTTCGGCACGTCGACGGCCGACAGCTCCTCGGCGGAGTACGTCACCACCGGCACGCCGAGCCGCGCGGCGGCCGCGAGGATGCCCGGCTCGTCCGACTTGGCGTCCACGGTGGCCAGTTCGGCCACGCTGCGCGCCGAGAGGCCCGCGTCCCGCAGCGCCTCCTCGACCAGGCCCAGCACCTCGTCCGCGGGGGCGCCCCGGGAGGCGCCGACGCCGACGACCAGGGTCGGCGGCCGCAGCAGCACCTCGCGCGGCCCGGCCTCGACGGCACGGTCCGTCAGCCGCACGGTGTGCGCCGCGGGCCCGTCCGCGAACGGCACCGGCGGCAGCGGCCAGGTCACCTCCGCGTCGAGCGCGACCGGTTCGCCGTCGAGCAGCGCCCGGCTCACGCCCGCGACGTCGCCCTCCACCGGCAGGCCCAGGGTGTCCAGGCCCGGCAGGTCCACGGCGTCGGTGGCGGTGGTCACCACCGGGCGGGCACCCAGCACCTCGCCGACCTCGACGGCGAGGGCGTTCGCCCCGCCCCCGTGGCCGCCGAGCAGCGACACGGCGAACCGGCCGGCCTCGTCCACGCACACCACCCCGGGGTCGGCCGCCTTGCCGGCGAGCAGCGGTGCCATGAGCCGGACGACCGCCCCCGTGGCCAGGAAGCACACGAGCTGCTCGCACTCCGCGAACGCCCGGCGCACGGCGTCCGGCACGGGACCGTCGTACACGCGCGTGCGGTCCGGCCACGCCGCGGCCAGCCGGTCGCGCGCCGCCGCCCCCGCCGCGGTGGCGGAAATCAGGCCGATCACTGAGCAACTCCTTCGTTCGTCGCGGGGGGCCGTACCCCCCACAGCAGGAAAACGGGATTGGTGGCCGCCAGCCGGGTCACGTCCCCCGGCAGCGGCGCCAGCCGCGACGACTGCAGCAGCACGCCGTCGCAGGTGAACCCGGCGCCGGTGAGCGCCGCCCGGGCCGCGGGCACCCGGTCGAGTGCGGCCAGCGCCACGACCACGGTCCGCCGGGCCCGCCGCGCGCACGCGGCCACCACGTCCGCCAGCTCGTGCCCGCCCCCGCCGACGAACACCGCGTCGGGGTCGTCCAGCGCGTCCAGCGCGTCCGGCGCGGTCCCGTGCACCACGTGCACGTCGACGCCGTGCGCGGCCGCGTTGGCACGGATCCGCCCGGCCCCGTCGGCGGCCTTCTCCACCGCCGTGACCGCGGCGCCAAGCCGCGCGCACTCCACGGCCACCGAGCCGGAGCCCGAGCCGACGTCCCACACCAGGTCGCCGGGGCGCGGCCCCAGCCGGGCCAGGGCCAGCGCCCGCACCTCGAACTTGGTGATCATCGAGTCGCGGTGGGCGAACGCCTCCTCGGCCAGGGCCCAGCCCGCGGGCCCCGGCCCCCGCCCCGCCAGCGTCCGCGCGCCGCCGCCCGGCGAGCGCCGCTCGTCCAGGCTGACGACCACGCTCACCGCCGTGCCCCAGTCGCGCTCCGCGGCCTCGGCGGGCGTCACCCGCTCCAGCCGCTCCTGCGGGGAGCCCAGCGCGGTCGCCACGACCAGCGTGCGCGCGTACGGCCGCAGCGCGGCACCGATCTCCGCAGGACCCGCGCCCGGGCCGGTCAGCACCGCCACCTTCGGCTCCGCCCGGCACACGTTCACCGCGGTGCGCAGGTCCCGCCCGTGCGCGCTGACGACGACGGCGTCCTCCCAGGTCAGCCCGAGCCGCGCGAACGCCGCCGCCACGGACGACACCCCGGGGCGCACGGCGAGCCGGTCCGGGCCGAACCGCTCGGCCAGCACCCGCACGATCCCGAAGAACCCCGGGTCGCCGGAGGCCAGCACGACCACCCGGCGCTCCGCGCGCACGTACGCCTCGATCGCGTCCAGCGCCGGGCCCAGCGGCCCGAGCACGATCCGCTCGGCCGTCCCCGGCACCGCGGCCGCCTCCAGGTGTCGCCGGCCGCCCACGACCAGCTCGGCGCCCGCCAGGACGTCGGCGAAGGCGCCTGCGGAGGCGTCCGGGGAAGCGCCCACGGAGGCGCCCGGGGAGGCGTCCGCGCAGGCCGGGCCGCCCGTCCCCGCGCCCACGACCGTGATCACGTACTCGCCCCCCGCTCGCGCAGCGCCCGCCGGGCCTGCGGGTCCGCCTTGCGGAAGCCGTGGAAGTGCCCCGGGTGGTACAGGTGCGAGCGCGTGCCGTGCGCGTCCAGCGCCGGACCGACCAGGAACAGCGTGTGCTTCCAGAGCTTGTGCTCCTTGACCGTCTCCTCCAGCGTGCCGATCGTGCACTTCACGACCAGCTCCTCCGGCCAGGTCGCCTGGTAGGCGACGACGACGGGGGTCTCCGTGGGGTAGCCGCCCTCCAGGAGCTCCCGCACCAGCTGCCCGCTGCGGGCGGCCGACAGGAAGACCGCCATGGTGGTCCCGTGCCGGGCGAACTCCCGCACCTCCTCGCCGGGCGGCATGGGCGTCTTGCCGCCGCCGAGCCGGGTCAGCACCACCGACTGGGCGACCTCCGGGATGGTCAGCTCGCGCTGCGCGAGCGCGGCCACCGCCGAGAACGACGACACGCCCGGCACGACCTCGGTCGCGATGCCCAGCGCGTGGCAGCGGTCCAGCTGCTCCTGGGTGCCGCCCCACAGCGCCGGGTCGCCGGAGTGGATGCGGGCGACGCGCAGGCCCTCGCGGTGGGCTCGCTCGTACACGGCGACGACGTCCTCCAGGGACATGGTCGCCGAGTCCAGCACCTCGGCGCCCTCGCGCGCGTGCTCGAGGACCTCCGCCTGGACCAGGCTGGCCGCCCAGATCACCACGTCGGCCTCGGCGATGGCGCGCGCGGCGCGGAACGTCAGCAGGTCGGCGGCGCCGGGGCCGGCACCGACGAAGGTCACCTTGCCGGTGGGGGCATCGGCCATGGGTTCGGTCCTCTCGAAACGTGCGGAACAAGCAGGGATGTAACGGGCGTCGCGGGACGGATCAACCGTCCCGGGCTGGCCGGATGTGCGCGGCCGGGGGTTGATCGGATACGAAGGGGCCATGGCGGTCCTCGTCGCGCTCGGCGCGTTCCTGATGACGCTGGCCGGCGGCTGGACGGCACAGCGGGTGACCGACCGTCGCCACCTGGTGCTGGGCCTGGCCGGCGGGCTGATGCTCGGCGTGGTCGGCCTGGACCTGCTGCCGGAGGCCCTGGAGGCGGCCGGCGCTGAGGTGTTCGGCGTACCGGCCGCGCTGCTGCTGTTCGTGGCCGGCTTCCTGCTGGCCCACCTGATGGAGCACCTGCTCGCCGGGCGCACGGCCGCGCACGGCGCCGGGGAGCACGGCCACCGCGCCCCCGAGGTGGGCCTGACGGCCGCGGCCGCGATGGTCGGCCACAGCGCCATGGACGGCGTCGCGATCGGCGCGGCCTTCCAGGTCGGCGGCGGCATGGGCACCGCGGTCGCGCTGGCGGTCGTGGCCCACGACTTCGCCGACGGCTTCAACACGTACACGATCACGAGCCTGTACGGGAACGCCCGCCGCAAGGCGCTGACCATGCTGTTCGCGGACGCCGTGGCCCCGGTGGTCGGCGCCGCCTCGACGGCGTTCGTCACCATTCCGGAGCAACTGCTCGGCGGCTATCTCGGCCTCTTCGGCGGTGCGCTGCTCTACCTCGCCGCCGCCGAGATCCTGCCCGAGGCCCACCACGCCCACCCGGCCCGCTCGACCCTGCTGTGCACGGTCGCCGGTACGGCCTTCATCTGGCTGGTGGTGGGCCTGGCGAGCTGACCGGGCGGCGGCGGGGCTCACAGCTTGCCGCCCCGGCCGCCGTCGCGCCGCGCGGGCGCGATGAGCGTCGACAGGTACGGCAGCGGCTCGGCGTCCATCCCGGCCGCCGGCCGGATGCTCTCCTCGGGCAGCCCGAGCGAGGCGCCCCACACGGCGTCGTCGAGCCGCCCGGTCTCCCGCAGCACCTCGGCGACCTCGGCGGCGTGCCGGCCGAACTTGTACGCCACCACGGTGCCCGGCCCGGCCAGCGCCTCCTTCAGCACGGCCGACCCGGCGGTCACCGGCACCAGCGTCAGCGGTTCGGTGCCCTCGGTGAGGACGGCGCCCGAGCGCGCGGCCAGGTCCTGCATGGCGGTGATGCCCGGCACGGTCTCCACGGCCACGCCCGGCACCAGCTCCCCGACGGTGTGCGCGAGGTAGGTGAAGGTCGAGTACACGTTCGGGTCGCCGATGGTGGCGAACGCGACCGTGCCGTGCCGCCCGAGCAGCTCGGCGACCGTCCGGCCGGCCTCGTCCCAGGCGGCCTCGCGGCGCGCCCGGTCGGTGCGCTCGTTCAGCGCGAACACCACGCGCAGCACCTTCTCCGCGGGCACGTAGTGCAGCACCGTCGCCTCGGCGCGCCCCCGCTCCCCGGTGTCCATCACCGGCACGACGACGACGTCGGCGGCCCGCAGGGCGTTGACGCCCTTGACGGTCACCAGCTCCGGATCCCCGGGACCGACCCCGATCCCGATCAACCTGCTGCTGCTCATGACGTCCGGCACCTCTCCACGAACCGACGGGCGACACCGGGCTCGGACGCCCAGTGCGTGTGCAGATAACTCGCGTGCACGCCGTGCTGCACGAAGCCTTCGACCCGCCGTACGGGCGCCCGCACGCCCCAGGCGGGAGCGGCACCGGCGCCGGGCTCGACGACGGTGCGGTGGAACTCGTGGCCCCGCATCCGGGTCCCGGCCGCGGCCAGCGCGCTGTCCCCGACGGCCACGGCGTCCCGGTAGCCGAGCGTCAGCCGGTCCGTCATGCGGGCGGTCGCGTCGAGCACCCCGCACATCGGCTGCCCGTCCAGCTCCCGGCACAGGTAGAGCAGCCCCGCGCACTCGGCGGCCACGGGGGCGCCGGAGTACGCCAGGTCGGCGACGGCCTTGCGCAGCGGCTCGTTGGCGGACAGCTCCCCGGCGTACACCTCCGGGAACCCGCCGCCGATCACCAGCCCCCGCGTCCCCTCGGGGAGCCGCTCGTCCCGCACCGGGTCGAACGTGACGACCTCGGCCCCGGCGGCGGCGAGCAGTTCGGCGTGCTCGGCGTAGGAGAAGGTGAACGCCTCACCACCGGCAATGGCGACCACGGGCTTCGACCCGCGCCTCTCGACCGACCGAGACGGGTGGTCGTGGGTGGGCGAGCCGGGGGTCCAGGGGGCGGCGCCCCCTGGTACGGCACCGGCACCCCGGGCGAGTGCCTCCAACGCGCCCAGGTCACACCCTCGTACGACCAGATCAGCCATCGCCGCGACGGAGTCGACCGCGGCGGCCCGCCGTTCGGCAACCGGCACCAGCCCCAGGTGCCGCGAAGGCACATTCACCGGCTCGGCCCGCCGCAGTGCGCCGAGCACCGGCACCCCGCACGACTCCAACGCCTCCCGCAGTAGCGCCTCGTGCCGGTCGGAGCCCACCTTGTTCAGGATCACGCCCCCGATCCGCACCCCGGGGTCCCACGAGGCGAACCCGTGGACCAGCGCCGCCACCGACCGCGACTGCGCGGAGGCGTCCACCACCAGCACCACCGGCGCCCCGAGCAGCTTCGCGACCTGCGCGGTGGAGGCCAGTTCACCCTCCCCGGCGGCCCCGTCGTACAGCCCCATCACTCCCTCGACCACGGCGAGGTCGCACCCGCGCGCCCCGTGCAGGAACAGCGGGGCGATCAGCTCCGGTCCGCACAGGTACGCGTCGAGGTTGCGGCCGGTCCGCCCGGTGGCGAGCGCGTGGTACCCGGGGTCGATGTAGTCCGGGCCCACCTTGTGCGGGGACACGGCGAGCCCCCGCGCGGCGAACGCGGCCATCAGCCCGGTGGCGACGGTGGTCTTGCCGCTGCCCGAGGAGGGCGCGGCGACCACCAGCCGGGGCACGGACGACGGGGAGGTCACCACTCGATGCCCTTCTGGCCCTTCTGGCCGGCGTCCATCGGGTGCTTGACCTTGGACATGTCGGTCACCAGGTCGGCGAAGTCCACCAGCTCCCGGGGGGCGTTGCGCCCGGTGATCACCACGTGCTGGGTGCCGGGCCGATCCCGCAGCACGGAGACGACCTCGTCGGTGTCGACCCAGCCCCAGTGCATCGGGTAGGCGAACTCGTCCAGCACGTACAGCCGGTACGTCTCGGCGGCGAGGTCGCGCTTGACCTGCTCCCAGCCCTCGCGGGCCTTCTCCTCGTTGTCCATCTGAGCATCGCGCTGGACCCAGGACCACCCTTCGCCCATCTTGTGCCAGTCGACGGTGCCGCCCTCGCCGGAGGCGCCGAGCACGCGCAGCGCGTTCTCCTCGCCGACCTTCCACTTCGCCGACTTGACGAACTGGAACACCCCGATCGGCCACCCCTGGTTCCAGGCCCGCAGCGCGAGCCCGAAGGCGGCCGTCGACTTGCCCTTGCCCACGCCGGTGTGCACGACGACCAGCGGACGGTTGCGGCGCTGACGGGTCGTCAGACCGTCGTCCGGTACGACACTCGGCTGTCCCTGCGGCATCAAGCGGCCCTCCTGCTCGTTCCCTGAACGTCCTTGACCAGCCCGGCGATCGCGTCCGCGCGCAGCTCGTCGAGCGTGACGGCCGTACCGCCCAGCTCGGTCGCGAGCTGCCCCGCGAGCCCGAGCCGCACCGGCCCCGACTCGCAGTCCACGACCACCGACGCGACCTGCTCGGCCGCGAACAGCCGCGCCGCCCGCCCCGCGAGCGCCACCGGCTCCGGGCCGCCAGTGGCCCGCCCGTCGGTCACCAGTACGACCAGCGCCCGGCGCGCCGGGTCCCGCAGCCGCTCCACGCGCAGCACCTCGTGCGCCTTCAGCAGCCCGGCGGCCAGCGGCGTGCGGCCCCCGGTCGGCAGCGACTCCAGCCGTGCCGCGGCCGCGTCGACCGACGAGGTCGGCGGCAGCGCCACATCGGCGGCGGAGCCCCGGAAGGTCACCAGCCCCACCTTGTCCCGCCGCTGGTAGGCGTCCAGGAGCAGCGACAGCACGGCCCCCTTCACGGCGCTCATCCGCTGCCGCGCCGCCATCGACCCGGAGGCGTCCACCACGAACAGCACGAGGTTGCCCTCGCGCCCCTCCCGGGCCGCCTGCCGCAGGTCGTCCCGGCGGATCACCAGACCCGGCCCGGACCGGCCGCGCGCCCGCTGGTGCGGGGCCGCCGCCTGCACGGTGGCGGCCAGGTGCAGCTTGGTCAGCGCGCCCCGGGGGCGCCGGGCGCCGGTGGTGCGGCCGTGCTCGGTCCGCGCCCGCGACCGCCGCCCGGCGGCGCCCTCGCCGATGCCGGGCACGCTCAGCGCCTTGGTGCGGAACGGCTCCGCGGCCCGCGCCGCCGGCTGCTCACCCGCGCCCGCCCCGGACGGCTGCGGCTCACCGCCGTCGCCCTCCTCGGGGCGCGCCCCGGTGTCGCCGCCGCCCTGCGGACCCGCGTCGGGCGCCGGCCCGCCACCGCCGCCGCCCGGACCGTCGGGATCCGGGTCGGGGTCGTCGTCGGGGGACTCGCCGGAGAACTCCTCCAGCGTCCGGTCCAGCTTGTCCTCGTCCAGACCGGGCGCGTCGAAGGGGTTGCGGCGGCGCCGGTGCGGCAGCGCGAGCAGCGCCGCCTGCCGCACGTCCTCGGCGAGCACGTCGGTCCGCCCGGCCCACGCGGCCAGCGCGGTCGCCGTGCGCGCCATCACGATGTCCGCGCGCATGCCGTCCACCTCGAACGCCGCGCAGGTCGCCGCGATCTGCCGCAGCGCCCCGTCGCCCAGCCGCACCTGCGGCAGCAGCTCCCGCGCCGCCACGATCCGCTGCCGTACGGCGGCCTCCTCGCCGGCCCAGCGCGCGGCGAAGGAGGCCGGGTCGTCGTCGTACGCGAGCCGGCGCCGGACCACCTCCACCCGTTGGTCGGGCTCGCGGGAGGCGGCGACCTCCACGGTCAGCCCGAACCGGTCGAGCAACTGCGGCCGCAGTTCGCCCTCTTCGGGGTTCATGGTGCCGACGAGCAGGAACCGCGCCGCGTGCCGCACCGAGACGCCCTCGCGCTCCACGTACGAGGCGCCCATCGCCGCCGCGTCCAGGAGCAGGTCGACCAGGTGGTCGTGGAGCAGGTTGACCTCGTCGACGTACAGGATGCCGCGGTGCGCGTCGGCCAGCAGGCCCGGCTCGAACGCCTTGACGCCCTCGGCGAGCGCCCGCTCGATGTCGAGCGCGCCGACCAGCCGGTCCTCCGAGGCGCCGACGGGCAGTTCGACCATGCGGGCGGGCCGGTGCGCGCCCGGACCCGGCTCGTGCGGCCCGTCGGGGCACGAGGGGTCCGGGGCCGCCGGGTCGCAGGAGAACCGGCAGCCGGGCACCACGGCCACCGCGGGCAGCAGCGCCGACAGGGCGCGCACGGCGGTGGACTTCGCGGTGCCCTTCTCGCCGCGCACGAGCACCCCGCCGACGGCCGGCGAGACGGCGTTCAGCAGCAGCGCGAGCCGCAGGTCGTCCTGACCGACGACGGCGGTGAAGGGGAAGGGGGTGGTCACTGGTCGTCGCCCTCCAGGTCGCCTTCGAGCTCCAGGTAGGTGGCCCGCAGCCGCTCCAGCGTGTCCGCGTCCGGCTCGGCCCACAGGCCCCGGTCCGCCGCCTCCAGCAGCCGCTCGGTGATCCCGCGCAGCGCCCACGGGTTGGACTTCTTCATGAAGTCCCGGTTCTCCGGGTCGAAGACGTACTCGGCGCTGAGCTTCTCGTACATCCAGTCGTCGACCACGCCCGCCGTGGCGTCGTAGCCGAACAGGTAGTCCACGGTCGCCGCCATCTCGAAGGCGCCCTTGTAGCCGTGCCGGCGCATCGCCGCCATCCAGCGCGGGTTGACCACGCGCGCGCGGAACACGCGGTGCGTCTCCTCGCCCAGCGTGCGCGTCCTGACCTGGTCGGGCGTCGCCGAATCACCCACGTACGCCTCGGGGTTGGCGCCGGTCAGGTGCCGGACCATGGCGACCATGCCGCCGTGGTACTGGAAGTAGTCGTCCGCGTCGACCAGGTCGTGCTCGCGGGTGTCGACGTTCTTCGCCGCCACCGCGATCCGCTTGAACGCGGTCTCCATGTCCCCGCGCGCCGCCCGCCCGTCGAGCCCCCGCCCGTAGGCGTAGCCGCCCCACACCGCGTACACCTCGGCGAGGTCGGCGTCGGAGCGCCAGTTGCGGGCGTCGATCAGCGGCAGCAGGCCGGCGCCGTACGCGCCCGGCTTGGAGCCGAAGACGCGGGCCGTGGCCCGGCGCCGGTCGCCGTGCGCGGCGGTGTCCTCGTCGGCGTGCGCCTTCACGAAGTTGCGGTCGGCGGGCTCGTCCAGCTCGGCGACGGCCCGCACCGCGTCGTCGATCAGCCCGACGACGTGCGGGAACGCGTCCCGGAAGAAGCCGGAGATGCGGACCGTCACGTCGATGCGCGGCCGGCCCAGCTCGGCGAGGGGCACCACCTCGAAGCCGGTCACCCGGCGCGAGGCGTCGTCCCACACCGGGCGGCAGCCCAGCAGCGCCAGGATCTCGGCGATGTCGTCGCCCTGGGTGCGCATCGCGGAGGTGCCCCAGACGGTGAGCCCGACGGACTTCGGGTACTCCCCGGTGTCCTGGAGGTACCGGGCGACCAGGGAGTCCGCCAGGGACTGCCCGACCTCCCAACTCAGGCGCGAGGGGATGGCCTTGGGGTCGACGGAGTAGAAGTTGCGGCCCGTCGGCAGCACGTTGACCAGGCCGCGCGTGGGCGAACCGGACGGGCCCGCGGGCACGTAACCGCCGTCCAGGGCCCGCAGGATGTGCCCGATCTCGTCGGTCGTACGGGCGAGGCGCGGCACGACCTCGGTGCACGCGAACTCCAGCACGGCGACGGCGTCGGGGAGTTCGGTGCCGAGGACGTCGCGGACGAGGCCCCGGACGGGGGAGACGTCCCAGCCGCGCTCCTCCATGCCCTCCGCGAGCCGCCGGCACAGCTGCTCCAGCAGGTCGACCGCGTCGGACGCGGTGCGGGCCGGTCCCTCCACCAGGTCGGTCAGCTCCACCGGCACCTTCACCGGGGCGCCCGGCTCGGCCAGCAGCTCCTTCTCGTCCAGCCCGAAGTGGGCGGCCAGCGAGGCCCGCAGACCCGGCAGCGCGTTCGCCTGCCCGCCCCACACCTGGGAGGCGCGCAGCACGGCCAGCACCAGGTTCACCCGGGGCTCGCCGACCGGGCCGCCGCCGAGGATGTGCAGGCCGTCGCGGATCTGGACGTCCTTGATCTCGCACAGGTAGCCGTCGATGTGCATGACGAACTCGTCGAACGTCTCGTCGTCCGGCTGTTCGTCGACGTGCAGGTCGTGGTGCAGCTCGGCCGCCTTGACCAGCGTCCAGATCTGCGCCCGTACGGCCGGCGCCTTGGTCGGGTCGAGGTCGCTCACCAGGGCGTACTCGTCGAGGAGTTGCTCCAGCTTGGCGAGGTCGCCGTAGGTGTCGGCGCGGGCCATGGGCGGGACCAGGTGGTCGACGACCGTGGCGTGCCCGCGCCGCTTGGCCTGGGTGCCCTCACCGGGGTCGTTCACGATGAACGGGTAGACCAGCGGCAGGTCGCCGAGCACGGCGTCCGGCGCGCACCCGGCGCCCAGACCGAGGCCCTTGCCGGGCAGCCACTCCATCGTGCCGTGCTTGCCCATGTGCACGATCGCGTCGGCGCCGAAGCTGTTGTCCAGCCAGCGGTAGGCGGCCAGGTAGTGGTGCGAGGGCGGCATGTCGGGGTCGTGGTAGATGGCGATGGGGTTCTCGCCGAAGCCGCGCGGCGGCTGGATCATCACGACGACGTTCCCGAACTGCAGGGAGGCCAGCACGATGTCGTCGCCGTCGACGTACAGGGAGCCCGGCGGCTCGCCCCACGCCTCGGTCATCGCGTCCCGCAGCTCCGGGTCGAGCCTGCCGAACCACTCCCGGTAGTCGGCGAGCGGCACCCGGGCGGGCGCGGAGGCGAGCTGGTCCTCGGTCAGCCACTCCACGTCGTGGCCGCCGGCCTCGATCAGCCGGTGGATCAACTCGTCGCCGCCGTCGGGGTACTCGGTGAGCGAGTAGCCCGCGTCGCGCAGCGCGTCGAGGACCCGCACCGCGGAGGCGGGCGTGTCCAGGCCGACCGCGTTGCCGACCCGGGAGTGCTTGGTGGGGTAGGCGGTGAAGACCAGCGCGATCTTCTTCTCGGCGTTCGGCTTGTGCCGCAGGCGCGCGTGGCGCACGGCGATCCCGGCGACGCGGGACGCCCGCTCGGGGTCGGCCACGTACACCGGGACCTCGTCCGGACCCTGCTCCTTGAAGGAGAACGGCACGGTGATGAGCCGGCCGTCGAACTCGGGGATCGCGACCTGCATCGCGGCGTCCATGGGCGCGAGCGCCGCGTCGGACTCCTCCCAGGCGCTCCGCGACGAGGTGAGGCACAGGCCCTGCAGCACGGGGACGTTCAGCTCCGCGAGCGCGCCGACGTCCCACGACTCCTCGTCGCCGCCCGCGGACGCCTGCGAGGCGTGCGTGCCGCCGGCCGCGAGGACGGTGGCGACCAGCGCGTCGGCCCGGCCCAGCAGCTCGTACAGCCCGGCGTCGGCCCCGCGCAGCGAACCGCAGTACACCGGCAGGGCGTTGGCCCCGTGGGCCTCGATCGCCCCGCACAGGGTGTCCACGAAGGCGGTGTTGCCGCTGAGTTCGTGCGCCCGGTAGAACAGCACGCCCACGGTGGGGCGTCCGTCGCGCAGCTCGTACCCGTCGTGCACGCCGTACTCCGGCATCCGGTGCGGCTCGGCGAAGCCCTCGCCGGTCAGCAGCACGGTGTCGGAGAGGAACCGGGACAGCTCCAGCAGGTTCGCGGGGCCGCCCTCGACCAGGTATTTCAGCGCCTCGGCGACCACGCCGGCGGGCACGCTGGACTCGGCCATCAGCTCCGCGTCCGGCACGGCCTCGCCGCCCAGCAGCACCGTCGGGACGCCGGACGCCTTCAGCGCGGCCAGCCCGTCCTCCCAGGCGCGCTTGCCGCCGAGCAGCCGCACCACGGCGAGGTCCGCGCCGCGCAGCAGGTCCGGCAGTTCCCCGGCGACGTCGACGCGGGTGGGGTTGCCGATGCGGTAGTCGGCGCCGGAGGCCCGGGCCGCCAGCAGATCGGTGTCGGCGGTCGACAACAACAACACTGTGCTCATGCGGGCGCTCCCGGTGGAATGAAAGGCAGTCCTTGCGGCGCGCCCGACTCGATGAGCCGCCACAGCGCGTCCGTGTCCGCGTGCTGTTCGATCAGGTCGCCGAGCCGGTCGAGCTGCTCCTCGCGCAGCGCGGCGAACGAGGTGTCGGGGGCCGGCACGAAGCGGCGGCCCGCGGCGGCGGCCACCTCGCGCAGGAACGCCCGCCGGAAGCCGTCCGACTCCAGCGAGCCGTGCCAGTGCGTGCCCCAGGTGTGGCCGACGCGGCAGCCGTCCAGGAAGGGCTTTCCGCCCAGCACGTCGGCGACGCCGTGGTGGATCTCGTACCCCTCGACCGGCTCGCCGAGGGCCTGTCCGGCCGGCCGGGTGAGGGTCTTCTCGCGGGCGAACCGCACCCGCACGGGCAGCACGCCGAGCCCGTCGACCGCGCCGGCCCGTGACTCGACCTCGTCCTCGATGTGTTCGCCGAGGATCTGGAAGCCGCCGCAGATGCCGAGGACCGGGCGCCCTTCGGCGGCCCGGCGCACCAGGGCGTCGGCCAGGCCGCGTTCGCGCAGCCAGGCCAGCGCCCGCACGGTGCCGCGGGTGCCCGGGACGATCACCAGGTCGGCGTCGGCCAGTTCCTCGGGCCGGTCCACGAACCGCACCACGACGCCCGGTTCGGCGGCGAGGGCGTCCACGTCGGTGAAGTTGGACATCAGCGGGATCGCGCACACGGCGACCCGCAGCACGTCCTCCCCGACGGGCGGACTGACCGTGGACTCGCGCACGGTGCCGCGCAGCGACACCCTCAGTCCGTCCTCCTCGTCGATGCCGAGCCCGTGCCGGAACGGCAGCACACCGTAGGTGCGCCGCCCGGTGAGGCCGTGGAGCATGTCCAGCCCCGGCTCCAGCAGCGACACGTCGCCGCGGAACTTGTTCACCAGGAACCCGGCGACCAGCTCCTGGTCCTCGGGCGCGAGCAGGGCCACGGTGCCGAAGAAGGAGGCGAAGACGCCCCCGCGGTCGATGTCGCCGACCACCAGCACCGGCAGCCGCGCGCCCCGCGCGATCCCCATGTTGACGATGTCGGTGCGCCGCAGGTTGATCTCGGCCGGGCTGCCCGCCCCCTCACAGATCACCGCGTCATACGTGCCCCGCAACTCGGCCAGGCAGTCCAGCACGGTGCCCAGCAGCCGCTGCTGGCGTCCGCCGTGGTAGCCGCGTGCGCTCAGTTCGCCCACCGGCTTGCCCAACAGCACGACCTGGCTGCTCTGTTCGCCCCCGGGCTTGAGCAGCACCGGGTTCATCTGCGCGGTCGGCTCGATCCGGCACGCCTGCGCCTGCATCGCCTGCGCCCGCCCGATCTCGGCGCCCTCGCGCGTCACGAACGAGTTCAGCGACATGTTCTGCGCCTTGAACGGCGCCACCTTCACGCCGCGGCGCACCAGCCACCGGCAGATCCCGGCGGTGACGACGCTCTTGCCGGCGTCGGAGGTCGTACCGGCGACCAGGAGTCCCCCGTTCACTTCCCACGTCCCTTCCACAGCAGGCGGGCCCCGGCCGTGACGCCGAGCGCGAGCAGGCCGACGCGCCGGGACAGCCGTACGGCCCGGTCGATGTCGGTGACGGCGACGGGGCGCCCGGCGGCCCCGTTGAGCACGGGCCGGTGCTCGACCCGGCCGCCGTAGGAGAGCGTCCCGCCCAGGCGCACGCCGAGCGCGCCCGCGAACGAGGCCTCCACGGGACCGGCGTTGGGGCTGGGGTGGCGGCCGGCGTCGGCGCGCCAGGCGCGGACCGCCCCGCGCGGGTCGGGCCCCGCGAGCGTGGCGAGCACGGCGGTCAGCCGGGCTCCCGGCCAGCCGGCGACGTCGTCGAGGCGGGCGGAGGCCCAGCCGTAGCGCAGGAAGCGCGGCGACCGGTGGCCGACCATCGCGTCCAGGGTGTTCACCGCGCGGAAGCCGAGCAGCCCCGGCACCCCGCCGACGGCACCCCACACCAGGGCGCCGACCACGGCGTCGGAGGTGTTCTCGGCGACGGACTCCACGACGGCCCGGGCGATCCCGTCGGCGTCCAGCGCCTGCGGGTCGCGGCCGCACAGGTGCGGCAGCCGCGCGCGGGCCGCGTCGACGTCCCCGTCCCGCAGGGCCCGCCCAATGGTGTCGGCCTCGCGGGCGAGCGAGGTGCCCCCGACGACCGCCCAGGTCGCGGCGGCGGTCAGGGCGACGGAGGCGGCGGGGGAGCGGCGCACGGCCCGTTCGGCGACGGCCCCGAGGGCGACGGCGCCCCCGGCGCACACGGCGGTGTGCAGGGCGCCCCAGCCGCGGTGGTCGCGCCACAGGACCCGCTCCACGGCCGCGGCCGCGCGTCCGAACGCGGCGACCGGGTGCCCGCGGCGCGGGTCACCGAGGAGCAGGTCACCGAGGAGGCCGGCGGCGGCGCCGTACGCGTACGAGCGATCGGCACCCATCGGCTCAGCCGGCCGTGCGCGCGGGGGCGGGCCGGGTGGTGGTCCTCACATGGCAGCCGAGCATGGCGGTATGTCCTCACTCAGGGTGTCCACGCCCTGGTTCGACGAGACCGGCGGTGAGAGTTCCTGGCTCCCGGGGTTCGCACCCCGGTGACAGTGGCGGGACCGCGCCGGACTCGCACCGGCTTCCTCTCCTTGCCGCCGTACATGGCCCCGGCAGTCCACCACGCCCCCCGAACGACCGTCAACTTGCCGTTGACCTGGGGCGGAGGAGTGTGTGGAGGCCCACACGGAAGGGGCCTGCGGGGTCACAGCGACGCGGGGTGCCCGAGGGGCACCCCGCGTTGCGTGGTCCTGCTACGACGATGCGGCCGGACTCAGGCGACGATCAGGCTGATGCCGTACGCCACCGCCGCCGCGCACGCCGCGAAGCAGGCGTACGCGCCGGTGACCGCGAGGGCGGCCGAGCCGCCCCGGGCCTGGGCCCGCTCACGGGCGGACAGGCCCGCCACGCCGAGGGTGAACAGGGCGACGAGGCCCACGGTGACCACGAGGCTGACGCCGAAGACGGAGCCCAGGGCTGCCCAGTCGATCTTCATGCTGCTTCTCTTCCTTCAGGCCGGGGCGGGCTCAGACGGCGGCCGGCGGGGCGGCCGGTTCCGCGGCGAGGGCGGCGGTCGCCGTGGCCCCGACGGGGGCGGCCACGACCGGGGAGGGCACGGCCGGGGAGGCCACGGCCGGGGAGGGGATGACCGCCGACGGCTCGTCGGTGGCCGGGAGGCCCGCCGGGGGCGGGGTGACGGCCGCCATCGCGGCGGTGACCACGCCGGCCGGCTCCTCGGCGTCGTTGACGTTGGTGTGGTCGACGACCTGGCGGCGGGAGATCTTCCAGATGGCCGCGCTGGAGGCGATCAGGAAGACGGCCACGACGGCCGTGCCCCAGTCGCCGAGGTCGGTGACCGACTCGGCGAGCGCGCCGACCAGCGCGGCGGCCGGCAGCGTCAGGCCCCAGGCGATGAACATCCGGGTCGCGGTGGACCAGCGCACGACGCCGCCCTTGCGGCCGAGGCCCGCGCCCATCACCGAGCCGGAGACGACGTGCGTGGTGGACAGCGAGAAGCCCAGGTGGGAGGAGGCCAGGATGGCGGTGGCGGCGCTGGTCTGGGCGGCGAAGCCCTGCTGCGGCGCCAGGTCGGTCAGGCCCTTGCCCATGGTGCGGATGATGCGCCAGCCGCCGATGTAGGTGCCGAGCGCGATGGCCAGGCCGGCGGACAGGATGACCCAGGTGGGAGGGTCGGAGTCGGGGGCGACGGCGCCGCCGGCGACCAGCGCGAGGGTGATGATGCCCATCGTCTTCTGGGCGTCGTTGGTGCCGTGGGCGAGGGAGACCAGGCCGGCGGAGGCGATCTGGCCCGCGCGGTAGCCCTTCTGGGCCGCCTTGCCGTCGGCGCTGCGGCCGACCCGGTAGGACAGGCGGGTCGCGAAGGCCGCGGCCACACCGGCCACGATCGGGGCGGCGACCGCGGGGATCAGCACCTTGGTGACGAGCACGTCGCCGTGGACCGCGCCGAAGCCGGCCGAGGCGATGGTGGCGCCGACCAGGCCGCCCATCAGGGCGTGGGAGGAGCTGGAGGGCAGGCCCACCAGCCAGGTCAGGAGGTTCCAGAGGATCGCGCCGACGAGGGCGGCGAAGATGACCTCGGGACGGATGCCGGTCTCGTCGACGAGACCTTTGGAGATCGTGTTGGCGACCTCCACCGAGAGGAATGCGCCCACCAGGTTGAGCACGGCGGACATGGCCACCGCGACCTTGGGCTTGAGCGCGCCGGTCGAGATGGTCGTGGCCATCGCGTTGGCGGTGTCGTGGAAACCGTTCGTGAAATCGAACGCGAGTGCGGTTACCACCACAATCGCGAGGATCAGCGAGAAGCTTTCCATTTACCCAGGCAATCGTTCGAAGTCATCGGTCGGTTGACCGTAGGCAACGTGGGTGAACGGAAGATGAACTGGGGAGGGCGTCGTGGTGTCCGTCTGGCCGGTTGTCGGTCCGCACCGCCCGCGCCGGGCTTGGGGGAGCGGGCGCGGCGGGCCCCGGGGGACCGGTGAGGAGATTCCCGTCACAGGCGGACCACGGGCGGGCCACGGGCGGACCGCCGGACCGCGCGGCCACCTGGGAGGATCGCGGCATGAGCGAACAGCGGGGCGACCGGACCGACCGCGGCGACCAGGGCGGCGAGGTCTCCGCCGCCTGGGAGGCGCTGGTCGCCACGGCGCGCCGCACCGTCGCCGACGGACTGGTCGTCGGCACCTCCGGCAACGTCTCGGTGCGCGTCGGCGGCACGGGCGGCACCGGCGGCATCGTGCTGGTCACCCCCTCGGGCGTCCCCTACGACCGGCTCACCCCGGACGACGTGACCGGCGTCGACCTGGGCGGCCGCCAGGTGCTCGGCACCCTCGTCCCGACCAGCGAACTGCCGCTGCACCTCGCCGTATACGAAGCGACGGACGCCACGGCGGTCGTCCACACCCACGCCGTGCACGCCACCGCCGTCTCCACGCTCGTGGAGGAGCTGCCGCTGGTCCACTACATGGCGGCCGCGCTCGGCGGCCCCGTCCGGGTCGCCCCCTACGCCACGTACGGCAGCGCCGAACTGGCCGCGAACGCCCTGCGCGCCCTCGACGGCCGCACCGGCTGCCTCCTGCGCAACCACGGCACCCTCACCCACGGCACCGGCCTCGACCAGGCCTACGACCGCACCGCCCAGCTGGAGTGGATGTGCCGCCTCTGGCTCACGGCGTCCTCGGTCCCCCACCTGACCCCCACCCTCCTGACCCACGACCAACTGACCGAGGTCACGGAGAAGCTCCGCGGTTACGGCCAACGGGGCTGACCGTCGCGTGCCGCGAAGGGGCGCGGAGGCACGGCCGAGCCCGGTGTCCCGACCTCCAAGGGGCGCGGGGAACTGCGCGAACACCCCCCACGCACCCGCACCCGCCCACGCGACCGCACCCCGCCCCAGCCGGACGCACCCGCCCCACCCCCGGTGACTCGTCGTGGCCCACCGCTGGCCGTACGCGCACGGGACCTGGACACTGGACCCGTGCGCCCTGTCAAAGCGACGGCCGTCGCCGTCACCGCAGCCCTCGCCGCCGGTGCCGCGAGCGTCGCCGCCGGCCGCCTCGCCAGCGACGCCGCGCTGAAGGCGCCCCCGGGCCGCCCGCTGCCGACCGAGCCCCGGCTCACCGTGCACGGCACCGCCGCGGGCCAGATCGTCCTCACCCGCCACCTGGCCAGTCGGCGCCCGGGCACCTACGGCCTGGCCGGCGACGGCTCCCACGCGGTCGTCGGGCCCGTCCTCGACCGGGCGGCCCAGTCCGCCGACACGGTCGTGCGCCGGCTCGAACGCGTCACCCACGGCACCCTCAGCCCCGGCGACGCGGTCTGGCTCACCCCGAACCTCTACGTCGGCGACCCGCGCGGCGCCCTCGGCCTGGACCACGCCGACGTCGACGTGCCCGGCGAACTCGGCCCGCTCCCCGCCTGGTTCCTGCCCGGCTCCCGCCGCACCTGGGTGATCGCCGTGCACGGCCTGGGCACCACCCGGGAGCACGCCCTGAACCTCATGGGCTTCCTGGCCCGCCGCCACCTGCCCGTCCTCGCCCTCGCCCACCGCGGCGACCTGGGCGCCCCCCGCTCCCCGGACGGCCTGAACCACCTCGGCGAGACCGAGTGGCGCGACCTGGACGCCGCGATCCGCTACGCCGTCCACCACGGCGCCCACCGCGTCGTCCTGCTCGGCTGGTCCACCGGCGCCACCATGGCGCTGCGCGCCGCCGACCGCTCCGGGCTGCGCGACCGGATCAGCGGCCTGGTGCTGGACTCCCCGGTCCTCGACTGGCGGACCACCCTGCGCGCCCTCGCCGCCGCCCGTCACGCCCCGGGCGTCCTGCTGCCCCTGGCCGTGCGGGCCGCCCAGGGCCGCGCCGGACTGGGACTCGGCCCCGACCGCGGCCGCCCCGCGTTCGACCCCGCCCGGCTGGCCGTGCCGACCCTGATCGTCCACGGTCCCGACGACACGGTCGCCCCGTGGCGGCTCTCCCGCCGCCTCGCCGCCCGGCGCCCCGACCTAGTCTCCCTGCACACCGTCCGGGACGCCCCGCACGCCGCGATGTGGAACGCCGACCCGGGCGCCTACGAGGAGGTCCTGCGCCGCTTCCTCACCCCCCTGATGTGAGCCCCCGGCACCCGCACCGGGACCCGCGCCGACCCCGCACCGACAGGGCGGGCGGAACGGTTCCGTTTAGTGCCGTACGACTGGCCGGAACACCCCTGTCACCTCCCGTCCCGGCGCCACCCCTTGGCCAGTCCCGTAGCCCCCCGTGACGTTCCGTTTGGGTTTTCGGACCGTCAACCGGAAGACTGCACCCGTGACGTCCCGTATCCCGCGCGACTCCAGGCTTCGACTCGTCCGCCCCCGACCCCTGGCCGCCGCCCCCTCAGCTGTGAACCAGCGGCGCCCGCGCCGCCCCGCGCCCCGCCCGCCGGAGGGCACGCCCGCCCCCGCGGAGCTGGCCAGAATGGCTCGCTCCCGACTGGCCCCCGCCGCCCGGGTCGCCCGCTGGGCCGACGCGGCCCTCGGCCCCGGCAGCGAAGCGGCGACCGCCGACGGCAAGGCCACCCTGGCCGACGCGACCGCCGAACGCGCCGCCCGCGACCTCGGTCTGACCGCCGACCGGGTCCGGGCCGACTGGGACACCGCCCGCCTCGCCGGTCTGATCGAGGTGCACGGCGACAGCGCCCGCCCCGGCTGGCGGCTGCGCGCCTGGGACCGCGACGACAGCGCCGTGCTGCGCGGCTGGGTCGCCCTGTTCGACGCCTGGTCGCTGGCCACCCCCGAACCCGGGGACCAGGAGGCCGCCACCGTCGCCGAGGTCGTCTCGGCCATGCCCCAGGTGCTCTCCTTCCTCCAGCTGTCCGCCGGGCCCGTCCCCGTCGACCAGCTCCTGGACCTGCTGCGCCAGCGCGTCACGGAACTGCGCACCGAGCGCTGCGAGGTCGTCTACGACGCCGACGCCGCCGACGCGGGGGCCGCCGCCCCGGACGCGCCCGCGCGCCCCGCCCTGGCCGCCGCCGCCGGACCCGCCGAGAGCGAGGGCGAACCGGCCGACCCCGCGCGGGCCGCCGAACTCGCCCCGCTCCTGGACTGGGCCCTGCACGCCCTCGCCTCCGTGGGCGCCCTCACCTACGGCGACGGACAGGCCACGCTCACCCCGCTCGGCAGCTGGGCGGTGTGGGTCAAGCTGGAGCAGATCTGCGTGGCCGCGCAGAGCCCCGCCGGCAACATCGAGCAGCCCGCCGAGGACATGCTGCGCGGCTGCGCCCAGCTGCGCCCCAACGCCGCCCGCGCCGAGTACCGCGCCTGGCTCGCCGCCCGCCCCGTCGGCAGCGCCGTCACCGAGCTGCTGGCCGCCGCCCGCGGCGAGGACGCCCTGCTGCGCGGCCTGGCCTTCGAGGCGCTGCGCGTGGTCGGCGCCCCGGCCGAGCCCGACGTCCGCGCGGTCGTCGAGGAGCCCGCGCTGCGGCCGTACGCCCTGCTGTGGCTCGCCGAGCACGACGGCGTGGACCCCGAGGACGCCCACGAGGTGCTGACCCGCGAGGAGGCCACCTGGCTGTGGGTCGACACCGCGGCGGCCGTCGCCGACCACGGCGAGGCGCCGATGCTGGTGCGGCACCTGGAGTCGGCGCTCCAGCCGACCGTACCCGCGCTGCTCAAGGAGGTCCGGGCGGCCGGGCACCCGCGCACCGTGCAGGTGCTGGTCGCGCTGGCCGCCGCCCACCCGGACCCGGCGCTCGCCAAGGCCGTCCGCCGCGCCGCCTTCCAGGTGCACACCGGCGGCCACTAGGGGGTGTCTCGTCGATCAGGCCGGGCTCGCGGCGTCCGGTGCCGCGCCTCGCCGCGTTGTCGTCGGTTTCCCCCGCTCTCGGCTCCGCTCGAGCGGGAGGGGCCCCCACCGCTCCGCATCGCCGCCCTCCTCCGCCTTGCGATGCACGGCACCGGACGCCGCTCTCTGATCCGGCCTGATCGACGAGACACCCCCTAGCGCAGGCGCCCGGCCGGCGCCGTCAGGCCGGTATCTCGGGGGCGTACGTGCCGAAGCTCCACACGTTGCCCTCGAGGTCCCGGGCCATGTAGTCCCGGGAGCCGTACTCCTGGTCGTTCGGGGGCATCAGGACGTCCACGCCGTGCTCCACCGCGTGCGCGTGGTGCCCGTCGACGTCGTCCACCACGACGTAGACCCCGGTGGTGCCCGCGTTCTTCATCGCCGCGTCGAAGACGCCGCCGCGGCCCTTGGAGCCGAGCATCACCACGCCGTTGCCCTGCACCAGCTCGGCGTGCAGCACCGTGCCGTCCTCGCCCTCGTACACCGACAGCTCGGTGAACCCGAGCGCCTCCGTGAGCTGCCGGATCGCCGCCTTCGCGTCGGCGTACAGCAGGGTCGGGTAGATGCTCGGCCGGGTGCCGTTCGTGCCGGTCATACCGCTCACTCCCTCGTGATCCGTCGCTGGTCCGTCGTGGTCCCCGGTGATCCGTCCCTCCGGTCCGGGAAAAGCCGTTGCACACCCCCGTTAGACTGGGGCCCATGGCCATTCTCCTCGCGCATTAGACGACGGGATCGTCCTCAGCCGTCCATCCCGCCCCTTCCCCGCCCTGGAGTCTGTCCGTGATCTCCGCCACCGGTATCGAGCTGCGCGCCGGCGCCCGCGTCCTCATCGAGAACGCCACCTTCCGCGTCGCCAAGGGCGACCGCATCGGCCTGGTCGGCCGCAACGGCGCCGGCAAGACCACCCTCACCAAGTGCCTGGCGGGCGAGGGCCAACCCGCCGGGGGCACCATCACCCGCTCCGGCGAGGTCGGCTACCTCCCGCAGGACCCCCGCACCGGCGACCTCGACGTGCTCGCCCGCGACCGCATCCTCTCCGCGCGCGGCCTGGACGTCCTGCTGCGCAAGATGCGCGAGAACGAACAGCGCATCGCCAACGGCCAGGGCGCCACCCGCGACAAGGCGATGAAGCAGTACGAGCGCCAGGAGACGGAGTTCCTCACCAAGGGCGGGTACGCCGCCGAGGCCGAGGCCGCCACCATCGCCGCCGCGCTGAACCTGCCCGACCGGGTACTCGGCCAGCCCCTGCACACGCTCTCCGGCGGTCAGCGCCGCCGCATCGAGCTGGCCCGCATCCTGTTCTCCGACGCGGACACCCTGCTGCTCGACGAGCCGACCAACCACCTGGACGCGGACTCGATCATCTGGCTGCGCGACTACCTGAAGACCTACCGCGGCGGCTTCATCGTGATCTCCCACGACGTCGACCTGGTCGAAACGGTCGTCAACAAGGTGTTCTACCTGGACGCCAACCGCTCCCAGATCGACGTCTACAACATGGGCTGGAAGCTCTACCAGCAGCAGCGCGAGGCCGACGAGAAGCGCCGCAGGCGCGAGCGGGCCAACGCCGAGAAGAAGGCCGCCGCCCTGCACTCGCAGGCCGACAAGATGCGCGCCAAGGCCACCAAGACGGTCGCCGCGCAGAACATGGCCCGCCGCGCCGACAAGCTGCTCGCCGGTCTCGACGACGTCCGCATGCAGGACAAGGTCGCCAAGCTCCGCTTCCCCGAGCCCGCGCCCTGCGGCAAGACCCCGCTGATGGCCGAGGGCCTGTCCAAGTCGTACGGCTCGCTGGAGATCTTCACCGACGTCGACCTGGCCATCGACAAGGGCTCCCGGGTGGTCATCCTCGGCCTCAACGGCGCCGGCAAGACCACCCTCCTGCGGCTGCTGGGCGGCGTCGAGCAGCCGGACACCGGCATGGTCGTCCCCGGCCACGGCCTCAAGCTCGGCTACTACGCCCAGGAGCACGAGACCCTGGACGCGGACCGCACGGTCCTGGAGAACATGCGCTCGGCCGCCCCCGACATGGACCTCGTGGAGGTCCGCAAGGTGCTCGGCTCGTTCCTGTTCTCCGGCGACGACGTCGACAAGCCGGCCGGAGTCCTCTCCGGCGGCGAGAAGACCCGGCTGGCCCTCGCCACCCTGGTCGTCTCCTCGGCCAACGTCCTGCTGCTCGACGAGCCCACCAACAACCTCGACCCGGCCAGCCGCGAGGAGATCCTCGGCGCGCTGCGCACCTACAAGGGCGCCGTCGTCCTCGTCACCCACGACGAGGGGGCCGTCGAGGCGCTCCAGCCCGAGCGGATCATCCTGCTGCCCGACGGCGTCGAGGACCTCTGGGGCTCCGACTACGCCGACCTGGTCGCGCTGGCGTGATCCACTCCGGGTGGATCATTCGGCCCATCGGTGATCCCTCATCTGTGTGAGATCTCCTCGTATCGAGGTGTGTCCTACACGCATTTTCCGGCCGGTCCCCCTCTTCCGGGGCGACCGGCCGTCGTGCGTCCCTGACCTGCTGATTCGTGTGGACGGACGTTCGACCCTGCGGACGACTGTGTGCGGAATCACACATTCCGTTCGTGGGGACGCGCTCCTGTCGTCACAACCGTGTCGTACGGACCTTGCCGAATGGGTGGCCATCACGCCCCGGAGGGGTGATCATGAGGAGACCAGAGCGCACTTCCCATGAGGAGGCACGGGTGGCCGAGACTCTGAAGAAGGGCAGCCGGGTGACCGGCGCCGCGCGCGACAAGCTCGCGGCAGACCTGAAGAAGAAGTACGACTCCGGTGCGAGCATCCGAGCGCTGGCCGAGGAAACCGGCCGCTCGTATGGCTTCGTCCACCGGATGCTCAGTGAGTCGGGCGTCACGCTCCGTGGGCGTGGCGGGGCGACGCGGGGCAAGAAGACCCCGGCGTCCTGAGCCCGGGCGGCCCATCGGCTCCGCTGGTGGCCACCCGGTCGGCCGGACCCCTGGTTCCACGGGGGCTCCACAGGGGCCCTGGGGGCATTCCCGCCCGGCCGGGTGGTTACTGTGCAGTCACTTAGCTGACCGCTGACTGACCGCACGCACCGGAGGCACCGCATGGCTTCGTCCGAACCGCTCCTCGACCAGGACGGCGTACGTCTCACCGTCGACGACGCGCTCGCCACGGTGACGCTGGCCAACCCGGCCAAGCGCAACGCCCAGAGCCCCGCGATGTGGCGTGCGCTGGCCGAGGCCGGCCGGCTGCTGCCGGGCGCCGTGCGGGTCGTCGTGCTGCGCGGCGAGGGCAAGTCCTTCTCCGCCGGCCTCGACCGGCAGATGTTCACGCCCGAGGGCATCGAGGGCGAGCCGTCCTTCATCGACCTCGCGCGCAGCGGCGACGCCGAACTCGACTCCGCCATCGCCGGGTTCCAGGAGGGCTTCACCTGGTGGCGGCGCAGCGACCTCGTGTCGATCGCCGCCGTCCAGGGGCACGCCATCGGCGCGGGCTTCCAGCTGGCCCTCGCCTGTGACCTGCGCGTCGTCGCCGACGACGTGCAGTTCGCGATGCGCGAGACCGGCCTGGGCCTCGTGCCCGACCTGACGGGCACCCACCCGCTGGTCTCCCTCGTCGGCTACGGCCGCGCGGTCGAGATGTGCCTGACCGGGCGGTTCGTGCAGGCGGCGGAGGCGGTGAGCACCGGGCTGGCCAACCTCGCCGTGCCCGTCGACCAGCTCGACGCGACCGTCGGCGAACTGGCGTCCGCGATCCTCGCCGCCCCGCGCGACGCGGTGATCGAGACCAAGGCGCTGCTCCAGGGCGCCGCGGACCGCACCTACGACGAGCAGCGCGCGGCCGAACGCGCCGCCCAGTCCCGCCGCCTGCGCGCCCTGGCGGGCCTCGGCGAGTGACCCCCGGGCCCGGGCGGAGCCGGCCGGCTCACCGCACGTTCACCCGATTGCCGTAATCACGACGGCCACGGTCGGATGGTCGGTGAGTGCCTCGCTCACCGCCGCCCTGACCTGCCGGGCCACGTCCACGGCCCGGTGGCCGGGGCGCAGGGAGAGCTCCACGCGCGCGTGACGCCGCGGCAGGGCCGCCGCCTCCCGGGTCTCACCCGGACGGGGGTACTCCAGATGGACGGCCCGGCCGAGCCCGCCGAGGCGGCCGGTCAGCCCGGACACCCCGGGAACGTCGAGCGCGACGAGCGCCACGCGCGCCTCGTCGCCGCCGTCGGGGACGTCGAGCCGCGCCGCTTCACGCTCCCGTCCGGGCTCCGGCGCGGGTTCGGGCGCCGGGTCCTCGTCCAGCAGCGTCGTCACCCGCACGTCCACCTCGGTCACCGTCAGGCCCAGCCGCTCGGCGGCGGCCGCGGCCAGCACCACCCGCAGCCGCGCGGCCGCCGTGGGCAACGGCTCCGCCGGACCCGCCGCGCACTCCGCCGACACCCGCAACGGCCCCGGCTCCAGCCCGCTCGGCGGAACCGGCACGACGGGCCCGTACGCCTCCTGCCCGGCTTCCTCCCGCCCGGTTCCGGCCGCGTCCGCCGGGCCCACCCGGAGCCTGCCCAGGCGCACCCCGGGCACCTCCCGCCCCGCCGCCCGCAGCACCGTCGCCGCCGCGTCCTCCGTGATCCACGCGCCGTCCCGCGGCCCGCCCAGGGGCAGCAGCCTGCCCAGACCCACCTGCGCGCGCACTGCCCGCGTCCATTCGTCCGCCGTCGTCATTCCTCCAGCCTGCCGCATCCCCGGAGCGAAGTCGGACAACCGCGCTTACGGTGGGTACAGGACGACCATCGAAAAAGGGACGTACGGCGATGACCGAGATGACGGAGCGGAACCGGACGCAGACTCCCGACGACGGCGCGGACACGCCGGCACAGGTCCGCAAGACCCCGCGGCGCGGGGGAGGGGACCCGGCCGGACGGGGCCGGACGACCATCGCGGACGGGGTGGTGGAGAAGATCGCCGGCCTCGCCGCACGCGACGTCGTCGGCGTGCACGCCATGGGCAGCGGCATCAGCCGCACCTTCGGCGCCGTGCGGGACCGGGTGCCCGGCGGCTCGAAGTCCGCGGCGCGCGGAGTGAAGGCCGAGGTCGGCGAGGTGCAGACCGCGCTCGACCTGGAGATCGTGGTGGACTACGGTGCCGCGATCGCGGACGTCGCGCGCGACGTCCGCGAGAACGTCGTCGCGGCCGTAGAGCGGATGACCGGGCTCGAGGTCGTCGAGGTCAACATCGCCGTGAGCGACGTCAAGCTGCCCGAGGAAGAGGACGACGAGCCGGAGCCCCGGATCCAGTGACCCGTCGGCGGCCGGACTGTCGTACGGGCTGAAGGGAGAGCACGTTGAGCATGGCCGTGGTCGGTTTGATCGTCGGCATGGCGCTGGGCTTCGCCGGGTACTTCGGCGGCTTCGGAGCCTTCCTGCTGGTGGCGGCGCTCGGCGCCGTCGGGTTCGTCGTCGGCCGGTTCCTGGAAGGGGACCTGGAATTCGGCGACTTCTTCCGCGCCCGCGACGACCGGCGGCGGTGACCCGGTGAGCGGAGGGACCGTCGCGACCGGCCGGCGCGGGAGCGTCGTCCCGGCGGCCGAGCGCGGCGCGACCCGGATCGCCGACCGGGTCGTCGCCAAGATCGCCTCCCAGGCGGCGCGCGAGGCGGTCGGCGTGCTGCCGCCGGACGCCGCGCCCCCGCACGCGACCGTCGTGGTGCGGCCCCACGCGCACCCCGGGGGCGGGGGCACGGCCCCCAGCCGTGCCGCCTACGTGCGTGTGCACCTGGACCTCGACTACCCGTGCGACATCGGCGCCCGCTGTCACGCAGTGCGCCGGCACGTGGCCGAACGAGTGCGCGCGGGCGTGTCGATGGAGGTGCCGGAGGTCACCGTGCAGGTGGAGCGCCTGCACCTGACGGGGACGGCCGGCACCGCACGCGGGAGGACGCGATGAGCGAGCCCCAGGACACCACTCGGCGCCTGCCGGTCCTGGAGAAGGAGGGCGCACTCGACCCCGCGACCGGCCGCGGGGACGGGGGAGCGCATGCCGCCCCGTCGGAGGCGCTGCCCGCCCGGGCCCACCGCTTCTGGTCGGCGCGCCGCGTGCCCGCGGGCATCGTCGCCGTCGTCCTGTTCGTCGTCGCGGGAGCCTTCCTCTACGACATCGCCGCCGTGCGTGCCGACCGGGACGCGCTGTCCTGGCGGCGCACCCTGGCGCGGGAGCTCGCCGAACGCCCGCTGGACGACATCTGGGTGCGGGTCGGCGCGGGCGTCGCCGCGGCCCTCGGCCTGTGGCTGCTCCTCCTCGCCCTCACGCCGGGACTGCGCTCCCTGCTCCCCATGCGTCCCGTCCACCCGGACGTGCGCGCCGGCCTGGACCGGGACGCCGCCGCGCAGGTGCTGCGCGACCGGGCCATGGAGGTGGCCGGCGTGCAGTCGGCGCGGGTCCGGGTCCACCGCCGCAAGGCCGACGTGCGCGCGCTCGCGCACTTCCGTGAACTGGACGACGTGCGCGGCGACCTGGACACCGCGCTCACCGAGGCGGTCGCCGGACTGGGCCTGTCCCGCACGCCGGCGCTGTCGGTGCGCGTACGGCGGCCCGGGAAGAAGGGGTGAGGGCGGTGCTGAGGACGGTCAACCGGATCCTGCTGGCCCTGGTCGGGCTGGTGCTGCTGGCCGTGGGAGGCGCGGTGCTCGCCGTCGGCCTGGATGTGAAGCCGCCCTCCTGGTGGATCCACCAGGGCCGGCACGACGTGCTGCTGTCCGCCGCCGAGCGCACGCGCTGGCGCGGCGAGGGCTGGTGGTGGCCGGTGATGATCGCCGCCCTGGCGGTCCTGGTGCTGCTCGCCCTGTGGTGGCTGGTGGCGGTCCTGCGCCGCCGCAGGCTGCGCGAGGTCCTGGTCGACACCGGCGACGGCGCCGGTGCGACGCTGCGCGGGCGCGCCCTGGAGCACGCGCTCGGCGCCGACGCCGCGGGACTGGAGGGCGTGGCCCACGCCCGCGCCCACCTGAAGGGCCGCCGGACGGCACCGGAGGCCCGCCTGAGGCTGCAGGTGGAGCCGCACGTCGACCCCGGGACCGCGCTGCGGGAACTCGCGGACGGGCCCCTGGCCCACGCGCGCGTCGCGGCGGCGCTGCCCGCGCTCCCGGCGGAGGTCCGCCTGCGCACGGTCGGCCACAAGGCGGAACGGGTCACCTGACGCGCCCCGTCCCGCCCTGGGGCGTCAGAACCCGTGCCGCATCCCGCCGTCCACCGGCACCATGATCCCCGTCAGGTAGGAGGCGGCCGGCGACAGCAGGAACGCCCCCGTCCGCCCGAACTCCTCGGGCGTCCCGTACCGGCGCAGGGGGATGCGCGACTCGTTGGCGACGCGGGTGGCCTCGGGGTCGGCGGACAGGGCGTCCAGCTCCCGCACGCGGTCGGTGTCGATCCGCGCGGGCAGCAGCCCCACGACCCGGATGCCCCGCGGGCCCAGCTCGTCCGCGAGCGACTTCGCGAACCCGGCGAGCCCGGGCCGCAGCCCGTTGGAGATGGTCAGCCCGGGGATCGGCTCGTGCACGGACCCCGACAGCACGAACCCGATGACACCCCCCGCGCCCAGCTCGGCCGCCGCCGCGCGGGCGAGGCGCACCGCGCCGAGGAACACCGACTCGAACGCCGTCCGCCACTGCTCGTCGGTGGTGTCGGCGACGAACCCGGGCGGCGGCCCGCCCACGCTGACGAGGACCCCGTGGAACGCGCCGAAGGCATCCCGCGCGGCCGCGATCAGCCGCTCCGGCGCCCCCGGGTCGGCGTTGTCCACGGCGACCCCGACGGCGTTCGGCCCCAGCGCGGCCGCCGCCTCGGCCGTGCGCCGCTCGTCCCGCCCGGTCACGACGACCTTCGCGCCGTCGGCGACCAGCTCACGCGCCACGGCGTTGCCGAGGCCGCGGGTCGCTCCGGTGACGACGTACACCCGGTCCTTCAGTCCAAGATCCATGGACCTATCCTGCCTCCTCGCCCGCGAACAGGGTGAGGGCGGTGTTCACCAGTCCGATGTGGCTGAACGCCTGCGGGAAGTTGCCGAGGTGGCGGCCGACGACCGGGTCGTGTTCCTCGGACAGCAGCCCCACGTCGTTGACCAGCCCCGCCAGCCGCTCGAACAGCTCCCGTGCCTCCTTCGTCCGGCCCGTCAAGTGCAGCGCGTCCGCCAGCCAGAACGAGCACACCAGGAAGGTGCCCTCGTCGCCGGGCAGGCCGTCGACCGTGGCGCCGTCGGTGGTGTAGCGGCGCACCAGTCCGCCGTGCCCCAGCTCGTCGCGGACCGCGTCCACGGTGCCGACGACCCGCGGGTCGTCGGGCGGCAGGAAGCCGAGGCGGGGGATGAGCAGCAGGGAGGCGTCCAGGTCACGGGAGCCGTAGGACTGCGTGAAGGTGTTCCGTTCCGGGTCGTAGCCCTTCTCGCACACCTCCTGGTGCACCTCGTCGCGCAGCGCCCGCCAGCGGTCGAGGTCGCCGCGCAGCTCGGGGTGCTCCTCCAGGGCGCGCACCGCGCGGTCCGCGGCCACCCACACCATCACCTTGGAGTGCACGAAGGGCCGGCGGCCGCCGCGCACCTCCCACAGGCCCTCGTCGGGCTGCCGCCAGTTCTCGTCCAGCCAGCGCATCAGCACGCACTGCAGCGACCACACGTGCGGCCGGGGCGACAGGCCCGCCTTGCGGCCCAGCGACAGCGAGTCCATGACCTCGCCGTACACGTCGAGCTGGAGCTGGTCCACGGCCGCGTTGCCGATGCGGACCGGTGCCGAGCCCGCGAACCCGGGCAGCCAGGGGAGCTCCGTCTCGGGCAGCCGGCGCTCCCCCGCGAGGCCGTACATGATCTGCAGGTCGGCGGGGTCGCCGGCGACCGCGCGCAGCAGCCAGTTCCGCCAGGCCTCGGCCTCCTCGTGGTACCCGGCGGCCAGCAGGGCGCCGAGGGCGAGGGTGGAGTCGCGCAGCCAGCAGAAGCGGTAGTCCCAGTTGCGCACCCCGCCCAGTTCCTCCGGCAGCGAGGTGGTGGCGGCGGCGACGATCCCGCCCGTGGGGCTGTACGTCAGCGCCTTCAGGGTGATCAGGGAGCGGACGACCGCGTCCCGGTACGGGCCGTCGTACGTGCACCGGGCCGCCCAGGCCTGCCAGTCCTCCACGCTGGTGCGCAGCGCCTCGAACGGGTCGACCAGCGGCGGGCGCGGATGGTGCGAGGGGTGCCAGGTCAGGACGAACGCCACCCGCTCGCCCTCGGCCACCGTGAACTCCGAGTGGGTGCCGAAGTCCTCGCCCCAGGTGCGCACGGGCGGCTCGGTGCGCAGCCACACCGCGTCGGGGCCGGCGATCGCCACCCGGTGCCCGTCGGCCCGGCGCATCCAGGGGATGACCGCGCCGTAGTCGAAGCGCAGCCGCAGCGTGCTGCGCACGGTGACCCGGCCGCGGACGCCCTCGACGATCCGGACGAGGTCGGGCGCGACGTCGCGCTGCGGCATCAGGTCGGTGACCCGGACCGCGCCCTCGTCGGTCTCCCACTCGGTGTCCAGGACGAGGGTGTCGGGGCGGTAGGCGCGGCGGGTGCAGGGGCCGCGGACGCCCTTGGGTGCGATGCGCCAGTGGCCGTTGTCCTCGTCGCCGAGGAGCCGGGCGAAGCAGGCACCGGAGTCGAAGCGCGGCAGACAGAGCCAGTCGACGGAGCCGTCCAGCCCGACCAGGGCGGCGGTCTGCTCGTCACCGATCAGGGCGTAGTCCTCGATGCGGGGATGCACGCAGGACCGGGTTCCCGGCGGGCCCCGGGGGCAATCAGGGCGTGCGGCCGGGGGAGTGACGGACGGGGGACCGCGGGGGTGAGGGGCGCGGGAGGGCCTCGCGCGCGGTGTTCCCTGGGCGCGCACCGGCGTCCGCCGGGCTCGCCCCCGCGCGGGCCCGGCTCACACCGGTGCCGGCTCGGTCTCCTCCTGGGAGGCGCGCGCCGTCTCGCCGCGGTCGCGGGCCTCGCGGCGGGCGAGGATCACCCAGCCGACCGGGACGCACGCGGCGAAGAGCCACCACTGTATGGCGTAGGCGTAGTTCAGTGCGGCGTTCTCCATGCCGGGCTTGCCGACCAGCTCCGGGGTACCCCCCCGGGGCTCCGGGGCGGTCTGGGCGAGATAGCCGCCGAGCACCCGGGCGCCGAGGCGGCGGGCCTCCTGCTCGCTGTTGATCAGCATGACCTGCCGGGCCGGCAGCCCCTTGAGGTCCTTGATGCCGCTGGCCGCGGTCGTCTCGTCGGGCATCAGCCGCCCGGTGACGGTCACCTGGCCGGCGGGCGGCGCGGGGACCTTCGGGAACGCGGTCTGGCTGGGCGCGTCGGCGGGGATCCAGCCCCGGTTGACCAGGACGACGCTGCCGTCCGTCAGGACGAACGGGGTCAGCACGTGGAAGCCGACCTGCTCGTCGCCGTTGACCCGGCGCCGGACGACTTCCTCACGCGCGGTGTCGAAGTGGCCCGTGGCGGTCACCGTGCGGTACCGCTGGTCGGTGGTGACCGTGTGCCCGGGCGAGGTCAGCCGCTGCACGGGCACCGGATCGGCGCCGAGCGCGTCGGAGACCAGCTGGTTGCGCGCCGAGCGCTCGTCGTAGCGGTGCATCTGCCACACGCCCAGCCTGATCATCGTGGGGATGAGCAGCAGGGCGACCAGCGTGAGGATCACCCACTGCCGGGACAACAGGAAGCGGTACACCCCACGACCGTACAACTCGGACCGTGGGGTGGTGCGCGCAGGGGGCCTCAGACGCGGTCGACGATTCCCGCCCTCCCCTCCGCCCGGGCGCAGTGGGCGCCGCAGTACCAGTGGCCGTCGACCTCGACGCCCTGCCCGATGATCTGGACCCGGCAGTGCTCGCAGATCGGGGCCATGCGGTGGATCGCGCAGGAGAAGCAGTCGAAGACGTGGACCGCGCCCTGCGCGTGCACCTCGAAGGTCATGCCGTAGTCATTGCCGCATACTTCGCATCTCGCCATGCGCCACAGGGTGGGCCGTCCCCACGGGCCGGGCGGGCGGTCGCGGGGCGAGTCGCGCGGCAAATCACCCGGAGGGACCCGGGGCGGTCACGCGTCGGCCGGCTCCACGTCGCCCAGCAGCTGGCCGAACGCCGCCTCGTCCACGACCGGGGTGCCGTACTGCCGGGCCTTGAGCACCTTCGACGTCCCCGAGTCGGGGTCGTTGGTGACCAGCAGGCTGGTCAGCCGGGACAGGCTGGTCGCCACGTGCAGTCCGGCCTCGGTGGCCCGGTCCTCCAGCAGCTCCCGCTCGACCGACGTGTCACCCGAGAAGGCGACCCGCATGCCCTGCTTGAGCGGTTTGCCCGCTTCGTAGCGGCCCGGGTTGGGATGGGGGCACGCGGGCCTCTTGCGGGACGGGCGCCACCCCCCGCCGCGCT
Organism: Streptomyces lasalocidi; assembly: GCF_005280215.1. NCBI lineage: Bacteria > Bacillati > Actinomycetota > Actinomycetes > Kitasatosporales > Streptomycetaceae > Streptomyces > Streptomyces lasalocidi. The sequence goes on along the minus strand of NZ_SZNQ01000001.1, from coordinate 1,812,037 downwards.
GACCGCCGAAGCCGCCGTACCCCCCGCCGCCGTAACCGCCGCCCGCCTGGCGGCCGATGAGCGGCGCGGGGCGGTCCTGCCACTCCGTCAGCGGCCGGCACTCGTGCAGCGGCAGGCGCAGGCCGCCCGCAGCGGCGGCCCGCAGGCTCGGCCGGAACGCCTCCGCGAGCACGCGCGCGTCGTCCAGCGCGTGGTGGGCCCGCTGCTGGACGACGCCGAAGTGCGCGGCGAGCGTCTCCAGTTTGTGGTTGGGCAGCGGCAGCCGCAGCTCCTTGGCGAGCGCGATGGTGCACAGCCGGTGCTTCACCGGGGCCTCGGACCGGGCCCGCGCGTACTCCCGGGCGATCATCTGCCAGTCGAAGACGGCGTTGTGCGCGACGAGGACCCGGCCCGCGAGCCGGGCCGCGAACTCCTCGGCGATGTCCGGGAAGAGGGGCGCGCCCTCCAGCGCCTCGCTCGTCAGGCCGTGGATCCACACCGGCCCCGGGTCCCGCTCCGGATTGACCGTCGTGTACCAGTGGTCCTCGACCTCGCCGCGCGCGTCCAGCCGGTACACGGCCGCCGAGATGATCCGGTCGTCGCGGGCCAGGCCGGTGGTCTCCACGTCGACGACCGCGTACCCCTGGGGATACGCGGCCGGCCACCCGGTGGGGGAGGACACTGCGGTGCGGTCTTCGAGCATGGTCACTGAGGATACGGGCCGGGACCGACAGCCGGACCGCCGCCTCCGGCGCGCGGGGGCGCGTGACGGCCCGCACGCGGGGGGCGCCACGCCCCCTGAGCGCGGGCGGAGCTAAGCGTGCGTCAGGGCGTCGCCGCCCGGCGCTCGGCCTCGGTCAGCGGCGGACCCGACAGGTGCGGCCGCTTCCGGCCGAGGAGCATCGGGAGCAGCATGCCGGGGGAGAACAGCCGGGTCGCGGGCTTCTCCAGGCCCATCACGTCGAGCAGCGCGCCGAGGGCCCGCGGGTCGCGGGCGCCGGTCTCCACGGCCCGGTCCACGAACCGGGCGAGGAAACGTTCCGTCGCGGTGGGCGGGGTGTCGCTCGCCCCGGGGTAGAAGGCGTCCTGACCCACAGCCAGGTCCCAGGCGGCGGCGACCGGCCGGGCCGCGGCGCGCTGGATCCGGCGGGCGGTGCCCGGCGCGGTGAGGGCGGTGGAGCGCAGGACGGTGCGCACGGCGAGGGCGCACTGCGCGGCGACCGTGAGGCCGTGCCCGTAGACCGGGTTGTAGCCCGCGACGGCGTCGCCGAGGACCACGAACCCGTCGGGCCAGCGCTCGGCCTTCTCGTAGTAGCGGCGGCGGTTGCCGGTGGCCCGGGTGGTGGCGACGCCGCCGAGCGGTTCGGCGTCCTTGATCAGCTCGCCGATCACCGGGTCGCCGAGCGTGAGCGCGAAGTCGGCGAAGGCGCCGGGGTCGTCGCCTGGCTCGCCGCCCCGGGTCCCGGCCAGGGTGACGATCCAGCGGTCGTCCTCGACCGGCAGCACGATGCCGCCCCGGCCCGGCGCCTTCGCCGGATTGGCCTGCACGTTGACGATCGGGAAGGCGAGGTGCCGGGTGGCCCCGGGTGCGCGGTAGAGCCGGGTGGCGTAGACGACGCCCGCGTCGACCTCGCGCTCGGTCACCCCGGGCAGCCCGAGGGCGGCCAGCCACCGGGGCGCGCGCGAGCCCCGTCCGGAGGCGTCGACGACCAGGTCCGCGGCCAGCACGTGCTCCTCGTCGCCCGCCCGTACGCGTACCCCGGTGACCCGTGCCGCGTCGCCCTCCAGCGCGAGGGCGGTGGTCCCCTGGCGGAGCGTCAGGCGCGGGTCGGCGAGCACCCGGTCGCGCAGCACCTGGTCGAGCAGGTCACGGGAGCAGACCAGGTTGCAGTGGTGGGTCGTCGTGAAGCGGCGGAACCAGACCTCGTTGGGGGCCCGGGAGACCATGTCGCCCATGATGTGCGCGAGCCGGGCGCCGCGCGCGAGGCTCGCGTCGACCACGCCCGGCAGCAGCTCCTCGAACGCCTTGACGCCGCCGCTCCACACCATGTGCGCGTGGCGGGACTGCGGGACGCCGCGCCGGGGTCCGGGGTCCGTGGGCAGCAGGTCGCGTTCGACGACCGTGACATCGGCGAACTCCGTGAGCGCGGCAGCGGCGAACAGACCGGCCGCGCTCGCGCCCAGCACGACGGCGGTGGGCCGGCGGGTGGTGGCTCTGTCGGGCATGGGGTGATCACGCTTTCTCGGTGCGAGCGACCGGAAGCCTACGTCCGGTCCCGCCGACTCTCAACGGCCGGGCGGACGTTGGCGCGGCCGGCCCGGCCGTCAGAGTCGGTGCGGACGTCGGTGCGGGCGCCCCGGCACCGGGGGTGGCATCCTCCCCGTGTGAACGCACCCACGCACGACGAGGCCCACGGCGGCACCCTCGGCGCCCGGCTGAACTGGCTGCGGGCGGCCGTCCTGGGCGCCAACGACGGCATCGTCTCCACGGCGGGCCTGGTGGTCGGCGTGGCCGGCGCGACCGACGACCGCGCGGCGCTGCTGACGGCGGGACTGGCCGGACTGCTCGCCGGCTCGATGTCGATGGCGGCGGGCGAGTACGTGTCCGTGTCGACCCAGCGGGACTCCGAGAAGGCGGCCCTCGCCCTGGAGAAGCGGGAGCTGCGCGACCAGCCCGAGGAGGAGCTGGAGGAGCTGGCCGGCCTCCTCCGGGAACGCGGGCTCAGCCGCGAGGTGGCCCGGGAGGCCGCGGAACAGCTGACCGAGCGCGACGCCCTGCGCGCCCACGCGCGCGTGGAGCTCGGCATCGACCCCGACGACCTGACCAACCCCTGGCACGCGGCCTGGGCGAGCTTCCTCGCCTTCACCGTGGGCGCGCTGCTGCCGCTGCTCGCGATCGTGCTGCCGCCCGCCGGGTGGCGGCTGTGGGTCACGGTCGGGTCCGTGCTGGCCGCCCTCGTCCTCACCGGCTGGTCGAGCGCCCGGCTGGGCGCCGCGCCCCCGGGCCGCGCGCTGGTGCGCAACGTGGCGGGCGGCGCGCTGGCAATGGGGGTCACCTACGCCGTCGGCACGCTGCTGGGGGCGGCCGGCGTCTGACCCACGCCGCCGGGACGCTGCTCGGGTGCGGCCGGTGTCCGACGCGGCACCCGGCGGGCGTCCGCCCGGGCCCGCCGCGCGCGCTCGACCTACCGCACCCCTGCCACGGCCCTGGCCGCCGTCCTGCCGCCCTGCCGCGCCGTCGTGCCGACCGGCGCCCTCGCCGCGCGGCCCGCGACCGGCGCGGCGTACGGTGAAGTGCGCTCGCCCACCCCGTGAGCGCAGCCGTTCCCCCGTCGGCCGACCCCGCACGAGAAGGACCCCCGCCCATGCGCGCCACCACCATCCACGCCCCCTACGACATGCGCGTGGAGGACGTGCCCGAGCCCGTCGTCCAGCTGCCGACCGACGCCGTGGTCCGGGTGCTGCGCGCCTGCATCTGCGGCAGCGACCTGTGGGCGTACCGCGGCGAGGCGGCCCGGCAGCCGGGCCAGCGGATCGGGCACGAGTTCCTCGGCGTCGTCGAGGAGACCGGCTCCGAGGTGGGCACGGTCCGGCGCGGTGACCTGGTGGTCGCGCCCTTCATGTGGTCCGACGGCGTCTGCGACTACTGCCGCGAGGGCCTGACGACGTCCTGCGAGCACGGCGGCTTCTGGGGCTCCGTCGGCTACGACGGCGGCCAGGGCGAGGCCGTGCGCGTGCCCTTCGCCGACGGCACCCTCGTGCAGCTCCCCAAGGACGCGGCCTCCGACGACCACCTGCTGTCCGCGCTGCTGACCCTCTCCGACGTCCTCGGCACCGGCCACCACGCCGCGCTCGGTGCGGGGGTCCGCCCCGGCGCCACGGTCGCCGTGGTCGGGGACGGCGCCGTGGGCCTGTGCGCGGTGCTGGCCGCCAAGCGGCTGGGCGCCGAGCGGATCATCGCACTGGGCCGGCACGAGGTCCGCACCGGCATCGCGCGCCGCTTCGGCGCCACCGACGTCGTCGCCGAGCGCGGTGACGCGGCGGTCGAGGCCGTCCGTGAGCTGACCCGGGGCCAGGGCGCGCACGCCGTCGTCGAGGCCGTCGGCACCGAGCAGTCCATGCGCACCGCGATCGGCGTCGCCCGGGACGGCGGGGCGGTCGGCTTCGTCGGCGTGCCGCACGGCAGCAGCACCGGCGTCGACCTGAGCGTCCTGTTCGACCGCAACGTCGCCCTGCGCGGCGGGGTCGCCCCGGTCCGCGCCTACATCCCGGACCTGCTGCCCGACGTGCTGGACGGCACGATCGACCCGTCGCCGGTGTTCGACCTGACCGTCGGCATCGAGGGCGTGCCGGACGGCTACAAGGCGATGGACGAGCGCACCGCCCTGAAGGTGCTCGTCACCAACTGACCCGCCCGCCCGGGCGTCCCGCGACGAGCGGCACCGGTCGCCCGCCCCTCGCGGCGCGCGACCGGTTCACCAGCGCGCCGCGTCCGCGCCCCAGGGCCCGGGCGGGCGCGCCCAGTCGTGCGGGCCGTCCGCGAACCACACGGCCGGGCGGGCGTACCGGAGGCGTCCCACCGGGCTGTCGGTCTCGGCGAGCCACCGCGCGGGGCCGTCGTACGGGACCGTGCCGACCTCCGCACCGTCCGCCGCCGCGCCGTCCGCCCCCGCACCGTCCGCCCCCGCACCGTCCTCCGGGAGAGGGCTCCCGCCCTGCAGCCACGCCGCCGTCCGGGCCAGCGCCAGCCGGACGAGCCGCCCCCGGCCCGCCGCGTCGCCGTACGCCTGCTCGGTCAGCGCCCGCAGGACGGCGGCCGCCAGCAGGTACCCCGTGCCGTGGTCGAGGGCCTGGGCCGGCAGGGCGCCCGGGCGCTCCGCGGAGCCCTCGACGGCCGCGATACCGGTGGCGACCTGCACCAGGCTGTCGAAGCCGCGCCGCCCGCCCCACGGCCCGTACGCGCCCCACGCCGACACCTGCGCCACCACCAGCCCCGGCCTGCGCTCGGCCAGCGCCTCGGGGGAGAGGCCGAAGCGGTCCAGCGCGCCGGGCCGGTAGCCGGTCACGACGACGTCCGCCGCCGCGAGCAGCTCCTCGAACCGGGCGCGGCCGGCCGCGAGGTCCAGCGTCGCCGACCGCTTCCCGAACCCGGTGTCGGCGTGCTGGTCCGGCAGTTCGGGCAGGTGCGGCGCGTCCAGGCGCAGCACGTCCGCGCCGAGCAGCGCGAGGGTACGGGTGGCCACCGGCCCGGCGAGGACCCGGGTCAGGTCCAGCACGCGCACTCCGGCGGCGGGCAGCAGGGGAGTGCCGTCGAGGGGCGGCAGCGCCCGCGCGCGTGAGGTGTCCAGGCGCACGCGCTCGACGAGCGGCCGGGTGGCGAGGGCCGCCGCCTGGCCGTGCGCGGCCCACTCGGCGGGCGTGCGCAGCGCCACGGCCAGTCCGCCGGCGCCGTACACGGCCGCCTCCACCTCCAGGGCGGGGCGGTCCCGCAGGGCGGACCCGACGGCCGCCGGGTCCTCGGGAACGTCCAGGGCGTGCAGCAACCGGGCGCGGTGGTGGGGGTAGTTGGCGTGGGTGCGCACCCAGCCGTCGGCGGTCCGCCAGAACCGCGACAGCGGGGCGAAGGTCTGCGGCGCGCGTCCGTCGACGAGCAGGTGCCGCTCGCCGGTGAACGCCGTGGCCACGGCCCCGTCGTCCACCGTCACCCGCGGCACCTCGACGCGGCCGGCCCGGTGGGCCCCGAGCTCGGCCGCGGCCAGCGCGCACGCGCCGACACAGGCGCGCGCCAGCTCCCGCACGGGCAGCCGCGCGGGCAGGGCGCCCGGCCGGACGACGGTCGACACGCGCGCGAGGAGCGCGGGGTCACCGCCCAGCTCGGACCAGACGGACCCGATGTCAGGCATGACTGTCATGACTGCCACTATGCATGATTGATTGAATCAATATGAACGAGCCCGTGCGGGCGCCGGTACACGCAGAAGGGGCCGGACGGTCTCCCGTCCGGCCCCGACCCCCTGCTCGACCGTCTACTTGACGGCCCGCAGCGCGTTGACGATGCCCCAGCCGTAGAAGCCGTTGACGCGCTTGTTGCCCACGCAGGTCGCGTCCTGCGTGCCGTTGCCGTCCTGGTCGTACGACTCGGGGCAGCCCGGGTTGACCGCCTGCACCTTCAGCAGCGCCTGCAGCTGCGCCGGGGTCGCCCACGGGTGCTTGGACTTCAGCAGCGCCGCGACGCCCGCCGCGTGCGGCGAGGCCATCGAGGTGCCCTGGAGCCAGCCGTACCCGCCGCCCGGCATCGTGGACAGGATGCGGCCGTTGGCCGACGGGGTGTCCGTCGGGATCTGGTAGAGCCGGTCACCGCCCGGCGCGGCCACGTCGATCACGCCGTAGCCGTACGACGAGTAGTACGACTTGTCGTTCTTGACGCCCGTCGCGCTCACCGTGACCACGCCCGGCAGCTGGGTCGGCACGTCGAAGCACTCGTGCGGGTCGATCGTGCGGGTCACCGGCGTCGCGTCGTCGGGGCTGCTGTCGTCCACGATCGCGTCGGAGTCCAGGTCGTCGGCGGAGTTGCCGGCGGACGCCAGGTTGAGCGTGCCCTTGCGCTGGGCGTACAGCTGGGCCCGGTTGACCGCGTCGACGATGGCCTTCTGGTCCGGGTCGTCCATGCAGTTGTACAGCCACGGGTCGACGTAGTAGCTGTTGTTCGTGATCTCCACGCCGTGGTCGGCGGCGAACACGAAGGCGCAGACCACGTTCTCCGGGTAGAACAGGCCGTTCGTCGGGTCGCTGACCTTGATGCCGGCGACCTTCACGCCGGGCGCGACACCGGCCACGCCGATGCCGTTGCGGGCCGCGGCTATCTCACCGGCGACGTGCGTGCCGTGGTAGTCCTCGGTCGGGTTGTAGGGACGCCAGGCCCCCGGCGTGGTGTCCGCGACACCGCCGACGCAGTTGGCCGACTGGGACGCGGAGAAGTTCGGCGCGAGGTCCGGGTGGGTGTCGTCCACACCGGTGTCGATCACCGCGACGGTGACCTTGCTGCTGCCGGGGTTGATCGCGGCCGCCTTGTCGGCGCCTATCGCGCGCAGGTCCCACTGGTCGGCCTCGAGCGGCTCGCTCTGGCCCGCCGCGGCGGAGGCGGCGGCGGCCTTCGCGGCCTCGGCCTTCGACAGGGGCTGCGCCGCGCCCTCGTCCGTGGTCCCGGCGGGGCTGAGCGGCGAGGTCCGCGTGGCACCCGCCGACTGCACCCCGCGCACGGCGCGTATCTGGGCGCCGAAGGAGGGGTTGGCCGAGTGCACGACGATCACGCCGATCTTGTCGTACGTGGTCACGACGGTGCCGTCGGCCGCGGCGATCGCCTTCTTCACCGACTCGATCGTGCGGTGGTCCACCTTGGTGTTGACGACGTACGCCAGCGTGCCGGCGTCCGCCGCCTGCGTGGCGGAGGTCGTGGCCGGCGCCGCCGAGGCCGCCGCCGGCAGGAAGCCGAGGGAGGCGGTCAGGGACAGCACGACCGGCACCGCGAGGGCGAGTCGGCGTCTGGAAGGCAGATGAGCCATGGGGTCTCCACATCATCCTGAAACGAAACCGGCCCGAGACGCAGGTGTGCTCGGGCAGGTACATGACGGGTGGTGCAGGCACCGAAGCTATCTCCCGCAGTCGCTGGCCAGCAATGACTTACGGCGATCTCGTGCACGCACTTGCGAAAGAACCCGGACCCGTTGAACCGGTCCATCCGTGGCGCCGTGACGTTGAACAGGGAGCCCGAGGACCGTCGAGCCCCCGGATTCCAGCCACCCGCAACACGAGGAGACTCCGTGGCCACCGAGACACCGCCCCCCTCGAGAACCCCAGCCCAACTCCCCTCCGCCGAGGAGTTCGTCGCGGTGCAGGAGAGCGCGGAGTTCGGTGAACTGCGCCGCGCGCACCGCTCGTTCGCGCTTCCGCTGACGCTCGCCTTCATCGTCTGGTACCTGCTGTACGTCCTGCTGTCCAACTACGCGGGCGACTTCATGGGCACCAAGGTGGCCGGCAACATCAACGTGGCCCTCGTGCTGGGCCTCGCGCAGTTCCTCACCACGTTCCTGATCGCCTGGTGGTACGCGCGGCACGCCGCCGCCAAGCTCGACCCGCGGGCCGAGGCCATCAAGTCCCGGATGGAGGGCGGCGCATGAGCCCCGTACAGCAGCACACCCTGCTCGCGGCCGGAGAGGCCAGTGAGCACCGGGGGCTGATCATCAGCCTGTTCGCGGTGTTCGTCCTCGCGACCCTCGTCATCACCGTGTGGGCCGGCCGCCAGACCAAGGACGCCGCCGACTTCTACGCCGGCGGACGGCAGTTCACCGGCTTCCAGAACGGACTCGCCGTCTCCGGCGACTACATGTCCGCCGCGTCCTTCCTCGGCATCGCCGGCGCCATCGCCCTCTTCGGCTACGACGGCTTCCTGTACTCCATCGGCTTCCTGGTCGCCTGGCTCGTCGCGCTGCTGCTGGTCGCCGAGCCGCTGCGCAACTCCGGCCGCTACACCATGGGTGACGTGCTGGCGTACCGCATGCGCCAGCGCCCCGTGCGCACCGCGGCCGGCACCTCCACGATCGTGGTGTCGATCTTCTACCTGCTCGCGCAGATGGCCGGCGCCGGCGTCCTGGTCTCGCTGCTGCTCGGCATCACCAGCGACAGCGGCAAGATCGGCATCGTGGCGCTGGTCGGCGTCCTGATGATCGTGTACGTCACCATCGGCGGCATGAAGGGCACCACCTGGGTCCAGATGGTCAAGGCGGTGCTGCTCATCGCGGGCGCGCTGCTGCTGACCTTCCTGGTCCTGCTGAAGTTCGACTTCAACGTCTCGGACCTGCTCGGCTCGGCCGCCGACAACAGCGGCAAGGGCGCCGCGTTCCTGGAGCCCGGCCTGAAGTACGGCGCCACCGGCACCACCAAGCTGGACTTCATCTCGCTCGGCATCGCGCTGGTCCTGGGCACCGCCGGCCTGCCGCACATCCTGATCCGCTTCTACACGGTGCCCACCGCCAAGGCCGCCCGGAAGTCGGTCATCTGGGCCATCGGCCTGATCGGCGCCTTCTACCTGATGACCCTGGCGCTCGGCTTCGGCGCCGCCGCCCTGATCAAGCCGGACGAGATCATCGCGTCCAACAAGGCGGGCAACACGGCGGCCCCGCTGCTCGCCCTGCACCTCGGCGGCGTCGACTCCAACTGGGGCGCCGTCCTGCTCGCCACCATCTCCGCGGTCGCCTTCGCCACGATCCTCGCGGTCGTCGCGGGCCTCACGCTCGCCTCGTCCTCGTCGTTCGCCCACGACATCTACGCGAACGTCATCAAGAAGGGCCGGGCCACCGAGAAGCAGGAGATCGGCGCGGCCCGCTGGGCCACCGTCGGCATCGGCGCCGTCTCGATCCTGCTGGGCGCCCTCGCCCGCGACCTGAACGTGGCCGGCCTCGTCGCCCTCGCCTTCGCGGTCGCCGCCTCCGCCAACCTGCCGACGCTCCTGTACAGCCTCTTCTGGAAGCGGTTCACCACCTCCGGCGCCCTGTGGTCGATCTACGGCGGCCTGGTCACCGCGGTCGGCCTGGTGCTGTTCTCCCCGGTCGTCTCCGGCAAGCCCACCTCGATGTTCCCGGACGTCGACTTCCACTGGTTCCCGCTGGAGAACCCCGGCATCATCTCCATCCCCGTCGGCTTCCTGCTCGGCATCGTCGGCACCCTGCTGTCCAAGGAGGAGCCCGACACCGCCAAGTACGCCGAACTGGAGGTCCGCTCCCTGACCGGCACCGGCGCCCACTGAGCCCACACCGCTCCCAGCGCACGACACGGCCGCGTCGTAGGTCCCTACGACGCGGCCGTGTCGTGCCTGTGGGATCGGGAACTGTCGTTGTCGGCGCCGTCACGTAGGCTCGCAGGTGACGGAAGAGATGACGTTCACGACGAGGGAGGGGGCCCACGTGCTCATCGACACCTACGGCCGGGTGGCCACCGACCTGAGGGTCTCGCTGACCGACCGGTGCAACCTGCGCTGCACGTACTGCATGCCCGAGGAGGGCCTGCAGTGGCTGGCCAAGCCCGACCTCCTGACCGACGACGAGATCGTCCGCCTCATCGACCTCGCCGTGCGCACCCTCGGCATCGAGGAGGTCCGCTTCACCGGCGGCGAACCCCTGCTGCGGCCCGGCCTGGTCGGCATCGTCGAGCGGGTCGCCGCCCTGACGCCCCGCCCCCAGATGTCCCTGACGACCAACGGCATCGGCCTGCGGCGCACGGCGACGGCCCTGAAGGCGGCCGGCCTGGACCGGGTCAACGTCTCGCTGGACACCCTGCGCCCGGACGTCTTCAAGACGCTCACCCGCCGCGACCGCCACCACGACGTCCTGGCCGGCCTGGAGGCCGCCCGCGAGGCGGGCCTGACCCCGGTCAAGGTCAACGCGGTCCTGATGCCGGGGCTGAACGCCGACGAGGCCCCCGACCTGCTCGCCTGGGCGGTCGAGCACGACTACGAACTGCGCTTCATCGAGCAGATGCCGCTGGACGCCCAGCACGGCTGGAAGCGCGACGGCATGGTCACCGCCGGCGACATCCTCACCTCCCTGCGCACCCGCTTCACCCTCACCCCCGAGGGCGAGGAGAAGCGCGGCTCGGCACCGGCGGAGCGCTGGCTGGTGGACGGCGGCCCGCACGTCGTCGGGGTCATCGCCTCCGTCACCCGCCCGTTCTGCGCGGCCTGCGACCGCACCCGCCTCACCGCCGACGGCCAGGTCCGCACCTGTCTGTTCGCCCGCGAGGAGACGGACCTGCGCGCCGCGCTCCGCTCCGGCGCCCCCGACGAGGAGATAGCCCGCCTGTGGCGGCTGGCGATGTGGGGCAAGAAGGCGGGCGCGGGCCTCGACGACCCGTCGTTCGTCCAGCCGGACCGCCCGATGTCGGCGATCGGCGGCTGAGCGCCGGGGTGCGTCCCGGGCCCTAGGAGCCCTCGGGCTCCCGCCAGTCCTCGAAGCGCACCACGTCCTTGAGGAAGCCCCGCACCCCGAGGAACTGCGACAGGTGCTCGCGGTGCTCCTCGCAGGCCAGCCACGTCTTCCGGCGCTCCGGCGTGTGGATCTTCGGGTTGTTCCAGGCCAGCACCCACACCGCGGCGGTGCGGCAGCCCTTGGCGGAACAGACCGGGGTCTCGTCACTCACCGCTTCGCTCCGCCCCTGCGCACACCCTGTGTCCCGCCCACTCGCGCTCCCCGCGCACTTGATCACTTCCGAACATCCCCGCACACAAAGGCGACGCCGAGCAGCCACGGGGGGAGCTGCCCGGCGTCGGTCCGTCGCTCCGACGGGGGATGCGGAGCGCGTACGCAGTATGTCACGGCGGACCATCCCCAGGGCACCTCAACAGCATGATTGGATCTGAGCTTTTCTTGAGCTTCGCCCGCGTATGACTCAAGGCCGCTCGGCCGGTCCACCGGGCCCGTCCTCCGGGACGGATTCCGCCTCCGGTCGCGCGCCGTGCGGCACGGTGGTCTCCGCCGGGCCCGGCAGCGCCTGCGGCGTGCCCAGCGACAGCGGCGTGGGCACGAACGTCGTGGGCATCCCCGGCGCGTTCTCCCGCCCGGCGTTCGCGATCACCACCGCGATGTACGGCAGGACCGCGCCGAGCACCAACGCCACCAGCGCCACGTGCCGTTCGACGTTCCACAGCGACGCCGCGAGGATCACCGCCAGCGTCCGGACCGTCATCGAGATGACGTACCGCCGCTGCCGTCCGCGCACGTCCTCCTGCAACCCCTGCCGCGCTCCGGTGATCCGGAACACCTGGACGCCGGTCCCGCCACCCTGCTTCCGCATCACATTCCACCATCCGCCCGCATCGCGCCCTGCCCCTCCACGGTACGCCGGGGCTGCGCCGCCTACGAGACCGGGTCGCCCCCCGGCCGGGCGAGCCGGCTGCGCCCGTCGCACGTACGGCGGTACCCGGCATGCGGCGTACCGCCCCCGGAACCAGACTGGGGGCACTGCTCACCCCTGAGCCGACGAGGAGGCAGCCATGGGCTGGTTGTGGGCGATCATCGTGGGATTCGTACTGGGCCTCATCGCCAAGGCGATCATCCCCGGCAAGCAGCACAGCCCGCTGTGGCTGACGACGATCTTCGGCATGCTCGGTGCGATCGTGGGCAACGCCATCGCCCGTGGTTTCGGCGTCGAGGAGACGCCCGGCATCGACTGGAGCCGCCACATCTTCCAGCTGATCGCGGCGATCGTCATCGTCGGCCTGGGCGACATGGCCTACATGGCCACGCTCGGCAAGCGCAAGCACCAGCGGGCCTGAGCGCGAACGCCCGCCGACGACGCGGGGCGGGTGCGCGGCCAGGGGCCCGCACCCGCCCCGCGTCGTTGCGACGACTACGCCCCGGTGACCTCGACGGCCGCCAGGTTCTTCTTGCCGCGCCGCAGCACCAGCCACCGGCCGTGCAGCAGGTCCCCGGCCGAGGGCACCGCGTCCTCGGCGGTCACCTTGACGTTGTTCACGTAGGCCCCGCCCTCCTTCACGGTCCGCCGCGCCGCGGACTTGCTGGCGACCAGGCCCACCTCGGCGAGCAGGTCCACCACGGGGGCCGGCTCGGCGACCCGGACGTGCGGCACCTCGGACAGCGCCGCGGCCAGCGTCCGCTCGTCCAGCTCCGCCAGCTCGCCCTGCCCGAACAGCGCCCTGGACGCGGCGATCACCGCGGCTGTCTGGTCGGCGCCGTGCACCAGCGTCGTCAGCTCCTCGGCCAGCGCACGCTGCGCGGCCCGGGCCTGCGGACGCTCCTCGGTCTGCCGCTCCAGCTCCTCCAGCTCCTCGCGGGACCGGAAGGACAGGATGCGCGCGTACCGCAAGATGTCCCGGTCGTCCACGTTCAGCCAGAACTGGTAGAACGCGTACGGCGTCGTCATCTCCGGGTCCAGCCAGACCGCGCCGCCCTCGGTCTTGCCGAACTTGGTGCCGTCGGCCTTCGTCATCAGCGGCGTGGCCAGCGCGTGCACGCTCGCTTCCGGCTCCAGCCGGTGGATCAGGTCCAGCCCGGCCGTGAGGTTGCCCCACTGGTCGCTGCCGCCCTGCTGGAGCGTGCAGCCGTAGCGCCGGTAGAGCTGGAGGAAGTCCATGCCCTGGAGGATCTGGTAGCTGAACTCCGTGTAGCTGATGCCCTGGTCGGACTCCAGGCGGCGGGCCACGGAGTCCTTCGTCAGCATCTTGTTGACGCGGAAGTGCTTGCCGATGTCCCGCAGGAACTCGATCGCGGACAGCCCGGCGGTCCAGTCGAGGTTGTTCACCATCACGGCGGCGTTCTCGCCCTCGAAGGACAGGAACGGCTCGATCTGCGAGCGCAGCCGGCCGACCCAACCGGCCACCGTCTCCGGGTCGTTCAGCGTGCGCTCCGCCGTCGGGCGGGGGTCGCCGATCAGGCCCGTCGCGCCGCCCACCAGCGCCAGCGGCCGGTGCCCGGCCTGCTGGAGGCGGCGCACGGTGAGCACCTGCACCAGATGTCCGACGTGCAGGGAGGGCGCGGTCGGGTCGAAGCCGCAATAGAACGTGACGGGACCGTCCGCGAGCGCCTTGCGCAAGGCGTCCTCGTCGGTGGACAGGGCGAACAGGCCCCGCCACTTCAGCTCGTCGACGATGTCCGTCACGGTTCTCGTGTCTCCTTGGATGATCCCGGGCGGCGAGCGCCGCCCGTCGGTGAACGCCTACGAGGTTATACGCCCCGGCTGACAGAGCTCATATTGAAATCGGGCACCCGCAGCGCGGGCATCGCGGCCCGGGTGAACCAGTCGCTCCACTCGCGCGGCAGCGTCTTCTCGGTGCGCCCGGCCTCGGTCGCCCGCCCCAGCAGGTCCACCGGCGACTCGTTGAACCGGAAGTTGTTCACCTCACCGGTGACCTCGCCGTCCTCCACGAGGTACACCCCGTCGCGGGTCAGCCCGGTCAGCAGCAGCGTGGCCGGGTCGACCTCGCGGATGTACCACAGGCAGGTCAGCAGCAGGCCCCGCTCGGTGCCCGCCACCATCTCCTCGAGCGACCGGTCGTCGCCGCCGTCCAGGATCAGGTTGCCGAGCGAGGGGGCCAGCGGCAGCCCCGTCAGCGCGGCGGCGAACCGGCTGGTGACCAGGTTCTCCAGGGCGCCGTCCGCGATCCAGTCGGTGGCCGGCACGGGCAGGCCGTTGTCGAACACCGACTGGTCGCCGCCGGAGGAGTGCGCGACGACGAACGGCGCCGACTCCAGGCCCGGCGCGTGCGGGTCGCTGCGCAGCGTGAGCGGCAGCTCGGTCAGCCGCTCGCCGAGCCGGGTGCCGCCGCCGGGCCGGGAGAACACCGTGCGCCCCTCGACCGCGTCCCGGCCCGACGCCGACCACATCTGGTAGATCAGCAGGTCCGCCACGGCCGTGGGCGGCAGCAGCGTCTCGTACCGCCCGGCCGGCAGGTCGACGCGCCGCTCGGCCCAGCCGAGGCGGACGGCGAGCTCGGCGTCCAGCGCGCCCGGGTCGACGTCCTTGAAGTCCCGCGTGGAGCGCCCCGCCCACGCCGAGCGCGTGCGGTCGGGCGACTTGGCGTTGAGCTCCAGCGTGCCCGTCGGCTGGTCGTGCCGCAGCCGCAGCCCGGTCGAGGTGCCGAGGTAGGTCGAGACCATCTCGTGGTTGGCGAAGCCGTACAGCTCGCGTCCGCCCGCCCGCGCGCGGGCGAACGCCTCGCCCAGCGCGGGCGCGAAGTCGGCGAACACCGCGGAGGACGTCTCGGCGGGCGGCTCGGTGAACTCCGGCGCCTGCGGCACCCCGGCGATCAGCGGCTGCGCGTCCTCGGCGGGACCGGCGCCGCGCGCGGCGGCCTCGGCGGCCCGCACCAGCGACTCCAGCTCGTCCACGGTCACGGCGGACCGCGACACCACGCCCGAGGCGGTGCCCTCGCGGCCGTCGACGGTCGCCACGACGGTGAGCGTCCGGCCGCGCGTCACGCCGTTCGTGGTGAGCGCGTTGCCCGCCCAGCGCAGGTTGGCCGTCGACTCCTCGTCGGCGATGACGACACAGCCGTCGGCCCGCGACAGCTCCAGGGCCCGCTCGACGATCTCGTGCGGCGTGTGGGTGGGGGCGCTCATCGACCGGCCTCCTGCGTGGTGTTCAGAATGTTGACGCCCTTGAAGAGGGCGGACGGGCAGCCGTGCGACACCGCGGCTACCTGGCCCGGCTGGGCCTTGCCGCAGTTGAAGGCGCCGCCGAGCACGTACGTCTGCGGGCCGCCGACGGCCGCCATCGAGCCCCAGAAGTCGGTGGTCGTCGCCTGGTAGGCCACGTCCCGCAGCTGCCCGGTCAGCCGCCCGTTCTCGATCCGGAAGAAGCGCTGCCCGGTGAACTGGAAGTTGTAGCGCTGCATGTCGATCGACCAGGAGCGGTCGCCCACCACGTAGACGCCGCGGTCGACGCCGCCGATCAGGTCCTCGGTCGACATCCCGGCGGGGTCCGGCCGCAGCGACACGTTCGCCATGCGCTGCACCGGCACATGCGCGGGGGAGTCGGCGTAGGCGCACCCGTTGGACCGCTCGAACCCGGTCAGCCGGGCGATCCGCCGGTCGAGCTGGTAGCCGACCAGGGTGCCCTCCTTCACCAGGTCCCAGGACTGCGCCTCGACGCCCTCGTCGTCGTAGCCGATGGTGGCCAGGCCGTGCTCGGCGGTGCGGTCACCGGTCACGTTCATCAGCTCAGAGCCGTAGCGCAGCGTGCCGAGCCGGTCGAAGGTGGCGAACGAGGTGCCCGCGTAGGCCGCCTCGTAGCCGAGCGCCCGGTCCAGCTCGGTGGCGTGCCCGATCGACTCGTGGATGGTCAGCCACAGGTTGGACGGGTCGACGACCAGGTCGTACAGGCCCGGCTCGACGCTCGGCGCGCGCATCTTCTCGGCCAGCAGCTCGGGGATCTGCTCCAGCTCGGTGTCCCAGTCCCAGCCGGTCCCGGTGAGGTACTCCCAGCCGCGTCCCGCCGGGGGCGCCAGGGTGCGCATGGAGTCGAACTCGCCGCTGGACTCGTCCACCGACACGGCGGTCAGCTGCGGGTGCAGCCGGACGCGCTGCTGCGTGGTCACCGTGCCCGCCGTGTCGGCGTAGAACTTGTTCTCGTGGACGGTGAGCAGCGAGGCGTCCACGTGGTCCACCCCGCGGGCCGCCAGCAGCCGGTCGCTCCAGTCGGCGAGCAGTGCGGTCTTCTCCGCGTCCGGCACGGCGAACGGATCGGTCTCGTACGACGACACCCACGTCCGGTCGGCGTGCACCGGCTCGTCGGCCAGCTCGACCAGCTCGTCCGAGCCCGCCGCCCTGATCACCTGCGCGGACAGCTTCGCCATCGCCACGGCCTGGCCCGCGACCCGGGCGGCCGCGTCCATGGTCAGGTCCACGCCCGAGGCGAACCCCCACGTCCCGCCGTGCACGACCCGCACCGCGTACCCGAGGTCGGTCGTGTCCGACGTCCCCGCGGGCCGGGCGTCCCGCAGCCGCCAGGACGCGCTGCGCACCCGTTCGAACCGGAAGTCCGCGTGCTGGGCCCCCAGCGCACGCGCGCGGGCGAGCGCGGCGTCGGCCAGCGCCCGGAGGGGGAGCGCCGTGAAGGCTTCGTCGATGGTATGAGGCACCTGCGTCTCTTTCTGCCGACGGGACGACCGTGAACGACCGGGTACGACCGGGGACGACCGAGGACCGGTGGGGGCGACGGACAGTGATCGTCACACCGCGGCCGTGAGCCTCCGATCATGTCGCGCCGACCGCCCCGCGGACCACACGTTTCCGGCGCCGTTGCGCAAACTTTCTGTAGGGACCCCACAGCGCGGCCCCTGCGCCACTGTCGGTGCCCCAATGTCCGCGGGCGCGGGCGGACCGATAGGTTTCTGGTGAAGCCGCCTGTCAGCCACGTGTCCGGGCGGGTGTGTCAGACCCCTATCGAAAGGGTGATCCGTTGAGCCGCTCGGTTCTCGTCACCGGAGGCAACCGGGGCATCGGCCTCGCCATCGCCCGTGCGTTCGCCGACGCCGGCGACAAGGTCGCGATCACGTACCGCTCGGGCGAGCCCCCGGAGGGCTTCCTGGCGGTCAAGTGCGACATCACCGACCCCGAGCAGGTGGAGCAGGCCTACAAGGAGATCGAGGAGCAGCACGGTGCCGTCGAGATCCTGGTCGCCAACGCCGGCATCACCAAGGACCAGCTGCTGATGCGGATGTCCGAGGAGGACTTCACCTCGGTCATCGACACCAACCTCACCGGCACCTTCCGCGTGGTCAAGCGCGCCAACCGCGGCATGCTGCGCGCCAAGAAGGGGCGGGTCGTCCTCGTCTCGTCCGTGGTGGGTCTGCTCGGCTCGCCCGGCCAGGCCAACTACGCCGCCTCCAAGGCCGCCCTGGTCGGCTTCGCGCGCTCCCTGGCCCGTGAGCTGGGCTCGCGCAACATCACCTTCAACGTCGTCGCACCCGGCTTCGTCGACACCGACATGACCAAGGCGCTCAGCGACGAGCAGCGCGCCGGCATCCTCGCGGGGGTGCCCCTCGGACGGTACGCGCAGCCGGAGGAGATCGCCGCGACGGTGCGGTTCCTCGCCTCGGACGACGCCTCGTACATCACTGGAGCCGTCATCCCCGTTGACGGCGGACTGGGAATGGGTCACTGATCACCATGAGCGGAATTCTCGAGGGCAAGCGCGTCCTGATCACCGGTGTGCTGATGGAGTCCTCCATCGCCTTCCACACCGCGAAGCTGGCCCAGGAGCAGGGTGCCGAGATCATCCTGACCGCGTTCCCGCGGCCCACGCTGACCGAGCGCATCGCCCGGAAGCTGCCCAAGCCCACCAAGGTCATCGAGCTCGACGTGACCAACGCCGAGCACCTCGGCCGGCTGGCCGACGTGGTCGGCGAGGAGCTCGGCGGCCTCGACGGCGTCGTGCACTCCGTCGGGTTCGCCCCGCAGGACGCCCTCGGCGGCAACTTCCTCAACACCCCGTTCGAGTCGGTGGCCACCGCCATGCACGTCTCGGCGTTCTCCCTGAAGTCGCTGACCATGGCCTGCCTGCCGCTGATGCAGAACGGCGGCTCGGTCGTCGGCCTCACCTTCGACGCCCAGTACGCCTGGCCGCAGTACGACTGGATGGGCCCGGCCAAGGCCGCCCTGGAGGCCACCAGCCGCTACGTGGCCCGCGACCTGGGCAAGCAGAACATCCGCTGCAACCTCATCTCGGCGGGCCCGATCGGCTCCATGGCCGCCAAGTCCATCCCGGGCTTCTCGGACCTCGCCGCCGTGTGGGACAGCCGCTCCCCGCTGGAGTGGGACCTGAAGGACCCGGAGCCGGCCGGCCGCGGCGTCGTCGCCCTGCTGAGCGACTGGTTCCCGAAGACCACCGGCGAGATCATCCACGTCGACGGCGGCCTGCACGCCATCGGTGCCTGACCGGCCCCCCACCGGCCCCGACGCCCCGTCCCCCGCAGCGCGCGGGGGGCGGGGCGTCGCCCGTTCGGCCCAGTCGGCCGGGCGGTCCGTACGGGTGACACGGCACGCTGGGAGGACGCACCGCCCGCCCCGCACCGCCCCGCCGCCGTACGGTCCGAGGAGGTCCCCTTGTGCGCCTGTCCCGAAGCCTGGCCCCAGTGACCGTCGCCGCCGCCCTCGTCCTGTGCGCGCCGTACGACGCGGTCTCGCACGCACGCGTGGACGCCTCCGCCGCACCGTTCGGGGCGGAGTGCCGCACGCGCGTGCACGGCTCCCACGTGGTCGCCGACTGCCACAACCCCTATGCCGACACGGACCGGGTCCGGCTGCACGTCGAATGCGCCCGCTGGTGGGACCTGGACACCGACGGCGCCCCTGTCGAGGCGGGACCCGCCGAGACCGTACGGCTGACCGGCCGCTGCTGGATGGAGGTCGGCAGGGCCTGGGTCAGCCACGAGAAGGTGTGAGCGGTGCCGCGCGCCGCCCCGGTCAGCCGGCCGCGGTGAAGCGTCCCGGGCGGCACAGGAACGGGTAGCTCGCGGCCTCCGCCGCCGCGGCCTCCGCGTCACCCGCGCGGACGGCGTCGACCAGCCGCGTGTGGTCCATGTGCGTCTCCGGGGTCAGCTCACGGCCGACGTCCTCGCGCAGCCAGTCCCGCAGCACCTCGCCCAGGTCGGCGTACATCGCCGTCATGACGTCGTTGTGGGAGGCCGCCACCACCGCAAGGTGGAACGTCGCGTCCGCCGCCACGAACGCCTCCGCGTCGCCGGACTCCCACGCCTCCTCGCGGCGCAGCAGCAGCGCGTCGAGCTGCTTGAGGTCCTTCTCGGTGCGCCGCTCGGCGGCCATCCGGGCCGCGCTCGACTCCAGCGTGGCCCGCAGCTCCGCGATGTGGCGGGGATCGGCGTCGGCGAACCGGCGGTGCATCACGCCCGCCAGCTCGCTGGTCGCGACCACGTAGGTGCCCGACCCCTGCCGGATGTCCAGCAGGCCGTTGTGGGCGAGGGCCCGGACGGCCTCGCGGACCGTGTTGCGGGCGACGCCCAGCTGCTCGACCAGCTCCGGCTCGGTGGGGATGCGGGAGCCGACCGGCCACTCGCCCGAGGTGATCTGGGTGCGCAGCGCGGAGATGACCTGCTCGGACAGCGCCGAGCGACGGGGATGGCTCAGAGGCATGGCTCACCTTCGCACGAGCGGGCCGGGACGGGGCCAACCGGGCCGGTCGCGACGGGACCACCCGGGCCGGTCGGGAGTGGACAACCAATCATCCCATGATTCTATGATGGCGCCATGGCACCCGAGGAGACCCGGACGACGACATCCGCCCCGAACCCCGCCCCGGCACCCGCCGGAGCCCCGGCCGCCGACGCGCACCGCCCCACGGCCGCGCGCGCGTGGCGGACCCGGCTGGTGGTCGTGGGCATCGTCCTGGCCGCCCTCAACCTGCGCCCCGCCATCACCAGCCTCGGCGCCCTCCTGGAAGAGGTCCGCGACGGACTCGGCATGAGCGGCGGCGTGGCCGGGCTGCTCACCTCCGTGCCGCCCCTGTGCTTCGCCGTCTTCGGCGTCACCGCGCCCCGCCTCGCCCGCCGCTTCGGCCCGGGCGCCGTGGTGTGCGCCGGCATGGTCGCCATCACCGCAGGTCTGCTCGTACGCCCCTACGCGGGCGGCACGGCGGGCTTCCTGGCCGCCAGCGCCCTGGCCCTCATGGGCATCGCGGTGAGCAACGTGCTGATGCCGGTCATCGTCAAGCGCCACTTCCCCGACCGGGTCGGCTCCATGACCGGGCTGTACTCGATGGCCCTGGCCCTCGGCACCTCCCTCGCCGCCGCGGCGACCGTGCCGATGACCGACTCGTTGGGCGGCAGCTGGCAGACCGGGCTCGCCGTGTGGGCGGGACTGGCCGGCGTCGCCGTCCTGCCCTGGCTGCTGCTCGTCCGCGACCGGGGGGACGAGTCCGCCGCGCCGGAGCGACCGCAGCGGCAGGCCGCGACGGAGGGGCGCACCGCGCGGGTGGAGTCGTCGGCGCCGCTGCGCATCACCCGCAGCCGCACCGCCTGGGCGCTCGCGGTGTTCTTCGGGCTCCAGGCCACCGCCGCCTACATCACGATGGGCTGGATGGCGCAGATCTTCCGTGACGCGGGCGTCGCCGCCGGCACCGCCGGGCTGCTGCTCGCGGTGACGATGGTGATGGGCGTCCCGCTGGCCTTCCTCATCCCGCGCGTGGCCGCCCGGCTGCCCCGGCAGGGCCCGATCGTCGTCGTGCTCGGCGTCTGCGGCCTCGTCGGCTACGCCGGGATGTACCTCGCCCCGGCCGCGGGCGCCTGGGCGTGGGCGCTGCTGCTCGGCGTCTCCAACTGCGCCTTCCCGCTCGCCCTCACCATGGTCGGGATGCGGGCCCGCACGGGCGCGGGCGTGGTCCAGCTGTCCGCCTTCGCGCAGAGCACCGGATACCTGATCTCGATCCCCGGCCCGCTCCTGGTGGGCGTCCTGTACGAGGCCACCGGCGGCTGGGGCGTGCCGCTGGCGCTGATGGCGGCCCTGATGGTGCCGCAGATGGTCGTCGGCGTCCTCGCGGGCCGCGACCGCACGATCGAGGACGAGGCGGCGGCGCGCGGGCCCCGGGGGACGGACCGGGCGCACGGGGTGGGAGACTGACCGCATGCCCGTGCTCGATCCGAATCCCCAGAACGGCCAGAAGAAGATGTTGATCGTCTTCGGCTCGTTCCTCGCCATCTTCGTGGTCATCGCCGTCATCGCGACGATCGCCTCGCCCTGAGCCGTCGCCGGTACCGCCCGTGCAGGCCGGCCCCGTGCGGGGTGGTGCTAGCCCCCCTGTCCCCTAGGGGGCCAGGGTCAGGGTCAAGTGGGTGGATCACCGGATGGGACGCGGCCCGCGGATTCCGTAGCTTCGAGATGTGGCCGCGGACGGCGGCCCGCACCCACTCGGAGACGATCGGCGACCCGCGGAGGCATCCATGTCGGCCCCTACGCACACCCGGCCCCACCCGGCGACCACGGGCGGCGTCGGCACCCGGCTGCCCTGGTGGGCCCTGGCCCTGCCGACCCTCGCCTTCATCACCCTGCTCGCGCTGATACTCAACCCGGCCGACGCCCAGGCGGCCGCCGGCGAGCCCGTCCTCGCGCACGTCCTGGAGCGGCTGCGGGACCTGCTCGCGCGGTGACCGGAGGCGTCGGTGAAGCCGCCCGTCAACTCCCTGAGCCCGGTGGCGTGTTTCGTGCGAAGCTGGGAGTCATGAGCGCCGCAGAACCTCGCACGATCGTCCTCTTCCGGCATGCGAAAGCCGACTGGCCCCAGGTGACCGACCACGAGCGACCGCTCGCGGACCGCGGCCGCAAGGACGCGGCCGAGGCCGGACGCAGACTGCTCGACACGGGCGTCGCCGTCGACCTGGCGCTGTGCTCCACCGCGACCCGCACCCGGGAGACCTGGAAACTGGCCGTGCACGAGTTCCCGCACCGGCCGAAGACCATCTACGAGGAGCGGATCTACGAGGCCTCGCCGGGCGAGCTGATCGCCCTGCTCAACGAGACCCCGGACGACGTCGGCAACCTCCTGCTGGTCGGCCACAACCCGGGGGTGCACGCCCTCGCCGAGATCCTCGCGGGCTCCGCCGAGGCCGACGCCGGCGGACGGATGAACCGCCGGGGCTTCCCGGCCGCCGCCTTCGCCGTCCTGTCCTTCGAGGGTCCCTGGAAGTCCCTGGAACCCCGGGTGGCGACCCTGCGCGACTACTGGGCCCCGAGCGACTGACCGGGCGGCCGACCCGCCGAGCACGGCGGGCCGTCAGCCGCGCCCCGTCACTGCTCGTCGTGGGCCGTCAGCCGCGCCCCGTCACTGCTCGTCGTGGGTGTCCGCCGCCTCGACCTCTTCGCGGGTGACGCCCAGCAGGTACAGCACGGTGTCCAGGAACGGCACGTTCACCGCGGCGTGCGCCGCCTCCCGCACCACCGGCTTGGCGTTGAAGGCGACCCCGAGACCGGCCGCGTTCAGCATGTCCAGGTCGTTGGCGCCGTCGCCGACGGCCACGGTCTGCGACAGCGGTACGCCCGCCTCCGAGGCGAACCGGCGCAGCAGCCGCGCCTTGCCCGCGCGGTCCACGATCTCGCCGGTCACCCGGCCGGTCAGCCGCCCGTCGACGATCTCCAGGGTGTTGGCCTGGGCGAAGTCGAGGCCCAGCCGCTCCTTGAGGTCGTCGGTGACCTGGGTGAACCCGCCGGAGACGACGCCCACCTGGTAGCCGAGCCGCTTCAGGGTGCGGATCAGCGTGCGGGCGCCCGGGGTCAGCCGTACCTCGGCGCGGACCTTCTCCACCACCGACGCGTCCAGCCCCTCCAGCAGCGCCACGCGCGCGTGCAGCGACTGCTCGAAGTCCAGCTCACCGCGCATCGCCGCCGCCGTGACCTCGGCGACCTTGTCCTCGCAGCCGGCGTGCGCCGCGAAGAGCTCGATCACCTCGTCCTGGATCAGCGTCGAGTCCACGTCCATCACCACGAGCCGCTGGGCCCGCCGGTGCAGCCCGGCCGAGACGACCGCGACATCCACGCCGACCGCGGCGGCGTCCGTGACCAGGGCGGTGCGCAGGGGCCCGGTCTCGACACCGGACACGGCGAACTCGACGGCCGTGACCGGGTACTTGGCGAGCCGGAAGATGCGGTCGATGTTGCCGCCGGCCTTCGCGATCCGCGCGGCGACGGCGGCGGTGGCCTCGGCGGTGAGCGGGTGGCCCAGCACGGTGACGAGGGACCGGCCCAGACCACGCGGACGGTTGTCACCGGTGCCGGAGATGATCTCCGCCTGCATCTTCATCGACTCGGCCCAGCTGTGCACGGTCGACCGCAGCTCACCCTCCAGGGCGTGCGGCGGCGCCGTGACCAGCGCGCACAGCACCATCCGGCCACGGGTCACGACCTGCTCGATGTCGACCACGTCCACGGAGTAGGCCGCGAGGGTGTCGAAGAGGCCGGCCGTGATGCCCGGCCGGTCCTTGCCGAAGATCTTGACGAGCAGAGTCGGAACGTCGGCGGGCGGAGTCTGCGAAGCGCTCATGGTGTGACCACCGTATCCGGCACTCGGTGCCTCCCGCCGCCCCGGTCCGCCTGGCGGACAGGGAACAGTGGGCGACGAGGAGGTGGCGACAGAGCGACGGAGCGACGGAAGGGCGGAACGACGGACGCGGCGCAATGACGTCCGCGACGCCCCTACCCCTTCGGTCGCTTGGGCGGACGCACCGGCGGGGGAGGGGGAGGGGGAGGCGGTGGCGGACCGTCGCCCCACGAGGTCCGCGGCTTCCTCCCCGGCGGCCGCCCGAGCGGCCCCGCGACCGTCGGCGCACCCGACGCGTCCCTCCGGGCCGGTGGCGCGGCGTCCTCCGGCTCCGGCTCTCCGCCCCGCGGCTCCCGCAGCTCCTCCGGCAGCCGCAGGTAGGGATTCGTCCCCGGGTTCGGCGGCCGGTACGGCGCACCCGGCGCGTAGGGACCGGCACCCGCGCCGGGGGAGACGGCCGCCTCACCCCGTACCTCCGCCGTTCCCGTCCCCACGGGTACCGCCCGCGCTCCCGCCGCCCCGCACACCCACGCCAGCCAGCCCCCGACCGCTCCCGCACCCACGCCCCACAGCGCCCCGCAGGCCAGCGCCGTCCCGAGCCGCCCCCGCAGCTCGACCCCCGCACCGAACGCGTCGAAGCCCAGCACCGACAGCGACGCGTCCGCCGACACCTCCGTCAGCCGGGCCAGCAGCGGAAGCGTCACGGCCGTGGCGATCCCCAGCCGCAGCGCACAGCGCCCCACGAACCCGCCGACACCGACGGAGCCGCCGACGCCGACGGGACCGCCGACACCAGCGCGACTGACGGGGCCGCCGACACCGGCGCGACCGCCGACACCGGCGCGACCGCCGACACCGACGGGGCCGCCGACGCCGTCGCGACCGCCGTCACCGTCAGGACCGGCTCCCGCACCGGCCCCCGTACCAACGCCCCGCGTACCCCCGCCGCCACCCCCGACCGGCGTCCGTACCCCCACCAACACCCCCGCCAGCAGCATCATCAGACCCGCCGCGACCCCCAACAGCCACACCCGGCCGTCCAGTTCGGCCAGCCGCGCCAGCGTCACCGTCCGGTCGCCGCCCGAGCCCAGCAGGTCGTCCAGGGGGTCGGGCAGCACCTTCGTCAGGGCCCCGGACGCCCGCCCGTCGAACGGCACGAGCAGGCCGACGTCGACCCCGAGCCACACCCCGTTCGGCGCTCCCAGCAGCGCGGCGCCCGCGATCCGCTTCGGGTGCGCGTCGCCGACCGCCGCGCAGGCCGCCGCGGCGAGACCGGCCAGGACCGCCGTCAGCACCACGGTGACCAGCGCGGAAACGGCCGGCCGCACCACCCGGTGCACGGCCTCCCAGCCGCGCGGCAGCGGTGTGCGGCGAGAGGCCAGCAGGGCGATCAGCAGCACCCCGGCCGACCAGGCCAGCCCGCCGAGTAGCGTCGGCGCGGTGTCCACCGTGAAGCCGACGGCCGCCTTCGCGTCGGCCAGGTCGCCGAGCCGGTCCGGCAGCAGGCCCCCGATGTCCCCGACCCCGGGCAGGGTCACCCCGGTCCGGCCGCTCCCGCCGGGCAGGTCGTCCAGCCCGAGCGAGCCGCCGTCGAGCGTGACGACGTCGTGTCCGGCCCACGCCAGTCCGCCGAGCATCGCCACGAACAACGCGACCACCGTGCCCGCGCGGGCGAGGAGTTCGGCCGGCGTGAGCACCGCTCCGGCCGCGCGCAGGGACCGCAGGAAGAACCACGACAGCAGCAGCGCGCCGACCAGGCCGACCCCGAGTGGCGTGATCTCCATGGCGGTGGCCGTCCGCGCGCCGGACAGCCCGAACGCGGACACGTCGCCCGACGGCGTCACCGAACCCCCGGCCCCCAGTGCCACGACGGCCGCCGTCATCGGGCCCAACGAGCCCTCGGCGTCCGCCTCCAGCAGGTGCAGCCCCAGTGCCGCCACGCCCGCCATCCCGATCAACGCCCAGCTCACCGCGGCGATCGCGGACAGCAGTACGTCCCCCCACGGCACACCCGGGGAGCGGCGCGCGTTCCCGGCCGTCCCGGTATCCGTCCCGGCACCCATGCAGACCCCCCGATCCGCGACGCGGGGCGACGCACTCCGGTGCGGTACGGCCGCCCGTGTCCCCCTCGCGTGCGTTTACCACTCTCCGGGCAGGTTTCAACCCCGTCAACGGGAACGGCCGATGAGGCGGCGGGCTCCGTTCGCAAGGCCCGACTTTCGGTCAGAGGGCCACTCCTGAAATAGTTCCCCCCGATGTTCGACATCCCTAGACTCCCCGCATCGGGGGCAATTCGGGGGACAACTCAGTGGGGCATGGAGTGCCGGAACTCGTACTGGAAACAAACGGACGTACCTGGACGCTCGATCCGTCCAGGGCCTACACCCTCGGACGTGATCCGCAGGGCGACATCGTCTTCGACGACGCCAGGGTCTCCTGGCGTCACGCCACGGTCAGCTTCGACGGCCGCGGTTGGGTCATCGAGGACCACGGCAGCACCAACGGCACGTACGCGCGGGGACAGCGCGTCCAGCGGCTGGAGCTGGGCCCGGGCACGGCGTTGTACCTGGGCAACGCCACCGACGGCCCCCGCCTGAACCTGACCGCCGACCCGGCCGCCGTGCCGGCGCCGCAGGCGCAACAGCCGTACGCGGCGCAGGGCGCGAACCCGGGCTGGGCGCAGCAGGCACCGCCGCAGCAGGCCCCGCAGCCGGGCTGGCAGCAGCCGCACCAGGCGCCGCCGCCCGCCTCGCACATCCCCCAGCAGCCGGGCCCGGGCGAGCAGTTCGCGCAGCAGGTCCCCGGTGGTGCCGCGGGGGCACCGCCGGCCCACGGCGACCGCAGCCCCACCACGTTCCACCAGTTCTCGCTGGGCCGCGTGATGCGCATCGGCCGTGCCCTGGAGAACGACCTGGTCGTCTCCGACCTGCAGGTCTCGCGCAACCACGCCGAGTTCCACGCGACGCCCGACGGCCGCATGGAGATCCGCGACCTGGGCTCGCACAACGGCACCTACGTCAACGGCCAGCCGATCCCCAAGGGCGGCACGCAGCTGCTCGGCCCGACGGACGTCGTCGGCGTCGGCCACTCGACGTTCCGCATCGTCGGTGACCGGCTCGAGGAGTTCGTCGACACCGGTGAGGTCTCCTTCTCGGCCCGCCACCTGACCGTCACGGTTGACGGCGGCAAGCAGATCCTCAAGGACGTCTCGTTCGGCGTCCCGGAGAAGTCGCTGGTCGCGGTGATCGGCCCGTCCGGTTCCGGCAAGTCGACGCTGTTGAAGGCGCTCACCGGGTACCGGCCCGCCGACCAGGGCGAGGTCCTCTACGACAACCGCAACCTGTACAAGCAGTTCGCCGAGCTGCGCCAGCGCATCGGTCTGGTCCCGCAGGACGACATCCTGCACAAGGAGCTGACCGTCAAGAAGGCCCTGAAGTACGCGGCCAAGCTGCGCTTCCCGGCCGACACCACGGGCGCCGAGCGCAACGCCCGCATCGGCGAGGTGCTGCGCGAGCTCAAGCTCGACATCCACAAGGACAAGAAGGTCACCTCGCTCTCCGGCGGCCAGCGCAAGCGCGTCTCGGTGGCCCTGGAGCTGCTGACCAAGCCGTCGCTGATCTTCCTCGACGAGCCCACGTCGGGCCTCGACCCGGGCATGGACCGCGACGTCATGCAGCTGCTGCGCGGCCTGGCGGACGACGGCCGCACGGTCCTGGTGGTGACCCACTCCGTGGCCGAGCTGGCGCTGTGCGACAAGCTGCTGGTGATGGCGCCGGGCGGCGCGGTCGCCTACTTCGGGCCGCCCGAGGAGGCGCTGAACTTCTTCGGCTACGACACCTGGGCCGACGTCTTCTCCGCCTTCGAGAACTACCGCGACTACGACTGGGCGGGCCGCTGGAAGGGCTCGCAGCACTACCAGATGTACGCCGCGGACATCGACGCGGTGGCGCCGCAGGCCGTACAGGTGCCGCCGATGCAGGCGATGAAGCCGCCGAAGCCGCAGGGCTGGCTGAGCCAGTTCCTCACGCTGGTGCGCCGCTACGTCTCGGTGATCGCGTCCGACAAGGGCTTCCTCGGCCTGATGGTGATCCTGCCGGCGGTGCTCGGCGCGGTGAGCCTGCTGATCGACTCCGACAAGGGCCTGCTGCCCAACCCGGTCAACCCGAACACCGGCCGGATCATCCCCAACGGCACGGCCACCACGGTCCTGCTGATCCTCGCGGTGGGCGCCTGCTTCGCGGGGGCCGCCAACTCGGTCCGCGAGCTGATCAAGGAACGGGTCATTTACGAGCGGGAGCGGGCGACCGGCCTGTCGCGCTCGGCGTACCTGATGTCGAAGGTGTTCGTGCTCGGCATGATCACCGTGCTGCAGGGCCTGCTGGTCGGCGTCATCGGCTTCTCCAGCCGGGAGATCCCCGAGAAGGGCCTCGTGCTGGGCGGCGCCACCCTGCTGGAACTCTCCGTTCCGATCATGGCGCTGGGCTTCACCTCGATGATGTTCGGCCTGATCATCTCCTCGCTGGTGAAGACCGCCGAGAAGACCATGCCGCTGCTGGTGATGTTCGCGATCATCCAGGTCGTCTTCACCGGCTGCTTGTTCACCCTGCACGGCTCGATCGGCGTCAACGAGTTCTCGTACCTGATGCCGTCGCGCTGGGCGGTCGCCGCGGCGGGCGCCACGTTGGACTTCAACAGGATCAGCCCGCCGGAGACGGCCGGGGACACCGACCCGCTGTGGGACCACACGGCCGGCGCCTGGGGCCTGGACATGGCCGCCCTGCTCGCTCTCGGCGTGATCTGCGGCTTCTTCGTGGCCCGCTTCCTGCGCCGCCACGAGCCCGAGGTCATGCGCAAGTAGGCGTCCCGGACGACCCCGAAGGGCGGCCCCCGGTCAGGTGGGGGGCCGCCCTTCGGTGTGCGGGGGCGCCGGTCAGTAGGCGCTGTTCACGTTGTCGATCGAGCCGTAGCGGTGCGCCGCGTAGTTGGCGGCGGCCGTGATGTTGGCGACCGGGTCGTAGATGTTCCAGGACGTGCCGGCCACGTGGTACGTGGCGAACGTCGGCGGGATCACCTGCAGCAGACCCTTGGACGGGATGCCGTTGATGGCGTTGATGTCCCAGTCGTTGATCGCGTACGGGTTGCCCGAGGACTCACGCATGATGTTGCGGTGCAGACCGCTGTAGCTGCCCGGGATGCCCTTGGACTTCATGATGTCCAGGGAGTGCCGGATCCAGCCGTCCAGGTTGTTGCTGTACGTCTTGGCGGAGACCAGCTTGACCTGGGGGCGCTGCGCCGAGCGGCTCGCGGCCTTGGCCTTGCGCGCGGCGGCGGCCTTCTTGGCCGCGGCCTTCTTCGCGGCGGCAGCGGAGGCCGCCTTCTTCGCGGCGGCGGCCTTCTTGGCGGCTGCGGCCTTCTTCACGGCGTCGGCGGCGGCCTTCTTCTTCGCCTCGATGGCGTCGACCTTCACGCTGCTGCCGGCGAGCTGGTCGGTGATGTCGGCCTTGACGCCGGCGAGCTGCTCGGAGCTGTACGCCACACGGGTCGACGCGGCGGCCTCGCGGGTGGTCGTCTGCGCGTCGGCCGGGACCACCGTGAAGGCGACGGCGGCGGCGCCGAGCGTGGCGACACCGGCGAGCGCGATCTTGTGGGTGTTCTTGGGCATGGCGGGATGGACCTCTTCGAATAGCGCGGAGATCGCTCGGCGGCCGTGGGGACAAAGGCTGCGTTTCGGCACGAACGCCGCGGGGAAAACTCCGCGGCGCTGAGCGACGAGAGCAATTCTTAGCGGCCGCAAAATCGCCAGGCAAAGGTGTGACCTACGATGCCGGGTAGTGGATCAGGTAAGGGCAAAACGGGACAGACCATGCCGTCTGCCCCGCTCGCGACGAATCTCTTTGTCTCCTAATGTCCTTCGTACGTGATGTGGGCCCTATGTGCGGGCTCACACGGCGGACACAGCGTTCTCACCACGAGTTGCTGGCGCAATGCGGTGCGTGAGGGGGTTCCCGGGCAGCAGCAGATGGACGTCCCCGAACTCGTGCCACAGGTAGCGCCCGTTCAGCGCCGCCTCGTAACTGCGCTCCACCACCGCCCGCCCCGCGACCGCCCGGAGCATCAGCAGGTGCGAGGCCTCCGGCTCGTGCAGCCCGGTCAGCAGCCCGTCCACCGCCCGCACCCCGCGCTCCGGCGTCACCACCAGGTCCGTCCACCCCTCCCGCGCGCGGACCACCCCGTCGGCACCGGCCGCCGACTCCACCGCCCGCACCGCGGTCGTCCCCACGGCGATGACCCGGCCGCCCCCGGCCCGCACCGCGTCGACCAGCCGCGCCGACGCCTCCGGCACCGAGAACCGCTCCGGGTACGGCGGCTCGTGCGCCTCCGCCGACGCCACCCCGGTGTGCAGCGTGACCGGCGCGAACTGCACCCCCCGGCTCACCAGCTCCGCCACCAGGGCGGCCGTGAAGGGACGCGCGGCACTCGGCATCTCCGCGCTGCCCGAACCGTCCGGCGAGGGCAGGGCGAACACCGTCTGGTAGACCGACAGCGGCTGGTCCCGCTCCGTGTAGGAGTAGCGAATGGGCCGCCCGTGCTCCCGCAGCAGCGCGGGGACGTCGGCCACGGCCCCGCGCGCGGGAGCGGCGGCCGCCGGCCCCCGCCCCGCTGTCCGCGCGGGGGCGTCCGGCGCGGACACCCGGGCCCACCACAGCCGCTCACCCCGCCCGCTCTGCGGCTCCTCCAGCACCAGCACGGCGCCCGGCAGCCGCACGCGGGTGCCCGCGGGGCCGCCCGCACGCGCGCGCGTGGTTCCTCTCCCGTCCGGGTCCCGCAGCTCGACCGCCCACCGCCCGTCGTCCCCGCGCGTGGAGAAGTGCACCACCACGCGCGCGGACCCGACCCACCCGTCCACGGCCGCGGCCAGCGTGGACGAGGTGTTCACGACCAGCACGTCCCCGGCCCGCAGCAGCCCCGGCAGCTCCCGGAACGCGTGGTGCGCCACCTCCGTCCCGCGCGACACCAGCAGCCGTACGTCGTCCCGGCGCAGCCCCGGACCGCGCTGCTCCGCGGGCACGCGCGCGGAGAGCTCCTCGGGCACCCGCAGCGCCGGGGTCATCGCCCCTCCACCAGGGTCGGCGCGCTGTAGCGGCCGCTCGCCGGACGGTCGTCCAGCAGCCGCAGGAAGCCCGGCACCACCGCGGCCGGCTCGGGCCGGGGCGCTCCGTCGTCGGGCACCGCCGCCGCGTACAGGTCGGTGGCCATGTCCCCGGGGTCCACCGCCCACACCCGCAGCCCCGGCTCCTCCACGGCCAGCACGGCCGCCAGGTGGTCCACGGCCGCCTTCGACGCCCCGTAGCCGCCCCAGGTGCCGTAGGCCTCGACCGCCGCGTCCGAGCTCACCACGACGACCGCGCCGGTCGCGGACGCCCGCAGCGGCGGCAGCGCCTCCTGCACCAGCCCCAGCGCCGCCACCACGTTCACCTCCAGCGCCCGGCGCAGCCCGTCCAGCGGCAGCCGCGCCAGCGGGACCAGCGGTTCGGCGCCCAGGGCGCTCGCGTTGTGCACCACCAGGTCCGGCCCGCCGAGCCGCCGGGCCGCACCGACCAGCTCCCCGCGGTGCGCGGCGTCCGTCACGTCGCCCGGCAGCGCCTCCACGCGCGTGCCGTGCACGGCGACGGCGCCCGCCGCCTCCTCCAGCTCCCGCGCCGTCCTGGCGTCCAGCACCAGGTCCCAGCCCCGCGCGGCGAGCCCCTCGGCCAGCGCGCGTCCCAGCCCCTTCGACGCCCCCGTGATGATCGCGACCGGCATGACGACCGTCCCCTCGTCCGTTCCGCCGCACCTCGGCGGTGCCGTCACCGTAGGAACGCCGACACGGCTGCCGCGTCGGACCGCGGACCCGCCCCGCGCGGGCCCTTCGCCCTACACCGCCGAGCCCGCGACCAGCGGCCTAGGACCCCGCCCGGGCCACCACCGCGACACGGCCTAGGACCCCCGCCCTAGCCGGAGCCGTCCACAGCCCGATCCGCGGTGTCACAGCCCGCCGGTACCGTGAGGAACATGAGTCACGGCCCCCGGTCCGGCCTCGCCGCGGTGAGCTCCGCGCTGCTGGCCATGAGCAGGCACCTCGAGGTGCGCGACGTCCTGAAGACGATCGTGGCCTCGGCCCGCGAGCTGCTCGGCGCGCAGTACGCGGCCCTCGGCGTGCCGGACGACCACGGGGGCTTCGCCCAGTTCGTCGTCGACGGGGTGAGCGACGAGCAGTGGCGGGCCATCGGGCCCCTGCCCCGCCAGCACGGCATCCTCGCGTCGATGCTCCACGAGGCCAGGGCCGAGCGCCTGGCCGACGTGCGCGAGGACCCCCGCTTCGAGGGCTGGCCGTCCGCGCACCCCGAGATGTCCGACTTCCTGGGCCTGCCCATCCGCGACGGCGACGAGGTCATCGGCGCCCTGTTCCTCGCCAACAAGGACTGCCCCAAGCCCGACGGCGGCTGCGGCTTCACCGAGGACGACGAGGAACTGCTGTCGATCCTCGCGCAGCACGCCGCGATCGCCCTGACCAACGCCCGCCTGTACGAGCGCAGCCGCGAGCTGACCATCGCCGAGGAGCGCTCCCGGCTGGCCCACGAGCTGCACGACGCGGTGAGCCAGAAGCTGTTCTCCCTGCGGCTGACCGCCCAGGCCGCCGCCGCCCTGGTCGACCGGGACCCCTCCCGCGCCAAGGGCGAGCTCCAGCAGGTCGCCGCACTCGCCGCCGAGGCCGCGGACGAGCTGCGCGCCGCCGTGGTCGAGCTGCGCCCCGCCGCCCTCGACGAGGACGGCCTCGTCGCCACCCTGCGCACCCAGGTGCACGTCCTGGACCGCGCCCACACCGCGCACGTCACCTTCCGCAGCCACGGCGTGCGCGCCCTGCCCGCTGCCCAGGAGGAGGCCCTGCTGCGCGTCGCCCAGGAGGCCCTGCACAACGCCCTGCGCCACGCGGACGCCACCCGTGTCGACGTCACCCTGGACAAGCACGGCCAGGGCGCCGTCCTGCGCGTCAGCGACGACGGCCGCGGCTTCGACACCCGGGTCGTGCGTCGGGCCGGCCGCCACCTCGGCCTCGTCTCCATGCGGGACCGGGCGAGCGGCGTCGGCGGCGCACTGACGGTGGAGTCGGCGCCCGGCAAGGGCACCGTGATCGAGATGGAGGTCCCCGGTGGCTGACGCAATCAGGGTGCTGCTCGTCGACGACCACCAGGTCGTCCGCCGGGGCCTGCGCACCTTCCTGGAGGTGCAGGACGACATCGAGGTCGTCGGCGAGGCCGCCGACGGCGCCGAAGGGATCGACCGCGCCGAGGAACTGCGGCCCGACGTCGTGCTGATGGACGTCAAGATGCCAGGACTGGACGGCGTCGACGCCCTGCGCCGGCTCCGCGAGCTCGACAACCCCGCGCGCGTGCTGATCGTCACCAGCTTCACCGAGCAGCGCACGGTGGTCCCCGCCCTGCGCGCGGGCGCCGCCGGCTACGTGTACAAGGACGTCGACCCCGACGCCCTCGCCACCGCCATCCGCTCGGTGCACGCCGGCCACGTGCTGCTCCAGCCCGAGGTCGCCGGCGCCCTGCTGTCCCAGGAGGAGGCGGGCGGCGGTCAGGGCAGGGGCGGTTCGCTCACCGACCGGGAGCGGGAGGTGCTTGGCCTCATCGCGGACGGCCGCTCCAACCGGGAGATCGCTCGCGCCCTCGTGCTGTCCGAGAAGACGGTCAAGACCCACGTCTCGAACATCCTGATGAAGCTCGACCTCGCGGACCGCACCCAGGCCGCGCTGTGGGCCGTGCGCCACGGCATGGCCGGCTGACCCCCGGCCGGGCACAGCTCCCCGGCCACCGCCGCCGCGGCACGCCCACGCCATCGCCGTACGCCGACCGCCGCGGCACGCCCATGCCATCGCCGTACGCCTACCGCCGCGGCACGCCCACCCGGCCGCCGCACGCCTGCCGCCGCGGTACGCGCGCGTCCGCTCAGCGCACCCCGCGCTCCCGCTCCTCCACGTACGCGTTGTACGCGGCCACCCGCGCCCGCCGGGCCGTCCGCTCCACCGGGCGCAGCGCGTGGGTCCGCGCCGCCATCTCGGACGCGCTGACCGCGCCCCCGTGCCCGTTGCCGTACGCCAGCGAGACCAGCAGCCCCACCCGCTCGGCCAGCTCCAGCACCCGCACCGCCCGCGGCGGGTACCCGGGCGCCAGCGCCTCCCGCTCCCGCTCGGCCCGCGCCCGGTACGCCTCGATCGCCGCCGCGGCCACCGGCCCCGACCCGGCCACGTCCAGCCGCGTCAGCACCTCCGTGGCGTCCCGCAGCGCCTCCGCCAGCTCCCGCTCCGCCTCGCCCAGCGACGGCACGTCCGCGGGCGGCGCCTCCCGCACCGGCAGGCAGTGCCACACCACCTCCACGTGCACGTCACCCTCGGGCCCGGCCTCGTGCACCTGCGGCACCAGCCCCAGCGCGGCCCCGTGACCGACCACCGCCTCCCCGGCCTCCAGGGCCCGCGCGTTGAACTCCGGCGGCCCGCTGAGCCCCAGCGGATGCCCGGGCGCCGGCAGCGCCACCCGCAGCCCGGTCACCCCCAGCGCCCGCAGGCGGCCGAGCGCCAGCGACAGCCCCACGGGCACCGGCTCACCGGGCAGCCCCTCCACCCGGTGCACCGCGTCACCGCCGACGATGGCGAGCACGGCGTCGTCCGGCGGGACAAGTCCGGCCAAGAGGGCATTTCCCCAGGCCGCGAGGCGACCCGAGCGAGGTTCCGAGTGCATGCCCTCCACCCTAAGGACCCCACCGATGGAACGGGCCGCCCGGCCGGTGGCGTAGATTTCTTCGAGGGCCGTGCCCACCGGCGCGGCGGACCGAGCCACTGGCGAACGCGACAGCCGAGACCGGCCACACTGCAAGGGGAGACAACGCGCTCATGAGCGATGTTCTGGAGCTTCAGGACGTATCCGTGGTCCGTGAGGGCCGGGCTCTGGTGGACCAGGTCTCCTGGTCGGTGAAGGAAGGCGAGCGCTGGGTCATCCTCGGCCCGAACGGCGCCGGCAAGACCACCCTGCTCAACGTCGCGTCCAGCTACCTCTACCCCAGCAAGGGCACCGCCACCATCCTCGGCGAGACCCTCGGCCGCCCCGGCACCGACGTCTTCGAGCTGCGCCCCCGCATCGGTGTGGCCGGCATCGCCATGGCCGACAAGCTCCCCAAGCGCCAGACCGTCCTGCAGACCGTGCTGACCGCCGCGTACGGCATGACGGCCGCCTGGCAGGAGGAGTACGAGGACATCGACGAGCAGCGCGCCCGCGCCTTCCTCGACCGCCTCGGCATGAGCGACTACCTGGACCGCAGGTTCGGCACCCTCTCCGAGGGAGAGCGCAAGCGCACCCTCATCGCCCGCGCCCTGATGACCGACCCCGAGCTGCTGCTCCTCGACGAGCCGGCGGCCGGACTCGACCTCGGCGGCCGCGAGGACCTCGTGCGCCGACTCGGCCGGCTCGCCCGCGACCCCATCGCCCCTTCGATGATCATGGTCACGCACCACGTCGAGGAGATCGCCCCCGGCTTCACCCACGTCCTCATGATCCGTCAGGGCAAGGTCCTCGCCGCCGGCCCCATCGAGCTCGAACTGAGTTCGCGCAACCTCTCCCACTGCTTCGGCCTCCCGCTCGTCGTCGAGCAGGTCGGCGACCGCTGGACGGCACAGGGCCTGCCGATGTCCTGAACGGCCGCCCGCCGCACCGGGGTAGACCCGGACGGCACGGGCCCCGGCGCCCCCGCACGGCCCCCCTCGCGCCCTGTCCGCGCCGCACGCGCGGTCCTACCATGACCATGTGAACGACATCGACGCATGGGTGTGGTGGCTGGTCGGCGCGGCCGCGCTCGGAATCCCCCTCGTGGTCACGGCCATGCCCGAGTTCGGCATGCTCGCGGTGGGCGCCATCGCCGCCGCCGCGGCCGCCGGGGTCGGCCTCGGCGCCGTCTCCCAGGTGCTCGTGTTCGTCGTCGTCTCGGTCGCCCTCATCGCCGTGGTCCGGCCCATCGCCAACCGGCACCGCTCACAGCGACCCCAACTCGCCACGGGCATCGACGCCTTGAGGGGCAAGCAAGCCGTCGTCCTGGAGCGCGTCGACGGCTCCGGCGGCCGCATCAAGCTCGCCGGCGAGGTCTGGTCCGCCCGCGCACTCGACGGCGACCAGAGCTACGAACCGGGTCAGCAGGTCGACGTCGTGGACATCGAGGGGGCCACGGCGATCGTCATGTGACCTCGTACGACGGTCAGTTGGCGCGACTGCGCCCAACACGGCCCCAACGCACGCGACGGTCTGTCAGACTCGACCAGCAAGATCTTCAACACCCATAAGATCTTCCGAAGGCGCCGAAGCGGAGAAGGGTACGGGGAGTTCGATGGAACCGGTCATCATCGTCCTGATCATTCTGGTGGTGTTGGTCTTCATCGCCCTGATCAAGACCATCCAGGTCATCCCACAGGCCAGCGCGGCCATCGTCGAGCGCTTCGGCCGCTACACACGGACGCTGAACGCGGGCCTCAACATCGTCGTCCCGTTCATCGACACCATCCGCAACCGCATCGACCTGCGCGAACAGGTCGTCCCCTTCCCGCCGCAGCCGGTGATCACCCAGGACAACCTGGTCGTCAACATCGACACCGTCATCTACTACCAGGTGACCGACGCCCGCGCCGCCACCTACGAGGTCGCCAGCTACATCCAGGCCATCGAGCAGCTGACGGTCACCACGCTGCGCAACATCATCGGCGGCATGGACCTGGAGCGGACCCTGACCTCCCGCGAGGAGATCAACGCGGCCCTGCGCGGCGTCCTCGACGAGGCCACCGGCAAGTGGGGCATCCGCGTCAACCGCGTGGAGCTGAAGGCGATCGAGCCCCCGACCTCCATCCAGGACTCGATGGAGAAGCAGATGCGCGCCGACCGTGACAAGCGCGCCGCGATCCTCACCGCCGAAGGCACGCGCCAGGCCGCCATCCTGACGGCCGAGGGCGAGAAGCAGTCCGCGATCCTCAAGGCCGAGGGTGAGGCCAAGGCGGCCGCCCTGCGCGCCGAGGGCGAGGCCCAGGCCGTCCGCACGGTCTTCGAGGCCATCCACGCCGGCGACCCCGACCAGAAGCTCCTCAGCTACCAGTACCTCCAGATGCTCCCGAAGATCGCCGAGGGCGACGCCAACAAGCTCTGGATCGTCCCCAGCGAGATCGGCGACGCCCTCAAGGGCCTGTCCGGCGCCATGGGCAACTTCGGCCCGCTGGGCGGCGGTTCGGGCGGCGGCAACGGGAACAACAACGGCGGCAACTCCTCCGGCACGGAGCGCCGCGAGCGACCGACGATCGACTGACGGCACAGCCCCGCACCGCACGGCCCGGCACAGCAAAGTTCCCCGTACCCCCCAAGGGGGCGCGGGGAACCGCGCGTTCAGCGCCCGACGGCGGCTACATCAGGCCGCGTCCCGGGCCAGCCACTCCGGCAGGGCCGACAGGTCCTCCGCCCCCAGCGCCAGCAGCATCGCGTCGGCCGGCGTCGGCTCGAACGGTGTCCGCAGGAGCTGCATCCCCGCCTCCTCCGGAGTCCGGTCCGCCTTGCGGTGGTTGTCCTCCGCGCACGAGGCCACCGTGTTCAGCCACGAGTCCTGCCCGCCCCGGGACCGCGGCACCACGTGGTCCACGGTCGTCGCCCGCCGCCCGCAGTACGCGCACCGGTGCCGGTCCCGCACCAGCACACCCCGCCGCGACCACGGAGCTTGTCTTCGGAAGGGCACCCGTACGTACCTGCACAGCCTGATCACCCGGGGCGCCGGTATGTCGACCGCGGCGCCGCGCATCCGCAGTTCGGGGTGGGCCTGCTCGACGACGGCCTTGTCCTGGAGCACCAGCACGACGGCTCGGTTGAGCGTCACCGTCGACAGCGGCTCGAAGCTCGCGTTCAGCACCAGCGTGTCCCGCATACCAGCCCACCTCCCGTGCACCGGCCCACCCCGCGGCGGGCTGGGATCAACTCTGGCCGGGCACGCCGAGATGGACAACGCAATATCTGCTGCTCCCACGAGGGGTGACCCCCGCGACCCCCGGCAACAAAAATGCCCGCCCCTGATCACTTCCAAGACCAGGGGCGGGCAAACGTTCAGTGAATGATGAGATGACTCATCCCTCAGCGGGATTCTCGTACTCACCGATCAGCTGGGCGCGCGCGATCGTGTGGAACCGCAGGTTGAAGCCCACCACGGCCGGCGAGGCGTCCGCGTCGGGGCCCAGCTCCTCCTGGTCCACCGCGTACACCGTGAAGACGTACCGGTGCGGTCCGTCCCCGGGCGGCGGCGCGGCCCCGCCGAAGTCCTTCGAGCCGTAGTCGTTGCGCGCGTGGACGGCGCCCTCCGGCAGCCCATCGAACGTCCCGCCGCCCGCACCCGCCGGCAGCTCCGTCACGGAGGCCGGGATGTCGAACAGGACCCAGTGCCAGAACCCGCTGCCGGTCGGCGCGTCCGGGTCGTAGCAGGTCACGGCGAAGCTCTTGGTCTCCGGCGGGAAACCCTCCCAGCGCAGGTGCGGAGAGGTGTTGCCCTCGGCCTGGACCTGGTCGCTCTTGAGCGTCCCGCCCTCCTCGACGTCCTGGCTCGTCACCGTGAACGACGGCACGGGCGGGTGGAAGTCGTGGGGGAGCGGCCGCCGCTTGAGCTCGGTCACCTGGGTACCTCCTGAATCGGTGCGTCCGGTACGGGACCGAGCCTAGAACCAGTTGCGCCGGCTGCCGACCTCCGACAGCCACTGGTTGAGGTACCCGGCCCAGTCGGTCGACTGGTAGTCGTGCAGCCCCACCTGGAACGAGCGGAACGTGTCGCTGCCCTCGCTGAACAGACCCGGCTTCTTGTCCATCTCCAGCACCACGTCCATCGCGTGCTCGTCGGCCACGAAGCTCAGCTCGACCTGGTTCAGCCCTCGGTACTGCGACGGCGGGAAGAACTCGATCTCCTGGTAGAACGGCAGCGTCTGGCGGGTGCCCCGGATGTGGCCGCGCTCCATGTCCGCGCTCTTGAAGCGGAAGCCCAGCTGGAGGAAGGCGTCGAGGATGGCCTTCTGCGCCGGCAGCGGGTGGACGTTGATCGGGTCCAGGTCGGAGGAGTCCACGGCCCGCGCGATGGCCAGCTCGGTCGTCACCCCGATGTTCATCCCGCGCAGCGACTGCCCGTCGATCATCGTGACCGGCGTCTCCCACGGGATCTCGATCCCGAACGGCACCGCGTGCACCGCGCCCGCCTGCAGCTGGAAGGCACCGCCCAGCCGCACCTTGGTGAACTCGACGTTCTGCTTGTACTCCGTGTCCTGGCCCTCGACCTCGACCACGGCCTGCAGCCCCACGGACAGACCCTCGATGTCCTGGTTCACGGACCCGCCCTGGATCCGCACCTCACCCTGGACGACGCCGCCCGGAACGACGTTGACCTCGGTCAGCACCGTCTCGACCGAGGCACCGCCGGCCCCCAGACTCGCGAGCAGCTTCTTGAACGCCATGACTCTCCCTTGTGACCGTGGCGGCGGACCCCGGACGACCCCTGCGATCGACGTGATCCCCTGCCCCCTACCAACGCGATCCGACCGTGGCCGGTTCCGCGCCCCCACCCTGGCAAAGCCGGACGCTCCCTGACCACCCCGCGCACCCGTGCGACTGCACTACGCTCGGAGGGCATGATCGCGACCCCCGACCGTACGCCCCTCCCACGGGACTTCTTCGACCGGCCCGTCCTCGAGGTCGCCCCCGACCTGCTCGGCCGGCTCCTCGTCCGGGAGACCCCCGACGGCCCGGTCGTCCTGCGCCTGACGGAGGTCGAGGCCTACGACGGCCAGAACGACCCGGGGTCCCACGCCTACCGCGGCCGCACCCCCCGCAACGCGGTGATGTTCGGGCCACCCGGACACGTGTACGTCTACTTCACCTACGGCATGTGGCACTGCATGAACCTGGTGTGCGGCCCCGAGGGCCGGTCCAGCGCGGTCCTGCTGCGCGCCGGCGAGATCGTCGAGGGCGCGGAACTGGCTCGCACCCGCCGGCTCTCGGCCCGCAACGACAAGGAATTGGCCAAGGGGCCGGCCCGCCTCGCCACGGCGCTCGGCATCGACCGGAGCCTCGACGGCACGGACGCGTGCGCCACCGGCGACACCCCCCTGCGGGTGCTCACCGGCACCCCCGTCAGCCGCGACCAGGTGTGCAACGGACCGCGCACGGGAGTGGCCGGCGAGGGAGGCGTCCACCCCTGGCGGTACTGGGTCGCGGACGACCCCACGGTGAGCCCCTACCGGGCCCACGTCCCCCGGCGGCGCCGAAGTTGACTCCCTCCGGGGAGGCGCGTAATGTGGCCCGAGCCGCTGAACCGGGTACGGCGATCGCCTGCAGCCGGAGCGGCCAACCCACTACAACGACTTCCCCCAACGGGGTCGCTTTCGACGTGTCCGCACGTTCGAATTCGAACTCGCGGATCTCGATTATGAGATCGCCGGGGGAATCGGCTAACGTAGTGAATGTCGAAAGGCCGACGAGCGAAAGCGAGTAGGTCTGCGGCAATCCCGTCGACAGGGAATCGGGTCAGAGAATGATCTGATAGAGTCGGAAACGCAAGACCGAAGGGAAGCGCCCGGAGGAAAGCCGCGAGAGAGTCTCTCGGGTGAGTACAAAGGAAGCGACCGTTCCTTGAGAACTCAACAGCGTGCCAAAAATCAACGCCAGATATGTTGATACCCCGTCTCCGGTCATCACGACCGGGACGAGGTTCCTTTGAAGAAAACACAGCGAGGACGCTGTGAACCGTTGAGCCTATTCCGCTCGACGGTTCCGCTCTCGTGGTGTGCACCGGCTGAATCTTTTTTGGCCGAGTAAACATTCACGGAGAGTTTGATCCTGGCTCAGGACGAACGCTGGCGGCGTGCTTAACACATGCAAGTCGAACGATGAACCACTTCGGTGGGGATTAGTGGCGAACGGGTGAGTAACACGTGGGCAATCTGCCCTTCACTCTGGGACAAGCCCTGGAAACGGGGTCTAATACCGGATATCACTCTTGCAGGCATCTGTGAGGGTCGAAAGCTCCGGCGGTGAAGGATGAGCCCGCGGCCTATCAGCTTGTTGGTGAGGTAACGGCTCACCAAGGCGACGACGGGTAGCCGGCCTGAGAGGGCGACCGGCCACACTGGGACTGAGACACGGCCCAGACTCCTACGGGAGGCAGCAGTGGGGAATATTGCACAATGGGCGAAAGCCTGATGCAGCGACGCCGCGTGAGGGATGACGGCCTTCGGGTTGTAAACCTCTTTCAGCAGGGAAGAAGCGAAAGTGACGGTACCTGCAGAAGAAGCGCCGGCTAACTACGTGCCAGCAGCCGCGGTAATACGTAGGGCGCAAGCGTTGTCCGGAATTATTGGGCGTAAAGAGCTCGTAGGCGGCTTGTCACGTCGGGTGTGAAAGCCCGGGGCTTAACCCCGGGTCTGCATTCGATACGGGCTAGCTAGAGTGTGGTAGGGGAGATCGGAATTCCTGGTGTAGCGGTGAAATGCGCAGATATCAGGAGGAACACCGGTGGCGAAGGCGGATCTCTGGGCCATTACTGACGCTGAGGAGCGAAAGCGTGGGGAGCGAACAGGATTAGATACCCTGGTAGTCCACGCCGTAAACGGTGGGAACTAGGTGTTGGCGACATTCCACGTCGTCGGTGCCGCAGCTAACGCATTAAGTTCCCCGCCTGGGGAGTACGGCCGCAAGGCTAAAACTCAAAGGAATTGACGGGGGCCCGCACAAGCAGCGGAGCATGTGGCTTAATTCGACGCAACGCGAAGAACCTTACCAAGGCTTGACATACACCGGAAACGTCTGGAGACAGGCGCCCCCTTGTGGTCGGTGTACAGGTGGTGCATGGCTGTCGTCAGCTCGTGTCGTGAGATGTTGGGTTAAGTCCCGCAACGAGCGCAACCCTTGTCCTGTGTTGCCAGCATGCCCTTCGGGGTGATGGGGACTCACAGGAGACCGCCGGGGTCAACTCGGAGGAAGGTGGGGACGACGTCAAGTCATCATGCCCCTTATGTCTTGGGCTGCACACGTGCTACAATGGCCGGTACAATGAGCTGCGATACCGTGAGGTGGAGCGAATCTCAAAAAGCCGGTCTCAGTTCGGATTGGGGTCTGCAACTCGACCCCATGAAGTCGGAGTTGCTAGTAATCGCAGATCAGCATTGCTGCGGTGAATACGTTCCCGGGCCTTGTACACACCGCCCGTCACGTCACGAAAGTTGGTAACACCCGAAGCCGGTGGCCCAACCCCTTGTGGGAGGGAGCCGTCGAAGGTGGGACTAGCGATTGGGACGAAGTCGTAACAAGGTAGCCGTACCGGAAGGTGCGGCTGGATCACCTCCTTTCTAAGGAGCACTTCTAGGCCGCTTCGCGGTCCAGAGGCCAGTACATCGGCGAATGTCCGGTGCTGGTTGCTCATGGGTGGAACGTTGATTATTCGGCACGGTCTGGAAGTCTCCTGTTAGTACTGCTTCGGCGTGGAACGCAGGGAGGACGGAAGGATCGGGTCGGGCACGCTGTTGGGTGTCTGAGGGAATGAACTTCCTCAGTCGCCGGCCCCAGTGAACTCCGGAGTGATCCGGGGGTGATGGGTGGCTGGTCGTTGTTTGAGAACTGCACAGTGGACGCGAGCATCTGTGGCCAAGTTTTTAAGGGCGCACGGTGGATGCCTTGGCACCAGGAACCGATGAAGGACGTGGGAGGCCGCGATAGTCCCCGGGGAGCCGTCAACCAGGCTTTGATCCGGGGGTTTCCGAATGGGGAAACCCGGCAGTCGTCATGGGCTGTCACCCACTGCTGAACACATAGGCAGTGTGGAGGGAACGAGGGGAAGTGAAACATCTCAGTACCCTCAGGAAGAGAAAACAACCGTGATTCCGGGAGTAGTGGCGAGCGAAACTGGATGAGGCCAAACCGTATGCGTGTGAGACCCGGCAGGGGTTGCGCATACGGGGTTGTGGGATCTCTCTTTCACAGTCTGCCGGCTGTGAGGCGAGTCAGAAACCGTTGATGTAGACGAAGGACATGCGAAAGGTCCGGCGTAGAGGGTAAGACCCCCGTAGTCGAAACGTCAGCGGCTCGTTTGAGAGACACCCAAGTAGCACGGGGCCCGAGAAATCCCGTGTGAATCTGGCGGGACCACCCGCTAAGCCTAAATATTCCCTGGTGACCGATAGCGGATAGTACCGTGAGGGAATGGTGAAAAGTACCCCGGGAGGGGAGTGAAATAGTACCTGAAACCGTGTGCCTACAAGCCGTGGGAGCGTCGGAGTGGAGCTTGCTCCATTCTCGTGACTGCGTGCCTTTTGAAGAATGAGCCTGCGAGTTTGCGGTGTGTTGCGAGGTTAACCCGGGTGGGGTAGCCGTAGCGAAAGCGAGTCCGAACAGGGCGTTTCAGTAGCACGCTCAAGACCCGAAGCGGAGTGATCTAGCCATGGGCAGGTTGAAGCGGAGGTAAGACTTCGTGGAGGACCGAACCCACCAGGGTTGAAAACCTGGGGGATGACCTGTGGTTAGGGGTGAAAGGCCAATCAAACTCCGTGATAGCTGGTTCTCCCCGAAATGCATTTAGGTGCAGCGTCGTGTGTTTCTTGCCGGAGGTAGAGCACTGGATAGGCGATGGGCCCTACCGGGTTACTGACCTTAGCCAAACTCCGAATGCCGGTAAGTGAGAGCGCGGCAGTGAGACTGTGGGGGATAAGCTCCATGGTCGAGAGGGAAACAGCCCAGAGCATCGACTAAGGCCCCTAAGCGTACGCTAAGTGGGAAAGGATGTGGAGTCGCAGAGACAACCAGGAGGTTGGCTTAGAAGCAGCCACCCTTGAAAGAGTGCGTAATAGCTCACTGGTCTAGTGATTCCGCGCCGACAATGTAGCGGGGCTCAAGCGTACCGCCGAAGTCGTGTCATTGCAGCATATACGGCCAACGCCGGCTGTGATGGGTAGGGGAGCGTCGTCTGCCGGGTGAAGCGGCACTGGAAGGTAGTCGTGGACGGTTGACGAGTGAGAATGCAGGCATGAGTAGCGATACACACGTGAGAAACGTGTGCGCCGATTGACTAAGGGTTCCTGGGTCAAGCTGATCTGCCCAGGGTAAGTCGGGACCTAAGGCGAGGCCGACAGGCGTAGTCGATGGATAACCGGTTGATATTCCGGTACCCGCTGTGAAGCGTCAAACATCGAATCCAGTGATGCTAAGGCCGTGAAGCCGCCCTGATCTCTTCGGAGTTGAGGGGAGTGGTGGAGCCGCTGACCCGATCTGGTAGTAGGTGAGTGATGGGGTGACGCAGGAAGGTAGTCCAGCCCGGGCGGTGGTTGTCCCGGGGTAAGGGTGTAGGCCGTGATCCAGGCAAATCCGGATCACACGAGGCTGAGACCTGATGCCGAGCCGATTGTGGTGAAGTGGATGATCCTATGCTGTCGAGAAAAGCCTCTAGCGAGTTTCATGGCGGCCCGTACCCTAAACCGACTCAGGTGGTCAGGTAGAGAATACCGAGGCGTTCGGGTGAACTATGGTTAAGGAACTCGGCAAAATGCCCCCGTAACTTCGGGAGAAGGGGGGCCACATCCGGTGATGAGTCTTGCACTCTGAGCTGGGGGTGGCCGCAGAGACCAGCGAGAAGCGACTGTTTACTAAAAACACAGGTCCGTGCGAAGCCGTAAGGCGATGTATACGGACTGACGCCTGCCCGGTGCTGGAACGTTAAGGGGACCGGTTAGCTCCATTTCGGTGGGGCGAAGCTGAGAACTTAAGCGCCAGTAAACGGCGGTGGTAACTATAACCATCCTAAGGTAGCGAAATTCCTTGTCGGGTAAGTTCCGACCTGCACGAATGGCGTAACGACTTCTCGACTGTCTCAACCATAGGCCCGGTGAAATTGCACTACGAGTAAAGATGCTCGTTTCGCGCAGCAGGACGGAAAGACCCCGGGACCTTTACTACAGTTTGATATTGGTGTTCGGTTCGGCTTGTGTAGGATAGCTGGGAGACTTTGAAGCGGCCACGCCAGTGGTTGTGGAGTCGTCGTTGAAATACCAGTCTGGTCGTGCTGGATGTCTAACCTGGGTCCGTGATCCGGATCAGGGACAGTGTCTGATGGGTAGTTTAACTGGGGCGGTTGCCTCCTAAAGGGTA
Organism: Streptomyces lasalocidi; assembly: GCF_005280215.1. Lineage (NCBI taxonomy): Bacteria > Bacillati > Actinomycetota > Actinomycetes > Kitasatosporales > Streptomycetaceae > Streptomyces > Streptomyces lasalocidi. The sequence goes on along the minus strand of NZ_SZNQ01000001.1, from coordinate 1,767,281 downwards.
ACGGAGGCGCCCAAAGGTTCCCTCAGCCTGGTTGGCAATCAGGTGTTGAGTGTAAGTGCACAAGGGAGCTTGACTGTGAGACCGACGGGTCGAGCAGGGACGAAAGTCGGGACTAGTGATCCGGCGGTGGCTTGTGGAAGCGCCGTCGCTCAACGGATAAAAGGTACCCCGGGGATAACAGGCTGATCTTCCCCAAGAGTCCATATCGACGGGATGGTTTGGCACCTCGATGTCGGCTCGTCGCATCCTGGGGCTGGAGTCGGTCCCAAGGGTTGGGCTGTTCGCCCATTAAAGCGGTACGCGAGCTGGGTTTAGAACGTCGTGAGACAGTTCGGTCCCTATCCGCTGTGCGCGTAGGAGTCTTGAGAAGGGCTGTCCCTAGTACGAGAGGACCGGGACGGACGAACCTCTGGTGTGCCAGTTGTCCTGCCAAGGGCATGGCTGGTTGGCTACGTTCGGGAGGGATAACCGCTGAAAGCATCTAAGCGGGAAGCCTGCTTCGAGATGAGGACTCCCACCCACTTGATGGGGTAAGGCTCCCAGTAGACGACTGGGTTGATAGGCCGGATCTGGAAGCACGGTAACGTGTGGAGGTGACCGGTACTAATAGGCCGAGGGCTTGTCCTCAGTTGCTCGCGTCCACTGTGTTAGTTCTGAGGCAACGAACAGTTGCCGGTTCAGAGCAGAACAGCCAACAGAATAGTGTGCTTGTTCGCTCGAAACCATTAGGGTTTCGGTGGTCATAGCGTAGGGGAAACGCCCGGTTACATTTCGAACCCGGAAGCTAAGCCTTACAGCGCCGATGGTACTGCAGGGGGGACCCTGTGGGAGAGTAGGACACCGCCGAACAATCTTTGGGAAGGACCCCTGGTCACCAGCGTTCAGCTGGGACCAGGGGTCCTTTCGTTTTTACAATGCTTGAGGTACCGAAGACAGGAGTCACCGATGTCCACCAACTCTCCCGACGACCGACCGGAGCGCGACCAGCGGCGACGGGACAGTGGTGACCGCGGCGGCAACGACCGCGGTGGCTTCCGTCGCAACGACCGTGCCGGCAGCGACCGGGGCGGGAGCGACCGCGGAGGCTTCCGCCGTGACGACCGCCGTGACGACCGCCGTGATGACCGGCGTGAGCCTCGTCGTGACGACCGCGGTGGGTTCCGCCGTGATGATCGCGGGGACCGTGGCGACCGTCCCGCGTTCCGGCGCGATGACCGTCGTGACGGCGGCGACCGCGGCGGCTTCCGCCGTGACGACCGCGGCGACCGCCCTCCCTTCCGACGCGACGACCGCGGTGAGCGTCCCACGTTCCGCCGTGACGACCGGCGCGATGACCGTCGCGACGACCGCGGTGAGCGTCCCGCGTTCCGCCGTGACGATCGGCGCGATGACCGTCGCGACGACCGGCGTGATGACCGGCGTGAGCCTCGTCGTGACGACCGCGGTGGGTTCCGGCGTGACGACCGCGGGGACCGTGGCGACCGTCCCGCGTTCCGGCGCGATGACCGTCGTGACGGGGGCGACCGCGGTGGCTTCCGGCGTGACGATCGTGGCGACCGCCCCTCTTTCCGGCGTGACGACCGTCGCGACGACCGCGGTGGCTTCCGGCGCGACGACCGGGGTGACCGTCCTTCCTTCCGTCGTGACGACCGTCCTTCCTTCGGCCGTGACGACCGCCGCGATGACCGCCGTGACGACCGACGGGATGACCGCCGTGACGACCGACGGGATGACCGTCGCGACGACCGCGGTGGCTTCCGGCGCGACGACCGAGGGGACCGGGGCGACCGTCCCGCGTTCCGCCGCGATGACCGCGGTGACCGTCCCTCGTTCCGCCGTGACGACCGCGGTGACCGCGGTGACCGCGGCGGGTTCCGCCGTGACGACCGCGGGGACCGGGGCGACCGTCCCGCGTTCCGCCGTGACGACCGCGGTGACCGTCCCTCTTACCGCAGCGACGACCGCCGTGACGACCGGCGTGACGACCGTCGGGATGACCGGCGTGACGGTGAGCGCGGTGGTGGGTTCCGTGGCGGGCGGGACGACCGTGGTGGCCGTGGGCCCCGTCGGGACGACCGTGGCGGTCGGCCGGGTGGCGGGTTCCGTGGCCGGCCCGGTGACGACCGGCGCGGTGGCGGGCGCTTCCGTGACGAGCGGGACCGCGACCGTGACCGCGACCGGGACCGCGAGCCGATCAAGCGGCTGCCGATCCCCGAGGACGTCACGGGCGACGAGATCGACAACGACGTACGGCAGGAGCTCCAGAGCCTGCCCAAGACGCTCGCCGAGGACGTCGCCAAGAACCTGGTGATGGTCGCGCGGCTCATCGACGAGGACCCCGAGGGTGCCTACGGCTACTCCAAGGTGGCCCTGCGCCTGGCGTCCCGCGTCGCTGCCGTGCGCGAGGCGGCCGGCTTCGCGGCGTACGCCAACCAGAAGTACGCCGAGGCGCTGGCGGAGTTCCGGGCGGCGCGCCGGATGACCGGGACCGTCGACCTGTGGCCGTTGATGGCCGACTGCGAGCGTGGGCTCGGGCGGCCGGAGAAGGCGCTGGACATGGCCGGTGCGCCCGAGGTGCACAAGCTGGACAAGGCCGGTCAGGTCGAGATGCGGCTCGTCGCGGCCGGTGCCCGACGTGACATGGGGCAGCTGGACGCGGCCATCGTGACGCTCCAGAGCCCGGAGCTGGCCTCCAACTCTGTCCAGCCGTGGACCGCCCGGCTGCGGTACGCCTACGGCGACGCGCTGCTCGCGGCCGGGCGCAGCGGTGAGGCGCGGGAGTGGTTCGCCAAGGCCGTGGAGGCCGACCGGGACGGCAGCACGGACGCCTCCGACCGGCTCGCCGAGCTGGACGGCGTGGAGTTCGTCGACGCCCTCGACGAGACCGCGGACGGCCTGGACGCCGACGCGGTGGCGGAGAAGGCGGTCGGTCAGGACGACGACGCGGCCGACCGGGCCGGCGACGAGCGAGCGGCGGACGACGAGGACGACGAAGACGTCGAGGACGATGTCGACGTTGACGACACTGACGACGTCGAGGACGATGTCGACGTTGACGACACTGACGACGTCGATGACGACGCGGACGTCGAAGGCATCCGGGTCGACGCTGACGACGAGGACGACGCTGACGACGAGGCCCGCGGCGAGCGCTGAGGCGCCGTGAACCTCGGGTGAGCACGATCAAGGGGCGGGTCCCCGGACGCAAGTCCGGAGGCCCGCCCCTTCGTGTGTCCGGGTGCGCCGTTCGTGCCGTCAGAGGTCCAGCGCGCGCAGCACCAGCCCCGACGCCGGCTTCGGGCCGAAGGACGTCGACTTGCGGGGCATGGTGACGCCTTGGCGGGCCAGGTCGCGGACGACCTCCTCGCGGACGGGGTGCAGCAGGACGGCCGTACCGCCGTCGCGTTCCGCCTTGTCGACCGTGGCCGCCGTGTCGTGGATGTAGGCGATGCGGGCGGGGTCGTCCTCGGGGACGTGCCAGAGGTGGTCCAGGAGCGTGGCGTGCAGGACCGTCGCGTCCAGGGTGCGCCAGGCGGCCGGGCGGTCGGCGGGGACGGTGCGGGCCAGGAGCGCCGGGTCGGGCCGGTCCAGGAGGTGGAAGGCGCCGTCCCCGGCGAGCAGGAACGCGTTGCCCGCGCAGGCGGCGTCCGCCAGCGCGTCCAGGGCCTCGGCCAGGGGCACGTCGAGCCGGCGGACGCGGAAGTGGTCGCGGACGGCGGTCAGCGCGTCGGCCACGGGCAGGCCGTGCAGCAGGCGGTGGATGGCGCGGACGCGCAGCGGGTAGCGGGCCGTGTCGACCAGGAGGACCAGGCCGTGGTCCCAGGGGCTGGGGGAGGGGTGCTCGGCGCGCAGCCGGCGGTAGGTCGCCCAGCGGTGGTGGCCGTCGGCGATCAGGGCCTGGTGGCGGGCCAGGTCCGACCGGACGGCGGCCAGGTCGTCGGGGTCGGTGACCGACCACAGGCGGTGGGCGTAGCCGTCCAGGGTGGTCGTGGACAGCAGCGGGGGCCGTGTCGTCGCCTCGTCCACGACGCGGGCCGCGGCGCCGGCGCCGGCGCCGCGGTAGGTCAGCAGCAGGGGTTCGAGGTTCGCGCAGGTGGCCCGCATGAGGGCGGCGCGGTCGGCGACGATGTGCGGCATGACGTCCTCGTGGGGGAGGACCACGCCCTCGGAGGGGCCGCTGACGCGCAGGGTGCCGATGAGGCCGCGCTGGAGCATGCCGTCGGCGTGCCGCTGCTCGTAGACGTACAGGGCGGGCTCGGGGTCCGCGGTCAGGACGCCCTCGGCGAGCCAGCGGCGCAGGGTGTCGGCCGCCTGTTCGTTGCGTTCGCCGGCGGTGGTGGCCTGGGGGAGGATCAGCCGCACGATGTTGTACGGGTCCGCGTCCTGGAGCTGGTGCAGGCCGTCCGGGCGGACGACGACGTCGTACGGGGGTGAGGTGACGGCCGCCAGGCTGCCGACCCGGTCGGGGTCGTAGCGCAGGCCTCGGAACGGGGTGAGTTCCAGGCCTCGGGGCGCCGTCGCCTGCGAGTGACCTGCTGTGTTCATCAGGGCATCGTACGTGTGTCGGTGGCATGCGCGATGATCGGGGAAAGCGAGCGAACGAGGAGCGATGCGGAATGAGCCAGCGCGTCAGGACGAGGCCCGAGGGCAGTGCACGGGCCCTGAGCGAGGCGTACGACACGGCGCTGCTCGACCTCGACGGGGTGGTGTACGCGGGCGGGAGCGCGATCGCGCACGCCGTGGAGTCGCTGGCCACCGCGCGGGACGGCGGGATGCACCTCGCGTACGTGACCAACAACGCGCTGCGCACCCCGGACGCCGTGGCCGATCACCTGACCGAGCTGGGCATCCCGGCGGCGGCGGACGACGTCATCACCTCGGCGCAGGCGGTCGCCCGGCTGATCAGTGAGCAGGTGCCGCAGGGCGCGCGCGTGCTGGTGATCGGCGGCGAGGGGCTGCGGGTGGCGCTGCGCGAGCGGGGGCTGGAGCCGGTGGAGTCGGCGGACGACGACCCGGCGGCCGTGGTGCAGGGATTCGGCGGGCCCGACCTGCCCTGGGGGCGGTTCGCGGAGGCGTCGTACGCGGTCGCGCGCGGGGTGCCGTGGTTCGCGTCCAACACGGACCTGACGATCCCGAGCGGGCGGGGGATCGCGCCGGGCAACGGCGCCGCGGTGGAGGTCGTGCGGATCGCCACGGGAGCCGAGCCGCAGGTCGCGGGCAAGCCGCTGCCGCCGATGCACCGGGAGACGATCCTGCGCACCGGCGCCGAGCGGCCGTTGGTGGTCGGTGACCGGCTGGACACGGACATCGAGGGCGCGTTCAACGGTGAGGTGGACTCGCTGCTGGTGCTGACCGGGGTGACGGACGGCGCGCAGCTGCTGGCGGCGCCGCCGCGGCACCGGCCGACGTTCGTGGACCGGGACCTGCGTGGGCTGCTCACCGGGCAGCCGGACGTCGAGGAGGCCGACGGCGGCTTCCGGTGCGGCGGGTGGACCGCGTCCGCGGACGGCGAGCGCCTGCGCCTGGAGGGCGACGGCGACGGTCTGGACGGGCTGCGGGCGCTGTGCGCGGCGGCCTGGACGTCCGCCGGGGACGGCTCCTGCACCCTGGACGGGGAGAAGGCGCTGGCGCGGCTGGGGATGTGAGGGGGTGTCGGGGGAACCCGCGCGCGGTGGTGGGCCGGGCCTGAGCGGGCGGGTCCGGGCCGGGGATCGAAGGGCCTTCGCAGGGTAGGCTAACCTAACTGCGTGTTGGTCGACAGTGTTCCCGAACAGCGCGCGGAGCCGGTTGCCGCGCCCTCGGCCCGGCGGGCAGTTCGTGCCGTCGGGCTGCTCGCCTCCCTGGGCGTCCTGGCCGTCGTCGCCCTGGCGAGCATCGCCGTCGGGGCGAAGGAGCTGTCCGTCGCCCAGGTGTGGCACGGGCTGTTCGCGTCCTCGGGGACGTACGGCGACGTCGTCGTCGACGAGCGGCTGGCGCGCACCCTGCTCGGGCTGCTCGCCGGGGCGGCCCTCGGGCTCGCCGGGGCCGTGCTCCAGGCGCTCACCCGCAATCCGCTGGCCGATCCGGGGCTGCTCGGCATCAACGCCGGGGCGTCCGCCGCGGTCGTCACCGCCATCACCTTCTTCGGCGTCACGAGCCTGAGCGGGTACGTGTGGTTCGCCTTCCTGGGCGCGGCCGCGGTGGGCGCACTGGTCTGGTTCCTCGGCGGCAGCCGCGGGGCGACGCCGGTGCGGCTCGCGCTGGCGGGCACGGCGATCAGCGCCGCGCTGTACGGCTACCTCCAGGCCGTGATGATCACCAACGGCGCGGCGCTCGCCAAGATGCGCTTCTGGACGGTGGGTTCGCTGTCCTCCGCGACCGACACCACGATCGAGCAGGTCCTGCCGTTCCTGGTGGCCGGCACGGTCCTCGCGCTCGCCCTCGCCCGGCCGCTGAACGCGATGGAGATGGGCGACGACACCGCGCGGGCCCTCGGCGCCCACCTCAACCGCACCCGGGCGCTGTCGATGCTGGCCGCCACCGTGCTGTGCGGGGCGGCGACCGCCGCGTGCGGGCCCATCGTGTTCGTCGGGCTGATGGTGCCGCACGTCGTGCGCTCCTTCACCGGGCCCGACCTGCGCTGGATCCTGCCGTACGCCGCCGTGCTGTCGCCCGTGCTGCTGCTCGGCTCGGACGTGATCGGCCGCGTCGTGGCCCGGCCCTCCGAGGTCCAGGTCGGGATCATCACCGCGATCATCGGCGGCCCGGTCTTCATCTTTCTCGTACGACGGCGGAGGACGGCGCAGCTGTGACGACCGAAGTGAAGGCGGACAGGGGACCCGGCCGGCGCGGGCCGCGTGCGCTGCGCACCCCGGGCGGGCTGTCCGTCCGGCTGGATCCGCGGGCCCTGGTGGTCGTCGTCCTGCTGCTGCTCGCCGCGCTGGGCGCGGGGGTCGTGCTGATCGGCACCGGCGACTACCCGATCCCGCCCGGCGACGTCCTCAAGACGCTCCTCGGCAACGGCGACCCGGGCCAGGAGTTCATCGTCAACGAGCTGCGGCTGCCCCGGGTCCTCGTCGGCCTGCTCGTCGGTGCCTCGCTGGGCCTGGGCGGCGCGCTGTTCCAGGCCGTCTCGCGCAACCCGCTCGGCAGCCCCGACGTGCTCGGCCTCGGGCAGGGCGCGACCGCCGGGGCGCTCGTCGTCATCGTGCTGTTCTCCGGGGACGCCGACGCGGTCACCGTGGGCGCGCTGGTGGGCGGTCTGGTGACCGGCGCGGCCATCTACCTGATGGCCTGGAAGCGCGGTGTGCACGGCTACCGGCTGGTGCTCGTCGGCATCGGCGTCTCCGCGATGGCCACCGCGGTCAACGGCTACCTGATGACCAAGGCCGACTTCGTCGACGCGGCGCGGGCCCTGGTGTGGATGACCGGCACGCTCGACGGGCGGGACTGGAAGCAGGTCTGGCCGCTGCTCGTCCTGTTCTGCGTGCTGGTCCCGCTGGTCCTCGCCAACGCGCGCGGGCTGCGCATGATGGAGATGGGCGACGACGTCTCCCACGCCCTGGGCGTGCGCGTGGAACGGGTGCGGATGCTGCTGATGGTGTGCGCCGTCCTGCTCACCGCGGCCGCCACCGCCGCCGCGGGCCCCGTCAGCTTCGTGGCGCTCACCGCGCCGCAACTCGCCCGGCGCCTGACCCGCTCGCCGGGACCGAACCTCGTGCCGTCCCTGTGCATGGGCGCCGCCCTGCTGGTCGTCGCCGACTGGGCGTCCCAGCGGTTGTTCGGCGACGGGCAGCTGCCCGTCGGCGTGGTCACCGGCGTGCTCGGCGGTGTCTACCTGCTGTGGCTGCTGGTCACCGAGCGCAGGGCGGGCCGGATATGAGCACCGCCGCCGGCCCCGACCGCGGGCGCATCGACCGAAGGAGCACCGTGAACCGCCTGTCCGCCGAGAACGTCACCCTCGCCTACGACCAGCGGGTGATCGCCGAGCAGCTGTCGGTGGAGATCCCCGACCACTCCTTCACGGTGATCGTCGGTCCCAACGCGTGCGGCAAGTCGACGCTCCTGCGGGCCCTGTCACGGATGCTCAAGCCCAGCCGCGGCCGGGTGCTGCTGGACGGACAGGCCATCCAGTCCCTGCCGGCCAAGCAGGTCGCCCGCACCCTGGGCCTGCTGCCGCAGTCGTCCATCGCGCCCGACGGGATCACCGTCGCCGACCTGGTCGGCCGCGGCCGCTACCCGCACCAGGGCCTGCTGCGCCAGTGGTCCGCCGAGGACGAGCGGGTGGTGCACGAGTCGATGCGGCAGACCGGGGTGGCCGAGCTGGCCGAGCGGTACGTCGACGAGCTGTCCGGCGGTCAGCGCCAGCGCGTGTGGATCGCCATGGCGCTCGCCCAGCAGACCCCGCTGCTGCTCCTGGACGAGCCGACGACGTACCTCGACATCCAGCACCAGATCGACGTGCTCGACCTGTGCGCCGAGCTGCACGAGGAGCAGGGGCGGACGCTGGTCGCCGTGCTGCACGACCTCAACCACGCCGCCCGGTACGCCACCCATCTGATCGCCCTGAAGGCCGGCCGGGTCGTCGCCCAGGGCACGCCGGGCGAGGTGGTCACCGCGGAGCTGGTCGAGGAGGTGTTCCAGCTGCGCTGCCAGGTCATCGACGACCCGGAGACGGGCACGCCGCTGGTCGTACCGGCGGCACGGAAGGCACGCGCACGCGTGGCGGCCGCGGAGGCTTCGTGAGGGAGCCCGGGCACGCCGCCGGTGGGGCCAGTTGTCCGCGGGACGCCCACGGCAGCGTCCTGAGGACGACTACAGCAGCTTCCTGAGGACGAGCAGGTCGCGCAGGCCCGCGTGCAGGGACACCCGGCCCGAGCCCCACGCCTTGGCGAAGTGCAGCCGCCCGTCGACCAGGGCGACCAGGTCGTCACCGGTCATCGACAGCCGGATCTCGGCCTTCTCCCGGGGCGGCCCCGGCACCGTGTCGTCGACCCGGATCCGGCCGCCCGTCATCCGGCCCAGGAACGTGGTGTCCAGGTCGGTGACGTGGCAGCTGACCGAGCGGTCCAGCGCGGCGGCCGCGCGGACGTCCCCCTCGGCCCGGCCCATGCTGTCCGAGAGCTTCTCGAGTGCGGCACGGCACTCCTCGATCGTCGCCATCGGGCACGACGGTACCGCAGCGCTTCGCGGTAGCGTCTGGGCATGAGCGACACGGAAACCCCCCGGGAGGAGGCGGCCGCACAGGTGGCTGCCGCAACGGCCGGGGGAACCGCGGGGGAGCCGGCCGCGCAGGCCGCCGGCCCCGCCGCCGGGGAGCCGGCCGAACCCGACGACGACCCGGCCGCCCCCGCCCCGCTCGGCGTGCCCCGCACCCCCACCGGCCACGCCGAGGTCGACGCCCACCTCGAACGGCTGGGCGACGCCGACCACCTCGCCACGGACGGACACGTGGAGGTGTACGAGGATGTACACCGGGGCTTGCGCGACGCGCTCACCGCGCTCGACGCCCGCCCGGGACCTCCCGTCCCCCCACCGCCGTACGGACCTAGGAGCTGAACCGACCGTGGCAGGAGTCGCACGTCGCCGTCTCGACGCGGAGCTGGTGCGCCGCAAGCTCGCGCGCTCGCGCGAGCACGCCAGCCAGCTGATCGCCGCCGGACGGGTCACCGTCGGCAGGACCGTGGCGACCAAGCCCGCCACGCAGGTGGAGACCGCGGTGGCCATCCTCGTCGCGACCGACGACAGCGACCCCGACTACGTCTCGCGCGGCGGCCACAAGCTCGCCGGGGCCCTGGAGGTCTTCGTCCCGCAGGGCCTCGTCGTGCGGGGCCGGCGCGCGCTGGACGCCGGCGCGTCCACCGGCGGCTTCACCGACGTGCTGCTGCGCGCGGGCGCCGCGCACGTGGTGGCCGTGGACGTGGGGTACGGACAGCTCGCCTGGTCCCTGCAGAGCGATGAACGCGTCACCGTCAAGGACCGTACGAACGTACGCGAGTTGACGCTCGAAGCGATCGATGGGGAGCCTGTGGATCTTGTCGTGGGGGACTTGTCCTTCATCCCGCTCGGGCTGGTGCTGCCCGCCCTGGCACGCTGCACCGGACCGGACGCCGACCTGGTGATGATGGTCAAGCCGCAGTTCGAGGTGGGGAAGGAACGGCTGGGCAGCGGGGGCGTGGTCCGCAGCCCGCAGCTGCGGGCCGAGGCCGTGCGGGGCGTGGCCGGGCGGGCGTGGGAACTGGGACTCGGCGTCCGGGGCGTCACGGCGAGCCCGCTGCCGGGCCCCTCGGGCAACGTCGAGTACTTTCTGTGGCTGCGCGCCGGGGCACCCGCCCTGGACCCGGCCGACGTCGACCGTGCAGTGGCGGAGGGGCCGCGGTGACCGAGAACCGAGCACGTACCGTCTTCCTGCTGGCCCACACGGGCCGGCCCGCCGCCATCCGCAGCGCGGAACTGGTGGTCGCGGGCCTGCTGCGGTCCGGGATCGGGGTGCGCGTCCTGGAGTACGAGGCGCGCGACCTGCCCCTGCCGCCCGAGGTGGAACTCGTCAAGGAGGCGACCCCGCAGTGCCTCGACGGGTGCGAGCTGCTGATCGTCCTCGGCGGTGACGGGACGCTGCTGCGCGGCGCGGAGTTCGCGCGGGCGTCGGGCGTGCCGATGCTCGGCGTCAACCTCGGGCGGGTCGGCTTTCTCGCCGAGGCCGAGCGCGACGACCTGGACAAGGTCGTCGACCGGGTGGTGTCCCGGGCGTACGAGGTCGAGGAGCGGATGACCGTCGACGTCGTCGTGCACCGAAACGGCGACATCGTGCACACCGACTGGGCGCTGAACGAGGCGGCCGTGCAGAAGGCCGGCGCCGAGAAGCTGCTGGAAGTGGTGCTGGAGATCGACGGGCGGCCGGTGACCGGGTTCGGCTGCGACGGCATCGTGCTGTCGACGCCGACCGGGTCCACCGCGTACGCGTTCTCGGCCGGCGGGCCCGTGGTGTGGCCCGAGGTGGAGGCGCTGCTGATGGTGCCGATCAGCGCGCACGCGCTGTTCGCCAAGCCGCTGGTGACCTCGCCCGACTCGGTGCTGGCCGTCGAGGTGCTGCCGCACGTCCCGCCGGGCGTGCTGTGGTGCGACGGGCGGCGGACCGTGGAGCTGCCGCCGGGGGCGCGGGTGGAGGTGCGGCGCGGTGCCGTGCCGGTCCGGCTGGCCCGGCTGCACCACGCCTCGTTCACGGACCGATTGGTCGCCAAGTTCGCCCTGCCGGTGTCCGGTTGGCGGGGAGCCCCGCACTAGGGCCTGTCGTTTGGATCATTCCGGCGTCGCGGGGTCCGGCACGCGCATCTGCGGCGTTGTCGTCGGTGGGCGACGCTCCGCGTCGCCGCCCTCCTCCGCCTTGCAGCTGCACGCACCGGACCCCGCTCGGGTCGGCGACAAGGCGCCGTGGGCCGGGCCGGACTGATCCGAACGACAGGCCCTAGCCGGCGGGCCGTCCGCGGGGCCGGTGGGGTGCCGGCTCCGGCGGGCCACCCGCCCGGGTGACAAGGGCACCTCGCACTTCCTCGGCCCGACCTCGTAAGGTCTTCACCGTGCTGGAAGAGATGCGGATACGGTCGCTCGGAGTCATCGACGACGCCGTCGTCGAGCTGTCGCCAGGCTTCACCGCCGTGACGGGTGAGACGGGCGCCGGCAAGACCATGGTGGTCACCAGCCTCGGGCTGCTCCTCGGCGGACGCGCGGACGCCGCGCTCGTGCGGATCGGGGCCGAGAAGGCGGTCGTCGAGGGGCGCATCACCGTGCCCGCGGACGCCCCGGTGGCCGTGCGCGCCGAGGAGGCGGGCGCCGAGCTGGACGACGGGGCGCTGCTGATCAGCCGTACCGTCTCGGCCGAGGGGCGCTCGCGGGCGCACCTGGGCGGGCGCAGCGTGCCCGTGGGCATGCTGGCCGAGCTGGCCGACGAGCTGGTGGCCGTGCACGGGCAGACCGACCAGCAGGGGCTGCTCAAGCTGTCCCGCCAGCGGCAGGCGCTCGACCGGTACGCCGGGGACGCCGTCACGGTGCCGCTCGCCAAGTACCAGGAGGCGTACCGGCGGCTGCGGGCCGTCTCCGCGGAGCTGGACGAGATCACCACGCGCGCGCGTGAGCGGGCCCAGGAGGCCGATCTGCTGCGCTACGGCCTCGATGAGATCGCCGCCGTCGAGCCGCGCGCCGGCGAGGACGTGGAACTGGCCGAGGAGGCCGAGCGGCTCGGGCACGCCGAGGCGCTGTCGTCGGCCGCCACGGTCGCGCACGCGGCCCTCGCGGGCAATCCCGAGGACCCCGAGGGCATCGACGCCACCACCCTCGTCGCGGGCGCCCAGCGGGCCCTGGAGGCCGTCCGCTCGCACGACCCGGCGCTGGCCGCGCTCGCCGACCGCATCGGCGAGATCGGCATCCTGCTCGGCGACGTCGCGGGCGAGCTGGCCGGGTACGCCGACGACCTGGACGCCGATCCGCTGCGGCTGGCGGCCGTGGAGGAGCGGCGGGCGGCGCTGACCGGGCTGACCCGGAAGTACGGTGAGGACGTCACCGCGGTGCTCGCCTGGGCGGAGCGCGGTGCCGCCCGCCTGACCGAGCTCGACTCCGACGACGAGCGCATCGACGAGCTGACCGCCGAGCGGGACGCGCTGCGCGCCGAACTGGGCGGGCTGGCGCAGGCGCTGACCGATGCGCGCGGCGAGGCCGCCGAGCGGTTCGCGGCGGCCGTGACCGAGGAGCTGGCCTCCCTCGCCATGCCGCACGCGCGCGTGTCCTTCGAGATCCGCCAGACCGAGGACCCGGAGGGCGTCGAGGTCGGCGGGCGGACGGTGGCGTACGGGCCGGCGGGTGCCGACGAGGTGGAGCTGCTGCTGGCGCCCCACCCGGGGGCGCCGGCCCGGCCGATCGCCAAGGGTGCCTCGGGCGGTGAGCTCTCGCGCGTGATGCTGGCCGTCGAGGTGGTGTTCGCCGGGACCGACCCGGTGCCCACGTACCTGTTCGACGAGGTGGACGCCGGTGTCGGCGGCAAGGCGGCCGTGGAGATCGGGCGCCGTCTCGCGCGTTTGGCGAGGACGGCGCAGGTCGTGGTGGTCACCCACCTCCCGCAGGTCGCGGCGTTCGCGGACCGGCAGCTGCTGGTCGAGAAGACCAACGACGGGTCGGTGACCCGCTCGGGCGTGAAGGTGCTGGAGGGCGAGGACCGCATCCGGGAGCTGTCCCGGATGCTCGCCGGCCAGGAGGACTCGGAGACGGCCCGCGCCCACGCGGAGGAACTGCTGGCGACGGCCCGCGCGGACGGGTGACGCCCGGGGCGGTGCCGGGGTCACCGGCCGTCGAGGCCGGTGACCGTCGCCGTCCGGGAACGGGGCCATCGACTCCCGGGGTGCGGTGACGCTCACCGTGCGGGACCGGGTCCACCGGCCCTCAGCGGACGGTGACACTCGCCGCGGACGGGGCCTGCCGCGGTGGGTACAGCCGGGTCAGGGCGTCCAGCCGGGTGTCGAGCGCGGTCAGCGCGTCGAGGGCGGTGCGCACGGCCGGCCCCGGAGCGGCCGGGGTGCCCGTCGGGTCCGGCGCGTCGGCCGGGGGACCGTCCGGTGGCGGGGGACGACGGCCGATCGCCCGGCGTACGGCGAGGGCGTGGGCCGCGGCCCGGGCGCGCCGGCCGGTCACCGCCGGATCGCCGGCCAGGCCCGCCGGGGCCGCCGTGACGGCGTCGGCCAGTTCGTCGGCCGGACCCGCGCAGCCCTGGAGCGCCGACCACGCCTCCAGCGCCGGGCAGGCGCGGGGCGGGCCGGGAGCCGGGAGGGCGGCGAGGACCCGCAGGGGGGCCACGGCCAGGCCCAGCTGGTCCACACCGTGCGCGAACCGGGCGCGGGCCCGCCGCACGGCGCACACGTCGTGCCAGTCGGCCTCCAGCAGTTCGCCCAGGCCCGCCAGCGCGGCCGCGGTACGGGCCCGCGCCACCGCGGCCGTGCGGATCGGCAGCACCAGCCAGGACGCGGCGAGACCGATCAGCGCGCCCGCCGCGATCCCGGCCGGCCGGGTCCGCAGCAGGTCGCCGGGGTCCTGGCCGAACCAGTCGTACAGCAGGCACAGGGCGGCGGTGACGCAGGCCGCCCAGTACGCGTAGCTCAGCTCGCGCAGCCAGGTCCCGGCGGCCAGCACGGCGAAGATCAGCACGACGGTGGTGTCCGAGCGCGGTCCGACGGTGCCCGGCAGGGCGCCCGCGGCCAGCGTGCCGGCCGCGGCGCCCAGGGTCCGCCAGGCCCCCTTCACCAGCACGTCCCCGCGGCTGCGCGCGCCGCCGCACACCAGGTGGGCGCTGAGGACGACCCAGGCCCAGTGGTCGGGCCACACCGAGGGTCCGGCGCAGCGACCTCGGTAAAGTAAGCATTGCGTAGGATCACCGCCGACGTAAGGTGCGGTTGAACGGGGGAATGTCGCTGGCCCGTCGCGAAATGGTGAGTGTTAACTTAACAAGGTGACGGTGGAGCGACCAGAGCGGACCGAGCCGTCGTCGGGCCCCGGCGACGGTGTGGCGGAGATCCGGCAGGGCGTCGTCCGGCTCGCCCGGCGGCTGAGCGCGGAGCGCCCCGAGGACGGGCTGAGCCTCAACAAGAGCAGCGTGCTGGCACACTTGCGCCGCAACGGGCCGATGTCGGCGGGCGCGCTCGCCGCCGCCGACCACCAGCAGCCGCAGTCCCTCACCCGGGTGTTCGCCGAACTGGAGAGTGACGGCTTGATCAGCCGCAGCCGGGACACCCGGGACGGGCGGCAGCGGGTCCTGGAACTCACCGACGAGGGCCGCAGGGCGCTCGCCCGCGACATGGCCCAGCGCGACAACTGGCTCGACCGCGCCCTCGCCGGGCTCACCGAGACCGAGCAGCAGGTGCTGCTGCTCGCCGCCCGGCTGATGAACCGTCTCGCCGACTCACCGGGCGGACGCTCCGACCGCCCGTCCCGACCCCGTTGACGGAGGCTTCCGTGCCCTGGTCCGACCACGCCATCTGGTGGCACGTCTACCCCCTCGGCTTCCTCGGAGCCGAGCGCGCCGCCCTGCCCCCGGGCGAGCCGCCGCGCCACCGCCTGCCGGTGCTGGCGGACTGGCTCGACCACCTCCTCGCGCTGGGCTGCAACGGCCTCGCCCTCGGACCGGTCTTCGCCGCCGAGACCCACGGCTACGACACCACCGACCACTTCCGCGTCGACCCCCGGCTCGGCACCGAGGAGGACCTGACCGAGCTGGTCGAGCGGTCCGCCGAGCGCGGGGTGCGGGTCCTGCTGGACGGCGTCTTCAACCACGTCGGCCGGTCCTTCGGCCCGTTCCAGGACGTGGTGCGGCACGGTGCCGCGTCGCCGTACGCGGACTGGTTCGTGCCCGAGGGGGACGACTTCCGCACCTTCGAGGGGCACCGGCACCTGGTCGCCCTCAACCACGAGAACCCCGAGGTCGCCGACCACGTCGCCGCGGTGATGGAGCACTGGCTGGACCGCGGGGTGGCCGGCTGGCGCCTCGACGCCGCGTACGCGGTGCCGCGGCCGTTCTGGCGGACCGTCACCGACCGGGTGCGCGCCCGGCACCCGCAGGCGTGGTTCAGCGGGGAGGTCATCCACGGCGACTACGCGGCGTACGTCACGGAGGGCGGCCTCGACTCGGTCACCCAGTACGAACTGTGGAAGGCCGTGTGGAGCTCGCTCAACGACACCAACCCGCACGAGCTGGCCTGGTCGTTCGAGCGCCACAACGCCCTGCTCGACACGTTCCCGCCGCAGACGTTCGTGGGCAACCACGACGTGACGCGGATCGCCAGCCGGCTGCACGAGCCCCGGCACCTCGCGCACGCGCTCGCGGTGCTGTTCACGGTCGGCGGGATCCCGTCGGTGTACGCCGGGGACGAGCGCGCCTGGCAGGGCGTCAAGGAGGAGCGGGCGGGCGGCGACGACGCCGTCCGGCCGGCCTTCCCGGCCCGGCCCGAGGAGCTGGGCGAGGACCGGCTGGCCGTGCAGCGGTTGCACCAGACACTGGTCGGACTGCGCCGGCGCAACGCCTGGCTGGTGCGGGCGCAGACGCAGGTGCACACACTGGACGACACCGTGCTCACGTACACCCTCACCGACCCCGCCGCCGGCCCCGGGAGCGGGGCGGCGGTGGCCGTCGCGCTGAACTTCGGCGCGGCGCCCGCGACGGGGGCGGTGCCCGCCGCGCCCTGGACGCGCGGCGCGGGGGACGGTGACGTGGACGCCGGGTCCGGGACGGTGTCCCTGCCGGCCTTCGGCTGGTGCGTGGCGACGGCCCCGGGCATCCCGGGGTGACCGGCTGAGTCGGCGCCCCACAGCCCTGTCGCGCCGGCGGGCGCACTCCGCCCCGCCGTTCGGCCGTAACCGCACGCCTTCACCCGTGTGGGTGACATGGGTGCCCGGGAGGCCCGACGTCGGGGCGGTCGGCGTCCCGGAACGGCCGTACGTGCTGGCATCCTTGGCAGGAGAACGAGCAGGGACCGGAGCCGTACACCCCCGCGCCCGATCCTTCTGTACGTTTCTTCGTGACCGTCCGACGCCGACCCAGGAGCCCCGGCCACGTGAGCCCCGTGAGCACGCCCTCACCGCACGGCCAGTCGCCGCTGCGCACCGTGCAGGTGCTGGGCGGCGGCAACGCCGGCAGCAGCGCCCACGTGCGCTCCCTGACCTCGGGGCTCGTCGCGCGGGGCGTGCGGGTGACGGTGTGCGCCCCCACCGAGGCCGATCACACCTACGACTTCACGGGCGCCGGCGCCGAGCACGTCCCCGTGCCGCGCAGCAGCGACCCGGCGTCGGTGGCGGCCCTGCGCACGGCCTGCACGGGCGCCGACCTGGTGCACGCGCACGGCCTGCACGCCTCCTTCCGGGCCGTGCTCGCGCTCGGCGGCCGGGACACCCCGCTGGTCGTCACCTGGCACGACCGGGCCCACGCCGAGGGCGCCCGCGCGCACCTGCTGCGCATGCTGGAGCGGCGGGTGGCGAGGACGGCCTCCGTGGTGCTCGGCACGTCCTCCGCGCTGGTGGACCGGGCCCGGCGCACCGGGGCCCGCGACGCCCGGCTCGCCGCCGTCGCGCTGCCCCGGCCGCGCCCGGCCGCGCCACCCGACGACGCGGACCCCGGGCGGCCCAAGGCGCGCGCCGAAGTCGGCGCGACCGGACGCCCGTTGCTGCTCACCGTCGGCTCCCTGGACCGCCCCCGCGGCTTCGACGTCCTGCTGGACGCCACGCACGCGTGGTGCCACCGGGACCCGGTGCCCATGGTCGCGATCGCGGGGGAGGGGCCGCTGCGGCCCGTGCTGCAGCGGCGCATCGAGGACGAGGGGCTGCCCGTCACATTGCTGGGGCTGCGCCACGACGTGGCCGACCTCATCGCCGCCGCCGACCTGGCCCTGCTGCCCGGTACCGGCGAGGCCCGCTCGGTCCTGGCCCAGGAAGCCCTGCACGCGGGCGTGCCCCTCGTCGCGGCCCGCACCGGCGCCGTCCGCGAACTCGTGGGCGACGCCGCCGAACTGGTCCCGCCGGGCGACGCGAAGGCGCTGGCCGACGCGGTGACCCGCCTCCTCGACGACCCCGAACGGCGCGCCCGCCTGCGGGAGTCGGGCGCCCGCCAGGCGGCCACCTGGCCGACCGAGGACGACACGGTCGCCCAGGTCCTCAGCGTCTACGACGAGTTGACCCAGCCCCGCCCGCTGACCTGACCGTCCCGCAACCGGTCACGGCACGTGCCGGCGGGCCCGCAGGGCCAGGCTCAGGGCCAGGACCGTCTGCGGGTCGTCCAGGTCGGTGCCCAGCAACTCGCCGATGCGGGCGAGGCGGTTGTAGAGCGTCTGCCGGTTCAGGTGCAGTTCGCGGGCCGTCTCCGCCTTGCGGCCCGCGTGGGCGAGGTAGGTCTCCAGCGTCGGCAGCAACGGCGGCCTGGAGCGGGCGTCGTGGTCGCGGACCGGGCCGATCGCGCGGTCCACGAAGGCCGCGAGGTCCGGGTGGTCGCGCAGCCGCCACAGCAGCAGGTCGATGTCCAGGCGGCGGGCGTCGTACCAGGGCCGGTCCGACAGGCCCTGGGCCGCCGTCGCCGTCTCCGCCGCGTGCCGCAGGCCCGCCGACGCCGCCGCCCAGCCGCCCGCCACCCCGACCACCACCACCGGCGGTGCCGCACCCGGCCGCTGCATCCCGGCCCGCTCCACCCCGGCCCGCAGCGCCGCAGCGACCCGGTCCGCGACCGCCGACCGCTCCGACTCCGAGCGCAGGCCCAGCAGCAGCGGCACCCGGCCCTCGACCGGGCGCACGCCCAGCAGCACCGGCACCCCCACCGAGGCCAGCTCCTCGGCCACCGCCCGGGCCAGCACCGCCCAGCCACCGCCCGGGGACAGCGCGTCGCCCAGCCACATGACCACCGGCAGCAGGGGGCCGGTGCCCGGCTTGAAGCCCAGCACCCGGGCCTGCGCCGGGGCGTCCTCCGCGGTGATCCGGCCCTCCGCCAGGTCGGTCAGGAAGTCCCCGCGGCCCCGGGCCGCCAGCTCCTCCTCCTGGCGGGCCTGCATGAGGACCACCGCGAGGATGCCGGCCGCCCGCTCGGCCGCCATCCGGTGCACCGGGACCAGCGGGGCGCACACCGGCAGCAGCACCAGCCGGGCGCGCACCGAGCCCGTGCCGGGACCGCCGCCGGGCACGTCCACCAGCACCGAACCGGCCGGTGGCGGCGCGTCCTTGTGCGGGCCGCGCAGCCCCTCCCACACCTGGAGCGGGTCCGCGCCCTGCGGCCCCGCCCCGGCCGCGTACAGCAACTGCCCGTCGGGGGTCTCCAGGAAGACCGGGTTGCCGCCGAAGTCGGCCAGGATGGCGAGGACCTGCGGGACACCGCCGCCGCCCAGCAGCGCCTGCGTGCAGCGCCGGTGGACCTCCTCGGCCTGCTGGAGCAGGGCGTAGTGGCCGTTGACGATCTCGGTGTGGATCTCCTCGGTGACCGTCACGAACGGCACCTCGCGGTGCAGCTGGACCAGCGGCAGCCCGGTCGAGCGGGCCGTCTCCACCAGGGACGCCGGCAGGCGCGCGAACCGCGGCCCCAGCTCCACCACCAGCGCGGCGATGCCCCGCTCGGCCAGGGTCCGCACGAACGCCCGCTGCTCGGCCGGCCGGGTGCCCAGACCGTAGCCGGTGGTCAGCAGCAGCTCGCCGCCCTTGAGCAGGGAGGCGATGTTCGGTACCTCGCCCGCGTGCACCCAGCGCACCGTGCGCCCCAGCCGGTCGGCGCCCGCCAGGACCTCCGGGAGCCCGCTGCGCAGCCCGGGCAGCTCCAGGGCACGCTGCACGGTGATGCCGGCGCCCCGGCCGTCGAATCGCTGGTCGGTACGGCTGTCCATGCAGCGGACGCTACCCGCGCGAACGCCCCGGGGACATCTCCGCGGCACCTCCGCGCGGGCCCGGGGACACCCAGCAGTGGACGGCGGGGCGCCCCCGCCCGGCGCGGGGACGCCCTCGACCGCCCGGTCCGTCAGCCGCCGTACGCCCCCGACGCCGTCAGGCGCAGGGCCGTGTCGATCAGCGGGACGTGGCTGAACGCCTGCGGGAAGTTGCCCACCTGGCGCTTGAGGCGCGGGTCCCACTCCTCGGCGAGCAGCCCCAGGTCGTTGCGCAGCGACAGCAGCTTCTCGAACAGCCTGCGCGCCTCGTCGACCCGGCCGATCATCGCCAGGTCGTCCGCCATCCAGAACGAGCAGGCCAGGAACGCCCCCTCGTCGCCGGGGAGGCCGTCGACGCCTTCGTGGTCGCCCTGGGTGGGGTAGCGCAGGATGAAGCCGTCCGGGGTGGACAGCTCGCGCTGGATCGCCTCGATGGTGCCGATCACCCGCTTGTCGTCCGGCGGCAGGAAGCCCATCTGCGGGATCAGCAGCAGCGAGGCGTCCAGCTCCTTGGAGCCGTAGGACTGCGTGAAGGTGTTGCGCTCCTTGTCGTAGCCCTTCTCGCACACGTCCCGGTGGATGTCGTCGCGCAGCTCGCGCCACTTCTCCAGCGGGCCGTCCGCGTCACCGGACTCGATCAGCTTGATCGTGCGGTCCACGGCGACCCAGGCCATCACCTTGGAGTGCACGAAGTGGCGGCGCGGGCCGCGCACCTCCCAGATGCCCTCGTCCGGCTCCTGCCAGTGGTCCTCGAGGTAGCGGATCAGCTTCAGCTGGAGCAGCGAGGCGTAGTCGTTGCGGGCGAGGCCCGTCATGTGGCCGAGGTGCAGCGCCTCGGTGACCTCGCCGTACACGTCCAGCTGGAGCTGGTGGGCGGCGCCGTTGCCGACGCGGACCGGCGCGGAGTTCTCGTAGCCGGGCAGCCAGTCCAGCTCCGCCTCGCCGAGCTCGCGCTCGCCGGCGATGCCGTACATGATCTGCAGGTTCTCCGGGTCGCCGGCGACCGCCCGCAGCAGCCACTCGCGCCAGGCGCGGGCCTCCTCGCGGTAGCCGGTGCGCAGCAGCGAGGACAGCGTGATCGCCGCGTCGCGCAGCCAGGTGTAGCGGTAGTCCCAGTTGCGCACGCCGCCGATGTCCTCCGGCAGCGAGGTCGTGGGGGCCGCGACGATGCCGCCGGTGGGCCCGTAGGTGAGCGCCTTGAGCGTGATCAGGGAGCGGATCACGGCCTCGCGGTACGGGCCGTGGTACGTGCAGTGCTCCACCCACTCGCGCCAGAAGTCCTCCGTCGCCTCCAGCGACTGCTCCGGCTCCGGCAGGGCCGGTGGCTCCTTGTGCGAGGGCTGCCACGAGATGGTGAACGCGATCCGGTCACCGGGCGCGACGGTGAAGTCGGCGTACGTGGTCAGCTGCTTGCCGTAGGTCTCGGCGCTGGTGTCGAACCAGACCGAGTCCGGGCCCGCCATGGCCACCGTGCGGCCCTCGTGCTTGTGCACCCAGGGGACGACCCGGCCGTAGGAGAACCGCATCCGCAGCGCCGAGCGCATCGGGACGCGGCCCGAGACGCCCTCCACGATGCGGATCAGCTGCGGGGCGCCGTCGCGCGGCGGCATGAAATCGGTCACCCGGACCGTGCCGCGCGGGGTGTCCCACTCGGACTCCAGGATCAGCGAGTCGCCGCGGTAACTGCGCCGGGCCGCGGTGGGCGGCTCGGCGTCAGGCGCGTGGGCGGGGCCCAGCCGCCAGAAGCCGTGCTCCTCCGTGCCCAGCAGTCCGGCGAAGATCGCGTGCGAGTCGAAGCGGGGCAGGCACAGCCAGTCCACCGTCCCGTCACGGCAGACGAGAGCAGCGGTCTGCATGTCTCCGATGAGTGCGTAGTCTTCGATGCGCCCGGCCACGTGCAACTCCAGTCGAACGGCCACGTCACCCCAAAGCGGGGCTGTCGCTAGTGCGGTCAAGGGGGATGAACAGGTTGGATCACTGCGTCGTTGAGCGGTGAAGCAAAGCAGCCACTCCGCCCGGAGGGCAAAATGACGATCTCCGCTCGACGAACTGACGAGCTCTGGGGATTCCGGTGGTGACGGGCGGGGGTGGTGCCGTGTGTCCGGCCGGGCTCGGCAGCGAGTGTCCGAGCAGAATACGACGCACGTAGATGATCTGCGTGCCGCTCCGGGCAACCCGTGTGGGCCGAACGGGTGAGCACCGGGTGAGGGACCGGTGTCCGGCCGGTGCCGCGGCCCCCGCCCGGGGAACCGCACGTGGCGGCCCGTGCGCGCAGCGTGGCCGGGAGCCATCACCCGTAGGCGCTGATACCCTGGTAGCCCGTGAGCCGGTGGGTGAGAAAGCCCCCGAACCGCCACCCCAGACCGCGACCACGGGAGCCCCCTCTTGGCCATGCCGCCCGCTGCCTTCCGCACCAGCCCAGCCACGACGACCAAGCACATCTTCGTCACCGGGGGTGTCGCCTCCTCCCTCGGCAAGGGTCTGACGGCCTCCAGCCTCGGCATGCTGCTCAAGGCCCGGGGCCTGCGCGTGGTCATGCAGAAGCTGGACCCGTACCTGAACGTCGACCCGGGCACGATGAACCCCTTCCAGCACGGTGAGGTGTTCGTCACCAACGACGGCGCAGAGACCGACCTCGACATCGGACACTACGAGCGCTTCCTCGACCGAGACCTGGACGGCTCCGCCAATGTCACTACAGGCCAGGTCTACTCGACGGTGATCGCCAAGGAGCGCCGCGGCGAGTACCTCGGTGACACCGTGCAGGTCATCCCGCACATCACCAACGAGATCAAGCACCGCATCCGGCGCATGGCGACCGACGAGGTCGACGTCGTCATCACCGAGGTCGGTGGCACGGTCGGCGACATCGAGTCGCTGCCGTTCCTGGAGACCGTCCGCCAGGTCCGCCACGAGGTCGGCCGGGACAACGTCTTCGTGGTGCACATCTCGCTCCTGCCGTACATCGGCCCCTCGGGCGAGCTGAAGACCAAGCCGACCCAGCACTCCGTCGCCGCACTGCGCAACATCGGCATCCAGCCGGACGCCATCGTGCTGCGCTGCGACCGCGAGGTGCCGACCGCGATCAAGCGCAAGATCTCGCTGATGTGCGACGTCGACGAGGCCGCCGTGGTGGCCTGCCCCGACGCCCGCTCGATCTACGACATCCCGAAGACCGTGCACGGCGAGGGCCTGGACGCGTACGTGGTCCGCAAGCTGGACCTGCCGTTCCGCGACGTGGACTGGACGACCTGGGACGACCTGCTCGACCGCGTCCACAACCCCACGGACGAGGTCACCCTCGCCCTGGTCGGCAAGTACATCGACCTGCCCGACGCCTACCTGTCGGTCACCGAGGCGCTGCGCGCGGGCGGCTTCGCCAACAAGGCCCGCGTGAAGATCAAGTGGGTCACCTCCGACGACTGCAAGACCCCGGCCGGCGCCGCGGCCCAGCTCGGCGACGTCGACGGCATCTGCATCCCCGGCGGCTTCGGCGAGCGCGGCGTCAACGGCAAGGTCGGCGCCATCCGCTACGCCCGTGAGCACCGGGTGCCGCTGCTCGGCCTCTGCCTCGGCCTGCAGTGCATCGTGATCGAGGCCGCGCGCAACCTGGCCGACATCTCCGACGCCAACTCCACCGAGTTCGACCCCGCCACCGGGCACCCGGTCATCTCCACCATGGCCGAGCAGATGGACATCGTCGCCGGTGAGGGCGACATGGGCGGCACGATGCGGCTGGGCATGTACCCGGCCAAGCTGGCCGAGGGCTCGATCGTGCGCGAGGTGTACGACGACAAGGAGTACGTCGAGGAGCGGCACCGGCACCGCTACGAGGTGAACAACACCTACCGCGCGGAGCTGGAGAAGAAGGCGGGCATCCTGTTCTCCGGCACCTCGCCGGACGGCAAGCTGGTCGAGTACGTGGAGTACCCGCGCGACGTGCACCCTTACCTGGTCGCCACCCAGGCGCACCCGGAGCTGCGCTCGCGGCCGACCCGCCCGCACCCGCTGTTCGCCGGCCTGGTCAAGGCCGCCGTGGAGCGCAGGCGGGCCCAGGACACCGGGGAAGAGTCGAAGTAACACACCAGTTGTACGGTGGCCGGGGTGCATGCCTTCACGGGTAGGCACCCCGGTTTTGTTTCCCGCAGGTGAAGCAGGTGAAAGGGCAGGCATGACGATCAAGGACACCCCCGAGGAGTGGGAGATCCGGTCCTCCGAGACCCCCTTCCGGGGCGCCAAGACCTCCGTCCGCACGGACGAGGTGGTCATGCCCGACGGCTCCACGGCCCGCCGCGACTACCAGGTCCACCCGGGCTCGGTCGCCATCCTCGCGCTGGACGACGACGACCGGGTGCTGCTGATCAAGCAGTACCGCCACCCGGTGCGCCAGAAGCTGTGGGAGATCCCGGCCGGCCTGCTGGACGTGCCCGGCGAGAACCCGCTGCACGCCGCGCAGCGCGAGCTGTACGAGGAGGCGCACGTCAAGGCCGAGGACTGGCGGGTGCTGACCGACGTGTACACCACCCCCGGCGGCTGCGACGAGTCCGTGCGGATCTTCCTGGCCCGCGGGCTGTCCGAGGCCCAGGGCGAGCGGTTCACGGCCGAGCACGAGGAGACCGACCTCCAGCACGCGCGCGTGCCGGTGGACGAGCTGGTCCAGGGGGTGCTGGCGGGGGAGCTGCACAACAACTGCCTCGTCGTCGGCGTGCTGTCCCTGGTGGCGGCCCGCGGCGGGGCCGGCCTGGACGCCCTGCGCCCGGCGGAGGCCCCCTGGCCGGCCCGCCCGTTCGAGGCGTAGTCCGGGGCGAGGCCCGAGGAGTGGCGCGCGCCCGCGCACACCGCGCGGGCGCGCGTCGGTCCTGGACGCGCGTCGGTCCTACGATCTTTTGATCCGATCAGGGGAGTCCCGCCCCGTCACCGCCGTGCACGTCCCGGATCGTCGCAGAGCGTGAACTAGGCTCTGGAAACGCCCGAACCGGAGTCCCGGCGGGCCCCAGGCGTGCGATGGGACGGGAGTGTGGCCCGTGACGGATCAGACGGTGGACGCGGACGGCGCCAAGCTGTCGGGACAGCCGTCGGCTGAGGGCCACTTCCTGGGCCGCGCCCGGGAGTTGAAAGAACTGCTCGCCGACATCGAGCGGGCCGGACTGGACACCATCTCCGGGCGCAAGGCCCCCCGCGCGCGCGTCCTGCTCATCGCGGGCCGCCCCGGATCCGGACGCACCGCCCTCGCCGGGGAACTGGCCCGCCGGGTCGCCGACCGTTACCCCGACGGGGTGCTGCATGCCCGGCTCAGCGAGCCCGACGGCACCCCCGTCCCCGTCGCGCGGGTGGCCCGCGACCTGCTGACCGCCCTGGACGAGCCGGCCCCGCCCGGCGCCGGCGAGGACGACCTCGCCGCGGCCCTGCGCGGCGCCCTCGCCGAGCGGCGCGCGGTGCTCCTGCTGGACGACGCGGCCGGCGCCGACCAGGTCGACGCCCTGCTGCCGGACACCCCCGACTGCCTGGTCGTCGCCGTCTCGGCCGGCCCCCTCACCGGCATCTCCGACGTGCGCCCCTGCACCCTGGGCGGCCTGGACACCAAGTCGGGTCTGGATCTGCTCACCCGGTACACCGGCTCGGTCCGGGTGACCGTCGACCCGTACGCCGCCGAGGGCCTGGTCGAGGCCTGCCAGGGCCAGCCCGCCACCCTGCTGCTGGCCGGGGGCTGGCTCGCCGCCCGGCCCACGTCGGCCGTGGCCGACCTCGCCAAGCACCTGCACGCCGAGGGCGACGAGGGCACCCCGCTCGGCCGGGTCTTCGGACTGGTCCACGCCGGGCTGCCCGCACCCGCCGCCCGGACACTGCGCCTGCTCAGCCTCGCCCCGGCCGGCCTGGTCGACCCGCACACCGCCTCCGCGCTGGCCGGCTGCTCGGTCGGCGCCGCGCGCACCACCCTGGACGACCTGACCGCCCTCGGCCTGCTGCGCGCGGCCGACTCCCCGCTGCCGCAGTACGAGGTGCCGGGCTGTCTGCACCCCCTGCTGCGGGCCGCCGTCGAGGCGCACGACCGGCCGGCCGAGCTCCAGCTCGCCCGCGCCCGGATGCTGGAGCGGACCGTCCGGCTGCTGCAGTCCTGCCGCGCCAGCACCGAGACGGACAGCCCCCAGGCCCGCGAGAAGCTCCAGGGGATGCCCCGCGCCCTGCGCTTCCCGAGCCCCCGGGCCGCCGCCCAGTGGCTGGACCTGAGCCGGCCCGCCCTGCTGGCCTGCGCCCGGCTCGCCGTCGAGGAGGGGGACCTGGACACCCTGGCCCGGCGGCTGATGTCCCAGCTGGTGCGGGCGATGGTCGCCCACTTCGGCACCCAGGCCGCGGCGCCCGACCTGTACGAGGTCCACCGGCTGGTCCTGGACGTGGCCGAGCGGCGCGACCTGCCCCGGGAACGGGCCGCCGCCCTGCTGAACCTGGCCGACGTCGACGCCCGCACCGGCCGCACCCGCGCCGCCCTGGTGCGCTACCGGGCCGCGCTGGACGCCGGACGTGAGGCGAACGACCCGTACGCGACCGGCCGCGCGATGGAATCCGTAGGCGGCGCGCACCTGGAGCTCGGGGACTACGACCGGGCCGCCGACTGGTTCGGCCGGGCCCTCGGGGAGCGCCTGGCCCGCGACGAGCGCGCGGACGCCGCCCGGCTCTACGGGCGGATCGCCACCGCCCACACCTACGCCGCCCGCTACGGCGAGGCGCTGCGCAACTGGCGGGCCGCGGCCGCCGCCCACCGCAAGCTCGGCGACCTGGCCGCGCAGGCCCGAGCGGTCAGTGAAATCGCGCGCGTTCAGGAGTACGCGGGCCGGCCCGAGGAGTCGCTGCGCACCTGCCGCGAGGCGGTGGAGGGGGCCCGCCGGGCCGGCGACCACCGGCTCCAGGCGGCGCTGCACCTGCGGCTCGCCGACACCCTGGACCACCTCGGCGACCCGGCCGCCGCCCACCTGCACCGCGCGGCCGCCGAGCGCATCCTGGGGGAGGAGGCACCCGAGACCGGGGGGCCGCCGGAGGGCTCCGAGCGGCAGGACCAGCCGGAACACGCTCCTAACACCTGCGAAATCCGCAGTACACCCGCTGAAGATTGATGCAAAGGAAGGCTAGACAGCGGGAACGCCTTCATTAGACTGGCTCTGTCGCACATTCTCCTGCGATGCATCCCGGTGTGCCCTCTGCGGCCGGGTATGCCCTGCCATGCCCCACACCCTCTGAGCCAAGGACCGTGATCGACGTGAAGGTCGGCATCCCCCGCGAGGTCAAGAACAACGAGTTCCGGGTGGCCATCACCCCCGCCGGCGTGCACGAGCTGGTGCGCCACGGCCACCAGGTCGTCGTCGAGCGCAACGCCGGTGTCGGCTCGTCGATCACGAACGAGGAGTACGTCGCCGCCGGCGCCCAGATCCTGGAGACCGCCGACGAGGTCTGGGCCACCGCCGACCTGCTGCTGAAGGTCAAGGAGCCGATCGCCGAGGAGTACCACCGCCTCCGCAAGGACCAGACGCTCTTCACCTACCTGCACCTGGCCGCCTCCAAGGAGTGCACGGACGCCCTCATCGAGTCCGGCACCACCGCGATCGCCTACGAGACCGTCGAGCTGCCCAGCCGCGCCCTGCCCCTGCTCGCCCCGATGTCCGAGGTCGCGGGCCGGCTCGCCCCCCAGGTCGGCGCCTACCAGCTGATGCGCGCCAACGGCGGCCGCGGTGTGCTGCCCGGCGGTGTCCCCGGCGTGCTGGCCGCCAAGGCGGTCGTCATCGGCGGCGGCGTCTCCGGCTGGAACGCCGCGCAGATCGCCATCGGCATGGGCTTCCACGTGACCCTGCTCGACCGGGACATCAACAAGCTCAAGGAGGCCGACAAGATCTTCGGGACGAAGATCCAGACCGTCGTCTCCAACTCCTTCGAGCTGGAGAAGGCCTGTTTGGAGGCCGACCTGGTGATCGGCGCGGTGCTGATCCCCGGCGCCAAGGCCCCGAAGCTGGTCACCAACGAGCTGGTGTCCCGGATGAAGCCGGGAAGTGTCCTTGTCGACATCGCGATCGACCAGGGCGGCTGCTTCGAGGACTCGCGTCCCACCACCCACGCCGAGCCGACCTTCAAGGTCCACGAGTCGGTCTTCTACTGCGTCGCCAACATGCCCGGCGCGGTGCCCAACACCTCCACCTACGCGCTGACCAACGCGACCCTGCCCTACATCGTCGAACTCGCCGACCACGGCTGGGCGCAGGCCCTGCGCCGCGACCCCGCGCTGGCCAAGGGCCTCAACACCCATGACGGCAAGGTCGTTTACCGCGAGGTCGCCGAGGCGCACGGCCTGGAGCACGTGGCGCTGGAGTCCCTGCTCGGCTGACCCGCGGGATCAAGTCATCCCTGGGTAAAAGGCGATTCGTCAACACAGGTGGTCAACGACACGCGACCGGCCGGACCTTGCCCCACAAGGTCCGGCCGGATGTGTGTATGGTCACTTTGCGATTCTCGGTCAACTCGCCTCGAACGCAACCCTTCGACCGATTCGCACATCGGTGAAACCTGCCGTACGACGGCCGTACGCCCTTGACAGCGGGATGTTTCATTGCCGACACATCGGGCCGGGTCCGGCGGATTGTGTTGCTGCGGACGCCCGACACGCCATAGAGTCGCCAACCGTCGGCATGGTGCCACGCTGACCTGTCTAGAAGTTTCCTGGTCACCAAGGAGGTAAGACGACTTGTGAATGAGTCGACATTTTCTCCCGGGGGTGGTCAACCAGGAATGCCTGCACGGGACCAGGGTCCCGCGGGCTTCGAGGCTGTCGGCTCCGTCGCTGTCCGAACCTTCGCAGCCCACCAGAGCCAGAACAGCCCCCACACGGCTCTGTCAGCACCCCAGAGCATGGACGGTCATCACGTGAACGCCATGGCCGGCGACGGAAGTGGCGCGCCCCGCAACCACTTCGCCGACTACGACGAACTGCCCGCAGGGCACTTCTACGACCCCGACGCCGAGTACGAGCCGGACCCGGAGTACGCGGCCACGCTCGCGCCCGACGCGGCCCGCCAGCGCCGTGAGCGCGTCGGACCGACCGGACGCCCGCTGCCGTACTTCCCGATCCCGGGCCCGCTGACCGACCACGGCCCCGCGACGATCATCGCGATGTGCAACCAGAAGGGCGGCGTCGGCAAGACCACGTCGACCATCAACCTGGGTGCCGCGCTCGCGGAGTACGGCCGGCGGGTGCTGCTCGTGGACTTCGACCCGCAGGGCGCGCTGTCGGTCGGCCTCGGTGTCAACCCGATGGAGCTCGACCTCACGGTCTACAACCTGCTCATGGAGCGGGGCATGTCGGCCGACGAGGTCCTGCTGAAGACCGCGGTCCCCAACATGGACCTGCTGCCGAGCAACATCGACCTGTCGGCCGCCGAGGTCCAGCTGGTCAGCGAGGTGGCCCGGGAGTCGACGCTGCAGCGCGCGCTCAAGCCGCTGATGTCCGACTACGACTACATCGTCATCGACTGCCAGCCCTCGCTCGGCCTGCTGACGGTGAACGCGCTCACGGCCGCCCACAAGGTGATCGTCCCGCTGGAGTGCGAGTTCTTCGCCCTGCGCGGTGTCGCGCTGCTCACCGAGACCATCGAGAAGGTCCAGGAGCGGCTCAACCCGGAGCTCGAGCTCGACGGCATCCTGGCCACGATGTACGACTCGCGCACCGTGCACAGCCGTGAGGTGCTCGCGCGCGTCGTCGAGGCGTTCGACGACCACGTCTACCACACGGTCATCGGGCGCACGGTCCGCTTCCCGGAGACCACGGTCGCCGGTGAGCCGATCACCACCTACGCCTCCAACTCCGTCGGCGCCGCCGCCTACCGCCAGCTCGCCAGGGAGGTGCTCGCCCGGTGTCACGCCGAGTGAGTCTGCCGGGGGCCGACGAACTCTTCCGCACGACAGGGGGAACGGCGCTCCAGCCGTCCACGCCCCGGCGTCCGGGCGGCGAGGCCCGCGTGCCGGGTCCCGCCACGGACGGCGATGCGGCGGTCGCGCCGGCGGCCAACGGGTCGGCCCCGTCGGCCCCCGGTGCCGAGGACGCCCCGGCGTCGGTGCCGGCGCAGGGCGGCGAGGGCGCGGAGCACGTCGCGGCCGACGCGGACCCCGAGGGCGGGGAGTCCCGCAGCCGGGGCGCCGGGGACCGCTCGGGACGGCGTACGGCGGCGCAGGAAGGTTCTGCCGGGGCCGCGGACGCGGCACCGCGCAAGCGGGGGCGGGCGGCCGCACGACGGCCCAGCGGCCGTGAGCGCCACGACGAGAAGATCACCGTGTACGTCTCCGCCGAGGAGCTGATGGACCTCGAGCACGCCCGCCTGGTGCTGCGGGGCGAGCACGGGCTGGCCGTCGACCGCGGCCGGATCGTCCGCGAGGCGGTCGCCGTGGTCCTCGCCGACCTGGAGACCCGCGGGGACGCCAGCATCCTCGTACGACGGCTGCGCGGGCGGTAGCGGTAGCCTGCGGGGGCGATGACCTCGAACGACCCTCCCCGCGGCCCCGGTGCACCCGGCGGCCGCCGGCGTGCGCTGGGCCGGGGACCGGGGGCGGGGCCGCCCCTTGAACCGGCTGCGGAGCCGACCGCCGGACCGGTGACCGAGCCGGTCGTGGAGCCGACTCCTGAACCGGCCGTGGAGCCGGTCGTCGAGTCGGTGGCCGAGCCGGTCGTGGAGCCGACCCCCGGGCCGGTCGTCCGGCCCGCTGTGGAGCCGGTGGCGCAAGGCGTCGCCGAGCCGGTGGCCGCACCTGTACCCGAACCCGTCGCGGAGCCCGTCGCCGGACCGCTGGAGGCGGCGGCTGAGCCCGTCGCGCCCGCCGACACCCCCGCCGCGGCAGCCGAGGCCCCCGAGTCCCCCGAGCTCTCCGACGGCGCCCCCGACAACGTCTTCAAGGTGCGGCTCGCCAACTTCGAGGGGCCCTTCGACCTGCTCCTCCAGCTGATCTCCAAGCACAAGATGGACGTCACCGAGGTCGCGCTGTCCAAGGTGACCGACGAGTTCATGGCGCACATCCGGGCGATGGGCCCGGACTGGGACCTGGACCAGACGACCGAGTTCCTGGTCGTCGCCGCGACCCTGCTCGACCTGAAGGCCGCCCGGCTGCTGCCCGCCGCCGAGGTCGAGGACGAGGGCGACCTGGCCCTGCTGGAGGCCCGCGACCTGCTCTTCGCCCGGCTGCTGCAGTACCGCGCGTACAAACGGATCGCCGACATCTTCACCGCGCGGCTCGACGAGGAGGCCCGCCGCTGGCCGCGCACGGTCGGCCTGGAACCGCACCTCGCCGAGCTGCTGCCCGAGGTGGTCATCAGCATCGGCCCCGAGGGCTTCGCCCGGCTCGCCGTCAAGGCGATGCAGCCCAGGCCCAAGCCGCAGGTCTACGTCGACCACATCCACGCCCCGCTGGTCAGCGTGCAGGAGCAGGCCCGGGTGGTCGTGGCGCGGCTGCGCGAGCTCGGCGAGGCCAGCTTCCGCGCGCTGGTCGAGGACACCGACGACACCCTGACCGTGGTGGCCCGGTTCCTGGCGCTGCTGGAGCTGTACCGGGAGAAGGCCGTCGCCCTGGACCAGGAGACCGCCCTCGGCGAGCTGCTGGTGCGCTGGACCGGCGGTGACGGGGACGGGGCACCACGGGTGACGGACGAGTTCGACCGGCCGCCCGAGCCGCCGAAGCAGGAGGAGAAGGCATGAGCGGGGACACCACCGGTACGGCCGAGGGGGCCGAGGCCGGCCCGCGCACCGTCGCCGGCCTCGACCTCAAGCCGGCCCTGGAGGCCGTCCTCATGGTCGTGGACGAGCCCGCGACCGAGGAGCACCTGGCCAGGATCCTGGAGCGGCCCCGGCGGCAGATCGCCGACGCGCTGCGCGAGCTGGCCGACGAGTACACCGTGCAGGGGCGCGGTTTCGAGCTGCGCTTCGTCGCCGGCGGCTGGCGCTTCTACACCCGGGCCGCCTACGCGCCCGCGGTGGAACGGCTCGTGCTGGACGGCCAGACGGCCCGGCTGACGCAGGCCGCGCTGGAGACGCTCGCGGTGGTGGCGTACCGCCAGCCGGTCAGCCGCAGCAGGGTCTCGGCGGTGCGCGGGGTCAACTGTGACGGCGTGATGCGCACCCTCCTGCAGCGCGGTCTCGTCGAGGAGGCGGGCGCGGAACCCGAAACAGGTGCGATCCTGTACAGGACGACGACCTACTTCCTGGAGCGGATGGGCCTGCGCGGCCTGGACGAGCTCCCGGAACTCGCGCCCTTCCTCCCGGAGGCCGAGGCGATCGAGGCCGAGACCCAGGAGGGCGTGCCGTCGTTCGATCCGGACGCACCCGATGCGCCGGATGCCGAGGACGCAGACGACTAGACGGAACTTTGATGCGAAGCAGCAGCGGCAGGAACAGCAGCGGAAACAACGGCGGGAGCCGTGGTGGCAACAGCGGCGGCCGCGGCGGGAGCAGCGGCGGGCGCGGCAACTACCGCGGCGCCGGCAACGCCCGCGACGACAAGCAGGGGGGCCGGCCGAAGAAGCCGCGCCCGGAGGAGCGGCGCTACGACGTGGGCCCGGGCGCCACGCAGGACGGCCCGAAGACGGGCCGCGGCGCCTCGGCGCGCGGCGGCGCCAAGGGCGGCCCCAGGCAGGGGCAGGGCACCGGGCGCGGCCGTTGGGTTCCGGC
Organism: Streptomyces lasalocidi; assembly: GCF_005280215.1. NCBI lineage: Bacteria > Bacillati > Actinomycetota > Actinomycetes > Kitasatosporales > Streptomycetaceae > Streptomyces > Streptomyces lasalocidi. Next base: position 1,735,192 of record NZ_SZNQ01000001.1, on the reverse strand, counting down.
GAGCTCCCGCGAGTACGACGCCCGCGCCGAGGAGCGCAACCGCGAGCGGTACGCGGGCAAGAAGGACGTGAAGCTCCCGAAGACCTTCCCGGGCGCCGAGCAGGAGGGCGAGCGGCTGCAGAAGGTCCTCGCCCGCGCGGGTTACGGCTCCCGGCGCGCCTGCGAGGAGCTGATCGAGCAGGCCCGCGTCGAGATCAACGGCGAGATCGTCACCGAGCAGGGCCGCCGGGTCGACCCCGAGAAGGACGAGGTCAAGGTCGACGGCCTCACGGTGGCGACCCAGTCGTACCAGTTCTTCTCGCTGAACAAGCCGGCCGGTGTGGTCTCCACCATGGAGGACCCGGACGGGCGGCAGTGCCTCGGCGACTACGTCACCAACCGGGAGACCCGGCTCTTCCACGTGGGGCGCCTGGACACCGAGACCGAGGGCGTCATCCTGCTCACCAACCACGGCGAGCTGGCGCACCGCCTGACCCACCCCAAGTACGGCGTGCGCAAGACGTACCTCGCGCACATCGTCGGCCCGATCCCGCGCGACCTCGGCAAGCAGCTCAAGGACGGCATCCAGCTGGAGGACGGCTACGCGCGCGCGGACCACTTCCGGGTGGTCGAGCAGACCGGCAAGAACTACCTCGTCGAGGTCACCCTGCACGAGGGCCGCAAGCACATCGTGCGGCGGATGCTGGCCGAGGCCGGGTTCCCGGTCGACAAGCTGGTGCGGGTCGCCTTCGGCCCGATCACCCTCGGCGACCAGAAGTCGGGCTGGCTGCGGCGCCTGTCCAACACCGAGGTCGGCATGCTGATGAAGGAAGTCGACCTGTAGACATCCGCCTTGTGGGCGACGCCCACCCTCTTTTATAGTCGAGCTGACCATTAAAGGGGGTGGGCGGGGTGGGCGGTGCGCTCCCGCACGACGAGCACGGCACCTGCCGCGACTATGACAAGCACGCCCACGAGCCCTTCGCCGTCACCGTCGACCTCGCCGTCCTGACCCTGCGCGCGGGCACGCTGCACGTGCTCCTCGTCGAGCGGGGCCAGGAGCCCTACGCCGGCCGCTGGGCCCTGCCCGGCGGCTTCCTGCTGCCCGACGAGTCCGCCGAGACCGCCGCCCGCCGCGAACTCGCCGAGGAGACCGGCCTCGCCGACGTCCGCGGACTGCGCCTGGAGCAGCTGCGCACCTACAGCGAGCCCGGCCGCGACCCCCGGATGCGTGTCGTGTCCGTCGCGTTCACCGCGCTGCTCCCCGACGCCCCCGAGGCGCACGGCGGCGGCGACGCGGCCCGGGCCCGCTGGGTCCCGTACGACGACGCCCGGGCGCTGGCCTTCGATCACGACCGGATCGTGGCCGACGCCAGGACCCGGATCGGCGACCGGCTGGAGAACACCTGCGCCGCCACCGCGTTCTGCCCGCCCGAGTTCACGCTCGGCGAGCTCCAGCAGGTCTACGAGGCGGTGTGGGGCACCCCCCTGGACCGCCCCAACTTCCGGCGCAAGGTGCTCGCCGTGCCCGGCTTCGTCGCCCCCGTGCCGGGCGCCGCGCGGCTGACCGGCGGCCGCGGCAAACCGGCCGCGCTCTACCGCGCGGGACCCGCCGCGACCCTCCACCCGCCCCTCCTCCGACCGCAACGGGAAGGACGCCCGACATGACCGACGCGACCCTCGGCGACCAGCGCGCCGCCACCGGAACCCTGCTGGGCCTCGCCCTGGGCGACGCCCTCGGGTTCCCGACCGAGTTCAACGACGTGCCGTCGATCATCGCCAAGTGCGGCCCCTGGCGGGAGATGGAGCTGCCGCGGAAGGCGTTCGTCTCCGACGACACCCAGATGGCCCTCTCGGTCGCCCGCGCGCTGCGCACCGCCATGGACCGCGGCGTGCTCGGTCCCCGGGGGCTGGAGGGGCCGCTGCGCGAGGAGTTCGTGGAGTGGTACCGGTCCCCGGACAACAACCGCGCCCCCGGGCGCACCTGTCTCACCGCGTGCTCCCTGCTGGAGGAGGAGGGCCGGGCCTGGCAGGACGCCAGCCAGATCGGCTCCAAGGGCTGCGGCGCCAACATGCGGGTGGCCCCGGTCGGCATCGTGCCGGGACTGAGCGACGACCAGCGCGCAGGCGCCGCCCAGCTCCAGTCCGGACTCACCCACGGCCACCCGACCGCGCTCGCCGCCTCCGACCTGACCGCGCACGCCGTACGGCTGCTCGCCCGGGGCACCGCGCCGGGCGGCCTGGTCGACGCCCTGCGCGCCTATGCCCGGGACAATCGCGGGCGCTACCACCACGACTGGCTCGGCGACCTGTGGACCCGCTCCCAGGACCCCTCCCCGGAGCACTTCATCGGGCGCGGCTGGGACGAGTGCCTGCGCGTCCTGGACCGCCTGGAGGCGGCGCTGCGCAGCCCCGACCCCGAGGAGGACCCGTGCCGGGCCACGGGGGAGGGCTGGATCGCCGAGGAGGCGCTGGCCACCGGCCTGCTGTGCTTCCTGCTGTTCCCCGACGAGCCGGTGACCGCGCTGCGCCGCGCGGCCTGCTCCTCGGGCGACTCCGACTCGATCGCCTGTCTCGCGGGCGCCTTCGCGGGCGCGTACGCCGGTGCGGGGGCCTGGCCCGCCGCGTGGGCGGACCGCATCGAGCACGGCAGCGAACTGGTGACCCTCGGCGCCCTCTGGGACGCCTGAGCGGGCCCGTCCCGGGGCGGGTGCGCTCAGGCCAGCTCGATGGAGTCGCCCTGGACGGTGATCCGCTCCGCCGGCAGGGGCCTGGTCGCCGGGCCGCCCGCCACCGAACCGTCGGTGATGCGGAACTCGCTCCCGTGGCAGGGGCAGTTGATGGTGCCGTCCGCGACCGTGGCCACCGTGCAGCCCTGGTGGGTGCAGATCGCCGAGAACGCCTTGAACGCGCCCCGGTCGGGCTGGGTGACCACGACCTTGCGGTCCGCGAAGACCTTGCCGCCGCCCACCGGGATCTCGGACGTCCTCGCCAACGTGCGGCCGCCGGAGGCGCCCGCCGAGGGCGCCCCCTCGGACGAACCGCCGGACGAACCGCCGGACGAGCCGTCGCCGCCGGACCCGCCGCCGCACCCGGCGGCCAGGGCTGCCGCGCCCGTGGCGAGGAGGACCGTACGGCGGGGAGCGGGGTGGGTCATGTCGTCACTCCGGGGATCGGGGAACCAGGAACCGGACCGAGCCAGGCGCGCCACCATCAGACGCGCCACCATCAGAGCGGACGCCGTACCCGACGTAAAGGGGGCGTACGGGTGCATTCCCTCCCGAAGCGGTCGACGGGGGTCTCCCGGCCGTCTCACCGGGCGGGCGGCCCGCGCCCGGCGGCCGGTGGCTGACTACGCTGGACGACGCGAAGCGATCAGCACGTCAGCAAGGAGCAGCATCGTGGCGGTACGAGCGGTCCGGGGAGCCGTCCAGCTCGAGCGGGACGAGGCCGGGCACATGGACGAGCAGGTCGGCGCGCTGCTCACCGCGCTCCTGGAGCGCAACGGCCTGACCGCCGACGACCTGATCAGCATCTGGTTCACCGCCACCCCCGACCTGCACAGCGACTTCCCGGCGGCCGCCGCCCGCAAGCTCGGCATCGTCGACGTCCCGCTGATCTGCGCCCAGGAACTCGACATCGAGGGCGCCATGCCCCGGGTGGTGCGCATCCTCGCCCACGTCGAGTCGGACCGGCCGCGCTCCGACGTCGCCCACGTCTACCTCGGCGCCGCGGCCGCCCTGCGCAAGGACATCGCCCAGTGAGGACCGCACTCGTCATCGGCACCGGGCTGATCGGCACGTCCGTCGCGCTGGCCCTCGCCCAGCGCGGGGTCGTCGTCCACCTCGACGACCACGACCCGGAGCAGGCCCGCACGGCCGCCGCGCTCGGCGCCGGCACCGAGGAGCCGCCCGCCGGGGCCGTCGACCTCGCGGTCGTCGCCGCGCCGCCCGCCCACGTGGCGTCCCTGCTCGCCGACGCCATGACGCGGGGCGTGGCCCGCGGCTACCTGGACGTCGCCAGCGTCAAGGGCGGCCCGCGCCGGGAGCTGGAGGCGCGGGGCCTGGACCTGTCGGCGTACATCGGCACCCACCCGATGTCGGGCCGCGAGAAGTCCGGTCCGCTGGCCGCGACCGCGGACCTGTTCGAGGGGCGCCCCTGGGTGCTCACCCCCACTCGGGACACCGACACCGAGGTGCTCAACCTGGCGCTGGAGCTGGTCTCGCACTGCCGGGCCGTGCCGGTCGTGATGGACGCCGACGCCCACGACCGGGCCGTCGCCCTCGTCTCGCACATGCCCCACCTGGTCTCCAGCCTGGTCGCCGCCCGCCTGGAGCACGCCGAGGAGTCGGCGGTACGGCTGTGCGGCGGGGGCATCCGGGACGTGACCCGGATCGCCGCGTCCGACCCCCGGATGTGGATCGACATCCTCTCCGCGAACCCCGGGCCGGTCGCCGACCTGCTCTCCGACGTGGCCGCCGACCTGGACGGCACCGTGCGGGCGCTGCGCGCGCTGCAGTCCTCCGACGAGGACAAGCGGGGCGAGGGCGCCGCCGGGATCGCGGAGGTGCTGCGGCGCGGCAACGCCGGCCAGGTCCGGGTGCCCGGCAAGCACGGCTCGGCGCCGCGGGCCTACGAGGCCGTCGTGGTGCTCATCGACGACCAGCCGGGGCAGCTGGCCCGCATCTTCGCGGACGCGGGGGCCGCCGGGGTCAACATCGAGGACGTGCGGATCGAGCACGCCACGGGCCGGCAGGCCGGACTGGTGCAGCTGATGGTGGAGCCGAAGGCCGCGCCGGCCCTGTCCGCGGCGCTGCGGGAGCGGGGCTGGGCGCTGCGCCAGTAGGCCGGGCGCCCACCCGGGGCTGGAAAGAGGGGGCCGCGCGCCCGGTAACCTGGTGCGGGGTGCCCTCGCGTCCCGCACCCGCCCACCACCTCGCACCAGGAAGGTGTCCCCCCGTGGAAAACGGCGCCGCCCAGCCCGTGATTGTCGCCATCGACGGCCCCGCCGGCACGGGCAAGTCGAGCACGTCGAAGGCCGTGGCCACGCAGCTGGGCCTGAGCTACCTCGACACCGGGGCCCAGTACCGGGCGATCACCTGGTGGATGGTGACCAACGGGATCGACGTCGAGGACCCGCACGCCGTGGCCGCCGCGGCCGGCAAGCCGGAGATCATCTCGGGCACCGACCCGGCCGGCCCCACGATCACCGTGGACGGCGTCGACGTGGCGGGCCCGATCCGCACCCAGGAGGTCACCTCCAAGGTCAGCCTGGTCAGCGCGGTGCCCGAGGTCCGGTCCCGGATCACCGAGCTCCAGCGGGCCGTGGCGGCCGGCGCCGAGCGGGGCATCGTCGTCGAGGGCCGGGACATCGGCACCACGGTGCTGCCCGACGCCGACCTGAAGGTGTTCCTCACGGCCTCCCCGGAGGCCCGGGCCGCGCGCCGCAGCGGCGAGCTGGGCCGGGGCACCGACGTGCGGGCCACCCAGGAGGCGCTCGTCGCGCGGGACCGCATCGACTCCAGCCGCAAGACGTCCCCGCTCGCCAAGGCGGACGACGCCGTCGAGGTCGACACCACCGAACTCACCCTGGACCAGGTCGTCGAGTGCGTGGTGACCCTCGTCGAGGAGAAGCGGGCCGGGAAGTGAGCGGACCCTCCCTGCCCTCGGAGCGGGGCGCAGAGGTCGGGCGGCGCATCGGCGTCGGCCTGATGTACGGGCTGTGGAAGCCGCGGGTGCTCGGCGCCTGGCGGGTGCCCGCCACCGGCCCGGTGATCCTCGCCGTCAACCACTCCCACAACATCGACGGACCCATGGTCATGGGCGTCGCGCCCCGGCCCACCCACTTCCTGATCAAGAAGGAGGTGTTCGTCGGCCCGCTCGACCGCTTCCTGACCGGCATCGGCCAGGTGGAGGTCGACCGCTCCACCGCCGACCGCACGGCGATCAGCCGGGCGCTGGCGGTGCTGGAGGGCGGCGGCGTCCTCGGGATCTTCCCCGAGGGCACCCGCGGCGAGGGCGACTTCGCCTCGCTGCGCGCCGGGCTCGCCTACTTCGCCGTGCGCAGCGGGGCGCCGATCGTGCCCGTGGCCGTGCTGGGAAGCTCCGGGCGCGGCGGACGGCTGGTCAAGGCACTGCCCCCGCTGCGCAGCCGGGTCGACGTGGTCTTCGGCGACCCGTTCCAGGCGGGCGACGGCTCCGGGCGACGCACCCGCAAGGCCCTCGACGAGGCCACCGAACGCATCCAGAAGCAGCTCGGGGAGCACCTGCACCACGCCAGGCGCCTCACCGGGCGCTAGGCGACACTGAGTAGTGGATCACCCGGGCACACACCCGGGCCGGTCCACCGATCACCACGAAGGAACGACGAGGTACGCACTTCATGAACGACCAGAACCAGCCCGGCGACTCGGCTGAGCACGAGTACGACCACGGGGCTCTCGGCGACGCCGAGTACGCGCAGTTCATGGAGCTCGCCGCGGAAGAGGGCTTCGACGTAGAGGACGTCGAGGGCGCGATCGAGGAGGCGGGCCACGGCCCGCTGCCCGTCCTCGCCGTCGTCGGCCGCCCCAATGTCGGCAAGTCGACCCTCGTCAACCGGATCATCGGGCGGCGCGAGGCCGTCGTCGAGGACAAGCCGGGCGTCACCCGCGACCGCGTGACCTACGAGGCCGAGTGGGCGGGCCGCCGCTTCAAGGTCGTCGACACCGGCGGCTGGGAGCAGGACGTCCTCGGCATCGACGCCTCCGTGGCCGCCCAGGCCGAGTACGCGATCGACGCCGCCGACGCCGTCGTCTTCGTCGTGGACGCCAAGGTCGGCGCCACCGACACCGACGAGGCAGTCGTCCGGCTGCTGCGCAAGGCCGGCAAGCCGGTCGTGCTGTGCGCCAACAAGGTGGACGGCCCGAGCGGCGAGGCCGACGCGTCCTACCTGTGGAACCTCGGCCTCGGCGAGCCGCACCCCGTCTCCGCGCTGCACGGCCGCGGCACCGGCGACATGCTCGACGCCGTCCTGGAGGCGCTGCCCGAGGCCCCGGAGCAGAGCTTCGGCACCGCCCTCGGCGGCCCGCGCCGCGTCGCCCTGATCGGCCGTCCGAACGTCGGCAAGTCCTCGCTGCTGAACAAGGTGGCCGGCGAGGAGCGCGTCGTCGTCAACGAACTCGCGGGCACCACCCGCGACCCGGTCGACGAGTTGATCGAACTCGGCGGCAAGACCTGGAAGTTCGTCGACACGGCCGGCATCCGCAAGCGGGTCCACCTCCAGCAGGGCGCCGACTACTACGCCTCGCTGCGCACCGCGGCCGCCGTCGAGAAGGCCGAGGTCGCGGTCATCCTGATCGACGCCGCCGAGAACATCTCGGTGCAGGACCAGCGGATCGTCACCATGGCGGTCGAGGCGGGCCGCGCGATCGTCGTGGCCCTCAACAAGTGGGACACCCTCGACGAGGAGCGCCGCTACTACCTGGAGCGGGAGATCGAGACGGAGCTGGGCCAGGTCGCCTGGGCCCCGCGCGTGAACGTCTCGGCGCGCACCGGCCGGCACATGGAGAAGCTGGTCCCGGCCATCGAGACGGCCCTGGCCGGCTGGGAGACCCGGGTGCCGACCGGCCGGCTGAACGCCTTCCTCGGCGAGCTGGTCTCGGCCCACCCCCACCCGGTCCGGGGCGGCAAGCAGCCGCGGATCCTGTTCGGCACGCAGGCCGGCACGAAGCCGCCGCGGTTCGTGCTCTTCGCCTCCGGCTTCATCGAGGCGGGCTACCGGCGCTTCATCGAGCGGCGCCTGCGCGAGGAGTTCGGCTTCGAGGGCACCCCCATCCACATCTCGGTGCGGGTGCGCGAGAAGCGCGGCGGGAAGAAGAAGTGACCGGCCGGGCGACCGGCTGAGTGACGACGGAGGGGCGGCCCCTGGGGGCCGCCCCTCCGTCGTGTTCGTCGTGCGGTGTGCGCCTCAGTAGCCCCGGCGCGGTGCCGGCGGGAGCGCCGCCGGCACGGGGGTCATCCCGGTGTGCGCGTGCTGCTGGCCGAGCGTCCCGACCCGCTGCCAGCCGCTCCCCGGGGCCTGCTGCCCGAGGCCCCGGCGGGCGCTCTGCGCGCCCGCGCTGTAGGCGCCGTAGGAGCTGCTGAACGACCCGGGCCGGGGCGTCTCGTCGTACGGGTCCGTGCCGTGCGGGAGGCTCCCGAAGGCGGTGAAGCCCAGCTCGTCCTCCCCGCTGCGGTCACCCGGCAGCGCGCGGAAGGACCTGACGTACTCCGCGTAGAGCGCGTCGTAGATCGGCGTGGCCGAGGCCCCGCCGGAGGAGTCCTGACCCGGGCGGGCGGAGGGGATCGACGGGAGGGGCGGGCGGCGGGGGGAGTCGTATGCGTGCACGTAAGTCCAAACGACCGGCCGCGGGAAGGGATGCGGTGACCGGGCCGCTCACCTGCGGGGGGAGCGGGTCACGTGCCCGCCAGGGGCAGTGCCGCGGCGACCAGCTTGCCGTTGGCCGCGGCCTTGTCGAGCGCGTCGCGCAGCAGGTCCTCGCGCGGCTGGCGCCCGATCGAACCCACCGGGGCCGCGAACATCAGTACCTGCTGGTGCTTGTGGGCGGCGGTCCGCCAGCCCTCGGTCACCTGGAGCGGGTGGTGCGCCTGCCACCAGGCCACCGGCTGGCCGCCGTCGGGGCCGGGCTGGAGCACGGCGTGCAACTGGCCCATCGCCACCAGCACCGACCACCCGTGGCGGACCGGCGGCGCCTCGGTCAGCTCGGTGACCGGCAGGAAGCCCTGCTCGATGAGCAGCGGAAGGAAGTCGTCGCCGGCGCCGGTCGCGCCCGGCCGGACGATCGGCGCGGTCGGCTCCACGACCAGCGCGGGGTGCAACTCGCCCGCGATCAGCACGAGTCCGCTGGTCACGCCGAGCACGGCCTGCTCGGGCACGACCTTCTCCGGCCCCAGGTCGCCGCCGTCGCCGCCGATGGACCGTACGGCGCCCCGCAGTTGCTCCTCGGTGACCTGGACGACCTGGGAGGGCAGACAGGTGGCGTGGGCGAAGGCGAGGACGGCGGTCTCGTCCCCGATGAACAGGACGGTGCTGGTGCGCTCGTGCTCGGAGTCGCCCGGGGTGCGGCAGGACGTGCAGTCGTAACTGCCCGGGGCGTTCTCTCCGGCGAGCAGCCGGTCGGCTTCTTCGTCGCCGATCTCGGCGCGTACCTCGTCGCTGACGTCGAGCATGCGCGGCACGGGTGGCTCCCTCGGATGCGGTGCGGTGACGGGCCGGGTGGCTCCCCGGCCCATGAAGAAGACAACGGGCGACCTGTGGCGGGAGTCACGCGGTCCGACGAACGGAATGGAACCCTCGGACGCACTCGGTCACGGAACGAACGGAACAGGACACACACCGTCAGATCACGGGGCGGTCACGGCCTGCGGTTCCGTGAACTGACTCACAGTTTGCCGGAGTTGGGAGCCGACATGTCGGGACAACCAGGGGCAGAGCGACTGGCGTGATGCGATTGCTACCCCTGGTAACTCCGAACTGGCCTGCGGAAACGGGGATTTGGTTGATAACGAACCGTCAGCATCCCTAGATTGCTCCGCCGTGTGCAACGAGCACCGCTCGGGTACGTCCACCGGCCGCGCAGAGCCAGACACCACGCAGCACCACCGCCGGCGGACGGGACGGAGCACGGCGACCGCGTTCCCTGCGCGGCCGGCGCGCCCCGTTCAGGGGGAGCCCGGGTCAGCAGAGAGGGATGTACATGTCCGAGTGTGCCGATACCACCCGCGAGAACACCCGCGTCACCGGCAACAAGACGCGTACGACGGCGGTCCTCGCCGGGGCGGCGCTGCTCGCCCCGCTGGGACTGCTGGCCGCGACCGGCAGCGCCGACGCGGCGGACAGCGGGGTGTGGGACCGCATCGCCCAGTGCGAGAGCGGCGGCAACTGGCACATCAACACCGGCAACGGCTACTACGGCGGGCTGCAGTTCTCCGCCTCCACCTGGCGCGCGTACGGCGGCACCGCGTACGCCGCGACGGCCGACGGGGCCACCAGGAGCCAGCAGATCGCCGTCGCCACCAAGGTCCAGGGCGCCCAGGGCTGGGGCGCCTGGCCGGTGTGTTCCGCACGGGCCGGAGCGTCCGGCGGCGCACCCGCCGGGACGGCGTCCACCGGGTCGGGCTCCTCGACGACGACGTCGAAGGGCGCCGGGGAGCACCACACGCGGCAGAACAGCGCCCCGTCGCAGAACACCACGACGCGCAAGAACACCACGACGCGCAAGAACACCACGACGCGTAAGAACACCACGACGCACAAGAGCGCCCAGGCGGCCGAGCGGTCCGCCGTGCCCGCCTCGCGCGGCGCGTCCCGCGGTGACTACACCGTCCGCCAGGGCGACACGCTGAGCACCATCGCCGCCGCCAACGGCACCACCTGGCAGCGCCTGTACGCCGCCAACCAGGCCGTCGTCGGCGGTGACCCCGATCTGATCGTGCCCGGCCAGCGCCTCCTGTTCTGAGCCGGAGGCCCCGGCGCGCACGCACCGCGGTGCGCGGGCCCCGCCCGGTCCGTCGACCGGGCGGGGCCCGCCCGCACCCGGGCACGGGCGCCCACCGCCCGCCCGCGCCCGGCTGGCAGACTCGCCCCATGCTGGAGACCTCCGCCCGACTGCTGCGTCTGCTCTCCCTGCTCCAGGCCCACCGGGAGTGGTCCGGCGCCGAGCTGGCGCAGCGGCTCCGGGTCACGCCGCGGACCGTGCGGCGGGACGTGGAGCGGCTGCGGGAGCTGGGCTACCCCGTGCACGCGAGCCCCGGCACGGGCGGCGGCTACCAGCTGGGCCCGGGTGCCGAACTCCCGCCGCTGCTGCTGGACGACGACGAGGCCGTCGCCGTGGCCGTCGGGCTGCGCACCGCGGCCGGGCAGGCCGTCGAGGGCATCGGCGAGACCTCGGTGCGGGCGCTGGCGAAGCTGGAGCAGGTGCTGCCGCACCGGCTGCGCCGCCGGGTGGGCGCGCTCACCGAGTTCACCGTGCCGATGGCGCGCGCGGCGCAGCCGGCCGCCGTCGACCCGGCCGTGCTCACCGAACTCGCCCACCTGTGCCGGGACGCCGAGCGGCTGCGCTTCGCGTACACCGGCGCGGACGGCACCGGGACCCGCCGTACCGTCGAACCGCACCGCCTGGTGTGCAGCGAGCGCCGCTGGTACCTGGTCGCCTGGGACGTCGAGCGCGCCGGCTGGCGGACCTTCCGGGTGGACCGCATCACCCCGAAGCCGCCGCACGGGCCGCGCTTCGAGCCGCGCGAGCCGCCGGCCGAGGACCTCGCCGCGTACGTCGCGGAGGGGGTCTCCACGCGCGTGTACGCCGAGCAGGCCACCGTCCGGCTGCTGGTGCCGCTGGAACGGGCCGCCGAGCGGATCTCCCCGTCCGCCGGGACGCTGCGGGCCGACGGACCGGACGCCTGTCTGCTGCGCACCGGGGCGGGCAGCCTCGACGTGATGGTGATCCACGTGATGATGATGGGCTTCCCCTTCGAGGTGCTGGATCCGCCCGAGCTGATCGAGGCGCTCCGGCGGGCCCGGGACCGGCTCGACGACGCCTTGGCCCGCACCGGAGGGGCGTCCGGTCCGCCCCCGGCCGAGGGGTCCGGCTAGCGGATCGGCCCGCAGGTGTGGCGCGCTGCGCGGAGGGCATACGGAGACGGTGTGCGGAAGCCGTGTATTTCTCATGCGCCGTCGGCTTCCGCCCACCGGCGTGTCCGGATACCGCCCGGAGGGTAAAGCGGAGGGTTACCGAGGGTTCTTCGGTAAGGCACCCGCGCGTTATTCGAGAAGCCGCTCCGGCCCCCGGGGAATTACGTTCGAATAGGGGGAGACGGCACGCCGAGTTGCCGTCCGGAGTGACGGAACGCGGTCCGACCAGGACCGGGACGCTGTGACAGAAGTGTGACAGGAGTGGCCCAGGGGGTCCGGCGGCACCGGCGCGGGCTTCCGGCTCCGGGCCCGGCGGCCTAGCGTGGCCGTATGGCACCCATTCCCACGCCCCCGGCGGAGCCCCACGACAGCACGGACGCCTACGTCGGCCTGGAGGCCGAGCGCGCCGAACGGCTCGCGCGCGAACGGGGGTGGTCGACGGTGCGCACACTGCCGCCCGGGGCGATCATCACCATGGAGTACCGCGTGGGTCGGCTGAACTTCGAGGTGCGCGACGGCCGGGTGGGCCGCGCCTGGAAGGGCTGACCCCGTACCGCCCACCGCACGGCGCACGACGAAGGCCCCGGTTCCGCGTGAGGAACCGGGGCCTTCGCTGCGGGGCCGGGGGTGTGCGTACCGGTGGGTCCCGCCGTTGTTCCGGCCGGTCAGCCGCCCGTCAGGGGCCGGGACGCCGAGGCGGCCGCACCGCGCGGCAGACGGTCCGCGTGCGGCGGGCGGCGGCTGCCGACGGGGGTGACCGGGGTGCGCTCCGAACGGCCGCTGTGCGGGCCCGGGGCCAGGTACGCGGGCGGCCGGGGCGCCCGGGCCGCGGTGACCGCCTCCCGGGCGGCCGCGGCCTCGTCGTCCTGCGACGCGGCCGGGCGGGCGGCGAGCGGTACCTGGACGGGGACCGGGGCGGCGGGTGCCGGGACCGGGACGGGGCGGCGGGAGCGCCAGCGGTCGCGCAGGTCGAGGAGGCCGTCCTCGGCGCGGGCGATGGCCGGCTCGCACCAGGGCAGCGCCAGCAGCACCAGCAGGCCCGCGGCCCAGCCGAGCAGCACGTCGCTCAGCCAGTGCGTCCCGAGGTAGACGGTGGCCAGGCCGACGCCGAGCGAGGTGACCGCGGACAGCGCGGACAGCCAGCGGCGGGCCCGCGGGGTGGAGGCCAGATAGGCCAGGATGCCCCAGGTCACGACCGCGTTGGCGGTGTGGCCGCTGGGAAATATATCGCCGCCCAGGCCCATCTCGTTCGAGCCGATCGTGGTCGCGTAGTGCGGGCCCAGCCGGCCCATGCCGATCTTCGCGGCGCCGACCGTGACGTTCAGCAGGAGCAGGGAGGCGCCCAGGGTGAGCAGCGGGCGCAGGGTGTGCTGGCGCCAGGAGCGCCAGCCGAGCCAGGCGGCCACCATCACGGCGGTCGGACCGCGCTGGCCGAGGACCACGTAGTAGTCGACGAACCAGTGGATGCCCGACCACTGCTGGTACGGCCGGAAGAACATGACCTGCCAGTCGAGGCGGACCAGCCAGGACGTCGTCACCACGAGCCACACGATCGCCAGGTAGAAGCCCAGGGTCGCGGACAGCAGCGCGACCCTGTGCCGGCTCATCCTCGGCACATCGAGGTGGGCCGGGCGTTCCGGCTCGCGGTCGAGCCTGGCGAACACCCGGTCCAGACGGGTGAGGTTTCGTTCGGTACGCACCCAATCGACGCTACAGCGAGTGAGCTCGCATCTCCGTCGAATCCACGGGTTTGTGATGACGATGTGATGTGGGATTGCTCTCAGGGAGCCGGATAATTCTTGAGGAATGACGGTCGCAGAATGTGCTTCCCTTTATTTCCTTTGATCATTCCGGCTCGAGTTGCGAGGGGATGTCAAGTGGTGTTAAACGCAGGTCGGTCTCGAATTCACGGAGGACCGGAACCGTTCAGCCACCACGCTCCGTACACCGCCGAGGCCACCGCCGCACCCGCCGTGACCAGCGCCGCCCCGCGCGTCCGCAGCCGGGCCAGGGCGCGGGCGAGCGGGAAGAGCAGCGGGAACGCCGGCAGCAGCAGCCGCGGCTTGGAGCCGAAGTAGCTCGACGCGCACAGCGCCAGCGCGAGCACGACCCCCGTGTACACCAGCAGCGCGAGCGGCTGGCGCTGCCGCACACCGACGACGTACAGCAGGATCAGCGCGGCCACGCCCGCGATCAGGCCGAGACCGGCGAGCGCGCCCGGCAGGGACGTGAACTTGTCGGCGACGAAGCCGGCGAACGCCCGCCCGCCGTCGAAGCCGTTGCGCCAGCCGGCCTGGACGTCGAGGTAGCCGAAGGGGCCCCCGCCCGTGCGGTGCCCGACCCACAGGACGTAGCCCGCCGCGCCGAGCGGGGCCAGGGCGAGGCCGGCGGCCCGGCGCGCCGCGCCGGGGGCGCGCTCGCCGCGCGGGAACAGGCCCGCCGCCCACACGGCCACCACGACCGCCAGGCCGACCGGGCGGGTCAGGCCGCACAGCGCGGCCAGGACACCCGCCGTCACCCAGCGGCCGGTCAGCACCGCGTACAGCGACCAGGCGGCCAGCGCCGTGAACAGCGACTCGCTGTACGCCATCGACTGCACGATCCCGACCGGCAGCACCGCCCACAGCAGGACGGCGCACACCCCGGCCCGACGGCCGTACAGCCGGTCCGCGACCGCGAAGATCCCCCAGGCCGCCGCGAGCGAGGCCAGGAGCGAGACGGTGAAACCGGCGTCGGCGTACGACAGCGGGGTCGTCGCGTGCAGCAGCCGCTCCAGCCAGGGGAGCAGCGGGAAGAACGCCAGGTCGGAGTGGACGTCGCCGTTCGGCAGCCGCACCTCGTAGCCGTAGCCCCGCTCGGCCACGCGCACGTACCAGATCGCGTCCCACCGGGCCGTCAGCAGCTTGTACGCGCTCGTGTCGCGCGCGGCGCTCCACAGGGCCAGCGTCAGCAGGCCCAGGGCCCGTACGGCGGCGTACCCCAGGAGCGCCGGAGCGGCCCGGAGCGTCCTGGGGGCGCCCGGCGGGGCCACGCGCGTCTCGAGATCGGTCACGGGCTCGATTATCGACGCGGACGAGGGTCGGAAAGGCGTCCGTGGAGTGGCGCACACCACACCGCCGCCCGCGGAGTCTGAGAGGTCCGCCACGTGACCCCCGCGTCGACTCGCGTACGCTGCCCTCACCTGCCGTTCGTCCGCGCGGGCCGGGGACCACCGCTCCTCCCCGGCCGAGCCACGGGGCGTCCCCACCCCGCGAGCCCGCCGACGACGGGGGAACACCTGGGAGGTACGTACATGTCCGGGACGACCACGGCCGCCGCAGCGCTGCGCCGTCGGGCGGCCGGGGCCGGTGCCAACCGCTGGGTCGTCCTCGTGGTGCTGTGCGTCAGCCTGCTGCTGGTCGCCGTCGACGCCACCGTGCTGCACGTCGCCGTGCCCGCCGTCACCGAGGACCTGAAGCCCGGCGCGATAGAACTGCTCTGGATCGTCGACACCTACCCGCTCGTCTGCGCCTCGCTGCTCATCCTGTTCGGCACGCTCGGCGACAAGGTCGGCCGCAGACGGATCCTGCTCCTCGGCTACACGCTGTTCGGCGTGGCCTCCGCCCTCGCGGCCCTCGCCCCGGACGCCCAGGTGCTGATCGCCGCGCGGGCGCTGCTCGGCGTCGGCGGCGCGATGATCATGCCCGCGACGCTGTCGATCCTGCGGCAGGTCTTCCCCGACCGCCGGGAACGGGCGCTCGCCATCGGCATCTGGAGCGCGGTGGCCGCGGTCGGCGCGGCGGTGGGGCCGCTGCTGGGCGGCTTCCTGCTGGAGCACTTCTGGTGGGGCTCGGTGTTCCTGGTCAACATTCCGCTGATGCTGGTCAGCCTGCCGGTCGGACGGCTGCTGCTGCCCGAGTCGCGCGGTGCGGGGGACGGGCCGTGGGACGTCGTCGGCGCGCTGATGGCCGCCGTCGGGCTGTTCGGCGTGGTCTTCGGGGTGAAGCGGCTGGGCGGCGACGAGGCGGCGGGGAGCCCGGTGACGCTCGTGCCGCTGCTGGTCGGCGCGGTGCTGGTGGCGTTGTTCGTACGGCGGCAGCGGCGGCAGGCGCAGCCGCTGGTGGACCTCAGGATGTTCGCGCGGCCGGCGTTCAGCACGGCGGTGGGGTGCATC
Source organism: Streptomyces lasalocidi (assembly GCF_005280215.1). Classification (NCBI taxonomy): domain Bacteria; kingdom Bacillati; phylum Actinomycetota; class Actinomycetes; order Kitasatosporales; family Streptomycetaceae; genus Streptomyces; species Streptomyces lasalocidi. The sequence continues at coordinate 1,719,389 of NZ_SZNQ01000001.1, read as the reverse complement.
GTGCTGGCGATGCTCGCGCTGGTGGGGCTGGAGCTGATCGCCGCGCAGTACCTCCAGCTGGTGCTGGGTCTGTCGCCGCTGCAGACCGGGCTGCGGCTGCTGCCGCTGACCTTCGCGGCGATGGCCGCGGGGCTGGTCGGGGCGCGGGCGCTGCGGCGGTTCGGGCCGCGGCGGATGGTGTGCGGGGGGTTCTGCCTCACGGCGGCGGCCGTGCTGGTGCTCACGGCGATGGGGGACACGGACGACACGGGGCTGCTGCTGTCCGGGTTCGTGCTGCTCGGGTTCGGGCTGGAGACGACGTTGTTCGCGGCGTACGAGTCGATGCTGAGCGAGGCGCCGGCCGAGCAGGCCGGGGGTGCGGCGGCGATCGGGGAGACGTCGTACCAGCTGGGCGCGGGGCTCGGGATCGCCCTGCTGGGCAGCGTGATGAACGCGGCGTACGCGCCCGGGCTGGCGTCGGTGCCGGGGGTGCCGGCCGGGGCGTCGGTGGCGGCGGGGCACTCGCTGGGGGAGGCGTACGAGGTGGCGGGGCGGTTGGGGGGCCCGGGGGGAGCGGCGCTGCGGCGGGCCGCGGTGGACAGCTTCGTGCACGGGCTGCACGTCACGTTGCTGGTGAGTGTGGGGTTGCTGTTGCTGGGGGCGGCGGCGGGGTTGCGGTTGCCGCGGGTGATGCAGTGCGAGGGGGCTGCGCCGGGGGCCGATCTCCCGTTGCCGAGGTCGCCCGAGGACCACAGGGTGTCGGTGTGACCGCTTTCGTCTCCCACCCACGGACCACCCGTGCGGCTGGGGCAGAGCGGCGACCGTCACCGTCTGTGGTCGCCCACCGTCGGCGGCTGACGGATCCGGCTGCCCGGAAATTCACCCGAACGGGGTATGCCTGGACGTGGGGCGGTGGGGGTCGTAACGTCGGGGGCGGTTCTTATTGGTTAGCGGTGCTAGTTTTTCGGAGGGGTGCCTGATGGCCTCGACTTCCCGCTCGCTGCCCCCGCTCGACCCCGCGGACCTCCTCGGGATCGACGACCTGCTCGAGCCCGAGGACCTCGCGGTGCGCGACACCGTGCGCCGGTGGGCGGCGGAGCGGGTCCTGCCGTACGTCGCCGACTGGTACGAGAGCGGCGAGCTGCCCGGCATCAGGGAGCTCGCCCGTGAGCTCGGCGGCATCGGAGCCCTCGGCATGTCCCTGGAGGGCTACGGCTGCGCGGGCGCGAGCGCGGTGCAGTACGGACTCGCCTGCCTGGAGCTGGAGGCCGCCGACTCCGGCATCCGCTCCCTGGTCTCGGTGCAGGGCTCCCTCGCCATGTACGCGATCCACCGCTTCGGCAGCGAGGAGCAGAAGCGGCACTGGCTGCCCCGCATGGCCGCCGGCGAGGTGATCGGCTGCTTCGGGCTGACCGAGCCGGACCACGGCTCCGACCCCGCCTCGATGCGCACCCACGCCAAGCGCGACGGCGGCGACTGGGTGCTCAACGGCCGCAAGATGTGGATCACCAACGGATCGGTCGCGGGCGTCGCCGTCGTCTGGGCGCAGACCGAGGACGGCATCCGTGGCTTCGCGGTGCCCACCGACACCCCCGGCTTCTCGGCCCCCGAGATCAAGCACAAGTGGTCCCTGCGGGCCTCCGTCACCAGCGAACTCGTGCTGGACGACGTACGCGTGCCCGCCGACGCCGTGCTGCCGGAGGTCGTGGGGCTCAAGGGCCCGCTCAGCTGTCTCTCGCACGCCCGCTACGGCATCGTGTGGGGGGCGATGGGGGCGGCCCGGGCGAGTTTCGAGGCCGCGGTCGACTACGCGAGGTCACGCGAGCAGTTCGGCCGGCCCATCGGGGGCTTCCAGCTCACCCAGGCCAAACTCGCGGACATGGCGGTCGAACTGCACAAGGGGATCCTGCTCGCCCACCACCTGGGGCGGCGCATGGACGCCGGCCGCCTGCGTCCGGAGCAGGTCAGCTTCGGCAAGCTCAACAACGTCCGCGAGGCCATCGAGATCTGCCGTACGGCGCGGACGATCCTCGGTGCCAACGGGATCTCGCTGGAGTACCCCGTGATGCGGCACGCGACCAACCTCGAGTCGGTGCTCACCTACGAGGGCACCGTCGAGATGCACCAGCTGGTGCTGGGCAAGGCGCTCACCGGACTCGACGCCTTCCGGTGAACCCCGAGCGGGGGCAGGGCCGGTGGGCGGCCCTGCCTCAGCTCTGGTTGAAGAAACCGTCCGCGCGGTGCGCGCCCGGGTCGCCGTTGACGATCTCCGTGTGGGCGGGCGTCAGCAGGAACACGCGCGTGGAGACGCGCTCGATCGAACCCCGCAGGCCGAAGATGAGCCCGGCCGCGAAGTCGACGACGCGCTTGGCGTCCGCCGCCTCCATGGCCGTGAGGTTCATGATGACGGGCACGCCGTCGCGGAACAGCTCGCCGATCACCCGGGCGTCCCGGAAGCTGTCCGGGGTGACCGTGCCGATCCGGCGGCCCTTCTCCTCGGCCGTGTCCGAGGCGACCTTCACCCGGGGGTCGGTCACCCAGGCGTCCCCGGAGTCGGTCCCCTCGGAGTAGTCGTCGTCGTAGTAACGCTCGTCATCGTTGTCGTCGACGAGGCCAAGCCAGGCACTCGCCTTGCGCACCGATCCCATGGACGCCTCCTCTCACAGCGGTCTTCTGTTCCTTTCCGCACCCCATGGTCGTCCATGATGCGGATGTCGCGCCAAGTGGATAGACGCCGCGCGGGGGGTTTGTGACGGTACTGGTGCACAGCAGATCCGTCGAGAGGCCGCGTATCCCAAGGGCTCCGAAGTAAACCGCTGCTGACTGAGAGTGAAATATGATTGTCTGCGGCGGACGGGTGAGACGTGAGGCGGATGAGTGAACAGGGACGACCGTTCCGCGGCACTCCCGGAACGACGATCGGTCGATAGCATGCGGCAGCTCGATGTCGTAAGCATTACGGGGGATCGTCGTGTTCGGAATCGTCCGGCCCTGCCGTCACCGGCTCGGTGAGGGCCTCACCACCCAGTGGATGGCGCACCTGTGCGGGCTGTGCCTCGCCCTGCGCCGTGACCACGGTCAGTTCGCGCGGGTCGTCACCAACTACGACGGGCTGCTCATCTCGGTCCTGACGGAGGCTCAGGCCGAGCCCGCGCCCGGGGCCCGGCGCACGGCCGGCCCGTGTCCGCTGCGCGGGATGCGCACCCAGTCCGTCGCCCAGGGCGGGGGCGCGCGGCTCGCGGCGGCCGTCTCCCTGGTGCTCGCCTCGGCCAAGGTGCGTGACCACGTCGCCGACGGCGACGGCCTGCTGGCCCGCAGGCCGGTGGCGCTCGCCGCGCGCCGGGTCGCGGCCGGCTGGGGGCGTGCGGGCGAACGCGGCGGCTCGGCCGTCGGGTTCGACACCGCCGTCCTGGTCGACGCGGTGGACCGGCAGGTCGGCATCGAGGCACTCGCCGGGCCCGGCACGCCGCTGCTGACGGTCACCGAACCCACCGAGACCGCCACGGCGGCCGCCTTCGCGCACACCGCGGTCCTGGCCGGGCGGCCCGGCAACGCCGTACCGCTCGCCGAGGTGGGACGGCTCTTCGGGCGGCTCGCCCACCTGCTGGACGCCGTCGAGGACCAGCCGGCCGACGCCGCGGCCGGCGCCTGGAACCCGCTCACCGCGACCGGCACCTCCCGCGCCGAGGCCCGCCGGCTCGCCGACGACGCGCTGCGCGGCATCCGGCTCGCCCTGCGCGACGCGGAGTTCACCGACGGCCGGCTGGCGCACCTGCTGCTCGCGCACGAGCTGCGGCGCTCGGTGGACCGGGCCTTCGGCACCACGTCCTGCGGGCACGCCCCGGAGGCCGCTTTCGGCCCGCCGCAGGGCCCGTACGCGCCCCAGGGTCCGGGGACGCCGTACGACCCGCACCACCCGTACCAGGGCGGGGGCCACCCCTTCGGGGGCGGGCCGCAGCCGCCCGCCAAGCGGGGCTTCTGGGCGGGCTGCGCGGCGGCGATCGGGCTGTGCTGCACCTGCCGGCTGTGCTGCGCCGACGAGTTCGAGGGCCCCTGGTCGCGCAGGAAGCGGGAGGGCTGGTGCAGCGGCTGCGGTGACTGCGACTGCTCCTGCTGCGAGGCCTGCTCGTGCTGTGAGGCGTGCTCGTGCTGCGAGTGCTGCGCCTGCGACTGCTGACCCGGCGTCAGCGGCCGCAGGCGCCGGGCGTGCGCTAGTTCTTCAGCTCGGGGGGGCTGATCTGCGACTTGGCGATCGCCGAGCCGGTCGTCCCCCACTTCTTCAGGATCTTCGCGTACGTGCCGTCCGCGATGAGCTTGTCGACCGCCGCCTGGAAGGCGGGCGCCAGCTTCGTGCCCTTCTTGAAGGCGAAGCCCACGTCCAGGCGGTGGAACTCGTTGAGGAACTTCAGGCCGTCCTGGTGGGCGACGGCGTAGCGCAGGCCGTTGATGGTGGACATCACCACGTCGCTGCGGCCCTGCTGGAGCGAGGACCACACGGCGCTGGACTCGCTGTACGTCTGGACCTTGTACGCCTTCTTCCCGGCGTCCGTGCACAGGTGCGCGTTCTTCTCCAGGGTCGCCTCGAACGTGGTGCCGGCGCCGGTCGCGACGTTCAGCCCGCACAGCTGCGCCAGGTCGGTGACCTTCGCCAGCTTGCTGTCCTTGCGGGTGGCGAAGCCCTGGCCGTCGTTGATGTAGGTGACGAAGTCGATGGTCTTCAGGCGCTCGGTGGTGACGCCGAAGTTGCTGACGCCGACGTCGTACTTGCCGCTGTCCAGGGCGGGCAGGATCGCCTCGAAACTCGCCTGCTCCTGCTTGACGTCGACGCCGAGCACCTTGGCGACCGCCCGGGTGAAGTCGACGTCCTGGCCCACCAGGGTCTTGCCGTCCTCCAGGTAGGAGGTGCCGGGCGGGGTGCTGCCGACGCTCGTGCCGACGGTCAGGCCGGTCACCCCGGACGGCAGGAGCTTGGCCGCCGCCTCGTCCTTGCGGACGGTGGACACCACGTCGGTGGTGGGGATCGCGTCGGGTCCGGCGGCCGCCTGGGCGGTGCTGCCGGACCCGGAGTCGTCCGAGCCCGAACCGCAGGCCGTCACCAGGACGGTGGCGGACGTGATCAGGGCGAAGGACGCGAGCAGGCGGGAAGGGGTACGCGAGGGCGTGCGCATCGTGGGCGTGTCTCCTACGAACGGCAAGAGGGAGGAAAGCGCGGAGTGAGGGGGTGCGCGTGTGAAGGCGAAGAGTGAGGAAAACGGTGCAAGGAAGGGTGCAGAGAAGGCTGCGGAGAAAGCTGCAGCGAAGGCCGCGGGGAAAGCTGCGGAGAAGAAGGGAACGCGTGCGGCAGTACGCGGGAGGCGCCCGGGGATCAGGATGGGGACGTCCCCGTGTGGGGGGACGGCATCACCGTGATCAGGGCAGCAGGGGGTCGCTCAACAGGAACAGGACCACACACGACCGAAGTCGATGTGGGAGCGGGTGACCAGCCACTGCTGCGGATGCATGGGGCAAGTGGAACAGGTCCCCGGTTCCGCGTCAACCGACATGAGACGTACTGCTCACAGTCTGGACACCCTTGACAGCGAGGGGAAATCGGACCGTACAGTCGAGGCGCGGCCCTGCTGAGGGGCTCGGCCGTACGGCGCCCCGCGCGCCGCCCGTGTGAAGGCACCACCGTGTTCGTCCCCCGGTCCCGGCTCGGCCGAGGCGGGAGGGACCACCGACCCACGGAGCCTTCCCATGTCCTCCGACACCACCCTCGCCAAGGCCCCCGCCGCCCCGGACGACCCGCCGGTCCACGCCGACGAACTGCCCATAGTTCCGCAGCGCCGTCTCGGACAGTGGACCGCGGCCGCCGCCGTGCTCGTCCTGCTCGGGCTCGCCGTCACCTCCGTCCTGCGCAACCGGGCGTTCCAATGGGGCGTCGTCGCCGACTACTTCACCACCGACTCCGTGCTGCGCGGACTGTGGCTCACGCTCTGGCTGACCGTCGTGGTGATGGTGCTCGGCTTCGCCCTCGGCACCCTGCTCGCCGCCGCCCGGCTGTCCGCCAACCCCGTGCTGCGCGCGGTGAGTTGGGGGTACGTCTGGCTGTTCCGGTCGATCCCGATCCTGGTGCAGCTGCTGCTGTGGTTCAACATCGGCGCGCTGTACCCGCACCTGTTCGGGGTGCGGACCGTCGACCTGTTCACGCCCATCGCGGTGGCGATCATCGGGCTCACCCTGCACGAGGCCGCCTACGCCGCCGAGGTGGTGCGCGGCGGGATCCTCTCCGTCGACCCGGGCCAGATCGAGGCCGCGCAGGCGCTCGGGCTCAGCCGGTGGCGCCGCTGGTGGCGCATCGTGCTGCCGCAGGCCATGCGGGCCATCGTGCCGCCGGCCGGGAACATGCTGATCGGCACCCTCAAGGGAACCTCCATCGTCAGCGTCATCGCCGTGCAGGACCTGCTGTTCTCGGTGCAGCTCGTCTACCACCGCACCTACCAGGTCATCCCGCTGCTGATGGTGGCCACCGTCTGGTACACCGTCGTCACCTCGGTGCTGAGCGTCGGCCAGTACTACGTCGAGAAGCGCTACGCGCGCGGCACGGGGGCCGCCCGATGAGCCCCTCCCTGGTGATCGTCGGGGCCGGCCCGCGCGCGACCGGCCTGATCGAGCGCATAGCCGCCAACGCGCCCGAGCTGTACGCCGGTTCGGACCTCGACATCCACCTCGTCGACCCGCACCCGCCGGGCGCCGGACGCATCTGGCGCCAGGCCCAGTCCCCGCTGCTGTGGATGAACTCGCACGCCGAGGACGTCACCATGTTCACCGACGAGACGGTGGCCATGGACGGACCCGTGCGCCCCGGGCCCACCCTGCACGAGTGGGCCGGCATCGACGGCAGCACCTTCGCGGGCCGCCGCGTCCAGGGCGCCTACCTGGGCTGGGTGCACGAGCAGGCCGTCGCCGCCCTGCCCCCGGGCATCACCGTCCACCACCACCCTCGGCGCGCGGTGCGGGTGAGCGGGCCGCGCGGCGGACGCCAGCAGGTCTGGCTGGAGGGCCGTACCGAGCCGCTGGGCGCCGACCTCGTGGTGCTCGCCCTCGGCCACCTCGACGCCGAACCCGACGACGAGCAGCGGGAGCTGGCGGCGTACGCCCGCACCCACGGGCTCACCCACCTGCCGCCCGACTTCACCGCCGACAGCGACCTGTCCGGCCTGCGGCCCGGCGAACCGGTCCTGGTGCGCGGCTTCGGGCTCGCCTTCGTCGACCTGATGGTGCTGCTCACCGAGGGCCGCGGCGGACGCCACGAGGGCGACACCTACCTGCCCTCCGGACGCGAGCCGGTGCTGTACGTCGGATCGCGGCGCGGAGTGCCGTACCACTCGAAGATCGGCTACGGCCTGGACGGTGAACGGCCGCCGCTGCCCCGCTTCTTCGGGCCCCCGGAGATCGAGGCACTGCTCGCCCGGCCCGGCGGGTTCGACTTCCGGCGGGACGTGTGGCCGCTGGTGGAGAAGGAGCTGGGCTTCGCCCACTACCACCGGCTGTTCACCGTGCACCCCGAGCGCACGACGGTCGCCTGGACCGACTTCGAGGAGAAGTACGCGGCCACCACCGGCCCCGAGGAGCGGGCCGCGCTCGCCGCGGCGGCCGTCCCCGAGGCCGCGGACCGGCTCGACCTGGCCGCGCTCGACCGGCCGCTGGAGGGCGTGCGGTACGCCACCCACGAGGACCTCCAGGAGGGGCTGCGGCAGTACATCGAGGGCGACGTGACCCGGCGCCACGACCCCGGGCACAGCGCCGACCTGGCCGTGTTCCTCGGGCTGCTCTCGGTGTACGGGCAGCTCGTGCGGCTCGGCGACGTGGGCACGTCCTGGCACGGCTTCTTCAACTACATGGCCTCCGGACCGCCCGGGCCCCGGCTGCGGCAGATGCTCGCGCTGTCCCGGGCGGGCCTGCTGCGGTTCGTCGGCGCCGACATGGCCGTCCACGCCGAGGACGGGGTGTTCCGGGCGTCCAGTCCGACCGTGCCCGGGTTCCGCGTCGAGGCGCGGGCCCTGGTCGAGGCGCGGCTGCCCGAGCCGACGGTCGCGCGGGCGCGGGACCCGCTGCTGCGCGCCCTGCACGCCGAGGGGGTGGGGGAGACCCCGGACGGGCTGCTGCGGGTGGACCCCGTCGACGGGCGGATCCTCGACCCGGCCGGCCGGCCGCACCCACGGCGGTTCGCGCTCGGCCCGCACACCGAGGTCCGCGCGCCCGGCGCGTTCACCCGGCCGCGCACCGGGGGCCCCGCGTTCCGGCAGAACGACGCCACCGCGCGCGCCGCCCTCGCCCTCCTGCGGGAGCTCGGCCTCGACGCCGCCGCCTGACCCGCCCACCCGTCCGCCAGTCAAGGGAACCCACTCATGAGCGTCATGGTCGACATCAGGTCGGTCCACAAGAGCTTCGGCCCGCTGGAGGTCCTGAAGGGCATCGACCTCTCGGTGCGCGCCGGGGAGGTGACCGTCGTCCTCGGGCCCTCCGGCTCGGGCAAGTCGACGCTGCTGCGCACCATCAACCACCTGGAGAAGGTGGACCGCGGCGCGGTCAGCGTCGACGGCACGCTCATCGGCTACCGGCGGGTGGGCGACCGGCTGCACGAACTGCCCGAGCGCGAGGTGCTCAGGCAGCGCACGCGCATCGGCTTCGTGTTCCAGAACTTCCACCTCTTCCCGCACCTCACCGTCGTGGAGAACGTCGTGGAGGCACCGGTGTCGGCGCTGAAGCGGCCCCGGGAGCAGGCCGTCCGGGACGCGCGCCGGCTGCTGGAACGGGTCGGCCTCGCCGAGAAGGCCGACGCCTATCCGAAACAGCTGTCCGGGGGGCAGCAGCAGCGCGTGGCCATCGCGCGGGCCCTCGCGCTGGAGCCGAAGCTGCTGCTGTTCGACGAGCCGACCTCCGCGCTCGACCCCGAGCTGGTCGGCGAAGTCCTCGACGTCATACGGGACCTGGCGCGCCAGGGCACCACGATGATCGTCGTCACGCACGAGATCGGGTTCGCCCGGGAGGTCGCCGACACCGTGGTGTTCATGGCCGACGGGCGGATCGTGGAGCAGGGTCCCCCGGGCCAGGTGCTGGACGCCCCGCGGGAGGAGCGGACCCGGGCGTTCCTGTCGAAGGTGCTGTGAGCATGGGCGCCTCGTACGGCCGGGGACTGCTGCACCTGGCCGCCGCCGTCGACTCCGCGGCCGTCGACCCCGCCGGGGCGGCCGACGCCGACGCCCAGGTCGAGCTGGTGCGGCTCGCCGAGCGCGGCGGGCTGGACTTCGTGACCCTGGCCGGCGACGGGACACCGCCCGGGCTGGCGGCGCGGGCGCTGGCCACGACCCGGCGCATCGGGGTCGTCCCGGTGCCGGGGGAGGGCGTCGAGGACGTCGACCCGGCGCACCGGCAACGGACCGGGGTGTGGGCCGACGGGGGCGCGCGGGGGGCGCCCCCGCGGGCCGGGGCCGGCGGCGGTGGGAGCGCGCCCGCACCGCCCGTGCGGGTCGTCGACGCCACCGCGCCCGGGGCCCGGGCCGCCGCCGCCCGGTACGCCGACGTGGCGGTGATCCGGGTGGCGGACGCCGTGCAGGCCGGGATCGTGCGTGACGAACTGCGGGAGCGGGCCGCCGGGGCGGGCCGGGACCCGGACGGGCTGCGGGTGCTGGCCGGGCTCCTGGTGGACCTCGGCGACGGGGAGTACGCCGCCGAGCCCGGGCACGGCGGGGGCGGGCCCCGGCCGACCGTGCACGGCCCGCTGTACCGGGGCGGCCCGGTCGACCTGGCCGAGCTGATCGCCGTGTGGCACAAGGACGGCGCCGTCGACGGCTTCCACTGTGTGCCCGTGGCGCCGCGGCGCGATCTGGAGCGGCTGGTCAACGGCACGGTGGCGCTGCTCCAGCACCGCGGGCTGTTCCGCACGTTCTACCCCGGCAGCACGCTGCGGGAGCACCTGGGCCTGCGGCCCCTCGTGCCGACCCTCCACTGATCTCCCTTGTCGACCCCCTCTGCAGATCCCTCTGCAGAGCTCTCCGCAGAACTCTTTCGTTGATCCCTTTTCGAGGAAGGCCGGTCGGATGACGACGGACGCGCCCGACGCGTGGAAGCAGTGGCACGAGCAGCGCGTGGAGGCGGTGACGGCGCCCTACGGGCCGCTGGCGGTCACCGGCACGCACTGGCTCGACGACCATCCGGAGGGGCGAATTCCGGACATCCCCGGGACCTGGGTGGCCGAAGCCGACGCGGTGGTCCTCACCGCCGCCCGGGCCGACGGGCTGACCCTGGACGGCGAGCCGTTCACCGGCGAGGTTCGCCTGGCGGCCGACCCCGGACCGGTGGACGCGGTGCGGGTCGGGCACGGGGAGCGGCGGCTGCTCGTGCTGGTGCGCGAGGGGCTCTGGGGGGTGCGCGTCCACGACCCGGACGCCGGGGCCCGGGCCGCCTTCCGGGGCATCGCGGCCACGCCGTACGAGGAGCGCTGGGCGGTGCCCGGGCGGTTCACCCCGTACGGCGAGGACCGCACCGTGCGGGTGCCGAACGCCGACGGGCGCGAGCGGGGGCTCGGGCTCGGCGGGGAGGTGGCGTTCGCGCTGGACGGGCAGGAGTTCACGCTCCGGGTGGCCGTGCAGGGCGACGGCTCGCTGTGGGCGGTGTTCGCCGACGCGACCAGCGGCGACGGGAGTTTCCGCTTCCGGTTCCTGTACCCGGGGGCGCCCGACGCCGAGGGGCGTACCACGGTGGACTTCAACCGCGCCCAACTGCCTCCGTGCGCCTTCGCGGACCACTTCCTGTGCCCGTTCCCGCCGCCCGGCAACACACTGCCGGTCGCGGTCGCCGCGGGGGAGCGCCATCTGCTCTGAAACCGGTCACCAGCGGTCGGGGCCGGTCGGCGGGCGGTCGCCGGGCGATCGGCGGGTGTCCAACACGCAAAGCCAGGGCAAAGGTTGACGGCTGAAAGGCACCCTTGCGCCGACCGGCCGTTCGGCCGAATACTCCCCCTCAGCGCTTGTCAGGGCCACGGCGTGTTCGGAATCCGGACGCCCCGGCGGACCTGGCTGCGCCTCACGGGCCCCGACCCCACGCGGGCCCCCGACTTCCCCTGGGAGGGAACGAAACGTGAGGATCAAGCGCACCACCACCAGCGGCATCACGAGACGGACCCGGCTGATCGCCGTCTCCACCGGACTCGTGGCCGCGGCCGCGATCGCGATCCCCAACGCGACCGCGGCGGACGCCACCACCTTCAGCACCACCCAGCTCAAGAGCGCCAGCTCCTCGGTGCTCCAGGCCGACGTCCCGGGCACCGCCTGGGTCGTCGACAGCAAGACCAACCGGGTCGTCGTCACCGTCGACAGCACGGTCTCCCAGTCCGAGATCGCGAAGATCAAGGAGCAGGCCGGCACCAACTCCGGTGCGCTGACGATCAAGCGGACCGCGGGCAAGTTCCAGAAGCTGATCTCCGGCGGTGACGCCATCTACGCGAGCAGCTGGCGCTGCTCCCTCGGCTTCAACGTCCAGGACAACAGCGGCAACTACTACTTCCTGACCGCCGGTCACTGCACCGACGGCGCGGGCACCTGGTGGTCGAACTCGTCCCACTCGACCACGCTCGGCACCACCGCCGGCTCCAGCTTCCCGACCAACGACTACGGGCTCGTGCGCTACACGAACTCCTCGGTCACCAAGTCGGGCGCCGTGGGCAGCGTCGACATCACCAGCGCGGCCACGCCCTCCGTGGGCACCACGGTCTACCGTCGCGGCTCGACCACCGGCATCCACAGCGGCCGGGTCACCGCGCTGAACGCGACGGTCAACTACGGCGGCGGCGACGTCGTCTACGGCCTGATCCAGACCACGGTCTGCGCCGAGCCCGGCGACTCCGGCGGCCCGCTGTACTCCAACAGCGGCATCGCCTACGGCCTGACCTCCGGCGGCAGCGGCGACTGCTCCTCCGGCGGGACGACCTTCTTCCAGCCGGTGACCGAGGCGCTCAGCGCCTACGGGGTGCACGTGTACTGACCGGGACCGCGTCCCTGCACACCGGCCGGACCGGTGGGCACCGCGACCCGGGGAGCCCCCGCACGCCAACCGTCGTGCGGGGGCTCCCGCTTGCCCACGGTACGGGGTTACCGTCGGGGTACGGGCGCTGGTCGCCCGGCACCCACTGCGGACCCTGGGGGCCGACATGGTCGAGGAACTGGTGGCGGCCGGAGCGGCGCTGGCGTGCGCCGGCGCGGTCTACGTGACGGCGGCGGCGCGGGTCGTCAAGCAGTACGAACGGGGCGTGGTCTTCCGCCTCGGCCGGCTGCGGGACGGTGTGCGCGGGCCGGGGCTGACGCTGGTGGTTCCCGGCGTCGACAAGCTGCGCAGGGTGAGCCTGCAGATCGTCACCATGCCGGTGCCCGCGCAGGAGGGCATCACCCGGGACAACGTGACCGTGCGGGTCGACGCCGTCGTCTACTTCCGGGTGACCTCGCCGGCCGACGCGGTGGTGAAGGTGGAGGACTACCGGTTCGCGGTCTCGCAGATGGCGCAGACCTCGCTGCGCTCCATCATCGGCAAGAGCGAGCTGGACGACCTGCTGTCCAACCGGGAGAAGCTGAACCAGGGCCTGGAGCTGATGATCGACAGCCCGGCCGTGGAGTGGGGCGTGACCATCGACCGGGTCGACATCAAGGACGTGTCGCTGCCCGAGACCATGAAGCGGTCCATGGCCCGCCAGGCCGAGGCCGACCGCGAGCGCCGGGCCCGTGTCATCAACGCCGACGCCGAGCTCCAGGCGTCCAAGAAGCTCGCCGAGGCGGCCAAGGAGATGTCCGAGCAGCCGGCCGCGCTGCAGCTGCGGCTGCTCCAGACGGTGGTCGCGGTGGCCGCGGAGAAGAACTCCACCCTGGTGCTGCCCTTCCCGGTGGAGCTGCTGCGGTTCCTGGAGCGGGCCCAGCAGCCGCCGGTGAACCCCGCGCCGCCCGAGCGGGGGGCGTGAGCTACCGGGCGTCCGCTGTTCCGCCGGCCGCTGTTCCGCCGGCCGCCGTTCCGCCGGCCGGTGGGCCTCCGGTCGTGCGGGGTGGCCGCCGGGCCGCCCCGCCGGTGCGCAGGCGGGACGCCAGCAGGGTGATCAGGGTGCCGGCGACCGCCCACGCCGACAGCACCAGCAGGGGGCCGGTGACGGCGTTGCCCCGGAAGTAGGCGATCGAGCGGGCCGTCCAGGTGCCCGCGCCCGGGGGCAGCGCCGGGCCGATGGCCCGCCAGAACGGCGGCAGCATCGGCGGGGGCAGCGCGCCGCCCGCGCTCGGGTTGCCCAGGATCACCACGAGCAGGATGGCCAGGCCGATGCCGGCGAGTCCGCACAGCCCCTGGAGGGCGAGCGTGGCCGCGCCCACCGCGAAGACGATCAGCGCGCCCAGCCCCCACAGCGCGGCGAAGCTGCCGGGCAGCGCACCCAGGACCGGGCCGACGATCAGCGCGCCGCCCAGGCCGGCGACGATCCCGACCAGGGCCATCGTGGCGAGCCGGATCACCGCGCGGCGCGGGGTGGAGCGGGCGGCGCCCGTGCTGACCACCATGATGGAGGCGCACAGGTAGCCGCCCACGCACCAGCCGACGGTCACGTAGAAGGACGACAGGCCGTTGGCGTCGCGGGCCTCGGCCGGGGCCACGTCCACCGTGCGCACCGTGCGGCCCTGGGCCTTCTCCAGGTTGCCGACGAGGCCCTCCAGGGCGGACGCGAGCACCTTGCCGCCGCCGGTGGCCACCAGCAGGGTGTCGGTGCCGCCGGCCGGGTCCACGACCAGGGCGCCATAGAGGGTGCGGTCCCGGACCTGCTGCCGGGCCGTCGCCGCGTCGGTCACCGCGCGCGGGTCCAGCGGGGCGCCGGGCAGCCGCTCCAGCCGGGCCACCGTCCGTTCCGCGGCGGCCCCGGGGGCGGCCACCCCGAAGGCCACGTCCTTGAGCTTCGGGTCGTGCAGGGCGCCCACGTAGGACGTGATGAACAGCAGCGAGAGCGCGACCACGCCGAGGACCAGCAGCGTGGCGCGCGGTGTGACCGCGTCCTTCACCTCGCCGAGGAAGGAGGTCTGTGTCATGTCCCCACAGTCCCGGGGCACGGGCGTTTCCGCAGGTGGGAGGCGCCCGAATGGTTGTCGTACACATGTTCGAGAAATGGTCTATGGTGGAGGTGGACGAGTTTGGAACTGATGTTCGAGAGCCGTGTGGGGCTCACGAGTGCGGGAGGTGCGTGTGCCGGGTTTCACGCATCTGCACACCGTCTCCGGGTTCTCCCTGCGCCACGGCGCCTCGCACCCGGAGCGGCTGGCCGAGCGCGCCGCCGAGCGGGGCATGGACGCCCTCGCCCTGACCGACCGCGACACCGTCGCCGGGGCGGTCCGCTTCGCCAAGGCCGCCGCCGGGGCGGGCGTCCGGCCGCTCTTCGGGGTGGACCTCGCGGTGGCCCCGCCGGAGCCGCCCGGGCGGACCCAGGAGCGCGGCAGGCGCCGTACCCCCGTGCGCGGCGGTGCCTTCGTCGACGAGTCGGCCCCCCGGGTCACCTTCCTGGCCCGGGACGGCGCCCGGGGCTGGGCCGACCTGTGCCGGCTCGTCTCGGCGGCCCACGCGGGCACCGGACCCGCGGCGCCGCCCGCGCCGCCCGGACCGGGCGGTCCCTCGTCCGGCACCCCCCTGCTGACCTGGGCCGACAACCACGCCGAGGGGCTGACCGTGCTGCTCGGCCCCGGCTCCGACGTCGGCCGCGCCCTCGCCGCGGGCCGCCCCGACCGCGCCGCGCGGCTCCTCGCCCCCTGGCGCGAGGTCTACGGCGACGCCCTGCGTCTGGAGGCCGTCTGGCACGGGCGCGAGGGCACCGGGCCCGGTTCGCTGCGCCTGGCCGCCCGTACCGTCGGCTTCGCCGCCGAGCAGCGGATCCGGCCCGTGCTCAGCAACGCCGTCCGCTACGCCGACCCCGGCCAGGGCCCGGTCGCCGACGTGCTGGACGCCGCCCGGCGGCTGGTGCCCATCGACCCCACCAAGGAGCTGGACTCCGGGGAAGCCTGGCTCAAGGACCCGGAGGCCATGCTGCGCGCGGCCGAGCGGATCGTGGCGGCCGCGGGCTTCCGGCCCGAGGCCGCCCACCGGCTGCTGGAGCAGACCGCGGCGACGGCCGCCGCCTGCCGCGTAGACCCCGAGGACGACCTCGGCATGGGCGCCGTCCACTTCCCCGAGGCGCACCTGGTCGGCGCGGACCGGCGCACCGCCCAGCGGACGCTCGCCTCCCGGGCCGTCGCCGGGATGGTGCGGCGCGGCTACACCGGCCGCCGCGCCTACTGGGAGCGGATGCACCACGAGTTGGACATCATCGCCCACCACGGCTTCGCCTCGTACTTCCTGACGGTCGCCCAGGTGGTGGACGACGTACGGGAGATGGGCATCCGGGTCGCGGCGCGCGGGTCCGGCGCGGGCTCCCTGGTCAACCACCTTCTGGGCATCGCCCACGCCGACCCGGTCGAGCACGGGCTGCTGATGGAGCGCTTCCTGTCCAAGGAGCGCGTCGTGCTGCCCGACATCGACATCGACGTGGAGTCCGCGCGCCGGCTCGAGGTCTACCGCGCGATCATCGGCCGGTTCGGCACCGAGCGGGTCGCGACGGTCGCGATGCCGGAGACGTACCGCGTCCGGCACGCGATCCGCGACGTAGGCGCCGCCCTGTCCCTGGACCCGGCGGACATCGACCGCATCGCCAAGTCCTTCCCGCATGTCCGCGCCCGCGACGCCCGCGCGGCCCTGGACGAACTGCCCGAGCTGAAGCGGCTGGCGGCGGAGCGGGACCGGTACGGCAGGCTGTGGGAGCTGGTCGAGGCCCTCGACGCCCTGCCGCGCGGGATCGCCATGCACCCGTGCGGGGTGCTGCTGTCCGACGCCTCCCTGCTGTCCCGTACGCCGGTGGTGCCGACCAGCGGCGAGGGCTTCCCCATGTCCCAGTTCGACAAGGACGACGTGGAGGACCTCGGGCTGCTCAAGCTGGACGTGCTGGGCGTGCGGATGCAGTCGGCGATGGCGCACGCGGTCGCGGAGGTGGCACGGGCCACGGGCGAGGAGGTCGACCTGGACGGCGTGCCGCCCGGCGACCCGGAGACGTACCGGCTCATCCGCTCCACCGAGACGCTGGGCTGCTTCCAGATCGAGTCGCCGGGCCAGCGCGACCTGGTGGGGCGCCTGCAGCCGGCCGGCTTCCACGACCTGGTCGTCGACATCTCGCTGTTCCGGCCCGGCCCGGTCGCCGCCGACATGGTGCGGCCGTTCATCGAGGCGCGGCACGGGCGGGCCCCGGTGCGCTACCCGCACCCCGACCTGGAGGGGCCGCTGAAGGGCACGTACGGGGTCGTGGTCTTCCACGAGCAGATCATCGACATCGTGGCGATCATGACCGGCTGCGGGCGCGGCGAGGCCGACCGGATCCGGCGCGGGCTGTCCGACCCCGGCTCGCAGGCCCGGATCAAGGTCTGGTTCGCCCAGCACGCGGCGGCCCGGGGCTACGACGCGGAAACGATCCGGCGGACCTGGGAGATCGTCGAGGCGTTCGGCAGCTACGGCTTCTGCAAGGCGCACGCGGTGGCCTTCGCCGTCCCGACGTACCAGTCGGCGTGGCTGAAGGCCCACCACCCGGCCGCCTTCTACGCCGGGCTGCTCACCCACGACCCGGGGATGTACCCCAAGCGGCTGCTGCTCGCGGACGCCAGGCGGCGCGGGGTGCCGATCCTGCCGCTGGACGTGAACGCGTCCGGCGTCACCCACCAGATCGAACTGGTGTCTGAATCCGGGAAGTCCGGTGGATCTGGATCCGGGCGGCCGGAGGGACCCGAGGGGGTGTGGGGTCTGCGGCTCGCCCTCTCCGACGTGCACGGCATCAGCGAGGCGGAGGCCGCGCGGATCGCCGAGGGCCGGCCGTACGCCTCGCTGCTGGACTTCTGGGAGCGGGCCCGCCCGAGCCGGCCGATCGCCGCACGGCTCGCCCAGGTCGGCGCGCTGGACGCGTTCGGCGCCAACCGGCGCGACCTGCAACTGCACCTGACCGAGCTGCACCGGGGCACCCGCAGCGGGGGCGGCGGGCAGCTCCCGCTGGCCGGGGGACGCAGGACCGCGTCGGCCGGGCTGCCGGACCTGTCGTCCGCGGAGCGGCTCAGCGCCGAGCTCGGCGTGCTCTCCATGGACGCCTCGCGCAACCTGATGGACGACCACCGGGAGTTCCTCACCGAGCTGGGCGTCGTCCCCGCGCGCCGGCTGCGCGAGGTGCGCAACGGCGAGACCGTGCTGGTCGCGGGCGCCAAGGCGGCCACCCAGACCCCGCCGATCCGCTCCGGCAGGCGGGTCATCTTCACCACCCTCGACGACGGCACCGGACTGGTCGACCTCGCCTTCTTCGACGACTCCCACGACACCTGCGCGCACACCGTCTTCCACTCCTGGCTGCTGCTGGTGCGCGGAGTGGTCCAGCGGCGCGGACCGCGCAGCTTCAGCGTCGTGGGCGCGGCCGCCTGGAACCTCGCCGACCTGATCGAACTGCGCGCCGAGGGCGGCCTCGACGAGGTCGCGGCCCGGCTGGCGCGGACGCCTGCCGCCGTGGACGGCGCCCCGCCGGCCGACGGCGAGGGCGCGGCCCGGGCCCGCCTCGCCGGTTCGGAGGGCCGCCCGGCGCCCGCGGGCTCCGCGGCGCGCGACCCGATGGAGGAACGGAAGATCCGCATGTCCACGGGGTACGAGATGCACCCCTGGGCGGATCTGCGCCCCGCGGGCGAAGGGCCCGCGGTGGGAAGGAAGTTGTGGCACCAGAGTCCGGGGAGTGCGGGATGACCATCCTCTGCGTACGTTTCCAGCTGCCGCCGATGTACGAGGCGGCCCTGCCGGGGCTGCTCGGGCTGCTCGAGGAGTTCACCCCCGTCGTCGAGGCGCTGCCACCGGACACGGCACTGGCCGATCTGCGGGGCGCCGAACGCTACTTCGGCCGCACCGCCGTCGAACTGGCCTCGGTGATCCGGGTGCGCGCCCTCGCCCTGCACGGCGTGGACTGCGCGACCGGCGCCGGTCCCGGCCCGCTGCTGGCCCGCATGGCGCTGCGTGAGGCCCGGCCCGGGCTGACTCGCGCGGTGCCCGGGGACCCGGACGGCATCGCGGAGTTCCTCGCCGGCCGGCCGGTCGCCGCGCTGCCCGGTGTCGGGCCCGCGACCGCCCGCACCCTGGACGAGTACGGCCTGGACACCCTCGGCCGGGTCGCCGCCGCGCCGCTGTCCACGCTCCAGCGCCTGATCGGCGCGAAGGCGGGCCGCGAACTGCGCGAGAAGGCCAACGGCATCGACCGCGGCCGGGTCGTCCCCAACGGGATCTCCCGCTCCCTGGTCACCGAACGCTCCTTCGAGCGCGACGAGTTGGACCCGGACCGGCACCGCCGCGCCCTGCTCTCGGCCGCCGAGGAGATCGGCACCCGGCTGCGCGCCGTGGAGAAGGTCTGCCGCACCCTCACCCTCACCGTGCGCTACGCCGACCGGTCCGCCACCACCCGCAGCCGCACCCTCACCGAACCGACCGCGCACTCGGCGGACCTGACGAAGACGGCCCACGGGCTGTACGAGGCGCTGGGCCTCCAGCGGGCCCGGGTCCGCGCGCTCGCCCTGCGCGCCGAGGGGCTCACCCCCGCCGACCGGGCCGCGCACCAGCTCACCTTCGACCCGGTCGACGAGAAGGTCCGCCGCATCGAGGAGGTCGCCGACCGCGCCCGCGCGAAGTTCGGTCCGCGCGCGGTGATGCCGGGATCGCTGGCCGCGTGAGCCACGCGGGGCACGGACCGGCCGACCGGCCCGGCCGGTCCGTGCCCCGTCAGTTGGCCCACGGCGGCACCAGGCGGGTGCCGTCGGCCAGTTCGGCCTCCAGGCCGACCGAGGTGGTGACCCAGGACAGCGCGGTGTGGTCGGTGGGGTTCTCCACGGCGAGGGTCGTGCCGGCGTGCACGATCACCGTGTCCCCGGCGCCGATCCGTTCGGTGCGGCCGTCGAGGGTCATCAACAGCTCGCCGACCAGCAGGTGGAAGACCTCCTCCCGGGAGACCGTGTGCGCGGGGGCCCGGGTGCCCGCCGGGATCTCCCCGCGCCAGGCGCACAGCTCCCTGCTCCCGGTCAGCGGACTGGCGTACGAGACGAAACGGGCGCCGTGGACCTCGTGGGTGACGGCCTCGGACGAGCGGACGACGGGCATGGCGGGTCTCCTTCGGAGAGGGCATTTGGTCAAGCTGCTTGTCCATATCGTCAAGTAGCTTGACCAATGCGTCAAGGGTGTTTCAATGCCCGTGTGCAGAACTCCGACGCCATGGCCCTGTCCGCCGCCCTGCTCGCGGTGGCCGGCGACCTCACCCAGCGCATCCAGGAGGGGGTCGTGGCCCGCGGCTTCGCCGACGTGCGGCCCGCCCACGGCTTCGCCTTCGCGCGCCTCGCGCCCGACGGCGCCACCGTCACCGACCTCGCCGCGCACCTCGGGGTGACCAAGCAGGCGGCCAGTCAGTTGGTCGACGAGATCGTGCGCAAGGGGTACGCCGAGCGGCGGCCGCACCCCGGCGACGCGCGGGCCCGGCTGGTCGTGCTGACCGGGCGGGGGTGGGCGTGCACCCGGGCGGCCGAGGAGGCGGCCGCCGAGGTGGTGGGGGACTGGGTCCGCACGCTCGGGGAGGGTGAAGTCGGCGCGCTGGGCGCCCGGTTGGCGCGGATCGCTCCCGGAGGTCCCATCCGTCCCGCCTGGTGACGGAGCATCAGGGGATATCAGGGAGTGTCAGGACTTCACGGACGTTCCCGTCAGTTCATCGGACTTCACGGCTTGCCCGCTCATCACCGGAAGTTTTACTGACGCGTAACTTCACGCGTGGGCTACTCGCCCGTAACTTGACGAGTGAACAGCATCCCGTGATCCGGATCACAGGGCACCCCACCATCGCATCCCCCTTGAGCCGCAAGGAGATCACCCGATGCTGCCCTGGAAGAGACTGCTCAGACCCCTCGCCGCGCTCGTCCTGACCGCCGCGGCCGCCACCCTCCCCGCCGCCGGCACCGCACAGGCCGCCACCGCTCCCTCCAGCGGCTGGAACGACTACTCCTGCAAGCCCTCCGCCGCACACCCCCGCCCGGTCGTCCTGGTGCACGGCACCCTCGGCAACTCCGTCGACAACTGGCTGGGCCTCGCGCCCTACCTGACGAGCCGCGGCTACTGCGTCTTCTCCCTCGACTACGGGCAGCTCGACGGCGTCCCGCTCTTCCACGGCCTCGGCCCGATCGACCGGTCGGCCGCGCAGCTCTCCGTGTTCGTCGACAAGGTGCTCTCCGCCACCGGCGCCGCGGAGGCCGACCTCGTCGGCCACTCGCAGGGCGGCATGATGCCCCGCTACTACCTCAAGTTCCTCGGCGGCGCCGCCAAGGTGAACGCCCTCGTCGGCATCGCCCCCGACAACCACGGCACGACCCTCAGCGGCCTGACCAACCTGCTGCCGTACTTCCCCGGCGCCGAGGACCTGCTCAAGGCCACCACCCCCGGCCTCGCCGACCAGATCGTCGGCTCCGCGTTCCTGACCAAGCTGAACGCGGGCGGCGACACCGTCCCGGGCGTGCGCTACACGGTCATCGCCAGTCAGTACGACGAGGTGGTCACCCCCTGGCGGAGCCAGTACCTGAGCGGCTCCGACGTCCGCAACGTCCTGCTGCAGGACCTGTGCCCGCTCGACCTCTCCGAGCACCTGGCGATCGGCCTGCTCGACCGGATCGCCTTCCACGAGGTCGCCAACGCCCTCGACCCGGCCCACGCGACCGCCTCGACCTGCGCGTCCGTCTTCAGCTGAGCCCCGACTGAGCCCCGGTCGAGCCCGGCCCGCCCGCGTGCGGGCGCCCGGGTGACGCCCGCCGGGGTCCGGCCGGCCTGAGCCGCTGGCCGGACCCCGGAGTCGTGTCCGCCGCTCAGCGGCGGCCGCCCACCGCCCGCCGCCGCACCGACGCGAACAGCGCCGCCGCACCGAGGGCCAGGGCGCCCGCGCCGCCGATCGCGAAGTACGTCGTGCTGCTGTCGCCACCGGTCTCGGCGAGGCTGCGCGACGCACCGGCCGGCTGGGGCGCGTTGGCGTCGGCCGGGACCGCGGGGGCCGCCGTCGCCGTGTCCGCGCCCGCCGCCCCGCTGTCGTCCCGGGTGCCGCTGCCGGCGGCGCCCGCACCGCTGTCCGTGCCGCTGCCGGAACCGCCGTTCGTCCCGCCGTCCGTGCCACTGCCCGAGCCGCTGCCCTCGCCCGGCGTCGGGTCCGCCGTCGTGGTCGCGTCGTCGTCGCCGTGGCCGTGGTGCTCGATCGTCGACTTGTCGGCACCGGCGTCGATCTGCTCCTGCGAGGGCGCCTCGGCGGACCCGCCCGCCGCCGCGCCGCCGTACGTCACGTCGGAGCACGAGTAGAACGCCTCCGGGCTGTCCGAGCGCTGCCACACCGCGTACAGCAGCTGGCGCCCGGAGCGCTGGGGGAGCGTGCCGGAGAACGTGTAGAAGCCGCCCGCCGCGACCGGGTCGGTGGCCGTCGCCACCGGGTGCTCCAGGTCCAGGGCGGACCAGGCGAGCGGCTTCGTCGCGTCGTACCCCGGCTTGGTGAGGTAGACCTTGAAGGTGCCCTTGTGCGGGGCGGTCACGCGGTACTTGAAGGTGTATGCGCCGGCGCGCACGCCGGTCGCCGGCCAGTCGGCGCGGGCCAGGTCCAGGCCCCTGAACTCCTCGCTGTTCGCGCTGCACAGCTTCCCGTCCGGGATCAGCTGCTGGTGCCGGCCGTTCGCGTCGCCGATGCGGATGCCGTTCCAGTCGTACAGCGCCTGGGTGCCGCCCGCCGCGACCGCCGCCCGGCACGCGGCCGACTTCGGGCTCTCCGGGCCCTCCGCGTAGCACTGGGCGACCCGGCTGACCGGGTCGCCCATCGAGCCGTGCGCCGAGGCGGGGGAGGCGCACAGCGCGGTCAGGGCGAGCGGGGCGACACCCGTGAGGGCGATCGCGGCGGCGGTCGTACGGCGGCGGGCGGACATGCGGAACTCCTCGGAACGGTCCTGCAAACCGGGCTGGATCCCGTGGGGGTGATCAGCAAACTAGCCCCGGGCGGCCCGGGAATCGCCTGCTCGGACCCGGTGGAGGGGATCCTTATGGTGCCGTTAAGGGAGTGTTGGGACTGCGCTGAGGTAGGTACCGTGCGCGGCATGACGAACGACGACATCCGGCCCGCCGTCGCCGCCGACGTCCCCGCCGTGCGGGCCGTGACCGACGCCGCCTACCAGCCCTACGTGGCACGCATCGGGGTGCGGCCCGTGCCCATGGAGGCGGACCACGCGGCGGACGTGGCCGCGGGCAAGGTGTTCGTCACCGGACGGCCCGTGGTCGGCCTGGTGGTCGTCGAGGCCCGTGCGGACCACCTCTTCCTCGACAGCATCGCCGTCCACCCCGACGCGCACGGCCGGGGCGTGGGACGGCGGCTGCTGCAGTGGGTGGAGGCACACGCGCGTGCGCTGGGGCTGCCCGAGATCAGGCTCTACACCAACGCGATGATGTGGGAGAACCAGAAGATCTACCCGCGGTTCGGCTACGAGGTGGTCGAGCGCCGCACCGAGGGGCCCTACGACCGCCTGCACTACCGCAAGCCGCTGGTCTGAGCGCCCACCGGGCGCTCACCCGTCGGGCCACCAGGTGCGCGCGACGTCCTTGCGCACCTCAGGGCGGCCGGCGGGGCGCTCGTCGGCCTCGTCGCGCAGGCGGCGGGAGTCGGTCTTCTTCAGGGGCTTCTGCACGAGGTCGCGGCGCATGGCTGCCTCCTTCGAGGGACTACCGGGTTCCGAGTTCTCACGGAGGTAGACCCGTTCCGGGAGAGTTCCTCATCGCCCCGTGCGCTGTCAGTGGCGCCCGTCACGATCGCGTTGTCAGTGGCGGGTGTCACTCTGGTGGCATGACGGACGAGGGTGACACCACGACGACGGAGCGTGTCGACTGGGACGCGGCGGCCGCCGCCTTCGACGACGAACCCGACCACGGCCTGCGCGACCCCGCGGTGCGCGCGGCCTGGGCAGACCGGCTGCGCGCCTGGCTCCCCGAGCGCCCCGCCGACGTCCTGGACCTCGGCTGCGGCACGGGCAGCCTGTCGCTCCTCGCGGTCGAACAAGGGCACCGCGTCACCGGGGTCGACCGCTCCGCCCGCATGGTCGACCTCGCCCGTGCCAAGCTCGCCGGGCGTGACGCCGTGTTCCTGCGCGGTGACGCGGCGGCGCCCGCGGTCGGCGAGCGGTGCTTCGACGTCGTCCTCGTCCGGCACGTGCTGTGGACGCTGCCCGACCCGGCCCGCGTCCTGCGCCACTGGCGGGCACTGCTGCGCCCCGGGGGCCGGTTCGTGCTGGTGGAGGGCGTGTGGGGGACCGTCGACCCGGTCGGCGTCCCCGCGGACCGCCTCACCGCCCTGCTGGCCCCGCTCGTGGCGCACGCGCGCGTGGAGCGGCTGTCGGACGACGCACGGCTGTGGGGGAGAGCCGTGACCGACGAGCGGTACGCGGTGGTGGGGGCGGTGTGAGCGAGCGGCCCGGCCGGCGCGGGTGCCGGTGCCGGGTGGCCCGCGCCGGTTCGCGGGCCGTCAGCGCAGGAGCGCCTCGAAGCCGCCCTCCAGGGCGCGGGCCTCCAGCTCGGCCAGGGCCGCCCGCGCGGCGGACGCGGCCGCCGGGTCGCGGTCGGCGAGGCCGCTCTCCTCGAACTCGTCCTCGTCCAGCCGCCGTACGTCGCTGCCGTCGGCCGACCGCCACAGGTCCAGGTCCAGGTCCTCCACGATCAGTTCCGTGCCGGTCAGCACGGCCGGGCGCGTGATGTCGCAGTACCAGCCCTTGAGGGTGCCCGACCCGTCCCTGACCTCCTTCACGGAGTACCAGCGGTCGCGCCAGTAGTACTCGGTGAACACGTCCCCGGCCTCGAAGCGCACGAAGCCGAAGTCCCGCACCCCATTACCGGCCCAGGGGGCGCGGACCGCGAGGCGCGTGCCGTCGTCGTGCAGCAGCTCCGCCGCGTAACGGATCTTCGTCCGCCCGGCCTTGACCAGGACGACGTCCAGCGTGCGGGCGGTCTCAGGGGAGTTCGCGGACATGCCGTACCTCCGTCGCGCAGATCTCGTAGCCGAACCACCGGTTGATCGCGAGCATCGGCGCGTTCTCCGCGTCGTTGCCCGTGTACGCCCGCGTGTACCCGGCCGCTCGGGCGCGGTGCAGGGAGTGGCTCTTCGCCAGCTTGGCCAGGCCCCGGCCGCGGTAGGCGCGGGCGGTGCCCGTCATCGCCGTCTGGTAGTGCGCGCGTCCGTCGGTGTGGGCCACGCTGAAGGCGACCGCGCGGCCGTCGGCCACGGCCACCGAGGTCAGCTCCGGGTCCAGCATCGGGTGCCGGAAGTACTCCTCGATCCACGCCCCGTAGTCGCCCAACTCGGCGTCGACGTCGCCCGGTTCGTCCTGCACGCACTCGGCGTCCAGCTGGAAAAGCGGGCGCGGGTCGTCGGCGAAGTCGGCCGCGGTGCGCAGCTCCACGCCGGCCGGCGGGTCCGGCAGGGGCGGCAGCGGGGTGCGGGCCAGGTCCAGGCGCAGGAAGCGGGCGGGACGGCTCGCCCGGTAGCCGTGCCGCTGCGCGAACGCCCGGTGCCCCGGCTCGTCCAGGACCCAGGAGTACACCTTGCGCACGCCGTGCTCGGCCAGGTGCGCCTCGCCCGCGCGTGCCAGCAGCGTGCCCGCGCCGCGGTGCCGCCGCTCCGGGTGCACGCACACGTTGACGGAGCCGACGCCCGGCTCGGGGCTGTCATGGGCGACGCCCACCTGCGCGGTGCCGATGATCTCGCCGTCCTCCTCGGCGACCAGCCGGCGCATCCGGGCGTCCGGGTGGGCGTGGGCGAGGTCGTGGAGCACGGACTCGGGCGTGGCGAGCAGGTACGGCAGGACCAGCCGCCGCACGTGGGCGAATCCCTCCGCGTCGCTGCGCACGCCGGGGCGCAGGTCCCGCACGATGACGTTCATGGGAGCGCACGCTACGTCCGCCCGCGTCCGGTCGCCTCCGAATTTCCGGCCCGGTGCGGGACAATCGCTGCGTGACCTTGAAGATCGACATCGATGAGGGTGCCGCCCCGCCGTACGAGCAGGTGCGCGCGCAGATCTCCGGGCAGGCGCGGTCCGGGGCGCTGCCGGTGGGCTACCGGCTGCCGACGGTGCGCGGGCTGGCCGAGTCGCTGGGGCTGGCGGTGAACACCGTCGCGAAGGCGTACCGGGCGCTGGAGGCGGACGGGGTGATCGAGACGCGGGGCCGCAACGGCACCTACGTCGCCGCCGCCGGCCAGGCCGCGGAGCGTGAACTGGCCGCGGCCGCCCAGGCGTACGCCGACCGGGCCCGCCGCCTGGGCCTGGACGGGGAGGCGGCCCTCGCGGCCGTCCGCGACGCCCTGCGGGCCGCCTACGGCGAGTGAGGACCGGTCCCCGGTGACCTGCCGGGCACTCAGCCGGCCGGGCTGAACTCGGCCCGCGTCGGGTTCAGTCCCGCCCTCCGCGCCGCCCGCGCGAAGGTGTGGGCGTTGCGGATCGCCGCTCCGCCGGGGTCGTTGTTGAAGTAGGCGTAGACGTCGGCCGCGGAGGACCACGTCGTGGCGATGCGGTCGAGCCAGGTCTCCAGGGACCGGCGCCCGTAGTGCGGCCAGGGCCGGGCCAGCCCCTCGTGGAAGCGGACGTAGCCCCAGTCGGCGGTGCGCCACAGCGGGGTCGCCGG
This sequence comes from Streptomyces lasalocidi, assembly GCF_005280215.1. Lineage (NCBI taxonomy): Bacteria > Bacillati > Actinomycetota > Actinomycetes > Kitasatosporales > Streptomycetaceae > Streptomyces > Streptomyces lasalocidi. The sequence goes on along the minus strand of NZ_SZNQ01000001.1, from coordinate 1,693,607 downwards.
GCGGGCGCGGGCGTCCGCCCAGCACAGGGCCGCGCCCCGGGCCTCGAGGACCGAGCGGACGGCCGGGGTCCACCAGGACGCGTGCCGGGGTTCCACGGCCACCCGGGTGCCCGCCGGGAAGCGGGACAGGCACCGGTCCAGCAGGGCGGGGTCCGCCTGGAGCGTGGGCGGGAGCTGGAGCAGGACCGGGCCGAGGCGGGGGCCGAGCCCCGCCGCGTGGGTCATCAGGCGCTCCACCGGCTCCTCGGGGTCCTTCAGCCGCTTGATGTGGGTCAGGTAGCGGCTCGCCTTGACCGCGACCACGAAGTCCGGCGGGACCCGCCCGGCCCAGGACGCGAAGGTCTCCCGGGAGGGCAGCCGGTAGAACGCGTTGTTGATCTCGACCGTGGCGAAGTGCGTCGCGTACTCCTCCAGCCAGAGCCGCGTGGGCACCTCCGGCGGGTACAGCACGCCCTTCCAGTCCTTGTACTGCCAACCGGAGGTGCCGACGAACAGGGGCATGGCCCCATGAAAGCACCTACAGGTACAGGCCCGCGTCCGCGCCGCCCCGCGGTTCGGGCAGGGACGTCGGGGACGTGCCCCGGCGCAGCGCGTACAGCTCGGCCAGCGTCGCGCCCTCGCGGCCGACGCCCTCCTCCGTGCCGAGCCAGCGCACGGCCTCCGCGTGGGTGAGCCGGCCGACCTCGATGCGCGCCAGGCAGCGGCCGGGCCGGACCACGGCCGGGTGGAGGCGTTCCAAATCCTCGTTGGTGGTGACGCCGACCAGGACGTTGCGCCCCTGGCCGAGCAGGCCGTCGGTGAGGTTCAGCAGCCGGGACAGGGCCTGGCCCGCGGTGTGCTTGGCCTCGCCGCGGATCAGCTCGTCGCAGTCCTCCAACAGCAGCAGCCGCCAGCGGCCCTTGCCGGTGGAGTCGTCCTCGCCGATGGCGATGTCCATCAGGTAGCCGACGTCGCTGAACAGCCGCTCCGGGTCCAGCACACAGTCCACCTGGCACCACTCCCGCCAGGAGCGGGCCAGGGTGCGCAGCGCGGAGGTCTTGCCGGTGCCCGGCGGGCCGTGCAGCAGGAGCAGCCGCCCGGCGATGTCCTCGGGGGTGGTCGCCATCAGCCGGTCCATCGCGTCGGCCACGGGCGCGGTGTAGTTCTCCCGCACCTCGTCCCAGGTGCCGGCGGAGATCTGGCGGGTCGTGCGGTGCGGGCCCCGGCGCGGGGAGACGTACCAGAAGCCCATCGTCACGTTCTCGGGCTGCGGTTCGGGCTCGTCCGTCGCGCCGTCGGTGGCCTGGTCCAGCACCTTCGCGGCCAGTTCGGCGCTGGTCGCGGTCACCGTGACGTCGGCGCCGCGGCTCCAGCGGGAGATCAGCAGCGTCCAGCCGTCGCCCTCGGCGAGGGTGGCGCTGCGGTCGTCGTCGCGGGCGACGCGCAGCACCCGGGCGTCGGGCGGCAGCAGGGTCGCGCCGGAGCGCACCCGGTCGATGTTCACCGCGTGCGAGAACGGCTGCTCCCCCGTCGCGAAGCGGCCGAGGAACAGCGCGTCGACGACATCGGACGGTGAGTCGGAGTCGTCGACGTTGAGCCGGATCGGCAGAGCGTCGTGTGGGTGCGCAGACATGCCGCCCATGATCGGGCACGCGGGCCCCGTGTGCACCCGGTTTCCACGGTCCGTACGGTGTGTCGGCTTCGTCCAGACATGCCGACTGTGTCAGTTGACGTGTGGTCATCTGATGATCGGTCGACATGATTTTTGGCATGGACACTTCCTGTCAACACGCGTAGCTGCTACCAAAGTTGTGGCAGAGATCCTGCTAAAGGGAGGTTCCATGAGACGTTCCCGGATCGCGGCATTCGTCAGCTCCGTCCTCCTCGCCGCCGGCGTCACCCTCACCGGCGCCCTCACGGCACAGGCATCCCAACTCGCCGCCACCGGTGGCTACGTGGCCCTCGGCGACTCCTACTCCTCCGGCGTCGGTGCGGGCAGCTACATCAGCTCCAGCGGCGACTGCAAGCGCAGCACCAAGGCGTACCCCTACCTCTGGAACGCCGCCCACGCCCCCTCCTCGTTCACGTTCGCGGCCTGCTCGGGCGCCCGAACGGATGAAGTTCTGGCGAGTCAGCTCGGCGGGCTCTCCACCTCCACCGGCCTGGTCTCGATCAGCATCGGCGGCAACGACGCGGGCTTCGCCGACGTCATGACCACCTGCGTGACCAGCTCGGACAGCACCTGCATCTCCCGCATCAACACCGCCCGGGCGTACGTCGCGTCGACGCTGCCCGGCAAGCTCGACACCGTCTACTCGGCGATCAGCTCCAAGGCCCCCAACGCCCACGTGGTCGTGCTCGGCTACCCCCGCTTCTACCAGCTCGGCACCACCTGCATCGGACTGTCGGAGACCAAGCGCAAGGCCATCAACGACGCGTCCGACTACCTCGACAGCACGGTCGCCGGCCGCGCCGCCGCCCACGGCTTCGTCTTCGGCGACGTGCGCTCCACCTTCACCGGCCACGAGATCTGCTCCGGCGACTCCTGGCTGCACAGCGTCAACTGGCTCAACATCGGCGAGTCCTACCACCCGACCGCGGCCGGCCAGTCGGGCGGCTACCTCCCCGTCCTCAACGCCAACGACTGATCCGGAGCAGAACCCGCTGCGGAACCCGCAGGAGAACCTGAAGCGGAAGCCGAAGCGGAACCCGAAGCAGGAGAGGAGGCCCCGTCCGACGGGGTCTCCGTCTCACAGGCCACCGAGAACGGCACCTCGTTCGACGTCACCCGCCGGGGCGCGCGCACCTCCACCGCCACCGCGTCACGGTACGTCCCGTCGCGCGCGTCGGTGGTCACGACCACCCGGTCCTGCCGCGACCGGCCGCCGCCCTCCCGGAACCGCAGCGTCTTCCAGCCGCCCGCCAGGACCCGCCCGTCGCCCGTCACCCAGCGGTAGTCCACCGCGGCCGGCAGCCGGCCCACCGTGATCGTCGCCGTGAAGGCGGGCGCCCGCCCGTCCGCGGGCGGACAGCTCCCGGAGTAGTCGGTGTGCGCGCCGGTGACCACCACCGTGACGGACTGCGGAGCGCCGGCGCCGGCGGACGCCCCGCTCGGCGAGGGACTCGGCTCCTCGCCGTCCTCCCGGCCCGTGGCACCGGTCGACCGTGCCTCAGCCGGACCCGTCTGCCCGGTCGGGCCGGTCGTCCCACCCGTCCGTGAGCCGTCGTGGAGCAGCCCGTACGTCAGCCCCGCCACGGCCAGCGCGAGGGCGAGCACCCCCACGATCAGCACCGCCGCCGAACGCCGGTCCCGGTGGGAGTCGTCCTCGCTGTCCACCGGGTCCGTGCCGGCCGGCACCAAGGGGGTCGTGTACGCCGCGGGCCCCCGCTCGCGCACCGGTCCGGTGCGTGCCGTGGGCGGGAGCGGCGCGGCCCACAGGGCGTCGGCCCGTACCGTCCCCGACCGGGTGGGGGCACCGCCCGCCGCGACGACCCGCAGTTCCCGCTCCGCCGCCTCGGCCGTCAGCCGCTCGGCCGGGTCCTTGCGCAGCAGCCCCTCGATCACCGGCATCAGGGGTCCGGCCCGCCGCGGCGCGGGCAACTCCTCGTCGACGACCGCCCGCAGCGTGCTCAGCGGGGTGTCCTGGCGGAACGGGGAGGCGCCCTCGACCGCCGCGTACAGCAGCACGCCGAGCGACCACAGGTCCGACCCGGGGCCCGGCGTACGCCCCAGCGCGCGCTCCGGCGCGAGGAACTCCGGGGAGCCGATGACCTCACCGGTCATCGTCAGCGCGGAACTCCCCTCGACGGTCGCGATGCCGAAGTCGGTGAGGACGACCCGGTCGTCGTTCGACATCAGCACGTTGGCCGGCTTGACGTCCCGGTGCAGCACCCCCGCCGCGTGCGCGGCACGCAGCGCGGCCAGCACCTCGGCGCCGACGTACGCGGCCCGCCGCGGGGACAACGGCCCCTCGGCGTCGAGCACTTCGGCCAGGGAGATCCCGCGCACCAGCTCCATGACGATCCAGGGCCGCCCGTCCTCGGTGGCCACGTCGTACACCGTCACCACGTTGCGGTGCGCCACCCGGGCCGCCGCCCACGCCTCGCGCTCCAGCCGGGCGTACATCCGCTCCACGTCCGGGGCCGGCAGCCCGGTGGGCGCGCGCACCTCCTTGACGGCGACCTCGCGGTGCAGCACCTCGTCGCGGGCCCGCCACACCGTGCCCATGCCGCCCTCGCCGAGCGGGGACACCAGCCGGTACCGGCCGGCGACCAGACGCTCACTGCCCGGTGCTTCGGACACGGCCGCCCCCTCTTCGCGCCCCGCGCCATCCTCCCTAAAGTAGCTCAACCGAGTACGGTTGCCGCCCCCTTGAGCACCAGTCCGGCCCCGAGGGCCACGACCACGAGGGCCGACCACAGCGGCGCCCCACGGCGTACGGCCGTCAGCAGCGGGTGGGCCGTCCGGCGCGGGTGCCGGTCGAGGAACCGGGTCACGCCCCCGCCGAGGCGGACCACCGCGAACCCCGCCGCGGTGAGCGTGAGCGCGAGCCCGGCGCCGTACGCCACGACGAGCAGCAGCCCGAACCAGGCGTGCCCGAGCGCCGCCGCGCCGACCAGCACCACGACCGCGGACGGACTGGGCACCAGCCCCCCGGCGAACCCGAGGAGCAGCGTGCCGCGGAGGGTGGGGGCGGTGGGGTGGGAGTGGGTGACCCCGCCGTGGGTGTGGGGATCGGGGTGCGGGTGTTCACCGGGGTGGTGGGGATGCGGGGACGTGGGGGCGGGGCGGTGGGGGAGTCCGGTGGTGGGGGCGCCCGCCAGAGCGAGGGCGCGGGGTGCGGGAGCGGGCGCCGGGGAGTGCTCCGGCTCGTGGGGGTGTGGATGGCCGTGGGGGTGCGGGTGGTCGTGCGGGTGATCGTGGGTGTGTGAAGGGCCGTGTCCGCCACCCCGGTTGCGCCACGCGCGGCGTACGAGGCCGGCGCCGGCCAGGAGGACCAGCGCGCCGCTGGCCAGTCCGAGCCAGGCGATCACCGAGGGGGCCGCGGCCGAGCCCGCGGTGACGAGGAGACCCAGGGCGACCACCCCGAGGGTGTGGGTCACGGTCACCGACGCGGCCAGCGGAAGGACGTCCCGGAAGCGGGCCCGGCCGCCGCGGGCCGCCGCCGTCGCGGCCATCAGGGTCTTGCCGTGGCCCGGCGCGAGCGCGTGCAGCGCGCCCAGGCCCACCGCGATGACGAGGGCCAGGGCGGCGAACCCCACGGTCAGGTCGTGCCGGGCCACGAGGCCGTCGAGCGCCCGGGTCCAGCGGTCGGCGCCCCGGGGCAGCACGGACGCGGCGGGCGCGTCGCGCTCGTCCTCCACCAGGGCGGGCCCGCCGGGCCGCACCCGCAGCGCGGCGGTCGCGGTGTCGGCGGGGGAGGAGAGCAACTCCTTCGGGTACCGCGTGAGTTCGTGCGACACGGAGGACGCCGGTACGTCACTGGCGGTGAGTGTCGTCCGGTCGCCGCGCGCGGTGATCTCCCGCCAGCCGGGCCCGGTGGCGGCGCCCGCGCTGTGGAAGGCCAGGGCGACGGGGGCGTCCGCGGGCAGCGGCGCGGTGAGCCGGCACTCCACGCGCAGGGTGTTCAGACCGGCCTGCCCAGGGCGTACGACGGCCCGCGCCGCCGTGGCCGTCAGGCGGACGGCGCGGCCGTCCACGGTGAGGCGGCTGCCGGAGGCGGCCGTGGCGCACCGCTGCCCCGCCCAGGCGCTCATCCCGAGCCGCCGGATGTCGGGCCGGGCCTGGGTGGCGGGGATCTCGGCGAGGTCCTCCACGTGGTCGACGCGGAGCCTGCCGGGGGCGGCGACGAGGCCGTCGTAGCGGTTGACGGTGAAGTTGCCGAGGGGGTGCGCGCTCGCGGTGGTGGGCGGGACGAGTGCGAGCGCGCACCCGGTCAGGAGGACGGCCGCGGCCGAGGCGAGGAAGCGGCGGGGGGTCACCGGCCGCCCTCCGTCGTCCGGGGCGCCGTCTGCGCCGGCGGTGCCGTCAGGGCCGAGCGGGCCGTGCGGGCGCCCAGCGGGGAGAAGCCGGGGTTCAGTTCGAGTGCGGAGGTGAGGTGGGCGCGGGCCTCGGCGGTGTGGCCGGTGGCCCGCTCGATCATGCCGAGGTGGTACAGGGAGCCGGCGTTGCGATAGCCGGTGGCCGTCGCCTGCCGGGCGTACCCGAGGGCCTCGGTGTCGCGGCCGTCGACGTGCAGCGCCCAGGCGAGGGCGTCGGCGGTGTGCACGGTGTGGCGGCGGGCCCACTCGGCTCGGGCGGCGCGCAGAGCGGCGGCGCGGTCGCCGTGGTCGGCGGCGGCCAGGGCGGTGTCCAGGTCGACGTCGACGCCGTTGGCGCGGGCGAGGGCGGTCCAGGCGTCGACCAGTGCGTACTGGTCGCGGGCCCGGGCGGCGTCACCGGCGGCGCCCCGGGCCTCGTACAGCTCCCCGAGGGCCACCAGCGGGCCGGGCAGCGGGTACCGGGCGACGACGGCCTCCAGCCCCTTGACGGCTTCCTCCCGCCGGCCGCTCGCCGCCTGGGCGCGGGCGCGGCCCTCCAGCGCCGGCAGGTAGCCGTCGTCGGCGGCGAGGGCGCGGGCGTAGTGGGCGAGGGCGGTCGGGTAGTCGCCCTGGTTCCAGGCGAGTTGGCCGAGCTGGGTGGCGACGTAGGCGATGTCGCCGGGGCCGGTGGCCGCGTCGAGCGCCTGGGTGAGGACGCGGCGGGCGGTGGTGACGTCCCCGCGCAGCTCGTGCACGTAGGCGTAGCGGGTGAAGACCGGGATGCCGGGGCGGCGTGCGTCGGCGGTCCCCGCTGCCTCCGACGCCTCGTCGTAGCGGCCGAGTTCGACTAGGGCGTCGACGCGGGAGCACAGGGCGCGCTCGTTGTAGGGGTTCTGCTCCAGGGCGCGGTCGGCGTCGGCCAGGGCGCCCCGGAAGTCGTGCCGGGCGGCGGCGAGGGCGGCCAGGCCGGCGAGCGCCTGGTCGTTGTCGGCGCGCAGGGCGAGGGAGGTGTCGAACGCCTTGCGGGCCCGCGGGTAGCGGGAGGGGTCGCCCTGGGTGCGGGCCTGCTCGACGTAGGCGAGCCCGAGGGTGGCCCAGCTGCCGAAGTCCCTGGGCTGGGTACGCAGGTGGGCCTGGAGCGAGGTGACCCCGGCGTCCAGGTTCCCGCCGGCGAGCAGTCCCGGCGACACGGCCGCCGACGTGGCCACGGCCCGGCCCCCGCCGTCCCGCAGGGCCCCGACCGCGACGGCCCCGGCGGTCATCGCCACGGCCAGCAGGGCGGCACAGGCACCGAGCTGCACGGCCCGCCAACGCCGCCCCGCAGCCCCGACCCGCCGCACGGCGGCGACCCGCGGATCGACACCGGGGGCGTCGGGCGCCGGGGTCGTGCCCGGACCGGCGTGACTCCCCGGCAGGGACGGCGTCTTGGCGTCGGGGTCTTCCCCGTCCGCCTCGTCCGGCCCGTCCGCCTCGTCCGGCCCGTCCGCCTCGTCCGGCCCCTCCGCCCCCGGCGCCGCGGGCGTCCCCGCGTCGGCGCCGGCGTCCGCCTCCGGCACCGGCAGCGCCTCCACACCGGCGTCCACCCCCGGCACCTCCGCACCAGCATCCGCCCCGGGTCCCGGTTGCGGTGCGGGTGCCGCAGCCGGCTCCGTCTCGGCCGCGGCGTCCGCAGCGGCCGGCGGTGCCGGTCGTCGCCCGGGGTGCGTCTCGCCGTCGTTCATCTCGGGGGCCATGCCCTCTCCGCCCTCTCCTGGGTCTGCCTGCGTGCGTCCGGTGGCGCGGCCCGCGCCGTGGGGGATGGAGATCGCGCGGGCCGCGCCGGCCAAGGGGCCGGGGAGGTGCAGGAGGCTCCCCGGCCCGGTTCGCGGGGGCCGGTCGTGACCGGCCCCGGAATGCGGCCTAGTAGGCGCGCCCCCGCGTGCGGCGCCACCACAGCAGGCCGCCGCCGACGAGGAGGATGCCCGCCGCTCCGGCGCCGGCGGACGCGGCGATCAGCGGGGTGTCCGAGGTGGAGGAGCCGGTGAGCGCGTCGCCGAGCTGGCTGCGGACGGCCGCGTCGGTCTTGGCGGTCGCTCCGCGCGAACCCTCGGTCGGCAGGGCGACGTAGGGGAAGGACTTCTCGAAGTCCTTGTCGTTCTTGTCGACGGCGTCGCCCAGGTCGTTCTTCGAGCCGACCAGTTCGCCCTCGACGACCTGGAGCGAGGCGTCGACCACGTCGTCGGTGAGCCGGCGGCCGTTGGGGAAGCCCGCGTTGTCGCCGTCGAGGACGCCGAGCCGCTTGGGGTGCATCGTCGGCTTGATGGAGGTGTTCAGGCGCAGTTCCTCGGCCGGCGTCCCGTACGGCGGCTGGTTGAGGCCCTTGACGCCCTTGAGGAACACGTCGACGAGGTCGTTGCGCGGCTCGGCCGGGGCCTTGATCTTGTAGATCGCCTCGATGAGCTTGGGCAGCTCCGGGTTGGTGACGTTCTTCAGGAACCGCGCGTCGTCCCGGGGCGCGGACGCGTTGAACTTGTCCTTGTCCTTGAGCGGGTTGACGACCTCGTTGACCAACGGGTTGCCCAGGCGCGAGACCTGCGTGTAGTAGCCCTGGGCGTTCCTGCGCTGGGTGGTGGACCAGATGCCCACGACCGGCTGGTGCGACGACTCGGTGATCAGGTCCGTCGGCACCTGCAGGGCGATCGAGTTGACGTTGTAGCCCTTGAGGGTGTCGTTGCCGACCTCGGAGAGGTCACCGCCGTACAGCAGGTCGAACACCCGCAGGTCCAGGAAGAACGGGTCGTCGGCCTGGCCGGCGAAGGACTGGGCGCCGTTGGGGAGGTGGTACACGGCCTGGTCGCGCAGCTTGCGGTAGTCCGGCATGGACGCCTTGCCCACGTTCGACGGCGCCACCGGCACGTCGTCCGCGAGCTTCGTGCGGTGCACCTCCTTGCGGCCCTTCAGCTTGACCAGTTCGAGGTCGTACGTCTGCGTCACGTTGAGGTCGGGGTCGTCCAGGCTCTCGACCGCCCCCGTGTTGTACAGGAACGTCTTCTTGTTCTTCACCCGCGTCTTGAACGTGTAGCGGAACAGCAGGTCGCCCTGGGCGTCGCCGTCGTTGTCGACGTGGATGTCGTACTGCGCGTCCTCGGCGAACGGGAAGAAGTTCGGACCGCCCGCGGGCTCCTCGAACGGGATCCAGTTCGCGACGATCGTCGTGGTGTCCGGGTGGTCCGGGCTGACGAACGCGTAGAGGTCCGTGTTGTCGTACTGCGGGGTCCCCGAGATCAGCGGGGCCTCCCGGTGGCTGGAGGCGGCCGCCTCCCCGGGGGCCAGCGTGGCCACGCCGGCTGCTGCGAGCGTCCCGGCGGCCAGCGCCCCGCAGATGAGGGTCGCGACGCTGCCGCGTCCCGTGCCGCTCCTGGATATAGGTGTCATGGGTCCGTCCTCAGAGCCGACTTGCCTGTCTGACCGGGCATTCGGAGAGGCGCCGGGGCCGGATTGGTCGGCCGGGAAATTTTTTTCCCGGCCGCCCCCGACCCGCTTTTCGGGGCCGCTGATCCGTAACACCGTCCGGAGGTGTGTGCGTTGCGAATGCCTGGTGTGACGGGGCGGGCCGGATGCGGCCGCGGAGAGGGGGACCGCATGGAGGCGGACGAGCTCCTGGTGCTCGTGGCGGGAGGTGACCACACGGCGTTCGAGCGGCTCTACGCACTCGTGTCCGGGCCGGTGTTCGGCCTCGTGCGCCGGGTGGTGCGCGACCCGGCGCAGTCGGAGGAGGTGGCCCAGGAGGTGCTGCTGGAGTGCTGGCGCACCGCCGGCCGCTACGACCCCGGCCGCGGCAGCGCCCTGTCCTGGGTCCTCACCGTCGCCCACCGCCGCGCCGTCGACCGGGTGCGCAGCGCCCGCGCGGCCGGCGAACGCGAGCAGCGCGAGGCCCAGCGGGCCCACCACCCCGCCTTCGACCACGTCACCGAGGAGGTCGAGGCGGGCCTGGAACGGGAGTGGGTGCGCCGCTGCCTGGACCGGCTGACCACCCTGCAGCGGCAGTCCGTCACCCTCGCCTACTACGACGGCTACACGTACCGTGAAGTCGCCGAGCGGCTCTCGCTGCCGCTGGGCACCGTCAAGACGCGGATGCGCGACGGACTCACGCGGCTGCGCAACTGCCTGGGAGGTGCCGCATGAGCCTGCTCGACCGACTGCGCCGCGAGGACCTGCACTCGCTGGCCGCGCCCTACGCGCTGGACGCCCTCGAACCCGACGAGCGGCGCCGCTTCGAGCGGCACCTGCGGGCCTGCGAGCGGTGCGCCGCCGAGGTGCGGGCGCTGTCCGAGGACGCCGTCCGGCTCGCCTGGTCGACGGCAGCGCCGCCGCCGGCCGCGCTGCGCGACCGGGTGCTCGCCGCCGTACGGGTCACGCCGCAGGAGTCCGCCGCGCCGGTGCGCGGGCGCACGCCCCAACTGCCGCCCCACGTCTGGGGGACGCAGCCGCCACCGCGCGCCCGTGCGTCCCGCCCGCGTCCCCTGTTCGTGCCGTTCGCCACCGCGACCGCCGCCGCGGCCCTGGTCGTCGCCTCGCTCTTCGCCGTGCAGGCGGACCGCACCCGGGACGACCTGGACGCGGCGCAGGCCCGGGCACGTGAGATCGCCCACGTTCTGGCCGCCCCGGACGCCCGGGCGACGGCCGGCCGGGACGCGCAGGGCCGCGGCATCGGCGTGATCGCCTCCGCGTCGGAGGGCCGGGCGGTCGTCACGCTGAGCGGGTACGGCGCCCTGCCGGGCGGCAAGGTGCACCAGCTGTGGCTGATGCGCCCCGCCGCGCCACCGCGTTCCCTGGGCCTGTTCGAGGGCGACACGCCCTTGGTCGCGACCGGTCTCGACACCTCGGCCACCTCACTCGCTGTGACCGTCGAGCCCGACGGGGGATCAGCACAGCCCACCAGCCAGCCAGTTGTCCAACTCGCCCTGGAATCGGTTGGATTCGGAGAGTGACCGGAAAGGAGTCGTCAACCCCCTTGCGGGGAAGGTGAATCCTGGGACCGTGATACACGCGTGCCCCCTGGGAGCGATAGGGTTAACCTGCCCGGGCCGGGTGGACTCGTACGGGTGGGGAGTGACATGGAACAGATAACGATGCACAGCAGGGCGCGGGTCCCCGCGATCACCTGCGGGAGCAGCGCGACCAGCTCGCGGCTCGACCGCCACCTCTCGGTGCTGTCGGGCCCCGCCATACCGCAGCGGGAGACGCTCGAGGCGACGTCCCTGATGCGGGAACTGACCGCACGCGACCGGCCGCACCAGCGCAGCGACCGGGGCAGGAGGGTGAGCCGCGTCTCACTGTTCGCCCCCCTGCGCCGACTGCGCCGCTCGCTGTTCGGCGGCCACCGGCACTGACCGTCCGCGCTCAGGCGGCCACGCCGTCCCGGCGCAGTGCTGCGATCTCGTCGTCCGTCATCCCCACGGCGCGCAGCACCGCTCCGGTGTGCTCCCCGAGCGCGGGCACGTCACCCATCCGTGCCCGCCCACCCGGCAAGGTGATCGGTGGCAGGAGTGCCCGCAGCGGCCCGACCGGCGTCCCCACCTGCCGCCACCGCTCACGGGCCGCGAGCTGCGGGTGCTCCGCCACCTCGTGCAGGTCCCGCAGGCGCGCGCACGCGATGCCCGCGTCCTCCAGCCGCGCCAGCGCCTCGTCGGTGCCGAGCGCGCCCAGCGCCCGGCCCACCAGGGCGTCGGTGCGCTCCCGGTGGGCCACCCGCGCCGCGTTGGTCGCGAACGCCGGGTCCGTCCCCGCCCCGGGCCGCTCCAGCACCCGTTCCGCCAGCCGCCGCCACTCCCGGTCGTTCTGCACCGACAGCAGGACCCGCCCGCCGTCCGCGGTGGGGTACGCGTCGTAGGGCGCGATCACCGCGTGCGCGAGGCCGGTGCGCGCCGGGGCGGCGCCCCCGTGCATCGTGTGGTGCAGGGGATGGCCCATCCACTCCGTGAGCGCGTCCAGCATCGACACCTCCACCGGACCGCCCCGCCCGGTCACCCCGCGCCGCACCAGCGCCGCCAGCACCCCCGAGAAGGCGTACATGGCCGCCGCGATGTCCGCCGCCGGGATGCCCGCCTTCACCGGCCGCTCCGGCGTCCCGGTCACCGACACCAGCCCCGCCTCGCACTGCACGAGCATGTCGTACGCCCGCTTGTGCGCGTACGGGCCCGACGGGCCGTAGCCGGAGATGTCGACGGCGACCAGCCGCGGGTGGGCCGCGCACAGCGTGGCCGCGTCCAGGCCGAGCCGGGCCGCCGCCCCCTGGGCGAGGTTCTGCACGAACACGTCCGCGCCGGCGACGAGCCGCCGGACGACGGCGAGGCCGCGCGGGTCCTTCAGGTCGAGCGCGACGGACTCCTTGCCGCGGTTGCACCACACGAAGTGCGAGGCCAGGCCGCCCGCGGCGGTGTCGTAGCCCCGCGCGAAGTCGCCGCCGTCGATCCGCTCCACCTTCACGACCCGCGCGCCGAGGTCGGCGAGCTGCCGGGTGGCGAAGGGGGCCGCCACCGCCTGCTCGACGGCGACGACGGTGACGCCCTCCAGGGGCAGCGGCTCCGTGGCGGGGCCGGCAGGCTCGGCAGGGGCGTGGGCGAACGGTCCGTCGGCGGGGGTGTCGGTGTCCATGGGGTGGATCATGACCCCCGGCCGGGCGTTTGTCAGCAGCGGTCCGCCCGCCCCCGCTCAGAGCAGGGTGAACTGGCCCGCGGGGCCCTCCTCCTGGTGGTCCAGGACCGACGCCGGGCGGTGGGCCCGCTCCGGGACGGGCAGGACGCCGGCCGCCGCCAGCTCCGTGGCCGTGACCGCTTCGGTCACCTCGATCTCCGCCGGCCGCGGGCGCAGTTCGGCCAGCAGGGCCAGGACCGTGATCAGCTCCAGCAGTTCGGACGTCCAGTGCTGCGGCCAGGCCGCCGGCCGGAGCGCGGCCAGGGTGCCGGCGGGCGCCGGTGCCGTCCGGGCGGCCAGCCACTGCTCCAGGACCCGCACCCCGCCCGTCTCGTGGTCCCACGCCTCGGGCGGCACCGGGGAGATGCGGCCCTCGTCGAGGTACAGGGCCTCCTCCTCGCGGTCGTAGCGCACGGTCACCGGGCGCGGCGGGAGCGGGGCACGGACGTAGGGGCGGCGGCCGCCCGGCAGCCGGGGACGGTCGCCGTCGCGGCGCATCAGCCACAGGACGCGGTGGCCGAGGGCGACGCCCGCGGCCCACACCTCGGGGTCGGCGGTGAGCGGCACCCGGCGGGGCGAGCCGGGGCCGGGGCGGGCCGTCGCGAGGATCCAGGCCGTCACGTCCACCGGGTCGGGTCGGCGCCCGAGGCGCGCGGTGAGGTGGTCCAGCAGGCCCGGCGCCAGGTTGGGTTCGGCGCCGCCGGGCCGCCGGTACAGCGGGTGCACCCGGCCGGGTCGCAGCAGCGGCAGGTGCGACGTGGCGAGCAGCCCGTCGCCGTGGTCCACGAGGAACACCTGCCGGTCGTCGGCCACCCGCCACAACTCCGGCCGGGCGGTGTCGATCAGCCGGTGGTCGGGGATCAGCCACTGCTCGTCGAAGGGGGCGAGCAGCACCCGCACCGGCTCCGGACACGGGCCCGTGGCCCGCGCGAGGGGTTCGGTGCCGGTGGACCGGCCCGGCAGCTGTCCCACCGCCGAGTGGAGCGTGCGGGAGCGGGTCGGCTCGAACAGCGCCGCGCGGTCGGGCCCGTCGGCCTTCAGCAGGGCGTCCCAACGGGCCTTCAGGGACGCCGCGTCGGGGGCCGCCGGCCAGCCCCGGCCGAGCCGCGGCGGTGCGACGGACCACGGCATGAGGTCCGCGAGCAGCGGAGCGTCGTCGTGCGTCACGCACCGCATCGTACGGCAGGGGGCCCCGCCCCCGGCGGGGCCCGGGAGCACTCCACGACCGGCCGCGGCGGCGGCCCGGATCACGCCTCGAGCGTCACCGTGAAGGAGAACCGGTCCCCCCGGTAGTGGATGACGACCACGTCCAGCACCCGGCCGTCCGCGTCGTACGTCACGCCCGTGTAGTGCAGGATCGGGCTCAGCAGCGGCACCGCGAGCAGCCGGGCCGTCTCCGGGTCGGCGAGCCGGGCCTCGACCGTGTCCGTGATCCGGCCGATGTCCGCCCCGACGACGTCCCGCAGCACCTTGGTCATCGGCCAGCGCAGCAGGTCCTCCGGGTCGATGCGGGCGGCGAGTTCGGGACGCACCCAGTTGCGGGCGTGGTTGGTCGGCTCGCCGGTCTTCTCGTCGCCGCGCAGCCGGTGGTACGTGGCTGCCTCGGCCAGGTCCGGGTAGTACTCGGCGATCTCGGGCGGCAGCGGGGCGGTGCCGTGGCCCAGCAGGGTGGTGACCATGCCGGACTGCTGGGCCACGATCGCGTCGACCGAGCCGAGGAGGCGGACCGGGGCCCCGCGCCGCGCGTCCGGCTCGATGAACGTGCCCCGGCGGCGGTGCCGGGAGATCAGCCCCTCGTCCTCCAGCTCCTTCAGCGCCTGGCGCATGGTCAGCACGCTCACCCCGTAGTGCTCCGCCAGCCGCTCCTCGGTGGGCAGCCGCAGCGGGTCCTGGGGCGAGCGCCCCAGTATCGAGGCGCGCAGCGACTGCGACACCTGGTACCAGAGCGGCAGCTTGCGGTTCAGGACGATCGAGTCCGGGGCGAAGGAGGTCACGGGCCATCCGTACCGGGAGCGCATCCCCGGCGCAACCGGCCGGGACCGCCGGGACCCTACGGCCCCGGGCGGAAGTGCCGCTCCAGGCCCCGCCAGACGTCGTCGTAGCGCGGCTGGAGGTGGTCGGCGCCGGCCGCCTGCCCGGTGAGCATGACCGGCCAGCGCGTCTCGAACATGAACGCCAGCCCGTCGTCGACCTTCTGCGGCCGCAGCTCGGCCGCGCTCGCCCGGTCGAACGTCTCCCGGTCCGGGCCGTGCGCCGACATCATGTTGTGCAGCGAGCCGCCGCCGGGCACGAACCCGCCCTTCCCGGCGGTCTTCGCGTCGTAGGCGCCCTCGACCAGCCCCATGTACTCGCTCATCACGTTGCGGTGGAAGTACGGCGGCCGAAAGGTGTCCTCACCGACCAGCCAGCGCGGCGCGAACACCACGAAGTCGACGCCGGCCAGCCCCGGGGTGTCCGACGGCGAGGTCAGCACCGTGAAGATCGACGGGTCCGGGTGGTCGTACGAGATCGTCCCGATGACGTTGAAGCGGCGCAGGTCGTACACGTACGGCACGTGGTTGCCGTGCCAGGCGACGACGTCCAGCGGCGAGTGGTCGTAGGTGGCCGTCCAGAGGTTGCCGCAGTACTTGTTGACCGCCTCCACCGGCCCCTCGACGTCCTCGTACGCGGCGACCGGCGCGTGGAAGTCCCGTGGGTTGGCGAGGCCGTTGGCGCCGATCGGACCGAGGTCGGGCAGGCGGAACGGGGCGCCGTAGTTCTCGCAGACGTAGCCGCGGGCCGTCGCGTCCAGCAGCTCCACCCGGAAGCGGACCCCGCGCGGCACCAGTGCCACGTGGCCCGGCTCGGCGTGCAGCAGGCCGAACTCGGTGCGCAGCAGCAGCCCGCCGCGCTCGGGGACGATCAGCAGCTCGCCGTCGGCGTCGCTGAAGACCCGCTCCATCGAGGTGTCGGCGTGGTAGAGGTGCACGGCCATGCCGGTGCGCTGGGTGACGTCGCCGTTGCCGCCGAGGGTCCACAGCCCGGCCAGGAAGTCGGTGCCGCGCGGCGGTTCGGGCATCGGCTCCCAGCGCAGCCGGTTGGGATCGGGCACCGTCTCGGTGAACGGGGCCGTACGCAGCGCGCCGTTGCCGGTGCGGGTGAACGCCGGGTGCGCCGCGGAGGGCCGGATGCGGTACAGCCACGAGCGGCGGTTGTGCGCCCGCGGCTCGGTGAACGCCGTGCCGCTCAGCTGCTCCGCGTACAGCCCGAGCGGGGCGCGCTGCGGCGAGTTGCGGCCCTCGGGCAGGGCGCCGGGCACCGCCTCGGAGGAGTGCTCGTTGCCGAAGCCGGACAGGTACGTCAGCCCCTCGGCAGCCTTGCGTGCGTCCCCGTGCTCCGGCCCGCCCGCGCGGGGGGTGCCCCCATCGCTCATCGTCGCTCGCTCCCTTGCGATCCGATTCCTGTGCCACACCATAGGATTGCGATTTCCGGCGCGCAAGGGCGGGAGGCGGGCCGCGGCCCTCCTCCTCTGGGAGGACGATCACCGGTCGCCGAGAACCCGACTTCAGGCGGATCCGGGCTGTCGGACCCGTGTTCTAGGCTCCCCGGCATGTCGTGGACGCGCGCCCTCCCCGCCGCGCTCGCGGTCTGTGTCCTGCTCCTGACCGGATCCGTGGGCTGCGACTCCGGTGGGGACCGGCACACCAACCAGCAGCAGGGCCGTCAGGAGAGCCGGGAGGGCCGACCGAGCCCGGGGAGCCAGGGGGCCGGGGAGTCCGCCGCGCCCGCCGGCAAGGTCCTGGAGGACACCGACGAGGACGGCCGGCACTACCGCCAGGTCGACGGCGCCCGGGCGCCCGAGGTCGGCATCGAGGTGCAGCCGGACAGCGACGGCAGCTGGGACGTCCGGCTGACCCTGCGCCACTTCCGCCTCTCCCCGCAGGGCACCCCCGCCCGAGCGGTCGCAGGCCGCGGCTTCGCCCGCCTCTACGTGGACCACACCCCGGTCGCCGACCTGCGCACCCCCGCCCACCGCATCCCGGCCGGCTACCTCCCGCACGGCACCCACCAGGTCACGGCACGCCTGTACGCCGACGACGGCACGGGGTGGGCGGTGGACGGCAAGCCGGTGCAGCGGACGGCCGACATCACCGCGTCGGGACAGGGTGCGCCGGCGCCCGGCGGACCGGCATCATGAACGCCGTGCCCCCAGCGACCCCCCTGCGTCGCGCCCCCGTCCAGCGACGCAGCGCCGAACGCCTCACCCGGATCCTGGACGCCTGCGCCGCCCTGCTCGACGAGGTCGGCTACGACGACCTGAGCACCCGTGCCGTGGCCCAGCGCGCCGGCGTCCCGATCGGCTCGGTCTACCGCTTCTTCGGCAACAAGCGGCAGATGGCCGACGCGCTGGCCCAGCGCAACCTGGAGCGCTGGTCGGAGCGGGTCACCGAACGGCTGACGGCGTCGGGCGGCGCGGACTGGCGCGCGGTGATGGACGCGGTGCTCGACGAGTACCTGGCGATGAAGCGCACCGCGCCCGGCTTCTCCCTGGTCGACTTCGGCAACCAGATCCCGGTCGGCTCCCGCCAGGCCGAGCCCAACACCCGGGTCGCCGACCGGCTCGCCGCGCTGCTCTCCGGCTACCTCGACCGCGCGGTCGACGACGACCTGCGCCGCACCTTCCTGGTCGCCGTGGAGACCGCCGACACCCTCATCCACCTGGCCTTCCGCATGGATCCGGAGGGCGACGAGAAGATCATCGCGGAGATGCGGGCGCTACTGCGGGCGTACCTGGAGCGCGCGCTGGAGGAGCCGCGGGCGGAGGGCTGACCCGGACGCGGGCCGGGGCGGGTCCGGAGGGAGCCGGGCGGCGTCGGGGGCTGTGGGCGGAGGGCTGACCCGGACGCGGGCCGGGGTGGGCCCGGAGGGAGCCGGGGTGGGCCCGGAGGGAGCCGGGCGGCGTCGGGGGCTGTCGCCCATGCATACCGGTCGGTATGCTCGCGCCAGGCGCCGGGGCCCGGCGCCCGCTGCCCTGTGCGTCCCGCCGCAACCGCCGTGGCGCCCACCGTCGTCGCGCCCCACCGGGAGGACCCGTGTCCCGCACCGCCCTGCGAATCTGCCCCCTGTGCGAGGCCACCTGCGGGCTGACCCTGACCGTCGAGGGGGGCCGGGTCACCGGTGCCCGGGGCGACCGCGAGGACGTCTTCAGCAAGGGGTTCCTGTGCCCCAAGGGCGCCGCCTTCCCCGCCGTCGACGGGGACCCCGACCGGCTGCGCGGCCCCCTCGTCCGGCGGGACGGCGAGCTGCGCGAGGCCACCTGGCAGGAGGCGTTCGACGCCGTCGCCGCCGGGATACGGCCGGTCGTCGAGCGGCACGGGCCGCACGCCGTCGGCGTGGTCCTCGGCAACCCCAACGTCCACACCGTGGCCGGTGCCCTCTACCCGCCGGTGCTGCTCGCCGGCCTCGGCACCCGCAGCCTGTTCACCGCCTCCACGCTCGACCAGATGCCCAAGCACGTCTCCAGCGGCCTGCTGTTCGGCGACGCCAACGCCATCCCGGTACCGGACCTCGACCGCACCGACCACCTGCTCCTGATCGGTGCCAACCCCCTTGAGTCCAACGGCAGTCTGTGCACCGCGCCCGACTTCCCCGGCCGGCTCAAGGCGCTCAGGGCCCGCGGCGGCACCCTCACCGTGATCGACCCGCGCCGCACCCGCACCGCGCGCCTCGCCGACCGGCACGTCACCGTCCGCCCCGGCGCCGACGCGCTGCTGCTCGCGGCCATGGCCCACGTGCTGTTCGAGGAGGACCTGGTACGGCTCGGGGAGCTCACGCCGCACGTCCAGGGCCTCGAAGAACTCCGCACCGCACTCGAGGACTTCACCCCCGAGAGCGTGGCCGCCGCCTGTGACGTCGACGCGGACACCATCCGCACCCTGGCCCGCGAGCTCGCCGCCGCGCCCACCGCCGCCGTCTACGGCCGCATCGGCAGCTGCACGGTGCCGCACGGCACGCTCGCCAGCTGGCTCGTGGACGTGCTCAACATCCTTACCGGCAACCTCGACCGGCCCGGCGGCGCGCTCTTCCCGCAGGCCGCCACCGACCGCACCCCCCGGCCCGCGGGACCCGGCCGCGGCTTCGCCCTCGGCCGCTGGCACTCCCGGGTGAGCCGGCACCCCGAGGCCAAGGGCGAGTTGCCGCTGTCCGCCCTCGCCGAGGAGATCGACACCGCGACCGAGGAGGGCGAGCCGATCCGCGCCCTGATCGCCGTGGCCGCCAACCCGGTGCTGTCCGCGCCCGACGGCGACCGGCTCGACAAGGCCCTGGACTCACTGGAGTTCATGGTCAGCGTCGACCCGTACCTCAACGAGACCTCCCGCCACGCCCACGTCGTCCTGCCCCCGCCGCCGCCCTCGCAGGCCCCGCACCACGACTTCGCGTTCAACACCCTCGCCGTGCGCCACCAGGTCCGCTACAACCGCCCCGCCGTCCCGCTCGCACCCGGCCGCATGGCCGAGACCGAGATCATGGCCCGGCTGGTCCTGGCCGTCACCGGCCTGCACGGCGCCGACCCCTCGGCCGTCGACGAGACGGTCGTCGCCCAGACCCTCGGCCGGGCCGTGGAGGACCCGCACTCCCCGGTCCACGGCCGCGACCCCAAGGAACTCGCCGCCGCGCTCACCGGCGAGGACGGCCCGGAGCGCCGGCTCGACCTGATGCTGCGCCTCGGCCCCTACGGCGACGGCTTCGGCGCACGGCCGGACGGACTGACCCTCGCCCGGCTGCTGGAGCACCCGCACGGCATCGACCTCGGCCCGCTGCGCCCGCGCCTGCCCCAGCCCTTGAGGACGGCCAGCGGCGAGGTCGAGCTGCTGCCGGAACCGATCGCCGCCGACCTGCCCCGGCTGCGCCAGGCGCTCACCGTGAGCCCCGCCGCACTGGTCCTCGTCGGCCGCCGGCACCTGCGCTCCAACAACAGCTGGCTGCACAACGTCCCCTCCCTGACCGGCGGTTCGAACCGCTGCACCCTGCACGTCCACCCCGAGGACGCCGCGCGGCTCGGCGTGCGCGACGGGCAGCCGGTCCGCGTCCGGGGCGCCGGGGGAGAGGTGACCGCCCCCGCCGAGGTCACCGAGGACGTGCGGCCCGGGGTGGTGAGCCTGCCGCACGGCTGGGGCCACGACCGCCCCGGCACCCGCCTCGGCCACGCCTCCACCGACCCCGGCGTCAACGTCAACCAGCTCCTCGACGGCAGCCTGCTGGACCCGCTGTCGGGCAACGCGGTCCTCAACGGCTTCCCGGTCGAGCTGGTCCCGGTGGCCGAAAAGATCGAGGCGCTGAGCAGCGTAAAGCCGTGACCAGCGGTTTTGCGCTTATTGCTCGCACGCCGACGTCTTGTTAGCGCCGGACGACGGGTCCTAACGTCGACGCACCGCCGACCCCCAGGTGGGATGTTCAAGGGCGAACGTTAGGTATCCACACATGCTGACCCTCCTCGGCTTCGCCATGATCGCGACCTTCCTGGTCCTGATCATGCTGAAGAAGATGTCGCCGATCGCGGCGCTCGTGCTGATCCCCGCGCTGTTCTGCGTGTGCGTCGGCAAGGGCGCCGAACTCGGTGACTACGTCCTCGACGGCGTCACCGGGCTCGCCCCGACCGCGGCGATGCTCATGTTCGCGATCGTCTACTTCGGTGTGATGATCGACGTCGGCCTCTTCGACCCGGTCGTGCGGGGCATCCTGAAGTTCTGCCGGGCCGACCCGCTGCGCATCGTCGTCGGGACCGCGGTCCTCGCCGCGATCGTCTCCCTGGACGGCGACGGCTCCACCACCTTCATGATCACCGTCTCGGCGATGTACCCGCTCTACAAGCGCCTGAGGATGAGCCTGGTGGTGATGACGGGCGTCGCCGCCATGGCCAACGGCGTGATGAACACGCTGCCCTGGGGCGGCCCCACCGCCCGCGCCGCCACCGCGCTCAAGCTCGACGCCAGTGACATCTTCGTGCCGATGATCCCGGCCCTCGCCATGGGCCTGCTGTTCGTCCTCGCGCTCTCGTACGTCCTCGGCCGCCGCGAGCGCAAGCGGCTCGGCGTGCTGACGCTGGACGAGGTCCTGGTGGAGGAGACGGAGAAGGAACCGGCGACGGAGACGGAGACGGTGCTGGTCGGCGCCGGATCCGGTGCGGGTGGTGCCGCGAAGGGCGCCGGTGCCGGTGGCCCCGCCGCGGGCACCGGACCCGGCTCCGGCGCGCGCCCGGCCGGGGGGTCCGAGGAGTCCGGGCCGCCGGAGGACGACGCCTTCCAGGGCCTCGACCCCCACCGCGCCACCCTGCGGCCCCGGTTGTACTGGTTCAACGCGCTGCTCACCGTCGCGCTGCTCACCGCCATGATCATGGAGTGGCTGCCGATCCCGGTGCTGTTCCTGCTCGGCGCCGCGCTCGCCCTGACCGTCAACTACCCGCACATGCCCGACCAGAAGGCCCGCATCGCCGCGCACGCCGAGAACGTCCTCAACGTCTCCGGCATGGTCTTCGCCGCCGCCGTCTTCACCGGCGTGCTGCAGGGCACCGGCATGGTCGACCACATGGCGACGTGGCTGGTCGACAACATCCCCACCGGCCTGGGCCCGCACATGGCCGTGGTGACGGGCGTGCTGAGCATCCCGCTGACGTACTTCATGTCCAACGACGGCTTCTACTTCGGCATCCTGCCGGTGCTCGCCGAGGCGGGCCAGGCGCACGGCGTCCCCGCGGTGGAGGTGGCCCGCGCCTCGATCGTCGGCCAGCCGCTGCACATGTCCAGCCCGCTCGTCCCGGCCGTCTACGTCCTGGTCGGCATGGCCAAGGTCGAGTTCGGCGACCACACCCGGTTCGTGGTGAAGTGGGCGGCGCTGACCTCGCTCGTGGTGCTCGGCGCCGCGGTCCTGTTCGGCATCGTCTGAACTCCCCACCCGGACAGCCCCTCTTGAACAGCCCACGGATCACCCAGGGATCACCGACGCACCACTCCACGGAGGAAGACCCATGGCGCCCGGGGGGAACCGCGGCTGGCTGCTCCGCCTCGTCATCGCCTTCGGCTGCGCGCAGGGGGCGGTGTCGATGGCCCGGCCCGCCGTCTCCTACCGGGCGCTCGCGCTGGGCGCCGACGAGCGGGCGGTCGGCGTCATCGCCGGTGTCTACGCCCTGCTCCCGCTCTTCGCGGCGGTCCCGCTGGGCCGGCGCACCGATCACGGCCGGTGCGCGCCGCTGCTGCCGGTGGGCGTGGTCCTCATCGCGGGCGGCTGCGCGCTCAGCGGCCTCGCCGGCTCCCTCGCGGCGATGGCCCTGTGGAGCGGGGTGATGGGCCTGGGTCACCTCTGCTTCGTGATCGGTGCCCAGTCGCTGGTCGCGCGGCAGTCCGCGCCGCACGAACAGGACCGCAACTTCGGGCACTTCACCATCGGCGCCTCCCTCGGGCAGCTGGCCGGCCCGGTCGCCGCGGGCGCGCTGATCGGCGGTCCGGACCGGGCCGGCGGCAGCGCGCTCGCCCTGCTGGTCGCGGGGGCGGGCGCGGCGGTGGCGTTCACCTCGCTGTGGCGCATCGAGGACGACTCGGCCGCCGAGCCCCGTACCGGGGGCGGGAGTCGGGTCCCGGTGGGGCGCATCCTGCGCACCCGTGGCGTGCCCGCGGGCATCCTGGTGAGCCTGTCGGTGCTGTCCGCGACGGACATCCTCACCGCCTACCTGCCGGTGGTCGGCGAGCACCGGGGCATCGCCCCGTCGGTGGTCGGCGTCCTGCTGAGCGTGCGCGCGGCGGCCTCGATCGCCTGCCGCCTGGTGCTGACCCCCCTGCTGCGGCTGCTCGGCCGCACCGCGCTGCTGGTGGTGACGTGCGTGCTGGCGGCCCTGTTGTGCGCGGGCGTCGCGCTGCCCGTGCCGGTGTGGGCGCTGGGCGCGATGCTCGCGGTGCTGGGCTTCTGCCTCGGGGTCGGGCAGCCGCTGTCGATGACGACGGTCGTGCGGGCCGCGCCCGAGGAGGCCCGCTCCACCGCCCTCGCCCTGCGGCTGACCGGCAACCGGCTCGGCCAGGTCGCGGCCCCCGCGGGCGCGGGCCTGGTCGCCGGACTCGCGGGCGTGGCGTCCCCGTTCGTGCTGCTCGGGGCGCTGCTGCTCCTGTCGGCGGGGGTGGCGCTGCGCGCACCGGGGAGCGCGGCGCGCCCGGACGCGGCGGCGGGGGAGAGGCGCCGGCGGCCGGGACTGCGCCGTACGAGCGATATCTGACGGCGTGCCGTGTGTCGCTGCCGCGACGCGCGGGGGTGCATGGCAGAGAGTCCGAGGCGAAAGAGCGATTTGTATGAAAATCGTCCTGACTCGGAGGAATGCATGCCCACCCTCACACTTCCCCGCCTGCACGGCTCCCGCGTCGGCGCCACCGTCCTCCTCACCGCCCTCGCGGCCTCCGGTGCGTCGTTCCTCGCGGCCCCCGCCGCCGTCGCCCAGGGCGAGGCCGGCGACATCAGGGTCCACCGGGAGCACGTCCCCTTCGGCGTCTCCAAGGACGACCCGCTGGTCTGCCGCTTCTACCTGGACGCGGTCAACTTCGACACGCTGCCCACCATCGCCTACACGATCCTCGCGCAGCCCCCGCTGCCCACCGCCGCCACCGTCACCGGCACCATCCCGCTCGCGGGCGGCGCCGGGCACACCGACCCGCTGGGGCTGGCCGACGGCCAGTACAAGATCACGTGGATCGTCGCGGGCGTCCCCAAGGAGAAGGTCTTCCGGGTCAACTGCCACGACGGCAAGCGCGAGGGCGAGCAGGGCCCCGGGGAGATCCAGGACAAGCAGGGCGACGCGGGCTGGGGCCAGGGCGAGCAGGACGGCCCCAAGGGCGGGGTGCACGCGGGCGGCGGCGGTCTCGTCGACACGGCGGCCGCCTACAGCCCGGTGGCCGCCGCCGCGGGCGTCGGTGCCGTGGCGGTCGGCGCCGCCCTGTACGTCCGCAAGACGCGCCGGCGCACCCATGGTGCCGCCTAGGCCGCGTCCGGAAGGTCCCGTCCGCCCCGCGCCGCCCGGCACGCACGCTCGCCGCACCGGGCGGACACCCGAGTACGTCCCGTACGCGGGCGTCCGCCCGGCCCACCGGGAGCACGCACCGGACGCCGCGGAGCCCGCCCCCCGGGCGGACGACGCGACTTTGCGGACCCGACCCCGGCGCCGGCGCAGGCCGTGGCACCGGACGCGTGCCTTCCGCCTCACCAGGACGGCCGTCCTGACGGTCGTCCTGGTGACGGTGGGGGTGCGGTGCGGGGGTGACGACCGGCCGTCCGCGCCCCAGCGGGCGGCCGCCGCGGGCGCCCCCGGCCGCGCCGACGTCCGCGGGGGCCCGCTCCCCGGGGAGTCCGACGGCCAGGGCGGCGGCGCGACACCCACCCGGACCGGCGCGCCGTCCCCCTCGCGGGGCGCCGCGGCGAGCCGTTCCCCGGCCGGGTCGGCGAGCCCCTTCCCGGTCCCGTCCGCGTCCCGGCCCGGGGCCGGGGCGAGCGCCGGATCCGCCGCCCCGTCCGGCAGCGCCCCGTCCCGCAGCGCGGCGGGCGGCAAGGGGCGGACGGACGCGAAGGGCGCGGGTAAGCCCCCCGCGACCCCGCTGCCCGCCTCCCGGCCGACCACCTTCGGCGTCCCCGCGCTGGGCATCCGGGCGCCCGTCATCGGCCTGCGGCTCGACGACCACCGGCAGCTGTCGACCCCGCCGGTCGACCGGCCCAAGCTCGTCGGCTGGTACCAGGCCGGTCCCACGCCCGGCGAACCGGGCACCGCCATCGCCGTCGGTCACCGTGACACCAGGACGGGCCCCGCCGTCTTCGCCGCGCTGGCCGAGGTGAAGCCCGGCAACCACGTCGAGGTCGGGCGCGCGGACGGCCGTACGGCCGTCTACACCGTGGACCGCGTGCGGGTGTTCGACAAAACCGGGTTCCCCGACAAGGAGGTCTACGGCCCGTCCAAGCGGGCCGAACTGCGGGTGATCACCTGCGGGGGCCTGTTCACCCGGCGCGCCGGCTACACCAGCAACGTGGTGGTCTTCGCCCACCTGACGGCCGTCAGATGACCGGTCGGTGGGGACGGTCCCGCACCGTCCCCACCGCCCCGGCGCGGCCGAACCGGGGCGTCCGCTTTCTCATCCCTCGGACGGGACCGCCCGATTCCTCGTCCCGTCTCTTCCCCGGCCGCGCACAGTCCGTTAACTTCCGTGACTCGTACGCCTCGTACGACCCGCACGGGGCGGCACAGACCGCGGAGCACCAAGGGTCTGTCGTTTGGATCGGGGACGACTCTCATGACACGCGCCATCTCTCTGCACGACGTGAGCAAGGTCTACGCCAAGGGCGCCCGCGTGGTGGACCGGCTCACCCTGCACATCGAACCGGGGGAGTTCCTGGTCCTGCTGGGCCCCTCCGGCTGCGGCAAATCGACGGTCCTGCGCATGATCGCCGGCCTCGAGGAGATCACCGAGGGCGAGCTGCTGCTGGACGGCGAACCCGCCAACGACCTGCTGCCGTCCGCCCGCGACATGGCGATGGTCTTCCAGAACTTCGCGCTGTACCCCTCGATGAGCAGCCGGGACAACATCGGCTTCCCGCTGCGCATCGAGGCCCCCGGCGCCGACCCGGGCCCCCGGGTGGACGCCACCGCGCGCATGCTCGGCATCGAGGACCTGCTCGACCGGTTCCCGGCCCAGCTCTCCGGCGGTGAACGGCAGCGCGTCGCCATGGGCCGGGCCATCGCCCGCCACCCCTCGGCCTTCCTGATGGACGAGCCGCTGTCCAACCTGGACGCCAAGCTGCGCAACCACCTGCGCGCCGAGATCGCCCACCTCACCCGGGACCTCGGCGTCACCACGGTCTACGTCACCCACGACCAGGCCGAGGCGATGTCCCTCGGCCACCGGGTGGCGGTCCTGCGCGGCGGCGTCCTGCAGCAGGTCGGCAGCCCCCGCGAGGTCTACGCCCTGCCCCGCAACATCTTCGTCGCCGCCTTCATCGGCACCCCCCGCATCAACCTGCTGCGCGGCGTGGTCCGCGCCCCGCTCGACGGCGCCATGACCATCAGCCTCGGCAAGCAGGCGCTGCGGCTGCCCGAGCCGCTGTCGGTCGACCACAAGCTGCTGCGCGTGCAGCAGGGCCGGGAAGTGATCGTCGGACTGCGCTCGGAGGCCGTCCGCATCGCTGAGCCCTCCACCGCGCGGCCCGGCGAGACGCTGATCACCGGGCTGGTCGAGCACGTGGAGTTCCAGGGCCACGAGGCGCTGGTGCACTTCAACACCGGCTCGCGCCCCGCCGTCGTCCCCGAGCTGGAGGCACCCCGCCCGGCGTCGCGGCCGTCGCGCCGCCGGCGCCGCGACGGCTCCGTGCTGGACCGGCTGCGCGAGCGCGCGGGCAGCCTGCGGGCCGGTCCCGTGGTCGTCCTGGACGAGCCCCCCGAGCCGGACGCGGCCCCGGCGGCCGCCGACGTCCGGCTCCCCGGCGACCTGGTGGTGCGCACCACACCCGACCTGGACCTGCGGCACGGCATGCAGGTGCCGCTGCTGGTCGACGTCGCCCACGTGTTCGTCTTCGACCAGCACGGCGAGCGCATCTGCCCCACCCCCGCGAGGCTCCCCGATCTGGAAGAGTGATCCGGACGCGTGCCCGTCCGCGCCCCGGTCACCCCTGGTGCCAGAAAACTAACACCGCTAGTTTGGGGTGCGGACGACGAGGACCGCCCGGAGGGAACGCGATGAAGGCACACGACGGCATCTACCTCGACGGCGCTTGGCGCCCGGCCCTGAGCGGGGAGGTGATCGACGTCGTCGACCCCGTGGACGAGCAGGTGATCGCCCGGGTCCCGGCGGCCGGCGCCGAGGACGTCGACGCGGCCGTACGGGCCGCCCGCGCCGCCCTGCCCGGCTGGGCGGCCACCGCCCCCGCCGAACGGGCCGCCCGGCTGTCCGCGCTGCGGGACGCGCTGGCGGCCCGCAAGGACGAGATCGCCGAGACGGTCACCGCCGAACTCGGCGCGCCCCTGGCCTTCTCCCAGGCCGTCCACGCGGCCGTCCCGATCGCCGTCGCGGGCTCCTACGCCGACCTGGCCGCCCGCCACGCCTTCGAGGAGAAGGTCGGCAACTCGACCGTCTTCCACGAGCC
This sequence comes from Streptomyces lasalocidi, assembly GCF_005280215.1. Lineage (NCBI taxonomy): Bacteria > Bacillati > Actinomycetota > Actinomycetes > Kitasatosporales > Streptomycetaceae > Streptomyces > Streptomyces lasalocidi. Next base: position 1,666,793 of record NZ_SZNQ01000001.1, on the reverse strand, counting down.
GGTCGGCGTGGTCGCCGCCATCACCCCCTGGAACTACCCGCTCCACCAGGTCGTCGCGAAGGTCGCGCCCGCCCTCGCGGCCGGCTGCACGGTCGTCCTCAAGCCCGCCGAGGACACCCCGCTCGTCGCCCAGCTCTTCGCCGAGGCCGTCCACGACGCCGGCGTGCCGGCCGGCGTGTTCAACCTGGTCACCGGCCTCGGCCCGGTCGCCGGGCAGGCCCTCGCCGAGCACCCCGGGGTGGACCTGGTCTCCTTCACCGGCTCCACGGCCGTCGGCCGGACCATCGCCGCGACCGCGGGCGCCGCCGTCAAGAAGGTCGCGCTGGAACTCGGCGGCAAGTCCGCCAACGTCATCCTGCGAAGCGCCGACCTCGCCAAGGCGGTCAACGTCGGCGTCGCCAACGTGATGTCCAACTCCGGCCAGACGTGCAGCGCCTGGACCCGCATGCTGGTCCACCGCGACCAGTACGACGAGGCGGTCGAGCTGGCGCGCACGGCCGCCGCCAAGTACGGCGACCGCATCGGCCCGCTGGTCAACGCCAAGCAGCAGGCCCGGGTGCGCGGTTACATCGAGAAGGGCGTCGCCGAGGGCGCCCGGCTCGTCGCGGGCGGCGCCGAACCCCCGCGCGAGCGCGGCTACTTCGTCAGCCCCACGGTCTTCGCCGACGTCACCCCCGAGATGACGATCGCCCAGGAGGAGATCTTCGGTCCCGTCCTGTCCGTCCTGCGCTACGAGGACGAGGAGGACGCCCTGCGCATCGCCAACGGCACGGTCTACGGCCTCGCCGGCGCGGTCTGGGCCGGCGACGAGGCCGAAGCGGTGGCCTTCGCCCGCCGCATGGACACCGGCCAGGTCGACATCAACGGGGGCCGCTTCAACCCCCTCGCGCCCTTCGGCGGGTACAAGCAGTCGGGCGTCGGCCGGGAACTCGGGGCCCACGGGCTCGCCGAGTACCTGCAGACCAAGTCCCTCCAGTTCTAAGGGAGTCCACCAGACATGGCCGTACGTGCCGCCGTCCTGCCCGCCATCGGCGCCCCGCTGGACATCACCGGGATCGAACTGCCCGCACCGGGCCCCGGCCAGGTCCGGGTCCGCCTGGCCGCCGCCGGGGTCTGCCACTCCGACCTCTCGCTGGCCAACGGCACCCTGAAGGTGCCCGTCCCGGCCGTCCTCGGGCACGAGGGCGCGGGCACCGTCGTCGCCGTCGGCGAGGGCGTCACCGGCTTCGCCCCGGGCGACGGGGTCGTCCTCAACTGGGCGCCCTCCTGCGGCCGCTGCCACGCCTGCGGGCTCGGCGAGGTCTGGCTGTGCGCCAACGCGCTCAGCGGCGCCGCCGACGTGTACGCCCGCACCGTGGACGGCACCGACCTCCACCCCGGCCTCAACGTCGCCGCGTTCGCCGAGGAGACCGTCGTCCCCGTCTCCTGCCTCCTGCCCCTGCCCCAGGGCATCCCCCTCACCGACGCGGCCCTCCTCGGCTGCGCCGTCCTCACCGGCTACGGCGCCGTCCACCACTCGGCGCGGGTCCGCGAGGGCGAGACGGTGGCCGTCTTCGGTGTCGGCGGGGTGGGCCTCGCGGCCCTCCAGGCGGCCCGGATCGCGGGCGCGTCGACCATCGTGGCCGTCGACGTCTCCCCGGAGAAGGAGGAGCTGGCCCGGGCGGCCGGCGCCACCGACTACGTCGTCGCCTCGGCCGAGACCGCCCGCGAGATCCGCGCCCTCACCGGCAAGCAGGGCGTCGACGTCGCCGTGGAGTGCGTGGGCCGCGCCGTGACCATCCGCACCGCCTGGGAGTCCACCCGGCGCGGCGGCCGCACCACGGTCGTCGGCATCGGCGGCACCGACCAGCAGGTCACCTTCCACGCCCTGGAGCTCTTCCACTGGGGCCGCACCCTCTCCGGCTGCGTCTACGGCAACTCCGACCCGGCCGCCGACCTCCCGGTCCTGGCCGCCCACATCCGCGAGGGCCGCCTGGACCTGGGCTCACTGGTCACCGAGCGCATCGCCCTGGACGACATCCCGACGGCGTTCGAGAACATGCTCGCGGGCAAGGGAGGCAGGGCCCTGGTCGTCTTCTGACGACGCTCAGGTGACCTTCTCGGGCCGCGGCTCCGGCGCCGCGGCCCGCTCCCGCCTCCGGCGCCGCGACCGGGACACCGCCACACCCGCCAGACACAGCACCCCGCCCACCAGCGTGAGCACCCCGGGCACCTCGCCCAGCGCCAGCCACGACATCAGCACGACGAGGGCCGGCACGGCATAGGTGGTCGCGCCCATCCGGCTGGCCGTGGTGCGCGCCAGGGCGTAGGCCCAGGTGGTGAAGGCGAGGGCGGTGGGGAAGACGCCCAGGTAGACCATGTTGAGGGTGGCGGACACCGGCGCTCTCGCCGCTTCGTGCGCCAGCTGCCCGGCGAACGGCAGACAGCCCACGGCCCCGACCAGGCACCCGAACGTCGTCACCTGCAGGGCGCTCGCCGTCGCCAGGGCGGGCTTCTGCGCCACCACACCGGACGCGTAGGCGACGGCGGCCAGCAGGCACAGCACCACGCCGAACACCGAGGACCCGCCCCCGCCCGACATCGACAGCCCGACGGTCACCGCGCCGGCGAACGACACAGCCATCCCCGCCAGCAGCCGCGGCGGCATCGGGTCGCCGAGCAGGCGGGCCCCGAGCAGGGCGATCAACAGCGGCCCGACGTTCACCACGAGCGCGGCCGTCCCCGCGTCGACCTGCTGCTCGCCCCAGTTCAGGGCGACCATGTAGAACCCGAACCACAGCACCCCGGACAGCAGGATGCCCCGCCACGCGGACCTCGGCGGCAGGCCTTCCCGCCGCACGGCCCACAGCACACCCAGCACCACGGCCCCCGACACCAGCCTGCCGAGCGCCAGCGCACCGGGGGAGTAGGCACCGCCCGCACTCCGGATCGACACGAAGGCGGAGGCCCACGACACGACGGTGACACAGGCGGCCCCCGCCGCGAGGACCCGGGCCCGATCGGACTGGCTGCGCATCATGCTCCTGAAGGGTAGACACCGGAACGCCTCGATCCCGGCGAAATTCGAACAAAAAGGACGGAGGGACGGAGGGACGGAGGGACGGAGGGACGGAGGGACGGAGGGACGGAGGGACGGAGGGACGGAGGGACGGAGGGACGGAGGGGCGGAGGGGCCCTGCACGACCGGGCTGAGGCTGACCCACCCCAGGGGCGCGGGGTTCCTGCGCGACCGGGCTGAAGCTGACCCACTCAGGGGCGCGGGGAACTGCGCGACCAGCCCCCATGCACCCGCACCCGGCACACCACCAGCACCCCCACCCACGGACCCCGCTCCCCATGGCCCCGCACCCCACGGCCCCTCACCGCACCCCCTCCACCGACACCCCCAACACCGCGAAGAACTCCCGCTCCCCGCACGCCGTCACCGCAACCGCCCGCTCGGACCCCACCCGCACACACCACCCCACCTCCAGCACGTGCCGGCACAACGCCGCCCCCGCCACCCCCGCCAAGTGCGGCCGCCGCTCCGTCCAGTCGAGGCACCCGCGGGCGAGCGGCCGCCGCCCGGTCCGCTCCAGCGCGATGCCCATCCGCCCGAACCACTCCACCCCCGCGTCCGTCAGCGCGAACCCCGTGTCCTGCCGCAACAGCCCTCGCTCGGTGAGCGCGTCGGTCACCGCGATGCCGAGCCGCCCGGCGAGGTGGTCGTAGCAGGTGCGGCCCCGCGCCATCGCGGACCCGGCACTCGCCGCCCGCAGCGTCCGCGGCCGTTCCGCCGCCCCGGGCGCGACCTGCGCGGCCAGGTCCTCCACGAGCTGGGCGATGCGCGCGTCGGCGAGCCGCACGTAGCGGTGCCGCCCCTGCCGCTCCTCGGCGAGCAGCCCGCCGGCGACGAGCCGGCTCAGGTGCTCGCTGAGCGTGGAGGCGGCCACGCCCGCGTGCCGGGCCAGCTCACCCGCGGTCCAGGCCCGCCCGTCCAGCAGTGCGAGCAGGCACGCGGCCCGTGTCTCGTCGCCGATCAGCCCGGCGAGCCGGGCGAGTCCCGGTGCCCGGGGGTCCCTGGTGGTCATGGGTCCAGCATCGCGCACGGACACTTCGGCGCCCGCCGAAGCGTGCGCATCGGGGCGCGGCCGAGCCTCACCGGGCCCGTGTGACCTGCTCGTACTGCGCGGCGAGCCCGTCCAGCAGCGCGGTCAGCCCCGTCTCGAACGCCCGCTCGTCGATCTTCTCCTGCTGCTCGGCGAGGAGGTGGGCCTGTCCGAGGTGCGGGTAGTCGGCGGGGTCGTAGGCGCTCGGGTCCTCCACGAAGCCCCCGGCGAACGAGCCGAGCGCGGAGCCCATGATGAAGTACCGCATCAGCGCCCCGATGGAGGTCGCCTGCGCGGCCGGCCAGCCCGCGTCGACCATCGCGCCGTACACCGCGTCGGCGAGCCGCAGCGCGGCCGGGCGCCGCCCGGGGCCGCGCGCGAGCACGGGGACGATGTTGGGGTGGTCGCGCAGCGCGCTCCGGTAGGAGACGGCCCAGTCGTGCAGCGCGGTCCGCCAGTCCCGGCCGTCCTCGAACATCGACAGGTCGACCTGCGCGCTCACCGAGTCCGCGACCGCCTCCAGGATCTCGTCCTTGGTGCGGAAGTGGTTGTAGAGCGAAGGTCCGCTCACCCCGAGCTCGGCGGCGAGCCGCCGGGTGGAGACGGCCGCCAGCCCCTCCGCGTCCACGAGTTCCCGGGCCGTCTCGACGATCCGGTCGGTGCTCAGCAAGGGCTTGCGCGGTCGGGCCATGGCGCACATAGTAGGGCTGCACACCGGAAACTAGCAGTGCTAATTTAAAGGTACGGCTTTCAAGGTCCGGCGTCCGGTCCGACATCTGTGGGGTGATCTCGTGGTGAACCTGGAGCTCAGCGAGGAGCAGACCGCCGTGCGGCAGCTCGCCCGGGACTTCGTGGAACGGGAGGTCGTCCCGCACGCCGTCGCCTGGGACCGGGCCGAGGACGTCGACCGGTCGATCGTGAAGAAGCTGGGCGAGGTCGGCTTCCTGGGCCTGACGATCGACGAGGAGTACGGCGGCTCGGGCGGCGACCACCTCGCCTACTGCCTGGTCACCGAGGAACTCGGCCGCGGCGACTCCTCGGTGCGCGGCATCGTCTCCGTCTCGCTCGGCCTGGTCGCCAAGACGATCGCCGCCTGGGGCAGCGAGGAGCAGAAGCGGCAGTGGCTGCCCGGCCTGACCTCCGGCGCGTACGTCGGCTGCTTCGGCCTGACCGAGCCCGGCACCGGCTCCGACGCCGGCAACCTCACCACCCGCGCGGTCCGCGACGGCGACGCGTACGTCGTCAACGGCAGCAAGATGTTCATCACCAACGGCACCTGGGCCGACGTGGTGCTGCTGTTCGCCCGCTCCACGGACGCCCCCGGCCACAAGGGCGTCTCCGCGTTCCTCGTCCCCACGGACACCCCCGGGCTGACCCGGCGCGCCATCCACGGCAAGCTCGGCCTGCGCGGCCAGGCGACGGCCGAACTGGTCCTGGAGGACGTACGGGTGCCCGCGTCGGCCTTGCTCGGCGAGGAGGGCAAGGGCTTCTCCGTGGCCATGTCGGCCCTCGCCAAGGGGCGGATGTCGGTGGCGGCCGGCTGCGTCGGCATCGCGCAGGCGGCCCTGGACGCGGCGGTACGGCACGCGGGCGAGCGCGAGCAGTTCGGCAGGACGATCGCCCACCACCAGCTGGTGCAGGAGCTGATCAGCGACATCGCCCTCGACGTGGACGCGGCCCGGCTGCTGACCTGGCGGGTCGCCGACCTGATCGACCGCGGCCGGCCCTTCGCCGTGGAGTCGTCCAAGGCCAAGCTGTTCGCCTCGGAGGCGGCGGTGCGCGCCGCGAACAACGCCCTGCAGGTCTTCGGCGGCTACGGCTACATCGACGAGTACCCGGCCGGCAAGCTCCTGCGCGACGCCCGCGTGATGACCCTGTACGAGGGCACCAGTCAGATCCAGAAGCTGGTGATCGGCCGCGCCCTGACCGGCGTCTCGGCCTTCTGAGGACCGGCGGCGGCGTTCTGAGTACGCCCTGAGTACCCGGGCGGATGTGCCGCCCCCCGCCGGGCGGCGATGCTCGTGCCATGAGCGACACACCGGTCAAGCAGCAGAGCACGGCCGCCTTCTACGGGCAGGCCGTCGCCTCCTTCGCGGTCGCCATGGCGGCCACCGCCGTCGGGATCGTCCGGCTCGACGCCGACGCCTGGGTGCGGGGTTTCCTGGCCATCGCCGTCCTCTACCTCGTCACCTCCGCCTTCACCCTCGCCAAGGTCGTCCGGGACCGCCAGGAGGCCGGGCAGATCGTCAGCCGGGTCGACCAGGCCCGCCTGGAGAAGCTCCTCGCCGAGCACGACCCGTTCGACAAGCTCTGACCCGACCGCCCGGCGAGGGCGCCCGCGGCCTCCCCGATCCCGCTGTGAGCGGGCGCTCTAAGCGGCCGCTCAGCTTCGGCGGTATGGTGGTCCCTCTGTCATCGGAAGGGGCGAGCGAGCGATGAGTACGGCGGAGGAGACGGCCGGCGGCGAGATCGAGCCGTGGGAAGAGGTCACCCCGGACGCGGCCAGGCGGCTGCTCGTCGCCGCCGTGGAGGCCTTCGCCGAGCGCGGCTACCACGCGACGACGACCCGTGACATCGCGGGCCGCGCCGGCATGAGCCCGGCGGCGCTCTACATCCACTACAAGACCAAGGAAGAGCTGCTCCACCGGATCAGCCGCATCGGTCACGACAAGGCCCTGGACATCCTGCGCACGGCCGCCCGGCGCGAGGGCACCGCCACGGAGCGCCTGGCCGACGCCGTCAGCTCCTTCGTCCGCTGGCACGCCGGTCGGCGCACCACCGCCCGGGTCGTGCAGTACGAACTGGACGCCCTCGGCCCCGGCGCCCGCGCCGAGATCCTCGAGCTGCGGCGCCAGGTGGACGCCGAGGTGCGCGGGATCGTCGAGGACGGCGTGGCCTCGGGCGAGTTCCGGGTGATCGACGTCAAGGGCACCACGCTCGCCGTGCTGTCGCTGTGCATCGACGTGGCCCGCTGGTTCAACGTCGACGGGCCGCGCACCCCCGAGGAGGTCGGCACGCTGTACGCCGACCTCGTGCTGCGGATGGTGGGCGCGAAGTAGGGAGCGGAGCGTGGTGCCCCGGTGCCGCGTGGCCTACAGGTAGTACCGGGAGACCGACTCGGCGACGCAGACCGGCTTGTCGCCGCCCTCGCGCTCCACGCTGAAGGCCACGGCCACCTGGACGCCGCCCGGGACGTCCTCGACGCCGGTGATCGTCGCGGTGGCGCGCAGCCGGGAGCCGACGGGCACGGGGGCGGGGAAACGCACCTTGTTCGTCCCGTAGTTGACGCCCATCTTCACGCCCTCGACGCTGATCAGCTGCGGCCCGAACAGGGGGAGCAGGGACAGCGTGAGGTAGCCGTGCGCGATGGTGGTCCCGAACGGGCCCGAGGCGGCCTTCTCCGGGTCCACGTGGATCCACTGGTGGTCCCCGGTGGCCTCGGCGAACAGGTCGATCCGCTTCTGGTCGACCTCCACCCAGTCGGTGTACCCCAGCTGCTCGCCCACGGCCGCCTTCAGCTCGTCGGGGGAGGTGAAGGTCCTCGGTTCTGCCATGTTCCCGGCCTCTCGCTCGGTCTCCGCGATGTCTAAGCAACTGCTTAGCATGGTCGGGCGGCGAGGGGATGTCAACGGACGGCGGCGCCGGCGCGGTGGGTAGGCTCCGGTGGGTGCCCCAGATTCCGGAGAAGATCCACGAGCTGACCGTCGGCCAGTTGTCCGCGCGCAGCGGTGCCGCGGTCTCCGCCCTGCACTTCTACGAGGCGAAAGGCCTCATCAGCAGCCGGCGCACGCCCGGGAACCAGCGTCGCTACAGCCGCGACACCCTGCGCCGGGTGGCCTTCGTCCGGGCGGCCCAGCGGGTCGGCATCCCGCTCGCCACGATCCGCGAGGCCCTGGCCCGGCTGCCCGAGGAGCGCACCCCGACCCGCGAGGACTGGGCCCGCCTCTCGGAGGCGTGGCGCTCGGAGCTGGACGAGCGCATCAAGCAGCTCAACCGCCTCCGCGACCACCTCACCGACTGCATCGGCTGCGGCTGCCTGTCCCTCAGCACGTGCGTCCTGTCCAACCCGGACGACGTCTTCGGCGAACGCCTGGTCGGCTCCCGCCTGATGGCGGAACGACGGCAGGAGGAAGGGGACTAGGACCCCGCCCAGGGGCGCGGGGAACTGCGCGACCGGCCACCACGCACCGCCAGCCGCCCGACCGCCCAGGCCCCCCTCCCGCTCCCCGCTCCGCGCTCCGCGCTACCGCGCTCACTCGTACTCCGTGCCGCCCTTCCGCGTCAGGTACGCCGCGCTGACCGCCTTCGCGATGGCCCGGCCCCCCGTCACGGGGCTGTACCGCTCCACCGCGGGCCGGATCACGACGCCCTCCCGCAGGTGCAGCCCCCGGCCGGACACGGTCTCACGGCCACTGGCGTGCTCCAGCACCGTCGCGCTGTCGTACGGCCCCTCGAAGAGCCGTGGCACCAGCGGGAGTTCGTCGCCCAGCACCTCGGCCGGGTCCAGCCAGGTCACCGTGGAGCCGATCTCCGCGGAGACGTCGAACACGGCGTACCCCAGGGTGTCGCGCCGCCCGTCCGCGCCGTACGTCAGGTCCTGCACGCCCGCCCCGTACACCTCGCCGAAGACGCCGACCCGTCGCGCGCCCAGCCGCTCGGCGAGCCGGGCCGCGGCCTCGGCGACGCCGTGGCCCCGCACCGCCCGCCAGTAGAGGTTGCGCGGATCTTCCATCAGGGCCAGGGACTTGGCGCCGAAGCCCTTGGAGGAGACGTACGCCCGGCCCTCGTCGGCGACGTAGGTGAGCAGGCAGGCCGAGCCGTGCAGCTTCTCGGTCAGGACGACCGGCTCGCCGGGGGCGAAGATGTCCGGATACCGCTGCACGTTCTCGATGTCGACCCAGGGCAGCAGCGCGGGCGCGGACTCCACCTCGCCGTCCATGGTGGGAGGGATCGGCGGCACCCATTTGGTGATGCCCAGCCGTTCGGCGAAGTCGGTGCCCTCGGCCGCGGCCCGGGCGAGGTCGACGTCCGCCAGCGCCCCCGGCCGGCACACGATGCCCTGCGAGAGCTCTCCGCGCAGCCGGACCGCCTTGACCCGGTCCGCGTTCCCGCCCGCGAGCCGCCCGGTCAGCCCCAGCTCCTCGATCAGCCCGGCCGGCAGCACCGCCTGCTCGGGGATGTACACGGCCACGTCACCGGTGCGGTACACGCCCTTCGCCACGACCGCGCGGTACAGCCCGACCTGCGCCAGCTCCAGCGCATCGGCGTTCGGGTGCTCGTGCACGGTCAGCACTTCGGCGGTGACGCGCAGCGTCGACATGGCCGTCTCCCAGGGATGTTGATCAGCTTGCCGGACTCATCGACCCCACTGTCCCGCCCCCGAAATCCTTGGCTCCACCGGATTACCCGCTGCTACCGTCACGCTCTTCGGCCGACGCGAGGGACGGCCTCGGCCGTGGACAGCGGGCTCCCCCGGACTGTCCTACGACGACCGCTGGGCGCACCCGTACTGGCGTACCGCCTCCGCCACCAACTGAGCGTTGGACACGGCCCGGCGGCCGTCCGGCAGGACGAGGGTGTCCTCCAGGCCGATGCGGGTCGGGTGGCCGAGGCGGGCGGCCAGGGCGAGGACCGGCCAGGTGGACGCCTCCTCGCCGTGCAGGAGGACCGGGCGGTCGTGGGGGATCGCGGCGAGTTCCGCGAGCAGGGCGTGGGCCGACTGCACGGCCGTCGCCGGGTCGGGGTCCGTCACCTCGGCCAGGACGCGCAGGACCGCCGGTGCCAGGGGTGAGGCGGCGAAGCGGGCCGCGCCGTCCGTGCCGGACCAGATGCCGGCCTCGACGGCGACGCCCCGGTCGAGCAGGGCGGCGGCCAGCTCCTGCGCGCCCGGCTCGTGCCAGTTGACCGACGCGTGGTCGGGCAGCACCGTCCAGCGGCGGACCCGGTCGACCCGTCCCGACGGGCCGTCCTCCGCCCAGGCGCCCGTGGTCACGCCGACGGGCACGTCCACGCGCTCCCGGATCGCCTCCAGCGTCGCCGCGACCGCGTCCGGAGCGAGCGTGTCCCGGCCGCACGGCGTCTTCGGGTGGACGTGGAGGTCCGTCGCCCCGGCCGCGACCGCCTCGGCGGCGGACCGGGCCAGCGCGGCGGGTGACAGCGGCACCGCCGGCGAATCGGCGGCCGTACGCGCTCCGTTCAGACAGACCTGCACCATGCCCCGATGGTGACACGTCCCCGGGAACAGGGGTGCGGCATCCCCGGCGCACCCCCGCCGTGCGGTCAGGCCGACATCAGCAGCCGTCCGCGCCGGGCGGCACCCAGCGCCCCGGGCGTGAGCACCGGCCGCGGGACGAGGATCCCGCAGTCCGCGCAGACCGGGCCGGCGGACGGCTCGTGGTCGAGGTCGTCCCTCCAGTCCAGCCGCTCACCGTCGCACACCGGGCAGCACGAGCCCGGCGCCCGCTCCAGCGCGGCGATCAGCCGGCGCAGCACCTCGGCCAGCGGTTCACGGGGGTGGACCCGCGGGTCGTCGCACCACGCCACACCGAAGCCGCCCCAGGTCAGCCGGTGCCAGTCGTCGACACTGCCCGGCCTGCGCAGCCCGTCGTGCTTCTCCTTCCTCCGCCGTTCGGCGAACTCCACCTCGTACGCGAGCCACACCGCGCGGGCCTCCTCCAGCTCCTCCAACGCGGCCACGAGCCGCGCCGGGTCGGGGGATCGGTCCTCGGGTCCGAACCCGGCCCGCGAGCACAGGTGGTCCCACGTCGCCCGGTGCCCGTAGGGCGCGAACCGCTCGAGGCACTTGCGCAACGAGTACCGCCGCAGTGCCAGGTCGCACCGCGGGTCGCGCACCTGTCTCGCCAGACTCCGGAAACCGGCCATCGCCTTGCACCTCCGTCACATCTGCACCTGTACTTCGGTCACTTCGGCGCCGCCGCGCCGACAACGCGCGACGTCGTCGAAGAGACGTACCGACAGGCGATTCGGCTCCACTCGATCTCCGTGCCGTCGTGGGGGCTGTCGTAAAGCCGTCGTAGGGACCTGGAAAAGTGACGCATGCTCATCTTCACTCCGTGCGATACCGGCGGTAACCTTCCGGCCACCCCAGTCGCTAGGAGCTGCCCATGCCACGGCGAACCTCCCGCGCAACCCTCGACAGACTGAGAACTCCCGGCAGATTCCCCGGGTTCCTGAAGAGCGCCTCGGTATGCGTCCTCATTGCGGGGCTGTTGTCCCCGCTCACCCAGACGGCCGCGTCCGCCGCCGGAACCGCCGCCCCGAACGACCACTGCGGCGGCCAGTGTTCCGACATCCTGCCGCCCGGCGAGAACGGCAACGCCACCCTCGCCCAGATCCTGCTCAACCAGGCCTTCGGCACCCAGCCCGGGCACGCCGAGGACCAGCTCGGCCCCTACGCCAACCTGGCCAAGGGCTACCCCTCGCTGACCAACGCGACGGTCAACACCTTCTTCAACGACGCCTCGTTCGGCGTCCCCTCCGACCAGGTCGCCTCCACCGAGAAGCCCGCCGGGCGCGGCGACGTGACGATCGTCCGCGACAAGAAGACCGGTGTGCCGCACATCACGGGCACCACGCGCTACGGCACCGAGTTCGGCGCCGGGTACGCCGCCGCCCAGGACCGGCTCTGGCTGATGGACGTCTTCCGGCACGTGGGCCGAGGCCAGCTCACCGGCTTCGCCGGCGGCGCGCCGTCCAACCAGGGCCTGGAGCAGCAGTTCTGGCGCAACGCCCCGTACACCGAGGCGGACCTCCAGGCGCAGATCGACAACGCCGTGGCGAACAACGGCGCCCGCGGCCAGCAGGCGCTCGCCGACGTCAGGGCCTACCTCGACGGCATCAACGCCTACATCGACGCCTCCGACAGCGGCCGCTACTTCCCCGGGGAGTACGTGCTCACCGGCCACAAGGACTCCATCACCAACGCCGGCACGATCGACCACTTCAAGGTGACCGACCTGGTGGCGCTGGCCTCGGTGGTCGGCGCGCTGTTCGGCTCCGGCGGCGGGGGAGAGGTCAACAACGCCCTGTCCCTGCTCGCCGCCCAGGAGAAGTACGGCGTGGCCGAGGGGACCAAGGTCTGGGAGTCGTTCCGCGAACGCAACGACCCCGAGGCCGTGCTGACCGTCCACGACGGACAGGGCTTCCCCTACGCCACCCGGCCGGACACCCCCCAGGGCGAGGCCCTGCCCGACGCCGGCTCGGTCGCCGAGGAACCGCTGGTGTACGACCGCACCGGCAGCGCGGCGACGGCCACCGCGAGCACCGCCTCCCGCACGGCCGCGGCGACCGCCCTCGGCTCCGCCCGGCGCGGCATGTCCAACGCCCTCGTGGTCAGCGGGAAGTACACGGCGAGCGGCCACCCGGTCGCCGTCTTCGGCCCGCAGACCGGCTACTTCGCCCCGCAACTGCTCATGCTCCAGGAGATCCAGGGCCCGGGCCTGAGCGCCCGCGGCGCCTCCTTCGCGGGCCTGAGCATGTACGTCGAACTGGGACGCGGCCAGGACTACGCGTGGAGCGCCACGACCTCCGGCCAGGACATCATCGACACCTACGCGGTCGAGCTGTGCCAGGACAACTACCACTACCTGTACCGCGGCACCTGCACGGCGATGGACAAGGTCGAGCAGAAGAACGCCTGGAAGCCCACCACGGCCGACGGCACCGCGGCCGGCTCGTACACGATGCGGGTCTGGCGCACCCGGTACGGGCCCGTCGAGTACCGGGCCACCGTCGGCGGCAAGAAGGTCGCCTACACCACCCTGCGCTCCTCCTACCTGCACGAGGCCGACTCCATCATCGGCTTCCAGATGCTGAACGACCCGGACCACGTCAAGGGCCCCGACAGCTTCCAGAGCGCGGTGCAGCACATCAACTACACCTTCAACTGGTTCTACGCCGACGCCACCCACACCGCGTACTACAACAGCGGCGACAACCCGGTACGGGCGGGCGGGGTCGACGCCGAGTTCCCGGTCTGGGCGCAGCCGGCGTACGAGTGGCGCGGCTGGGACCCGGCCACCAACACCGCCACCTACACCCCGGCCTCCGCGCACCCGCACTCCACCGACCAGGACTACTACATCTCCTGGAACAACAAGCAGGCCAAGGACTACACGACCGCGCCCTGGGGCGACGGGTCCGTGCACCGCGGCAACCTGCTGGAGGACCGGGTGAAGAAGCTGGTCGCCGCCGGCGGCGTCACCCGCGCCGCGCTGGTCAAGGCCATGGGCGAGGCGGCCCTCGCCGACCTGCGCGCCGAGGACGCCCTGCCGGACCTGCTGAAGGTGATCACCAGTTCCCCGGTCACCGACACCACGGCCGCCGCGGCCGTGGGCACCCTGCAGACCTGGCTCACGGCGGGCGGCCTGCGCACGGAGACGTCGGCCGGCTCCAAGACGTACGCCAACGCCGACGCGATCCGCCTGCTGGACGCCTGGTGGCCGCTGCTGGTGAAGGCCGAGTTCCAACCGGGCCTGGGCAGCGACCTGTACACGGCGATCACGAACAACCTGCCCGTCGACGAGACCCCTTCGGCCGGCCACGGCCCGACCGGCTCGCACGCCGGCAGCTCCTTCCAGTACGGCTGGTGGAGCTATGTCGACAAGGACATCCGCGCCGTGCTCGGCCAGTCCGTGCAGGGACCGCTGGCGCGGACCTACTGCGGTGGCGGCAGCCTCGGCGCCTGCCGGGACGTGCTGATCAGCTCCCTGAAGGAGGCGGCCGGCAAGACCGCGGCCCAGGTCTACCCCGGCGACGACCAGTGCTCGGCGGGCGACCAGTGGTGCGCCGACGCGATCGTCCAGCGCACCCTGGGCGGCATCAAGCACTACCGGATCAGCTGGCAGAACCGTCCCACCTACCAGCAGGTCGTGGAGTTCACCTCGCACCGCTGACCGGCCGCCCCGGCCGGCACCGCGCGACGGCGGCGGGCCCGTCCCCCAGGGACACGGGCCCGCCGCCCATGCTCACCGGTACAGCAGGTACTCCCGCCGCACCCGGCGGAACGCGTCCAGCTCCGCCTGCCAGCCCGCCACCACCTCGTCGGGGCCGGCGCCCGCGTCGATCGCCGTGCGCACCCACGTGGAGCCGGTCAGCTTGTCGATCCAGTGGTCCGCGCGCCAGGCGAAGCCGCTCCACACCCGCCTGGCCGTGACCAGCAGCGCCACGCCGGTGCGCACCGGGTCGTAGGCGTCCCGGTCCTGGACGTGGATCTGCACCCCGCCGACGGTCTTGCCCTGGAACTTGGAGAAGGTCGGCGCGAAGTACGCCTCCCGGAAGCGCACCCCGGGCAGCCCGAGGGCGCCTGCGGCGGCGGCCCAGCGCCCGTCGAGGCCCTCGGCGCCCAGCAGTTCGAACGGCCGGGTGGTGCCGCGCCCCTCCGACAGGTTGGTCCCCTCGAAGAGGCAGGTGCCGGAGTAGACGAGCGCGGTGTCGGGCGTGGGCATGTTGGGGCTCGGCGGCACCCAGGGCAGCCCGGCCGCGTCGTACCACTGCGTCCGCCGCCAGCCGGTCATCGTGACGACGTCCAGTTCCACCGGCGCGGACAGGAACGCGCCGTTGAACAGACGGGCCAGCTCGGCGACCGTCATGCCGTGCGACTGGGCGATCGGCTGCCGGCCGACGAAGGTCGCGAACTCCCGGTGCAGCACGGGGCCGGTGGCCGCCCTGCCGGTCACCGGGTTCGGCCGGTCCAGTACCACGCACCGCAGGCCGGCCAGCGCCGCGGCCTCCATGCAGTCGTACAGCGTCCAGATGTAGGTGTAGAAGCGGGCGCCGACGTCCTGGATGTCGAAGACGACCGTGTCGACGCCGGACGCGGTGAAGACGTCGGCGAGCGCCCGGCCGCTCTTGAGGTAGGTGTCGTAGACCGGGAGGCCGGTCGCCGGGTCGTCGTAGCGGCCCTCCGAGCCGCCGGCCTGGGCCGTGCCCCGGAAGCCGTGCTCCGGGCCGAAGACCGCCGTCAGGCCGACGCGGGGGTCGCGGTGCATCACGTCGACGATGTGCTCGGCGGCCCGGGTGACGCCGGTGGGGTTGGTGACGACGCCGACCTTCTGGCCGGCGAGCAGGGCGTAGCCGTCGGCCGCGAGCCGTTCGAACCCGGTGCGCGGACGCTCGCGGTGCCGGGGCGCCGCCGGGGCCGCCGCCAGCGAGGTGGAGGCGAGCAGGCTTCTTCGGGACAGGTGCATGGATCCTCCGGTGGGTCGTCGCATGCGAGGCCGGACAGGCGCTGTTCCCCCGCCCCTAGGTTGGGTCACTTCCCCTTCCCTCACACATACCGACCGGTTAGTCTGTCCCGGCACAGCCGCCCCCGCGCGCAAGTCGTGTCGAAGGAGACCGATGGTGGAAGCCCTGCACAACGCCGGAGTCGTCGTCACCGGAGCCGGAGGGGGGATCGGGGCCGCGCTGGCCCGCCGGTTCGCCGCCGAGGGGGCCAGGGTCGTGGTCAACGACCTGGACGCGGACAAGGCCGGGGCCGTCGCCGAGGAGATCGGCGGGACGGCCGTGCCGGGGGACGCCTCCGCGGTCGTCGACGCCGCCCGCGACGCCCTGGGCGGCACGGTCGACGTGTACTGCGCCAACGCCGGGGTCGGCTCCGCCGGGAGCGAGGCCGCCGACGAGGACGTGTGGGCCCGGGCCTGGGACGTCAACGTGATGGCGCACGTCCGCGCCGCCCACGCCCTGCTGCCCGGCTGGCTGGAGCGCGGGCACGGGCGGTTCGTGTCGACCGTGTCCGCCGCGGGACTGCTCACCATGATCGGTGCCGCGCCGTACAGCGTCACCAAGCACGGCGCCTACGCCTTCGCCGAGTGGCTGTCGCTGACGTACCGCCACCGGGGCGTCAAGGTGCACGCCATCTGCCCCCAGGGCGTGCGCACCGACATGCTGTCCGCCACCGGCACCGCCGGCGACCTGGTGCTCAAGCCCACCGCCATCGAACCGCAGGACGTCGCGGACGCGCTGCTCAAGGGCATGGAGGAGGACCGGTTCCTCATCCTGCCGCACCCCGAGGTCGCCGCCTACTACCAGGCCCGCGCCGCCGAACCGGACCGCTGGCTGACCAGCATGAACCACCTCCAGCAGAAGTGGGAGGCCACCCGGTGACCGCCTCGCGCTACGCGGCCAGGCCCTGGCTCGCCCTCCTCGACGACGCCCAGCGGGCCCCGATCGACCCGGCCGACTCCCTGGTGCACGCCCTGCGCCGGGCCGCCGCCGAGGCACCCGAACGGCCCTTCCTGGCCTACTTCGACGGACAACTGACCTACCGCGAGGTGGACCGGCTCAGCGACTCCGTCGCCGGGCACCTGGCCGCCCGCGGACTCCGGCGGGGCGACCGGGTGGCCGTCCTGCTGCAGAACTCGCCGCACTTCGTGCTCGCGCTGCTGGGCGCCTGGAAGGCGGGCGCGACCGTCGTGCCCGTCAACCCGATGTACAAGTCGGCCGAGGTCGCCCACGTGCTGCGGGACGGGGAGGTGGCCGCCCTGGTCTGCGCCGACCGCGCCTGGGAGTCGTACCTGCGCGCCGCCGCCGCCGACTCGCCCGTGCGGATCGTGCTCACCGCCTGCGAACTGGACTTCCAGACCCGCGACGACGCGCGCGTGCTGACCTTCGCACGGCTCCCGCAGACCGACGACGCCGACGACCTCGCCGCCGTCGCCCACGCCGGGCGCCCCGCCCCCGAGGGGCGCGACCCGGCCCCCGACGACATCGCGCTGATCAGCTACACCTCCGGCACCAGCGGCACGCCCAAGGGCGCCACCAACACCCACCGCAACATCATGGTCAACGCCGAGCGCCAGCGCACCGGCCTGCGGCTGCCCGAGGCGCCCGTCTACTACGCGCTCGCGCCGCTGTTCCACATCACCGGCATGGTCTGCCAGCTCGGCGCCTGCCTGAACAGCGCCGGCACCCTCGTGCTGACGTACCGCTTCGAGCCCGGTGTCGTCCTGGACGCCTTCGCCGAGCACCACCCGCACTACACCGTCGGCCCCTCCACCGCCTTCATGGCGCTGGCCGCCCACCCCGCCGTCACCCGCGAGCACTTCGCGTCCTTCGTGAACATCTCCTCGGGCGGCGCGCCCCTGCCGCCGGCCCTGGTGGAGAAGTTCCGGGCGGGCTTCGGACCGTACATCCGCAACGGCTACGGGCTCACCGAGTGCACGGCGCCCTGCGCGTCCGTCCCGCCCCACCGGGAGGCACCCGTCGACCCCGTCTCCGGGACGCTCGCCGTGGGCGTGCCGGGACCGGACACGGTCGTGCGGATCGTGGACGACACGGGCGCGGAGGTGCCCTTCGGCGAGCAGGGCGAGATCGTCGTCCGCGGCCCCCAGGTCGTCCCCGGCTACTGGCGGCGGCCCGACGCCACCGCCGAGACCTTCCCCGACGGCGAACTGCGCACCGGGGACATCGGCTTCATGGACGAGCAGGGCTGGCTGTACGTCGTCGACCGCAAGAAGGACATGATCAACGCCTCCGGCTTCAAGGTGTGGCCCCGCGAGGTGGAGGACGTGCTCTACACCCATCCGGCGGTACGCGAGGCGGCCGTCGTCGGGGTGCCCGACGGCTACCGCGGGGAGACCGTCAAGGCGTACATCAGCCTGCGCCCGGGCGTCGGGGCCGACCCGGATGAACTCGCGGTGTACTGCAAGGAGAGACTGGCCGCCTACAAGTACCCGCGGCAGGTCGAGATCCTCCCCGACCTGCCGAAGACGGCGAGTGGGAAGATCCTCCGGCGGGAACTGCGTTCCCGCACGCACGACGGCCGGTAAGGCGAACGGAAAGGCAGGTGGCGGCAGTGCCCAGGACGACGGACGGTGACGGGACCCCCGTGCCGCAGCGGCTGCTGGCCGCCGCCACCCGGCTCTTCGCCGAGCAGGGCTACGACCGCACCTCGGTGCAGGAGATCGTCGAGGCCGCCGGCGTCACCAAGGGGGCGCTGTACCACTACTTCGGCTCCAAGGACGACCTCCTGCACGAGGTGTACGCGCGGGTGCTGCGCGTCCAGCAGGAGCGCCTGGACGCGTTCGCCGGCGCCGACGCACCCGTCGAGAAGCGGCTGCGCGACGCGGCGGCGGACGTGGTGGTGACCACCCTCGACAACCTCGACGACGCCTCGATCTTCTTCCGGTCGATGCACCACCTCAGCCCCGAGAAGAACAAGCAGGTGCGCGCCGAGCGCCGCCGCTACCACGAACGCTTCCGCGCGCTGATCGAGGAGGGCCAGCGCGAGGGCGTCTTCTCCACGGCCACCCCGGCGGACCTGGTGGTCGACTACCACTTCGGCTCGGTCCACCACCTGTCCACCTGGTACCGCCCCGACGGCGAGCTCAGCCCGCAGGAACTCGCCGACCACCTGGCCGACCTGTTGCTGCGCGCCCTGCGTCCGTGACCGCGACGGCGGCCGGCCGGGGCGCAGTGGCCCCGGCCGGCCGGTCCGTCACAGGTACTTCTTCAGCTCCCGGCGCGCCAGCGACCGCTGGTGCACCTCGTCGGGCCCGTCGGCGATCATCAGCGTGCGGGCCCCGGCGTACAGCTCGGCCAGCGGGAAGTCCTGGCTCACCCCGCCCGCGCCGTACAGCTGGATCGCCCGGTCGATGATGTCCACGACCGCGCGGGGCGTGGCGATCTTGATGGCCTGGATCTCGGTGTGGGCACCGCGGTTGCCGACGGTGTCCATCATCCACGCGGTCTTCAGCACCAGCAGCCGCAGCTGCTCCACGGTCACCCGGGCGTCGGCGATCCAGTTGTGCACCACGCCCTGCTGGGCCAGCGCCTTGCCGAACGCCGTCCGGGACACCGCCCGCCGGCACATCAGCTCGATCGCCCGCTCGGCCATGCCGATCAGCCGCATGCAGTGGTGGATGCGGCCGGGACCCAGCCGGGCCTGGGCGATGGCGAAGCCGCCGCCCTCCTCGCCGATGAGGTTCGTGACCGGCACGCGCGCGTGGTCGAAGACCACCTCGGCGTGGCCGCCGTGGGAGTGGTCCTCGTAGCCGAAGACCTTCATGGCGCGCCGCACCGTGACGCCCGGGGTGTCCCGGGGGACCAGCACCATGGACTGCTGGCGGCGCACGTCCGCGCCGTCCGGGTCGGTCTTGCCCATCACGATGAAGATCTTGCAGTCCGGGTTCATCGCCCCGGAGATGTACCACTTGCGGCCGGTGATCACGTACTCGTCGCCGTCCCGCTCGATGAGCGTGGTGACGTTGGTGGCGTCCGAGGAGGCCACCTCCGGCTCGGTCATCGCGAACGCCGAGCGGATCTCACCGGCCAGCAGCGGCTCCAGCCACTGCTTCTTCTGCTGCTCGTCGGCGAACTGGGCCAGCACCTCCATGTTCCCGGTGTCCGGGGCCGCGCAGTTCAGCGCGGTCGGCGCGAGCTGCGGGGAGCGGCCGGTGATCTCGGCGAGCGGCGCGTACTGGAGGTTGGTGAGCCCGGCGCCGTACTCCTCGTCCGGCAGGAAGAGGTTCCACAGGCCCTGGCGGCGCGCCTCCGCCTTCAGCTCCTCGACCACCGCCGGGGTGTCCCACGGCGAGGACAGCAGGGCGCGCTGCTCCTCGGCCACGGCCTCGGCGGGGTACACGTGCTCGTCCATGAAGGCGAGCAGCTTGGCGCGCAGTTCCTCGGTGCGGGCGTCGAACGCGAAGTCCATGGCCGGTCAGCCTTCCTGAAGAGTGGTCAGTCCGTGGTCGATGAAGACGGGGACGAGCTCGCCGATCCGGTCGAAGCCGCGCCCGACCGTCTGTCCCAGCGTGTACCGGTAGTGGATGCCCTCCAGGATCACGGCGAGCTTGAACCAGGCGAACGCCGTGTACCAGGAGACGGCCGAGACGTCGCGCCCCGACCCCGCGGCGTACCGCTCGACGAGCTCCCGCGGGGAGGGGTGCCCGGGCGCCGCGGCCGTGGTGGACACGGGCGAGTCGGGCAGGCCCAGCGGCATGCTGTACATCACCAGCAGGCCGAGGTCGGTGAGCGGGTCGCCGAGGGTGGACATCTCCCAGTCGAGGATGGCCCTGATCCGGTCGTCGTCCCCGATGAGGACGTTGTCCAGCCGGTAGTCGCCGTGCACGACCGCCGGGGCGGGGGAGTCGGGCAGCTCCCGGCCGAGCGCGGCGTGCAGTTCGTCGATGCCGGCCAGGTCGCGGCTGCGCGAGGCGTCGAGCTGCTTGCCCCAGCGGCGCAGCTGGCGGTCCAGGAACCCCTCGGGCCGGCCGAAGTCCGCGAGGCCGACCCCGGCCGGGTCCACGGCGTGCAGCTCGACCAGGGTGTCCACCAGGGACAGCACCGCGTTGCGGGTGCGCTCGGGGCCGAGCGGGGCGAGCTGGTCGGCGGTGCGGTACGGGGTGCCCTCGACGAACTCCATGACGTAGAAGGGGGCGCCGAGCACGTCCTCGTCCTCGCACAGCAGCACCGGCTCCGGCACCGGCACGCTCGTGGGGTGCAGGGCGCTGATCACCCGGTGCTCGCGCCGCATGTCGTGCGCGGTGGCGAGGACGTGGCCCAGCGGGGGCCGCCGCACGACCCAGCGGGCGGTGCCGTCGGTGACGGCGTACGTGAGGTTCGAGCGTCCGCCCTCGATCAGCCGGCCGCTGAGAGGACCCCCCACCAGACCGGGCCGCTCGCGGTCGAGCAGGGCGCGCAGCCGGTCCAGGTCGAGGCCGGGCGGGTGGTCGGGGCTCATGCGGGCTCCTACGGGCTGGGGCAACGGAACTCGACTCATGATGCCGACCGGTCGGTATGTCGTCCAGTGGGGCGGCCCAACGTGATCGGGGCCACCTTATGTTTTTCGGCCCGGCCGGGGCAGGGACCGCCCGGGGAGGGGTACTGCAACGGGGCCGGCGCGGGCGGACGCGCCGGCGGACAGGTCGCCGCGCGGACGGCGCCCCCCCGGGCGCCCGGCTTGCGCGGCACGGGCTCACCCCGGAGGGTCGGTGGCATGAAGGGCATCAGTTACAACCAGTACGGCGGACCGGAGGTCCTGACGTACGGCGAGGTCCGCGACCCCAAGGTCGGACCCGACGCCGTCCTGGTCAAGGTCCGGGCCGCGTCGGTCAACCCGGTCGACTGGAAGGCCCGCCAGGGCTACCTGGACGGCATGCTGGAGGCCGTCTTCCCGGTCGTCCCCGGCTGGGACGTCTCCGGCGTCGTCGTCCAGCCCGGCGTGTCCGTGACCGAGTACGCGGCCGGCGACGAGGTCATCGGCTACGTCCGCGAGGACTTCCTGTCCCGCGGCACCTTCGCCGAGTACGTCGCCGCCCCGGTGCGCACCCTGGCCCGCAAGCCGCGCTCCCTGTCCTTCGAGGAGGCCGCGGGACTGCCGCTGGCCGGGCTCACCGCCTACCAGGTGCTCACCGGGGCGCTCCAGGTCGGGCGCGGCGACACGGTGCTCGTGCACGCGGCGGCCGGCGGCGTCGGCTCGATGGCCGTCCAGCTCGCGCACCACCTCGGCGCCCGCGTCATCGGCACGGCGAGCGAACGCAATCACGACTTCGTGCGCTCCCTGGGCGGCGAGCCGGTGGCCTACGGCGACGGACTGGCCGACCGGGTGCGGGGGCTGGCCCCCGAGGGGGTCGACGCGGCCTTCGACACGGTCGGCGGCGACGCGCTGAAGGCCTCCGTGAACCTCCTCACCCCCGAGGGCCGGCTGGCGTCCATCGCCGACGGCGACGTCGTCGGCTACGGCGGCCGCTACGTCTGGGTCCGCCCGGACGCCGAGGACCTGGCCCGGCTGTCCGACCTGGCCGACCGGGGCGTGGTCTCGGTGCCCGTGGCGGAGACGTTCCCGCTGGAGCGCGCGGCGGACGCGTACCGCCTGAGCGAGGAGGGCCACGCCCGCGGCAAGATCGTGGTCACGGTCGACTGGGAGGACCCGGCACCGGAACCGGGCACCACGGGGGCGACGGGGTACTGAGCCGGGGGGCGAGGGCGGAACCTGTTGCAGGAGCGTCACGCCTCCCGGGGTGTCGCTCTGGCTCCGATCCGATTCCGCCGGGTCATCGCCGCCTGAGCCCCCGGACGGCCCTCCCGCACCACAGAGACGCCCCGCCGGTCGCCGCCCGGCAGGGCTCTCTCATGTCCAGGGAGAGCCATGGAGGCCCGCGGCGGCCCTTAGGCGGTCACAGGCGGCTCCTCGTCGTCAGCGCGATGCGGCTCCTCGGGCGCCTCGGGCCCGATCGCCCCGCCCTTGATGGGAGTAGCCGCCTCGTCCTGATTTGCCTTGAATCGTTGCCACGCGTCGCGTACCGCCCCAGCGGAATCGATCACGTCCGGGACTTGGTCCAGCAGCCCTTTGAGCGCAAAGAGCAGCACTGAAGCCACGCCAGCGATGGCGAGAACAATGATGATGGCGGTGCCGTCCACCGATCCTTACCTTCCCTGTCATGGGTCGGATCGGGTGCGCAGGCAGCCTCGATCCGAACCCTTCGGTTCGGACCGAGACACCTGCGCTGGCGCGTACACAAATGTTCTCGGGGTGGGCCGTTCGTCGGCCCTCGTTCAACAAGCAAAGGCAGAAAGTCAGTCAGATTCGTCGACCAGCAGCACGGCTCACGTCAACGGAACTCGGGCGACGTAGGTGCACCCAAATCCAGCTTGCTGAGGCCAACGAGTCCTGGCAGAGGCTTACTTGAGGTGTCCAGGTCCACCTCATCCAGAACTGTAGCGCATGGCGGGTGGCCTCCAACATCTGCAACTGAGCCCATCCCCGCTCCTGGATCAGGCAGTTGTGGTCAGACCACCACCGGTCTCGGGTTCCGTGGGCCCGGCGGCATTGGCGCTCACACAGCTGCCACCGGGTGCCGGTCAGCGGCATGATCGGCACCGCGCGACAATGAGAGCATGCTCCCGCACCTGGTGTAACTCGGTGTTGGTGTGCTACTTACTCGGCACATCGGAGTCCGAGCTCGCAAATGTCAACCTCTGGTCGCTGTGATGCGTGTTGACCGTTGAATCAGGCGAGGCCCCGGGAGGACACCTTCCGCGTTCCCAGCGCTGGCGGGTACGACCGGACACACCGGGTGAGGGGCTTCAGGGCGCCGGAGACCCCATCGGAGGCCGGGACAATATACGCCCGCGTCTCCCGGCTCGGCTGCACAGGCGCCAGAGGGAGCCCTGCAAGGGAATGTCCCTCCGTAGGCAACCGATCACTCAAGCTGCGGCTACGTGAGACCACCCATAGACGCCGAACCCCGACACCTCACGCCACCAGCACCGCCGCGCACACCGCCAGCGCCACCGCGCACAGCACGGCCGCGGTGGCCTGCCGGGCGGGCAGGGGCGCCGGGCGGGCCGTGCTCGCGAGGGCCAGGATGCGGCGCTGGGCCACGAGCAGGAAGGTCACCCACAGCGCGCAGCACACGGCGCACGCGACGACCGCGGCCGGCGAGGCCCCGCCGTGCAGGGCCGCCCGCACCGCGAGCACCGCGGCGACGGTGCCGGCCAGCGTCGTACGCCGCCAGGCGAGCCGGGTCCGCTCGGGCTGGAGCCCGGGATCCCGGTCCGCGGGCGCCCCGCGACGGTTCGCCCCGCCCGCCCCGGCCTCCTCCCGGCTCACCCCTCCCACCCGGCGAGCACCACGACCACCATCGCCACGGCCACCACCGCGACGACCACCCCGAGCAGGGCCGGGAACCGCGACGTCGGCAGGTCCTCGCCGCGCCGCATCGCCCGCTCGCAGCGCACCCAGTGGTTCACCGCGCGCAGCGAGCACAGCACCCCGGCCGCCAGCAGGGCGAGCGCCAGCCCCACGCGCCAGCCCCAGCGCAGGTCGGGCAGGAACTGGTCGACCGCGAAGCCGCCGCCGATCAGCGCCAGGGCGGTGCGCAGCCAGGCCAGGAACGTGCGCTCGTTCGCCAGCGAGAACCGGTAGTCGGGCGTGCTGCCCTCCTCCCGCACCTGCTCGGGCGCGAACCACAGGCGGACGTTCCGCACGAAGTCGATCACGCCCAGGACATTACCGGGCGCCCGGCGCGGGCCGCCCGCCGTCAGTGGGCCGCCCGGAACTCCCTGAGCCGCTCGTGGGCCGCGAGCCCGTCCGGCACCCACTCCCAGGAGGCCAGGCGCCGCTCGACCTCCTCCTCGGGCAGGAAGTCGTGCCAGGCCACCTCCTCCACCTGGGGGTGCACCGGCAGCGTGCAGCGGACCTCGTAGACCGCCGACCACCAGCTGTGGCCCGCCCCGTCGTCGTAGAGGAACTTGAACAGGAACTCCGGCCGGGGCAGGCCGCTCACCCCCAGCTCCTCCTCGGCCTCGCGCAGCGCCGCGTCGTCGTAGGACTCGCCCGCGCCGACCACCCCGCCGACGAACATGTCGTACAGCGACGGGAAGACCAGCTTGTCCGGGGTGCGCCGGTGGACGAAGAGCCGGCCGTCGGCGTCCCGGGCCCGCACGAACACGCAGCGGTGGCGCAGGCCCTCGGCGTACGCCCGGCCGCGCGGCGCCTGCGCGACGACCCGGTCCTGCTCGTCGACGATGTCG
The DNA here is from genome assembly GCF_005280215.1 of Streptomyces lasalocidi. Classification (NCBI taxonomy): domain Bacteria; kingdom Bacillati; phylum Actinomycetota; class Actinomycetes; order Kitasatosporales; family Streptomycetaceae; genus Streptomyces; species Streptomyces lasalocidi. The sequence goes on along the minus strand of NZ_SZNQ01000001.1, from coordinate 1,642,212 downwards.
AGGATCTCGTCAGCAGCGCTCATGCGGGCCATCCAAGCACGCGCGTTCAGCGCGGCTGGAGGTCGGGCACCTGCTCGTGCGGGGCGGTGCCCCGGGGCATCGCCGGGTGCAGCCCGAGCAGCACGATGCCCGCGACGATCGCCGCGAGGCCCGCCGCCTCCCAGGCCAGCGCGCCGGTGTCGGTGTGCAGCCGGTCGCCCAGGAAGCCCACCCCGCAGGCGATCCCGGCCAGCGGCTGGGCCGCGGTCAGCGCGGGCAGCGACATGCGCAGCGGGGCCGTCTCGAACGCGCTCTGCACCAGCACCAGACCGGTCACCCCGATCACCAGCACGCCGTACGGCTGCCACCCGGTCAGCAGCTCCGTGAACCCGCCGTCCGCGAAGCGCTCCCCGCTCACCCGGGTCAGCGCGTCCTGCACGCCGTAGAGCAGCCCCGCCGCGAGGGCCAGCAGCACCGGGCCCGCGCTGAGCCGCGAGCGCTTGGCGTACGTGGTCAGCAGCAGGGCGAGCCCCACCATCACGCCGATGATCAGCCAGTGCCGCAGCGGGTCCGTGACCGCCGTGCCGCCGCGTGGCTCGCCCGCCACGATGAACGCCGTCACCCCACCGGCCAGCAGCGACAGGCCCGTCCAGCCCTGGCGGCCGAGGGGCTGCCGGGTGCGGCGCCGGGACAGCGCGAGGGCGAACAGCAGGTTGGTCGCCAGCAGCGGCTCGACCAGGCTGACTTCGCCGCGGCCGAGCGCGAGGGCGCCGAGCACCATGCCGGCCACCATCAGGGCGATGCCGCCCAGCCAGGTCGGCACACGCACCAGGTCGAGCAGCAGCCGCGGTGAGAGGAAGTCACCGAGCGGCGCCCGCTGTGCGGCGGCCTGCTGGAGGACGAACCCGAAACCCAGACAGCACGCGGCACTCACGGCGAGAGCGAGAACCAGAACCGACACGCTGCGCACCTCGATCAATCCGGCCGGGCCACGGGTCGTGGCTGCCGACTGTAGCGTCCTCGTGCCCGCACCGGCCCGGGGAATGTCCGGAATGACGTATTCCGGGCAGTCGCTCCATGCTCGGGTGTCCGGCGCTCCACCGCCATGGCGCACGCCACACGCACCTGTGGGAAACCTGAGGGACGTGCCTCGGTGGGACAGGTGAGAAACGGTGACGAAAGTCTGACGGACCCCGGCCGTCCCTGGCCCCGCCCGGCCCCGAGTGCTCGAATGGACCCCGTGGACCCCGAACACCCGGAGGAACGCGGCGCCCCCGTCGGCCGGCGCGTCTTCCTCGGCACCCTGGGCCTCGGCGCACTCGGCGTCGTCGCCGCACCCACGCTGCAACGCGGCCTGGAGGCGTTCCTCGGCAGCGCCGCCGACAAGGACCCCACGGGCCTGACCGGACTGCTCCCCAACGGCGGCGGCTTCCGCTACTACTCGGTGACCTCCTCGGTCCCGCGCAAGAACGCGGCGACGTACCGCCTCACCGTCGACGGCCTCGTCGACCGCCCGCGCCGCTACACCCTCGCCGACCTGCGGGCCCTGCCCCAGACCCGGCTGGTCAGGGACGTGCAGTGCGTCACCGGCTGGCGGGTCCCGGGCACCCCCTTCGAGGGCGTGCGGCTGTCCGCGCTGCTCGACGCGGCCGGTGTACGGGCGACGGCGGGCGCGGTCCGCTTCACCTGCTTCGACGGGGCGTACTCGGAGAGCCTCACCCTGGAGCAGGCCCGCCGGCCGGACGTCCTGGTCGCCCTGCGCATGAAGGACGAGGACCTCGGCCACGACCACGGCGGCCCGGTCCGCCTCTACGTGGCCCCCATGTACTTCTACAAGTCCGCCAAGTGGCTGTCCGGCATCACCGTCACCGAGGACGTGCGGCCCGGCTACTGGGAGGACCGTGGCTACGACGTCGACGCCTGGGTCGGCCGGTCGAACGGACGCGACGATGACCCTACGAGCTGACCCCGCCCCGGCGGCCGCCACCCGCGTCCCGCGCTTCGGCCCCGCCCAGCGCCGGGTCCACCGCGCCACCGCCCTGCTCATGGGCGTGTGCGTGGTCACCGCCGCGTGCCTGTACGTCCCGCAGCTCGCCGAGCTCGTCGGCCGCCGCGACCTGGTCGTCCGCATCCACGAGTGGGCCGGGCTCGCGCTGCCGGTGCCCGTCCTCGCCGGGCTCGCCTCCCGCGCGTTCCGCGCCGACCTGGGCCGGCTCAACCGCTTCGGCGCGCACGACCGGCGCTGGCTGCGGGCCGCCCTGCGCCGGGACAAGCGCCGGGAGGCCCGTCCGGCGGGCAAGTTCAACGCCGGGCAGAAGGTCTACGCCTCCTGGGTGGCCGGGGCCACGCTGGTGATGCTCGGCACCGGGCTGCTGATGTGGTTCACCCACCTCACCCCGATCCAGTGGCGCACCAGCGCGACCTTCGTCCACGACTGGCTGGCGCTGACCCTCGGCATCGTCCTCGCCGGCCACATCGGCATGGCCCTGGGCGACCCCGAGGCCCGCCACGGCATGCGCACCGGCTGGGTGAGCGAGGACTGGGCCGACCGGGAACACCCGCTGTGGCGCAGGTGAGCCGGCCGGCCCCGACCTAGATGACCAGCGACAGGAGCAGCACCAGACCGCCGCCGACCACGGAGATGATGGTCTCCATGACCGACCAGGTCTTCACGGTCTGGCCGACGCTCAGCCCGAAGTACTCCTTCACCAGCCAGAACCCGGCGTCGTTGACATGGCTGAAGAACAGCGAGCCGGCGCCGATGGCGAGGACCAGCAGCGCGGTGTGGGTCGTGGACATGTCGGCCGCGAGCGGGGCCACCAGTCCGGCCGCGGAGACCGTCGCCACGGTCGCCGAACCGGTCGCCAGCCGGATCGCCACCGCGATCAGCCAGGCGAGCAGCAGCGCCGGGATCGACCAGTCCTTGGAGATCTCCAGCACCATCTGGCCCACGCCGCAGTCGATCAGCGTCTGCTTGAAGCCGCCGCCCGCGCCGACGATCAGCAGGATGCCCGCGATGGGCATGAGGCCCTTCTCGACCAGTCCGGAGATCCTCTCCTTGCCGAAGCCGGCGGGCCGGGCCAGCGTGAAGATGCCGACGAGCACGGCGGCGAGCAGGGCGATCAGCGGCGAGCCGATCACGTCGAAGACGCGCTGCACGGTGTGCTCGGGGTCGTCCACCACGATGTCGACCAGGGCCTTGGCCAGCATCAGCACGACCGGCAGCAGGATCGTGGCCAGCGTCGCGCCGAAGCCGGGGCGCCGCTCCAGCTCCTCCGATGGGCGCTGCGGGATCATCCGGTCGGGGGCCGGGACGTCCACCCAGCGGGCCGCGACCTTGGAGAACAGCGGACCGGCGACGATCACCGTGGGGACGGCCACCAGCACGCCGAGCGCCAGCGTGACGCCCAGGTTGGCGCCGACCGCGTCGATCGCGACCAGCGGACCGGGGTGCGGCGGCACCAGGCCGTGCATCACGGACAGGCCGGCCAGCGCGGGGATGCCGATCCGCATGAGGGAGTAGTTGCCGCGCTTGGCGACCATCAGCACCACGGGGATCAGCAGGACGACGCCGACCTCGAAGAACAGAGGCAGGCCGATCACCGAGGCGATCAGCACCATCGCCCAGGGCAGCGAGCGGCCGCCCGCCTTCTCGAGGATCGTGTCGACGATCTGGTCGGCGCCGCCTGAGTCGGCGAGCATCTTGCCGAGGATCGCCCCGAGGGCGATCAGCACGCCCACTCCGGCGACCGTGCTGCCGAGGCCGGTGGTGAAGCTGGTGATCACCTTGTCCAGCGGCGCCCCGGCGACCGCGCCCAGCGCGAGCGAGCCGATGGTCAGGGACAGGAAGGCGTGCAGCTTGAACTGGGTGATGAGCAGGACGATGACGGCGATGCCCACCAGGACGGCTATGCCCAGCTGGGCGTGTCCGGCCGAGGTGATGGGCTCGACGGGGTCCGCTGCCAGCATCTCGACGCTGAGTGTGGTCACGGGTTTCCTTGCAGAGAGGGGGCCGACGGGGGAGTGCGGCCGGGGTGGTGTGAGGTGCTGCCGGACCTACGGGGCCGGGTCGGGGAGCCGGTCCAGCGCGGCGACGGCGCGCTCGGCGATCTCCTCGGGGCCGCCGGCCACGTCGACGCCGACGCCCGCCTCGTCCGCCCCGAGCGGCTGGAGCGTGGCGAACTGGGAGTCGAGCAGCGCGGTCGGCATGAAGTGGCCCTGCCGGTGGGACATCCGGTCCTCGATGAGCGCCCGGTCGCCGGTGAGGTGCACGAACACCACGCCGGGAGCGGCGGCCCTGAGCCGGTCGCGGTACGACCGCTTCAGCGCCGAGCAGCTGACCACCCCGCCCAGTCCGGCCCGCTCGTGGGCCCAGGCGCCGATGGCGTCCAGCCACGGCCACCGGTCCGCGTCGTCGAGCGGCACCCCGGCTGTCATCTTGGCGATGTTGGCCCGCGGGTGGAAGTCGTCGCCCTCGGCGTAGGGAACGCCCAGCCGGGCGGCGAGCAGGGGACCGATGGTGGTCTTGCCCGTGCCGGCGACGCCCATCACCACGACGACGTGGGGGGTACGCATCACTGCCTCGCTGTCCTCTTCGACATCCGACACCGACACCCGGTGTCGGCCACGATGAAACCCATTAGGTACGACGAATTCAAGACCTTGTGACAAATAAGTCTGACTTTTTGGCTCCGTGATCCACCCCGTACGCTGAGTGCATGAGCACATCGGGCAGGGGGCTGCACGGCCGCGTACTGGACACCCTCGGCCCCGACATCACGGCGGGCGTATACCCCCCGGGCAGCGTTCTGCGCACCGACGAGCTCGCCCAGCGCTTCGACGTCTCACGGTCGGTGATGCGCGAGGCGGTCCGGGTCCTGGAGTCCATGCACCTGGTCGCGTCCCGCCGCCGCGTGGGCGTCACGGTGCTCCCGTCCGCCGAGTGGAACGTCTACGACCCGCAGGTCATCCGCTGGCGCCTGGCGGGCGCCGACCGGCCGCGCCAGCTGCGCTCGCTCACCGTCCTGCGCTCGGCCGTCGAACCGGTCGCGGCCGGCCTCGCGGCCCGCAACGCCACGGCCGAGCAGTGCGCCGCACTGACCGAGTGCGCGCTCGGCATGGTGGCCACCTCGCGCGGCCACCGGCTGGAGGAGTACCTGGTGCACGACATGGCCTTCCACCGGGTCATCCTCACCGCCTCCGGCAACGAGATGTTCGCCCGGCTCGGGGACGTCGTCGCCGAGGTGCTCGCGGGCCGCACCCACCACGAAGTGATGTTCCCGGACCCCGACCCGGCCGCGGTCACCCTGCACGTGCAGGTCGCGGAGGCGGTCCGCGAGGGCGACGCCGCCCGCGCGGAGGCCCTCACCCGCGAGATCACCGTGGGCGCGCTGCAGGAACTGGACATCCTGGCGCCGTAGCGGGTGCCCCGTCACTCAGGCGCCGGGGAAGTCCCCGTCGACGTACGCCCAGGCCCCGTCCACCCGCTCGAAGCGGCTGCGCTCGTGCAGCGCACCGCCCCGGTAGGAGGCCCGGAACTCCACGACCCCGGTGGAGTGGAACGCGGTCCCGTCCTCGGTCGCCAGGATCTCCAGGCCCGTCCAGCGCGTCCCAGGGTCGAGGTCCAGCCGGGCGGGCCGGGTCCGCGGGTGCCAGGTCCGCAGCAGGTAGTCCGCCTCGCCCCGGGCGAACGCGCTGTAGCGCGACCGCATCAGCCGCTCCGCGGTCGGCGCGACGGCCGCACCCCGGTGGAAGCGCCCGCAGCAGGCGTCGTAGGACTCGGGCAGCCCGCACGGGCAGCCGGAGGGCCCGGAGGCGGGCCGGGGAGCGGACCGGGCGGGGCGGGGGGTACGGGCGGGGCGACGGGCCATGGCCACCATTGTCGCCGACGAACCGGACCGGACCGGACGGGGATGTGACCGCGCCAACCCCCGGGCCCCGGCCCGGCCCGTCCGCTCAGCCCTCGGGCAGCGGCGGCAGCGCCGTGCCGTACACCCACGCGTCGAACAGGTCCTCCACCGGCTCGGGCGCGAAGCGCGCCACGTGCGTGACGAACGTCTGCGTCGTCACCGCGCCGCCGCGGTGCAGGGACGTCCAGCCGCGCAGCATCGAGAAGAAGACGTCGTCGCCCAGCGCGCGGCGCAGCGCGTGCACGGTGAGCCCGCCGCGTTCGTAGAGCCGGTCGTCGAACATCGCCTTGCGGCCCGGGTCGGCCAGCCGCAGGTCCTGCGGCAAGGAGGACAGCAACCGATGGGCAGCGGCCGCCAGTTGACGCGCCGGACGGCCGCCGGAGCGCTCCGACCACAGCCACTCCGCGTACTTGGCGAGCCCTTCGTTGAGCCAGATGTGCCGCCAGTCGGCGACCGAGACGCTGTTGCCGAACCACTGGTGCGCCAGCTCGTGCGCCACCAGCCGCTCCGAACCCCGGGCCCCGTCCACGTGGTTGGCACCGAACAGCGACAACCCCTGTGCCTCGACAGGCACGTCGAGGTCCTCCTCGGTGACCACCACCGCGTACTCGCCGAACGGGTAGGGCCCGAACAGCTCCTGGAACAACTCCATCATCGCCGGCTGCCGGGCGAAGTCCCGTGAGACGTCGGCCAGCAGGTGCGCCGGGATGTGCGCGTGCTGCGGCACCCCGCCCGGCCCCGGGTCACCCAGCAGCACCGTCTGGTACCGCCCGATCGCCAGGCCCACCAGGTAGCTCGACGTGGGCGCCGCCTGCTCGTACACCCAGGTCGTGGTGGACGCCTTGGTGGTCCGCGTCAGCAGCCGCCCGCCCGTCACCACCGAGTACGCCGACGGCGTGGTCACCGAGATCAGGTACGACGCCTTGTCGGCCGGCCGGTCGTTGCACGGGTACCACGAGGGCGCCCCGACCGGCTGGCTCGCCACCAGCGCCCCGTCGCCCAGCTCCTCCCAGCCCAGCCCGCCCCACGGGCTGTTCACCGGCCGGGGGTTGCCCGACCAGTGCACCTCGACGGTGAACGCGGCCCCGGGCCGCACCGGCTTGGCCGGGCGGATCCGCAGCCGCCCGCCCCGGTGCGTGTAGTGCGCCTGCCGTCCGTCCACCCGGACCCCGCCGATCCGGAAGTCGGCCAGGTTCAGCTGGAACTCGGTCAGCGGTGCACGCCCCGCGATGGCGTTGATCCGCGCCGCGCCGCCGAGCCGGTTCGGCCCCGGCCGGTAGTCCAGCGTGAGCTCGTAGCGGTGCACGCGGTAGCGCGGATCGCCGTTCGCCGGGAAGTACGGGTCCGGACCCGCTGACTGCTGGACTGCCACTGCCGTTGCCGCTCCCTGCGCCGTGCCGCTGCCCTGTGCCGCCGGTCCACCGCCCTCCGGCACCGGCCGGCCGGCGCTCACGGGCGCCACGCCTCGATCGGGTTGCCCAGCCAGCGGGTGCCGTCGGGGACGGACTCCGCGGCCATGACGAGCGACGCGGGACCCAGCGTCGCGCGGGCCCCCACCGTGCTGCCGGGCAGCACGATCCCGCCAGGGCCCAGCGTGGCACCCTCACGGAGGACCACAGTATCCGTCCGCAAGATCCGGTCGTGGAAGAGGTGCGTCTGCAGCACACAGCCCCGGTTCACGGTCGCCCCGTCCTCCAGGGTGACCAGGTCGCTCTCCGGCAGCCAGTAGCTCTCCACCCACACGCCCCGGCCGATGCGCGCGCCGAGCCCGCGCAGCCACGCCGTCATCACCGGCGTGCCCGGCACGGCACCGGCCAGCCACGGCACGGCCAGCACCTCGACGAACGTGTCCGCCAGCTCGTTGCGCCACACGAAGCCGCTCCACAGCGGGTGCTCGCCCCGCCGGTGCCGCCCCACCAGCAGCCACTTCGCGACGACGGAGCACCCGGCCGCGAGGACACCCGCCCCGAGCAGCACCGCGCCGCACAGCAGCGGCGCCCACGCCCCGAGCGCGCACAGGGCCGCCACGGTCAGCAGGGCGATCCCGGCCGAGCAGAACACCGGCACGATCCGGCACAGCTCCACCAGCCCGCGCGCCCACAGCAGCCGCGCCGGCGGCTCGTAGGTGCGGCTCTGGTCGCCGCCCGCGGTGCTGCGCGGCAGCCGGACCGGCGGCAGCCCCAGGTAGGAGCTGCCCTTCTTGGCCTTCTTCGGCGTCGCCGACAGCACCCCGACCAGCCCGCCGTCCGGCACCCGGCGGCCCGGCGCGGTCATCCCGGAGTTCCCGAGGAACGCCCGCCGCCCGATCCGCGCCCGCCCCACCCGGATCCAGCCGCCGCCCAGCTCGTACGGCGCGGTCAGCGTGTCGTCGGCGAGGAACGCGCCCTCGCCCACCGTGGTCAGGCTGGGCAGCGCCAGCACCGTCGACACCTCGGCCCGCCGCCCGATCCGCATGCCCAGCAGCCGCAGCCACACCGGCGTCACCAGCCCGGCGTACAGCGGGAACAGCGTCTCGCGGGAGCGGTCCATCAGCTGCGTCACCGTCCACGCCTGCCACCCGGTCCGGCTGTGCGTGGGGTGCGTCCCCTCCCGCAGCCCCAGGCTGAGCAGGCGTACGGCCAGCAGGATCAGCAGCGCGTACGCCAGGCCGTAGGCCGGCGTCGCCGGGACCAGGGCGAGCGCCGCGCCCGGCAACGGGTCACCGGCGTCCACGAACCGGCTCACCACGAGCAGCGCCACGGCGCCCGACACGACCGGCAGCAGCGCCAGGCCGGCCCCGGACAGGCCGTACAGCGCCCCCCAGACCCGGCTGCGCGGCGGACGCTCCTCGGGCCAGGCACGCTTGGCCCGCCCCAGCTTCACCGCGGGCGCGCCCGCCCAGCGCTGCCCGGTCGGGACCTGCCCGGTGACCGCGGAACCCGGCGCCACCTGCGCCCGCTTGCCGACCCGGGCGCCCGGCAGCAGCGTGCTGCGCGTGCCGACCACGGCATGCGCGCCCACCTTCACCGCGCCGATCTCCAGCCGGTCGCCGTCCAGCCAGTACCCGCACAGGTCGACCTCGGACTCCACGGCCGCGCCCCGGCCCAGCTTGAGCAGACCGGTCACCGGCGGCAGCGCGTGCAGGTCCACGTCCGGCCCCACCTTCGCGCCCAGGGCCCGTGCGTAGCGCTGCAGCCACGAGCCGGTCAGCGCGGTGGCACCGGTGACCTCGGCCAGCCGCTCGGCCGTCCACAGCCGCAGGTGGACCGCGCCGCCGCGCGGATACCTGCCCGGGCCCACGCCCCCGAGCAGCAGCCGTGCCCCGCCCGCGGCCAGGGCGATCCGGCCGGGCGGGCTGAACAGCACCAGCGCACCGGCGGCCAGGAGCCACCAGGGCGCCGACGGCAGCCACGCGTAGCCCGGCAGCAGCGCGCCCAGCGCGGCGAGCGCCAGCGTCCAGCGCAGGCCCAGCAGGGTGAACAGGGGGAGCAGCAGCGCCAGCTGGACCGCCTGCGCCCGCCTCGGCACCGGCACGACCGTCCGGCCGGCGGTGTCGTCCTGCGCGGACCGCTCCAGCCGGCGGGCCAGCTTGCGCAGGGTCGGGTGCTGGTAGACGTCCAGGACGGCCGCGCTCGGATAGCGGGTCCGCAGCCGGGTGGTGAGCTGGGCGGCGGCCAGACTGCCGCCGCCGATCGCGAAGAAGTCGTCCGAGGCGCCGCTCACGGGGACGCCGAGCACCTCGTGCCACTGCTCGGCGAGCCACGCCTCGGTGCCGTACAGCTCCTCCGCCGGGCCCCCGCTCCCCAACCCCTCCAGCGGCCAGGGCAGGGCGGCGCGGTCCACCTTGCCCGAGGTGCGCGTCGGCAGCTCGTCGACGGGCGCGAGCAACGGCACCAGCGCGGCGGGCAGTTCCGCGCGCAGCTTCGCCACGGCCACCGCCGGGTCCCAGCCGTCCTGCGGGACGACGTACCCGACGAGCAGCTGGTTGCCGCCGCGCGCGGTGCGCACCGCCGCCGCCGCGCCCGCGACCCCGGGCAGCGCCTGCAGGGCGGCGTCCACCTCGCCCAGCTCGATGCGCCGCCCGCCGAGCTTGACCTGCTCGTCGGCCCGCCCGAGGAACACCAGGCCCTCCGGGTCGGCCCGCACCAGGTCACCGCTGCGGTAGGCCCGCTCCCAGCCGAGCGCGGGCAGCGGCGCGTACTTCTCGGCGTCCTTGTCCGCGTCGAGGTAGCGGGCGAGCCCCACCCCGCCGATCACCAGCTCGCCGCTGCCGCCCAGCGGCACCGGTTCCCCGGCCCCGTCGACGACGGCCAGCTCCCAGCCCCGCAGCGGCAGCCCTATCCGCACCGGCTCCTCGCCGGTCATCAGCGCGGCGCACGCCACCACGGTCGCCTCGGTCGGCCCGTAGGTGTTCCACACCTCGCGCCCCTCGGTCACCAGCCGCTGCGCCAGCTCGGGCGGGCACGCCTCCCCGCCGAAGATCAGCAGCCGTACGTCGGTGAGGGTGTCCGGCTCCCACAGCGCGGCCAGGGTCGGCACCGTCGACACGACGGTGATCTCCTGCTCGACCAGCCACGGCCCGAGGTCGGCACCGCTGCGCACCCGCTCGCGCGGCACCGGCACCAGACAGGCGCCGTACCGCCAGGCCAGCCACATCTCCTCGCAGGACGCGTCGAACGCCACCGACAGCCCGGCCATCACCCGGTCCCCGGGCCCGATCGGCTCCTCGGTGAGGAACAGCGCGGCCTCGGCGTCCACGAACGCGGCGGCGCTGCGGTGCCGCACGGCGACGCCCTTCGGCTTCCCGGTGGAACCGGAGGTGAAGATGATCCAGGCGTCGTCCTCGGCGCCGGGCCGGGCGGCACCGGCCCCGCGGCCCCCGCCCGCGACGGTGACCGTGGCACCGCCGCTCACGACGGCCCGTACCCCGGCCTCGCCGAACACCAGCTCGGCCCGCTCGTCCGGGTCCTCCGCGTCGACCGGCACGTAGGCGGCGCCCACGGCCAGGACGGCGAGGATCGTGACGTACAGCGCGTTGGTGCCCGACGGCACCCGCACCCCGACCCGGTCCCCGCGCCCGACCCCGGCCGCCGCCAGCCGGCGCCGCAGCCGCTCGACCTCGGCGGCCAGCGCACGGTAGGTGAGCCGGCCGGTGCCGTCGTCCAGGGCCATCTCGTCCGGGTGGGCGCGCACGGACGCGTCGAACACGTCCACCAGCGTCCGCGGGGAGGCGGCCGGGCCGCCGGTGTAGCGGGCCGTGCCGGGGAAGGGATCGGGCAGGTCCTCATCGAGCAGGCCGAGCGCACTGCTCTGCTGTATCGCGGCCATCGGGTCCTCGCGTCTGTCACCCGGGATCCTCCGGGGCGCTGGCGGGGCCCGCAGGTCTGCCTGGGGTTGTCCGGCTCCAGCTTCACAACAAGCCGGAAATTTTAGTACGAGAGTGGCTTCGGCCCTTTCAACCCGCCACCCGGGGACGGCCGTTCGGGGGAGTGCCGGGCCGTGGACGTCGCCGCTGACCTCGCCGTTTCCGGGACCGACGAGAGATCGCCCACATCCGACGACGAAGGGCCCGACCAGTCAGACTGGTCGGGCCCTTGCTGGTGTCCGAGGGGGGACTTGAACCCCCACGCCCGATAAAGGGCACTAGCACCTCAAGCTAGCGCGTCTGCCATTCCGCCACCCGGACAAGGTGTCTGTCGGCCGGGGTTTCCCCTGCGGCGACGACGTAAACATTACCAGGCTTTCCGGGGTGACCGATCACGGGCCGGTCCGGCCCGGCGGGCCCGCCCGGCGTGAACGCGGTGTGACGGGCCGGGACCGGCCTTGGGCCCCGGCGTGCCGGAGGGGGAGGATGAGGGGGACCCACAGCAGTGACAGCGGGAGGAAGCAGCGTGAGCGAGACGGACCCGGCCCAGACGGTCACCGGCGAGGACGAGGTCGTCGACCTCTGCCGCGAGCTGATCCGGTTCGACACCAGCAACTACGGAGACCACTCGGGGCCGGGTGAACGCGCCGCCGCCGAGTACGTGGCCGGGAAGCTCGCCGAGGTGGGCCTCGAACCGCGGATCTTCGAGTCCCACCCGGGCCGCGCCTCCACCGTGGCCCGCATCGAGGGCGAGGACCCGTCCCGGCCCGCCCTCCTGATCCACGGCCACCTCGACGTCGTCCCGGCCAACGCGGCCGACTGGACCCACCACCCCTTCTCCGGCGAGGTCGCCGACGGGTGCGTGTGGGGGCGCGGCGCCGTCGACATGAAGGACATGGACGCGATGACCCTCGCGGTCGTGCGCGACCGGCTGCGCAGCGGCCGCCGCCCGCCGCGCGACATCGTCCTCGCCTTCCTCGCCGACGAGGAGGCGGGCGGCACCTACGGCGCCCGCCACCTCGTCGACCACCACCCCGACCTGTTCGAGGGCGTCACCGAGGCGATCAGCGAGGTCGGCGGCTTCTCGTTCACGGTGAGCGAGCAGCGGCGGCTCTACCTCATCCAGACGGCCGAGAAGGGCATGCACTGGATGAAGCTCACCGTCGCCGGGACCGCCGGCCACGGCTCGATGATCCACCGCGACAACGCCATCACCGAGCTGTCCGAGGCCGTCGCCCGCGTCGGCCGGCACAAGTGGCCGGTCCGGGTCACCAAGACCACCCGCGCCTTCCTCGACGAACTCGGCGACGCCCTCGGCACCGAGCTCGACCCGGAGGACATGGAGGCGACCCTCGCCAAGCTCGGCGGCATCGCCAAGCTCATCGGGGCGACCCTCGGCAACACCGCCAACCCGACCCAGCTGAACGCCGGCTACAAGGTCAACGTCATCCCGGGCGAGGCCACCGCGCACGTGGACGGGCGGTTCCTGCCGGGCCACGAGGAGGAGTTCCTGTCCGACCTCGACCGGCTCCTCGGCCCGAACGTGCGCCGCGAGGACGTCCACTCCGACAAGGCCCTGGAGACGTCCTTCGACGGCGCCCTGGTGGAGGCCATGCAGTCCGCGCTCATCGCCGAGGACCCGATCGCCAAGGCCGTCCCCTACATGCTGTCCGGCGGCACCGACGCCAAGTCCTTCGACGACCTCGGCATCCGCGGCTTCGGCTTCGCCCCCCTGAAGCTGCCCCCGGAGCTGGACTTCGCGGGCATGTTCCACGGGGTGGACGAGCGGGTGCCGGTGGACGGACTGCAGTTCGGCGTGCGCGTCCTGGACCGCTTCATCGACGCGTCCTGACGGGAGAAGACCAGGTAATCGGGCGCCCGTGCGAAACGGCCGGGAAGAGTGAATCCGACGATAAGCTCGTAGCCCGATTACCTCCTCCTCGTTACAGGTGACGTGATCCGCACTTGGGATCGCCTTACCTACGTAGGAGGAACAATGATCAAGAAGATCGTCGCTGCCGCGGCTGCCACCGGTGGTCTGGTGCTCGCGGGTGCCGGCCTGGCCGTCGCCGACTCGGGTGCCCAGGGTGCCGCCGTGCAGTCCCCGGGCGTCGTGTCCGGCAACGTCATCCAGGTGCCCGTGCACGTGCCGGTGAACGTCTGTGGCAACACGGTCAACGTGATCGGGCTCCTGAACCCCGCCTTCGGCAACACCTGCTTCAACAAGTGACGCCCGCCCGCTGAGGGCTCGTCCACACGGTCGGTCCCGGAGCGTGCGCCTGCGCTCCGGGACCGGCGTTTCTCCAGGATTCTTCTCCAGGCGGAAGGCAGGGATGCAGCAGTGCGACACGTCACCCGCAAGGGCCTCATGACAATGGCGGCGGCGACGGGGGTGATCGCCGCCGCCGGCGGTTACGCCCACGCCGACGCGGGAGCCACCGGCTCCACGTCCCACTCGCCCGGCGTCCTGTCGGGCAACACCGTGCAGGCCCCGGTGCACGTACCGGTGAACGTCTGCGGCAACACCGTCGACGTGGTCGGCGCCCTCAACCCGTCGGTCGGCAACGCCTGCGCCAACACCGGGCAGGGGAACAACGGGAAGCCGCGCGGCCACGGCGGCAGCCACGCAGGCGGGAGCCACGGCGGCGGCAGCCACGCGGGCGGCGGCTCCGGCGCGCACGGCGGCTCCGGCGGCGCGCAGGCCGGCGGACACACGGGCGGCTCGCCCGGCGTGGGCTCCGGCAACCACGTCCAGGTCCCGGTCGACGTACCGGTCAACGTGTGCGGCAACAGCGTCGACGTCATCGGCGTCGGCAACGCGGTGCTCGGCAACGACTGCGCCAACGCGCCGGGGCCGGGCGGCGACCGCGGCCACCACCACCCGGGCCACCCGCAGCACCCCGGCAAGCCGGGCGGCGGCGTCGAGGCCCAGGGCGGACCCGGCCACGTCACCCCGGCCGGATCCGCCGTACAGGCGGCCGGACGGAGCGAGGTGGGCGCCCAGCTCGCCCACACCGGCGGCGACGTCCCGCTGGGCCTGGCCCTGCCGGCCGGCGCGGGGGCGCTGCTCGCCGGTGCGGTCCTCTACCGCCGGGCGCGGGCCTCGGCGTAGCCCCGCACGCGCACGGCACGACGGAGCGGGCCCCACCACCCGGGTGGGGCCCGCTCCGTCGTGCGTCGCCCGGTCGCCGTCTCAGCTCACCATGTGGCGCGTACCTGGCGGATGATCCGCCGGCGCAGCCGCACCTTGCGACTGCCGTCCCGCATGAGGCTCAGACGGTGCAGCTCCCAGTGTCCGTACTCGGCGTGGTCGGTCAGCAGACGCGCCGCCTCCTTGCGGGAGACCCCGCGCGGCACGTGCACGTCGACGAATTCGTATTCCGGCATCGCATCTATTGTGCGGTCTGGGGCCCGGTACGGATAGCGTCTGCACTATGTCTGATGCTGCGCAGCCCACCGCTGCCGAGGTACGCGCCGCCGCCGAGGCGGTCAAGGCCGCGCTCGACCGCCACCTGGCCGCGGTCGAACGCCGGTCGGGGGAGGACGACCCCGCCGTCTACGACGCGTTCAACCAGCTGGCCGCGGCCGCGGAAACGTACGACGAGCTGCTCTACGACCGGTACGACGAGGTCACGCCCTTCGAGATCCCCGGCGCGGAGGACAGCCTGCCGCCGTACGCGGGACCGGAGGAGCCGAGCGCGCTCAGCGTGCTGATCCGCCGCGACTACGCGGTGGCCGAGCCCCAGCGACTGCTGGCGCAGGCACAGCGCATCGAGGCCGCGGACGAGGAGCTCCCCGGCGCGGGAGCGGGCGGCTCGCGCACCGTGCACGGGGCGCTGGGACTGCTGTTCGGCGAGTTCGAGCCGGACGAGATCGCCTCCCGGCACAAGGAGTTCGGCCTGGAGGAGGGCGACTCCACGCTCTGGGTGGTCGCCGCGGACGAGCCGGCCGAGCCCGGTGAGTGGCTGGAGTCGCCGTTCGAGGAGCCGGAGCCCCAGCAGGTGGTGTGCCGCTTCGACGTCAGTGCCGTCTTCGACGACGAACTCGACGGCCCCGACGACGAGGAGGACGACGACATCGAGGGCGAGCTGGGGCTGGCGGAAGACGAGGACCTGGAGCCGCTGGACGCGGACCGCTGAGCGGTCCCGCGGTCCCCGCGGCTCGGTGAACGGCGCCGGTCAGCACGGGTCTCCCGTGACCGGCGCCGTGCGCGTGCCCGCTGCCGTGCCTCCTGCCGTGCCCGCTGCGCCTCCGCACTGCTCCGCTGTCGTGTCGGCCGTGCGGAGGCCGGCGGCTACTGCGCCGCC
This sequence comes from Streptomyces lasalocidi, assembly GCF_005280215.1. Lineage (NCBI taxonomy): Bacteria > Bacillati > Actinomycetota > Actinomycetes > Kitasatosporales > Streptomycetaceae > Streptomyces > Streptomyces lasalocidi. Next base: position 1,626,673 of record NZ_SZNQ01000001.1, on the reverse strand, counting down.
GGGACCTGGCTTCGCAGCAGCACCGGCAGACGCGTCGTCCGGGGCTTGGCGGTGACCTCGGCGACCGCCCTCGGCAGGGCCTGCTCGACCCCGTGCACCACGGACAGGTGCCGCTCGCCCCGGCCGAAGGCCGTGTACACCCACGGCCGGGACAGCGCCTGCGCGGCGTCCCCGGGCAGGACGACGACCGCCGCCGGCCAACGGCTGCCCACGGCCTGGTGCGCGGTCAGCGCCCACCCGTGCCGCACGGCCTGCTCCACCCGCTCCTTCGGTACGACGACGGCGCCGTCCGCGCAGGACAGGTGCAGTCCCTCGGCGTCGGCCCCCACGACCTGGCCCGGCACCGTACGCCCCGGGGCGGGGGAGTAGGCGACGCGGTCACCGGGGTCGAAGCCGCCGAACCGGCCGGGACCCGGGTTCAGCCGTTCCTTCAGGGCCGCGTTCAGCACGCGCGTGCCGGCCGCGCCGCCGTGGCCCGGGGTGATCACCACCGTGTCCTCGGGGGGCACCCCGAGGGCCCGCGGCACCGAGTCGGCGACCAGTTGCACCGTGCGGTGCACGGCCTCGCCCGCGTCCCGCACCGGCACGATCACGACCTCCTTGCCGGGCGCGTCGACCTGGTTCAGCTCGCCGATCCCGACGCCCGAGACCAGCTCCCCGAGGGGACCGGGGTCGGGGGTGCGCGAGGCGACCTGGGGGCAGGTGCGTGCCGCGAGCAGGTCGGCGAAGACCCGGCCCGGCCCGGCCGACCACAGCACGGCCGGGTCGCCGCTGAGCACGAGGCGCGCCCCGTCGGGCAGCGACTCCACGATCATCGCCGCGCCCTCCACGTCGAGCTGCGGCGCGTCCAGCACGACCAGGACATCGAGGTCCAGGGCGCCCTCCGCGTCCCGGCCGGGGCCCTCGGTGCCGGCCAGCAGGCCGGCGACGGTGACCACGGGGTCCTCGGCGCCGAGCAGGGCCGCGAACCGGCGCCGGCCGTCCGGGGTGTGGCAGGCGGCCACCGCGCGCAGGCCGAGGCCGCGGGCCATGGTGAGCAGCGCGGCCGGTTCGGCGCGGGACGCCTCGCCGCCGGTGTGCAGCACCAGGCCGTGCCCGGCGGCGGCGCGGATCAGCTCGGCCGTGCTGCCGGAGGCCGCCGCCGCGGCCGCCTCCCACTCCGGGGAGGGATCCTTGGACAGGGAGTTGACGATCCGGGCCAGGCCGTCGGCCAGGCTCTCCTCCGCGAGCGCGTACCGCTCGAGCCCGACGAGGACCCGGACCGGTCGCTCCTCCTCGCCCTCCTCCTGCTCGCCCTCGGTGTCGTCCGCGCCGTCGCCCGCGGCGGCCGGCGGCGCCGAGGAGGCGGCCGGGGTCGACGGGGCGGTGCCGGGGCGGGCGCCCGGTTCGTCCAGGGCGTCCTGGAAGACCAGCGCCTCGCCCTCGGCCAGCGTGCTCTGCACGGCGGTGTCCGCGTCCGGCACGCCCTGGCGGGCCAGCGCGGTGGCGAGCGCGGACAGCTCCAGCGCGGTGTGTCCGGCCAGGGCCGCCTGCTCCAGCAGCCACACCGTCACCGCCCGGGTCCGGCGTTCGTCGTCCGGCCGGCACTCGGCGCCCAGCAGGGCCCGCGCGAACCCGTCGGCCTGCTCCGGCCGCACCCCGGTGACCCGCAGCAGCTGCCAGGGGTCCTCGCGGAGCAGTTCCTCCGCGCCCTCGCCGAGCGCGGCGGCGACCTGCGGGGCGAGCGCCTCGGGAGCGCTCCCCGCCGCCAGCACCCGGCGCACGCCGTCGACGGTCTGCGGCGCGGGGGTGTCGGGCGCCACGGGCGCGGCCGGCACCGGCTGCGGTCGGCGGACCGGCTCCGGCGCGGGGCGGCGCGGGGCGGGCCGCGGCTCGTCGAACACGGCGGCCACGGGCTTCTCGCCGCTCTCCACGGCCCGAACGGCGGCGAGCAGGTCGGCGGCGGGACCGCTCAGCTTGGTCCCGCTGGCGATGGGGCCCTTCTTCTCGGCCTTGCGCTGCTCGATCCGCTCCCGCTCGAGCTTCTGCGCCAGCAGCTCGGCCTCGGCCTCACTGAGCTGGGGGGAGCCTTCGGCTGCGGCGGGCTCGGTGGTGTCGGCGGGCTGGGTGGTGTCGGGGGAGTCGGTGGAGTCGGCGGTGTCCGCGGGCTCGGTCGTGTCGGCGGAGTTCGGGGAATCGTCGGCGCCCGGCCCGTCCGCGCCCGGCCCGTCCGCGCCCGGCCCGTCCGCGCCCGGCCCGTCCGCGCCCGGCCCGTCCGCGCCCGGCCCGTCCGCGCCCGGCCCGTCCGCGCCCGGCCCGTCCGCGCCCGGCCCGTCCGCGCTCGGCCGGTCCGCGCCCTGCCCGTCCGTCGACGTGCCGCTCCGCACGGCGTCCTCCGGCTTCCCCGGCTCGGCGCTCTCCGTGGTCTCCGGCTCCGTGCTCACAGCGTGCTCCAGTCGTGATCGGGATAGCGGTGCACCGGCGCCGACACGTCGTCGAGCGCCCGGCAGATCTCGTCAGGAAGACTAAGCGCCTCCACTGACAACGCCGCCGTGAGCTGCCGCGCGTTGCGCGCGCCGACGATCGGGGCGGCCACCCCGGGCCGGTCGCGGACCCAGGCCAGGGCGACCTGGAGCGGGGTCACCGCGAGCCCGTCCGCCGCGGTGGACAGGGCGTCCACGATCCGGCCGGCCGTGTCGTCGAGGTAGGGCTCCACGAACGGCGCGAAGTGGTCGGAGGCGCCGCGCGAGTCGGGCGGCAGGGCGTCGCCCCGGTACTTCCCGGTGAGCACCCCGCGCCCCAGCGGGGAGGAGGGCAGCAGCCCGATGCCGAGGTCCAGCGCGGCCGGCAGCACCTCGCGCTCGATGCCGCGCTGGAGCAGCGAGTACTCCATCTGCGTGCTGGCCAGCCGGGTGCGGGCGCCCGGCTGGGCGAGCTGCCAGGTGGCCGCCTTGGCGAGCTGCCAGCCGCAGAAGTTGGACACCCCGGCGTAGCGGGCCCGGCCGCTGGCGACCGCGATGTCGAGGGCCTGGAGGGTCTCCTCCAGCGGGGTCGCCGGGTCGTAGGCGTGCACGTGCCAGACGTCGACGTGGTCCGTGCCGAGCCGGGCCAGGGAGGCGTCCAGGGCGGACAGCAGGTGGCCGCGGGAGCCGTCGAAGCGGCGGTCGGGGTCGGGCACGCTGCCCGCCTTGGTGGAGATGACGAGGTCCCGGCGCGGGACCAGCCCCTCCATGAGCCGCCCGAGCAGGTACTCCGCCTCCCCGTCGCCGTACACGTCCGCCGTGTCGACGAGGGTGCCGCCCGCCTCCCAGAAGGTCTTCAAGAGGTCCGCGGCGTCGTGCTCGTCCGTGTCGCGGCCCCACGTCAGGGTGCCGAGCCCGATGCGGGACACGCGCAGGCCGGTACGGCCGAGATGCCTCTGCTCCATGGACGCCGAGATTACTGGCCAGGGGTGCGCCGTGGGTTGCCTGTGGACAACCGGATCCAGAGCCGGCCCGGCGGGGTTCCGCGCAGGTGGGGAGACCTCCGGCGGGCGCGACGCTCGCCACATCGTCTGCCCGTCGCCGGGCCCCCGCGCTAAGGTCTCCGCGACAGCGTCGTTACTGATCGGTAAGGGGATGCGGCCATGCAGCTCGGGATCAACCTCGGCTACTGGGGTGCCGGAATGGACGCGGACAATCTGGCCGTGGCCCGCGAGGCCGACCGGCTCGGGTACGCCGTGTGCTGGGCGGCCGAGGCGTACGGCTCGGACGCGGCCACCGTGCTCAGCTGGGTCGCCGCGCAGACCGAGCGGATCGACGTCGGCTCGGCCATCTTCCAGATCCCGGCGCGCCAGCCCGCGATGACCGCGATGACCGCGGCCACCCTCGACTCCCTGTCCGGCGGCCGCTTCCGCCTCGGCCTCGGCGTCTCCGGGCCGCAGGTCTCCGAGGGCTGGTACGGCGTGAAGTTCGACAAGCCGCTGGCCCGCACGCGCGAGTACGTCGAGATCGTCCGCCGGGCGATGAGCCGCGAGCGGCTGACGTACGACGGCGAGCACTGGACGCTGCCGCTTCCCGGCGGCCCCGGCAAGCCCATCAAGCTGACCGTGCACCCGCAGCGCGAGCACATCCCGCTGTACATCGCGGCCATCGGCCCGAAGAACCTGGAGCAGACCGGCGAGATCGCCGACGGCGCCCTGCTGATCTTCCCGTCCGCCGAGCACCTGGAGGACACGGCGCTCCGGCACCTGCGCGCGGGCCGCGAGAAGACGGGGCTGACGATGGAGGGCTTCGACGTCTGTCCGACGGTGCCGCTCGCGGTCGGCGACGACAAGGACGTGACCCGGCTCGCGGACACCTTCCGCCCGTACACCGCGCTGTACGTCGGCGGCATGGGCAGCGCCAAGCAGAACTTCTACAACCAGCTCGCCCGGCGCATGGGCTACGAGCAGGCCGCCGCCGAGGTCCAGGAGAAGTACCTCTCCGGCGACAAGCAGGGCGCCGCGGCGGCCGTGCCGCACGAGCTGATCGACCGGACGACGCTGCTGGGCTCGGTGGACCGGATCGCCGACCGGATGAAGGCCTACGCCGCCGTCGGTGTCACCACGCTCACCCTGGCCCCTGCGGGCTTCACCCTGGACGAGCGGCTGGCGTCGCTGCGGGCGGGCGTCGAGGCGCTGGAGCGGGCCGGGCTCGCCTGACAGGTCGGGGGCGCGGACCCCGGGAAGGTTTCAGCGGCCGTGGTGGGGGCTCGGGGGTCTTCCCCGCCACGGCCGTCACCCTCCTAACGCGCCGGGCCGCGGGCGGTTACGCCGCCGGCGCCCCCGGTGGTCCTCCGTTCGGCCCAGCCGCCCGGCAGAACTGTTGCGGGCTCCGGCGTGCCGCACTTGACTCGTTGTTCGCGGAGTCCCACACACCCGTGCGGAACGCGGAGAGGTGCCCCGACGATGCTTTCGGCCAAGAGTCTGTTCCAGGAGATCCTCGACCACGACGAGTCGTACGCGCTGTTCTGCTCCATCGCCGCCGGCGGCGAGGCCCAGGGCGGCTGGGAGAACGCCCGCATCGCCGCGCTGGCCCCGCGCGAGGAGCGCGCCCTCGCCCCCAAGATCGCCCGGCACGGCGCGGACGAGGACAAGCACGGGCGCATCTTCACCGCCCTGTTGCGCAAGCGCGGCCTGCAGCCGGTCCCCGTGCCGCCGGAGACCGACTACACGATGCTCCTCGAACGCCACGGCATCGGCCTCCCGCACGAGAAGCTCAAGGCCGAGCAGCCGCTCACGGTCGAGGACATCGTCACCTACCTCGCGCACAGCCGGGTCACCGAACAGCGCGCCTCCGAACAGATGCGGCTGCTGCGCAAGCACTTCGCCGACCACCCCGACCTCGGCCGCGCGGTCCGGCAGATCTCCCAGGACGAGGACCACCACCTCGCCTACTGCCACGAGGAACTGCTCCGCCTCGCCCGCGCCGGCCACGGCCGCACCATCCAGCGCACCCTGCGCACGTGCGCCCTCGCCGAGATCCGCGTCTACCGCGACGTCAGCCTCGCCGTCATGTCCCACATGGGCCGCATCCTCCACTGGCCCCGCCCCAAGGCGGCACTCCTCGCCCTCGGCATCCACACGGTCTACGCCTGGGAACGCCTCACGGGCTGGCACCGCATGACCACCCTGAAGCCCCCTCACCTCACCAACCCCCTGGGCACCCCACCGAGCCCGGCCCCCGAGCTCGTGTGACGCCCGTCAGAGCCACCCCCGGCGTTTGAACAGCTTGTACAGGAAGCCCACCAGGCCCGCCATCAGGGCGATCACCGCCGGGTAGGACCACACCCAGTGCAGTTCCGGCATGTGGTCGAAGTTCATGCCGTAGATGCCCGCGATCATCGTGGGGACCGCGGCCATGGCCGCCCAGGCGGAGATCTTCCGCATGTCGTCGTTCTGGCGGACGCTCATCTGGGCCAGGTGGGCTGACAGGACGTCGGAGACCAGGCGGTCCAGGGCCTCCACGGACTCGTTCACGCGCGTGAGGTGGTCGCTGACGTCGCGGAAGAAGGGGCGGGCCCTGTCGTTCACGAACGGCACGCCGCCGTTGGCCGAGGCGGTGCCCGCCAGCCGGGTCAGCGGCGGGGCCAGCGGGACGGTCGCCCGGCGGAACTCCAGGACCTGGCGCTTGAAGGTGTAGATCCGCGACGCGGTGTTGCGCGAGCCGCCCGAGGCCGGTGAGAAGACCTCCGCCTCCAGCTCCTCCAGGTCGTTCTGCAGCTCCGTCGCCACGTCCAGGTAGTGGTCCACGGTGGCGTCGGCGATGGCGTACAGCACCGCCGTCGGGCCCTTGGCCAGCAGATGCGGCTCGTGCTCCAGACGGCGGCGCACGGCCGCCAGCGGCGCGCCCTCGCCGTGCCGGACGGTCACCACGAAGCCGTCGCCGAGGAAGACCATCACCTCGCTGGTGGACACCGCGTCGCTCTTCGGCTCGTACACCACCGGCTTGAACACCACGAACAGGGAGTCGTCGTAGACCTCCAGCTTGGGCCGCTGGTGGGCGTTGAGGGCGTCCTCCACGGCGAGCGGGTGCAGGCCGAACTCCTCCGCGACGGTGTCGAACTCGTCCGCGCTGGGCTCGTGCAGCCCGATCCACACGAAGCCGCCCGCCGACCGCGCCTCGTCGAGCGCGTCGGAGAAGTCCCCGGGCCCCTCCCGGCGACGCCCGTCACGGTAGATGGCGCAGTCCACGATCACGGAGTGCATTCTCCCTTCCCACTGGTCACCCCGTGCGTCTTTCCCCGGTCCGCCGGCGCACACCCGCGTGCGCCTACCCTGGGCGGCATGCCCACGCTGATCCTCGTCCGGCACGGACGGTCCACCGCCAACACCTCGGCCGTGCTCGCCGGCCGGACCCCCGGTGTCGCACTCGACGAACGCGGCCTCGAGCAGGCCGCCGCGCTGCCCGGACGGCTCGCGGACCTCCCGATCGCCGAGGTCGTCACCAGTCCCCTGCAGCGCTGCCGGGAAACCCTCCAGCCGCTCCTCGACGCCCGCCCCGGCCTGCCCGTGCACACCGAGGACCGCATCAACGAGTGCGACTACGGCGACTGGAGCGGCCGCAAGCTGGCCGAACTGACGGACGAACCCCTCATGCAGGTCGTCCAGGCCCACCCCTCCGCCGCCGCCTTCCCCGGCGGCGAGTCCATGCGCACCATGCAGAGCCGCGCCGCCGAGGCGGTGCGCGAGTGGAACGCGCGCGTGGAGCGCGACCACGGTCCCGACGCCGTCTACCTCATGTGCTCGCACGGCGACATCATCAAGTCGCTCGTCGCCGAGGCGCTCGGCCTGCACCTGGACCTCTTCCAGCGGATCTCCGTGGAACCGTGCTCCGTCACCGTGATCCGCTACACCCGGCTGCGCCCCTTCCTGGTGCGCCTCGGCGACACCGGCGACTTCGCCTCGCTCGTGCCCCGGGAGGAGCCGCCCGCCGGGGACGCCACGGTGGGGGGTGACGCGGGCGCACGGTGATCGTTCGCCGCAGTAGGGTGAAGCGGTCCGCACGCGCGCGTTCACGCATGGACGTTCACGTATTCACGATTCCCATGGAGACAGGACGTGTCCCGTCAGGTGTTCCTCTACGACCCCCCGGACCGCTTCGTGGCCGGTACGGTCGGACTGCCCGGGCGCCGTACCTTCTTCCTCCAGGCGACCGCCGGCACCCGCGTGACCAGCGTGGCCCTGGAGAAGACCCAGGTCGCAGCGCTCGCCGAGCGCATGGACGAGCTGCTGGACGAGGTCGTACGCCGTAGCGGCGGCAGCGCCGCGGTACCCGCGGTGGCGTCCGCCGAGAACGCCGACACCGCTCCCCTCGAGACACCCGTCGAGGAGGAGTTCCGGGTCGGCACCATGGCCCTCGCCTGGGACGGCGAGGAACAGCGCATGATCGTCGAGGCGCAGGCCCTCGTGGAGCTCGACGCCGAGTCCGAGGAGGACCTCGCCGAGGCCGAGGAACGGCTCCTGCAGGACGAGGAGAACGGGCCCCCGATGCTGCGGGTCCGGCTCACCGGCTCCCAGGCCCGGGCGTTCGCCAAGCGCGCCCTCGACGTCGTCAACGCCGGCCGGCCCCCGTGCCCGCTGTGCAGTCTGCCGCTCGACCCGGAAGGACACGTATGTCCGCGCCAGAACGGATACCGCCGCGGGGCGTGACGACCGCCGACCCGGCCGTCGCGGACCTCCTCGCGCGCGGGGAGCTCACCGTGCGCGGCCGCATCCGCGACGCCTCCAACGCGGCCCTGTACTGCGCCGTGGCGCTCGACGGCCGCGAGGCCGCCTGCGTCTACAAGCCGGTCGCCGGCGAGCGGCCCCTGTGGGACTTCCCCGACGGCAACCTCGCCCGGCGCGAGGTCGCCGCGTACCGCGTCTCCGAGGCGACCGGCTGGGGCCTCGTACCGCCGACCGTGCTGCGCGACGGGCCGTACGGCGAGGGCATGTGCCAGCTGTGGATCGAGGTGGCCGCCGAGGCCGACGCGCCCGACCTGCTCGCCCTCGTGGACGCCGAGGAGCCGGAGCCGGGCTGGAAGGCCATCGGCTTCGCCGAGGTGGGCGAGGGACGCACCGCGCTGCTCGTGCACGCCGACGACGAACGGCTGCGCCGGCTCGCCGTGCTCGACGCGGTGATCAACAACGCCGACCGCAAGGGCGGCCACCTGCTGCCCACCGCCGACGGCCGGCTCCACGGCATCGACCACGGCGTCACCTTCCACGTCGAGGACAAGCTGCGCACCCTCCTGTGGGGGTGGGCGGGGGAGCCCCTGACCGGTGAGGCCCTGGACATCCTCAAGGCCCTCAGGGGCGCCCTGGAGCCCGACGGGCACCTCACGGCGTCGCTCGCCGACCTCCTCACGCCCGCCGAGGTCGACGCCACGCGCGCGCGGGTCGAGGCGCTGCTGACCTCCGGCCGGCACCCGGAGCCCGGCGGGGAGTGGCCCGCGATCCCCTGGCCACCCGTGTGAGCGCACGGCCGGCCACCCATACAGCCGTATAGGGGATATCGGCGCCCCAGGCGGGACCACCTGCCCCGAACCGGTGCACACCCCCGCGATCCAGCCCCGCCTGCACATCCGACCGCGATCCACAAGAACGCCTTCCCGGTCATCCGGACCGCACCGGTTCGTATACCGAACTCCGGTCCGGTTAGGCTCATGACATGCATGCCTGGCCCGCTTCCGAGGTCCCCGCCCTGCCTGGTCAGGGCCGCGACCTGAGGATCCACGACACCGCGACCGGCGGCCTGGTCACCCTCGACCCCGGTCCCGTCGCCCGCATCTACGTCTGCGGCATCACGCCGTACGACGCCACCCACATGGGGCACGCGGCGACGTACAACGCGTTCGACCTCGTACAGCGCGTGTGGCTCGACACCAAGCGGCAGGTCCACTACGTCCAGAACGTCACCGACGTCGACGACCCGCTGCTGGAGCGTGCCCAGCGGGACGACGTCGACTGGGTCGCCCTCGCCGAGAAGGAGACCGCCCTCTTCCGCGAGGACATGATCGCCCTGCGGATGCTCCCGCCGCGCCACTACATCGGGGCCGTCGAGGCGATACCCGGCATCGTGCCGCTGGTGGAGCGCCTGCGCGAGCTCGGCGCCGCCTACGAGCTCGACGGCGACGTCTACTTCTCCGTCGAGTCCGACCCGCACTTCGGCCAGGTCTCCCGCCTCGACGCCGCCGCCATGCGGCTGCTGTCCGCCGAACGGGGCGGCGACCCCGACCGGCCCGGCAAGAAGAACCCGCTCGACCCGATGCTGTGGATGGCCGCCCGTGAGGGCGAGCCCAGCTGGGACGGCGGCTCGCTCGGCCGCGGCCGCCCCGGCTGGCACATCGAGTGCGTCGCCATCGCCCTGGACCACCTCGGCATGGGCTTCGACGTCCAGGGCGGCGGCTCCGACCTGGCCTTCCCGCACCACGAGATGGGCGCTTCGCACGCCCAGGTGCTCACCGGCGAGTTCCCCATGGCGAAGGCGTACGTCCACGCCGGCATGGTCGCCCTGCACGGCGAGAAGATGTCCAAGTCCAAGGGCAACCTCGTCTTCGTCTCGCAGCTGCGCCGCGACGGCGTCGACCCGGCCGCGATCCGGCTCGCCCTGCTCGCCCACCACTACCGGGCCGACTGGGAGTGGACCGACCAGGTGCTCGCCGACGCCCAGGCCCGCCTCGGCCGCTGGCGCGCGGCGGTGTCCCGGCCCGACGGTCCGTCAGCCGACGCCCTGGTGGAGGAGATCCGCGCGGCCCTGGCCACCGACCTGGACGCCCCGGCCGCGCTGGCCGCGGTGGACCGCTGGGCGCAACTCCAGGACACACAGGGCGGCACCGACACCGCCGCCCCCGGCGTCGTCTCCCGCGCCGTGGACGCCCTGCTGGGCGTGGCGCTCTGAGCGACGCCTGACCCGAACGCGCCGAGGGGCGCGCTTCCCGCGGGAAGCGCGCCCCTCGGCACGTCGGACCGTCAGTCCTCGGACGGCCGGTCCCCCGACGCGCCGTCGTCCTCGCCGCTCGGCTTCGGTGGCTTCGGGGGCCGCGTGCGCTCCCCGTGGCCCTCCCACCGGTAGGGCGGCGTCCCCGGACCCGTGTCGCCCTCCGCCGGGCCGCCGTCGCGGCGCCGCAGGTACCGCTCGAACTCCCGGGCGATCGCCTCACCGGACGCCTCCGGCAGCTCGGCGGTGTCCCGGGCCTCCTCCAGCGTCTGCACGTACTCGGCGACCTCGCTGTCCTCCGCGGCGAGCTGGTCCACGCCCACCTGCCACGCGCGCGCGTCCTCGGGCAGCTCGCCCAGCGGGATGCGCACGTCGATCAGGTCCTCCAGCCGGTTCAGCAGGGCCAGCGTGGCCTTCGGGTTCGGCGGCTGCGACACGTAGTGCGGTACGGCCGCCCAGAGGCTCACCGCCGGCACGCCCGCGTGCGTGCACGCCTCCTGCAGGACACCGACGATGCCCGTGGGCCCCTCGTACTTGGTCTCCTCCAGGTCCATCCGGCGGGCCAGGTCCGGGTCGGACGTGGTGCCGCTGATCGGCACCGGACGGGTGTGCGGGGTGTCACCGAGCAGGGCACCCAGGACGACCACCAGCTCCACACCCAGCTCGTGCGCGAAGCCCAGCAGCTCGTTGCAGAACGAGCGCCAGCGCATGGACGGTTCGATGCCGCGGACCAGGACCAGGTCCCGCGGCTTCTCGCCGCCGACGCGCACCACCGACAGTCTCGTCGTCGGCCAGGTGATCTTCCGTACGCCCGCGTCCATCCACACCGTGGGACGGTTGACCTGGAAGTCGTAGTAGTCCTCGGCGTCGAGCGCCGCGAACACCTCGCCCTTCCACTCCCTCTCGAGATGCGCGACCGCGGTGGAGGCGGCGTCGCCGGCATCGTTCCAGCCCTCGAACGCGGCCACCATGACCGGGTCGATCAGCTCGGGAACCCCCTCGAGCTCGATCACCCAGCGCCTCCTTCCGACGTGCCCTCGCCTGACCACCCAACCTTACGGCGTGCGGCGGGGGCGCCCGCAGCCCCCTTGCACCGGGGACGAACGGATCACTGCCCCGTTCCCCACCGGTGAACACCACCGGCGCGTGAAGATCGACGACGCGCGCCGGACAGCCCGGAAGGGGCGTCCGCGCCGGTGCGCGGACGCCCCTTCCGGTCCGGCCGGGCCGGTCACTTCCCGTCGAGCACGTCCTGCACCTTCGCGCGGACCTCGTCCGTGGCCAGGCCCCGGATGGTCAGCGTCGTCCGGCGGCGCAGCACGTCGTCCGCCGTCTCGGCCCACTCGTGGTCCCGGGCGTAGACGACCTGGGCCCAGATCTCGGGGGCGTCGGGGTGGACGCGGCGGCCCAGCTCCGGATCCTCGTTCGCCAGGCGGGCGATGTCGAAGGCCAGGGAGCCGTAGTGGGTCGCCAGGTGCTTGGCGGTGTCGGCCGCCATGCGCGGGCCGGGCGCCGGGTTGTCGACGAGCAGCCGGTGGGCGACCGCGCGCGGGTTGGCGACACCCGGCAGCGGCAGCCGCTTCGGCAGCGAGGCGATCGGTTCGAAGTCGTCGCCCAGCGGGTGGCCGGGCAGCGCCTCCAGCTTCTTCATCACCGTGCGGCCGATGTGCCGGAACGTCGTCCACTTGCCGCCCGCGACGGACAGCATCCCGCCGCGGCCCTCGGTGACGACCGTCTCCCGCTTGGCCTTGGCGGTGTCGCCGGGGCCGCCGGGCAGCACCCGCAGGCCGGCGAAGGCGTACGTGATCAGGTCGCGGTCCAGCTGCTGGTCGCGCACGGAGAACGCGGCCTCGTCGAGGATCTGGGCTATGTCCTTGTCGTTGACCGCGACGTCGGCCGGGTCGCCCTCGTACACCTCGTCGGTCGTGCCGAGCAGGAGCATGTCCTCCCAGGGCAGCGCGAAGGTGATCCGGTACTTGTCGATCGGGGTGGCGAGCGCGGCCCGCCACGGGGCGGTGCGCTTCAGCACCAGGTGGGCGCCCTTGGACAGCCGGATGGACGGCGCCGCGGCGGGGTCCTCCATGCGGCGCAGGTGGTCGACCCAGGGGCCGGTCGCGTTCAGCACCAGCCGGGCGTTCACGCCGAACTCGTCGCCGGAGAGCCGGTCGCGCAGCTCGGCGCCGGTCACCCGGCCCCGGGTGAAGCGCAGGCCGGTGACCTCGGCGTGGTTCAGCACCACGGCGCCCGACTCGACGGCCGCGCGGACCGTCATCAGCGCCATGCGCGCGTCGTTCATCTGGTCGTCGCCGTACACGGCCACGGCCTTGAGGTTCTCCGTGCGCAGCTCCGGCACGTCCTGCGCCGCCTTGGCGGGGGAGAGCAGGTGGCCGACGCCGTCGCCGAACGCGGAGAGCGCGGAGTAGGCGAACACGCCCGCCCCGAGCTTCGCCGCGCCGTGCGGCCCGCCCTTGTACACGGGGAGGTAGAAGGTCAGCGGGTTCGCCAGGTGGGGGGCCACCTGGCGGGAGACCGCACGGCGCTCGAAGTGGTTCTCCGCCACCAGCTTCACCGCGCCGGTCTGCAGGTAGCGCAGACCGCCGTGGAGCAGCTTGGAGGAGGCGGAGGAGGTGGCGCCGGCGAAGTCGCCGGCGTCGACCAGGGCCACCCTGAGGCCGGACTGCGCGGCGTGCCAGGCGGTGGAGATGCCCAGGATGCCGCCGCCGATCACCAGGAGGTCGTACTGCGCCTTGGAGAGCTGCTCCCGGGTCTCGGCTCGGCTCGGGGCGGAGCCGGAGGACGGGTGCGTCCCCAGGGCAGGCACGGACTGCAGGGTGGACTGAGTGGTCATGTCGGGTACTTACTCCTCGTCAGAGCTGTCGCGGGGGCAGGCAGCTCAGCTCTCGTCCTCGATCCAGCCCATGGTCCGCTCGACGGCCTTGAGCCAGTTCTTGTACTCACGGTCGCGGGTCTCCGCGTCCATGCGGGGGGTCCACTCGGCGGCCCGGCGCCAGTTGGCGCGCAGGTCGTCGGTGCTGTTCCAGAAGCCGACGGCGAGACCGGCGGCGTAGGCGGCGCCGAGGCAGGTGGTCTCGGCGACCATCGGGCGCACCACGGGCGCGTCCAGGACGTCCGAGAGGGTCTGCATCAGCAGGTTGTTCGCCGTCATGCCGCCGTCGACCTTGAGGGTCACCAGCTCGACGCCGGAGTCCTTCACCATGGCGTCGGCGATCTCCCGGGTCTGCCACGCGGTGGCCTCCAGGACGGCCCGTGCGAGGTGCGCCTTGGTGACGTACCGGGTGAGGCCGGCGATCACACCGCGGGCGTCGGAGCGCCAGTGCGGGGCGAACAGGCCGGAGAAGGCGGGCACGAAGTAGGCGCCGCCGTTGTCCTCGACGGACAGCGCGAGCGTCTCGATCTCGGCGGCGGTGGAGACCAGGCCCATCTGGTCGCGCATCCACTGCACCAGCGAACCGGTGACGGCGATCGAGCCCTCCAGGGCGTAGACCGTGTCCTGGTCGCCGATCTTGTAGCCCACGGTGGTGAGCAGGCCGGCGTACGAGTTGATGATCTTCTCGCCGGTGTTCATCACCATGAAGGTGCCGGTGCCGTACGTCGACTTGGTCTCGCCCTCGGAGAAGCAGGTCTGGCCGAACAGGGCCGCCTGCTGGTCGCCGAGCGCGGAGGCGACCGGGATGCCGCCGAGCAGGTCGCCCAGCTTGCCGCCCTTGATCTCGCCGTAGACCTCGGCCGAGGAGCGGATCTCCGGCAGGATCTGCAGCGGCACGCCGATCGACTCGGCGATCCGCTCGTCCCACTCCATGGTGTGGAGGTTCATCAGCAGGGTGCGGGAGGCGTTGGTGACGTCGGTGACGTGCCGGCCGCCGTCGACACCGCCGGTCAGGTTCCAGATGACCCAGCTGTCCATGGTGCCGAAGAGGATGTCGCCGGCCTCGGCGCGCTCCTGGAGGCCCTCGACGTTCTCGAGCAGCCAGCGGGCCTTGGGGCCGGCGAAGTAGGAGGCGAGGGGCAGGCCGGTCTCGCGGCGGAAGCGGTCCTGGCCGACGTTGCGGCCGAGTTCCCGGCACAGGGCGTCGGTGCGGGTGTCCTGCCAGACGATGGCGTTGTGGACGGGCTCACCGGTGTTCTTGTCCCACAGCACGGTGGTCTCGCGCTGGTTGGTGATGCCGATGGCCTTGATGTCGTCGCGGGTGATGCCGGCCTTCTCGACGGCGCCGGCGACGACCTCCTGGACGTTGGTCCAGATCTCGGTGGCGTCGTGCTCGACCCAGCCCGGCTTGGGGAAGATCTGCTCGTGCTCCTTCTGGTCGACGGAGACGATGCGCCCGTCGCGGTCGAAGACGATGCAGCGCGAGGAGGTGGTGCCCTGGTCGATGGCGGCGATGAACGGGCCGGCGGTGTGGGCGTCGGTCACTCTGTGCTCCTGGGGAATCCGTGGTCTTGGGTGCTCGGGTCTTGAGGGCTTGTACGTACGGCGTGCGCGGGGAGTTTCGTGCTCCTCACCCGAACGGGCGAAGCGCGGTGCCGAAACTCGGTGACTAGGCGAACGCCACGTTGTAGATGCCCGCCGCGATGGCGCCGCCGATCAGCGGGCCGACCACGGGGACCCAGGCGTAGCTCCAGTCGGAGCCGCCCTTGTTGGGCAGGGGCAGGAGGGAGTGCACGATGCGCGGGCCGAGGTCACGGGCCGGGTTGATCGCGTAGCCGGTCGGTCCGCCGAGCGAGAGGCCGATGGAGACCACCACGAGCGCGGTGATCAGCGCGCCCAGGGTGCCGAGGCCGTTGCCCTTGTCGTTCAGGCCCTGCGTGAGCACGGCGAGCACCAGCACGATCGTGCCGATGATCTCCGTGGCGAGGTTCTGCACCGCGTTGCGGATCTCCGGACCGGTGGAGAAGACGCCCAGGACCGGGCCGGCGCCCTTCTCCTGGGCCTCGACGGCCTTGGCCGCCGTGGCCTGCGCACCCGGGCCGCCGACGATCTCCCGGTCGGTGAGGTGCGCGTGGAACTGGCCGTAGTAGGCGACCCAGACCAAGGTCGCGCCGATCATGGCGCCGAGGATCTGTCCGCCCCAGTACGCGGGCACGTTGCTCCAGTCGCCGTCCTTGATGGCGAGGGCGAGCGTCACGGCCGGGTTGAGGTGGGCGCCCGACAGGGGCGCCGAGGTGTAGACCGCGGTGAGCACGGCGAAGCCCCACCCGAAGGTGATGGCGAGCCAACCGGCGTTGCGGGCCTTGGAGGCCTTCAGCGTGACGGCGGCGCACACACCGCCGCCGAGCAGGATGAGTATGGCGGTACCGATGGTCTCGCCGATGAAGATGTCGGAGCTGGACACCCGCGACTCCTTTGTCCTTCGTCCAGGGAAGCCGATCCCCGGGTCCCGCCGGGGATCTGGCGCCCTCGGTGATGAGAGCGATGCCGGCCCTTGGCGTTGTCACACTCTAGCGCGTATTGCCGGTAGGTGTTCGACAATGCCGACCGATGGACGGGAGTCTTGCTGTGGCGTTACGCACCCGTCAAGAGTCCTGTTATCGAAAGCACGATCGTTATTGATCGCCCTGTGCTATCGATCTTCAGCAGGCAGGACCGACGACTCACCCTTTTTGTCCGTCGAAGGGTAGGTAGAAACCGGAACGCCGACCAGGCGTCCCGGTGAGGATGGTGGTGGTCCGACTCCCCGCGGCAGCGCCCGGGGCAACCGCTCAGAAGCGCCCGGCGCCCAGGTCCCGCGACACCGCGCGGGCGCAGTCCCGCACCGCCGCGATCAGCTCGGGCCGCAGCGCGCCCTCGTCGTCGGACCGGCACAGCCGCTCCACGGCGCCGGTGATGCCGACTGCGCCGACCGGCATGCGCCGCCGGTCGTGGATGGGGGCGGCGATGGACGCGACGCCCTCCCAGGTCTCCTCCACGTCGGCCGCGTAGCCCCGCGCGCGCGTGATGTCCAGGAGCTGCTCGAAGTCGTCCAGGTCGCACACGGTGCGGTCGGTGAACGCCTTGCGGTCGGCCTCCAGGGCCTCGCTGTGCGCCACCGGGTCGTAGGCCGACAGCACCTTGCCCAGGGCGGTGGAGTGCAACGGCTGCATGGCGCCGATCTCCAGCACCTGCCGGCTGTCGTCGGGGCGGAAGACGTGGTGCACGATCAGCACGCCCTGCTGGTGCAGGACGCCGAGGTGGACGCTCTCGCCGCTGGAGCGGGCCAGGTCGTCCGTCCAGACCAGGGCCCGGGCCCGCAGCTCGTGCACGTCCAGGTAGGTGGTGCCCAGGCGCAGCAGTTCGGCGCCCAGCTGGTAGCGGCCGGAGGCCTCGTCCTGCTCGACGAACCCCTCCTGCTGGAGCGTGCGCAGGATGCCGTGGGCGGTGCCCTTGGCCAGGCCGAGCGACGAGGCGATGTCCGACAGGCCGAGCCGCCGCTCGCCGCCCGCGAGCAGCCGCAGCATCGCGGCCGCCCGTTCGAGCGACTGGATGTTCCGTGCCATCGCCGTCCTGCCTCCGTCCCCTTCGACCGTCCGGCCCCGCGGCCGTCCCGCCCGTGTCCGCACGGACGCGCCGTCGGGCGTCCGCCCGCCGCGCGCAGTGCGAACTGTCACCGTTCGGCAATGCCGAACACTACCGGTCCATGCCGACCTCCTGCCAATGGTCCGACGGCATGCGTTCCGACGTCCGTCCCCCGGGAGTGGCCCGGCGGTCATCGGCGTCCGCCCCGTGGACGCCCTGACCATATGCCCTCCGTCCCGGCTACCCTGACGGCGTGCGCTCTCCCCGCGAGCCGTCGTGCACGCATCCTGGGGGAGGCAAAGCCGACAGCCGTCGCACCCGAGGGAGCCCTTCCATGGCCTCTGTGCCGCCGACCCCTTCCACCGACAGCCGGGCCCGTGTGTCCGCGCTCCGTGAGGCCCTCGCCACCCGTGTGGTGGTCGCCGACGGGGCGATGGGCACGATGCTCCAGGCCCATGAGCCCACGCTGGAGGACTTCCAGCAGCTCGAGGGCTGCAACGAGATCCTCAACGTCACCCGCCCGGACATCGTGCGCTCGGTGCACGAGGCGTACTTCGACGCGGGGGTCGACTGCGTCGAGACCAACACGTTCGGCGCCAACCACGCGGCCATGGCCGAGTACGACATCGCCGACCGCGTCGAGGAACTGTCGGAGGCGGGCGCCCGCATCGCCCGCGAGGCGGCCGACGCCCACACGGCCCGCGACGGCCGCCGCCGCTGGGTGCTGGGCTCGATCGGTCCCGGTACCAAGCTGCCCACCCTCGGCCACGTGCCCTACGGCACGATCCGCGACGGCTTCCAGCAGAACGCCGAGGGCCTGCTGGCCGGCGGCGCCGACGCCCTGATCGTGGAGACCACGCAGGACCTGCTGCAGACCAAGGCGTCGGTGCTGGGCGCGCGGCGCGCGATGGAGGCGACGGGCGTCGAGGTGCCGTTGCTGGTGTCGATGGCGTTCGAGACGACCGGCACGATGCTGCTCGGCTCCGAGATCGGCGCGGCCCTGACGGCCCTGGAGCCGCTGGGCATCGACATGATCGGCCTGAACTGTTCCACCGGCCCCGCCGAGATGAGCGAGCACCTGCGCTACCTCACGCGGCACGCGCGGATCCCGCTGCTGTGCATGCCGAACGCGGGTCTGCCCATCCTCACCAAGGACGGCGCCCACTTCCCCCTCGACCCGGAGGGCCTGGCGGACGCCCAGGAGAACTTCGTCCGCGACTACGGCCTGAACCTGGTCGGCGGCTGCTGCGGCACCACCCCGGAGCACCTGCGCCGGCTCGTCGAGCGCGTGCGCGACGCCGCTCCGGCCGAACGCTCCCCGCAGCCCGAGCCGGGCGCGGCCTCGCTCTACCAGTCCGTGCCGTTCCGTCAGGACACC
The DNA here is from genome assembly GCF_005280215.1 of Streptomyces lasalocidi. Taxonomy (NCBI): domain Bacteria; kingdom Bacillati; phylum Actinomycetota; class Actinomycetes; order Kitasatosporales; family Streptomycetaceae; genus Streptomyces; species Streptomyces lasalocidi. The sequence goes on along the minus strand of NZ_SZNQ01000001.1, from coordinate 1,608,366 downwards.
TCCTACCTGGCGATCGGGGAGCGCACCAACGCCAACGGTTCGAAGAAGTTCCGTGAGGCGATGCTCGCGGGCCGCTGGGACGACTGTGTGGAGATCGCCCGGGAGCAGATCCGCGAGGGTGCACACATGCTCGACCTGTGCGTGGACTACGTCGGGCGGGACGGGGTCGCGGACATGCGGGAGCTGGCCGGACGCCTGGCGACGGCCTCCACGCTGCCGGTCGTGCTGGACTCCACCGAGGTCGAGGTCCTGCGGGCGGGTCTGGAGAAGCTCGGCGGCCGCGCGGTGATCAACTCCGTCAACTACGAGGACGGCGACGGGCCCCAGTCGCGGTTCGTGAAGGTCACGCAGCTGGCGAAGGAGCACGGGGCGGCGCTGATCGCGCTGACCATCGACGAGGAGGGCCAGGCCCGCACCCCCGAGAAGAAGGTCGCGATCGCCGAGCGGCTCATCGCCGACCTGACCGGCACCTGGGGCATCCGGGAGTCGGACATCCTCATCGACACCCTGACCTTCACCATCTGCACCGGCCAGGAGGAGTCCCGCAAGGACGGCATCGCGACGATCGAGGCGATCCGTGAACTCAAGCGCCGCCACCCCGAGGTGCAGACCACGCTCGGCCTGTCCAACATCTCCTTCGGCCTGAACCCGGCCGCGCGCATCCTGCTCAACTCCGTCTTCCTCGACGAGTGCGTCAAGGCCGGCCTGGACTCCGCGATCGTCCACGCGTCGAAGATCCTCCCGATCGCGCGGTTCAGCGAGGAGGAGGTCCGCACGGCGCTCGATCTGATCCACGACCGGCGCAGCGAGGGCTACGACCCGCTGCAAAAGCTCATGCAGCTGTTCGAGGGCGCGACCGCGAAGTCGCTGAAGGCGGGCCGGGCCGAGGAGCTGGCCGCGCTGCCGCTGGACGAGCGGCTCAAGCGGCGCATCATCGACGGCGAACGCAACGGCCTGGAGGCCGACCTCGACGAGGCCCTGCGGGAGCGGCCCGCGCTGGACATCGTCAACGAGATCCTGCTGGACGGGATGAAGGTCGTCGGTGAGCTGTTCGGCTCCGGGCAGATGCAGCTGCCGTTCGTGCTGCAGTCCGCCGAGGTGATGAAGGCGGCCGTCGCCCACCTCGAACCGCACATGGAGAAGGTCGAGGGCGACGAGGCCGGCAAGGGCACGATCGTGCTGGCGACCGTGCGCGGCGACGTCCACGACATCGGCAAGAACCTCGTCGACATCATCCTGTCCAACAACGGCTACAACGTGGTCAACCTCGGCATCAAGCAGCCCGTCTCCGCGATCCTGGAAGCCGCCGAGGAGCACCGGGCCGACGTCATCGGCATGTCCGGGCTCCTGGTCAAGTCCACGGTGATCATGAAGGAGAACCTGGAGGAGCTCAACCAGCGCGGTCTCGCGGCCGACTTCCCGGTCATCCTCGGCGGTGCGGCGCTCACGCGCGCGTACGTCGAGCAGGACCTGCACGAGATCTACCAGGGCGAGGTCCGCTACGCCCGCGACGCCTTCGAGGGCCTGCGCCTGATGGACGCCCTCATCGGCGTCAAGCGCGGGGTGCCCGGCGCCAAGCTGCCCGAGCTCAGGCAGCGCCGGGTGCGGGCCGCCACCGTGGAGGTCGAGGAGCGCCCGGAGGAGGGCCACGTCCGCTCGGACGTGGCCACGGACAACCCCGTGCCCGAGCCGCCGTTCTTCGGCACCCGCATCATCAAGGGCATCCCGCTCAAGGAGTACGCCTCCTGGCTCGACGAGGGCGCCCTGTTCAAGGGCCAGTGGGGACTGAAGCAGGCCCGCACCGGCGAAGGGCCGACGTACGAGGACCTCGTCGAGACCGAGGGCCGGCCCCGCCTGCGCGGCCTGCTGGACCGCCTCCAGACGGACAACCTGCTCGAGGCGGCCGTCGTCTACGGCTACTTCCCGTGCGTCTCCAAGGACGACGACCTGATCGTCCTGGACGAGCGGGGCAACGAGCGCACCCGCTTCACCTTCCCGCGCCAGCGCCGCGGGCGCCGGCTGTGCCTGGCCGACTTCTTCCGCCCCGAGGAGTCGGGGGAGACGGACGTCGTCGGCTTCCAGGTGGTCACCGTCGGCTCGCGCATCGGTGAGGAGACCGCCCGGCTGTTCGCCTCGAACTCCTACCGCGACTACCTGGAGCTGCACGGCCTGTCGGTGCAGCTCGCGGAGGCCCTCGCCGAGTACTGGCACGCCCGCGTGCGTGCCGAGCTGGGCTTCGCCGGGGACGACCCCGACGAGATGCAGGGCATGTTCGAGCTGAAGTACCGCGGCGCCCGCTTCTCCCTGGGCTACGGCGCCTGCCCCGACCTGGAGGACCGCGCCAAGATCGCCGAGTTGCTGGAGCCCGAGCGGATCGGCGTCCACCTGTCGGAGGAGTTCCAGCTGCACCCCGAGCAGTCCACCGACGCCATCGTGATCCACCACCCGGAGGCGAAGTACTTCAACGCCCGCTGACGGCGCGCGGTACTTCGACGCCCGCTGACGGCGCGCGCTCGAGCCGCCCTCGACACCCGCTCCGGGAACGACGGAGCAGTCCGGGCGAACGAGGCGTTCCGTCGTCGGACGTCGTACACTGGTCGGTCCACCGAAGGCCGGTTCCCCGCGCGGGAACCGGCCTGCTCGTCCCTTCAGGAGGTACGTGGATGACCAGCACGGTCCCCGCGCTCGACACCCGGCCGGCCGAGGGTTCGGCCCTCCAGGCCGTGTTCCTCGACATGGACGGCACCCTGGTGGACACCGAGGGCTTCTGGTGGGACGTCGAGGTCGAGGTCTTCGCCCGCCTGGGCCACACCCTCGACGAGTCCTGGCGCCATGTCGTGGTGGGCGGCCCCATGACCCGCAGCGCGGGGTTCCTCATCGAGGCGACCGGCGCCGACATCGGCCTCGCCGACCTGAGCGTCCTGCTCAACCAGGGCTTCGAGGAGCGCATCGAGACGGCCCTGCCGCTGATGCCCGGAGCCACCCGGCTGCTCGCCGAGCTGGCCGAGCACCAGGTGCCCACGGCCCTGGTCTCCGCCTCGCACCGGCGCATCATCGACCGGGTGCTGGCCTCGCTCGGCCCTCAGCACTTCCGGCTCAGCGTGGCAGGTGACGAGGTGGCCCGCACCAAGCCGCACCCGGAGCCCTACCTGCGCGCCGCCGCCGGACTGGGCGTCGACCCGACCCGGTGCGCCGTCGTCGAGGACACCGCCACCGGCGTCGCCTCGGCGGAGGCCGCGGGCTGCCACGTGGTCGCCGTGCCGTCGGTCGCCCCCATCTCCCCGGCCGCCCGGCGGACCGTGGTCAGCTCGCTGGAAGAGGTCGACCTGACATTCCTGCGCGGCCTGATGACACAAATGCGGTAGGTGTTCACCCAGCGTGCACCGTCGTTAGCCCCGGTGCCCGCCGCTGTTAGGGGAGGAATTCGGCGCGCCCCCGCCGGGGGAATTCCGATCTTCGTCGCAGGCCGAATTCCGCTCCCCGCCCCCGGCACCCCGGGATGTGACGTTTCCCACGCCGCGACGCGTCGACAGTCGGGCCCGGATGTGCTCTGCGTCCCCGTTCGGGGCATCTGGGCGCGCCCTTGTGTCCCGATTGGTAGACCGCTGCACTAATCCTTCCGCTGGCGCGTTTTCAGTCCGTCCGCACCCGGTTCCGCTCAGTGATGGGCATTCAACTCCGCCACGGGCGGGGGTCCGTGACGGTGCCGACTAATCTCATCGCGAGAACCTCGCACCTACCCCCGTGTTCCGCCGCGACACCCCTGCATGCCGGATACACGGACCCGAACGCTCTGGAGAAACTCGAGCATGAACCGCAAGAATCTGGTGCTGCCGGCCGTCGTCGGTCTGCTCGCGCCCGTGCTCGCCGCGTGCGGCGGGTCCGACAGCGGCAGCGGAGGCGGCAACGCCATCGTGGTGGGCACCACCGACCGGTTCACGGCTACCAAGGACGCCCCCGCGCCCCTCGACCCGGCCTACGCCTACGACGTCGGCTCGTGGAACATCCTGCGCCAGACCGTGCAGACCCTGATGATCCTGCCCAAGGGCGACGGTCAGCCGGTCCCGGAGGCCGCGGAGAGCTGTGGCTTCACCGACACCGGCAACGAGCGCTACGCCTGCAAGCTGCGCGACGGCCTGAAGTTCTCCAACGGCGAGGCGATCACCGCCGCGGACGTGAAGTTCTCCATCGAGCGCGCCCGCACCATCAAGGCCGACACGGGTGTCTTCGCGCTGATGTCGACCGTCGACACCATCGAGACCCAGGGCGACCGCGAGGTCATCTTCCACCTGAAGACGGCCGACGCCACCTTCCCGTACAAGCTGTCCACGCCGGTCGCGGGCATCGTCAACCCCGACGACTACGCCAAGGACAAGCTGCGCGACGGCTTCTCGGTCGACGGATCGGGCCCGTACACGCTGAAGGCCGAGACCGACGGCGACGAGATGACCCGCGCCGTGTTCACCAAGAACCCCCACTACAAGGGGACGCTGAAGGTGAACAACGACAAGGTGGAGATGGCCTCCTTCGCGGACGCCGACACCATGGGCAAGGCCCTGGACAAGGGTGACATCGACGTCATGACCCGCAGCATGACGCCCGCCCAGGTCGACAAGCTGTCCGCCCCGAGCTCCACCGACAGCAAGGTCGAGCTGGTGGACGTCGCCGGACTGGGCATCCGCTACCTGGCGTTCAACACCGAAGCGCCGGCCGTGGAGAGCAGGGCCGTCCGCGCGGCCATGGCCCAGGTCATCGACCGCAGCAAGCTCGTCACCGAGGTCTACGGCACCCAGGCCGAGCCGCTGTACTCGCTGGTCCCGGCCTCCGTCGCCGGCCACACCAACGCCTTCTACAACAAGTACGGCGACCCGAGCGTCGCCAAGGCCAAGTCGCTGCTGCAGAAGGCCGACATCAGCACCCCGGTGAAGCTCACGCTGAACTACACCACCGACCACTACGGTGCCGCCACCAAGCAGGAGTTCGAGGTCCTGTCGAAGCAGCTCAACGACAGCGGGCTGTTCGACGTCACCATCAAGGGCACCGCCTGGGACGCGTTCATCCCCGCCGAGCGCAAGGGCGAGTACGCCGTCTACGGCATGGGCTGGTTCCCCGACTTCCCCGACGCCGACAACTTCCTGGCGCCGTTCCTGGACAAGGACAACACCCTCAACTCGCCGTACTCCAACAGCAAGATCATCAATACGCTGATCCCGGAGTCCCGCCGCGAGACCGACCGCGCCTCGGACAAGAGCCTGACCGAGATCCAGGACATCGTCGCCGACGACGTCCCGATCCTCCCGCTGTGGCAGGGCAAGGAGTTCGTCGCCGCCCGCGACGACATCACCGGCACCGCCTACGTGCTGAACTCGGCCTCCTCCCTCCAGCTCTGGGAGCTCGGCCGCGGCGTCAGCGAGTAGTCACCGCACACCGGCAAGCGAAGGGGCGGTCCCCCCCCCCGAGGGAGGGGGACCGCCCCTTTTCTCCGTTCTTCGCCGCGGCCGCCTACTGCGCGCCGGGACGCACCAGCCCGCTCTCGTACGCGTAGACCGCGGCCTGCACCCGGTCGCGCAGACCCAACTTGGTCAGCACGTGCCCGACGTGCGTCTTCACCGTCGTCTCGCTGACGAACAGGTCGGCGGCGATCTCGGCGTTCGACAGGCCGCGCGCCACCAGCTTCAGCACCTCGACCTCACGGTCGGTCAGGGTGTGCAGCGTGTCCGGTACCGGCTCCTCGCCCGAGGGGAGGTGGGTGGCGTACTTGTCGAGCAGCCGGCGCGTGATGCTCGGCGCCAGCATGGCCTCGCCACCGGCCACCACCCGGATGGCCTGCACCAGTTCGTTGGCCGGCGCGTCCTTCAGCAGGAAGCCGCTGGCACCGGCGCGCAGCGCCTCCACGACGTACTCGTCGAGGTCGAACGTGGTCAGCACGAGCACCTTCGCCGGGCCGTTGCGCTCCGGGCCGGTGATCTGACGGGTCGCCTCGACGCCGTCCATCCGGGGCATCCGGATGTCCATGAGCACCACATCGGGCTGCAGGGCCCGCACCTGGTCGAGGGCCTGCAGACCGTCGCCGGCCTCGCCCACGACCGCGAGGTCCTGCTCCGCCTCCAGGATCATCCGGAAGCCCGTACGCAGCAGGGGCTGGTCGTCGACCAGTAGGACGCGGATGGCCACGTGAGTCTCCTTCGCTAGTCCGGCCCCATTCTGCCCTGCGGGCCGGGACCGGACTCGGGCGCCCTCGCCGGGGGCGGGCCGTCGGCCCCGGCCCCGGCGACTTTCACCGGAAGGGGGTAGGGCGGGGGAGTGCCGCCGAACTCCGGGCAGTGCTCGCGGTGGTCGCACCAGCCGCACAGCTTCGTCGGGCGCGGTCGCCAGTCCCCGCTCTCCGTCGCCTGCCGGATCGCCTCCCACAGCGCGAGCAGCTTGCGCTCCACCCGCTCCAGGTCGGCGACGACCGGGTCGTACGTCAGGACGTCGCCGCTGCCCAGGTACACCAACTGCAGCCGCCGCGGCACCACCTGCTTCAGCCGCCAGACGACCAGGGCGTAGAACTTCATCTGGAACAGGGCGCCCTCGGCGTACTCCGGGCGGGGCGCCTTGCCCGTCTTGTAGTCGACGATGCGCACCTCGCCGGTCGGTGCCACGTCGACCCGGTCGATGATGCCGCGCAGCCGCAGCCCCGAGTCCAGCTCGGTCTCCACGAACAGCTCCCGCTCGGCCGGCTCGAGACGGGTCGGGTCCTCCAGGCTGAACCACCGCTCGACCAGTCCCTCGGCCTCCGTGAGCCAGCCCGCCAGCCGCTCGCCCTCCGGGTCGTCCGCGAACAGCTCCGTCAGCTCCGGGCGGCTCTCGCGCAGCCGGTCCCACTGGCCCGGGATCAACGACTTGGCGCGCGGCGCGGTCCGCTCCGCAGGCGGCGCGTCGAACAGCCGCTCCAGCACCGCGTGGACCAGCGTGCCCTTCGTCGCCGCCGGGCTCGGCTTCTCCGGCAGCCGGTCGATCACCCGGAAGCGGTACAGCAGCGGGCACTGCATGAAGTCACCCGCACGCGACGGGGACAGCGAGGTCGGCGGTGTGGCCACGGCCGACGCCGGGGCGTCCCGTACGGCCGGTGCTGTCGTCACGTCCTCGCTGCTGCTCTCCATGACCACAGACCTTACGGCCCACCACCGACAGTCACCCCGCTCCGCCCCCACGGACCACCCCCCGCCCCGGGAAACACAGGGGTGCGGGGCGGAACGCGCCGCGACGGCCGCATACCATCGGTCCGAGACCCTTCCGCCCGGCAGGCGCGGAAGACACTGCGAACGAGGGGACACCGTGGTGGAAAGCGGCGGGAGCGGGCGGCCGCGCCCGGCCAACGAGGAGCGGGCCGAGCAGGCGACGGAGCCCACGGCTCCTCCCTCCGGCACGCCCTCGCACCCGGCGCGCCCCACCGAGGCACCCACCGCCCGGCCCCACGAGGGCGACGACCATCGGCCCACGGCGGCGCAGGATCCGGTACGAGGCGACCGGCACCCCGACGAGCCGGCCCCGGAGACCCAGCCGGACGCCCCCGTTCCGCCGCGGGAGCCGGCCGCTGAGCCGACGCCCGAGCCGCCGTCCCAGCCGACACCTCCGAGCGGCGCCGCCCCGTCCGACCCCGGGTCACAGGCCCCGTCCGCCCCCGAGCCCGCCGCCCCCGCGCCGCAGTCGGCGCCCGCCCCCGACGCACCCCCCGCCGACCACGGCACGGACCACTCCGGCGGTCACCGCACCGAAGCGGGCACACCCCACCCCGACCACGGCACCGACCACCCCGGCGGTCACCGCACCGAGGCCGGCACCCCCCACCCCCACGCCGACCACCACCCGCGCACCCTCGCGCACACCGAGGACACCCCGGCGGCCCCCGGCGCAGCCCCCCAGGCTTCCCCCACCCCGGCCGCCACCGCCGCACCCCCCGCCCCGCCCCGCCCGCCCCAGCGCCCCCCGGAGCCGCGGGGCGGCCTGCTGATGGGGCGGCCGTTCGGCGTCCCGGTGTACGTGGCGCCCAGCTGGTTCCTCGTCGCCGCACTGATCACCTGGGTGTTCGGCGGACAGCTGGAGCGCGTCCTGCCCGACCTCGGCGCCGCCCGCTACCTGGTCTCCCTCTTCTTCGCGGTCGCCTTCTACGCCTCCGTCCTCATCCACGAGCTCGCGCACACCGTCGCCGCGCTCCGCTTCAAGCTCCCGGTCCGCCGCATCCGGCTCCAGTTCTTCGGCGGCGTCTCCGAGATCGAGAAGGAGGCCGAGACCCCGGGCCGCGAGTTCGTCCTCGCCTTCGTCGGCCCGCTGCTCTCCCTCGTCCTCGCCGGCGTCTTCTACCTCGCCATGCAGCCCGTCGAGCCCGGCACGGTCCCCGGCGTCCTGCTGGCCGGCCTGATGGTCTCCAACCTGATCGTCGCGATCTTCAACCTGCTGCCCGGCCTCCCGCTCGACGGCGGCCGCATGCTCCGCGCCGTCGTCTGGAAGCTCACCGGCAGGCCGATGACCGGCACCGTCGCCGCCGCCTGGGTCGGCCGCGCCCTCGCCGTCACCGTCCTGATCGGACTGCCGCTGCTCACCCAGTCCGGCGCCCTCGGCTCCAACGCCGAGGACAGCGTCGGCATGGACACCGTCACCGACGCCCTGCTGGCCGCCATCCTCGCCGCGATCATCTGGACCGGCGCCGGCAACAGCCTGCGCATGGCCCGCCTGCGCGAACACCTCCCCGAGCTGCGCGCCCGCAACCTCACCCGCCGCGCCGTGCCCGTCGAGACCGACACCCCGCTCTCCGAGGCCCTGCGCCGCGCCAACGACGCCGGCGCCCGCGCCCTGGTCGTCGTCGACCCCCACGGCGAACCCCTGTCCCTCGTCCGCGAGGCCGCCATCGTCGGCGTACCGGAGCACCGGCGCCCCTGGGTGGCCGTCAGCGGCCTCGCCCAGGACCTGACCGACGGCATGCGCGTCTCCGCGGAACTCGCGGGGGAGGACCTCCTGGACGTCCTGCGCGCCACCCCCGCCACCGAGTACCTGGTCGTCGAGGAGACCGGCGAGATCTACGGCGTGCTGTCCGCGGCCGACGTGGAGCGCGCGTTCGTCCGCGCCATGGCCCGCCCCGCCCGCCCCCGCCCCGCCCGCCCCCGCCCCGCCCGCCCCAGCACCCTGCCCGCACGGACACCGTGGTCGGCGGGCCCCGCAAACGCCGGTAGGCTGGTCACATGTCCGAACCGACCGGTGCCGCCCGCAGGCGCGGGCCCTTCAAGGTCGGGGACCAGGTACAGCTGACCGACCCCAAGGGCCGCCACTACACGTTCACGCTCGAGGCCGGGAAGAACTTCCACACCCACAAGGGTTCCTTCCCGCACGACGAACTGATCGGTGCTCCCGAGGGCAGCGTCGTCCGCACCACCGGGAACGTCGCCTACCTCGCGCTGCGCCCCCTGCTCCCCGACTACGTCCTGTCCATGCCCCGCGGGGCAGCCGTCGTCTACCCGAAGGACGCGGGGCAGATCCTCGCCTTCGCCGACATCTTCACCGGCGCGCGCGTCGTCGAAGCCGGCGTCGGCTCCGGCTCGCTCAGCAGCTTCCTGCTGCGCGCCATCGGCGACCAGGGCATGCTGCACAGCTACGAGCGGCGCGAGGACTTCGCCGACATCGCCCGGCAGAACGTCGAGCGCTACTTCGGCGGCCCCCACCCGGCCTGGCAGCTGACCGTCGGCGACCTCCAGGACAACCTGAGCGACACCGACGTCGACCGCGTCATCCTCGACATGCTCGCCCCCTGGGAATGCCTGGAGGCCGTCTCCAAGGCGCTCGTGCCCGGCGGCATCCTCTGCTGCTACGTCGCCACCACCACCCAGCTGGCCCGCACCGTCGAGTCCATCCGGGAGATCGGCTGCTTCAACGAGCCGACCGCCTGGGAGACGATGATCCGCAACTGGCACATCGAAGGCCTGGCCGTCCGCCCGGACCACCGGATGATCGGCCACACCGGCTTCCTGCTCACCGCCCGCCGCCTCGCGGACGGCGTCGAGCCGCCCATGCGCCGCCGCCGCCCCGCCAAGGGCGCCTACGGCGAGGACTACGCCGGCCCCAACGCCGACGGGGGCATGGGCCGCTGAACCCGGCCCGGACCCCGGTCCGGACCACCCCGCACCCCACTCAACGCACGACCGCCGTGGCCGAGTTCCCCGCCCCCGCCGGGAACTCGACCACGGCGTCGTCGTCTTGGAGCCACGGCCCGGCGCCAGGTCCCGACGCCACCCGCGCGTGCCGTCCCGATCCCGCGCTCCACGTCCGACGGACCGTGACCCCGCCGTTCCCCCGGCCTGTGACGTGTGGCACGATGCTGGCCACCCCCACCGGCACAGCCCTCACGGAGACACACCCAGTGCAGCACTCCGCCGTTCCGGAACTGGCCCACACCCACACCAGGCCCATCCACTGGCTCGCGACCGCCACCGCCGTGGCCGGCGTCGTGGCCCTCTCCTCCGTCGTCCAGCCCGGATCAGCGACCGCCGCCCAGACCCCCGGCCCGCGCACCGCGTCGGCACCCGCCGCCGCCCCCGCCACCACCGGCGTCGACTTCCCCCTGGAGTGCGGCCCCGTACGGGCCCTGGTGCAGCGCAAGGCCACCGGCGACCTCGACGGCGACGGCCGGCCCGAAACCGTGGCCGTGGTCCACTGCGACGCCCCCATGGGCACCCCGCCCGACGCCCTGTACGTCCTCACCCGGGCCGCCGGCGAGAAGACCGCACGCGTGGTCGCCACCCTCATCGACCCCCAGGAACGCAGGACGGTCACGCGCGTGTCCGTCGTCGACGGCACCGTACGCGCCTCGTTCCTCGGCTACTCGACGGCCGACGTGCCCAGTTGCTGCCCCGACGTCAAGGACACCGCCCAGTGGCGGTGGAAGGACGACCGGTTCGTCCGCTCGACCCCGGCCGGCGCCCACAGCGTCTGAAACCGACCCACCGCCGGGCGCACCGCGCTGTGAGAAATCAGACAGCGCACCCGCCCCGCACGCCCCGGCCCGTCACCCCGACGTCACGCCACGTCCGGACCGTAGACCTCGACCTTGTCCGAAACGCGCCGCACGTGGATGCACTCGCCCGGACACTCCTTCGCGGAGTCCACCACGTCCGTGAGCAGCGGCAACGGCACCGCAGTCGTCGCCCCCCTGTCCTGGAGCAGCCGGTCGTCCGCGGTCTTGACGTACGCCAGACCGTCGATGTCCAGCTCGAACACCTCCGGCGCGTACTGGGCACAGATGCCGTCACCGGTACAGAGGTCCTGATCGATCCAGACCTCCAGTGCCTCGCCGTCGACCGACGCCTCCTGCTGCACGCTCATGTCTCCCTGCCGTTTAGTGCCGAGCCGCCTGGGAACGATGCAGGCTCTGACGGGTGTTGAACACTTCGACCCTACCTGGGGCAGCTTTCCAACCGTGTTCGATGGGTATCCCCCTGGCGTGAGGGAGAGCGCAAGGGTGAAGATCGGACACACCCCGACCGTCTTTGTGATCTAGGGGTTTCAATCGACACCCACCCAGGTAGGGTCTGGAAGCGTCCAGCTCCCCTTGGAGGAGGTGAGGACCGTGGCAGCCCACGACGACGACATGAACCGCGGCATCCGCCCGGGACGCGGGTCCGACGACCCGGCCGGGCAGATCGCCTACCTTGAGCAGGAGATCGCCGTCCTGCGACGCAAGCTCGCCGACTCTCCGCGACACACGAGGATTCTCGAAGAGCGGATCGTCGAGCTGCAGACCAATCTGGCCGGCGTGTCCGCACAGAACGAGCGACTGGCCAACACGCTCCGTGAGGCCCGCGACCAGATCGTGGCCCTCAAGGAGGAAGTCGACCGGCTCGCCCAGCCACCGGCCGGCTTCGGCGTCTTCCTCGCCGCCAACGAGGACGGCACCGCCGACATCTTCACCGGGGGCCGAAAGCTCCGGGTGAACGTCAGCCCCGGCGTCGAGCTCGAAGAACTGCGGCGCGGCCAGGAAGTCATGCTCAACGAAGCGCTCAACGTGGTCGAGGCCATGCAGTACGAGCGCGTCGGCGACATCGTCACCCTCAAGGAGATCCTCGAGGACGGCGAACGCGCCCTGGTGCTCGGGCACACCGACGAGGAACGGGTGGTACGGCTCGCCGAGCCGCTGCTGGACGTCACCATCCGACCCGGCGACGCCCTGCTCCTCGAACCCCGCTCCGGCTACGTCTACGAGGTCGTGCCCAAGAGCGAGGTCGAAGAACTCGTCCTCGAAGAGGTCCCGGACATCGGCTACGAGCAGATCGGCGGCCTGGGCAACCAGATCGAAGCGATCCGCGACGCGGTCGAGCTCCCCTACCTCTACCCGGACCTGTTCAAGGAGCACGAACTGCGCCCGCCCAAGGGCGTCCTGCTCTACGGCCCCCCCGGCTGCGGCAAGACACTCATCGCCAAGGCCGTGGCGAACTCCCTCGCCAAGAAGGTCGCCGAAGTCACCGGCCAGGCCGCCGGCAAGAGCTTCTTCCTCAACATCAAGGGCCCCGAGCTGCTCAACAAGTACGTCGGCGAGACCGAGCGGCAGATCCGCCTGGTCTTCCAGCGGGCCCGCGAGAAGGCCAGCGAGGGCACCCCCGTCATCGTCTTCTTCGACGAGATGGAATCCCTCTTCCGCACCCGCGGATCCGGAGTCAGCTCGGACGTGGAGAACACCATCGTCCCCCAGCTGCTCGCCGAGATCGACGGCGTGGAAGGCCTGCAGAACGTGGTCGTGATCGGCGCCTCCAACCGCGAGGACATGATCGACCCCGCCATCCTGCGCCCCGGCCGCCTGGACGTGAAGATCAAGATCGAACGTCCGGACGCCGAAGCCGCCAAGGACATCTTCGGCAAGTACCTCACCCAGCGCCTCCCGCTGCACGCCGACGACCTCGGCGAGCACGGCGGCGACAAGGGCGCCACGGTCCAGAACATGATCCAGACGGCCGTGGAACACATGTACGCCGAGTCCGAGGAGAACCGCTTCCTGGAAGTCACCTACGCCAACGGCGACAAAGAAGTCCTCTACTTCAAGGACTTCAACTCCGGCGCCATGATCGAGAACATCGTGGGCCGCGCCAAGAAGATGGCGATCAAGGACTTCCTCGAGAAGAACCAGAAGGGCCTCCGCGTCTCCCACCTCCTCCAGGCCTGCGTGGACGAGTTCAAGGAGAACGAGGACCTGCCCAACACCACCAACCCCGACGACTGGGCCCGCATCTCCGGCAAGAAGGGCGAGCGCATCGTCTACATCCGGACACTCATCACCGGAAAGCAGGGCGCCGACACCGGCCGCTCCATCGACACGGTGGCGAATACCGGACAGTACCTGTAACACCCAGGGCGGCTGCGGGTGCCCTCACGGGGTACCCGCAGCCGACGCTTTTCTCCGGACACGGCCGGAACAAGGCGAGCAAGGCAATGACGCAAATGATCTCCCCACCAGCGCAAAGGCGTTCTAGGCTCTTCCGTACCGCCGGGTCGCGCAGTGCGGGGACGGGCACCGCACGGGCACCGGAGCACCAGCGGTACTTGAGCGGCGCCCACGACCGAGGGTGCCGCCGGGCAAGGAGGGCCGCATGACCGTACGGCGAGTAATGGGCATCGAGACGGAGTACGGAATCTCCGTCCCCGGCCACCCCAACGCCAATGCCATGCTCACCTCGTCCCAGATCGTCAACGCCTACGCGGCGGCGATGCACCGGGCCCGCCGGGCCCGCTGGGACTTCGAGGAGGAGAACCCGCTGCGCGACGCACGGGGCTTCGACCTCGCCCGCGAGGCCGCCGACTCCACCCAGCTCACCGACGAGGACATCGGGCTGGCCAACGTCATCCTCACCAACGGCGCACGCCTCTACGTCGACCACGCACACCCCGAATACAGCGCCCCCGAAGTCACCAACCCGCGCGACGCGGTCCTCTGGGACAAGGCCGGCGAACGGATCATGGCCGAGGCCGCCGAACGCGCCGGACAGCTCCCCGGCGCCCAGCCGATCCACCTCTACAAGAACAACACCGACAACAAGGGCGCCTCCTACGGCACGCACGAGAACTACCTGATGAAGCGGGAGACCCCCTTCTCGGACATCGTGCGCCACCTCACGCCCTTCTTCGTCTCCCGCCAGGTCTTCGCCGGCGCCGGTCGCGTCGGCATCGGCCAGGACGGCCACGAACACGGCTTCCAGCTCAGCCAGCGCGCCGACTACTTCGAAGTCGAAGTCGGCCTCGAGACGACACTCAAGCGCCCCATCATCAACACCCGCGACGAACCCCACGCGGACGCCGAGAAATACCGCCGCCTGCACGTCATCATCGGCGACGCCAACCTCTCGGAGATCTCCACCTACCTCAAGCTGGGCACCACCGCCCTGGTCCTGTCCATGATCGAGGACGGCTTCATCGCCGTCGACCTCGCCGTCGACCAGCCCGTACGCACCCTCCACCAGGTCTCGCACGACCCCACCCTCAAGCGCCTGGTCACCCTGCGCAGCGGCCGCACACTCACCGCGGTCCAGCTCCAGATGGAGTTCTACGAGCTCTCCCGCAAGTACGTCGAGGAACGCTACGGCGCCGACGCCGACGACCAGACCAAGGACGTCCTCGCCCGCTGGGAGGACACCCTCACCCGGCTCGAGAACGACCCCATGAGCCTCGCCGGCGAACTCGACTGGGTCGCCAAGCGGGAACTCATGGAGGGCTACCGGCGTCGCGACGGCCTCGACTGGGACGCCGCCCGGCTCCACCTCGTCGACCTCCAGTACGCCGACGTGCGCCCCGAGAAGGGCCTCTACAACCGCCTGGTGGCCCGCGGACGCATGAAACGGCTCCTGGACGAGACCGAGGTCGAGCGAGCCGTCACCAAGCCGCCCGAGGACACCCGCGCCTACTTCCGCGGCCGCTGCCTGGAGCAGTACGCCGACGACGTCGCGGCCGCGTCCTGGGACTCCGTGATCTTCGACCTGCCGGGCCGGGACTCCCTCCAGCGCGTCCCAACCCTCGAACCGCTTCGCGGAACGCGAAATCACGTCAAGGAGCTCCTCGACCGGTGCCGCACCGCGGAAGACCTGGTCAGGGTGCTGTCGGGCAACTGAGGGGGTACTCGGCCGGACCCCGGCGCGGGGGTGGAAACCCCGGCGCCAGGGAATCATCGAGGTGGTCCCCTCGCGGTGCAGTCCGTTGCACCAACTGCGGGGCCGATGTCGGACCCGGCTTGTAGGGTCTGATCATCACCGATCGGCAGGAAAGCCGACCTGCCGACCATGGCGGGCGAACTGAGCGGGGTGAGGGTTATGGCGACCAAGGACACCGGCGGCGGGCAGCAGAAGGCCACGCGTTCCACGGAGGAGGTCGAGGAGCAGGCGCAGGACGCGCAGGCGACGGACGACCTCAAGGAACGCCACGAGAAGCTGAGCGACGACGTCGACTCCGTTCTTGACGAAATTGACGATGTACTCGAAGAGAATGCCGAGGATTTCGTGAGGTCCTTCGTTCAGAAAGGCGGAGAGTGACTCTGCCTTAGCTTCGAAGGTGATGGTGGGGGCTCGGGGTGGAAGTGGCCTCGAATGCGAGACGCTGTTCGCGGTGCGAGACGTATCTGCCACGTGAGGCGTTCGCGAGCAACAAGTCCATGCCCGACGGTCTCCAGGCGTACTGCCGGAAGTGCTCCGCCGAGTACTACCGGCAGCGCCAGGAGGCCAAGGGGAAGAAGGTGCGCGAGAAGATCGCCGTGCCGCCCGGACACAAGCGGTGTCCCCAGTGTGAACTGGTGAAGCCGCACGCCGAGTGGGAGCGCAACAAGTCGTCGTCGGACGGCTGGGCGAGCTACTGCCGGGAGTGCAGGGCCGAGCGGAACAGGATCAGCTACTTCAAGCGCAGGTACGGCCTCACCCCCGCGGAGCTGGAGGCGCTCGTGGCCGAACAGCGGGGAGTCTGCTGCATATGTCTTGCCGCCCCGGCGGAGCATGTGGATCACTGCCACCAGACGGGTAGGGTCCGTGGCGTACTGTGCTTCAGCTGCAATGCCGCACTGGGGCAGTTCAAGGATCGGCCCGATGCCATAAGGCGGGCTGCTGCTTACGTGGAAGGAATCGCGTGGAAGCCAACACTCGTAGCACCGGGCGTCTACCAGCTGCCTTCCTGACGCCTGGGTCGGCCTCGTTCATGGACTTCCTGTCCGAGCACCAGCCGGAGTTGCTGCCCGGCAACCGGCAACTGCCGCCCACGCAGGGTGTGATCGAGGCGCCGCACGGCACGACGATCGTGGCCGTGACGTTCCCTGGCGGTGTGGTCCTCGCCGGTGACCGCCGGGCCACCATGGGCAACGTCATCGCCCAGCGCGACATCGAGAAGGTGTTCCCGGCCGACGAGTACTCGGCGGTGGGCATCGCGGGCACCGCGGGCCTGGCCGTGGAGATGGTGAAGCTCTTCCAGCTCGAGCTGGAGCACTTCGAGAAGGTCGAGGGTGCGCAGCTGTCGCTGGAGGGCAAGGCGAACCGTCTGTCGACGATGATCCGTTCCAACCTGGGCATGGCCATGCAGGGTCTGGCCGTGGTGCCGTTGTTCGCGGGTTTCGACGTGGACCGGGCCAAGGGCCGGATCTTCTCGTACGACGTGACGGGTGGCCGTTCGGAGGAGCACGGTTACGCGGCGACGGGTTCGGGTTCGATCTTCGCGCGCGGCGCCATGAAGAAGCTGTTCCGTGAGGACCTCAGTGAGGCCGAGGCCACGACGCTGGTGGTGCAGGCCCTGTACGACGCGGCTGACGACGACTCGGCGACGGGTGGTCCCGATGTCGCCCGCCGGATCTACCCGATCGTCACCGTGATCACCGAGGACGGCTTCCGCCGGCTCAATGACGACGAGTCCTCCGCGATCGCCCGTTCGATCCTGGAGCGCCGGCTGGAGCAGCCGGACGGCCCGCGTGCCGCCCTGCTGTAGCCGTCCGCCGCTTCCCGCCAGGTGATCCAGTGACTTCCACAGAAAGGGACGGATAGCCGGTGTCGACGCCGTTCTATGTCTCACCCCAGCAGGCGATGGCGGACCGCGCGGAGTACGCGCGCAAGGGCATCGCCCGTGGCCGCAGCCTGGTCGTGCTCCAGTACGCCGACGGCATCGTGTTCGTCGGCGAGAACCCGTCCCGTGCGCTGCACAAGTTCAGCGAGATCTACGACCGGATCGGTTTCGCGGCCGCCGGCAAGTACAACGAGTACGAGAACCTGCGGATCGGCGGTGTCCGGTACGCCGACCTGCGGGGTTACACGTACGACCGGGACGATGTGACGGCCCGGGGCCTGGCCAACGTCTACGCCCAGACGCTGGGCACGATCTTCTCCTCGGCGGCCGAGAAGCCGTACGAGGTGGAGCTGGTCGTGGCGGAGGTCGGGGAGACGCCCGAGGGTGACCAGATCTACCGGTTGCCGCACGACGGGTCGATCGTGGACGAGCACGGTTCGGTCGCGGTCGGCGGGAACGCCGAGCAGATCAGCAGTTACCTGGACCAGCGCCACCGGGACGGCATGAGTCTCGCGGAGGCGTTGAAGCTGGCCGTGCAGGCGCTGTCGCGTGACACCAACGGTTCCGAGCGGGAGATCCCGGCGGAGCGGCTGGAGGTGGCGGTGCTGGACCGTACGCGTCCGCAGAAGCGCAAGTTCAAGCGGATCGGTGGAGCGCAGTTGTCGCGGTTGCTGCAGTCCGGTGGGCCGTCGACCGAGGCGGAGAGCTCTTCGGACGACGACTGATCCGTCGGGGCGTTGGCGTCCCTCGCCCTGCGTGCTTGCCCTGTCCGTGCCCCGGCCGACCTTCCGGCCGGGGCACGGGGCGTTCAGGAGGGTCTGGGGGCGCCTGTGGAGCCGCGGACGACGAGTTCGACGGGGATGTCCCCTTGTTCGGGCGTTCGGCCTTCCAGGACGGCGAGGAGGGCGTGCATGCCGTGTTCGCCGAAGCGTTCGGCGTCGAGGCGGAGGGTGGTGAGTTCGGGGTCGAGGGCGGTGGCCAGGGCGATGTCGTCGACGCCGGTGACGGAGACGTCGTCGGGGACGCGCAGTCCGCGTCGGCGGAGGGCCTTGTAGACGCCGGCGGCGAGTTTGTCGTCGTCGCAGACGACGGCTGTGGGGCGGGGGCCGGGGGCGTCGAGGGCGGTCTCGGCGGCGGCGAGGGCGCCTTCGATGGTCATGGGGGTGCCGGTTGTGCGGAGTGTGGTGCCGGGGACGGCGTTCAGGCGGGTGGCGAGTTCCCGTGCGCGTACTTCGAAGGTCCAGGAGGGGATGTCGGCGGCCACGTGGAGGAAGTGGCGGTGGCCGAGTCCGAGGAGGTGGTCGGCGATCCGGCGGGTGCCGTCGGCGATGTCGAGGTTGACGGTGGCGGCGCCGAGGCTGCCGTGGGGGTCGCTGTCGAGCATGACGAGGGGGAGTCGGTCGCCGCGGATGGCGGTGAGGGCGTCGGCGGCCATGGAGGAGGCGAGGACGCCGTCGAGTGCTGCCTGGGCGGAGGCGAAGGGGTCGCGGGCGGGGCCGATGCCTTCGGGGGAGGGGTAGAGGACGACGCCGAAGCCGTGGTCGGCGGCGACGCGGGCGGCGCCGGTGTAGACGCCGGCGAAGAACTCGGTGGTGAGGGCGGGGACGACGAGGAGGACGGTGCGGGTGCGGCCGAGGCGCAGGTTGCGGGCGGCGAGGTTGGGCCGGTAGTCGAGCCGGCGGGCTGCTTCCCGGACGCGTTCGGCGGTGGTTTCGGAGACGCGTCCGCGCCATTTGTCGCCGAGGACGAGGGAGACGGCCGCTTGGGACACTCCGGCCGCCTGGGCCACGTCACGGCTGGTGGGGCGCGCGCTGGTGCTACCTCGTGCCACCGTGGGCCTGCTCTTTCGTGTGGACTGGTGAACAGCGCACATGGTACGTATGGACGGTCTAGTTATACGTAAAACCTCGTGGGTGCGGCCGCCGCCGCAGCCTCACCCAGCCGACGGAGGCGCACAGCATGGCCGCGGGATACCTGGAGATCCTCAGGGCGCGACACGCCGCGCGTCTGCTCGCCGGCACCCTGGTCGGGCGGCTGCCGAACGCCACCGCGGCGATCGCCGTCGTGCTGTTCGTACGGGCCGAGGGCGGCAGCTACAGCCTCGCGGGTGCGCTGGCGGCGGTGTACGGCGTCGCCAACGCCGTGGGCCAGCCGGTCCTGGGCCGGCTGGTGGACCTGCACGGCCAGCCGCGGGTGCAGTTGCCGGCCGCGCTGGCCTCGGCCCTCGCGATGGCCGTCTTCGCGTTCACCGGCCTGGACCCGCTGCCGCTCGCCTATGCCGCGGTCGGGGCGGCCGGTCTGTTCACGCCGCCGCTGGAGGGCGGCCTGCGGGCGCTGTGGCCGTCGGTGCTGCGCCGTGAGGACCAGGTGCACACGGCGTACGCCATGGACGCGATCGCCCAGGAGGTGATGTTCACGGTCGGGCCGCTGCTGGTCACCCTGTGCGTGTCGCTGTGGTCGGCCGGGGCGGCGCTGCTGGTGCTGAACGTCCTCGGGGTGCTCGGCGCGCTGTCGGTGGTGGTGTCGGCGCCCTCGCGCGCGTGGCGGTCGGCGCCCCGTGAGGCGCACTGGCTGGGTGCCCTGCGCTCGCCGGGCCTGCTGGTGCTGCTGGGCGCGTTCCTGTTCATCGGGATGGCGCTGGGGTCCATCACGGTCGCGTCCGTGCCGTACGCCGACGACCACGGCGGTGACGGGGTGTACGGCTGGCTGATGGCCGCGCTGGGCCTGGGCGCGCTGCTGGGCGGCTCGGTGTACGGGGCGCGGACCTGGCCGGGGGCGCCCGAGCGGCGACTGCGGGTGCTGGTGGCGCTGCTCGCGGTGTGTTACCTGCCGTTGACGCTGATGCCGGGTGCCGTGGCGATGGTGGCGCTCACGGCGCTGGCCGGTGTGTTCCTCGCGCCGGCGATCGCGTGCGCCTTCGTCATCGTCGACCGGCACGCGCCGAGCGGCACGGTCACGGAGGCGTTCTCCTGGCTGGTGACGACGTTCACGGTCGGCGCGTCGGTGGGGACGGGCGTGGCCGGTCCGGTCGTCGAGGCGGGCGGGGCCCGGTGGGGCTTCGCGGTGCCGGGTGCGGCGGGTGCCGTGTCGTTGCTGGTTTTGCTCGCCGCCGGACGGGTAATGGCGGCGCCCGCTGTTCACGCGGTGGTCGCGGTGTCGTCGGAAAATGATCCGAACCGTGCCGTCGAACCCCGTTTCAGCTCGGGGGATCGGGCGTAATGTTCAGTCATGGACCGCCGCATTTTCGGGCTGGAGAACGAGTACGGCGTCACGTGTACGTTCAGGGGACAGCGGCGCCTGTCTCCCGACGAGGTGGCGCGGTACCTCTTCCGCCGTGTCGTGTCATGGGGCCGCAGCAGCAATGTGTTCCTGCGGAACGGCGCCCGCCTGTATCTCGACGTGGGCTCCCATCCTGAATACGCGACACCCGAATGTGACAACGTGATCGAACTGGTCACTCACGACAAGGCCGGCGAGCGCATTCTCGAGGGGCTGCTGGTCGACGCGGAACGCCGCCTGCACGAGGAGGGAATCGCGGGCGACGTCTACCTCTTCAAGAACAACACCGACTCGGCCGGCAACTCCTACGGCTGCCACGAGAACTACCTGGTGGCCCGGCACGGGGAGTTCTCCCGGCTGGCGGACATCCTCATCCCGTTCCTGGTGACGCGGCAGCTGCTGTGCGGCGCCGGCAAGGTGCTGCAGACCCCGCGCGGTGCGGTGTACTGCGTGAGCCAGCGCGCCGAGCACATCTGGGAGGGCGTCTCCTCGGCGACGACCCGTTCGCGGCCGATCATCAACACGCGGGACGAGCCGCACGCCGACGCCGAGCGCTACCGCCGGCTGCACGTGATCGTCGGTGACTCGAACATGTCCGAGACGACCATGCTGCTCAAGGTCGGCGCCACCGACCTGGTGCTGCGCATGATCGAGGCGGGCACGGTGATGCGCGACCTGACCCTGGAGAACCCGATCCGGGCGATCCGCGAGGTCAGCCACGACATCACCGGCCGGCGCAAGGTGCGCCTGGCCAGCGGCCGCGAGGCCTCCGCCCTGGAGGTGCAGCGCGAGTACTACGAGAAGGCCGTCGACTTCTGCGAGCGCCGCGGCATCCGCACCGGCACGGTGGAGCGGGTGCTGGAGCTGTGGGGCCGGACGCTGGACGCGATCGAGGCGGAGGACCTCGACCGGATCGGCACCGAGATCGACTGGGTGATCAAGTACAAGCTGCTGGAGCGGTACCGCGCCAAGCACAACATGACGATGTCGCACCCGCGCGTGGCGCAGATAGACCTCGCCTACCACGACATCCACCGCCGTCGTGGGCTGTACTACCTGCTGGAGAAGAAGGGCCAGACGGCGCGGATCTGCGACGACTTGAAGATCTTCGAGGGCAAGTCGGTGCCGCCGCAGACCACTCGGGCCCGGCTGCGCGGCGACTTCATCCGGCGGGCGCAGGAACAGCGCCGGGACTTCACGGTCGACTGGGTCCACCTCAAACTGAACGACCAGGCGCAGCGGACCGTGTTGTGCAAGGACCCGTTCCGTTCGGTGGACGACCGGGTGGAGAAGCTGATCGCCGGAATGTGAGCCGAGCGCGGGTCCGGGCCGCGCACCGCGGGTGAGTTCCGCGGACGGGTTCCGCAGATGAGTTCGGAACGCAACACGGGCGCCGTACGTTTCCCGTACGGCGCCCGTCTCACGCCGTAGAGTTGCGCGCACGCCATCACAAGATCGACCGATTACGAGGCCCCCACCGTGCGCCGACGCTCCCTCATCCTCGCCGCCGTCCCCGCTGGACTGGTCACGCTCGCCGGTTGCGGCGACGACTCGTCCGACTCGAGCAAGGCGAGCGACAGCGCGTCGCCGTCCGCGTCGCAGACGTCCGCCGCGCCGGCGCCGAAGATCGTCGACGGGCCGCTGCCGGCCATCACGGCGGGCACGAAGTTCGGTGAGAAGCCGACCGTCGCCAAGGGCAGCGGCAAGCCGTCCGACCAGCTCGCCGTGAAGACGGTGATCGCGGGTGGCGGGAAGACCGTCGCGGAGAACGACTACGTCCAGGCGAACTACCTCGGCCAGGTCTGGGACACCGCCAAGGTGTTCGACAACTCCTACGACCGCAAGACGCCGCTGGTCATCCAGCTGGCCGCGGGCAGCATCATCGACGGCTGGCGGTACGCGCTCACCGGCAAGAAGACCGGCAGCCGGGTGGAGTTCTCCGTCCCGCCCACCTGGGGCTACGGCGCGCAGGGCAACTCCCAGGCGGGCATCAAGGGCACCGACACGCTGGTGTTCGTGGTCGACCTCCTGGAGACCTTCAACGCCAAGAGCTCCGCCAAGGGCAAGGACGTCCCGCAGAGCGACGCCAAGCTGCCCAAGGTCGGCACCAACACCGACGGCAAGGCGCCCTCCGTCGAGGTGCCGAAGGCGGACCCGCCCAAGGGCCTCGTCGCGAAGTACGTGATCGAGGGCGACGGCGACGTGGTCGCGGCGGACAACAGTGTGCTGGTGCAGTACAAGGGCGTGGTGTGGAACACCGGCAAGGAGTTCGACTCGACGTACAGCCGGGGCGCGCTGACGTCGTTCGGGCTCCAGCAGGTCGTCAAGGGCTGGGCGCAGGGACTGACCGGCAAGAAGGTCGGCAGCCGCGTCCTCATCGTCATCCCGCCGTCGCTGGGCTACGGCGACCAGCCGCCGGCCGGCAGCGGCCTGGAGAAGGACTCCACGATGGTGTTCACCGTCGACATCCTCGCGAAGATGTGATCGCGCGGGGATGCGAGACTGTGACCGTTGCCTTTCCGACACCGAGCAGGAGCAAGTGACGTGAGCATCGAGAAGCCCGAGATCGACTTCCCCGGCGGCGAGCCCCCGGCGGACCTCGAGATCAAGGACATCTGGGAGGGCGACGGCGAGGTGGCGCAGGCGGGCCAGACCGTCACCGTCCACTACGTGGGTGTCGCCTTCAGCACCGGCGAGGAGTTCGACGCCAGCTGGAACCGGGGCACTCCGTTCCGCTTCCCGCTGGGCGGCGGCCGGGTCATCAAGGGCTGGGACCTCGGCGTGCAGGGCATGAAGGTCGGCGGCCGCCGCCAGCTGACCATCCCGGCGCACCTGGCCTACGGCAACCAGAGCCCCACCCCGGCCATCCAGCCCGGCGAGACGCTGATCTTCGTGGTGGACCTCCTCGGAGTCTGACCGCCACCCCGGGTCCGACCGTTCCGCGACCGGACCCGATCACCTGGGGCCCATGCCTGTCCGGGCGTGGGCCCTCGGCTTTGCCCCGGCACCGCGGGGCGGTACGGTCGTCCGTCGTAAGGACCATGAGGAAGGCGAAGGGCGTCGATGGCCATTGCCAAGGCAGAGCGGCTGATGAACCTGGCGCTGTGTCTGCTCGGGACGCGCAGGCCGCTGAGCAAGCGGGAGCTGCGCGAGTCCATCGAGGCCTACGTGGAGGCGTTCGGCTCGGGCACGGGGGGCGACGACTCCTTCAACCGGATGTTCGAGCGCGACAAGGACGACCTGCGCGAGCTCGGCCTGGTCATCGAGACCGTGGAGAGCCTGGACGGCGAGGTCGGCTACCTGGCCCGCCGGGACAGCAACCGCCTGCCGCCCATCACCCTCGACGCCGAGGAGGCCGCCGCGCTGGGCCTGGCCGCCAAGGTGTGGCAGCAGGCGCGCCTCGCCGGTGCCGCCAGCGGCGCCCTGCAGAAGCTGCGCGCGGCCGGACTGCCCGAGGACGTCGACCCCTACGAGGCGCACGGCGCGCTGGAACCGCGCATCCCCGTGCACGAGGCGGCCTTCGAGCCGCTGATGCTGGCCTGCCGCGACCGCCGCCCCGTCGTCTTCGACTATCGCAAGGCCAACGCCGCCCACCCCGAGCCCCGGCACGTCGAGCCGTGGGCGCTGGAGTGCTGGCGCGGCCACTGGTACCTGGCGGGCTTCGACCGCGACCGCGGCGCCGAGCGCGTGTTCCGGCTGTCGCGCATCACCGGCAAGGTCCGCTCCCGGGGCGGCCGGTTCACCGCGCCCGTGCCCGACGTGGTCACCGTCCGCGAGACCGTCGCGGGCTGGGCGGGGGAGACCGCCGACCGCAGCGCGCGGATCCGGCTGCGCGGCGGCGCCGGGTACCCCCTTCGGGCGAGGGCCACCGCCGTGCGGGAACTCGGCGACGGGTGGGACGAGTTGGAGATTCCGTACGGGCACGGGCTGGACGCCTGGCTCGTGGAGTTCGGGCCGGACGTGGTCGTCCTGGAGCCCGCCGAGCTGCGGGCCGACGTCGTCGACCGGCTGCGGGCCGTGGCCAAGGGCTGAGGGGGAGCGGAGCGAGACAGTGGCAGGCAAACCGGTCAGGCCGGCGAACGCGATCGACCAGACCCGGCGGATGCTCTCCCTGGTGACGTACCTCAGGGAGCGGCCCGGCGCGCGCATCGAGGACGTCGCGCGCGCCTTCGGCATCACCGAGGACGAGCTGGTCTCCGACCTCGACGTGCTGCCCATGTGCGGCACCAGCTTCCGCGGCGGCGACCTCCTCGACATCGACACCGACGGCGAGCGCATCTGGTGGCACAACCCGGCCGCCCTGGGCGCCGACGCCGCCGAGCCCCTGCGGCTCGCCGCCGACGAGGCCACCGCGCTGCTGGTCGCCGCCCGCGCGGTGGCCACCCTTCCGGGGCTGCGGGAGAGCGACCGGCAGGCGCTGGTGCGGGCCACCGCCAAGGTGGAGACCGCGGCCGGCGAGGCGGCGGGCGCCAGCTCCCGGCTGTCGGTGACCTTCGAGTCCGAGGGCGGCGTCTTCGCCGACGTGGACCGGGCCATCTCCGAGCGCCGCCGGCTGTGGATCCGCTACTACTCCCCGGCCCGCGACGAGGTCACCGAGCGCGAGATCGACCCCATCCGCCTGGTGAGCGTCGGGCACACGTACGTGGAGGCCTGGTGCCGCCGCTCCGAGGCGCGCCGCACGTTCCGCCTGGACCGGGTCGCCGAGATCAGGATCCTCGACGAGCCGTCCGCCCCGCCCGAGGTGGAGCTGCGGGACCTCTCGGAGGGGCTGGTGCAGCCGGCCGCCGAGGACCCCGAGGTCGTCATCGAGGTCGGTCCCGGCGGCCGCTGGGTCGCCGAGTACTACCCGCACGACAGCGCCGATGAACTTCCCGACGGCGGCCTGCGTATCACCCTGCGCACGCCCGATCCGGCCTCGCTCAGACGCCTGGCCCTGCGCCTCGGCCCCGACGGCCGGATCGTCGCGCCGCAGGACCTCGCCGACCGCGCCCGCCGCGCCGCCCGCGAGGCCCTCGCGGCGTACGACGGCATCGACGCCGACGGCCCCACCGCTGACAGCGGCGGCACCGGCGACACCGCCGAGGCCTCCGGGACCGGCAGCGCCGGCGTCGCGGCCGGCGCGGACGCCGGGCCCGGGGTGTCGGGCGTGGCGCCTGGGCGGCAGCTGAGCAGGCAGTTCGACGGACAGGAGCAGGGTCTGTGAGCGAATCGGCGACGTCCGGTGTGCGGGGCATCTCGGTGACGTCCGCGTTCGCGGGCATGCGGAGCGTGGCCCCGGTGGTGTTCAGAGCGGGCTGCCCGGACTGCCGGGGCCGGTTCGAACTCGCCGCGGGCGCCCTGCGCCTGGCCATCGGCGCCACCAGCCGCACCACGTTCTACTCCTTCACCTGCCCCGAGTGCGGCGCGGCCGTCCGCAAGCCCGCCGGCGAACGCATCGTCGAACTCCTCACGGGCGGCGGCGTGCGCACCCTGCGGCTGCACTCGATGTAGCGAGTCGCGAGGACGTCGGCCGACGGACGGTGCGACGGACCCCCGGGTCCGGGCGTCCGGCCCGCGGTCGGCACCGCGGCGGGAACGGTCTAGGCTCGACGGCATGTTCTGGGCGATGTTCGCGGTGGCGATGGGGTTCTTGGGGCTCACGGTGCTGGCCGTCCTGGCCGTCCGGGTGTTCGTGGAGGCCGAGCGACTCGGCCGGCAGGTGACCGACTCCGCCGCGCGGATCGGCCGGGCCGCCGACGACCTGGAGCGCGCCTCGACGAGCGCGGCCCGGGCCGTGGACTCGCTCTGAGGGGCACCGGGCACCACCGGTGACGCCTGCGCCGTTCGCGCCTGTCGGGCGCCACGCCCTCCCGTCGCGGCAGGGGCGGGCGGTACGCTGCTGGTCGCGGCCCGGAGAACGAGGCCCGGACCGCTGACCGGGAGTACGCCCAGGGATTGCCCCGCGTTTACCCCTGAGCGTTACGATCGCTGTCGACGCGATCCTTCGGACACCTGTCCGGCCGATCGGACAGCACCCCACCCAGCAGCCTCGGTGAGAAGGTAAAGACTTATGTTCGGAAGGCTCGGCGCCCCCGAGATCATTCTCATCCTCGTCGTCATCATCCTGCTGTTCGGCGCGAAGAAGCTTCCGGACATGGCCCGCTCGCTCGGCAAGTCCGCGCGCATCCTCAAGAGCGAGGCCAAGGCGATGAAGGACGACGGCAACAGCACGGCCACGCCGGCCGGCCCGCCGAACAACGGCGAGCAGCCCCCCGCGCAGCGCACCATCCAGGCCTCTCCCGGCGACGTGACCAGCTCCCGTCCCGTGACCGAGCCGACGGACACCACCAAGCGCTGACGCAGGGCCGGTGACCTCCGGCCCGCCGCACGAGATGGGAACGTGGGTTGCTCAAGCCTGCCCGCAAGAAGGAGAAGGACCCCGAGGGGCGGATGCCCCTCGCGGAACACCTTCGTGAGCTGCGCAACCGGCTGGCGAAGGCGATGCTCGCCATTGTCCTCGTGACGGTCGTCGCCGCCTTCTTCTACAACGACATCATCAACGTCCTCACCCAGCCGATCCTCGACTCGATCGGCTGCAAGCAGAGCTTCGAGGAACTGACGCGCTCGGGGAACACCGAGCAGTGCGCCCGGATCACCATCAACGGCCTCCTCGCGCCCTTCACCCTGGCACTCCAGGTCTCCCTGATGGCCGGTGTCGTGTTCGCCTCGCCGGTCTGGCTGTACCAGCTGTGGGCCTTCGTCGCCCCGGGCCTGCACAAGCACGAGCGGAAGTACGCCTACGCCTTCGTGGGCACCGGCGTCCCGCTGTTCCTCGGCGGCGCCTACTTCGCGTACCGGGTGCTGCCGACCACCGCGAAGGTGCTGGTCGGGTTCACCCCGAACGACGTCGACAACCTGCTGCCGCTGGACGACCTGCTCCAGCTCGTCACGCGCATGGTCGTCGTCTTCGGCCTCTCCTTCGAGCTGCCGCTGCTGCTCGTCATGCTCAACCTCACCGGCGCCATCACCGGCCGGCGGATGGCCGGCTGGTGGCGGGCGATGATCCTCGGCATCACGGTGTTCGCCGCGGTCGCCACCCCCAGCACCGACCCCATCTCGATGCTGGCCCTCGCCGGGCCGATCTGGGTGCTGTACTTCGGCGCCGTCGCCTTCTCCCTGCTCAACGACCGCCGCAGGCGCCGCCGCGAAGCCCTGGCCCCCGCCGACGACGAGGCGTCCGAGCTGGACCTGACCCCCGAGGACATCGGGACGGTCGAGCCGGTGACCACCCCGCGCGCGCTGCCCGAGCAGGCGAGCACCGAACGCGTCAACGGTTATGACGACGTGACCTGACGATCACCGGGAAGCTCTTAGGGTCACTTCCGTGACCAGCGAGATCACCCTCTTCGTCAACCCCACCGCGGGCCGCGGCCGGGGCGCCCGCGCGGCGCAGCCGGCCGCTTCCGCGTTCCGGGCCGCCGGACACGCCGTGCGCACCGTCGTCGGCCGGGACGCCGCCGAGGCGCTGGCCCGCGCGCGTGCCGCCGTCGCCGAGGGCACCGGCGCCCTCGTCGCGGTCGGCGGGGACGGACTGGTCCATCTGGCGCTCCAGGCCGTCGCCGGCACCCGCACCCCGCTCGGCGTGGTCGCCGTCGGCACCGGCAACGACTTCGCCCGCGCCCTCGGCCTGCCCGTGCGCGACCCGGCCGCCGCGGGCGCGCTGCTCGCCGACGCCCTCGAGGGCGGCCGGGTGCGCGACGTCGACCTCGGCCGGGCCGGCGACCGCTGGTTCGGCACCGTCCTCGCCTCCGGCTTCGACTCCCGGGTCAACGACCGCGGCAACCGCATGCGGTGGCCCGCCGGCCGTGCCCGGTACGACCTGGCGGTGCTCGCCGAACTGGCCGCCCTCCGCCCCTTCCCCTACCGGCTGCGGCTGGACGACGGCGAGGTCCGCGAGATCGAGGCCACCCTCGTCGCCGTCGGCAACGGACCGTCGTACGGCGGCGGCATGCGGATCTGCCCCGGCGCCGACCCCGCCGACGGGCTCCTCGACGTCACCGTCGTCGGCGACTGCTCCCGCACGACGCTGCTGCGGGTGTTCCCGCGGGTCTACCGGGGCACCCACGTCGACCATCCGAAGATCACCGTGCACCGGGCGGCCCGCGTCGAGCTGGCGGCGCCCGACGTCACCGGCTACGCCGACGGCGAGCCGCTCGGCCCCCTCCCGCTGACCGTGCGCTGCATACCGGGCGCGGTGCGGGTGATCGGTCCCTGAGGGGACCCGTGAGGCCCGGCGGCGCCGGCCGCCTCCGCCCTGCGCGCGGGTCCGCCGCGCACCCCGCGGCGCCCGCCCCACCGCGTCCCCCACACCCCTGAGCTGCGCGGACCCCGGGTTCCGAAGCGGCTGATACGGATAATGATCGTCCTGTTGTCAGTGGGGCCCGGTACGCTCGAAAGCACGATGACTCAGGACCTCTCACCGGCCGAGCGGTACGCGGCGGCGCGCAGGCGCGCTGCCGAGCAGGCCACCGCCCTCGCGTCCTTCCGCGAGATGTACGACTTCGGCCTCGACCCCTTCCAGATCGAGGCCTGTCAGGCGCTCGAGGCGGGCAAGGGCGTCCTGGTGGCCGCACCCACCGGCTCGGGCAAGACGATCGTCGGCGAGTTCGCCGTCCACCTCGCCCTCCAGCAGGGCCGCAAGTGCTTCTACACCACGCCCATCAAGGCGCTGTCCAACCAGAAGTACGCCGACCTGTGCCGGCGGTACGGCGCGGACAAGGTAGGCCTGCTCACCGGCGACAACAGCGTCAACTCCGACGCCCCGGTGGTCGTGATGACCACCGAGGTCCTGCGCAACATGCTGTACGCCGGCTCCCAGACCCTGGTCGGCCTGGGGCACGTGGTGATGGACGAGGTGCACTACCTCTCCGACCGCTTCCGCGGCGCCGTCTGGGAGGAAGTGATCATCCACCTCCCCGAGTCGGTCACCCTCGTGTCCCTGTCGGCGACCGTGTCCAACGCCGAGGAGTTCGGCGACTGGCTCGACACGGTCCGCGGCGACACCGAGGTCATCGTCTCCGAGCACCGCCCCGTGCCGCTGTTCCAGCACGTGCTGGCCGGACGCCGGATGTACGACCTGTTCGAGGAGGCCGAGGGCCACAAGAAGGCCGTCAACCCGGACCTGACCCGGCTGGCCCGCATGGAGGCGAGCCGCCCGTCGTACCAGGACCGGCGGCGCGGCCGCTCGATGCGCGAGGCCGACCGCGAGCGCGAGCGCCGGCAGCGCTCCCGGGTGTGGACGCCCGGCCGCCCCGAGGTCATCGATCGCCTGGACGCCGAGGGCCTGCTGCCCGCCATCACCTTCATCTTCAGCCGCGCCGCCTGCGAAGCCGCCGTCCAGCAGTGCCTCCACGCCGGACTGCGGCTCAACGACGACGACGCGCGGGACAGGGTCCGCGCCCTGGTCGAGGAGCGCACCGCCTCCATCCCGCGCGAGGACCTGCACGTCCTCGGGTACTACGAGTGGCTGGAGGGCCTGGAGCGGGGCATCGCCGCCCACCACGCGGGCATGCTGCCGACGTTCAAGGAGGTCGTCGAGGAGCTGTTCGTGCGCGGCCTGGTCAAGGCCGTCTTCGCGACCGAGACCCTCGCCCTGGGCATCAACATGCCCGCCCGCTCCGTGGTGCTGGAGAAGCTCGTCAAGTGGAACGGCGAGCAGCACGCCGACATCACCCCCGGCGAGTACACCCAGCTCACCGGCCGTGCGGGCCGGCGCGGCATCGATGTCGAGGGCCACGCGGTGGTGCTGTGGCAGCGCGGCATGAACCCCGACCACCTGGCCGGTCTCGCGGGCACCCGCACCTATCCGCTGCGCTCCAGCTTCAAGCCGTCGTACAACATGGCGGTCAACCTGGTCGAGCAGTTCGGCCGGCACCGTTCGCGCGAGCTGCTGGAGACGTCCTTCGCGCAGTTCCAGGCGGACCGCTCGGTCGTCGGGATCTCCCGGCAGGTGCAGCGCAACGAGGAGGGGCTGGCCGGCTACAAGGAATCGATGACCTGCCACCTCGGCGACTTCGAGGAGTACGCGCGGCTGCGCCGCGAGCTGAAGGACCGCGAGACCGAGCTGGCCCGGCAGGGGGCGTCCCAGCGCCGCGCCGAGGCCGCCGTCGCCCTGGAGCGGCTCAAGCCCGGCGACATCATCCACGTGCCCACGGGCAAGTACGCGGGCCTGGCCCTGGTGCTGGACCCCGGTCTGCCCGCCGGGCGCGCCAACGGCCACCGGGGCTTCGACCACCAGGACGGGCCCCGGCCGCTGGTGCTGACCGCGGAACGGCAGGTCAAGCGGCTGGCGTCGATGGACTTCCCGGTGCCGGTGGAGCCGCTGGACCGGATGCGCATCCCCAAGTCGTTCAACGCGCGCTCCCCGCAGTCGCGCCGTGACCTCGCCTCCGCGCTGCGCACCAAGGCCGGGCACATCGCGCCGGAGCGGCACCGCAAGCAGCGCTCGCAGGCCGCCGACGACCGCGAGATCGCCCGGCTGCGCACGGCGCTGCGGGCCCACCCGTGCCACGGGTGCAACGACCGCGAGGACCACGCCCGCTGGGCCGAGCGCTACCACCGGCTGCTGCGCGACACCTCGCAGCTGGAGCGCCGCATCGAGGGCCGCACCAACACCATCGCGCGGACCTTCGACCGGATCGTGGCCCTGCTGACCGAGCTGGACTACCTGCGCGGCAACGAGGTCACCGAGCACGGCAGGCGGCTCGCCCGGCTGTACGGCGAGCTGGACCTGCTGGCCAGCGAATGCCTGCGGGCCGGTGTCTGGGAGGGCCTGGGCCCGGCCGAACTGGCCGCGTGCGTCTCGGCGCTGGTCTACGAGTCCCGGGTCGGCGACGACGCGATGGCGCCGAAGCTGCCGTCGGGCAACGCGAAGGCCGCGCTCGGCGAGATGGTGCGGATCTGGGGCCGGCTGGACGCCCTGGAGGAGGAGTTCCGGATCAGCCAGACCGAGGGCGTGGGCCAGCGCGAGCCCGACCTCGGCTTCGCCTGGGCCGCCTACATGTGGGCCTCCGGCAAGGGCCTGGACGAGGTGCTGCGCGAGGCGGAGATGCCCGCGGGTGACTTCGTGCGCTGGTGCAAGCAGGTGATCGACGTGCTGGGGCAGATCTCGGCCGCCGCCCCCGGTGAGGGCACCACGGTCACCAAGGCCGCCCGCAAGGCCGTCGACCAGCTGCTGCGGGGCGTCGTCGCCTACTCGTCCGTGGGCTGAGCCTCGGGAGCACACCCGCCTCCACGGAGGCGGGTGTTCGCATGCCTGTGCGCCGTCACCCTGGGTGTGCGAGCGGGGGCGCAGCGTGCAAATGGGGAAGAGGCTACTCCAGCACCGGCGGCCGTTTCAGGCGGTTGCCGAACATGACCCGGCGATGATCCGGTCGGACTAAGCTCGCCCCACAGCGCACGAGTTGATGGCTATTCGTGCGCTTGTTCCCAATCATCCCGAAGATGCGGACAATTCCCCTACAGAGGGTCCCCATGGTGAGTGTTCAGTCCCCACCCGGCCGCCGTGAACTCCCCTACGCCCGCGTGCTGTTGCCCCCCGCGATACTGATGGCCGCGGCGAGCGCGGCCGCCGTCGTGGCGGTGCCGGAGGCGGCCCGGCTCGCCGTCGCGGTCTGCGGGGCCGTCGCCACCGTCCTGGTGGTCGCGACGGCGGCCGAGGCGGTGCGCCGCGGCCGTGAGCTGCGCGACCTGCGCGCCGAGCGCAGCCGGCACCAGGCCCGCCTGGAACAGCGCGTCGCCGGGCACGCGGAGCAGAACCTCCGGCTCGCCACGGACTACATCCCCGCCTCGGTGCTGCACCTCCGCAAGGGAAATACACCCATGGAGGTGAAGGCCCACTACGAGCGGACGGACCCGTACTTCCGTGGGCTCGACGAGTCCCAGAAGGCCGTGTTCGACCGGATCCTGGAGATCGTCAACCACGAGCAGGACCTGCGCGACTCCTCCCAGCGCTCCTTCGTCAGCGTCGCCCGCCGCATCCAGGCCATCGTCCACCAGCAGAACAAGGAACTGCGGGAGATGGAGGAGGACCACGGCCGCAACCCCGAGGTCTTCGACGACCTCCTGCGCATCGACCACGGCACCGCCCTGATCGGCCGCCTCGCCGACTCCATCGGCGTCCTCGGCGGCGGCCGGCCGAGCCGCCAGTGGCCCCAGCCTGTCCCGCTGTACAGCGTGCTGCGCGGCGCCATGAGCCGCATTCTCGACTACCGCCGCGTCCAGCTCGACTCCATCGCCAAGGTCAACATCCGCGGCATCTCGGTCGAGCCGGTCATCCACGCCTGCGCCGAGCTCATGGACAACGCCACCCGCTACTCGCCGCCGACCAGCAAGGTCCACATCAACGCCGTCGAGGTGCAGACGGGCGTCGCCATCGAGATCGAGGACGCCGGCGTCAGCCTCAGCGAGGAGACCCGC
Organism: Streptomyces lasalocidi; assembly: GCF_005280215.1. NCBI lineage: Bacteria > Bacillati > Actinomycetota > Actinomycetes > Kitasatosporales > Streptomycetaceae > Streptomyces > Streptomyces lasalocidi. The sequence continues at coordinate 1,575,588 of NZ_SZNQ01000001.1, read as the reverse complement.
TCCAAGGCCGAGGGCATGCTCGAGGCCGCCATGGCCGGCGTCGACCTCCAGGACATCAACGACACCCCGCGGCTCGGCCTCGCCGTCGTCGGCCGTCTGTGCACCGCGTTCAACATGCAGGTCGCGCTGCGCGCCTCGGCCTACGGCGGGGTCCGCGCCGTGCTGATCGTCCCGAGCGAGATGCTCACCGGCGGGCCCACCTCCCTCTACGCCCACGGCATCGGCGCCGCCGCGCTGCCCACGCAGGACCTCGGCGACGTGGAGGCACCCCGGCGCAAGCCGAAGAAGCGCCGGCCCACCAACCCGATGATCCCGGCCGACGTGTCCCTGGAGGACGACGTCCCGGTCGTCACCGAGTGGACCCCGCAGGGCCTGCCCCAGCGCCGCAGCAAGGCCACCGTGCCCCTCGTCCAGCGCATCACCGAGGCCTACGCCGCCCAGGCCGCCGCCGAACGCGCCGCCGAGCGCGGCGAGGAGGACATCTGGGCCCGCGCCGAGGAACGGCAGTCGATGAGGGAGCAGCAGGCCCAGGAGGAGCGGCCCGCGCCCGGCCTGTGGGTCGAGGCGTTCTGGGAGGGGCTGAAGAAGGACAACCCGGGTGCGCACCCGACCGACTTCACCCGCAACCCCACCAAGTACCTGCACCTGATCGACGACAAGGCCCGACCCGAGGCCGACGACGAGGGGGACCCCACGTGATCCAGCAGCGCGCCAACTTCGACTGGATGCTCAAGGAGCTCTACGACGGCGTCCCGGGCATCGAGATGATCGTGGTGCTCTCGGCGGACGGCCTGCGCATCGCCCGCTACGCCGGCGACCCCGACGCCGCGGACCGCGTGGCCGCCGCCTGTGCCGGACTGCAGAGCCTCGCGGGTGCCGTCGCGCAGGAGATCCCCACCAGCGACGGCGAGATGAACCTCGTGGTGATCGAGATGAACGGCGGCTACTTCTACCTCATGGCGGCCGGCGCCAACGCCTACCTCGCCGTCCTCGCCGACGTGCGCTGCGAACCCGGCCACATGAGCGCCAACATGCGCGACCTCGTCGTGCGGATCGGCTCGCACCTGACCAGCCCGCCCCGGCACTCCGGGCAGACCGTATGACTCCTCCGAAACGGCGACGGCGCCACCCCGCACCCCGGCCGCCGGTCCCGCCGCCCCCGCCCCGGGCACCGGCCGACGACGACCCGGCCGGCCGGGCGGAGCGGGAGGGCGAGGGCAGGCAGCCCGAGCGGCTGTTCGTCATCTCGGGCGACGGCGAGCGCGTGCCGTTGGACCTGGTCACCCTGATCGTGGCGCGCGCCGAGGCACCCTCCTCCGCCACCCCGGAGCAGACCGCGGTGCTGCGGATGTGCGTCGCCCCGCTGTCCGTGGCCGAGATCTCGGCGTACCTGCGGCTGCCGTTCAGCGTGGTGACGGTGCTGATCACCGACCTGCTGGCGGCGCAACTGGTCCAGGCCCGCGCCCCGATCGTGCGGCAGAAGATCCCCGACCGTTCCCTCCTCGAAGCGGTGATGCATGGACTCCAACGCCTCTGACACGCTCCCCGGTCCACGGACCGAGGACCGGCTGCCGCACACCACCGAGGCCGCGGCGAAGATCGTCATCGTGGGCGGGTTCGGCGTCGGCAAGACCACCATGGTCGGCTCGGTGAGCGAGATCAGACCGCTCACCACCGAGGAGACCATGACCCAGGCCGGTGTCGGGGTCGACGACGACTTCGGCTCCGCGTCCAAGACCGCCACCACCGTGGCCATGGACTTCGGCCGCATCCGCATCACGGACCAGGTCGTGCTGTACCTGTTCGGCACCCCCGGCCAGGAGCGCTTCTGGTTCCTGTGGAACGGCCTGTTCGAGGGCGCCCTCGGCGCGGTCGTCCTGGTCGACACCCGCCGCCTCGAGGTCAGCTTCGAGGTGATGGGCCGGCTCGAGGAGCGCGGGGTGCCGTTCGTGGTCGGCGTCAACACCTTCCCCGACGGCCCGCGGTACGCCCTGGAGGACCTGCGCGCCGCCCTCGACCTGCCCCCCGAGATCCCGATCGTGGAGTGCGACGTGCGCCGCCGCGCCTCCAGCCGGGACGTGCTGATGACGCTGATGCGGTTCCTGCACTCGCTGACGCTCACCGGCAGCCTCACCTGACCCCGACCTCCCGCACGCGCCCACGCCGTACGGCCGCCCCGTACCTGCCGCCGTGCGACCCCGCCCGGACCCCTGGTCCACGCCGTTCGAAAGCGACCCACCGTGACGCCTGAACCCCAGTCGACGACAGGTACGCACGACCCCGCCCCCGGCCCGCCGCCCGGCTGCCCCGCCCACGGCCGCGGACCCGGCGGGCTCCAGCGGCTCTACGGCCCCGGCGCCGAGGACCTCGGCCGGCTCTACGAGCAGCTGCGCGAGGAACACGGCCCCGTCGCCCCCGTCCTGCTCCACGACGACGTCCCCATGTGGGTGGTCCTCGGCCACGCCGAGAACCTGCACATGGTGCGCACCCCCTCGCAGTTCACCAGGGACAGCCGCGTCTGGACCCCGCTCGCCGAGGGCATGGTCAGGCCCGACCACCCCCTCATGCCGCACATCGCGTGGCAGCCCATCTGCTCCCACGCCGAGGGCGAGGAGCACACGCGGCTGCGCGGCGCCGTGAAGGCGGCCATGGCGACGATCGACCACCGCGGCCTGCGCCGGCACATCTACCGGGCCACCCAGCGCCTGGTGAACGACTTCTGCGAGGACGGCCACGCCGATCTCGTCGGCCAGTTCTCCGAACACCTGCCCATGGCCGTGATGTGCCAGGTCCTCGGCATGCCCGAGGAGTACGACGACCGCATGGTGCACGCCGCCCGCGACGCGCTCAAGGGCACCGAGACCGCCCTCGCCAGCCACGCCTACGTCATGGACGCGCTCAGCCGGCTCACCGCCCGCCGCCGCGCCCGGCCCGCCGACGACTTCACCAGCCACCTCGTCACCGACCCCGCCGGGCTGACCGACGACGAGGTCCGCGAGCACCTGCGGCTGGTGCTGTTCGCCGCCTACGAGGCCACGGTCAACCTGCTCTCCAACGTGCTGCGCCGGGTCATCGTCGACCCCCGCTTCTACGCCCGGCTCAACGGCGGGCAGATGACCGTGCCGGAGGCGGTGGAGCAGTCCCTGTGGGACGAGCCGCCGTTCAGCACGATCCTCGGCTACTTCGCCAAGCAGGACACCGAGTTGGGCGGCCAGCGCATCCGCAGGGGCGACGGACTGCTGTTCGCGCCCGCGCCGGGCAACGTCGACCCGCGCATCCGGCCCGACCGGTCCGCGAGCATGCGGGGCAACCGCTCCCACCTCGCCTTCGGCGGCGGCCCGCACGAGTGCCCCGGCCAGGACATCGGCCGCGCCATCGCCGACGTCGGCGTCGACGCGCTGCTGACCCGGCTCCCCGACGTCCAGCTCGCCGTCGAGGAGGGCGACCTGCGCTGGACGACCTCCATCGCCTCCCGGCACCTGGTGGCCCTGCCGGTGCACTTCGCGCCCAAGCCGCAGCAGGAGATCGTGCTCGGACCGACCCTCGGGGCGCTCCCCGGCCAGCGCTCCTCGGGGCCCACGTTGCCCGCGCAGCCGTCCGGGCCGCTGCTCGCCGAGCCGGTCGCCGACCCGGCGGACACCGGGGTGCCACAGGAGGCCGGTTCCGGCCCCTTCACCGCGCAGGAACCGGTCGCGCGACCGAGCGCCTGGCAGCGGTTCCTGACCTGGTGGCGCGGCCACTGAGCCGTGACTCGCCGGACGCGCAGAGTGGACCGGGATCAGGCGGGACCGGCCGGCCCGGTCCCGTCACCGGCCCACTGCGCGTACGCCGTCCAGGCACCCGGCGTCCGCGCGCTGCGCAACCGGTGGGTGACCCCCGTGACGGGGTCGGTGAACTCCAGCTCACGGGCGACCAGTTGCAGCGGGCGCCGGAAGTCGCCGGGCGGCACCGGGTCGGCCACCACCGGGTACAGCGGATCGCCCAGCAGGGGGACACCCAACGCGGTCATGTGGACGCGGAGTTGATGGGTCTGTCCGGTCTCCGGGGTCAGCCGATAGCGGGCGAGCCCGTCCGCGCGGTGCTCGGCCAGCTCGACGCGGGTCACCGCGTTCGGCTCGCCGGGGACCTCCCTCGCGGTCAGCGAGCCGCGCTCCTTGACGATCCGGCTGCGCACGGTGACCGGCAGGGCGAGCGCGGGGTCGTACGGCGCGACCGCCTCGTAGACCTTGCGCACCCGGCGGTCGCGGAACAGCGTCTGGTAGGCGCCGCGTTCCTCGGGCCGCACCGTGAACAGCACCAGCCCCGCGGTGAGCCGGTCCAGCCGGTGGGCCGCCGTCAGGGTGGGGACGCCCAGTTCGCGGCGCAGCCGGGCCAGCGCGGTCTCGGCCACGTGGCTGCCGCGCGGGGTGGTGGCCAGGAAGTGCGGCTTGTCGGCGACCACGATGTGCTCGTCGCGGTACACCACGGGCACCGGGAACGGCACGGGCACCTCGGCGGGCAGCTCGCGGTGGAACCACACGTACGCCCCCGGCCGGTACGGCGTGTCCGGCGCCACCGGGGTCCCGTCGGCCCCGACGACCAGCCCGGCGTCCAGCAGCGCCTCCACCGCGCCGACGCCGGCCCCGCTGAGCCGCTGCACCAGGTGGTCCCGGACGGTCGCCCAGTCGCCGGTGCCGGGCAGCCGCACCCGCACCGGGTCCACCCCGTCGCGCTGCGGCAGCGGGGAGGGCGGGGGAGGGGTACGGCGTCTCACCGTGCCAGCCTACGGGGGTGGACCGGGGAGGTTCGCGCGGCGCCGGGCGGGACCGTGCGGGCACCTCCCGGAACCGGCCGGGTCCCGGCGGGGGCCGAAAACCGCTTGGGGGCCCCGGTCGGCGTGGGCAGGATATGGATCATGCCCTTCACCGCCGCTCCCGTCCTGCCCGCGGGCACCCTCTCCCGCTCCGCGCAGCCCGTCCTCGCCACCGGCGACGGACTCCTCCTGCGCCCCTGGCGGGCCGACGACGCCCCCGCCGTGCACGCCGTCTTCCAGGACCCGCTGATGCACCAGTGGCACATCCGGTCGGCCGACTCGGTGGAGGAGGTCGCCGGCTGGATCGAGGAGTGGCGGGCGAGCTGGGCCGCCGAGCGCACCGCCCAGTGGGCCGTCGCCGACGAGGACACCGACCGGGTGCTGGGGCGGGTGGCGCTGCGCACCATCGAGCTGGGCGAGGGGTCGGCCGAGGTGGCGTACTGGACCGCGCCGGACGCGCGTGGCCGGGGTGTCGCGGTGCGCGGCCTGGCCGCGCTCACCCGCTGGGCGTTCGGGGAGATCGGCTTCCACCGGCTGGAGCTGATGCACGCCACCGCCAACGAGCCCTCCTGCCGCGTCGCCACGAAGACCGGCTACACCCTGGAGGGCACCAAGCGCAGCGCCGCCCTCCACCAGGACGGCTGGCACGACATGCACCTCCACGCACGCGTACGCGAGGACTCGACGGCCTGAGGGGCGGGGGACAGGACGGCCTGGGGGGCGCGGTCGCGCGGCTCAGGCCCAGTGGACGGCGGTCAGGGGGTACCCGCCCCGGTCGAAGACCTCCTGGGACACGGAGATGCCGAAGGCGGTCCCGAGGCCCTTCAGGAACCGGGTCCGCCAGTCGGGGATCCAGCCGTCGCCCCGGAGGACCGGCCGCCCGTCGACGTCCCGCACGTCCGGGAGGCAGCCCGCCTCGCGCATCGCCGGGTCGAGGAACGCCATCTGCGGCACGCCGCCGAAGTAGTGCCCGCCGTCGCGCAGTTCCTGCGCGTCGAAGGACCGGCGGAGCTCGCCCCGCCACACCGGCCGTCCGTCCTCGAAGTAGGCCATGCAGTCCATGCCCTTGGCGGAGATGTTGTAGAGCAGGACGGCCCGTCCGGTTCCCGGGGGCAGGGCGAAGCCCTCGCGGAAGTGGAGCAGGTAGTCGAAGTTCCCGGCGAGGAAGGACCAGTTGCCCTCCCGGCCGTACGCGGTGAGGTACGGCTCGTCCGGTACTTCCGTACGGGGATGGGTGCGGTCGTAGACCGCCTTGGCCGCGGCGCTCACCGGCTCGGGCAGCTCCCAGGGCACGGCGCCGAACACGACGGCCAGGTCCTGGGGGGCGATGCCCTCGGCGAACGCCAGGCCCGCCTGGACCCCGAGGAGCGGGTCCGGGCCGTCACCCGCCCACCGCTCGCCGAGCCACGCGATGCCGTCGTGACCGCCCCTGCTGTCGGTGCTCTCGTCGTCCGTCATGGCCCGGACCGTAACAGCCGTGTCCGACAACGGCGTTGGGCCCGGCGGGGGCACGGTGACCGTCCCGTCAGGAGGCCGTCGGGTCGGTCGGCTCCTGCTCCGCCTCCACGCGGGCGTTCCACTCCCGCTTCGACGCCTGCCAGCCGTCCTCGTTGTGGCCGAGGCGCCAGTAGCCGGAGATCGACAGGTCCTCGCGCGGGATCTGCCGTTCGACGCGCAGCAGCCGGCGCAGTTCCTTCACGCAGCCGGCCTCGCCGTGGACGAACGCGTGCACCCGCCCCTCGGGGAAGTCCAGCGCCCGCACGGCCTCGACCAGCGGCTCGCCGATCGGGCGGTCGCCCCGGTGCAGCCAGACGACATCGACGTCGGAGTCGATCTTCTGCTCCTCCTCGGGCCCGGACACCTCGATGAAGGCGCGGACCGAAGCGCCGCGGGGCAGCGACTCCAGCGCGGCCGCGATGGCCGGCAGCGCGCTCTCGTCACCGGCCAGCAGGTGCCAGTCGGCCTCCGGGTCGGGGGCGTAGGCGCCGCCGGGGCCCATGAAGCGGACGGTCTCGCCCGGCTGGACGCGCGCCGCCCACGGACCGGCCAGGCCCTCGTCGCCGTGCACGACGAAGTCCAGGGTCAGCTCGCGGTGTTCGGGGTCCCAGGCGCGCACGGTGTAGGTCCGGGTGACGGGCCACTGCTCCCGCGGGAACTCGGCCCGGATCCGCTCCAGGTCGAAGGGCTCGGGGTAGGTCACGCCCTGCGCGCCGAACAGCAGCTTGACGTAGTGGTCGGTGCAGCTGCCCGCGGTGAACTCCGCGAGGCCGTCGCCGCCGAGCACCACGCGCTGCATGTGCGGGGTCAGCCGCTCGGTGCGGACGACCTGCGCGGAGTGGGGCTTGCGTGGCTTCCGTGCCGGACGCTCTGCCATGGCGGCCTCCCAGAGGTGGTTAGGTTCACCTAAGTTAACACTCGGCAGGGTCCCGCGACTTTCAAGTGATCGGAAAGTCAGGCCTACGCGCTCAGTGTGCCGAGGAGGCGGTGCAGTGATCCGCCGAGGCCCCAGCGGGCGCCCAGTTCCGCCACCGCCTCCGGGTCGCGCGGGGTGCGCGGCAGGGCCGTCTCCACCGGCGGCAGCGGTACGTCGTCGGCCACCCGGACGACCTTCGGCGCGACCTCGACGTAGGGGCGTGCCTGGGCGAGCCGCGTGCGCTGGGCCGGGGTGAGCTTGGAGCGGGGGTCGTCGACGGCCGCCATGATCCCCGCGACGTCGCCGAACTCCGCCAGCAGCTTGGCCGCCGTCTTCTCGCCGACGCCCGGCACGCCCGGCAGGCCGTCGCTCGGGTCGCCGCGCAGCAGCGCCAGGTCCGCGTACCCCGGCCCGTCCACCCCGTACTTCTCGCGCAGCACCGCCTCGTCGGTGATCTGCAGGGTGCCCACGCCCTTCAGCGGGTACAGCACGCGCACCCCGCGCGCGTCGTCCACCAGCTGGTACAGGTCCCGGTCGCCGGTGACGATGTCGACCGGACCGGTGGCCCGCGCGGTGAACGTGCCGATCACGTCGTCCGCCTCGTAGCCCGCGACGCCCACGCGCGCGATGCCGACCGCGTCCAGCACCGCCTCGATGACCGGGACCTGCGGCGACAGCGTGTCGGGCACCTGCTCCTCGTCCGGCCCGGACGGGTGCTCCTCGGCGACGCGGTGCGCCTTGTAGGACGGGATGAGGTCGACGCGCCACTGCGGCCGCCAGTCCGCGTCCATGCACGCGACCAGCAGGTCGGGCCGGTGGTCGCGCACCAGCCGGTCGATGAATTCCAGCAGCCCGCGCACCGCGTTGACCGGCGTGCCGTCCGGTGCCTTCACGGACTCGGGCACGCCGAAGTACGCGCGGAAGTAGAGCGAGGCGGTGTCGAGGAGCATCAGTCGTCCGGTCACGCTCGCATCATGCCGCACGGCACCGACAGCCACCCGTCACCAACGGCCGCCCGCACCCGTCACCGACGGCCGCGCACCACCCGCCGCCCGCCGCCGGGCGGTCACCCACCCGCGCGCACGTCCGATCGTGACCCCGCTCACTCGTGCGTTTGCCCCTCGGCCACTTGGGCAGGCGCCGCGTCGGATCGGTGCCGGTTACACGTTCACCTGCGGGCAGCCGTCGACCGTTCCTTTTCTTTGTCCCCCAACGGAGAGGTGCATGTGTCCGCCAGGCTAGAGGCCGACCACCTGTACAAGGTGTTCGGCAGACGACAGGACCAGGCAGTCGAACGGCTGCGAGCCGGAGCCGACCGGGAGGAGCTGCGCGCCGACGGCACCACCGCCGCCGTGATCGACGCCTCCTTCACCGTGGACCCCGGCCAGATCTTCGTCGTCATGGGCCTGTCCGGCTCCGGCAAGTCCACGCTGCTGCGGATGCTCAACGGACTGCTGGAGCCCACCGCAGGGCACGTCCGCTTCGACGGCCGCGACCTGACCGCGCTCGGCGACCGCGAGCTGCGCGAGGTCCGCGCCCGCAAGATCAGCATGGTGTTCCAGCACTTCGCCCTCTTCCCGCACCGCAGCGTCCTCGACAACGCCGCCTACGGCCTCGCCGTGCAGGGGGTGCCCCGCGCCGAGCGCGAGAAACGCGCCGCCCGCTCCCTGGAGCTGTGCGGCCTGGCCGGCTGGGAGACGTCCTGGCCGGACGAGCTGTCCGGCGGCATGCAGCAGCGCGTCGGTCTGGCCCGCGCGCTCGCCACCGACGCCGACCTGCTGCTGATGGACGAGTCCTTCAGCGCCCTGGACCCGCTGATCCGCCGCGACATGCAGGATCAGCTGCTCACGCTCCAGAAGACGCTGAAGAAGACCATCGTGTTCATCACCCACGACCTCAACGAGGCCATGCGCCTCGGCGACCGCATCGCCGTGATGCGCGACGGCCGCATCGTGCAGAACGGCACGGCCGAGGACATCCTGCTGCGCCCGGCCGACGACTACGTGGCCTCCTTCATCCAGGACGTCGACCGCTCCCGGGTGCTCACCGCCGGAGCCGTCATGGACACCTCCGGCACGGCGGACGCCCCGCTGTGCCGCTGCGAGACCGCGAGCCCCACGACGCCGTTCACCGAGCTGTGCGCCATCAGCGCCCGGGTGCCGCACCGCGTCTCGGTCGTGGACGGGGCGGGCCGCCTCGTCGGGGTGGTGCCGCGGCAGCGGCTGCTCGGCTTCCTCGGCGACGAGACGGCCGATCCCGTGCCCTGCGACGCCCCCGACGGGAAGGTGGCCGCGCATGCCTAGGCTCCACCTCGGCGACTGGGTCGACTCCGGCGTCGACTGGCTCGTGACCCACCTGTCCTGGCTGTTCGACGCGGTCAAGGCCGTCGTCGAAGGCATGTACGACGGCATCGACGCCGTCCTGACCGCCCCGCAGCCCCTGCTGCTCGCGGGCATCCTCGCCGTACTCGCCTGGTGGCTGCGCGGTCTCGTCGCGGGCGCGCTGTCCTTCGCCGGCTTCGCCCTGATCGACTCGCTGGACCTGTGGGACCAGGCGATGTCCACGCTGTCCCTGGTGCTCGTCGCCACGCTGATCGCGCTCGCCGTGTCCCTCCCGCTGGGCATCTGGGCCGCCCGTTCCCGGGCGGTCAGCGCGACCGTCAAGCCCGTCCTGGACCTGCTCCAGACGATGCCGTCGATGGTCCTGCTCATCCCGGCGATCCTGTTCTTCGGGATGGGTGTGCCGGCCGGCGTCGTCGCCACCCTGATCTTCGCCCTGGCCCCCGGCGTGCGCATGACCGAGCTGGGCATCCGCCAGGTCGACGCCGAACTGGTCGAGGCGGCCGAGGCGTTCGGCACGACCCCGCGCGACACCCTGCTGCGCGTCCAGCTGCCGCTGGCCCTGCCCACGATCATGGCGGGCGTCAACCAGGTCATCATGCTGGGCCTGTCGATGGTCGTCATCGCCGGCATGGTCGGCACCGGCGGACTGGGCGGCGCGGTCAACGAGGCCATCGGCCAGCTCGACATCGGCCTCGGCTTCGAGGCCGGCCTGGGCATCGTCGTCCTCGCCATCTACCTGGACCGGCTCACCGGCGCGCTCGGCACCCGGCTGTCCCCGTTGGGCCGGCGCGCCGCCGCCAAGGCCCGCACGACCGCCTGGTCGCACCGCCCGCGTCCGGCCGTCGCCGTGGCCTGCGTCGCCGCCCTCGCGCTCGTGGCGGGCGGACTGGGCGTCTTCGGCGGCCCGTCCGGCACCGCCGAGGCCACCGGCGAGAACGTCGGCCGGGGCAAGGAGATCAAGCTCGGCTACATCCCGTGGGACGAGGGCATCGCCTCCACCTACCTGTGGAAGGAGATCCTCGAACAGCGCGGCTTCAAGGTCACGACCACCCAGTACGCGGCCGGCCCCCTCTACACCGGCCTCGCCACCGGCCAGCTCGACGTCCAGACCGACGCCTGGCTGCCCACCACCCACGCCGAGTACTGGCAGAAGTACGGCAAGCGGCTCGACGACCTCGGCCAGTGGTACGGCCCCACGTCCCTGGAGCTCACCGTCCCCTCGTACGTGAAGGACGTGAACTCCCTGGCCGACCTGAAGAACAAGTCCGCCGAGTTCCACGGCAGGATCGTCGGCATCGAACCCAGCGCGGGCATGATGGGCCTGCTCAAGGACAAGGTGCTCAAGCAGTACGGCCTCCAGGGCTCCTACGAGGTCGTCGACGGCTCGACCCCCGCGATGCTCGCCGAACTGAAGCGGGCCTACGCCAAGAAGCAGCCGGTCCTCGTCACCCTGTGGTCCCCGCACTGGGCCTACGCCCAGTACGACCTGAAGAAGCTCAAGGACCCGCGGGGCGCCTGGGGCAAGGGCGACGGCGTGCACACGATCGCCCGCCGGGGCTTCGTGGAGGACAACCCCGAGGCCGGGCGCTGGCTGAAGGACTTCTCCATGACCGAGCAGCAGCTCACCGACCTCGAGGCGCGGATCCAGCAGGCCGGCAAGGGCAAGGAGCAGGACGCCGCGCGCGCCTGGCTCGCCGATCACCCCGGCCTGCTCGACACGTGGGCCCCGGTCGACGACGGCGCGGCCGACAGCGAGGCGGCGGCCGCGACCGGCAGCGGGGCGGCCGGGTGACCTGACCCACCCGACCACCGCCCGGGAGGCGGGCCGCGCCGTACGACGCCGTACGGTGCGGCCCGCCTCGTGCGTACGGTGGCACCACGGCAAGGATCCGGCCAACCACGCAGAGCCACGCCGTCACCCGAACTCGGGCGCGTGGGGCGCCCGGATCGCGGTGCCCACCCCCGGAGCGGAACACGGAGAGCCGTCCGTACGCTGAAGTGGTCAGGGAAACCGCACCCCGGCTTCCCGCCCGGGCGACCGCTCCGGGATGATCCACTGGCGCGAACCGGCCGCTGGGACGTCACCCGTCGTGTCGTCGATGTGACGGGCACATGAAACGGTTTGCCGAACATGCGTAGGGTGCAGAGAACCGAGCAGAGGCGGTACCCGCGCAGCGGGGCACTCGGACCGGGGAGCGACGGGCGAAGGAGGGAGCCGGAGCGATGGGCGACCACAAAGAACAGCCCCTGCGGGTCGGCGCGGCCGTGCGCCGCCGCCGCCGGGCCCTCGACCTGACCCTCGCCGTCGTGGCCGAGCGCAGCGGCCTGTCGGTGCCCTTCCTGAGCCAGATCGAGAACGACAGGGCTCGCCCCAGCCGCGGCTCCCTGGAGAAGGTCGCCGACGCACTGCGCACCACGGCCGTCGAACTCCTCGCCGCCGCCGACCCGGCGTGCAGCGTCGACGTCGTGCGCGCGGAGATCGGCGAGCCCGGCCCCGACCCGCAGTCCCGGTCCCTGGTGCGCGGCCACCACCAGATGCACGCGACCGAGTTCACCGGCGACCACGACGCCGGCCGCGAGTTCCAGTTCCGCAACGACCAGTTGATGTACGTCGCGGACGGCGCCGTGGAGATCGAGGCCGAGGGCCGCGCCTACCGCCTGGGCCGCGGCGACACCCTGTACCTGACCGGCGGGGTCCGCCACCGCTGGCGGGCCACGGTGCCGGACACCCGGGTGGTGGTCGTCGCCGTCGCCGAGCACATCGAGGCGGTCCGCGACCGCAAGCGCCGGTGAGGGTCGTCTCCCTCGTCCCCTCCCTGACCGAGGCGATCGCCGTGACGCTGCCGGACGCCCTGGTCGGCGCCACCGACTGGTGCAGCCACCCGGCCGGCCTCGACGTCGCCCGCGTCGGCGGCACGAAGAACCCGAAGACCGACCGCGTCGCCGCCCTCGCCCCGGACCTGGTGGTGGCCAACGAGGAGGAGAACCGCCCGGACGACCTCGCCGCCCTGCGCGCGGCGGGCGTACCCGTCCTGGTGACCGAGGTGCGCGACGTCCCGGCGGCCTTCCGCGAGCTGGAGCGCGTGCTGCGGGCGTGCGGGGCCGGCGGCCGCCCGCGCTGGCTGGACGAGGCGGAGGCGGCATGGACCGACCTCGCCCCGCCCCCGCGCCGCACGACGGCCGTTGTACCCGTTTGGCGTCGGCCGTGGATGGTGCTGGGCCGCGACACCTTCGCCGGCGACGTGCTGGCCCGGCTGGGCGTGGACCACCTGTACGCCGGCCACGCGGAGCGCTACCCGAGGGTGTCGCTGGACGAGCTGCGCGCCGCGCGCCCCGACCTGGTGGTCCTCCCCGACGAGCCGTACCGCTTCACCCCGGACGACGGCCCCGAGGCGTTCCCCGGCCTGCCGTGCGCGCTCGTCGGCGGACGGCACCTGACCTGGTACGGCCCCTCGCTCACCGAGGCGCCTCGGGTACTGGGCGCGGCCCTGCGAGCAGCGCGCCGCTGAGCAGCCCGCCCGCGGTGCGCACGGCGGCGACGCCCCACGCGCCGACCAGCAGGACATACAGCGCGACCGCGAGCACGTCGTAGGCGACCAGCCCGGTGTGCCGGGCCAGCGCCGCCGCGCCGGTGACGCAGGTGCCGACCGGGAAGGTGAACGCCCACCAGGTCATCGAGAAGCCCATCCCGTGCCGCCGCGCCCGCACCACGTGCGCCGTGGCGAGGCACAGCCACAGCAGGGCGAAGCCGGTCACGGGGACGCCGTACAGCACGGCCAGCACCCGGAAGCCGTCGGCGTACGGGGCGGGCACGACGCCCGGCGCCACGTCCGCGAAGCGCCCCACGGCGGTGGTGGACTGGCCCAGGGGCCCGAGCACCAGGAACAGCGTCGGCGTGAGGGCGAGCGGCAGCGGGCCGCGGGTGACGAGCCGCGCGAACACCAGCGGCAGCATCAGGAAGGTCGCCACCAGGCTCAGCCCGAACAGCGCGACACAGCCCAGCAGCAGCGTCGCCCGGGCCTGTCCGGCCGGGAGGTACGGCACCAGCGCGGGCCCGAGCGCCGCCGACACCATCGGCGCCACCAGCGGCAGCAGCCACACCGGCGTCGGCCGCCCCGGCTCGTCGTTCCCGGGTCGCTGCCGTACGGCCATGAGGTACGGCACGGCGACCGCGGCCGCGAGCCCCACGGCCGTACCGGCGGCGAACAGCACGGCGTCCAGGGCGACGGCCGGCCCGGTCCCGATCCAGTCCCGGCCCACGCCGAGCGCGCCGCCGCCGACCGCGAGCAGGGCCATGGCCAGGCAGCCGTAGAAGGGCGCGGCGGCCGGGTCGAGGAGGTGGGCGCGGGCCTGGTCGCGGTGGTGGACCCAGTGCAGCGCCCGCGCCACGAGGAGCACGGCCAGCAGGACCAGGGAGAGGGCCCAGACGGCCCCGCAGGCCACGCGCAGCCCCGGCAGCCGCAGGGGGAGCGTGGCCCCGGCCGTGGCCACGATCGCGGTGCCCATCACGCACGCGTACCAGTTCGGGCCGAGGTGCCGCAGGGCGGGCAGGCGCGGGTCGGGCCCGTGCGGGCGGACGCCGGGGGAGACGGAGCGGGGCCGGGCTGCGGTGACCATGCCTCCACGCTGCCGCCGCGGCCGCTCCGCGACCAGGGAGGACGTCTCTATGAGGACATAAGCTGGTCTTATGACTGAGGGACAGGCGGGAGCGGCCGGAGCCGAGCGCGGGCCCGCGACAGGCGGCACGACCGGGACCGGGCGCCCGCCGACCGGCTCGCTGGCCCACCGCGTCCCCGACCTCGGCGCGCTGGAGCTGCTGCTGGCCGTGGCGCGTCTGGGCAGTCTCGGCGCGGCGGCGCGCGAGGTCGGGATCACCCAGCCCGCCGCAAGCAGCCGCGTCCGGTCGATGGAGCGCCAGCTCGGCGTGGCGCTGGTGGACCGCTCACCGCGCGGCTCCCGGCTCACCGACGCCGGGGCGCTGGTCACGGACTGGGCGCGGCGGGTCGTCGAGGCGGCGGAGGCGTTCGACGTGGGCGCCCAGGCGCTGCGCGACCGGCGCGACTCGCGGCTGCGGGTCGCGGCGAGCATGACCATCGCCGAGTACCTGCTGCCGGGCTGGCTGCTCGCGCTGCGCGCCCAGCGGCCCGACACGGCCGTGTCCCTGCTGGCCGGCAACTCCACGGCGGTGGCGGAGCGGCTGCTGACCGGTGAGGCGGACCTGGGGTTCGTGGAGGGCCTGACGGTCCCGGCGGGCCTGGACTCGGCGGTGGTCGCCCACGACCGGCTGATCGTGGTGACGGCCCCGGGCCACCCGTGGGCCCGCCGCCGCGCCCCCCTGTCCGCCGCCGAGCTGTCGACGACGCCCCTGATCCTCCGCGAGAAGGGCTCGGGCACCCGGCAGGTGCTGGACGCGGCCCTGGGCGGGCTGGCCCGCCCGCTCATCGAGCTGTCCTCGACGACGGCGGTCAAGGCGGCGGCGGTCGGCGGCGCGGGACCCTCCGTGCTGAGCGAGCTGGTGGTGCGGGAGGAACTCGCCGTGCGGCGGCTGGTGGCCGTCCCGGTGGCCGACGTGTCCCTGAGCCGGGACCTGCGGGCGGTCTGGCCGACCGGCCACCGCCCGACGGGCCCGGCACGCGACCTGCTGACGCTCACGCGCACGTGACGCGCTGCTGGGCTTCACGCGTGGGTGGGGACGCGGCGGGGTGTTCGCGCGTGGGTAGGGGCCCACGCGCGCGTGAGGGACGCTGCTGGGCGTCACGCAGGCGTGAGGGGCTCTGCTGGCCTGCACGCACGCGTGAGGGGCGCTGCTCGGCTTCGCGCGCGCGTGCCCCCGCTGGCCCTCACGCGTCGGTGGCGCCGCTGAGCTTCCCGCGCGCGCCCCTGCCGGCCCTCCAGCGCGCGTGCCTCGCCAGCCCGCCCGCCTGACGTTCAGCCGCACCTGCTCCGGCCGGCGTTCACGTGCGCGTGCACCCGACAGTCGGCCCGCCTGACGTTCAGCCGCACCTGCTCCGGCCGGCGTTCACGCGCGCGTGCACGCGTGCACCCGACAGTCGGCCCGCCTGACGTTCAGCCGCACCTGCCCCGGCCGACCTTCACGCGCGCGTACCCCCGCGCCCCGCCCGTTCCACCAGGGCCCGCATCACCCGTATGTCGTCCCCCGCCTCCGGGTGCCACTGCACGCCGAGGACCCAGCCCTCCCCGGCCGGGCCCGTCTCGCCGGTGCCCCACTCCACGGCCTCGACCGTGCCGTCCTCCGCGTACGCCGACGCGACCAGGCCCCGGCCGAGCCGGTCCACCGCCTGGTGGTGGAAGGTCGGCACCGCGGTCTGCTCCGGGACCACGTCCTCGTACACCGTGCCCGGCACCGGCTTGACCGGGTGCCGTCCGAACACGCCCGGCACCTCCGCGTGGCCGTCGATGTGCTGCACCAGCGTGCCGCCGAGGGCGACGTTCAGCAGCTGCAGGCCCCGGCAGATGCCGAGCAGCGGCACCCGCGCCGCCAGCGCCGCCCCGATCAGCGCGAGCTCCCAGGCGTCCCGCTCCCGCGCGGGCGGCCCGGTGCGGGGGTCGGCGTCGGCGCCGTAGCGCACCGGCTCCACGTCCGGTCCGCCCGCGATCACCAGCCCGTCCAGGCGGGCCACGGCCGCCGCCGCGTGCTCGGGCGCGTCGGGCGGGAGCATCGCCGCGAGGCCCCCGGCCCGCTGCACGAGCCGCGGGTACCCGGCCGGCAGCAGCGCGGCCTCCAGCTGCCACACGCCCCACCGGGTCCCGGCCTCCAGGTACGTGCTCACACCGATCAACGGTCGCCCGGCCATGCGCCCTCCCGGGGGTGCCTCAATGGACTGTCCTCGAACCTTTGGGCCCTGTGCGGACCGCGTCGGCGTGCGCCCGTCACGTCAGGAACCCCCTCAGCAGCGCCGCCGTCCCCGCGCAGTGCTCGCGCATGATCTCCCGCGCGCCGTCCGCGTCGCCGTCCAGCACCGCCTCCACCAGGGCGTCGTGCTGGCGCTGCGAGTGCTCCAGGTTGCGCACCAGCAGCGGGATGCAGTCCAGCAGGTCGTTCACCCCGGCCCGGACCGCCGCGTACTGCGCGGCCAGCGTCGGCGAGCCGGACAGCTCGGCCAGCGTCAGGTGGAGCAGGGTGTCGCGGCGCCGGTAGTCGGCCAGCGGGGCGTCCCGGGTCGCGGCGAGCGCCGCCCGCAGCCGCTCGGCCCGCTCCCCGCCGGTCCCGTGCGCCGCGCACAGGCCGGCCGCGCCGACCTCCAGCACCTCGCGGAACCGCAGCACGTCCTCCACGTCGACCCCGGCCACCCGCCGGCGCAGCTCGTCCTCGCCGCCCGCCGCGCCGCCCCGCGGGCGCGGCAGCACGAACGTCCCGCCGTAGCGGCCCCGCCGGGACTCCACCAGCCCTTGGTCCTGGAGCACCTTCAGCACCTCCCGCAGCGTCACCCGGCTGATCCCCAGCCGCTCCGCGAGGACCCGCTCGGCGGGCAGCCGCCCGCCGTCCGGCACCAGGCCCAGCCGGACCACCTGCAGGATCTGCTCCAGCGCCTCCTCGAAGCCGTTGCCCGCCCGCACCGGCCGCAGCACCGGGGTCAACCGGTCAGGTGCCGTGTCACCCGTGTCACCCGTGTCCCCAGGCATCCGGCCGTGCCCCCTTCCCAAGCAATGGTTCCCCGCCATACCTTATGGCTTCCGGTCGGCGGAAGCAGCCGAAGCCCCGAAGGAGGCCCTCCCGTGGCAGACCGCACGCCCCCGCTCTCCGTCGAGGAGCTGCACGCCCTCGTCGCGAGCGGTGAGATCGACACCGTCGTCCTGGCCTTCCCCGACATGCAGGGGCGCCTCCAGGGCAAGCGGTTCGCCGCCCGCTTCTTCCTCGACGAGGTCCTCCACCACGGCACCGAGGGCTGCAACTACCTCCTGGCCGTCGACGTCGAGATGAACACCGTCGACGGCTACGCCATGTCCTCCTGGGACAGCGGCTACGGCGACTTCGCCCTGCACCCCGACCTGTCCACGCTGCGCCGCATCCCCTGGCACCCCGGCACCGCCCTGGTCGTCGCCGACCTCGCCTGGCACGACGGCTCACCCGTCGTCGCCGCCCCGCGGCAGATCCTGCGCCGCCAGCTGGAGCGCCTCGCCGGGCTCGGCCTCACCGCCCAGGTGGGCACCGAGCTGGAGTTCATCGTCTTCAAGGAGACCTACGAGCAGGCGTGGGACGCCGGCTACCGGGGCCTGACCCCGGCCAACCAGTACAACGTCGACTACTCCGTCCTCGGCACCGGCCGCATCGAGCCCCTGCTGCGCCGCATCCGCAACGAGATGGCCGGCGCCGGCCTCACCGTGGAGTCCGCCAAGGGCGAGTGCAACCCCGGCCAGCACGAGATCGCCTTCCGCTACGACGAGGCCCTCGTCACCTGCGACCAGCACGCGCTCTACAAGACCGGCGCCAAGGAGATCGCCGCCCAGGAGGGCGTCTCGCTCACCTTCATGGCGAAGTTCAACGAGCGCGAGGGCAACTCCTGCCACATCCACCTCTCGCTCACCGACGCCGACGGCCGCAACGCCATGGCCGGGGACGGCGAGGGCGGCATGTCGCCGGTGATGCGGCACTTCCTGGCCGGCCAGCTCACCGCCCTGCGGGACTTCTCCCTGCTGTACGCGCCGCACATCAACTCCTACAAGCGGTTCCAGCCCGGCTCGTTCGCGCCGACCGCCGTCGCCTGGGGCCACGACAACCGCACCTGCGCACTGCGCGTGGTCGGCCACGGCCGCTCGCTGCGCTTCGAGAACCGGCTGCCCGGCGGCGACGTCAACCCCTACCTCGCCGTCGCCGGCCTGGTCGCGGCCGGGCTGTACGGCGTCGAGCACGAACTGCCGCTGCCCGAGCCCTGCGCCGGCAACGCCTACGCGGCCGACTACGCGCACGTCCCCACCACCCTGCGCGAGGCCGCCGAGCTGTGGGAGAACAGCCCCGTCGCCCGGGCCGCGTTCGGCGACGAGGTGGTCGCCCACTACCGCAACATGGCCCGTGTCGAGCTGGACGCCTTCGACGCCGCGGTCACCGACTGGGAGCTGCGCCGCTCCTTCGAACGCCTGTGAGGCCCCCCGTGTCCGCCGCCCCCGCACCCGCCCTCGACGTACTGAACCCCGCGACCGAGGAGGTCCTCGCCACCGTCCCGGCCGCCTCCGCGGCCGACGTGGACGCGGCCGTCTCCCGCGCCGCCCGCGCGCAGACCACGTGGGCCGCCCTGGCGCCCGCGGACCGCGCCCGCCTGCTGCGCCGGTTCGCCGCCGCCGTGGACGAACACCTTGAGGAACTGGCCCGGTCGGAGGTCCGCGAGGCCGGGCACACCCTCGGCAACGCCCGCTGGGAGGCGGGCAACGTCCGCGACCTGCTCGACTACGCGGCCGGGGGAGTGGAACGGCTGACCGGTCGTCAGATCCCGGTGGCGGGCGGGCTGGACGTCACCTTCCTGGAGCCACTGGGCGTGATCGGCGTCATCGCCCCCTGGAACTTCCCCATGCCCATCGCCGCCTGGGGCACCGCCCCCGCGCTCGCGGCCGGCAACGCAGTCCTCCTCAAACCGGCCGAGACGACCCCCCTGACGGCCCTGCGCCTCGCCGAACTCGCCCTGGAGGCAGGCCTCCCCGAAGGTCTCTTCCAGGTCCTCCCCGGACACGGGCCGGTCACCGGCAACGCGCTGGTCGAACACCCGGGCGTCGCCAAGATCGTGTTCACCGGGTCGACGGCCGTGGGCCGCCAGGTGCTGGCGAAGGGATCGGCCCTGCTCAAGCGGGTCACCCTCGAACTCGGCGGCAAGAGCCCCAACATCGTCTTCGCCGACGCCGACCTCCGCGCCGCCGTCGACCCCTTCTCCTTCCTCGACAACGCCGGCCAGGACTGCTGCGCCCGCACCCGCATCCTGGTCCAGGAGTCCGTGTACGACGAGGTCGCGGCCCTCCTCGCCGACGCCCTGGCCGCCGTCGTGGTCGGCGACCCGGCCGACGAGAAGACCCAGATGGGCCCGCTCATCTCGCGCCGCCAGCTCGACCGGGTCCGCGGGTACGTCCCCGACGACGCCCCCGCCCTGCGCGGCAGCGCACCCGACGGCCCCGGCTTCTGGTTCCCGCCGACCGTCCTGACCGGCGAACGCCCCGACTCCGCCGCCGCCCGCGAGGAGATCTTCGGCCCCGTCGCCGTGCTGCTCCCCTTCACCGACGAGCAGGACGCCGTCCGCCTAGCCAACGACACCCCGTACGGCCTGTCGGGGTCCGTCTGGACCCGTGACGTCGGGCGCGCCCTGCGCGTCTCGCGGGCCGTACGGGCCGGGAACCTCTCCGTCAACTCCCACTCCAGCGTGCGCTACTCGACGCCGTTCGGCGGCTTCAAGCAGTCCGGCCTCGGCCGGGAGCTGGGCCCGGACGCCCTGACCGCCTTCACCGAGACCAAGAACGTCTTCCTCAGCACGGAGGCCTGAGCCGCATGACCGAAGCACAGATCTGCCGCCGCCTGGTCGGCCGCACCGCCGTCGTCACCGGCGCCGGCAGCGGCATCGGCCTCGCCGCCGCCCGCCGGCTCGCCTCCGAGGGCGCCCACGTCGTCTGCGGCGACATCGACGAGACCAGCGGCAAGGCCGCCGCCGAGGAGGTCGGCGGCACCTTCGTCAAGGTCGACGTCACCGACCCCGAGCAGGTGGAGACGCTGTTCCGGACGGCGTACGAGACGTACGGCAGCGTCGACGTCGCCTTCAACAACGCCGGCATCTCCCCGCCCGACGACGACTCCATCCTGGAGACCGGCCTGGAGGCGTGGAAGCGCGTCCAGGAGGTCAACCTCACCTCCGTGTACCTGTGCTGCAAGGCGGCCCTGCCGTACATGCGCCGCCAGGGCCGGGGCTCGATCATCAACACCGCGTCGTTCGTGGCCCGGATGGGCGCGGCCACCAGCCAGATCTCCTACACCGCCTCCAAGGGCGGCGTGCTCGCCATGTCCCGTGAACTGGGCGTGCAGTTCGCCCGGGAGGGCATCCGGGTCAACGCCCTGTGCCCGGGGCCGGTCAACACCCCCCTGCTGCGGGAGCTGTTCGCCAAGGACCCCGAGCGGGCCGCGCGCCGTCTGGTGCACATCCCGGTCGGCCGGTTCGCCGAGGCCGAGGAGATCGCCGCCGCCGTCGCCTTCCTGGCCAGCGACGACTCCTCGTTCGTCAACGCCACCGACTTCCTGGTGGACGGCGGCATCTCCGGGGCGTACGTCACCCCGCTGTAGGAACGCCGGGAGCCGGGGCGGCCGGGGCCTACAGGAAGGTGTGCCCCTCGCCCCGGTACGTCGGCACGGTCGCCGTGACCCGGTCGCCCTCGACCAGGTGCAGGCTGTCGAACCGCTCGCACAGCTCACCGGCCTTCGCGTGCCGGAACCACACCTTGTCGCCGATCAGCAGGTCGTCCGCGGGGGAGCCGAGCAGCGGGGTCTGCACCTCGCCGGGCCCCTCCTGCGGGTCGTAGCGCAGCCCCTCCGGCAGGTACGGCACCGGCAGCCGGTCCGTCCCCGCCGCGCCGGAGGCCGGGTAGCCGCCGCCCAGCACCGTCACCACGCCCACCCCGGGCCGCCGGACGACGGGCTGGGCGAACAGCGCGGCCGGACGCCCGCTGAACGACGTGTAGTTGTCGAACAGCCGCGGCACGTACAGCCCGGACCCGGCGGCGATCTCCGTCACCGCGTCCTCGGCCGCGGTGCTCTGCACACTGCCGGTGCCGCCGCCGTTGACGTACTCCAGGTCCGGAACGACGGCCCGCACCGCCCGCACCACCGCGGCCCGCCGCTCCACCAGTTCACGGCGCGCGGCCGCCTGCATCAGCCGGATCGCCCTCGAGCGCAGCGGCCGCCCCGCGAGCGAGTCCCCCACCCCCGCGATGTGCCCCTCGTACGCCATGATCCCCACGACCTCGAAGCCGGGCCGCCGGGACACCGCGCGGGCCAGGTCGGCGACCTCGGCGGGGGAGCGCAGCGGGGAGCGCCGGGCGCCGACCCGCACCCGGCCGCCGAGCAGCCTCAGCGCGGTGTCCAACTCCAGGCAGACCCGCACCACTTCACGGCCGTCGCCGCGCGCCGCGTCGATCAGGTCGAGCTGGGCGATGTCGTCGACCATGACCGAGACGGCCGAGGCGAGCTTGGGGTCCGCGGCGAGCTCCGCGAACCCGGCGCGGTCGGCGGACGGGTAGGCGAGCAGCACGTCGTCGAACCCGGACCGCGCCAGCCACAGCGACTCGGCCAGGGTGAACGACATGATGCCCGCGAACCCCTCCTTCGCCAGGACCCGTTCGAGCAGCGCGCGGCACCGCACGGACTTGCTCGCGACCCGGATCGGCTTGCCCCCGGCGCGGCGGACCAAGTCGTCCGCGTTGGCGTCGAAGGCGTCGAGGTCCACGATCGCGAGAGGGGCGTCGAGGTGGGCGGTGGCCCGGTCGTAACGGGCCCGGTCGGCGGCGCGCGCAGTCATGGACGCAGCCTGCCAGACGGGATTACCGCGGGGTAGGGGGACGATCCGGGCAGATGCCCCGGGGTCGCCGACTGGTTCCCGCTCGACCAGCGACAAGCCGTAGAGTGACGCGCACGCACGGCGGAACGACCCCGGCCGGACGCCCGCACCGGGATGCCGGTCCGCCCGTGCGGGTAGGTATGCGTGCCCAGGGGCGGACGGTCGCACCCGCGCGGTACGCAGGGCACGCGTCACAGGGGGCCCGCGCAGGACGGACACGGCCCGGGCACGAGGAAACGGGGGGTGCATGAGCACGGAAGCACGCCGCGCCACCATCCCCCCGCGCCCCGACACCCCGCCCCGCCCCGCACACCCCCCGGCCTCCCCCGAGGCCCCGGCCACCACGGAGCCCGCGCCCCCGCACCCGCACCCCGAGGCCCCACCGGCCCTGCCGCGCCCTGCGCCGGCCACCGGGACGCGCTCGACCGGTGCCTCATCGACCTTGCCCCGGCCCTCCGCGGCTCCGGCTGGTCCGGCGACGCCCGCGACCGACGCCTTCCCGGCCGCCGGTGGCTTCCCGGCCCCGGGTGCTTCGCCGGCCCCGCCCCGGCCGTCCACCGCTCCCGCAGGACCGGCGACGCCCGCGACGGCTGGGGCCGCAGGGACGCCGGTGACCTCCGCGACCCCTGCGGCCCCCGCGTCCGCCGTGACCGCCGGGACGCCCCCGACCGCCTCCGGCACGCCCGGGAGGCCCCGCACCCCGGGCCCGTCCCGTCCGTCGGCCCCGGGCGCCATACGCCCCGACGCCCCGACCGGCATACGTCGCCCCCGCACCTCACCCGAGCCACCCGCCGCCCCGAGCGACATGTCGACGGCACCCCGCCCGGCCCAGCCGCCGACCGCGTCCCGCCAAATCCAGGCACCGAGCGCGTCCCGCCAGGCGCAGGCGCCGGACGCTCGCCGCAACCACCCGACCGCATCAACGGGGTCACCGGCGACCGCCACCCCCGCACCCCCCTCCGGCAGTGCGGCCCTCACCGACGCACCCCCGCCCGCCGCCTCCGCTCGCTTCCCGGACGCCCCTCCGACCGCCGGACGGCCCGGCGCGGGGTTCCGGCGTGGTGACGCCCCGGCCGCCGCCGACGCGCCCCCGGCCGTCGCCCCCTCCCAACCCGGCACGACCGGCAGCGCGTGGTCCCCGTTCTCCCGAGCCCGGATGCCCGAGGCCGCGCCGCGGCGCGACGAGCCGGCGCCGGGCCGCGTCGCGGCCGTCACCGGCGCACCGCCCGCCTGGACGCCCGCCGCACCCGTGCGGCACCCCGACTTCGCGCCGTCCGGCGCGCGCACCGCCGCCGACCCGCGGCCCCCGGGCCCCGACCCCGCCCTCTCCTGGAGCGCGCCGCCGGCACCGGGCGGCTCCACGCGGCCGCACGTGTCGTTCGCGCGGCCCGAGGGCGTCGGTGAGGCGGGGCGCGGGGACGGCGGCCGGGGCCGGGTCGTCGCCGCGGCGGTCAGCATGGTGCTGGGGCTCGGACTCGTCGTGGGCGCCGCCACCGGCAGCTGGCTCGCCGGGGACGCCGCCGGAGCGGGCGAGCGCAGCGCGTACACGGCCGCCGCCGGCCTGTGGCACAGCGTGCCCGTCGACCAGCTCTTCCCGCCGACCGTGACCGGACGGGGCGCCGGCCCCGGCGGTGCCGACCGCACCTGGACCCGGATCGCCGTCGCGCCCGACGGCGGCTGCGCCGACGCGTTCGACCCGCTGCTGCGCCAGGTCCTCGCGCCCGTCGGCTGCTCCCGCCTGCTGCGCGCCACCTACACCGACGCCACGCAGAGCTACGTCACCACCGTCGGCCTGCTCTTCACGACGGCCGACCCCGCGGCGATGCGCGCCCTGGACACCCGGTTCGACAAGGAGGGCCTGGCCCGCCGCACCGACCTGCTGCCCCGCCCCTACGCCGCCCCGGGCACGGCCGCCGCCGGGTTCGGCGACCGGCAGCGCGCCTCCTGGACGGTCTCCGTCCTCACCGACGCCCCAGTCGTCGTCTACGCCGTCTCCGGCTGGGCCGACGGCCGCACCGTCGCCGTACCGCAGCCCGCCGCCGAGGCGGCCGCCACCGGCGCCACCACGGCCCCCGCCCAGGCCGGGCTCGGCAACGAGGCCAAGGGCCTGGCCGACCGCGTCGAGCGCGGCCTGCGCACCACCGCCGCCTCCCCGTCGGAGCGCCCCTCATGACCGCCGGCCGCACCACCCGCAGGGCCGGCGTCCTCGGCTGTCTGCTGGCCGCCGCCGTCGCCCTCGTGCCGCCCACCGCCGCCCACGCGGACGGCATCCGCGGCCAGCAGTGGGCGCTGGACGCCCTGCACACCCAGCAGGCGTGGCAGAGCACCCGGGGCAAGGGCGTCACCGTCGCCGTCCTGGACACCGGCGTCGAGGCCGACCACCCCGACCTGGCCGGCAACGTCCTGCCCGGCGAGGACCTGGTCGGCTTCGGCGCGACCGAGGGCGACCGCGCCTGGGCGCGCCACGGCACCGCGATGGCCGGGATCATCGCCGGCCACGGACACGGCCCCGGCGACGGCGACGGTGTCCTGGGCATCGCCCCCGAGGCGAAGATCCTGCCGGTGCGGGTGATCCTGGAGGACGGCGACCCGGCCCGCACCCGCGCCCGCACCACCCGCGGCAACGCCCTCGCCGAGGGCATCCGCTGGGCCGCCGACCAGGGCGCCGACGTCATCAACCTCTCCCTCGGCGACGACTCCGCCTCCGCCCACCCCGAACCGGCCGAGGACGAGGCCGTCCAGTACGCCCTGCGGAAGGGCTCCGTCGTGGTCGCCTCCGCGGGCAACGGCGGCGAGAAGGGCGACCACATCTCCTACCCGGCCGCCTACCCGGGCGTCATCGCCGCCACCGCCGTGGACCGCTTCGGCACCCGCGCCTCCTTCTCCACCCGCCGCTGGTACGCCACGGTCGCCGCCCCCGGCGTGAACGTGGTGATCGCCGACCCGGACCACAAGTACTACGAGGGCTGGGGCACCTCGGCCGCCTCCGCGTTCGTCTCCGGCGCGGTCGCCCTGCTCCGGGCGGCCCACCCGGACCTGACGCCGGCCCAGGTCAAGAAGCTGCTGGAGACCACCGCCCGCAACCCCCCGAGCGGCGGCCGCGACGACTCCCGCGGCTACGGCTTCATCGACCCGGCCGCCGCCCTCGAGGCCGCCGGGCGGCTGAAACCCGAGGGCCTGACGACCCAGTCCTACGGCAAGCAGTACTTCGGCCCGGGCCCGGACCAGGCCGACCGTTCCGACGGCACCGCGGACTGGGCGGGCCCCCTGGCGGGCGGCACGGGAGCCGTCCTGCTGGTCGCGGGCGTGGTCCTGTGGCGCGGCCGCCGCCGCGGCACCGACCGGACCCCGCAGGGACACGACTACTAGCCACCGGGGCAAGCGCCACCGCCCCAACGGTCGCTAACCCCCCGCAGCCCCAGCGAGCGCCGTCACCGCCGCCCGTGCCGCGGCCTCGACCAGGGCGATCCCGTCCTCCTGGGTGGCCGCGCCATTCGACAGCACGGCGACCAGGAAGGTGCGGCCCCCGGCCGTGATCCGCCCGATGCTGTTGACGTCCCACCGCCCGGTCGTGCTCCGCGGCAGCCAGCCGTTCTTCAACGCCCACGCCGACCCGTCGGCCGCCGCCGAGATCCCCCACCGCTGCCCCACGGCGATCCGCTCCATCAGCTGCCGGAGGTACGCCCGGGAGGTGGCGGAGAGTGCGCACCCCTCGTCCCCGGAGTCCCCGAACACCTGGCGCAGCAACGTCAGTTGGTCCGCGGCCGTCGTCTGCGTCAGCCCCCACAGCGCGCCCTCGCCGCCGGAGGTCGCGGTCAGCCCGAACCGCGCGTTCGCCGCGTCCAGCCCCTCCGCCCGCCCGATGGCGTCCCACAGCGCCGACGCGGAGGCGTTGTCGCTGTGCTCGATCATCGCGGTGGCGTACGTCTTCTCCTGCGCGGTCAGCCGCCGCCCCGCGTCCTGGGCCCGCAGCAGCAGCGCCGCCAGGATGTCGACCTTGACGATGCTGGCCGTGTCGAAGGCCGCGTCGCCGTACACCGCGCCGGCTGCGGAGCCCACGTCCCGGACAGCCACGGACACCTTCGCGCCGTCCGGCACCGCCACGGACCCCAGCGCCGCCGCCAGGACGGCGTCGTAGTCGGTCGCGGACTCCACCACGGGCTCCACCCCCTCCCGGCTCGCCGACGTCGCGGGCGACGCTACTGCCGCCGTGCCCGGGTGCGCCCCGGCCCGCACGTAGACGGTGCCGCCGGCGGTCGCACCGGCGACGGCGACCACGGCGAGGACGGTGCACAGCAGCGGGCGGTGGCTCCGCGACGGCCTGGCACGGCGGCGCTCGCGGGCTCCGGGGGACTCCATGCCGGCGATGCTGGAGCCGGGCGCTGTGCCCGCCGTGGGACGGGCGTGAGAACCGCGTCAGGGGCCGCTGAGAAATCAGTGAGAGCGGTGACCCGGGGGGCGCCCGGCCCCGTACGAGCTCCACAGCCTCCCCCGGATAGGGTCGGGACCGTGGCGAACAAGAACATCCCCGACCCCGGCTTCTCCGACGACGACGGCTCCGCCGACCCCCGGCTGAGCGCCGCGCTGGCCGCCTGGGCCGAGGACCGCACGGCCGTCGGGCCCGTCCTGGCCGCGCTGCGCGGCGCCCGGCTGCTGGTGCCCGTCGTCGCCGTGCTCGGCGAGGTCGAGGAGGACGAGAACGGCCTGCGCCGCGAGAAGACCTCCGACATGGCCGTGCCCACCCTGAAGGCCGGCGGCCGCACCGCCCTGCCCGCCTTCACCTCCACCGAGTCGCTCGCCCGCTGGGACCCGGCGGCCCGCCCCGTCGCCGTACCGCTGCACCAGGCGCTCCAGGCTGCCGCCCACGAGAAGGCCGACACGGTCGTGCTGGACCTGGCCGGACCCGTGCCCTTCGAGCTGACCGGACCGGCCCTGCTCGCGCTCGCCGAGGGCCGCACCAGCACCGACCCGCTCACCGACCCGGCGGTGGTCGGGGCGGTCCGCTCGGCCGTGGCCGCGGAGCCCGCCGTCCTGCGCGCCCACCTCGGCCCCGGACAGGCCGACGGCACCCTCGCCCTCGTCCTGGACCCGGCCGCCGCACCCGCCGAGGCCGCCCGCGCGGTCGCCGGGCGCCTGGCCGCCGACGAGACACTGAGGGCCCGCCTGGTGCGCGGCCTCGACCTGGCACTGCTGCCGGCCTCGGCCACGCCCCCGGGCGAGCCCCTGTACGTACGCGACGCGGACGCCACGTAGAGGACGCAGACGCCGCAGACAACGGCGACGCGTACTCGACGTACGCGGATGAACGGCTAGCCGTAGATCGGGCCGGTGTACTTCTCGCCCGGTCCCTGGCCCGGCTCGTCCGGGACGAGCGACGCCTCGCGGAAGGCCAGCTGGAGCGACTTCAGGCCGTCGCGCAGCGGGGCCGCGTGGAAGGAGCTGATCTCCGTCGCCGACGCGTCCAGCAGACCGGCGAGCGCGTGCACCAGCTTGCGCGCCTCGTCCAGGTCCTTGTACGCGTCGCCCTCCTCGGTCAGCCCGAGCTTCACCGCGGCGGCGCTCATGAGGTTCACGGCGACCGTCACGATCACCTCGACGGCGGGGACCTCGGCGATGTCCCGGGCCATCTCGTCGAAGTCGGGGGCGGGGGACTGGGGAGGGGTGTCACTCATGTCCCACACGATAGGCCCCGGACCACGCCGGTTCGCACCACCCCCGGGCAGCTGCTAACCTTGTGTGACGACCGGCCGGACACTCACGTGCTCGGCCCACAAGTGGAGGCTCCGAACTCCCACCTGACGCCCCCCGGGCGGCGGGTCATCCGGTCAGACGGCCGCCATCGTTCCGTACGGACGATGGAGCGCCGTCCGAAAGCGCGCCCCGCGGTCTCGCGGCGGTGCTCCGGTAGTGCGAGGAGCCCCGTCTGTGATCGTCCGGGGCATTTTTTGTGCCGCGGCGCGGTTAGGTCTTACGAAAACAGACGTTACGCGGCGCTCAAGCCAGAGGGTCGCGTGGTGCTACCGAGGAGGATCCATCAGCGCCGAGCCCCGCATCAACGACCGGATTCGCGTTCCCGAGGTGCGACTTGTCGGTCCCAGTGGCGAGCAGGTCGGCATCGTGCCGCTCGCGAAGGCACTGGAGCTTGCGCAGGAGTACGACCTGGACCTGGTCGAGGTCGCGGCGAACGCCCGCCCGCCGGTCTGCAAGCTCATGGACTACGGGAAGTTCAAGTACGAGTCGGCCATGAAGGCCCGTGAGGCGCGCAAGAACCAGGCGCACACGGTCATCAAGGAGATGAAGCTCCGGCCGAAGATCGACCCGCACGACTATGACACCAAGAAGGGTCACGTCGTCCGGTTCCTCAAGCAGGGCGACAAGGTCAAGATCACGATCATGTTCCGTGGTCGCGAGCAGTCCCGGCCCGAGCTGGGCTACCGACTGCTGCAGCGGCTCGCGGAGGACGTCCAGGACCTCGGGTTCATCGAGTCGAACCCGAAGCAGGACGGCCGGAACATGATCATGGTTCTCGGTCCGCACAAGAAGAAGACCGAGGCCATGGCCGAGGCCCGGCAGGCGCAGGAAGCCCGCAAGGCCGAGGCGAAGGCGAACCCGGGCAAGTCGCAGAACGCGGCCGACCCGGACGCCGTGAACGCCGAGGTGCACGACGAGGCTCCTGCCGAGGCGTCCGCCGAGGCCCCTGCCGAGGCGTGATCCCGGGGGACACCGTCCCCAGGACGTAACCGAAACCACAGCGACGCTCCACCCCGTGCCCGGTTCCACGAACCGGGCACCGGAGCGCCACCGACGAGGAGAGAACGGCGCTATGCCGAAGAACAAGTCGCACAGCGGTGCCAGCAAGCGCTTCAAGGTCACCGGCTCCGGCAAGGTGCTCCGCGAGCGCGCCGGCAAGCGCCACCTGCTCGAGCACAAGTCGTCCCGCGTGACGCGCCGCCTCACCGGCAACGCCGAGATGGCCCCGGGCGACGCCGCGAAGATCAAGAAGCTTCTCGGCAAGTGACGTCCCGGCGCCCGGTCCCCGGATCGGTGCGCGCCGTACGTCAGCAGGACCGGGACCCAATCGATTCCGGGCCGTGTGAGTCCACCCACGGCCCCGCTACAAGGAGTTAAACAAGTGGCACGCGTCAAGCGGGCAGTCAACGCCCACAAGAAGCGCCGGGCGATCCTCGAGCAGGCCTCCGGCTACCGCGGTCAGCGTTCGCGCCTGTACCGCAAGGCCAAGGAGCAGGTCACCCACTCGCTGGTCTACAACTACAACGACCGCAAGAAGCGCAAGGGCGACTTCCGTCAGCTGTGGATCCAGCGCATCAACGCCGCTGCCCGCGCGAACGGCATCACGTACAACCGCTTCATCCAGGGTCTGAAGGCCGCCAACGTCGAGGTGGACCGCAAGATCCTCGCCGAGCTGGCCGTCAACGACGCCGGTGCGTTCGCCGCGCTGGTCGAGGTCGCCCAGAAGGCCCTGCCGAGCGACGTCAACGCTCCGAAGGCCGCGTGACGCTGCCCCGGCGTCAGCCGACGTGACTCCGAAGGACCCGCAGGCTCCAGGCCTGCGGGTCCTTTGCTGCCCCCGCCGCCGAGCCGGCCGCACGACGATGAAGGTGAACCAGGCATGCCCCCCGCCAGCCCCGAGCTGATCTCCCCCCGTTCCCCCCGCGTCGCCGCCGCACGACGGCTGGCCAGGCGGAACTTCCGGAGCAAGGAGCGGCTGTTCCTCGCGGAGGGACCGCAGGCCGTACGGGAGGCCGCCGCGTACGGCGCGGACACCCTCGTGGAGCTGTTCACCACCGTGGAGGCCGCCGAGCGCCACGCGGACATCGTCGGCGAGGCCCGCGCGGTCGGCGCCCGCGTCCACCTCGCCGACGAGCAGGTCATCGCCGACATCTCCACCACCGTCACCCCGCAGGGACTGGTCGGGGTGTGCGCGTTCGTCGACACCCCCTTCGAGCAGGTGCTCGCCGGCCGGCCCCGCCTCGTCGCCGTGCTCGCCCACGTGCGCGACCCCGGCAACGCGGGCACCGTGCTGCGCTGCGCCGACGCCGCCGGAGCCGACGCCGTCGTCCTCACCGACGCCTCCGTCGACCTCTACAACCCCAAGGCCGTCCGCGCCTCCGTCGGCTCGCTGTTCCACCTGCCGGTCGCCGTCGGCGTCCCCGTCGAGCGGGCCGTCGCCGGGCTCCAGGACGCCGGGGTCCGCATCCTCGCCGCCGACGGCGCGGGCGACCGCGACCTCGACGACGAACTCGACCGGGGCACCATGGGCGGCCCCACCGCCTGGGTGTTCGGCAACGAGGCGTGGGGGCTGCCCGAGGAGACCCGGGCGCTCGCCGACGCCGTCGTGAGCGTCCCGATCCACGGAAAGGCCGAGAGCCTGAACCTCGCGACCGCCGCGGCCGTATGTCTGTATGCGTCGGCCCGTGCACAGCGCGCCTCCGGAGGGTGCCGCTCCGTCACGGAGGGCTAGTAGGGTGACCTGCTCGGGGATCCTCGTCTGGGAGGTGGGGTGCGGGGATGAGCGTGGGCACGAGCAGCACACCGGGAGGCCGGGACGTGCGGCAGCCGCCGGCGGCCGCCCCGCCCGGTGACCCCGCCGACGCCACCGCGTCCGCCCCGGACACCGGCCCCGACGACCACCAGGGCGACCTCCACGACGATCTCCACGACGACCTCCCCGACGGCCTCGTCGTCGCTGACGAGCGCGGCCGGGTCGTCCGCTTCAACGCCGCCGCCGAGCGCATCACCGCCACCCGCGCCGCCGACGCCCTGGGACAGCCCCTGGAGAAGGCACTGCCGCTGGAGGACCTGGAGGGCCGCCGCTGGTGGCCGCTCACCGACCCCTACGGCGGGCTCGCCATCCGGGTGCGCCAGCCGGAACGCAACCTGCTGCTCCCCGGCGGCCGGGAAGTCCTCGTCACCGCCCGCTACGTCCGCGCCCGCCCCACCGGCCCCGTCCGGCGCGTCGTCGTCTGCCTGCGCGACACCGAGGGCCGCCGCCGTACCGAGCGCTCCCACGCCGAGCTGATCGCGACCGTCGCCCACGAACTGCGCTCGCCCCTGACCTCCGTGAAGGGCTTCACCGCCACCCTGCTCGCCAAGTGGGAACGCTTCACCGACGACCAGAAGCGCCTGATGCTGGAGACCGTCGACGCCGACGCCGACCGCG
This sequence comes from Streptomyces lasalocidi, assembly GCF_005280215.1. Taxonomy (NCBI): domain Bacteria; kingdom Bacillati; phylum Actinomycetota; class Actinomycetes; order Kitasatosporales; family Streptomycetaceae; genus Streptomyces; species Streptomyces lasalocidi. Next base: position 1,544,321 of record NZ_SZNQ01000001.1, on the reverse strand, counting down.
TGACCCGGCTCATCGCCGAGCTGCTCGACATCTCCCGCATCGACAGCGGACGCCTGGAGGTGCGCCGCCAGCCCGTCGACATGGGCGCCGCCGTCGGCCGCCACATCCAGGCCTACGTCGCCGCGGGCCAGCCCGCCGACCGCTTCCTGCTGCGCATCGAGCAGCCCCTGCCCGCCCTGTGGGCCGACCCCGACAAGATCGACCAGGTGCTCAGCAACCTCATCGAAAATGCGGTGCGGCACGGCGAGGGAACCGTCACCATCGACATCACGCCCGCCGCGTCCCCCCGTGAGGGGGAGGACACCGGCACGTCGGTCACCGTGAGCGACGAGGGCGCCGGCATCCCGGAGGAGTCCATGAACCGCGTCTTCACCCGCTTCTGGCGGGGCAGCAAGCGCGGCGGCACGGGCCTCGGGCTGTACATCGTCAAGGGCATCGTCGAGGCCCACGGCGGCGTCATCACGGTCGGCCGCGCCCCCGGCGGCGGCGCCGAGTTCCGATTTACGTTGCCCGTGGCGGCACCGGCGTACCTCACCTGAGGCCCGGACCCGGCCCCACGGGCGCATTCGCTCACCTCAACCCCGTTAGACTCGGCCTTTGGCACTTTTGTGTCCTGCACACGGCCCTTGGAGCGACGCAGAGCCGGTCACGGGGACCATCCGCCAGCCAACGGAAGCACGGGAAGAGATGTCGGCACCCAATAAGTCGTACGACCCAGTCGAGGTCGAGGCCTTGAAACCGGAAGAGATCGAGCGCATGCGGGACGAGGCGCTCGCCGCCTTCGCCGCCGCGGACTCCCTCGACGCGCTCCAGGAGGCCAAGGTCGCCCACACCGGGGGCGCCTCCCCGCTGTCGCTCGCCAACCGCGAGATCGGCGCCCTGCCCCCGCACGCCAAGGCCGACGCCGGCAAGCGCGTCGGCCAGGCCCGCGGCGCCGTGAACAAGGCCCTCGCCGCCCGCCAGGCCGAGCTGGAGGCCGAGCGCGACGCCCGCGTGCTGGTCGAGGAGTCGGTGGACGTCACCCTGCCGTACGACCGCGTCCCGGCCGGCGCCCGCCACCCGCTCACCACGCTCTCGGAGCGCATCGAGGACATCTTCGTGGCCATGGGCTACGAGGTCGCCGAGGGCCCCCAGGTCGAGGCCGAGTGGTTCAACTTCGACGCCCTGAACATCGGCCCGGACCACCCGGCCCGCGGCGAGGCGGACACCTTCTTCGTGCAGGGCCCGGACGGCGGCGCCGAGTCGGGCGTGGTGCTGCGCACCCACACCTCGCCCGTGCAGATCCGCTCCCTGCTGGAGCGCGAGCTGCCGGTCTACGTGATCTGCCCCGGCCGCGTGTACCGCACGGACGAGCTGGACGCCACGCACACCCCGGTCTTCCACCAGGTCGAGCTGCTCGCCGTCGACGAGGGCCTGACCATGGCCGACCTCAAGGGCACCCTGGACCACATGGTCCAGTCGCTGTTCGGCGAGGGCATGACGACCCGGCTGCGGCCGAACTTCTTCCCGTTCACCGAGCCGTCCGCCGAGATGGACATGGTGTGCTACGTCTGCCGCGGCGAGTCCGTCGGCAACCCCGACCGCCCCTGCCGCACCTGCTCCTCCGAGGGCTGGATCGAGCTCGGTGGCTGCGGCATGGTCAACCCGCGGGTGCTCACCGCCTGCGGCGTCGACCCGGAGAAGTACAGCGGCTTCGCCTTCGGGTTCGGCATCGAGCGGATGCTGATGTTCCGCCACAACGTCGAGGACATGCGAGACATGGTCGAGGGTGACGTCCGGTTCACCCGGCCGTTCGGGATGGAGATCTGATGCGGGTCCCGCTTTCCTGGCTGCGGGAGTACGTCGACCTGCCGGCCACCGAGACCGGCCGCGACGTCCAGGCCAAGCTGATCTCGGCGGGCCTGGAGGTCGAGACGGTCGAGCAGCTCGGCCACGACCTCAAGGGCCCCCTGGTCGTCGGCCAGGTGCTCACCATCGAGGAGCTGGAGGGCTTCAAGAAGCCGATCCGCTTCTGCACCGTCGACGTCGGCGGGGCCAACGGCACGGGTGAGCCCCAGGAGATCGTCTGCGGCGCCCGCAACTTCGCCGTCGGCGACAAGGTCGTCGTCGTGCTCCCCGGCGCGGTGCTGCCGGGCGGCTTCGCCATCGCCGCGCGCAAGACCTACGGCAAGACCTCCCACGGCATGATCTGCTCCAGCGACGAGCTGGGCATGGGCGACGACGGCAGCAAGGGCATCATCGTGCTGCCGCCCGAGACCGAGGTCGGCCGGGACGCCGTCGAGCTGCTCGAACTGGTCGACGAGGTCCTGGACATCGCCGTCACCGCCAACCGCGGCGACTGCCTGTCCATCCGCGGCGTCGCCCGCGAGACCGCCATCGCCTACGGCCTGCCGCTGCGCGACCCCGCGCTGCTCGACGTGCCCGCGCCCAACGCGTACGGCTACCCGGTCCAGGTCACCGATCCGGTCGGCTGCGACCGTTTCACCGCCCGCACGGTCAGCGGCCTCAGCCCCGAGGCGCGCTCGCCGATCTGGCTCCAGCGCCGGCTGCAGAAGGTCGGCATGCGCCCGATCTCGCTCGCCGTCGACGTCACCAACTACGTGATGATGGAGCTGGGCCAGCCCCTGCACGCCTACGACCGCACCCTGGTCCAGGGCACCATCGGGGTGCGCCGCGCCCAGGAGGGCGAGCAGCTCGTCACCCTCGACGGCGTCGAGCGCACGCTGCACGCCGAGGACCTGGTCATCACCGACGACCGCGGCCCCATCGGCCTGGCCGGCGTGATGGGCGGCGCCAACACCGAGATCGCCGACCACGACGACGTGACGAACGCCACCAGCGACGTGGTGATCGAGGCCGCGCACTTCAACGCGGTCTCCATCGCCCGTACGGCCCGCCGCCACAAGCTGTCCTCGGAGGCGTCCCGCCGCTTCGAGCGGGGCGTCGACCCGCAGGCCGCGGCGGCCGCCGCGCAGCGCACCGTCGACCTGTTGGTCCTCCTCGCGGGCGGCACGGCCGACGCCGGCGTCACCGAGATCGTCGCGCCGTCGGCGCCGCACACGATCAGCGTCCCGGCGAACCACCCCGACCGCGTCGCGGGCGTCGACTACGGCCGCGAGACCGTGGTGCGCCGGCTGCAGGAGATCGGCTGCGACGTGTACGGGCAGGACGAGCTGATCGTCACCGCCCCGTCCTGGCGGCCCGACCTCCAGGAGGCCAACGACCTGGCCGAGGAGGTCATCCGCCTGGAGGGCTACGAGAACCTGCCCTCCACGCTGCCCAAGCCGCCCTCCGGCCGAGGCCTGACCCACCGCCAGCGGCTGCACCGCCGCGTCGGTCGCGCCCTGGCCGGCGCCGGCTACGTCGAGGCGCCGAACTACCCCTTCGTCAGCGAGCAGGTCTTCGACCAGCTCGGCCTGGAGGCCGACGACCCGGCCCGCCGGGTCGTGAAGCTGGTCAACCCGCTCAACGACGAGGAGCCGGCGCTGCGCACCTCGCTGCTGCCGGGCCTGCTCGGCGCGCTGCGGCGCAACGACGGCCGGGGCTCGCACGACCTGGCCCTCTTCGAGACCGGCCTGGTCTTCCAGCCGCGCGAGGAGCAGCGGGCCGCCGGGCACCTGCCCGTCGACCGCCGGCCCACGGACGAGGAGCTCGCCGCGCTCGACGCCGTGCTGCCCGAGCAGCCGCGCCACGTCGCCGTGGTCCTCGCGGGCGCCCGCGAGCAGGCCGGCTGGTGGGGCGAGGGCCGCCCGGCCGGCTGGGCCGACGCGGTCGAGGCGGGCCGCCTGGCCGCGCGCGAGGCCGGTGCCGCACTCGGCGTCCGCAAGGGCCAGTACGGTCCGTGGCACCCGGGCCGCTGCGCCGAGTTCGTGGTCGTCCTGGACGGCGCGGAGCGGGTCGTCGGCCACGCGGGCGAGCTGCACCCGCGCGTGCTGAAGGCGCTCGGGCTGCCCGCGCGCACCTGCGCGATGGAGATCGACCTGGACGCCCTGGAGCGGGTCGGCGACGACACGCCGCAGGCGCCCGGCATCTCCACGTTCCCCGTCGCCACCCAGGACGTCGCCCTGGTGGTCGACCAGCCGGTCCCGGCCGCCGAGGTCGAGGCCGCGCTGCGCGAGGGCGCCGGTGAACTCCTGGAGGCCATCCGGCTGTTCGACGTGTACGAGAACGAGGAGCAGCTCGGCGACGGCAAGAAGTCCCTGGCCTACGCGCTGCGGTTCCGCGCGGCGGACCGGACGCTCACCGTGGACGAGGCCTCGGCGGCCCGCGACGCCGCCGTCGCCCTCGCCGGGGAGCGCACCGGAGCGGTGCTGCGCGGCTGATCCCGCCCCGCAGGGGTCCGACAGGCGGCCGGCCACGACGCGTTCGTGGCCGGCCGCCCGTGTGCGGACGCCGGGCCGCCAGTTGTACGAGGGGGAGCCGGCGGCCCGGCACCTCAGTCAACCGACCCGGCCACGCTGCGCGACAGCGCGCACACGCGCCGGATGCGCGCACTCCGTTCACACCCCGTGTGAAGGCGGACGCACTACCCTGTGCGCACTGAACCACCCGGGGGGCCACCATGCAGCCCAACACTCTCCTCGACGCGATCCTGGACGAGGCGGGGATCTCCCACGCCGGCCTCGCCGCCCACGTCAACCAGGCCGGACGCGCCCGAGGGCTCCAGCTGCGGTACGAACACACCGCCGTGGCCCGCTGGTTGAAGGGCCAGCGGCCCCGCGGCCAGGTACCCGACCTGATCTGCGAGGTGCTCGCCGCCCGGCTGCACCGCCCGGTCACCCTCGACGACATCGGCCTCGGGGTGCCGGGGGAGTCGGCCGGCCCGCACGGCACCTCCCTGTCCGGCTTCGTCGAGCGGGCCACCGCCCTGTGGCGCTCCGACGAACAGCAGCGCCCGCACCTCCTCGGCGCCCCCGCGGTCACCGGGACGCCCGCGGTGATGCCGGTGTGGGAGTGGGAGAACCCGCCCGAGGACGTCGACGTCTCCCGCGGGGGCCGGCACCGGGTCACCCCGGCCGACCTGCAGACGCTGCGCGCCGCCCGCAGCCACTACGAGCAGATGTACCGCAAGGCGGGCGGCATCGCGACCCGGGCGCGCATCGTCGGCTTCCTCAACGCCGAGGCGGCGCCGCTGCTGCGCGGCAGCTACACCGACGCCACGGGCCGCCAACTGCACCGGGCCACGGGCGGGTTGGTGGCGATCGCCGGCATCTGCGCGTACGACTCCGACGCGCACGGGCTCGCCCAGCGCTACTTCCACCAGGCGCTGCGGCTGGCCAAGGCCAGCGGGGACCGGGGACTCGGGGCGTACGTGATCGCGCTGCTGGTCAACCAGGCGCTGTTCCTGCGGGAGTTCCGCCAGGCCGTCGCCTTCGCCGAGGCCGCGCTGCGCGCCGCGGGCAGGCACATCACCCCGGCCCTCGCCTCCGACCTGTACGCGATGCAGGCCAAGGCGTACGCGCACCTCGGCGACGGCTCCAGCGCGCTCGGCTGCATCCGGCGGGCGGAGACGGCCGCCGAGCACATCCGGCGCGGGTACGAGCCCGACGAGACCGGCTACGTCCAGCCGGGCCTGGTCAACGTCCAGGTGGCGGAGGCCCTGTTGAGCCTGGGCGAGCTGGCGGCGGCCGCCGAGCACGCGACGGCCGCGGTGGACACCCCGGCGCACGACCGGGGCCGGGTGCACCGGCTGGCCATGCTCAGCACGATCGAGCTGCGCCAGGGCCACGCCGACCGGGCGGTGGCGACGGCGGTGCGGATGGCCGAGGCGGCCCGCGGCATGGAGTCGCAGCGGCTGCGCGACCGGCTGCGCGCGGTGCGCGAACACCTGGTGCGCAGCGGCTGCGCCGGAACGTCCGAGGCCGCCGAACTCATCGACGGAGCCCTGCGCGTACCGATCTAGTACGGCCCCCGGCGGGGACCCATGGGCCGGAAGCGCTCTGTGGGTCCTCCGCGTCCCTGCTGCGATATTGCCCCTGACTCGACGGAAGGTGGCAGAACCGTGCAGTGGACGAAACAAAACGAACAAACCGTGTATGAGAACCGCTGGTTCCGGGTCAACCTGGCCGATGTGCGGCTCCCCGACGGCCGGCACCTCGACCACTTCCTCATCCGGCTGCGGCCCGTCGCGGTGGCCACGGTCGTGAACGACGCCAACGAGGTCCTGCTCCTGTGGCGCCACCGCTTCATCACCGACAGCTGGGGCTGGGAACTGGCCGCCGGCGTCGTCGAGGACGGCGAGGACGTCGCCGGCGCGGCGGCCCGGGAACTGGAGGAGGAGACCGGCTGGCGGCCGGGCCCCCTGCACCACCTGATGACCGTGGAGCCGTCCAACGGCCTCAGTGACGCCCGGCACCACATCTACTGGTCCGACCGGGGCGAGTACCTCGGGCACCCGGTGGACGACTTCGAGTCGGACCGCCGCGCCTGGGTCCCGCTCAAGGTGGTCCCGGACCTGATCGCGCGGGGGGAGGTCCCGGCCGCCAACATGGCGGCGGCGTTACTGCTCCTGCACCACCTGCGGCTCGGCTGACCGGCGGCCGCGCGACGGCAGGGCACGGCAAGGGCCCGGCACCCCCGGGTGCCGGGCCCGCACACCCGGATCAGTACGTGTAGAAGCCCGACCCCGTCTTGCGGCCCAGCCGGCCCGCGTCGACCATGCGCTGGAGCAGCGGGGGAGCGGAGTACAGCGGCTCCTTGTACTCGGTGTACATGGAGTTGGCGATGGACACGATGGTGTCCAGACCGATCAGGTCGGACAGCTTCAGCGGGCCCATCGGGTGGGCGCAGCCCATCTCCATGCCGTTGTCGATGTCCTCGCGGCTCGCGATGCCCGACTCGAACATCCGGATCGCGGACAGCAGGTACGGCACGAGCAGCGCGTTCACCACGAAGCCGGAGCGGTCCTGGGCGCGGATCGCGTGCTTGCCCAGCACCTTCTCGGCGAAGACCTGTGCCCGGCTGAGCGTGCCCTCGGAGGTGGTGAGCGCCGGGATCAGCTCGACGAGGGACTGCACCGGGGCCGGGTTGAAGAAGTGGATGCCGACGACGTGGTCGGGCCGCGAGGTGGCGACCGCCAGCTTCACCAGCGGGATGGAGGAGGTGTTGGAGGCGAGGATCGCGTCCGGGCGGGTCACCACCTGGTCGAGGACCTGGAAGATCTCCGTCTTGACCTGCTCGTTCTCGACGACCGCCTCGATGACCAGGTCCCGGTCGGCGAACTCGCCGAGGTCGGTGGTGAAGCTCAGGCGCGCCTGCGTGGCGTCCCGCTCCTCCGCCGTGATCTTGCCGCGCTCGGCGGCCTTCGCCAGGGAGTTGAACAGCCGGGTGCGGCCGATCTCCAGTGCCTCGCCGGTGGTCTCGGCGACCTTGACGTCCAGACCGGCACGGGCGCAGACCTCGGCGATGCCCGCTCCCATCTGGCCGCAGCCCACCACTCCCACGCGTTCGATGTCGGTCACGTCGTCCCCTTTGCTGCGGTTTGCCGCATTCGCTGCGTCTCCGGCCGTCCCGCGGGTCTCCCGGTACGGCGCCCTGCTCCGATCGTGCACGTTACTAGCAAGTATCGATGATCGATCGCCGGGGTGGGGGCATGCTGGGCGCCGACGCGATCCGTGACCGCACGGATCCACCGAGTTCTCGGGGGCGTGTGCCCATGGGGAATCCGACCCGGCGGGCGTTCACACTGGCCGCACTGGCCGCCGTCACCACGACCGGAGCGGCCGGCACCGGCACGGCCGCCGCAGCGTCGGCCAGGACCGGCACGGCGGCCGCGCCGACCGACACCGGCACGGCCGCCGCCGCGGGCCGCCATCGGGCGGGGCCGGCCGAGATGCGCGGCATGTGGCTGGCCACCGTCGCCAACCGCGACTGGCCCTCCCGCCCCGGCCTGAGCGCCGCCCGCCAGCGCGACGAACTGCTCACCTGGCTCGACCTGGCCGTCCGCAACCGCCTCAACACCGTCATGTTCCAGGTCCGGCCCACCGCCGACGCCCTGTGGCCGTCGTCGTACGAGCCCTGGTCGCAGGTGCTCACCGGCACCCAGGGCGAGTCGCCCGGCTGGGACCCGCTGGGCACCGCCGTCGCGGAGGCCCACGCCCGCGGCCTGGAGCTGCACGCCTGGTTCAACCCGTACCGCGTGGCGACCCACTCCGACCTCGGCAGGCTGGTCCCCACCCACCCCGCGCGCCTGCACCCCGAGTGGGTCGTGCCGTACGGCGGGAAGCTGTACTACAACCCGGGGCTGCCCGAGGTCCGCGCCTTCGTGCAGGACGCGATGCTGGACGCGGTCCGCCGCTACCCGCTCGACGCCGTCCACTTCGACGACTACTTCTACCCCTACCCGGTGGCCGGCCAGACCTTCGACGACGACGCCGCCTACGACGCCCACGGCGGCGGCCACCCCAGCCGGGCCGCCTGGCGGCGGTCCAACATCGACCTGCTGGTGCTGGAGACGGCCGGCCGGATCAAGGCGATCCGCCCCACGACCCAGTTCGGGATCAGCCCCTTCGGCGTGTGGCGCAACGCCTCCACCGACCCGCTCGGCTCCGACACCCGAGCCCTGCAGTCGTACGACGACGTCTACGCCGACACGCGCAGGTGGGTCCGCGAGGGCTGGATCGACTACCTCGTGCCCCAGCTGTACTGGAACATCGGGCTGGCCGCGGCCGACTACGCGAAGCTCGTGCCCTGGTGGGCGGACGTGGCGCGGGGCAGCCGCACCCGGCTGTACCTCGGCGAGGCCCTGTACAAGGCGGGCGACCCCGCGCAGCCCGCCGCCTGGCAGGATCCGGCCGAGCTGTCGGCCCACCTGACCCTGGCCGCCCGGTACCCGCAGGTGCGCGGGCACGTCTTCTTCGCCGCCGGGGACGTGGCGGCGGACCGCGTCGGAGCGATGGCGCGGGTGGTGGCCGACCACTACACCCTGCCGGCCGCCGCCCCGCGCAGCCCTATGGGTGCTGGTGTGCCTGCTCCGGGTGCCGGACCTCGCAGTCGGGGCCCGGTGACATGACGGCCTCGTGGCCGTTCGGGAAGCGGACGCGGTAGGGCGGGGTGCCCGCCGTGCCCATCACCTCGACGACTTCCGAGACCTGGTCGTGCTGACCGACCACCCTGCCGTGCTGGACGAGCTGGTCGCCCACCGATGCGTGCATCTGCCGGCCCTCCTCACGTCTGCGGCGCCGGGTGCCGCCCGGGAACCCGGCGAGCGCGCCCCGGCCGCTCAGCCGCGGGCCCGCTGGGTGACGGCGATGCAGACGAGCACCGCCGCGGCCGTCAGCGGGGCGGCGGGCGTCAGGTGCTCGCCGAGCAGCAGCACCGACCACACCAGTGTGAGCAGCGGCTGGGCCAGCTGCAACTGGCTGGCCTTCGGGATGCCGATGGCGGCCATCCCCCGGTACCAGACGACCAGCCCGAGGAACTGCGAGCCGGCCGCGACCCACAGCAGCCCGGCCACGCTGTGCCCGGTCAGCGCCACCGGCTCGTACGCCAGCGCCACCGCGGCGGCGGGCACGGACAGCGGCAGGCACAGCACCAGCGCCCAGCCGATGACCCGCCAGCCGGGCATCACCCGGGCCAGCCGGCCGCCCTCGGTGTAGCCGGCCGCGCACACCAGCAGCGCCCCGAACAGGTACAGGTCGGCGGTGCTCAGGGCGCCGCCGCTCTGCTGCACGGTGAACGCCACCACCGCGCCCGCGCCCGCCAGGGCCGCCAGCCAGAAGGTGCGCGAGGGGCGGGTGCCCATCCGCAGGGCGGAGAAGAGCGCGGTGGTCAGCGGCAGCAGCCCGACCACCACGGCCGCGTGCGCCGTGGTGGAGGTCCGCAGCGCCAGCGTGGTCAGCATCGGGAAGCCGATCACGACCCCGGCGGCCACCACCGCGAGCCCCGCCCAGTGGCGCCGGGCGGGGACCGGGGCCCCGACCGCGAGCAGGCAGCCGCCGGCGATCAGGGCGGCCAGCACACTGCGCACGGCGACCAGGCTCCACGGCCCGAAGCCCTCCAGGCCCCACGCGGTGGCGGGGAACGTCAGGGAGAAGGCGACGACACCGAGCGCCGCCTGGAGGGTGCCGGCGGAGCGGGGCGCCGCCGGAGTGCTGACTGCTATCGGGGCCGGAGCGATAGCGCTACTCTGTGTCTTCATGCATGAGCGTAGCAGTGTGGCTGACCTGGCGAACCAGCTGCGTCAGGAACTGGACCGCTACTCGCCGGGTGGAAAGCTCCCGTCGAGCCGGGCCCTCGTCGACCGCTTCCGGGTGAGCCCCGTGACCGTCTCCCGGGCGCTGGCCCAGCTGGCCGCCGAAGGACTGGTGGTCACCCGGCCCGGCGCGGGCGCCTTCCGCGCGCGCCCCCGTCCGGCCACGGCGCCCGTCGGGGACACCTCCTGGCAGGAGGTCGCGCTGAGCGCCGACGGCGCCGCCGACCTCGTACCGCGCTCGGTGGACGCCGACGGCGTCACCGTGTCGCTGGCCGCACCGCCGCCCGGGGTGACCGAGTTCAACGGCGGCTACCTGCACCCCTCCCTCCAGCCCGAGCGCGCCATGGCGGCGGCACTGGCCCGGGCCGGCCGGCGGCCCGGGGCATGGGGGAGGCCGCCCATGGAAGGGCTGCCGGAGCTGCGCGAATGGTTCGCGCGGACCATCGGCGGCTCGGTGACCGCCGCCGAGGTGCTGGTCGCCGCGGGCGGGCAGTCGGCGCTCACCACCGCCCTGCGCGCGCTCGCCCCGCCCGGCGCGCCGGTCCTGGTCGAGTCGCCGACCTACCCCGGCATGCTCGCCATCGCCCGCTCGGCGGGGCTGCGCCCGGTCCCGGTGCCGGTCGACGCGGACGGGGTGCGGCCCGCGCTGCTCGCCGACGCCCTCCACGCCACCGGGGCCCGGGTCCTCGTCTGCCAGCCGCTGTTCCAGAACCCCACCGGCGCGGTCCTCGCCCCGGCCCGCCGCGCCGAGGTCCTGCGCATCGCGCGCGAGGCGGGCGCCTTCGTCGTCGAGGACGACTTCGTGCGCCGGCTCGCCCACGAGGACGCCGGACCGCTGCCCCGCCCGCTGGTGGCCGACGACCCCGACGGAGTCGTCGTCCACGTCGGGTCCCTGACCAAGGCCACCTCGCCGAGCTTCCGGGTCAGCGCCCTGGTCGCCCGCGGTCCCGTGCTCCAACGACTGCGGGCCATCCAGGTCGTGGACACGTTCTTCGTGCCGCGGCCGCTCCAGGAGGCCGCGCTGGAACTCGTCGGCTCGCCGGCCTGGCCCCGCCACCTGCGCGCCATCGCCACCGCGCTGAAGTCCCGCCGCGACACCATGACCGCGGCCCTCGCCCTGCACCTGCCCGAACTCGCCCTGCCGCACGTCCCGTCCGGCGGCTACCACCTGTGGCTGCGGCTGCCGGACGGCACCGACGAGTCCGCCGTCACCGCGGCCGCCCTGCGCGCCGGCGTCGCCCTCACCCCGGGCCGGCCCTACTTCAGCGCCGAACCCCCGGCCCCCCACCTGCGGCTGAGCTTCGCCGCCGTCGCGGGGGAGGGCGAGATCACCGAGGGCGTACGACGGCTGCGCGCGGCCTGCGACGAGGCGCTGCCGCAAACCGTTCGACACGACCGGTCCGCCCCTGAGAGGTTCCAGCCATGACCGACACCCCGCCGCTCGCCGACGGCTACGAGATCTCCACCGACCCCGCCCGCCTCGACGCCGAGCGCGTCCACCACTGGCTGTCCACCGACGCGTACTGGGCGATCGGGCGCGACCGGGACAAGCAGGACCGGGCCATCGCCGGGTCGCTGAACTACGGCGTGTACGACACGGCGTCCGGTGAGCAGGTGGCGTACGCGCGCGTGGTGACCGACCGGGCGACCTTCGCCTGGCTGTGCGACGTCTACGTGGACCGGTCCGTGCGCGGCAAGGGCATCGGCACGGCCCTCGTCACCGCGATACGCGACGAGATGGTCCCGCTCGGGCTGCGCCGGATGCTGCTCGCCACGCACGACGCGCACGAGGTGTACCGGAAGGTGGGCTTCGCGCCGCTGGAGGTGCCGGAGCGGTGGATGGCGCTGGTCTTCGAGCCGCCCGTTTCCGGAGGGATGCCGGGCTCGTCCTGACTGACGGGTAAGTTTTCGGGCACCTTCGGTGAATGCGCGCGAACAAGCCTTGACCTGCCCAGTTCGCGGGCAGACCATCCACGCATGGCTCTTCGGGTGACGTTCGTCGCCGCCGCGCGCAGCACCCCCGCGCTGGCGGAGCGCTTCCAGGACGACCGGCCGCTGGACCAGGCGGGCTGGGAGGAGGTGCAGCGCGCCGCCGGCGGGCTGATCCCGCTCGCCGCGGCCGAGCTGCGCTACTGCTCGCCGACCCCGCGCAGCCGCGCGACGGGGGACGCCCTCGGGTACGCCCCGCTGGTGCAGCTCGCCCTGCGCGACTGCGACATGGGCCGCTGGCAGGGCCTCACCCTCGGCGAGGCGATGGCCCGTGAGCCGGAGGCGGTGGACGCCTGGCTGGCCGACCCGCGCTCCGCCCCGCACGGCGGCGAGCCGCTGCTCGCGTTCATCGCACGGGTCGGCGGCTGGCTCGACACCCGGCCGGTGGAGGACGGCGGCCGGATCGTCGCCGTCGCGGAACCCTCGGTGATCCGCGCCGCCCTGGTCTACGCGCTGATGGCACCCCCGGCGACGTACTGGAACCTCGACGTGCGCCCCCTGTCGACGACCACGGTCACGGGCCGGGGCGGCCGGTGGAACCTGCGGTTCGACGGGGTGGCGGGGGAGGCGTTGCGGACGTAGAACCTCAGTGGGCCGGCGGGTCCTCGTCGCGGGTGTAGTCCGTCGTCAGCAGCAGGTCCTTGGCCGGGCCGCGCACCCGCCACACCGTGCGCCAGCGGTCGGCGTCCAGGACGGTGAACTCGCCGCGGTACAGGTCGGCCGAGCACGGGTGGTCGGCGACGTGGCGCCCGCGGGTCAGGTCCAGGTCGTGGAAGAACCGGCCGTCGGCGAAGCGCACGTCGGCGGTGCCGGGCACCGGGCCGGGCAGGAAGCGCAGGGTGCGCTCGGCGGGCCGCGCGACCGACCGCCAGGTGAAGGTGCCGCGCTCGTGGTGCAGCAGCCCGCCCCCGTCCTCCGCCGACGGCCGGAACACGGTGGCCCCCTCGAACGCGCCCACGTCACCGCTCGCCAGATCCCGAACCGACCGCCGCACCCGCCAGCCACCGGCCAGATAGGCCAGGGCGTCGGGAACCGGCCAGAACTCGTTCATCGCCACTCGCTCCCCAGTCCCGTTCCGTACGCCTCACCGCGCGAGCCCCGGCAGAACAGACACCCGTCGAAATGTGCCACGGAACTCAGCACCCGGTGCCGCACGCAACACCCGAGCTCCGACAGGTCGGGCAGGACGTCGCGGGCGGGCTCGGTCTCCGGGGGCTCGAAGGCCGTCACGACCTCGCGGAACCGCCGGAGGTACGCCAGGGCGTGCGGCGGTTCGTAGCCGAGCAGCTCCCACCGGTACCGCCGGCCCGCCAGACCGATCGCCCGCAGCACGAACTGCTTGGCCGCGTCCCGCTGCGCAGCTGTCCGGCCCCAGTGGACCTCCGCGAGGTCGAATCCGACCGCTCCCCGCCCCATGAGCTCCTGGTCCTGCAGCGCGACCAGCCCGCCGAACCGGTACTCCCACGGACACCGGGCGAGCCCGGACACGGCGAGCAGCAACACCTCGACGAAGACGTCGGTCCCTCCATTGGATACGTACAGCTGGTCGTCCCCGGCGCCGAAGGTGTTGCCCATGGCGGTCCAGGCTAGACGGCGGCATGGCGGACGGAGGTCCCCGCATACCCATCCACCCGCATTGCATAAACGTACATGGCAACGTATAGTCATGCCATCCAAGAGGAGGAGCAATGGCGGTACGTGCGGCAGTGGCCGGGGCGAGTGGGTATGCGGGGGGTGAGGTGCTGCGGCTGCTGCTCTCGCATCCCGGGGTGGAGATCGGCGCCCTGACCGGCAATTCCAACGCGGGCCAGACGCTCGGCGCGCTCCAGCCGCACCTGCTGCCATTGGCCGGGCGGGTGCTGGAGGAGACCACCGCCGAGGTGCTCGCCGGGCACGACGTCGTCTTCCTCGCCCTGCCGCACGGCCAGTCCGCCGCCGTCGCCGAGCAGCTCGGCCCCGACGTGCTGGTCATCGACATGGGCGCCGACTTCCGCCTGCGGGACGCGGCCGACTGGGAGCGGTTCTACGGCTCCGCCCACGCCGGCACCTGGCCCTACGGCCTCCCCGAACTGCCGGGCGGTCGCGCCGCGCTGGAGGGGTCCAAGCGCATCGCGGTCCCCGGTTGCTACCCCACCGCCGCCACCCTCGCCCTCTTCCCCGCCTACGCGGCCGGGCTCGCCGAGGCCGAGGCCGTGATCGTCGCCGCGTCCGGCACCTCCGGCGCCGGCAAGGCACCCAAGCCGCACCTGCTGGGCAGCGAGGTCATGGGCTCCATGTCGCCGTACGGCGTCGGCGGCGGCCACCGGCACACCCCCGAGATGATCCAGAACCTCAGCGGCGTCGCGGGGGAGCGGATCGCCGTTTCCTTCACGCCGACCCTCGCCCCGATGTCCCGCGGCATCCTCGCCACGTGCAGCGCCAAGGCCGCCCCGGGCGTCACCGCGGACACCCTGCGCGCCGCCTACGAGAAGGCCTACGCCGACGAGCCGTTCGTCCACCTCCTGCCCGAGGGACAGTGGCCCGCCACGGCGTCCGTCCACGGTTCCAACGCCGTTCAGGTGCAGGTCGCGTACGACGCCGCGGTGCACCGCATCATCGCCATCAGCGCCCTCGACAACCTCACCAAGGGCACGGCGGGCGGCGCCGTCCAGAGCATGAACATCGCCCTGGGTCTCGACGAGACCACGGGGCTTACGACGATCGGAGTCGCACCGTGAGCGTCACGGCAGCCAAGGGATTCACGGCGGCGGGCATCGCCGCCGGGATCAAGGAGAACGGCAACCCCGACCTGGCCCTCGTGGTCAACGTCGGGCCGCGCCGCGCCGCCGCCGGCGTCTTCACCTCCAACCGCGTCAAGGCCGCCCCGGTCCTGTGGTCCGAGCAGGTCCTCAAGGGCGGCCAGGTCTCCGCGGTCGTCCTCAACTCCGGTGGCGCCAACGCCTGCACCGGCCCCAAGGGCTTCCAGGACACCCACGCCACCGCCGAGAAGACCGCCGAGGTGCTCGGCCGCGGCGCCATCGAGGTCGCCGTCTGCTCCACCGGCCTGATCGGCGTGCTGCTGCCCATGGACAAGCTGCTCGCGGGCGTCGAGACCGCCGCCGCGCAGCTGTCCGAGCACGGCGGCGAGAAGGCCGCCATCGCCATCAAGACCACCGACACCGTCCACAAGACGTCCGTCGTCACCAAGGACGGCTGGACCGTCGGCGGCATGGCGAAGGGCGCGGGCATGCTCGCGCCGGGCCTCGCCACCATGCTCGTCGTCCTCACCACCGACGCCGACCTCGGCAGCGAGACCCTCGACGAGGCGCTGCGCGCCGCCACCCGGGTCACCTTCGACCGCGTCGACTCCGACGGCTGCATGTCCACCAACGACACGGTGCTGCTGCTCGCCTCGGGAGCCTCCGGGATCACCCCGCAGTACGCGGAGTTCGCCGACGCCGTACGGGCCGTCTGCGACGACCTCGGCCAGCAGCTGATCCGCGACGCCGAGGGCGCCAGCAAGGACATCAAGGTCGAGGTGATCAACGCGGCCAGCGAGGACGACGCCGTGGAGGTGGGCCGTTCCATCGCCCGCAACAACCTCCTCAAGTGCGCCATCCACGGCGAGGACCCCAACTGGGGCCGTGTGCTCTCCGCGATCGGCACCACCCGCGCCGCCTTCGCACCGGACCGGCTGAACGTCGCCATCAACGGCGTCTGGGTCTGCAAGGACGGCGGTGTCGGCGAGGACCGCGAGAAGGTCGACATGCGCTACCGCGAGGTGCACATCGTCGCCGACCTCGCCGCCGGCTCCGAGACCGCGACCATCTGGACCAACGACCTGACCGCCGACTACGTCCACGAGAACAGCGCCTACTCCTCATGACACCCACGCGAAAGCACACCGCGCTGCCCAAGGCGCAGATCCTCATCGAGGCGCTGCCCTGGCTGACCCGGCACAACGGCAAGACCGTCGTCATCAAGTTCGGCGGCAACGCCATGGTCGACGAGGAGCTGAAGGCCGCGTTCGCGCAGGACGTCGTCTTCCTGCACCACGCCGGCCTGAAACCGGTCGTCGTGCACGGCGGCGGCCCGCAGATCAGCGCCGCCCTCGACCAGCACGGCATCGTCAGCGAGTTCAGGGCGGGCCTGCGCGTCACCACCGAGGACGCCATGGACGTCGTACGCATGGTGCTGGCCGGACGGGTCCAGCGCGAGCTGGTCAACCTGCTCAACCAGCACGGGCCGCTCGCCGTCGGACTCACCGGCGAGGACGCGCACACCATCACCGCCACCAAGCACCAGCCCCGGATCGACGGCGAGTTGGTCGACATCGGGCGGGTCGGCGAGATCACCGACATCGACACGGGCGCCATCGAGGCCCTGCTCGCCGACGGCCGCATCCCGGTCGTCTCCTCGATCGCCCGCAGCCAGGACGACAGTGGTGCGGGACATGTCTACAACGTCAATGCTGATACGGCGGCTGCGGCACTCGCTGCTGCTCTGGGCGCCGAAACCCTCATGGTCCTCACGGACGTCGAGGGACTCTACGAGGACTGGCCGCACTCCGACGAGGTGATCAGCCGCCTCACCGCGTCCCAACTGGAGAAGCTGCTGCCGGACCTGAGCTCCGGCATGGTCCCGAAGATGGAGGGCTGCCTGCACGCCGTCCGCAACGGGGTGCACACCGCCCGCGTCATCGACGGCCGGGTCCCGCACTCGATCCTGCTGGAGATCTTCACCGACGAGGGCATCGGCACGATGGTCGTGCCCGACGAGCACGAGGGGGAGTCGTGAGCAACGAGGAACTGACCACCCGGTGGCAGGGCGCGCTCATGAACAACTACGGCACGCCCAGGCTGCCGTTGGTCCGCGGGGCGGGCACCCGGGTGTGGGACGCCGGGGACCGCGCGTACCTCGACTTCGTCGGCGGCATCGCCACCAACGCCCTCGGCCACGCCCACCCGGCGATCGTCGAGGCCGTCAGCACGCAGATCGCGTCCCTCGGGCACATCTCCAACTTCTTCATGGCCGAGCCGACCGTCGCCCTCGCCGAACGGCTCCTCCACCTCTTCGGCCGCGACGGCCGGGTGTTCTTCTGCAACTCCGGCGCCGAGGCCAACGAGGCCGCCTTCAAGATCGGCCGGCTGACCGGGCGCACCCACATGGTCGCCACCGAGGGCGGCTTCCACGGCCGCACGATGGGCGCCCTCGCGCTCACCGGACAGCCCGCCAAGCAGGCCCCGTTCCTGCCCCTGCCCGCCGACGTCACCCACGTGCCGTACGGCGACGCGCAGGCCCTCGCGGCCGCGGTCACCGAGGAGACCGCCCTCGTCGTCATCGAGCCCATCCAGGGCGAGAACGGCGTCGTCGTGCCCCCGGCCGGCTACCTCAAGGCCGCCCGGGCGATCACGGCGGCCACCGGCGCGCTGCTCGTCCTCGACGAGGTGCAGACCGGCGTCGGGCGCACCGGGTCCTGGTTCGCCTACCAGGCCCACGAGGGCGTGCTGCCCGACGTGGTCACCCTGGCCAAGCAGCTCGGCGGCGGCCTGCCGCTGGGCGCGACCGTCGCCTTCGGCCGGGCCGCGGACCTGCTGCAACCGGGCCAGCACGGTACGACGTTCGGCGGCAACCCCGTCGCCTGCGCCGCCGGGCTCGCCGTCCTGGACACCATCGCCTCCGAAGGGCTGCTGGAGAACGTCAAGCGGCAGGGCGAGAGGTTGCGCGAGGGGATCGAGGCGCTGAATCACCGGTTGATCGACCATGTCCGGGGCGCGGGCCTGCTCCTGGGTATCGTGCTCACCGAGCCGCTCGCGCCCCAGGTGCAGCAGGCGGCTCAGGAGGCCGGGTTCCTGGTGAACGCGCCCGCCGCCGACGTCGTACGGCTGATGCCGCCGCTGAACCTCGGCGACGACGAGGTGGAGGCGCTTCTGCGGGCGCTGCCCGGCATCCTCGACGCAAGTGCGCACGGGGACGGACGAGCCGGAGAATGAGACGACGATGAGCCAGGCGCAGGACGACCACGGGCACCCGGATGCGGCCGGCCCGGCCGTGCCGCAGACCCGCACCGCACGCCACCGCCGGATCGTGGACATCCTCAACCGGCAACCGGTGCGGTCGCAGAGCCAGTTGGCGAAGCTGCTGGCCGACGACGGGCTGAGCGTCACCCAGGCGACGCTGTCGCGGGACCTGGACGAGCTGAACGCGGTGAAGATCCGCAACACCGACGGCGAGCTCATCTACGCGGTGCCCAGCGAGGGCGGCTTCCGCACCCCGCGGGCCCCGCTCGGGGAGTCGGCCAAGGAGGAGCGGATGCGCCGCCTCTCCTCGGAACTCCTGATCTCCGCGGAGGCCTCGGCCAACCTCGTCGTCCTGCGCACCCCGCCGGGCGCCGCCCAGTTCCTCGCCTCGGCGATCGACCAGGCCGAACTGCACGACATCCTGGGCACGATCGCCGGCGACGACACCCTGCTGCTCATCAGCCGCAACCCGACCGGGGGGCAGGCCCTGGCGGACCACTTGCTTCGCTTGGCCCAGAACGGCCACTGACGCCGGTGCCCGGCTCAGCGAGCGGTCACGGTGGTCGGGCGGCTGCGGGCGCGTGGGGGCTGGTCGCGCAGTTCCCCGCGCCCCTGGGGGTCTAGGGGTGGTGACGGTGGTCGGGCGGCTGCGGGCGCGTGGGGGCTGGTCGCGCAGTTCCCCGCGCCCCTTTCAGCCGAGCCGCGCCGCCAACCCCCCGGTGCACCGCACCTCGTCCCCCGCCGTGATCAGCAGGGCCTCCGTGTCAGGGAGGGAGTCCAGCCAGGTCAGGCCCGCGCGGGAGCCCATTGCGAAGGCTGCCGTGGCCCAGCAGTCCGCCCAGGTCAGGCGGGGGGCGACCACCGTCACGGCCACCAGGTCCGTGACCGCGGAGCGGCCCGAGCGGGGGTCCACGATGTGGGCGCCCCGCTCCGCCGTGCCGGACGTGGCCACCGCCAGCTCGGACACCCCCGCCGCCGAGATGACGGCCGCCAGGCCGCCCGGCCGCAGCGGGTCCGCGACGCCGACCCGCCAGGGCCGGCCGGGCGCGGGCACACCCAGCAACTGGACGTCGCCGCCCCCGTTGACGCTGACCCCGCACACCCCGGGAACCTCCGCGAGCAGCCGCGCGGCGCGCTCCGCGGCCCAGCCCTTCACGATCCCGGTCGGGTCCAGCCGCCCCTGGTAGCGCAGGCTGAACCACCCGTCGCTCGTCCGCTCCGCCCGCGCCCCGAGCTCCAGTACCTCGGCCACCTCGGGAGCGCAGTCGGCGACGGCCAGTTCCCCGCGCGCCAGCCGGGACACCTCGCTGTCGTCGCGGTAGGTGCTGAACACCTCGTCCACCCGGTGCAGCCCCGCGACCGCCGCGTCCAGCGCCCGGCGCACCGCCCCGGGCTCCCCGCCGCGCACGTCGAAGGAGAAGACCGTCCCCATGACGTCCTCCGCGTGCCGCACCGCCACGGGCGCCCCGGCCGGCTCGGTCACCGTGTCAGCCACCGGCCCGGTCCAGCGCGGACTGGAGCGACTTCTTGTAGCCCTCGCTGGTGTACGTGGCCCCGGAGACCGAGTCGATGTCCGCGCTGCCCGCCGCGACGGCCTCCCGGTTGAGCCGCGGGACGGCCAGCGCGGTCTTCTGGTCGCTCTCCCCGCCCTTGGGCGCCTGCACCGCCTCCGCCGCGGTGATCCGCCCGCCGCTTACGGTGACACGAACCTGGACGGGACCGTACTGCGTCTGCGCCACCGCACCGGTCACGGTCCGCGCCGCCCCGGCCGCCGCCCCACCCGCGCCCTGCGAGGCCGGGGCCGACGGCGCGGGCGCGGGCGCCGCCTTCGCCTTGTCGATCGCCGACTGAAGGGACTGGCGGTAGCCCGCGCTGGTGTACGTCGCCCCGGACACCGCGTCGATGTCCGCGCCCTGCGCGGCGACCGCCTCCCGGTTCAGCCTGGGCACCGCGTCGGCGGTGACGGAGTCGCTCCGGCCGCCCTTGGGCGCCTGGACGGCCTCCGCCTTGGTGATCTTCCCGCCCGCGACGGTCAGCCGGACCTGCACGACGCCGTACTGGGTCTGCGCCGCGTCCCCGGTGACCGTGGAGCCCGCGGCGGCACCGGCCCCGCCCTGGGCCGACTCCTGCACCGCACCTGGGGCCCCCGGGGCCGCGCCCGCCGCCGCGGACGCCGGGTCGGACCCGGGCTTCAGCGACAGCAGCAGCACGATCCCGGACACGGTGGCGGCGGTCGTGAGCACGACGCGCCGGATCGGGTGGCTCTTCCTCATCTGTTCCCAAGCTCCTGGTTCCGCGGGTTCGGCGAGTCCTGCGGGGTCCGCAGTCCGCGTGCGAAGGCCGTTGCGGCGCTCACATCTCGAACGACTCGTGGTGGATGCGGCGGGCCGGCACCCCGGCGCCGCGCAGCGCGTCGTACACCGACTGGGCGAAGCCCGCCGGGCCGCACATGAAGACGTCGTGGTGGTCGATGTCCGGGATCTTGCGCTGCAGCGACTCCGCCGAGATGTCGGGCCGCTCCCCGTCCGGGCTGTTCACCGCGTACATCAGCCGCGCCCCGCGCTCGTCGGCGATCTTCGCCAGCTCGTCCCACAGGGCCAGGTCCTGCGTGCTGTTGGCCCGGTACAGCAGCGTGATGTCCCCGGCCGCGCCCGGCAGCGTCTCGAACAGCGCCCGCATCGGGGTGATGCCCACCCCGCCGGCCACCAGCAGCACCTTGCCGCGGCTGCGCCGGGAGGCGGTCAGGGCGCCGTACGGGCCCTCGGCCCACACGCGCGTGCCCGGGGCCAGCTCGCGCAGGGCGGCGCTGTGGTCGCCGATCGCCTTGACCGTGATGCGCAGCAGGTCCGGGCGGGGCGCCGCCGACAGCGAGTACGGGTGGGAGCTGAAGCGCATCCCCGGCGCGAGGAACCGCCACCGGAAGAACTGCCCCGCCTCCGCGCCCATCCGGTGCAGCTTGCGCCCGCCGATCAGCACGGACACGATCCCGGGCGTCTCCTCGATGACCGCCTCGACCCGCATGCGGTGGCGCAGGTTCAGCCGGATCGGGGTGAGGATCCGGTACCACAGGACCAGCGCGGTGACCGTGCCGTACAGCGCGTACCAGGCGGTCCTGGCGGCCGGTTCGACGGCGAAGTCGTTGCCGGTGGTGATCTGGTGCCAGAACGTCAGGAACACCGCGGCGTACGTCATCAGGTGCACGTGGTACCAGGTGTCGTACGGCATCCGCCGGCGCACCCCGCCCGCGGAGACCAGCCCGATGAGGACCAGCAGGCCGGTGCCGATGGCCGCCTTGCCCATGTCCGGCAGCTGGTTGATGGAGTCGACCGTCTGCTGGACGATGTCGCCGAGCGACTTGCCGGCCTGCAGCGCGTACCCCCACATGATGAGGAACACGTGCGCCACCACCAGGCAGAGCGTGTACCGGCCGCTCATCGCGTGCCAGCGCGCCACCCGGTCGGAGCCGACCCGCCGCTCCAGCGCGGGCACCCGCGCCATCTGCAGGACGACCAGGGCCATCAGGTAGCCGGCCAGCAGTCCGGTGATCCGGCCCGCGTTGAGGATGCGGCTGTTGTCGTCCGCGATGGACGGGGTGTTGGCCCACCACAGCCACAGCACGCCCGCCGCGCCCGCCCACACGGCGATCAGCAGCGGGACGGCGGGGGAGCGGCGCGGGCGGATGCGGCGCATCGTCTGGCGGCGGGCGGCACGTCCGCCTGCGATCGTGGTGGTCACGGTTCCTCCGGGGGACTTGACCCTTGGCCCACAGATACGTGCCGCGACGACGGAGTGTTCAGCGCGCCGCCGGGGTCACAGGCCCGCCGCATCCAGCGCGGACTGGAGTGACTCGCGGTAACCGTCACTCGTGTACGTCGCTCCCGACACGGTGTCGATGTCCGCGCCCTGCGCCCGCAGGGCCTCGCTGCGCAACTCGGGGAGGGCGTAGGAGTTGATCTGCTGGTCGCGCGGGTTGTCCTGCGGGTACGTGACCGCCGTGACGTCCGTGAGCCTTCCGTCCGCCACGGTGACGCGGACCTGGACCGGGCCCCAACGGGTCTGCACCGACTCGCCGGTGACGGTCCGCGTGCCGGACGCGCTCCCCCCGCCGGGCCCGGTCGACCCCGATCCGCTCGACCCCGATCCGCTCGACCCGGACCCGCCGGACGCGCCCGCACCCACGCTGCTCGACGGCGCGGGCGCCGGTGCCGCCGCCGGCTCCGGCAGGCCGTGGGGCTTCAGCGACAGCAGCAGGACGAAGGCCGACACGGTGCCGGCGCTCGCCAGCACCACCCGGCGCAGCGGACGGCTCTTCCTCAACGGGTGCACGGTGCCTCACAGTTCGAACGACTCGTGGTGGATCCGCCGGTCCGGCACACCGGCGGCGCGCAACGCCTCGTACACGTCCCGGGCGAAGCCGTGCGGGCCGCAGACGTAGACGTCGCGGCCGGGCAGGTCCGGGACGGCCGCGCGCAGCGACGCGGCGGTGAGCGCGGGGCGCCGGCCGTGCTCGTCGTTGAGCGCGTACAGCACCCGCGCGCCGCGCCATCGGGCGATCGCCTCCAGCTCGCCGCCCAGCGCCAGGTCCTCGGCGCCGTGCGCCCGGTAGAGCAGGGTGACCTCGCCGGGCAGCGTCTCGAACAGCGCCCGCAGCGGGGTGATGCCGACGCCCGCCGCGATCAGCAGGACCTTCGGCGAGGTCTGCCGGCCGGCGGTCAGCGAGCCGTACGGGCCCTCCGCCCACACGCGCGTCCCGGGCCGCAGCAGCGCCACGGCCGCACTGTGGCCGCCGAGCGCCTTCACCGTGATCCGCAGCAGGTCCCCGCGCGGTGGCGCCGACAGCGAATACGGCGTCGACGTCCAGCCCAGCCGGGCGCCGAGGAAGCGCCAGCGGAAGAACTGCCCGGCCCGCGCGTCCAGCCGGTCCAGGTGCCGCCCCCGCACGACGACCGAGTACACGCCCGGCGCCTCCGGGTGAACCGACTCCACCCGCAGCCGGTGCCGCAGGTTGAGCCGGACCGGCACCAGCACCCGGAACCACAGCACCAGCGCGGCGACGCCGAGGTACAGCGCGTACCAGGCGGCCGTGGCCACGGGCCGGCCGTTCAGGTCGTCGCCCAGGGCCAGTTGGTGGCCGAACGCCAGGAACACCGCGGCGTAGGTGAGCAGGTGGACGTAGTACCAGAACTCGTAGCCGGTACGGCGGCGCACCGCGCGCACCGAGGTGACGCCGACCGCGAGGAGGACCACCGTGCCGGCGGTGGCCTTGAGCATCTCGGGGTAGTCCAGGACGACGGTCAGCGCCTCGGCGACCAGCGAGCGGTGGTCCTGGGCCGCGTACCCGGCGAGGACCAGCACGACGTGCGCCACCAGCAGGCAGACCGTGTAGCGGCCCGCCCCCGCGTGCCAGCGGGCCACCCGGTCCGAGCCGATCCGCCGCTCCAGCAGCGGCACCCGCGCCATCAGGCCCACGAGCACCGCGCACGCGTACCCGCACAGCAGCCCCGCGATCCGCCCGGCCCCGGTGAGCCAGCCGGCCGCGCCGACCACCGAGGCGGTGTCCGCCCACCACAGCGCGACCACGGCCGCCGCCCCGGCCCACAGCGCGGCCAGCAGCGGGCCGGCGGGGGAGCGCGGCCGCCCGGCGGCCCGGGGAGGGGCCGTCGGTCGTCGCTCGTACACGGTCGTCATGGGCGGGTCCTTTCGCCTCGTCGCCCGCCACTGTGCGGGCCGAACCTCTGAGCGGGCTCTGAGCGGCCGGTCCGCGCGCGGACTCAGAGGAAACTCAGAGCCGCCCGAGAGGATCCGGGCGCCGTGCAGGGGCGATGCTGGGAGCAGCCATGAACACGACCCGCTCCGGGCGCCCCGCCCTCACCCGCCCCGACGGCACCCCGCTGCGCGTGCTCGTCGTCGACGACGACCCGGACCTCGCCGAGGTGCTCTCCGGCGCCCTGCGCTACGAGGGCTGGCGGATCCGCACCGCCGGCGACGGCGCCTCCGCGCTGGCCGCCGCCCGCGAGCTGCTGCCCGACGCGGTGGTCCTCGACGTGATGCTGCCCGACACCGACGGCTTCGCCGTGCTGCGCGACCTGCACGCCGTGAAGCCGGACGTCTGCGTGCTGTTCCTGACCGCGCGGGACGCCGTCGAGGACCGCATCGCCGGGATCACGGCCGGCGGCGACGACTACGTGACCAAGCCCTTCAGCCTGGAGGAGGTCGTCGCCCGGCTGCGCGGCCTGCTGCGCCGGGCCGGCATGGCCCGCCAGCCGGACGAGGGCCCCCGGCTGGTCGTCGGCGACCTGGTCATGGACGAGGAGGCCCGCGAGGTGACCCGGGCCGGCGAGCTGGTCGAGCTGTCCCCGACCGAGTTCGAACTCCTCCGCTTCCTGATGCGCAACCCCCGCCGCGTCCTGAGCAAGGCCCAGATCCTCGACCGGGTCTGGTCCTACGACTTCGGCGGCCGCGCCCATGTCGTGGAGCTGTACATCTCCTACCTCCGCAAGAAGGTCGACGCCGGCCGCGAGCCGATGATCCACACCGTGCGCGGGGCGGGCTACGTGCTCAAGCCGGCCGCGCAGTGAGGTCCGTCCGGATCGGCCGGCCCGGCTGGCCGCGCACCCTGCGGGCCCGGCTGACCGTCGGGCTCGTGGTGCTGCTCGCCGTCAGCTGCGCGGCGGTGGGCGTGGCCGCCGTGGTCGAGCTGGAACGCTTCCTCACCAGCCGAGTCGACCAGCAGCTGGGCGACGTCGGCACCCGCTTCCCGGCGAGCCTGGAGCACAGCGGCCGGCTCCCCGGCGAGCGCGACGACCACGACGGCGACGAACGCGGCGACACCCGCCACCAGGCCACCGGCACCTTCGGCGCCCGGCTGGTCGACGGGCGGGTCACCAACGCGGCGGTGGTCCGCTCCGGCGACGTGACGGCGGACCTGAACGTCCACCTGACCGCCCGGGACGCGCGGCACCTGGCCGCCGTGCCCGTCGACGGCCGGGGCCACAGCGTGCACCTGTCCGCCCTCGACGACTACCGGGTCTCGGCCGGCCGGGGCCTGGACGGCGACGTGCTGATCACCGGGCTGCCGCTGGAGCCGGTGGAGGCCGCCGTGCACCGGCTGGAGCTGGTCGCCGGCAGCGTCTTCGGCGTCGCGCTCGCGGTCACCGGCGTGGCCGGCGCCCTGTGGGTGCGCTGGTCGCTGCGCCCGCTCAGCCGGGTCGCGGCCACGGCCACCCGGGTCAGCGAACTCCCGCTCGCCAGCGGGGAGGTGGCCCTGCCGCCCCGGGCCCCGGCTGCGGACCCGCGCAGCGAGGTGGGCCGGGTGGCGAGCGCCTTCAATCGCATGCTGGGCCACGTCGAGGACGCGCTGACCAAGCGCCACGCGAGCGAGGAACGGCTGCGCCGCTTCGCCGCCGACGCCAGCCACGAGCTGCGCACCCCGGTGGCCTCGGTGCGCGGCCACGCGGAGCTGGCCCTGCTGCACCCGGGCCCGGTCCCGCCGGAGGTGACCCGGGCCCTGGAGCGGATCGCGGCGGAGTCCTGCCGGATGGGGGAGATGGTCGACGAGATGCTGCTCCTGGCGCGGCTGGACGCGGGCCGCCCGCTGGAGCGCGGCGCGGTGGACCTCACCCGGCTGGTCCTGGACGCCGTCACCGACGCGCGGGCCGCGGGGCCCGGCCACCGCTGGACCCTGGACCTCCCGGAGGAGCCGGTCACCGTGCCCGGCGACGCCCACCGCCTCCAGCAGGTGCTGGCCAACCTGTTGGCCAACGCGCGGTTGCACACACCCGTGGGCACCGCCGTGACGGTGACGCTGCACACCGAGGCGGGCTCCGCCGTCCTCACCGTCCACGACGACGGCCCCGGCATCCCGGACGACGTCCGCCCCTCGGTCTTCGAGCGCTTCACCCGGGCCGACCGCCGCCGCCCGGACGGCTCGGGCGGTGGCGCGGGCCTCGGCCTGTCGATCGTCGCCGCGGTGGTCGAGGCGCACGGCGGGAGCGTGGCGGTGGACAGCGGCCCGGGCGCGACGACGTTCACGGTGCGGCTCGCCGTGGCGGACACCGCGTGAACTCATGGGCTCCGTGAGCCGGTACGCCGTCGGGCCCGGTCAGTACCGGGTGACCGCCGTGGCCCCGCCCGTCGTCCCCACGGCGATGTGCGGCCCCCGCGCGGGATCCGCCCACCGCAGGATCCGCCGCATGTCCGCGGCCGGCACCGACACGCAACCCGCCGTCGCGCCCCGCCCGTTGACGTGCAGAAAGATCCCGGCGCCCCGACCGCGCACCGGAGTGCGGTAGTTGAACCCGATGACCAGCGCGTGGGCGTACTGCGTCGGGTAGAAGACGAGGTGCTCCGACTCCGCCGCCCGGCAGTCCGCCGGGCGCGGGTCGGTCCAGCGGTTGTACGACCGCGAGTCATTGTCCTCGCACCACCACGAGCTCCGGCGCACGGCCCGGTACGGGTACCGCGTCCCGGACGGTGCCGCCCCGGTGCCGAAGGCGAACGGCAGGTCGTACAGCCCGGTCGGCGTCGTGTAGGTGCCCTGCCGGCGCTTCGTCCCCTCGACGAGCCCCTTCGCCCCGAACCGCGCGGACGCCGACCCCCCCTCCACCCAGCGCCCGCCCACCCGGTCCCACCAGGTCACGGTGCCGGTCGTCGAGCCGGTCCGGGCGGCCACGGCGGTGATCAGCTGGGTGCCGCCGCCGGTGTCCCGCATCCGCGTGGGCAGCGGCTGCGGCGGAGCCCCGGCCGCACCGACGGGCGTGGCGCCGAGCAGCAGGAGGGACAGGGACGCGAGGGCGACGGCACCGGGGCGCATGCCTCAGACCGTAGAGGGCGGCAGCGGCAACGGCAGCCCGGGTAGTCCGTCCAGGCTGGTCGCGATGTGGTCCTTCTTGGTGAAGTACGCGCTGAGCGAGGCGTCGTCCTCGCGCGCGAACCGCTTTTCGTGCAGGTCGCGTTCGGCGTCGTAGCTCATGAAGGGCACCGCGTAGCCGCAGGTGTCGCGCACCAGTTCGGCGTGCACGAGGATGACGGCGCGCAGGCCGTGCGGGGTGGGATCGATGCCCGGGAAGTGCGCGAGGAGGCCGGCGAAGCGGGGGTCGTCGCGGAAGACGGGCTCCCCGCGGCCGTGCACCCGCACGATGTTGGGCGGTCCCTGGAAGGCGCACCACATCAGGGTGATCCGGCCGTTCTCCCGCAGGTGGGCGATGGTCTCGGCGTTGGAGCCCGCGAAGTCGAGGTAGGCCACGGTGTGCTCGTCGAGCACGGCGAAGGATCCCTTGAGGCCCTTGGGGGAGAGGTTGATGGTGCCGTCGTCCGAGAGGGGCGCGGTGGCGGTGAAGAAGACCGGCTGGGACTCGATGAAGGTGCGGAGTCTGCCGTCGATGCGCTCGTAAGTCTTTCCCATGTCTAACGATTATCGTGGCGGATGGTTCGGCTGTCTAAGGAATTGGCCGATCATTTCCGCGCACCCCAGTGGCCGCCCCGGCCGGCGCTTCCTGCGGGGCGGCCACCGGCCTGTCACGTCACCGGTTCAACGTGCAGGCGGCCAGGGCGTCGAGGCCCTGGGGCTTGGTGCCCTGGCGGCCGATGGAGATGGCGATGCGGTCGATGGTGGAGACGCGCTTGTCCTTGAGGGGGCCGAGGATGGCGTTCTGGACGAAGTTGGGTCCGCCTTGTCCGACGGTCTTGACGAGGCGGGTGTTGGCTTCGTCGATCTGGGTGCGCAGGAGGGCGAGGTTGCGGTCGACCTCGGCCTTGGCGGAGGCGGGGACGGCGGGGAGCCGGGAGGCGACGTCCGGGCAGGCGATGGTGCCGACACCGGTGTTGCCCGCGTTCCCGGTGTTCCCCGCGTTGCCGTTGCCGCCGGCGTTCCCCGCGTTCCCTGAGTTCCCCTGGCCGGCCGGCGCCTGGGTCGCCGCGCCGCCCGCGCCCCCGGCGCCCAGGGTGCAGGCGGCCAGGGCGTCGAGGCCCTGGGGCTTGGTGCCCTGGCGGCCGATGGAGATGGCGATGCGGTCGATGGTGGAGACGCGCTTGTCCTTGAGGGGGCCGAGGATGGCGTTCTGGACGAAGTTGGGTCCGCCCTGTCCGACGGTCTTGGCAAGGCGGGTGTTGGCTTCGTCGATCTGGGTGCGCAGGAGGGCGAGGTTGCGGTCGACCTCGGCCTTGGCGGAGGCGGGGACGGCGGGGAGCCGGGAGGCGACGTCCGGGCAGGCGATGGTGCCGGGGCCGGCGGCGAGCGTCCGGGCGTCGGCCGCGCCGCCCTTGCCCGGTTCCCCGGCCAGCGCGGAGTTCACCACCACCGCGCCGGTCAGGGCCAGAGCGGCGGCGCCACCGACGATCGCCACACGGCGCTTGTTGTACTTGGGGAGAGCCCTGGACATGCGGAAGCCTCACTTGGGTCGAGAGCGGGTGGGGCGGACGCGGCGCCTGCGTCCAGCGGTGAGTACGGGCAAGCGCTTGCGGGTGTTCAAGGTTGTTCAAGGTTGTTGCGAAAACCCGCATCGCTTCCACCACGGTCGCCGCCACGCGCTCCCTCCTGAATTGACGAATCATGCAGAGCTCTGCATACTCATGCACAACGTGGTGACCGGCAGCGGTGAGGAGCAGCGCAAGTGAGCAGCAACAGCGGTGACGTACGGCTCTGGGGCGGCCGTTTCGCCGACGGCCCCGCCGAGGCCCTGGCCAAGCTGTCCGCGTCCGTCCACTTCGACTGGCGGCTGGCGCCCTACGACATCGCCGGGTCGCGCGCCCACGCGCGCGTGCTGCACAAGGCGGGCCTGCTTACCGAGGACGAGCTGGAGCGCATGATCGCCGGGCTGGACCGGCTGGAGGCGGACGTGGCCTCGGGCGCGTTCGTCGGCACCATCGCCGACGAGGACGTCCACACCGCCCTGGAGCGGGGCCTGCTGGAGCGCCTGGGCCCCGACCTGGGCGGCAAGCTGCGCGCGGGCCGCTCCCGCAACGACCAGGTCGCCACCCTCTTCCGGATGTACCTGCGCGACCACGCCCGCGTCATCGGCGGTCTGGTTGCCGACCTCCAGGAGGCGCTGATCGGCCTGGCCGAGGCCCACCCGGACGTGGCCATGCCCGGCCGCACCCACCTCCAGCACGCCCAGCCGGTGCTGTTCGCCCACCACGTCCTGGCCCACGTGCAGGCGCTGTCCCGGGACGCCGAGCGGCTGCGCCAGTGGGACGCCCGCACGGCCGTCTCGCCGTACGGCTCCGGCGCCCTGGCGGGTTCCTCCCTCGGCCTGGACCCCGAGGCGGTCGCCCAGGACCTCGGCTTCGAGCACGGCAGCGTCGGCAACTCCATCGACGGCACGGCGTCCCGCGACTTCGTCGCCGAGTTCGCCTTCATCGCCGCGATGATCGGCGTGAACCTCAGCCGGATCGCCGAGGAGATCATCATCTGGAACACGAAGGAGTTCTCCTTCGTGACCCTGCACGACGCCTTCTCCACCGGCTCGTCGATCATGCCGCAGAAGAAGAACCCGGACATCGCCGAGCTGGCCCGCGGCAAGAGCGGCCGCCTGATCGGCAACCTGACCGGTCTGCTGGCCACGCTCAAGGCCCTGCCCCTCGCGTACAACCGCGACCTCCAGGAGGACAAGGAGCCGGTCTTCGACTCCTGCGACCAGCTGGAGGTTCTGCTGCCCGCCTTCACCGGCATGGTCGCCACCCTCACCGTCCACCGCGAGCGGCTGGAGGAGCTGGCCCCGGCGGGCTTCTCCCTGGCCACCGACATCGCCGAGTGGCTGGTCAAGCAGGGCGTGCCGTTCCGGGTGGCCCACGAGGTCGCCGGCGAGTGCGTCAAGGCCGCGGAGGCCGAGGGCAAGGAGCTGGACGAGCTGACGGACGAGCAGTTCGCCAAGATCAGCGCCCATCTGACCCCCGAGGTCCGCACCGTCCTCAACGTGCCCGGCGCCCTGGCCTCCCGCAACGGCCGCGGCGGCACGGCCCCGAGCGCCGTCGCGGTCCAGCTGGCCGAGGTGAAGGCCGACGTCGCGGCCCAGCAGGAGTGGGCGAACGCCAAGAGGTGAACGCCGGAACGTGATCCCGGGGCGTCGCGGGTTACGTTGGTCCGGCACCCGCCCGACCGAACGGAGCCCGCGATGCCCTTCGCCCGTCTCGCGACCGCCACGACGCCCACCTGCCACCTCGGGCTGGGCCTCGCCGCCGTCGGACGGCCCGGCTACATCACCCTCGGTCGCGACCGGGACCTGCCCGCCGACCGCAGCGTCGACGCCCTGCGGGCCCGCACCCATGAACTCCTCGACGCCGCCTACGCCCAGGGCGTCCGCTACCTCGACGCCGCCCGCTCCTACGGCCGTTCCGAGGAGTTCCTCGCGGACTGGCTCGCCGCCCGCCCCGACGTCACCGACGTCGTCATCGGCAGCAAGTGGGGCTACACCTACACCGCCGGCTGGTCGGCGGACGCCGAGACCCACGAGGTCAAGGACCACACCCTCGCGACGTACGAGCGCCAGCGCGCCGAGACCGACGCCCTGCTCGGCGACCGCCTCGACCTCTACCAGATCCACTCGGTGACCCCGGACAGCCCCGCCCTCACCGACAAGGAACTCCACGCGCGCCTCGCCGAGGCCGCCGCCGCGGGCCTGACCGTCGGGTTCTCCACCAGTGGCCCCGCCCAGGCCGACGCGATCCGTGCGGCTCTGGAGGTGACCGTCGACGGTGCCCCCCTCTTCCGGACCGTGCAGTCGACGTACAACGCGCTGGAGACCGCGGCGGGCCCCGCCCTCGCCCAGGCGCACGACGCGGGGCTGACCGTCATCGTCAAGGAGGGCATGGCCAACGGCCGCCTCGCGGACCCGCACGCCCCGGCCGCCCTGCGGGCCGTGGCCGAGGAGACCGGCCTCGGCTGCGACGCCGTCGCCCTCGCCCTGGTCCTGAGGCAGCCCTGGGCCGGCGTCGTCCTGTCCGGCGCCGCTACGGCCGCCCAGCTCACGTCCAACCTGCACGCGGCGGCCGTCGACCTGGACGAGGATCAGCTCGCCCGCCTGGCGACGCTCGCCGAGGAACCCCACGCGTACTGGGAGCGGCGCGCACACCTCCCCTGGCACTGAGGAACCCCGCACCCTCCCGCGTCCCCCCTGCGCCCCTCTCCTGACACACGCATGCCCACGGTGAGACATCCATGTCTCAGGTGAGCTACACTCGTCTCATGGCCGTTGATCGTGACCAGGTGCTCCGCAGCGCCGCCGCCCTGCTGACCCGCACCCCCACCGCGACCATGGACGAGGTCGCCAGGGCGGCGGGCATCAGCCGCGCCACCCTGCACCGGCACTTCGCCGGCCGGGACGCGCTCGTCCGCGCGCTGGAGTCGCTCGGCGTCGCGGAGTGCGAGGCGGCGCTCGACCGGGCCCGGCTGGACGACGGGTCCGCCGGGGAGGCGCTGCGCAGACTCGTGCGGGAGATCGAGCCCGCCGCCGGACTGCTCGCCTTCCTCTACGGAGAGAACCAGCTCTGGGAGGACGGCGGCGACGAACCCTGGGCCCGGCTCGACACCCGGATCGCCACCGTGTTCGTCCGCGGTCAGCAGAGCGGCGAGTTCCGCATCGACCTCAGCCCGGCCTGGCTCACCGAGGCGCTCTACGGCCTCGTCGCCTCCTGCGCCTGGGCCACCCAGGCCGGGCGCGTCGCCCCCAAGGACTTCACCCACATGGTCGTCGAGCTGCTGCTCGGCGGCGCACTACGGAGAGAGGAACCATGACCAGCACCCTGCAGCCGGCGCGCACGACCGAGGCGGTGAAGCGCCCGGGCCGCTGGCTCGCGCTGTCCGTCCTGGTGCTCGCCGTGCTGCTGGTGGCCGTCGACGCGACCGTCCTCGGTCTCGCGACCCCCTACATCAGCGAGGACCTCGAGCCCTCCGGCACCCAGCTCCTGTGGATCGGCGACGTGTACTCGTTCGTCATCGCGGGCCTGCTGGTCTCGATGGGCAGCCTCGGCGACCGCATCGGCCGCAAGCGGATCCTCCTCTTCGGCGCCACGGCGTTCGGCGCGCTCTCGGTGCTCAACGCCTACGCCACCACGCCCGAGGCGCTGATCGCCGCCCGCGCCCTGCTGGGCGTCGCCGGCGCGACCCTGATGCCGGCCACCCTGGCCCTGATCCGCCACCTCTTCCACGACCCGCGCGAGCGCAGCCTGGCCGTGGGCATCTGGGGCGCGGCGGCCTCGGCCGGCACGGCGGTCGGCCCGATCGTCGGCGGCTTCCTGCTGGAGCACTTCTGGTGGGGCTCGGTCTTCCTGATCAACCTGCCCGTGATGGCGGTGCTGGTCCTGGTCGGCATCCGCACCCTGCCCGAGTCCCGCAACCCCGACCCGGGCCCCTGGGACCTGCCGAGCGTGCTGCTGTCCCTGGTCGGCATGATCGCCGTGGTGTACGCGGTGAAGGAGGCCGCGGCCCACGGGTTCGCGTGGCCCACCCTGGGCGCTGGCGTCCTGGGCGCCGCCGCGTTGTACGGCTTCGTCCGACGCCAGCTCACTCTGCCGGCGCCGCTGCTGGACATGCGGCTGTTCCGCAACCGCGGGTTCTCCGGGGCGGTGCTGGCCGACCTGCTGACCGTGCTCGGCCTGTCCGGGCTGGTGTTCTTCCTGTCGCAGTTCCTGCAACTGGTGCAGGACCGGCCCCCGTTCGAGGCGGGCCTGGCCGAACTGCCCGCCGCGATCGGCGCCGTGGCCGCGGGCCTGGTGGCCGGCCGCGTGGCGCGCCGCTTCTCGGTGCGCGCGGTGGTCTCCGGCGGCCTCGCGGCGATCGGGCTGGCCCTGGCCGTGATCACGGTGATCGACGCGTCCACCGGCTACCCGCTGCTGGGAGCGGCCCTGCTGGTCGTCGGCGTCGGCGCCGGCTTCTCCTTCACGGTGACGGCCGACGTCATCCTCTCCGCGGTCCCCAAGGACCAGGCGGGCGCGGCCTCGGCGGTCTCCGAGACGGCGTACGAACTGGGCGCGGCCCTGGGCATCGCCGTGCTGGGGTCCATCGTGACGGGCGCCTACCGTGACTTCACCGCACCGGCGGGCACGCCGGCCGGGGCGCACGAGTCACTGGGCGGAGCGGTCGAAGCGGCGTCGCACCTGCCGGCGCCCACCGCGGACACCCTCCTGACCTCGGCCCGCGAAGCCTTCGTCCACGGCCTCCACCTGGCCTCGGGCGCGGGAGCAGCAGTCCTCCTGGTCACAGCGGCAGCAGCCTGGTTCCTCCTGAGGAACCAACACCTGGAATCTGCCGACTGACCAGCACCCTCCCCACCCAGGGGCGCGAGGAACCGCGCACCCAGCCCCAACCCACCCGCACCTGCCGGACGCCGAGCACCGCCCCCACCCAGGGGCGCGAGGAACCGCGCACCCAGCCCCAACCTACCCGCACCCGACCGACCACAGGCACCCGCCGTAGCCTTCCGGCCCAACCCCCGGAGGGCTACGCCGCCTTCGCCTTCGTGGCGTACATGTCCACATACTCCTGCCCCGACAACCGCATGACCTCCGTCATCACGGAGTCCGTCACGGCCCGCAGCACGTACCGGTCGCGGTCCATCCCCTCGTAGCGGGAGAACTCCATCGCCTCGCCGAACCGCACCTTCACCCGGCACGGCCGCGGCATCCCTGACCCGCCCGGCTGGATCTTGTCCGTGCCGATCATGGCGAACGGCACCACCGGCGCACCGGTCATCAGCGTCAGCCGCGCGATACCGGTGCGCCCCCGGTACAGCCGCCCGTCGGGCGAGCGCGTGCCCTCGGGGTAGATCCCGAAGACCCTGCCCTCCTCCAGGATGCGCCGCCCGGTCATCAGCGCGGCCACCCCGCCCTTGCCGCCGTCGCGGTCCACCGGGATCATGCCGACGCCGGTGAAGAACCAGGCCATCAGCCGGCCCTTGATGCCCTTGCCGGTGACGTACTCGTCCTTGCCGATGAAGCAGACCTGACGGTCGCACACCAGGGGCAGGATCATCGAGTCGATGAACGTGAGGTGGTTGCCGGCCAGGATGACCGGTCCGTCGCCCGGGATGTGCTCCACGCCCTCGACCCGGGGGCGGAACATCAGGCGCATGACCGGTCCGAGCACTGCCTTGATGAACACGAAGCGGGACAACGGGCCCTCCGGGGTCAAGGGGGTTCTGTATGAGTCTGTGCAGGTGAGGACGATACTCGCGGGCCGGGGGGTGACGCACATCGGGTTCACCCGCGTCTTACGAGGTATTGACGCACCTTTACCTGCGGCGGCACCCCGTAACGCCCCCGTCACCCGGCCGGAACGTGTGACGGACGTCGCGTTCTCCTCACTCCCCGGGTACCCGTCCGGCCGCACCCGATACCGACGGACCGTCAGCCGTTCGTACCACCACGCGCCATGCGCCGGCACCCGTCCGTTCGGCCCGCCGCCTCCCGTCCGTCATGTCCACGCCCCTACGATCGGCGCGCACCGCACGAGCCGACGGCAGGAGGCGCCATGGGAACGCAGGAGTCGAACCAACAGCAGCGCGGCACCGGACGACGGGCCCTGTTGGGCGCCGCCGTCCTGGGCGCGACCGGGACCGTGCTCGGTCTGCCGGGCACGGCACAGGCCGGTGGGGCGCGGCACACCGGCCGCGGGCTGGGGAGCCTGCCGGTGCCGACGGTCATCGGCCACCGGGGTGCCAGCGGCTACCGCCCCGAGCACACCTTCGGCTCCTACCAGCTGGCCCTGGACCTGGGCGCCGACATCGTCGAGGCCGGCGACCTGGTCCCCACCAAGGACGGCCACCTGGTCTGCCGGCACGAGCCGGAGATCGGCGGCACCACCGACGTCGCCGACCACCCCGAGTTCGCGGGCCGCCGCACCACCAAGGTCCTGGACGGCGTGCCCACCACCGGCTGGTTCACCGAGGACTTCACGCTCGCCGAGCTGAAGACCCTCCGCGCCGTCGAGCGCATCCCGGCGAACCGGCCGCACAACACCCTCTACAACGGCCGCTGGGACATCCCCACCTTCGAGGAAGTCCTCCGGTGGCAGGACGAGCAGACCCGCAGGCGCGGCAAGCAGGTCTGGATCTACCCGGAGACCAAGCACCCCACCTACTTCCGCAAGCTCGGCCTCGGCCTGGAGGAGCGTCTCGCCAAGCTGCTGCGCAAGCACGGCAAGGACAAGCGCCACTCGCCGGTCATCCTGCAGTCGTTCGAGCCGACCAGCATCCAGCGCCTGAACAAGCTGGTCGACAACCCGCTGGTGGTCCTGCTGTCCGGCGCGACCAGTCGTCCCTGGGACTTCGTCGAGACGGGCGACCCGCGCACGGTCGCCGACCTCGTCACCAAGCAGGGCCTGCGCGAGATCGCCTCCTACGCCCAGGGCATCGGCCCCACCCTGGACCTGGTCGTCCCCAAGGACGCGAACGGCAGGCTCACCACGCCGACCAGCCTGGTGAAGGACGCCCACGCGGTCGGCCTGATCCTGCACCCGTACACCATGCGCAACGAGAACCCGTTCCTGCCCGCGGAGTTCCGCAAGGGCACGGACGCCGACGGGTACGGCGACGCCTTCGGCGCCTTCCGCGCGTACTTCGCCACCGGCATCGACGGCGTCTTCACCGACAACCCGGACACGGGCCTGCTCGCGCGCCAGGAGTTCCT
The DNA here is from genome assembly GCF_005280215.1 of Streptomyces lasalocidi. Taxonomy (NCBI): domain Bacteria; kingdom Bacillati; phylum Actinomycetota; class Actinomycetes; order Kitasatosporales; family Streptomycetaceae; genus Streptomyces; species Streptomyces lasalocidi. The sequence goes on along the minus strand of NZ_SZNQ01000001.1, from coordinate 1,508,522 downwards.
CGAGGGCTGACCCCGCGCCCCCGCGCGAACAGGAACGCGCGCCCTCCCATCGAGTGACAGTCGGCCGTCCGGGCAACCCACCGCCCGGGCGGCCGCGTCGTGCCGCACGTGAAGTACGACATGCTCCTCCGGCTCGGCCCTCTCCTCGCCGCCGAGGCGTCGGCCGAGGCCCATGCCACCGGCACCGAACCCGCGGACCTGGAACAGGCCGTCTGGCTCCGGCTCCTGGAACACCTCCGGGCCGACGGACCCCCGGCCGACCCCCACGGCTGGCTGCGCAGGGCGGTGCGCGCCGAGTCCCGCCGCACCCGCCGTACCCACCGCCGGGAACGCCCGTACGACGGCGACCCGGCCGACGACGCGGAGCGCGACCCCGCGCAGCTCGCCCTGACCGCCGCGCGGGGGCGCGCGCTGCGCGCGGCGGTCGGCCGGCTCCCCGGCCGCTGCCCGCGGCTGGTCGAGGCCCTGTTGTCGCCGCGGGACCCGACCTACCGGGAGATCGCGGGGGAGTTGGGTATCTCACAGGGCTCCCTCGGACCGGAACGTTCCAGATGTCTCGGATGTCTGCGGAGATTGCTCGCCACGGAGGTTGCGGCGGGAACGGGGCGGGGATAGGAGTGGGGGACAACCGGTGATCAGGTGAGCGGGAGGCGTGCGCACATGGGCATGAGCGTGACCATCTCGGTGGCGACCGAGCAGGACGCGGAGCAGATCTTCAAGCTCCAGTACCTGTGCTTCCAGAGCGAGGCGGCGCTGTACGGCAACTACCGCATCGACCCGCTCGTGCAGAGCCTGGACTCCGTGCGCGAGGAACTCGCCGCCGACTGCGTGTACGTCGCCCGCCTCGGCGACGAGGTGGTCGGCTCGGTCCGCGGCCGGGTCACCGAGGACGGCGCCGCCGCCATCGGCAAGCTCTGCGTCCACCCCCGTCTGCAGGGCCACGGCATCGGCGCGCGGCTGCTGCGCGCGGCCGAGGCGGCCCTGGAGGGGGAGCGCGGCGCGACCCGGTTCCGCCTCCACGCCGGCCACCGCAGCGAGGGCAACCTGCGCCTGTACCGCCGCGTCGGCTACGAGACGGTGGGCACGGCCCAGGGCACGGACGGCGTGCCGATGATCGTCCTGGAGAAGCAGGCCGGCACCTACGCGGTCACCGCGTGACGGACGGCCGCCCCTCAGCCCTGCGGCGTGCGCTCCGGGTCGCGCGACCTGCGCAGCCAGTACAGGGCGGACACCGGCAGCAGCACCGGGATGAAGACGTAACCCATCCCGTACTTGGACCACACCGTGGCGTCGGGGAACGCGGACGGCTCGATCAGGGTCCAGGTCCCCACGATCAGCACCCCGGCCAGCTCGGCGGCGCAGCACACCTGCGCCGCCCGGCGGGCGCCCTCGCTCCCGCGCACCAGCGTGTAGGTGATGAATCCGTAGACCACGCCCGCCACCGCCGACAGGGAGTACGCCAGCGGCGCCCGGTCGAACTCGGTGGCGATCTGGTACGCGGAGCGCGACACCGCGCCCACCACCATCACGCCGTACAGCCAGACCAGCAGGGTCCCCGGTCCGCTGGTCAACCGCCTGGACCTCCCGGCCGACCCGTCCCCCGTCGCCACCTCAGCCTCCCCAGATGTCATACAGCCGCACCTCCAGCACCGCCAGCACCACACCGCCGGCGGCCGCGGTCACCGAGCCCCAGCGGGTGCGCTCACCCAGCGACATGAAGCCCGCCGCGGGCACGCACGCGAACGCGCCGAGCAGGTACGCCACGAAGATCGTCGTGCCCTGCTCCGGCTTCTCGCCCCGCGCCAGCTGCACGATCCCGATCACCAGCTGCACCAGCGCCAGCACCGAGACCACGGCCATCCCGATGAAGTGCCAGTCCTTCGTCGGCTGGTCACGGTAGGCCGCCCAGCCGCACCACGCGGCGAGCAGCAGCGCGGCGACACCGGTCACCAGCGTCAGGGCATCGAGCATGGGGCGACCTTATTACGGCGCGGGAGCCGCGCCGAGGCCGCCCCCGGTCCACCGCCATGGGGTCTAGACCACTGGGCGTAGGGTCGAGGTCATGACGATCCACGCGCACGCCCTCCTGTTCGACAACGACGGCACCCTCGTCTCCAGCCTCGCCTCGGTGGAGCGCTGCTGGACCAAGTGGGCACGCGAGTACGGCGTCACCGCGGAGGTCTTCGCCGGGATCGCCCTGCACGGCCGCACCGCCGTGGAGATCGTGGGCGACCTGCTGCCCGCCGACCGGGTCGCCGAGGCCGTCGCCCGCGTCGAGCGGCTGGAGGTGGACGACGTGGCCGACGGGGGAGTGGAGCTGCTGCCCGGCACCCGGGACCTGCTCGACGCCCTGCCCGCCGACCGCTGGGCCGTGGTCACCTCCGCCACCCACCGCCTGGCCGCCGCCCGCCTCGACGCCGTGGGCATCCGCCCCAAGACCCTGGTCACCGCCGACGAAGTCACCCACGGCAAGCCCCACCCCGAGCCCTACCTGCTCGCCGCCCGCCAGCTCGGCGTCGACCCGGCCCGCTGCGTGGTCTTCGAGGACGCCCCGGCCGGACTCGCGGCCGGCCGCGCCGCCGGCATGACCACCGTGGCCTTGGCCACAACCCACCGTGCCGAGGAACTCGACGCCGACCTGGTGGTGAGCGACCTGTCGGCCCTGTCGGTGCAGGTCACGGCGGCCGGGATCGAGATCTCCGTCCGCGGGTGAGGGTCGTCCGCGGCCGTCCCGGAACCTGTCCACGGCCGTCCGCAATGCGGACAGTCATGCCGTGTCAGGACCGTCCGTCTGCTTTACTGATCGCATGACCACGACGAGCTGCCGCACCCTTGCGACCGAGGCGACCATGACGCCCGGTGCTCGTTGTATGTGTCGCACGCGCCGAATGTGTGCCTGCTAGAGGGCCCCTGCACCACCTGAGCCTCGCGCCCCGAAGCGAGTGCCCGCTCACGTCCCGCCGTACGCCACGCGTACGCGACTGAGCCCGCCCCCCGCGCACGTGCTCCCCGTGCCCCACCGCGCCCTCGCGCGCGGACGTGCCGCGCCGGGCTGCCTTCGCCCCTGCATGCCCCGTGCCGGCGCCCACGACGCGCCGCGCACTCGACAGTGACGGAAACCCACGTGATCACCACCTCGGGCCTCACCAAGGTCTACCGCTCGCGCGGTCGCGAGGTCACCGCCCTCGACGGCGTCGACCTGCACGTCCGCGAAGGAGAGGTCTACGGCGTCATCGGCCAGTCCGGCGCCGGCAAGTCCTCCCTCATCCGCTGCGTCAACCTGCTCGAACGTCCCACCTCCGGCACCGTCACCGTGGCCGGGCAGGACCTCACCGCCCTCGCCGGGCGCGGACCGCGGGCCGGCAAGGAACTGCGGCGGGCGCGCAGCCGCATCGGCATGGTCTTCCAGCACTTCAACCTGCTCTCCTCGCGGACCGTGCAGGACAACGTCGAACTCCCGCTGGAGATCCTCGGCACCTCCGGCAGGGCCCGCTCCGCCAAGGCGCTGGAACTGCTCGACCTGGTCGGCCTCGCCGACAAGGCCGGCGCCTACCCCGCCCAGCTGTCCGGCGGCCAGAAGCAGCGCGTCGGCATCGCCCGCGCCCTCGCAGGCGACCCCAAGGTGCTGCTCTCCGACGAGGCCACCAGCGCCCTGGACCCCGAGACCACCCGCTCGATCCTCGCGCTGCTGCGCGACCTCAACCGCCAGCTCGGCCTCACCGTCCTGCTCATCACCCACGAGATGGACGTCGTGAAGTCGGTCTGCGACTCCGCGGCCCTCATGGAGAACGGGCGCATCGTGGAGTCCGGCACCGTCAGCGAACTGCTCGCCACCCCCGGCTCCCAGCTGGCCTCGGCGCTCTTCCCGGTCGGCGGCGAGGCCACCGGCGACGACCGCACCGTCCTCGACGTCACCTTCCACGGCGAGCACACCACCCAGCCGGTCGTCTCCCAGCTCGCCCGCACCTACAACATCGACATCTCGATCCTCGGCGCCGCCATCGACACCGTCGGCGGCCTGCAGATCGGCCGGATGCGCATCGAACTGCCCGGCCGCTACGAGGACAACGTCGTCCCGATCGGCTTCCTGCGCGAGAAGGGTCTGCAGATCGACGTCGTCGACTCCGCCGCCCGGCAGACCGCCCTGGTGAAGGAGAGCGCCAAGTGACCTGGAACGAGATGCAGCCCCTGCTGTCCCAGGCCTGTTGGGACACCCTCTACATGGTCGGCTGGTCCACCCTCATCGCCGTCGCCGGCGGACTGCCGCTGGGCATCCTCCTGGTGCTGACCGACCGGGGCGGGCTGCTCCAGAACGTCGTCGCGCAGAAGGTGATCGGGCAGGTCGTGAACATCGCCCGCTCGATGCCGTTCATCATCCTGATGGTCGCGCTCATGGGCTTCACCCGCTGGATCACCGGCACGACCATCGGGCGCGAGGCCGCCATCGTGCCCCTCGCGATCGGCGCCGTCCCGTTCTTCGCGCGGCTCGTCGAGACCGCCGTGCGCGAAGTGGACGGCGGACTGGTCGAGGCCGTGCAGGCCATGGGCGGCAACACCTGGACGATCGTGCGCAAGGTCCTCGTCCCCGAGTCCCTGCCCTCCCTGATCGCCAGCACCACCACCACGGTCGTCGCCCTCATCGGGTACTCCGCGATGGCGGGCACGGTCGGCGCCGGCGGCCTCGGCGACATCGCCATCCGCTACGGCTACCAGCGCTTCGAGACCCAGCTGATGTGGATCACGGTGGCGATCCTCGCGGTCGTCATCTCCCTCATCCAGTTCGCCGGCGACTACGCCGCCCGCTCGCTGCACCGTCGCGACGGCCGGTCCGGACCCGCCCCCAGGCTCCGTCTGCTCAAGGCCGACGCGGCCGCCGGCGAGACCGCCTGACCCCCTCCCAGAACTCCCCGTCCACCCACGACGGGGCCGCTCCACCCTTCAGGAAAGGCACTTTTCGTGCGTAACACCGCCAAGATCACCACCGCCGTCCTCGCTGCCGGAGCCCTCACCTTCGGGCTCTCCGCCTGCGGCTCGGGCTCCGACTCCGACTCCAAGGCCGACGGCGGCGACACCCTCACCGTCGCCGCCACCCCGACCCCCCAGGGCGAGATCCTCACCTACGTCAAGGACCACCTGGCGCAGAAGGCCGGACTTAAGCTGGAGGTCAAGGAGTTCACCGACTACGTGACGCCCAACACGGCCGTCCAGCAGGGCGAGGTGGACGCCAACTACTTCCAGCACCAGCCCTACCTCACCGACTTCAACAAGAAGAACGGCACCGACATCGTGGCCGTGCCCGGTGCGACCGTGCACCTGGAGCCGCTCGGCGTCTACTCCAAGGGCGTCAAGAAGCTCGACGACCTCAAGAAGGGCGCCACCGTCGCCCTGCCGAACGACACCACCAACGAGGCCCGCGCGCTGAAGCTGCTCGCGGCCAACGGCGTCATCGGCCTGAAGTCCGGTGTGGGCTACGACGCGACCCCGAAGGACGTCACCACCAACCCCAAGGGCCTGAAGTTCAAGGAGCTGGAGGCCGCCCAGCTGCCGCGCTCCCTCGGTGACGTCGACGCCGCGGTGATCAACGGCAACTACGCCCTGGAGGCCGACCTCAGCCCGGCCAAGGACGCCATCGCCGCCGAGTCCCCCAAGGACAACCCCTACGGCAACTTCCTCGCCGTCAAGAAGGGCAAGGAGGACGACCCGCGCGTGCAGAAGCTCGCCAAGCTCCTCACCTCGCCCGAGGTCAAGAAGTTCATCGAGGACAAGTACCAGGGCGCCGTCGTCCCGGCGTTCTGACCCCTCACCACCACGGGGTCCACTGCGGAAAAGGCAGTGGACCCCGTGGTGCGGTCAGGTGCTTTCATGCTGCATGCTGGGCAGTTCAGCAGGCCCTGACGGTTCTTCCGAAGGTTACGGAGCGGCGCATGACTGGCACCTTTCCCAACGTCTCCATCAGCACGGAGCGGTTGGTCCTGCGCCCCTTCGAGGACTCCGACGTCGACGCCCTCGCCGAGATGATGAACGACGAATCCGTCGTCGCCTGGACCTCCGTGCCCCACCCCTACACCCGGGCCGACGCCCGCGCCTGGGTCACCGAGGCCGCCCCCGCCGAACGCACCGCCGGCCGCGGCATCGTCTTCGCCGTCACCGAGTTCCTCACCCAGCGCCTGGTCGGCACCGTCCACCTGCGCCACGCCGACTGGCGCGTGCGCTCCGCCGAGATGGGCTACGTCGTCGCCCCCTGGGCCCGCGGCGAGGGCTACGCCAGCGAAGCCGTCCTCGCCACCGCCCAGTGGCTGTTCCACGACCAGAAGTTCGAGCGCCTGGAACTGCGCACCGCCGCCGACAACACCGCCTCCCAGCAGGTCGCCCAGAAGATCGGCTGCATCAGCGAGGGCGTCCTGCGCGGCGCCTGGATAGCGCGCGCCAAGGACGACGGCGGCGCCTGGACGGACGTCCGCACCGACCTCATCGTCTGGAGCCTGCTCCCCGAGGACCTCGAGGGCGTCGCCGACCGGCTCACCGACGGCGACGGCTACCCGTCGTACGACGACTGGAACTGACCGACCGGAACCGACCGGACCTGACCGACCGGAACCGACCGACCGGACGTGGGCGACCAGCGCCGACCGGCCCGAACCGGACGACCGGCATCGACCGCCACCCCGCGGCCCCTCCGACCCGGGACCGCCGTCGCGCCCCGGACCGCGCGACCAGGTACCCTCACGGAGCCCGCAGCCTGCGCACATCCCCGGGAGACTGACGACCATGGCCGACCGCGTCACGGTGATCGGCTGGGACGGCTCACCGCTGACCGCCGCGGCACGTTCCGCACTGGGCGCCGCCACGCTGGTGGCCGGCGCCGCCCACCACCTGGCGCTGCCCGAGGTACCGCCCGCCGCCGAACGCGTCCGCCTCGGCAGCACCGCCCTCGCCGCCCGCCGCATCGCCGGCCACCGCGGCACCGCGGTGGTGTTCGCCGACGGCGACCCCGGCTTCTTCGGCGTCGTACGCACCCTGCGCGCACCGGAGTTCGGCCTCGAGGTCGAGGTCGTGCCCGCCGTGTCCTCGGTGGCCGCCGCCTTCGCCCGCGCCGGGATGCCCTGGGACGACGCCCAGGTGGTCGTCGCCCACCGCCGCACCCTGCGCCGCGCGGTGAACGTGTGCCGCGCCCACGCCAAGGTCGCCGTCCTCACCTCACCCGGCGCCGGCCCCGCCGAACTCGGGCTGCTGCTGGAGGGCGTCCACCGCACCTTCGTGGTCTGCGAGGAACTCGGCACCGACCGCGAGCAGGTCAGCGTCGTCACCTCCGACAAGGCCGCCGACCACATCTGGCGCGACCCCAACGTCGTCATCGTCATCGGCGGCCCGGTCACCCCCGGGGACGACGGCGACTGGATCGCCGGGCGCGACCCGGCGGCGTCAGGGCCGCGCGGCTGGACCCTGCCGGCCGAGGCCTACGGCGGCGGACTCGGCGAGGGCGAGGCGGAGTTGCTGCGCGCCGCCCAACTCGCCCGCCTCGGGCCCCGGATCGGCGACCTGGTCTGGGACATCGGCTGCGCGAGCGGCGCGTTCGCCACCGAGGCCGCGCGGGCCGGCGCCGCCGTGCTCGCCGTCGACCGGGACGCCGAGGCGTGCGCCCGCACCGAGGCCGCCGCCCGCCGCCACGGCGTCCAGCTCCACGTCGTCCACGGCACCGCCCCGCACGTCCTGGAGAACCTGCCCGAACCGGACGTCGTCCGGATCGCCGGCGGCGGCGCGGCCGTCGTCTCCGCGGTCGCCGACCGCCGCCCCCAGCGCATCGTCACCCACGCCATGACCCGTGACGCCGCCGAACTCGTCGGCCGCGACCTGACCGAACACGGCTACCGCGTCGAGTGCGCCCTCATCCAGTCCGTCGAACTCGACACCCGTGCCTGGACGGAGACCGAGCGGAGCGTCGCGTTCCTGCTCAGCGGGGTTCTGCCGGATCGCGCCCCGTGATCCTCTTGTCGTACCGCGCGCGGTAGGGTGGCCGATCGTCGTACCGCTTTCGGGCACCCGGCACCTCGTCGGTCAATGTCCGGAAAACCCATCCGTTTTGGGGTGCGTGTGGTACGGCGTGACCGGAGGACGCGCAACGTGGCGCAGTCCACAGCGGAGCGTCGCGGATCATGCTGTCGCGACGGCCGGACGACCGCGACAATGCCACTGAATGGCTTTGTCGTCTTTTTCGGGCGGGTCGTTCGTGCCGCTGGGCACGGACGCTCGTTCTTCACTACGGGGCGGTCGGTGCGCCGTTCCGGGTGAGCTGGTCGTAGGAGCACTAACCGATGGGCGAGGGGTACGCATGACCGACACCGGCCAGATCCCGGGCGAGGGGCTGCCGGAGAGCGCAGGCACGGTGGAGCAGCCGGGCGTTGTCGAGCCCGGTGCGTACCCCTACCTCTCCGAGACCACCGCCGCCGACGAGGACCTGCTGCTGCCCGGCTCCGGCGGAGCCTGGGGCAACGAGGTGCCGCCGCCCGCGCCGGAACCGGTCCTGGAGGCCCTGCACGAGCCCGGCCCCGCCGAGCCCGGCGTCCACGAGCCAGGCCCGCACGAACTGTCCGGCCGGGACAGCGGCGCCGTCGACCTGACCGCCGTGCGCCGCCCGGTGCCCACCGCGCCGACCACCCCGATCCCGCCGATCACTCCGCGTCGGCCGCTGCACCTGGGCCCGCCGATCCCCGACGCCTCCGCCAGCCCGGTCCGCTCGCTCGCCGACCGCGGCCCCGCGGGCGCGCCGGTGCGCCACCCCGGGCCGCCCGCGACCGGCCCCGAGTACCTCGACGCCCAGCCCACCGGTGACCTGCCCCCGCAGGGCGCCGCGCCGTGGGGCGCCCCGGCTCCGGCCGGCATCCCCGCCGAAACGGTTGGCCCGGTCGCCGCCGCGCAGCACCCGGAGCCGGTGGGCGCGGCCCAGGCCGTCGTCGCCCGCCTGGCCACGGAGGCCATCGCCGCCACGGCCCCCCAGCCGGCCGAGGAGGAGACTCCCGCGGCGCAGGCCGTGGCGGAGGCCGTCGCCGCCGCTCCGGAGAACCCGGGTACGGCTGACGCGGGCGCGCCCGCGGACGTGCCGGTGACCGTGACCGAGGCGGTCGCAGGTGGCGCTGCCGGGGTGCCCGAGGGCGCGGACCAGGCTCCCGCCGAGGACGCCGTTGCCGGTGTGCCTGCGGAGCAGGCGGTCGCCGCTCCGGAGGACGCTGTCGAGCCGGAGACGCCGGAGACGCCGGAGACGCCGGTGACCGGCGCGCCGGAGCCGGTGCAGACGCCTGCGGCGGAGGCCGTCGAGGCCGCGCCGACGGAGGCCGACAGCCCCGAGGCCGTCGAGCCCGCCGAGCCTGGCGATCAGGCTGCCGAGCCCGTCGCCGTCCAGCAGGCGGTTGCCGCCCCTGAGGCGGTGGTCCCGGCGACCGCCGACACGGCCGCGCTGTCCGCGCCGGTGCCCGGCGACGACGCGGTCCCCGCCGTGCCCCCGGCCCCGGCTCAGGAGGCGGTGGCGGTGGCCGTACCGGCCGCACCCCTCGTCGTCCAGACCCCGGAGCCGCAGGCTCTTCCCGAGCTCCAGGAGGCCGAGGCGCCCGCGCAGTTCCCCGAGGCCGTCGAAGCGGCGCCGGTCCAGACGGTCGCCCCGGCGGTCACCGAGGAAGTCACCGAGGAAGCCCACGCCCTCGCGGAGGTCCCGGCCGCGGTTGCCGTCGCCAGCGAGCCGACGGTCGCCGAGGAGGCTCCGGCCCCTGCGGCCGTCCCCGTCGCCCCGCACGCTGAGCCCGCCGTCGCAGACCCTGTCGCCGATGCTCAGCCGCCGACGCACGAGGCCGGCACCACTCCCGACCCCGACCAGCTCGCGCAGCCGTCGACCACGGCAACCGAGCCCCAGGTTCAGCCCCACCCCGAGCCGCAGCCGCAGCCGCAGGGCGAGGCCACGGACCACACCCCGGACGCCGCACCCCTGGCCGCGGACGTCGCGCCCTCCACTCCGGACACACCGGCCGTCCCCGCCCCCCTGGGAGGCCCCGTGCACCTCGACCCCGCAGCCCGGGCGCAGAGCGCGCCCGGTGCTCCCGTGGCGGGCCCGCAGGTGCAGGGCGAGCAGGCCCCGGGCCAGTTCGCGCCGGCCGACGGCGCGGTGCCCGGCGTCCCTACCCCGCCGCACTCCCTCGTCCTGCCGGCCGAAGCCGCACCGGCCGCCGACGCGGTACCGGTTGCCGAAGCCGCACCGGTCGCCGACGCCACCCCGGCCGAGGCAGCACCGCACCCCGCCGCGCCCGCCGCCCCCGCCGTGCACCCGCAGGAGCTCCCGGAGCTGTCGGACCTGCCCCAGGTGCCCCAGACGCCCCAGGCGCCGGAAGCCCCGCAGCCCCCCGCCGCACCGGACCTCGCGACCCCGCCCGCCGACCAGCCCCTGGCAGTCGCGGCAGTCACCCCGGCCGCCCCCGCAGCCCCCGTCGCCGTCCCCGCCCCCCGCGCCGCGGACCCCGCCCCGGTCGCCCCCGCCCCCGCCCACGAGCCCGACCCCGAGGTCGCCCAGAGCGCCGAGGACCTGGACACCAGGGCCGCCGAGCAGGACGAGGAGGACAGCGCGGCGACGCAGGAGGCGGCCCGGCCCACCGGTCCCGCCGCGCCCGGGTACGACGACGCCGAGCGCGAGGCCGTCCTGAAGGTCATGCGTGAGCGCCGGGACATCCGCAACGGCTTCCGCAGCGACCCCATCCCGCACGAGGTGCTGCTGCGCGTCCTGGAGGCCGCGCACACCGCGCCGTCCGTCGGTCACTCCCAGCCCTGGGACTTCGTCGTCATCCGGTCCGCCGAGACCCGCCGCGCGATGCACGAACTGGCGATGCGCCAGCGCGACGCGTACGCGAGGTCGCTGCCCAAGGGCCGGGCGAAGCAGTTCAAGGAACTGAAGATCGAGGCCATCCTCGAGACGCCGGTGAACATCGTGGTCACCGCCGACCCGACCCGCGGCGGCCGCCACACCCTGGGCCGGCACACCCAGCCGCAGATGGCGCCGTACTCCTCGGCCCTCGCGGTCGAGAACCTCTGGCTCGCCGCCCGCGCCGAGGGCCTGGGCGTCGGCTGGGTCAGCTTCTTCGACGAGCGCGAGATGGTCCGCGCGCTGGGGCTCCCCGAGCACCTGGAGGTCGTGGCCTACCTGTGCGTCGGGTACGTCGACGAGTTCCCGGACGAGCCCGAGCTGATGCAGGCCGGCTGGGCCAAGCGCCGCCCGCTGTCCTGGGTCGTGCACGAGGAGACGTACGGGCGGCGGGCGCTGCCCGGCGAGGACCCGCACGACCTGCTCGCCGAGACGGTCGCCGGCATCCGCCCGCTGGACGCCAAGGCGCTCGGCGAGGCGTGGGAGCGGCAGAAGCGCATGACCAAGCCGGCCGGCGCGCTCGGCATGCTGGAGATCATCTCCGCGCAGCTGTCGGGCCTGTCCCGGCAGTGCCCGCCGCCCATCCCGGAGCCCGCGGCCGTCGCGATCTTCGCGGGCGACCACGGGGTGCACGCCCAGGGCGTCACCCCCTGGCCGCAGGAGGTGACCGCCCAGATGGTGGCCAACTTCCTCGGCGGGGGAGCGGTCTGCAACGCCTTCGCCGGCCAGGTGGGCGCCGAGGTCTGCGTGGTCGACGTGGGTGTCGCGTCCGACCTGCCGGCCACCCCCGGCCTGCTGCCCCGCAAGGTCCGGGCCGGCACGTCCGACATGACCACCGGCCCCGCGATGACCCGCGAGGAGGCCAAGCAGGCCATCGAGGTGGGCATCGAGACCGCCCGCGACCTGGTGGCGGCCGGCAACAAGGCGCTGCTCACCGGGGAGATGGGCATTGCCAACACCACCGCGTCGGCCGCGCTGATCTCCGTGTTCACCGGCGCCGACCCGGCCGAGGTGACGGGCCGCGGCACCGGCATCAACGACGAGACCCTGGCCCGCAAGACCGAGGTCGTGCGCCGCGCCCTGGAGTTCCACCAGCCGGACCCGGCCGACCCGATCGGCGTCCTCGCGGCCGTCGGTGGCTTCGAGCACGCGGCGATCGTCGGCCTCCTGCTCGGCGGCGCTTCCCTGCGCACGCCGGTCATCCTGGACGGCGTCAGCGCCGGTGCCGCCGCCCTGGTGGCCCGCGCGATCGCCCCCGAGGTGCTGGCGGCCTGCATCGCGGGCCACCGCAGCGCCGAGCCCGGCCACGTGGCCGCGCTCAACAAGCTGGGCCTGCGCCCCCTGGTCGACCTGGACCTCCGCCTCGGCGAGGGCACCGGCGCCCTGCTCGCCCTGCCGCTGGTGCAGAGCACGGCCCGGGCGATGCACGAGGTGGCCACCTTCGACTCGGCGGGCGTCACCGAGAAGTAGCACCGCACCGCGCCGGGGTCGGCGGGGTACGCGCTCCCGCGTGCCCCCCGGCCCCGCCGTACGCCGCGCGGACGGCTAAAATCCGCACGTCAGGGCCGCTCCACCGCCGCAGCGCCCTTCCCGACCTCGCGGGGACCCCCGGCGTCCCCGTACCGTCGCCCAGGACCTTCGCAGTCGCCCGGGGCCCCGGCAGTCGCCCAGGACCCCGCAAGCCGCCCGGACGAGGAGCCGTACCCCATGGCCGAACACCCCGCCTACCCCGTAGGTCTCCGTCTCACCGGCCGTCGCGTGGTCGTCCTCGGCGGCGGTCAGGTCGCCCAGCGCCGGCTGCCCGCCCTGATCGCGGCGGGCGCGGACGTCCTGCTGGTGTCACCGGAGGCGACCCCGTCCGTCGAGGCCATGGCGGACGCGGGCGAGATCACCTGGGAGCGGCGCGCCTACACCTCGGGCGACCTCGCCGACGCCTGGTACGCCCTGATCGCCACCAGCGACCCCGACGCCAACGCCGCCGCCTCCGCCGAGGCCGAGCGGCACCGCGTCTGGTGCGTGCGCTCCGACGACGCCGACGCGGCCACCGCCTGGACCCCGGCGACGGGCCACAGCGAGGGCGTCACGGTCGCCGTCCTGACCACGAACGCGCGCGGCCGCGACCCGCGGCACACCGCCGCCATCCGTGACGCGGTCGTGGAGGGGCTGCGCGACGGCACGCTCGTCGCCCCGCACCACCGCACCCGCACCCCCGGCGTCGCCCTGGTCGGCGGCGGCCCCGGCGACCCGGACCTGATCACCGTGCGCGGCCGCCGGCTGCTCGCCGAGGCGGACGTCGTCATCGCCGACCGGCTGGGCCCGCGCGACCTGCTCGCCGAACTCCCGCCGCACGTCGAGGTGATCGACGCGGCCAAGATCCCCTACGGCCGGTACATGGCCCAGGAGGCCATCAACAACGCCCTGATCGAGCACGCCCGGCAGGGCAGGTCCGTGGTCCGGCTCAAGGGCGGTGACCCGTACGTCTTCGGCCGGGGCATGGAGGAGCTGCAGGCGCTCGCCGAGGCCGGCATCCCGTGCACCGTGGTCCCCGGCATCTCCAGCTCCATCTCGGTGCCGGGCGCGGCCGGCATCCCCGTCACCCACCGCGGCGTCGCCCACGAGTTCACCGTGGTCAGCGGGCACGTGGCCCCCGACGACGAGCGCTCGCTGGTCGACTGGCCGGCGCTGGCGAAGCTCACCGGCACCCTGGTGGTCCTCATGGGCGTCGACAAGATCGGCCGGATCGCCGAGACGCTCGTGGCGCACGGCAAGTCGCCGGACACCCCGGTCGCCCTGGTCCAGGAGGGCACCACGGCCGCCCAGCGGCGCGTGGACGCCACCCTCGCCACGGTCGCCGAGACGGTCGTCGCCGAGGACGTGAAGCCGCCGGCCGTGATCGTCGTCGGCGAGGTCGTCGCCGTCGGTTCCCGGACCCCCGCGTCAGGCGCGTGACCACGGGCGGCGTGGTCGTTCCCAGCCGTTTGGCACCCCACCCAGGACGAGGCAGTATCACCCCGTGGCCGAACTCATCACCGTCGAGGACCCCGACGACCCGCGCCTGCGCGACTACACCGGACTGACCGACGTCGAGCTGCGCCGCAGGCGCGAGCCGGCCGAGGGCCTGTTCATCGCGGAGGGCGAGAAGGTCATCCGGCGGGCCAAGGACGCGGGCTACGCGATGCGCTCGATGCTCCTGTCCGCCAAGTGGGTCGACGTCATGCGCGACGTCGTCGACGAACTGCCGGCGCCCGTCTACGTGGTCACCCCCGAGCTCGCCGAGCGGGTCACCGGCTACCACGTGCACCGCGGCGCCCTCGCCTCGATGCAGCGCAAGCCCCTGCCCACGGCCACCGAACTCCTGCGCCCCGCCCGCCGGGTCGTCGTCATGGAGTCCGTCAACGACCACACCAACATCGGGGCGATCTTCCGCTCGGCGGCCGCCCTCGGCATGGACGCGGTGCTGCTCTCCCCGGACTGCGCCGACCCGCTGTACCGGCGCAGCGTGAAGGTGTCGATGGGCGCCGTCTTCTCCGTGCCGTACGCCCGGCTCGACACCTGGCCCAAGGGGCTCGGCCCGCTCCGCGAGGAGGGCTTCACGCTGCTCGCCCTCACCCCGGACGAGAAGGCCGTCTCCCTGGACGAGGCGGCCCCGCACCGGATGGACCGCGTCGCGCTGATGCTGGGCGCGGAGGGCGACGGCCTGTCCGCCCGGGCCCTGGCCGCCGCGGACGCATGGGTCCGCATCCCCATGGCGCACGGCGTCGACTCCCTCAACGTCGGCGCCGCGGCCGCGGTCGCCTTCTACGCCGTGGCGACGGGCCGCCCGACGGCCTGACCGCCGTCCCCGGACACGCCCCGCGCCGCGGGAACCTGCCGTACGGCGTCCTGCCGTGCCGCACCGTGCCGTGCCGCATCCTGCCGCACGACGGCCTGCCGTACGACGCCGTGGTGGTCGTCGCCCAGGCCGCGGGCCGGGCCCTGGCAGCCCTGGACGATGCCGATGCCGAGGGCGACCAGCAGCGTCACGACCACGAAGACGAACAGCCGCTGCCGCAGCAGCCGCGGATTGGCCGGCCGCCGCCCGGTCCCGGTGGGCCGGGGCCCCGGACGGCCGGCGCCGTTGCGGGGACCGGGCCGGCCGCCGGTACCGGGCCGGGTGCCACGCCCGGTCGGCGTGCCGCGCCCGCCGGACGGGCTGGTGCGCCCGCCGGTCGGCGTGCCACGTCCGGCCGGGGTGGAGCGGGCGGCCTGGGCGGGCCGCGGCGTACCGGAGCGCGACCCCGGGACGGCGCCCCGCGCGCCGGTCCCGCCGCGCGGCCCGGCGCCGTTGCGGGGGGCGCTCCCGCCCCGCGAGGCGGGTGCCCCGCCGCGGGACGGTGTGCCGGCACCGCCGCCCTGCGGGCGCTGGACCCGCTGCGGATACGTCGGTTCCGACAACCGCCCGGTCGGCCGCTCGGCCTCCAGCGCGCGCGGCACCGGCGGACGCACGTCGCCCGCCCCCTGCGCCTCGCGCGCCGCGATCTCCTTCAGCCGCAGCGAGAGGTCCAGGGTGCTGGGCCGCTCCTCGGGGTCCTTCGCCAGGCAGGCCCGCACCAGCGGCGCGAGGGCGTCGGGCACGCCGTGCAGCTGCGGCTCCTCGTGCACCACCCGGTACAGCATCACCTCGGAACTGCCGTGCCCGAAGGGCGAGTCGGCCATCGCGGCGTAGGCGAGCGTGGCACCGAGGGAGAACACGTCCGTGGCCGGGGTGACCGCGGCCCCGCGCACCTGCTCCGGGGCGAGGAAGCCGGGGGAGCCCACGGCGGTCCCCACGTGCGTGAGCGTCGAGGCACCGGTGGCCCAGGCGATGCCGAAGTCGATGATCCGCGGCCCCTTCGGGGACAGCAGGATGTTGGACGGCTTGAGGTCCCGGTGGACGACACCGGCCTCGTGCACCGCGACCAGCCCCTCCGACAGGGCGGCACCGATGGCGGCGACCTCGGCGGCCCCGATCGGACCCTCGTCGGCGACCTTGTCGTGCAGGGAGGGGCCGGGCACGTACTGGGTGGCGAACCAGGGGCGCTCGGCGTCCAGGTCGGCCGCGACCAGCCGGGCGGTGCACCCGCCGCGGATCCGCCGCGCGGCCGACACCTCGCGCGCGAACCGCGACCGGAACTCCTGGTCCTCCGCGAGATCGGGCCGGATCACCTTCAGGGCGACCCGCTGTCCCTTCTTGTCGGAGCCCAGGTAGACGACGCCCATCCCGCCCGCGCCGAGCCGTCGGTGAAGCCTGAACGAGCCGACGACGCGCGGGTCCTCGCGCCTCAGGCGCATCATCGCCATGTTCATCCCCGCTGCCCGGTCCGTCTGACGTGGCACAGCTTACGTTTCCACGGCCGCTCGCGCGCAGAGGCCGCGCCCTCTCGTCCCGACGGATTGTCAGTGCCGGGTGGGACACTTGAGGGGTGGTCAGAAGGCGGGCGAACAGGGCGCATTCGGCCTGCCCCCGACCTCAACCACTAGTCACAGAAGGGGGATTGGGCCCATGAAGGGTGACCGAGTGGAAATCGTCGTGGACGCCGGGGACACGACGCGCACGTACGAGGTGGTGGCCAGCAGGGCGGGCCGCCGGGTGGAGACGGCGGTGCGCAGGGGGGTGGTCGAAGTGAGCGAAGTCACCCGTACCGGGGTGGTCGTCAGGACGGCCCGGTTCATGGCGAACCGGGTCCTGGCCCTGGTCGAACAGCCGGTCCCGCGCGAGGACGGTTCGGAGATATCGGGCCGGACCGGGCACCCCCTCCGGGAAGACCCCGAGACGTAGGACCCGGTCTCCACCCAGGGGAGTACACCGCCGGGGGTGGCTCATCCTCCGGGAGGCCCGGCAATCGGTACGAGGGCATGACGTCCGCCGGACGCCGCACGCCTAGATTTGAGGTCAAGCGGCGGGTGCAGCACTCGTCCCCCGAGGTCAGACACCCGCCGCTGCAGACGACAACCGACACGGTCAGGAGAGGGACCATGGCCCAGACGGCACCGCGGACGCTGTTCCGCGACGCAGGACGCACGGCGCACGCCGGCTCCCGCCCCCGCCGCCAAGGCCGTCGCCACCCACTGGTGGCGACCCTGATGGCCCTTCCCCTGGCGGCCCTGCTCCTCCTCGTCTTCGACGGCTGGGAGACGGTGGCCACACAGGCGTCGTCCGTGGGCGTGATGCTGGGGCGCTGAGCGGCGACCCCAGGCCCGGAAGAGCGGTCCGGGCGGGGACATCCACCCATGAAACCCCGTGGGGACGGGGGTGCGGCGGACGGCAAAATGCCGGCGCAGCTGGGGAGCTGCGCCGGCATTGCTTTTCCCGGACGACGGCACGGATCCCTCACCTGGCCCCCCTGGCGACCGCGCCCGTCTTGGGCCTTCCCGCACCGAGACCCTGCCCGCCGCAATCTCCGGCTCCGCGCATGCCCAACGCCCTCTCGCACCGGGCCCCCTGCCTGCCGTGATCTCCGGTGCCCTGCATGCCCTCCGCCCTCCCGCGCCCGGGGCGTCCTGCCCACGGCCGTTTCCGACAGCCGCGTATGCCCTCCGTCCTCCCGCGCCGGGGCGTCCTGCCCCCGGCCATTCCCGGCAGCCGCGCACGCCCTCCACCCTCCCGCACCGGGCCGGCCCCACCCGCCGCCCACGTCCTTGGCCCTCCTGCACCTGGGCGCGCCACCCGCCGCTACCCCCGGCGGCCACCCACAGCCTTGGCCTTCCCTCACCGAGTCGCCCGCCCACCGCGCCCCGCCCGGACACCGCCGCCGTCGACCCGCCCCACGCCGTACGCTCGCCCCCATGTCGCCGTCCCCGAGCCTCGCCGCACGTGTGCGGCAGGCAGCTCACCCCGGCCGGGACCTGTCCGGCTGCGTCTGCGAGACGGGCGTGCTCGCCGACCGTCCGGACGCCACCGTCGTCCGGCACGGCTCCCTCGTCGGCAAGGCGCACGCCGCCGGCACCGATCCCGAGGCCCTGGCCGCCCGGCTCCGGGTCGCGGCGCGCCTGCCCGGCGTCCTCCTGCCCCCGGTCACCACGGCACCGGACGGCCGGCCCCGCCCGCACACGCTCTGGCCCTACGGCGCCCCCGTGGACCCCGACGACCCGGACGCCGCCCCCTGGGAGGCCGCCGGCACCCTGCTCGCCCGGCTGCACCGCACCCCCGCCCCGCCCGGCCTGCCCCCGATGCGCGGCCCGGCCAAGGCCGCCGCAGCCGTGCGCCGGCTCCGCCGGACCGTGGGCCCCGGGCACCCGGCCACCGCCCCGGTCCTCGCCGCCTGGGCCGGACTCGACCCCTGGGCCCGCGCCGAGGCCCCCATGCCCGCCGGCGTCCTGTGCCACGGCGACCTCCACCTCGGCCAGCTGGTCCGCCACCCCGCCCCCGACGGCCCGTGGCACCTCATCGACGTCGACGACCTCGGCACCGGCGTGCCCGCCTGGGACCTCGCCCGCCCGGCCGCCTGGTACGCCTGCGGACTGCTCCCGCCCGAGGAATGGGCGCGGTTCCTCGGCGCGTACCGCTCCGCCGGCGGCCCGGCCGTCCCCCCGGACGGCGACCCCTGGCCCGCCCTGGACGTCCCGGCCCGCGCCCTGACCGTGCAGACCGCCGCCCGCTCCGTCACCAAGGCCGCCGCCGAGGACCGCCCGCTGGACGAGGTCGAACAGGCCCTGGTGGACGCCTGCGCCCGGATGGGCGGGCTCCCCGCGTCCCCGGCACCGAATCCGCCGACGTAGGGTGCAACCGACCGCGGCGGGGCAGAGTCTGTCCTGGCGGAACGCGAAGCAGGACCGACCCGCGAGGAGTTGAGCAGACCATGCAGTGTCCGAAGTGCCATGCGGCGATGCACACGTACAACCGCAACGGAGTCCAGATCGAGCAGTGCAGCAACTGCCGGGGAATCTTCCTGGACTACGGCGAGCTGGAGGCGCTGACCCGCCTGGAGTCCCAGTGGTCGCCGGCCGCGCCGCCGGCCCCGCCCGCCCCGCAGGCGTACCCGGCCCCGCCCGCCCCGGCCTGGGGCGCCCCGCAGCACGGCGGTCACCACGGAGGGCACTACGGCGGCCACCACCGCCACAAGAGCTTCGGCCACATGCTGTTCTCCAGCTGAGCCGGACACGACGAAGCCCCCGGTCGCGGGACCGGGGGCTGTTCGCTGTGTGGACGATACTGGGATTGAACCAGTGACCTCTTCCGTGTCAGGGAAGCGCTCTCCCGCTGAGCTAATCGTCCTCGGGACCTCGACCCACGGGTCAAGGGCACTGCGTGCGCGATACTGGGATTGAACCAGTGACCTCTTCCGTGTCAGGGAAGCGCTCTCCCGCTGAGCTAATCGCGCGGGTCGAAGCCGAACGGCTCCAGTGGACGATACTGGGATTGAACCAGTGACCTCTTCCGTGTCAGGGAAGCGCTCTCCCGCTGAGCTAATCGTCCTTGGAGGTGGAGACGGGATTTGAACCCGTGTAGACGGCTTTGCAGGCCGTTGCCTCGCCTCTCGGCCACTCCACCAGGAGTGCAGGGGCCCGGGAAGACCCCTCTTCCTTCGAGCGGACGACGAGGCTCGAACTCGCGACCTCAACCTTGGCAAGGTTGCGCTCTACCAACTGAGCTACGTCCGCCTGTCGGTTCGGTCCGCTCACGCGTCCCGGCGACGTGTTGAACTCTAGCGGATTCCCGGGCCAGTACAAAAACGCGTTTGCGCAGCGTGCTGCCCTGCGTTCCACCGCCGACCAGCTCAGGGCCCCTGACGGTCACGTCCGGGTCACCGCGGGGACGCGCGACCGGACCGCCGCACACCCCTCATAGACTCGACACCGTGCTCGACCTGCCCGCCCTCGCCCGCTTCGGTGACCGCCTCGCCACCGGCCTCCTCGACGTCACCGACGACCCCGCCGCGCTGGACTCGGCCGGCTTCTGGGCCGTCAGCGCCGACTTCGAGGGCCGGCTGGTCTGCGCGCGCTTCGCGGACGTGCGCCACGCGCCCGTGCCCGCACCGGTGCCGGGCCGCTGGCGGGGCCCGTCGGCCGGCGACTGGACGTCCTCGCTGGACGGCGCCGCGTACCAGGAGGGCGTGCGGCGCATCCGCGCGCACATAGCGGCCGGCGAGGTCTACCAGGCCAACCTCTGCCGGGTGCTGTCCGCCCCCGTCGCCCCGGACGCCGACGTCGACGCGCTCACCGCGCTGCTGGCCCGCGGCAACCCGGCGCCGTACGCGGGCACGATCCGGCTGCCCGGGCACGGCGTCGAGATCGCCACCGCCTCCCCCGAGCTCTTCCTGCGCCGGGACGGCCGCACCGTGCTGTCCGGCCCGATCAAGGGCACCGGCCGCACCGAGGCGGACCTGCTCGACAAGGACTACGCCGAGAACGTGATGATCGTCGACCTGGTCCGCAACGACATCGGCCGGGTCTGCGCCACCGGCAGCGTCACCGTGCCGGACCTGTGCGCCGTGGAGAAGCACCCCGGCCTCGTCCACCTCGTCTCCACCGTCCGCGGCGAGCTGCGCGACGGCGCCGGCTGGCCCGAGCTGCTCGCCGCGGCCTTCCCGCCCGGCTCGGTCACCGGAGCGCCCAAGTCCAGCGCCCTGCGGATCATCGACGCGCTGGAGCCGGCACCGCGCGGACCGTACTGCGGCGGCATCGGCTGGGTGGACGCCGACCGGGGGACCGGCGAGCTGGCCGTCGGCATCCGCACCTTCTGGATCGACCGGCCGGAGCCGGACGCCGCGGTGCTGCGCTTCGGCACGGGCGCCGGCATCACCTGGGGGTCCGACCCCGAGGGGGAGTGGCGGGAGACCGAGCTGAAGGCGTCCAGGCTCCTCGCGGTAGCGTCGGGGGCGTACGAGGTGAGTGGAGAGGGACTGCACACGTGAAGATCTGGCTGGACGGCGGGCTCCAGAACACCGACTCCGCCCGCGTCTCCGTCTTCGACCACGGCCTGACCGTGGGCGACGGCGTCTTCGAGACGGTCAAGGCACAGGAGGGCAGGCCGTTCGCCCTCACCCGGCACCTGGACCGGCTCACCCGCTCCGCGCGGGGCCTGGGCCTGCCCGACCCGGACCTCGACGAGGTCCGCCGCGCCTGCGCCGCCGTCCTGGAGGCCGACCCGGTGCCGCTGGGCCGGCTGCGCATCACCTACACCGGCGGGTACGGACCCCTCGGCTCCGACCGGGGCGAGCACGGCCCGACCCTGGTGGTCGCCCTCGGCGGGACCTCCCGCCGCGCCGACACCACCGCCGCGGTCACCGTCCCCTGGACGCGCAACGAACGGGGCGCGGTGACGGGCCTGAAGACCACCTCGTACGCCGAGAACGTGGTCGCGCTCGCCCGCGCGCACGAGCACGGCGCCACCGAGGCGCTGTTCGGCAACACCGTCGGACAGCTCTGCGAGGGCACCGGCTCCAACGTCTTCGTCGTCCTCGACGGTGAGATCCACACCCCGCCGCTGCGCTCCGGCTGCCTGGCGGGCATCACGCGCGCGCTGACGATCGAGTGGACCGGCGCCCAGGAGACCGACCTGCCGCTGGACGTCCTGCGCAGCGCCGACGAGGTCTTCCTGACCTCCACCCTGCGCGACGTGCAGGCCGTGCACCGCGTCGACGACCGCGAACTGCCCGGCGCGCCGGGCCCGGTGACGGCCAAGGCCATGCGCGTCTTCGAGGAGCGGGCGGGCGACGACCTCGACCCCTGATCTCCCGGATATGCAGCTGACCGGTGGGGCGGGCACGGGGTAGAAATCAGCTGATGACCACGACCCTGCGGCCCACCGAGCCGCTCCAGCGAGCCGCCGACGGGGCGGTGTCACGCCACTACCAGGTGTGTGTGAACAGCCGTCCCGTCGGCGAGATACGCCTGTCCACCCACCCCGACTTCGGCCCGGGCGTGGGCCGCATCGACGAGCTGCGCATCGACGAGCCCGACCGCCGTCGCGGCCGGGGCACGGTCGCCGCCCTCGCCGCCGAGGAGGTGGCGCGCGGCTGGGGCTGCCGGATGCTCGAGGTGCGGGTCCCCGCGACGGCACCGGTCGCCCTGCGGCTGGCGACGACGCTCGGCTACGTCCACCGCAACCGCGGCATGGAGAAGACCCTCGGCACGGTGGCCCCCGACCTGCCCGCCGGCAGCCGCGGCAGGCCGCTCACCGAGGCCGAGTACGAACCCTGGCGCGAGCACGGCCTGCGCGAGTACGCGCAGACCTGGATCAGCCGCGGGGTGCCCGAGCGGGAGGCGCTGGCCAAGGCCGAGGCGGACGACCGGCGCCTGCTGCCGCACGGCACCGCCACCGAGAACACGCTGATCAGCGTCCTCGAACACGAGGGCACCCGGGTCGGCACCCTCTGGCTGCACGTCGAGGGGGACCGGGCCTTCGTGTACGACGTGGAGGCGGACCCCGCCTTCCGCGGCCGGGGCCACGGCCGCAGCCTGATGCTGCTGGCCGAGGCCCAGGCGATCGCCGCCGGCGCGCACGTCATCGGGCTCAACGTGTTCGCGGACAACACCCCGGCCGAGCGGCTGTACGAGTCGCTCGGCTACGAACCGGTGGGCTACTCGATGGCCAAGTCCCTGCTCTGACGCCCGCTCAGGAGGACTCGGCCAGCAGCCGGTCGGCGATCTCCTCGACGCGCTCGCGCAGCCCTTCCTGGCTCGTGCCGCCGTCGAGGCGTTCGCCGCCGATGACGTACGTCGGGGTGCCGGTCACGCCGATGGCCTTGCCCTCGGCCTGGTCGGCGTCCACGATCAGGATGTGCCGGCCGTCGATCAGGGCGGTGTCGAACTCCTCCGTGTCCAGCCCGAGTTCCCCGGCGACCTGGACCAGGAAGGGTTCTCCCGTACGGTCCAGCTCCTCCACCCGCTCCAGCACGGCCTCGACGTAGGCCCAGCCCCTGCCCTGCTCCGCGGCCTCCTCGGCGGCCTGCGCGGCGGCGAAGGCGTGCCGGTGCTTGTCCAGCGGGAAGTGCCGCAGCCGCAGCTCCAGCCGGTCGCCGTAGCGCTCCCGCAGGACCCGCAGGTCGGCGAGGGCGCCCCGGCAGTCGGGGCACTGCAGCTCGCACCAGACGTCGAGCACGACGGCGGGGCGGGCGGCGCCGGAGCCGGCGTCGGTGCCGGGGGAGGGGGCCGGGGCGGTGGCGTCGGCGGGGGTGGTGGCGTCGGAGGAGGTGTCGCTCATGCGGCCAGTCTTCCAGCCCGGGGCGCCGCTCCCCAATCCGCGGCGGTCCGGCCCGGGGCGGCACCTGGGGAGGACGCGACCCGG
Source organism: Streptomyces lasalocidi (assembly GCF_005280215.1). Lineage (NCBI taxonomy): Bacteria > Bacillati > Actinomycetota > Actinomycetes > Kitasatosporales > Streptomycetaceae > Streptomyces > Streptomyces lasalocidi. Next base: position 1,485,378 of record NZ_SZNQ01000001.1, on the reverse strand, counting down.
AGATGTCCCTGATGTCCGCTCGGAGCGTGGCCCCGGGACCGTCCGCAGGTGCACGATGGAGGGGCAGGGGACGGTTCCGTCCCCTGGAGCGACCGTGCCCCCTGGAGGACCGGATGATTGCCGAGACCGTGTGTTCCGCCGTCGCCGCGGCCGGCCTGGGCATCGCCGCGGTCACGGCCTACCGCAGGCGTTTCCTCGCCGCGACCCGTATCGCGGCCTACGCGCTCGTCCCGCTCGGCCTGGTCCTGACCGGCGTCGTCGAGTGGCTCGCGGACACCGCCTTCAGCCCGACGGCCTGGGCCGGCTTCGTGCTGCTCGGTGTGGCCTGGGGCCTCTTCGCCCTCACCCGCACCGTGGAGCGCCGCCGGGGCGGCACCCGCAAGGAGCGCAGGGCGGCGGCCAGGTCCGCGCGGCAGGAAGCGGCGGCCCCCGGCGCCTCCGCGCCCTCCCTCGGCACCGCCGCCCCCCGTCCGGCCGCCCGCCCCGCTGCCGCGCCGCGCGCGAACTCCTCCGACGACTTCAGCGACATCGAGGCCATCCTCAAGAAGCACGGCATATGACCGCCGTGGGCGTCCCCGGCCGCCGGCTCCGCTGAAACGACACAGGGGAACGGCAGGTGGACGGAACTGATCACTCCGCGGACGGGAGATCGAGGAAAGGTGCGCCGACCCGCTCATTCCGGGCGTGGTGATCGCGAAGAGGGTGCCCGCTGCGCCATCATCGCCGCGAGATGCTGGACACGACACAGAGCGAGGCACAGACCGACCCCGCGCCGCCGGAGCACGAGCCGCGTGGATGCCTCTTCGCCCTTTCCCAGCCACCGCTGATGATCTTCCTGGCGGTGATCGGGTGTCTGCTGCTCATGGCTGCGCTGCACGACCTGCTGCTGCTGTGAGCCGTACCCGCGGTCCCCGGCGCCACCCGCCGGGGCCGCGTCGGCATCGATCCACGACCCGACGTCCGGCGCGCACGACGCGCGGCGTTACCGCGCTCCCCGCGGCAGGGCTCAGCCGGCCGCTTCCTTGCGGCGGGCCCGGTACGCGGCCACGTGCAGGCGGTTGCCGCAGGTCCGGCTGTCGCAGTACCGGCGCGACCGGTTGCGGGAGAGGTCCACGAAGGCCCGCCGGCAGTCCGGGGCCTCGCAGCGCCGCAGCCGCTCCTGCTCGCCGGCGACCACGAAGAACGCCAGCGCCATCCCGCAGTCGGCGGCCAGGTGGTCGGCGATGGAGGCACCCGGCGCGAAGTAGTGGATGTGCCAGTCGTAGCCGTCGTGGTCGGTGAGCCTCGGCGTGGTGCCGGCGGCCGCCACCAGCTCGTTGATCAGCCCGGCCGCGGTCCGGGGGTCGGTGGCCGCGAAGATCCCGGCGAACCGGCCGCGGACCTTGCGCACCGCCGACAGGTCGAACTCGGACAGCACTCCGACGTCACTGATGTCGTGGCCGCGCACGAACTCCTCGAGGGAGGCGACGTCCGACAGCCCGTCCGGGGTGGTGTCGTCCTCCGGGGCGGTGTTCACCAGATCCACCACGGCATCGAGCGCACACCGGGTGTCGTGGGTGATCAGCACGTTTCGCTCCCTGGCCTGGGGACGGGCGGGCGCCCGCCGATGCTGGCCGATGGTAGCCGCACCTGGCCGCCCCGCGGAGGGTCCGTCCCCGCCGGTTTCCCGCGCGCACGCGCAGGCGCCGCTCCCCGGATCCCTGTGGATCTCCGGGGGACGGCGTCGGCGCGTGCCCTATGCGGTTGTCCTGGCCCGAGCCGTCTCCCCGAGTGGACGGCGCCGGGCGGCTCGTAGGGGCCCCGCTCTAGCTCTCCGCCAGAATGTGCGAGAGCTCCTGGTCGAGGTCGAAATGGCGGTGCTCCGTGCCCGGGGGCACGGCGGCGTCCGTCCGCTTCAGGAAGGACTCCAGCGCCCGGGCCGGGGCCTCGAGCAGGGCCTCGCCCTCGGGCGAGCTCAGGGCGATGCACACGACGCCCTGACCGTGGCTGCGCGACGGCCAGACACGGACGTCGCCGGTACCCGTGGGCCGGTGCAGGCCCTCGGCGAGGAGGTCGCGGGCGAACACCCACTCGACGGTCTCCTCGGCTCCGGTGTGGAAGGTGGCGTGCACGGCGTAGGGGTCGGCCGTGTCGTACCGCAGGCCTGCGGGGACAGGCAGGGATGACTCGCTCGACACAACGAGGCGCAGGTGCAGCTCGCAGCTGACCGTGGTGTTCATAAGCGCCAGGGCCTTTCGCTCAGTGTGCGCTCGGGGATTCGCACGTCGGCGAAATCGACATGCCACCTACGGTGCCGTTGTAAACCCCTCTGAGTGTTTTGCGTGTCTTTACGTAACTCTTCCGGCCGAGGGCGCCTTCGGTGGGTACGACCATTCCGGTGACGTGTTGATCTCCGGTAGGGTCTGGCCGTATGAATACGGGGAGTGACGTGCCGGGCGAGGTCGCCGTGCCGTCGGACGGAGCGGAAGTGGGCGAGGCCAACAGCGGGCAGCACGAGCACGAGGGGCTCGGTTCCCGTGCGCCGGAGTTCGTCAAGGAACGCCGTCTGCTGCATGTGAGCTGGCAGGTCGGCGTCTTCGTGGTCGGCCTCGCGGTCGTCGCGGCCGGCGTGGTGATGCTGCCGCTGCCCGGACCGGGCTGGGTGGTGATCTTCGGCGGCATGGCGATCTGGGCGACCGAGTTCGTCTGGGCCCAGCTGGTGCTCCGCTGGACGAAACGCAAAGTCACCGAGGCGGCCCAGCGGGCCCTCGATCCGCGCGTCCGGCGCCGCAACATCGTCCTGACGTCGATCGGCCTGGTGGTCGTGGGCGTGCTCGTCGGCGTCTACGTGTGGAAGTTCGGGTTCGTCATGCCGTGGAAGATCGAGAACCAGTGAGCCGGGAGGGCGCGCGGGCCGCCCGCCGCTGGTCACAGGCACCCCCTGACATGGGGTAATGTTCTCCGTGCGCCCGGGCGATTAGCTCAGTGGGAGAGCGCTTCGTTCACACCGAAGAGGTCACTGGTTCGAACCCAGTATCGCCCACCACCCACACACCGGCCCGCCTGCGAGAACGCAGGCGGGCCGGTGGCGTTCCCGGTGCCGACGGGTCCCCTTCGGCGGGCCCTGACGGCCGCCTCCGGCCGCTCGGCCTCCCCGCCCGCCCGGCGAGAAAATCCTGCGCGCATCATTGACGCCCTCCCACCCCCCTCGTACCTTGTGCCAGCAAGCGCTTACTTGAAACGATTCACGCGACCGGCACGCGGCACACATGCACCGACATGCAGCAGCGACGACGCTGCGGGGAGGCCCGACTGTGGGAACCAGCAGGGATGTGGAGAGGCGAACGATCCTCAAGGCGGCCGGGGCCTCGGTGGCCGCCTTGGGCCTGGCCGCCACGACGGGCTGCGGGGGGAGCGGCGGCACCTCGGCCGACGGCACGGTGACCCTCCGTTACGCCTGGTGGGGCGGCGAGCCGCGGGCCATCGCCATCAAGAAGACGATCGCGCTGTTCGAGAAGAAGCACCCGAAGATCAGGGTCAAGCCGGAATTCACCGACTACGAGGCGTTCTGGGAGAAGTTCCAGACCCAGGCCTCGGGCGGAAATCCCCCGGACGTATTCCAGAATGCGGTCGGATTCCTGCGCAAGTACGACCGGCGCGGCGTGCTCATGGACCTCAAGTCCCAGGCGGACGCGGGGAATCTGAAGCTGGAGAACTTCCGCAACGGGGTGCTGGCGAACGGTCAGGCCGACGGCAAGCAGATCGCCGTCCCGGTCGGCGCCAACACCATGGCCCTCGTCATCGACCGGAAGGCCTTCGAGAAGGCGGGCGTGCAGGCGAAGTTCGGCTGGACCTGGGACGAGTACTTCGACGCGCTGCAGACCGTGCGGGACAAGCTGAGGATCGCCGGGGACACCGGCTACTTCAGCATCATGTACCTCTACGACCTGTACCTGCGCCAGCACGGCAAGGCCTTCTTCACGGAGGACGGCCTCGGCTTCACGCAGGACGACCTGACGCAGTGGTGGGAGGACGGCTACAAGCGGGTGAAGTCCGGGCTCGTCGCCGACCCGAAGAAGGTCGAGCAGGTCAAGCCCAAGTCCGCGCTGTCGGCGGGGCTCGCCGCCTCCGAGTTCACCTGGGACAACTTCTCCATCCGCTACGAGGGTGAGGGCGAGTCGGACTACGGCCTCGCGCCCATCCCCACCACGGACGGCAAGGACACCGGCCAGTACCTCGGATCGCTGATGCTGAGCGCCTTCGCCGGGACCGAGCACCCCGAGCAGGCGGCCCGGTTCATCGACTTCATGGTCCACGACCCCGAGGTCGGCTCGATCATGGGCTACGACCGCGGCATCCTCGCCACCACCGAGCAGTACGCGGCGTTCACGCCCACCGACCCGACCGCCAAGGGCGTGGCGGCGTACGAGGAGGAGGTCGCCACGGCGGGCGTCCTGGGGAAGATCACCCCGCACCCGTCCGGCGCCGACGTCGTCGAAGCGGCGTTCCTGCGGATCGGCGGCGAGGTCGCCCAGGGCAGGACCAAGCCGCCCGAGGCCGCCAGGACGCTGTTCGGCGAGGCCAAGGCCGCGTTCGCGGGCTGAGGGGACGTACCGCCATGACCCTCGTCAAGGAAGCACCCGCGCGCCCGGCCGGGAAGCGGTCCGCCGCGCCCGTCGCCGGGCGGCGCGGGCGGCGCCGCGAGAACCTCGCCGGCTACCTGTTCATGTCGCCGTGGATCGCGGGCTTCGTGCTCCTCACGGCGGGCCCGATGATCGCGTCCCTCTACTACGCGTTCACCAACTACAACCTGTTCGCGCCGCCGCGCTGGGTCGGTCTCGACAACTTCACGACCATGTTCCAGGACCCGCGCTGGCAGAAGTCGGTGCAGGTCACGCTCAAGTACGTGATCGTGGCCACCCCGCTGAAGCTGCTGCTGGCGCTCGGCGTCGCGCTGCTGCTCGCGCAGCGGCGGCGCGGACAGGCCCTGTACCGGGCCGCGTTCTACCTGCCCTCGCTCATCGGCGCGAGCGTCTCCGTGGGCTTCGTGTGGCGGGCGCTGTTCTCGGACGACGCGGTCGTGGACCGCACCCAGCGGCTCTTCGGCGTCGACGTGGGCGGCTGGATCGGCAACCCCGACTACGTCCTCTACTCCCTGGTCGCCCTCAGCGTCTGGCAGTTCGGCGCCCCGATGGTCATCTTCCTGGCCGGCCTCAAGCAGGTCCCGCGCGAGCTGTACGAGGCCGCCGAGGTGGACGGGGCCGGCCCGCTGCGCAGGTTCTGGAACATCACCCTGCCGATGATTTCCCCCGTGCTGTTCTTCAACGTGCTGCTGGAGTCGATCCACGCGTTCCAGGTGTTCGGCTCCGCGTACGTCGTCTCCGACACCCGGTGCGGTCCCGCCGACGCGACGCTCGTCTACACCTGTTACCTCTACCAGAAGGGCTTCAAGGAGGCCCAGATGGGCTTCGCCTCCGCGATGGCCTGGACGCTGGTGGTCGCGGTGGCGCTCGTCACGGCGGTGCTGTTCTGGTCGCAGAAGAAGTGGGTGCACTACGAGGAGGCCGCCAAGTGACCACCGTGACCAGCCCCGTCGTGCGCACCGCCGGTGAACGGCGGCGCGCCGGCTCGATCGCCTGGCACGTGGGCGCGCTCGTCGTCCTCGCGGTCGTCCTCTACCCCGTGGTGTGGGTGGTCGGCGCCGCGTTCAAGCCGGGCAAGGACATCGTCGCCAGTCTCGACCTGCTGCCGACCGAGCCCGTCGGGGAGAACTTCTCCGGGCTCGCCGACGGCATCTCGGGCATCTCCGTCGGCACCTTCTTCACCAACTCGCTGCTGTACGCGGTCCTCGCCGTGGCCGGTGTGGTGGTGTCCAGCTCGCTGACCGCCTACGCCTTCGCCAAGATCCGGTTCGCCGGACGGAACCTGCTGTTCACCCTGATGATCGGGACGCTGCTGCTGCCGTACCACGTGCTGCTCATCCCGCAGTACGTGATGTTCCGCAAGCTGGAACTGGTCGACACCCTGGTGCCGTTGGTCGCGGGCAAGTTCCTGGCCACGGAGGCGTTCTTCGTCTTCCTGATGGTGCAGTTCATGCGCGGGCTGCCGCGCGAGCTGGACGAGGCCGCCCGGCTCGACGGCTGCGGGCACCTGCGGACCTACTGGTCCGTCGTCCTGCCGCTGAGCAGGCCCGCGATCATCACCAGCGCGATCTTCACCTTCATCAACGCGTGGAACGACTTCATGGGGCCGCTGATCTACCTCAACACGCCGTCCAAGTACACGGTGTCGCTGGGCCTGATGATGTTCCGCGACCAGGAGGGGATCTCCGACTACGGCAGCATGATCGCCATGTCCCTGGTCGCCCTGGTGCCGGTCGTCGCGTTCTTCATGGCCTTCCAGCGCCACCTGATCGACGGCATGGCGACCTCCGGACTGAAGGGCTGAGGCGACCACCATGGCGCAAGCGCGTGTGAAGGCCCGTGCCCGCGGGGAATCCCCGTTCGGCGAGCGCTTCGCGGTCTTCGCCGAGTGCCTGCTCACCGGCGTGTGGATCGCCGTGGCCTGCCTCGGCCTCGTCACCTACCCGGCCGCCTTCGCCGCCGGGGCCCGGCACCTGCGCCACCGTACCGGCCATCTCGCAGGCGGGCTGGGGGAGTTCGTCGCCGACTTCCGCGCCGCGCTGCGCGGCGGGTGGGTCGTCGGGCTCGCCGGGTGGGCGGCGGCGGCCACCGTGTGGGTGGACGTCCGGGCGGCGCGGGGCGGCATCCCCGGCGGGGCGTTCGTGGGGACGGTCGGGCTGTGCGCGCTGCTCGGCGCCGTCGTGGCGCTGCTGCGGGCCGCGGCCGTGTGGACCCCGGACGCGCGCTGGCGGGCGCTCCTCGCGGACGCCGGGCGACGCACCCTGCTCGACCCCGCCGGATCGTTCCTCATCCTTGCCGGGCCGGCCGTGCTCGCCGTGTCCGCCTGGGTCGTCGCGCCGCTGGCGGTCCCGGCCCTCGGGGCCGTCGTTGCGGCCGCGGTCGCCGTGGAGGAGCGCTCGCGGCGCCGTTGACGTGCGGGGGTTCCCCTCGCCGCCGGGCCGACGCCGTTCGCGCCGCCCCTATATCTGTCATGCCCCTGACCAATTGGTCGGCATCCGCCCGCACGACGTCCCGCACGGAAAGGAAGCCCCATGTCCCCCATCCCCCGCAGGTCCCTGCTCAAGGCGGCCGCGGTCGCCGGAGCCGCCGCGCAGTTCAGCTGGGCGCTCGGCGCCGGGGACGCCCAGGCCGCGCCCCCGGCCGCGCCCACCGACGCCGACCCGGTGATCCTCGACTGGCTGGAGGACGGCGGCCTGGGTGCCGCCCCCGGCTCCACCGTCGGTGTGCCCTGGCCCAAGGGCGCCCACCCGGCGGACCGCAGCTTCGCGCTCACCGACGCCGACGGCAGAGGGGTGCCCGTGCAGTCGTGGCCCCTCGCGTACTGGCCCGACGGCTCGCTGAAGTGGACCGCCCACGCGGTCGGTTCGGGCACCGGCGAGCTCACCCTGACCACCGGCACCCCCGCGGCCCCCGACCACCGGGTGACCGTCACCCGGAAGGGCGGCACGATCGACGTCTCCACCGGCGTCGTCACCGTCCGCGTCGGCACGTCCGGCACCACCCTCGTCAAGTCCGTCACCCGCGGGTCCACCGAGATCGCCAGGGACGGCCGGCTCGTCCTGCTCCGCCAGCCGGAGATCGAGGACGGCGACCAGGGCGGCGTCAGGACCGAGCGCTTCGACGGCACCGTCGAGGACGTCACCGTGGAACAGGACGGCCCCGTCCGTGCCGTCGTCCGCATCGACGGCAAGCACCGCAGGGGCAGTCGCAGTTGGCTGCCGTTCTCGATCCGCCTCTACTTCTACGCGGGCGCCGACTCCTTCCGCATGGTGCACACCGTCACCTTCGACGGCCCCCAGGAACCCGGCAGGGCGAGCGGCGACTTCGTCCGCGGGCTCGGGGTGCGCTTCACCGTGCCCCTGCGCGACGCCCCCTACGACCGTCACATCCGCATCGGCGGGGAGGGCACCGGCCTGCTGCGCGAGGCCGTGCAGGGAGTCACCGGACTGCGCCGCGACCCGGGCGCGGCCGTGCAGGCCGCCCAGTACGCGGGCGAGAAGCTGCCCGACCCGTCCACCTGGGACCAGCGGGTCACCACCCGGCTGCAGTACGTTCCCCAGTGGGGCGACTACACCCTCTCCCAGCTCTCCGCCGACGGCTTCACCGTCCGCAAGCGCACCAACAAGGGCCACGGCTGGATCGGTGCCGGCGGCGGCCGACGGGCCTCCGGCTTCGGCTACGTCGGCGGCCCGGGCGGCGGGTTCTCCTTCGGCCTGCGGGACTTCTGGGAGAAGTTCCCCGCCCAGCTCGACATCCGCGGCGCGCAGACCGACGGGGCGGACGTCACCCTGTGGCTCTGGCCGCCCGAGGCCCAGCCCATGGACCTGCGCTTCTACCACGACGGCATGGGCCAGGACACCTACGCCGAACAACTCGAGGGCCTCAACATCACCTACGAGGACCACGAGCCCGGCTTCGGCACCCCCTACGGCATCGCCCGTACCTCCGAACTCCTCTTCTGGGCCAACGCCTCGACACCCACCCCGCAGGAGCTCGCCGCGCAGGTCCAGGCGGTCCGGGTGCCGCCCCAGCTCGCCGCCCCGCCCCGGCAGCTCATCGCGGCCCGCGTGTTCGGCCCCGGCCTGTACGCCGAGCCCGACCGCTCCACCCCCGCCAAGGCGAGGATCGAGGACCACCTCGACTTCCTCTTCACCTACTACAAGGACCAGGTGGAGCAACGCCGTTGGTACGGCTTCTGGGACTACGGCGACATCATGCACACCTACGACACCGTCAGGCACCAGTGGCGGTACGACGTCGGCGGCTACGCCTGGGACAACTCCGAGCTGTCGCCCGACCTGTGGCTCTGGTACGCCTACCTGCGCTCCGGCCGTGCCGACATCTTCCGCTTCGCCGAGGCCATGACCCGGCACACCGGCGAGGTCGACGTCTACCACCTCGGCCGGTGGGCGGGCCTCGGCACCCGGCACGGCGTCCAGCACTACGCCGACAGCGCCAAGCAGCAGCGCATCGCCAACACCACCTACCGGCGCTTCTACTACTTCCTCACCGCCGACGAACGCGTCGGCGACCTCATGCACGCCAACGTCGACTCCGACGAGACGTTCCTCGTCCTCGACCCGCAGCGCAAGGTCCGCACCGACCCCTACACGCCCGACCGGCACGCCCTGTCCATCGGCTTCGGCACCGACTGGAGCGGCCTGGTCTCCGCCTGGCTCACCGAGTGGGAACGCAAGGGCCCGAAGTGGGAGAAGGCCAGGGCGCGCGTCCTGTCGACCATGGAGGGCATCGCCGCCCAGCCCAACGGGTTCGTCCAGGGCAGCGGCCTCTACGACCTCGACACCGGCCGGTTCGCCGTCGCCGCCACCCCCGTCGTGAGCGTCTCGCACCTGTCGGCGGTGTTCGGCCTCAACGAACTGTGCGCCGAACTGATCGACCTGGTCGACATGCCGGCGTTCGAGGAGGCGTACTACGACTACTGCCGCTACTTCAACGCCACCAAGGCGGAGCAGACCGCCCGTTACGGCGCGGACTTCGGCACCCTGCTGCTGTTCCAGGGCCACTCGCGCCTGGACGCCTTCGCCGCCGTGCGCACCGGCGACGACCAGCTCGCCCGGCGGGCCTGGGAGAAGTTCTACCGCTCCGACGGCTACCCGGAGTCCGCGCCCTGGAGGACCGAGCGGGTGACCGGGCCGACCGCCCTGGTGGCCGGCAGCGAGGCGAGCTGGGTGTCCACCAACGACACCGCCCTGTACGGCCTGGCGGCCATCGAGAACCTGGCCCTGCTGGGGGACAGGATGCCGTGACCCCTGAGGGGGGCGACCGGCGGGCGCACCCGGTGCGGGGGCCGCCGGTCGCCTCGTGCCCGGGACGGACGCCTCAGCTCATCCGGCCCAGCACGTCCCGCACCCGCCGGACGTCCCGCAGGCGCCGCTCGTACGTCGCGCCCAGCGCGAGCAGCAGCAGCCCGGCCAGCGCGGGCGGCACCCAGCGGGGCAGCGCGTCGGCGAACTGCACCAGATACGCCGCCAGTTCGTGCAGCGCGGTCAGCACCAGCACCGCACCGCCGAGGACCAGGGGCGCCCGCAGCCGGTGGCGGGCACCGAGCAGTGTGACGAGCAGCGCCGCCGAGCCGAGCAGCAGCGGACGCGGCCAGCCCTCGTCCCGCCACAGCGCGGCGAGGCTCGGCAGCAGCGTCACCGCCAGCCCGGGACCGTACGCCGCCCACGACCCGGTCAGCGGATCCCGGCGCCTGCGCCAGGCGCCGACCAGCAGGGCCGGGACGGTCACCGGCAGGGTGTACGCCTCCGGGGCGGTGACCTCCCACGCGGCCAGCCGCACCCAGGCGGCCAGCGCGAACAGGGCGGCCGCCGCGTAGCCGGCCGAGCGGCGGTCCGGCCGCACCGCCGTCGCCGCAGCGAGCACGCCGAGCGAGGACAGCACCAGGGCCAGCACCGGCGCGTCCGTCACCGCCAGGCCGACCGCCACCAGGGCGGCGACGACGCCCGTCACCTCGCAGGCGCCCCGCGCCGTGGTGGCGAGCCGGGGCGCGACGGCCACCGCGACCGCCGGGACCACCAGGACCAGCAGGGCCGTGTGCGGCGGCTGCCACCCGGCCGCCGCCCCGGTCGCGCAGGCCAGCGCGGTGGCGTACGCCAGGGCCGCGGGCGCCGTCAGCGGGGCGAACCGCGGGCGCGTCGAGGCCGCCGCGTACAGCACGGTCAGGGCGGACAGCACGGTCAGCGTCGCGGTCCGGTCGGCCAGCGCCAGGAAGGCCAGGTCGACCGAGGTGACCAGCGCCAGGACGGTACCGGTCGGCGGGAGGACCGGCAGCGCGAGGACGGCCGCGGTCAGCAGGCCGAGCACCAGCAGCCCAGCCACGTACGGGAGTTCCAGCGCGGCCGGCAGGGACAGTGCCGCCGCCCAGGCGAGCACCGCGGCACCGGCCAGGGCCCGCGGGCGCCACGCGGCGTTCCGCACGAGCAGCGCGAGGGCACCGGCGAGGAGGCCGAGCACCGCGAGCGCCGGACCGGAGTGCGACAGCCAGGGCGCGTGCACGGTCACCGCGTCCCGCGCGTCCGCCGGGCGACCCGACCAGGGCCGGTCCGCCCAGCCGAACGGACCGAACAGGGCCACGGCCACGAGCGGCAGCGCCCACAGCAGGGCGATCCCCTGTACCGCGGCGCAGGCCCAGGCCACACCGAGCCGCACCCGCTCGGGCATCCCCGGGACCCGCAGGGCCGCCAACAGGGCGAGGGCGCCCAGCAGTTCCCCCGGCACCGCCCAGCCGCCGGGCAGCGTGACGCGCAGGACACCGCCGAGCGCGGCGAGGAGCACCAGGATCCCGAGGAGGGCGGTCGCCGTGGGGAGGGTGGTGGTGAGCGGCTGGGCGGGGAGGGTGGGGAGGGCGGGGGAGGGCGTGCCGGGGGCCGCCGGGGCATGTGTGGGACCCGTAGTACTCGTCGCACCCGCACTGCCCGTAGTACCTGTGACGCCCGTAGTGCTCGTGGCACCCGTAGTACCCGGGGCGGCCGTCCCCGCCGTCCGCCAGGCCGCCGTCACCGCCACCGCCGAGGCCGGGAGCAGCAGCGCCGCCGCGCGGGCCGCGGCGCCCGGGCCCGGAGCCGTCCAGGAGAGCCAGAGCGCTCCCAGCAGGCCCCAGCCGCCCGTGCCGTAGGCGCCGATCGCGGCGGTGATCCGTACGGGGCGCAGCGCGGGGGAGGTCACCAGGAGGGCCGCCGCCGCGTCGGCCGTGGCCGTCAGCAGCAGCGCGGCCGAGATGCCGTAGGGGCCCGCGTCGGCCGCGAGCGCGGTGAGCAGCAGGGGGAGTTGGGCGGCGGCCAGCGCGGCCGGCCGCGGCAGGCGCAGCGCGCCCAGGGCGGTGCCGTAGGCCGCCCACGCACCGGCCAGCACGGTCGCCGCCACGGCCGCGTACGCGGTGCCGTCCGTGTCCGCGAGGGCCGCCTCGTGCAGGGCGTAGCCGTCCAGGACCGTCAGGGCCAGCCCCAGTCCGGCCACCGACTCCGCCGTGGAGCGCAGGCCGCGGCGCAGCAGCGGCACCGGCGCCGCGAGCGCCGCCGCGGTCACCGTGCCGAGCACCGCGGCCCGTCCGGCGATCCCCAGGTGTCCCCAGCTGACCAGGGTGAACGCCATCGCCGCGATGGTCAGCAGGACACCGCCGAGCACCAGCAGCACGTTCTGCACGCGGGGCGCGGACGCCTCGGGGCGCGGGACGGTGGCGGGCGCGGGTCCGGTGAAGGGCGGCGCGGCGGGCCCGGGCGCCGCCGACTGGAGGACCGAGACCAGCCAGGCGCGGCGGGCCAGCAACTGGGCGCGGTGCGCGTCCAGTCGGCGCAGCTCGGCGTCGAGGAACCGCAGCTCCTCGGCCGGGGGCGGAAGGTACGTCATGCTTCGGAGTGTGGCCGTGGTCACGCCCCGCGCCATGAGTACCGGTACTCAGGACCGGCCGGGCGAGCTACTCGGTCGAAGTACCGGATCTTCTCGGTCACGGGGGAGTCCGCCGCGTACGGGGAAGACGCAGGTCATGGACTGGACCCACTACCGCTTCGTCAGCCGCTGGCCCCTGCCCGCGCCCGCCCCGGTCGTCTACGCGCTGCTGGAGCGGCCCGAGGACTACCCCCGCTGGTGGCCGCAGGTGCGCGAGGTGACCCGGCTCGACGACACCAGCGGCGTCTTCCGCATCCGCTCCCTGCTGCCGTACGACATGACGTTCACCGCGCGCGAGACGCGCCGCGATCCGGTGGCCGGGGTGCTGGAGACCGCGCTGACCGGCGACATGGAGGGATGGGCCCGCTGGACGGTCACCCCGGCCGCGGGCGGCTGCCTGGCCCGCTACGACCAGGAGGTCGACGTGACCAAGCCGCTGCTGCGGCGCTTCGCCGTGCCGGGACGGCCGCTGTTCCGCGCCAACCACCGGCTGATGATGCGCGCCGGACGGCGCGGACTGCACGAACTGCTCGGCGCGCTCGACGCGGTTTGAAGGATCGCCGAGGGGACCTGTATTGTTCAGTGCGTTCCCGGGCGATTAGCTCAGTGGGAGAGCGCTTCGTTCACACCGAAGAGGTCACTGGTTCGAACCCAGTATCGCCCACCGGGAAAAGGCCGGTCCGCCACAGCGGGCCGGCCTTCTTCGTGCCCCCGCCGCTTCGCGCGGCGCGTCCCGCCGAGTGCCCTCACGCCGCCGCCGGCAGCTCCGGACGCAGGGGCCAGGCCGGGTCCACCGTCTCCTCCTGGCCGCTGCGCGCGAACCACGCCTGCAGGCCCCGCGCCTGCGCCGCGTGCCAGCCCGTCTGCAGCGCGTGCAGCTCGCTGGGGGACAGGCGCTCCAGGCGGCCCGCGAAGCGCCGGCCCAGCGCGCGGACCACCTCCAGCGCGGCCAGCGCGTCCGCCGCCGCGTCGTGCGCCTCGGCCAGGCTCACCTCGTAGTGCGCGCACAGGTCGGTCAGGGTGCGCCGGCCCTTGCGGTAGCGGTCCAGGTGCTTGTCCAGCACCCTCGGGTCGAGCACCACCAGCGCGTCCGGGTCCACCCAGCGGGCCAGCGACGACGCACGGTGCCGGCGCAGCTCGCGGTCGAGCAGCGTCAGGTCGAAGGGCGCGTTCATCACCACCAACGGCCGTCCCGCGGCCGTCTGTTCGGCCAGCAGCTCGGCTATCTCGTACATCACCGGCGCCGGCCAGCGGCCGGTGCGCTGCAGGTGGTCCTCCGTCAGCCCGTGCACCGCCGTCGCCGCCTCCGGCACCGGCACGCCCGGGTTGACCAGCCACCGGCTCACCCGGGGCCGGGCGCCCGCGGTGTCCTGGACGACGAGCGCGGCCGACACGATCCGGTCGCTCTCGACGTCCACCCCCGTCGTCTCCGTGTCGAACGCGGCCAGCGGGCCTTCGTACCAGCAACTCATACCAACCCAACCCCTCTATCAGCCGCGGCAGCTGACGCCCCGTCTTCTGCCCGTTTGGTGATACCCGGGCTGTTTGCGGCGTACGCCGCGAGGAGACAACAGGAGTACGGGTCTTTGCAGTTCAGCGACCCGACGCGGGTATTCACCTGGTTCGGAAGGCTGTTGCCCATGGCGATAGCGCAGCCCGAGCGGGGCGGGCTGCTGCCCGACCGCACGGGTCCTCATCGCGGCACGCTCGCCACCACCGCCTGCATGGAGACCTTGCAGGTCGGTTACCTGCACGCCGTCGCGGCGGCCGCGGGGTGTTCGCTGTCCCAGCCGTTCCCGGACAACGGCATCGACTGGCACGTCAGTCACAGCGCGCCCGGGCACACCGTCGACGACGAGGTGACCATCAAGGTGCAGCTGAAGGCGACGTACCAGATCCCGCCCGGCCCCCCGGGCCGCTCCTTCTCGTTCACGCTCGACAACGACCACCTGAGGAAGCTCGCCCGCACACCGGTCTCGGTGCACAAGATCCTCGTCGTGATGATCGTGCCCCGGTCCCGGGACCAGTGGCTGCGCGCCGGTCACGACCGGCTGGACCTGCGGCACTGCTGCTACTGGGTCAACCTGGCCGGCCACCCGGTCACCGGCCGCACGCGCACCACCGTGCGGATCCCGACGGCACGCATCTTCGACGACCGGGCCCTGTGCGAGATCATGACGCGGGTCGGGACGGGAGGACGACCATGACCCACCGCCCCCCGGAGGACCACCCGCGACCGGTGCGGCCGCACCCGGCCGACGTGCCCCGGGACCGCGCCCCCGAGCCCGGCGACGTCGACCCGGCCGTCCTCGGCGCCCTGCTGCTGCGCCACGGCTGGCGGCGGCGCGGCGGCGCCGCCGGACGCTACGGCCGCTGGACCCCGCCCGGTCCCGGCGCGGCCGGCACCAGTCTGCTCGTGCCCGTCAGCCGCGCCTTCCCCGACAGCGACGACCTGCTCGGGGAGGCGCTGGACGCCCTGGCCCGCAGCGCCTCGCCGTCCGCGCGGGAGGTGTTGGTGTCCCTGGCCGTGCCCAGCGACGAGGTCCGCTGGCGGCGGGACGTGCCCGGCGGGCCCGCCGGGACCGCGTCCTGGACGGCCGAGGAGCGGCTGCGCGCCGCGGCCCGCCGGACCCTGCTGGCCGCGGCCCTCGCGACCCGTGCCCGCGCCGGCTACCACGGCGCCCGCCACCGCCGGACCGCCGCCGCGCTGCTGGAGGGCGTGCTGGTGGGGCCGGCCGCCGGGGGCCGCGCGCTGACCGCGTTCGTGCCGGTCGCGACCGCCCGGGCGCTGGCGGTGCGACTGCACCAGTCCCTGTGCGCGGCCCGCGAGGCCATCGACTACCGGCGGGCCACCGGCGGCATGGACGCCTTCGACAGCGCCGTCGGGGCGGGCGTCAGCCGGGAGCTCACCGAGGCGCTGGTCGCCCTCGTCCAGGGCACGGAGGGCGCCCGGGTCGCCGTCGAGTGGGCGCCCGCCGCGGGCGTCCCCGAGGACTGCGCGGCGAGCGGCGAGCCCGTCGAGTTCTCGCCCGGCGATCTGCCCGCACTGCGCGAGGCCGGCGCCCGCTACCTGCGCGAGGAGCCCGCCGTCACGGTGCGGATCACCGGCACCGTCGTCCGGCTGCGCAGGTCCGGCCCGCGCGGCGAGGGCAGCGTCCGGCTGCGGGTGCTGGCCGGCGCCGAGGTGCCGCACGTCCGCCTCACCCTCGACGAGGACGGCTACCGCACCGCCGGGCAGGCCCACCTCGCCGGTCTGCCCGTGCGGGTGCGGGGCCGGCTGGAGAGCCGGGGCGGCTTCCGCCGGGTCACGGCGGCCTCGGACGTCGAAGCGGTGCAGGTGGACGAGGCGGAACGGGACCGCCTGATGAAGTCCCTCCAGGAGACCGCCGGCACCGCGGCGTTCCTGGCGGAGACCTGCGAGGGGGACTGACGGGCACCGGGCGCCGGTGCGGGGGACCGGAGCACTGGTTTCGCGGTGGGCGGGTGCGGGTCGGTACGATCCCCCTCATGCGTGCGCTCCGGTATGGCGCCGCACCCCCCTTCAGTCAGGAGAGACCGGTGGCAGACGTCCGTGTGATCATCCAACGCGATTCCGAGCGGGAAGAGCGCACGGTGACGACGGGCACCACGGCCGCCGAGCTCTTCGCCGGCGAGCGGTCGGTCATCGCCGCGCGGGTGGGCGGCGAGCTCAGGGACCTGTCGTACGCACTCGCCGACGGCGACGAGGTCGAGGGCGTCGAGCTCTCCTCCGAGGACGGCCTGAACATCCTGCGCCACTCCACCGCGCACGTGATGGCGCAGGCGGTGCAGGAGCTCTTCCCCGAGGCCAAGCTCGGCATCGGCCCGCCCGTCAAGGACGGCTTCTACTACGACTTCGACGTCGAGCGGCCGTTCACGCCCGAGGACCTCAAGGCCGTCGAGAAGAAGATGCAGGAGATCCAGAAGCGGGGCCAGAAGTTCTCCCGCCGGGTCGTGACGGACGAGGCCGCCCGTGAGGAGCTGGCCGACGAGCCGTACAAGCTGGAGCTGATCGGCCTCAAGGGCTCGGCGTCGTCGGACGACGGCGCGGACGTCGAGGTCGGCGCCGGCGAGCTGACGATCTACGACAACCTGGACGCCAAGACCGGCGAGCTGTGCTGGAAGGACCTCTGCCGCGGTCCGCACCTGCCCTCCACCCGCCTCATCCCGGCGTTCAAGCTGATGCGCAACGCTGCCGCCTACTGGCGCGGCAGCGAGAAGAACCCCATGCTCCAGCGCATCTACGGCACCGCCTGGCCGTCCAAGGACGAGCTGAAGCAGTACCTGGACTTCCTCGCCGAGGCGGAGAAGCGCGACCACCGCAAGCTGGGCAGCGAGCTCGACCTGTTCTCCATCCCGGAGCAGATCGGCTCCGGCCTCGCGGTGTTCCACCCCCGCGGCGGCGTCGTCCGCCGGGTCATGGAGGACTACTCGCGCCGCCGCCACGAGGAGGAGGGCTACGAGTTCGTCTACACCCCGCACGCGACGAAGGGGAAGCTCTTCGAGACCTCGGGCCACCTGGACTGGTACGCCGACGGCATGTACCCGCCCATGCAGCTCGACGAGGGCGTGGACTACTACCTCAAGCCCATGAACTGCCCGATGCACAACCTGATCTTCGACGCGCGCGGCCGCTCCTACCGCGAACTGCCGCTGCGCCTCTTCGAGTTCGGGACCGTGTACCGGTACGAGAAGTCGGGCGTCGTGCACGGCCTGACCCGCGCCCGCGGCTTCACCCAGGACGACGCGCACATCTACTGCACCCGTGAGCAGATGTCCGAGGAGCTCGACAAGACGCTCACCTTCGTGCTGAACCTGCTGCGCGACTACGGCCTCACCGACTTCTACCTGGAGCTGTCCACCAAGGACCCGGAGAAGTTCGTCGGCTCCGACGAGGTGTGGGAGGAGGCCACCGAGACGCTGCGCCAGGTCGCCGAGAAGCAGGGCCTGCCCCTGGTGCCGGACCCGGGCGGCGCCGCCTTCTACGGCCCGAAGATCTCCGTGCAGACCAAGGACGCCATCGGCCGCACCTGGCAGATGTCGACCATCCAGCTCGACTTCAACCTGCCGGAGCGCTTCGACCTGGAGTACACCGCGGCCGACGGCTCCAAGCAGCGCCCGGTCATGATCCACCGCGCGCTGTTCGGCTCCATCGAGCGGTTCTTCGCCGTCCTGCTCGAGCACTACGCGGGTGCCTTCCCGGCGTGGCTCGCGCCCGTCCAGGCCCTCGGCATCCCGATCGGCGACGCGCACGTGGAGTACCTGGAGAAATTCGCCGCCGCCGCGAAGAAGCGGGGCCTGCGGGTCGAGGTGGACTCCTCCTCGGACCGCATGCAGAAGAAGATCCGCAACGCCCAGAAGCAGAAGGTGCCCTTCATGGTCATCGCGGGCGACGAGGACATGTCGAACGGCTCGGTGTCCTTCCGCTACCGAGACGGCTCGCAGGAGAACGGCATCCCGTTCGACGAGGCCATCGCCAAGATCGCCCAGGTCGTCGAGGAGCGGACGCAGGTCTGATCCCGGCGGCCGGCCGGTCCGGCGGCCCGACGGTCACGGCCCCCGGGGAGGTGCTCACCTCCCCGGGGGCCGTTCGTCCTCCTCCCGGGAGAACACCTGGATCAGCCACGACGAGAACGAGCCGGTGACCGCGCCCAGCAGCGCCAGCCCGCACGCCATCAGCCCGACCGCGATCAGCCGCCCCACCGGGGTCACCGGGGTGACGTCGCCGTAGCCGACGGTCGCGAGGGTCGAGCAGGCCCACCACACGGAGTCCCCGAAGGTCCTGATCGTCGCCCCGGGCGCACCGCGCTCGTGCTGGTACACGGCGAGGGAGCCGGCGAAGCCGAGCAGCACCGTCGACACCCCGGCGTACGTGATCACGCGCGCGTGCAGCGACAGCCGCGGCTCGCCGTGCCGGCGCTGGACGACCTCGTACAGCCGGACGATCCGCAGTGGGCGCAGCAGCGGCAGCACCACCACCAGGGTGTCCAGCCAGTGCGTGTGCACGAAGCCCAGCCGTCGTCCGCTCAGCCGCCAGCGCACCGCGTAGTCCAGGAGGAACAGGCCCCACGTGGCCACGGTCAGCGTCAGGCACACGTCGTGCCACACCGCGGGCATGCCGGGGACCAGGACGTGGAGGGCGTAGGCGCCGAGGAAGATCAACGAGGCGATTCCGAGCGGCACCTCGGTGCGCTGCTCCCAGCGGGTCTGACGGCTCTCGTGGTCCACCGGCCCAGCTTCGCCCGCGGGGGCCGCGCCGCAACCCCGCCGACACGCCGCGAACGGGCGAAGCCATATGCTGCCTGGTATGACGAGTGAGCCGGAGCAGCAGATCGGAGCGGGGACGCAGGACGCGTTCCAGCGCCTGTGGACGCCCCACCGGATGGCCTACATCCAGGGCGAGGGCAAGCCCAGCGGCCCGGGGGCCGACGACGGCTGTCCCTTCTGCTCACTCCCGGGGAAGTCCGACGAGGACGCCCTGATCGTCGCCCGTGGCGAGCACGTGTACGCGGTGCTGAACCTCTACCCGTACAACGGCGGTCACCTGATGACCGTGCCCTACCGGCACGTCGCCGACTACACCGGCCTCACGGCGGCGGAGACCGTCGAGCTGGCCGAGCTGACCAAGCAGGCGATGACGGCCCTGCGCAGCGCCTCCGGCGCCCACGGCTTCAACATCGGCATGAACCAGGGCGCCGTCGCGGGCGCGGGCATCGCCGCCCACCTGCACCAGCACATCGTCCCGCGCTGGGGCGGCGACACCAACTTCATGCCGGTCGTCGGCCACACCAAGGTCCTGCCCCAACTCCTCGCGGACACCCGCAAGATGCTCGCGGAGGCCTGGCCCACGGCCTGAGCGCGGGCCGCGGCCCGCCGGCCGCACGGCGGCCTACGCGTCGTAGACGTCGACCTTCCTGGGGGTGGGGTCCTGGACCGCCGTGCTCAGGAAGGCCGACCGCGAGCCGAACTTCTCCGTGTCCACGTCGTGCTCCTTGAGCACCTTGATCGCGGCGGCGTGCACCACCCGCAGCACCGGGGTGGCCGCGCGCAGCGCGTCGTCGGCCATGAAGCGGTGGCGCCAGGGCTGGTCGGCCCACGCGTGCCGCAGGCCGAAGGGCTCCGGCAGTCCTATCGAGCCGCCGAGCCAGTTCAGCAGCGGCGGGTACCAGCTGAGCGTCGCCCGCGCGGCGAGGCGGACCACCTCGTCCGGGGTGACCAGCGGCAGCGTGACCTTGCGGGTCTCCCAGAACCGGACGGTCTTGGCGACCTCCTTGGTCGGGGTCTCCGGCTTCGTGGTGAACAGCCCGTTGACCGGGCCGAGCGCGTGGCCCGTGACCTCGATGCGCAGCGTCTCGTGCAGCACCGTCACGGTGATCATCATGGTGATGATCAACTGCCCGTCCCACAGCGGCCACTGCACGCCCAGGTAGTGCCGGTCGCCGCCGCCGAACTGCTGGTTGTTGCAGATGTTCTCTATGGCCGACGGCTTGACCTGGTACGCCTCGACGTCCGTGCCCTCCGGCCGGGCGACCGCCTTGGCGTTCTCCCCGACCGGGGTGACGACCCAGTGCCGCACGCTGGGCGGCGGGAAGCCGCCGGTCTTCAGGCTCTGCCGGTTCAGCAGGGTCAGCTGGTCGTGGATCGCGCGGATCACGGTCCAGCTGCGGAACTCGTGCACGCCCTTGTTCGGGTCGAGGGGCGTCAGCTCCTCGGCGAGGTGCCAGGCGCCCCAGCGCGTGCCCATGCCGAGGATGCCCTTGGGGCCGGCGTAGAAGACGGAGTTGGACTGCTGTTCGGCGCTGAGCCGGGCCAGGGACTGGCGCAGCTGCTCGGCGGCGGTCTGGTTGGGGCTGGTGGGCACGGCCTCGGGGACCTTGGCGCCGATGCTGCTGCCGGCCAGCAGGCTGTCCCAGCGGCCGCGCAGGTCCTGCGCGGTGCCCTCACAGACCCGCTTGGCCAGGAACCACCCGACCACCGGCGCGACGACCGCACCGCGCGCGTACCAGCCCACCAGGCCGCCGAAGGGCATCTTGAGCAGGAACAGCAGCGCCAGGGCGCCGACCGCGAACAGCAGCACGGTGGCCATGCCGGACACCCGCCGGTTGTCCAGCCTGCCCACGGTCGCCCGGAGCTGGAAGACCAGCAGCCACACCAACAGCCCGGGCAGGAACAGCACCCCGAACAGCAGCATGATGCCGGTGAGCTTCTTGTCGCGCTCGCGGCGGATGCGGTTGGCCGCCAGACAGTGCTCGACGACGACCTGCGGCTCGGTGCCGAAGGACTGGATGAGGGGCTTGCGGCCGACGCCCAGCATGCGGTCGACCACCGCCTGCGAGAACGCCTCGCCGAGGTTCGGCCGGAAGATCTTGGCCCAGGAGCGGCCCACGGAGACCGTGGACTGGTGCCACTCGTTGTCGGCCTTCTTGATGTCCTGGACCGGGTTGTCCCGGTAGGCCGCCGACGCCAGCGCGAAGGTCGCCGTCTGCCCCTCGTCGCCCGCCCGCGGCACCTGAGGTCCGAAGAAGTCCGCGTAACTGCCGTCCACGCTCATTCCCCCCAACGCCGCAACGCTCGCTCCTGCGGCCTTCCCGACTTCCGTGCTCCGCACACCTGTTGATCAGGTCATCAGGGTATCCGCCGGCGCGGACGCGCGTCGGCGGACGGCCGAAGCCGCCCGCCGATCCGGAGGGAACCGCTCCGTTCCGGCCCCGGTGCCGGGCGCCCCGGCCGCCCGCCCGGTTGCCCCACCGGCCACTTGGGACCGGCGCGCACCAACCCTCAGCTCTCCCGGGCCTGTTCGCGGACCTTCTCGGCGACCTGCGCCGGCATCGGCTCGTGCCGCACGTACCGGCGGTCGAACCGCGCCGTGCCGTGCGACAGCGAGCGCAGGTCCACCGCGTACCGGCCGATCTCGATCTCGGGCACCTCGGCCCGGATCACCGTCCGCCCGCCCGCGGTCTGTTCGGTGCCCAGCACCCGGCCGCGCCGGCCGGACAGGTCGCTCATCACGGCGCCCACGTAGTCGTCGCCGACCAGCACGCTCACCTCGGCCACCGGCTCCAGCAGGTGGATCCTCGCCTCGGCCGCGGCCTCCCGCAGCGCCAGCGCGCCCGCCGTCTGGAACGCGGCGTCGGAGGAGTCCACCGAGTGCGCCTTGCCGTCGAGGAGCGTGACCCGCACGTCGATCAGCGGGTGGCCGGCCGCCACCCCCTTGGCCGCCTGCGCCCGTACGCCCTTCTCCACCGACGGGATGAACTGGCGCGGCACCGCCCCGCCGACGACCTTGTCCACGAACTCGATGCCCGAGCCGCCCGGCAGCGGCTCCACCTCGATCTCGCAGATGGCGTACTGGCCGTGCCCGCCGGACTGCTTGACGTGCCGCCCGCGCCCGGCCGACCGGTGCGCGAACGTCTCGCGCAGCGACACCCGGTGCGGGACGACGTCGACCTGGACGCCGTAGCGGGTGCGCAGCCGCTCCAGGGCCACGTCGGCGTGCGCCTCGCCCAGGCACCACAGGACGACCTGGTGGGTGTCCTGGTTCTGCTCCAGGCGCATCGTGGGGTCCTCGGCGACCAGCCGGGCCAGGCCCTGGGACAGCTTGTCCTCGTCGGCCTTGCTGTGCGCCTGGATGGCCAGCGGCAGCAGCGGGTCCGGCATCCGCCACGGCTCCATCACCAGCGGGTCGTCCTTGGCGGACAGCGTGTCGCCGGTCTCCGCGCGGGTCAGCTTCGCCACGCACACCAGGTCGCCCGCGACGGCCTGCGGCACCGGGCGCTGCTGCTTGCCGAACGGCATCGACAGCGCGCCGATCCGCTCGTCGAGGTCGTGATCCTCGTGGCCCCGGTCGGTCATGCCGTGCCCCGACACGTGCACCGTCTGGTCGGGCCGCAGCACGCCGGAGAAGACGCGCACCAGCGAGATCCGGCCGACGTACGGGTCGGACGACGTCTTGACGACCTCCGCGACCAGCGGGCCGTCGATGTCGCACGGCTTGATCTCGCGCGGGGTGCCGTCGATCGTGGTCACGCCCGGCGTGGGGTGCTCGAACGGCGTCGGGAAGCCCCGCGTGATCAGCTCCAGCAGCTCCACCGTGCCGATGCCCTGCCGGGCGCCCGCGGCCGCGGGGGCGGCGGCCAGGACGGGGAAGAACGTACCGCGCGCGACGGCCCGCTCCAGGTCCTCGATCAGGGTCTTGACCTCGACCTGCTCACCGCCGAGGTAGCGGTCCATGAGGGTCTCGTCCTCGCTCTCGGCGATGATCCCCTCGATCAGCCGGTTGCGGGCCTGCGTCATGTCCGGCAGCTGCTCCGGGCCCGGCTCGGACTCCTTGCGCTCGCCGGAGGAGTAGTCGAACAGCTTCTGCGACAGCAGCCCGACCAGCCCCGTCACGGGCGCGTGCCCGTCCGGCCCCTGCGGGCCGTGCAGCGGCAGGTACAGCGGCAGCACGGCGTCCGGGTCGTCCCCGCCGAACGTCTCGGCGCACACCCGGGTCATCTCCTCGAAGTCGGCCCGTGCCGCCTCCAGGTGCGTGACGACGATCGCGCGCGGCATGCCGACGGCGGCGCACTCCTCCCACACCATGCGGGTGGAGCCGTCCACGCCGTCCGATGCCGAGACGACGAAGAGGGCCGCGTCCGCCGCGCGCAGACCGGCCCTGAGCTCCCCGACGAAGTCGGCGTACCCGGGGGTGTCGAGGACGTTGACCTTGATGCCGTCCCACTCCAGCGGCACCAGGGAGAGCTGCACCGAGCGCTGCTGGCGGTGCTCGATCTCGTCGTAGTCGGAGACGGTGCCGCCGTCCTCCACGCGGCCCGCCCGGTTCACCGCCCCCGCGGTCAGCGCGAGGGCCTCCACCAAGGTGGTCTTGCCCGATCCCGAGTGGCCGACCAGCACCACATTCCGAAGGGATGCGGGGTGGTCGGCCGCCACTGCCCTGCCGGCGGCTCCGGGGTGTGTCTGTGTCTTGTCGCCCATGATCCTGCCTCCCGTGCACGGTGAGGTCACTGGGGCGCGGCGAAGCGGCGGATCCGCGTGGGGGCGGCTCCGGCGACGCCCGCGGTCCTTCGAGCTTTCCACTCCCGTCACGGTGCGTCCATACGAGGGACCCGAACCCGTCACCCGGCGGCCCGCCGTCCGCGATCGGGCCGTGACCCGGATGCCGTCAGGACGTGACCCCGGCCGCGGGTGCCCGGCCGTCGGACCCCCGCGCGCGTGACTACGATGGGCCAGCCGGGGACCAGCAGGGGTCGCGGCGCCACACCGACCGTCGGGAAGGCCATGCTGAACAAGTACGCGCGTGCATTCTTCACGCGTGTCCTCACACCGTTCGCCGCGTTTCTCATCCGCCGGGGCGTCAGCCCCGACGCCGTCACGCTGATCGGCACCGCCGGCGTGATGGCGGGCGCGCTGGTCTTCTACCCCCGGGGCGAGTTCTTCTGGGGCACCGTCGTCATCACGCTCTTCGTCTTCTCCGACCTCGTCGACGGCAACATGGCCCGCCAGCTGGGCCGTTCCAGCCGCTGGGGCGCCTTCCTCGACTCCACGCTCGACCGGGTCGCCGACGGCGCCATCTTCGGCGGCTTCGCGCTCTGGTACGCCGGCAACGGCGACGACAACGTCCTGTGCGCCGTCTCGATCTTCTGCCTGGCCAGCGGCCAGGTGGTGTCGTACACCAAGGCGCGCGGCGAGTCGATCGGCCTGCCGGTCGCCGTCAACGGACTCGTCGAGCGCGCCGAGCGCCTGGTGATCTCCCTGGTCGCGGCCGGTTTCGCGGGCCTGCACAAGTTCGGCGTGCCCGGCATCCAGTACCTGCTGCCCGTCGCCCTGTGGATCGTCGCCGTCGGCAGCCTCGTCACGCTGGTCCAGCGGGTCGTCACGGTGCGCCGCGAGTCCGCCGAGGCGGAGGCCGCGGCCGCCGCGCAGCCGGGGTCCCAGGGGAGGGAGACCGCCCAGTGAGCGCCCAGGAGCGGCTGACCGACGCGCTGTACGGCCTCGGCTGGGGCACCGTGAAGAAGCTCCCCGAACCCGTCGCGGTGCGCCTGGGCCGCTCGGTCGCCGACCTCGCCTGGAAACGGCGCGGCAAGGGCGTGCAGCGGCTGGAGCGCAACTACGCGCGCGTGGTGCCGGACGCCTCGCCGGAGCGCCTGGCGGAGCTGTCCCGGGCGGGCATGCGGTCCTACCTGCGGTACTGGATGGAGTCCTTCCGGCTGCCCGCCTGGAGCGCCGAGCGCGTCCGCGACGGCTTCGAGCCCAGGGACCTGCACCACCTGACCGACGGCCTCGCCGCCGGCCGGGGCGTCGTCCTCGCCCTGCCGCACCTGGCCAACTGGGACCTGGCCGGCGCCTGGGTCACCACCGCGCTCGGCACGCCGTTCACGACGGTCGCCGAGCGGCTGAAGCCGGAGACGCTCTACGACCGGTTCGTCGCCTACCGCGAGGGCCTCGGCATGGAGGTCCTCCCGCACAGCGGCGGCGCCGCCTTCGGCACCCTCGCCCGCCGGCTGCGCGACGGGGGCCTGGTCTGCCTGGTCGCCGACCGCGACCTGTCCGCCTCCGGCGTCGAGGTCACCTTCTTCGGCGAGACCGCGCGGATGCCCGCCGGGCCCGCCCTGCTCGCCCAGCAGACGGGCGCGCTGCTGCTGCCCGTGACCCTCTGGTACGACGACTCGCCCGTGATGCAGGGCCGGGTCCACCCCCCGATCGAGGTGCCCGCGTCAGGCAACCGGGCCGAGAAGGCGTCCGTCATGACACAGGCGCTGGCCGACGCCTTCGCCACGGGGATCGCCGAGCACCCGGAGGACTGGCACATGCTGCAGCGCTTGTGGGTCGCGGACCTGGAGCCGCGTCCGTCCGAGGGGGAGCCCGCGTGAGGATCGGGATCGTCTGCCCGTACTCCTGGGACGTGCCGGGCGGCGTCCAGTTCCACATCCGCGACCTCGCCGAGTACTTCCTCCGGCTCGGCCACGAGGTGTCCGTCCTCGCCCCCGCCGACGACGACACCCCGCTCCCGCCGTACGTCGTCTCCGCGGGCCGCGCGGTCCCGGTGCCGTACAACGGCTCGGTGGCCCGGCTGAACTTCGGGTTCCTGTCCGCCGCGCGCGTGCGGCGCTGGCTGCACGACGGCGCGTTCGACGTGGTCCACATCCACGAACCGACCTCGCCGTCCCTCGGCCTGCTGACCTGCTGGGCCGCGCAGGGCCCGATCGTCGCCACGTTCCACACGTCCAACCCGCGCTCCAAGGCGATGATCGCCGCCTACGCCATCCTCCAGGCGGCCCTGGAGAAGATCAGCGCCCGGATCGCGGTCAGCGAGTACGCCCGGCGCACGCTGGTGGAACACCTCGGCGGGGACGCCGTCGTCATCCCCAACGGCGTCGACGTCGACTTCTTCGCCGATGCCGACCCGAACCCCGCCTGGCAGGGCGACACCATCGGCTTCATCGGCCGCATCGACGAGCCCCGCAAGGGCCTCCCGGTGCTGATGCGGGCCCTGCCGCAGATCCTCGCCGCCCGCCCCCGGACCCGGCTGCTGATCGCCGGGCGCGGCGACGAGGAGGAGGCGGTCGCCTCCCTGCCGGCCGAGCTGCGCCCGCGGGTGGAGTTCCTGGGCATGGTCAGCGACGAGGACAAGGCGCGCCTGCTGCGCAGCGTCGACCTGTACGTGGCGCCCAACACCGGAGGCGAGAGCTTCGGCATCATCCTGGTCGAGGCGATGTCCGCGGGCGCCCCCGTGCTCGCGTCCGACCTCGACGCCTTCGCCCAGGTCCTCGACCAGGGGGCGGCGGGCGAGCTGTTCACCAACGAGGACGCCGACGCCCTCGCCGAGGCGGCCGTACGGCTCCTCGGCGACCCCTCCCGCCGCGCCGGGCTGAGCGCCCGCGGCAGCGCGCACGTGCGCCGCTTCGACTGGTCCACGGTGGGCGCGGACATCCTCTCGGTGTACGAGACGGTCACGACGGGCGCGGCAGCGGTGGCCGCCACGGACGACCCCCGGCCCCCGGGCCTGCGCTCCCGCTTGGGCCTGGCCCGCGACTGAGCGGACCGTGCCCCGGCCCGTGACGGAGCGGGCCGTGCCCCGGCCCGTGACGGAGCGGGCCACCGCCCGGCCGTGATCGAGGAGGCCGCCGCCACCCTGCGGCCCGCGCCGCGCCTCCCGTCGCCGGCCGCGTACTCTTTCCGCCCGTGACCGCAACCCTCATCTGGATCCTCGTCGCCCTGCTGGCGATCGGCCTCTACCTGAGCTGGACGGCGGGGCGGCTGGACCGGCTGCACGCGCGGATCGACGCGGCGCGGGCGGCGCTGGACGCGCAGTTGCTGCGCCGCGCCTCGGTGGCGCAGGAGGTGGCGACGTCGGGCATCCTCGACCCGGCCGCCTCCATCGTGCTGTACGAGGCCGCGCACGCCGCCCGGCAGGCCGAGGAGGAGCAGCGGGAGGTCGCCGAGAGCGAGCTGAGCCAGGCGCTGCGCGCGGTGTTCGCCGACCCCCGGCAGGTCGAGGTGGTCCGGGAGGCACCGGGCGGCGACGAGGCCGCACGCGAGCTCACCGAGGCGGCCCGGCGCGTGCCGATGGCCCGCCGCTTCCACAACGACGCCGTCGGCGCGGCCCGCCGCCTGCGCGAGCACCGCAAGGTCCGCTGGTTCCGGCTCGCGGGCCACGCGCCGTTCCCCTTGGCCTTCGAGATGGACGACGAGCCGCCCGCCGCCCTGGCCGACCGGGCCGCCTGACCCTCCCCGGGCAGGGGCCCGCACGGCGTCCGCACGGCGTCCGCGGCGCAAAAGGATCCACCGGCTCGGCATTGGCCCTTGCTGTGGACTGGTCCACTCGCGTTTCCTCGGTGCTTGCAGAAACCCCTTCGCCCCAGTGAGGTCACCCCGTGTCCAGCCCCGTGTCCACCACCGAGAACCAGGCTCCCGAGACCGGCACCGCCCGCGTGAAGCGCGGCATGGCCGAGCAGCTCAAGGGCGGCGTCATCATGGACGTCGTCACCCCGGAGCAGGCGAAGATCGCCGAGGACGCGGGCGCCGTCGCCGTCATGGCCCTCGAGCGGGTCCCGGCCGACATCCGCAAGGACGGCGGCGTGGCCCGCATGTCCGACCCGGACATGATCGAGGGCATCATCGAGGCCGTCTCGATCCCGGTCATGGCCAAGTCCCGCATCGGCCACTTCGTCGAGGCCCAGGTCCTGCAGTCCCTCGGCGTCGACTACATCGACGAGTCCGAGGTCCTCACCCCGGCCGACGAGGTCAACCACTCCGACAAGTGGTCCTTCACCACCCCCTTCGTCTGCGGTGCCACCAACCTCGGCGAGGCCCTGCGCCGCATCTCCGAGGGCGCCGCGATGATCCGCTCCAAGGGCGAGGCCGGCACCGGCAACGTCGTCGAGGCGGTCCGCCACCTGCGCCAGATCAAGGGCGACATCGCCCGGCTGCGCGGCCTGGACAACCACGAGCTGTACGCCGCCGCCAAGGAGCTGCGCGCCCCGTACGAGCTGGTCAAGGAGGTCGCCGAGCTGGGCAAGCTCCCGGTGGTCCTCTTCTCCGCCGGTGGCGTCGCCACCCCGGCCGACGCGGCCCTGATGCGCCAGCTCGGCGCCGAGGGCGTGTTCGTCGGCTCCGGCATCTTCAAGTCCGGCGACCCGGCCAAGCGCGCCGCCGCCATCGTGAAGGCCACCACCTTCTACGACGACCCGAAGATCATCGCGGACGCGTCCCGCAACCTCGGCGAGGCCATGGTCGGCATCAACTGCGACGTGCTGCCCGAGTCCGAGCGCTACGCCAACCGCGGCTGGTAACCACCCATGACCGACGCACCTGTCATAGGCGTCCTGGCGCTCCAGGGCGACGTACGGGAGCACCTCATCGCCCTGGCCGCGGCCGACGCCGTGGCCAGGCCGGTGCGGCGCCCGGAGGAACTCGCCGAGGTCGACGGCCTCGTCCTGCCCGGCGGCGAGTCCACCACCATCTCCAAGCTGGCCCTCCTCTTCGGGGTGATGGAGCCGCTGCGCGCACGCGTGCGGGACGGCATGCCGGTCTACGGCACCTGCGCCGGCCTGATCCTGCTCGCCGACAAGATCCTCGACCCGCGCTCGGGCCAGGAGACCGTCGGCGGCATCGACATGATCGTGCGCCGCAACGCCTTCGGCCGGCAGAACGAGTCCTTCGAGGCCGCGGTCGACGTCCGTGGCGTCCCCGGCGACCCCGTGGAGGGCGTCTTCATCCGCGCCCCCTGGGTGGAGTCCGTCGGCGCGGCGGCCGAGGTGCTCGCCGAGCACGAGGGCCACATCGTCGCCGTCCGCCAGGGCAACGCGCTCGCCACGTCGTTCCACCCGGAACTGACCGGCGACCACCGGGTGCACGCCCTGTTCGTCGACATGGTGCGCGCCAACCGGACAGCCGAGTCCTTGTAGGATTCCTGCGTTCGTTGCTGAGATAGGTTACGCGAAGGAGACAGGCAGATGTCCGGCCACTCTAAATGGGCTACGACGAAGCACAAGAAGGCCGTGATCGATGCCAAGCGCGGCAAGCTCTTCGCGAAGCTGATCAAGAACATCGAGGTCGCGGCGCGGATGGGCGGCGCGGACATCGAGGGCAACCCGACGCTGTACGACGCCATCCAGAAGGCGAAGAAGTCGTCGGTCCCGAACAAGAACATCGACTCCGCGGTCAAGCGCGGCGCGGGCCTGGAGGCCGGCGGCGCCGACTACGAGACGATCATGTACGAGGGCTACGGGCCGAACGGCGTCGCGGTGCTCATCGAGTGCCTCACCGACAACCGCAACCGCGCCGCCTCCGAGGTCCGCGTCGCCATGACCCGCAACGGCGGCTCCATGGCCGACCCGGGCTCGGTGTCGTACCTGTTCAACCGCAAGGGCGTCGTGATCGTCCCCAAGGGCGAGCTGACCGAGGACGACGTGCTCGGCGCCGTCCTGGACGCCGGTGCCGAGGAGGTCAACGACCTCGGCGAGACCTTCGAGGTCATCAGCGAGGCCACCGACCTGGTCGCGGTCCGCACCGCCCTCCAGGACGCCGGCATCGACTACGACTCCGCCGACGCCAACTTCGTCCCGACCATGCAGGTCGAACTGGACGAGGACGGCGCCCGCAAGATCTTCAAGCTGATCGACGCGCTGGAGGACAGCGACGACGTGCAGAACGTCTTCGCCAACTTCGACGTCAGCGACGAGGTCATGGAGAAGGTCGACGCGTAGCCGCCCGCGCGGGGCGCAGGGTTCAACGGGCCGACGGGACACACCCGTCGGCCCGTCCCTTTGCGCGGCGTTGTCGGTGGCACCCGATAGCCTGCACAAACAGGCGAACGAGTCGCCGGTCGGGCCGTCGGAGGGAGGGGCGCGTGCGCGTACTGGGGGTGGACCCCGGGCTGACCCGCTGCGGTGTCGGCGTCGTCGAGGGGGTCGCGGGACGGCCGCTCACCATGGTCGGCGTGGGGGTCGTGCGCACTCCCGCGGACGCCGAGCTCAGCCACCGCCTGCTCGCCGTCGAGCGCGGCATCGAGGAGTGGCTGGACGAGCACCGGCCGGAGTTCGTGGCCGTGGAGCGCGTCTTCAGCCAGCACAACGTCCGCACCGTCATGGGCACCGCCCAGGCCAGCGCCGTCGCCATGCTGTGCGCCGCCCGGCGCGGCATCCCCGTCGCCCTGCACACCCCGAGCGAGGTCAAGGCCGCCGTCACCGGCAGCGGCCGCGCGGACAAGGCCCAGGTCGGCGCCATGGTCACCCGGCTGCTGCGGCTCGCCGCGCCGCCGAAGCCCGCCGACGCCGCCGACGCCCTCGCCCTCGCCATCTGCCACATCTGGCGCGCCCCCGCGCAGAACCGGCTGCAGCAGGCCGTCGCCCTGCAGACCGCCAGAACACCGAAAGGCCGCCTCGCATGATCGCCTTCGTCAGCGGCACGGTCGCCGCCCTCGCCCCCGACGCCGCGGTCGTCGAGGTCGGCGGCGTCGGCATGGCCGTCCAGTGCACGCCGAACACGCTCTCCACGCTGCGGCTCGGCCGGCCCGCCAAGCTGCACACCTCCCTGGTGGTCCGCGAGGACTCGCTGACCCTGTACGGCTTCGCCGACGACGACGAGCGGCAGGTCTTCGAGCTGCTGCAGACCGCGAGCGGCGTCGGCCCCCGCCTCGCCCAGGCCATGCTCGCCGTGCACACCCCGGACGCGCTGCGCCGTGCGGTCGCCACCGGGGACGAGAAGGCGCTCACGGCCGTGCCCGGCATCGGCAAGAAGGGCGCCCAGAAGCTGCTGCTCGAACTCAAGGACCGCCTCGGCGAGCCGCTCGGCGCCCCCGCCGTGGGCGCGCCCGTCAGCAGCGGCTGGCGCGACCAGCTGCACGCCGCGCTGATCGGCCTGGGCTACGCGACCCGCGAGGCCGACGAGGCCGTGGCCGCCGTGACCCCCCAGGCCGAGGCCGCCGAGGGCACGCCGCAGGTCGGCGCCCTGCTCAAGGCCGCCCTCCAGACACTGAACAGGGCCCGCTGAGACACCGGCCGAACGCCGACGCCGAACACCGACAGCACCGCTCGCAGAGACACCGACAGCACCAGCACGCCGAACATCGGCAGCACCGCCCGCAGCACCGCCCCTGGAACACGGCCCGCCCGCCGACCCGACCTCCGTAAGGCACACACATGAACTGGGACGACCCGACCGACCCGACCGACACCCCCGCCGCTCCCGCAGCGGAGCGCCTGGTGGACTCGGTCGCCGACCGGGAGGACCAGGCCGTCGAGGCCGCCCTGCGCCCCAAGGACCTGGGCGAGTTCATCGGCCAGGAGAAGGTCCGCGAACAGCTCGACCTGGTGCTGCGCGCCGCACGCGCGCGGGGCGCCACCGCCGACCACGTGCTGCTCTCCGGCGCCCCCGGCCTCGGCAAGACCACCCTGTCGATGATCATCGCGGCCGAGATGGGCGCCCCCATCCGCATCACCTCCGGACCCGCCATCCAGCACGCCGGCGACCTCGCGGCGATCCTGTCCTCCCTCCAGGAGGGCGAGGTCCTCTTCCTCGACGAGATCCACCGCATGTCCCGGCCCGCCGAGGAGATGCTCTACATGGCGATGGAGGACTTCCGCGTCGACGTCATCGTCGGCAAGGGCCCCGGCGCCACCGCCATCCCCCTCGAACTGCCGCCGTTCACCCTGGTCGGCGCCACCACCCGCGCGGGCCTCCTGCCGCCCCCGCTGCGCGACCGCTTCGGCTTCACCGCGCACATGGAGTTCTACGAGCCCGCCGAGCTGCAGCGCGTCATCCACCGATCGGCGCACCTGCTCGACGTCGAGATCGACCCGGCCGGCGCCGCCGAGATCGCCGGACGTTCGCGCGGCACGCCCCGCATCGCCAACCGCCTGCTGCGTCGCGTCCGCGACTACGCGCAGGTCAAGGCGGACGGCGTCATCACCCGCGACATCGCCTCGGCGGCCCTCGCCGTGTACGAGGTCGACGGGCGCGGCCTGGACCGGCTGGACCGCGCCGTCCTGGAGGCCCTGCTGAAGCTGTTCGGCGGCGGCCCGGTCGGCCTGTCGACGCTGGCCGTGGCGGTGGGGGAGGAGCGCGAGACCGTCGAGGAGGTCGCCGAGCCCTTCCTCGTACGGGAGGGACTGCTCGCCCGCACCCCGCGCGGCCGGGTCGCCACCCCGGCCGCCTGGAACCACCTGGGCCTGACCCCGCCCCGCTCGCAGGGCGGCGGAAACGGACAACAGGACCTGTTCGGGGCGTGAGGGGCCCGGGCCCGCGCCCACCGCGGCCCGGACATTCGCGGGGTGAGGAACCCAGGTGCCATGCTGAGCGTTGTTCCTTGCGCGCGGACTCGCTTAGACTCCGCCGATGCCGCCCTCGCGGGCAGCGCGCAAACCCCCAACCATCAGGCCGCTCACCATCGCGGTCGTGTGAAGGAAGTTCCGACCCGTGAGTCTCGTGACCCTCCTCCCGTTCATCGTGCTCATCGGGGCCATGTTCCTGATGACGCGGTCGGCCAAGAAGAAGCAGCAGCAGGCCGCTGCCATGCGGAACGACATGCAGCCCGGCAGCGGCATCCGCACCATCGGGGGCATGTACGCCACGGTCAAGGAGGTCAACGACGACACGGTCCTCGTCGACGCGGGCCCGGGCGTGGAACTGCTCTTCGCGAAGAACGCCATCGGTGCCGTCCTGACCGACGACGAGTACAACCGCATCGTCCACGGCATCGAGCACGACCTGAAGTCCGACGCCGCGGTCGTCCCGGACGACGCCTCCTCCCTCACCGAGACCCCCGACACCGACGGGTCGGCCGACGAAGCTGCCGCCGCCCCCGCCGACAAGTCCGTCGACCTCGGCAAGAAGGACGAGACCGAGGAGCCGGCCGCCGGGGCCGACCCGGCCGTGGAGCCGAAGAAGGCCGACGGCGACTCCGGCGCGAAGTGACCGTGTCCCCGGGCCGCGCGGGCCGCTCCCGCGCGCTCCGGGGTGCCCGCACCTCGCAGCGGATCGACGACACCATGTCATGGCCGTCCCCGCGCTGACCCGGCGCGGAGCGGCCCGAGAGGGAGTACGAGAAGGTGGCAGCACCCAAAAAGGGCAGGAGCGCGAGTGCCCAGAGCAAGCCGGGGCGCTCGCTGGCCCTGATCCTGATCGCCATCGTGGGGCTCACCGGGGGCATGTTCGCCTCCGGGCACACCACCCCGCGCCTCGGCATCGACCTGGCCGGCGGCACGAGCATCACGCTCGAAGCCAAGTCCGGCCAGGAATCCGCGATCAACAAGGCCAACATGGACACCGCGGTCGACATCATGAACCGCCGTGTCAACGGTCTGGGCGTCTCCGAGGCGGAGGTGCAGACCCAGGGTGCCCGCAACATCATCGTGAACATCCCCAAGGGGACGAACTCCGAGGAAGCGCGCGCCCAGGTCGGCACCACCGCCAAGCTCTACTTCCGCCCGGTGCTCGCCACCGAGGCCACCGGCCCGGCCGGCAACGCCTCTCCGAGCGCGTCCCCCAGCGGCTCCGGCAGCCCGTCGCCGAGCGCCTCCGCCACCGGTGAGAAGGCCTCGTCCTCCTCCTCGGAATCCCCGGCGTCCTCGGTATCCTCGAGCCCGTCCGCCTCCGCGACCTCCCAGGGCCGCGCGGTCAGCGACGCGCTGAAGGCCGACTCCTCGCCGTCCGCCAGCCCCTCGGCGAGCAGCAGCGCCGGCGCCTCGACGCCGGACACCACCAAGCTCCAGGCGCAGTACGCCGCCCTGGACTGCTCCAAGAAGTCCGCCCGCACCACCGCCGGCGAGCGCGCCAAGCCCGCCGACCCCACCGTCGGCTGCGGCAAGATGAACGGCGTCTGGTACAAGTACCTGCTCGGCCCCGCCGCCGTCGACGGCACCGAGGTGAAGAAGGCCCAGGCGGTCTACGACACCCAGAACGCCGCCGGCTGGCAGGTCACCATGGACTTCACCGGCAAGGGTGCCAAGAAGTTCGCGGACATCACCGGCAAGCTCGCCCAGAACCAGCAGCCGCAGAACGAGTTCGGCATCGTCCTGGACGGCGAGGTCGTCTCCAGCCCGTACGTCAGCCAGGCCATCACCGGCGGCCAGGCCCAGATCTCCGGCAGCTTCACCCAGGAGGAGGCCCAGAGCCTCGCCAACATGCTGTCCTACGGTGCTCTCCCGCTCTCCTTCAAGGAGCAGAGCGTGACCACCGTGACCGCCGCCCTCGGCGGTGAGCAGCTGCACGCGGGTCTGCTGGCCGGTGCCATCGGCCTCGCGCTGGTGATCATCTACCTGGTGGCCTACTACCGCGGCCTGTCGCTCATCGCGATCGCCTCGCTGCTCGTCTCCGCCGCGCTCACCTACGTGATCATGTCGCTGCTCGGCCCGACCATCGGCTTCGCGCTGAACCTGCCGGCCGTCTGCGGCGCCATCGTCGCCATCGGCATCACGGCGGACTCGTTCATCGTGTTCTTCGAACGCATCCGGGACGAGATCCGCGAGGGCCGCACCCTGCGCCCCTCCGTCGAGCGGGCCTGGCCGCGCGCCCGGCGCACCATCCTGGTCTCCGACTTCGTGTCGTTCCTGGCCGCCGCGGTCCTGTTCATCGTCACCGTCGGCAAGGTCCAGGGCTTCGCGTTCACGCTGGGCCTGACGACCGTCCTCGACGTGGTCGTGGTGTTCTTCTTCACCAAGCCGCTGATGACGCTCGCCGCCCGCCGCCCGTTCTTCGCGAACGGCCACAAGTGGTCCGGCCTCGACCCGAAGAGCCTGGGGGCCAAGCCGCCGCTGCGCCGCACCCGCCGTCCCGCCGGTCCCGTCTCCGGCCCTGTCGACCCCAAGGAAGCGTGAGCGATGTCGAAACTCGGCAACCTCGGCGCCCGACTGCACCGTGGCGAGATCAGCTACGACTTCATCGGTCACCGCAAGATCTGGTACGGCATCTCGATCCTGATCACCATCACGGCCATCCTCGGCCTGGCGGTGCGCGGTCTGAACATGGGCATCGACTTCCAGGGCGGCGCCGTCTTCACCACCCCGAAGACGTCGGTCTCGGTCAGCCAGGCCGAGGAGTACGCCAAGGACGCCTCCGGCCACGACGCGGTCGTGCAGAAGCTCGGCAACGGCGCGCTGCGCATCCAGATCGCCGGCATGGACACCCAGCAGTCCGACCAGATCAAGACCGAGCTGGCCCAGGACTTCAAGGTCGACAAGGAGAAGATCGCCGCCGACCTGGTCGGCCCGAGCTGGGGCGACCAGATCGCCAACAAGGCCTGGCAGGGCCTGGCGATCTTCATGGTCCTGGTCGTGATCTACCTGGCGATCGCCTTCGAGTGGCGCATGGCCATCGCCGCGCTCGTCGCCCTGATCCACGACATCACCATCACCACCGGCATCTACGCCCTCGTCGGCTTCGAGGTCACGCCCGGCACGGTGATCGGTCTGCTGACCATCCTCGGTTACTCGCTGTACGACACGGTCGTGGTGTTCGACTCCCTCAAGGAGCAGACGAAGGACATCACCAAGCAGACCAGGGTCACCTACAGCGAGATCGCCAACCGCTCGATCAACGGCACCCTGGTCCGCTCCATCAACACCACCGTGGTCGCGCTGCTGCCGGTCGCGGGCCTGCTGTTCATCGGCGGCGGCTTCCTCGGCGCGGGCACGCTCAACGACATCTCGCTGTCGCTGTTCGTCGGCCTCGCCGCCGGTGCCTACTCGTCGATCTTCATCGCCACGCCGCTCGTCGCCGACCTCAAGGAGCGCGAGCCGCAGATCAGGGCGCTGCGCAAGCGGGTGCTGGCCAAGCGGGCCCAGGCCGCCTCCGCGGAGGACCTGGTGGAGGCCCGTACGGGCGCCGCCGGTGAGCCCGCCGGTGAGCCCGAGGACGCCACGCCCGCCGTGGTCGGACCGCGCCACCAGCCCGCGTCCCGCGGCCGCGGCCGCGGTGGCCGGCCGTCCGGGAAGCGCCGATGACCGACATCCAGGAGCTGCTGCTCAGCCGGATCCGGGACGTGGCGGACCACCCCGAGCCGGGCGTGGTGTTCAAGGACATCACCCCGCTGCTCGCGGACCCGGCGGCGTTCACCGCGCTCACCGACGCGTTCGCGGAGATCGCCACGCGTACCGGCGCCACCAAGGTCGTCGGCCTGGAGGCCCGGGGCTTCATCCTCGGTGCACCCGTGGCCCTGCGCGCCGGCCTGGGCTTCATCCCGGTGCGCAAGGCGGGCAAGCTCCCGGGCGCCACCCTCAGCCAGGCGTACGACCTGGAGTACGGCTCGGCCGAGATCGAGGTGCACGCCGAGGACCTGGCCGCCGGTGACCGCGTCCTGATCGTCGACGACGTGCTGGCCACCGGCGGCACCGCCGAGGCGTCGATCCAGCTGATCCAGCGCGCGGGCGCCCGGGTCGTCGGCGTCGCCGTGCTGATGGAGCTCGGCTTCCTGCACGGCCGCCCCCGCCTGGAGGCGGCGCTGGACGGCGCACCCCTGGAATCCCTGCTCACCGTGTGACAGGGTGGCCGCAGGCCGAAAGCCGCTGTACCGCGCTGGGGCGGGCCCGGAGGAATCCGGTGCCCGCCCTTCGCGTTTCCCGGGTACACGGCCCTCACAGGCCTGAAGGCGATCCCGCGGTCCGGGATCGCTACGATGGGTGCTCCGGAGCCTGACCGGGGACCCGGATCGCGCACGAGGAGTCCTCTTGCCAGACGAGGCCCAGCACCTGACCGCCGCCAAGCCCGAGGACGCCTCGGCGCCCACGGCGAAGCCCGCGGCGCACGCGCAGGACGACACCCGCGGGCCGGTCGAGCACGACCGCTCCGCGCCGGCCGACCGCGCGGCCGAGGCCCCGCGCCCCAAGCCGTCCCCCGACGCCGGACCCGAGGGCCCTGGCTCCGCCGCGTCCGGACGCCCCTCCCCGGCCGGGACGGACCCCGAGCAGGAGCAGTCGGCCGCGCCCCAGCCGTCCTCCGCGCCCGCGGCCCGGCCGCCCGCCGGCCAGGGCGCCCGCTCCGGCTCCTCCAACCGGGTCCGCGCCCGCCTCGCCCGCCTCGGCGTCCAGCGCGCGAACCCGTACAACCCGGTCCTGGAGCCCCTGCTGCGGATAGTGCGCAGCAACGACCCCAAGATCGAGACGTCCACGCTCCGCCAGATCGAGCGCGCCTACCAGGTCGCCGAGCGCTGGCACCGCGGCCAGAAGCGCAAGAGCGGCGACCCGTACATCACCCACCCCCTCGCGGTGACGACCATCCTCGCCGAGCTGGGCATGGACCCGGCGACCCTGATGGCGGGCCTGCTGCACGACACCGTCGAGGACACCGAGTACGGCCTGGAGGACCTGCGCCGCGACTTCGGCGACGTGGTCGCGCTGCTCGTCGACGGCGTCACCAAGCTGGACAAGGTCAAGTTCGGCGAGGCCGCGCAGGCCGAGACCGTGCGCAAGATGGTCGTCGCCATGGCCAAGGACCCGCGCGTCCTGGTCATCAAGCTCGCCGACCGCCTGCACAACATGCGCACCATGCGCTACCTCAAGCGCGAGAAGCAGGAGAAGAAGGCGCGCGAGACCCTGGAGATCTACGCGCCGCTCGCCCACCGCCTGGGCATGAACACCATCAAGTGGGAACTGGAGGACCTCGCCTTCGCGATCCTCTATCCCAAGATGTACGACGAGATCGTCCGGCTGGTGGCCGAGAGGGCGCCGAAGCGTGACGAGTACCTGGCCATAGTGACCGACGAGGTCCAGGCCGACCTGCGCGCCGCCCGCATCAAGGCGACCGTCACCGGACGCCCCAAGCACTACTACAGCGTCTACCAGAAGATGATCGTCCGCGGCCGTGACTTCGCGGAGATCTACGACCTGGTCGGCATCCGTGTCCTGGTCGACACCGTCCGGGACTGCTACGCCGCCCTCGGCACCGTGCACGCGCGATGGAACCCGGTCCCCGGCCGGTTCAAGGACTACATCGCGATGCCCAAGTTCAACATGTACCAGTCGCTGCACACGACGGTCATCGGGCCCAACGGCAAGCCGGTCGAGCTGCAGATCCGCACCTTCGACATGCACCGCCGCGCCGAGTACGGCATCGCCGCGCACTGGAAGTACAAGCAGGAGGCCGTGGCCGGCGCCTCCAAGGTGCGCACCGACGTACCCAAGGCCGGCAAGAAGGACGACCATCTCAACGACATGGCGTGGCTGCGCCAGCTGCTCGACTGGCAGAAGGAGACGGAGGACCCCAGCGAGTTCCTGGAGTCCCTGCGCTTCGACCTGTCCCGCAACGAGGTCTTCGTCTTCACCCCCAAGGGCGACGTCATCGCGCTCCCGGCCGGGGCGACCCCGGTCGACTTCGCCTACGCGGTCCACACCGAGGTCGGCCACCGGACCATAGGGGCACGCGTCAACGGCCGGCTGGTCCCGCTGGAGTCCACCCTGGACAACGGCGACCTGGTGGAGGTCTTCACCTCCAAGGCGGCCGGCGCAGGCCCCTCCCGCGACTGGCTGGGCTTCGTCAAGTCACCGCGCGCCCGCAACAAGATCCGCGCCTGGTTCTCCAAGGAGCGGCGCGACGAGGCGATCGAGCACGGCAAGGACGCCATCGCCCGAGCCATGCGCAAGCAGAACCTGCCGATCCAGCGCATCCTGACCGGCGACTCCCTGGTCACCCTGGCGCACGAGATGCGCTACCCGGACATCTCCTCGCTGTACGCGGCGATCGGCGAGGGCCACGTGGCCGCGCAGAACGTCGTGCAGAAGCTGGTGCAGGCCCTCGGCGGCGAGGAG
Organism: Streptomyces lasalocidi; assembly: GCF_005280215.1. Taxonomy (NCBI): domain Bacteria; kingdom Bacillati; phylum Actinomycetota; class Actinomycetes; order Kitasatosporales; family Streptomycetaceae; genus Streptomyces; species Streptomyces lasalocidi. Next base: position 1,446,590 of record NZ_SZNQ01000001.1, on the reverse strand, counting down.
GCGGCCACCGAGGAGATGGACGAGGCGGTCCCGCCGTCGCGCACCCGCGGCCGCAAGCGGCGCAGCAGCAACGACCCCGGGGTGGTCGTCAAGGGCGTGGACGACGTGTGGGTCAAGCTGGCCCGCTGCTGCACGCCCGTGCCCGGCGACCCGATCATCGGCTTCGTCACCCGGGGGAGCGGCGTCTCGGTCCACCGCAGCGACTGCGTCAACATCGAGTCGCTCTCCCGGGAGCCCGAGCGCATCCTCGAGGTCGAGTGGGCGCCGACGCAGTCCTCGGTGTTCCTGGTCGCCATCCAGGTCGAGGCGCTGGACCGCTCCCGGCTGCTGTCGGACGTCACCCGCGTGCTGTCCGACCAGCACGTCAACATCCTCTCGGCGGCCGTGCAGACCTCCCGGGACCGGGTGGCCACGTCCCGCTTCACCTTCGAGATGGGCGACCCCAAGCACCTCGGCCACGTCCTGAAGGCCGTCCGCGGCGTGGAGGGCGTGTACGACGTCTACCGGGTCACCTCGGCCCGCCGGCCCTCCGACTGACCGGACCGGCCGGCGCTGTCCGGACACGCGAGGGGCCCCCGTACACCGTGTACGGGGGCCCCTCGCGTGCCGCGCGTGGGCGGGATCAGCCGCCGAACTCGTGCAGGCCCTTGAGCGCCTGGTCCAGCAGGGCCCGGCGGCCCTCCAGCTCACGCTCCAGCTTCTCGGCCCTGGACGTGTTGCCCTGGGCCCGCGCCTGCTCGATCTGGCCCTCGAGCTTGTCCACCGCGGCCTGCAGCTGACCCGTCAGACCCGCGGCACGCGCGCGTGCCTCCGGGTTGGTGCGGCGCCACTCGGCCTCCTCGGCCTCCTGCAGCGCGCGCTCCACGGTGTGCATCCGGCCCTCGACCCGCGGCCGGGCGTCCCGCGGGACGTGACCGATGGCCTCCCACCGCTCGTTGATCGAGCGGAACGCGGCCCGGGCGGCCTTGAGGTCCTCGATGGGGAGCAGCTTCTCGGCCTCCTCGGCCAGCTCCTCCTTCAGCTTCAGGTTCTCCGCCTGCTCGGCGTCGCGCTCGGCGAACACCGAGCTGCGCGCGGCGAAGAAGACGTCCTGGGCACCGCGGAAGCGGTTCCACAGGTCGTCCTCGTGCTCGCGCTGGGCGCGGCCGGCGGCCTTCCACTCGGCCATCAGCTCCCGGTAGCGGGCCGCCGTGGGACCCCAGTCCGTGGAGCCCGACAGCGCCTCGGCCTCGGCGACCAGCCGCTCCTTGACCCGGCGGGCGTCCTCGCGCTGCGCGTCCAGCTGCGCGAAGTGCGCCTTGCGGCGCTTGGAGAACGCCGAGCGCGCGTGCGAGAAGCGGTGCCACAGCTCGTCGTCGGACTTGCGGTCCAGCCGCGGCAGGCCCTTCCAGGTGTCCACCAGGGCCCGCAGCCGCTCACCGGCCGCCCGCCACTGGTCCGACTGGGCCAGCTGCTCCGCCTCGACGACCAGGTCCTCCTTGGCCCGGCGGGCCTCGTCGGACTGCTTGGCCCGCTGCGCCTTGCGCTCCTCGCGGCGCGCCTCGACGGTCTCGACCAGCTTGTCCAGACGCGACCGCAGCGCCTCCAGGTCGCCGACCGCGTGGTGCGCGTCCACCTGCTCGCGGATGTGGCCGATGGCGACCTGGGCGTCCTTGGCGGACAGGTCGGTGGTCCGCACCCGCTTCTCGAGGAGGCCGATCTCGACCACCAGGCCCTCGTACTTGCGCTCGAAATAGGCCAGCGCCTCCTCGGGGGAGCCCGCCTGCCAGGAGCCGACCACCTGCTCGCCGTCGGCCGTACGCACGTACACGGTCCCCGTCTCGTCGACGCGGCCCCACGGGTCGCTGCTCACAGCGCCTCCTCCACATGATGCCTGCGGGGGGTTTCACGGCCCCCGGGCATCGTCCACAGTTTCGTCACGGCCAATCTAGGCGACCGGCAGGGCGCCTGTCCGCATCCCGCACGACCGAAATTGCGCTGCTGGCCGCCCTGGTCGTCAGGATTTCCCGACGGTCGCCTTGTCGATGACCACGGTCGCGTTCGGCGCGCCGTCACCGCCGCCGGTGTTCTCGCCCGCCGCGGCGATCTTCTTGAGGACCTTCATGCCGGCGGCCGAGACCGTACCGAAGGGCGTGTAGCTCGGCGGGAGCTGACTCGCCTGGTAGACCAGGAAGAACTGGCTGCCGCCGGTGTGCGCCTGACCGGTGTTGGCCATCGCGATCGTGCCCGCCGGGTAGGTGTTGTTCTTCAGGCTCGGGTCCTTGAGGTTCTCGTCCGGGAGGGTGTAGCCCGGACCGCCCGAACCGCTGCCCGTGGGGTCGCCGCACTGGAGCACGTAGATGCCGTTGGTCGTCAGGCGGTGGCACTTCGTGTGGTCGAAGTAGCCCTTGCCCGCGAGGAAGGCGAAGGAGTTCACGGTGTGCGGGGCCGCCGACGCCTTCAGCGCCACGTCGATCGCGCCGCAGGTGGTGTCCAGCGTCATCGTGTACTTCGCCGACTTGTCGATCGACATCGCCGGCTCCTTCTTCCAGGTCTGCGTCGCGACCTTGCCGGCGGCCGGCTTCTCGCACGGGTCCTTCGCCGCGCTGGGCGACGGGGCCGTCGACGCGCTCGCGCTCGCCTTGTCGTCCGAGTCGTCCTTCATGACGCCGGTCGTGTACAGCGCCAGGCTGCCCACCAGGACCACGCCGAGCACCGACGCGATCACCGAGGTGCGGACCTTCGCCTTCCGCCGTGCCTCGGTCCGCCGCTGCTGCTGCCGCAAGAACTTCTCCCGGGCGAGCTGTCGCCGCCGCTGTTCCTGGGTGACCACGGGGTTGTCTCCTCATGCGTCCGTCTGTGTGTGCCCCGTACCGTATATGGGTTCGCTGAGGATTCGGCAGCGCCGGTAGGCTCGGGCGCAAGCCGTAGCCACCCGTATCGACACAAACGAAGGACGAACGTGCTCATTGCCGGGTTCCCCGCCGGTGCCTGGGGGACGAACTGCTACCTCGTCGCCCCCGCCCCCGGTGAGGAGTGCGTGATCATCGACCCGGGCCACGAAGCGGCCCCCGGAGTCGAGGAAGCACTCCAGAAGCATCGGCTCAAGCCCGTCGCCGTCGTCCTCACCCACGGCCACCTCGACCACGTGGCCTCGGTCGTCCCCGTGTGCGGCGCGCACGACGTGCCGGCCTGGATCCACCCCGAGGACCGGTACATGATGAGCGACCCCGAGAAGGCGCTCGGCCGGTCGATCGGCCTGCCGCTGCTCGGCGACCTGACGGTGGGCGAGCCGGACGACGTCCGGGAGCTGACCGACGGCGCGCGGCTGGAACTGGCCGGCCTGGAGCTGACCGTCGCGCACGCCCCGGGCCATACCAAGGGGTCGGTGACCTTCGGGCTCCCCGAGAACGCGGACGTCCCCCCGGTGTTCTTCTCGGGCGACCTGCTCTTCGCCGGCTCCATCGGACGCACCGACCTGCCGGGCGGATCCATGGCGGACATGCTCGAGTCGCTGGCCCGCGTGTGCCTGCCGCTCGACGACTCCACCGTGGTGCTGTCCGGCCACGGCCCCCAGACGACCATCGGCCGGGAGCGCACCGCCAACCCGTACCTGCGCCAGGTGGCCGACGGCCGCCAGGACCCCGGCGCGGACACCGGCACCGCTCCCCGACGAGGAATGTGAACGAGAGACTCCCGTGAGCACCTTCCAGGCCCCCAAGGGCACCTACGACCTGATCCCGCCGGACTCCGCGACCTACCTCGCGGTCCGCGAGGCCATCGCCGCCCCGCTGCGCACCTCCGGCTACGGCTACGTCGAGACACCCGGCTTCGAGAACGTCGAGCTGTTCGCCCGCGGTGTCGGCGAGTCCACCGACATCGTGACCAAGGAGATGTACGCCTTCGAGACCAAGGGCGGCGACCGGCTCGCCCTGCGCCCCGAGGGCACCGCCTCCGTGCTGCGCGCCGCCCTGGAGGCCAACCTGCACAAGCAGGGCAACCTCCCGGTCAAGCTCTGGTACTCCGGCTCGTACTACCGCTACGAGAAGCCGCAGAAGGGCCGCTACCGCCACTTCTCCCAGGTCGGCGCCGAGGCCATCGGGGCCGAGGACCCGGCCCTGGACGCCGAGCTGATCATCCTGGCCGACCAGGCCTACCGCTCGCTGGGCCTGCGCTCCTTCCGCATCCTGCTGAACTCGCTCGGCGACAAGGAGTGCCGCCCGGTCTACCGCGAGGCGCTCCAGGCGTTCCTGCGCGGACTGGACCTCGACGAGGACACCCTGCGCCGGGCCGACATCAACCCGCTGCGCGTGCTCGACGACAAGCGGGCCGACGTGCAGAAGCAGCTCACCGGCGCCCCGCTGCTGCGCGACTACCTGTGCGACGCCTGCAAGGCGTACCACGAGGAGGTCCGCGAGCTGATCACCGCCGCGGGCGTCGCCTTCGAGGACGACCCGAGGCTGGTGCGCGGCCTGGACTACTACACGCGCACCACGTTCGAGTTCGTCCACGACGGTCTGGGCGCGCAGTCCGCGGTGGGCGGCGGCGGCCGCTACGACGGCCTGTCCGAGATGATCGGCGGTCCCGCGCTGCCGTCCGTGGGCTGGGCCCTCGGCGTCGACCGCACGGTCCTCGCCCTGGAGGCCGAGGGCGTGCGGCTGGACCTGCCGTCCGCCACCTCGGTCTACGCGGTCCCGCTCGGCGAGGAGGCCCGCCGGGTGCTGTTCGCCAAGGTCACCGAGCTGCGCAAGCTGGGCGTCGCCGCCGACTTCTCCTACGGGAGCAAGGGGCTCAAGGGCGCGATGAAGAACGCCAACCGCAGCGGTGCGCGCTTCACCCTCGTGGCGGGGGAGCGCGACCTCGCCGAGGGCGTCGTCCAGCTGAAGGACATGGAGTCCGGCGAGCAGGTGGCCATCGGCGTGGGCGAGATCGTGGCGGAGCTGGAGTCCCGGCTGGGCTGACCGGCCCGAGGGGGCCGCACAGCGCCGCCCCGAACGTCATCTCCGGGGCCCCGGGACGTCAACCCGGCGGCCCCGGATTCGTCCCCCGGGACGGTTTTCGACGCGGGGGCACGCGGCTCACGGGTGCCCCGCACCACGGCCGGAACCGAACGGTCCGGCCCGTGCGCGCGTATCTCCTTATGCGCAACGAACGGTGACCAGCGGGCCGCGTGCGGCACAATGGCCCTGCCCGAAGCAGGTCCACCTCTCACGTGACGGAACCGGCGGAATGAGCAAGACGACAGTGAAGGACGTCTCCACCGACCCCGAGCCGCAGCACGCCGGGGTCGCCGGACCGCGCGCCCTGGGCGGCAGCCGTGCGTTCGCCATCCTGCTGCTGGTCACCGGCGCGGCCGGGCTGCTCGCCGCGTGGGTCATCACGATCGACAAGTTCAAGCTCCTCGAGGCCAAGGTCGCCGGCACGAGCTTCACCCCCGGCTGCAGCCTGAACCCCGTGGTCTCCTGCGGCAGCGTCATGGAGTCCAAGCAGGCCGCCGCCTTCGGGTTCCCCAACCCGATGCTCGGCCTGGTCACCTACGGCATCGTCCTCTGCGTCGGCATGAGCCTGCTGGCCGGCGCCCGCTTCCCGCGCTGGTACTGGCTGACCTTCAACTTCGGCACGCTCTTCGGGGTGGGCTTCATCACCTGGCTGCAGTTCCAGTCGCTGTACCGGATCAACGCCCTGTGCCTGTGGTGCTGCCTGGCCTGGGTCGCCACGATCATCATGTTCTGGTACGTCACCTCGTTCACCGTGCGCAACGGCCTGCTGCCCGGCCCGCGCTGGCTGAAGGGCTTCTTCAGCGAGTTCACCTGGGTCGTGCCCGTGCTGCACATCGGCATCATCGGCATGCTGATCCTGACCCGCTGGTGGGACTTCTGGACCAGCTGACAGCCCCGAGGGGATTGTCAGTGCGGTGTTCTAGGGTTTCAGGGTGGAGCCCGATCTGTTCACCGCCGCCGCCGAAGAACGCCAGGAGAAGGACCCGTCGGCCAGCCCCCTGGCGGTCCGCATGCGCCCCCGCACCCTCGACGAGGTCGTGGGCCAGCAACACCTGCTGAAACCGGGTTCGCCCCTGCGCCGCCTGGTCGGCGAGGGCGCCAAGGGCCCGGCCGGCCCCTCCTCGGTGATCCTGTGGGGCCCGCCCGGCACCGGCAAGACCACCCTGGCCTACGTCGTCTCCAAGGCCACCAACAAGCGCTTCGTGGAACTGTCCGCGATCACCGCCGGGGTCAAGGAGGTCCGCGCGGTCATCGACGGTGCCCGCCGCGCCTCGGGCGGCTACGGCCAGGAGACCGTCCTCTTCCTCGACGAGATCCACCGCTTCAGCAAGGCCCAGCAGGACTCCCTGCTGCCCGCCGTCGAGAACCGCTGGGTGACGCTGATCGCCGCGACCACCGAGAACCCGTACTTCTCGGTGATCTCCCCGCTGCTGTCCCGCTCGCTGCTGCTCACCCTCGAACCCCTCACCGACGACGACCTGCGCGGCCTGCTGCGCCGCGCCCTCACCGACGAGCGCGGCCTCAAGGGCGCCGTCACCCTCCCCGAGGACACCGAGGCCCACCTCCTGCGCATCGCCGGGGGCGACGCCCGCCGCGCCCTGACCGCGCTGGAGGCCGCCGCCGGGGCCGCCCTCGACCAGGGCGCGGCGCAGATCGACCTCGCCACGCTGGAGCAGACCGTCGACCGGGCCGCCGTCACGTACGACCGCGACGGCGACCAGCACTACGACGTGGCCAGCGCCCTCATCAAGTCCATCCGCGGCTCCGACGTGGACGCCGCCCTGCACTACCTGGCCCGGATGATCGAGGCCGGCGAGGACCCCCGCTTCATCGCCCGCCGCCTGATGATCTCCGCCAGCGAGGACATCGGCCTGGCCGACCCCAACGCCCTGCCGATCGCGGTCGCCGCCGCCCAGGCCGTCGCCATGATCGGCTTCCCCGAGGCCGCGCTCACCCTCAGCCACGCCACCATCGCGCTCGCCCTGGCCCCCAAGTCCAACGCCGCGACCACCGCGATCGGCGCCGCCCTGGACGACGTGCGCAAGGGACTGGCCGGCCCCGTCCCGGCCCACCTGCGCGACGGCCACTACAAGGGCGCCGCCAAGCTCGGGCACGCCCAGGGCTACGTGTACCCGCACGACGTGCCGGAGGGCATCGCCGAGCAGCAGTACGCGCCGGACGCCCTGAAGGACCGCACGTACTACACCCCGACCCGGCACGGCGCGGAGGCGCGGTACGCGGACGCCGTCGAGTGGACCCGCCAGCACCTCGGTCGCAAGCGGTCCTGAGCGGCCTGTAGACTGGTCCGAAGTGCCGAGTCCCGCGCTGTCAGAGCGGGACAACCGGCCGGAGACCCCCTCGGGGGACTCCAGGAGCGTCGCGCACCGTCGAACGGTGTCGCGGGCCGCCCACCACCACCCGGTTCCCGGGACAGGTCGGTGGGCCACTCGCGTGCTGCACGTAGTTGCCCAGACCAGGGGAGCGGCTGCCCGGCAGGTCCCGAGCGGACCCGGCGGGTTTCCCCGGCTGCGGATGCGACCTCCCTGAACCCTGACGAGCCGGAAACAGCGAAAAGAGATTGAGACAGTGGCGAACCAGTCCCGCCCCAAGGTCAAGAAGTCGCGTGCCCTCGGCATCGCGCTGACCCCGAAGGCCGTCAAGTACTTCGAGGCCCGCCCCTACCCGCCGGGCGAGCACGGCCGCGGCCGCAAGCAGAACTCGGACTACAAGGTCCGTCTGCTGGAGAAGCAGCGCCTGCGCGCGCAGTACGACCTCTCCGAGCGTCAGCTCGTCCGCGCCTACGAGCGCGCGTCCAAGGTCCAGGGCAAGACCGGTGAGGCCCTGATCGTGGAGCTCGAGCGCCGTCTCGACGCCCTGGTCCTGCGTTCGGGCATCGCCCGCACCATCTACCAGGCCCGCCAGATGGTCGTCCACGGCCACATCGAGGTCAACGGCCAGAAGGTCGACAAGCCGTCGTTCCGCGTCCGTCCCGACGACGTCGTGATGGTCCGCGAGCGCAGCCGCGAGAAGACCCTCTTCCAGATCGCCCGCGAGGGTGGCTTCGCCCCCGACGGTGAGACCCCGCGCTACCTGCAGGTGAACCTCAAGGCCCTGGCGTTCCGCCTGGACCGCGAGCCGAACCGCAAGGAGATCCCGGTGATCTGCGACGAGCAGCTCGTCGTCGAGTACTACGCCCGCTGATCCGAGATCGACGGTCGTAGACCCGCAGCACCGGAACCCGTCGTCCCGCCGCCCTCCCGGGCGGCCGGGGCGGCGGGTTCTTCCGTCCCCGGCGCCGTCTAATCGAGTACGGAGCGCCACCCCCGGCGCGATAGGCTCGACCCCTGTCAACAGTGACCGAAGAGCGGAAGCGGGTGCGCAGTGTCCGGTGGAGAGGTGGCCGGAATTCTGGTGGCCGTCTTCTGGGCGATCCTGGTCTCCTTCCTCGCCGTCGCGCTGGCGAGGCTGGCCCAGACGCTCAGGGCGACCACCAAGCTCGTGGCGGACGTGACCGACCAGGCCGTCCCGCTGCTGGCCGACGCCTCCGCGGCGGTGCGGTCCGCGCAGACCCAGATCGACCGGGTCGACGCGATCGCCTCGGACGTCCAGGAAGTCACGTCCAACGCCTCCGCGCTCTCGACCACGGTCGCCTCCACCTTCGGGGGCCCGCTGGTCAAGGTCGCCGCCTTCGGCTACGGCGTCCGCCGCGCCCTCGGCGGCCGCAAGGAGAACGCGCCCGCCCGGGAGCCCCGGCGCACGGTGATCGTGGGCCGCACCGTCCCGGCCGCACGGCGGAAGAACCGGCGAAAGTAGGAGCCAGCTCAGATGTTCCGCCGTACCTTCTGGTTCACCTCCGGTGTGGCCGCCGGTGTCTGGGCCACCACCAAGGTGAACCGCAAGATCAAGCAGCTGACGCCCGAGAGCCTCGCCGTCGCCGCCGCCCACAAGGCGCTGGAGACCGGCCAGCGGCTCAAGGACCGGGCCGTCGGCTTCGCGCACGACGTGCGCGACAACATGGCCCAGCGGGAGGATGAGCTGGGGGAGGCGCTGGGCATCAACGCCGCCCCCGAACTCCCCGCACCCCGGCGGTTCACCGCCCTGGAGAACAGCAACCCCTCGCAGTACGTCGCCCCGCCGACGCACTCGTACAACCGGAATGAGGACCACTGATGGAGTCGGCCGAGATTCGCCGCCGTTGGCTGAGCTTCTTCGAGGAGCGCGGGCACACCGTCGTCCCTTCGGCGTCGCTCATCGCGGACGACCCGACTCTGCTCCTCGTCCCCGCCGGCATGGTGCCCTTCAAGCCCTACTTCCTCGGTGAGGTCAAGCCGCCCTTCGACCGCGCCACCAGCGTGCAGAAGTGCGTGCGCACGCCCGACATCGAAGAGGTCGGCAAGACCACCCGGCACGGCACGTTCTTCCAGATGTGCGGCAACTTCTCCTTCGGCGACTACTTCAAGGAAGGCGCCATCAAGCTCGCCTGGGAGCTGCTCACCGGCTCCCAGGACCAGGGCGGTTACGGCCTGGAGCCGGAGAAGCTCTGGATCACCGTCTACCAGGACGACGACGAGGCCGAGCGCATCTGGCACGACGTCGTCGGCGTACCGATGGAGCGCATCCAGCGCCTGGGCAAGAAGGACAACTTCTGGTCCATGGGCGTGCCCGGTCCGTGCGGCCCCTGCTCCGAGATCAACTACGACCGCGGCCCCGAGTTCGGCGTCGAGGGCGGCCCCGCCGTCAACGACGAGCGGTACGTGGAGATCTGGAACCTCGTCTTCATGCAGTACGAGCGCGGCGAGGGCACCGGCAAGGACGACTTCGAGATCCTCGGGGACCTGCCGAGCAAGAACATCGACACCGGTCTCGGCCTCGAACGCCTCGCCATGATCCTGCAGGGCGTGCAGAACATGTACGAGATCGACACCTCGATGGCCGTCATCGACAAGGCCACCGAGCTGACCGGCGTCCGCTACGGCGACGCCCACGCCTCGGACGTGTCCCTGCGCGTGGTCACCGACCACATGCGCACCGCCACCATGCTCATCGGCGACGGCGTCACCCCCGGCAACGAGGGCCGCGGCTACGTGCTGCGCCGCATCATGCGCCGCGCCATCCGCAACATGCGCCTGCTCGGCGCCACCGGACCGGTCGTCCAGGACCTGATCGACACCGTGATCAGGATGATGGGCCGGCAGTACCCCGAGCTCGTCACCGACCGCGAGCGGATCGAGAAGGTGGCCCTCGCCGAGGAGAACGCCTTCCTCAAGACGCTGAAGGCCGGCACCAACATCCTCGACACCGCCGTCACCGAGACCAAGCAGGCCGGCGGCAGCGTCCTGGCCGGCGACAAGGCCTTCCTGCTCCACGACACCTGGGGCTTCCCGATCGACCTCACCCTGGAGATGGCCGCCGAGCAGGGGCTGTCCGTGGACGAGGACGGCTTCCGCCGCCTGATGAAGGAGCAGCGGGAGCGCGCCAAGGCCGACGCCCGGGCCAAGAAGACCGGCCACGCCGACCTCGGTGCCTACCGCGAGATCGCGGACCGGGCCGGCGCCACCGACTTCATCGGCTACACCGACACCGACGCCGAGTCCACGGTCGTCGGCATCCTGGTCGACGGCGCGTCCTCCCCGGCCGCCACCGAGGGCGACGAGGTCGAGATCGTCCTCGACCGCACCCCGTTCTACGCCGAGGGCGGCGGCCAGATCGGCGACACCGGCCGCATCCGGATCGACTCCGGCGCCGTCATCGAGGTCCGCGACTGCCAGAAGCCGGTGCCGGGCGTCTACGTCCACAAGGGCGTCGTCCAGGTCGGCGAGGTCACCGTCGGCGCCAAGGCCCACGCCTCGATCGACTCGCGCCGCCGCACGGCCATCGCCCGCGCCCACTCGGCCACCCACCTGACCCACCAGGCCCTGCGCGACGCCCTCGGCCCGACGGCCGCCCAGGCCGGCTCCGAGAACCAGCCCGGCCGTTTCCGCTTCGACTTCGGCTCCCCGTCCGCCGTGCCGACGGCCGTGATGACCGACGTCGAGCAGAAGATCAACGAGGTGCTCGCCCGCGACCTCGACGTGCGCGCCGACGTCATGGGCATCGACGAGGCCAAGAAGCAGGGCGCCATCGCCGAGTTCGGCGAGAAGTACGGCGAGCGGGTCCGCGTCGTGACCATCGGCGACTTCTCCAAGGAACTGTGCGGCGGCACGCACGTGCACAACACCGCCCAGCTGGGCCTGGTGAAGCTGCTCGGCGAGTCCTCCATCGGCTCCGGGGTGCGCCGCATCGAGGCCCTGGTCGGCGTGGACGCCTACAACTTCCTCGCCCGGGAGCACACGGTCGTCGCCCAGCTCCAGGAGCTGATCAAGGGACGTCCGGAGGAGCTGCCGGAGAAGGTCTCCGCGATGCTCGGCAAGCTGAAGGACGCCGAGAAGGAGATCGAGAAGTTCCGCGCCGAGAAGGTCCTGCAGGCCGCCGCCGGTCTCGCCGAGTCCGCCAAGGACGTGCGCGGCGTGGCCGTGGTCACCGGTCAGGTGCCGGACGGGACGACCCCGGACGACCTGCGCAAGCTGGTCCTCGACGTGCGGGGCCGCATCCAGGGCGGACGGGCCGCGGTCGTGGCCCTGTTCACGGTCAACAACGGCAAGCCGCTCACCGTCATTGCCACCAACGAGGCCGCCCGTGAGCGGGGCCTCAAGGCCGGCGACCTGGTCCGCACGGCCGCCAAGACCCTCGGCGGCGGCGGGGGCGGCAAGCCCGACGTCGCCCAGGGCGGCGGCCAGAACCCGGCCGCCGTCGGCGAGGCCGTCGACGCCGTCGAGCGGCTCGTCGCCGACACCGCCAAGTGAGCGCCGCCGGACGGGTGCACGGGGCGGTCCGGTGAACGGCGACGGACGGACCGGAGAGGACGGCGGCCCGGTCATGCGCCGCGGCCGCCGCCTCGCCGTCGACGTCGGGGACGCCCGGATCGGGGTCGCCTCGTGCGACCCCGACGGGATCCTCGCGACGCCGGTGGAGACCGTCCCGGGCCGGGACGTCCCCGCGGCGCACCGCAGGCTGCGGCAACTCGTCGAGGAGTACGAGCCCATCGAGGTCGTCGTCGGTCTCCCGCGCTCCCTCAAGGGGGGCGAGGGCCCGGCGGCGGCCAAGGTCCGCGTCTTCGCCCGGGAACTGGCCCGCATGATCGCGCCGATCGGGGTCAGACTGGTGGACGAGCGCATGACGACCGTGACGGCCAGTCAAGGGCTGCGCGCCTCCGGCGTGAAGTCCAAGAAGGGCCGCTCCGTCATCGATCAGGCGGCCGCAGTGATCATCCTGCAGCAGGCGCTGGAATCCGAACGGGTGTCAGGCAGACCACCCGGCGAGGGCGTCGAAGTGGTCATCTGATCGCGATACGGTAACGTTCCGCGCGATGCGGCGGCGTTCGAACAGCCGCCGCACAGCAAGAGACGGAACGGACGCCGGACCCGCCGGCCGCGTGACCGCCGCCTCGCGGCTCTAGGGGATCGATGACTGAGTATGGCCGGGGCCAGGGCTCCGAACCGTGGCCTCCCGAGGACCCGTTGTACGGGGACGACGGGTGGGGAGGGCAGCAGCCCCACGCGGGCCACCAGCCTGCCCACGGCGGCCAGCAGCAGCACCCGCAGAACCCGCAGCAGCCGCACCAGCAGTCGCAGTACGGCGACTGGAGCGGGCACCAGGGTTACGACCCGGGCCAGCAGCAGTACGACCAGCAGCAGTACGACCAGCAGCAGTACACCGGCGGGCAGTACCAGGGCGGTCACCAGCAGTACCCCGAGCAGCACCAGCAGTACGGCGGCCGGCAGCAGTACCCCCCGGCGGACCAGCAGTACGGCGAGCAGCAGCAGTACGCCCACCAGGGACAGCAGGTGTACCAGCAGGGCGGCTGGGACGGCACCGGCACGCACGCGCACGTGCCGTACGCCGCCGACCCCGGTGACCCCTACGGGCAGCAGCCCGCCGCCTACGGTGCCGAGCAGCCCGACCTCTACGGCACCCAGGACGCCTACCCGCCGCCGGAGCCGCCCGGCCGCCGCGGGGCCGAGCCGGAGCCCGAGGCCGAGCCGCAGGCCGCGACCGACTGGGACCCCGGGCCCGACCGGGGCGAGCACGCCTTCTTCGCGGGCGGCGGGGACACCGTCGCCGACACGGACGACGCCGACGACGACGAGCACGGCGGCGCCGGCCGCCGCGGGCGGGGCGGCAAGGGCGACAAGTCCAAGAAGCGCCGCAACGGCTGTGCCTGCCTGGTGGTGCTGCTGGTGTTCGGCGGCGGCCTCGCGGGCGTCTCGTACGTCGGCTACACCTTCTACCAGAACCGCTACGCCTCGGCCCCCGACTACACGGGCGACGGCACCGGCCAGACCGTCAGCATCGAGGTGCCCAAGGGCGCGGGCGGCGCGGAGATCGGCCGCCGGCTGAAGGAGGCCGGCGTCGTCAGAAGCGTCGACGCCTTCGTGTCGGCGTTCACGCACAACCCCGAGGGCGACAAGATCCAGGCCGGCGCGTACATCCTGAAGAAGCAGATGTCCGCCGCCAGCGCCGTCGAGATGATGCTCGACCCGAAGAGCCAGGCCAACGTGATGGTCAAGCCGGGCCAGCGCAACGTGCAGGTCTACCAGGCCATCGACGACAAGCTCGGCCTGTCCGCCGGCACCACGAAGGGCGTCGCGCGCAAGGAGTACGCCGACCTCGGACTGCCGAGCTGGGCGAAGGCCGGCGAGAACGTCAAGGACCCGCTGGAGGGCTTCCTCTACCCGGGCACCTACGCGGCGGCCAAGGGCATGAAGCCCGAGGCCGTCCTCAAGGAGATGGTCGAGCAGGCCGACGCGGCGTACGCCAAGTACGACCTGACGGCCAAGGCCAAGCAGTTCAAGCTGGACGGCCCGATGCAGGTCATCACGGTGGCGAGCCTGGTCCAGGCCGAGGGCAAGACCATCGACGACTACCGCAAGATGGCCGAGGTCGTCTACAACCGCCTCGACTACTCCAACCCCGAGACCTACGGGTTCCTCCAGTTCGACTCGACGTACAACTACGTCAAGAACCAGAGCAACATCGACATCTCGCTGGCGGAGATCAAGCAGAACAAGGACCCGTACAACACCTACAGCCACAAGGGACTGCCGCCCGGGCCGATCGGCAACCCGGGCGAGACCGCCCTGAAGGCGACGCTCGACCCGACCGACGACGGCTGGTACTACTTCGTGGCGACCGACGGCGTCAGCAAGACCGAGTTCGCCCGCACCCACGCGGACTTCGAGAAGCTCAGGGACAAGTTCAATGCACGCTCGGACGACTGAGGCCCGCCGGGCCGCCGTGCTCGGCAGCCCCATCGCGCACTCCCTCTCCCCGGTGCTGCACCGCGCCGCGTACGACGCGCTGGGCCTGACCGAGTGGACCTACGACCGCTTCGAGGTGGACGAGGCGGCCCTGCCCGGCTTCGTCGACGGCCTCGGCGCCGAGTGGGCGGGACTGTCGCTGACCATGCCGCTCAAGCGGGCCGTCATCCCGCTGCTCGACGGGATCAGCGACACGGCCGCCTCGGTGGAGGCGGTCAACACCCTGGTGTTCACCGGGGACGGCCGCCGCACCGGCGACAACACCGACGTCCCCGGCATGGTCGCCGCCCTGCGCGAACGCGGCATCGAGGAGGTCGGGTCGGCCGCCGTCCTGGGCGCCGGCGCCACCGCCTCCTCCGCGCTCGCGGCCCTGTCCCGCGTGTGCACCGGCGAGGTCGTCGCCTACGTCCGCAGCGAGGCCCGCGCCGCCGAGATGCGCCAGTGGGGCGAGCGGCTGGACGTCGAGCTGCGCACCGCCCGCTGGGAGGACGCCGCCGAGGCGCTGCGGGCCCCGCTGGTGATCGCCACCACCCCGGCCGGAGCGACCGACGCGCTCGCCCACGCCGTACCGGAGCGGCCCGCGACCCTCTTCGACGTGCTCTACGAACCCTGGCCGACCCCACTCGCCGCCCGCTGGTCGATGGCCGGCGGGGCCGTCGTCGGCGGACTCGACCTGCTGGTGCACCAGGCGGTCCTCCAGGTGGAGCAGATGACAGGCCGCGCCCCGGCCCCGCTGGACGCCATGCGGAAAGCGGGCGAACACGCGCTCGCGTCCCGCTAGGATCCCCGTGTTCCGCGGGTGAGCGAACCCCGCGGACGACCGTCACGGGGGGAGCACCGACCATGTCCAGCGTGCCCGCGGACGTCTCACTGGCGTCCGGGAAGTCCGAGATCTTCGAGATCGTCCTGCGGTTCCTGCCGGACTGGATCCAGCACGTGGTGCTGGTGCTGATCCTGCTGGCCGTCGTCGCCTCGTGGGTCCTCAAGCTGAAGCGCAAGCTCGCCCACCGGCGCGCGGTGCGACAGGGCGGGCCCGCCGTCGTGCCGACGACACCGCACCAGGGCAGCGGCGCCGACCACCTGGGGGCCTACGCACCGCAGCAGCAGGCGGCCCGGCAGCCGAGCGGCGCGGACTTCCTCGGGCCCTACGCCCCGCAGCACCGGCCGACGGTCCAGCAGCCCGCGCCCCCGGTCGCCGCTCCCCAGCCGAGCGGCGCCGACTTCCTCGGCTCGTACGCGCCGCCGCGGGCCCCGGGCGACGCCGCGCGGTGACGGCGGCTCCGGCGTCACTGCGTCCGCACCGCTGCCGGCCCTCGGGTCCGCCCTCGCGGCTGCCCCGGTGTCCGCGCCGCCGTCCGCCAGATGGACCGGCGGCCGGGGCGGGGGCCGGGACGTGGGAGGATCGGAGGTGGCGGACCCGGGTCGCGCACCCGGTCACGCCGCTGCCGTGCGCGAGGACGCGCGTACGCAGGGCAGTACCAGGCGCGAGCACTGAGGAGCACCGTTGAGCAGGTTGCGCTGGCTGACCGCGGGGGAGTCCCACGGCCCCGCACTCGTCGCGACGCTGGAGGGCCTCCCGGCCGGCGTGCCGATCACCACGGAGATGGTGGCGGACCACCTGGCCAGGCGGCGGCTCGGCTATGGCCGCGGCGCGCGGATGAAGTTCGAGCGTGACGAGGTCACCTTCCTCGGCGGCGTGCGGCACGGTCTGACCCTCGGCTCCCCGGTGGCGGTCATGGTGGGCAACACCGAGTGGCCCAAGTGGGAGCAGGTCATGGCGGCCGACCCGGTCGACCCGGAGATCTTGGCGGGTCTGGCCCGCAACGCGCCGCTGACCCGGCCCCGCCCCGGCCACGCCGACCTGGCGGGCATGCAGAAGTACGGCTTCGAGGAGGCGCGGCCGATCCTGGAGCGTGCCTCGGCGCGGGAGACGGCCGCCCGCGTGGCGCTGGGTGCGGTGGCGCGTTCGTACCTGAAGGAGACGGTGGGCGTCGAGATCGTCTCCCACGTCGTGGAGCTGTGCTCGGTGAGGGCGCCGCGGGGTGTGTACCCGACGCCGGCCGACGTCGAGCGGCTGGACGCCGACCCGCTGCGCTGCCTGGACGCGGACACCTCGAAGGCGATGGTCGCGGAGGTGGACCAGGCCCACAAGGACGGTGACACGCTCGGCGGTGTGGTCGAGGTGCTGGCCTACGGCGTCCCGGTCGGCCTCGGCTCGCACGTGCACTGGGACCGCAAGCTGGACGCCCGGCTCGCCGGTGCCCTGATGGGCATCCAGGCGATCAAGGGCGTCGAGGTCGGTGACGGGTTCGAGCTGGCCCGGGTGCCCGGTTCCAAGGCGCACGACGAGATCGTGAACACCCCCGAGGGCATCCGCCGCGTCTCCGGCCGCGCGGGCGGCACGGAGGGCGGTCTGAGCACCGGGGAGCTGCTGCGGGTGCGGGCCGCGATGAAGCCGATCGCCACGGTGCCGCGCGCCCTGCAGACCGTCGACGTCACCACCGGCGAGGCCACCCAGGCCCACCACCAGCGCTCGGACGTCTCCGCGGTCCCGGCCGCCGGGATCGTCGCCGAGGCGATGGTGGCGCTGGTCCTGGCCGACGCGGTCGCCGAGAAGTTCGGCGGCGACAGCGTCACCGAGACCCGCCGCAACGCCCGCTCGTACCTCGACTCCCTCCACATCCGATGAGCGGTCCGGTGATCGTCCTGGTCGGCCCGATGGGCGTGGGCAAGTCGACGGTCGGACAGCTGCTGGCCGAGCGGCTCGGCACCGGGTACCGCGACACGGACGACGACATCGTCGCGGCGCAGGGCCGCACCATCGCCGAGATCTTCCTCGACGAGGGCGAACCGGCCTTCCGTGCGCTGGAGAAGGACGCGGTGCGCGACGCGCTGGCCGCGCACACCGGCGTCCTCGCCCTCGGCGGCGGGGCCGTCCTCGACCCGGACACGCGCGCCCTGCTGAAGGACCGCAGCGTGGCCTACCTGTCGATGGACGTCGAGGAGGCGGTCAAGCGCACGGGTCTGAACGCCGCCCGTCCGCTGCTCGCGGTCAACCCGCGCAAGCAGTGGCGCGAGCTGATGGACGCCCGCCGCCACCTGTACGAGGAGGTCGCCACCGTCGTGGTGGCCACCGACGGCCGGACGCCCGAGGACGTCACCCGAGCCGTCCTGGACGCACTGGAGTTGAAGGAAGCATGAGCGAGTCGGTGACGCGGATCCTCGTCGGCGGCAGTGCGGGCAGCGAGCCCTACGAGGTCCTGGTGGGCCGTCAGCTGCTCGGCGAGCTGGCCGGGTTGATCGGGGACCGGGCCAAGCGGGTCGCGGTGATCCACCCCGAGGCGCTCGCCGAGACCGGTGACGCGCTCCGCGCCGATCTGGCCGGGCAGGGCTACGAGGCGGTCGCCATCCAGGTGCCCAACGCCGAGGAGGCCAAGACCGCCGAGGTCGCCGCGTACTGCTGGAAGGCACTCGGCCAGTCCGGCTTCACCCGCACCGACGTCATCGTCGGCGTCGGCGGCGGCGCGACCACGGACCTCGCCGGCTTCGTGGCCGCCACCTGGCTGCGCGGGGTGCGCTGGGTGGCCGTCCCGACCACCGTGCTGGCCATGGTGGACGCGGCGGTCGGCGGCAAGACCGGCATCAACACCGCCGAGGGCAAGAACCTCGTGGGCTCCTTCCACCCGCCCGCGGGCGTGCTGTGCGACCTGGCCGCGCTGGAGTCGCTGCCGGTCCACGACTACGTCTCCGGGCTGGCGGAGATCATCAAGGCGGGCTTCATCGCCGACCCGGTGATCCTGGACCTGATCGAGTCCGACCCGCAGGCGGCGCGCACCCCGGCCGGCCCGCACACGGCCGAGCTGATCGAGCGCTCCATCAAGGTCAAGGCGGACGTGGTGTCGTCCGATCTCAAGGAGTCCGGCCTCCGGGAGATCCTGAACTACGGCCACACCCTCGCCCACGCCATCGAGAAGAACGAGCGCTACAGCTGGCGGCACGGGGCGGCCGTGGCGGTCGGCATGCACTTCGCCGCCGAACTCGGCCGGCTCGCGGGCCGCCTGGACGACGCCACCGCCGACCGCCACCGCACGGTCCTGGAGTCGGTCGGGCTGCCCCTGCACTACCGCTACGACCAGTGGCCCAAGCTGCTGGAGGCGATGAAGGTCGACAAGAAGTCCCGCGGCGACCTGCTGCGCTTCATCGTCCTGGACGGGCTGGCCAAGCCGACCGTCCTGGAGGGACCGGACCCGGCGATCCTGCTCGCCGCGTACGGCGAGGTGGGCGAGTAGGGCCTGAGCGCCCCCCGTGCCCGATCCGCTTCTCCCGTCGGGCACTTCACGACGCCCCCGGCCGTTCACCGAACGACAGCCGGGGGCGGTACCGTTCCGTACGGAGCGGGGCCGGACCCCGCCCTGGACCGAGCCCAGTAGAACGAGACGGAGTGGCACCGGATGCAGCACGCAGTGGGTTCTCCGCTGCCGCCGCCCCACCAGTCGGGGCACGGGCCGATCGCCGGATGGTCACCGGCCGCACACCACCCGGGCCCGCAGCAGCAGCCCGCCCCCGCGCCACCGCCCCCGGGCCGCACCGGCACCCCCTCGGGCCCGGTCCCCCCGGCACCCCCACACGCCCCGGCCCCGCAGCCCCCGGCGCAGGCGCCGCCCCGGCCCGGCGGTCCGGCCCAGCCTCAGGCTCCCGCGCCGCACCACGGTGGTCAGCCGCAGCCGCCGGCCCCGCAGCCGCCGGCTCCCGCGCCGCACCACGGTCATCCGCCGCAGCCTCCGGCCCCCCAGCCGCAGCACGGCGCTCCGCCGCAGCCCCCGGCCCCGCAGCCCCCGGCTCAGGCGCCGCCCCAGCACGGCTCCCCGCCGCAGCCCCCGGCCCCCGCCCCGCAGCACGCCCCCGCCCCGCAGGGGTCACGGCCGCCGGAGACCACCGGTCACCTCCCGTTGCCGCCCGGCGGTCCGGTCGGCATGCCCAGCGTGCCGCCCGCCCCGGTCGCCCCCGACCCGACCACGACCACCCTCGCGGTCCTGCTGATCGGCCCCGCGGGCGCGGGCAAGACCAGCGTGGCCAAGTACTGGGCCGACCACCGCCGGGTGCCCACGGCCCACATCAGCCTCGACGACGTGCGCGAGTGGGTCCGCTCGGGCTTCGCCGACCCCCAGCGCGGGTGGAACGACCACTCGGAGGCGCAGTACCGCCTGGCCCGCCGCACCTGCGGCTTCGCCGCGCGCAACTTCCTGGCCAACGGCATCTCCTGCATCCTCGACGACGCGATCTTCCCCGACCGCCCCGCGGTGGGCCTCGGCGGCTGGAAGCGCCACGTGGGCCCCGGCCTGCTGCCGGTCGTGCTGCTGCCCGGCCTGGAGGTCGTGCTGGAGCGCAACGCCGAGCGCTCGGGCAACCGCCGCCTCACCGACGAGGAAGTGGCCCGCATCCACGGCCGCATGGCCGGCTGGTACGGCTCGGGACTGCCGATCATCGACAACTCGCAGCTGGACGTCCCGGCCACGGCCCAGGTCCTCGACGACATCCTGGCCCGGGCGATGGCGAGCCCGCCGAAGTGGTGACCGACCGGCGCGCCGACCGCCGGACGCGCCGCTGCCCGAACACCACGAGCCCCGCCGCCGGAACACCACCGGCCCCTCCCGAACGGCACGAATCGCCCGCCGCTCCTACGCTCATCTCATGTCAGAGATGCACGCAATCCGCCGCACCCGGCTCAGGGAACGCTGCAGCGCCGCCGGCAGCGCGGCTGCGCTGATCTCGCGCCCGGCCAACGTCCGCTACCTCGCCGGCGCCGCCCCGCGCGACGCGGTGCTGCTCCTCGGCCCCGACGAGGACACCCTCGTCTGTCCGGGCCCGCTGGACGACCGCGCGCCGGGCGGCCGCCTCGACGAGTCCGTCCGGCTGCACACGCTGCCCGGCTCGGCCGGGGACCCCGCCGTCGCCGCCGTCGGCCTGCTCACCGACCGGGACGTCCCCTCCCTGGCCGTCGAGGAACACCACCTCACGGTCTCCCGCCACCGGGCGATCCGCTCCGTCGCGCCCCAGGTGCGCCTCGGCGACCTCGGCGGCGGGGTCGAGCAACTGCGCGTGGTGAAGGACGAGGAGGAGATCTCCAGCATCCGCATCGCCGCCGAGATCGCCGACCAGGCCCTCGGCGAGCTGCTGGAGTCCATCCTCGTCGGCCGCACCGAACGGCACCTCGCCCTGGAACTGGAGCGCAGGCTCGTCGACCACGGCGCCGACGGCCCCGCCTTCCCCACCTCCGTCGGCACCGGCCCGCACTCCGGCCGCGGGGGACACCGGCCCACGGACCGCCGCGTCGAGGAGGGCGACTTCCTCTCCGTGTGCCTGGGGGCGACGTACCGCGGCTACCGCTGTGAGATCGGCCGTACGTTCGTCATCGGCACGGCGCCCGCCGACTGGCAGATCGAGCTGTACGACCTGGTCTTCGCCGCCCAGCGCGCCGGGCGAGAGGCCCTGACCCCGGGCACCGCCTGCCGTGACGTGGACCGTGCCGCACGCCAGGTGCTGGCCTCCGCCGGGCACAGCGAGGGCCTGCCGCGGGCCGTCGGACACGGCGTGGGACTCGAAATCGACGAGGACCCGCAGTTGGCCCCCGCCGCCATGGGTAAACTGGACGCTTGCGTGCCGGTCACCGTCGAACCGGGGGTCCACCTCCCGGGCCGGGGCGGTGTCCGGATCGATGACACGCTCGTCGTGCGCCCCGAGGCGGACGGCGGACCCGAGCTACTCACCATCACGACCAAGGAGCTGCTCGCGCTGTAGGGGCAATCCACCGCGGCGCCTGCCCCGGGGTCGTACGTCAGTCCAGGAGATTCCGCAACCGTGGCTTCCACGAACGACCTCAAGAACGGCCTGGTGCTCAAGCTCGAAGGCGGCCAGCTCTGGTCCGTCGTCGAGTTCCAGCACGTCAAGCCCGGCAAGGGCCCGGCCTTCGTGCGCACCAAGCTCAAGAACGTGCTGTCCGGCAAGGTCGTCGACAAGACGTTCAACGCCGGCGTCAAGGTCGAGACGGCCACTGTCGACAAGCGCGACATGCAGTTCTCGTACATGGACGGCGAGTACTTCGTCTTCATGGACATGGAGACCTACGACCAGCTCATGGTCGACCGCAAGTCCGTGGGCGACGCCGCCAACTTCCTGATCGAGGGCTTCACGGCCACCGTCGCGCAGCACGAGGGCGAGGTCCTCTTCGTCGAGCTGCCGGCCGCCGTCGAGCTCGTCGTCCAGGAGACCGAGCCGGGCCTGCAGGGCGACCGCTCCACCGGTGGCACCAAGCCGGCCACGCTGGAGACCGGTCACCAGATCCAGGTCCCGCTCTTCATCACCACCGGTGAGAAGATCAAGGTCGACACCCGTACCAGCGACTACCTCGGCCGGGTGAACAGCTAACCGTGGCTGCCCGCAACACGGCCCGCAAGCGTGCCTTCCAGATCCTCTTCGAGGGCGACCAGCGCGGCGCCGACGTCCTGACGGTCCTCGCGGACTGGATCCGGCTCTCCCGGGACGACACCCGGCAGCCGCCGGTGAGCGAGTACACGATGCAGCTGGTCGAGGGCTACGCCGAGCAGGCGCGGCGCATCGACGAGCTGATCGCGCAGTACTCGGTCGGCTGGACGCTGGACCGGATGCCCGTCGTGGACCGCAACATCCTGCGTCTCGGGGCCTACGAGCTGATCTGGGTCGACGAGACGCCGGACGCGGTGGTCCTGGACGAGATGGTGCAGCTGGCGAAGGAGTTCTCCACGGACGAGTCGCCGGCCTTCGTCAACGGGCTGCTCGGCCGCCTCAAGGAGCTCAAGCCGTCCCTTCGACGCGCCTAGGACCTGTCGGCCCCAGCCGGCGCCGGCCGGGACGGAGCGTGCACCGCTCCGGCCGGGCGCCGACAGCGAAGCCGCCGGGTGGCCGGAAACCCCCTCAGGGTTCCGGCCACCCGGCGGCAACGTTTCTGCTCGGTGGTGGGGCGCTCAGGCCTCTTCGTGGGTCGCCACCGCGCGACGGGCGTCCGCGTCCAGCACGCCCCAGCTGATCAGCTGCTCGGTGAGGACCGAGGGCGACTGGTCGTAGATGACGGCGAGGGTGCGCAGGTCGTCCTGGCGGATCGAGAGCACCTTGCCGTTGTAGTCACCACGCTGGGACTGGATCGTCGCCGCGTAGCGCTGGAGGGGTCCCGCCTTCTCGACCGGCACGTGGGCCAGCCGCTCCAGGTCCAGGACCAGCTTCGGCGGGGGCTCGGCGGCGCCGCCCGGGGTGGTGCCCGGGAGCAGCTCCTGCACCGGAACGCCGTAGAAGTCCGCCAGCTCGGCGAGGCGCTGCACGGTCACGGCGCGGTCGCCGCGCTCGTACGACCCGACCACGACCGCCTTCCAGCGTCCCTGGGACTTCTCCTCGACACCGTGGAGGGAAAGGCCCTGCTGGGTGCGGATCGCCCGGAGCTTGGCCCCGAGCTGTTTGGCGTATTCGCTGGACATATAGCTCCCCGGCACTGTGTCGACGCGGCCCGGCTTGGTTCCGCACCGCGCGGCTGGTAACTCATTGTGAGGTTACGCAGCGTGATTCTTCTGCGTCAAGCCGAATGGTCCACACCGACGCTTCCGTGGTAACCGCCCCCCGCTGCGCCGACCGGGTGATCCGGTACGGCCGTCGGGGTGACGCAGCGCGTGTCGGGGACCCGGCCCGGGGCCGCCGTGGGGGCCTGCTACCGTGGATGGCGCAAACCCGACGTCCTTTAAGGTCCGTCCCGTGAGGCGGAGAAGGAGGTCCGTTTCTTATGGACACGCACGCCGACGCGCAAGCGTCCGAAGTATCCGAAGCACCTGGGGCACCCGACGCGCAAGCGTCCGACGCCCGGCCCGTTCTCGAGGCCCCCGACATCGCGCGGGTGCTCACGCGCATCGCCCACGAGATCGTCGAGCGCGCCAAGGGCGCCGACGACGTGGTGCTCCTCGGCATCCCGACCCGGGGCGTCTTCCTCGCCCAGCGGCTCGCCGCCAAGCTCGAGCAGATCACCGACCGCACGGTCCCCGTGGGATCGCTCGACATCACCATGTACCGCGACGACCTGCGCATGCACCCGCCGCGCGCGCTCGCCCGCACCGAGATCCCCGGTGACGGCATCGACGGCCGGCTCGTCGTCCTCGTCGACGACGTGCTCTTCTCCGGCCGCACCATCCGCGCCGCCCTGGACGCCCTGAACGACATCGGGCGCCCGCGGGCCGTGCAGCTCGCCGTGCTGGTCGACCGCGGCCACCGCGAACTGCCCATCCGCGCCGACTACGTCGGCAAGAACCTCCCCACGTCGCTGCGGGAGACGGTCAAGGTCCAGCTCGCCGAGGAGGACGGTCGCGACACCGTGCTGCTCGGTGCGAAGCCGGCCGCCCAGTAGCGGTACAGGCGGGTCCGCGCGCCCCGCGGCGCCCCGGCACGCGCCTGTCTGCCCAGAATCTCCCGAATGAACTGCCTTACGGAGCCTGACAGATGCAGCGTCATCTCATCTCGGCCGCCGACCTCACCCGCGACGACGCCGTCCTGATCCTCGACACCGCCGAGGAGATGGCCCGGGTGGCCGACCGTCCCATCAAGAAGCTGCCGACCCTGCGCGGCCGCACGATCGTCAACCTCTTCTTCGAGGACTCCACCCGGACCCGGATCTCCTTCGAGGCCGCCGAGAAGCGGCTGTCCGCCGACGTCATCAACTTCTCCGCCAAGGGCTCCAGCGTCTCCAAGGGCGAGTCCCTGAAGGACACCGCGCAGACCCTGGAGGCCATGGGCGTCGACGCGGTCGTCATCCGGCACGGCGCGTCCGGCGCGCCCTACCGGCTCGCCACCTCCGGCTGGATCGACGCCGCCGTCATCAACGCGGGCGACGGCACCCACCAGCACCCCACCCAGGCCCTGCTGGACGCCTTCACCATGCGCCGCCGGCTGATCGGCCGGGACGCCGGGCTCGGCCAGGACCTGGCCGGCAAGCGCATCACCCTGGTCGGCGACGTCCTGCACAGCCGGGTCGCCCGCTCCAACGTGGACCTGCTGCACACCCTCGGCGCCGAGGTCACCCTGGTCGCCCCGCCCACCCTGGTGCCGGTCGGCGTCGAGCAGTGGCCCTGCGAGGTGTCGTACGACCTCGACAGCACGCTGCCCAAGTCCGACGCGGTGATGATGCTGCGCGTGCAGCGCGAGCGGATGAACGCCGCGTTCTTCCCGACCGAGCGCGAGTACTCGCGGCGCTACGGCCTGGACGGCGAGCGCATGGCGCGGATGCCCGAGCACGCCATCGTGATGCACCCCGGCCCGATGGTCCGCGGCATGGAGATCACCGCCGAGGTCGCCGACTCCGACCGCTGCACGGTCGTCGAGCAGGTCGCCAACGGCGTCTCCATCCGGATGGCCGTCCTCTACCTGCTGCTCGGCGGCAACGAGCCCGCCGTCAGCCACGCCCGCACTGCCGAGGAGAAGTGACCGACATGAGCAAGACCCTGATCCGCGGCGCGAAGGTGCTCGGCGGCGCCCCCCAGGACGTGCTGATCGACGGGCAGACCATCGCCGAGGTCGGCACCGGCCTGAGCGCCGAGGGCGCCGAGGTCGTCGAGGCCGACGGCAAGGTGCTGCTGCCGGGCCTGGTCGACCTGCACACCCACCTGCGCGAGCCCGGCCGCGAGGACTCCGAGACGGTCCTCACCGGCACCCGCGCGGCGGCCTCCGGCGGCTACACCGCGGTGTTCGCCATGGCCAACACCTTCCCCGTCGCCGACACGGCCGGCGTGGTCGAGCAGGTCTACCGGCTCGGACAGCAGCACGGCTACTGCGACGTGCAGCCCATCGGCGCCGTCACCATCGGCCTGGAGGGCCGCAAGCTCGCCGAGCTGGGCGCCATGCACGAGTCGGCGGCCGGCGTCACCGTCTTCTCCGACGACGGCAAGTGCGTCGACGACGCGGTGATCATGCGCCGCGCGCTGGAGTACGTGAAGGCGTTCGGCGGGGTCGTCGCCCAGCACGCCCAGGAGCCGCGGCTCACCGAGGGCGCCCAGATGAACGAGGGCGTCGTCTCCGCCGAGCTGGGCCTGGGCGGCTGGCCGGCCGTCGCCGAGGAGTCGATCATCGCGCGGGACGTGCTGCTCGCCGAGCACGTCGGCTCCCGCGTCCACATCTGCCACCTGTCGACCGCGGGCTCGGTGGAGATCGTCCGCTGGGCCAAGTCCCGCGGCATCCAGGTCACCGCCGAGGTCACCCCGCACCACCTGCTCCTCACCGACGAGCTGGTGCGCAGCTACGACCCGGTCTACAAGGTCAACCCGCCGCTGCGCACCGAGCGCGACGTGCTGGCCCTGCGCGAGGCGCTCGCCGACGGCACGATCGACATCGTCGCCACCGACCACGCCCCGCACCCGCACGAGGACAAGGACTGCGAGTGGGCCGCGGCCGCCATGGGCATGGTCGGCCTGGAGACCGCGCTGTCGGTGGTCCAGGAGACCATGGTGGAGACGGGCCTGCTGGACTGGGCGCAGGTCGCCGACCGGATGAGCGTCAAGCCCGCGGAGATCGGCCGGGCCACGGGCCACGGGCGTCCCGTCTCGGCTGGTGAGCCCGCCAACCTCACGCTGGTCGACACGGCATACCGTGGAGCGGTGGACCCCGCGGGCTTCGCCTCGCGCAGCCGCAACACCCCCTACGAGGGGCGTGAGCTGCCGGGCCGTGTGACGCACACCTGGCTGCGGGGCAAGGCCACGCTCGTCGACGGGAAGCTCACGTGACACCTGTAATCCTGCTGGCCGCCGACCAGAAGTCGGCGGAAGTGACCGACTGGGCCGCCCGCGTCGGCTGGGTCGTCGGCCTCCTGCTGTTCGTCGCGCTCGTCTACTGGCTGATGCGCGAGGGCTGGAAGTGGCGCGGGACGCTCCAGGGCGACCTGCCGGAGCTGCCCACCGCGCCGTCGGCGCCGGGTGCGGCGAGACTGACCATGACCGGCCGCTACCACGGCTCCACCACCGCGGGGCAGTGGCTCGACCGCATCGTGGCGCACGGCCTCGGCACCCGCAGCCGGGTCGAGCTCACCCTGACCGACGCGGGACTGGACGTCGTGCGCCCCGGCGCGAGCGACTTCTTCATCCCGGTCGGCGCGCTGCGGGAGGCCGTGCTCGGCAAGGGCATCGCCGGCAAGGTCCTCACCGAGGGCGGCCTGCTGGTGGTGACCTGGGAGCACGGCGGGCGGCTGATCGACTCCGGCTTCCGCTCGGACCACGCGGCCGAGCACGGCGCCTGGGTCGACGCCATCAACTCCATGATCAACAAGAGCGAAACGGAAGGCGCACGATGACGACCTCCACGAAGGGGAACGCCTCGCAGCGGAAAGGGGTGTCTCCCGCGGTACTCGTCCTGGAGGACGGCCGCGTCTTCCGCGGCCGCGCCTACGGGGCCGTGGGGGAGACGTTCGGCGAGGCGGTGTTCTCCACCGGCATGACCGGCTACCAGGAGACCCTCACCGACCCGTCGTACGACCGGCAGATCGTCGTCGCGACCGCCCCGCAGATCGGCAACACCGGCTGGAACGACGAGGACGACGAGTCCCGGCGCATCTGGGTCTCCGGCTACGTCGTGCGCGACCCCGCGCGCGTGCCGTCCAGCTGGCGCGCCACCCGCTCCCTGGACGACGAGCTGGTCGCCCAGGGCGTGGTCGGCATCTCCGGCATCGACACCCGCGCCCTCACCCGCCACCTGCGCGAGCGCGGCTCCATGCGCGCCGGCGTCTTCTCCGGCGAGGCGATCGCCCCCGACGCCGAGCTCCTCGCACGCGTGCAGGCCCAGCCGCACATGAAGGGCGCGAGCCTCTACGAGGAAGTCGCCACCCAGGAGGCGTACGTCGTCCCCGCGGTCGGCGAGAAGCGGTTCACCGTGGCCGCCATCGACCTCGGCATCAAGGGCATGACCCCGCACCGCATGGCCGAGCGCGGCATCGAGGTGCACGTGCTGCCCGCCACCGCCACCCCCGACGACGTGTACGCCGTCGCCCCGGACGGCGTGTTCTTCTCCAACGGCCCCGGCGACCCCGCGACCGCCGACGGCCCCGTCGCCCTGATGCGTGCCGTCCTGGAGCGCAGGACCCCGCTGTTCGGCATCTGCTTCGGCAACCAGATCCTCGGCCGCGCCCTCGGCTTCGGCACGTACAAGCTGAAGTACGGCCACCGCGGCATCAACCAGCCGGTCCAGGACCGCACCACCGGCAAGGTCGAGGTCACCGCGCACAACCACGGCTTCGCCGTCGACGCGCCGCTCGACAAGGTCAGCGAGACGAAGTTCGGCCGCGCCGAGGTCTCCCACGTCTGCCTGAACGACGACGTCGTGGAGGGCCTGCAGCTGCTCGACCAGCCGGCCTTCTCCGTCCAGTACCACCCCGAAGCGGCCGCCGGCCCGCACGACGCCGCCTACCTGTTCGACCGCTTCGTCTCCCTGATGGAGGGCCAGCGTGCCTAAGCGCACCGATATCCAGTCCGTCCTGGTCATCGGCTCCGGCCCGATCGTCATCGGCCAGGCCGCGGAGTTCGACTACTCCGGCACCCAGGCGTGCCGCGTGCTCAAGGCCGAGGGCCTGCGCGTCGTCCTCGTCAACTCCAATCCGGCGACGATCATGACCGACCCGGAGATCGCCGACGCGACCTACGTCGAGCCGATCACCCCGGAGTTCGTCGAGAAGATCATCGCCAAGGAGCGCCCCGACGCCCTGCTGCCCACCCTGGGCGGTCAGACGGCCCTGAACACCGCCATCTCGCTGCACGAGAACGGCGTCCTGGAGAAGTACGGCGTCGAGCTGATCGGCGCCAAGCCCGAGGCCATCCACAAGGGCGAGGACCGCGACCAGTTCAAGGTGGTCGTGGAGGAGGTCCGCCGCAAGATCGGGCACGGCGAGTCGGCCCGCTCGGTCATCTGCCACACCATGGACGACGTCCTCCAGGGCGTCGAGACCCTCGGCGGCTACCCGGTCGTCGTCCGGCCCTCCTTCACCATGGGCGGCGCCGGTTCCGGCTTCGCCCACGACGAGGAGGAGCTGCGCCGCATCGCCGGCCAGGGCCTCACGCTCTCCCCGACCACCGAGGTCCTCCTGGAGGAGTCCATCCTCGGCTGGAAGGAGTACGAGCTGGAGCTGATGCGCGACAAGCACGACAACGTCGTGGTCGTCTGCTCCATCGAGAACTTCGACCCCATGGGCGTGCACACCGGCGACTCGATCACCGTCGCGCCCGCGATGACCCTGACCGACCGCGAGTACCAGATCCTGCGCGACGTCGGCATCGCCGTGATCCGCGAGGTCGGCGTCGACACCGGCGGCTGCAACATCCAGTTCGCGGTGAACCCCGAGGACGGCCGGGTCATCGTCATCGAGATGAACCCGCGCGTGTCGCGTTCCTCCGCCCTGGCCTCCAAGGCGACCGGCTTCCCCATCGCCAAGATCGCGGCCAAGCTCGCCGTCGGCTACACCCTCGACGAGATCCCCAACGACATCACGCAGGAGACCCCGGCCTCCTTCGAGCCGACGCTCGACTACGTGGTCGTGAAGGCCCCGCGCTTCGCCTTCGAGAAGTTCCCCTCCGCCGACTCCGGCCTCACCACCACCATGAAGTCCGTCGGCGAGGCCATGGCCATCGGCCGCAACTTCCCCGAGGCCTTCCAGAAGGCGCTGCGCTCGCTGGAGAAGAAGGGCAGCCAGTTCACCTTCGTCGGCGAGCCCGGCGACAAGGACGAGCTGCTGCGGGAGGCCGTGCGGCCCACCGACGGCCGGATCAACACCGTCATGCAGGCCATCCGCGCCGGTGCCACCCCCGAGGAGGTCTTCGACCACACGAAGATCGACCCGTGGTTCGTCGACCAGCTCTTCCTGATCAAGGAGATCGCCGACGAGCTGGCCGAGGCCGCCGAGCTCACCCCCGCCCTGCTCGTCGAGGCCAAGCGGCACGGCTTCTCCGACCAGCAGATCGCGGAGATCCGCGGGCTGCGCGAGGACGTCGTGCGCGAGGTGCGGCACGCCCTGGGCGTGCGCCCGGTGTACAAGACGGTCGACACCTGCGCCGCCGAGTTCGCCGCGAAGACCCCGTACTTCTACTCGGCCTACGACGAGGAGAGCGAGGTCGCGCCGCGCGAGAAGCCGGCCGTCATCATCCTCGGCTCCGGCCCCAACCGCATCGGCCAGGGCATCGAGTTCGACTACTCCTGCGTCCACGCCTCCTTCGCGCTGAGCGACGCGGGCTACGAGACGGTGATGGTCAACTGCAACCCGGAGACCGTCTCCACCGACTACGACACCTCCGACCGCCTGTACTTCGAGCCGCTCACGCTCGAGGACGTGCTGGAGATCGTCCACGCCGAGCGGCAGGCCGGCCCGATCGCGGGCGTCGTCGTGCAGCTCGGCGGCCAGACCCCGCTGGGCCTCGCCCAGGCGCTGAAGGACAACGGCGTGCCGATCGTCGGCACCCCGCCCGAGGCCATCCACGCGGCCGAGGACCGGGGCGCCTTCGGCCGGGTGCTGAAGGAGGCCGGCCTGCCGGCCCCCAAGCACGGCACCGCCACCACCTTCACCGAGGCCAAGGCCATCGCCGACGAGATCGGCTACCCGGTCCTGGTCCGCCCGTCGTACGTCCTCGGCGGCCGCGGCATGGAGATCGTCTACGACGAGACCCGCCTGGCCGCGTACATCGAGGAGTCGACCGAGATCAGCCCCACCCGGCCGGTGCTCGTCGACCGCTTCCTGGACGACGCCATCGAGATCGACGTCGACGCCCTCTACGACGGCGAGGAGCTGTACCTCGGCGGCGTCATGGAGCACATCGAGGAGGCCGGCATCCACTCCGGCGACTCGGCGTGCGCCCTGCCCCCGATCACCCTGGGCGGCTTCGACATCAAGCGGCTGCGCGCCTCCACCGAGGCCATCGCCCACGGCGTCGGCGTGCGCGGCCTGATCAACATCCAGTTCGCGATGGCCGGCGACATCCTGTACGTCCTGGAGGCCAACCCGCGCGCCTCCCGTACGGTCCCCTTCACCTCGAAGGCGACCGCGGTGCCGCTCGCCAAGGCCGCCGCCCGCATCTCGCTGGGCGCGACCATCACCGAGCTGCGCGCCGAGGGCCTGCTGCCCGCGCGCGGCGACGGCGGCGAGCTGCCGCTGGACGCGCCGATCTCCGTCAAGGAGGCCGTGCTGCCCTGGAGCCGCTTCCGTGACACCTCCGGCCGCGGCGTCGACACCATCCTCGGCCCGGAGATGCGCTCCACCGGCGAGGTCATGGGCATCGACTCGGTCTTCGGCACGGCCTACGCCAAGTCGCAGGCCGGCGCCTACGGCCCGCTGCCCACCAAGGGCCGCGCGTTCATCTCGGTCGCCAACCGCGACAAGCGCTCGATGATCTTCCCGGCGCGCGAGCTGGTCGCCCACGGCTTCGAGCTGCTGGCCACCTCCGGCACCGCCGAGGTCCTCAAGCGCAACGGCATCAGCGCCACGGTCGTGCGCAAGCAGTCCGAGGGCACCGGCCCGAACGGCGAGAAGACCATCGTCCAGCTCATCCACGACGGCGAGGTCGACCTCATCGTCAACACCCCGTACGGCACCGGCGGCCGCCTGGACGGCTACGACATCCGCACGGCGGCGGTGGCCCGCTCGGTGCCCTGCCTGACCACGGTCCAGGCGCTCGCCGCGGCCGTCCAGGGCATCGACGCCCTCAACCACGGCGACGTGGGCGTCCGCTCCCTGCAGGAACACGCGGAACACCTGACCGCGGCCCGCGACTGACAGCCCACAGGGGGACACCGGAAACGGTGTCCCCCTCCGTCTGAGGACCCCGAGGACCCACCCGAGATGTACGACCTCTTCTTCCGCCTGGTCTTCCGGCGGATGGACCCGGAGCGGGCGCACCACCTGGCCGTCCGCTGGATCCGCCTCGTCGCCCGCGTCCCCGTGCTGCGCACGTTCGCCGCGGCCTTCCTCGCGCCCCGCGCGAAGGAGCTGCGCACCGAGGCGTTCGGCCTGCGGCTGCACAGCCCGTTCGGGCTCGCCGCCGGCTTCGACAAGAACGCCGTCGCGATCGACGGGATGGCGATGCTCGGCTTCGACCACGTCGAGATCGGCACCGTCACCGGCGAGGCCCAGCCCGGCAACCCGAAGAAGCGGCTGTTCCGCCTGGTCGCCGACCGGGCGCTGATCAACCGCATGGGCTTCAACAACGACGGCTCGCTGGCCGTCGCCGCCCGCCTGGCCTCCCGCGAGCCCGTCTTCCGCACGGTCGTCGGCGTCAACATCGGCAAGACCAAGGCCGTCCCGGAGGCGGACGCCGTCGCCGACTACGTGAAGTCGGCCGAGCGGCTCGCGCCCCACGCCGACTACCTGGTCGTCAACGTCTCCTCGCCCAACACGCCCGGGCTGCGCAACCTCCAGGCCACCGAGGCGCTGCGCCCGCTGCTGACCGCCGTGCGCGAGGCCGCCGACCGCGCGGCCCCCGCGCGCCGCGTGCCGCTCCTGGTGAAGATCGCGCCCGACCTGGCCGACGCCGACGTCGACGCGGTCGCCGATCTCGCCGTGGAGCTGGGCCTGGACGGGATCATCGCCACCAACACCACCATCGCGCGCGAGGGACTGGGCCTGCGGTCCGGCCCGGACCTGGTCGGGGAGACCGGCGGCCTGTCCGGCGCACCGCTGAAGGCCCGCTCGCTGGAGGTGCTGCGCCGCCTCCACGCACGCGTGGGCGACCGCGTCACCCTGGTCGGCGTCGGCGGCGTCGAGGACGCCGAGGACGCCTGGCAGCGCATCCTGGCCGGCGCCACCCTGGTCCAGGGCTACAGCGCCTTCATCTACCAGGGGCCCTTCTGGGGCCGCGCGATCCACAAGGGCCTCGTCGCACGCCTGCGCACGAGCCCGTACGCCACCCTCGCCGACGCGGTCGGCGCCGACGTGAGGAACACCGTGAACGGCACGGACACCGGGGACACGACCGTGGGCAGGGCGGGGGCGGCCGGATGAGCGCGCTGGAACCCTTCGGCGCCCGGCTGCGCCGCGCGATGGACGAGCGCGGCCCGCTGTGCGTGGGCATCGACCCGCACGCGTCCCTGCTCCTGGAGTGGGGCCTGAACGACGACGTCGCCGGCCTGGAGCGGTTCAGCCGCACGGTCGTCGAGGCGGTGGCCGACCGGGTCGCCGTGATGAAGCCGCAGAGCGCGTTCTTCGAGCGCTTCGGTTCCCGTGGCGTCGCCGTGCTGGAGACGGTGGTCCGCGAGGCCCGCGCGGCGGGCACCCTGGTCGTGATGGACGCCAAGCGCGGCGACATCGGCTCCACCATGGGCGGGTACGCCGAGGCCTACCTGCACAAGGACGCCCCGCTGTTCTCCGACGCCCTCACGGTGTCGCCCTACCTCGGCTACGGCTCGCTCGGCCCCGCCGTCGCCCTCGCGCGCGAGAGCGGCGCCGGCCTGTTCGTCCTGGCGCTGACCTCCAACCCGGAGGGCGGCGAGGTGCAGCACGCGGTGCGCGCGGACGGCCGCAGCGTCGGCGCGACCATGCTGGCGCACCTGGCGGCCGAGAACGCGGGGGAGCGGCCGCTGGGCTCCTTCGGCGCGGTGGTCGGCGCGACCGTGGGTGACCTCGCCTCGTACGACCTGGACGTCAACGGTCCGCTCCTCGCCCCCGGCGTCGGCGCGCAGGGGGCCACCGCGGCCGACCTCCCGCGGGTGTTCGGGCCGGCGCTGCGCAACGTCGTGCCGAACGTGAGCCGTGGGGTGTTGCGCGAGGGTCCCGACCCGGTCGCGCTGCGTGACGCCGCCCGCAGGTTCGCCGACGGGATCCGGGACGTGGTGGCGGGTGCCTGAATCCGCTCGCGCGTGCGTTCGGATGCTCTGACGAGGGGTTCCGTGTCGGCCGGAGCCCGGATACATCCTCAAATCCCGGGCAGTATGTTCGCAATTGTCCGTCCCGGCTGAGGCTGACCAGGACTTTTCCGCTGTTCTCGCTGACTCCGGCGGACTTGACCGCTAGTCTCCGACGTGTGAGGGCGCCTCCCCCGGCTGGTGGAGCCCCTCCGTACAAGTGGGGGAGGCCGGGCAGGCGTGTTGCTCGTGGCTCCCCAGGTGTGGGGCGTACTAGGTTCCTCACCGGTCCGTATCCGACAGTTCGACATCCGAGGTGACGTAGGCGTGGCTCTTCCGCCCCTTACCCCCGAACAGCGCGCAGCCGCGCTCGAAAAGGCCGCCGCGGCTCGCCGGGAGCGGGCCGAGGTCAAGAATCGACTCAAGCACTCCGGCGCCTCCCTGCACGAGGTCATCAAGCAGGGTCAGGAGAACGACGTCATCGGCAAGATGAAGGTCTCCGCCCTGCTGGAGTCCCTGCCGGGCGTGGGCAAGGTCCGCGCCAAGCAGATCATGGAGCGACTCGGCATCTCCGAGAGCCGTCGCGTGCGCGGCCTCGGTTCCAACCAGATCGCCTCCCTGGAGCGTGAGTTCGGCAGCACCGGCTCCTGACGCCGGCCGTCGCCGGGAAGGGAGTCCCGGGCACACCGGGATTGCTGGAATAATCGCTGCATGGCTGCAACATCCCGGGGGACGACCCCCGAGCCCCCGGACGTACGTCCGCGGCTGACCGTGCTCTCCGGCCCCTCCGGGGTCGGCAAGAGCACGGTCGTCGCCCATATGCGCAAGGAACACCCCGAGGTCTGGCTCTCGGTGTCGGCGACGACCCGCAAGCCCCGCCCCGGTGAGCAGCACGGAGTGCACTACTTCTTCGTCTCCGACGACGAGATGGACAAGCTCATCGCCAACGGCGAGCTGCTGGAGTGGGCCGAGTTCGCCGGCAACCGCTACGGCACGCCCCGCGCGGCCGTGCTGGAGCGGCTGGAGTCCGGGGAACCGGTCCTGCTGGAGATCGACCTCCAGGGCGCCCGGCAGGTCCGCGGCTCCATGCCCGAGGCCCAGCTGGTGTTCCTGGCCCCTCCCTCCTGGGACGAGCTGGTGCGCCGGCTCACCGGGCGCGGCACCGAACGGCCCGAGGTCATCGAGCGCCGGCTGGACGCCGCCAAGGTGGAACTGGCCGCCGAGCCCGAGTTCGACGAGACGCTGGTCAACACCTCCGTCGAGGACGTGGCGCGTGAGCTGCTAGCCTTGATGGATGTGGTGTGACCGGAGTGCTGTGCTCACGCACGCGTGACAGCGGCCCGGCGATCACCACCGTGTTCTGGTTCTTCGTTTCTTTCCCATCCATCGGAAGGTAGAGCGTGTCCTCTTCCATCTCCGCGCCCGAGGGCATCATCAACCCGCCGATCGACGAGCTGCTCGAGGCCACCGACTCGAAGTACAGCCTCGTGATCTACGCGGCCAAGCGGGCCCGCCAGATCAACGCGTACTACTCGCAGCTCGGCGAGGGCCTCCTCGAGTACGTCGGTCCGCTCGTGGACACCCACGTGCACGAGAAGCCGCTCTCGATCGCCCTGCGCGAGATCAACGCGGGCCTGCTCACGTCCGAGGCCATCGAGGGTCCGGCGCAGTAGTACCAGCATCGTGCGAACGGCTCTTCCACGGGCCCGGCAGTTCTCCTGCCGGGCCTGTGGTGTGTCATGGGGTCGTACGGTTGCCGAGCCGTTCCGAATCATGTCGAGCCATTCCGATTCAGGGGAGAGACGGTGGACAAGCCCAAGGTCGTGCTGGGGGTCAGCGGTGGCATCGCCGCCTACAAGGCCTGCGAGCTGCTGAGGAGGTTCACCGAGTCCGGTCATGACGTCCGGGTCGTCCCCACCGCGTCCGCCCTGCACTTCGTCGGCGCCGCCACCTGGTCGGCCCTGTCCGGCAATCCGGTGGCCACCGACGTCTGGGAGGACGTCCACGAGGTCCCGCACGTCCGGATCGGCCAGCACGCCGACCTGGTCGTGGTCGCCCCCGCCACCGCCGACACCCTCGCCCGGGCGGCCCACGGCCTGGCGAACGACCTGCTCACCAACACCCTGCTCACCGCCCGCTGCCCGGTGGTCTTCGCGCCCGCCATGCACACCGAGATGTGGGAGCACCCGGCCACCCGGGAGAACGTGGCGACGCTGCGCCGCCGCGGCAGCGTCGTCATCGAACCCGCCGTGGGCCGTCTCACCGGCGTCGACACCGGCAAGGGCCGGCTGCCCGACCCGGCCGAGATCTTCGAGGTCTGCCGCCGGGTCCTGGCCCGGGGAGCCACCGAGCCCGACCTCGCCGGGCGGCACGTCGTCGTCAGCGCCGGCGGCACCCGCGAGCCGCTCGACCCCGTGCGCTTCCTCGGCAACCGCTCCTCCGGCAAGCAGGGCTACGCCCTCGCCCGCACCGCCGCCGCCCGGGGCGCCCGGGTCACCCTGATCGCGGCGAACACGGGCCTGCCCGACCCGGCGGGCGTCGACGTCGTCCCGGTCGGCACGGCCGTCCAGCTGCGCGAGGCGGTCCTCAAGGCGGCCGCCGACGCCGACGCGGTCGTGATGGCCGCCGCCGTCGCCGATTTCCGGCCCGCCGCCTACGCGGCCGGGAAGATCAAGAAGAAGGACGGCCAGGAGCCCGAGCCGGTCGTGCTGGTGCGCAACCCCGACGTGCTCGCCGAGATCTCCGCCGAACGGAGCCGGGCCGGACAGGTGATCGTCGGCTTCGCCGCCGAGACCGACGACGTCCTCGCCAACGGCCGCACCAAGCTCCGCCGCAAGGGCTGCGACCTGCTCGTGGTCAACGAGGTGGGGGAACGCAAGACCTTCGGCGCCGAGGAGAACGAGGCGGTCGTGCTGGGCGCCGACGGCAGCGAGACGCCCGTGCCGCACGGCCCGAAGGAGGCCCTGGCCGACACGGTGTGGGACCTGGTGCGGGAGCGTCTGGTGTGACGCGTCACCGGACCGGAGCAGCGCCGGAGACCGGCTCGATCCGGGCGTGGCGCCCCTGGCCACGCCGTGCGGCATTGGGCAGAATGCCCCGTGCCGCAGGTCACAGCGCTCCCGAGAGGCGAGACGGTGGGGCCGCGGCCGGGCTCGACCGATAAACTGTCCCCGGACGACGCCGGGCGCAGCCCCCGTCGCGTCCACCAATGATCAGCCAGCAGCCGCTGCAACCCCAGGGAGCGTTGTGTCCCGTCGCCTGTTCACCTCGGAGTCCGTGACCGAGGGTCACCCCGACAAGATCGCTGACCAGATCAGCGACACCATTCTCGACGCGTTGCTGCGCGAGGACCCCACCTCCCGGGTGGCGGTCGAGACCCTGATCACGACCGGCCTGGTGCACGTGGCCGGAGAGGTCACCACGAAGGCCTACGCGCCGATCCCCCAGCTGGTGCGGGAGCGGATCCTCGAGATCGGCTACGACTCCTCGAAGAAGGGCTTCGACGGCGCCTCCTGCGGCGTGTCGGTCTCCATCGGCTCGCAGTCCCCGGACATCGCCCAGGGCGTGGACACGGCGTACGAGACCCGGGTCGAGGGTGCCGCCCGTCGGGACGAGGGGGACGAGCTGGACCGCCAGGGCGCCGGTGACCAGGGCCTGATGTTCGGCTACGCCTCGGACGAGACGCCGACCCTGATGCCGCTGCCGATCTTCCTGGCCCACCGGCTGTCCAAGCGCCTGTCGGACGTGCGCAAGAACGGCACCATCCCCTACCTGCGCCCGGACGGCAAGACGCAGGTCACCATCGAGTACGACGGCGACAAGGCGGTCCGCCTGGACACCGTCGTGGTCTCCTCGCAGCACGCCTCCGACATCGACCTGGAGTCGCTGCTCGCCCCCGACATCCGCGAGTTCGTTGTGGAGCCGGAGCTCAAGGCGCTGCTCGACGAGGGCATCAAGCTCGACACCGAGGGCTACCGCCTGCTGGTCAACCCCACCGGCCGCTTCGAGATCGGCGGCCCGATGGGCGACGCCGGCCTGACCGGCCGCAAGATCATCATCGACACCTACGGCGGCATGGCCCGCCACGGCGGCGGCGCCTTCTCCGGCAAGGACCCGTCCAAGGTGGACCGCTCGGCGGCGTACGCGATGCGCTGGGTCGCCAAGAACGTGGTCGCCGCGGGCCTGGCCTCCCGCTGCGAGGTCCAGGTGGCCTACGCGATCGGCAAGGCCGAGCCGGTGGGCCTGTTCGTGGAGACCTTCGGCACCGAGAAGGTCGACATCGACCGGATCGAGCAGGCCATCGACCAGGTCTTCGACCTGCGCCCGGCCGCGATCATCCGCGACCTGGACCTGCTGCGCCCGATCTACGCCCAGACCGCCGCGTACGGCCACTTCGGCCGTGAGCTGCCCGACTTCACCTGGGAGAAGACGGACCGCGTGGACGCGCTGCGCAAGGCGGCGGGCCTGTAAGTCCGCCCCGCCCGTACGACGGCGAAGGCCCGGTGTCCCCTCGGGGAACCGGGCCTTCGGCCTCTCCGGGCCCGGGCGCCGGTCGTCGTGCCAGTGGTGTGTCAGTGGCGTTTGGTAAGAATGCAAGCGTGAGCAGCGAGAACGGGGTCGGTGAGGGCGGTGCCGAGGGGGCGCCGCCCGAGCAGCTCGCGCTCATCCGGGAGAGCGTCCGCAAGGCCAGGGAGCCGCGGGCCAAGCCGCGCACCTGGCGGGGCGCGGCCCTCGCCGAGCGGCTGCCCGTCGCCCGGGTCCTCGTCGACAAGGGCGTCCTGCACCTCGACCGCTACTTCGACTACGCGGTGCCCGCCGACCTCGACGCCGACGCCCAGCCCGGGGTGCGCGTGCGGGTGCGGTTCGGCGCCGGGCGCGGCCGGGTGCGCGAGGGGCGGCGCGAGGGCGGCGGGCTGATCGACGGCTTCCTGATCGAGCGGCTGCCCGAGTCCGACTACTCCGGGCCGCTCGCCGCGCTCGCCCAGGTCGTGTCGCCCGAGCGGGTGCTGGGCCCGGAGCTGCTGGCCCTCGCCCGAGCCGTCGCCGACCGCTACGCCGGCAGCCTCGCCGACGTCCTCCAGCTCGCCGTGCCGCCGCGCAACGCCCGCGCCGAGCAGCGCCCCT
This sequence comes from Streptomyces lasalocidi, assembly GCF_005280215.1. Taxonomy (NCBI): domain Bacteria; kingdom Bacillati; phylum Actinomycetota; class Actinomycetes; order Kitasatosporales; family Streptomycetaceae; genus Streptomyces; species Streptomyces lasalocidi. The sequence goes on along the minus strand of NZ_SZNQ01000001.1, from coordinate 1,408,267 downwards.
CGCCGGCGCCCCTGCCGCCGCCGCAACGCCCCCAGCCGGGCTCCTGGAGCCGCTACGAGCACGGCGGGGCCTTCCTGGACGCCCTGGCCACCGGAGCCTCCCCACGGGCCGTGTGGAACGCCCTGCCGGGACCCGGGTGGAGCGACGAGCTGGCCCGGGCCGTGGCCGCCACGCTCGCCTCCGGGCGCGGCGCCCTCGTCGTCGTGCCGGACGGGCGGTCCGCCGCGCGCATGGACGCCGCCCTGACGGCCCTGCTGGGCGAGGGACGGCACGCGCTGCTGACCGCGGACGCCGGGCCCGAGAAGCGCTACCGCGAGTGGCTCGCCGTGCGCCGCGGGTCCGTGCGGGCCGTGGTGGGGACCCGCGCCGCCATGTTCGCGCCGGTCCAGGACCTGGGCCTGGTCGCGCTGTGGGACGACGGCGACGACAGCCACAGCGAGCCGCACGCCCCCCAGCCGCACGCCCGCGACGTCCTGCTGCTGCGGGCCGCCCAGGACGGGTGCGGCTTCCTGCTCGGCGGGTGGAGCTGCACGGTCGAGGCCGCCCAGCTCGTGGAGAGCGGCTGGGCCCGGCCGCTGGTCGCGGGCCGCGAGCAGGTGCGCCGCGCGGCTCCGCTCGTGCGGACGGTCGGCGACCTGGACCTCGCGCGCGACGAGGCCGCCCGCGCCGCCCGGCTGCCCACCCTCGCCTGGCAGGTCGTCCGGGACGCGCTGCGCCAGGGACCCGTGCTGGTGCAGGTGCCCCGCCGCGGCTACGTCCCGCGCACCGCCTGCGCCCGGTGCCGGGCCGCCGCGCGCTGCCGGCACTGCTCCGGGCCGCTGGAGGCGCGCGACGGGGGCGCGCTGGCCTGCGGCTGGTGCGGACGCGCGGAGACCGACTGGAGTTGCCCGGAGTGCGGCTCCGTCCGGCTGCGCGCCCAGGTGGTGGGCGCCCGGCGCACCGCCGAGGAGATGGGCCGGGCGTTCCCGGCCGTGCCGGTGCGCACCTCCGGGCGCGAGCACGTGCTGGACACGGTGCCCGCGGCGCCCGCCCTGGTCGTCAGCACCCCCGGGGCCGAGCCGGTGGCCGAGGGCGGGTACGCGGCCGCCCTGCTGCTGGACGGCTGGGCCATGCTCGCCCGTCCCGACCTGCGGGCCGGGGAGGACGCGCTGCGCCGCTGGATCGCCGCCGCCGCGCTGGTGCGTCCCCAGGAGGCCGGCGGGACCGTGGTGGCGCTGGCCGAGCCGACGCTGCGGCCGGTGCAGGCGCTGGTGCGCTGGGACCCCGTCGGGCACGCGGTGCGGGAGCTGGCGGAGCGGGCCGAGCTGGGCTTCCCGCCGGTGTCGCGGATGGCGGCCGTGTCGGGACCCCGGGACGCGGTCATCACGTTCCTCGACGCCGTGGAGCTGCCGGCCGAGGCCGAGGTGCTCGGACCGGTGCCGCTGCCGGTGACCCCGGCCGGCAGCCCCCGGCGCACCGGGGCGCCGCCGCCCGGGGAGCACTGGGACCGGGCCCTGGTCCGGGTGCCACCGGGACGGGGGGCCGCGCTCGCGGCGGCGCTGAAGGCCGCGCAGGCCGCGCGGATGGCGCGGGGCGGGAGCGGCGGCGCCGCGGGGGGCGCGGAGGCGGTACGGGTGCGGATCGATCCGCCGGACATCGGGTGACGGGGGCACCGCCCGGCCGCCGGTCCCGACAGGGCCGCGCCGCCGGCCCGCCGGTCCCGACGGGCCCCGACATGCGGCTGCCCTCCCGGGGCGGCCGGGAGGGCGGGGGAGGAGAGGCGGGGGCGGGTCAGCCGTTGCGCGGGCCCGGGAACGCCGTCGGTCTCACCTCGTCGCGCAGCGCGGGGCTGCCGGCCGTCGGCTGCGTCGGCATCGAACGGGCCGCCGGGACGGTGGGGACCGGGGCGATGCCGGTGCCGACGTTGACCGTGCGGGTCGCCGCGGGCTCCGTGGCCCGGTCCGCGTCGGCCGCCGCCCGGTCCGCCGCGCGGCGGGCGCCGTAGCGCCGGTGCACCGCCTGCTTGGTCACGCCGAGGGCCGAGCCCACCGCGTCCCACGAGAAGCCGAGCGAGCGGTCGAAGTCGACGGCCGCGGTGACCAGGGTCTCGACGCTGTCCCGCAGCTCCTGGGCCAGGCGGACCGTGGGGGCGGGGGCGCGTCCGTAGACGACGAAGCCCGTGGAGGGGCCGGAGCGGCGGGGTCGGTAGACGTTGCCCAGCTGGGCGGTGAGGGTGCGCAGTGCGTCCACCTGCCGGCGGACCCGCTCGATGTCCCGCACCAGCAAGTGCAGGCTCGCCCGGGCCTGGGCGTCGTGGGTTGCGTGGTCGGCCATGAACAAGCCTCTCGAACCGGCGTGAAGAGAAGGTCAACTCCTACGTGACCAACGCGGTCGCGCTCCGCTGGTCACGCTCTGGGGGCGTATGGGCATATGCGTACGCCCCCTGGTGCGGCGCATCGGCGGCCCGCTCCCGCCATAGACTTGTGCGTTGCCCGTCGATTGCCCGTCGTTCGTTCCGTCCGAGAGGTCCGTGTCCTTCCATGAAGCTCGTCTTCGCCGGTACCCCCGAGGTCGCCGTTCCCGCGCTGGACGCTCTGATCTCCTCCGGGCGGCACGAGGTGGCCGCCGTGGTGACGCGGCCCGACGCACCGGCCGGGCGGGGGCGCCGGCTGGTCGCCTCGCCGGTGGCGCAGCGGGCCGAGGAGGCGGGGATCGAGGTGCTGAGGCCGGGGCGGCCGCGCGACCCCGAGTTCCTGGAGCGGCTGCGGCAGATCGCCCCCGACTGCTGCCCCGTCGTCGCCTACGGCGCGCTGCTGCCCAAGGTGGCGCTGGACATCCCCGTGCACGGCTGGGTCAACCTGCACTTCTCGCTGCTGCCCGCCTGGCGCGGGGCCGCGCCCGTGCAGCACGCGCTGATGGCGGGCGACGAGATCACCGGCGCCTCCACCTTCCTCATCGAGGAGGGGCTGGACTCCGGGCCCGTCTACGGCACCCTCACCGAGGAGGTCCGCCCCACGGACACCAGCGGTGACCTGCTGACCCGGCTCGCCTTCGCGGGCGCCGGGCTGCTCGCCGCCACCATGGACGGCATCGAGGACGGCACCCTGCGGGCCGTGCCGCAGCCGGGCGACGGCGTCACCCTCGCCCCGAAGATCACCGTCGAGGACGCCCGGGTCGACTGGGCGGCGCCCGCGCTGCGGGTCGACCGGGTGGTGCGCGGCTGCACCCCCGCCCCCGGCGCCTGGACCACGTTCCGCGGCGAGCGCCTCAAGCTGATCCAGGCCCGGCCCGTGCCGGAGCGCACCGACCTCGCCCCCGGGCAGCTCGCCGTCGGCAAGAACGACGTGTTCGTGGGCACCGGTTCGTACGCCGTGGAGCTGCTGTGGGTGCAGGCCCAGGGCAAGAAGCCGATGCGCGCCGCCGACTGGGCGCGGGGCGTGCGGATCACCGAGGACGAGCGGCTGGGCGCCTGACAGCCACCGCGTAGGCTGGACGGACAGCCCGTTCTGCGATCCGGAGCACCTTTTTCGTGAGCGACCAGCCCCGCCGTCCGCACAAGCCCCACCGCCGCCCCCAGAAGGACCCCGTCCGCATCCTCGCCTTCGAGGCGCTGCGCGCGGTGGACGAGCGGGACGCGTACGCCAACCTCGTGCTGCCGCCGCTGCTGCGCAAGGCCCGCGAGAAGGGCGACTTCGACGGACGGGACGCCGCACTGGCCACCGAGCTGGTGTACGGCACGCTGCGGCGGCAGGGGACGTACGACGCGATCGTCGCCGCCTGCGTGGACCGGCCGCTGCGCGAGGTCGACCCGCCGGTGCTGGACGTGCTCGGACTCGGCGCGCACCAGTTGCTCGGCACCCGGATCCCGCCGCACGCGGCGGTGTCCGCGACCGTCGAGCTGGCCCGGGTCGTGCTCGGCGACGGACGGGCCAAGTTCGTCAACGCCGTGCTGCGCAAGGTGGCCCAGCGCGACCTCGACGGCTGGCTCGAGAAGGTCGCCCCGCCGTACGAGGACGACCCCGAGGATCACCTCGCCGTGGTCCACTCGCACCCCCGCTGGGTCGTCTCCGCCCTGTGGGACTCCCTGGGCGGGTCACGCGCCGGCATCGAGGACCTGCTGGAGGCCGACAACGAGCGGCCCGAGGTCACCCTCGTCGCCCGTCCCGGCCGGTCCACCACCGAGGAACTCCTGCGCGAGGAGGCCGCGGTGGAGGGACGCTGGTCGCCCTACGCCGTGCGGCTCACCGAGGGCGGCGAGCCCGGCGCCGTCGAGGCCGTCCGCGAGGGGCGGGCCGGCGTGCAGGACGAGGGCAGCCAGCTGGTGGCGCTCGCCCTCGCGCACGCGCCCGTGGAGGGCCGTGACGCACTCTGGCTCGACGGGTGCGCCGGACCCGGCGGCAAGGCCGCGCTGCTCGGCGCGCTCGCCGCGGAGCGGGGCGCGGTGCTCCTCGCCTCCGAGAAGCAACCGCACCGGGCCGGTCTCGTGGCGCGGGCGCTCGACGGCAACCCCGGGCCCTACCAGGTCATCACCGCCGACGGGACCCGCCCGCCGTGGCGGCCCGGCTCCTTCGACCGCGTCCTGATGGACGTCCCCTGCACCGGCCTGGGCGCGCTGCGCCGCCGCCCGGAGGCACGGTGGCGCCGCCGCCCCGAGGACCTGGACGGCTTCGCCCCGCTCCAGCGCGAACTGCTGCGCACCGCGCTGGAGTCGGTACGGGTCGGCGGCGTCGTCGGCTACGCCACGTGCTCCCCGCACCTCGCCGAGACCCGGGCGGTCGTGGCGGACGTCCTCAAGCAGTTCCCCGACACGGAACTGCTCGACGCCCGCCCCCTGCTCCCCGACGTACCGGCCCTGGGCGAGGGCCCCGACATCCAACTCTGGCCCCACCTCCACGGCACGGACGCGATGTACCTGGCCTTGATCCGCCGCACAGCCTGACCCACGCACAAAAGGGGCGCGGGGAACTGCGCAACAACCCCCACGCACCGGCACCCAACAACGCACTCCCGCCCCCCCCCCCCCAGGGGCGCGGGGAACTGCGCAACAACCCCCGCCCCCACCCACCCGCACCCGACAACGCACCCCCACCCCACGCACCCCCACCGCCCCAGCCAAGCGCAGCGACATGGCAGGCTTGGGACATGGCCGCGCAGATCAACCCCAGCATCCTGTCCGCCGACTTCGCCCGCCTCGCGGACGAGGCCATGGCGGTCGAGGGAGCCGACTGGCTCCACGTCGACGTGATGGACAACCATTTCGTCCCCAACCTCACCCTCGGCGTGCCGGTCGTGGAGTCCCTGGCCCGGGCGACGGACACCCCGCTGGACTGCCACCTGATGATCGAGGACCCCGACCGGTGGGCCCCCCAGTACGTCGAGGCGGGCGCCTCCTCGGTCACCTTCCACGTGGAGGCCGCCGCCGCCCCGGTGCGCCTGGCCCGCGAGATCCGCGCCAAGGGCGCCCGCGCCTCCATGGCGCTCAAGCCCGCGACGCCCATCGAGCCGTACGAGGACCTGCTCCCCGAGCTCGACATGCTGCTGATCATGACGGTCGAACCGGGCTTCGGCGGCCAGGCCTTCCTCGACATCATGCTCCCCAAGATCCGCCGCACCCGTGAGCTGATCGGCAAGCACGGCCTGCAGCTGTGGCTCCAGGTGGACGGCGGGGTGTCGGCCTCGACGATCGAGCGCTGCGCCGAGGCGGGCGCGGACGTCTTCGTCGCCGGCTCCGCGGTCTACGGCGCCGACGACCCGGCCGAAGCGGTGCGTGCGCTGCGCTCCCGGGCCGAGGCCGCGACCGCCGGAGCGTCCTGGGCGTGCGACCACTGAGCCACAGGTACGTGAACGACTCCCATCCGGGCTGATCGGCCGCGCCGGATCTGCAAGGATGAACGGCGAGTCCAGAGTGTGAACACCAGAGTGTGAACAGCAGTGAGGAGATCGCCGTGTCGGGTATGTCGGCGGGCCGGTCAGCCATGCGGATGGGACCCGCTGAGCTGGTGCAGGCGGCGGCCATGGCCCGCCGCTTCTACCTCGAGGGGAAGTCCAAGATCCAGATCGCCGAGGAGTTCGGCGTCAGCCGCTTCAAGGTGGCCCGCGTTCTGGAGACGGCCCTCGAACGGGATCTCGTGCGCATCGAGATCCGCGTGCCGGCCGAGCTGGACGCCGAGCGCTCCGACGCGCTCCGCGCCCGCTACGGCCTCAGGCACGCCGTCGTGGTCGAGTCCCCGGCCGATGCCGAGGAGACACCCGACCCGGAGAACCTGGGGGAAGTGGCCGCCGACCTGCTCGGCGAACTCCTGAACGAGGGGGACGTACTGGGACTGGCCTGGGGCCGGTCCACCATCCACATGGCGGCGGCGCTGGACCGGCTGCCGCCGTGCACGGTGGTGCAGCTGACGGGCGTGTACGACGCCGGGACCGCCGAGCGCGGCTCGGTCGAGGCGGTGCGCCGGGCCGCCCAGGTCTCCGGCGGCGACGCGCACCCCATCTACGCGCCGATGCTGCTGCCGGACGCGGCCACCGCGGCCGCGCTGCGCAACCAGACCGGGCTCGCCCGGGCCTTCGAGTACTTCGACAAGGTCACCGTCGCCTGTGTCTCCATCGGCTCCTGGGAGCCGGGCATCTCCACGGTGCACGACATGCTCAGCGACGAGGAGCGGGCGCACTACGCCTCGCTCGGCGTCGCCGCGGAGATGTCGGCGCACCTGTTCGACAGCGAGGGGCGGCGCGTCGGACGGGACCTGGGGGAGCGGTGCATCACGGTCAAGGCCGACCAGCTCCGCCGCATCCCCGAGGTGGTGGCGATCGCGGGCGGGCAGCGCAAGGCGGCCGCGATCGACGCGGTGCTGCGGTCGGGGCTCGTCACCAGCCTGGTGACGGACACCTCCGCGGCCGACTACCTGATGACCGCGGGGCCGACCCCCAGGTCCGCGCTGAACCGGGCCGACCCGGACGGCATCTGACCACAGCAGCACAGCAGCACAGCAGCACAGCGCCGAGGAGCCGCGGTGGCAGGGGGACCCGCCGCCGCGGCTCCCGCGCACGCGCCCGTCCTGGAGGATCCTCCCAACGGCCGCTGACCAGCCTGGACGTTCTGCCCGGGTATGACCGCGCGGACGTCATGGGAGAATGAAGTACGTGCTCTTTTCCCCCTGGCACACCTGTCCGGGGGTCACCTCTGATCGACTGGGATGTGCAGCACGTGCGTTTCCTCAACGACATCCAGCCCGCGTACGACCTGACGTACGACGACGTCTTCATGGTGCCGAGCCGCTCCGCGGTCGGATCGCGGCAGGGCGTCGACCTCTCCGCCCCGGACGGCACCGGCACCACGATCCCGCTGGTCGTCGCCAACATGACCGCCATCGCCGGCCGCCGCATGGCCGAGACCGTGGCCCGGCGCGGCGGTCTGGTGGTGATCCCGCAGGACATCCCGATCGACGTCGTCACCGAGGTCGTCGGCTGGGTCAAGAGCCGCCACCTGGTCCTCGACACCCCGATCGTGCTCGCCCCGCACCAGACGGTCGCCGACGCGCTGTCCCTGCTGCCCAAGCGCGCGCACAACGCGGGCGTCGTCGTCGACGCCGAGGGCCGCCCCGTCGGTGTCGTCACCGACCGGGACCTCACCGGCGTCGACCGCTTCACGCAGCTCGAGCTGGTCATGTCCAAGGACCTGCTGCTGCTCGACGCGGACATCGACCCGCGCGAGGCGTTCAACCGGCTCGACGCGGCCAACCGGCGCTACGCCCCGGCCGTCGACGCCGACGGGCGGCTGGCCGGCATCCTCACCCGCAAGGGCGCCCTGCGGGCCACCCTGTACACCCCGGCCGTCGACGCGAACGGCAGGCTGCGCGTCGCGGCGGCCGTCGGCATCAACGGCGACGTGGCCGGCAAGGCCAAGCAGCTGCTCGACGCGGGCGTGGACACCCTCGTCATCGACACCGCGCACGGCCACCAGGAGTCGATGATCAGCGCCGTCCGGCTGGTGCGCGCGCTCGACCCCCAGGTGCCGATCGTGGCGGGCAACATCGTCTCCGCCGAGGGCGTCAGGGACCTGGTCGACGCGGGCGCCGACATCATCAAGGTCGGTGTGGGCCCCGGCGCCATGTGCACCACCCGCATGATGACCGGCGTCGGCCGGCCGCAGTTCTCCGCGGTCCTGGAGTGCGCCGCCGAGGCGCGCAAGTACGGCAAGCACGTGTGGGCCGACGGCGGTGTCCGCCACCCCCGCGACGTGGCGATGGCCCTCGCGGCGGGCGCGTCCAACGTGATGATCGGCTCCTGGTTCTCCGGCACCTACGAGTCGCCGGGCGACCTCCAGCACGACGCCTCCGGACGCCCCTACAAGGAGTCCTTCGGCATGGCCTCCGCGCGGGCCGTGGCCAACCGGACCTCGGAGGAGTCGGCGTACGACCGGGCCCGCAAGGCGCTGTTCGAGGAGGGCATCTCCACCTCGCGCATGTTCCTCGACCCGGCCCGCCCGGGCGTCGAGGACCTGATCGACTCGATCATCGCGGGCGTCCGCTCCTCCTGCACCTACGCCGGCGCCGCCTCCCTGGAGGAGTTCGCCGACAAGGCGGTCGTCGGCATCCAGAGCGCGGCCGGCTACGCCGAGGGCAAGCCGCTGCACGCCAGCTGGAGCTGAACCGGCCGCCCCGCGCGGGCCCGTGGCGCGCAACGCCGCCGGGGGCCCGCGCAACGAACACGCGCGGCGCGCCGAGGAACGCAACGTTCGTGCGGCGAGGCGCAAGGTTGCTGCATTTCACCAGCAACGCCCGGGCTCGTAGGGTTCTGGGCTGTACATAGCTCGGCGGGGACCCCGCTCGGTGGGTCCCTGCTGACGCAGGGCCGCTGCCGGTTCCCCGCCGCCCGGACGGCAGCGACGAAGGAGTCATGCGTGATCGACCAAGGCGCACCCCCGCAAGGGCGCGGTCAGACCGTCCCCCGGACCCCCGGGCTCGGTGCGCGCCTCATGCGCCGCAAGCCCGTGGAAGTGCTGGTCGCCGAGGGCGGCCAGGGCGAGGGCGGAACCCTGCGGCGCTCGCTGGGACTGTGGCAGCTCACCATGATCAGCATCGGTGCCACCCTCGGCACCGGCATCTTCGTCGTGCTCGGCGAGGCGGTCCCCAAGGCCGGTCCCGCGGTCACCCTCTCGTTCGTGATCGCCGGTCTCACCGCGCTGTTCTCGGCCCTGTCCTACGCCGAGCTGGCGGGCACCATCCCGGTCGCCGGCTCCTCGTACTCGTACGCATACGCAACGATGGGCGAGCTGATCGCCTGGGTGTGCGGCTGGTGCCTGGTGCTGGAGTACGGCGTCTCGGTGGCCGCCGTGGCCGTCGGCTGGGGCGAGTACCTCAACGAGCTGCTCGACGGCACGATCGGCGTGACCCTGCCGGACGCCCTGTCCGCCCCGCCCGGCGACGGCGGCGTGTTCAACCTGCCCGCGCTGATCGTCGTCCTGCTCGCCATGGCGTTCCTGCTCGGCGGGGCCCGTGAGTCGGCCCGCGCCAACACCGTCATGGTGGCCGTGAAGATCGCCGCGCTGGTGCTGTTCTGCGCCATCGGCGTGCAGGGGCTGCGCAGCGGCAACTACGAGCACTTCATGCCGCTCGGCATGAGCGGGGTCAGCGCGGCCGGCGCCACGCTGTTCTTCTCGTACATCGGCTTCGACGCCGCCTCCACCGCGGGCGAGGAGGCCAAGGACGCCCAGCGCGACCTGCCCCGCGCGATCATGCTGTCGCTGGTCATCGTCACCGCGCTGTACGTCCTGGTCGCCGCCGTCGCCGTGGGCGCCAAGCCCTGGCGGCAGTTCAACGACTCCGAGGCCGCGCTCGCCCAGATCATGCGCGACGTCACCGGCCAGGGCTTCTGGGCCACGCTGCTCGCGGCCTGCGCGGTCATCGCCATCGCCAGCGTCGTGCTGACCGTGCTCTACGGCCAGACCCGCATCCTCTTCGCGATGTCCCGCGACGGGCTCGTGCCCAAGGTGTTCTCCCGGGTGCACCCGAAGACCGGCGCCCCCCGCGCCAACACCGTGATCGTGTCCCTGTTCTGCGGTGTCCTCGCCGCCGCCGTCCCGCTGGGCCAGCTCGCCGACGCCACCAGCATCGGCACGCTGTTCGCCTTCGCGCTGGTCAACGTGGCCGTCGTGGTGCTGCGCCGGACCCGCCCGCAGATGAACCGCACGTTCCGCGTCCCGCTCTCGCCGCTGCTGCCCGCGCTGGGCTTCGCCTTCTGCCTCTGGATGATGGGCAGCCTGTCCACGGTCACCTGGGTGGTCTTCGGCGTCTGGATGGCGGTCGGGCTCGTGGTCTACTTCAGTTACGGCCACCGCCGTTCCCGTCTCGCCCCGCCCGCACCATCCGAGAAGTGATCGACCGAACGTGCTGAACGATCTCGACGAACGCATCGTGCACGCCCTCGCCGAGGACGCCCGCCGCTCCTACGCGGACATCGGGCACCTGGTCGGCCTGTCCGCGCCCGCCGTCAAGCGGCGCGTGGACCGGCTGCGCGCCACCGGGGCCATCACCGGCTTCACCGTACGGGTCGACCCGGCGGCCCTCGGCTGGCAGACCGAGGGGTTCGTCGAGATCTACTGCCGGCGCCACACCTCCCCGGAGACCATCCAGCGCGGTCTGGAGCGCTACCAGGAGGTGGTGTCCGCGTCCACCGTCACCGGCGACGCGGACGCCGTCGCGCAGGTCTTCGCCGCCGACATGCGCCACTTCGAGCGCGTGCTGGAGCGGATCGCCGGGGAGCCGTTCGTGGAGCGCACCAAGTCCGTGCTGGTGCTCTCCCCCCTGCTGCGGCGCCACTCGGCGGGCTCGCCGACCTGAGGGGGGAAGCCCGGTCCCGCCGTCGGGGGGCCGGGAAACCGCTGGTGCCCCCGTCCGGCCCCGGCCTACGATCGGGACATGACCCGACGACATTGATCCTCCACGAGATCACCTGAGACCCGGCTGACGCGCACCCTGTACGCGTACGCCTTCCTCGACGAGTTCGTCCTGCTGTACCCGGTGTACGCGCTGCTGTTCGCCGACACCGGGCTGTCCCTCTGGCAGATCACCTCCCTGTTCGTGCTCTGGTCGCTGACGGGCGTGGCGCTGGAGGTCCCCTCGGGCGCGTGGGCCGACGCCTTCTCCCGCCGGGCCCTGCTGCGGCTCGGCCCCCTGCTGGGCGCCGTGGGCTTCGCCCTCTGGGTGGCCGTGCCCTCGTACGCGGCCTTCGCGGCCGGGTTCGTGCTGTGGGGTGCCCGCGGCGCGCTCGGCTCGGGCGCGCTGGAGGCGCTGGTCTACGAGGAGCTGGACCGCCTCGGCGCCGCCGACCGCTACGCCCGCGCCATGGGACGGGCCCACGCCGCCGGACAGGTCGCCGTGGTGACGGCGATGGCCCTGGCCGGGCCGGTGCTGGCGTGGGGCGGCTATCCGGCCGTCGGCGCGGCGAGCGTCGCGGCCTGTCTGCTGACCGCGCTGGTCGCGGGCCGCCTGCCGGAGCACCGCACCGGCGACACGGCACTCGAACACTGGGCCGCGAGCCTGCGCTCCGGGCTCGCCGAGGCCCGCCGCGACCGGTCCGTGCGCGGAGCCCTGCTGCTGGTCCCTGCGGTGGCGGCGGTGTGGGGCGCGCTCGACGAGTACACACCCCTGCTGGTCCACGACACCGGGGTTGCGGAGAGCGCCGTACCGTACGCCCTGGTGCTCGTCTGGACCGGGGTGACCGCGGGCAGCCTGCTGGCCGGACCGGGCGGACGGCTCGGTCGCCGGGGCCTCGCCGCGCTGCTGGCGCTCTCGGCGCTCGCGCTGGCCGCCGGCGCGCTCAGCGGCGTCCCGGCGGGCATCGCCCTGGTCGCCGTGGCCTTCGGCGGCTTCCAGCTCGCCACCGTCGTCGCCGACGCCCGCCTCCAGGAGCGCATCGAGGGCACCGGCCGGGCCACCCTCACCTCGCTCGCGGGCCTCGGCACCGAGGCCCTCACCCTCACCGTCTACGGCGGGTACGCCGTCCTCGGCACCACCGCCGCGCACGGCACGGTGTTCGCGGTCTGCGCGGTCCCGTACCTGGTCACGGCCCTGTGCCTGGCCCTGGCACGCGGGCAGCGAAAGATCGTCCGGCGGCCGCGCAACGAATCGCCGCGCGGCGGCCGATGAGCGCAACGAACCGCGCACCAGCGCGCAACGGCTCCGCCTTGTCCGGTTCGCGCGGCCGACCGTACGGTCTACGTGGCCCCCCGACCCCCTCCGCACCGGTGAGGAACACGCATGCGCACAGCCCTGCTCCAGAGCTCCGGCCGCCCGGGCTCGGTCGCCGAGAACCTCAAGGTCCTCGACGAGGCCGCGGGCCGTGCCGCCGCCGCGGGAGCCGGACTGCTGATCACCCCGGAGATGTTCCTGACCGGCTACGCGATCGGCGACGACATCGCCCGCCTGGCCGAGCCCGCCGACGGCGACTCGGCCGACGCGGTCGCCGAGGTGGCCGGCCGGCACGGGCTGGCCGTCGCCTACGGCTACCCCGAGAGGGCGGGGGAGGACGTGTACAACGCCGTGCAGCTGATCTCCGCCGACGGCGTCCGGCTCGCCGGCTACCGCAAGACCCACCTCTTCGGCTGCTTCGAGCGCGACCACTTCACGCCGGGCGCCCAGCAGGTCGTCCAGGCCGAGCTGAACGGGCTCACCGTCGGCCTGCTGATCTGCTATGACGTCGAGTTCCCGGAGAACGTCCGGGCCCACGCCCTCGCGGGCACCGACCTGCTGGTCGTGCCGACGGCGCAGATGCACCCCTACCAGTTCGTGGCCGAGTCGGTGATCCCGGTGCGGGCCTTCGAGAGCCAGATGTACGTCGCCTACGTCAACCGGGTCGGCCCGGAGGGCGACTTCGAGTTCGTCGGGCTGTCCACCCTGGCCGGCCCCGACGGGGTGGCCCGCGCCCGCGCCGGACGCGCCGAGCAGCTGGTGTTCGCCGACGCCGACCCCGTCTTCCTGGCCGCCTCCCGCGAGGCCAACCCGTACCTGAAGGACCGCCGTCCCGGTCTGTACGGGTCCCTGGTCTGACCCCGCCGGCCCGACACCCCCACGCAGTCCCACTTGTGCAAGGAGTCCGTACCCCATGACGTCCACGGTGCCCAACGCCGTCGAGCACACCGACGAGCAGCAGCCGCCGATCACCATGTTCGGCCCGGACTTCCCGTACGCCTATGACGACTTCCTCGCCCACCCGGCGGGCCTCGGGCAGATACCGGCGACCGAGCACGGCACCGAGGTCGCGGTCATCGGCGGCGGCCTGTCCGGTCTGGTGGCGGCGTACGAGCTGATGAAGATGGGCCTGAAGCCGGTCGTCTACGAGGCCGACCAGCTCGGCGGACGGCTGCGCACGGTGGGCTTCGACGGCTGCGACGAGTCGCTCAACTGCGAACTCGGCGCGATGCGCTTCCCGCCGTCCTCCACGGCCCTGCAGCACTACATCGACCTGGTGGGCCTTGCGACCCAGCCCTTCCCCAACCCGCTGGCCGAGGCGACCCCCTCCACGGTCGTCGACCTCAAGGGCGAGTCCCACTACGCCGAGACGATCGACGACCTGCCACAGGTGTACCGGGACGTCGCCGCCGCCTGGGGCAAGTGCCTGGAGGAGGGCGCCGACTTCTCCGACATGAACCGGGCCATGCGCGAGCGCGACGTGCCGCGCATCCGCGAGATCTGGTCCCGGCTGGTCGAGAAGCTCGACAACCAGACGTTCTACGGCTTCCTCTGCGACTCCGAGGCGTTCCGCTCCTTCCGCCACCGCGAGATCTTCGGCCAGGTCGGCTTCGGCACCGGCGGCTGGGACACCGACTTCCCCAACTCGATCCTGGAGATCCTGCGGGTCGTCTACACCGAGGCCGACGACCACCACCGCGGCATCGTCGGCGGCTCGCAGCAGCTGCCGCTGCGCCTGTGGGAGCGCGAGCCGGAGAAGATCGTCCACTGGCCGTACGGCACCTCGCTGAAGTCCCTGCACGCGGCCGGCGAGCCCCGGCCGGCCGTGACGCGGCTGCACCGCACAGCGGGCAACCGGATCACCGTGACGGACGCGCACGGCGACATCCGCACCTACCGGGCGGCGATCTTCACCGCGCAGTCCTGGATGCTGCTGTCGAAGATCCAGTGCGACGACTCGCTGTTCCCGATCGACCACTGGACGGCGATCGAGCGCACGCACTACATGGAGTCCAGCAAGCTGTTCGTGCCGGTGGACCGGCCGTTCTGGCTGGACAAGGACGAGGACACGGGCCGGGACGTCATGTCGATGACGCTCACCGACCGCATGACGCGCGGCACCTACCTGCTGGACAACGGCCCGGACCGGCCCGCCGTCATCTGCCTGTCCTACACCTGGTGCGACGACAGCCTGAAGTGGCTGCCGCTGTCCGCGAACGAGCGGATGGAGGTCATGCTGAAGTCCCTCGGCGAGATCTATCCCAAGGTCGACATCAGGAAGCACATCATCGGCAGCCCGGTGACCGTCTCCTGGGAGAACGAGCCCTACTTCATGGGCGCGTTCAAGGCCAACCTGCCCGGCCACTACCGCTACCAGCGGCGCCTGTTCACCCACTTCGTGCAGGACCGGCTGCCCGAGGACAAGCGGGGCATCTTCCTCGCCGGCGACGACATCTCCTGGACGGCCGGCTGGGCCGAGGGCGCGGTGCAGACCGCCCTGAACGCGGTCTGGGGCGTCATGCACCACCTCGGCGGCGCCACCGACCCGTCCAACCCGGGCCCCGGCGACGTCTACGACGAGATCGCCCCGGTCGAACTGCCCGAGGACTGACCGGGCCGGGGTCCGCGGGGGCGCCGTCCGCGGGGCCGCGTCAGTCGGCCAGCGGGGTCAGCAGCATCCGGCTCGCGAAACCGACCGCCGCGTCCAGGCGGTCGGTGAACCCCTGCGCGACGTCGGGCAGTCCGCGCAGCGCCCACAGGGCGCGGGCCGCCGCCCAGGTGGCCTCGCGGGCCCGCTCCAGGCTCCACGCGCCGAGGAGGTGGGTGAGCGGGTCCGCGATCTGCAGCAGGTCGGGGCCCGGCATCAGCTCCTCGCGGATGTGCTCCTCCAGCGCGATCAGCAGGTCGCCCACCCGGTCGAACTCGTCCTCCAGCTCGCCCGGTTCGCAGCCGAGCGCGTGACAGGCGTCGACCACGGCGAGCGCCAGGTCGTGGCCGATGTGGGCGTTGATCCCGGCCAGCGCGAACTGCAGCGGCCGTACGCCGGGATGGCGCCGCCACTGGAACAGCGGCCGCCAGCAGGCGGGCGGGCGGCGGTCGGAGCAGGCGGCGTCCACGGCCGACAGGTAGCGCTCGGCGAACCGCACGTCCAGCGTGCTCGCCGCGCGCGGGTCCGCGAACCGGCCCGTGTCGAGCTGCCGGTCGACCTCCTGGGTCACGGCCAGGTAGACGCGGTTGAACACCGCGACCCCGTCCCGGGCGGGCAGCGTCGCGGCCAGGGCGCGCATACGGGAGAGGACGGTGTCCACCCCGGTGGTGAGCTGTTCCGAAGGCGGCATGGGACGAAGGGTGGCAGTCCCGGGCCGTGCCGGTGGCCGACCGGCCCGGGACTTCGCCGGAACGGGGGAACCCCGTCCGATGCCGCCCGGGACTACGGCCGGGTGTGCGGGGCCCCTCCGCCACCGGAGCCGGTGTGCGTGTCCGTGTTCGTGTCGTTGTTGTCCGCGTCGTAGGAGCTGGTTCCCTCGTCCAGCAGGGGCTGCTGGGTCTTGAGGTGGGCCGGGGCGAAGGCGCGCAGGGCGTGGTAGCCGGTGATGACGACCAGCGTGCCGAGCGCGATGCCGCTCAGCGAGAAGTTGTCGCTGATCTTCATGGTGACGTTGCCGACGCCGATGACGACGCCCGCGGCGGCCGGGACCAGGTTGAGCGGGTTGCGCAGGTCCACCCCGGCGTTGAGCCAGATCTGCGCGCCGAGCAGGCCGATCATGCCGTAGAGGATCACCGTGATGCCGCCGAGCACCCCGCCGGGGACGGCGGCGACCACCGCGCCGAACTTCGGACACAGGCCGAACAGCAGCGCGAAGCCCGCGGCGGCCCAGTACGCGGCCGTGGAGTAGACCCGGGTCGCGGCCATCACGCCGATGTTCTCGGAGTAGGTGGTGTTGGGCGGGCCGCCCAGCGCGGTGGACAGCATCGAGCCGAGGCCGTCGGCGGAGATCGCCGTGCCGAGCTTGTCGTCCAGCGGGTCGCCGGTCATCTCGCCGACCGCCTTGACGTGCCCGGCGTTCTCCGCGACCAGCGCGATCACCACGGGCAGCGCGACCAGCACCGCCGACCACTGGAACGACGGCCCGTGGAAGGACGGCAGGCCGATCCAGTCGGCGTGGGCCACGCCCGACAGGTCCAGGCGCCAGTGGTCGGTGACCTTGCCGCTCGCGTCGGCCGAGTGGATCCGGCCGAAGACCCGGTCGCCGGCCCAGGACAGGACGTAGCCGAAGACCAGGCCCAGGAAGATGGCGACGCGGGACCAGAAACCGCGCAGGCAGACCACGGCCAGACCGGTGAACAGCATCACCAGCAGGGCGGTCCACTGGTCCTGCGGCCAGTACGTCGACGCGGTGACCGGTGCCAGGTTGAAGCCGATCAGCATGACCACCGCGCCCGTCACCACGGGCGGCATCACGGCGTGGATGATCCGCGCCCCGAAGCGCTGTACGGCGA
This sequence comes from Streptomyces lasalocidi, assembly GCF_005280215.1. Classification (NCBI taxonomy): domain Bacteria; kingdom Bacillati; phylum Actinomycetota; class Actinomycetes; order Kitasatosporales; family Streptomycetaceae; genus Streptomyces; species Streptomyces lasalocidi. Next base: position 1,391,600 of record NZ_SZNQ01000001.1, on the reverse strand, counting down.
GCCCGACGGCGAACAGCGCCACGCCGACCACGAACACCGCGCCGGTCACCGTGGCGCTGGTGCCGCCCTGGGCGCGGATCACCGCCGCGACACCGACGAAGGACAGCGAGCAGCCGAGGTAGCTGGGCACCCGGCCGCGGGTCGCCAGCAGGAAGATCACGGTCGCGACGCCCGACATCATGATCGCCAGGTTGGGGTCCAGGCCCATCAGGACGGGTGCCACGAAGGAGGCCCCGAACATGGCCACCACGTGCTGTGCGCCCAGTCCGACCGTCCGGGGCCAGGTGAGCCGCTCGTCGGGGCGGACCACCGCCCCGGGCGCCGGGGTGCGTCCGTCGCCGTGCAGTGTCCAGCGGACGCCAAGATCCATGGTGCGGGTCGCTTTCGTCGTACCGTGCGGTTGTCCGGACCATTGTCACGTGGAACGAGAGGGTGAGCGTCCGCTTAGGATGGGATGCCTGTCCCGTGCACCGAGTTCGCCCAGGAGCGCCCCCGTGACCGCCGAAGCGCCGACCGCCCCCGCCCTGTCGTACGGCCGGCTGATCCCCGTCACCGTCCACTTCGACGACCTGGACGCGCTCGGCCTGCTGCACAACGCGCGCTACCCGCTGCTCGTGGAGCGCGCCTGGACGGAGCTCTGGCAGCAGCACGGGGTGCGGTTCGAGGGCGACTGGGCGGCGGCCGGGGACGCCTGCAACGCGGTGAAGGAACTCCGCGTCACCTACGAGGCCCCCGTCACCCGGCCCGGCACCTACGCCGTGCACCTGTGGCTGGACCGCCTGGGCACCACCGGGCTGACGTACGGCTTCCGCTTCTGCTCGGCCGACGGGGCCACCACCTACGCCCGCGGCACCCGCGTCCTGGTCCGGCTGGACCCGCACACCCTGCGGCCGGCCCCGTGGAGCGACACCCTCAGGACCGCCGGTCGGGAACTGCTGCGGCCGGCCGACTGAGCTTCGGCCGGTTGCGCTCACCGGACCGCAGCACGCCCGCGAAGGCGGCGAGACCGCATGCCAGCACCGTGACCACCGCGAACGACACCGTCAGGTTCGTCGCCTGCGCCACCCCGCCGATCAGGCTCGGGGCGACCAGCCCCGAGGTGTAGGTGATCGTGGCGACACCCGCGATGGCCTGACTCGGGTTGGGGCCGCTGTGGCCCGCCGCCGCGAAGCACAGCGGGACGACCACGGCGATCCCGAGGCCCATCAGCGCGAAGCCGGTCATGGCCACGGCCGGGTGCCCGGCGAGCACGATCATCAGACCGCCGAACGCGGCGAGCACACCGCCGGCCCGCACGGTCCCCACCGAGCCGAACCGGTTGACCACCGCGTCCCCCGCGATGCGGGCCACCGCCATGGTGAGCATGAAGCCGGTCGTGCACGCCGCGGCCAGCCCGGCCGAGGACTCCAGCCGGTCCCGCAGGTACACCGCGGACCAGTCCAGGCTCGCGCCCTCCGCGAACACCGCGCAGAACCCCACCGCGCCGATGAGCAGCGCCGACCGGGGCGGCAGCGCGAACCGCGGGGGCGCCTCGTCCTCCTCGGCCGCCCGCAGGTCCGGCACCCAGCGGCAGACCACCAGGCCCAGCACGGTCAGCACGGCCGCCGCCAGCGCGAAGTGCACCCGGGCGTCCGAGCCGAGGTGGGCGGCGAGGGTGCCCGCCGCCGAGCCGACCAGCGCGCCCGCGCTCCACATGCCGTGCAGCCCGGACATGATCGACTTGCCGAGCCGGTGCTCGACCTCCACGCCCAGGGCGTTCATCGCCACGTCCGCCATCCCCGCGCTGGCGCCGTAGACGAACATCGCCAGGCACAGCGTGAGCAGGTTCGGCGCCAGCGCCGGCAGCACCAGGGACACGGTCCACATCGCGAGCAGGACGCGCAGGGACGCACGGCTGCCGAAGCGGTGCGTGATCCCCCCGGCCAGCGGCATCGCGCAGGAGGCCCCGAACGCCGTGAACGCCAGCGCGAAGCCCAACTGGCCCGAGCTCAGCGAGGCGTGGTCCTGGACCCAGGGCACCCGGGTCGCGAACGTGCCCGTGACGGCGCCGTGCACGGCGAACACGGCCGCCACCGCGTACCGGGCGTGCCGTACCGCGCGCTGTTCGTCCACCACTTCCGTCATCCCGGACCCTCCCCGACGTACGTCTCCCGGTCGTGCCGACGTAAACTATCAGGAACCCTGCCTGATAGATAGCGGGGAGAGAGCGGTTACTCCGACCGCGGCCCCGGTGGCCGCGCCGATCTGGGAGGATCCCCGGCATGCCCGCATCCCCGAGCACCGCCCGGGCCATCAACGACCGGCTCGCGCTGCGCCTGCTCCAGCAGCAGGGCCCGCTCACGGCGGCGCAGCTCAAGCAGCACACCGGCCTGTCCCGGCCGACCGTCGCCGACCTCGTGGACCGGCTCGCCGCGTCCGGCCTGATCCAGGTCGTCGGCGAGGCCGGCGAACAGCGCCGCGGCCCCAACGCCAAGCTCTACGGCATCGTCGCCGACCGCGCCCACCTGGCCGCCCTGGACGTGCGCACCGAGGGCGTCTCGGTGCTGGTCTCCGACCTGGTCGGACGGGTGCTCGGCGAGGCGTCGGTGCCGATCGGCGGCGACACCGGCACCGGACACGCCGTCGAACAGGCGGTGGCGCTCGTGGAGCGGGTGGCGAAGGAGGCGGGCGCCGACCGCCTGCACACCGTGGGGATCGGAGCGCCCGGGCTCATCGACCCGGCCACCGGTGAACTGCGCGACTCCGGGGGCCTGCCCGCCTGGCACCGGCGGCTGGTGGCCGTCCTCCAGGAGCGGCTGCCCGCGGCCCGCGTCACCGTGGAGAACGAGACCAACCTCGCCGCCCTGGCCGAGCAGCGCGACGGCGCGGCCCGGGACCGCGACACCTTCGTGCTGCTGTGGCTGGGCTTCGGCACCGGCGCCGCCGTCGTCCTCGACGGCCATCTGCGCCGGGGCGCCTCCGGCGGCACGGGCGAGATCGGCTTCCTGCCGGTGCCGTGGACGCGGGGCCTGCCGTCGGCGACGGACTGCGCGGGCGGCTTCCACTCCCTGGCCAGCTCGGCGGCGATCACCGAACTGGCCGGGCGGTACGGGGTGACGGCACCGCCCGGCACGGAGGAGCCGCTGGGGGCGGGGCTGGTGCGGGCGGCGGTGCAGGCCGTGTCGGCGGGCGGTGCCGGGGCCGGGGACGCGGGTGTCGTGCCCGTCGGCGTGGCCGGGGCCGGGGGAGCGGGCGTCGGGTCGGCGGGCGGTGCCGCGGGCGCCGGGAGTGCCGAGGGCGGTGCCGGGGCCTTCCTCGACGCCCTCGCCGACCGGGTCGCCCTCGGGGTGGCCTCCGTGGTCGCCGTGCTGGACCCCGGGTGCGTGGTCCTCGGCGGGGAGGTCGGCCATGCGGGCGGGGAGGAGCTGGCCGGCCGGGTGGAGGAGCGGATCCGGCGCATGGCGCCCCTGCCGACCGAGGTGCGCGCCGGCGTCCTGGGCGGCGCCGCGGTGCTGCGCGGGGCGCTGCTGACGGCCCGTGAGGCGGCCCAGGAAGTACTGTTCGCGCCCTTCGACCGCTGAGACCGCGCCCCCGGGCCCTCGGTGGGCTTCGGGGGCGCGGTCCCAGCGGTCGCTGCACGTTGGGAGGCCCGGCGGCGGGCAAGGGCCGTCGTCACCGCCGCCGGGCCCGCTCAGCGGGTCAGCAGGCTCCGAGGTCCTGCCAGACCCCCCACTCGCCCGTGGTGCCGGGCTCCTCGCCCTTGGTCCACCACTTGGCCTTCCACGAGTGCCCCTTGTGGGAGACGACAGTCCCCCCGGGGTACTCGCTCGTGGTGTTCCAGGCGGCCGCCGTGCAGGCGCCGTTGGACGGGGAGGGGCTGCCGGACGGGGAGGGGCTGCCGGAGGGGGAGGGGCTGGTGGACGGTGAAGGGCTGCCGGACGGGCTGGGGCTGCCCGAGGGGGACGGGCTCGGGCTGGTGCCCGGGTTCACCACCGTGGTCCCGCGGGCCAGGTCCCCGGCCAGCGCGTACGTCCGGCCGCCGAACGTCACCGTCCAGTTGGACGGCGTCGACACCGGCAGGTAGTACACGAAGTCCAGCTCCACCGACGCCCCGGGGGCCAGCGTCTGCCAGCTCGGCAGCTTCAGCGACACGCGGTGGTAGTCGCCCTTGAGCCCGCCGACGTTGCTCCCGGTGTGGTCGCTGCGGATCACCGAGGTGCCCCAGCCGGACTGGTCCTTGGCGTTGCCGGGCGCGGAGGTGCCGTAGTCGAACTGGAACTCCGTGCCGCCCGGCAGCGTCACCTGGGTGTTGTTGGTGATCTTCAGCTTGGGGCTGATCGGGTAGTTGGAGTCGCCGAGCGGGAACTGACCGAAGTCCACGCCGATGTCCAGCGCCTGGGTCGGCAGGTCGGTGGTGGCCCGCTTGGCGCCGTACGGGGAGGCCGACTTGAACTTGTCGTACATCGCGGAGGTCAGCGTGGAGCCGGGCTCGTACTGTCCCTTGGCCGCGTTCCAGCCGTAGTCCCCGGCCAGCTCCCACACCATCGTGCCGCCGATGCCGTGGGAGACCACGTAGTCGGCCTTGGCGTTCACCGACTGCTCGTCCTCCGTGGACAGGAACACCTTCTTCTCGGCGTTCCACAGCCAGGGCGCCACCAGCGTGGCGTCGTACTTGCGGGCGTAGGTCCCGGTGAGCTTGGTGCCGGCCGGGAAGCCGTAGCGGGTGACGTAGTCGCCGACGACGCCCTTCTCCAGGTTCTTGGCGTGCCACATCGGGTTGGACCCGGCGGGCGCCTCCCGGCCGGCCGTGTCCTGGTCGTGCCAGAGGTTGTCGATGCCGACGGCGCCGTCGCCGCACTTGGTCAGGCCGGACCCGGCCGGGCAGGTGGTGGTGGCCGCCCTGCCCCACAGGCCGTCGGTGCCGCCGGTGACGTTCTTGAAGCCCCGGGTGTAGTACGGCAGCCCGATGTTGATCCGGCCGGCCGGCATCGACCCGCGGAAGTAGTGGTAGGCCCAGTCGGTGTTCAGGTAGCCGGTGCCGCCGTACTGGGAGGTGGAGTAGACGCCCGCCGCCGCCAGCTCGGCGTCCTTGCCGTCGTCGAAGAGCGAGGCGTTGGGCCCCACGTACTCGTTCCAGGCGCCGTGCAGGTCGTAGGACATGATGTTGACGTAGTCCAGGTACTTCTGGACCTGGAAGGTCTCCATGCCGCGCAGGAGGTAGCCGGAGGAGGGGGCGGCGACCGACAGCAGGTAGTGCCTGCCGTCCGACGCGCCCGCGCGGTCCAGCTTCTCGCGCAGCGTCTTCATCAGCGCCGCGTACCCCTTGACCAGGCCGGCCCGGCGGGCGTTGGACAGGGACCAGTCAAGCGGGTTGCCCGAGTCCTTCATGGTCGTCGGGTACTCGTAGTCGATGTCGACGCCGTTGAAGCCGTACTTCCGGACGAAGTCCACGGCCGAGTTCGCGAACGTGTCGATGCCGGCCTGGTTGACCGAGCCGTCGGCGTTCGTGGCCACGGCGTAGAAGCCGCCGGAGTTCACCCGGGTGCCGCTGTCGTCGAAGTAGCCCCCGGTCTCGGCCCAGCCGCCCACCGAGATCAGCGTCTTGACGTTCGGGTGCTGCTTCTTGAACTTGTTCAGCAGGTTGAAGTGGCCCTGGTACGGCAGCGCCGGGTCCATCTCGGCCCCCGCCACGCCCGGCCAGGTCATCCCGGTCGCCGCGTTGGCCGCGCCGTCGGCGCCCACGGAGATCCGGTTGCCGCCGTCGACGTGCGCGAAGGCGTAGTTGACGTGGGTGACCTTGTCCCACGGGATGTCCGGGGCCAGGTAGGCGGGCGTGCCGTCCTTGCCGGTGCGCCAGCCGGTGAAGTAGCCGATCACCCGGCGCTGGTGGTCGGGGCCCATCTTCTCCCGGCCGGCCGAGTCGTAGACCGAGCAGTACGGGACCTGGACGCCGGGGGTCTGGTACAGCCCGTCGGGTCGGCAGGCCTCCTGGTCGGCGGCCTGCGAGACGGTGGCCGGGAGCCCGGCGAGCAGCAGGCCGGCGATCGCCGCGACGCCCGCGTACAGCGCGGGTCCCGGGCGGCGGCGGGGATGACGTGAGGGGGACGGCACGGTCGGTTCCTCTCCACGGAAGTTGCGCAGACCCTAGAGAGGACTAGACCACTGCGTCAATAGGTATGGACCAATCCCAAGGCATCGGCGCCGGCGGGGAGTTGGCGGTCGGGGCGCAGGGGGCGTCGCGGGAGGATCCGGAGAAGTCCCCACTCGTCGCTTGTGAGCCAGCCCACACGGCTCACCCGCGTGGACGCCGAGCGGTCGTGGCACACTGGCCCTGTACCAACAGCAGCGCACTCCGGGGTCGGTGAAAGTCCGAACCGGCGGTTACAGTCCGCGACCCGGTCGCTTCCAGCGACCGGTTGACCAGGTGGAATTCCTGGACCGACGGTTAAAGTCCGGATGGGAGGCAGTGCGCGGCGGGCGAGCATGCGTGCGCGCCGCCGATCCAGCTCGTCCCCTGGGACGAGTCCGTCCGGCGTCGCTCCCGGCGTTCTCGCGCGTTCCTTCTGTCGTCTCGACAGGCCCCGGAGTCCGTGCCCGAAGAGGCAGGAGGACCCGGGAAGTGTTCACCGGAATCGTCGAAGAGCTGGGCGAGGTCACGGCCGTCGAGACCCTCGACGACGCGTGTCGCTTCCGGCTGCGCGGCCCCGTCGTCACCGACGGCGCGAAGCACGGAGACTCCATCGCCGTCAACGGCGTCTGCCTCACGGTCGTCGAGCACGAGGGCGACGAGTTCACCGCCGACGTCATGGCGGAGACCCTCAACCGCTCCAGCCTCGGCGCCCTCACCGTCGGCTCCCGCGTCAACCTCGAGCGCCCCACCGCCGTGGGCGCGCGCCTCGGCGGGCACATCGTCCAGGGACACGTCGACGGCACCGGCGAGATCGTCGCCCGCACGCCGTCCGAGCACTGGGAGATCGTGGAGATCTCGCTGCCCGCGCACCTGTCCCGGTACGTCGTGGAGAAGGGCTCCATCACCGTCGACGGCATCAGCCTCACGGTCGTCGAGGCGGGCACCGACCGCTTCACCGTCAGCCTCATCCCCACCACCCTCGCCCTGACCACGCTCGGCCGCAAGCAGCCCGGCGACCCGGTCAACCTCGAGGTGGACGTCGTCGCCAAGTACGTCGAGCGCCTGCTCGCGGCGGGACAGGCGGGACAGGAGGCGGCACGGTGAACTGGCTGAACTCCGAGGCCTTCGTCCTCTTCGACCAGCACATCATCTGGTCCGACATGATCGGCAACATCCTGGGCCTGATCGCCCTCGGCCTCGGCTGGCGCCGGTCCCTCATGACCTGGCCCGTGCAGTTCCTGTCCGGCCTGGTGCTGTTCACCGCCTTCTACGGCCACCTCGCCGGCAGCGCCGGCAAGCAGGTCGTCGTCATGGTCGTCGCGCTCTACGGCTGGTGGCAGTGGCAGCGCGGCCGGGGCCGGGCCGACGACGGCCGGATCACCGTCCGCTTCGCCGGCTGGCGCGAGCGCGGCGCGATGCTGGCCGCGGCCGCCGCCGGCACCGTCGCGGTGGCCCTGCTGTTCAAGGCGTACCCCAGCCTGTCCTGGGACCCCTGGCCCGACGCCTACATCTTCGTCGGCACCATCGTCGCCATGTACGCCCAGGCCAAGGGCATGGTCGAGTTCTGGATCGCCTGGCTGCTCGTCGACGTCGTCGGCGTCCCGCTGAACTTCGCCAACGGCTACGCCTTCTCCGGCTTCGTCTACGTCATCTACGGCGCGCTCGTCCTGTGGGGCCTGCGCGACTGGTGGCTGCGCTCCCGCCGGGACCCGCGGCCCACTCTGGAGGGAGCACCGGCATGAGCACGGCACCGATCCTCTACAGCACCGACGGCATCGAGGACTTCGCGCTCGACCCGGTCGAACAGGCCGTCGCCGACATCGCGGCCGGCCGCCCGGTCGTGGTCGTCGACGACGAGGACCGCGAGAACGAGGGCGACCTCGTCATCGCCGCCGAGATGGCCACCCCCGAGATCGTCGCCTTCATGATGAGCGAGTGCCGGGGCCTGATCTGCGTCCCCATGGAGGGCGACGAACTGGACCGGCTCCAGCTGCCGCAGATGGTCCAGGACAACACCGAGTCGATGCAGACCGCCTTCACGGTCTCCGTCGACGCCTCCGGCGCCCACGGCGTCACCACCGGCATCTCCGCCGCCGACCGCGCCACCACCCTGCGGCTCCTCGCGGGCGGCGACGCGGGACCGGGCGACTTCGTCCGCCCCGGCCACGTCTTCCCGCTGCGCGCCCGGCCCGGCGGCGTCCTGGTGCGCAACGGCCACACCGAGGCCGCCGTCGACCTGGCCCGCCTCGCGGGGCTGCGCCCGGCCGGCGCCATCGTGGAGATCGCCGGCGAGGACGGCCGCATGCTGCGGCTGCCCGAGCTGATCCCCTTCGCCCGCAAGCACGGCCTGACGATCATCTCCATCGAGGACCTGATCGCCTACCGCCGCGGCGCCGAGCCCACCGTGCGCCGCGAGGCCGAGGTCCACCTGCCCACCACGCACGGCACCTTCACGGCGTACGGCTACCGCTCCACCGTCGACGGCGTCGAGCACGTCGCCCTGGTCCACGGCGACCTCGGCGACGGCCAGGACGTCCTGGTGCGCATGCACTCCGAGTGCCTGACCGGCGACGTCTTCGGCTCGCTGCGCTGCGACTGCGGCCCCCAGCTCGACGCGGCCCTGGAGCGCGTCCGCGCCGCCGGCCGCGGGGTCGTCGTCTACCTGCGCGGACACGAGGGGCGCGGCATCGGCCTGCTGTCCAAGCTGCGCGCCTACGAACTCCAGGAGCGCGGCCACGACACCCTGGACGCCAACCTGGAGCTCGGCCTGCCCGCCGATGCCCGCGACTACGGCGCCGGCGCGCAGATCCTCACGGACCTCGGCGTGCGCAGCGTGCGCCTGATGACCAACAACCCCGACAAGTCCGACGCGCTGGCCCACCACGGCATCACCGTCTCCGCGAGGGAGCCGATGCCCGTCCAGGCCGACGAGCACAACATCCGCTACCTGCGCACCAAGCGGGACCGGATGGGTCACGACCTGCCCTGGCTGGACACGGCCCCCGTGTCCCCCTGCGGCACCCAGTGACACCGAGCAGGACCCCCAGCGCATCGAGCAACACCCGCACAGGCACTGAAGGAGACACGTGAGCGGCAAGGGTGCACCGGAGCTGTCCGTACGCAATGTGGGCGACCTGCGGGTCGCCGTCATCGCGGCGCAGTGGCACGAGAAGGTGATGGACGGCCTGGTGGACGGCGCCCTGCGCGCCCTGCACGAGCTGGGGATCGACGAGCCGACCCTGCTGCGCGTGCCCGGCAGCTGGGAACTGCCGGTGGTGGCCAAGGTGCTGGCCGGCCGGGGCTACGACGCGATCGTCGCCCTCGGCGTCGTCATCCGCGGCGGCACCCCCCACTTCGACTACGTGTGCCAGGGCGTCACCCAGGGCCTGACCCAGGTCTCCGTGGACACCGGCGTGCCCGTCGGCTTCGGCCTGCTCACCTGCGACACCGAGGAGCAGGCCCTGGACCGCGCGGGTCTGCCGGGCTCGAACGAGGACAAGGGGCACGAGGCGGTGACGGCCGCCGTGGCCACGGCGGCCACGCTCCGCTCAGTATCCGAACCGTGGCACTAGGTCCCGCGGCACAGCGCGTAAAGTGGGCGCCACCATGTCCAAGAAGACGTTCGAGGAGCTCTTCGCCGAGCTCCAGCAGAAGGCCGCCCAGGGCGACCCCGCCACCTCCCGCACCGCCGAGCTGGTCGGCAAGGGGGTCCATGCCATCGGCAAGAAGGTCGTCGAAGAGGCCGCCGAGGTCTGGATGGCCGCCGAGTACGAGGGCAAGGAGGCGGCCGCCGAGGAGATCTCGCAGCTGCTGTACCACGTCCAGGTGATGATGGTCGCCCGCGGGATCTCCCTGGACGACGTCTACGCCCACCTCTGAGCCGTACCGCCCGCCCCATTCAGCGCGTTTCCCAGCGCATCCGCCAGCGAACGAACGAAGGAAGCCGACCTCATGCTGCGCATCGCCGTCCCCAACAAGGGTTCCCTCTCCGGCCCTGCGGCGGACATGCTGCATGAGGCCGGCTACCAGCAGCGCCGCGAGTCCAAGGAACTGCGCATCGTCGACCCGGAGAACGAGGTCGAGTTCTTCTACCTCCGCCCCCGCGACATCGCGATCTACGTCTCCTCCGGCCGCCTCGACATCGGCATCACCGGCCGCGACCTGCTGATCGACTCCGGCGCCAACGCCGAGGAGATCCTCCCGCTCGGCTTCGCCCGCTCCACCTTCCGCTTCGCCTCCAAGCCGGGCACGGCGGACGGCATCGACGACCTGGCGGGCAAGACGGTCGCCACCTCCTACGAGGGCATCGTCGCCAAGCACCTCGCGGACAGCGGCGTCGACGCCTCGGTCGTCCACCTCGACGGCGCCGTGGAGACGGCGATCGAGCTGGGCGTGGCCGAGGTCATCGCGGACGTCGTCGAGACGGGCACCAGCCTGCGCAACGCCGGCCTCGAGGTCTTCGGTGAGCCGATCATGAAGTCCGAGGCCATCGTCGTCCGCCGCACCGGCGCCGACGCCGAGGAGCCCAAGGTGCAGCAGTTCCTGCGCCGCCTCCAGGGCGTCCTGGTCGCCAGGACCTACGTGATGATGGACTACGACTGCCGCGTCGAGCAGCTCGAGAAGGCCGTCGCGCTCACCCCGGGCCTGGAGTCGCCGACGGTCTCCCCGCTGCACAACGAGGGCTGGGTCGCCGTCCGCGCCATGGTCCCCGCCAAGGAGGCCCAGCGGATCATGGACGACCTGTACGCCATCGGCGCCCGGGCCATCCTGACCACGGCCATCCACGCCTGCCGCCTCTGACCCCGGCCGGCCGTCCACGACGGCCGTCCCCGGCCGAGGCCGTCACCACCCCGTCGCCTGTGAGGGACCACCCCCCGATGTCCGACCCGACCCCGCTGCCCGACCTCCCGGTCACCTTCCGGCCGGGCCGCACCCGCGTGATCCTGCTCACCGCGGGCCTCGCCATCTTCGTGGTGATCACGACGATCGCGATGCTCCTGGAACAGCTCGGCCCGGGGGAGCGGCTCAGCTTCATCCTCACCGGCGCGCTGATCTTCGGCGTGCTCGCGCTGCTGGCCCGGGTGCGGGTCGTCGCCGAGGACTCCGGGGTGACCGTGGTCAACATCGCGAGCCGACGGCGCCTGGAGTGGGCGCAGATCCTCCGGGTGAACCTGCGTCCGGGTGATCCCTGGGTGTTCCTCGACCTCAGCGACGGCACCAGCCTGCCCGCGCTCGGCATCCAGCCCGGCGTCGACAAGCAGCAGGCCATCGCGCACGCCCGCACCCTGCGGGCGCTGGCCGAGGCCCGCCCGGTCCACGACCCGGGGCGGCCCCAGGGCTGATCCCGCCCGGGATCCGGGACGGCTCCGGGTGGTTCACCCTGCCCGAAGCGGGCCCGTCCCGATTAACCTGGTGGCGGAGGCGTTGTCGTGCCTCCGCCACTGATGCACCACCCGGACCCAGTGGTTCCCGACTACCCGAGGAGTGACTCCCTCCAGCGATGGACGGATCGTCCTGTAGTACCTGCGCCGCCCCCGTGCGACCTCACGAGGCGGCGGCCCCATGACCATCCCCCTGCTCCTGCTCGCGGCGGCCTTCCTGCTCATCCTGGCCAACGGCTTCTTCGTCGCCGCCGAGTTCGGTCTCGTCACAGTCGAGCGCCCGGAGGCCGAGAAGGCCGCCGCCGAGGGCGACGCGCGTGCCCGTACGGTCGTCGAGTCGCTGCGGCAGCTGTCCTTCCAGCTCTCCGGCACCCAGCTCGGCATCACCATCACCTCCCTCGTCGTCGGCATGCTCGCCGAGCCCGCGCTCGCGGAGCTGCTGCGCGGCCCGTTCACGGCGATCGGCATTCCCACGGGCGCCGTCTCCGGCGTCGCCGTGGTCGTCGGCATGCTGCTGGCCTCCGCCGTGCAGATGGTGATCGGCGAGCTCGTGCCCAAGAACTGGGCCGTGTCCCGGCCGTTGCAGGTCGCCCGCTTCGTGGCGGGCCCCCAGCACGCCTTCGCGCGTCTGTTCCGGCCGGTCATCGCCGGCCTGAACACCGTCGCCAACCGCTTGGTGCGCGCCCTCGGCGTCGAGCCCGCCGACGAGCTGGCGTCCGCCCGCACCCCCGGCGAACTGGTGTCGCTGGCCCGGCACTCCGCCCAGGCGGGCGCCCTCGAACAGGACACGGCCGACCTGTTCGTGCGCACGCTGTCCCTGGCCGAGCTGACCGCGCAGCACGTGATGACCCCGCGCGTGAAGGTCAGCGCCCTGCAGTCGACGGCCACCGCCGAGGACGTGGTCAACCTGACCCGCGCCACCGGCCTGTCCCGCTTCCCCGTCTACCGAGAGAAGATCGACGAGGTCGTCGGCATGGTCCACCTCAAGGACGCCCTGGCCGTCCCGGTCCACGACCGGCTGCGCACCCCCGTGGGCCGCATCGCCCGCCCGGCCCTGCTGGTCCCCGAGACCCTCCCGGTCCAGCCGCTGCTGGCCCGGCTGCGCAGCGAGCAGCCCATCGCCGTCGTCGTCGACGAGTACGGCGGCACGGCGGGCGTGGTGACCCTGGAGGACATCGTCGAGGAGATCGTCGGCGAGGTCCGCGACGAGCACGACGGGCAGGACACGCCAGAGCTGGCCCCCGCCCCGCCGGAGGACGGCCGGCCTGCCTGGGACGTCGACGGCAGCTGCCGCGTCGACGCCCTGCGGCGCATCGGCCTGGCGGTCCCCGAGGGGCCGTACGAGACGGTCGCCGGCCTCGTCGCCGACCTGCTCGGCCGCATCCCGGCCGTCGGCGACCGGACCGAGCTGCCCGGCTGGCGGCTGTCCGTGCGCCGGGTCGGGCACTACCGCGCCGAGCGGATCCGCCTCGTGCGCACCGGGACCGTCGTGGAGGCGGCCCGATGAGCCTGCTGCAACTGCTGTTCGCCGGGCTGCTGGTGCTCGCCAACGGCTTCTTCGTCGGCGCCGAGTTCGCGCTGGTCTCCGTGCGGCGCAGCCAGATCGAACCGCTCGGCACGGCCCGCGCCCGCCAGGTCCTCCACGGCCTGGAGCACCTGCCGCAGATGATGGCCGCGGCCCAGTTCGGCATCACGGTCTGCTCGCTGACCCTGGGCGCGGTCGCCGAGCCGACCGTGGCCCGGCTGCTGGAGCCGCTCTTCGAGGCGGTCCACCTGCCGCACGGCGTGATCCACCCGCTGGGCTACGTCATCGCCCTGGCCGCGGTGGTCTTCTTCCACCTCGTCATCGGCGAGATGGTCCCGAAGAACCTGGCCATGGCCGCGCCCGAGAAGGCCGCGCTGTGGCTCAGCCCCGGCCTCGTCTGGTTCGCCCGGCTGTGCCGGCCGATCACGGTCGCCCTCGGTTTCTGCGCCCAGGGCATCCTGCGGCTCTTCCGCGTCGAGCCCAAGGACGAGGTGGAGGCCGTCGTCACCAGCGAGCAGCTCAACCGGCTGCTGGAGGACTCCGGGCAGGCTGGCCTGCTCGACCCCGAGGAGCAGGAGCGGCTGGAGGACGCCCTGGAGCTGGGCTCCCGCCCGGTGACGGACGTGCTCCTGAAGCGGGAGTCGCTGATCACGGTGCCGCCCTCGGTCACCCCCGGGCAGATCGTGGAGCTCACCGCCCGCACCGGCTACTCGCGCTTCCCGATCGCCGCGGAGAAGAGCGCCAAGGGCACCTTCATGGGCTACCTGCACGTCAAGGACGTCCTCGACCTGGAGGAGTCCGACCGCGCGGTGCCGCAGCAGGTGTGGCGCCCCATGACGACGCTGCGTCCGGAACTCCCGCTGGACGACGCCCTGACCGTCATGCGGCGCGCGGCGACCCACCTCGCGCAGGTGGCGGACGCCGGCGGACGGGTGCTGGGCCTCGTCGCCCTGGAGGACGTCCTGGAACTGCTGGTCGGCGAGGTGCGCGACCCGGCGCACCGCGAGGCGCGCAACGTCCGGCTGACGTCGCCCCGGGTGAGCGGGGAGCCGGAGGAGGCGCTCGCCTAGGGAGCACCGAGGGGCGTGACGAGGGGACTACAGGGCCGAGGGGTCCTGTGGTCCCCGTCCCGACAGCACCTCGCCGTACGCCTGCATCAGGTCCGGCAGCCGCAGGGTGGCCAGGTCGGCGCGAGTCAGCGCCCCGGGGTAGGTCGACAGCCTGAGGTCCCGGTACGCGCAGCTCTTCTCGTACAGCGTCCGCAGGAACCGCCCGTTGCCCAGCTCGTCGATCCACCCCTGGTCCACCACGTGCCCGGCGATCGACCGCAGCTCGTCCAGGGCCTCCTCGTCCCAGAGGTCGCCGTTCTCCGCCGCGAGGACCTTGCCGATCTCGGTGAGTTCGAGCGGCCGGTAGGAGGGGAAGTCCACCCGGCTCGTGAACCGCGAGGACAGTCCCGGGTTGGCGGCGAGCAGCCGGTCCATCCCCTCGGGATAGCCGGCCAGGATGACCACGAGGTGGTCCCGGTTGTCCTCGGCGCGCTTGAGCAGCACCTGCAGCGCCTCGTCGCCGTACGCGTCGCCCTTGCCGTACCCGGTGTTGGACAGTGAATAGGCCTCGTCGACGAAGAGGACACCGCCCAGCGCGGAGTCGATGAGCTCGTTGGCCTTCACGGCCGTCTGGCCCAGGTACTCGCCCACCAGGTCGGCCCGCTGCGCCTCCACGAGGTGGTCGCCGCCGAGCAGCCCGAGCGCGTAGAAGACCCGGCCGAGGATGCGGGCCACGGTGGTCTTGCCGGTGCCGGAGGGCCCGGAGAAGACGAAGTGCCGCTTGGGCGGCTGGACGGGCAGGCCCTGCCCGGCGCGCAGCCGCGCCATGTTCAGCTGCGCGGACAGCGCCTTGACCTGCCGTTTCACGGGCTCCAGGCCCACCATCCGCTCGAGTTCGGCCAAGGCCTCCTCGAGCAGGCCGGGGTCGGTGGGGCCCGCCGGCAGCGACGGCGTCGGGACGGCGGTCTTGTGGCGCGCGGCCCCGCCGGACGCCGGGGGCGGGGCGCCGACCGGGGGCAGGTCGGCGGGCTCGCCCAGCCGCAGGTCCCGGCCCTCGGTACCGAACAGCGGGTCCAGCACGTCCGGCCCGTCCACGCTGTCCTGGCCGAAGCCGCCCAGCGCGATGGCGGCGAAGTCCGCCGGGTCGTCGTCGTACCCGTCGCCCTCGGCGATCGCCGCGAGCCGCGCGGAGGTGTCCATGAACGCCGGGTCGACCCGGTGCACGGCCCGGTACAGGGGGAGCGCGGCGGCCGACCGTCCCGTCCCCTCGTGGGCCCGGGCCAGCCAGTACCGCAGCTCCTTGCGCTGCGGCTGCTCGCTGCGGCACCGCATCAGCGCCGTCGACAGCAGTGGCTCGGCCTGGCCGTACATCTCCAGCCGCACCCGGGCCATGCCGCCGAACAGCCCGGCCTCGATGCCGAGCAGGGGGTCGTCGAGCAGCGGGTCGGTGTGCCGGACCAGCTGCTCCCAGTCCTTGACCAGGTAGGCGCGGCAGGCGTGCAGGAAGCGCACCTGGTGGTCGGTGTCGACCGGGGGCAGTCCGGCGAGCGCCCGGTCCAGCTCCGGCACGTGGCGGCCGTCGAGCCAGTGGGAGGCGTGCGCGAGGAGCAGGTCGCGCGGGCTCTCCAGCACGGGCTGGACCCACCAGCCGAGCCAGTACCAGGAGTTGAGCGTGCGGCGGTGCCGGGCGCGCTGCTCGCCGAAGCGTTCGCGGTGCCGGAACATCCGCAGCAGCGCGGTCGTCGTGTCCACCCGCAGCGCGTGCAGTCCGAGCCAGCCGTCGGCCATGCCCGGGTCGATCCGCACCGCGGTGCGGAACTCCTCCTCCGCCTGGGGATAGGCGCCCATGGTGTAGGCGTCCACGCCTCGCAGCCAGGCGAGGTCGGCCGGGGCCTGAGGGCCCTGGGTGCCGAAGTCCATCACGTCCCCCACAAACCGTGCCCCCGTCGCCCGTCGGCTGCCGTGGTCGAACCGCTGTGCCGCGGAACGGAGTTGAGTGCGGAGCAGCCGTCCGCAGGTCGCACCGATGGCATCGTACCTGCGGGGGAGGGGCCCGCCGTAGGGTGCCGCACGAGCCGTTTGGCGAGGTGGGAGCACGGGGGGCGCGTCGGGCGCGGTGACCCAGGGTGAGCATCCGGCGCCGTGACGGGCCCGGATCGGGGCCCGCGGGGGCCTTTTCGGGGCAGAACGAAGCCCCCGATCACGGGGGAACAACCGGGGGCTTCGCGTCTGCGGGCGGCTACCCTGCCGCACATTGAGAACGTAAGTCCTGTACGGGCCGCCGGTCAAGCGCAGTTGAGGCACTCGGAGAAGTTCCCCCGCAAGGGTCTTCACAGGTTCACCACATCGCGTGCGGACCCTCACTCAGGGTGACGAAGGCCCCGCGCCAGAGGGCGCGGACGGCCCCGGGAGCACCTCGTACCCCTGCTCGGACTGCCGTACCAGCGCGTGCGCGTGGGGCCGCGAGGGATCGGCCGCGAAGTGCGCGCGCTCGGCCGCGACCCAGCCGTCCCAGAACTCCCGCTGCTCCGCTCCGTCCCGCGCGCGGCCCCGCGCCCACGACTCCTCGGGCGGCAGGTCCATCCACAGCAGGCACGCCAGGCTCGGCCGCACCGCACGGCGCCCCACCCCCACGCCCTCCACCAGCACCACGGGTGCCACGGGCAGCGGCCGGGGCGGCCCGTAGCGGCGGGCCCGCCAGTCGTACGGCGCGTAGTGCGCGGTCGTGCCGCGGGCGAGCGGCTCGATCACCTGGGCCCGCAGGCGCCCGGTCCACCCGAACAGGTCGTGGTGGCAGGCGAGGTCGTCGAGGTGGAGCACCGGCGCCCCGCCCAGCGCGGCGGCCACCCGCCCGGCGAACGTCGACTTCCCCGAGCCGGCGTGCCCGTCCACGCCGACCAGGCGGACCGGACCGCAGGACGGGGGGAGCCGGCGGAGCCGGGAGACGAGCGCGTGGACGACGGGGTCGTGGATGGCGGGGTCCTGGGGCATGCGGGGGCGGGAGTGTGCGGCCCGCAGTCTAGTGCCGGCCGCCGCGGGTCCTGCCAGTGGACTCGACCAATGATTCGTGACGCGCGTGGACCGAAGTGCTGGCAGGAGCGGGCGTGGGCGGCCATAGTGGGCGCACCACCGTGCACCCGGACCCGCCCCGACTCCGACACCTGGGGGTCTCCCGCCCATGAGCAGAGCCGAACAGCCGTCCCACAGGGCCCCGCAGCCCTCCCGCAGGACCGTCCTGACCGCCGCGGTCGTCGCCGCCATGACGTCGGCCGCGACGGCCGGCGCCCTGGCCCCGGCCTCCGCCGCCGTCCCCGACGGCCCGGCCGGTCCCGCCGGCCCGGACGCCCCGGCCCGCCCCGTCGACTACCGCTCCTGGACCACGTACGCCGACTGGCGCTCGGGCACCGCGCAGGGCACCCGCCCGGTGGCCGGCGCCCGGCCGGGCCTGGTGATCGCCGCCGCCCACGGCACCGTCGACTACACCGACCCGCACACCGGCACCACCGCGGCCTGGGAGTACGCGACCTGGACCTCGCCGGTGCACCACCTCCCGGTGCCGTCCACGGAGGCCATCGCGTCCTGGAACGCGCACACCCCCGAGGGCACCTGGCTCCAGGTCGAGCTGTCCGGGACGTACTCCGACGGCACCGCGACCCCCTGGTACGTGATGGGCCGCTGGGCGGCCGGCGACCAGGACATCCGCCGCACCTCCGTCGACGACCAGACCGACGGCCGGAGCACCATCTGGACGGACACCTTCTCCATCGACGACGCCTCCACCGGCCTGCGCCTGGCGTCGTACCGGCTGCGCCTGACCCTGTACCGGCGGCCCGGCACGAAGCTCACGCCGACCGTGTGGCGGCTCGGCGCGATGGGCTCCGACATCCCCGACCGCTTCACCGTCCCGGCCAGCGCCCCGGGCCTCGCGCGGGAACTGGCCGTCCCGCGGTACTCGCAGGAGATCCACAAGGGCCAGTACCCCGAGTACGACAACGGCGGCGAGGCCTGGTGCAGCCCCACCTCCTCGCAGATGATCGTCGAGTACTGGGGCGGCCGGCTCACCCCGGAGCAACTGGCCTGGGTCGACCCGTCGTACGCCGACCCGCAGGTCTGCCACGCGGCCCGGTACACCTACGACTACCAGTACGAGGGCTGCGGCAACTGGCCGTTCAACGCGGCCTACGCGGCGACCTTCAAGGACCTCCAGGGCGTCGTCACCCGCCTCGTCTCGCTCACCGACCTGGAGACGCTGGTCGCGGCCGGGGTCCCGGCCATAACGTCCCAGTCGTTCCTGAAGGAGGAGCTCACCGGCGCCGGGTACGGCACCTCCGGGCACCTGATGACGGTGATCGGCTTCACCGCCGACGGCGACGTGATCGCCAACGACCCGGCCTCGCCGAGCGACGAGGCGGTGCGCCGGGTCTACCGGCGCCGGGAGTTCGAGAACATCTGGCTGCGGACCAAGCGCTACAACGCCTCCGGCAAGGTCGTCGGCGGCACCGGCGGCGTCTGCTACCTCTACTTCCCCGCGCACCCCACCCCGCGCCAGCGCAAGGCGCTCGCCGCGGTGGGAGTGCGGTGAGCGGGGGCGGGCGCGCCCGCGTGTGAGCAACCTCTCCGCCGCGAACGGCGCGGACGGTGGCAAGGTGGACGGATCGACCGGGCGGCGCACCCGCCCGGCCGAGCTCGACCGGGGCGAGTCGACCGGACCGCCCCGACCGCACGACCACCGCAGTGAGACGCCATGACCGCACACTCCGCCACCGCCCGCGCCCACGCCCGCACCGGGGGCCCGAAGGACGACGGCCCCCGTACGCTCGAACACCTCGCGGGCTGGACCCTCGTCGTGGTCGTCGCGATGCTGATGACGCAGCTGGGGCTGCTGTAGGGCCCTCCTTGACCTGACATACTGCGGATGTCACCGCCGACCGTTGGAATCAGGGTCGAAATTGAACATCCCGCAGCAGCGTGCCGCCGCCCTCCCCGGGGTGCGCGGAACCGAGCGCTCCGTGGCGCGTCGCGCCGAACTCATCGCCATCGGGCGGAGGTTGTTCGCCGACCGGTCCTACGACGCGCTGTCCATGGACGACATCGCGAAACAGGCGCACGTCGCCAAGGGGCTCATCTACTACTACTTCCGGTCCAAGCGCGGCTACTACCTGGCGATCATCCAGGACTCCGTCGCCGAGCTGGTCTCCTTCGCGGCGGGCGGCGCCGGACTGCCCCCGGTGGACCGCGTGCACCGCACCGTCGACGGCTACCTGCGCTACGCCGAGAACCACCAGGCCGCCTTCCGCACGATCGTCAGCGGCGGGGTCGGCTTCGACGCCGAGGTGCACGCCGTGCGCGACGGCGTGCGGGACGCGATCGTCACGACCATCGCCGAGGGCGCGTACGGCTCCGGCGACATCGCCCCGGTCGCCCGGGTGGGCCTGCTGGCCTGGGTGTGCGGTGTGGAGGGCGCGACGCTCGACTGGATCGACCGCCCCGAGCTGTCCCGCGACACGCTGCGGGAGTACCTGGTGAAGACCCTCGGCGGTGCCCTGCGCGCCATCGAGGAGCTGGACCCGACCCATCCGGCCCCGCGGCCGGCCCGCCGGGACGCCTGAGCCGCGCACCGGCACCGCCCGGCCGTCGTGGGGCCCGGGGGACGCGCGAAGGGCGGAGGCTCGTGGACTCCGCCCGTCGCACCCCGTGGGGGTCCCGGTTCCCCTAGCCGATGGCCTTGATCAGCTCACCGTTGGCCGTGTCGCCGCTGAGCTCCCAGAAGAAGGTCCCGCCCAGCCCCTGCTGGTTCTTGTACGCCGTCTTGGTCGCGATGGTCGCGGGGGTGTCGTAACTCCACCACTCGCTGCCGCACTTGGCGTAGGCCGTGCCGCCGACGGTGCCGGTCGCGGGGCAGCGGCTCTTCAGCACCTTGTAGTCCTCGATGCCGTTCTCGTAGGTGCCCTTCGCCGGGCCGGTCGCGGTGCCGCCGGGCGCCGCCTGGGTGACGCCGGTCCAGCCGCGGCCGTAGAAGCCGATGCCGAGCAGCAGCTTGGCGGCGGGGACGCCGAGGCCCCGGAGCTTGGCGATGGTCGCCGAGGTGTACATGTCCGCCTTGGGGATCCCCGCGTAGGAGGTCAGCGGCGAGTGCGGGGCGGTCGGCCCGGTTGCGTCCCAGGCGCCGAAGTAGTCGTAGGTCATCGGGTTGTACCAGTCCACGTACTGTGCCGCGCCCCCGTAGTCGGCGGCGTCGATCTTGCCGCCCGCGGTGGCGTCGGCCGTGATGGCGGCCGTGACCAGGTTGCCGCTGCCGAACTTGGTGCGCAGGGCGCCCAGCAGGTTCTTGAAGGCCGTCCGCCCGCTGGTGTCGCAGGTGTTGCCGCAGGCGTTGGGGTACTCCCAGTCGATGTCGATGCCGTCGAAGACGTCGGCCCACTTGGAGTTCTCGACCAGGTCGTAGCAGGACTGGGCGAACGCGGCCGGGTTCTTCGCGGCCTCGCCGAAGCCGCTCGACCAGGTCCAGCCGCCGAAGGACCACAGCACCTTCAGGCCCGGGTGCTTCTTCTTCAGCTTGCGCAGCTGGTTGAAGTTGCCGCGCAGTGCCTGGTCCCAGGTGTCGGCGACGCCGTCGACGGACTCGGCGGCGGTGTACGCGCGGTCGGTGGCCGCGTAGGCGTCGCCCATCGCGCACTTGCCGCCGGTGACGTTGCCGAAGGCGTAGTTGATATGCGTCAGCTTCGCCGCGGAGCCGGACGTCTCGACGTTCTTGACCAGGTACTTGCGGTCGTAGGTGCCCCACTCGGTGAAGTAGCCGACGACCTTGGAGCCGGCGGCCGCGGCGCGCGGGGCGGGGCTCGCGGTCGCGGTGCTCGCCCCGGCGCCGGCCAGCAGGCCGACCCCCAGGGCGGTGGTACACAGACCGGCGACGAGTGCGCGGAGTCGGGAGCGGCGGGGGGTGTGCTGCATCGGTGGCTCCTCGTGGGGGAGAGGGGAACGCACGCCGATTGGCATGAACGCGGTAACGCGGTGACCGTGAGCGTAGGAGGACTAGACCAGTACGGTCAATGGTGCGTACCAATTCACCTACGCGGCGCGGTGTCCCGCCCCCACGGGGTCCGGGGGACGGTCAGCGCACGTCGCCCAGCGGGTCCACGGAGGCGCTGAACTGTCCCGGCCGCACCGGCGGCGCCGAGAGCCGCACCCACTCGGGGTCGTGCCGGCCCGGCAGGGTGCGGCCGCGGTCGGCCCACGCCCGCATCAGAGCGCGGTAGATGGGCGGGTCCTGGGGCGGCGCGGGACGCGGCACGGCCCGGGTGACCGGTTCCGCGCCGAGGGGAGCGGGGACGAACAACTGGCGGTGACGCCCGGGAGCGGCAGACGTGGGGGTCATGCCGGGCCAACGCGCGCGGCCGCGGCCGGGTCACCGGCGCACGGGGTCGCGCGTGCGTTCGCGGAGTGCCCCCGGCGCGCGGTCACTTCGCACGGTGCTCCGTCATCGGGGCGTCGGCAGGCCGCACTTGACGGCGCATCAGGACGCACTGGACCCGCACCACGACCTTGCGGAACGTGGCGCGGGGCAGCTGCGGCTGGGAGGTGAGCCGGATCCGGCTCAGGCGGCCTGGCGGCGCATCACCGGCACGCGCATCGGGCGCGAGCCCGGGCCGCCGACGTGGGAGAAGGGCTGCGTGCGCCAGTCGAGTCCCTGAGGGAGCGTCAACAGCAGTGCGGTGTCCTGCTCCTGGGGCTCCACGCTCTCGTCGGCGGGGCGGGCGTCGGACGCCGCGCGGCCGGTCCCGGCACACACCGTGAGCCCGAACGGGTTCCACGGCGAGGCGCACAGCGCGTGCTCCGGCAGGGACTCCTCGTCCGCCAGCAGGGCGATGGGCTGGGCGCAGTCCGGGCAGATCACCCGGTACATCTCGAACGTGTCGTAGGCGTCGAACTCGTCGTCGAACGCGTCGAGTTCAAGGGAGTCGTCGTCGGGTTCGACGCCCTCCGGCTCGGGCTCGACGACGACCGACTGGAGCCGCTTGGACGCGGATCGACCAGGGCGCTTGACACTCTGCATGGGATTCTCCCCCTCGGGCTGGGCCGTGACGGCACTGCGGCCTCGACCACAGCAAGCACTTCCCGCGGGGTCCCGGTGGTAATCACGGGACCATCACGAAGCCCGACCACGGCCTGTGGCGTTCGTCACACGTCCTGCACGGGTGTCGCGGGCCGTCCGCACGGCCCCCGATCCGCGCCCGCCTCCCCGGTCACATCACGAACCGGCCATGACCTGGGCTGCATAGGTATACGTGGAGATCAGCGGCACTGTAGGTTCTGCGCCATGGAGGAGCTGGACCGCCACATCGTGCAGCTGCTCGTCAAGGACGGGCGGATGAGCTACACCGACCTGGGCAAGGCCACGGGCCTGTCCACGTCGGCCGTGCACCAGCGGGTGCGCCGGCTGGAACAGCGGGGCGTGATCCGCGGGTACGCGGCCGTCGTCGACCCCGAGGCCGTCGGGCTGCCCCTGACCGCCTTCATCTCGGTGAAGCCGTTCGACCCGAGCGCCCCCGACGACATCGCCGAACGGCTCGCCGGCGTGCCCGAGATCGAGGCCTGTCACAGCGTGGCCGGCGACGAGAACTACATCCTCAAGGTCCGCGTGGCCACGCCGCACGAGCTGGAGGAGCTGCTGAGCCGGCTCCGGGCCCTGGCCGGCGTCTCCACCCGGACGACGGTCGTCCTGTCCACCCCGTACGAGGCGCGCCCGCCGCGCATCTGACCAGGGGGCCCGGTACGGGGCGGCGGGGGAGAAGCGCGAGACTGTCCCCATGAGTGAACGCACCCCCGAGCCGAAGACCGTCCTGCTTCGCCGCGGAGAGGTCCACAGTCCCGCCGATCCGTTCGCGACCGCGATGGTCGTCGAGCGCGGACAGGTCGCCTGGGTCGGCTCGGAAGGCGCGGCCGACGCCTTCGCGGACGGCGTCGACGAGGTCGTCGACCTCGACGGCGCCCTGGTCACCCCGGCGTTCACGGACGCCCATGTGCACACCACCGCCACCGGCCTCGCCCTGAGCGGCCTCGACCTGTCCGACGCGCCCTCCCTGGAGGCGGCCCTCGTCCGCGTGCGGGAGTTCGCCGCCGCCCGACCGCAGGACAGGGTGCTGCTCGGCCACGGCTGGGACGCCGCCCGCTGGCCCGGCGGCCGCCCGCCCACGCGCGCGGAGCTGGACGAGGCGACCGGGGGCCGCCCCCTGTACCTGTCCCGGATCGACGTGCACTCGGCGGTCGTCACGACGGCCATGCTCGAACTGGCCCCCGGCCTCACCGCGGGCGACGGCCCGCTGACCGCCGACGCCCACCACGCCGTGCGCGCGGCGGCGTTCGCGGCCGTGACGCCCGCCCAGCGCGCCGAGGCCCAGCGCACCGCCCTCGCCCACGCGGCCTCCCTCGGCATCGGCTCGGTCCACGAGTGCGGCGGCCCGGAGATCTCCTCCGAGGACGACTTCACCGGCCTGCTGCGGCTGGCCGCCGAGGAGCCGGGGCCGCGCGTGGTCGGCTACTGGGCCGAGCAGGACGTGGCGAAGGCCCGTGCGCTGGGCGCGGTCGGCGCGGCGGGCGACCTGTTCGTCGACGGCGCCCTCGGCTCGCACACCGCCTGTCTGCACGCCCCCTACACCGACGCGGAGCACACCGGGACCGCCTACCTGGACGCCGAGGCGGTCGCCGCGCACGTCGTCGCCTGCACGGAGGCCGGCCTCCAGGCGGGCTTCCACGCCATCGGCGACGCCGCGGTCACCGCCGTCGTCGAGGGCGTCCGCACGGCCGCCGAAAAGCTGGGCCTCGCCCGGATCCGCGCGGCCCGGCACCGCGTCGAGCACGCCGAGATGCTCACGCCCGAGACCGTGGCGGCCTTCGCCGAGCTGGGCCTGACCGCCTCCGTGCAGCCCGCCTTCGACGCGCTGTGGGGCGGCGAGGACGGCATGTACGCCCAGCGCCTCGGCGCCGAGCGCGCCCGCACGCTCAACCCGTTCGCCGCCCTGCTGCGGGCCGGCGTCCCGCTCGCCTTCGGCTCGGACAGCCCGGTCACCCCGCTCGGCCCCTGGGGCACCGTGCGGGCGGCCGCCTTCCACCGCACCCCCGAGCACCGCGTCTCGGTGCGTGCGGCCTTCACCGCCCACACCCGGGGCGGCTGGCGGGCGGTCGGCCGGGACGACGCCGGCGTGCTGGTGCCCGGCGCACCCGCCGACTACGCGGTGTGGCGCACCGGCGAGCTGGTCGTGCAGGCCCCCGACGACCGGGTCGCCCGCTGGTCCACCGACCCCCGCTCCGGCACGCCCGGCCTGCCCGACCTCAGCCCCGGCCGTGACCTGCCCGTCTGCCTGCGCACGGTCGTCGCGGGCCGGACCGTGTACGTACGCCCGGGCGAGTGACCGGGCCCGGTACGGCGACGGCCGGGCGGGTGATCCGAGGTCACGGCCGCGGCAAGATCACCCGTCCGCCCGTGCCGGGGCCGGCCGCGCCGCATCGGCCCTGACCTGCGCTTCGGCCGAAGATCCGCAGGTCACGTGGTGGTTGACAGCCGACGGCCGCGGGCCGGTAGGTTCGGCGGAGTCCACCACCGGACGCCCCACCGGGGAACCTCCGCGACTCGGCCGCCGCGCCACTGGGTCAGGGACGGCGTGCCGCACCGGCGCACCGCCACTGGGAGCCAGGCTCAGCGCAAGCGCAGCGCCGAGGGAACGTTCCGTCGGCCGGGGAGGTGTGACCCGGGTGGGGCCCGGGCGCTCAGTAGACAACGGCTTCAGGTCGATCCGCAGCCAGCGGGTCCCAGGTCGGCCCGAAGGGCGCCGGGCCCCCATCCGCAGCAGCGCGCGGCCTCCGCCGCCCCACCGGGGGAGCCCCCGAAAGGTGATCTCTTGCCCACCTCGGGGGAAACGGCACCACCTCGCGGTCCTCCTGTCACGTCGGCGCAGGCGAAGGCCACTATGGTGGTCCCCTGCGTACGGACATGAAGGGGCAGCAGTGAACGACGGCGACGGGACCCCCGCGGCACAGGAGCGAGGGAGGAAGTTCGGCCCGCTCGGCACGACCTTGGTGATCATCCCGACCTACAACGAGGCGGAGAACGTCAAGGGCATCGTCGGCCGGGTGCGCGAGGCCGTCCCCGAGGCCCACGTCCTCGTGGCCGACGACAACAGCCCCGACGGCACGGGCAAGCTCGCCGACGAGCTGGCCGCCCACGACGACCAGGTCCACGTCCTGCACCGCAAGGGCAAGGAGGGGCTGGGCGCCGCGTACCTGGCCGGCTTCCGCTGGGGCCTGGAGCAGGGCTACGGCGTGCTCGTCGAGATGGACGCCGACGGCTCCCACCAGCCGGAGGAGCTGCCCCGGCTGCTGACCGCGCTGAAGGGCGCCGACCTGGTCCTGGGCTCCCGCTGGGTGCCCGGCGGGCGCGTGGTGAACTGGCCCAAGTCCCGCGAGTTCCTCTCCCGGGGCGGCAGCACGTACTCGCGGCTCATGCTGGACGTGCCGCTGCGCGACGTCACCGGCGGCTACCGCGCCTTCCGCCGGGAGACCCTCGAAGGGCTCGGCCTCGACGACGTCGCCTCCCAGGGCTACTGCTTCCAGGTCGACCTGGCCCGCCGCGCCGTCAAGGCCGGCTACCACGTGGTCGAGGTCCCCATCACGTTCGTCGAGCGCGCGCTCGGCGACTCCAAGATGAGCCGCGACATCGTCGTGGAGGCACTGTGGCGGGTCACCGCCTGGGGTGTGGGGGCGCGGGTCGGCAAGATCACCGGCAAGGGCGGCGACCGCCCGCAGGAGTGAGGAGGCCCGTCCGCGCCGGCTGCCCGCGGCCCGTGCCGGACTGCTCCGGACCTGGGGGATCGCGCTTATCCCGCGCTGAGCCCCGGCCAGGCACACTGGACGCATGACGACTGGTGCCCCGATCACTTCCTCCTCCTCGTCCTCCGGCCGGCCCCGCCGGTCGCGGCTGCGCACCGTGCTGCCGCTGGCCGTCGTGGCGTGGCTGGTGCTGGAGGTGTGGCTGCTGACCGTGGTCGCGGGCGCGTCGAGCGGGCTGGTCGTCCTGCTGCTGATCGTCGCCGGGGTCGTCCTCGGCTCGGCCGTGATCAAGCGCGCGGGCCGCCGGGCCTTCCAGAACCTGAACGAGGCGCTGAACCGCGGCACGGCCCCCGGCCGGGGCGGCGGCAACGGCCTGATGATGCTCGGCGGCCTGCTGCTGATCCTCCCCGGGCTCGTCTCCGACGTCCTCGGCCTGCTCCTGCTGCTGCCGCCGGTGCAGAAGGCCGTCGGCCGCTACGCCGAGCGCACGGTCGACCAGAAGCTGCGCGCGGCGGTCCCCGGGTCCCTGGGCGACGCCTTCCAGCAGGCCCGTATGCACCACCCGGACGGCAAGGTCGTCCCGGGCGAGGTCGTCCGGCACGACACCGGCACGGACCCGTCCGCGGAGGACCGCCGCCCGCCGCTCACCCGCTGAGCCCGCCGTAGCCGGCGGGAGTCGGGGGAGCGGCGGCCGGGGAACACGCAGAACGACCGCGGGCGCCGTACGTCACCTTCACGTACGGCGCCCGCGGTCGTTGTGCGCGCGGTGCGCTGATCCTGCCGAAAGCCCGCTAGGCGCTCTTGCGGCTGTCCCGGGGATGAACCGCGAGGTTCATCGCCCCGGACCGCAGAACGGCCAGCCGCTCCTCGAGGACCTCTTCGAGTTCCTCGCGCGTGCGCCGCTCCATCAACATGTCCCAGTGCGTACGCGCAGGCTTCGCCTTCTTCTCCTCAGGGCCGTCGCCGTCCACGAGGAGTGCCGGCGCACCGCAGACCTTGCACTCCCACTCCGGCGGGATCTCCGCCTCGACCGAGAAGGGCATCTCGAAGCGGTGCCCCTTCTCGCATGCGTACTCCACGGCCTGGCGGGGGGCCAGGTCGATGCCGCGGTCCGTCTCGTAGCTGGTCACCACGAGGCGCGTGCCGCGAAGAGCTCGCTCACTCATGAATCGTGCCTCCCGGGCTTGTCGCCCACAGGACAGGTGTCGCTGTCGTCGTCATCCGGTCAACGTCCGGTCGGCGGTAAAGATTCCCGTTCCGAGTCCCGTTCCGGGCAATGCGTCGCCGTCGTAGCCGCAGCCTTGTCAACCAGTGCAGTACCCACCGGCGCCCGGTTTGTCACATCTGTTAGGAGATGTCACCCAGTGCTTCGGCATCTTTGACGCGCAGTAACGGTACGCCTGGCAGGCCAAACGCGTACACTACCGCCCTTTCGCCGCCAGCGCTAAATCCTCTCGGGTACGGGATTGCCCGCGTCACCGATCGCTCGCCGTACGGGTACCCGCGCCAGCAGGACGAACCCTATGACGAAGAACGCGACCAGGGAGACGATCGCGTCCCGGTAGCTGCCGGTGACCTGGTAGGTCACGCCGAACAGCAGCGGGCCCAGCCAGCTCATGCCGCGGTCGCTCATCTCGTACGCGGAGAAGTACTCGGCCTCCTTGCCCGGCGGAACCAGGTGGGAGAACAGGGAGCGGGACAGCGCCTGGCTGCCGCCCAGCACCAGCCCGATCGCCGCGGCCAGCGCGAAGAACCCGGCCGGCGCCCCGGCGGGCAGGAAATAGCCGA
Organism: Streptomyces lasalocidi; assembly: GCF_005280215.1. Taxonomy (NCBI): domain Bacteria; kingdom Bacillati; phylum Actinomycetota; class Actinomycetes; order Kitasatosporales; family Streptomycetaceae; genus Streptomyces; species Streptomyces lasalocidi. The sequence goes on along the minus strand of NZ_SZNQ01000001.1, from coordinate 1,363,925 downwards.
CGGCCAGGACCAGCGTCCAGGCGAGCAGGGAGCCGAGGACGGTCCGCTGGGCGCCGTAGCGGCGGGCCAGCCGTCCCATCCCCAGGGCGCCCGCGACCGCCAGCACCTGCACCAGCAGGACCGCCGTGATCAGCGTGGACTGCCCGAGGCCCAGCTCCTCGGAGCCGTACACCGACGCCTGGGAGATCACCGTCTGGATGCCGTCGTTGTAGACGAGGTAGGCGAGGAGGAAGCCGAGGGTCAGCGGGTGGCGGCGCATGTCGCGGACGGTGGCCACGAGCCGGCGGAACCCCGGCGCGGTCGGCTCCCGGCCGTCGCCCGGGGCGCGGTCCGGCGCCGGTCGGTCGCGCAGCCGCAGCAGCGGCACCAGCGTGAAGCCGCCCCACCACAGCCCCGCCGAGGCCAGACAGATCCGCACCGCCGTCGTCTCGGAGACACCGAAGGAGTCGTGGGCCAGGTAGAGCACCAGGTTGACGACCAGCACCAGCGAGCCCGCCGCGTACCCGAACGCCCAGCCGCGCGAGGACACCGCGTCGCGCTCCTCGGGCGGCGCGATCTGCGGCAGGTAGGAGTTGTAGAGCATCATCGCCACGGACTGGGCCGCGTTCGCCACGACCAGCAGCGCCCCGCCCAGCAGGTAGCGGTCGCCCTGGAGGAAGAACATGCCCGTGGTGGCCGCGGCCCCCAGGTAGGCGGCCGCGCCCAGCAGCGGCTTCTTGCGGCCACTGCGGTCGGCGGCGGCCCCCACCAGCGGCATCACCAGGACGGCCACGACCACCGACAACGACACCGAGTACGCGAAGAACGACCCGGCCCGCACCGGCACGCCCAGCGGGTGGACGTAGCCGTCGGCGTCGGCCGCGTGCCGGGCGACCGACGTGAGGTAGGGGCCGAGGAACACGGTGAGCACGCTCGTCGAGTAGACCGAGCACGCCCAGTCGTAGAAGTACCAGCCACGCTGCTCGCGCCGCCGCCCGGCGGCCCCGTCGGCCGCCGCCGTCCGCACGGTGTCGGTGCTCACCCGTGCCCTCGCTTCCCCGCTGAGGAGTGCCGCGCGTCCGGTCCGGCGGGGGCGGCCGGGCGCTCACGCCCAGGTGCCGCGCTCCTCCATGACCTTGCGCAACGTGTCGATGTGATCGGTCATGATGCCATCGACGCCCAGGTCCAGGAGCCGGTGCATCCGCTCCGGCTCGTTGACCGTCCACACGTGCACCTGCAGCCCGCGCGCGTGGGCGGCGCGCACGAAGCGTGCGTCGACCACCGGCACGCCCGACTGGCTCTCCGGCACCTGGGCCGCCACCGCCGGACGCCGCGGCGCCGCGGGCAGGCCCCAGGAGCGCAGCCGCAGCCCGAGCACGCCCCGGGTGCCGTACGAGGTCGCCAGACGCGGGCCGGCCAGCCGCTGGGCCCGCACCACCCGGGCCTCGGAGAACGACCCCACGCACACCCGGTCCCAGGCGTTCGCCCGGCCGATCAGGTTGAGCAGCGGGTGCAGGGCCGGCTCCGCCTTGAGGTCGACGTTCCAGCGCGCCTCGGGGAAGGCCTCCAGCAGTTCCTCGAAGAGCGGCACCGGCTCCTTGCCCGCCACGCGCGCGTGCCGCACGTCGGACCACAGCAGGTCGGCGATGCGGCCGGCGCCGTCCGTCACCCGGTCCAGCGTCGCGTCGTGGAAGGCGACCAGCTTGCCGTCCCTCGTCGCGTGCACGTCCGTCTCGAGGTAGCGGTAGCCCGCCTCCAGCGCGCGCCGGAACTGCGCCGCGGTGTTCTCCAGGCCGTCCGCGGCACCGCCGCGGTGGGCGAAGGGGATCGGGCCCGGATGGTCGAGGTAGGGGTGGCGTATGAGGGTGGTCACCCGCGCAGTATGGCCCCGCGCGGTGACCCGGTGGCAACCACCGGGCTGCCGTCCGGTGCCGGCCGCACGGCGAACACGCGGAGGAACAGCTGGGCGAGCGGTCCGATCGACAGCGCGTACAGCAGCGTGCCCGCGCCGAGGGTGCCGCCCAGCACGAAGCCGGTCACCACGACCGCCACCTCCACCGCCGTGCGCATCAGCCGGATCGACCGGCCGGTACGGCGGTGCAGCCCCGTCATCAGCCCGTCGCGCGGACCGGGCCCGAAGGAGGCGGCGATGTAGAGGCCCGTGGCCACGCCGTTGAGGACGATCCCGGCCAGCATGAGCGGGACCCGGACGGCGAGCGCGTGCGCCTCCGGGACCAGCGCGAGCGTGGCGTCCATGGCGAGGCCGACCACGAACACGTTGGAGACCGTGCCCAGGCCCGGCCGCTGGCGCAGCGGGATCCACAGCAGCAGCACCACCGCGCCGACCACGATCGACACCACGCCGATCGACAGCCCGGTCCGCTCGGCGAGGCCCTGGTGCAGGACGCCCCACGGCTCCAGACCCAGGCCCGCCTCCACGAGGAGCGCCGAGCTGGCGCCGTACAGCGCGAGCCCGGCGTACAGCTGCACCAGTCGCCGCGTGAGCCGGCGGACGGGACGGTGTGCGGTGGACAAGGGGCCCCCTGGGTGGTCGTCGTGGACTGGCTCATGTCACTCTGTGGCTTGGCGGTACACGCCATCCATGGCCAATTCGGGGAAGGTGGACTGGTAATCATGGCGCAGTGGACCTCGGCGGTGGGCCCCGCGCAGCTCGCCCGGTTGCTCACCTCCCAGCAGGATCGCCCGGCCGGGCCCGGCACCCGGCGCCCGCCGGCCTACCGCGCGCTCGCCGACGGCATCCGCCTGCTCGTCCTGGAGGGGCGCGTCCCGGTCGCCGCCCGCCTGCCCGCCGAACGCGAACTCGCCCTCGCCCTGTCCGTCAGCCGTACGACCGTCGCCGCCGCCTACGAGGCCCTGCGCACCGAGGGCTTCCTGGAGTCCCGGCGCGGCGCCGGCAGCTGGACGGCCGTGCCGGCGGGCAACCCGCTCCCGGCCCGCGGTCTGGAACCCCTGCCCCCGGACGCCCTCGGCTCGATGATCGACCTGGGCTGCGCCTCACTGCCCGCGCCCGAGCCGTGGCTCACGCGCGCGGTGCGGGGCGCCCTGGAGGAGCTGCCGCCGTACGCCCACACGCACGGCGACTACCCGGCCGGGCTGCCCGCGCTGCGCGCGATGATCGCCGAGCGGTACACGGCGCGCGGCATACCGACCATGCCCGAGCAGATCATGGTGACGACCGGCGCGATGGGCGCCATCGACGCGATCTGCCACCTGTTCGCCGGCCGCGGCGAGCGCATCGCCGTCGAGTCGCCCTCCTACGCCAACATCCTCCAGCTCATGCGGGAGACCGGCGCCCGGCTGGTGCCCGTCGCCATGGCCGAGGGGCTCGCGGGCTGGGACCTCGACCGCTGGCGCCAGGTGCTGCGCGAGGCCGCGCCGCGCATCGCGTACGTCGTCGCCGACTTCCACAACCCGACCGGCGCGCTCGCCGACGAGGACCAGCGGCGCCGGCTGGTGGAGGCGGCCCGCTCGGCGGGCACCGTGCTGGTGGCCGACGAGACGATGACCGAGCTGTGGCTCGACGACGACGTGGAGATGCCGCGGCCGGTGTGCGGCTTCGACCCCGCCGGGTCGACCGTGGTCACCGTCGGCTCGGCCAGCAAGGCGTTCTGGGCCGGCATGCGCATCGGCTGGGTGCGGGCGGCCCCCGACGTCATCCGCAGCCTGGTCGCCGCGCGCGCGTACGCCGACCTCGGCACGCCCGTGCTGGAGCAGCTGGCCGTGAACTGGCTGTTCAGCACGGGTGGCTGGGAGCAGGCGGTCGCGCTGCGGCGCGCCCAGGCCCGGGAGAACCGGGACGCCCTCGTCGGGGCGCTGCGGCGCGAGCTGCCCGACTGGGAGTTCTCGGTGCCCCGCGGCGGCCTCACGCTCTGGGTCCGGGCCGGCGGGCTGTCCGGCTCGCGCCTCGCCGAGGCGGGGGAGCGGGTCGGCGTGCGGGTGCCCTCGGGCCCCCGTTTCGGGGTCGACGGCGCTTTCGAGGGGTTCGTCCGGCTGCCGTTCACCGTGGGAGGGGCGGTGGCGGACGAGGCGGCGGCCCGGTTGTCGGCGGCGGCCCGGATCGTGGAGACGGGCGGCACGGTGGGGGCGGCGGAGGGGCCGCGGACGTTCGTGGCGTAAGCCGGGATGGTGGGGGTCGGCCGGTGTGGTCTGCGGGGCGCGGGTGCGCGGTGGCTGGTCGCGCAGTTGCCCGCGCCCCCTGGGATCGGTCTCGTGAACGGAGCCGCGTCAGGAGGACGTGTCCGCCGGGACCGCCTCGGCGGCCAGCGCGGGTTCGGCCTTGATCAACTCCGGCTTGATCAGATCCGCCTTGATCAGGTCCGGCTCGGCCATCGCCGACGGCACAGGTTCCGACGTCGCCGGCTCCGCGTCGGGCAGCGGCTCCTCGTCGGCCGGGGTGCTCTTGGGCGGCAGCAGGTCCAGGACCGCCTGGCGGTGCGCGTCGCTGGTCGCGTCGTCGTAGGGGTCGGGCGTGGCGGGCACCTGGAGCCGGTGCACCGGACCGGTCCCGAGCCGGGCGTACCCCCGCCCCGGCGGCACGTGGTCGACGGGCGTGGTGTGCGGGGGAGCCCCGAGCACCGTCTCCAGTTGCTCCGCCGACGCCGGTCCCAGCACCACACGCGCGCGGGTGTGCTGCCGCACCGGGTCGCTCAGCGCGTCCAGCGCGTCGAACTGCTCGGCCACGACGACCGTGACGAACGCGGCGCGCCCGTGCCGCAGCGGCGCCTGGAGGAGCGACTGCGGGTCCTGGTGGCCGTCGGCCGCCGCGATGTGCGTGAACGTGGTCGGGCGGTCCAGCAGGATCCACAGGGGGCGCCGCGTGTCGTCCGGCGGGGCCTGTCCGGCCTGCCGGGCGCGGTTGGCGGCGATGAGCCGCCGCTCCGTCTCACCGGACGCCCACTCCAGCGCGGCCAGTGCTCCGGCCAGGCCCACCTCGACGCCCAGGACGCCGTCCCGGCCGGTGAGGCACGCGTACTCGCCGGTGCTGCCGCCCTCGACGATCAGGACGTCGCCGTACTGCAGGGCCTGGAGCGCGAGGGAGCGCAGCAGGGTGGAGGTGCCGCTGCCGGGCTGGCCGACCACCAGCAGGTGCGGCTCGGTGGAGCGGATGCCGGTGCGCCAGACGACCGGCGGGACGTCGCGCTGCTCCTCGCCGTGGGTGAGCGGGAGCGTGCGCGGGACGCCGCTGGGGTCGGTGAAGCCGAGGACGGTCTCGCCGGGCGCGGTGACGAAGCGCTGGGCGGCGATGTCGGTGGGCAGCGGGGCGAGGACGCTCACGTCGAGTTCGTTGCCCTCCTCGTCCCAGGAGAAGAGGTACTCGCGGCCCCGGCCCGCCTTGGCGCTGAGCAGGTGCTGCACGCGGGCGCGTGCCTCGGCCTCGCCGTCCGGGAAGTACGCCGGGTAGCGGATCGACAATTGCGCGACGCGGCCGGAGTCGTCGAACTCGTAGGACGAAATGGCCTTCTCCCACTCCCCGCCGTGGGTGTAGAGGGGAGCGGGGTCCTCGGCCGTGGAGAAGAGCGGCACCAGGGCCTCGTAGAGCGCCTGGAGCCGCTGGAGCTGCGACGCGTCGGGGCCCTCGGGCGCCGACGGGGTGCGGTCGCGACCGTGCCAGGCCGCCGCCGCCATCACGGTGATGACGGCGAGCAGCGGCCCGTACGGCATGAGGGCCACCACCAGGACCGCCGAGGCCAGCAGGAACAGCAGTGGCCCGCGCCGGTCCTTGGGGGTCTCCGCCCACCGGCGCCGGCCGGCCGCGGCCAGCCGGCGCATCCCCCGGCTGATGGTGATCAGCGGGTGGAGGACGTCGGTGGCGCTGTCCGCCGCCGTCCGGGCCAGCTCCCGGCTCCGGGCGATCTGCGCGCTGCCTGTGCTCAGGATGCGGGGGAGGGGGCGCCGGGCCACTGCTGTCTCCTGGAGGTGCGTACGGAAGGGACGGTCGGCGGGTGGGACGGCGGGGTGGGCGGCGTCAGAACTTGATGCCGCCGAGGAGGCTCGCCAGGCTCTCGCCGCCGGCCTTGATGCTGGGGGCGATGGCCGTGCTCGCGAGGTAGAAGCCGAACAGGGCCGAGATCAGCGCGTGGGAGGCCTTCAGGCCGTCCTTGCGGAAGAAGATGAAGACGACGATGCCGAGAAGCACGACGCCTGAGATGGACAGGATCATGGGGGATCTCCTGGTGTTCGGTGGGGACAGTCACCATGAGTACTTCCAGGATCACAGGATGTATCTATACGATAAAAGGTGCAACTGAGTGAAATACCCCGGATTTCACCCTGCTGGGGCAGTGTCGCGCGGCACCGTCGCTCCGACGCGTTGCGGCGGACGGCTTCGTCCGTGATCTTTGCCTCGAGCGGCGTCCGGCATGTGCCCGACGAGCCAGTACCCTGACGATTCACCCGAACGGTTGCATGGAGAGGTGGTCCGGCCGATGACTGAAGCCCCCGACCCCGAGGTCGTGGAGCTGGCGACCAAGATCTTCGACCTGGCCCGGCGGGGCCGGACGGAGGAGCTGGTGGCGTACGTCGACGCGGGCGTGCCGGCGAACCTCACCAACGACCGCGGCGACTCCCTGGTCATGCTGGCCGCCTACCACGGCCACGCCGGGGCCGTCCGCGCGCTGCTCGCGCGCGGCGCCGAGGCGGACCGGATCAACGACCGGGGCCAGACCCCGCTCGCCGGGGCCGTCTTCAAGGGGGAGACGGACGTCATCGAAGCGCTGCTGGAGGCCGGGGCGGACCCCGCCGCCGGCACGCCGTCGGCCGTCGACACCGCCCGGATGTTCGGCAAGGCCGACCTCCTGGAGCGGTTCGGCGTCCACTGAGCGACGCGCGCGGGTCGCCCCTTCAGGGCGGCGGCCGGGCGCCGCCGGCCGGGCGCGGACCCGGTATCGGACCAGGCAGGACGACGACCACGGGGGAGGGCGGTACGGGGCCGCCGGAAATTTCGGTCGCGGCAGGGAGAACTGCCGAGTCATCATGACGTCGTGATTCACGGACGCGATGGCTGGGCAGGTGTTGCCGCACCGCGCGGGCCGTGATGCGGCCCGCATGGGCCACCGACGAGAGGCAGGGAGAGATGGTCTGCAGCAAGCAGGAAACGGCGGGCGCCCCGACGTGTTGTCACGCGGCCAGGTAATGCACGTCCCCGGTTGCGTCGACGCTTGATGTGAGGCTGTTTCCCATGTTCGATCCGTTCATAGCGCCCAGCGGTACGCTGCTCGGCCTGCTCCAGCGGGGCCGTGGCGACGGCACACTGCACGCGCTGACCGCCCCGCGCGCCGAGGCGCTCGCGGCCCTGAACCACTGTGTGCTGCGCGACCCCCGCCGCGACTGGCAGGTCGAGAACCGCTCCCTCTACTACGCCCGTCTCTACCTCGACCTCAACGGCGGACTCGACGACATCGAGGCACACCTGTTCGATGTCGAGGACGCCTTCGACACCGAGGAGTGCCGCACCGGCCTCGCCCTCGCGGTGCTCGGCCACCTGGCCTCCTACGGCCGGCGCGACGCCCTGGAACTGCTGCGCCGCTACGCCGCCGCCGGCTCCAACTGGGCCTGGGCGCTCGACGAACTCGCCCTGCGCGACGACGACGCGGGCCTGCGCGCCCTCGCCGCCCCGGTGCTGGCCCGCTTCGGAACCGACGCCGAGGGCGAGGCCGAGCTGGCCGCCGCCGTACGCGACGCCTTCGAGCCCCGGCCCTGGCGGCTGTGGGCCGAGGACCCGCGCGAGTACGTCTCGGCACGCGTGCGTGCCGCCCAGGAGGCCGGCTGCTTCGACCGGTGGCAACGGCAGATGCGCTCCGGCGGGCCCCGGCCCGGCTGGAGCGTGCAGGCCGTGTTCGAGTGGGCCCAGCAGGGCCTGGAACGCGGCTCCGCCCTGCACGTCCCCGCCGCCCGCTGCCTCGTGGCCGTCGCCGGCCCCGAGGACCGCCCGGAGATCGTCCGCGCCGCGCAGGACGGCACCGAGGGAGCCCGGTGCACCGCCCTGCGCTACCTCGCCGACAGCAACGACCCCGACGCCCTCGGCCTGATCGAGACGGCGGTGGCCACGGGCACCACGACCGTGGTGGAGGCCGCCGTCGACGCCTTCGAACGCATGCGCTCCTTCGCCGCCGTCGAGCGCGCCCGCGGCTGGGCCCACCGCCGCGACGCCCTCGGCGCCGCCGCCGGACGGATGCTCGCCTGCCGCGGCGCCCGCAAGGACAGCGACCTGGTCCTCGGCGCCCTGCGCGAGGCCGTCCGCGGCGAGGGCTGCGACGCGCCGACCCTGTGGACCCTGGTCGACGGCGCCGGACGCCTCGGCATCGTCTGCGCGGCACCCCTCCTGCGCCACATCTACCGGGAGACCGCCTCCTCCCACCTGCGCGGCCGCTGCGCCCGGGCGCTCGCCGCGACCGACCCCTCCTTCCCCACCGGCTTCGCCGTCGAGTGCCTGTGGGACTGCGAGGAGGCCACCCGCGAGATCGCCGCCCGGCACGCCGAGACGGGTGACGCCCGCGTGGTGGAGCGACTGCGCCGCCTCGCCGCCGACCCCGCCGAGGAGGACGACGTGCAGACCGTCGTCCGCAGCCGCATCGGACCCGACACGACCGCCCGCTGACGCCCCCGGGGGTGTCCCGGGCGCCGGGCGCACCCGCGCCCGGCGGGTGAACGCGGGACGACCCGCGGGCAGGGCCGGCATGGACGCCGTCCGACCTGCCCGGGTGCGCAGCGCAACGCTCATGGGACGTTTGTCGTCCGGAAAGATCCACGTTGACGCGGGCACGTCCAGCACGGCGACAACACCCGTATGCGTGTCGTCATCGTGACCGAATCCTTTCCCCCCGACGTGAACGGCGTGGCCCACTGCGCGCTCCAGACCGCCCGGCACCTCGTGGATCGCGGTCACTCCCCGCTCGTCGTCGCGCCGGCCACCCCGGCCGGTCCCGGGCCGGACGCCCTCGCGCCCTGCCCCGTCGTCCGTGTCCCCTCCCTGCCGCTCCCGGGCTACCCCCAGGTCCGCGTCGCCCTCCCCAGCCGGCGCGTCACCGCGGCCATCGCCGAGCACCGGGCCGACCTGGTGCACCTGGCCAGCCCGTTCATCCTCGGCGTGCGCGGCATGGCCGCCGCCGCCCGGCTCGGCCTGCCCGCCGTCGCCGTCTACCAGACCGACCTCGGCGGGTACGCCCGCACCTACATGGGCGTCGGCGAGGCCGCGGCCTGGCGGCGGATCCGCTCCGTCCACGCCGCCGCCGACCTCACCCTCGCCCCGTCCAGCGCCGCCCTGCGCGACCTGGAGACGCACGGCGTCCCGCGCGTGAAGCTGTGGCCGCGCGGGGTCGACACCGTCCGCTTCCGCCCCGAGCACCGCGACGAGACCCTGCGCCGCGCCCTCGCCCCGAACGGCGAGCTCCTCGTCGGCTACGTCGGCCGCCTCGCCCCCGAGAAGCACGTCGAACTGCTCGCCGGGGTCTGCGGCCTGCCCGGCGTGAAGGTCGTGGTGGTCGGCGACGGGCCCAGTGAGCCCCACCTGACCGAGGCCCTGCCCGGCGCCGCCTTCCTCGGCCGGCGCACCGGCGACGAGCTCGCCCGGATCTTCGCCTCGCTGGACGTCTTCGCGCACACCGGCCCGTTCGAGACGTTCTGCCAGACCGTGCAGGAGGCCATGGCGAGCGGCGTGCCCGTCGTCGCCCCGGCGGCCGGCGGGCCGCTGGACCTGGTCGCCCACGGGCGCACCGGCCTGCTAGTCCCGCCCCGCGACGCGTCCGCCGTCCGGGACGCGGTCCGCACCCTGGCCGCCGACCCCGACCTGCGCGCCGCCTACGGCGCCGCCGCCCGGGACACCGTCGAGGGCCGCACCTGGGCCGCGATCGGCGACCGGCTCATCGAGCACTACGCCGACGTCCTCGGCGCGCGCCGACCGGTGGTGGCGGCATGAGGACCGAGGGACTGCGGATCGTCCGCCTCGCCAACTTCGTCGCCCCCGCCTCGGGCGGCCTGCGCACGGCCCTGCGCGAACTGGGCAAGGGCTTCCGGGCGGCCGGCCACGAGCCGGTACTCGTCGTGCCGGGCGACCGCCACGACGACCGCGACACCGAGCAGGGCCGGGTCATCACCCTGCCCGGACCGCTGCTGCCGGGCACCGGCGGCTACCGCGTGCTGACCGACCGGCGGCGCGTCGCCGCGCTCCTCGCGGAGCTCGCCCCGGACCGCCTGGAGGTCTCCGACCGCACGACCCTGCGCTGGACGGGCAAGTGGGCGCGGCGCGCCCGGGTCCCCGCCGTGATGGTCTCCCACGAGACCGCCGATGGCGTCCTGCGCACCTGGGGCGTCCCGGAGGCCGCCGCCCGGCGCGCCGCCGACGCGCTCAACGTCCGCACGGCGCACACCTACGCGCGCGTGGTGTGCACCACCGAGTTCGCCGAGCGGGAGTTCGTGCGCATCGGCGCCCGCAACGTGGTGCGGGCCCCGCTCGGCGTGGACCTCGTCGAGCGGCACCCCTCGCTGCGCGAGCCCGGCCTGCGGGCGCGGTACGCGCGTGCCGACCAGGTGCTGCTGGTGACCTGCACCCGGCTGTCCGTCGAGAAGCGGCCCGGCACCGCCCTCGACGCCCTGGAGGCGCTGCTGGCGCGCGGGACGCGGGCCGTGCTGGTGGTCGCCGGCGACGGGCCGCTGCGCCCGCGCCTGGAACAGCGGGCCCGGGAGCGGCGGCTGCCGGTCACCTTCCTCGGGCACCTCTCCGACCGGCGGGCCCTGGGCGCGCTCCAGGCGAGCGCCGACGTCTGCCTGGCCCCGGGTCCCGCGGAGACGTTCGGGCTCGCCGCGCTGGAGGCCATGGCGTGCGGCACGCCCGTCGTGGTCAGCGCCTCCTCCGCGCTGCCCGAGGTGATCGGCTCCGCGGGGGCCACCGCGGTCGACCGGGGCGAGGCCTTCGCGGACGCCGTCGAGGCCCTGCTGGACACCCCGGAACGGGCCCGCCGCGAGGCCGCACGCGCGCGGGCCGAGTGCTTCGGCTGGGACACCGCGGTCGCGGCGTTCCTGGCCGCGCACGACGCCGCCGTGCCGGACCGGCCCGCCCGCCCGATCGTGTCCGGGAGCCGGGGATGAGACCCGTCCGCTTCGTGGCGCTCGGGGACTCGCTGACGGAGGGGGTGGGCGACCCCACGGGCGACGGCTGGCGCGGCTGGGCCGCGCTGCTCGCCGACGGACTCGGCGCCGGGCCCGCGACGCCGGTGCGGTTCACCAACCTCGCCGTCAGCGGGGCCCAGACGCGCGACGTGCTGGAGCGGCAGCTCCCGGCCGCGCTCGGCCTGCGCCCCTAGGGGGTGTCTCGTCGATCAGGCCGGATCAGAGAGCGGCGTCTGGTGCCGTGCATCGCAAGGCGGAGGAGGGCGGCGATGCGGAGCATCGCCAACCGACGACAACGCGGCGAGGCGCGGTGCCAGACGCCGCGAGCCCGGCCTGATCGACGAGACACCCCCTAGGTCGCGGCCGTGGTGGTCGGCGTCAACGACACCCTGCGCCGCACCTTCGACATCCACGCAGTCGCCGCCCGGCTGGACCGCGTGTACGGCGCCCTCGCCGGGCAGGACGCGGTGCTGCTCACCGCCTGTCTGCCCGACCCGGGCGGCGTCCTGGGCCTGCCGGGCGCGCTGGCCCGCCCGCCGGCCCGGCGGCAGCAGGCGGTCAACGCCGTCGTGCACGCCCTGTCCGAGCGGTACGGCGCCGTCCACCTGCACGCTGCGGAGGGCGCCTGGGTCACCGACCGCGCCCTGTGGAGCGCGGACCGGCTGCACCCCGGTGAGCGCGGGCACCGGCACCTGGCCCTGCGCTTCCACGCCCTGCTGGCCGAGGCGGGCCTCGCGCGCGGCGCCGCGCCGTCGGCCGAGCCGGAGTTCCCGGTCCCGACCCGGGCGGCGAGCCTGCGGTGGCTGGCGACGGCGGGCACGGGCTGGGTGCTGCGCCGGTGCACCGACCTGCTGCCGAACCTGCTCACCCTGGCCGCCGACGAGGTGCGCCACCGGGCCCGCGGCACGAGCGCCCACCTCGACCTGCGGGCGAGCGCCGCGGTGTCGGCCGCGCTGGCGGCGGTGACGGTGCCGGAACGGGGGATGCGGCGGAGGGAGGCGGCGTAGGGAGGCCGCGTAGGGAGGCGGCATAGGGCAGTCGGGGTGGTGGCGCGGCGGCTCGGCGCTCGGCGGTCCGGCCACCGGCGACGATGCGGGCCGGCCGCTCAGCGGTGGCGTACGGCCACGAAGCGGAGCGGGGTGCCCGGGGCCGCCTGGGCCGCCGCGGGCAGGTCGGCGGCGCGGACCACGCCGATCACCGGGTAGCCGCCGGTCGTGGGGTGGTCGGCGAGGAACACCACGGGCCGGCCGTCCGGGGGCACCTGGACCGCGCCCAGGACCATGCCCTCGCTGGCCAGCTCACCGGTCAGGGCCCGTTCCAGCGCGGGGCCCTCGGTGCGCAGCCCGATGCGGTTGCTCGCGGAGGACACGCGGTACGCGCGCGTGGTGAAGTCGCGCACCGCCCGCCGCGTGAACCAGTCGTCGCGCGGACCGAGGGTGACGCGCAGGACGAGTTCGGCCGGGGGAGCAGGTTGGGGCGCGACGTCCACGCGCGCGGGGGACGGGACCCAGCACCCCAGCGGGAGCACCGCGCCGTCGGACAGCGGCGGGGGACCGAGCCCCGAGAGCAGGTCGGTGGAGCGGCTGCCGAGCACGCGCTCGACGGCGACGCCCCCGCCGACGGCGACGTAACTGCGCACCCCGGACGTCGCCGTGCCCACGTCCAGCAGCGCGCCGACGGGCACGCGGACGGGCGCGCCCCACGCCACCGGACGGCCATCGACGGTGACCGGGCAGGGCGCGCCGCCCACCGCGACGGTCACCTCGCACCGCGGGCGCAGCGCGCAGCCGGTGAGCGTGGTCTCCAGGACGGCCGCCCCGGAGTGGTTGCCCACCAGCCGGTTGACCAGCGCGGCGGCCGGTGCGTCCAGCGCGCCGGAGCGCGGCACGCCCAGGTGCGCGTGACCGGGCCGGCCCCGGTCCTGGACGGTGGTGAGGGCCCCCGCGCGGACGACGGCGAGCGCACGGTCGGTCATCCGCCCGCCCCCCGCTCCGCCGCGGCGCCCGCCGCCCGGTCGACGAACCGCACGCGCGTGCCCGGCGACAGCAGCGCCGCTGGTACGCGCGCGGCGTCCCACAGCACCGCGTCCGTGGTGCCGATCAGTTGCCAGCCGCCGGGGGAGGAGCGCGGGTACACGCCCGTGTAGGGCCCGGCGAGCGCCACCGCGCCGGCCGGCACGGCGGTGCGCGGAGTCGGGCGGCGCGGCACGTCGTAGCGCGGCGGCAGGCCGGTGAGGTAGCCGAAGCCGGGAGCGAAGCCGCAGAAGGCGACCCGGAACTCGTGACCGGCGTGGATCCGCGCCACCTCACGCTCCGCGACCCCCCAGTGCGCGGCGACCCCGGCCAGGTCCGGCCCGTCGTAGCGCACGGGGATCTCCACCACGTCGCCCTCCCGCGCGGGAGCGGGCGGTACGTCGGAGGCGAGCAGCTCGCGGGCGAGGCGTGCCGGGTCGGCGACGCCGTCGAGCAGGACCGTACGCGCGGCGGGGACGATCTCCCGGGCCGCCAGCAGGCCCTGGGCCCGGCGCCGCAGCAGCTCCGCGTGGAGGGCCTGGGCCTCGGTGCCGGAGGCCAGTTCCACGAGGAGCGCGTCGTCGCCCACGGGCAGCACCCTCATGCTCATGCGAACGCCCCGACCCGCACGCCCGATTCCTCCAGTCGCCGCCGCACCCGGCGCGCGAGGTCCACCGCGCCGGGCGTGTCGCCGTGCACGCACAGGGACCGCGCGCGTACCTCGACCGAGGCGCCCGAGCGGGCGGTGACCCGGCCGTGGCACGCCAGGCCGACCGACCGCTCCACCACGGCACCCGGGTCCTCCACGACGGCGCCCTCCTGCCCGCGCGGCACCAGCGTGCCCGCGTCGGTGTACGCGCGGTCCGCGAACGCCTCCGGGACGGCGCCCAGGCCCGCCTTCCCGGCCAGCTCCAGCAGCCGGGAGCCGGGCAGCCCCAGCACCGGCAGCGCCGGGCCGGCCAGGAGCACGCCCTCGACCACGGCGGCGGCCTGCTCCTCGTCGCGCACCACTCGGTTGTACAGCGCGCCGTGCGGCTTGACGTACGCCACGCGCGCGCCGGCCGCGCGGGCGAACACCTCCAGGGCGCCGATCTGGTACGCCACCTCGGCCGCCAGCTCGGCGGACGGCACGTCCATGGCGCGCCGCCCGAACCCGGCCAGGTCCCGGTAGGAGACCTGCGCGCCGATCGTCACGCCCCGCTCGGCGGCCAGCGCGCACACCCGGCGCATGGTGGCGGCGTCCCCTGCGTGGAAGCCGCACGCCACGTTGGCACTGGTGACGACGGACAGCAGCCCCTCGTCGTCGGTGAGCCGCCAGCGGCCGAAGCCCTCACCGAGGTCGGCGTTCAGATCGATCGCGCTCATGGGGTCATCGTGTCTCCTGCTCAGGCGACGCGGTACTGCTCGTCGCGGGCGTCGGTGAGGAACATCTGTCCCGGCGCGTGCGTGAGGGCGAACGGCGGACGGGAGGCCATGACCGCCGCCTGCGGGGTCACACCGCAGGCCCAGAACACCGGGATGTCGTCCGGCTCGGCGTCCACCGGGTCGCCGAAGTCGGGCCGGCCGAGGTCCTCGATGCCCAGCGCCGACGGGTCGCCGCAGTGCACGGGGCCGCCGTGCACCGCCGGGAGCAGACTGCTCTCCCGGATCGCCGCATCCAGGTGCCGCGGCGGCACCGGACGCATCGAGACCACCATCGGGCCGTGCAGCCGCCCCGCCGACCGGCACTGACGGTCCGTCACGTACATCGGCACGTTGCGGCCCTGCTCGACGTGCCGGATCGGCACGCCGGCCCGGTCCAGCGCCCACTCGAAGGTGAAGCTGCACCCGAGCAGGAACGTCACCAGGTCGTCCCGCCAGTACCCGCGCACGTCCGTCGGCTCGTCCACCAGCCGGCCGTCCTGCCACACCCGGTAGCGCGGCAGGTCGGTGCGCAGGTCGGCGTCGTCGGCCAGCACCGTCGACCAGGAACCGGCGTCGGTGACGTCGAGGACCGGGCAGGGCTTGGGGTTGCGCTGGCAGAACAGCAGCATGTCGTACGCCCAGTCCTGGGGCACCGAGATCAGGTTGGCCTGGGTGCGGCCCGCCGCCACCCCGGCCGTGGGGCCGGTCAGGCCCTCCCGGAAGCGGGCCCGGGCGGCCTGCGGGCTCCACGCGTGCGCGTGCTCGTCGACGAGGGTCACCGGGCGGTCGTCCGTGCGGTTCACACCAGCTCCTTCCCGCGCGTCTCGGGCAGGCCGAGCAGCGCCAGTGCGGCGATCGCGTAGCCGATCGCGCCGAAGACCAGCGCGCCGCCCACGCCCCAGCCGTCGGCCAGGAAACCGACGGTGGTGGGGAAGACGGCGCCGACGGCGCGCCCGGTGTTGTAGGTGAAGCCCTGACCGGTGCCGCGCACGGCGGTCGGGTACAGCTCGCTCAGGTACGACCCGAACCCGCTGAAGATCGCCGACATGCAGAACCCGAGCGGGAAACCGAGCACGAGCAGCAGCGAGTCGGCGCCGCCCGGGATGTTCGCGTACGCCAGGATGCACACCGCCGACAGCAGCGCGAACAGCCAGATGTTGCGGCGCCGGCCCAGCCGGTCGGTGAGGTAGCCGCCGGTCAGGTAGCCGAGGAAGGCGCCCGAGATCAGGAACGTGAGGTAGCCGCCGGTGCCCACCACGGACAGGCCGCGCTCGGACTTCAGGTACGTCGGCACCCAGGTCGCGAGCGTGTAGTAGCCGCCCTGGACGCCGGTGGAGAGCAGCCCCGCGAACACGGTGGTGCGCAGCAGCGGGCCGCGGAAGATCGCCGTGAACGAGCCCTTCTCCGCGCTCCGTTCCCGCGCGGCGGTGGCCTCCGGCGCGTCCTCGACGCGCCGCCTGACCCACACGACGAGCAGCGCGGGCAGCGCGCCCGTCCAGAACATCACCCGCCAGGCGAGGTCGTCGCCGCAGAACGAGAAGACCAGCGTGTACACGATCGCCGCGAGCCCCCAGCCGACGGCCCAGGAGCTCTGGACCGCGCCGAGGGTACGGCCGCGGTGGCGCGCGCTCGCGTACTCGGCGACCAGGATCGCGCCGACCGCCCACTCGCCGCCGAAGCCGAGGCCCTGGAGGGCGCGGAAGACCAGGAGGGTCTCGTAGGTGGGGGCGAAACCGCAGGCGACGGTGAAGACGGCATAGGTCACCACCGTGATCATCAGGGCCCGCACCCGGCCGATCCGGTCGGCCACCACACCGGCGAGGGCGCCGCCGATCGCCGAGACGACGAGGGTCACCGTGGTGAGCAGGCCGGTCCGACCGCTGTCGAGGCCGAAGTGGGCCGCCAGGGCGACCATGCTCAACGGCAGGGTGAAGTAGTCGTACGAGTCCAGCGCATAGCCGCCGAACGCGCCGGCGAAGGCGCGCCGGCCGCGCGGACCGAGGGCGCGCAGCCAGCCGAACGCGCCTGACGCGTCGGCGTGTTCGGCAGCCGGTGGGTGTGGGGTCACGGTCGGGGACGGAGGGGTCGTGCTCATGGAAGCACCTCGCAGAGGGATGACGGAGGGTGCGGGGGTGAGCCGGGCCGTGCTGCGGCGCCGTGGCCTTCCGGCCTTCCGTGGGGACGGGGGCGCCGTGGGCAGCAACGTAGAGGATCGTTGAACGATCCTTCAATACCCCCGTTGTTTCGTTCCTCGGTCTGCGATTGAATTCCGGGCATGGCAGAGCAGCTGGCGGGACTGGCGGACGACCGAGCCCTCCTGGGGCGCACGAGCACGGCCGAGCGCGTCGCCGACATCCTCAGGAGCCGCATCGCCGAGGGCTACTTCCCGCCGGGCACCCGCCTGTCGGAGGACAGCATCGGCGGTGCGCTCGGGGTGTCCCGCAACACCCTGCGCGAGGCGTTCCGGCTGCTCACCCACGAGCGCCTGCTGATCCACGAGCTGAACCGGGGCGTGTTCGTGCGCGTCCTGACCGTGGAGGACGTCGAGGACATCTACCGCACGCGCGCGTTGGTCGAGTGCGCGGTGGTCCGGGGGCTCGGGGAACCGCCGTACGCGCTCGACGGCCTCGCCGGAGCGGTCGCCGAGGGCCAGCGGGCGGTGCGCGAAGGTGACTGGAAATCGCTGGGTACCGCGAACATCCACTTCCACCGGGAACTGGTCGCGCTGGCGGGCAGCGAACGCACCGACGAGCTGATGCGCAGCGTCTTCGCCGAACTGCGCCTGGCCTTCCACGTGGTGGACGACCCGCGCCGGCTGCACGAGCCGTACCTGGCCCGCAACCAGCAGATCCTCCAGGCCCTCCAGGCCGGCGAGGAGGACCGGGCCGAGGAACTGCTCGCCGTGTACCTCGCCGACTCGCTGGAGCGGGTGGTCGAGGTGTACCGGCGCCGGGTGGGGGAGGAGGGGGCGGGGGCGGGCTGAGCGGGCTGAGCGGGCTGAGTGGGGAGCGGGGCGGGACCGGGCCGGTCGGGCGGAGGTCGGGACGGGGCCGGGGCTGACGGGGGAGCGGGCGGGACCGGGCTGACCGGGGAACGGGGCGGGTCAGGGCCGGGCGGGCGGAGGTCGGGGCGGGGCCGGGGCGACCGGGGCGCGGGGCGGAGTGGGGCCGGAGCGGCCGGGGCGCGGGGCGGAGTGGGCTGAGCGGACGCGAGGTGGGGGCCGGTCCGGCCGCCGGAGGCCTCTCGCGCCGCCGTGACGGCCGTGGCATCTGCGTCGTTTGGGTCGATGTCAGACCGAGGACCTAGTCTGTGCACCGTGACTTCGCCTGCATCGACGGACCGTGTTCCGCCCCAGCTCAGCGCGGGGCCGCGTCCCGCGCCGGGGCCGGCCGCCGACGAGGGACTGGCGCGGCGCCTGCGCGCGCTCGCCTGCACCGCGCCGATCCACGACCTCGACGCGCGCAAGGCCAACCTCGCCGGCGAGTACTCGGTCTACGGCATGGCGGAGATCGCCCTCGCCGCGATCGACCTCGTCACGCTCACCATGGACTTCGACACCGGCGCCGACCACGACGAGATCGTGGCCCGCCTCGTCCCGCGCATCGCCGCCCAGGCCCCGCAGCGGCCCGGCGCCGAGCACGAGCGCGTGGCCCGCTGGGTCCTGGAGAACCTGATCAACGTCGGCAGCGTCGACCGCGGCTTCCGCGCCGTGTACGGCACCTTCGCGTCCGACGGCACCTATGTGCGCCGGGACTACGACTTCAAGCTGGTCGAGGAGGTCCCGGGCTACGGCGGCGCGGTCTACCTCCGCACCACCGACGAGGCCGTCAACGTCCTGGTGGGCGCCCTCGACACCGACGTCACCAGCGCCCAGATCGCCGCCGAGGTCAAGCTCGAGGTGCTCATCCGGCGCGGCCGCCTCGCCGACGCCCAGCTGGCCGCCGAGCAGGCCCGCTACCGCACCGTGCAGTACTCGGAGACCCTGCGCAGGGCCCTGGAGGCCACCCGGCGCAACGTCCGCGCGGTGGACTGGCTCAACGCCGTGCCCGACATGATCGCCGAGGCGCTCGACCACGTCGCCGACCGCTACCGCCACGAGAACGCGATCCTCACCAACATCCGCAAGGCTCGCGACGAGTCCGAGGACCCGGAGAACAAGCGCCGCGCCGCCGAGCTCGTCGACATCGTCAAGGACTGCATCCGCCGCCACACCCAGCTGCAGTCCCGCCTGCTGGAGGCCGGCCCCCTCTTCCGCGCGGAGCAGGACCGGCAGGCGTTCGCCACCCCCCTGACGACGTCCGGGCTGGACCTCTACGGCCAGCTCGTCGCGCCCGTGCTGCCGTTGCCGCTGGAGCAGGCGATCCGGGTCACGGACGCGTTCTTCGCCCGTGGGACGGGACTGCGCACCCCCGTGTCCGTGCGGGTGACCGACCTGGTCGACATCCTGCTCACCCCGCCGGTGGAGCGGGAGCACCTGGGCGCGGAGATGCCGGAGCCCGACCTCATCGCCACGCCGGACGACAGCCGGTTCAGCGAGGAGCAGCTGGCCGCCGCCATGGAACTGCTCGACCTCCCGGCGGACGCTCCGCGCAGGCTCTCCGGGCTGCTCGCCGAGGCCCGTCGCAAGGACCGCGAGCTGCCCTACCTGGTCGCGCTGCTCGCCGTGCACGCCGCGAGCCCGCCCGTCGGCACGGCGTACCGGCAGGGCGAGCAGAAGCTGCTGTTCGCCGTGGACGACGGCACCGAGCTGGACGACGAGGAGTTCGGCGGCGCGGACCTGATCGTGGGGACCGCCCTGCTGGACGCGGCCGGCATGGCGGCGGACCGGACGGAGGCGGCGTGATGCCCGACGTCCACCGCGCCACCCGGGCCACCGCCCGGTACGGCACGGCGAACAGCAGCGTCTGCTCGCCCCGCCGGACGCGCACCCGCACCCCCGCCGGGGGCGCCCGCACGCGTGACACAGCCCGCACCCCCGACGGAGTCGTCCGTCGCCCTCGTCCCCTGAGCAAGGAGTTGCCGTCGTGACCGAGCACGTCGAGTGGAGCGACGCGGAGGTCCCCGCCCCGGCGGCCGGTGCCGCCGTCACCCCCGCCGACGCCGCCGACGCGGCGCGGCTCGTCGCCTTCGGGCTCCAGCCCAAGCTGCAGCCCGCCCGCGACCAGGAGTACGCCGACCTGCTGCGGCGCTACCGCGAGGACCCGCCCTTCGCCCGGCTCGCCGACGCCGTCGCCGCCGGGCTCGGCCTGATCGTGCTGGAGGTCTCCGCGCGCGCGGGGATGGCCGTGACCGCGGCCGAGGACTCGGTGTTCGCCGTGCGCATGGGCGACTACGCGCGCCGCACGGCCGCCGACTCCGGCGACCGCTTCCTGCACGGCCTCGCCCACCTCGCGGTCGCCGCGATGGCCTTCCCCCGCCCCGAGGACCTCGCCGACGACGGGTACATCGGGCGGGTCACCGTCAACGGCGTCGACGCGTTCGTGCGCCAGGCGTGCCGCCGCCTGGAGGAGCGCGCCGAGGAGCAGGGCGAGAACACCGACCCGGCCACCGACGCGCCCGGCCTGGAGGCCGCCTGGCGGATCTGGGCCCGCCGCAGCGCCGCCGGTGCCACCAAGGACGCCCGCCGCCTCGCCGGGTCCACCACCGGCATCGTCGGCAAGGCCGTCGCGTTCCTCACCGACTCCGGTTTCCTCCAGCGCACCGGCGACGACAACGGCGGCACGTACCGCACCACGGCCCGCTACCAGCTCCAGGTGCGCGACCTGGCCGGCAGCGCCGCCATGGCCGAGCTGCTGGAGCTGGGCGTCGTCCCGGTCACCGACGGCACACCGTCGCTGCTGCCCCCCGAGGAATCCGACGACCTGCACCTGGTGGCCGACGCCGGACTGCCGTTCCACGCCCCCACCTCCTGATCCCCCGACCACGTCCTTCCCGACCCCGCCCACCGACCCTCCCGAAACGCCAGAAGACTGACGAGAGTCCGCCATGTACGAGCTGTCCCGGGTCCGCCTCTACTCCATCGGGCCGGCCGGTGCGCGCTACGCCGACACCGTGCTCGACCTGCGCGGGGTGGGTGACGTCGTGCCCGACCCCGCCCCCGCGCAGGCGGAGTTCTTCGAGGAGGAGCCGGTCGGCCCGCCGCGCCGTCCCGCGCCCGCCGGCGTGCTCTTCCTGGAGAACGGCGGCGGCAAGTCCGTCCTGCTGAAGCTGATCTTCTCGGTGATGCTGCCGGGCCACCGCAACACCCTCGGCGGCGCCAGCTCCGGCGTGCTGCGCAAGTTCCTGCTCGCCGACGACTGCGGCCACGTGGCCCTGGAATGGCAGCACGTGCAGACCGGCGAGTGCGTCGTCGTCGGCAAGGTCAGCGAGTGGCGCGGCCGCCAGGTGTCCAACGACCCGCGCAAGTTCGCCGAGGCCTGGTACTCCTTCCGCCCCGGGCCCGGACTCGCCCTGGACAACCTCCCCGTCGCCGAGGCCACCGCCGTACGGCCGCCCGTCGAGGGCCAGTCCGGCGCACAGGGCCGCCGGCGCACCATGAAGGGCTTCCGCGACGCCCTCACCGAGGCGGGCAAGGCGTACCCGCACCTGGAGGTGCACTGGGAGGAGATCCACGAGCGCTGGACCGAACACCTCGGCGACCTCGGCCTGGACCCCGAACTCTTCCGCTACCAGCGCGAGATGAACGCCGACGAGGGCGAGGCGGCCGGCCTGTTCGCGGTGAAGAAGGACTCCGACTTCACCGACCTGCTGCTGCGCGCCGTCACCGACACCCGCGACACCGATGGCCTCGCCGACCTCGTCAGCGGCTTCGGCAACAAGCTCGGTCGGCGCGCCGAACTGATCGCCGAGCGGGACTTCACGGCCGGCTCCGTCGACCTGCTCGGCCGGATCGTCGAGGCCGCCGACACCCGCGCGCGGGCCCGGGAGATCCACACGGCCGCCGAGCGCCGCACGCGCACGCTGGCACGACGGCTCTCCGCGCGCGCCGCGCAGGAGCGCGCCCGTGCCGCCGACCTCGCCCAGCGGGTCACCGGTGCCGCCCACGCCGTCACGCACGCCGAGGCCGCCCGCGGGCGCAGCGCGCTCGTCGCCGCCGAACTGGCCTATCGGCACGCCTCGTTGGCGCTCGCCGGGGCCGAGAAGTCCGCCGCCGCGCAGAAGCGTGAACTCGCCGACGCCCGCACCCTGCACGCCGCCTGGCAGGCCGCCGAGGCCGTGCTGCGCCACCGCGCCTCGGCCGACCGCGCCGCGCGCGTGTCCGTGGCGATCCAGGAGGCCGAGCGGGACGCGGCCCCCGCGCTCGCCGCCCGCGCCAAGGCCGCCGTCGACCTCGTCCGGGCCCTGCACGCGGCTGCCGACCGGGCCGAGCACCTCGCCAACGAGGAGGAGGAGCGATCGGCCTCCCTCCAGGACGTCGGCGAGGCGGCCCACCGTGACGCCACCGCCGCCGCCACCGAGGCGCAGCGCGCCCGCAGCGAGGCCGGGCACCTGCGCCAGCGGCTCGCCGAGGTCGAGCAGGAGACTGCCGAGGCCGTCCGGGCCGGCTGGCTCGACGACAGCGCCCCCGACGCCGACCCCGCCCGGGCGGCCCTCGCCGCCAGCGACGCCGAGAAGACGGCCGTCGCCGCCTGGGACACCGCCCGGGAGGCCTCCCGCCGGGCGAGCGAGCACGCGCGCGAGGCCGCCTCCGCCGAGTCCCGCGCCGAACTGACCGCGGCCCGCGCGGCCGACGCGGCGACGGCGGCGCAGCGGTCGTACGACGGGGAGCGCCGCCTCGCCGAGGCGCTGGCCGGCGAGGACCGGCTGGCGGAGCTGCTGGGGCTCACCGACGGCCGCACCAGCATCCCGCGCCCGCGCCACGAGAGCGCGGCCCCGGAGGACGGTGGGAGCCCGGAGGACGGCGCCCTCGCGGCCGAGGACCTCGACCGCTGCGCCGACGAGCTGCGCCAGTTGCTGGACGACGCCGTCGCGTCCGCCGAGCGCCAGCTGTTCGACCTGCGGACGGCGGCCGCCGACGACGCCCGCATCCTCGGCGCCCTCGGCGACGGCGGCCTGCTGCCGCCCGGTCCGGACGTCCTGGCCACCGTCGAGTTCCTCGGCGAGCACGGCATCCCCGCGCTGCCCGGCTGGCGCTACCTCGCCCAGGCCGTCGACCCGGCGGACCATGCGCGGGTGCTGGCCGCGCGCCCCGAGCTGGTCGACGGTGTGATCATCACCGACCCCGACTCGCACGCACGAGCGCGGGAGGCGCTGGGCGACGCCGCCCTGCTGCCGCGCTCCGCGGTCGCCGTCGGCACGGCCGCCGCTTTGCTCGCCCCGACCCCGGCCGAGGACTCCCTCGGCGGAGAGGTGTTCCTCGTCCCGCCGAACCCGGCCATGCACGACGAACACGCCGCCGACGAGGAACGGCAGGCCCTGCGCGCCCGCGCCACCGAGCGCGACGAGGAGATTCGCCGCCTCGCCGCCCGGCTCGGCAAGGACCGGGAACTGTCCGCGCGGCTCACCTCGTGGCGCACCGGCTGCCCGGCCGGCCGGCTCGCCGAACTCGCCCGTGCCGCCGAGGAGGCCCGGGCCTTCACCGAGGAGGCCGAGGCCGAGCTCACCGAGGCACGGACCGTGCGCGCCGAGACCGAGGAGGCAGCCGCCGAGGCCTCCAGGGTGCGGGACGAGAAGCAGGAGGCCGCCCAGAAGGCCCGGCGCGCCGCCGACGCCCTCGCCGGCCTCGCCTTCCGGCTGCGCGAGCGGGCGGGCTGGCAGGCCAGGCTCCGTGAACTCGCCGACGAGGCCACCGGGTCCGAGGCCCGCGCCCAGGTCTGTCTCGAGCGGGCCCGCGCCGCCGACGAGGACCGGCGTGCCGCCCAGCGCGCCGCCGACGACGCCCGCCGCACCGCGCGTGCCCTGCGCGCCGAGCGCGCCGAGGTCGCCGGTGCCCCCGACGACGTACCCCAGGGCGAGGGCGACGAGGCGCCCGACGCGTCCCTGCCCGCCCTGCGCGAGGCCTACCGGGCTGCCTCCCAGCTGTACGAGAAGGTCGGTGTCGGCGCCGACCTGCGCGCCGAGCAGGCCCGCGCGGAGAGCGACGAGAGCGCGGCCCGGGCCGAACTGGACCGGCTGAGCAACAAGGTGCGCACCCGCGCCGAGCAGCTCCTCCAGTCGCCCGACGGCTCCGACGGACCGTCCCGGCAGGCCGCCGCCGCCCGCGCGGAGGAACTGGTGCAGCTCCTGGAGACGCGCGTGTCCAGCGCGAGCGAGCAACTGGGGCGGCTGCGCGGCGAGGCCGAACGGCACGCGCCCGAGGACGGCGAGGCGCACACCGAGCTGTCCGAGGAGCTCCAGCCGCGCGACGCCGAGCACGCCCAGGCCCTGCTGCGCACCGCGACCGCCGAAGTCGCCTCCCGCACCGAGGCGCTGGGCCAGGCCCGCGAGGCGCACGCCGAACTCCTCGACGCCCACCGCGCCGCCGAGGACGCGGCCGGCGGCTTCGACGAGATCGCCGCCATGCTCCGCGACCTGCTGCGCGAACACACCACCGACGAGGAGCAGGAGGAGCCGGAGCCGTACCCCGGCAGCCTGGAGGACGCCCGGCAGTCGGCCGCCGAGACCCGCCGCTCGCTGCGCGGCTGCGCCGCCGACCTGTCCGCGGCCGAGGCCGCCGTGCGCGAGGCGAGCGACGTGCTGGTCCGGCACGCCAACTCCACGCGCTACGAGCAGGTCCGCACCCCCGCACGCCAGCAGATCCGTGAGCTGCCCGCCTCCGCGCTGCCCGAGCACGCGCAGAAGTGGGCCGACGCGTTCGCGCCCCGGCTGCGGGTGCTGACCGACGAGCTGGCGCAACTGGAGCGCAACCGCGACTCGATCGTGGACCGGCTGCGCGGGCTGGTGGAGTCCGCCCTTGCCACCCTGCGGTCCGCGCAGCGGCTCTCCCGGCTGCCCGAGGGGCTCGGCGAGTGGTCCGGACAGGAGTTCTTGCGCATCCGCTTCGAGGAGCCCGACCAGGCCACGCTGACCGAGCGGCTGGGAGAGGTCGTCGACGAGGCCACTCGCGCGGCCGTGAAGAAGAACTCCGACCTGCGGCGCGACGGCATGTCCCTGCTGCTGCGCGGAGTGGCGGCGGCCCTGCAGCCCAAGGGGGTGGCCGTCGAGATCCTCAAGCCGGACGCGGTGCTGCGCGCCGAGCGGGTGCCGGTGGGTCAGATGGGCGACGTGTTCTCCGGCGGCCAGCTGCTGACGGCCGCCATCGCCCTGTACTGCACGATGGCCGCCCTGCGCTCCAACGACCGGGGCCACGACCGCCAGCGGCACGCGGGCACGCTGTTCCTCGACAATCCGATCGGCCGGGCCAACGCCACGTACCTGCTGGAACTCCAGCGTGCGGTGTCCGACGCCCTCGGTGTCCAGCTCCTCTACACCACGGGCCTGTTCGACACCACGGCCCTGGCGGAGTTCCCGCTGGTCATCCGGCTGCGCAACGACGCCGACCTACGGGCGGGCCTGAAGTACATCCGGGTGGAGGAGCATCTGCGGCCGGGCCTGCCGCAGCAGGCCCCCACCGGGGAGACGGTGCACAGCGAGATTACGGCGACGCGGATGTTCAAGCGGCCGGCGCCCACCGGGTCGTAGACCCCGGGCCGGGACCGGCGGCCGTGGCCGCTGCGCGTCCGGTGCGGGTCCGGTGCGGGGCACGTCCGTCAGGAAGTGCCCCGCCCGGTCGTCCGCCTGTCTCAGGAGTGCGACAGCTGCCCGGCGCCGCTCCGCCGGCCTATGCGCCCCTGGGCGCGCTCGGCGGCGCGCTCCTGACGCTGTGCCCGGCGCCGCTCCCGGCGCAGGGCACGGGCGGTGCTGCTCGGGGTGGAGACGACGCCGTGGCGCTGGTTCCACACCTGGCGCGTCACCCAGACGTCGAGCACACCCCACGTGGCGGCGATCGTGCTCACCACACTGCTGATCACCATGGGGAAGGCCAGCCACGACCCGGCCATGGCGCACAGGAACGCCACCATCGCCTGCAGCAGCGTCACGGCGGCGAAGAGCACCGCGCGCACCGCCGCCGTCCGCACCGGGTCCGGCAGGCGTCGCCGCCTGGCCGGCTCCTCCACCCACAGCGGCCGGTACTCGGGCTCCGCCCGGGCACTGTCCCGCACCTCGGCCCGCGCGGCTCTCCCGCCGCGGCGGACCGTCCTCTCGATCCCCACTGCCGTCATCTCTCGGTCCCCCGTCCCCGCCCCCGCATCCACCGGGGCGTCGCGTCGGTCGGCCGTGTCGCGTCCGCTTGCCGGAATACCGCGATCCGGTGCCCCGGGTTCCCGCGACGCCGCCTCGTACGCCACCGCGTCGTCCTCGGGCGCTCCGCGCCGCTCCGCCGTGCCCATCACCGTGTCACTCCCCACCGCCGACAGACCACTCGCCCGGATCACGACCCGGCTCCCCAGTGGCTGCCCGGCTTGCGCTGATATACGCCGCCGCGGGGTCGCATCCGGCTCAACTGGCCGATTCCGCCCCACGTCCCGATGAGAAGGACGAACAAGACGCCCAGAAGATTCCCTCACGACGATAAATTCTGGCCAATTCGCCGTAGCGGTGGCTCCCACCCGATCCCCCCGCCCGTACGCCAGGTGGGGCGGCATCTCCCGCAATGCCCGGACACCTCCCCATGTCCGAGCCCCTGTGCGGAAGTTCGGGTTCCGGACGGCTCTTCGAGTTAACTGTGCGGCGGTAGTAGGCTCGCCCGCGTTTGTTGACGCACACGCGTACCCCCCTCCGCCGGGGGTCCGAGCTGGGGGAGGCCATGCGCTTTCGCGGGAAGTCCATCCGCCGGAAGATCGTGGCGCTGCTCCTCGTGCCGCTGGTGTCCCTCACCGCCATCTGGGTCTTCGCCACGGTGCTCACCGGCCGCGAGGCGAGCAGGCTGTTCTCCGTGTCGACGACCACGGAGAAGGTCGGCTACCCCGTCGAGGACACCATCCGCGGCGTCCAGCAGGAACGCCGCCAGAGCCTCGTCTACCTCGCCGACCCCCGGGCCGCCGGAGCCCTCGACGCCCTGCGCCGCACGCGCACCGCGACGGACAAAGCCGCGGCCGAACTGCGCCGCAACGCCAAGGACTCCGACCTGCGCGACTCCCTCGACCAGGACGACAACGACGGACTGACCGCCGTCCTGGACGCCCTCGGCGGAGTCGACGCCCTGCGCACGAGCGTCGACCAGCGCACGGTCACCCGGGCTCAGGCCCTCGACCTCTACAACCACCTCGTCGACCCCGGCTACGAACTGCTCGCCAAGCTGGACGCCGTCGACAGCGTGGAGATGGACAAGCAGTACCGCGCACTCGTCAACGTCGCCCGGGCCCGCGAACTGGTCTCCCGCGAGGACGCCCTGCTCGGCTCCGCCCTCGTGGCCGGCCGGCTCACCCGCGCCGAGATCCGCGCGGTGTCCGACCTCGAGGCCCAGCGCGAGGCGGTGTACGCCATCAGCCTCCCCCAACTGCCCGACGGGGAGAGCGAACGCTTCGAACGCTTCTGGGCGAACGCCACCACCGCACCGCTGCGCGCCGCCGAACGGGCCGTCGTCACCACCGAACCGGGCGACATGCCGCGCGGGGTGACCGCCCGCGGCTGGGACACCGCCGCCGGCGACGTCCTCCAGGAACTCGGCACCCTCGACGAACAGGCCAACGACCGCTACCAGGACCGCGTCCGCCCGGTCGCCGTCGAAGTCATCCTGAAGGTCGCCGTCGGCGGTGTCCTCGGACTGGTCGCCGTGCTGCTGTCCCTCTTCCTGTCCGTGCGCATCGGCCGCAGCCTCATCCGCGACCTGCGCCAGCTGCGGCTCGACGCCCACGAGGCGTCCGGTGTCCGGCTGCCCAGCGTGATGCGCCGCCTCTCCGCCGGCGAACAGGTCGACGTCGAGACCGAAGTGCCGCGCCTGGAGTACGAGAAGAATGAGATCGGCGAGGTCGCCCAGGCCCTCAACACCCTCCAGCGGGCCGCCGTCGAGGCCGCCGTGAAACAGGCCGAGCTGCGCGCCGGCGTCTCCGAGGTCTTCGTGAACCTCGCGCGCCGCAGCCAGGTCCTGCTGCACAAGCAGCTCACCCTCCTCGACACCATGGAGCGCCGCACCGAGGACACCGACGAGCTCGCCGACCTGTTCCGCCTCGACCACCTGACCACGCGCATGCGCCGCCACGCCGAGGGCCTGGTGATCCTCTCCGGGGCCGCCCCGTCCCGGCAGTGGCGCAAGCCCGTCCAGCTGATGGACATCGTCCGCGCCGCCGTGGCCGAGGTCGAGGACTACGAGCGCATCGAGGTCCGCCGCCTGCCCCGCGTCGCCGTCACCGGTCCCGCCGTCGCCGACCTCACCCACCTCGTGGCCGAACTCCTGGAGAACGCCACGGTGTTCTCCCCGCCGCACACCGCCGTGCAGGTCCTCGGCGAACGCGTCGCCAACGGCTTCACCCTGGAGATCCACGACCGCGGCCTCGGCATGGCCCCCGAGGCCCTGCTCGACGCCAACCTGCGCCTCGCCGAGACCCCCGAGTTCGAACTGTCCGACACCGACCGGCTCGGCCTGTTCGTCGTCAGCCGGCTGGCCCAGCGGCAGAACGTCCGCGTCTCCCTGCAGCCGTCCCCCTACGGCGGCACCACGGCCGTCGTGTTCATCCCGGACGCCCTGCTCACCGACGACGTCCCCGACACCAACGGCATCGGCTTCCGCCTGGACCGTCCACGGCCGCCCAAGGAGAAGGACGGCGCCGACGGCCGCACGGCCGCCGCGGTCCAGCTCCCCGGACTGCCCGCCCCCGTGCTGGACGGCCCGGTCGAGCTCGAGGCGCCCGTCGACCTGGACGCCCTCGCCGGCTTCCCGGACGCGCTGGACGAGGACGACGGCGAGCACGGCGGGCTCTTCCTGCCGCGCCACCCCCTCGTCCGCGCCCACGACGACCGGCCGGCCCCCGCCGACGACCAGCCCCGCGGCCTGCTCGCCCCGCTCGACAGCGCGGCCGGCGACCCCGACGGCCCGGTCGTCCTGCCGCGCCGGACCACTCCGAAGCTGGTCAGCTCGCACGGACGCCCCGTCGGCGACCGCCGGTCCCGGCGCGGCGGGCCCGACGAGGACCCCGCCCGCCGCACGGACGGCGGCTCCCTCGCCCCCCTGCCGACCCGCCGCCGCGGCGCCACGGCACAGATACCGCGGAACGACGCCACGGACGAACAGCCCACCCGTGGTGCAGCGGCACGGACACCGCGGGCCGGCGCCTCCGACGAGCGGCCCACCGGCCGCCCGACGTCCCGCCCGGACCGCGTCCCGGACGGCCCGTCCCGCCCGCCCGCCCTGCCCCAGCGCTCCGCGCAGGACCCGGCCGCGCCCGACCGCCGGGACGAGCGGACCCGACCGGCCGGGCCCCCCGCGCCCCGCCCGGCGGACGCCCCGCCCGCGGGACAGCCGGGCGGCCCCGACGACACCACCGCAGGACCCCCGGCGCACGGGCCCGGCTCCGCCCCGGGCGGCCTGCCCCGACGCGTGCGGCAGGCCAACCTGGCCCCCCAGCTGCGAGAGGGCCCCGCGCGGCGCACCGCCGACCGCCCCGAGCTCGCCGACCGGGACGCCGACGAAGTACGCAGCCGTATGGCCTCGCTCCAGCGCGGCTGGCAGCGCGGCCGCGCAGAGAACGCCGAGGGCGACGACGCCCACCGCGGCACAGCACCACAAGGAACTAAGGGGGACGGTCGATGACCGCACCGAAGGCGACCGGCCACACCGCGACCGAGGGCCACGAGCTGAACTGGCTCCTCGACGAACTCGTCGACCGCGTGGCCAGCATCCGCAAGGCCGTCGTGCTCTCCGGCGACGGCCTGGCGACGGGTGCGTCGAAGGACCTCACGCGTGAGGACAGCGAACACCTGGCCGCCGTGGCCTCCGGGTTCCACAGCCTCGCCAAGGGCGTGGGCCGCCACTTCGACGCGGGCAGCGTCCGGCAGACCGTGGTCGAGCTCGACGACGCGTTCCTGTTCGTCACGGCCGCCGGCGACGGCAGCTGCCTCGCCGTGCTGTCGGACGCCGACTCCGACGTCGGCCAGGTGGCGTACGAGATGACGCTGCTCGTGAAGCGGGTCGGTGTGCATCTGGGGACCGCTCCGCGCACCGATCTGCCCGCCGGTGGGTAGTGGGATGGCATGAGCACAGAGGGTCAGGGACGGAGCCACTGGTTCGACGACGAGGCCGGACCGGTCGTCCGTCCGTACGCCATGACGCGGGGCCGCACCAGCCACGCGGCCCAGCACCGCCTCGACCTGATCGCGGTCGTCGTCGCCGAGCCCGACGCGGACCACCCGGAGACCGACCCCGCGCTGTCCCCGGAGCACGTGGACATCGTCGGACTGTGCCGTGACGCTCCCCAGTCGGTCGCGGAACTCGCCGCCGGACTCGACCTGCCGATCGGCGTCGTCCGGGTCCTCGTCGGCGACCTGGTGGACGCCCGGTTCGTGCACGTCAAC
This sequence comes from Streptomyces lasalocidi, assembly GCF_005280215.1. Classification (NCBI taxonomy): domain Bacteria; kingdom Bacillati; phylum Actinomycetota; class Actinomycetes; order Kitasatosporales; family Streptomycetaceae; genus Streptomyces; species Streptomyces lasalocidi. The sequence goes on along the minus strand of NZ_SZNQ01000001.1, from coordinate 1,333,917 downwards.
CGGCCCGTCCCCCCGGCCGACCTGCCGGACGAGAGCATTCTGCGCGACGTCATCAACGGCCTCCGGGCGCTGTGAGCAGGGCGGGCACGAGATGACGAGGCGACGAGGTGACGAGGTGACCGGCAGACAGCGTCGGGCGGACCGCGGCGGCACCCCCACGGACAGCGTGCGGCCACGTCCCCCCGCCCACCGACCCCCCATCGAGCAGGAGAAGTGACCGATGATCTTCGGGCGATCTGAGCGCGGCAAGCCCCCGGTCGAGCCCGTCACGCTCAAGATCCTGGTGGCCGGCGGTTTCGGCGTGGGCAAGACCACCCTCGTCGGCGCCGTCAGCGAGATCCGACCGCTGCGCACCGAGGAGTTCCTCACCGAGGCCGGGCGGCCCGTCGACGACACGACGGGCGTCGAGGGCAAGCACACCACCACCGTCGCCATGGACTTCGGGCGCATCACCCTGCGCGAGGACCTGGTGCTGTACCTGTTCGGCACCCCCGGGCAGGAACGGTTCTGGTTCATGTGGGACGAGTTGTCCGAGGGCGCGCTCGGTGCCGTGGTCCTGGCCGACACCCGCCGCCTGGAGGACTGCTTCGCGGCCGTCGACTACTTCGAACGGCGCGCCATCCCCTTCGTCGTCGGCGTCAACTGCTTCGAGGGAGCCCCCCGGTACCCCGTCCAGGACGTACGGCGGGCGCTCGACCTGGACGACCACGTGCCCGTGCTGCTGACCGACGCCCGTGACCGCGAGTCGGTCAAGGACGTCCTGGTCGGCGTGGTCCAGCACGCCATGCGGGTCGGCGCCGAGCGCCGACAGACCGTCACGACCTGACCCGCCCGGCGTCGCACCGCGGACCGCGGACACGGCCCGTACCCCCGCCGACAGGGGTACGGGCCGTGGCTCACCGGGCGACCCGCACGCACGCGTAGCGCGAGGTGGTGCACCGCGCGGACCGCGTGCCTACGCGTCGCCGTCCTCGATCCAGCCGAAGCTCCTCTCCACGGCCCGGCGCCAGTGGTGGTACTCGCGCTCCCGCACCGACACGTCCATGGCCGGCGTCCACTCGGCGTCCGGCTGCCAGTGCGCCGCCAGCTCGTCGAGGTCGTTCCACACGCCCGTGGCCAGCCCGGCCGCGTACGCCGCTCCCAGACACGTCGTCTCGGAGACCCTGGGCCGGATCACGGGCACCCCGAGCACGTCGGCCTGGTGCTGCATCAGCAGGTCGTTCCCGGTCATGCCGCCGTCCACCTTCAGGGTGGTGATCTGCACCCCGGAGTCCTGCTGCATGGCGTCCACGACCTCACGCGTCTGCCAGCCGGTGGCCTCCAGCACCGCCCGCGCGAGGTGCGCCTTCGTGACGTAGCGCGTGAGACCGGTGACGACTCCGCGCGCGTCGGGGCGCCAGTACGGCGCGAACAGTCCCGAGAACGCGGGCACGACGTACGCGCCGCCGTTGTCGTCGACGCTCGCCGCCAGGGTCTCGATCTCATCGGCCGTCCGGATGAGGCCGAGCTGGTCGCGGAACCACTGCACCAGCGCGCCCGTTGTCGCGATGGACCCCTCCAGACAGTAGACGGGCGCCTCACCGCCGATCCGGTAGCCCACCGTCGTCAGCAGGCCGTGCTTCGACGCCACCGGCCGGCTGCCGGTGTTGAGCAGCAGGAAACTCCCCGTGCCGTACGTGTTCTTGGCGGTGCCCACGGCGTAGCAGGCCTGGCCGAACACGGCGGCGTGCTGGTCGCCCAGCGCCGCGGCGACCGGTACGCCGTCGAGCACGCCCACCGCCGTGCCGTACACCTCGGCGGAGGACCGGATCTCCGGGAGCACCGCCTCGGGCACGTCCATCGCGGACAGGAGGGAGGGGTCCCACTGGAGGGTCTCCAGGTTCATCAGCAGGGTGCGGCCGGCGTTGGTGACGTCGGTGACGTGCCGGCCGCCGTCCGTGCCTCCGGTGAGGTTCCAGACGAGCCAGGAGTCGATGGTGCCGAAGGCGATCTCCCCGCGCTCGGCGCGCGCCCGCAGCCCCGGCACCCTGTCGAGCAGCCAGGCCACCTTGGGCCCGGAGAAGTAGCTCGCCAGGGGCAGGCCCGTCCGCGCGCGGAAGCGGTCCTGCCCGTCCGGGCCGCCGAGTTCGGCGCACAGCGCGGCGGTCCGGGTGTCCTGCCAGACGATCGCGTTGTGCACGGGCTTGCCGGTGACCCGGTCCCACAGCACCGTCGTCTCGCGCTGGTTGGTGATGCCGAGCGCGCTGATCTGCCCGGCCCGCAGCCCGGCCCGGGCGAGCGCCCCGGCGACCACCGCCTGCACCTTGGCCCAGATCTCGGCGGCGTCGTGCTCCACCCAGCCGGGCTGGGGGAAGATCTGGCGGTGCTCGCGCTGGTCGACGGCGACGATCGCGCCGTCGCGGTCGAAGATGATGCAGCGGCTGGAGGTGGTGCCCTGGTCGATCGCTGCGACGTACCCATCGGCGTGATCCGTCATGGCTACCCCCTCGTGCCGGGTGCAGAAGGCTGCCGCGCAGGGGGTTCCCGCCCGGCCTCCGTGACGAGCGTGCCGTCGTGGCCGAATCGCCGGTGGGGGAGGGGCCGTGGACCGCACGGCACGCGGGACGCATGCCGGGATCCGCCGAGAATGTACGGCGATGTCGGCTGACACCCGGAAGTGTTCACCGGCGGCCAGGGAGCGTCAAGGAGCCCGGCAGCAACGGTTGTTGCGTCCACTCCGACCGAGTGGGAAGGCCGAAAACCGCCCCTCGTGGAGGTCGGTCGACCTCCGGCCGCTCAGCCGTCGCAGTCAGGGGGCGCCGACGGCCCCTCCGGTGGGGAATCCGACCGCGACCTCCGGCCGCCCAGCCCCCGCAGTCACAATCCGACCCACCCCGGCCGGCGGAAGCCGTCCGTCAGCCCAGCCCCGGCTCCGCCCCCACCGGCGCCGACCCGGCCGCCTGCACCGGCAGCGAGCCGCGCCGGATCTCGTGCCCGGGCAGTCCCGCGCGGCCGAGCACCCAACTCGCCCCGTGGAGGGCCTTGGCGGCCCTCTTCAGCGGTGCCAGACGGGCCGCGGCCTCCTGGTGGCCGGCCACGCTGCCCGGCGGGCAGACCACGGTGGCCAGCGACAGGGTCACCGGCCGGCCGGCCGCCGACCACGGCGGGTCCAGCACCGCGGCGGCCACCGGCTCGAGCCCCTCCGGGTCCGCGAGCACCAGGAAGTCGTCCCCGCCGATGTGGCCCACGCGCGTGGCGCCGAACCGGTCGGCCGCCGCCGCGCCGTGCAGGGTGCGCCCGACCGCGCGGATCAGCTCGTCGCCGGCCGCGAACCCGGCCGTGTCGTTGACCTGTTTGAAGTGGTCGACATCCAGCCAGCTCAGGGCGAACGGCCGCCCATCCGCGATCCGCCGGTCCACCTCACCGGTGACCGCGTCCGAACCGGGCAGCCGCGTCAGCGGGTTGAGCCGCGCCGCCTCCTCGACCCGGGTCTCCGCCAGCGCCCGTACCAGGTCCGCCAGCCGTACGACGCCGACGCACCGGCCGTGGCGGTCCACGACGGCCACGTCGTCCGAGGTGCGGTCGCGGTCACCGACCGCCACCACGTCGAGCACCTCCCAGGCGGTGGCGTCGACACCGACCGTGCGGGGCGGATCGCCCAGCTTGGCCGCCGGCCGGTCGGCGTACAGGGCGTGCCCGTAGCGGCCCGACATGGACAGCAGGAAGCGCGACCGGTGCACCGACCGGACCGGCACCCCCGTGCGGTCCACGAGCAGCACGCCGGACACGTCCGGCGATCCCGTCAGCAGCGCCCGGACCTGTCCGGCCGAGGCGGTCACCGGCAGCAGCGCCGCGGGCCGGACGAACTCCCGGACCGACGGCCCCGACCGGGGTGCCGCCACCGCACCGGGGAAGCGCGGCGGAACGTACACGTCCGCGGCCGGCAGCCGGGCCGGCGGCGCGAACAGCTCGCCCTGGGCCAGCTGCGCGCCCGCCGACACCGCGACCGCGCACTGCCGCTCGGTCTCCACGCCCTCCACGGCCAGCAGCGCGCCCAGTTCGTCGCACAGCGTCCGCATCGCCCGTACCGCCGCCGGCCGCCGCAGCAACGACCGGTCGAGCTTGACGAGGTCCGGCGCCATGTCCACGAGCAGCCGCAGGGGCACGTCACCGTCCCCGGCGCCGTCCGCACTGATCCGGAACCCCTGCTCGCGCAGCCCGCCCAGCGCCTCCAGCAGGGCCTGCTGCGGGACGTGCGTGAACGGCGGCACGACGTCCAGCGTCACCTCCCACGGCAGCCGTCCCGAGGCGCGCACGGCGTCGTGCAGCGGGCTGAGCCCGCCGAGGTCGGCCAGCGTGCCCGCGAACACGTTGACGTGCAGCGGCAGCAGCGTCTCCTTGCGCGCGGCCGCCCGGATCGCCGACACGGCCAGCGCGCCGTCGAGTTCCGGGTCGCGGCGGGCCTCCGCGAGGACGTCACCGCCCTCCGGACGGGCGAGTATCTCCAGACCGGCCACGGCGCCGGTGGTCAGGTTGACCACCGGTTGGAAGGCGAAGCGGAGAGTGTCCGTCCAGGAGCGCACGGGAGCATGATGGCGCCGCCGGGGTGCGCCCAGGGCCAGTTCATGAGACGTTCACGCAGGATTCCTGACCGATCACACAGCGTGTGAGGGTCCGTCGTGGAGGACATGACAAAAACTATGGAAGGAAAAGTGACCGGAACCCCCAGGATGCGCCCCGCAGGCTCCACTCGGCCCGTCACCCGGCAGCGGTTCACCCGCTCGGCCTGCGCCGTTCTCACCGCGCTGACCGCCCTGCTGACCGTCGTCGCGGCCCCCGCGACCGCCCGGGCCCACCAGGAACCGAAGGCGCCCGCGGACTTCGTGTCCCTCAGGGCCGTCGACCCGACGATCCTCCAGGACATGCGCTACTCCACCGTCCACAACTTCGTGGGGGAGCGCATCGACGGCTACCGCCGGCCCCTGTGCATCCTCACCCGCCCCGCCGCCGAAGCGCTCCACCAGGCCCAACGGCGCCTCCTGCGCCAGGGCTACACGCTCAAGGTCTACGACTGCTACCGGCCGCAGCGCGCCGTCGACCACTTCGTCCGCTGGGCCGAGGACCTCGACGACCAGGCGATGAAGCAGGAGTTCTACCCGGACGTCGACAAGACACGGCTGTTCGCGGACGGCTACATCGCCGAGAAGTCCGGCCACAGCCGCGGCTCCACCCTGGACCTCACCCTCGTCGAGCTGCCCGCGAGGCCGACTCGGCCCTACCACCCCGGACAGCCGCTCGTGCCGTGCTACGCGCCCCGGGCCGAGCGGTTCCCGGACAACTCCGTGGACATGGGCACCGGGTTCGACTGCTTCGACACCCGCTCCCACACCCTCGACTCCCGCATCCAGGGGGCACAGCGCGCCCACCGGCTGCTGCTGAAGGGCACCCTGGAGAGCCTCGGCTTCGTGAACCTGGCCGAGGAGTGGTGGCACTACACCTTCAAGCCCGAGCCCTACCCGGACACCTACTTCGACTTCCCCGTCTCCGCCGCGTCCCTGTCCCGCGGACAACGAGCCAGGTGAAGAAGACGCCCTCCCCGCGATCGGATACAGTCCGCCGCGTGTCCGAAACTCAGCACACCACTTCGAACTCCGCACAGGATGCGCATTGTTCGCGCTGCGGAGCGCCCTACGGGGAGGGCGTCACCGGCTGGCCCCGCACCTGCTCCGCGTGCGGCACCGTGGCCTACCGCAACCCGTTGCCGGTCGCGATCGCGCTCCAGCCCGTGTACGACACCCAGGGCACCGCCCTGGTCGTCATCACCCGCACCATCGAACCCGCGCGCGGTGGCATCGCCCTGCCCGGCGGCTACATCGACGACCGGGAGGACTGGCGGCAGGCCGTCGTCCGCGAACTGAAGGAGGAGACCGGCATCGACGCCGCGAGCCGTGACGTACGGCTCGTCGACGCGATGAGCTCCCCCGACGGACACCTGCTGCTGTTCGGGCTCCTGCCCGAGCGCCCCGCCGACCGGCTGCCGACCTCGGCCGCGACCGACGAGACCGAGGGCTGGCACCTGCTGCGCCGACCGGAGGAACTCGCCTTCCCCCTGCACACGCACGCGGTGCGGGCGTTCTTCGAGGGCCGCTACATCTGAGTCCGGCCGCGCCCGGGCTCAGCGCCCGGCGAGCCCTCGTACGCGCACGGGGTGGGACGGCTCCCGCACGCCGTCCTCACCCTCCCGTTCGACGACGACCTGGCGGCCCTCCCACCGGGCGACGTACCGCTCGATCTCCGGCTCGCCCCAGCCGTCGCCCGCGTCCCGCACCACCAGGCCCCCGCCCGTCCGGCCCCGGGCGGGCGCCCACACCTCCAGCTCCAGACCGCCGCTCTCCCCGCGGACGGGCAGCACGGCACCCGCGCGTGCGAGCACCGGGATCCGGGACAGCGGCGCGTCCACCAGCACCTGCCCCGGCCCCTGGTACGCCCGCTGCGTCGCCGTGTCGTACCAGAGCCCGCGCGGCAGGTGCACCGCACGCCGGTCGGTACCGGGATCCAGCACCGGCGCCACCAGCAGGGCGTCGCCCAGCAGGAAGGCGTCCCCGCAGTCGCGCAGGGTCCGGTCCTCGGGCGACCCCCACCACAGCGGACGCACGTAGGGCGCCCCCGTGCGCCGCGCCACGTGCGCCAGCGTCACGAAGTACGGCAGCAGCCGCCGGCGCTCCAGCAGCGCCGCACGCGCGTGCGTGAGCACCTCGGCGCCGAACTCCCACGGCTCCCTGCGCCCCGCGCGCGGGCCCGCGTGCGTGCGGAACAACGGCAGGTGGGCGCCCAGCTGGAACCAGCGCAGGAACAGCTCCGGTGACGGGCTGCCGTCGAACCCGCTGACGTCGGGCCCCGAGTAGGGCACCCCGCACAGCCCCAGGCCCACCACCAGGGACAGGGACGCCCGCAGCCCCGGCCAGCCCGTGGCGACGTCCCCGGACCAGGTGCCGCCGTAGCGCTGCAGGCCGGCCCAGCCGGATCGTGAGAACACGAAGGGCCGCTGCTCCGGGGCCAGCTCGCGCACCCCCTCGTACGCGGCCCGCGCCATGCACAGCCCGTACACGTTGTGCGCCTCGCGATGGTCACCGCCCCGCCCGTCCAGCGCGTGCCGGGCCGACCGCGGCAGCGTCGACTCGCCGAACGTCGTGAACGACGTCGGCTCGTTCAGGTCGTGCCGGAACCCCGAGAAGCCCTGCGCGAGCCGCTCGGCGTACAGCCCGCCCCACCACGCGCGCACCCGCGCGTGCGTGAAGTCGGGGTACACCGACTCGCCGGCCCGCACCACACCCTCCACCAGCTGCCCGGAGCCGTCCCGCACGAACGCGTCCTCGGCGAGCCCGCCGTCGTACACCGCGTTGCCGGGCGCCGCCCTGACCGCCGGGTCCACGACCGACACCAGGTGGATCCCGTCGCGCCGCAGCTCGTCCGCCAGCACCGGCAGCTTCGGGAAGCGGTCCCGGTCGACGGTGAACACCTGGTGCTCGTCGTGGTGGTCGACGTCCAGGTGGACGGCGTCCAGCGGCAGCCCGCGCTCCTGGTACCCGGTGACGACCCGCCGCACCTCCTGCTCGCTGCCGAACCCCCAGCGCGCGTGCTGGTGCCCCAGCGCCCACGCCGGCGGCACCGCCGGCGCCCCCGTCAGCGAGGCCCACACCAGCAGCACGCGCGCGGGAGTACCCACCACGACCCAGGAGCGCAGCGGACCGCCCGCCATGCGCAGCTCGCTGCCCCCGGGCCGGTCGTGCCCGGATCCGGCCCCCTCCTCGCCCTCGCGCAGCACGACCGTCCCGTCCCAGGAGTTGTCGTGGAACACCAGGTGCGTGCCCGCGTCGGCCACCACCAGCTGCACCGGCATGGTGAGGTACAGCGGATCGTCGTCCGGCCCGAAGGGACGCCCGGGATCGGTGTTCCACAGGCGGTACGTCCCACCCCGCAGCCGCGGCCCCGAGGCCCGCCCGCCCAGCCCGAAGAACCGCGCGTCCGCCGCCACCTCGGACCGCAGCATCCAGCGCCCCGGCCCCCCGGCCGACGGCTCCCACCAGCGCGGCGGCAGGTCACGCCGCAACCGCACCCCGCCCGGCGTGCACACGTCGACCGCGCCGTGACGCGACACGGTGACCGTGACCCGCTCGGCCACGACCCGCCAGCCGCCGTCCTTGTCGGGCTCCAGCACCGCCCGCGGATCGGGCTCGGGACAGCGGCCGGCCAGCGCGTACGACGGCTCCGGAGCGGCCCCGTCCCAGCCGAGGAACACCGCGCCGTTCACCGCGACCAGCACCCGCAGCCGCGAACGGCCGAAGTGGACGACACCGCCCCCGGGACCCGGCTCGACGTCCCCCACGGCCCCGGGCACCCGCGCGCGCTCGGCACCACGCGTCGGCAGCCCCGAGGCGTCCGCACGCCGCCTGCGCCAGGCGGCCCGCACGGTCCGCACCCCCTGGGCCGCCCCCGCGGAACCGACCGACATCACCGAACGCACCAGGTCACGACCGTCCATGCTGCTCACCCTGCCACTCACCGCCCCACGCGCGGGTGGCGTTCAACTTCCGTTCACCCGTGCCATGGCCACATCTCGATGACACGGACTGTGTGGGGCGCGCCCTGGTGCGGAAGTCGATCACATGGCATCGTCCCTGTCAGCCGCGTCACGCGCACACCCCGCACGTGCGCGGGTGACGCACACGACGCGCACAGTCCGGGAGCCGCCCCATGTCGACCGAGAACCCCCAGCCGCTCTGGCAGCCCGATCCGCAGCGCATCGCCCGTGCGCAGGTGACCAGGTTCCAGACCTGGGCCGCGCAGCGGTACGGAGCCCCCGCGGACGGCGGCTACGCGGCCCTGCACCGCTGGTCCGTCGACGAGCTCGAGACGTTCTGGACGGCCGTCACGGACTGGTTCGACGTCCGGTTCTCGACGCCTCCCGCGCGCGTGCTCGGCGACCGCTCCATGCCCGGCGCCGAGTGGTTCCCCGGCGCCACCCTCAACTACGCCGAGCACGCCCTGCGCGCCGCCGACACCCGCGCGGACGAACCGGCCCTGCTGCACGTCGACGAGTCCCACGAACCCCGCCCGGTCAGCTGGGCCGAGCTGCGCCGCCAGGTCGGCTCCCTGGCCGCCGAACTGCGCGCCCTCGGCGTACGCCCCGGGGACCGCGTCAGCGGCTACCTCCCCAACGTCCCGCAGGCCGTCGTCGCGCTCCTCGCCACCGCCGCCGTGGGCGGCGTCTGGACCTCCTGCGCCCCCGACTTCGGCGCCCGCAGCGTCCTGGACCGCTTCCAGCAGGTCGAACCCGTCGTGCTGTTCACCGTCGACGGCTACCGCTACGGCGGCAAGGAGCACGACCGCCGCGAGGTCGTCGCCGAACTGCGCCGCGAGCTGCCCACCCTGCGCGCCGTCGTGCACATCCCGCTGCTCGGCACCGACGCCCCCGAGGGCGCCCTGGACTGGGCCACCCTGACCGGCGGCGACGCGGAACCCGTCTTCGAGCAGGTGCCCTTCGCCCACCCCCTGTGGGTGCTCTACTCCTCGGGCACCACCGGCCTGCCCAAGGCCATCGTCCAGTCCCAGGGCGGCATCCTCGTCGAGCACCTCAAGCAACTCGGCCTGCACTGCGACCTCGGACCCGAGGACCGCTTCTTCTGGTACACCTCCACCGGCTGGATGATGTGGAACTTCCTCGTCTCCGGCCTCCTCACGGGCACCACGATCGTCCTGTACGACGGCAGCCCCGGCTACCCCGACACCGGCGCCCAGTGGCGCATCGCCGAACGCACCGGCGCCACCCTGTACGGCACCTCCGCCGCGTACGTCATGGCCTGCCGCAAGGCCGGCGTGCACCCCGCGCGTGACTACGACCTGTCCGCGGTGCAGTGCGTGGCCACCACCGGCTCGCCCCTGCCCCCCGACGGCTTCCGCTGGCTGCACGACGAGGTCCGCGACGACCTGTGGATCGCCTCGGTCAGCGGCGGCACGGACGTCTGCTCCTGCTTCGCCGGCGCCGTGCCCACCCTGCCCGTCCACACCGGCGAGCTCCAGGCGCCCGGCCTGGGCACCGACCTGCAGTCCTGGGACCCCGAGGGCCACCCCGTCGTCGACGAGGTCGGCGAACTCGTCGTCACCAACCCCATGCCGTCCATGCCGGTCCACTTCTGGAACGACCCCGACGGCACCCGCTACCACGACAGCTACTTCGCCACCTACCCCGGCGTCTGGCGCCACGGCGACTGGATCACCATCACCGCACGCGGCTCCGTCGTGATCCACGGCCGCTCCGACTCCACGCTCAACCGCCAGGGCGTACGCATGGGCTCCGCCGACATCTACGAAGTCGTCGAACGGCTGCCGGAGATCAAGGAATCCCTGGTCATCGGCATCGAACAGCCCGACGGCGGCTACTGGATGCCGCTCTTCGTGCACCTCGCCCCCGGCGCCGTCCTCGACGATGCGCTGCTCGACCGCATCAAGCGGGCCATCCGCGAGCAGCTCTCCCCGCGCCACCTCCCCGACGAGGTCATCGAGGTCCCGGGCGTCCCGCACACCCTCACCGGCAAACGCATCGAGGTCCCGGTCAAGCGCCTCCTCCAGGGCACACCGCTGGACAAGGCCGTCAACCCCGGCTCCATCGACAACCTGGAACTGCTGCACTTCTACGAGGACCTCGCCCGCAAGCGCTCCTGAGACGACCCCCTCCCACGGCACGCACGGTCACCATGGCGCCCCGCCGACCATGGTGACCTGCGCTTTTCCCTGGACGCGACCGCGTTGTCAGTGCCCCCGGTTACTGTGAGTGAGCATTGACGACTGCGCTCAGGGGGAGACATGGAGTACAGCGACGACCACCACATGAGGCGCTCTCTGCGTCGAGAGATCGCCGGCACCATCGGCCTGCTCACGGACGAGCACGACTTCCGCGCCATGCGGCGCTACCGCAGCTTCACCTTCGACGATCACGCCGCCTACCTGCGGCAGGTCGAGTCACTGCTGAAAACCCGAGCCCTCCAGGGCAACCACACCACCGTGGCACTCTTCGACCCCGTGGAGTACGCCGATTTCTGCACCGAACGCGGCCTCGACCCGGACCTCCCGGCCACCCGCTCCCGCTTCACCGCCGAACTCGCGACCACCGGCCCCGCCCTGCCCTATGAGGGCCAGCCCCTGGCCGATCTCGTCCCCGCCCTCGTCGACGAAGCCGTCCGCCAGGCCACCTGGGAGTACGCCTCCACCCTGCTCGCCCGCTTGGGCTCCTGCGCCTTCTGCGGCGAGGACATCGGCCACGCCGCCTTCACCCGGGCCTCCGACCTCCTCCTGCGGATCCTCGACGCCGCACCACCGGGCGACCGCCACCTCGTGTGCAGCGTCACCGGCACCCCCGAGGCGCTGGTGGCCGTGCTCCGCGCCGAGCGGGCAGCCGACGGCACCACCCGGCTCGACGAGGCCGAGGCCCTGGAGTTCACCACCGTCCTCGCCCTCGGCCTCGCCACCCGGAGCCCCGGCGGCCTCGTCATGCGCACCACCGCACCCGACACCCCCGACCGCGTCTGCGGCTGGCGGATCCGCACCGGAACCCTCGAACCCCTCACCGCCGGAGAGGTCTTCGACGCCTACTGCACCGACGCCCCGTCCGGCGACCTCATCCCACCCGAGTCCGACGTCGACTACTGCGTGCCCCCCGACCTGGGAGAGGAGGGACCCGCACCGGGCCACCGCCACTGAACCCGCACCACCCGGACACACGGAAGGGGCGCCCCACCCCAAGAAGGGGACGCCCCGGACCGTGCACCGCCTACGCGGCCCCGGCTACTCGCCGGACAGCACCGCCTGCGCAGCGGCACGCGCCTCCTCGGCGCTGTCTGTCGCTCGCGCGGCCACCGCGGCCCGCTCGCACTGCGCCAGCGTGTACTTCGCCAGCGTCGCCCGCACGTACGGAATCGAAGCCGCACCCATGGAGAGGGAGGTGACCCCCAGACCGGTCAGCACACACGCGAGCAGCGGGTCGGACGCCGCCTCACCACAGACACCACAGCTCTTGCCCTCGGCCCTGGCCGCCTCCGCGGACAGCGCCACCAGGTCCAGCAGGGCCGGCTGCCAGGGGTCCTGCAGACGGGACACCGCACCCACCTGACGGTCCGCGGCGAAGGTGTACTGCGCGAGGTCGTTCGTGCCCAGCGACAGGAACTCCACCTCCCGCAGGATCGACCGCGCCCGCAGCGCCGCCGACGGGATCTCCACCATCGCGCCGAACTTCGCCCGCAGCCCCGCCTCCCGGCAGGCGTCCGCGAACGCCTTGGCGTCGGCACGGTCCGCCACCATCGGGGCCATCACCTCGAGGTGGACGGGCAGCCCCTCCGCGGCCTTCGCCAGGGCGGTCAGCTGGGTCCGCAGGACCTCCGGGTGGTCCAGCAGCGTCCGCAGCCCCCGCACGCCCAGCGCCGGGTTGGGCTCGTCGCCCGGCGTGAGGAACTCCAGCGGCTTGTCCGCGCCCGCGTCCAGCACCCGCACGACGACCCGCCCCTCGGGGAACGCCTCGAGCACCTGACGGTAGGCCTCGACCTGCTTCTCCTCCGACGGCGCGTTCTTGCTGTCGTCCAGGAAGAGGAACTCCGTACGGAACAGACCGACACCCTCCGCGCCCGCCTCCACGGCCGCAGGGACATCGGCCGGACCGCCGACGTTGGCCAGCAGCGGCACCTTGTGCCCGTCCGCCGTGACACCCGGCCCCGTCGAGGCGGCCAGCGCGGCCCTGCGCTCGGCGGCCGCGGCCTCCAGCTGCGCCTTCTTCTCCTCGCTCGGGTTCACGAAGATCTCACCGCTGCTGCCGTCGACCGCGATCAGCGTGCCCTCGGCCAGCTCACCGGCACCCGGCAGCGCGACCACGGCGGGCACCCCGAGCGCCCGCGCCAGGATCGCGCTGTGACTGGTCGGCCCGCCCTCCTCGGTGACGAAGCCCAACACCAGCGCCGGGTCCAGCAGCGCCGTGTCGGCCGGCGCCAGGTCACGCGCCACCAGCACGTACGGCTCGTCGCTGTCCGGCACGCCCGGCATCGGCACGCCCAGCAGCCGCGCGACGATGCGGTTCCGCACGTCGTCCAGGTCCGCCACCCGGCCGGCCAGGTACTCGCCGGCGTTCGCGAGCAGCTCGCGGTACGCGGCGAACGCGTCGTACACCGCACGCTCGGCCGTGCTGCCGACCGCGATGCGACGCTCGACGTCCGCCATCAGCTCGGGGTCCTGGGCCATCATGGCCTGCGCCTCGAGCACCGCCTGCGCCTCGCCGCCCGCCAGGTTGCCGCGCGCGGTCAGGTCGGCGGCCACGGCGTCCACGGCCTGGCGGGCGCGGCCCTGCTCACGCTCCGCGTCCTGCGGCGGTATCTGCTTGGCCGGCGGCTCCAGGACCGCCGTTCCCATGTGCCGAACCTCGCCGATGGCCACACCGTGGCTCACGCCGACGCCTCGCAGCGTTGTCTCCATCTCACCCGTCTCCGATAGTGCGGCGGGTCCCGCCGCCGCTGTGGTGGTCCTACCTGCCGTCATGACGACGGCGACGGCATCACTGCCGGAAAAGCGTCACTGCAGGGGGAAGCGCGTCACTGCCAGGAGAAGAGGGTGTCCCCGGCCTTCACGTCGCCGCTCTCGCGCAGCTCGCCGAGGGAGTCGGCCGTGGCCTCCAGTGCGACGACGGGGCACACCGCGGACTTGCCGGCGGCCTCCACGGCGGCGGGGTTCCAGCGCACCACGGCCTGACCGCGGGTCACGGTGTCGCCCTTGTTCACGAGGAGCTCGAAACCCTCGCCGTTCAGCTGCACGGTGTCGATGCCGAGGTGGGTGAGCACGCCGTGGCCCTCACTGTCGACGACGACGAAGGCGTGCGGGTGGAGGGAGACGATGACACCGTCCACGGGGGCGACGGCCTCGGAGGGCTCGCGGACCGGGTCGATGGCGGTACCCGGGCCGACCATGGCCCCGGAGAAGACCGGATCCGGCACGGCGGCCAGTCCGATGGCGCGTCCTGCCAGCGGGGACGTCACGGTGGTCATGGGAAGCCTCCCAGAGGAGTGGAGTTGTACATGGGCCGTCACGGCCAGTCCCGGACGGCGCACTGTGCAGCAGGGTATGTCATAGGAAGTACCGGTTCCGCACGAGAGCTACCGATCCGCGACGTGAGCCGTGGTCTAGACCACTAGCCTAATGGATTTGCACGCCGTCCGCGGCCCCCTGTACAGTCGTACTCCTGCTTGGCGATGAGCTACGCGGTTCCGCGTGCCGATCAAGCAGCACCCAACTTGTCGGATCCTATCCAGGGTCGCCTTCCGCATGCCTGCGGGACGGTGGTCAGGGAGACGGAAAAACGCTGATAGAGTTGGGAACACCGAAGGGAAGCGCCCGGAGGAAAGCCGCGAGAGAGTCTCTCGGGTGAGTACAAAGGAAGCGACCGTTCCTTGAGAACTCAACAGCGTGCCAAAAATCAACGCCAGATATGTTGATACCCCGTCTCCGGTCATCACGACCGGGACGAGGTTCCTTTGAAGAAAACACAGCGAGGACGCTGTGAACCGTTGAGCTTATTCCGCTCGACGGTTCCGCTCTCGTGTGTGTGCACCGGATTACCGGTAAACATTCACGGAGAGTTTGATCCTGGCTCAGGACGAACGCTGGCGGCGTGCTTAACACATGCAAGTCGAACGATGAACCACTTCGGTGGGGATTAGTGGCGAACGGGTGAGTAACACGTGGGCAATCTGCCCTTCACTCTGGGACAAGCCCTGGAAACGGGGTCTAATACCGGATATCACTCTTGCAGGCATCTGTGAGGGTCGAAAGCTCCGGCGGTGAAGGATGAGCCCGCGGCCTATCAGCTTGTTGGTGAGGTAACGGCTCACCAAGGCGACGACGGGTAGCCGGCCTGAGAGGGCGACCGGCCACACTGGGACTGAGACACGGCCCAGACTCCTACGGGAGGCAGCAGTGGGGAATATTGCACAATGGGCGAAAGCCTGATGCAGCGACGCCGCGTGAGGGATGACGGCCTTCGGGTTGTAAACCTCTTTCAGCAGGGAAGAAGCGAAAGTGACGGTACCTGCAGAAGAAGCGCCGGCTAACTACGTGCCAGCAGCCGCGGTAATACGTAGGGCGCAAGCGTTGTCCGGAATTATTGGGCGTAAAGAGCTCGTAGGCGGCTTGTCACGTCGGGTGTGAAAGCCCGGGGCTTAACCCCGGGTCTGCATTCGATACGGGCTAGCTAGAGTGTGGTAGGGGAGATCGGAATTCCTGGTGTAGCGGTGAAATGCGCAGATATCAGGAGGAACACCGGTGGCGAAGGCGGATCTCTGGGCCATTACTGACGCTGAGGAGCGAAAGCGTGGGGAGCGAACAGGATTAGATACCCTGGTAGTCCACGCCGTAAACGGTGGGAACTAGGTGTTGGCGACATTCCACGTCGTCGGTGCCGCAGCTAACGCATTAAGTTCCCCGCCTGGGGAGTACGGCCGCAAGGCTAAAACTCAAAGGAATTGACGGGGGCCCGCACAAGCAGCGGAGCATGTGGCTTAATTCGACGCAACGCGAAGAACCTTACCAAGGCTTGACATACACCGGAAACGTCTGGAGACAGGCGCCCCCTTGTGGTCGGTGTACAGGTGGTGCATGGCTGTCGTCAGCTCGTGTCGTGAGATGTTGGGTTAAGTCCCGCAACGAGCGCAACCCTTGTCCTGTGTTGCCAGCATGCCCTTCGGGGTGATGGGGACTCACAGGAGACCGCCGGGGTCAACTCGGAGGAAGGTGGGGACGACGTCAAGTCATCATGCCCCTTATGTCTTGGGCTGCACACGTGCTACAATGGCCGGTACAATGAGCTGCGATACCGTGAGGTGGAGCGAATCTCAAAAAGCCGGTCTCAGTTCGGATTGGGGTCTGCAACTCGACCCCATGAAGTCGGAGTTGCTAGTAATCGCAGATCAGCATTGCTGCGGTGAATACGTTCCCGGGCCTTGTACACACCGCCCGTCACGTCACGAAAGTTGGTAACACCCGAAGCCGGTGGCCCAACCCCTTGTGGGAGGGAGCCGTCGAAGGTGGGACTAGCGATTGGGACGAAGTCGTAACAAGGTAGCCGTACCGGAAGGTGCGGCTGGATCACCTCCTTTCTAAGGAGCACATAGCCGACTGCAAGCAAATGTCTTGCACGGTTGCTCATGGGTGGAACGTTGATTATTCGGCACGGTCGGTCTGAAGGACCCGCTAGTACTGCTTCGGCGTGGAACGTGAGTCTGGATGAACGATCGGGTCGGGCACGCTGTTGGGTGTCTGAGGGAATGAACTTCCTCAGTCGCCGGCCCCAGTGAACTCCGGAGTGATCCGGGGGTGATGGGTGGCTGGTCGTTGTTTGAGAACTGCACAGTGGACGCGAGCATCTGTGGCCAAGTTTTTAAGGGCGCACGGTGGATGCCTTGGCACCAGGAACCGATGAAGGACGTGGGAGGCCGCGATAGTCCCCGGGGAGCCGTCAACCAGGCTTTGATCCGGGGGTTTCCGAATGGGGAAACCCGGCAGTCGTCATGGGCTGTCACCCACTGCTGAACACATAGGCAGTGTGGAGGGAACGAGGGGAAGTGAAACATCTCAGTACCCTCAGGAAGAGAAAACAACCGTGATTCCGGGAGTAGTGGCGAGCGAAACTGGATGAGGCCAAACCGTATGCGTGTGAGACCCGGCAGGGGTTGCGCATACGGGGTTGTGGGATCTCTCTTTCACAGTCTGCCGGCTGTGAGGCGAGTCAGAAACCGTTGATGTAGACGAAGGACATGCGAAAGGTCCGGCGTAGAGGGTAAGACCCCCGTAGTCGAAACGTCAGCGGCTCGTTTGAGAGACACCCAAGTAGCACGGGGCCCGAGAAATCCCGTGTGAATCTGGCGGGACCACCCGCTAAGCCTAAATATTCCCTGGTGACCGATAGCGGATAGTACCGTGAGGGAATGGTGAAAAGTACCCCGGGAGGGGAGTGAAATAGTACCTGAAACCGTGTGCCTACAAGCCGTGGGAGCGTCGGAGTGGAGCTTGCTCCATTCTCGTGACTGCGTGCCTTTTGAAGAATGAGCCTGCGAGTTTGCGGTGTGTTGCGAGGTTAACCCGGGTGGGGTAGCCGTAGCGAAAGCGAGTCCGAACAGGGCGTTTCAGTAGCACGCTCAAGACCCGAAGCGGAGTGATCTAGCCATGGGCAGGTTGAAGCGGAGGTAAGACTTCGTGGAGGACCGAACCCACCAGGGTTGAAAACCTGGGGGATGACCTGTGGTTAGGGGTGAAAGGCCAATCAAACTCCGTGATAGCTGGTTCTCCCCGAAATGCATTTAGGTGCAGCGTCGTGTGTTTCTTGCCGGAGGTAGAGCACTGGATAGGCGATGGGCCCTACCGGGTTACTGACCTTAGCCAAACTCCGAATGCCGGTAAGTGAGAGCGCGGCAGTGAGACTGTGGGGGATAAGCTCCATGGTCGAGAGGGAAACAGCCCAGAGCATCGACTAAGGCCCCTAAGCGTACGCTAAGTGGGAAAGGATGTGGAGTCGCAGAGACAACCAGGAGGTTGGCTTAGAAGCAGCCACCCTTGAAAGAGTGCGTAATAGCTCACTGGTCTAGTGATTCCGCGCCGACAATGTAGCGGGGCTCAAGCGTACCGCCGAAGTCGTGTCATTGCAGCATATACGGCCAACGCCGGCTGTGATGGGTAGGGGAGCGTCGTCTGCCGGGTGAAGCGGCACTGGAAGGTAGTCGTGGACGGTTGACGAGTGAGAATGCAGGCATGAGTAGCGATACACACGTGAGAAACGTGTGCGCCGATTGACTAAGGGTTCCTGGGTCAAGCTGATCTGCCCAGGGTAAGTCGGGACCTAAGGCGAGGCCGACAGGCGTAGTCGATGGATAACCGGTTGATATTCCGGTACCCGCTGTGAAGCGTCAAACATCGAATCCAGTGATGCTAAGGCCGTGAAGCCGCCCTGATCTCTTCGGAGTTGAGGGGAGTGGTGGAGCCGCTGACCCGATCTGGTAGTAGGTGAGTGATGGGGTGACGCAGGAAGGTAGTCCAGCCCGGGCGGTGGTTGTCCCGGGGTAAGGGTGTAGGCCGTGATCCAGGCAAATCCGGATCACACGAGGCTGAGACCTGATGCCGAGCCGATTGTGGTGAAGTGGATGATCCTATGCTGTCGAGAAAAGCCTCTAGCGAGTTTCATGGCGGCCCGTACCCTAAACCGACTCAGGTGGTCAGGTAGAGAATACCGAGGCGTTCGGGTGAACTATGGTTAAGGAACTCGGCAAAATGCCCCCGTAACTTCGGGAGAAGGGGGGCCACATCCGGTGATGAATCTTGCACTCTGAGCTGGGGGGGGCCGCAGAGACCAGCGAGAAGCGACTGTTTACTAAAAACACAGGTCCGTGCGAAGCCGTAAGGCGATGTATACGGACTGACGCCTGCCCGGTGCTGGAACGTTAAGGGGACCGGTTAGCTCCATTTCGGTGGGGCGAAGCTGAGAACTTAAGCGCCAGTAAACGGCGGTGGTAACTATAACCATCCTAAGGTAGCGAAATTCCTTGTCGGGTAAGTTCCGACCTGCACGAATGGCGTAACGACTTCTCGACTGTCTCAACCATAGGCCCGGTGAAATTGCACTACGAGTAAAGATGCTCGTTTCGCGCAGCAGGACGGAAAGACCCCGGGACCTTTACTACAGTTTGATATTGGTGTTCGGTTCGGCTTGTGTAGGATAGCTGGGAGACTTTGAAGCGGCCACGCCAGTGGTTGTGGAGTCGTCGTTGAAATACCAGTCTGGTCGTGCTGGATGTCTAACCTGGGTCCGTGATCCGGATCAGGGACAGTGTCTGATGGGTAGTTTAACTGGGGCGGTTGCCTCCTAAAGGGTAACGGAGGCGCCCAAAGGTTCCCTCAGCCTGGTTGGCAATCAGGTGTTGAGTGTAAGTGCACAAGGGAGCTTGACTGTGAGACCGACGGGTCGAGCAGGGACGAAAGTCGGGACTAGTGATCCGGCGGTGGCTTGTGGAAGCGCCGTCGCTCAACGGATAAAAGGTACCCCGGGGATAACAGGCTGATCTTCCCCAAGAGTCCATATCGACGGGATGGTTTGGCACCTCGATGTCGGCTCGTCGCATCCTGGGGCTGGAGTCGGTCCCAAGGGTTGGGCTGTTCGCCCATTAAAGCGGTACGCGAGCTGGGTTTAGAACGTCGTGAGACAGTTCGGTCCCTATCCGCTGTGCGCGTAGGAGTCTTGAGAAGGGCTGTCCCTAGTACGAGAGGACCGGGACGGACGAACCTCTGGTGTGCCAGTTGTCCTGCCAAGGGCATGGCTGGTTGGCTACGTTCGGGAGGGATAACCGCTGAAAGCATCTAAGCGGGAAGCCTGCTTCGAGATGAGGACTCCCACCCACTTGATGGGGTAAGGCTCCCAGTAGACGACTGGGTTGATAGGCCGGATCTGGAAGCACGGTAACGTGTGGAGGTGACCGGTACTAATAGGCCGAGGGCTTGTCCTCAGTTGCTCGCGTCCACTGTGTTGGTTCTGAAACCACGAACAGCCTTCGGTTGTTGTCTGTTTCATAGTGTTTCGGTGGTCATAGCGTAGGGGAAACGCCCGGTTACATTTCGAACCCGGAAGCTAAGCCTTACAGCGCCGATGGTACTGCAGGGGGGACCCTGTGGGAGAGTAGGACACCGCCGAACTCCTTTTACAGCTCCGGCTCTTGGGCACTGCCCAGGGGTCGGAGCTTTTTTGCGTTGAGGTAAGGTCAGTGAGCATCGTTGGCTCGTTTCCCACTGGAGGCCCCCGGGTGGAGGTCCAGGAGACCCGTGTCCAGACGGACCGGGTCCTCACCATCCCGAACATCCTGAGCATGGCTCGCCTGCTCGGCGTGCCCCTGTTCCTGTGGCTCATTCTGAGGCCCGAGTTCGGCGGCCCCAAGAGCGACGGCTGGGCCCTGCTCGTGCTCGCCCTCAGCGGGATCAGCGACTACCTGGACGGCAAGCTGGCGCGACGCTGGAACCAGATCAGCAGCCTCGGCCGGCTGCTCGACCCGGCCGCGGACCGGCTGTACATCCTCTCCACGCTGGTCGGCCTCACCTGGCGGGAGATCCTGCCGCTCTGGCTGACCGCCGTACTGCTCGCGCGCGAGCTGGTCCTGCTGGTGATGGTGGGCATCCTCCGGCGCCACGGCTATCCGCCGCCCCAGGTGAACTTCCTCGGCAAGGCCGCCACGTTCAACCTGATGTACGCGTTCCCGTTGCTGCTGCTCAGTGACGGAAGCGGATGGATCTCGTCACTCGGAGCCATTTTCGGATGGGCGTTCGCCGGATGGGGTACAACCCTCTATTGGTGGGCAGGAGTGCTGTATGTGGTGCAGGTCCGCCGCCTTGTCCGCGCGGACGCCATGGCCGACTGATCCCGCAGCGTAGCGGTGAGCAATCGCTCGATGAGCCCGCGGCGTGAAAGTGCGGGACAATCTTGACGGGTGAAGTCGGCTCACCGTCGTCTCTGTAGGAGGACGCTTCCGACATGAAGGCCGTCGTGATGGCCGGAGGCGAAGGCACGCGCCTTCGCCCTATGACCTCGAGCATGCCCAAGCCGCTCCTGCCGGTGGCCAACCGGCCGATCATGGAGCACGTTCTGCGGCTGCTCAAAAGGCATGGGCTCAACGAGACCGTCGTCACTGTGCAGTTCCTGGCCTCGCTGGTCAAGAACTACTTCGGTGACGGCGAGGAGCTCGGGATGGAGCTCACGTATGCCAATGAGGAGAAGCCACTCGGTACCGCCGGAAGCGTCAAGAACGCCGAGGAGGCGTTGAAGGACGATGCCTTCCTCGTCATCTCCGGCGATGCCCTGACGGACTTCGACCTCACCGAGCTGATCAACTTCCACAAGGAAAAGGGCGCGCTCGTCACCGTCTGTCTGACGCGGGTGCCCAACCCCCTGGAATTCGGCATCACCATCGTCGATGAAGAGGGCAAGGTCGAGCGCTTCCTGGAGAAGCCGACCTGGGGCCAGGTGTTCTCGGACACCGTGAACACCGGTATCTACGTGATGGAGCCCGAGGTCTTCGACTACGTCGAGGCCGACGTCCCGGTCGACTGGTCCGGCGACGTCTTCCCCCAGCTCATGAAGGAAGGCAAGCCGATCTACGGCTATGTCGCCGAGGGCTACTGGGAGGACGTCGGCACCCACGAGAGCTACGTGAAGGCCCAGGCCGACGTGCTCGAGGGCAAGGTCGACGTCGAACTCGACGGGTTCGAGATCTCGCCCGGGGTGTGGGTGGCCGAGGGCGCCGAGGTGCACCCGGACGCCGTGCTCCGGGGGCCGCTCTACATCGGTGACTACGCCAAGGTGGAGGCCGGCGCCGAGATCCGTGAGCACAGCGTCGTGGGCTCGAACGTGGTCGTCAAGAGCGGTGCCTTCCTGCACAAGTCCGTCGTCCACGACAACGTGTACGTCGGACCGCACAGCAACCTGCGGGGCTGTGTGGTGGGCAAGAACACCGACATCATGCGGGCCGCCCGGATCGAGGACGGCGCCGTCATCGGTGACGAGTGCCTGATCGGTGAAGAATCGATCGTGCAGGGCAACGTCCGCGTCTACCCGTTCAAGACCATCGAGGCCGGCGCGTTCGTCAACACCTCGGTGATCTGGGAGTCGCGCGGCCAGGCGAACCTGTTCGGCGCCCGGGGCGTCTCCGGCATCCTGAACGTCGAGATCACGCCCGAGCTCGCCGTGCGCCTCGCCGGTGCCTACGCGACGACCCTGAAGAAGGGCGCGACGGTCACCACGGCCCGCGACCACTCCCGAGGAGCCCGCGCGCTGAAGCGGGCGGTCATCTCCGCGCTGCAGGCCAGCGCCATCGACGTACGCGACCTGGAGAACGTGCCGCTGCCCGTGGCGCGGCAGCAGACCGCGCGCGGGAGCGCCGGCGGCATCATGATCAGGACGTCGCCCGGGGTGCCCGACTCCGTGGACATCATGTTCTTCGACTCCCAGGGGGCCGACCTCTCCCAGGGCAGCCAGCGCAAGCTCGACCGGGTGTTCGCGCGCCAGGAGTACCGGCGGGCGTTCCCGGGCGAGATCGGTGACCTGCACTTCCCGTCCAGCGTCTTCGACTCGTACACCGGGTCGCTGCTGCGCAACGTCGACACGACCGGGATCTCCGAGTCCGGGCTGAAGGTCGTCGTGGACGCCTCGAACGGCAGCGCGGGACTGGTCCTGCCAAGCCTGCTCGGCAAGCTGGGCGTCGACTCGCTGACCATCAACCCGGGTCTGGACGAGTCGCGGCCGACCGAGACCGCCGAGATGCGCCGCAAGGGCCTCGTGCGGCTGGGGGAGATCGTGGCGTCCTCGCAGGCCGCGTTCGGCGTGCGGTTCGACCCCGTGGGCGAGCGGCTGTCGCTCGTCGACGAGAAGGGCCGGATCATCGAGGACGACCGGGCCCTGCTGGTGCTGCTCGACCTGGTGGCCGCCGAGCGGCGCAGCGGGCGCGTCGCGCTGCCCGTGACGACCACGCGGATCGCCGAGCAGGTCGCCGCGTACCACGGGACGCAGGTGGAGTGGACGACCACGTCGCCCGACGACCTGACCCGGGTCGGGGCGGACGAGGGAACCATCTTCGGCGGTGACGGCAAGGGCGGCTTCATCGTCCCCGAGTTCAGCAGCGTCTTCGACGGCACGGCCGCGTTCGTGCGGCTCATCGGCCTGGTGGCGCGCACGCAGCTCACGCTCAGCCAGATCGACGCGCGGATCCCGCGGGCGCACGTCCTCAAGCGGGACCTGGCGACGCCGTGGGCCGTCAAGGGCCTGGTCATGCGCCGGGTCGTCGAGGAGGCCGGGGACCGGTTCGTGGACACCACCGACGGCGTGCGCGTGGTGGAGGCCGACGGCCGCTGGGTGATGGTGCTGCCCGACCCGGCCGAGGCGGTCACGCACCTGTGGGCCGAGGGCCCGGACGACGCCTCCGCGCAGGCCCTGCTCGACGAGTGGGCGGCGGTCGTGGACAGCGCCGGGCGCTGACCGACCGCCGTACGCACGCGTGCCGGACAAGTGTCCCCAAGGGGGCCTGTCCGGCACGCCGGTGGCCCCGTTCGGAGGTACCGGTCGCGACGTGCGACGATGTGCGGCATGCCGCAGCAGCCCCCCGTTCGGAGCACACCCGCGCGTCCGGCGCGCCCGGACGCGTCCATGTCGCTGCTCACCAACGTCATGGACCACAGCCTCGACGACGGGTACGGCGAGGCCGCCGCCCGCAAGCAGGGTGACGGTGGCATGCCCAAGACGTTGCGGGCGAAGCTGGGTCTCGCCGCCGGCCTGGTGCTGGCGGCGCTCGTCGTGACCGTCGGCGCGGCCCAGGCGCGCGTCGCCGCGCCGGTCGTCGCCAAGGAGCGCGAGGAACTGATCGACCGCATCGACCGCGAGACCGAGGCGGCCGACAAGCTCGAGGCGTCCGTCGACAAGCTGCGCGACGACGTGAGCGCCCGCCAGCGCGCCGCCCTGGAGAAGAGCGGCGGCGGCGACCGCGGCGACCTGGTGGGTGTCCTGTCCGGTGCCCTCGCCGTGCACGGCCCGGGCGTGAAGCTCGTCGTGAACGACGCCAAGGAAGCCAGCAGCGGCGGCAACGGCGACCCCCGCGAGACCGCTGACTTCTCCGACACCGGGCGCGTGCGCGACCGCGACATGCAGCGCGTGGTCAACGGCCTGTGGGAGTCGGGCGCCGAGGCCGTGTCGATCAACGGGCAGCGACTGACGTCCCTGTCGGCGATCCGGGCGGCGGGCGACGCCATACTGGTCGACAACAAGCCGCTGGTGCCGCCGTACACGGTGCTCGCGGTGGGGGACGGGAAGAACCTGAGCACCCGGTTCCAGGACAGCGCCGACGGCCTGTACCTGGACGCCCTGCGGGAGAACTTCGGCATCCGGACCGCGATCTCCGTGGAGGACGACGTCCGGCTGCCCGCGGCACCGAGTGTGATCGTACGAACAGCTCAGCCGAGCACCGAGACGGAGAAGGGCACATCGTGATCGCCGTACTGGGCCTGGTCCTGGGAGTCGTGGCCGGACTGTTGGTCCGGCCCGAGATCCCGGCGGCCGTCGAGCCGTATCTGCCCATCGCCGTCGTGGCGGCGCTGGACGCCGTGTTCGGCGGCCTGCGGGCCATGCTGGACGGCATCTTCGACGACAAGGTCTTCGTGGTGTCGTTCCTGTCGAACGTGGTCGTGGCCGCGCTGATCGTCTTCCTGGGCGACAAGTTGGGCGTGGGGGCCCAGCTGTCCACGGGCGTGGTCGTCGTGCTGGGCATCCGCATCTTCTCCAACGCCGCGGCGATCCGCCGCCACGTGTTCCGGGCGTGACGCCGATGAGCGAGCAGGACAGGACCCCCGAGAACCCGCTGCGCAGGGAACTGCCCGAGGAGGTGCCCGCGGCGCCCGCCGAGCCCCAGGCGCCGCAGGAGCACGGCCGGGAGCAGGACCGGCTGAGCGGGCGGCAGCGGCTGGCGAAGGGCCTGTGGCCGCCGCGGGCGAGCCGCGCCCAACTCATCGTGGCCGTGCTGCTGTTCGGCCTCGGCTTCGGCCTGGCGGTGCAGGTCGCGTCGAACAGCGACAGCGACAGCGCGCTGCGCGGCGCCCGCCAGGAAGATCTCGTGCGCATCCTCGATGAACTCGGCGACCGCAGTCAGCGTCTTGGTGACGAGAAGCAGGGACTTGAGAAGCAGCAGCAGGAGCTGGAGAACAGCTCCGACCAGGCCGAGGAGGCCCGCCGGCAGACGGTCGAGAAGGAACGGCAACTCGGCATCCTGGCGGGCACGGTGGCGGCCCAGGGCCCCGGCATCACGATGACCATCGAGGACACGAAGGGGACGGTCAAGGCGGACATGCTGCTCGACGCGATCCAGGAGCTGCGTGCGGCCGGGGCGGAAGCGATCCAGGTCAACGGCGTGCGGGTGGTCGCCAATACGTACCTGACGGACTCCGGCAAGAGCGTGAGCGTCGACGGGAACAAGATCAACGCGCCCTATCGTTTCAAGGTCATCGGCAAGCCGCAGGACCTCGAACCGGCGCTCAACATCCCTGGAGGCGTGGTGCAGACCCTGGAGAAGGAGCAGGCCACCGTTACGGTGGAGCGGTCGGACAAGATCGTCGTGGACGCCTTGCGAGCGGCGAAGCAGCCTGACTACGCTCGGTCGTCCTCCCAGTGAACCGGGGGTGCATGGGGGACGTCCGGCAAGGGCATGAGGCTGCGGGGGGTCGACGCACCGATCCGGTGGTGCGTGGTGGAAACTGTCTGGTGGATACGGACGTTGTGAAGGTGTCCGGGTCGACCGGTGTGTTCAGTCAGGGTTCGTCCTGCCCCACGGGCGGGTCTGTTTCGGTCAAGGGGAATCGCCCGTGAAGTTGTTTGCGAAGTTGTTCGGCAAGAGCGCGCGAGAGGGCAGCGACAACGCGACCGCCCGCCATCGCGCACAGCCCGACGCGGAGGGCCAGCGGCCGCTGTTCCGGGACCAGGTGGCTGGTCCGGGTGACCTTTCCGGAGGTCAGGGCGCGCCGTCTGTTGACCCTGCACAGTCCGGCGGCATAGGTTTCGGACAACCGTCAACCTCAAGTGCGGGTGGAGGGTTTTCCCCTATGTCGGCCCTGGTGTGTACGAGGTGCGGTAACCGCAACGCGGAGAACAGCCGCTTCTGCTCCAACTGCGGTGCTCCGCTGCGGGCCGGTGCCGAGCGCCCGTCGGAGACGACGTCCACCATCTCGATCTCCGGTCTCGAGGCCTACGACGCGGAGGCCACCGGTCAGACGCAGCTGCCCGCCCTGTCGCCCGAGGCGCAGGCCGCGGTGGACGCGCTGCCGCTGGGTTCCGCGCTGCTGGTCGTGCGACGCGGGCCGAACTCGGGCAGCCGCTTCCTGCTGGACGGCGACCTGACCACGGCCGGGCGTCACCCGCAGAGCGACATCTTCCTGGACGACGTGACGGTCTCCCGCCGCCACGTGGAGTTCCGCCGCAGCCCGGACGGGACGTTCACGGTCGCCGACGTCGGCAGCCTGAACGGCACGTACGTCAACCGCGAGCGGATCGACCAGGTCGCCCTGGCGAACGGGGACGAGGTGCAGATCGGCAAGTACCGGCTGGTCTTCTACGCGAGCCAGCGAGGTTACTGACCCTCCCCGGACTCCGGTCCGGGGGACACCCCTGGGGAAGGTCCATGCTGCGAACACCGAGGGGCGGTGCCGGGCACGGCACCGCCGCCGTGGACAGCGGGCTGATGAGCATCGGCACGGTGCTGAACGTGCTGCGCGACGAGTTTCCCGAGGTCACCATCTCCAAGATCCGGTTCCTGGAGTCGGAGGGTCTCGTCGAGCCGCGGCGGACCCCGTCGGGGTACCGCAAGTTCAGCGCCGAGGACGTCGAGCGGCTGGCCCACGTGCTGCGGATGCAGCGGGACCACTACCTGCCGCTGAAGGTCATCCGCGAGCACCTGGACGCCATGGAGCGCGGCGAGGCCGGCCCCTTGCCCAGGCTGGGTCGGCAGCGCGACGGCGAGACGGCCCCCGAGGAGCAGTCCGAGGCGCCCACCGCCGCCCGGATCGGGCGGGCCGAGCTGCTGGCGGCCGCGGACATCGACGAGGCCGAGCTGACCGAGTGGGAGTCGTACGGCCTGGTCGTCCCGCTGGAGGACGGGGTCTACGACGCGGAGGCGGCCACCGTGGCCTCCCTGATCGCCGAGCTGGGCCGGTTCGGCATCGAACCCCGGCACCTGCGGGTGATGAAGGCGGCCGCCGACCGCGAGGCCGGACTGGTGGACCAGGTCGTCGCCCCGCTCAGGCGGCACCGCAACCCGCAGACCAGGACCCATGCCGAGGCCCGTACGAAGGAACTGGCCGGTCTGACGGTCAGACTGCACGCCGCGCTGGTGCAGACCGCGCTCGGCGTACGGTTGCCCTGACGGCCCGCCGACGGCCCGCGGCACCCTCCGTCGGCGCCGTTCGCCCTGGGCGGATCGGCCGGTCGATCCGGGCCCGACTACCCAAACGTCTCGGACACGGCCTAGGGTTGCTGTGTGAACGAGCTCGATGTCGTAGGTGTCCGGGTCGAAATGCCCTCCAACCAACCGATCGTGCTCCTGCGTGAAGTGGGAGGCGACCGGTACCTCCCCATCTGGATCGGACCGGGGGAGGCGACCGCGATCGCCTTCGCCCAGCAGGGCATGGCTCCCGCACGGCCGCTGACCCACGACCTGTTCAAGGACGTGCTGGAGGCCGTGGGCCAGGAGCTCACCGAAGTGCGCATCACGGACCTGCGGGAGGGCGTCTTCTACGCGGAGCTGGTCTTCGCCAGCGGCGTCGAGGTGAGCGCCCGCCCGTCCGACGCCATAGCGCTGGCCCTGCGCACCGGGACGCCGATCTACGGCAGCGACACGGTGCTCGACGACGCCGGTATCGCCATCCCGGACGAGCAGGAGGACGAGGTGGAGAAGTTCCGCGAGTTCCTCGACCAGATCTCGCCCGAGGACTTCGGCACCAGCAGCCAGTAGCAGCCGCGGCAGGCGCGCACCACGGGCCGGGTGGCCGGCAGGATGCCGCCGGGCCGGTCGGCGGGGTGTGCGTCGCGCTCACCCGGGGTTCCCGGCATGTGCCACCGGCCACGGGGAGCGTCATACCGCCCGTCCCCGAGCGCATTCGGCTAGCCTTTCCCCGCGGTGGGGTACGGGAAACCACTCTTAGGGTGATTATCACTCGGCGTGCCGAGTGTGGCGATCGTTGACGCACCCCTGGTGACTGCCTACCGTCGAGAAGGCAGTTCAAGGACGGAGGTCGGCGTGAGAAGCAGCGGCGACGGTACGGCTGGGGGTGCCCCCGGACGCGAGACCGGGGGAAGCGGTCCGTATGCGCTCCACGGCGGCGCGGCCGACCACGCCCCACAGCGACCGACGGCCGTGCCGAGCGGCGGAGGGGCGACGTCCATGGCGTCCGAGCAGATCGGCTACCGCGGCCCGACGGCCTGCGCGGCCGCCGGCATCACCTACCGCCAACTGGACTACTGGGCCCGCACCGGGCTCGTCGAGCCGAGCGTGCGGCCCGCCCACGGGTCCGGGACCCAGCGCCTGTACAGCTTCCGGGACGTCGTCGTCCTGAAGATCGTCAAGCGCTTCCTGGACACCGGCGTGTCTTTGCAGAACATCCGCACCGCCGTGCAGCACCTGAGGGAACGCGGTTTCCGCGACCTGGAGCGCATGACGCTGATGAGCGACGGCGCGACCGTCTACGAGTGCACCTCGCCCGACGAGGTCCACGCCCTGCTCCAGGGCGGCCAGGGCATCTTCGGCATCGCCGTGGGCGTGGTGTGGCGGGACGTCGAGAGCGCCTTGTCCCAGCTGCACGGGGAGCGCGTGGACACCGGCGAGACGCTCGTCGGGCACAACCCGGCCGACGAGCTGGCGCGCCGGCGCAACCGGGCGGTCTGAGGGCGCCGCACCGGCGGTTCCGCGGAGGTCGCGGGGCACCGTCCCGGCTCGCGCGGGGTCGTTGGCTGCCGTTGTCAGTGGTGTGGTGCAGCATCAGAGGTGTGCGGAACGCGCCCACCATCCTGCATCTCGACATGGATGCCTTCTTCGCCCAGGCGGAGCAGGCGTCCAAGCCGAGCCTGCGCGGCAAGGCGGTGGTCGTGGGCGGCCTCGGTCCCCGCGGGGTGGTCGCCACCGCTTCCTACGAGGCACGGGTCTTCGGAGTGCACTCGGCGATGCCCATGGCCCAGGCGCGCCGCCTCGCCCCCAACGCCGCCTACCTCACCCCCCGCTTCACCTTCTACCGGGCGATCAGCGACCAGGTCATGGCGTTGCTGCGGGCCCTGTCGCCGCTCGTGGAGCCACTGAGCCTGGACGAGGCGTTCGTCGACCTGGAGGCCGGGGGAGCGGCCTGGGACAGCGAGTCGGCGCAGCTGACCGGGGTCCGGCTGCGGGCCGAAATCCGGGCGGTCACCGGGCTCACCGGGTCGGTCGGGCTGGCCGCCTCCAAGATGCTCGCCAAGATCGCCTCCGAGCAGGCCAAGCCGGACGGCCTGGTGCTGATCCAGCCGGGGACCGAGCGGGCGCTCCTCGGGCCGCTGTCGGTGCGGACGCTGCCGGGCGTGGGCCCGGCGACGGGCGACCACCTGCGGCGGGCCGGGATCACCACGATCGACGAGATCGTGGAAGCCGGCGAGGACGAGCTGGTGCGGCTGCTCGGCAAGGCCCACGGGCACGGCCTGTACGCCATGGCGCTGGCGCGCGACGAGCGGCCCGTGGTGGCCGAGCGGGAGACCAAGTCCGTCTCCGTCGAGGACACCTACGACGTGGACATCCACGACCGGCTCCGCGTGGGGCTCGAGGTGCAGCGGCTCGCCGACCGGTGCGTGCGGCGGCTGCGCGGGGCCGGGCTGTCGGGGCGGACGATCGTGCTCAAGGTGCGGCGGTACGACTTCTCCACCCTGACCCGTTCGGAGACCCTGCGCGGGCCCACGGACGACCCGGCCGTGGTCCGGGAGGCGGCGGCCCGGCTGCTGGACTCGGTGGACACCACCGGCGGGGTGCGGCTGCTCGGGGTGGGCGTGTCGGGACTGGCCGACTACACCCAGGAGGACCTGTTCGCGCAGGCCGCGGGGGAGCGCACCGTCGGGCCCGAGGAGGAGGCGGCGGTGCCGGACGAGCCCCGGCCGGCCGTCACCGCCCCCGCCGAGCACTCCTGGCGGCCCGGGCACGACGTACGGCACGCCTCGCTCGGGCACGGGTGGGTGCAGGGCAGCGGTCTGGGCCGGGTCACCGTGCGGTTCGAGACGCCGTACTCGGAGCCCGGGCGGGTGCGGACGTTCCGCGTCGACGACCCGGACCTGGAACCGGTCGACCCGCTGCCCCTGGTGCCGGTCCGGCCGTCCGGGGAGGGCGGGGCCGCCCAGGCGGGCGGTGGGGTGGGCCCGGAGCAGTCGGGGGTGGGGAGCGGGGCTGTGGGGGGCTGAGTGGGGGCACGGGGGTGGCTGGTGCGGGGGAGGTGCGCTGGGGCGTCGGTGGAGGACGGCTGGTGAGGGGTGGAGGCGTGGGGGAGCGTCGGTCGAGGGTGACCGGAGGCGTCCGACCGGCTCGTCCGGGCGGTGGAGGCCGAACGGAGCCAGGGTCGGGGATCGCTCGGCGCGCGGTCGGGCCGACCGCTGGCGGGGTCGAGGCCGACCGGAGCACCGGTGGACGGCGCTCGGGGCCGCGCTCGGGCCGGACCGGCGGCGCGGTGGAGGCCGTCGGCCGCTCGAGGGCGGCTGGGCCCGGGGTGGGGCCGGGCTCTCGGCGGGGTGGAGGCCGGCCGGAGTGGGGGTCGAGACCGGCTGGGGCGGACGGGCCGGCTGTCCGGGCGCCGGGGCGGGCCGCCCGTGGGATGGAGGCGGGCTGTGCTTGTGGTGGAGGGCCGCCGGAGTGCCGGTCAGGGGCGGCTGGGGCCCCGGTCCAGCGGGGTTGGTGGCGCGGTGGAGGGAGCGGGGTGGGTTGCCGCTGGGTGGAGGCGAACCGTCCTCGTGATGGAGGCCTGCCGGAGCGTCGGTCCGGGGCGGCTGGGGGCTCGGTCCAGTGGGGCCGGTGGCGTGGTCGAGGGAGCGGGGGTCGCTCCACGTCGTACCGACCGGAGGTCGAGGAGCGGAGGGTGCCGTGCGACCGCGGGCGGGGTCGGCTGTCGGCCGGGTGGGGGTGTGGTGCCGTCCGGGGCGTCGGGCCTCGGCCGGGCGGCGGGGGCGCGGGGCAGGCCGGCTCGTCAGACCTCGTCCGGGTTGCTCGCCAGGCGGCCGAAGTCGTGGTCCGGCGGCGGGGGCGTGGCGGCCACGTCGAGGCCGTAGTGGTGGTAGAGCTGCAGTTCCTGCTCCGGGGAGAGGTGGCGGCCCACGCCGAAGTCCGGGGCATCCTTGATCAGGGCCCGGTCGAAGGGGACCCGCAGGGCGCCGTCGACCAGCTCGCTGGGCTCCAGCGGGACGAACGCGTCCCGGGAGAACAGACCGGTCCGTATGGCCGCCCACTCCGGTACGCCGGTCGCGTCGTCGAGGTAGACCTCGTCGATGGTGCCGATCTTGGTGCCGTTGCGGTCGAACGCCTTGCGGCCGATCAGGTGGCGCGGATCGATGTCGGTCTGCACGGTCCCTCCATATGGTCGCAATGGGCGCACCTCGTCCGTCAGCACTACGAAAGAGCACATTCGCCCCGGCGGCCACTCGAAGGCCACGGCGTTGACCTCGCTGGTACGCTGACAGCGGCTGCTGACCCCGTGCGGGAGAGTCCTCCGAGCACCATGGAGGCGCCGAAGGAGCAAATCCTCCCCGGAATCTCTCAGGCCCACGTACCGCACGGACGAGGTCACTCTGGAAAGCAGGGCGGGTGTCGACGGCTTCCGCTCTCACCGACGGTGAAAGCCGGACGCCCCCGGGCCGTCCGGTGAAGCTCTCAGGTTGAGATGACAGAGGGGGAGGCCGTCGGGACACCCGTGCCGTGGTGTCCCTCGAAGGTCGCGTCAGACCAGGAGGCCTCCGCAATGACCGCCCACCGCACTCCGCTCACCGAGCTCGAAGAGGGCATCCCCTTCGAGCAGCGCCACATCGGGCCCGACCAGGAGGCGCGGGCCAAGATGCTCGCGCAGGTCGGGTACGGCTCGCTCGACGAGCTCACCGCCGCCGCCGTGCCGGACGTGATCAAGAACGCCGACGCGCTGGACCTGCCCGGCGCGCGCAGCGAGGCCGAGGTGCTGGCCGAGCTGCGGTCCCTCGCCGACCGCAACCAGGTGCTCGGCTCGATGATCGGGCTCGGCTACCACGGCACGTTCACGCCGCCCGTCATCCTGCGCAACGTCATGGAGAACCCGGCCTGGTACACGGCGTACACGCCCTACCAGCCCGAGATCTCCCAGGGCCGCCTGGAGGCGCTGCTCAACTTCCAGACCATGGTCGCGGACCTGACGGGGCTGCCCACCTCCGGCGCCTCGCTGCTCGACGAGAGCACGGCCGCCGCCGAGGCGATGGCCCTGTCCCGGCGCATGGGCAAGAACAAGAAGGGCCTGTTCCTGATCGACGCGGACGCGCTGCCGCAGACCGTCGCCGTGATCCGCACCCGGGCCGAACCGACCGGCGTCGAGGTGGTCGTCGCCGACCTCGCCGAGGGCATCCCGGCCGACCTCGCCGCCCGCGAGATCAACGGCGTGCTGATCCAGTACCCGGGCGCCTCCGGCGCCGTGCGCGACATACGGCCCGTCATCGAGCAGGCCCACGAGCTGGGCGCGGTCGTCACGGTCGCCGCCGACCTGCTGGCGCTGACCCTGCTGACGTCGCCCGGTGAGCTGGGTGCCGACATCGCGGTGGGCACGACGCAGCGCTTCGGTGTGCCGATGGGCTTCGGCGGCCCGCACGCCGGCTACATGGCCGTCCAGGAGAAGTTCGCGCGGAGCCTGCCCGGGCGGCTCGTCGGGGTGTCCGTGGACGCGGACGGGCACAAGGCCTACCGGCTGGCGCTGCAGACGCGTGAGCAGCACATCCGGCGCGAGAAGGCCACCAGCAACATCTGCACCGCGCAGGTCCTGCTGGCCGTCATGGCCGGCATGTACGCGGTCTACCACGGCCCCGAAGGGCTGCGGGCGATCGCGCGGCGCACCCACCGGTACGCCTCGATCCTGGCCGCCGGGCTGACCGCGGGCGGCGTGGAGGTCGTGCACGGCGCCTACTTCGACACGGTGACCGCGCGGGTGCCCGCCCGGGCCGCCGAGGTCGTCGCGGCCGCCCGCGACAAGGGCGTCAACCTGCGGCTCGTCGACGCCGACCACGTGTCGGCCGCCTGCGACGAGACCACCACGCGCGCGCAGCTCACCGCGGTCTGGGAGGCCTTCGGTGTCCGGGGCGACGTCGAGGCGCTCGACGCGTCCGCCGGGGACGTGCTGCCCGAGGGGCTGCTGCGGTCCGACGACTTCCTGACCCACCCGGTCTTCCACCAGCACCGCTCCGAGACGGCGATGCTGCGCTACCTGCGCCGGCTCTCCGACCGCGACTACGCGCTCGACCGCGGCATGATCCCGCTGGGCTCCTGCACCATGAAGCTCAACGCGACGAC
Source organism: Streptomyces lasalocidi (assembly GCF_005280215.1). Classification (NCBI taxonomy): domain Bacteria; kingdom Bacillati; phylum Actinomycetota; class Actinomycetes; order Kitasatosporales; family Streptomycetaceae; genus Streptomyces; species Streptomyces lasalocidi. The sequence goes on along the minus strand of NZ_SZNQ01000001.1, from coordinate 1,300,777 downwards.
CGAGATGGAGCCGGTCACCTGGCCGGAGTTCGGGCAGCTGCACCCGTTCGCGCCCGCCGAGCAGGCCGAGGGCTACCTCACGCTGATCCGTGAGCTGGAGGAGCGGCTCGCCGAGGTCACCGGGTACGACAAGGTCTCCCTCCAGCCCAACGCCGGGTCGCAGGGCGAGCTGGCCGGTCTGCTGGCCGTGCGCGGCTACCACCGCGCCAACGGCGACGAGGGCCGCACGGTCTGCCTCATCCCGTCCTCGGCGCACGGCACCAACGCCGCCAGCGCCGTCATGGCCGGCATGAAGGTCGTCGTCGTGAAGACCGCCGAGGACGGCGAGATCGACGTCGAGGACCTGCGGGCCAAGATCGAGCAGCACCGCGACCAGCTCGCCGTGCTGATGATCACCTACCCGTCGACGCACGGCGTCTTCGAGGAGCACGTCGCCGACATCTGTGCGCAGGTGCACGAGGCGGGCGGCCAGGTCTACGTCGACGGCGCCAACCTCAACGCGCTGGTCGGCCTCGCCAAGCCGGGCCACTTCGGCGGCGACGTCTCCCACCTGAACCTGCACAAGACGTTCTGCATCCCGCACGGCGGCGGCGGTCCCGGCGTCGGACCCGTGGCCGTACGGTCGCACCTGGCGCCGTACCTGCCGAACCACCCGCTGCAGCCCGCCGCCGGGCCCGAGACGGGCGTCGGCCCGATCTCGGCCGCGCCGTGGGGCTCCGCGGGCATCCTGCCGATCTCCTGGGCCTACGTGCGGCTCATGGGCGGCGAAGGGCTCAAGCGGGCCACCCAGGTGGCCGTGCTGTCCGCGAACTACGTCGCCAAGCGCCTGGAGCCGCACTACCCGGTGCTCTACACCGGCCCCGGCGGGCTGGTCGCCCACGAGTGCATCATTGACCTGCGGCCGATCACCAAGGCCACCGGCGTGAGCGTGGACGACGTGGCCAAGCGGCTCATCGACTACGGCTTCCACGCGCCGACGATGTCCTTCCCGGTGGCCGGCACGCTGATGATCGAGCCGACCGAGTCGGAGGACCTGGCCGAGCTGGACCGCTTCTGCGACGCGATGATCGCCATCCGTGCCGAGATCGAGAAGGTCGGCGCGGGCGACTGGCCGGCCGAGGACAACCCGCTGCGGGGCGCGCCGCACACCGCCGCCGCGCTCGGCGGGGAGTGGGAGCACGCGTACACCCGCGAGGAGGCCGTGTTCCCGGGCGGGGTGTCGGCCGCCGACAAGTACTGGCCGCCGGTGCGCCGCATCGACCAGGCGTACGGCGACCGGAACCTGGTCTGCTCCTGCCCGCCGCTGGACGCGTACGACGACTGAGCGGACGGGCCGCCGGGCGGCTGAGCCGGTCCGGCCGCGCCGGGCACAATCGAGGGCCCCCACCGACGGGTGGGGGCCCTCGGCCGTGTCAGCCCGGGTCAGCCCGTGTGGACGCGGGGCCGGCGGGCCGGGTCCGGTTCGGCCTCGCGCAGCACCTCGCGGGTGACCGGGGCGACCTCGCCCTGGCCGAAGAGGAAGAAGCGCAGGAAGTTGGTGAACGGGCTGCCCTCGGTCCACTCGAAGTAGATGTGCGGCGTGCAGCCGGTGGTGTCGCGCACGTGCAGGAGCAGCGCCGCCAGGGCGTTGGGGATGGAGGAGGACTCCAGGACCAGGACGCGGTAGCGGCCGTGCAGGACCTCGCCGCGCACCACCAGCCGGCCCTCGAACTCGGACGGGTCGGTGACCGTGACCTCGGCGAAGACGAAGTCCTCGTGGGCGGGGAGGTCGTTGTCCTCGCGGATCTGCTCGACCTTGTCGCGGTACTCGGCGCGGTCGCGGCGGTCGGGCTCGTTGGCGATGAAGCGCATCTTGCGGCTGGCCATGTCCCGCACGAACCGGTCCGCCAGCGGGTCGAGCGTCACGTCGGTGACGCGCAGCTCGAAGGCGCGGGCCAGCCGGGACAGCAGCGAGACGGCGATGATGCCGGCGATGAAGCAGGCACCGATCTTCACGCCGTCGGGGCGCTCGATGACGTTGACGACGGTGACGTAGAGCAGCACCGCCGAGACCACGCCGAAGGCGACGGTCCAGCCGCGCTGTCCGGCCCGGCGCGCGGCGATGGTGACCGCGATCGCGGCGGAGGACATCAGCACCAGCACACCGGTGGCGTAGGCACCGCCCTGGGCGTCGACGTCGGCGTCGAAGACCCAGGTGACCAGGAAGGCGATCAGGGTGAAGACCAGCACCATCGGACGCACGGCGCGGGCCCAGTGCGGGGCCATGCCGTAGCGGGGCAGGTAGCGCGGCATCAGGTTGAGCAGGCCGGCCATCGCGGAGGCGCCGGCGAACCACAGGATGGCGATGGTGGACACGTCGTAGACCGTGCCGAAGGTGTTGCCGAGGTATTCGTGCGCCAGGTAGGCGAGGGCGCGGCCGTTGGCCTGGCCGCCGGACTCGAACTCCTTCTCCGGGATGAGCACCGTGGTGAGGAAGCTGGTGACGATCAGGAAGACGCTCATGATGAGGGCGGCGGTCGTCAGCAGCTTCTTGGTGTCGCGGATGCGGCCCGCCGGGTGGTCCTCGGTGTCGCCGGGGTCGCCCTTGACGTGGGGCATCACGGCGACGCCGGTCTCGAAGCCGGACAGGCCAAGGGCGAGCTTGGGGAAGACCAGCAGGGAGACGCCGACCATCGCGAAGACGTTGCCGTGCTCGGCGGTCAGCGCGTGGGACCAGTCGGTGACGACGTGACCGGCGGTGACCACGTGCCAGAAGCCGGCGGCCACGACGACCGCGTTCAGGACCAGGTAGGTGGCGACCAGGGCGACGGCGACGCCGATCGCCTCCAGGAAGCCCTTGAGGAACACCGCGCCGAGCAGGGCGACGAGCAGCAGGGTGATCAGCATGCGCCGGCCCTGCAGGGCGTCGGTCAGGTGCGGGTTCTCCACCAGGTGGGTCGAGGCGTCGGCCGCTGACAGGGTGATGGTGATCAGGAAGTCGGTAGCGGCGAAGCCCAGCAGGGTCAGGACGAACAGCTTGCCCTTCCAGAAGGTGAGCAGCCGCTCCAGCATGGCGATCGAGCCCTCGCCGTGCGGTGACTCCTCGGCGACCCGGCGGTAGACCGGCAGGGCGCCCGCGAGGGTCACGACCACCAGGACGACGGTCGCGACGGGGGAGAGCAGCCCGGCCGCGAGGGCGGCGATGCCCGGCTGGTAGCCGAGGGTGGAGAAGTAGTCGACGCCCGTCAGGCACATGACCCGGTACCAGGCCTGGCCGCGGTGCGGGGGCTCCGGGGTGGCGTGCGGTCCCGCGACGCCCTGGCCCTTGCCCATGTCCGACAGCCCCTCCAGCATCCAGGAGCGCAGACGACTGGGCGCGGGGTGCTCGGTCGCGGTCATGGCGGCGCTCCTGGTGCTGGTCAGCGTGGGTGGGGGCCATCACGCGGACGGCGGCTCCAGCGTAGGCCGGGGGTGCGGCAGCGGCCCGCGGATCAAGGGGGCGGGGCCGTCAAGCCTGCGTTAAGGGTTTCACCCCAGGGGTCGGTCGGCCCGGATGGGGACCGTCTCGCACCGTCTCCCGCGCCGTGATGTTCGAGGGGCTGAACGAATGTTTCGCCGCCTCCTTCGGCTCGGCTGTCCGGTGCCCGATTGGCCGTGTCCGAGGGGTTGCCACCCTTCGGACCGCGTCCCTAGGGTGCGGCGCAACCGAAGTTTTCTGGATGCGCACCGAAACTTTCGAGGAGTACTCCATGGCCGACCCGGCACTGTCCCGCCGCGCCTTCCTGGCGGCCTCCGCCGCCGCCGGCGTCAGCATGACGGCGCTGAGCGCCTGCGGCGGCGACTCGGACGGGGGCTCATCGTCCGGTACGACCACCGTCGAGTGGTGGAACATCTCCACCACCCAGCCGACCAAGGACGTCTGGGCCGGCCTGGCCCGGCAGTTCGAGGCGCAGAACCCCACGGTCAAGGTCAAGGTCGTCCAGCTCGAGAACGACGCGTACAAGTCGAAGATGACCGCACTGACCGCCTCGGGCAAGCTCCCCGACATCTTCCACACCTGGGGCGGCGGGGTGCTCAGGCAGCAGGTCGAGGCCGGACTCGTCGAGGACCTCGGCGAGCGGACCGCGCCGTGGTCCGAGGGCCTGCTGAAGGTCGCCAAGGAGCCCTACCTGATCGACGACAAGGTCTACGGCATCCCCTTCGACATCGGCATGATCGGCTTCTGGTACAACAAGGCCCTCTTCCGGCGGGCCGGGATCGCCCAGCCGCCCACCACGTGGAGCGGGTTCCTCGACGCGGTCAGGAAGCTGAAGGCGGCCGGCACCACGCCCATCGCGCTGGCCGGCAAGGAGAAGTGGCCCGGCATGTACTACTGGGCCTACCTGGCGATGCGCACCGCGGGTGCCGACGCGCTCGGAAAGGCCAACGACGCCAAGGACTTCACGGGCGACGGCTTCGTCCGGGCCGGGCAGCACCTGAAGGAACTGGTGGACCTCCAGCCCTTCCAGAAGGGCTTCCTCGGCGCCGCCTACTCCACGCCCACCGGCCAGGCCGCCGCCGTCGGCAACGGCAGGGCCGCCATGGAACTCATGGGCCAGTGGGCCCCGGTGGTGGAGGCCGACGCCGGCAAGGGCCTCGGCGCCGACCTGGGCTTCTTCCCCTTCCCCGCGGTCGAGGGCGGCCGGGGGGCCATCACCGAGGTGTTCGGCGGGGGCGGCGGACACGCCCTGCGCAAGGGCGCCCCGCAGGCGGCGGTGGACTTCCTGAAGTTCTTCGCCTCCGCGGCCACCGACACCACCCTCGTCAAGAAGACCGGCGTGCTCCCCGTCGTCCCGTCCGCCGAGAGCGCCCTGAGCGACCCCAACCTCAAAGCCGTACAAGCCCAGTTGAAGGCCGCCACCGGGTTCCAGCTCTACCTCGACCAGGCCTACGCGCCCGCCGTCGGCCAGGAGGTCAACGACAGCGTCGCCGCCCTCGTCGCGGGCTCCAAGTCGCCCCGGCAGGTGGCCGAGTCGATCACCAAGGCCGCGAAGGAAGAGCAGTAGCAGGCGATGGCCTCCACCTACCTCCCCGAGGAGCGGAGCGGCGTCGACGCCCCCTCCCCGGCCCCGGCCGCCGGACGGCCCCGCGGCCGGGCGCGGCGGCGCGTGGCGCACCACCTCACCGCGTACGGCCTCCAGGTGCCCGCTCTCGTGCTGTTCGGCACGCTGGTGCTGCTGCCGCTGCTGTTCGCGCTCTACGCGTCGTTCTTCCGCTGGGGCGGCTTCGGCATGCCCGAGGACGCGGTCGGCGGCGACAACTTCACCCGGCTGTTCCAGGACCCGGTGTTCCGGGGCGACCTGTGGCGCTGCCTGGTGCTCGTGCTGCTGTCGCTCGGCCTCCAGTTGCCGTTCGCGCTGGCCCTGGCGGTCGCACTCAACCAGCGGCTGCGCGGCCGGGCGGTCTACCGCATGCTGTTCTTCGCGCCGTACGTCCTGTCCGAGGCGATCACCGGCGTGCTGTTCGGCATGATCTTCGCGCCCGGCGACGGGCTCGCCGACCACGTCCTCGGCGGGATCGGCCTGGACGGTCCGGCCGGGAAGTGGTTCTCCGACCCCTCCACCGTCATGGCCACCCTCTTCCTCGTCATGATGTGGAAGTACTTCGGCTTCCACATGATGCTCTACCTGGCCGGACTCCAGGCCGTCCCGGCCGAGTTGACCGAGGCGGCGCTGATCGACGGGGCCGGTCCCTGGCAGCGCTTCCGGCACGTCACGCTGCCGCTGCTCGCACCCACCCTGCGCATCAGCGTCTTCCTGTCGGTCATCGGCTCCGTCCAGCTCTTCGACCTGGTGTGGGTGATCACCGCGGGCGGACCCGACCACCACTCCGAGACGATGGCCGTGACCATGTTCCAGTACGGCTTCAAGCGCTACCAGGTCGGCTACGCCAGCGCGATCAGCGTGGTCATGTTCGGCATCAGTCTCGTCTTCGCCCTCGTCTACCAGCGGTTCGTGCTCCGCCGCGACCTGGCGGGCGCCACCACGACCATGCGAGGAGGCGGCGCGTGAAGGCCCCCCGGACGTCGAAGACCCTGTCGCTGCATGCCGTCCTGGTGGTGGTCGGCGCGGTGATGGCCGTACCGCTGCTGTACGCCGTGCTGTCCGGCTTCAAGTCGACCGACCAGCTCTCCCGCAACCCCGTCGGGCTGCCCGACCCGTGGGTCACCTCCAACTACACCGGCATCCTCGCCTCCGGCAGCTTCTGGCAACTGGTCGGCAGCAGCACCTTCATCGCGATCGGGACGACGGTGCTGGTCGTCGCGGTGTCCGCGCTCGCCGCGTTCTCCTTCGCCCGGTTCGCCTTCCGCGGGCGGGAGGTGCTGTTCACCCTCTTCACCATCGGCCTGATGTTCCCGTTCGCGGTGGCGGCCCTGCCGCTGTTCCTGCTGCTGCGCTCGATGGGGCTGCTGGACGACCCGCTCGGTGTGATCCTGCCGCAGGCGGCGTTCGGACTGCCGATGACCATCGTCATCCTGCGCGGCTTCTTCCGGGAGATCCCGGCCGAGCTGGAGGAGGCGGCCACCCTCGACGGCTGCGGCCCGCTGGGCTTCTTCTGGAGGGTGCTGCTGCCCATGGCCCGTCCCGCCCTCGGCACCGTCTCGGTGCTCGCCGTGGTGGCCAGCTGGAACAACTTCCTCCTGCCGCTGCTGGTGTTCACCGACGACACCTGGTGGACCGTCCCGATCGGCGTCCAGCAGTTCCAGGGCCAGTACTCCTCGGACACCGCCCGGGTGTTCGCCTACCTGGTCCTCGCCATGGTCCCGGCCCTGGCCTTCTACTCGGTCGCCGAGCGCCAGCTCGTCGGCGGCCTCACCGCCGGCGCCACCAAGGGATGACCCGCGCCCGCGGACGTACGACCCCTGCCCGCACCCCGTCGTGAGGAGTCGCACCATGCCCAGCACCGCCCGGACCCGTCTCAAACTCGCCGGGGCGCTCGCCACCGTGCTGGTCGCCGCCGGCCCGGCCGCGCAGGCCGGCGAACGCCACCCCCGGCAGCCCACACTCGCCGACCTGGCCGAACGCCACGGCCGCTACTTCGGCAGCGCCACCGACAACCCCGAACTCACCGACACCGCCTACACGGGCGTCCTCGGCCACGAGTTCGACATGATCACGCCCGGCAACGGCATGAAGTGGTACGCCACCGAACCCCAGCAGGGCGTCTTCGACTGGACCGCCGGCGACGAGATCGTGAATCTCGCCCGCTCACACCACCAGCGGGTGCGCGCCCACACCCTGGTCTGGCACAGCCAGCTCCCGGACTGGCTGACCAGCCGCACCTGGACGGCCGACGAGCTGCGCGCCGTGCTGAAGAACCACATCCAGACCGAGGTGCGCCACTACCGCGGCAAGGTCTACTCCTGGGACGTCGTCAACGAGGCGTTCAACGAGGACGGCACCTACCGGGAGACCCTGTTCTACAACACCCTCGGCCCGGGCTACATCGCCGACGCCCTGCGCTGGGCCCACGAGGCCGACCCACACGCCAGGCTCTACCTCAACGACTACAACATCGAGGCGGTCGGCCCCAAGAGCGACGCCTACTACGCCCTCGCACGACAGCTGAAGGCCCAGCGCGTCCCGCTCGACGGCATCGGACTGCAGGCCCACCTCGCCCTCCAGTACGGCTACCCGGCCACCCTGGAGGACAACCTGCGCCGCTTCTCCCGCCTCGGCCTGGACACCGCGCTCACCGAGGTCGACGTGCGGATGCTGCTCCCGGCCACCGCGGACAAGCTCGCCCAACAGGCCGACTGGTACCGGGACATGACCGAGGCGTGCCTCGCGGTGCGCCGCTGCGTCGGCATCACCGTCTGGGACTACACCGACAAGTACTCCTGGATCCCGGCCTTCTTCCCCGGTGAGGGAGCGGCCCTGCCGTGGGACGAGCAGCTCGCGCCGAAGCCGGCGTACTACGCGATCCGGGAGGCGCTGGACTGAGCCGCCGGCGGCGCGGTGCTGCAGCGCACCACCAGCTCCGTGCCGAGCTCGACCCGCGGCGAGCCGAGGTGCTCGCCGCGGGCCAGCCGCAGCACCGTGCGGACGGCCAGCCGGCCCATGTCGGCGAGCGGCTGGCGGACCGTGGTCAGGGGCGGCGCGGACCAGCGGACCTCGGGCAGGTCGTCGAAGCCGACCACGCTCATGTCCTCCGGGACGCGCAGCCCCCGCCGGCGCAGCGCCTCGATCGCGCCGAGCGCCATCTGGTCACTGGTGGCGAACAGCGCCGTCGGCGGCTCGGGCAGGTCGAGGAGGGCGGTGCAGCCGGCGAAGCCCGACTCGGGGCGGAAGTCACCGGGGACCACCAGGGCCGGGTCGACGGTGAGCCCGGCGGCCTCCAGGGCCGCGCGGTAGCCGTCGTGGCGGGCCCGCGAGCACAGCAGCCGGGACGGACCCGCGATCAGCGCGATCCGGCGGTGGCCCAGGGACAGCAGGTGCTCGGTGGCCGCCAGCCCGCCGGCCCAGTTGGCGGCGCCGATGGTCGGGGTGTCGGCGCCGGGCGAGCCCGTCGGGTCCACCACGACCAACGGGACCCCGAGGACGCGCAGTTGGTCCTGGAGGCCCGGCTCCAGGGCGGAGGTGACCAGGATGACGCCGTCGGAGGCCCGGGCACGCAGGTTGTGCATCCACTCGCGGGCGGCGCCCGAACGGCCGTGGATCGCCGACACGACGGTTCCGGCGCCGGCGGTGTGCGCGACCTCCTCGACGCCGCGCAGGATCTCCACCGCCCACGGGCTGTCGAGGTCGTGGAAGACCAGGTCGAGCAGGGCGGCGCGGGTGGAGGGGGCGGGGGGGCGCCGGCGGTATCCGTGCCGGCGCAGCAGGTCCTCGACCCGCGCGCGGGTCCGGGGCGCGACGTCGGAGCGCCCGTTGACCACCCGGGACACCGTCGGCACGGAGACCCCGGCCTCGCGGGCGATCTCCGTGATGGTGACCTTTCCCCGGGGCGCCGGCGGGCCGGACGCCGTGGACGGTCCCTCGCCGTCGCCCTCGTACGCTGCCACTGCCCCACCTCCGTCACCGCGGGCGCCCCGACGCGCCGCGCCGCCCTCTCCGAAACGTCCAGGAGTCTTCCGGAAACCGGGCGGTGCTGGGAAGGCGTACCGAGGAGGAAACGGCGGCTACGGGCAGTGACCGGGGGACCTCATGCGTCGGGGCCGGCGCGCAGCGGCGGTCTGCGTCCGGCCCCTCGGTGCCGCGGGCGACGCGTCGGCCGCCCGGTGGTGGTCGGGTGCCGTACCGGGCGCCCGGTGCTGGTCGGGCGGCGCGTCGGCCGCCCGGTGGTGATCAGGCTGCCGTCACGACCCGGCCGGTGGCCAGCGGGCGGTGCGGGGCGATGATCTGGCCGTCCGGCAGGAGCTCACCGGTGTCCTCGAAGAGGAGGACGCCGTTGCACAGCAGGCTCCAGCCCTGCTCCGGGTGGTGCGCCGCGAGGCGGGCGGATTCCCGGTCGGCGGAGTCTGCGGTCGGACACGGTGGCTGGTGCTGGCACATGGAAGGGATCTCTCGCTCTGACATGAGGTGTGGAAGGTGCGTGGTCGTCGTCCCGCGGCGTGAAACGTCGTTCATGGCCGCCCCCCGTTGTGATAAGTCGGTCGGAGTCCAGTGTTGCCCCACGGGCGTCGATCCGCAGGGATTTCGCGGCACCGCTTCTCACAGGTTCATGACGCGTCACCCGGGCGGGGGGTTCAGCGTCGCCGCGGGGTCACTTCGGGGGGTTTCCAGGGGGCCGGAAGGGACTAGTCCCGGGTCGGTGCGACGAGTTGGCGGCGGCGGACGGCGTGCCGACGCACCGCACCCCGCCGCCCGGGCCACGGCGGCGGGGTACGGGAGACGGGGTTCGGGCGCCAGGTGCGGGCTCCGGGGTGCGGAGGCCGGGGTGGCACGGGGCCGGGGTGGCGCGGGGCCGGCCGGTCAGGCCGACAGCAGGGGCGCGGGCGTCACCCGGAGCGTGAGCAGCGGGAGCAACTCGGCGACCCGGTGCGGCCGGTGGGCCGCGATGCCGGGCGGGGCGGGCGCGAGCGGGACCAGCAGGTCGGCCGGGGCGGGGTGGCCGCCGGTGCCGTCCGAGGCGCAGTCCCCGTGCAGCCACAGGGTGAGCATGTACAGGCCCGGCACGGACAGCAGGCGGGCCTGGTACGGCTGGGCCGTCGACTCCGCCTGCCGCACGGCGAGTTCGGTCGACGCGATGTAGGGGCCCTCGAAGAAGTACGCGAAGGCCCAGCCGTCCGGAGTCAGCCGGGTCTCGGCCGCGGCCACCGCGCGCTCGCCGCTGCGGATCAGGAACCGCCAGCCGGCCAGCCGGGTCACGGCCTGGCCCTCGGGGGTGATCCGGTCCAGGACGTGGACGGGCAGCGGGAGTTCGGGCGTGGTGGGGCCCTGCGCGGCGCGCAGGGACGGGGTCCGGGCCTCTCGGACGGCGGTGGGTGATCCGAGTGCGGTGAGGACGGAGCGCAGGGCGGGCGCGGGAGCCGGGGGAACGTGCAACGGCATGGTGGGTCGCCTCTCAATCGACAGGCCACGGTGCGAGGGCGGGGGCGGACGGCGCTGTCAGCTCGCGGGGGCAGTCGGGCGGGGCCGGAGTCGGAGTCGGTCGCGGAGACAGGTGTGGCCTGCCGTCCGTCACCTCGACGACAGGCTGTTGCGACGTGGGCGCCCACCTTCTGCCTTGTCGCGGAGTTTATACGACACGTGTTCAGACTGTGTTTCGGCTAGCCGATTGCGGGGCACGCGACAAGGGTGAATTCGGTCGGCGACAAGTGGGGAATCATCCCGATTCTTCGGGGGAGGCAATCCGGTGACCTCGTGATATGCACGCACAACGGTCGGCCAATTCTTGTCGGCGTTTTTCACGAGTTACCCGGCCCGTGAAAACACGATCTGCGTCATGCCCCGTGAATGTGCCTCCGGTCACTCCGCAAGCGTAGCGGGCGATCGGGCGGCGCGGGGACGTTATCGATCGTCCCGGCGGGGCATCATCCACCGTGACCGGGACACCGGCGGCCGCGCCCGCGGCCCGCCCAGGCGAGGAAGGACCCTTCGATGGGGGAGAAGATCGAGGCAGGCGGCTTCGACCTGTCCGATCGTCAGCGCTACCGCGACAAGCTCCGGCAGTGCCTGACGGGGCTGGAGCGACTCCTGGCCGACGAGCGCTTCGACCGCCCGAAGAACCTCATGGGGCTCGAGATCGAACTGAATCTCGCGGGCGGCGACGGCATGCCGAGAATGTTGAACGGCGAGGTGCTGGAGAGGATCGCCAGCCGCGATTTCCAAACGGAACTCGCCATGTTCAACCTGGAAGTCAACATCGCCCCGCACCGGCTCGGCGGCCGTGTATTCGACCGGCTCGCCGAGGAACTACGCACGTCCCTGGCCTATGCGGACCGCAAGGCGGCCGAGGTCGACGCGGGAATCGTGATGATCGGCATTCTGCCGACGCTGGAGCGGGACGACCTGGTCTCCTCCAACCTTTCCGAGGTCGACCGCTACGCCCTGCTCAACGAACAGATCGTCGCGGCCCGGGGCGAGGAGTTCACCCTCGACATCGAGGGCGTGGAGCGGCTGTCCTGCACGGCGAAGTCGATCACCCCCGAGGCCGCCTGCACCTCCGTGCAGCTGCACCTCCAGGTGACCCCGGCCCGCTTCCCCGCCGTGTGGAACGCGGCACAGGCGGTGGCCGCCGCGCAGGTGGCCGTCGGCGCCAACGCGCCGTTCCTGTTCGGGCGCGAGCTGTGGCGCGAGTCCCGGCCCCCGCTGTTCCTCCAGTCCACCGACACCCGCCCGCCGGAGCTCCAGGCCCAGGGGGTGCGGCCGCGGACCTGGTTCGGGGAGCGCTGGATCTCCTCCGCCTACGAGCTGTTCGACGAGAACCTGCGGTACTTCCCCGCCCTGCTGCCGATCTGCGACGAGGAGGACCCGCTGGAGGTCCTCGACGCGGGCGGGGTGCCCAAGCTCGCCGAACTCGTCCTGCACAACGGCACGGTGTACCGCTGGAACCGGCCCGTCTACGACGTCGCCGACGGCGTCCCGCACCTGCGGGTGGAGAACCGCGTCCTGCCGGCCGGTCCGACCGTCACCGACGTCCTCGCCAACGCGGCCTTCTACTACGGCGTGGTCCGCGCCCTCGCCGAGGAGTCGCGGCCGGTGTGGACCCGGATGCCCTTCGAGACGGCCGCCGACAACTTCGACGCCGCCTGCCGCTACGGCATCGACGCCCGCCTGCAGTGGCCCCGGCGCGGACGGCTCGGGGGCCTCGCGGAGGTCGACGCCGTGAGCCTCGTACGGGACGAACTGCTGCCGCTGGCCGAGGCGGGGCTGGACGCGTGGGGCGTGGAGCCCGCCGACCGGGACCTGTACCTCGGGGTGATCGACGAGCGCTGCCGGCGGCGGGCCAACGGGGCGTCCTGGCAGGCGGCCACCTTCCACCAGGGGCTGGAGGCGGGGCTGTCCCGCGAGGAGGCGCTCGCGGCCACCACGCGGCGCTACCGCGAGCTGATGCAGAAGGGCGAGCCGGTGCACCTGTGGCCGGTGGGACTTCGGGAGCCCGTGCCCATGGGGTAGGGGCGCCGCGCGAGCCACCGGCTCGAGCGGACAGCGGCGTGAGGTGGGGCCGACGCGGCTCCGGTCAGGATGATCGGGCATGCTGTGTCGGCCCCTCGTCGTGCCCCGGCCGCCGGCGGTGAGCTGCTGGGCCTGACCGGTCGGCGGACGTGCGAGGCTGAGGGGCGCCCCGCGGGGGCACGCGGTCGTCGACATGAGGCAGGTGGGCAGGTGGAGGCAGGCTCGGTGGGCCCGGTGGACGTGGGCCGCCCCCCGGAGCGGCTCACGCGCCGACTGCTCAGGGACGAGACCCTCCTGGTGCTGGGCCTCTCCCTCGGGGCCAGCGGAGTGTCCGCGCTGATCAGCTTCATCGGGTCCGTCACCAGACCCGGCGGCCTGAAGGACCAGGCGGCCACCCTCAACGCGTCCGCCGCGCCGGGCCGGCCCTGGCTGGACCTCGCCTGGCAGCTCTTCGGGATCGCGTCCTCGCTCGTGCCCGTCGCCCTCGTGGCGCACCTGCTGCTGCGCGAGGGCCGCAGCCTGCGCACGCTCGGCTTCGACCGTACGCGGCCCTGGACCGACCTCGGCCGCGGGGCGCTCGTCGCGGCGGTCATCGGCAGCACCGGCATCGCCTTCTACCTGGCCGCCCGCGGCCTCGGCTTCAACCTCACCGTGGTGCCCGAGGCGCTGCCCGACGTGTGGTGGAAGTACCCGGTGCTGGTCCTGTCGGCGCTGCAGAACGCGGTCCTCGAAGAGGTCATCGTGGTGGGCTACCTGCTGCGCAGGCTCGGCCAGTTGGGCTGGACGCCGGGCACCGCGCTGGTGGCCAGCGCGGTGCTGCGCGGTTCGTACCACCTCTACCAGGGCGTCGGTGGCTTCCTCGGCAACATGGTGATGGGCGTCGTCTTCGTCTACCTGTACCGCCGCTGGGGCCGGGTGGGCCCGCTCGTGGTCGCGCACTCCCTGCTCGACATCGGGGCGTTCGTGGGCTACGCCCTGCTCGCCGGCAAGGTGGGCTGGCTGCCGACCGCGTGAGTGCCGGGCGGCCGTCGCCCCTCTCTGACGGTCAGGCCAGCAGCTCGCCGTCGATGACCGTCACCGCGGATCCGGTGAGCAGGGTGCGCTCGCCGCGCAGCCCGGTGCGCACCAGGCCGGAGCGCGGGGAGGCCTGCAGTCCCGTCAGGTCCGGCCGGCCCAGCCGCTCGGACCAGAACGGCGCCAGCGCGGTGTGCGCGCTGCCGGTGACCGGGTCCTCATCGATGCCGACGTTCGGGAAGAAGCAGCGCGAGACGTAGTCGTACGGGCCCGCCGGGTCCTGCGCGCGGGCGGTGGCGATGACGCCGCGGGCCGAGTGGGCGCCGAGCGCCCGGTGGTCGGGCCGCAGGGCGCGCACCGCCTCCTCGTCGGCCAGCTCGACCAGCAGGTCGCCGACGTTCGGCCCGGTGTCCAGGACGCCGAGCGGCTCGGCGCCGAGGGCGTCGGCGAGCCCGGCCGGGGTCTCGGCGGGGGTGAGCGGCGCGGTGGGGAAGTCCAGCGTGACCGAGCCGTCCGCGGCGGGCGTGGCGACCAGGACGCCGCTGCGGGTGGTGAAGCGCACCGGGCCCTGGTGCGCGCCGGTGCTGTGCAGCACGTGCGCGGTGGCGAGCGTGGCGTGGCCGCACAGGGCCACCTCGGTGACCGGTGTGAACCAGCGCAGCGCCCAGTCGGCCTCGCCGCCCTCCGGGAGGCGGTGGGCGAAGGCGGTCTCGGCGTGGTTGACCTCCTTCGCCACGTTCTGGAGCCAGGCGTCCTCGGGGAAGGCGTCGTCCAGCAGGACGACCCCCGCGGGGTTGCCGGCGAAGGGGCGGTCGGTGAAGGCGTCGACGATTCGGATGCGCATGGTCCGACGGTAGGGGCAGGGCGAAGGGTCCGGCCAAGGCCAATTCCCGACGGCTGGCCCCGATCCGTGCGGGAAGATCGACGACGGACGTCTGGAGGAGGACAGGAGGGAGACCGGACGTGAACGGCGAGGGCATCGCGGGACGCGGTGCGACGAGTGGTGAGGGCCCGGGGAGCGGCGGGACCGTGGTGATCACCGGGGCCACCGGCTTCATCGGCGGGGCCGTGCTCGGAGCTTTGCTGCGGGGCGGCGGCACGGGTGACGGTGGTGACGGCGGGAGTGACCGGAGTGACGTCCCGCGGGTCCGGGCGCTGGCCCGGCGGATCCCGGCCGAGCCGCGGGACGCGGTGGAGTGGGTGCGCGGGGACGTCACCGACCCGGCGTCGCTGCGCGGGCTCTGCGAGGGCGCGACGGCGGTGCTGCACCTGGCCTCGTACGTCGGCTCCGACGAGGCACTGGGCGAGGCGGTGAACGTCGCCGGCACCCGGGCGGTGATGGCGGAGGCGGCGCGGGCCGGGGTGCCCCGAGTGGTGCACCTGTCGACGGCGGCGGTCTACGGCACCGGTCCGCACCGGGGGATCACGGTGGACGAGGTGCCGCCCGAGCCGGTCTCGGCGGCGAGCCGTACGCGGCTGGCGGGGGAGCGGTACGCGCGCGAGGTGGGAGCGGTCGTCCTGCGTCCCGGGATCGTGACGGGCCCCGGCGACCGGTGGGTCGTCACGGGACTGCGCGAACTGGTCGAGCGGGTACCCGCGACCTGGGACGGCGGGGGCGCTCTGCTGTCGGTGGTCGACGTGGGGGACCTGGGCCGGCTGGTCGCCCGGCTCGCCACGGGGCCGCGCCCGGTGCCGTCCGGCGTGTACCACGCGAGCCACCCCGAGCCGGTGCGGATCGCCGACCTGCTGCTGGAGCTGGCGGCGCTGGGCCTGCTGCCCCCGGTGCGCGACGACGACTGGTCCTACGCGGCGTGCCTGGAGGCCCTGCGGAGCACGCCGGGCCGCGCCTCGGAGCGACAGTTCGCGCTGGTGGCCCGCGACCATTGGTACCGGTCGGAGGAGATCTGGCGGCTCGCCGACTGTCCGCCCGGTCCGGGGCCGCTGGCCCGGCTGGCGGAGGCGCTGGGGTGGTACCGGCGTTCGTCGGGGGCGGCCGGCTGAGGCCGTGGGGGCGCGGACGGCGGCAGGCCTGCGCCCCGCAAGGTTCGAGCGTGCTCGGGCCTTGTCACGTGGACCGTTCCGATATATCGTTGACGCATCGCGACAGATCAACGATGGATGGAGTGATGGCGATGCGTACCCACGGATACGAGCGTGGACACGGACAGGAACACCCCTTCGGCCGCGGCCGGGGCGGCTTCGACGGGCGGCGTGCGGCCTTCGGTCCCTTCGGGCCGGGTGGCCCGGGCGGGCCGGGCGGACGCGGCTTCGGTCCCGGCGGACCCGGGTTCGGACCCGGCCCCTGGGGCCGGGGGCGTGGCGGACCGAGGGGACGGGCGCGGCGCGGTGACGTACGGGCCTCGATCCTGGCCCTGCTGAAGGACCGCCCGATGCACGGCTACGAGATGATCCAGGAGATCGCCGAGCGCAGCGGCGGCGCGTGGAAGCCGAGCCCCGGCTCGGTGTACCCCACCCTGCAGCTGCTGGAGGACGAGGGGCTGATCATCAGCGAGACCGAGGGCGGCAAGAAGCTGTTCTCGCTCACCGAGGCGGGGCGCACGGCGGCCGAGTCCGGTCCCGAGGCCCCCTGGGAGGAGGCCTCGCGTGGGATCGACTTCGAGGCCCTGGGCGAGATCCGCCAGGCGGGCTTCGGCCTGATGGAGGCCTTCGGGCAGGTCTGGAAGACCGGCACGAAGGAACAGCGCGACAAGGCGCTGACCGTCATCAACGACGCCCGCAAGAAGCTCTACCTCATCCTCGCCGACGAGGACTGAGCCCCGCCCGGCGACCTCATGGCCGCCCGGCCGGAAGGCGCCCCGCGCACGGCCGCGGGGCGCCTTCCGCGTGTCGGGGCATGGCCAGATCTCCTCCTTGGGGAGGAGATTTCCGCCGGCGCCGTCCGCTGTCCGTGGGACGCCGAGATGCTCCGCTGCGCCGATGACCGGGGGCGGCCGCGGCTGATGGGGTGGGGGACGTGCACTCCCGTATCCCCCCGCAGCCGGAGCAGGAACCAGCCACGTCCGGCGCGGACGACGCGAACGGGCTCGACGACGAGCTCGCCGCGGTCGGCGAGGACGAGTTCGCCGCGATTGACGAGGACGCGTTCGCCGCGGTGGTCGACGGCGCCCGTCGCCGGGCCGTCCGCGACGGGGACCGGCAGATCGACACCGCGCACCTGCTGCACTCCCTGCTGGAGCGCGACGCGGAGGTGCGGGCCGCGTTCGGCGACGGCGCGCGGATCGCCCGGCTGCTCGGCTACCTCGTGCAGCGCAGCATCGGCTACGGGCTGCGCTGGCAGAGCGCCGTGGAGGGCTCCGCCCCAGGGTCCCCGACCGTGATGCGGGCGGCGGACGGCACCGGTGGCCAGCCCGGCGAGTGCTTCTCGCCGCTCGCCGCCGTCGCCATGGCCCGGACCCGGGCCCGCGCGACCGGCCGGGGCGCGGCCGGGACGCACGGCCTCGACCTCCTCGCCGCGCTGGTCGCGGATCCGCGGGCGCGGGCCGTGGAGGTCCTCGGCCGGGCGGGGGTCGACGCGCGGGAGCTGCTGGAGCGGATCGGGGAGCGGGTCCGGGACGCGTCTTGCGCGAGTGCTGCGTTCGAGTGCGCCCCGGGAGGCGACCTCGCCCGGTGACCGGTCCCACCGGTCCCACTGGTCCCGACCTCGCCCGGTGACCGGTCCCGCTGGCCCCGCCGGTCCGCCCGGTCCGCCCGGTCCGGCCGGCCGTCGTGGTCCGTCCAGTCGGCGAGACAGGTGTCATCGGGGGTGACGCTCATGTCATCGCCTGTCATCATGGCCCGGTGCGTACGTCAGTGAGCAGTCAGGGCAGCCGCGGCAAGGGCGTCGGGCTGGCCCTCGCGGTGGGGTCGGCCGTCGCCTTCGGCGGGTCGGGGGTCGCGGCCAAGCCGCTGATCGAGGCGGGGCTCGACCCGCTGCACGTGGTGTGGCTGCGGGTGACGGGCGCGGCCCTGGTGATGCTGCCGCTCGCCGTGCGCCACCGGTCCCTGGTGCGCCGCCGCCCGGCGCTCCTGGTCGGGTTCGGGCTGCTCGGCGTTGCCGGGGTGCAGGCCTTCTACTTCGCCTCCATCTCCCGCATCCCGGTCGGCGTGGCCCTGCTCGTGGAGTACCTGGCCCCGGCGCTCGTGCTGGGCTGGGTGCGGTTCGTGCAGCGGCGCCCGGTGACCCGCGCCGCCGCGGTCGGCGTGGTCCTCGCGGTCGGGGGCCTCGCCTGTGTCGTCGAGGTGTGGTCGGGGCTGAGCTTCGACGCGCTGGGCCTGCTGCTCGCCCTCGGGGCGGCCTGCTGCCAGGTGGGCTACTTCGTCCTGTCCGACCAGGGCACCGACTCA
Source organism: Streptomyces lasalocidi (assembly GCF_005280215.1). Lineage (NCBI taxonomy): Bacteria > Bacillati > Actinomycetota > Actinomycetes > Kitasatosporales > Streptomycetaceae > Streptomyces > Streptomyces lasalocidi. The sequence continues at coordinate 1,282,841 of NZ_SZNQ01000001.1, read as the reverse complement.
GCCGACGAAGCGCCCGACCCGCTGGGCGTCATCGCCTACGGCCTGCTCGTCGGCACCCTCGTGCTGACCGTGGTGGCCCGGCCCTGGGGCATGGACTGGTCGGTGCTCGCGGGCACCGTCGGCATGGACGGCACCCAGGTGCCCTCGTGGGTGCTGCTCGCCTGGATCGTGCTGATCGCCACGGTCCTGGCCTACGGCACCGGTGTGCTGTCGGTGCGCCGGCTCTCGCCGCAGGTCGCCACGGTCGTGGCCTGTCTGGAGGCGGTCATCGCGACGGTGCTCGCCTGGGTGCTGCTCGGCGAGCACCTGTCCGCCCCGCAGATCGTCGGCGGCGCGGTCGTGCTGCTGGGCGCGTTCATCGCCCAGTCGACCACACCGGTCAAGGCTGCCTCGGACCCGGTCGCGGGCGGCACTCCCGAACGGGAGCTGTCCGCCCGCGGAACGGCGGCCTGACCCGCACCGTCACCTCCCGGTGAAGGGGTGCGTCACAGCGCCGTGAGGTAGCCGGGTACGTCGGTGCCGGGGGCCAGGGCCTCGTCCGGGACGGGGGCGCCGTAGCCCTTGCGCAGCGGGAGCACGCCGGCCCAGTGGGGCAGGGCGTAGTCCTCCGGCTCGTCGTTCACGCCGCCGGTGCGGAGCTTGGCGGAGACCTCGTCCAGGTCGAGGCGGATCACCGCGGTGGCGGCCAGCTCCTTGCGGTTGGCGGGGCGTGAGTCGGCTGCCCGGCCCGGCACCACGTGGTCGACCAGGGCGTCCAGCGCGGTCCGCTTCTCCTCCGGGTCGGTCACGTCGTGCGCGATGCCGTGCACCACGACGGAGCGGTAGTTGATCGAGTGGTGGAAGGCCGAGCGGGCCAGCACCAGGCCGTCCACGTGGGTCACGGTCAGGCACACCGGCAGCCCCGGGTCGGCCTGGCCCGTCATGCGCAGGGGGCGCGAGCCGGTCGAGCCGTGCACGTACAGCCGCTCGCCCACCCGGCCGTACAGCGTGGGCAGCACCACCGGCGCGCCGTCGCGCACGAAGCCGAGGTGGCAGACGTAGCCCTCGTCGAGTATCGAGTGCACCAGCTCGCGGTCGTACGACGCCCGGTCCGCGGAGCGCGTGGGGACCGTGCGCTCGGTCGGGGCATAGGCGGCGGGCGGTGTCGTCGACCGGTCGGTGCCTGACGGTGCGGTGCCCTGCATGGCGTTCTCCATTGTACTAGTGCATAATCGGCTTTGTGCTAGGAGACTATCCGATCCAGGGGCGGCGTGCGGCGGAGATTTCCGCGAGCATCGAGCGCGCGGTCGGCACCGGCGCGCTGGAGCCGGGACAACCGCTGCCGCCGATGCGCGAGTTGGCGACCACGCTGGGCGTGAACCCGAACACGGTGGCGGCCGCGTACCGCACGCTGCGCGAGCGCGGGGTCATCGAGACCGACGGGCGCCGCGGCAGCCGGGTGCGGCCCAAGCCGGCCACCACCGACCGTGAGAAGGTCCGCCTCGACGTGCCCCCGGGGGTGCGCAACCTCGCGGACGGCAACCCCGACCCCGCGCTGCTGCCGCCGCTGGCCGGGGCGCTCGCGGCCGCCGCCGCGCAACAGGACCGCGCTCCGGTGCTCTACGGCGCCGAGCCCGTCGAACCGGAGCTGGCCCGCACCGCCCGCGCGGAGTTCGACGCCGACGGGGTTCCGCCCGGGCCGCTCACGGTGGTCTCCGGGGCGCTGGACGCGGTCGAGCGGGTTCTCACCGCCCACCTCAAGGCCGGTGACGCCGTCGCCGTGGAGGATCCCGGCTGGGGCAGCACCCTCGACCTCGTCCCGGCGCTCGGGCTGCGCACGGTGCCGGTGCGCGTCGACGACGACGGGCCGCTGCCCGCCGACCTGCGCCGGGCCCTGGAGGGCGGGGCGCGCGCCGTCGTCGTCACCGACCGCGCCCAGAACCCCACGGGCGCCTGCGTGAGCGCGGCCCGCGCGCGGGAGCTGCGCGCGCTCCTCTCCGAGCACCCCGGGACCGTGCTGATCGAGGACGACCACGGGCACGGCATCGTGGACCTGCCGTTCCACCCGCTGGCCGGGGTCACCGACCACTGGGCCGTCGTCCGCTCGGTCGCCAAGGCGTACGGCCCCGACCTGCGGCTCGCCCTGCTCACCGGCGACGACGTCACCGTGGACCGGGTGCGCGGCCGGCACCGGCTCGGCCCCGGCTGGGTGAGCCTGCTGCTCCAGCGGGCGGTGGTCCGGCTGTGGACCGACGGCGTCCTGGACGGCGCGGCGGTCGCGGCCGCGTACCGGCAGCGCCGCGAGGCGCTGATCAGCGCGCTCGCCGCGCGCGGGGTCCCGGCGCACGGCCGCAGCGGCATGAGCGTCTGGGTACCGGTCCCCGACGAGACCGCGGCGGTCGCCCGCCTCCTGCACGCGGGCTGGGCGGTCGCTCCCGGCGCCCGCTTCCGCCTGTCCTCACCGCCGGCGGTGAGGATCACCGTGTCGACCCTGACCGAAGCCGAGGTGGCGCCGCTGGCGGACGCGGTGGCGTCGGCGGTGGGGCCGGCTCCGGCGCGGAGTTACGTGTGAAAGGCGGTGGGGCGCTGCTGCCTAGGTGCGCGGCTTCACCTGGGTGAGTGCCGCGCCCAGCAGGACGATCACCGCTCCGACCGGGGTGCTCCACCGCAGCGACTCGCCGAGGATCGCCACTCCGGCGGCCGTCGCGATCACCGGGATGAAGTAGGTGACCATCTGCGCGGTCGTCGGCCCGACCTCGACCACCAGCCCGTACTGGATGAGCACCGCAACGCCCGTGCCGAGCACGCCCAGGGCGGCGACACACAGCAGCGGCAGCACCGGGAAGTGTGTCGGCAGTGAGGTGAACAGCGGCGTCACGAGTGCGAGTTGCACGGTGGCCAGCCCCAACTGGGCTCCGGTCAGGGACAGGTTCGAGTTCCCGGTGCCGGCCAGGGTGCGGCGGACGTAGATCCAGCCCACCGGGTAGCTCAGCGAGGCGAACAGGGCCATGGCGGTGCCCTTCGCGTCCAGGCCGGAGAAGCCCTGCCAGGCGCCCAGGACGGTCAGCACGCCGAGGAAGCCCAGGCCGAGCCCCGCGACCCGGACACGGGTCGGGCGGTCCTCGGAGAGCGCGACCAAGGACAGCGCCATGCCCCACAGCGGCGAGGTGGCGTTGCAGATCCCGGCCAGCGTCGAGGGGATCGTCAGCTCGGAGTAGGCGAACAGCGAGAAGGGCAGCGCGTTCAGCAGGAACGCGGCGACCGTCAGGTGCGCCCAGGTCCGCGCCCCGCGCGGCAGCCGCTCCCGCTTCACCACCAGCGCGGCCACCAGCACGGCCGTGCCGAACGCCAGCCTGCCGAACGTGACCTGGAAGGGGGCGTAGCCGTCCGTGCCCACCTTGATCAGCAGGAAGCTGAAGCCCCAGATCAGGGACAGGGCGCCGAAGCGCAGCCGCCAGTCCAGGCGCGGGCGGCCCGGCCGCACGTCGGAGGGGGCGACGGAGGCCCGGTGGGGCGGAACCGCGGGGGCGGCCGGGGTGCCGGAGGGGGTCGGTCCGGCGGCCGCGGGCATGTCGGTGGCGCTGCTCATGGTCCCTACGATGCGCGAGACGACCTCTTAGCACAATCGAGAATTCAATGCCGGTACCGCGTAGCATCGCTTACATGTTGAACCTGGAGCGCCTGCGCACCCTCGACGCCTTGTCCCGGCACGGCTCGGTCAGCGCCGCCGCCGAAGGGCTGCACGTGACCACGTCCGCCGTCTCGCAGCAGCTGGCCAAGCTGGAGCGGGAGGTCGGACAGCAGCTCCTCGCCAGGAACGGGCGGGGAGTGCGGCTCACCGACGCCGGGCGGCTGCTCGCCGAGCACGCCTCCCGCATCCTGTCCCAGGTGGAGCTCGCCCAGGCGGACCTGGAGGCCCAGCGGGGCCAGGTGGCGGGGGAGCTGCGGCTGTCGGCGTTCCCCACGGCCGCGCGGGGCCTGTTCCCCGTCGCGCTGTCCGCGCTGCGCCGGGAGCACCCCGCGCTGCGGCTGCGCTCGCGTGAGCTGGAGCCGGCGCGGGGCATCGCGGGCGTGGTGCGCGGCGACCTCGACCTCGCGGTGGTGCTCGACTGGTACAACAAGCCGATGCCGCTGCCGGACGGCCTGGTCAAGGCACCCGTCCTGGACGACCCGGCCGACGTCGCGCTGCCCGCCGGGCACCGGCTCGCCGACCGGGACGAGGTCGACCTGGGGGAGTTCGCCGAGGACGAGTGGATCACCTGGGGCGAGGGCGAGTTCTGCCATGAGTGGCTGATGTTCACGCTGCGCTCCCGCGGCGTCGAACCGATCGTCGGCCACCGGGCCGCCGAGACGCACACCCAGCTCAACCTGGTGCAGGCGGGACTGGGCGTGTGCATCGCCCCGCTGCTGGGCCGGCACCCGGTGCCCGAGGGCGTGGTCATGGTGCCGCTCAAGCAGCGCGTGCGACGGCACGTCTACGTCGTCTGGCGGGCCGACGCCGACCGCCGCCCCTCGATCCGGGCGGCGGTGCGGGCGCTGCAGGAGGCCGCGGCGAAGGTCGGCTGAGCGGGAGGCGGAGGCGGAGCCGGAGTCGAGGCCGGAGGGGGGCCGGGGGTCGGGGGCGCGAGGCCGGAGCGGGGCCCGGAAACCGGGGTCGCGAGGCCGGAGCGGGCCGCGGTGGCGCCGTGCACCGGGCGTCGCTCCGGCGTTCAGGCTTCGCCCTGGGGTTCAGGCGTCGCCCTGGCGTTCAGGCGTCCCCCAGCTTGCGGAAGTCCCAGGAGACCACCTTCTCGGGCCGCAGCCGCACCCACGCGTGCCGGCCGTCGTGCGGGATCGTGTCCAGGCCGAAGTTCTTGCGGGCGAACAGCGTCTCCACCGCGTCCAGTTCGGCGCACAGCTCCCCGGTCCGCGGCACCTCGCCGACGAACTCCACGGTGCCGGACAGTTCGACGCCGCGCAGCTGGCCGTACTCCTCGCCCGTGTCGACCACGATCGCCACCCGGGGGTCGCGGCGCAGGTCGGCCCAGCGCTTGCTGCGCACGACCGAGTACAGCCACAACGCGGTGCCGTCCCACAGGAACCACAGCGCGCTGACGTGCGGGGCGCCCCCGGCGGACACGGTGGCGACCCGGCAGGTGCGCTGCGTGGTGAGGAACGCGTCCACCTCACCGGGCGTCATCATGATCCTGCGGCCCCGGCGCTGACCGACCGTCATCCGGCCCCCCGTCCTTCGTCTGGTGGTGACTCCCCGGCACTCTCGCCGCCCGGGCACGGCGGTGTCCAGACCGGCGCGTCCCCGTGCGGTCCGGCGACCGGGGCGCTCCCGGCCGTCACGCGGCTCAGGCCAGGGTGATCGAGTCCCCGCTGACCTTGATCGGCACCGACGGCAGGGCCTTGGTCGCCGGACCGGACTTCACGCTGCCGTCCGTGATGGAGAAGTTGCTGTTGTGGCAGGGGCAGTGGATGACCCCCTCCTGGACGCTCTTCACGGCACAGCCCTGGTGGGTGCACACCGCGGAGAACGCCTTGAAGTCGCCGGCGGTCGGCTGGGTCACGACGACCTTCTTGTCCCCGAAGACCTTCCCGCCGCCCTCGGGGATGTCGGACGTGGTGGTGAGGGCGGCACCGGCCGCGGCGTCGCCGCCCCCCGTGCCGCCGCTGCTCGCGGACGCCTCGCCGGTGCTGCCGCCCGTGCCGTTCTGCGTGTCCGACGAGTCGTCGCCGGAGCCTCCGCACGCGGTCAGCGCGACGGCGAGGCCGGCCGCTCCGGCAGCCGCCACGACGGTACGACGGGCCGGGCCCGACGCGGGGTTGAGCGATGCGCTGGTCATGCTGACGCTTCCCTTCCGGGGAGGATGACGTGATCGTGATGTGCCAGGAGGTACGGGCCGTGGGCGCCGCGCGTTCAGCGGGCCGCGGCCCGGCCCCGGACGACGTGCAGAGCCTGACCGCTGCGGCATGAGCGGGGCGTAAGCCAGAGCTGTCGCGGAGCTGTCGGCCCGGTCGGGGACGGCCGCGCACCACCAGTAACCTGGGGCGATGCTCAAGGACGTCATCGCGACGCGCTACATCACGCCCCTGCGCGAGGGCGGTTCGCTCCCGGGACTGGTCGAGGCCGACGACTTCGGGACCTACGTCGTGAAGTTCACCGGCGCGGGCCAGGGCCGCAAGACGCTCGTCGCGGAGGTCGTCTGCGGGGAGCTCGCCCGCCGGCTGGGCCTGCGCGTGCCCCGGCTGGTCACCGTCGAGCTGGACCCGCTGCTGGGCCTCGGCGAGCCCGACCAGCAGGTGCAGGACCTGCTGCGGTCCAGCGGCGGCACCAACCTCGGCATGGACTTCCTCTCCGGCGCCCTCGGCTACGACCCGCTCGCCTTCCCCGTGGACGCCGGGGAGGCCGGCCGGACCGTGTGGTTCGACGCGCTGGTCAACAACGTCGACCGGTCCTGGCGCAACCCGAACCTGCTGGTGCACCACGGCGACCTGTGGCTCATCGACCACGGCGCGACGATGATCTGGCAGCACAACTGGCCGTCCGCCGAGACCTCCGCCGCCCGCCCCTACGACGCCTCCGACCATGCCCTGGCGCGCTTCGCACCGGACGTGCGGGGCGCCGCCGCGGACCTCGCACCGCTCGTCACCGAGGACCTGCTCGCCGAGGTCACCGCCGCGGTCCCGGACGTCTGGCTGGCCGACGAGCCCGGCTTCGACCACCCGGACGACCTGCGCCGCAGTTACGCCCGGCCGCTGCTGGCGCGGGCGGCCGTCATCCAGGACCGCATCACGGGGATCGAGGGGGCAGCATGACCGGGAACCACATCAACGTCGCGGGTCACCTGACCGAACGGCACATCACCCGGACCGGGCAGGGCGGCGGCCGGGACGTCTTCGAGTACGCCCTGCTGCGGGTCGTCCCGCGCGTGGAGCGCGGCGAGTGCGTCAACGCGGGCGTGCTGGTCTACTGCCGTGCCCGGGGGTTCCTCGGCGCCCGCGTCCACCTGGACGAGGCGCGGCTGCTGGCCCTGGACCCGGCGGCGGACGCCGGCGGGGTGCGGGCCGCGCTGGGCGCGGTGGAGGCGGTGTGCGGCGGGGGGGACGCGGCGGGACAGGCGGCGGGCGACGACCCCGGGCGCCGGTTCCGCTGGCTGGTCGCCCCGCGCTCGACGATCGTCCAGCCCGGCCCGGTCCACACCGGCCTGACCGCGGACCCGTCGGCGGAAACGGAACGCCTCCTCGACCTGTTGGTGCGCTGACGTCCCTGACGGGGCCGAGCTCGGCGCGCCCAGAGGGGCCCGGCTAGGCCGAGCGCAGAGGCCGAGAGCTTCGCCGAGCGCAGAGGCTGGCCCGGTCGCGACCCGGCACCGGCCCCGTGAATCCGGCCGGCCGGGGACTCGGCCAGGCCCAGCCCTTGAGCTCGGGCAGGCTCGACCCCTTGGGTTCGGCCGGGCTCCGCCCCAGGTCACGGCGGGGCTGTGCCTCCGGGCGCGTTCGGGACGCGGGCCGTCACCCGCGTCGGCGTCGGACCACGAAGCCCGTCGCGACGGCCGCCCCCGCGACGAAGGTCGCGCCGATGGCCACGTCCCAGCCGGTCGGGCCGGTGCTGGAGCCACCGCCCAGGCCGCCCTGCACGCCCCGGGTCGGCACGACCGTCGTGGGCCGGACCGTCGGGGTGGGGGTGACCGTCCGGGTGGGGACGGGCGTGGGGACGGCCGTCGGGGTGGGCTTCGGGCGGTGGGTGGAGGACGTCGTCGCGCCGGTACGCCGGGGCAGCGCCTCGCAGGCGATCCCGTCGTCCGGGCCCTGGTCCTCGTCCAGGCGGTGGCGGTCGGTGCGATCGGCGTCGAAGACCGCCTGGGCGTCCTCCTGGTAGACGAAGTCGTGGCAGTCCAGGTCCTGCGCGTGGGCGGGCGCGGCCGACGGCACGAGCGCGGCGAGGGCGAACAACGTGCCGACGGCACCGGTTCTGCGAAGCACGGGGTGCCTCCTTCCCGGCCCGGGCGGGCCGCCCTTCGACGCTAGGAGCGTCATCCCCTCCGGCGCGCGCAGCGGTAGGCCGATCGGGTGCGCGGACGCCGCGGCGGACCACTCCGGCGGGCGGGTGATCGGTCACACCGCAGGGCGTCCCGTTGACACCGCGTGCCAGGGCTTCTAGCGTCGCCCTGCGGAAGGTACTAAGCGGTCGCTCACCGAGGGGTGTACCGTCGCGGCCGCGGCCCCGGGTGCCGGTGCCACACCTTCCGCAGGTGTTCCCAGGCGTTCTCGACGGCGAGGAGATCCAGAGCATGTCCACCACAGAACAGCGGGTCGCAGTAGTCACCGGCGCGGCGCGCGGCATCGGTGCCGCCACCGCCGTACGGCTGGCCGCCGAGGGGCGCGCGGTCGCGGTGATCGACCTCGACGAGGCGGCCTGCAAGGACACCGTGGAGAAGATCACGGCGGCTGGCGGCAAGGCAGTCGCGGTCGGCGCCGACGTCTCCGACGAGGCGCAGGTCGAGGCGGCCGTCGCCCGGATCGTCGAGGAGCTCGGGGCCCCGACGATCCTGGTCAACAACGCGGGCGTGCTGCGCGACAACCTGCTGTTCAAGATGAGCGCCTCCGACTGGGACACCGTCCTGAACGTGCACCTGCGCGGCTCCTTCCTGATGACCAAGGCGGTGCAGAAGCACATGGTGGACGCCGGCTTCGGCCGGATCGTCAACCTCTCCTCGTCCTCCGCGCTCGGCAACCGCGGCCAGGCCAACTACTCGGCCGCCAAGGCGGGTCTGCAGGGCTTCACCAAGACCCTCGCCATCGAGCTGGGCAAGTTCGGCATCACCGCCAACGCCGTCGCCCCCGGCTTCATCGCCACCGACATGACCGCCGCGACCGCCGAGCGCGTCGGCATGGGCTTCGAGGACTTCAAGAAGGCCGCCGCCACGCAGATCCCGGTGCAGCGCGTCGGTGAGCCCGAGGACATCGCCAACGCCATCGCGTTCTTCACCGGTGAGGCGGCCGGCTTCATCTCCGGCCAGGTGCTGTACGTGGCCGGCGGCCCGCTCAACTGAAGGTGACGGACATGACTGAACTCTCCGGCAAGGTCGCCCTGGTCACGGGCGCCAGCCGCGGCATCGGCTACGGCGTCGCGGAGGCCCTCGTGGCCCGCGGCGACCGGGTCTGCATCACCGGCCGCAACGAGGACGCCCTCAAGGAGGCCGTCGACGCGCTCGGCGCCGACCGGGTCATCGGCGTCGCGGGCAAGGCCCACGACGAGGCGCACCAGGCCGAGGCCGTCGCCCGCGTGATGGAGGCCTTCGGCCGCGTCGACTACCTCGTCAACAACGCCGGTACCAACCCGGTGTTCGGGCCGATCGCCGACCTCGACCTGAACGTGGCGCGCAAGGTGTTCGAGACCAACGTGATCTCGGCGCTCGGCTTCGCGCAGCAGACCTGGCACGCCTGGCAGAAGGACAACGGCGGCGCCATCGTCAACATCGCCTCCGTCGCGGGCATCGCGCCCTCGCCGTTCATCGCCGCCTATGGCGTCAGTAAGGCCGCGCTGATCAACCTCACCCAGCAGCTCGCCCACGAGTTCGCGCCCAAGGTGCGGGTCAACGCGATCGCGCCGGCCGTCGTGAAGACCAAGTTCGCCCAGGCCCTGTACGAGGGCCGCGAGGAGGAGGCCGCCGCGGCCTACCCGCTGGGCCGGCTCGGGGTGCCCTCCGACATCGGCGGCGCCGCGGCCTTCCTGACGTCCGGGCAGTCCGACTGGGTCACCGGTCAGACCCTCGTCGTCGACGGCGGCATCTTCCTCAACGCCGGCGTCGGCTGACCGTCCCGGGACCGCTCGCCGACCGGTCACGAAGGGCTCACGAAGGGCGCCGTTCCCTTGACGGGAACGGCGCCCTCGTCGTGTTCCGCAAGGCCTGCGGAGGCCCGCGGAGGTCTGACAACGTAGTCGGCAACGGGTGGATCAAGACCGCCTTCCGAACCAGGTTCAACCCCCGTGGCACTGCGGTATGGTCGGCCGACCCTTGGTACGGCAGATCGAGGAGCGTGCGCGTGTTCAACCGGAAGCGAAGCCTTCGGCCAGTGGCGGCGATCGCATCCATAGGCATGGTCGCCGGGTGCGGTTACTTCTCCGGCAGCGGCTCCGACGACCAGGGGCCGATCGTCGTCGGCACCACCAGTGCCCCGAGCACGCTGGACCCCGCCGCGTCCTGGGACGGCTCCTGGGAGCTGTTCCGCAACATCTACCAGACCCTGCTGGCCTACCCCAGCGGCGCGACCACGCCCGAGCCCGACGCCGCCAAGAGCTGCGCGTTCACCGACACCACCAACCGCGCCTACCGCTGCGAACTGCGCGCGGGCCTGACCTTCTCCAACGGCGACAAGCTCGACGCGCAGGCCGTGAAGCACTCCTTCGACCGGATCCGCGAGATCAACGCGCCCAGCGGCCCGGCCGGTCTGCTCGGCAGCCTCGACCACGTGCAGGCGCTCGGCGACCGCGAGGTCGTCTTCCGGCTCAACAAGGCCGACGCCACCTTCCCGTTCGTGCTCGCCACGCCCGCCATGTCCCTCGTCGACCCCAAGGGCTACCCCGCCGACGCGCTGCGCAAGGACTCCGGCGTCATCGGCTCCGGGCCGTACAAGCTCCAGGACTACCAGGAGGGCAAGACCGCCCAACTGGTGCGCAACGAGCGGTACAAGGGCTTCGCCGACCGGAGGAACGGCGCGGTCACCATCCGGTACTTCCAGGACTCGGCCCCCATGGTCAAGGCGCTGCGCAGCAAGAAGATCGACGTCACCTACCGCGGTCTCGCCGCCGACGACATCGTCGCCCTCGGGCGCAAGGACGCCGCCAACAAGGGGCTCCAGCTCGTCGAGGGCGCCGGCACCGACATCAACTACCTGGTGTTCAACCCCAAGGACCCGTGGGCCGCCAAGCGCGCCGTGCGCCGGGCGGTCGCCCAGGTCGTCGACCGCACCGCCCTCGCCCACACCATCTACAAGGACACCGTGGAGCCGCTGTACTCCATGGTCCCGCAGGGCCTGACCGGGCACACCACGCCGTACTTCGACACCTTCGGCGACCCCGACCCCGCGAAGGCGAAGCGGATCCTCACCGGCGCGGGCATCGACGAGCCGGTGCCGCTGACCCTCTGGTACACCACCGACCGCTACGGCTCCGAGACCGCCCTGGAGTTCAAGGAGCTCAAGCGCCAGCTCGAGGACTCCGGCCTGTTCACGGTCACCCTCAAGAGCCGCCCGTGGAAGACGTACGTGGTCGGCTACCAGAAGGGCGAGTACCCGGTGTTCGGCCGCGGCTGGTTCCCCGACTTCCCCGACGCCGACAACTTCATCGCCCCCTTCGTCGGCGAGCAGAACGCCCTCGGCACGCCCTACCCGTCCAAGGAGATCACCACCACCCTGCTGCCCCGCTCCCGCCAGGAGAGCGACCGCGGCCAGGTGGTGAAGGACTTCGAGCAGGCCCAGCGGGTCCTCGTCGACGACGCCCGGCTGCTCCCGCTGTGGCAGGGCAAGGCGTACGTGGCCGCCAGCGAGGACATCTCCGGCGGCGAGCGGGCCCTCGACCCCTCGACGATCATGATGATGTGGGAACTGTCCCGCAAGACCAGCTGGTAGCGGACGCGGACGCCCGGTGTCAGTGGTCGCCTGTAGGTTCTGAGGACCGGACGACCGTACGACCGAAGGACGTTGACGTGACCGACACCGCCATGCTGCCCGAGTCCTGGCGCGGGGTGCTGGGCGACGAGCTGCAGCAGCCCTACTTCAAGGAGCTGACGGAGTTCGTCGAGGAGGAGCGGGCGAGGGGGCCGGTCTACCCGCCGCGCGAGGAGGTCTTCGCCGCGCTCGACGCCACGCCCTACGACCGCGTGAAGGTCCTGGTCCTCGGCCAGGACCCGTACCACGGCGAGGGCCAGGGGCACGGGCTGTGCTTCTCCGTGCGGCCCGGGGTGAAGATCCCGCCCTCCCTGCGGAACATCTACAAGGAGATGCACCAGGAGCTGGGCACGCCCGTCCCGGACAACGGCTACCTGATGCCGTGGGCCCACCAGGGTGTCCTGCTGCTCAACGCGGTCCTCACCGTCCGCTCCGGCGAGGCCAACTCGCACAAGGGCAAGGGCTGGGAGAAGTTCACGGACGCGGTGATCCGCGCCGTCGCCGACCGGCCCGACCCGGCCGTCTTCGTCCTGTGGGGCAACTACGCCCAGAAGAAGCTCCCGCTGATCGACGAGACGCGGCACGCGGTCGTCAAGGGCGCGCACCCCTCCCCGCTGTCGGCGAAGAAGTTCTTCGGCTCCCGCCCGTTCACGCAGATCAACGAGGCGGTGGCCCGCCAGGGGCACGAGCCCATCGACTGGACGATCCCCGACCTCGGCTGACCCCGCGGCCACGGCCACGCGGCCGCGCCGGCCCGCTCCCGGCGGTCGGGCACCCTCCGGCCGGTCCCGCGCCGGCCCGCCGCCGCGCCGTCCGGGCCCCCGTCGCGCGCCCGCCGGGTGCCCGCCGTCCGGGCGCGAACGCCGGCGGCTGGGGCTAGCGTCGGGGGCAGCAGCGGTGCGGCAGGCCGACGAGGACGCGGAGGACGCGGTGGCGGAGCGAGGGCAACGGACGGCGCCGGACGGCGTGCCGGCACGGATCGGCCAGGTCGTCATGCTGCACCACGGCGGCGACCGCGAGGAGGCCCGCCGCCGCCTCCTCGACCTGTGGACCGAGCTGGGCGAGCACGGCGACCCGCTCCACCGCTGCACCCTCGCCCACTACCTGGCCGACACCCACGACGATCCCGAGGACGAGCTGGCCTGGGACCTCAGGGCGCTGACGGCCGCCGAGGAGCAGCGGGAGTCGGTCGCGGTGCGCGCCCTGTACCCCTCGCTGCACCTCAGTCTCGCCGCGGACTACGCCAAGCTGGGCCGCTTGGCCGCCGCCCGCACCCATGTGCGCCGGGCCCGGGCCGCGGCGGACGTCCTCGTGGACGACGGCCACGGCGCGGGGGTGCGCGCGGCGATCGGACGCCTGGAGCTGCGGCTCGGCGACGGGGGCCCGGGCGAGGAGCTCGGCATCCCCTCGCGCCGAGGGGGCTGACGCCACGGAGCGGCGACCGCTGAGCGCCTGCGCCTAACGGCCGTACGTCCCCTCGCAGATCACCGCCTGGGGGCTGTCCGCGCGCCAGCCCCCGTACCGCTCGCCCAGCGCGCACACGTCGGTGCCGCGGCGTGCCGCGTCGGACGTGGCCTTCGCGACGCCCCGGGCGTCGGGCACCTCGACGTGGGACCGGCCGGTCCGGTGCGGTGCCGGATGAGCGGGCCGGGGGCGCGGGGCGGGCCGCCCGGCCGAGTCCTCCGCGGCCGCCGTCCGCCGCCCCTCGCCGGACGCCGGGTGGGAGGGGCCGGACGCGTCGACCCTCTCCAGCGCCTCCCGCGCGGGCGCCTGCGCGACCTGGGCCCCGGCCGGGCCTTCCGGCCCCGGCCGTGCGGACGCCGAGGGCGGGGCGCCGGGCGCGGACGGGTGGTCCTGCACGGTCACGCACCCGGTGAGGGCCGTCAGGGCCGTCGCGACCAGGAGCGTTGCGGTAGTCGTCGTTCGCTGCACCCGCGCCACTCTGGTGCCTGCGGTGTCCCGGACGACAGCGGACGGGCGCAGGTTGCTCCGCACGGGTGACCGCCCGCCCGCCCCGCCGGACGGGGCTCAGTCGCCGGTCGTGCCGTCGACGCGTTCGCGCAGGAGGTCGGCGTGGCCGTTGTGGCGGGCGTACTCCTCGATGATGTGGGTGTAGATCCACCGCAGGGAGAACGGCTCGCCGGTGGAGCGGCCCTTGCCGACGGAGAGGTCGTCCAGCGCGTGCCGGGCGGCGTTGCGCCGGGCCTCCTCGATCTCCGCCTGCCAGGTGCCGTGGGCCTCGTCCCAGGTGTCCTGCTCGCCGGTGTGGAAGTCGCCGTCGGGGTCGGCCTCGTCGTAGTAGATCGGGTCGGGGGCGTCGCCCACCAGGACCCTGCGGAACCAATGGCGCTCGACCTCCGCCATGTGCCGCACCAGCCCCAGCAGGGACAGCTCGGACGGTGGTACGGCGGCGGTCCTGAGCTGGGCGTCGGTCAGGCCCTCGCACTTCACGGCGAGGGTCTGGCGGTGGTAGTCCAGCCAGCCCTCCAGCATGGCGCGCTCGTCGGCGTTCTGGGCGGGCTGGGTGCGTTGCGTCGTCGTGGTCATGGGGGCATCGTGTCGCGTCGGCGGGTGGGTCCACCACGCCTTTTCCTCCCGGGGGACGGGCGGCCCGGCACCGTATGCTGCCGTGCAGGCATGCGAACACGCATCCGCACACAGCAGGGAAGGGGCTCCCGTGAAGGTCGGCTGCATCGGACTCGGTGACATCGCGCAGAAGGCGTACCTGCCGGTCCTCGGCGTGCAGCCCGGCGTGGAACTGCACCTGCAGACCCGCACCCCGGCCACCCTCGACCGGGTCGCCGACTCCCTCCACCTGCCCCCGGCGCAGCGCCACCGCGACCTGGACGGGCTGCTCGACGCCGGCCTGGACGCGGCCTTCGTGCACGCGCCGACCGGCGCCCACCCGGAGATCGTCGCCCGGCTGCTGGAGGCGGGCGTCCCGACGTACGTGGACAAGCCCCTGGCCTACCACCTCGCCGACTCCCAGCGGCTGGTGGAGCTCGCCGAGGCGCGCGGCACCTCTCTCGCCGTCGGCTTCAACCGGCGGCACGCGCCCGGGTACGCGCAGTGCGCCGACCACCCGCGCGAGCTGATCCTGCTCCAGAAGAACCGGGTCGGGCTGCCCGAGGAGCCCCGCACGATGGTCCTCGACGACTTCATCCACGTCGTCGACACCCTGCGCTTCCTGGTGCCCGGCCCGGTCGACGACGTGACCGTGCGGGCGCGGGTCGAGGACGGGCTGCTGCACCACGTCGTGCTCCAGCTCGCCGGGGACGGCTTCACCGCGCTCGGCGTGATGAACCGGCTCAGCGGCTCCAACGAGGAGGTCCTGGAGGTGTCGGGGCAGGACACCAAGCGCCAGGTCGTCAACCTCGCCGAGGTGATCGACCACAAGGGGCAGCCCACGGTGCGCCGGCGCGGTGACTGGGTGCCGGTGGCCCGCCAGCGCGGCATCGAGCAGGCCGCGCTCGCCTTCCTGGACGCCGTGCGCGCCGGGACGACGCTCAGCGCCCGGGACGCGCTGGCGACTCACGAACTGTGCGAGCGGGTGGTGCGAGCGGTCCAGGAGCGCTCCGGCGCGGCCTGAGCGCCCGGGCCCCCTCCGTGAGGCCCAGCGCGACCAGCACCAGCAGGCTCACGTGCACGGGCCAGTCGCCGAACCGCACGTACGGCGTGACGCCGTGCGCGAGCGGCACCTCGAACACCGCCGTGCTGCTCGCGTCCGTGCCCACCCAGGACCCGAGCCGCCGGCCGCTCGCGTCGTACACCGCGGAGACGCCCGTCAGGGTCGCGTGCACGAACGGGCGGCCCGTCTCGGCGGCGCGCAGCGCGCCCAGCGAGGCGTGCTGCGCGGGCGCCCAGCTGTGCTGGAACGACGACGTCGACGACTGGGCGACCAGCACGTCGGCGCCGTCGTCGGCGAGGTGGCGGCTCATGTCGGGGAACGCCGTCTCGAAGCACACCATCGGGCCGATCCGCAGCCCGGGCCCGGCGTGCATCACCACCTGCTCGGTGCCGCGCCGGCGGTCCTCACCGGCCGCCTTGCCGACCGAGGTGGCCCAGCCGAGCAGGGAGCGGGCCGGTATGTACTCGCCGAACGGCACCAGGCGCATCTTGTCGTACCGGTCGCCGGTCGGTCCCTGTGGTCCGACGAGGACCGAGCTCTTGTAGATGCCGGGTCGGTCCGAGCGGCGGGCGTCCACGTTGACCAGGATGTCCGCGCCGGTCGTGCGGGACAGGGCGGCGAGCCGGCCGGCCAGGTCGGGGCGGGCCGCCAGGTCGTAGCCGACGCTGCTCTCGCCCCAGACGACCAGGTCGACGTCCTGGCCGGCCAGGCGGCGGGTGAGCTGCTCCTCCCGGTCGAAGCGGCGGTCGACGCCGTCGATCACACCGGGCTGCACGACGGCGATCCGGGTGCTCCCGTCACTGCCCGGGCGCGGTGCCCACACCCAGGCCGCCGAGGTCGCGGCCGCGGTGGCGACCAGGCCGGCGACGGCGGGCGCCCGGGAGGACGGCACGGCGACGAGCACCGCGGCGGCGACGTTCACGGCGACGACCAGGAAGCTCAGCAGCCACACCCCGCCGATCGAGGCGAGCCGCAGGGCGGGCGCCACCTGCCACTGGGTGGAGCCGAGCATGCCCCACGGCCCGCCCAGGCCCTGCCAGGAGCGGACCAGCTCCACCGCCAGCCACGCCGACGGCAGCACCAGCAGCGCCACCACGACCCGCCCCCGCGACGCCCCCGCCCCCGCGGCCAGGTACCGGCGCGCCAGCCAGGCCCAGGGTGCCCACAGCACACCGAGCAGGGCGGCGATGACCAGGGTGAACACGTTCAGGCTCGGCAGCAGCCAGTGGTGCAGGGCCAGCATGAAGCCGAAGCCGCCGCTCCAGCCGTCGTACAGGGCACGGCGCCCGGTCGGCGCGGACCGGGCGAGCAGCAGCCAGGGGACCAGCGCGACGTAGGCCCACCACCACAGGGCGGGGGCCGGGTAGGCCAGCACGGGCAGGGCGCCGGCGAGGGCGGCGAGGGCCGAGCGGCGCCAGGGGGAGGCGGGCCGGCGGTCGAGCGTCTTCATGGGCGGCTCCCTACCCCGTTGTGCCTCCAGTGTGCGTGCTGCGGACGATCTCCGACAGGGTGCGCCGGGTCGGCCGGGGCGCGGCGGGGGCGGGGGTGTCCCGTGCGGGCGGGCGGTGGCACGCACCAC
The DNA here is from genome assembly GCF_005280215.1 of Streptomyces lasalocidi. Classification (NCBI taxonomy): domain Bacteria; kingdom Bacillati; phylum Actinomycetota; class Actinomycetes; order Kitasatosporales; family Streptomycetaceae; genus Streptomyces; species Streptomyces lasalocidi. The sequence continues at coordinate 1,265,997 of NZ_SZNQ01000001.1, read as the reverse complement.
CGCCGCGCGCGGCTCAGCCCGTACGGTCCGGCAGGCGGCGCCACTTCTCCTGCACGACGAGTTCCCGCACGCGCCAGCCGGCGTCGGTGCGCAGCAGGGCGAAGGCGTACCGTCCGCCGCACACGACGTCGGGCGCCGGGACGTCTTCCTCCGCCCCGCCGTCCGCCGCGCGGCCCAGCGGGCTGAGGTAGTCGGCCAGGACGCGCGCGGTGTCGCCGGTGTCCTGGTCCAGGACACCGAACCGCACCCGGCGGTTGACGATCAGGTGCTGGTGCACTGCGAACGGCCGCATGCTGTCGGCGAGCCAGTCGGCGACGTCCCGGGCGGCGCCCTCGATGCCGCCCGCGGAGCGGTAGTCGGCGCGTCCGTCGGGGGTGAACAGGTTCCGGTACGCCGGCCAGTCGCCGTCGTCCACCGCCACGGCGTAGTCGGTGATCAGTTCGTCGACGGCCAGCCGGTCCATCACGGCGGCGAGTTCCACACGCTGCGTCATGCGCCGAGTGTTGGGCATGGGGACGGCACAGCCAAGAGGCGTGCGCCGGGCGCGCTACATCACTACTCCTGCGCGGTGAGGCGCAGTTGCGTCCCGTCCCGCAGGTCGCCGCGGAGTTTCTCGAAAGCGGTGGGGGAGGGGCGGCGGGGGAGGAAGTCCTTGATGCGGTGGGCGACGGCGGTGGCGTCCTCGCGGGCGGTGTCGCACTCCAGGTCGTAGACGCCGTGGGCGTGGACCTGGGGGAGCTGGCGGGCGGCCAGGCCCGTGGGGCGGTCGCCGCGCGCCCGCTCGCGGCGTTCGAGCTCCGCGCGCGGGCAGTGCACGCCGACGAACACGACGTCGCGGGGGTCGAACAGGGCCAGGCAGTCGCGCAGTCGCCACTCGGCGCTCAGGACGTGGTCGACGACGACGTCGTTGCCGGCGGCCGCCATCCCGGCGACGGCCCGGTGGAAGCCCTGCCAGGTGCGGTGGAGGACGTCGTCCAGCCGCTCGGCGGGGACCGGCGCGCGCGAGCGCATGGCGTGGAACGCGTCGACCGCCATGTGGAAGCAGGGTTCGTCGAGCACACGGGTCAGTTCGGCCGCGATCGTGGACTTGCCGGAGCTGGACGTGCCGTTCAGGAAGATGATCGTCCCGCGGCGGGCCGGGACGGAGCTGAGGTGCCGCATGCGTGCCTGTGCGCTCCGCTCGAAAGGGCCCCCCGGGGAGGCGTTCAGGCCGCCTTGACGACGGCGCCGCGGATGGCCGCGGCCCACTCGACCACCAGCAGTTCGTACTCGGCGCGCTCCGTGGCGGACAGGGAGCCGCCCGCACGCAGCCAGAGGGCCCTGATCCGCTCGTTCAACTCGGCGGCGGACCGCACGGAACCAGGGTCGGCAGAATCGGGGAACATGCGGACCAGCGTAGGGCCAAGAGCTGACAGTGCGCTACCGGACGGCTACGCAGACCGTATGGGGTCGGTCACGGCCGGGCCCGTGGTGACCGTCGGTGCCGGTCCTGACGCTCCGCAGTGCCCGCAGGTCAGCCCGCCGACTCGGCCGCGTGGGGGCTCAGCACGCCCGTCGCCACCAGCGCGATGATCACGATGCCCAGGGCGACGCGGTACCAGACGAACGGCATGAAGGACTTGGTGCTGATGTACTTCATGAACCACGCGATGACGGCGTACCCGGACGCGAAGGCGATCACCGTCGCCAGCAGCGTCGGGCCCCACGCCACGTGGCCGCTCTCCATCGCGTCCTTCAACTCGAAGACGCCGGAGGCCAGTACCGCCGGGATCGCGAGCAGGAACGAGTAACGGGCGGCCGCTTCGCGCCGGTAGCCCATGAACAGGCCGCCGCTGATGGTCGCGCCGGAGCGGGAGACGCCCGGGATCAGCGCGCAGGCCTGGCACAGCCCGTAGATCAGGCCGTCCTTGATGCCCAGGTGCTCCAGCGTCTTGCGCTGCTTGGGCGCGCGGTGCCGGCCGCCCTTCTCGTCACGGGCCGCCAGCCGGTCGGCGATGCCGATGACGATGCCGACGACGACCAGCATGGTGGCCGTCACCCGCAGGTCGCGGAACGGGCCCTCGATCTGGTCCTTGAGCGTCACGCCGAGCACGCCGATCGGGATGGAGCCGACGATCACCAGCCAGCCCATCTTGGCGTCGTGGTCCTCACGCTTGCCCTTGTCGACCAGGGAGCGGCTCCACGCGGCGATGATCCGCCCGATGTCCTTGCGGAAGTAGATCAGCACCGCCGCCTCCGTGCCGATCTGCGTGATCGCCGTGAACGCGGCCCCCGGGTCGTGCCAGCCGGAGAACGCCGCGGTCAGCCGCAGGTGCGCGCTGGAGGAGACGGGGAGGAACTCGGTCAGCCCCTGGACGAGTCCGAGGACGAGGGATTCAAACCAAGACATGGAGTTAAGGAGTCCAAGTGCCGATCGGGACAGGGGCGACGGACACGACGGCCGCCCGCGGCGGTGATCACGTGTGTCGGGGGCAGCCTAGCGCCCCGGTGTGACAAGCCCGCCACAGGGGTTTGGCGGAAGCCTTGGCGGGTCCTTGGGCGGTGCTTGGAGCTGCTTTGGGTGTCCCTTGACCCGGGGAGTCCGCCGGCGTCCCGCTCCATGACACCCGTGCGCGCCCGCTCAGGCCGCCGTCGGGCCCTTGACCGTCCAGCCCGGAGCCTGGGGGTGGGCGGTCAGGTCCTCGTGGTGGACCTCCGTCCCGCACGCCGCGCAGGTGACCACGGGGAGCAGCTCGTTGCCGCAGGAGTGCTCGATCACCATCGGGCGGCCGTCTCCGCCGCGCAGGTGGCGGTCGCCCCACGCCATCAGGCTCATCAGGACCGGTTCCAGGTCCAGCCCCGCCCGGGTGGCCCGGTACTCGAAGCGCTGCGGCCGCTCCTGGTAGGCCCGCTTGGTGAGCAGACCGGCGTCGACCAGGCGCCGCAGCCGGGTGGCCAGGACGTCGCGCGGGGCGCCGATGTTGCGCACCAGCTGGTCGAACCGGCCGTTGCCCAGGCAGACCTCGCGCAGCACGAGCAGGGAGTACTTCTCGCCGACGACGGCGAGGGCGTCGGCGATCGAGCAGGGGCGCGGGTCCTTCGTGGCGGCCATGCCGTCCAGTCTAGGCGAGGGTTTGTTTTTCCAACCCACAGGTCTATGGTGGGTCCAGATTTCCTACTCACTGGTAATCGCCCTGGCGGCCAAGGAGGCCCGCACATGCGTGACGCAGTCATCGTCGAAGCCGTACGCACCCCTCTCGGCAAGGGCAAGCCGAACGGCTCCCTCGCGCACGTCCACCCCGTCGAGCTCCTCGCCCACACCCTGCGCACCCTCGTCGAGCGCTCCGGCGTCGACCCGGCGCTCGTCGACGACGTCATCGGCGGCACCGTCGACCAGGTCGGCGAGCAGGCGATGAACACCACCCGCTACGCCGCCCTGTCCGCCGGCTTCCCCGAGTCGGTGCCCGCGACCACCGTGGACCGCCAGTGCGGCTCCTCCCAGCAGGCCGTGCACTTCGCCGCCCAGGGCGTCCTGGCCGGCGCCTACGACCTGGTCGTCGCCTGCGGGGTGGAGTCGATGAGCCGCGTGCCCATGTGGTCCAACGTGCCGCCCGGCAAGGACCCCTTCGGTCCCGGCGTCGCCGCGCGCTACCCGGAGGGGCTGGTCCCGCAGGGCATCAGCGCCGAGCTGATCGCCGCCAAGTGGTCGCTGGGCCGCGACCGGTTGGACGACTTCGCCGTCTCCTCCCACCACCGGGCCGACGCCGCCTGGCGGCAGGGCCTGTTCGACGCCGAGGTCGCGCCCCTGGACGGCGTCTCACGCGACGAGTGCGTCCGCCCGGACAGCACCCCCGAGGTCCTTGCCGGCCTCCGGCCCGCCTACCACGACCCGGTCTTCGCCGAGCGCTTCCCGCAGATCGAGTGGAACATCACCGCCGGCAACGCCAGCCCGGTCAACGACGGTGCCTCCGCCGTGCTCATCACCTCGAGCGAGACCGCCGCCCGCCTCGGGCTGCGCCCGCTGGCCCGGCTGCACAGCTTCGCCGTCACCGGCTCCGACCCGCTTCTGATGCTCACGGGTGTCGTGCCGGCCACCGAGAAGGTGCTGCGCCGGGCCGGGCTGCGCCTGGACGACATCGACCTGTTCGAGGTCAACGAGGCGTTCTCCAGCGTCGTGCTGGCCTGGCAGCAGGAGACCGGCGCGGACCTCGCCAAGGTCAACGTGCACGGCGGCGCCATCGCCCTCGGCCACCCGCTCGGCGCGAGCGGGACGCGGCTGACGACGACCCTGGTCCACGCCCTGCGCCGGCGCGGCGCGCGCTACGGCCTGCAGACCATGTGCGAGGCGGGCGGCCTGGCCAACGCGATGATCCTGGAGACGGTCTGACCCCGCGTCGGGTGGTGCTCCGGTCACGGTCCGGGCATCGCGCCCGCCCGCCCGAGCCCTACCGCGCGCGCAGGTGGTGGCGCTTGCGCCAGGCCAGCACCGTGCCCGCGAGCGCCGGCAGGGCGATGGCGGCCACCGCGATCAGAAAGACCGGCGAGGTCGGCGACGCGGCCCGGGCGCCGGCGACGACGTACGCGGCCGTGTTGGGCAGCGAGCCCAGCGCGGTCGCGAGCAGGAACGCCGGCCAGCGCATCCGGGAGACGGCGGCGCAGTAGTTCGCGGCCCAGAACGGCACGCCCGGGAACAGCCGTGCCGCCAGCATCGAGCGGAAGCCGTGCCGGCTGAGCTGGCCGTCGGCCGCCTTCAGCCAGCGCCCCCGCAGCAGCGGACGCAGCGCGTCCTGCCCCAGGAGGCGGCCGAGCCCGAAGGCGGCGCCGGCGCCCAGCACCGTGCCGGCCAGCGCCGCGGCCAGCCCGAACTGCGAGCCGAACAGCGCGCCCGCCGCCAGGTTCAGCAGCGGCCGTGGCACGAACGCCACGGTGCACAGGCCGTACGCCACGGCGAACGCCAGGGTCGCGGCGGCCCCGCCCAGCTGGGGTGGCCAGCCGTCGGCGAGCAGCCGCTGTGGCTGGAACAGCAGCACGCAGGACGCGGCGCCCGCGAGCAGCGCGACCAGCAGGGCGAAGCGCGACCAGGGGGACAGCAGCACGCGCGTGCAGCGTGCGGCGAGACCTCTCCGGGCTCGCGCGGGACGGACGGTGGCCGGGGGGACGACGGCCGCCGACGGGACGGTGAGCTCCGTGGCCAGGGCTTGGGGAAGGGCCGTGGCGGTCATGGTGCCCCCAGAGCGGGTGGTGGCATCGAGCATCCGGCGACCCTAACCGACGGACATGTCTGATCGCCGTATGGTTCGTCTCATGACGGTGACAGCGGCCGGTCCGCCCGACGTCCCGCACAGCGCCCTGGCCGACACCGTGCTGGAGCGGCTGACCACCGCCTTCGGCGCCGCGGCCGACCCCGCGCAAGCCGCGGTCATGCGGGCCTACATGAAGGACGTGGCCCCCTTCCTGGGCATCCCCGCACCGGAGCGCCGCGTCCTCACCCGCGCCGTGCTCGCGGGCACCCCGCGCCCCGACGAGACCGACTGCACCGCCGTCGCGCTGCGCTGCTGGCGGCTGCCCGAGCGCGAGTACCACTACTTCGCCGTCGACTTCCTGCGCCGCCATGCGGGCCGGCTGTCGTCCGGCTTCCTCCCGGTGGCACGCCGGCTCGTCAGCACGGTCCCCTGGTGGGACACCGTCGACCTGCTCGCCGTGCACGTCGTGGGCGCCCTCGTCGCGGCCGACCCCCGGCTCACCGCCGCCATGGACGCCTGGAGCGCCGACGCCGACCTGTGGGTCGTGCGCACCGCCCTGCTGCACCAGCTGCGCTACAAGGAGCGCACCGACGTCGACCGGCTCTTCGGGTACAGCCTGCGCCAGGGCGCGCACCCCGACTTCTTCGTGCGCAAGGCCATCGGCTGGTCCCTGCGCGAGTACGCCAGGACCGACCCGGACGCCGTACGGGGCTTCCTAGCGCGCGAACGGCACCGGTTCGCCCCGCTGACCGTGCGCGAGGCGCTGAGGAACATCGGCGACACCGGCGACCCCCGCGACACCGGGGACGGCGGCACCTGAGGGCGGCTCGGGCCCGCGGACCCGGTCACCGCACAATGGGACGGTGACCGAGTCCCTCCCCGTCAGCCGGACCACCGACTTCGGCGTCGCCAAGCTGATGCCCGACGTCGACCGCGAGCGGGCCTGGCTGCTCACCGTCGACGGGGCGCCGCAGTCGTACGTCGACCTCGACGAGCCCACCCACCTGGAGTTCGAGTACGCCCGGCGGCTCGGCCACGTGCTCGACCTGGCCGCCGAGGACGGCCGGCCGCTGGACGTGCTGCACCTCGGCGGGGGCGCCCTCACGCTGCCCCGCTACCTGGCGGCCACCCGGCCCGGCTCGCGGCAGGACGTGGTGGAGGCCGACCGGGGCCTGCTCGACCTGGTCGCCGAGCACCTGCCGCTGCCCCCGGACGCCGCGATCACCCTGCACACCGCCGACGCCCGGGCCTGGCTGGAGGCGGCCCCCGACGACAGCGCCGACGTCCTGGTCGCCGACGTCTTCGGCGGCTCCCGGGTGCCCGCCCACCTGACCTCGCTGGCCTACGCGCGCGAGGCCGAGCGGGTCCTGCGCGCCGACGGCGTCTACCTGGCGAACCTCGCCGACACGGCGCCCTTCGCCTTCCTGCGCTCCCAACTCGCCACGTTCGCGGCACTCTTCGAGGAGCTGGTGCTCGTCGCCGAGCCGGCGGTGCTGCGCGGACGGCGGTTCGGCAACGCGGTCCTCGTCGCCGCGCACCGCCCGTTCGACACGGCGGCACTGGCCCGCCGCACGGCCGCCGACGCCTTTCCGGCGCGGGTCGAACACGGGCTCGGCGTCCGGCGGTTCACCGGCGACGCGCGCCCCGTGACGGACGAGGACGCCGTGCCCTCACCCGTGCCGCCCGAGGGCGCCTTCGGCATCGGCTGAGGCATCGGCTGAGGCGCCGGCCGGGGGACCGGCGGCGGGACCGGCGGCGCCGTGGCCGGCGTCCGTGATCCCGCCGACGCCCACCGGAGCGCTCGGCGCACCCGCCGGAGACACCCGCTCGGTACGCCGCTGGAGGGTGCGTACGTCGGGTACGCACAGCACCGCCGCCGTGACCACGATCACCAGCGCCGAGCAGCCCCACAGGGACGTGCCGCGCCCGAACGCGCCCTCGGCCGGTCCGGCCAGCGCGGTGGCCAGCGGGACCAGGGCGACGGAGCCGAACCAGTCGTAGGCCGAGACCCGCGACAGCTTCTCCTCGGGGATCTCCTGGTGCAGGGCGGTCATCCAGGACACGCCGAACACCTCCAGGGTGACCCCGGTCAGGAACATCACCGTGCACAGCACGGTGACCGGCACCGGCACCGCCAGCGCGGCGGACGGCAGGGCCAGCGGGAACACGCCCAGCGTGCCCGCGAGCAGCAGGCGGCGCGGCTTCCAGCGCGTCATCAGCAGCGCGCCCGCGACCGTGCCCGCGCCGAAGAACCCGAGCGCGAGGCCCCAGGGACCCGGCCCGCCGAGGTGCTCGTCGGCCACCAAGGGGCCGTAGACGGCGTCGGCGGCGCCCACCACGGCGTTGGCGATCGAGAACTGCAGGACGACGCCCCACAGCCAGGGCCGGCCGCTGAACTCCCGCCAGCCCTCGCGCAGGTCGGTCAGCAGCCCGCCGCCCGGCACGCGCGCGGGGATGTGGCTCACGTCGAGGCCCGCACGCAGCGCCCCGGCGACGGCGAAGGCCACGGCGTCCGCCGCGAGGACCCAGCCCGGGCCGACCACGGCGACCAGCGCCCCGCCGAGGGCCGCCCCGCCGAGCCCCGCGCCCTGCATCGCCATCCGGAACACCGCGAACGCCCGCCCGGCGTGCTCGCCCTCGACCGAGGACAGCAGCATGCCCTCGGCGGCGGGACTGAAGAACGCCTGACCGGTGCCGCCGAGCGCGGCCAGCAGCATCATCTGCCACAGCCGCGGCTCACCGACCAGTACGAGGGCGGCGAACGCGCCCTGCGAGACACAGTTCAGCGCGTTGGCCGCGACCATCACCCGGTGCCGGGGGAGCCGGTCGGCGACCGCGCCGCCGATCAGCAGGAACAGCACCAACGGCAGGGTCCGCGCCGCGGCCACCAGACCGACGTCGCCGCCGTCGCCGCCCGCCTGGAGCACGGCGAAGGCGGCGGCGATGAGCGCCCCTTGGCTGCCGAGGCCGGTCACGAACGCCGCGGCGGTCAGCAGGCTGTAGTTGCGGCCCGCCCAGGCGGGTCCGCGCGGACGGCGGCGGGGATCGGCGGCTGTGGTCACCGGGCGACTATCGCCGCCCGGACCCCGATGTGCCAAACCGATGACACGTCATTTCCGCTGATCACACGGGATGGACCGGTCAGGCCCGCGCCGCGCCGCCGCCCGGGTCAGTTCTGCGTCGGCGTCCCGTGCAGCCGGACCGTGCTCAGGATCTTCATGATCGTCTCCTTGGGCACCTCGTCCTTGACGCCCTTGGCCGTGTACAGGTTCCAGGACACGTAGTCGCCGTTGGAGTTCTTGAAGCCGAAGGTGATCGCCTTGCCGTCGCTCGCGCACGTGCCCTTCTGGGGCGTGTTCGTCGACTGGGCCCAGGCGTAACTGCCCTGCACACCGGAGGCGGTCGTGAAGGGCGTGGCCTTCTTGTCGAAGCTCAAGCTCTTCTTGTCGGGCTGCGTGTAGCCGCCGAAGACCCACCAGGCGGGCGTGTTGATCGCGATCTCGTCGGTGCTCTTCGCGCCCTGCGCACCCTTGGTGCCGACCACGGCGAGCGCGGAGTCGTCGGTCTTGCCGTCCTTGTCGTCGTCCTCGGTGCACCACTTCGACTTGTACTTGGCGGTGCCGCCCATCAGGATCCGGCCGTAGCCGTCCTGCTCCTTCTTGTCCTCCCACTCGAAGCCGTAGCTCGTGCCGGGGTTCTGCACCTCCCAGTCGGCCGGCACGTCGAACGCGGTGCCCCACTTGGGGTTGACGACGACCTTCCAGCCCGCGACCGTCGGCTTCTCCGCCTCCCCGTTGCGCGGGTTGTCGCCGGAGCCGGTGGTGGCCGTGTCGCTCGGCCCGGCGCTCGCCGTGGCCGTCGGGGACGCGCTCCCGCCGCCCTTCGCCTCCGTGTCGTCGTCCTTGCCGCCCAGCACCAGGAAGGCGGTCACACCGGCGGCCACCACGACCGCGGTGGCGGCCACGATCGCCACCACCTTGGTGCGGTTGCCCCCGCCACCGCTCCCGCCGCCCGGCTGGGGCTGCGGTGCGAGCGGAACCGTCGGCGCGCCCCACTGCGGCTGCTGCGCATAGGGGTTGGGCTGCTGGAACCCGGGCTGCTGGTACGGATTGGGCTGCTGGTACCCCGGCTGCTGGTACGGGTTGTCCTGCCCCTGCGGGGTGTTCTGTGCCTGCGGGTTCGGCTCTCCCCCGGGCTGCTGCTGTCCTGGCCACATGGTGCAGCACCCTAGTGCCGCGCGGGAAACGAATGGGTCACGGCCCCTCGTCAGTGCGGTGGCAAGCGCGGGGAGATGCCGGCGCGCGTCTGGCGGGCGCGCGCTACTCGTGGGTAACATCGCGGTATGAGCGCAGACCAGATGTCCATCGGCGAGATGCTCGCCGCCACGGTGCCCATGGCCCGGACCCTGAACCTCGAGTTCCTGGAGACCGGGGCGGAGCGGGCCGTGGTCGCCCTGCCGGACCAGGGCGCCTTCCACAACCACGTGGGCGGCCCGCACGCCGGTGCGATGTTCACGCTCGGCGAGTCCGCGAGCGGCGCCATCGTCCTCGCCGCCTTCGGGGACCAGCTCGCGCGCGCGGTGCCGCTCGCCGTCCGCGCCGAGATCGCCTACAAGAAGCTCGCCATGGGCGCCGTCACCGCGACCGCCACGCTGGGCCGCCCGGCCGCCGAGGTCGTCGCCCAGCTCGACGCGGGCGAGCGGCCCGAGTTCCCCGTCGCGATCGAGATCCGCCGCGCCGACGGGGCGGTCACGGGGGAGATGACCGTGGTGTGGACCCTGCGCCCCAACGGCTGAGCGGACCAGCGGGGGTCGTGCGGTTCCCTGGCGCCCTCGCTTCCCGTCCCGGAGTGGTCAGCTCCGGGTCAGGGTGCGGCCGAGGAGGGGGAGCAGGCGGTCCCAGTGGAGCCGCAGCGCGGCCGGGTCGAAGGCATCGGTGTCGGACATGGTGAACCCGTGGACGGTGCCGGGGTAGATCTCGGAGGTGTAGCCGACACCCGCCGCGTCCAGGGCCTTGTCGAGCTCGCCGAGAGCCTCGGGTGTCACGTCGCTCTCCGCATGGCCGAAGTGGATCTCGGCAGTGATCCGGGAAAGGCTGCCGGGTCCGTCGGCTCCCACCGGGCCGTGGAACGCGGCGAGGGCGGCGATCCGGCCGGGGTGGGCCGCGGCGGTGCGCGTCGCCAGGAGGCCACCGATGCAGTAGCCGGTCACCGCGACCGGTCCTGCGCCGACCTCGGGCTGAGCGGTGAGGAACCTGAGGTAGGCGTCGGCGTCCCGCAGGACACGGTCGGCGGTGTGCGCCTCGATCAAGGGCATCAGCCGGGCGAGGACCGCGGGCCGTGCCTCTTCTCCGATGTGCTCGGGGAGTTCGGTCACCGGTGCCGGGCCGTGCCGGTAGAAGAGGTGGGGGACGAGCACGTAGTACCCGTGCCCGGCCAGCTCGCGGGCCATTTCCCGCAGTACGGGCCGGATGCCGAAGCCGTCCGTGTACATCAGCACCCCCGGGTGCTGCCCGTCGTGCTCGGGGAAGGCGGCGAAAGCGTCGGCCTGACCGTCCGCGGTGGGGATCTGCAGCGTCTTGGTGGGCATGGACCCTCCTGTCGTGGTTGATGTCTCGAGCTTGTGATCAACACGACGGAGGCGGAGCCCGCTCGGCAGCGCGGCACCCTCGACCGGACAGCGGGCCCGCACTGGCCCGTACGGCGCTCAGGAGGGCACCGGGTCACCGATCCGTGTGTGGCGCGAGGCCGTCCCGGTAGTCATGTCTGCAACATAGCCCACCCGGAGGAACCGCCGCGCAGCTGTTTCACGCCGCCAAGCGGTCGTCCTCCGGGGCCGTGGCCTCCAGTTCGGCCACGAACTGCCTGAGCCAGGCCCGGAACTGCGGTCCCAGGTCCTCGCGCGCGCAGGCCAGCCGGACCACCGTGCGCAGGTAGTCCGCCTTGTCGCCGGTGTCGTAGCGCAGGCCGTCGAAGACGACCCCGTGGACGGTGCCCGCGGCGGCCAGCTCCCCGAGGGCGTCGGTGAGTTGGATCTCGCCGCCGCGCCCGGGCGGGGTGCGCTCCAGGACGTCGAACACCGCCGGGTCGAGGACGTAGCGGCCGATGACGGCGTAGCGGCTCGGCGCCTGCGCGCGGGCCGGTTTCTCCACCAGCCCGGTGACGCGCACGATCCCGTCCTCGCCGGACGGCTCGACCGTCGCGCAGCCGTAGAGGTGGACCTGCTCCGGGGGCACCTCCATGAGCGCGACCACGCTGCCCCCGTACCGGCCGCGCACCTCCAGCATCCGGCTCAGCAGCGTCTCGCGCGGGTCGATGAGGTCGTCGCCGAGCAGCACCGCGAACGGCTGCTCGCCCACGTGGTGGCGCGCGCACAGCACGGCGTGCCCGAGGCCCAGCGGGTCGCCCTGCCGGATGTGGTGGATGTCGGCCAGCCGGGCCGGGTCGCGCACCGCGTCCAGCCGTACCGTGTCGCCCTTGGCCGCGAGCGCCTGCTCCAGTTCGAAGGCGTGGTCGAAGTGGTCCTCGATGGCCCGCTTGTGCCGGCCGGTGACCATGAGGATGTCGTCCAGGCCGGCCGCCGCGGCCTCCTCGACGACGTACTGGATGGCCGGCTTGTCGACGACCGGCAGCATCTCCTTCGGTGTCGCCTTGGTGGCGGGCAGGAAGCGGGTGCCCAGCCCGGCGGCCGGGACCACCGCCTTGCGAACCGTGGCGAGGGGCGCGGGCGGGAGAGTCGGGGAGGAGTGGGGGGCGATCATGCGGGCCATGCTGGCGCAGGCGCATGGGAGTGGCCCGGGAGCCGCCTCGGAGAACCCTGTGAAGAACGCTCGGGAAGCTCGGGAGGGGCCCCGAGAAGAGGAGGTTCTGTGTCCCGTTCCCCTTTGTGTGCGCACAAGTTGGCGCTCCTCTCCGGCCCTTTTTCGAAAGCCGGTGCGGATACCGCGGGTAACTCATCAGCAATTCCCGCGTCTTGAACGCGGGCCGTTCGAACTCCTTGTTTCCTGAGAGGCGCTTGTGCGAAGGTGAGCCACCCTCGGAAGGAAATAGTCCCCGTGTCCTCCCCCCACCCGCCCCCCCCCCCCCCCGCCCCGCCCGCCCTACCCCCCACGCCCGGGCCGGCCCCCGGGCGACTCCGACCGCGCGCTCGCCGCCGAGATCGCGGCAGGACGCCCCGCCCGGGCCGTCCCGCTGCTGCTCGCCCGGCACTGGCGCCCGGCCTACGACTACGCCGCCGTCTGTCTGGCCTCGGACGGCACCGCCGCGGAACTCGTCACCGCCACCGCCTTCCACCAGGTACTCGGCCGTCTGGAGCGCGGCCGGCCCGGAGGTGCGCTGCGGCCGCAGATCCTCGTGGCCGTCCGCGACACCGTCCGGGAATGGGCCGGCGCCGAGGGCGTTCCCGCGGCCCTGCCCGCGGTGGGCCGGACCACCGGCGGCCGCGGACTGCGTGCCGCGCGGGCCGGTACCCCGGAAAGGCGACAACTCGCCGAGCGCGCATTCCAGTCCCTTCCGCCCGCCGCGCAATGCCTGTTGTGGCACACGGAGGTGGAGGCCGAGCCGATATCCGTACCGGCCGGTCTGTCGGGCATCGACGGCATCACCGCGACCGCCGCTCTGGAACAGGCCCGCGAACAATTCCGCGCGCTCTGCGTCCGCGCCCACCGGGACCTCGCGCCGACCAGGGAATGCCGTTTCCACAATCGTCTCGTCGACATCCCCCTGCGACGCGGCGCCGGGCTCCTGCCGGATGTGCGGCGGCACCTCGCCGAGTGCCGTTATTGCCGGCACGCGGCCGAACAACTCAGCCACTTCGACGGCGCCCTGGACGTCCTGCTCGCCGAGACCGTGCTCGGCTGGGGCGCCCGCCGCTACCTCGACTCCCGCCCCGGCCGCGCCACGGCTCCCGGAGCCCGCCGACGCCGTACGGCCCCCCGGGCACCCCTCGGCCGGCACCGCAGCGCCCCGGCCGCACCGCGGGGCGCCACGGCCCGCGGTGGGAAGGGCGTGCTCCTGGGGGTCGGCCTGACCTCCCTCGCCCTGCTCGCCGCGTTCCTCGTGGGCCGCGGATGGGCCGACGACAGCGGTGTTCCCATGCCGGGGGCCACCTGGGGCGCACCCGTCGCCGGCACCACCGCCCCCGGGGGTTCCTCTGGGTACGGGCCCACCTCGGCCGACCCCGCGGGGCACCGCTCCGAGACCGCCCGCGGCAGGCTCCGCGTCCGGGGCGGCGGGCTGTGCCTGGACGTCGAGGACCGCCGGGTCCGGGCCGGCGCGCGGGTGGTCCTCGCGGACTGTTCGGGCGCCGCCTCGCAGCAGTGGTCGTACCGGAGTGACGGACTGCTGCGCAGCCTCGCCGCGCCCGCCCCGGGCCTCTGCCTGACCGCCGACCCCGTGCGCCGTGACGTGACGCTCGACGGGTGCGCGTCGCACGCGGGGGAGGTGTTCTACGACGTCACCGTGCGCGGCGAGCTGCTGCTGCGCCATGGGGACGGCCTGGTCGTCGTCCCGGCACCGGGCGGCTCGGGCCACGGGGTGGCCGTGAGGGAACGGGACGGCTCCGCACGGCAACGCTGGCAGTTCGACACGGCCCCCGCACCGACCGGTCCCGGCAACGGCCCGGCGGCGCCGCCCGCCCCCGGGCTCCCGTCCCGCAGCCCCACGCCCCCGCCCACCGGTGGCGCTCCCGTCCCGGCCCCGCGCAGCGCACCCCGCTCCGCGGCACCTCCCGCCGCGCCGCACCCCGCGGCCCCGCCGTCCCTCCGGCCGCCGACCGCGGTGCCCCCCTCGCCGTACGAGACGCGCGTCGACCAGGTCTCCTGCTGCGAGGACACCCCGGAGACCTCGCGGCCGGCCCCGGTGCCCGGCTCCGTGGTGCGCGGCTCCGTGGTGCCGGGAGCCGCGGGTGCTGTGCTGGAACCGGTGCTCGGCCTCGGGCAGCGCTCGGCATCCGGCGTGGCACCACGTCTGGCGCCCGGTCCGGAACACACAGGGCGCGGCGGACGTTGACGCTCGGGGCGGCGAAGGCCGTGGCCGGGCCCGTGGGCCGGTCCAGCGCGACCCGGTAGGCTGCCCGGGGGCGTCGTCCGGGGGCACGGCGGCCCACGTCGGCACCACGCACAGCGCAGGGAAACGGGAGGAACCGGGTGCACGTCCAGGAGTGGCTCGACACGGTGCCCGCGGTCGCCGTCTACGCGGTGGTGGGGCTGGTCATCGGCCTGGAGAGCCTGGGCATCCCGCTGCCGGGCGAGATCATCCTGGTGTCCGCCGCCCTGATGGCCTCCCAGCACGGCGGCATCAACCCGGTGATCCTCGGCACGTGCGCCACCGTGGGTGCCGTGGTCGGCGACTCCATCGGCTACGCCATCGGACGCAAGGGCGGCCGGCCCCTGCTGGCCTGGCTGGGACGGAAGTTCCCACGGCACTTCAGCGAGGGACACGTCGCCACCGCCGAGCGGTCCTTCGAGAAGTGGGGCATGTGGGCCGTCTTCTTCGGCCGGTTCATCGCCCTGCTGCGCATCTTCGCGGGCCCGCTCGCGGGCGTCCTGCACATGCCGTACTGGAAGTTCCTCATCGCCAACGTGCTGGGCGGCATCGTCTGGGCCGGCGGTACGACGGCGGTCATCTACTCCGTGGGCGTCGTCGCCGAGTCCTGGCTGAAGCGCTTCTCGTGGCTGGGCCTGGTGCTCGCCGTGCTGATCGGTGTGACGTCCATGCTGGTGATCAAGCGCAAGGCGAAGAAGGCCCAGGCGACGGCGGTGGCCGAGCGGTCGGCCGAGCCCGAGCCGGTCACCGCGGGCGACTGACGAGCGCGTCGGACCGGCCGCTGCCGGGCCGGCCGTCCCCGAGCCCGCCGCCGTCTCCCGGCCGACCCCCTCCTGGCCGCTCGTCCGCCGGTCGGTCGTTCGCCGGTCGGCCGCCCCGCCCGGTCTCCTAGGCGTGGACCTCCCTGTGGGCCTTCGCCAGCTCCGCGTACATCGTGCCGTTCAGGGTCACGCCCTGACGCTCTTCCTCGGTCAGCTCCCGCTTGACCTTCGCGGGCACGCCCGCGACCAGGGACCCCGGCGGCACCCGCATGCCCTGCGGCACCAGCGCCTGGGCCGCGACCAGCGAACCGGCGCCGATCACCGCGCCGTTCAGGACGGTCGCGCCCATGCCGACGAGGCAGTCGTCCTCCACGGTCGCCCCGTGCACCACGGCGTTGTGCCCGACCGACACGCGCTCCCCGACGGTCACCGGGAACCCGGGGTCGGCGTGCAGGGTGCAGTTGTCCTGGATGTTGCTGTGCGCGCCGACGGAGATGCGCTCGACGTCGCCGCGCAGGACGGCGCCGTACCAGACGCTCGCCCCCGCCCCGAGCGTCACGTCCCCGATCACCGTGGACCCCGGTGCCACGAACGCCTCCGGGTCGATATTCGGCTCCCGGCCCGCGATGCCCTTGATCAGCGGCTGGTCCGTCATCGTCGCCTCCTGCTGCTCGTCCTCCCCGGCACCGTAACCCACCCGGTGGGGTGAAGATCACAGGCCCTCGGCCCGGTGGCGCCCGTACCCGCTGAGTACCGTGAGGTCGTGCCGAAGCAGAACACGTTCTCATCCTGGCGGGGCCGCCTCGCGCAGCGCGCCGTCCACGGCGCCTGGGCCTGGGTGCAGCGCACCGGCTCGGTCACGGCCGAGCGGCCCGGCCGCTTCCGCTTCGGCTCCCTGGGCACCGGCACGCGCCTGGCGTTCCCGCTGGGCACCGTCTTCGGCGAACCGTGGATCCACCTGGGCGCCCACTGCATCGTCGGCGAGCAGGTCACCCTCACGGCTGGGCTGATGCCCGACCTGGACCTCGGCCCGGACCCGATCCTGCGCATCGGCGACGGGGTCGTCCTCGGCCGCGGCAGCCACGTCATCGCGGACACCACGGTCACCATCGGCAGCGACTGCTACTTCGGGCCGTACGTCTACGTCACGTCCACCAACCACTCCTACGACGACCCCCACCAGCCCATCGGCAAGCAGTGGCCGCGCATGGAGCCGGTGGAGATCGGGTCCGGCTGCTGGATCGGCACCGGCGCGGTGATCCTGCCGGGCGCGCGGATCGGACGGAACGTGGTGGTCGCCGCGGGCGCGGTGGTACGCGGTGAGGTCCCCGACCACGCGGTGGTGGCGGGCGCCCCCGCCAAGGTCGTACGGCGCTGGACGCCGGCCGACGGCTGGCAGCCGCCGTTGCGCACGCCCGCGCCGGTGCCGATCCCGGACGGCGTCACGCCCGAGCAGCTCGTCGCCCTCTCCGACCTCGACGACCAGACGGTGGCCCGGCTCGCGGAGCTGGACGCGGGCGAGAACGGGGTCGCCGTCGAGGTCCAGGAGGGGACGGGCGCCCGTACGCGGTCGCTCGGCCCGGCCGCACCGGGCGCAGGGGAGCCCGCGGCGAGGCTGGCGGCACTGGACGGCGACGGCTGAGCGGACGGCCGGCGGGCCGGCCCCCGCCGGGGCGACGCCTCGAGCTTGTCGGCCGCCTCGGTCTCGCGGTCGATGCGGTCGATCAGGGCGGCCGGCGGACCCGTCTTCGCCAAGGGCCGGGTGACTTCAGGGGAGCGCTGCCCGGACCGCCCCCGGCAGATGGAGACCCAGGCGCCGTGGGCGCCGTTCGGCGTCAGCCCGTCGCCAGCAGCACCGTCCCGACCAGGGCGAGGCCCGCGCCCGCTGCCTGTATCGCGCGCAGGCGCTCCCGCAGGAACCCGCGGGCGGCCAGCGCGGTCACCACCGGGTAGAGCGAGGCGAGCACCGCGGCCACGGTGACCGGGCCGTGCTGGGCGGCGACCGTGTAGGTGCCGTTCGCCGCCACGTCGGCCAGGCCCACGAAGGCGAGCGCCGGCAACGAGGCCCAGGGGAATCCCCCGTCGGGGAACGCGGACGCCCCGCGCCGCACGCTCACGGACAGCGCGGCGCCGCCCACCGCCACGCTCACCAGGCGCTGCACGCACAGGGCCAGGAAGAGACCGGTGACGGACGTCGACGCCTCGGCGATCAGGACGAACACCGTGCCGAAGCCGAGCGCGGCGACCAGCGTGAGCAGCACGGCCGTGCGCTGCACCGCCGCCCCGCGCAGCTGCGGCCCGCCCGCCAGGGCGACGCCCGCCACGGCCACCGCGATGCCCGCGACCTGGACCAGTCCCGGACGCTCGCCCAGGAACAGTCCGACGGACACCGGCACGGCCACGCTCAGGGTGGCCAGCGGGGAGACCACGCCCATCGGGCCGAGTGCGAGCGCCTTGTAGAAGGAGAGCAGTGCGACCGGTCCGGCCAGGCCCGCCGCCACCGCGAACCACAGCCGCGGGCCGGCCTCGCTCCAGCCGCCCGTGGCGACCACGATCGCGCCGAGCACGACGGCCGCGGCGCCCTGGGAGAGCACGACGACCGTCAGCGCGGGGAAGCGCCGGGTCAGCAGCCCGCCGCCGAAGTCGGCCAGACCCCAGAGCAGGCTGGTGGCCAGGGCGAAGAATGCTGTCACCGCTCGCCTCGCAGTACAGTTCGGTGCACGATCAGGTGCACCACACGGTAGTGCAGAGTGGTGAACTCTGTCATCCAGAATATTGAACTCCGGAATGGGATGAATCGTGTCGGACCTCGACCTGCTGACCCAGTCGCTGGCGCGCAACGTCAAGCACTGGCGCGCGGTGCGCGGCTTCACCCTGGACGTGCTGGCCGCGCGGGCCGGGGTCAGCCGCGGCATGCTCATCCAGATCGAGCAGGCCCGCACCAACCCGAGCCTCGGCACCGTCGTCAAGATCGGTGACGCGCTCGGCGTCAGCATCACCACGCTGCTCGACTACGAGCAGGGCCCGAAGGTCCGCGTCGTCCCCGCCGACCAGGCCGTACGGCTGTGGCACACCGACGCCGGCAGCTACAACCTGCTGCTCGCCGGCACCGAGGCCCCCGGCCCGCTGGAGATGTGGGAGTGGCGGCTGATGCCCGGCGAGGGCAGCTCCTCCGACCCGCACCCCACCGGCACGGCCGAGCTGGTGCACGTGATCGAGGGAGAGCTGACGCTGACGGTGGACGGCATCGAGTACCGCGTCCCGGCGGGCGCGACCGCCTCCTTCGAGGCCAACACCACTCACACCTACGGCAACACCGGCGACGTGCCGATGGTGATGGTCATGGCCGTCTCCGTCCCGCCCGTTCCCTGAGGCCGGCCCCGCTTCCGGCCTTCGAGACGTCCGTCCGGCCGCCCCGGAACGGCTGTTAACGTGCGCCCATGCGTGCACCGATCGGAGACTTCGACACCGCCACTCCCGCTCCCGACTGCCTCGACGAGCTGACCGCCCCGGTCGCCGACGCCGTGCGCCGCTGGAGCGGCAGCGTCCCCGTCGAGCAGATCCTCTACGTGGAGACCGACCCCCAGTGGGCCGACACGGCCGTCTTCGTGGAGCACTACGGGCGCGAGCTGCTGGAGCAGTCCGCGAACTGCGTCGTCGTCGTCGGCAAGCGCGGCGGCGAGAGTACGCTCGCCGCCTGTCTGGCCCTCTCCACCACACGGGTCGACGTCAACGGCGTGGTGCGCCGCCACCTCGGCGCCCGCAAGGCGTCGTTCGCGCCCATCGACGTGGCCACCGGCGGGAGCGGCATGGAGTACGGCGGCATCACGCCCGTCGGACTGCCTGAGTCGTGGCCCCTGTTGGTGGACTCCGCCGTCGTCGACCTGCCGTGGGTACTGGTCGGCAGCGGACGCCGCCGCGGCAAGCTGCTCGTCCCGGGCAAGGTCCTCGCCGCGCTGCCCGGCGCGGTGGTGCTGGACGGACTGGGCACGCCGGTCTGACGGTCCGGCCTCCGGTGTCGTGCGATGTCGTCCGTCCCCCGATGCCGTTTGCCGTCCGTTGTCGTCAGTCGTCCGGTGTCGTCCGCCGTCCGATTGCCGTCCGTTTGCCGCCCGATGTCGCGTCCGTCGTCCGGTGTCGTCCTAGGGGGTGTCTCGTCGATCAGGCCGGATCAGGGAGCGGCGTCTGGTGCCGTGCATCGCAAGGCGGAGGAGGGAGTCGATGCGGAGCATCGGGGACCGACGACAACGCGGCGAGGTGCGGTGCCAGACGCCGCGAGCCCGGCCTGATCGACGAGACACCCCTAGGCCGTGAGGTGGTGCGCCAGGGCGAGGTGAGGGTCCCCCTCGCCCGGCACCGGCGCGGGGTCGGCGTGCACCAGGGCGGCCGTCAGGCGCGGTACGGCGTGCAACAGGGCGTGTTCGGCGTCGACGGCGACCGCGTGGGCCTGACGCACCGTCACCTCGCCGTCCACCACGACCGCCACCTCGGCGCGCAGCCGGTGCCCGATCCAGCGCAGCCGCAGCTCGGCCACCTCCCGTACCCCGGGGACCTCCCGCAGGGCCTGCTCGGCGCGCTCCGTGAGCGCCGGGTCCACCGCGTCCATCACCCGCCGGAACACCTCGCGTGCCGCGTCCCGCAGCACCAGGGCGATCGCCGCCGTGATCGCCAACCCGACCAGCGGGTCGGCGAGTTGCCAGCCGAGCGCCGAGCCGCCCGCGCCCACCAGCACCGCGAGCGAGGTGAACCCGTCGGTGCGGGCGTGCAGTCCGTCCGCGACCAGCGCCGCCGAACCGATCTCCCGGCCCACCCGGATCCGGTGCCGGGCCACCCACTCGTTGCCCGCGAAGCCGACCAGCGCGGCCACCGCGACGGCCCCGACGTGCGCCACCGGGCGCGGGTCGAGGAGCCGTTCGACGGCCGTCCACCCGGCGAAGAGCGCCGACGCGGCGATCGTCAGCACGATCACGATCCCGGCCAGGTCCTCGGCCCGCCCGTAGCCGTAGGTGAAGCGGCGGGTGGCCGCGCGCCGGCCCAGCACGAACGCGATGCCCAGCGGTACGGCGGTCAGCGCGTCCGCCGCGTTGTGCACCGTGTCGCCGAGCAGCGCCACCGACCCGGACACCGCCACGACCGCGGCCTGCGCCAGCGCGGTCACGCCCAGCACGGCCAGCGACACCCACAGGGCGCGCATCCCGCGGGCCGAGGACTCCAGCGCGGGATCGACCTTGTCGGCCGTCTCGTGGGAGTGCGGGGTGAGCAGGTGCCGGAGGCGGTGGAGCAGGCCCGGGGACGAGGAGGGGTGGTGCTGGTGCGCGCCGTGGTGGTGCGGCCCGGGGTCGTGCGGCGCGTGGTGGTGTCCGCCGTCGCCGTGGTGCGGGTGGCCATGACCCCGGCCGTGACTCCCGCCGTGGCCGTCCTCTGGGCCGTCCCCGTGGCCGTCTCCGTGGCGATGGGTGGGGTGCTCGCTCACGTCCGTCCCCTTCCGGTGCGCGCGGTGGTGGCCGGCTTCCCGTCCACGGCGCCATTATGTGCGTATGAGCGCACGCACGCACCCGTCATCCGCGCACGAAGGGCATCCGCCCGCCCCCGGGGAGGAGCACTTCGCCCTCGCCGCCGAGATCCTCGCCCTGCTCGGCGACCGCACCCGCCTCACCCTGCTGCACGCCCTGACCGCCGGCGAGGCCGACGTCACGACGCTCACGGAGGTGTGCGGGGCGGCCCGGCCCGCGGTCAGCCAGCACCTGGCCCGGCTCCGGCTCGCGGGCCTGGTGAGCACGCGCAAGGAGGGCCGCCGCGTGGTGTACGCCCTGCGCGACGGACACCTGCGCAGGCTGGTCGACGAGGCACTGAACGTCGCCGACCACCGGCTCGGCGACCGCCCGGTGCACGACTAGGGCCTGTCGTTCGGATCAGTCCGGCCCGGCCCACGGCGCCTTGTCGCCGACCCGAGCGGGGTCTGGTGCGGGCAGTTGCAAGGCGGAGGAGGGCGGCGACGCGGAGCGTCGCCAACTGACGACAACGCCGCAGATGCGCGTGCCGGACCCCGCGACGCCGGAATGATCCAAACGACAGGCCCTGGGGCGGAACGTGCTCAGCCCAGCCGGGGGATCTCGATCGCCGGGCAGCGGTTCATGACCATGTCCAGGCCGGCGGCACGGGTGCGCTCGTACGCCTCCTCGTCCACGACGCCGAGCTGGAACCAGACCCCCTTCGCGCCCTTGGCGACCGCCTCGTCCGCGACGGCCCCGGCCAGCTCGCTGTTGACGAACACGTCGACGACGTCCACGTCGAACGGGATGTCGGCCAGGGAGGCGTACCCCTGCTCGCCGTGGACCGGCTCGGCCTTGGGGTGCACGGGCACGACCCGCTTGCCGTAGCGCCGGAGCACCTCGGCCACGCCGTAGGCGGCCCGGGAGCGGTTGGTGGACAGGCCGACCACGGCCCAGGTGTCGCCGAGTTCGGTGAGGATCTTGCGGACCGTCGCGTCGTCGTCGCGGTGCACGGCCGGCCTCCTGTCGTTCGTCGGGCCACGGGCCCGCGGTGAGCGGCCCGTGGGGGAAGGGAACTCTTCGCCCCTACCCGCTCAACCGTGCCCGAGCGGCCCTGATTCCGTCGGCCCGGGCCTGTGCACGTGTCCGGAATGCACGCCGCCCACCTGCGCGGCGGCGCCCGCGCGCCTACGCTCGGGCCGTGCTCCGCATCACTGACGCCCGCACCGGCCACCCCGTCCCCGCCGCGCCCGTCCGCCGTGGCCTGACCCGCGTCGAGGTCCACGCCCCGGCCCACGGCACCGGCGCGCTGCGCGTGCTGCTCGTCGCCGACGTGCTCGTCCGGGCGCTGGAGCTCGACGGCACACCCGTGTGGACGCTGCTCACGGGGGACCACGAGCGGGCCGACCTGCGCGCCGCCGCGGCCCTCGGCATCCGCCCCTTCGAGGACACCGGGGGCGGCGCAGCAGGCCTCGGCGGGGCGCAGGCCCTGCACGTGGCACCGGCCGGGGCGGATGTACCGGACGGGGTGCTGGTGGAGGTGGCCGACGTCGACGCACAGGACGCGGTGCCGATGGAGGGCGCCGGTCCGGACCCCGCCGCCCTGCGGCTCGCCCTGCTGTCCGAGCGCCGTGACGTGCCCGTCCGGCTCGACGCGGCGGCCCTGGGCGAGGCCGGCGACACCCTCGGGCGCTGGCGGCGGACGGTGGCCGACTGGGCACGGCTGCCCTCGCGGCCGGTCCCCGAAGCGCTGCGCGTCCGGCTGCGCGCGGCCTGGGAGGACGACCTGGACGTGCCGCAGGTGCTGCGCGTCCTGCGCGAGGTCGAGGACGACCCGGATCTGCCGCCGGGCGCCCGCTTCGAGACGTACGCCTACGCCGACCGCCTCCTGGGGCTCGAACTCACCCGGGAGATCGGCACGCACGCGTGAGGAACCCGGCACGCGCGCGTGAGGGATGCGACACCCTGGGGGACGCGACACGCGTCAGGGAGGTGGGCGCACATGACCGGTGACCCGAGCGACGGGCCCCTGCGGCGGCTGGTCGTGCTGCGGCACGCCAAGTCGGCCTGGCCCGAGGGCGTGCCCGACCACGAGCGGCCGCTCGCCCCCCGGGGACGGCGCGACGCCCCCGCCGCGGGACGCGCCCTGGCCGACGCCGGCTGCCTCCCGGACCTCGCCCTGTGCTCCACCGCGCTGCGGGCCCGCACGACGTGGGAGCTGGCCTCGGCGCAGTGGGGCGGCCCGCCGCCGGTCCGCTACGACGAACGCCTGTACGGGGCCGGCGTCCCCGCGCTGCTGCGGGTGGTGCACGAGACCCCGCCGGAGGTGGCGACCCTGCTCCTGGTCGGCCACAACCCGGGCCTGGAGGACCTGGTCCACGCCCTCGCCGGTGACGCCCTCGACGACACGCTGCCCAGGATCCGCGCCGAGTTCCCCACCTCGGCCCTCGCGGTGCTGACCCGGCCCGCCCCCACCTGGCGGTCCCTGGCCCCGGGCACGGCCCTGCTGACCTGGACGGCCGTGCCGCGCGGCAGGAAGGGCGCGGCGGGGGAGGGCGGGGGCACCGCATAGGCTGGCCCGATGCAGGACCAGTACCGCACGATCGCCCACGCGGGCGTGCACGAGACCGAGGTGAACCGCTCGCGCTTCCTGTGCGCGCTCGCCCCCGCCGCCACCGAGCGGGAGGCGCAGGAGTTCGTCGCCGCGGTCCGCAAGGAGCACGCCGACGCCAACCACAACTGCTGGGCCTACGTCATCGGCGCCGACGCGTCCGTGCAGAAGGCGAGCGACGACGGCGAGCCGGGCGGCACCGCGGGCGTCCCCATGCTCCAGATGCTGCTGCGCCGGGACATGCGGTACGTCGTCGCCGTCGTCACCCGGTACTTCGGCGGGGTCAAGCTGGGCGCGGGCGGTCTGATCCGCGCGTACGGCGGCGCCGTCGGCGAGGCCGTCGACGCGCTCGGCACCGTCACCCGCCGGCGCTTCCGGCTGGCCACCGTCACCGTCGACCACCAGCGCGCCGGGAAGGTGCAGAACGACCTGCGCGCCACCGGCCGCGCCGTGCGGGACGTGCGCTACGGCGAGGTCGTGACGATCGAGATCGGCCTTCCCGACGCGGACGTGGCCGCCTTCCGCGCCTGGCTCGCCGACGCGACCGCCGGGACGGCCCGCTTCGACCTGGGCGGGGAGGCGTACGGGGACGCCTGAACGGACAGGTCTGACGAACCGCTCTAAAAGGGTAAATCGGGCACAACGGGCCCGATAGGACCCGGTGATGACGGTTCGAAACGGGAGTAACCGCCCGTGGTGTCAGACCCGGCCGTTAGTCTCGGGGATCATGAGGCTGCTGCACACTTCCGACTGGCATCTCGGCCGGGCGTTCCACCGGGTGAACCTGCTCGGCGCCCAGGCCGAGTTCATCGGTCACCTCGTCGCGACCGCGCGGGAGCGCGAGGTCGACGCGGTGGTCGTGTCGGGAGACGTGTACGACCGCGCCGTCCCGCCGCTCGCCGCGGTCGAGCTGTTCGACGACGCCCTGCACCGCCTCGCGGACCTCGGCGTGCCCACGGTGATGATCTCCGGCAACCACGACTCGGCCCGCCGCCTCGGCGTGGGCGCGGGACTCATCGACCGCGCCGGCATCCACCTGCGCACCGACCCCGCCGCGGTCGGCACCCCCGTGGTGCTCGCCGACGCCCATGGTGACGTCGCCTTCTACGGCCTGCCGTACCTCGAACCCGCCCTGGTCAAGGACGCGTTCGGCGTCGAGCGGCCGAGCCACGAGGCGGTGCTCGCCGCCGCCATGGACCGGGTGCGCGCCGACCTCGCCGCCCGCGCCCCCGGCACCCGCTCCGTCGTCCTCGCCCACGCCTTCGTCACCGGCGGCGAGGCCAGCGACAGCGAACGGGACATCACCGTCGGCGGCGTGGCGTCCGTCCCGGCCGGCGTCTTCGACGGCGTGGACTACGTGGCACTGGGCCACCTGCACGGCTGCCAGACCCTCACCGAGCGCGTGCGCTACTCCGGCTCCCCGCTCGCGTACTCCTTCTCCGAGGCCGGCCACCGCAAGAGCATGTGGCTGGTCGACCTGGCGGCCGACGGCTCGCTCGGCGCCGAGCGCGTCGACTGCCCCGTGCCGCGCCCGCTGGCCCGGCTGCGCGGCACGCTGGAGGACCTGCTCGCCGACCCCGGCCTCGCCCGCCACGAGGACGCGTGGATCGAGGCGACCCTCACCGACGCCGTGCGCCCCGCCGACCCCATGGCCCGCCTCACCGAGCGCTTCCCGCACACCCTCAGCCTCGCCTTCGCCCCCGAGCGCGCCCCCGACGACCCCGGCGGGAGCTATGCGAGCCGCCTGGCCGACCGCGACGACCGGCAGGTCGCCGAGGACTTCGTGGCCCACGTGCGCGGCACCGCACCCGACGACGACGAACGCGCGGTGCTGCGCGAGGCGTTCGACACCGTGCGCGCGGACGCGGCCGTGCGGGAGGTGACCCGGTGAGACTGCACCGCCTCGACCTCACCGCCTTCGGGCCCTTCGGCGCCGCCCAGAGCGTCGACTTCGACGAGCTGTCCGCCGCCGGCCTGTTCCTGCTGCACGGCCCCACCGGCGCCGGCAAGACCTCCGTGCTCGACGCCGTGTGCTACGCGCTGTACGGCTCCGTGCCCGGCGTCCGCCAGAGCGGCCAGGGACTCGCCCTGCGCAGCGACCACGCGGCCCCCGGCACCCGCACCGAGGTCACCCTCGACCTGACCGTCGCCGGACGCCGGCTGGAGATCACCCGGCAGCCGCCCTGGGAGCGCCCCAAGAAGCGCGGCACCGGCACCACCCTCGACAAGGCCCAGACCTGGCTGCGCGAGTACGACCCGGTGGCGGGCGCCTGGAAGGACCTCAGCCGCTCCCACCAGGAGGTCGGCGAGGAGGTCACCCAGCTGCTCGGCATGAGCCGCGAGCAGTTCTGCCAGGTCGTCCTGCTGCCCCAGGGCGACTTCGCGCGGTTCCTGCGCGCCGACGCCGAGGCCCGCGGGCGCCTCCTCGGCCGCCTGTTCGACACCCAGCGCTTCGCCGAGGTGGAGAAGCGCCTCGCCGAGCGCCGCCGCACCACCGAGGCACGCGTGCGCGAGGGCGACGCCGACCTCCTTGCGGACGCACACCGCATGCAGCAGGCGGCCGGCCACGCCATGGAGCTGCCCGACCTCGCTCCCGGCGAACCGGGCCTTACCGAGGCCGTGCTGACCGCCGCCGCGATCGCCCGCAGCACCGCGCGCGAGCAGCTCACCGTCGCCCACTGCGGGCGCCTGGCCGCCGAGTCCGCCCAGGCCGCCGCCGAACGCGAGCTGGCCGAGGCCCGTGAACTGGCCCGGCTGCAACGGCGGTTCGACGAGGCCCGGGAGCGGGCCGCCCGGCTCCAGGACCGCGCGGACGCCCACGAGGAGGCGCAGGAGCGGATGCGGCGGGCGCGCAAGGCGGAGGCGGTGGCACCGGCGCTGGAGCTGCGCGAGGCCGCCGAAGCCGAGCACCGCCGCGCCGCCGGGGTGGAGGCCCACGCGCGGGCCCGGCTGCCCGAGCGGTTCACCGACGCGGGCGCCGCCGGGCTCGCCGCCGCCGCGCGCCGGGCCGCCGAGGAGCTGGGCGGCCTGGAGTCGGCCCGCCGCGCCGAGCGCCGGCTCGCCGACCTGTCCGCCGAGCGCGCCGACCTGGAGCGCCAGGAGCGGGCCGACCAGGAGGTCGTGGAGGAGGCGGACGCCTGGCTCGCCGGGTGGCAGGAGACCCGGGCCGCCCTCCAGGACCGGATCGCCGTCGCCCAGGAAGCCGCGACCCGGGCCGAGCAGTACGCCGCCCAGCGCGAGCCCGCGCAGCGGCGGCTGTCCGCCGCCCGGCTGCGCGACCAGCTGGCCCGCGACACCGAGGACACCGCCGAGCGGGAGCGCCGCGCGCGGGAGCGGGTGCTGGAGGCCAAGGAGCACTGGCTGCGGGTGCGCGAGCGCCGGCTCAACGGCATCGCCGCCGAGCTGGCCGCCCGCCTCCAGGACGGCGAGCCCTGCGCGGTCTGCGGTGCCACCGAACACCCCGCCCCGGCCCGCAAGGACGCGGGACACGTCGACCGGGAGGCCGAGGAGCGGGCGCTCGCCGCCCACCAGGAGGCCGAGGCCGCGCACGACGAGGCCGAGCAGCGCCTCTCCACCGTCCAGCGCGCACTGGCCGCCGCCGAGGCCGAGGCGGGCGACGAGCCCACCGACCGGCTGGCGTCCGCCGTCGAGGAGCTGGAGGCGCGGCACGCCCTGGCCCGGGACGCGGCCGCCGACCTGCACGCCGCGAGCGAGGAGCTGCGCCGCGCCGAGCAGGAGCGCGAGCGGCGCACCGCGCTGCGGCAGGAGGCGGCCGTGCGCTCCGCGTCCCGCGGCTCCCGGCGCGAGGCGCTCGACGAGGAGCGCACGGCGCTGGAGTCCGAGCTGGTCCAGGCCCGCGGCGACGCGGACAGCGTGGCCGCCCGGGCCGCGCAGCTGGAGCGGCGGGCCGCACGGCTCACCGAGGCCGCCGAGGCCGCCCGGGCCGCGGAGGAGGCCGCCGAGCGCCTCAAGGCCGCCGACGGGCGTCTGGACGAGGCCGCGTTCCGGGCCGGGTTCGACACCCCGCAGGCCGCCGCCGACGCCCTCCTCGACGACACCGCCCACCGCGAGCTGCAACGCCGCCTGGACGCCCGGCAGGCCGAGGAGGCCGCCGTACGGGCCGTGCTCGCCGAGGCCGACACCTCGGCCGCCGCCCGGCGCCCGCCCGCCGACCTCGCCGCGGCCGAGGACGCCGCCCGGGCCGCCGCCGAGCGGCTGCGCCGGGCCGCCTCCGCCCAGGACGCCGCCGCCCGCCGCTGCGCCGAGCTCGACCGGCTGTCCGCGCGCGCGGCGGCCGGCGTACGACGGCTGGCGCCGCTGCGCGAGGAGTACGACCGGGTGGCCCGCCTGGCCGGGCTCACCGCGGGCACCTCCGCCGACAACGAGCGGAAGATGCGGCTGGAGTCGTACGTCCTCGCCGCCCGCCTGGAGCAGGTGGCGGCCGCCGCGACCGCGCGGCTGCACCGGATGTCCGCCGGCCGCTACACCCTCGTCCACTCCGACGACCGCACCGGCCGCGGCCGCAGCGGACTCGGACTGCACGTGGTGGACGCCTGGACCGGGCGGGAGCGGGACACCGCCACCCTGTCCGGCGGCGAGACGTTCTTCGTGTCACTCGCCCTCGCGCTGGGCCTCGCCGACGTGGTCACCGACGAGGCGGGCGGGGTGCGGCTGGACACGCTGTTCATCGACGAGGGCTTCGGCAGCCTGGACGACCAGACGCTGGACGACGTGCTCGACGTCCTCGACGCGCTGCGCGAACGCGACCGCAGCGTCGGCATCGTCAGCCACGTGGCCGACCTGCGGCGCCGGGTGCACGCCCAGCTGGAGGTGGTGAAGGGACGCTCGGGTTCGGTGCTGCGCCTGCGCGGTCACTGACCCAGCGGGCGCCGGGGGAGGGGCGAGGAGTAGACGACGCTGGTCGTCACCGACCCCAGGGCGCCGATCTTCCCGGACACCTCCTCCAGGTGGCGCATCGAGCGGGTGGCGACCTTGATGACGAAGCAGTCGTCCCCCGTGACGTGGTGCGCCTCCAGGATCTCCGGCGTGACGGCGACCAGGTCGTGGAAGGGCTTGTAGTTGCCGTGCGGGTAGCGCAGCCGCACGAACGCCAGGATGGGCAGGCCGATCCGCTCCGGGTCGACGACCGCCGCGTACCCCTGGACGACGCCGGCCTCCTCCAGCCGCCGCACCCGCTCGGTGACCGCGCTCGCGGACATGGACACCGCGCGGGCCAGGTCGGCGAAGCTGACCCGTCCGTCGCGCTGGAGGACGTCGAGGATGCGCCAGTCGGTGGCGTCCGGGGAATACGCGGTCATCCGGCAGGGATAGCAGGGGAATCCACGGCGGAGCAAGCCGCGGGCCGGGAATCGTACCTTCCTGGCAGCGGTCACGAACCGTAGATTTTCGGTCATCGGCCACCACGTCGACCCGGCGGCCGACCCCGACGCCCGGCCCTCCGACGAAGGACCCGCGATGACCTCCCTGAGCCCGTTCCCCGCTGCCACCCACCCCGTGTCCCCCGCCCCCGCCCACCCCGTGCTGCGCGTCCCCCCGGCCCCGCCCGCCGAGGCCGCCGCCCACTTCCGGGCGATGCTCGCCTTCCACGCCGACGTCTCCGACGTGGCCGCCGCCCTCGCCGCCGACGGCGACCCCGGCTTCGTCCTGCTCGACTCCCGCTCCACCGAGGCGTGGGAGCAGGGCCACGTCCCCGGCGCCGTCCACCTGCCCACCGCGCTCGTCGCCGAGCAGGCGGAGCAACTGCTCGACCGGTCGGTGCCTGTGGTGACGTACTGCTGGGGCCCCGGCTGCAACGGCGCCACGCGCGCCGCCCTCGCCCTCGCCGAACTCGGCTTCCAGGTCAAGGAGATGCTCGGCGGCTTCGAGTACTGGGTGCGCGAGGGCTTCGCCTACGACACCTGGCAGGGGCCCGAGCAGCGCCCCGCCGACCCGCTGACCGCGCCCGTGGGCGCCGACGACTGCGGTTGCTGAACGGGACCGCGCCCGCCCCCAGCCCGCGACCGCGGACGGGGGGCGGGCGACCACTCACCCGGGGCCGAAGGCCCTCACAGCCGGGCCAGTTCGTCCACCAGGTCGTCCAGGCCCAGGGAGCCCTGGGACAGGGCCGCCATGTGCCACGCCTTGAGGTCGAAGGCGTCGCCGTGGCGGGCGCGGGCCTTCTCGCGGCCCAGCAGCCAGGCGCGTTCGCCCAGCTTGTAGCCGATCGCCTGGCCCGGGATGGACAGGTAGCGGGTCAGCTCGCTCGTCACGTAGTCCGCCGGGCGGCTGCTGTGCGCCCCGAAGAATTCCTCCGCCAGCTCCGGCGTCCACCGCTCGCCCGGGTGGAACGGCGAGTCCGCGGGGATCGGCAGCTCCAGGTGCATGCCGATGTCGACGATCACCCGCAGCGCGCGCATCATCTGCGCGTCGAGGTAGCCGAGCCGCTGCTCCGCGTCCGTGAGGAAGCCCAGTTCGTCCATCAGCCGCTCCGCGTACAGCGCCCAGCCCTCGGCGTTGGCGCTGACGATGCCGACGGTGGCCTGGTAGCGCGAGAGGTCCCGGGCGACGTGCACCCACTGCGCCAGTTGCAGGTGGTGGCCCGGGACACCCTCGTGGTACCAGGTCGACACCAGGTCGTAGACCGGGAAGCGGGTCGCGCCCATGGCGGGCAGCCAGGTGCGCCCCGGACGGGAGAAGTCCTCCGACGGACCCGTGTAGTACGGCGCCGCGGCGCTGCCCGGGGGAGCGATGCGCGACTCCACCCGGCGGACCCGCTCGGCGAGTTCGAAGTGCGTGCCGTCCAGCTTCTCGATCGCCTCGTCCATCAGGCCCTGGAGCCAGTCGCGGACCTCGTCGACGCCCTCGATGTGCCGGCCGTGCTCGTCGAGGTGCGCGAGCGCCACCCACGGGGTCGCGGCGCCCGGCAGGACCTTCCCGGCCTCCTCCTCCATCTCGGCGAGCAGCCGGTGGTACTCGGACCAGCCGTAGGCGTACGCCTCGTCCAGGTCCAGGTCCGTGCCGTTGAAGTAGCGCGACCACCGGGCGTACCGCTCGCGGCCCACCGTGTCGGGCGCGCCCTCGACCGCCGGGGCGTACACCTCGCGCATCCAGTCCCGCAGTCCGGCGACCGCCGCCGTCGCGCCGCGGGCCGCCTCGTCCAGCTCGGCGCGCAGCGCGTCGGGGCCGCCGGCCACGAAGTCCTCGAACCAGCCGCGGCCCGAACCGTCCGTGTCCGTCCACTCGGTCAGCTGCGCCACCAGGGTCGCGGTCGGGCGGGGCGGGCCGTACAGCTTGCGTTCCAGGCCGAGTTCGAGGGACGCGCGGTAGCCCGCGAGGGCCGCCGGGACCGCGCGCAGCCGCTCGGCGACCGCCGCCCAGTCCTCGTCGCTGGCCGTCGGCGTCACGGTGAACACCTCGCGCACGTGGTGCGCGGGCGTCGACATGTTGCCGACCGCGCGCAGGCCCTCCTCGGCCTCGTGCACGGCGAGTTCGGCGGTGAGCCGTTCGCGCAGCAGCCGGGCGCACCGGCGTTCCACGTCGCTGTCCGCGCCGGGCCGCCGCTCCGCCTCGTCGAGCCGGGCCAGGGTGTCGCGCGCCAGCCGGGCGAGCGCCTCCTGGCCCTCCGGCGAGAAGTCGGGCAGGCGGCGCGCGGACTCCGCCACGCCGAGGTAGGTGCCGGTGACCGGATCGAGGGCGACGAGCTCGTCGACGTAGGCGTCGGCGACCTCTCGGGGCAGCGGGCTGCTCTTCGTCTCTGACATGCGGACATCCTCGTACGGATACCGGTGCCGCGTCAGCAGTGCCCTCGGTCAGCCCGGCGGTGCCCCGGACGCCCCCGGCGGCAGCAGCGGGCCGCAGTCCCAGCGCTGGAAGATCAGCCGGGTCTCCACCCGGGCGACCTCCCGCCGGGAGGTGAACTCGTCGATGACGAGCCGCTGCAGGTCGGCCATGTCCGCCACGGCGACGTGCACCAAGTAGTCGTCGGGGCCGGTCAGGTGGAACACCGTCAGCGCCTCGGGCAGCGCCCGCACCCGTTCCACGAACGGCCCCACCAGCTCCCGCCGGTGCGGCCTGACCTGCACGGACAGCAACGCCTGGAGCCCGCGGCCCAGTTTGGCCGGATCCAGTCGCAGCTGGTGCCCGAGGATCACGCCCGAGCGCCGCAGCCGCGCCACCCGGTCCAGGCACGTCGACGCCGCGATGCCCACCTGCGCGGCGAGGTCCCGGTAGGTCGCCCGGGCGTCGTTCTGCAACAGCCGCAACAGCTGGAGATCCACCGGGTCCAGTACGACGGATTCGGCCATGTGCCGAACGTAACACGGGATCCGGCGCCCGGAACCCGCTCGGTGTTCACTCTTCCGCCCATGGACTCAGCGAGCACGCACGCGTACGACGACGTACGGCGCCCCGCCCCACGAGCGCCCCGCGCACTGGCCACCGAGGCCGTGCACGCCGGCCGGGACGACCTGGCCCGCCAGGGACTGCACGCCCCGCCGATCGACCTGTCCACCACCTACCCCTCCTACGACAGCCGCGGCGAGGCCGAGCGCATCGACGCGTTCGCCACGACCGGCGCCGAACCGGACGGCCCGCCGGTCTACGGCCGCCTCGGCAACCCGACCGTGGCCCGCTTCGAGACGGCCCTCGCGCGGCTGGAGGGCACCGAGTCCGCCGTCGCCTTCGCCAGCGGCATGGCCGCGCTCACCGCCGTGCTGCTGGTGCGCGCCGCGCAGGGACTGCGGCACGTGGTCGCCGTACGCCCGCTGTACGGGTGCAGCGACCACCTGCTGACGGCGGGGCTGCTGGGCACCGAGGTCACCTGGACCGACCCGGCCGGGATCACCGACGCGCTGCGCCCCGACACCGGGCTGGTCCTCGTCGAGTCGCCCGCCAACCCGACGCTCGCCGAGGTCGACCTGCGGGCCGTCGCCCACGCCTGCGGCTCCGTGCCGCTCCTCGTGGACAACACCTTCGCCACGCCGGTGCTCCAGCGCCCGGCCGCCGCGGGCGCGCGGCTGGTGCTGCACAGCGCCACCAAGTACCTGGGCGGTCACGGGGACGTGCTCGCCGGAGTCGTCGCCTGCGACGAGGAGTTCGCCGGACGGCTGCGCCAAGTCCGGTTCGCCACCGGGGGCGTGCTGCACCCGCTGGCCGGATACCTGCTGCTGCGCGGCCTGTCCACCCTGCCGGTGCGGGTGCGCGCGGCCTCCGCCACCGCCGCCGACCTCGCCGGGAGGCTGGCCGCCGACCCGCGGGTGGCCCGGGTGCACTACCCGCGGATCGGCGGGGCGATGGTCGCCTTCGAGGTGCACGGCGATCCGCACGAGGTCATCGCCGGGGTCCGGCTGATCACCCCGGCGGTCAGCCTCGGCAGCGTCGACACGCTCATCCAGCACCCGGCGTCCATCAGCCACCGCATCGTCGACGCCGACGACCGCAGGGGCGCCGGGGTGAGCGACCGGCTGCTGCGGATGTCGGTGGGCCTGGAGGACGTCGAGGACCTGTGGGCCGACCTCGACGCGGCGCTCGGAGCCGCGGCGCAGGTCGGCGGTCGCACGCGGAGCACCGCGAGCAGCGGGGTCTAGCGCCGGAGGGGGTGGGGCACTTCGGCGCGCCCACCGCCGGAAGGGGTGGGGCCCGTCGGCGCCCCACCCCCTCCGTCACCGCCCCGCCGTCATCCGTGGGTCACGGCTGCGGCGTGTCCGTCGTCGGCGCGCCCGTGGCGACCAGCGAGGTGTCCAGCCGTGCCGTGATGACCAGCGTGCCCTCCTCGACCTGGTAGTCGAGCGGCAGGCCCAGTCCCCGCATCGCCGCGATCATCCCGGTGTTGGACGCCTGCGTCACCGCGTACACGCTCGCGCAGCCCGCCTCGGCGGCCATCGCCACCAGCCGGCCGAGCAGTTCACCGCCGATGCCCCGCCGCTGCCACTGGTCCTCGACCAGCAGCGCGACCTCGGTCTCGTCGCCGTCCCACAGCAGGTGGCCGAGGCCGACGATGCGGCCCGAGGCGGTCTGCACGGCGAGGGTGCGGCCGAAACGGGGGCTGAGCAGGTGGTTGAGGTAGCGGTCGGCGTCGCCGGCCGGGCCGTGGTACCGCATGCTCAGCGTGTGGGACGAGCAGCGCTCCTGCATGGCCTTCGCGGCCTCCAGGTCGCTCGGGTCGGCCCGCCGCACGGTGATGTCCCGCCCCTCGGGCAGGGTGAGGACGTCCTGGCTGCGCGGGACCCGCGAGCCGAGCCGGGTGTCCAGCTCGACCAGGGCCCGGGCGCGGGCGAACTCCGTCGGGGTGAACGGCAGGTACGGCCGCTCCACGGTGATCACTCCGCCCTCGGGAGCCCGCAGGCGCAGCACGGTCTCCTCCAGCACCCCCTCCGCGGGCACCTGGTCCGCCCCGCCGTGCGTCCTGGCGGGCAGCGAACGGATGGTGCAGCGCCCCAGCAACTGGCGCAACGCCAGCGGCAGCTCCGCCGCGTCCAGGGCGGTGCGGGTGGCGAGGCCGAGCACCCGGGTCGGGGCGTCGACCAGGTCGTGGGCATCGGCCCGCTCGATCCAGGTGTCGGAGCCGCCGGCCCGCGACACCGCCCGGGTGAGGTCGGCGGAGGACAGGGCGCCGGGGGCGCGCAGCAGGAACTCGTCCACCGTCTCCGTGCCCAGCGGGTGCGTCTGGAGGCTGAGGATGTCGACCTCGTGGGCCGCGAGCGCCGCGCACAGGGAGGCCAGCGCGCCCGGTGCGTCCCGCACCGTCGTCCGCACCCGCCACAGCGTGCTCGTGCCGGTCACACCGTCGGTCGGGGCGGACGGCCCGGCCTGCCGCTCCGAGGAGGGCGGCCGGGCACCGGTATCGCTCGTCGGCGGTGCGTGGCCGTGGCGGCGTGACCACCAGACGTGGAAGGCCGCCGTGGCGAGCAGGGCGGCCGCCGACACCGCGAGGGTCAGCGGCCCGTCCGGGCCGTGGCCGACCAGGTTCGCCACCACGTCGGCGACGGCCACGGCCGTGAACAGGGCGGCGAGTTCGACGGCGTCGCGCCGCCAGTGGTGCACGGGCCGGCCGTTGCGGGCCCGTGTCACGCCAGACAGGTCTCGAGTCATGCATCCACTGTGAAGGAACGGTGTTGCGTGATCACGAACGGTTTGTGACCGGGTGGTAAAGACCGCCAATGTCCCTTTTGTTTTATGTTGAAGTGAAGTGTTGCCCGGCGAGGGTGGCGGACGGCCCGCGGACACGGCCGCGCACCGGGGGATGACACCGGTGCGCGGCACGGTCACCGAGGGTACGGGAGCGGGCTACTGGCCGACCCGTCCCGGCTGGAGCACCTGCGTGAACAGCACGGTGCCGTCCTGCTCGCGCAGCCGGACCGTCAACTCGCCGCTGTCGCCGTCGATGTCGACCTCGCCGAAGAACTGGTAGCCCTCGGCGGGCGAGACGTTGGACGCGGTCGGCGCCTTCACGAAGACCCGCTCCGGGCCGAAGGTGCCGTCCAGTGCGCTGGCCGGGAAGGCGCCCGCGTTGAGGGGCCCGGAGACGAACTCCCAGAACGGCTCGAAGTCGGTGAACGCCGCCCGCGACGGCTGGTAGTGCTGCGCCGAGGTGTGGTGCACGTCGGCCGTGAGCCACACCGTGCCCGTGATCCGGCGGTGCTTGATGAACCGCAGCAGCTCGGCGATCTGCAGCTCACGCCCCAGGGGGGCGCCCGGGTCGCCCTGCGCGACGGCCTCGTAGTTCGGCCGGCCCTCGGTCGTGTCGGGCACCACCAGCCCGATCGGCATGTCGGCGGCGATCACCTTCCACACCGCCCGCGAGCGCGACAACTCCTTCTTGAGCCACTCCAGTTGCTCACGGCCCAGGATGCCCTGCGGGTCCACGGTCTGGTCGTCGGGCGAGTTGGCGTTGCGGTAGGTGCGCATGTCCAGCACGAACACGTCCAGCAGCGGACCGTGGCGCACGACCCGGTGCACCCGGCCCTCCTTGGCGCCCGGGCGCAGCGTGGAGACGGGGAAGTACTCGCTGAACGCCCGCCGGGCGCGCCCCGCGAGGACGTCCACGCTCTTCTCCGTGTACCGCGTGTCGGAGGCCGCGACGACCTCGCCCGGGTACCAGTTGTTGCGGACCTCGTGGTCGTCCCACTGGATGATGGACGGCACGCGGGCGTTGAAGCGGCGCAGGTTGTCGTCCAGCAGGTTGTAGCGGAAGTTGCCGCGGAACTCGGCCAGCGTCTCGGCGACCTTGGACTTCTCCACGGTCGTGAGGTTGCGGTAGGTGCGGCCGTCGGGCAGCGCCTGGGTGGCGGCGATGGGGCCGTCGGCGTAGATGTTGTCGCCGCTGCACAGGAAGAAGTCGGGGTCCAGCTTCGCCATCGCGTCGTAGATGCGGTAGCCGCCGATGTCCGGGTTGATGCCCCAGCCCTGTCCGGCCAGGTCGCCGGACCACAGGAACCGCACGCCCCGCCGGCGCCCGGCCGAGACCGTGCGGAAGGTGCCGGTCACCGGCTCGCCCGTGCGGCGCGGGTCGTCGGGGTCGGCGAGCAGCACGCGGTAGTGGACCTGCTCGCCGGGGGGCAGGCCGTGCAGCCGGGTGGTGCCGGTGAAGTCGGTGCCCGCGCCGAGGAGCGGGCCGTGGAAGCGGTGCGCCCGCCGGAACGACTCCGTGGCCGACGTCTCGACGATCATCCGGGCCGGCCGGTCGGACCGGACCCACACGAGGCCGGAGTCGGAGGTGATGTCACCGGCCTGCACGCCCCAGTCCGCCCGGGGCCGGCCGGACAGGGCGAGGGCGGGGGCCGCGCCGACGGCGGCCGGCAGGGTGAGGGCCGCGGACGCGGCCAGCGAGCCGCGCAGGACGCTGCGGCGTCCCGGGAACGGGCGTGCGGACATGGAGGGACCTCCAGGGACGGGATCCGGCCGGCGTGGGTGCCGTGTGCAGTGCCAGGACTACTCGGACGCCGCAGCGCGCACGGAAACCACAGGTGAACAACTGGCCCCGGAGCCACCACCGGGCCCCCGCTCCTCCTGGACGACCCTCCCGCGGCCCCCGGTTCAGCGGCTCCCGTCCAGGATCACGCGCGCCACCAGCGCCGGGTCGTCGTTCATCGGGCAGTGGCCGCAGCCGGGCAGCCGCACGAGCCGGGCCCGGGGCACGATCTGCTTGGCCCGTACGCCCTGGCGCCGGACCAGGATCATGTCGCGGGTGCCCCAGGCCACCGTGACCGGGACCTGTGGGACGTCCTCCACGAACCGGACGGTGGCGCCCGACCGGAGGGTCTGCTCGAACCCGGTGGCCCGGGCCAGCGCGAGCGTCTCGGCGACCACCGCCTCGGGCGAACGGCGGGCCGGGCGGGCGTAGATGGTGCTCGTCAGCGCCGTCCGGCCGGCCGCCGTGCGGGACAACTGCTCGACCAGCGGCAGCGGCAGCCGTCGCGCGATGTGCCGCATGGTCAGCAGGACCCCGAAGGCGTACCGGCGTTCGGCCGGTGACCAGAACCCCGCCGGGGACAGGGCGGTCACGGACCGCACCAGCCGGGCGCGGCCCAGCTCCAGGGCGAGCAGCCCGCCCAGGGAGTTGCCCGCCACGTGCGGGCGGTCCAGCTCCAGCGCCTCGCACAGCGCGCCGAGCACGGTGTTCGTCGTGGGCAGGTCGTAGGCCAGCCCGTCGGGCAGCGCCGGGGAGGCGCCGAAGCCCGGCAGGTCCACGGCGATCACGTCGCGGTCTGCGGCCAGGAGGTCCACCACCGGGTCCCAGGCCTGCCGGTGGTGCCCGATGCCGTGCAGCAGGAGCAGCGGCTCACCCCTGCCCACGCGCGCGTAGGACACCGTGACCGGCTGCGGGCCGTTCGGGGAGGGGACCTTGAAGGAGACGGTGGCGGACATGGGGGTGCTCCTCGTCTGGGATCGCCTGGGGCGCCGGGCGGACGCCGTAGACAGCTTGTCAGCAATTGCTACCGGCGGGTAGCCCTCCGGGCTGCGGGGACGCCCGGGGTACCGGACGCCGCGCGTGGCGAACCGTCCGGGCTGCCGGACGCCGCTCACTGCCCGCTGCGCAGCTCCAGGTTGAAGTGCGCGTGCCCGAACTTGCCCATGAGGGTCAGCCACAGCGGCAGGTACATCTCCATCGCGCGCGACGCCGTGATGCCGCCCAGGTCCAGCACCCGCCCCGCCGGCCACCCGAACTCGCCCAGCAGCCCGGTCACCTGCTCCTTGGCGCCCGCGTCGTCCCCGCACACGAAGAGCTGGTGCTCGCCCGGCACCAGCGAAGGCTCCACCATCACCTCGCAGTTGACGGTGTTCAGCGTCTTCACCACGCGCGCGGCCGGGAACGTCCGCTGGATCTGCTCGCCCACGCTGTCCGACTCGACCGGCGACAGCCGCACCAGACCGTCCTCGAACGCCAGCGGGTTGGAGACGTCGACCAGCACCTTCCCGTCGAGGTGTCGCGCGCCGGCCGCCTCCAGGGCTGCGAGCGCCACCCGGCCGCCCACGGCGTTGACGACCACCTCGCCTGCCGCGGCCGCCTCCGCGAACGTACCGGCCGCGGCGCCCCCGCCCGCCGACCGCACCCACTCCAGGGCCGCCGGGTTGTCCGCGGAGCGCGAGCCGAGGGTCACCTCGTGCCCCAGCTCGACCAGTTTCGTGCCCAGGGTCCGACCGACCACGCCCGTGCCCAGCACCGCGTACCGCATGCCCACCTCCGGTTCCCGCCCACGCCCCGAGGCGTGCGGCCCGTCATCGACGCCCGCCATTCTGCGCCGCCGGGGCCCGCGCCGTGACCCGGACACGACGGGAACGGACGCCGGGGTGACCCGGCCGGGGCACGGGCCGGCCCGGAGGACCGGGCTCCGGCCGACACGCCCGCACCGTCGACTGGGACGACGTGCGCGGGCCACCGCCGGGCGGGTACCGGCTGGACACGGCGGGGCCGGGTCGGTTGGGATGGTCCTGTGCTATCCGACACCGCGACCGACGTCTTCGAAGAGCACCGACCCCTCCTCATGGGAGTCGCCTACCGCATGCTCGGGCGGGTGGCCGACGCCGAGGACGTGGTCCAGGACGCCTGGCTGCGCTGGTCCGGCGTGGACCGCTCCACCGTGCGCGAGCCCCGGCCCTACCTCGTCCGCGTCACCACCCGGCTGGCCATCGACCGGCTCGCCCGCATCAAGTCGCGCAACGAGGCCTACGTCGGCCCCTGGCTGCCCGAACCCTGGGTCACCGACTTCGGGGACACCGTCCCGGACGGCGCCGAGCGCGCGGTGCTCGCCGACACCGTCTCCCTGGCCGTCCTGGTCGTCCTGGAGTCGCTGTCCCCCCTGGAACGCGCCGTGTTCGTCCTGCGCGAGGCGTTCGGCTTCCCGTTCGCCGAGATCGCCGCGATGCTCGACCGCAGCGAGACCGCGGTGCGCCAACTGGCCGGCCGCGCCCGCCGGCACGTGGCCGAACGGCGCCCGCGCTACGAGGTCGACCCGGTCCAGCGCCGCGAACTGACCGAACGCTTCCTCGCCGCGGCCTCCGGCGGCGACCTGGACGCCCTGATGGAGCTGCTCGCCCCGGACGCCCGGCTCGTCGGCGACAGCGGTGGCAAGGCCAAGGCCCCGGTGCGGGTGCTGGAGAGCGCCGACGCCGTCGGCCGCTTCCTGCTCGGCGCCGCCCGCAAGGGCGTCGAGGACGTGTCCTACCGGTTCCTGGAGCTCAACGGCGGCCCGGCCCTGCTGGTGCTGTCCGGGGACCGGCCCGACTGCGTCTTCCAGCTGGAGGTGGCGGACGGCCGGATCCAGGCCGTCTACGTCGTGCGCAACCCCGACAAGCTGCGCGCCCTTCCCGCGTAGCCGCGCCCGCCCCGGCACCCGGCCCCCGTCCTGCGACGGGGGCTTTGCCGTCGTGTCACGGGAACGCTGCCGTACGAACGCCCCGTGAACGCTTCCCGGCCGGTCACCTGTCGGCTTCCCAAGGGTTCCAGGATTGGTCTTGACCAAGGGTGGGGGCCGCCCTATGGTCGCAGACAAGTGCAACAACCTTTAATAAACAAGGGCGCGAAAACGCCGCCGGGACACGGCGATTGCGGAGGACAGGGTGGGGACCACGCAGCTGGAATCGGTGCCGGAGCCAAAGTACTGGCACCTCAAGACCGTGCTCAGCGAAGCACTCGACTCGGAGTTCGCGGTAGGCGAGATCCTGCCCAACGAGCGTGAGCTGGCGGCCCGTTTCGGCGTGGCCCGCGCCACGCTCCGGCAGGCACTGGAACAACTGGAGCTGGAAGGCCGCCTGCAGCGCCGACGGGGGGTCGGCACGACGGTGGCGCCGCCGCGCATGGGGGTCGACGTCGGCACCGGCGGCCAGGTCTGGCCGGGCACGGCCGACGACGGCTGGCAGCCCGTCGACTGCGACCTCGCGCAGCCGCCCGCCGCGGTCGCGGAGGCGCTGGAGACCGGGCGGGACGAGCCCGTGCACGTCGTGCGCCGCTCGCGCGTGACCCACGGCCAGACCGTCGCCGCCGAACTCCTCTACGTCCCGCAGTCCTCGGTGCCCGAGCTGAGCGCCATCGACGCCCCGTCCGGCGCCGCACGCGCGCGTGCGGTGCTGCGCGAGCTCCAGCGGCGTGAGCTGGAGAGCCAGGACCGCTCGGTGGAGCTGGGCTCGGCCCGCGCCGACGACGCCAAGGAACTCGACCGCCTGCCCGGCGCCCCGGTCCTCGTCGTCACCACCCGCTTCGTCGCCGAGGGCCGCACCGCCGCGCTCTCCGTCGCCACGTACCGCGCCGACACCTGCCGCCTGACCTTCGGCGCCACGGGAGACGTGGAGATCCACCACGGCCCGGAACGCCAGGCATCCTGACAGACCGAAAACCGCCCCTGTGCCCCGGCAAGCCCGGGGCACAGGGCCTACGGCGCTGACCCTGAGGGCTCGGGCCATCCCCACCTAGGGGCGCGGGGAACCGCGCACAGCACCGGTCCCACCCGCCCCTCACAGCCAACGCCCACCACTCCCACCCCACCGCTCAAACCCCCCGTCACCGCCTGGCGGTCACCGTCCCCTCCACCGCGAACAACTGCTCCTCCACATGGTCCAGCGCCAGCCGCAACGCCCCCGTGGCCACCGCGGCCTCGCCCAGCAGGGACAACGCCACCTTCGGCGGCCGCAGACAGTACCGCGCCAGCTCCCGCCGCAACGGCTCCAGCGCCCCGTCGAGCCCCGCCGCCCAGCCGCCGATCACCACCAGCTCCGGATCGAGCGCCAGCACCAGCGCCGCCACGTCGTGCACGAGCCGTTGGATGAACCGCTCGACGGCGGCACGGGCCCGCTGGTCACCGTCACGCGCCTTCGCGAACACCGCCGCGACGGCCTGCTCGTCGAGCGGGTGCAGCGGCTCGTCCGTGGTGGACAGCAGCGTCTCCGGGGTGTCCCCGCGCCCCAGCAGGTGCAGCGCGCCGATCTCCCCGGCCGCCCCGCCGTACCCGCGGTGCAGCCGCCCGCCGATGAGTGAACCGGCCCCCGGGCTCAGCCCCGCGAGCACGAAGACGACGTCGTCGGACTCCGTCGCGGCGCCCTTCCAGTGCTCGGCGACCGCCGCCGCGTTCGCGTCGTTCTCCACCAGCACCGGGCACTTGAAGGACCGGCTCAGCCGCTCGCCCAGCCGCAGCCCCGTCCACTCGGGCAGCGCGGTGCTCAGCCGCACCGTGCCGTCCGCCTCGACGATGCCGGGCGTGGCCACGCCGACCGCCCGCAGGGAGCTGCGCGGCACCCCG
Organism: Streptomyces lasalocidi; assembly: GCF_005280215.1. Lineage (NCBI taxonomy): Bacteria > Bacillati > Actinomycetota > Actinomycetes > Kitasatosporales > Streptomycetaceae > Streptomyces > Streptomyces lasalocidi. The sequence goes on along the minus strand of NZ_SZNQ01000001.1, from coordinate 1,225,140 downwards.
GCGCGGCGCAGCAGTTCGGCGACCGCCGTGCGCAGCCGCTCCAGCCGTTCGTCGGCCGAGGCGGTCTCGTCCACGTCCTTGGCCTGAGCGCCCATCACCCGGCCGTCCAGGGCGGAGAGCAGCGCCGCCACGCGGTGCGGTCCGATCTCCAGGCCCAGCAGGTGACCGGCCTCCGCGCGGAACCGGAACCGCCGCGCCGGCCGCCCCTGCCGCCGGGCCGCGCCCTCCTCGGCCGCCTTCTCCATGACCAGCCCGGCCGCGATGAGGTCCTCGACGACGCCCTCGACCGTCGGCCGGGACAGTCCGGTCACCCGGGTGATCTCCGTCAGCGTCGCGCAGTCCGTGGCACGCATCGCGTGCAGCACCACCGCGGAATTGATCCTTCGCAACAGCGAGGGATCCCCGCCGGTCAGCCGCCCCAACGTCCGTCCTCCCAGCTCGTGCGCGTGTTGGGCGGATCGTACTCGGCGCGGCGGCCCGCGGCGACCGCGGACCCGCCCGGAGCCCGAACCGTGCCGTGCGGGGCGGGCCGGCTGACTCCCCGCCAATTGTCAGTGGCGGCCGGTTTACTGGACCGCATGGGCATCGAGACGTATCTCGCCGTGGCCGACCTGCTGCGTTCCCGGGACTTCCCCGACCGGGACGACAGGTCGGAGCTCGGGTTCGGCGGGCCCGGTCACTTCACGGCCGAGTTAAGGATCAGCCAGGGCTTGCGGGACGCGGACCCCGCGCTGCGGGCCGCGCGGGCCGAGGAGTTCCGTGCGGAGTGCGAGCGCCTGGTCGACGGCCTGGCCGCGCGGTGGGGGGAGCCGTTCGAGCACGGCCTGCAGGGGATACGCCTGCGCACCGAGAAGGGGGAGATACCCGAGCCCTGGGCCGGGTTCGGCACGGCGGTCGCCCACGCCTGCGTCTGGGAGCCGTCCACGGACGGGCGGTGGGCCGCCGCGGGGGTCGCCGACCTCGACCCCTCCGACGAGATCCGGCTGTTGCTGGTCGTCACCGAGGTTCCGCTGCCCTGACCGCAGGCGCCACCTCGTCCGCCGCGCCGCCGACCGCGCGGGTCGCGCCGGACGCGCCGGATGCCTCCCGGTCCGCCGCCACCCGCAGCCGGGCGAACTCCTCCGCCATCGTCGCCGCCGTCCAGTGGGCGTTCAGGCCGCTGGGGTTGGGCAGCACCCACACGCGCGTGTCCCCGATCGTCCGCTCCTGCGGGCCGACCCGGGCCTTCCGGTCGTCGAAGGCCGCGCGGTAGGCGGTCACCCCCACCACGGCCAGCCACCGGGGCCTGAGCCGGGCCACCTTCGCCGCCAGCAGCCGGCCGCCCTCGCGGTACTCCTCCGCCGTCAGCTCGTCCGCCCGCGCCGTGGCCCGGGCCACCACGTTGGTGATCCCGAGCCCGTACGACAGCAACTCCTGCTGCTCGGCCGGCTCGAGCAGCCTCGGGGTGAACCCGGACAGGTGCAGCACCGGCCAGAACCGATTGCCCGGCCGCGCGAAGTGGTGCCCCGTCGCGGCCGTCATCAGTCCCGGGTTGATCCCGCAGAACAGCACGCGCAGGTCCGGTGCGACCACGTCCGTGACGAGCCGGTCGCGGGCGGCTTCCAGTTGCGCCGGGGTGAAACGGGGCACGGGTCCCTCCAGTTCAGCGGTCGGGGTGGATCAGAGGATCGCCCCCGGCGAGTACCCCGCGGCCTCCGGACGCTGCTTCACGATCTCGTCGATCCGCGCGACGACCGTGCCGACCTGGTCGGCGGCGGCGCCCGTGAAGGACAGCTTGTCGGCCATCAGCGCGTCCAGGCCCTGCCGGTCCAGCGGGATGCGCGCGTCCGCGGCCAGCCGGTCGAGCAGCTCGTTGCGCTCGGCGCCCTGCTCGCGCATCGCCAGCGCGCACGCCACGGCGTTCTCCTTGATCGCCTCGTGGGCCTCCTCGCGGCCCACCCCGGCGCGCACCGATGCCATCAGCACCTTGGTGGTGGCGAGGAACGGCAGGTAGCGGTCCAGCTCGCGGGCCACCACGGCCGGGAAGGCGCCGAACTCGTCGAGCACGGTCAGGAACGTCTCCAGCAGGCCGTCCAGCGCGAAGAACGCGTCCGGCAGCGCGACGCGGCGCACCACCGAGCAGGACACGTCGCCCTCGTTCCACTGGTCGCCCGCCAGCTCGCCGGTCATGGAGGCGTAGCCGCGCAGGATCACCATGAGGCCGTTGACGCGTTCGCAGGACCGGGTGTTCATCTTGTGCGGCATCGCCGACGAGCCCACCTGGCCCGGCTTGAAGCCCTCGGTGACCAGCTCGTGCCCCGCCATCAGACGGATGGTCTTCGCCAGCGAGGACGGCGCCGCCGCCAGCTGCACCAGCGAGGTGACGACCTCGTAGTCCAGCGAGCGCGGGTAGACCTGCCCGACCGAGGTGAACGCCTGCCCGAAGCCGAGGTGGTCGGCGATCCGCTGCTCCAGGTCGGCCAGCTTCGCCGCGTCCCCGCCGAGCAGGTCCAGCATGTCCTGGGCGGTGCCGACCGGGCCCTTGATGCCGCGCAGCGGGTAGCGGCCGAGCAGCTCCTCGACGCGGCCGTACGCCACCAGCAGCTCGTCGGCGGCGGTCGCGAAGCGCTTGCCGAGGGTGGTGGCCTGGGCGGCCACGTTGTGGGAGCGGCCGGCCATGACCAGCTCGCCGTACTCGGCGGCCAGCTTGCCGAGCCGGGCGAGGACGGCCACGGTGCGGTCGCGGACCAGCTCCAGGGAGAGCCGGATCTGCAGCTGCTCGACGTTCTCCGTCAGGTCGCGGGAGGTCATGCCCTTGTGGACCTGCTCGTGCCCGGCGAGGTCGTTGAACTCCTCGATCCGCGCCTTCACGTCGTGCCGGGTGACCTTCTCGCGCTCGGCGACGGAGGCCAGGTCGACGGTGTCGAGGACACGCTCGTAGTCGGCGATCGCCGCGTCCGGCACCTCGATGCCGAGGTCCTTCTGGGCGCGCAGCACGGCGAGCCAGAGCCGGCGCTCCAGCTTGACCTTGTGCTCGGGCGACCAGAGCGTGGCGAGCTCGGTGGAGGCGTAGCGTCCGGCGAGGACGTTCGGGATGCGGGGCTTGGCGGGCGCAGAAGTCACGTGTACGGATTCTACTGGCGATTCGTGCAGGCCAGCGCCACGGCCGGGTTCGGCGGAACCTACGAGACCGGCGTCACCCGGGACGGCCCCGCGCCCCTACGCGCGCGGATCGTCCCAGGGCAGCAGGTCGGGGCGCTTGGCCGGACGGCCGTCGCCCGAGGAGCGGCCCGTCAGCCGGCGCCCTATCCACGGCAGCAGGTGCTCGCGGGCGAAGCGGGCGTCGGCGATGCGGCGGGCCACCCAGCGGGGCGGCGGGGTGGCCGCCAGCGGCGTGCGCCACTCGGTGTCCTCGGGGTCGTAGCCGAGCGCCTGCCAGACCGCCTCCGCGACCCGGCGGTGCCCGTCGGCCGTCAGGTGCAGCCGGTCGACGTCCCACATCCGCGGGTCGGTGAGGGAGGGCGCGCCGTACAGGTCGACGACGACGGCGCCGTGCCGGGCGGCCAGGTCGTCGACGCAGGCGAACAGCTCCTCCATGCGCGGCCGGAACCGCTCCAGGACCGGCCCCTGGCGGCCCGGGCTGTGCATCAGCACGAGCTGCTTGCAGTGCGGGGCCAGGCGCTCCACGGCCTCGGTGAGCAGACCCGTGACCCGGGCCATGTCGCACTTGGGACGCAGGGTGTCGTTCAGGCCTCCGACCAGGGTGATCACGTCGGCGCCCATGGCGGCCGCCACGTCCACCTGCTCGTGGACGATCTGCCCGATGAGCTTGCCGCGCACGGCGAGGTTGGCGTAGCGGAAGCCGGGCGCCTGGGCGGCCATCCGGCCGGCCAGCAGGTCGGCCCAGCCGCGGTAGGTGCCGTCGGGCAACAGGTCCGACATGCCCTCGGTGAACGAGTCGCCGACGGCGACCAGGCTGGAGTACGGGGGAGCCGGGGAAGGAGGGTTCGTCTGCATGGCGTCAGCGATGGTATCCCGGCTCCATACCCGCCGGTCGGTCGGCCTGCGCACCGGAGTCCCCAGGTCGACCCACCCCTCGGTGCGCCTACACCCGCTGCCCGAACAGCTCCCGCAGCACGTCCTCCATCGTGACCAGGCCGGCCAGCCGGCCGTCCGTGCCCAGGACGGCCGCCAGGTGGGTGCGGCTGCCGCGCATCGCGGTGAGGACGTCGTCCAGGGGCGTCGTCTCCCGCACGCGGGCGATGGACCGCATGTCCCGCAGCCGGAACGGCACGTCCCGCGGCGAGGCGTCCAGCGCGTCCTTGACGTGCAGGTAGCCCACGATGCGCCGTCCCTCGTCCACGACCGGGAAGCGGGAGAACCCCGACGCGGCCGCCAGCCCCTCCAGCTCCTCCGGGGTGACGCCCACCCGCGCGTACACGACCCGCTCCAGCGGCACGACGACGTCCCGCACCGGGCGGCGGCCCAGCTCCAGCGCGTCGTGCAGCCGCTCCTGGGCGGCCTCGTCGATGAGGCCGGCCTCACCGGCGTCCTTGACGATCTGCGCCAGCTCGGCGTCCGAGAACGTCGCCGTGACCTCGTCCTTCGTCTCGATCCGCAACAGCTTCAGCAGCGCGTTCGCGAAGGCGTTGATCGTGAAGATCACCGGCCGCAGCGCCCGGGACAGGGCCACCAGCGGCGGCCCGAGGAGCAGCGCGCTGCGCACCGGTTCGGCGAGCGCGACGTTCTTCGGCACCATCTCGCCGAGCAGCATGTGCAGGTACGTCGCCAGCGCCAGCGCGATCACGAAGGACACCGCGTGGCCCGCGCCCTGCGGTACGCCCACCGCGTGGAACACCGGCTCCAGCAGGTGTGCGATCGCCGGCTCGGCGACCACACCGAGGACCAGGGTGCACAGGGTGATGCCGAGCTGGGCGGCGGCCAGCAGCGCCGACACGTGCTGCAGGCCCCACAGCACGCTCCGCGCGCGCCGGTCGCCCGCCTCGGCGTGCGGTTCGACCTGCGAGCGGCGCACGGAGATCAGCGCGAACTCGGCGCCGACGAAGAAGGCGTTGACGACCAGGGTCGCCAGGCCGATCAGCAACTGGACCGCGGTCACTTCCCGACCTCCTGCTCGCTCTGGTCGTCGAGCGGCGCGTGCAGCAGCACGCGCGCGGCCCGGCGGCCGGACGCGTCCACCACGTCCAGGCGCCAGCCGCCGACCTCGACGCTGTCCCCGACGTCCGGGATGCGGCCCAGCTCCGTGGCCACCAGCCCGGCCAGGGTCTCGTACGGCCCGTCCGGCGCGCGCAGGCCCACGCGTGCGAGCTGGTCGGTGCGGGCGGCCCCGTCGGCGGAGTACAGGGCGTGGCCCGAGTCGTCCGTGCCCGCGGGGGCCAGGTCGGGCGTCTCGTGCGGGTCGTGCTCGTCGCGCACCTCGCCGACGACCTCCTCCACGATGTCCTCCAGGGTCGCCACACCCGCCGTGCCGCCGTACTCGTCGATGACGACGGCCATCGTGCGCCTGCCGGACAGCCGGTCCAGGAGCCGGTCCACGGTCAGGGACTCGGGGACCAGCAGCGGTTCGCGCATGATCTCCGCGACCGGCACGCGCGTGCGGCGGACGGCGGGGACGGCCAGCACGTCCTTGACGTGGGCGGTGCCCACGACGGAGTCGAGGCTGCCGCGGTAGACGGGGAAGCGGGACAGGCCGGTGGCGCGGGTCGCGTTGGCCACGTCCTCGCAGGTCGCCTGGGCGTCCAGGGCGATGACCTGGACGCGCGGGGTCATCACGTTCTCCGCGGTGAGGTCGGCCAGGTTCAGGGTCCGCACGAACAGCTCGGCGGTGTCGGCCTCCAGGGCGCCCTCCTTGGCGGAGTGCCGGGCGAGGGCGGCCAGCTCCTGGGGCCCGCGCGCGGAGGCCAGCTCCTCGGCGGGCTCGATGCCCAGGCGCCGCACGAAGCGGTTGGCGGTGTTGTTCAGGTGGGTGATGAACGGGCGGAAGGCCGCGCTGAACCAGCGCTGCGGGGTGCCGACCCGCTTGGCCACCGCCAGCGGCGAGGAGATCGCCCAGTTCTTGGGCACCAGCTCGCCGACGACCATCAGGAACACCGTCGACAGGGCCGTGCCCAGCACGAGCGCGACCGAACTCGACGCGGACCGGGACAGGCCGAGCGACTCCAGCGGACCGGCGATCAGCTTGGCGATGGACGGCTCGGACAGCATGCCGACCACGAGGTTGGTGACGGTGATGCCGAGCTGCGCGCCGGACAGCTGGAAGGTGAGGTTGCGCGCGGCCTTCAGCGCGCCGGACGCGCCGCGCTCACCGCGCTCCACCGCGCGTTCCAGCTCGCTGCGCTCGACCGTGGTCAGCGAGAACTCGGCGGCCACGAAGGCGCCGCAGGCCAGCGACAGCAGGACGGCCACCAGCAGTAGGAGCACTTCGGTCATCGGGGCACCTCCGTCCCATGGTCGGGCGGGGCAGGACGGGGCGCGCGACGGCGCGGACTGGGAGGCTCGCCCATGGGCGGACGCTCACGACCTTTCATCGAGGGACCGAGTGTCCCGTCAATGGTAAAGGATGAGCAAAGGAGTCGGCGGAGCGGCCCTCGTCCAGCCGGGGAACGGTCAGGCGAGCGGCTTGACCCACCGGCGCCACTGCTCCTGCGGCGTGTACCCCGCGGCGCGCCAGGCATGGTGCGCCGTCTCGTTGCGGGTCAGCACCATCGCGTCCCCGCGCCGTCCGCCCAGCCGTACGAAGCGCTCCTCGGCCGCCGCCAGCAGTGCCGAGCCGATGCCCCGGCGCCGGTGCCCGGGGTGCACGGCGAGCCGGTACAGGTGGCAGCGCCAGCCGTCGAACCCGGCGATCACCGTGCCGACCAGTTCACCCGCGCTCTCGGCGAGGACCAGCGCCTCCGGGTCGCGTGCGAGCAGCCGCTCCACGCCGTCGCGGTCGTCACTGATGCTCGTGCCCTCCGCGGCGGTCCTCCAGAAGGCGAGCACGGCGTCCAGGTCCCCGGGCTCGGCGGCCCGTATGCGCAGTTCAGACATGCGCGGATCCCATCACGGTCCGGGTGCCGGCACCCGGAATTCCAGCATCCGGACGCGGCCCCCGGCCCGCCCCGCTCACTCGTGCGCGATCGCCGCCAGCACGTTCATCCGCGAGGCCCGCAACGCCGGGAGCAGCGCGGCCACCACCCCCACCACCGCCGAGCCGGCCACCACCGCGACGATCGTGCCCCACGGCACCGCCAGCGCCCCCATGCCCTGCAGCGCCAGCACCTGCTGGGTGCACACGCCCCACACCAGGCCCAGCGCCAGCCCCAGCACCGCGCCGAACACCGCGATCACCACCGACTCCAGCCGGATCATCCGCCGCAGCTGACGCCGGGCCAGCCCGATGGCGCGCAGCAGGCCGATCTCCCGGGTGCGCTCCACCACCGACAGGGCGAGGGTGTTCACCACCCCCAGCACCGCGATCACGATCGCGAGCCCGAGCAGCGCGTAGACCAGGTAGAGCAGCACCGCGATCTGGTCGTGGACGAGCTCCTTGTAGTCCGCCTGGTCGCGCACCTGCACCTGCGGGTACGCGTCCAGGGCCCGCTCCAGGCGCGGCCGCAGCCGGTCCGCGTCCGTGCCGGCGGCGGCGTTGACGTACAGCGCGGTGTCCTGGCCGCCCGGGATGTACCGCTCGACGGTGGCGAGGCCCAGGAAGACGCCGCCCTGCATGCCGAAGCCCTCGGCGCCGTCCTGGTCGGTGAGCGCGCCGACCTCCAGCGCGGCGCGCCGGCCGCCCGGGAACTCCACCGGGAGCACGCTGCCGAGCCGCACGCCGTGCTCGCGCGCGAAGCCGGCGTCCATGCCGACGCCGCCGTCCGCGAGGGCCGCCGCCGAGCCGCCCCCGACGTACGTGACGTGGGCGACGTCGTCCACCCGCGGGTCGTACCCGGAGGCGGTCGTCGTCACCCGCCGGCCGTCCGGCAGCCGCAGCGCGACCGGCGCGAACCGCTGCCGTACGACGAGACCGACGCCCTCCGTGCCGCGCACCCGGTCGGTGACCTCCTGGGAGAACGGCGCGAAGTTGGCGTTCTGCACCACGAAGTCGGCGCCGAGCGTGCGGTCGATCTGCTGGTCGAACGACGCCGACATCGACGCGCTCGCCACGGACATGCCGCCCACCAGCGCCAGGCCCACCATCAGCGCCGCCGCCGTGGCGCCCGTACGGCGCGGGTTGCGCAGGGCGTTGCGCTGGCTCATGCGCCCCACCGGGCCGAACAGCGCCGGGAAGGCGCCGCCCAGCACCCGGATCACCGGCCGCACCAGCAGCGGGCCCGCGACCACGGTCGCCACGAGCGTGAGCACCACCCCGAGCCCCAGCAGCGAGGCCGCCGTCGCCGTCCGCGAGGCCGCCGCGCAGCCGGCCAGCGCCGCCACGCCCAGCGCCCCCACGACGGCGCCGACCACGGCGCGCGTCCGCAACGGCCGCCCCACGCCGGCCACGTCGGCGTCCGCCAGCGCCGCCATCGGGGAGACCGCGGCCGCACGCCGGGCCGGGAGGTACGCGGCGACGAACGTGACGCCGACGCCGACGACGTACGCCGCCACCGGGGTCGGCCAGCCGACGACCATGTCGGCGGCCCTCAGGTTCATGCCGAACGCGCCCATCAGCCGGATCAGCCCGGCCGCGAGCCCGATCCCCGCCGCGAGGCCCAGCGTCGAGCCGACGAGCCCCAGCAGGACCGCCTCGGTGAGCACCGAGCGGCGCACCTGGCGGCGGTCCGCGCCCAGGGCGCGCAGCAGGCCGAGCTCGCGGGTGCGCTGGGCGATCAGCATCGAGAAGGTGTTGACGATGAGGAAGATGCCGACCAGGACGGCGATCCCGGCGAAACCGAGCATCACGTACTTGATGACGTCGAGGAACGTGCCCAGCTGCTCCGCGGAGGACTTGGCGTGCTCGCCCGCGGTCTTCACGTCGTACGCGCCGGCGCCGACCGCGGCCACGACCCGCTGCTTGAGCAGGGCGTCGGACACGCCGGGCGCCGCCTGCACCGAGACGCTGGTGGCGCGGGCGGGGGAGCCCAGCAGTTCCGCGGCGGCGACGCGCGGGTCGAGGTAGACCAGGGAGGCGCCCGGGTTGGTGGTGGTGAACGTGGCGATGCCGACCACCCGGACCCGCAGCGTCCCGGGCTGGGCCATCACCGTGAGGGTGTCGCCGATCCGCACGTGCTTGCGGTCGGCGGTGTCCGCGTCGAGCAGGGCCTCACCGGCGCCGCGCGGGGCGTGCCCGGAGGTCAGCTCGACCGGGCTGCGGTCGGTGACGTGCCAGTCGGTGGCGATGGTGGGGGCGCCGGTGGTCGAGCCGAGGAACCGGCGGCGGGCGTCCACCACGGTCACGTTGTCCGCGCGGACCTCGGCGTGGGCGGAGGCCGCCCCCGGGACCCGGGCCAGCCGGTCGGCGAGCGCGGCGGGCACGGTCTGCACCGCGCCGGTCGCCACCCGGGAGCCGAAGTCGTCCTTCGGCGCCACGGTCACGTCCGCCGCGGTGGACGCGAAGAGCCGGTCGAAGGTGCGCGAGACCGTGTCCGAGAAGATCAGACTGCCCGCGACGAACGCGACGGACAGCACCACGGCCAGGGCCGACAGCAGCAGGCGGCCCTTGTGCGCGAGGAAGCTCCTGAGTGTCGCCCTGAGCACGGGCTCAGCCCTTCCGATCCCCGCTGGTGCCGGTGCCGGTGCCGGTGCCGGTCCCGTCCGCCCCGCGCCCCGTCTCCTCGACCGCCGCGCGCACCACGTCGAACCGCTTCAGCCGCTCCAGCACCGCCTCCGCCGTCGGCCGCTCCATCTCGTCCACGATCCGGCCGTCCGCCAGGAACAGCACCAGGTCGGAGTGGGCCGCCGCGCCGGGGTCGTGGGTCACCATGACGACCGTCTGCCCCAGCTCGTCCACCGCCTGCCGCAGGAAGCCGAGCACCTCCAGGCCCGCCCGCGAGTCCAGGTTGCCCGTCGGCTCGTCCGCGAAGATCAGCTCGGGCCGGGAGACCAGCGCCCGGGCGCAGGCCACGCGCTGCTGCTGGCCGCCGGACAGCTGGGCGGGCCGGTGCCGGAGCCGGTCGCGCAGCCCAAGCGCGTCGATCACCTGGTCCAGCCACGCCGGGTCCGGTCTCCGCCCGGCGATGTCCATGGGCAGCGTGATGTTCTCGGCCGCGCTGAGCGTCGGGATCAGGTTGAACGACTGGAACATGAACCCGATCCGGTCGCGCCGCAGCTGGGTCAGCTCCCGCTCCCGCAGTCCCGTGATCTCCGTGTCGCCGAGCCAGACCTGCCCGGCCGAGACGGTGTCCAGGCCCGCCAGGCAGTGCATCAGGGTGGACTTGCCGGACCCGGAGGGGCCCATGACGGCGGTGAAGCGGCCGCGCACGACGTCCACGTCCACCGAGTCCAGCGCCAGCACGGCCGTCTCGCCCGAGCCGTACGCCTTGGTCAGACCGCGGGCGCGGGCCGCGATCCCGTCGGCCGGGGACCGACCGGGGGCGTGCTCCGCAGCAGGTGTGGACAAGGCGGCCTCCTCGCGCGCGGGGGACAGGGCGACGCACTGGCGCCGAGCCTAATGTGACCGCCCCCACACCGGGTATCCGCCCCCCGACCGATGTCCTAGGGGGTGTCTTGCCGATCACGCCGGGCTCGCGGCGCCTGGCACCGCACCTCGCCGCGTTGTCGTCGGTTTCCCCCGCTCTCGGCTCCGCTCGAGCGGGAGGGGCCCCCACCGCTCCGCATCGCCGCCCTCCTCCGCCTTGCGATGCACGGCGCCAGACGCCGCTCCCTGATCCGGCCTGATCGGCAAGACACCCCCTAGCGCACGTCCGGCTCGGGTCGGTGCGCCCGGCCGAGCACGCAGAACGAGCTGGGGGTCCTCGGGCCCGTGTCCGGCACCAGCAGGCTGCGGTGCGGGCCCAGGGCGAAGCCCGCCGACCGGATCGCGTCGAGCGGGTCCCGGTGCAGGTGGCAGCCGCCGAACAGCAGCGGCCACACCGTGCGGTCCAGCGCCCGCTGGCTCAGCCGCATCGCCCGGCCGCCGCCCGCGCCGTGCTCGAAGAACCGCACCTCGCCGCCCGGGCGCAGCACGCGCCGCACCTCCGCGAGGGCCCGCTCGACGTCGCGCACGCTGCACAGCACCAGGGACAGCACGGCCGCGTCGAACGCCTCGCCCTTGACCGGCAGCGCCTCCGCCGCGCCCGGCACCACGTCCACCGGCACCTCCGCGCGCAGCGCCGCCGTACGGGCCAACTGCCGCAGGGTGCGCTCGGGTTCGATGGCGACGACCTCGGACACCGTCGGCGGGTAGTGCGCGAAGTTCAGCCCGTTGCCCGCGCCGATCTCGATGACCCGTCCCGCGAGCCCGTCCAGCAGCTCGGCCCGGTGCGGACCGACCCCGGCCTCCAGCTTGAGGCTCAGACGGGCGTAGAAACGGGCGAAGAGGGGGTGGTGGACGGCGTCCTTGGTGACGGAGCGCGACGACATGGCTGACCTCCTCGGGTAGCCGCTACGTCGATTGTCCCCCGTGGGCGCCGCCCGCACCCCCGCGCACCGGACCGACCGGGAGCGCGGGGGGCGCGAGCAGCGCAGTCCCCCTCAGGGCCGTGCCTCAGGCGTCCGCCGCCTCGCGGAACGCCTCCGCGCGCCACGTCCCGTCCAGCCGCGGCGCCACCCAACCCGGTGCCGCCGCGCGGAAGTCGGCCGGGGCCAGCGCCCCGGCGCCCTCGGGCAGCGCCCCCAGCAGGGGCGCGCCCGACACCTCCGGCAGGTCCGTGACGTTGCACCGCATCGCCAGGTCCGGCGTCCCCGGCCAGCTGCCGATCACCACGCCGAGCAACTCCAGTCGCCGCCCCCGCAGTTCACGGGCCGTCAGCTCGGTGGTGTTCAGCGTGCCCAGGCCGGCCGACGCGACCAGCAGCACCGGCGCGCGCAGCAGCTCCGCCACGTCGGCCAGCGTGCCGCCCGCCTCGTCGAACCGGACCAGCAGGCCGCCCGCGCCCTCCACCAGCACCAGGTCGTGCTCGGTGGCGAGCTTCTGCGCCGCCTCCGCCACGTCGGCCGGCCGCACCGGCTCCCGCCCGGCCCGCCGGGCCGCGGTCGCCGGGGCCAGCGGCTCGGGGTAGCGGGCGACCTCGGCCACGGTGACCGGGCCCGCCAGCCGCGCGACCTCGGCGGCGTCCCCGCGCTCGTCGGGCCCCACGCCGGTCTGCGCGGCCTTCAGCACCGCGACGGTCCGGCCGGCCGCGAGCGCGGCGGCGGCGACCGCCGCCGTCGTCACCGTCTTGCCGACCTCCGTGCCGGTACCCGTGATCACCAGGATCGGCATGCTCATCCCTCCCGCGCCGCGGCGCACACCGCGCGCGCGATCCGTGCCACGTCCTCGTCCCCGGTGACGTACGGCGGCATCGTGTAGACCAGGTCGCGGAACGGCCGCAGCCACACGCCCTCGGCCACGGCGGCCCGGGTCGCCGCCGCCATGGCGACCGGGTGGTCGAGCTGGACCACCCCGATCGCGCCCAGGACGCGCACGTCCCGCACCCCGGGCAGCTCCGCGGCCGGCGCCAGCCCCTCGACCAGCCCGGCCTCGATCCGCTTCACCTCGGACAGCCAGTCCTGGCCGAGCAGCAGCCCGATCGAGGCGCAGGCCACGGAGGCCGCCAGCGGGTTGCCCATGAACGTCGGCCCGTGCGCCAGCACCGGCACCTCGCCCCGGGAGATCCCGTCGGCCACCCGCGCGGTGCACAGCGCGGCCGCCATCGTCAGGTAGCCGCCGGTCAGCGCCTTGCCCACGCACATCACGTCCGGGGTCACCGCCGCGTGCTCCGCCGCGAACAGCGCGCCGGTGCGCCCGAAGCCGGTGGCGATCTCGTCGAACACCAGCAGCACGTCGTGCGCGTCGCACGCCTCGCGCAGCACCCGCAGGTAGGCGGGGGAGTGGAAGCGCATCCCGCCCGCGCCCTGCACCACCGGCTCGACGATCACCGCGGCCAGTTCGTCGGCGTGCCGTTCGACCATCGCCCGCAGGTGGTCCGCGTACGACTCCTCGTACGCGGCCGGGGGCGGGTCGGCGAACAGCTGGCGGGGCAGCACCCCGCTCCACAGCTCGTGCATCCCGCCCTCGGGGTCGCACACCGACATCGGCTGCCAGGTGTCCCCGTGGTAGCCGCCCCGCCAGGTCAGCAGCCGCTGCTTGCCCGGACGGCCCAGCGAACGCCAGTACTGCAGGCACATCTTGACCGCGACCTCGACCGACACCGACCCGGAGTCGGCGAGGAAGACGTGCTGCAGCCCGTCGGGCGTGATGTCGACCAGGAGCTTCGCCAGCCGGACGGCGGGCTCGTGGGTGAGCCCGCCGAACATGACGTGGCTCATCCGGCCCAGCTGGTCGCGGGCGGCCTCGTTGAGCACGGGGTGGTTGTAGCCGTGGATCGCCGACCACCAGGACGACATGCCGTCGACCAGCTCGCCGGATCCGTCCGCGAGACGCAGCCGGACCCCGCTCGCCGACTCCACGACGAGCGGGTCCGACCGGCCCGGCATCGGACCGTAGGGGTGCCACACGTGCCGCCGGTCGAGGTCGAGCAGCCCGGCGACGTCCAGCTCAGGCATTGGGCGCGAGGTCCGTCCCGGCGCCCCGGCGGCGGACGGCGACCAGGTCGGTGCGCGGCTCGGCGGCCGAGGGCACCGGCGCGGGGGCGGCCGTACCGCAGACGCCGCCGTCGGCGGCGGACCCGCAGCCCGCCTCGGCGTGCGAGCCGCAGCCGCCGCCCTCGTGCGAGCCGCAGCCCGCCTCGGCGTCGGAGCCGCACCCGGCCCCGGCGTGGGAGCCGCAGCCGCCGGCCACGTCCGCCCGGTGCTGCGGCAACGTCACCTGGTCGGCGCCCTCCACCTCGAAGCCGGCGTCGGCGATCATGTCCAGGTCCGCCTGGCCGGCCTGGCCCTCACTGGTGAGGTAGTCGCCGAGGAAGATGGAGTTCGCCAGGTTCAGCGCGAGCGGCTGCATCGTGCGCAGGTGGACCTCGCGGCCGCCCGCGATGCGCACCTCCACGTCCGGGCAGACGAAGCGGACCATCGCCAGGATCCGCAGGCAGCGCTGCGGGGTGAGGTTCCACTCCTTGGCCAGCGGGGTGCCCTCGAACGGGATGAGGAAGTTGACCGGCACCGAGTCCGGGTCCAGCGCGCGCAGCGAGAACACCACGTCGACCAGGTCCTCGTCGCTCTCGCCCATGCCGGCGATCAGCCCCGAGCAGGCCGACAGTCCGGCCGCGTGCGCCTTCTGCACCGTTTCCACCCGGTCGGCGTACGTGTGCGTCGTCGTGATGTCGCCGTAGGTGCCCTCGGAGGTGTTCAGGTTGTGGTTGTAGGCGTCCGCGCCGGCCTCGCGCAGCCGTTCGGCCTGGCCGTCGGAGAGCAGCCCGAGACAGGCGCACACCTCGACGCCCTCGTTCTGGTCCTTGATGGCCCGGATGGTCTGCGAGACCCGGTCCACGTCCCGGTCGGTCGGCCCGCGCCCGGACGCCACCAGGCACACCCGCTTGGCGCCTCCCGCCAGTCCGGCGGCCGCGGCCCGGGACGCCTCGTCGGGCTTGAGCCAGGTGTACTTCAGGATGTCGGCCTTCGAGCCGAGCCGCTGGGAGCAGTAGGAGCAGTCCTCGGGGCACAGGCCCGACTTGAGGTTGACCAGGTAGTTGAGTTTCACCCGCCGTCCGAACCAGTGGCGGCGCACCCTTCCGGCCGCGGCCACCACGTCGAGCAGGTCGTCGTCGGACGTGGCCAGTACGGCCAGCGCCTCCTCGCGGGTCGGCAGCTCGCGCCGAAGCCCCTTGTCCACCAGCGTGTTCAGCAGGTCCATGAAAGCCGATCCTGTCCTAATCACCCGCTCCGGGCCAAGGTAGGGATCGCACAACACACCCGGATCGACGTGTGGGTATCGCCACACCGTGTGTGGCCGGTCGTCCCGCTAGTGTCTGTCCGCTACCTACAAAAGCACCGGAGGAGCCATGGCGTTCGGCTGGATCGACGCGCAGGCGGAGCAGCGCCGCCGCGCCGGACTCGTACGGACCCTGCGGCCCCGCCCCGCCGACTCGCCGCTGCTGGACCTGGCGAGCAACGACTACCTGGGCCTGGCCCACCACCCCGAGGTCGTCGAGGGCGCCGCGGCGGCGGCCCGCACCTGGGGCGGCGGCTCGACCGGCTCGCGCCTGGTGACCGGCACCACCGAGCTGCACACCGAGCTGGAGCGGGAGCTGGCCGCGTTCTGCGGCTTCGAGGCGGCGCTGGTCTTCTCCTCCGGGTACGCGGCCAACCTGGCCGCGGTCACCGCCCTCGCCCCGCACGGCTCCCTGGTCGTGTCCGACGCGGGCAACCACGCCTCCCTCATCGACGGCTGCCGGCTGGCCCGCGGGACCACCCAGGTGGTGGGGCACGCCGACCCGGAGGCGGTGGGCAAGGCCCTGCGCACGCACGCGGGTCCCGCGGTCGTCGTGTCCGACAGCGTGTTCTCCGTGGACGGCGACGCGGCCCCCCTCGACGCCCTCGCGGCGGCCTGCCGGGAGCACGGCGCCGGTCTGGTGGTGGACGACGCGCACGGGCTCGGGGTACTGGGCGACGGCGGCCGGGGCGCGCCGCACGCGGCGGGGCTGGCCGGCGCCGACGACGTGGTGGCCACGGTGACGCTGTCCAAGTCCCTCGGCAGCCAGGGCGGCGCGGTGCTCGGGCCCGCGCGGGTGATCGACCACCTGGTCAACGCGGCCCGGACGTTCATCTTCGACACGGGACTCGCCCCCGCGGCGGCGGGCGCGGCCCTCGCGGCCCTGCGGCTGCTGCGCCGCGAACCGCAGCGGGCGGCGCGGGCCCGCGCGGTGGCGGGCGACCTGCACACCCGGCTGACGGCCGCGGGCCTGGACGCGGTGCGTCCGGACGCCGCGGTCGTCTCCGTGCGCGCCCCCTCCCCGGAGGAGGCCGTTCAGTGGGCGGCCGACTGCCGTACGGCGGGCCTGGCCGTGGGGTGCTTCCGTCCTCCTTCCGTGCCCGACGGCATCTCCCGGCTCAGGCTGACCGCCCGCGCGGACCTCACGGAGGTCCAGCTCGATGGCGCTGTACGGGTGATCGGCGAAACACGACCATGAGTCGGCGTGACACGGCCGTGGTCCGTCCGGTGCCGGGCGTCAGCGGAACGCGGCCGTGAAGCCCGCCCAGCTCTCGGGGGAGAAGAGCAGCGCGGGTCCGGCCGGGTCCTTGGAGTCGCGTACGGCGAGCAGTCCGGCGTACGGTCCTGCGGCCGGCCGGGCCGTCTCGACGCAGTTGTTGGCTCCGGTGCTCCGGCTGCTGCGCAGCCAGCGCACCCCGGTCAGGGTGGTGGAGGAAGGTACGTTCCGAGGCAGTGCGGTCATGGTGCCTCCTTACGCGCCGTCACCTATCGCGGCGATGTATTCCAGCGAATCCTCGGGTGAAAGGGCATGGATGCGAAGGGCGTTGAAGGCCTCGGTATAGGCCTCCAGGTCTTCTTTCCGTTCGAGATGGAGGCTACTCGTCAAATGGTCGAGAACGACGACGTCCAGATCAGAAGTGTTCGAAAATGAGAAGATGACGAAAGGCCCCGTCACACCGATGTGTGCCCCGGCCGCGAACGGCAGCACCTGCAACCGCACTTGGGGCAGCCGCCCGGCCTCCACCAGTCGTCGCAGCTGACGCGCCATCACCTCCGGGCCGCCCACCTCCCGGCGCAGCACCGCCTCGTCCAGGACCGCGCTCAGCACCAGCGGCGGATCCGCGCGCAGCACGTCCTGCCGGGCCAGCCGCACCTCCACCAGGGTGTCCAGCCGGTCCTCGTCCACCCCCTCGACGGCCGCCCGGGTCACCTCACGGGCGTACTCGGCCGTCTGCAACAGCCCCGGGACCACGGTCGTCTCCAGCGTCCGCATCGCGGTGGCCTGCGACTCCAGGCTGATGAAGTCGCGGTAGGTCGGCGGCAGCACCCCCCGGTAGGCGTGCCACCAGTGGTCCCGCCCGGCGCCGTCGTCGGCACCCGCCAACAGCAGCATCATCTCGCGCAGTTGGGGGTCGTCCACCTCGTAGGCGTCGAGCAGTGACCGCACGTCGGCCGGTTTCGCGCCGCTCGTGCCGGTCTCGATCCGGCTCACCTTGGACTGGTGCCAGCCGACCAGCCGGGCCGCCTCACCGCTGGTGAGTCCCGTGCGGGCGCGTAACGCCCGCAGTTCCGCGCCCAGTTTCCGGCGGCGCACCGCGGGGCCGTGCTGCATGGAACCGCTCCTTACTCCTTCCGAGCCGCCCGGAAACGCTCTGCCGTGGCAGAGTTCACCGCTTCGAGCGACAGATATATGCATATCTTGGTGGATCGCCGTCCGGGACCCGCGCGGCAATGGCAGTCTGGCGACGAAGCACCAGTCCGGGACCGTACTCGAACCTTCCGCACCGCGTCGGACTGCGGTCCCGTGAGAAAGGGACGACGTCTTCATGGCAGACCATCTGGAAGCATCCGTCACTCTGCCGAGCGATCCCGCCTCGGTGTCCACGGCGCGCGCGTTCGCGAGCGGTGTGCTAGCGGAGTGGGGTCTGCCGACGGACGCGGACCTGGTCGACACCGTCCGTCTGATCGTCTCCGAACTGGCCACCAACGCGGTGCAGCACACCTCCGGCCAGTCACCCACCTTCACCCTGGACCTGGCCCTGCGCCGCGACGAGCGGCTGAGCGTCGGCGTCACCGACAGCCATCCACGGTTCCCCAGACGACTGCCGGCCGCCGTCCAGCAGGACAACGGCCGAGGTCTGGCGATCATTCGCTGGCTGACCGCCGAGCACGGCGGGCGGCTGCGGGTGCGGCCCACCCGGGAGGGCGGCAAGACGGTCGCCATCGAGCTGCCCTGGACGCTGCCCGCGCAGCCGGTCCGGGCGATCGGACAGCACGAGGCGGTGCCGCCCGTGGGCGGGGGGCAGATCCACCGTCAGGGGTGCTGAGGGGGCGCGGCGGGCTGCGCCGGGACGCCGGGCTCGGGGGTGCGGACATCGGGCCCGAGGGCGCGGACATGGCTCCGGCGGCCGGACCGGGCCGGCTCGCCCCGTTGCGAGCGGCCCCTGTGCGGTTCTCGGGTCGTGCGTGGCGCCACGCACGACCCGAGAGCGCTGTGAACCCCTCGCGGAGCCCCGGGGAGCCCCTGCGCGGCCCCGGGGAGTCCCGGAGCGGCCGACGGCGTGTCAGGGGCGCCGCCGGCCGCTCCGGGAGTGTCACTTCACCCGGCCGTACCAGACGCTCTTTGTCCAGATCTTCTGCAGCCGGACGACGTCCCCGGTCTTCGGGGCGTGCCATATCTTGCCCTTGCCGGCGTAGATGCCCACGTGGTAGACGCTCGACCCCGAGTGGAAGAACACCAGGTCCCCGGCCTTGCGGCTCTTCGAGGAGATGTGCTTCGTCTTGTTGTACTGCTGGGCCGCAGTGCGGGGCAGCTTCTTGCCCGCCTTCTTGAACGAGTACAGCGTCAGCCCGGAGCAGTCGAACCGGCGCGGCCCGGTGGCGCCGTACCTGTACGGCGCACCCTTCTTGGACGCCGCGACCTGCAGTGCCTTCGTCGCCGGTGTGGCGGCCGCAGCGTCGGCGGCGACGCCCGGGACCACGATCGAGCCGCCGACGGCGGCGATGGCGAAGGCCGAGGCCGTACCGGCCCGGGCCATGAGCGACGGGACACGATTGAGCGCAGTCATGCGCAACCCTTCGTCAGCCGCCTGTGAAGGATGACCTGTCGGATTCGGGCTGGCGAAGTTGCCCGGCCGCTGACGCGGCTTCACCCCAAGGGCTGCTCGGCCCGGTGCCTCCGTGCGGAGACCTCGGTCCGGCGACCCGTCATGCTTGGGTCCTCCACTCCTGCCGATCCACTCCTGTCGACCTGTCATCCGGGCGGCGGCAGGACTCGGCGTCCGCCCGGATCGCCCCGCCGCTTTGGCGGGGTCTTGTCGTCAGACAGGGATCTTGGCTCACACATGTCCGAAAATCCCAACGGAACCAGGGATTTGTGTTGTTACTCACCACTCACCCGTTCGAGTGGATTCCCTGATGCCCGGTCAGCCGTCCACGCCCGGACACGCGCCCGGACCAGGCAGGGAACGCCCGATTCCGTGTCCTGTCCACGCCGGTTGCGCAACTCGAACCCGCCGGTAACGGCAGGTGCGTCTACACCGATCGGCGGTACCCCGTTTGGTCCGTCCGAGGCCCCGCACGCGTCACGCCGGCGTGGCTCAACTGTCGGCGGGCGGGGGGACGGTGACGCGTGCCGTGCGGCGCTCGCCGTCCAGCACGCGCAGGGCCCGCGCCAGCGTCGGCGCGTGCAGTTCGCTCTCACCCCGTTGGTGCATCAGGGCCAGCGCTTCCCGCAGCGCGGTCGCCTTGGCGACCAGCGCCTGGGCGGCGCGCAGTCCACGGTAGGTGTCCCCGTCGTGGGCGGGGTTGATGCGGCCGAGGAGGTCGACCACCTCCAGGTAACGGTCGATCAACTCGCCCTCGGCGCGGGTCAGCGCGGGCAGCGGCGGGAGCTCGGGAGGCAGCGGTCGGGTCATGGCTCACGCCTTCCTGGGGCAGGACTGCCGCCGTGAAAAATGTACAGGACGTACATGACGTAATGTGGGGAGCATGGCCTACGAGATTCCGGTGACGCAAGCCAGGGCTGAGCTCGCCGACCTGATCAACCGGGTCGTCTACGGCGGTGAGCGCGTCGTCGTGACACGCCACGGCAAGCCCCTCGTCGCCCTGGTCTCCGCCGCTGACCTGGAGCGACTCGACGCCCTCGACGCGCCGGACGACGAGCAGGTGCTCAGCGCGGTCGCACGCGTCCGCGAGGTCGCGTCCGCTCCCCGCGAACACCGGCGGTTCGACGTCGCGGCGGAACACCGGGGGCCGGAAGCCCGGTAGCGGCGGCGAACGCACCGCGCGACCGGGTGCACGCGGGCGGCCCGGCCCCGCCTCCGGTGCTACGCCCCCCCGCCCCCGCCTCGGGGGCACCACGTCCCTCGCGCCTCCCGGCGCTACGTCCCCCGCGTCCGCCTTGGGGTGCCACGTCATTCGCCCTGCCTTCGTGGCGCTCCTGCCCTCGCCCTGCCCTCGCGCGACGCCCCCCGCCCCCGCCTTGGAACACCACGGCCCTCGCGGGCCTGCCTCGCGGCGCCACGCCCCCCGCCACCGACGTCACACCCCCCACCCACAACGCGACCGCGCACCCCACCCGCCTCGCGGCGGCCGGGAATGCGCGGTCGTTCGGGAAGGGGTGGGTCGTCGTCAGCTCACGGCGACCGGTTCCCGGGTCTCCGTCGGCGACTCGGTGCTTGCCGTGCGGGGCCCCAGCGCGTCGCCGAGCAGGACCGCGCCCAGGCCCAGGACCGCCCACCAGGTCAGCGTGAGCGCCGGGCCGACCGCTGCCGCGCCGTCGAAGAACGCCACCGAGCGCAGCAGCGAGGCGCCCGCGCCCGGCGGCAGCCACTGGCCGATCGCGCCGGCCGGCTCCGGCAGCATCCGCGGGGCCGACGCGGCGCCGGAGAACGGGTTGCCGACCAGCATCACCAGGGCGCCCACGACGCCCAGCCCGGCCCGGCCGACGAGGGACGACAGTCCTGCGGCCGCGGCGGCCACGGCCAGCGTCGACAGGCCCAGCACCCCCGCCTCCGCCCACCAGTCGCCGGTGAGCACGCCGAGCCAGCTGTCCGCGATGCCCGCGGCGGCCAGGCCGACCAGTGCCGAGGCGCCGGAAAGGGCGAGGGCGGCACGGACCCCGCCGAGTCCCAGGAACGTCACCGCGGCTCCCGTGGCCAGGCCCGCCATGACGAGCGGCAGCACACTCGCCGTCAGGGCCGCGCCGCGCGGGTCGGAGGCCGGGGCGGCGACCACGTCCACGGTCCTCACCCGCGCCCCCGTGGCGGCCGCCTGCTCAGTGACGGCCTGCTGGAGCAGCTGGGCGACGACCGGGCTCGCCGCGGACGCGGTCAGCGCCTCGGGGCCCTCGGGGGTGACCACCACCGCGCCGTACACCGTGCGGTCCTCGATCGCGGCGCGGGCGGCGGCCTCGTCGTCGTAGCGGTGGATCTCGAAGGCGCCCGGGTGGCGTCCGGCCAGTTGCCGTTCCAGGGCCGAGGTGGCGGACGCCGGACCCGCGACGCCGAGCGGCAGGTCGCGGGGTGCCGTCCGCGCGGCCGGCCAGGCGAACGCCCAGAGCGCGAGGGCGGCCAGCAGCGGGGCGAGGACGACGGCGACCGTGAGGCGGCGGGCGCCGGGGGAGGGCTGAGCCATGGGGTTTCCCCTAAAAAGAAGGATCGTTCGTTTTACGTCTACCAACACCGTGCGCCGTCCGCGGTGACTTGTCAAGAAGGAACGTTCGTTTTACGTTGGCGGCATGGCCCGTGTATCCCAGGCGCACCTCGACGCCCGCCGCCGGCAGATCCTCGACGCCGCCGCCCTGTGCTTCGCCCGCAACGGCTTCCACGCCACGTCCATGCAGGACGTGCTGAAGGAGGCGGACCTCTCGGCGGGCGCCGTCTACCGCTACTTCAGGGGCAAGGACGAGCTCATCACGGCCATCGTCGCCGAGGTGCTCGGCGTCCTGCGCGAGACCTACGAGGGGGCCGCCGAGGAGGCGCCGCCGCCGCTGCCCGACGTCCTCATCACGCGGGCCCTGGCGCGGATGCGGGAGGTCAGGCCGGGGCTGCTGGAGGACGGTTCCTGGGCCTTCCCGCGCCTGGTCGCCCAGGCCTGGACGGAGGTCGGGCGCAACGACGAACTGGCCGTCCAGGTGCACACCGGCTACACCGCCGTGCGCTCCGCCTGGATGCGGGTGGTGGAGAGCTACAAGGCGGCCGGCCTGATCGACCGCAGCGCGGACGCCGACGCCATGTCCCGCGTGATGGTCGCGCTCGCCCAGGGCTTCGTCGCGCACCTGGCGGCGCTGGGCCCCGTCCCCGACGGCACCCTGGAGCGCGGGCTGCGGGCGCTGATGAGCATGCGCGACCCGCGGGCGCGGTGAGCGCGGTTAACGTCCTCGAAACGCACCCCCACTAGCGTTCCCCGACACGTCATCGGAGAGGTCCGCCGGTGGCCGCGGCAGGCGGGCCCCGCACGGCCCGCCGCGAGGAGGTGAGGTGGGACGTGCAACTGACCCCGCACGAGCAGGAGAGGCTGCTGATCCACGTGGCGGCCGACGTCGCCGGGAAGCGCCGGGCCCGGGGGCTCCGGCTGAACCACCCGGAGGCCGTGGCCCTCATCACCTCCCACCTCCTCGAGGGCGCCCGGGACGGGCGCAGCGTCGCCGAGTTGATGGCTTCCGGGCGCACGCTGCTCACCCGGGACGACGTCATGGACGGTGTGCCCGAGATGATCCCCGACGTGCAGGTCGAGGCGACCTTCCCGGACGGCACCAAGCTCGTCACCGTCCACGACCCGATCGTCTGAGGGGGCGCCCGTGATTCCCGGTGAAGTCCTGTTCGGCGACGGCCCGATCGTGTACAACGCGGGCCGCGCGGTCACCCGGCTGACCGTCCTCAACGCCGCCGACCGGCCCGTGCAGGTCGGCTCCCACTACCACTTCGCGGAGGCCAACCCGGGCCTGGAGTTCGACCGTGCCGCCGCCCGCGGCAAGCGGCTGAACGTGCCCGCGGGCACCTCCGTTCGCTTCGAGCCGGGCCTCCCCGTCGACGTCGAACTCGTCCCCCTCGCCGGCGCCCGCGTCGTGCCCGGACTGCGCGGGGAGACCGGAGGTCCCCTCGATGCCTGAACTCTCCCGCGCCGCCTACGCCGACCTGTTCGGGCCGACCACCGGCGACCGGATCCGCCTCGCCGACACCGATCTGCTCGTCGAGATCGAGGAGGACCGCTCGGGCGGCCCCGGACTCGCCGGGGACGAGGCCGTGTTCGGCGGCGGCAAGGTCATCCGCGAGTCCATGGGCCAGTCGCGTGCCACGCGCGCCGAGGGCACCCCGGACACCGTGATCACCGGCGCGGTGATCGTCGACCACTGGGGGATCGTCAAGGCCGACGTCGGCATCCGCGACGGCCGGATCACCGGCATCGGCAAGGCGGGCAACCCCGACACCATGGACGGGGTCCACCCGGACCTGGTGATCGGGCCCGAGACCGAGGTCGTCGCGGGCAACGGACGGATCCTGACGGCGGGCGCGATCGACGCGCACGTGCACTTCATCTGCCCGCAGATCGCCGACGAGGCGCTGGCGGCCGGCATCACCACCCTGGTGGGCGGCGGCACCGGACCGGCCGAGGGCTCCAAGGCGACCACCGTGACCCCGGGGCCCTGGCACCTGGCGCGCATGCTGGAGGCGATGGAGCACTACCCGCTCAACATCGGCTTCCTCGGCAAGGGCAACACCGTCTCGCACGAGGCCATGCTGTCCCAGATCCGGT
This sequence comes from Streptomyces lasalocidi, assembly GCF_005280215.1. NCBI lineage: Bacteria > Bacillati > Actinomycetota > Actinomycetes > Kitasatosporales > Streptomycetaceae > Streptomyces > Streptomyces lasalocidi. The sequence continues at coordinate 1,201,721 of NZ_SZNQ01000001.1, read as the reverse complement.
CCGGCGCCCTGGGGCTGAAGCTGCACGAGGACTGGGGATCGACGCCTGCCGTCATCGACGCCGCGCTGACCGTCGCCGACCGCACCGGAATCCAGGTCGCGATCCACACCGACACCCTCAACGAGGCCGGTTTCGTGGGCGACACGCTCGCCGCGATCGCCGGGCGCGGCATCCACGCGTACCACACCGAGGGCGCGGGCGGCGGGCACGCGCCCGACATCATGACCGTGGTCTCCGAGCCGCACGTGCTGCCCAGTTCGACGAACCCGACCCGGCCGTTCACCGTCAACACCGCCGAGGAACACCTCGACATGCTGATGGTGTGCCACCACCTCAACGCGGCGGTGCCCGAGGACCTGGCCTTCGCCGAGTCCCGGATCCGGCCGTCCACGATCGGCGCCGAGGACGTCCTGCACGACCTGGGCGCCATCTCGATCATCTCCTCCGACTCCCAGGCGATGGGCCGGGTCGGCGAGGTCGTCCTGCGGACCTGGCAGACCGCACACGTGATGAAGCGGCGCCGGGGCGCGCTGCCCGGCGACGGACGCGCGGACAACCACCGCGTACGGCGCTACGTCGCCAAGTACACGATCAACCCCGCGCTCGCCCAGGGCCTCGCGCGGGAGATCGGCTCGGTCGAGACCGGCAAGCTCGCCGACCTCGTGCTGTGGGAACCGGCGTTCTTCGGCGTCAAGCCGCACCTCGTCCTCAAGGGCGGGCAGATCGCGTACGCGCAGATGGGCGACGCCAACGCCTCCATCCCCACCCCGCAGCCGGTCCTGCCCCGCCCGATGTACGGGGCGATCGGCCGGGCCCCGGCGGCCAACTCGTTCAACTTCGTGGCCCCGCTCGCGATCGAGGACGGCCTGCCGGAGCGGCTCGGGCTCGGGAAGCGGTTCGTGGCCATCGAGTCGACCCGTGGGGTCACCAAGGCCGACCTGCGCGAGAACGACGCCCGGCCACGGGTCGAGGTGGACCCCGACAGCTTCGCGGTGCGCATCGACGGCGACCTCGTCGAGGTCGCTCCGGCCGCCGAACTGCCCATGGCGCAGCGGTACTTCCTCTTCTGAGGAACGGGCAGTCGACGGATCGTACGAGTGGGCGGGAGAGAAGGGCATGACCAGGGCCGCACTTCTGGTCCTCGCCGACGGCCGGTTCCCCGCCGGAGGGCACGCGCACTCCGGCGGCGCCGAGGCGGCCGTCCGGGCGGGACGGATCACCGGGGCCGCGGACCTCGAAAACTTCTGCCGGGGGAGGCTGCACACCGCCGGGCTGGTGGCGGCGGCGCTCGCCGCGGCCGCCGCGCTCGGTGTGGACCCCGTGGCGCTCGACGAGGCCGCCGACGCGCGGACCCCCTCACCGGCCCTGCGCGGCACCGCCCGCAAGCTGGGACGCCAGCTGCTGCGGGCCGCCCGGGCCGCCTGGCCCGACGCCGAACTCGACGCGCTGGCGCGGACGTTCCCCAGGGGTGCCCACCAGCCGGTCGTGCTCGGCATGACCGCGCGGGCGGCGGGACTGGACCCGCGGGACGCCGCGTACTGCGCCGCCTACGAAAGCGTGAGCGGCCCGGCGACCGCCGTGGTGAGGCTGCTCAGCCTGGACCCGTTCGACGCGACCGGCGTCCTCGCGCGGACGGCCGGCGAGGTGGACCGGGTGGCCGACCGGGCGGTGCGGGCGGCCCGCGCCGCTTCGACCGGTGGAGTGGACGCGCTCCCGGCCGCCTCCGCGCCGCTGCTGGAGATCGGGGCGGAGGCACACACCGGGCTCCCGACACGGCTGTTCGCCTCCTGACGGAGGGCGGTTGGCCTGCCCCACCCGGATACGGCTGCCCTGCCCACCCGCTTCCGGCCGCGCATCAGGAACCCACCACCCCGGCGGGACCCTGCCGCCCCTCCCCGGGTGGCCGTCGCCTCACCCGATCCGCCCCCGGCCCGGCCGGTCCCCACGACACCCAGGAGCCCCCATGCACCTCGACCACCCCCACCCCCACCTCCACGCCCCGGCCGCGGTCGGCGCCGACGCCCGCCGTCCCGACGGCCGTCGCCGTGCCCTGCGCATCGGGCTCGGCGGGCCCGTGGGCTCCGGCAAGACCGCCACCGTCGCCGCGCTCTGCCGGGAACTGCGGGACGAGTTCGCGCTCGCCGTCGTCACCAACGACATCTACACCCGGGAGGACGCCGAGTTCCTGCTGCGCGAGGCCGTGCTGCCGCCCGAGCGGATCGCCGCCGTGGAGACCGGCGCCTGTCCGCACACCGCGATCCGCGACGACATCTCCGCCAACCTGGAGGCCGTGGAGGACCTGGAGGACGCCGTCGGCCCCCTGGACCTGGTGCTGGTGGAGTCCGGCGGCGACAACCTCACCGCCACCTTCTCCAAGGGGCTGGTGGACGCGCAGGTCTTCGTCATCGACGTGGCGGGCGGCGACGACATCCCGCGCAAGGGCGGCCCGGGCGTGACCACGGCCGACCTGCTCGTCGTCAACAAGACCGACCTCGCCCCCCACGTCGGCTCCGACCTCGCCCGCATGGCCGCCGACGCCAAGGCGCAGCGCGCCGGACTCCCCGTGGTCTTCCAGTCGCTGCGCGCCGGGAGCGGTGTGGGCGACGTCGCCGCGTGGGTACGGGACCGGCTCGCCGCGTGGACCGCGTGACCGGGCCCGTCCTCCCGGCGCACCCGGCCGGGCACCGGGCCCCCGCCCCGGCCACCTCGTCCGGCGTGCACGCCACCGCGCGGCTCGTGGCCCGGCGCGACGGGCGGGGCGGGACCTGCCTGCCCGTGCTGGAGAGCGACGGGCCCCTCGCGCTGCGCCGCACCCGCGGTGACGGCGACGAGGCGCGGGTCGTGCTCGTCGGGGCCATGAGCGGGCCGCTCGGCGGCGACCGGTTCGCCGTCCGGGCCGACGTCGAGGAAGGGGCCCGGCTGCGCCTGACCTCCGCCGCGGCCACCATCGCCCTGCCGGGCCAGGCAGGCGGCGACGCACACTACGACGTGCGCGTCCGGGTCGGGGACGGGGCGCGGCTCGGCTGGCTGCCCGAGCCCCTCATCTCGGCCCGCGGCAGCGACCTGCGCGTCACCACCCGCGTCGACGTCGCCCCCACGGCCACCCTCGTGCTGCGCGAGGAGCAGGTGCTCGGACGCGTCGGGGAGGAACCCGGGCGGCTCGCCGGCCGTCTGGTCCTGCGGGTCGGCGCACGGCTCGTCCTCGACCAGGAGGTGGCGTGCGGCCCGGGGGCGCCGGGCGGCTGGGACGGGCCCGCCGTACTGGCGGGGCACCGTGCCCTCGGGCAACTCCTCGTCGTACGGCCGTCGTTCACCGAGCACCCGCCCGCGCCACGGCTGCTGGGGGAGACGGCCTGTATGGTGCCGCTCGCCGGGCCCGCGGTGCTCGTCACCGCCCTCGCGCCGGACGGGCTGCGCCTGCGCCGGGTGCTCGACGCGGCCCTCGCCGAGCTCGGCTGACGGCACCGCATCCGGTCAGCGGTGCGCCCGGCCCGGTTATCGGATTGGCAAAGAAGGTCAACGACACCTGTTCTCAGGTGCCCCACAGGAGAAAGGATCCCCCCTATCTGTCGACTCTAGGTAGGGGGAGAGCCTCACTTGAGGGAGATACGACCGAACAGGCGGACGGCGGTGCTCGGTTCGGCCGGTGCGCTGGTCGCTGCGACCCTGATCGCCGGTGCCGTGGCGGCGCCCTCCGCGGGCGCGACCAGCGGCAGCGGGCAGAACCGTGAGCAGCGTGGCGCCGCGATCGCCGCCGAGCGGGCCGCGAAGGCCGGCATCGCCTGGCAGGACTGCCCGGCGGACTGGGGCCTCGAGAAGCCCATCCAGTGCGGTTACGTCAGCGTGCCGCTCGACTACGCCCGGCCCAACGGCAAGCAGATCAAGCTCGCCGTCGACCGCATCGGCAACACCGGGAGCAAGGCGGAGCGCCAGGGCGCCCTCGTCTACAACCCGGGCGGCCCCGGAGGCTCCGGCCTGCGTTTCCCGCGCCGCGTCACCACCAAGGCCCCCGTGTGGGCCAACGTGGCCAAGGCCTACGACTTCGTGGGCTTCGACCCGCGCGGCGTCGGCCACTCCGCGCCCATCTCGTGCGTGGACCCGCAGGAGTTCGTCAAGGCGCCCAAGGCCGACCCGGTGCCCGACTCCGAGGCGGACAAGCTCGCCCAGATCAAGCTGGCCCGCGAGTACGCCGAGGGCTGCTACGAGCGCAGCGCCGAGATGCTGCCGTACATGACCACGCCGAACACGGTGCGCGACCTCGACGTCATCCGCGCCGCGCTCGGTGAGAAGAAGCTCAACTACCTGGGCGTCTCCTACGGCACCTACATCGGTGCGGTCTACGGCACCCTGTTCCCGGGCCACGTGCGCCGCATGGTCGTGGACAGCGTGGTCAACCCCGCGCGCGAGAACATCTGGTACGAGGCCAACCTCGGCCAGGACATCGCGTTCGAGGGCCGCTGGAAGGACTGGCAGGACTGGGTCGCCGCCAACGACGCCACGTTCCACCTGGGCACCACCCGGGCCGCCGTCCAGGCCAAGTGGCTCCAGCTGCGGGCCGAGGCGAAGAAGAACCCGATCGGCGGGGTCGTCGGCCCGGCCGAGCTGATCTCCTTCTTCCAGGGCGCCCCGTACTACGACTCGTCGTGGATCCCGGTGGCGACGGTCTTCAGCAAGTACTTCGCCGGAGACACCCAGGCCCTGGTCGACGCCGCCGCCCCGGACATGACGGACACGGCCGGCAACATCGCCTCGGAGAACAGCAACGCCGTCTACACGGCCGTCGAGTGCGTGGACGCCAAGTGGCCCACCGACTGGCGCACCTGGAACCGCGACAACACCCGGCTGCACAAGGACTACCCGTTCCTCACCTGGGCCAACGCCTGGATGAACCTCCCGTGCGCCTACTGGCCGGTCAAGCAGCAGACGCCGGTGGACGTCAAGACGCACAAGGGCCTGCCGCCCGTGCTGATCGTGCAGTCGGAGCGGGATGCGGCCACCCCGTACGAGGGTGCCGTCGAGCTCCACAAGCGCTTCAAGGGCTCCCGCCTGATCACCGAGAAGAACGCGGGCTCCCACGGTGTCACCAGCCTGGTGAACCCGTGCATCAACCCGAAGGTCGACGCCTACCTGCTGGGCGGCACGGTGGACAGCGCGGACGTGACCTGCGCCCCGCACGCCACGCCGAAGCCGTGAGCACCCGGTAGCACCAGGGGACACGCGAAGGGGCGGTCGGAAAGCCATCCGACCGCCCCTTTCCCGTGCCCGGGTCCACGGACCCGCCGCGTCAGCTGAGCGGCAGCCTGCGGAACCTGCGCTCGCGCGCGGCCTCGGCGGCCGCGGCCTGCGCCTTGGCGTCGGCCGCGTACCGGTCGACGTACTCCTGCCCGGACAGCGACAGGATCGCGTACATGATCTCGTCGGTGACGGCGCGCAGGACCGCCTTCTCGTTCTCCATGCCGGTGTAGCGGGAGAAGTCCAGCGGCTCGCCGAAGCGGATGGCGACGGGGCGCAGGCGGGGCACGACCGTGCCGGGCGGCTGCGCCTCGAACGTGCCGATCATCGCGCACGGCACCACCGGGACCCCCGCCCTGAGCGCCATCACCGCCACGCCCACCTTGCCCTTGTACAGGCGGCCGTCGTGCGAGCGGGTGCCCTCCGGGTAGATGCCGAGCAACTCGCCTTTGCCGAGCACCCCGAGGCCCTCGCGGATGGCGGCCTGGCCCGCCTCCTTGCCGGAGCGGTCCACCGGGATCTGCCCGGCGCTGCGGAAGAAGGCCGCGGTGAGCCGTCCCTTGATGCCGGGACCGGTGAAGTACTCGGCCTTGGCGAGGAAGGTGATGCGCCGCTTGAGCACCGCCGGCATGAGGAAGTGGTCGGAGAACGACAGGTGGTTGCCGGCCACGATGGCCGCGCCCGTCTCCGGCACGTGCTCCAGACCCTCGATGCGCGGCCGGAACAGCAGCCTCAGCAGCGGTCCCAACACCACGTATTTCAGCAGGTAGTAGAACAACGGGGTGCTCCTCCGTCCACCGGACCGGTCCGGCCCCCGGGTGACCCACCGTGTTCCAGCAGGTCAACCGGCGGGCCGTGGGGCTGTCAGTGTAGGCGCGGCGGGGTGCCGCCGGAACCGTCGCGCGACCCCGTCCGCCGAGTGTGTGACGAGGCGTCAGAGCCGCACGATCACCAGGGCCGTGTCGTCCGTCGCGCCGCCGGGCGGCAGCAGCTCCATCAGCACGGCGTCGGCGAGGAACTCCGGGTCCTCGTCGCGGTGGCGGGCCAGCGACTCGGCGAGCCGGGTCAGACCGGTGTCGATGTCCTCGTGGCGCCGCTCCACCAGCCCGTCGGTGTACAGCGCGAGCGTGGCGCCCGCGCCGTAGCGGGTGCCCGCCTGGGGCCTCGGTGTCGGCTCGGGACGCGCGTCCAGGGGCGGGTCGGTGGCGCGGTCGAGGAACTCCACGCGGCCGTCGCGGTGGACCAGCACCGGCGGGGGGTGGCCCGCGCTGGAGTAGGTGATCCTGCGGTCGTCGAAGTCGATGAACGTGGTGACCGCGGTGGCCGACTCGGCGCCGTCCACGACGTGGGCGTAGCGCCCGAGCACGTCGAGCGCCTGGGCCGGCCCGCCGGCGACCCGGGAGGCGGCGCTGAGCGCGCTGCGCAGCTGCCCCATCACCCCGGCCGCCTCCAGGCCGTGTCCGACGACGTCGCCGACGGACACGCCGATGCGGTTGCCGCCGACCAGGTCGACCAGGTCGTACCAGTCGCCGCACACGTTGAGCGCGCCCACCGCCGGCCGGTAACGCACCGCCACCTGACGGTACTTGACCTGGGGCCGGGCGGGCAGCATCGCCTCCTGCAGGGCGAGCGCGACCTCGCGTTCGCGGGCGTGCGCCTGGCGCAGCCGTTCGTTGAGCTGCTGCAGCTCGCGGGCCCGCGTGTACAGCTCGGCCTCCAGGACACGGGCGCGACTGCCGACCCGGGAGGTGTCCCGGCGGCCCCGGGCGCGGATCAGCTCGGTGACCTCCTCGACGCGGTGCACCACCAGCACCACGGAGCCGTCGGGTCCGAGCACCGGGGTGTTGACCGGGCTCCAGTACCGCTCGTCCCACTCGCCGGGCCGCTCGGGGTTCTCCACGTCGTAGCGCTGGAGGGCCATCGCGTCCCGCTCGCCGGTGGTCACGGCCCTGCGCAGGGACGCCTCCAGGTTGCGCATGCCGGTCGCGGCGGGGTCGTGCGGGTTCTCGGGGAAGACCTCGAACAGGCTCCGGCCCACCACCTGTTCGCGGGAGCGGCCGGTGCCGCGCAGGAACTCCACGTTGGCGTCGGCGACCACCAGGTCGGGGGTGAGCAGGGCCACCATGCCGGGCAGGGCCTGGAACACCGCCGCGTAGTCGATCACCGTGCCGTCCATGACCACGCCCCATCCTGCCCGGTCCGCGCCCGCTCCCCATCGTCCGCCGTCCGCCGTCGGACGCTCCCGGCGGATCCGCTCGCCGGCCGGCCGGGGGCCGTCATCCGGCGCCCTCGTCGTCGGCGCCGCCGTCCAGCGGCTGCTCGGCCCAGATGATCTTCCCCTCGGGGGTGAACCGGGTGCCCCAGCGCCGGGTGAACCGGGACACCAGCAGCAGCCCGCGCCCGCCCTCGTCCGTGGTGCGCGGATGCCGCAGGTGGGGCGCCGTCGCCCCGCCGTCGTACACCTCGCACACCAGCGCGCGCCCCCGCAGCAGCCGCACCCGGATCGGGCCGGCCGCGTGCCGGATGGCGTTGGTGACCAGTTCGCTCACCACCAGTTCCATGGTGAAGGCCAGGTCCTCCAGGCCCCACTCCGCCAGCCGGCGGCTCGCCGTGCGGCGGGCGTCGGCCACCGCCGCGGGGTCGGCCGGCACCTCCCACTCGGCGACCCGGCCCGCGTCCAGGCGCCGGGTGCGGGCCATCAGCAGCGCCACGTCGTCGTTCGGCTGGTCCGGCGCCAGCGCGTCGATCAGCGCACGGCAGCGCAGTTCCAGCGAGTCGGCCTGCCGCTCCAGGGCGCGGCGCAGCCGGTCCCGGTCGGCGTCCGGCGTCCCCCGCCCGCCGCGCGCCAGCAGCCCGTCCGTGTGCAGCGCGAGGGTGCTGCCGTCGGGCAGGTCCAGCTCGACCGCCTCGAAGGGCGGCCCGCCGGTGCCGAGCGCCGGGCCCTGCGGCAGGTCGACGAAGCGGACGTCCCCGTCGGGCAGCACCACCGCGGGGGCCGGATGCCCGGCGGCCGCCATGGCACACCGTCCGTCGACCGGGTCGTAGACCACGTACAGGCACCCCGAGCCCACCTGCCGCGCGTCCTGTTCGGGGGGCGGGTCCACGGCGGCGCCCTCCTCGCGGTCCGTGCGCCCCACCAGGTCGTCGAGGTGGGCGAGGACCTCGTCCGGCGGCAGGTCCAGCGCGGCCAGCGTGCGCACCGCCGTGCGCAGCCGCCCCATGGCCGCCGCCGCGCCGATGCCGTGCCCGGGCACCTCGCCCACCACCAGCGCCACCCGCGCGCCCGACAGCGGGATCAGGTCGTACCAGTCGCCGCCCAGCCCGGTCAGCTCGTCGGCCGGGCGGTAGCACGCGGCCACCTCCACCGCGTCCTGCTCGGGCAGCCGGCGCGGGAGCAGGCTGCGCTGGAGCACCAGGGCCGCGTTGCGCTCCCGGGTGTAGCGGCGGGCGTTGTCCACGCACACCGCCGCACGCGAGACCAGGTCCTCGGCCAGGCTGACGTCGTCCACGTCGAACGGCTCCTGCCGGTGCCGCCGGAAGAACGTCGCGATCCCGAGCGTCACGCCCCGGGCGCGCAGCGGGACGACGAGGACGCTGTGCGCGCCCGGGTCCGGCCCGGCGGCCGCCCGGTCGCCCGGGCCCCGCGACGTCCAGGCGCCCGCCGGGTCGAGCCGGGTCTCGCGCCAGGGACGCCCCGTGGCGAGCGCCCGCAGCGGGGGCGACCCGGGCAGGTACACGGCGGGGGCGCCGATGCCGACGGCGGCCCCGGGGTCGCCCTCGTCCACCGACCGGTGCCCGGCCCGCCGCAGCGGCCCCACCGCCGCGCCGCCCTGGGGATCGGGGGCGGGCTCCGCGCCCCGCAGCACGGACTCCAGCAGGTCCACGGCGACGAGGTCGGCGAAGTCCGGCACCGCCACGTCGGCCAGCTCCTGGCCGGTGCGCACCGGGTCCAGGCCGCTCCCGATGCGCTGCCCGGCCCGGTCGAGGAGCGCCAGCCGCTGCCGTGCCCGGTGCCGGTCGGTCACGTCGATCACCGTGTAGTACACGCCCATCGGCCGGCCGTGGTCGTCGTCGAGCCGGGTGAACGACATCATGTGGGCCGTCTCGCGGTGCGGCGCGGACCGGATGCGCCCCACGTGCTCGTAGCCGAGGACCGGCTCGCCGGTCGCCAGCACCCGTCGCATGATCGCCTCGATCGGCTCCGCGCTCACCCCCGGCTGCACGTCGGCGAGGCGCATCCCGAGCCGGCTGGCCGGGGCCCCGCCGCCGAACCGGGCCAGCGCCGCGTTGGACCACACGAACCGCAGGTCGGTGTCGACGATCGCGATGCCGATGGGGGAGCCGGAGACCATCTGCTCCAGCACCCCGCGGTCCAGGTCCCAGCCGGGCGCCTGGGCCGCCCGGCCCACGTCGTGCATCAGCAGCAGCCAGCGCGAGGGCCCCTGCACGTCGGCCGCCGAGGTCATGCGCACCATCAGCCTCACCGGCAGGCCGTCCCGGCGCCGGGCGGTCAGCAGCCCCGCCCAGCCGCCGTCGGTGCGGCAGTGGGCCAGCAGCCCGGGCAGCCGGGCCGCGTCCTCCTCGCCCAGCAGCCGCGTCAGCCGCGTACCGACGACCTCCGCGGCGGGGTACGCCAGCAGCCGCCCCGCGCTCCCGGTCCAGCTCGTGATCACGCCGTCCGCGTCGAGCAGCACCGGCGCGGCGTCGGCCACGCCGAACCAGCGGCGGGCGACGTCATGGTTCTCGTCAGCGCCCACGACCGGCCTCTCTGTCGCTGAGCGTGGTCCACCACCTCGTTGCCTCCCTTCACCCTGCACGCACCTAGGGAGGTCGGCTACCCGGGACGGTGGCAGCACGACGGGGGGCGCCGCCCGGCGGCGCCCCCCTGCCCGGTGTCCGCCCAGGTCAGGCGCCCGACACCAGCACCTTCTCCAGCGAGGCCAGCGCTGAGGTCAGCTCGTCGGCGGTGATCGTCAGCGGGGGAGCCAGGCGGATCGTCGAGCCATGGGTGTCCTTGGCCAGGATGCCCTCCCGCATCAGCCGCTCACTGACCGCGCGGCCGGTGCCGAGCGCCGGGTCGACGTCCACGCCCGCCCACAGCCCGCGCGAGCGGAACCCGACGACGCCCCGGCCGACCAGCGCGGCCAGGCCGTCCCGTAGGACCTCTCCCAGCTCGGCCGCCCGGCGCTGGAACGCGCCGGTCTCCAGCAGCTCCACCACCGCCGTGCCGACGGCCGCCGCCAGTGGGTTGCCGCCGAACGTCGACCCGTGCTCGCCCGGGTGCAGCACACCCAGCACCTCCCGGCGGCCCACCACGGCCGACACCGGCACGATGCCGCCGCCGAGCGCCTTGCCCAGCAGTACTACGTCCGGGACGACGCCCTCGTGCTCCACGGCCAGGGTGCGCCCGGTGCGGCCGAGCCCCGACTGGATCTCGTCCGCGACGAACAGGCAGCCGGCGCGGCGGGTCACCTCCCGCACGCCCGCGAGGTAGCCGTCGTCCGGGATGAGGACGCCCGCCTCGCCCTGGATGGGCTCGATCAGCACCGCCGCCGTCGTCTCGTCGACCGCGGCCTCCAGCGCGGCCAGGTCGTTGTACGGCACGATCCGGAAGCCCGGTGTGAACGGGCCGAAGCCCGAGCGGGCCGTCTCGTCCGTGGAGAAGCTGACGATCGTCGTCGTGCGGCCGTGGAAGTTGTCCGCGGCCACCACGATCGTCGCCCGGTCCGCGGGCACGCCCTTGACGTCGTAGGCCCACTTGCGGGCCAGCTTGATGCCGCTCTCCACCGCCTCCGCGCCGGTGTTCATCGGCAGCACCATGTCCTGCCCGGTCAGCGCCGCCAGCCGCTCCGCGAACCCGGCGAGCCGGTCGTTGTGGAAGGCCCGCGAGGTCAGCGTGAGCCGGTCGAGCTGGCGGTGGGCGGCCTCGACCAGCGCCGGGTGGCGGTGGCCGAAGTTGAGCGCCGAGTATCCGGCCAGCATGTCGAGGTAGCGGCGCCCCTCGACGTCCTCCACCCAAGCGCCCTCGGCACGGGCGACGACCACCGGCAGCGGATGGTAGTTGTGCGCGAGGACCGGCTCCTCGGCGCGGATCAGCTCGTCGGAGGTGCGCGGGTGTGTGGGTGCGGTCATCAGCGGATCTCCTGGGTGCAGCACTTGATGCCCCCGCCGGCCTTGTGCAGCTCCGACAGGTCGACGGGGACGGGGACGTAGCCGTGCTCGGCGACACGGGCGGCGAGCGCCTCGGCCCGTGGCGCGATGAAGACGTGGCGGCCGTCGGACACGGAGTTCAGGCCGAACGCCAGCGCGTCCTCCCGGGTGGCGAGAACCGCGTCCGGGTACAGCCGCGCCAGCACCTCCCGGCTGCCCGGCGAGAACGCCTGCGGGTAGTAGGCGATGTTGTCGTCGTCGAGGACGAACAGCGCCGTGTCCAGGTGGTAGAAGTACGGGTCCACCAGGGTCAGCCCGATCACCGGGTGCCCCAGGACCTCCTGGGCTTCGCGGTGCGCGTCCCGGGTGGTGCGGAACCCGGTGCCGGCCAGGATGTAGCGGCCCGTCCACACCAGGTCGCCCTCGCCCTCGCAGACGCTGCGCGGACGGTGGACGGGATAGCCGGCCGACGTGAACCACGTCTCGTAGTGCAGGGACTCGGGGCGCCGCTCGGGCGCGTGGAAGAGGGAGCCGAAGACGCGGCCGTCGACGACGACCGCCGAGTTCGCGGCGAAGACCATGTCGGGCAGGCCCGGCACGGGCTCCACGCTGTCCACGTCGTGGCCGTGGGCACGGTAGGCACTGATCAGCCCGTGCCACTGTTCCTGGGCCAGGTCGACGTCGACGGGGGTGTCGGGATGCATCCAGGGGTTGATGGAGTACCGCACGGCGAAGTGTCTGGGTTCGCAGACGAGAAAGCGCCGGCGGCGCGGCACACGGGTGTCGGACACAGAGGGGTTCCTCCGCTGCTCCTCCGCATGTCCTGCGGTGTCTACGGTGGGTTGAGACCACGGTAGGAAGGGACCGAACCGCTCGACAATGGACGAAAGCTGCGCGTCGGCGCAACGATGCTGCGTTGTGGGGCCCCTCAACGCACTTCTGGTGCGGCGTGAATGGCTCCCGCCTCCGGACTCTCCGGCAGCAGGTGGGACAGCACCATCACACTGATCGTCTTGCGGATGAACGGCTCGGCGCGGATGCGCTCCAGCACCTCCTCGAAGTGCTCCACGTCCCGCGCCCGCACGTGCAGCAGCGCGTCCGCGCCCCCCGTCACCGTCATCGCCGCGGTGATCTCCGGATGGTGGCGCACCACCTCCGCCAGCCGCCGGGGCGGCGCCGCGCCCTCGCAGTAGACCTCGACGTACGCCTCCGTGCGCCAGCCCAGCGCCGACGGCTTGACCGTCGCCGTGTACCCGGTGATCACGCCCGCCTCGCGCAGCCGGTCCACGCGCCGCTTCACCGCCGTCGACGACAGCCCGATCGCCGTGCCGATCTCCGCGAAACTCGTCCGGGCGTTCGCCATCAGCGCCGTGAGGATCTTCCGGTCGAGCTCGTCGAAGGACGCGGGGCCGCTGTTCATGGAGGCACTGTAAGCGGCACCGCACCCCGCGCGGACCTCCGCGCCAGCCCGTGTCCAGCCGTGCGGATTGCTCCTACACTCCACCTTCATGTTGCGCGCCCTCGCCGTCGACGACGAACGGCCCTCGCTCGAGGAACTGCTCTACCTGCTGACCGCGGACCCCCGAATAGGCGCCGTCGAGGGCGCCGGCGACGCCACCGAGGCGCTGCGCCGCATCAACCGGGCCCTGGAGAGCGGGCCCGACGGACCGGACGCCCTCGACGTGGTCTTCCTCGACATCCAGATGCCCGGCCTCGACGGCCTCGACCTGGCCCGGCTGCTCACCGGCTTCGCCCACCCGCCGCTCGTCGTGTTCGTCACCGCCCACGAGGACTTCGCCGTCCAGGCCTTCGACCTCAAGGCCGTCGACTACGTCCTCAAGCCCGTCCGCAAGGAGCGCCTGGCCGAGGCCGTGCGCCGCGCCGCCGCCCTGCGCGGCACGCCCGCGGCCCGCATCCCCGTGCACGAGCCCGACCCCGACCAGCTCCCCGTCGAACTCGGCGGCGTCACCCGCTTCGTCGCCGTCGACGACATCACCCACGTCGAGGCCCAGGGCGACTACGCCCGCCTGCACACCGGCCGGGGCAGCCACCTCGTGCGCATCCCCCTGTCCACCCTGGAGGAGCGCTGGCGCGCCCGCGGCTTCGTGCGCATCCACCGCCGCCACCTCGTCGCCCTGCGCCACATCGGCGAACTCCGCCTGGACGCCGGCACCGTCAGCGTCCTGGTCGGCGGCGAGGAGCTCCAGGTCAGCCGGCGCCACGCCCGTGAACTGCGGGACCTGCTGATGAGGAGGACCTGACGGTGCCCCAGGACCCCGCCGAGCGGCGGGCGGTCGTCACCGGCCCGCCCCGCCGCACCCGGACCGGCTCCCGCGGCCGCCCCGCCTACGCCCCCGGCCACTACCGGCCCCGCACCGAGATCGACGAGCAGACCACCCTCGGCCACACCTACGTGCGCTCCCTGATGCGCAGCCAACTGCGCGCCGGACTGGCCGGGTTCGCCGTCCTGGTGCTGCTCGTCGGCCCGCTGCCCCTGCTGTTCGCCGCGCTGCCGGGCGCCCGCCGGCTCCAGTGGGCCCTGCTCGGCTTCGGCCTGTACGCGCCGCTGGTCCTGCTCGCCCGCTGGTACGTCCGCCGCGCCGAACGCAACGAACGGGACTTCGTGCGCCTGGTCGAGGACCGCTGAGACGAGGCCACCGCCACCGTGAACTCCGGCTACGCCGTCCCCGCCGTCGCCCTCGTCGTCGTCGCGACCGTCCTCGTGGGCGCCTTCGGGCTGCGCATCTCCCGCACCACCTCCGACTTCTACGTCGCCTCCCGCACCGTGGGGCCCCGCCTCAACGCCGCCGCCATCAGCGGCGAGTACCTCTCCGCCGCGTCCTTCCTCGGCATCGCCGGACTGGTCCTGGTCCAAGGCCCCGACATGCTCTGGTACCCGGTCGGCTACACCGCCGGCTACCTGGTGCTGCTCCTGTTCGTCGCCGCCCCGCTGCGCCGCTCCGGCGCCTACACCTTGCCCGACTTCGCCGAGGCACGGCTCGCCTCCCGGCCGGTGCGCCGGCTCGCGGGCGCCTTCGTCGTCGGCGTCGGCTGGCTCTACCTGCTGCCCCAGCTCCAGGGCGCGGGACTGACCCTCACCGTCCTGACCGGCGCCCCCGACTCGCTCGGCGGGGTGATCGTCGCGGTCGTCGTCACCGCGACCGTGGCGGCGGGCGGCATGCGCAGCATCACCTTCGTCCAGGCCTTCCAGTACTGGCTGAAGCTCACCGCCCTGCTGGTGCCCGCCCTCTTCCTCGTCCTCGCCTGGCAGGGCGACGGAGCGCCCCGGCACGCCTTCGCGGAACCCGCGACCTTCCGGGAGCAGCGGGCCGTCCGCGTCGACGACACCGTCGACCTCACCCTGGAGGCCCCCCTGACGGTGACCGTCACCGGGACCGTCGACGGCCGCCGCCACGACGCCACCGCGCTGCGGCTGCGCGCCGGCACCCACCGCATCGAGCGGGGCACCCGGCTCACCTTCGCCCGCGGCGCCGCCGTCCCCGCCGCCGACCGCAGCGCCGACGGCACCATGTCCGCCTCCCTGGCGGCCGGCCGCGCGGAACGCCCGCTGTACGCCACCTACGGGCTGATCCTCGCCACCTTCCTCGGCACCATGGGCCTGCCGCACGTCGTCGTCCGCTTCTACACCAGCCCGCACGGCGTCGCCGCCCGCCGCACCACGGTCGCCGTACTCGCCCTCATCGGCTGCTTCTACCTGCTCCCGCCCCTCTACGGCGCCCTCGGCCGCCTCTACGCCCCCGAGCTGGCCCTCACCGGCGACGCCGACGCGGCCGTCCTGCTGCTGCCCGACCGGATGATCGGCGGCCCGGGCGGCGACCTGCTGGGCGCGCTGGTCGCGGGCGGCGCCTTCGCGGCGTTCCTGTCCACCGCCTCCGGCCTCACCATGGCCGTGGCCGGCGTGCTCACCCAGGACGTCCTGCCCTCCCGCGGCGTGCGGCACTTCCGGCTGGGCACCGGGCTCGCCATGGCCGTGCCGCTCGCGGCCGGCGCAGTGGTCGGCGGACTGCCGGTCGCGGACACCGTCGGGCTCGCCTTCGCGGTGTCGGCGTCCTCGTTCTGCCCGCTGCTGGTCCTCGGCATCTGGTGGCGGCGGCTCACCCCGCCCGGCGCCGCCGCCGGGATGCTGGCCGGCGGCGGCTCGGCGTTCGTCGCCGTGGCCGCGACCATGGCCGGCCTGCCGGCCACCGGGAGCCTGCACGCCCTGCTCGCCTGGCCCGCCCTGTGGTCGGTGCCGCTCGGCTTCCTCACCATGGTCCTGGTGTCCCTCGCGACCGCGAGCCGCGTCCCGCCGGGCACGGCGGCGGTCCTGGCCCGCTTCCACCTCCCCGAGGCCCTCGGCACGACGGAGGTGAAGGCGTGAGCGGATTCCTCGCCGGGCTGCTCGTGGCGATCCTGCCGCTGCTGGCCGCCGGGTTCTGGCTGGGCCGCCGCACCGCCCGGCCGCAGAGCCTCGGCGGACTCGGCACGCCCGTCGAGCACGCCACCTTCCAGACGCTGCACACCGCCTCCCTGGCCGCGCCTCCGCTGCGCGCCGGGCTCACCGAGGAGACGGCCCGCAAGTCGGCCCGCGGACTGCGCTCGCTGCTCGGCACCGACGCGCTGTGCCTCGCGGACGAGAAGGACGTCCTCGTCTGGGACGGGGTGGGCGCCCACCACCGCGCCGAGATCGCGGAACGGCTCGCCGGGCCCCTGGAGACCGGCCGCGGCGAGGCGTTCCCGCTGCACTGCGGCTCACCCGACTGCCCGGTCCGCTGGGCGGTCGTCGCCCCGCTCACCGTCGACGACCGCGTCCACGGCGCCCTGGTGGCCTGCGCGCCCCGCGAGTCCGCCGTGCTGGTGCGGGCCGCCGGCGAGGTCGCCCGGTGGGTGTCCGTGCAGCTGGAGCTGGCCGACCTCGACGACTCGCGCACCCGGCTGATCGAGGCGGAGATCAAGGCCCTGCGCGCGCAGATCTCCCCGCACTTCATCTTCAACTCGCTCGCGGTGATCGCCAGCTTCGTGCGCACCGACCCCGAGCGCGCCCGGGAGCTACTGCTGGAGTTCGCCGACTTCACCCGCTACTCGTTCCGCCGGCACGGCGAGTTCACCACCCTCGCCGACGAGCTGCACGCCATCGACCAGTACCTGGCGCTGGTGCGGGCCCGCTTCGGCGACCGGCTCGCGGTGACCCTCCAGATCGCCCCCGAGGTGCTGCCGGTCGCCCTGCCGTTCCTGTGCCTGCAGCCGCTGGTGGAGAACGCGGTGAAGCACGGCCTGGAGGGCAAGGCCGACAAGTGCCACATCCGCATCACCGCGCAGGACGCCGGCGCGGAGGCCCTGGTGGTCATCGAGGACGACGGCGCCGGCATGGACCCCGAGCTGCTGCGCCGCATCCTGGCCGGCGGCGGCAGCCCCTCCGGGGGCATCGGCCTGTCCAACGTCGACGACCGGCTCCGCCAGGTCTACGGCGACGGCCACGGCCTGGTCATCGAGACAGCGCCCGGCGCCGGCATGAAGATCACCGCGCGGCTGCCGAAGTACCAGCCCGGGGTGCACTCGGGCGCCCGGCTCAGCCCGGAGTGAGCCCGGCGCGCCGCACCCTCAGGTGCGCATCACGATCAGCGCGAGGGTGATCAGGCCCAGCACCACCCAGCCGAACCACAGCCAGCCGTTGCTGCCGAGCGCCACCGTGTAGGCCGTCACCACGACGAGGCCGCCGACGGTGAGCACCCCCATCGTCCGTGTGGAACCGTCCGTCGAACCGGGCATCGCGACACCCTCCTGGCACACCCTCCACAGGGTGCGTCCCCCTCCATGGTGCCCCGGAGCCGCCCGATCAGCTCCCGCGCGTGTTGAGAGAGGCCAGATACGCGTTGTACGCCTCGAGCTCCTTGTCGCCGTCCCGGTCGGCGGCCCGGTCCGTGCGCCGGGCCTGCCGCTGCTCGGAGCGGTACCACTGGAACAGCAGCGCGATCAGCACCAGCACGGACGGGACCTCGCTGAACGCCCAGGCGATGCCGCCGGCCGCGTTCTGGTCGGACAGCGCGTCGATGCCGAGCGAGGCCGGCGGGTTCCTGAACGTCTCCACCATGGGCGTCGACGCCATCATCAGCGCGATCCCGAAGAACGCGTGGAACGGCATGCCCGCGAACAGCTCCAGCATCCGCATCAGGTAGCCGGGCCGGTGCGGCCCCGGGTCCACGCCGATGATCGGCCAGAAGAAGACCACGCCCACCGCGAGGAAGTGCACCATCATCGCGAGGTGCCCGGTCCTGGAGCCCATCAGGAAGTCGAACAGCGGGGTGAAGTACAGCGCGTACAGGCTGGCGATGAACAGCGGGATGGTGAACCCCGGGTGCGTCACGATCCGCATGTACCGGCTGTGCAGGAACGCCAGCAGCAGCTCGCGGGGCCCCTTGCGGCCCCGGCCGGCCACCGGCAGCGCGCGCAGCGCCAGGGTGACCGGGGCGCCCAGCAGGATCAGGATCGGCGACAGCATGCTGATGACCATGTGCTGGACCATGTGCACGCTGAACATGACCATGCCGTAGTCGTTCAGCCGGGTGCACATCACCAGACCGATGGTCAGCACGCCGACGACGTACGACACCGTCCGGCTCACGGGCCAGGCGTCCCCGCGCCGCCGCAGCCGCAGCACCCCCCACCCGTACAGGGCGAGCCCCGCCACGCAGGCGACGAGGAAGAACGGGTCCGCCGACCACTGGAGCCCGCGCCCTAGCGTGAAGGGCGCCAGATCCATGGGCATGCCGTGCCCGCTGTGGTCCATCGGCCGGCTCCTGTTTCGTGGGGGTTGTACGAATCGTCCGGACCAAGACTAGAGCGGCCCCCGGCCGACGCTTCGACCGGGGGCCACGACAGCCGGGCGGGGCCGGGGCGCGGGGGAGACCCCGGCGCCCCGGCGGACGGCTACAGCACGCACTCCGCCTCGGCGTACCGCTCCGCCGGTACGGTCTTCAGCGTCTCGACGGCCTCGGCCAGCGACACCATCACGATGTCCGTCCCGCGCAGCGCCGTCATCATCCCGAAGTCGCCCCGGTGCACGGCCTCCACCGCGTGCCAGCCGAACCGCGTCGCCAGCACCCGGTCGTACGCCGTCGGCGTCCCGCCGCGCTGCACGTGCCCGAGGATGACCGGCCGGGCCTCCTTGCCGAGCCGCTGCTCCAGCTCCAGGGAGAGCTGGCGGGCGATCCCGGCGAACCGCTCGTGGCCGTAGATGTCCTTGCCGCCCTCGTCGAAGTCCATGGACCCGGGCGCCGGCTTGGCGCCCTCGGCGGCGACGACGATGGCGAACCGCTTGCCCGCCTCGAACCGCTCACCGACCCGCCGGGTCAGCTCCTCGATGTCGAAGGGCCGCTCGGGCACCACGATCGCGTGGGCGCCCGCCGCCATCCCGGAGTGCAGCGCTATCCAGCCGGTGTGCCGGCCCATGACCTCCACGACCAGCACCCGCTGGTGGGACTCGGCGGTCGTCTTCAGCCGGTCGAGGGCGTCCGTCGCCACCCCGACGGCCGTGTCGAAGCCGAAGGTGACGTCGGTGACCGCGATGTCGTTGTCGATGGTCTTCGGCACGCCCACGACGGGCAGCCCGCTGTCCGACATCAGCCGGGCCGCCTTCAGCGTGCCCTCGCCGCCGATCGGGATGATCGCGTCGAGACCCAGCTCCTCCAGGTGGCCCTTCGCCCGCTCCACCCCGTCCCGCAGGTGCGAGGGCTGGACCCGGGAGGAGCCGAGGATGGTGCCGCCGCGGGCGAGGATGCCGCCCACCGCGTCGAGGTCGAGCTTGAGGTAGTCGCACTCCAGGAGGCCCTTCCACCCGTCCCGGAAGCCGATGACCTCGTCGCCGTGGTCGACGACGGCGCGGTGCACGACGGACCGGATGACGGCGTTCAAGCCGGGGCAGTCGCCGCCGGACGTGAGGACACCAATGCGCATAGCCCGAAACAACCTTCTCAACGTGGGCACAGGACCGGACCACGCTGTCCGGCTCGATCCCCGCCACCCTAACGGCAGCGGGGGTCCAGTCCGTAGCGTCCGTCCGCCTGCTGGACGACCCCGCTCACCTGTGCGGACGTCGTGTCAGACGGGCTCGGGCGGCCGGTGTCAGGCGGGCTGCTGCGCGGAGGCGATGCGCTCGGTGCGCAGCGCCTCGTACCAGCGGTCGTCGGTCGGCGGCAGCGCGTTCACGTCGAGCGCCAGCTTCAGCAGCAGGTCCGCGATCTGCGGGTTGCGGGCCAGCACCGGGCCGTGCATGTACGTGCCGAACACGGTGTCGTTGTACGCGCCCTCGGTGCCGTCGCCGGTGCCGTTGCCCTTGCCGAAGCGGACCCGGGCCAGCGGGCGGGCGGTCGGACCCAGCTGGGTGATGCCCTGGTGGTTCTCGAAGCCGGTCAGCGCCGGCAGGCCGAGCGGGGCGTCGATGTCGGCGAGGACGTCGCCCACGCAGCGCTCGCCGGTGCCGCGCACGGTGGTCACGTCGAGCAGGCCGAGGCCGGGCTGGCGCTGGCCGAGGTCGTTGACGAACTCGTGGCCCAGGATCTGGTAGCCGGCGCACACCGCGAACACGATGGCGCCGTTGTTCACCGCCTGGAACAGGTGCCCGTCGCGCAGCAGCCGCTCGGCCGCGAGCCGCTGCGGGCGGTCCTCGCCGCCGCCGATCAGGTAGATGTCGCCCGAGGTGGGGATCGGCTGGTCGCTGCGCACGTCGAGCCGGGCCACGTCGAGGCCGCGCTGGCGCGCCCGGCGCTCCACGACCAGGACGTTGCCCTGGTCGCCGTAGGTGCTGAGCAGGTCCGGGTAGACCCAGACGACCCGCAGGCTGTTGTCGCTCACAAAAGTCCCCTGTGTGTCAGTTGCCGACGCGGCGGCGCAGGTCCTGGAAGGCGGTGTAGTTCGCGATGACCTCGATCCGCCCGGGCGGGGCGGCGCGCACGGCCTCGTCGAGGTCCGCGCACACCTGGAAGTGCTGGTTGGCCACCTCCAGGCGCACCGCGAGGTCCAGCTTGCGGTCGCCGATCACGCAGATCGGGTGGCCGGTCAGCCGGGTGTAGTCCACGTCCCAGAGCCAGGAGGTGTCGGTGCCGTCGGCGCCGCGGGCGTTGACGGAGAGGATCACCGGGGTGGGCGGGGGGTCGATCAGGCTGAACGTCTCGAGCCAGCCCGCGGGGTTCTTCGCCAGCAGCAGCCGCAGGTCGCGCTGCATGAACTGCACCACGTCGTAGCGGCCGGCGACGGCCTGCACCTGGTACATCCGCTCCAGGGCCACCTGCGGCGGCACCCCGAACACGGCGGCGACGGCGGCGGAGGAGGCGGCGTTGGCCTTGTTGGCGCGGCCCGGCAGCTGCAGGTGGATCGGCCAGGCTGAGCCGTGCGGGTCGAGGACGTGGTCGCCGGACAGGGCCCAGCTCGGGGTCGGCCGGCGGAAGCCGCACTCGCCGCAGAACCAGTCCTCGCCCGGGCGCTGCATGACGCCACCGCAGGACGGGCAGGACCAGGCGTCGTCCTTCCACATCTGCCCGGCGGCCACCCACACCACGTTGGGGGAGGAGGACGCGGCCCACACGACCAGCGGGTCGTCGGCGTTGGCCACGATCACGGCCTTGGAGCCGGCGAGCCCCTCGCGCCAGTTCTCGGCCAGCATCCGGGTCTCGGCGGCGCGGTCGAGCTGGTCGCGCGAGAGGTTGAGCAGGGCGATGCACTTGGGGTCGGTGTCGCGGGCGACGCCGGCCAGGTACTTCTCATCGACCTCGATCACGCCGTACCGGGCCTCCGAGCCGCCGGCCAGCGCGGAGGTGATGCCGGCCGGCATGTTGGCGCCGAGGGCGTTGGAGACGACCGGCCCCGCGGCGCCCAGCGCCTCGGCGATGAGCCGGGTGGTCGTGGTCTTGCCGTTGGTCGCCGAGACCAGGACGACGTCCAGGTTCTGGGCGAGGCGGGCGAGGAGGTCGGGGTCGAGTTTCAGCGCCACCCGGCCGCCGATCACCGAACCGCTGCCGCGTCCGGCGGCACGGGACGCCGCCGCGACCGCCTTGCCCGCGGTCACGGCCAGCTTGGCCCGCGGCGAGAGCGGGTCCGAGTTGCCTGCCATCAGTTCTCGATCCTCCTTGCGTACGCGCCGCGCTCAGGGTGTGCCTGACATTTCCGGCAGACTGCGAGCCTGACGGCACCGTGGTGGTGGTCAGCCTATCGAGATCGCTGCACACTCCCGAATCCCGGCCCGCGCCTGCGCGGCGGGGGCGGACCGGTTCCCGGGAGCGGGACCGTACCCTTGCCGCCATGCGACACGGCTCGATCCCGGGCGCCCGCGGGCGCGTCCGGCCCCTCACCCTGCTCGGCAGCCCGGTGCTGCACGAGCCCTGCAAGGATGTCACGGACTTCGGTCCGGAACTGGCGTCCTTCGTGGAGGATTTGTTCGCGACGATGTACGCGGCGCGCGGGGTGGGCCTGGCGGCCAACCAGGTGGGCGACCCCAGGCGGGTGTTCGTGTACGACTGCCCGGACGACGACGACGTCCGCCACGTCGGCCACGTGGTCAATCCCCGCCTGGTGGAGGCGGACGGCGTGGTGGTCCGCGGCCCCGAGGGCTGTCTGTCCCTGCCGGGGCTGGAGGCGGGCACCGAGCGCTACGACCACGCGGTGGTCGAGGGCCGCACGGTGACGGGGGAGCCGGTGACCGTGCACGGGACGGGGTTCTTCGCCCGGTGCCTGCAGCACGAGACGGACCACCTGGAGGGCACGGTGTACGCGGACCGCCTGACGGGCTGGCGCCTGCGCAGGCTGGCGCGCCAGGTGGCACGGGCGCCCTGGAGCCGGTGACCGCGAGGCGGTGCGGGACGGTGGGCGGACTGCGGGGAGCCGGAGCCGGACGGCACCGCCTCGCCGGGGCTCAGAAGCCCGGGCCGCCGACCCTGTCCCCGGCGGCGGCGAGCCGGCCCCACAGCAGGTCCGCCAGGCCGCGGACCAACTCGGCCCGGGTGCAGGGCCGTTCGCCCAGCCACCAGTCCCCGGCCGCGTGCATCATGCCGACGATGCCGTGGCCCCAGACCCGGGCGAGCTGCTGGGTGCCCGGTCCGAGGTCCAGCCGCTCCTCGATGACCGTGGCCAGCTCCTCGCCCATCCGCCGCAGCAGGGGGGCCGAGTGCTTGCCGACGTCGAAGCCCTGGTCCGCGCTCTGGTCGCCGCTCTGGGACCCCTCCGCCGGGTGCATGAGGAACCGGTAGACCTGCGGCCGGGCCTCGATCGCCGCGAGGTAGGTGTCCAGGGTGGCCTCCACGCGCTCGCGCCGGTCCGCCGGGGCGTCCAGCGCGGCGCGCAGGGAGGCGAGGAGCGCGTCGGTGTGCCGCTTGGCGAGGGCGGCGTACAGTCCGCCCTTGTCGCCGAAGTGGCGGTAGAGGATCGGCTTGGTGATGCCGGCCTCCGCGGCGATGGCGTTCATCGAGGCCTGCGGTCCGTCGCGGAGCACCACCCGGTCGGCGGCCTCCAGCAGCTCGCGCCGGCGGCGGTCGGCGGACCGCTGCTGCTCGGTCCGCTGTGTGGTGTCCATCTGCTCTCCCCACCCGTGCTGATTCGGTGACGCCTGCGCAAACTAACACCCGAGCGTGTCCAGGCATCGAACGGGCTGCCGGGCGGTCATCAGGAGTTGACTTTTCCTACTGGCGGGTAACAGACTGCGTGTTACCGTAAGTAACACCGCACGTGCGCCGCCGCTGGAGGGGACATGGCCGAGTTCACCATGGAGCTCAACGACGAACAGAAGGAGGTCCGCGACTGGCTCCACGGGTTCGCCGCCGACGTGATCCGCCCCGCGGCCGCCGAGTGGGACGAGCGCGAGGAGACCCCCTGGCCGGTCATCCAGGAGGCCGCGAAGGTCGGCATCTACTCCCTGGACTTCTACGCCCAGCAGTACTTCGACGCCACCGGCCTCGGCATCCCGATGGCCATGGAGGAGCTGTTCTGGGGCGACGCGGGCATCGCGCTGTCGATCGTCGGCACCGGCCTCGCCGCGGTGGGCGTCCTCGCCAACGGCACCGAGGAGCAGATCGGCACCTGGATCCCCCAGATGTACGGCGACGCCAACGACGTGAAGGTCGCCGCGTTCTGCTCCTCTGAGCCCGACGCCGGCTCCGACGTCTCCTCGATGCGCACCCGTGCCGTCTACGACGAGGCCAAGGACGAGTGGGTCCTCAACGGCACCAAGACCTGGGCGACCAACGGCGGCATCGCCAACGTGCACGTCGTGGTGGCCGTCGTCGACCCCGAACTGGGCTCCAAGGGCCACGCGTCCTTCATCGTCCCGCCGAACACCCCCGGTCTGGCCCAGGGCCAGAAGTTCAAGAAGCACGGCATCCGCGCCTCGCACACCGCCGAAGTGGTCCTCGACGACGTGCGCGTGCCCGGTTCGTGCCTGCTGGGCGGCAAGGAGAAGCTGGACGAGCGCCTGGCCCGGGCCCGGGAGCGGGCCAGGACGGGCGGCGAGCGCGTGAAGAACGCGGCCATGGCCACCTTCGAGGCCTCCCGCCCGGCCGTCGCCGCGATGGCCGTCGGCACGGCCCGCGCCGCGTACGAGGTCGCCCTCGACTACGCGTCGACGCGTGAGCAGTTCGGCCGCCCGATCATCGACAACCAGGGCGTCGCCTTCCAGCTCGCCGACATGCGCACCCAGATCGACGCGGCCCGCCTGCTGGTGTGGCGCGCCTCCTGGATGGCGACCAACGGCAAGCCGTTCACCGCGGCCGAGGGCTCCATGTCCAAGCTGTTCGCCAGCGAGACCGCCAAGAAGGTCACCGCCCAGGCCATCCAGATCCTCGGCGGCAACGGCTACACCCGCGAGTACCCGGTGGAGCGCATGCACCGCGACGCCGCCATCTACACCATCTTCGAGGGCACGAGCGAGATCCAGCGCCTGGTCATCGCCCGCACCCTGTCGGGCCTGCCGATCCGCTGACGCGCCGGCACCCGTGCGGTCCCGCGGCGATCCCCGGGACCGCACGCACCCGCCCGCCCCGAAGCCCCCGGCAGGGACGGGTCAGGAGGCGCCGCCGCTGCTGTGCGCGATGCACGCGACGTCGATCCGGTCGGCCAGTTTCGCCAGTTCGATGGCCAGGGCCGCCACCGTGTCCTCGTCCAGGTCCTCACCCGCCTCGACGAGCCGCACCCACCGCGCACCCACCGTCCGCAACAGCTTGCTCACGTCGGCCGCGGCCACCTGCAGGGCGCCGTGGTCGTCGACGATCAGGGGGAGAGTCACTTCGCGGTTCACACAGCGGATCGTAGCCGCGGAACCGTCACGCGCCGTGCCACACCGTGGTGATGTTGCAGAACTCGCGGATTCCGTGCCCGGACAGCTCACGCCCGTAGCCCGACCGCTTCACCCCGCCGAACGGCAGCGCCGGGTGCGAGGCCGTCATGCCGTTGACGAACACGCCCCCGGCCTCCAGGTCCCGCACGAAGCGGTCCACCTCGGCCTCGTCGCGCGTCCAGACGTTGGAACTCAGGCCGAACAGCGAGTCGTTGGCGATGAGCACCGCCTCGTCCAGGTCATCGGCCCGGTACAGCGTCGCGACCGGCCCGAACGTCTCCTCGCGGTGGATGCGCATCTCCCGGGTGACGTCCGCGACGACGGTCGGCGGGTAGTACCAGCCGGGGCCCTCGGGCCGTTCGCCGCCGCACAGCACCCGCGCCCCGCCGCGCCGGGCGTCGTCGACCAGTTCCTCCAGGTCGTCCCGGCCCCGCTCGCTCGCCAGCGGCCCGACCTCGGTGTCCTCCTCCATCGGGTCGCCCACCGTCAGCGCCCGCATCCCGGCGACGAACCGCTCGGCGAACGCGTCGTACACGTCCGCGTGGACGATGAACCGCTTGGCGGCGATGCAGGACTGGCCGTTGTTCTGCACCCGCGCGGTCACCGCGACCTGCGCGGCACGGTCGAGGTCCGCGGACGGCATCACGATGAACGGGTCGCTGCCGCCCAGCTCCAGCACCGTCTTCTTGATCATCTCGCCCGCGGTGGACGCCACGGCCCGCCCGGCCGGCTCACTGCCGGTGAGCGTCGCGGCCTTGACCCGCTCGTCGCGCAGGATGTCGTCGATCGCGCCCGAGCCGACCAGCAGCGTCTGGAAGCAGCCCGCCGGGAAGCCCGCCCGGTGGAACAGGTCCTCCAGGTACAGGGCGGTCTGCGGGACGTTGGACGCGTGCTTGAGCAGGCCCACGTTCCCCGCCATCAGCGCCGGCGCGGCGAACCGGACCACCTGCCACAGCGGGAAGTTCCACGGCATCACCGCGAGCACCGGGCCCAGCGGCCGGTAGCGCACCACGGCCCGGGAGGCGCCGGAGTCGGTCACGTCGGAGGGGTCCGGCTCCTCGTCGGCGAGCAGCGCCTCGGCGTGCGCGGCGTACCAGCGCATCGCCTTCGCGCACTTGGCCGCCTCCGCACGGGCCTGCTTGACCGGCTTGCCCATCTCGGTGGTCATCACCCGTCCGATGTCCGCCTGGTCCTCCTCGAGCAGGTCGGCGGCCCGCTCCAGCAGCGCGGCGCGCTCGGCGAACGACGTCGTGCGGTAGGTGCGGAACGTGGCCTCGGCCAGCTGGAGCCGGCGCTCCAGCTCCTCCTCGTCCATCGGCTCGTACGTCTTGATCGTCTCGCCGTTCGCCGGGTTGACCGTCGCGATGGGCATGACCGACCTCCTGGAAGCTGAACTGTGTTCCGACCTTCCCGCGCGGCGGCGGGAGCCGCAACGCGTGCGCCCGGGTCCGGGCGCCGGGCCGCTCAGGCCGAGTGCTCCGCCAGCCGGTCGAGAAACGCGGCCTGCGCCGTGACGATCACCGCACGGGCCTGCTCCAGGCCGAACCAGGCGACCCGGTCCAGCTCCGGGAACTCCCGCAGCCGGCCCGACCGCGGCGGCCACTCCATCGTGAAGGTGCCCGGCACGACGGCCGCCGGATCGAGGTCGGCCTCCACGGCCCACGCCGTGACGAGTTTGCCGTTGGTCTGCTTGACCTCGCCGAGCGCGATCGCCTCCCCGTCCGGCGGTTCGAGGCCCAGCTCCTCGCGGAACTCGCGCCGGGCCGCGTCCCAGGCCGGCTCGTCCGGCTCGTACTCGCCCTTGGGGACCGTCCACGCCCCGGCGTCCTTCCGTGCGAAGAACGGGCCGCCCATGTGGCCGAGCAGCACCTGCGGGCCGTCCGCCGCGCGCCGGAACAGCAGCAGGCCCGCGCTGCGCCGGACCGTCACCGGGCCACCTCCGGGTGTGCGGCGAGCAGGGTCTCCACGGTGTCGGCGTCCTCGGGGCGCTTGTCCTCGCGGTAGTGCAGCACCCGGGCGAACCGCAGCGTCACCCCGGCCGGGTAGCGCGTCGAGCGCTGCAGTCCGTCGTAGGCGATCTCCACGACGAGCTCCGGGCGGACGGTCACCCCCCAGCCGTGCTCCTCGACGGCCAGGCCGCGCAGCCGTTCGGTCTGCCAGGCCAGCATCACGTCGGTCATGCCCTTGAAGGTCTTGCCGAGCATCGCGAAGCCGCCGTCGGCGGTGCGGGCGCCCAGGTGCAGGTTGGACAGCCTCCCGGTGCGCCGGCCGTGGCCCCACTCGGCGGCCAGGACCACCAGGTCGAGCGTGTGCACCGGCTTCACCTTCAGCCAGGACGCGCCCCGCCGGCCCGCGCTGTACGGCGCGTCGAGGGCCTTGACGACCACGCCCTCGTGGCCGCGCGCCAGCGTCCCGGCGAGGAAGCCCTCCATGGCGGGCACGTCGTCGGGCCCCGAGGCCAGCGCGCGCCGCACCCGCATCGGCTCGGGCACCAGCCGCGCCAGTTCGGCGTGCCGCTCGGCGAAGGGCAGGTCGAGCAGGTCGCGGTCGTCGACCGACAGCGCGTCGAAGAAGACGGGGGAGACGGGGACCGCCTCCGCTGCCGTCGCCACGTCGACCCGGGAACCGACCCGGCCGGCCGTCTCCTGGAAGGAGCGCGGCCGCCCGGTGTCGTCGAACGCGATCACCTCGCCGTCCAGCACGAACCGGCGGCCCGCCAGCCCGAGGGCCGCCCGGGTCACCTCGGGCAGCCGGTCGGTGATGTCGTCCAGGGTGCGGGTGTACACGCGCACCGCGTCGCCGTCCCGGTGCACCTGGACCCGGATGCCGTCCAGCTTCTCCTCCACCGCGCAGGCGCCCAGCTTGCCGACCGCCTCCGCCACCGAGGACGCGCTGTGGGCGAGCATCGGCAGGACCGGTCGGCCGACCGTGAGCCGGAACCGGTCCAGCGCCGTGGGGCCCTCAGCGAGCAGCGCCTGGGCGACCGTCTGCAGCGAGCCCGCCAGCATCACCGCCCGCCGCACGTCCGCCGACGGCGCCCCGGTGGCCTGCGCCAGCCCCTCGGCCGCGAGCGCGTCCAGCGCGCCCTGGCGGACCTCGCCGGTGATCAGGCCCAGCAGGAAGCGCTGCTCCTCGGCGGTGGCCGCGCCCATCAGCGCGGCCACCAGCCGGGCCCGCTCCGCCTGGGAACCGGCGCCGGAGACCTTGCCCAGCTCGGTGAGGCGGGCGTCCACCTCCCGCACGGTCAGCGTCGGCCCGTCCGCCGGGGCGACGGACCGGCCCAGCGCCTTCCAGCCGACGCCGAGCCGGCCCTGCGGCAGCCGGCCCGCGAGGTAGGGGATGACGATCGGCACGTCGTCCGGCTCGGCGTCCCGGAACAGTTCGGCGAGCAGGGCGATCTTGCGGGAGCGTGCCGCGGTGGCGGCGACCTCCCTGGACACGTCGGCGAGCCGGGTCAGCAGCATGCAGCCATGGTGCAACGCCGGGCCGGCGCCTACACCCCGGCGGGCCCGGCCGTCGCCCCGGCCGGCTCCTTCCGGCCACCGGCCGACACCGCCGCGTCGAGGTCCGCCATCAGCAGCTCCCCGTTGATCGCGGCGCCGGCCCGGTAGCCGCGGCTCGCGGCGTTGACGACCTGCTCGGCGAAGCCGCTCGCGTTGCCCGCCGCCCACAGGCCCGGCACGGTGGTCAGGCCCCGCTCGTCGACGACCGGGTAGGACCCGAACGGAGTCTCGCGCAGTTCGGCGCCGAGCCGTTCCAGCAGGCCGGTGCGCGGGACGGCACGCGGCGCGACGAACAGCGCCTCGCGCGCGTGCACGGCGCCGTCGGCGAGCCGTACGCCGGTCAGCCGGTCGTCCTCGACCACCAGGCCCGCCACCTCGCCGGGCACCACCGCGACCCCGGCCGCCGCCAGCCGCCGCACGTCCGTCCCGGACAGCTCCGCCTCGTCGACCCGGTGCAGGAAGAGGGTCACGTCCTTCGACCACTGGGTCACCATC
The DNA here is from genome assembly GCF_005280215.1 of Streptomyces lasalocidi. Taxonomy (NCBI): domain Bacteria; kingdom Bacillati; phylum Actinomycetota; class Actinomycetes; order Kitasatosporales; family Streptomycetaceae; genus Streptomyces; species Streptomyces lasalocidi. The sequence continues at coordinate 1,173,026 of NZ_SZNQ01000001.1, read as the reverse complement.
AGGGCCTGGTGGACGCTGAGCACACTGGACGCGAGCACGCCGAACGCCTGGTCGCGCACCTCCCAGCCGTGGCAGTACGGGCAGTGCAGGACGTCCCGGCCGAAGCGCTCGGCGACGCCGGGCACGGGCGGCAGCTCGTCCTTCAGGCCGGTCGCGACGACCAGCTGCCGGGCGCGCAGGGTCCGGCCGCCGTCCAGGGTCACGAGGAAGTCCCCGTCCCGGCGGGCGTCCACCACCCGGTCCCGGACGAGGTCCACGCCGTACCGGGCGATCTCCGCGCGCCCGGCGGCCAGGAACTTGGCGGGCGGCACGCCGTCCCGGGACAGGAAGCCCTGCAGGTGCGCGGCGGGTGCGTTGCGCGGCTCGCCCGCGTCGACCACCAGGGTCCGGCGCCGGGCGCGGCCGAGGACGAGCGCGGCGGACAGGCCCGCGGCCCCGCCGCCGATGACGATCACTTCGTAGGCGTCGGTCAGGTCGTGGTTCTCGGTCATGGGTGACCACCTCCACGGGCACGGTCGCTCCGTCCCCGCCGCATTGACAAAGCCGTTTGCCGAAACTGCAATGAACCCATGACGGACGACGACGCCATGGAACAGGTCCTCGCCGAGGTGGGCCCCCGCCTGCGGCGCATCCGCAAGGAGCGGGGCGCGACCCTGGCCGGCCTGTCCGAGGCGACCGGCATCTCGGTCAGCACGCTCTCCCGCCTGGAGTCGGGCCTGCGCAAGCCCAGCCTGGAGCTGCTGCTGCCCATCGCCCGGGCCCACGAGGTGGCGCTGGACGAGCTCGTGGGGGCGCCCTCGGTGCGCGACCCACGGGTGCGGGCCCAGCCGGTCGTGCGCTACGGCCGCACCCACTGGCCCCTGACCCGCCAGCCGGGCGGGCTCCAGGCGTTCAAGGTGCTGGAGCCCCAGCGCGAGCTGGACCCCGAGCCGCGCAGCCACGAGGGCTACGAGTGGCTCTACGTGCTGTCCGGGCGGCTGCGGCTGGTGCTGGGCGAGCACGACGTCGTGCTGACCGCGGGGGAGGCGGCCGAGTTCGACACCCGGGTGCCGCACTGGTTCGGCTCGACGGGGGAGGGCCCGGTGGAGTTCCTGAGCCTGTTCGGGCCGCAGGGCGAGCGGATGCACGTACGGGCACGCCCGAAGGGGGCGTGAGGCGGGCCCGCGCCCCGCAGCGGGCCGGTCTGCGCCCGAGTGACGCACTCGACTGTTCCCCCCGGAGCAAGCGACCGCTTAGTATGCAGTCGACCCCGGTCAGACGAGGCAGTCCCCTGGAGGCTCCGCATGCAGGCATGGCAGGTGCACGAGAACGGCGAGCCGAGCGAGGTGATGCGGCTCGAGGACGTCGAGCGGCCCGCCCCGCGCGACGGCCAGGTCCTGCTGAAGGTGCGCGCCGCGAACATCAACTTCCCGGACGCGCTGATGTGCCGGGGCCAGTACCAGGTCACCCCGCCGCTGCCGTTCACCCCCGGCGTGGAGATCTGCGGCGAGACCGAGGACGGCCGCCGGGTCATCGCCAACCCGGCCCTGCCGTACGGCGGTTTCGCCGAGTACGCCGTCGCGGACGCCGCCGCCCTGCTGCCCGCGCCCGACGCGCTGGACGACGCCGAGGCCTCCGCGCTGCACATCGGCTACCAGACGGGCTGGTTCGGGCTGCACCGCCGGGCGCACCTGGAGGCCGGCGAGACGCTGCTCGTGCACGCCGCGGCCGGCGGGGTCGGCAGCGCGGCCGTCCAGCTCGGCAAGGCGGCCGGCGCCACCGTGATCGGCGTCGTCGGCGGCGCCGACAAGGCCGCCGTGGCCCGCGAGCTGGGCTGCGACGTCGTCGTCGACCGGCGCTCCGAGGACGTCGTCGCCGCCGTCAAGGAGGCCACCGGCGGCCGGGGCGCCGACGTGATCTACGACCCGGTCGGCGGGCAGGCGTACGCCCAGTCCGCGAAGGTCGTCGCCTTCGAGGGCCGCATCGTCGTCGTCGGCTTCGCCAGCGGCACCATCCCCAGCCCCGGCCTCAACCACGCCCTGGTGAAGAACTACTCGATCCTCGGCCTGCACTGGGGCCTGTACAACACCAAGAACCCCCAGCTGGTGCAGCACTGCCACGAGCAGCTCACCGCACTCGCCGCCCGGGGCGCCATCAAGCCCCTGGTCAGCGAGCGCGTGACGTTCGACGGGACCGCGGCCGCCGTGCAGCGGGTCGCCGACGGCGTCACCACCGGCCGCGTCGTGGTCGTGCCCGCCCAGCAGGACGGAGTGGCCGCATGAACGTCGACGCAGCGGAACTCAGGCGCCGCACCGCCGAGTTGCTGGCCACGCACCCGCCCGCCGCCACCGACCGGCTGGAGTTCCTGCGCGCCCGCTTCGACGCGGGCCTCGCCTGGGTGCACTACCCCGAGGGCCTGGGCGGTCTGGGCGCCCCGCGCTCCCTCCAGGTCGTCGTGGACGCCGAGCTGGAAGCGGCCGGCGCCCCCGACAACGACCCGCGCCGCATCGGCATCGGCCTGGGCATGGCCGCCCCGACGATCCTGAAGTACGGCACCGACGAGCAGAAGCGGCGCTACCTGCGGCCGCTGTGGACCGGCGAGGAGGTCTGGTGCCAGCTCTTCAGCGAGCCCGGCGCCGGATCCGACCTGGCCGCGCTCGGCACCCGCGCCGTCCGGGAGGAGGGGAGCGGCGACTGGGTGGTCAACGGGCAGAAGGTGTGGACCTCCAGCGCCCACCTCGCCCGCTGGGCCATCCTCATCGCCCGCACCGACCCCGACCTGCCCAAGCACGCGGGCATCACCTACTTCCTGTGCGACATGACCGACCCCGGGGTCGAGGTCCGCCCGCTGCGCCAGATCACCGGCGAGGCCGAGTTCAACGAGGTCTTCCTCACAGGCGTCCGCATCCCCGACGACCGCCGCCTCGGCGAGGTCGGCGACGGCTGGCGGGTCGCGCAGACCACGCTGAACAACGAACGCGTCGCCATCGGCGGCATGCGGCTGCCCCGCGAGGGCGGCATGATCGCCCCGGTCGCGAAGACCTGGCGGGAACGCCCCGAACTGCGCACCCACGACCTGCACCAGCGGCTGCTGAAGCTCTGGGTCGAGGCCGAGGTCTCCCGCCTGACCGCCGAGCGGCTGCGCCAGCAGCTCGTCGCCGGCCAGCCCGGCCCCGAGGGCGCCGGCATGAAGCTCGCCTTCGCCCGCCTCAACCAGGAGATCAGCGGCCTGGAGGTCGAACTGCGCGGCCCCGAGGGCCTGTTGTACGACGACTGGACCATGCGCCGGCCGGAGCTGGTGGACTTCACCGGCCGCGACGCCGGCTACCGCTACCTGCGCTCCAAGGGCAACAGCATCGAGGGCGGGACCAGCGAGGTCCTGCTGAACATCGTCGCCGAGCGCGTCCTGGGCCTGCCCGCCGAGCCGCGCACCGACAAGGACGTCGCCTGGAAGGACCTCGCCCGATGAGCCGCACCGAGCCCGACCTGCTGTACTCGGAGGAGGAAGAGGCGCTGCGCGCCGCCGTCCGGGACCTGCTCACCGACCACTGCGACCCCGCCGGGGTGATCGCCCGCGCCGAGTCGGACACCCCGCACGACCGCGCGCTGTGGAAGTCCCTCGCCGAGGGCATGGGCCTGGCCGGTCTCCTGGTCCCCGAGGAGCTGGGCGGCCAGGGCGCCACGCACCGCGAAGCCGCCGTCGTGCTGGAGGAGTTGGGCCGCGCGGTGGCGCCGGTGCCGTACCTCGCCAGTGCCGTGGCGGCCACCGAGGCGCTGCTGGAGTGCGGTGACCGGGAGCTGCTGGGCCGGCTGGCGTCCGGCCGGACGGTCGGCGTCCTGGCCGTCGGGCTGCACCTGGCCCCGGGCGGCGCCCAGCCCGTCGTACGGCTGGAGGACGGGCGCCTGCACGGGGAGGTGACCGGCGTCGCGGACGCCGCGGCGGCGGACGTGCTGCTGGTACCGGCGCGGGACGGCGGGCTGTACGCCGTCGAGGCCGACGCCGCGACCGTCACCCCGCAGACCTCGCTCGACCTGACCCGCCCGCTCGCCACGGTCACCCTCACCGGGGCCCAGGGCCGCCACCTCGGCGACGCGGAGCCCGCGGTGCGACGCGCCCTGCGCAGCGCCGCCGGACTGCTCGCCTCCGAGCAACTGGGCCTCGCCGAATGGGCGTTGACCGAGACCGTGCGCTACCTCAAGGAGCGCAAGCAGTTCAACCGCCCGGTCGGCGGCTTCCAGGCGCTCAAGCACCGGCTCGCCCAGCTGTGGCTGGAGGTCGTCAGCCTCCGCGCCGCCGCGCGGGCCGCCGCCGACGCGCTCACCACCGGCGAGGACACCGACCTGACGGTGGCCGTGGCCCAGTCCTACGCCGGCCCCGTCGCGGTCCACGCCGCCGAGGAGGCCCTGCAACTGCACGGCGGCATCGGCATGACCTGGGAACACCCGGTCCACCTCTGCCTGAAGCGGGCCAAGGCCGACTCGATCGCCTACGGCACGGCGGGCGCCCACCGCGCGGCCGTGGCCGGACTCGTGGGCCTCCAGGCTCCCTGACGGCCACCGGCGTCCACCCCGAGGAGCCCGCCCCACCTGGGGCGGGCTTCTGCGCGCCCGCCCGCCACCGGAGTGAACGGGCGGCGGCGAGTCGGCCAACTCCTGCGTCGTACGGGTTCGTTGGGCCCGGCCCGGCTCCATACTCCCTGTGGTCCCGTCCCGCCCCACAGGGAGGCAGCGCATGGCCCTCATCACCCGTCGCAGAGCGCTCACCACCGCCGGCGCCGCGCTCGCCGCGGTGCTCGCCCCGCCCGCAGGCAGCGCCTTCGCCGCCGAACACCGGCGCGGCCCCCGCCCGTTGTGGCGCGCCCACGCCCACAACGACTACGAGCACCCCCGTCCCCTCCTCGACGCGCTCGACCACCGCTTCGGCAGCGTCGAGGCCGACATCTTCCTCGTCGGCGACCAGCTCCTGATCGCCCACGACGCCACCCAGCTGGACCCCGCCCGCACCCTGGAGGCCCTCTACCTCGACCCGCTCGCCGCCCGCGTCAGGGCGCAGCACGGCTCGGTCTACCGGGGCCGGCGCACCCCCCTCCAACTCCTCATCGACATCAAGACCGAGGGCTCCTCGACGTACCTCGAACTCGACCGCCACCTCAGGCGCTACCCGCACCTGTTCACCACGTACGCCCACGGCCGCGTGCACCCCGGTCCGGTCACCGCCGTCATCTCCGGCGACCGCGCCGCCCGCGTGCCGATGGAGGCCCAGACGGTCCGGCGTGCCTTCTACGACGGGCGCCTCACCGACCTCGGCACCTCGGCGCCCTCCTCGTTCGTGCCGCTCATCAGCGACAACTGGACGCTCAACTTCACCTGGCTCGGCGTGGGCGCCTTCCCCGACGCCGAGCGGCGCAGGCTGCGCACCCTGGTGTCCACCGCGCACCGGCGCGGGCAGAAGGTGCGCTTCTGGGCCACCCCCGACACCCCGGGGCCCGCCCGGGACGCCCTGTGGGCCGAACTGCTCGCGGCCGGCGTCGACTACCTCAACACCGACGACCTGGCGGGCCTGGAGACCTTCCTGGACGCCCGCGCCTGACGGTCCGCCCACGGGACACCACCCGTTCGGACGACGGCCACGCCGCCCTGACGAACCCTCCGCTACGCCACACTTGCGGCCGAACGCCGCGAACCGGACGCGTGGCGGAGGAGGGTGACGATGGCCGTAACGATTTCCGCCGTGCTGTTGCTGCTGATCCTGGCGGTGATCTTCGTGCGCAGCGGCGGACTCAAGATGTCCCACGCGGTGGTCTGCCTGCTGCTCGGCTTCTTCCTGGCGGGCACGAGCATGGCCCCGACCATCTCCAGCGGCCTCATGGCCACCGCCGACATCGTCAGCGGCATCCGGCCGTGACGCCGTCCGCGGTCATCGGGTGAACACCCCGATGCCGTTGGCCACGGGGCGCTCCGAGCCGTCCGAGGGGTGGTTGCGCACCGTCACCGACGCCGCCCCCGACGGCCGGGCGGCCAGCGTCGAGGAACCGCCCCCGTCGAGGCTGAACCCCTCGGTCGCGCCCAGTCCCGCGAGCAGGCGCGCCACCTCCGCGATCGTCAGCCCGGTGCGGTAGGGCCGGGCGCCGTCCAGCGCCACCAGGTACACCGTCCGGCCGCCGTCGGCGAGACCGACGGCCGTGCGCACCGCCGAGGCCCGTGTGTCCAGGCCCGGCAGCGGCTGTCCGCCGGACAGCACCGGGTAACCGCCGAGGGCGAACCGGTAGGCGGCCCGCCGGCCCGACGTGAGCGTGTACCGCACCGACACCCGGGCGCCCCGGGCCAAGGTGCGCAGCCGCTGGGCGCCCCTCTCCCGGCCGACCAGGACCGTGGTGCCGGCGGCGACGGCGCCGCTGCCCGGGCGGGCGGAGACGGACATCACCCGGCCGTGACGGACGGTCACCTCGTGGGTGTCGGCGCTGCACGGCGCGGCCCGCTCGGTGTCGGAGCCGCAGGTGGCCCGCACCCGGGAGGCACTGCCCCAGGCCGGCGTGTAGGCGCCGACGGAGTTCTCGGGCAGCGCGTACTGGTTCAGCCCGCCGAGGGGCGTCCGCTGCCCGGCGGTGACGACCGAGCCGGCCAGGGACAGGTCGTCCAGGTGGGCCCGGCCGTCGGTGCCGACGCCGAACACGGCCGTCGTGTGCGTGCCCGGCGGCAGGGCGGGCCCGAACCGCTGGGCGTCCGGCACCGCGCCCTTCAGGATCCGGCCGTCCGCGATCGCCGGACCCACACTGGCCCCGGTCGGCACGACACCGGGGTGCTGGGCCTCGCTGATGTTGAAGAAGTCCCCGTTGACCCCGGCGACGGCCCCCTGACGGTCCGCCATGTGCGACACCGTGTCGCGGGCCGCCACCGCCCCGGGACGCAGCAGCCCCAGCCGTACGTGAGCGTCGGTCAGGTCCGCGCTGAGCAGGTGCACATGGGTCACGCCCGCGGCCGCCGTCAGGTCGTACTGCCGGTACGTCACCCCCGGGGCGACGGCGGTCCAGTCCGACGCGGCACCGGCCGGGGTCCCCCCGACGAGGGCGGCGCCGGCCAGGGTGCCCAGTGCCGTGAGGACGGTGACCGATCTCCGGGCGGCGCGGAACGTCCTGCTTCGCCCTGTTCCCACCGACGCTTGACGCAGTGTCACGAAGCCCCCTCATGAGTCGGCACACCTTCTCACGGCACCGGGGGCGACCCGTACGGGACAGGCGCGAACTCCACGAGAACGGGTGAGGAAAGGCACGTGTCGGCGGGGCGTTCGGGTGCGGGAGGGTCATCCGAACGGGGGAGGGGAGCGACGGGTGGGGATCAGCGCGTGCGGGATCCGCCCAGCGGGGTACCCGGGCGCGTCATGACCGTCCGACGGAGGTGGAACGGTGGCCTACGTGGCTGATCGGAGCAGGGGTCCCCGGGGCCCCCGGAGAGGGCGCACCGTCGGTGCGGCCTGCGCGCGCGGGGGTGCGGGACGCCGCCCGCGACCACCCGGCGGGGCAGGCGGCCGGGGCGGCGGCAGCGGTGGGGGCGCGTTCACTCACGGGGTCCCCGTCCTGGACGGGGACCCCGTCTCAGGACGACAGCCGTTCACGTCGGGCGCCGCCCGCACCGAGGAGGGGAACTCCCTATGACGTCCACGGGCATCACGCTCACGCTGCGCACCCTGCACGACGGCGAACGCTCACTGGAGCGGAACCTGTTGGCGGCTGCCGTGCGGCACCGCACCGAGCACGAGTTCCACCACGGCGCCATGGACGTCGCGCGCTGGTCCCACGAACACTGCTCCCGCCTCGCCGACAGCGGCCACGGACGGGGTATGGGGCTGTCCGGTCCGCCCGGCGACCCGGCGCCCGGCGTCCTCGCCACGCTGCGCGAGAAGACCGCCGGGGTGCTGGGCCGACGGCCGGAGAACGGTCTGCTGCTCCTGCAGGACCTGTGCGATGTGCTCCTGGCCGCCACGCGCAACTCCCTGCACTGGGGGATGCTCGCGCAGGCGGCCCAGGCGACCCGTGACGAGGATCTGCTGACGCTGGCGAGTGAGTGCCACCCGCGGACGCTGCGGCAGATCCGGTGGACGAACACGCTGCTCAGGGAGCACTCGCCGCAGCTCCTGAGCAGCGTGTGAGCGGCGTATCGGCGTACTGGCGTTTCCGCGTACCGGTGCGTTTTCGCGTACTGGCGTCTCCGCGTACCGGCGTGCAGCGGCGGAGCGGGTCTGCGCGGGCTCAGGCCTCCTCGTCCGCGTCCGGTTCGCGGTCGCCCTCGGCCTGCGAGGGGGTCGAGCGGTCGGGCTCGGTGGGCACGTCGTCGGGCTCGCGCTCGCCCTCGGCCTGGGACGGGGTGGACTCGGTCATGGTGCTGCCTTTCGCCGTGGGGGTTCGACGGGCACCGGGTACCCCGGTCGCCGCGGGTGGTACGTGCGCATCCGGGCGCGTCGGTCAGGGTTCGACCAGGGTCCGGTGCGGGGAGCGGCCGTACGCGGCGCGGTAGAGCGCGGCGAAGCGGCCCGGGTGGGCGAAGCCCCAGCGGACGGCGACCTGCGTGACCGTGGTGCCGTCGCTGGGGTCGGCCGCGAGCAGCTCGTGGTGGGCGTGCGCGAGCCGCACCCGGCGCAGGTGGGCCAGGGGGGTGGTGTCCAGGTGTCGCCGGAAGGCGTACTGCAGGGCGCGCACCGTGATGTGCGCGGCGGCGGCGATCTCCGCGACGGTCACGGGCTCGTCGGCGTGGTCGTCGATGTAGGTGAGGGCGCGGCGCAGCGCGGCCGGGTGGGCGTCGGCGCGGTCGGACCCGGTCGGGTCGGTGAGCGCGCTGTTCGGGAACGTGGCCAGCACGGTGGCGGCCAGGTGCTGGGCGGCGGTGGAGGCCACCAGCGGCTGGTCGGCGAGGTCGGGGTCGGCCAGGACGTGGTCGCGCAGGTACGCGATCGCGCCGCGCAGCCGGTCGGCCGCCGCCGGGGAGTGCGGCCGGTGCCCGGTCAGCCGGACGGGGCCGGCGTGCGCCGCCGGCGCCGCCGTGGCGACCTGGTCGAGCAGGGCCGGGTCCAGCATCGTGATGTTGTACCGGGCGGCGCGCACCACCCCCGCGTAGGCCTGGTCGGGCGGGACGAAGGACACCACGTCGCCCGGGCCGAAGGAGTCCTGGACGCCCGGGTACACGTGGTCCTCGATGGTCCCGTCGTGCACGACGCACAGGCAGATCCGGCCCAGCGGGGTGACCGCGTAGCTCATGTCGAAGTCGAGGGCGAGCTCGTCGACGCTCAGCGACGGCGTGGCGCTGCGCCGGACGCGGGCCCGGCTGCCGGCGGGGCTGCCGCCGATGCGCATCCTGGCGTAGGCGCGGCTGAGGAAGTCCTCGGTGAGGTCCAGGTCGTCGCTGTCGAACGTGAGGGTCTGCACGGTGCCCTTGTCTCCTCGCCCGGACGGCCGTCAGCCGGGTCTCTCCCCGCGGGTACCCCGATTCGTCCCCGCCGGTCGCCCCCTTTCGTTTTCCGTACCGGTACGGCCCGCATCGTTCGTCCGGCGGCTGGCCGAGCGGCCGTGCGCTGCGCAAGGTGGAACGGGAGGCACGTGCCGCGCCGGGCCGGGGGCGCCGGGGCGCGGGTGACGGGAAGGTACCGATGGGAGACGAACGGCCGGAGATGACCGAAGAGCACGACCTGGTCGGCAGGATCGCCGCCCTGCAGGAGGAAGTCGACCAGCTGCGCCGGGCCGTGGCCTCGCACGCCGTGGTCGACCAGGCGATCGGCGTGATCATCGCGGTGAGCGGACTGCGTCCCGAGCAGGGCTGGGAGGTCCTGCGGGAGGTCTCCCAGCGCACCAACACCAAGCTGCGGGTGGTCGCGGCCCAGGTGGTGGGCTGGGCGGACCGCGGAGCCCTGCCCGACCCGACCCGCGCGACCCTGAGCACCGTCCTCGCCGCCCACCACCCACCCCTGGGCCGGGCCCTGGTGCGCCGGCCGTACCGGGCGTGGGGGGCGGAGGTGCGGGAGCGGTCGCCGCGGGCGTGACGACCGGGGAGCCGGCCCCAGGTGCCGCCACGGCTCACTCGTCGCCGTCGCCGTAGTCGCGTCCGCCGCCCGTCCCCGTCACCGGCTCCTGAGCGCTCCTCCCGGTTCGAGGCCGTGGTCGTGGACGTACCGGGCCAGGGCGACGCCGGAGCGGATGCCGAGCTTGCCGTAGATGCGCCGGAGGTAGTAGTTGACCGTGTGCGGCGAGAGGTGCACGCACTGGGCCACCTGACGATTGGGCAGGCCCCGGGGCGACGAAGTCGGCGATGGCGCGCTCCCTGCCCGTCAGCGCCTCCGCGTCGCCGGCCGGGGGCGGGCTGCCGCCGGTGGGCCGCGGCGTCGACGAGGGTCGTCCGGCCCACGTGGTCGCGGGTGGTCCACGGACCGGGCCGGGGCGCGCCCGGTGTCCCCGGCAGCGCGGGTGAGGTGCCCGGCCGCCGATCCCGTGTCGTCCGCGAGGAGGTCGGCGCGGCACAGCGTGGCCCACGCCCAGGCCGCGAGGCCCGGCAGTCCACTATCGGACGCGGCCGACCCCGCGTCCCGCGCCCGCCGTCGGGCGGCGTTCAGGTCCCCGGCCCGCAGCCCCGCCGCCCGCACCAGGTCCGCGGCCGGCCGGTGAACGGCGTCGTCGCTCTTCGCCGACACCTGCCCGAGCAGTTCCTCCGCCTCCTCGGTCCCGCCCAGCGCGACGAGCTTGGCCGCCAGTGCCAGCCGGGGTACGCGCCGTCGGCCGCCGGGACGGGCGGCAGCGGCTGGTCGACGGCCACAGTGGAGGGCTTGCGCCGTACGGCCCTCGGCCCACTCCAGACTGGACGGGACTACCGCGGCCGACCGCGCGGCCGCCGGCTCCGCCCCGGCCAACTGATCGATCACGGCGTGGCCCAGGCGTCGGTCGGCGGTACGGAACCGGCCGCCGACCCGGTCCGCCCCGAGCGCCCGCGTGCCCGCCCGCCATAAGGAAGTCGGTCATCGGGCCCCGTAGGACCAGTTCCTCCGGGGCAGGGAGCCGCCGGTTGAGTGCGCTGCGGACCGGCAGGACGGCCGGCTCGGAGTGCCCGGTGCGCAGCAGCGTCCGGATCGCGCCCGTCGACTTCGCGCTACCGGAGCGTCCTGCTGCCGTGCGCTCTCTCGGCGCCCCAGCTCGACCAGCCCCAGCTCGGCCGCCCCCAGCTCGGTCATGCCCGGGCCGGTCGCGGCGTGGACGGGCGCGCCGGGCCGCGCACCGCTGCGCCTCCTGGTGTACCTGCCTCTGTGAGCACGGCCGTTCTCCGGCTCCGATGGGTCTGAGCGGTGAAGTGGCCGAAGTGCGGGCAGGGCGGACCGCGCCCGCACCCGGGCCAGGTGCCGGCACGGCATCATCGGCGCTGTCACCGTCGGCGTCCCGCGCTCAGTGGTGGTCGGGTGCGGTGACAGGGACGTCGGTTCGGCGGGGTGCGCGGGGGACGGAGGAGCCATCAGCTCATCGTCCGGCGCCTCTGCTCGCATTCCGCGTGGATCGGTGATGCCGCGGGCAGGCCCTGTTCCGGGGCGGCGGGACAGCGGCGAGCAACGGGTCGATGGCCGGAGAGGGCAGACCCCAGGCCACACGGATACCGTCGATGAGACGTCTGGCGCTGTGGGGGGATATCGCGAGTTCCAGCCGGGCCTGCGCGAGGAGTTCGGGGTCACCGTCAGGCCCGTGGACCGCGGCCGCGGCCAAGGGGGCGTTGAATGGGTCGCGTCCGAAGATGCCGAGCAGAGTGAGCGAGAAGTACGCATACCCGGCGGCCTCGTCCATGAGCTCACGGGTCTCGGCGGGGAGAGCGCCGACCGTCGACAGGTGTTGCTCACGTGCGGCGTGGAGGGCGAAGTGCTTCAGGGCCAGCTCGAGTTGCTCGGTGCGGTCGCGGCAGGGACAGGCGGTCCGCAGGTGGCCCACGAGGTCGCGGAAGGAGCCGAGGATCGTGATGGTCTCCGGTGACCACTGCTGCTTGGCCAGCAAGGTCCGGAAGCCGGCCAGCGTCTCGGAGAGCTCGTCCAGGACCACCTTCCGCGAAAGACTGCTCAGTTCACGGTCGTCCGGGCTGCTGCGGACCTCCATGAGGCGGCGCGCGTAGCGCATCAGGTCACGTGGGATGCCTCCGGACAGGGCGTGCGCCAGCAGGACGAAGCGCCGTGGGAGTTCATCGCCGGGGTCGTCGTCGGCGCGCTTGCGGAGTATGGCTGTGGAATCCTCCAGCGTCCCCGGCTGTACGTGCAGGACGTCGTCGAAGGAACTGTCCGTCACGTCGCGATAGGGCATGCCGCGGCGGACGAAGGCCGCGCCGACGTCCTCGGCGACCGAGATCAGGAAATGCACGTAGGGCACGCCGAGTATCGCCTTGATCTCGCGCAGGAAGTCCAATGCCTGTGCGTCGGTGCCCAGCCGGTCCACTTCGTCGATCGCGACGATGAAGCTCTGCCGGTTCTCGTGCAGTTCGTCGGCGATCGCCCTGAGGACCCGACGGAAATCCTCTACCAGAGACGGGTAGTTCGGCGGGACGGTGGAGAGGGAGGTCGTGTGTGAGGTTCCCAGGCTCAGCAGCTGGGCGGCGGCTCCGGTGTTCACCGCGGCCGATGAACTCTGCACGGTCTGAAGTCGGTAGAGCTGCTTCCGGCAGTCCTTCACCAGGTCCGACTCGGGGCGTGCGAAGAAGGCGTGCGGAAAACGGATCTTGCCGAGCAGGATGCCGAGAAGCCAGACACAGATCCGCAGCGGGTTCTCGGAGTCGGTGAAAATCGCACGTCCGCTCGGAGAGAGAGCGAGAACGGCCAGAGCGGCCAGGGGAATGAGCACCAGCAGCGGGCTGAGAACCGTTCGCGTCGTCCACTCCCTTCCGGCGAGGGTCACGTTCTGCGGGCCGGCGATCACGCAGAACGAGCAGGCGACCCACAGGCCGAACAGCAGGCCCCACCGTCCGAGCGTGCCGTCAGTGGCCAGAGTCGCCGCGTGGTGCCGGACGTCGGGGTCGAAACCGAGTGAGACGAAGGGACCGAGGCACAGGACGACGAAAGTGACGGCGAAGAGCACGCGCCAAGCCCTGCGCAGGACCTTGCCGGTGAACGCCGAGCGGCGAAGCAGCCAGATGATCACACCCGCGCACGTCACCGCGAGGCCGAGCCCCCGTGCCTCTCCGTGCCACACGTCCATGGCGTGGTCCCGCACCGTGTCCGCGACCCCAAGGACCCGTCGATGGATCGCGGCGGAGTGCTCGGCCTGCAGTGAGCGGACCGTGGCGAACAGCCCCAGCGTGATCAGTGCGGCCGCGGGCACCGCGTAGGCCAGCCACCGGATCAGGCGCTGCGCCGGCGGGCCCAGACGGCCCAGTATCCGGTGCAGATAGGGGAGGCGGACGAACTCCGGTACCTCGGCCCGCTCCCGTACGAGATAGCTTTCGCACACCTGGACGAACAGCGAGGTCAGGAAGTCGAGCGGGGCATAGGCGGCGGGTGCCTGGGCGAAGACGGAGAAGTCGGCCTTGTCCGTGCACCATTGCAGCAGAGAGGTCTTGCCGACGCCGCGCGGTCCGCTGACGGCGATGGTTCCGCCGTCGATCTGCTGGAGCTTCCAGTTGAGTCTCTCGATCGTGGTGTTGTTGACGAGGTACTCCCGCCCCCTCACGGACCTCAGCCCCGCGTACTCGTCAGCGAGGAGGAGCGCGTCGTGGTCCTCACCGAGCAGTGCGTCGACTGCCGTGCGGACGACCGGGGGCGCCGCCTCCCGGACCATGGCGCGGGACCATCGGCGGGCCCGGATCTCCACCGCCGGTTGCTGCGCGAGCGCGAGGAAGAGGAACACGCCCGTCGACGCCCAGATCCAGAGCTGTCGACGGGCGTGAGCGTCCTGAAGGGAGACAGCCAGGGCACAGACGGTGAGAGCGAGCGTGACCAGGAGGGTGGGAAAGAACGGAGCGCCGCCGTACCAAAGCACAAAAGTCAGTCCGCCCGAGCCGTACGACGCCAGCGCGCGGCCGTCGAGACGGGCCTCCGACACGGCGCTTCTGAAGATCTCGAGGGCCCGGGCCTGTCGTCGGGCACAGGCGCGGAACGCTGTGTGCTCGGAACTGCATCCCGCGAGTACCTGTTGGACGTTGTCCGGCGAGTTCATCTCGGCAAGCACGGAGTCCTTCGTGAGGACCTCCGAACGTGCGCTGAACTGCTTCGCGAAGCGGGGCTCGGTCAGGCACGCCCGTACGCTGCGCGCGTAGACGCGAGGTTCGGCACGGGTCTCCCATCTGTAGGACCCCAAGGACGCCCCCCGAACCATCCGGCTGCTGACAGGACAACGCATCATCCGAGCACAACAGTTGCCTGCCCCGCCACCGATTCGCCGGCTGTCGTGGGGAAGCGCGCGGCCGAGCCGCAGGCCCCGTCACCGATGAACTCCGAGCCCGTGGCGAAAGACGCTGTACTGCGAGGTGATGAAGAGCAACAGGCGGGTGACGTCGAGAGGTTCGGCGAGACGGGGGATGCTCGCCCGGTTCGGCGGGCAGGGAAGCAGCAGCGCCTGAGACACCGGGTGCCCTCCCCGTGCAAGGGGGCGGGAATGCGGCACGGCAGGTGTGCAGCCTCACCCCATCCGTTCCGGCACCGGACCAGCCGCGTCGCCGCTGCCTTTCGGTGGCTCTCCCACAGGCCCGCCGCGACGGCCGCCGTGGTGAGGCCCAGGACGCTCACCGCGCCGGCGAGCGAGCCGACCCCCACCTCCGCGGCGAGCAGCACCAGCGGGCAGAGGAACTCGCCGCCGAAGAAGGCAGCCGTCCACAGTCCGGTGCCCCGGCCCCGGTTCGCGAAGGACAGGCGGGACAGGGCGCTGGTCAGCAGGGCGGGCAGCAGCATGCCGGTGCCGACGCAGTTGACGACCGCGCCCACGACCAGCAGCGGGGCGTTGCCGGCCAGGAACAAAGAACGGCAGCCGCCAGCCCGCCGCCCCCACGGCGCCGCCCAGCACGAAGAAGACGGTGGCCGACGCCGGCGCGCACATGGTCTGCAGGGCCAGGTACCGCACCCGTCGGCGGCCCGTGCAGTAGTCGCCGATCAGCGTGGTGCAGCAGGTCATGATGGCCGCCTCGGTCACCCCGACGAGCGCCCGGCTCACCAGGACGGCACCGAGCGAGTCCAGCCACAGCGGGGCCGTGCCGAACACGGCGTACAGCAGGGTCGCCACGGGCCCGAGTGGCGTGCCGTTCAGGACGCCGCACGGGGAAACCCGCAGGCCCCGGCGGCGATGGAGGTCGACGCGGTGGCGGAGCCGCCCGGCGCCGTCCCGCGGGTGGACCGCGAACGCCCAGGCCGCCGGCAGGGGCGTACCCGTGCCCCCGGCGGACGTGGAGCCGCTGTCCGCGCGGAGCGGCGGGCGCGGCACAATCCCCGCATGATCCTCCACTGCGCCGTACTCGACGACTACCAGGACGCCGCCCTCGCCCACGCGGACTGGAGCCCCCTCGCCGGCCGGGTCGAGGTGCGCACGCTGCGCGAGCACCACACCGACCAGGACCGGTTGGCGGCCGAGCTGGCCGACTGCGAGATCGTCGTGGCCATGCGGGAGCGCACCCCGTTCGACGCCGCCCTGCTGCGCCGCCTGCCCCGGTTGCGCCTGCTGGTCACCACCGGCCGGCGCAACCCGTCCATCGACCTGGACGCGGCGGCCGCGCAGGGCGTGACGGTGTGCGGCACCGCGAGCAGCCCCACCCCGCCCGTCGAACTCACCTGGGCGCTCCTGCTCGGCCTCGCCCGCCACCTCACCACCGAGAACCGGGCCCTGCGCGAGGCCGGACCCTGGCAGTCCACCGTCGGCCAGGACCTGGCCGGCCGGACGCTGGGCCTGCTGGGACTGGGCCGGATCGGCAGCCGGGTCGCCCGTGTCGCCTCCGCGTTCGGCATGGACGTCCTCGCCTGGAGCCCGCACCTCACCGCCGAGCGGGCGGCCGAGGGTGGTGCCGAACTCGCGGCGGGCAAGGAGGACTTGCTGCGGCGCAGCGACTTCGTGTCCCTCCACCTCGTCCTGTCCGACCGCACCCGCGGTCTGCTCGGCGAGCCGGAACTGCGCGCGATGCGCCCGCACGGCTACCTGGTCAACACCTCCCGCGCCGGCCTCGTCGACCGGCCCGCGCTGCTGCGCGCCCTGCGCGAGGGCTGGATCGCCGGGGCCGGGCTCGACGTCTTCGACACCGAGCCGCTCCCCGCCGACGACCCCCTGCGCTCCCTGCCCAACGTCCTGGCCACCCCGCACCTCGGCTACGTCACCGGGGGCAACTACCGCACTTTCTACGGCGAGGTGGTGGAGGACATCGCCGCGTACCTCGACGGCAGCCCGGTGAGGGTGCTGACGGGGGACTGACGCCCGGGAAGGGTCGGGAGTTCCGGCCCTTCCCGGTGGCCGTGGGCCGCCGTCAGGGGGTGTACACGCCGGGCCGCGGGGCGGCGGCCATGCCCGCGCCGATGAAGAAGCTGGGGTGCGGCGGCTGGTTGTAGGCGGTGTTCTGCCAGGCCAGGGCGGTGCGGTACTGGGTGTCGTGGAGCAGCGTGGTGATCCTCGTGCTGGTCTGGTACGGCGTGGAGTAGATCCGCAGGTTCTTGTTGTCGCTGGTCGGCCAGACGACCTCTTCGCGCCAGTCGCCGAGGATGTCCCCGGACAGCGACGGCGTGGCCTTGGTGCCGTTGTTGGCGTGCACGCCGGAGCCGGTCAGCAGCCGGGTGTCGGCCGAGGTGCCGTACTTGTCGATGTGGGTGGAGTCGAGGAGTTCGCGCACGGTGTCGCCGTCCCACCAGGACAGGAAGTTGGTGCTGGAGGGCTTGCGACTCGCCACGACCGCGCCGGACGGGCCGCGCACGCCGCTCTCCGCCGAGGACCACGACTCGGCACCGGCGCTGCCGGACCAGATGTCCCCGGAGACCCCGCGGCCGTTGTCACCGTTGGCGGGGGTGGACCACAGGACCTGCCCGGTGCGGGCGTCGGCCATCCACGACGACGGCTTGGCGGAGTCCTCGTCGACCTTGAACTCCTCCAGCCCCGGGCGCGCCGGGTCCAGGTCGCCGACGTGCATCGCGTCGCCGTGGCCGTTCCTCGTGGTCCACAGGCCGGCGCCGTTGTCGTCGACGGCCATCGACCCGTACACGATCTCGTCGCGGCCGTCGCCGTCGACGTCCGCGACGGCCAACTGGTGGTTGCCCTGGGCGTCGTAGCCCTTGCCGGCGTTGGTGGAGGAGGTGGTGTCGAAGGTCCACCGCCGGGTGAAGGCGCCGCCGCGCCAGTCCCAGGCGGCGATCACGGTCCGGGTGTAGTAGCCGCGGGCCATGACCAGCGAGGGGCGGGAACCGTCCAGGTAGGCGGTGCCGGCCAGGAACCGGTCGACGCGGTTGCCGTAGGAGTCGCCCCAGGAGGAGACGGTGCCGCGGGCCGGGACGTAGTCGACCGTGCCCATCGCCTTGCCGGTCTGTCCGTTGAACATCGTCAGGTACTCCGGGCCGGACAGCACGTAGCCGCTGGAGTTGCGGTGGTCGGCCGAGGAACTGCCGATGACCGCGCCGGTGCCGTCCCGGGTGCCGTCGGCGGTTTTCATCGCGACCTCGGCGCGGCCGTCGCCGTCGTAGTCGTACACCTGGAACTGCGTGTAATGGGCGCCGGAGCGGATGTTGCGGCCCAGGTCGATCCGCCACAGCCGGGTGCCGTCGAGCCTGATGCCGTCCACGACGGTGCTGCCGGTGTAGCCGGACTGGGAGTTGTCCTTGGCGTTGGTCGGCTGCCACTTCAACACGATGTCCAGCGCGCCGTCGCCGTCCAGATCGCCCACCGAGGCGTCGTTCGCCTCATAGGTGTACGCCACCCCGTCCGGGGTGGTGCCCCCGGCCGGGGGCGAGAGGGGCACGTCCTTGTAGCCGGCCCGGAACTGGACCGCGTGCTCGGAGGACGCCTGCTCGGCGCCGTTCACCACCGCGCGCACCGTGTAGTCGGCCGAGTCGGGGGCCCCGGAGTCGAAGTAGTCGGTCGCGGTGGTGACGGGGGAGGCGGTCAGCTTCGTCGACCCGCGGTAGACGTTGAACGCCACGTCGTTCGCGTCGGTGGCCAGCCACCGCCACGAGACCAGGTTCCCGCCGCTGGTGTGGACGCTGACCAGCCCCCGGTCGAGGCGCTCCACCTGCCGCGCGGTCGCCGCGTGCGCCGTCTGCGGTGCCGCGCCGAGCGCGCACGCGGCGAGTGCGGCGGCCGTCATGGCGCCGAACAGTCGGCCGCGCGGCCGTGACGACGCCGTACGGGGGCGCCGTTGTGCGTAGGTCATGGTGACCTCCGGGGTGGGGGACGGGGGCGGCCCGGGGAAGCTGTGGGAGCGCTTCCACGGCGTGAGCGTGAGAGTAGAAAGCGGTTGCTGGGCCGTCAAGGACTCGCACACGAACGCAGGGGCGCCCGGTGCCGCGGCTCGCGCGGCACCGGGCGCCCCTGGGGGTGCCGACCGGGTGGGGCTCCGGGGTGTCTAGAAGAAGCCCAGCTTCTTCGGCGAGTACGACACCAGGAGGTTCTTCGTCTGCTGGTAGTGCTCCAGCATCATCTTGTGCGTCTCCCGGCCGATCCCGGACTGCTTGTACCCGCCGAACGCGGCGTGCGCCGGGTAGGCGTGGTAGCAGTTCGTCCAGACCCGGCCCGCCTGGATCGCCCGGCCCGCGCGGTACGCGGTATTGATGTCCCGCGTCCACACCCCGGCCCCCAGGCCGTACGCCGTGTCGTTCGCGATCTTGATGGCGTCGTCGAAGTCGTCGAACGACGCCACCGAGACGACCGGCCCGAAGATCTCCTCCTGGAAGACCCGCATGCGGTTTTCGCCCTCGAAGATGGTCGGCCGGACGTAGTACCCGCCCCTCAACTCGCCGTCGTACTCGGCACGTTCGCCGCCCGTGAGGACCTTCGCGCCCTCCTCGCGGCCGATGTCGATGTACGACAGGATCTTCTGGAGCTGCTCGCCGGACGCCTGGGCGCCGATCATCGTGTCGGTGTCCAGCGGGTGCCCCGGCTTGATCAGCTCGGTGCGGGCGACGGCCGCCGACAGGAAGTCGCCGTAGTTGCCGCTCTGGATCAGGCCGCGCGACGGGCAGGTGCACACCTCGCCCTGGTTGAGCGCGAACATGGTGAAGCCCTCGAGCGCCTTGTCCCGCAGGTCGTCGTCCTTCTCCCACACGTCGTCGAAGAAGATGTTCGGGGACTTGCCGCCCAGTTCCAGCGTGACCGGCTTCAGGTTCTCCGCCGCGTACTGCATGATCAGCCGGCCCGTGGAGGTCTCCCCGGTGAACGCCACCTTGGCCACCCGGGGGCTCGACGCGAGCGGCTTGCCCGCCTCCGGCCCGAAGCCGTTGACGATGTTGAGCACGCCCGGCGGGAGCAGGTCCGAGACCAGGCTCAGCCAGTAGTGGATGGACACCGGGGTCTGCTCGGCGGGCTTGAGCACCACCGCGTTGCCCGCGGCCAGCGCCGGCGCCAGCTTCCACGCGGCCATCAGGATGGGGAAGTTCCACGGGATGATCTGCGCGACCACGCCCAGCGGCTCGTGGAAGTGGTACGCCACCGTGTCGTCGTCGACCTCGCTGAGCGAGCCCTCCTGCGCGCGCACCGCCCCCGCGAAGTAGCGGAAGTGGTCGATGGCCAGCGGGATGTCCGCGGCCAGGGTCTCGCGCACCGGCTTGCCGTTCTCCCAGCTCTCCGCGACCGCCAGCGGTTCGAGGTGCGCCTCCATGCGGTCGGCGATCCTCAGCAGGACGTCCGACCGCTCGGTGGCCGAGGTGCGGGCCCAGCCGGGTGCCGCCGCGTGCGCCGCGTCCAGCGCCTTCTCCACGTCCTCGGCGGTGCCCCGCGCCACCTCCGTGAACGGCTGCCCGTTCACGGGGCTCGGGTTCTCGAAGTACTGCCCCCGGGCCGGCGGCACGTACTCCCCGCCGATGAAGTGGTCGTAGCGCGACTGGTAGGAGACGATCGCGCCTTCGGTGCCCGGCGCGGCGTAACGAGTCATGCGGGTTGCCTCCCTCACCAAGCGCCGCCCGCCGTTGGGCGGCTCTCGGTGCGAGGCTAGGAGCCGCTACGTTGCACGAAGGTTGCGTGCCGTCGGGGGCCGTGCCGGGCCCGGGGTCACACCCCTGCGGGACGTGTCCGCGGCATGCCCGGCCACGCCGCCGGATGTCGGGTCCCGGCCGCGCGGCCCGCCCGGTCCCAGCCGGCCGGTGCGGCGAGCTCCGCCTCCAGCGCCGCGAGCCGGGCCCGCACCGCCGCCGTGGGGCGCGCCGCCGCCAACGCCCGCCACACGTCGAGGTCTTCCTCGCCCCACGCCGCGTGGACCCAGTCCGCCAGCAGGTCGGGATCGCCGCGGGCGATCAGCGCCGCCCGCACCTCGTCGGCCAGCCGCTCCCGCATCCGGACGACCGCCGGGGCCTGCGACGCCGGGAGCAGCGGACCGGCGTACGCCGCCGCCGCGCCCGTGACCGAGCCGGCCGCCAGACGGCGCGCCACCACCGCGACGTCGCAGGTCACCGGCACCGTGAGCCGGTACGGCCGCGACGCCAGCAGCCCCGGCCCCAGCACCCCGCGCAGCCGGGCCAGTTCCGCGCGCAGCGTCACCGGCGTCACCGACTCGTCCTCGTACAGCGCGCACAGCAGCTCGTCCCCGCTCAGGCCCTCCGGGTGCCCGGCCAGCAGCACCAGGATCTCGCTGTGCCGCCGGCTGAGGCGGAGCCGCCGTCCGCCGGTGCACAGCAGCGCCTCGTCGCGCCCGAGCGCCGTCAACTCCGGTGTGTCCACCTGCGGCTGGGGCGGCGCGAGCAGCGCCAGGTGCGACTCGGCGGCCCGCGCGACCGCCTGGACGAAGCCCAGGCTGTGCGGGTGCGCCAGCCCGTCGCCCCCGGTGATGTCCACCGCGCCCAGCACCCGCCCGGTGCGCGGGTCGTGCACCGGTGCCGCCGCGCACGTCCACGGCTGCACGCGCCGGATGAAGTGCTCGGCCGCGAACACCTGCACCGGCCGGTCCACCGCGACGGCCGTCCCCGGCGCGTTGGTGCCGACCTCGCTCTCCGCCCACCGCGCACCGGGCACGAAGTTCATCCGCCCGGCCTTCCTGCGCGTCGCCGGGTGCCCCTCGACCCACAGCAGCCGCCCGTGCGCGTCGCACACCGCGAGCAGGTGCTCGCCGTCGGCGGCGAACGTGCCCAACAGCTCTCGGAACAGCGGCATCACCGCGGCCAGCGGGTGCTCCGCCCGGTACGCGCCGAGGTCGCCGTCGCTCAACTCGACGCGCGCGGCGCCGTCCGGCCCGACCCCGGCCCGCGCCGACCGTCTCCAGGAGTCGGCCACCACGGTCCGTACCGGCCGCGGCACGGTGCCCGCCGCGGTGAACGTCTCGTGCGCGCGCCGCAGGACCCGTACGCGTTCTCCGGGATCGGCGCCCGGCTCCAGAGCCACCCAGGGATCGGTCAACTCGGCCTCCCGACAGCGATACGGCTGGGGACCATCCTCACGCGGGGACCGGGACCCGACAACAGGTGCCGCCGATACGGCGCCTGTCGCACCGTCAGGAGTGCGTGGCCACGCCCGCCGGATCGTCCAGCACGCCCCGCACCACCGCGTGCGCCGCGCCGAGCAGCGGCCCCTGCGGACCCAGCGGTGACACCGACACCGGGCAGGCGGGTCCCGCCGTGCGCCGCGCCAACTCCTCCTCCAGGGAGGGCAGGAGCCACGGCGCGAGCCCGGCGAGGGCGCCGCCCAGCACCACCGACCGCGGGTCCAGGAGGTTGACCGCGCCGGTCAGGGCGATGCCCAGGGCCGTCCCGGCGTCGCGCAGGGCGCGCCGTACGTCCTCGTCGCCGTCGGCCGCCCGCCCCGCCAGCAACCCCACGCGGTCCTCGCCCAGTTCGAGACCGGCCGCCCGCAGCACGGCCTCCTCGCCGGCGTACTGCTCCAGGCAGCCGCGCCCCCCGCACCCGCACGCGGGCCCTTCGGGGTGGACGGGGACGTGGCCCAGTTCGCCGGCGAAACCGCGCGTGCCGCGCAGCAGGCTGCCGTCGACCACGACCGCGCCACCGATGCCGATCTCCGCCGACACGTGCAGGAAGTCCCGCGGGGTGCCCTCGGTGAGCCACAGCTCGGCCAGGGCACCGAAGTTGGCCTCGTTGTCCACGGTCAGCGGGTGGTCCACGGGCAGCAGGGCGCCCAGGTCCGTGTCGAGCCAGTCGAGGTTCGGGGCGCGGACGACGGTGCGGCCGTCCCGGGCCACCAGTCCGGGGACGGCCACCGCCAGCCCGGCCGGCCACAGCCGCTCGCCCCGCGCGGCCGTGACCACCTCGTCGATCAGCTCGGCGAGTTCGGCGACGACCGGCTCGGGGGAGCGGCCCCGGTTGGTGCCGTGCCGCACGGCCCGCGCCCGCACCTCGCCGCGCAGGTCCATCGCGCACACCGCGAGGTGGTCGACGCCGATCTCCGCCCCGATCCCCGCGGGTCCGTGGCCGCTCACGGCGAGGGCCGAGCCGGGGCGGCCCACCCGGCCGGGCCGCTCGGGGCCCAGCTCCTCGAGCAGTCCGGTGCGTATCAGCTCGTCGACCAGCGTCGACACGGCCGCCCGGGTCAGCCCGATGCGCGAGGCGACCGCCGCCCGTGACAGCGACCCCTCCGCGCGGACGGCGTGCATCACGCGCGCCAGGTTGCGGCGCCGCATGCCCTGCTGGGTGTCGGGCAGCGCCGGCCCCCGGCCGGTGGGTCGGTCCTCGTGCAGCGGTGCGCTCATGCCTCCGTCAGTCCTCAGGTCGGCCTACGTGGTCCTCGCGGCGGCCTTCGCCGGTGCCCGGGACGGCCGATGTCGTCGGTCCGTCCCCGGGCCCCTCGTCGGTCCGCCCCCGGTCCCTTCGTCGGTCCCGGCGCCGCTCGACGCGGTCCCGGCACCTCGCTCCCTCGGCACGGTCGCCGAAGTCCTCCGGAAACCGCGCCGGTCCCGGTCCGGTCACCGGAGTTCACCGGTAACCGCGCCGGTCGGGGCCCGGTCACCGGAGTGTTCCGGAAACCGCCCGGTCCCGGCCGGTCGCCAAGGTCCGCCGGAGCCCGGGCCGGCGCTTGTCCGGCCTCAGTCCGTGCCCCGCTCCAGCAGCGCCGCGGCATCGGAGAGTACCCCGGAGATCCGGTCCATGGTCGCCCCGTCCCGCTCCACGGGCTCCAGCACCGGACCGCGGGCGGTGTCCCAGCGCCGGGCCACGGCGGCCGGGTCCTCACCGGTCAGCAGGCCCGCGGCCTGGGCGGCGGCGCCGAGCGCGACCAGTTCCCTGGCCTCGGGCACCTGGACCGGGCGTCCGGAGAGCCGTCGTACCGTCTGCTGCCAGGCGGTGCCGCGGGCGCCGCCGCCGATCAGCAGCAGCGGGGCGGAGCGGTCCGCGTCCGCGTCGAGGACCAGGTCGAGCGCGGCGAGCAGTGCGTGCACGGCGCCGTCGTAGGCGGCCTGGAGGATCTGGCCGGCGGTGGTGTCATGGCGCAGGCCGTGCAGCAGCCCGGCGGCGTGCGGGAGGTTGGGGGTGCGCTCGCCGTCCAGGTAGGGCAGGAGCGTGACGCCGCCCGCGGGCTCGACGGCCTCGCGGTCCAGGCCCAGCAGCGCGGCGAGCCGGTCGACGGCGAGCGTGCAGTTCAGCGTGCAGGCCAGCGGCAGCCAGTCGCCGTGCGCGTCGGCGAACCCCGCGACGGTGCCGGTCGGGTCGGCGGGGCGGTGCCGGGAGACGGCGTACACCGTGCCCGAGGTGCCCAGGCTCAGCACCGGGGTGCCGGGACGCAGCCCGAGGCCCAGTGCGGCCGCCGCGTTGTCACCGGTGCCGGGGGCGACCAGGGTGCCCTTCGAGAACGGCAGGTCGTGGCGGTGCACGGTGCCCGCGACCTCGCCGGGCCGCACCACGCGGGGCAGCAGCGCCTGGTCGAGGCCCACGTGCGCGAGGATCTCCGGGTCGTACGCCTCCGTCGACGAGGCCCACCAGCCCGTGCCGGAGGCGTCGCCGCGGTCGGTGGTGCCCTCGCCGGTGAGGCGCTCGGTGAGGTAGTCGTGCGGGAGGCGCACCGCGCGCGTGGCGCGGACGGCCTCGGGCTCGTTCTCGGCGAGCCACGCCCACTTGGTGACCGTGAACGAGGCGGCCGGGACCGAGCCGGTGCGCTCCGCCCAGAACTTCGCCCCGCCGAGGTCCTCGGTCAGCCTGCGGGCCTGGGGCGCCGAGCGCACGTCGTTCCACAGCAGGGCGGGGCGGACCGGCTCGCCCTGCGCGTCCAGCGTCACCAGCCCGTGCTGCTGGCCGCCGATCGACACCGCGGCGGCCTCGTGCGCCGCGTCGCCGCACTGGCGCAGCGCCTCGCACAGCGCGTCCCACCACTGCCGGGGGTCGCTCTCGCGGCCGGCTCCGGAGGACACGGTGTGCGGCGCCTGGCCGCTCGCGACGACCCGGCCGGTGGCCACGTCGACGACCAGCGCCTTGGTGGACTGGGTGGACGTGTCCACGCCGACGACGAGCGGACCCTCGGCTGCTGACATCGGTCTCTCCCTAATTTTTTCCGCGGCTCCGCGGGATCTGTCTTCCCAGGGATGCTCAGGCATACTAATTTGTAAACGGCCATGACGAAATAGTCTCAGCACGCAAGGAGCCGCGGCATGAACTACCAGCCCACCCCCGAGGACAGGTTCACCTTCGGCCTGTGGACCGTCGGCTGGCAGGGAAGGGACCCGTTCGGCGACGCCACCCGGCGTGCCCTCGACCCGGTCGAGTCGGTGCAGCGCCTCGCCGAGCTCGGCGCCTACGGCGTCACCTTCCACGACGACGACCTGATCCCCTTCGGGTCCTCCGACAGCGAGCGCGAGGAGCACATCAAGCGCTTCCGCCAGGCCCTGGACACGGCCGGCCTGACCGTCCCCATGGCCACCACCAACCTCTTCACGCACCCGGTCTTCAAGGACGGCGCGTTCACCGCGAACGACCGCGACGTGCGCCGCTACGCCCTGCGCAAGACGATCCGCAACATCGACCTCGCCGCCGAGCTGGGCGCCGAGACCTACGTCGCCTGGGGCGGCCGCGAGGGCGCCGAGTCCGGCGCCGCCAAGGACGTGCGCGTGGCCCTCGACCGCATGAAGGAGGCCTTCGACCTCCTCGGCGAGTACGTCACCTCCCAGGGCTACGACCTGCGCTTCGCCATCGAGCCCAAGCCGAACGAGCCGCGCGGCGACATCCTGCTGCCCACCGTCGGCCACGCCCTCGCCTTCATCGAGCGCCTGGAGCGCCCCGAGCTGTACGGCGTGAACCCGGAGGTCGGCCACGAGCAGATGGCCGGCCTGAACTTCCCGCACGGCATCGCCCAGGCGCTGTGGGCGGGCAAGCTCTTCCACATCGACCTCAACGGCCAGTCCGGCATCAAGTACGACCAGGACCTGCGCTTCGGCGCCGGCGACCTGCGCGCCGCGTTCTGGCTGGTCGACCTGCTGGAGAGCGCCGGCTACGCCGGTCCGCGCCACTTCGACTTCAAGCCGCCGCGGACCGAGGACCTCGACGGCGTGTGGGCGTCCGCCGCGGGCTGCATGCGCAACTACCTGATCCTCAAGGAGCGCGCGGCCGCCTTCCGCTCCGACCCGGAGGTCCAGGAGGCCCTGCGCGCCTCCCGCCTCGACGAGCTGGCCCAGCCGACCGCCGCCGACGGCCTGCAGGCGCTGCTCGGGGACCGCTCGGCGTTCGAGGAGTTCGACCCGGAGGCCGCCGCCGCGCGCGGCATGGCCTTCGAGCGCCTCGACCAGCTGGCGATGGACCACCTGCTGGGGGCGCGGGGCTGAGTACGCGCGCGTGCGCGGGTCGAGCACCCGCGCACGCCCCCCACGTCGCTCCGGGCGCGAGGTCAGGGCCTGCGCGCGGCCGTTGCGCCGGAATCGTGTCTTCCGTGGCACGACTCCGTGCCGACGCCCGCGCGGGGGCTCGCGCCCGGAGCGACTTCTCGACACCCTGGGCGGCATGGCCACGCCGCCCGTACCGCCGCGCCCGCCCCACCCGCCGAGCGACATGCCGCCGCCCCCTCCGGGCGACGGCTTCGGACCGCCTCCGCCGGGTCCTCCGGGTCCGCTGGGTCCTCCGGGCGACGGCTTCGGACCGCCTCCGCCGTCTCCGCCGGGCCCACCGGGGGACGGCTACGGGCCGCCCCCGCCGCCCTACGACCCGGGCCCCGACCCCGGTGAAGGGTCCGGCGGCCGGGGCCCGCGCGGCCACCGGAACCCGCTGCTCATCGCCCTCGGCGTGCTGGTGGGCGTGGCGGCCGTCGTGGTGGTCGTGGTGCTCGCCTCGGGCGGGGACGACGGCTCGGACGAGTCGCCCGGCGGGAGCACCACCGGCACGGGCACGCGCAGCCCGTCCTTCCGCCTGCCGACCCGGCTCCCCACCGCCCTGCCGTCCCGGCTGCCGACGGAGCTGCCCAGCGGCTTCCCGACGGCACTGCCGAGCGGCCTGCCGACGGAGCTGCCGAGCGGGTTCCCCTCCGAGTTGCCCAGCGGTCTGGAGTCCTTGCTGCCGAGCGGCCTGGAGTCCTTGCTGCCGTCGGGGTTGGTGCCGTAGGCGGCGCGGGTGCGGGCGGGCGACGAGGCGGGGGACTCAGATCCCGCGCGGGAGGCGGACGTGGACGACCTTCGTCTCGATGCCGCTGTCCACGAGCCTGCCCTGCGCATCGAACGCCCCGGTCCCGTCGGTCATCCCGAAGTCGTTGTCGTTGATCAAGGCGAGCGTGTCGTGGTCCACGCGTG
This sequence comes from Streptomyces lasalocidi, assembly GCF_005280215.1. Classification (NCBI taxonomy): domain Bacteria; kingdom Bacillati; phylum Actinomycetota; class Actinomycetes; order Kitasatosporales; family Streptomycetaceae; genus Streptomyces; species Streptomyces lasalocidi. Next base: position 1,146,242 of record NZ_SZNQ01000001.1, on the reverse strand, counting down.
CGACGCCCTCGATCTTCCCGGGCACGCCCGCCACCTTGCCGAGGTCCACCGCCAGCCGCTTGGCGAGCACCGGGACGCCGGAGCCCGCCGGGTCGGCGAGCTGCTCCAGGGAGGGCGACGTCGTGTCGTCGTCCCAACGGCCGCCCAGGATGTCCGCCTTCCGGTCCAGCCGCACCACCTGGAGCCGCGCGGCCCTGTCGGTGCGCTCCTCCACCAGCAGCCGGTCGCCGCCCACCGCGACCACCGAGGAGATCTTCAGCTCGGAGGTGTCGTCCTCACCGGGGTCGACGACGCCCACCGGGTCGAAGCGGTAGGCGTACTCGGCGGTGACGGCCTTCCTCTTCGGTGAGAAGCGCAGCAGCCGCGTGGTGAGCGACGCCTCGCCCGCGTCCGTGTCGGGCAGCGACAGCGGGCTCTGCAACGCGATCACCAGGTCGCCGCCCGGCAGTTGGGCGAGTCCCTCGAAGCCGCGGTTGATCTTCCGGTGCAGCAGCACCTCGGGCAGCGCCTCCACCACCGGGTAGTCGGTCCCGGTCAGCCCGAGCCCTCGGGGCACGTACCGCGTCAGCACCTCCCCGCGCGCGGAGACGTGCACCAGCGAGGGCCCGTACTCGTCGACGAGCCAGAACGAGCCGTCCGCGGCCCGCACGATGCCCTCGGTGTCCAGACCGTTCGGGTCGTACGACAGCGCCGTGCGCGCGTCGTAGGAGTACGGCGCCTCGTCGCGCCCCGCCTGGTTCGGCAGACCGGTGACCGGCTTGCCGGACGAGGTGGTGATTGGAACGGCCCGCAGCACGTGCACGGAGTCGCCGGTCACCTTGATCCGCACGATCGCCGGGTCGAAGCCCGGCACCGGGAAGGTGCGCCGCTTGCTGCCGTTCACCTTGATCTGGCCGTTGGGCCCCCGGTCGGTGACGGTCCAGAACTCGCCCTTGCGGCCCGCCGGGTAGATGTCGCTGCCGATGCCGCCGAGGTCCACGCCCCGGTCGTCGGCCACGGAGCCGGGCAGCAGCCCGTTGCTGAACGTCCCCAGCGGCACGTCCCCGAGCGTCGCGGTCCGCACGACCTGGGCCTGCGCGGCGGGAGCGGACGCGTCGGCCGACCGGGCGGACAGCAGCGCGGCTGCCACGGCGAGCGGCACGACCGCCGCGACGGAACGGTGGACGCGGCGCCGGCCGGCGGCGTACGGGGACATCGGGCCTCCTGAGGGGCGAACGGGGTGACAGCGCACACAGTTGAGTCACTCCTGGAACGCGGCACGACGACGCGGTGAACGCCGTGCGTCGGCCGCGGGTCGGGCCGACGCACGGGGTGGTTCGGCGTGCGCAGCGAGCCGCGAGCCGCGGTCAGGCGTGGGCTGCGGGCCATGGTCAGGCGTGGGCGGCGGTGAGGCGTGAGCCGTCACCCCCGTTTCGCGAGGCCGTCGGCTGGCCGGTGATCTCCGCGCCCGCACCCGAGGTCAAACCTGCGCGTCCCCCTCGCCGTCCCCGAAGGACATCGCCGTCGCCAGGGCCGTGGCCGGGTCCCGGGCCGCGTCCCCCGCCGGGGCCCAGCGCCCGCGCTCCTTGCGGTACGGCCACCAGCGACCGTCCCGGTCCAGCCGGAGCTGGCAGGACGTGCCCGCCACCGTCCACCGGTTGCCCCGGACGCGCAGCACCGGCCGCTCGTCGTCCTCCCAGGCCGACTCGAGCGCACTGCGCGCGCGTGCCCACGCCTCGCCCTCGACCGCCCACTCCTCCTCGAGCACGGACAGCGCCGCCGCACCGCCGTACCGCCAGGCCCGCACGGCCGACGCCAGACCGTCCCGGGTGCGCCCGGAACCCGTGGCGAGGCGCTGACCGACGGCCGTGCGGAACGCGCGCGGCGTTCCGGCGAGCCCGGCGGCCAGCCGCACCGCGTCCTGACCGGCCGTGAGCTCCACGCACGCGTGCGTGGAGCCGCCCAGCGCCTCGGCCAGCATCCGGTGCGCCTCGTCCGCCGTGCGCGCCGCCAGGAACTCCAACGCGGTCGGATCGACGCCCGCAGCGGGGGGTGTCTCCGCGTCCAGGGAGGGCGGCAGCCCGGGCTGCCCGGGGAGCTCGGGCGGCGCGGGCAGGGGCGGTCGCACCGCCGCGTACGCCTGTGCCGCGTCGACGCCGTTCCGCCGGGGCCGTGCCACGGCCGGCTCCGGTGCGGCAGCGGCCGTACCGCGGGCCTGGAGGTCGTCCAGGACGGCCCGTGGCGAGCGGCCGCGCAGCAACAGCAGGACGAACGGGTCGTCGTCCAGCAGCCGCGCCACCTGGTAGCAGAGCGCCGCGGTGTGCCCGCAGTGGTCCCACGCGCCGCAGCCGCAGGAGGCCTCCAACTCGCCCAGTCCCGGCAGCAGGTCGATCCCGGCCGTCGCCGCGTCCTCGACGAGCTGCGGCGGCATCTCACCGTCCAGCAGGGCGGCCACGTCACCCGACCGCTCGACGGCCAGGTCCAGCAGCCGGTCCCACTGCCCCTGCGACAGCTCCGCCAGCAGCACGTCCGCGCGCTGCCCCGTCCCGTCCCGGTCCCGTACGACGGCCGTGACCCGCCCCGGACGCACCGACACGGCGCCCACGGCACCCGCGCGTGCGAGCCGGCGGCCGGCGCGGACCTGGGCCCCGTCCAGCGCGCCGTCCTCCAGCGCCGCGAGCCACGCCCGCCCCCACCAGGTCCGGGCGAGGCTCCCGCCCCGCTCGGGGGGCCGCGCGGCGAAGACGCGCTCGGTGGCCCCGTCGTAGCGGCTGGTCGTCCCGTCGTGTCGGCTCGTCTCCGTGTCGTCCCCGTGGTTCATCGCTCGTCCCCTCGCAGTGCGACCAGGTCGGCCAACTCGGTGTCCGTCAGCTCCGTGAAGGCCGACTCGCCGGACCCGAGCACCGCGTCGGCCAGCCGGCGCTTGCGCGCGAGCAGATCGGCGATGCGGTCCTCGACGGTGCCCTCGGCGACGAGCCGGTGCACCTGCACCGGACGCGTCTGGCCGATGCGGTACGCGCGGTCGGTGGCCTGCGCCTCCACGGCCGGGTTCCACCAGCGGTCGTAGTGCACGACGTGTTCGGCCCGCGTGAGGTTGAGCCCGGTGCCCGCCGCCTTCAACGACAGCAGGAAGACCGGCACTTCACCGTCCTGGAAGCGCCGTACCATCGCCTCCCGCTCGGCGACCGGCGTACCGCCGTGCAGGAACTGCGTGGCCACCCCGCGCGTCGCCAGGTGCCGTTCGACGAGCCGTCCCATCCGCACGTACTGGGTGAACACCAGCGCGCTCGCGCCCTCGGCGAGGAGGGTGTCGAGCAGTTCGTCCAGCAGCTCCAGCTTGCCGGAGCGTCCCGCGATCGTCGGGCGTTCCTCGCCCAGGTACTGCGCCGGGTGGTTGCAGATCTGCTTGAGCGCGGTGAGCAGCTTGACGACCAGTCCGCGCCGCGCCATGTCGTCGGCCGCGGCGATCGCGGCCAGCGTCTCGCGCACCACGGCCTCGTACAGGCCGGCCTGTTCCGCGGTCAGGGCGACCGGGTGGTCCGTCTCGGTCTTGGGCGGCAGTTCGGGCGCGATGCCCGGGTCCGACTTGCGGCGGCGCAGCAGGAACGGCCCCACCAGCCGCGCGAGCCGTTCGGCCGCGGCCGGGTCCGCGCCGCCCTCGACGGCACGCGCGTAGCGCCGGCGGAAGGTGCCGAGCCGGCCCAGCAGGCCGGGCGTCGTCCAGTCCAGGATCGCCCACAGGTCCGAGAGGTTGTTCTCCACGGGCGTGCCGGTGAGCGCCACCCGCGCGCGTGCGGGGAGGGTGCGCAGGGCACGGGCGGTCGCCGAGTACGGGTTCTTGACGTGCTGCGCCTCGTCGGCGACGACCAGCCCCCAGCGCACCTCGGCGAGTCGCGCCGCGTCCAGGCGCAGCGTGCCGTACGTCGTGAGGACGAACTCCCCGTCGGCCGGGGCGTCGCCCCCTGCGTGGGCGTGGGCGTGGGCCGGGGTGCCGGTCGGCGTGTCGGTCGACGTGCCCGCCGAGGTGTCCCCGGGGGTGCCCAGGGCGCGGCGCGGCCCGTGGAAGCGCCGCACGCGCGTGCCGGGCGCGAAGCGCTCGATCTCGCGCTGCCAGTTGCCCATCAGGGACGTGGGGCAGACCACCAGCGTGGGGCCCGCGGACTCCGGCGCCGCCCGGCGGTGCAGGTGCAGGGCGATCAGGGTGACGGTCTTGCCGAGGCCCATGTCGTCGGCCAGACAGCAGCCGAGCCCCCACTCCGTGGTGCGGGCCAGCCAGTCGAGGCCGCGGCGCTGGTAGTCGCGCAGCACGGCGGCCAGCCCCGGTGGCTGCGGTACCGGCTCCGCCTCCTCCCGGCCGAGCAGCCGCTCCCGTACGGCCGCGGGCCACCCTGCGGCCTCGACGTCCACTTGGCGGCCGTCGACCTCGACGGTGCCGCTCAGGGCGGCGCCCAGGGCGTCGATCGGCGTGACCTTGCGGTCCTGGCGGGCCCGGGCACGCCGCACCTCCTGCGGGTCCACCAGGACCCACTGGTCGTGCAGCCGCACGATCGGCCGGTTCGCCTCGGCCAGGCGCTCCAACTCCTCGCGCGTGAGGGGCTGGTCGCCGAGCGCGAAGCGCCAGGTGAAGGTCAGCAGGGCGTCGGCGGAGAGCGAGACGCCGCGGTGGCCGGTGCCGGTGCCGACGCCCGCGCCGGCGCCTGCGCTGCGGATTTCGGCGTCCGTTCCGGTGGCGGAGGGCATGGGTGGGGCGTCCTGCGGGGAGCCCACCGTCGCGCCCGTGCTGAGCGTGCGCACCAAGTCCCGCGGCCAGTGCACCTCGACACCGGCGGCCGCCAACGCGCGCGTGCCGTCGCCCAGCAGGTCGGCCACCTCGTCGTCCAGGAGGTCCACGGCGTCCGGCACGGCGGCCGAGAGCAGCGGCAGGAGCGCGGGCCAGGCTCTCGCCGCGCGGCGCAGGGCGAGCAGCACGTCCATCCGCACGCGCGGGCCGAAACCCCCGTTCGCCGCACCATCCGCGGCGGCCCAGACGTCGGCGGCGTCCGCGACCAGCGCGGGGTCGCTCACGCTGTGCACCTGGAGAACGGCCCGCAACGTCGGAGCCGTCCCGGCGCCCGCACCCGCCTCGGGATCGGCCGCCTCAGCCCGCGCCGCGCACGCGTCGAGGCCCTGGGCTTCGACGCGCAGCGAGATCCGCACGCCCGCGTCGTGGCCGGCGGCGACGTCGGCCGCCCAGGCGCGCTGCTCGGGCAGGTGCTGCGGTGCGAGCGCCGCGTAGGCCGGGCCGTCGGTCACGAGGTGGGCGGCGGGGGAGCGGGGCAGGGCGTCGGCGACCGCGTCCAGGAAGGCCCGCAGGAGGGTCTCCGGGGCGGGGAGCTGCAAGGGGGCTGGTCCGGGGGCCGCCATTCCGTCGTCGGCCGGCGCGTCTGCGGTCTGTCCGCCGCCCGTCCGTCCGCCGTCGGTCTGCCCTTCGTCCACCGGCACGGCGTGGGCCTCGGGCGGCATCGCCGCGGCCAGGTGCCGGATCAGCTCGGTGTCGTCCGGTCCCAACGGGCCGATCCGCCAGGCGTCGTGGTCGCTCTCCGACAGCCCCGGCAGCACCAGTCCGCGCGCCACGAAGTGGAGCGCGAGGAGCGTGGCCGCGCCCCAGAAGGCCGTGGCCGGATGCGCGTCCGACGCTCCCCGCGCGCGGACGAGGAGGGGCAGGGCGGTGCGCACCGGGAGCAGCACCGCCGGCACCGTCACCGTGCCCACGCCGTCGGCCGTGGGCCGGACGACCGTCAGTTCGGCGACCGCCGGATCGGCGGCGGCGCGTGTCCTGTCGTCGCCGACCGCCCCGTCCGGGCTCCAGAAGGCGATGGTGCCGGAACGGGCCGGGTCGCCCGGCAGGAAGACGGCGCACGCGCGGGCCAGTCGGGCGGCGTCCGTGACGAGCGGGGGTGTCGTGGGGTCGTCGGGGGTGGGTTCCGTGGGTTCCGTGGGAGGCCTCTGCACGAAGACGAACCTACTCCTCAAATTTGACTACCGGGTGGAGTGGTCGAGGGTACAACACCTCCGCACGGTGCGCCTCAGGGATGCGTAGGGGGCGTGGTTCAGGGTCGACTCAGGGTCGGGATGCGGAACTGCGCGCCGCGTGGGGCCGTTCTCCGGACAGAGAGCGGCAGGGGCCGCGGAGGAGGCGACACACATGTCGAAGAACGCCAAGATCGCCGCAGGAGGTGTGGCGGCCGGGCTGCTCCTGCTGATCTGGCTGCCCTGGTGGGCGGCGCTGCTGATCGTGCTGGGAGTCCCGGCGGCCGCGTACCTCGCGCTCGACCCTTCGCAGCGGCGCCGTCTGCGCCGCATCCGTCGCAGGGAGCTCGGCCGCTGACCGCCGGGGACCCGTCGTCAGGCGGGTCAGGAGCTGGGCCGGAGCCCTTCGCCCAGCGAGCACGAACCGACCACGTCACCGTCCGCGGGCCTGCCCAGCGTGTGGTCCGCGGGCGGCGGGGTGCCGTGCTCCACCCAGGCCACCAGCGCGTCGAACGCCGAGCGGTAGCAGGGCAGGATCGGCCGCAGCCGGTCGGGATGGGTGTCGTACAGCCCGTCCACGTGCGTGCCGCCGGCCACCGTGTAGTACCGGTGCAGCGTGCCCCGTCCGCGCGCGTCGATCATCCGCGCGTACACGTCGGAGTCGGCGCTCTGCGGCAGCAGCGTGTCGAGGTCGCCGTGCAGGGTGATGAGCGGCCGGCCGATCCGGCCCGTCAGCGCCACCCGGGCCACCGCGCGGTGCACCGCCGCCGGACGGGAGGCGTAGTCGTAGTCCGCGTCGGAAGGACAGGGGGCCAGGATCTGCTCCGCCGTGGTCCCGGCGGAGGGACCGGGGCACGCGGGGTCGTAGCCCGGGTCGAACTCGGCCCGGTAGATCTTCTGCGTGACGCCCCAGTACGCCTTCTCGTGGTACGGCCACAGGAACTCCGAGCCCCGCGCGAAGCCCACGGCGTACAGGTCCTCGACGCGTGCCGCGCCGTAGGTACGGGCCACCGCCGTGGGCAGGGAGGTGAGCAGGCTGGGCCCGTGGGCCGTCCACAGGGCGCCCTCCCAGTCCACTCCGCCGTCGTACAGCTCGGGGTGGTTCTCCAGCTGCCAGCGGGTGAGGTAGCCGCCGTTGGAGATGCCGGTGACGTACGTCCGGCGCGGGGCGTGGCCGTAGCGCTGGGCCACGACCCGGCGAGCGGCCCGCGTGAGCTGGGTGGTGCGGGCGTTCCACTCGGCGACGGCGTCGCCGGGCCGCACGCCGTCGCGGTAGAAGTCCACCCCGTTGTTGCCCTTGTCGGTCGCGGCGTAGGCGTAGCCCTGGGCGAGCACCCGGTCCGAGATCGCCTTGTCCGTCGCGTACTGCTTGCGGGTCCCGGGCGCGCCGGTCACCACGAGCCCGCCGTTCCACCGGTCGGGCAGCCGGATCACGAACTGGGCGTCGTGCGCCCACCCGTGCGTGGTGTTGAAGTGCGACGAGTCCGGGAAGTAGCCGTCCACCTGCACCCCGGGTACCCCGGACGGCACCGGCGTGTCCCGCGCGGTCAGCCCCGCCTGGTCGGCCAGGTCGGTGTACGACGTGCCGGGCAGCCCGGTGGTCGTCAGGTCGGCCAGGCAGGCGCTCTGTTGCAGCGCCGCGCCCGGCACGCGCACGTGCCCCTGCCGGGCGCAGTGGCCGTCGGCGCCCGCACCGGCTGCGGCGGGAGTGGGTCCGCCGACGACCGCCGCCAGCAGCAGCGCGGCGACGAGCGGAACACCTCGGATGGGACGCATGCACGACCTCCAGGAGCAGACGGCGCGGAGCGCGCCGGGCGCCCGGGGTGGCACCGGCGATCCGCGCGGGCTGCCCATGCTGTGCGGGAAGCCGCCGACGGACCATGGAGCCGGACCACACCCCGTCCTCAGCCCAAGTGGGCCGTAGCCCTACACGGCGTCGACACGAGGACGGCCCGACTCATGGGCGCTGCGCGGCGGCCGACAGGCGGGGAGCCGCACGGCCGCGAGCGGGCACGGACGTGCCGTCCCGAAGCACGGACATGCCGTCCCGAAGCGCTGACCGCCTCAGGGGACCCGACAGCCCGACCGGCAGGCCAAGACACCGCCCGGCCACGGCCCCCACCGCCTCACAGCGGCCGCACGGCCATCTTGTCGAGCGCCTCCAGCAGCCCGGGCAGTTCCGGGCCCCGGCCGACCGGCAGTACCTCGCCGGGCTCCTCGTCGAGCAGCACGAACGCGATGTCGTCCGTGCGGGCCACCAGCGACCAGCCCGGACCGTCGGCACGCAGGGTGCGCGCGTCACCGGACGCGAAGGACGACCGCACGCGGCCCAGCGGCGGGGGCGAGTCGACGTACGCCCGCGCCTCGGCGAGCACCCGCCGTATGCCGTGGTGCCCCTTGGGGCCGCCCTCCGCGTCCGGGCCGGCGGCCCCGCCGCCCTGCCCAGCCGGAGCGTCGCCCGGCTCGGCGACTTCGACGCTCCCAGCTCCTTCTGGCCCCTGCTCCGGCACGGCGAACTCGGCGTCGTCGATCTGCTCCCGCCACAGCGCCCACTGGAGCGCGATCTCGTCGGCGCCGAGCCGTCGCTGGGCCGGGCCCCACCGCGTCGTGTCCGGAGGACACAGCGGGGGCCCCTCCGCGATCTCCGGGCCGGGATCGTGCGGCGCCGGCACACCGGGTGCGGCCACGGCGACCGCGAGCGGCCAGCCGGGCAGGGCGGCGACCACCGTGCGGTCGTCCGGCGACAGGTCGTACTCCATGCCGCAGTCCCAGGACGCGATGGCGACGGCCACCAGCGACACGTCGTCGATGACCACCGTCCACCGCGCACCGTCGCCGTCCTGGCCCAGTACCAGGCCGTAGCCGTCGGCCAGCGGCGGCAGGCCGAGCGCGGCGCAGGCCTCCGGGTAGTCGTCGCCCAGCACGCTCGGGAACTTCGCCGGTGTCAGCAACACCGCCGTGAGCACGTAGAGCGCGTCGTCCGCGGCGGCGACGGCCTCCTCGTCCGTCCCTGCCATCCCAGCCTCCCCATCGGTTCGTCCATCGGCGCGCACCCTAATGCGCCGGGAAGGAGCTTGTCACGACTCCCAGGACCACCCGGAGCTGCAGTTTTCCGGCCCGGACGGGGCGAATCGGCCAACTTTGCCCCGGCCGTCTCAGCCGTTGGGCAGCCCGAGGAGTGCACGGGCGACGGTCCGCGGCGATTCGTCCCGCTCCCGCGCGAGGGCGACGACCGCGCGACAGGCCAGCTCGCTGGTCCCGAACGACAGCGCTTCCGGTGTCACCCAGCCCGCCGCCTCGTCGATCCCTTCCTGGTCGTCCTCGACACGGGCCGAGACGTAGGCGGCGGCTGCCTCGAAGAGATTGGGCGCGCGCCGGCCGGCGGTCCCCGTACGCCCCGCCCCGGCGCCTCCGCCGTCGCCTGCCCGCCCTCCGGCGGCGGACCGCGCCTGCCCGCGCGGGGCGTGCAACAGCCGCGCCCAGCCCTCCCGGACCCGGTCGAACATGGTGACCACCTTCCCCAATGTGGTGTGCGTCGACGGTTGCGTCGACCGACCGTCCGTCCCCCGTCACTCACCGTAGAGTGGGAACTTCGGCGGCAGAAGGGGGACGGCCCGGTGGAGCGCTTCGCACGGCTGGCACAGATCCGGCGGATGGACCCGTACGAGCAGGCCTCGGAGATCTACCTCCTCACCACCGCCTACGAGTTCCCCTGGGACGTCACCCGAGCCCTTGAACTGGCGCTCTACCGCACCTACGCGGTGCCGAGCATCGGCCGCCTGCTCGCCGCGACCGCCGAGCTCACGGACCGCACGCAGAAGCGCTACGACGACACCTCGCTGCTCCTCGACGCCGTCATCGAGCACGGCTTCGACAGCAGGGAAGCCCGCACCGCGATCCGGCGCATCAACCAGATGCACCGCAGCTACGACATCTCCGACGACGACATGCGCTACGTGCTGTGCACGTTCGTCGTCGTGCCCAAGCGGTGGATCGACGCCTACGGGTGGCGCAGGCTCTCCCGGCACGAGACGGTCGCCTCCGCCGTCCACTACCGCACGCTCGGGCGCCACCTGGGCATCAAGGACGTCCCGCAGACGTACGAGGAGTTCGAGGACTGCCTCGACTCCTACGAGGCGGCCCACTTCGGCTGGGACGCGGACGCGCGCCGCGTCGCGGACGCCACGCTCGACCTCATGGCCTCCTGGTACCCGCGCCCCCTCGCACCCCTCCTGCGCGCCTCGACGCGCGCCCTGCTCGACGACCCGCTCCTTCGGGCGTTCCGCTACACGCCTCCCGGCCCCCTCGCACGCGCCCTGGTACGACGGGCCGTACGCGCGCGTGGACGAGCGGTGCGCCTGCTGCCACCGCGCCGCGCGCCGCACCACGGGCGGCAGAACTGGGAGATCAAGAGCTACCCGGACGGCTACCGCCTGGACGAACTGGGCACCCGCCCCGTCCCCGGCCTGCGCGGCTGCCCGGTCCGGCACCCGGACTGAAGGAGACCTCCCCGAGGGTGCTCGGGGAGGTCCGGCGTCCGTGCGTCCGGCATCCGTGCGTCCGGGGCCGCTCAGCGGCCCTGCAGGGCCTTCACGTTGTCGCCGAAGGTCCAGTTCTTCGAGCCGTCCCAGTTCAGGGACCAGGTCATCAGGCCCTTGAGGGCGCCGCCGTAGTGCCGCCACGCCTGGGAGACGAGGGACGGTGCCATGTACCCGCCGCCCGCGCCGGGTTGCGCGGGCAGGCCCGGGACCTGCTTGTCGTACGGCACCCGGATCGTCGTGCCCTGGACCACCAGGCCCTTGGCGAGGCAGTCGCTCTGGGCGGTGAAGCCCTGCACGGTGCCCGCCTGGTAGGAGTCGCCCGCGCAGCCGTACATGCTGCCGTTGTAGTACTGCATGTTCAGCCACCACAGCCGGCCGTTGTCGGCGTACTTCTTGATGATCGGCAGGTAGGCGCCCCAGATCGAGCCGTAGGTGATGCTGCCGCCCGTGACGTACGCCGTCTCCGGGGCCATCGTCAGGCCGAAGCCGGCCGGCATCCGTGCCAGCACGCCGTCGATGATCCGGATCAGGTTGGCCTGGGACGTGGACAGTTGGTTGATGTTCCCGCTGTTCGTCAGGCCGGTCTCGATGTCGATGTCGATGCCGTCGAACTGGTACTTCTGCAGGATCGGCACGATCGTCGCGACGAAACGGTCCGCCACCGCGGTCGAGTTCAGGTCGATGCCGGCCGCGGCACCGCCGATGGACAGCAGGATCGTCTGCCCCGACGCCTTGGCCGCGCACATCTCCTGCGGGGTCGCCACCTTCACGCCCGCGTCCATGCCGTCCTCCCACAGCGCGGTGCCGTCGGAACGGATCACCGGGAAGGCCGCGTTGATCACGTTGTAACCGTGCGCGGCGATGCGGGAGTCGGTGATCGGGGTCCACCCGAAGGGCGGGTGCACGCCGTTGGCCGCGCCGTCCCAGTTTTCCCAGTAGCCCTGGAGGACCTTGCCGGTCGGCTTCGGCTGCAACGCGCACGTGTCGGCGGCGGAGGCGGCGGGGGCTTGCGCGAACTGCGTGAGGGCCGCGGTCGCCAGCGCGGCGGCGAGCAGGGACAGGGCACGGCGGAGCATACGGGCCTCCCGGTGGGGGGTGCGGTGAGGTGTCGTAGACATGACAGTGCTCTGGTCCAGACCTTTCGTCAAGAGGTCTGGACCAGACGTACGGGAGAGCCGGCCGGCGGCAGAAGGTGATCTTGTGTTCGCCTGCCCGCACCGCGGGTGAACCGTGGTGAGGCTCGGGCGTCATCTTCGGTCGCTACGATGCGCGCCGGGGTCGCGTCCCAGGAGGGCGCGGGAACGTTTCCTGAGGGGGATCACCTGTGTTCGTGCTGTCCATCGTGCTGCTCATGGCGGCCGTCGTCCTCTTCCTCGTCGGCCGGCACCGGGAGGTGACGGGCTGGAAGCTCGGGGCGGTGCTCAGCGGGGTGGCGGGGCTGCTGGCGGCGGCGTTCGCCTGTGTGCACGTCGTGAGCGCCTACGAGGTCGGCGTCCCGGTGACCTTCGGCACGATCGGTACGCCGCTGAGGTCCGGCGTGCACTTCAAGTCGCCGTTCACCGACGTCACGTCCTTCTCGACCCGCCCGGTCGATCTCGACCTCAACGGCAAGGACGTCGTCGAGGTCCGCTCCTCGCAGGGCGGTGTGCTGTACGCCGACGTCACCATCAAGTGGGCCGTGGCGCCGGCGAAGGCGGTCGAGCTGTACCGGCTGGCGGGCAGCGAGGAGGCCGTCGAGCAGCGGCTGGTGCTGCCCGACGCCCGCGAGATCATCCGCAACGTCTTCGCCGAGCAGACCAGCGAGGAGGGGTACGCCTCCGCGCGCGAGCAGATCGGCTCCGAGATCGCCCGCCTGGTGAAGGAGCGCCTGGCGCCGCGCGGGATCGACGTCACCACCGTCAACCTGCGCAACGTGCGGCCGTCGGACAGGCTGCAGGAACAGATCGACAAGAAGATCCAGCAGGAACAGGCCACCGAGCGGGCCACGGAGGCGGCCCGTACGGCGAAGGCCGAGGCGGAACGCAAGCGGATCGAGGCGGAGGGCATCGCCGCCGCCAACAAGATCCTCGAACGTTCGCTCAGCGACAAGGTCCTGTACAACCAGTGCCTGGAGGCCTACAGGGAGGCCGCCAAGGCCAACCCGGTCTACGCGGTCCCGTGCGGCACGGACGCCAACGGCACACCGGTGATCGTGGACAGCGGCAAGAGGTGACACGGCCGCCCCGGTGGGCCCGGTCAAGCGCGACCACGGCGACTGCCCGCTGGGCACCGGAGGGCGGTGGGTGCAAGGATCGGTCTCCCGTGGCTCGCCAGTGCGCTGCTGTCGCAGCGGGATGGACGGGCCCACGTTTGCGGCAGGGGGACGGACCAGGCATGCCGACGATTCACCGTGAACCGCGCTTCACCTACGACGAGTTGCTCGACCTCGTCGAAGGCCAGCTCCGGGTGGTGGAGCTGACCGCCATCAACGCAGAGATCGGCGGCCCCGGCGAGCGGCTGTGGCTGACCGAACCGGGAGCGGGTGCGGACGTCTACCGGCTGTGGCGCAAGGGCAGGGGCACACGCACGTACTGGGCCGTGGACAAGGACCGCCCCTGGGAGGCGCTGGTCTGGCTGCGCGAGGGACTCACCGATGTGCTGGAGCGCCTCACCAGGCCCGGATCGGCGACCCGGTACGCCCTGGAGGAGGGCCGCGAGGAGCGGGACCTGGCCGTGCTGACCGAGCTGGAGACCGTATGGCTGTCCGGTGTGTCGCCGCTGGGTGAGGCGTACGGCCCGCGGGGCGCGGATGTGGCGGTGAACCACTTCCTCCTCATCCCGGCCCAGGCCGAACTCGCCCGGGCCACCGCAGTGCGCTCCCGCGTGCTGCGGGAACACTTCGGCACCGGCCCGCAGGCCGCACAGCGGGTCGCCTCCGAGATGGGCTGGGAGCCGGCCAGAGCGCACAAGACACTGGCCGCGTGGGACGAGTACCGGCGCTGGGTGCGCGAAGGAGCGGCCCACGCCCGTGCGACGGTCCCGGTACACCGGCCGGCGGGCGACACCGGCCTGCCCGACCTGCTGGCGGCCACGCTGATGACCGCTGCCTGCGGAAGCGAAACCATCGTTCCCGGCCGGCCCAGCCCCATCGCTCTGCCGGACGCACTGGCGTGCTGGTACGTCTTCAGCCGGGACCTCGGCGCCTGCATCGCCGTCGCGGACGAGGCCACCTACGGGCCTGGCGCCGATCCGGGGGAGTACATGCACCTCGTCCCGGTCGCCATGGTCCTGGACATCGGCTGGACCGTACGGGACGGCCTGATCGTCTCACTCCTGCCTCACGACGGCTTCGGTGTCTCGTACGACGAGGAGGCGATCCTCGCCGGCGGCGGCAGACCCGTCGAGAGCTGGGGAAAGGCCGACACGGCGAGCTCCCCCGACGGGCCGACGGGTGAGCTCTGAAGCACGGCCCAGCAGGGCGTGTTGCACCCCGTACGTGCGCTACCAGAAGCTCAACGACGGCCGCTGGAAGCGGGAGTGGACGGGTCCTTCCAGTGGGGCGACTCCTCGGTGCAGGGCGTCGTGGTGGCCGTGTGCGCGGGGACCAGGGCACCGTGGCAGCGCGGCAGCCACTGCAAGCTGGTCTGACGAGCCGGTCCGCCTTGCGGGCACGGGCGTGACCGCCGCACGTCGGTCCCATCCGTCGGGGAAGCGCTCAGGCGCGTACGGAGGAACGTCCTCGGGCAGGACGGCGTGTCGTCGCCGGGTCGACGCGGGCTGCGGTCGAGGCTGTGGCCGTGCGACGGCTCGATGGACGACCGGCATCAGGAGGGTGAGGCGCATGCTCGTTCTGGGCCGTTCGCAGGTGGAAGCCCTGCTCGACATGGACGCGCTGATCGATGCCCTCGCCCCGGCGATGGCAGACCTCAGTGCGGGCCGCGCCTCCGTGCCCGACCGTGTCGCCGCCCTGGTACCCGAACGCGAGGGATTCCTCGCGGCCATGCCGGGCCACCTGCCGTCGGCCGGGGCGCTCATCACCAAGCTGGTGTCACTCTTCCCGCACAACGACGGGGTACGGCTGCCCACGCACCAGGCGCTGATCGTGGCGTTCGACCCGGACACCGGCCGGCCCGCCGCACTGCTGGACGGTACGGCCATCACCGCGGCGCGGACCGCCGCCTGCTCCGCGCTGTCGGCCCGGCTGCTGGCCCGCGAGGACGCGACGGTGCTGGCGGTGCTGGGCACCGGCGTGCAGGCACGGTCCCACGCCCGCGCGATCTGCAGGGTCCGCCCGATCCGGCAGATCCGCGTCGCCGGCCGGGACGCGGCTAAGGCAGCCGCCCTGGCCGAAGAACTCTCGGCCCGGTTCGAGGGTGAGGTCCGGGCCGTGTCCGGCTACGCCGAGGCGCTCGACGGCGCGGACATCGCCGCGGCGACGACGCACGCCGTCGAACCGGTGATCCGCCGTTCCTGGCTGACGCCCGGCGTGCACATCACGTCCGTGGGGTACAACCCGGCCGGCCGCGAGGTCGACGACGCCACGGTCACCCAGGCACTGGTGTGCGTCGAATCGCGGCAGGCCGCGCTTGCCCCGTTCCCCGCCGGCAGCAACGACCTGCTCGTGCCGATCCGCGACGGCCTCATCACAGCCGAGCACGTGCACGCCGAGCTGGGCGAACTCGTCGCGGGCAGCAGACCGGGACGCACCTCACCGGACCAGATCACCCTCTACAAGTCGGTCGGCGTGGCAGCGCAGGACGCCGCGGCCACGGCCCTGGTCGTCGCCTCCGCGCGCGAGCAGTCGATCGGCGAGGAGATCACGCTGCAGTGATGCCCGTACCCGCAAAGGACCACGGCGGCCGTCATGTGAAGGCGCGGTCCATCGCGGACCTCCGCACGTACCCCGCCCCGCTACGGGTTCGCGGGTCCGGGGAACCGGGCGGCGGGCCCGGCTCCCCGGAGGGCGGTGTCAGCGGTTGAACGTCAGGCGCGGTGCCGCGTTGCGGGCCAGGCCGTGCACCTGGTCGGGCCACCACGCGCCGGCGGGCGGGTCGACGATCCCGTACTCGGGGTCGACGGTGCCGCCCGTGCCGCGGGTGCAGCTGCCGTCGGACTCGCCGGGCACCTTGATCCACAGGTAGGCGTCGGTGAGCGGCACCCCCGTGTCGGCGGTGGGCCGCGGGCCGAGACCGCGGCCGGGCGCGTTGCACCAGGGCTCCGGGTCGCCGCTGTACTTGCCGGGCTCCGGTGTCCAGGCGCCCAGGCCGTTGCGGCTGGTGTCGATGACGAAGTGGCTCAGCGCGGTGGCCGGCGGCGTGCCCGCGTTCTGGTCGAACCAGGCGTCCGTCCACCGCCAGGTGGCGGGGTCGGCGGAGTTGACGCTGTTGCCGGGCGTGCCGTCGTTGGGGGCGGCCGCCGAGTAGTACTGGCTGGCGCACCAGTCGGTGTGGCCGCGGGCCGGTGCGGGCCCCTCGGTGGCGTACCACATGCACTCGGCTATCCAGGTGCCGTACCGGGCGTTGTGGTCGGTGGGGTGGGTGTTGGACACGTTGAGCGAGAAGCCGTCGCCCTGGCGGACCCCGGCGTCCAGCAGCCGCTGGGCGATGTCCCCGACCGCCCGCCACTGCACGTTCCCCGCGTCCAGGTAGACGGCCGTGTGCGGCCGCGCCTTCAGGGTCTTCACGGCGTACGCGAGGTCGGCGACGCGGGTGGCCGTGAGCTCGCCGGTCGGATCGGTGGCCGGCCCGCAGTCCTTGGGCAGCAGCGCGAGCCCGTCGGGTTCCACGACGACGACCGCACTGCGGTCGCCGATCCCGGCGGCGAAGGCGTCGATCCACTGCCGGTACGCCGCCGAGGACGCGGCCCCGCCGCTGGAGTACTGCGAGCAGTCCCGGCCCGGGACGTTGTACGCGACCAGGACCGGGGTCCGGTGCACGGCCCCGGCCCGCCGGACCAGCGTGTTCACCCCGGCCCGCACCTCCTGGGGCGTGCCCTCGGTGAACCACGCGGCCTGGGGCCAGCTCGCCAGCTTCGCCATGTTCGCGGCGTCCGCGAAGTCCCCGCTGCGCACGTCCGCGAGCGCCTGCTTCGCCGCCTTGCTGTGCGGATCCACGTAGAACCGGGTGGCCGGGGTGACCTCGCCCCGGCCCTGGGCGGCACCGCCCGGCACCGGGGCGGCCGCCGCCTGCGTGGCGGTGAGCGCCAGGCAGGCGGTGAGGGCGGCGACGGCGGCGGCCGTGCCGCGTCCCGGGCTGCGTGCTGTCATGACTGCTCCTGATCGACGAGAGGGGTGGGTGGGGGCGTGTGGGGGTCGCGGGGGCGCGTCAGTAGCCGTAGATCATCTTGTAGGCCACTTCGGGGAGGAACTGCCCGGCCGTGGACCCGGCGCCCACGCCGCAGTTGCCGTCGGACTCGCCGGGCGTCTTGATCCACAGCAGCATCTCGGCGCCGCCGCCGAGCCGTGTGGGGGTGCCGATGCGGCGGCCCGACGGATTGCACCACTGTCCGTTGGAGCCGTTGCCGTTGCGGCTGGTGTCCACGACGAACGGCTTGGTGTAGCCGTAGCGGGCGCTCAGCGCGCTGTTCACGGCGTTGCCGTAGGCGGTGTTCTCCGCCGTGGTGAAGTAGTTGGAGATGTTGAGGGAGAAACCGTGGGCCTGGCGCAGGCCGGCGTCGTTGAGGCGCTGGGCCATCGTCGCGGCGCTCGCCCAGCCGGGGTTGCCGGCGTCCAGGTAGACCCAGGTGTTGGGGGCCTGGCGGGCGAACTGGCCGAGCGCACCGCTCAGCATGCCCTGCCGCTCGGTGATCTGAGCCTGCGTCATGCAGCCGTAGTCGCCGAGGGAGTCGGGTTCGAGGAGCACCACGGCCGGGCGGTTCGCGATGCCGCCCGCGAACTGCGCGATCCAGGTGGCGTACGCGGACGCCGATGACGCCCCGCCGGCCGAGTGCCCGCCGCAGTAGTCGCGGTTGTAGATGTTGTAGGCGACGAGCAGGGGCAGCTTGTCCCGGGCGTCCGCGGCCCCCGCGTACGCCCCCGTGGCGGTGCCGATGCTGCCGCTCCAGGAGCCGAACCAGCGGGCCATCGGGGTGTTCGCGATCGCGGAGTTGATCGCGGACGCCCGGCCGTCGCCGGGGTTGGCGGCGGCCCACCGCTTGGCGCTGGAGTCGGGGTCCACGTAGAACCCGCTGGTCATGCCGGTCGGGTCCGCGGCGTGGGCGGACGGTGCGACGGCGAGCGCCAAGGGCAGGGCGATCAACCCTGCCACCAGGGCGCGGAGTCTGCGGCGCATGACGTACCTCGATTTCCTGGCAGGGACGCGCGCACGCCTCGTCCGGGCGTGCGACGCGCTGGTCAGGTGCGGTGGAACGGCGCCCCGGGACGGCGGCTCTCCGGCGGGGGTGCCCCACCCATGGGCCGGACGCCGATCTCTGGGAGCGCTCCCATTGGAAGCGGTTCCAGTCACGGCGAGGGGGCTCCGGGGTGTGCTAGGTATCGTGTGGCGAGCCGCAGGAGCTGTCAAGAGCCGTCACACGAAGCCCTGTTCACGACGGCTCGGGGCTGCGCACGGCTCTTCCCGCGGGGCGATCCACACCCTAGAGTCGGCAGAACTGGAAGCGTTTCCAGTCATGTTCAGCGCCGCCGGTCCGTGCCGGCGGCCGACGACCGAAGGGGCAGCGGCCGATGCCAGCAGGTCCGTCACGACGGCAGCCCACACTCGACGAGGTCGCCGAACACGCCGGCGTCTCCCGCTCCGTGGCCTCCCGTGCTCTCAACAACGCCCCCCACGTCAGCCGCGCCAAGCGCGAGGCGGTCGAGCGGGCGGTACGGCTGCTCGGCTACGTCCCCCACCCCACCGCCCGCGCCCTGGCCACCCGGCAGACGGGAGCCGCCGCCCTGGTCGTCTCCGGGGAGGACCCCTCGATCTTCGCGGACCCCTTCTTCGCCGAGGTGATCGTGGGCGCGTCGGCCGCCCTCGACGAGGCGGACCTGCACCTGATGCTGTGCCTGGCCGCCTCCGACCGGGGCCGCAAGCGGGTGGAGGACCTCCTGCGGTGCAGGGGGGCCGACGGCGTCATGCTGATGGCGCTGCGCGAGGACGACCCGCTGGCCCGACTCGCGGAGGAGGCCGACCTGCCCGTCGTGTTCGGCGGCCGGCCGGTCGGCCCGGCCCCCCGCCACTACGTGGACGTCGACAACACCGGCGGCGCGCGCGAGGCGACCGAGTACCTCCTCGCCCAGGGCCGCAGGCGGGTCGCCACCCTCTGCGGGCGGCTGGACACCGAGGCGGGCCGCGCCCGGTACCGCGGCTACCGGGACGCCATGCTGGGGGCCGGACTCGAGCCGCTGCCGCCGCAGGAGGGCGACTTCACCGAGCCCAGCGGGGCCGCCGGGATGACCGCGCTGCTGTCGCGGCACGCCGACGTCGACGGGGTGTTCGCCGCCAACGACAACATGGCGGCGGGGGCCCTGCGCACCCTGCGGGCGGCCGGCCGGTCCGTGCCGGACGACATCGCGGTGGCCGGGTTCGACGACCTCGCCGTCGCCCGCATCGCCGACCCGCCCCTGACCACCGTCCACCAGCCCGTCCGGGCGCTCGGCCGGGAGATGGCGCGCATGCTCGTCGCGCTGGTCAACGGGCAGGACCCCACCCCGCTGATCCTGCCGACCCGGTTCGTGGTCCGCGCGAGCGCCTGACCGCCGCGCCGGCCACCGGGGACGACGGAGCACCGGCCCGAGGACGCACCGCTCAGCCCTGACGCACCGCCAGCGCAAGGAAGCGGTCGTCCTCGTCGACGTACGACGTCAGGCGCCAGCCGGAGTCGGCGAGGAGCGGCCGCAGGCGCGGCTCGGCGCGCAGGTCGTCGTCGGTGATCTGCCGTCCCTGACGGGCGGCGAGGGCCGCCCGGCCGATCGGGTGGAACAGGGCCAGCGTGCCGCCGGGGCGCACCACGCGCGCGAGTTCCCGCAGGTTCTCGGCCGGGTGCGGCAGGTGGGCGACGAGCCCCGCGGCGAAGACCGCGTCGAGGCACGAGGAGCGCAACGGGAGCGCCACCACGTCGGCCAGCAGCAGCCGCCCGTCGCGGTCGCGCCCGGCCCGCACGGCGGCCTCCAGCATCGCGGCCGTCAGGTCCGCTCCCACGACCACCCCGGAAGGCCCCACGGCCGTCCGCAGCGGCGGCAGGGCCCGGCCCGTGCCGCAGCCCGCGTCGAGCACCCGGTCACCCTCCCGCAGGCCCAGCTCGGCGACCGCCGCCGCGTAGGCGGGGCCGTCGTCGGGGAAGCGCCTGTCCCAGTCCGCGGCGCGCGCGGCGAAGAACTCCCGCACGCGCGTGTGGTCGTTCGTGTGATCGTCGCTCATACGACGCATGATCCCTCACCCGACCGTCACCGGCACGGATGACGGATCTGCGCACACGTTCGAGCGCGAGTCGGTGCGAGGCGGTCGCTCCGGCGTATTTCCCTGTCATGTTCCGCCGGCTTTCGAAACGCGCCCCCTCGGTGCGCCGGTGCCCCCCTAACGTCCTCTGGCCATGGGACACCTGGACCACGCCACCTTCGGCTGGCTGACCCCCGTGCTGTCGTACGCCATGGCGTGCATCGGCGCCGCCCTCGGGCTGCGCTGCACCGTCCGCGCGCTCGGTGCCACCGGGCGCTCACGGCGCAACTGGCTCCTCACCGCCGCCTCGGCGATCGGCACCGGCATCTGGACGATGCACTTCGTCGCCATGCTCGGCTTCGGCGTCAGCGGCACCGACATCCGCTACGACGTGCCGCTGACCGTGCTCAGCCTCCTCGTCGCCATGGTGGTCGTCTGCGCCGGCGTGTTCGCCGTCGGCTACGGCCGCGACCGCACGCGCGCGTTGCTGCTCGGCGGCCTGACCACCGGGCTCGGCGTGGCGAGCATGCACTACCTCGGCATGGCCGCCGTCCGGCTGCACGGCGACATCACCTACGACCCGGTGCGCGTCGGGCTGTCCGTCCTCATCGCGGTCGTCGCCGCCACCGCGGCCCTCTGGGCGGCCCTCCACACCACGTCACCCGTCGCCGTCACCGTCGCCTCCCTCGTGATGGGCGCGGCGGTCAGCAGCATGCACTACACCGGGATGTTCGCGGTGAGCGTGCGGGTGACGCCCTCGGGGACCGCGCTGCCCGGGGCCACGGCGATGCAGTTCATCTTCCCCCTCGCCGTCGGCCTCGGGTCCTACCTCTTCCTGACCTCGGCCTTCGTCGCCCTGTCGCCCACATCGGGGGAGCGTGGGGCGTCCGCGTCGGCACAGGGCCACGACGAGCGGGGCACACAGCCGGGCGAGCGGAGCGGCACCGGTGGCCGGCCGGCCCGGACCGCGTGAAGCGCTCCGACACGCCGACCGACGCCCGGACCGCGTGACCCGCCCCGACAGGCCGACCGGTGCGAACCGCGTGAACCGCCCCGGCCGGCCGGACGACCCGCACCGGACCAGCGGGCCGGTGACCCGACGACCCGCCCCACCCGCCCCCAGCGAGGAGGCCATGCGTACACCCCGCAGGACCCCGACAGCCGGCGCGCAGCCGCCGCGCCCGGTACGCGGCCGCCGCGCACACGCCGGACCACCGGCCGACGAGACCCCGGACGAGCTCCTGGCCGACGCCGCCCCCGACGCCGGACCTGACGCCGACGCCGACGTCGGTGCTTCCGGCAGCGCGACCCCCCGGCCGCGACGCCGGAGCATCCGCCCCCGCACCGTCCGCGCCAGGATCGTCTGCCTGCTGATGGTGCCCGTCGTCTCCCTGCTGGCCCTGTGGGGGTACGCCACCGTCACCACCGCCCAGGACGTCTCCCGGCTGCGGCAGTTGCAACGGGTCGACGCCCAGGTGCGCGCCCCCCTCGCCGACGCCGTGGCCGCGCTCCAGGCCGAGCGGCAGGCCGCCGTCCGCCGGGCCACTGCCCCGCGCGCGGAGCAGGACGCCGACCTCGGGGGACTCGCCCGGGACACCGACCGGGCCGTGGCCGCGCTCCGCCTCGGCGACGACGGCACCGTCGCCGACGCCCAGGAGCTGCCCTCCGGAGTGGCCCAGCGCCTCGAGGCGTTCGTCTCCGGCACCGAGCAACTGCGCCCCCTGCGCACGGCGGTTCTCGACGGCCGCGCCGACTGGCGGACCGTGTACGACCGCTACTCGGCCACCATCGCGCGCGCCTTCGCGGTGGGCGGCGCGCTGAGCGGCATCCAGGACGCCGAACTGGGCTCCGACGCACGCGTCCTGCTCGAGTTCTCCCGCGCGGGCGAGGCACTCGCCCAGGAGGACGCGGTCCTCGCGAGCGCCCGCCCGGCCGGCCGCCTTGACGGCGAGCGCCTGCGCCTGCTCACCGGCGCCGTCGACACCCGGCGCGCGCTCACCGCATCGGCCGTCACCGACCTGCGCGGCCCCGAACGCACCGCCTGGCGCACCCTGTCCGGCAGCGCCCCCTACGCCACCCTGGCCGCCGCCGAGGACGACGTACTCGCCGAACGGCCCGGGACGCGCGCCCTCGCCGCCGTTCCCGCCGACCCGTGGGACACGGCGCACGCACGCGTGCAGGACGGCATGCGCTCCATCGAGGCGGACGCCGGGCGCGAGGTCGCCCGTCGCGCCGACCCCTTCACCCGCGGCCTGCTCACCCCGGCCGGCGCCGCCGTGCTGCTCGGCCTGCTCGCCGTCTCCGCCTCGCTCGTCATCTCCGTGCGCATCGGCCGCGGCCTCGTCGTCGAACTCGTCGGCCTGCGCAACGGCGCCCTGGAGATCGCCCGCCACAAGCTCCCCGAGGCGATGCGGAGGCTGCGCGCGGGCGAGGAGATCGACATCCGCGCCGAAGCACCGCCGGGACCGCCCGCCGAGGACGAGACGGGACAGGTCGCCGAGGCCCTGGGCACCGTGCACCGCGCCGCCCTGCGGGCCGCCGTGGAGCGCGCCGAACTCGCCAGCGGCATCTCCGGCGTGTTCGTCAACCTCGCGCGCCGCAGCCAGGTCCTGGTCCACCGCCAGCTCAGCCTCCTGGACAGCATGGAGCGCCGCTCCGACGACCCCAACGAACTCAGCGACCTCTTCCGCCTCGACCACCTCACCACCCGCATGCGCCGCCACGCCGAGAGCCTGATCATCCTGTCCGGAGCGGCACCCGGCCGGGCCTGGCGCACGCCGGTCTCGCTGACCGACGTCGTCCGCGCGGCCGTGTCCGAGGTCGAGGACTACGCACGCGTGGAGGTGCGCCGGCTCCCCGAGACCGCCGTGGCCGGCGCCGCCGTCGCCGACGTCACCCACCTGCTGGCCGAACTCGTCGAGAACGCGGCGCAGTTCTCACCGCCGCACACGCGCGTGCGCGTCACCGGGGAACCCGTCGGCAACGGCTACGCCGTCGAGGTGGAGGACCGCGGGCTGGGCATGGGCAGGGAGACCCTCGCGGAGGCCAACCGGCGCATCGCGCAGTCCGAGGCGCTCGACCTGTTCGACAGCGACCGCCTCGGCCTGTTCGTGGTCAGCCGGCTCGCCTCCCGGCACGGCATCAAGGTCCACCTGCGCACCTCGCCCTACGGCGGCACCACCGCCGTCGTCCTGCTGCCCACCGCGTTGCTGCACACCGGCGAGCCGCAACGGTCCCGCCCGGAGCGGGCGATCGCGGGGCGGGGCACAGAGGACGCGTACGCGCGCGTACCCGCCGACGACCGCCCCGAAGCGGCCGTACCGCACGAGGAGTTCACCCCTCGGCGCGAAGCCGCCCGCAGAGGGGCCGTCCCCGCGCCCACCGACCGGCCGGCCCTCGTCGCCCCCGCGCGCGTGGACGCCCGGGGCCCGGACGACGGCGACCCGCCGCCCCCCAAGGTCACCGCCCTGCACCCGCACCGCTCCCCGGACGACGCCGACGGCACGGACGGTCTCCCGCGCCGGGTCCGCCAGGCGAGCCTCGCCCCCCAACTGCGCCGCGCACACGCCGAGGACCCCGCCGGGCCGGACCACGCGCGCGAGGACGGGTCCCGTACGCCCGAAGTCGTACGGGACCGGATGGCCGCCCACCGGGACGGCTGGGCACGCGGCGGCGGCAGACGACCCGGCCGCGGTGCCGGCCTCGAGTCCGCACCGGGCAGCGACAGTGAAGGAGATCCCGCATGATCCAAGGCCCGAGCTCGAGGATGTCCCAGCGGTCCGGTGAACTCGACTGGCTGCTGGACGACCTGGTGCTGCGCGTGCGCGAGGTGCGGCACGCGGTGGTGCTCTCCAACGACGGCCTCGCCGTGGGCGCCTCCGACGGCCTGACCCGTGAGGACGCCGAGCACCTGGCCGCGGTGGCGTCCGGCTTCCACAGCCTCGCCAAGGGGGCCGGCCGGCACTTCGGCGCCGGCGGCGTCCGCCAGACCATGGTCGAGATGGACGACGCCTTCCTGTTCGTGGCGGCCGCGGGCGACGGCTCCTGCCTGGCCCTCCTCACCGCCGTCACGGCCGACATCGGCCTGGTGGCGTACGAGATGGCCCGGCTCGTCAAGCGCGTGGGGGAGCACCTCTACACGCCCCCACGGGTCGGCTCGCACCCGCCCGCCGCCGGATGAGAGCGGAAGGCGGCGCACCCGCATGACCGAGGAGGACCTGACCGGCTCCCCGCATGAGCCGGGCAGCCAGTGGTACGACCACGAGGCCGGACCCCTCGTCCGCCCGTACGCCATGACGGGCGGACGCACCCGGCCCGGGCCCGCCGGGGTGCGCTTCGACCTGATCGCGCTGGTCACCCTCGACCGGGGCGCGCCGGCCGACGACCCCGCGCTCGGCCCCGAACACCGCGCGCTGGCCGACCTGTGCCGCGCGGAGACGCAGTCCGTGGCCGAACTCGCCGCGGGCGCGGACCTGCCGGTGGGGGTCGTCCGGGTGCTCCTCGGCGACCTGCTGGAACTCGGCCGCGTCACCGTCAGCCGTCCTGTCCCGCCCGCGCAGCTGCCCGACGAACGCATCCTGCGCGAGGTGATCGCGGGGCTGCGGGCCCTATAGAGGAAGAGGGAAGTCACCATGGACTCCGAGCACGCCGACACCACGGGCGGCGAGACGTCCCCCCTGGCGTTGAAGATCCTGGTCGCCGGCGGATTCGGCGTCGGCAAGACCACCCTGGTGGGCGCCGTCAGCGAGATCCGGCCGCTGCGGACCGAGGAACTGCTCAGCGAGGCGGGCCAGTCGGTCGACGACACCGACGGGGTGGACCACAAGGTCACCACGACGGTCGCCATGGACTTCGGCCGCATCACCATCCGCTCCGGGCTCTCGCTGTACCTGTTCGGCACGCCCGGCCAGGACCGCTTCTGGTTCCTGTGGGACGAGTTGTCCCAGGGCGCCCTCGGTGCCGTGGTCCTCGCGGACACCCGGCGCCTGGAGGACTGCTTCCCCGCGGTCGACTACTTCGAGCACCGGCACATCCCGTTCGTGGTGGCCGTCAACTGCTTCACGGGCGCGCGGACGTACGGCGTCCCGGACGTCTCGCGCGCCCTCGACCTCGACAACGGGACCCCCGTCGTGCTGTGCGACGCGCGCGACCGCGACTCGGGCAAGGAGGTCCTGATCCGGCTCGTGGAGTACGCCGGGCGGATGCACACCGCCCGGCTGCTCGACTCGGTGGGCTGACCGCGGCCGGCGCCGGGTGCGGCCCGCCGGCGCGGGAAGCCGTCAGTCCGCGCCGTCACCCGTGTCGCCGGCCCGCGCTGTCAGTCGGCGCCATCAGCCGGTGCCTTCAGCCGGCGCCGTCAGTCCGCGACGGCCTTCTGCGCCAGCACCTTCTCGATGCCGACCCGCACCAGCAGCTCGCCCGGCACCCCGTTGCGCGCGCCGAACTCCTCGGCGCGCTCCTCGCCCATGTAGCGGGCGCCGATCCGGGCCGCCCAGTGCCGCAGCTCGCCGGGGTCCTCCGAGAGCCGCGCCCGGCCCTGCAGGACCACGAAGTCGAACGGCGGCCGGTCGTCGTCCACACACAGGGCGACCCGCCCGTCCCGCGCCAGGTTGCGCCCCTTGACGGTCTCCTTGCCGGTGTTGAACACCAGCTCGTCCCCGTCGAGCAGGAACCAGATCGGCGCCACGTGCGGGCTCCCGTCCGCCCGGACGGTGCACAACTTCCCTGTGCGGGTGCCCTCGGAGACGAACGCCCGCCATTCCGTGTCGGTCATCTTCTGTGCCATGCCCCCATCCTCCTTGCCCGCCGCCCGGTCGTGGGGAAGGCTTGCTGACACGTCCCGTCCGGGCGTCACGGGACGCCTCGCGCGGGGAACGCACACGGGGAACGGCACTGGGGGAGAACCGACCATGGCTCAGAAGCAGGGACTCGACTGGCTCCTGGACGACCTGACCGAGCGCGTCGACCACGTACGGCACGCCCTGGTGCTCTCCAACGACGGCCTGGTCGCCGGCGCCAGCACCGGGCTGCGCCGCGAGGACGCCGAGCACCTCGCCGCCGTGTCCTCGGGGCTGCACAGCCTCGCCAAGGGCTCCGGGCGCCACTTCGGCGCGGGCCAGGTGCGCCAGACGCTGGTCGAGTTCGACGACGCGGTGCTGTTCGTGACCGCAGCGGGCACCGGCAGCTGCCTGTGCGTCCTCAGCGGGGCCGAGGCCGACTTCGGGCAGATCGCCTACGAGATGACCCTGCTCGTCAACCGCGTCGGCGAGCACCTCACGGTCGACGCCCGACGCCCGGAACAGGCCCCGGACACAGAGCTCTGACCTGGGGTTTCGGTGTGGCCGCGGAGTTATCCACAGGCCTCTGCGGGGTGACGCGGATCCGGCTACGGTTTTTTCCGAGGCCGCCGCGGACGGCGCGGGGCCCGCCACTCCACGGGGGAGACCATGTCCGTGCACACCGTCACCGCATCCCCGGCCGAGACCTGCGCACCCGGCCGCGCCGCCCGCGAACTCGGCCTCAAGCGCAGCGAGCTGGACCTCGCGGCCCGCCTGGGCCGGATCAGGACCGTGCCCGACGAGGGCGGCGGGGGTCGCCGTGTGCCGCGTGCCGAGATCGACCGGCTGAGCGCCGAGCCGGGCTTCCCCGAGGCGCTGCGGGAGAGCGTCCGGACCGTCGGGACCCGGGAGGCCGCGGAGCTGATGGAGGTGGCACCCACCCGGTTCACCCGCTTCGCGCGGGCCGGGCTGGTGGTGCCCGTGACGTTCTACCTCAACCGCTACCGCGCCGTCGTCTGGCGCTACCTCGCCGACGAGCTGCGCGCCTTCGCCGCCGCCCCGGAACACGCGGGCCTCCTGCACGGCCCCACCCCCGAGACGCTGCGCGGCCCCCTGGCGGCGGGCCTGGACCTGCGGGCCCGCAACTGGCGCGGCCGGCACCTCGGCTTCCTGCTGCGGCAGGCCGAGGACCCGTGGCAGTGCGCCGGCGCCCTGGCCGCCCTGCTGGACCCCGTGCACATCGCGGAGGTCGTCACCGACCCCTACGAGCGCGCCCACCTCGGCCGGTTCCGGCCGGCGCCACCCGGTCACGGCACCCCGGGCTCGCCGGCCGCCCTGCTCGCCGAGCGGATCGCCACGGCCGACGACCCGGACGAGATCGCCTGGCTGCGGGCCGACCTGACCCACGCCCTGGCGCAAGCCCGCGACGAGCGGCCCGCGCCCCGCCCCGCGACGGCCGCACCGACAGCCCCCATGCCGACCGCGACGGCCGCACCGGCACCCGTACCGCCGACCGCACCGCCCGGCGAGCGGCTTCCCGAGCGTGGCCGAGTGCGCCTGCTCGGCTGGCTGCGGCGCGGCGGGACATGACCTACAGGGCGCGGAACAGACCCTCCTGGACGACCGACACCAGCAGACGCCCCTCGACGTCGTAGATCCGGCCGCGGGCGAGGCCCCGCCCGCCCGTCGCGATCGGGGACTCCTGGTCGTACAGGAACCACTCGTCGGCGCGGAACGGCCGGTGGAACCACATCGCGTGGTCCAGCGACGCCATGTCGAAGGTGCGCGGCCCCCACAGGGGTTCGATGGGGATGCGGACGGCGTCCAGGAGCGTCATGTCGCTGGCGTAGGTGAGCGCGCAGGTGTGCACCAGCGGGTCGTCGCCGAGCGGGCCGACCGCCCGCATCCACACCGCGCTGCGCGGCTCGGCGCCCTTCACTTCCTCCGGGCTCCAGCGCAGACGGTCGGCGTACCGGATGTCGAAGGGCTGCCGGCGCGCCATCCGCTCGAACTGCTCCGGCAGCGCGCCCAGGTGCTCCCGGACCTCGTCCGCCACGGTCGGCAGCGACTCGGGGTCCGGCACCACGCGGGCCGGCGGCAACTGGTGCTCGAAGGGACCGTCCTCGGGCCGATGGAAGGAGGCGGTGAGATTGAAGATGGTGCGCCCCTGCTGCACCGCGGTGACCCGGCGCGTCGTGAACGACCGGCCGTCGCGCACCCGCTCGACCTGGTACACGATCGGCACGCCCGGCCGGCCCGGGCGCAGGAAGTACGCGTGCAGCGAGTGCACGGGCCGGTCGCCCTCGGTGGTGCGCCCCGCCGCGACGAGCGCCTGGCCCGCCACCTGGCCGCCGAAGACCCGCTGCAACGACTCGTGCGGGCTGCGGCCGCGGAAGATGTCGACCTCGATCTGCTCCAGGTCGAGCAGGTCGACCAGCCGTTCGGCCGGGTTCGTCATGGGCGTGCTTCTCCTGTGGTCGGGACGGGGTGGGATCCGCTGTGCCGCCCGCCCCGGGGGCCGGTGGTGCGGGGTGCGCTCACAACTGCCCGACGGCGGTGACCCGCAGCACGGCGCGGCCCTCGGCGTCGGAGGCGTCGAGGTCGACCTCGGCGCTGATGCCCCAGTCGTGGTCGCCGTTCGGGTCGTCGAAGATCTGGCGGACCCGCCACAGGCGCCGCTGCGGCTCCTCCTCGATGACGAGCAGCTTCGGACCGCGGGCGTTCGGGCCGGTGCCCAGGTCGTCGTACTCGTCCCAGTACGCGTCCATCGCCTCGCCCCAGGCGTCCGCGTCCCAGCCGGACTCGGCGTCCATCTCGCCCAGCTCGTCGACGTGGTCGAGCGCGGCGAGCTCCACCCGGCGGAACATCGCGTTGCGCACCAGGACCCGGAAGGCACGCGCGTTGTTGGTGACCGGCTTGACCTCGTCGGCCTTCTCCTGGGCCTCCTCGGCGGTCATCACCTCCGGGTTGGCCAGTTGCTCCCACTCGTCCAGCAGGCTGGAGTCGACCTGGCGGACCATCTCGCCCAGCCACTCGATCAGGTCCTGCAGGTCCTCCGACTTCAGGTCGTCGGGGATGGTGTGGTCCAGGGCCTTGAAGGCGCTGGCGAGGTAGCGCAGCACGATGCCCTCGGTGCGCGCCAGCTCGTAGTGCGACACCAACTCCGTGAAGGTCAGCGCCCGTTCGTACATGTCGCGGATGACGGACTTCGGCGACAGCGGGTGGTCGCCGACCCAGGGGTGGCTCTTGCGGTACGTGTTGTACGCGTGGAAGAGCAGCTCCTCCAGCGGCTTGGGGTAGGTGACGTCCTGGAGGCGCTCCATGCGCTCCTCGTACTCGACGCCGTCCGCCTTCATCGCGGCCACCGCCTCGCCGCGCGCCTTGTTCTGCTGGGCGGCGAGGATCTGCCGCGGGTCGTCGAGGGTGGACTCCACGACGGACACCATGTCCAGCGCGTACGACGGCGACTCCGGGTCGAGCAGTTCGAACGCGGCCAGCGCGAAGGTGGACAGCGGCTGGTTGAGCGCGAAGTCCTGCTGGAGGTCGACCGTGAGACGGACGATGCGCCCCTCGGCGTCGGGCTGGTCGAGCTTCTCGACGATGCCGCCGTCCAGCAGCGAGCGGTAGATCGCGATGGCCCGGCGGATATGGCGCAGCTGCTGCTTGCGCGGCTCGTGGTTGTCCTCCAGCAGGTGGCGCATCGCCTGGAAGGCGTTGCCCGGCCGGGCGATCACCGACAGCAGCATGGTGTGCGTCACCCGGAAACGGGACGTCAGCGGCTCCGGATCCGACTCGATCAGCTTCTCGAAGGTGTTCTCCGTCCAGCCCACGAAGCCTTCCGGGGCCTTCTTGCGGACCACCTTGCGGCGCTTCTTCGGGTCGTCGCCGGCCTTGGCGAGCGCCTTCTCGTTCTCGATGACGTGTTCCGGCGCCTGCGCGACGACGTAGCCCGCCGTGTCGAACCCGGCCCGCCCGGCGCGCCCCGCGATCTGGTGGAACTCCCGCGCGCGCAGGGTGCGCACGCGGTTGCCGTCGTACTTGGTGAGGGCCGTGAACAGCACCGTGCGGATCGGCACGTTGACGCCGACGCCGAGCGTGTCCGTCCCGCAGATCACCTTCAGCAGACCGGCCTGCGCGAGCTTCTCCACCAGCCGCCGGTACTTGGGGAGCATGCCGGCGTGGTGCACGCCGATGCCGTGGCGGACGTAACGGGAGAGGTTGCGGCCGAAGGAGGTGGTGAAGCGGAAGTTGCCGATCAGCTCGGCGATCTTCTCCTTCTCCTCCCGCGAGCACATGTTGATGCTCATCAGCGCCTGCGCCCGCTCGACGGCCTGCGCCTGGGTGAAGTGCACGATGTACACCGGGGCCTGCTTGGTCTCCAGCAGGTCGGTCAGGGTCTCGGTGAGCGGCGTGTACCGGTAGGCGTAGGACAGCGGGACGGGGCGGGTCGCCGAGCGGACCACCGAGGTGGGGCGGCCGGTGCGGCGGGTGAGGTCCTTCTCGAAGAAGGACACGTCACCGAGCGTGGCCGACATCAGGACGAACTGCGCCTGGGGCAGTTCGAGCAGCGGGATCTGCCAGGCCCAGCCGCGGTCCGGCTCCGCGTAGAAGTGGAACTCGTCCATGACGACCTGGCCGACGTCCGCCTGCCTGCCGTCCCGCAGCGCGATCGACGCCAGCACCTCGGCGGTGCAGCAGATGACCGGGGCGTCGGCGTTGACGGAGGCGTCGCCGGTCAGCATGCCCACGTTCTCCGTGCCGAACTGCTTGCACAGCTCGAAGAACTTCTCCGAGACCAGTGCCTTGATCGGCGCCGTGTAGAAGGTGACCTCGTCGCGAGCCAACGCCGCGAAGTGCGCCCCCGCCGCGATCATGCTCTTGCCGGACCCGGTGGGCGTCGAGACGATCACGTTCGCCCCCGAGACCACCTCGATCAGCGCCTCCTCCTGGTGGGAGTAGAGGGTCAGACCGCGCTCCTGCGCCCACGACTCGAAGGCTTCGTACAGGGCGTCGGGGTCGGCGGTCGGCGGCAGCTGATCGATGAGGGTCACGTCCCCATCTTGCCTGCCCCGGCCCCCGAGGGGGGAATCGGCTGCCGGTCCGAAGATCGCGACCGTTACGCTGTGGCGCCGACGGAGCGTCATCGCACCGGGTCAACTGGACAGCGGCACATGAGGAATGGGGCGGACGAGGGCCATGATGGGACCAGCACACTCACTGTCGGGCGCCGCCGCCTGGCTCGGCGTCGGGGCGGCCGTCGCCGCGGCCGGACACCCGATGCCCTGGCCCGTCCTGCTGACCGGCGCGCTGATCAGTGCCGGTGCCGCGCTGGCTCCCGACCTGGACCACAAGGCCGCCACCATCTCCCGCGCCTTCGGCCCGCTCTCGCGGTGGCTGTGCGAGATCGTCGACAAGCTGTCCTACGCCGTCTACAAGGCCACCCGCAAGCAGGGCGACGCCCGCCGCTCCGGTGGGCACCGCACCCTGACGCACACCTGGCTGTGGGCGGTGCTGATCGGCGCGGGCGCCTCGGCGCTGGCGGTGGCCGGGGGCCGCTGGGCGGTGCTGGCGATCCTGTTCGCGCACATGGTGCTGGCCATCGAGGGCCTGCTGTGGCGGGCCGCCCGGGGCTCCAGCAGCGATGTGCTGGTGTGGCTGCTGGCGGCGACCAGCGCGTGGATCATCGCGGGGATGCTCGACAAGCCGGGCAACGGTTCGGGCTGGCTGTTCACCGAGCCGGGGCAGGAGTACCTGTGGCTGGGGCTGCCCATCCTGTTGGGCGCCCTGGTGCACGACATCGGGGACGCCCTGACCGTCTCGGGCTGCCCGATCCTGTGGCCGATCCCGATCGGACGCAAGCGCTGGTACCCGCTGGGCCCGCCGAAGGTGATGCGGTTCCGGGCGGGCAGCTGGATCGAGCTGAAGGTGCTGATGCCGGTGTTCATGCTGCTCGGGGGGCTGGGCGGCGCGGCCGCGCTCGGCTTCGTCTGAGGAAGCCCGCGGGCCCCGGCCGCGTCACCTGTGGCCACCGCGTCGACGCGGGCGCCGAAGGATCAGCCTTCCGCGTCCGCGTCCGTTCCGGCTTCCGCGTTCGCTCAGGCCTTCGCCGAGCCCTCGCCGTAACGGCGCTCGAAGCGGGCGACGCGGCCCTCCGTGTCCACAGTGCGGGCCTTGCCGGTGTAGAAGGGATGGCTCTCGGAGGAGATCTCCACGTCCACCACCGGGTAGGTCTCGCCGTCGTCCCACTCGATGGTCTCGTCGCTGGAGGCCGTGGACCGGGTCAGGAAGGCGTAGCCGGCGGCGCGGTCGCGGAAGACGACCGGGTGGTAGTCGGGGTGCTTGTCCTGCTGCATGCGTGCTCCTCGTGCCGGGTCGGTGCGTACGGCGGGCGCGGCGGGGGCCGCGTCGCCCCGGGAGGCGGCGGGTCAGCCGGACAGGGCGTCCCCGTCGACGATGTGCATCGCGGCCTCCTCGGCGGAGGCGGCCGCCCCGTCGATGCCCACGTCGGTGGCGACCAGGGCGCTCTCCTCGTCCTCGTGCACCCCTTCGTCCGGTGCCACGAGCCGTCCGGAGCGGGCCGCGCCGACCTCCTCGTCGAGGAGTTCCCCGTCGGTGTCCTCCGAGTCACCGAGACCGTCACCGTCCGGGACGGCCAGGTCCGGCAGCTCCTCGGCCAGCCGCTGGTCCAGCGTCTCGCCGCGCAGCCGCTCGGCCGCCGTGATGCCCTCGTGCTCCACGGCCCAGGGCTTCTCGGGAGGGGACCAGCCGCGGTCCAGGGGGTTGTCGACGTCGTCGTCCTCGAGGGTGTCCTCCTCGTCGAGCAGCCCCGAGTCGTCCTGGATGTCGGAGGCATCGGGCTGGTAGACGTCGTCTCCCCATCCGTCGGCGCTGTTCACGGGTACCTCCAGGGGGTGGGGACGGGCCCGTACGCTCCACGGCCGACGGGGATCCGACGCCGGGCCGGGCACCGACCGCGCACGGAAGGCGCCGGACACGGCCCGGTCGCTCCCCGTACGGGTGCCGCTTACCAGCGTTCCATCCCGCTCGGCGACCGCGCAACGGCAGCGCGTCCGCGAGGGGCCGGCCCGCGGCGGAGCGACCCGGCCGCGCCCCGGTGGGCGGAGCCCCGGCGCCCCCGCCCACCGCGACCACCCTCCGCCGGGGCCGACCTGCCTCTTTCCCCGAGGGCCGCCCGCTCCTCCTCACCCATGCCACGACCTCCACAGCGCCGCGTACGCTCCGTCGGCCGCCACCAGCTCGGAGTGGCTGCCCAGCTCGCTGATGCGGCCGTTCTCGACGACGGCGATGACGTCGGCGTCGTGGGCGGTGTGCAGGCGGTGGGCGATCGCGACGACGGTGCGGCCGTCGAGGACGCGGGACAGGGAGCGCTCCAGGTGACGGGCGGCACGCGGGTCGAGCAGCGAGGTCGCCTCGTCCAGGACCAGCGTGTGCGGGTCGGCCAGCACCAGACGGGCGAGCGCGATCTGCTGGGCCTGCGCCGGGGTGAGCGCGGCCCCGCCCGAGCCGACCTCGGTGTCCAGGCCGTCATCC
Organism: Streptomyces lasalocidi; assembly: GCF_005280215.1. Lineage (NCBI taxonomy): Bacteria > Bacillati > Actinomycetota > Actinomycetes > Kitasatosporales > Streptomycetaceae > Streptomyces > Streptomyces lasalocidi. The sequence continues at coordinate 1,113,029 of NZ_SZNQ01000001.1, read as the reverse complement.
AGCGCCCGTGCCCAGCCGTCGGCGTCGACCGCGCCGAGCGCCGCCCACAGCTCGGCGTCCTCGGCGTCGGTGCGGGCCAGCCGCAGGTTGTCGCGCAGGGAGCCGACGAAGACATGGTGCTCCTGGTTGACGAGGGCGACGTGGGAGCGGACCCGTTCGGCGGTCATCCGGGACAGTTCGGCGCCACCGAGGGTGACGTGGCCGTCCCGGGGCGCGTAGATGCCCGCGAGCAGCCGGCCCAGGGTGGACTTGCCGGCACCCGAGGGGCCGACCAGGGCCAGCCGGGTGCCGGGTGCGACGGCGAGGGACACCTCGCGCAGCACGTCGACGCCCTCGCGGTAGCCGAAGCGGACGTCGTCGGCGCGCACGTCCCGGCCCTCGGGGGCGAGCGAGGCGCGCCCGGCGTCGGGCTCGATCTCCCGCACACCCACCAGCCGGGCCAGGGACACCTGGGCGACCTGGAGCTCGTCGTACCAGCGCAGGATCAGGTTGACCGGGTCGACGAGCATCTGCGCGACGAGCGCGCCCGTGGTCAGCTGGCCCACGCCGATCCAGCCCCGCAGGACGAACACCCCGCCGAGCATCAGCACCGAGCCGAGCACGGTGAGGTGCACCAGGTTGATCACCGGGAACAGCACCGAGCGCAGCCAGAGCGTGTACCGCTCCCACGCCGTCCACTGCCGGACCCGCAGCTCCGACAGCTCGACGCGCCGCCCGCCGAGCCGGTGGGCCTCGACGGTGCGTCCGGCGTCCACGGTCTCGGCGAGCGCGGCGGCCACGGCGGCGTACCCCGCGGCCTCCGAGCGGTAGGCGGACGGGGCGCGCCGGAAGTACCAGCGGCAGCCGACCACCAGCAGCGGCACCGCGACCAGCACGGCCGGCGCCAGCGGCGGCGCCACGACCACCAGCCCGGACAGCAGCAGCAGCGCCCACATCACGCCGATGGTCAGCTGCGGCACGGCCTCGCGCATCGCGTTGGCGAGCCGGTCGATGTCCGTGGTGATCCGGGACAGCAGGTCGCCCGTCCCGGCCCGCTCCAGCACTCCCGGCGGCAGCCGCACCGACCGCACCAGGAAGTCCTCGCGCAGGTCGGCCAGCATCCGCTCGCCGAGCACGGCCCCGCGCAGCCGCATCTGCCGCACGAAGACCGCCTGGACGACCAGCGCGACGACGAACAGCGTGACGGTCCACCCGAGACGCAGTTCCCGGGTCCCGTCGGCCACCCGCTCCACGAGGTCGCCCAGGAGCCAGGGGCCCACCATCGAGGCGACGGTGGCGACCGTGTTGGCCGCGACGAGCAGCAGGAAGGCACGCCGGTGCCGGCGCAGCAGTTCGCCCACGTAGCCGCGTACGGTGGCGGGGGCTCCGACGGGCAGCGTGTGGGCCGTCGTCGGGGCCGCCGGGTCGTACGCCGGGGGCGCGACGCCGATCATGCGGTCTCCTCGATCTCTTGCAGCTCTTGCAGCTCTTCCAGCTCTTGCAGTCCGGCCAGGTCCTCCGCGACCGGCGCCGCCGCACCGACCCGATGCGGACGCCGCTCATCCCCGCGCCGCTCACCCACCTGCCGCTCGCCCGGGCCTGCTTGTCCCTCGCCGTCCGGTTCGCGCGTGACGACGGCCCGGTACCGCGGCTCCTCGTGCAGCAGGTCCCGGTGCGTGCCGACCGCCGCGACCTCGCCGTCGTGGACGAGGACGACCCGGTCGGCCCGGTCCAGCAGCAGCGGCGAGGAGGTGAACACCACGGTCGTGCGTCCGGACCGCAGGTCGCGTACGCCTTCGGCGATGCGGGCCTCGGTGTGGGAGTCGACGGCCGACGTCGGCTCGTCCAGCACCAGCACCTCGGGGTCGGTGAGCAACGACCGCGCCAGGGCGAGCCGCTGGCGCTGGCCGCCGGACAGGGAGCGCCCGCGTTCGGTGATCCGCGCGTCCATCGGGTCGTCGGCGTCCAGGGAGCCCTGCGCGAGCGCGTCCAGGACGTCGGCGCACTGCGCCGCCCCCAGCGCGGCCGCGGCGCTGACCTGGCCGGACGCGGGCACGTCGAGCAGGTCGCGCAGCGAACCCGACAGCAGCACCGGGTCCTTGTCCTGGACGAGGACGGCGGCCCGCGCGCTGTCCAGGGGCAGTTCGTCGAGCGGCACGCCGCCGAGCACGACGGAGGGCCCCTCCTCGGAGGCGTGTCCGCCGAGCCGCTCCGCCAGGCGCCCGGCGGTGTCCGGGTCGCCGCAGACCACCGCGGTGAGCCGGCCGGCGGGCGCGAGCAGCCCGGTCGCCGGGTCGTCCAGGTCGCCGGAGGGCGCGTCCGCGGCGCGCGACCCGCCCGCGTCCGTGAGCCGCTCCAGCGACAGCACGCGTGCGGCGCGCTTCGCGGACGGGCGGGAGAAGGAGTACGCCATGGCGATCTCCTCGAAGTGCCGCAGCGGATACGCCAGCACCATCACGGAGCTGTAGACGGTGACGAGTTCGCCGACGGAGATGCGGCCCTCGCGGGCCAGGTGGACGCCGTACCAGACGACCGCGATGAGCAGCAGCCCCGGCAGCAGCACCTGGATGGCGCTGATCAGCGACCACATCCGGGCACTGCGCACGGCGGCGTGGCGGACCTCCTGGGAGGCGCTGCGGTAGCGGTCGAGGAACAGGTCCTCACCGCCGATGCCGCGCAGCACCCGCAGCCCGGCGACGGTGTCCGAGGCCAGCTCGGTGGCGCGGCCGGCCTTCTCGCGCTGGACGTCGGCCCGCCGGGTGGCGGGCGGCAGCAGCGGCAGCGCCGCGAACGCCACCACGGGCAGCCCGACGGCGACGACCACGCCGAGCGCCGGCTGGTAGACGACCAGCCCGACGCAGACCAGCAGGACGGTGAGCGCGGCCGCGGAGAACCGGGACACGGCCTCCACGAACCAGCCGATCTTCTCGACGTCACCGGTGGAGACCGCCACGACCTCACCCGCCGCGACCCGCCGGGTCAGCGCGGAGCCCAGCCGCGCGGCCTTGCGGGCGAGCAGCTGCTGCACGCGTGCGGCGGCGGTGATCCAGTTGGTGACGGCGGCGCGGTGCAGGAAGGTGTCCCCGACCGCGGTGGCCGCGCCGCACAGGGCCATCAGGCCCCCGGCGAGGGCGAGCCGCGAGCCGGAGCGGTCGACGACGGCCTGTACGGCGTACCCGACGCAGAACGGCTGCGCCGAGACGGCGACGAAGTGCAGCAACCCCCAGGCGAGGGACTTGAGTTGCCCGCCCAGCTGGTTCCGGCCCAGCCACCACAGGAAGCGGGGGCCCGAGCGCGCGTCCGGCACACCGGGGTCGGGATAGGGAAGGTCTTGGATACGCATGACGTCCCAGTGACTCGTGTCGGGGAGTGGGGTGGAGCGAGTGGCAGAGGAGGGGACAGGCCGCGGCCGCGGCTGCAAACCGTGACAGGTTCGCGCTGCGGGAAGGTGGAATTCAACCCGTTTTCCGCGGCACCCTCGCGATCCGGCTACGGCCCGTCATGGCCCGGCCGGGTGCGACCGGGCGGCCGGAGCCCCTCCGCCGACTCCCCGTCGACGGGCCCCGCCAGAGGGCTCGGCCCCTCAACACCCAGGCAACGGCGCCCCGTCGATCAGCGTGTCCAGCAACTCCCCAAGCGTCTCGCGCTGTTCGTCCGTCAGGGGCGCCAGGATCTCCCGCGCGGCCGCGCGTCGGGCGTCGTGCAGCGCGTGCAGCGTCGCCCGGCCGGTGTCCGTGAGTTCGATGCGGATGACCCGTCGGTTGGCGGGGTCCGGGACCCGCCGCACCGCGCCGCTCGCCTCGAGGCCGTCGACCAGCGTGGTCACGGCGCGGGGCACGACCTCCAGCCGTTCGGCGAGGTCCGCCATGCGCGGCGGCCCGCCGAAGTGGGCGAGGGTGCGCAGCAGGCGGGACTGGGCCGGGGTGATGCCCAGGTCGGCCTGGTGGAGGTGGCGTTTCTGGATCCGGTGCACCCGGTGGGTCAGCCGCAGCAACTGGTCGGCCAGCGCTCCGTCGCGATCGGGGGTGGTCATGCCGGGAACAATATCAGGACGTCGTTCATTATGAGCATAGGTAACAATGAGCTACGCTCCCTCCCGTCGTCGCCGACCGCGCCCGCGGCCCGGCGCCCACCCACCTCCGTAGGAGCCCATGCACCCCGATCGCGAACCCTCCTGGAGCCCGCCCGCCGACGCCGGGGAACAACCCCGGCAGGTGCGCCGCATCCTGAAGCTGTTCCGCCCCTACCGCGCGCGGCTCACGGTCGTCGGCCTGCTGGTCGGCGCCGCCTCGCTCGTCTCGGTCGCCACGCCGTTCCTCCTCAAGGAGATCCTGGACGTCGCGATCCCGCAGGGCCGCACCGGCCTGCTGAGCCTGCTCGCCCTCGGCATGATCCTCAGCGCCGTCCTCACCAGCGTCTTCGGCGTGCTGCAGACGCTGATCTCCACCACGGTCGGCCAGCGCGTCATGCACGACCTGCGCACCGCCGTCTACGGCCGGCTCCAGCGCATGTCGCTGGCCTTTTTCACCCGCACCCGCACCGGCGAGGTGCAGTCCCGCATCGCCAACGACATCGGCGGCATGCAGGCGACCGTCACCTCGACCGCCACCTCGCTGGTCTCCAACTTCACCAGCGTGGTCGCCACGGTCATCGCGATGATCGCCCTCGACTGGCGGCTGACCGTGGTCTCCCTGCTGCTGCTCCCGGCGTTCGTCTGGATCAGCCGCCGCGTCGGCAACGAACGCAAGAGGATCACCACCCAGCGCCAGAAGCAGATGGCCGCGATGGCCGCCACGGTCACCGAGTCGCTGTCCGTCAGCGGCATCCTCCTCGGCCGCACGATGGGCCGCGCCGACTCCCTCACCGCGTCCTTCGCCGAGGAGTCCGAACGCCTGGTCGACCTGGAGGTGCGCTCCAGCATGGCGGGCCGCTGGCGCATGGCCGTGATCACCATCGTGATGGCCGCCATGCCGGCCGTCATCTACTGGACCGCGGGCATGGCCCTGCACCTCGGCGGGCCCGACGTCTCCCTCGGCACGATCGTCGCCTTCGTCTCCCTCCAGCAGGGCCTGTTCCGCCCCGCCGTCAGCCTGCTGTCGACCGGTGTGCAGATCCAGAGCTCGCTAGCCCTGTTCCAGCGCATCTTCGAGTACCTCGACCTGCCCATCGACATCACCGAGCGGCCGGACCCGGTCCACCTCGACCGCATCAAGGGCGAGGTCCGCTTCGAGAAGGTCTCCTTCCGCTACGACGACCGGGGCGCGCCCGTCCTCGACGGCATCGACCTCACCGTGCCGGCCGGCGGCAGTCTCGCGGTCGTCGGACCGACCGGCGCGGGCAAGTCCACCCTCGGCTACCTGGTGCCCCGGCTCTACGACGTGACCGGCGGCCGGGTCACCCTCGATGGCGTCGACGTGCGCGACCTGGACTTCGACACCCTGGCACGCGCGGTCGGGGTGGTCTCGCAGGAGACGTACCTCTTCCACGCCTCGGTGGCCGACAACCTGCGCTTCGCCAAGCCCGACGCCACAGACGAGGAGCTGTACGCGGCCGCCCGGGCCGCCCAGATCCACGACCACATCGCCGCGCTGCCCGACGGCTACGACACGGTGGTCGGCGAACGCGGGCACCGCTTCTCCGGTGGCGAGAAGCAGCGCCTGGCCATCGCGCGCACCATCCTGCGCGATCCGCCGGTGCTGATCCTCGACGAGGCGACCAGCGCGCTGGACACCCGCACCGAGCACGCCGTGCAGCAGGCCATCGACTCCCTGTCCGCCGATCGGACGACCCTCACCATCGCCCACCGGCTCTCCACCGTCCGGGGTGCCGACCAGATCGTGGTCCTCGACTCCGGGCGCGTGGCCGAACGGGGCGCGCACGAGGAACTGCTGGCGCGCGACGGCCGGTACGCCGCACTGGTCCGCAAGGACGCCCGCCCGCCGCAGGCCTCCGGCGACCCGGCCCCCCTGGAGCCGACGAGATGAAGATATGCCGGGTTTGTGCGGGTGTGCGGGTTACCGTGCCCGCATGCAGAAGAACACTCCGTCACGGAACACGATCCGGCTGACGCGTCGGGGGCGGCTCGCCCTCATCGTGGCCGGAGCCGTCGTGGCCGGCACCGCCGTGGCGGTGCCGCTGCTGACCGTCGAGGGAACCCACCGGGCGACCGCGCCCGCGACGCTCGTCATCCCGGAGGGCTGGCGCGCCGCCCAGGTCTACGACGCCGTCGACAAGGCCCTCCACCTGGCCCCCGGCACCACCCGGCGCAGTCTGCCGCAGGCCGGCCTGAAGCTGCCGAACGACGCCGGCGGCAACCCCGAGGGCTACCTGTTCCCCGCCACGTATCCACTGGACGCGCGGACGACGCCCCGGTCGCTGCTGTCCGCGATGGTGGAGACCGCCGACCGGAGGTTCAACGGGGCGCCCGTCGCGGCCGGCGCCCGGCGCACCGCGCTGAACGTCTACCAGGCGGTCACCGTCGCGAGCATCGTCCAGGCCGAGGCCGCCACCAGGGACGACATGGGGAAGGTGGCGCGGGTGGTGTTCAACCGCCTGGCGCGCGGCATGCCGCTGCAGATGGACTCCACCCTCAACTACGCCCTGAACCGGTCCACCCTGAGGACCACCGAGAAGGACACCCGTCTCGACAGCCCCTACAACTCCTACCGCCGGATGGGCCTGCCCCCGACGCCCATCGACAACCCGGGGGAGGAGGCGATGCGCGCCGCCCTCGACCCTCCGGCCGGCAACTGGCTCTACTTCGTCACCGTCGGACCCGGCGACACCCGCTTCACCGCGAGCCTGGAGGAACACGAGCGCAACGTCGCCGAGTTCAACCGCAACCAGCAGCGCGGCGGGCCCACGGCCCGGTGACCCCGGGGCGCCGTCAGGCCGCGTACTCGGCCGGGACGGCGTCGGGCGACGCGTCCGCCGGGGCGGCGTCGTTCGTGGCGCCGACCGGGACGTCCTCCTCCGTGGCGCCGGCCGGAGCGGTTCCGGCCAGCAGCCGCCTGATGTCCCGTACCGCCGCGCGGCCGGCCCGGTTGGCGCCGATGGTGCTCGCCGACGGGCCGTAGCCCACCAGGTGGATCCGCGGATCGGCGACCACCCGTGTCCTCTCGACGCGGATGCCCCCGCCGGGCTCGCGCAGCCGCAGCGGCGCCAGGTGGTCGACGGCCGCGCGGAAGCCGGTCGCCCACAGGATGACGTCGGCGTCCACGCGCCGGCCGTCGTCCCACTCCACGCCGTCCGGGGTGATGCGGTCGAACAGCGGCAGCCGGTCCAGCACCCCGCTCTCCAGCCCCTGCCGCACGGCGTCGTTGAGCGGCAGCCCGGTCACCGAGACCACGCTGCGCGGCGGCAGGCCCTGGCGGACCCGCTCCTCGACCAGCGCGACGGCCGAGCGGCCCGCGTCCTCGTCGAACGGGCCCTCGCGGAAGACAGGCGGACGGCGCGTCACCCAGGTGGTGGCGGCCGCGTAGGGGGCGAGCTCCAGCAGGTGCTGCGTGCCGGACGCCCCGCCGCCCACGACGACGACCCGCAGGCCGGTGAACGCCTCGGGCCCCGGGTACTGCGCGGTGTGCAGTTGCCGGCCCCGGAAGGTCTCCTGGCCGGGGTAGTGCGGCCAGAACGGCCGGTCCCAGGTGCCGGTGGCGTTGATCAGGGCCCGGGTGGACCACGTGCCGACCGAGGTCTCCACCAGCAGCCGTCCGCCGGTGCCCTCGCGCACCGCGCGCACGTCCACGGGCCGCCGGACCCGCAGGTCGAAGGCGCGCTCGTAGGCGTCGAAGTAGGCGCTGACGACCTCGGAGGACGGCCGGGCGGGATCGGCACCCGTCAGCTCCATGCCGGGCAGCGCGTGCATCCCGTGCACCTTGCCGTACGTCAGCGAGGGCCAGCGGAACTGCCAGGCGCCGCCCGGGCCGGGGGAGTGGTCCAGCACCACGAAGTCCTCGTCCGGCGCGAAACCCGTGCGACGCAAGTGGTAGGCGCTGGACAGGCCCGCCTGACCGGCGCCCACGACGACGACCTCGACCTCGCGCGTGTTGTTCACGTTTGCACCAACAGCGCCGCGCGCGGGGATCTTCCCCTTCCGCCGCGGCGCCCGGCGCATGGGTCAGGATGGAGGCATGTCCGATGCCTTCACCACGCACGTCCTGACCGTCCCGTCCGGCTCCCGCGAGGCCGTCGTCGACCTCACCCGCGACTGCGAGTCCTTCCTGCGCGAGGCGGCGGCCGGCCGGGACGGACTGCTGAACGTGTTCGTCCCGCACGCCACGGCCGGCGTGGCCGTCATCGAGACGGGCGCCGGCAGCGACGACGACCTGCTCGCCGCCCTGCACACCCTGCTGCCGGCCGACGACCGCTGGCAGCACCGCCACGGCAGCCCCGGGCACGGCCGCGACCACGTCCTGCCGGCCTTCGTCGCACCGCACGCGACGCTGCCGGTGGTGGGCGGCCGCCTGGAGCTCGGCACCTGGCAGTCCGTGTGCCTGGTGGACACCAACCGGGACAACCCCGAGCGCAAGGTCCGGCTCAGCTTCCTCGCCGGCTCCTGACCGGCGCGGCCGCAGACGGGCGGACGGGACGGGCCGCACGGCCCCTTGACCGTCCGCCCGCTCGGGCGTCCCGGCGTGACGCGTAGCGTGGGCCCATGTACTCCATGCGGATCTCCGGACACGTGAAGGCCCCGCGCGCCGCCGTCTTCCGCGCCCTCGTCGACGCCGACGCCGTCGCGCGGTGGCGGGCGCCGCAGGGCATGACGGCGCAGGTGCACACCTTCGACCCCCGCGAGGGCGGGCGGTTCCGCGTGTCACTCACCTACGCGTCACCGGACGCCGCCGGGAAGACGGACGCGCACACCGACACCTACCACGGCCACTTCGTGCGCCTGGTACCGGACGAACAGGTCGTGGAGGTCCTCGCGTTCGAGACCGACGACCCGGCGCTGGGCGGCACCATGACCATGACCACCACCCTCACCGACGCGGCGGACGGCGGCACGGACGTCACGATCGAGCACGCGGGCGTACCCGACGCGGTGGTGGCCGAGGACAACGAGACGGGCACTCGCATGGCCCTCGCCAACCTGGCACGGCTGGTGGAGGCGGGGCCGAGCGCGTAGGGCCGCGCCGTACGATCGGCCCGCCCCCCGGGTCCCGCGCAGAGCGGGGGCGGGCCCGCGCCGGATCACCGGTGGGCCGCCCCCGTCGGTCGCGTCAGCCCTCGACCCAGCCGTGGTGCTTGGCGAACTGGGCCAGCCCGGACCGGACCTGGAGGATCTGCTCGGCGGTCAGCGTGGGTGCCGCCGCCAGCAGCGCCTCGGTGACCTCGCGGGTGAACTCCTCCGTGTTGAGCACGTCGCACATCATGTCGTCGTCCAGGCTGAGCGGCTTGCCGTCCTCCCCGCGCGCGAGGCGCACCGACGACGCCTTCGGCCCGCGCTCGCCGTCCTCGATCTCGAACTCCACCACGATGCCCCGCCGCACCTGCGACTCGGGCATCAACATGTCGTTGACGTGCAGGAAGACGTCTTCCCCGCCGTCGTCGGGGGCGATGAACCCATAACCCCGCGCGTTGTCGAAACGCACCACACGACCGGCAACCATCCCAACCCCCAACAGCCTCATCACACCCACTCCGGTGCACCTGGGCCCGATCGTAGCCATGGGGAGGGCCGGGGAGCGACCTCGGCGTCGCCGCCGCTTGCGGGGCGCGCCTTCTCGGCCCGTGGTGTCAGGGCGCGCGGTAGAGGGCGGTCAGCAGCTCGATCACGGCCTGGGTCGCCGGGTGCGGGTCGTCCCGCCACCAGGCCAGGCGTACGGCGACCGGCTCGGCGTCCCCCACCGGCCGGTACACCACGCCCGGCCGCGGGTACTGGTGGGCGGTCGACTCGGCGGTCACCCCGACGCCGCGCCCGGTGGCGATCACGGTCAGCCAGTCGTCCACGTCGTGGATCTCCTCCACGGCCGGGCGCGCGTCCGGCGGCCACAGGTCCGCCGTGGTCGTGCCGGTGCGCCGGTCGATCAACAGGGTCCGGCCGCCGAGGTCGGCGAGCCGCACCGACCGGCGCCGGGCCAGGGGATCGTCGACGGCCAGCGCGCACAGCCGTCGCTCGAGACCCACGATCGCGGTGTCGAAGCGACGGTCGTCCAGCGGGCGGCGCACCACCGCGAGGTCGCACGCGCCCTCCGCCAGACCGGCACTGCTCGCGTTGACGCGCACGAGGTGCAGCTCGGTCCCCGGATGCCGTTCGGCCCACTGCCGCTGGAACGCGACGGTGTGCCGACCGAGCGCCGACCAGGCGTAGCCGATCCGCAGCCGGGTGTGCCCCGAGGCGACCTCCTGCACCAGGGCGTCCACCTCGCCGAGCACCCGCCGCGCGTGCGCCACCACCCGCAGCCCGGTGGCGGTCGGCGCCACCACCCGCGAGGTCCGCCGCACCAGCCGTACGCCCAGCGCCCGTTCCAGGGAGGCCAGGGTGCGCGAGACGGCCGCCTGGGAGACACCGAGCACGGCGGCGGCGTCCGTGAACCCGCCCTCGTCGACGATCGCCACCAGACACCGCAGCTGCCGCAGCTCCACGTCCCGCACGTCCCCGGGCGCCCCTACCTGCCCCGTCGCTCCGTCCATACGCTCATCGTATGGACGGAGCGAGGAATGCATTTTGCGCAACGCACGGACGGGTGCACGCTCCGGGTATGCCTGCCGCATCGCCCTCCGCCGCTTCCCCGTCCGCCGGAGCCCCCGCGCCGCTGACGCCGCCGGGCCCGCTGCCGGCCGCCGCGGCGACCCCGGCCGGGGGCCGGCTGGCCGGCGTGGTCTCCATGATCGGCAGCGGGGTGTCCAACCAGACCGGCGCAGCGATCGGCTCGCTCGCTTTCCCCGTGCTCGGGCCCGCCGGGGTGGTCGCGGTGCGGCAGTACGTCGCCGCCCTCGTCCTGCTCGCCGTCGGCCGGCCACGGCTGCGCTCGTTCACCCGGCGGGAGTGGACGCCGGTCCTGCTGCTCGCGCTGGTCTTCGGGACCATGAACCTGTCCCTGTACACCGCGATCGACCGGATCGGCCTCGGTCTCGCGGTGACGCTGGAGTTCCTGGGACCCCTCACCCTCGCCCTGGCGGCCGCGCGCCGCAGGGTGGACGCGTGCTGTGCGGTGGCCGCCGCGGCGGGCGCGGTCACCCTGATGCGCCCGCAGCCGTCGACGGACTACGTGGGGATGGGCCTGGGCCTGCTGGCCGCGGCCTGCTGGGCGTCGTACATCCTGCTCAACCGGACCGTCGGCCGGCGCCTGCCCGGTGCCGAGGGGTCGGCGGCGGCCGCGCTGGTGTCGGCACTGGTGTTCCTGCCGGTCGGCGTCGTCCTCGCGGTCCGCACCCCGCCGACCCTCCCGGCCCTGGGCTGCGCGGTCACCGCCGGGGTGCTGTCCTCGGCCGTCCCCTACCTCGCGGACCTGTTCACCCTGCGCCGGGTGCCCGCGGCCGCGTTCGGCCTGTTCATGAGCGTCAACCCGGTCCTCGCCGCGCTCGTCGGTTGGATCGGCCTGGGCCAGCGGCTCGGCCTGCTGGACTGGGCGGCGGTCGCGGCCGTCGTCCTCGCGAACGCCCTCAGCATCCTGGCCCCCTCCGGGCGCGCTCCGGAGCGGCCTCCGGTCAGGCGGACTCGGCGCGCTCGGCGTCGCGCTGCTTGAGGCGCGCCGCCTCCTTGCGCACCTCCGCCTGGGTGGCGCGCTCCTTGGCCAGCCACTCCGGCATCTCGCTCTTCAGCGCCTCGATCTGCTCCGTGGTGAGCGCCTCCGTCACCCCGCCCCGGGCCAGGCCCGAGATGGACACACCGAGCTTCGCCGCGACCACCGGACGCGGGTGCGGTCCGTTGTGCCGCAGCTCGCGCAGCCACTCGGGCGGGTTCGCCTGGAGCTCGTCCAGCTCGGCGCGCGAGACGGCCCCCTGCTGGAACTCGGCGGGGGTGGCGGGGAGGTACACGCCCAGCTTCTTCGCCGCGGTCGCGGGCTTCATGGTCTGGGCGCTCTGGTGCGACGTCATGCCGTCCAGCCTATCCGCCACGGGAAAGGCCCCCGACCACAGCCGGTAACCTTGAGCGGGTGACTGACTCGGCGGATTCCTCCACGTTCCGGCTGGCCTACGTCCCCGGAGTGATGCCCGCCAAGTGGGTGCGCGTGTGGGGCGAACGCCACCCCGACACCCCCCTCACCCTCCTGCAGACGACCGTCGCCGAGGCGCCCGCCCTCCTGCGCGACGGCTCCGCCGACGCCGCCCTGGTCCGCCTGCCGGTCGACCGTACGGTGTTCAGCGCGATCCCCCTCTACACCGAGACCACCGTCGTCGTGGCCCCCAAGGACCACCTGGTGACCGCGGCGGACGAGGTGACCCTCGACGACCTCGCCGACGAGGTGGTCCTGCATCCCCTGGACGACGTCCTCGGCTGGGACCGGCTGCCCGGCGAGCCCGCCTTCGAGCGCCCGGCGACCACGGCCGACGCGATCGAACTGGTCGCGGCCGGGATCGGCGTCCTGATCGTGCCGCAGTCCCTGGCCCGCCTGCACCACCGCCGCGACCTCACCTTCCGCCCGCTCACGGACGCCCCCCGGTCGGACGTCGCCCTGTCCTGGCCCGAGGAGGCCACCACCGACCTGGTGGAGGACTTCATCGGCATCGTCCGCGGCCGCACGGTCAACAGCACGCGCGGCCGGGCGAGGCCGGAGCAGGCGGACGACAAGCGCGGCGCGAGGACCGGCGGGAAGACCGGCGGGAAAACCGGAGGGAAAGCCGGGGGGAAGGCCTCCGGCGGCGGTGGCGGGAAGTCCACCGGCGGCGGTGCGCGGTCCGGCAGCGGCACGCGGTCGGGCGGCGGCACCCGCTCCGGCGGAGCGGCCCGCGGCCGGAGCGGCGGCAGCGGCGGCAGCGGTGGCGGGCGCGGCGGCAGCGGACGGCCGCGCCGCCGGTCCTAGAACGGACCCGGGACACTACTTCCCGGTCGCCCGCCCGATCTCCTCCACCAGCGGCAGCAGCCGGTGCGGCACGCGTTCGCGCAGGGCGACCTCCGTCCGGGTGCGGACCACGCCCGGCAGGCTGATCAGCTTCTGGATGACGTCCTCGAGGTGGGCGTTGTCCCGGGCGACGACCCGGGTGAGCAGGTCCCCGCCCCCCGTGATCGAGAAGGCCTCCACGATCTCCGGCACACCGGCCAGCGCGTCGCCCACGTCGTCGAGGTGCCCCTGGGTGACCTCGATGTGCACGAACGCCAGCACCGGGTGGCCCAGCGCGGCGGGAGAGAGGGACGGCCCCGTTCCGGTGATCACGCCGTCCCGCTCCAGGCGGTCCAGGCGAGCCTGGAGGGTGCCGCGGGCGACGCCCAGGACGCGCGCGTACTCCCGGACGCTGGTGCGCGGTTGCTCCAGCAGCAGCCTGAGGATGCGGGTGTCCAACTCGTCCACGGCCATGGCGCCCGGCCTCCTCGCTCCGTACCTGATCGCCCCCGACTGTACCAATGGCCCAGCCCGGCGCCGCCCCGCTGAGCCGTCCGCCCTGGTCCGTTGGCTCGTCGGCGGACCGGCGTGGAGCGTCCCCGGTGGGCCAATGGACCAGCGGGGCGGTGGTCGCTTGAGCAGATGGCGTCCGGGATGCTCTCATGGACCCGTCGATGGCGCTGCGGATCCCGCGGCGCCTTTTCCATGCCGGTGCACCGACCGGCGCCCGGAGTTGTCCGCAGTTGTCGCACAGGGGGCGGTACGCAGTGTTGAAGAGGGTGTTCGTGGCTCCGGACCCGGGGCGGGCGCGGCTGCGCTTCGCCGCCCGGGCCGTCCTCGGCATCGGGCTGGCGGTCGTGGTCTGCGGCCTCGCCGGACACTCCCTGACGGGGGCGGTCACCGGCGGACTGGCCGCGCTGCTCGCCCTCTTCACGGTCGCCGACGCGACGGTCCGCGGCCAGGCGGTCACCACCGTCCTGCTGCCCGTCGTCGGCCTGCCGGTCCTCACGGCCGCGGCCCTGCTCCACGACGTCCCCGTGGCCCGGGACCTGACCTTCCTCGCCGTCACGGGCGCGGGCGTGTACGCCCGCCGCTGGGGCCCGCGCGGGCACAGCCTGGGCGTCTTCGCGTTCATGATGTTCTTCGTCGCGCAGTTCCTGCACGCGAGCGCGGCGCAGCTGCCCGAGCTGTACGCGGCCCTCACGCTGTCCGTGCTCAGCGCGGCGGCGGTCCGCTTCGGCGCCTGGTGCTACGAGCGCCGGACGCCCCCGGCGGCCGTGCCCGCCCCGCCCGGGGGCAGCGGCCTCGCCCGGGTGACCACCCGCCAGGCCGTGCAGGCCACCGCCGGCGCCGGGTTCGCCCTGGTGGTGGGCCAGCTGGTGTCCGGGCAGCGCTGGTACTGGGCGGTCGGCGCCACCTGGTGGATCTTCGTCAACACCACCTCGCGCGGCGAGACCCTGGTCCGCGGCTTCCGCCGCGTCCTCGGCACCGTCATCGGCATCGGCCTGGGCGTGGTCGTCGCCGTGCCGATCGCGGGCACGCCCGTCCCGACCGCCGTGCTCGTCGCCGTCAGTGTCTTCGGCATCTTCTACACGGCCGCCGTCTCCTACACCTGGATGATGCTCTGGGTGACCCTGCTCGCCGAGCTCCTCTACGGTCTCCTCGGCGTCCTCACCCCCGGCCTGCTGGCCCTGCGCCTCGCGGAGACCGGTGTCGGCGCCCTCGGCGCGGCCCTCGCCGTGCTGTTCCTGCTGCCGGTGACCACCCACGCCATCACCGACGCCTGGATCCAGCGCGCCCTGCGCTGCGTCCACGCGTGCACCGCGGAGGCCGCCGCCCGGCTCGCCGGGCACCCGACGGCCGACCCGGCCCGGCGGGTCGCCGAGCTGGAGCAGCTCCTCGGACGCGTACGGCTCGCCGTCGCCCCGCTCGTCCACCCGCTGAACCCGGTGCTCGCCCGCAAGGCGCGCGCCCGGCGGGTCCTGGACCTGCTCGACACCTGCGCCCGCGAGATCCGCGGGCTGGTCGCCGTGGCGACCGACCCGGAGGCCTCCCACGACGCCCGCCTCGCGGCGGCCTGCCGGCGGGTCGAGGCCGCGGTGGAGGCGCTCACGGACGGGGGAGCGACGGCCGAGCCGCTCGCCGCGCCGGTCCCGGCGCCCCGGACGGCGCCCGAGCCGTCGCCTGCGCACGGCCCCCTCGCCCACCTGCACGGCCTGGAGCGCGCCCTCGCCGACCTGGCCCACCCGCTGCGCGCGCCCGCGGGATCCTCGCTGGTCGACGCCTGAGAAGGCGGGGCGGGCGCAGGGGGAGTGCAGGGCCGGCGGCCGGGAGGACCCAGCCCTTCCGGCCGCGCGCCGCCACGTGCACGACTCACCCGAAGTGGCCATTCTTGGTCTAGACCTCAGGTGATCGACTGCTACCGTCACTCGGAACAGCGGCTACCCGACAGGGCGAGAGGGGACAGCGGTGGCGGACGGCGGCAGGCGAGGGCGGGCGTTCATCGGATCGTTCACGGCGGCCGGCGGCCCCGGGATCGTGACGGCGGCCGTCGACCCACGAAGCGGCGCCCTGTCGCCGCTCAGCAGCGTGAACGGCGTGCCCGACCCCTCCTACCTGGCCCTCTCCCTGGACGGCGCCACCCTGTACGCGGTCAGCGAGACCACCGACGGCGCGGTCGCCGCGTACCGGGTGGCCGGTGACACGCCCGAGCGGACGGGACCCCCGGTGGCGGTCGGCGGGAGCGGTCCCACGCACCTCAGCGTGCACGACGGCCACGTCCTGACCGCCAACTACGGCTCCGGAAGCGTCAGCGCGCTCCCCGTCCGCCCCGACGGCAGCCTCGCCCGGGCCGCCTCCGCCGTCCTCGCCCACACCGGCTCCGGGCCGTACACCCCCCGCCAGCAGGGGCCGCACGCCCACCAGGTGCAGCCCGACCCGAGCGGGCGATGGGCGGTCAGCGTCGACCTCGGCACCGACTCGGTGCGGGTGTGCACGCTGCGCGACGGCGCCCTCGCCGTGCACCGCGAGAGCGCGCTGCGCCCCGGCTCCGGGCCGCGCCACCTGGCCTTCCACCCCGACGGCACGCACGCCTACGTCGTCAACGAGCTCACGCCGTCCGTCACGGTCTGCCGCTGGGACCCGTCCGACGGGGCGCTGAAGCCCCTGGGCGAGGTACCGGTGCTGCCGGCGGTCCCGGCCGGCGACGCCTACCCGTCGGGGATCGTCGTGGCGCCCGACGGACGGTTCCTGTGGACCGCGACGCGCGGTGAGGACGTGCTGTCGGTGTTCGCGGTCGAGGACGGGGGCGACACCCTGCGGCTCGCCGGCACCGTGCCCTGCGGCGGTCACTGGCCGCGCGCCCTCACCTGGTCCGACGGCCGCCTGTACGTCGCCAACGAACGCTCCGGCGACGTGACCTGGTTCGACGTCGACCCGGCGACCGGCCGGCCGGCCCGGGGCGGCTCGATCGCCGTACCGGCGGCGTCGTGCGTGGTGTTCGACGGCCGCCCCGCACCGGCCGCGCGCTGAGCGCCGCCCCGCGCCGCACACCACCTCGCCTCCCGAGGACCGCACCGGACACGCGAAGGGCCCGCCTCCCCCGAGGGAGCGGGCCCTTCGCGTGGTACGGCCGCGGCACCGGGTCAGCGCACCGGCGCGCCCTGCGGCTGCGGGGCGATGCCCAGGGCGGTCGTGTACTTGGCGAGCGCGAGCTTGCCGATCGCCGGGTACGGGCCGAGCGCCTCGGCCGCCGGGCAGCCCGCCTCCTCGGCCGCCGCGGCGAGCAGCGAGGCGTCGATCTCCGGCCCGATCAGGTACGGCGCGAGGGCCAGCTGCTGGGAGCCGGACGAGCGCAGCTGCTCGGCGACGGACGCGATGGAACCCTCCTGGTCGAGCGCGGCGGCCATCACCGGCACGGCGAGGCGCGCGGCGAGCAGCATGCCGGTGATCCCGGCGGCCTGCACGGCCTCCTCGCCGCCCACGGAGGCGAGGATGATGCCGTCGGCGGCCGTCGCCACGGTGAACAGGCGCGCGCGGTCCGCGCGGGCCAGGCCGGCCTCGGACAGCCGGACGTGCAGCGCCTCGGCGAGCAGCGGGTGCGGGCCCAGCACATCGGTGAGGTCGGCCGCCACGCGGCTCTCCATGACGGCCTGGCGGACCTGGCGCAGCAGGGCACTGTCCGGCCCGGCGAGCAGCGGCACGACGACCGCGACGGGGCCGTCCGGCTGCTTCACGTCCGCACCGGCGGCCACGGCCAGCTCGTACCGCGCCGTCCGCTCCTCGGAGATCCGGGCGAGCACGGACTGGAGCGTGGGGTACTCCGCTCCGTCCCCGTCCAGGTAACCGATGCGCGCGTCCAGGCCGGGGAGCTCGGAGCGGGCGATGCTCACGACCTCCTCGGCGAGGCCGCGGGTGGCCCCGCTCGGCGTGCCCGGCACCGCGAGGACGAGCGCGGGCGCGCCCTCGGGAGCCGCCAGGGGTTCGGGTCGGCGGTGCCGCCCGGGCTGGCGGGGGCGCGGCATTCGTACTGGCAGGCCGGACGCGGGCCCAGTGGGGGAGCTCATGGCGCCGCATGTTACTTGTTTCCGTGGCTCCCCTGTTCGGGGAGGGTGCAGGTGAGCGGTATCCGTCCGCTTTTGTCTGATGAGTTACGTACGGATCAGAAGTGATCAGCGTGTTTTCCGTACGACTTGTCCCCGACGGTGCCTTCCACCTGCTCCGTCGCCGACGTCACCACGTGCAACAGGGAGGCGTCGAGCGGCAGTGCGAGGGTGCCTCTGGCCAGCGCGGTGGCGAGGGCGGTCGCCCCGTGCAGCGGGTCCCCCTCGGCCGGCACCGGGCGGGCGTGCGGCAGTCGGCGGGCCAACTCCTCGCGCACGGGCGTGAGCAGGGCCTCGCCCGTCCTGAACAGCCCGCCGGTGAGCGCCACTCGGGCCCCGTCCCCGGCCGGGCACACCGCCGCCGCCGAGTCGGCCATGTGCCCGGCCGCCGCCCGCAGGATGTCCGCGGCGACCGGGTCCGTCGCCGCGCAGTCGGCCACCCGTGGCGCGAACGACGCCAGCACCGCCGGCCGGTCCGCCCGCGGGTACAGCAGCGCCGGCAGCCCGGTGACCGGCCCGAACTCCTCCTCCGCACACGCCAGCAGCGCAGCCGACCCCCTGGGCCGCCCGTCGTGCGCGCGTACGGCGGCCTCCAGGCCGGCCCGGCCGATCCAGGCCCCGCCGCCGCAGTCGCCGAGCAGATGGCCCCAGCCGTCCGCCCGGCGCCAGCGGGCGAGGTCCGTGCCGAGCGCGATCAGCCCCGTACCGGCGGCGACCACGGCCCCCGGACGCACCCCGAGGGCGCCGACGTAGGCGGTGACGGCGTCGGCGGCGAGGGCGACCCTGCGGACCCCGAACTCCCGGGCCAGCGCGCCGGGCAGCTCGGCGCGCAGGGCGTCGCCCAGCGTCCCGAAGCCGGCCGCGCCCACCGCGGCCGCCGCCAGGTGGCTGACCTCCGTCTCGGCCGTCAACGCCCGGACGGCTGGAACCAGTTGCTCCATCAGGTGCTCGGGGTCGATGCCCCGGGGCCCGGTGCGCACCGGTTCCTTCGTGGCCACCTCGGCCACCGCGTCTCGCGGCACGCCTCCCAGCGACCCGGCCTCCCGCAGCCCGTCACCGCGCGATCCGGCCTCCTGCGGTACGGCGCCGTGCGCCCCCGCTTCGCTCTCGACCACCCGCACCGCGACGCGCAGTCCCGAGCCGCCCGAGTCGACGGCGAGGACACCGGGCCGCCGGGGCGGGCCGCCGGTCACGGCAGGCGCCAGTCCACGGGCTGTCCGCCCTGACGGATCAACAGGTCGTTGGCCCGGCTGAACGGACGCGAACCGAAGAAGCCGCGGTCGGCCGACATCGGCGACGGGTGCGCGGACTCCACCGAGGGCAGATCGCCCAGCAGCGGGCGGAGGTTACGGGCGTCGCGGCCCCACAGGACGGACACCAACGGCTTGCCGCGCGCGGCCAGCGCGCGGATCGCCTGCTCGGTGACCTCCTCCCAGCCCTTGCCGCGGTGCGCGCCCGGGCTGCGCGGCGCCGTCGTCAGCGCCCTGTTGAGCAGCAGCACGCCCTGCCGCGTCCACGGCGTCAGGTCACCGTTGGACGGCTGGGGCACCCCCAGGTCGGCGGTGAGCTCCCGGAAGATGTTGATCAGGCTGCCGGGCAGCGGCCGCACCTCCGGCGCGACCGAGAACGACAGGCCGACCGCGTGCCCCGGCGTGGGGTAGGGGTCCTGCCCGACGATGAGGACACGGACCTCGTCGAAGGGCTGCTGGAAGGCCCGCAGGACGTTCGCCCCGGCCGGCAGGTAGGAGCGTCCCGCGGCGATCTCCGCGCGCAGGAAGTCGCCCATCGCGGCGATCCGTCCGGCGACGGGTTCCAGGGCCTTCGCCCAGCCCGGTTCGACGATTTCATGCAAGGGTCGTGGTGCCACGGGCGTCACCCTACTGCCGTACACGAGGTGACGATCAACCGATGGCCAAGACCCGGCCAGGACCATGTGCGCACAGACGTGCCCCCCCTTGTTTCCCCTGCTGTCTCTTGCCGCTGTGTCTCGTTGCTCCGGTCTGCTCTTCCCGTGGCTGCCCGCTCAGTCCACCACGGCGGCCCGCACGCACAGGACGTCGGGCAGGTGGGACGCCAACTGCCGCCAGCTGTCGCCGTCGTCGGCCGAGGCGTACACCTCGCCGTTGCGGTTGCCGAAGTAGATGCCCGCCGGGTCCGCGTCGTCCGTGCACAGGGCATCGCGCAGCACGGTGCCGTAGTGGTCCCCCTGGGGCAGGCCGGCCGCCAGCGGCTCCCACGTCCTGCCCGCGTCCGACGTGCGGAAGACCCGGCAGCGGCGCCCGGCGGGCACCCGGTCGGCGTCGGCGTTGATCGGGAACACGTAGGCGGTGCCCCCGCGGTGCGGGTGTGCCGCGACCGCGAAGCCGAAGGTGGACGGCAGGCCCTCGCCGATGTCGGTCCACTGCCCGCCCGCGTCGTCGCTGCGGTAGACGCCCCAGTGGTTCTGCAGGTACAGCCGGTCCGGACGGGCCGCGTCCCGGGCGACCTTGTGCACGCACTGGCCGAACTCCGGGTTCGGATCCGGCAGGAACACCGCGGACACCCCGGAGTTGGCCGGCGCCCAGCTGGTCCCGCCGTCCGTGGTGCGGAACACCCCCGCCGTGGACACCGCGACCGTCACCGCGCGCGGGTCGCGCCGGTCGGTGAGCACCGTGTGCAGGCCCTCACCGCCGCCGCCCGGCACCCACTTCGAGCGGGTGGGGTGCTCCCAGAGCGGGCGCACCAGCTCGAAGCTCTCCCCGCGGTCCTCCGAGCGGTACAGCGCGGCGGGCTCGGTCCCCGCGTAGACCACGTCCGGCTCGGCCGCCGCCGGGTGCAGCTGCCACACCCGCTCCAGCGAGGCCCCGGTGTCCTGGGGAAACTTCACGGCCGGCTTCGACGGCTCGGTCCAGGTGCGGCCGAGGTCGTCGGAGTGGAACACCGACGGGCCCCAGTGCGCGCTGTCCCCGCCGGCCAGCAGCCGCGGTTGGCCGCCCCGGGTGTCGATGGCGACCGAGTAGATCGCCTGTGCGTTGAAGGCGGGCGCGTCGTCGAACTCCCACGCGTCCCCGCGCCTGCGCCCCAGGAACAGGCCCTTGCGCGTGCCCACGGCGAGCAGTACCTCGGTCATCTGCGACCACCTCCGCGACGTCTTCGTCCCAGCCACCGGCCAGTCTGCACCCAGCCACTGACAGTCACCCCCCGGAAGGGCGTCGCCGCAGGTCACGACGGCGAGGGCAGAGGACCGTGAGCGGTGGACCGGCCGTCTTCGGCCGTCGGCGTGCGCGAGGTGGGGGACCCGTGCGACCGTCGGGACGAGGGAGTCGTCCTGAGCATCCGGGCGGCCGCCGCCGTATGGAAGGACGACAGCAGGTCCGGGATGTTCGCGCGCTGACGAGGAGGAAGCCTTCGATGGCGTTCCGTGGTCAGAAGGTGTGGCTGTGGCGCTGGCGGCGCAACCCGCTCAAGCGCCGTGCCGACACGCTGGAGGCCTGGGTGCTGCTCGGCGCCTGGGCGATCACGCTCCTCGTCGGCGTCTTCACCGGCTGGGCGTCCGCCGGTGCCGTGGAACACGAGCTGGCCCGGGAACGCGCCACCTGGCGGCCGCTCCAGGGGCTGCTGACCGAACAGGCCCCCGGCAAGGCGTCCGCCCAGCCCGGCGCCGCCGGTGACCGGGTGTGGGCGAAAGTCCGCTGGACCGCGCCGGACGGCTCGTCCCACACGGGCCAGGTCCGCGTGGACCCCGGCAGTCCGGCCTACAGCACGGTCACGCTGTGGACGGACCCGCGCGGCCACCTGGTCACCGAGCCCGCCGATCCGGACCAGGCCCGGGTGCGCGCCGCCCTGGTCGGCGTCCTCGCGGGCTGCGCCTGCGCCGCCGTCCCCTTCGTCGGCGGCCGTCTCCTGCGCGGCCGACTGGAGCGCCGCCGCGTCGACCAGTGGGACGCCGACTGGGCGCGTTTCGACCCGCTGTGGGGCCGACGACAGCCCGGCTAGCCGGGACCGGGCCGTGCGCTCACGCCCCCTCCACCACTACACGGCACAGCCGCAGCAGCTCCTCGTCGCAGGGAACGTCGTGGCTGCCGTACCCGTACGTCCGGGCCGTGTGCCGCCGCAGCCGGGCCAGTTCCGTCGCGGCCAGGTCCCGCAGGGGTGCCGCCGCCGGGCCCAGGGCCGCCAGACAGGCGGCGACGGCCCGCCGGACCGGAGGGTGCGCCGTCCACAGCTCCCGCAGGGGCCGGGCGACCTCCTCCGTGCCGCCGGTTATGGAGCACACCGCACCCGCGGCCGCCGCACGCTCCTCGGCGTCCCGGAGGTCCCGTCCGTGCTGCCCGTCCCGCGCCCCGTGCCCGTCGACCGCGCGTCCGCGCAGGGCGGGCAGCGCCGCCCCGGCCGCCGGGCCCAGCCGGGCGAGCCGGCGCGCGGCCAGGGTCCGGCGTCGCGCGTCGCCCGCCGCCAGGTCCTCCCGCAGCACGGGGAGGACGGCCGGCGCGTCCCGCTCGACGGCCCAGAGCGCAGCCGCCGCCGCACCCGCGTGTTCCCCGCCCAGCGCCGCCCGCAGGACGGGGACGGCCTCGCGTGCGGGAGGCCCGATGCCCTCCAGCGCCTCCAGCGCGACCTCCGTCAGCCGGGCACCCGGACCCCCGCCCCGGCCCCCCACCAGCCGCACCAGCTCCGGCACCGCCTCCGCCGCGCGCAGCGCCCCCAGTGCCCGGACCAGGGGAGCGGCACGCTCCACCGCGCCCGGCCGGTCGAGCGGGACCCGGCCGAGCGCGTGCCGTAACGCCGGGACCAGCGGAGCCCCCGCCCGGCCGAGGCACAGCACGGCCGAGCCCGCGTCCCGTGGCGGCTCCGGGAGCGACAGGACCTCCGCCAGCACCGGCACCGCCCGGGCGTCCCCCGTGCGGGCCAGCGCGTCCAGGGGAGCGCCCAGCACCGGACCGGAACCGCGCCAGTGCTGCACCCACAGATCGGGACGGGCGCCCACGAGCGCGTGCAGGTGATCGGCGGCCGGAGCGGCCAGGGCGAACAGGGTGCGCAGCACGGAGACGGCGGCGTCGCGCAACCGGCCCTCACCCTCGGCGAGTTGCTCCCCGACGCGCCTCACGGTGGCCGTGTGGTCCCCGCGCCACCCGCGGACCAGCGCCGCCGCCATCCACACGGCGTGGCACCGGTCGGTCGGGTCGGGACAGCCCAACTGGCCCTCCAGCAGCGCGGTCCGCTCGGCCAGCCGGTCGTCGAGGGCCGCGTGCAGCGTGCGCAGCAGCCGGGCGCCCTCCTCGTCCGAGGGGTGCGCACCGTGCAGCCGGTCCACCAGCGAGTCACCGCCCGGCCGAACGGGCGCGTGCGACACCCGCGCGCGCTGTGCGGACCGCTCCCGCAGCAGCCGTAGGGCCGTCGCCACCAGGTCCGGGGGCACGCGCTCGGGGGCGCAGCCGGTCAGCTGGGCGAGCGCGGCGAGGCGCGGCGCGGGCCCGTAGGGCGGGGCGCTCTGGGCCGCGAGCAGGTCCAGCGCCTCACCGGCCACCGCGGGACGACGCCGGACGACGAGGCCCAGGGCCTCGATGAGGCCGATCAGGACGCCGTCCTCGCGCTCGGCCGTCAGGCGCTCCCGCACCACCGCCAGGGCCCGCGCCGGGTCGTCGAGGAAACGGACGACCGCACCGGCCGCCGCCCGGCGCACGCCCGGGTCCGGGTCGGTGGTCAGCCGTACGAAGACCTCCGCGCCCGCGCGGACCGCCCCGGCCCCGTCACCGTCGCCACGGCCGTCGGCCCGGTCCCCGTCGCCGATGCTCACCAGCAGGTCCACGAGACCGGCCCGCTCCGGCACCCCTTCGTGGGCGGCCAGCCGGAGCAGGAACGGCACGCACGCGAGGGTCGCGTCGTACACCCGGCCCTGGTGGTGCAGCGAGCCGTACAGCTCGTCGAGCGCCGTGCCGCGCTCGGCGGGGTCCGCGGAGGTCAGCCCCCTGAGCAGTCCGGGCACGTCCTCCGCGCTGCCGTGCGCGTGCCGCAGCGAGGCCCAGTCGACCTCGTGGATCCCCGTGAACACGTTGTCCTCCCCCGGACGAAGTGTCGGACGCGCCGGCGGTCGTACCGGCTGATCACGAGTCTGCACCACGCCACTGACAACGAACCGGAATCGAGTGGTGACTCACAGAAACCCCCCAGGGGGGCCCGGCCGCTCAGCCCGCCGCGGGCAGCGCCCTCTCCAGGATGGCGTCCACGTCGGCGCCGTCGGGCAGCGTGCCGAAGGAGTGGCCCCAGTCGCCGCCCAGCCGGGTGGCGCAGAACGCGTCGGCCACTGCCGAGGGGGCGTGCCGCACCAGCAGGGACGCCTGGAGCGTCAGCGCCATGAGCTCCACCAAGCGGCGCGCGCCGGACGGGGTCGCCGTGGCCAGGGTGTCCTTCAGGCGGGTGACGGCGGCGTCCAGGCGCGCGTCCGCCCCGCGCGCGGGGGCGAGTTCGGCGAACAGGGCGTCGACCGTCGCCGGGTCGCGGCCCAGCGCCCGCAGGACGTCGAGGGCGTTGACGTTGCCGGAGCCCTCCCAGATCGACAGCAGGGGGGCCTCGCGGTAGTGGCGGGGCATGCCGGAGTCCTCGACGTAGCCGTTGCCGCCCAGGCATTCCAGGGCCTCCGCGGTGAAGGCCGGACCGCGCTTGGTCACCCAGTACTTGCCGACGGCCGTGGCCAGGCGCCGGAAGGCGCGCTCGCCCTCGTCCCCGCGCACCGCGCGGTCGGCGGCCCCGGCCAGTCGCAGCGCGAGGGTCGTGGCCGCCTCGGACTCCAGCGCCAGGTCGGCCAGGACGTTGCGCATCAGCGGCTGGTCGACCAGCCGCGCCCCGAAGGCGCTGCGGTGCCGCACGTGGTGGCCGGCCTCCACCAGGGTCTTGCGCATCAGCGTCGCCGACGACATCACGCAGTCCAGGCGCGTGCAGTTGACCATCTCGATGATCGTCTTCACGCCCTGCCCCTCGGGCCCCACCAGCCACGCCACGGTTCCGTCGAACTCGGGCTCGGAGGACGCGTTGGAGTGGTTGCCGAGCTTGTCCTTCAGGCGCTGGATGCGGAACGCGTTGCGGGTGCCGTCCGGCAGCACCCGCGGCACCAGGAAGCAGGACAGTCCCTCCGGGGCCTGCGCGAGCACCAGGAAGACGTCGCACATCGGCGCCGAGGTGAACCACTTGTGCCCGCGCAGGGTGTACACGCCGGCCTCGGCGGTCGCAGTGGCCGTCGTGGTGTTGGTGCGCACGTCGGAGCCGCCCTGCTTCTCCGTCATCCCCATCCCGGCGAGCAGTCCGCGCTTGTCGGCGGGCACGCGCAGCCCCGGGTCGTACGCGCGCGAGGTGAGCAGCGGCTCGTAGACCTTCGCGAGGTCGGGCTGCCGGCGCAGGGCGGGGACCGCCGCGTACGTCATCGACGTGGGGCAGCCGTGCCCGGCCTCCGTGTGCCCCCACACCAGGCCGCCCGCGGTCCGGGCGACGTGGGCGCCGGGCCGCGCGTCCGCCCAGGGCGCTCCCGCGAGGCCTTCCTCCACCGCGACCCGCATCAGCTCGTGCCAGCTCGGGTGGAAGTCGACCTCGTCCACGCGGTGGCCGTACCGGTCGTGCGTGCGCAGCACGGGCGCGTGCCGGTTGGCCAGCTCGCCCCACTCCTGCGCCTCCTCGCTCCCGGCCCGGCGGCCCAGCCGGCGGATCCCCTCCTCGGCCCAGTCCGCGCCCTCCCGGCGCAGGCCCTCCAGCAGGGCGGCGTCCTGCGAGGCGTCGTACGGCGCGAGGGGCGGCGGCTGGTTGCTGACGGCGTGGGTGGAGTACGGCTGCGGCGACGCGGGTGTATGGACCATGCGGCCATGTTGCACCTTCGCTGCGGGCGCAGCAATACTGCAACACGACGCGGCGCACGTAAGGTACCTGGCCATGCGGAGGAACGTGGCGGAGGACGCCGGCGAGGCCGGTCTGCGGCCCCTGTCGGCGCGGTCGGTGGTGCTCAGCCTGCTGCTCGGCGCCGATCCGCCCGAGCTGCCCGTGAAGGACCTCGTGCGCCTGATGGAGCCCTTCGGCATCGGCGGTTCCACCCTGCGGGCCGCGCTGAGCCGCATGGTGGCCGCCGGCGACCTGCGGCGCGCGGACGGCGTCCACGGCCTGAGCGACCGGCTGCTGGAGCGCCGGCGCCGCCAGGACGAGGCCGTGCACCCCCGCACGCGCGCGTGGCACGGCGACTGGGAGACCGTCGTCATCACCGCGACCGGCCGCGGCCCCGCCGAACGCGCCGACCTGCGCGCCCGGCTGACCGACCTGCGCCTGGCCGAACTCCGCGAGGGCGTGTGGCTGCGCCCCGCCAACCTCGACCGCCGCCTCCCCGCGGTGCTCCCCGCCGCGCTCGCGGACGCCGTACGGTGCCTCACCGCGCGGCCCGAGGAACCCGCCCGGGAACTCGCCGCCTCCCTCTGGCCGTTGGAGGAGTGGGCCGCCACCGCCCGGACCCTCCTCGGTCGTGCCGCCCGTGCCGAGGACCCCGCCGACCGCTTCACCACCTACGCCGCCGTGGTGCGGCACCTGCTCGCCGACCCCGTCCTGCCCACCGTGCTGCTGCCCGCCGACTGGCCCGGCGCCCGGCTGCGCACCGCGTACGACGGCTACCGCCGGGAGCTGACCGACTCGGTGCGCGGCGTGTCGGCCGGACGCGTACCGTGACCTGGCGCGGGGGCACGCGGCGCGGGGCACGGAGAGGCCGCCGGCCCGCGGCGGGCGGGTCGGCGGCCTCCTTCCCGTGGGAGCGGGCTGCTCGGGCGCGCTACTTGTAGGTGATGTCCGACGAGGAGTACTTGCAGTAGGTCCCGTCCGGGCCGGAGCCGTTGGTGGTCGGCTCCTTGCCCGTGTTGTTCCCGATGTACTTCTGGCACGGGACGATCTTCTTGCTGCTGTCCCCGACGATCGTGACGGCCTTCAGGGTCGCGCTGTCGCCGTAGTTGGTGTTGATGCCGACGAGCTTGTTGCCCTTGTAGGTCGCCTCGATCGTGTTGAGGTTGATCGTCCGCTTGTACTGCGTCTTGCAGTTGCCGCAGGAGCGGACGAACGTGCCGAAGTTCTTCACGGCGAAGTTCGACACGTTGAGCGTCCCGGCGCCGTTGAACTGGAAGACCTTGTCACTGGCCTCCTTCGCACCGCCGCCGGAGACGGTGTACACGTTCGACGAGGAGGAGCCGAGGAAGGTCGCCGCGTCCTCGCCGACGTCCTCCCACCAGACGTTCTGCAGCGTGCAGCTGCCCAGGCAGTGGATGCCGTCGGCGGCGGGGGAGCCGATGATGACGTTCTTCAGCACGGCGCCGGCGGCCAGCTCCAGGATCGGGCCCTGGTCCTCGTCCTGGCTGCCGGAGCCGAGGTCGCCGCTGCCGTAGAGGCGCTTCATGCCGTAGTCCTTGGTGCCGGACACGGAGATGGTCGAGGAGACCGCCTGGCTGCCGTTGGCCGTCGGCCAGGTGGCCGCGCTCGCCGGGGTGAGGCCCCCGCTTACCATGATCATGCCAAGCGAGAGTCCGAGTGTGGCGAGGGCGCCGGTCAGGGCGCGCCCCCGGGGGAGTCCTGCTGCGTTCATGTGGCGTTGCCTTTCGCGTGGGGGAGTGGGGTGGACGGGGTCAGATCTTCCCTGCGCCCGCGCCGGCCGTCACCGAGGCGACCACCGACGAGGCGGGCTCGGCGGTGTAGCCGTACGGCGCCTTCGTGAACGTGCCGACCCGGGAGATCTCGGTCGCGGCTCCGCCGAGGTCGTTGCCGGTCAGGTTGGCGTAGCCGTCCTCGTCGCTGTCACGGCTCGTGGTGACCGCGACCGTCGTCGAGCGGAACACGTTGTTCTCCACGAGCATCTGCGCGCCCATCCGCGAGTGCACGGCCGTCTCGGCGCCCACGACGTAGTTGTCGTAGAAGTGACCAGTGCCGAACCGCAGGCTGGGGATGCGGGAGTTGACGTTGTTGAACCAGTTGTGGTGGTACGTCACCCGCAGGTGCCCGGTGTCCTCGCCCGCGTTGCTGTCGCTGTGGCCGACGAGCGAGCCCTTGTAGTGGTCCTTGAAGGTGTTCCAGGACACGGTGACGTAGTCCGACCCGTGCGTGACGTCCACCAGGCCGTCGTAGTAGTCCTTGCCGTGACTCCGGTCCGAGGACAGGGAGTTGTGGTCGATCCACACCTTCGTCGACGCCTGCACGGTGATCGCGTCCGTCGAGACGGGCTTGCTGAGGTTCAGGTTGCGCAGGACGACGTTGGAGACCTTCTTCAGCCGCAGACCGCCGCCGGTGAACCCGGACGACGAACCGACGCCCAGGACGGTGGTGTTGGAGCCGACGTCCACCTGACCGCTCAGCGAGATCAGGCCGTTGACCTTCACGACCTTCGCGGTGCCGCCGGACACGGCGGTCTTGAAGGCGTCCAGCGTCGAGACGGTCACCGCGGAGGCGCTGCCGCCGCCGGTCGTTCCCGCGCCGAACCCGACGGGTGCCGAGTCGGCCGCGGCGGCCGGCTGGGGCAGGGCGACCGCGACGGCCGCCGCGAGCGCCGCCGCGACGGCGGTCAGGCCGGTCGTCGCCTTGCGTGCGGAACGGTGCGCCTGGGTGCGTGGGGGGCGAGTGCGCATGGGGGTGCGTCCCTTCGAGAAGCCTGTGGGGTCATGTACGTGAACGATAGTCGTGCTGATGAACAGCGTTCCCGTGGGATGCGACCTTTCTGGGGTCTGGCGGAGCGGCTCGGTCACATCGCTGAACGGACCGTAGGGGGCAAGCGCTTTCTAGTCAACGCCTCGCGCGCCCCGCTTTCCGTCGTCCCAGGTGGGAAGAGAGGGCTTTCCGGCCAGGGGCGTGGGAGCGCTTCCACGGACGGCGTGTGCATGCCACCATGCGAGGCGAAGTCAGCCCGGACACCCGCCCGAGAGGGACCCCCCCCATGTCCGACATCCCCGTGATCGCGCCGCCCCGCACCGCTCGCCCCGGCCCGCCGCGTCCCCGCGGCCCCCTGCGTTCCGCCCTCGCCGCCCTGCTCCTGCTGTGCGCGGCGGTGCTCGGCGCCGCGGCACCCGCCGCCTCCGCCCACACCGGTGACCGGCCCGCAGCGGCCGTCCCGGCGGCCGCCCTCACCGAGGTCACCGGCTTCGGCGCCAACCCCAGCAACCTGCGGATGTACGTGTACGTCCCGGCGAGCGTCACCGCGCACCCGGCGGTCGTGGTCGCCGTCCACTGGTGCACGGGCTCCGGCCCGGACATGTACAACGGCACCGAATACGCCTCGCTCGCCGACCGGTCGGGCTTCGTCGTGGTGTACCCGTCGGTCACCCGCGCCAGCAAGTGCTTCGACGTCTCCTCGCCGCAGGCCCTGCGCCGCGACGGCGGCAGCGATCCCGTCGGCATCCGTTCCATGGTCGACTGGGTCACCCGCACCTACGCCGCCGACACCTCCCGCGTCTTCGTCACCGGCATCTCCTCCGGCGCGATGATGACCAACGTGCTGCTCGGCGACTATCCCGACGTGTTCGCCGCGGGCGCCGCGTTCGCCGGCGTCCCCTTCGGCTGCTTCGCCACCACCGACGGCTCCGAGTGGAACAGCGCCTGCTCCGGCGGCACGATCAACCGCACGCCCCGCGAGTGGGGC
Source organism: Streptomyces lasalocidi (assembly GCF_005280215.1). Lineage (NCBI taxonomy): Bacteria > Bacillati > Actinomycetota > Actinomycetes > Kitasatosporales > Streptomycetaceae > Streptomyces > Streptomyces lasalocidi. Next base: position 1,083,852 of record NZ_SZNQ01000001.1, on the reverse strand, counting down.
GACCTCGTCCGCGCCGCCTACCCCGGTTACACCGGCCCCCGGCCGCGCATGCAGCTCTGGCACGGCACCGAGGACGACACGCTGCGCTACCCGAACTTCGGCGAGGAGATCGACCAGTGGACCGACGTGCAGGGCGTGAGCCGGACCCCCGCCGCCACCGACGCGCCGGCCGCCGGGTGGACCCGCACCCGCTACGGCAGCACCGGTGACCGCGCCCCCGTCGAGGCCATCAGCCTCCAGGGCGTCGGACACGGCGTCTACGCCCGGGGCATGGGCTCCCGGGTGCTGACCTTCTTCGGGCTGGACGGCACCGGCACCACGCCCCCGCCGCCCGTACCCGGTGGCTGCGTGGTCAAGTCGGCGGTCAGCGCGTGGAACACGGGCCTCACCAACTCCGTCACGATCACCAACACCGGTACCGCGGCGATCAACGGCTGGCAGCTCGCCTTCACCCTGCCGACGGGACAGACGATCACCAACGGATGGGGTGCCACGTACGCGCCGGCCTCCGGAGCCGTCACGGCCACGAACGCGTCGTACGACGGAACCATCGCGCCGGGCACGAGCGTGACCATCGGCTACCAGGCGGCCCACTCCGGCAACAGCGCGGCGCCCGCGGCCTTCACCCTCAACGGCCAGGCCTGCACGGCCGGGTGACGGGCGCGGGCCGACGGCGGCCCCGGCACCCGTGCCGGTGCCCGACGTCACGACGGTGCCCGGGGGTCAGGTCCCCGGGCACCGTCGCGCGACAGTGGCCGGCCACTGCGGCCGGGCGGATCGGGTCAGTAGGGCAGCAGGCGGCCCGACGGCGTCCGACGGTCGATCTCCGTCTCGCGGGCCGTCGGACGGGGGCGGTGGCTCACACGGATACGGGTCTGGCGGTTCATGGCGCCCTCCTCACGTCCGATGCGCCCAGCCTCGTCGAGGACGGCGCCCGGCACATCGTGCCCGGGGAGTCGATCTACCCCCTCCAGGGGGTGGAGATGCGGCGCGCGCCGTACTTCTCGGGAAGGACGCGGAACGTTCCCGGACGGATCCGGATCTTTCGCTCACCCACGTCGAGGACAAGTCGGGCGAAACGGTCGAGGGAACCGCGTGATGACCGGCGCGTCGAGGGCACCCGGAGAGGCCGACGGCGAAGTCTCGCGAGGTGAGGGCCATGACCGTGCAGCAGTCGTCCACGTCGGCGCACCCGGGGCCGGTGCGCACCGCGGCGTCGACGCTGGGGAAGGTGCCGGGTGCCGGTCTGGTGGGCCGGGTGGCCGGCGGCGCGTGGCACAGGGCCGGTGCCCTGTCCCCGCGCGGACGGCGCATGGCGGTGTACGCCGGCGCCGGCGTCCTCGGTGTCGCCGGGGTCGTGGAGTGGCCGGTCGCGGTCACCGGGGCCGCGGTGGCCTGGCTGACCCGTCCCCGGCCCGAGGAGCGGTGGGACGCCGGCCCGCAGGGGAAGGGCGGGGCGCACGGCGTCACCGGGAGCGCGGCGCACGGCGCGGCGAAGGCGTCGACCGGCGGCCGCGCGGCACGGACCGCACAGCGCAAGGGCTCGGCGACCTGGACCACTCGGGCGGGCACGTCCGCGCATGCTGCCGGTGGCGAGCGGGCAGCGGAGTCCTCCGGTTCCGAGCAAGCGGCGCAGACCTCCGGTGGCGAGCGGACGGCCGGTCCGGCTCACGCGGCCGGTCCCGGACCGGCGGGCGGCACGGGTGGGGCGGCCGGTGCGGCCCAGGGCGAGGGCACCAGCTCCGCTGCCGATGCGGCCCAGGGCAAGGACACCGGCCCCGAGGCGGGCCCCTCCCGCAGCGAGGACACCAGTGTCGCGGCCGGCGCTGCGAAGGACACGGGCACCGGCCCCGCGGCCGGCGACGGGGCGACCACCGGTGCGACCGCTGAGCGCAGCGCCCCGCAGGACACTCCGGCCGCCGGAGCCCGCGACGGGGCGGTGGCCCCCACGGACGGGTCCGGTTCGGCCGACGGCGGGAAGTGAGGGACGGCGATGGCGCTGGGAGTGTGGAAGGTCCCGGCCGCGGTGGCCGCCGGGGTACTGCCGGGAGGTCCGCGGCTGGAGCGGGGCGGTTCGCCCGTCGCCGACCTGGCCGTGGGCGCCGTGGGTGTCGCCGCGGGCGCCGCGGCCGGAGCCGTACGGGCCGGCGTGCGCGGGGTCGACACCGCCGCCCGGGTCGGCCGGGTGACCCGCCACGCGGTGACGGGCGCGCGCGGCGCCTGGCGGTCCGGTCGCCGCGCGCACCTCGCGCTGCGGCCCACCTCGGGCGAGAAGGTCGACCGGCTGGGCGGCCTGGAACAGGCGGCGCGCCGGGTGGCCCGCACCCTGGCCGAGCGGCCGGACGTCGCCTACGCCTACTGGGACGGCGGGCTGGGCCGGCTGGTGCTGGCCGCGACCGAGGACGCCGTCGCCGACCGGGTGCTCGACCGGGCGGCCGAACTGGCCGAACGGCACGGTCTCGGCCCGAGCGACGACCCGGTGGAGGAGTTCCCCCACCCCGGCGACCCGGCCGGGGTGCGCAACGCCACGGCCGCCCTGCTGACCGACCTGGCGGGCACCGCGGCCGGGCTGACCGCGTACGCGCTGCGCCTGCCGCCCTCGCCGCGCCTGGTCACGGCCGCGGTGACGCTGCTGCGCGAGAACCCCCGCTTCCGCGGGCTGCTGAGCCGGCGCGTCGGCCGGTCCCGCATGGACCTGCTGCTCGCCGCGGCCAATGCCACCGCGCACGCGGCGGGCCAGACGCCGACGGCCCTGGTCCTGGACGGCACGCTGCGGGGCCTCCAGCTCACGGAGACCGTCGCGCGCGCCACCGCCTTCGACGCGGCCCACGACCTGCTGTGCGCGCCGGATCGCGTCCGCGCCTCCGCCGGGACCGTGCCCCGGCCGCCGCTGCGTCCGTCCCCCGCCGCGGAGTACGCCGCCAACGCGGGCACCGGGAGCGTGCTGGGTGCCGCGGCGACCCTGCTGATCAAGCACGACGCGAACGAGGCGGCCGAGGCCGTGCTCGCCGGCTCGCCCAAGGCGGCCCGCTACGGCCCCGCGGCGTTCAACGCGGTCCTGTGCTGTGCGCTGGCGCGCTCGGGCGTGGTGGTGCGCGACAGCGAGCGGCTGCGCCAGCTGGAGACGGTGGAGTCGGTGCTGCTGCACCCCAGTGCGCTGCGCGCGCCGGGCGGCGGTGTCGACGCCTGGGCCGAGGCCGTGCTGGACGCGGCGCGCGGCGCCGGGCTGCGGGTGGTGATGGTGGACGACCCGGCCCTCGCGGACTTCACCGTCCTCGCGGACCACGTGGTGCCGGCGGACCGGCCCCTGACCGAGGCGGTCGCATCCCTGCGCCGTCGCGGCAGGGTCCTCACCGTGGCCCGCCACCTCCCGGCGCCCGCGGACGACGGCGCTGCGCCTGGCCCGGACACGGCACGCGCACCGGGCGAGGTGCCCGAGGCGGGCACCGCCCGCGCACCGAGCCAGGCGTACGACCCCGGCGCGACGCCCGGCCCCGACGGCCCCGCACACCGCGGCGACGGGTCCCCGGACGCCACCGGCCCCCGGGCACCCGGCGACGCCGGGCGGCCCTCCCACGGCACCGGTGACGGGACGACCGCCCCGGACGACGTCCTGGCCGGTCTGCTGGCCGGTGACGTGGCCGTGGCGACGGCGAACGGCGACGCCGCCGTCGCCTGGGCCGCCGATGTGATCGCCCCCGGCGGCCTCCCGGACGTCTGGCGGCTGCTGCGGGCCGTACCGGCCGCGAAGGCCGTGAGCGGCCGGGCCCAGACCCTGGCCAAGTCGGGTGCCGCCCTGTCGGGACTGATGGTGGCCGTCGGCGATGCCGGCCGCGGCGGGCGCCGCACCCCGCTGCCCGGTCTGCGCCACGCGCCCGTGGACGTGGCCGCCGCCGCTGCCCTGCTGGGCGGCGCACGGAGCGCCCTGGGCGTCGCGCTGGCCCGCTCCCCGCACCCACGGGAGCGCGTCGCCTGGCACGACCTGCACCCCGACGACGTACGGGACCGTCTGGCGCGGCGTCCGCAGGAGCAGCCCGGTCTGTCGGAGCAGGCGGCCAACCGGGTCCAGGCCGCCGCCGGGCGCGCCGGACGCGTCCCCGCGCTGAAGCCGCTGGGCTGGACGGTCCAGCTGGCCCGGGCGGTGCGCCACGAGCTGGACGATCCGCTCACGCCGGTGCTGGCGGTGGGCTCCGCCGCCGAGGCGGTCCTCGGCTCGGCCGCGGACGCCCTGCTGGTCGTCGGCGCGCTCGACCTGAACGCCCTGGTGGGCGGCGTCCAGCGGTTGCGGGCCGAGCGCGCGGTGGCCGCACTGCTCAAGGAGCACCGGCAGAAGGCCCGTATCGCCGCCGAGGACGCCGGGGACGACGGACCGCGCACCGTCGACGCCGCCAAGCTGCACCCGGGCGACGTGATCGAGCTCCAGGCGGACGACGTGGTGCCCGCCGACGCGCGCCTGCTGTGGGCGGACGGGCTCGAGGTCGACGAGTCGGCGCTCACCGGTGAGTCGCTGCCCGTGGACAAGCAGACCGAGCCGACACCGCGGGCCTCGGTGGCCGACCGCCGCTGCATGGTGTTCGAGGGCACCACGGTGGTGGCGGGCCACGCGCGTGCGGTGGTCGTGGAGACCGGCGACCGCACCGAGGCGTCGCGCGCCGTCCACCTGGCCGCGCGCACGCCCCCGGCCGCCGGTGTCCAGGCCCGGCTGCAGGAACTCACCCGTAAGGCCCTGCCGTTGACCCTCGCCGGGGGCGCCGCGGTGACCGGTCTGTCGCTGCTGCGGGGCACCCCCCTGCGCGACGCGGTGAGCGGCGGCGTCGCGGTGGCCGTGGCCGCTGTGCCCGAGGGGCTGCCGTTGGTGGCGACCGTCGCCCAGCTCGCGGCGGCCCGCCGGCTCAGCCGGCGCGGGGTGCTGGTGCGCGCGCCGCGCACCCTGGAGGCGCTGGGCCGCATGGACACCGTGTGCTTCGACAAGACCGGCACCCTCACCGAGAACCGGCTCCGGCTGGTCCGGGTCACCGAGGCCGACGGCACGGCCCACGGCCGGGACGAGGCGGTGGACGGCCACACGCTCACCGTCGCCGCGCGGGCCTGCCCCCGGACGAACGGCGGCTCCGACCGCCCGGTGCACGCCACCGACGAGGCGGTGCTGGAGGCGGCCGGTGACGACCCGGAGTGGACCCAGACGGAGGGCCTGCCCTTCGAGGCGGCCCGGGGCTACGCCGCCGCCGTGGGCCACGCCGCCGACGGCGGGCGCACCCTGGTGGTCAAGGGCGCCCCGGAGAACGTCCTGCCCGCCTGCACGGCCGGTGCCGACGAGGCGGACGACACCGCGCACCGCCTGGCCGGGAACGGGCTGCGGGTGCTGGCGGTCGCCGAACGCCGCCTGCGCGACGGCGAGACGGACGCCGACGCCCTCGAAGGGCCGCTGGGGGAACTGGAGTTCACCGGACTGGTGGCGCTCGCCGACGTGGCCCGTGAGACCTCCCCGGAACTGGTGCGGTCCCTCGAAGAGGCGGGCGTGCGGCCGGTGATGCTCACCGGTGACCACCCGCAGACCGCGCGGGCGATCGCCGTCGAGCTCGGCTGGTCCGAGGACACCGTCGTGGTCACCGGCGACGAGCTGGCGTCGGCCGACCGCTCGGAACGCGCCGGCATCCTGCGCGACGCCGGGGTCGTCGCCCGGGTCGCGCCGGAGCAGAAGCTCCAGGTGGTCGAGGCCCTGCGGGACGCCGGCCGGGTGGTCGGCATGGTCGGCGACGGCGCCAACGACGCCGCCGCGATCCGGGCCGCCGACGTCGGCGTCGGCCTCAACGCGCGCGGCTCGGCCGCCGCCCGCAACGCCGCCGACATCGTCCTGACCGACGACGACATGCGGGTCCTCATCGAGGCCGTCCACGAGGGCCGCGCCCTGTGGCACAGCGTCGCCGACGCCATCGCCATCCTGATCGGCGGCAACGCGGGCGAGGTGGGCTTCGGCATCGTCGGCACCCTGCTGGGGCGCAGGGCGCCGCTGTCCACGCGGCAGATGCTGCTGGTGAACCTGTTCACGGACCTGTTCCCGGCGATGGCCGTGGCGGTCACCCCGGTGCCGCGGGCGACCGAGGAGACGGACGGACCGCTCGGCACCTCGCTGCTGGGCGCGCCGCTGATCGAGCAGATCCGGCACCGCGCGCTGACGACCTGTCTGGGCGCCGTGGCGGCCTGGCTGTTCGGTCGCTTCACGCCGGGTACGCAGCGCCGGTCGACCACGATGGCGCTGTGCGCGGTGGTCGGTACCCAGCTGGCGCAGACGCTGGCCGACCGCCGCGAGAGCGGACTGGTGCGGGCGACCGTGCTGGGCTCGGCCGTCGCCCTGGTGCTGCTGGTGCAGACGCCCGGCGCGAGCCGTCTCTTCGGCTGCACCCCGCTCGGACCGGTCGCGTGGGCCGGGGTGTGCGGCTCCATCGCCCTCGCCCTGGCGGGCCAGCGGGTCCTGCCCCGCCTGGAGGAGACGGTGCTCCGCCTGAAGCGGTGAGGGGCGGACGTGGGCCGGTGCCACGGACAGGAGCCGCACCGGGCCGGCGGCAGGGACGGTGCGGGCGGGGGCCACCGCGGTACGGACCGCGGTGGCCCCCGCCCGCACGTCACACCGACCGGTGGTACTGGTCGGGCACCCGCACCTCCCCGCCGAGCGCCCGGGCCGCGTGCTGGGCCCAGGACGGGTTGCGCAGCAGTTCGCGGCCGAGGAGGACCGCGTCCGCCTCGCCGTTGGCGACGATCTTCTCGGCCTGTTCGGCGTCGGTGATCAGGCCCACGGCCGCGACCGGCATCGGCGTCTCGGCCTTGACCCGGGCGGCGAAGGGCACCTGGTAGCCGGGGCCGGTGGGGATGCGGACGGAGGCGTTGCCCCCGGTGGAGACGTCCAGCAGGTCGACGCCGTGGGCGTGCAGCTCCCGCGCCAGGCGCACGGTGTCGTCCGCCGTCCAGCCGTCCTGCTCCAGCCAGTCGGTGGCGGAGACGCGGAAGAACAGGGGCTTGTCCTCGGGCCAGACGGCGCGCACGGCGTCGACGACCTCCAGGGCGAAGCGGGCGCGGTTCTCGAAGGAGCCGCCGTAGGCGTCGGTGCGGTGGTTGCTGTGCGGCGAGAGGAACTCGTGGATGAGGTAGCCGTGGGCGCCGTGCAGTTCCACGACCTCGAACCCGGCGGCGAGCGCGCGCCGGGCCCCGTCCACGAACTGCTGGACCACGTCGCCGATCTGATCGATCGTCAGCTCGTGCGGTACCGGGTGGCGTTCGTCGAAGGCGACCGCGCTCGGCGCGACCGGCTGCCACCCGCCCTCCGCCGGCGCGAGCGGGGTCCCGCCCTTCCACGTCCGTTCCGTCGACGCCTTGCGCCCGGCGTGGGCCAGCTGAACGGCCGGGACGGCGCCCTGTTCCGTCAGGAACCGGGTGATCCGGCGGAAGCCCTCGACCTGGTCGTCGTTCCACAGGCCCAGGTCGTACGGCGAGATGCGCCCCTCGGGGCTGACGGCGGTGGCCTCGGTGATGATCAGGCCGGTGCCGCCGGTCGCGCGAGCGCCGTAGTGGGCGAGGTGCCAGTCGGTGGGAACGCCCGTCGCGGGGCCCTCGGGGGCCGCCGAGTACTGGCACATGGGAGTCATCCACACGCGGTTCGGGATCGTCACGTCGCGCAGTGTCCAGGGCTCGAAGAGCGCACTCACGGAAAACTCCGTTCGTCGGGGTGCCGGTGTCCTGTCGTACGGTACTCGTCGTACTACGGGAGATGTCAAACTACGATGGACCTCGTACGATGGGGGACCCCGAGGAAGTGGAGCCACCGTGACCACCGCAGCGTCCGCCCCCGTCCCCGCCGCCGGCGGCCGCGATCTCCCGCACCCGGCGCCCGGGGAGATCCGGCTGGAGTCGGTGCTGCACGCGCTCTCGGACCCGATGCGGCTGCGGATCGTGCGGGAGCTCGCCGTCGAGGGGGACGAGCTGTCCTGTTCCCAGTTCGCCCTGCCGGTGACCAAGTCCACGAGCACGCACCACTTCCGGGTCCTGCGCGAGGCGGGCGTGATCCGCCAGGTCTACCGGGGCACGGCGAAGATGAACGGGCTGCGCAAGGACGACCTGGACGAGCTGTTCCCAGGGCTCCTCGACCGCGTCCTCACCGCCGCCGAGCGGCAGGCCCTGCGCCTCGGGGACGGCTGAGCCGGCTCCCCGGGCCGTCCGAGGCACCCACCCGCGGATGCGTGGCGCAGCCTTCGGCCGCTTCCCCGGCGACCTCAGTCGTGCCGCCGGTCCGCGCCCGCCCCGCCGATCGCCGCGCGCAGCGCCGCCCGGTCCGGCAGCTTGACCGGGCCGCCTCGCCCCAGCGCGGCCCCGAGCGCCGCCTCGGCGCGCTCGATGTCCAGCCAGCCGCTCCACTCCACCGGCTCGGCCCCCGCCGCCCGCAGCAACGGCAGGGGATCCGCCGGCACCTCCCGGCGGACGAGCGCCGGGGCGTCCGCGAGGAGCGAGGCGGCCGTCTCCTTGGCGCAGGGCCGGTTGGTGCCGATGACACCGGTGGGCCCGCGCTTGATCCAGCCGGCCACGTACTCGCCCGGCGCCACCGCCACTCCGCGCAGCACGCGGCCCGCCCGGTGCGGCACGGTCCCGCGCGCGGGGTCGAACGGCAGCCCCTCCAACGGCACTCCGCGGTAGCCCACCGACCGCAGCACCAACTGGGCCTCGATCTCCTCGAACCGGCCCGTGCCGGTCACCCCGCCGTGCCCGTCCGGCGCCGTCCGCTCGAACCGCACGGCGCCCACCCGCCCGTCCCGGGCGAGGAGTTCGACCGGCCGCAGGAAGAACCGCAGCCGGATGCGCCGCCGCGCCGCTCCCGGCGGCCGCGCCGCCCAGCCCCGCAGCACCTCGACGTTGCGCCGCTGCGCCGCGGGCAGCCCGGAGGGCTCGGCGGCATCGGGATCGAGCGTCAACTCGGCTGCTTCCACGACCGGTTCGGTATCCGGCAGGGACCCGAGCTCGCGCAGTTCCTTGGTGGTGAAGCGCGCCTGGGAGGGGCCGCGCCGCCCCACCATGTGCACCGTGTCGACCCGGCTCGCGCCCAGCGCGGTCAGTGCCGCCTGCGGCATGTCGGTGGCGCTCAGCTCGGCCGTGCCCCGGGCCAGGATGCGGGTGACGTCCACCGCGACGTTGCCCACCCCGACGACCACCGCCGACCGGACGTCGCGCAGGAAGCCGTCCGTGACCGCGTCCGGGTGGGCGCTGTACCAGGACACGAACTCGGTCGCCGACCAGCTGCCCGGCAGGTCCTCACCGGGGATGCCGAGTCGCCGGTCGGTCGCCGCGCCCACGCAGTACACGACCGCGTGGTACAGCTCGCGCAGCCGGGCCACGGGCACCCCGCCGGCGCCCACCTCGACCCCGCCGAGGAAACGCACCCGCTCCTCCTCCAGCACCGTGCGCAGCGTGTGCTGGAGGGACTTGATCTTCTCGTGGTCCGGGGCGACGCCGTAGCGCACCAGCCCGTAGGGGCACGGCAGTCGGTCCAGGACGTCGACGCGTACCTCGGGGTCCTGCTGGAGCAGACTCTGGGCGGTGTAGACCCCGCTCGGCCCGGAGCCGACCACGGCGACTCGCATGGCCCCAGCATCGCACCGCGGGCGCCCCGCCGACAGGGGTACCGCACGCACCGGCCGCACGTGTCACCCGGCCGGCGGCACCCCACGGGCAACGGGGCCCGCCCGAGCAACGACGCCCGACCGCCCCCAGCCCTCAGCCCTCAACCCCCAGCCCTCAGCCTCACCGCATCGTCAGCATCCGCTGGATCTCCGTGGTCTGCTGGGCGACCACGTCGTCCGCCATCTCCTCGATCCGCAGGTTGTTGCCCTGGGCCTTGACGTCCGTGGCCATGGTGATGGCACCCTGGTGGTGGGTGATCATCAAGGTCAGGAACAGCTGGTCGAACGCCGCGCCCCGCGCCGCCCGCAGCCGTGCCAGCTGTGCCTCGGTCGCCATCCCCGGCATCGCCGCGTGGTCGTGCCGGCCGGGCGTCCCGTCCTTCTTGTACGACGTCAGCCAGCCCCGCATCGACGTGATCTCCGGCCCCTGCGCGGCGGCGATCCGGGACGCCAGCCGCTTGACGTCGCCCGACGCGGCACGGGTGGGGACGAGCGCGGCCATGTCCAGGGCCTGCTGGTGGTGGACGATCATCATCCGCGCGTACGCCACGTCGGCCGCGTTGGGGGTGTCGTCCTCGGCGCGCTGCTGGGCCGCCTCCTGGGCGGAGAGGGTGCGGTTCCCCTCCCCGGGCGCCCCCGGGACGATCACCGAGGGGCCGCTCCCGCCGGCCGGTTCCGGACCGGCGTCCGACGCGGAGTCGCAGCCCGCGAGGGCCAGGGCCAGGGCGGCGGTGACGACCAGGGACGCACGGCGGAAGAGCACAACGACCTCCTGGGGCGGGAGACTTGGTGGTCCGTCAGGACCGACCGTCAGGACCCGTACCTGTCCTGTGTGTCACCTGTCGAAAAGTTGTGGGATGAACGCGTTGCCATCTGTTGGCTTGAGCATGACTAAGACGATACTGCGGAGGACCGTGATCCGTTCCCCGTGAACGGCAACGAGGGAGGAAGCAGTGACCCTGTTGAACGCATCCCGAACGCGGCACAGACGACTGGGAGTCGTGGCGGCCGGGGCGGGCCTCCTGGCCGCCCTGCTCACCGCCTCCCCGGCGGGCGCCACCCCCGACCCGGGGGACGCCCCCACCGCCGACAAGGCGGTGTCCGCCCGGACGCAGGCCGACGCGGCCGAGGCGATCGCGGCCGGCGAGATACCCGGCCAGGACGAGATCGTCCACTCCGCCAACCTCGAGCACCTCGTCAACATCCCCAAGGACGCCCTCACCGGCATCAACTCCGACCTCGCCTTCCAGGGCCGGTACGCCTTCGCCGGCAACTACGACGGCTTCCGCGTCTTCGACATCAGCAACCCGAAGGCGCCCAGGACGATCGCCCAGGTGCTGTGTCCGGGCTCGCAGAACGACGTCTCCGTCTCCGGCGACCTGCTCTTCCTGTCCACGGACTCCTCGCGCAGCGACAGCAGTTGCAACAGCACCACGCAGCCCGCGACCGAGAAGTCCTCCTGGGAGGGCATGAAGGTCTTCGACATCAGCGACAAGCGCAACCCGAAGTACGTCGCGGCCGTCGAGACCGCGTGCGGCTCGCACACCCACACCCTGGTGCCCGAGCGGAAGAACGTGTACGTCTACGTCTCCTCCTACTCGCCCAGCGCCAGTTACCCCGACTGCCGGCCGCCGCACGACGGCATCTCCGTCATCAAGGTGCCGCGCAAGGCGCCCGAACAGGCGGCCGTGGTCAACTTCCCCGTCCTGTTCCCCGGTGAGGGCCCGGACGGCGGCGGCAACCCGGGCGCGCCCACCAACCCCGGCGTGTCCAAGACGACCGGCTGCCACGACATCACCGTGCTGCCGGAGCAGGACCTCGCGGCGGGCGCCTGCATGGGTGACGGCATCCTGTTCTCCGTCAAGGACCCGGAGCACCCCAAGGTGATCGACCGGGTCCAGGACAACGTCAACTTCGCCTTCTGGCACTCGGCGACCTTCAACCAGAAGGCGAACAAGGTCGTGTTCACCGACGAGCTGGGCGGCGGCGGAGCCGCGACCTGCAACGCCGCCATCGGCCCGAACCGCGGTGCCGACGGCATCTACGACATCGTCGGCAAGGGCGACAAGCGCAAGCTCGTCTTCCGCGGCTACTACAAGATCCCGCGCGAGCAGGCCGACACCGAGAACTGCGTGGCCCACAACGGCTCGCTGATCCCGGTCCGGGGCCGCGACATCATGGTCCAGGCCTGGTACCAGGGCGGCGTCTCCGTCTGGGAGTTCACCGACTCCGCCCACCCGAAGGAGATCGCCTACTTCGAGCGCGGCCCGCTGACCACCGACGCGCTCAGCGTGGGCGGCTCCTGGTCGGCGTACTACTACAACGGCTACATCTACTCGAACGACATCGCCAAGGGCTTCGACGTCCTGAAGCTCACCGACCGCCGCACCGACCCGGCCCAGCGCGTCCGGCTGCCCGAGCTCAACGTCCAGACCCAGCCCGACTACTTCGACTGAGCCCTCGACTACGGCGACGGAGCAGGCCGCGGCTGTTCCCCGGGCCGCGTGCCGGTCGCGAAGTACCGCGACAGGTCCGTCTCGCACGTCCCGCCGGGCGCCTCGACGTCCGGCGGGACACCCAGCTCCCAGTCCAACCCGTAGCGCCGGAACAGCTCCGCGCGCATCGTCGCGAACGACATCGGCACATTGGGCAGGACCATCGCGAACACCGCGCCCATCAGCAGCGAGCGCATCATCGGGTAGTCGGCGTCGACGTCCCGCGAGCCGTGCCGCACCACCGTCTCGCGCAGCAGCTCCGCCAGCCGCCGCTGCTCCGGACACTGCACGAACCCCTCGGTGTCCAGCAGCCCCGCCATGTGCTGGCGCATCAGGACCGTGCGGTCCCGGGCCAGTCCCAGTACCGCGTCGATGGCCCGGGCCATCCGTTCCCGGCCGTCCTCGGTGTGCGGCTCGCGCTCCAGGGCCTCCTCCAGCGTGCGGTGCATCAGCCGGTGCACGGCCGACTGGACCAACTGGCGCTTGCCCGGGAAGTAGTACGAGACCAGACCGCGTGCCGAGCCGGCCCGGTCCGCGATGTCGGCCAGCGTCGTGGCGTCGTAGCCGCGCTCGCCGACCAGCTCCAACGACGCCTGCAGCAGCCGCTCCCGGGAGCGCCGTCGCAATTCTTCATTGACCGATGCGCTGCGCGGGGACATGCTGGACTCCTGCGTTGATTGGCTGCCAGCCAATATACTCAACGCATGCCGGTCGGCCCCCTGGGGCGCACGACCGGAATCCGCCTCGGACGACACGGGGGATCGTCCGAGGCGGACCCTTTCCACCCTGAAAGTTGGCTCAGGCTACTTTCGTCCCGGGGCGCCGGTCGAGGATCTCGGAGATGGTCGAGCACGAGCACACGCTCCGGTCGGACCTCGCCGCCGGGCGCATCGACGGCGACACCGAGCGGCAGCGGCTGGCCGAGCTGGAGCGCGCGCTGGACCAGTGCTGGGACCTGCTGCGCCAGCGGCGCGCCAAGAGCGAGTACGGGGAGAACCCCGACGAGGCCCGGGTGCGCCCCTCGTCGCAGGTGGAGGACTACCGGACCTGAACGGCCCGCGGCCGGGGGAGCGGTCGGCCCGCGCGGGGCGCCGTGCACCGCGGCGGACCACCGGGGCGCCATGCACCGCGGCGGGACCACCGCCACGGCCCGGCGTCAGCCGAGCGCCGCCGCCAGGTCAGGCACCGGGCGCAGGGCGTCCGGGCGAAGGCGCGCGGGCAGGTGGTCCACGAAGTGCACGGCACAGCCCAGCGCCGCCGTGCCGCCGTCCGCCCGCCGGTTGTCGCCCACCATCAGCGTGCGCCGCGGGTCCGCGCCGAGCGCCTCGCAGGCCACCCGGAACAGCCTCGGGTCCGGCTTCTGCACGCCGTGCTCGTACGACAGCACGTAGGCGTCCACATGCGCGTCGAGGCCGTGCGCGCGGAACACGGGGCGCAGGTCCCAGCCGATGTTGCTCACCACGCCGACGCGGATGCCGCGGTCCGTGAGCGCCCGCAGCACCTCGGCGGCGTCCGGGTACGGCGCCCACGCGGCCGGGCTCATGTGCCGTTCGTACAGGGCGTCGTAGAGCGCCGGGTCGGGCAGCGGCACCCGGCGGGCGAGCCCGGTGAACGCCGCCCGGTGCAGCGCGGCGCTCTCGTCGCGCCGCCGCCACAGTTCCGCCAGTTCCTCCGGGACCCGCTGCGGGGGCGCGCCGCCGGGCAGGGCCCCGGCCGCCTCCAACGCCCGCGCCGTCTCCTCCAGTTCCGCGTCCGGGAGGGTTGCGCCGGCCTCGTCCAGGGTGGCCCGCAGCCAGGAACCGGCGGACTCGGTGCGGAACAGCGTGCCGGAGAAGTCGAACAGGACGGTCGCCATGGCACCGATCCTAGGATCAGGTGATCGCGTGCGTGGCCCGCTTCCTCCAGGCGCACGGGCGCACGGGCGCACGGGCGTCACGGCCGGGTCGGACGCACCGGCTGCCACCGGTGGTGCGCGGTGATCGCCGCCGCCACCAGGGTCGCGCCCAGCAGCCAGCCGCCGAGCACGTCCGACGGCCAGTGCACACCGAGCCACACCCGGGTCAGGCCGACGCCGACCACCGAGACCACCGCCAGCGCCACCGCCGTGCGCCACAGCGCAGCGGGCGGGTCGGCGCGGTGCAGCAGCCACAGCAACAGGCCGCACACCACGGTCGCGGTCAGGGCGTGCCCCGACGGGTACGCCCCGAAGTGGGCGGTGTCCACCGGGTCGGGCCACCAAGGGCGGGGGCGGCCGACCGCGGCCTTGAGGCCCTGCTGCACCAGGGTGCCGAGTGCCGACACGGCCACCAGCCAGCAGGCCGTCCACCAGGCCCCGCGCCGCCACACCAGCCACACCGCCACCGTCGCGCCCAGCAGCCGCATCGTGTTGGGGTCCCACACCCAGTCGGACAGGATGCGGAACACGTGGGTGACACCCGGCTCGTCGACCGCCCAGCGGTGCGTGGTGCGGGAGATGGCGCCGTCGACGGACATCAGCGGCTCCCATCTGACGGCCACCAGCACCAGCAGCACCAGGGAGCACAGCGACAGCAGCACCGTGGCGCGGACGGCCGTACGGGGCACGGGCGGACGGGGCGGGGCGTCGACGGGCGGGGTGCTCATGCAGCGATCCTCGCCGAAGGGCGGGGCGGAAGGCCAACCCGGACGGCGGTGCCGGCGGGGTCGTCACACGGCGGGGGCCGCCTGTTGGGGCAGGGTGCTGAGCACGTGCACGTCCGACCCGCGGGCGGCCTACGCGTCCCGGGCGCCCCGGCCGGTCGAATCGGCGACCGGCCCCGCCAGCGTCCAGCCGGCCGCGGCCACCTCCGCGTGCACCTCGCCCTGGGTGACCGGCTCGCCGCAGTGCGCGCAGACCGGACGGAGGCCGAAGTCGTGGTCGTGGTGCCGCAGCTTCATCGGCGGGGCGGTGGTCAGCCAGCGGTCCCCCCAGCGCAGCAGTTCGCGGATGACGCCGAGCAGGTCGCGGCCGGCCTCGGTCAGGTAGTAGCCGTCGTGGCGCGGCTCGTCGGGCAGCGGGCGGCGCTCGAGGACGCCGTCGGCGACCAGGCTCTTCAGCCGGGCGGACAGGCGGTCCGTGGGGGCGCCGGTGTTCCTGGCGATCTGGCGGAAGCGGTGGTTGCCGAACGTGACCTCGCGGACGGCGAGCAGCGACCAGCGGTCGCCCACGACCTGCAGGGTGGCGGCGATCGAGCAGGGGCGGCCGGGGACCTCGTACGGGTCGGTGCGTTCAGTGGTCACGGTCCGAGTATCGCGCGCGGGCTTTGGATGTCAAAGCTTGAGCAATGTCGGACCCCGCTCCCGTAACGGTTTGAATTTCAAACCGTGCCGTGCTTCGCTGACCCCCATGAGTCCATCGGTTTGGTTTTCACATCAACGCCTGGCGTCGATCGTCATCCTGCTGGCCGTCTTCATGACGAACCTCGATCTGTGGATCGTCAACGTGGCGCTGCCCGCCATCGGCTCGTCCTTCGCTTCCTCCTCCGGAACAGCGGCCACCCTGAGCTCCTTGTCCTGGGTGCTCAACGCCTACGCCATCGCCCTCGCGGCCCTCCTCGTCGTGGCGGGCCGCCTGGGCGACCGGATGGGGCAGCGGCCGGTGTTCCTCGCGGGCGTCACCGTCTTCACCCTCGCCTCGCTCGCCTGCGCCCTGGCGCCCGACCTGGGGACCCTGGTGGCGGCCCGGGCCCTCCAAGCCGTCGGCGCCGCCGCCCAGTTGCCCACCTCCCTGGCGCTCCTGCTGGCCTCCGTGCCGGCCGAGCACCGCACCCGCGCCACCCGCAACTGGGCGGCCGTGGGCGGGCTCGCCGCGGCCGCGGGACCCGTCGCCGGCGGACTGCTGGTCCAGGTCGACTGGCGCTGGGTCTTCGTCATCAACCTCCCCATCGGCATCGCCACCGTGGCCGCGGGGCTGCGCGTCCTGCCCTCGACCGCACGCAGGGAGAAGGGGCGACTGCCCGACCTGACGGGCGCCGTGCTGATCACCCTCGCGATCGCCGCCCTGTCCGGCGCCCTGGTGCAGGCACCGGACTGGGGCTGGCTGGACACCAGGAGCCTGGCGCTGTTCGCCCTCGCACTGGCCGGTGCCGCCGCCTTCGTCCGCCGCTCGCTCCGGCACAGCCACCCGCTGTTCGAACTGCCCCTGCTGCGCCTGCCCCAGTTCGGTGCCGCGAGTGCCGGCACCTTCGCGTTCGGCATCGCTTTCGCGATCATGCTCTTGTCCAACGTCCTGTGGTGCCAGGAGATCTGGCACTGGAGCGCCCTGCGCACCGGTGTCGCCATGGTCCCCGGCCCCGCCCTGGTCCCCGTCGTCACCCTGCTCACCGCGCGCTCCGCGCAGCGCCGGGGACACGGGCCGCTGGTCGCCACGGGCGGACTGCTCTTCGCCGCCGCCATGCTCTGGCGTACCTGCTTCGCCTCCCTCGACGCCGACTACTGGCGCGACCTGCTGCCCAGCCTGGTCCTCGGCGGCGTGGGGGTCGGGCTGACCCTCGGCACCCTGGTGGCCGCCGGCGTCAGCTCCCTGCCCGGCCACCGGGCGGCCACCGGGTCGGCCCTGGTCAACTCCGTGCGCCAGATGTCCGCCACGGTGGGCGTCGCGCTCCTTGTCGCCATCGTCGGCACGCACGTCGGCCCGGCGCAGCGGCAGGACTTCCGTGTCGCATGGGTGGTCGCGGCGGCGCTGAGCATCGCGACGGCCGTCGTCGGCGTGCGGCTCACCCGCAGCTCCACCCGCACCCGCTCGGCCACCGCCCCGGCGGAGGCCCCGGCCGCCGCCCCCCTCGCCGAGCCGCGCTGACCGGTAACCGGTCGCCCGCACACCCGCCGGAGCGATCGCCGCCAAGTGGCGCCCCTGACGCGGCTTCCGGAGAGCCCGGCCCTCTGGCGCAGCACCCCGGTGTTTCAGCCCAGCACCCTCAGCGCCGGCACCAGCGTCACCAGCACCGGGAGCGCGGGGACCAGCGCGGCCGTCGCGGTGAGGCCGAGCCTGCGCGTCGCGGGGAGGCGGTCCTGGGGTGCCAGCAGGCGCCGGACGCGCTCCGGGACGTACGCCTGCGGGGTGGGGGAGGGGCCGAACACACCACGGTCCTCGTTGAGTTCGACGAGGGCGAGGGCCGTGGTCAGCCGGCCGTGGCGCCGGGAGGCCATGTCGTCGGCGGCCAGCTCGACCAGGCGGTGCATCTCGTCGCGGAACGCCGCGAACACCGGAACCTGGGGGAACCCGCTCGCCAGCGCGGTCGAGCAGTGCAGCAGCCAGTGGTGCCGAGCCGTCGCGTGCCCCTGCTCATGGGCGAGGACGGCGTCCAGCCGACGCCCCTTCAGCCGGCGCAACGCGGCCGTGGTGACCACCAGTTGGGGCGCCGACCCCGGCAGCCACCAGGCGTCGGGTCGCTCGCCCTCCAGCACGACCAGCCGCCCCGCCTGCGGCTCCTCTCCCGGCAACAACGGGGCCCGCAGGCGGAGTTCGGCCTGTCGCAGCCGCAGCCCCCGCCGGGCCCGGGCGACCTCGCGGACGAGCATCGCGCCGCTCCACAGCCCGGCGCAGAACAGCGCCACGGCGATCGGGGCGGCCCACGGACCGGGCGCGCCCAGGGCGTACGCCTCCACGACTCCGGGCGGCGCGGGCGCGAACACGTGCCCGCGCACCGCCTGCCAGGCGGCCGCGGCGCAGAGGGTCATCGACAGCGCGCAGCACAGGAGCACCGCCGCCACCACGCACTGCCACGCCCAGAGCGCGACCACCGGTTCGCGGTCCGGCCAGTCGGCCCGGGCGAGCAGCCGGGGAGCCACGACGGCCGTCACGGCGGCGAGCAGCAGCAGGACCGCGGGGACCATCATGGGCAGCACCCTATGAGCGGCCCACCTCCCGGCGGTACGGCCTTCCGCGGTGAAGTGACGCACTCCACGCGCCCCACGCGTCCCACGTGCCGCGACACGGAGGGCAGCCCTCGCGGCAGGCCCGCGTGACCCCGCCTCACATCGTCAGCAGCATCGCCAGCATCCCGATCCCCATCGACAGCCGGCACGCGCGTGCCAGCTCCGGCCGGTCGCCCCAGCGCGGGGCGCCGACGCCGGTACGCCCCCCGCCTGCCGACGGCACCGCGGTCACGGCCGCGCCCGCCGGTACGGGGATCAGCCGCGCGCCGGTGAGAAGGACGTAGCCGGTGAAGTAGGCCAGCAGCGCGCCGGTCAGCACCGGGACGCCGGAAGCCCCGTGCACGTGGCCGTGGGCCCCGGCGGGGGAGGCGGCCATGGTGAGCGCCATGTAGATCATCGCCGCCGTGCCCACGAGGTGGTGCAGGTGGTGGGCGCTCCGGCGGGCCGCCCACAGGGCGCGCAGCGCCGCCGCGCCGAAGACCGCGGTGTAGGCCGGCCAGGCCCAGCCCGGCGGCGCGAACACCGCGGCCGGCACGGCCATCGCGGCCATCCCGAACCCCATCAGCGCCTCGCCGCCCGCGGCCCGGCGCTGCTCCTCGACGCCGCTGCGCATCCGCAGCAGGCAGTAGGTCCCGGTCACCGCGCACAGCGCCACCAGGAGCCAGCCGGGCGAAGCCGGTCCGTGCACGCGCACCTCCCCGCTCGACGGTCGCTCGTCGGTCCGCTCCAGGGATGCGATGCCCGAGGCACGCGGCGCGCACGCAAGCGCAGAGGTGTACACGGGGAGCATTCGACGGAGCACGCGCGGTGAGCCGCAGGTGGGTCACCTGCGGACAGCTCGGCCCCCAAATGTTTCACTGGTAAAACACCTGTTAAGTTGGGTGCATGTCCCCGCGCCGTCTCCCCTCTCCCGGTACCCCTGGCCGACTCCCGCTCGTGGGCGTGCTGCGGCTGGGCCGGCCGTCGCCGATCTGGTTCAAGCCCGCCCTGAGCGTCGTGGTCGCGGTCGCCCCGCCGAACCTCACCCTCCTCGCGCTCGGCCGCCTCGACCTGGCGATGTACACGATGGCCGGCTCGCTGTGCGCGCTGTACGCCCACAATCGCCCGTACGCCGCCCGCGCACGCACCCTGGTCCGGGTGGTCCTCGGGATCGTCGCCGGGCTGGCCGTGTCCCTCGTCGCCGCCTCGCTCACCGCGAACGCCGTCGTGCTCGTCACCGTCGGCGCGCTGCTGGCCGCCGCGCAGAAGACCCTGTGCGACGCGACCCGCGTGGGGCCGCCCGGGAACGTGGTGCTCACCTTCATCAGCTCCGCCGCCCTCTTCCTGCCGCAGACCCTCGGCCAGGTGCCCGGCCACCTGGGCCTGGCCCTCGCCGCCGGCGCCTGGGCGTGGCTGGTCGGCATGGCCCCGGGACTGCTGCGGCCGCACGGCCCCGAGCGCAGGGCCGTCGCCCAGGCCCTGAACGCGACCGCCGGGTACGTCCAGCGCCACCGGGAGGCCCCCGACGCGGCGGACGACCCCGGGCCGCGCGCCGCCCCAGCCGCCGCCGTGCAGGCCGCCTGGCAGACGCTGCTCGCCCCCGGCGCCCGCACCGACGCCACGCGCCGCGCCCTGGAACGGCTGGTGGTCCGCGCCGAGGTCGCCCTCGCCGCCCCGGCCGACACCGACCCGGAGCGGCTGCGCGCCTGGTCACGCGATCTGCGCGGCACCGCGGCCGTCCCGCACCCGGACGACCTGGCCGACGACGACGAGATCCTCGGCGTCGAGGCCGAACTGGCCGCAGAACGCCGCCCGTGGGCCGGCCGCCTCCGCCACCTCGCGCCCCTCGCCGCCCGCACCGCGCTGGGCTGTGCCCTGGCCGGCTACGTCTCCCTGGCGCTCGGCGTGGGACGCCCGTACTGGGCCCTGGTCACCGCTGCCTCCCTGTACCAGGCGAACCTCGCCCTCACCTGGAGCCGGGCCGTGCAGCGCGTGGTCGGCAATCTGATCGGCGTCCTCGCCTTCGCCGCGCTCGTGCCGCTCGCCCACCTCCACCAGGCGGTGCTCGTCCTGTGCTGCCTCGCCCTCAACTTCGGCGCGGAGGCCCTGATCAGCCGCAACTACTGGCTGGGCAGTGTCTGCGTGACCCCGATGGCGCTGCTCATCACCGAGTTCGCCCACCGGCAGGACTCCGGCGAGCTGATCACCGAGCGGGTCGTGGACACCGTCGTCGGCGCTTTGGTCGGCTTCGTGGCGGCGCTCGTCGTCACCAACCGGAGGGCGGGCGACCGCCTCACGCAGGCCCTGAGTACCGCCGAACGCGCGCGTGAACGCGCGGCCCGTCTGCTCGCCGAGCCCGCGCCGGCGCCCGCCGCGCTGGAGGCGGCCCGCCGCTCACTGACCGCCGCGCTGACCGACCTGCGCACCACCGCCGACGCCGCCTCCGGCGAGTGGTGGCAGCGCGCCCTGCCGCAGGAGAGGGTGGTGGCGGCCGAGCGGTCCGGACACCGTACGCTCGCCGCTACGGTACGGCGCCAGGGCCTGCTCCTGGCCCGGGACACGGACGGCGGAGCGGAGGACGTACGGCGATGACGGCACCCCAGGTGGCCAGGGCGGGGAGCACGGCCGGGGCGGACACGGCACGGACGGGCACCGGCCGCAGCACGGGCACCGGCACGGGTACTGACGCGGGTACTGGCACCGGTGTCCGCGCGGGTACCGACAAGAGCACCGGTACGGGCACCGGCACCACCACCACCACCGGCACCGGCACCGGCACCGGCACCGGTACCGGCCAAGGCACCGGCACCCCCGCGGCCGCCCGGGACACCGTCGCCGGCGTCGTCCGGCAGTGGCGGGAGGTGCATCCCGAGCTGGACACCGGCCCCATGGAGGTCATCGGCCGGGTGAACCGCTGCGCGGCCCTCCTCCAGCAGGCCGAGGACGCCCCGCTGCACCGGGCCGGGCTGAGCCGCGCCGAGTTCGACCTGCTCGGGGCGCTGCGCCGCACCGGGCACGAGCTGACGCCCGGCGAACTGGCCCGGGAGACCTTCTCCTCGGGCGCCGCCGTCACCAAGCGCGTCAAGCAGCTGACCGAGCGCGGCCTGGTGGAGCGCCGGGGCGACACCCGGGACCGGCGCGTGGCCCACGTACGCCTCACCGAGGCCGGGCGGGCCCTGGTCGACGGCATCCTGCCCGAGCAACTCGCCTACGAGAAGGCCGTGCTGTCCGCGCTGGACGACGACCGGCAGGGGGAACTCTCCGGGCTGCTGGGCGAGTTGCTGAGCCGCCTGGAGGGCCACATGCAGGGCCTGCGGCCCTGAACGGCGGGACCGCGCACGGCGCCGCCCACACCCGCCCGGGCGGCGCTCCTCATCCCTCGTCCCCGGCCCGATGGACGCCGAACATCGCGCCCTGCGGGTCGCGCAGCACCGCGATGCGGGGACCGTCCGGCACGCTCGTGGGTTCCATCAGGGCGGTGCCGCCCGCGCCCGTGGCGACGGCCGTCGCGTCGTCGACGTCCGCCACCGCGAAGTAGGGCAGCCAGTGCGGCGGCACCTCAGGCGGGAACTTGTCGTCCATGGGCACCATCCCGCCGAAGTCCGCCCCGCCCACGCCCCACTGGGTGTAGTTCTCCGAGGTGCGCACGGTCCAGCCGAACACGGTGGTGTAGAAGGTCTCCGCCCGCCGGGCGTCGCGGGTCAGCAGCTCCACCCAGCCGAGGGCGCCGGGCGCGTTGAACAGTCCGGCGCCGGGGAACGCGCGTGCCTGCCAGAGCTGGAAGACCGCGCCGACGGGGTCGGCCGCCACCACGAAGCGGCCCGCCTCCAGGACGTCCATCGGACCGACGAGGACCCGGCCGCCGAGTTCGGTCAGCAGCCGGCAGGTGACCTCGGCGTCGGTCACACCGAAGGAGACGTTCCAGGCCACCGGCTGTTCCGGCTGGTACAGCGGGGCCAGCGCCGCCACGGCCGCGTCGCCGAGGTGGGCCATGGTGTAGCCGCCCGCCTCCTGCCGCGCGTCGGTCTCGGACCGCCAGCCGAACAGCTCGCCGTAGAAGCGCCGGGCGCCGTCGACGTCGGTGGTGCCCAGCTCCGCCCAGCAAGGGCCGCCGGGGACGGGCTTGTCGAGCTTCATGAGGTTCCTTCCGCGCGGACAGGCCCCTTCCAGCACGCTAAGCCCGGGTCCGCGCGTCGGCCATCCGGGGGATCAGATCCCCGGCCGGTACCGGATCGGGTGGTCCGCGGGCACCTCGACCAGCACGATCGGCAGTCCGTCCGGGTCGGCGATCCACATCTCGACCAGGCCCCACGGCTCCTTGACCGGCGGCCGGACGATCTCCACGCCCTCGGCCCGCAGTTCCTCGTGGGCCGCCGCGGCGTCCGGCACCTGGAGCCAGAGCCGCAGGGAGGGGTCCGGGTCCGGCGGGGTCTGCGCGCGGCCGGACAGCTCCAGGAAGCCGCCGCCGAGGAAGTAGACGGTCCCGCGCTCGGGACCGGTGCCGAACTCCCGGGCCACGGCGAGCCCCAGCCGCCCGCCGTAGAAGTCGCGGGAACGTTCCGGATCGGTGGGCCGGATCAGCGTCCGGCTGCTCAGTACCTGCACCATGCACCCGGACACTAGTGCCTGCCGCCCCGTTCGGCCCGGCCCGAAGCGGCCGTAGGTCATGGACGGCCTGATCCGGGCGGCGGGGGCCGGTGCCGCTACCCTCGTACCGGCCCCGCCGCGCCCGAGATCGGAGACCCCCGCATGGACACCGCCGCAGCCACCCCGCTGAGCTTCCGCGACGCCACCGAGGCGGACGTGGACGCCCTGGTCGCGCTGGTGGAGTCGGCGTACCGGGGGGACTCCAGCCGGGCGGGCTGGACGACGGAGGCGGACATCCTCGACGGGCAGCGCACCGACCCCGAGGGCGTGCGGGACATCGTCAGGTCGCCCGACAGCCGGCTGCTCACGGTGGAGCGCGAGGGCCGGATCGTGGCCTGCTGCCAGCTGGAGCACCGCGGCGAGCACGCCTACTTCGGGATGTTCGCGGTCAGCCCCGGACAGCAGGGGGCCGGGCTCGGCAAGGCGGTGCTCGCGGAGGCGGAGCGCCGGGCCCGCGAGACCTGGGGCGCCACGGAGATGCACATGACGGTGATCTCGGTGCGCGAGGACCTCATCGCCTGGTACGAGCGGCGCGGCTACCGCCGTACGGGCCGGACGACGCCGTTCCCGTACGGCGACGAGCGCTTCGGCATCCCGCGCCGCCCCGACCTGGCCTTCGAGCTGCTGGTCAAGCCGCTGGTGTGACGTTCCGCCGCGGGGCGCTCAGGCTGTGAAGCGGCCGGTGCGCTTGATCTCCGGGAGGTCGGTCGTCGCGCCGTCCAGCCCCAGGGCCCGTACCAGCCGCAGCTGGTCCTGGGTGTTCACCACCCAGCCGATGATCCTGAGGTCCTTCGCGCGGGCCAGTTCCACGATCTCCAGGGTGAGCCGGCGGATGTTGAGGCAGACCGTCGCGGCGCCCGCGGCCACGGCCCGGTCCACCACGTCGGTGCCGTAGCGGCTGCCGATCAGCGCGGTGCGCACGCCGGGCACCAGCCGGGCGATCTCGGCGATCGCCTCGTCGTGGAAGGAGGACACCTCCACCCGGTCCACCAGTGCGCGCGCGTGGAGCACCTCGGCGAGCGCCCGCGCCGCCTGCACGTCCTTGATCTCCGCCTGGAGCGGGCTGCGCACCGCGTCCAGGACCTCCTCGAACACCGGGACCCGCTCCCCGCGCCCCGCGTCCAGCGCCCGCAGCTCGGCGAGCGTCTGCTCGGCGATCGGGCCGGTGCCGTCGGTCGTGCGGTCCACGTCCGCGTCGTGCATGACGACGAGCGCGCCGTCCTTGCTCAGGTGGAGGTCCAGTTCGATCACGTCGAGGCCGGCCTGCTCGGCGGCGACGAAGGACCGGAGGGTGTTCTCGGGCTCTACGCCCATGAGCCCGCGGTGACCGATGGTGAGGAAGTTCAACGTCGCCTCGCTTCCGTCGACGGCAGCCGGAGCCGCAGCCTAGTGCTCTTCGCCAGGGATGTACCCGCCCGTACGCCGGAGTTTCCGTCGCCGTCACACAGCCGGGGAAGGCGCCGTCCCGACGGGGAACCACAGGAAAAACTTCCGTCACCACGAAGTCATACGGGACGATTTCCCGATGATCCTCTTGCTGGGGGAAACCTCGTCCGCATACGGTGTCCTTACGCGAGGTTCTCCAGTGGAGGATGGGACATGACGGAAATTCTTGTGCAGGCGGCGACCGAGGAGCAGGTATCTCCGGCCGGCAGGGTCGTGGAGCACCCGGCCTGGCCGCGGCTCAAGGATGCCGTGGAGCAGATACGGCCCTGGCAGTCCGAGGACGGCTCGATCGACTTCGACGCCGAGGGCGCCCCGGGCCGGGCCGACGCCGAGGCCGCGGTGCGCCGCGTGACCGAGGCGGTCCGTGAGCTCTCCCCGCTGCTCCCGCACGACGCCGCCTATCACCAGGCCCTGGTCGAGGACCTGCACGCGTGGGCCGACGGCGGCTTCGCGGTGCCGGACTTCCTGGACTCGCTGCTGGCCTTCCAGCCCGCCGCCGACCGCCGCGACGGCCTGCAGCACCTGGTCGTCTTCCCGATGTACACGCAGAACGGCAACCCCGACCGCAACCTCGAGGCGGTCGTGCTGCGGATGGTCTGGCCGGACTGGCTCGCCGAGCTGGAGCGCACCCGCTACGACAACCCGCTGTTCTGCGGCATCACCTTCGAGGACTTCACGGCGGGCTACGACACCAACTCCGCCGTCCTCTTCCCCGAGACCATCGCGGTCCGCCAGGCGCCGGAACGTTTCACCTGGGGTGGGATCTTCTGCGACCGCGAGGCCGCCCGCTTCCGCCGCGTCACCGCCGCCGCCGTCGACATCCTCGGCCTGGACCTGCCCGAGGACATCGCCGCCATGGTCCACGACCAGAAGCGCTGCCAGGACGCCTTCGTCCTGTGGGACATGGTCCACGACCGCACCCACAGCCACGGCGACCTGCCGTTCGACCCGTTCATGATCAAGCAGCGCCAGCCGTTCTGGATGTACGGCCTGGAGGAGCTGCGCTGCGACCTCACCGCCTTCAAGGAGGCCGTGAAGCTGGAGGCCGACGGCGTCCCGCAGGCCCGTGACGTGCAGTACGCGGTCCTCTTCGACCGCATGTTCCGCTTCCCCGTGACGGGCGAGCGGGTGCGCAACTACGACGGCCTCGGCGGCCAGCTGCTCTTCGCCTACCTGCACAAGCACGACGTCGTCCGCTGGACCGACAACAAGCTGCACATCGACTGGCAGCGCGCCCCGCAGGTCACCAACGAGCTGTGCGCCGAGATCGAGAAGCTGTACCGCGACGGCATCGACCGCCCGAAGCTCGTCCACTGGTTCGCCGGCTACGAGCTGGTCGCCACCTACCTCGCCCCGCACCCCGGCTCCACGTGGGCCAAGGGCCCCGACGCCCTGGACCTGACCCAGCCGCCGCGCAAGCTGGTGGACGACGTGCTCCCGGACGAGTTTCCCCTGAGCATGTTCTATGAGGCACTGTCCAAGAAGCTGAAGAACGTGATCGCCTCCACCAAGGGCATCACGGCCGACGGCGCCGAGCGGGTCGCCGCGTGAGCGACCGACTCCAGCACACTGCCGCGAAGGGGAAGAACATGGGCAACGGGGCTCTCGACGGTGCGGTCATCGCGGTGGCCGGTGCGGGCGGACCGGCCGGCCGGGCGGCACTGCTGCGGCTGGCCGAGGCCGGTGCCACGGTCATCGGCGCGGACAACGACCCGGAGCGGCTCGCCGAGGCCGTGGACGCGGCCCGCTACGCCTCCGGCGGGGCCACGGTCACCGGGGAGACGGTCGACCTGCTCGACCTGCAGTCCACCCGTGACTGGGCCGCCCGCACCGAGAAGGAGTTCGGCCGCGTCGACGGCCTGGTCCACCTCGTCGGCGGCTGGCGCGGCAGCGAGACCTTCATCAAGACCAGCCTCGACGACTGGGACTTCCTGGAGCTGCTGCTGGTGCGCACCGTGCAGCACACCTCGCTGGCCTTCTCCGAGGTGCTCCAGCGCAGCGACCGCGGCCGGTACGTGCTGATCAGCGCCGCGGGCGCGACCAAGCCGACCGCGGGCAACGCCGCGTACGCCGCCGGCAAGGCCGCGGCCGAGGCGTGGACGCTCGCCATGGCGGACTACTTCCGCAAGGCCGGGGGCGAGCAGGGCCCGACGTCGGCGGCTGCGATCCTGGTGGTCAAGGCGTTGGTGCACGACGCGATGCGCGCGGACCGGCCCAACGCGAAGTTCGCGGGCTTCACCGACGTGAAGGACCTCGCCGAGGCGATCGTCCGGGTGTGGGAGAAGTCCGCCCCGGAAGTGAACGGACAGCGCCTGTGGCTCACCGAGAAGCCGTGAACCCCCCGAAGACCGACGCGCGTCGTCATCACGACCCGGAGGTCCGCGGTTTCGCCAGCGACAACTACGCCGGGGTCCACCCCGAGGTCCTGGCCGCCCTGGCCCTGGCCAACGGGGGCCACCAGGTGGCGTACGGCGAGGACGAGTACACCGAGAACCTCCAGCGGATCATCCGCAGCCACTTCGGCCCCACGGCGCAGGCGTTCCCGGTCTTCAACGGCACCGGGGCCAACGTCGTCGCGCTCCAGGCGGTCACCGACCGCTGGGGCGCGGTGATCTGCGCGGAGAGCGCCCACATCAACGTCGACGAGGGCGGGGCCCCCGAGCGGATGGGCGGGCTCAAGCTGCTCACCGTGCCGACGCCGGACGGCAAGCTCACCCCCGAGCTGATCGACCGGCAGGCGTGGGGCTGGGAGGACGAGCACCGGGCGATGCCGCAGGTCGTCTCGATCACCCAGAGCACGGAGCTGGGCACCCTCTACACGCCCGAGGAGATCCGCGCGATCTGCGACCACGCGCACGCCCACGGCATGCGGGTCCACCTCGACGGCTCCCGGATAGCCAACGCGGCCGCCGCGCTGGACGTCCCGATGCGGACGTTCACCAACGCGGTCGGCGTCGACGTCCTGTCCCTGGGCGGCACCAAGAACGGTGCGATGTTCGGCGAGGCGGTCGTGGTCATCAACCAGGACGCCGTCCGGCGGATGAAGCACCTGCGCAAGCTGTCCATGCAGCTCGCCTCCAAGATGCGGTTCGTCTCGGTGCAGCTGGAGGCGCTGCTCGCCAAGGACCTGTGGCTGCGCAACGCCCGGCACGCCAACGAGATGGCCCAGCGGCTGGCCGAAGGCGTGCGCGCGGTGCACGGCGTCGAGATCCTGCACCCGGTGCAGGCCAACGGCGTCTTCGCCCGGCTCCCGCACGACGTGAGCCTGCGCCTGCAGAAGCGCTTCCGCTTCTACTTCTGGGACGAGGCCGCCGGGGACGTGCGCTGGATGTGCGCCTTCGACACGACCGAGGACGACGTGGACGCGTTCGTCGCGGCGGTCAAGGAGGAGATGGCCCGGTAGCCACCGGGCCGACTCACTGAATGCATAGGTATGCGGTCACCTGAAAAGTCATTGACGCTCGGGTGATCGCTTTCCTATGCTCTGCGGGCATGCAGCTGATCCAGAAAACGCCCGACCTCTCCGCGTACCTGGCCGCCGACGAGGTCATCGACCACGACCACCCGGTGGTCCGGCGGACGGCCGCGAGCCTGGCCCGGGAGGCCGCCGACTCGTATGACTATGCACGGTTCGCCTTCGCGTTCGTCCGCGACACGATCCCGCACTCCCAGGACGCCGGGGACCCCCGCGTGACCTGGCGTGCCTCGGACGTCCTGGAGCAGCGCACCGGCATCTGCCACGCCAAGGCCCACGCGCTCGCCGCCCTGCTGCGCGCCGAGGACATCCCCACCGCGCTGTGCTACCAGCGCCTGCGCCACGACGACGGCACCGGACACGTCGTCCACGGACTGGTCGCCGTCCGCTTCCACGGCGCCTGGCACCGCCAGGACCCCCGGGGCAACAAACCCGGCGTCGACGCCCGCTTCTCCCTGGACGGCGAGCGCCTGGCCTGGGTCCCCGAACCGGCGGTCGGCGAGTCCGACTACCCGGAGCTGTACGCCGCACCCCACCCGCTCGTGCTCGACGCGCTGCGCGCCGCACCCGACCGGGAGCACCTGTGGAGGTCGCTGCCCACCGCGCTCTGAGCCGCTCAGGCGGGGCCGGTGAGCAGCGCCCGTGCCGTCCGGCGGAACTCCGTCACCAGACGGCGGCGGTCTCCGGCCCGGGTCACCAGCAGCACCGGGGTGGGTCCGACGTCCTCCAGCGGCACCGTCGTCACGTCGGGGCGCAGCGTGCGCGTCCGGGGCAGCGGGACGATGGCCACGGCCCGCCCGTCGGCGATCACCTCGAACTTGTCCTCCAGCTCGTCCACGACCGGACCGTCGGGGGCGGGGCGCCCGTCGGGCCGCGGGTCGATGCGCCAGTACGCGTTCCACGCCGCGTCCCGCACCACCGGCATCGGCTCGTCCCCGAGGTCGTCGAGGGTCACGCTCTCCTTGCCCGCCAGCCGGTGGTCCAGCGGCACGACCAGCACGCGCGGCTCGTCGTACAGGGGCGTGACCTCCAGCCCCTGGGTGCGCAGCGGCTGCCGGGTCACCGCCGCGTCGACCCGGTGGTCGAGCAGCGCGTCCCGGGCCTCGTTCCACTTCAGGTGCACCGCGCGCACGTCCGCGTCGGGCAGGCGGTGGCGCAGCTCGCGCACCGCGGGCGTCACGATGATGCCCAGCGTGTAGCCCACGGTCAGCACGTCCGACTCCCCGGCGGAGCGGGCGTGGGCCGCCGCCTCCGCGGCCGCCCGCAACAGCGCCCGGGCGCGCGGCAGGAACACCTCGCCGGCCTCCGTGAGCCGGGTGCCGCGCGGGGTGCGGTCCAGCAGCCGGGCGCCCACCTGCTGTTCCAGGCGGCGGATCTGCCGGCTCAGTGACGGCTGGGCGATGCGCAGTGCGTCGGCGGCCCGCCCGAAGTGACGGTGCTCGGCGACGGCGACGAAGTACCGCACCAGACGCAGGTCGAGGTCCACGGACGGCGGCGGGGTGGGCGGCATGCTCCCCACGGTAACGCCGACCGGTGCGCGGCGACCGCCGTGCGCTGCGGTGATGCCTAAAGCGCATCACCCCGTGCCGAACGGGTCTTGGACCCGCGGGACGGTCGGCCCGCAGGCTGGAGTCACCGGCCCGGCAGCGGATCCGCCGGGCCCCCTCCCGTCGGTGGTTCCCGTGTGAATCCCGATCGATCCCCGCTTGAGGAGTGCAGCGACTGTGCGTGTCTTCGTCACCGGTGCCACCGGCTTCATCGGTTCCGCCGTGGTCCGTGAACTGCTCGACGCCGGCCACCGGGTGGTCGGCCTGGCCCGCTCCGACCGGAGCGAGGCGACGCTGAAGGAGGCCGGCGCCGAGCCGCTGCGCGGCGACCTCGCCGACCTGGGCGCCCTGCGCCGGGGCGCCGCCGAGGCGGACGGCGTCATCCACTTGGCCTTCATCCACGACTTCCAGAACTACCCGGCCGCCGCCGAGGCCGACCGGCGGGCCATCGAGGCCATGGCCGGGGAACTGGCGGGCTCCGACCGGCCGTTCGTCGCCACCTCGGGGACGCTGCTCGTCGCCCAGGGCCGGCTCGCCACCGAACGGGACGTCCCCTCGGCGGAGGGCCGGGCCCTGCCGCGCAAGTCCGAGGAAACCGCCCTGTCGTTCGTGGAGCGGGGCGTGCGCGCCTCGGTCGTGCGGCTGTCGCCGACCGTGCACGGCCGGGGCGACCACGGCTTCGTCCCGCAGGTCATCGAGGTGGCCCGCGCCCAGGGCCTGTCGGCGTACCCGGGCGACGGCTCCCAGCGCTGGTCGGCCGTCCACCGCCTGGACGCGGCGCGCCTGTTCCGGCTGGCCCTGGAGGAGGCCCCGGCGGGCAGCCGGCTGCACGGCGTCGACGAGGAGGGCGTGCCGGTGCGTGCCATCGCCGAGACCATCGGCCGTCACCTGGACGTCCCGGTGCGGTCGCTGCCGGCGGACCAGGCGGAGCACCACTTCGGCTGGCTCGCGCCGTTCCTGTCGGTGGACGGCCCGGCGTCCAGCGCCCTGACCCGCGAGCTGCTGGACTGGCACCCCGAACAGCCGGGCCTGCTGGCCGACCTGGACGAGGGCCACTACTTCGGGGCGTGAACCCCGGCCCGGGGGAGGGCGCTCAGCAGGGGCGAGGAGCTCCGGGGGACGGGGCCCGCCAGGCGGGCCGGCCACCCGGGGCACCCCCGGTCGGCCCGCTCAGCGCGCCTCGGCCTCCCGGACCTGCTCCGGCGTCGGCGCCGTACCGCCGAGGTGGGCCGGCATCCACCAGGTGTCGTCCGGGCCCTTGGGGCGTACGGGGTAGGCGCGCTGGGCGGCCTCCAGCAGCTCCTGGACGCGCTCGCGCAGACGGCGCGTGATGGCGCCCGCGTACTGGTCGCGCGGGGCCTCGATCGCCTCGCCCACCCGGATCGTGATCGGCGTGTGGCTGCGGCGGAAGTTGCGCGGCCGGCCCTTGGTCCACAGCCGCTGCGTGCCCCACACGGCGATCGGGATCAGCGGCACGCCCGCCTCCTGGGCGAGGCGGGCGGCGCCCGACTTGAAGCTCTTCAGCGTGAACGACGGGGAGATGGTGGCCTCGGGGAAGACGCCGATGATCTCGCCGGAGCGCAGCGAGTCCAGGGCGTGCTGGTAGGCGGCCTCGCCCTGGGCACGGTCGACGGGGATGTGCTTCATCCCGCGCATCAGCGGGCCCGAGATCCGGTGCCGGAAGACCGACTCCTTGGCCATGAACCGCACGAGGCGCTTCTGGGGGAGCGCGGCCAGGCCGTTGAAGATGAAGTCCAGGTAGCTGATGTGATTGCTCACCAGCACGGCTCCGCCGGACCGCGGGATGTTCTCCGACCCCTTGCAGTCGATCCTGAGGTCCCAGACCTTGAACAACGTCTTCGCGAAACCGATGACGGGACGGTAGACAAGCTCTGCCATGGGCGGGGCGGACCCTTCCTTCTCTTCTCGGCCTGGGAAGGGGACTCCCGGCGGGGAAAGTTACGCTGCCGTAGGTTTGCGGCATCTCGCAGATCGTGCCCGAAGAACGGCCGGACCTCCAGTCCTGGTGCCCGGCCACCGCGAGATCCTCGTCACGTCCGCGGCGCGCCCCGCCCGCCCCGCCCGCCTCACTCGGCGGGCACCGTCACCCGGCGCAGGAGCAGGTAGGTCTCGCAGCCGAGGCAGTACCCGAAGGCGGCGTTGAGAAACGCCGCCGCGAGCGCGGCCCCCGTGGCCGCGAGCCCCAGCCACGCGGGCCCCGCCCAGAAGCCGACGAGCCCCACCCCGGCGAACACCAGCCCCACGGCCTGCGCGAACCGCGGCGGTTCGGGCGACTCGAACGCGGTCGGCGGGCCCAGCCGGGGCCGCACCACCGCACGGAACAGCCGGCCGTAGGGTGAGCGCGCCACCCCGCCCGCCGCGCCGAGTGCGAACGCCAGCGTCTGCCAGGCCAGCAGCCAGGCGCTGCCGGTGATCAGCACGACCGCGAGGACCACGGTCGTGACGGCCGCGCCGAAGCGCGGCCCTCGTGCATCGATGTCCATGAATCAAGCATTCCGCAGCGGACACCGGGAAGGGTGGCGGGAATCTTTTCAGTCTCATGAACGGTTGAGCAGACGATGACGGGAATCGTGGTGTGCCTCGCGGTGCTCGCGGCGGCGAGCGCCTTCGGGGTCGTCCAACGACGGCGGAGCGGGAGGGTCCGGGTGCGCGGGCGGGACGAGGGCGAGCGGCTGCGGTCCGACCGGCTGGGCGGCGAACTGGGCACGCGCGCCACGCTCGTGCAGTTCTCCAGCGCCTTCTGCGCCCCCTGCCGGGCCACCCGGCGGGTCCTCGGCGAAGTGGCGGCCATGGTCCCGGGCGTCACCCACCTGGAGATCGACGCCGAGGCCCGGCTCGACCTGGTCCGCGAGCTCGGCATCCTCAAGACGCCGACCGTGCTGGTGCTCGACGCCGACGGACGGGTCGTGCGCCGCGCCACCGGGCAGCCCCGCAAGGCCGACGTCATCGCCGCGCTGGGCGAGGCGGTGTGAGGCCGGCGGCGGCCCCCGGTCCCCGCGTGCGGACCGGTACGTACTTGACCGGCCGGGCCATGCCTCGTCAGCCTGACCCCATGCCCAAGGAACTCCTTCTGCACGGGCGGGTCCACGTCGACCTGGCCCGTCACGCGAGCGCGCGCTGTCCGGGCCGTTGAGCACCCACGGACTCCCGCGCCCCTCCTCGCAGAAGGACCACCCCTCGATGACTGTCACGTCCGGCACCTCCGCCACGTCAGCCACCCCGACCACGCCGACCGCCTCGACCGCGTCGGCCCCCGTTGGCCTCGGCACCGCCCAGCTCGCCTCTCCCGACCTGTTCCGCTCCGTCTTCCGGCGGCACGCGGCGGGCGTCGCCGTGATCACCGCGTCCGGTGACGGCGGCCCGGTGGGCTTCACCGCCACCTCCCTGAGCTCCGTCTCCGCCGAGCCCCCGCTGGTGTCCTTCGGCATCGGCACCGGCGCCTCCAGCTGGCCCACGGTGTCCCGGGCCGAGTACGTCGGCGTCCACGTACTGGGCGAGCACCAGCGGGAGCTGG
Organism: Streptomyces lasalocidi; assembly: GCF_005280215.1. Taxonomy (NCBI): domain Bacteria; kingdom Bacillati; phylum Actinomycetota; class Actinomycetes; order Kitasatosporales; family Streptomycetaceae; genus Streptomyces; species Streptomyces lasalocidi. Next base: position 1,051,171 of record NZ_SZNQ01000001.1, on the reverse strand, counting down.
CCGCCACCTTCGCGCGCAGCGGCGCCGACCGGTTCGGCGCGCCGACCTCCTGGCACGAGGGGCCGCACGGCGTCCCTGTCCTCGACGGCGTGCTCGCCTGGCTGGTCTGCCGCGTCCACGCGCGCGTGCCGGCCGGCGACCACCGCCTCGTGCTGGCCGAGGTCGTCCTGGGCGACCCCGGCGGTGCCGGCCGGCCGCTGCTCTACCACCAGGGCCGTTTCACCGCTCTGCGTGATTGATCACGCCCCCTCTCCCTGCGAGATCGCTGCATTCCGGTTACGCTGCGTTGCACAGGTCACAGTTCAAAGCGCTTGCTTAGCGGGCAGGAACTGGGTGTACTGACGAGTAATATCTCGGTCGGAGCGCGGGCCGCCCCGGACCGGGAACGGCCGCTTCGGGCGCCTATGCTGCCTGGAAGTAGGCAGCCGATGAACTGACGATGCAGTAGGAGAGCCGGCGTGAGCTTGAGGATCGTTGTCACTGTGAAGTACGTGCCCGACGCCACTGGCGACCGGCACTTCGCCGATGACCTGACCGTCGACCGGGACGACGTGGACGGTCTGCTCTCCGAGCTGGACGAGTACGCGGTCGAGCAGGCGCTGCAGATCTCCGAGAACTCCGACGACGACGTCGAGGTCACCGTGCTGACCATCGGCCCCGAGGACGCCAAGGACGCGCTGCGCAAGGCGCTGTCCATGGGCGCCGACAAGGCGATCCACGTCGAGGACGACGACCTGCACGGCACCGACGCCATCGGCACCTCCCTGGTCCTCGCCAAGGCGATCGAGAAGGCCGGCTACGACCTGGTGATCTCCGGCATGGCCTCCACCGACGGCACCATGGGCATCGTGCCCGCCCTGGTCGCCGAGCGCCTGGGCGTCCCGCAGATCACGCTGCTGTCCGAGATCTCCGTCGAGGGCGGCACCGTCACCGGCCGCCGCGACAACGACGCCGCCTCCGAGACGCTCGAGGCGTCGCTGCCGGCCGTCGTGTCGGTCACCGACCAGTCCGGCGAGGCCCGCTACCCGTCGTTCAAGGGCATCATGGCCGCCAAGAAGAAGCCGGTGGAGTCCTGGGACCTGTCCGACCTGGAGATCGAGGCGGACGAGGTCGGCCTGGAGGGCGCGTACACCAAGGTCGACGCCGCGAACGAGCGCCCGGCCCGCACGGCCGGCACCATCGTCAAGGACGAGGGCGAGGGCGGCAAGCAGCTCGCTGAGTTCCTCGCGGGCCAGAAGTTCATCTGAGCCCCGCAGCCGCTGACCGCCCCTCAACTTCGTTTCGCAGGAGATGCATTCCCATGGCTGAAGTCCTCGTCTACGTCGACCACGTGGACGGTGCCGTCCGCAAGCCCACCCTGGAGCTGCTGACGCTGGCCCGCCGCATCGGCGAGCCCGTCGCCGTCGCGCTGGGCAACGGCGCCGGTGACACCGCCGCCGTCCTCGCCGAGCACGGCGCCGTGAAGGTCCTGACCCACGAGGCGTCCGAGTACGCCGACTACCTGGTCGTGCCGAAGGTCGACGCCCTGCAGGCCGCCGTCGAGCAGGTGTCCCCGGCCGCCGTGCTGGTGCCGTCCTCCGCCGAGGCCAAGGAGGTCGCCGCCCGCCTGGCGCTGCGCATCGGCTCCGGCATCATCACCGACGCCGTCGACGTCGAGGCCGGCGAGGAGGGCCCGGTGGCCACCCAGTCGGTGTTCGCCGCCTCGTTCACCACCAAGTCCCGTGTCGTCAAGGGCACCCCGGTCATCACGGTCAAGCCGAACAGCGCGGCCGTGGAGGCCGCCCCGGCCGCCGGCACCGTCGAGGCGCTGTCCGTCACCTTCTCCGAGAAGGCCACCGGCACCAAGGTCACGGGCCGCACGACGCGTGAGTCGACCGGCCGTCCGGAGCTGACCGAGGCCGCGATCGTGGTCTCCGGCGGCCGTGGCGTGAACGGCGCGGAGAACTTCGCGATCATCGAGGCCCTGGCCGACTCGCTCGGCGCGGCCGTCGGCGCCTCGCGTGCCGCGGTGGACGCGGGCTGGTACCCGCACACCAACCAGGTCGGCCAGACCGGCAAGTCGGTCTCCCCGCAGCTGTACATCGCCAACGGCATCTCCGGTGCGATCCAGCACCGGGCCGGCATGCAGACCTCGAAGACGATCGTGGCCATCAACAAGGACGCCGAGGCCCCGATCTTCGACCTGGTCGACTACGGCGTCGTCGGCGACCTGTTCGACGTCGTCCCGCAGCTCACCGACGAGATCAAGACCCGCAAGGGCTGATCCCCGCCCGGCTGCCCGAGGCCCCCGCGACCCCTTCCGGTCGCGGGGGCCTCGGCTCATTCCGGGGCCGCCGGGAGCCGCAGCGACGCACACACCGGGAAGTGGTCGCTGGGCCACTGCCCGCCGTCCGCGGAGAGGTCGACCCAGGCCCGCAGGACCGTCACGTCCGGCGTCGCCAGAATCCAGTCGATCCGGTCCCCGCCCGGCGCCGGCGCCCCCCAGCCGTGCCACGTGCCGTAGGCCGGACCCCGGCTGCGGGCGGCGTCCCAGGTGTCGACGAGACCGGCGCCGAGCAGCGTGGCGTGCGCGGGGCTCTCGTGGGCGATGGCGTTGAAGTCGCCGGTGACCACCAGCGGCGCGGACCCGGCGAGGCCGGGGACGCGGTCGGCGATCAGGGCGGCGGCCCGCGCGCGTGCGTACGCGCTCCCGTTGTCCAGGTGGGTGTTGAGCACGCAGAACGGCCGTCCGCCGGCCGCCCGGTCGTGGAAGCGCACCCAGGTGACCATGCGCGGGTGGGCGCCGCCCCAGGTGTTGGAGCCGGCCCGGCCGGGGGTGTCGGACAGCCAGAAGTCTCCGTGGCCGACCGGCACCAGCCGGCGCCGGTCGTAGAAGACCGCCGCCGACTCGTCCTCGCCGCCGTCGCGGCCGGTGCCGAGCCAGTCGTAGTGCGGCCCGAGATCGGACTCGACGTCCGCGAGCTGCGGGCCCTGGCCCTCCTGGGTGCCGATGACGTGCGGAGCCGCCCGGCGCAGCAGCTCCCGCATCACCGGACGGCGCTCGGGCCAGCTGTGCGGGCGAGTGGGGGAGGCGAAGCGCAGGTTGTAGCTCATGACCTCCAGCGGCGGGGGAGCCGCGGTGCGCTCCGGTGCGCGCCGGGCGGCGGAGGCCCGCACCGTCGCGAGCAGCGGAACCGCCACGGCGGCCGCCAGTGCCGTCCGCAGCCCCGTCCGGCGCGTCACTCCTCCCGGGCCCGCCATGTGCCCTCCTTCCCCCTGCGCGTCAGGATGGGGGGAGCGGACGCCGGACGGAAGGGGCCGGACGGCGAAGGAGGGATGGAGGAGCGCTCCGGTGGCGGACCAGTTGGTGGACCGGGTGTTGACCCGCGGGAAGATCCCCGTTAGCTTCGTTCTACGGATTGTTGATTCCGCACAGCGGAAAACAGGAGGGTGTGGCATGGGGCAGGGCCAGCAGGAGACGGTGGCGACGAGCCTCGCGGGCGCCGTCGGCGAGGAGATCAGCGCCTCCCTCGCGCCGGTCGACGCCGAACTGGAGCGCCGCTACCCCGGCGACCCCGGCACCCGCCAGCCCGTCCACACGGTCTACGTCCCCGGCGACGCCTTCGCCGCCGACACCCTGCGCACCTGGGGCGACCAGGCCCTCGCCGCCCTCGACGAGCACGCCCCCGACGCCGCGTCCTTCGCCGCCGTCCTCGGCCTGCCGGACGACCTCGCCGAGCCGGTGTACACACGCGTGCGCGCCAAGCTGGAGCGCGAGCCCGTCGAGGACCTGCGCGTCGACTTCGAGGACGGCTACGGCCCCCGCCCCGACGCCGAGGAGGACGAGGCGGCCGCCCGCGCCGCGCGCCTGATCGCGGGGGCGTACGCCGACGGCACCGCCGCCCCGTACATGGGCATCCGCATGAAGTGCATGGAGGCGCCGGTGCGCGACCGGGGCATCCGCACCCTCGACGTCTTCCTCACCGGCCTGACGGAGCACGGCGGACTGCCGGACGGGCTGGTCCTGACCCTGCCCAAGGTGACCTACCCCGAGCAGGTCACCGCGATGGTCCGGCTGCTTGAGGCCTTCGAGAAGGCGCGCGGCCTGGAGCCCGGCCGGATCGGCTTCGAGATCCAGATCGAGACCAGCCAGGCGATCCTGGCCGCCGACGGCACCGCGACCGTCGCCCGCATGATCCAGGCCGCCGAGGGCCGCGCCACGGGCCTGCACTACGGCACCTTCGACTACAGCGCCTGCCTCGGGGTCTCCGCCGCCCACCAGGCCAGCGACCACCCGGCCGCCGACCACGCCAAGGCCGTCATGCAGGTCGCCGCCGCCGGCACCGGCGTCCGGGTCTCCGACGGCTCCACCAACGTGCTGCCCGTCGGCCCGGCCGCGCAGGTCCACGACGCCTGGCGGCTGCACTACGGCCTGACCCGCCGCGCCCTCGCCCGCGCCTACTACCAGGGCTGGGACATGCACCCCGGCCACCTGCCCACCCGCTACGCCGCCGTGTTCGCCTTCTACCGCGAGGGCTTCGCCCAGGCCGCCGCCCGACTCGCGCGCTACGCCAGCCGCACCGCCGGCGACGTCATGGACGAGCCCGCCACCGCCAAGGCCCTCAGCGGCTACCTCCTGCGCGGCCTGGACTGCGGCGCCCTGGACACCGCCGAGGTCACGGAGGCCACCGGCCTGACCCGTACTGAGCTGGAGGGCTTCGCCGCGCCCCGCCGGGGCGACCTCACGGCGTCGACGAAGTAGGTCCGGCGGGCGGGACGGCGGAGGCCGGGCCGCCGTGCGCGGGAGCGCGACGGCGGCCCGGCCCGGACGCCCTACTGCGGGTGGCTGCCGTACGGGCGCGTGATGATCTCCATCCCGTGCCCGGCGGGGTCGAGGAAGTACAGGCCCCGGCCGCCGTGGTGGTGGTTGATCTCGCCGGGCTGCCGGCCGTGCGGATCGGCGAAGTAGGTGATCCCGGCCTGCCGGATCCGCTCGAAGGCGGCGTCGAACTCGTCGTCGGGGACGAGGAACGCGTAGTGCTGCGTGACGATGGACTCGGCGGGGATCGCGGCGAAGTCCAGGGTGACGCCGTTGCTCGTGGCGACCGGGACGAACGGGCCCCACTCGGGGCCGACTTCGAGCCCCAGCACGTGCGCCAGGAAGCGCGCGGACTCGTGGTGGTCCTTTGCGTGGACGATGGTGTGGTTCAACTCGACGGACATGTGTGGAATGCCTCCGCGGGCAATCTCACGGGCACCTCCATGCCTCACCCGGCCGGTGACCGACACGCGATGCCGTACGTCGATCCTAGTCCGGCACCCCCGCGTCGCTGAACAGGTGTTCCAGCCCGGACCGGGTCACCCACCCCTCCCGCGCGAACAGCCGGGTGCCCCGCACGCAGAGGTGCGCGTCGGCCCGGGCCCGGGCGCAGAACTCCTCCGGGGTGTTCCCGAGGAGCCGACGCAACGCGGGGGAGGCCAGCAGGAGTTCCGTGATCAGGGCGCGCTGCCCGGGGTGGTCGCGCGGCGCGCCGGTGCCGTCGTGCAGGACGCCCCGGCGGTTGGCGTAGGCGAACACCTCCGGCAGGACCGTGCCGTCCGCCGGCTCGACCCGCACGTCCGGCACGGGCAGCCGTACGCGCACGAAGTTGCCGTCGGGCAGCGTGGCGCCCTCGCTCGCGTCGATCACGGCCAGTTGCTCGGCGTCCAGCCAGAGCAGGACCAACTCCCGCACGGCGGCGGGGCAGCGGACCGGCGCCGCCGAGACGTACCCCATGCGGCTGATGTGGGCGGAGGCACCGACCCCGAGGCCCGTGACCCGGCACCGCACCATCGGGACCGGCGCGGTGATCCCGAACATGGCCATCTTGTCGCGCAGTTGGCCGGGGCAGGCGTTGGAGCCGACGCACAGGACGGGCGTGCGGTCCGGGTGGACCAGGCGGTCCAGGGGCAGCATCCGGTCGCTGGCCAGCAGTCCCGACTCCCGTGGCCAGGCACCGGGATAGGCCAGCGGGAACGCGCGCGGGGCGTCGGCCAGCCCCAGTTCCTCCAGCGTGGCTCCCGACTCCACCGGTGCCTCAGTCCGCCGGGGGCAGCTCGCCCGAGCCGCGCGCGATCAGCCGGGTGGGCAGCTCGATGCGCTCGGGCAGCAGGAGCGCCCCGTCCAGCTGCCGGAACAGCCGGTCCGCCGCCGTACGCCCGATGGCCGCCGCGTCCTGCGCGACGACGGTGACGCCCGGCTGGAGCAGGTCGGCCAGTTCCAGGTCGTCGAACGCCACCAGGGCCACCCGCCGGGACTGCTCGGCCAGCACCCTGATCACGGTGACCGTCACACGGTTGTTGCCGGAGAAGACCGCGGTGACCGGCGAGGGCCCGGACAGCATCTCCTCGGCCGCGCGCCGCACCCGCGCCGGGTCGGTGGCGCCCAGGGACATCCAGGCGTCCTCGACGGCTATCCCCGCGTCCTCCATGGCCGTCCGGTAGCCGCGCAGCCGCTCGGACGCGGTGTGGATGCGGGGCATGTCGCCGATGAAGCCGATCCGGCGGTGCCCGTGCGCCACGAGGTGGGCGACGCCCTGCCGGGCACCCCCGAAGTTGTCCGACAGGACGCAGTCGGCGTCGATCCCCCCGGCGGGCCGGTCCACGAACACGGTGGCCACACCGGCCTTGATCTCCGGCTCCAGGTAACGGTGGTCGTCACCGGCCGGGATGATCACCAGGCCGTCCACCCGGCGGGCACACAGCGCCAGCGCCAGCTCCTGCTCCCGGTCGGGGTCCTCGGCGCTGGAGCCGTTGATCAGCAGGGCGCCGTGGGCGCGGGCCACCTCCTCCACCGCGCGGCTGAGCGGGCCGTAGAACGGGTCGGCGAGGTCCTCCAGGACCAGGCCGACGCTGGCGGTGCGGCCCTTGCGCAGCACGCGCGCGCTGTCGTTGCGGCGGAAGCCCAGCGCGTCGATGGCCTCCTGGACCCGCCGCTCGGTCTCCGGGGTGACGCCCGACTCGCCGTTGACCACCCGGGACACGGTCTTCAGGCCCACGCCCGCGCGGGCGGCGACGTCCTTCATGGTGGGACGGTTGCCGTAGCGTGGGGCGCTCGGACGGTCGGCGCGGCGGGGCGTCTCGGGCACGATGCGGAGTCCTTTGTCCTGTGGTCCACGGGTCCGCGGGGGCCCGGCGGGGCCGGTCCGCACGGAACGGGTCCGCGGGGATGCGGAAGTCCGTGGTGTGTATGAGGATGTGGCGTCGAGCATAGAGCCTGGACAACGTTGTCAGATGCGGGGGAGACTGTCCATCGCAATCTCCGGCCCGCGTCCCCCACCGCTGGACCGGCCAGCCCTTTTCGTGGTGAGCGGGAGATCCCTGACTGATGCACACCGACCTCGTGGCCGCGCTCGACATCGGCGGCACCAAGATCGCCGGGGCGCTGGTGGACGGCGACGGCACGATCCTGGTCCGCGCGCAGCGCCCCACGCCCGCCCAGGAGGACGGCGACACCGTCATGCGGGCGGTCGCGGAGGTGCTGGGGGAGCTGACCGCGTCCGAGCTGTGGGGGCGGGCGCGGGCCGTCGGCATCGGCAGCGCGGGGCCGGTGGACGCCTCCGCGGGCACCGTCAGCCCGGTCAACGTGCCCGGCTGGCGCGCCTACCCGCTGGTCGACCGGGTCCGCGCCGTCACCGGGGACCTGCCCGTCGAGCTGATCGGCGACGGCGTGGCCATCACGGCGGCCGAGCACTGGCAGGGAGCGGCGCGCGGCCACGACAACGCGCTGTGCATGGTGGTCTCCACGGGCGTCGGCGGCGGACTGGTCCTCAACGGCCGTCTGCACCCGGGGCCGACGGGCAACGCCGGTCACATCGGCCACATCAGCGTCGACCTCGACGGCGATCCGTGCCCCTGCGGGGCGCGCGGCTGCGTCGAGCGGATCGCGAGCGGGCCGAACATCGCCCGCCGGGCGCTCGCGAACGGCTGGCGGCCGGGCCCGGACGGCGACACGTCCGCGGCCGCGGTGGCCGCCGCGGCGCGGGCCGGCGACCCGGTCGCCGTCGCCTCCTTCGAGCGCGCCGCCCAGGCCCTCGGCGCGGGCATCGCGGCCACGGCGACGCTGGTGGAGATCGACATCGCCGTCGTCGGCGGCGGTGTGGGCAAGGCGGGCGAGGTGCTGTTCGCCCCGCTGCGCAAGGCCCTCAAGCAGTACGCGACCCTGTCGTTCGTCCGGCGCCTGACCGTGGTCCCGGCCCAGATGGGCACGGACGCGGGGCTGGTGGGGGCCGCCGCGGCGGCGCTGGCGGGGAGGGCGGGGACGGCACCGGCGGGGGTGTGAACGGGCGGCAGGAACGTTCCCGGCGGCCAGGGGTGGCGGGGGGCGCACCCAGGGCCCGGGGTGGGCCGCCCGGCAGTCGGTCCGGTGGGCCACCCGGCGGTCGGTGACCGCCCCGGCCCGTGACCTCCCGGCCCGTCGCGTAGTTGATCCCGGCATGAAGAAGCGCAGCATGCTCGCCATCGCCTCCCTGGCCACGGGGTTCGTCGTCGCGGCCATCACCCCGTCCCACGGGCAGGACGCCGGGGACCTCGGGAACCTGAACGTGGGGGACACCCTCACGTCCCTGGACCACACCATCGCCAGCGAGAGCTTCGCCCTCGACGACGACGCGCCGGGGCGCACCGACTGAGGCGGGCCGGTTCCCCGGACGACGGCGCCGGTGCCCCGAAGGGGTGCCGGCGCCGTCGCCGTCGTCCGGGGCGCCCTCAACTGGGCCTGGTTTCCGTGGCAGGGTGGAGCGGGCAAGCCACAGGGGGCCAACAGAAGAGGGGGACACGTGACCGTCGTCTGGATCAACGGCGCGTTCGGTGCGGGGAAGACGTCCACCGCACGGGAGCTGATCGAACTGATCCCGAACAGCACGCTCTTCGACCCCGAGGTCATCGGGGCGGGACTCCCGCACCTGCTGCCGGCCAAACGCCTCGCCGAGGTCGGCGACTTCCAGGACCTGCCGATCTGGCGGCGCCTGGTGATCGACACGGCGGCGGCGCTCCTCGCCGAGCTGGGCGGCACCCTCGTCGTCCCCATGACCCTGCTGCGCCAGGAGTACCGCGACGAGATCTTCGGCGGCCTCGCGGCCCGCCGCGTCCCCGTACGGCACGTGCTGCTCGCCCCGGCGGAAACGATCCTGCGCCGACGGATCGCCGAGCGGGAGGTGCCCGACGACCTGCCCGACGACGAGCTGCGGCCGCGCGGATGGGCGTACGACCACATCGAGCCGTACCGCGTGGCGCTCGCCTCCTGGCTGGCCGCCGACGCCCACCTCGTGGACACCGGCGCCCTCACCGCGCGCGAGGCCGCCGTGCGCATCGCGGAGGCCGTGAGCACCGGCGCGGTGCCCGTCTGCGACATCGTGCAGACCCCCGAGCCCACCGCCGAGACGCAGGCCGCGGGCGTGCTGCTCTTCGACGACCAGGACCGCGTGCTGCTGGTCGACCCGACCTACAAGCCCGGCTGGGAGTTCCCCGGCGGTGTCGTCGAGCGCGGTGAGGCACCCGCGCGGGCGGGCATGCGCGAGGTCGAGGAGGAGACCGGCATACGGCTCACCGAGGTGCCCCGGCTGCTGGTGGTCGACTGGGAGCCGCCGAAGCCGCCCGGCTACGGCGGTCTGCGCCTCCTCTTCGACGGCGGCCGGCTCGACCCGGCGGCCGTCGAGGGCCTGCTGCTGCCCGGCCCCGAACTGCGCGCCTGGCGCTTCGCCACCGAGGAGGAGGCGGCCACCCTGCTGCCCCCGGTCCGCTACACCCGCCTGCGCTGGGCCCTGCGCGCCCGCGAACGGGGCGCCGCGCTGTACCTGGAGGCGGGGGAGCCGGTGGGCTAGGCGCACGGCGCGCGTGCAACCTCCCGGAGGCCGCGCCACCCCCCTACCTCCCGGAGGCCGCGCCAACCGCCCCTGACCTCCCGGGGGGCCGCAGCGCCCGCCGCCCTGACCTCCCGGGGGCCGCGGCATCATCCGCCGCCCCCGGGTGTGTCCCGCGGGTCAGTCCGTCGCGTAGTTGCTCAGGAACAGGGCCTCCGCCACCGAGAGGCGCTCCAGCTCCTCCGGCGAGACGCTCTCGTTGACCGCGTGGATCTGGGCCTCCGGCTCGCTGAGGCCGATCAGCAGGATCTCCGCGCTCGGGTACAGGGCGGCGAGGGTGTTGCACAGCGGGATGGAGCCGCCCTGGCCGGCGTACTGCATCTCCTGGCCGGGGTAGGCGGCCGCCATCGCGTCGGCCATCGCGGCGTACGCCGGGCTGGTGGTGTCGGCGCTGAACGGCTGGCCCTGGCCGACCTGTTCCACGCGCACGCGCGCGTTCCACGGCGTGTGGGCCTCGATGTGGGCCTGGAGCAGCTTGGTGGCCTCCGCCGCGTCCACGCCCGGCGGCACCCGCAGGCTGATCAGGGCCCGCGCGCTCGCCTGCACGGACGGCGTGGCGCCCACCACCGGCGGGCAGTCGATGCCGAGGACGGTGACGGCCGGGCGGGCCCAGATGCGGTCGGCGACCGTGCCGGAGCCGATCAGGTCCACGCCGTCCAGGACCTTGGCGTCCTGGCGGAACTGGTCCTCCGCGTACTGCAGGCCCTCCCAGGACGCCTCGCCGGCGAGCCCGTCGACCGTGGTCGAGCCGTCCTCGGCGCGCAGCGAGTCCAGGACCCGGATCAGCGCGGCCAGCGCGTCGGGCGCCGCGCCGCCGAACTGCCCGGAGTGCAGGTTGCCCTCCAGCGTGTCGACCTGCACCCGCAGCATGGTCATGCCGCGCAGCGTCGAGGTGACCGTGGGCAGGCCGACGCGGAAGTTGCCCGCGTCGCCGATGATGATGGTGTCGGCGGCCAGCAGCTCCGGGTGCTCCTCGGCGTACCGCTCCAGACCGCCCGTGCCCTGCTCCTCGGAGCCCTCGGCGATCACCTTGACGTGCACCGGGACCCCGCCGTTCGCCTTCAGGGCGCGCAGCGCGAGCAGGTGCATGATCACGCCGCCCTTGCAGTCGGCGGCGCCACGCCCGTACCAGCGGCCGTCCCGCTCGGTCAGCTCGAACGGCGGAGTGGTCCAGCCGGCTTCGTCGAGCGGCGGCTGCACGTCGTAGTGGGCGTAGAGCAGGACGGTCTTCGCACCCTCGGGGCCGGGCAGGTAGCCGTACACCGACTGCGTGCCGTCGGGCGTGTCGAGCACGGCCACGTCCTGGAAGCCCTCGGCGGCCAGCGCCTCCGTGATCCAGCGCGCGGCGGCCTCGCTCTCGCTCTTCGGGAACTGGTCGAAGTCCGCCACCGACCGGAAGGCCACCAGCTCGGCGAGCTCCGTCCTGGCCTGCGGCATCAGCGCGGCGACGGTCCCGGCGATCGGATGCGACGACATGGGCACGCTCCTTGTGGGTGCGACGTTGTACTCGTGAGCGCACGTGTGTGCGTAACGACCGTGCGAGCGTACGCGCCTGCCGGGGCGCGGGGCATCTCGCGGTCGTCTCCCTGCCCGGCGGTGCGTGACGATCTCCGCCGTAGGATGCGGGGGACAGCAGCGGCAGGCGGCGGATCGGGAGCAGTAGACCATCGTGAGCAGCGAGAACTCTTCGGCGGACGACGTGCGGCAGGTGTGGGACGTCGTCGTGGTGGGCGCGGGACCCGCGGGGGCTTCGGCCGCGTACGCGGCGGCGGTCGCGGGAAGACGCGTCCTGCTGCTGGAGAAGGCCGAGCTGCCGCGCTACAAGACGTGCGGCGGAGGCATCATCGGCCCCTCCCGTGACGCACTGCCGCCCGGCTTCGAGCTGCCCTTCAGAGACCGGGTGCACGCGGTGACGTTCTCGAACAACGGCCGCTTCAGCCGCACCCGCCGTTCCCGGCAGATGCTGTTCGGGCTGATCAACCGGCCCGAGTTCGACCAGCAGCTGGTCGAGCACGCCCAGAAGGCGGGCGCCGAACTGCGCACCGGCGTCACGGTGACGCGGGTCGAGCAGCACGGCTCGGCCGTCCCGGACCGGCGCACCGTCGCGGTCGTCCTCCAGGGCGGCGAGACGCTGCTGGCCCACGCGGTGGTCGGCGCCGACGGCAGCGCCAGCCGCATAGGAGCCCACGTCGGGGTGAAGCTGGACCAGGTGGACCTCGGCCTGGAGGCGGAGATCCCCGTCCCGGAGACCGTCGCGGAGGACTGGAAGGGCCGGGTGCTCATCGACTGGGGCCCGATGCCCGGCAGTTACGGCTGGGTGTTCCCCAAGGGCGACACGCTCACCGTGGGCGTGATCTCGGCGCGCGGCGAGGGCGCCGCCACCAAGCGGTACCTGGAGGACTTCATCGGCCGCCTGGGCCTGGCCGGGTTCGAGCCGAGCATCTCCTCGGGCCACCTGACCCGGTGCCGGGCCGACGACTCGCCGCTGTCCCGCGGGCGGGTCCTGGTCTGCGGGGACGCGGCCGGTCTGCTGGAGCCGTGGACCCGCGAGGGCATCTCCTTCGCGCTGCGCTCGGGCCGCCTCGCGGGCGAGTGGGCGGTGCGCATCGCGGAGGCGCACGACGCGGTGGACACCCGCCGCCAGGCGCTGAACTACGCGTTCGCGATCAAGGCGGGGCTGGGCGTGGAGATGGCGGTCGGCAAGAGCATGCTGTCGGTGTTCGAGCGGCGCCCCGGCGTCTTCCACGCCGCGCTGACCGGCTTCCGGCCGGCCTGGCGGTCGTTCGCGGACATCACCCGGGGCCGGACGACCCTCGGCGAGCTGATGCGGACCCATCCGCTCGCCCAGCGCGCGCTCATGGCGTTCGACCGGCGGCCTGCGGCGGTGCGGGCGGAGCCGGAGGCACAGGAGCAGGCGGAGTCCTGACCCGCCCGTCCGGGAGGCGGTCGCCCACCGTCTCCCGCCGCTGTCCGCGTCGCCCGGGTTCCTCGCGTTGTGCGCGGTGTCAGCCGTCGACCGTGATGCGGAAGACCGGGTGGTCGGGTGCGGCAGCCAGGATCTCCTCGTCGGAGGACTTGGCGGTGACGCCCTGGAAGTACTGGTTGACCTCCCAGCCCCACTTCTCCAGGTAGGACCGCAGGAGGGGGAGCTTCTCGGCGTCGGGGACCTCCACCGCGGTGAAGCGCCGCACCCTGCGCCCGACGCGCAGTTCGCCGGCGCCCGCGGCCCGCATGTTGCGCACCCACTGCGAGTGCCCGCGGGCCGAGACGAGGTACTGCCCGCCGCCGTAGGTGTGCGGGTTGACGGGGACGCGCTGCATCCGGCCGCTCTTGCGTCCGGGCACCGACAGTTCGGCCGTGCCCGCGAAGCTCAGCCCGTGCCGGGCGAGCCAGCCGATCACGCGGTTGAACCCGACGTTCAGCGGGCTGCCCTTGAGGTAGTACGGCGACGACGACATGGATGACTCCCCGGTGGTGGATGCGGTGCCCGTTGCGAGAGCGGTGCTCTCGTCTGCTCCCTCAGTGTCGAACGGGCCGGTGTGCCGGCGCAAGAGCAGTGCTCTCTCTTGTGTGCACCGCTCTCGTTCCATGGAACACTGTCCACCATGACCAGCACCGCCCGAGGGGCCCGCGCCCGCGCCCGGATCGAAGTCACCGCCGCCATCAAGGAGGAGGCGCGCAGACAGCTCGCGGCCGAGGGTGCCGCCCGGCTGTCGCTCCGTGCCGTCGCCCGCGAACTGGGCATGGTCTCCTCGGCGCTGTACCGCTACTTCCCCAGTCGCGACGACCTGCTCACCGCGCTGATCATCGACGCCTACGACTCCCTCGGCGAGGCCGCCGAGGCCGCGCACGCCGCCGCGGCGCAGGAGGGCCCGCGGCAGCGCTGGGTCGCGGTCTGCGCCGCGGTGCGCCGCTGGGCGCTGGCCCACCCGCACGAGTACGCGCTGATCTACGGCTCACCCGTCCCCGGCTACCACGCCCCCGAGACCACCGTCCCGGCCGCCGCCCGCGTGGGCCTGCTGCTCATCGGCATCGTCCGCGACGCCCACCGCGGCCCGGGACTCGCCGACCTGCCGCTCCCGGCCGACCTGCGGCCCGAGGCCGAGCGTCTGGTCGCCGACCTCGCGCCCGACCTGCCGCCTGCGGCCGGGGCGGCCCTGGTCGCGGCCTGGGCTCAGCTGTACGGGCTCGTGGGCTTCGAGTTGTTCGGCCAGTTCCACCGGGTCGTTGAGGACCGCGAGCCGTTCTTCCGCCACGCGGCGACCCGGCTGGCCGACCAGGTGGGCCTGCCGTAGCCCGCGGTACGGCGCGGTTCCCGGGGCCCGGGGCACTCCCCTTCGTGTCCCTGCACCGGGGTGCGCGCCGTCGCCGCGCGGGCTCTCCCGGAGGCGGGCGCCGCGACCGCGCCGCCCCTCCCGGCTTTGTCCTGCCCGCCTGGCGTCAGCGCCGCGGCGGCCCGGGACGCCCTCGTCGCGCCCGCACTCTTGGTGACCGCGCCGGCCCTCCTGATATGCCCGCGTCCTGCCGCGCTCTCCACGCCTCAGTCGCGCCTGTCCCCTCGGGGCGCGCGTCGTGGCCGCGCCGGGCTCTCCCGGCGTCCGCCTGCAGTCAGCGCCGCGGCGGCCCACCCGTACTTCCCCGGGAGTACGCCTGGTCACCCCGTCCGGCGGACGTGCCGGGCGGTCCGGGACGTCTAGCGTGGCCGCATGGACGGACAGTGGGCGGGTGCGGGCGGGCCCGGGCGGTGGTGGCGGTACGGGCCGCCCTGGGCCCGGCGCGGCGAGGACGGCGAACCCCGCGTCCCCCGGCTGCCCTGGCCGTCCACCCTGCTGATCACCGCCTTCGTCCTGCTCGCTTCGAACTTCGCGGCCCACGCCCAGGAGGGCGAGCGGGCCGCGCTGGACCCATTCGCGCGGGCGCTGCTGCTCGTCGCCTCGGGCCTGCTGCTGTGGCGCGGGCGCCGGCCGGTGGCCGTCGTGTTCGGCACGGCGGCGGCCGTCGCCGTCTACCTCGGCGCCGGCTACCCCTACGGGCCGGTGTTCGTGCCGGTCGCCGTCGCCTGCTTCGCCGCGGTCGTCGCCGGGCACCGCCGGGCCGCCTGGTGGGCGGTGGGCGCGCTGTGGGCGGTGCACGTGCTCGTGGCGCAGTGGCTGTACCGGTGGCTGCCGCCCGCCGGGGACGACCGGGCCTCCCTCACCCAGGAGTTCGTGCTCGCCACCTGGATCGTGGTGATCGTCGCGGTGTCCGAGCTGGCACGGACCCGGCGCGAGCAGTGGGCGCGGGAACGGGCCGAACGCGCCCAGGCCTCCCGGCGCCGCGCCGACGAGGAGCGGCTGAGGATCGCCCGCGAACTGCACGACGTCCTCGCCCACAGCCTGTCGGTCATCAACGTCCAGGCCGGTGTCGGCCTCGCCCTCCTCGACTCCGACCCCGAGCAGGCCCGCACCGCGCTCACCACCATCAAGTCCGCGAGCAAGGAGGCACTGGGCGACGTACGGCAGGTGCTCGACACCCTGCGCACGCCCGGGGACGCCCCGCGCACCCCGGCACCCGGCCTGGACCGGATGCCCGAACTCGTGGAGCAGGCCGCGCGCGCGGGGCTCACGGTCCGGGTGGAGGGCGCGCCGCCGCGGCTGGCCCCCGGCGCGGACCTCGCCGCGTTCCGCATCGTCCAGGAGGCCCTCACCAACGTCGTACGGCACTCCGGGTCCCGGTACGCGCGCGTGTGCCTGGAGGACGCCGGGCAGTCGCTGCGGCTGCGGATCGACGACGACGGGCCGGCGACCGGCGCCGAGGCCGGCGGCAGCGGCAACGGGCTCGCCGGGATGCGGGAGCGGGCCGCCGCCCTGGGTGGCACGATCGAGGCGGGTCCGCGCCCGGACGGCGGCTTCCGGGTGCTGGCCGTACTGCCGCTGACCGGGAAGGTGGGGGAGGACCAGTGATCCGGGTACTGCTCGCCGACGACCAGTCCCTGGTGCGGGCCGGGTTCAGGGCGCTGCTCGACGCGCAGGCCGACATCGAGGTGGCCGGCGAGGCCGCCGACGGCGAGCAGGCCGTGCGCGCGGTGCGGGAACTGCGCCCCGACGTCGTGCTGATGGACATCCGCATGCCCGTGCTGGACGGGCTGGCCGCCACCCGCCGCATCACCGCCGACGCGGCCCTCGCCGGGGTGAAGGTGGTCATGCTCACCACGTTCGAGCTGGACGAGTACGTCTTCGAGGCGATCCGCTCGGGTGCCTCCGGCTTCCTGGTGAAGGACACCGAGCCGGACGAACTCCTGCGCGCCGTACGGGCGGTGGTCGCCGGGGACGCGCTGCTGTCACCGGGGGTGACGCGCCGGCTCATCGCCGAGTTCGCCGCCCGCTCCAAGGAGCCCGCCGCGGCCGACGTGCTGGCCGCCCTCACCGAGCGGGAGCGGGAGGTGATGGCGCTGGTCGGCATCGGCCTGTCCAACGAGGAGATCGCCCGCCGGCTGGTCGTCAGCCCCCTCACCGCCAAGACCCACGTCAGCCGCACCATGGTCAAGCTCGGCGCCCGCGACCGGGCCCAACTGGTCGTCCTGGCCTACGAGTCGGGGTTGGTGCGCCCCGGCTGGCTGGGCTGAGCGCCCCGCCGGAAACGGACCAGCACCGTGACGACCCGGGTGAGGAACAGCACCGGGGCGATCACCACGGCGGCCCCCTTCAGCGAGCGCTCCGCGAGGGCCGGCAGGTCGAACAGCAGCGCCGGACCGGCGACCGCCCCGACCACGACCGCCGTCGCGAAGGCCGCGCTGACCAGCGCGTACCCGATCTCTACGGTGATCGCGTCCCGATCGGCCTGGGTGCGCCGCCCCTGATGCCCCGTCACAGTGGTTCCCCCTCGGACGTCATACGGGGAGTCTCACAGGCCGGTGCCCCGGCGGGCAAGGAAGCCCGCCGGGGCACCGGGGGGAGGCGCCCCCCTAGTCGCGGACCGGCACGCGGTCCGCTTCCGCCTCCCGGAGGGTGGACTGGGCGACCACCACCGACGGCCGGGGGCGACGGGTGCGCAGGCCGGTCAGGGTGATCAGGAAGCCGGCGGCGGCGATGCACGCCACCACGGTCAGGCCCGGACGGTAGCTGTCCAGGACGGCCTGCGGGGTCGGGTCGGCCGGGGCGCCCGCCGTGATCACCGCGGTCACCACGGCGAGGAAGATCGCGCCGCCCACCTGCACGGAGGTGTTGAGCAGCCCGGAGACCATGCCCTGCTCGTGGTCGTCGACACCGTTGGTGGCCTGGATGTTGAGCGAGGGGAAGACCAGCGCGCAGGCCGCGCCGATGAGCAGCATCGACGGCAGGATCACGGCCGCGTACACCGGGTCCAGGTCGACGCGCAGGAACAGCACGTACCCGACGACCATCAGCGCGAAGCCGACCGCGATGAGCCGCGGGGTGCCGAACCGGTCGACGATCGCGCCGACCTTGGTCGACGACACCGCGACCAGCGCGCCCGCCGGCAGGAAGGCGAGGGCGGTGTGCAGCGCGGACCAGCCCAGCAGTGACTGCATGTAGAGCGTGGCCAGGAACTGGAAGCCCACGTACGAGCCGAAGAAGGCCATCGCACCGAGCTGGGCGCGGACCTGGCTGCCCGAGCGCAGCACGCCCAGGCGGATCAGCGGCCCGGGCGAGCGCCGCTCGACCAGGACGAACACGGTCAGCAGGACCGCCACCGCGAGGAAGGACAGCAGGGTGCGGGCCGAGGTCCAGCCGGCCTGGGGCGCCTGGACGACCGTGTACACCAGCAGCAGCATGGACGCGGTGCCGAGGATGGCGCCGGGGACGTCGTAGCCGTTGTGGTCCCGTTCGCGGGCGCTGCGCGGCAGCAGCTTCAGGCCGGCCGCGAGGGCGAGCAGGGCGATGGGCGCGGGCAGCAGCATCGTCAGCCGCCAACTCGCCTCGGTGAGCAGGCCGGACAGGACCAGCCCCATGGAGAAGCCGGTGGCGGCGCAGGTGGTGTAGATCGACAGGGCGCGGTTGCGCAGCGTGCCCTCGGGGAACGTCGTCGTGATGATCGACAGCCCGGCCGGCGCGGTGAACGCCGCGCTCAGGCCCTTGACGAAGCGGCTGGCGATGAGCAGCGGGCCGGAGTCGACGAGGCCGCCGAGCAGCGAGGCGAGGGCGAAGACACCGAGCGCGACGAGGAAGACCTGGCGCCGGCCCAGCAGGTCGGCGGTGCGGCCGCCGAGGAGCAACAGGCCGCCGTAGCCCAGGATGTAGCCGCTGACGACCCATTGCAGCGTCGAGGTGGACAGGTCGAGGTCGGTCGCGATGGACGGCAGGGCGACGCCGACCATCGACACGTCCAGCGCGTCGAGGAACATCGCGGCGCACAGCACCAGGAGGGTGCCCCACAGCCGGGGAGTCCAGCGCACCGCCGACGCGGAGGGCGCCGGGGACGCGGGGGAGGGGAGCGGAGTGGTCATGGCGACGACCATTCCATGCGCATGCATCGAATGCAAGTGCATTTAATTCGCGTGCAACGAAAGGCGTTCTCTGCTACGGTGCCGCGCATGACGGCGACGCGGGGTGAGCAGCAGGAACTCGCGCGGCGGTGGCGGGACCTCCTGGCCCTGCACGCCCGCACCCAGTGCGAACTGGACCGCGCGTTGCACCACCACGGCCTGTGCGCCAGCGACTTCGAGGTGCTGGACGTCCTCGCGGAGGGCACCGGCCGCACCGGCTACCGGGTGCAGGAGATCGCCGAGCGCGTCCACCTCAGCCAGAGCGCCCTGTCCCGGCTGATCGCCCGCCTGGAGAAGGACGGCCTGGTCGAGCGCTGTCTGTGCTCGGAGGACCGGCGCGGCGTCCGCGTCGTCCTCACGGCGAAGGGGCGCGCGCTGCACGGCCGGGTGCTGCCGGTGCAGCGCGCGGTGCTGGGACGCATGCTCGCGGGCTGAACCACCCCGCACGGGGCGGTGGATGAGCTTCCGTCAGTTCCAGGTGACCGCCGACTTCTCGCGCCACAGCTCGGCCAGCGAGGCGTCCCCGGTGACCGCGGGGAACGGCTGCCGGTTCCATAGGGACAGGTACAACTGCTCGGCCCCCCCGCTGAGTTCGCAGTCCGCCGCTCCCGACTCGCCGCGCTCCGCCACGGGCGGCTCGGGCGACAGCCGTACGGTCCACACCGCGTCGTCCGCGTCGGTCGCCCGCACGCGCAGCACCCGGGGCCGCTCGGTGCGCACCCGGCTCTTGGCGCGGGCGTGGAAGGAACGCAGGAGTTCGTCGATGCCGTCCACCGCGACGGCGGGCTCGACCGGGCCGATCGTGCCACGCGCCGACTCGGCGTCGACCCGGTGCACGGTCGTCTCGTGGGCCTGCCGCCGCGCCCAGAACTGCAGCGGGGAGGGGGCGGGCATGAACTGCCAGCACGCGAGGTCGGGCGGGGCGGCCAACAGGGCGTCGACCAGGGCCCGGTGGCCCTCCTCGAACCACGCCAGCAGCGCGTCGCCGTCGAGGTCGGGCAGACCGCCGTCGGGGTGGTAGGCGGTGTGCCCCTCGACGACGAACGTGGTCGCCCAGCGGTGCACCATGCCGGTGTGCCGCACCAGGTCCCGCACCTGCCACTGCGGGCACGTCGGCACCTTCGCGTCGACCCCGGCCGCGGCGGCGGCCTCGCCGAGCGACCGGCCCTCCCGGTCCAGGACGTCGATGAACTGCGCAGTCTCCATGGGGTGAGTGTGCACGATCAAGCGTCATGCGGGGGAGGGGGTCCGGTCGGCCCGGCACGCCCTTAGGGGCGGGGAAGGGCTGGCCAGCCGGACCGGCGTCCTACCGGGAGGGAGGCTCGGCCGGTCAGCCCGGCGCGACGTCCCGCACCGCGAACCCGATCAGCGCCGCGATCCCCGCGAGGACCGCCACGCTCGTCAGGGCCGCCGACAGGGACAGCCACTCCGCCAGGAACCCGATGGCGGGCGGGCCCAGCAGCATGCCGCCGTAGCCGAGCGTGGAGGCGGTGGCGACACCGTCGGGTCCGGCGAGGGCGCCGGCCCGCTCGACGGCGACGGGGAAGAGGTTGGCCAGCCCGAGACCGGTGACGGCGTACCCGGCCAGGGCGGCCCACGGGCTCGGGGTCAGGGAACCGGCGAGCATGCCGACGGCCGCGGTGCTGCCGCCCACGACGACGGTACGGGTGCGGCCCAGCCGCTCCAGCAGGGTCGTCCCGGTCAGCCGCCCGAGCGTCATGGCCAGCGCGAAGCACGCGTAGCCGGCAGCCGCGACCCCGGCCGACGTCCCGAGGTCCTGCTTCAGGTGCAGGGCGCCCCAGTCCGCCATGGCGCCCTCGCCGTAGGCGGTGCACAGGGCGATCAGCCCGAAGACGACGACGAGCCGCCGGTGGCCGCCGGCCGCACGGGACGGCGTGCCCGGCCCGGGGGCGGGTTCGGGGTCCGGTCGGCGGGGTGGTTCGTGGCGCAGCAGCGTGGGCGCGGCGAGCGCGGTCACCAGCAGCCCGACCAGCGTGAGGCAGAACAGGTGCTCGGTCGGGGTGAGCAGCCCGGCGACCAGCCCGCCGAGCCCGGCGCCCACCATGCCGCCCAGGCTGAAGGCCGCGTGGAAGCTCGGCATGATCGGCCGTCGCAGCGCGGCCACGAGGTCGACGGCGGCGCTGTTGAACGCCACGTTGATGCTGCCGTACGCCGCCCCGAAGGCCAGCAGGACCAGGCCCAGCGCGAGCGCCGAGTGGGTCAGCGGGGGCAGGGCGACGCTCAGGGAGAGCAGGACCGCGCAGACGACGGTCACCCGGTGGCTGCCGTAGCGGCGGCACAGGCGCCCGGTGAGCGTCATGGTCACGACGGCACCGGCGGAGACGCCGAGCAGGGCGAGGCCGAGGGCGCCGGCTGAGGCGTGCGTCTGTTCCTTGATGTCGGGGATGCGGACCACCCAGCCGGCGAACACGAAGCCGTCGAGGGCGAAGAAGACGGTGAGGACGAGGCGGAGTCGGGACAGGAGGCTGCCGTTTCCCGGCACGGCGCTGTGCGATCGGGTTTTGTTTATTTGCGGCACAAAGTCAGGCTAGGTGAGGGTTGCGACCGGGGCAAGGTGCCCGGTCCCTCCCCTCTTCGCCGGTGGGCCGCGACCTGTCGTGCGGAGGCCGCCGGGCGCTCGGAGGCCGGGGGCGGGGCGCGGTCCGGGATGACGGAGGGGCGGACGGGGCGTGAGGGGTGTGCCGACGGGGGAGGGGAGCAGGGTGGGCGTCCGGCGTGAGCGGCCGGCACGACGGGCCCTTCCATGATCCGACGGCGCGACCGATGGTGGGGCGATGTGCTGGAGTGCGACGGCCGATCTCGTGGCGGGCACCGCCGTCGCCGCCGTGGGAGTCGCCTGCGTGGCGCGCGCCCGGCGTGCCCGTGACCTGCCGCTCGCCGCGCTGCCCCTGCTGCTCGGCGCCCACCAGCTGGTCGAGGCCCGGGTCTGGCGCACCGGCGGGGGCACGGGTCCCGCCACCCTCGCCTGGGCCGTGATCGCGCTGCCGCTGCTCGCGGCGTGGGTGCCGGTGGCCGTGTGGTGCGCCGTGCCGGGCCCAGCCCGGCGCCGGCTGCTGCTCCCCCTGGCGTCGGGCGCCGTGACCGCCGCACTCCTCACCCACGCCCTGGCCACCCGGACCGTGCGCGCCGAGATCCGCGGCCACACCGTCGGCTACGTACTGGGGCTGCCCCACCCCGAACTCCTCGTCGCCGGTTATCTCGTGGCCACCATCGGCGCGTTCCTGCTGTCCGGCGACCGGGTGCTCGTGACGCTCGGGTCCCTGGTCGCGGTGGGCGCACTGGTGTGCGGGGCGCTGTGGCGGCTGGAGTTCGTGTCGACGTGGTGCGCGGTCGCGGCGCTGTGCTCGGTGGTGGTGTGGGCGTGGGTGGGGCGGCGAACGCCGGCCGTCGTGGGTGCGTAGGGCTTCGCGGGCTGGTTCCTGCCCCGGAGGCAGGGGCGGAGGACCCTGGCGTGTCACCCACATGCCCGATCCAAGGAGCCGTCCCCCAGGGGGCCGTGCTGCGATGGGAGCTGACCTCGATGTCTCCCGGAGGGAGCTGAGAGTGCACGAGATGTGGTGTGGCTCCGACGACGCGGGCGAGCCGGTGTGGCACGTCCTCGCGACCGACAAGACCTCGACCCTGTGCGGTGTCGACAAGAGACAGGAATGGCCACCGGGGAGCGAGCCGACGGACCGGCACTGCTTCCCCTGCATGCGGGCCTTCCAGCGGACCATGCAGACGAGCTGACCGGTGGGTGTCCGGGCCGACCGGCCCGGACAGCGGAAACCGATCGGTTTCGTTCCGGCGTGGACGGCGTTACCCTCGCGGCATGACCGCACCGGTGAAGCCGACCTCCCGGGACCGCCTGCTCGACGCGACGGCCGCCCTCGCCTACCGCGAGGGCGTCGCCGTCGGTGTCGAAGCCCTGTGCAAGGCCGCCGGGGTGTCCAAGCGTTCCCTGTACCAGTTGTTCGCCGGCAAGGACGAGCTGCTGGCGGCCAGCCTGGAGCGGCGCGCGGCGGACTACTCCGCGCGGCTGCTGCCCGACCCCGACGACGGCCGTCCGCCCCGCGCGCGCGTGCTGTCGGTCTTCGAGCGCGCCGTCGCCCAGGCCGCGGTGCCCGAGTACCGGGGCTGCCCCTACCTCGCCGTCCAGATCGAACTCAAGGACGACGACCACCCCGCCAGCCGTGTCGCGCGCCGCGTCAAGGAGGAGCTGGCGGCCTTCTTCCGCGCCGAGGCCGCGCGGGGCGGGGCGGCCGACCCCGACCTGGTGGTCCGTCAGCTGATGCTGCTCTTCGACGGTGCCGCCGCCCGTGCGGGCATCCACGTGGACACCCTGGAGGACCTGGTGGTCCCCATGGCGGCCGGCGTGCTCGACGCCGCGGGGGTGCGCTGAGAGCTGTTCGGGAGGGACGTTCCAAGACGATTTGAAAATCCAACCTTGCATCCGGAAACCGATCGGTTTACCTTGGTGGAAACCGATCGGTTTCCGATGTCTCCCGGCACCGGATGCCCTCACGTCTGGAGCTGACATGACCTCGATCAAGGGTGCCGTCGTCCTCGTCACCGGTGGCAGCCGCGGCCTCGGCCGGGCCTTCGTGGACGAGCTGTTCGCCCGCGGGGCGGCCAAGGTGTACGCCACCGCGCGGGACCCGCGCACCGTCACCCACCCGGACGCCGTACCGCTGACGCTGGAGGTCACCGACCCCGCCTCGGTGGCCGCGGCCGCCGCCCGGGCCCAGGACGTCACCGTCCTGGTCAACAACGCCGGCGTCTCGCTCGGCGGCTCGTTCCTCGACTCCCCGGTGGAGGACGTGCGCCGTGCGTTCGAGACCAACTTCTACGGCCCGCTGCTGGTCACCCGCGCCTTCGTCCCCGTGCTCGAGCGCAACGGCGGCGGCCACGTGCTGAACGTCCACTCGGTGCTCTCCTGGCTGGGCGTCGCCGGCCCCTACAGCGCCTCCAAGGCGGCCCTGTGGTCGCAGAGCAACTCCCTGCGCCTGGAGCTGCGCCCGCGGGGCATCGCGGTCACCGGGCTGCACGTCGGGTACGTCGACACGGAGATGGCGGCGGACGTCGACGCGCCGAAGTCCGACCCGCGCGACGTCGCCGCCCGTGCGCTGGACGGGGTGGAGTCCGGGGCGCACGAGGTGCTGGCCGACGACGTCAGCCGCCAGGTCAAGGCGGGCCTCGCCGGGGACCTCGCACTGCTGTACCCGCAGCTGGCCGCCTAGGGGGTGTCTCCCCTAGCGAGCCGGCCGGCGGGCCGCCCGCAGGACCCGTGTGACCCGGGGCGGGGAGCGGCGGGTGGCAACAACCGGCGCCCCCGGCTGACTTGGTGTTTTACAGTGATTCCCACCAGATCCGGCGACCGTGGGACCTGTGAGGGGAAGACGCCAACCATGCCGACCGAAACGTTTGAGTTCCAGGTAGAGGCACGTCAGCTGCTCCAGCTGATGATCCACTCGGTCTACTCGAACAAGGATGTGTTCCTGCGCGAGCTCGTCTCCAACGCCTCCGACGCGCTGGACAAGCTGCGCCTGGCCGCCCTGCGCGACGACGGCCTCGACGTCGACACCTCCGACCTGCACATCGAGATCGAGACCGACCCCGAGGCCCGTACGCTCACCGTGCGCGACAACGGCATCGGGATGTCGTACGAGGAGGTCGGGCAGCTCATCGGCACGATCGCGCACTCCGGCACCGCCCAGTTCCTCAAGGAGCTCCAGGAGGCCAAGGACGCGGCCGGCGCCGAGGGGCTGATCGGGCAGTTCGGCGTCGGGTTCTACTCGGGGTTCATGGTGGCCGACGAGATGACCCTGCTGACCCGGCGGGCCGGGGAGGACCGGGGCACCCGCTGGTCGTCGCGCGGTGAGGGCACGTACACCCTGGAGACCGTCGACGACGCGCCGCAGGGCACGTCCGTCACCCTCCACCTCAAGCCCGCCGACCCCGAGAACCAGCTGCACGACTACACCTCGCCCTGGAAGGTCCGTGAGATCGTCAAGCGGTACTCCGACTTCATCACCTGGCCCGTCCGGATGACCCCGGAGAAGGGCGAGGGCGAGGAGACCTCCGAGCCCGAGACGCTCAACTCGATGAAGGCGCTGTGGGCGCGCTCCCGGGACGAGGTGTCGGACGAGGAGTACCACGAGCTGTACAAGCACGTGGGCCACGACTGGCGCCCGCCGCTGGAGACCGTACGGCTCCAGGCCGAGGGCACCTTCGAGTACCAGGCCCTGCTGTTCCTGCCTGAGCACGCGCCGCACGACCTGTTCACCCAGGGTTACCGGCGCGGGCTCCAGCTGTACGTCAAGCGCGTCCTGATCATGGACGACTGCGAGGCGCTGCTGCCGCCGTACCTGCGCTTCGTCAAGGGGGTCGTCGACGCGCAGGACCTCTCGCTGAACGTCTCCCGCGAGATCCTCCAGCAGGACCGGCACATCCGGATGATCCAGCGCCGGCTGACCAAGAAGGTCCTGTCCACCGTGAAGGACCTCAAGGCGAAGGACGCCGAGCGCTACGCCACGTTCTGGCGGGAGTTCGGCGCGGTGGTCAAGGAGGGCCTGCTCAGCGACACCGAGAACCGCGACGCGATCCTCGCGGTGGCCACCTTCGCCAGCACGCACGCCGAGGACGAGCCGACCACGCTCCAGCAGTACGTGGAGCGGATGGGCGACGGCCAGGACGACATCTACTACATGACCGGCGAGTCCCGGGAGAGCATCGAGAACTCCCCGCACATGGAGGCGTTCCGGGCCAAGGGCGTCGAGGTGCTGCTGCTGACCGACCCGGTCGACGAGGTGTGGGTCGACGCGGTCGGCGAGTTCGAGGGCAAGCGGCTGCGCTCGGTCGCCAAGGGCGAGGTCGACCTGGACGCCCAGGGCGACGAAGCGGCCGGCGAGGAACGCGAGAAGCAGGGCGAGGAGTTCGCCGGGCTGCTCGGCTGGATGAAGGAGCAGCTGGGTGACGAGGTGAAGGACGTGCGCCTGTCCTCGCGGCTCACCGTCTCCCCGGCGTGCGTGGTCTCCGACGCGCACGACCTCACGCCGGCCCTGGAGAGCATGTACCGCGCGATGGGTCAGGAGGTGCCGCAGACCAAGCGCATCCTCGAACTCAACCCGGACCACCTGCTGGTGAAGGGGCTGAACCAGGCGTACAAGGAGCGCGAGGACCGCTCCGGCCTGGTCGACACGGCCGAACTCCTGCACGGCCTCGCGGTGTTGGCCGAGGGCGGCCGGCCCAAGGAGCCGGGCAAGTTCGTGAGGCTGGTCGCGGAGCGGCTGGAGCGCGCGCTCTAGCCCTCCGGACACGGAGGGGTGCCCGCCGGACCGGGGGCACCCCTCCCGCGCGTGCGAGCCCCGGCTTCCGTGCGTGCAGGGCCCGCCGCCAACTCCTGTGTGCGCACGGAACGTTCACGTCGTGCGCACCGAAACTCTGGTTGCTTGAGTCAATCAAAGGCCCTAGATTCTGGGGACGTCGTGCAGGCCCGAGACCGCCCACGGAGGCCCGGCCATGTCCCCAGCGCAACCCCGGTCCGCGGAGGCGGGGGAGCCCGTCGTGGGTGGCCGCGCCGCCCTCGTCGTCGCGGTGCTGGCCTTCGGCGGCATCGTGGTCTCACTGATGCAGACCCTGGTCATCCCGATCGTCCCCGAACTGCCGCGACTGCTGCACGCCTCGGCCTGGGACGCCGCCCGGGCCGTGCTGCCCTCCGAGAACGGCTTCGGGACGGTCATGGCGATCGGCTCGGGAGCGGCGGTCCTGGCACTGGTGGTCGCCGCGTTCATCCCGGGACGGGGAAGGGCGACGGCGGGAGGGGCGACGGACCGCACGGTGTCACCGGCCGCCCCGGCCCCGACCTCGGCGCACGCGATATCGACGGACGAGGCGGGGAGGGGCGCGGTGCAGACCGACGAGGAGAGGGCCGGCACGGCGGCGGGGGTGCAATCGCCGGAGCACGCGGTAGGGTCCGCGGTCGCCGTGCCGCTCGCCCGCGCGGTCGCGGAGCTGGTCGCCACGGTGCCGGGCCTGACCGAGGGCGGTCCGGCCGGTGGGCACCCGGTGCGCGGTCACGTGCGCGGCGGGGAGAACGCCCCGGTCGCCGGGGCCGCCGTCACCCTGATCTCGCTCGCCGGGCGCCAGCTGGACCGCGCGGTCGCCGACACCCGGGGCGCGTACGCCGTCGAGGCGCCAGGGGAGGGGACGTACGTCCTCATCGCCGCCGCCGACGGCCACCGGCCGCTGGCGACCACGATCGTGGTGGGCGCGGACCCGGTGACGCACGACGTGCTGCTCGGCAGCACCGGCGGGCTGGCCGGCACCGTGCGCTCCGCGGACGGCGGGGCGCCGGTCGCCGGGGCGGTCGTCATCGTGACCGACGTGCGCGGCGACGTCCTGGCCACGACCCGCACCGACGGGCTCGGCGCGTACGCGTTCACCGACCTGGTCCCGGGACCGGTGACCCTGGCGGTCAGCTCGCCCAAGCACCGCCCGCTGGCGCTGTCCGTCGAGGTGGCGGGCACGGGGACCACCCGCGCCGACGTGGAACTGTGGCCCGGTGCGCAGGTGCGGGGCACGGTCCGCGCGGCGGGCGGCCCGCTGGGCGACGCCCGGGTCACCCTGGTCGACGCCGCCGGCAACGTGGTCGCCACGACGACGACCGGCCCGGACGGGGCCTACGCCTTCTCCGACCTCGACACGGGCGCGTACACGGTGATCGCCACCGGCTATCCGCCCCGAGCGACGGGGATCCACGTCGGGGGCGACGTGGACGGCCACGACATCGCACTGGCGCACGCGGGCGGCTGAGGGGCGTCGACCCGCACTTTTCCCCAACGGAGGTTCTCGCGTCGCCGGGCGCTGCCCCGTGACGGCCACGGTTAACCCAGGTGCCGCGTCGGGCACATCTTGGGCGCGGCCGAGAACTTTTCGCCGCAGGGCCGGCGCCCGCCCCACTCGGGCGCCGGCCCGTGGGGAGCGGGGGCGGCCCGTGGGGGCGGATCCCCGGGTCGGCGGCCGACCCGTGGGGCGGGGATGCCCCTGGGGCGGCGCCCGGCCGGTCCGCTCAGGCCACGATCACCCGCAGTCCCGCCTCCTCGAACCGGCGTACCGTCCCCGGGTCGGCCGTCGTGTCCGTGACCAGTGTTCCCACCGCCGCCGTGGCGCAGATGCCGGCGAAGGCCCGGCGGCCGAGCTTGCTGGAGTCGGCGGCGACCACCACGCGTTCGGCCCGTTCGCACAGCATCCGGTTGACCGCCGCCTCCGCCTCGTCGTGGGCGGCGGCGCCGTGCGCGACGTCGAAGGCCCCCACCCCGAGCACCGCCACGTCCAGCGTGATCCGCCCCAACACCCCGTCGGCCAGCGGCCCGACGAGCTCGTAGGACTGCGCCCGGGCCACCCCGCCCGTCACCACGATCTTGAACTGGGGGCGTACCGCCAGCTCGTTGGCGATGTTGAGCGCGTTGGTCACGACCGTCAGGGCCGGGGAGCCGGTGGCGAGGTCCCCGCGCACGGCCAGGGCGCGCGCCACCTCCGTGGTGGTCGTGCCGCCGGTCAGCCCGACCGCCTCACCCGGCGCGATCAGCTCGGCGACCGCGCGGGCGATGCGCTGCTTCTCCGACGCGTGCCGGGCCGTCTTGTAGCGCAGCGGCAGTTCGTACGACACCCCGTGCACGACCGCGCCGCCCCGGGTGCGCACCAGCATCTGCTGCTCGGCGAGCCCGTCGAGGTCGCGCCGGATGGTCGCCGCCGACACCTCCAGCTCGGCGGCCGCCTCCTCGACGTCCAACCGGCCGCGCTCCACGAGCAGTTCCAGCAGCGCCTTCCAGCGGGCGTCGCGTGACATCCGGCCTCCGATCCCCGGTCACTTCCGGTGACCCTAACGCATCCCCGTACCGTCCAGATGCTTGAAGTTGCGCGAAAGATGGCACTACTGTGCACGAACAATCATTGCTGGGGAGGGGTACGGCATGACCCACGTCGAGGACGAACTGCGCGACCAGCCTGAGTGCTGGACCCGGACCGCCGCCCAAGTCGCCGACCATGCCCAGGTGTTGCCCGCGCTGGGGGAGCGGGTCGCGTTGGTCGGCTGCGGCACCTCGTACTTCATGGGCCAGGCCGTGGCCGCCCTGCGCGAGACGAGCGGCGCCGGGGAGACCGACGCGTTCCCCGCCTCGGAGTTCCCGCACGGCCGCCGCTACGACCGGGTCGTCGCCCTCACCCGCTCCGGCACCACCACCGAGGTGCTGGACCTGCTGGCCCGCCTGCGCGGACACACCCGCACGACCGCGATCACCGCGGACCCGGACACCCCGGTCATGACGGCCGCCGACGACCTCGTGGTGCTGGACCACGCCGACGAACGCTCCGTGGTGCAGACGCGGTTCGCGACCACCGCCCTCACCCTGCTGCGCGCCCACCTCGGCCTGCACACCGACGCCGTGGTCGCCGATGCCCGCACCGCGCTGGAGACCCAGCTTCCCGAAGGGCTTGTGGACTGCGGGCAGTTCACCTTCCTCGGGCGCGGCTGGACCGTGGGCCTGGCCCGCGAGGCCGCGCTGAAGATGCGCGAGGCGTCGCTGTCCTGGGCGGAGGCCTACCCGGCGATGGAATACCGGCACGGCCCCGTCAGCGTCAGCACCACCGGTACGGCGACCTGGATGTTCGGCGAGGCACCCGAGGGGCTGGCCCGACAGGTGCGCGACACGGGCGCGCTGTGGGTTCCCGGCCGGCTCGACCCGCTCGCCGAACTCGTCCTGGCCCAGCGGCTCGCCGTCGCGGTCGCCGCCGCCCGCGGCCTGGACCCGGACCGCCCCCGCCACCTCACCCGCTCGGTGATCCTCGCCCCCTGACGCGCCCCGCAGCATGCGGACGCCCAGTGCAGCCCATGATCCCGGCGCCCTCGGACGCCCACTTCGTCCCCCCGGCGCCCCTGCACGCCCCCCCCCGGCGCACTCGGAGGCCCACCTCGAACCCTCGGCACCCCCGGACGCCCGCCCCACCCCGCCGACCCACCGCAGCGAGGAGACGCCGTGCCCCTCACCACCACCGGTGACCTCGTCACCCGCGCCGACCGGGTCCGCTCGGCCGTCGTCGCCTTCAACGTCGTCACCCTGGAACACGTGGAGGCCGTGCTCGACGGCGCCGAGGCCGCCGGTGCCCCCGTCGTCCTCCAGGTCAGCGAGAACGCCGTCCGGTTCCGCCGGGGCCACGTCCTGCCGCTCGCCCGCGCCGCGGCCGCCGCCGCCGAACGCGCCGGCGTGCCGGTCGCCCTGCACCTCGACCACGTCCGCAGCGACCACCTGCTGCGGCAGGCGCCCGGCGCCGGATTCAGCTCCGTGATGTACGACGCCTCGCGCCTGCCCTACGCGGACAACCTCGCCGCCACCCGGGCCGCCGCCGACTGGGCCCATTCCCAAGGGCTGTGGATCGAGGCGGAGTTGGGCGAGATCGGCGGCAAGGACGGTGAACCCCCGCGCGACCCCCACGCCCCCGGCGCCCGCACCGACCCGGCCGAGGCCCGGGCGTTCGTCGCGGACTCCGGCGTCGACGCCCTGGCCGTCGCGGTCGGCAGCGCCCACGCCATGACGACCCGCACCGCCACCCTCGACCACGACCTGATCACCCGCCTGGACACGGCCCTCGACGTGCCCCTCGTCCTGCACGGCTCCTCCGGCGTGCGGGAGGACGAGCTGGCCGCGGCCGTCGCCCGGGGCGTCGCCAAGGTGAACGTGGGCACCGCCCTCAACCAGGCCATGACCGGGGCGGTGCGCCGCCACCTGGCCGCCCACCCCGAGGCGGTCGACTGCCGCGCCTACCTCACGGCCGGACGTGAGGCGATGACCCGGGAAGCGACCAGGATCCTGGCGGGGTTCAGCCGCGCTTGACCGCCCTGAGCACCACGAACTTCGGGTTGCCCGCGACGACTTCGCTGTTCCCGAACAGCCGGCGCAGCTTCACGTGGTAGCCCAGGTGCCGGTTCCCGACCACCCACAGCTCGCCGCCCGGCCGCAGTGCGCGCCGCGCCCCCGTGAACATCCGCCACGCCGTCGCGTCCGACGTCGCCTGGTGGGAGTGGAAGGGCGGGTTGTTCAGCACGAGGTCCACACTGTCGGCGGGGACCCCCGCGAGCCCGTCCCCGACCCGGAACTCGGCGTGCCCGGGCACCCCGTTCGCCTGGTACGTGGCCTCCGCCGACGCCACCGCCTGGAACGACTCGTCGGTGAACAGCACCTCCGCCCCCGGGTCGGCCAGCGCGACCGCCGTGCCGACCACGCCGTTGCCGCAGCCCAGGTCGACCACGCGCCGCCCGCCCCGGGTGTCGGGCAGGTGCCCGAGGAAGAAGCGGGTGCCGATGTCGAGGCGGTCGGCGCAGAACACCCCGGCGTGGTTGACCACCGGCTGCCCGGACAGCGCGCCGAGGCCGTCCGGGAGGGCGTAGGTGTGCGGCCACGGGTTGGCGGGCCGGGGCCGCTCCGGGTCCGGGGCGCTGAAGACCAGCCGGGCCTTCTGCTCGGCGAGCGAGGTGTGGGTCGGGCCGACGATGCCCTCGAACAGGTCCAGCGTGGAGGTGTGGATCTCCTTCACCATGCCGGTGCCGACCACCACCGTGTCCGCGTGCAGCGACGGCGCGAGCCGCAGCAACTGGTCCTCCAGGAGCGCGAGGCTCTTGGGCACCCGCACCAGCAGGACGTCGATCCGCTCCGGCGGGGTGTCCTGGGTGGTGAGCAGCCGCACTTCACCGGGCGCCACGCCGTTGCGGGCGAGGTTGGCGCGGGTCGCCTCCTGGCCGAGGTACGAGTCGGTGATCTGCGTCGGGCGGTGCGCCGCGAGCGCCGTGGCCAGGGCGCCCCAGCGGTCGCCGAGCACCACGACCGTGCCGGCCGTCGGCAGGCCGCGCGCCTCCCGCTCGGCGAGGTGCCGCAGCAGGTAGGCGTCGGAGGCGTCCCAGGCGCGCAGCCGGTCCCGCGGGTCCTCGGGGAAGCGGGCCAGGTCGAGCTCGCCCCAGGGCGTCGTCATACGGTCGTTCACCGGGCCCAGGCTAGCGGAACCGCAGCTCAGGCGGCGTGGGGCAGGATGGGGTGCATGGACGCCGAGCTGTTCCCCCGGGAGCGGGCCGAGATCGCCCCGGGCGCCGTGCACGTACCGGGCTGGCTGGACGAGGCACAGCAGCGCGCGCTGCTGGCGGCCTGCCGTGACTGGGCCCGCCCGCCGGCCGGCCTGCGCACCGTGCGCACCCCCGGCGGCGGCACCATGACGGCCCGCCAGGTCTGCCTGGGCTGGCACTGGTACCCGTACGCCTACGCCCGCACGGTCGTCGACGGCGACGGCTCCCCGGTCAAGCCGTTCCCCGACTGGCTCGGCGAGCTGGGCCGTCGCGCCGTCGCCGACGCGCTCGGACCGGGGGCCGCCGACCCGGCGCCGTACGACATCGCGCTGATCAACTTCTACGACGGCGACGCGCGCATGGGCATGCACCGGGACGCCGACGAGCGGTCCCCGGCGCCCGTGGTCTCGCTGAGCCTCGGCGACACCTGCGTCTTCCGCTTCGGCAACACAGCCACCCGGACCCGGCCGTACACGGACGTCGAGCTGCGCAGCGGCGACCTGTTCGTGTTCGGCGGGCCCGCGCGCCTCGCGTACCACGGCGTGCCCCGGGTGCGGCCGGGCTCGGCCCCGCCGTGGCTCGGGCTGACCGGGCGGCTCAACGTCACGCTGCGCGTGAGCGGGCTCACCGGCGGCGACGGCGGGGAACGGATCATGGGAGACTCGCCTTCATGAGCGGCAAGGCGGACCCCCGGCCGGCGGGGGAAGGAACCACCTCCAGGGCGCGGCTTGACCGGGGGCGCGGTGCGCTCGGACCCGCGCTGGAGCTCGTGCACACCGGTCGCGCGCCCACCCGTGCCGTCCTCACCGCCGAACTGGGCGTCACCCGCGCCACGGCCGGCGCGGTCGCCGCCGAACTGGAGGCGCTCGGCCTGATCCGGGTCGACGCCCGGCCGGGCGCCGCCGCGGGTTCCCAGGGCCGCCCCTCGCACCGGCTCGGCGTCGCCGAGGACGGACCGGTCGTGCTGGCCGCGCAGGTCCACGCGGACGGTTTCCGGGCCGCGCTGGTCGGCCTCGGCGGCCGGATCGTCGCCACCACGCCGAGCTGCGAGACCGTCGACGCCGACCCCGGCAAGATCATCGGCACGGTCGTCGAGGCCGGTGCCGAGCTGCTGCGCACCACCGGCCGCCGGTGCGTGGGCGCGGGGCTCGCCGTGCCGTCGGCGGTCGCCGAACCCGAGGGACTCGCCCTCAACCCGCTGCACCTGGCCTGGCCGGTGGGCGCGCCGGTCCGGGAGATCTTCACCGAGCGGGTGCGCGCGGCGGGCGTCACCGGGCCCGCCTTCGCCGGCAACGACGTCAACCTCGCCGCCCTCGCCGAGCACCGGCACGGCGCCGGACGCGGCGCCCGCGATCTGCTGTGCGTGGCCACCGGCCACCGGGGCGTCGGTGGCGCCCTGGTGCTGGACGGCCGTCTGCACACGGGCAGTTCGGGCCTGGCCCTGGAGGTCGGCCACCTCACCGTCAACCCCGAGGGCCGCCCCTGCCACTGCGGCAGCCGCGGCTGCCTCGACGTCGAGGCCGACCCGCTGGCCCTGCTCACCACCGCCGGTCGCGAGCCCGGCCCCGAGGGCTCCCTGCTGAAGCAGGCCGAGCAGCTGATCCGCGAGGAGTACGCCGACCCGGTCGTGCGCACCGCCGCCGAGATCCTCATCGACCGGCTCGGCCTCGGCCTCGCCGGCCTGGTGAACATCCTCAACCCCGACCGGATCATCCTCGGCGGACTGCACCGCACCCTCCTGGACGCCGACCCGGACCGGCTGCGTGCCGTCGTCGCCGACCGCAGCCTGTGGGGCCGCAGCGGCGGGGTGCCGATCCTCGCCTGCTCCCTGGACCACAACAGCCTCGTCGGGGCGGCCGAGTTGGCGTGGCAGCCGGTCCTGGACGACCCGCTGGGCGCGCTGGCCCCCGCCTGAGCGTCAGGACGCGGGCCCGTCGGCCCTCACCACTGCCGACCGTGGGGGAGCGCCGCCAGGCCCGGCGCCGACAGGTGCAGCACCTGGAACAGGTCGCCCTCGACCTTCGGCGCGTCGTGCTCCCACAGTGAGAAGTGCACGACCTCCCAGCGGCCCGTGTCCACGGCCGCCGCCGCGAGCACCGCGCCGTCCTCCCGCGCCAGCCGCCCGGTCCCGGCGACCACCTCGTCCACGAAGTCGCCCAAGGCCGCCCCGTCCGGCACCGGTTGCCGTCGCCGCACCGCGAACCGCGCGACCGCACCGGCCGATCCGCCCCCCGCTCCGGGCTCGTACGCCAGCCCCGACCACTGCCGCACCACGGGACGCCCGAAGTCGTCGCTCAGCCCCCGGAAGCCGGGGCCCCACAGGAACGCGTTCATGCCCTCCGTGGTGTTCCACAGGTAGAACGGCGCGTACTGCTGGACGGGCGAGCCGTGCGCGCCGCGCTCACGGATCAGGTACGCCTTGAGCCCGAGGCCGTCCCAGGCGTCGAGGAGGTGCCCGCGGCGGGCCACCCGGTCACGGATGACGTCCATGTCGTAGTCGGCGGGCAGCGTGATCTCGTACTGCATCGCGTGCATGCGGATCCCTCTCCTCAGTCGGCGGCGGGTGCTGCGGGCGAACGGGGGGCCAGCAGGGCGAGCAGTCCGCGCACCCCGGCGTCGAAGGCGTCCGGGTTGCCGGAGGCGCGGGCCAGGACGTAGCCGCCCTGCACCGTGGCGACGACTGCGGCGGCGATCTCGTCCGGGTCCAACTCGGCCGGGAACTGGCCCAGTCGGCGGCCCTCGTCGACGACGGCGGCGAGCCGTCCGCGCAGCCAGCCGATCGTCTCCTCCACGGGCGCGCGCAGCGCGTCGCTCGCGATCACGTCCGGGTCCATGGTCAGCCGCCCGACCGGACAGCCGCGCAACACGTCCCGCTCCCGCCGCAGGTACGCCGCGACACGGTCGTACGGCGTGCCCGGCCCGTCGAGCACGGCGTCCGCGGCGGCCCGCAACTCCTCGGCGGTGCGCCGGATCGCGGCCAGCGCCAGGTCGGGCTTGCCCGTGAAGTGGTGGTACATGCTGCCCTGCCCGGCGCCCGCCCGCTCCAGGATCGCCTTGGGGCTGGTGCCCACGTATCCGCGTTCCCACAGCAGGTCCCGGGTGGACTCGATCAGTCGCTCGGCGGTGCCCATGACCGCACTGTACATACCAGTAGGTACAGAAGTCGAGGTGAGGGCCGTGCCGGGACGTCCGGAGCAGCCACCGGCCGTCCGCGTACTCCCCGGGAGGTACGCACACGGCCGCTGGCCGTACGACGACCGGCACCCCCTCCCCGCGCGAGTCTCGAGTCATCGCCGAGAACCGGCCCCACCCGACCAAGGAGATGACCGAGATGCAGACCCTCGCCCAGTGGGACGGAGGCCCCGGCCCGTGGATCCTGTTCTTCCCGCTGATCTGGGCGGCCGTCGTCGTCGGCGCCGTCACCCTGCTGCGCCGCACCGCCGGACGCGGCCGACGCGGCCCGTGGGGCCCGGCCGACGTGTCGCGCCCGGCCGGTGACTCGCCGCTCGCCGTCCTCGGCCGCCGGTTCGCCTCCGGTGAGATCGACGAGGACGAGTACTGGCGCCGACTGTCCGTCCTCGACGAGCAGTTCGGCCGCCGCGGCGGTGCGGCATGACCGCCACCGCGACCACCACTCGCACGGCCGCCCGGGTCGCCGACGCCGTGAAGGTCCACGGCGCCGGCGACACCGCCGTCCGCGCCCTGGACGGGGTGACGCTCGGCTTCCCGGCCGGACGGTTCACCGCGATCATGGGACCGTCCGGGTCGGGCAAGTCCACGCTGCTGCACTGCGCCGCCGGCCTGGACACCCTCACCTCGGGCTCCGCCCACATCGGCGACACCGAGCTGGGCGCCCTCGACGACCGGCGGCTGACCCTGCTGCGCCGCGACCGGATCGGCTTCGTGTTCCAGGCGTTCAATCTGGTCCCCACGCTCACCGTCGCGGAGAACGTCCGGCTGCCGCTCGACCTCGCCGGACGGCGCGGCGACCCCGACTGGATCGACGCGCTGATCGACGTCGTCGGACTGCGCGACCGGCTCCACCACCGGCCCTCCGAGCTGTCCGGCGGACAGCAGCAACGCGTCGCCGTGGCGAGGGCGTTCGCGGGCCGGCCCGACGTGGTCTTCGCCGACGAGCCGACCGGCAACCTCGACTCCCGCTCCGGCGGCGAGGTCCTCGGCCTGCTCGGCCGCGCCGCCCGCGAGACCGCCCGCGCGGTCGTCATGGTCACCCACGACCCGGTCGCCGCCGCCCACGCCGACGAGGTCGTCTTCCTCGCCGACGGACGGCTCGTCGACCGCATGGCCGCCCCGACCGCCGACCGCGTGCTCGACCGCATGAAGGCCTTCGAGGTGCCGTCGTGAACGCTGCCGTCCGGCTCAGCCTGTCCTCCCTGCGCGCACACCGCCGCCGCTTCGCGGGCACCTTCCTCGCCGTGTTCCTGGGCGTGTCCTTCCTCGCCGGCACGCTCGTCATGGGCGACACCCTGCGGGCCGGCTTCGACACGATGTTCGGCGACGCGACCGCCGGCACCGACGCCGTCGTGCGCGGCGCCGACACCATCACCACGCCCGGCGAGAGCCAGGGCGTGCGCCGCCCCGTCGACACCGCCCTGGCGGCCACGCTCGCCCGGGTGCCGGGGGTCGCCGCCGCCGTGCCCGACATCCAGGGCGCCGGCCAGCTCGTCGGCGGCGACGGCAGACCCGTCGGCGGCCAGGGCCCGCCCACCCTCGCCGGCAACTGGATCACCGACCCGCGGCTCAACCCCTACCGGCTCGCCGAGGGCCGCGCCCCCGAGCACCCCGGCGAGGTCGTCGTCAACCGCGGCGCCGCCGAGAAGGGCGGACTGCGCCTCGGCGACACCACCGTCCTTCGCACCCCCGACCCGGTGCGCGTGACCGTCGTCGGGCTCGCCACCTTCGGCGGCGAGGACGGCATGGGCCAGGTGACCTTCACCGGCATGACCCGGGCCGACGCCGAGAAGTACCTGACCGCCCGGCCGGGCGAGGCGGCCGGCATTCTGGTGCGCGCCGCCCCCGGAATCGGCCAGCGCGAACTCGTCGACCGGCTCGCCCCGGTCCTGCCCCGGGGCGTCGAGGCGATCACCGGCCAGGAGTCGGCCCAGGAGAACACCGACATGATCTCCAGCCAGTTCCTGACCCTGTTCACCACCTTCCTGCTCGTGTTCTCCGGGGTCGCCCTGCTGGTCGCGACGTTCTCCATCCACAACACCTTCGCCATCGTCGTCGCCCAACGCACCCGCGAGAACGCCCTGTTGCGCGCCCTCGGCGCCTCGCGCCGCCAGGTCACCGCGGCCGCCCTCGTCGAGGCGGGCGCGGTCGCCGTGACCGCCTCCGCCGCGGGCCTCGCGGGCGGCGTGGGCATCGCGGCCGGGCTCCAGGCGCTGTTCCCGGCGATCGGCTTCCCCTTCCCCGACGGCGACCTGGTCGTCACGGCCCTGTCCCTGACCCTGCCGCTCGCGGTCGGCGTCCTGGTCTGCCTCGGCTCCGCCCTGCTGCCCGCCGTACGGGCCGGCCGCACCGCGCCGCTGGCCGCCCTGCGCGACACGGCCGTGGACACCTCCGGCGCCTCCCGCACGCGCGCGGTGACCGGCACCGCGCTGGCCGCGCTCGCCGTGGCCGCGACACTCACCGGCGTCCTGGTCTCCCCGTCGCTCTGGCTGGCCGGCACCGGCGCCGTCCTCGCCCTGGTCGCCTTCGTCGTCCTCGGCCCGGTCGCCTCCCGCACCGCCGTCCGCGTCCTCGGCGCGCCCCTGGACCGGCTGCGCGGCGTCACCGGTGCCCTCGCCCGGCGCAACGCCCTGCGCAGCCCCCGGCGAACCGCCGCCACCGCGAGCGCACTCATGATCGGCGTGGCCGTGGTGGCGCTGTTCACGGTGTTCGGGGCCTCGCTCAAGGCCACCATGGACCAGACCGTGGCGCGCTCCTTCGCCGGCGACGTGGCCGTCAGCACGCCGTCCTTCGGCGCGGGCGGCAGCGGACTCAGCCCCCGGCTCGCCCCCGCGATCGCCGCGCTGCCCGAGGTCGACACGGCCGTGGGACTGGGCCGGGGCGTCGCCGAGGTGAACGGCCGCGGACGGGCCCTGACCGTCACCGACCCGGTCGCCCTCGGGCGCACCTTCGACCTCGGCACGGTCGACGGCTCCCTCGGGCGGCTGGGCACCGACGGTCTCGCGCTCACCCGCACCGAGGCCGACCGCCTGCACCTGGGGCTCGGCGACACCGCACGGCTCGCCTTCACCGACGGCACGCGCGTGCCGTTCACCGTCCGCGCGGTCTACGGACGCTCCGAACTCGCCGGCGACTACGTCATCACCCGCGCCGCCTGGGCCCCGCACCGCACCCAGGACGCCGACACGCTCGTCGCCGTCTCCTTCCGCGCGGGCGTGAGCACGGCCGACGGCAGGGCGGCTGTCGAGAAGGTCGCCGACCGGTACGGCAACCCCGAGGTGCAGACCCGCGACGAGTACGCCCGCTCCTCCGCCGGCGGCATCGACATGATGCTCACCCTCGTCTACGCCCTGCTCGCCCTCGCGGTGCTCATCGCGCTGCTCGGCATCGCCAACACGCTGACCCTGGCCGTCCACGAGCGCACCCGGGAACTCGGGCTGCTGCGGGCGGTCGGCCAGACCCGCGCCCAGCTGCGGGCCATGGTCCGCTGGGAGTCCGTCCTGGTCGCCGCGTTCGGCATGACCGGCGGTCTGGTCCTCGGCGCCTTCCTGGGCTGGGTCCTGGTGGAGGCGTCCGACGGCACCAGCGACACCGCGTTCGCCTTCGCGGTGCCGCCCGTGCAGCTCGCGGTGGTGGCCCTGGTGGGCCTCGCGGCCGGCGCCCTCGCGGGCCTGCGCCCGGCCCGCCGCGCGGCCCGGCTGGACGTCCTGCGGGCGGTCGCGACGGAGTGACGCAGGCGGGGCGGCCGCGACGGAGTGACGCACGCGCTGGGGCGCGCCCGCCAGGGCTGGGATGGACAGGGAAACGTACGTCAGCCGGGACCCGGGCGTACGCCGGCCTACGCACCCTCGGGAGGCGGCACACCTGGAGGCGGCCCCGCCGAGGGCAGCGAGCGCGCCGAGCGCGCCCGGGGCACCGGGCGCATCCGGCGCAGGGGCGAGGGTCTCACCGCCCGGTCAGCCGACAACGGCGGACCGGGCGGGAGCATGGGCGGGCGTGCGGACGTCGAGCGGGTCGGCGACCGGGTCGACCTCGATCTCCGCGAAGCGCCGCGGGGCCTTCTCCGGCACCGGGTGGCGCACCGGCAGCGTCGGCAGCACGGCGGCCGCGTCGAGCGCGGGCAGCGTGAACCAGACGACCTTGCCGGTGTCCCCGTCCGGGCGCGCGCCCCAGCTCTCGCTGACCGCGGCCACCAGCGCCAGGCCGCGCCCGCCGGTGGCGAGCCGGTCGGCGACCTCCATCACCGGGAGCGTCGGGTCGTGGTCGTGCACCGAGACGGTGAGCCGGTCGAGCAGCAGCTCCAGCTCCACGGTGCACGTCTTGTCGGGTTGCGCATGCAGGTGGACGTTCGTCAGCAGCTCGGTCACACCGAGTGCGGCGCGGTCTATCAGGGCGTCCAGATGCCAGTAGCGCAACTGCGCGGATACGATTCTGCGGACCTGGCCGATCCGCGACGGCAGGGCTTGGAGCTCCACCGTGCAGTGCCTGCTTGGGTTGCTGATCACGGCTGCGACTCCCCGACGTGAGGTCCGGAAGAACACGGAGTTCGGATCGATCCAGCAGTGCGCCTGCACAGGGCGGCCGCCTGCTGTCGTGGCCGGCGGGCTGGTTCGCAGCGTTATCGCCGGTAAACCCAGAGTGACGTGAGAACAGCGTGACGCAAGGGGTGGGAGCGCGCAACTCGCGGTCACCGCGCGGCCACCGGGCGCGTCCTCCTCAGCCACCCCGTCCCGCGGCCCGGCGCACCGCCTCGATGAACCGGCCCGCCGCGGGTGGCCCGGGCTCGCCGGGAGCCGGGTCGTGCGCCCGCAGGGTCAGCAGGTACCGGTGACCGTTGAGGTCCGCCAGCGCCCGGCCCGCGGACGCGCACCACGGCCTGGACGCGCGCACCGCCTGCACGGGCGCGCTGTCGATCTCACTGCCGTGGCTGGTGAGCAACTCGAGCCTGCCGCCGCTGATCCGGACCTGCCCGGCCCGGGTGAGCGAGCGCAGTCCGCGCCCGATCCGCACCCCGGTGGCCGTGAACTCCGGCTCCGCCATGCCTGCCTGCCCCTCGTGCGTGGCTGTGCCGGCCCGTGCGCCCGCGGGGCGTTCCGCGGTGGTGCCACGGTGCGTTCCGCGGCGGTGCCATGGTCCTCGTCCGCGGTGGTGCCGCGGTGGTGGCATGGTGCGTTCCGCGGTGGTGCCGTGGTGCGTGGCGCGGTGCGTTCCGTGGTGCGTCGGAAACCGGCTCCTGTCGTGGTTCCTGAGCCCCCGTGCGGTGTGCAGTCTGCCCGGCCCGCGTGGCGAGCACCAGGGTGCGTGAGGCCTCGCCGCGGACCTCCCGGAGCACTCGCGCGAATGCGCCCCCCGGGTCGTCGCACACCTGTCCGGATGCTCGCCCCAGGCTCTCCTTTGAGGCGCTCAAAGTGGTGTTTATGCAGGTGAGAAGCGTGCGGACGGTGTCTATGATCGGTGTGTCGGCCACGCCCGGGGCGCGGTCGGCGCCCGGCGTAAGGAGCCACGACGTGAGCACCACCCAGCAGACCAGGAACGGCGCGACTTTCGACACCCTCGACGTCGACCGCACCGACGGCGGCTACCGCGACTGGCTGAAAGAGGCCGTCCGCAAGGTCCAGGCGGACGCCAACCGCTCGGCCGACACGCACCTGCTGCGCTTCCCGCTCCCCGAGGCGTGGGGCATCGACCTCTACCTCAAGGACGAGTCGACCCACCCCACCGGCAGCCTCAAGCACCGCCTCGCCCGCTCCCTGTTCCTGTACGGCCTGTGCAATGGCTGGATCCGGCCGGGCCGCCCGGTGATCGAGGCGTCGAGCGGCTCCACGGCGGTCTCGGAGGCGTACTTCGCGAAGCTGATCGGCGTGCCGTTCATCGCCGTGATGCCCCGCACGACCAGCGCCGAGAAGATCCGCCTGATCGAGTTCCACGGCGGGCAGTGCCACTTCGTGGACGACCCCCGCACGATGTACGAGGAGTCCGCACGCCTGGCGGCGGACACCGGCGGCCACTACATGGACCAGTTCACCTACGCGGAACGGGCCACGGACTGGCGCGGCAACAACAACATCGCCGAATCCATCTTCCGCCAGCTGGAGTTGGAGCGGTTCCCGGAACCGGCCTGGATCGTGGCCACCGCGGGCACGGGCGGCACCTCCGCGACGATCGCCCGCTACGTCCACTACATGCAGCACGACACCCGCATCTGTGTCGCCGACCCCGAGAACTCCTGTTTCTTCGAGGGCTGGACCACCGGCGATCCGGACGTCACCTGCGACTGCGGCTCACGCATCGAGGGGATCGGCCGGCCCCGCATGGAGCCCAGCTTCGTGCCCGGCGCCGTCGACCGGATGATGAAGGTGCCCGACGCGGCCAGCGTCGCCGCCGTCCGCGCCCTGGACCGCGCCATCGGCCGCCGGGCCGGCGGCTCGACCGGGACCGGGCTGTGGAGCGCCCTCAAGATCGTCGCCGAGATGGTCGCCGACGGACGGCGCGGCAGCGTGGTCACCCTGCTGTGCGACCCGGGCGACCGCTACCTCGACAAGTACTACTCCGACGCCTGGCTCGCCGAGCAGGGCCTGGACATCGCTCCGTACAGCGCGGCGATCGAGTCGCTGCTGGCGACAGGGGTGTGGCCGGACTGACGGGCGGGGCCGACCGGACCGAGGAGGGGATCCGTCGCTGACCAGCCGCGCTGACGGGCCGTCAGTCCTCGTTGCCCGGGCCGGAGTCGCCGGCCAGCACCAGCTCCCGCAGGTGCTCGGAGATCTCCACGCGCGCGTCGGCCGGCAGCCCCGCGTCCGTCACCAGCGTGTCGACCTGCTCCAGCGTCGCGAACGAACTCAGCCCCACCACACCCCACTTGGTGTGGTCGGCGACCACCACCACCCGGCGCGCCGAGTGCACCAGCCGGCGGTTGGTCTCGGCCTCGGCGAGGTTGGGCGTGGACAGCCCGGCCTGCGGCGATATGCCGTGCACCCCGAGGAACAGCAGGTCGAAGTGGAGCGTGGCGATCGCCTGGTCGGCCACCGGGCCCACCAGCGAGTCGGACGGGGTGCGCACCCCGCCGGTCAGCACCACCGTGGCCGCGCCCTGCCGGGGCCCCGAGGTGCGCTGGGCCGC
The DNA here is from genome assembly GCF_005280215.1 of Streptomyces lasalocidi. NCBI lineage: Bacteria > Bacillati > Actinomycetota > Actinomycetes > Kitasatosporales > Streptomycetaceae > Streptomyces > Streptomyces lasalocidi. Next base: position 1,009,389 of record NZ_SZNQ01000001.1, on the reverse strand, counting down.
GTGGAAGACGTCGGCGACGCGCACCGAGTTCGTCACCACGGTCAGATCGGGCACGTCCAGCAGGTGGTGCGCCAGCGCGAAGGTCGTCGTACCGCCCGAGAGCGCGATCGCGCTGCCCGGCGTCACCAGACCGGCCGCGGCCCGCGCGATGTCCTCCTTGGCGGTCTGCTCGAGGCCCGACTTCGCCTCGAACCCGGGTTCGTGGGTGCTCGCCTCGACGACCGGCACCGCGCCGCCGTGCACCTTCTCCAGCACGCCCTGCCGGGCGAGCGCGTCCAGGTCGCGGCGCACGGTCATGTCCGACACGCCGAGCTTGCGGGTCAGCTCGTTGACGCGGACGCCGCCGCGGCGCCGTACCTCGTCCAGGATCAGGGAGCGACGCTGCTCCGCGAGGAGGTTCTGATTCTCACTCACGTACGCTCCGGTCCTTTCGCCTCAAGCCGATCGACTGCGTCCCGGTGATCCGGTGATCCGGTGTCCGGGTGGCCGGACGCCCCGGTGTCCCGGTGTCCGGCCGGTCCCGCCGTCCCGGACGGACGCGTGCGGGCGTCCCATCCTCGCACGCCAGGCCCCGGGCGGCGTCACCACCCATCCGACGCGCGCATGTCACCCCACGGTCCCGGGACCGTTCAGGGGGCCGGCGCACCGGTCCGCGGATCGGAGGAGATTCGGTGACGACGCGTGCGCGACGGGGCACGAAGCGACATCCTTGATGTCCGCACGGAGCCATCCCGACGGCGCGTCACGGGGGAAGTGGCAGCAGTGGAAGACGTCCTTTCCGACGGGGCCGCCCGCCCCGCCCGGCCCGCCCGACCGGGCGCGGCCCTTGAACTCCTCGTCCACGGAGTGGGCGGGACCACGCCCGAGCAGATGCTCGGCGATCCGCGGACCGTGCGGATCACCGGCGACGACACGGCCGCCGTCCACCGGCGCGCGGACGACGTCGACGCCGAGAACGGCCCCGGCGGCGCCCCGGACCGGCCCGTCCCCGAGGCGTACGTCTGGTGCAACCTGACCTCCGGCAACGGCAGCCGCGCCCTGTGGCTGCTCCTGCTGCCCTTCATGGTCGTCAACCTCGCCCACTGGATGCGCCCGCCGGCCCACGAGCACACCCGCCTGGTCCGGCTGTACGGGCTGCTGGTCCGCCTCGCCGGACTCACCCTCACCGTGCTGCTCGTCGCCGCCGCCTGCGAGGTCGCCCTGGACCTGACGGCCTGGCAGTGCGCCGGCACGCGCGCGTGCGCCGAGCGGCACACCTGGCTGGGCTTCCTGTCCCCGGCGCTCTCCCACGGCGGCTGGTGGAGCATGCCGGGCCGCCGGCTCGCCCTGGCCGCGCTCGTCCCGACCGCCCTCACCGTCCTGCTGTGGTACCTGTCCCACCGCACCTGGCGGGCGTACGAGTCCCGCGAGCCGCTGACCCGCGCGCCGGAGGCCGAGCACCAGCCGGGGCCGACCGCGCTGGGCCGGCCCGGCTTCTGGTACGGCCGCCGGCTGGTGGCCCGGCTGCGGGCCGCCCACACCGCGGCCGGCCTGCTGACCGTCGCCGCGGCCGTCGGCACCGCCGCGGCCCGCGAGGACCGCCGGCCGGGCGGCCCGGCCCTGCTCGACGCGCTGGGCTGGTGCCTGGTGGCGGCGCTCGTCGGCGGCGCGGCCGCCGTCGTGTGGGTGGTGTGCCGCCGGGGCCGCAGCGAACACCGCCTCGACCGCGCCCTGGACGCCCACCTGGTACGGCGTCTGCCGCTCGCCACGCTCGTCCTGCTCGGCCTGACCACCGTGTACGCAGGCTGGTCCCGCCCCGGCTGGCACGACGCCGACCGCCTCCCCGGCGACACCACCTTCGGCGCCCTCGCCCTCGGCCAGGGCCTGACCGTGCTGGCCCTGGCACTGGTCGCGGCCCTGCTGCACCGGGCAGCGGCGGGGGGAGGGGCGGCCCCGGAGCAGCGGAGCGGGCGTGACTGCTGCGACGGCGGCACGGGCGGTCCCGCAGCAGGGGCCGGTGCCCGGGCAGGAACACCACAGGGCGCGGAGCCGGCCCCGGAGGGCGGCGCGACCGCCCCCGACGAGGCCCCCACCACCCGCGGCCGCGTCGCCCTGTACGGGCTCGGCGGCCCCGCCGTCGCCATGCTGGCCTGCGCCCTCGGGGCCGTGATGTCCGGCGGGGTGGCGCAGCGGGTCGCCGACTGGCTGGACGGCACGCAGAGCTCCTTCGACGGCCCGCCCGCCCTGCTGACCTGGCAGGCGTCCGTGATCCCACTGGTCCTGCTGGTGCTCCTCACGCTGGCCGCGCTGCTCGGCCGCGCCACCTGGCACCGCGCCCGCGCCGAACGCGCCGAGGTGCGCCGCGCCTACGGCATCGCCGACGGCGGTGACCCCGGCCGCACCGGCACCATCGCCCGGGCCCGGGCCATGGCACCCCTCACCGACCGCGCGCCGCTCCTCGTGGGCGTCACCGCGATCAGCACGCTGCTGCTGGGCGCCGGGGCGATCGTCGGGGCGCTGGCCACCGGGCGGACCCCCGGCCGGGCCACCGAGGGGACCTACCCCTTCGTCCACGGCGCCGCCCAGACCGCGCAGGCGCTCGGCTCCTGGCTGATAGGACTCGGCTTCCTGCTCTTCGTCACCTGGGGGCGCCGCGCCTACAAGGACCCTTCCGCCCGGCGCACCATCGGCATCCTCTGGGACGTCGGCACCTTCTGGCCGCGCGCCGCCCACCCCTTCGCGCCACCCTGCTACGCCGAGCGCGCGGTGCCCGACCTGACGTGGCGGATGGCCACCTGGACCCGCGAGACCGGCGGCCGGCTGGTGATCTCGGGGCACTCCCAGGGCAGCGTCCTGGCGGCGGCCGCCGCCTGGCAACTGGAGCCGCGGGACCGGGCGCGTGTCGGGCTGCTGACCTACGGCTCGCCCATCGAGCGCCTCTACGGCCGCTGGTTCCCCGCCCACTTCGGGCCGGCCGCGCTCAGCGCCCTGCACCAGGACGTCGACTGCTGGCGCAACCTCTACCGGCTCACCGACCCCATCGGCGGCCCCGTCCGGCTGCCGGGCACCTGCGGCCCCGCCGTGGACCGCGCGCCGCTGAAGGACCCGCTGGAGTACGGCCGCACGGCCCGCCACCCGCTGCCCGCGCCCCTGCTGGGCCACTCCGACTACCAGGCGGACCCGGCCTTCGCGGAGGAACGCGCCCTGCTGCTGGGCCGCCTGCTGCCCCTGCCCGAACCCCGCCAACCGGGCGCGAGTTGAGGACGGCGGGACCGACACACGCGCGTGCTACGGGAGTTCGGGCAGGTCCTCCGGGAACAGCAGGGTCAGGTCGTCCGTGCTGGGCTCGGCCACCTGGGCGACCCGGCTGGCGTGGCGCTCCACCATCGCCTCGAACGTCTGGCGCGCGGTGCGGCCGTTGCCGAACGCCGGGCCCTTCGGGAGCGCGGTGAAGTACTTCAGCAGGGCCTCCGGGGTGCCGGGCGCCGGCCGGTACTCGTGCTCCTCCGCCTGCTGCTCCACGATCCGCAGCAGCTCCTCGGGGCCGTAGTCGCCGAAGGTGATGGTGCGCGAGAACCGCGACGCCACACCGGGGTTGACCGACAGGAAGCGCTCCATCTCGGCGGTGTAGCCGGCGACGATCACCACGACCGACTCGCGGTGGTCCTCCATCAGCTTCACCAGCGTGTCGATGGCCTCCTTGCCGAAGTCACGCCCGGCGTCCTCGGGGGAGAGGGCGTACGCCTCGTCGATGAACAGCACGCCGCCGCGCGCCCGTTCGAACGCCTCCTGGGTGCGGATCGCCGTGGAGCCGATGTGCTCGCCGACCAGGTCCACCCGGGACACCTCGACCAGGTGCCCCTTCTCCAGCACCCCGAGGGAGGCGAGGATCTCGCCGTACAGCCGGGCCACCGTCGTCTTGCCGGTGCCGGGGGAGCCGGTGAAGACCAGGTGCCGCTTGACCGAGGCGGCCTTCAGGCCCGCCTGCTGCCGGCGCCGGCCCACCTCGATCATGTCGGTCAGCGCCCGCACCTCGCGCTTGACGCTCTCCAGGCCCACCAGCGCGTCGAGTTCACCCAGCACGTCCTGCGAGGTGCGGACCGGCTTCTCCGGCTCCGGCACGTCCGCCAGGGGCCCGGGAACGGTCACGCGCTGCTCCGGGACGGCACCGAGCAGCCCCGGCGACCCGCCCCCCGTCTGCACCGCGGTCTCCGCGACCGGCGGCGGCGTCGGGCGCAGCCCCGCGCTCTCGTCGCTGCTGCAGTCCTCGACCACCGGACCCGAACCGGGCGTCGCGTCCGCTCCGGCGTCCGCGAACTCGTAGCCCCCGCGCGCGCAGCGCTCCGTGCGGCACCGTCTGAGCGTCGTACGGCAGCCGTCTATCACGTGGAAGCCGTAGCCGCCGCTGTTGGTCACCCGGCAGTTGAGGAAGCTGCCCCGGCCGCCGGCCGACACGTAGAAGCCGGCCTCGGCGGGGGAGTCGACCGTGCACCGCTCGACGGTGGGGTCGGCGCCCTTGGTGACGATCACACCGGTCTGGGTGCCGTCCACCGTGCAGTTGTTCAGGGTGCCGCCGCTGCCGTGGTCGCGGAACCACGCGCCCGTGGCCGCGTCCCGGATCCGGCAGTCGTCGAGCTGGGCGGTCGCGCCGTCGCTGACCGACACCGCGGTGTTGCGCACCTGCGACAGGTCGCTGTCGACGACGTCCGCGCGCGAACCGCGGTCCAGGACGAACAGCGCGTCCGGCACGTCGTGGACCCGGCAGGAGTCCAGCACGGCCGTGGCGCCGTCGCTGACCCAGACGGCCGGGTAGTCGCCGGTGCTGTCGAAGATCTCGCACTGGTGGGCGTCCACGCGCGTGCCGGGGTCCCACACCGACAGCCCGTTGCGCCCGAACTGGCGCACCGTCGTGCGCGTCAGCGTCAGCACCGACCGCGAGCGCAGGTCGATGGCGTTCTCCGGGATGTCGTGGATGCGGCAGTCGGCGAGCGTGAGCACCGCGTCGGTGTCCAGGGTGACGCCGTCCGCGTCGGTGCGGTGCACGTCGCAGTCGGTCAGGTGGGCGGTGGCCCGGCCGGTGACCTGGACACCGCTGCCCCGCACCTCGTAGATCTCACAGCCGACCGCCTCCAGCGCGGAGTTGTCGCCGGTCGCGCTCAGACCCGTACCGGACGCGTGGTGCACCCGGCAGCGGTCCAGGCGGGGGTGCCCGCCGCCGCGCACCGCGACGCCGGCCTGCCCGGCCGCGACCACCTCGCACTCCTCGAACACACCGCCACCGCCGTCGAGCACGGCGATCCCGAGACCCGCCGGGTTGTCGACGGTGCAGCGGCGGACCGTGGGGCGGGCGCTGCCGCGCACCTCGATACCGGCCGCGGACCGCGTGACGATCCGCAGGTCCGTCAGCTCGGGCGTGCCCTCCTCGACGAGCAGCGCGGGCGCGGCCGCGTCCTGCCCCTCGATGTGCAGGTCCTGCACCACGGCCGAGGCCCGCACCGTCAACGGCACGCCGTCCACGGGCGCGAGGCGCACCGACCCGGGGGAGCCGTCCGGCCCGCGCAACGTCACCGCCCGCTGCACCACGAGGTTCTCCCGGTAGGTGCCCGGGGCGATGGTGAGCACGTCGCCGTCCGCCGCGGCCTCCAGGGCGGCGGCGAGCGATGCGTACTCACCCGTGCGGCGGCGCCACCGCGATGTGCCGGTGTGCGTCACCTGGACCGTGCCCTGTGCCATGGCGTTGCTGCGCCCCCACCTCGTCGTACTGATGGCTCGTCGCCCCCGGGGCGCCCTGGGGCTCCCTGATGCGCGGGTCGATGCCGAAAGCCTCGGCCGGTCCACCGTAGCGTGCGCGGGGACGGTGGGTTGACCGGAGGCGGAAGGCCGTCAACTGCCGGTACCGGTCCGGCCCCAGTCCGGTCCGACCTTGCTCCACGCCTGGTCCCACCGTGCGTACCGGCGCCGGACCAGGCGCCAGACGATCAGGCGTCTGACCGCCTCCACGGTGCCGGCGGTGAGGAGCGCCCCGCCGACGCCGGCCAGCACCGCGTGCGTGGTCGCCGTCGCCGGGTCCAGGGGACGGGCCGTGACCCGGCCCCGCCGGTCGGTCCACAGCCGGAAGTGGTCCCCGGCGCGCGGCTTGCCGAGGTCGGCGATCACCGCGCCGTGCCGCGGCGTGCCGTCGGGAGCGGTCCAGTCGGCGAGGACCCGGCTGTGGGCGTCCCGCCCGGAGGCCGCCTCGGGGTCGATGCCCAGCGTCGCGTCGTCCAGCTCGCGCACCACCGTGGCCGTCACCTCGTGCCGGGACGACTGCTGCCGGCGCACCGCGTCCTGCAACGCGCCCTGGGCGGTGGCCCCGAGGAGACAGCCCGCGACGGGCGCCGCCAGGAGGACCAGCAGCAGGGCCGACAGCGCCACCCATGCCTCGACCAGGTCCGTCGTGCGGCGCAGCGGATTGTGCCGCCAGCGCCAGAGCCCGCCGATCGCTCGCACGTCCCGCACCCCCTTCCCGCTCCGTGATAACCCCCCGGGGAGCCGTTCGCCCGCCCGGCGGCCGAAGAGAGAGCGACATCACTCGCCGCCCGGCCCTCTCACGAACGTCTCACGACATCCCCAACGACGCGGAGCCGCAAGAGGGTTCCCGGCCGACGGGGCACGAGCGGGTGAGGTGCGGGAGGGAGGAGCGGGAAGGGGTGCAGGGGAGCAGGGGACGCCGTGGGTCAGTCCAGGACCTCGACGGGATCGCCGACCCGGATGGTGCCCCGGGACAGCGGGACCAGGTTCTGTCCGAACACCAGCTTGCCGTCCACCCGGCGGTGGCGGCCCAGCGTGCGCAGCGGCTCGGTGCCGCGCGCCGCCGTGACCTGGTCGGTGGTCGTCACCACGCACCGGCCGCAGCTCTTGGCGACGCGGAAGGGCACGTCACCGATGGTCAGCCGGGACCAGCCGTCCTCGGCCCAGGGCTCGGTGCCCGTCACGACGACGCTCGGCCGGAACCGGTTCATCGGCAGCGGGCCCTCCTCGGCGTGATCGCCCTGCGCGATCAGCGCGTTGAGGGCGTCGAGGGACGCGGTGGTGGTGACGAGCAGCGGGTAGCCGTCGGCGAAGCTGACGGTCTCGCCGGGCAGCGCGAACTCCGGGTCGACGGGTCGGCGCGTGGCCGGGTCGTCCATGTGCACCAGCCGGACGCTCTCGCCGAGGTGGGCGCTGCACCACGCGTGCGCGGCGGCGTCGGCGAGGACGCCCTCCACCTTGTCGCGGAAGATCTCGACCGTGACCGTGCCGACCGGCTCGGGCACCGCGACGTCCAGTGCCGGCCGGCCGGGCGCGGACAGCCGGAGGCCGCCGCCGGGCAGGAGCTCGGCGGCGGCCAGGGCGACGTGCGGGTGCCGACGCTGGGTGACGACCTTTCCCCCGTCGTCGATCAGTGTCCAGCGTCGGTCCCCGGCCAGTCCCCAGGGCTCCACGTCGGCCTCCCGGGGCGCCAGGCCCCGGAACGCCTTGACCGGATGGACGTGGATCGACTGCAGCTTCGCGTTCCCCATGGGCTCATCGTGCCAGGTGGCACCGGCCCGTGGGGAGCGGGCTCAGTAGCCCCGGTACTGCTGGTTGTTGTACGGGTCCTGGTAGGGCGCGGGCGCGGGCCGCGGGGCGGCCGGACGCATCGCGTCGTACCCCATGCCCGGCGCGGCCGGCCGCGGCTGCTGCGGCTGGGCCTGCGGTCCCGGGTAGCCGCGCGGCGCGGTGGCCTGCTGCGGGATGTAGGCCGCGGGCGCCTGCTGGAGCGGGGCGGGCTGCGGCGCCTGCGGATACCCGTAGGAGCCGTAGGAGCCGTAGGAACTGCCGTAGGACGGGGCCGCCGGGAGGGCGGGCAGCGCCGAGGGCAGCGCGGGCAGGCTGCTGCCCGTGTCGTACGCGGCGGGGACCCGGATCGGGGCGATCTGCGGGGTGCCCCGCTCGGCCACGAGCGAGTCGTAGATCGGGGTGTCCGGGAAGGAGGCGGAGGAGTAAAAGCCGCCGCCATAGGTGGAGCGGGGGGAGGTCATGGCACATAAGTTAAGCCCACGATGTGCTGGTTGGGGAGACCGATAAGAGGGTTGTTTTCCGTGTCGGTAACAACCCGCTGTCCCCAATGCGAGCGAACGCGGCGAAAAAGGGCGGCCAACGCGGGCCGCATCCGGTAAAAGCCGAGTTCCCGGCCGGTTACCGGCGGTCGGGGCCGGACGTCCATGGCCTCCTTCGCCCTTCTGCCCCCTCCTTCGCGTCCCATGCATGGGAGTTCGGCCGGGCACCGCATAGGTTGGCCGGTGGACACAGTCGTGGGCGCGGGAACGCGCACGCCGATGCAGACGAGGGGGCGGACATGTCAATGCCGAAGGGGTCGAACACGCCGGTGCCGACGGCGGCCCTGCGGGTCGAGGTGGGCTGGCGGTCCGGGCCCGGCGTCCCCGACGCGGACGTCTCGGCCCTGCTGCTGGCCGGCGGCAAGGTCCGCTCCGACGGGGACTTCGTCTTCTACAACCAGCCCGCGCACTCCTCCGGTGCCGTGCGCCACGAGGGCAAGCGTCCCGCCGGCGGCCGGACGACCGACACGCTCCTCGTCGACCTCGCGCGCGTGGAGCCCGCGGTGGAGCGGATCGTCCTCGCCGCCTCCTCCGACGGCGGCACCTTCGGACAGGTCCCCGATCTCGCCGTCGAGGTCCGCGACGCGGCGCAGGGCGGCGTGGTCGCCCGCTTCGACAGCACCGGCGCCACCGTCGAGACGGCGTTCGTGCTCGGCGAGTTCTACCGCCGCCAGGGCGCCTGGAAGTTCCGCGCCGTCGGCCAGGGGTACGACAGCGGACTCGAGGGGCTGGCCACCGACTTCGGCATCACGGTCGACGAGCCGCAGCACGCGACGCCCCCGCCGGCCCCCGTCACGGCCCCGCGCCCGCCGGTGGCACCGCCCCCGCCCGCGCCGGTGCCCGCCCCGCCGGTCACCGTCCCGCCGCCCGTCCACAACGCCCCGCCGCCCCCGCCCGCCCCGCCGGTCCGCCTCTCCAAGGTCACGCTCACCAAGGCCACGCCCTCGGTGTCGCTCACCAAGCAGGGCGGCACCTCCGGCGCCCTGCGCGTGAACCTCAACTGGGAGGTGCGCAAGCAGTTCTCCGGCTGGGGTGCCAAGCGCGGGCGGGCCGTCGCGATGCACAACGACCTCGACCTCGACCTGTGCGCCCTGTTCGAACTCGCCGACGGCAGCAAGGGCGTGGTGCAGGCCCTCGGCAACGCCTTCGGCTCCCTGCACCTGCCGCCGTACATCCACCTCGACGGCGACGACCGCACCGGCGCCGTGGCGAGCGGCGAGAACCTCACCGTCAACCTCGACCACCGCCAGGACTTCCGGCGCATCCTCGTCTTCGTGACCATCTACGAGGGCGCCCGGTCCTTCGCAGACCTGCACGCCACGGTGACCCTGCAGCCGCAGTTCGGCGCCGCGATCGACTTCTCCCTCGACGAGTGCACCGTCCCGTCGACCGTGTGCGCCCTCGCCCTGATCAGCAACCAGGGCGGCGACCTGGTCGTCCAGCGCGAGGCCCGCTACCTGGTGCCCGAGCGCGGGGTCAGCCCGCAGCGCACCGTCGACCGCGCCTACGGCTGGGGCATGAACTGGACGCCCGGCCGCAAGTAGGGCTCAGCCCTCCTCGGTGACGGCGTCCGGTCGGGCGTAGGTGCGGCCCTTCCAGGCCGCGCCGCGCCCGCGGTAGTGCTGCACCGCCGAGTCCACCGTCATCAGCAGGTAGAGGAACGCGGTGAACGGCAGCAGCGGAGCCGGCCACAGCGGCTGCCGGTAGTAGCGGAGCATCGGCGCGTACGTGCCCGTCATCACCAGCCACGCCAGGCCCCCCGCCGCCGCCGTCACCGCGTCACCGGCCACCAGCCCGGCGAGGAGCGCGAGCGGCGGCACCAGGTACACCAGGGCCAGGCCGAGGACGGTGCCGAGCAGGACCAGCGGGCTGTGCCGCAGCTGCGCGTAGGCGCTGCGCGACACCATCCGCCACAGGTCGTGCAGCCGCGGGTACGGACGCACGCTGTCCACCCGGTCGGCCAGCCCCAGCCAGATGTGCCCGCCGCCGCCCTTCACCGCGCGGGCCAGCGCCACGTCGTCGATCACCGCGTGCCGGATCGCGTCCGGGATCCGGGCCCGCTCGACCGTCCCGGCGCGCACCAGGACGCAGCCGCCCGCCGCGGCCGCCGTGCGCGAGCCGCGCCGGGCGATCCGGCGGAACGGGTACAGCTGGGCGAAGAAGTAGACGAAGGCCGGCACCACCAGCCGCTCCCACAGGCTCTCCACCCGCAGCCGCGCCATCTGCGACACCACGTCGAAGCCGCCCGCGCCCGCCGCCGCGACCAGCGCGCGCAGACTGTCGGGCGCGTGCGCGATGTCGGCGTCCGTGAGCAGCAGGTACTCGGGCTCACGCGCGCGTGCCAGACCGATGCCGTGCCGCACCGCCCACAGCTTGCCGGTCCAGCCGGTCGGCGGCTCACCCGGCGAGGTCACGGTCAACGGCAACCCGCCGCAGCGGCGCGCCAGCTCCCGGGCCAGCTCCCCGGTGCCGTCGATACTGCCGTCGTCGACGAGGAAGACCTCCGCCCGGCCGGGGTAGTCCTGGGCGAGCAGCGACGGCAGGCTGTCCGGCAGGACGGCGGCCTCGTCGCGCGCGGGGACGACCACGCACACCGACGGCCAGCGCTCCGGCTCCCCGCCGGGCGGCAGCCGGACGTCGGTCCGCCAGAAAAAGGCCTGGCACAGCAGGAGCCACACCCACGCGGCGAGGGACACCACGGCGATCCACACGAAGGCGCTCACGGCCGCAGTCTGCCCCACCGGACCGGGCGGCCGGCGCCCATCGTCTATCGTGGCCGGGTGAAGATCGCGCTCATGGACTCCGGAATCGGGCTGCTGGCGGCCACCGCCGCGGTACGGCGCCTGCGACCCGACGCCGATCTCGTGCTCTCCCTGGACCCGGACGGCATGCCCTGGGGACCGCGCACCCCGCAGGACCTCACCGCGCGGGCCCTGGCCGTCGCCGAGGCGGCCGCCGCCCACCGGCCCGACGCCCTGATCGTCGGCTGCAACACCGCCACCGTGCACGCCCTGCCCACGCTGCGCGCCCGCCTCGAGCCCGCGGTGCCCGTCGTCGGCACCGTCCCGGCGATCAAGCCGGCCGCGGCCGGCGGTGGCCCCGTCGCCATCTGGGCCACCCCCGCCACCACGGGCAGCCCTTACCAGCGCGACCTCATCCGGGACTTCGCCGACGGCGTGAGCGTCACCGAGGTGCCCTGCTGGGGACTGGCCGAGGCCGTCGAACACGCGGACGAGTCCGCGATCGACGCGGCCGTCGCCGCGGCCGCCGCGCTGACCCCCGACGAGGTGACCACCGTCGTGCTCGGCTGCACCCACTACGAACTGGTCGCCGAGCGCATCCGCACCGCCGTGCAGCAGCCCGGCACGCCCCCGCTCGTCCTGCACGGCTCCGCCGGCGCGGTCGCCGCGCAGGCCCTGCGCCGCCTCGGCGCCGACCCCGCCCCGGGCGCTCCGGTCACCGGCACGGTGACGGTGCTGCTCAGCGGCCGCGAGGGCGCCCTGCCCGAGCCCGCCCTGGCCTACGCCGAGGGCCGGCTGCTGCGCACGGTGAGCCCCGCCTCCTGACCGCGGGTCACCGGCGCGGACCGTCGGCCGGTCGGCGCAGTCACGCTCCGCCACGACCTACCGGCGCAGCGAAACCTGAGTAACCTCATAGCCATGCGGGACCACCTCCACGGCATGCAGCACCCCCACCCCGACGTCTGGACCGGGCGGGCCACCAACCGGTTCCAGTGGCTGCTCGCGCTCGCCGGCGCCGCCTTCCTGGCGCTCGGCATCCAGCTCGCCGTGGACTCCGCCTGGACGTCCGGCGTCGCCCCCCTCGTCATGTCCGTCGTCGGCTGCATCGCCGCCGGACTGCTGGTCATCTTCGGCACCCTCGCCTTCGTCCACGTCGACCTCAAGCTCGACAAGGAGTGCGTCGAGGTGCGCTGCGGCCACATCGGCGTACCGCGCCGCCGCATCCCGCTGACGCACGTCGCCGGGGCCGAGTTCGAGCCACACGTGACCCCGCGCCACTGGGGCGGCTGGGGTTACCGCTGGCGCCCGCACCAGGGCACGGCCGTCGTGGTGCGGCGGGGCGAGGGCGTGGTGCTGCGGCTGTGGGACGGCCACACCTTCACCATCACCGTCGACGACGCGGAGGCCGCGGTCGGCGCCATCCGCGCCCGCCTGCGCAGCGGGGCGACGGGCACGGCGGCGCACTGAGGCGACCGCACCGGCCGGGAGGGCGATCGGGCTGCGCTGTCGGCGCCGGCGTCCACCGCCGTACACTCCCGGAGTGACCGTCTCCGCACCTCCCGTCGGCCCGTCGGACCAGCTGGAGCCCCAGGCCACGCGGCCTTCGGGCACCGCCCGGCTGCTGCGTCTCGTCCCGGCCGCCGTCGCGGCGCTCTCCGGAGTGCTGCTCTACGTCAGCTTCCCGCCGCGCACCCTGTGGTGGCTGGCCCTGCCGGCGTTCGCCCTGTTCGGCTGGGCGCTGCGCGGCCGTGGCTGGAAAGCGGCCCTCGGACTCGGCTACCTCTTCGGGCTGGGCTTCCTGCTGCCGCTGCTGGTGTGGACCGGCGTCGAGGTCGGCCCCGGACCCTGGCTCGCCCTGGTCGCCGTCGAGGCGGTCCTCGTCGCCCTGGTCGGCGTGGGCGTGGCGGCCGTGTCCCGGCTCCCCGCCTGGCCGCTGTGGGCGGCGGCGCTGTGGACCGCCGGAGAGGCGGTCCGCGCGCGGGTGCCGTTCGGCGGCTTCCCCTGGGGCAAGATCGCCTTCGGCCAGGCGGACGGCGTGTTCCTGCCGCTCGCCGCGGTGGGCGGCACCCCGGTCCTCGGCTTCGCCGTCGTCCTGTGCGGGTTCGCGCTGTACGAGGCCGTCCGCCTCGCCCTGGACAAGCGCCGCACGCGCGAGGTGAGCCGGTCGGCCGCCGCCGTCGCCCTGCTCGGCGTGGCCGTGCCCGTGGTGGGCGCCCTCGCGGCGCGTCCCCTGGTCAGCGACCGGGCGGAGGACGGCACCGCGACGGTCGCGGTCATCCAGGGCAACGTCCCGCGCCTCGGCCTGGAGTTCAACGCCCAGCGCCGGGCCGTGCTCGACTACCACGCGCGCGAGACGGAACGGCTGGCCGCCCGGGTCGCGGCGGGCGAGGTGGCCCGGCCCGACTTCGTGCTCTGGCCGGAGAACTCCTCCGACATCGACCCCTTCGCCTACGCCGACGCGGCCGCCGTGATCGACAAGGCGGCCAAGGCGATCGGCGCGCCCATCTCGGTCGGCGGCGTCGTCGAGCGCGACGGCAAGCTCTACAACGAGCAGATTCTGTGGGACCCGGTCAAGGGCCCCACCCAGACCTACGACAAGCGCCAGGTGCAGCCGTTCGGCGAGTACCTCCCGCTGCGCTCGCTCCTCGGCGCGATCAATGAGAACTGGACCACGATGGTCCGTGAGGACTTCAGCCGGGGCAGCAGGCCCGGGGTGTTCGACCTCGACGGCACCGAGGTGGGGCTCGCCACCTGCTACGAGGCCGCCTTCGACTGGGCCGTGCGCGACACCGTCACCCACGGCGCCCAGATGATCTCCGTGCCGAGCAACAACGCCACGTTCGACCGCAGCGAGATGACCTACCAGCAGCTCGCCATGTCCCGCGTGCGCGCCGTCGAGCACAGCCGCACGGTCACGGTGCCGGTCACCAGCGGGGTCAGCGCGATCATCATGCCGGACGGCAGGATCACGCAGCGGACCGGCATGTTCGTGGCGGACTCCCTGGTCCAGGAGGTGCCCCTGCGCTCCTCCGAGACCCCCGCGACCCGGCTGGGCATCCTGCCGGAGGTGCTCCTGGTGCTGATCGCCGCGGGCGGCGTCGGCTGGGCGGTCGGCGCCGGCCTGCGGGGGCGGCGGTCCCGTTAGGGTCGGGGCATGGCGACTCCCGACTTCATCCGTACCCTGCGGGCCTCGGCCGGACGGCAGCTGCTGTGGCTGCCCGGTGTCACGGCCCTCGTCTTCGACGACGAGGGCCGTGTGCTGCTGAACCGCCGCACCGACACGCGCAAGTGGTCGGTGATCGGCGGCATCCCGGAGCCCGGCGAGCAGCCCGCCGCCTGCGCGGTGCGCGAGGTCCACGAGGAGACGGCGGTGCGCTGCGTCGTCGAGCGGGTGGTCCTGGTGCAGGCCCTGACCCCGGTGACGTACGAGAACGGCGACGTCTGCCAGTTCATGGACATCACCCTGCGCTGCCGCGCCGTGGGCGGTGAGGCTCGGGTCAACGACGACGAGTCGCTGGAGGTGGGCTGGTTCGCGGTGGACGCGCTGCCCGAGCTGAACGAGTTCGGGCTGACCCGGATCAAGCAGGCCCTGTCCGACGCACCCACATGGTTCGACCCCACTAGTCCTTTCTGAGATATAGGCGGCGCCCACATGTGGCGGGGGCGGAGTGGTGCCTAGGGTCGAAGCATGACCTCGCCCCACGCCGTCCCCGGCCCTCACGCCCCCATGCTCGACCTCGGCGGCCGTACCGCGCTCGTCACCGGCGCCGCCGGCGGCATCGGCCGCGCCTGCGCGCTGCGGCTCGCGGCCGCCGGGGCGAAGGTACGCGCCGTCGACCGCGACGCGCGGGGAGTCGAGGCACTCGCCGAGGACGCCGCCCACCTGCCGGGCACCGTCGAGCCGCACGTCCTGGACCTGACCGACCTGGACGCCGCGGAACTGGCCGCCCACGGCACCGACGTGCTGGTCAACAACGCCGGGCTGCAACTGGTGCGGCCCCTGCAGGAGTTCCCGCCGGACGTCTTCCACACCGTGCTCACCGTGATGCTGGAGGCCCCCTTCCGACTCATCCGCGGCGCCCTGCCGCACATGTACGGACAGGGCTGGGGCCGCATCGTCAACATCTCCTCCGTGCACGGACTGCGCGCCTCGGCCTACAAAGGGGCGTACGTCGCCGCCAAGCACGGCCTGGAGGGACTGTCCAAGACCGCCGCCCTGGAAGGGGCCCCGCACGGCGTCACCTCCAACTGCGTCAACCCCGGCTACGTCCGCACCCCGCTGGTCGCCCGGCAGCTCGCCGACCAGGCGCAGGCCCACGGCGTCCCCGAGGAGCGCGTCCTGACCGAGGTGCTGCTCCAGGACAGCGCCGTGAAGCGGCTGATCGAACCCGAGGAGGTCGCCGAGGCCGTGGCCTACCTGTGCAGCCCGCAGGCGTCCTTCATGACCGGCACGTCGCTCGTCCTCGACGGCGGCTGGACCGCGCACTGACCCCCGGCCCCATGGCATCCGGAGTTTTCCACAGGGCTGACGGCGCGGGACGGCCATGGGGAATCCTGTGACCATGTCCCGCGATCCCGTGCAGTCCGCCGAGCGCCCCACCGATGACGGTGCGGCGCCGCCCGGCGACGCCGAGGCGCCCTTCCTCGACCTGCTGGCCCGGGGCGCCACCGCCGACGCCTACGAGCAGCCGGTGCTGCGCGCCCGCGCCGAGGGCCGGCCCGCCGAGCGGATCGCCGCCCTGGAGCACGCCAAGCTGCTCGCGCTGCGCGTGCGCGCGGAGCTGGAGGGCCGGCGCCGGCGCGAGGCCGAGCTGTCGGCGCTGTTCGAGACCGCCCACGACCTCGCCGGACTGCGCGACGTGGACGCCGTCCTGCAGGCCATCGTGCAGCGCGCCCGCTCGCTGCTGGGCACCGACGTCGCCTACCTCAGCCTCAACGACCCGGTGCGCGGCGACACCTACATGCGCGTCACCGAGGGCTCGGTCGCCGCCCGCTTCCAGCAACTGCGCCTCGGCATGGGGGAGGGACTGGGCGGACTGGTCGCCCAGACGGCACGGCCCTACGTCACCGACGACTACTTCCGCGACGAGCGCTTCCGGCACACGACCACCATCGACGCCGGCGTGCGCGACGAGGGCCTGGTCGCGATCCTCGGCGTGCCGCTGATGCTGGGGCCGCACGTGATCGGGGTGCTGTTCGCCGCCGACCGGCGGGCCCGGGTCTTCGAACGCGAACAGATCGCGCTGCTCGGCTCCTTCG
The DNA here is from genome assembly GCF_005280215.1 of Streptomyces lasalocidi. NCBI lineage: Bacteria > Bacillati > Actinomycetota > Actinomycetes > Kitasatosporales > Streptomycetaceae > Streptomyces > Streptomyces lasalocidi. Next base: position 993,290 of record NZ_SZNQ01000001.1, on the reverse strand, counting down.
CCGCGCTCGCGGCGGCCGCCATCGACACCGCCAACCTGCTCACCGAGACCCGCTCCGCGCTCGCCGACCTGGAGCACGCCAACGAGATCATCAAGGACCGCAGCGGCGTCATCGAGCGCGCCTCCGACGTCCACGACCGGCTCGCCGAGCTGGTCCTGCGCGGCGGCGGGGTCCACGACGTGGCCGCCGCGGTCTCCGAAGTCCTCGACGGCACCGTCGAGTTCACCGAGGCGGACGCCGCGCCCGCCGACGCGCTGGAGGCCTCCCGCGCCGAGGGCCACGCCGTGCCGCACCGCGACGACTGGATCGCCGCGGTCACCGCGGGCGGTGAACTCCTCGGCGCCCTGGTGCTGCGCGGCCACCCCGGGCTCGACCCCGTCGACCAGCGCACCCTGGAGCGGGCCGCCATGGTCACCTCACTGCTCCTGCTCGCCCGCCGCTCCGCCGCCGAGGCCGAACAGCGCGTGCGCGGCGAACTCCTCGACGACCTGCTCGACGCCCGCGACCGCGACCCCCGGCTGCTGCGCGAGCGCGCCGCGCGGCTGCGCGCCGACCTGGACGCCACCCACGTGGTGCTGGCCGCCCGCCTGGACACCTCGGCCCCCGACGCCGACCACGAGGCGGACGCCCGACGCCGCCTGTGGTCCGCCGCCTCCCACCTCGCCGCGACCCGGCAGGGCCTGGCCGCCGCCCGCGACGGCGGCACCGTCCTGCTGCTGCCCCTCGCCCCCGGCGACACCGCCACCGACCTCGCCCGCCGCACCGCGCGCCACCTGGGCACCGCCGTGCACGAACCGGTCACCGTCGGCGCCTCCGCACCCGTGGCCCACCCCGCCGCCGACCCGGACGCCGTGGTCGCCGGGTACGAGGAGGGCCGCCGCTGCCTGGACGCGCTGCGCCTGCTGGGCCGGGCCGGCGACGGCGCGGCCGCCGAGGACTTCGGCTTCCTGGGCCTGCTGCTGGCCGGGGACCGGGACATCGGGGGCTTCGTCGAGCGCACCATCGGCCAGGTCGTCGCCTACGACGCACGGCGCGGCACCGACCTGGTGCGCACCCTCGACGCCTACTTCGCCTGCGGCATGAGCCCGGCTCGCACCAAGGACGCCCTGCACGTCCACGTCAACACGGTCGCCCAGCGCCTGGAGCGCGTCGGCCGCCTCCTGGGCGACGACTGGCAGAGCCCGGCCCGCGCCCTGGAGATACAACTGGCCCTGCGCCTGCACCGGTTGGCGGCCCCGGCCCAGAGCTGAACCCGCGTCCCGCGTCCCGGGACCCACCCGTACGGCACCGGCCCCCGCACGCCGGGCGCGTACGGGGGCCGAGGAGCGATGCCGGTGATCCGGGTCAGGCGCCCGCGGTCCGGGCGTCGGCCGCCGGGGCGGGGGCATCCCCGGTCGCCTCCGCCTCCGTCTCCGCAGCGTCTGCCGCGTCGACGTCGGCCAGGTCCCGGTGCCGGGTCTCCTTGGCGACTCCGACGGCGAGCAGCGTGAGCAGCACCGCGGCGATGACGTACAGGGCGATGGGGGTGGAGGAGTCGTAGTCCGACAGCAGGGCGGTGGCGATCAGCGGTGCCGGGGCGCCCGCCGCGACGGAGGCGAACTGGGCACCCATGGAGGCGCCGGAGTAGCGCATCCGGGTGCCGAACATCTCGGAGAAGAAGGCGGCCTGGGGCGCGTACATCGCGCCGTGCAGCACCAGGCCGACGGTGACGGCGAGGACCAGGTTGCCGAAGCTCGCGGTGTCGACGAGCCGGAAGAACGGGAACATCCACAGCCCGATGCCGGCCGCGCCGAACAGGTACACCGGACGCCGGCCGACGCGGTCCGAGAGCGCACCCCAGGCCGGGATGACGGCGAAGTGCACGGCGGAGGCGATGAGGACGGCGTTCAGGGCGGTCTGCTTGGACATGTCCGCGGAGGTGGTCGCGTAGACCAGGATGAAGGCGGTGATGACGTAGTAGGAGATGTTCTCGGCCATCCGCGCGCCCATCGCGACGAGCACGTCCCGCCAGTGGTGGCGCAGCACGGCCACGAGCGGCAGCTTCTCGGCGGCGTCCGCGCCGCGGGCGGCCCTGCGGGCCTCGGCGGCGGCGAGGGCCTGCCGGAAGACGGGCGACTCGTCGACGGACAGGCGGATCCACAGCCCGACCATGACCAGCACCCCGGACAGCAGGAACGGCACGCGCCAGCCCCAGCTGGTGAACGCGTCGTCCGAGAGCACCGCGGTCAGCAGGGACAGCACGCCGGTCGCGAGCAACTGCCCCGCGGGCGCGCCGGTCTGCGGCCAGGAGGCCCAGAAGCCGCGTCGGCGTGCGTCGCCGTGCTCGGACACCAGCAGCACGGCGCCGCCCCACTCGCCGCCGAGCGCGAAGCCCTGCACCAGCCGCAGCAGGGTCAGCAGCACGGGGGCCGCGGTGCCGACACTGGCGTGGGTCGGCAGCAGCCCGATCGCGAAGGTCGCCCCGCCCATCAGCAGCAGGCTCAGCACCAGCAGCTTCTTGCGGCCGAGCCGGTCCCCGTAGTGCCCGAAGACCAGCGCCCCCAGCGGCCGGGCCGCGAAGCCCACGGCATAGGTCAGGAACGACAGCAGGGTCCCGACCAGCGGGTCGGAGCCGGGGAAGAACAGCTTGTTGAACACCAGGGCGGCCGCGGAGCCGTAGAGGAAGAAGTCGTACCACTCGATCGTGGTCCCGATGAGGCTGGCGGCGACGATGCGCTTGAGGTTCGCGGGCGTCGGGGGAGCGGATGATGCTGCGGAGGCCATGTGCGCCACTTCCTCGTGTGCGGTGGGGACGGTACGTATCGCCACACCGTAGGAATCCGCAGGTCAGGCGCACATGTGGCGGGGCAACATAGTTAGCGGGTCAGCTATGCGCGCGGCCACCATGCCGGCTCATGCACAGGTGGTTCAGGGGAAGGGTCGGTCGTGTCCGGAAAGAGTCCGGAAAGGGTCAGCCACCGCTCAGAGCACGGGGCTGATGTCGGGGGCGCCGAGCCGTACCGCGTCGGCGGTCCGGTCGTCCGGCTGCTGCTGGGCCTCGCGTTCGGCGGCCACCCGCTTCAGGTAGTGGTCGACCTCACGGTCCCGGTCGGCCTGGTCCCATCCCAGGTGGGGCGCCATCAGTTCCGCGACGGTCCGCGCCGCGTCCACACCGCGGTCCCAGGACTCGATGGAGATTCGCGTCCGCCGGGCGAGCACGTCCTCGACGTGACGGGCGCCCTCATGGGTCACCGCGTACACGGCCTCGACCCGCAGGTAGTCGTCGGAGCTCGGCAGCGGCTCGCCGAGCGAGGGGTCGGCCGCGACCAGGGCGAGCAACTCGTGCACCAGGGAGCCGTAGCGGTTCAACAGGTGCTCGATGCGGGCGACGTGCAGCCCGGAGGCCTCGGCGAGGTTGTGGCGGGAGTTCCACAGGGCCGGGTAGCCGTCGGCGCCGAGCAGCGGAACGCGCTGCGTGACGCAGTCGGGCACCTTCTCGTCCAGGCCGCGGACGGCCTCGTCGACCGCGTCCTTGGCCATCACCCGGTAGGTCGTGTACTTGCCGCCGGCCACCACGACGAGACCGGGCACCGGGTGGGCGACCAGGTGCTCCCGTGACAGTTTGCTGGTCTCCGCGGCCTCGCCCGACAGCAGGGGACGCAGACCGGCGTAGACGCCTTCGACGTCCTCCGGGGCCAAGGGCGTGGCCAGGACGCTGTTGACGTGCTCCAGCAGATAGGTGACGTCCTTGGAGCTGAGGGCGGGATGGGCCTTGTCGAGGGTCCAGTCGGTGTCGGTGGTCCCGATGATCCAGTGCCGCCCCCAGGGGATGACGAACAGCACGCTCTTCTCGGTGCGCAGGATGAGCCCGGTGCGGGAGTTGATCCGGTCACGGGGGACCAGCAGGTGCACGCCCTTGGAGGCGCGGACGTGGAACTGGCCGCGCGTACCGGCGAGGGACTGGGTGTCGTCGGTCCACACGCCGGTCGCGTTGATCACCTGCTTGGCCCGCACCTGCGTCTCGTCGCCGGTGTCCAGATCCGTGACGACGGCTCCCACCACCCGCTCGCCCTGCCGCAGGAAGCGGCTGACCCGGGTGCGGTTGGCGGCCAGCGCTCCGTAGGCGGCGGCCGTGCGGACGAGGAACATGGTGTGCCGGGCGTCGTCGACCTGGGCGTCCCAGTACTGGATCGCGCCGACCAGGGCGTCGGAGCGCAGCGCGGGCGCCTCGCGCAGGGCCCGGCGCTTGAGCAGGTGGCGGTGGTGGGGCAGGCCCCGGGAGGTACCGGAGGCCATGGCCATGGTGTCGTACAGCAGCACGCCGGCACCGACGTACGGCCGCTCCCGGATCCGGTGTTGCAGGGGGTAGAGGAACGGCACCGGACGCACCAGGTGCGGGGCCAGGACCTGGAGCAGGAGCCCGCGTTCCTTCAGGGCTTCGGCGACGAGCCGGAAGTCCAGCATCTCCAGGTAGCGCAGGCCGCCGTGGATGAGCTTGCTGGAGCGGCTGGACGTGCCCGACGCCCAGTCCCGGGCTTCGACCAGGCCGACCCGCAGGCCCCGGGTGGCGGCGTCCAGGGCCGCGCCGGCGCCGACCACGCCGCCCCCGACGACGAGGACGTCGAGCTCACCCTCCCCGAGGCGGACGAGGGCCTCCGCTCGGGAGCCGGGCGAGAGAGCCACCGGGTTCGCCATGGTCTCCTCCTCGTGCAGCGTGCAGCGGGTGCGGGCGCGGGGGCGGCCGGCGCGCGCGGCGCGGGCGGCCCCCTCCGGTCGCGGCCGCTCCCGGCCGGGACCTATTCGACCTTGGCCCAGTCGAGCGTGCGCTCCACCGCCTTCTTCCAGCCCGCGTACTGCTCCTCGCGCTGATCCTCGGACCACTGGGGCTCCCAGCGCTTGGACTCCTGCCAGTGGGTGCGCAGTTCGTCCGTGTCCCGCCAGAAACCGGTGGCCAGACCAGCGGCGTAGGCGGCGCCGAGCGCGGTGGTCTCGGCGACGACCGGGCGGCTGACCGGGACGCCGAGGACGTCGGCCTGGATCTGCATGCACAGGTCGTTGGCCGTCACACCGCCGTCGACCTTGAGCACGTCCAGGTGGACGCCGGAGTCCTGCTCCATGGCCTCCACCACGTCGCGGCTCTGGTAGCAGATGGCCTCCAGGGTGGCCCGCGCCAGGTGGCCGTTGTCGTTGTACCGGGCGAGGCCGACGATCGCGCCGCGGGCGTCGGAACGCCAGTAGGGGGCGAACAGGCCGGAGAAGGCGGGGACGAAGTAGATCCCGCCGTTGTCCTCGACGGTACGCGCGAGGCGCTCGCTCTCGGCGGCGTCGCTGATGACCTTCATCTGGTCGCGCAGCCACTGCACCGCGGAGCCCGTGACGGCGATGGAGCCCTCGAGTGCGTAGATCGCCGGGCTGTCGCCGAACTGGTACGCCACGGTGGTCAGCAGGCCGTGCTGGGACCGCACCAGTTCCGTGCCCGTGTTGAGCACCAGGAAGTTGCCGGTGCCGTACGTGTTCTTGGCTTCGCCGGGCGCGTAGCAGACCTGCCCGACGGTGGCCGCCTGCTGGTCGCCGAGCACACCGGTGATGGGGATGGCCGCCCGCAGCGGCCGGGACGTACGGGTCTGTCCGAACGCCTCCCGGTGGGAGGACGGGTTGATGGTCGGCAGCATCGCCCGGGGGACGCCGAAGAAGCCCAGCAGCTCGTCGTCCCAGTCGAGGGTCTCCAGGTCCATCAGCATGGTGCGGCTGGCGTTGGTCACGTCGGTGGCGTGGACGCCGCCGTCGGGTCCGCCGGTGAGGTTCCACAGCACCCAGGCGTCGGTGTTGCCGAAGAGGGCGTGGCCCTGCTCGGCCGCCTCGCGGACCCCGTCGACGTTCTCCAGGATCCACTGGATCTTGCCGCCCGAGAAGTACGTGGCGGGCGGCAGTCCTGCCTTGCGGCGGATGACGTCGCCCTGGCCCGAGCGGTCCAGCGCTGCCGCGATGGAGTCGGTACGGGTGTCCTGCCAGACGATGGCGTTGTAGTACGGGCGGCCGTTGCGCGGGTCCCAGACGACGGTCGTCTCCCGCTGGTTGGTGATGCCGATGGCCGCCAGGTCCTCCGCCGAGAGGTTTCCGTTCCGGAGCGCGGTCTGGATCACCGAGTTGGTGCGCTCCCAGATCTCCACCGGATCGTGTTCGACCCACCCCGAGCGCGGGAGGATCTGTGAGTGTTCCAGCTGGTGCCGCGCCACCTCGTTGCCGGCATGGTCGAAGATCATGAAACGGGTGCTGGTGGTCCCTTGGTCCACCGCGCCGACGAAGTCCGCCATGGGATGCCGCCTCTCCTAGGGCTCTCCCGGGGCGGCCGGAACACGGCCACCCCGGGAGCCGGTCAGCTCTCGTCCGGGGCCGGGACCCGTCCCGCGGGCTCCGGCTCAGCGGTCGGCAGGAACCGGCCGATGAAGAACTTGTACAGGGCCGCCCCCAGCAGGCCTCCGATCAGCGGACCGACGATCGGTACCCAGAAGTAGAAGTTCCCGTACTGATCTCGCCACGCTCCGCCGTACCCGGTGAGGAAACTGGCCAGCCGGGGACCGAAGTCGCGTGCCGGGTTGATCGCGTAACCCGCGTTGGTGCCCCAGGCCATACCGATGGCCACGACGATCAGACCGACGATGAACGGTGCCAGGTTGGCGCCTGGGGGCGTGTTGAGCAGGTCCGTGACCGCCAGGATCAGCAGCAGCAGGATCGCGGTGCCGATGATCTGGTCGCGGAAGGCGCCCCATTCGTGGACCGGCAGGTTCGGGTTGCCGTTGGCGGGCAGGGTGGAGAACACGCCCTGCGTCTTGATCGTGTGGGTGGGATCCGCCTTCGCCAGCGCCTCGGTGTAGTTCCACCGGACGAGCAGGGCCGCCACGAAGGCGCCGGCCGTCTGGGCCAGCGCGTAGGGGGCCACCTTGCTCCACGGGAAGCCCTTGAACGCCGCCAGCGCGACCGTCACCGCGGGATTGAGGTGCGCACCGCTCAGCCTCGCCGCGACGTACACACCCAGCGTGACGCCGAGGCCCCAGGCCCAGGCGATGCTGTCGTGGTTCCCGAGGCCGCCCGGCGGAGTCGTGAGGGCCCCGCCGGCGACCACCTGGGCCACCACGCCACACCCGAAGAGGATGAGGATCATCGTGCCGGCGAATTCCGCTGAAAGCTCGCCGACCAGCCCTGATCGCTTGAGTCGCTCAGCCATGGAAGCCCGCTTCCCGCCGGCCCAAGGGTCGGCCGTCGACTGCCCCGAGTCCTCGGGACATCATTTTAGGACTGGTCGGGGCCATCAGCGCGCTGGGCGCTGACGGCCCCGGGCGCGACGGCTCCGGGCGCGCGTCGCCGCGCGGTGCGGCCGCACCCGGGCGGGCGGCACCGGGCACGCGTCGCGGATGTCCACGGCGTGGCGGCACACTGTTCGTGTGGCGTGCGATCGCGCACGTGCCCGCCCGCCACCGGCCGTGCCCGAGCCGTGCGGACACCGGGCGCGGGCCCGGCCGCCGGTTCCACCCGGGAGGTCCCATGAAGATGCTGATCAACAGTCCGGAGACCGTGGTCGCCGATGCCCTGCGGGGACTGGCCGCCGCCCACCCGGAGCTGGACGTGGACGTGGACCGGGGGGTGGTGGTCCGGCGGGACGCCCGGGACGGCGGGCACGTCGGCCTGGTCTCCGGCGGCGGTTCCGGGCACGAGCCGCTGCACGCCGGGTTCGTCGGGTACGGGATGCTGTCGGCCGCGTGTCCCGGCGAGGTGTTCACCTCGCCCGTCCCGGACCAGATGCTGCGCGCGGCGAAGGCCGTAGAGGCCGGGCAGGGCGTGCTGTTCGTCGTCAAGAACTACACCGGGGACGTGCTGAACTTCCAGATGGCCGCCGAGCTCGCCGAGGACGACGGCGTCCGGGTCGAGCAGGTCCTGGTCAACGACGACGTCGCCGTCACCGACAGCCTGTACACGGCCGGGCGGCGGGGCACCGGGGCGACCCTGTTCGTCGAGAAGATCGCCGGGGCGGCCGCCGAGGAGGGCGCACCGCTGGAGCAGGTGGCCGCGATCGCCCGGCGCGTCAAAGCGTGCTCGCGCAGCTTCGGCGTGGCGCTGAGCGCCTGCAGCACTCCCGCGAAGGGCGGCCCGACCTTCGACCTGCCGGACGGGGAGATGGAGCTCGGGGTCGGGATCCACGGCGAGCCGGGCCGGGAGCGGCGCGCGATGATGCCGGCCCGGGGCATCGCGGAGGTCGCGGTGGGCGCCGTGCTCGAGGAGCTGGTTGAGGTGGCTCCGGCCGACGGGCCTGTCCTGGCCCTGGTCAACGGGATGGGCGCCACGCCGCTGCTTGAGCTGTACGGGTTCCACGCCGAGGTGGTCCGGCTGCTGGAGGCGCGGGGCGTGCCGGTGGCGCGGGCGCTCGTGGGCAACTACGTCACGTCGCTGGACATGGCGGGCTGCTCGGTGACCCTGTGCCGGGCCGACGCGGAGCTGCTGCGGCTCTGGGACGCGCCCGTGCAGACGGCCGCGCTGCGCTGGGGCCGCTGAGCGCGGTCGCAGCCGGTCCCGGAGAGGATCCATGGTCGCGGACGTGCGAGAGCCCGGCCGTCGGCGCAGACTGACGGGGTGACCGGTACGCACCTGACGCGGGGTCGGAACGTCGCCACCGCCGGCCGGGCCGCCTCACAGCCGCTGGCGCTCGCCGCGATGATGTGCGCGGTGTCGATGACGTTCATCGACCAGACCATCGTCTCCATCGCGGCCCCCAGCATCGTCTCCGAACTGCGCCTGTCCGGCTCGGGGATGCAGTGGGTGGTCAACGCCTACCTCCTGTCGCTGGCCGCCTTCTTCGCCCTCGGCGGCCGGCTCGCCGACCTGTGGGGCCCCCGCCGGGTCGTCGTCCTCGGCACGCTCGTGTTCGTCGTGTCCTCGGCGCTGTGCGGCTGCGTGCCCGCCGGTGACCACGCCCTGGCGTGGCTGATCGTCTTCCGCGCCACCCAGGGCCTCGGTGCCGCGCTGCTCTTCCCGGCCGCGCTGGCGGTGGTCGTGGCGGTGTTCCCCGTGGAGCGCCGCGGCCGGGCGCTCGCCCTGTTCTTCGGACTGACCGGTGCGCTGACCGCGATCGGGCCGCTGCTCGGCGGCTGGCTCACCGCCTGGACCTGGCGGGCGATCTTCTGGGTCAACGTCCCGGTCGCCGTCGTCGCCCTGGTCCTCACCGTCCTCGCCCGCATCTCCGACCGCCGCCGCGACGAGCGGCTGGACGGCGTCGGCGCCGTGCTCGTGGCGGTCGGGATGGGCCTGAGCGTGCTGGGCTTCCAGCAGGCGTCGGCGTGGGGCTGGAGCAGCGCCGCGACCTGGGGCTGCATCGTCGGCGGCCTCGCCGTGCTGGTCGTCTTCTGCCGTTACGAACTGCGCACCCGACACCCGCTGATCACCCTCGCGGTGTTCCGCGACCGGGCGTTCACCGTGGACGCGCTGGTGCTGTTCTTCGCCATGACGGCGTTCGTGCCGCTGTTCTTCTTCGCCTCGGTGTACGCGCAGGTGTCGCTGAGCGCCTCGCCCAACCAGGCGGCCCTGTACCTGCTGTACGTCTTCGCCGGCTTCGCCCTCGCCTCGCAGTGGGGCGGCCGCATCCTCGACAAGCGGGGTGCCCGACCGGCCCTGAAGACCGGCTGCGTCGTCGGCGCCGTGGGCTTCTACCTGTGGGCCGGCAAGCTGACCGACCTGTCCATGCACGACCAGTGGCCCTACGCCGCGCTCGCCGGCGCCGGCATCGGCTTCGTCCTGGCACCCGCCTCGACGGACGCGGTCAACCGGTCCATCGACGCCTCCTACGGCGAGGTCACCGGGATCACGCAGACCGTGCGCAACTATGCCGCGAGCATCGGCCTCGCCGTCTTCGGCACCCTGCTGACCCACTCCCTGACCGACCACGTCGTGGACACCCTGGAGTCGCGCGGCCTGTCGTCCGGCGCCGCCCACGCCGTCTCCCGGGACGTCGCCCAGGCGGTCACCGGCAACCCGGACGCGCACCGCCCCGGCGGCGACGGAGCGACGGCCACGACCATGCGGGACGCGATGGCGTCGATCCGCATGGACTTCGCCGAGGCCAACCAGTGGGTGTTCTACGGCATGGCCGCCGCCATGGCCCTCGCCTTCCTCGTCGCCCTCCGCCACCCCGGCGGCGTCGCCCCGGCCCAGGGCGCCGACGCCGCGAGCGAGGGGGTGAGCAGCACGGGAGGTGCGGAGCCGGGGTCGTCCGGGAACGAACGCGACCCGCGTCCCGGCGGATGAGAAGCCGCGCTTGCCGACCCCTCGGCAATCTCCCGCATCGTGCGTGACCAGACGCCGCGAGGGGCACCCGGAGCGGGCGACGGAGGGAGCCCGACATGGCCGATGGTGATTTCTACACACGCGACCGTCCCGATGACGCGACCCTGCCGGAGGACCGGCCCCGGGGAGGTGGGCCCGAGGACTCACCCCGCCGGCGGACGAAGCCCGTCTGGCTGGTGCTCCTGCTGGTGGTGGTCATCGCCGTACTGCTGGCCGTCTTCCTGCCGTGAGGACAGGCCGGCCGCGAACGAGAAGGTCCGCCGGGCGCACCGCCCGGCGGACCTTCCTGTGCGGGGTGCGCGGCTATCCGCGGCGGCCCGCCGGGTCCTGCGCCGGCTCGTCCTCGCCGGAGGCCACGGCCGGGTCCGCGCCGTGGGCGCCCGCCGGTGCCCGGTCGGCGTGGCCCGGCCACCAGGCGGCGTGCCCGATCAGGGCGGTCAGGCTCGGGGTGAAGAACATCGCCATGACGAACGCGGCGATCGCGATGCCGAACGAGACCGCGAAGCCCATCTCGGTGAGCAGCGAGTTGCCCGCCAGCATCATCGTGGCGAAGGTCGCCGCCAGGATGAAGCCCGCCGCCGCGACGGTCGGACCGGCGTGCCGCAGGGCCATGCCGGCCGCCTCGCGCGGATCGCGGCCCTCGCGGGCCTCCTCACGGAGCCGGGCGATCATCAGGATGTTGTAGTCCGTGCCGATGGCCACCACGAACAGATACATGATCACCGGGAGCATGAACATCAGCCCCGGGTGGCCCTGGCCGTTCTGGAAGATCAGCACGGTGGCGCCGAGCGTCGCGCCGAAGCCCAGACCCACCGAGGCGATGAGGTACCAGGGGGCGACGACACTGCGCAGCAGCAGGCCCAGGATGAGCATGATCAGCACGGCGGCGACCGGGAACACCGTCCGGTAGTCGTGGTTGACGGCCGCGTCGATGTCCTTGTAGATCGAGGACATGCCGCCCACCAGCGCCTCGGTGCCGTCGGGCGCGTTGGCGTGGGCGACGTCGCGCACCTCGCCCACCGTGTCGATGGCCTTGTCCGTCGACGCCTCGTACTTGAGGGTGACGGTGAAGTCAGCCGTGGTGCCGCCCTGGTTGACCTGGCTCAGCTTGGCGTCGGCCACGCCGTCCACGGCGCCCAGCTTGCGGGCGTAGGCGTCGAAGCCGGCCTTGTCCAGCGGCTTGCCGTCGGTGCTGCTGAGGTAGACGTCGGTGGGTGCGGCCGCGCCCGCCGAGTACGCCTTCTGCATCTGGTCCTGGACGACCATGGACTCCTTGGTCTTCGGCATGGAGCCCGACGCCAGGTCGAAGGTGGCGTGGAAGCCGAGCGTGCCCAGCGACAGCACCAGCAGCACGATGCCGGAGAGCGCGGCGGTCAGCGCCGGGCGGCGCTGCACCCCGCGGCCGAGCGCGGCGAAGCGGGCGTTCTCCGGTTCCTTCTGCCAGGACTTGGACGGCCAGAAGACCTTCGGGCCGATGAGCGAGACCACGGCCGGGATCAGCGTCAGGCCCGCGATGAGGGTGACGGTGACCGCGATGGCCAGGGCCGGGCCCATCTGCTTGAGGAAGCCGAGCGTGGAGAGCACCAGCGCGAGGAAGGCGATGATGACGGCGCCGGCCGCCGAGGCGATGGCTTCACCCACCCTGGCCACCGCGTTGATCATGGCCTGCTTGGGTTCGTCACCGGCGCGCAGGCGTTCGCGGTAACGGAACATCAGGAACAGGAAGTAGTCCGTGCCCACGCCGAACAGCACGACGATCAGGATCGACGAGACGGAGCTGTTGGCCTGGAGGTCGAACAGCTTGGTGGCGTACGCGATCAGCCCGTTGGCGATGGCGGAGACCAGGCCGATCAGGATCAGCGGCAGTACCGCGAGGATCGGCGCCCGGAAGATGATCAGCAGGGTGACCAGGATGATCACGAACGTGCCGATGCCGATCAGCGCCTCGCCCCGCTTGGACGAGTCCTGCTGGTCGAGGGCCTGCGCCGCCGAGCCGCCGAGCTTGGCCTCCAGCCGGGTGCCCTTGGTGAGCGCCTTGACGTCCTCCCGCAGCACCTTCGCCGCGTCCGCCTGCTTGGGCTGGCCGGCGTTCTTGCTGTCCATCTGCACCAGGGTGAGGGCGTACCTGCCGTCCTTGGACGGCTGGCCGGGGATCACCCGCTGTACCTGGTCGATGTGCTTCTTGCCCAGCTCGGACGTGATGCGGGCCACGTCCTGCTGGTCGGCGGCGGTGAGCTTGCCGCCGTCGGTGCGCTGGTAGAGGGCGATGGCGGACGGGGTGAAGGCGCTGGGGAACGCCTTCTGCTGCACGTCCGCCGCCTTGATGGACTCGTAACTCTTCGGCAGGAAGCTGCTCTCGTCACTGCTCGACGGCAGTCCGGGAGCCGTGGCCACGATCGCCACTGCGGCGATCAGCCAGGCCACGATCGTCCAGACGGGATGTCGGACGACAGTGTTGCCAATACGTCGGAACATGCGGAAGGTCCTCCTGGACAGGAAGATCACCGCAGCCCGGGGAGCGGACCCTGGCACCGGCGACCTCGACCGGCCCGCCCGACGGGCCGGTCGCATCGTTTGCTGAGGCTCACATCGTAGTGGTGCGCAAGATCACTCCGCCGCGCACCCCGGTCTGGACACGGGCCGCCGACCCGACTTAGGCTTTCTGTCCAGAAGTGGACACGTCGTCCAGGAGCGCCACCGGAGGCGATCGGTGGGCGTGCCCGTACGGCGTCGGACAACGAGCGACGGGGGCGTCCCATGGGCGGAGCGCACGACGACGATGAGGCCGACGAGCACCTGGTCCGGGAGGCCGAGAAGATCGCCGTCGCCCTGGGGCGGATGTTCCCCGGTCTGTGCGAGGTCGTGCTGCACGACCTGCGCGACCCGCAGCACGCCATCCGGGTGATCGAGAACAACCTCTCCGGCCGGGAGGTCGGGGACTCCGCGACCGAGCTCGGGCTGGCCCGGATCGCCGACCCCGACTACCCCGGCGTGCTCCAGAACTACCCCAACCGGTTCCCCGACGGACGACCCGTCAAGAGCACGTCCATCGGCATCAAGAACGCCGCCGGCCGGTACGTCGCCGCCCTCTGCCTGAACCTCGACGTCTCGGTCCTCTCCCCGGTGACCCTCGCCCTGTCCCAGCTCGTCGCCACCGACGCCGACCACCCCACGCAGCCCCCGGAGACCCTGCGCGACCGCAACGCCCGCGAGCTGCGCCGGGCCGTCGAGGCGCTGTCGGCCGAACGCGCAGCGACCCCCCGCTCGCTGGGCCGCGCCGACAAGCGCGCGCTGGTGCGCCGGCTGCACCACGACGGCTGGTTCGACCAGCGGGAGGCGGCGCAAACCATCGCCGACCTGCTCGGGGTGTCCCGGGCGACCGTCTACAACTACACCAAGTGACCCCGAGCAAGAGGACACGCCATGGCCGCCGTACCGCCCGTAACGTTCGACGACGTCCGCGGGGCCGCCGCCCGCCTGCGGGGCACCGCCCACCGCACCCCCGTCCTCACCTCCCGCACCCTGGACGAGCGGGCCGGCGCCGAGGTGTTCGTGAAGTGCGAGAACTTCCAGCGGGTCGGCGCCTTCAAGTTCCGCGGCGCCTACAACGCCGTCGCACAGCTCACCCCCGAGCAGCTGGCCCGGGGCGTCGCCGCGTACTCCTCGGGCAACCACGCCCAGGCCACCGCCCTCGCCGCCCGCGAACTCGGCACCACCGCCGTCATCCTGATGCCCGAGGACGCGCCCCGCTCCAAGCGCGAGGCGACCGCCGGGTACGGCGCGGAGATCGTCACCTACGACCGCTACACCGAGGACCGCACCGCGCTGGGCGAGGCCCTGGCCCGGGACCGGGGCCTCGCCCTGATCCCGCCGTACGACCACCCGCACGTCATCGCGGGACAGGGGACGGCCGCGCTGGAGCTGCTCGAGGACACCGGCGCACTCGACGCGCTCCTCGTGCCCGTCGGCGGCGGCGGCCTGATCGCGGGCAGCGCCACCGCCGCCAAGGCGCTGCACCCCGGCGTCCGGGTCATCGGCGTCGAGCCGGAGGCGGGCGACGACACCCGGCGCTCCCTCGCGAGCGGCGAACGGGTCGTCATCCCCGTGCCGCGCACCATCGCCGACGGACAGGCCCTGGCCACTCCGGGCGAGCTCACGTTCGCCCTGAACCGGCGCCTGGTCGACGACGTCGTCGTGGTCTCCGACGAGGAGATCGTCCACGCCATGCGGTTCGCCTTCGAACGCCTGAAGATCGTCCTGGAGCCCAGCGGCGCCAGCGCCCTCGCCGCCCTCCTGGCCCACCGCGTCACCCCCCGCCCCCGCCGGATCGGCGTCATCGCCTCCGGGGGCAACGTCGACACCGCACGGTTCGCCGAACTGCTGGGCGGCTGAGGTGTGAGGACGGACGGTCCACCGACGGTTCGGCGCGTGCCGAACCGTCCGGCCCGTAGCGTGCGGAGTCCTGCGCGGGAGGTGCCCGCGCCGATGACCTCGGAGGCCCCGGTGCCGGAGACGGACCTGAAGCAGCGACTCGTCGAGCGGTTCCAGGAGGTCAACGGCGACCATCCGATGACCGACGCGGACGACGTGTACGTCAGCGCGCAGTTCGTCGCCCTGGAGGAACTGTGCGCGGTCCACGGGCGCGAAGCCGACGCGGTCCGCCGGCTGATGCTGAGCCGGCGTCTGCCGCTCCCGGGATACCTGCGCTCCGACGGTGCCGAGATGGTGCCGGCCGACCTGTTCGCCCTCGCCGACGAGGCCGGCGGCGAGGACCTGCTCGAAGCGTGGTTCACCGCTCACTGGGCCGACCCGATCACCGGGAAGGCCGAGTGGGAGGCGTATCTCAGCGGACAGTACGTGTGCCTGCACTCGGTGACCCCGGCCACCATCCAGCGCAAGGATCACCTGACGGCCGCGATCGGTGGCGCAGTGCACGAGCCGGCCGCCGGCTCCGCCCCATGGTCCGAGCGGCTGCACAGCCTGGTCGACGAACTCGACACCCTGGAGCCGGCGTTCACGGCCTACGACCGCTTCCGGTTCGGCGGACCCACGTCCCGGGACACCTGCATCGACGCCGTGCGCGCCCGCTTCCCGCGCCCGTGACCCGGAGCCCCGGCGGTCACGGCCCCGCGGCCTGCCGCTGCCGAAGGCCACGGGCACCCAGGCCGGACGCGTCGATTGTGGGGCCGCACTCCATATCGGGGGGCGGCCCCCGCTCCTACCGTCCCTCCGCATGACACCGACCAGAGCCGCACACCACCGCATCGCCACCGCGCTCGCGACGCTGCTCGTCGCCCTGGGCCTCGGCCTGGGCGCGCCCGGCAGGGCCGCCGCGTCCTCCCTCCAGGAAGTCACCGGCTTCGGCACGAACCCCGGCGCCCTGCGCATGTTCCGCTACGTCCCCGACGGACTGCCCGCCGGCCGGCCCGTGGTGGTCGCCCTGCACGGGTGCACCCAGAACGCCGCCGGGTACGGCGCCGGCTCCGGCTGGCTCCAACTCGCCGACCGCTGGAAGTTCTCCGTCGTCCTGCCGCAGCAGCAGACCGCCAACAACGCCTCGTCCTGCTTCGACTGGTTCCAGACCGGCGACATCCAGCGCGGCCAGGGCGAGGCCGCCTCCGTCGCGCAGATGGTCGACCGGCACCTCGCCGACGTGGGCGGGGACGCCTCCCGGGTGTACGTCACCGGGCTGTCGGCGGGCGGCGCGATGACGGCCGTGATGATGGCGGCCTACCCGGACAGGTTCGCCGCCGGCGGGGTCGTCGCCGGGCTGCCCTACGGCTGCGCGCAGGCCGCCGGATCGCCGTACGTGTGCATGTACGTCGGAGCCACCCAGACCCCGCGGCAGTGGGGCGACCGGGTGCGCGCCGCCGACCCCGGCCACCCGGGCCCCTGGCCGAGGCTGACGGTCTTCCAGGGCACCGCCGACTACACCGTCAAACCGGTGAACATGACCGACCTGGTCGGGCAGTGGACCGACGTCCAGGGCGCCGACCGGACCGCCGACGTCAGCGACACCGTCGGTGGGTACCCGCACCAGGTGTACCGGGCGCCGTCGGGTGCCGTCGCCGTCGAGACCTACAGCATCACCGGCATGGGGCACGGCCAGCCCGTCGACCCCGGCAGCGGCCCGACGCAGTGCGGGACGGCCGGTGCCTACCTCCTGGACGTCGACCTGTGCGCGGCGTACCGGATGGGGACGGCCTGGGGACTCGACGTGGCGTGATTCCGCCGACCGGGGGACCACGGACCTGACGAGGCGTCAGCCAGAACCGTGTCGCCAGGCGCTTCTCCGTCAAGCGCGGCGCGCACCTCCCCGGGGTTTCACCCGGATGCCCCGCGTTGCGGGCCCGACACGCCGGGACGGCGTTCACCCGCCTGAGCATCCCGAGTGGTGCGAGCCCGGGGCCTGGCTGACGGTGGTTCAGTCAGGGCCGGGTCGGTACAGCTGACGAAGAGCCAGCTGCCCGGTCGTGGCGGAAGGACCCTCACATGCGTTCTGTTCGCATCATCCTCGCCACCGCGGTGGCGTCGGCGTCCCTCGCCGTCGCCGCTCCCGCGGCCTTCGCGGCCGGAGGTGACTGGGACCACGACTCCTCCTCGTACAGCAAGGAGAGCAAGGAACACGGATCCTCCACCAAGGAGCACGACGCCGGCGGGAGCCACGACGGCCCGCGCGGCGGCATGCACACGGGTGGCGGTGCGCTGACCATGACGAAGGGGGACGACCCCGGCGCCCGCGACCCCAAGTTCGACCCGGAGACCTACAAGGACAAGGACAGCGACCACGGCGGCTCGTCCTGGACCAAGGACGAGGGCGGCGAGTCCTCCTCCTGGACCAAGGAGAAGGACAACGAGGGCTGGAGCGGCGACCACGAGAAGCCTCGCGGCGGGATGCACACCGGAGGCGGCGCGCTGGCCGCGCCCACCGTGACCGCGGGCGGTCTGGCCGTCCTGGCCCTCGCAGGGACCGGCCTGTACGCCGCGCGCCGCAAGAAGTCGGCCCACGGCCTGGCCTGATCCATGCCGGACGCGATAGAGCCGCGGCCGCCACCGGTGCATCGTGTGGCGGCCGCCCGGCGTCTGCGCCCCGTCCGCCCTCCTGCCGTGCCCCCAGAGGTGATCCTCGATGACCGTCCCTCCCGCTTCCCCCTCCGGCGACGAGCCCGAACCGGCCGGCCAGGGGTCCCGCGGCGGCCTGACCGTGCTGTGCGCCGTGGCCCTGCTGCTCGTGGCGATGAGCCTGCTCGGCGGCCGTGACCGCGCCGCCGACGACCACGGCACGGCGGCCGCCGCGTCCCACCGGCCGGCCGTCCCGCAGGCCGCCGCCCCGGCGTCGCCCCCCGGTGACGCGCCGGTGCGCGAACTCCCGCGGTCGCGGCCCGTGCGGCTGCTCATCCCGAAGATCGGGGTCGACGCGCCGTTCACCGAGCTCGCCCTCGGCTCCACGGGCCAGCTCAAGCCGCCGCCCGCGAACGACACCAACCTCGTCGGCTGGTACGCCGACGGCGCCTCCCCGGGTGAGCTCGGCACCGCCGTCATCGCCGGGCACGTCGACACCAAGACGTCGGCCGCCGTCTTCGCCAACCTCAACGAGCTGAGGAAGGGCGACGTCTTCCAGGTCCTGCGCGCCGACGGGCGCAAGGCGACCTTCGAGGTCGACACCGCCCAGACGTTCGCCAAGGACGACTTCCCCAGCGAGCGGGTGTACGGCGACACGCCCGACGCCCAGGTCCGGCTGATCACCTGCGCGGGCGACTACGACCGCACGGTCCGCGACTACAAGGACAACCTGGTGGTCTTCGCCCACCTGGTCTGACCCGCCCCGGCGGGCCCGGCCGGACAGCCCCTCCGCCGGTCCCGCCGGTCACCCGCGCAGTCCACACGAATCGCGCGCCGCAGCCGACCGGCACAGGATCGAGTCGCGCCCACGGCGTCCCCCTCCGGCGCCCCCGTCCCCCCCAGCGCCCCGTCCCCTCCCCGTCGAAGGAGTTGTGCCCAGGATGACCACCACGTCCGCGCCCGTCTCGCCGCCGCCGACCGGACAGGCGTCGCAGCGCGTGTCCCAGTCCGTGTTCGACGGCTCCCTGCTCCGCGTCATCCTCCTGATCGACGTCCACGACGGCGCCCAGCAGCAGTTCCTGGAGGCGTACGAGCAGCTCTGCAACCAGGTCGCCTCCGTCCCCGGGCACGTCAGCGAGCAGCTGTGCCAGTCGATCGAGAACCCCTCCCAGTGGCTCGTCACCAGCGAGTGGGAGAGCGCGCTGCCCTTCCTCACCTGGGTGAACAGCGAGGAGCACGTGCGGATGGTCCAGCCGCTGCACAGCTGCGTCCGGGACACCCGCTCGCTGCGCTTCCACGTCGTCCGCGAGATCGGGGGCGCCGGGGCGCAGAACGCCAAGGGGAGCCTCCAGGCCGCCCCGCGCATCGGCGACGGGGTGATCCGGCACGCGCTCACCTTCACGGTGAAGCCGGGCAGCGAGGACAAGGTCGCCGAGATCCTCGCCGGCTACGCCTCGCCCGAGCCGCGCGTCGACGACACCACCCGGCTGTGCCGGACCTCCCTGTTCCTGCACGGCAACCGGGTGGTGCGCGCGATCGAGGTGCGCGGCGACCTGCTCGCGGCCCTGCGCCACGTCGCCCGGCAGCCCGAGGTGCGGGCCGTCGAGGAGGCCATCAACCCCTACCTGGAGCAGGACCGCGACCTCGACGACCCCCAGTCCGCACGCGTCTTCTTCACCCGGGCGGCACTGCCCGCCGTCCACCACGTCACGGTGGAGCAGGAGGACCCGACGGCCCAGCGGCACGCGCTGTTCTACCCGGCCCGGCCGGAGTGCGGGATGCGGCTGGCCGAGGAGCTGGCCCGGCACGACGAGGCGGCGGCGGACGACCCGCGCAGCCCGGTCCTGGGCAGCACGATCTTCCAGCGGGACGACGTCGTGGTACGCCTGCTCGACGTGCGCTTCGGCCTGGACGACGAGGGTCTCGGGCGGTGCCTCGGGCTGTCCGGGGCCGCGCAGGTCAAGGAGCTGACGACGCTGCTGGACGGCCCCGACGCCGTCGGCGTCCAGGACGGCGACCTCCCTCGGATCGTGGAGCTGGCCCGGATGAGGGCGGTCACCGACCGCCGCTCGCCGCAGGACTGACCCCCGCCGCACACACCACGGCCGGCCGGGCCCGCGGGAAGCGGGCCCGGCCGGCCGTGGTGCCGGGGGACGTCCTCGGGGCGTCCCCAAGGAGCCGCCCCGGCCCAGGTCACTTCGGGACGGTGCAGTCGAACGCGTGCAGGTACGAGTTGACCGGCCGCACGTCGTCGACGACCAGCCCCGCCCCGGTCAGGCGGGAGATCATGCTGTCGGTGGTGTGCTTCGCCCCGCCCACGTTCAGCAGCAGCATCAGGTCCATCGCGGTGCTGAACCGCATCGACGGCGTGTCGTCGACGAGGTTCTCGATGACGACGACCCGGGTGCCCGGACCGCCGGCCTCGACGACGTTGCGCAGCAGGCGCGCCGTGCTCTCGTCGTCCCACTCCAGGATGTTCTTGATGATGTAGACGTCGGCCTTGACCGGAACGGCCGTACGGACGTCGCCGGGCACGATCCGCGCCCGGTCGGCGAGGTCGCCGCCGGGCATCAGCCGCGGCAGGGCGTTCTCGACGACCCGCGGCAGGTCGAGCAGACTGCCGTGCATCGACGGGTACTTGTCGAGCAGGCTCGCCACCACGTGGCCCTGGCCGCCGCCGAGGTCGGCGACCGAGGCGCAGCCCGAGAGGTCCAGCAGCGCCGCGACGTCCCGCGCCGACTGCTCGCTGGAGGTCGTCATGGCCCGGTTGAAGACGTCCGCCGACTCGGGGGCGTCCTCGTTGAGGTAGGTGAAGAACTCCTTGCCGTACAGGTCCTCGACGACGTTGCGGCCGGTGCGCACCGCCTCGTCGAGCTTCGGCCAGGCGTCCCACGTCCACGCCTCCGTGCACCACAGGGTGATGGCGCGCAGGCTGTGCGGGTCGTCCTCGCGCAGCAGCCGGGAGGTCGCGGTGTGCGCGTACGTCCCGTCCGGCTGCTCGGCGAACACGTCGTAGCAGGCCAGCGCCCGCAACAGCCGTCGCAGCGGCTTGGGTTCGGCCTTCACGGCGGCCGCGAGGTCCTCGACGGTCATCGGGGTGTCGCCGAGCGCGTCGGCGACGCCCAGCCGGGCGGCGGCGCGGAGGGCGGCGGCGCAGGCCGCCCCGAACGCGAGCTCCCTGAGCCGCATGGGCGGCGGCGGAGCAGTCGGTGCGGTCGTCATACCGCGTCCTTCCTGGGAGTGGGGGTGGGGTTCGTGCCGGCGCTGCGGCGGGTCAGCACAGGCCCGCGGGCTGCGAGGCCCGGCAGGTGTTGTCCTGGAAGGTGTTGTCGACGCCGGACCGCTCGTCGACGAGGTCGGCCGGGGAGTTGCCCTGGAGGTGGTTGCCGGTGACCCGGTTGCGGTCGTTGGTGGCGCCGACCAGGCTCTTCAGCAGGACGATGCCGCCCGACGCGGGCGAGGTGCCCACGTTGTCGCGGACCTCGTTGCCGGTGACGAGGGTGTCCTCGGCGCCGGTGAGGACGATGCCCGACCCTTGCAGGGCGAACAGCCGCGCGGTCTTCGGGCACGACTTGTTGTTGGCGACGACCTGGTTGTCGCGCACGGTGAGGGCGCCGGCCCGGGGCTTGTTCTCGTCGCCGACGACGAACACGCCCGCGCAGTTGCCGGTGACCCGGTTGTGGGCGACGGTCAGGTCGCGCAGCCGGCGCACGGTGACGCCGATCCGGTTGCCCTCCAGCCGGTTGTGCTCGACGACGGTGCCGTCGGTGTCCGTGGCGCCCTGCTCCTCGGCGACGCTGTTGGCCAGGAAGAGGCCGGCGTCGCCGTTGTCGCGGGCGGTGTTGCCGCGGAACGCGCCCCGGACCGACTGCTCCTGGGCGATGCCCCACACCCCGTTGCGCACCGCGGTCATGCCGCGCACGGTGAGGCGGTCGGTGTACGTGGCGTGCAGGCCGTCGTGGCTGAACCCGGACACGGTCAGCGAGGCCACGGTGACGTCCTTGAGGGGGTGGCCCGCGGTCCCCGTGACGCAGATCCCGTTGCCGGCCGCGGCGCAGCCGGCGGCGGCCTTCTGGGTGGCCGGTTCGACGACCGTGCCCCGGCCCATGCCGCGCAGGGTCAGTCCGGGCGTGCTCACCGTGACGCTCTCGTGGTAGGTGCCGAGCGAGACGAGGACGGTGTCGCCGGGCTCGGCCGCGTCCACGGCCCGCTGGATCGACTCGCCCGGTTTGACGACGTGGAGCGCATGACCGGCGGAGGGGGGAGCGGCACCGAGGCCCGCTCCGAGGATCGCCGCGGTGCATGCCAGATATGCGATGCGAGAGTTCGGCATAATCCGTACGATATGCATGCGTTCCGGGTGTTTTTCCGGATAGACCCGTCCGGTGGCGTGTCCCGCACCGGCGCCCCTGCGTCAGTCCGTGCGGCCCGTCGCCGCCACCCCGATGCCCAGGCCGATCATCGTGAGGCCGCCGGCTCCGCCGATCAGGGACAGGCGGCGCGGGGAGCGGGCGAACCAGGTGCGGGCGGTGGCCGCGGTCAGGCCCCACACGCTGTCCGACGCCAGGGCGATGGCGTTGAAGACCAGGCCGAGCAGCAGCATCTGGGCCACGACGTGCCCCTGCCCCCGGTCGACGAACTGCGGCAGCACGGCCGCGAAGAACACGATGGTCTTGGGGTTGGCGACCCCCACCGCGAACCCCTCCCACAGGGTGCGCAGCCGGCCCCGCCCGGCCCCCTCCGCGGCGAACGCCGCCCGCAGCGAACCGCGCCGCCGCCAGGCCCGGACGCCCAGGTACACCAGGTAGGCGGCGCCGGCCAGCTTCAGGCCGGTGAACACCAGCACGGACCGCTCCACGAGCGACCCGACGCCCAGCGCCACCGCGACCACGAGGACGTAGGCGCCCAGCGTGTTCCCGACCACGGTGGTCAGCGCGGCCCGGCGGCCCTGGGCGAGGGCCCGGCCGACGACGAAGAGCACGCTGGGTCCGGGGACCACGATCAGCAGGAAGGACATCGCCGCGAAGGCGAGCAGACGGTCGGTGGAGGGCATGGGGCCATGGAAGCACGGCGGTGGACCGACGTTCCTGCCCTTTTTCCGCATCCCCGGCGGGAGCCGGCCGCCCGGCTCAGGGGGCGGCCGGCTCCTCATGGGGTGAGCGGGGTGCTCACGGGTAGGAGGTCAGGTTCGCCACGTTCGTCGCGGAGTTGGACGGGCCGCCCGTGCCGTTGACGACGTGCCGGATGGTGCCCGTGCCGCCCAGGGACACCGTCACCATGCTGGTGAACCGCACGTTCGGGTTGTTCGGCGCCTCGATGGCGCGCTCGGCGGCGACGGACGGGTTGACGTTGAAGTAGCAGTAGCTGCCCAGCCCGTACGCCTGGTGGGAGGTCACCGAGTCGGCCACCTTGTAGGCCGCGTAGCCCTGGGTGGAGCCGTTGGTCCAGGCCGCCTGGTTCGGCGGGTCGTACGGCATCTCGTTCTGGTAGAAGTACGTGCGGCCGCCGTTGCCGTTCCACACCGTCTGGTACTTCTGGTAGTGCTCGACGAACAGGCCGTACATGGTGACGTCGTCGCCGTTGACGACCAGTCCGGTGTCGGCCGTGTTGCTGGTCCAGCCGACGCCGCTGCCGTGGTCGGCCCGCCAGATCCACATGTGGTCGCCGATGACGTTGTCGCTGTTGACGACGAGGCTGGTGGTGGCCCGGCCGACGCCCGCGCCGCCGACGCGGAAGTACACGTCGTGCAACGAGGTCGGGTTCGCCGCGTGCGAGGCGGCGGAGCCGGTGGGGCCGACCTCCACCAGCGTGGAGGAGTTGGTGGTGCCCGCGTCGATGAGCAGCCCGGCGATCTTCACGCCGTCCACGTCGGCGACCTTGAGCGCGGTGACGCCGTTGTCCGGGACGAAGGTGGCGAGGCCCAGCCCGAGGACCACGGTGTCGGCGCGGTTCACCTGCAGCGTCTGGTCGAGGTGGTAGACACCCGGGGTGACCAGCAGGTTCTTGCCCGCCGCGAGCGCCGCGTTGATCTGCGCCGCGGTCGCGCCCGGCTTCACGACGTAGAAGGTGTCCAGGGACAGGGAGCTGCCCGCGGGTGTGCCGCCGGCCCAGCTGGTCGCCGTGGAGTTGGTGCGCACGGACGGCACGAACACCCGGTAGGCGCCGCCGCCGTCGACGTAGAGGAACGGCTTCTCCCGGCTGACCGGGGTCTGGGCGACCGTCGTGTACGGGGGCTTGGGGAAGCTGGTGCCGGGCACGCCCTGGCTGCCGACGAAGACCATGTTCCAGTTGGAGCCGGTCCAGCTGCCGAGCTGGGAATTGCGGGTCAGCCACTGCTGCTGGCTGCCCGAGTTGACCTGCCCGTCGACCTTGCTGTCGGCCAGCAGGCCGCCGCTGGACCAGCCGTTGTCGTCGAGCGCGAGGTTGCCGCGCAGGTGCATCCGGCGGTACGCCGCCGCCTGCGAGACGGCCCAGCGGTCGCTGCCGCCGGTCGGGTTGACGGAGAGGTTCTCCGCGCCGCGCCAGAAGTTCTGCGTCGCGTTGCCCTGGAACCAGTCGGCCTCCGCGTGCACCGCGCCGTTGACGGTGACCGCGTCGGGGGAGAGGCCGAGGCCCAGCACCTGGGTGTAGAAGCCCACGTTGACGTCGGCGGAGTAGGCGCCGGGCTTGAACATCACCGCATAGCGCTGGGAGCCGAACTGGTTGGTCTCCTGCTGCTGGAAGATCGAGTTCAGGCGGCCCTGGATCGTTGCGGAGGACATCGACGGGTCGAACACGACGACGTTCGGGCCGAGGTCGGGGTTGCTCGACTGGGTCACGGGAACCACCTGGAAGCGCTGGGCGGCCGTGCCGTTGCAGGGGTACTGCACGAACTGCACGCTGTCGGCGGTGGACGCGCCCGGGTCGTCCAGGCACTTGCCGCTGTTGCGGTTGACGAAGTGGTAGGCGCCGCCGCCCTCGTCGACCGGCAGCCACTGCTGGTTGGCCCCGCCGCCGTAACTCCACAGGTGGACCGGGGCGTTGTCGGCGGTGGACACGTCGGCCACGTCGGCGACCTGGTTGCTGTCGTTGCGGTTCGCGAGGCGGACGTAGCCGTCGCTCGTGGCCGTCAGGGACCACTGCTGGGCGGTGCTGCCGTTGCAGGAGTACTGCTGGACGGCCGTGCCGTTGGCGGTCGCGGCCGCGCGGGCGTCCAGGCACCGGCCGCTCGCGGCGTTCATCAGCGTCGCCCAGCCGGTGGGCAGGGCGGTGGGCGCGGCCTCGGCCGGGGCCGCGGTCAGCAGGGCCGCGGCGGTCGTGGCCAGCACCGCCGTGACGACGGTGGCGCGGCGGCCCGTCCGTGGCGGACGTGAGAGGGGGGACACCAGCTCTCCTCGGGGGTGGGGGATCAGGAGGTGCCGGTGAACCTAAAGGTATGGACCACTTACGTCAAGAGGTGAAGTAAGGTTTGACGGAAGGGGGTTGGCGTGGTGCCGCCCCACCGGGCGCGCCCGGGCACGGCGAAGGCCCGCCCGGAGCCGGTCCGGACGGGCCTTCGGGCCCCGACTTCCCCCGGGCTCAGGACGGCTGGTCGGCCGGCCGCGGGCGGCGCGGGATGCCGAGGGCGCACACCGCCCCGGCGAGGACCACCGCGACGCCGACCCACACCGCGGGGTGCAGGCCGTCGACGAACCGCTGCGGGTCCCGGGTGGAGCCGTGGGCGACGAACACCGTGCTCAGCACGGCGATGCCGAGCGCGCCGCCGATCTCGCGGACGGTGGTGTTGGCGCCGGACGCCTTGCCCGCGTGCTCCTTGGCCACCGAGCCGAGCACCACCGCGGCCGTCGGCGCGAAGACGAAGCCCATGCCGATGCCGGCCACGATCATCGGCCCGACCAGCGAGGAGTACGCGGTGTCGGTGTCGGCGACCAGGTTGATCCAGCCGAGGCCGACGCCCTGGAGGAACAGGCCGAGCGCCATCAGCCGACCACCGCCCACCTTGTCGGTGAGCAGGCCCGCCACCGGGGCGACGAACATCGGCATCAGCGTCCAGGCGAGGGTGCGCACCCCGGCCTCCAGCGGGGTGCGCGGCGGCACGATCTGGAGGTACTGGGCGAGCAGGAACAGCGAGCCGAACACACCGAAGTACATCGTCGCGGAGACCACGTTGGTGAGGGTGAAGGCCCGTACCCGGTAGAACGACAGCGGCAGCATCGGCTCGTCGGTGCGCGCCTCCCAGGCGACGAAGAGGGCCAGCAGGACCGTGCCCGCGGCGAACGCGCCGAGCACCTTGCCGGAGGTCCAGCCGTCGGGCTCGCCGTGCACGATGGCCCACACCACCGCGCACAGTCCGGCCGCCGCCAGCAGCATGCCGACGAGGTCGAGCCGCACGCCCGGCAGCGAGCTCTCGCGCAGCGCGAACAGCACCAGCGGGATGGCGACGACGCACACCGGCACGTTGATCCAGAAGATCCACTGCCAGTCGAGGCCGTCCACCACGGCGCCGCCCACCACCGGTCCCATGGCGACCGCCAGGCCGCTGACGCCGGACCAGACGCCCAGCGCCATGCCGCGCAGCCGCTCGGGCACGGCCTGGGACAGCAGGGTCAGCGACAACGGCATCACCGCGGCGGCGCCGAAGCCCTGGATCGTGCGGAAGGTGATCAGCTGGGCGCTGGTGTCGGACAGGCCGCAGCCGATGGAGGCCAGCGTGAACACGACGATGCCGACCACGAAGACCGCGCGCCGGCCGAACCGGTCGCCGAGCGCGGCGCCCGTCATCAGCAGGCAGGCGAAGCTGAGGACGTAGGCGTTGACGAACCACTGCAGTTCCTGCGTGTTCGCCTTCAGGTCGACGGCCAGGGTGTGCAGGGCCGTGGAGACGACGAGGTTGTCGAGCGCGACCATGAACATCGGCACGCTGCACGCGACGATCGCGAGCCACAGCGGCACGCGGCGGCCCTCGGGGGCCGGGGCCGGGGCCGGGGCCCGGCCGGCGTCGAGGACCGGGCTCTCTTCGGACAGGGTCATGAGGATCTCCAGGGGGAGGGTGAACCGTCGGCGGGGGGTCAGGCGCGCGCGGCCTGCTCGGCCAGGCGGCGCTTGGCGTCGGACCAGTCGATGGGCAGCTCGGCCGCCGGGACCTGCCAGAACGTGAAGACCGAGTCCTTCATCACGGGCCGCAGGCCGATCATGATCGACTTGTGGGGCTCGGTGCGGGCGTAGGTGTAGAGCGCGTCCTTGTCCTGCCAGGCCGACAGGGTCCAGAAGGTGCGCTTGAGGGGCTCGGCGATCAGCGAGGCGCCGTAGGCGCCCGGGGCGCGGCAGACCTGCTTCCAGGAGGCGAGGGACTTCACGAAGAAGCGCGGGACGTCGGAGGGGGAGCGGACCTCCAGCCGGGACGCCATGACGAACGCCTCGGCGTCCGGGGCGGGGGTGTGGACGGTGGTCCAGCGCAGGGTGGGCATGGCTGCGGCCTTCTTCGGGTGGGAGGGCGGGGCGGCGGGCGTCGGGCAGGGCGGGGGACCCGAGGGGACCCATTGGATACCTTCACTATCTATGTTAGACAGTAGAGGTATCCAGTTTCCAGAGCGGGGCGGAGCCGATCCGATGCGCATCTCCGAACTGAGCCGCCGCAGTGGCGTCTCCGTGACGACGATCAAGTACTACCTCCGTGAGGGCCTGCTCCCGCCGGGCCGCCAGACCGCCGCCACCCAGGCCGAGTACGACGACCAGCACCTGCGCCGGCTCCGGCTGGTCCGCGCGCTGACCGGGGTGCGCGGGCTGTCGGTGTCCACCACCCGCGAGGTGCTGGACGCCCTCACCGAGCACACCGGCGACACCCACCTGGTGCTGGGCCTCGCCCTCGGCGCCGTCCGCCTGTCCGACGAGACCGCCGAGCACCCCCCGGAGACCGCCGAGGTCGACGCCCTGGTCAAGGAGCTGGGCTGGGCCGTGAACGAGGCCGCCCCGGCCCGCGCCACCCTCGCCGAGACCCTCGCCTCGCTGCGCTCCCTCGGCGTCCCCGTCGACGCGCACACCCTGCTGCCGTACGCCCGTCTGGCCGAGCGGACCGCCGTGCTCGACCTCGACCAGCTCACCGGCCTGGACGACCCGCTGGAGGCCGCCGAGCGCGCCCTGCTGCTGACCGTCCTCCTGGAGCCCGCGCTGATGGCGCTGCGGCGCATGGCCCAGGAGAACGAGTCGGCACGTCGGCACGCCGCCGAATAGCCCCCCGCGGCTCAGGCGCCCAGCTCCCGCAGCAGCTGGGCCGCGGCCTCCTTGCCCGACGAGAACGCGGCCTCGTGCGAGCCGATCTGGTCGTGGTACTGCTGCTTGGAGTGGAAGTAGGAGCCGCACAGCTTCACCCGCGGCCCCTCGTTGACCTGGTAGATGGTCCGCTGCGCCTCCCGCAGCGTCATGTCGATCACCGGGTGCTCGTAGGGGAAGGAGCGGATCACCGTCTCCTCGCGGACCTCCAGCGGGTAGTCCAGTGTCACGAAGTAGTCGGTGTCGGACGTGAATCCGTGCAGCTTGTTCATGTAGTAGGCGACGTACGTGCGCGGCTGCCCGTCCACCGTCACCTTGCCGTAGTTCCACGCCTCCCAGCGGTCGCGGTCGCCGGGCATCACGGAGGCGTCGGTGTGCAGGATCACCGACGAGCGGTTGTAGCGGATCGGGTCGAGCAGCGCGCGCTGCCGCTCGGTGGGGTTCTCCAGCAGGCCGCGGGTGACGTCGCCGTGCGTCGCGGCCACCGCGTAGTCGAAGCGCTCCTCGCCGGAGGCGGTTCGCACGAGGACGCCGTCGGCCTCCTGCCGGATCGAGGTGACCGGCTCGGACAGCCGGGTCTTGGGGTCGATCGCGGCGATCGCCTTGCGCACGTACGACACCGAACCGCCGGTCACCGTGCGCCAGTCGACGCGTCGGCCGCCCAGGCCGCCCTCGTCGTGCGCCATGAAGAACGCGATCACCGTGGTGGCCGGCATCTCCCAGATCAGCTCCGCGGGCACCGACCACACCGCGCTGCACAGCAGGATGAAGTAGCCGTGGCGGAACTCCTGGCTGTAGCCGCCCCGGTCCAGGTACTCGCCCATCGGCAGGTTGGTGCGCTTGCGGAAGAAGTCCCGCCGGCCCTCCTCGTGGAAGCGCCGGGCCTCCCGCCAGATCGTCCGGAAGTACTCCGGGTAGCGGGCGCGGATCTCCTCCTCCGGCAGGTCCAGTTCGTCGCTGCCGTACTGGAACCGGCCGTCCAGGTCGAAGAAGTTGAACCCGCTGACCAACTGCTGGTGGGCGACGCCCAGTTCCTCGAAGAAGGCACCCAGGTTCGGGTAGGCGGGCTTGTTGAACACCACGAACGCGGTGTCGATGCCCAGGACCCGGCCCGCGTCCTCGACCTCGACGGTGTTGGCGTGGCCGCCGAGGCGGTCCTCGCGCTCGAACAGGGTGATGTGGGCGTGCTCGCGCAGGGCGTAGGCGGCGGAGATACCGGCGACGCCGCCGCCGACGACGGCGATGCTGGGCTTGTCGGACATCAGGACTCCTTACGGGGTGGGGTCAGCCGGAGAGGGTCACGGTGTGCAGCCCTCCGGGCCGGGAACGCTCGGTGGCGACGGCCACCACGTGCTGCGGGGTCGGTCGGATCAGGTCGAACTGCCAGCCCGCCAGGTGTCGTCCGCTGTCGTGGACCTCGATGCGGGGGCCGGGCAGACCGGTGAAGGCGAAGCCGGACAGGGTGCGGCGCAGCCCGGTGCCGAGCGCCTTGAGGTAGGCCTCCTTCAGCACCCAGTACGCGGCCACCCGCGCCGCCCGCGCCCGCTCGTCGGTGAGGGCCGCGAGGTCGGCGCGCTCCGGTGCGGCGAAGTGCCGGGGCAGGTGGGCCACCGCGTCCGGGCCCGCGGGCGAGCGCTCGGCGTCCACCCCGCAGGCCCGGCCGGCGTCGGTGACCACGCAGGCGATCAGCCCGTCGGTGTGCGACAGGTTGAAGCGCAGCCCGGTGCCGGCCGGGGCGCACGGCTCCGGCCGGCCGTCCGGGGTGGGCCGGAAGCGCCAGGCCGCCGCCGGGAGGCCGGAGACCGCGCCGAGCGCGTGCCGGGCCAGCAGCAGTGCGGCGGCCCGGCGCAGCCGGCTGCCCGGTGCGAGCGGGCGCTCGCACCGCGCCCGCTCGTCGTCGGTCAGCAGGGCGGTGCCGCCCATGCGCGCCACGAACGCCCCCGTGGCCGCCTCGGGCAGCAGCCACAGGTGACGGTCCGTCAGGTCCACGCGGGTGACGGTGCCGGTCGGGGGGCCCGGGGCCTGCTCGTCGGCCATGTCAGCGGCCGGCCGCGGCGAGGTCGCCGCGCTCGGCCAGCGGGAACTGCCAGTACGAGAACAGCCGGTCCTCCCGGTGCAGGTGCCGCAGCACCCGCATCACCTCGTCGACCGCCGCCGCGTCGGTCACCGCCTCGTGCGGCCTGAGGTGCCGGCGGATCCGCTCCAGCTGCAGGAGCAGCAGCGCCCCGCTGGGCAGCGGGTCCTCCAGCGCGGCCGCCGAGTGGACGTGGGTGTGCACGCACGCGGCGGCCGCGTGCAGCAGGCAGTACTCCTTGGCCAGGTCGAACAGCTCGGCCGACTGGCCGAAGTCCCGGCCCAGGGCGGCCTTCAGCGCCCCGGCCCGCTCGCGCACCGAGTCGCCGTGCGCGAGGAGTTCGGCGGCCACCTCGGCGGCCCGCTCCAGCCACCGCCGCTCCTCCCGCTTGGCCTCCCCGGCCAGCCGCCGCAGCCGGGCCAGCGCGGCCGGCGCCGCGATCAGCGCGTCGTCGCGGCCCCGGGAGAACAACTCCTGGTCCCACGGCCGGTACAGCGGCAGCTCCCGGTCGATGCCGAACAGCACCTCGGCGTGGCCCTCCGCCTCGGCGCGCACGTCCGGCCCGGCGTCCCGCGCGGTGGCGAGCAGCCCCTCCAGCTGGAGCGCGATGTTCTTGAGGTTCACCACGGTGTTGCCGTCGGCGAAGTTCGCCACCGGCAGGTCGCGCAGCATCTTCTGGTGGATGGCGTAGTGCGGCTGGTCGCGCAGGTAGAACCGGGCCCCCAGCACCACGTTGAGCTGCGCGAAGGTGCGCTCCAGCAGCGTCGGCACGAAGTACTTCACCACCGACGACCACACACTGGTCTGCTCGGGCACCACCTGCAGCGCGCGCACCGCGCCGAGGCTCACCGCGTCGGCGACCATGAGGTCCGCGAAGACCTCGGCCAACTGCCGCCGCGAATAGGGGATGTCGCTGACGGTCCGCCCGAACACCTCGCGGCGCTCGGTGAAGTCGAGCGTCACCCGCAGACCGGTGTCCACCGCGGACAGGGCGATCCCGCTGATCAGCGCCCGCGCCGTCTGCGAGGTCTTCAGGGCGATCTCCAGGCCCTGCCCCGGCTTCCCGAGCAGCGCGGAGTCCGGCACGAACACGCCGTCCAGCCGGAAGCCGCTCATGTCGAGGCCGCGCAGCCCGTGCATGCGCTCGCGCGGCAGCTCGTCCACGCTGCCCGCCGGGGTGGCGCGCTTGTCGAGCACGAACACCGAGTAGCCGCCCGGGCCGCCCCGGGGGTCGGTGCGGGCGTGGATGCTCAGCCCGTCGGCGACCCGGCCGTTGCCGATCAGCCACTTCTCGCCGGTCAGCAGCCAGCCGCCGTCGGTCTTCACGGCGGTCGTCTCGTTGGCGGTCAGGTCGCTGCCGTGGCGGCGCTCGGACAGCCCCCAGGCGTACCGGGTGCCGTGCTGGACGGCCTTGACCAGCGCCCGCTTCTGCTCGTCGGTGCCGGCGATCCAGGCGGGCATGAAGGACAGGCTGGTGATGATGAACGCGGTGGCGGTGGTCGGGTCCCGGCGGGCGATCAGCCGCATCAGGTTGAACCCGGTCTCCACGTCACCGGCCTTGCCGCCCTGGGCGCGGGGCAGCGAGTAGTCGGCGGCGCCCCAGCGCTGGAGCAGGTTGACGAACTCGTAGGGATAGTCCTCGCGTTCGTCGTACTCCAGCACGCGCGCGTACGGCATGCGGCTCGCCGGGTCGTGCGGGTCGCCCAGGTGGCTCTCCAGCCGCCGGGCGAGCTCGGTGAGGTCTTCCTTGGGCACGATGGGTCTCCGACGGTCAGGCGAGGTGGACGGGCAGGACGCTGAACAGGCGGTTCGCCGCGTGCAGTTCGACGGCGAGGTCCGCCGCCGGCAGGAGCGCGGCGGCCTCCCGGCGCGGGTCCGTGCCGTCGGCGCGAGCGAGGAGGTAGGCCAGGCAGGCGCCCAGCCAGGCGGGGGTGAACGTCGCGCGGGCCGGGTCGGCCCACGCCAGGTGCACGCAGCAGGCGGCGGCGTGCAGCCAGGCGTAGCGCTCCGCGAGGTCGACCGGGCCGGTGTCCCGGTCGGCGCCGGCGAGCTCGGCGGGGAGCCCGCCGACCGCGGTGACCAGCCGCGTGACCAGGTCCGCGGTGGTGAGTTCGCCGTCCGCCGTCAGCCGGGCGAGGACGTCCGGCGCGGTGTGCGGAAGGGCGGCGGTGACCGGGTCGTGGCCGCGGGCCGTCAGGTCCAGGCGGTCGGGGGCGTAGGGCGGGAGCGGGGCGGTCAGGTCGAAGACCGTGCGGACCTCCCGCACCGCGCGCTCCGCCCCTTCGCGGTCCTCCCCGCCGAAGTGCCGCAGCGACGGCAGCTGCGCGGCGAAGGCGCGCAGGTTCGCCAGGGTGCTCGTGTCGATCACCCGCACGATCGCCGCGTCCCGCTGGAGCTTCTGGAACAGGCCTCCGCCCGGGCCCTCGGTGCGCAGCACCGCCCGCGTCGCGAGGACCGTGCCGCAGCGGCGCAGGGCGTCCTCCGTGCTCTCCGCGACGACGTGCTTGGCCGCGCACCCCCAGACGCTGAACACCTCGGGGGCCACGTGGATCCCGCGCGCCGCGGCCAGCGCGACCGCGTCGGCGGCCAGCAGGGCGGCCGAGGCCACCGCCACCTCCCGCCGCGGGTACGGCGAGCGCAGCACGGTCGTACGGCCCACCCGCCGCCGCGCCGCGAAGTCCAGCGTCAGCCGCAGGGCCGTGTCGGCGCAGCCCAGGCTGCCCGCCATGGACATCACCCGGACCACCTGCTGGGCCTTCATCACCGACTCCAGCGCCTGGCCCTCGGCGCCGACCAGGGCGTCGGCCGGCACCGGGAAGCGGTCGAAGCGCAGGTGGGCGAAGTCGATGCCGCGCATCCCGCTCGCGGGCACGGCCGGGCTCCGCTCGTACCGCCCCGCCCCGTCGGGCAGGTCCAGCAGGACCGCCGAGAAGGCGCCCGGTCCGCGTTCACCGGTCCGCGCCACCAGGTACACCGCCTCGCAGCGCCGGCCGAGGCCCACCATCCACTTCTCGCCCGTCAGCTCCCAGCCGCCGTCCACCGGGGTCAGCCGGGCCGTGTTGGCCAGCAGGTCGCTGCCGTGGTCGGCCTCCGACAGGGCGAACCCGACCGCACCGCCGCGTGCCAATATCCCGGCCGCGTGCTTGCGCTGCTCGGGGGAGCCGTGCAGCGCCAGACAGGTGGCCGCCGTGATGCCGAACATCGTGCCCGGCATCACGTTCAGGTCCCGGCGGGCGGCCGTGCGCACCAGCAGCATGCTGTGCTCGAACGACACGAAGCGGCCGCCCCACTCCTCGGGGAGGTAGTCGAGGTGGAAGTCGGCCTCCCGCAGCGCGGCGCACAACTCTACGGGGAACGCGTCCTGTTCGTCGCGGGCGACGGCCGCGGCGAAACCGTACGGCCCGGCCTCGTCGTAGGGGTCGCCCAGCAGGCGCTCCAGTTCCTCGGGGCTCACCGGGCCCCCTCCAGGGTCGGCGCCTCCAGCGGCACCGGACGGTAGTCGGACACCGACGCCGGGAACCGCACGCCCGCCACCCGCAGCTGGGCCAGCCGGGTCTGGAAGGCGGCCCCGCGCATCAGGTGGTGGGCGACGTCGGCGACCCGGCGGTTGCCCGGCGCCTTCAGGTAGCTGGCGGTCACCCAGTCGTTGAAGGCGCCCATCGCCGGACCGCACCACACCTGGTAGTCCAGGACCCGGTCCGGGTCGCCGACCGTGGACCAGCGCGAGGCCATGCCCAGGTACCAGCGGAAGACCAGGGCCATGCGCCGCTTCGGGTTGTCCGCGGCCCGGGCCAGCTGCTCGGGGTCGCGGCGGCTGAAGTAGCCCACGCAGTCCTGCCAGACGTCGTCGAGCGGGCGGCGCAGGATCTGCTTCTCCAGCCGGGTCCGCTCCGCGTCGGGCAGCGCCTCCAGGCCGTCGTACGCCTGGTACAGCTCGTACAGGCGCTTGGCGCGCATCGGGAACAGGGTGCCCTTCTTCAGCACCTGGAGCTCCACGCCCATCTCGAACATGTCGGCCGCCGGCGCCATCTCGCAGTCGGCGATGCCGGCGTCCGCGAGCAGCGCCTTCGTCGCCTTCGACGCGCCGGACTCCACGCACGACTGGTTGACCGAGCCGGTCACCACGTACGCGGCGCCCATGGCGAACGCGCCCGCCACCGACGTGGGACAGCCCAGGCCGCCCGCCGCCCCGACCCGGATCGGCACGGGGTAGCGGTGCTCGCGCTGGACCGTGTCGCGCAGCCGCAGGATCGTCG
This sequence comes from Streptomyces lasalocidi, assembly GCF_005280215.1. Taxonomy (NCBI): domain Bacteria; kingdom Bacillati; phylum Actinomycetota; class Actinomycetes; order Kitasatosporales; family Streptomycetaceae; genus Streptomyces; species Streptomyces lasalocidi. The sequence goes on along the minus strand of NZ_SZNQ01000001.1, from coordinate 959,339 downwards.
GCAGCAGCGCGGTCAGCGGCCGGCGGTCGGTGTGGCCGCCGGAGTCGCCCTCCACGGTGATGTCGTCCGCCATCGGCACGTACTTGGCGAGGTCGGCCTGGTCCGCGGTGATCAGGCCCTGGTCGAGGAGCGCGCTGACCAGGGTGGCCGGGGCCGGCCGCATGAACCGCTCGGCGGTCTCCGGCCGGGACACCTTGGCGATCAGCCGGTGCTCGGCGACGACCGCGCCCGACGGGTCCCGGCGCAGTCCGCTGAGCCGGTACCGCACCACGTGCGGGCTGAGGTTCATGAACGCTGACGCCTCGACGCAGCGCACCCCGTGGCGCAGGAACAGCTCCACGGCCTCGCGCTCCAGGCGCTCCTCGCTCGGACTGTGGATCAGGTTCACCGCGTACGGCAGCCCCGGGATTTCGGCCGCGAACCGCACCAGGGCCTTCTCGATGGTCTCGGGCAGCAGTCCGGCCGCGCCGAAGGAGGCCAGGAAGCCCTCCCGGGCCAGCGCGACCACCAGGTCGGCGGAGGCGATGCCGCCGGCCATCGCGCCCGCCATGTAGGCGTGGCCGACACCGTGCGCGGCCAGGAACGCGGGCGAGCCGAGCGTGCGGGCCGGCAGCGCCGGGGCCGCCGCGAGCAGCGGCACGCCCGCGCCCGTGGTGGGCCCGCCGCCGGACACCGCGCCGACGCCGGACGGGGTGCGCACGACGAAGCAGGGCCGGTCGAGGTCGGCCAGGGCCTGGTAGATGCCCGCCGGGTCGGTGTGCGGGCCGCTCTCTCCGTGCCACCGCAGGGGAGTGGTCTGGGTCTGCATGACGGGGGTCGTCTCCTCGGGCCCGGTCAGGCCTGGTCGCGGGTGTCGTCGGGACGGACCTCGATGGCCACGTCGGTCAGCTCGTAGATGCGCAGGCCCGGCTTCCACAGGTCGGCGTCGGCGATCACGACCAGCCGGTCGCCGTCCCGGCGGACCTCCTTGACGTGCACGTCGAAGCGGAGTTCGCCGTCGTGGCGCAGGATCTGGCCGCGGTACTTCCAGCTCATCGGCACGTTCGTGGCGAGCGCGAACCGCGGCCGCTCGATGCCCTCGGCCAGGCCCTTCTCCAGCACGTACAGGCGCAGCGCCTGGAGGATCGCCTCCACGCCGAGCGAGCCGGGCATCACCGGGTCGCGGTGGAAGTGGCAGTCGAAGTACCACTCGTCGGGGCGGATGCTGCGCAGCCCGTGCAGGTAGCCCTTGCCGTGCCGGCCGCCGTCCTCGACCAGGTCGACGTGGTCGACGAGGTGGAAGTGACCGCCGGGCAGCCGCAGCTCGCCGCTGAACTGCGGCGCGTCGGCGGGCAGTTCGATCCGGCGGACGCCGGTGGGCGCCGCCTGCTCGATCCAGGGCGCCACGTACGTGCCGTTGTCCAGGCCGACCTGGTGGGCGAGGGCCGCCTCGCTGAAGTAGCCGAAGAGGGACTCGCCGGTGTAGAACACCTCGCCGTCGGCGGACAGTTCGTAGCGGAACTTCTGCAGGACGGCCCCCGTCACGGCGCTGGTCATCAGCAGCGTGGAGTGGTGGCGGACCGTCCTGCCGCGCAGGTCGATGTCCTTGACCAGGGTGGCCCGGCCGTCGAGGTTGCGGATGGAGTACTCGGTCTCCGGCTGCTTGAGGGTGGCGCCCAGGTAGTAGCCGAGCAGGATCGCCGCCTGGAGCGAGGTCTCCATGTACACGCAGTTCGGCATGTGCGGGTGGGAGTTCTCGGCGTAGTACCAGGCGTCGGCCGGCGAGTCGTACTCGGTGACCATCTCGGCGCCGGGCCTCAGGTCGCCGCGCGTGCCGTCCAGGCGCATGATGCGGTCGACGAACTGGAAGTCCCCGTTGGGGATGTAGGGCGCGCGGCTGTCGCGGTACACGTCGAACTCCGGGCCCATCGCGGTGCCCAGGTCGCCCTTGGCAGCGTGCGCGAGGTGCAGCTCGTTGATCATCGCGGGCTCGCCGGAGCGGTTGCGCCGCCCCAGGAACTCCGGGACACCGCCGAGCGGCGGCCGGTACGGGGTGCCCTCCTTCTCCCGGATCTGGATGCCGAAGTTGCGCATCCGGATCACCGGCTTGTCGCCGAGGTACACCAGGATGTCGGCGATCACGGAGGGACGCGGCAGCAGCGTCAGCTCCATGACCTCGATCTCGTAACGGATCTCGGAGTGCGCCGGCGTGATCTGGCCGCGCACCTGCACCTCCGTCTCCAGCCCGACGATCGTCTGGAAGCGGGCGTCGGGCAGCACCAGGTGCATGCCCTGGTGCAGCAGGTACGCCTGGAGGGTCTGCACCGCGCCTTCGGCGACCATCGAACCGGCCAGCACCGGGTCGTCCGGGAAGTGGCACTCGAAGTACCAGGCGTCCGGCTCCAGCCGCTTGTACGCGGTGATCGCGCCGAGGCCGCGCGGGCCGCCGGTGCGGTCGATCAGGATCTCGTCGACCATCCGCAGTCGCGCGTCCGGCAGCCGCAGCGCCGGGTTCAGGCCGGGGTCCTGCGCGTGGTGCGGCCCGAAGACGTCCCCCGGGCGCCCGTCGGCCAGCACTTCCAGGTCGGCCGCCGTCAAGTGGTTCCTGTCGGTGTGCGCCAGCGGCTTGAACCAGGTCTTCGTCAGCGCCGCCCGCTGCTGCCGCTCCTTCTCGGTGACGACCACCCCGAGCGGGGTGGCGAGTTCGGCCTCGGAGAAGAAGCCGGCGCAGGCGTCCTTGAGTTCGAGGATCAGCTCGCCGTCGGCGTAGCAGAGGTAGCTGAAGAAGAAGAGGGTGGTGTCGCCCTGGCGGACGAACCGGTTGATGGAGATGTCGTAGCGCAGGGTCTGGCCGGTGCGCGGCAGGTCGCCGTGGAAGACCAGCTTGCTGTCGAGCAGCCGGTAGACCCGCTCGCCCCGGTTGCGGAAGTCGATGCCCAGGTAGCTGATGAGCAGCAGGTCGCACTGCCCGGCCTCGATGGCGACCGCCGGCGGCACCCCGCCGTCGACCGCGTACCAGGCGTCCTCGGGGACGTCGTACTCGGTGCGGATGAACGACGGTTCGTACACCCCGGTCTCGGCCTCCAGGGCGGTGACCCGGGTGACGAAGTGGTACGGCGGCGCGGGCAGCCGGACCCGCTTGGCGTAGCCGTCGACCGGCGCGAACCCGGGCCCGAAGACGTCGGCGATGCGGCCGGTGGCGAAGGCGAGCAGCTGCTGCTCGTCCCAGATGACACCCGGGGTGCGGGCGGGGCCGGTGGGCGCCGGGCCCGTGGGTGCGTCGGGGGCGGGGGGCACGGGCGGTGCCGCCGGGGCCGCCGTCGCGTCCGGGGGAGCGGCGGCGGGCAGTGCGGGCTGCGGCGCGACGGGCGGGAGCGGCCGGGGCCCGGCGGGGAGGGGGCGCGGGGCCGGGGCCACGGTGGGCGCGGGCGCCGTCGCGCGCGGGTCGAGCAGCGCCTCCGCGCGGGCCAGGGTGTGCTCCTGGAGGACGCGCTGGGTCTCCATCACCACGGAGTGGGTGGCGACCATCTGCCGGCGCAGCTCCTGCACCAGGTCCGCGGCGGCGGTGCCGCCGGAGCGGGCGGGGCGCGGCGGTGCGGCCCCGGCGGCGGCCGCGGGACGGGGGCGGGTGCCGGACACGGCGAACCCGGAGGATGACGGGGAAGCGGGGGACACAGGGGTCACGGCGGACGACGGTCCGGCGGGCACGGCGGCCGCTCCCGGCTCCCGCGGGCCGCGCGGGCCACGGGGCTCCTGCGGTTCCGGTGTCCAGGGCAGGAACGCGATCGGCTCACCGTCGAAGGTGATGACCTCGGCGTCGTCGAGGGTCGGATCGGCGGGCATCGGGTCGGTTACCTCCAGCGGAACGGCCGCGACGGGGGCGGGCCGTGCGTCCTTGACGTCGACTGCGGCGCTCGCGGGCGCGGGTGCCGTACGGGCGGCCGGTGCGGCGGACACCGCGGCCGGTGCGGCGGCGGCCCGCGCGGCGACCCCGGCCGGGATCGGCGCGCCCCCGCCCACCGGCACCCGCAGCAGGGCCGGCCGGGCCTTCGGGGCCACCGGGTCCGGGCCGAGCAGCCCGGCCAGGTCGACCGGCAGTCCGTGCGCCGTGAGCCGGGCCGCGAGCTGGGCCACGGACCGGGCGGCCGGCACCCCGCGCCGGTCCACGGGGACGGCGACGTGCTCGGCGTCCCCGAGGGTGTCGCGCACCCAGCGGGTGCAGGTCGCGCCGGGGCCCACCTCGACGAAGTAGCGGAAGCCCCGGTCGTGAGCGGTGCGCACCAGGCGCGGGAAGTCGATCGTGCCGCGCAGGGTGTGCGCGATGCGGCGGGCCACCTCGGCGCGGTCCAGGGTGTCCACGGTGTCGTAGTCGTAGGCGCTGAGCAGCTCCAGGCCGCCCGGCGAGCCCGTGGGGTGGTCGTTGAGCTCGGCGAGGCCCGCCAGCTCCCCGTCCACCACCGGGCAGTGCATGACCGACCCGACGGGTGAGCGGGCCGACGGGCAGCCCAGCTCCTCGATCAGCGCCCGGCACTGGACCGGGTCACCGGCGACGACCGCCTCGGTGGGCGTGTTGACGTGGGTGAGGAACACCCGGTCGTAGCGGGCGAGCGCCTCGGTGATCCGGTCCGCGGACTCCAGCAGCACGAAGCTGCCCCACACCGCCGCGTCCGGGGTGTCCTCCGGCAGGCCCCACAGCTCGCGCACCGTGCGGCGCGGGCCGGTCAGCCGGTCGCGGAACAGCGGGGTCGCGCTGATCCGGTCGTCGCGGCGCGCCGAGCGCAGCCAGCCGCCGGTCGCGAACAGCATGCTCGACTCGCCGAGGCTGTAGCCGAACGCGCCGTGCGCCGGCACGCCCAGCAGCTCGCGGACCAGGTCCGTGTAGAGGACGGCGAACGTGGTGCCGGTGGCGAGCATGAACGGGACGTCCTCGCCCAGTTCGCCCTCCAGCGCCATCAACGCCCGCCGGTCCAGGGCCTCCTGGGAGCGGGGGTAGAGCTGCGCGGCACGGAACATCCGGTCGGGGTCGGTGGCCTCCGCCTCGAACCGGGTGAGCAGCGAGGGGAACGCCCGGAAGAGGTCCTGCCCCAGCCCCGGGTAGGAGTTGAAGGCACCCGGGTAGACGAGCGCCACCTTGCCCTGCGGCCCGATCGGCCGCGGGGCGAAGCAACTGCCCGCCGGTGTGGTCCACTCCTCGCCCCGGGCGTACGCGTCCGCCAGGTGACGGGTCGCCAGCTCCAGCTGCTCAGCCAGTTGTTGAGCGTCCCGGCCGACGAGCACCACCCGCAGCGCGCTGCCCGGCAGCCGCTCGGCCGCGGCGCGGGCCAGTCGGTAGGGATCGGCGCCGCGCTCCAGCAGCTCCTGGTGCCCGGCGACCTCGGCGAGCAGCCCGTCCACGTCTGCCGCGCCGAGCGCCAGCAGCACCGGGGCGCCGGCCCGCCGCCAGTCGGACGGCACGAGGTCCCCGCGGGTGCGCTCGGCGGACAGCACCACGTGACCGTGGGCGCCGTCGGAGCCGATCACGCTGACCGCGGCGTACCGCCGTTCGTCGTTGCCGCCGCGCAGCCAGGGCCGCGAGGCGTCCGGCACGTGGAAGGCGGAGGCCGCGAAGTGGCCGGCCAGCTCCGGGTCCGGCCGCCGCCAGCCGGGTACGCCCGGCAGGTAGCCGTGGTGCAGGCACAGCACCGCCCGCAGCAGCCCGGCCATCGCCGACGCGGCCTGGGCGTCGCCCACCTGCGCCTTGGCGCTGCCCAGTGCGACCGCCCCGGACCCGGCCGGGTACACGCGGGCCAGACCGGCCAGCTCGGCCGCGTCCTGCGCCTGCGTACCGCCCGCGTGGGCCTCCAGGTAACCGACGTGCGCCGGCCCGATCCCGGCCTCGGCCAGGGCCTGCCCGGCCGCCTCCGCGAGCGTCGCCGCGTCCGCCTCCGGCAGCACGCCGTCGACGGGGGCGCAGTGCCGTACGGCGACGGAGTCGATCCGCGCGTACACCCGGCGCCGCACCTCACCCGCGCGGGTGACGACGACCGCGCCCGCGCCCTCGCCGATCCGGCGGCCCCGCTGCCCCTCGCCGAAGCTGAGGCCCGCACCGGCGACCGGGGCGGCGCCGCGCAGCAGCAGGTGTTCGGGGGAGCCCGCCAGGTCGACGGCGCCGACCAGCACCGCCTCCACCGTCTCGTCCAGCAGCAGCAGCCGGGCGATCTCGAGCGCCTCGGCGGTGCCCGCGCCGTCGGAGGAGACCGTGAACGACGGCCCGGTCAGGTTCCACAGCGAGGAGATGCGGCTCGCCATGATGTTGCCGATGTAGCTGAGCACCTCGTTGGCGACGATCGGCTCGTGCACCGCGTCGCGCGTGGCGGCGGCCAGCGCGGCCCGCTGCTCGTCGGTCAGTTCGAGACCGGCCTCGGCGTAGGCGCGGCGCAGGAAGTCGCCCAGGCCGTGCCGGGCCAGGTGCAGGTGGGCGCTCGGCTCGATCTCCATCGCCACCACGACCGCGACCCGCCGCGGCGCGGGCGCCTTCTGCCCGGCCGGCACGCGCCGGTCGTAGCCCGCGTCGCGCAGCGCCTCGTCGGCGACCTTGGACATCAGGGCGTGCTGGAGGTTGTAGTTGCGCAGGTCGGCGGGCGGGATGCGGTGGTCCGCCGGGTCCACGTCCACCCGGTCCACGAACGCGCCCTCGGGCAGCCGGTCGCGGTCCAGGCCGGCCCGCTGAAGGGTGCCGCCGGCCGTGTCCTCCAGGCCCCGCCAGCGGTGCTCGGGCAGCGGCCGGAACGCGTCCGAGCCGTCGTACAGGGCGCGTTCGAAGGCCGCGGCCGAGTCGAGGGTGCCGAAGTGGGCGCCCATGCCGACCACGTCCAGCGCGGGCGGCTCGACGGGCTCCTCCCCGGGCGCCCCGCCCGGCGAGGAGGGCTGCGGGGAGGGCTGCTGGGAGAGCACCACGTGCGCGTTGGTGCCGCCGAAGCCGAAGGCGGACACCGCGGCGCGCCGCGGACCCGGCCGCTCGTCGGGCCAGGGACGCGCGGCCCGCACCAGCGGCAGGTCCGCCGCGAGCGGCTCCTCGACGCCGATCGTCGGGGGCACCTGCCCGTGCGCCATCGACAGGATCACCTTCAGCAGGCTGCTCAGGCCCGCCACGGTCAGCAGGTGCCCGAGGTTGCCCTTCACCGAGCCCAGCGGCGGCACCCCGCCGCGCGGCCCGAACCAGGACGCGACCGACTCGGCCTCCGTGCCGTCGCCGATCGGCGTACCGGTGGCGTGGCACTCCAGGTAGTCGACCTCGTCCGGCCCGAACCCGGCCCGCGCGTAGGCCAGTTCGTACGAGCCGAGCTGGCCCGACGGGTTAGGCACCAGCAGGTGGCGGCCGGCGCCGTCGTTGGACAGTCCGATACCGTCGACGACCGCGTAGATCCGGTCCCCGTCCGCGAGCGCGTCCGCCAGCCGCCGCACCGCGACCATGCCGGCGCCCTGTCCGGTGAGGATGCCGGTCGAGCGGGCGTCGAAGGGCTGGCTGACGTCGTTGTCCGGGTAGGCGTGCAGGTCGGAGAACGACAGGTGGATCAGTGTCGGGTCGGGCGCGCACACCCCGCCCGCCAGCATCAGGTCGGCCTGCCCGGCCGCCAGGTGGTCGCAGGCCAGCTTCAGGGCGTACAGCGCGGAGGAGCAGGCGGCGTCCAGCGCGTAGCGGGGGCCGCCCAGGCCCAGCGCGGCGGCCGTGATGCGGGCCGGTGCGCCGCTGACCCGGGCGTCGGCGGGGTGCACCGCCGACGGGTCGAGCAGCGGTGCCGGCGCGGGCGCCGGGTGCCCGGCGCGCCGTACGCCGTCCAGGACCGCCTCGTGGACCAGCGGCAGGCTGATCCGCGCGGAGGCGGGCGTCGGGAAGGAGTAGTCGCCGATCACCAGGCCGGTGCGGGCGGTGAGGCCCGGGCGGCCGGCGTGGCCGCTGTCGCGCAGCGCCTCGCGGGCCACGTGCAACGACCAGTGGAAGACCCGGTCCAGGCCGGCGAGGTCACCGGCGTCCAGCAGGAACCCGGTGGGGTCGAAGTCGAATCCGGTGACGAAACCGCCCCGCAGGCAGGTGATGGCGTGCGCGGGGTCCGCGTCGCGCGGGTCGGGCGCCGGACCGAAGACGTCCGGGCCGCCCTCCCGGCGGCTGTCGACGCCGTCGCGCAGGTTGCTCCAGAACGCGTCGGGAGTGTCCGCCCCGGGAAACAGGCAGGAGATCCCGACGATCGCGAACTTGCTCATTGGCAGCTGTCTCCTCGCTTCTTGTGCTCGTTCGCCCGCGGGGCGCCCCGGCCGGTGCCGGGGGCCGCCGGTGCCGGGCCCGTCGGACCCGTGCACCCGCGCCCCCGGCACCGGGGCGTCCCGTCCGGCTCACTCGCGAGTCGGCTCAGCGGCCCGCGAACTTCGCGGCCAGCTGCGGGGTGGACACCAGGGACACGCCGGAGAACCGGGCCAGCACCCGCCCGTCGGCCGCGCAGGCCGTCACGGTGAGCGTGGCGCCCGTGCCGTTCACCGACACCGGCTCCGCCACCACCAGGAACGGCTCGCCGTCCGGCAGCGCCTCGAACAGCTCGACGTCCGCCACGCCCATCGGCAGGCTCGCCGTGTCCCGGTGCTGGCGCATCCACACCAGCGCGGCCTGCAGCAGCAGGTCGGCGGTGCCGGGCGCGTACCGCTCGGAGGCCAACGCCCCGCCCTGTGGCCGGTGTTCGGTCAGCGCGCACTCCACGACCAGGCGCGACTCGGCCGACTCCAGCACCCGGCGCAGCCCGCGCAGCGACGGACCGTGGAACAGCGTGCCGTCCTCGTACAGCCCCCGCGCGTCACGGCCACCGCCGAGCGCCGGCAGCCCGGAGACCTGTACGGTCCCCTCGGCCGCGGCACCCCACTGCACCCGCGCCGCGTAGTGCGGCCGTACGGTGCCGTCGGCGCCCTCGGACACGATCCGCACGTCGGCCTCGGCACCGTCCGGCGTCGGGTCGACCGCCAGCCGGAACCGGGCGCCCTCCAGACCGCCGTCGAACACGACGCCCTTGTGCACGGTGAAGTCCCGCACCCGCGCGACCGTCCGGCCCGTCAGCCGTTCGACGGCACCGGCGGCCCAGCCCAGGGCCGCCGCGGCGGGCAGCACCGGGGCGTCACCGATGACGTGGTCGGCGACCAGCGGCTCGGCCGCCAGGGCGTGCAGGTCCCGCTCCAGCACGGCCGCGGCCGCGGGGGCGGTGTCCTCGCGCACCGACAGGGGCGTCGTCGGACCGAGGACCGTCACCACGTCACCGGACCGCTCCGGGGCGAACTGCTCGGCGAACAGCCGGGTTCCGGTGTCCTCGGGGATCAGCGCGATGCCCCGCTCCTCGAACACCGCCTTGATCTGCGGCGACACCATGCCGGAGTCCCAGGCGCCCCAGTTGAGCGAGGAGACGTGCGCCCCGGGGTGCCGGCCCTTGAAGGACGTGGCCCAGGCGTTGAGCACCTCGTTGGCCATGGCGTAGTCGGACTGGCCCCGGTTGCCGAAGAACCCGGCGACCGAGGAGAACAGCACCACGTGGCGCAGCCGTCCGGCCTCCAGCGCGGCAACCACCGAGCGCAGGCCGCCGAGCTTCACGGAGAAGACCCGGTCGATCTCGGCCGCCTTCTTCGCGGCGATCAGCTGGTCGGCGAGGACCCCGGCGCCGTGCACCAGACCGGTGATCCGCTCCCGGTACGGGGCGAGCGCGGCGGCCGTCGCGGCGGCGTCCGTGATGTCCACGGCCAGGTACGCGACCTCGCTGCCGGCCGCGCGGATCTCGGCCAGCGTCCGGCGCACCTCGCGCTCGCCGACGACCGCGCCGTAGAGCTGCTCGACGCGCTTCGGGGTCGGCTTCTCGCCCGAGGCCTTCAGGTGCGCCACGGCGGCGGCCTTCAGCGCGGCCACGTCCGTCAGGCCGTGCGCCCACGCGGGCTCCTCGCCCAGCGCGGTCCGGCCGAGGAGCAGCAGGCCGGGGCGGTGGGCCCGGGCGAGGGCGGCGGCGCAGCGGGCGGTGATGCCGCGCCCGCCGCCGGTCACCACGAGCAGGTCGTCCGCGCTGAGGGCGGCGCCGGTCGCGGCGGGCGCCTCGGCGCCGGGGGTGAGGGCGACCCGGCGGCGGCCGTCCCGGCCCACCTGCACCGGGGCCGGGGCCGCGTCCTGCGCCTCCTGAAGGACCAGCTCCGCCGCCTCGGCGGCACCGAGCCCGGGGGCCAGGTCGACCGCGCGGCAGAACAGCTCCGGTGCCTCCACGGCGAGGGTCTTGACCAGACCGCCGACGCCACCGGCGGGCACCGCGTCCTCCTCGACCCCGGTCAGGCCGAACGAGCCGTCGAGCCGGGTGACCGTGACGAAGGCGGCCCGGTGACCGGCCCGCGCGGCGGACGTCAGCGGCGCGACCAGGTGCTTGGCGACCAGCAGCGTGTGCGCGAGCCGGCGGGTCCCCTCGGCCCACGGCAGCCCGTCCGCGGCGGCGAACACCACCGCGAGGTGAACCTTCTCGTCGCCCAGCTCCTCCAGGCGCGAGGACAGTTCGGTGGCGCCCCAGCCGGCGAGCGGCAGGTCCGTGGCGCCCTCGACGCGCTGCGGGACACCCGGCAGCCGCAACGCCCGCACCTGCCAGCCGGCCGCGGCGAGCCGGGCCGCCGTGGCCCCGGCGACCTCGCTGCCGTCGTCCACGACGAGCGCGGTCGCGCCCTGCGGGTAGGCGTCCACGAGACGGTCGGGGAGGGGCAGGTCGACCAGACCGGCGTGACCGCGGCCGATGGGGGACGGGGCGGGGGCGGGGGCGGCGGTGGAGGGCTCGGCGGGGGTGTTCGGGGCGTTGGTCGGGGTGGTGGTGAGGCCGGTGACGAAGTCGGCTATGTCGGCGAGGGTGCGGAGTTCGGCGAGTTGTTCGGGGCCGACGGGGGTGGGGCTGGGGAACTGTTCCTGGAGGACGCCCATGATTTCGACGCGCTTGATGGAGTCGATGCCGAGGTCGGCTTCGACGTCCATGGCGAGGTCGAGCATGTCGGCGGGGTAGCCGGTCTTCTGGGCGACGATGTCGAGCAGGGCGGCGGTGACGTCGGCGGGGGAGGCGGTGGAGGTGGCCGGCGCGGGGGTGGCCGCGGGCTCGTGCGCCGCGTCCGCCGGGCCACTGCCCCCGAGCTCCAGCACGAAGCCCACGATCTCGTTCAGGGTGCGGAGTTCGGCGAGTTGTTCGGGGCCGACGGGGGTGGGGCTGGGGAACTGTTCCTGGAGGACGCCCATGATCTCGACGCGCTTGATGGAGTCGATGCCGAGGTCGGCCTCGACGTCCATGCCGAGGTCCAGCATGTCGGCCGGGTAGCCGGTCTTCTGCGCCACGATGCCGAGCAGCGCGGAGGTGACGTCGGCGGTGCTGAAGCCGGCCCGCGCGGGGGCGGCCGTCGCGGTGGCGGTCGCGCCGACGGTGACCGGGGCCGCGGCGGCGTGCGGAGCCCGCGCGGTCGAGCCGCCGAGGCTCAGCACGAAGTCCACGATCTCACCGAGCGTGCGCAGTTCACCGAGTTGTTCGGGACCGACGGGGGTGGGGCTGGGGAACTGTTCCTGCAGCACGCCCATGATCTCGACGCGCTTGATGGAGTCGATGCCCAAGTCCGCCTCCACGTCCATGCCGAGGTCGAGCATTTCCGCCGGGTAGCCGGTCTTCTGCGACACGACGTCGAGCAGGGCGGCGGCGACCTCGTCGGCCGAGGCGCCCGTCACCGACGTGCCGTTGTCGGGGCGCGCGCCGTCGGACGGGCCCTGGGGGGCGGCCGGGGAGACCGGCGCCGAGGGGGACTGCGGGGTCACGGCCTCGGGACGGGCCGAGGGGGCCGGAGCCGCGGTGGCGGGGGCCACCGGCGCGATCGGGGCCGCCTGCTCCACCGGCGCCGGCGGAGCGGCGGGAACGGCCGGGGTGACCGGAGTGCCCGGGGCCGGCAGCGCGGCCGGTGCCGCGGGGGCCTCCTGGACGGCCGGGGCCACGGGCGCGGCCTCCGTCAGCGCGCCGATCTCCAGCGCGGCCATCTCCCGCAGGATCTCGTTGGCCCGCAGGTGCGTGCGGCCGATGGCCAGCCCGTGCTCCTTGACCGAGGCCACACCGGGGAGCACCGCGTCGACGCGGTCCTGCTCGTCGGCGCGCTCCAGCAGGCCCATCATGCGCTGGGCGCTGGCCAGTTGGCCGTGCAGGTAGTCGTCGTGGAGCGCCAGGTGGTCGGCGATCAGCGAGGAGAGCCGATCGGGCGCGGGGGTGGGCTGTTCGTCTTCCACGAGTTCGCTCTCCAGTACGTCGGCGGAGGCGGCGTGCGCCGCGGGGGCCGGGGCCGGCGCGCGCTCCGGTCGCTGGGTGACGACGGCCGTCACCAGGGGCTGGGCGGTGGTCCCGGCCGGCGCCGGGGCGGGCACGGCGACCTCGACGGAGGGCGCGGGCCGCTCGGCGACGGGGGCGGGCGGGACGGTCGCGGGGGTACCGGAGCCGGGCAGGGCGGGGGTCCCCGGGCCGGAGGCGCCGACGGGCGCGGGGGAACCGGCAGCCGCAGGCAGGTGGGCGGGCCGCTCGATCCGGTAGCCGTTCTCCAGCGCGTCCCGATAGGCGGCCCGGCGGGCCTCCGGCACGTGGTTGATGCCGTTGAGCGGCACGGTCATGCCCTTGACGGGCTCCTCGGCCGGCGGCTCGGCGACATAGCGGTCGGTGGTCGCCAAGGGCAGCCCCAGGACCGCCAGTTCGGCCACCGCGCGCTTCAGCGTCAGGTCGGCGTCGCCCTCGCTGCCCGGGTCCAGCCGGACCGCGAAGTGCTCGCGCTCGCCGAGGATGCGGTCGACCAGCTTGGTCAGCACGTTCTTCGGGCCGAACTCGACGAACGTGCGGAAGCCCGCCGCGTACATCTCCTCGACCCGCTCGGCGAACTCCACCGGCTCGACCAACTGCCCCACCAGGGTGCGACGGTTGGCCTCGACGTCCGAACCGTACGACGCCCCGGGCGAGTTGGCGTAGACCGGACGGCGCGGCTCGCGGATCTCGGCGTCCGCGACGGCGCGTCCGAACGCCTCGACCGCGTGCCCCACGAACGGCGTGTGGAAGGCCGCCGAGACCGGCAGCCGCAGCGCGCGCACGCCCGCCTCACCGGCGGCGGCGACGAAGCGCTCGACGGCGTCGGTGGCGCCGCCGACCACGATCTGGTCCGGGGCGTTGCGGTTGCAGACCACCAACTCGGCGAAGCCCGCGAGCAGTTCCTCGACCCGCTCGGGGGAGGCGGTGACCGCGGCCATGGCGCCCGGGTCGAAGCCGCTCTGCGCGGGCGGGGCCATCGCCGCGCCCCGGGCCCGGGCCAGCGCGAAGTAGGTGGCGTCGTCGAGGGCGCCGGCCGCCCACAGCGCGGCCAGCTCGCCGAAGCTGTGCCCGAGGAACCCGTCGGCGTCGAAGCCGAGTTCGGTCAGGTAGCGGTAGTGGCCGGCGGCCAGCGCGCCGATCGCGGGCTGCGCGTACTCGGTGCGGCGCAGCGCGCCCTCCTGGGCGGTGCGCGTCGCCTCGTCGAACGCGGGCGGCGGGAACGCCACCCGGGACAGCGGGAGTCCGTCCTCCCCGAAGGCGGCGTTGGCGGCGTCGAAGGCGGCGCGCAGCGGGGGCAGCGCGAGCACGGCGGTACGGCCCGGCTCGACGTACTGGCTGCCCTGGCCGGCGAACAGCGCGGCGACCTTGCCGGTGGGCGCGGCGGCGGCGCGGAAGTGGATGCCCTTGGGGTGCGACCAGGCGTCCGCCGTCGGCCGGGCGCGCAACTGGGCCACGGCCAGGGCGCGCAGCTCGGCGAGCTCGGCCTCGGACCGGGCGACGAGCGCGAGCCGCGGGTGTCCCGCAGGGGCGGGCGTGGTGCGCGGTGCGGCGCCCTCCTCGACGGCCCGTGCCAGCGCGTCCACGTCGGGTTCGTGCCACAGGTGCACCCGGCTCACCGGGAACATCACCCGCAGGTCGTCGCCGTCGCCGTGCTCCTCCAGGACGACGTGGAAGTTGGTGCCGCCGAAGCCGAACGACGACACCGCCGCCCGGCGTCGCGGCCGGCGCGGGTCGCGGATCCAGGGGCGGGTGCGGGAGCTGACGTAGAAGGGGCTGTTCTCCCAGTCGATCGCCGGGTTGGGCCGCTCGACGTTGATGGTCGGCGGGAGCAGCTTGTGGTGCAGGGCCAGCGCCAGCTTGATCATGCCGGCCGCACCGGCGGCCGCCTTGGTGTGCCCGATCTGCGACTTGACGCTGCCGACCGCCGCGTACTGCTTCTCCTCGCCGCTCTCGGACACCACCGCCGACAGCGCCGACAGCTCGGTCGCCTCACCGACCGCGGTGCCCGTGCCGTGCGCCTCGAACAGCTCGATGGAGTCGGGGGAGACGTCGGCGTCCTCGTAGGCCCGGCGCAAAGCCGTCATCTGCCCTTCCTTGCGCGGCGCGTAGATCGACTTGAACCGGCCGTCGCTGGAGGAGCCGATGCCGCGCAGGACGGCGTAGATCCGGTTGCCGTCCCGCTCGGCGTCGGACAGGCGGCGCAGCGCCAGCATGCCGATGCCCTCGCCGATGAGCGTGCCGTCGGCGTCCGCGTCGAACGGGCGGATCAGCCCGGACTTGGAGAACGCGGGCGTCTTGCTGAAGCACAGGTACATGAAGATGGTGTTCTCGGCGTCGCAGCCGCCCACCAGCATCGTGTCCGCGCGGCGCTCCAGCAGGTCGCTCACCGCGGCCTTGACCGCGCCCAGGGAGCTGGCGCAGGCCGCGTCGATCGTCATGTTCGTGCCGCCGAGGTCGAGTCGGTTGGCGATGCGGCCGGCCACGACGTTGCCCAGCATGCCGGGGAAGGAGTTCTCCTCCCAGGGGGCGAAGGCCAGCTTGAACTTCTCCGCGATCTCCTCGGCGTCCCGTTCGGTGAGGCCGCAGGAGCGCACGACCTCCTTGAGGACCGGGGTCTGCAGCCGGGCCGACAGCGGCTGGGTGAGCTGGTTGGCGCCGGTCACGCCCAGGACGACGCCGGTGCGCGAGGCGTCGTACCAGTCCTGGTCGGCGCCCGCGTCCTTGAGCAGGTCACGGGCGACGACCAGGCTGAGCAGCTGCAGGACGTCGGTGACCTCGAGGGTGTTGGGCGGCAGCCCGAACTCCAGCGGGTTGAACGGGACGGTGGGGATGAAACCGCCGCGCTTGGAGTACGTCTTGTCGGGCGCGGAGGGGTCGGAGTCGTAGTGCTCCGACACGTCCCAGTGGGTCGCGGGGACGTCCTCGATGCAGTCGGCGGCGGAGACCACGTTCGCCCAGAACTCGCGCAGGTCGCGCGACTTGGGGTACAGGGCGGACAGGCCGACGATCGCGATCGGGTCGCGGGCCAGCCGGCGGTCGAGGTCGGATGCGTGCGAAGCGTTCACGGCGAGGCTCTCTTGGTCGGACGGCGGGACCGGTGACGGTCCCTGGTCGGTTCGGGGCCCTGCGGGTGACGCGCAAGGGTGAACGGGCCGGCGCCCCACCCGGCTGACCGTGCCTGTACGGCACCGGTACCGGTGTCGGGCGCCGCCCATGACGGACGACGATCTGCGCGGACGCGGTCCCACGGGGGACCGGCCCTGCGGGTGCCGGCGGGTTCGGCGTGGCGGCCGGGGACCGCCGTGCGGGCGGAACCGGCGTGACGGTCGGAGAGCCACGGGCCCTGCCCGGCGAGGCCCACCGGGCCCGGGGCCCTCCGACCGGCGGATGACCCCCGCCCCCGCCCCGCCCCACAGGGCGGTCGGCGCGCGACCCCGCGGACGGCTACGCGCCCCGCAGCAGCCGGGCGATCGTGTCCACCGCGTCAGGGTGGTCGAGCATCGTGTAGTGGTCGCCCGGGCACAGGTGCACGGTCAGGCCGTGCGGCGCGAGCGGCAGCCAGCCGAGCGTGTCGTCGCCCGGGACCAGACTGCGCTCGGCCTTGACCAGCACCACGGGCAGGGGAGCGGGGGCGGCCCGGTGGGGCGCGGTGAGCCGGTTGTTGCGCAACAGCCCGTCGACGTAGGTGTCGTAGAGCTTGCGCAGCCCCGGCAGCGGGGTGTCGGGCAGCAGCGCGCCGGAGGCGACCGCGGCGTCCAGGACGACCGGGAGCCCGTCGTCGACCGACCGGCCGTCCAGCGCGCCGGGGGCGAGCCGGACCGGGCGGCCGCGCTTGGCACCCAGGTACATGCTGAACCAGTCGAGCAGCAGCCCCGGTTCCAGCGCGTCGTCGGGCTGCTTGTACTCCTCGGTGGGCGCGATGCTGTCGAGCAGCACGAGCCGCGCCGGACGCCGCTCGGCCGGCAGCGCGTCGGCCATCGCCACGGCCAGCACACCGCCGAACGACCAGCCCGCGAGGGTGTACGGGCCCGGTGGCGGTTCCACGGCCGCGAGCAGCCGCTCGGCCAGCCCCGCCACGGTCGTCGCCGCCCGGCCCCCGGTCAGTGCCGCCTCGGCGTACTCCGGGACCGCGCCCAGGTCGAGCACGGTCAGCCCGTCGCCCTCCGGGAGCGCCCCGGCCAGTGCCCGGTACACCGTGGGGGCCAGGGCCCCGGGGTGGACGAAGAAGACCGTGCGCCCGTCGGGTGCGGCGTCCCGGAACCGCCGGACCACCGGGGGACGCAGCTCACGCGGCGGCCGCACGCTGCGTGCTCTCCTCGGCCAGGTACGCGGCCAGGTCCTTGACGGTCGGGTGGTACCAGAGCGTGGTGGTGCTCAGCTCGAAGCCCAGCCAGTTCTCCAACTCGCCCGCCAGGATGAGCGCCTCGGTGGAGTCCAGGTCCAGCTCGTCGAAGTACACCTCGCGGGAGACCTCGGAGGGGTCCACGCCGAGCCGGTGGGCGATCTTCTCGATCAGCCAGGTCTCGGCCTCGTCGGGGGTCACTGCGGCCATGATGCGTCGTCCTTCCCGGGGGCGCGGCGGAGCCGGCCCCGAACCGTGCGAATGGTGGTGCCCGCACACCGCGCGGCGAGGGCCTGCGGCGGGGGTCACGGCACGCCGGGGGAAGCCCGGCCGAGGGCTTTCGGCCGGACCGGCGCGCGGAACCGGAATCCGTGAGTTCCGGGGCGGGAAAAGGGGCGGGGAACGCGGCGATGCTCCGTTTTCCGGGAATCGCGGCACCCCGACGGAAATAACAACTCGTCAGTAGGTCATACGCTGTACGGTCGATCCTCGTCGATCGATGGATTGGTCCGGACTTGTGGGCCCACACGTCTGCTGTGCCGTCGGAGTGGTCGCCCGAAGCACGCAGGCCACAGTCTTGCCATCGGGCCGAATCCCGAACAACCGCCCTTCCGAAGAGTGGAAAGAATTCCGTGTTACGGCCGTCGGGCGCATGCGGCCCCGCAGGAAGGGCAGATGACTGGGTCCCGCTCGCCCGCCGACCGCCCCACGGCGTGCCCGCCGCCCGCCCCACGGCGTGGCCGTCCCCGCCCGGCTACCGCGCCTGGGCTGCCCGTGCCTCACGCCGGAAGGCCCCCGGCGTCATGTTGACCCGGCGGGTGAAGAACTTGCCGAAGTTCGTGACCTCGGAGAACCCCAGCCGCCGCGCTATCGCCCCGATGGGCAGGTCGGTGTGACCGAGCAGCCGGCGCGCCTCCAGGGCGACCCGGGAGTCGATCACGTCCTTGGCGGAGGTGCCGGCGACGGCGCGACAGGCCCGGGACAGGGCGCGCGTACTGCAGTTGAGGGCGGCGGCGTAGTCCTCCACGAGCCGGGTGACGGCGTAGGAGCGGTCGAGTTCGCGGCGGAACCTCAGGAACAGCTCGCCCTGTTCACCGCTGACGGCGGCGCCCGGCTCCTTGTGGCGCCGGCGGCACATCTGGTCGATGTGCAGCATGGCGACGGCCAGCAGGTGCTTGAGCAGTTCCTCGCCCAGGCCCTGGTCGGGCCGCTGGAACTCCTCCCGTAGCAGGCTCACCACCCGCCGGAAGGCGAGGAGTTCGGAGCCGTAGAGCTGCCAGTGCGTGGGGCGCAGCACGTCGTCGAGCATGCCGACGCGGGCGCTCAGGTGCAGGGGGAAGGTCTCGGTGAACATGATGACGTCGGCGTCCATGTCCGTCCGGGGGGAGAACTCGATCACCTGGTTGGGCCGGGTCCAGACCAGGGTGCCGGGGTGGCACTCGAAGCGGCTGGAGTCGACGGCGAAGCTGCCGGACCCCGAGGTGACCACGAGGATCTGGTGGAAGTCGAGGCGGTGGGGCGAGGCGAGGGAGGGCACCGAACCCTGGTCGCGCAACTCCCGCAGGGTCGTCATCGCGAGGTCGAGACCGGAACGCCAGGCCGGGACGTAGGGGAACACGGGCAGGGGTAACGATGCGAAATCGACCATGGGCGTTCCGGAATCGACCTTTCATTGGCCACTTGAGGCTTCAATGATAGGGGTGGTCGCCCGAATACAGCTCGAATCCGGAGGCAGCACGCACACCTGACAGCACCACTGTGAACGTGAAGGTGAAGGGAATCTGAACGGGATGACCACTCCCCACTCCGCCCCGCCGGAGCGCTCAGTCGTCGACCGGACGCTCAGCATCCTCGGCGCCTTCGACCGGGACAACCGCACCCTGTCACTCAGCGACATCAGCAGGCGCTCGGGACTGCCCGTCGCCACCGTCCACCGCATCGTGAACAAACTCCACGGCTGGGGCGCCCTGGAGAGATCCGCGGAGGGCGGCTACAGCATCGGGCTGCGCCTGTGGGAGACGGCGGTCCTCGCGCCGCGCGCCTCCACGCTGGCCGAAACGGCCCAGCCCTACCTCATCGGCCTGCAACGGCAGACCGGGGGCGTCGCGACCGTCGCCGTCCGGGACGGCCGCGAGGCCGTGTGCCTCACCTTCGTCTCCAGCGACCCCGACCCCGGCCCCTACGACGCTCCGGGGCGCCGGGTGCCGCTGCACGCCACCGCCCTGGGCCTGACCCTGCTGGCCCACGCCGGTTCACTGGCGCAGCACGAGGTGTGCGCGGGCCCGTTGCGGGCCTACACCCCGAAGACGGTCACCGACGGCCCGACGCTCACCCGGTGCCTCGCCAAGGTGCGGCGGGAGGGCAGCGCGCTGGTGCACGGCGCGTTCGCCCCGGGCCGCGGCGGCTTCGCCGTCCCGGTGCGGGATGCCCGGGGCGCGGTGGTCGCGGCGGTCGGCGTCATCGGCCCCGTCCCCCTCGTCCAGCCGGCCAAGGTCGCCGGACCCGTCCACGCGGCGGCCACGATGATCTCCCGTGCCATGCGGACGGAGGGCGCCCGACTGGCCGAGCTGGGCGCGTGACGGGCACCGTGACCGGGCCCCGCCGTGGCGCGCCCGGTCAGAAGCGGGGCGTCGTCTCGTAGCGGGGCCCCAGGTCCGGGCGGTCGCTGCCGGCCAGCTCCGTGGCCCTGCGGTGCACCCGGACCAGGTCGTGCAGCAGCCGGCGGGTGGCGTCCTCGGCGAGGCCCGCCCGCCGGGCGATCTCCTCCAAGTGGACGGCCTCACCGCCCCGTTCCTCCTCCGCGGCGGTCAGCGCCCCGAGGACCTGCTCGTGCCGGTCGGTCCAGTCGATGTGCCCGGGGCCGGCGTCGTCCGGTGGCGCCACGAGCGCCGCCGGGTCCATCAGCTCGCCGTCCGTCGTCCTGCGCACCACGCACACTCCATTCGTCGTGGGTCCGGCGCTCCGGACAGGGGGTCACCGGGCACCGGGTCGGGTAGGAGTGGACCGGGTAACCACATGCGCCCCGGTATTCACCCGGACAGGACAGGCGGACGACGATGACGGACCCCGGCAGATCCACGGACCCCGACGGCGGATCCCCGGGCCCGGCCGCCGGCCGCACCGGCGCCCCGCCGCGGGACCGTGCGCTCCAGGTGGAGACCCACGGCCTCGACGTCATCGCCGAGAGCGAGCGCAAGGGCGGCCCGCGCACGCTGTTCTGGCCCTGGTTCGGGGCGAACGTCTCGGTGTTCGGCATCGGTTACGGCGCGTTCGCCCTGGGCTTCGGCATCTCCTTCCGGCAGGCCCTGCTCGCCTCCGTGCTCGGCATCGTCTTCTCGTTCCTGCTCTGCGGCCTCGTCGCCGTCGCGGGCAAGCGCGGCTCCGCACCGACGATGGTCCTCAGCCGCGCCGCGTACGGCGTGCGCGGCAACCGGCTGCCCGCGGCGCTCTCCTGGATGCTCACCGTCGGCTGGGAGACCGTCCTCGTCGCGCTCGCCTCGCTCGCCACGGCCACCGTGTTCGACCGGCTCGGCTGGGGCGGCGGCACCGGCACGAAGGCCGCCGCGCTGGTCGTGGTGGGCGCACTCACCGTCGTCGGCGGGGTGATGGGCTTCGACCTGATCATGCGTCTGCAGACGGTCATCACCGTGGTCACCGGCGTGCTGACGCTCGTCTACGTCGGCCTCGTCGCCGACCACGTCCACACCGGCGCGGTCACCGCGATCCCCGACGGCTCCGCCCAGGAATTCGTCGGCGCACTGGTGTTCATGATGACCGGCTTCGGCCTCGGCTGGGTCAACGCGGCCGCCGACTACTCCCGTTACCTGCCGCGCTCCGCCTCCGGGGCCGGCGTGGTCGGCTGGACGACCTTCGGCGCGAGCGTCGCCCCGCTGCTGCTGACCGTCTTCGGCCTGCTGCTCGCGGGCTCCTCCGAACAGCTCGCCACGGCCGTCGCGGCCGACCCGGTCGGCGCGCTCACCACGATCCTGCCGACCTGGTTCCTGGTGCCGTTCGCGGTGGTCGCCGTGCTCGGCCTGGTCGGCGGCGCGGTCCTCGACATCTACTCCTCCGGCCTCGCCCTGCTCTCCGCGGGGCTGCGCGTCCCGCGCCCGCTCGCCGCGCTGGTCGACGGTGTGCTGATGATCGCCGGATCGCTGTACATCGTGTTCGTCGCCGACGACTTCCTCGGCCCGTTCACCGGCTTCCTGACCACCCTCGGCGTGCCCGTCGCCGCCTGGTGCGGCATCGTCCTCGCCGACCTCCTCCTGCGCCGCCGCGACTACGACGAGGCCGACCTCTACCGGCCCCGCGGCCGCTACGGCGACGTCCCCGCCCTGCCGCTGCTGCTCACCCTGGCCGCCACCGCCCTCGGCTGGGGACTGGTCGCCAACGCCTCCGCCGACTGGCTGACCTGGCAGGGCTACCTGCTCGGCCCCCTCGGCCTCGGCGGCAGGGACGGCTCCTGGGCCTACGCCAACCTCGGCGTCCTCGCCGCCCTGGCCCTCGGCTTCCTCGGCACCCTGGCCCTGGGCCGGCACCGGGTGCGCGCCCAGGAGGCGCAGGGCGCGAGGGAGGTGTCCGTGTGACCGGCGCCCCGGCCCACCTGGCCGTCATCGACATGCAGCACGTCTTCGCCGACCCGGCGAGCCCCTGGGCGGCCCCCCGTTACGCGGAGGCGGCGGCGGGCGTACGACGGCTGCTGCCGGCATTCGCCGACCGGGTCACCTTCACCCGCTTCCTGGCCCCGGCCGAGCCCACCGGGGCCTGGCGCGCCTACTACGCCCGGTGGGCGTTCGCCCGGCAGCCGCCGGACGCGCCCCTGTGGCGGCTCACGGACGAGTTCGCCGCCGTGGCCCGGGACGTGCTGGACGCGTCGGCCTTCGGCAAGTGGGGCCCGCCGCTCGCCGAGCGGGTGGTCCCGGGACAGCGGCTGGTGCTCGCCGGGGTCAGCACCGACTGCTGCGTGCTGTCCACGGCGCTGGCGGCCGCCGACGCGGGCGTCGAGGTCCTGGTGGCCGCGGACGCCTGCGCCGGCGCGGACGACGCCTCGCACGCCCGGGCGCTGGAGGTGATGGACCTGTACCGTCCGCTGGTCCGGGTCACCGACGTGGCGGAGCTGCTGGCCGGAGCCGACCGGCCGACCGGGTGTGCGGGGGATCGGCGGCCGCGCTCCTGAATGATCCGTGCCGTCCCGGGTACGCGAGGCCGGATGACATCCGGACGGCCTGGTTCCGGACCCGGCCGCAGGACCGCCTCCACCAGGAAGACCTGCCATGGACACACCCGCCAACAACTTTTCCCCCGCCCGGCGGGCGCTGGACGCGCTGGCCAAGGACGCCGAGGACCCCACCGCACTGGACACGCTCGCCCACAGCGAGGTGCTGGTGCCGGTGCCCGACGACACCACCGACGAGGACGCCTCCGACCCGACCGCGGTCGCCCTGCCGGTGCTGGAGCAGCCCGGCAGCGCACCCGTGGTGCCGGTCTTCACCTCCGAGGGGGAGATGACCGAGCTGCTGCCCTACGTCTCCCGCTACCGGCTGATCCCGCTGGGCGCCCTCGCCGAGCAGTGGCCCGAGGGCGAGCTGTCGCTCACCATAGACGCGGCCGGCGACCACGGGCTGACCCTCACCTCGGAGGGAGTGCGCACCCTCCTGGTCCGCTGACCCTGCGCGAGCGGCCCGTCAGAGCCCCGGGGGCCGCTCCCGCAGCGTGCGTTCCAGGACGCCCCGCTGCAGGGGCAGCACCTCGTCGTGCAGCTCGCGGCCCCTGCGGGTGAGGGCGACCCACACCCCGCGCCGGTCCTCCGCGCACACCGAGCGCTCGACCAGGCCCTCCTTCTCCAGCCGGCCGATCAGCCGGGACAGCGCGCTCTGGCTGAGGTGCACCCGCCCGACCAGGTTCTGCACCCGGCACTGGTCGCCCTCGCGGGGCGTCTCGGAGGCGAGGATGTCGAGCACCTCGAAGTCGCTCGCCCCCAGGCCGTGCGGGTGCAGTACGCGGTCGATCTCGCACATCGTGCGCGCGTGCACCGACAGGATGTCCCGCCACTGTTCCTCGAGGCCCGCCCCGGCCGTCGTTGCTCCCATACACCCGACGGTAACACCGTTCCGGGCATTTGTTGCGTGTGCAACTAGTGTGGGTGCGGGACAACTGAAGGACCGGTTCCGCCCGGCTCAGGCGACCGGGTCCTGGAGCAGCCCGATCAGGTTGCCGTCGGTGTCCTTCACCGACGCGATCAGCCGGCCGTTGCCCACGTCCTGGGCGTCCTGCAGCAGCTCGGCGCCGCCCTCCAGCAGCGCCGCCAGGCGGTCCCTGAGGTCGGTGACGTGCCAGTAGGGGACCGGGCCCGTCATGCCCTTGGCGTGCCCGTGGGGGTCGAGGCCCACGTCCTGCCCGGCGGCCTTGAAGCCGACGTAGTACGGCTCGTCGGCGTACGGCTCGACGCCGAGCAGCGCACGGAACAGCTCCCGGGCGCGGTCGCGGTCCTTGACGGGGTAGATGATCGTCTGGACGCCGGTGGTGGTCATGGCGTGCTCCTTCGTCCCTGCGGGGAACCGGCCGCGGCGGCCGGTGGTCCCCACGCTAGGCAGAGCACCCCCCGCCCCGCTTCTCCGATCCTGACCGCTTGCCCGGCACGGGCACGGGCGCCGGCGGCCGCGGCTCAGGTCGAGTCGCGCAGGACCAGCTCCGTCGGCAGGATCACCGCCGCCGGCTCCTCGCCCGCGATCTGCGCCAGCAGCAGCCGCACCATCTCCGCGCTGATCCGGTCGTAAGGCTGGCGGACCGTCGTCAGGGCGGGGACCGCCTCCGTCGCCGCCGTGGAGTCGTCGAAGCCGCCCACCGACACGTCCTCGGGCACCCGGCGGCCCGCCCGGCGCAGCGCCGTCAGGGCACCCTGGGCCATCAGGTCGGACGCCACGAACAGCGCGTCCAGGTCCGGCGCCCGCGCCAGCAGCCGCTCGGTACCCGCCTCACCGCTGGCCCGGCTGTAGTCGCCGGTGACGACGAGCCGCTCGTCGACCGGGAGGCCCGCCTCGGTGAGCACCTCCTGGTACCCGGCCAGCCGGTCCACACCGCCCGGGGTGTCCAGCGGCCCGTTCACCACGCCGATCCGGCGCCGGCCCAGCGACAGCAGGTGGCGCACCATGTCCCGGGCGCCGTCGCGGTCGTCCGCCGCCACGTAACTCACCTTGCTGCGCAGCCCCATGGGCTTGCCGCACTGCACCAGCGGCACCCCCGCCCCGCGCAGTTCCTCGGCGACCGGGTCGCCGGAGTGGCTGGAGACCAGCAGCACCCCGTCGACGTGGCCGGCCGTGATGTACCGCGTGATGCGCCGCCGTTCGTCCTTCGTGCCCGCCAGCATCAGCAGCAGCGGGATGTCGTGCGCCGCCAGTGCCTGGGTGCAACCGCTCAGCAGGACGTTGAAGTTGGGGTCCTCGAAGAACCGCTCCTGCGGCTCGGTCAGCAGGAAGCCGACCGAGTCGGAGCGGCCCGTGATCAGCGAGCGGGCGTGCCGGTTGACGACGTAGCCGGTCCTGCGGATCGCGGCGTCGACCGCCTCCTGGGCCGCCGGACTGACGTAGTGGCCGCCGTTGAGCACCCGCGAGACGGTGCCGCGCGAGACCCCCGCCTCGCGCGCCACGTCGTGGATCGTCGGTGGCCGGCGCCGGCCCCCCGTGTTGCTCATGGTCATGACTTTACGGCCCCGGACAGCAGATCCAGGCTCCAGAAGCGCTGGACCACCAGGAAGAGCACCACCAGCGGCAGGACCGCCAGGAACGCCCCGGTGATCACCAGGGTGTACAGCGCCGGGCTGTTGGCGCCCTGCTCCAGGAGCGTGTACAGACCGAGCGTGATGGGGAACTTCTCGTCGTCGCTGAGCATGATGTAGGGCAGCAGGAAGTTGTTCCACACCGCCACGAACTGGAACAGGAACACCGTCACCAGGCCCGGCACCATCATCGGCAGCGCGATCCGGGTGAAGATCCGCCACTCGCTCGCCCCGTCCATCCGCCCCGCCTCGACCACGTCGGCCGGCACCGCGGCCGCCGCGTAGATGCGCGCGAGGTACACGCCGTACGGGGACAGCAGCTGCGGCAGCAGCACGGACCAGTAGGAGTCGGTGAGATTCGCCTGGGCGAGCAGCAGGTACTGCGGGACGGCGAGGATCACCGGGGGCATCAGCACGCCCGCCAGCAGCACGTTGAACACCGTCTCGCGGCCCCGGAAACGGTACGTCGCGAGCGCGTACCCGCTGAACGACGACACCACCGTGGACAGCAGGGCACCGAGCCCGGCGTACAGCGCGGAGTTGCCCATCCAGGTCCAGTAGACGCCGTCGCGGTAGGAGGTGAGGTCGCTGAGGTTGTCCGCGAAGCCGGTGCCCGGCAGGAACGTGAAGGTGGAGAACAGCTCCCGGCCCGACTTGGTGGACGCGATCACCACCCAGGCCACCGGGAGCAGGGTGTAGAGCGCGCCGATCAGCAGGGTCAGCGTGGGGATCCACGCGATCCGGCGGCGCCGGCGCGGGCCGGGCCGGGCGGTGCCGGTGGCGCCCGCCACCGACGGGGCCTCACGGACGGCGAGGGAACTCATCGTGCCTCCTGCTTCTGACGCCGGTTCGCGGCCCGCAGGAACCCGAAGGACAGCACGAGCGTGACGAGGGCGATGACCACGGCCTCGGCGGCCGCCTGGTGGATGTCACCGGACCCGAATGCGTCCCGGTACACCTTCATCAGCGGACTCCACGTCGTGGACACGGAGTTGGTGAGGGGCTTGAGGGTGGTCGGCTCGCTGAACACCTGGAGGGTGGCGATGATCGAGAAGAAGAAGGTCAGCACCAGCGACGGCACCACCATCGGGATCTTGACCCGCAGCGCGATCTGCAGCGGAGTCGCGCCGTCCAGCTTCGCCGCCTCGTACACCTCGGCCGGGATCGCCTGCAGCGAGGTGTAGATGACGATCATGTTGAAGCCGGTGCCGCCCCACACCGCGATGTTCGCGAGCGCCAGGTACAGCGGTCCGCCGTCCAGCAGGCCGGGCTGCGGCAGGCCCACCTTGTCCAGGACGTAGTAGAAGGGACTGACGTCGGGCAGGTACAGGAAGCCCCACAGCAGCGCGGCGACCACACCGGGGACGGCGTAGGGCAGGAAGATCGCGAGCCGGGTGAAGGGGGCGAGCCGCACCCTCTCGGTGTCGAGCAGCAGGGCGAACAGCAGCGCCAGGCCCAGCATCACCGGCACGACGAGGCAGCCGTAGGCCAGCACGCGCAGCGCGCCGTCGGCCAGTTCGCCGTCGCCGAGGGCGTCGGTGTAGTTCTCCAGGCCGGCCCACACCTCCTTGCGGGCGCCCGAACCGAGGCCGAGCCCGGAGACGTGCACCTTGTGGAGGCTGAGCCAGACCGCGTAGCCGATGGGCAGCGCGAAGAACAGTGCGAACAGGATCGCCGCCGGGAGGAGGAAGCCGTACGGGGCCGCCCTGACCCCGTACGACGTCCGGCGGTCCGGCGCTGTCACTGCGCGACCTCGAAGCCCTGCTTCTTCATGTCGGCGACGGTGTCCGCCTGCACGGTCCTCAGGGCGGCGCCGAAGTCCGACTTGTTCTTCGCGGCGGCGCCGAAGGCGTCCTTGAAGGACGTGTAGGCGACGTTCACGTTCGGGCCCCAGGCGGAGGGGGCCGTGGTCTTCGCGATCCGCGCGGCGAGGGTGTAGAAGTCGGGCTGGTCGGCGAAGTAGGCCGGCGGCGTGGTGAAGGCACCGCTGAGCTGGGCGGACGTCGAGGCCGGATAGATGCCGCCCTCCTTGGCGAGGGCGTTGAGGGCGTCGCCGTCGGTGTTCAGCCAGGCGGCGAACTTCGCGGCGGCGTCCTGGTGCCGGGAGTCGGTCGTCACGGCGGTGGAGGACCCGCCCCAACTGCCCGTGACGTCCTCGCCCTTGGACCACTGGGGGAGCGGGGCCATGGCCCACTTGCCCTCGGTGTCGGGCGCGGCCGTGGTCAGGGTGCCGGGTGCCCACACCGCGCTGACCCAGGCGATCTGCTGGCCGGTGTTCAGCGCCTTGTTCCAGGCCGGCGTGTACATCGGCTGGTTGTCGACGGCCCCCTCCTTGACCAGGCCGCCCCAGAAGTCGGCGACCTTGCGGGTGGCCGCGTCGTCGACGGCGACCTTCCAGGTGTCGCCCGAGGTGGTCCACCAGCGGGCGCCGGCCTGCTGGGCGAGGCCCGCGAACAGCCCCGAGTCGTTGGCCGAGAACGTGGTCAGGTCGACGTCCGGGGCCGCCTCCTTGAGCTTGCGCGCGGTCGCGGCGAACTCGTCCCAGGTGGTCGGCACGGTCAGGCCGTACTTCTCGAACAGGTCGGCCCGGTAGTAGAACATCATCGGGCCGATGTCCTGGGGGACCGCGTAGACCGCGTCGGTGCCGAGCGTCGTCTGCTGCCAGACGCCCTCGGCGAACTTGCCCTTGGCGTCGCCGACGTCCCGGGAGATGTCCGCCAGCGCGTCGTTGCTCACCAGGGTGGGCAGCGCCTGGTACTCCGCCTGCACCAGGTCCGGGGCCTTGCCCGCCTTGTGCGCGGTGAGGATCTTGGTGACCAGCGTGTCGCCGGACGCCTGCTTCTTCACCGTGACGGTGATCCGGTCCTTCTTCCCCGGGCCCTCGTTCCACAGGTCGACGACCTTGTCCATGCCGGGCGTCCAGGTCCAGTACGTGAGCGAGACCGGACCGGACCCGGCGGCGTCGTCGGAGGAGCCGCAGGCGGCGAGTGCGCCGGCGCCGAGGACGAGGGCGGCGGTGGAGGCGGCGCAGCGGTGGAGCCGGCGGCCCTTCGCGTTGGGCATGGATTGTCTCCCCTGACCGGGGTCCCCGCCCGCTGCGGGGACCTGCCGTGCGGACACATCAGGGCAGGTCCCCGCCCGTCGCGAGGACCTCCCCGGTGTCTGTGAGCGTTCACAGTAGAGAAACATCCCGGACACTTGTCAATGGTTGTTGCTGTGCGGTTATGTGGGTCTCACGCCACCCTTTGTGTGTGTGCACGTTCCCAGTCGATCGATCACCCGGGAGAGATTCCATGCCGGAGACCACCCCCAGGGGCCTCACCAGGCTCGCCTTCGGCGGGGACTACAACCCCGAGCAGTGGCCGGAGGACGTCTGGCGCGAGGACGTCCGGCTGATGCGGGAGGCCGGCGTCACGATGGTGAGCGTCGGGATCTTCTCCTGGGCCCTGCTGGAACCCGCCCCGGGGGAGTACGACTTCGGCTGGCTCGACCGGGTCCTCGACCTGCTGCACGAGCACGGCGTCCGCGTCGACCTGGGCACGCCCACCGCCGCCCCGCCCGCCTGGTTCTACCGCGCGCACCCCGAGGCGCTGCCCGTGACCGAGCAGGGCGTGCGCCACGAGTTCGGCTCCCGCGCCGCCATCTGCCACAGCAACGCCGACTACCGGGCCGCCGCCGCGCACATCACCACCCGCCTCGCCGAGCGCTACGGCGACCACCCGGCGCTCGCCCTGTGGCACGTGCACAACGAGTACGGCGTCCCCGTCTCCGCCTGCTACTGCGACTCCTGCGCGGCCCACTTCCGCCGTTGGCTGCGCGCCGTCCACGGCACGGTCGACGCGGTCAACGAGGCCTGGGGCACCGCCTTCTGGGGCCAGCACTACACCGACCTGGAGCAGATCAACCCGCCGCGCGCCACGCCCACCGTCGGCAACCCGGCCCAGGCGCTGGACTACCGCCGCTTCGCCGACGCCACCATGCGCGAGAACTTCGTCATGGAGCGGGACGTCCTGCACCGGCTGTCCCCGGGCGTGCCGGTCACCACCAACTTCATGACCGCGCTCAGCCAGTGCGACTCGGTCGACTACTGGGCCTGGGGCCGCGAGGTCGACCTCGTCACCAACGACCACTACCTGATCACCGACGGCCGCCGCACCCACGTCAACCTGGCGATGGCCGCGGACCTCACCCGCTCGGTCGCCGGGGGAGCGCCCTGGATCCTGCTGGAGCACTCCACCTCGGGCGTCAACTGGCAGCCGCGCAACCCCGCCAAGGCCCCCGGCCAGATGGCCCGCAACTCCCTCGCGCACGTCGCCCGCGGCTCCGAGGGCGCGATGTTCTTCCAGTGGCGCCAGTCCCGGCGCGGCGCCGAGAAGTTCCACTCCGCGATGCTCCCGCACGGTGGCACCGACACCCGCGTGTGGCGCGAGGTCGTCGAACTCGGCGCCTCCCTCGACGCGTTGGCCCCCGTCCGCGGCACCCGCACCGAGGCCGACGTGGCGGTGCTGTGGGACTGGCACTCCTGGTGGGCGCAGAACCTCGCCTGGCGCCCCAGCGAGGACCACGACGCACGCGAACGCGCCGACACCTTCTACGAGGTGCTCTACGACCGCCACCTCACCGTCGACTTCGCCCACCCCGAGGCCGACCTGTCCCGTCACCCGCTGGTCGTCGTGCCCGCCCTGTACCTGATGACGGAGGCGGCCGGGGCCAACCTGCGCGGGTACGTCGAGGGCGGCGGCACACTCGTCGTGTCGTACTTCTCCGGCATCGTCGACGCGCACGACGCCGTCCACGCGGGCGCCCACCCCGGCGCGCTGCGCGACGTCCTGGGCCTCACCGTCGAGGAGTTCTCACCCCTGCTCCCGGGTGAGACCGTCCGCCTGACCAGGCCTGACGGCCCCGACCTGAGCGGCGACGTGTGGACGGAGTTCGTCGTGCCGCGCGGCGCCGAGCCCGTGTGGTCCTACGCCGACGGACTCACCGCGGGCCGCCCGGCCGTCACCCGCCACCGCCTCGGCGCCGGCACCGCCTGGTACGTGTCCACCCGCCTCGGCCACGAAGGCCTGGACGCGGTGCTCGGCCGGGCCGCCGAGGACGCGGGCATCGCCCCGCGCGCCGAACTGCCCCGGGACGTCGAGGTCGTGCGCCGCTCCGGGACGGGCGGCACCTACCTCTTCGCCCTCAACCACACCGCCACCGACGCCAAGGTGCCGCTGGAGACGTCCGGCACCGAACTGCTGACGGGCGAACGCGCCGCCGGCCGCCTCGCGGTTCCGGCGGGAGCCGTCCGGGTCGTACGACTCGACGGCTGAGGTCCCGGTCCGGGCCCGCCCCGCTGCACGCACGCGCCGTGTGCGCCGCCGGGGCGGTCCGGACGGCAGGGCCCACACCGACTCCCCTCCGCCCGTGGAGCCGCGAGCCGCGGGCGGAGGGGGCTCCGGGGGGCTCCCCCTCGCCCCACTAGGGACCACGAGGGACCACGAGGAACCCCCTCCCCACTTCGTCGAAGGGACGACGGACGACGATGTTCCATCCCAGACGCACCCTCAGGGCCCTGCTGCTGCCGCTGGCCGCCGGGCTCACCCTCCTCGCCCTGCCCGCACCGCCCGCGGACGCGGCCTCGACCCTCACCAACGGCGGCTTCGAGGCCGACGGCACCGGCACCGCCACCCCGGCCGGCTGGTCGAGCTACTCGGCGTCCGGCCAGACCTCCGCCTCGTTCACCGAGTCCGGCGGCCACGGCGGGAGCCACCGGCTCACGCACTGGGCGTCCACCGCCTACAAGGTCGAGACGTACCAGTACCTCTCCGGGCTGACCAACGGCACGTACACGCTCACCGCGTGGGTCCGCTCCGGCGGCGGCCAGAACGCCGCCTACCTGGCCCTGCGCAACTGCGGCAGCGCGGAACAGCGCACCGACCTGCCGATCTCGTCCAGTGACTGGATCCGCGTCGTCACGTCGGTCAAGGTGACGTCCGGTCAGTGCACCATCAGCGTCAACAGTGACGCGAACGCGGGCAACTGGATCAACGTGGACGACCTCACCTTCGCCCCGGGGTCCACCGGCACCTCCGTCCACGGCGCCGACATCTCCTCCCTCGCCAAGAGCGAGGCCAAGGGCGGTGTCTACCGCACCGCTTCGGGCACCGCCGACGACGCGGTCACCATTCTCCGGGACGCCGGCATGAACTACGCCCGGCTCAAGGTGTGGGTCGACCCCGCCGACGGCTACAACACCAGGACCCAGGTGCTGGCCCTGGCCAAGCGGATCAAGGCCGCCGGCATGAAGCTGCTGGTCGACTTCCACTACTCCGACACCTGGGCCGACCCGGGCAAGCAGACCAAGCCGGCCGCCTGGGCGAACCACTCGTACAGCCGCCTCAAGACGGACGTGTACAGCCACACCTACGACGTGTTGAACGCGTTGAAGGCGCAGGGCACCACCGCCGACATGGTGCAGGTCGGCAACGAGATCAACGGCGGCATGCTGTGGTCCGAGGGCTCCACCAGCAACTTCTCCCAGCTCGCCGGGCTGCTCAACTCCGGGTACGACGCGGCCAAGGCGGTCTCCTCCGCCACCCGGGTCGCGCTGCACCTCGCCGACGCCGGCGACGACGGCACGGTGCGCTGGTGGTTCGACAACGCCACGACCTACGGCGTCAAGTACGACGTGATCGGGCTGTCCTACTACGGCTATTGGCACGGCTCCCTGGCCGCCGCCCAGGCCACCCTCGACGACACGGCCTCCCGCTACGGCAAGCCGGTGTTCGTCGCGGAGACGGCCTACCCGTTCCGCCTCGACAGCGACGACGCGCTCACCAACCAGATCGACACCACGGGCGAACTGGTCGCCGGCTACCCGGCCACCGTGACCGGCCAGACCAGGTGGATGAACGACGTCGCGAGCATCGTGGAGGCGGTGCCGGGCGGCCGCGGCCTTGGCGTCTTCTCCTGGGAGGCCACCTGGACCGCCGTCACCGGCAATGGCTGGGACCCGGCGGACGCCACGTCCGGCAACGGCTGGGAGAACCAGGCGCTGTTCGGCTACGACGACAGGGCACTGGCGTCGATGGCGTGGTTCAGACACCGGTGAGCCGCGCCCGGCGGAGCTGACCCGACACCACACCAGGGACCCGACCGCACCCGCGGCCGGGCCCCCGGTGGCTCCGTCGCCATCCCGCCGCGCCCGTGTCCCTGGCAGTCTCCTCGCCCATTCCGCCGGGCCGCATTCTCCGCGGAGGGACGGGACGTGGCGGCGGCGCTCAGACCTCCCCGGGTGTCACGAGCCCCGACTCGTACGCCACTATCACCAGCTGCGCCCGGTCACGTGCCCCCAACTTGCCCATGATCCGGCTGACGTGGGTCTTCGCGGTGAGCGGGCTGAGCCCCAGCGCTTCGGCGATCTCGGTGTTGTTGAAGCCGCGCGCGACCAGGGTGAGCACCTGCCGCTCCCGCTCGGACAGCCCGTCCGGGCCGCCCACCGCCGACATCGAGGCGTCGGGTGCGCGCAGGAAACGGGCAATGAGCCGCGAGGTGGGTCCTGGGGAGAGCAGGGAGTCCCCGGCGGCCACGGTCCGGATGGCGTCGAGGAGTTCGGCCGGCCGGATGTCCTTCACCAGGAAGCCGGACGCCCCGGCCCGCAGCGCATCGACGATGTGCTCGTCGGTGTCGTACGTCGTCAGGACGAGTACCTTCACGCCCGCCAAGTCCTCGTCGGCGGCGATGAGCCGGGTCGCCTCGATGCCGTCCAGGTCGGGCATGCGGATGTCCATCACGACGAGGTCGGCCCTCGCGGAACGGGCGAGGTCCACGGCCTGCCGCCCGGTGCCCGCCTCGGCGACCACCTCCATGTCCCCGGCGGACGCGACGAGCATCGCGAACGAGGCCCGTACGAGGGTCTGGTCGTCGGCGAGCAGGACACGGATCGGCATCGGAGCCGTCACGAGGGATCCTCCCGGGGCAGCGGCAGCTCGGCGGTCACTTCGAAGCCCACGGTGGGTCCCGGACCGGCGTCCAGTGTGCCGCCCACGCTACGGGCCCGCTCACGCATCCCCACCAGCCCGAACCCCGGCGGGCCGCCGACGGCTCCCTGTCCGTGCCCCACCCCGTTGCGCACCGCGCTGCCCACCCCGTGGCCCGTCCCCGTCCCCGCCCCGTCGTCGGCGACGGTCACCCGCAGGGTCCCCTCCGCCGCCCGCAGTCCCACCCGGACGGTCAGGTCGTCGCGGCCCCCGTGGCGTACGGCGTTGGTGAGCGCCTCCTGCACGATCCGGTAGGCGGCGGCGCCCACCGAGGGCGGTACGCCGTCCGCGTGGACGGACAGTTCGACCTCGGCCCCGGCCACCCGGGCCGCCTCCGCGAGCGCGCCCAGCCCGTCCAGCCCGGGCAGCGGCCCGCGCCCCTCCGGGGAGCCGAGCCCGGATCCGGAACTCGCTCCGGAGCCGGGTTCGGCCACCCACTCCCGTTCCCCTCCGGCACTCACGCCCACCTCGTCCGCCCGCAGCACCTCCAGCGTCGTGCGCAACTCGCCCCGGGCCGTCCGGCAGGTCTCCGCGATGTCGTCGAGCGCCTGGGCGACCGCCTTGCGGTCGAGCCGGTCCGGATCCGCGGTGAGGACGTGGGCCGCCACGGACACCCGCACACCGATCAGGGTGATGCTGTGCGCGAGCAGGTCGTGCAGGTCGCGGGCGATCCGCAGCCGTTCCTCGGCGACCCGGCGCCGCGCCTCCTCCTCCCGGGTCCGTTCGGCCCGTTCGGCCCGCTCGACGATGGAGGCGACGTACTGGCGGTAGAAACGGGCGTCGACGCCGAAGAACAGGACCGCGATGACCCAGCCGGAGATCCGCAGGAGCTCCAGTGCCCCGTCAGGGTTGGTGAAGCTGTTGATGATCAGCGTCGGGCCGAGGACGACGACGGCGGTGAGCAGCGAGCGGCGTACCGTGCCGGTCGCCGCGACCGTGTAGAGCGCCAGGAGGGTCGCGGGGATCGGTACGGCGTGGTTGTAGTCGAGGACGTGGTACGGGGTGACGCAGGCCGCCACCGCGCACAGCACGAGCAGCGGACGGCTGCGCCGCCACACGAGCGGCACGTGGGCGCCGGCCAGCAGGGCCCAGCCGGGCGGACCGAGCGGGAGTCCGTCGTCGACGAGCAACGCGAGGACGCCGGCCAGCACGGCGACGCCCACGGCGAGGAACGCGTCGTTGCGGGTGCGGTGCGGCGCGGTGAGCGGGTCCCGGTTGACGACCGCCATGACGCGCTCGATCCGCCGGGGCCGCGCGTCACCCCGTACGACGGTGGTTCTCAGGTCCCCTGCGGCTGAGGTCGCTCCCCGATCTTGCACGGCTCCATCTTCCGTCATGGGAGCGCCCCTCCGGCAGGAGGCCGGAGGGGCACCCGGTCGGCTGTGGTGAGGTGAGCCCGGCAGGTCAGGGCGCGCCGACCTGTTCCGGCTGCCGCGGCGGCTCGGTCGGTTCGGACGGCCCGGCGCCGGGCGCCGGTTCGCGGGAGAGAGCGCCCGGCCACCACATCTTCCGGCGCAGGGCGACGCTGGCACTGGTCACCAGGTACGTCCGTACGAGGAAGGTGTCGAGGAGTACACCGACGGCGATCACGAAGCCGAGTTCGACGAGTTGCACCAGCCCCATGTTCATCAGCACGGCGAAGGTCGCAGCGAGGACCAGGCCGGCCGAGGCGATGACGGCGCCCGTGCTCCGCAGGGCGATGAGCGCGGCGGCCGCCGGTTCCGCGCCGGCCAGGGACTCCTCCCGCATCCGGTGCATGAGGAAGATGCCGTAGTCGACACCGAGGGCGACGAGGAACACGAAGGACAGCAGCCCGAGCCCCGGATCGGTTCCCTCGAGGCCGAG
Source organism: Streptomyces lasalocidi (assembly GCF_005280215.1). Taxonomy (NCBI): domain Bacteria; kingdom Bacillati; phylum Actinomycetota; class Actinomycetes; order Kitasatosporales; family Streptomycetaceae; genus Streptomyces; species Streptomyces lasalocidi. Next base: position 925,034 of record NZ_SZNQ01000001.1, on the reverse strand, counting down.
GACCGGTCCGAAGGCCAGCCCGCCGATCCCGAGGGCCGCGCCCCAGACCGCGACCACGGCGGCCACCAGGACGAGCGGCGCGACGAGACTGCGCAGCAGGACGAACAGGATGAGCAGCACCGAGACGAGGACCAGGGGTACGACGATCTTCGTGTCCCGGCTGTTGGTGTCCTCCAGGTCGATCTGCTCGGCGCTGTCCCCGCCGACGTACGAGCCCTTCAGCCTGCTGCGCAGCGACTTGATGGTGGCGGTCTCTCCCGCCGACTGGGGTGTGTCCTTCGCGATGACGGAGATCTCCGCCCAACCGTGCCCGGTACGGCCCTTCTCGGCGCTCTCGACTCCCCGGGTGTCCCGGATCGTCGCGAGGGTCCCATCGACGCGGTCCGCCGGGGTGATCACGTCGATGGGCTGGGTGCCGCGCTCGGGGTAGGCCCGGGCGAGGATCCCCATGGCGGTGACGGCCTCGGGCTCGGTGACGAAGGAGTCCTCCTGCTTGACCGGTCCCGGCAGGTTCAGCGTGCCGAGGGCGAGTGCGCCGAGCAGGACGGCTCCGGTCGCGAGCACGGTCAGCGGCCTGCGTCCGGCGGAGTCGCCCATCGCGGCGAACAGGCTCCGCCGCTGTGCGGGTTCGCTGCCGTAGGCCGGTACGAGCGGCCAGAAGACCCGCCGGCCGAGCAGTACGAGGACGGCGGGCAGCAGCGTCAGCATCGCGATCAGCGCGCACAGCACACCGACCGTGCCGAGCGGGCCCATGCCGCGGCTGCTGTTGAGATCGGCGGCGAGCAGGCACAGCAGGCCGGCGGCGACGGTGCCGGAGGAGGCGAGCACAGCGGGCCCGCAGCCGCGCAGGGCGGCGACCATGGCCTCGTACGGGCGCTCGATGCGCCGCAGTTCCTCCCGGTAGCGGGAGACGAGGAGCAGCGCGTAGTCGGTGCCCGCGCCGAACACGAGGATCGTCATCACGGCGGAACTCTGGCCCGTGACGGTGGTGCCGAAGGCCTGGTTGAGCCCGTACGCGACGCCCATCGACAGGAGGTCGGCGATGCCGGCGACCACGAGCGGCACGAGCCACAGCACCGGGCTGCGGTAGATCAGGATGAGCAGGAGGGCGACGACGGCGACGGTGGTGTAGAGCAGTGGCCCGCCGAGTGAGTCGTAGACCTTCCCGGCGTCGGTGCCGAGCGCTGCGGTGCCGCCCACCTCGACGCTCAGCCCGTCCTGGCCGCGGGCGATGCCCCGCACGTCCTCGACGAGCGCGTCCCGCAGCTTCTCGTCGTGCCCGGGTTCGTTGCTGACGACGGGGTACATGAGGGTCGTACCGTCGTCGGACGGAATCCCCTCGGGCGCCCCGCCGACCAGCTGATGCGCTGCGGCGATCTTCTCGACCTGCCCGGCCGCCACCCGCCGGTCGTCGGCGTTCAGCCCGCCGTCCCGGTGGTACACGATCACCATCTCGGTGCTCTCGCCCCCGGGCAGCGCGTCCTGTATCCGGGCCACTCGGGTCGAGTCGGCGCTGGAGGGCAGGTAGTCGGTGGCCCGGTCGTGCTGCACGTCGGCGAGCTTCGCCGCGAACGGGCCGGCCAGCGCGAGCACGGCCACCCACAGCCCGAGCAGCGCCCAGGGCACGGCCCGCCTGCGTCCCACGCCCTTCGTGGGCGTCTTCCCGACGGTCATGAGCAGATCTCCCTCGCTACGACGACTACCGATTCAGCTGTCAGCCTTCCGGCACGGGGAGGGACTTACGTCGGACGGGAGGGGGAGCCCGCGGGTACTGCCTGGGGTGGCGGGGGGTGCGGATTACTCCCCCGGGAGTAAGGGGAGTCGCGGGTGCGGGTTCGCCTGCGGGTGGGGCGGAGCGTCGAGGGCGTCATGAGTCCGAGCCGTCGAGCATCCAGTCGCACACGGACCGGGCGACTCCGGCCACCGCTGCCACGGCGAGGCGTCCGACGAAAGCCAGGACGTTCCTGATGCGGCGGCGGGCCGGTCGTTCGGCGGATCTGTCGTTCTCCATGGCGTGTTCCCTCGGTGAGTTGAGCCGGCAGCTGGTTGCCGCCGGGCGACAGGGCCATTGACGAGCTTCCGGGGGGTTTCCGGCGAACTGCCTCGGCAGGCGGGGGGAGTGATTAGCCTGGTCATCGGGACTGTTCCGACTTTTCCGGGCGGTGCTGCGCCGGAAGCCGGAAGGGCTGGGGGGACACACCATGGGCGTTGCCGGACCGCAGTCGAACGAACTCTGGTACGCACTGCAGGCGTTGCACGAGGCCGCGGGGAAGCCCTCCCCTCTGGCGCTGGCCCGGCACGTGCCGGTGTCGAAGACCACGCTGTACGACTGGCTGGGACGCAAGGCGATCCCCGACGAGGCGAGTGAGCCTGCCGCGCTGCGTCTGGTGAGGGTGCTGGAGGAGAAGGCGGCGGACCGGGGCGCCTCCTACTCCGCACTGTCGCGCGGCGAATGGCACAGGCTGCTGTCCGAGGCGCGTGCGGAGCAGCCCCGGGGCGGCCGGAACCGCACCAGGTCAGGGCCTCGTCGAGCGGACGGCCCAGTCACGCTTCCCGCGCCCGCGCCCGCCGGTTTCGGCGGCCGGGACGAGGAGGTGCGAGACCTCATGGACTGGCTGAACCCGGCCAAGGACTCCTCGCCGCCGGGACCGGGGCAGGCGGCGGCAACGGCTTACACGGTGGCGGGGATGGGCGGTGTCGGGAAGACCGCGCTGGTGCTTCGAGCAGCGCATACGGCGCAGGAGCGCGGCTGGTTCACCGGAGGCATCCTCTTCGCGGACGTACGCGGCTACAGTCCGGACGGTGAGACGGACGCCGGGGCGCTGGCCGGCCGGTTCCTGACCGACCTGGGCCTCAGGCCCCAGGACGTGCCCGCGACGGCGGAAGAGCGGTGCGACGCCTGGCGTGAGGCGCTGCACGACCTGGCCCGGCAGAAGCGGCCGCTCCTCGTCGTCCTGGACAACGTGCGGACGGGAGGGCTCGTGGCCCCCCTGCTGCCGCCGGCGCCGCACAAGGTCGTCATCACCTCCCGCAGGACCCTGTCGGACCGCGGTGCACGATCCATCCGCCTCGCCCCCCTCGACACGTCCGAGGCGATCGCCCTGCTGCACCGGGGGCTGACCGCGGGGGGAACCCGCGACGAGCGCGTCACGACGCAGCCGGACGACGCACGACGGCTGGCCGAGTTGTGCGGGCACCTCCCGCTGGCCCTGATGATCACCGCGCACGTGTTGCGCGACGAGTCCGGGCGAACCCTGGCGGACCAGGCCGACGAACTCGCCGACACACGCACCCGTCTGGACGCGTTGGAGTACGAGGATGTGGACGAGCAGGGGCGCCCCCTTGAGGTCCGGGCCGCATTCGAGCTGTCGTACCGGCACCTGAAGGCGGAACAGGCCCGGGCGTTCCGTCTGCTGGCCGCCGCGCCCGGTCCCGACCTGCACACCGCGGCCGCGACCGCGCTGGTGGGGCGAGCCCACACGCGCCGATTGCTCGCCCGCCTGCACTCCGCGCACCTTGTGCAGCTGTCGGCCGGTGACCGGTGGTCGATGCACGACCTGGTGCGGTTGTTCGCCGACGAGCACGGACTCGGGTGCGCCGAGGAGGACGCGCGCGACGCCGCTGTGACGCGTCTGCTGGACCACTACCTCACGTCGGCCAGAGCGGCGGTCACGCAGGTGGCGCCCAGGACGGTGGTGGACCGCTCCGGCCTCTTCCGTGACCGCGGCGCGGCGCTCGACTGGCTCGACGCCGAACACCCCAATCTGGTGGCGGCCGCCCTGTCCCCCGCGGCCGGACCGCACCCCGCCGGTGCCGTTCTCCCCTTGGTCCTCGCCCCCTATCTGAATCACCGCAGGCATTTCGACGACGCGGTCGCCGTGGCCCGGTCCGCCGCGGAGACCTGTCGCGGGCGGGGGGACGTTCGAGGCGAGAGCAGCGCTTTGAACAATCTGGGACTCGCGCTGTGGGAGACGCGACGGTTCCAGGAGGCCATCACCGCTCACCGACGGCAGCGCGACCTGGCCGAGAAGAACGGAACCGCGCACGACAGAGCCACGGCGCTGAACAACCTGGGGCTCGCTTTCACGGGAGCACAGCGCTACCAGGCGGCCGCCAACGTCCTGTACGAGGCGCACGCGTTGTTCACCGCGACGGGCGACGACCACGCCGCCGCCCGGGCCCGCAACAATCGGGGGACGGCCTTGCAGCAGCTGGGGCGCATCGCGGAAGCCGTCACTGCTCATACCGAAGCCGCCAGGACGTTCGCCGTTCACGACGACCGCCAGTTGATGGGTTCGGCCCTGGCCAACCTCGCGGCGGCCCTGCGCAGCGCGGGCCGGCACGAAGACGCCGTCGCCCTGCACCGTCAGGATCTCGCCATCTGCCGTGAGCTGGGCAACCGGCACGGTGAAGGGCAGGGGCAACTCGGCTTGGGCCTGACCCTGTTGTCGGCCGGGGCCCTGACGGGTGCCGGCAAGGCCTTCGCCGCCGCTGCCGCAATCTTCCGGGAGACGGGCGATCGCCGGCGGGAGGCCGAGGCCTGGGGCAACCTGGGACTCGCACGCTCAGCCGGTCCCGAGCCGGACGGTCAGGCACTGGAGACGGCGGCCGCCCTGTTCCGGGAAACCGGAGACCTGGACGACGAACGCCGCGCCTTGCTGCACCGGGCGAGACTGGGGCAGTCGGCCGACGAACAGAAGCAGGACTGACGACCTCGGTGGGTGGCGTCGGCCTGGGCGTTCGGTCCCGGCCAAGGCGGCGCGAGTGCCGGACAGCGCGGCGTCCGCTGCGCCAGAGTGGGAGTGACGCGGCAGCAGCGACCCGTCGAAGGGGACGGAGGAACGACGATGCCGAGCACTCCCGTCGGGCAACGACGCCTGGCCATCCTGGAGTTGCTGAAGGACCCGGTCCGGCACTTCCCGCCGCCACGGCACACCGACCCCGAGGCGGACGGGGTCACCGCGGCCGCCGTCGCCACCCGGCTCGGCGTGGACCGCACGGTCGCCGACGCCCACCTCTCCCTCCTCGCCGCCCTCGGCCTGCTGCGCACCAAGCGGATCCGCCGCCGCACGCACTACCGGCGCGACGAGGTCCGCATCGCCGAGGTGGCCCGCATGTTCGAGAAGGGCTGGTGACGGGGGTCGGCGAGGCAGGCCGGCCGGAACACCCCGTCCACACGACGACCGCTTCCGACCGGAAGGCCCCCCGCCCATGCACCGTCCCACGCCCCTCGTCCCCCTCCGCTACGTGGCCCTCGGCGCGACCGGCCCCGAGGACGTCGTGTCCGACCCCGAGGGGCGGGTGTTCACCGGCGTGTCGGACGGACGGGTCCTGCGGATCGACGGCCTGGACGACCCGGCCAGGGCCCGGGTGGTGCGCGTCGGGGAGACGGGCGGCCGCCCCCTCGGCCTCGAACTCCTCCCGGACGGCGACCTGCTGGTGTGCGACGCCTGCGGCGCCCTGCTGCGCCTCGACCCGGACACCGGCCGGACCCGGGTGCTCGCCGAGGAGGCGGCGGGGGAGCCGCTGCGGTTCTGCAGCAACGTCGTCGCCCTGCCCGACGGCAGCGTGTACGTCACCGTCTCCAGCCGGGTGCACCCGCTGCGGGACTGGATCGGCGACCTCGTCGAACACACCGGCACCGGGCGCCTGCGGCCCCCGGTGCCGCCATGGCTCACCCCTCGCCGTCGTCGCGTCCGCGGCCCGTCCCCGTCACCGGCTACTGAGCGCTCCTCCCGGTTCGAGGCCGTGGTCGTGGACGTACCGGGCCAGGGCAACGCGGGAGCGGATGCCGAGCTTGCCGTAGATGCGCCGGAGGTAGTAGTTGACCGTGTGCGGGGAGAGGTGCACGCACTGGGCCACCTGACGGTTGGTCAGGCCCCGGGCGACGAAGTCGGCGATGGCGCGCTCCATGTCCGTCAGCGCCTCCGCGTCGCCGGCCGGTGCGGGCTGCCGCCGGTGGGCCGCGGCGTCGACGAGGGTCGTCCGGCCCACGTGGTCGCGGGTGGTCCACGGACCGGGCCGGGGCGGGGACACCTGAGGTACGGCCCCGGGGGCCACCTGCCGCTCGTCCAGCAGGGCTGTCAGGTCCTCGGCCGCGTCGGCCCGGGTCCAGGCGTCGCCGTGCTCCGCCGCGACCCGCGCGATCCCCTCGGGGTCGCACTCGAACAGGCTGCGGGCGTACACGGCGGCCAGCCGGACGTCGGGGGTGTCCGGGTTGTCCGCCGCCAGCTTCTCCACGGTCCTCAGGGCCGTGTCGGCGAGCGCGGGATCACCGGCCCGGCGGGAGAAGCGGACGAACCAGGCCGCCGCGCCCGGCTCGGTCAGCAGCAGCAGGCGCGAGGACGGCAGCGGCACGGGGGCGGCGGCGAGCAGGCCGGCCGCCTCGCGCACCTCGTTGCGAGCGGCGTGCAGCAGCACGTCCAGCCAGTGAAAGCACAGAGCCAGGTACGGAACGGCCTCCAGGGCCGCCCGGTGTTCCCGGCAGCGGGCGAGGTGCCCGGCCGCCGGCCCCGTGTCGCCCGCGAGCAGGTCGGCGCGGCACAGCGTGGCCCACGCCCAGGCCGCGAGGCCCGGCAGTCCGCTGTCGGACGCGGCCGACCCCGCGTCCCGCGCCCGCCGTCGGGCGGCGTCGAGGTTCCCGGCCCGCAGCTGCGCCGCCGCCCGCACCAGGTCCGCGGCCGGCCGGTGAACGGCGTCCTCGCTCTCCGCCGACACCTGCCCGAGCAGTGCCTCCGCCTCCTCGGTCCCGCCCAGCGCGACGAGTTTGGCCGCCAGTGCCAGCCGGGGGTACGCGCCGTCGCCCGCCGGGACGGGCGGCAGCGGCTGGTCGACGGCCCGGCGGCCCCAGTGGAGGGCTTGCGTCGTACGGCCCTCGGCCCACTCCAGACCGGACAGGACCACTGCGGCCGGCCGCGCGGCCGCCGGCCCCGCCCCCGCCAACTGGTCGATCACGGTGTCGGCCCAGGCGTCGGCGAGCGGTACGGAATCGGCCGCCGGCCTGGCCCGGTCCGCCCCGAGCACCGCGTCCGCGTGCCCGCCCGCCAGAAGGAAGTCGGTCATCAGGCCCCGTAGGACCAGCTCCTCCGGGGCAGGGGGCCGCCGGTTGAGCGCGCTGCGGACCAGCAGGACGGCCGACTCGGTGTGCCCGGTGCGCAGCAGCGTCCGGATCGCGCCCGTCGTCCCCGCACTGCCCGGCGACACCGGTGCGTCCTGCTGCCGCGTGCTTTCCCGGCGCCCCAGCTCGGCCAGCCCCAGCTCGGCCGGCCACCGCTCGGCCGTGCCCGGGTCGGCCGCAGCGTGGACGGGAGCGCCGGGCCGGGCCGCGCACCGCTGCGCCTCCTGGTGCAGGGCCGCCCGCACGGCCGCCGGGATCGACTCGTACACGGCCCGCCAGACCAGCGGCTGCTGGAAGCTCACCCCGTCGTCGGCGAGGGTCAGCAGCCCGGCCGCCACCGTCTCGTCGAGGGCGGGCAGCAGGGCGGCGGTGCCGGTGCCGAGCATGGCCGCCGCCTGCGACAATGGGAAGGTGCGGCCGAGGACGGTGCCGACCCGCAGCAGTTGCACCGAGTCCTTGGACAACTGCCGCAGGTGCTCGTCGACCGCGGCCCGCACCCGCGCCGGAAGCTGCCGCGGGGTGAGGCGGATCAGCTCGCCCTCGGGCCCGATACGGCCCTCCTCGGCCAGTCCCGTGACCAGTTCCACGATCAGCCGGGGATTGCCGTGGGCGCAGTTCACCACGTCCAGCAGCCCGGACCTCGGCGGTACACCGATGAGGTCGCGGACCAGGCCGTGGACCGCCCCGCCGGTCAGTGGCGACAGCTCCAGCGTGACCACCTGGGCGTCGGCGGCCCCGCAGGGCGTGGTCTGGGCCGTGGCGGCGTGGGCGAGCAGCAGCGTCGGCGACGACGCGGGGTCCTGCCGGATGGTCCGCAGCAGCGTCTGCAGCTCACTCGCGGTCAGGGCCGCCACGTCGTCCAGGACCAGCAGGGCGCGGTCGCCGGGAGAGTGCGGGCGGTGGGCCAGCACCGACCTGAGGTCCGCCGTGCGCGGATGGTGGACAGCCAGTCCGCGCCGGCGTGCGTGCCGCGCCGCCTCGCTCAGCAGTCTGGTCTTGCCGACGCCGGTCTGGCCGCTGACGACCAGGATCCCGGGCACGTCGGGTCGCGACCGGTCGAGGAAGCCCGCGATGTGCCGCTGCTCCTCCTCGCGTCCGTGCAGCCTGACTTCGGGCATCAGTACCCCCGTGAAGACGTCCAGGACCAGGAAAACCGTCGGCCCGGGGATCGCCCGGACCGTTGTACCGGGAATCAACCATTCCCCATGCAGCGGCCCGACGCGGTGACGTCTCTCACAATCGCACCCGATTGTCTTGTTTCGCTCCGGTGCCAGCGGTAGCCGGCTCCGGTGGAGCGGTCAGCCCACGGTCACCCCCAGCGCCTCCGTCAGCAGTCCGCCGACGATGCGCGGCCCGTCCTCGGTCAGCACGGACTCGGGATGGAACTGCAGGGAGGCGAATCCCGGGCCGCGCAGCGCATGGATCTCGCCGGTCTCCGCGTCCCGGCTGACCTGTACCCTGCCTGTCCCGGGACGGTCGATCCCGTCGCCGTCGCCGCGCGCCGCGAAGGTGTTGTAGAAGCCGACGCGTTCCCGGCGCCCGAACAGGTCGATCTCCCGCTGCACGCCCTGGTTCGGCACCGGGCGGCGGACGATCTCCAGGCCCAGCAGCGCACTCAGCACCTGGTGGCTGAGGCAGATGGCGAGGAAGGGACGGCGCTCCCGCAGCAAGGCGCCGACCGCCGACCGCAGATGGGCGATCTTCGGGTCGTCCGCGTCGCGGGGATCACCGGGACCGGGGCCCATGACGACCAGGTCGTAGCCGTCGACGTCGTAGGGCTCGTCGAAGCGCCGGACGGTCACCTCCGGGCCCATCGACCGCAGTTGGTGGTCGATCATCGCGGTGAAGGTGTCCTCGGCGTCGACGACCAGCACCCGGCGCCCCTCCAACGTCGGCACCGTGCGCTCCGGCCGGCCGCCGGCACCGAGCCAGAACCCGGCGATTGTCTCGTTGCGCCGGGCCAGCGCCTCGCGGACCTGCGGATGGTCGGCGAAGCCGTCCGGGCCGCGGGACTCGAGCGCGGCGAGCAGTCCTGCCGCCTTCGCCCGAGTCTCGGCGACCTCCGCCTCGGGGACGGAGTGGCGCACCAGGGTGGCGCCCACCCCGATCCGGACCCGCCCGGCGGTGTCGATGTCGGCGGTGCGGATGAGGATGGCGGAGTCGAGCGTGCGGCCGCCGTGCCCGTCCCGGCCGATGAGGGCCAGGACCCCGCTGTAGTAGTCGCGGCCCCCCGGTTCGTAGCGGGAGATCACCTTGGTGGCGCTCTCCAGCGGGCTGCCGGTCACCGTCGGCGCCAGCAGCGTCTCGCGCAGGATTTCGCGCACGTCGCGGGTGGTGCGGCCCTCGATGAAGTACTCGGTGTGCGCAAGCCGGGCCATCTCCTTCAGGTACGGCCCGACGACCCGCACGCCCGGCTCGCAGATCCGAGCCATCATCTTCAGTTCCTCGTCCACCACCATGTACAGCTCGTCCGACTCCTTGGGGTCGGCGAGGAAGGCCATCACCTCGGGCAGCGCGGGGCCGGAGGCGGGATAGCGGTAGGTGCCGCTGATCGGGTTCATCACGGCGGTGCCGTCAGCGAGGCTGATGTGCCGCTCCGGGCTGGCCCCGACGAACGTACGGCCGCCGGTGTGGACCAGGTACGTCCAGTACGCGCCGGATTCGCGCTCCAGCAGCCGCCGGAAGAACGACCAGGCGCTGAGCGGGCCGTAGTCGCTGATGTCGGCGACGAACGACCGCTTGAGGACGAAGTTGGCGCCCTCGCCACGGCCGATCTCCTCGTCGATGACCCGGCGCACCAGACCGGCGTAGCGCGCGTCGTCCGGCTCGAAACGTTCACCGGTGAGGGCCACGGGCCGGTCGGGGAGCCGGCGCAGCGCCTCGGCCAGCGGCAGGCGCTCCTGGGCGGTGATGGCCATGGTGAGCAGGGGCGCGCCGTCGTCCGGGGCGGCGAACCCGCGCTCACGGACCTGCCGGTAGGGGACGATGGCCAGCACGTCGTGCCCTGCGCCCGCCCCGGCCGCCGGTTCCGGCAACGGGATCGCTGCGAACGTGTCCACCTCGGACACCTCGCCGAGCAGCACGTCGAGGGTGTCACCGGCCCGCTCGGGGCGGTGCAGCAGCGCGTAGGCGGGCGGCTGTTCGCGCAGCACCCGCGACAACAGGTCCTCGGTCATCGGAGCCCGCCCCCGTCCCGTCCCGTCTCGTCCAGGGCGGCCAGCAGGGACTTGGTGGTGCTGACCTGGGCGCAGCGCCCGGCCGCGTACTCCAGCGCCATCCGGTGGTGCGCCTCGGAGAAGTCGGCGACGGCGTCGGCCACCAGGAACGGCCGGATGTCGTGGGTGAACGCCTCCACGGCGGTCATCAGTACCCCGACATGGGCGTACACCCCGCAGATGACGAGTTGATCGCGGCGGTGCCGGCGCATCAGGTCCAGGAGGTCGGTCTTGAAGAACGCGCTGTAGCGCCACTTGGTCAGCAGCCAGTCGTCCGCCGCCGGGGCCAACTCCGGGACGACCTCCCGGTCCTGCGGGGCGGGCGTCATGCCCGGCCCCCAGAAGTCCGCGAGCAGACCGCGCTGTTCGGGGGTCATCCCGCCTGGCTGCGCGGTGTAGGCGACCGGTATGCCGAGGGCGGCACAGCGGTCACGGAGCAGGGCCGCGTTGCGCACCAGGTCGTCCCCGGGCGCCTGGCCCGCCGGGAACGAGCGCAGGAAGAAGCGCTGCATGTCGTGGACGAGCAGGACGGCCCGCCCGGGGTCCACCGTCCAGTCGGCGGTGTTCGGCGGCAGTTCGCCCTGCGTGGGCATCGGATAGGGCACGGTGGGGGGAATCCCTGCCATCGGTTGTCTCGTCTTCCTTCCGTTTCCGGTCCGCCGGGTCAGCCGCGCCAGGCCGACGCGACGGTGATCGCCTGGCGCGGGTTGAGGCGGGGGTCGCACAGGCTCGTGTACTTGGTGGCGGTGTCCTGGAGGTCGTCCCGGCCGGCCACGCACTCGGTGACCTCGTCGGGGGTGGTCTCCAGGTGGAGCCCGCCGGTGACGCCGCCCGCGCCGCTCACCGCGGTGTGGAACCCCTCGACCTCCTGCACGACGGTCCTGACCAGCCGGGTCTTGAGACCGCCGGGGCCGGTCACCGTGTTGCCGTGCATCGGGTCGCTCAGCCACACCACCGGGTGTCCCGCGGCGCGGACGGCGCCCACCAGCGGCGGCAGCCGGTCGCCCACGACGTCGGCGCCCATCCGCGCGATCAGGGTGAGCCGTCCCGGTTCCCGTCCGGGGTCCAGCCGTTCGCACAGCGCCAGCAGTTCGTCCGGGGTCATGCCGGGGCCGACCTTGCAGGCCACCGGGTTCGCCACCGAGGCCAGCAGGGCGACATGGGCGCCGTCGAGCTGTCGGGTGCGCTCACCGATCCACGGCCAGTGGGTGGAGGTGAGCAGCGAACGGCCGTCCGGCTGCCGTCGTACCAGCGGCAGTTCGTAGTCCAGGAGCAGGGCCTCGTGGCTGGTCCACACCGGTGCGCCGGAGCGTGGCCGGCCGCGCCGGGCGGGCCAGCCGAGCAGTTCCATGACGGTCCCGGCGGCCAGGTACCCGGTCAGCAGGCGCGAGGGATCGGGGCGGCGCAACTCGGTGTCGGGCTCGGGGGAGTTGACCATGTGGCCGCGGTAGACGGGCAGTTCCACGCCGCCGACGGTCTCGGTGGGCCGGGAGCGCGGTTTGGCGAACTGGCCGGCCAGCCGTCCCACGCGCAGTACCGGGCGGTGCGCGGTCATGGCCATGGTGCCCGCCAGGACGTCCAGCAGGCCCGCCTTGCGGGCGACGTCCTCCGGTGTGCACTCGTCCCAGTCCTCCGCGCAGTCGCCGGCCTGGACGATCTGCAGGGTCCCCGCCGCGGCCTCGGCGAGGTGGGCCCGCAGGTCGGTCACGTCCTCGTAGGTGACCAAGGGGGGTGCGGAACGCAGCCTTCTGCGTACGCGTTCAATGGCTTCGGGATCGTCCCAGTCGGGCTGTTGCAGAGCGGGTAAGGCAGCGAGGGATTCCGTTGATACGGCCATGCCGTGACGGCTCCGTCCGGGTGTGGGGGGCGGGTTGTCGTCGGGATCGCCTGGTCAGATGCGGTCAGAGGTGGTCAGGCGCGGTCGGGCCGGTGCGCGGCGCCGTCGAGCGCACCGCCCTCCAGGGCCGCCCGGGCCACGGCGGAGGCGACCGCGGGCATCACCCTCGGATCCAGCGAGTGCGGCACGATCCGGTCCGTGGCCAGGTCCGCGGCGGCGACCTCCGCGATCGCCTCGGCCGCGGCGAGCTTCATGCCGTCGGTGATCCGCCGGGCGCCCGCGTCCAGCGCACCGCGGTAGATCCCGGGCGACGCCAGGGTGTTGATGACCTGGTTGGGGAAGTCGCTGCCGCCGGTACCCACCACCGCGGCGTACCGTGCGGCGGTCCGCGGGTGGATCTCCGGTACCGGGTTGGAGAGCGCGAGGACGATCGCGTCGGGAGCCATGGACGCGATCAGTTCCTCCGGCACGGTCGCGCTGGACACCCCGACGAAGACGTCGGCGTCCCGCAGCGCCTCGGCGAGCCCGCCGCGCAGCGCACGCGGGTTGGTCCGTCCGGCCAGCGCGGCCTTCGCCGGGTTCATCCCGGCACGGCCCGGGAAGAGGATGCCCCGCGAGTCGAGCACGGTGACGTCGGTGAGGCCCGCCGCCAGCAGGATCCGGGCGCAGGCGACCCCGGCCGCGCCGGCCCCGAAGACGACGACCCGCTGCCGGGTCAGCGGCCGGCCGACCACCGTGCACGCGCCGCGCAGCGCCGCCAGCACCGCGATGGCCGTACCGTGCTGGTCGTCGTGCATCACCGGACAGTCCAGCGCCCGCACCAGCCGGTCCTCCAACTCGAAGCACCGGGGCGCCGCGACGTCCTCCAGGCTGACCGCGCCGAACGACGGACGCAGCCGCACCAGCGTGTCGACGATCTCGTCCACGTCCGTGGTGTCCAGCACCAGCGGTATCGCGTCCAGCCCGCCGAACTGCTTGAGCAGCGCGGCCTTGCCCTCCATGACAGGCAGCGCCGCGGCCGGCCCGACGTCGCCGAGGCCGAGCACCGCGGTGCCGTCGGTGACCACGGCCACCAGCCGCCCGGCCCACGTGTAACGGTCGGCGAGTTCCGGTTCCCGCGCTATGGCCTTGCTGACCGCGGCCACGCCGGGGGTGTAGGCGATGGACAGCGCCCGGGAATCGTGGAACGCGGTGGTGACCCCCACGCTCAGCTTTCCGCCTTCATGAGCAGCGAACACCTCGGCGTCCGTCACCGGGTTGTTCACCCCGACTGCGGTCATGGTGAAACCCCTTCTCTTCGGCAGGTCACCCAGGACGCTAGTCGAACGCCCTGTTCGGCCGCACTACTCGACCGGGTAATCCGCACGAGCCGGCCTTTCTGCTCACTCGGGTAGTGGTCACCCGGAAAGAAGAGGAAACACACTGTCGATACGCCTGTCCGGCAGAGAGAAAGCGAGCGCCGAATGCCCACACTCATCGTCAGTAATCAGCGCACCGAGGAAATGGTGGGTGACCTCGAACTCCTGGATCCGGAATACCGGCTGTACGTGGGGAACCAGGCCCAGCGCATGGCCTGGTGCCTCCAGGACGGCGATGTCCTGGTCCTGCCCATGGCCGTGAGCGAGGACTTCCTGCGCTACGTCACCGCCGCCCTCGGCATCGCCCGGGACTCGGTCGAGGTGCTGGTGCCGCCGACCGGCTGCTTCGGCGAGGGCGTGCTGTCCCAGGACCGGCTCACCGACGAGGGCTTCCTCACCGCGCTGCGGCAGGCCGTGCAGAGCCGCGGCGTCGACCGGGTCCTGCCCTTCCACTTCGACAGCTCCGTCGCCGAACTGACGCGCACGCTCGGCCTCGACAAGGCCACCCCCGGCTTCGGCTTCCTCGACCAGGGCGGCGGCCGGCTGCTCAACAGCAAGGCCACCTTCCGCGCCCTGGCCGGCGGCACCGGCGCCCCCGTCCCGCCCGGCGGGGTGTTCTCCGCCCGGCAGGAGGCCGCCACCTACCTGTGGGACCGGCTGCTGTCCCAGGGCCAGCCCGCCATCCTCAAGCAGGACTTCCACGTAGCCGGGTTCGGCAACGAGATCGTCAGCCCCACCCCCGGCATCGACCCGCTGGGCGCCCAGCGCGCGGTGGTCACCGCGAGCCGCGCCGACCTCGACGCATACCTGACCGAGCGCTGGCCCTGGCTCACCGACGGCGGACGTAACCGCGTGGTGATCGAGCAGTACGTGCCGGAGTCCGCCCCGATCTACGCCGAGGTGCGGATCGAGGAACACGGTGTGGAGTTCACCGGGCACGGCGAGATGCGGATGAAGCCCGTCCTCAACGGCCTCATAGTGCCCGCCCCGTCGGCGGAACTGCCCGCCTTTCCCGGCTTCCTGGACGCCGCGCGGCGGCTGTGCTGGCCGATCCACGCGATGGGCTACCGCGGCATCGTCAGTATCGACGCGATCGTCACACCCGACCGGAACATCCTCATCAATGAGTTCAACTGCCGTACCGGTGGCTCCACCCACATCCACCGGATCGGCGAACGGGTCGTGGGCGACGACTACTTCACCGAACGCGTGCTGGTCGAACTGCGCCGCTGCACCTTCCCGCCCTTCCCCACCGCCGTCCGGGCGCTGGTCGAGCGGGGTCTGGCCTACGACCCCACGACCCGCACCGGCGTGCTCATCACCGTCGACGACGACAGCCCGTCCGGCGGCTTCGGCGAGTACTGCGTGATCGCCCGGGACGCCGGGCAGGCGCGGGAACTGGAGCAGGCCGTCGCCGACGTGCTGACCCCTCTGTGTGCGAAGGACTGATCGCGTTGTCCGCACGACCCGGCTACCGGGACCTGATGACCCGTGAACTGCTGTTGTGGGCCCTGGTCTCCCTGGCCAGCAAGGTCCCTGTGGCCATGGCCCCGCTGGCCCTGGTCTTCCTCAGCAGGGAGAGCCCGGGGGGCTACACCCTCGGCGCGAGCCTGGCCTCCGCGTACGTTCTCGGCGAGGTCGTCGGCGCCCCCCTGCTCGGCACCCGGCTGGGCCGCGGCGGGATGCGCCGGCAGCTCTCCGCCGGGCTGCTGGCGGGCGCGCTCGCCTTCGGCGCCCTGCCCTTCGCGCACTCCGCCCCCTCGCCCGTCCTGCTGGCCCTCGCCTTCCTGGCCGGCGCCGCGCCGGCGGCCTGCCCCGGCGGCCTGCGGGCCGCGCTGACCCGGCTGGTCGACGACGACCTGGTGCCCCGCGCCCTGAGCGCCGAAGCCACCCTCACCCAGTGCGTCTGGGCCGCGGCCCCCGGCCTGGTGGTCCTGCTGGCCCTCCAGGTGGACCCCGGCGCCCCGCTGCTGCTGGGCGCGCTGCTCGCGGCCACCGGCTCCCTGCTGCTGCTCCGCCTCCCGGAGCCCAGGGCCCCCGAGCCCGCCGGGCGCTCCGCCGCGCCGATGACCCGGACCCTGCTGTCCGGCTGGCCCGTGTACCTCACCAGCGCGGCCGCCATGGCGATGCTGGCCACCGCCGAACTCGTCCTGCCCGCGCTCCTGGAGGACCGGGACATCGCCGTCGGCTGGTCCGGCCCGCTGCTCGCCGGGTTCGCCCTGGCCAGCGCGGCCGGCGCGCTCTGCTACGGCCTGCGGACCTGGCCCGGCTCGGTACGGGTGCAGAGCCTGGTCCTCCTCGCCGTCACCGCCGCCTGCGTCTGCCTGATCACCCTGCTGCCGGGCCTGGGCGGCATCGCCGTGGCCCTGCTCCTCGCGGGTGCCTTCCAGTCCGGCGTGATGGTCACCCGCAACCTCAGCCTGCGCGAACGCCTGCCCGAACACGCCCACGCCTCCGCGTACTCGGTGATGTACGCAGTCCAGGGCGTGGGCTACAGCGCCACCGCGTCCCTGTCCGCAGTGGCTCTGGACCTGGCGTCCCCGTCGGTGGCGATCCTCGGCGGTGTCGCCATCACCCTCCTCATCACCGCCGTCAGCGCCTTCGCCGAACGCCCCGGTCGTCCCGCGCGGCGCCGGCAAGGGGGTGACCGCGCGGCCTCGGCGCTGTGACGTCGTCCGCAGTACGCGAGCGAGACCGGACCGATGCGGTTCGGTCTCGCGGGTGCTCAGGGCGCGGCTGCTACAGCTGGAACTCGAGGTGCTCGATGTCCGTGAACCGGACCTCCTTCAGGCTGCCGACGCGGCGGCCGCCGGGAGGGCTGGCGCGACCAGCGGAACATCCGGCGACGGCTCGACCGGGGCGCCGATCCGGAGGCGCTGCCGGGCGGGGAACGGCCCCTGACCGGGCTGTGCAGCCCGCCGTCATGCACCGCGAGTGGGGCGCGCCCGCGTACTGGCCCTACTCGGGAGTTCGCTCAGTGCGGCGGTGGGGCACCTCCCGCGCGAGCGAAGCCGAGCGTGGGGGAGCGTGCCGGGCGTCGCCGGGCAGGTGTGACTTTGCGGACACGGCCTAGGCTGGTGCCCGGCCGCGATCACCCCCCGTGAGGTGGGCGGAACCGGCCGGGCAGGAGACGTACCGCATGACAGCGCAGGAAGCCGGGAGTGTCCGTACCGCCGCGCCCCGGCGCCCCGGGAGCGGGCAGCTCCCCGTGGTCGGGGTGGTGGCCGTCGGGGGAGGGCTCGGCGCGCTCGCCCGCTACGCCGCCGCCCAGGAGTGGCCCACGGCGCAGGGCGGCTTCCCCTGGACCACCTTCTGGGTGAACGTCGTCGGCTGCGCCGTCATCGGGGTGTTCCTGGTGCTGATCACCGAGGTGCTGACCGCCCACCGCCTGGTCCGCCCGTTCTTCGGCACCGGGGTGCTCGGCGGGTTCACCACCTTCTCGACGTACGCCGTCGACCTCCAGCGGCTGTTCGACGCCGGTCACGCGCGTACCGCCCTCGCCTACCTCGCCGCCACCCCGTGCGCGGCGCTCACGGCGGTGTGGCTCGCGGCCACGGCGACCCGCCGCGTCCTGCTCAGGAGGCCACGATGACCGTACTCACCGGCCGTGCCCTGCGGCTGACCGTCCTCGTCGGGGAGAACGACACCGTGCACCGCCGGCCCCTGTACGCGGAGGTCGTGCACCGCGCCCACGCGGCCGGGCTCGCCGGGGCGAGCGTCTTCCGGGGCATCGAGGGCTTCGGCACCTCCTCGCGGATCCACACCTCGCGGCTCCTGTCGCTCGCCGAGGACCTGCCGGTGGCGGTCGTCGTCGTGGACACCGAGGAGCGCGTCCGCGCCTTCCTGCCCCAGCTCGACGAGCTGCTCACGGACGGTCTGGTGACCGTGGAGGAGTGCGAGGTGGTCCTGCACCGGGCCTCCCGCCGGACGCCCGGGGGCGCCGCTCCCGCCGCCGGCCGCGGCGACGAGGAAGCGGACGGAACGGACAGGAAGGGTAAGAACTCGTTGTGAACTGGCTGGTGGTCGTGGCCGGGGGCATGATCGGCGCCCCGCTGCGCTATCTCACCGACCGCGCGGTGCAGTCCCGCCACGACTCGGTCTTCCCCTGGGGCACCTTCGTGGTCAACGCCGTCGGCTGCCTGGTCCTGGGCGTGCTGACCGGCGCCGCCCCGGGCCCCGACCTGCGGCTGTTCCTGGGCACCGGACTGTGCGGGGCGCTGACGACGTACTCGACGTTCTCCTACGAGACCCTGCGGCTGGCCGAGACCGGCGCGGGCCTGGCCGCCACCGTCAACGTCGTGGCGAGCGTGACCGTCGGTCTCGGCGCGGCCTTCGCGGGGGTCTGGCTCGGACAGGCGGCCTGAACGCGGGGGCGTCGGCTCGTACCCACGCCTGATAGGACTGTCTACCGCACTGTCGTCGACCCGCAGAACTGGACCCCATGAGCGCCATCTCCGTCGGCCAAGCCGTCATCCTGGGAGCCGTCGAGGGAGTGACCGAGTTCCTCCCCGTCTCCTCCACCGGCCACCTGAAGATCACCGAGGGCCTCATGGGCATCCCGGTCGACGACGACGCCGTCGTCGGGTTCTCGGCCGTCATCCAGGTCGGCGCGATCGCCGCCGTGCTCGTGTACTTCTTCAAGGACATCGTGCGGATCGTCTCCGCCTGGTTCCGGGGTCTGAGGCACAAGGAGGAGCGCTACCACCACGACTACAAGTTCGCCTGGTGGGTGATCGCCGCGACCGTCCCGATCGTGGTGGTGGGCCTGGCCGCCAAGCCTCTCATCGAGGGCCCGCTCGCCTCGCTGTGGGTGGTGGCGGGTTCCCTGATCGTGGGGTCCGGCGTGATGTGGGCCGCCGACCAGATGGGCCGCCACAAGCGCGGTGAGGACGACACCTCGTTCAAGGACGCGATGCTGGTCGGCAGCTCCCAGATCCTCGCGCTGCTCTTCCCGGGGTTCTCGCGCTCCGGCGCCACCATGTCCACCGCGCTCATCCTCGACCTGGACCGGGTCGCCGCCACCCGGCTGTCGTTCTTCCTCGGCATCCCGGCCCTGACCGGCGCCGGGCTGTACGAGCTGAAGGACGCCCTCGGCGCGGGCGTGGGCGCGGCCCCGCTGGCCGTCGGCACGGTCGTGTCCTTCGTGGTCGCCTACGCGTCCATCGCCTGGCTGCTGAAGTTCGTCGCCAAGCACTCCTTCAACGCCTTCGTGATCTACCGGCTGGTCGTCGGCGTCCTGCTCTTCGGCCTGCTGGGCGCCGGGGTCCTCGACAGCTGACCCGTCGGTCCGGGCCGCACCGGGGCGTGCCACCGCCTGGCGGGTGGCACGCCCCCGCGCGTCCCGGGACCCTCCCGCGAGGGCACCGCTTGACAGCACCGGCCGCCGCCACGGACCATCTCTCCCGTGAACCTGTCAGACAGCCAGACAGGTGGGTCCGGGCCGCGGCGCGTCAGCGCCATGGAAGCCGTCCTCACCCACCTGCGCGGCGCCATCGAGCGCGGCGAGTACGCCGTGGGGGACAAGCTCCCCTCCGAGGCCGAGCTGTGCCGCACCCTCGAGGTGTCCCGGCCCGTGCTGCGCGAGGCCCTGCGCGCCCTGCAGACCATGGGTCTGACCGTCTCCCGCACCGGCAAGGGCACCTTCGTGGTCGCCCACGCCGTGGAGGACCCCACCTTCGGCGACTACGCGGCCAGCGACCTGCTGGAGGTGCGCCGCCACGTGGAGGTCCCGGTCGCCGGGTACGCCGCCCTGCGCCGCACCCCGGAAAACCTCGACCACCTGGCGCACCTCCTCGACCGCATGGAGCGCGAGACCGACACCACCGCGTGGGTCGCGATGGACACCCTCTTCCACCTCGCCGTCGCCGAGGCCGCCCAGAACCCGGTCTTCCGCCGCGTCATCGAGGAGATCCGCGACGCCCTGGCCCGCCAGTCGGCCTTCCTCAACGAGCTGGGCGGCCGGCGCGAGCAGTCCAACCGCGAGCACCGGGCCATCGTGGAGGCCCTGGTCGACGGATCCGAGCACGACGCCGTCCAGGCGATGAGCCACCACCTCGACCGCGTCGAGACGACCCTCACCGACATCGTGCGCTCCCCGCGCACGACCGCCCCGGACACCGGAACCACCCCGTGAGCGGGCAGCACCCCGGGACGCGACCCGTCCCGCGCCCGCCCACGTCGGCGCCGTCCGCGGCACACTCGCGCACGTCGACGCCGTCCGCGGCACACCCCCGCCCGGGCGGGCGCACCACCCCCGCGCCGCACCCCGTCCCGTCCACCCACCAGTGAGCAGGCAGTGATGTACAGCAGTTCCCTCGCCGACCCCCCCGTCGTCCGTGAACCCCTCCACGTGCCCGTCGCCCGGCTCGTCCGCGGCGGGGTGACCGAGGGCGTCCACCACGGCTCCGTCGTCGTCCTCGACGCCGATGGTCAGGTCGCCCTCCAGCTCGGCGACATCGAGGCCGCCTTCTACCCGCGGTCCGCCCTCAAGCCCGTCCAGGCCGTCGCCATGGTGCGGGCCGGACTGCCGTTGGAGGGCGAGCTGCTCTCGCTCGCCGCCGCCAGCCACTCCGGCGAGGAACGCCACCTCGACGGCGCCCGCCGCATCCTCGCCCTGGCCGGCCTCACCGAGGACGACCTGCGCAACGTGCCCGACCTGCCGTACGGCCCCGTCGTCCGCGACGCGTGGGTGCGCGAGGGCCGGCCGCCCTCCCGCCTCGCCCAGAACTGCTCCGGCAAGCACGCCGCCATGCTGTACACCTGCGTCCTCAACGGCTGGTCCCTGGAGGACTATCTCGACCCCCGCCACCCGCTCCAGCAGGCGATCGCCGAGATCGTCGAGGACCTCACCGGCCAGCGGATCGCCCGGGTGAGTGTCGACGGCTGCGGCGCGCCCCTGTTCGCGGTGTCCCTGCACGGCCTCGCCCGGGCCGCCGCCCGCATCACCACCGCCGCCCCCGGCACCCCCGAGGCCCGGGTCGCCGACGCCGTGCGCGAGCACGCCGAGATGGCCTCGGGCGCCGGGCGCGACGTCGCCGCGCTGATGCGGGCCGTCCCCGGACTGCTCGCCAAGGACGGCTTCGAGGGCGTCGAGGTGGCCGCGCTGCCCGACGGGCGGGCGATCGCCGTCAAGATCGCCGACGGGGCGGACCGGGCCCGCGTCCTGGTGGCCGCCGCCGCGCTGGCCCGCGCCGGCGTCGACCCGTCCCTGCTCACCGGGTTCGCCGGGATGCCGCTGCTCGGCGGCGGGCGACCGGTGGGCTCCCTGGGGCCGGTGGCCGCCCTCGACCCGGCCGGCCCCGCCGCTCCGTCGGACGGCTCCGAGCGGGCCCCCGCCGGCGTGTGCGCGTAGCGCGACCCGCCCCCGCCGCCCCGCCCCGCGTCCCCGACCCCCTCCGCACCTCGGAAAGAGGCCCGTTCCTCCATGACCGCCCCCACCCGCAGTGAACACGACCTGCTGGGCCACCGTGACGTCCCCGCCGACGCGTACTGGGGTGTCCACACCCTGCGCGCCACCGAGAACTTCCCCATCACCGGCACCCCGATCTCCGCCTACCCGCACCTGATCGACGCCCTGGCCGCCGTGAAGGAGGCCGCGGCGCTCGCCAACGAGGAGCTCGGGCTGCTGGAGCCGAGGAAGGCCGCGGCCATCGTGGAGGCGTGCCGGGAGATCCGGGCGGGCAAGCTGCACGACCAGTTCGTCGTGGACGTCGTGCAGGGCGGCGCCGGCACCTCGACGAACATGAACGCCAACGAGGTCGTCGCCAACCGGGCGCTGGAGCTGCTGGGTCACGCGAAGGGCGACTACCGCCACCTGCACCCCAACGAGGACGTCAACCTCGGCCAGTCCACCAACGACGTGTACCCCACGGCCGTCAAGGTCGCGACGGTGTTCGCGGTGCGCGGGCTGCTCAAGGCGATGGCCGTGCTCCAGGACGCCTTCGCGCGCAAGGCCGTCGAGTTCCGCGACGTGCTGAAGATGGGCCGCACGCAGTTGCAGGACGCGGTGCCCATGACGCTCGGCCAGGAGTTCTCCGCGTACGCCGTCATGCTGGACGAGGACCGGCTCCGGCTCGCCGAGGCCGTCGAGCTGGTCCATGAGATCAACCTCGGCGCCACCGCCATCGGCACCGGCCTCAACGCCCCCGCCGGGTACGCCGAGGCGGCCCGCCGTCACCTCGCCGCGATCACCGGCCTGCCCCTGGTCACCGCCGCCAATCTCGTCGAAGCCACCCAGGACTGCGGCGCGTTCGTGCAGATGTCCGGCGTGCTCAAGCGGATCGCGGTCAAGCTCTCCAAGAGCTGCAACGACCTGCGCCTGCTGTCCTCCGGCCCGCGCGCCGGCCTGGGCGAGATCAACCTGCCGCCGGTGCAGGCGGGTTCGTCCATCATGCCGGGCAAGGTCAACCCGGTGATCCCGGAGGTCGTCAACCAGGTGGCCTTCGAGGTCATCGGCAACGACGTCACCATCACGATGGCCGCGGAGGCCGGCCAGCTCCAGCTGAACGCCTTCGAACCGATCATCCTGCACTCCCTGTCGGAGTCCCTCACCCACCTGCGCGCCGCCTGCCTCACGCTCGCCGAGCGCTGCGTGTCCGGCATCACCGCCAACACCCGGGCGCTGCGGGCCTCGGTGGAGAACTCCATAGGCCTCGTCACCGCCCTCAACCCGCACATCGGCTACGAGGCCGCCACCGAGATCGCCAAGGAGGCCCTCGTCACCGGTCGCGGCGTCGCCGAACTCGTGCTGGAGAAGGGGTTGTTGCCCGCCGACCGGCTGGCCGACCTGCTGCGCCCCGAGGTGCTGGCGGGCACCGGCTCCCCGCTCCCCGGCACCGGCTCGCCCCTCCCGGGCGGCGCCCCGCCCCTGCCCGGCAGCGCCCCGGCCACCGGCCGCCGCTGACCCCCCGCCCCTCCCGCGGCTGAGCGCCGGGACCGGCCCGGAGGCACAATGGCGATCATGACCACGACGTCGTCGCTCGCCTTCCAGCCGGTCCTGGAGCGCATCGCGGAGGAGATCGAGCGGACCCCCGGCCGCGGCCGCCCCGCCGACTACATCCCCGCGCTCGCCGCCTGCGACCCGCGCCGCTTCGGCATGGCCGTCGCGGAGCTCGACGGCACGGTGTACGGCGTGGGCGACTGGCGGCAGCCGTTCTCGGCGCAGTCCATCACCAAGGTGTTCACGCTGGCCCTGGACCTGGCCCGCGAGGGCGACTCCCTGTGGGAGCACGTGGGGCGCGAGCCCTCCGGCAACCCCTTCAACTCCCTGGTGCAGCTGGAGTACGAGAACGGCATCCCGCGCAACCCGTTCATCAACGCGGGCGCCCTGGTCGTCACCGACCGCCTGCACACCCGTACCGGCGACGCGGCCGGCGAACTGCTGGCGTTCCTGCGCACGGAGAGCGGCAACCCCGCGCTCGGCTTCGACCAGGAGGTGGCCGCCTCGGAGTCGGCGCACGGCGCCCGCAACGCAGCCCTCGCCCATTTCATGGCGTCCTACGGCAACATCGACAACCCCGTGCCGGTGCTGCTGGAGCAGTACTTCCGCCAGTGCTCCGTCGCGGCCTCCTGCGCCGACCTCGCCCTGGCGACCACGTTCCTGGCCCGGCACGGCATCCGCTCCGACGGCTCGCGGCTGCTCAGCCGCAGCCAGGCCAAGCAGATCAACGCGATCATGCTGACCTGCGGCACGTACGACGCGGCCGGCGACTTCGCCTACCGCGTCGGGCTGCCCGGCAAGAGCGGCGTCGGGGGCGGCGTCATCGCGGTGGTGCCCGGCCGCTGCACCCTGTGCGTGTGGAGCCCGGGCCTGGACGAGCGCGGCAACTCGGTCGCCGGCGTGGCGGCCCTGGACCGCTTCACCACCCTCACCGGCCTGTCCGTGTTCTGAGCGGACGGGTCCGGCGTGCTCACGGGCGCGGCTCGGGATCGCCCCGGGAGGCGAGCCCGCACGCCGCGGTCACGCGCAGGCCGTCGGACCGCTGGGGAGACGTCGCTTTCCGGCCACCCGGTCCCTGCACACTGGCCGGGTGTTGGCCATGGCGCACCCCGTCGATCTCCGCCGCTGCCAGGTGCTCGGCCTGGGCGGCACCGCGTGTCTCGCGTTCGGCGGCGAGACGGCCGGTGCCCTGCCTGCCCGCGAGCTCCTGGCCCCCTCCTCGCCCCGGGCCGTCCTCGGCCTGGTCGGCGTCTACTTCGGCCTGGTCCTGCTGACCGCGGCCTGGGCGCTGCTCGGCCGTCTGGTGGGCGGCGCCGACCGGCCGACCCCCCGGGCGCTGGCGCTGGTCCTCGCCGTCTGGGCGGCGCCGCTGCTCCTCGCGCCGCCGCTGTTCAGCCGGGACGTCTACAGCTACCTGGCGCAGGGCGCCATGGTCGACGCCCACTTGGACGTCTACGCCCACGGCCCCGCCCGGCTCGGCGGGCCCCTCGCCGACGAGGTCGCCCCGCTGTGGCAGCACACCGGCGCCCCGTACGGCCCGGTGTTCCTCGCCCTCGCGGCCGCCCTGTCGGGCCTCACCCGGGGCGGGCTCCCCGCCGGACTGCTCGGGATGCGCCTCGTCGCCCTGCTCGGCGTGGCGCTGATGGCCGCCGTGCTGCCCCGCCTGGCCCGGCACTGCGGCGCCGACCCGTCCGCCGCGCTGTGGCTGGGCGTGCTCAACCCGCTGGTCCTGCTGCACCTGGTGGCGGGCGCCCACAACGACGCCATGATGCTGGGCCTGCTGGGCCTCGGCCTGGTGGCCGCGCTCGGTCGCCGCCCGGTCCTCGGCGCCGTGCTCGTCACGCTCGCCGCCCTGGTCAAGGCGCCCGCCGTCCTCGGTCTGGCGGTGATCCTCGTGGTGCAGCTGCGGGCCGGCCGCCGTCCGGTTCCGGCCGTGCTGACGACCCTCGCCGCGACCGCCGCCACCACGGTCGCGGCGACGGCGGTCGCGGGCACGGGCTACGGCTGGATCGGCGCCCTGGACACCCCCGTGTCCGCGCAGAACTGGGCCCTCACCAGCCTCCTCGGCCGTGCCACCCGGTCCCTGCTGGAGCACCTCGGCAGCGACCTGGCCCCGCTGGCCGTGCCCGTCTGGCACGCCCTCGGCCTCGCCCTCACCGCCGGCCTGCTGGCCGTCATCTGGTGGCGGCTGCGGCCGCGCCCGGTGTACGCGCTCGGTCTGAGCCTCGCCGCGGTCGCCGCGTTCGGCCCGGCGATCCGCCCCTGGTACGCGCTGTGGGCGCTGTTCCTGCTCGCCGCCGCCGCGCCCAGCGCCTCGGTGCGCCACCGCGTGGGGGCCGTGGCGGGGGTCCTGGCCCTCGCCGTCCTGCCCGACGGCGGTCCGGCCGGCGCCGACCAACTGCTCCTTGCCGTCTCGGGCGGGGCCCTCGCCGTGGTTGTGCTGTGGCAGGCCCGGCTGGCCGCGGGGCCCGCGGTCTCGGCGCGCACGGCATGAGGGCGCCCCGCACCGCGCGCGGCCGGCTCGCGCTGGTCGTCGTCCTCGCCGCCGCCGTCACCGCCTTCACCGCGACCGTGCCGCTGCTGCGTGACTGGTTCGACCTGCGCGTCTACCACGGCGCCGTCGACGCCTGGGTCCACCACGGCGGCCGCCTCTACGACTACCGGGTCCCGGGCACCCCGTACGGCTTCACCTATCCGCCGTTCGCGGCGGTCACCATGCTCCCGATGGCACTGCTCGGCCTGGGCGCCGCCGTCGCGCTGTGCCTGCTGCTCGACCTAGCGGCCCTCGCCTGGGTGCTGCGGGTGCTGGCCGGACCGTCCTGGCGGCGGCACGGCTGGTACAGGGCCGCCCTGGCCGCCTGTGTCCTCGCCCTGTACGAGCCGCTGCGCGACACCGTCAGCTTCGGGCAGGTGAACGTCCTGCTGCTGGCGCTGGTGCTGACCGACGCCTGGCTGCTGGCGACCGGCCGGACCCGCTGGGCGGGCGTCGGCATCGGCCTCGCCGCGGCGGTCAAACTCACGCCGGCGCTGTTCATCGGGCTGCTGCTCCTCGCCCGCCGCCCGCGCGCCGCCGGTCTGGCCACCGCGGTCGCCGTCGCGGCCACGGGGTTCGCCGCGCTGGTCGCCCCGGACGCCTCGCGCTTCTACTGGACCGAGGCGATGTGGGACACCGGCCGGGTGGGCCGCCTGGACTACGTCTCCAACCAGTCGCTCCAGGGCGTCCTGGCGCGCCTCGGCGTGGGGGGCCACACCGTGTGGGCGGTGTGCGCGCTGGCCGTACTGGCCGTCTGGGCCCGCCGCTCGCGCCGGGCGGCGGCCGCGGGCGACTGGCCGGCGGCGTTCGCGCTGACCGGCCTGACGGCCTGTCTGGTCAGCCCGGTCACCTGGGTGCACCACCTGGTGTGGGTGCTGCCGGCGTTCGCCGTGCTGCTCCGCGCCGGGCACCCGCGCGTGGCGGGCGCCCTGTACGCCGTGATGTGCACCAGCGTGGTGTGGCTGTGGTTCGACGACGCCTCGGGCGTCGACGGGTTCCTCGGCGCCAACACCTACACGTGGGTCACCCTCGGGCTGCTGCTGTTCCTGCCGGCCGATCAGGTCCCGGCGGAGCGGCGCAGCCGCCACCGCAGCCCCAGCGCGACGGCGGCGGCCCCCAGACAGGCGGCCCCCACCACGGCCACCGCGTCCGGCCAGCCCGGACGGTCGTCCTCCTGCGCCGTGGCGGGGGCGGCGACCGGGGCCGCCGGCACCGCGGCGGGCCCGGGCCTGGGCGGGGCGGCGCGCGGGGCGTCCAGCGATCCCACCGGGTCGACGCTCCCGGCGGCGGCGAACCCCCAGTCCAGCAGCGCCCGCGCCTCCTCGTAGACCGCGAGGCCGCCGCCCGACCGAGGGTTCATCACCGTCACCACCAGCGTGCGCCCGTCCCGGCGGGCGGCGGCCACCAGGGTGTTCCCGGCCTGCGTGGTGTAGCCGTTCTTGATGCCGATCAGCCCCGGGTACGGCGCGACCCCGTTGCCGGTCAGCAGCCGGTTGGTGTTGGCGATCGCGTACGAGCCCCCGTCGGCGCCGGGGAACCGGGCCAGCGCGGTCGCGCAGTACCGGGCGAAGTCGGCGTTGCGCAGTCCGGCCCGCCCGAAGACCGCGAGGTCGTACGCCGACGACACCTGGCCGGGTGTGTCGTACCCGTCGGGCGACAGCACGTGAGTGTCGAACGCGCCGAGTTCCCGTGCCTTGGCCTGCATCCGCTCGGCCGCCGCCTGCCAGCCGCCGCTGAGCGCGGCGAGGACGTGCACGGCGTCGTTGCCGGAGTTCAGGAACACCCCGCGCCACAGGTCGGCGACCTCGTACGTGCGTCCCGGCGCGACCCCGACCAGGCTGCTGCCCGCGCCGATCCCGGCCAGCTCCTGCTCGCCGACCCGGTGCCGGATCCCGGCGGGCAGCGAGGGCAGCACGGTGAGCGCGAAGAGCGTCTTGAGGGTGCTGGCGGGCGGCAGCGGGCGGTGCGCGTCGGAGGCGGCCAGCACGTCACCGCTGTCGGCGTCGGCCACCAGCCACGACAGCGCGGACAGCGCCGGGACCGCGGGCGCGCCGGGACGGGGCCGGACCTGCACCCCGGGCTGGTGGAGCAGTCCCGGCGCGGGCGCCGCCCCGGGGCCGCCCGGCGTCCCCGGGTCCGCCGCGTGCGGGGCGGCGACCGCGGCCGGGCCGAGGACGAGCACCCCGGCCGCGCAGAGCGCGCAGGCCGACGCGGTGGTCCGGGACGCGAGCGACCGAGAAGAGAATCCGATCTTCATATGAGCAACGTAGGAACCGGGGGCGCCATCCCCGCGCTGCCCGTGCCGTACGCGCCTCGCGTGCACCCGGATGCCGTACGCGGGTCCGCGTGCACCCGGATGCCGTAGGCGCCCCCCCGTGCGGGACGCTACGCCCCCGGCAGGGTCGGCTGGATCCGCCGCAGGAACGTCGCGTTGTCCGGGCTCTGGCGCATGCGCTCCAGCAGGGTCTCCAGGTGCGCGTGCCCGTCCCGGGTGCGCAGCGCCCGCCGCAGGCCCCGTACGGCGCCCAACTCGGAGGAGGTCAGCAGGAGTTCCTCGCGGCGGGTGCCGGAGGCGTCGATGTCGACGGCCGGGAAGACGCGCCGGGAGGCCGGTTCGCGGTCCAGGCGCAGCTCCATGTTGCCGGTGCCCTTGAGCTCCTCGAAGAAGAAGTCGTCGGCGCGCGAGCCGGTCTCCACGAGCGCCGTGGCGAGGATCGTGAGCGAGCCGCCCTCCTCGGCGGCGCGCGCGGCCCCGAAGAACCGCTTGGGACCGATCAGCGCGCCCGCGTCGACGCCGCCGCTGAGCGTCCGGCCCCCGGAGGCGGCCGCGTTGTTGTGGGCCCGGCACAGCCGGGTCAGGGAGTCGAGGAGGATCACGACGTCGTCGCCGGCCTCCACCAGCCGCTTGGCCCGCTCGATCACCAGGTCGGCGAGCGCGATGTGCTGCCGCGGGGCCCGGTCGAAGGTCGAGGCGAACACCTCGCCGCGCACCGAGCGGCGCATGTCGGTGACCTCCTCGGGACGTTCGTCGAGCAGCACGACCATCAGCCGGCACTCGGGGTGGTTGCCGGCGACGGCCGCGGCGAGCTGCTGGAGCAGCACGGTCTTGCCGGTCTTGGGCGGGGCCACGAGCAGGCCGCGCTGGCCCTTGCCGACGGGGGCGAGCAGATCGGTGACGCGCCCGGCGAGCCCGGCGGCCGGGTGTTCCAGGCGCAGCCGCTCGCTCGGGTGCAGGGGTGTCAGGTCGCGGAAGTGGCGGCGGTCGCGCAGCGCGTCCGGCGTCCGGCCGTCGACGCGGGTGACGTCGGTCAGCGCGCGCTGCTCGCCGCGCACGCCCTCCACCAGGTCGCCCTTGCGCAGGCCGTGACGGCGGATCAGCGCGACGGGGACCGTGGGGTCGGCGGGGGAGGGCAGCCAGTCCGGGCCGCGCAGGTGCCCCTTGCCGTCGCCGTCGACGTCGAGCACACCGGTGACGGTGCGGACCGGGGGCCGCTGCTGGACGGGGGGACGTTCGAGTGTGGTGGTCATGGTGGTCGGTCCTTTCGAGGACGACGGGCTGGGAAAGCTGCGGGAAGGGAGGGGCCGCGGAGAGCGGAGGCCGGCCGGCGTGCGCGAAGAGGGCGACTGCCTGGCGTACGGAAGGGCCTCCGAGCGGCGGGAACGGCACCCGGGTGCGTGAAGGGCGTGGGCCCGGGGTGCGGACGGAAAACCAAGGGCGTCGCGAAGAAGAGAAGAGCGACGGGGGGAAGATCCGCACCGACGCCCACGACGGGGCGTGCACAGGTGCTGACGGCAGCGTAGCACTCGCTCGCCGTTCTGCGGGGTCCAACACGGCGGGGGCCCGCCGTATTCCGTGACCGTCCGGACAGCCGGGGCCGGTGCTGGCGCGGTGCCGCGCGGTCGGCCTTCCCCGCTCAGTACTCCCGCGCCGGCAGCCCCGCCAGCCCGGTCTCCCGCAGGATCAGCTCCACCGTGTCGGCCAGTGCGCTGCCGGCGCCGATCACGGTCTCCCCGAGGCCGGGCAGCAGGTCCAGCGGCCGGTACCACTCCCGCAGCTGCTCCTCGCCCACGCCCGGCAGGTCCGGTTTGGTGGCGTGCCGCAGGAGGGTCTCCTCGAACGGCACGTCCAGGTAGTAGCCGTGCGTGGGCCCACGGTGGTCGGCGCACAGACGGCCGAGCATCGCGCCGTAGCGGGAGGCGTCGAGGATGCCCTCGACGACGACGTGGTAGCCGGCGTCGAGGGCGTAGCGCGCGACGGTGTCGATGAGCCCGATGTTCGCCCCGCCCGGCCGGTCCCGCTCGCGCAGCACGGTCCGGCGCAGGTGGTCCTGCCCGACCAGCGCGACGCCCCGGCCGAAGCGGTCACGGATCCCGGCCGCCACGGACGACTTGCCGGACGCGGAGTTCCCGCGCAGGACGATCAGCCGGGTGCCGGCGCTGCCCGCCTTCATGGGCGGCAGGCCGGTGCGCGTTCAGGGCGGGGCACGGCGTTCACCCCGCCGCGCCCGACGCCTCCCGGGCGATCTGCTCGAACTGGGCACCCATGGCCGCCGCGAGGGCCTGCGCACCCGACAGCGGACGCACCATCACCATGAACCGGTCGATCAGCCCGTCCTCGTCGACGTGGAGGAAGTCGCAGCCGGTCAGCTCGCGGCCGTCCACCCGGGTCGTGAACACCAGGGCGTGGTCGCGGCCGTCGGAGCCGGACAGCTCGCGCTCGTAGCGGAAGTCCTCGAAGACGCGCAAAACCCCGCGCAGGATGGCCGCGGTCAGCGCCCTGCCCTCGTACGGCTTGAACGCCACCGGGCTGGTGAAGACGACGTCCTCGGCCAGCAGCGCCTCCACGGCGTCCATGTCCCGTGCCTCGACGGCCTCGCGGAAGGCGCGCATCGGATCACCTGCGACTCTCTCATCAGTCAACTTTTTGAATAGGTGCGTCCGACAATAATCACCCGCTGTTACCGTGTCCACATGTCTCTCAAGTACGCCGTCCTGGCCGCCCTCCTGGAGGGCGAGGCCTCGGGATACGAGCTGTCCAAGGTCTTCGACGTCTCGCTGGCGAACTTCTGGCCCGCCACTCCGCAGCAGCTCTACCGGGAGCTGGAGCGGCTGGCCGGGGACGGGCTGATCGAGGCCCGGGTGGTGCAGCAGGAACGGCGCCCCAACAAGCGGATGTTCACGCTCACCGAGGCCGGCCGCGCCGACCTGCGGGCCTTCTCCGCCGCCCCGCCGCGCCGGCCCACCGCGATCCGCGACGAGCTGCTCATCAAGATCCAGGCGAGCGACGGCGTCGATCCGGGCACCGTCCGGGAGCTGGTCGAGGAGCGCATGAGCTGGGCGCGCGGCAAGCTCGGCCGGTACGAGCGGGTCCGGGAGCGGCTGCTGGCCGGCCGCTCGGAGGAGGAGTACCTGCGCGAGGCCGACCGCGTCGGCCCGTACCTCACCCTGCTGGCCGGGATCGGCTTCGAGGAGGAGAACCTGCGCTGGTGCGAGCGGGTCCTGTCCGTCCTCGGCCGGCGCGTTGCCCTAAGCTGACCCGGATGTTCAGCCCCGAGGGCCCGACCCTGCGCGAACTCGCCGTCCAGGCGCTGTCGTCCGTCGAGCGCGGCTACGACCTGCTCGCGCCGAAGTTCGACCACACGCCCTTCCGCACCCCGGACCCGGTCCTGGACGCGGTCGCCGCCGCCCTGCGGCGCACCGGCCCCTACGAGGAGGGCCTGGACCTGTGCTGCGGCACCGGCGCCGGCCTGGGCGTCCTCGCCGAGGTGTGCCGCTCGGGCGTCACCGGGGTCGACTTCAGCGCCGGGATGCTGGCGGAGGCCCGCCGGCGCACGGACGTCACCGGCCCGCGGGTCTCCTTCGTCCGCGCGGACGCCCGCGCCCTGCCCTTCGCGTCCGCCTTCGACCTGGTGGTCAGCTTCGGTGCCTTCGGCCACTTCCTGCCGCGTGAACTCCCGGGCCTGTTCCGGCAGGTGCACCGGGTGCTGCGGCCCGGCGGCACCTTTGCCTTCCCGGTCCTCGCGCCACCGCGCCTCGCCCACCCGGCGTTCTGGATGCTGCTGGGCTTCGACGCCGTGATGCGGGTGCGCAACGCCCTGTGGCGGCCGCCGTTCGTGATGTACTACCGGGCCTTCCGGCTCGGCGACGTCCGCCGCGAACTGGAGCGCGCCGGCTTCGCGGTGGACCTGTACGCCCTGCCGGAGTTCGGCCGCCGCGACGACGGCAGCCCCCGCGTCCGCATGGTGGCGGCCCGCCGGACCTCCTGACGCCGCCCCGCGGGGCGGGACGCGGCCGGCCCCGGCGGGCCGCCACCGGGCCTCACCCGGCCGCGGGCAGCGTGAACTCGTAGACCAGGGCGCCCTGGCGGGTGTCGACCAGCAGGTCGGTGATCTCCAGCGGGCGCGCGTACTGGTCGTGCACCCGGCGGGTCACCCGCATCGACGGGGCGTCGGGCAGGCGGGTGATCGCGTCGTGGTGGTGCAGCGTCAGGCCCGCCCGGCGCATCCAGTCGTAGGCGCGCCGCAGTTGGGGCGTGCCGGGTGCGCCGACGCGCTCGCGGTAGCGGGCCAGCTCCTCGACCTCGGCGAGCGCGACGGCCGAGAACGACGTCACGGCCGTACGCCGGCCCCGTCCGTCCGTCCCGGCGGCCTCGTAGCGGTGGACCAGGGTCGGCCGGTGCGGGGCGAGGCCGAGCGCCTCGGCGTGCTCCGGCGGGGGCGGCTCCCAGCTGACGCTGGCCGTGTTCACGGTGCCGGGTTCGGCCGCCCCGGCGCCCAGCGGGAAGGCCAGGCAGGTGGGCGTGGACACCGGCGTTCCCGGCAGGGCGGCGTGACTGCCGCGCCGGTCGGTGTCGACCAGGCCGTCCCGGCGCAGCACGTCCAGTGCCTGTCGTACGGTCTCCCGGCTGACGCCGTACTGCTGCGCCAGCCGCCGTTCACCGGGCAGCCGACGGCCCGGTGGGAAGGTGCCGTCGCGCAGGGCGCCCAGCAGTTCCATGGCGATCCGCCAGTACAGCGGCCGTTCCTCGATGTGCGGGTGCTCCCGGGGGATGCTGCGGGCCATGTGCCGCGCGCCTCCTGTGGTGACGTTTCGTAGCCGTTCGGGCTCGGTGCGCCACCACATCTACCATTGGTCTAAACCACCAGGGAAGGGCGGCCCGCCCGAACGGCCGAAAGCGGGCCCCGTCGCCCCGTCGGCCCCGGCCGCGTCACAGCGCCTGGTACAGGGCGTCCACCAGGGCCATCTTCCGAGGGTCGTCGGCGATCCGCGGCCCCATCCGGTTCATGACGTAGCCCAGCGCCACCCCCGCCTCGGGGTCCGCGAGTCCGCAGGAGCCGCCGAAGCCGTCGTGTCCGAAAGCCCGCGGGTTCGGCCCGTACGAGCCGTGCGGTCCGCTCAGCCACAGACCCAGGCCGATCTCCGTGTCCCGCCCGAGTCCCGCGCCCAGCACCAGGTCCCGTCCGCTGCCCTGTCCCTCGCGCACCCGCTCGACCGCCGCCGGGGACAGGACCCGGTGCCCGGCGTGGGTGCCGCGCCCGGCGAGGACCGCGTACAGCTCCGCCACCGCGCGTGCCGTGCCGTGCCCGTTCGCGGCGGGTATCTCGGCGGCCCGCCACGCCGGGGTGTTGGCCCCGGCCGCGCCCACCGCCGGGTTGGTCAGCGCGGCCAGCGCCACCGGCGCCAACCGGCCGGCGGCCGCCTGCTGTTCGCCGGGTGACGGGGCCGGTGCGTGCTCCAGCTCGGCCACCCGGCCGGCGTCCTTCCCGGGCAGCCCGATCGTGAAGTCGACGCCGAGCGGCCCGGTCACCTCCCGCTCAAGGAACGCGCCCGGTGTCAGCCCCGACACCCGCCGCACCACCTCGCCGACGAGGTGGCCGTAGGTCAGCGCGTGGTAGCCGAACCGCTCACCCGGCTCCCACCACGGCTCGGTGGCCGCGAGGCGCGCGACGGTCGTCCCCCAGTCGCACAGCTGCTCCAGCGAGTGCGGCTCGCGCAGCCCGGCCAGGCCCGCTCGGTGCGACAGCAGGTGCCGTACGAGCACCTTCTCCTTGCCCGCGGCGGCGAATTCCGGCCAGTACGCCGCGACCGGGGCGTCCAGGTCGAGCAGGCCCCGGTCGGCCAGGAGGTGCGCGCACAGCGCCACCGGGCCCTTGGTGGTCGACCAGACGTTGACCAGGGTGTCCCGCTGCCACGGGCGGGTGCGCGCCGGGTCGGCCCAGCCGCCCCACAGGTCCACCACGGCCTCGCCGTCCGCGATCACCGTGACGGCCGCGCCGAGTTCGCCCCGGGTCCGGAAGTTCTCCTCGAACGCCTCCCGCACCGCGGCGAACCGCGCGTCGCAGTGGCCGTGCAGCTGTGCCTCGTCCTCGGACATGGGCGCCCTCCGTCATCCGCCGGGAAACCTGGAACCGTGAAGTCCCGCCCGCGTCGCCGCGGGCCGGGCTCCCCGAACATACCGACCGGTCGGACCAGTGGGAAGGTCACGTCCGCGGAACGCCTCCCGGCCGGCGGGCCGTCCCGACTCAGGCGTGGGACCGCAGCCAGCGCAGCTTCGCGGCCTCCTGGTAGGGGCCGCCGCCCTCGTGGTCGTTGAAGTCGTAGACCTCGACCGCCTTGTCCTCGTGCGCCCAGGCGTTGAAGGCGGCGAACACCGTCGACGGCGGGCAGGTCTGGTCCTCCAGCGCTGCCGAGAACAGCGCGGGCGCCGAGCCGCGCGCCGCGAAGTGCACCCCGTCGAAGTAGGACAGCGTGCGCAGCGCGTCCCCGCTGCGGCCCCGGTGCGTCTTGAGGAACAGGCCTATCTCCCGGTACGGGTGACGGTCCGTCAGGGTCACGGCCCGCGGGAAGTCGCACAGGAACGGCACGTCCGGCGCGACCGCCACCAGGTCGGGCACCAGGCCGCCCACGGCGATCGTGATGCCGCCGCCCTGGCTCGCGCCGACCGCCACCGTGCGCGAGGCGTCGGTCAGCGGGTGCGACCGGGCCGCCTCCACCGCGCGCACCGCGTCCGTGAACACCCGCCGGTAGTAGTAGTTCTCGGGCGCGTCCAGGCCCCGGGTCATGAAGCCCGGGTACGCGGGGGCGCCCGCCACCGGGTCGGCCGTGGCGCCGCCCCCGCCCCAGGTGCTGCCCTGGCCGCGGGTGTCCATGACGAAGTGGGCCCGGCCCGACGACGCCCACAGCAGGTGCTCGTGGGGCAGACCGCGCCCGCCGCCGTAGCCGACGAACTCCACGACGAGCGGCAGCGGTGCGGTGGCGCCGGCGGGCAGCGTCAGCCAGCCCCTGACCGGGTGCCCGCCGAACCCGGCGAACGTCACGTCGAACACCTCGACCGTCGACAGGCCCGTGTCGACCGGCTCGAACCGGGCGTCCAGGTCATGGGCGCGCGCCTCCTGGAGCGTCTTGGACCAGAACGCGTCGAAGTCCTCCGGCTCGGTGGACGCGCTGCGGTACGCGCGCAGTTCGTCGAGGGAGAGGTCGAACAGGGCCATGCAGGACCGCCTTTTTGTCAACGGGCTGAACGAACCAGCACACCGTACGTGCCCGTGACGGCGCCCACCAGACCCCGTGCCCCGCGCGCGGGGACCGCGGCTCAGGCGTTGTGCCGCCGCGTCCACTGCGGTTCGGTGCGGGCCCAGTCCCGCTCCCACTCGCCCAGCCGGCGGCGCAGCGCCACCCGGCGGACCACCGCGTGCGCCAGCAGCACCGTGGTCCCGGCGCCCAGGGCGACGCAGGTGCCGATGGTCAGGGTGTGCTGCCACACCGCCGTCTCGTCGGGCGGCGCGGCGACTCCCCGTCCCCGGGAGTCCAGCCACACGGTCACCGTGTCGCCGGTGCGCGTGCCCGCAGGCACCCGCGCCGCCGTCAGCCGCGGCCGCTCGCCGGGCGGCGTCCAGCGCACGGTGACCCGGTAGCTCCGCCGGCGCCCGTCCTCCATCACCGGCAGGGCGTCCGGGAGGTCACCCACCACCTCGGCGCGCACCCGGTGGCGGTCGGCCCGCTGGGCCGACGCCACGGCACGTGCCTCGTCGTGCGCCCACCGGCCCGCGAGGGACCCGGCCAGGGGCGCGCTCACCAGCAGCAGCACGGCCACCACCAGCGCCGTCCACGCCTCCACCACATCCGACCGGCGCCGCAGCGGATTGCTCCGCCAGCGCCAGCCGCGCACCCGGATTCGCACGTCGACCTCCTCGCCGCACGCGGACGAGTGCCCACAGGAAAGTCGTACGCCTACTGGAGCCATTGTTCAACGGGAAGCCGACGTCACCGGTGGCGCGGGTGCGGCGGGCGGTCAGCCGAAGCGCTCGATGCGGATGCGGTCCACCGGCTGTCCGGCCGCCACCAGCAGGCGCGAGGCGTGCTCGGCGAACCCGTTCGACCCGCACACGTAGGCCTCCCAGCCGCCGGGCGGCCGCTCGGCGAGGACCGGCTCCAGGTGCGCCGCGCCCAGCCGGCCCACGGGTGTGCCCCGGGGCGCCCGGCGGGTGAAGACCGGCGTCGTCTCCGGGCCGTACTCGCGCGCGTAGATCAGCTCCTCGGGGCCGCGCGCGGACACCAGCAGCCGCAGCGGTACGTCCAGACCGCGCGCCCGGTGGTGCCGGACCATCGACATCAGCGGTACGACGCCGGAGCCCGCGCCGACCAGCAGGGCGGGCCGGTCGCCGGGCCAGGCGAAGAAGCCGCTCACCGGGCCGCGCACCTCGACCCGGTCGCCGGGCCGGGCCTCGGTGTGGAACCAGCCGGAGACCTCACCGCCCTCGACGTGGTCCAGGGTCAGCTCGATGTGGCCCGAGTCGTCGGGCGCGGAGGCGATCGAGTAGTGCCGCTGCGCGGTGTAGCCGTCCGCGGCGGTCAGCCGCAGCATCAGGTGCTGGCCGGGCAGGTGCCCCGGCCAGCCGGGCACCGCGAGCCGGAACGTGGCCGCGCGGTCCGTCTCGCGGCGGATCGCGCTGAGCGTGGCCGGCTGCCACTCACCGGCCTGCGGGGCGTCCACGGCGATCCGGCCGGGCACGGCGAACCGGGTCGCCGGGGCGGCGGCCGGGGGAGCGGAGGCCTGCTCGGGGGCGGGGGCGAGGTCAGTCACCGGAGTACCTCTGCTCCTCCCAGGGGTTGCCGCGCGCGTGGTAGCCGTTCTGCTCCCAGAACCCGGGCTCGTCGTGGTCGAGGAGGCGGATGCCGGCGATCCACTTCGCGCTCTTCCAGAAGTACAGGTGCGGCACCAGCAGCCGCGCCGGACCCCCGTGCTCGGGCGGCAGGGGCGCGCCCGCGTACTCGAACGCGATCCAGGCCCGCCCGCCCCGCAGGTCCGCCAGCGGAAGGCTGGTGGTGTACCCGGTGTGCGCGTAGGCCACGGCGTGCGTCGCGGCCGGGTCGGGCCGCACCGCGTCCAGGAACACGTCCAGGGAGACGCCCCCGAACCGCACGCCGAACTTCGACCAGCTGGTCACGCAGTGGATGTCGCCCTCGTAGACCGACCCGGGCAGCGCCCGCGCCTCGGCCCAGGTCCAGGTGCGCTCCTCGGCGACCAGCCCGTCGACGCGGAAGGTCCACTCCTCGGGCGCGAGGTCGGGGGTCACCTCGGCGGACAGGACGGGCCAGTCGGTGCCCGCGTCGTACTGGCCCGGGGGGAGTCCGGGGTGCCGGGCGCGCGAGCGTCCGGTGAAGCCTCGCGTGACGTTCATACGGGGTGGTGCCTGCCTCGGTGCGACGACGGGGGCGCGCGGTGCCGCGCGCGGGGTGCGCCTTCCACCGTAAGGCCACGTCAGCCGTGCTCCCGCCCCGGGTGGGCGGCGATCATTAAAGCGGTGTGAACTTCCACGGCCGTGGGGAATAGCGTCCGGCCCGCACCCCTTGCCCAGTGGTGGCGGCCCCCGTCGGGCCGCGCGAACGAAGGAGAGGGAAGCGATGCCCAAGGCGTACGTCTTCACGCGGTACGGGGGTCCGGAGACCGAGGCGCTGATCGAGGTCGACCGGCCCCGCCCCGGCCCCGGCGAGGTGCTGGTCGCCGTCCGCGCGGCCGGTGTGAACCCCGTCGACTGGAAGCAGCGCACCGGCTTCCGGCGCCCCGGCGAGGACGGCGAGCAGACCTTCCCGGCCGTCCTCGGCAACGAGGTGGCGGGTGTCGTCGAGGAGACCGGCGAGGGCGTCACCGGCTTCGCGCCCGGCGACGAGGTGTTCGGCACCGCGGTGGCCGGCGGCTACGCCGAGTACGCGCTCCTCGCGGGCGACATCACCGCCCGCAAGCCGGCCGGGCTGTCCTTCACCGACGCGGCCGCCCTCCCCGTCGCCGCCGCGACCGCCTACGACGGCGTCCGCCAGCTCGGCCTGCCCGCCGGGGCCACCCTGCTGATCACCGGCGCGGGCGGTGGCGTCGGCGTGGCCGCGACCCAGATCGCCCGCGCCGAGGGCCTGCGGGTCATCGGCGTGGCGAGCGAGTCGAAGAAGGACTCCGTGGAGGCGCTGGGCGCCGTGCACGTCCCCTCCGGGCCGGGCTGGGCCGAGCGGGCCCGGGCCGCGGCCGCACCGGACGGCGTCGACGCGGTGTACGACCTGGTGGGCGGCGAGGTGCTGCCGGAGGCGGCCGGCCTGCTGACCGACCGCTCCCGGCTCATCACGGCCGGCGCGACGGAGGACGCGGTCCGGGCACTCGGCGGCGCCCGCGTGGTCCGCGCCCGCACCGCCGCCGTCCTGGACGCCGTGGCGGACCTCGTGCTGCGCGGGGTGCTGGACCCCCTGGTGACCCGGACCTACCCGCTGGAGCAGGCCGGGTCCGCCCTGCGCGAGGTCGAGGACGGGCACGCCCGCGGCAAGGTCGTCATCGAAGTGGGGGCGGACGCGTGAGCGGGACGTCGCACGACCAGGGCGGGCAGCCGGCCCGGCACGTACTGGACAACCCGGCGCTGGCGTCCCTCACCGGCCCGCACGCCCACTTCGCCGAGCGCCGGGGACGGGTGCTGCGCTACCCGGTCGACGTGTCCCCGTGGCTGGCGCTGCCCGACGAGCCGGACGCCGACGACTGGGCGGACCTCGTCGCGCTGGCCGGGCCCGGCGCGGAGGTCCCGCTGCTCGGCTTCCGGGGCGCGGTGCCGGAGGGCTGGGAGATCACGTTCCGGGCCGAGGGCGTGCAGCTGGTCGACGACGGCCTCGCCGCCGCGCCCGACCCCGAGGCGGTCCGCCTCGGCCCCGCGGACGTCCCCGAGATGCGCGACCTGGTCGCCCGCACCCGGCCCGGGCCGTTCGAGCTGCGCACCATCGAGCTCGGCACCTACCTGGGCATACGCCGGGAGGGCCGCCTCGTGGCGATGGCCGGCGAACGCCTCCACCCGCCCGGCCACACCGAGATCAGCGCGGTCTGCACCGACCCCGCCGCCCGCGGCCAGGGCCTGGCGACCCGGCTGGTCCTCGCCGTCGCCCACGGCATCCGCGAGCGCGGCGAGACACCGTTCCTGCACACCGGCGCCCACAACACCGACGCGATCCGCCTCTACGAGTCCCTCGGCTTCCGGCTCCGCCTCAGGACGGCGTTCCTGGCGGCACGGGCGCCGGAGCGGCTGGGGGAGGAGGACCGGGAGGCGGTGGGGGTGGCCTGACGGCGGATCCGAGCGCGGGGTGAGGTGGCCCGGGCGCCCCGCGCCGCCTCAGTCGTCCTCGGCGGGCCGGGCGTTGTAGCGCACCAGGTACGCCGCGAACCTCTCCAGGTCCTCCGCCTCCCAGTCCGCGAGCCGTTCCCGGAAGGCCGCCCGGCGGCGCTCCGTGACCTGGGCGAGGACGCTGCGGCCCGCCGCGGTGAGGTCGAGGACCTGGACCCGGAGGTCCTCCGGGTCGGGGCGCCGCTCGACCAGCCCCGCGCGCTCCAGCGCGGAGACCTGGCGGCTGACGGTCGACTTGTCCAGGGCGTAGTGCGTGGCCAGGTCGGTCGCCCGGCAGCCGCCGCTCTCCTCCAGGTGTCCGAGCAGCGTGTACGACACCAGCGTCAGCTCGGGGTGCATCCGGCCCGCCGCCGCCCTGGCCCGCCGGGCGAACACGGTCATCTCCCGCTGGATGACCTCGACGGCCGCCCCGGCGCCGTCCCCACCGCGCCGAACCGTACCTGACAGACCACTCATGGTTGCATAATACAACCGTGCCGTGGTCGTTCATCGGGCCGCCGGGACAGGGTCGTTGGGCGGGGGCGTTGGGGTAGGGTGATCGTCCGGTCGCGGATCCGCCGCGCGCCCGTGGAGCCGAGGAGGTGGGACCGATCACCGCAGTACCGCAGCGGGTGCTCCCCCCTCCGCACGGCCCGGAAGGCCGGCGCTAGGACCGCAGGAGCGCCCTTCGCCCTCCGAAAGGCCGCACGGCTGTCATGCCACCCCTGTCACCGTCCCCCGCCCCCTCGCCGTCGTCCCCGGATGCCGTCGTCGCCGCGCTCCGCGCCGCCGGCTGCGTCTTCGCCGAGGACGAGGCCCGGCTGATCCTCGCCACCGCCCGCACCCCCGACGAGGCCGCCGCCCTGGTCGCCCGCCGGGTCGCCGGAGAGCCGCTGGAACTCGTCGTCGGCTGGGCCGAGTTCCACGGCCTGCGCGTCACCGTCGCGCCCGGGGTCTTCGTGCCCCGCCGCCGCACCGAGTTCCTGGTGGACCAGGCCCTCGCCCACGCCCCGCACGCGCGCGTGGTCGTCGACCTGTGCTGCGGCTCGGGCGCGGTCGGCGCCGCCCTCGCCACCGCCCTCGGCTCCGTGGAACTGCACGCCGCCGACCTCGACCCGGCCGCCGTGCGCTGCGCCCGCGGCAACCTCGCGGACCTGGGCGGGCGAGTGTACGAGGGCGACCTGTTCGGTCCGCTCCCGGACCGGCTGCGCGGGCGGGTGGACATCCTCGCCGCGAACGTGCCCTACGTCCCCTCCCGCGAGGTGCCCCTGCTCCCGGCGGAGGCCCGTGACCACGAGCCGCTGACCGCGCTGGACGGCGGCGCCGACGGCCTGGAGGTGCTGCGCCGGGTGGCCGCCGGGGCGCCCGCGTGGCTCGCGCCCGGCGGCTGCCTGCTGGTCGAGACGAGCGAGCGCCAGGCCCCGGACGCCGTCGAGGCGTTCACCGGCAGCGGCCTGACGGCCCGCCTCGCGGTGGACGACGACCGCTGGGCCCACGTGGTGGTCGGCACGCGCACGCCGTGAGGTCAGGTGGCCGCGCCGCTCCCCGAGGGCGCCGGTGAGGGCGTGGAGTCGTCGCCGCCCCACCGCTGCCCCGGGCGGTCGCCGAAGGGGCCGTGGCCGTCCTTGCGGCCCTGGTCCCCGTGGTCGTCGTGGTCGTCGTGGTCGGTGAAGGTGCCGGAGAGCACGCGGTCGGCGGTCCTCGTGCCGCCGTCGCGGGTGCCGATGACCAGGACTGCGTCGCCCTTCTTCAGGGTGTCGGCGCCTGCGGTGGACCCCTTGTCCCGGCGGACGGCGGTGTCCTTGCCCACCGTCCAGGTCCACGAGGCGCCGTCCTCGCTGTGCACGGTGACCCGGTCGCCGTCCGTCTTCTCGACGGTGCCGCGCTGCCAGGTGCGGACGATCCAGTCGCCGGAGCCGGGGTCCTTCACGCTCGCCTCGCCGTGCACCCCCTCGCCGCCGAAGCCGGACCACGGCCCGCGCCCGTGCCGGTCGGGCGACGGCGCCGCGGACGACGAGGACCCCGGTGCCGCCGGTGCCGTACCGCCGGAGCCGCCCGACGTAGCGGCGTAGGCGACCGTGCCGCCCAGGGCGAGCACGGCGACCGTGGTGGCCGCGATCAGCGCGCGGCCCCGTCGTGAACGCCCCTGCCACCGCCCGGTCGGCGCACCGCCGCCGCTGTGCTCCCGCTCCGGCTCGTGCATCTCGGCTCACCTTCCCGGCCCGACGACACGGTCCATCCCTCACTGTGATTGTCCGGGCAGCGGGGTAAGGACGAGGTAACAAATGCCTGTGAATCGGACGTGCGGGGTCCGTCGTCCGCGTCAGTCCCGCTCGCGGGCGCGGGCCACGAGCAGAGCCACGTCGTCGTGGTTGTCGGGCTGGTGCAGGGTGCGCAGGAGGAGGTCGCACAGCTCCTCCAGCGGCCGGCCGGGTCCGTCCAGCAGGGCGAGCAGGGCCTCCAGCCGCTCGTCGAGGGAGTGCCGGCGGGTCTCCACCAGTCCGTCGGTGTACAGCACCAGCCGGTCGCCGGGGGTGAAGTCGACGGCGGTCGTGGAGAACGGCACCCCGCCCACCCCGAGCGGCGCCCCCGTGGGCAGGTCGAGCAGCTCGGGCGACCCGCCGGCGCGCAGCCGCACCGGCGGCAGGTGCCCGGCGTTGGCGATCCGGCACTGGCCCAGCTCGGGGTCGTGGACGACGTAGACACAGGTCGCGATGGAGTGGTCCAGGCCGGACGTGATCCGGTCGAGGTGCTCCAGGAGCACGGCCGGGTCGAGGCCGAGCGAGGCCAGCGTGGCGGTCGCGGTGCGCAGCCGGCCCATCGTGGCGGCCGCGTCGATGCCGCTGCCCATCACGTCGCCGACGACCAGGGCCGTCCGGGCGCCGTCCAGCGGGATCACGTCGAACCAGTCGCCGCCGACCTCGGTGGTGGCGCCGGCCGGCTGGTAGCGGGAGGCCACCTCCAGGCCGCC
Source organism: Streptomyces lasalocidi (assembly GCF_005280215.1). Taxonomy (NCBI): domain Bacteria; kingdom Bacillati; phylum Actinomycetota; class Actinomycetes; order Kitasatosporales; family Streptomycetaceae; genus Streptomyces; species Streptomyces lasalocidi. The sequence goes on along the minus strand of NZ_SZNQ01000001.1, from coordinate 883,437 downwards.
GGTGACCGGCGGGTGACTGGGCAGCATGCTGCGCTGGAGGGTGAGCGCGGTGGTGCGGGCGTTCTGGTACCAGCGGGCGTTGTCGATCTGCACGGCCGCGCGCGCCGCCAGTTCCCGGGCCAGCAGCAGGTCGTCCTCGGTGAAGGGTTCGGGGTTGACGGTCCGCTTGAGGTCCAGGGCGCCGAGCACCTCGCCGCGCGCGATGAGCGGCACGGCCAGGTACGAGTGGACGCCCGACCGGCGCAGCAGCACGGCCGCCTCGGGGGAGCGGGCGATGCGGACGTAGTCGTCGTCGGCCACCTCGGGCACCAGCACCGGGCTGCCCGTGCGCACGCACTCGGTGACTAGCCGGTCGGGCCCGTAGCGGGCGACCTGGCCGGGCGGGTCGGCCGCCGCCAGCGCCTCGGGGGAGGCGTACGCCCGCACGGCGAGCGCGCGGATGACGGCCGACTCGGTCGGTCCGAAGGTGCCGGGCCGGCCCGCGACGACCGCGTCCAGCAGGTCCACCGCGGCCACGTCGGCGAGCTCCGGCACGGCCACGTCGGCCAGCTCGCGGGCGGTGCGCTCCAGGTCCAGCGTGGTGCCGATGCGGGCCGAGGCGTCCGCGACGAGGGCCAGGCGCCGGCGGGCCGCCTCGGCCTCGACGCCGGCCCGGTGCTGCTCGGTGACGTCCACGACGGACACGGCCACGCCCAGGACGGCGCCGCGGGCGTCCTCCAGCCGGTACAGCGACATCGACCAGGCGTGGTCCTCGTCCGGGTCCGCCGGGGTCCGGCCGACCGTGGCGCGGTCCACGACCGGTTCCCCGGTGCGCAGCACCTTTCGAGCCGCCGCCTCCAGCGCGTCGGCGTCCAGCAGTGGCACCACCTCACGCAGCGTGCGGCCCAGGTGGGCGTCGGCCGGGACGCCGTCGATCCGCTCCAGCGCTGGGTTGACGGACACGTACCGCAGGTCGGTGTCGAGGACGGCCAGCCCGACCGGTGACTGCGAGACCAGACGGGTGGACAGGGCGAGGTCCTGCTCCACCTGGCGCAGTGTCGGCCGGTCGGCGGCCAGACCGAGGGCGTAGACGTCGCCGTGGTCGTCCAGGAGCCGCATGTTGCGGAACTCGATGAGCCGGACGCTGCCGTCCTTGCGGCGGATCGGGAAGGCGCCGGCCCAGCTCTGCCCGGTCCGCACGACGTCGGCGAACAGCTTCACGACCAGCTCGACGTGACGCTCGTGCACCATCACCTGCGCGGCGTACCGGCCCAGCGCCTCCTCGGCCGGATAGCCGAACAGGGTCTCGGCCTGCGGGCTCCACAGCACGATGCGTCCCCGCGCGTCCAGGACCACCGAGGCCACGTTCAGGACGTCGAGGAGGCCACCGGGCCGCATGGGGCCGCCCGTCCCGGCCGCCGCCGGTTCAGCTGCAGTCATGCCACGCACCGCCTCCGTACTGTTGCCGCGGCACGCCGTCCCCCGCGCCGACTCCCCTTGTTCTACCGCGCCCGACCCCGTTCTCCCATGCCTTCCGCACCGCTTCCATCCTCCCCCGGGACGGGGACGGGCGCCGTTCGCCGACTGGTCCGCCCGTGTCCATCATTTGGTCTGTACATGACTACAGAACGCCGCCAGACTGTGCGCCGACCCGCGTCACCCACCCCCCGTCGAGGAGTCGGCCCATGCCCCTGCGCCCTGCCCGCCGCCGCCGTCACGTGGCCCGCACCGCGCTCGTCGTCCTGGCCACCGCGGCCGCCGCCGCCCTGTCCGCGGCCCCGCCCGCCGCGGCGGCGGACACCTGGAGCGAGGTCGGCTCCGACCGCGCCGACCCGCTGACCGAGAGCCAGGGCCTGGCCTCCGTCGAGGTCCCGGCGGGCAGCCCCAACCGCTACACCGGCATCGGCACCGTCCCCCTCGGCCTGTCGATGCGCGGCTGGAACCACGTCGGCGACCCCGACGCCTCGTACAACGGCTACTACGTCGAGCCCTACCAGCGGGACTCGGGCGCCTCGAAGATGTTCCGCGTGCAGGCGCCCGGCGGCGCCTGGTCGGAGTACGTGCACGCGCTGAGCCCCGGCGAGGCCCTGAACAACTCCTGGGTGGCCGTCTCGCCCGACGGCCAGTGGATGCTCACGGGGGAGTGGGGCACCATGACGCGGTTGCTCGTCCTGCCCACCCCCGGCGTCAACGCGAGCACCTCGCCGTCGGCGAACCTCCCGCAGGCGTCCACGGTCCACCTCGACCACGCCGTCCGTGACGTGCAGGGCTGCGACTTCTCCGGCCCGACGACCCTGCTGTGTTCCTCCGACGACCCCGAGGGGTCCCTGTTCGGCATGACCAAGCCGCTGCTCCAGATCGACCTCTCGGCGCAGCCCGGCTCCTCCGACGTCGCCGGGCACGTGACGGCCCTGCGCCAGCTGCCCCTGCGCAGCGGCTGCTCGGGCAGCTTCGAGGCCGAGGGCGTCGACTACGACCGCCGCACCGGCACCCTGCGCGTCATCGTGGTCTCCCCGGGCTTCTGCGTCCTCACCGACAGCAAGACGTACCGCTTCACGCGCGGCTGAGGCGCGCGGGGGAGGGGCAGAGGGCGGGCCGGACATCGCGCCCCGGCGCCCGGCCCGCCCGCCGGCACGAACGCGGCCCGGCGTCCTGCCGGGTCACCGGCGGGCCCGCGCCCCCGAGTCGGCCGACCCTCCCGCGGGCTCACACCCTGTGCCGGCCGGCCCCAGGGTCGGGCCGCGTCCGGCGCCCGGCCTTCCCTCCCGCGCGGACGCACCCGGCGCCCCGCCCACCCGCCCACGCGGACATGGGCCCGGCACCCTGCCGGGTCACCGGCGGGCCTGCACCCTGTGTCGGCCGACTCTCCCGCGGGCCCGCACGCCGTGGCGGCGGTGTCCCCTCGGCCCGCACCCGACGCCCTGCCCGTCGACACGCGCCGCCGCGGCCCGGCGCCCTGCCGCGCGCCGGTGGGCCCTCGGGTCGGCCCGCGCTCGGTGCTCGGCCTCTCCTCCCGCGCGGACGCGTTCGGTGCTCGGCCTCTCGTCCCGCGCGGACGCGTTCGGTGCTCGGCCTCTCGTCCCGCGCGGACGCGTTCGGCGCTCGGCCCACGGACCGAAAAGTGCCGCTCCCGGGGGATGCGGTGCCGTTCGTGGGGAACTCGCGCTCCGCGTCACCGTCACGAGAGGAGCGATCACGATGGACCGCGAGCGATCGCACGAGGAGTCCGTCTCCGTCGAGATCAGCGGATGCAGCAAGGAGGACGCCCGAGTGGTCTTCGACGCGCTCTGTGCGTGCTTCGAGTCCGACCGGTGCGCCGAGGACGTGCCCGAACAACTGGACGATTCGCGTCCCATGGTCTGGCTCGGCACCTTCGAGGTCAGCGAGGCGCACGAGTTCCCGCCGCCCGCCCGGCTCTCGTCCACCGTCACGGCCGACGCGCAGGGCGGTTACTGGGCGATCGAACAGCTCCGCAAGGTGCTGGACGCCCAGTTCAGCTTGCGTGATGTGGGTCACTCCTCGGGCGACCAGGAGAAGGAGCTGCACGTCCTGCTGGAGAGCAAGTAGCCCTACAGCACGGCCGTCGGCGGGTTCCGCGGCGGATCGGGCTCGTTCTGCAACTAGTTGCATAAAGCTTCGGGGTCCTCTACAACAGGGTCGACGACACCCTGCACGGAGGGCCCCGATGAGCCGTTACCCCCACCTGTTGAGCCCCCTCGACCTGGGCTTCACCACGCTGCCCAACCGCGTCCTGATGGGCTCGATGCACGTCGGCCTGGAGGAGGCCGAGCGCGGGTTCGAGCGCATGGCGGCCTTCTACGCCGAGCGCGCCCGCGGCGGAGTGGGCCTCATCGTCACCGGCGGCATCGCCCCCAACGACGAGGGCCGCCCCTACGAGGGCGGCGCCCGCCTGACCACCGAGGCGGAAGCCGAGCAGCACCGCGTCGTCACCGCGGCCGTGCACCGCGAGGGCGGCCGGATCGCCCTGCAGATCCTGCACTTCGGCCGCTACGCCTACCACCGCGACCTCGTCGCCCCCAGCCCCCTCCAGGCGCCGATCAGCCCCTTCGTGCCGCGCGAGCTCAGCGACGCCGACATCGAGCGCACCATCGACGACTACGCCCGCACCGCCCTCCTCGCCCGGCAGGCCGGCTACGACGGCGTGGAGATCATGGGCTCCGAGGGCTACCTCATCAACGAGTTCACCGCCAGCCAGACCAACCACCGCACCGACCGCTGGGGCGGCTCCCACGAGAACCGCGTCCGCTTCCCCCTGGAGATCGTGCGGCGCGTGCGCGAGGCGGTCGGCGAGGACTTCATCGTCGTCTACCGGCTCTCGATGCTCGACCTCGTCCCCGGCGGCTCCACGCTGGAGGAGGTCGTCGACCTCGCCAAGGCGATCGAGGCGGCCGGCGCGACGATCATCAACACCGGCATCGGCTGGCACGAGGCCCGCATCCCCACCATCGCCACCTCCGTGCCGCGCGGCGCCTACACCTGGGTGACCCGGCGGCTCATGGGCGAGGTGTCGGTGCCGCTGGTCACCACCAACCGCATCAACACCCCCGAAGTGGCCGAGCAGTTGCTCGCCGACGGGGTGGCCGACATGGTGTCGATGGCCCGCCCGATGCTCGCCGACCCCGCGTTCGTCGCCAAGGCCGCCGCCGGCCGGCCCGAGGCCATCAACACCTGCATCGGCTGCAACCAGGCCTGCCTCGACCACACCTTCAGCGGGCAGATCACCTCCTGCCTGGTCAACCCCCGCGCCTGCCACGAGACCGAGCTGGTGCTCTCCCCGACCCGGCGCAGGAAGCGCGTCGCCGTCGTCGGCGCGGGCCCCGCGGGCCTGGCCTGCGCGGTCTCCGCCGCCGAACGCGGCCACGACGTCACCCTGTTCGACGCCGCGAGCGAGATCGGCGGCCAGCTCAACGTCGCCCGCCGGGTGCCGGGCAAGCAGGAGTTCGACGAGACGCTGCGCTACTTCCGCCACCGGCTCGCCGAGGAGACCGTCGACGTCCGCCTCGACACCCCCGTCACCGCCGCCGACCTGGCCGACTTCGACGAGGTCGTCGTCGCCACCGGCGTCACCCCGCGCACCCCCGACATCCCCGGCGTCGACCACCCGAGCGTCGTCGGCTACCTCGACGTGCTGCGCGGCACCGCCGAGGTCGGCAAGCGCGTCGCCGTCCTCGGCGCCGGGGGCATCGGCTTCGACGTCGCCGAGTTCCTCACCGACAGCGGTGACGGGGCCAACGAGGACCCGGCGACGTACTTCCGCCACTGGGGCGTCGACACGGACTACCGCGCGCCAGGCGGCCTCGCCGCGCCCGAACGGCCCGCCCCGCCGCGCACCGTGCACCTGCTCCAGCGCAAGACCACCAAGGTCGGCGCCGGGCTGGGCAAGACCACCGGCTGGATCCACCGCACCGAGCTCAAGCACCGGGGCGTCACCATGGTCCCCGGCGTGCGCTACGACCGCATCGACGACGCCGGGCTGCACCTCACCGTCGGCGAGGACAGCACTGTCCTGGAGGTCGACACCATCGTGCTGTGCACCGGCCAGGAGCCGCGCCGCGACCTGTACGAGGAGCTGCTGGCCGCCGGCCGCACCCCGCACCTGGTCGGCGGCGCCGACGTGGCCGCCGAACTGGACGCCAAGCGCGCGATCAAGCAGGGCACGGAGGTCGCAGCCGCCCTCTAGGGCCTGTCGTTTGGATCAGTCCGGCCCGGCCCACGGCGCCTTGTCGCCGACCCGAGCGGGGTCTGGTGCGTGCAGCTGCAAGGCGGAGGAGGGCGGCGACGCGGAGCGTCGCCAACTGACGACAACGCCGCAGATGCGCGTGCCGGACCCCGCGACGCCGGAATGATCCAAACGACAGGCCCTAGCGTCCGGAGTCACCTGGATCCGTCACCTCGGCGGCCGGGCAGCCACCAGTTGGCCCGGCCGAGCGCGGCCACCAGTGCGGGGGCCAGGACACCGCGGACGATCGTGGCGTCGATGAGGATGCCCAGCGCGAGGGCGGTGGCGAAGATCTTGACGTCGGTGGCCGGGACCCGGGAGAGGGAGACGAAGGCGAGGAAGAGGATGACGGCCGCGCAGGTGATGAGGCGTCCGGTGCGCGCCACCCCGTCGACGGTGGCCCGGTCCGTGGAGCCACTGGCCAGGTACTCCTCGCGGATCCTCGACAGCAGGAAGACCTCGTAGTCCATCGACAGGCCGAACAGGAAGGAGAAGACGGCCACGGGCACCCAGGTGGTGACGGCGTCGGAGGCCGACTGGCCGAAGAGGAGTTCCGTACCGTGCCCCTCCTGCCAGATGAGCACCGTGACGCCGTAAGCGGCCGCCAGGGAGAGGACGTTGAGCAGGAGCGCCTTCAGCGGCAGGACGATCGAGCGCAGGGCGCGGGCCAGCAGGAGGAAGGTCACCACGACGATGATCGCGGCGATCCACCAGGCGTTGCCGTACACCGCGTCGACGAAGTCGGCGTCCTGGGCGGGCAGTCCGCCGACCCGCGCCCCCGATCCCTCCGCCGCACTGCGCACCCGCGATGCGGCGGCGGCTCCCTCGGCCGTCGCCGGGTCCGCGGCCGTCCACACGTCGACGACCGACCACGCGCCGCGCCGCCACTCCTGCGGCCCGGCGACGCCGGCCACCCCGTCCACCGCCCCCACGACGGCCCGCGTCCGCGCCGGGTCGCGGGTGAGCACCTCCACGGGCTGGGTGATGCCGTCACCGATGCCCGCGTCCTGCACCGTGCGCAGAGCATCCGCCGCCCCGCCCCCGGCGCTGATCACGGAGTCGTTGCTGGGGGAGCCGAGGCGCAGACCCGCCACCGGCGCGGCGAGGGCGAGCAGCACCACGGCGCTGGCGGCCGCGGCCACCCACCGGTGGCGCACGACCACGGTGGCGATGCTCCGCCACAGCCTGCTGTCGGGCTCGCTGCGGCGCCGGTGCGGCCAGTCCAGCCGCCGGCCCGCCACCAGCAGCAGGGCGGGCAGCAGGGTCAGTGCGGTCACCACGCTGATCAGCGGGATGAGCAGGCCCGTGAAGCCCACGCTGCGCAGGAACGGCACCGGCAGGGCGATCAGCGCCGCGAGGCTGATCGCCACGGTCAGGCCGGAGAACAGCACCGACCGTCCCGCGGTACCGATCGCGCGGGTGACCGCCTCCTCCGGGTCGGCGCCCCGGCCGCGCTCCTCCCGCCAGCGGGTGACGATCAGCAGGGCGTAGTCGATGGCGACACCGAGCCCGATCAGCGCGAGCAGGTACTGCACGATGAACGACACGTCGGTGACGGCCGTCAGGCCCCACATGATCAGGAACGTGGTCAGGATCGACGCGACCGCCACGATCAGCGGGGTGGCGGCCAGCAGGGAGCCGAAAACCAGCACCAGCACGACCAGGGCGCCGATCCCGCCGAACAGCGTCTCGGCGAGCACACCGGCGTCGCCGCCCCCACCGCCCTCGGCGAGCGCGGCCTGGCCGGTCACCGTCACCGTCGTCCCGGTGGCGGCGCCGGCCCTCTCGGCGGCGGCCTCCAGCGAGGGCAGCACCCGGACGTACGGCTCCGGCGCGCCCGGCAGCGGCCTCGGGTAGACCAGCAGCACCCCCGTGCGGCGGTCGGCCGCCAGCAGGTCCGGCTCCTGCTGCCAGCTCACCAGCCGCCCGCCGGGCCGGGCCGCCTCCACCGCGGCGGCGATCCGCGTGGCCTGCGGCGAGCCGAGGCGCTCGCTCCCCGCGGTGACGGCGAGCACGACCGGTGCGTTCTCGCCGCCCGAGCCGAACTCCTCGACGATTCGCTGGTTCGTCTCGTAGCCGGAGCGGCCGGGCAGGCTGCCCTCGTAGCTCAGTGCGTTCGTGGCCCGTGGCGCGGCGAACCCGCCCGCGACGGCGAGCAGGACCCAGCAGGCGATGATCCACCAGCGGTGTCGCACCACGAAGCGAGCCAAGGCGGTCATCAGCACTCCCAGTCCGGTACGGCCCGACGGCCGGTCCCTCACCCTTCGGCGGTCAGGGGCGCGGCGGATGCGCGGCGGGTTGGTGCGGGTGCGCCGGATGTCCGGCGGAGCGGGCGGTGGCCGTATCGCGCGTGCCAAGGCGCCGCACGCTCCGCACTCCGGCTGACCCGAAGGGGTCATGCGCGCAGCGGTCGTCGTGTTCCGAGCCATCAATGCAGGCGGTGGGGGTAAGCGATGGTCACCACGACCGCCCGCAAGGAAGACAGGTGCCCCGTCATGCCCCAGACCCAGGACGTCGTCGAGCTCATCCTCCAGGACCACCGGCGGATGGAAGACCTGTTCCGCCTGATGCGCAGCGTCGAGGCCGACCGCGCCGCGGCGCTCAAGGAGTTCGCCGACCTGCTGGTCGCCCATGCGCAGGCCGAGGAGGCCAAGGTCTACCCCGCGCTCAAGAGGTACAAGAACATCGACGACGAAGAGGTCGAGCACGGCGAGCACGAGCACGACGAAGGCAACGAGGCCCTCCTGGCCCTCCTGGAGGTGGAGGAGGTCGGGTCCGACGAGTGGGACTCCAAGCTGGAGGAGCTGGTGGAGGCCGTCACCCACCACGCCGACGAGGAGGAGCGCACCATCCTCAACGGCGCGCGCGAGAACGTGGCCATGGAGCGGCGCGAGGAACTGGGAGCGGCGTTCCTGGAGGAGCGCGAGCGTCAGCTGAAGGCCGACTGCGGCTCGATCGACAACGTGCGCCGCATCGTCAAGGCCTGACCGCGGCGCCCCGGCGGGACGGCAGCGGTGGGGGACGACACGGCCGGGGGGCCGTCGCACCGGGGGCCCGTCCCTAGGATGAGGCCATGTCACTCCCGCACGCGATCCTCACCGCCCTGCTCGAGAAGCCGTCGTCGGGGCTGGAGCTGACCCGCCGGTTCGACCGGTCGATCGGGTACTTCTGGTCGGCCACGCACCAGCAGATCTACCGCGAGCTGGGGAAGCTGGAGTCCGACGGCCTCATCCGGGCCCTGCCGGCCGAGCAGCCGGCCCGCGGGCAGAAGAAGGCCTACGAGGTCCTGCCCGCGGGCCGCGCCGAGCTGGCCCGCTGGACCGCGGCCGGCCAGGACCCCAAGCCGCAGCGGGACGCGCTGCTGCTGCGGCTGCGCGCCGCCGCCGTGGTCGGCACCGCGGGCCTCGAGGCCGACCTGGCCCGCCACCTCGACCTGCACCGGCGGCAGTTGGCCGAGTACCAGGACATCGAGGAGCGCGACTTCCCGCCCGGCCGGGACGGCCCCGAGGACCGGCTGCGTCACCTGGTGCTGCGGGCCGGCATCGACCTGGAGACCTTCTGGACGGGGTGGCTCGCCCACGCGCTCGCGGAGGTCGCCGACCTGTCCGGGGTCACAGGCGGTACGGCTTCGAGCGACGGCGCAGGAACCACGCCGCCGCGATGACGCCCGCGCCCACCAGCGTGCCCCCCGCCGCCAGGGTGAGGGTGCCGTAGTCGTGGACGGAGCCGCCCGAGCCGCCCATCACGCCGCGCGAGGCGGAGGCCGTCGGCGTGGGCGTGCGGGTGACGGGGGCCGACACGATGACCGACTGGGTACCGGCCGTGGTGCCGTTGGCGCACGTGACGATGACGGTGTACGTGCCGGGGCTGACGTTCGACCAGGCGGCCGACTGGCTGACGGAGGTGCCGGACAGGGCCACCTGCCGCCCCTGCGCGAACGTCGTCTGGCCGCTGCTGAGCAGCGAGCCGGTGCCCCAGGTGCCGTTGGTCTGGGTGGTGCAGGCGCTGGTGACCACGGAGACGGTGGTGCCCACCGTGCTCACGGAGATCCCCTGCACCCGCGCGGCGGCCGGGTCGGCGGTCAGGACGAGGGGCAGCGCGGCGGCGACTGCCACGGTGAGTCCGGAGCGGACGAGAAGGCGTGAGTCGGTCATCGGTGTCCTCCGGCGGCACGGTTGGCGGTACATCCCTTGCGCCGCCGAGGGGTCGGGTACGCCCGTGCTGCCTCGGAGCCAGCCAACGGTGCCGCCCGCCCTCCCGCACCCGGACGGCACCCGGCCGGGTGACGGGCGCACTCGGGCGGACCCGGACCGACCGTCCGTCCGGGTCAGCCCGTGCCGTCCGCGCCGTCCGTGCCGTCAGCGGCGCCCGTCGTCACCGCGCGCTCGGCCGACAGGGCGCCCCAGGTGCCGTCCGGCAGCCGCGCCCGCAGCCGCACCCGCACCGTCCGCCCGGTCTCCTTCCCGAGGTAGAAGCTGTATGACGCCTCGTCCCGGGGCGCGTTCCCGCCCCACACGAGCGAGGTGGCCGTGCGCCCGTCGAGCCGGATCTCGTACTCGGTGACGACGCCGTCCACCCGCGGCGGCACCCAGGCGAGGTCGAGGTAGTACGCCCCGTCCGCCCGGTGGCTCGTCGCGCGGAAGCCGGCCGGCGCGGTGTCCCGGTCGGCGGCGCCGGTGCCGGGCCCGGTGGTCAGCCGGACGGCGGGCCCGGCCGCGGAGAGGTTGTCGGCGGCGTCCCGAGCCCGGACGGTGAAGGCGTAGCGGGTGCCGGGCCGCAGTCCCGTCACGACGGTCGCCGTCTGGTTCCCGCCGACGCTGTGGATCCTCGTCCCGCCCTGGTAGACGTCGTACGACACCACCGCGCGGTCGTCGGTCGCGGCGGACCAGGACAGCTGCACGGCCGTCGCCCCCACCGCGCGGCCCGCGACCCCGCCGGGCCGGGTGGGCGCGGAGCGGTCGGCCGCCGTGGCCGTCGGCGTGCTGGCGCGCACCTCGCGGCTGGGCGGGCCGAGCCGCCCCTCGCCGTCCCGGGCGCGCACGGTGAAGGCGTACGCGGTGCCGGGGGCGAGCCGTACGACGTCGACCATGTGGACGGAGCCGGGCACCTCCCGCACTTTGGCGGTGCCCCGGTAGACCTCGTAGGCCGACACGCCGGCCCGCGCACCGACGGCGTTCCACATCAGGTGCACGCTGGTCGCGCTGCCCGCCGCCGCGGTGACCCCGGTCGGCGCCCCGGGCGCCGCGCCCTCGGCGGCGCCGGCGGCCGTGTCATCGGTCGTCGAGGCACAGCCGCAGCCCAGCGCCAGCACCCCCGCGAGCACCGCTGAGCCCAGCACAACGCGTCGCACGGCTTCGCCTCCCGGCCCGGAACGGCGGCAATGGTCCGGACCAATATGCCGCGATGATGCGAGCACATCAAGAGGGTGTGACGTCTCCGGGCCGGCGTTGGTGGTCACCCGGGAGGGTTACGTATGCTGAGGGCCCCACGGGCGAACTGCCCCGAGAGGGCTGGGGAGTTCGCCCCGGAGGCGCGGACCGCTGTCGTCGCTGATCCCGCGCCGGCGGGTGGCCGGGTGGCCGGCGTTCCACATGGGCGCCGGCGCCCGCTCCCTGTCACCGCGTCAGAACGGTGCTCCGTACGGCCCCCTTCGAATGGCCCGGTAGGGCGACCCCCACGAGATTGGGCTGAGTGCTCGTCACCTCCCCCATGAGAGGGTCCCTTCCGTGCGTGTCCAGTCGTTGACCCTGGCCGTGGCCGGCCTCGCCCTGGTGGCCCCGACCCTCCCGTCCTCCTCCGCCGCCCCGACGGCGCCGCCGCCCCTGGGCGGTCCGGCGCCGCAGCACGTCGGAGCGGTCAGCGCGGCGGACCTGCTGGCCAGGGTGCGGGACTGCACACCCGTCTCCCAGGGCCGCTACCGCACCGACCACGACACACCCGCCACCGTCCCGGTGTGCGGCACCGGGGGCGTCGTCTTCTGGAAGGCCGACCTGGACATCGACTGCGACGGCCGCCCGGGCCGGTACTGCAACGCGCGCACCGACCCCCTGTACGCCCCCGGCACGGCCTTCCAGCAGTCCGACGGCCGTGACCTGAGCGCCGAGACCCTGCCGTACGTCGTCGTCCCGGCGCCCAGCGACATCTGGGACCACCGCCGGGACGGGGTGCGCGGCGGATCGGTCGCGGCCGTGGTCCACGGCGACCGCGTCCAGTACGCGGTCGTCGGTGACGTCGGCCCGGACGACATCATCGGCGAGGCGTCCTACGCCACCGCCGTGGGCCTCGGCATCCGCCCCGACCCGCACGGCGGCGGCACGCCCTCCGGCGTCACCTACATCGTCTTCAAGGACTCCGAGGTCAAGCCCATCCAGGACCGCGCGGCCGCCGTGGCCACGGGGGAGCGGCTCGCCCGCCTCTTCGTCCGCGGCGACACCGGCGCCGCGGCGACGGCCGGCGGATCCGCGGCCGCCACCACCGGCAAGGCGCCGGAGGACCCGCCCCGCCAGGCGGCGCCGGACGATGCGGCGGACCCGTCCGAGGAGTCGGCCGACGCCCCCTCCGACGAGGAACCGGACGGGCAGGGCGCGGACGCCGAGGACGAGCAGGAGGAGTAGCCGGGCGGGGGGGGGACCGCGCTCCTGACCCGCCGTGACGGGCGGTCCCCGGCGCCGCCCTCAGGCCTTGCGGTAGCTGTACGCCTCCGCGGCCGCCGCCGCCACCGCGTCCAGGTCCGCGCCCGTGGCCGCCGTGACCACCGCGGCGACCGCGCCCTCCACGAACGGGGCGTCCACCAGCCGGGTGTCGTCGGGCAGTTCGTCGCCCTCCGCGAGCAGCGCCTTCACGGTCAGGACGGCGCTGCCGAGGTCCGTGAGGACGGCGACCCCGGCACCCCGGTCCACCGACGCCGCGGCCGCCACGACCAGCTCGGAGCTGGTGCCGAGGCCGCCGCCCTCGGTACCGCCCGCCGGGGCGATGGGGACGTGCGGACCGCCGCCCACCAGCCCCTGGGCCAGCTCGGCGACGGCCGCCGCCACGGCCGCGCTGTGCGAGACGAGGACGATGCCGACCAGCCTGTCGTCGCTCATGGCGGCCCTCACTCCCCGTCCGTGTCGGCTTCGCCGAGCGCGGCGATCAGCAGGGCCGCCGAGGTGGCCCCGGGGTCCTGGTGCCCGATGCTGCGCTCGCCGAGGTAACTGGCCCGCCCCTTGCGGGCCTGCAACGGCGTGGTGGCCTCGGCACCCTGCTCGGCGGCGGCCCGGGCGGCGCCGAACCCGTCCCCGAGGGCGTCGACCGCCGGGACCAGCGCGTCGATCATGGTCTTGTCGCCCGGCGCGGCCCCGCCGAGCTGCATCACGGCGTCCACGCCCGTGCGCAGTGCCTCGGCCAGCTGCTCGGGGCCGACCTCCGGCGCGTCGCCGAGCGCCTTGCCGGTGCGGCGCAGCAGCGTGCCGTACAGCGGTCCCGACGCGCCGCCCACCGTCGAGATGAGCTGGCGCCCGGCGAGGATCAGGACGGCGCCCGGTGTGCGCGGCGCCTCCTTCTCCAGCGCCACGGTCACCGCGGCGAAGCCGCGCCGCAGGTTGCTGCCGTGGTCGGCGTCGCCGATGGGCGAGTCGAGGGCGGTGAGCCGCTCCGCCTCGCGTTCGACGGACGCGGAGGTGGCCGTCATCCAACGGCGGAAGAAGTCGGCGTCCAACACGGGGTCTCCTTGCGTGTCAGGTGCGTACGGGTGCGGTCGGCTGCGCCGGGGACGACTCCCTCACCGGCCCCAGCGCAGCCCGGGCGTGCTCACCGGGGCGTCCCAGAGCCGCAGCAGCTCCTCGTCGATCTGGCACAGGGTGACGGACGCGCCGGCCATGTCCAGGGAGGTCACGTAGTTGCCGACGAGCGTACGGGCGACGGCCACCCCGCGCTCGGTGAGCACCCGCTGCACCTCGGCGTTGAAGCCGTACAGCTCCAGCAGCGGGGTCGCGCCCATGCCGTTGACGAGCACCAGCACGGGGTTGCGGGGCGTCATGTCGTCGAGGATCGCGTGCACGGCGGCGTCGGCGATCTCCCGCGAGGTCATCATCGGCCGCCGCTCGCGACCCGGTTCGCCGTGGATGCCGACGCCGAACTCCAGCTCGCCGTCGGGCAGGTCGAACGTCGGGCTGCCCTTGGCGGGGGTGGTGCAGGCGCTCAGGGCGACGCCGAAGCTGCGCGCGTTCTCGTTGACCTGCCGGGCCACCGCCTCGACCCGCTCCAGGGGCTGCCCCTCGTCCGCCGCGGCGCCGGCGATCTTCTCGACGAAGAGGGTCGCCCCGGTACCGCGCCGCCCGGCCGTGTACAGGCTGTCGGTGACCGCCACGTCGTCGTCGACGAGCACCTTGGCGACCCGGATGCCCTCGTCCTCGGCCAGCTCGGCGGCCATCTCGAAGTTCAGTACGTCCCCGGTGTAGTTCTTGACGACGAACAGCACCCCGGCGCCGCTGTCCACGGCCGCCGCGGCCCGCAGCATCTGGTCCGGCACGGGCGAGGTGAACACCTCGCCGGGACAGGCCGCCGACAGCATGCCCGGCCCGACGAACCCGCCGTGCAGCGGCTCGTGCCCCGAGCCGCCCCCGGAGACCAGCGCCACCTGCCCGGCGACCGGCGCGTCCCGTCGGACGACCACCCGGTTCTCCACGTCCACGGTCAGTTCCGGATGCGCGGCCGCCATGCCCCGCAACGCGTCGGCGACCACGGTCTCGGGAACGTTGATGAGCATCCTCATGACTACCTCCGAGGGCTGGGCGGGTGTCCCGTTAGGAAGTATCGACCTTGCGGCGGCGAAGGTCACGTCCGTCGAAGACCTTCCGGCGGGGACACCCCGGGCGGCCGGAGCGCCGCCCGCCCTCACCCCTGGGCGGCCGCCCCGGGGGCCCGGCGCACGCCGACCGCGGCGACCAGCGCGCCCAGCACGCACAGCGCGCCCGCGACCAGCACGGAGGTGTGCACGCCGTTCATGAACGCTTGGTGGCTGCCCTCGACGACCGCTGTCCGCAGGGGTCCGGGCAGGGCGTCCGGGACGGGCGCGACCCCCATCGCCACGGCGTCCTTCGCCTCGCCCAGCCCCGCCGCCGCGTCGGCGGGCACCCCGGCGGCGGTCAGTTCGCCGGTGAGGGTGGAGCCGACCCGGCTGCCGATGAGCGACACCAGCACCGACGTGCCCAGCGCGCCGCCGACCTGCAGGGCCGTCGCCTGGAGGCCGCCCGCCACACCGCCGTCCCGGACGGGCGCGTTGCCCACGATGGCGTCGGACGACGACGACATCACCATGCCGACACCCAGGCCGAGCGCGATGAACGGCGGCCACATCAGGGCGTACGACGAGTCCGCGGCCCAGCCGAGCATCACGAAGCAGGCCACCGCCTGGAGCGCCATGCCGAGCGGCATCGTGAACCGCGGCCCGAACCGCTCCGTCAGGGCCGCGCCCAGCGGCGAGGCCACCACCGAGGCCAGGCTGAGCGGCAGGGTGCGCACCCCGGCCTCGACCGGGGAGAACCCGCGCACGTTCTGGAGGTAGAGCATCACGAAGAAGATCACACCGAGCAGCACGAAGAAGTTCAGCGCGGTGATGACCGTGCCGATGGTCAGCGCCGGGTTGCGGAACAGGCGCATCGGCAGCAGCGGCGCCGCCACCCGGTTCTCGTACAGGCCGAAGGCCACCAGGACCAGCACACCGCCCCCGATGGCGCCCAGGGTGCCGCCCGCGGTCCAGCCCCAGGTCTCGCCCTTGACCACGCCGAACACGACGGCGAGCAGCCCCACCGCCAGCAGCACGACCCCGCCGAGGTCGAACTTCTCGCCCCGCGCGGCGGTGTTCCTGCTCTGCGGCAGCACCAGGGCGCTGAAGACCAGCGCGGCCACGGCGATGGGCGCGTTGATGAAGAACACCGACTCCCAGTCGACGTGCTCCACGAGCAGTCCGCCGACGATCGGGCCGAGGGCGGTGGAGACGGAGGAGACCATGGCCCAGATGCCGACGGCCATGCCGAACTTCCGCGGCGGGAACACCGCCCGCAGCAGACCGAGGGTGTTGGGCATCAGCAGCGCGCCGAAGAAGCCCTGCACGGCGCGGAAGACGATGACGCCCGTGATGGACCCGCTCAGCCCGATGGCCACGGACGCCACGGCGAACCCGGCGACACCGACCAGGTAGAACGTCCGCCGCCCGAACCGGTCGCCGAGCTTGCCGCCGAGGATCAGCGCGGCGGCCAGCGCCAGGAGGTAGGAGTTGGTGACCCACTGGAGGTCGGCGGTGGACGCGTGCAGGTCGCGGCCGATCTCGGGATTGGCGATCGAGACGACCGACCCGTCGAGACCGACCATGAACAGGCCGAACGCGACGGCGATCAGCGTCAGCCAGGGGTTGGCCCGCAGACCGCGGGGCTGGTCCGGGGGAGCGGCGACGGAGGCCGCCGGGGTGGGGGAGTGGGTGTCCACGGAGGGCATGACAGTGCCTGTCCTTCGTTCGTTCGTTCGCCGGTCCGGCACCGGACGGCACGCGACAGCGGATCGACACGCCACAGGGAGCGCGCACGACGACGGGTCGCCGACCACCGGAGGAAGCCGGAAGGGCGAGAAAGGCGAGAAGAGGGGAGGGGAGGAGGAGGGCCGGGCCGCGGGGCCGCACGCGCCCGGGGTCCTACGACGGACCCGGCACCGCGCTCAGTGGGCGGCGGTGGCGGTGGCGGTGGCGGCGCTTGCGGTGGGCAGGTGCCGGCCGAGCGCGTTCAACGCGCCCAGCGCGGAGCCCAGGGCGTCCAGCTCGCCCTCCGTCAGGGCGCGCAGCGCGCCCACGACGTGGCCGGCCATCAGCTGCCTGACCTCGACGAGGCGCTGCCGGGCGACCGGTGTGAGGTGCAGGTGGGCGACGCGCTTGTCGGAGGCGTCCTGCCGGCGCTCCAGCAGGCCCTGCTCGGTGAGCTGGGTGACCAGTGCGCTGACGTTGTTGGGCTTCATCAGCAGCGCCTCGGCCGCGGCCCGGACGGTCACCCCGTCGTGGTCGCCGACGTGCCGGAGCAGCGCCAGCTGCGCCTCGGAGGGCTTGGGGTGCGGGTACACCAGGTCCACCTGCCGCTCCAGGGCCCGCCCCAGCGCGGGCAGGCACGCCACGAGGCCGGCGGCCACGTGGTCGAGGTCCTGCGCGGACGCGCTGTGCGGGGGCATGACGGCGAGCATAGGTACGGGCGGATACCTATGTCAACATAGCTAGCTGTTGCGTCCCGTCCCGGGGGCCGGGGCCGGCTCGTGGTCCGGGTACCGACCCCTGGACGGGCGCGGTCGGTTCAGCCCGTGGGCTGGGTGAAGCGGATGCTGTTGCCGAACGGGTCGCGCAGGCCGCAGTCGATGCCGTACGGCTGCTCGGTGGGCTCCTGGGTGAACTCCACGCCCCGGCCGCGCAGCGTCTCGTAGGTCTTGCGGCAGTCGTCCGTGCTGAAGATGAGGTGGCCGCCGGTCGCGCCCTTGGTGAGCAGCGCGCGGACCTGCTCCGCCGTCTCCTCGGACAGGGCCGGCGGACCCGGCTTCTCCAGCAGGATCTGGCGCTCGGGGTGGCCGGGGACACCGACGGTCAGCCAGCGCATGAAGCCGAGGTCGACGTCGGCGGTCACCTCGAGGCCGAGCTTGCCGACGTAGAAGCCGAGGGCCTCGTCCTGGTCGAGGACGTAGATCTGTGAGTGCGTGATTCCCGTGAACATGGGTGTCACGCTAACGACCCACGACGCGGAAAACTTCTCCGAAACCGCCGAGCCGGGGGTCAGCGGCCAGGACCGGGTGCGGGCCCGCCGTGGGACGGACGGGTCCAGGCCATCGTGAAGCACGTCGGCACGTGCACCGGCGGCGCCGCGGCCGGTCTCGCCGTGGCGGTCTCCTTGCGGTACGCGCGCGGGGAGCGGCCGACGATGTCCCGGAACGTCCGGCTGAACGTGCCCGGGCTGCCGAAGCCGACCTCGAAGCAGATCTCCGTGACCGGGCGGTCCGTCTCCCGCAGCAGGAACATCGCCCGCTCCACGCGCCGGCGCTGCAGGTAGCGGTGCGGCGTCTCACCGAAGGTGGCCCGGAAGGTCCGCGTGAAGTGCGACTCCGACACGTGCGCGACCCGGGCCAGCGCGGGCACGTCCAGGGGCTCGGCGTAGGCGCGGTCCATGGCGTCGCGGGCCCGGAGCATCCGGCGGTGCGTGTCTTCGGCGGCGCGGCTCACGCGGCCATCCCATCACGGCGGCGCGGTCCACCTGGAGGTCGACACCGGGCCCACCCACAGCGGGGCGGCATTCCAGCGCTCGGCGGCCCCCGCTGGACGCCCCCCGATATCGTCCGCGCATCCCATGTACCGTCAAGCCACCCGCCGATCCTCGCCGTCACCCCCGCAGGCACGAGCTCCCTGTCAACCGGTTCGGAGTTGGTGGTTCTCGTTGTCGCCGTCGGAACAGGAGCACGTCCATGCGTCTCTACGCCCAGAGCCCGGCGCGTCGGGGTCGTCAGCTGATCGCGGATCTGATCGCTCTGCTCCTGATCGCGAGCACGGTGAAGTTCGCCCTGGTGGTCCGTGACGCGATCCTGACGTTGGCCGAGCCCGGGCGGAAAGCCGAGAGCGCGGGCGACGGTCTTGCCTC
Organism: Streptomyces lasalocidi; assembly: GCF_005280215.1. NCBI lineage: Bacteria > Bacillati > Actinomycetota > Actinomycetes > Kitasatosporales > Streptomycetaceae > Streptomyces > Streptomyces lasalocidi. The sequence goes on along the minus strand of NZ_SZNQ01000001.1, from coordinate 865,083 downwards.
CAGTCTCGACGATGCGGGCAACGCGGCCTCGAAGGTCCCGTTCGTCGGTGACTCGTTGAAGAAGCCACTCAAGTCCGCGGCCGAGGCCGGCACGAGTCTCTCCGATGCCGGACAGTCGCTGCAGGACACCGTGGGCCATGTCGCCACGCTCACGACGATCGCCCTGATCGTCCTTCCGACCGCCGTGATCCTGGTGTTGTGGCTCGTTCCACGGCTGCGGTGGATCCGGCGGAGCGCCACCACTCGCCGCCTCTTCGACGCCCCCGGTGGCGCCGACCTCCTCGCGCTGCGTGCGCTCACCGGGCCGCAGCGGCCGCTGGTCGCGCTCGCCACGCCGCCGGGCGGCCTGGCCGACGCCTGGCGTCGCGGGGACCCTGACGTCATCGCCGACCTGTCGACTCTGACGCTGCGACGCGCGGGTCTTCGACCTGGATGGCCGGGAGAACAAGTGGGCTGATGGTCGGCCGTGACGGGCTGTGGCAGCTGACTGTCCTGTCAGTCGCGCCTGGCACCATGGCCGCCCATGAACGCTGAATCGGCCGACCGCTCCTGGCTCCGCGACTTCCACCGCGGCTTCCTGCTCGAGGGCTACACCCTGACGCTGGTTCGCGGTCTCACTCCACGTGAGTACCTCGACCGCATCGGCGCCCAGCCGCAGGAAGACTGCGACGGCTTCCATGACTTCATCGCCCGGGACCGCGAATTCCAGGACGGTGAGGACGACTGGGGCGACCGCATGTTCGTCGGAGCCGCCCTGGTCCACGACGAAGACGCCGACTGGGTCCTGGCCCTCGAGATCAACGGCGGCATCGAGATCCACACCGATGCGATGAAGCACGCCACTCGCGGCACCCGCGGCGTCTCGCACTTCCGCAGCCCGAACGCCATGTCCCTGTTCTCCTGGTGGGAGGACGGTGAGCTGCGCACTCGCTTCGAGGGTCCCCTCCATCGAGAAGGCACCACACCGGACCACCTCCTCGACCTCATGCGCCGGACGGGGTTCGACCTCGAAACCGGCGCCTACGACCTGGAGAATTACGTCGCACTCGCGGAAGAGCTCACCGGCGTCCACCTGACCGCGAACATGCTCGAAGACGGCACCTACTCCATAGGCATCGTCGAGATCCCCACCCAGCACTGAACCGGTGTTCTCATCGACGTCACCGATCGCATGACACCCGCGCCCAATGAACAAGCCGAGCCGGTCACTCGGTGCCGTCGGCCGGCAGGCGCTCCGGCAGTCCGAGCCGCGGGAACCGGTCGTCGTGGAACGTGGTGACCTCGGTGATCGCCCCGCCGGTGACGCGCAGGACGTCGATCGTCAGCGGCAGGTACGCGCCCTCGGACCGCTGCCAGAGGTAGAAGGCCAGGGCCGGCTGCCGGTTCACCGAGGTGGGAACGGCGCGCAGACCGGTCATGCCCTCGAAGCCGCTCTCCCTCAGGAAGTCCACCACTGCGTCGCGGCCGACGTACAGGCCGGGCGTGGGCGGCATCGAGAAGCGGACGTCGTCCCGCAGCATCGAGGCGAGCGCCTCGACGTCCGTGGCCACGCTGGCCTCGGCGTAGCGGTGCACCAGCTCACGCAGGGTGGCGTCCTCCTCCCCGCCGGTCCAGTCCTGCCGCTCCTCGGGCAGGTGCTCCCGCATCCCGGCCCGGGCGCGCTGCAACGCGCTGTTCACGGAGTTGACCGAGTCGCCGAGGAACTCCGCGACGTCCTTCGCCGGCCACCCGAGCACGTCCCGCAGGATCAGCACGGCCCGCGGGCGCGGCGCGAGGTGCTGGACCGCGACCAGGTACGCCAGCTCGATCGTCTCCCGCGCGACGGCGACGGTCTCCGGCTCGTCCGCGTCACCCGCGGGCAGTTCGTCGAGCAGCCGGTCCGGGTAGGGCTGCAGCCACCGCGCCTCGCCGCCGGCCGCGGGCTCGGGGCGGCGCTTGGCGAGCAGGTCCAGGCAGGCGTTGGTGGCGATCCGGTACAGCCAGGCCCGGAACGTCGACCGCCCCTCGAAGGTCTCCCGCCGCCGCCAGGCACGCAGGAACGTCTCCTGCACGGCGTCCTCGGCGTCCTCGAACGACCCGAGCATCCGGTAGCAGTGCACGTGCAGCTCCCGCCGGTGCCGCTCGGCCAGCCCCGAGAAGGCCGACTCGTCGGCCTCGCCGAGACCGCCCGCACCCGGTCCGCTCATACCCAGCTCCTCCAGCATGGTGTCCGCGCCCATCACGTCATCCTTCCGTCTCACCCCGTCCGGTCGTACGTGTGACGGGCGCGGCCGCGAAAACTCATCACCAGGGCCGGTCGGCATGGCTGAGCAGCCGGCATGCCCCGCCATCCCAGGCCGACGGCGTCCGCAGAGCCGGGTGGATCCCTAGAGCCCGGTGGACCCCATCGGCCCGCGTCACCGCGACGACCGCCCGCTTCCCCCGGCACGGCACCAATCTTTAACGTTTCTTTTTCTTGAACCATTCGTGTTTGTGTGGAAGGGTCACGGCCATGACCGCACCCCAGTCCCCGTCCACCGCCGACGAGTTGCGCGGTGCCGGCCTGCGGGTGACGGCCGCCCGTGTCGCGCTGCTCGAGACCGTCCGCAAGGGCGACCACCTCGGTGCCGAGGCCATCGCCGCCGGTGTGCGCGAGCGCGTGGGGCACATCTCCGTCCAGGCCGTGTACGAGGCGCTGCACGCGCTCACCACGGCAGGACTGATACGCCGGATCGAACCGGCCGGCAGCCCCGCCCGGTTCGAGGGACGCGTGGGCGACAACCACCACCACGTGCTGTGCCGCGCGTGCGGTGCCGTCGCCGACGTCGACTGCGCGGTCGGCGACGCGCCCTGTCTGACCGCCTCCGACGACCACGGCTTCTCGATCGACGAGGCCGAGGTCATCTACTGGGGCCTGTGCCCCGACTGCTCCACCGCGCACCGCTCCTGAGCACCCCCGGCACCGCCAGCACCCGAGCACCCCAGCACCCGAGCACTTCGATCAACCCAGTCCGGAAGGAATGCCTGCATGGCTGAGAACCCCGACGCGATCGTCACCGACTCCAAGACGGAGGGCACGGGAGGCTGCCCGGTTGCGCACGGGCGTGCCGCCCACCCGACGCAGGGCGGCGGCAACCGCCAGTGGTGGCCGGACCGGCTGAACGTCAAGATCCTCGCGAAGAACCCCGCCGTCGCCAACCCGCTCGGCGCGGACTTCGACTACGCCGAGGCGTTCCGGTCTCTGGACCTCCCGGCCGTGAAGCAGGACATCGCCGAGGTGCTCACCACCTCGCAGGACTGGTGGCCCGCGGACTTCGGCAACTACGGCCCGCTGATCGTCCGCATGGCGTGGCACAGCGCCGGCACCTACCGCATCAGCGACGGCCGCGGCGGCGCCGGCGCCGGCCAGCAGCGCTTCGCGCCGCTGAACAGCTGGCCCGACAACGCCAACCTCGACAAGGCCCGCCGGCTGCTGTGGCCGGTGAAGAAGAAGTACGGCCAGAGCCTGTCCTGGGCCGACCTGATGATCCTCGCCGGCAACGTCGCCCTGGAGACCATGGGCTTCGAGACCTTCGGCTTCGGCGGCGGCCGCGAGGACGTCTGGGAGCCGGAGGAGGACGTCTACTGGGGTCCCGAGACCACCTGGCTCGACGACCGGCGCTACAGCGGCGACCGCGAGCTGGAGAACCCGCTCGGCGCCGTCCAGATGGGCCTGATCTACGTCAACCCCGAGGGCCCCAACGGCAACCCCGACCCGCTGGCCGCGGCCCGCGACATCCGGGAGACGTTCCGCCGCATGGCGATGAACGACGAGGAGACCGTCGCGCTCATCGCCGGCGGCCACACCTTCGGCAAGACCCACGGCGCCGGCCCCGCCGACCACGTGGGCAACGACCCCGAGGCCGCCTCCCTGGAGGAGCAGGGCCTCGGCTGGCGCAGCACCTACGGCACCGGCAAGGGCGGGGACACCATCACCTCCGGCCTGGAGGTCACCTGGACCACCACGCCGACCCGCTGGAGCAACGACTTCTTCGAGCTCCTCTTCGCCCACGAGTGGGAGCTCAGCGAGTCCCCGGCCGGCGCCAAGCAGTGGGTCGCCAAGAACGCCGAGCCGGTCATCCCGGACGCGCACGACCCGTCGAAGAAGCACCTGCCGACGATGCTCACCACGGACCTGTCGCTGCGCTTCGACCCGGTCTACGAGCAGATCTCCCGCCGCTTCCTGGAGAACCCGGACCAGTTCGCGGACGCCTTCGCCCGCGCCTGGTACAAGCTGACCCACCGTGACATGGGCCCGAAGTCGCTGTACCTCGGCCCGGAGGTCCCGGAGGAGACGCTGCTGTGGCAGGACCCGCTGCCGGAGCGCGAGGGCGAGCTGATCGACGCCGGGGACGTCGCCACGCTGAAGGCCAAGCTGCTGGAGTCGGGCCTGACCGTCTCCCAGCTGGTGAGCACGGCGTGGGCGTCGGCCTCGACGTTCCGCGCCACGGACAAGCGCGGCGGTGCCAACGGCGCCCGGATCCGCCTGGAGCCGCAGCGCGGCTGGGAGGTCAACGACCCCGACCAGCTGGCGCTGGTGCTGCGCACCCTCGAGGGCATCCAGCAGGACTTCAACGCCTCCTCGGGCGCGAAGAAGGTGTCCCTGGCCGACCTGATCGTCCTCGGTGGCTCCGCCGCCGTGGAGGCGGCCGCCAAGGAAGCCGGCGTCGAGATCCAGGTGCCGTTCACGCCGGGCCGGGTGGACGCCACCGAGGAGCACACGGACGCCGAGTCGTTCACCGCGCTGGAGCCGACCGCCGACGGCTTCCGCAACTACCTCGGCAAGGGCAACCGCCTGCCGGCCGAGTACCTGCTGCTCGACCGCGCCAACCTGCTCTCGCTGAGCGCCCCCGAGCTGACGGTCCTGGTCGGCGGTCTGCGCGTGCTCGGCGCCAACCACCAGCAGTCGCAGCTCGGTGTCCTCACCACGACCCCCGGGGTGCTGACCAACGACTTCTTCGTCAACCTGCTCGACCTGGGCACGACGTGGAAGGCGACCTCGGAGGACCAGACCACGTTCGAGGGCCGCGACGCGGCAACCGGTGAGCTGAAGTGGGCCGGCAGCCGTGCCGACCTGGTCTTCGGCTCGAACTCCGAGCTGCGCGCGCTGGCGGAGGTCTACGCGAGCGACGACGCGCGGCAGAAGTTCGTCACGGACTTCGTCGCGGCCTGGACCAAGGTCATGGACGCGGACCGGTTCGACCTGGTCTGATCCCTCGCAGCGTCCCGCCGTCCCGCCGTCCCGCCGTCCCGGCGGACACCGCGTGAACCGGTGGCCCCGGTCCTCCCCAGGACCGGGGCCACCGTGCGTCGCACCCACCGTGTGACACGCGGCGCCCTTGTTATGACCGTCGTCATAGGAGATGCTGCCTCCCGGCAGGGACCACCCGGCGGAAGGGGCAGCACATGGACGGCGTCGGCGTCGCGCGCACGATGTGGGAGCTCGGGGAACCGGTGCACGACCTGGTCTACTTCAGCCCCGAGGCCCGCGAGGCCGCGGACGGCCTCGGGATGCGCGGCTTCTGGATGGGCTACTTCGCGCTGCGCGCCGCCCCCCTCGGCCCCGTGCCCGCCCCCGTCGTCACCGGCGCCTTCTACGTCTTCCACCCGGCCCGCGTGGCGGGCGCCCTGCCCGACGCCTGGGGGTGCGCCGACCCGGCCGCGGTCGTAGCCGCCCGGGAGCGGGCCATGGACGCCGCCCTCACCCGGGTGTACGGCGCCGAACGCGTCGCCTCCGCCGACCTTACCGAGGCCGCCGACCTGGCCTGGCGGGCCGCCGAGGCCGCCGACACCGCGGGGCGGGTGCTCGGCGCCGCCAACCAGGCCCTCGACCGGCCGGCCCTGCCCCACGTACGGCTGTGGCAGGCCCTGACGACCCTGCGCGAGCACCGCGGTGACGGGCACATCGCCGTCCTCGTCGCCCACGGCGTCGGCCCCGTGGCCGCCATGGTCCTCAAGGTCGCCGCCGGGGAGTCCGACGCGGACCTCCTGCGCCTGGGCCGCAAGTGGGACGCCGAGGCGTGGGGGACGGCCGTAGAGGAACTGCGCGACCGGGGCTGGCTGGACGCCGACGGACGCCTCACCGCGCCCGGTGCGGCGGCCCGTGCCCGGATCGAGGCGGAGACCGACGCGGCGGCCGCCCGCCCCTGGCGGACCCTCGGCGCCGACGCCACCGCACGCCTCGCCGACCTGCTCGCCCCGCTGGCCAGGACGGTGCTGGACACGGGTCTGATCCCGTCCGGCAACCCGGTCGGCCTGACCGACGGGGTATGGACCGGCCGGCCGGTGCCGAGCCCGAGCGCCGAGTCGGACAGGACCTGGCAGAAGGTGTCGCGGACCCGACCGCCTGCCCCGCGCGAGACGCCCGTACCCCCCACCGCCCCCGGCGGTTAGGCTCGCCGTATGCGCATCTCCGTCTCCTCCGACATGGACGAACCCGTGGCCCGCGCGCTGGTCGCACAGCTGCGCGAGCGGGGGCACGACGTGGTCGCCCACGGGGCGCTGGTGCCGGGCGACGATCCCCAGTGGGCCGTGTGCTCGGCGCGGGCGGCGCGGGACGTGGCCGACGGGCGCGCCGACCAGGCCGTGGTGTGCTGCTGGACCGGCACGGGCGCCTCGATCGCCGCGAACAAGGTGCCCGGAGTGCGGGCGGCGCTGTGCACCGACGGCGCCACGGCCGACGGAGCGCGCCGCTGGAACGACGCCAACGTCCTCGCCCTGAGCCTGCGCCTGACCTCCGGACCGCTGCTGACGGAGATCCTGGACGCCTGGTTCACGGCCGTCCCGAGCGAGGACCCGGAGGACCGGGGCAACGTGGCCCACGTGGACGGACTGGACCGGACCAGGGCCGACGGGGCGGGGCCGGGGGAGCGCGGCGCCTGAGGCGCGCGGCGCCGCCCGGGCCGACCGGGGTCGCCCGAATGGGTCGGCCGGCCCTGTCGGGTACCCGGCGGTCGGGAGAGGGTGGACGGGTGCGCCACGGCACCCCGCCCACCGCACCGCGACCCGGAAGGGGACCAGCATGTCCGTCGACCCCCGGCAGGCGTCCACCGTGCTCACCGACGACGAACTGAGGACGCTCGACGCCCACTGGCGCGCCGCGAACTACCTGTCCGTCGGCCAGATCTACCTCATGGCCAACCCGCTCCTCACCGAGCCGCTGCGCCCCGAACACGTCAAGCCCCGCCTGCTCGGGCACTGGGGCACCTCGCCCGGCCTCAACCTCGTGCACACCCACCTCAACCGCGTGATCAAGGCCCGCGACCTGAACGCGCTGTGCGTCTGGGGCCCCGGGCACGGCGGGCCGGCCGTGGTCGCCAACTCCTGGCTGGAGGGGTCGTACAGCGAGGTCTACCCGGACGTCCCGCAGGACGCCACCGGCATGGCCCGGCTGTTCAAGCAGTTCTCCTTCCCGGGCGGCGTGCCCAGCCACGTCGCGCCCGAGACGCCCGGCTCCATCCACGAGGGCGGCGAGCTCGGCTACTCCCTCTCGCACGCGTACGGGGCCGCCCTGGACAACCCCGACCTGGTGGTGGCCTGCGTCATCGGCGACGGCGAGGCCGAGACCGGCCCGCTCGCCGCGTCCTGGCACTCCAACAAGTTCCTCGACCCCGTCCACGACGGCGCCGTCCTGCCGATCCTCCACCTCAACGGCTACAAGATCGCCAACCCGACGGTGCTGGCCCGCCTCCCCGAGCCCGAACTCGACGAGCTGCTGCGCGGCTACGGCCACGACCCCCTCCACGTCACGGGCGACGACCCGGCCGCCGTGCACCGGGCGATGGCCGGGGCGATGGACACCGCCCTGGACCGCATCGCCGCCCTCCAGCGCGCCGCCCGGGAGGGCCGCACCGCCGAGCGGCCCCGCTGGCCGGTGATCGTGCTGCGCACCCCCAAGGGCTGGACCGGGCCCGCCGAGGTCGACGGACTGCCCGTCGAGGGCACCTGGCGTGCCCACCAGGTCCCGCTGTCCGCGGTCCGCGACAATCCCGAGCACCTGCGCCGGCTGGAGGCGTGGCTGCGTTCCTACCGGCCCGAGGAGCTCTTCGACGAGCGCGGCGCGCCCCGTCCCGACGTCGTCGCCTGCGTCCCGGCGGGCACCCGCCGCCTGGGCGCCACCCCGCACGCCAACGGCGGCCTGCTGCTGCGCGCCCTGCCGATGCCCGACCTGGACACCTATGCCGTGGCCGTCGACAAGCCCGGCACCACCCTTCACGAACCCACCCGCGTCCTCGGCGACCTGCTCGAGGACGTCATGCGCGCCACCGCCGACCGCCGCGACTTCCGCCTCGTCGGCCCCGACGAGACGGCCTCCAACCGGCTCCAGGCCGTGTACGCCGCCAGCGGCAAGGCGTGGCAGGCGCAGACCCTCCCGGTCGACGAACACCTCGACCGGCACGGCCGCGTGATGGAGATCCTCTCCGAACACACCTGCCAGGGCTGGCTGGAGGGCTACCTGCTGACCGGCCGGCACGGACTGTTCTCCTGCTACGAGGCGTTCGTGCACATCGTCGACTCGATGGTCAACCAGCACATCAAGTGGCTGCGCGTCACCCGCCGGCTGCCCTGGCGCGCCCCCATCGCCTCCCTCAACTACCTCCTCACCTCCCACGTGTGGCGCCAGGACCACAACGGCTTCTCCCACCAGGACCCCGGCTTCGTCGACCACGTCCTCAACAAGAGCCCCGAGGCCGTGCGGGTCTACCTGCCGCCGGACGCCAACACCCTGCTGTCCGTGGCCGACCACGCCCTGCGCAGCCGCGACTACGTCAACGTGATCGTGGCCGGCAAGCAGCCCTGCTTCGACTGGCTGACCATGGACCAGGCCCGGGTGCACTGCGCCCGCGGCGCCGGCATCTGGGAGTGGGCCGGCACCGAGACCGGCGACCGGGAGCCCGACGTGGTCCTCGGCTGCGCCGGTGACGTCCCCACCCTGGAGGTCCTGGCCGCCGCCCAGCTGATCCGCCGTCATCTGCCCGGCCTCGCCGTGCGCGTGGTCAACGTCGTCGACATCGCCCGGCTGCTGCCGGCCGAGGAACACCCGCACGGCATGAGCGACTTCGAGTACGACGGGCTGTTCACCGCCGACCGGCCGGTCATCTTCGCGTACCACGGCTACCCGTGGCTCATCCACCGCCTCGCCTACCGCCGCACCGGCCACGGCCACCTGCACGTGCGCGGCTACAAGGAGGTCGGCACCACGACCACCCCGTTCGACATGGTCGTCGGCAACGACCTCGACCGCTACCGCCTCGTCATGGACGTCATCGACCGCGTCCCCGGACTCGCGGTGCGCGCCGCGGGCGTACGCCAGCGGATGGAGGACACCCGCCTGCGCCACCGCGAGTGGATCCGCGAGCACGGTACCGACCTGCCCGAGGTCGCCGACTGGACCTGGGAGGGCTGAGCGCCCGCGCTTCCGCCGGGTCCGCGCTCAGCCGACCGGTGTGCCCGTCGCGGCCCCGAGGTGGGCCGTGACCCACTCCCGCGCCAGCCGGGCGACCTCGTCCCGCGCGGCGGGGTCCTCCGGCACGGGCCCGGCGCCGGGGAGCACGGCGACCCGGTGCTCGCAGTGCATCCAGTCCGCGGCGAGCCGGTTGAGGCACAGGACCCGGGCGTCCCGGGAGCCGACCGCGAGCAGCGTGGGGACGTGGACCGCGGCCAGCGTGGCCGGGCTGGCCAGGTCGGGGCGGCCGCCGCAGCAGACGACGGCACGGATCCCGGGATCGAGCGCCACGGCCTCCAGCGCCGCCGCGGCCGCCGTCCCGGACCCGAAGTAGGCCACCGGGAGCCGGATCTCGTCGCGCGCCCACCGCGTCGCCGCCCGCAGCCGGCGGGCGAGCAGCACGATGTCGAACGGCAGGTGCCGGTCGCGGGCCTCCTCCCGGGTCACCAGGTCGAGCAGCAGCGCGGCCAGGCCGGCCCGGACCAGCAGGGCGGCGACGTGCCGGTGGCCGGGACAGTCGCACGCGGTGGCGCCGCCGAGGCAGTCGCCGTGGGCGAGCACGACCAGGCCGTACGCCGCGTCCGGCACGGTGAGCCGGGCCCGCAGCCGCACCGGCCCGGCGGGCACGTCCCGCTCCACCGCCTCGGCCTCGGCGTGGACCTCCCCGCCGGCCGCCCCGGGCGGCACCGTCGGCGCGCCCCCGGCGGCCGGTGCCCCGGGCTCCCGTATCGGCCGGGCCCGCGCGCCGGTCACCGTGTCGTCCTCGATCCGGGGGAAGGAGCGGTACCAGGCGCCCACCGAGCCGAGGTGGCGCAGCGGCTGGAGGCAGACCACCTGGTCGGCCACCGGGTGCAGCCGGGCCAGGGCCCGCTCGGGGGCGACCGGCACGGCCAGCAGGACGTGGACGGCGCCGCGGGCGCGCACGGCCCGGCAGGCCGCCGACGCGGTGACGCCGTCGGCCATGCCCTCGTCCGTGACCACCACGGTCCGCCCGGCCACCGGCTCGGGCGCCCGCTCCCCGCGGTAGCGGCGGGTCAGCCGGGCGACCTCGGCTCGCTCGGCCCGCTCCACGGCCCGCTGGTCCTCCGGTGCCAGGGCGACGTGCCGGATCACGTCCTCGTCGAGGACGCGCACCCCCTGTTCCCCCACGGCGCCGAAGGCGAGTTCCGGCTGCCAGGGCACGCCGAGCGCGCGCACCACGAGCACGTCCAGGGCCGCCCCGAGGTGCCGGGCCACTTCCCGCGCCACGGGCATGCCGCCGGGTGCCAGGCCGAGGACCACCACGTCCCGGCCCCGCAGGTGCTCCAGCCGCCGGGCGAGCAGGCGCCCCGCCTCCGTCCGGTCCACGAACCGCATGGGCCACCTCCTTGCACGGGCCGCCGCTCCTCGCCGCGGCCACGCCGCCCGCACGGGGTGCGCCCGGCAGGGCCGGCAGATCACCATGCACGGGCCGCCGCTGGCCGTGTCGTACGGGCCGGCGCGCGTGCGGGGGCGGGGTCGGCCGCGTGGGGGCGGGAGGACCGTCGCTCGTCGCGAACCCGGAGGGTGCGGTGCGCGGCCGCCCGGCGGCCGCTCGCACGGGTCGTCCGGCGTCGCCCTTCCCGTCCTCCTTCCAGCACACCACACCGACCCGGGCACCACCAGGCCTCTCGGGGGTCGCGTCACCGGCGGGAGCGCCCGCGGGCGCCCGTCACAAGGTCGCGGCGTGGTCCGGGACGTAGGTCTGGAGGTCGCGCGGGGTGCGCACGTACCCGGTCGGCCCGGGCCGCTCCGGGAGGTCGAGGACCGCCGGGGGGACCTCGCGGTAGGGCACCGAGTCCAGCAGGTGGGCGATCATGTTCAGCCGCGCCCGCTTCTTGTCGTCGCTCTCCACGTGGTACCAGGGCGCCTCGGGGATGTCGGTGTGGACCATCATCTCGTCCTTGGCCCGGGAGTACGCCTCCCAGCGGGTGATCGACTCCAGGTCCATGGCGGACAGCTTCCACCGGCGCAGCGGGTCCTCCAGCCGCTTGCGGAAGCGGTCCTGCTGCTCCGTGTCGCTGACCGAGAACCAGTACTTGCGCAGCAGGATCCCGTCCTCCACCAGCATCCGCTCGAAGACCGGGCACTGGCGCAGGAACAGCTGGTGCTCGGCCTTGGTGCAGAAGCCCATCACGTGCTCCACGCCGGCCCGGTTGTACCAGGAGCGGTCGAACAGCACGATCTCCCCGCCGGCCGGCAACTGCTCGACGTAGCGCTGGAAGTACCACTGGCTGCGCTGGCGCTCGGTCGGCTTGGGCAGGGCCGCGATCCGCGCGACGCGCGGGTTGAGGTGCTCGGTGACCCGCTTGATGGTGCCGCCCTTGCCGGCCGCGTCACGCCCCTCGAACACCACGACCAGACGCTTGCCCTCGGCCCGCACCCACTCCTGGAGCTTCACCAACTCCATCTGCAACCGCAGCAGTTCGCTCTCGTAGACCTTGCCCGACAGCTTCGCCGCCTTCTGCTCGGCCATACCGTCCGACTCCCCTCGCCGCGTTCCGCTGGACGCTCGCAGTGTAGGAAGCCCGGCGGGGATCCGCGACACAACAGGCCCCGGCCCGACTCGTCATCCTGGGCTGCCGCAGTGCGGACACCTCGCCGGGCGCCACGGCGGACGCCCCGCCCCCCCCCACTATCCTGGGCGCCGTGCCCCACGGTCAGCCCACCGCCGCCGACGGCCCCCTCGACGCCGCTGCCCGCTTCATCACGGCCCGTGCCCTGCGCCACCGCCCGCTCTCCGGCGCCGTGGGCGCGGTCGACCTGGACGACGGGCGCACCGTGGTCGTGAAGTGGGGGGACGGCCCGGACGCCGTACGGGCCGAGGCGGCCGGGCTGCGCTGGCTGGCCCGGGCGGGCGCCGTCCCGGTCCCCGCGGTGCACGGCCACGACGAGCACTGGCTGATCATGGACCCGGTGCCCGACGGCCGGCCCACGAAGCAAGGGGCCGTGCGGCTGGGCCGCGAGCTGGCCGCCCTGCACGCCGCCGGCGCCCCGGCGTTCGGCGCCCCGCCGCCGGGGGGACCGCGCGAGGCGTCCATCGGACGCGCGCCGATGCGCAACGTCCCCGGCGACGACTGGCCGACCTGGTACGCCGAGCACCGCGTCCTGCCCTACCTGCGCACCGCCGTCGACGACGGCACCCTCCGCCCCCGTGAGGCGGCCGAGCTGGAGCGGCTGTGCGCACGGCTGCCGGGCCTGGCCGGACCCGCCGAGCCCCCGGCGCGGCTGCACGGCGACCTGTGGAACGGCAACGTCCTGTGGGACGCCGACGGCCGGGCCTGGCTCATCGACCCCGCCGCGCACGGCGGACACCGCGAGACCGACCTGGCGATGCTCCACCTGTTCGGCTGCCCCGACCTGGACCGGGTGCTCGACGGCTACCAGGAGGAGGCCCCCCTCGCCGACGGCTGGCGCGAACGGACCGGCCTGCACCAGCTCTTCCCCCTGCTCGTGCACGCCGTGCTGTTCGGCCGCCCGTACGCCGACCAGGCGCTCGCGGTGGCGCGGGCGGCGGGGTGAGACCGGGGCGCCCTCCGGCTCACCGGGCGAGGATCAGTGCGCTCCCAGACCGCCGCCGCCGAACGACCCGCTGCTGCCCTTGCTCCAGCGCGGCCGGGTCGTCGAGGCGCTCGTCCGCGTGCGCATGTTGGTCAGCTCGTACGGGGTGAGCGGGCGTTCGCCCTTCGGGATCTGCGGCACGTCGTCGGGCTCGCGATTCTCCCGGATCTCGTGGACCGGGCCGTCCGGCGGCAGCTGCGGCTGCTCCTCGGGGCGCGGCCGCGGCGACTCGTTCATCTTGACCCGGTAGCCCAGCCAGAAGCCGCCGCCCAGCAGGGCCAGCAGGGCCATGGCGACGAGGAACAGCCCGAGACTGAGCAGACCGCTCGGCGCGGCCAGTTGCATGGATGCGGTAGTCATAACGGTGCAATACCCCTTGAATCGGACGCAAACCGCGATAACGGAACCGACCACGACGACGGTACGGAGGGTCGCCGAGCGGCTCCGGACGGTGCCCGGCCGGCCGGCGCCGCCCGCCCGACCCGCGCCCGCATCCGCCGTTGTGGCGGCGGGGTTTGGGGCCGGGGCCGGCGGCTACCCGCGCAGCGTGACCTGGATGACATCGCGGCAGGAGCAGCAGGAGCGACAGGAACGGCAGCACCAGCAGGAGCTCTTCCGTTTCCTGGAGGAGCGCTTCGCGTGCGCCCAGGCGTGCACCGAGTGTGCACGTTCCTGCGCGATGCGTGCGAGCCTCGTGGACCCGGACGGCACCGAACAGCAGGAACTGGCACGGCGCAAGGGGATCATGTGCGCCGAGGTGTGCGACGCGACGTGCCGCGTCCTCTCCGAGGAGAACCGCCAGGACGAGGACGGCATCCGCGTCCAACTGGAGTGGTGCCGCACCGTCTGCCTGGAGACCGCGCACGTCTTCGACGCGTACCCCGGCGCGGAGGAAGCGGCGGCGGCGTGCCGGGCGTGCGCCCGGGCGTGCACGACCTTCCTGGACACGTTGCGCTGACCTCCCGCCACCCGCCGCGCCGCCACGGGAGGCGGACGCCGCACCCTGGCCGGAGCGGATCACCGCGTGTTACCAAGGACCATGTCCGCACACGAGGGATCCCGCAGCTACGACGCCGTCATCGTCGGCGGCGGCCACAACGGCCTGGTCGCGGCGGCCTACCTGGCCCGCGCCGGCCGGTCCGTGCTGGTCCTGGAACGGCTCGGCCACACCGGCGGCGCCGCGGTCTCCACCCGCCCCTTCGCCGGCGTCGACGCCCGCCTGTCGCGCTACTCGTACCTGGTCAGCCTGCTGCCCGCGAAGATCGTCCAGGACCTCGGGCTGGACTTCCGGCTGCGCACGCGCGACATCTCCTCGTACACGCCCGTGGAGCGCGCCGGGCACCCGACCGGCCTCCTGGTCGGCGGGGGCGAGCGGCGCACCCGGGAGGCGTTCGCGCGGCTGACCGGCGGTGACCGCGAGTTCGACGCCTGGCAGCGGTTCTACGCCCTGACCGGACGGGTCGCCCGCTCGGTGTTCCCCACCCTCACCGAGCCCCTGCCCACCCGCGAGGAGCTGCGCCGCCGCGTCGACGACGAGGAGGCCTGGCGGGCCCTGTTCGAGGAGCCGATCGGCGTCGCCGTCGAAGAGCGCTTCAGCGACGACCTCGTACGGGGCGTGGTCCTGACCGACGCCCTGATCGGCACCTTCGCCGACGCCCACGACCCCACGCTGGCCCAGAACCGCTGCTTCCTCTACCACGTGATCGGCGGCGGGACCGGCGCCTGGGACGTGCCCGTCGGCGGCATGGGCGCCCTCACCGACGCGCTGGCCGACGCCGCCCGCGCCGCCGGTGCCGTGATCGCCACCGGTCACGAGGCCGTGCGGATCGACACCGACGGCCGCAACGCCGAGGTCAGCTGGCGCAGCGCCGACGGCGAGGGGGCCGCCGCCGCCCGGCACGTCCTCGTCGGCGCCTCCCCGCAGGCCCTCGCCGCCCTCACCGGCGACACCCCGCCGGCCCCCGCCGAGGGGGCGCAGCTGAAGGTGAACATGCTGCTCAAGCGGTTGCCCAGACTGCGGGACACCTCCGTCGACCCGCGCGAGGCGTTCGCCGGCACCTTCCACATCGCCGAGGGCTACGAGCAGCTCGCCGAGGCCCACGCCCGCGCGACTGCCGGGGAACTGCCCGCCGCGCCGCCCTCGGAGATCTACTGCCACTCCCTGACCGACCCGACGATCCTCGGCCCCGACCTGGTCGCCGAGGGCCACCACACCCTCACCCTCTTCGGCCTGCACGCCCCCGCCCGGCTCTTCGAGCGGGACAACGACGCGGTGCGCGAGGAACTGCTGCGGCGCACCCTCGCCCAGCTCGACGCCCACCTCGCCGAGCCGCTCGCCGACTGCCTGGCCACCGACGCGGACGGCCGGCCCTGCATCGAGGCGAGGTCCCCGCTCGACCTGGAGCGCGACCTCGGCCTGCCCGGCGGCAACATCTTCCACCGCGCCCTGTCCTGGCCCTGGGCCCAGGACGGCACCGGCCGCTGGGGCGTGGAGACCCGCCACCCCAACGTGCTGCTGTGCGGCGCGGGCGCGGTGCGCGGGGGAGGCGTCAGCGGGGTGCCGGGCCACAACGCGGCCATGGCGGTCCTGAAGCAGGACGTCCCCTGAGCGGCGGGTCGGTCGGGTCGCATGGGGCAGCCGGGACCGGGTACTGCGACAAGTCTGTACGAATCCGGCATATCGCATAGCGCAGGAGGATGTCATGGCGGACCTCAGCCCGATCGACCTCCAGAAGGCCCTCAACGGCATGGAGTACCCGGCGGAGAAGAAGGACCTCGTCGACTGCGCCCGCCGCAACGACGCGGACGACAGGGTCGTCAGCTCCCTCGACGGTCTGCACCAGGACCACTTCGACGGACCCAACGAGGTGCAGAAGGCGGTGTTCAGCGGCTGACCGCCGACCCGGGTCCCCTGGAGCATCTCACCGCCGTGGCCGCCGTCCCCGGCCGGGGACGGCGGCCACGGCGTGCCCGCCGCCGCCGAGCCCCCCGCGCAGGCGGCTTGACCCCCGCCGGTGGCGCGCCGAGGATCAAGGCCATGACGCCCGGACACGGCAGTACGGTCGACGGGGTGCTGCGGCGCAGCGCCCGGCGCACCCCGGCGCGCGTCGCGGTCGAGTACCGCGACCGCACCTGGACCTACCAGGAACTCGACGACGCCGTCTCCCGGGCGGCGGCCGTCCTGCTCGCCCGGGGCCTCGCCCCCGGCGACCGCGTCGGCGCCTACGGCCACAACTCCGACGCCTACCTCATCGCGTTCCTCGCCTGCGCCCGGGCCGGCCTGGTGCACGTGCCCGTCAACCAGAACCTCACCGGCGACGACCTCGCCTACCTGGTCCGCCAGTCGGGCAGCGCCCTGGTCCTCACCGACCCCGGCCTGGCCGGCCGGCTCCCGGACGGCACGCCCGCGCTGGCCCTGCGCGACACCGACGACGCCCTCCTCGCCCGGCTCGCCGACGCGCCCCCCTACGACGGGCCCGAGCCGCGGAGCGAGGACCTGGTGCAACTGCTGTACACCTCGGGGACGACGGCCCTGCCCAAGGGCGCGATGATGACCCACCGGGCCCTGGTCCACGAGTACCTGAGCGCCATCACCGCCCTCGACCTCAGCGCCGGCGACCGGCCCGTGCACTCGCTGCCGCTCTACCACTCGGCGCAGATGCACGTCTTCCTGCTGCCGTACCTGGCCGTCGGCGCGACCAACGTCATCCTGGACGCGCCCGACGGCGACCGGCTGTTCGACCTGATCGAACAGGGCCGCGCGGACAGCCTGTTCGCCCCGCCCACCGTGTGGATCGGCCTGGCCAACCGCCCCGACTTCGCCGAACGGGACCTCAGTGGCCTGCGCAAGGCGTACTACGGGGCGTCGATCATGCCGGTCCCGGTCCTGGAGCGGCTGCGCGCACGGCTGCCGGAACTCGCCTTCTACAACTGCTTCGGGCAGAGCGAGATCGGCCCGCTGGCCACCGTCCTGGCCCCCGACGAGCACCGGGGCCGCATGGACTCCTGCGGGCGGCCCGTCCTGTTCGTCGACGCGCGCGTGGTGGACGAGGACGGCAAGGAGGTGCCGGACGGCACGCCCGGCGAGATCGTCTACCGCTCGCCGCAGCTGTGCGAGGGCTACTGGGACAAGCCCGAGGAGACCGCCGAGGCGTTCCGCGACGGCTGGTTCCGCTCCGGCGACCTCGCGGTCCGCGACGCCCACGGCTACTTCACGATCGTCGACCGGGTGAAGGACGTCATCAACTCCGGCGGTGTGCTGGTCGCCTCGCGGCAGGTCGAGGACGCGCTGTACACCCACGAGGGAGTCGCCGAGGTCGCGGTCGTCGGGTTGCCCGACGAGAAGTGGATCGAGGCCATCACGGCGGTGGTGGTGCCCCGCGGCGAGGTGACCGAGCAGGAACTGATCGCCCACGCCCGGGCGGGGCTGCCCCCCTTCAAGGCGCCCAAGCGGGTGCTGTTCGTGGACGCGCTGCCCCGCAACGCCAGCGGCAAGATCCTCAAGCGGGAACTGCGCGACCGGTTCGCGTGAGCGGCCGGGAACGGGCGCTCCCCGCGATCAGCGCGGCCGCTCGACCCGCTCGACCCTCTCGTCTACGATTCGGCGGATCTTGCCCACCGAGCGTTCGAGCGACTCCGGGTCGACGATCTCCACCGCGACCGAGACGCCGATGCCGTCCTTGACGGCCGCCGCGATGGAGCGGGCGGCGGTCACCCGGTCCTCGGGGGAGGCGTCCGGGCGGGCCTCGGCGCGGACGGTGAGGGCGTCGAGGCGGCCCTCGCGGGTCAGGCGGAGCTGGAAGTGCGGGGCGACGCCCGGGGTGCGCAGCACGATCTCCTCGATCTGGGTGGGGAAGAGGTTCACCCCGCGCAGGATCACCATGTCGTCGCTGCGGCCGGTCACCTTGTGCATCCGGCGGAACACCCGTGCCGTGCCCGGCAGCAGCCGGGTCAGGTCCCGGGTGCGGTAGCGGACGACGGGCATGGCCTCCTTGGTGAGCGAGGTGAAGACCAGCTCGCCCTCCTCGCCCTCCGGCAGGACCTCGCCGGTGAACGGGTCGACGACCTCCGGGTAGAAGTGGTCCTCCCAGATGTGCAGCCCGTCCTTGGTCTCCACGCACTCCTGCGCGACGCCGGGGCCCATCACCTCCGACAGGCCGTAGATGTCCACGGCGTCGATCCCGAACCGCTCCTCGATCTCCCGCCGCATCTCCTCGGTCCACGGCTCCGCCCCGAAGACGCCGACCTCCAGCGAGGTGGAGCGGGGATCGACGCCCTGGCGCTCGAACTCGTCGAGCAGGGTGAGCATGTAGGACGGGGTGACCATGATGATCCGGGGCTCCAGGTCCTGGATCAGCTGCACCTGACGGGACGTCATGCCGCCGGACGCGGGGACGACGGTGCAGCCGAGCCGCTCGGCGCCGTAGTGGGCGCCCAGGCCGCCGGTGAACAGGCCGTAGCCGTAGGCGATGTGCACCGTGTCGCCGGGCCGCCCGCCCGCCGCGCGGATCGAACGGGCCACCATGTCGGACCACGTGCCGAGGTCGGCGTCGGTGTAGCCGACCACCGTCGGCCGCCCGGTCGTGCCGCTGGAGGCGTGCAGCCGGCGGATGCGGTCGCGCGGCACGGCGAACATCCCGTACGGGTAATGCTCGCGCAGGTCCGCCTTGGTGGTGAACGGGAAGCGGGCCAGGTCGCCGAGGGACCGGCAGTCCTCGGGACGGACACCGGCCTTGTCGAACGACTCCCGGTAGAACGGCACATTGGCGTACGCGTGCTCCAACGACGCCCGCAGCCGCTCCAGTTGCAGCGCCCGCAGCGCCTCCACGTCGAGCCGTTCCCCCGCGTCCCACAGGTCCCGCGTCTCCACCATGGACGCCACTCCCCCGAACCGTACCGAACCCGTACCACTACGCCATACCGGGCGACCGATCATTCGGTCGAGTCGCCTGGGATCAGTAATTCAGGCACCCCGGCCCGCTGGCAAGAGCCCGGGACGAGTTTCTCGCCCCCGGCCATCCCGTTGCGGACGCCCGGCCCGCGAGCGGAGGATCTCGCGGTATGCCGACCTTCACCGCGCCCGACGGGACCCGCCTCGCCCTCCACGTCCGGGGGGAGGGCCCGCCGCTCGTCGTCCTGCCGGGCGGCCCCATGCGGGCCTCCGCCTACCTCGGGGACCTCGGCGGTCTCACCGACCGCCGGCGGCTGCACCTCCTCGACCTGCGGGGCACCGGTGACTCCGAGGTGCCGGCCGACCCGGCGACGTACCGCTGCGACCGCCTGGTGGACGACGTGGAGGCCCTGCGCCGGCACCTCGGCCTGGAGCGGATGGACCTGCTCGCCCACTCCGCCGGCGGCAGCCTGGCGATGCTGTACGCGGCCCGTCATCCCGAGCGCGTCGCACGGCTGGTGCTCGTGACCGCCATCCCCTGGGCGCTGGGCTGCCGGCCCACGGCCGAGGACCGGCTCGCCGCCGCACGGCTGCGCCGGGGGGAGCCCTGGTTCGCGGGGGCGTTCCCGGCGTTCGAGGCGTGGCTGCGGGACCCGGCGGAGTACGACCCGGTCGTCTCGCCCTTCTTCCACGGCCGCTGGGACGCCGCGGCTCGCGCGCACGACGCGGCCGCCGACGAGCAGTGCAACGACGCCGCCGCCGAGGTCTACGGCTCCGAGGGCGCCTACGACCCACCGGCCACCCGGGCCGCGCTGGCCCGGTGCACGGCCCCGGTGCTCGTCCTCGCCGGCGCCCTCGACGGCGGCCCCCGGCCCGACCTGGCGCGCCGGGCGGCCGAGGCCTTCCCCGACGCCCGCTCCGTCGTCCAGCCCGGCGCCGGTCACTACCCCTGGCTCGACGACCCCGAGTGGTTCTCGGCGCAGGTCGACGCGTTCCTGGCCGGGGCGGCGGCGCCGCGAGAGTGACGGCCGGTTCCGCTGACGCCCCGTCACACCCCCGGACCGCTTAGCCCGCGCGGCGCGTCGAGGCGTCAGGTCCCCGAAGTCCGGGAAGTCCCGCTCATGTGCTCTGTCCGCGGTACGGGACCCTCGCTAGGCTGGCCGCGGACGACGGAACCGGGAGGAGCACGGACGTGGCCGAGAGCACCATCCAGCAGCAGCGGGTCGTGGGCTGGGACAAGCCGGAGCTGGACCTCAGCAACGCCGAGTGGCAGTCCAGCAGCCGCGGCCTGGGGGATGTCCAGATCGCCTTCGTCGAGGGATTCATCGCGATGCGCAACAGCCGCCGGCCCGAGAGCCCTTCCCTGATCTTCACGCCCGCCGAGTGGGGCGCGTTCGTGTCGGGGGCGCGGGAAGGGGAGTTCGACCTCACCTGATCCGCCGCGACCCCTGCGGCCGGAGCGCCATCCGGGCGGGTTGTGGCCCGTTTTCCGGACACGCGACGCGGCGAGGCCCTGCCGGGGCGGACACCTGCGCGAAGGTGACCCCAGCAGGAGCACGGTCGCACTCCGGAGGTGAGGATCATGAGCAGTCTGCCGGTGGTCGCGGCGGTCGACGGGTCCGACGACAGTCTGCGCGCCCTCGACTGGGCCCTCGACGCCGCACGCCTGCATGACGCGCCGCTGCGCGTGGCACACGTACGCCACTACGCCGCGTGGACCCAGCCCGGTGCGCCCATCGTGGTGCCGCCCGCCCCGGACGAGGACCCCGTGCTGCTGGACGCCCGGGCCCGCGTCGAGGCCGCGGGGGAGGTGCCGGACACCGAGTACGTCGCCCTCGACGGCGCGCCCGGCGGACTGCTGCCCGGGCTCGGCGCGGAGGCGCGGCTGCTGGTGCTCGGCTCGCGCGGCCGCGGCGGCTTCGCCAGCCTGCTGCTCGGCTCCAACGGGCTGACCGCGGCCCGGGACGCCGAGTGCCCGGTCGTCGTGGTGCCCCGGCCCGGCCGCCAGGTCGACGACGCGGTCCCCCAGGAGCCCGGGCCGCGCGTGGTCGTCGGCCTGAAGGTCGACGCCCCCGACGACGGCACCCTCGACCTCGCGTTCACCGAGGCCGCCCTGCGCGGTGCCCGGGTCCAGGCGGTCGCCGCCTACCCCTGGCCCGTCCAGACCTGGTCGGCGCCCGGCGAACTCGTCCCGGCCGGCGTGGACCAGGACGTGATCGAGAACGAGACCCGCACCCTGGCCGAGGGCTTCCTCGCCCCCCACCGCCAACGCCACCCCGGCGTCCGCGCCGACGCCCACCCGGCACCCGGCGACGCCGCGGGACACCTGGTCGCCGCCTCCCAGGACGCCGACCTGGTGGTCGTCGGCCGCCATCGCCGCCGCCTGCTCGCGCCCACCCGCATGCTGGGCTCCGTCACCCACGCCGTCCTGCTGCACACGGCGAGCCCCGTCGTCGTGGTGCCCCCGACACCCGTGGAGGAATGAGCCGCGCCGCACCCCCGGCGGCCCGCCCCGCGCGCACCCCGGCACCGGCGCCACGGACGCGCGGCCCGCACGGCGTCGAGGGGCCCCGGACCCGTACCATGGCGGCATGTCGTTCCTCCGCCGCCGCAGCGCCACGCCCGCCGGGCCCGACTTCGACGTACTGGCCATGGACCCGGGCGACTGGCCCGGCAACCTCGGCGCCGGCCTGCTGCCCGCCCCCGACGGCAGCTGCCAGGGGGTCTACCTGCGCTACGACCTCTTCGGCGGCCGCGGCCCCGCGATGATCATCGGCAACCTGCCCGAGGGCTCCCCGGCCCGCGAGGTCGCCGAGGGCGAGGTGCCGTTCGAGGTGGCCCAGCTGCTCGTCGCGCTGGGCAACGACGAGGAGGTGACCGTCGTCGGCGTCGAGGACGTCCCGGTCATGCAGGGCGACAACCTGCTGATCGTGCGCCGCCTCAAGCTCTCCGAGGGCCGCATCTCCTGCGTCCAGTTCGACCGCAGCGACAACGTCCTGGTCACCATCGCGGCCTGGGACCGCCCCATCACGGACGACCTGTACGCCCTGCTGAAGCCGCTCCCGGCGGAGCTGTTCCAGCAGGGCTGAGGCCGGTCCCGCGGCGCTAGGCCGCCGGGACGACGTCCACGTCCGCCGCCCGGACGAACGCCACCCGGTGGCCGTACTGGATCTCGTAGTACAGGTCCTTGCCGACGACCACCCGGTGCGAGTCGGTCGTGAAGGTGACCGCGTAGTAGTACTCACCCGGCACCCGGTCGCCCACCACGTACCGCTGGCCCTTGGGCACCGTGTACCGCAGCGGCGACACCGCCTGCGCCGGCACGCCCTCGGCGTAGGCGGACGCCTCCGGGTACGCCCGGCCGTACACGGGAATGCTGTCCCGTCCCTCCTTCGGCGTGATCACCAGGCCCGCCGCGGGCACCGCCGTCGGCTGCTCGGCCGGGTTGCGGAACCACGCCTTCTGCCCGAGGTACCAGATCGCCGTCCAGTCGCCCCAGCGGTCGGCCACCGCGTACTGCTGGCCCGTCGAGACCCGCGAGGACAGGTCGTTGACGCCGGTCGTCGGGGTCGTGCCCAGGCCGATGTCCTTGATCAGCGGCGCGTTCTCGTCGTGGTCGGAGTACAGCCGCACCTCGCTCGACCCGTGCGTCGCGCACGGCTGGCCCGCGGTCGTGCAGCCCGTGTACACCGGCTGGTTGGCCGCGTAGTCGGGCCGGATCGTCACCACGGAACGGCTCTTGGTGGGCATCGGCCGCAACGGGTGGCCCAGCAGCTGGAAGTAGTGCGCCCAGTCCCAGTACGGGCCCGGGTCGGTGTGCATGCCCGGCACGGTCGACGTGGTCGGCCCGGGCACGGTGTCGTGGCCCAGGATGTGCTGCCGGTCCAGCGGGATGCCGTACTGGACGGAGAGGTACTTCACCAGCCGGGCCGAGGCGCGGTACATCGCCTCCGTGTACCAGGCGTCCGGCGCGGCGAGGAAGCCCTCGTGCTCCAGGCCGATCGAGGCCGCGTTCACGTACCAGTTGCCGGCGTGCCAGGCCACGTCCTTCGCCTTCACGTGCTGGGCGATGTGGCCGTCGGTGGAGCGCAGCGTGTAGTTCCAGGACACGTAGGTCGGGTCCTGCACCAGGTTGAGCACGCCCTCCCAGGCGCCCTCGGTGTCGTGGACGACGATGTACCGGATGCGCTGCGAGGCCGGGCGGTCGCCCAGGTCGTGGTTGCCGTAGTCGTTGTCGCCGAACTGCTCGTAGGGCGCCGGGATCCACTCGCACGACACCGACGCGGGGCACTCGGTGCCCTCCGCCGAGCCCGCGCGCAGCCCGGTGCGCCGCAGCTGGCGGGTGTCGGGCTCCAGGCCCGGCCGCGCCGCCAGGGCGACCGGTTCGCCGGAGTCCGTGGTGCGGCGGGCGCCGGAGCGGATCACGTCGTACACGTCGTCGGCGTAGGCGGCCGCGGTCGCCGTGTCGTCGGCGCCGGAGAAGCGGGCCACCGCGCCGTACCAGTCGGCCGGGTCGGCGCTGAGGGGTTCGCCGAGCGCGCGCTGGTCGGCTGCCAGCAGGGCGGCGCCGCCCTCGATGTTCGCCCCCGGGTCGGTGCGCAGGTCCGCGGCGCTCCGCCCGGTCAGCCCGGCGGCCTCGGGCAGGGTCTTCAGACGGGCGGGCAGCTCGTCGGCCTCCGGCAGCGTCGCCTCGGGGCGCAGGGCCGGGCGGGCGCTGTCGCCGCGCGCGTCCTCCGTACCCGTGGCGTGGTGCTCGGCCGTGGCGAGCGCGGTGCGCGCGTCGGTGAGGTGCATGGGGCCGTAGCCGCCGGTCACGCTGGGGGCTCCGGCGTGCGCGTCCCAGCGGGACTGGAGGTAGGAGACGCCCAGCAGCACGCTCTGCGGCACGTGGTACTCGGCGGCGGCGTCGGCGAACGCCTGCTGGAGGGTGCCGGAGGCGGCCGGCTCCGACGGCGACGCGCCCGAAGGGGCCGCGCCGAGCAGCGGCAGCAGGAGGGCTGCGGCCGCCGCCGTGCCGGCGGTTCTCCGGGTGGGGGTGAGGGATCCTCGCAAAGCGGCCTCCTGGAACGGGGGGTGCGTGGGGGTGCGGGCGGGGCCGAGCGTGTCAGTGGTATCGGCTGGCCGACGATCCGTCAATCATGCCCACACACCGGTGATTTCCCTCGTCACCAGGGGGTTCGGCGAGTTTCGTGGCGGCGGCCCGCGGGCCTGCGACGCGTCAGTGGCTTACACCAATGGGGGTGCCGCGGGCGGGCGCGAAGGAGTCCGGACGGACGGACGTCCGTGGTGCGCCCTCGTTCGTGGCGCAGCACGGACCGTCCGTCCCCTCAGCGGGTGCCGACTGCGGCGCGCACCGCCCGCCGGGCGAGCTGGCAGTCGTCGTGCAACCGCCGCAGCAGCAGCCGCTGTTCCTCACCGGACGGCGCGGCGCCCGGCTGGGCCGCCGCCGGTGCCGCCGGGGCCGCCTCGTGCAGGGAACGCTGCACGGCCGTCTCGTAGGTGCGGATCTCCCGGGTCAGCACCAGCATCAGGTTCACCAGGAAGGCGTCGCGGGCGGCGGGACCCGCCGACTGGGCGATCTGGCTGATCTGACGGCGTGCCACCGGCGCGTCGCCGAGGACCGACCAGAGCGTGGCGAGGTCGTAGCCCGGCAGGTACCAGCCCGCGTGCTCCCAGTCCACCAGCACCGGGCCGGCCGGGGACAGCAGGACGTTCGACAGCAGCGCGTCGCCGTGGCAGAACTGGCCCATGCCGTGGCGGCCCGCGCTCGCCGCGATGCCGTGCAGCAGCTTCTGCAGGTCGCCCAGGTCCCGGTCGGTGAGCAGGCCGAGCTCGTGGTAGCGGGAGACGCAGGCCGCGTAGTCCAGCGGCGCGTCGAAGGTGCCCGCCGGGGGCCGCCAGGCGTTGAGCCGGCAGATCGCGCCGAGCGTCGCCCTGATGTCCGCGCGGGGCGGGGCCTGGAGGGGGTGCCGGGTCAGCGCGGCCGCCCGTCCGGGCATCCGCTCGATGACCAGCGTGCAGTTGTCCGGGTCCGCCGCGATCAGCCTCGGCGCCCGCACCGGGGGGCGGTGCCGGACGAACGTGCGGTACGCGGCTATTTCGTGCCGGATGTGCTGCGACCAGGCGGGGGAGGGGTCCAGTAAGCACTTGGCGACGGCCGTGCTGCGGCCGGTCGTGCCGACCAGGAGCACCGAGCGCCCGCTGCGGCGCAGCACCTGCACGGGCGCGAACTCCGGACAGATCCGGTGCACCGACGCGAGCGCGGTGCGCAGCTGGGCGCCCTGCGGACCGGACAGGTCGAGTCTCCCGCTGAGCGGTTGGGCCCCGAGCCCCGGCGGGCGGCGCTGGCGGCCCACCAGCGCGGGCGGCGCCGACCGCACGGAGGGGTCGAGGTAGGGGCCACCGCCCTGGCGGGGGCGGAGCGGCCGGAGCGGTGCGGACACGGAGGACGATGCTGTGTACATGGGCGAACCAGATCCCTTCGTGCGCCTCGACATCGAATGCGCTGCCCCGGCCGGCCGCCCGGTTGCACCCTGGGGAAGTGCGTCCGTCATGTGACAAGCGGCCGGGTCGGGGTGGCGCATGTCTACCTGACACCCGGTGTCCCGTGGCACACCATCTGGCGCACCCTGGCGAACCCTGGCGAATAGTCGCCCGGCAACTGTGCCGGGGCTACTGTCAACTCAGCCGAGAACCTGGGGGCTTTGACGTGAGCGGACAACCCAACACCCGCCTCGCGGACCTGTTCGGCCTGGCCGGCTGGTCCAAGGGGGAACTCGCGAGGCTGGTCAACCGGCAGGCGGCGGCCATGGGCCACCCCCAGCTGGCGACCGACACCTCGCGGGTACGGCGGTGGATCGACACGGGCGAGATCCCGCGCGATCCGGTGCCGCGGGTGCTGGCGGCCCTGTTCACCGAGCGTCTCGGCCGTGTCGTGACCATCGAGGACCTCGGTCTGGTCCGGCACGGGCGCACGGGGAAACGGCAGGGCGACGGGAATGCGGAACATCCCGACGGTGTGCCGTGGGCGCCCGAGCGGACCGCCGCGGTCCTCACCGAATTCACGGGAATGGACCTCATGCTCAACCGACGCGGCTTGGTGGGCGCGGGTGTCGCGCTCACCGCGGGCTCCGCACTCAGCAGCGCCATGTACGACTGGCTGCACACCGATCCGACCCTGTCCGCCGACGCTCCCGTCATCGACCGTCCCCTCCACGCCGACCCCGCCGGGTTCGACCGCTACGAGGCCGCCCCCGTCGGGCACGAGGAAGTCGAGGAACTGGAGCGCTCCGTCGAGGTGTTCCGCGCCTGGGACGCCGCTCGCGGCGGCGGCCTCCAGCGCAAGGCGGTGGTCGGCCAGCTCAACGAGGTGGGCGGCATGCTCGCCTACCACCACCCGTCGCACCTCCAGCGGCGCCTGTGGGGCGTCGCCGCCAACCTCGCCGTCCTCGCGGGCTGGATGTCGCACGACGTCGGCCTGGAGCCCACGGCGCAGAAGTACTTCGTCATCGCCGCGCACGCGGCCCGCGAGGGCGGCGACCGGCCCCGGGCCGGCGAGGCCCTGTCCCGCGCCGCCCGCCAGATGGTGCACCTGGGCCGGCCCGACGAGGCCATGGACCTCATGAAGCTCGCCCAGTCCGGCTCCGGCGACCGGGTCCTGCCCCGCACCCGGGCCATGTTCCACACCATCGAGGCGTGGGCGCAGGCGTCGATGGGCAAGGGCCAGGCCATGCGCCGCACGCTCGGCCGGGCCGAGGACCTGTTCGTCGCCGACCGGGGCGACGTGGAACCGCCGCCCTGGATGCAGACGTTCAAGGCCGAGGACCTGTACGGCATGCAGGCGCTGGCCTACCGCACGCTGGCCGAGTTCGAGCCGGGGGCCGCCGTGCACGCCCAGCACTACGCCGAGAAGGCACTGGCGCTGCGGGTCGACGGGCGGGAGCGGTCGAAGATCTTCGACCACCTGTCCATGGCCTCGGCCTGTTTCATCGCCGACGACCCGGAACAGGCGGCGCGCTACGCCCGGTTGGCCCTGATGTCGATGGGGGCCAACTCCTCGCGCCGCACCTGGGACCGGCTGCGCGAGATGTACCGGCTCACCGCGCAGTACTCCACCTGCCCGAAGATCAGCGAACTCCGCGAGGAGATCATGCTGGCGCTGCCCAGGACGAAGGGGAGCAGGGGCGGTTCGGCACCCGCGTGAAGGCGCCTGACGTGAAGGCGTCAGGCATGGAGGTGCCGGACGTGAAGGCGCCGGGCACGGAGGTGCCGGACGTGCAGGTGCCCGTCGTGCAGGTGTCAGGCGGGGGGTGCGGAGGGGAATGGCTCAGGAGGTCACCCGGGCCGCCAGCACACACGCGTCGTCCGTCCGCGCGGCCCCGCCGAACTCGGCCACGAGCAGCCGTACGCAGTCCTGTGCGGTGCGCGCCCCGGTCAGGTGCGGGGCGAGGTCGAGGAGGCGCTGTGCGGCCGGTGGGCCGCCGTGCCCGGGCGCCAGCCCGTCGGTGTGCAGCAGGAGCAGGTCGCCCTCCCGCAGCCGCTCCTCGGCCTGTCCGTAGACGGCGCCCGCGGTGGCGCCGAGGAGCACGCCGTCCGGCGGGGTGAGCCGGCGCCCCGTCCCGTCGCGGAACAGCAGCGGGGCGGGGTGTCCGGCCTGCGCCCAGGTCAGGGTGCGGTCCTCGGGGCGGTACCGGCAGCACACGGCGCTGCCCAGGGCGGGCTGGACACCGCCGTCGAGCAACTGGTTCAGCAGGGCCATCAGCCGGTCGGGCCCGGTGCCGGCCAGCGCCATACCGCGCAGGGCGCCCAGCAGCATCGCCGTGCCGGAGGTGACGGCGGGGCCGTGCCCGGTCAGGTCGCCGACGCTCAACAGCGTCTGGCCGTCGGACAGTTCGAGTGCGTCGCACCAGTCGCCACCGGTCGGTGAACCCGTCGCGGCGGGCAGGTGGTGGGCGGCGACGTCGAGCGAGCGGGGTCCTCGGTGCGGGAGCCGCAGGAAGCCGTGCCACGGGGGAAGGACGGCTTCCTGCAGCTCGACCGCGACCCGGTGGCCGGTCCGCACCCGGTCCCGCCGGTGCAGCGCGTCACAGGTCTCGCCCACCGCCTGGCGGCTGCGGCGCAGCGCGCTGACGTCCCGCAGCACCGCCCACATCGCGGCGGCGCTGCCGTCGGCGGCGAGCACGGGTTCGCCCATCATGTGCACGACGCGGACCTCGCCGCCGGTGCGCACGCGGAACTCCCCGTCGATGGGCCGGGCGTCGACGAGGCAGTCCGTCACCATCGCCGTGAGCCGTGGCCGGTCCTCCTCCAGGACCAGGGACGGCAGTTCGTCCAGGGTGAGCGCGGGGGCGGCCGGGTCGCGCCCGAGGATCTCGTACAACTCGTCGGACCACACGGCCTCGTCCGTCAGCAGGTTCCACTCGGCGCTGCCGACCCGGCTCAGCAGGGCGCCGCCCGTGAGCGCGGGGCCGGGGGCGCCGTCACTGTCGGTGTCCGGGGCGGGCGGCGCCGGGGGCCCTTCGCGCAGCTGTGCCAAGTGCTGGTCGAGGTCGTCGAGTTGGTGCAGGGCGAGGTCGTACAGGGCGCGCCGCCACCGCCCCTGCGGATCGGCCCCGTCGCCCTGTGCGTCGCGTCGTACGGCGTCCACCTCGCCCTTGAGGCGTCGCGTCTGCGAGATCAGTGCCTCCACCGAGCCGCGTCCGGGCGGCTGGGCGGCGGGGCGATCCGCAGAGAGGTGGGACGGCATGACGCGCTCCGATGCGGGGACGGCGGGGCCGGGGTGGGCGATAGGGCCGTTACGACTGTTGCACAGCCCGCGACGCCGTGTAAGGGATTCGGCGACACACGATACGGTGGTGCTTCCGGCATATGCCAGGGTCTTCCGGGACCGTTCCGGGTGCGCTGGTGGCGTACCTCCCGGCCCGGCCAAGTCGTAGGGCATGTACGCGACTTGAGGGACGTGAGGGGCTCGCCGGTCCACCGGTCAGGTGTTCGTCGCTCATGCGTTTGAGGCGGGGTGCCCCGCCGCGCCGGCGGAGCCGGAGCGGCGGGGCCGCGAGAGGCGCCTCGGGAGGGGCCCGACCGTTGAACTGTGATGCAGGTCACATCAATTGGGGGCCGCTGCGGTGTACGGAGCCGACCCCCTGCGTGCTCGTAGAGACATGGACATCACCCTTGAACAATCCGCCCAGGCCCGGCTGATCACCGCCGAGGAGCGGGAGCTGCCCGTCGCGGCCACCCTGCGCTACGCCTCGGGCGACCCGCTGGCGGTCCACGTCGACTTCCCGCCGGAGGTCAGCCTGGACGGCGAGTGCTGCACCTGGACCTTCGGCCGCGCGCTGCTGGAGGACGGACTGGGCGGCTCGGCCGGCACGGGGGACGTGCGGATCTGGCCCTGCGGTCCGGAACGCACGGTGCTGGAGCTGCACTCGCCGCACGGCCTGGCGCTGGTCCAGTTCGACACGGCCGCGCTGCGCCGCTTCCTGCTGCGCAGCTACGCCGTGGTGGCGGCCGGCCAGGAGGACGTCGGCGCCGTCGTCGACCGCGGGCTCAGCGCCCTCTTCGACGGCGTCTGACCCGCGCCGGGCCCGCGGCCCCGCGGCCGGGACGCTCAGCGACCGGTGTCCGTGTACAGCGCCGGACGCGGGGCGAGGTCGACAGGGGTGCGCAAACCGCTCTCCAGCGCGCGAACGCCGGCCTCGGCCACGGCGGAGGCCGCGTAACCGTCCCAGGCGGTGGGGCCGGTGGCCCGCCCCTGCCGGGTGGCGTCCACCCATGCCTGCACCTCGCGGTCGTAGGCGTCGGCGAACCGCACCAGGTAGTCCTGCGGCACCTCGGCGCCCGCCGTGCCCGCGGTGGTCAGCAGCAGGCCGTGGTCTTCGCCGGCGCGGGCGCTGCCGTGCTCGCAGACCGCCTCGCAGCGCACCTGGTAGCCGAAGCCGCAGTTCACGAAGATCTCGACGTCGACGAGGGCGCCGCCGTCCGTCTCGAAGAGCACGAACTGCGGGTCCAGCAGGCCCTGCGGAGCGCCGCCCGAGGGACGCGGGCGCAGCACGGTCACCGCGGTGAGCTCCTGGCCGAGCAGCCAGCGGGCCGCGTCGATCTCGTGCGAGACCGAGCTGTCGATCAGCATGGCGCTGGTGAAGCCGGGCGGCGAGGAGACGTTGCGGTGCACGCAGTGCAGCATCAGTGGCCGGCCCAGGCGCCCGTCGTCCAGCACCCGCTTCAGCCGCCGGTACTCGGCGTCGTAGCGCCGCATGAAGCCGACCTGTGCGAGCCGGCGCCCGCCGCGCGCCTCCGCCTCGACCACGCGCAGCGCGCCCTCGGAGTCCGGCACCATCGGCTTCTCGCACAGCACCGGCAGTCCGCGCGCGAAGGCCGCCAGCAGGGCCTCCTCGTGCGCGGGTCCCGGGGAGGCGATCAGCACCGCCTCGACGCCGGGCGCGTCCAGCGCGGCCTCGGCCTCGGCGTGCACCGTGACCCCGTCGATCCCGGCGGCCGCCTCCTTCGCGCGCGCGGTGTCGGGATCGGCCACGGCGGCCACCCTGGCGCCGCTCACCCCCCGGTCCAGGCGCCGCACGTGGTCGGCCCCCATGTGGCCCGCACCCAGGACGGCCACCCCCAGCAGCTCCGACACGATCCCGGCTCCTTCCCCAGTCCGCACCCACCCGGCCCGCGCGACGACCCGCACGCGCGGTCCTCAGGGTGTCATGCACGCAGGCGAGGGACGGCCGGTGGCCCCGGGGGACCGGTCTGGGCGGGTCGGCGCTGGGTCGGCGGCGGCTCAGTAGCGCAGGACGCCCGCGATGCCCTGGGCGTCCCCGAGCGTGCCGTCCGGGACGAAGCGCACCTCGGCGCCGGTCTCCAGGCACTGCTCGACGATCTCGTCCACGATGTCCTCGCGGGCGTCCAGGTCGTCGCCGTCGGCCGGGACCAGGTGGTCGCCGGCGTCGCGCACGGTGACCCGGTAGTCCTCCTCCACGGCGAGCAGCCGCACCCGGCCCTCCCGGGCGCTCTGCCAGAGCTCGTCGACGCCGGCCGCGAACGTGCGGTGCCCGCGCGCGGCTTGGAGCTCACGGGCCACCGCCTCGTCCTGCCGCCGCGCCTCCTCCTCGAGCAGCGGGTGCACCGCCTGCCACACCGCCTCCGGCGTCCCGTGGGCGAGGCCGCCGTGCGCCAGGTGCACGGCGTCGCGGGCCGCGCCGCCGAACTCGTCCAGCAGGGACAGCGCGGCCGGCTCGCCGGTGACGTACACCGGCCGCGGGTTCTCGCGCAGCAGGCCGGTGAGCGCGGTGTCGGCGTCGCGCAGGAAGTGCCGGGTGTCCTCGTCGCGGAAGGTGCTCGGCAGGTTGCCGACCCGCTCCAGCCGCTCGGCGTCGAAGTTCTCCTGGCTCCGGGTCAGCGGGAAGCCGCCGGAGCGCTCCTCGGTGACGTGCCCGGCGCCGCCGTTCCAGAGGGTGACCCGGTCGGCGGAGACCGACAGCACCCAGAACGGCCGGTCGGCGGCCTGCGCCGAGACCAGGTTGCGGGTGAGGAAGGTGTCCGACAGGACCACCCGCTCGGGCACGGACCGGGCCAGCGTCCACACCTGGTGCTCGCCCGGGGCGGCGAAGATGACCAGTCCGTCCTCGGTCTCGCGCAGGTCCACCTCGGACAGGGCCCGGTCGAGCTGCTCCACGACGTCCAGGCGCCGCTCGCGGGTGACCGCCGGGTCGGACTCCAGCTGCTTCTTCGCCGCGGCCACGACGTTGCGCAGCCGCACCGGGTCCTGGGCGGTGTCGGGTCCGCGGCGGTGCGTCGGCGTCAGCACGGACACCGCGGGGTAGGGCCGCGGGCGGCGCAACTCGGACAGGGCGGCGGGGCTGAGTGCGTGCTCCATGCACAGCACGATAGGGCGAACGGGGACAAACCGCCTCGGGATCATGGTCTCCCTGGTCCGGGACGCGCTGACGCCGGACCCGCCCGCCGGTTACCGTACGCGTCAGTAACCGGAGTGGCCGGCCACCGGGCCGGGTTCAGGACCGCACCCGCAGGAGGCACCCATGCCGCAGCTCGAAGTCGACGGCGCCCGGCTGACGTACGACGACGAGGGCCCGCGCGACGGCAGCGGGGTGCCGCTGGTGTTCGTCCACGGCTGGACCGCGAACCGCCACCGCTGGGACCACCAGGTGGCCCACTTCGCCGAGCGCCGCCGGGTGGTCCGGCTCGACCTGCGCGGGCACGGCGACAGTGGCGGGGCGGGCGTGCGGACCATCGGCGAGCTGGCGCGGGACGTCGTCGCCCTGCTGGACCACCTGGGGATCGAGCGCTGCGTCCTGGTCGGCCACTCGATGGGCGGGATGATCGCGCAGACCGTCGCGCTCGAGCACCCCGGGCGCGTCGAGCGGATGGTGCTGGTCAACTCCATCGGCCGCATGGCGTACAACCGGGCGCGGGGCCTGCTGATGGCGGTGTCCACCCTGGTGCCGTTCAAGCTGTTCGTGGCCACGAACATCCGGCGCGCCTTCGCGCCCGGCTACCCGCGCGAGGAGGTCCGGCGGTACATCAGGGACTCCGCGGACACCCCGCGCGAGGTGGTGATGACCCTGTACGGCGCCATGCGCGGCTTCGACGTGCTGGACCGGGCCGGCGGGATCCGCACGCCCACCCTGATGGTGCACGGCTACCACGACGTCCAGCTGCCGGTCGGGCAGATGCTCCGGCTGGCCGCGGCGTACCCGGACGCCACCGTCCGCGTCCTCGACGCCGGTCACGAGCTGCCGGTGGAGAAGCCGGCCGAACTCACCGCCGTCCTGGACGCGTTCGTCAGCGGGCGGAACTGACGGGCACTCAGTCCTCGCGCTCGGACAGGCACGAGCTGCCGCTGGGCGGGAGCGAGCCGTACATCAGGAAGTCGTCCACCTTGCGGTGCACGCACTTGGACGAGCCGTACCCCGTGTGCCCCTCGCCCTTGTTGTCCAGCACCACGGCCGACGGACCGAGCCGCCGCGCGGTCTCCTCCGTCCAGCGGTAGGGCGTCGCCGGGTCGCCGCGGGTGCCGACCAGCAGCATCTTCGGGGTGTCGACGCGCTTCACCTCGTCGCGTATGTAGTCGGTGCCGGCGGGGCGGCCGTAGCACATCAGGACCTGGGTGAGCCGGTAGCGGCCGAACACCGGCGAGACCTGCTCGTACTCGGTCCGCAGCCGGCGCAGGTCGGCGGCGATCCGCCCGGCCGCGGGGCGGTCGGGGTCGTCCGCGCAGTTGATCGCCATCAGCGCCGCCGGGAGGTTGTCGAGCGGCACGTCCTCCTCGTCGACGAGGGCGCCCGGGGTCGGCCGCGGGGAGCGCACGGGCAGCGTCATGCCGCCGGTGGCGAAGGTCGCCACCCCGCTCGTGTCGCCGTTCTCCACCAGCTGCGACAGCGCCCGCTCCAGCGACGGCCACCACTCCTCGCTGTACAGCGCCTGGCTGAGCGCCGCGACCAGGTCCTGACCGGTGAACGGCGGCCCGTAGTCCGACGGCACCGGGTCCTCGTCGAGTGAACTCACCAGCCGTACGACCTCGTCGCGGGCGGAGCGCGCGTCGGTGCCGAACGGGCACGCGATGTCCTTCACGCACCAGGCGACGAAGTCCTCCAGCGCGACCTGCTGGCCCGCGGCCCCGGCCAGCCCCTGCTCGGCCAGCGGCTCGGTCAGCGTGTCGACGCCGTCCAGCGCGATGCGGCCCACCCGGTGCGGGAACTCGGCCGCGTACACCGCGCCGAGCCGGGTCCCGTAGGAGAAGCCGAGGTAGTTGAGCTTCTTGTCGCCGAGCGCCGCGCGCAGCACGTCCAGGTCCCGCGCGGCGTGCACGGTGCCGATGTACGGCAGGACCGGCCCGGAGTGCGCGGCGCACTGGTCGGCCGCCTCCTTCAGCTGGTCGAGCACGGTCCGCGGGTCACCGAGGTCCGGCCGGCCGCCGAGGCCCGCCGCGAAGGCGTCCTCCTGGCCGGCTCCGCAGCTGACCGGGGAGGAGCGGCCGACGCCGCGCGGGTCGAAGGTGACCACGTCGTAGTGGTCGGTGAGGTCCATGAACTCCTTGCCGCCGTAGGCGAGCTGGGGGACCCCCGCGCCGCCGGGGCCGCCGAAGTTCAGCACCACCGAACCCTGTTTGTCGCCGGTCGCGCGGTAGCGCGCGAGCGCCAGGTCGAGCGTTCCCTTCGCGGGGTGCGCGTAGTCGAGCGGGACGGTGGCCTTGCCGCACTGGAGGTCGTGGGGCATGTCGTCGCCCTCGCACGCCGACCATGTGATCGTCTGGTCGTAGAACCGGGACAGGCCGGGTCCGTCGCCGCTCCCGGCGACGGCCGTGGGCAGCCCCGCGGCGAGCAGGGTCAGCGCGGCGGCTCCGGCGAGCGCGCAGCGGCGCACCGTGGGACGCGTCGACAGCTTGACCAGCATCAGTGCCTCCCGGACGCCCCGTCGTCGGTCGGGAACCGGCGCCCTCGCTCACGATAGGCGGCCTCGCCGGGGCCCGCCTCCGGACGGGTGACGCAGCGCGACGGACCGTGGTCGGGGGGCCGCGGTGCACCGGTTCCGCATATTTCCCGACAGTTGGAGGGGATCGCCGCCCGATGGGGTGAAAGGGCGATCAGCCATTACTGGACCGGTTCGCCCGCGTTCTACCTGATGCGGGCGAGGGCCCGTGACGATGTCTGGAAGGCAGGGACCTATGAGACGGGTTGCCCGAAACGGGGTGATCGCCTTCGCCGCCGCCTCCGGCGCGATGGCCGTGGTGATGCCGGCGCACGCCGACTCCTCGGCGGACGCGGCAGCGGTCGGCTCGCCCGGCGCGGCCAGTGGCAACGCCATCCAACTGCCGGTGGACGTGCCGGTGAACGTGTGCGGGAACACCGTGAACGTGGTGGGACTGCTGAACCCGGCGGCGGGCAACGCCTGCGCCAACACCGGTGCCCGCGACGAGCACGCCTCCTCGGGTGCGGCCGCGGACGCCGAGGCGGCCCAGTCGCCGGGCCTGGTCTCCGGCAACGGCGTCCAGCTCCCCGTCGATCTGCCGGTGAACGTCAGCGGCAACACCGTGGACGTCGTCGGCATCGCCAACCCGGTCATGGGCAACACGTCCGTGAACGGCCCCGGCGACACGCACGGCGAGGAGCCCTCCGCCCCGGAGGAGCCCACGGCACAGCCGCCCCGGCACGTGCCCCCGGCGCCCGAGCACGAGCACGAGCCCGGCGGCCGGGCCGCGTCCGGCGAGCGGACCGAGGCCCAGTCGGGCACGGTGACGGCCCTGGCCAGCACGGGTGCCGACGCCACGTTCCCCGCGCTGGTCGGCAGCACGGCCATGATCCTGGGCGGAGCCGCCCTGTACCGGCGCTTCCGCACCACGGGCCGCGCCTGAGCCCACGCCGCGCACGAGGGCCCCGCCGGACGCACTGTCCGGCGGGGCCCTCGGCCGTCCGGGTGCGGATGGGGGCACCAGGTGGCGCCTGCGCCGGGGCGGGGTGAGTCACTTGGTCGCGGCCCCGGACCGGTGGCGAGTCACCGGGGGAGCCCGGGCCGGGGCCGGGTGACCTGATCGTGCTCACGCCGCCCCGGGAACGCGGTGTGCCGGGCGCCCGCGACCACCGCCAGCGCGGCGACCAGCAGCGGCAGCGCCGTCCACGGCAGGGCGCCCGCGCCCGCCCCCTCCAGGACCAGACCCCCGGTCAGTGAGCCGCCCGCGATGCCCGCGTTGTACACGGTCGCCTGGAGCGACGTGGCCACGTCCGCCGCGGCCGGTCCCGACGCGTCGACCAGGGCCGTCTGGATCAGGGTCGGCGCTCCGCCGAACGCCACGCCCCACAGGGCGACCGCCCCGAGCAGCACGACGGGCTCCCCGGCCCAGCGGCCGAGGACGACCATCACCCCCGCGCACAGCGCGAGCGCGGTCAGCAGGGCGAGCCGGGGGCGGTGGTCCACGACCAGGCCCGTCACCCAGATCCCGGCGACGGTCGCGGCCCCGAACACCAGCAGCACCAGCCCGGTGGGCCCGCATCCCGCCCACGCGCTGAAGGGGGCGACGTACGTGTACATCACCTGGTGGCCCAGCAGCAGGAACAGCGTCACCGCCAGCACGGCCGGCAGGCCCGGGAGCACGGCGACCCGGGCGACCGGCACGCGTCCGCCCCGCGCCTCACCGGGGAATCCGGGCACCCGCCACCACACCCAGCCGAGCACGCCCAGCCCCGCGAGGGAGAGCAGCCCGAACGCCGGGCGCCAGCCGACCGCCTCCGCCAGTGCCGTCCCGGCGGGCACCCCGGCGGCCAGCGCCAGGGTGATCCCGGCCAGGACGACCGCGATGGCCCGGCCGCGCCGCTCGGCGGGCACCATCCGCGCCCCGTACCCGGCGAGCATCGCCCACAGCGTCCCGCCCATCACCCCGGCGAGGACCCGGGCCGCGAAGGTGAGGGTGTAGGACGACGACAGCGCCACCACCGCGTTGCTCGCCGCGAAGCCCAGCAGGGCGCCCATCAGGACCGGCCGCCGGGGCAGCCCGCGCACCAGCGCGGTGACCGGGATCGCCGCCGCGAACGAGGCCACCGCGTACGCCGTGACCAGAAACCCGATCCGCGCCTCGGGCACGCCGAGCGCCGGGGCCATGCGCGGCAGCAGCCCGGCGGGCAGCAGTTCGGTCAGGACGGCGGTGAAGGCGGCCGTGGACAGGGCGAGCAGCCCCGACCAGGGCAGGGGCGCGGGCAGGGAGGTGGCCTTGACCAGGGGAGAGAGGGACATGCCACCATGGTCGGAGGTTCACATCAGTGTGAAGGCAAGCGCGGAATGCGAGGCCCATGAGGATCGGCGACCTCTCCCGGCGCACCGGCGTCCCGACCCGCCTGCTGCGCTACTACGAGGAACAGGACCTGCTCCACCCCGACCGCGGTGACAACGGGTACCGCGACTACGGCGAGTCGGCCGTGCGGGACGTGCAGCAGATCCGCGGGCTGCTGGACTCGGGGCTCACCACGGAGATGATCCGCGCGATCCTGCCGTACCTGTCCGGGCCGGACGAACTGGTCCTGCCCGCCGAGCACCTGACCCCGCAGACCGCGGCCCTGCTCCAGGGACACGTGGACCGCATCCAGGCCCGGATCGACTGCCTGGCCCGCAACCGCGACCGGCTGCTCGCCTACCTCGCGGCGGTCCGGCCGGACGGCGGGGCGTCGTCGTCCGGGTGAACGCTGCCGCTGAACCGGCCGGTCACGGGTACAGGAAGCGGGTGCAGCAGGCCGGTCCGCCCGGGCGGGCGGACCGGAACGTGAAGGCCGACGCGGCCGAACCGAGGAGAGTGCCCGACGATGACTCAGCACAGCGACAAGTCCCCCGGCCCCGAGGAACTGCGGCAGCAGGTCGAGCGGACCAGGGCCGAACTCGGCCGGACGGTCGAGGCGTTGGCGGCCAAGGCCGACGTCAAGGCACGCGCGCGGGAGAAGGCGGCCGAGGTCGGGGAACACGCCGCGCGCACGGCGGGGGAGTTGAAGGCCGCCGCGGCCCGGTTCCTGCACCGGACGCACGACGGGACCCCCGGCCCGGTGCGGCAGCGGACGGCCCAGGGCGCACAACTGGCGCGGGACGAACGCACGGTGGTCCTGGTGGCCGCCGGCGTGGTCCTGGTGGCGTGGCTGGTGCTCCGCCGCAAGGACTGAACCACCCCGGACGCCGTCGTGGTGGCCGCCGGGCGCGGTCCGTCTCCTGCACCCGGGCCGCCCGGGCCGACCGCGCGCACATCCAGTCGCCGACGGCGCTCAGGTCGGGGCCGGTCACGGGAGGGGCAGGCCGGTTCGGGCCGCGGCTTCGGTGGTGGTGTCGGGGTCGGGGCCTAGCCATTCGCACACCAGCACCGTGGCGTCGTCGTTGAGGCGGCCGCCGTGGTACTCCAGGACGGCGTGCACGAGGCGGCGCAGGGTCTCCGGCACGGGGAGACCGTCGGCGTGGTGGCGGAGCAGGAAGTCCACGAACCGCTCCAGTCCGAACTCCGTGTCCCCCGCGCCCCGGGCCTCGGTGATGCCGTCGGTGTAGCACACGATCCGGTCGCCGGGCTCGAGCTGTTCACGGCACAGGCGTGCCTCCAGGCCGAGGCGGGTGCCCATGGGGTGGGCCGGCCTGCAGCGCAGCTCGCTGATCCACCGCCCCCCGCGGATCACCACCGGCGGGTGGTGCCCGCGGTTCACCCAGGTCAGCGTGCCGGTGGTGGTGTCGAGGTCGGCCACGATCCCGGTCACGTAGCGGGTCTGCCCGTACTGGTCGATCAGCGCCTGTTCGATGCGCTCGGTGATCTCCACCAGCCCGGCGTCCTGGCGGCGGGCGTTGCGGCAGGCGGCCATGGCGAGGTTGGCGCTGAGCCCGGCGGCGGTGTCGTGCCCCATGGCGTCGAAGATCGACAGGTGGACGATGGGTCCGGCCGTGGCGTAGTCGAACGCGTCGCCGCTGATGCGGTAGGCGGGCTCCATCGCCGCGGCGATCACCATCCGCCCGTCGGCGTAGCTACGCGGCGGCATCA
The DNA here is from genome assembly GCF_005280215.1 of Streptomyces lasalocidi. Classification (NCBI taxonomy): domain Bacteria; kingdom Bacillati; phylum Actinomycetota; class Actinomycetes; order Kitasatosporales; family Streptomycetaceae; genus Streptomyces; species Streptomyces lasalocidi. Next base: position 826,641 of record NZ_SZNQ01000001.1, on the reverse strand, counting down.
GGTGCCACTGCATCTCCGCGGCGATGTTCATCGGCTCCGCGCGGGTCAGCCGCGCGTAGGCGTCACTGTGCCCGCGCTTGCTCACCAGGATCAGCGCGATGAGGGAGGCCAGTGCCACCATGTCCTGTTGTGTCCGACCGGTGTCGTCGGCCGTGGTGATCCGCAGGACGCCGAGGCGCTCGGTGCCGTCCAGCAGCGGCACCCACCACCGGTGCCCCCGCGCCTCGGGGGACCGGTCGGCCAGCACCTCGACGTACTGGTACGACCGCCCCGGCAGCGTCCCCTCGACCTTCAGCTCGGCCTCCTGCCCGGGTCCGGCCTCGCCCGTGCCCTTGTCCCCGGTCAGCAGCCTCAGGATGTTGCCCTGCACGTCGGCGATGTAGATCGACACCTCGGTCAGCCCTGCCGCCGCCGCGTGCTCGGTGACCCGGGCGGGCAGTGCCTCGAGGGGCATCAGGTGGCTGGCGGCCAGCAGGCCCTCCAGCATGCGCCGCGCGTCGGCCCTCGTGTCCTCCACCGCCGGCATCCTCTTTCCTCGGTGCGTCGACGCCTCCCGGGGACGGGTACGTCCCTGCCAGTGTCCCCCCGGAGGCCGACTTGATGCTCCCGGCGGAGGAGGGCGCGGCTGCGCGGCCGGTGGTCCGCGTCAGCCGGAAAGGGCCTGGTCGAGGCTGGGGAAGCAGGCGATGACGGTGTCGACGGTGACCAGGCGCAGGACCTCCCGGACCGCTTCCTGCGGGGCGGCGATGCGCAGCCAGCCGCCCGCGTCGACGATCTGCTGGTGGGCGGCGATGAACACGGTGATGCCGCTGGAGTCCAGGAAGGTGACCCCGCCGAGGTCCGCCACGATGCGCGCCGGACGGGCGTCGTACGGGTCGAGGGCGTCGCGGAGCAGGTCCTTGACGTTGTGGTCGATCTCGCCGTGCAGGGACACGACACGGATGCCGGCTGCGGTGCGCTGCTCGGCGCGGAGCCGCCGGGCCGGCCGGTCGGCGTCGTCGATGGGGGTCACCGTTTCCTCGATGGGGTGAGGTTCTTTCCCGGGCGGGATGTCACGGCTCTGTTCCCGTCCGACGCCCCGATCGGATGCACCCGTGGGAAGTCATCGGGTCAGCGTGCGCAGTTCGCTCGCGTACAGCTCTGCCGGGTCGAGCCCCATGCCGGTGAAGTGGCCCGCGAGCTCCAGCGACAGGATGCCGTGCAGGCGGGTCCAGAACATGAGGGCCCGGTGCAGGGCGGCCGCGTCGGCCGGGTGGTCGGCGGCCCACTCCCGGTGCCCGGCGAGGTGCGCGCGTACCGGGTCGTCATCCGGTTCGTCCTGCGGGGCGTCACCGCCGGGCGACCGGGCCGCGTCGAGGAGGCACTCCATGACCTGGGACGCGGTCTCCGTGATGTCGTCGGGGGCGTGGTAGCCCGGGATCGGCGTTCCGTAGATCAGGAAGTAGCGCTGGGGGTCCTCCAGGGCCCAGGCCCGCAGCGTCCGTCCCAGTTCCGCCAGGTCGGCGCCCTCGGCCGCCGCGGCGCGGACGGTGTCGGCGAGGCCGCGGTAGGCGTCGCGGATCAGCTCGGTGATCAGTTCGTCCCGGCTGGAGAAGTACCGGTAGAGCGCCGGACCGCTCATGCCCATGCGCTTGGCAATGGCGTTCAGGGACAGCCCCGGCGCGCCGGCGGTGGCGATCTGCTCCCAGGCGTGCTCCTTGATCTCCGCCCGGAGCTGGCTGCGGTAGCGCTCGCGTGGTGTCTCCCGCGCAGCGGTCACGTGCGTCGTTCCTTCCCTCGGCCCGGTCGCCGGGACCCGTGGTGGACGGGACTGTCCGGCGTCTTCAGTTCTTCGGTTAGACCATATAACTGTCGCGCTTGACTGTCACTCCATCGTTGGTTATAACTTCTAACAGAAGCGCCAGCCACTAACTGGCGGGGTCTTGGAGGGAGGACGTCATGAACGACGCAACGATGGTGGAGGTCGTACTGCCGGGCACGGTCGAGCCGGAGGGGCTCCGGCTCCGGCACGCCGCCGTGCCCACGGCCGGACCGGGCCAGGTCGTCGTCCGCATGGAGGCGACCGGCGTGTCCTTCGCCGAACAGCAGATGCGCCGGGGCCGCTACTACGACCAGCCGCCCTTCCCGTTCGTCCCCGGCTACGACGTGGTCGGCACCGTCATCGCGACGGGGCGGGGCGTCCCCGCCGCTCTGGCCGGCACCAGGGTGGCCGCGCTGCTCAAGGTCGGGGGCTGGGCCAGCCACGTGGTCGTCGACGCCGCCGACGCGGTCCCGGTCCCGGACGGCATCGGCGCCGCGCAGGCCGAGACCCTGGTGATCAACGGGATCACCGCCTGGCAGATGCTCCACCGCACGGCGCGCGTCCGGGCCGGGCAGACCGTCCTGGTGCACGGCGCCAACGGAGGGGTCGGCTCGGTCCTGGTCCAGCTCGCGCGGGCCGCCGGCGCGCAGGTGATCGGCACCGCGTCCGAACGCCACCACGCCGCCCTGCGCGAACGGGGCGTGACCCCGATCGACTACCGCACCGAGAACGTCCCGGCCCGCGTCCGTGCACTCGCCCCCGGCGGCGTGGACGCCGTCTTCGACCACGTCGGCGGCCGCAGCGCCGTCGACTCCTGGCACCTGCTCGCCCCCGGCGGCACGCTCGTCGCCTACGGCTCCGCCTCCACCCGCGACGACCAGGGCTCCAAGCAGTGGCCCGTGCTGAAGCTGCTGGGCCGCGTCTGGGTGTGGAACGCCCTGCCCAACGGGCGGCGCGCCTCCTTCTTCAACGTCTGGGCCGGCAAGGCACTCAGCCGCAGCCGCTTCCGGGCCCGGCTGCGCGCCGACCTCACCGAGGTCTTCGAAGCCCTGCGACGCGGTGAGATCACCGCCGACATCGCGGCCGAACTGCCCCTCACCCGGGTCGCCGAGGCCATGCGGCTGGCCGAGTCCGGCACGGTCGTCGGGAAGGTCGTCCTGCGCGCCGACGCGTCGTAGGGGGTGTCTCGGCTTGATCGGCGAGCGAGACACCCCTGGGCCGTCGGACCGCGGCGGCGCCCCGTCCGGGCCGGTCGCCGAGGAGGCCCGAATGTCAGTGGCGGGAGCAGTGCCGGCTGCCCGAGGATGTCGACCGACGACGAGGCCCGGCCCGCGTGCCGGGGCGGGCCGGTGATGGGGGAGCGGTGGCTGTCGCAAGGACCACGGTCCGGGCCGTGAACGGATTGACCGCGCGGTGGGCGGGTGCCGCGCAGGGCGGCACGGTGTTCTCGGCGGCGGGGGTGTGGCCGCTGCTGGCCCACCTGGCCGACGGAGCCGGTGGCCCGGCGCGGGCGGAGCTGGCCGAGGCGCTCGGACTGCCCGCCGGGCAGGCGGCGGGCGCCGCCCGTGACCTGCTCGCCGCGATGGACGGCATGCGGGGGCTCGACACCGCGCTGGGAATGTGGACGAAGCGCACGCTGGAACTGAGGGAGCAGTGGGCGGCGGGCCTGCCGGCCGACGCCCACGGGGTGCTCACCGGCGACCGCCCCGCCGACCGCCGGGCGCTGGACGCCTGGGCGGCGCGGCGGACCGGCGGGCTGATCGACCACATGCCGGTCACCCTGGCCAAGGACACCGAGATGGTCCTGGCCAGCGCGCTGGCGCTGCGCACGCAGTGGCTGAGCCCCTTCGAGGAGGGGCCGTTGGACACCGGGTACGAGCCCTGGGCCACCGAGCCGCGGCTCGGGCTGCGCCGCTCCAATGTCCTGCTGGACCGGATCGGGGTGGCGCGGACGCCCGGCGGGCACGTCACGGAGCTGAAGGTGCTGGGGAACAATGCCCTCGACGTGCACCTGCTGCTCGGTGAGGAGGGCATGGGGCCGGGACCGGTACTGGAGGCCGGGGTCGGCATCCTCGCCGGCCGGCATCCGGTCGTGCCGGGGCCGCGGCTGCCCCTCGGGCACGCCGGCCCCGGCGTGCAGGTGGACAGGGTGCGCTGTACGCGGCCCGAGCCGCCGTCGCTGCACGTGACGACCGCGGCCTACGCGATGGACGCCGACCACGATCTGCTGGAGCTGCACCGGTTGTTCGGGCTCACGGCGGCACGGGACACCACGCGCGGACACTTCCCCGGCATCAGCGCGTTCCCGCTCGCCGTCGGGTCGGCCCGGCAGACGTGCGTGGCGAGGTTCGGCGCGCGGGGCTTCGAGGCCGCCGCGGTGACCGCGATGGACATCGCGGGCGGAGGCATGCCCGACCTCCGCTACGTCACCACCCTGATCAGCGCCGCCTTCGACCGGCCCTTCGGCTTCCTCGCCCTGCACCGCCACACCCGGCTCGTGCTGGCGGCGGGCTGGGTGACGGATCCCCTGCCGTGGCAGGAGTGACCCGGGAGGACCCCGGACCCCGGTCAGCCCAGTCGCTTCAGCAGTTCGTCGGCCAGGGGAGCCGAGGAGGCCGGGTTCTGGCCGGTGACCAGCGTGCGGTCCACCACCACGTGCGGCGCCCACGGCTCGCCCTCCACCACCTCCACGCCCGCCTCGGTCAGCCGGTCCTGGAGCAGCCACTTCAGCCGGGGCGCGAGGCCGCCCTGGGTCTCCTCGGCGTTGGTGAACCCGGCGACCCGGTACCCGGCGAAGGCGTTCGCGCCGTCCTGCGTGACCGCGGCCAGCAGCGCGGCGGGGCCGTGGCAGACCACGCCCAGCGGCGTGCCCGCGGCCAGCGCGTCGACGAGCAGCCGGCCGGAGGCGGCGTCCACGGCCAGGTCCTCCATCGGGCCGTGCCCGCCGGGGTAGAACACCGCCGCGTACGCGTCGAGCCGCACGTCCTCCAGGTGCAGCGGGTGGGTGAGCTCGGTCATCGCCTCCAGCTCGGCGGCGACCCGGTCGGCGCCGTCCTGGCCGCCGTTGAACTCGGGGGCCAGGCTCGCCCGGTCCACGGTCGGCGCGACCCCGCCGGGCGTGGCGACGACCACCTCGTGACCGGCGGCCCGGAAAGCGCGGTACGGGGCGACGGCCTCCTCCGCCCAGAAGCCGGTGGGGTGTCCGGTGCCGTCGGCGAGCGTCAGGGAGTCGGCGCCGGTCATCACGAAGAGGATCTTGGCCATGAGGGTGTCCTTCACGATCGGTGGAGCTGCGGTTCCGCGGACGTCGGTCCGTGTGCCCCCGACCGTAACGACGGACCATCATGGAAAACCAATGGACGCACGAATGTCAGCCATTGGATCTCTTATGGCTCGCGCGGAATACTGGACCGGGTGGACGGTCACGCGAACCTCGATCTGAACCTCCTGCGCACCTTCCTGGCGGTGTACCGCTCGGGCTCGTTCACCGGCGCCGCCCAGGTACTGGGACTGTCGCAGCCCACGGTGACCACGCAGATGCGGACCCTGGAGCGGCAGACCGGGCGCGAGCTGTTCCAGCGGCTGCCGCGGGGCGTGGCGCCCACGGCCGTCGCCGACGCCCTCGCCGCACGGGTGGCCCCGGCGCTCGACGACCTGGCGGCCGTGGCGGGCCCCGCCGCCGCGCCCGGCACACGGCCCCCCGCCCCCGTCCACCTGGCCGGTCCCGCCGAGCTGCTGTGCACCCGGGTCCTGCCCGCGCTCGCCCCGCTCGTCGCCGAGGGCGTACGGCTGCGGGTGGCGACCGGACTGACCGATCCGCTGCTCGACGAGCTGCGGGCCGGCCGGTACGACCTGGTCGTCGCCACCAGCCGCCCCCGGGGCCGCACCCTCGCCTGGGAGGCGCTGACCGACGAGGAGTTCGTGCTCGTCGCCGCGCCCCGGTGGGCCGGACAACTGACCGCAGGCCTCGCCGAGGACGGGCCCGCCGCCCTGCACGGGGTGCCGCTGATCACGTACGCGGAGGACCTGCCGATCGCCCGCCGCTACTGGCGGCACGTCTTCGGCCGCCGGCTGTCGTGCGCCGCCGCGGTGACCGTGCCCGATCTGCGCGGGGTGCTGGCCGCCGTGGTCGCGGGGGCGGGCTACAGCGTGCTGCCGCGCTACCTCTGCCGCGACGCGCTCGCCTCCGGAGCCGTCGTCGCGCTGCACGAACCGGACGACCCGCCGATCAACACCGGCTTCCTTGTCCAGCGGCCCGGCGTACCCGAGAACCCGGACGTGGCCCGCGTACGGGAGGTGCTGCTGCGCAGCGCCCGCGACTGGTGACCTGCCGGGCGGCGGTGCGGCCGCCGGCACGAGGAAAACTGTCTGGCTATTCAAAAAAGTGAGTAGGGTGCCTGTACGGCCGTCTCGCCCGGAGCAGGCCGACGACGTCTCGACGGGGGCCCGCCCATGACCGGCACCGCACTCGGCCGCACCACGCGCTACGTGGCCCTCGGTGACAGCCAGACCGAAGGCCTGGGCGACGGTGACGACAGCACCGGGCTGCGCGGCTGGGCCGACCGGCTCGCCGATCTGCTGGCCGTCCACCACCCCGGCCTGCACTACGCCAACCTGGCCGTGCGCGGCCGGCTCGCCGGACAGGTGCGTGCCGAACAGCTCGGCCCCGCACTGGCGTTGCGGCCCGACTTCGCCACGGTCGTCGCCGGGGTCAACGACCTGCTGCGGCCCCGCTTCGACGCCGACGAGGTCGCCGGGGAGCTCGACGCCGTCTTCGCCGCGCTCACCGCCCAGGGTGCCCGAATCGCCACGCTCACGTTCCCGGACGTCGCCCGCGTCACCCCGCTCGCCCGACCGCTCGGCCCCCGCGTCCACGCCCTCAACTCCCGTATCAGGGAAGCGGCCCGGCGGCACGGTGTCGTCGTCGCCGAGACCGCCGACCACCCCGTCGTCACCGATCCGCGCCTGTGGAGCGCCGACCGGCTGCACGCCTCCCCGCTGGGCCACGCCCGCATCGCCGCCGCCGTGGCGCACGCCCTCGCGCTGCCCGGCAGCGACGCTTCCTGGGCCGACCCGCTGCCCGGACCGCCCGTCCGGCCCACCGCGCTCGGTGAGCTGCGCTGGGCCGCCGGCTTCCTCGGCCCCTGGATGGGCCGCCGGCTGCGGGGCCGCTCGTCGGGGGACGGCCGTACGGCCAAACGGCCCACCCTGCTGCCCGTCCTGCCGGCGGGTCCCGTGCCGTCCCCCGGCGCGGCGGAGGGGGTCGTCGGCGACGACAACCGGCCGGTTGCGCCGAGGTGAACATGTACGCGGCGATCCGGGGCAAGCGAATGCTACGAGAATGGACCGTTTCGGTCGCCGGACGGACAAAGTGGAGGTGTCGATCGCTATGAGCGCGAAGGTGTTGGAGCGTTTCCCGGCTGGGGCTCCGCGGGGTGCGTGGCCGGCTGAGGAGTTCGCGGCGGCGCGGCGTGCCGAAGGGGAGCCGGCGACCGTGGTGATGGACCTGCAGTCGGACGCCTTCCTCGTGGTGGTCCCGGCGAACGAGGAAGACTGAAGCACGATCTCGACATTTCGGGCCAGGGCAGGCCGAGGACGTGGCCCGGCGAGCCCGGCAGTACCGACCCCCCGTGGGCTCCGCGCTCACCGTCCCGGTGAGTCCGGTGCGGTGAGCGTGCCGCCCAGGGCGCGGGCCGTGCGCACGAAGACCTCGTGCAGTTCGCGTGCCGCCTGCGGCACCGACTCCGCGCGGCGCCGCTGCAGCATCAGCAGCACCTGAGGAGTGTCCCCGGCGAGCGGCCGGTGGGTGAGCGCACCGCACCGCTCCAGCGGATCCCCGACCACACTGAAGTCCGGCAGGACCGTCGCCCCGAGCCCCTCGGCGACCATCAGCTTGCCCATCTCCGCCCCGTCCGTGGAGTACGCGAAGGACGGGTCCCGCCCGTCGAGCAGCCGGTGCACGTACCGGTGCATCACATAGCCGGACCGCATGCCGATGAGCGGCACACCGAGCAGGTCCGCCACGGTCACCGCCGGCCGGGCGGCCAGCGGGCTGTCCGGCCGCAGGCACACCACCGGCCGGCCGCGCAGCAGTTCCGCCGACTCGAACTCGGCGGGCACGTCGTCGCCCTCCAGGTGATTGACCAGCCCCAGGTCGAACCCGCCCTCCAGCAGGGCCCGGTGGATGTCGGTCTGCTGCGCGCCCACCACCTCGACCTGGGTGTGCGGGCGCGCCGTCCGGAACTCCCGCAGCACCGGCAGCAGCAGCGGCACGGTCGCCGCGTTCACCGTGCCGACGCGCACCATCCGCCGGATGCGGTGCTGCTCGCCCGCCGCCGCGCGCAGCCGGTCCACCGCGTCCAGGACGTCCACGATGTGCGGCAACAGCTCCCGGCCGGGCGCGCTCATCGTCGCACCGGAGCGCTTGCGCTCCAGCAGCTCGACCCCCAGCTCGCGCTCCAGGTTGCGGACCGTCTCGCTCAACGCGGGCTGGGACAGGCGCAGTTCCTCGGCGGCCCGGCGCAGCGACCCGAGCCGGGTGACGGCCGCTATGTATTCCAGCTGTTCCGTTCGCACGACAGGAGAATGCGGTCCCGCGTCGGGCCGTTCAAGGGTTTCCCTGTCACACCCTCGTGAAATTCAATGGTCCGCGATGCGAGAACGGTCGGGTTTTCCTTGACGGTCCTCACCGGCGGCTGCCACGATCGACGACATGACTTCGGGACTGGACCTCACGCGGCGACGCCACGTCGACCTCGCGCGCGTCTCCAGCGCCTCCTGTCGCGCCGCCGCCTGACCGGCCCGCGCCCTTCTCCCCACGCCACCCGCCCGCTCCTCGCCCGAGCGGTGCCGTGCCGTGTCCCGCCGTGTACCACCCTTCTCCTTCCGGCTCCCTCCGCCAGAATTCCCGCGCCCGCGCGCCCGCCGCCGGTGAATTCGGCGTCGCCGGAAAGCAATTCCACGCCTGGAGTTCCGCATGCCCGCCGCACCTCTGAAATTCACGTACTGGGTCCATGAACTGGAGGCCCGGCCGCCGGACACCGACACCGACACCGACGCCGCGCCCGCCTCCGTCCCCGCCCACGCCTGACCGCGCCCCGGGGCCCGCTCCCGGACCCGCACCGTCGAAACACCTTCGAAAGAGGACCCATGGCCACCGTCCTGTCCGTCTCCGGCAGCCCCTCCGCCTCCTCCCGCACCGGCCGCCTGCTGCGCCACCTCGACCAGCGCATCGCCGCGCAGGGACACCAGGTGATCCCGCTCGACGTCCGCACCATCCCCGCCGAGGCCCTGCTCGGCGCGGACTTCCGGCACCCGGCGATCGTCGAGGCCACCGAGCTGTTCGCGCGCGCCGACGGCGTGGTCGTGGGCACCCCCGTCTACAAGGCGTCGTACTCCGGCGTGCTCAAGGCGCTTTTGGACCTGCTGCCGCAGTACGCGCTCACCGGCAAGACCGTGCTGCCGCTGGCCACCGGCGGCTCCACCGCCCACGTCCTGGCCATCGACTACGCGCTGCGGCCGGTCCTGAACTCCATGGGTGCCGCGCACATCGTGCAGGGCTGGTTCACCCTCGACAAGGACATCACCGCCCATGAGGACGGCACCGTCACGGTCGCCCCGGCCACCGCCGAGGCGCTCGGCCAGGTCGTCGACCAGTTCTCGGCCGCCCTGGGCCGCACCCCGTTCCTGGCCGCGGCGAGCTGACCGTGGCCGCGCACGTCATCGCTGACGACGCCGAGGCCCTCGCCGTCGCCGCCGAGCTCGCCGACGCGTTCCGCGCGGGTGCCGCGCGGCGCGACGCCGAGCGCGCCCTGCCCCGCGCCGAGCTGGACCGGTTGTCCGCCTCGGGCCTGCTCGCCGTCACCGTGCCCGCCGAGCACGGCGGTGCCGACGTCGGCGCGGCCACGCTCGCGGAGGTCTTCCGCCTGCTGGGCGCGGCCGACGCGAGCCTGGCGCAGATCCCGCAGAGCCACTTCGTCTACGTCAACGTGATCCGCCGTCAAGGGAGCCTGGAGCAGCGCACATTCTTCTTCGCCGAGGTGCTGGCCGGGCGGCGCCTCGGCAACGCGCAGTCCGAGGCGGGCACCCAGCACGTCCAGGACATCCGCACCCGCCTGACCCCGCGCCCGGACGGCTCGTACCGGCTGGACGGCGTCAAGCACTACTCCACCGGCGCCCTCTTCGCCGACTGGATCCCGGTCCTCGCCCGCGCCGACGACGACGAACTGCACGTCGCCTACGTCCCGCGCGACGCCCCGGGCCTGACCGTGGTCGACGACTGGGACGGCATGGGCCAGCGCACGACGGCCAGCGGCACCGTCCGCCTGGAGGGCGTCGAAGTGCCGGCCGACCGGGTGCTGCCCCACCACCTGACCTTCCGCGGACCCCAACTGCACGGCGCGGTAGCCCAGTTGCTGCACGCCGCGATCGACGCGGGCATCGCCTCGGGCGCGCTGGCGGAGGCCGCCGCGTTCGTGCGGACCCGGAGCAGGCCCTGGTTCGAGAGCGGGGCGGACACGGCCGTCGAGGACCCGCTGCTGATCCAGCGATTCGGTGAACTCGCCCTGCGCGTGCGGGCGTCGGAGGCCCTGCTGAAGGAGGCGGCCCGCGCGGTCGACGCGGCCCGGGCCGGCCTCACCGACGACAGCGCGGCCGAGGCGTCCCTCGCGGTCGCCGCCGCCAAGGTGCAGGCCGCCGGGACGGCCGTGGACGTGGCGAGCGCCCTGTTCGAGGTGTCCGGCACCCGCTCCGCGCTCGACTCGCTGAACCTGCACCGGTACTGGCGCGACGCGCGCACCCACACCCTGCACGACCCGCCCCGCTGGAAGCTCCAGCACCTCGGCCGCCACGTCCTCACCGGAGCCCGGCCGCCCCGCCACGGCCTGCTGTAGCGCGGCTTCCCCGCCGGTACGCCACCCGCCCGCCCGTCCCCGCCCGCCGGGGCGCCCCCCCAGGAACGGAGACCCCGTGTCCCTCACCTTCCACTGGTTCCTGCCCACCAACGGCGACAGCCGCCACGTGGTCGGCGGCGGCCACGGCACGCCGGCCACCGCCTCCGGCCGGGACCGGCCGCCGACGGTCGCCTACCTCAGCCAGATCGCCCGCGCCGCCGAGGACCTCGGCTTCGTCGGCGCGCTCACGCCGACCGGCGCCTGGTGCGAGGACGCCTGGCTGACCACCGCCATGGTCAGCCAGAACTCCGAGCGGCTGAAGTTCCTCGTCGCCTTCCGCCCCGGATTCGTCTCCCCGACGCTCGCCGCCCAGATGGCCTCGACCTTCCAGCGCCAGACCGGCGGACGGCTGCTGCTGAACGTCGTCACCGGCGGCGAGAGCCACGAGCAGCGGGCCTACGGCGACTTCCTGGACAAGGACGACCGCTACCGTCGTACCGGTGAGTTCCTCCAGGTCGTACGGGAGTTGTGGGACGGCAAGAGCGTCGACCTGGTGGGCGAGCACCTGCGGGTGGAGGACGCGCGGCTGGCGCGGGTGCCCGACCCGGTGCCGGAGGTGTACTTCGGGGGGTCCTCGCCGATCGCCGGGGAGATCGCGGCCTGGCACGTCGACGTCTACCTCACCTGGGGCGAGCCGCCCGCCCAGGTCGCCGAGAAGATCGAGTGGATCAGGGGACTGGCGGCCCGGCACGGGCGCACGCTGCGGTTCGGCATTCGGCTGCACGTGATCACCCGGGACACCTCCGCGCAGGCCTGGGCGGAGGCGGAGCGGCTGCTCGCCGGGTTCGACCCGCAGACCGTGGCGTCCGTGCAGGCCGGGCTCGCGCGCAGCGAGTCGGAGGGACAGCGGCGGATGCTCGCGCTGCACGGCGGCAGCCGGGACGGGCTGGAGATCCACCCCAACCTGTGGGCGGGCATCGGCCTGGTGCGCGGCGGCGCCGGGACCGCGCTGGTCGGCAGCCACGAGGAGGTCGCCGAGCGGATCCGGGAGTACGCGGCCCTGGGCATCGAGGAGTTCGTGCTCTCCGGCTACCCGCACCTGGAGGAGGCCTACTGGTTCGGCGAGGGCGTGCTGCCCCGGCTGGCCGCCGAGGGACTGTGGCGGCACCCGTTCCTGCCGGGAGCGGCGCCCTCCGCGCAGGTGCCGTTCGCGAGCTGAACGGCCGCGGAGCGGCAAGACGGGGCGGAGGTCGCCGACGGACGACCTCCCCGCGCCCGGCCGGCTCAGCGCCTCAGGGCGGCGAGCTGCGCCGCGCGCGTCTCCCGCGTCTGCCCCTGCACCAGCAGGAACAGCGCCTCCCGCGCCAGGCGTTGGGCCCGGTGCGTCAGCAGCATCGTGCGGCCCCCGCCCGCGACCACCGCGGCGGTGGTGGCCGCCTGCAGCAGCGCGAACGCCTCCGTCCTGAGGTCCAGCCGCTCCTGGACCCGCAGGCCGGGGGCCGTGTCGGCGAGGGCGTAGGCCGCGGCGCGCACCCGCGTGAGCCGGGCGCGGAACGCGGCGGCCGTGTCCTCGTCCAGGAGGGTGAGCGCCGCCCGCGTCAGCCCGAACACCGCCGGGTTGGTGTCGAGCGTCCTGAGCCGGTCGTCCGCGGCCCAGCGGTCGTACGGCGTGCGCAGCACCACCGCCTCCTCGGGCAGCCACAGGCCGTCCAGCTCCAGCGACACGGTACGGGCGCCGCCGAGGGCCGCCAGGCGCAGCGGCTCCGACGCGCGAAGGCCCGGCTGGTCCCGGGCCTCGGCGAACGCGAACAGGGCCTCGTCGGCGTCAGTCGTCCCGGCCAGCAGCAGTAGGTCGTTCAGGCCCCACCCGGTGTACCAGGGCACCGTCCCGGCGAAGCGCCAGCCGCCCCGGTCGCGGACGGCGCGGACCGGGGTGCGGGGGTGGGCGCGCAGATGGGCGTACGCCACACCGGACAGCAGCTCGCCCCGGGACAGCGGGCCGAGCAGCCGTTCCCGGACCGGGCCGTCGCTGCGGGCCAGCATCCGCACCGGCGTGTGGTGCTGGGTCTGCACGAACCACGTGGCCCCGCACGCCCCGGACAGGACCTCCGCCGTCTCCCGCGCCACCGCCGCGGGCGCCTCGGCGCCGCCGTACGCGCGCGGGGCGCTCACCCCGAGCAGCCCCGACCGCTTGATCTCCTGGATGTGGCCGGCCGGGACGCCCTCCGCGTCGACGCGCTCGGCCGAGGGCGCCAGCAGGTCGTCGGCGAGGCGGCGGGCCCGGGCGACGAGCGGGTGGGACGCAGGTTGTCCGGACGGGTCGGAGGGGCCGGCGGGTGCCGTGGGTTCCGGGGGCGCCGGGGGCGGCGGTGGGGTCATGGACGAGATTTTTCCCGGTTCCGGGGCGTGGGTGTCGATCCGGGGGAGTGCCGTTCGTGTAGGAGGTGGAACCACCCCCACGAGGCCGAGGAGGCCGTCATGACGTACTACCTGCTCAGTGTGGTCCAGCCGACCGGAGGGCAGCCGCCCGCCCCCGAGGCGCTCGCCGGGATCGTCGCCGACGTCGAGGCGTTCAACCAGGAGCTGCGCGACGCCGGGGCCTGGGTGTTCGCCGGCGGACTGGCCGGACCCGAGACGGCCACGACACTGCGCCCCGAGGACGGCGACGTGCTGATGACCGACGGGCCCTACGCGGAGGGCAAGGAGTACCTGGGCGGGCTCTGCCTGATCGAGGCGCCCGACCTGGACGCGGCCCTGGAGTGGGGCCGCAGGGCCGCGCTGGCCACCACCCTGCCCATCGAGGTGCGCCCCTTCACCGCCGACCACTGATGGCCGGCCCCGCCCGCGACCCCGTCGACGTGGCGGCCGTCTTCCGCGCGGAGTACGGCCGCGCGGTCGCTGTCCTCGTCCGCTTCCTCGGCGACATCGACCTCGCCGAGGAAGCGGTCCAGGACGCCTTCACCACCGCCCTGCACCGCTGGCCGCGGACGGGCGTGCCGCCCAGCCCGGCCGGGTGGATCATCACCACCGCCCGCAACCGGGCGATCGACCGGCTGCGCCGCGAGGCCGGCCGGGACGCCCGGCACGCCGAGGCGGCGCGGCTGCACGCCACCGGCCCGCCCGGGGAGGAGGGACCCTGCGCGACGACCGGCTCCGCCTGATCTTCACCTGCTGCCACCCGGCGCTCGCCCCGCAGGCGCGCGTGGCGCTCACCCTGCGGCTGCTCGGCGGACTGAGCACCGAGCAGATCGCGCGTGCCTTCCTGGTGTCCGAGACGACGATGGCGCAGCGACTGGTTCGCGCCAAAGCGAAGATCCGTGACGCGCGCATCCCGTACCGCGTGCCCCGCGACGCCGACCTGCCCGACCGGCTCGGCGGCGTCCTCGCCGTCGTCTACTTCATCTTCAACGAGGGCTACACCGGCGACCCCGAGCTGTGCACGGAAGCCGTGCGCCTCGGGCGGCTGCTGGTCGAGCTGATGCCGGACGAGCCCGAGGCGGCCGGGCTGCTGGCGCTGATGCTGCTGGTCGAGGCCCGCCGGCCCGCCCGCCGGGACGCCGACGGCACCCTGGTGCCGCTGCCCGAGCAGGACCGCGCCCGCTGGGACCGCGCCCTGATCGCCGAGGGACACGCCCGAGGGGGTGTCTCGTCGGTCAGGCCGGGCTCGCGGCGTCTGGTGCCGCACCTCGCTGCGTTGTCGTCACTCGCCGATGCTCCGCATCGACTCCCTCCTCCGCCTTGCGATGCACGGCACCAGACGCCGCTCCCTGATCCGGCCTGACCGACGAGACACCCCCTGATCCGCCGCTGCCTGCGCCGGGGCCGCCCGGGGCCGTACCAGATCCAGGCCGCGGAACGCCGTCCACGACGACGCCCCGACGGCCGCCGCCACCGACTGGCGGCAGATCCTGCGCCTCTACGACCAGCTGCTCGCCGTCGCGCCCACCCCGGTCGCCGCGCTGAACCGGGCGGTCGCGGTCGCCGAGGTGCACGGGCCCCGCGCGGCCCTGGAGCTGGTGGACGCGCTCGGCCTCGACGGCTACCACGTCCTGCACGCGGTCCGCGCCGACCTGCTGCGCCGGCTCGGACGGCACGCCGAGGCGCTCGCCGCGTACGACGCCGCCCTCGCCCTCACCGACAGCGCGGCCGAACGCGCCCACCTGCGCCGACGCCGGGCGGCTACGGCCCTGCGGGCGGGCGGCCCGACGCCTCCGGGACCACCGAGGGGCCGCTACGGCCGCCCCCGCACGCGAACGGTCACGAGTAGTCCCCCGAGTGACGGGAAAGCCACGGCACTTGGTCCGGGAGGGTGCGGCCCGTAGTCAGAATCGGCCAAATCAGTCTGACTTTCGAACCGGGTCTGCACGAATCGCCGCCGCCGGACGCCGTGGGGGCAGAGGGTGCAACCGTCGCCTTCCGGGGCTCCTGGGCCCCGACCAGCCAGTGAGAGGACCGAAGGGTCCGTGACCGACCAGTTCGAACAGTTCGCCCGCGACATGGCGCTGTCCTTGATCGCCCTGCGGGTCTTCGGACCCGGCGTCGCCGCCCTCGCGCGCCGGGTCGTGACCGCCCTCGTGCGGGTGGGCTTCCGCGAGATGCAGCACCGTCTCCCGGGGGGCGAGCGGTGAGGCGCGAGGAGTCGGCTCCAGGCCCGGCCGGCCATCCCCGGGCGCCGGAGAAACTTCCCTTGGACTTCGCCGCCTTCCACCAGATGCACCGGCCGCGCTACGTCCGCGAGGCCGAACGCTTCCTGCGCAGCCGCGCGGACGCCGAGGACGCCGTCGACGACGCGTTCGTCCAGCTCGCCGAGGAGTGGCCGCAGATACTCCGCGTCGAGAACCCCGCCGCCTACGCCTGGCGGGTCGTCAAGCACCGGGTCATCGACCACGCCCGGGCCCGCGGCCGCCGGGCCACGCTGATGGACACCGCGGTCTTCGAGACCGTCACCCTGACCGGGGCCGAGGACGCCTTCGAGGTGATCGAGCAGAACCTGCGGCTGTTCCACGCCATCGACGCCCTGCCCGAGCGCCAGCGGGACATCGTCCGGCTGCGCTACTGCGAGGGCTACACCATCGCCGAGGTGGCGCTCCACCTCGGCATCAGCCAAGCCGGCGTGCGCTCCCACGAACGCTACGCCCGACGGCGACTGCGGGAGATCTACACGACGAGCGCCGAGGAGGAGCGGTCATGACCTTCGACACCGCGAGCGACCTGGATGCCGAGCTGGCCCGCGCCCGGCTGGTGCCCACCGCGCCCTACACCCGCGCGGACGTCGAGGCCGCCGAGGCCCGCGTGGCCGCCCGGGTCGCGGCCCGCCGGGCCGGGGACCCCGCGGGCCGCACCCGGCCGCGCCCCGCCCCGCTGCGGCTCCCGCGCGAGAGCCACCCCGCCGCCCGGGACCTGCGGGCCCTGTGCGAGGCGCTGCTGAGCCGGCCCGGCGCCCTGCAAGGGCTCGGTGCCTTCCTCGGCAGCCAGCTCCCCGAGCCGTCCGGGGCCCGCATCCTCGGCGCCATCCTCCACCTCGCGGGCTGCGAGGACAGCGCCCGCTTCTGGTGGCAGTACGCCGCCGGCGCCGCGGACCCCGTCTCGTCGTACTGCCTCTACCTCCACCACCGCTCCCTGGGCGAGGACCAGGAGGCCGACTGGTGGCTGCGGCACACCGAGATCACCCCGGCCACCCTGAGCCGGGAGGCCACCGAACTGGAGGTCGCCACCGCCCTGCACGTGCTCACCGCCCTGCGGCGCGGCCGGCACGGGCTCCCCGAGGCGCTGCGGGCGCTGGTCGAGTACGTCCCGGCCGTGGTCGGCTTCGTCGACGACGACCTGGAGCTGCCCCTGCCGGACGGGGACCTGGCCGAGATCGTCGAGGAGGCCGCCGCGCACGGCGCGCCACCCGCCCGCAAGCGGCGCCGCGCCCTCAGTGGCAACCTGCCCGCCCGCCGCGAACCGGCCGTCCACACCTTCTCCTCCGCCTCCCCCCGCCCCGCCCGGCACTGGAGCCGCGACGTCCAGGAGGCACTGCGGGAGTGCGAGGAGACGGTGGCCTGCTGAACCGCGCGGACGGGGCCCGCCCCCGGCCCTCCGGGGGCGGGCGGCGGGCCCCGGGGGCGACGCCCCGGGAAGAGATTGGCATCCCGTAGGTTTTACGTATAACCTCTCCGACCAATCCGTCCCCCCGAAAGGCTCCGATGAGACGCGTCGCCCTGGTCACCCTCGTCGTCGACGACTACGACGAGGCGATCCGCTTCTACACCGAGGCCCTCGGCTTCCGGGTCGCCGAGGACGAACCGCGCCCCGACGGCTCCCGCTGGGTCGTCGTCGAGCCGGGCGCCCCCGGCTCCCCGGGCACCGGACTGCTGCTGGCCCGCGCCAAGGGCGACGCCCAGCGCGCCCGCGTCGGCGACCAGACCGGCGGCCGGGTCGGCTTCTTCCTGCACACCGACGACTTCGCCCGCGACCACGCCCGGATGCTCGCCGCGGGCGTGACCTTCCTGGAGGAGCCCCGCCACGAGCCCTACGGCTCGGTGGCCGTCTTCCAGGACCTGTACGGCAACCGCTGGGACCTCCTCCAGCCCGCCGCCTGAGACCCACCCGCCACCCGATCCACCCCTGCGCCGAGGAACCACACCATGACCGCCCCCCGCGTCGACACCGACACCCTCCGCCGGCTCCCCAAGGCCGTCCTGCACGACCACCTCGACGGCGGCCTGCGCCCCGCCACGGTCGTCGAGCTGGCCGCCGAGGCCGGGCACACCCTGCCCACCACCGACCCCGACGAGCTGGCCGCCTGGTACGTCGAGGCCGCCGACTCCGGGGACCTGGTCCGCTACATCGCCACCTTCGAGCACACCCTCGCCGTGATGCAGACCCGCGAGGGCCTGCTGCGCACCGCCGAGGAGTACGTCCTCGACTTGGCCGCCGACGGCGTCGTCTACGGCGAGGTCCGCTACGCCCCCGAGCTGATGCTGAACGGCGGCCTGACCCTCGGCGAGGTCGTCGGGACCGTCCAGGAGGGCCTCGCGGCGGGCATGGCCAAGGCGGCCGCCGCCGGTACGCCCGTCCGGGTCGGCACCCTGCTGTGCGGCATGCGGATGTTCGACCGGGTCCGGGAGGCCGCCGACCTGGCCGTCGCCTTCCGCGACGCCGGTGTCGTCGGCTTCGACATCGCGGGCGCCGAGGACGGCTTCCCGCCCGCCGACCACCTCGAGGCGTTCGAGCACCTGCGCCGCGAGAGTGTGCCCTTCACCATCCACGCCGGCGAGGCGCACGGCCTGCCCAGCATCCACCAGGCGATCCAGGTGTGCGGCGCCCAGCGCATAGGCCACGGCGTGCGCCTGACCGAGGACATCGTGGACGGCAAGCTCGGCCGCCTGGCCGGCTGGGTCCGCGACCGCCGGATCGCGCTGGAGATGTGCCCCACCTCCAACCTGCAGACCGGCGCGGCCGACTCCATCGCCACCCACCCGATCACCGCGCTGAAGGACCTCGGCTTCCGGGTCACCCTCAACACCGACAACCGGCTGGTCTCCGGCACGACGATGACCCGGGAGATGTCCCTGCTGGTCGAGGAGGCCGGCTGGACGGTGGAGGACCTGCGCACGGTCACGGTGAACGCCGTCAAGAGCGCGTTCCTGCCGTTCGACGAGCGCAGGGCCCTGATCGAGGACGTCGTGCTGCCGGGTTACTCCGCCGCGCTCTGAAGCAGTCCGCGTACGTAGGCCGCCTGTCCGACGTGCTGGAGGTCGTCGGACAGGACGCTCACCAGCCGCACTCCGAGGGTGACCGGCGGGTCCCAGCGCCGGTCCACGACCCGGTCGAGGTCCGCCGCGCCGACCCCGCGCAGCGCCTGGAGCGACTGTGCGTGGACGGCGTCGTGGTAGCCGGTGAGCAGGTCGGCCGAGTCGACCCGGACCTTGGCGACCTGGGCCGGGCTGTGGCCGTAGCCGATGTCCCCGGGCGGCAGGTCGAGACCGAACCGCTCGTGCCAGCCCTGGTCCAGCCACACCTGGTCGAGCCCGAAGGCGTCGGCGAGGTGGTCGTCCTGGACGCGGGTGAGGTGCCAGACCAGCCAGGCGACGGAGTTGGTCCCGGGCGTCGGGCGGGCGTTGAGGTCCTCGGGGTCGAGGCCGTCGAGCGCCGCATGGACTTCTTCCCGGATGCGGCCGTAGCCGTCGATGAGGATGTCCTTCGCATGCATGCGTCCACCATGACGCAGCCGTCGCTCCCGCGCCGCCCGTTCCGGACGGCCAGGGGGACAGGGCTCAGGGCTCAGGGCGTCGGGGCGGTAACCGGACACCGCGAGCCCGGCGTGATCGGCGAGACACCCCCTGGGCCCCGGGTCATTCGCCGCCCGTCTCCAGCAGGGTCATCAGGGCCCGGGCCGCCGGGCTGGTGGCCCGGTGCGGCGGCAGCAGGGCCACCGTCTCGTAGGCCGCCTCGGCGGTGCCCTTCAGGGGCAGCGCGGTCAGCGCCTCCCGCTTGTGCCGGAAGTGGCGTGGGACGACGGCGATGCCGAGGTTCTCGTCCACCAGGTCGAGCAGGCTGTGCACGTCGTTGACCTCCAGGGCGACCGTGCGCCGTACGCCCGTCTCGGCGAAGGCCGCGTCGGTCGCGCGGCGCGGCCCGAAGTCCGGGTGGAAGTCCACGAACACCTCCCCGGCGATGTCCTGCGGGGCGAGCGCCGCCGCCCCCGCCAGGTGGTGCTCGGGGTGGCACAGCACGTACATCGGCTCGGTCGTCAGCGACGCCGAGCGCAGCTGGTCGGTGTCGGCCTGGGTCCGGTAGGCGAAGGCCAGGTCGAGGCGCCCGGCCGCGACCTCCTCGGCGAGCGTGCCCGAGCCGTACTGGCGCAGCCGGATCTCCACGTCCGGGTGGCGCCGGCGGAACGCCGCGAGCAGGCCCGCCACGTGCACGCCCGCGATGCACTGCTCGGTGCCGAGGGCGAGCGTGCCGCGCAGCACGCCCTGCACGGCGGCCACCGCCTCGTGCGCCGCGCGCACCTGCGCCAGGATGCGCTCGGCCTCGCCGAGCAGGGCCCGGCCCGCCTCCGTCAGCGTCACCCGGCGGGTGGTGCGCACGAACAGCGGCGCCCGCAGCTCCCGCTCGAGGGCGCGGATCGACGCCGACAGGCCCGACTGGGAGACCATCAGGCGTTCGGCGGCCCGGGTGAAGTGCTGGTCCTCGGCGACGGCGACGAAGTGCTGGAGGTGGCGCAGTTCCATGATTGAGAAGCCTATCCGCTGAATTCCATCGGATTCTTCTGTTGGACCACTGCCCGCAGGTCGCGCGAGAGTGGGTAGGCAGTCCCACCCCTCCCCGAAGAGCCATGGAGTCGCGTTGTACACCGCACACCCCGACCGTTACGCGGACATGCCCTACCGGCGCACCGGACACAGCGGCCTGAAGCTCCCCGCGCTGTCGCTCGGCCTGTGGCACAACTTCGGCCCGGACCGCCCCGCCGAGACCCAGCGGGCCATCCTGCGCCGCGCCTTCGACCTCGGCATCACCCACTTCGACCTGGCGAACAACTACGGCCCGCCGCCCGGCGCCGCCGAGTCCGCGCTGGGCGGGTTCCTGAAGAGCGACTTCGCGCGCTACCGCGACGAGCTGGTGATCTCCACCAAGGCCGGCTACCTGATGTGGCCCGGCCCGTACGGCGAGTGGGGCTCGCGCAAGTACGTGCTGTCCTCGCTGGACCAGAGCCTGCGGCGGATGGGCCTGGAGTACGTCGACGTCTTCTACTCGCACCGCCCCGACCCGGAGACGCCCCTGGAGGAGACCATGGGCGCGCTGCACTCGGCGGTGCAGCAGGGCAAGGCGCTCTACGTCGGCGTCTCCAACTACTCGGCCGAGCAGACCCGGGACGCCGCCCGCATCCTCGGTGAGCTGGGCACCCCGCTGCTCATCCACCAGCCGCGCTACTCGATGCTCGACCGCCGCCCGGAGACCGAGGGCCTGCTCGACGCCCTCGACGAGCTCCGGGTCGGCTCCATCGCCTACTCCCCGCTGGAGCAGGGCGTGCTCACCGCCCGCTACCTCGACGGCATCCCCGAGGACTCGCGCGCGGCGAGCGACAGCCCGTTCCTCAGCTCGGACGCCCTGACCGAGGACCTGGTGGCCAAGCTGCGCGCCCTCGACGAACTCGCCAAGGCCCGCGGCCAGTCGCTGGCCCAGCTGGCCCTGGCCTGGGTCCTGCGCGGCGGCCGGGTCACCTCCGCGCTGGTCGGCGCGAGCAGCGCCCGCCAGCTCGAGGACAGCGTCGGCGCGCTGGCCAACCTGGACTTCGAGCCGGAGGAGCTCGCCCGGATCGACACGGTGATCAACGGCTGACCCGCGCGGCGCGGGCACCGTCCGGTCGCCCGCGCCCCCATCCTCCGCTCGCGGGGGCCCGCACGGAGCGGGCCCCCGCGAGCGGTGTGCGCCGTGGACGGTCACCCGGGCGGTCAGTCCGCCGTCGGCACCCGGTCGAGGAAGCCCAGGACGGACGTGATGCGGTCCTCGCCGTCCAGGGTGATCACGTCGAACCCGGCGACGGGTGCGCTGCCGTCGACCTCGCTGACCAGTTCCCACGAGAACCGCGCGGTGTCGTGGTGCCCGTCGACCGCCCCGGTGAGCCGGAAGACGAACCCCGGGAAGGCGGCGTGGGCCGCCGAGACGGCCGCGCCGAGCTGCTCGTGCCCCCGCACGTCGGCCAGCGGGTCGGTGTAGGTCCCGTCCACGGCCCAGGCGGCCGCCACGGCCTTGGCGAGGGCCTCCGGCTCGCGGGCGTTCCACGCCTCGAAGTAGCGGGCGACGGCGTCCCCGTAGCGGTCGGCGTGCTCGCGGCGGTCGGTGTCGTGACGGTCGGTCGCGGACATGGGAATCAGCCCCCTGTGAGGTCGTCGTTGCAGGTCGGGAACCGGTTCGGAGTCGTTCCCGGCCCGGTGCGACCACTGTGCCCGCCGGGCGTCGGCGGGGTCGATTACCCCGGAGGTCATGCCCGTCGCGCGGGGGTGGCGGCTTTCGGCCAGCGGCGCACCGGAATATGCCAACAGACTGGCCGGAAAGACGTGGTGACAGTGTTTCAGTCGTGAACATACTCGGCTGCAGGGGCAGTTCAGCCTCGGGAGCCGCACGGAAAGCGAGGCCCAGCCGGCAGACGACGGACCGGGGGAGTGAGACGTGCACGACGAATTCCTGTGCCATGTCACCGCGTACGGCTGGTGCGACGGCCGCCGTATCGGGGTACCGCTCGGCACCTACCGGGCGCCGACGCTCGCGCTCGCCCTGTGGTGGCTGCGCGACCGGGCCTCCTGGATCGCCGAACGGCTCGACCCCAGCCCGGACAGCGAGCACATCCCCCCGTACGCCCTGGTGCCGGTCGCGGACACGGTGCCCGACGTGCCGGGCGTCCTGCGGGCCTGGTGCGCGGACGTGGCCGGGCAGGAGCTGGTGGCCGACGAACTCGCCGGCGGGCGCCTGGTGCGGATCGCCGCCAGCGACGACACCACCGAGTACGAGCTGCTCGCCGAGTCGGTCGACGCGCTGCGCATGCAGCGGACACTCCCGGCGCTGGTCGTACCGGTCGCCTGACCCCCGTCGCCCGGCCGTCGGCACGGTGTGCGCCGAAAGGCGCACGGACGTACGAATCGATAGAATTCCGGCATGGCGGAGCGGCCGGTCGCCTCGACGGCGCCCGAACTGGTCCTGGAGACCGAGTCGGGCTCCACGGTGATGACCCCGGGCCACGCCTACCACGTGGGCCGTGACCCGCTCAGCGACGTCGTCCTCGACGACGCCCGCGTCTCCTGGCACCACGCCGTGCTGCGCCCCGACGGCGACCACTGGACGCTGCAGGACGAGCACAGCACCAACGGCACCTACGCCGACGGCCGGCGCGTGCGCGAGTGGGACGTCGGACCCGGCTGCGAGATCCGCTTCGGCAGCCCGGGCGACGGCCCCCGCGCCACCCTCCTCGGCCGGACCCCGCCGCCCGCCGAACGCCCCTCGGCCGTCTCGATGCCCGAGCTCACCGGCACCTTCCGGCAGCCGACCACCGTCCGGCCGCTGCCCGCCCGCACCGTGCGCATCGGCCGCGCCGCCGACAACGACCTCGTCATCGACGACCTCGTGGTCTCGCGCCGGCACGCCGAACTGCGCGCCGGGCCCGACGGCACCTACGAGATCGTCGACCTGGTCAGCCACAACGGCACCTACCTCAACGGCAGCCCGGTCGAGCGCGCCCCGGTCCGCGCCGGCGACGTCGTCGGCATCGGCCACTCCGCGTTCAGCCTGGTCGGCGACACCCTCCAGGAGTACGTCGACACCGGCGAGGTCTCCCTGGACGTGCAGGACCTCACCGTCGCCGTCGACCGCGGCCGCAAGACCCTCCTCGACCACGTGTCCTTCCCGGTGGGCGAGAAGTGCCTGCTCGCCGTGGTCGGGCCGAGCGGCGCCGGCAAGTCGACCCTGCTGGGCGCCCTCACCGGACAGCGCCCCGCCGACCACGGCACCGTCGTCTACGACGGCCGCGACCTCTACCGCGACTACGCCGAGCTGCGCCAGCGCATCGGACTGGTCCCGCAGGACGACATCCTGCACGCCCAGCTCACCGTGCGCGCCGCCCTCGGCTACGCCGCCGAGCTGCGCTTCCCGCAGGACACCGCCAAGGCCGAACGCCGGGCGCGGGTCGAGGAGGTCATCCGCGAACTGGGCCTGGAGCAGCGCGCCGACCAGCCCGTGCACAGCCTCTCCGGCGGCCAGCGCAAGCGCGTCAGCGTCGCCCTGGAACTGCTCACCAAGCCCTCGCTGCTCTTCCTCGACGAGCCGACCTCCGGCCTGGACCCGGGGATGGACCGCTCGGTGATGCACATGCTGCGGGGCCTCGCCGACGACGGCCGCACCGTCATCGTGGTCACCCACAGCGTCCTCAGCCTCGACGTGTGCGACCGCCTGCTCGTCCTCGCGCCCGGCGGCCGCACCGCCTACTACGGCCCGCCCGAGGACGCCCTGCGCTTCTTCGGGTTCGCCGAGTGGCCCGAGGCGTTCGAGGCGTTCGAGCGCGACCAGGACCGCGACTGGGCGGGGGAGTACCGCGCCTCGCCGCTGCGCCGGCAGTACGTCGTCGACGCCAGCGCCCAGCCGCCGCTGCCCCGCGAGGGCCCGGTGATCATGCTGCCGCCGCCGCGCCCGCGCAGCCGGGGCGCCCAGCTCGGCACGCTCGTGCGCCGCTACGCCTCCGCCCTGAGCGCCGACCGCACCTTCCTCGTCATCATGATCGCCCTGCCGTTCGTGATGGGCGCGATGGCCCGCGCGCTGGCCGGCAGCGCGCTCACCCGCGAGAGCGTGATGAACGCGCTGCTGATCCTGTGCGTCGGCGGCGTCCTGACCGGGGCCGCCAACGCCGTGCGCGAGCTGGTGAAGGAACGCGTCATCTACCGGCGGGAGCGGGCCGTGGGCCTGTCCCGGTCGGCGTACCTGCTGTCCAAGGTGGTGGTGCTCGGCACGGTCACGGTGGTGCAGGCCGTTGTCCTCACCCTGGTCGCCCTGCTGGGCGTGGACCTCGACGCACCGGGCGGCAAGGGCGTGTTGATGCCCCCGCTCGTCGAGATCACCGTGGCCGTCGCCCTGCTGGCGTTCACGGCGATGATGCTCGGCCTGGTGGTGTCCGCGCTGGTGACCAAGGAGGAGGTCACCATGCCGCTCCTTGTGCTGCTGGCCATCGTCCAAGTGGTTTTCTGCGGCGCCCTGTTGCAGCTGCACGGCGTGCCCGGCCTGGAGCAGCTGTCCTGGCTGGTGCCCGCGCGGTGGGCACTCGGCGCCATGGCCGGCACCCTCGGCCTGGCCCGGATCGTGCCCGGCAAGCTGACCGACGACCCGCTGTTCGAGCACCGGGCGGCGATCTGGCTGCTCGACGTCGGGATGCTCGTAGTGCTCTCCCTCGTGTTCGGCTTCGTCGTCTCGCGGCTGCTGCGCCGCCACGAGCCCGCGATCATGCGGAAGTAGGCCGCCCCCATGACGCTGCCGACCCCCGGATTCCGGCCGACGCACGTCGTGCCCGGGCGGGGCACGCCCGCCTGGGAGGCCCCCGACCCCGCCCGGCCCACGGTGCCCCTCGACCCGCTGCTGCCGGTCCAGCTCCTCCAGCGGCGCGGCGACTGGGCCCAGGTGCTGTGCTCCAACGGCTGGTCCGCCTGGGTCGACGGCCGCCACCTGATCGCCGTACCGCAGGACCCGCCCGCCCCCGGCGGCCCGCTCACCGCCACCGAGGACCCGCGCCCGCTGCTGGCCCGCGCCGAGCAGGCCCTCGCCCGCTACCGGGCCGCCGTCGAGGAGGTGGCCCGCGGGACCCTCGACGGGGAGGACTTCCGCCGCCGCACCCAGGGCGTGCGGATCGGCGTGGTCGTCGACGGCGAGTCCGTCTGGCTCTACGACGCCGTCCAGGGCCGCTGGGCGTACGGCGACGGCACCGCGCTGAGCACCTACGCCACCGACGAGGAGCCCGGCGAGCGCCCTGCCGCCCCGGGTTACGCCCCGACCCGCGTCGTCACCCCGGACGGGGAGTCGTGACCGCGCGCCGCGGGGACGCTGTGGCGGCCGGGCCACGCCGACGGCCCGCCGGAGCGGGAACGGCCGCTCGTGCGGAGGCACCCTGATGGCCCACGACTCGGACCTGTTCTCCGGGCGGCCCTCCGAGCTGGTCGGCCGGCAGGTCGCGGGCTACCGCATCGAGGGCGAACTGGGGCGCGGCGGCATGGCCGTCGTCTACCGGGCCCGCGACCTGCGCCTGGACCGCACCGTCGCGCTGAAGCTGCTCGCGCCCGAACTCGCCCGCAACGACACCTTCCGCCGGCGCTTCACCCACGAGTCCCGGGTGGCCGCCGCGATCGACCACCCGCACATCGTGCCGATCTTCGAGGCGGGCGAGACCGACGGCGTGCTGTACATCGCCATGCGCTACGTCGAGGGCAGCGACCTGCGCCACCTCCTGGACCGGAAGGGCCCGCTGCCGCTGCCGACGGCGGTGCGCATCGCCGCCCAGGTCGCCTCCGCGCTGGACGCGGCCCACGAGCACGGCCTGGTGCACCGGGACGTCAAGCCCGGCAACATCCTCGTCGCGCGCGGCACCGACAGCGACCACCCCGAGCACGTCTACCTCACCGACTTCGGCCTGACCAAGAAGTCCCTGTCGCTGACCGGCTTCACCACGGTCGGCCAGTTCGTCGGCACCCTGGACTACGTCGCCCCCGAGCAGATCTCCGGCAAGCCGGTCGACGCCCGGTGCGACGTCTACGGCTTCGCCTGCGTGGTCTACGAGTGCCTCGCCGGCCACCCGCCGTTCCGCCGCGACGACGACATGGCCCTGCTGTGGGCCCACCAGTACGACGACCCGCCCCCGCCGACCGCTTCCCGGCCCGGGCTGCCCGCCGGGGTCGACGCGGTGTTCGGCCGGGCCCTGGCCAAGACCCCCGAGGCCCGCCACGACACCTGCCTGGCCTTCGTCGCCGAGCTGCGGGCCGCCGGACGCGGCGACCGGGGCCGGCGCCACCCCCTCACCGAACCGGCCGGCCGGGCCGTGCCCCGGGACGGTCCGCGGCCCCCGCCGCCCTGGGCGCAGCCGGTGGTCGGCCGGTATCCCTGACCTTCGTGCGTCCGGTCGTTATCGCCGCCGGACCCCGCGCGCCAGCAGGCCGCCCAGACAGCCCGTCACCAGCCCCCACAGGGCGGCCAGGCCCAGGGCCGTCCACAGGTGCGGGCGCAGGAAGAGCCGTCCGGACAGGCCACCGCCCAGGTCGCCGATGCCGAGCACCGCCAGGCCGAAGTGCGCGGACAGCCGGCCGAGCAGGCAGATGGCGAGGACCGTCAGCACCAGGGCCACCGCCATGTGCAGCGCGTGCTGCCACAGGCGGGTCCGGACGGGCGAACGGGACGCCATCAGGAACGCGGCGGTCAGCACCAGGACCGCCGCCACCACCAGGAGCCACCACGCCCGGCCGTCGTGCTCGGCGAGCGTGCGCAGGTTCAGGGTGGCGGTGTCCGGGCCGCGCAGCACCTCGTCCAGCACGTGCGGCATCGGCAGCCCGAACGGGCCGTCCACGCGCCCCTCCCAGGTGGCGCCCAGCCCCAGGGTGAGCGCCGGCCACACCAGGTTCGGCAGGCCCAGCAGGATCACCGCCAGCGTCTGCGCGGGATGCCCGCGGGTGAGGAGCACGACGACGCCCACGACGATGCCCAGCGCGACGTACGCCAGCAACAGCGCCACCATCGCGTACGCGGCCGGACGCACCGACTGCTGGAACCGCAGCAGCCGCCGCGGCAGCGGGGCCCCGGGCGCCACCAGCAGCGCCAGCAGCAGCACCCCGGCGCACCACACCAGCCCGACGAACAGGCTGAGCGGCACGTCCGTGGTGAAGCCGACCCTCGGGGTGACGCCGAACAGCTCGCCGAGGTCGTCCAGTGCGCTGCGGCCCAGGGACACCGGGAACGTCTGCCGTGCCGCCAGGGCGAGGGCCAGCAGGCCGAGCAGCCACAGCGCGGCGACGCGCAGCGCCCACCCGGCCAGTTCCAGGGCGCCGGCGACCGCCCGGTGGCGCAGCGGGCGCAGGAATCCGGCGGCCAGCACCAGCGCTCCCGTGAGCGTCACGGACAGGGGGACGACGGTCAGCTCGCCCTTGCTGCCCGCCAGCTCGCCCGCGCTCCCGGACAGCTCGACGCTCCCGCCGACGGACGTGACCACGGTCGCCGCGACCACGCGCGGGAAGGCGCCGTCCGGCAGGTCCGCCGCCCCGGCCGCCCACAGCCCGAGCGCGGCCACCACGAGCATGGCAAGCAGACAGGCCAGGGCGGTGACGAGGGCGTGGACCCAGCCGTGGCGGGCGGCCGCCGGTGCGACGGCCGGTGCGGGGGAGCGGGGGTGACTCACGGCAGCCACGCTAGGCAGCACCCGGCCGGCCCGCCCGCCGGGAGAGGCGTCCGGGCGCCCCGTCCGCTTGCGGGCACCGCTCCACCGGAGCACACAATGGAATGAAGTGGAACCAAGGCGGGTGAATCCCCCGGAACGTCCTCGGGACTTTCCCGCAGGAGACCACGCCGGGAGAAGCTCGTGAGCGCCGAACCGCCGTTCTCCGGCCGCCCCACCGGACCACCCTCGGGACCCCTGTCCGGTCCCTCCCAGCCGCCGTCGGGCCCGCCCTCGCAGCCACCCGGCGGTGCCCCGGGCGGCGACACCGGCGGCACCCCGCCGCACCGGCCGTGGTGGAGGTCCGCACCCCGCATCGCCGTGCTGACCGCCGTCGTGGTGGCCGCGGTCGCCGTGGCCCTGGTCCTCGGCCGCTCCGGCGGCGGCTCGGGCAGCGCCGGCGGCGAGGTCTTCCTCCAGGCCGCGGGCAAGACCGGACCGGACCCCTTCACCGAGTCCACCGCCAAGGACAACTCCGCCCCGCCCGTCTCCGTCCCGCCGACCGCCGCGACCGCCCCCACCAACGAGGTCCGGGGCGTCGACGGCGGCTCCGCCGGTCTCTACGGCGGCACCCGCCACCTCTCCGCCTGCGACGTCGAGAAGCAGATCCGCTCGCTCGGCGCCGACGCGACCAAGAACGAGGCGTTCGCCTCGGTGGCCGGTGTCACGCCCTCCGGCGTCCCCGCCTACCTGCGCGGCCTGACCCCGGTGCAGCTGCGCATGGACACCCGCGTCACCAACCACGGCTACCGCGACGGCGCCGCCACCAGCTACCAGGCCGTCCTCCAGGCCGGCACCGCCGTCCTGGTCGACGCCCGCGGCCTGCCCCGCGTGCGCTGCGCCTGCGGCAACCCGCTGACCCAGCCCGTGCCGCAGCGCACCACCCCCAAGCCCACCGGCGACTCCTGGCCGACGTACAGCCCCGCCAACGTCGTCGTGGTGACCCCCGCGCCGAAGGCCGTCGACGTCTTCGTGCTCTACGACCCCGAGCACCGCGGCTGGATCGCCCGCCCGCGCGGGGACACCGGACGCCACGACCGTCCGGCGCCGCCCCCCACCCACCCGTCGCCCCCCGTGACCATCTCCCCGTCCGGCAAGTCGAGCGGGCCGTCCTCGTCGAGCAGCAGTCCTTCCGACCGCGGGTCGACGTCGCCCGGCGCGTCCTCGTCCTCCCCGAGCAGCAAGCCCGCGGAGCCACCCTCGCCGCCCAAGCCCCCGCCGCCCCCGGACTCGTCGTCGAACGAGCCGGAGAAGCCCGGCGACTCCAGCGTCTCCCCGCCCCCGAAACCGCCGTCGGGCGGCGGCAGCGCACCCCAGTCGCCCCCCGAGGCCCCGGTCTCCCCGGCCGCCCCGGGCTCCTCCGCCGAACCCCCACCGGCGTCCTGACCGGGCCGGACGACAACGTGCGCCGGGTGTCCCCGGTCTCCCGCACGGCGTGACGGAGCGCACGTCAAGTGCACAGGAGTGCACTGCGCGGCACGGGGTACCAGCACAGGTGCAACACATCCGGCCAGGTGAGGCCTCCCAGAGAGAACAGCATGACCGAGCAACTGGACGGGGCAGTGATACCGACTGGTTTCGACGTGCCCGTGGAACCCCTGCGGCGCGCCGCGCACTACACCGGTGAGCCCGGCTGCATCGCCGAAGCCCGCGCCTTCGCGGCGCGCTTCGTCGAGCAGCTGCGGCAGGAGTGGTGCGCCGGCATCGACGAGCGCGCCGACGGCGAGGTCATGCTCGTCGTGAGTGAACTGGTCACCAACGCCGACCGGCACAGCAACGGTCCATACATCCTGGAGCTGGAGGGCACCGACAGCACCCTCACGGTGTCCGTGTACGACAGCAGCGACGCCCTGCCCATGCGCTACCCCAAGGACCCCCGGCGGATCGGCCGGCACGGTCTGGAGATCGTGCACGCCCTGGCCGCCGAGGTGAGCGCCGAGCGGGTCCCGGTCGGCAAGCGGGTGCGCGCGCTGCTCCGCCTCGGCGACCGCGCCGCCCTCGACGGCGGCACCGCCAAGCAGACGGCCGCCGCGGTGGCAGACCCCCACCCGGCGGGCGATACGTCCGGTTCCACCGAGGGCGGAATGTCAGGGGCTTCCCCTCACGGTGACCGCTCCTAGGCTGGAGCAATGACCGAGCGAGCGACCGACGAAGCCCGAGTGATCCCGCTGCGCCCGCCCGCCGGGCGCCCGGGAACCAGCGCGCCCCCGCCCAAGGAGCCCTTGTGGCGCGACCTGGTGGGAGACGCGCTGCGCCGTGAACGCCAGGCCCAGGAGCGCACCCTGAAGGACGTCGCCGACGCGGCCCGGATCTCCATGCCGTACCTCTCGGAGGTCGAGCGCGGCCGCAAGGAGGCCTCCTCGGAGGTCCTCGCCGCCGCCGCGCACGCCCTCGGCCTCAGCCTCTCCGACCTGCTCACCCGGGTGCAGGGCGACCTCGCCCGCCGCCCGGCCCGCAGCCGGACCGCGACCCGGACGCCGCACGGCGGGCTCTGCCTGGCCGCCTGACCCGGGGACGGCCGCCCGGCAGCGGATGCGGGCGGCCGGTACCGTGTCCCGGGGGGCCGGTGGGTCAGACCATCATCAGACGCCGGCTCAGCACCTCGTCGGCCAGCCCGTAGGCCACCGCCTCCTGCGCGGTGAACACCTTGTCGCGGTCCATGTCGGCCCGCAGCGTCGCCACGTCGTGGTGGGTGTGCCGGGACAGCACCTCCTCCACCTGCGCGCGGATCCGCACCATCTCCTTGGCCTGCAGGGAGAGGTCCGCGACCGTGCCCCGGCTGCCGCCGCTCGCGGGCTGGCCGAGCAGCACGCGCGCGTGCTCCAGCACGAACCGCCGCCCGGGGTCCCCGCCGGCCAGCAGCACCGCCGCCGTCGACGCCGCCTGCCCGACACAGAACGTGGAGATCGGCGCCTGCACGAAGGTCATCGTGTCGTAGATCGCCATCAGCGAAGTGAACGAGCCGCCGGGCGAGTTGATGTAGATCGCGATCTCGTGCTCGGGCGCCGCCGACTCCAGGTGCAGCAGCTGCGCGATCACCACGTTGGCGACGCCGTCGTCGATGTCGGTGCCGAGGAAGATGATGCGCTCGTTCAGCAGCCGGCTGAACACGTCGAAGGACCGCTCGCCCTGCGGGGTGCGCTCGATGACGTTCGGGATCGTGTAGCTCCCCATGTCACAGCCCCGTCCGTCGCCGGGTGGCCGCCGGGCGCACGTCCGCGAGCGACGTGACCACGTGGTCCACCATGCCGTACTCCTTGGCCTCCTCGGCCGTGAACCAGCGGTCGCGGTCGCCGTCGCGGGCGATCGTCTCCGGGCTCTGCCCGGTGTGCTCCGCGGTGATCCGCTCGATGGTCCGCTTGGTGAACTCCAGGTTCTCCGCCTGGATCTCGATGTCCGCGGTGGTGCCGCCGATCCCCGCCGACGGCTGGTGCATCATGATCCGCGCGTGGGGGAGCGCGTAGCGCTTGCCGGGCGCGCCGACGCTCAGCAGGAACTGGCCCATGCTCGCGGCGAAGCCCATGGCGAGGGTCGAGACGTCGTTCGGGATCAGCCGCATGGTGTCGTAGATGGCCAGGCCCGCGTGGACCGAGCCGCCGGGGCTGTTGACGTACAGGCTGATGTCGGTGCGCGGGTCCTCCGCGGAGAGGATCAGCAGCTGGGCGCAGACCCGGTTGGCGGAGACCTCGTCGACCTGGGTGCCCAGCAGCACGATGCGCTGGCCCAGGAGCTGCGCGGCGAGCTGGTCGTCGAACCGGGTGGGCGCGGTGTCGCCCTCCTCGGCGCGGGGCGGCGCGGCCGGCGGCCGGGCGGCGGAGAGTGGGGACATGGAAGCTCCTCGGGTCGCGGGTCGGACACGGCGGGTGGTCGCCGTGCGCCCCACTCTCGGGCCGGACCCGGCCGCCGCGGGGATTTCCCTGCCCTCGGCAGATTCGCCGAGGGCAGAGCGTCCGGCCCGGCCGGGCGGCGCCGGAGGAGACCGGCGTGCGACCGATGAGTTCCGCCGCCCGGACCGGTCGACACAGATGACCGCGTTCCGCGTCCCGCACCCAGGAGGCAGCCCATGACCGCCGACGGCTTCACCACGTGTCTCTGGTTCGACACCCAGGCCGAGGAGGCCGCGCAGTTCTACGTCTCGGTGTTCAAGAACTCCAGCACCGGCACCACCACGTACTACACCGAGGGCGCCCCCCGGCCCGCCGGCACCGTCCTGACGGTCGACTTCACGGCCAACGGCCAGCGGTTCGTGGCGCTCAACGGCGGCCCCGAGTTCACGTTCAACGAGGCCGTCTCCTTCCAGATCGACTGCGACGACCAGGAGGAGATCGACTACTACTGGGGCAAGCTCACCGAGGGCGGCGGCCAGCCCGGCCCCTGCGGCTGGCTCAAGGACCGCTTCGGCGTGTCCTGGCAGGTCACGCCGAAGGTCCTCAGCGAGATGATCGCCGGCCCCGACCGGGAGAAGACCACCCGCGCCATGAACGCCATGATGAAGATGGGCAAGCTGGACATCGCCGCCCTCCAGCGGGCCTACGACGGCGCGTGACCGCCCCGACGGCGCTCCCCCTCAACGGGGCTCGGCCAGGATCTCGCTGATCACGTGCCGGGAGTTCTCCGCGAGCGGCGGATTGGTCTCCCAGTAGTACGGCAGCTGGATCAGCGAGATCGACAGGGCCCAGCCCCGGCCCCGGGCCCACTCGGCGTCGTCCGCCCCGACCGCCGCCCGGAAGGCGCCCCGCGCCTCCGCGGGCAGCAGGTTCCAGGCCACGATCAGGTCGACGGCGGGGTCCCCGACGCCCACGCAGCCGAAGTCCAGGACCGCCGCGAGCCGGCCCCCGGCGACCAGCACGTTGCCGGGGGAGAGGTCGGCGTGCGCCCACACCGGAGCGCCGGTGTGCCCGGGCGCCCGCAGCGCCTCCTCCCACCGGGCGGTCACCGCGGCGGTGTCGATCCGGCCCGCCAGCTGCGCGAGCGCCGCCCGGGTGTCGCCGTCGCGCCGGGCGAGCGGCACGCCCCGGTTGCTCGCCGGGCCCCCGTCCGGGTCGAGCCGCCGCAGCCCGGCCACGAACGCGCCGAGGTCGGCGGCCAGCTCCCCGGGGCGCTCCAGCGCGCCCGCGACCGGATTGCGGCCGTCCAGCCAGCCGTAGACGCACCACGGCCACGGGAACCCCTCGCCCGGCTCCCCGAGGGCCAGCGGCGTCGGCGTGGGCACGGGCAGCCGGGGCCCCAGCCGGGCCAGCCAGTGCCGTTCGTGCGCCACGCCGTCGACCGCGCCGGGGTGGCGGGGCAGCCGGACGACCTTGTCGTCGCCGAGGCGGAACATCGCGTTCTCGGTGCCCGACGACGTCACCCGCGTCACCGGCAGGGACGCCCAGTGCGGGAACTGCGCGGCGACCAGCCGGCGCACCAGCGCGGCGTCCAGGTCGATCTCGTCGGGACGCATCCTCAAGGCACACATCCGGCCCATTCCAGCCCGGAACTCCCGTGCTGTCGAACGGATTTCGCCGTGCGTCGCGCTCGTCCGGCGGCCCCTGGCCCGGCAGCGGGCGCCCGGGGACGGCACCCCCGCGTCCGCGACGGCCCGCGGTGCTCGGCGCGCGGCCCCGCGCGGGCCTGGCTAGCGTGAGGAAGCGGACCACCCGTCTCAGTGGAAGGGCCGCCGCCATGGCCGTGCAACCAGAGGGAACCCCGTGCTGGGCCGACGCGATGTTCACCGACCTCGACGGCGCCAAGCGCTTCTACGGTGAGGTGCTCGGCTGGACCTTCGGGGAGTCGACGTCGGAGTACGGGAACTACACCCAGGCCTACGCCGACGGCAAGGCCGTCGCCGCCGTCGTCCCGCCGATGCCGGGGCAGGAGGGGCAGTCGCAGTGGTGCCTGTACCTCGCCTCGCCGGACGCCGCCGCCACCGCGGCGAAGGTCCGCGAGCACGGCGGCGAGGTGCTGATGGAGCCGATGCGCGTCGGTGACTTCGGCACCATGTGTCTGGCCCGCGACCCCGGCGGCGTGGCCTTCGGGATCTGGCAGGGCGGCCGCCACGAGGGTTTCGAGGCGACGGCGGTGCCCGGCGCCTACTGCTGGGCCGAGGTCTTCACCCGGGAGCCCGAGAAGGCCGACGCGTTCTTCCCGGCCGTCTTCCCGTACCGGACCAAGCGCATCGAGGACGAGGCCATGGACTTCCGGATCTACGACCTGGGCGAGAACAGCGTGCTCGGCCGGATGGCGATGACCGAGGAGTTCCCGCCCGAGGTGCCGCCGTACGTCAACGTGTACTTCACCGTCCCGGACGTCGACGACGCCGTCGCCCGCGCCACCGAGCTCGGCGGTGTGCTGCGGTTCGGGCCGGTCGACAGCCCCTTCGGACGGTTCGCGGCCCTGAGCGACCCGCAGGGCGCGAGCTTCTCGGTGATCGACGTCACGGCCGCCGCGGGCGAGAGGCCGCAGATGACCGAGGTCTCCTAGCTCCTGCCGGCTGCTGCCGCACGGCTGCCGCGTGTTGGGGCGCGGACGCCCCAGGCCCGGCCGGCCCCGCTCGTGGTTCGGGGCCGGCCGGGCCCGCTCCGCACGGCCGGGCACCCGCCCGGCCATGGCATGATCGTGCGCATGGTTGAACGTGTTGTGGCCGCCTGCGACGGGGCGTCGAAGGGCAATCCCGGACCGGCCGGCTGGGCCTGGGTGGTCGCCGACGGCGCCGAGACCCCGGACCGCTGGGAGGCGGGGCCGCTGGGCCGGACCACCAACAACGTGGCCGAACTGACCGCGCTGGAACGCCTGTTGACGGCCACCGACCCGGCGGTGCCGCTGGAGGTCCGGATGGACTCCCAGTACGCCATGAAGGCCGTCACCACCTGGTTGCCCGGCTGGAAGCGCAACGGCTGGCGGACCTCCGGCGGCAAGCCGGTCGCCAACCAGGAGCTGGTGGTGCGCATCGACGAGCTGCTCCAGGGCCGCTCCGTCGACTTCCGCTACGTCCCGGCCCACCAGGTCGACGGCGACCGGCTCAACGACTTCGCCGACCGGGCCGCCAGCCAGGCCGCCGTGGTGCAGGAGCCGGCGGGCAGCGACCTCGGCTCCCCGGAACCGCCGCCCTCACCGGACACCCCGGCCGCGAAGCGGCGGCCCGCCAAGGCGGGGCCGGCCCGGCAGCGCGGCGGCGGGGCGTCGGCGCGGACCATCAAGGCCAAGTTCCCCGGCCGTTGCGTGTGCGGCCGCGCGTACGCGGCCGGCGAGCCGATCGCCAAGAACGACCAGGGCTGGGGCCACCCGGAGTGCC
The DNA here is from genome assembly GCF_005280215.1 of Streptomyces lasalocidi. Taxonomy (NCBI): domain Bacteria; kingdom Bacillati; phylum Actinomycetota; class Actinomycetes; order Kitasatosporales; family Streptomycetaceae; genus Streptomyces; species Streptomyces lasalocidi. The sequence goes on along the minus strand of NZ_SZNQ01000001.1, from coordinate 791,740 downwards.
GCACCGCGGCCGCCGGGTGACCCGCGGCGCCGGTCAGATCACGGCGCCGCGCCAGCCGCCGGTCTCGCTGCCGCGGGACTCGATGAACTTCTTGAAGCGCTCCAGGTCACCCTTGGTCTGCCGCTTCACGAAACCCAGCTTGTCGCCGACGGACTCGGTGACGCCCTCCGGCTCGAACTGCATCTGCAGCATCACCTTGGTGTGGGCGTCGTCGAGCCGGTGGAACGTCACGACGCCGGCCTGACGGGCGTCGCCGGAGACCGTGGTCCAGGCGACCCGCTCGTCCGGGATCTGCTCGGTGATCTCGGCGTCGAACTCGCGGTGCACCCCGTTCACACTGGTCACCCAGTGCGTCAGGGTGTCGGTGCGCTGCTCGATGCGCTCCACGCCGCCCATGAACTCGGGGAACGTCTCGAACTGCGTCCACTGGTTGTACGCGGTGTGCACCGGCACGTCGACCTCGATGGATTCCTCGACCTGTGACATGGGTCGTCCCCTCCTTCGTCTCGTGTGTGGTCCCGGGCGGGTACCCGACGTGCCGCGGCCCAACCCCCCGTCACCGCCCGTCAGTCGGTGTCGAAGGTGTAGTGCGGGGTGTGGTCGAGCAGGTCGGCGGGGGTCGTGTCGTTCCACGGCTTCATCGTCTCGTGCAGGTCGACGACCTGCGGCGTCCCGGCGGTCGGGGCGTACCCGACGCCGGGGTGCCGGCGCTGCCACCGGGCCCAGAGCTTGTCGACGTAGGCGTGGTGGAGCCAGAACACCGGGTCGTTGGGGGAGACCCCGGTGGCCATCTGGCCGCCCACCCAGACGTGCACCCGGTTGTGCAGGTTGACGCCCCGCCAGCCCTCCAGGTGGTTGCGGAAGCCGTCCGAGGCGCTGTTCCACGGCGCGCTGTCGTACGTCGCCATCGCCAGCACCGACTCCACCTCGGACCCGGTCGGCAGCTCCCGCACCCCGGCGCCGAGCGCCCGGCGCAGGTAGGTGCGGCCGTCCACGCGCACGGACACGGGCCAGTTGCCGGCGGCGGCGGCGAACGGGCCGTCCATCACCCGTCCGTCGAGACTGCGTCCGGTGCCGCCGAGGAAGTCCGGCGCCCACAGCGAGGACCGCGTGGAGCGGTCGGCGGTCCAGTCCCAGTAGGGCAGCGCCACGGAGGCGTCGACGGACTGCAGCGCCCGCTCGAACTCCAGCAGGAATCTGCGGTGCCAGGGCAGGAACGACGGCGAACGGTGGCCCGTGCGCTCGCCGTTGTCGGTGTCGCCCATGATGAAGGCGTTGTGCGTCGTGACGAAGGCGTCGTAACGGCCGCTGCGCTTGAGCTCCAGGACGGCCGCGACGAAGCGGCGCTTCTCGTCGGCGGTCAGGGTCGCCTGGTTCTTGCGGACGGTCATGTGCGGTGCTCCCGAGGTGCGGAGGGGGCGAACGGGGTGAACGGGTCGTGCGGCTGGTGCGGGGCCGGTGCGGCGCGGGGCCCGTACGGCGCGTGCGGGGCCACTTCGGCGGGTACGGCGGTCAGTTGGCGGGGAACGGCAGCAGCCGGGCGCCCTGGAGCTCGTCGACCGCGGCCCGGGCGGCGGCGCGCGGCGTGGGCACCGGGTCGTAGTGGCTGACCACGCTGATCCAGCTCCCGTCGGCATTGCGCATCACGTGCAGCTCGGCGCCGTCGACGAACACGGCGTACCCGGCGCCGTGGTGAGCGCCGTGGTGCTCGCCCGCAGCGACCGGCCGGCCCTGTATGCGGCGCCCCCGGTAGACCTCGTCGAACGGTGCGGGCGCGCCGTGGTCGTGGCCGGCCGCCGGACCGGTGGGCGCCTCGTGGCCGTGGTCGTGGCCCTGCCCGTCGGCCGAGGCCGTGGTGGTGACGGCGGCGGTGACGGCCGCGGCCGAGGTGAGCGCGGCCGCGGCGCCGAGCGCGCGGCGGCGGGTGAGTCCGGACATGCGGGACCTCCTGGGGTGCGGTGGGAACAGCGACCCCGTCTGCCTACCGGCCGGGCGTAGGGCGGGAGAAATCTCCCGGAACCGGTTGGCTGTGATCAGGACAATCACCCACAACCAGTGCAACCTTGAACCAAGATGATCTTGGCGTGCGCGGGGTCGCCGGGGGGCGGAGCGGGCAATTCCTTCCGGCGCAAGCGCTGTCCCGGATGATCTTTCGTCCGCCCCCGGACCGCCGGTGGCGTGGGTCACGCGGGGAAAGTGACGCGATCTGCCTGCTACCCTGCGTCGTCAATCGACCACGTCAAGTGACGCAAGGGGTGCGTGTGAAGGTCGCCTGTGTCGGCGGCGGGCCCGCCGGCCTGTATCTCTCGATCCTGCTCAAGCTGCAGGACCCGGCCCACGAGATCACCGTCCACGAACGCGACCCGGAGGGCTCGACGTACGGCTGGGGCGTCACCTACTGGCGCGAGCTGCTCGACAAGCTCCACGCCCACGACCCCGAGTCCGCGCGCGCCGTCGCCGAGAGCTCCGTGCGCTGGAACGAGGGCGTCGCCCACGTGCGCGACCTGGCCACCCGGCAGCCCGGCGACACCGGGCACGGCATCGGCCGCCACCGCCTGCTGGAGATCCTCGCCGCCCGCGCCCGCTCCCTCGGCGTGCACCTGCGGTACGAGGACGGGATCACCCCCGACGCGGTCCCCGACGCCGACCTGGTCGTCGCCGCGGACGGCGTCCACAGCGCCCTGCGCACCGCGCACGCCGACCACTTCGGCGCCCGCCTCACCCCGGGCCGCAACCGCTACCTCTGGCTCGGCACCTCCCATGTGTTCGACTCCTTCACCTTCGCCTTCGTGGAGACCGGGCACGGCTGGATCTGGTGCTACGGCTACGGCTTCAGCCCCGAGCGGAGCACCTGCGTGATCGAGTGCGCCCCCGAGACCTGGACCGGCCTCGGCCTCGACCGGGCCGACGAGGCGGAGGGGCTCGCCACCCTGGAGAAACTGTTCGCGCACGTCCTCGACGGCCGGCCCCTCGTCGGCCGCTCCTCGGGCGGGGGCGCCGCCCAGTGGCTGACCTTCCGCACCCTGACCAACCGCACCTGGCACCACGGCAACCTGGTCCTGCTCGGCGACGCCGCCCACACCACCCACTACTCCATCGGCGCCGGCACCACGCTCGCCCTGGAGGACGCCATGGCGTTGGCCGACGCGGTGCGCACCCACCCCGAACTGCCCCAGGCGCTCGCCGCCTACGAACGCGTCCGCAAGGCCGCCCTGCTGCCCGCCCAGAGCGCGGCCCGCCACAGCGCCCAGTGGTACGAGAACCTGGCCCGCTACATCGACCTCCCGCCGGAGCGGATGTTCGCCCTGCTCGGCCAGCGCCACTCGCCGCTGCTGCCCCACGTCCCGCCCCAGCTGTACTACCGCCTCGACCGGGCCGCCGGGCAACTGGAGTCGCTGCGCCGCCTGAAGCGCTGGCTGGGTCCCCGGCTGGCCCGCACCCCACTTGGGTGAATGGCGATTCACCGATAAGGTGAAAACCTCGGTGAATCGCCATTCACCTGGTTTTCCCCGCCCCGGCCGCTGGAGTGCGCATGGCGTCGCCCGCCCCGATATCCGCCCCGCCCGCCCGCACCGGCGGGCTGCGGGGCCGGCTCACCGTCCCGGTCCTGGCCTACTGCGGCACCCTCATGGCCGTCATGCAGACGGTCGTCGTGCCCCTGCTGCCGGACCTGCCGAGGCTGACCGGTTCGACGGCCGCGACGGTCTCCTGGATGGTCACCGCCCAGCTGCTGTCGGCCGCCGTCCTCACCCCGGTCCTCGGGCGCGCCGGCGACATGTACGGCAAGCGGCGCGTGCTGCTCGCCTCCTTCGCCCTGATGACCGCCGGCTCGGTCACCTGCGCGCTCACCTCGGACATCGGCGTGCTGATCGCCGCCCGCACGCTGCAGGGCGCGGCCGCCTCCGTGGTCCCGCTGTCCATCAGCATCCTGCGCGACGAACTGCCCCCCGAGCGCCGGGGCTCGGCCGTCGCCATGATGAGTTCCACCGTCGGCATCGGTGCCGCGCTCGGGCTGCCCGCGGCGGCCGTCGTGGTGCAGTACAGCAACTGGCACGTGATGTTCTGGCTGACCGCCGCGCTGGGCGCCTCCGGCGTCGCCCTCATCCGCTGGGCGGTGCCTGAGTCACCCGTGCGCGAGCCCGGCCGCTTCGACGTCACCGGCGCGCTCGGCCTGGCCGCCGGACTGATCTGCCTGCTCCTCGCCGTGTCCCAGGGCGGCCAGTGGGGCTGGACCAGCGCCCGGATCCTCGGTCTCGTCCTCGCGGCCGTCGTCGTGCTCGCCACGTGGGCGGGGCAGCAACTGCGCGCCGCCCAGCCGCTGGTGGACCTGCGGCTGGTGTCCCGGCCGCGCGTCGGCCTGTCCCACCTGGCCGCCCTGTTCACCGGCTTCGCCTTCTACGCCAACACCCTGGCGACGGCCCAGCTGGTGCAGGCGCCGAAGGCCAGCGGGTACGGCCTCGGCCTGTCCATCGTGGAGACCGGACTGTGCCTGCTGCCCAGCGGCCTGTGCATGCTGCTGCTCGCCCCGCTGTCCGCCCGCATCTCCGCGGCGCGCGGCCCCCGCGTCACCCTCGCGCTCGGCGCGGCCGTCATCGCCGCCGGGTACGCGGTGCGCATCGCCGACAGCCGCGACCTGGTGATGGTCATCGCCGGGGCGACCGTCGTCGCGACGGGCACCTCGCTGGCCTACTCGGCCCTGCCGTCCCTGATCCTCAAGGCCGTCCCGGCCGGCCAGACGGCCTCCGCCAACGGCGTCAACGTGCTGATGCGCACCATCGGCCAGGCCGCTTCCAGCGCCGTCGTCGCGGCGGTGCTCGTCCACCACACCAGCCCCGTCCGCGGCCTGCCGGTGCCGACCCTGCACGGCTACCTGCTCGCCTTCGGCGTCGCGGGCGCGGTCGCCCTCGTCGCCTGCGCGGTGGCGCTGACCATCCCCGGGGACGCGCGGCCCGGCGAGCCCCGCGGGAAGCGGAGCGCCACCCCGGCCGTCGCGCAGGACGCGATGGAGGGAGCATGAGTGCCGTGAGCACTCCACCCCCCACGGCGCGAGCGGGCGGCCCCGCCGCATCCGACGCCCCGGCCCCCGCGGCCGCCCCTGCTCCCGCCTCCGCCCGCCGCGACGCCGAGGCGACCAAGGCGGCCATCCTGCGCGCCGTCCGGTACCTCCTCGCCCGGCACGCGCACGCCGACATCACCCTCAAGGCGGTCGCCGAGCGGGCCGGGGTGAGCCCGCCGCTGATCCTCAAGTACTTCGGCAACAAGGACGCCCTGTTCGCCCGGGTGATGTCCTTCGAGGCCGACGCCGACGCGCTGCTGGACGCACCCGTGGCGGAGCTCGGCCGGCACATGGTGCGGCACGTCGTGTCGAGCCAGCGCGAGCGCGGCGCCGACCCGCTGCTGCGCATCGCCTTCGCCCCGCTGCACGGCGAACAGGGCGACATCCTGCGCGCCAACTTCCGCACCCAGGTCACCGAGCGGCTGACCGCCCGGCTCGACGGCGCCGATGCGGCCGTACGCGCCGAACTCGCCGTGGCCGCCGTCCTCGGTCTCGGCGTGATGTACGGCCTCGCCCGCGGCGACGAGCTGCGCGCCCTGCCGGTCGAGTCGGTCGTCGACCGCTACGGCCCGACGGTGCAGGCCCACCTCACGGGCGGGACACCGGGCGGACCGGCCGGTGCCGCGCTGCCACCCCCCGGGTGACAGACTGGCGCCATGGAAGAGCGCGCATTCGGCAGGTCCGGTCAGCATGCATCCGTCGTCGGCCTCGGCACCTGGCAGCTCGGCGCCGACTGGGGCGACGTCGACGACAAGGAGGCCCTGTCCGTCCTGGAGGCGGCGGCCGAGTCGGGGGTGACCTTCTTCGACACCGCCGACGTCTACGGCGACGGGCGCAGCGAGCAGACCATCGCCGCGTTCCTCAGCGGCCGCCCCGACCTGCACGTGATGGTGGCCACCAAGATGGGCCGCCGCGTCGAGCAGCTCCCCGAGAACTACGTCCTGGACAACTTCCGCGCCTGGAACGACCGTTCCCGCCGCAACCTCGGGGTCGACCGCATCGACCTGGTCCAGCTGCACTGCCCGCCCACCCCCGTGTACTCCTCAGACGAGGTCTTCGACGCCCTCGACACCCTCGTCGAGGAGGAGCGCATCGCCCACTACGGCGTCAGCGTCGAGACCGCCGCCGAGGCGCTCACCGCGATCGCCCGGCCCGGCGTCGCCAGCGTGCAGATCATCCTCAACCCGTTCCGCATGAAGCCCCTGTACGAGGTGCTCCCCGCGGCCCGCGCGGCCGGCGTCGGCATCATCGCGCGCGTGCCGCTGGCCTCCGGGCTGCTGTCCGGCAAGTACACCAAGGACACCGTCTTCCCGGAGAACGACCACCGCACCTACAACCGGCACGGCGAGTCCTTCGACCAGGGGGAGACCTTCTCCGGCGTCGACTACGAGACCGGCGTCGAGGCCGCCGTCGAGTTCTCCTCCCTCGCCCCCGAGGGGTACACCCCGGCCCAGCTCGCCCTGCGGTGGATCATCGACCAGCCCGGGGTCACCACCGTGATCCCCGGCGCCCGCTCGCCCGAGCAGGCCCGCGCCAACGCGGCCGCCGCCCGGCTGCCCGAGCTGTCCGGACAGACGCTCGCCGCCGTGCGGGACCTGTACGAGCGCCGCATCAAGGACCAGGTCGAGGGCCGCTGGTAGCCGTCGTCGCAGCACGCCGAGAGCACGGCCGCCGGCCCCCGGGGAGACCTCCCACGGGTCGGTCGGCCGACCGACGAGAAGATCGCCGTCCACGGGGTAGGCGGTAGAGCAGACGAACAGGCTCTGAACCCGGGGAGGACGGACCGTGACGGTCATAGGCAACGACGCCGAACGAAGAAGAGGGCGCAACGAGACCGAGGAGGAGCGCGCCGACCGGATGTGGGGCGAGCTCATCCAGGAGATCCGCGTCGCCCAGACCGGTGTGCAGATCCTCTTCGGCTTCCTGCTGACCGTCGTGTTCACCCCGCGCTACGCCCGCCTGGAGGACGTGGACCAGGTCATCTACATCGTCACCGTGGTCCTCGGCGCCTGTGCGACCGGCGCCCTCATCGGCCCGGTGTCCCTGCACCGCCTGGTCTCCGGCCGGCGGGTCAAGCCGCAGGCGGTTCAGTGGGCGTCCCGGCTGACCGTGGTCGGCCTGGTCCTGCTGCTGGCCACCATGACCGCCTCGCTGCTGCTCATCCTGCGCGTCGCCACGCACGACGCCTTCGTGCCGTACCTGGTGGCCGCCGTGGTCGCGTGGTACGGCCTGTGCTGGTTCATCCTGCCGCTGTGGACCCGGCGCCGCTACACCTCGCAATGACGCGTCGGCGCCGCCGCGCCCGGTGCCGCCCGCCGCAGTGAGCGGTCCAGCGGGGTCAGCGGTCCAGCGCGGCGAGCTGCCGGTCGTGCAGCCGCCCGAGGACCAGCACCGAGACGGTGGCGCCGATCAGCGCGCAGAACATGTCCCACTGGGTGTCCCACACATCGCCCTGGGTGGCGAGGAAGGCGTCGGCCGCCTGGCCGCCGATCACGGCGGCCGCCCACTCGAACATCTCGAACAGGGCGCTGAAGGCCAGGCACGCGCACACCGTCAGCGGCGCCAGCCAGCGGCTGCCGCGCAGCGGGGAGGTACGGCTGAGCAGCTCCCGCACCAGGATCGCGGGCACGAACCCCTGCATCAGGTGCCCGAAGCGGTCGTACGGGTTGCGGTCCAGGCCGAAGGCGTCGCGCGCCCAGTCGCCCAGCGGCACGCGCGCGTAGGTGTAGTGCCCGCCCAGGGCCAGCACCAGCGCGTGGACCGCGAGCAGCCCGCACAGCAGCCCGGTGAGCGGGAACCGCCGCCAGGTCAGCACCACCAGCGGCAGCCCGACCAGCGCCCACACCGTCTCCAGCAGCCAGGTGGTGGGGTCGTACGCGTGCCAGGCGGACAGGGCCAGTCCGGTGACGACCACGGCCGCCGAGAGGGCGGGCAGGACGCGGCGCGGGGCGGCGAGCACGAGGGACATCGAGGGCTCCTTGTCGGCCATTGCTTCGGAGCCCTCATCGTGGCGGCGGCGCCGCGGCGGCGGCATGAGTACGGCTACTCAGCCGCCTCCCGCCGCCGCACTCGCCGTGCCCGGCCGACCCTCAGGCGAACGCCTCGCGCAGGGCGGGCAGCAGGGTCTTCTCCGACCAGTCCAGGAACGGCTCCTGCGCGTCCCCGCCGATCTGCACCAGGGCGACCTCGTCGAAGCCCGCCTCCACGTAGGGCCGTACGGCCTCCACGAACGCCTCCGGGTCGTCGCCGCACGGGATGGACGCGGCCACGTCGTCGGGCCTCACGAACTGCGTGGCCGCCTCGAACGAGTCCGGGTGCGGCAGTTCGGCGTTCACCTTCCAGCCGCTGCCGAACCAGCGGAACTGCGCGTGCGCCCGCTTCACGGCCGTGTCCCGGTCGGTGTCGTAGCAGACCGGCAGCTGGCCCACCCGGGGCTTGCCCGCGCCGCCGTGCCGGTCGAACGCCTCCAGCAGGCCGGACTTCGGCTCGGTGGCGATGACCAGGTCCGCGAAGCGCCCGGCCAGCCGGCAGGACTGCTCGCCGGAGACCGCGATCCCGATGGGCGGCGGCTCGTCCGGCAGGTCCCACAGCCGGGCCGAATCGACGTCGAAGTGGGCGCCGTGCCGCGTGACGTGGCCGCCCTTGAACAGCGCCTGGATGATCTCCACGGCCTCCTCGAGCATCTCGTGCCGCACGTCCACGGGCGGCCAGCCGCCGCCCACCACGTGCTCGTTGAGGTTCTCCCCGGAGCCCAGGCCGAGCCGGAACCGGCCGCCGGACAGCAGCTGCATGGTCGCCGCCTTCTGCGCGACCACGGCCGGGTGGTAGCGGACGCTCGGGCACGTCACATAGGTCATCAGCGGGATGCGTGTGGTCGCCTGCGCGGCGGCCCCCAGGACGCTCCAGGCGTACGGCGCGTGGCCCTGCGCGCGCAGCCACGGGAAGTAGTGGTCCGAGGTCACCGAGAAGTCGTACCCGACTTCCTCGGCCCGCACCACGTGCCCGACGAGCTCACGGGGGCCCGCCTGCTCGGTCATCATCGTGTATCCGATTCGCACCATGGGCTCCGGGTCCCCGGACCGGGGCCGGGGAAAACGGCCCGGCCCGGCGCGGATCCGTCGTATCTCACACGGCACCCCCGTCGAAACCGCCCCGCCGTCCACGTGAGGATGTGGGCATGACACTGCCCCAGAGCACCCCCGGCGCCCAGGGCGTCGACGCCTCCGGTGTCCTCGCCTTCCTCGACGCCGTCGAGACGGCCCCCGGCATCGAGCCGCACAGCCTGATGGTCCTGCGCCACGGGCACCTCGTCGCCGCCGGCTGGTGGGCCCCGTACACGCCGGAGCGCCGCCGGCTGCTGTACTCGGTCAGCAAGAGCTTCACCGCCACGGCCGCCGGTCTCGCCGTCGACGAGGGACTCGTCCGCCTCGACGACCCGGTCCTGTCGTACTTCCCGGAGCTGGACGCCGAGATCACCGACCCGCGCAGCCGCGCGCTGCGCGTCCGGCACGTGGCGGCGATGGCGAGCGGGCACGCCGCCGAGACCCTGGACCGGGCCCGCGCCCTGGACCCCGGGGACCTCGTGCGCGGCCTCCTGCTGCTGCCGCCCGACCAGGACCCCGGCACGGTGTTCGCCTACAATCAGCCCGCCACGTACGCGCTCGCCGCGATCGTCCAGCGCGTCACCGGCCAGCCCCTCACCGCGTACCTGCGCCCCCGGCTGCTCGATCCGCTGGGCATCGGCGACGTCGCCTGGCTGCGCGACCGCTCCGGCCGCGAGCTGGGCTTCAGCGGTCTGCACGCCCCGACCGACGCGCTCGCCCGGCTGGGCCTGCTGTACCTGGGCCGCGGGGAGTGGCGGGGACGCCGGCTGCTGTCCGAGCGGTGGGTCGCCGAGGCGACGCGGGAACACGTCGCGACGGCCGGGGCGATGGGCGACGGCGAGGGCGACCGGCAGGACTGGGACCTGGGCTACGGCTTCCAGTTCTGGCGCTCCCGGCACGGATACCGCGCCGACGGCGCCTACGGCCAGTTCGCCCTGGTGCTGCCCGAGCACGACGCCGTGGTCGCGCTGACCGCGGCGGCCACCGACACGCAGGGCCTGCTGCGCCTGGTCTGGGACCACCTGCTGCCCGCCTTCCGGCCCGCCCCTGTCACCGGGCGCGAGGACGCCGAGGCCGCCCTGGCCGAGCGCCTGACCGGGCTCGCCCTGGCACCGGTGTCCGGCAAGACGGCACCGCCGGACCGGGCCGACGCCTGGTCGGGCGCCGCGTTCACGCCGGGCGACGGCGGGTGCGCCGACGTGCCCGGCCTGACCGGTGCCGTGGTCGCCCCGGGGCCGGACGGCTGGACGGTGACGCTCACCGAGGCCGGTCAGCCGCTGGAGCTGCGGCTCGGTGCGGGCGGCTGGTCCGTGACCGAGCGGCCGCTGCCCCTCGCGGTCAGCGGCGGCTGGAGCGACGGCGACCGCCTCGCCGTGGACGTCGTGTTCCTGGAGACCCCGCACCGGCTGCGCGTGACCTGCACCCTGCCCGACCGCACGCTCAGCGCCCGCTGGGACACCACCCCGCTGCACGGCCCGGCCCTGCACCGGATGCGCGCGCCGAGCTGAGGGCGGGGCCCGCGGCTGCGCCTGTCAGGTCCCGGCCGGCCGGAACGTCCGCAGCACGGTGGCCAGCGCCTGCTCGTTCCCCGGCCGGTCCCAGTCCCCGGCGGGCGTGGTCCAGCGCAGCGAGAAGCCGCGGTGCCCGCCGAGCAGGAACCCCCGGCCGAGGGTCCGCACCCGGGTGCCGTCGACGTCCGTCAGCCACTCCATGTCGGCGGCCCGGTACCCCTGGTATGTCGTCGCCCGGATCTCCCCGAGGCGCCGGAACCCGGCGAGCCGGCGGAGCAGGGGCTCGACGTCCTCGCGCCACACGGCGACCGGGTCAGGCCCGACCCGCTCGCTGTAGGTGACCGCGAGCGTGCGCGGGTCGTCCCGCGCGCCGAAGGTGACCCGGTAGGCGAGGCCGGCCTGGCGCGCGGTGTCCAGGCGCCGCCAGCCGTCGGGCAGCGCGACGGAGAAGCCCTCGGGGGCGCGGTACAGCGTGAAGCCGGCCGGGAGGGCGCCGCCCGAGGGTGCCGGGGCCGGGCCGGTGGACGCGGACGGCCCTGAGGACGGCGTGGACGGCGCTGGTGGGGTGGCCGGGGCCGACGCGGACGCGTCCGGGGCGGAGGGCGACGGGGCAGGGGGCGACGAGGCCGACGCCCGGCCCGGGCCGCCGTCGGACGCCCCGTCGTCGGTGCCCGGCAGCTGCCGCGTCACGGCGAGCGCGGCCACCGCCACGGTGACGACGGCCAGTACGGTGCCCACCGCCATGACCCGGCCGCCACGGCGCGGGCCCGCCCGGCGGGCGGCCCCGTACGCGCGCCGCAGCCCGCGCGCGTACAGCGCGTGCGGGTCGGCGTCCAGGACGCGGGCCAGCGCCGCGCGCACCTCGGCCCGGTTGGGCCGTTCCCGGGATTCCTTGCGCAGCAGGCCCTGCACCGTCGGGCCGAGCGGCCCCGCGCGCAGCGGGGTGCGCAACGGCAGCCGGTCGACGCCCCGCAGCGTCGCCCCGGGCCGGTCGCGGTCCCGGTACGGGGGCCGGCCCTCGACCATCGCGTACAGCATCGCGCCCAGCGCCCACAGGTCGGCGGCGGGCCCGATCCGCTCGTCACGGGCCTGCTCGGGCGAGGCGTACGACGGCGCGGCGACGCGCGGCACGAGGCCCGCCCCGGCGAGACCGAAGCCGGTCAGCACCACGGGCCCCTGCTCGCGCACGAACACCTGGCCGGGGCTCAGCTCGCCGTGGGTGATGCCCTGCGCGTGGGCGGCCTCCAGCACCTCGAGGACCTCCAGCCCGACGGCCGCCGCCCGGACCGGGTGGAAGGCGCCCTCCTGCTCCAGCAGCTGGCCCAGCGGCCGGCCGTCGATCCACTCGGTGACGGTCCACAGCGCGGTGCGCTCCACGACCGCGTCCAGCACGGCGGCGATCCGGCCGGGGCACAGCCGGGCCATCGTCCGGGACATGCGCACCACCCGCTCGGCGGCCCGGCGCATGTCCTCCTCGCCGGTCTCCGGGGGCAGCCGGGTCCGGGTGACCAGACAGGGGCGGCCCCGCGCACCGCCGTCGGTGTCCTCGCCGTACCAGCTGACGCGGTGCGTCTCCCGGTGCACGACGTCGAGGAGCCGGTACTTCCCGGCGACCACCTGGTGCGTGGAGCCGTGCGCCTCGGCCATGGTCATCCCTCGCTGAACCCCGGACTCTGCTTGCCCAGTGGTACGACGGCCGGGACGGCGAGCGTTCAAAGGAACCACACATCCGGCGCGATTCCTGTCTTTTGTTCAGTCAGCCCCGAAGCGCCGAGGCCCCGAAGCCCGGAAACCCGTCAGCTCGGTCAGCGCAGCCCGAAGCGCTCCGCCCACCCCAGGACGTCGCCGGTCGTGGCGTTGCCGCCGCACACCACGAGGCCGAGCCGAGCCCCCTCACCGACCCGCTCCAGGACCCGGCGGGCGGCCGGCAGCAGACAGCCCGCCGCCGGCTCGGTCCACAGCTTCGCGTGCTCCGCGAAGTCGAGCGTGCCCGCCACCGCCTCCCGGTCGGACACCACCAGCACCTCGTCGACCAGCTCCGAGACGTGCGCGTAGGTCAGCTCGGAGACCGCCGGGGCGCTGAGCGTGGACACCACCGACGAGAGGGCGACCGGCACCGGGCCGCCCGCCGCCAGCGCCCGCGACATCGCCTCGGCGCCCTCGGTCTCCACGCCCCAGATCCGCACCCCGGGCCGCCGGGCGCGCAGCGCGGCGGCGACGCCGGAGATCAGCCCGCCGCCCCCGATGCTGACCAGCACGTCGGTGAGGTCACCGGCGTCCTCGGCGAACTCCAGACCCACCGTGCCCTGGCCCGCGACGACCAGCGGATCGTCGAACGGGTGGACCAGCGTGAGCCCTTCGTCGCGCAGCCGGCCCACCAGCTGGAAGGCGCCGTCCATGGTGTCGGTGAGCCGAACCGACGCGCCCGCCGCCTCGGCGATCCGCACGGCGCGGGCCGGTGCCGAGCGCGGCATGACGATCGTGGCCTTCACGTGGAGCGCCCCGGCCATGTGGGCCACGGCGATCCCGTGGTTGCCGCCGCTGACCGCGACGACGCCCGCGGCCCGCTCGGCCTCGCTCAGCGAGAGCAGCTTGGCCGTCGCGCCGCGCGACTTGAACGAGCCGGTGCGCTGGAGCAGTTCGAGCTTCGCGGTGACGGGGGCGCCGAGCAGCGCCGTGAGCCCGGGGCCCGGCACGGTGGGCGTGCGGATCACGTGTCCGGCGATCAGGTCGGCGGCGGCTTCGATGTCGGAGATGCCGATCAAGGCGGTTCACCCTTCCGGCGCGGAACGGAGATCCGCGCCCGAGGGCACCCTGACCCCGGGCGGGGCCCCAGGTCAACCGTGGTCCGCACCCGCCCCGCCCCCGCTCAGCCCGCCGCGACCGCCCCGGGCGTGATCAGCCCCTCCCGGTAGGCGATCGCGACCGCCTCGGTGCGGCTGCCCGCGCCCAGCTTCGCCAGGATGTTGGAGACGTGGACGCTGGCCGTCTTGCCGCTGATGAACAGCTCCTCGCCGATCTGCCGGTTGCTGCGCCCGAGCGCCAGCAGCCGCAGCACGTCGCCCTCCCGGGCCGTGAGCACCGACGCCCGCGCGGGCGCGCCCGCGCCCTCGCCCAGCCGTCCCCGGCGGACCAGCGCGTCCACCCGATCCAGCAGGGGCCCCGCTCCCAGCCGTACGGCCGTCTCCCGCACGGCGCGGGCCTCCCCGGCCGCCTCCTCGCGCCGCTCGGCCACCAGCAGCGCCTCCGCGTACCGCAGCCGGCAGCGCGCCCGCTCGTAGGCGTCGCCGTAGGCGAACGCGGTGACGGCCTTCTCCCACACCGCCGGGTCGGGACCGGTCACCGCACGGGCCTCCTCCGCCTCGGCGCGGGCCAGCCAGGCCATGCCCTCCGGGCCCTGCGGCCGGCCCGTCACTCCGCGCAGCGCCCGCTCGCGGGCCAGGTCGGCCAGCTCCCGCGCCGTGCCCGCCCACCGGCTCGCCGCGTCCTCGTCGCCGGTGAGGCGCGCCTCCACCGCGGCGTCGGCGACCGCGGCGAGGGCGAGCGCGGCCAGCCGCACCGCCACGTCCGGGCCGGTGCCCGAGACGTCGGTCAGGGCGTCCACCGTCGTGCGCACCTGGGCCACCGCCGCCTCGGCGTCCCCGCGCAGGGCGGCCGCGTCGGTCAGCGCGATGCCCGCGACCAGCGTGGCCATCCAGTCGAACGGCCCGTCGAGCAGCGCGCGCGCCCGGTCGGCGGCGCGGTCCAGCTCCCCGCGCGCCAGCGCCACGTGCAGCGCCGGCGCCACGGTGTATCCGCCCGACGCGGGCAGCACCGCCGCGTCCGCCTCCGCCGCCTCGACGCACGCGTCCCAGCGGCCCAGTGTGTACAGCACCACCAGGTGCAGGTACCGCATCTCCATCGGGTACGGCGACGACGACAGCCCCGCCCGGCGGGCCCGGTCGAGCCCCTCGGCGAGCCACGGCAGGCTCTCCTCCAGCTCCCCGGACTCGTAGGCGCCGACGGCCAGGTTGTACAGCGCACGCAGCTCCACGGGCGCGTTGCCCGCGCGCCGGGCCAGCTCCCGGGCCTCGGTCAGCCGGGCCCGGCCCTCGGGCGAACGGCGGCCGTCGCCCTCCAGGTTGGCGAGCGAGACCAGCAGGTCGGCCTGCGCGTCGGTCACCCTCAGCCGCTCGGCGACGGCCAGCGCGCGCCGGCCGACCCGCAGGGCGGTGTCGTCGTCGCCGACCTGCCGCGCCGCCAGCACGTGCGTGGCCGCCGCCCACACCCACGTCGGGGACGGCGGCTCGGCGGGGATCATCTCCAGCGCCTCGCTGCTGTAGGCGTAGGCGGCCCTGAGGCTGTCGACGCCGATGAGGTTCCCGGCGAGCGTGTAGCGCACGCGGGCGGCGAGTTCGGAGTCGGCGTCCTGCCCGACGCCCGCCAGCGCGGCCCGGGTCAGCGACACCGCGCGGTGCGACTCCCCGGCGTGCGCGGCCGCGGCCGAGGCCCGCAGCATCAGCGTGACCCGGTCGACAACGTCGCCCGCCGGCCGCTCGGCCGCGGGCACCGCCTCCCACAGGTCCAGCGCCGCCTCCAGGTGCCGCAGTTCCTCGGCGGGCGCGCCGACCCGCTGGGCGTGGCCCGCGGCCTCCAGGGAGGCGGCGAGCGCCGCGGCCGGGTCGTGGCTCTCGCGGTAGTGGTGGGCGCGCTCGGCCGCGGTGTCCGCCGCGGGGCCCCGCCCGGCCAGCAGCCGCGCGAACGCGCCGTGCAGGCGCGCCCGTTCGCCCGGCAGCAGGTCGCCGTAGACCGCCTCGCGCGCGAGGGCGTGCCGGAAGCTGTAGGTGTCGCGCTCCCCGGCGACCAGCAGTTGGTGGCCGACGGCCTCGCGCAGCGCCGACTCCAGCGCGTCGTCGGGCAGTCCGACCGCGTCCCGCAGCAGGTCGTGCTCCACCCGCCGGCCCGCCACGGCCGCCGTGCGCAGCACCTGCTGGGCGGTGTCGGAGAGTTGCTCCACGCGGATGAGCAGCACGTCGGCGAGCCCGCTCGGCACCCCGCCGCCCTCGGAGCCGGTCGCCGCGACCAGCTCCTCGGCGTAGAAGGCGTTGCCCTCGGCGCGCTCGACGATCCGGCGCACGGTGGCGTCCGGCAGCGGCCGGTCCTCCACCGACCGCACCAGCCGCGCCACCTCGGCGTCGGCCAGCGGCCGCAGTTCCAGGCGCTCGACGGCGGGCAGCCGCACCAGCTCGGCCAGCAGCGGCCGCAGGGGGTGGCGCCGGTGCAGGTCGTCCGCGCGGTAGGAGGCGAGCACCGCCAGCCGGTGGCCCGCCGTGCCGCCCGTGGCCGGCTGGAGCACGCCCCGGCTGAGCAGGAACCGCAGCAGGTCCCGGGAGGACTGGTCCGCCCAGTGCAGGTCCTCCAGCACCAGCAGGACCGGCGCCGCGTCCGACAGGTCGGCGAACAGCGCGGCCGTCCCCTCGAACAGCCGCAGCCGCCCGCCCACGTCCCGTACGGCGTCGGGTGCGCCGCCGAGCATGCGCTCGGCCTCGGGGTGCGCGGCGAGCACCGGCGCCAGCCGCTCGTCGGCGGCCACCGCGCCCAGCACCTCGGTGAACGGCAGGTACGGCAGGCCCACGTCGCCGAGGTCGACGCAGTGCCCGGTCAGCACCGTCACCCCGGAGCGCGCCGCCCGGCCGGCGATCTCGGTCAGCATCCGGGTCTTGCCCACGCCCGCGTCCCCGGCGACCAGGACGGCCCGGGCCTCCCCGGCCCGCGCGCGCTCCAGCACCCGGGACAGCCGGGCCACTTCCTCGTCCCGGCCGATGAGCGGGGTGCCGAACGTCTGCGCCACGTCCCCATCCTGGCACGCGGCACCGACAGTGCCCGGGGGCGAGCCGGCGCCGTCCCCCTCCGGCGGGCGCGGGGCCGTGCGGGAGGCGGGCGTCACCGATGCAGCGCGCCGGCCCAGTCCGCCGGAACCCGTCCCGCGGGACCCGGGGCGGGCTGGTCGGCGGGGTGGCTCGCGGGCCCGGCCAGCTCCGGCCCGGAGTCGTACAGCTCCTCGGTGGAGTAGTCCCAGAACCACCCCTCGCCCGGCTCGAAGCTCTGCACCACGGGGTGCCCGGTGGCCCGGAAGTGCGCCGTGGCGTGCTGGGCGGGGGAGGAGTCGCAGCAGCCGACGTGCCCGCACCGGGCGCAGCGCCGCAGGTGGAACCACCAGCCGCCGTCGGCGTCGCACTCCACGCAGCCGTCGCCGCTCGGCGGAACGCTCGGGTCGATCGCGTCGGGCTGGGTCATACCGGCTCCTCGGTGGTCTCGGTCTCGGGTGCGGTCTCGGGCTCCGGCGCGGTCAGCGGCAGCAGCACCTGGAAACGGGTGTCGCCCGGCACCGACTCGACCTGGAGGCTGCCGTGGTGCTTGTTGACGACGATCCGCCAGGAGATGTCCAGGCCGAGGCCGGTGCCCTCACCGACCGGCTTGGTGGTGAAGAACGGGTCGAAGATGCGGCCGCGGATGTCGGGCGGTACCCCGGGCCCGGTGTCGCGGAACTCGACCAGCACCCGGTCGCCGTCCCGCGCGGTGCGCACGGTGAGCGTGCCGCCGCCCCCGTCGCCGTTCATGGCGAAGACGGCGTTGTCGATCAGGTTCGTCCACACCTGGTTGAGCTCCGCCGGGTAGGCGGGGACCGGCGGGAGCGTGCGGTCGTAGTCCTTGACCACCTGGATGCGCTGCCCGATCTTCCCGGACAGCATCACCAGCGTGCTGTCGAGCAGTTCGTGGACGTCGACCACCCGGTAGGGGGCGCGGTCGAGCTGCGAGTACTGCTTGGCGGCGTCCACGAGGTGCGAGATGCGGGTCGTGGAGTCCTCGATCTCGTCCATCAACAGCTCGGTCTCGACCGTGTAGTTGAGCCACCCGACCGCCCCGGGCAGGATCTCCTCGTCCACCGCGGCGGCGACCTGCTCCAGCCAGTCCACGTCGAGTCCGGCCTGCACGAAGGTCGGCGCGATCCGCCAGCCCTCGGCGATGTCGTGGTCGTCGAGCCAGTCGGTGAGGGTGTCCTCCCGGTCGGACGCCTCCAGGGGGCTCAACACCGGAGCCTTGGCGACCCGTTCGGCCGTGCGCTCCTGGATCTCGATGAGCCGGGCCAGCGCCTCGGGGTCGTACGCCCCGGAGGCGATGACGCCGAGCTTGTGCCGCATCTTCGCCACCCGCTCGCGCAGCGTGGACGTGGCGCGGACGGCGGCGGCCGCCGGGTTGTTCAGCTCGTGGGTGAGGCCGGCCGACAGCGAGCCGAGGGCGAGCAGCCGTTCGCGCTGCCCGATGGCCCGCTGGGTGTTCTTCGACCCGAAGAACAGGCCCTCCAGCAGGTGCGCGGCCATCGGGAACCACTCCTGCATGACCGCCGCGAACGACTCGGCGGGCAGCACGAAGAACCGCGTCGGCTCGGTCACCCGCATCGAGTTGTTGTAGACCTGCGGCACCCGGTCCCCGAGGTAGGCCTGCATGGCGCCCGCGTACACCCCGCGCTGCGAGGTGCGGCTGACCTCGACGTCGTCGCCGCCGACCCGGCGGGAGAGCACCACGGTGCCCTCGATCATCGTGTAGAAGCAGGTCGCCGGGTCGCCCTCGGTGTAGACGGGACCCGGCTCGAACCGCTCCACCCGGCCCTCGGCACACAGCCGGCCCAGCTGCTCGGGGGACAGCTTCTCGAACAGGAACAGGGAGCCGACCTCACCGGGGCTGCACGGCATCGGCTGCCCGCTCATGACTGCTCCAGGTAGCGGTGGACGAGCATCACGGCCATGGCTCCCTCTCCCACGGCGGACGCCACGCGCTTGGCGGACTCCGCCCGCGCGTCGCCCGCCACGAACACGCCGGGGACGTTGGTCTCCAGGTGGTACGGCGGCCGGTCCAGCTCCCAGCCGGCCGGCGGGCGCCCGTCGGTGGTCAGGTCGGGCCCGGCCAGGATGAACCCGCGCGGGTCGCGCAGCACCGTGCCGTCCAGCCAGTCGGTCAGCGGCGCGGCGCCGATGAACACGAACAGCCACTGCGCGTCGACCAGTTCGCTCTCCCCGGTGTCCACGTCGCGCAGCGTCAGCTGCTCCAGCCGCTCGGGCCCGTGGGCGGACTCGACGACGGTCCGGGCGCGCACCGAGATGTTCGGCGCCTCCTCGATCTGCTGGATCAGGTAGTGCGACATCGACGCCGACAGGTCGGGTCCGCGCACCAGCAGCGTCACCGACTTGGCGCCCTTGGCGAGGTACATCGCCGCCTGCCCGGCCGAGTTGGCGCCGCCCACGATGTAGACGTCCTGGCCCTGGCAGGCGGGCGCCTCGGTGAGCGCCGAGCCGTAGTACACCCCGCAGCCGGTGAGGGTGTCGCAGCCGGGCGCCGTCAGCTGGCGGTAGGACACGCCGGTCGCGAGGATCACGCTGTGCGCCGCGATCGCCGAGCCGTCGGAGAAGCGGACCACCCGGGCGGCGCCGTTGATCTCCAGACCGGTCACCTCGCGGGCGGTGAGGATCTCGGCGCCGAACTTGGCGGCCTGCCGCCGGGCCCGGTCGGTGAGCTGGGCGCCCGAGACGCCGTCGGGGAAGCCGAGGTAGTTCTCGATGCGGGAGCTCTGCCCCGCCTGCCCGCCGGTGGCCGACCGCTCCACCAGCACCGTGCGCAGGCCCTCCGAGGCCCCGTACACGGCCGCGCCGAGGCCCGCCGGGCCGCCGCCGATCACGATCAGGTCGTAGAACTCGGCGGTCGGGGTCGTCGCCAGGCCGACGTGCGCGGCCAGCTCGGGCGGGTCCGGCTCGACGAGGGCGCCGCCGTCGGGGGTGACGACCAGCGGCAGCCGCCGCCCGTCCTGCCCGGCCGCCTTCAGCAGCCGCTGCCCCTCGGGCTCGTCGGAGGAGTACCAGCGGTAGGGCACCTGGTTGCGGGCCAGGAACTCGCGGACCTCCGAGGACCGCGCCGACCAGCGGTGCCCGACCACCTTGGTGCTGGGCACCGGCCGGTGGTCGCTGGTGCGCCAGGCCTCCAGCAGGTCGTCCACCACCGGGTAGAGCTTCTCCTCCGGCGGGTCCCACGGCTTGAGCAGGTAGTGGTCGAGGTCGACGACGTTGATCGCGTCGATCGCCGCGTTGGTGTCCGCGTACGCGGTCAGCAGCACCCGGCGCGCGCCCGGGTAGACGTCCAGCGCCTGCTCCAGGAACTCGATGCCGTTCATCTGCGGCATCCGGTAGTCGGCGAGGATCACGGCGACCAGGTCACCGCGCAGCTTCAGCTCGCGCAGCGCGTCCAGCGCCGACTCGCCGGACTCCGCGCGCACGACGCGGTACGAGGCGCCGTAGCGGCGCCTGAGGTCACGGGCGACGGCACGGGAGACACCCGGGTCGTCGTCCACGGTCAGGATGACGGTCCGCGCGGTCTCGGCGGCCTGTGCCATACGTCTCCCACCCCGAGTGATCGGCAGTGCGGCCGGTGACCCGCCCGGGTCCCCGTGCCGGCTCGTTGCCCATCGTATGTTCGATCGTCGTGTCGTGCCGTCCCGTGCCCTGCTCAGGACTGCCCGCGGGGTCCCAGCACGCAGAACTCGTTGCCCTCGGGGTCGGCGAGCACCACCCACGGCTCGTCGCCGCTCTGGCCGACGTCGGCGTGCCGGGCGCCCAGCGCCAGCAGCCGCTCGACCTCCGCCCGCTGGTCGACGGGCCGGAAGTCCAGGTGCAGCCGGTTCTTGCCCGCCTTGCCCTCGGCGCTGCGGCCGAACAGCAGGCCGGGCAGCCGGTCGGGGGCCGGCCTGATCTCGTACTCGTCGGGGCTGTCGTCGACCACCGCCCAGCCGAGCGCCTCGGCCCACCAGCGGCCCAGCGCCCGCGGATCGTGCGCGTCGACGACGACCTGCTCCCATTCCAGCGTCATGACGGTCAGCGTAGGCACGGTGGGGAACACTGTGCGAGACGTTTTCGATCACGCCACGCATGGCACGCACACACGCACGCACGCACGAACACGAGGAGCAGCCGCATGACGGGCCCGATCACCGCGGGAGTCGACGGGACGGACGAGAGCCTCGCCGCGCTCGCCTGGGCGGCCCGGGAGGCCGTACGACGGGACGCGGCGCTGCGCGTGGTGCACGTCTGGGAGTTCCAGCCGGACGCGGCACCCGACGTGGCGGACCGCGCCTCCCAGGCGCGCTGGGTGCGCGAGGGCGTCGCCGGGGCCGTGCGCGCGGTCGCCGAGCGGCACCCCGCGCTGGAGGTGACCACCGACGTGCTGGAGGGCCCGCCCGCCGACACTCTGCTGGAGGCCGCCCGGGGGGCCGGGATGCTGGTCCTCGGCTCGCGCGGCCACGGCCCGTTCGTCGGGTTCCTGCTGGGCTCGGTCGGCCAGCAGGCGATCACCGAGGCCGTCTGCCCGGTGGTGGCGGTGCGCTCCGGCGACAAGGCGTCCGACGAGGTGGCCGGGCACGAGGTCGTCGTCGGCCAGCAGGGCGAGCCCGAGGACAGCGCGGCCGCCCTGGGGTTCGCGTTCGAGACGGCCGCCGCGCGCGGCGCGTCGGTGCGGGCCGTCCGGGCCTGGACGCTGCCGCCGGTGTTCGCCTACAGCCCCGGCTCGCTGCGGCTGCTCGACGAGGCGGGCGGCCTGGAGCCGTTCGAGCGGCAGGCGCTCGCGGCGGCGCTGGCGCCCTGGCGGGAGCGGTTCCCGGACGTGCCGGTCGTGGAGCACGTGGAGATGGGCAGCGCGGCCCAGGTGCTGCTGTCGGTGTCCGGGCGGGCCCAGCTGCTGGTCGTCGGCCGCCGCGCGCACCGCACCGCCATCGGCGCCCGGATCGGCTCCGTGGCGCACGGGATGCTGCACCACGCCGACTGCCCGGTGGCGGTCGTCCCGCCGCGGTGACGCGGGGGGCGGCCCGGCCCCCGGTCAGTCCTCCGGGACGGTCGGCTCCAGGGTCTCGCGGGCCTTGGGCAGGATCTTGGTGATGTAGTCCTCGACGGCCGTGTCCAGCCCGATGTCGTGCTGGGCGCGCTCGGACAGGTACCAGCGGTGCTCCAGCAGCTCGTGGTAGATCTCCGCCGGGTCCATCGAGCCGCGCAGCTCGACCGGCACGGCGCGCACGGTGGGGCGGAACACGTCCCGCACCCACCGGTGGGCCAGCACCTCGGGGCGGGCGGCGAGGGGGTCGCCCGGGGCGTGGTCGTCCTGGGTGGCCATCCAGCTCTCCAGGTCGTTCAGCAGCCGCCGCGCCTGGTTCTCCTCGGCGTCCAGGCCGGTCAGCCGCAGCAGCTGGCGCTGGTGGTGGCCGGCGTCGACGACCTTCGGCACGAAGGTGACCGTGTCGCCGAGGGAGGAGTGCTCGATCTGCATCTCGGCCACGTCGAAGCCGAGGTCGTTGAGCCGGCGTATCCGGCGCTCGATGTAGTGGTACTTGCCCGCCGGGTAGACCGAGGTGCGGGTCAGCTCGTCCCACAGGCCGCGGTAGCGGGCGCAGATCTCCCGGCCGAACTCGATCGGGTCCACCGACGGGTGCAGCGCCCCGGACGCCTCCAGGTCGAGCAGTTCGCCGCTGATGTTCACCCGGGCCAGGTCGAGGTCGTAGTCGCGCTGGCCGGGGCTCAGCCGGGGGTGCAGGTCGCCGGTCTCGGCGTCCACGAGGTAGGCGGCGTAGGCGCCCGCGTCGCGCCGGAACAGCGTGTTGGACAGCGAGCAGTCGCCCCACGCGAACCCCGCCAGGTGCAGGCGCACCAGCAGCACGGCGAGGGCGTCCATGAGCCGGTGCATGGTCGCGGGCCGCATGGTCGTCTCGAACATCGAGCGGTACGGCATGGAGCCGCCCAGGTGCCGGGTGACGAGCACCGGTTCCAGCGGCTCGCCGCTGTCGTCGGTGCGGCCGGTGACCACGGCGAGCGGGTCCACGGCGGGGATGCCGAGCCGGTCGAGGTCGCGCAGCAGCTCGTACTCGCGCAGCGCGGGCCGCTCGGCGAGCTCCTTGACGGCGATGACCTCCGCACCGGCGCGGGCGTAGCGCACCACGTGCCGGGAGATGCCGCGGGGCAGGGGGACCAGGACGTCCTCCGGCCACTCCTCCAGCGGGAGCTGCCAGGGCAGTTCCAGGAGCACCGCCGGGTGTTCCGGGTTGGTAGCGCTGATCTGCAGGGCCATGTGCCGACCCTAAAGGGCGCGTTCGCGGGCCCGGAGCGCGGCGTCGCGCACCGAACCCCGGTGGACCGGGCCGTGGCCGGGCAGCAGGACGTCGGCGTCCAGATCCTCGAACACCGCGAGGGAGGCCACGGAGCGCTCCCGCTCGTGGTGGAACATGTCGGGCAGCAGCTGGGGTCCCCGGACGCGGGACGTCGGGTGGCCGCTGACCAGGGCGTCGCCGGAGACCACCACGCCCGCCTCGGGCAGGTGGTAGGCGCAGTGGCCCAGGGTGTGGCCGGGGGTGTGCACCGGCACGGGGCGGCCGGGCAGGTCGAGCGCGCCGGACGGGCCGTGCGGGCCGTCGGAGGGGAACGGGGCCGGCTCGGTGACCGGCACGTGCGCGGTCCCGCCCGAGCGGATGGCGTGCACGGCCCACGGGAGCACCCCGGGCCGCCAGCCGTTCCTGAGCACCGTCCCGACGCTCACCTGGTGCAGGAAGTCCCGCCGGGCGTGCGGCACTTCCGCCTCGTGCAGGAGGACGGGGGTGCCGTGGGCGGCACGCAGGTACTCGGCCGAGCCGAGGTGGTCGGTGTGCGCGTGGGTGATCAGCACGGCGGCCACCGCCTCCGGTGAACTGCCCACCGCGGCCAGGGACTCAAGGAGCAGTCCGCGGTCGCCGGGATATCCGGTGTCGATGAGGGTGACGGCGTCGCCCTCGCCGAGGATCACCCAGTTGGTGTTGCTGCCGTGCACCAGGTGGATGCCGTCGCCGACCTGCTGGATGTCTGCGCCCATGGCCGTCCCGTCGGAAGTGGGGTGGAGCGTTGCCGGGGACAGCAAAGCAGAGCCGTCCCGGGCACCGTACCCGGGGGGCCGGTCCCGGGCTCAGCGCACGCCGCGCGGGCGGAACTGGACGCTGATGCGGGGGCCGCTCGCCCGTGTGCTCTTGGGGACGCAGTGTTCCCAGGTGCGCTGGCAGGAGCCGCCCATGACGATCAGGTCGCCGTGGCCCAGCGGGCGCCGCACCGTCTGCCCGCCGCCGTGAGCCGGGCGCAGCAGCAGGTCGCGCGGGGCGCCGACGGAGAGGATCGCGACCATGGTGTCCTGGCGGGCGCCGCGGCCGATGCGGTCGCCGTGCCAGGCCACGCTGTCCCGGCCGTCGCGGTAGTGGCACAGGCCCGCCGTGACGAACGGCTCGCCCAGCTCCTCGGCGTAGTGCGCGCTCAGCGCGGCGCGGACCTCGTCGAGCACCGGGTGGGGGAGCGGGTCCTCGGCGCCGTAGAAGGCGAGCAGGCGCGGGACGGCCACGACGTTGTCGTACATCTGGCGGCGCTCCTCGCGCCACGGGACGTCCTCGGCCAACTGCTCGAACAGGGCGTCGGAACCGGTGAGCCAGCCGGGCAGCACGTCGATCCAGGCGCCCGCGCCGAGCACCGTGCGACGGATGCCGTCGAGCGTGCCGAGCCGCAGGTCCTCGGCCTGGTCGAAGAGGGAGCCCTGGAGGTGGTGCCTGGTCATGGATCCAGCGTACCCCTTAATCGAAAATGTGTTCCCTTCGCTGGCCGCGCAGGCGTTCCGCCCGCTCCGAGGACTGTTCGATACGCCGGTGTATCGGATACGTTCCTGTATCCGACGTCGGTGCCGGCGGGAGGTGAGCCCATGGACGACGGTGCCAAGCGCGTGACCCGGCGCCGGGTCCGCACCCGCGCCCGGCTGCTCGACGCGGCGTTCGCGGTGTTCGCCGCCAAGGGCTTCGGGCGGGTCTCGATCGAGGAGGTCTGCGAGGCCGCCGGCTTCAGCCGGGGCGCCTTCTACTCCAACTTCACCACCCTCGACGAGCTGTTCTTCGCCCTCTACCAGGAGCGCGCCGACCTCATCGCCCGGCAGGTCTCCGACGCCCTCGCCCAGGACGGGCCCGCCCTCGACGTGCCCGCCGCCGTGGACCGGGTCACCGAGGTGCTCCTCCTGGACGTGGACTGGCTGCTGGTCAAGACCGACTTCCTGGTGCGCGCGGCGCGCGAGCCCGCCGTCGCCCGGTCCCTCCTCGACCACCGCGCTCGTTTGCGCCGGGCCGTCGCCGACCGGCTCGCCCGCGCCCAGGGCCCCACCCCCCTGCCCGCAGCGCTCGGCGACGCCGAGGGTGCCGCCCGCGCCGTGGTCGCCGCCTACGACGGCGTGACCACCCAGCTACTGCTGGACAAGGACGTGGAGGCCGCGCGCGCGTGGCTCAAGCAGCTCCTCACGGCCCTGCTGGCCGCGCCCCCCGCGCCCCCCGCTCCCCCCGCTCCCCCCGCGCCGCCACCGGCGGCCCCCGAGGCCCAGGCCCCCGCCCACACCCCGGCCCACACCCCCGCCCCGTCGACGCACGGTCGATGAACCCCGGATCGAACCCCGGGGGACGAACCCCAGGAAGGAACGGACGCCCATGGACGCGGACGTCATCGTCGTCGGAGCGGGCCTCGCCGGCCTGGTCGCCGCGCACGAACTCACCAGCCGGGGCCGCCGGGTCGCCCTGGTCGACCAGGAGAACGCCGCCAACCTCGGTGGCCAGGCGTTCTGGTCCTTCGGCGGGCTCTTCCTCGTCGACTCCCCGGAGCAGCGCCGCCTCGGCGTGAAGGACTCCCTCGACCTGGCGTGGAGCGACTGGCAGGGCAGCGCCGGGTTCGACCGCCTGGACGACGAGGACTCCTGGGCCGTGCGCTGGGCGCGGGCCTACGTGGAGTTCGCCGCGGGGGAGAAGCGCGTCTGGCTGGAGCGGCACGGCATCAAGCTGCTGCCCACGGTCGGCTGGGCCGAGCGCGGCGACCTGCGCGCCGACGGCCACGGCAACTCCGTGCCCCGTTTCCACATCGCCTGGGGCACCGGTACCGGTGTCGTCGAGCCGTTCGTCCGCCACGCCCGGCAGGCCGCCCGCGACGGACTGCTCACCTTCCTCCACCGCCACCGGGTGGACGAGCTGGTGCTGGAGCAGGGCGCGGCGCGCGGCGTGCGGGGCACCCTCCTCGCCCCGGACGACGCACCGCGCGGCGTCGCCTCCAGCCGCGAGGAGGTCGGCGCGTTCGAACTGACCGCCCAGGCCGTGATCGTCACCTCGGGCGGCATCGGCGCCGACCATGACATCGTGCGCCGCCACTGGCCCGCCCGGCTCGGCACCCCGCCCGCCCGGATGGTCACCGGCGTGCCCGCCTACGTCGACGGCCGCATGCTCGACATCAGCGCCCGGGCCGGCGCCCGCCTCGTCAACCGCGACCGCATGTGGCACTACACCGAGGGCGTGCGCAACTGGGACCCGGTCTGGCCCGGCCACGGCATCCGCATCCTGCCCGGCCCGTCCTCGATGTGGTTCGACGCCCTCGGCCGCCGGCTGCCCGACCCCTGCCTGCCCGGCTACGACACCCTCGGCACCCTGCGCCACCTGCGCACCACCGAGGACATCGCCGGGTACGACCACTCCTGGTTCGTCCTCAGCCAGAAGATCGTCGAGAAGGAGTTCGCGCTGTCCGGCTCCGAGCAGAACCCGGACATCACCGCGAAGGACCGCCGGGCGTTCCTGCGTGACCGGATCCTCGGCAAGGGCGCCCCGGGCCCGGTGCAGGCGTTCCTCGACCGGGGCGCGGACTTCGTCGTCGCCGACACCCTGGACCGGCTGGTCGAGAAGATGAACGGCCTCACCGACGAGCCGCTCCTCGACGCCGCCCTGATGCGCCGCCAGATCCGGGCCCGCGACCTGCAGATCGACAACCCCTACGCCAAGGACGCCCAGGTGCAGGGCATCCGCAACGCCCGCCGCTACATCGGCGACCGCCTCGGCCGCGTCGCCGCCCCGCACCGCATCCTCGACCCGGCCGCCGGACCGCTCATCGGCGTCAAGCTGCACGTCCTCACCCGCAAGACGCTCGGCGGCATCCAGACCGACCTCGACTCGCGCGCCCTCGGCGCCGACGGCACCCCGGTGGACGGGCTCTACGCGGCCGGCGAGGTGGCCGGCTTCGGCGGCGGCGGCGTGCACGGCTACAACGCCCTCGAGGGCACCTTCCTCGGCGGCTGCCTGTTCTCGGGGCGCGCGGCGGGCCGGGCGGCGGCGCAGCAGACGGCGTGAGGGGAGCGGGCGCGGGGGAGAAGCCGGGGGCGCGCCCCAGATGGCGGGCGGGGCGCCCCGGATAGCGGGCGGGGCGCCACGGAGGTCGGGCGGTGCGCCACGGAGGTCGGGCGGTGCGCCCTCAGGCCTCCTCCAGCAGGCGGGCCAGCACCGCCGCGTGGCTGCGCCCCGGGTCCTTCGACGACGTCAGCAGCGTCACCGGCCCCGTGCGGGCCGACTCCCGCAGCCCGTCCAGGAGTTCGGACGCGCCGGGCGCGGCGAGCTCGTCCTCGTAGCGGGCGGCGAACTCCTCGTAGGAGCCCTCGCCCGCGTGGTACCAGCGGCGCAGCTCCGCGGAGGGGGTGAGGTCCTTGGGCCACTCGTCGACGTGGGCGGCGTCCTTGGACACGCCCCGCGGCCACAGCCGGTCCACCAGGACGCGCAGGCCGTCGGCGGGTTCGGGATCCTCGTAGACACGGCGCACTCGTACGCTCACCGGCGGGCCTTTCGACGGGGTCGACGCAGCGGACGGGGGAGGGACAGCGGGGGGTCGGGGGACCGTCCGGAGCGTACTGCCGGCCGGCCGCGCGCGCCCGGCGTGACGCGGCGTGACTTGACCCGATCATGGGTGAGGGCGCGGCCCGCCGGCCCTACGCTGAGGGACGAATTGATCACCGCCACCCCCGCCGGAGCGACCCTCCACCTCGGGTGGAGCGCCCCCTGCCGACCCGCCCAGGAGAGCTTGTGACCCCATCCCGGCCCCCGAGGCCCAGCCACCGTCCCGCGCACGGCCCGCGCCGCCGGGCCCTCACGGCGACCGTCCCCCTGGCCCTCGCCGCGCTGCTCGCCTCCGCGAGCCCCGCGGGCGCCACCACGACGGGCGGCGCCGGGGCCGGCGACCCCTACTTCCCGCTCGCCGGGAACGGCGGCTACCACGTGGCGCACTACGGCCTCGACCTGCGCTACGACACCGCCACGCGGCACCTCGACGGCACCGCCGTCCTCACCGCCCGCGCCACCCGGCGGCTCACCCGCTTCGACCTCGACCTCAGCGGCCTGAAGGTCACCGGCCTCACCGTCGACCGCGCCCCGGCCGCGCACCGGCGCGACGGCCAGGAACTCGTCGTCACCCCCCGCCGGGCCCTGCGCAAGGGCCAGACGTTCCAGGTGACCGTCACCTACCGGGGCACCCCCAAGCCGGTCACCGACCCGGACGGCTCCCCGGACGGCTGGATCGCCACCGACGACGGCGCCTTCGTCGCCGGCGAACCCCAGGGCGCCATGACGTGGTTCCCCGCCAACAACCACCCCACGGACAAGTCCTCGTACGACATCACGGTGACCGTCCCGCAGGGACGCACCGCCGTCGCCAACGGCGTCCTGGTCGGCCGGCGCACCCACCAGGGCCGGACCACGTTCCACTGGCGCCAGAGCGAGCCGATGGCCGCCTACCTGGCCACCGCCACCGTCGGCACCTTCCAGGTCCGGCAGTACACCACCCGCGACGGCATCCGCGTCTACGACGCCGTCGACCCGCGCGAGGCCACCGCCGCCGCGCCCGTGCTGAAGAAGCTGCCCTCCGTGCTGGAGTGGGAGAGCCGCCTCTTCGGCCCCTACCCCTTCCGCAGCGCCGGCTCGATCGTGGACCACGCGCCCGACGTCGGCTACGCCCTGGAGACCCAGGGGCGGCCCGTCTACGACAGCGCGCCCGACCTGGACACCCTGGTCCACGAGAACGCCCACCAGTGGTTCGGCGACTCCGTGTCCCTCACCTCGTGGAAGGACATCTGGCTCAACGAGGGCTTCGCCACCTACGCCGAGTGGCTCTACGAGGAGCAGCACGGCGGCGACAGCGCGCAGAAGACCTTCGACGCGCTCTACGCCCGCCCGGCCGGCGACCCCCTGTGGGCCTACCCGCCCGGCGACCCCGGCAACGGGGCGAACCTGTTCGGCACCCCGGTCTACGCCCGCGGCGCCATGGTCCTGCACGCCCTGCGCACCGCCGTGGGCGACCGTGCCTTCTACCGCGTCCTGCGCGCCTGGGCGAGCGAGCACCGGTACGGCCACGGCACCACCGCCGACTTCGAGCGGCTCGCCGAGCGCGTCTCCGGCAAGGACCTCGACGCCGTGTTCACCACCTGGCTCCACACCCGGGGCAAGCCGAGCAGCCCGTAGGGCCGTTCGGCCGGCGCGGGCCGAACGCACCGCGGAAGCCGACCGGTTGCGTGGGAGCCGCCCGGTTCTGCGGCAGCCGACCGGTTCTGCGGAAGCCGACCGGTTCCGTGGCGGTGAAGCGGTTCCGCGGAAGCTGACCAGTTCCTCACATCCGTCGGCCAAGGTCGAGACATGATCGCGCACCGACCCCGGGCCGCCGTGCTCGCCGCCCTGTTCCTGCTCACCGGGTGCGGCGGCGGCGCGGCGGCCTCCCCGGGGCCCGACGCCGCGCCGACCCGGCCCGGCACCCCGCCCGCGCCCACCGCGGCGGTGCGCGCCGCCCCGACGCCGATACCCGGCCTCGGCCCGGCGGCCCGGGCCCGCATACCGGGGACGGCCGGGCAGGTCGTCGTGGTCACCGGACGCGACCGGGACTCGCCGCTGTCCACGGTCGTTCTGTACCGGCGCACCGCGGACGGCTGGCGGCCCGGCCCCGCCTGGCCCGCGCACAACGCCCTGCGCGGTTGGAGCGCCCACCACACGGGCGGCGACCTGCGCAGCCCCCAGGGCGTGTTCACCCTCAGCGACGCGGGCGGACTGCGCCCCGACCCCGGCACCCGGCTGCCCTACCACCGCTCGTGGGGCTTCACCTCGCACGGCACCGGCTTCGAGGGGGAGTCCCTGGAGGGCTCCTTCGACTACGTCGTCGCCATCGACTACAACCGCCGGCCGGGCACCTCGCCCCTCGACTGGACCCGGCCGCTCGGGGCACGCCGCGGCGGCGGCATCTGGTTCCACGTCGACCACGGCGGCCCCACCCACGGCTGCGTCAGCCTCGGTGAGCCGCACATGAAGGACCTGCTGCGGGAACTGGACCCCGCCCTGCACCCGGTCGTGGTGATGGGCGACCATGCCTTCCTCGCCCGCTGACCGGACGAGCACCCCGCCCGCCGACCGAAGGGGACCCGTCCCGTGTGCGCCCACGTACTCGTCGCCGAGGACGACGCGATGCAGGCCGAACTCATCCGCCGCACCCTCCTGGCCGAGGGGCACACCGCCACCGTCGTCCATGACGGGCCGGCCGCGCTGGACACCGCCCGCCGCCTCGGCCCCGACCTCGTGGTGCTCGACCTGATGCTGCCCGGCCTCGACGGCTTCGAGGTGTGCCGGACGCTGCGCCGCGAGGGCGACGTGCCCGTGCTGATGCTCACCGCCCGCACCGCCGAGGACGACGTGCTGCTCGGCCTGGACCTGGGCGCCGACGACTACATGACCAAGCCGTACAGCCCGCGCGAGCTGATGGCCCGGATCCGCACGGTGCTGCGGCGCGGCGGCCGGGCCGCGGGGCGGCGCGAGGACCCCGTGCTGCGGGCGGCGGGCCTGGCCGTCGACCCCGCGCGGCACGAGGTGCGGTGCGACGGCGTGCCCGTGGAGTGCACCCCGGCCGAGTTCCAGATCCTGTTGGCCCTCGTCGGCGAACCCGAACGGGTCTTCACCCGGCGGCAGTTGCTCCAGTGCACCAGTGGCTTCGACCGTGCGTCCACGGAGCGGGCCATCGACGTGCACATCATGAACCTGCGTAAGAAGACCGAGGCCGACCCGCGCCGCCCGGCCCGGCTGCTCACCGTCTTCGGCGTCGGCTACAAGCTCAGCGGCGGCCCCGGATGACCCGCGGGCCCCGCGAGCGGGCCGGCCGGCCGCGCCGGGCCCGGATACCGGTGCGCAAGCGCCTGCTGGTGCGGCTGCTGATCGCGTCCGTGCTGATCGCGGTCTGCTCGGTGGCCGCCACCACCTGGCTGGCCATCGAGACCACCACCCGCGCCCTGAAGGAGGAACAGGGCCAGGCCCTCGCCGACGACATGGACATCCTCGCCCGGCTCAGCGGCTACGCCGCCACCCACCCCGACTGGCGGGACGTCCGGGCCACCGTGCGGGCCCTGTCCGCGCGGACCGGCCGGCGCATCGCCCTGACCACCGCCGACCGCACCCCGCTCGCCGACTCCGCGCCGCCCGGCACCTCCCTGCCGCCCCGCGCCGCCGCCACCGTCGACCCGCTGCACACCGACACCTACTCCGAGCGCGGCGCCCAGCGCACCGGCATCGACCCGCGCGCGGTGGGCCCGTACCGGCTCACCGCCCCGGAGCGCACCGCCCTCGACGGCCTCGCCCGGATCCGGCAGCGCTGCCTCACCCGCTACGGCCTCGCCACCACCGTCACCCGCGTCCCGAGCGGACGCCCGGTCGTCACCGAGGACACCGGAGCAGTCGGCGAGGCCGACCTCGACGCCACCGACTGCGCCGACGGCCGGCTCAACACCCCGACACCGACCGAGGAGAAGGCCCTGCGCGCCCTCCAGGAGCAGGCCGGCGGCTGTCTGACGAGGCTCGGCCTGGGCACCGGCACCCCGCTGTACCTCGTCGTGGACGTCACCGAGGGCCTCGTCCCCGCCGTCGCCGCGAAGTTCTCCTCGGCCCGCGACACCCAGGCCCTGCACACCGCCCAGGCCTGCGTCGACAACGCCCGCCGCGCCCAGCTCGACCCCTACGTCGCCCCGGTCGCCGAGCTGTTCCTCGGCGGGGGCGCGGGCGACGCGCCGCCCCGCTTCGACATGTCCCCGGCCAACAAGGCGAAGGTCGCCGGGGCCGCGGGGCTCGTCCTCGCCGTGACCGTCGCGGTGACCGCCGTGGTCGCCACCCGCCTGGTCCGCCCGCTGCGCGCCCTGACCGAGGCCGCCCAGCAGCCGCCGGAGGCGCACGCGCGCGTACCCGTCACCACGCGCGACGAGACCGGCATCCTCGCCGAGGCCTTCAACGACCTCGCCGAGCGCCGCGAACGCCTGGAGGCCCAGCGCAAGGCCCTGGTCAGCGACATCGCCCACGAGCTGCGCAGCCCGCTGACCAACATCCGCGGCTGGCTCGAGGTCACCCGCGACGGCCTCGTCGACCCGGACCCGCAGCTGCTGTCCGCGCTGCACGAGGAGGCACTCGTGCTCCAGCGGGTCATCGACGACCTGCGCGACCTCGCCGATGCCGACGCCGGGACCCTGCGCCTGCACCCCGAGCCCGTGCCTGCCGACGAGCTGATCGCCCAAGTCGCCGCGGCCCACCGGGTCGCCGCCGACACCGCCGGCGTCACCCTGCGCACCCGGGCGGACGGCGCCCCCTGGCTGGACGCCGACCCCGTACGGCTGCGCCAGGCCCTCGGCAACCTCGTCACCAACGCCGTACGGCACACCCCCCGGGGCGGCACGGTCACCCTGACCGCGGGCCGCGAGGGGGACCGGGTGGTGCTGGAGGTCGCCGACACCGGTTCCGGCATCGCGCCCGAGGACCTGCCGCACGTCTTCGAGCGCTTCTGGCGGGCCGAGAAGTCCCGCAGCCGCCGCACCGGGGGCAGCGGGCTCGGCCTGTCCATCGTGCGGCACCTCGTCGCGGCGCACGGCGGCACCGCCGAGGCGCGCAGCACACCGGGCCGCGGCAGCGCCTTCACCCTGCGCCTGCCCGCGGGAACGGCCCCGCGGGACCCCTGATCCCGCACCCTGCCGCGGGGTACCCCGGTGGCCGGACGGTGTCGCCGCCCACGAGCACGCGTGGGGGCCGCTGCGCCGCGGCGGGAGCTGAGCGGGCCCGGGGACCGGGGACCGGGAGCTGAGCGTGCCCGGGGACCGCGACGGCCGCGGCCCGGCTACTGCTCGCGCATCCCCCAGGGAGAGCCGTACGCGCTCAGCAGGTCCAGGAACGGCCGGGCCGGGAACGCCTCGGGGCCCAGCACGCCGGCGCCCTGCCACGCGCGCGTGGCGAGCAGCTCCAGGGCGACGACCGGGTTGACCGCCGTCTGCCACACCACGGCCTGGCTGCCGTACTCCGCCATCGACCACTGGTTGTCGACCACGTGGTACAGGTACACCTCGCGCGGGGCACCGTCCTTCACGCCCCGCACCCAGGTGCCCGCGCAGGTCTTGCCGCGCATCCGCTCGCCCAGGGTCGCCGGGTCGGGCAGACAGGCGGCGACCACGTCCCGGGGCGACACCTGCACCGGCCCGTCCGCGCCCGGCACGGTCACCGGGGCGGTGCCGTCCAGGCCCAGCCGGTGCAGCGTGCGCAGCGTGTCGATGAACTCCTGTCCGAGGCCGTACTTGAAGGTGACGCGCCGGGCCCCCACCCAGCGGGGCACGAGCAGCACCTCCTCGTGCTCGACGTTCACGCACTCCACCGGCCCGATGCCCTCGG
Organism: Streptomyces lasalocidi; assembly: GCF_005280215.1. Lineage (NCBI taxonomy): Bacteria > Bacillati > Actinomycetota > Actinomycetes > Kitasatosporales > Streptomycetaceae > Streptomyces > Streptomyces lasalocidi. The sequence goes on along the minus strand of NZ_SZNQ01000001.1, from coordinate 758,494 downwards.
GGAAGTCGAAGACCTCGGGCTCGCTGAACGGCTCGGTGGTGTACCAGCCCCGCTCCGCCTCGTAGACGACCGGCGGGTTCAGGCACTCCTCGATGGTGGTCCAGATGCTGAAGGACGGCGCGAAGTCCAGGCCGTCCACGGTGAGGTCGGCGCCGTCGCGGACGCCGATCTCCTCGATCTCGTCGAACAGCTCGTCGGCGGCGAACCGGGCGAAGACGTCCGACAGGCCCGGCTCGACGCCCATGCCGACCAGGGCGAGCGCCCCGGCCTCCTCCCACGCGTCGGCCTCGGCGAACTGCTCGTCACCGAGCTTCACCCCGCACTCCTCGTACGGCCGCTCCCCGTGCGGCCTGGACAGGGACATCGCCATGTCGACATAGGTGGCGCCGGCCGCGCGCGCCGCCCGGAACAGCGGCATCACGAACCGCGGATCGGTCGCGTTGAGCAGCACGTCGCAGCCGTGCCGGGCGAGCAGCGCGGTCACGGCCGCCTCGTCGCCCGCGTCGACGCGCTCGGCCACGAACCGGCCGTCGCCGTCGAGGGCCGCCACCGCGGCGGCGGAACGGGCCGGGTCGTAGTCGGCGACCACCATGGCCTCGAAGAACGTGCGGCGGGCCGCGATCCGGGTGACGGCGGTGCCGACTCCGCCGGCTCCCACGAGCAGTACACGCATGACAAGCACTCCCTGAGTCGATCTGTCGACTTCTCGGTTTGTCGTTCGTTGTGGTGGCGCGCCCCGCCCTGGATACAACCCGCCGCGCTCGCTTAAGGTCAATGGCGTTGGCATAAGGGGACGCAAGAAGGGAGGGCGGCCGTGCCGAAGCCCGTCGTGCCCGAGGAGAAACGGCGCCGCCGCCGGCCCACCCGCGCGGGCACCGTGCTGTCCGAGCAGCTGATCGTCGACACCGCGCTGCGGCTGCTACGCGAGCACGGCAGCACCGGGCTCACCGCCCGCCGCCTCGGCCTGGCCCTCGACTGCGACCCCAGCACGCTGTACCGGTACTTCCGGGGCATGGACGAGCTGACCCTCGCCATCGGTGACGCCCTGATCGGGCAGGCGCTCAGCGGCTGGCGGCCGACCGGCCGGTGGCGGGCCGACCTGCACGCCGTCGGACTGCGCATCCACGCCGCCTACGTCGCCCACCCGCAGGCGGCCCAGCTGACCGCCAGCCGGGTCACCGGGCGGGCCAACGAGCTGGCCGCCGACGAGGCCGTGCTGGACGTGCTGCGCCGGGCCGGCTTCCCGCTGCCGGAGACCGTGCGCGTCTACCACGCCTTCATCGACCAGACCCTGGCCTTCGCCGCCCTCGACGCGGCCTCCCTCACCCTGCCGCGCGCCTCGCAGCGCGCCGACGAGGCGATGTGGCGCTCCACCTACGCCCGCCTGCCCGCCGCCACCCACCCCCGCATCGCCGAGGCCGCCCCGCTGCTCGCCACCCGCATGGTGACCAGCGCGTACCCGACGGCACTGGAGATGCTGCTGGACAGCGCACAGGCACGGCTGGAGGCGCTGGGCGGGGGCGACGGCGGCGACGGCGGAGCGGGCTGACGACGGACCGGACCGGGGCGGGCGGGTGGACGGCGGCCGAGGGCGGGCGGGTGGACGGCGGGCGCGGGGGGGCCGTCTCAGCCCAGTGCCCCGGCCGCCGCCCCCGCCACCGCCTCCGCCAGCGCCGCCAGGGCCGGTGAGTCGAGCTTCCACTGCTGCCAGTACAGCGGCACGTCCAACGGCAGCTCCGGCGCCAGGGCCACCAGGCGCCCCGAGCGCAGCAGCCCGTCCGCCTGGATCTCGGGCACCATGCCCCAGCCGAGCCCGGCGGCGACCGCGTCCAGGAAGCCCTCCGACGTGGGCACGGCGTGCCGTACCGCGCTCGCGCCGCCGGCCCCGCGCCGCAGCCGTCGTACGAAGGCGTCCTGGAGGTCGTCCCGGCGGTCGAAGGTGACCACGGGCGCGTGGGCCAGCGCGTCGGGCAGGGGGCCGTGGAGGTGGCGCCCGGTGAAGCCGGGCGTGGCCGCGGCGAGGTAGCGCATCGTGCCCAGGCGCCGCACCGAACAGCCGGTCACCGCGTCCGGCGCGGACGTCACGGCCGCCATCACCAGGCCCTCGCGCAGCAGCTCCGCGGTGCGGGTCTCGTCCTCGCGGTGCAGCTCGAAGCACAGGCGCGGCTCCGGCGGTACGTGGGTGAGCGCGGGCAGGAACCAGGTCGCCAGGGAGTCGGCGTTCACCGCGACCGACACCCGGGTGGGCTCGCCCTCGGTGCTCATGCCCAGCTCCGCCCGCGTGTCGCGCTCCAGCCGGGCCAGCTGCCGGGCGAACCGCACGACGATCTCGCCGGACTCCGTGGGACGCACCGGCTTGGTGCGCAGCAGCAGCACCCGGCCGGTGCGCTGCTCCAGTGCCTTGACCCGCTGGCTGACCGCCGACGGCGTCACGTGCAGGGCGGCCGCCGCCGCGTCGAAGGTGCCCTCGTCGACCACCGCGAGCAGGGTCCGCACCTGATCGAGGGGTAGGTCGGTCATCACAAAGGCTAATGATACGTAAGAATCCTTAGCTGGACCGGCAGTGATCGGTTCCCTAGCGTGGAGCGCATGTCCCCCGCCCTCGCCGCCGCCGCGGCCGGTTTCGGCACCGGCCTGTCGCTCATCGTCGCCATCGGCGCCCAGAACGCCTTCGTCCTGCGCCAGGGCGTCCGGCGCGACGCCGTCCTCGCCGTCGTCGGGATCTGCGCCCTGTCCGACGCGGTGCTCATCGCGCTCGGGGTGGGCGGCGTGGGCGCGCTGGCGGTGGCCTGGCCCGGTGCGCTCACCGTGGTCGGCTGGGTCGGCGGCGCCTTCCTGCTGGGCTACGGCGCCCTCGCCGCCCGCCGGGTGGTCAAGCCGGGCGACGGTCTGCGGGCGGCCGGTGACGCGGCGGGCTCCCGGCGCCGGGCCGTGCTCACCTGCCTCGCCCTGACCTGGCTCAACCCGCACGTGTACCTCGACACGGTGTTCCTGCTCGGCTCGATCGCCGCCGACCGCGGCCCGCTGCGCTGGACGTTCGGCCTCGGCGCCGCCCTGGCCAGCCTGTGCTGGTTCGCCGTCCTCGGCTTCGGCGCCCGGCTGCTCGGCCGCTTCCTGGCGCGCCCGTCGGCCTGGCGGGTCCTGGACGGGCTGGTGGCCGCCACGATGATCACGCTCGGCGTCCTGCTCCTCGTCGGAGGCTGACCGGTCCCGACGGCCGGCGCGGTGACATAGTGAACCCCGGTCCGGATAGATGTAACGAGCAACCAGGAAGTCCGTGGACACCAGCGACAGCACCACCACCGGTACGGAGCCCCCATCCGCGCACGGGCCCGAGGCGCCGCCCCGGCGCGGCTGGCGCCGCTGGGCGATGGACACCCGCCCCCTGGGCATCCCGGCCTACCGCCGGCTGTGGACCTCCACCATCGTCACGGCCGTCGGCAGCCAGCTCACCGCCGTCGCCGTGCCCAAGCAGATCTACGACATCACCGGCTCCTCGGCCTGGGTCGGCTACGCCAGCCTGGCCGGCCTGGTGCCCATGGTGCTGTTCGCCCTGTGGGGCGGGGCCGTCGCGGACACCGTGGACCGCCGCAAGCTGCTGCTGGTCACCAACACCGGCATCGCCGTCACCTCGGTGCTGTTCTGGGTCCAGGCCGTCACCTCGCTGGCCTCGGTGCCGGTGCTGATGGTGCTGCTCGCGCTGCAGCAGGCCTTCTTCGGCCTGAACGCGCCCGCCCGCACGGCCTCCATAGCCCGGCTGGTGCCCGCCGACCAGCTGCCCGCGGCCAACGCCCTGGGCTCGACGGTCACCCAGACCGGCCTGGTCGCGGGCCCGCTGCTGGCCGGCGCGCTGATCCCCGTCATCGGGCTGCCCGAGCTGTACCTGATCGACGCGCTCGCGCTGTGCGTCACCGTGTGGGCGGTGGCGCGGCTGCCCGCCCTGCCCCCACTGGGCGGCGCCGGGTCCCGGCGCGCCGGGGTGCGGGAGATCGCCGAGGGCTTCCGCTACATCGCCGGGCGCAAGGTGCTGCTGCTGTCCTTCCTGGCCGACGTCATCGCGATGGTGTGCGGCATGCCCCGCGCCCTGTTCCCGCAGCTCGCCGCCGAGACCTACTCCTCCTACGGCGAGGGCCCGGCGCTCGGCCTGCTCTACGCGGCGATCCCCGTCGGCGCGGTGCTCGGCGGGCTGTTCTCCGGGACGTTCTCCCGGGCCCGCCGGCACGGCTGGATGGTGATCGGCGCGGTCGTCGCCTGGGGCGCCGCCGTCGCCGGCTGCGGGCTCAGCGGCAGCCTGTGGTGGGCGGTGGCCTTCCTGGCGGCGGCGGGTGTCGCGGACATGGTGTCGATGGTCTTCCGCGGGGCGATCCTGCTGTCGGCGGCCACCGACGAGATGCGCGGCCGGATGCAGGGCGTCTTCACGGTGGTGGTCGCGGGCGGGCCCCGGCTGGCGGACGTCCTGCACGGCACGGCGGGCTCGGTCCTCGGCCCGCGGGCGGCCGTGGCGGGCGGCGGCCTGCTCGTCGTGGTGCTCATGCTGGGCCTCGCCGCGGCGGTCCCGGCGCTGCGCCGCTACCGCGTCTGACCCCGTCGCGGGGACGCCCGTCCGGCCGTCAGGACCCGTGCCGGCCCCGCGGGCCGTCGAGTGCGTGGGCCCAGGCCAGCAGTTCCGGGGCGTCCAGCGTCGGCAACCACACGTCGGCCCGGGTGGCGCCGTCGCCCTTCGGCCGGGGGCCGACGCCCAGGATCCGCAAGCCCGCCCGGCGGGCGGCCTCCACGCCGGTCAGGGAGTCCTCCACCGCCAGCGCGCGGTGCGGGGCGACCCCGCACAGCCGTGCCGCCACGGTGTACACGTCGGGGTGCGGCTTGGGACGCACCCGGTCCCCGGTGTCGGGGACGACCAGGTGCTGGAAGTGTGCGAGCAGTCCGGCTCGTTCCAGGCTGCCTTCGACCACGACCCGCGGGCAGTTGCTGGCCACGGCCAGCGGTAACCGGCCGGAGAGCAGCCGGACGAGCGGAACGGCACCCGGCATCGTCACCGGATCGTCGATGACGAGTGCCAGGAAGTGGTCGAGGAGCGCGGCCGTCAGGTCCTGGGCCAGTTCGGGCTTGTGCACCGACTGCGCCATGAGCCGGCCGCAGTCCTCGTAGTGCAGGCCGAGGGCCTGCTCCGTGAACCCGGGCGGCGGCTGGAGGCCGTACTCCAGGAAGGCTCGGTGGCGAGCCTCCTGCCAGTGGCGTTCGCTGTCCATCAGGGTGCCGTCGCAGTCGAAGACGACGGCGTCGGGCGACCAGTCGAGCAGATGGCGGTCCGAGGTGGTCATTGGGGCCTCCCATGCCTCCGCGTGTACGCACGCGGCATTCCCGGCAGGAAACGGAAAGGTACGTTCCGCTACGTTATTTCCGTCCAGGGAATGCGGCCAATGACACGTTCCGGTGACTCGACGGGCGTCCGCGACGGACGTATGGCCTGAGCGGTGGCGACTGCGGCGAGATGGTCACCGGGCCCGTCAACCCCCAGCACACGCAGGCGAGTTGTCGTGCGTCCCCGGCCGCGCAGGGCACGGAGCGCGCCGGGTGCGCCGCCACCCGCACGCGTGCGTATTCGAAAGAACTCCGTATTCACCGCACGAATACGCCGGGCGAGGCGGACCGGTCAGAAGGCGCCCCGGCGTTTGATCGCGTACTGCTCCATCAGCTTGCCCCGGGTCATCTCCAGCCGGTGGGCGAGGATCTCGGCGACGATGCGCACCAGCGACAGCCCGAGCGCCGGCTCCTCCTCGCACAGCTTGAGCACCGGCTGCGCCTCGAACTCGTACGCCCGCACCGGGCTGAACGCCTCCGCGCCGAAGTCCCACTGGTACGGCGGGAACAGCCACGACCAGCCGAGCAGGTCGCCCGCGGACAGGCTGGCGACGGTGACCCGCTGGTGGGAGGTGACCTGCTGGTCCAGGGAGACCGAGCCGGAGCGGATGACCCAGAAGCGGTCGGCCCGGCCGCCCGCCTCGAAGACGCGGGTGTCCTCCGCGAAGGACACCTCCCGGGCCAGGGTCATCAGGCGCTGTCGCTGGGGCGGGGGGAGGGCGGTCAGGAGTTTGGTCGCTTTGGTCATGGCGCGGGGCTCCTCGCCGGGCGATCGGGTGGGGTGGTTTCCCTATGCCCATTTCAGCCGCTGCCGTCGCACCGGGCACCTCGGCGACCTGGTTTCCCGCGACCGGGGGGTCCGGCCGCGCCCGGACGGAAAAGAGCCCTGGCTGGACGGGGGAAGCCAGCCAGGGCCGTTACGGGTGATGTCGGGGGAGGGGGGAACTCGACCCCGTCACCACGTATGGATGAACGGTAAACCATTCGCGGGCGTGATGTGTAGTCAGAACCCGGTCACGTGACCCGTTTCACTTCACTGTGCCACGCGGAAGCCGGTTCGCACAGACTCTGCACAGCCTCAGTCGTCCGATCCGGGCTCCGCGCCGTGGTGCCCCGGCGACACGATCTCGTCGAGGACCCGCACCACGGCCTCGTAGGCCAGCTGCCGGCCCCGCGCCTCCCGTGCGGCGTCGCCGCCGCCCGGATCGCCGGGCGGTGCCGGCTCGCGGGCGCGGGCCTCCCAGGTGCGCAGTTCCTCGTGTGCGTAGCGGCGTGCGCGCTGGATGCGCCGCAGCAGTTCGTCCGAGTCCACAACTTCCGCCATGCGGTGCGCGTACCCCGAAGCGCGCCGTCGATGGCCTCACCCCACGGACCGGCGGAATGACCGCTTTCCCTGGGTTGGCCACGTTTGGGTCGCCGGATGAGGGCCAGCCGCATCACTGAGGGTCCAGCAGAGAGGCCCGCCACCAGCCGGTACCACTCAAGGAGCGAAAGGATGCCCATCGATCACGGCACCGATTCCCTCGGTGCACCCGACCGCCCCGACCGGCTGCACGGGGACGGACCCTGCCGCCCCGCCGACGTCCGCAGCGCCGTGCGGCGCGTGTGCGCCTGCCACCGCACCCCCGGTGGCTTCCACGACGACGCGGCGCTCTCCGACGCCCTCCTCGTCGCGTCGGAGCTGACGACCAACGCCATCCTGCACGGCGGGGGCGTCAGCGAGTTCGACGTCGACCTCGACGGCCGGGCCGTGCGCGTGTCCGTGAGCGACCACAGCGACCGGCTGCCGGTCCTGCACGAGCTCGACGAGCGGGGCCGGCGGCGCGTCGGAGGGCGGGGCTGGCCCATCGTCTGCCGGCTGTCCGAGGACGTCCGCGTCGCCGACCTGCCCTCGGGCGGCAAGCGCATCACAGCCGTCGTGCCCCTGTCCTGACGCCCTGCCCCGCCCCCCTCGCCGCCCCCGGAGGGCGATTCCCGACTCGCGGAGTTTGTTCTTCCGAGAGGGGGGCAGACGCAATTTCGTGCTTCGGACCGGAGGCGCGCCAGCGGGAGCGGTATGACCGCCCGGGGCTTCTGGTCCCGGTCGGCAGCGACCCTCCCGTGGTCAACCCCCCAGAAACCACCGTTCGGGAGCGAAAACCGCATGCCTATCGACATGTCGACAAGCCGTTCTGCCGCCGCTCTGCCCGAGACGGCCGACACCCCCGCACCGACCGCCACACCCACCCGCACCGCTCCGCGGCGCAACCACGACGACGCCCCCGACACCCTCAGCCGGTTCCAGCGCCTGGCCGAGCTGCCGCCCGGCCCCCAGCGGGACGCCGTGCGCGACGACCTCGTCACCGCCTGGCTGCCCATGGCCCACCGCATCGCGAGCCGTTTCCGCGACCGCGGCGAGTCCCTCGAGGACCTGCGCCAGGTCGCCGCCCTCGGACTGGTCAAGGCCGTCGACCGCTTCGACCCCTCGCGCGGTGCCTTCGAGAGCTACGCCGTGCCGACCATCACCGGCGAGATCAAGCGCCACTTCCGGGACCGCATGTGGGCCCTGCGGGTGCCGCGCCGCGTGCAGGAACTGCGCAACAAGGTGCGCGTCGCCCGCCGCGAGCTCACCCAGAACCCCGGCGCGCCCGAACCCTCGGTCGCCGACATCGCCGGGCACACGGGCCTCACCGAGGAGGAGGTCGCCGCGGGTCTGGAGGCGCTGGAGAGCTTCAGCACACTCTCCCTCGACGCCGAGCTCCCGGCCGGCGACGACGGCTACAGCCTGGCCGACACCCTCGGCGGGCCCGACGCCTCGTACGACATCGTCATCGACCGCGAGTCCGCCAAGGAGGGGCTGCGCCGCCTGCCCGAGCGCGAGCGGGCCATCCTCTACATGCGCTTCTTCGAGGACATGACCCAGAGCCGCATCGCCGACAAGCTCGGCATCTCCCAGATGCACGTCTCCCGGCTGATCAGCCGCAGCTGCGCCCGCGTGCGCGAAGAGGCCCTCGGCCGCCGGGGCGCCGGCTCCGGCCCCGCCGCCTGAACCACCCGCACCGTACCGACCCGACCCGCACGAGGAGCGAACGACCGATGTTGATGCCCCATCCCGCCGTCCTGCGCCGGCTCGTCGACGAGTACCAGGCGCTGACGAAGACGGCCGGGGTGGCCGGCGCGGAGCCGGCCACGCGGAGTACCCGGGAGCAGGACCTGGCCTACACCCTGTGCGTGTCGACCGGTACCCGCGACGTGGTGGACGCGCTGGAGACCGCGCGCCGGTGGCTGGCCGCCGCGGCCGTGCCGCCGCCCGAGCAGACCGGCCCCGGGACGCACGTCCTGGTGTGACCCCGGTGTGAGCGGCCGGATCGCGGACACAGGCAAGGGGAGTCCTGCGACAGCCGGACGACGACACGCCTGACGGGGCGCTGCAGTGAAGGGGGAGGGTGTCATGAACACGAGTGCGAGCGCCTTGGCGCGCAACGGGCGCACGGGGGCCGAGCGGGCCGCCCGGGGATCGGTGACGAAGGGGGCGGCCCGGGCCGGCCTCACCGCCCGCGGGGTGATCTACCTGCTGGTCGGCGTGCTGGCCCTGAAGATCGCCTTCGGTGAGGGGGAGCAGCAGGCCGACCGCAAGGGCGCCCTGGAGGAGATATCCCACCAGCCCTTCGGCAAGTTCCTGCTGTGGGCCCTCGGCATCGGTCTCGTGGGCATGGCGCTCTGGCGCCTTTCCGAGGCCGTGTTCGGCGCGGCCGGCAAGGACGGCCGCAGCGCCCGCAAGCGGCTGATGGCGGCGGGACGCTGCGTCTTCTACTCGTTCGTGGCCTACTCGGTGCTGTCCTTCGCGGCCGGTTCCGGCGACGGCGGCGGATCGAGCGACAAGCAGTCCCGTGACGTCACCGCCCGCGCCCTCGACCTGCCCGCGGGGCAGTGGCTCGTGGGCGCGGCCGGCGTCGGCATCGTGATCGCCGGGCTGGTCCTGGCCGGCCGCGCCGTGATGCGCACCTACCGCAAGAAGATGAATCTCGGACAGCTCAGCCCGCGGATGCGCCGCCTCATCGACGTCACCGGCGTCGGCGGCGGCGCGTCCCGCGGGCTCGTCTTCGCCGCGGCCGGCGTCTTCGCCGTACGGGCCGCGGTGGAGTACGAGCCGCAGAAGGCCAAGGGCCTCGACGACACCCTGCGCTCCCTGGCCGACACCCCGGCCGGACCGGGTCTGCTGGTGTGCATCGCGGCCGGGCTGGTGCTGTTCGGTCTGTTCTCGTTCGCGATGGCCCGCTGGCGGCGGGTCTGAGTCCGGACAGGGAGGGAACCCGGTACGGATGATGGAACCCGAGCACCCGTCGGACGGACGGCCCGTGGACATGTACCTCGACCTCCTGCGGGTCCGCATGGACAGCGACGACTACCGGATCCTGCTCCAGGTCGTCGCTCCCGCACTGCGGGCCCTGGACGAACAGCCGCCGGAGTCCATGGACTTCTCCCTGGACCCCGACGACACGCAGAGCCTGCCCCAGGAGATCCGCGACGAGGCGGCGCTGGTGATCGCCACGGCCGTCACCGGACGGCTGGACAACCAGCTGGTGGAGCTGGAGATCGACGAGACGGGCCCGGTGCGCGTGGTCACCGACGCGGCGACCGCGTCCGACCCGGACCGGCTCGCCGAGATCGCGTCCTACATCCGGCGGCGCCACCAGGACACCGAGGAACTGCGCGGCATCGCCGAGGCGAGCGGCCTGCCCACCGACTTCTGAGCACGGGACCACGGCGACCACCGGGTCCCGTGCTCACCCGTGCCGGGCGTCTCACCCCCGCGGTGCGGCCATCGGCACGTCCAGCGGCCGGGCCAGACCCAGCACCGCCTCGTCGAGGCGCTGGAGGTGCCGCAGCACTCGGTCCGTCACCCGCCCGTAGCGCGGTGTCGCCGGAACGCCCGGACTGAGCAGCGAGGCGATGCTCGGCCCGGTGCGCACCTGCTCCGCCGAATCTTCCTCGCCGACGTGCGCCGCGATCGCCCCGATGTTGCGCAGGATGCGCTCCCCGGCGCCCTTCAGCCCCGGATCGGCCGCGATCGACGGGTGCGTCGGCAGCAGCTCGGCCGTCGCCGCCAGCGCCCGCGCGTGGTAGGCGCACGTCTCCAGCAGCGCGACCACGTACCGGGCCGTCTCACGGCGGGTCCGCAGCGGCGTCACGGGGTGCGTCAGCGGCTGCGTGGCCGCCCGCAGGTCCGCCAGCGCCTGGTCCAGGTCCCGGGCCCGCTCCAGCAGGTCGACCGGGGGGCCGCCGCTGAGCTGGTCCATGGCCGCCGAGGTCACCTCGGACAGCCGGTCCAGCACGGTGGTGAGCAGGTCGTTCGTCCGCCGGTCCGTGTGCACCGGCAGCACCAGCGCCGCCGCGACCACCCCGCAGGCCGCGCCCAGCGCCGTCTCCTCCACCCGCAGCACCAGCACCGACAGGCTGTAGGTGTGCAGCAGCGTGTACAGCACGCCGAGCGCCGCGGTCACGAAGAAGGACATCAGCGTGTACGACAGGGGAGCGGTGTAGAACATTGCGAACACGCACAGCAGCACCACCGCGAACGCCGTCCACGTGTGATGACCCACGAGCCCGGCCAGCACGATGCCCGCGACGACGCCGAGGACCGTGCCCACCAGCCGCCGGGAGCCCTTGACCAGGATCTCCCCGGTGGAGGCCGTGTTGATGAAGACGATCCAGCAGGTCAGCACCGCCCAGTACCAGCGCTGCGAGGACAGGAACTCGCCCCCGACGATCGCCAGCAGCGAGCCGACCGCCACCTGCACGGCCGCCCGCGTCGTCGGCCGGCGCAGCCCCGTCTCCGGCTCGCTCGGCTCCTCGGCCTCCTCCGCCACGCCGATCGCGGCGTCCTCCGCGTCCAGCTCCTCACGAGAGCGGGCCGTCGCCGGACTGTCGTCGGACTCGTCCTGCGGCCCGCCCAGCGCGATGCGCAGGCCCAGGACGGCGCGGGCCGTCTCGCCGATGCCCCGGAACACGTCCTGCACGGCCGGCGACGCGCTCGGCAGGTTCTCGTCGTCCCGGTAGCCCAGCAGCCGGTTGCGCACCTGTGCCAGCCCGGTGCCCGAGGCGGCGGCCACCGGACGCCGGACGAGCAGCGCGAGCGCCGTCAGGTCCCGGCGCAGCGCGTCGCTCGCCTCGTCGCGCACCGGGAGCCGGCCGTGCTCGGGCAACTGGGCGCCCGGCAGGTGCAGGGTGAGGGTGTCGGCCCGGCGGGCGCTGCGCGCGGTCAGCAGGAGCAGGCCGAGCCGCTCGGCGGCGATCTCCGCGTCCGCGATGCGGCGCTGCACCAGCCGCGCCACCGCCTCGTCGGGGGTGCCCTCCTCCAGCCGGCCCTGGATCATCATGGCGGTCTCGTGCAGCCGGGCGGTGCCCTCCCGCACCTGCTCCAGGACGCGGTCCACGTCGTCGGGCCCGGCGTCCAGCAGGTCCGCCAGGGCCTCCAGCAACTGCGCCAGCCGGGCCCGGAACGCCTCCCGCAGCCGGTGCAGGATGCCCGTCGGGGTCTGCGGCACCAGCACGAACCGTGCCAGCGCCCCGCACGCGAACGCGATCGCCACCGTGCCGAGGAACCCCGGCAGGTTGGCCGGGACGACCCCGACGAACAGGGACGCGAAGTAGGTCTGGAAGCCGATCAGGCCGAGCGCGGTGCCCCGGTCGCCGAACCGGCGGCCGTACACCGCGCAGAAGATCAGCACGACGAAGAAGGCGTCGCCCGCCAGCACCCGGGAGTTCAGCAGCGCGCTCAGCGACACCGACGCCAGCGCCACCGGCAGGCCGAGGGCCAGGGTGACCGCCTGCGGCGCGCGCTGCTTCTCCCGGATGGCGAACGTGGCGACCATCGCCGAGATCGCGCCGGCCACCAGGTGCGTCACCCCGGCGTCCAGCGCGGCCAGCACGGCCAGGGTCAGCGCGATGGACAGGACGGTGCGCAGTCCCGCGGCCAGTCGCAGCAGCCCGGGGTCGGACGCCGCCACGCGGTCGCGCACCCCCGCCCACACCGACCGTTCCGCTGACCTCACGCCGCCGTACTCTCCGCCTCGCGCCTCGACCTGATCATCAGCATGCCACGGCGGGCCGGGTCAACCGGCGGCGGGTCGGCTCCCCTCGACGTGGGCCCGCACCTGGTCGGGCGTCAGATAGGTGTCGGTGTACTCGAAGTCCTTCAGCTTGGCGGGCCGGCGCGCCTGGAAACCGGTGCGGACGAAGTCGTCGCCGGCGAGCGCGTTCAGCGTCCAGTTCGTCGCCACCCGGACCTTGGCCACCCCGGTGCGCAGCGCCCACCAGTGGTAGCCGCGCGCCGCGACCTGGGCCGGCAGGCCGCGCAGTTCGACGCCCAGCGGCTTGGACACGGCGTCCCGCCCGCCGAGGTCGACGACCAGCCCGAGGTCCTTGTGCTCGTAGGGCTGCAACGGCGTGCCGCGCAGCGTGGCGATCACGTTGTCGGCGACCGCCTTGCCCTGCCGCATGGCGTGCTGCGCGGTCGGCGGGCACACCGCGCCCTCGTCGCCCTTGGCGAGGTCCGGGACGGCGGCGGAGTCACCGAGCGCGAACACGCCGTCGGAGCCCGGCAGGGTCATCTCCGGGGTGACCACGAGCCGTCCGCGCACCGTCTCCGCGTCGAGCGTCGCGATCAGCGGGCTCGCCACGACGCCCGCCGTCCAGATCAGCGTGCGGGTGGGGACCACCCGCCCGTCGGTGAAGGTGACCTCCTCCGGGCCCGCCTTGGCGATGGACACGCCGAGCGAGACCTCGATGCCGCGCCGCCGCAGCACCTCCTGCGCGCTGCGGCCGAGCTTGTCGCCCAGCTCCGGCATCAGCTTCGGCGCGATGTCGATCAGGTGCCACTTGATCAGCTTCGGGTCGAGGCGCGGGTAGCGCCGGACCGCGCTGTGCGTCAGCTTCTGCAGGCAGGCCGCGGTCTCGGTGCCGGCGTAGCCGCCGCCGACCACCACGAACTGAAGCCGGGAGGCCCGCTCGGCCGGGTCCTGGCTGGCGTCCGCCAGGTCCAGCTGGGAGATCACGTGGTCGCGGATGTAGGCGGCCTCCGCGAGCGTCTTCATGCCGAACGCGTTGTCCGTCAGTCCCGGGATGTCGAAGGTGCGGGTCACGCTGCCGGGGGCGAGCACGAGGTAGTCGTACGGCTCGTTGACGATGCGGTCGGTGATGGTGCGGACCACGCAGACCTTCGCCTTCAGGTCCACGCCGATCGCGCCGCCGGGGATGATCCGGGTGCGGTACCTGGCGCTGCGGCGCAGGGACAGGGCGATCGACTGGGGCGTGAGCACCCCGGAGGCGACCTGTGGCAGCAGTGGCAGGTAGAGCTGGTAGGAGAAGGGGGTCACCAGGGTGACGTCGGCTTCGTCGGGGGAGAGCTTGCGTTCCAGGCGCCGGACGCACTCCACTCCCGCGAAGCCCGCGCCCACCACCAGAATCCTGGGTCGTGTCACGTCGTTCCCTCTTTCTGCGGCTCCTGCGGTCTGCCTTGATCCCTCGCCTTGCACCTGCCCGCCCCGGACGGCTTCGCACCTCCTCGATCCCACCGCGCCGGGACCGCTCGCGCCACCCGGACGGGCCGAGCAGACGAACGGGACCCTCGAACACCTCGTCGGGCAGGTCGGGCTGTGTAGGCCCCGGCCCCTCGGGTAGCCCGACGTACATGACAAAAACGGTGGTGGCCGGAGGGTACTGACGTGGGGTGCGCAGAGGGCGCCGACGACGGGCAGGAGGCGCGGGAGGCGACCGCGCGACGGATCGTCGACGCGATGGAGGGTCTGGTGGCGTGGTGGCTGGCGGCGGCGGACGGGACCACGCCGCGGCTTCCGGCGCGTCAGTTGCTCGCGTTGCGGACCGTGCGGCGCAGACCCGAGATCAACCTCACCGCGCTCGCCGGGCAGCTCGGCATCGGCCTGCCCAACGCCAGCCGCCTGTGCGACCGGCTGGAGGCGGCGGGCCTGCTGGAGCGGACCGTGCCGCCGGGCAACCGGCGGGAGGTGCGGCTCGCGGTGACCGGGTACGGGCAGCGTGTCCTCGCGGACGTCACCGAGCGGCGCGTACGGGGGCTCGTGGCCGGGTTCGCGCACATGACCCCCGGTCAGCGGGCCGCCCTGGAACAGGGCCTGTCCGCCTTCCACCGCTCCCGCCCGGCGGACCCGCGGCCCCCGTACGGCACCGGGGACGCCCACCGGGGCGAGGACTGAGCGGCGGCCGGGCTCAGCCGGCCGCCGCGCCGCCGGTGACGTGGCACAGCAGCAGGCACACGTCGTCGTCGCGCTCGGAGTCGCTCAGCAGCGGATCGAGGATGCGGTCCGCGGCGCCCTCCAGGTCGGCCTCCAGCTCCGCGGAGCCGAAGCGGGCCAGCGCCGCCGCCAGCCGCGCGATGCCGGGGTCTATGCCCTGGGCGCGCCGCTCCACCAGGCCGTCCGTGTACAGCGCGAGCGTCGCCCCCGGCGGGAGCGGCACCCGGTGGTCCTGGATCTGCTGGCGCAGCGGGATGCCCAGCATGGCGCCCGGCCGCGCGTCCAGGACGTGCACCCGGCCGTCCGGGGTGCGCAGCACCGGCGGCGGGTGGCCGGCGGCGGCCCACGTCAGCACCGCCTCGTCCGGGTGGAAGCGGGCGATCACCGCCGTCGCGTAAAGGTCGGGCTGGAGGTGGTGCAGGAACTTGTGCAGCCGCGTCAGCAGCTGGCCGGGCGTGCCGCCGTCCACGGCGTACGCCCGCAGCGCGGTGCGCAGCTGGCTCATCATCACGGCCGCGTGCAGCCCGTGCCCGGTGACGTCCCCGATGACGGTGATCAGCCCGCCGTCGGGCTGGCGGAAGGCGTCGTACCAGTCGCCGCCGATGTTCAGCCCGTAGGTGGCGGGCAGGTAGCGCGCGGCGAGGCGCAGCCCCGGCCGGGTGGGCAGCTCGGTGAGCAGGGCCCGCTGGAGCGTCTCGGCGATGTCCCGGTTGTGCTCGAACCGGCGGGCGTGGTCCAGGGCGATGCTCGCCCGGCGGGTCAGCTCGATCAGCATCACCGCGTCGTCCGGGTCCCAGCGCTCCTGCGGCGGGGCCAGCGTGAGGACACCCAGCGGGGCGCGCCGGGTCGGCAGCGGCACGCACAGCAGCGGGCGCGTCGGGTCCAGCGCCGAGGGAGGGTGGTCGTCGACCCCGGGCAGGCCGCCGGGGTGGTCGGCGGCGTACTGCGGCCGGCCGGTGCGGGCGGCGCGGACGGCCGCCGCGGGGTGCGGCGCGGGCGGCCGCTCGTGGTCCCCGTCGGTGTCGAACAGCCACACGTCGACACGGCGGGCGTACCGGGGCACCAGCAGCTCGGGCAGCCGCCGCACGATCTCCTCGTGGTTCAGCGACGCGGTCAGCACCGCGCTGGCGTCGGCCAGGAACGTCAGCCGGCGGCGGGCGTTCTCCGCCTCCTGGCGGGCCGCCCGCTCCGCCGCGAAGGCCTCGCGCTGGGCCCGTCCGGCGGCGTCCAGCTCGGCGTGCAGGGCCAGCACGCCCTGGTTGGTCTGGTGCAGCTCCTCCCGGTGGAAGGCGACCAGGTCCTCCTGCTCGCCGAGCCGGTCCAGGACGACCGCGGTGTCCTCGTCGGCCCCCAGCAGCGCCTCCGCCAGCAGGTCGGGGTCGTCCCCGCCGGCCCCGGCCCGCACGGCGCCGTCCGCGTCCGGGCAGGGCACCGCCGTCTCCCACGGCGGCTCACCGGCCGGCGGGACCGCGTCCACCTCGGCCCGCAGCAGGTGCTCCCCGGCGTCCGAGCCGGTCGTCGACAGCGTCAGGCGCCAGGTGCCGCCCTTGGTCAGGCACTGCCGCAGCCGGGCGCTGAGCGCGACCGCAAGCCGGGTGCGGGGCAGCGGCGCCACGCCCAGGGCGGCGGCCAGCCGGGCGGTGGTGATCCGCGCCCGCGCGGCGTCGGTGACCGAGGTGATCTCCCACTCGTGCCTCATCGTCGCTCCGGCGGGGTCGGGGCCAGGACGGCCACGGCGGTGTCGTCGCGCATCGGCCGGGCGGAGCTGCCGGCGTCCCGCACGGCCACGGCAGCGGTGACGGCGGGGTCGGCCGTCCCCAGCCGGGGGTCGTCGGGGGGTGTCCAGCGGCTCGGCAGGCCGTCGGTGTACAGGATCAGCAGCCGGTCGGCGGACCAGGGGGCCCGGGACTCGGGGATGGTCGCCGGCCGGTGGGCGCCCACTATGCCGGGGCGGGACACCAGCGAGCGCCAGGTGCCGCCCTCGCGGAGGCGGGCGCCGACGTTGCCCACGCCGGCGAAGCGCAGCTCGCCCAGCCGCAGGTCGAGCTGGGCCACCGCGACGGCCGCCCCGCGGGTGCCGCGCAGCGCGTCGTGCAGCCGGCGCAGCACCTCGGCGGGCGGCAGGTCGGCCCAGCGGCGCACCTCGCCGACCGCGGCGCCGGACGCCCGGGCGGCCTCGGGGCCGTGACCGAGCCCGTCGGCCAGCAGCAGGGTCAGCCGGTCCCCGGCGCGCACGCAGGTCCAGGCGTCCCCGGACCACTCGGCGCCGGCCAGCGGCAGGTTGATCCCGCCGGCCCGGGCGGCGACCGGCGGGCCGGCGGGCCGGTGCGCGGCCCCCACCCGGGCCAGCGCGACCGTGCCGCGGCCGTCGGCGCTGTGCACGTCGAAGTCGTCGGCCAGCCGCCGGCAGGTGCCGAGGCCCGCGCCGAGCGACCCGGCGGTGGAGAAGCCGTCCCGCAGGGCGGCCGCCACGTCGGGCATGCCGGGGCCGTGGTCGACGGCCGCGATCTGGACGACGGCGGTCGCGTCCTCGTGCGGTACGGCGGGGGCGACGGCCTCGACGAGGAGCCGGCCGCCGTGCGCGTGCTTGAGCAGGTTGGTGGTCAGCTCCGTGGCGACCAGCACGGCGTCCTGGGTGCGCTCGGCGTCGAGGCCCGCCAGCGCGGCGGCGCCCTCCGCGGCCAGCCGTGCGTCGCGCACCCGGGTCGCGTCGCGCACGGGCACGTCCCACACCCGGGTCACGACATTCCCTCCCGGGGCCGGGGCGTGCGCGCGGCCCACGAGGTCACGGTGACCACGGTGCCGACGCCCGGCGTGCTGTCGATGGAGAACTCGTGCACCAGGCGCCGGGCGCCGCCCAGGCCCATGCCCAGTCCGTCGCCCGAGGTGAAGCCGTCGCGCAGCGCCTGCTCCAGGTCGGCGATGCCGGGCCCCTGGTCGCTGAAGGTGAGCCGCAGCCCCTGCGCGGTGCCCTCGGTGACCTGCTCGACGCGCAGCTCGCCGCCACCGCCGTACACCAGGGTGTTGCGGGCCAGTTCGCTGGCCGCCGTGACCAGTTTGGTCTGCTCGACCAGGCTGAACCCGAGCAGGGCGGCGGCCTGCCGGACGTGCTGGCGCAGCCACACCAGGTCCATGTCCGACCTGATCGGCAGGCGGGCGTCGACCCGGGCGGCCGTGCCGCTCATCCGTCCTCCCGGCGACGATCGGCCGGCCGCACCACGTCCGGACCGCCCAGCAGTGCGATGGCCGCCTCGGCGCTCAGCGCGGTGCGCAGCCCCGGCAGTGTCAGCCCCAGCTCGACCAGGGTGAGGGCGACCGCGGGACGCATGCCCGCCACCACCGTCCGCGCGGCCAGCAGCCGGGCGCCCGCGGCGATCTCGGCCAGCACCCGGCCCAGGAAGGAGTCGACGATCTCGACCCCGGAGATGTCGATGACCACCCCGCCGACCCGGTGCCGGGTGATGGCCTCGCCGATGTCCTGCTGGAGCTGCTGGGCCAGCCCGTCGTGCAGGTCGCCCGGCAGGGTCACCAGCAGCACGTCGCCCAGCTTCAGCACCGGGACGGCCCCGGTGCCGGCGGAGTGGAAGGCGTCGCTCACCGCTTGCTCGCACCGCCCGGCGCCTGCACGATGTCCGCGCCCAGGCCGCGCAGCGCGTACTTCAGGGCGTCCGCCAGGCCGGCGCGGGTCACCACGGTGCCCAGGTCGAGGCCGAGCTGGACGATGGTCTGCGCGATGGCGGGGCGGATGCCCGACACCACGCACTCCGCGCCCATCAGCCGGACGGCCGCGACCGTCTTCATCAGGTGCTGGGCCACCAGCGAGTCGACCGTGGGCACCCCGGTGATGTCGAGGATGGCGTACTGCGCCTGCTCGGCGACGACCGCCTCCAGCAGCGTCTCCATGACCACCTGGCTGCGGGCGCTGTCCAGGGTCCCGATGAGCGGCACGGCGACGATGCCGTCCCACAGCCGGATCACGGGCGTGGCCACCTCCAGCAGCTGCATCCGCTGCCGGTCGATGAGCGCCTGGCCCTCGCTGAGCGCGGTGTCCAGCACCACCAGGCGCAGGGTGCCCGTCAGGACGGTCAGGGCGGTGGTGCAGGCACGCAGGTGCTCGGCGGGCGCGTCGGCCAGGTCGGTGGCGAGGAGGTCCGTCGGGGGCACCCGCAGGGCGTCCACCTCCCGCGACACCTGGGCCGCGCTCAGGCCGTACCGGCCGCGGGCCGCGGCCATCCCGGCCAGCTGCTCCCGCACCACGGTGAACGCCTCGGCGTCCGGGTCCTCGACCCGCTCGGACTCGGCCACCTGCGCGAGGGCGTCGACCACGACCCGGCCGGCCTCCACCGCCTCGTCCCGCGACACGGTGAACACGCTGCGGAACAGCGCCTCGTCGGCCCACCGCTGGGCGATCTGCTCCCTGCGGCGGCGCAGGAACGCCGCGACCTCACGGGCCGGCGTTCCGTGCTGGTGCAGCGCTTCGTGTTCCGGCACCTGCATTCACTCCTCCGTCTGCGTTGCGCGGCTGCGTCCCGCCGGGGGCGGGACCGTCAGCGATCTTTGCCGGGCGACAACCCTAACCACCGGTCCTCTCCGGGCGGCGCCCGGTCCACCGGGGTGAACCCGGTGGTGTGGCCCACCGGGCGGCTCCGGGGGAGGGCTGCGCGAACCTCGTACACCCGTTCGGCACCGGTGGGCGGGACGTTGCGGACCCGGCCTAGGGGGTGTCTCATCGATCAGGCCTGGCTCGCGGCGCCTGGCACCGCACCTCGCCGCGTTGTCGTCGGTCCCCGATGCTCCGCATCGACTCCCTCCTCCGCCTTGCGATGCACGGCACCAGACGCCGCTCCCTGATCCGGCCTGATCGACGAGACACCCCCTAGGGCGCCCGTTCCCTGCCGAACCAGTCCAGGCACACCACCACCGCGTCGTCGTCCCCCTCGGGCCTGCCGCGGTGCACGCGGAGCTCCCGCAGCACCGCCGCCGGGACCTCGGCGGCCGGTAGCAGCGCGGCCGAGGTGACCGCCCGGGCCAGGGCCCGTTCGCCGTACGCCTCGCCCCCCGGTCCGGCGACGGCGTGCACCCCGTCGCTGACGCACAGCAGACGGTCGCCGGGCCGCAGGGACAGCTCCTGGGCGACGTAGTCCGTCTCCTCGAACATGCCGAGGGGCAACTGGGCCTCCAGCTCCACGGTGGTCAGCGTCCGGTCGCGCTGGAGCAGCAGCCGCGGTGAACCGGCGTCGACCACCCGCGCGCGGCCGGTGGCGAGCTCGACGTCCACCAGCAGCACGGACAGGTGGACCGCCCCGCGGTACTGGGCGTGGATCGCCTGGTCGGCCAGGCACGCCTGGTCGGCGAGCGGGACACCGGCCCGGCGGGCGTTGCGCAGCGCGTTGATCCCCAGACTGGTGAGCAGGGCGGCCTCGATGCCCTCGCCCATGCCGTTGGTGACGCAGAGCGTCAGGTGGCCGTGGTCGGCGGACCAGTCGAAGTTGTCGCCGAAGACGGAGTAGGCGGGCTCCAGCTGGGCACCCAGCGCGTACTCGGGCCGGGCGCAGGAGCGGGCCGGGAGCAGCTGCCACTGCATCTCCGCCGCCAGGGTGAGGCGGTCGGTGCGGCGGGCACGCGCGTAGACGTCGGTGTCCCGCTCGGCGACCACCAGCTCGTGGCCCAGCACCCCCGCCAGCTCGGTCAGCTCGTCCACGACGTCCTCGGTGGCGGCCTCCCGGGGCAGCACGACCGACAGCACGCCCTGCCGGTCGCCGCGCACGGTCACCGGCAGGTGCAGGCGCGTCCGGCCGCCGGCCAGGTCCTCGCGCTGCGGCTGCTGCGCGCCGTAGGCGCGACCGGCCGGGCCGGAGTGCAGCGCCACCGGGTCGCCCGCGGGCGACGGGCCGTCGGGCACGGGCAGCAGCGCGGTGAGTCCGTAGTCGGCGAGCAGCACGTCGGCCGACTCGGCGCCGTACTCCGCCCGCAGGACGGCGCGGAGGGCGGCCGGGAGCCGGTGCGGTGCCGCGGAGCGCAGCGCGCGCCCGGTGGCGGCGAGCCCGGTCACGATGCCGGGTGCGCGGTTCTCGCGCGGGAGGCGCGGCACGGGGGCCGCGGGGCCGTGCGGGCTGACAGGCCCGGGGAACCCTGCGAGAGTGTCACCGTGATGTCGCCCTCCTCTCCGGAACCCGACCAGGTGGCCCGAGTGACCTCGGAGGCGGCCGAGCTGCTCGGGGTCCTGTGGGGCCGCGCCTCCACGGCGCCGGTCTCCGCCTCGCAGCTGCGGGTGCTGTTCGTCCTGGAACACCACGAGGGCATCAACCTGCGCACGCTCGCCGAGACCCTGGGGTCCTCACCGTCGTCCACGAGCCGGCTGTGCGACCGGCTCCAGGCGGTGGGCTTCGTGGAGCGCCGGTCCGCCGCCGGCAGCCGTCGGGAGCTCGAGCTGTACCTCAGCCACCGCGGGAGGTCGTTCCTTGCCGTCCTGCGCGAGCGCCGGGAGAGCGCGCTGGAGTCGGTGCTCGCGCAGATGCCGGCCGCCCGGCGTGCCGCGCTGCTGCACGGGCTGGAGGCGTTCTGCCTCGCCGCCGCCGGCCGGCTCCACGAGGGCCACGCCGCCTCCGACACCCGGACCGCCTGACCCACGGCCCCGGCGCCGGCCACCGGCCGACCGCTCCCGGTCGGGGCCGCACCGGCGCGGGGGCCCCGTCTCGGCCACCGGCACATCCCTGGTTCCTCCCGCACGACTCGCCCTCACTTCGTTGCCCCACCCACACAGTTGCCGGACGGCAAGTGTTGGGCCGACGGACACCACGAAGCGCCCACCCACCATCCCGCCGCGCCGTGTCGGGGCGGCCGCACGGGCCGCCCCGGACCTCAGCTGTCGGGGGCCTCGACCTGCGGCAGGCCCTGGTCGATCAGGGCCAGCGCCTCGTCCACCTTCTCGGAGATCGGCACCGTCAGGCTCACACCCGTCAGGTCCAGGACCCGCCGGACGGGCGCCGTCGGGTTGATCACGTGCACGCTGCCGGGCAGCTCACGGGCCTCCTGGTAGACGCGCAGGATGATGTTCATGCCGGACGAGTCCATGAAGGGCACCTCCGACAGGTCCAGCAGGAAGTGCTTGCGGCCGTGGTGGAGCTGGTTGGCCAGATGGGCCTGGAACTCGGTGGCGGTGTCCAGATCGAGATGGCCCTCCACCCGGACCAGGGCGACGTCCTCACGGGGCAGGGACACCTCGACGGACAGCGGGTTGTGGGCGATGGCCACGAAAACCTCCGAATACAGACGGTCTCGGGTGACTCCCGGGAGGTCGCTCCGATGCGACCCGGAGGAGGACAGAGAGGCCGTACGGCACCTCTGTCCGCCCGCGGTCCCGGCCTGTCACCGCGCACCAGCGGATACCCCCGAACGGGCGCCTCATGCGTCCCGGGATTCCCCGGCGCGGGACTGCCCGGCGCGGGGCTCCTCGGCGTCCGACGTGCGCGGTCCGACCCGGATTCCGACGATACAGGTGTCGTCGTCGGTGTCCGACCGGCTGTGCACCAGCAGCCGGTCCAGCTGCTGGTCCAGCGTCGGCGGGACGGTGCGGGCCGTGCTGAGCAGGTGGCTCAGCGACTCCTCCACCGACCGGTCGCGCCGCTCGATCAGGCCGTCGGTGTACATGAGGAGCGTGTCCCCGGCCGTCAGGTCCAGCTCGCCCTCCTCGTACCGCGTCTCCGGTACGGCGCCCAGCAGCAGCCCCTTCACGAGCGGCAGCGGGACCGCCTCCTCCCCGTTGACCAGGACCGGCGGCAGGTGCCCGGCGCGCGCCCAGCGCAGGGTGCCCCGGGCGGGGTCGTACAGCCCGCACACCGCGGTCGCCGTCACGGCACCGGTGAGGTGGTGCGCCACCATGTTCAGCCAGGACAGCAGCTGGGCCGGCCCCGCGCCGGTCACCGCCAGCCCGCGCAGCGCGTTGCGCAGCACCACCATGCTGGTCGCCGCCTCTATGCCGTGGCCGGCCACGTCGCCCACGCACAGCATCACCAGCCCCGAGGGCAGCCGTACGGCGTCGTACCAGTCGCCGCCGACCAGCTGCTCCTCCTCGGCGGGCCGGTAGCGCACGGCCACCTGGAGACCGGGCACCTCCAGCGGTGTGTGGGTCGGCGGCATGATCGCGTGCTGGAGCTGGAGGGTGAGCCGGTTGCGCTCGTGCGCCTGCTGCTCGGTGTGCGCCAGTTGGTCGCGGGTCGCGGCGAGCGCCACCTCGGTCCAGTGCTGGGAGGAGATGTCCTGGTAGGCGCCGCGCAGCGCGACCGGGCGGTCGTCGGTGTCCAGGACCGGCTCGGCGACCACCCGCATGTGCCGGGTCACGCCGTCGGGCCGCTGGAGGCGGAACGCCGCCGACGCCGGGCGCCGGTGGTGCAGCAGGGTGCGCAGGAAGCGGCCGATGGTGACCGCGTCGTCGGGGTGGGCGAACGCGGCGAGTCGCTCCAGCGGCACCGGCGGGCTGGACTCGGGACGGCCGTACAGGGCGAACATCTGGCCGTTCCAGGTGATCTCGCCCGTGAGCAGGTTCTCCTCGAAGCCGCCGATGCGGCCCAGGCGCTGGGCGTTCTGGAGCAGACTGGCCAGGCGGGCCGTCTCGTCCTCGATGCGCCAGATGAGCAGCACACAGCTGCCGTGCCGGCTGATGCTGATGTCGGCGGTCGCCGCGAGCGGCACCTCGTCCACCAGCGCGGTCAGCCCCATGCGCCGGGCGCGGAACGGCTCCCCGGTGGCGTAGACGCGCTCGACCCGCTGGAACAGCTCGCTGTCCCCGGCGGCCATCGGGTAGGCCTCCAGCAGCAGCGCGCCGTTGACGACGGCCCGGGGCCGGCCCGCGGGGTCGAGGAAGCGGTCGTTGACGTGCTGGATGCGGAAGTCCGCGAGCCCGCCGGCGCCGTCCAGGTGCGGCACGAGGACCAGCGCCGGGTCGTGCAGCCCGTCCGCGAGGTCCATCAGCTCGGTGGCGTCGGGCAGGGGACCGGGCGGGCGCTCGGACGGCTCCGGCGGCCGTGACGTCTCCAGGGTGTGGGCGCACAACTCGGCCAGCGCCTCCATCTGCCGGACCACCTGGGGCGGCTGCGGGACGAGCGGGGTGGGCCAGACGATCTCCAGGACGCCGTGGATCCGGCCGCCGGTCCCGGCGGGCAGGGCCACCCGGCCGCCGTCCGGGAAGAGGTGCCGGCCGATGGAGGGCAGGCTCGTCCGGGCGAGCGACTCGACCCAGTGGCCGGTGCGCTCGGTCAGCCCGCGGCGGGCCACGGTCGCCACGTCCGGCGGTACGTAGTGCCAGCGGGCGGACTCGCCCGGCGCGAAGCCGGCGCTGCCCGCCAGGGTCAGGGAGCCGTCGGGTCCCGCCGACCAGATCGCCACGGCCACGGCACCGAGGGGGCCGAGCGCGTGCTGGAGCAGCGAGTCGGCGACGGCCTGGGTGTCCTGCGCCGCCAGCGCCCCGCTCTCCGCGGTGCGCAGCCGTACGGCCGCCTCGGCGTCCTCCGCGGCCCGGGCCCGCCCGGCGACGGTGTCGAGGAAGCCGAGGGTCACCTCGGACAGCCGGTCCTGGGCGGACTGGTTGATCACGTCCACGGCCAGCTCGAGCGGGGTCACGCCCGCCTGCTCGGCCAGTTCGGTGAGGTGGCGGGCCGCGGCGGCGGGGCCGCAGCCCAGCCGCTCCACCAGGACGCCCTTGGCCAGCTCGACCAGGGCGCGGCCCTCCGCCTCCGCCTGCGCGGCGCGCACCTCGCGCCGCAGGCGTTCCACGGTGGCGGCGAGCCGGCCGACGGGGCTGAGGTCGCCGGACCGCTCCCGCCCGGCCGCCGCGTCGCCGTCGGCGGGCGGGGGAGCGGCCTCGGAGGTGTCCAGGGCGGTGACGGACACGGCCTCGGCGGGCCGGACGTCGGCGCGGACGCCGTCGTCGGGCAGGCCGTCGTCGGGCAGGAGGCCGTCGGACCGGGCGTCGCCGGTGGGCGCGGGCCGCTCGGGCGACGCCGCGTCCTCGTAGGGCGGTCGGGACATGGTCACAGTGCGCTACTCCTCGGCCTGGACGCCCGGTCGCCCGGGACGCACGGCTCGCTCAGGCGGTCAGCCAGCGGCGGACGCAGGACATCAGGTCGTGCGTGTCCACGGGCTTGG
Organism: Streptomyces lasalocidi; assembly: GCF_005280215.1. Classification (NCBI taxonomy): domain Bacteria; kingdom Bacillati; phylum Actinomycetota; class Actinomycetes; order Kitasatosporales; family Streptomycetaceae; genus Streptomyces; species Streptomyces lasalocidi. The sequence goes on along the minus strand of NZ_SZNQ01000001.1, from coordinate 733,739 downwards.
TGACGTAATCGCTCGCTCCCGAGGCGAGGCTCTTCTCCCGGTCCCCGGGCATCGCCTTGGCGGTGACCGCGACGATGGGGAGCTCCGCGTACTCGGGCAGCTTGCGGATCTCGGCCGTGGCCGTGTAACCGTCCATCTCCGGCATCATCACGTCCATCAGCACGAGCGCGATCTCCGGGTTGTTGCGCAGCGTCTCGATGCCCTCGCGGCCGTTCTCCGCGTGCAGCACCCGCAGGCCGTGCAGCTCCAGGATGCCGCTGAGGGCGTACAGGTTGCGCGCGTCGTCGTCGACCACGAGCACCGTGCGCCCCACCACCGCGTCGTCGACCACCTCGGGGGCGATGTGGTGCGGCTCGTCGGCGCGGACCAGGGCGAGCACGTCGCCCGGCTCCTCGGCGGACAGGTGCAGGGTGATGCGCTCGCGGAGCTCGTCCAGGCTGGACAGGAACTCCAGGGGCCGGCCGGCGGCCCGCGCCCGCAGGGTCTCCTCCTGGGCCAGCTCCACCCGGTGGCCGGTGTGCACGAGCACCGGCACGCTCGCGAGCGCCGAGTCGCCCTCCAGCGCCTCCAGGAAGCGGGAGGCCTCACCGCCCGGCATCGTCAGGTCCAGGACCACGCAGTGGCACGGCTCGGCGGCCAGCGCCCCGGCCGCCTCCTGCGCGCCGACCGCGGTGACCAGGTCGACCGGGAGCGGCATCGCCCCCTCGTCCCGGCCGCGCCCCAGGTCGGCGGCCACGCTCTCGGAGACCAGGGTGAGCAGCCCGCGCGGCCGCTCCTCGACCACGAGCAGCCGGCGCGGACGCGGCCGGGCCGCCGTGGACACCGGCAGGGGGCCCAGCGGGATCCCGGTCGGGACGCTGTCGGCGCTCTCCGCGCCGTCCCCGCTGCGCTCCAGCACCCGACCGCCCGCGTGGAGTTCCTCGAAGTCCCGCCGGGCGACGGGCAGGTAGAGCGTGAAGGTGCTGCCGTGCCCGGGCGTGCTGTCCACCGTGACGGCGCCGCCCAGCAGGTGGGCGATCTCCTTGGTGATCGACAGGCCCAGGCCGGTGCCGCCGTATTTGCGGCTCGTGGTGCCGTCGGCCTGCTGGAAGGCGCCGAAGATGCTCTCCAGGTGCTGCTCGGAGATGCCGATGCCGGTGTCCTTCACCCGGAACGCCACGATGGTGCCGCCCCGGATCACGCCCTCGGGCACCTCGTCGTCGCCGGCCGGCTCCACGATCAGCTCCACACCGCCCTGCTCGGTGAACTTCACCGCGTTGGACAGCAGGTTGCGCAGGATCTGCCGCAGCCGGGAGTCGTCGGTCAGCAGGTCGGCGGGCGCCCCGGGCGCGGTGCGCACCTCGAAGTCGAGGCTCTTCTGCGTCGTCAGCGGACGGAACGTCGCCTCGACGTAGTCGATCAGCTGCTTGAGGGACACCCGCTCCGGCGAGATGTCCATCTTGCCGGCCTCCACCTTGGACAGGTCGAGGATGTCGTTGATCAGCTGGAGCAGGTCGGAACCGGCGGAGTGGATGATCCCGGCGTACTCGACCTGCTTGGGGGTGAGGTTGCGGGACGGGTTCTGCGCGAGCAGCTGGGCCAGGATCAGCAGGCTGTTGAGCGGGGTGCGCAGTTCGTGGCTCATGTTCGCCAGGAACTCCGACTTGTACTTGGACGCCAGCGACAACTGCTGGGCGCGGGCCTCCAGTTCCTGCCGGGCCTGCTCGATCTGGAGGTTCTTCGCCTCGATGTCGCGGTTCTGCGCGACCAGCAGCGAGGCCTTCTCCTCCAGCTCCGCGTTGGAGCGCTGGAGCTCCTCCTGCTGCGACTGCAACTCGGCGGACCGCGCCTGGAGTTCGGCGGTCAGCCGCTGCGACTCGTCGAGCAGCTCGTCGGTGCGGGCGTTGGCCACGATGGTGTTGACGTTGACCCCGATGGTCTCCCGCAGCTGCTCCAGGAAGTCCATGTGGATCTGGGTGAACGCGGTGACCGACGCCAGCTCGATCACGCCGAGGACCTGTCCCTCGAACACGATCGGCAGCAGCACCAGCGCGCTGGGCTCGACCTCGCCGAGCCCGGAGGAGATGGTCACGTACCCGGCCGGCAGCTCGTCGACGACGATCGTACGGCGGCTGCGCGCGGCCTGGCCGACCAGCGAGCGGCCGAACGGGATCCGGGTCGGGCGGCGGTCGTCGTCGGGGTAGCCGTACGCCCCGACCAGCCGCAGCTCCGGCCTGCTCTCGCTGTCCTCGGCGAGATAGAAGGCGCCGTACTGGGCCGCCACCAGCGGCACCAGCTCGTCCATGATCAGCTCCGCGACCACCGGGAGGTCGCGGTGGCCCTGCATCAGGCCGGCGATGCGCGCCAGGTTGGTCTTGAGCCAGTCCTGCTCCTGGTTGGCCATGGTGGTGTCACGCAGGGACTCCACCATGGAGTTGATGTTGTCCTTGAGCTCGGCGACCTCGCCGGACGCCTCCACGGTGATGGAGCGGGTCAGGTCGCCCTCGGCCACGGCGCTCGCCACCTCGGCGATGGCCCGCACCTGCCGGGTCAGGTTCCCGGCCAGCTCGTTGACGTTCTCCGTCAGGCGCTTCCAGGTGCCGGAGACGCCCTCCACCTCGGCCTGGCCGCCGAGGCGTCCCTCGGTGCCGACCTCGCGGGCGACGCGGGTGACCTCGTCGGCGAACGCGGACAGCTGGTCGACCATCGTGTTGATGGTCGTCTTCAGCTCCAGGATCTCGCCGCGCGCGTCGACGTCGATCTTCTTCGACAGGTCGCCCTTGGCCACCGCGGTCGTCACCAGCGCGATGTTGCGCACCTGGCCGGTGAGGTTGTTGGCCATCGAGTTGACGTTGTCGGTGAGGTCCTTCCAGGTGCCGGCCACGTTGGGCACGTGCGCCTGGCCGCCGAGGCGTCCCTCGGTGCCCACCTCGCGGGCCACGCGGGTGACCTCGTCGGCGAACGCGGACAGCGTGTCGACCATCGTGTTGATCACGTCGGCCAGCGCGGCGACCTCGCCCTTGGCCTCGACCGTGATCTTCTGCGACAGGTCGCCGCGGGCCACGGCGGTGGCGACCTGGGCGATGGACCGCACCTGTCCCGTGAGGTTCGACGCCATCACGTTGACGTTGTCGGTGAGGTCCTTCCAGGTGCCCGAGACACCCCGCACGGTGGCCTGGCCGCCGAGGTTGCCGGCCGTGCCGACCTCGCGGGCGACGCGGGTGACCTCGTCGGCGAACGCGGAGAGCTGGTCGACCATCGTGTTGATGGTGTTCTTCAGTTCCAGGATCTCGCCGCGGGCGTCGACGGTGATCTTCTGGGAGAGGTCGCCCTGGGCGACCGCGGTCGCCACCTGGGCGACGTTGCGGACCTGGGCGGTCAGGTTGCCCGCCATGAAGTTCACCGAGTCGGTGAGGTCGCGCCAGGTGCCCTTGACGCCCTTCACGTCGGCCTGGCCGCCGAGGCGTCCCTCGGTGCCGACCTCGCGGGCGACGCGGGTGACCTCGTCACCGAATGCGGAGAGCTGGTCGACCATCGTGTTGATGGTGTTCTTCAGTTCCAGGATCTCGCCGCGGGCGTCGACGGTGATCTTCTGGGAGAGGTCGCCCTGGGCGACCGCCGTCGTCACCTGGGCGATGTTGCGGACCTGGGCGGTGAGGTTGCCCGCCATGAAGTTCACCGAGTCGGTGAGGTCGCGCCACACGCCAGCGACCCCGCCCACCTGCGCCTGGCCGCCGAGGCGTCCCTCGGTGCCGACCTCGCGGGCGACGCGGGTGACCTCGTCGGCGAACGCGGAGAGCTGGTCGACCATCGTGTTGACGGTCTCCTTCAGCTGCAGGATCTCGCCCCGGGCCGGCACGTCGATCTTCTGCGACAGGTCGCCCTTGGCCACCGCCGTCGCCACCTGGGCGATGTCGCGGACCTGGGTGGTGAGGTTGCCCGCCATCGCGTTGACCGAGTCGGTCAGGTCGGCCCAGGTGCCGGACACCCCGGGCACCTCCGCCTGCCCGCCGAGGGTGCCCTCGGTGCCGACCTCGCGGGCCACGCGGGTGACCTCGGACGTGAACACCGACAACTGGTCGACCATGCCGTTGAAGACGGTGGCGATGTCCCGGACCAGCCCCTCGCCCTCCTCGGGCAGCCGGATGCCGAAGTCGCCGTCCCGCACGGCCGTCAGCCCGGCGAGGAGCTGTCTGAGCTCCTGGTCGCCCGGTGCCGATTCGACGACCTCGGTCCTCTTGCTGGTCATGCGCAGCCTCGTTCCGCTCCCCAGGAGCCCCCGCCCCGGGGACTCGGAACCGGGCCGCCCGTGAGGACGGACGAACCCGCCTGCCGTGTGACGAAACCGCCGGTGACGGCCCCGCCGATGAGAAAAATACGCCGCAGGCTAACCCGCGGATCGGGCCCGGAACAAAGCCGCGCGTCATCTCCCGCAGCGCGCTGGACCGGGGGAAGGACGCCGCGCATGCGGTGACGGGAACAGGGTATGCGACGGGGTTTCGCCCGTGTACCCGGCATGGCCGCCCGACGGCCCGCGGAGCCGCCCCGCGCCGTGCGGGAACGGGGCACGGGGCCGCCCGGACACCGGGCGCCACGGGCGCCCGCGACCGAATGGGCCAGCCGTGTCAGGGTATTTGGTGCTGAGGGACGCGAGAAGGGAGCAGCGTGACGATGCTCGCACTGTGGTCGTACACGGTGGACAGCGGTCGGACCGAGGAGCAGGACCTGACGGGCTGGACGGTCGAGGCCGCCGACGGCACCGTCGGCCACGTGGACCGGGAGGCGGCCCCGCACGGCATGCGCCACCTGGTCGTCGACACCGGCGTGTGGGTGTTCGGCCGCAGCGCCGTGGTGCCGGTGGGCGCGGTCACCACCGTCGACCCGGCGGAGCGGCGCGTGACCCTGGCCTGCACCAGGGACCAGGTCAAGGACGCCCCGCGGTTCCGCACCGACAGCGAGACCATGAACCACGAGTACCTGTCGGCGGTCGGTGACTACTACGCCCGGCTGGCGGCCCGCGGAACCACGCCCGCGTGACCGGCGCGTCGCGTCCGCGGGACGAGGGTGGCAGGCACCCGGGCGACCTCACGGCCCGGGTGCCGTCGCCCGTCCCGCCGACCGGAGCGACCGCCGCGTCGGCCCGTGCCCACGCACGGGCGGCGGTGGAGGAGGCGTGGGGCGCGGCCGGTGAGCGGCCCCGCGAGGAGGACCTGATCGACCTGTCGCTCGTCGTCTCCGAGATGGTCACGAACGCCATCCGGCACGGCGGGGGCCTGACGGGCTTCGAGGTGTCGGTCGAGCGGGACGGTGTCCGGCTGGCGGTGAGCGACCGCAGCGACGCCGTCCCCGACGGCGCGTACGGCATCGGCGGCTTCCCCCGCACCCACGGCGGCAACGGCTACGGCTGGCCGCTGATCAACCGCCTCGCCGAAGAGGTCACCGTCCGGCACCGGCCGAGGGGCGGGAAGACGATCAGCGCGCGCGTGCCGCTGCGCCCGGCCCTCGCCCAGGACCCGACCGGACCCGCCCGAGCCCGCAGCGGGGCCGCCGGGGGTTCGTCCCCCTCCGAGGACGCCTCGGCCGGACACGCCTGATCGGCGCGCCCGGCCGTCACCCCCGCTGGCCGCTGCCGTGCCGGTTCGCACACCGGCTCTCCTGCCGGCTCTCACCACGGCAGGAACACGTGGATGTCCTTGCCCCCGTCGGTGGGCACCACGCTGACCTGTTGGCACAGCGTGTGCACCAGATGCCAGCCGATGCCGCCGGCTCCGCTGTCCGGCCGGAAGGGCCGCGGCGCGGGAAGCGTAGGGCTGGTGTCGTGGACCGTGACGTGCACCCCGTCGAAGGTGCGGCGCAGCTGCAGTTCGAAGGGGCCCGGCGCGTACTGGACCGCGTTCGACGTCAGCTCGTCCACGATCAGCAGGATGTCGTGCCAGTACTCCTCGGCGGAGGGCGGCACGGCCCGCGCCAGGCTCTTCAGGAACTCCTCCGCGGCCATCCGCGCGCCCGTCACGTCGTGCGGCTCACCCGCGAAACGGACGGTACGGGGCTGCGGTCCCCAGGAGGTCAGTTCGTCTCCCCTGTTCGGCTCGATCGCCATGTCGTGGTGCGGCCCGCGGGGCGGGCCGGCGTCCTTTCTCCTACAGAACTGTCCGTGACCACCTTCAGGGTTCCCGGGCCCGCGTGGCCTACGCGTCCTGTACGAGGGCGGCACCGTACACCAGCGGCCCCGGGCGTCACACCCGGGCCTACGCCGATGGAGTGCGTCCGGGGCGGGCGCGGCGCCGGCCGGCCCGGACTCAGCGGAACACGTCGTCCGCGTCGTCCCAGGCGAGGACCTCCTCCGGCGGCCCCTGCCGGGGCAGCGGACGGCGGACCGCGTACATCGCGTCGATCTCGGTGGCGTAGTGCTGGACGATCGAGTCGCGGCGCAGCTTCATCGACGGCGTCAGCAGCCCGTTGGTCTGGTCGAACGGCTGGGGCAGCACCCGGAAGACCCGGATCGACTCCGAGCGGGACACCGCGCTGTTGGCGGCGGCGACGGCCCGGCCGAGCTCGTCGCGCAGGGCGTTCTCCTCGCGGGCCTCGCGGCTCGGCGCGTCACCCTGGAGCATCAGCCCGCCGCGCCAGTGCGCCAGGAAGTCCGGGTCCAGCGTGATCAGCGCGCCGACGCAGGGCCGGTTGTCGCCCACGACCACCGCCTGGTGCACCAGGGGGTGCATGCGCAGCCGCTGCTCCAGCAGGGCCGGCGAGACGCTCTTGCCGCTGCTGGTGATGATCACGTCCTTCTTGCGGCCGGTGATCGTCAGGTAGCCGTCCCCGTCCAGGTGCCCGAGGTCCCCGGTGGCCAGCCAGCCGCCGCGCAGCGCGGCCCGGGTGGCGCCGTCGTCGTTGACGTAGCCCTGGAACACCGACGGGCCGCGCACCAGGATCTCCCCGTCGTCGGCCACCCGGATCTCGGTGCCCGGCAGCGCCTGCCCGACCGTCCCGGACCGCTCCCGGCCCAGCGGCTGCATGGTGAGGCCGCCGCTGGTCTCGGTGAGCCCGTAGCCGTCGTGGACGTAGATGCCGATGCCCTCGTAGAACAGGGACAGGTCCCGGTGCAGCGGTGAGCCGCCGGACGTGGCGCGGTGCACCCGCCCGCCGAGCGCGGCGCGCAGCTTGCGGTACACGGTCCGCTCGAACACGGCGTGCTGGAGCCGCAGGTCGAGCCCCGGTCCCGAGCCGCGGCCGAGGCGCTGGCGCTCGACGGCGGTGGCGAAGTCCCGCGCGGTCTGCGCGGCCCGCTCGAACAGCGCGCCGCGGCCGGCCTGTTGGGCGGCGCGCAGGAAGTTCTTGTAGATCTTCTCGTAGACCGACGGCACGGCGTGCAGGTAGGTCGGCCGGAACGACGCCAGCGCCGCGACCAGCGCCTCCTGGCTGAGGTCGGGCTCGTGGCCCATGAGGATGCCGCCGCGCACGCACAGCCCCTGGATCATCAGCCCGTAGACGTGCGAGAACGGCAGGAAGGCGAGGACCGACGGCTGCTCGCCGGGCGGCGCCGCGGTGTGCCCCCAGCCGGCGAGCAGGGTGTCGCACGGGCTCGCCAGCCCGCGGTGGCTCAGCGCACAGCCCAGGGGGCGGCCGGAGGTGCCGGAGGTGTAGGCGACCGCGGCGGTGGAGTCCGGCAGCACGATGCGGCGCAGCGAGTCCACGGTGGTGAGCGGGATGTGCTCGCCGCGCCGGGCGAGCTCGTCGAGGGCGCCGGAGTCCAGCTGCCACACGTGCCGCAGGGCGGGCAGCGAGGCGCACACCGAGCCGACCGTCATCACGCTCTGCTCGTCCTCGACGACCACCCCGACGCAGCCGGAGTCGCGCAGGATGTAGGCGACCTGGTCGCGCGAGGAGGTCGGGTAGATCGGCACGATCTCGGCGCCCACGGCCCACAGGGCGTAGCTGAGCACCGTCCACTCGTACCGGGTGCGGGCCATGATCGCGACGCGGTGGCCGGGTGAGATCCCCGAGGCGACGAACCCCTTCGCCAGGTCGACCACCTCGTCGCGCAGCTCGACGGCGGTCACCTCCTCCCACGCGGCCGTGCCCGGGCGGCGGCGGGCGAGGACCGGGAGCGTGGGCGTGCGGGCCGCCGTCTCGAAGACGCTGTCGGCGAGACCCGCCGTCAGGGGCGGGGCGGCTGGGGGAGCCATCGCGGTGTCGCGCATGCGGTGCTCCTGACGGGAACGAGGTGGCGCGCGGCCGACCTGGACCGTTGTCGGCGCTGGTCGAATCTAGCCGAGGCCGGACCACTTGTGGCCGGGAACGGGCAAGTAATCCGAGCGGATGATCCCGGGGCGGTGATCCTGCCCGGATCGGGGGACTCGGACGGCATGACGCACATCAACCCCGACCCCGAACCCGAGCGCACCACCGGACTGGAACCCGGTGGCGGCGTCCCCCCGGGCGAGACCCCGCCCGCCGAGAGCAGCATGCCGGAGGCGGGCCCGCTGGAGACGCACAACCCGACCACGGGCTGGGCCAAGGGCCCGCTGGTGATCATCATCGGGCTGTGCGTGCTGGTCGCCGCGTTCTTCCTCGCCTACGCCCTGGTCCTGGCCCTGTGAGCCCGCGTGCCCCGTGCGGGTGCGCACCGCCGACAGGGGCGTGATTCGGCCACGGGCCCGGCACCCGGTGCGCCCCGCGCCGGGTGCCGCGGGCGCCTGCCCCGGCCCGCCGGGCTGATCGGCCCGGGGCGCCGTGCCGCCGTGCGTCGCCTGTGCTCAGCCCTGGGTGCGCCGCACGCACTCCGCGACCACCTCGCGCAGGTTGCCGCCGGTGCGCTCCCACACCTCCCGCTGCACCTGGGCGCCGTTGCCGTGCGCGAGCAGCTCGGCGCAGGACGCCTCCACCCGGTCGAGGTCGCCGTGGTCGGCCAGCGCCTCCCCGACGTGGTCCAGCAGCGCCCGTACGACCGTCTTCACCGGGGCGCGGCGCATGCCGGCCGGGTGCAGCAGCTCGCCGGTCAGCCCCGAGCGGGCCGCCTGCCAGCCGGCGAGGCGCAGCAGGCTCACGCTGTGGTCCACCGGCTCGCGGCCGGCCCGCCACTCCCGCGCGGCCGTCTCGACGAGGCCCCGGACCAGGGCGGCGATCAGCACGGGGGTGCCGGGCTCCAGGCAGACGTCGGCCACCCGGACCTCCACCGTGGGGTAGCGCGGGGACAGCCGGGCGTCGAAGTAGATCATGCCGTCGTCGAGGATCGTCCCCGTGGCCACCATGTCGGCCACCCGGCGGTGGTAGCGCTCCGGCGTGGCGAACAGCTCGGTCGGCCCGGCCGAGGGCCACCGCTGCCAGACCCGGCTGCGGTAGCTGTGGTAGCCGGTCTCGCGGCCCTGCCAGAAGGGCGAGTTCGCGCTGAGCGCGGTCAGCACCGACAGCCAGGGCCGGATGCGGTCCACGACCGCCACGCCCTCCTCGTCGGAGTCCACGGACACGTGGACGTGGCAGCCGCACACCATCTGCTCCCGGGTGGCGATGCCGTACTGCTCCTCCATCCACCGGTAGCGCCGGCCCATGCCGACCGACGGCTGCACCGGCAGCGGGGACGAGGCCAGTGCGGCCACCTCGCAGCCGGTCTCCCGCGCGAGCCGGGACGCCTCCGCGCGGCACCGGACGATCTCCGCCGCCAGCTCGGCCATCGAGGACTGCGGCTGGGTGGCGAACTCCAGCATCTGCTCGTGCAGTTCCTTCTCGAAGACGTCGTCGGCGTCCCCGGCGGCCTCAGCGGTGGAGCCGCCTTCAGCTCCGTTGTCGCTGTCGGTGCCGTTCTCCTCCTGGTCCCCGGCTGCCCGGGCGGCCCGGGCCAGGACGGCGGCGGACATCGCCTTCGGATCGCCGCTGTCCGGGTCCACCAGGAGGAGTTCCTCCTCCACTCCTACGGTGCGCACGCGTTGCAGCCTTTCTCCCGCTGGTCGTACGCACCCGCTTTCCCGCCCGGGCCGGGTTCACACGGCGGGCGCCAGCCACACTGTCGCCAGCGGCGGCAGGGTGAGCCGGATCCGTCCGTCCTCCGGCTTCACCGGGTCGGGGCAGGTGACGTCGCCGCCGCCGTAGCGGGCCGCGTCGGTGTTCAGCACCTCCTGCCACGCCGTGACCTCGTCCCCCACGGCGAGGGCGTAGTCGTGGCGCACGACGGGCGAGAAGTTGCTGATCGCCAGCAGCGGCGCGCCGTCGGCGGCGAAGCGCAGGAAGGCGTACACGTTGTCCTCGGCGGCGTCGCAGGCCACCCAGCAAAAGCCCGCCGGGTCGGTGTCGCGCTGCCACAGGGCCGGGGTGGTCCGGTACAGCGCGTTGAGGTCGCGGACCAGGTCGCGCACGCCGCAGTGGTCGGCCCCGGCGCCGTAGGCCGGGTCGAGCAGCCACCAGTCGGGGCCCTGTGCCTCGGACCACTCGGCGCCCTGGGCGAACTCCTGGCCCATGAAGAGCAGTTGCTTGCCCGGGTGGGACCACATGTAGCCGAGGTAGGCGCGGTGGTTGGCGCGCTGCTGCCACCAGTCGCCCGGCATCTTCGACACCAGGGCCTGCTTGCCGTGGACCACCTCGTCGTGGCTGATGGGCAGCACGTAGTTCTCGCTGTACGCGTACACCATCGCGAAGGTCATCTCGTGGTGGTGGTACTTGCGGTGCACCGGCTCGTGGCTCATGTACTGCAGCGAGTCGTGCATCCAGCCCATGTTCCACTTCAGCCCGAAGCCCAGTCCACCGCCGTCCGTCGGCCGGGTCACCCCGTCCCACGCGGTGGACTCCTCGGCGATGGTCACCACGCCCGGGTTGCGCCGGTACACCGTGGCGTTCATCTCCTGCAGGAACGCCACCGCGTCCAGGTCCTCGCGGCCGCCGAACACGTTCGGGGACCACTGGCCGGAGTCCCGCGAGTAGTCGAGGTAGAGCATCGAGGCGACCGCGTCCACGCGCAGCCCGTCGATGTGGAACTCCTCGCACCAGTACGTGGCGTTCGCGACCAGGAAGTTGCGCACCTCGGTGCGCCCGAAGTCGAACTCGAAGGTGCCCCAGTCCGGGTGCTCGGCCCGCCGCTCGTCCCCCGGCTCGTACAGCGGGTCCCCGTCGAAGCGGGCCAGCGCCCAGTCGTCCTTGGGGAAGTGGGCCGGCACCCAGTCCATGATCACGCCGATGCCGGCCCGGTGCAGGGCGTCGATCAGGTGCTTGAGGTCGTCCGGGGAACCCAGGCGGGCGGTCGGCGCGTAGAAGCCGGTGATCTGGTAGCCCCACGAGCCGCTGAAGGGGTGGTGGGCGACCGGCATGAACTCCACGTGCGTGAAGCCGAGTTCCTTGACGTAACCGGGCAGCTCCTCGGCGAGCTCGCGGTACGTCAGACCGGGGCGCCAGGACGGCAGGTGGACCTCGTACACGGAGAACGGGGCCTCGTGCACGGGCACGTCGCCGCGGTGCGCCAGCCAGTCGGCGTCGCCCCACTCGTAGTGCGAGACGTGCACGATGGACGCCGTGTCCGGCGGCACCTCCGCGCGCCGCGCCATCGGGTCCGCCTTGAGGAACCGGCCCCCGTGGCGGGAGGTGATCTCGAATTTGTACCGGGTGCCCTCGCCGATCCCCGGCAGGAACAGCTCCCAGACGCCGGAGGCGCCCATCGAGCGCATCGGGAACGCGGTCCCGTCCCAGCAGCAGAAGTCGCCGGTGACCCGCACCCCGCGGGCGTTGGGCGCCCACACGGTGAACCGGGTGCCGGCCACCCCCTGGTGGGTCATGGGCTGGGCGCCGAGCGCCGTCCACAGCTGCTCGTGCCGCCCCTCGCGGACCAGGTGCAGGTCGAGCTCGCCCAGCGCGGGCAGGAAGCGGTACGGGTCGTGCACCTCCTGCTCCGGGCCGTCGTACGCCACCCGCAGGGTGTAGGCGGGCACCGCGTCCAGCGGCAGCACGACGGAGAAGAAGCCGTCGCCCTCGGAGTCGAGCGGCACGGGCGCGCCGTCGACCACGACGCTCACCGCCCGCGCGAACGGGCGCAGCGCCCGGAACACCACCCCGCCGGGCACCTCGTGGGCGCCCAGCACGGCGTGCGGGTCGTGGTGTTCGCCGGCCAGCAGCCGGGCACGGTCGGTCGGGTCGAGCGGCGCGGTCCGGGTCGGGACCGGGCCGGCGCCCTCGGGCGGGGACGTGTCACGCAGAGCCACGGGTCATCCTCCTCGGACGGCGAGTCGTTCGATCGCGGCCATCGGCACCGCCAGCCAGTCGGGCCGGTGCCGGGCCTCGTACAGCACTTCGTAGACCGCCCGGTCGGTCTCGTGGGCGCGCAGCAGGGCGTGCTTCTTGCGCGGGTCCCAGCCGGCCCGGGCGGCGTAGCCGGCGCAGAACGCCTCCCGGCAGCGGCGGGCCCACTCCGGGCGCCAGGGACGCCGCTGCCGGGCCGCGTAGTCGAAGGAGCGCAGCATCCCGGCGATGTCCCGCACGGGGGAGTGGGCGCTGCACCGCTCGGCCAGCGGGCGGGACGGCTCGCCCTCGAAGTCGATGACGAACCACTCGCGTCCGGCGCGCAGGACCTGTCCCAGGTGCAGGTCGCCGTGGATGCGCTGGGCGGGCGGGCCCGGGTCGCAGGAACCGAGCGCCGCGAACGCGGTCTTCAGGCCCGGGACGTAGGGCCGCAGGGCCGCCACGTGGTGCGCGGCGGCCTCCAGCCGTTCGGTCATCGCGGCCGCCAGCGGTCCGTTCTCGCCCTCGGGGCCGAGCGGGAAGGCGGCCGCCAGCGCGAGGTGCACCTCGGCGGTGGCGCGGCCCAGCGCGTGCGCCTCGGCGGTGAAGTCGTCGCCGCGGCCGAGCGCGTCGAGCGCCAGCGTCCACCCGTCCGAGGCGTCCGGCAGGAACGGCTGGAGCACGCCCAGCGTCGCCTCCTGCGGGTGCGTCGTGCGGAACCAGGCGACCGGCGCGGGCACCTGGGCGCAGCCCTGCCCGGCCAGCGCGACCGGCACCTCCAGGTCGGGGTTGACCCCCGCCTGGATGCGCCGGAACACCTTCAGGATGAACGCGTCCCCGTACACCAGGGAGGTGTTGGACTGCTCGGCCTCCAGCAGCCGGGGCGCGAGGCCCGCGGGCACCGGCGGCGCCTCGGGGTGCGCCTCGAACACCAGCGGGCCGAGGGCGCCCGGGTGCCGCATCCGCTCCAGCAGGAGCTGGGTGGAGCGCGGGTCCTGCAGCGCGTCGTACACCGTGTACCCGGCGAGCGGTCCCTCGGCCACGCGGCCGATCATCGCCCGCCCCAGCCGCGGTGACAGGTGCTGTTGCAGGCCCAGCAGCAGCTGGTAGCAGTCCCCGGTGGGGGCGGCCCCCACGGGCGGCGGGACGCTCTGGTGCCCGGCCTGGATCAGCACGTGCAGACAGCCCGGGTACAGCTCCGTCATGGACAGCAGCCGCAGGTCGGTGACCGGCCGGTCCTTGCCGGCGAACCAGCGCTGACCCGGCAGCCACTCGCGCAGCAACGCGCCCAGCGGCCCGATGGTACGGGTACCGACGGGCGTTCTCGTCATCAGCGGTGTGGTCTTCGGCATGGTGACGCGTCCTTTCCCCGGCGCACGCTCACACGCGCCGGCCGGTGCGGGATGCGACTCGGGCGAGCCGGAACCAGTAGAAGCCGTGGCCCGCCAGGGTGAGCAGGTAGGGCAGCTCGCCGATGGCGGGGAAGCGCACCCCGCCGAACAGCTCGACCGGGTGGCGGCCGTCGAAGCGGCGCAGGTCGAGTTCGGTGGGCTGGGCGAAGCGGGAGAAGTTGTGCACGCACAGCACGAGGTCGTCCTCGTACTCGCGCAGGAAGGCCAGCACCGCGGCGTTGGAGGAGTGCAGTTCCGTGTAGCTGCCGAGGCCGAAGGCGGGGTTCTGCTTGCGGATCTCGATCATGCGGCGGGTCCAGTGCAGCAGCGAGGAGGGGCTGCTCATGGACGCCTCGACGTTGGTGACCTGGTAGCCGTGGACCGGGTCCATGATCGTCGGCAGGTAGAGGCGGCCGGGGTCGCACGAGGAGAAGCCGGCGTTGCGGTCGGGGGTCCACTGCATCGGGGTGCGCACCGCGTCGCGGTCGCCGAGCCAGATGTTGTCGCCCATGCCGATCTCGTCGCCGTAGTAGAGGATCGGCGAGCCGGGCAGGGACAGCAGCAGGGCGGTGAACAGCTCGATCTGGTTGCGGTCGTTGTCCAGCAGCGGCGCGAGCCGGCGGCGGATGCCGATGTTGGCCCGCATCCGCGGGTCCTTGGCGTACTCCGCGTACATGTAGTCGCGCTCTTCGTCGGTGACCATCTCGAGCGTGAGCTCGTCGTGGTTGCGCAGGAAGATGCCCCACTGGCAGCCCGACGGGATCGCCGGCGTCTTGGCCAGGATCTCCGAGACCGGGTAGCGCGACTCGCGCCGCACCGCCATGAAGATGCGCGGCATCACCGGGAAGTGGAACGCCATGTGGCACTCGTCGCCCCCGGAGGCGTAGTCGCCGAGGTACTCGACGACGTCCTCCGGCCACTGGTTGGCCTCGGCCAGCAGGACGGTGTCGGGGTACATGGCGTCGATCTCGCGGCGCACCCGCTTCAGGAACTCGTGGGTCGCCGGGAGGTTCTCGCAGTTGGTGCCCTCGGCCGCGTAGAGGTAGGGGACGGCGTCGAGGCGGAAGCCGTCGATGCCGAGGTCGAGCCAGAACCGCAGGGCGGCCAGGATCTCCTCCTGCACGGCCGGGTTCTCGTAGTTGAGGTCCGGCTGGTGGGAGAAGAAGCGGTGGAAGAAGTACTGGCCCCGTACGGGGTCGAAGGTCCAGTTGGAGACCTCGGTGTCGACGAAGATGATGCGGGCGTCGGGGTACTGCTTGTCGTCGTCGGCCCACATGTAGTAGTCGCCGTAGGGGCCGTCGGGGTCCTTGCGCGACTCCTGGAACCACGGGTGCTGGTCGCTGGTGTGGTTCATGACGAAGTCGATGATGACGCGCATGCCGCGCTGGTGGGCGGCGTCGGCGAACTCCACGAAGTCGGCGAGGTCGCCGAACTCGGGGAGCACCGACGTGTAGTCGGAGACGTCGTAGCCGCCGTCGCGCAGCGGGGACTTGAAAAACGGGGGGAGCCACAGGCAGTCGACGCCGAGCCACTGGAGGTAGTCGAGCTTGGCGGTGAGGCCCTTGAGGTCGCCGACGCCGTCGCCGTTGCTGTCCTGGAAGGAGCGGACCAGGACCTCGTAGAAGACGGCGCGCTTGAACCAGTCGGGATCGCGGTCCTTGGCGGGTGTGTCCTCGAACTTGTCCGCTACGGGCGAGTTGACGGTCATGACGATCTGGACCCTCCGTTCAGGACGTGGAGCACGTGGGCCGGTGTGCGGCCCGGCTCCAGGCGCACGTAGTTGGACCCGCCCCAGGCGTAGGTCTCACCCGTCAGTTCGTCGCGGACGGACAGGGAGGCGCCGTACTCCAGGCCGAGGTGCGGCATGTCCAACGAGACCGTGCCCTCCTGGGTGTGGTGGGGATCCAGATTGACGACCACGATCACCGTGTCGGACCCCTCGCGCTTGCTGTAGGCCAGCAGCGCGCCGTTGTCCGTGGGGTGGAAGCGGAGGTTGCGCAGCCGGCGCAGTGCGGGGTGCGCCCGCCGCACGGCGTTCAGCCGGGTGATGAGGGGGGCGATGGTGCGGCCCTCGCGGGCGGCGGCCTCCCAGTCGCGGGGGCGCAGCTGGTACTTCTCGGAGTCGAGGTACTCCTCGCTGCCCTCGCGCAGCGGGGTGTTCTCGCACAGCTCGTAGCCGGAGTAGATGCCCCAGGTCGGCGACAGGGTCGCGGCCAGGACCGCGCGGACCTCGAAGGCGGGGCGTCCGCCGTGCTGGAGGTAGGCGTGCAGGATGTCGGGGGTGTTGGGGAAGAAGTTGGGCCGCATGTACGCGGCCGCCTCGCCCGACAGCTCGCCCAGGTACTCGGTGAGCTCCTCCTTGGTGGTGCGCCAGGTGAAGTAGGTGTAGGACTGCTGGAAGCCGACCTGGGCCAGGGTGTGCATCATCGCCGGGCGGGTGAACGCCTCGGCCAGGAAGATCACGTCGGGGTCGGCGGCGTTGATCTCGCCGATCACCCGCTCCCAGAAGACGACCGGCTTGGTGTGGGGGTTGTCCACGCGGAAGATGCGCACCCCGCGGTCCATCCAGTGCCGCAGCACCCGCACCGTCTCCGCGACCAGGCCGTCCATGTCCTGGTCGAAGGCGATGGGGTAGATGTCCTGGTACTTCTTGGGCGGGTTCTCCGCGTAGGCGATGGTGCCGTCGGGACGGTGGTGGAACCACTCCGGGTGCTTGGACACCCACGGGTGGTCCGGGGAGCACTGCAGGGCGAAGTCCAGGGCGACCTCCAGGTCCAGGGAGCGGGCCTGCTCCACGAACCACTCGAAGTCCTCCAGCGTGCCCAGCTGCGGGTGCACCGCGTCGTGCCCGCCCTCCGGCGAGCCGATCGCCCACGGCACCCCCACGTCGTCGGGCGTCGCGCTCAACGCGTTGTTGGGTCCCTTGCGGAACGTGGTGCCGATGGGGTGGATCGGCGGCAGGTAGACGACGTCGAAGCCCATCTCGGCGATCGCCGGCAGCCGGCGCGCGGCCGTGCGGAACGTGCCGTGCGGCTCCTCGGGCGTGCCCTCCGAGCGCGGGAAGAACTCGTACCAGGACCCGAACAGCGCCCGCTCCCGCTCCACCAGCAGCGGCAGCGGCGCGGACGTGGTGACGAACTCGCGCAGCGGGTGCCGGGACAGCACCTCGGCCACCTCGGGCACCAGCGCCCCGGCCAGCCGGGCCGCGACGGGCCGTTCGTCGTCCCGCAGCGCCTCGACCGCCTTGAGGACCGTGGCGCGGTCCGGCCCCTCGGGGACCCCCGCCGCCGCCCGCTCGTAGAGGTCGGCGCCCTCCTCCAGGACCAGTCCGGTGTCGATGCCGGCGGGGATCTTGATGCAGGCGGTCTTCCGCCAGGTGGCGACCGGGTCGCTCCAGGCCTCCACCCGGTAGGTCCACCGTCCTTCGGCGTCCGGGGTCACGTCGGCGCCCCAGCGGTCCGAGCCGGGGGCGAGCTCGCGCAGGGGCGTGAAGGGTCCGTGGTGCCCGTCGGGGCCGGTCAGCACGACGTTGGCGGCGACGGCGTCATGGCCTTCCCGGAACACCGTCGCGGTGACCTGGAACGTTTCTCCGACGACCGCCTTCGCCGGGCGCCCGCCGCACTCCACCGCGGGCCGGACGTCCCGGACGGGAATGCGGCCGATGGCCGGGGTCGAACTCATGGGTCTCTCACCTCCGCCGCTCGCGTTCGGGTCCGGGACTGGCCCGGGTGGGGGTCCTGCGCCGGACGGGGCCTACGGCTCCGTCCGGGTGTCCGGCGAACGCCTGGTCGGCGGACGGCCGGGCCGGGTCAACGGACGGCCGTGTCCACGAGGGCCGGCTCCTGGGGGAGAGCAGCCGTCCCGAGCGGGCCGAGGAAGTGCTCGGCGGCGTCCGCGGCCTCGCGTGCGCACCGCTTTCCCATCAGCACGCACAGGGTGTAGCCGGAGTCCTCGAACGCCGTGCGCACGGCCCGGTCGGCGGGGGACGCGAGCATCATCCGCTCCCACGTCCGGTACCGCCGCAACTGCCGGGTGACTTCGGCCTTCGAGGGCAGCAGCATGACGCCGCCGTCCGCCTGGCGAGGCTCGCGAGGTTCCATGGCTACTCATGGTGCACGGACCATGACGCCGCGTCTTGTTGGTTCTTCAACCACCTCGTTCGCCCCAGTGGCGTGCTCGTGTTGCACGAATGGAGCAAGAGCCCCACTGTGGAGGTGACTCAGAAGCGAACAGTGCTCACGCTCCGTAGGAAACCCTCCGCCCACCCGGGCGTTCCCGGAGTCAGAGTCTCGCGGTGAGGAGCCACAGAGATGAAGACCGCAGTGCCCTGCTACTACCACCTCGACGTGGAAGTCAGCCCCGAACGGGTCGGACAGGTCAGGCGCATCCTGGCCGCTCACCTCCGGTTCTGGGACCTCGACGCGTTGGTGGAGCCCGTCTGCAACGGCGCCGAGATGCTGCTGAAGGCCATCGACGAGCACGCCACCGACAAGCACACGTCGATCGAGATGTGGTGGAACGGCCAGCACCTCATCACGGCCGTCGGGGACCACGACAGCGACCTGCGCCCGGACCAGGACCTGCGGTCCTGCCTGGAACACATCGCCGAGATGAGCGACGGCTGGGGGTGCTGCGCCACCGTCGGCGGCGGGAACGTCATCTGGTTCTCGCAGCGGGCCCGCGCCGGGGAGCGCGTCCCGCTGGTGCCGGTCGCGCCCTCGCCCAGCCTGCGCGAAGGGCTCCAGGTGCCCCGGGCGGTCCCGGTGGCCGTGCTGGCCGCTCCCGTGGCGGCGGGGGAGGCGCGGTGACGCGCAGGCGCGCACGCAGCGCAGGGGTGCCCGTGTGGAGCGGGCACCCCTACCCGTTGGGGGCCGAGTTCGACGGCGACGGCACCAACTTCGCGCTGTTCAGCGAGGTCGCCGAGCACGTCGAGCTGGTCCTCGTGGACGACTCGGGCCCCGCCCGGACCGTCCCGCTGACCGAGGTCGACGGGTTCGTCTGGCACGGCTACGTGCCCGGCGTCGGCCCCGGCCAGCGCTACGGCTACCGGGTGCACGGCCCCTGGGCCCCGTCGGCGGGCCACCGCTGCAACCCGGCGAAGCTGCTGCTCGACCCGTACGCCCGGGCGGTGGACGGACAGGTCGACAACCATCCGTCGCTGTTCGAGCGGGCCGGCGACCGCCCCGACCCGGCCGACAGCGCCGGGCACACCCTGCTCGGCGTGGTCACCGACCCGGCGTTCGACTGGGGCGACGACCGGCCGCCGCGCCACCCGTACGCCGACACGGTCGTCTACGAGGCGCACGTGCGCGGGCTGACCCGCACCCACCCGGACGTCCCGCCGGAGCTGCGCGGCACGTACGCCGGCCTTGCGCACCCGGCGGTGATCGAGCACCTGACCTCGCTGGGCGTCACGGCGGTCGAGCTGATGCCGGTGCACCAGTACGTCCAGGACGGCGTGCTGCTCGACCGCGGCCTGTCCAACTACTGGGGCTACAACACGATCGGTTTCTTCGCCCCGCACAACGCCTACGCCGCCCACGGCACCCGCGGCCGGCAGGTCGACGAGTTCAAGGCGATGGTCAAGGCGCTGCACGAGGCGGGCCTCGAAGTGATCCTCGACGTGGTCTACAACCACACCGCCGAGGGCAACGAGATGGGGCCCACCCTGTCGTTCCGGGGCATCGACAACGCCTCGTACTACCGCCTGGTGGACGGCGACTGGTCGCACTACTACGACACCACCGGCACCGGCAACAGCCTGCTGATGCGCCACCCGTACGTGCTCCAGCTCATCATGGACTCGCTGCGGTACTGGGTGACCGAGATGCACGTCGACGGCTTCCGCTTCGACCTCGCGGCCACCCTGGCCCGGCAGTTCCACGAGGTGGACCGGCTGTCGGCGTTCTTCGACCTCATCCAGCAGGACCCGGTGATCAGCCGCGTCAAGCTGATCGCCGAGCCCTGGGACGTGGGGGAGGGCGGCTACCAGGTCGGCAACTTCCCGCCCCTGTGGTCGGAGTGGAACGGCCCCTACCGGGACGCCGTACGGGACTTCTGGCGCGCGGAGCCGGGCGCGCTCGGCGAGTTCGCCTCGCGTCTGACCGGCTCCCCCGACCTCTACCAGCACAGCCGGCGCCGGCCGCGCGCCAGCGTCAACTTCGTCACCGCGCACGACGGGTTCACGCTGCGCGACCTCGTCTCGTACAACGACAAGCGCAACGAGGCCAACGGCGAGGACAACCAGGACGGCGAGAACCACAACCGGTCCTGGAACTGCGGCGTGGAGGGCGAGACCGACGACCCGGCGGTGCTCGCCCTGCGCGGCCGCCAGCAGCGCAACCTGCTGGCCACGCTGCTGCTGTCGCAGGGCATCCCGATGCTCTGCCACGGCGACGAGCTCGGCCGCACGCAACGCGGCAACAACAACGCCTACTGCCAGGACAACGAGGTCTCCTGGATCGACTGGGCGCTGACCGACGAGCAGCGCGGCCTGGCCGACTTCACCCGTCGGCTGCTCGCGCTGCGCTCCGCCCACCCGGTGCTGCGCCGACGCCGCTTCTTCCTCGGCGAGACGGTCCTGGACGCCGACCAGCGCCTGCCCGACCTGGTGTGGCTGCTGCCCGACGGGCGCGAGATGAGCGAGGCCGACTGGCAGGAGCCGGACGCGCACTGCCTGGCCGCCTTCCTCAACGGCGACGCCATCGCCGAGCTGGACCAGCGCGGCCGGCCCGTCGTCGACGACTCCTTCCTGCTGCTGGTCAACGGCTTCTGGGAGCCGGTGACGTTCCGGCTGCCGGGCGCCGCGTACGGGGAGCGCTGGACGGTGTGCGTCGATACGGCGGAGCCGGACGGCGGCCCGGACGAGGTCGAGTACAAGGCCGACGCCCGGGTGCGGCTGACGGATCGCAGCCTGGTGGTGCTGTCCCGGCCCGCCCGGAAGGCGCGGTCCCCGAAGGACGGGTGACGCCCGGACGGGCGCCTGCACGAGGACGGCCGGTCGGAAGCACTTCCCGACCGGCCGTCGCCGTGCGCCGTGCGTCGTGCGGCCGCGTGGGCAGGGCTCAGCGCCGCGAGCCCCACGTCACCGTGAACTGGGCCCCGTCGGGGTCCCGCAGCACCGCCTCGTCCGCCGTCAGGTCCAGCACGCTGCCGCCGTGCTGTTCCGCGGTCCGCGCGCAGGCGGCGACGTCGGACACGGCGAAGTGCACCTGCCAGTGCGGCCGGACCCTCGGATCGGGGGCCGCCTCCAGGGCGCCGGACACGATCCGGGCCACCACGTCGCCGTTGCTGCGCAGCACCACCTCGTCGCCCTCGTAGTGCACCTCGCAGGAGCCGGGCACGTCGGACGCCCAGTCGAGGATCTGGCCGTAGAAGATCGCGGAGGCGAAGGCGTCCCGGGTGCGCAGCCGGACGAAGGCCGGCGCCGCGCGCCGCCAGGACTCCCAGTTGCCGATGAGCCGGCCCTCCCACACCCCGAAGCTCGCGCCGTCCGGGTCGGCCAGCAGGGCCGCCCGGCCCGGCGGCAGGGAGATCGGCCCCACCGCCGTCGTACCGCCGCGCTCGCGCACCCGCGCCGCCGCGTCGTCCGCGCTCGGCACCGCGAAGTACGGCGTCCAGGCGACCGCCACCTGCCACATCGTGGCGACCGCGGCGATGCCCGCCACGGGCACGTCGTCCGCGAGCGCGATGCGGAACCGCTCGCCGAGCTGCGCCTGGCGCCACCGCCAGCCGAGCACGGCGCCGTAGAAGTCCTGTGTGGCCTCCAGGTCCCGGCTGGTCAGGCTCACCCAGCAGGGGGCGCCGAAGACGGAGTGCGTGGAGACGACCCCGGCGCTGCCGGGGGCTGTGATCGGGTGGTCGTTCATCGCCCTCGCGTCCTGATCTGTCGCCGGCAACGGGGAACTCCTCCCAGTGTCGGACGGAATGCCCTCGGGGCGCCCGCCGAGAGGGCCGGTGGCACGATGGCGGGATGCAACCGGTTCCGCGCGGGTCATCCGCCGCCACGCGCCTGCGGGAGCTGCAGGCCGAGGTCGACCAGCTCAGGGAGGCGGTCTCCTCGCACGCCGTCGTGGACCAGGCCATCGGCATGGTGATCGCCCTCGGACGGGTCTCCCCGGACGTGGGCTGGGCGGTGCTCAAGGAGGTCTCCCAGCACACCAACGTCAAGCTGCGCAGCGTCGCCGAGCTGGTCCTCGTGTGGGGCCGCACCGGGCAGCTGCCCGAGGAGATCCGCACCGCGCTGGAGGACGCCGTCGACCGGCACGGGCCCGTGCAGCTCCCGGGCGCACCGGCGGCCGGCTGAACCCCGGGCGCCCTCACCGCCGCTCGGCGAGCACGTCCTCCCGCAGCTGGGCGAAGCAGCCGCTGAGCAGCCGCGAGACGTGCATCTGCGAGATCCCCAGCTGCTCGGCGATCCGGCTCTGGGTCATCCCGCCGAAGAACCGCAGGTAGAGGATGGTCCGCTCGCGCTCCGGCAGGGAGCGCAGGCACGGTGCGACGGCCACCCGGTCCACGACCGTGTCGTAGCCCGGGTCGCGCTCGCCCAGCGCGTCCTCCAGGGCGTACCCGTCGGTGCCGGGCAGCTCGGCCTCCAGCGACAGCGTGGAGAAGCACTCCAGCGCCTCCATGCCGGTGCGCACCTCGTCCTCGCTCAGCTGGGCGTACGCGGCGACCTCCGCGACGGTGGGAGCGCGGCCCGGGGTGGTCGCGGAGAGGTCCTTGAGGGCGTGCCGGACGCGGTTGCGCAAATCCTGGACGCGACGGGGCACGTGCAGCGTCCACATATGGTCGCGGAAGTGGCGCTTGATCTCGCCGGTGATCGTCGGCACGGCGTACGCCTCGAAGGCCCGCCCGCGTCCCGGGTCGTAGTGGTCGACCGCCTTGACCAGGCCCAGCGCGGCCACCTGGTAGAGGTCCTCGGTGCTCTCGCCGCGGCCGCGGAAGCGCACGGCGATGCGCTCGGCCATCGGCAGCCACGCCTTCACGAGGTCGTCCCGCAGCGCCTTGCGCTCGGGGCCGTCGGGCAGGCGGGAGAGGCGGAGGAAGTCGGCACCCGTGTCGGGGGCGTCGTCGTGCGGGTGCTGACGGGTCCTGACGGTGGTACGCATGCGCGACCCTCCCTCAGCGGAGTGCCGGGTGGACGGACCATCGCGGGTCCCTGCGGGGCCCCGCGCATGTGCCTCCGGTCCGAAGCACTGTCGGCATCATTCCCCCAACAGGGTGATATGAAACCAAATGCCGGTATTGCTCCACCGGGGTGGCGGGGCCCGTGCCGGCCGCCGCCGGGCCCTCGCCGCGCTCGGCGCCCCCACTGCGCCGCCGCCCCCGCTGATCCCGCCCGGCGACGTGATGTGCGGCACGCCCGCGCGACGCCCCCGGCGGACCGCGGGCGAGTTCTTCCAGCGCACGGCTTGATCGACGATCAAAGGGGCTGATTCCCCAGGCCACAGCGCATTCTGCTCATTTGACAGTCCGCTCGGCCCACGGATAGGAAGCAGCCGACGGACGTCGAGAGGTGGATTGTGTACGAGCCGAACGTGGTCGGGGACTGGCAGGAGTACGACGAGCATGCCGGTCTGCGTCTGCGCGTCCACGGACTCGAGCGGGCCGAACCCCCGCGCGGACGCGACGACGCCGCCGACGGACTGACCTACTTCCGGCTGCGGATCACCGTCGAGAACCGTGGCGAACGGCGCTTCACCGTCCACCTCGAGGACGGTCAGATCGACGTGCGGGTCGGCACCGAGGGGGAGAGCGCGTTCGTCGACTGGCGCAACAGCCAGTTCATCGAGGGCTTCGACGTCTACCCCCTGCGCCGGGTCACCGCGGTGCTGTTCGCCGCCGGGCCGGAGAGCGCGCTCGGCCAGGTGGACGTGCAGGTCCAGGTCCGCGTCGACGACGACTGGGCCGACCGCCGGCTGTGGACCGGCGGGCTCGGCCTGTGCGACGAGGGTGCCTGGGCCCCGGCCGGCGCCACCACGCACGACGTCCTGGCGCACCAGGTGAGCAGCTTCCTGCGCCGGCAGGCCGAGGAAGGCACCGCCTGAGCAAGGCGGTCGGCCGGTGCCCCGGTGTCAGTGCGGGATGCCGTCGATGATCTCCCGGGCGCCCTGCCGCAGCAGCGCCACCGCCACCGACGTGCCCAGCGTGGCCGGGTCCAGCGCGCCGGCCCATTCGTGGGCGTTCAGCCGGGTCTTGCCGTCGGGTGTGAACACACAGGCGCGCAGCGAGAGTTCACCGGTGCGGTCGACGCGCGCGTAGCCCGCGATCGGGCTGTTGCAGTGGCCCTGCAGGACGTGCAGGAACATCCGCTCCGCGGCCGCCTCCCGGTGGGTCGCCGGATCGCCGAGCGCGCTGACCGCGTCGATCAGCCGGGCGTCGCCCTCACGGCACTGCAGGGCCAGGATGCCCGCGCCGATCGGCGGCATCATCGCCTCGGGCGACAGCACCTCGCTGATCACGTCGGTGCGGCCGATGCGCTCCAGGCCCGACACGGCCAGCAGCAGCGCGTCCGCCTCCCCGGCCGCCAGCTTCTCCAGCCGCCGGTTGGCGTTGCCGCGGAACGGCACGCAGTCCAGGTGCGGGTGCGTGGCCGCGAGCTGGGCCACCCGGCGCACCGACGAGGTGCCGACGCGGGTGCCGTCCGGGAGTTCGTCGAGGGTCAGTCCGCCCGGGTGGACCAGGGCGTCGCGGATGTCGTCGCGCTTGAGGAACGCGGCGAACACCGTGCCCGCGGGCAGCGGCCGGTCCGCCGGCACGTCCTTGACGCAGTGCACCGCGAGGTCCGCCTCACCGGCCAGCAGCGCGGCGTCGACCTCCTTGGTGAAGGCGCCCTTGCCCTCCACCTGGGACAGGTCGCCCAACCACTTGTCGCCGGTCGTGCGCACGGGCACGACCTCGGTGCGCACGGACGGGTACAGGGCGGCCAACTCCGCCCGCACCCGCTCGACTTGGGCCAGTGCCATGGGTGAGTCGCGGGAGACGATCCGGATCACTTCGGGAACGGACATGCGGGACACGATAGACCCTCGCGGGACTTGCGGGTGACACGTCCCGCGAGGGGCGCGCGGGTCAGGCGTTGGGATCGAAGGGGATCCCCGACGGCTTCGCCGACGACAGGTGCGAGGCGAAGCTTGCATCCTTCAGGCCGAAGTTGGCGCTGCCGAAGTCGTACGCGCTCAACTTGTCGCGCAGGCCCGCCGGGTAGCCGTTCCAGCCCACCAGCGGCGGGTACTGCCAGGTGTGCTTGTGGTTCTCCGGCGGCTCGTCGTTGGAGTTCGCCAGGCGGAAGCAGTGGGTGCTGATGCCGTCCTTGTGGTAGACGACCTTCGCGTGCGTGCCCTCGAAGCGGACCGTGGAGACGTCGTGCACGGTGAACGAACCGTGGTTGGACGTGGAGACGTACTTGACCTGGCCGCTCTGCACCCACACCACGACGTGCTCCCAGTCGTGCCGGTGCCCGCCGATGCTGGTGCCCGCGAGCGCCTGGTCCTTCTCGAAGTACAGGCCGTACAGGTAGCCGCACCAGCCGTTGTTGCACTTGTAGCGCGAGTAGCTGTTGGTGTTGTCCAGGTCGGAGGCGTCCCGGCAGTTGCCGTTGAGCGCGCCGGTCGGGTTGAGGCCCCCGTTGACGGTGCCGTCGGAACCGATGGCCGGCGTGGCGTAGCAGCCGTCGGTGTCGTAGTCGAACGCCGGCTGGTACGTCAGTTCGGCCGCCTCGGCGTTGGACGGCAGGGCCGGCGGCGGTGCGGCCCAGGCGACGGCCGGGACGGCCAGGACGAGCGCGGCCGCACCGGCGAGTCCGGTGAGCCACCTCCTGCGGTGTGCCTTGAACGACGGTGACGCCACTGCGTCCTCCTCGGGTCCGGGCGCAGCCCAACGGCTGTGGGGGGAAGGGAAGTTCGGCAGTTCAGCTTCCCGGCGTTTCCCAGCGGTGCCAAGGGGTCACAGGCGTATCGGCGGTGAAGCCCAGCCCAATATTTCCCCGCGCCGCCCACGGACCCGGCGCTGCGGATTCCCTGGCACTCCGTCAGGCGAACTCCTCCGGCAGGTCCGCGGCCGACTCCTCCGGGGTGAGGTCGGGGCGCAGCCGCAGCCACGAGGGCTGGCGCAGCATGCCCGCCCGGGTGCGGGTGCTGTGCCGGACCTCGCCGACCAGCCGGGGCACCACCCAGTGCGCGCCCGCCGCCGGCGGGACCGGGTCGAAGGGGCAGGTGTCCGTCGCCAGGTCCCGCAGCAGCCCGGCCGTGTGGGCGCGCTCGGCCTCGCTCCAGCCGGTGCCGACGCTGCCGACGTACCGCAGGCCCGTCCCGGTGCGCTGTCCGACCAGCAGGGCGCCGAAGGTTCCGGTCAGCCGGCCCCGGCCGGGCGACCAGCCGCCGACCAGGACGTCCACGCCCCGCATGTTGCGGATCTTGACCCAGTTGCGGGAGCGCACGCCCGGCTCGTACGGGGAGTCAAGCCGCTTGCACACCAGCCCCTCCAGGCCGTGGGCACGCGTGGCCTCCAGCGCCTCCCGGCCGTGTCCCACGAGCGCGGCGGGGGTCGACCACAGGGGACCGTCCAGGCCCAGCGCGAGGAGCTCCGCCCGGCGCTGGGCGTACGGCAGCCGCAGCAACGGGCGGCCGCCCAGGTGCAGGGCGTCGAACAGCACCAGGTGCACCGGCGCCCGCGCCGCGAGCCGGGCCGCGCGGGCGGGCGCGTGGGCGAGCCCCATCCTCGACTGGAGCAGCTGGAAGTCGGCCCGCCCCTGCGCGTCCAGGGCCAGCACCTCACCGTCCAGCACGGCGGCCGTCCCGCCGAGCGCCGCCCCCAGCGGCCGCAGCTCCGGGTAGGCCCCGGTGATGTCGTCCCCCGAACGGGACCGCAGGACCAGCCCGCCGTCCCCGGTCAGGTACACCACGGCCCGCTGACCGTCCTGCTTGGTCTCGTAGGCCCACCGCTCGTCCTGACCGGGGGGCGGCAGCGTGCCGGGGGTGGCGAGCATGGGGGCGATCAGCGGCAGTTCCACGGCTCACATGTCGACACCCCCACGCCCCGCCACGCCCGCACCGGGGCGGTTTCCCCTGAACGGGCGTCAGCCGCGCCGGGACGGCGGGCGGTTGCCCGCGTCACCGCCCCGCGTCACCGCCCCGCGTCATCGCCCCGCGTCATCGCCCCGTGTCACCGCCCCACGTAAGCCGCCAGGTGTTCGCCCGTCAGGGTCGTGCGGGAGGTCACCAGGGCCGTCGGGGTGCCCTCGAAGACGACGCGGCCGCCGTCGTGGCCGGCGCCGGGGCCCAGGTCGACGATCCAGTCGGCGTGGGCCATCACCGCCTGGTGGTGCTCCACGACGATGACGGACTTGCCCGCGTCGACGAGCCGGTCGAGCAGGCCCAGCAGTTGCTCGACGTCGGCGAGGTGCAGGCCCGCGGTCGGCTCGTCGAGGACGTAGACACCGCCCTTGTCGGCCATGTGCGTGGCCAGCTTCAGGCGCTGCCGCTCGCCGCCCGACAGCGTGGTCAGGGGCTGGCCGAGGGTGAGGTAGCCGAGGCCGACGTCGACGAGCCGGCCGAGGACCGCGTGCGCGGCCGGGGTGCGCGCCTCGCCGCTGCCGAAGAACTCCTCCGCCTCGGTCACCGACATCGCGAGCACCTCGCTGATGTCCCGGCCGCCCAGGTGGTATTCCAGCACCGACGCGTCGAACCGCTTGCCCTCGCACTCCTCGCAGGTGGTGGAGACGCCCGCCATCATCGCCAGGTCGGTGTAGATGACGCCGGCGCCGTTGCAGGTGGGGCAGGCGCCCTCGGAGTTGGCGCTGAACAGGGCCGGCTTCACGCCGTTGGCCTTGGCGAACGCCTTGCGGATCGGTTCGAGCAGCCCGGTGTACGTGGCCGGGTTGCTGCGCCGTGAGCCGCGGATCGGGGTCTGGTCCACGAAGACCACGCCCTGTGAGGCGGGGATCGAGCCGCGCACCAGCGAGCTCTTGCCCGAGCCCGCGACACCGGTGATCACGCAGAGCACGCCCAGCGGCAGGTCGACGTCCACGTCCCGCAGGTTGTGGGCGTTCGCGCCGCGGATCTCCAGCGTCCCGGTGGGTTCGCGCACGGAGTCCTTCAGCGCGGCCCGGTCGTCGAAGTGCCGGCCGGTGACCGTGCCGCTGCTCCGCAGGCCCTCGACGGTGCCCTCGAAGCAGACGGTGCCGCCCGCCGTGCCCGCGCCCGGACCCAGGTCGACCACGTGGTCGGCGATCGCGACGACCTCCGGCTTGTGCTCGACCACCAGCACGGTGTTGCCCTTGTCGCGCAGCCGCAGCAGCAGGTCGTTCATCCGCTGGATGTCGTGCGGGTGCAGCCCGGTGGTCGGCTCGTCGAAGACGTAGGTGACGTCGGTGAGCGAGGAGCCCAGGTGCCGGATCATCTTGGTGCGCTGGGCCTCGCCGCCGGACAGCGTGCCCGCGGGACGGTCCAGCGAGAGGTAGCCGAGGCCGATCTCCACGAACGAGTCCAGGGTCTGCCCCAGCGCGGTCAGCAGCGGCGCCACCGACGGCTCGTCCAGCGCGCGGACCCAGGCGGCCAGGTCGCTGATCTGCATCGCGCAGGCGTCGGCGATGCTGACGCCCCCGATCGTCGAGGAGCGGGCCGCCGCGGTGAGCCGGGTGCCCCCGCAGTCCGGACAGGTGGTGAAGGTGACCGCGCGGTCCACGAACTCGCGGATGTGCGGCTGCATCGCCTCCTTGTCCTTGGCGAGCATCGACTTCTGGATGCGCGGCACCAGCCCCTCGTACGTCATGTTGATGCCCGCGATCTTCATGCGGGTCGGCTCGCGGTACAGGAAGTCCTGCAGCTCCCGCTTGGTGTACGCGCGGATCGGCTTGTCCGGGTCGAAAAGGCCCGACTCGGTGTACAGCCGGTAGTTCCAGCCGCCCGACCTGTAGCCGGGAACGGTCAGCGCACCCTCGTTCAGCGACTTGGAGTCGTCGTAGAGCTGGGTGAGGTCGAGGTCGGTGACGGCGCCCCGGCCCTCGCAGCGCGGACACATCCCGCCGGTGATGCTGAAGCTGCGCCGCTCCTTCACCTTCTGCCCGCCGCGCTCGACGGTGACGGCACCGGCCCCGCTGATCGACGCGACGTTGAAGGAGAACGCCTTGGGCCCGCCGATGTGGGGCCGCCCGAGCCGGCTGAACAGGATCCGCAGCATCGCGTTGGCGTCGGTGGCGGTGCCCACCGTCGAGCGGGGGTCGGCGCCCATCCGCTGCTGGTCCACGGTGATCACGGTGGTGAGCCCGTCGAGCACGTCGACCTCGGGGCGGGCCAGCGTCGGCATGAAGCCCTGCACGAAGGCGCTGTACGTCTCGTTGATCAGCCGCTGCGACTCGGCGGCGATGGTGTCGAAGACCAGCGAGCTCTTGCCGGAACCGGAGACCCCGGTGAACACGGTCAGCCGGCGTTTGGGGATCTCGACGCTCACGTCCTTGAGGTTGTTCTCGCGGGCGCCGTGCACCCGGATCAGGTCGTGGCTGTCGGCCACGTGCGCCGCGGACGCCCCGGTCGTGGCCCCCGCGGTCCGCGAGTCCTTCGCCGCCGCTGTGCTCCTCGTGGTCGTGCTCATCGTGTCTCCCTCCGTGGGCGGGGCCGCCCCCGCGCTCCGTCCGGCGTCGCCGCGTCCGATCCGACCAGCTTGTCGAGCAGTATGGCCACCGCTCATCCGGGCAGCAGGCCGATGCCCGGCGCGCCGGCGCCGATCTCGGTGATGCGGACGAGGTTGCCCGCGGGGTCGCGGACGGCGCAGTCGCGGACGCCGTACGGCTGCTCGGCCGGCTCCTGGACGACCTCGGCGCCGCGCGCCCGGAGCCGGGTGAAGGCGGCGTCCAGGTCGTCGGTGGCCAGGGTGATCCGGGCGTAGGTGCCCTTGGCCATCATCTCGGCGATGGTGCGGCGCTCGTCGTCGGTGACGCCGTGCGTGGCGCCCGGCGGCTCCAGCACGATCGCCGTGCCGGTGCGCCCCGGGGGGCCGACCGCGATCCGGCGCCGCGCTCCGCTGCCGACGTCGGCGCGGACCTCGAAGCCGAGGGCGTCACGGTAGAAGGCCAGCGCGTCGTCGGGGTCGTCGTGGGGGAGGAAGGTCCACTGCACGATGAACTCCATGCCGACCACGCTAGGAGCGCCGCCGCGGCCGGCGCTTCTCCGATCCTGACCGGTCTGCACGGATCCGCCTCGACGGACGGTCCCGTCGGCGGCGCCGTGCGAGACTCGGGGGGTGAAACGGCAGAGCCTCGACGACCTCGTCCGGCTGCGGCGGGCCCGCGACCGGATGGACCGCGACTACGAGCAGCCGCTCGACGTCCCGGCGCTCGCGCGCGAGGCGCTGATGTCCCCGGGCCACTTCTCCCGCAGCTTCCGCGCCGCCTACGGCGAGACGCCGTACAGCTACCTCATGACCCGCCGCATCGAGCGGGCCAAGGCCCTGCTGCGGCGCGGCGACCTGACCGTGACCGAGGTCTGCTTCGCGGTCGGTTGTACGTCGCTGGGCTCGTTCAGCTCGCGGTTCACCGAGCTGGTCGGCGAGAGCCCGAGCGCCTACCGGGCCCGCGACCACGAGGACGGCGCCGCCATCCCCGCGTGCATCGCCAAGATCCACACGCGTCCGGTCAGGAACGGAGAAGCGGGCCGCCCCGCCGGGCCGTAGCCTCGGCGGCATGGACATCAAGCTTTCCCAGTGCTTCATCGCGGTCGACGACCCCGACGCGGCGGTCGCCTTCTACCGGGACGTGCTCGGTCTCGAGGTGCGCAACGACGTCGGGTTCGAGGGGATGCGCTGGGTGACCGTCGGGTCGCCCGAGCAACCGGACGTGAACATCGTCCTGGAGCCGCCCCTCGCCGATCCCAACGCCTCGCCGGACGACCGGCGCACGATGGCGGAGCTGATGGCCAAGGGCCTGCTGCGCGGCGTCATCTTCACGACGCCCGACTGCGACGCGACCTTCGAGCGCATCAGCGGCGCGGGTGCCGAGGTGCTCCAGGAGCCGATGGACCAGCCCTACGGCATGCGGGACTGCGCGTTCCGCGACCCGGCGGGCAATCTGCTGCGCTTCACCCAGCCGCTGAAGTAGGGCCCGTCCGGCCGCGCGAGAACAGGGCCCGTCCGGCCCCGCGTGCGGCACGACGGGGCAACTTACTTGCCTTACGCAACGAGATGGTACGGTCGGCCGCATGCCGCCCGACCCCGACGACCCCGACCCCGGCCCCGTCGTGCCCCCCGCCCCGCCGGAAGTGATCGAGATCGAGCGCGCGCTCACCCGCGTCACCTACCTGAGCACGCGGGCGCGCCGGCACGAGCGGCTGAGAGCCCTGGCCGGCGTGCCGCTGGACCGGGCGGCCGTGGCGCTGCTGCGGCAGGTCGCCGACTGCGAGCCGCTGCGGCCCGGGGAGCTCGCCCAGCGGCTCGGGGTGGAGGCGTCCCACGTCACGCGCACCGTGCAGCAGTTGGAGAGGTCGGGGCACGTCACGCGCGTGCCCGACCCGGACGACGGCCGCGCCCAGCGCATCGAGCTCACGGACGCCGGACGGCAAGCCGTCGACCGGGTCCGTGCGGCCGGCGTCGGCGGGATGCAGCGGGCGCTGTCCCACTGGTCGCCCGAGGAGCTGCACCAACTCGCCTCCCTGTTCCACCGGATGGTCGACGACTTCCTGGCGTACGACGCCGACGAGGGGTGAGCCGGCGCGCGGGGGTCGCTGCCCGAGGGGTGCGTACCGTCCAGTAATATCGCGCGCCTGGTCGTCCGAGGAGGAACCGTGTCACGGTCCGAACGCTCACCCCTGCTGCTCGCGGGCCTGCTGGCCGTCGCCGGCGCCGCCCACTTCGCCTCCCCCCGCCCCTTCGACGCGATCGTGCCGCAGGCCCTGCCGGGCACGCCCCGCGCCTGGACCTACGCCAGCGGCGCCGCCGAGCTGGCGCTGGCGGCCGGCCTCGCCCTGCCGCGCACCCGGCGCGGTGCCGCGCTGGCCACCGCGGCCTTCTTCGCCGGAGTGTTCCCGGCCAACGTGAAGATGGCGCTGGACTGGCGCGACCGGCCCGCCCCGCAGAAGGCCGCCGCCTTCGCGCGCCTGCCGCTGCAGGTGCCGCTCGTGCTGTGGGCGCGGGGCGTCGCGGCGGGTACGGAGGGCCGGTCGTGACCCGGGCGCCGCAGGTGGGCGACCGCGTCGAGGACTTCTCCCTGCCCGACGAGACGGGCACCGTGCGCACGCTGTCGGAGCTGCTCGACGACGGGCCGGTGGTGCTGTTCTTCTACCCGGCCGCGCTCACCCCGGGCTGCACCGCCGAGGCCTGCCACTTCCGGGACCTGGCCGCCGAGTTCGCCGAGGCGGGCGCGCGCCCGGTCGGCATCAGCGGGGACCCCGTCGACCGCCAGCAGGAGTTCGCCGGGCGCCACACCCTCGGCATGCCGCTGCTGTCCGACGAGGACGGCGCGGTCCGGGAGCGGTTCGGCGTGAAGCGGGGCTTCTCCCTGGCGCCCACCAAGCGGGTCACCTTCGTCATCGGGCCGGACCGCACGGTCCTGGAGGTCGTGCGCAGCGAACTGCGCATGAACACCCACGCGGACCGCGCGCTGGCCGCGGTGCGGGCCCACCGCGGCTGACACGCCGTACCGGGTGCGTCAGAACTCCTCGTGGGTCTCGGGGTCCCCGCCCAGCCGCCGGTGGGCGCGCCCGCCGATCGCCGCCAGCTGGTCGGCGTCCAGCTCGAAGCCGAACACGTCCAGGTTGGCCCGCTGCCGCTCGGGGTCGGCCGACTTCGGGATGGGCAGGGCGCCGAGCTGGACGTGCCAGCGCAGGACCGCCTGGGCCGGCGTCACGCCGTGCGCCTCGGCGACGGAGGCCACCGCCGGGTCCTCCAGCAGCTCCGAGCCCCGGCCCAGCGGGCTCCAGCTCTCGGTGACGATGCCCTTGGCGGCGTGGAAGGCGCGCAGCGCGTCCTGGGGGAAGAGCGGGTGCAGCTCGATCTGGTTGACCGAGGGCAGTACCCCGGTCTCCTTCTCCAGCCGCTCGATGTGCCCGGCGGTGAAGTTGGAGACGCCGAGGGAGCGGACCAGGCCGTCCTCGCGGAGCTTGATCATGGCCCGCCAGGAGTCGACGTACCGGTCGACCCGGGGGAGCGGCCAGTGGATCAGGTACAGGTCGACGTAGTCCACGCCGAGGCGGCGGCGCGACTCCTCGAAGGAGGCGAGGGTCTCCTCGTAACCATGGTGGCGGCCCGGGAGCTTGGTCGTCACGACGATCTCCTCGCGGTCCACGCCGGCGTGCGCGAGGCCACGTCCCACCCCGGTCTCGTTGCGGTAGTTCGTCGCCGTGTCCACCAGGCGGTAGCCCAGGCCGAGCGCCTCGGCGACCGCCCGTTCCGCCTCGGCGTCGTCCATCGGCCAGGTGCCGAGGCCGACGGCCGGGAGCGTCGTGCCGTCGTTGAGCGTGTGCGTGGGGATGCTGATCACGTGCGGCCTTCCCTTGACGGTGTCGTGCACCCCCAGCCTCCGTGACGGCCCCGCGATCGATCAAGCGGACGGGTGGTCGCCACCGGCGCCGATCACTGACACGATCCAGTCGACCCGTACCGACGATCACGGAGCGCGCATGACGACGGACCGGACGACGCAGGGGACGACGGCGCAGGGGACGACGGACTGGGAGACGGCCGCGAAGGCGGCCGGGATCTCGGTGACACCGGCCGCCGGGCACATCGGGGCGGACATCGAGGGCGTCGACCTCGCCGGCCCCCTCGACGACGCCCGCGTCGCCGCGGTCCGGGCGGCGGTGCTGCGCTGGAAGGTGGTCTTCTTCCGCGGGCAGCGCCTGGACCACGCCGGGCACGTGGCGTTCGCGCGCCGCTTCGGGGAGCCGGTCGTGCTGCCCCGGCGCGGCAGCGCGTCACCGGCCGCCTTCCCCGAGGTCGAGACGACCGCCGACCGGCTGGAGCTGGGCGGCCGGTTCGGTATGGAGCACGAGGAGTGGCTGGGGCGACGCCGGCACACGCTGCTGCGCGGCTGGCACTGCGACCACGGCGCCCGCGTCGACCCGCCGGCCTTCACGATCCTGCGCGCCGAGACGGTCCCGCCGTACGGCGGCGACACCACCTGGGCCAACCTGGCCGCCGCGTACGCGGGACTGTCCGCGCCCGTACGGCGGTTCGTCGACGGGCTGCGCGCCGAGCACCGGCTCGGGGTGGGCTACCAGCCCCGCCCCGGCGACGACGCCTATGTGCGGCACCTGCTGGAGCGCCAGGTCGCCTCCGTGCACCCGCTGGTGCGCGTCCACCCCGAGACGGGCGAGCGCGTGCTGTACGTCAACGGCTACTACGTCGAGCAGATCACCGACCTGTCCCGGCCGGAGAGCCGGGCGGTGCTCGACATGCTGCTGGAGCAGGTGGTGCGGCCGGAGTACACCGTCCGCCTGCGCTGGGAGCCGGGCAGCGTCGCCTTCTGGGACAACCGGGCCACCGTCCACCTCGCCCCCTCCGACACCGCCCACCTGGACTTCCCCCGGACCATGCACCGGGTGATGCTCGCCGGGGACGTACCCGTCGGCGTGGACGGCCGGCCGTCCGAGCCGGTCGTGGGGACCGCGCCCGGGCGGTGGTGAGCCGGGTCGTGCCGTTCCCATCGGCACGGCCCGGCCGCCCCGTCCCGTCCGTGTCGCCCGTTCGGCGGACCCGCCGCGCGGGGGACGGGTGGCGCTCGTAGCGTCGGGCCCGGACGGAATCCGCCGGAGCACCTGGGAGAAGCCGATGACGGACGAGTCGATGGAGCAGCTGGCGACGGAGGCCTGGCTCTACGGGTACCCGCTGGTCACCGCGGCCGTGACGAAGGCCGTCATGACGGCGGTCCCGGCCCGGGACGACGGGCGCCGCAAGGCGCCGGTCAACCAGTTCTGCTACATGCGCACCACCCCGGACGCCGACTTCACCGAGGTCGTCTCGCCGAACGCCGACACCCTGTACTCCAGTGCCTGGCTCGACCTGTCCGAGCAGCCCCTGGTGCTGACCCTGCCCGACTTCGGCGACCGCTTCTGGATGGTCCCGATCCTGGACGCCTGGTCCGACGTCTGCGCCGTCGTCGGCCGGCGCACGCACGGCTCGTCCGCGGGCCCGTTCCTGATCGCCGGGCCGTCCTGGTCGCAACCGACCCCGCCCGGCCTGACCCTGCTGAGGTCGCCCACCGCGGTGGGCTGGATCATCGCCCGGTACGCGACCAGCGGCCCGTCGGACTTCCCGGCCGTCAACCGGCTCCAGGACGCCACGCGGCTGGTTCCCCTGTCGGAGTGGACCGGCGACCCGGACGACCACACCCCTCCCACCGATGTCCCCGTCCCCGCCGGGGCCGACACCACGACGATGCCCGTCGACCAGGTCCACGCCCTCGGCGGCCGCGCCTACTTCACCTTGCTGAACCAGTCGATGGTGGACAACCCTCCCAACCCCGCCGACACACCGCTCCTCGGCCGCCTCGCGAAGATCGGCGTCGCGCCCGGCGCGAGCCTGGAGGAGCTGTCCGCCGAGGAACTCGCCGCCCTGGACGCGGGCGCGCGGCGCGGCCCGGAGACCCTGCACGACCTGTTCACCCGGGCGGAGTCCGCCAACGTCGGCGGCTGGACCGTGCACCGCGGCCTCGGGGACTACGGCACCGACTACACCAAGCGCGCGCTCATCACCCGGTTCGGGTACGGGGCCAACCTCGACGCCGACGCCCTCTACCCGCACGCCACCACCGACGCCGACGGCCGGCCCCTGGACGGCGCCCACACCTACGTCCTGCACTTCGACGCCGGGGCGACCCCGCCGGTCGACGGCTTCTGGTCCCTCACGATGATGAACGAGCGCCAGCTGTTCGCCGACAACCCGCTGGACCGGTACGCGATCGGTGACCGCAGCGGCATGCGCACCAACCCCGACGGCTCCCTGGACATCCACGTCCAGCACGAGAACCCGGGGCCCGACCGCGAGAGCAACTGGCTCCCGGCCCCCGCGGGCAGCTTCAACGTCTTCCTGCGCCTGTACTGGCCCCGGCAGCCCGCCCTCACCGGCGACTGGACCCCGCCGGCGCTGCGCCGCACCGACGTCAGCTGACCAGTTGGAAGATGCTCGCGCCCGTCAGCCACAGGCCGGCGAGGAGGCAGAGCGTGACGAGCAGCTGCTCCTGGTGCCTGCCCAGCCAGGCCCGCAGGGCGTCCAGCCGGGCTCCCGCGGCCGCCGGCGCCCACACCGCGTACATCTCCATGACGATGAGGCTGAGCGTGGCGAGCAGGCAGTACCCGGTCAGCGCGAGCCAGTCGCCGACGCTGGAGAGGTGCGCCTCGAGGACCGTGGCGGCCCCGGCGCCGACCAGTCCCCAGGGCTGCACCAGCCAGGCCAGACCGGCGGCCGAGATCCAGGAGGCGTTGTCGATCCGGGCGGCCCAGCGCGGTGGGCCGTGCGGGCGGGGCGGGCGGCGCCGCCGGTGCGCGCCGTACAGCACCAGCGCCAGGCCGATGGCGAGTTTCGCGGCGATCCCGGCGGTCGAGGGGGCGCTGTTCCGGGCGGGGGGCTGGCCGCCGGTCAGCAGCACCACGACGGCGATCACGGCGATCAGGTTGGCCAGCCACGACAACAGGAATGCCAGGCCCAGGCGGACGCCGCGCCGCGCGGAGAGCAGCAGGATGAAGGCGCTGTTGTGCAGGGGCCCCAAGGTGATGGCCGTACCGATCACCATCAGGTCGAGGACCATCGGACCAGTCACTCCCGGGTGTCGGGGCCGTGCACGACCCGGACGGGGGCGGGGGCCGAACGGCAGGGGGAGCGGGCCGTCAGGGTCCCGCGCCCCGACTGTGCAGGGGGCGGCCCGACGGGTCAAGCAGGCCACGCCCGTGCCGCCGGCCCCATGACACGGATGCTCCCCCTGAGGTGCTCCGTCCCCGTCGGAACGTCGATGCCGAACGTCCTTCGTCACCGACCGGCATGCGGTCGTCCCGCGGACTTCCTGGAGAGCCTCTTCTCGCTCCACGGCGTCGACGCGCCCTTCCCCGACATGGACGCCGACGCCGCCGCCGGGTCGAGTCCTAGCCGTCCGCCGGCTTCCACCCCAGGGCCGGGCCGAGCACCGTGGCCATGTCGGTGAGGATCTGGACGTAGTCCTCGTGCTCGAAGTCGAACGGCAGCGCGAACGCGACCTCGTCGACCTCGCGGAACGCCGCGTGGGCGTGCAGCCGCTCGGCGATCTGCGCGGAGGGGCCCACCAGGTCCGGCGCGAACAGCAGCCGCCCCGGGCCCTGCGGGGTGGTCGTCCTCGGCAGGCGGCGGGCGGCGTACTCCTCGTACTTCGCGCGCTGTCCGGGCGTGGCCGAGTCGGTCGGGACGACCACCAGTCCCTGCGACACCCGGGCCGCCTCGCCGTCGGGATGGGCGGCGCGGAAGGCGCGCACCAGGGACAGCTGGATCTCGGCGAAGTCCCAGGGGCCGTCCGGGGACTCGGCCTTGACGACGCTGCTCGTCAGGAGGTTCATGCCGTGCTCGCCCGCCCAGCGCGCGGAGCCGAGGCTGCCGCCGCCGTACCACATTCGCCCGCCCAGGCCCGGCGCGTGCGGCTGGACCCGGTCGGAGAACACCTCGAAGCCCTCCGTCCCCCTGAACGCGCTCGCCGGCTCGCCGCGCACGAACGCCAGCAGCCGCCGCACCCGCTCGTAGGAGAAGTCCTCGGCGTCGGCGGTGTCCGGGTACAGCGCGTCCCGGACCCGGTCGTAGTGCATCGGCGGGCCCACGCTGACGCCCGGGTTGAGGCGGCCGCCGGACAGGAGGTCGACGGTGGCCAGGTCCTCGGCGAGCCGCAGCGGGTTCTCCCAGCCGAGCGGTGTCACCGCGGTGCCCAGTTCGATGCGCCGGGTGCGCTGCGAGGCGGCCGCGAGGACGGCCACGGGTGAGGAGATGCCGTACTGCAGGTGCCGGTGGCGCAGCCAGGCGCTGTCGAAGCCGAGCCGCTCGCCGAGCTCGATGATCTCCAGCGTGGTCTCGTGCCCGCGGCGCGGGTCGGCCTCGTCGAACAGGCCGATGGTCAGGAAGCCCAGCTTGCGCAGGGGGCGGGGGGTGGACGGCACGGGCTCCTCCATCGTCCACGGCACGGGCGCGCGTGCCGTTCACGTCTTTCGCCGTCGATCGTACGTTCCGATCATGACGGCGGTGTGAAGCGTGCGGACGGGCCCGCCGGGCCCCGGGGCCGAACGCGGCGGCGGGCCCCGGGACACGGCCGTCAGACCAGCGGGATCAGCACCTCGTCCTCCACCGGCGGGTCGATCTCCTGGGCACGGTTGCCCGTCGCGGCGTGGCAGCGCAGCCGGACCGCCTCGGGGGAGACGTCCAGGCGCAGGAAGCACTTGAAGAACGGCGGGCTGTAGGTCGCAGAGCCGGGTGAGAACAGCTGTGTGTAGATCTTGCGCACCGGCAGCCGGAACCGGGCCCGGCGGTCGGGGCGCCGGCCCGCGCCCAGCAGGCTCGCCACCAGCCGGGTGCGCCAGGTGACCCGGGTCCCGGGCGCCGGGGCACGGGCGGGTTCGACGCCCAGCCGCCGCGCGATCACCGCGGCACCCTCGTCCTCGGTGAGCGTGAAGAAGCGGCGCAGGTGCAGCCGACGGCCGTAGAGGCGGCTGTAGAACGCCAGGGAGTCGCCGCGCAGCGGGTAGCAGCGGAAGTCGTCCTCGCCGACCCCGGCGACGTCGACCCGGGGGATGGTGTGCGTGGCGTGGGTGAACGCGCCGCCGCCGCCCGCGACGACGTACTGGAGCGTGCGGCCGTCCGCCAACCGCACCGGGTAGCGCTGGTAGTTGTGGATGTCACCGCCGATCGCGAGCACGTAGCGGTGCGCGGGGTCGCGGACGATCTCGTCGACGGTGCCGCCGCCCTCGATCTCGCAGGGGTGGTGCTCACCGTCCACGTACAGCGGTGAGCCGGTGACGAGGATCTTCGGGCGCGGGTCCCGGGAGACCTCGCGCAGCCAGGCGCCCTGCGCGGCGTCGAGCGTGCCGAGCAGACCGGTGTCGATGCCCACGATCCGCACGGGACCCGCGTCGATCGCCCAGTACGGCCCCGGCTGCACGGCCCGTTGGCCGGGCGCGGAACGCTGCGCGCGGGCCGCGTCGAGGCGCCGGCCGTCGCCGGGGCGGGGCCGGTGCCACAGCAGGTGGCGCAGCCACGCCCGGCCGGGTGGGCGCGGCGCGGGCTCGGCGGGCAGCGGCGGGGCGTCGTCGCAGAACACCCGCATGAATGCGCCGAGGCCCTCGTACCAGTCGTGGTTGCCGGGGACGGCGTAGATCGGCGCGGGGTAGTCCCGGTACGGCCGGAAGAACTTGGTGTCGTAGTCGTCGGCGCTGCCCACCGGGTAGATGACGTCACTGGCGACGACCGCGAACGCCGTTCCCTGACCGACCGTCAGGAGTCCGGGTATGACGGCGTACTGGGGCTCGTCCCCCTCACCCGTGTCGCCGAGCACCATGAAGGAGAAGCGGTCGGGGTCGTCCCGGCGGATCACCTTGTCGGCGGGCGCCCCGGCCGCCGCGCGCTGCGCCACCCACCGGTCGCGGGTGCGGCCCGTGGGATCGCCGAACCAGGAGGCCAGCACACCGTTGCGCGCGGCCCACAGCAGGCGCGGATTGAGCCAGGAGATCTTCTCGACCCGCTCCGGCACGAGGTGCCGGTAGACGCCCCGTTCGGCGTCGCCCCAGCCGGCACCCGCCGCGGTATCGCGTGAGGAATCGGACACCGGTGCACCGTAACAACGATCACGCGGGTGCGGAACGGCGGGGCGGGGCACGGGAGTCGGCGGCCGCGGGCGGCGCGCGCACGGCCCGTCGGTGCGCACAGCGGACTCAGAGCTGCCGCAGAGCGGACGCAGAGACGTCCCCTCGGTATCGGGGCTCCCGCAGAGGGATAACCCTTGATCCGGTGGCGCCGGACTGACATGGAACTGTCAAGGCTGTCATCCTCCCTCCGAACTGCCGCACCGCGCGGCGCGTTCCCTGCACCCAGGGACGGACCCGCACAGGTCAGCTCGTCCCGGACAGCACACCCGGCTGCCCGGTCTGTCACCGGCCGCGCCCCGCGGCCGCCGCAGTAGGAGTACGAGTGAGACGCATTCCCCGCAAGCGGACCGCGGTCGGAGCAGCCCTGCTCTCCACCGCAGCTCTCCTCGCCGTCGGCCTCCAGTCGGCCCCGGCGTCCGCCCAGCCCGCGGCCCCCCACCCCAGCCCCCTGCGCGCCGGCGGCCTGCCCGCCGACCTCACCCCCGCCCAGCACGCGGCGCTCGTCAAGAGCGCTCAGGCGGACACGGCGAGGACCGCGCAGGGCCTGGGCCTCGGCGCTCAGGAGAAGCTCGTCGTCAAGGACGTCGTCAAGGACAACGACGGCACCGTCCACACCCGCTACGAGCGCACCTACGCAGGGCTGCCGGTCCTCGGCGGCGACCTCGTCGTGCACACGCCCCCGGCCTCCCAGGCCGCCGGCACGGTCTCCACGACCTTCAACAACAACCGCCGCACGGTGAAGGTCGCCTCCACCACGGCCACCTACTCCAAGTCCGCGGCCGAGGCGAAGGCGCTCACGGCCGCGCGCTCGCTCGACGCGCAGCGGCCCGCCGCCGACAGCGCCCGCAAGGTGATCTGGGCGGGCAGCGGCACGCCCCGGCTCGCCTGGGAGACGGTCGTCACCGGCCTCCAGGACGACGGCACACCGAGCCGCCTGCACGTCGTCACCGACGCGACCACCGGCGCGGAGCTGTTCCGCTTCCAGGACGTCAAGACCGGCACCGGCAACACCCAGTACAGCGGCTCCGTCAGCCTGAACACGACCCTGTCGGGTTCGACGTACCAGCTGTACGACACCACGCGCGGCGGCCACAAGACGTACTCGCTGGGCGGCGGCACCTCCGGCACCGGCACCCTGATGACCGACGCCGACGACGTCTGGGGCAACGGGTCCGGCTCCAACACCCAGACCGCGGGCGCGGACGCGGCCTACGGCGCCCAGGAGACCTGGGACTTCTACAAGAACACCTTCGGGCGCAGCGGCATCCGCAACGACGGCGTCGCCGCCTACTCGCGCGTCCACTACAGCAGCGGCTACGTCAACGCGTTCTGGGACGACAGCTGCTTCTGCATGACCTACGGCGACGGCACCAGCAACACCCACGCACTGACCTCGCTGGACGTGGCCGGCCACGAGATGAGCCACGGCGTCACCTCGAACACCGCGGGCCTGAACTACTCGGGCGAGTCCGGCGGCCTGAACGAGGCCACCTCGGACATCTTCGGCACCGGCGTGGAGTTCTACGCGAACAACTCCTCCGACGTCGGTGACTACCTCATCGGCGAGAAGATCAACATCAACGGCGACGGCACCCCGCTGCGCTACATGGACAAGCCCAGCAAGGACGGCGGCTCCGCCGACAGCTGGTACTCGGGCGTCGGCAACCTCGACGTGCACTACTCCTCGGGCCCGGCGAACCACATGTTCTACCTGCTGTCCGAGGGCAGCGGCAGCAAGACCATCAACGGCGTCACGTACAACAGCCCCACCTCCGACGGCGTCGCCGTCACCGGCATCGGACGGGCCGCGGCCCTGCAGATCTGGTACAAGGCGCTGACCTCGTACATGACGTCCAGCACCAACTACGCCAGTGCCCGCACCGCCGCGCTCAACGCGGCCGCCGCGCTGTACGGCACGGGCTCCACCCAGTACGCCGGGGTCGGCAACGCCTTCGCCGGCATCAACGTCGGCGGGCACATCACCCCGCCCAGCAGCGGCGTCACGGTGACCAACCCGGGCAGCCAGTCCTCGACCGTCGGCACCGCGGTCAGCCTGAAGATCACGGCCAGCAGCACCAACAGCGGCGCGCTGACCTACGCAGCGAGCGGTCTGCCCGCCGGCCTGTCGATCAACAGCTCCACGGGCGTCATCTCCGGCACCCCGACCACGGCCGGCACCTACAGCACCACGGTCACGGTGACGGACTCCACCGGCGCCAGCGGCACCGCGTCCTTCACCTGGACGGTCGGCACCGGCGGGGGCGGCGGCACCTGCACCTCCGCCCAGCTCCTCGGCAACCCCGGCTTCGAGTCGGGCAACACCACCTGGACGGCCAGCAGCGGGGTCATCACCAACGACACCGGCGAGGCGGCGCACGGCGGTTCGTACAAGGCGTGGCTCGACGGCTACGGCTCGACGCACACCGACACGCTGTCCCAGTCGGTCGCGATCCCGGCCGGCTGCAAGGCGACGCTGACCTTCTACCTGCACGTCGACAGCGCGGAGACCACCACCAGCACCGCGTACGACAAGCTGACGGTGACCGCCGGTTCGACCACCCTGGCGACCTACTCCAACCTCAACAAGGCCACCGGGTACACCCTGAAGACCCTGGACCTGTCCTCGTTCGCGGGCTCCACGGTCACCCTGAAGTTCACGGGTGCCGAGGACTCCTCGCTCCAGACCAGCTTCGTCGTGGACGACACCGCCCTGACGACCGGCTGACCGACCCCGTACGGCACGGAGCCCCACCCCGCGATGCTGCGGGGTGGGGCTCCGTCATGTCGGCGGGGCGGGAGGTCAGTTGAGCGGGTCCAGCGTCAGGTACGCCTGCTGCGGCGCCCCGTCGTGGACCAGCGACTCCTGGTTGCCCACGTCGTCGAAGGCGAACGCGTACGCCTTGCCGTCGGCCATCTGGGCGTGGATCTTGCGGGCGTAGTGGTTGGTCACCGCGTCCTGGTAGAAGTTCGCGGTCGTGGTGTCGGGCTGGTTGGGGTTGACCAGCAGCGTGGAGCGGTTGAAGCCCGCGCACAGGGTGCGGGAGATCGGCCCACGCACCTGGTCGTTGGGGGCGTCCAGCAGCTTGTGGCAGCCGAACACGCTGTCCGCGTCCGGCTTCTGGAAGCTCGTGACGACGGCGCCCGAGGTGTTGGTGAAGTTCATGACCCCGCCGGAGACCCGACCGTAGTACTTGGTGCCCGGCTGGTTGCCGAACGGGGTGACCGTCAGCGTCGAGGTTGCGTACTTCTGCCAGACGCGGTTGATGTAGTCGTCCATGACGGACGCCGGCAGCGCACCGGTCTCCAGGCCGTGGCCGGGGGAGAGGGCCCGCAGCACGGTGCCGTCGGACCGGGTCTGGATCAGGTTGGCCCAGCCGCCGGGCTGGCCGCGCAGCGCGCTGTAGAAGCCGTTGTAGCCGCCCGACTTGAGGTGGCCGGTGTTCACGGTGCTGCCGTCGGAGCGCTGCACGCCGACCGCGTAGGGCACGGAGAACATGTCGACCTGGGTGCTGTTGATCCACAGCCCGTCGTTGTTGAGCGTGTACTCCGACCAGTTGAACAGGATGTTGCGGTTGGGGTCGCTGGGGTTCTGCACGGCCGGCTGCACCAGCCCGCCCGTGGCCAGCTGGAACACCAGTTTCTGCCCGTAGGAGAAGTAGATCCGGCCGGAGAACTTGGGGATGCGGATCGTCTTGGACTGGCCCGCGGCCGGTCCCGGGATGGACGCGTCCGGGGCCGGCACGGGCGGTACGCTGCCCGCCGGCCACGGGTGGAACGTGCCGCTCGCGTCCGCCCAGCCCTGCT
Organism: Streptomyces lasalocidi; assembly: GCF_005280215.1. Taxonomy (NCBI): domain Bacteria; kingdom Bacillati; phylum Actinomycetota; class Actinomycetes; order Kitasatosporales; family Streptomycetaceae; genus Streptomyces; species Streptomyces lasalocidi. The sequence continues at coordinate 690,577 of NZ_SZNQ01000001.1, read as the reverse complement.
GGCCCGTGCTGAGCAGGGTGCCGAGGGTGTAGACGTACACGGCGTCGCCGCGTCCCGAGTTGTTGGTGATCTTCAAGGGAATGGTGTCCGGGACCGCGGCCTGGGCCGGGTGTCCCAGCGAGAGCAGCGCGCCGACCAGAGCGGTTGCTCCGGCCACCGCCGCGAGTCGGTGCCTGAGACCTCTGAGCACTCTCCACCTCCGTGCGGGAGACCTGTGGGGTTGGTCCGAAGGACGGACCGGTGGGGACTGGTCCGTACCTGTTTTGAGAGCGCTCTCAGAGTTGCGCTCAGTTGTGGCCATGTCAATGTTCAAGACGTGAAGAAGCGCCCGCGGCGAGTGGGCCGCGAGCGCTCGTGGAGGGAGGCGTTCCCTCAGAAGGTGCGGGCGAGCAGGTCCAGCAGGGCCGCCCAGTGCCGGTCGTCGCCGTCCTTGTCGTACGCCGAGGTGTCGGCCTGGGTGTAGCCGTGGTGGGCCCCGGGATACACCTCGCAGCGGTGGCGGACGCCGGCCGCGGTCAGCGCCTCCTCCAGCCGCCGCTGCTGCTCGGGCGGCATCGAGGCGTCGGCGTCCGCGTGGCCGAAGTACACCTCGGCGGTGACCCGGTCGGCGACCAGGTGCGGGCTGTCCGGCGCGTCCGTCGCCAGCCGGCCGCCGTGGAAGCCGGCCATCGCCGCGACCCGGCCGGGGTGGGCGCCCGCCGTGTAGAGAGCCAGCCGGGCGCCCATGCAGTACCCCGTCACGGCCACCGGGCCGTCGGCGACCAGCGGGTCCTCCTCCAGCCGGCGCAGGTACGCGTCCGCGTCCCGCACGACGAGCTCCGGCGTCAGCGCCTGCATGACCGGACCGATCGCCTGCCAGATCTCCGGACGGGCCTCCGGGTCGATGAACCCGGGCAGGTCGAAGACGGGGCTGCGCCCGTGCCGGTAGAACACGTTCGGCACCAGCACGGCGTAGCCCTCGCCGGCGAGCCGGTCGGCCATCGACCTCAGGTGCGGGCGCAGCCCGAACGCGTCCTGGTACAGCAGCACGCCCGGGTGCGGACCTGGCCCGTCGGGGTGCACGAAGTACGCGTCGGCGACGCCGTCCCCGGTCCGGACGTCGACGTCGGTTCCCTTAATTCCCTGGGGGGAGGTCATGGGGGTGCCTCTCTGCGGTGGTCACGGTGGTCACGGTGGGACGGGCGCCCGCCCGGCGCGGGCGGGCGCGCCCCGACATGGTTGCACGTACCACTCATCGGTCCGCGCGCCCCCTGCTGGAGCTCACTCGAACCGTGCGGGGTCCCCCGCTCCGCGCCGCACGATCTCGGCCTCCCCGCTGGAGAAGTCGACGACCGTCGTCGGTTCGGTGCCGCACTCGCCGGAGTCCAGCACGCCGTCCACCACGTGGTCGAGCCGGTCCTTGATCTCCCAGCCCTGGGTCATCGGCTCCTCCTCGCCCGGCAGCAGCAGCGTGCTGGACAGCAGCGGCTCGCCCAGCTCCGCCAGCAGCGCCTGGGTGACGACGTGGTCCGGGATGCGCACGCCCACGGTCTTCTTCTTCGGGTGCTGGAGCATCCGCGGCACCTCCTTCGTCGCCGGGAGGATGAAGGTGTAACTGCCGGGCGTGGACGCCTTGACGGCCCGGAACACGTCGTTGTCGATCCGCACGAACTGGCCGAGCTGTGCGAAGTCCTGGCAGACCAGCGTGAAGTGGTGCCGGTCGTCGAGGTGGCGGATGCTCCGGATCCGCTCGATCCCGTCCCGGCTGCCCAGCCGGCAGCCCAGTGCGTAGCAGGAGTCCGTCGGGTACGCGATGAGCGCGTCGTCCCGGATGGCGGCCGCGACCTGGGCGATGGTCCGCGGCTGGGGGTTGTCGGGGTGCACGTCGTAGTACTTCGCCATCCGTCGAGCTTATGCGGTCACCCCTGCCGGGGCGCGCGGCCACCCCGGCACGGGCGCCCGCGGCCGGTCCTGGGGTAACGTCGCCGACCGATATGACGGGTTCGGGACGCCGGACCGCACGACGCGACGAGGAGCGGGACCCACATGGCCGGCCGGGACGACGCACCCCGCCCCACGGACGCCGCCTGGGCGGAGCAGCTCCTCGACCACCTGCGCCCCGGCGCCGACGTCGGCCCGGTCGTCGACTGGCTCGCCGCCGCGACCGGCGCCGCCGTCTGCCTCTACGACGACACCGGCACGGTCCTGGCCGGCACCGCGCTGCCCCTGGAGCGCCGCCTCCTCGCGGACATCGCCGTAGGCCGCCTCGCCTCCGCCGCCGCGCAGGACGGCCGCCGGCACGTCCGGCTGGTCCGGGTGGCGCTCCCGCCGCCCGCCTCCGCCGGGGTCCTCGCCCTCGCCCGCACCGCCCCGTTCGACCGGCGGGCCTCCGACGTCGTCACCCGCACCGCCACCGTCCTCGAACTCCTGCTGCGCGCCCGGGAGACCGCCGCCGCCGGGCACCGCCTCGAACGCGCCACCGCCGACCTGCGGCTGGCCGTCCTCCAGCTGCTGATGGTCGAGGACGTCGTCGCGGCCCGCCGCGTCGCCGCCGGATTCTGGCCCGGCCTCCTCGACACCGACACCGCCTGCGTGTACGTCATGGAGACCGGCCCCGGCGACCGCGACCGGCTCGCCGAGGAGTGCCGTACGGCGACCGGGGAGCGGGCCCTGGTGGTGCGCTGCCCCGCCGTCGACGCGCACGTCATCGTCGTCGCCCCGCACGACGCGGCGGGCGCCCGGCTGCGGGCGCTGCTGCGGCGGCGCCCCGGCACGTACCTCGGGGGCAGCGCCCGGCAGGGCCTCGCCCGCACCGCCACTGCCTACGGACAGGCCGTCAGCGCCCTCGCCGTCGCCCGCTTCCGCCCCGGCCGGGCGGCGGTCCACGCCGAACGCACGCACCCCGAGCGCCTGATGGACCCCGCGGCCCTGCGCGCCTGGACCGCCCGGCTGCTGCGCCCGCTGGACACGCTGGCGCACCACACCCGCGCCGAACTCCTCGCCACCACCCGGCTGGGCCTGGAGTTCACCGCGATCAGCGCCGCGAAGGTGCTCGGCGTCAGCCGCAACACCGTGCGGGCCCGCATGGACCGCGTCGAGGGCCTGCTGCACGCCGACTTCTCCGACCTGACCGTCCGCGCCGCCGTCCACCTGGCGCTCACCGCGCACATGGCCCGCACGGACGACGCCCCGGCCCCCGCCGCCGACGGCGCGGACGCCGCCCGCCTCGGCGACCTCCTGGCCGGACCCGCGCTGCGCACCTGGGCGCACGACCTGCTCGGCCGTCTCGACGGCGACGCCCGTGACCTGCGCCGCACCCTGCGCGCCTGGATCGCCGCCGACGGCAACGCCGAACGCGCCGCCGGACGCCTCGGGGTGCACGCCCAGACCGTGCGCGACCACGTGCGCGGCGCCGAACCCGTCCTGGAACGCCAGCTCCTGGCCTCGGGCAGCGACCTGTACGAGGTCGTCCTCGCCCACCTGGCCGCCCGCGACCTGGCCGTGCCCGCCCTGCCCCGGACACAACCGGACCTTCCGGGCGCACCCGTGCACCGGTGAGTCCCGCCGGCCGCCGAACGGGCACGGACACGGTTCACAAGCCCGCCGCGGAGCACGTAAGTTCGAACCGCCGCGGGGGCGCCGCGACCGGAACGGGGGACCGGTCGGGCCCCCCGCCGCCGTACCGGGTCAGCCGTGCAGCCGGACCGGGATCTCCTGCCAGCCGAACGCGATGAACGACGGCACCTGCGTCAGCTCCCCGCCGGCCAGGCGCAGGCCCGGGAACCGCTCGAACAGGGCGGGCAGCGCGGTCAGCGCCTCCATCCGGGCCAGCGGGGCGCCGATGCAGCGGTGCACGCCGATCCCGAACGCCAAGTGGTCGTCCGCGCCGCGCGCCGCGTCGAAGACGTCCGCGTCCGGGCCGTGGTGCGCCGGGTCCAGGCCCGCGGCGGCGTACGTGGTGATGATCGCGTCCCCGGCCGGGACCGTCACGTCGCCCACCGTCAGGTCGGTGACGGCGAACCGCAGCGGCAGCGAGGCGATCGACGGGTGCACCCGCAGCGTCTCCTCCACGACCGCGTCCCAGGTGAGCGCGCCGCGCCGGACCGCCGCCAGCTGCTCGGGCCGGCGCAGCAGCGCCACCACGGCGTTGCCGATGAGGTTCACGGTCGTCTCGAACCCGGCGCCGATGACCAGCAGCAGCGTGTGGACCAGTTCCTCGGCGCTCAGCCGGTCGCCGTCCTCGTCGCGCACCCGGATCAGCTCGGTCGTCATGTCGTCGCCGGGGTGCTCCTGCTTGTGCGCGACCAGGCCGCCCAGCACGGTGCCGATCTGCCCCTGCACGAACGCCGCGTGCTCCGGGCTCGGGTCGGAGGTGTCCATGATGGCCGCGATGAGCCGCGCGGTGGCGTCCCGCATCCCCTCGGGCACGCCGAACAGTTCGCAGATGATCCGCATCGGCAGCGGGTGCGCGAAGGCGGCCTTCAGGTCGGCCTCGTCCCCGCCCGCCGCGAGCCCGTCCAGCAGCTCGGCGGTGATCACCTCGACCCGCTCGCGCAGCGCCTCGGTGCGCCGGTGCGTGAAGCTCGGCGCGACCAGCTTGCGCAGCCGCGCGTGGTCCGTGCCGTACGTGGAGAGCATGTTGACCACGCCCACCCAGCCGAGGATCCAGCCCCAGGACGGGTGGTCGCCGATCTCGGGCCACAGCCGCCAGTGCCGGCGGGGGTCCTTGCTGACCCGCGGGTCGAGGATCAGCTCCTTCAGGACGGCGTGGCCGGTCGGCGCCCACGCCGGGATGCCGCCGGGCAGCTCCACGGGGACGATCGGGCCGAGCGCCCGTAACCGGGCGCTCTCGGCGGGGATGTCGGCCCCGAACGGGTCGAGGGCGATGCGGTCGGTGACGGTCACGACTCAACTCCAGGGTGGTCGGGGGAGCGGGGGGTGAAGCGGACGGGCAGGGCGGTCAGCGACCGGTGGAACGGACCGGGCCGCCAGCCGAGGCGTTCGCGCGGCAGCACCGGGTCCAGGTCGGGCAGCCACTGGGTGAGCTGCTCGATCGCCTCGGTGACGATGAGCAGCGTGTGCTGCTTGACGGGACAGGCGTGCGGGCCCGCGCCCCAGGACAGGTGGGAGGCGTCCCCCGGGTGCCGCCCGCCGGTGTCCGCCTGCTCCGCGAAGGACGTGAGCGCGCCGAACGACACCACCACCGGCACCGCGTCGCGCAGCCACACCCCGTGGCAGGCGACGGGCTCACGGGCGTAGTAGATGCCGTAGTTGGTCAGCGGCGTCTCGTGGTGGAGCACCTCCACCACCGCGTCCATGACCGGCCGGGCCCCGCTGGTCAGCGTCGAGTAGTAGACCGGGTTGCCGAGGATCCGCGACAGCGTGTTGGACACCAGGTTCGCCGTCGGCTCGTAGCCGGCGCCGAGGGTGAGGAACACCTGCCAGGTGACCTCCTCGGGGGTGAGCCCCGCCGGGTGGTCGAGGAGCCGGCTCGGCAGGTCGTCGCCGCGCCGCTCGGCCTTGGCGGCGATCAGCTCCAGCACGTACCGGGCGTACTCCGCCTCGCCCTCCGCCGCTCCCGCGCCGCCCTCCATCATCCGGCCGAGCGTCGCGTCGAGGCGGTCGCCGGCGCTCACCGGCATCCCGAACAGGTCGTTGAAGACCAGTGCCATCAGCGGCCGCGAGAAGTCCGCGACCAGGTCCGCCTCGCCGCGCGGCCCGATCCGGCCCACCAGCAGCCGCACCGCCCGGTGCACCCGCGCCCGCAGGTCGTGCGGCTCGAGCAGGTCGAACACGTCGAGCAGCGTGGTGCGGTAGCGCACGTGCGCACCGCCGTCGGCGAACAGGGCGTTGGGCCGCCACCGCATCATGCCCAGCACCGGCGAGTCCGCCGGTACCGTCTCCTCCCAGGCGCGCGGGTCGTGCGAGAACCGCTCGGTGTCGCGCAGCACCTCCAGCGCCGCCCGCCGCTCGGTCACGACGTACGCCGGGACGCCGGGCGCCAGTTCGGCCCAGCCGATCGGGCCCTGGGCGCGCAGCGCCGCGTAGTAGCGGTGCGGGTCCGCGGCGAACCCGTCCTCCCACAGCCGTACGGGGGCCGAGCGGGAGAAGTCGTGCCGGTCCGGGGGGTACGCGGTCACCGGGACACCGCCTCCTGCGTGGCGATCAGATGGTCCACCAGGGCGAGCAGCGCGTCGACGGAGGAGTTCGCGTCCCGCGCGTCGCACGTCACCATCGGGGTGCCCGGCTCCAGGTCCAGCGCCCGGCGCAGCTGCGCCTCGCCGTAGTGGCGGGGTGCGTCGGGGAAGGCGTTGAACGCCACCGCGTACGGCAGTCCGCTCTCCTCGACCAGCCCCAGCACGTCGAACGACGCGTCGATCCGGCGGCTGTCGACCAGCACCAGCGCGCCGAGCGCGCCGTAGGCGATGTCGTCCCACAGCGAGCGGAACCGCTCCTGGCCCGGCGTGCCGAACAGGTACAGCACCACCCCGCCCGCCAGGCTCACCCGGCCGAAGTCGATCGCGACCGTCGTGGTCGTCTTGTCCCGCACCCCGGCCAGGTCGTCCACGCCCGCGGACGCCTCGCTCAAGTGTTCCTCGGTGTGCAGCGGCCGGATCTCCGACACCGAGTCGATCAGGGTCGTCTTGCCCACCCCGAACGGCCCCGCGACCAGGATCTTCACCAGGTCGCGGGCCGTGTCGGGCAGGTGGATGCCGTCGGCGGGGGAGGCGCTAGTGCTTGAGGGCGCGGAGGCCATCGGCCACTCTCTTCAGCAGGTCGGGTGCGAAGCGGTCGGCGGGCGGGATCGGCGCACGGGCGAGGAGCAGGTCCCGGTCGGCCAGGTCGGCGGCGAGGACCCGGACCGCGGAGACCGGCAGCCGCAGCAGGGCCGCCGCCTCCACGAGGGCCAGCGCGCCGCCCTCCAGGACGTCCAGCAGGGCGAGTGCGGCGGCGGGCAGCCCGGCGGGCACCGGCGCGTCACCGCGGGTGAGCACCGACAGCCGCTCCAGCTGGGGGCGGCTCGGCCGGGCCACCCCGCCGGTCGACAGGTACGCGGGCACCAGGGGACGTCCGGCCGGGCGGCCGGTCATGCCGTCGCGTCGTCGTCGGCTCCCCGGACCGCGGCCGCCATGGCCTTCTCGCCGAGCCGCGCCACCTGCGAGTGCACCCGGTGCGCCAGCAGGTCCAGGCGGACCTCGCCGTCGCCGTAGGCGGCCACACAGGTGCCGTGGTCGGTGGGCACGATCAGCACGTAGCCGAGGTCGGACTCGACGACCACCTGCCGCACCTCGGCCCGCTCGGCGTCGGCGAACGCGGCCGCCGCGGTCCGGCAGGCGCCCTGCACGGTGCTGGTGATCGCGGCCACCCGCTCGGCCGACGCCTGCGACAGCGCGTCGGTGTGGCCGGTCACCAGCCCGTCGCGGGTCAGCATGACGGCGGCCAGGACGTGCGGCACCTGGAGGATCGGCTCCAGGACCCAGGCCGTGTCGCCCGTGTTGCGGCTGGTCATCGAGCCGCTCCCCCTTCGTGGTCGGTCGGTTCGTGCGCTGCGCTGCGGTCGGCGCGCGGGTCGTGGTCGGCGGGTCCGGCGCCCCTGCCGCCCTGCTCGGGCGTCCCGTCGTCGGGCTGCTCCGCGGGGTCGGGCGCGGCGGACCGGGCGGCCGCGGTGCCCGCCTGGAGCGCGCCGAGCGCGGCCGCGGCGTCCTCCGGACGGCGCGGCGGACGGATCTCTGCGGCGACCGGCCGGGGCGCGGCGGAGGCGGTACGGCGACGTCGCCGAGGCAGCCCGTCCTCGACGGCGGCACCCTGGTGCCCGGCCGCCCCCGACTCGGTGCGCTCGGCGTCGTAGCCGTGGGCCGGAGCGGGGGCAGGGACCGGGACCGGCGTTGGTCCCGAGCCCGAGCCCGAGTCCGAGCCCGGGGCCGGTGCGGCCGGCCGGGCCGGGGCGGGCCGCCGGGTGGTGCGCGGGGCGCTCGCCGCGGGCGGCTTCTCGTCCGGGTCGAGGCGGCTGAGGAGGTGGCTGCCGACCCGCAGGACGGCCCGGACGCCGCCGTACGGGGAGGCGGAGGAGACGTCGACCCGCAGGTCGAACTGCCGGGTCAGCCGGCCGATCGCGGCCAGGCCCATGCGCGGCGGATCGCCCAGGTCGGTGAGCAGGATCGGGTCGTCGCCGGCCACCAGGCGCTGGGCGCGCCGGCGCTCGTCCTCGGTCATGCCGAGGCCCGCGTCGTCGATGGTCACGCACACGCCGTGGTGGACGTGCTCCAGGCTGACCACGACGTCGGTGTCCGGGGCGGAGTGCCGCAGCGCGTTGTCCAGCAGCTCGGCGACGATGATGGCGACCGGTTCCACCGCGTGCGAGACGAGGGCCGTGCCGGGTTCCAGGTGGTTGTGCACGGTGACCCGGTGGTAGCCCGCGAGCCGGGCCTGGCCGCCGGTGACCGCGTCGACCAGGTGGGACTCCTCGCGGGCGAGGCCCACCCAGGCCCCGCACACCACGGCGGCGACCTGTGCGCGCCGCAGGGACTGCTCGTTCTCGTGGTCGAGCGCGAACAGGGTCTGCGCCAACTCGGGGTCGTCATAGCGCTGTTGCAGTTGGCGCAGGGCGTCCTGGAGCCGGTACAGCGCCGCCTGGATCTCCCGGGTGGCCCCGCGCATGCCCGCCTGGGCGGCGGCGTCCACCCGGGTGCGCTGGGCGGCCACCTCGCTCTGCACGGCCACCAGGACGTCGTCCAGCGCCCGCCCCAGCGGGGTGTCGGCGGTCAACGGCTGCAGCGGGCCCGGCACATCGAGGTGCCGGTGGGTCACCTGCCCGGCAGCGGCGGGCACCCGGCGCGCGGCCAAATGCTCGACCTCCGAGGTGAACGCCCGCAGAGAGCCGTCGAGTTGGGTGCGCAGCGCCGCGATCTCGGCGCGCCGGCGGGCGTCCCGGCGCCGCAGCCGCACCAGTTGGCCCCCGAGGGCGAACGCGGACAGGGTGCCGAGGGCGAGGCCGCCGGCGGCCAGATCCGGTAGAGCGGTCATCGATGCGGTTCCAGGGGATCGGGGCGGTCGGCGTTCCGGTCGGGAGTCGGGCAGGCAAGGGCGCGGGGCCCGTCGGACGGGCGCTCCGGAGCACAGTACACACCGTCATCGACCGGTCTCGCACGGTCGCCCGGCACTTCGCTCCGAATCCGCCCGTCTTCTGTTCGCTTCTGCGTCGACTGTCGGAATTGCCGTACGGGGCGGGCGAGTTGAGCTGCCCGGAAAACGCCGCCTCCTGGGGCGTCAGCCGTTCGGCAGGATCACCGCACGGCCGTTGACCGCTCCGGCGTGCAGCCGCTCGTACGCGAGCGGCGCGTCGTCCAGCGAGAACGTCTCCGTGTGCACCGACACCGCACCGGCCCGGGCCAGCGCCAGCACCTCGATCAGCTCGCCGCGGCTGCCCCAGTAGGGGGCGTGGACCGACACCTCGAACGGCAGGTGACCGAATCCGACCGGCAGGGCCCCTCCGCCGATCCCGACGATGGCGACCTCGCCCTCGACGGCGGCCACGGCGCCGGCGGTGCGCACGGTGGGCTCGGCGCCGACGAAGTCGAACACCGCCTGCGCACCCAGCCCGCCGGTCAGTTCACGGACCGCGCCGGCCGCCGACGCGTCGGACAGCACCGTCTCGTGGGCGCCGACCTCGCGGGCCAGGCGCAGCTTGTCCTCGCTGACGTCGAGCGCGACCACCCGGGCCGGGCTCAGTGCGCGCAGCAGCTGGATCGCCACGTGACCGAGCCCGCCGGCGCCGATGACGACCGCCGTGCTGCCCGGCACCAGCGCGGGCAGCGCCCGCTTGATCGCGTGGTACGGGGTGAGCCCGGCGTCGGTCAGCGGGACGGCGGCCACCGGGTCGAGCCCGTCCAGCGGCACCAGGTGGCGCGGGTCGTCCACGAGCAGGTACTCGGCCATCGAGCCCGGCCTGCCGAGCCCCGGCGGGTGGATGCCCAGGGCCTCGGCCCGCAGGCAGTAGTTCTCCTTGCCCTCCGCGCACTTGGCGCAGGTGCCGCAGCCCCAGGGCCCGTAGACGGCGACCGCGTCGCCCTCGCGCACGCCGGTCACGCCGGCGCCAAGCGCGGCGACCGTGCCGACGCCCTCGTGGCCGAGGGTGAGCGGCAGTTCGTAGGGGAAGCCCTCGGCGGGCCAGCCCATCACCGCGATGTCGGAGTGGCAGACGCCGGCCGCGGTCACCTCCAACAGGACCTGTCCGGGCCCCGGTTCGGGGTCGGGGACGGTGACGACCTCGGGGGGTGCGCCGATCGTGCGGTACTGGAGTGCCTTCATGGTGTTCTCCTCCTCCTCGGCTCGCTCAGACGGCCGTGTAGGCGCCGTCGACCAGGTGGTAGCTGCCGGCCACGAAGGAGGCGCGGTCCGACAGCAGGAAGACGATGAGCTCGGCGACCTCCTCCGGCCGGCCGAGGCGCCCGGCCGGGTGCAGCCCGACGAGTCCGTCGTAGGCGGCCCGGTCCATGCCCTTGAGCAGCGGGGTCTCGATGAAGCCGGGGCCCACCGCGTTGACGCGGATGCCCTTCGCCGCGTACTCGGCGGCGGCGCTCTTGGTCAGGCCGACGACGCCGTGCTTTGCGGCGACGTAGGCGGGGGAGCCGGCGAAGGCGACGGAGCCGAGGATGGAGGCCACGTTGACGATGGCGCCGCCCCGGCCGGCCGCCTCGATCGCGGGCAGTTCGTGGCGCAGGGAGTAGAAGACGCCGTCCAGGTTGGTGCGCACGACCCGGTCGTACGCGGCGATGTCGTACTCCCCGGTGGGCGCGCTCGGGCCGCCGATGCCGGCGTTGTTCACCGCGAGGTCCAGGCCGCCGAAGGTGTCGACGCCGAACCGCACGGCCGCCTCGACGGACTCCGGCCGGGTCACGTCCACGGCGACGGCGGCGGCCTCGACGCCCTCCGCCCTGAGGTCGGCGGCGGCCTTCTCGGCGCCCTCCTCGTTGAAGTCGGCGAGGACGACCCTGGCGCCGCCCGCGCCGAGGCGGCGCGCGGTGGCCAGGCCGATGCCGGAGGCGGCGCCGGTGACCAGGGCGGTCCTCCCGGCGAACTCGGCGGCGGGGTCGGGCAGGCCGGACGCGGAGGCGGTGGGGCCGGTGGGGGAGGCCGGGCCGGTGGGGGAGGCGGGGGTGGTGCTCATGGTGCTCTCACTGTTCGGTAGTGCCGGGGGAGACCGCGGCCGCGGCCTCCCCGATCAGGGCGTCGTAGGCCCGCTCCACCAGGGCGGCGAGGTCTGCGGCTCCCGAGTCGTGGTCGCCGTCCGCGCGACGCGCCCACAGGCGCAGCGCGGCGGTGAGGACGCCGGCCGCCGCGTCCACCACGACGGCCGGGCGCACGTCCCGGACGTCGTCGGTGCCGAGGCGTTCGGCGACGATGCGGATCGAGTCCTCCTGGGCGTCGACACGGATGCGCTCGTAGGCGGCGAACAGGGCGGGCTCGCGGTCCAGCAGGGCCAGCAGCCGGCGCATCTCGGGCCGGACGTGCCAGGCGGGGTTCTCGCGGTCGTCCAGCCAGAGGCGCACGGCGCGGCGGTAGGCGAGCAGGGGCGGTTCGCCGGCCGGCCGGGCGCGCAACAGGGCGTTGATGCGGTTGCCGTCGCCCCGCACGAAGTCCAGGGCGGCGTCCTCCTTGCCGGTGAAGTACCGGCTGAAGGTGCGGCGCGTGACGTCGGCGCGGTCCGCGATCGCCTCGACCGTGGTGGCGGCGAGCCCGTGCTCCAGGATCAGCTGGAGGGCGGCGGCGGCCAGTGCGCCGCGCGTCTGCCGCGCCTTGCGCTGCCGCCGGTCCTCGGCGGCGTGGGCGGGGGGCTGCGGTTCCTTCATGCCTCCGAGGCTACACCTCGAAATGTCCCAGTGGGACATGTGTCCCTATGGGACATTTCAATGGGACGGCCCGGCGGATGCGGATCGGCTTCATGAGCACGGCGCTGTTCTGACAGGGTGACGGCATGGAACGCGTACGTGGAATCGGTGGCTACTTCCTGCGGGCGGCCGACCCCGGGGCTCTGACCGCGTGGTACCGGGACTGCCTGGGCCTGGACGCCGACGAGCACGGCCTGTGGCACCAGGCGGCCGGGCCGACGGTGTTCGCCGCGTTCGAGTCCGGGACCGACTACTTCGGGTCCCCCGCCCAGCAGACGATGCTCAACTTCCGGGTCGCCGATCTGGACGCGATGCTCGCGCAGTTGCGCGCCAAGGGCGCGGACGTGGCCGAGGAGACGCAGGACGTGGAGGGGGTCGGCCGGTTCGGCTGGGTCACCGATCCCGAGGGCAACAGGATCGAGCTGTGGCAGCCCGCCTGAGCCGGTGCGGACCGCCCTGACGACCGACCCACCTGCTGCCCCAACTCTCCTGGTACTCGGAAGGGTTGGGTGTTCCGGTCGATGCATCCTGAGTACGCGTACTCAGGGCTTCGGGACCTCCGCGAGGCGATCGTGGAGGCACACCGAACGACTGGAGAAGACCATGCGGATGTCCCGCCGCGCGCCCCACACCGCCGCCGCTCCTCGTACCGGCACGGTCCGTGCCGTCGCCGCCGTCCTCGCGAGCGCGGCGGCCCTCGTGGCGCTGACCGGCTGCGCCGGGTTCGAGTACCGGGAGCACATCTGCTCCGACGGCGAGTACCCCGCGCTGAACGTGGGCACGACCGGTTCCACCTGCGTCCCCGACGGGGAGGCGCCCCCGGCGGGGTACGTGAAGTACCCGCGGGGCAAGGTGCCGCAGGAGGTCGACGACAAGTGGGACACATACTGGCGCACCCACACCGTCGACGAGAACGGCCGAGTCGTCGACGCCCCCGCGAACTGACCCGCACGACCCGCCCGTGGGGTCACTCCGTCCCCGTCACGTCCCGGGCTGCGGGAGTTCCGCCCCGCGCCGGGAAGAGGGCGTCCACACGGCGAGGCTGCCGTTGGCCTGGCGGAGCGCCAGCTCCAGCGTCGAGGGCCGGTGCAGCGCCCCGCTCCCGTCCGGCGGCACGAGCCACTCCAGGGAGCGGGCCGGCCGGTACGGCGGCGGTACGGCGACCCAGGCGCCCCGGCGCGCGTGCCGCACCCCCGCCCCGATCCACCGGCTGTCCGGGTCGGGCGGCAGGAAGAACCCCACCCGGTGCGCGGCGGTGTCGACCAGCGTCGGGCCCGGCACCGGCAGCGAGGGCTGCCACAGCAGGTCCAAGGTGAGCAGTCCCAGCCGGTCGGGCACGCTCAGCACGTCCCAGAACCGGCCCGCCCGCAGCAGGGCGACCCCGTTCCCCTGGTCCCAGTCGCGCTTGCAGGCCCGGGGGTCCGTCGCCGCCGCGGCCAGCCACTCCACGCCGCGCATCCACCCTGCATCGCTCATGTTCCGGCTCCGTGTGAGGTCCCTGGGGCGCGGCCGCACGCGGGCCGCGGACGATCGCCGGGTACGCGCCCCCGGCCGCTCGGCGACCCGGCATATGCATGCTGGTGGATATTTCCGGGTGGCGGAAGGGGTGGCGAGGGCTGGCGTTCTGCCCTGTTCCGTTCGGCTTTCGCCCCCGCGTTCGGTGACCGTCACCCGTGCGGGGGGCGTGCGCTGCACACGCCGGAGCCTTGTCGCGCGCACGGCGCCGGTCGCGTCCCGCGCGCCCTTGTGCCGGTCGTGCTCCGTACCCGCAGTGCGGTTGGGCTCCGTACCCGCCGTGCCGGTTGCGCCCCGCGCCCTCCGTGTCGACCGCGCCCCGCGCCCTCCGTGTCGACCGCGCCCCGCGCCCTCCGTGCCGGTTGCGTCCCGCGCCCCCGGCGGGCAGGGTTCCGTGCCGTGGCCACCTTGCTGATCGTGCATCACACGCCCTCGCCCAACTGCCAGGCGCTGTTCGAGGCGGTCGTCTCGGGCGCGACCGCGCCGGAGATCGACGGCGTGCGTGTCGAGCGGCGCGCCGCCCTGGCGGCCACCGCCTCCGACGTCCTGGCCGCCGACGGTTACCTGCTCGGCACCCCGGCGAACCTCGGCTACATGTCCGGAGCGCTCAAGCATTTCTTCGACCAGGTCTACTACCCGTGCCTGGACGCCACCCGCGGCCGTCCCTTCGGCTACTGGGTGCACGGCGGCAACGACGTCACCGGCGCCGTGCGCGGCATCGAGGCGATCACCACCGGCCTGGCCTGGCGGCGCGCCGCCGAGCCCGTCACCGCCACCGGGGAGCCGGGCAAGGCCGACACCGAGGCGTGCTGGGAGCTGGGCGCGACGCTGGCCGCCGGCCTGATGGACTGAGGGTCCCCGGACCGCCCGCTCTCCCGGCCGCTCCCGCCCGCCGGGTCAGTTCCAGAGCTGGAACGTCATCACCGGCCGGTACCCCGCGGGCCGCCCGTCGGGGTAGACCAGGGTCAGCCGCGTGTAGTGGGGCACCCCGGGATGCTTCGTCCAGGAGGCGGCGCGGTCCAGGCGTACCTTCACCGGGTACGAGCGGAAGGTGCCCGCCGCGCAGTAGGGCTTGCAGTCGTTGACCACGTTCACGCCCTGGCCCACCGCCTTGCGCGCGTTCCACTGCGACCAGTGCAGCGAGACCAGGCGGCTGTTGCCGTCGCCGCAGGCCAGGACGAAGTCCGCCGGGCGCACCCGGGCCTTGTCGAAGCAGTCGACGAGGACGGGCAGCGGCGCCTTGCGGGCCACGGCCACCGTCCGCTCGCCGGCCGCGGCGTTGCCCGGCGGGGCGGTGGCGACGCCCGCGAGGGCCGCCAGTGACAGTGCGGCGCAGGCCGCCAGGGTCGTCCTCGTCCTGTGTCCAGCCATGTCGACTCCCGGTTCCGCGATCGCGCCCCCGCGTGGCTCCCCTCTCGACGCTACGACCGCCACCCGGACCGCACCACTCGCACGGACCAACACCGGGCCGCCGATCAGCCGCCCAGCGGCACCAGCTGGTCCGCCAGGCGGCGTGCCTGGGCCAGCAGGGAACCGTAGGACGCGACGTCCTCGGGGTCGTCGGTGAGCACCCCGGGCAGCCGCACCCGCAGTTCCTCCAGCGTGCGGCGCAGCTCCTCCACGACCTGCTCCAGCCGCTCCTCGTCGCCCTGCCCGAACCGGGTCGCGCTGTACAGCCGCAGCGCTTCGGCGGTGCGGCGCAGGAACGCGGCGTAGTATCCGGCGACCGTCCGCCGGGGCCACTCCTCGCGGTGGTCGCGTTCGGTCGCCTCCAGGACGGTCCGGGTGACCCCGGCGGTGTGCACGGCGGCGTAGTCCAGCACCACCAGCGCGTCGTCGTGGCCGTCGCCCTGCGCGGCGACCGTGCGGCGCCGCGGGTTGGCCCGGGCGCTCTCCCGGCCGTGGCCGATCGCGGCGCGCGCCTGCTCGACCAGGCGACCGAGCCTCAGCGCCCGGTCGTGCCACTCGTGGGCGTCGTCGGCGCTCCACTCGCCGCGCTCCATGCCGTCGGCGACCGCGGTCAGGATGTCGTGCGCCTCGTGGGTCGCGTCCCGCAGCGAGGCGCGCGCGTCGCGCAGGTACAGCGGGGGCCGCACCAGCGCGTTCACCGCGATGCCCACCAGCGCCCCGAAGGCCGCCTCCCCGATCCGGGCCGCCGAGGTGGCCAGGCCGACCGGGCCGCCGGTCAGCACGAACAGCGCGCCGGTGGCTGCGTAGATGCCCTGGCTGCCGAGGCGCCGCCAGCTGCCCAGCAGCACGGCGACGGGCAGGACGAGCGCCAGGGCGACCGTCGGCGGCAGCACCAGGCCGACGAGGGTGGCCATGACGGTGCCCACGGCGATCGCGCCGAGCTGCTGGAGTCCGTGCGCGATCGAGCGGTACACCGTCGACTCGACCAGCACGACCGCCACCCACGGCGCGACGAACGCCACCGGCGCCTGGAGCCACCACCCCGCGACCGCCCAGGCCACCCACGCGGCCAGCGCCGCTTTGAGGGACTGCGCCACCAGGTCCCGCTCGCGTCCGGGCCCGGCCCAGGCCCGCCGCAGGGGCCCGAGGCCCGCCTCCACACGCCGTACCGTGCCGTGCGCCGCCTTCCGCGCTTGTTCCATCCGATCCATCCCGACCAAGTGCCACAGGTGGGCCGACGGATGCCTGTGTGTTCGGTCTCGACTGGTGCGTCCTGCCGCGCCGCCCGACACTGGTGGCCGAGCCCCACCGGACCCGGGGATCCGGCCCCGGGGTTCCTGAAGAGCTGGAGAGGACGTCGTGACCTCCTTCTCGCCCGGCTTCCAGGGCCGCGGCCGCCACCCGGCGGACCGGCTGCCGCCCGGCCAGTACCCGACCGAGCAGTTCCCCGTGCTGTCGGCGGGCCCGACGCCGAAGGTGCCGACCGCGACGTGGGAGTTCACGGTCACCACCGAGCGCGGCGCCATCCACCGCTGGTCGTGGGAGCAGATGATGGCGCTGCCGCAGGAGGAGACCGTCCACGACATCCACTGCGTGACCCGCTGGACGAAGTTCGACACCCACTGGCGGGGCGTCCCGCTCGACGTCTTCCTGGCGGACGTCGACACGAGCGCCGACTTCGCCGTGGTGACCAGCTACGGCGGTTACACCACCAACCTGCCGCTCCAGGACCTCCGCGACGGCCGCGCCTGGCTCGTCCACAGCTACGACGGCTACCCGCTGTCGCCGGAACACGGCGGCCCCGCCCGGCTGCTCGTGCCGCACCTGTACTTCTGGAAGTCCGCCAAGTGGGTGCGCGGGCTGCGGCTCACGCACGAGGACGAGCCCGGCTTCTGGGAGGGCGCCGGCTACCACGACCACGGCGACCCGTGGCGCGAGCAGCGCACCTGGGGGGACTGATGCGCCCGATCCCGTGGCGCCCGGCCCGGCTGCTGGAGCGCAGCCCGCAGACGCCCACCGCCCGCACCCTGGTGTTCTCCGTGCCCGGCTGGCCCGGCCACCTGCCCGGCCAGCACGTCGACGTCCGGCTCACCGCCGCCGACGGGTACCGGGCCGTGCGCAGCTACTCGCTCGCCGCGCCGGCCGACGGCGAGCGCGTCGAGCTCGGCGTGCAGTCGGTGCCCGGCGGGGAGGTCTCGCCCTACCTCGCCGACGTCCTGCCGGTGGACGCCCTCGTCGAGGTGCGCGGACCGCTCGGCAACTGGTTCGTCCGGCGGCCGGGAGCGGTCGCCCCGGTACTGCTGGTCGCCGGGGGAGCGGGCGTCGTCCCGCTGGTGTCGATGGTCCGCGCCCACCGGACGGCGGCGCCGCGCGGCCCGCTCCGGCTGCTCTACTCGGTCCGGAGCCCCGACGACCTCTGGTACCGGGAGCAGTGGGCGGACCGGCACGCCGACTTCGACCTCGCCCTGCTGTACACGCGCCTGGCGCCGCCCGGCGACCCCCGCGGACCCGCCCGGATCGCCGCGCGGGACCTCGCGCCCGCGGCCGCCGCCCTCGGGCCCGACGGCACCGCCTACGTCTGCGGGCCCACCGGGTTCGTCGAGTCGGCCGCCGACCTGCTGACCGGCCTCGGCGTGGACCCGGCCACCATTCGCACCGAACGCTTCGGCTGACCCCGCCCGCCCACGACCCGTCCCCGATCGACACGCCTGCCCCTGCGCCACACGCCCGCCCACGACCCGTCCCCGATCGACACGCCCGCCCCGCGCCACACGCCCGCACCCGACCCCGTCCACGACCGACCCCGTCCACGACCGACCCCGGGAGGACCCATGGCCGACACCGCCGCCCACCTCGACGGCAACAGCCTCGCCGGGCCGCTGTCGGAGATCCTCGCCGTCGAGCCCACCGCGGCCTGGTGGCGCTGCCCGGAGTGCGCCCGCGCGGGGCCGCTCGCCGAACTGCACGTCTACGGCCCCGAACCGGGTCTGACCGCCCGCTGCCCGGGGTGCGCGTACGTCGCGCTGCGGCTGGTCCGGGAGGACGGCTACGCATGGCTGACGCTGGGCTCGGCCGCCGGGGCCTTCCGCTTCCCGACGGCGTGATCACCGCCACGCGGGCACCCTCGCACGCGGGGGCCCCGCCGGGGAAGATGAGGGACAGAGCAGGCACACCACGGCACCACCGAAGCGGAGGACGCACCCATGCAGCACGAGCGAGCGGGCAGCCCGGCCGGCCCCGGGGACCTCGTCGACGTCTCCCGGCTGGTCACCGCGTACTACGCGCTGCACCCCGACCCCGCCGACCCCGGTCAGCGGGTCGCCTTCGGCACCTCGGGGCACCGGGGCTCGTCCCTGGCGGGCGCGTTCAACGAGGACCACATCGCCGCCACCAGCCAGGCCATCTGCGAGTACCGGGCGCAGCAGGGCACCGACGGCCCCCTCTTCCTCGGCGCCGACACCCACGCCCTGTCGGAGCCGGCCCGGGTCACCGCGCTGGAGGTGTTCGCGGCCAACGGCGTGACCGTCCTCATCGACGACGCCGACGGCTACACCCCCACCCCGGCCGTCTCGCACGCCATCCTGACCCACAACCGCGGGCGCACCTCGGGCCTCGCCGACGGCGTCGTCGTCACGCCGTCGCACAACCCGCCCGCCGACGGCGGCTTCAAGTACAACCCGCCGAGCGGCGGCCCCGCCGCCTCGGACGCCACCTCCTGGATCCAGGACCGCGCGAACCAGATCATCGAGGGCGGCCTGAAGGACGTACGGCGCCTGCCCTACGCCCGGGCCCTCGCCGCCCCCACCACCGCCCGCTACGACTTCCTCGGCACCTACGTCGCCGACCTGCCCGCCGTGCTCGACCTGGACGCGGTGCGCGCCGCCGGCGTGCGCATCGGCGCCGACCCGCTGGGCGGGGCGTCGGTCGCCTACTGGGGCCGCATCGCCGAGCAGCACGGCCTCGACCTCACCGTGGTGAACCCGTACACCGACCCCACCTGGCGGTTCATGACGCTGGACTGGGACGGCAAGATCCGCATGGACTGCTCGTCGCCGTACGCCATGGCCTCGCTGATCGAGCAGCGCGACCGCTTCCAGATCTCCACCGGCAACGACGCCGACGCCGACCGGCACGGCATCGTCACCCCGGACGCGGGGCTGATGAACCCCAACCACTACCTCGCCGTCGCCATCCAGTACCTGTACCACCACCGCGACCAGTGGCCGGCCGGCACCGGCGTCGGCAAGACGCTCGTCTCCTCCGCGATGATCGACCGGGTGGCCGCCGACCTGGGCCGGCCCCTCGTCGAGGTGCCCGTCGGGTTCAAGTGGTTCGTGGACGGGCTCGCCTCCGGCACGATCGGCTTCGGCGGCGAGGAGTCCGCCGGCGCGTCGTTCCTGCGCCGGGACGGCTCGGTGTGGACCACCGACAAGGACGGCATCCTGCTCGCCCTGCTCGCCTCGGAGATCACCGCGGTCACCGGCCGCACCCCCTCCGAGCACTACGCCGAGCTCACCTCCCGCTTCGGGGAGCCGGCGTACGCCCGCATCGACGCCCCGGCCACCCGCGAGGAGAAGGCCCTGCTCGCCAAGCTCTCGCCCGCGCAGGTCACGGCCACCTCGCTGGCCGGCGACGAGGTCACCGCGGTGCTCACCGAGGCCCCGGGCAACGGCGCCGCCATCGGCGGCATCAAGGTCACGACCGCCAACGCCTGGTTCGCGGCCCGCCCCTCCGGCACCGAGGACGTGTACAAGGTCTACGCCGAGTCCTTCCTCGGCCCCGACCACCTGGCCCGGGTGCAGGAGGAGGCCAAGGGCGTGGTCCTGGCGGCGCTGAGCGGCTGACCGGCGCCCCCGTCCGCCCCCTCGGCGCGGTGTCACGACCCGGTCGCCGGGTACCCGGACCCCTGTCAAGGCCGGTGCGACCGCCCGGCCTAACCGGCAGAAAGCGGAGGGGTCATGGCGCAGCGCGCTGAGGGGGCGGAACTGCCCCGGGGGTCGACGGCACCGGGACTGCGCCTGGCCACGGACGATCCGGAACCGGTGCCGCCCACCGGGCCCGGGCCCACGGCGCAGGAGCTGCCGCCCGACCGCACCCAGGCCATCCTGGAGGCGGCCAAGCAGATCGGCAGCCTCCTCAAGCGGGGCGGGCACCGCTTCGCCCTGGCCGGCAGCGTCGCCGTGCACGCCCTGGGCGGCCAGCGCAGGCTCCAGCACGACGCCGACTTCTGCGTCCTGCGCGAGGACGCCGACGCGGTCGCCCAGACGCTGCGCGAGGCGGGCCTGGTGGTGCGCGAACCCCCGGAGGACTGGCTGGTGAAGACCACCTGCTTCGGGCAGGACGTCGACATCATCTTCGAGCTGGCGCACCGCCCGGTGACCCCTGACCTGCTCGCCAGGGCGCACGAACTGTCGGTGGACTCGGTGCGGATGCCGGTGCTGGCGCCGACCGACCTGATGTGGAGCCTGCTCGCCGCGTTCGGGGAGCACCACTGCGACTTCGGCTCGGTGCTCCCGGTCGCCCGGGTGCTGCGCGAGAAGGTCGACTGGGACGACGTACGGGAGCGGTGCGGGCAGGAGCCGATGGCGGACGCCTTCCTGTTCCTGCTCGAACGGCTCGACATCATCGACGCGCGGAGGGAGTCCCGATGAGCACCCATGACGCGCCCGCCGAACCGCTCGACTACCGGGTCGCGCGGCTCGGCGAGGCCCTCGCCGCGGGCCCGCTCGGCGAGCTGGGCGTGCGGCTGGACGTCCGTGGCGGAACCGTCCTGGTGGAGGGCACGGTGCCGTCCGCCCGCTGCCGCGACGACGTGTGCGGCCTCGTCCGCGGCGAACTCGCGGACGTACCGGTCCACTGCGACATCCTCGTCGCGGACGCCTCCGCCCCCGACCACGCCGAGGAGGTCTCGTGATCCGCGTCGCTGCCGTCGGTGACATCCACCTGGGCCCCGACAGCAGGGGCACGCTGCGGCCGTCGTTCGAGACGCTGCCGGACTGCGCCGACCTGCTGCTGTTGGCCGGTGACCTGACCCGGCACGGCACGCCGGAGGAGGCCGAGGTGGTCGCCGCGGAGATCAAGGACCTGGGCGTCCCGGTCGTCGCCGTGCTCGGCAACCACGACCACCACGACGGCCACCCCGACGAGGTCACCGCGATCCTGCGGGAGGCGGGCGCCCACGTCCTGGAGGGCGAGAGCACGGTGCTGACCTGCGGGGACACCAAGGTCGGGGTGGCCGGCACCAAGGGCTTCGGCGGGGGCTTCGTGGGCCGCTGCGCCGGTGAGTTCGGCGAGCCGGTCATGAAGGAGTTCGTCGCCTACTCCCGGCGCTGCGCCGACGGCCTGCGCGGGGCGTTGCAGGAGCTGGCGGAGCAGGACTGCGACGTGCGGGTGGCGCTCACCCACTTCTCGCCCGTGCCGGACACCCTCGCCGGTGAACCGCTGGAGATCTTCCCCTTCCTGGGCAGCTACCTGCTCGCGGAGGCGATCGACACGGCCGGCGCCGACCTCGCCGTGCACGGCCATGCCCACGCGGGCACCGAGCACGGCATGACCACCGGCGGGGTGAAGGTGCGCAACGTGGCCCAGCCGGTGATCGGACGGGCCTTCCACGTCTACCACCTGCGTCCGCAGGAGCGGGCGGGCTCGGCGGCCGGGGCGGCCTCGACGTCGTCGGCGGGCCGACCGGGCTGAACCGGACCGACCGGACCGGCAGCGGGGCGCGGACCACGCGTGTGACCAGCGGTCCGCGCGGTACTCGCGGGGCGCACGAGACACCACGTCACACCCCGTCCCGAAGGAGTGCCGAGATGACCGTCCCCGAGGAGAACCGGCCCAGGACCGAGTCGACCGACGAGGTGCTGACGTCGGCCGAGGAGACCGAGGAGCAGGGCTCGCCGACCGAGGGTGCCTCGGGCCGCACGATGCGCGAGGCGCTCCAGGAGGCGGGGATCGAGCCCGGCGACTTCGAGGAGCACTGACCCCGCGCCCCGCACAGGGCCACGGCCCGGCGGACGGCTGGCCTCCCGGTCAGTCGCCGGCCGGGCCGTCGTCGTCGGCGGGGACGACGCGGAAGGTGGCCCCGCCCACCGTGAGGACCCCGTCCGACAGTGGGGTGCAGCGCACCCCGCCCTTGCCGCGCAGGGCGCGCTGGGCGCCCGGTCCCAGGGTGGCGTCCATCCAGGCGCAGGGGCGGGCCGGGCGGTTCACCGCGAACCGCACCGGGCCGCGGCCGCAGTCCAGTTCCACGGTGGCGCCGACCAGCGCGTCCACGTCCACGCCCCGCAGCAGGACGTTGCGGCGGGTGTGCCGCAGGTCCGCCGAGGGGGCGATGTCGCGCGGCAGGTTCTCCTCGGCCATGAGGGTCACCGACGCGTCGCGGTGCGCGGGCCGCGCGTAATAGCGGTCGCCGACCAGTCCGAGGTGGCGGCGCACCTCCACCGACTCCACGCGCTCGTCCTCCGGTCCGGCCGAGGGCCCGTCGGCCGGGCGCCCGGCGTACCGGTGCGCCGGCGAGACCAGCAGCTGCACCACCTCGACCCGGATCACGGGCCCACCCTAGACGGCGGGAGCGGGAGGCTCAGCCCTCGCCCGCGGGGGCGCGCTCCGGGCCGGTCACCTGCGTCAGCGGCGTTCCACCCGCCCACAGGCGTAATCGGGCCCCGTCGACGAGGTACGTGTGACCCTGCCGCGAGGCCCACACGACGTCCCGGTGGGAGAACGTGCCCCGGTGCACGACCAGCCGCAGCCACGGCCCGGACCGCCGCCGCGACGGGAGCCGCGCGCGGCACGCGCAGGACGTCTCCTCGTCGGGCAGGGGCTCGGCGACCGGGCGGAACACCACGTCGAGCAGCCGGCCGCGCCGGTCGCGCGCGGCGAGGTGCGGCACGGTGTGCTCCGACGGCGGCAGCACCCGCCAGCCGTCCCGGCGCAGCATCCGGGCCACCGCCACGACCAGTGCCGGGACGTCCAGTTCGGCCAGCTCGCGCGCGGTGTAGTACCCCGCGCTGCGCCGCACGCGCGTGCGGAAACGGCGGCCGGCCACGAAGGCCGTCGCGGTGACCGCGGCGAGGACGGACACCACCGCCGCCGGGCCGACGGTGCGCCAGGCGAGCGCGAGGCCCGCCGTCCCGGCGCACACGACCGCCACCAGTCCGGTGAGCGCGGGCAGCACCTGGCGCAGCCGTGGGCCGTCCCGCCCCGTCGCGCGCGTCGTGCGGCCGCTCCCGGCACGCGTCCGCCCGCCCTCCGGTCCCCGTCCGTCGCCGCCCGCCATCGGCGTCGCCCCCCGCCCCCGGACACGCCCTCGTGTGAGGACGGGATACCCATCGGCACGACGGGATGCCCCGGGAGGGCGCAATCAGGCCAAGGGTTGGCCGAAGTGAACCGGGCCTCGCCGGGGACCGCCCGTCGCGACCGCCCGTCGGGATCATCGGCCGGGCCGTTGTCAGTGGCGCGTGCGAGGCTGCTGGTCATGGACGAGACGGAGTTCATGCGCGGCCGTGTGTACGGCGCCGACCACGACGACGCGAGCCCCCGCCCGGGCCGCGCCTACGCCGAGCTCGTCGGCGGCCCGCTGGACGGCCTGCTGCTCGACGTCACCGGCCGCCCCGACGCCGTGCCCCCCGAGGTCGCGCTGACCACGGAGATAGGCCGCTACGGACCGGGCGGGCGTGCCGTCTACCGGCGTCGCCCGGCCGACGCCCGCCGCTTCGACTGGGTGGAGGACACACCGGGCGCGCCCTGACGGCCGTACCGCACCGGTGCGGGCTTGTTCGATCGTACGAACCTGTGCGCGAGGGGGTGCCACGTGTACACGTCAGCTGATAGGAAACCTTCCTGTCAGTTCGCTCGGCCGCGTCACCGGTCCACCGGTACGGGGCCGCGCGACACCGACTTGGCTCCACCCCCTCCAACCCCCCACCACCCCTGGAGAACCCGTGGTGCGCACACCCGACGACACAGCAGGACCCGCCGGCACCTCCCGTCGCACGGTCATCGCCCTGATGGGCGCCCTGGCCGCGACCCCGCTGCTCGCCTCCCCGGGCGAGGCGGCGACCCGGCCGCTCGCCGCGGTCGGCCTCGACGACCCGGCGAAGAAGGAGATCGCCATGAAGCTGGTGTCGAGCGCGGAGAACTCCTCGCTCGACTGGAAGGCGCAGTACCAGTACATCGAGGACATCGGCGACGGCCGCGGCTACACCGCTGGCATCATCGGCTTCTGTTCCGGCACCGGCGACATGCTCGACCTGGTGCAGCTCTACACCGACCGCAAGCCCGGCAACGTCCTCGCGGGCTACCTGCCCGCGCTGCGCCGGGTCGACGGCACCGACTCCCACTCCGGCCTCGACCCGAACTTCCCGCGCGACTGGCGCAGGGCCGCCCAGGACACGGCGTTCCAGCAGGCGCAGAACGACGAGCGCGACCGCGTCTACTTCAACCCGGCCGTCCGCCAGGGCAAGACCGACGGGCTGCGCGCCCTCGGCCAGTTCGCGTACTACGACGCGATCGTCATGCACGGCGACGGCGACGACCCGACCAGCTTCCGCAACATCCGCAAGCGGGCGCTGCGCAGCGCCAAGCCGCCGGCCCAGGGCGGCAACGAGACGACGTACCTCAACGCCTTCCTCGACGCCCGGGTGTGGGCGATGAAGCAGGAGGAGGCGCACAGCGACACCAGCCGCGTCGACACGGTGCAGCGGGTCTTCCTGCGCAACGGCAACCTCGACCTGAACCCGCCGCTGGACTGGAAGGTCTACGGCGACAGCTACCACATCGGCTGACCGGCCGACGCGGGAGGCGGGGCCGCCGGGGGGGCCCGCGGGGCCACTCACCCGGCGGCCCCGCCGCACGTCACGGGACCCGCACCTCAGGGCCGCAGCGGCAGCGACGCGCAGTTCGAGCCGGCCCGCTCGCCCTCGAGGCGGTCGGTGAGCCAGGAGATGGCGGCGCCCTGGTCGGTCAGCAGCGGCGTGACGTGGTTGATGATCGACCGGCCGAGGTCCGGCAGCACCACCGGCTTGTACGTCACGTCGGCGCCCTTGGCGCACCAGGCCACGGCGAGGTCGCGGGCCTGTCGGTGCGGGACCAGGTCGTCGGCGGTGCCGGTGGCCACCCGCACGGGCGAGGCCGGCTTGAGGGTGCCGATGCGCTGGTCGTCGAGGAACGCCTTCAGCCTCGGCTCGGCGGCGATGATCTCGCTCAGGGACCGCCCGTCGGTGGTCCAGGCGGTGCTGCGCGCGGAGTTGTAGGCGAGGAGCGCGTCGCCCACGCACATGGTCGACAGGTCCTTCAGCGCCGCCTTCCCGGTCGCGTTCAGGTGGGACTCGGCGATCGGCCGCAGCTCCGGGTCGGACTGCAGGAAGCCGTTGACCGACCAGCCGAGGGCGCCGGCCAGGTCGCTGCCGTCGATGGCCTTGGTGACCTCCACCAGGTCGGCCGGGGGAGCGCCGGCGTAGGTGCCGGCGAGGCGCACGTCGGGGGCGTAGGAGGGCTGGAGCTCGGCGGCGGCCGCCGTCGCCCCGCCGCCCTGGCTGTAGCCGTACAGGGCCACGGGGGAGGCGGCGGTGACGGAGCTGCCGGGCAGGGCGCGGGCCGCGCGGGCGGCGTCGAGGACGGCGTGCGCCTCGTCGACCCGGTTGACGTAGGTGTGCAGCCGGTCCGTGGTGCCGAGGCCCGCGTAGTCGGTGACGACGACCGCGATGCCGCGGGCCAGGAGGCGGTAGGCGGCCAGGTCCTCGTACCCGACGGACAGGGTCCCCGCGCCGATCACCAGCGGGTGCTCCAGGCCGAGGGAGGCGGCGCACTGGTCGCCCTGGCCCATGGTGCCGGGGGCGAGCACCACGAGCGGGCGGGGGCCGCCGCCGCGCCAGGCGGCGGACGGTTCGACGTAGGCGCCGGTGACGGCGACGGGCGCGCCGTTGGAGTCGGTGGACTTGTACATCAGCCGGGTCGCCGTGCCCGGGAGGGGCCCGTCCAGGCCCGGCAGGCTCAGCGCCAGGTGCAGGGGTTCACTGCGCACCAGGGCGCCGTCGGCCGACGGGAGGGTGTCCGGCGGGGTGTAGAAGGCCGGGATGGTGACACCGCGTGAGACGACGGCGCCGTTCTGGCCCGCGGCGGCGGGGAGGGCGGTGGTGCCCAGGCAGGCGGCGGTGGTGACGGCCGCGGCCAGGATGCGGGCAGGGGTGGGCATGGCGGGACCTCCGGAACGTGGGGAGGCCGAGCCCGCTTCTGCGGCTCGGTGACGCAACGACCCGGTGGGGCGGGGTCGTTCGCCGGTCCCGTGGGGCGGGGCCGGCGACGGCGCGCGGCACCGGGCGTCCCGGCCCGGACCGCGCACCGTTGTAGACGGAGTGTCAGGACGGTAACGGGGGCGGGGTTACCGGCGGTACTGGTCGGTAGGTTACGGTTCGGTAATGTAACCGTGCGTGAACACCGCGCGGCGCGCGGCCGTACCCGCGGACGAGGGACCCGGCGCGGTGAGTGGCCCGGCTCACATGGCACTGGCCGGGCGACACCGACACGATGGTCCCGTCACCGGCAGGCTGAAGGGATCCGCATGTTCCGCAAGGTGCTGGTCGCCAACCGAGGCGAGATCGCGATCCGGGCGTTCCGCGCCGGCTACGAGCTGGGAGCGCGCACCGTCGCGGTCTTCCCCCACGAGGACCGCAACTCGCTGCACCGGCTCAAGGCCGACGAGGCCCACGAGATCGGCGAGCCCGGACACCCGGTGCGCGCCTACCTCTCCGTCGAGGAGATCGTCGGCGCGGCCCGCCGCGCGGGCGCGGACGCCGTCTACCCGGGCTACGGGTTCCTGTCCGAGAACCCCGAACTGGCCCGCGCCTGCGCCGAGGCGGGCATCACCTTCGTCGGCCCCGACGCCGACATCCTGGAGCTCACCGGCAACAAGGCCCGCGCCGTGGCCGCCGCCCGCGCGGCCGGCGTGCCCGTGCTCGGCTCCTCGCAGCCATCCACCGACGTCGACGCACTCGTGCGCGCCGCGGACGACGTCGGCTTCCCCGTCTTCGTCAAGGCGGTCGCGGGCGGCGGCGGGCGCGGCATGCGCCGCGTCGACCGGCCCGAGCAGCTGCGCGAGTCCATCGAGGCCG
The DNA here is from genome assembly GCF_005280215.1 of Streptomyces lasalocidi. NCBI lineage: Bacteria > Bacillati > Actinomycetota > Actinomycetes > Kitasatosporales > Streptomycetaceae > Streptomyces > Streptomyces lasalocidi. The sequence goes on along the minus strand of NZ_SZNQ01000001.1, from coordinate 663,678 downwards.
CGGCCCGCGAGGCGGCCTCCGCCTTCGGCGACCCCACCGTCTTCCTGGAGAAGGCCGTCGTCGAACCCCGCCACATCGAGGTGCAGATCCTCGCCGACGGCGAGGGCAACGTCATCCACCTCTACGAACGCGACTGCTCCCTCCAGCGCCGCCACCAGAAGGTCATCGAGCTGGCGCCCGCGCCCAACCTCGACCCGGAGCTGCGCGACCGGATCTGCGCCGACGCCGTCCGCTTCGCCCGCGAGATCGGCTACCGCAACGCCGGCACCGTGGAGTTCCTGCTCGACCGCGACGGCAACCACGTCTTCATCGAGATGAACCCCCGCATCCAGGTCGAGCACACGGTCACCGAGGAGGTCACCGACGTCGACCTGGTCCAGGCCCAGCTGCGCATCGCCGCCGGGGAGACCCTCGCCGACCTCGGCCTGTCCCAGGACACCGTCACCCTGCGCGGCGCGGCCCTGCAGTGCCGCATCACCACCGAGGACCCCGCCAACGGCTTCCGCCCCGACACCGGCCGCATCAGCGCCTACCGCTCCCCGGGCGGCTCGGGCATCCGCCTCGACGGCGGAACCACCCACGCCGGTACGGAGATCAGCGCCCACTTCGACTCGATGCTGGTCAAACTGACCTGCCGGGGCCGCGACTTCCAGGCCGCGATCGGCCGCGCGCGGCGTGCCGTGGCCGAGTTCCGCATCCGCGGCGTCGCCACCAACATCCCGTTCCTCCAGGCGGTCCTGGACGACCCCGACTTCCGGGCCGGGCGGGTCACGACCTCCTTCATCGAGCAGCGCCCGCACCTGCTCACCGCCCGCTCCTCGGCCGACCGCGGCACCAAGCTGCTCACCTACCTGGCCGACGTCACCGTCAACAAGCCGCACGGCGAACGCCCCGACCTGCTCGACCCCCTGGTCAAGCTGCCCCCGCTGCCCGAGGGCGAGCCGCCCGCCGGGTCCCGGCAGCTCCTGGTCGACCTCGGCCCCGAGGGCTTCGCCCGCCGGCTGCGCGAGTCGCCCACCATTGGCGTCACCGACACCACGTTCCGCGACGCCCACCAGTCCCTGCTCGCCACCCGCGTCCGCACCAAGGACCTCCTCGCGGTGGCCCCCGTCGTCGCCCGCACGCTGCCCAACATGCTGTCCCTGGAGTGCTGGGGCGGCGCCACCTACGACGTGGCCCTGCGCTTCCTCGCCGAGGACCCCTGGGAGCGCCTGGCCGCCCTGCGCGAGGCCGTGCCCAACCTCTGTCTGCAGATGCTGCTGCGCGGCCGCAACACCGTCGGCTACACGCCGTACCCGACGGAGGTGACCGACGCCTTCGTGCAGGAGGCCGCCGCCACCGGCATCGACATCTTCCGCATCTTCGACGCCCTCAACGACGTCGACCAGATGCGCCCCGCCATCGACGCCGTCCGCGCCACCGGCACCGCCGTCGCCGAGGTCGCCCTGTGCTACACGGCCGACCTGTCCGACCCGGGGGAGCGGCTCTACACCCTCGACTACTACCTCCGCCTCGCCGAGCGGATCGTCGAGGCCGGCGCCCACGTCCTGGCCGTGAAGGACATGGCGGGCCTGCTGCGCGCCCCGGCCGCCGCGACGCTGGTCTCCGCGCTGCGCCGCGAGTTCGACCTGCCGGTGCACCTGCACACCCACGACACCGCGGGCGGCCAGCTCGCCACCTACCTGGCCGCGATCGAGGCCGGCGCCGACGCCGTGGACGGCGCCGTCGCCTCCATGGCGGGCACCACGTCCCAGCCGTCGCTGTCGGCGATCGTCGCCGCCACCGACCACTCGCCCCGCCCCACCGGCCTGGACCTGCGCGCGGTCGGCGACCTCGAGCCGTACTGGGAGAGCGTCCGCAAGGTCTACGCCCCCTTCGAGGCGGGCCTCGCCTCGCCCACCGGGCGCGTCTACCACCACGAGATCCCCGGCGGCCAGCTGTCCAACCTGCGCACCCAGGCGGTCGCGCTCGGCCTCGGCGACCGCTTCGAGGACATCGAGACCATGTACGCCGCCGCCGACCGCATCCTCGGCCGGCTGGTGAAGGTCACCCCGTCCTCGAAGGTCGTCGGCGACCTGGCCCTGCACCTGGTGGGCGCGGGCGTCACCCCCGAGGACTTCGAGGCGACCCCCGAGCGGTTCGACATCCCCGACTCGGTCATCGGCTTCCTGCGCGGCGAACTCGGCACCCCGCCCGGCGGCTGGCCCGAGCCGTTCCGCACCCGCGCGCTGCAGGGCCGCCCCGCGGCCAAGCCCGTCCAGGAACTGGGCGCCGAGGACCGCGAGGGCCTGGAGAAGGACCGCAGGGCCACCCTCAACCGGCTGCTGTTCCCCGCCCCGACACGGGAGTTCGAGACGCACCGCCACACCTACGGCGACACCGGCGTGCTCGACAGCAAGGCCTTCTTCTACGGCCTGCGCCCCGCCAAGGAGTACGCCGTCGACCTCGAGCCCGGTGTGCGCCTGCTGATCGAGCTGCAGGCCGTCGGCGAGGCCGACGAGCGCGGCATGCGCACCGTGATGGCCACGCTCAACGGCCAGTTGCGGCCCATCCAGGTCCGCGACCGGGCCGCCGCCTCCGACGTGCCCGCCACCGAGAAGGCCGACCGCGCCAACCCCGGCCACGTGGCCGCGCCGTTCGCCGGCGTGGTGACCCTCTCGGTCGCCGAGGGCGACGAGGTGGAGGCCGGCGCCACCATCGCCACCATCGAGGCGATGAAGATGGAGGCCGCCATCACGGCCCCGAGGGCGGGCCGGGTCGGCCGCCTGGCCATCACCCGCATCCAGCAGGTGGAGGGCGGCGACCTGCTCGTCGAACTGGCCTGAGGGGGCCGGGGAGGAGCCGGACACGACGAAGGGGGCGCGGGCCGAAGCCCGCGCCCCCCACCGGTCGGGGACCGGGTCCTACGGGAACGAGGTCACCTTCGACGGCACGGTGTCCGTGCCCGAGGTCGGCGCGCCCGTGTCGTTGATCACGTGCGCGTACTGACCCTTGCCGCCGAGCGAGATCACCAGCAGGTCGTGCATCTTGATGCCGGACTTCACCGGCACCTGGAAGCCGTGGTGCTGGACGATCGACGGATCGGTCGTGAAGTTGCAGTAGCTGCCGAGCCCCCACGCCTCGTGCGTGTTCACGGTGTCGGCCACCTTGTAGGCGGCGTAGCCGACGATGCCGTCGTGGGTGATGGCGGCGGCGTTGGGCACGTCGTACGCCTTCTCGTTCTGGAAGAAGATCGTCCGGCCGCGCTCACCTGCCCAGTACACGTCGTACTTGTTGAAGTGCTCGACGAACAGGCCGGTCGCGAGCACGTCGTCGCCGTTGACCCGCAGGCCGTAGTCGGCCCGGTTGGTGTCCCAGCCGACGCCGTCGCCGTGGTCCGCGCGCCACAGCCAGGTGTGGTCGATGATCACGTCGTCGCTGTTGACCACGACCGAGTTGGTGGCCTTGCCGGCGCCCGCTCCGCCGACGCGCACGAACACGTCCTGCATGGTGGTCGGGTTGGCCGCGTGGTCGGCGCTCGCGTCGGCCGGGCCGATCCGCAGCAGGGTGTCGGAGTTGACCGTGCCGGCGTCGATCAGGAAGCCGGCCAGGCGCACGCCGTCCACGTCCGCCACGTGCATCGCGTCCACGCCGCCGTCCGGCACCAGGGTGGCCAGGCCGAGACCCAGGACCACGGTGTTGGCGCGGGTGACCTCGATGGCCCGGTCCAGGTGGTACACGCCGGGCGTGAACAGCAGGTTCAGGCCCTGGGCGAGCGCCGCGTTGATGGTGCTCGCCGTCGCGCCGGGCTTGACGACGTAGAACTGGCTGAGCGGCAGCGACGTGCCGCCGCTGTTGGCCGGCCAGGACACACCGCGCGCGTTGGTGCGCTTGGCGGGCACGAACACCTTGTACTCGCTGCCGTCCAGGTACAGGAACGGCTTCTCGCGGGAGACCGGGGTGGTGTCCAGCGTGGTGTACGGGCCGCTGTCGAAGTTCGTCGCCGGGGCGCCCTGCACACCGGTGAACGTCATGTTCCACACGCCGTTGGTCCAGCCGCCGACCGAGCTGTCGCGGGTGTACCACTGCTGCTGCGAGTACGGTCCGACGGTGCCGTCGACCTTCGAGTCGGCGATGTAGCCGCCGGAGGCCCAGCCGTAGCCGTTCGGGGCGAGGTTGAGACCGCCCTGGACGTGGATGCGGCGGAACGGCGCGGCCTGGGCGACCGCCCAGCGGTCGGTGCCGTTCACGGGCCGCAGGGCCAGGTTCTCCGCCGAACGCCAGAAGTTCTGGGTGGCGTTGCCGTTGAACCAGCCCGCGTCGACGGTGACGTCACCGTTGATCTGCGTGTCGTCCGGGTTCAGGCCGAGGCCCGAGATGGAGGTGTAGAACCCGAGCTGGGCGTTGATCCCGTTGTACGTGCCCGGCTTCAGCAGGAACTGGTAGCGCCCGCTGCCGAACTGGGCCGTCTCCTGCTGGGCGAAGACCTGGTCGAACTTCTGCTGCAGGTTGGGCGTCGAGGGGTCGACCACGATGACGTTGGGCCCGAGGTCGCCGCCGCCCTGGATCGGGCCGCCGCCGTTGCCCGAGGAGCCGGTGTGCACGCCGACCTCCCACAGGGAGTAGCCGTACCCGGTGCCCCGCGCGGTGCCGTTGATCCGCACGTACCGGCCCGAGCCGCTGACGTCGTAGGACGCCTGGCCGCCGGTCCCGCCGGTCACGCTCTTGAGGGTGGTCCAGCTCTGGCCGTCGGCGGAGGCCTGGATCTGGAAGTCCTTGCCGTACGCGGCCTCCCAGTTCAGGTCGACCTTGCACACGTCCTGCACGGAGCCCAGGTCCACCTGCACCCACTGCGGGTCGGCGGGCTGGCTGGACCAGCGGGTCGCGGTGTTGCCGTCGAAGGCGGCGGAGGCGGGGGTGCCGGCGTTCTCCGTCGAGGACGCCGAAGCGGGCTTGCCCTGGGCCGCGTTGGCCGTGCCGCAGGAGGCCGTGGAGCCGCCGGCGGAGCCGTAGACCTGGAACTCCCAGAGGGAGTAGCCGTACGGCGTGGCGCGGTGCACGCCCAGCATGCGGACGTAGCGGCCCTGCCCGGAGACGGTCACGGAGTCGGTGCCGCCGTCGCCGCCGGTGACGGACTTCAGGTCGGACCAGTTCTGGCCGTCGGCCGAGATCTGCAGGACGTAGTCCTTGCCGTAGGCGGCCTCCCAGTTGAGGTCGATGCGGCTGACCGAGGCGCTCGCGCCCAGGTCGACCTGGAGCCACTGGTTGTCGGTCGCGGCCGACGACCAGCGGGTGGTGGTCGAGCCGTCCACGGCGTAGCCGGCGGGCGTGCCGGCGTTCTCGGTGGAGGAGGCCGTGGCGGTGCGGCCCTGCGACAGCAGGGCGTCCGCGGCCACGGCGGAGGGGTGGGTGGTCGGAAGGGAGATCAGCGCTGCGGTGGCGGCGAGCGCGACACCCAGCGATCTCTTTCTCAGTCTCATACGGTGTCCCTGCGGATGCGACGAGTGCGGCAAATGCGACGAACAGGGGTGTGGCAAGCACGAACGGGATCACTAGCCGGAACGGGCGGCCCCACGGCTTAGTTCACGGCTTGATTTAACTGATGACCCCAGTGTCACGGCAAGACGTCGGCAGCAGGAATCTTTGAAACGTTGACCACGGGTGCCGCGCGGCGGCGGCACCCGCGTTCAAGCTGTGGAGGTGTGGGCCCAACGCGCGGACCCCGCACGGGCGTCGGCGGCCCGGCCCCCGCTCAGGTCTGGGTCAGCGGCGCGTACACCGACGCGTCCAGGCCGAACGTCCAGGCCACGCCCTCCCGGGCGGTCCGGGTCGAGGGCGGCACCCGCAGCCAGTACGTGCGGTGTGAACCGTCCGGCTCCGGGGTGGAGTTGAGCACCTCGACCATCACGACCGGCTCGTCCCCGACCAGGTCGATCCGCCACAGCGTGCCGGTCTCGTCCGTGTGCAGCGGGCGGGCCCCGGAGTCGGCCAGGTAGCGTTCGTAGCCGTAGAACTCCAGCATCACCCGGCGCAGTTCGGCGTTCTCCTCGTCCCGGATGCGCTGCGGGGTCAGCGTCCGCAGCTCCTCCAGGAACGCCGCCGGGACCGGCATGCCGCGCCACGCGTGCAGCGCGAAGCCGTCGGGGTAGGCCAGCGCCGGGCCGTCGCCGCGGTCGAGCCGCCCGGCCTCGTCCCGGTGCAGGGCGACCGGGCGCTCGCACACCACGGCCACCTCGGGGTACGGCCACCACCAGCCCGCGGCGCGGCACACCTCGGCCAGTCCGTCGAGCGGACCCTCCCGCGTGGCGAACGCCGCCAGCCACGGCGCGTCGTGCTGCCCCAGGACCGCGTCCAGCAGCACCAGCCGGGTCTCCGCACCGTCACCGAGCTCGTCCAGCACACCCGCGCGGATCCGGTCGACCAGCGTCTGCGTGAAGTCCCACAGCCGGCCACCGGTCGCCGACCAGTGCGCCGCCCAGCCCTGCGGACCCAACTCGGCGTGCAGCCGGGCCCGCTCCCGCGCCCACGGGGTGCTGCGCACCGCCTCGCGCACACTCGGACCCGGGTCCCGCAACGCCCGCACCAGCGTCACCGCCTCGCGCGGGGACGCCGCCCACACCACCCGCTCCGGCCCCGCCAGGCCGGCCCGCCGGTACGCCAGCCGGACCCCGGCCTCGGCCCGCGCCCGATCGGCCGGCGCCGTCGAGGCGGCCCACGCGCGCCACTCGGCGACCGCGTCCAGGTCCACCGCCGTGCCGCTCCCCGGCCCCGCCGGCGATGCGTCCGGCCCCGCCGGCACCTCATCCGTCATCCCTGCCACCGCCACCGCCACCGTCTCCGTCTCCGCCACCGTCCGCGCACCCCTCATCGCCGCCACCGTCTCCCCGTCGTTCACCGACACCCGCGTCACCGTCCGCCGCTCCCGCCTCAGTCCGCCACGATCCGCACCGACCCCGGCACGTACTCGCGCTGCCGGATCACCCGGTACCAGCCCTTCGGCAGGGCGATCGCCGCGTGCTCCTCGTGCACCACCCGGCCGCCCTTGGGCAGGTGCAGCAGCATCGGCCCGAACGGCCCTGCCTCCCGCACCAGTTCGCCCGGACCGACCACCGCGTGGGCGTGGCCGGTCACCTCGCCCAGCGCCAGCACCAGCCGGCCCCGTCCGTCCCTCGCCTCCCGCGGCGCGCCCGCGACATGGGACGGAACCGCCTCGTCGGCCACGGGCACGAGCAGGACGTCTCCCTGCCGGTACATGCGTGCTCCCCTCCGGCGGCGCCCCGTGCGCCGCCCCTCACGACCGCGACAGTAGGGGCCCCCACTGACAACGCCCCCGAAGCCCGCCCCGGCCCGGGCGGTGTCAGTGCCTGTTGGTAGAACTGCGACCACACACACCGCGTCCGTCCATCCCCCGGGAGCAGCCGCATGACCATCGGTGACCACCTGCACGCCTTCCACGGGCTGCCCGCGTTCACCTTCCCCGGCCCCGAGGCGAAGGCGGAACTGCCCGCCCCCGACTCGGTGGCCTGGCGCATCACCAGCGACACCTACGACGCGGACGAGAAGTGGGTGACGGCCTTCGCCCGCTTCCTCGACGCGGTCGACACCACCGGGGTGCGCGCGCTGGTCGTCGGCGCCTGGGAGGAGGCGTACGAGGACGGCCCGTCCGCCGTCGTCGAGGCCCTGGTCGCGGCCCGGGACCGGCTGCCCGCCCTGCGCGCGCTGTTCCTCGGCGACATGGTGATGGAGGAGTGCGAGATCTCCTGGATCAACCAGACCGACGTCACCCCGCTCCTGACCGCCTTCCCCGCGCTGGAGGAGCTCGGCGTGCGCGGCGGGACGGAACTGCGCTTCCCGGCGGTCCGTCACGAGGCGCTGCGCAGGCTGACGATGGAGGCCGGCGGTCTGCCCGCCGACGTCGTACGGGGCGTCGGCGCCAGCGACCTGCCCGCCCTCGAACACCTCGACCTGTGGCTCGGCACCCCGGACTACGGCGGCGACAGCGAGGCGTCCGACCTGGAGCCGATCCTGTCCGGCGCCCGCCTGCCGCGCCTGCGCCACCTGGCCCTGCGCAACAGCGAGATGCAGGACGCCGTCGCCGCCGCCGTGGCCTCCGCGCCCGTGGTCGCCCGGCTGGAGACGCTGGACCTGTCGATGGGCGTCCTGACCGACGAGGGCGCCGCCGCGCTGCTCGGCGGCCAGCCGCTCACCCACCTGAAGAAGCTCGACCTGCACCACCACTACATCGGCGAACCCCTGCTGGAGCGGCTGCGCCGGACCCTGGAACCGGCCGGTGTCGAGCTGGACCTCGACCGCGGCGACGCCGAGGAGGACCAGGACGGCGACGGCACGGTCTGGCGCTACGTCGCCGTGGGCGAATGACCTCCGGCGGGCCGGCCACGGTGCGCTTCGCGGTGGTGGGCAACCCCGGCAACCGCCGGGTCGACCTGTTCGCCGACGCGGTGCGCGCGGCCGGCCTGCCCGGTCCCCGCGTCGTCCCCTGGGCGGACGTCCTGCGCGACGGCGGCGCCGACTTCGCGCCCGAGGAGGTCGTCCGCCTCGACTCGCCGGGGGAGGACGCCCACGTCGACCGGCTGCTGCGCGGCACCGACGAGCCGACCCGCGTCGAGGGCTCGGCCCGCTGGTACACCACGTTCACGTCCGCCCTGCGCGGACTGCGCGGCGGCCGGCGCCTGGACGACCCGGACGACCTGGCGGTGCTGTTCGACAAGCGCCGCTGCCACGCCGTCCTGGCCGCCGCCGGGGTGCCCGTCCCCGCCTCGCCCACCTCCGGTCCCGGCGCCCCGCCGGTCCGCGGCTGGGAGGACGTACGGGCGCTGATGCGCGAGCACCGCATGCCGCGGCTGTTCGTGAAGCTCGCGCACGGGTCGTCCGCGTCCGGGGTGCTCGCCGTGGAGTCGGCGGGCGGCGGCCGCATCCGGGCCACCACCTCCGTCGAACTGGCCCCGGACGGCCGCCTGTTCAACTCCCTGCGGATCCGCCGCTACACCGACGAGCGGCAGATCGCGGCCGTCGTGGACGCGCTGGCCCCGGACGGACTCCACCTGGAGCGCTGGCTGCCCAAGGCGTCCCAGCGGGGCCGCGCCGCGGACCTGCGGGTCGTCGTGGTCGACGGCCGGGCCACGCACGCCGTGGTGCGCACCAGCACCGCACCGCTGACCAACCTCCACCTCGGCGGGCGCCGCGGGGACCTGGACGAGGCCCGCGCCGCCGTGGCGTCGGCGGGCGCCCGCTGGACGGACGTCCTCGCCGTGTGCGAGCGGGCCGCGGCCTGTTTCCCGCGCACGCTGTGCGTGGGCGTGGACCTCCTCCCGGCCATCGGCTGGCGCCGGGTGGCCGTCGGCGAGGTCAACGCCTTCGGCGACCTGCTGCCCCGCCTCACCGGGCTCCCCGGCAGCGGCGCCGAGGGCCGGGACACGTACGCGGCCCAGGTCACCGCGGCACTGCGCCGTCACGGGTCGGCGAGCGCACCCGGCTCGCCGGACCCGCAGGACGCCGACGACCCGAACCGCCCGAACGACCCGCACGGCAAGCACCACCCGCTCCACCCGCACGACATCAGAACGGGATCCGCTCATGCGATCGCCTGACCCGACACCCCCGCACCACCCGCCGAGCGTCCCGCCGCCCCCGCCGCACCCGGACATGAACCAGGTCGTCGGCAGCCACGACCTGCTGCTCGTCACCCTCGACACCCTGCGCCACGACGTCGCCGCCGAACTGGCCGCCGCGGGCCGCCTGCCGAACCTCGCCCGTCACCTCCCCGGCGGCCGCTGGGAGGAGCGGCACGCCCCGGGCAGCTTCACCTACGCCTCCCACCAGGCGATCTTCGCCGGGTTCCTGCCCACCCCGGCGACCCCCGGCCCGCACCCGCGCCTGTTCGCGGCCCGCTTCGCCGGCAGCGAGACCACGGCGGACGGCACGTACGTGTACGACACCCCCGACCTGGTGAGCGGCCTCGCCGCGGCCGGCTACCACACGGTGTGCGTCGGGGGAGTGGGCTTCTTCAACCGGCAGGGCCCGCTCGGCTCGGTGCTGCCGGGCCTGTTCCAGGAGGCCCACTGGGAACCGGAGTTCGGTGTCGCCTCACCCACCTCCTTCGAGGCCCAGGTGGCCTGCGCCGAGCGCGTCGTGTGCCGACTGCCCGCCGACCGGCGCCTGTTCCTCTTCGTGAACGTCTCGGCGCTGCACCAGCCCAACTGGTTCCACCTGCCCGGCGCCACCCGCGAGGCCGGCGACACCCGCGCCTCGCACGCCGCCGCGCTGGAGTACGTCGACCGGCACATCGGCCGCCTGTTCGCCGCGGCGAGCAGCAGGCGCCGCTGCTTCGCCGTCGTCTGCTCCGACCACGGCACCGCCTACGGCGACGACGGCTACACCGGCCACCGCATCGGCCACCCGTCGGTCTGGACCGTGCCGTACGCCCACTTCTTCCTCGACGGGGAGGCGACCACCCCATGACCGCGACGGCGACCGCGACACCGGGGACGGCCACCCCGGCGTCCCCCTACCAGAGCTACGTCTACGCCTACCCGCACAAGACCGCGTACCGCCCGCTGCCCGACCGCCCGGCGCTGCGCACCCTGTGGGCGGACGAGCCCAAGGACGCGCTCTCCCTCTACCTGCACGTCCCGTTCTGCGAGGTCCGCTGCGGCTTCTGCAACCTGTTCACCCGGATCGGCGCCCCCGACGGTCTGACCACCGCCTACCTGGACGCGCTGGACCGCCAGGCGACCGCGGTCCGCGAGGCCCTGGAGTCCAGCGCGGACGGCGCGGACGGCCAGGACGGTGCGGGCGGCGCCGGCGCCCGGGGCGGCGTCCGCTTCGCGACGGCCGCGTTCGGCGGCGGCACGCCCACCTTCCTGACCGCCGCCGAGCTGACCCGGCTGTGCGACATCGCCGAGCACCGCATGGGCGCCGACCTGCGGGCGGTGCCGCTGTCCGTGGAGGCCTCGCCCGCGACGGCCACCGCCGACCGCCTCGCGGTCCTGGCCGAGCGCGGCGCCACCCGGCTGAGCCTCGGCGTGCAGAGCTTCATCGACACCGAGGCGCGCGCCGCCGTCCGCCCCCAGCGCCGGGCGGACGTGGAGGCGGCCCTCGCCCGCGTCCGCGAGGCACGCGTACCGGTGCTGAACATCGACCTCATCTACGGCATCGACGGGCAGACGGACGCCACCTGGCTCCACTCGCTGGACGCGGCCCTGGCCTGGCGGCCGGAGGAGCTGTACCTCTACCCGCTCTACGTCCGCCCCCTCACCGGCCTCGACCGCCGCCGCGGCGGCCCCGACCCGGCCTGGGACGCGCAGCGGCTGCGCCTGTACCGCGTCGGCCGCGACCACCTCCTCGCGCACGGCTACACGCAGCAGTCCATGCGCATGTTCCGCCGCGCCGACGCACCGCCCCAGGGAGCGGACGACTACGCCTGCCAGACCGACGGCATGATCGGCCTGGGCTGCGGCGCCCGTTCGTACACGGCCGGACTGCACTACTCGTTCGACTACGCCGTCGACATGCACGAGATCCGCGGCATCATCGACGACTACGTGTCCCGCCCGGCCGTCGACTTCGCCCGCGCCGAGCACGGCCGGCGGATGACCGCGGACGAGGCGCGCCGCCGGCACCTGCTGCAGTCCCTGCTGCAGGCCGAGGGCCTGGACGCCGGCGACTACCGCGCCCGCTTCGGCGCCGGCCCCGCCGACCACTTCGGCCCCGAGCTCGACCGGTTCGCCGAGCGCGGCTGGCTGGCGGACGACGGACCGGGCTCGCCGCGGCTGCGGCTCACCCCCGAGGGCCTCGCCCACTCCGACGCGATCGGCCCGGAGCTGTTCTCACCGGCGGTACGGGCCGCGATGGCCGCGTACGAACGGAAGTAGCGCCGCCCCATGGACCTGACGATCCTGTACCGCGGGCCGCTGGCCTCGTGCGACTACGACTGTCCGTACTGCCCGTTCGCCAAGCGGCGCGACAGCAGCGAGCAGTTGCGCGCGGACCGGGCCTGCCTGGACCGCTTCACCGGCTGGGCGGCCGGCCAGACCGGCGACCGCCTGTCGATCTTGTTCACCCCCTGGGGCGAGGGCCTGGTGCGGTCCTGGTACCGGCGCGCCCTGGTCGACCTGTCCCGGCTGCCGCACGTGCGGCGCGTCGCCATCCAGACCAACCTGAGCTGCCGCACCGACTGGCTCGCGGACGCCGACCCCGACACCGTTGCGCTGTGGTGCACCTACCACCCCGGCCAGACCCCCTACGACCGCTTCGTCGCCAAGTGCCGTGACCTGGCGGACCGGGGGATCCGCCACAGCGTCGGCGTCGTCGGCCTGCCCGAGCACCTCGACGCGGCCCGCCGCCTGCGCGCCGACCTGCCGGCGCACGTCTACCTCTGGGTGAACGCGGCCGAGGGCCACACCTACGACGACGCCGAGGCCGACCGGTGGACGGCCCTCGACCCGCTCTTCCCCTACAGCCGCCACCCGCACGCCAGCGCCGGGCTGCCCTGCCGCACCGGCGAGTCGGTCGTCTCCGTCGACGGCGAGGGCACGGTGCGCCGCTGCCACTTCGTGCGCACCGAGCTCGGCAACCTCTACGACGGCTCGTACCGCACGGCCCTGCGCCCGCGTCCCTGCCCCCTGGCCGTGTGCGACTGCCACATCGGCTACGTCCACCTCGAAACCCTGCCGCTGTACGACGAGTTCGCGGGCGGCGTCCTCGAACGCGTCCCCGCGCGGCCGGCCCACGGACCCACGTTTGCCGCGCCCCGCGGGGGTATGCGACTACCATGAGTGAAACGAACAACGACACGAGCAAGCAGTCCGCCGCCCGGCAGACGGCGTCCAAGACCCGCCGCACGGCGGGCAAGGCGACCGCCCCGGCCGCCCAGACGGCGAAGAAGACCGCCGACGCCGCCGGTGACGCGGCGTCAACGGCCAAGGGCGGCGCGGCGCGTGCCGCGGACGCGACGAGCGGTGTCGCCCACTCGGCCGCCGACGCCGTGGCCACGGGCCGCAAGGCCGTCATCACCGCCTCGAGTCACGTCGCGGCGACCGCCAAGACGGCCTGGACGGTGATCGCCCACCGCAAGCTGGTCGCCGCGGGCGTCGGCGCCGGCATCACCGCGCTGAGCGCCGCGTCGTACGCGCTGGGCCGCCGCTCCGGCCACCAGCCGCAGGGGCCGCTCACGCGCCTCACCAACGGCCGGATCTGACGTCCTGGCGACGACAGGCGCGCCGGGCCGCACAGCGGCGCCCGCGCCGACCCGGCCCACCGTCGCGTCCTCCCCGGCATGATGTTTTGATGCGGGGGAGGACGCGACGTCGCGTCAAATGTGGATGCACGCAAGCTTTTTGAGCCAGCGCGGCTCACGGGCGGCAGGGCAGGGCGACCTCCCACGTGTCGACCGCGTAGTGGACGGTCATCCCGTGGCGGGCGTAGAGCGCGGGCGCCCCGGTGGTGTTCGCGGTGTCCACGCCCAGCCCCACGGTGTCCCGCCCCCGCGCCGCGAACGCGGCGAACGCCTGGCGCAGCAGCAGCCCTCCGAGACCGCGCCCGCGTGCTTCGCGCAGCACGCCGACACTGCGGATCCAGCCCATCGCGGCACGGTCGTCACGGGCGATCAGGAAACCCGCGTCGCCGAGGTCGTCGGTGGTGACGATCCACACGAGCGACCAGTCGAGCCCGCCCGCGTCGATGTCGTGCAGCCAGGAGGACAGTTCGCGCGCCTGGAAGTCGAAGTGGTCGGCGAACGCGGCCTGGTACAGCGCGTGGACGCGCGCCCGGTCGGCCGGCGCGGTGCAGGCCCGGACGCGTACGCCCGACGGCGGCGGCACCGGACGGTCCCCGGCCGGGTCCAGCGGCCGCCGCAGCACGTGGTACCGCCGTACGACACCCCAGCCGCGCTCCTGGAGCAGCCGGACGTCGAGCGTGGGTCGGACGTTGAGGTGCAGGTGCACCACCGCCCGCCCGGCGCCGTTCTCCCGCGCCCTCTCCCGGGCCCGCGCCTGGAACGCGTCCAGCACGAGCTCCCCGGCCCGCTGGTGGCCGGGCAGCACGTAGTGGTCCACGTCGATGCGCTCACCCCCGGAGTCGTCCCACAACAGGCCGTAGGCCACGAGCCGTTCCGCGTCGAACGCGAGCCACGAGTCCCGCGCCAGGTCGACCTCGGGGTGCTTCAGGTCGGCCTCGACCGTGTGCAGGTCCGTCTCCGGCCGCCCGATCTCCAGCACGTCGACGGCGTTCAGCAACTCGGTCACGGCGGGGGCGTCGTCGAGCGCGGCGGGGCGCAGGGCGTAGGACATGCGGCCAGCGTCGGCCGTACGTCCTCCGCCCGCAACGCCTTTTCCCCGGGCCCGGGCCCGCTCGGTCCTGGTACCGCGGAGCGTCCTCAGCCGGTCGGCGTGCCGAACCACCGCGCCAGGGACTCCCGCAGGCCCTCCTGGTCCTCGCCCAGCCACGCCACGTGGCCGTCCGGACGCAGCAGGACCGCCGGGGTGTCCACCTCCTCGCTGACGTCGGCGACGTGGTCCACGCGGTCGGCCCAGCCGTCCACCGACAGGCGGCCCGCCTGGTCGAGGAGCAGACCGCGCCCGCGGTGCATCTCGGCGTACAGGCGGCCCCGCTTCAGCTGGACGTCCCGCATCCGCCGGCCGAGCAGATCGGGGCCCTCGCCGAAGTCGTAGCGGATCGTGAGGGCCGAGATCTTCGCGATCAGGTAGCGGTTGACCTCCTCGAAGTCCATCAGCTCGGACACCAGCCGGCGCACCGCCTGGGGACCCGGCTCGGTCGACATCAGGTGCAGCTGCGCGCGGCTGTGGTCCAGTACCGCCGTGGCCACCGGGTGGCGTTCGCCGTGGTAGGTGTCCAGCAGCCCCTCCGGTGCCCACCCGGCCACCTCGGCGGCCAGCTTCCAGCCGAGGTTGAACGCGTCCTGGATGCCGAGGTTGAGGCCCTGCCCGCCGGTCGGCGGGTGGACGTGGGCCGCGTCGCCGGCCAGCAGCACCCGGCCCACGCGGTAGCGCTCGGCCTGCCGGGTGGCGTCGCCGAAGCGGGACAGCCAGCGCGGGGAGTGCACCCCGAAGTCCATGCCGGCGACCGCGCGCAACTGCCGCTGGAACTCCTCCAGGGTCGGCGGGACCGTACGGTCCTCCGCCACCCCCTCGGCGGGCACCACCACCCGGTAGAAGCCGTCCCCGAGGGGCCCGAAGCCGAACCGCTTCTGGGTCTTGCGCACCTCGGTCATCACGCTGGTGAGCGTCTCCTGGTCCACCCCCACCTGCATCTCGCCCAGCAGTGTCTCGACCCGGCTGGGCTCGCCGGGGAAGCCCACCCCGAGCAGCTTGCGGACCGTGCTGCGGCCGCCGTCGCAGCCGACCAGGTACCGCGCCCGCAGCCGCGTGCCGTCCGACAGCTCGGCGGTGACGCCCTCGTCGTCCTGTTCGAGGCCGACCAGCGCGCAGCCGCGCCGGATCTCCGCGCCCAGTTCGACCGCGTACTCGGCCAGCAGGCGGTCGGTGACGGGCTGCGGGATCCCGAGGACGTACCCGTGCGCGGTGTCCAGCCGGTCGGGCCAGGGCTTGTCGATGCCGGCGATGAACCCGCCGACCCGGTACTGCTTGCCGTGGGCGAGGAACCGGTCGAGCAACCCGCGCTGGTCCATCACCTCGATGCTGCGCACGTGCAGGCCCAACGCGCGGACCACCGGCGTCGGCTCCGCCTCCTTGTCGAGCACCAGCACCCCCACACCGTGCAGGCGCAGCTCCGCGGCCAGCATCAGCCCGGTCGGTCCGGCACCGGCCACCATCACATCGATCATCACAAACCCCGCCATGTCCGCAGTTCCCGGTTCAGGCCGGTGATTCTGCGGCATGACGGGGCCCTTGCCGCAAGCCCCCCTGTGCGCTATAACTTGAGAGTGGCAAGGAGTGCGTGAACTCCTTGCCTTTGCTTTTTCCCCCGGATCACGCCCCGGATCACGCCACGCCCCGGATCACGCCACGCCCCGGATCACTCCGCCGGGTGCGGTGCGCGCATCACTCCGCCGGGCGCAGCTGCTCGGGGAGCGTCTCGTCCAGGCGTCGTCGGTCCTGCTCGTCCCAGGTCCGCGTGTCCCGCGGCTCGGTGTACGGCTCCGCGTCGGGCGGGAACCCCCCGGCGACGGCCCGCTGACGGGCGGTCTCCGCGTCGAACTCCAGGCCCAGCAGGATGGCGAGGTTGCTGATCCACAGCCACACCAGGAAGACGATGACGCCGGCCATGGTGCCGTAGGTCTTGTTGTACGAGGCGAAGTTGGCGACGTAGAACGCGAACCCGGCGGAGGCGATCAGCCAGACCAGCAGCGCCAGGAAGCTGCCCGGGGTGATCCACTTGAAGCCCTTGACCTTGGCGTTCGGGCTCGCCCAGTACAGGATCGCGATCATGGCGGTGACCAGGACGACCAGCACCGGCCACTTGGCGATGGACCACACGGTCAGCGCGGTGTCGCCGATGCCGAGCGCGGTGCCGGCCTGGTGGGCGATGCCGCCGGTGAACACCACGATCAGCGCGCTGACGACCGCCAGCACCATCAGGACCACCGTGAGGGCCACCCGGATCGGCAGGATCTTCCACACCGGCCGCCCCTCGGGCATGTCGTAGACGGCGTTGGCGCAGCGGATGAACGCGGCGACGTAGCCGGACGCCGACCACACCGCCAGCACCAGGCCGACGATCGCCATCACGGAGCCGGTGCCCGCGTTGCCCTGCAACTGCTCCACGGCGCGGGTGACGATGTCCCGCGCGGAACCCGGGGTGAGCTGGCGGAGGTTGTCCAGCACCTTGTCGGTGGCCGACTTGCCCGTGATGCCCAGCACCGACACGAGCACCAGCAGCGCCGGGAACAGCGACAGCACGCCGTAGTAGGTCAACGAGGCGGCCCGGTCGGTCAGTTCGTCGTCCTTGAACTCCCGCAGGGTGCCCTTGAGGACCTTGCCCCAGGAGTGGCGGGGCAGGGCGGTGGGGCTGTCGGGCGCGGCCTGCTCGACCTCCTCGTCGGGCCCGTAGCGGTCGTCGTCGGTCGCGCCGTCGCGCTCCTCGCCCGCGGCGTCGTGCCGTTGTACCTCGTCGTTCCTGGAGCGCTGCGGGGACTCCCGTTCCGCGGCAGCCCGGGGCCCGGCCGTGCGGTCGGGCGTCTCGTCGGTGTCTCTGTGTCCAAGCCTGGGGAAGCGAGCCATGCCCTGCGGGTAACCCGCGCCCGGCGGTCCACTCCCCACCGGCCGGGCGCGGGAGGTCCGTTGTCCCTCAGCGGTCGCCGGAGCGGGCCAGGACGTCCCTGACGTGGGCGTGGACCGTCTCCCGGACGCCGGAGGGGAGCGCGGCGAGCTCGGAGCGCTCCAGCGCGTCGAGGACCGGGTCCACGCCGGTGCCACAGGACACGGTCGCGCGGAGCACGTCGTACCCGTCGCGGACGGCGACGCGCAGGTGGTGTTCGCCGCCCTCGGCGTGCACCGCGCTCGCGACCACCAGGGGCGGCGGTCCGCCCGCCTCGCCGGCTGCCTTGTGGTAGCCGCTGGTGAGGGGCGCGCGCCAGCGGATGCTCAGCAGGAGCTGACGCTTCTCCACCACCTCGGCCAGGTCGGTCTCGTAGGCGCCCGACTGCTCCAGCACGGTGGCCCGGGCGTCCAGGACGAGGGCCGCGGGCAGCAGGCAGCGCAGGGTGCTGCCGACGATGTTCCCGCCGACGGTCGCCGTCCGGCGCACGGCGCCCGTGCCCACGGTGGCCGCCGCGGCGCGAAGCACCTCGGGCACCCGGTCGTCGACCTGGTGCAACCGCACGGCCGAGCCCAGCACGTCGGGCCCGATCGCCGTGGCCTGCGGCAGCTGCCGCAGGGACACCGCCTGCTCGGGGAAGCCGTCGCGCTGGAAGGTGGCCCACACGAGGGTGGCCCCGCCGATCGGGACGGCTCCCTCGGCGACGCACTCCCGCGCTTCGGACAGGGACGTGGGCAGACGCAACAACACAGCGGCAGACCTGCCTTCCCGACGGGCCCACGGCGACGCGACGCGCCCCGCGACCTCGTGATCAGTGGTGACCGGCATTGTCCCCGGCGGGCCCGGGGCGCATCCAGGGTTCACGCTCCGGCGCCGTGCGCCCCCCGGGGGAGGCGCGGCCCACGTGGGGCCCGTTCGCCCGCCCGCCCGGCGCGCCACCGCCGACCCGCCGATGCCGATCCCATCCCCCCGAGCGCGAGAGCCCCCGCCCCACGCCTCACCACCCCCATCCACCCTGGGTATCGTGACCGCGCCCCCTTCCACCGGTGCCCGCCAGTGCCCCTCCGGGCGCGTGAGGAGTGACGTGAGCCAGGCCGACGTCGTCGTCGCACCCCGTCCGCTGTCGCTGGACGACGGAAGCCCCGTCGCCCGGGCGTGGACCCTCGACCCCGGGATGCTGCACCTGAACCACGGCTCCTTCGGTGCCGTGCCCCGGGTGGCTCAGGAGCGCCAGAACGAGCTGCGGGCCGAGATGGAGCGTGCGCCGGTCGCCTGGTTCCCGGCCCTGCCCGGCCGGATCGCCGCCGCACGGGCCCGGATCGCCGACTTCCTGCGCACCGACGCCGGGGACCTGGCCCTGGTGCCCAACGCCAGCGCCGGGGCGAGCGTCGTCCACGCCGCCCTGGCCGCCCGCCCCGGCGGCGACGTGGTGGTCACCGACCACGGCTACGGCGCCGTCACGATGGGCGCGGAGCGGCTGGCCCGGCGCTGGGGCGGCCGGGTGCGCACGGCCCGCGTGCCCCTGGACGCCGACGCCCGGCAGGCGTCCGAGGCGGTGCTGGCGGAGGTGGACGAACGGGTCGCGCTCGTCGTCCTCGACCAGATCACCTCGGCGACCGCCCGCCGCCTGCCGGTGGGGGCGGTGGGCGCGGAGGCGGCCCGGCTCGGCGTGCCGTTCCTGGTCGACGGCGCCCATGCGCCCGGGCTGCTCGCCGCGCCCCTGGACGGACTGGTCTGCGACGCGTGGGTGGGCAACCTGCACAAGTGGGGCTGCGCCCCGCGCGGCACGGCGGCCCTGGTCGCGCGCGGTCCGCTGCGCGAGGAGCTGTACCCGCTGATCGACTCCTGGGGTGCCGCCGAGCCCTACCCGGACCGCTTCGACCACCAGGGCACCCTGGACGCCACCGGCTGCCTCGCCGCGCCCACGGCCCTGGACTTCGTGGAGCACACCTGGAGTTGGGACACCGCCCGGCGCTACCTGGACGAACTGGCCGAGTACGGCGCGCGGGTGGTCGCGGAGGCCTTCGAAGGGGCGGGCGCCCGGGCGGTCGACGTCGGGATGCCCGTGCCCGGCATGCGGCTGGTCCGGCTCCCCGAGGGGCTGGCCGCCACCCGCCTGGAGGCGGACGCGCTGCGCGACCGGGCGACCGCCGAGCTGGGCGCGGAGGCCGCGTTCACCAGCTTCGCGGGCGTCGGCTACCTTCGCCTGTCGGCCCACGTCTACAACACCCCCGAGGACTACGAGCGGTTCGCCGAGCGGTGCGTGCCGGTGGTCCGTCGCTGGGCGCGCGAGGCGCCGACCGGGCTGTAACCCCTCGTAACACCCAACTGCGGCACGGCTCTTGACGGGGGAGCGGGCCAGTGGTGATCCTGCGTCAGCAATGTTGCGCTGGTCATGACAATCATGGGGGTCGACCGCGCCATCCCGCCGACCGAGGGACGTGGACCGTGACAGACGCCCGACGCCCGCACACCGTGGTCTTCGCACTGCTGCTCCTCGTCCTCGCCGTCACCTTCGGCCCGGCACCGGCCACCGCCGCCGGAGCCGACGACGCCTGGTGGCTGCCCACCGCACGCCCCGACCCGGACTCGCAGATCGGCGTCACCGGCGAGCCGTTCCGGGGCACGACGCCGGGCGGCGAGGTGCGCGGGTTCGTCGACGCGCACGACCACCTGTTCTCCAACGAGGCGTTCGGCGGCCGGCTGATCTGCGGCAAGGTGTTCTCCGAGGCGGGCGTCGCCGACGCCCTGAAGGACTGCCCCGAGCACTACCCCGACGGCACGCTCGCGGTCTTCGACTACATCACCCACGGCGGCGACGGCCGGCACGACCCGGTCGGCTGGCCGACGTTCAAGGACTGGCCCGCCTACGACTCGATGACCCACCAGGCCAACTACTACGCCTGGGTGGAGCGGGCCTGGCGCGGCGGCCAGCGGGTCCTCGTCAACGACCTCGTGACCAACGGCGTGATCTGCTCGGTCTACTTCTTCAAGGACCGCAGCTGCGACGAGATGACCTCGATCCGGCTCCAGGCGAAGCTGACGTACGACCTCCAGGCGTACGTCGACCGGATGTACGGCGGCACCGGCAAGGGCTGGTTCCGCGTCGTCACCGACAGCGCGCAGGCCCGCCAGGTGATCGAACAGGGCAAACTCGCCGTGGTCCTGGGCGTGGAGACGTCCGAACCGTTCGGCTGCAAGCAGGTGCTGGACCTCCCGCAGTGCAGCAAGGCGGACATCGACAAGGGCTTGGACGAGCTCTACGCGCTGGGCGTGCGCAGCATGTTCCTGTGCCACAAGTTCGACAACGCGCTGTGCGGCGTCCGCTTCGACGAGGGCGGCCTCGGAACGGCCATCAACGTCGGGCAGTTCCTGTCGACCGGCACCTTCTGGAAGACGGAGAAGTGCACCGGCCCGCAGCACGACAACCCCATCGGCACCCAGCCGTCCGCCGCGGAGGCCGACCTGCCGGCGGGCACCTCGGTCCCGCGGTACGACAGTGACGCGCAGTGCAACACCCGCGGGCTCACCGCCCTGGGCGAGTACGCGGTGCACGGCATGATGCAGCGCAAGATGATGCTGGAGATCGACCACATGAGCGTCAAGGCCGTCGGCCGCGCGCTCGACATCTTCGAGTCCGCGCGCTACCCCGGCGTGCTCTCCTCGCACAGCTGGATGGACATGGACTGGACCGAGCGGGTGTACCGCCTCGGCGGCTTCGTCGCCCAGTACATGCACGGCTCGGAGGGCTTCGTCGCCGAGGCCGCCCGCACCAAGGCGCTGCGCGACCGCTACGGCGTGGGCTACGGCTACGGCACCGACTTCAACGGCGTCGGCTCCCACCCCGCCCCGCGCGGCGCCGACGCCCCGCGCCGGGTGACGTACCCCTTCCGCAGCGTCGACGGGGGCTCGGTCCTCGACCGGCAGGTCACCGGCGAGCGCACCTGGGACGTCAACACCGACGGCGGCGCCCACGCCGGCCTGATCCCCGACTGGATCGAGGACATCCGTCAGGTCGGCGGCCAGGACGTGGCCGCCGACCTGTTCCGCGGCGCCGAGTCCTACCTCGGCACCTGGGGCGCGACGGAACACCACCAGGCGGCGGTGAACCTCGCCGACGGCGCGACGGCGACCGCCAGTTCGACCGAGTGGAACCCGTTCACCAGCTACGCGCCCGGCCGGGCGGTGGACGGCAACCGGGACACCCGCTGGGCCGCCGACTGGAGCGACGACCAGTGGCTGACCGCCGACCTCGGCGCCACCCACCGGGTGGGCCGGGTCACCCTCGACTGGGAGCGGGCGTACGCCAGGTCGTACCGCGTCGAGCTGTCCACGGACGGCACCACCTGGCGGACCGTCTGGTCCACCACGACGGGCGACGGCGGCCTGGACACGGCCACCTTCGCCGGCACCCCGGCCCGCTGGGTGCGCGTCCACGGGGTGCAGCGCGGCACGAACTGGGGTTACTCGCTGTACGAGATGACCGTCCACAGCGACTGAACCGCCCTGCCGGGAGGGGCTCCGGTTCCCCCCCGCCCGGCCCGACGGCGGCCGTCGGCACCGGCTGGAGGAGCCGGGCCCCGGCCGCCGCCCGGCCGCACGTGGTCAGCCCGCCTTCGGTGCCGCCTGCTGGACCACCTCGAAGGACCAGACGGTGGAGTCCGAAGCGGCCGGGCGCGGGCGCTCGCCGCCCTCGCCGCCGCCGCGGTGCGCCGCCTGCATGGGGCCGGACATCCAGTTCCGGAAGTCCTCCTCGCTGCGCCAGCGGGTGTACACCAGGTACTGGTCCGTGCCCTCCACCGGCCGCAGCAGCTCGAACCACTCGAACCCGTCCTGCGACTCCACGACGCCGGCCCGGGACGCGAACCGCTTCTCCAGCACCTCCCGCTGCTCCTCCGGAACGGTCAGCACATTGATCTTCACGACGGACACGTGGACACCTCTCGCCGGTCGGGGTCCGGCCCGCACGTCCTGCCGCCGGGCCGCATGCGATCAGTCTGCTACACGGCGGGGCGCGCACCGCGGGCGGACGGCACCGGACGCGCGTCCACCCGTCGGCCCCGTCCCGGTGATCCGCCGGGGCGGGGCGGGCAGAGATGAACGGCGACGTGACGGGCACCCGCGCACCGACACGACGAGCGGCCCGGGAGGCAGCGGTGGCAGTGAACAGGCTCGGCCTGGTCGTGCACGGCGGACGGCCGGAGGCCGTACAGGCGGCCGACGTGGTGCGCGCCTGGTGCGCGCGGTACGGCGTCCAGTGCACCGACATCGACGTGTGGCACGACGGAGGGCGGCGCAGCGCCCGCGAGGAGGTCGCCGCCGCGGGCGATCCCGACCTCGTCGTCACGCTGGGCGGCGACGGCACGTTCCTGCGCGGGGCGCGACTGGCCGCCGAGAACGACGCGCTGGTCCTCGGGGTCGACCTGGGCCGGGTCGGGTTCCTGACCGAGGTGTCGGCCGCCTCGGTGCGCGAGGCGCTGGACGCGGTGCGCGAGGACCGGTTCGAACCGGACACCCGGATGCTCCTCACGCTGCGCGCCTCGCGCCGCCTGGAGATGCCGCCGGACGTCGAGTCGCTGATGCGCTACGGGCGCGGCCCGCTGCTGCCGCCGCCCGCCGTGCGCACCGACTGCGCGGTGGACGACGAGTGGGGCGTCCCGCTGCACGTCACCGCCCTCAACGACGTCGTCCTGGAGAAACTGGCCCGCGACCGCCAGGTGTCGGTCGGCGTCTACGTCTCGGGCCGGCTGCTCGCGTCGTACTCCGCCGACGCGCTGCTGGTGGCCACGCCGACCGGCTCGACCGCCTACAGCTTCGCCGCCGGCGGTCCCGTGGTCTCGCCGCGCGCGGAGGCCCTCGTCTTCACACCGGTCGCCCCGCACATGACGTTCAACCGGTCGGTGGTCACCGCCCCCGACGAGCCGGTCGGCCTGCGCGTCCTCGAACGCTCCGGCCGGGCGGCCGTCAGCATCGACGGCCAGGTGCGGGGCGTCCTGGAGCCGGGCGACTGGATCGGCGTCTACGCCGCCCAGCGCCGGCTGCGGGCGGTGCGCCTGGGCCCCATGGACTTCTACGGCCGCCTGCGCGACCGCATGAACCTCACGGACGCCCCGGCGGCGGTCGCCGACGGCACCCCCACCCCCTTCTGGTCGGTGACCACCCCGCCGCCGGGGGACATGGCCCACCTGAGCCTGGTCACGGCACCGGACGGCGCCGCACCGCAGGACTGAGCGCGGGGAGGAGGCGAGGCGCGCCCCGCGGCGCCGGCGTGCCGACGCGTCAGCCGAGGTTGCCCAGCCGGGCGTCGCGCCACAGGTCGACGCCGCCGTCGGTGGCGTGCTGGTCGATCTCGGCGAGTTCCTCGGCGGTGAAGTCGAGGCGGTCCAGGGCGGCCACGTTCTGCTCCAGCTGCTCGGTCCTCGACGCGCCGATGACCAGCGAGGTGACGCGCGGGTCGCGCAGCGCCCAGGCCAGTGCCATCTGCGCCAGGGTCTGGCCCCGGCGGGCGGCGATGTCGTTGAGGGCGTTCAGCCGGCCGCGCATCTCGTCGGTCAGCCACGCCGGGTCCAGCGACGTGCCCCGCGCGGCCCGCGAGCCCTCGGGGATGCCGTCGAGGTAGCGCCCGGTCAGCAGACCCTGGGCGAGCGCGGTGAACCCGATGACGCCGAAGCCCTCCTCCTGGGCGACGTCGAGCAGCCCCTCCGTCTCGATCCAGCGGTTGAGCATGCTGTACGACGGCTGGTGGATGAGCAGGGGCGTGCCGAGGTCGCGGAGGATCGCGGCGGCCTCCCGGGTGCGCTCGGCGTCGTAGGAGGAGATGCCGACGTACAGGGCCTTGCCCTGGCGGACCGCGGTGTCGAGCGCGCCCATCGTCTCCTCCAGCGGCGTGCTCGCGTCGAGCCGGTGGGAGTAGAAGATGTCGACGTAGTCGAGGCCCGTCCGGCGCAGCGACTGGTCCAGCGAGGCGAGCAGGTACTTGCGGGACCCGCCGCCCTGGCCGTACGGACCGGGCCACATGTCCCAGCCGGCCTTCGTGGAGATCACCAGCTCGTCCCGGTACGGCGCCAGGTCCCGCCGGAGCAGACGGCCGAAGTTGCTCTCGGCGGCGCCGTAGGGCGGGCCGTAGTTGTTCGCCAGGTCGTGGTGGGTGATCCCGAGGTCGAAGGCGCGCAGGGCGATCTCGCGCTGGGTCTCGAAGGCGCGGTCGTCGCCGAAGTTGTGCCAGTAGCCGAGGGACAGGACCGGCAGGTCCAGCCCTGAGCGTCCGGTGCGCCGGTAACGCATGGGGCCGTCGTAGCGCTCGGGGTTCGCCACGTGGTTCATCGGGTGGTCTCCGGGGTGGTGCGGGGGCGGGATGCCCACCTTGCTCCGACGTGATCGGGAAGTCCAACCCTTCCCGCGGATCACATTCAGCGGTGTCGTTTCTGAATGGTCAGGGACGGATTCTCCGGAATTGTTTCCGAAACATTCGAGATTTGAGGGAAGGTAAATGATCTGCTCTTCACTGCACTCGTCGAAGGATATCGCTCAGCAGGGTCGTGTGTGCCCATTGAGCTGCGCATTCTCTGTTCGCGGCGGACTTCCAGCACGGCGAATCTTTCGAAACAAGTACCGAAAGTGTTGACAGTTGTCAGGGCCAGACCAACACTGTTCGCCGTCAAGGCCCCGCACGCCTTCACCTGGAAGGACCACGTCCATGCGCCTACTCCTGATGTTCAGGAGCGCTTGCGTCATGGTGCTCGCAGCCGTCGTGGCGTTCGTCGCGCCGGGTACCGCCGGCGCCGACACCGTCATCACGACGAACCAGACGGGCACGAACAACGGCTACTACTACTCGTTCTGGACCGACGGCGGCGGCCGCGTCTCCATGAACCTCGGCTCCGGGGGCAACTACAGCACCTCCTGGAGCAACAGCGGCAACTTCGTCGCCGGCAAGGGCTGGAGCAACGGCGGCCGTCGCGCGGTCACCTACTCGGGCACCTTCAACCCGTCCGGCAACGCCTACCTGGCGCTGTACGGATGGACCTCGAACCCGCTCGTCGAGTACTACATCGTCGACAACTGGGGCACCTACCGGCCCACCGGCACGTTCATGGGCACCGTCACCAGCGACGGGGGGACGTACGACATCTACAGGACGACCCGGTACAACGCCCCGTCCGTCGAGGGCACCCGCACCTTCGACCAGTACTGGAGCGTCCGGCAGACCCGGCGCACCGGCGGGACCATCACCACGGGCAACCACTTCGACGCCTGGGCCCGCGCCGGCATGAACCTCGGCAGCTTCAACTACTACATGATCCTCGCGACGGAGGGCTACCAGAGCAGCGGCAGCTCCAACATCACGGTCGGCGGCACCGATTCGGGCGGCGGCGGCGGTGGTGGAGGTGGAGGTGGCGGCGGCACCGGCACCGGCACCTGCTCGGCGACCCTGTCGGCGGGTCAGCAGTGGAGCGACCGGTACAACCTCAACGTCGCGGTCTCGGGCTCCAGCAACTGGACCGTGACGATGAACGTCCCCTCCCCGGCGAAGGTGCTGTCCACCTGGAACGTCAGCGCCAGCTACCCGAGCAGCCAGCAGCTGGTCGCCAAACCCAACGGCAGCGGCAACACCTGGGGCGTGACGATCCAGCACAACGGCAACTACACCTGGCCCACCGTCTCCTGCAGCGCGAGCTGACCCCCCCCGACCCCCGGCCGAAGGAACCCTTCCCATGGCACGCAGACAGCGCACCGCGCTGCGCACCCTGCTCTCCACGCTCGCCGCGGCCGCCCTGGCCGCCGCGGGCACCCTCACCGTCGGCGCGGCCCCCTCGCAGGCCGCCACCTGCAACGGGTACGTCGGCCTCACCTTCGACGACGGCCCGTCCAGCACCACCCAGTCCCTGCTCAACGCCCTCAAGCAGAACGGCCTGCGGGCCACGATGTTCAACGAGGGGCAGTACGCCGCCGCCAACCCGTCCCTGGTGCGGGCCCAGGTCGACGCCGGGATGTGGGTGGGCAACCACAGCTACACGCACCCGCACCTGACCCAGCTCGGCCAGGCGCAGATCGACTCCGAGATCTCCCGGACCCAGCAGGCCATCGCCAAC
Organism: Streptomyces lasalocidi; assembly: GCF_005280215.1. Classification (NCBI taxonomy): domain Bacteria; kingdom Bacillati; phylum Actinomycetota; class Actinomycetes; order Kitasatosporales; family Streptomycetaceae; genus Streptomyces; species Streptomyces lasalocidi. The sequence continues at coordinate 637,354 of NZ_SZNQ01000001.1, read as the reverse complement.
GCGGGCGGCGGCACGCCGAAGCTGTTCCGCCCGCCGTACGGCGAGACCAACGCGACGCTGAAGTCCGTCGAGGCGAAGTACGGCCTGACAGAGATCATCTGGGACGTCGACTCGCAGGACTGGAACGGCGCGAGCACCGACGCCATCGTGCAGGCCGCCGGCCGGCTCACCAACGGCCAGGTGATCCTCATGCACGACTGGCCGGCCAACACCATCGCCGCCATCCCGCGCATCGCCCAGGGACTGGCCGCCCACGGCCTGTGCGCGGGGATGATCTCCCCGCAGACCGGCCGCGCGGTGGCCCCCGACGGCGGCTCGGGCGGCGGCGGTGGCGGCGGTGGCGGTACCGGCACGTGCACGGCGACCCTGTCGGCGGGGCAGCAGTGGAGCGACCGGTACAACCTCAACGTCGCGGTCTCGGGTTCCAGCAACTGGACCGTGACGATGAACGTCCCGTCCCCGGCGAAGGTGCTGTCCACCTGGAACGTGAGCACCAGCTTCCCGAGCAGTCAGGTGCTGGTGGCGAAGCCCAACGGCAGCGGCAACACCTGGGGCGTGACGATCCAGCACAACGGCAACTGGACCTGGCCCACCGTCTCCTGCAGCGCGAGCTGACCGACCGGTGCGGCGGTCACCGCCGCCGCACCCCGACCACCGGGGCGGCACGGACGAGGGGTCCGTGCCGCCCCGCGCGCGTGCTCAGCGGCACGCGCCCGTCGAGGGCCCGGCTCCGGGCGCCGCCGCGGCGGGCTCGCCGAGCGCCGCGGCGGCCGTGCGCCAGGCCTGCGTCACCGCGGCCCGCGCCTGCCCCGTGCGCGCCCGCCGGTCGCCGGCCAGGACGACCGGGCGCCCCGCGTGCACGTGCAGCCGCGGCCGGCGCAGCGGTGCGGTGACCAGCCCCGCCACCTGCTTGACCGTCCCGCCGGACGTGATGCGCCGGGCGCCCGCCTGTCCGACCGGGACCACCGGCGCCCCCGTGCGTTCGGTGAGCCGGGCCAGTCCGCTGCGGAAGGCGCGCGGTGCCTCCTCGGCGGCGTCCCCGCGGACGGGCAGGCCGCCCTCGGCGTAGATCAGGACCAGCCGGCCCCGCTCCAGCGCCCGGGCGGCGAGGTCGAGGGCGTGCGCGGCGCGGCGGTCGCGGCGGTGGACGGGGATGTGCTCCTCCCGGGACAGCAGCCGGCCCAGCAGCGGCACCCGCCACAGTCCGGCCGTCGCCATCACGACGGGCCGCACGTCCAGCCGGTGCAGGGCCGCGAGCACCACCGCGGGGTCGGCGAGCGAGGTGTGGTTGGCGACGACGACGCTGCCCGGCGCGAACGCGGCGTCGGCGTCCGTGGTGACGGTCAGGCGGCCGGCGGCCGGGGTGAGCGCGTCGGCGAGACGGCTGAGCATGTGGTTCTCCCGTTCCCTGTCCTGGTGCCCCCATCGTCGCCGGGGGCGGCCGGACGGGCCTGAGTACCCGTACTCAACCGGCCGCCGCCAGGCGGGAGATCCGTGAAGTCGAGGGTGGTCGGGCCGGGCAGACCGTGACGACACGCGCGGGGCAGCCGTTGAACCACGCATGAGCACAGCCCGACACACGGTCGCCGCCCCGCCGCTGCCCCGCCCCGGACAGGACCACGGACCCGGCGCCGGGCCCGAGCGCCCGGCGGCCGCGCAGGAGCACTGGCTGGAGTACGAGGGTTTCCGGTACGTCTGCCGCGTGGCGACGTCCCCCGCGCCGGTCACCGAACCGCTGGTGGTGATCGGCGGCATGATGCAGGACCGCAACTCCTGGACCACGCACGAGCGGCCGCTGCGCGCGCATGCCTCCGTGGTCACGGTCGAGCTGCCCGGCTTCGGCGCGGCCGACCCGCTGCCCGCCGAGTACGGCTACGACTTCCTCGCCGCGGCCCTCGGCCACCTGTTGACCGAGCTGGACACCGGCCCGGTCAACCTGCTCGGCACCTGCTATGGCGGCGCGGTCGCGCTGCGCTGCGCCCAGCGGTACCCGCAGCACGTGGCCCGGCTGATGCTGGGCGCGATGACGGGCGAACTGCCCGCGTCCTACCTGGAAATGATCCCCGAGTGGCGCAGGCTGGTCGCCGAGGACCGGCGCGGGGAACTCGCCGACAGCCTGCTGTCCACGTTCGTCGTGGCGCCCGACAGCCGCATCCACCGCCACGCGGCCGTGTGGCGGATGCTGAACCACCAGTTCCGCACGCAGACCCCGGACGACCTCGCGAAGGCCTGCGATCACAACGCCCGTATGGAGCGGCACGCCTGGCGCCGTCCCGGGGTCCCGGCGGTGCCGACCCTGGTGTACACGGGCGAGCACGACCACCTGACCACACCCGCCCAGGGGCTGCGGCTCGCCCGTGAACTGCGGGCGCCGTTCGCGACCCTGCGCGACGCCGACCACATGTTCCCGCTGGAGCAGGTCGCCGCCCACGTCGACCTCATCCGCAGCTTCTGCGGCGACCACCCCCTGACGGGGCTGCCGTACCTCGGCGCGCTGGAGTACCCCGAGGGCCAGGACCCCCTCTGACGCCCAGGGCGGCGCCGCCGCCCGCGCGGTGACGAGGCGTCCGGCCGGGCCGTGACGGCGCGACGCCCCCGCACCCGGGTGGGCGCGGGGGCGTCGGGACGCGGGCGGGACCGCGGGTCAGGGCTTGCGGGCGAGTCCGCCGTGCTCGGCGACGACCCCCGGGACGGGGGAGCCGGGGTCCGGGCGCCACTGGGTGACCGGGACCACGCCGGGCTCGACCAGCTCCAGGCCGTCGAAGAACGAGGCGATCTGCTCGACCGTGCGCAGGTTGTACGGCACCGCGCCGCTCCGGTTGTAGCCCTCCTGGGCCTCCTCGAAGACCGGGTCGATGCCCAGGGAGCCGTCGTTGACCATGAGGTAGCTGCCCGACGGGAGGGCGCCCACCAGCCGGTCCACGATCGAGCGCGCCTGCTCGTAGTCGGCCACGTGGCCCAGGATGTTGCTGAGGATCAGCGCCGTGGGGCGGCTGAGGTCCAGCGTCCTGGCGGCGGACTCCAGGATGACGTCCGGCTCGGTCACGTCGGCGTCGATGTACGCGGTCGCGCCCTCCTTGGAGGAGTACAGCAGGGCACGGGCGTGGGCCAGGACCATCGGGTCGTTGTCGACGTAGACGATCCGCGACTCGGGGGCGAGCCCCTGGGCGACCTCGTGGGTGTTCTCGGCGGTCGGCAGCCCCGTGCCGACGTCGAGGAACTGACGGATGCCGGCCTCCTCGACCAGGTGGGTGATGGTGCGACGGAGGAAGGCCCGGCTGCTGCGCGCGATGGTGACGATGCCGGGGAAGACCTCGGTGTACGCGTCGCCGGCCTCCTCGTCCACCGGGTAGTTGTCCTTCCCGCCCAGCCAGTAGTTCCAGATACGGGCGGAGTGCGGCACCGACGTGTCGATCTTCTGGTGCGTCGCGGTGCCGGGCGTCGTCGCGGGGTCGGTCATGAGTCGTGTCCGTCTTTCGGCCGAGGCTGGATCCTTGCCTGCCCAACCTACTGGCGAACACCGCGGTCCCACACATCAGTTCGCCTTTCCGGCGGGTCGCCCGGCATCCGTCCGGGGCTGGCGTGCCGGGCCCGTGGGGCCGGGCGGTAGCCTTGCGGGGCAGTCGCGTTGACAGTCCACCAGGTCCGACGGCTCCCGCGGTGCCTCGCGGACGCCGCCCCGGTCCCCGTCCCTACCGAAGGCCCGTCACCCTTGTTCAGCCAGACCCCGATCTACGACCGTCTCGTCACCGAACGCGGTGACATCCCCACCCAGGTCCGCGCCGAGGCGGAACGGATCCAGCGCGAGCTCGGCCGCATCATGGCCGCCCCGCTGTCCGCCGGTCTGCCCGCACAGCAGTCGCTGCCGCCCGCCCGCGGGTTCCTCCCCTTCGGCACCCTGTAGCGCCCCGGGTCACGTCCGGGGCGGCTGCCACTCGACCATGACGATCGTCGCGTCGTCGCGCAGCCGGCTGGTCTCCACGTCGAGGATCGAGTGGATCAGCCGCCGCAGCGTCTCGGACGCCAACTCCCCGGCCGCGGTCGCCCGGATGACGTAGTCGGCGAACCGCTGGAGCCCGAACAGCTCGCCGTCGCGGGTGCGGGCCTCGGTGACCCCGTCGGTGTAGAACAGCACCCGGTCGCCGGGCTGGAGCGGCGCCTCGTGCACCTGCCGCGGGCGGTCGGTCAGCAGGGACGGCAGACCGAGCGGGGGGTCGGGCTCCCGCTCCAGCGCGTCCTCGATCAGCCGCTGGTCGCGGATCAGCAACGGCGCCGGGTGCCCGCAGTTGCTCCACCGCAGCACCCCCGTGGCGAGGTCGATCTCGGCCAGCACCGCCGTGCAGAACTGGTCCGGCAGCCACTCCGTCAGCGCCTCGTCGACGCTGGACACCAGCTCCGGCAGCTCGGTGCCGCACCGCCGGGCGTTGCGGCACGCCGCCAGCGACACCGCGCTGGTCAGCCCGGAGGCCAGGTCGTGGCCCATGGCGTCCAGCACGGTCGCGTGCAGCGTCGTCTCGGTCAGCGCGTGGTCGAAGGCGTCCCCGCCGAGCTCGTACGCCGGCTCCAGCACCGCCGTCGACACCACCGTGCCGTCGCCGATGGTCCGCGGCGGCAGGAACGCCCGCAGCATCTCGGCGGGCAGCCGCATCGGTTCGGTGCGGGCACGCCGTACGTAGGTGTCCTTGAACGCGCGCCGTGAGGTGACCATCATCGCCACCAGGGTGGCCAGCGCCCGGCCGCGGCTCAGCGCGCCCGCGGTGAGGGTGGGGGTGTGCACCGCGAGCACCCCGAGCCGCTCGGCCCCGTCCACCAGGGGGAACCACGCGGTCAGCGTCCCCGCCTCGGACGACTCCACCCGCAGCGACTGCGTGCGGTACGCCCACCCCGCCAGCGACTCGTCGACGGGCAGCGAGGACGTCACGTCCGTGAGCGGCACCAGGTGGCGCTGCTGGATGTCGACCAGGTAGGCCACGGCGTGCGGCAGCCCGAGGGCCCGGGTGCAGCGGGCCAGGGCGGTGGCGAGGCCGACGGTCCGGTTGGCGGGGTCGGCCAGGAACTCCTGGAGCAGGTCGTCACCGGTCTCCGGCATCACCACACGGACTCGCCTCCTTCGGCAGCGCGCGCCACGGCGGTCGGGGGACCGCTGCGCAGCAGTCTCACACCGGGCCGGGGCCGCCGCAGTGCGGACGCCTCCCTGCCGGGTGACCCCGGGCCCGCGCGCCACCGGTGGCGGTCCCGCCTGGTCGGGGTGGCCCGCCGGTGCGAGGCTGGAGGGACAGGGGCCCCAGGAGGAGCCGGGAGAGCCGATGGGACGAGACGTTCCGGCGCTGGTCTTCACCCGTGAGGACCGCCGCCGGTACCGGATCAAGATGCAGGAGTGCCTCGACGCCTTCGCGCAGATGCTGCGCGAGGCACGCTTCGACGCGGCACGCCCGCAGGTGGGCCTGGAGATCGAGCTGAACCTGGTCGACGACCGGGGCGAGCCCGCGATGCGCAACGTCGACGTGCTGGAGGCCATCGCCGACCCCGCCTGGTCCACCGAGCTGGGCCGGTTCAACCTGGAGATCAACGTTCCGCCCCGCCGGCTCGTCGCGGGCGGCCCCGACGCCTGGGAATCGGAGATCCGCGCCGCGCTCAACCACGCCGACGACCGCGCCCGGTCGGTCGGCAGCCACCTGATCATGATCGGCATCCTGCCGACGCTGCGCCAGCAGGACGTCGGCGAGGGGGCGCTGTCGGAGAACGCCCGCTACCGCCTGCTCAACGACCAGGTCTTCGCGGCCCGCGGCGAGGACCTGCTGATCGAGGTGGACGGGGAGGACCGGCTGCGCACCTACGCGGACACCATCACCCCCGAGGCCGCGTGCACCAGCACCCAGTTCCACCTCCAGGTCTCCCCGCAGGAGTTCGCCCCCTACTGGAACGCCGCCCAGGCGATCGCCGGGGTGCAGGTGGCGCTCGCCGCCAACGCGCCGTTCCTGTTCGGCAAGGAGCTGTGGCACGAGACCCGGATCCCGCTCTTCGAACAGGCCACCGACACCCGGCCGCAGGAGATCAAGGTGCAGGGCGTGCGGCCCCGGGTCTGGTTCGGCGAACGCTGGATCAACAGCGTCTTCGACCTCTTCGAGGAGAACGTCCGGTACTTCCCCGCGCTGCTGCCGCTGTGCGACGACCAGAACCCCGGGGAGACCCTGGAGCGCGGGGACGTCCCGGAGCTGTCCGAGCTGACCCTGCACAACGGCACCATCTACCGCTGGAACCGGCCGGTCTACGCGATCGCCCACGACAAGCCCCACGTGCGGGTGGAGAACCGGGTGCTGCCGGCCGGCCCCACCGTCGCCGACACCCTCGCCAACGGCGCCTTCTACTACGGCCTGACCCGCGCGCTGGTCGAGGAGGACCGCCCGGTGTGGTCGCGGATGTCCTTCTCCGCCGCCGAGGACAACCTGCACGCGGCCGCCCGCCACGGCATCGACGCCCGCCTGTACTGGCCCGGCACCGGCGAGGTCCCGGCGAACGAGCTGGTGCTGCGCCGCCTGCTGCCGCTCGCCCACCAGGGCCTGGAGCGTTCCGGCATGGACGAGGCGTGGCGCGAGCCGCTGCTCGGCATCATCGAGCAGCGGTGCGTCACGGCCCGCAACGGCGCGGTGTGGCAGAAGGAGATGGTCCACCACATCGAGTCCCGCGCCCACTGCGGCCGTCACGAGGCGCTGCGCCGCATGACCGAGCAGTACATCGCCTACATGCACCTCAACGCCCCGGTGCACACCTGGCCCGTCGAGTGAGGCCGGCCGGCGGGCCCGCGCCGGTCAGTTGCCGCTCCCGAGCGTCTGCGTGGTGTAGGCGCACTCCGTGTAGACGTAGCCGGGGGACAGCTTCGCGGTGTCGGACGCGGGGGTGGCGGAACCGGCGCCGTTCGGCTTGTGCAGGAAGTAGACGGTGCCGGCCGGCAGGCTGATCGTGCGCTGCGGGTAGGAGCGGCCGCCCTGGCACGGCTTGAACGTCGGCGAGAGCGTGGAGCCCAGGGAGTACGCGGTGCAGCCCGGGCAGCCCTTCAGGGTGAAGCTGCCGGTGACGGGGCCGGTGTAGAGGACGGTGACCGGATCGGGGCTGTCATTGCGGACGGTGACGGCGATGCCGCCGCCGCTGCGCGTGGTGGGCAGCCGCTTCCCCGCGGCCGGCACGGTCTGCGCGATCTCGGCGGCGATCGCGATCTTCTGGGCCAGGGCCCGGTTCCGGTGCTTCGGGTTCGCCTTCACGAAGTCGTCCATCGTGCTCTGTGCGGCCTCGAAGTCACCGTCGCGGTACTGGTCGACGCCGCAGGCGTACGTCCCCGAGTCCGCCGAGGCCGTCGCCCGCCGGGCCTCCGCGCCGAGCGCGTCGCCGGTGTCCGCGCCGCCCGCCGTGATGCCCTCGATGTCCGTCCCGAGCGCGCGCAGCCGGTCGATCGCCCCGCACGGGTCCGTGCCGCCGAGGCCGGCGGCCGCCCGGGTGACCGCGGCCGCGACGGCGGGCCGCACCTGGGCCGCCTGCTCCGACTGCGGGAACGTGGTGAGCAGTTGCCCGAACTGCTGCGGCCAGGTGGACTGTCCGCCGCTCAGCCCGCTCGAGGCGCACGCGTACAGCGACGCGGCCAGCCGGTCGTCGGGCCAGGACGCCAGCTCGCCCAGGCGGGTCCTCGGCATGTGTCCGGGCACCGTGCGCAGGTAGGTGAGCGGCGCGACCGCGTCGCAGTACTGCCCCTGGGCGTAGGGGGCGCCGACGGTCGTGTAGTACGTCCGCATCCGGGCCGGCACCTGACGGGCGGCCCGGGAGCCGGGGTGCGCGGCGCTGAGGTCCTCGTAGGCCGCGAGGGCCCGCCGGTAGTCGGACTCCCCGCTGCCGAACGCCTTCTGGCCGGCCGCGGCGACCAGCCGGTCGGCCCGCTCCAGCCGGTCGAGCAGCATCTGCTGGACGGCCTCGTCGCGGGCGCTGTCGTACCACACCACGCCGCCGGCCGGCACGGCGAGCAGCACCAGGCCGAGGGCGAGCGCGAGCGGCGCCGGGCCGGGGCCCGACAGCCGGGTGCGCAGACCGACGCGCGCGCCGTGCGCCGCCGCGGCGAGCAGGAACAGGGCGTACAGCACGAGCGCGGCCACCGGGACACCGCCCGGGTCGGCGGGCAGCGCCACGAACAGCAGGACCCCGGTGGCGAGCCAGCACAGCGCCACGAGCGCCCAGCGCCGCACCACCGCGTACCCGAGCCCCAGGCCGCCGAGGTTGAGCACCGCTACGGCGAGGGCCCGGACGGGGTCGGCCGGCGCCGGTGGCGGCGCCGAGGGCATCGGTGGGACGAAAGGCTGGCCGTACGTGCCGTCATACATGCCGGACCGACCCTCGGACATGGCTGGCTCCCCCCGTAACTACGCCCGCACGCCGCAGACTTGGCAGTGTACGGGCACCCGCGCGCGGGCGACAGGGAGTCCGGGGCGCGCGGGTGGGCGGGGGGAGGGCGCGACCGCCGTGCGGTCGGCGGTGCGGTCAGCCCGGCAGCTTGGCGCGGGCCGCGCCCACGGCGGCCGCGGGACGCGCGGTGGCCCGCACCGACCGCTGGACCAGCCGCGCCTCGCGGCGGACGCTCCGCGCCGCGTGCCGGCCGCGCCACGCCAGGGACGGGTTGCCGCCCGTGTCCGCGGCCGCGATGAGCAGGCCGCCCAGCATCGAGAGGTTCTTCAGGAAGTGCAGGCGCTGCTGGGTGCGCTCCTCGGCGTCCTCCGCCTCCCAGAACCGGTGGGCCGCCCAGGTGGTGGGCACCAGGGTCGCGGCGAGGGCCAGCGCCGCCACCCGCGGGACCCGGCCGGTCGCCAGCAGCAGTCCGCCCGCGACCTGCACGGCCCCGGTCAGGCGTACGACGTCCTCGGTCCGGTCGGGCAGCGCCGTCACCTGGTCGGTGACGGGGCGGACGACGGGCTCGGCGACCGGCGAGACCTGCTCGGGGGCGCGCAGGGACTGCAGGCCGCCGGACACGAACATCGAGGCCAGCAGAGGACGACCGACCAGGCGCAACAAAGTCATGGGCCTTCTCCAGAGGGTTGACCGGATGGTGATGGAGCGTGGCCACCGGGTTCCCCGTCCGCGGACGGGCCAATCGGCGCCGCGCCCGGCACGCCGTCCGCCCGGACGGCCGGGTGAGGGGCGCGGGATGCGGGGCACGTGTGTGCCAGCAGCCGCAGCAGTGCGGACCGACGACGTGGACGGGAGTGGGGGCGTGGCGGAAGCCGATGCCGATGCGTTCATGCACCGGCTGGATCCGGAGATGTGTGTGGTCACCGCGGCGGCGGGGGAGGAGCGGTCGGGATGCCTGGTGGGCTTCTCGTCGCAGTGCTCCCTGCGGCCGGTGCGGTTCGTGGTGTGGCTGTCCAAGGCGAACCACACCTTCGGCGTGGCCCGGGACGCCGACGTCCTCGCGGTGCACCTGCTCGGCCGTGACCAGCACGGACTGGCGGAGCTCTTCGGCGGGGAGACGGGCGACGAGGTGGACAAGTTCGCCGGTGTGCGGTGGAAGACCGGGCACGGCGGGGCGGTCGTCCTGCCGGACGCGGCCGCGTGGTTCGTCGGCGAGGTCGTGCAGCGCGTCGACGGCGGTGACCACCTGGGGTTCGTGCTCGACCCGGTGCAGTGGGACACCGGTGACCGGGCGGGCGGCCCACTGCTGCGCCTGGGTGACGCCCACGACATCGACCCCGGTCACCCCGCGGAATGACGGGGCGGCCGGGGCCGGGGGCCGGTCGGGTCAGGCGGTGTGCAGCGCGCCGCGCAGGACGGTCACGGCCTGGGTGATGGCGGCGTCGGCGGCGTGGGTCTCGCGCAGGGCGTTGAGCATCACGAAGTCGTGGATGACGCCCTGGTAGCGGACGGCGGTGACGGGGACACCGGCCTGGCGCAGCTTGTTGGCGTACGCCTCGCCCTCGTCGCGCAGCACGTCGGCCTCGCCGGTGACGACCAGGGCCGGGGGCAGCCCGGTGAGCTGCTCGACGGTGGCGCGCAGCGGGGAGGCGGTGATCTGCGCGCGCTCGGCCTCGTCGGTCGTGTACTGGTCCCAGAACCACTGCATGGCGTCGCGGCGCAGGAAGTAGCCGGTGGCGAACTGGTGGTAGGACGGGGTGTCGAAGCTCGCGTCGGTGACCGGGTAGAACAGCACCTGCTGGACCAGCGGCACGTCGCCGCGCTCCTTGGCCATGAGGGTGAGGGCGGCGGTCATGTTGCCGCCGACCGAGTCACCGGCGACCGCGAGGCGGCCGGCGTCCAGGCCGTTGGCGGCGCCCTCGCGCACGATCCACTGGGCGACGGTGTAGTTCTGCTCGATGGCGACCGGGTAGCGGGCCTCGGGGGAGAGGTCGTACTCGGGGAAGACCACGGCGGCGTGCGCGCCGACGGCGAGTTCGCGGACCAGGCGGTCGTGGGTGTGGGCGTTGCCGAAGACCCAGCCGGCGCCGTGGATGTACAGCACGACCGGGAGGGTGCCGGTGGCGCCGGCGGGCCTGACGATGCGGGCGCGCACGCTGCCGGTGGGACCGCCGGCGACGGTGATCCACTCCTCGTCGACCTCGGGCTCGGCGATGTCGCCGGACTGCACCTCGTCGACCGCCTTGCGGCCCTCGACGGGTCCCAGGTCGAACAGGTACGGCGGGTTGGCGGTCGCCTCGGCGAACGCCTGGGCGGCGGGTTCGAGCACGGGGCGGGGAGCGGTGCTGTCGGTCATGGCGATCTCCTCGGATCGGTGCCGCGGGCGAGCTCGGCCGACGGGGGTCCCGGCGGGAGCGGCGACAGCAATAAAGTAGCGTGCGATTAGATCGTGCGCAACTAAAGTTCGGGCGATAGAATCGGGAGCACCCCGACGTTAGAGTGGCGACCCCCCGTGAACCGTCCGTGAACAGGAGCCAGCCATGAACCCAGTGCCGTCCGACCCGGCCGAGGGCTCGCTGCTCCTGGACGACCAGCTCTGCTTCGCCCTGTACGCGGCCTCCCGGGCGGTCATCGCCCGCTACCGCCCCCTGCTCGACGAACTGGGGCTGACCTACCCGCAGTACCTGGTGCTGCTGGTGCTCTGGGAGCAGGACGAGATCTCCGTGCGGGAGCTGGGCGCCGCCCTGCAACTGGAGTCCAGCACCCTCTCCCCGCTGCTCAAGCGCCTCGAGGCGCACGGTCTGCTGCGCCGGGAGCGCCGCAGCGACGACGAGCGGTCCGTCGCCATCCGGCTCACCGGCACCGGCGCCGCACTGCGCGAACGGGCCCGGGCCGTACCGCTCGCCATCGGCGACGCCATGGGCCTGACCCGCGAACAGGACGCCCTGGCCAAGCAGTTGCTGCGCCTGCTCACTGAGAACGTCACCACCCGCTGACCCCGTGCCCGCGCCGTCCCCCCGCCTCCGCCGCGTCGCCGTCCTCGTCCTCGACGGCGCCAAGCCCCTGGACGTCGGCATCCCCGCCCAGGTGTTCACGACCCGCGCGAGCATGCCGTACGAGGTCCGCGTCTGCGGCGCGGCGCCCGGCCTGGTGACCGGCGGCGACGGGCTCGCCTACCACGTGGCCCACGGCCTGGACGCGCTCGCCTGGGCCGACGTGGTCTTCATCCCCGGCCACCGCTTCCCCGACCGCGACGACCCGCCGCCCGCCGTGGTCGACGCGCTGTGCGCCGCCCACCGGCGCGGCGCGCGCCTCGCCGCCATCTCCACCGGCGCCTTCACCCTCGCCGCCACCGGTCTCCTCGACGCCCGGCGCGCCACCACCCACTGGCACTACACCCGGGCCCTCGCGGCGAAGTACCCGCGCGTCAACGTCGACGAGAACGTGCTGTTCGTCGACGAGGGCAGTGTGCTGACGTCGGCGGGCGCCGCCTCGGGCATCGACCTGTGCCTGCACATCCTGCGCGGCGACCTGGGCGTCGCCGCCTCCAACCACGCCGCCCGGCGCCTGGTCGCGGCCCCCTACCGCAGCGGCGGCCAGGCGCAGTACGTGCCGCGCAGCGTGCCCGAACCGCTCGGCGAGCGGTTCGCCGCGACCCGCGAGTGGGCCCTGCGCCGCCTCGGCGAACCCCTCACGCTGGAGGCGCTGGCCGAGCACGCGGCGGTCTCGCCGCGCACGTTCTCCCGGCGCTTCGTGGAGGACACCGGCTACACGCCCATGCAGTGGGTGATGCGCGCCCGCATCGACGCGGCCCGCGAGCTGCTGGAGCGCTCGCAGCTCGGCGTCGAGCAGATCGCCACCGACGTCGGCCTCGGCACCGGCGCCAACCTGCGCCTGCACTTCCGGCGCATTCTCGGCACCACGCCCAGCGAGTACCGGAGCACCTTCACCCGCGGCGAATGACCCGGCCGCACCACCCGGCCGGCACCTCCCGCACCACCACCGACCAGGACTTCCCGCCGCGGCACCGACGTCCGGCTCCCCCGGGGGAGCCGCGCGGGGACACCGGCCGGCCACCCCGCCGTGCCCGCGTCGCCGCCCGCCCGTCACCCCTGGCGCGATCCTTGCGAACCATGGCGATCGCGCCGCTGGCCCGCCCGCGCGGCCCGCGCGAACCTGGTGGGGAACCGAAGGGACACCACACTCATGACGCGTATCGCCATCAACGGATTCGGCCGCATCGGACGCAACGTGCTGCGCGCCCTGCTGGAGCGCGACAGCGCCCTGGAGGTCGTCGCGGTCAACGACCTCACCGAGCCCGCCGCCCTCGCCCGGCTGCTGGCCTTCGACTCCACCGCCGGCCGCCTGGGCCGCCCGGTCACCGTCGACGGGGACACCCTCGTCGTCGACGGCCGCCGCATCCGCGTCCTCGCCGAGCGCGAGCCGGCCCAGCTGCCCTGGGCCGAGCTGGAGGTCGACCTGGTGCTCGAGGCCACCGGCCGCTTCACCGCCGCCAAGGCCGCACGCGCCCACCTCGACGCCGGCGCGCGCAAGGTGCTCGTCAGCGCGCCCTCGGACGGCGCCGACGTCACGCTCGCGTACGGCGTGAACACCGACACCTACGACCCGGACGTGCACACGGTCGTCTCCAACGCCTCCTGCACCACCAACGCGCTGGCCCCGCTCGCCGCGGTGCTCGACGAACTCGCGGGCATCGAGCACGGGTTCATGACCACCGTGCACGCGTACACCCAGGAGCAGAACCTCCAGGACGGCCCGCACCGCGACCCGCGCCGCGCCCGCGCCGCCGGCGTCAACATCGTGCCGACCACGACCGGCGCCGCCAAGGCGATCGGCCTCGTGCTGCCGAACCTCGACGGCAAGCTGTCCGGTGACTCGATCCGCGTGCCGGTCCCGGTCGGCTCGATCGTCGAGCTCAACACGACCGTCTCGCGCGACGTGACCCGCGAGGACGTGCTGGCGGCCTACCGCACCGCGGCCGAGGGGCCGCTCGCCGGCGTCCTCGAGTACTCCGAGGACCCGCTGGTGTCGTCGGACATCACCGGCAACCCCGCCTCCTCCATCTTCGACTCGGCCCTCACCCGGGTCGACGGCCGCCACGTCAAGGTCGTCGCCTGGTACGACAACGAGTGGGGCTTCTCGAACCGCGTGATCGACACGCTGGAGCTCCTCGCCGCCGGCTGAGCGACGAAGGCGGCTGCGCGCCGCCCACGAGGTGCCCACGGCTCCGTTCCCCCTCAGGGGAGCGGAGCCGTGCCGCGTCCGCCGCCCTCTCCCGCCGGTCGTCACCTCACCGCCGTCGTCGTACGGGCATACCGGCGCACCCGTGGGGCCGTCCCGTGGGTGAACGGCCGTCGGGCCGGTCCGGGCGGCCGACCGCCCGGACCCCCGGCGGTGAGTCGGCCCGGTCGGGCGGGGATGACCGACCCGCCCCCGGCGACAACGGGGAGCGAGGCGTGCGAGTGACAGGACACGAACGGGGATCACGGGGACGGCGCGCGGGACGGCCGGAGCGCGCACTGGACCCCCAGGCCGGGCCGGTGGCCCGGTTCGCGTGGGAGCTGCGGCAGTTGCGCACCCACGCGGGCGCGCCCAGCTACCGGGTGCTGGCCCAGCGCGCCCACTACGCCGCCAGCACCCTGGCGGAGGCGACGAAGGGCAGCCGGCTGCCCACCCTCGACGTCGCGATGGCCCTCGCCGAGGCGTGCGGCGGCGACCGCGAGGAGTGGGCGGCCCGCTGGCACGCCGCGGCCGCCCGCGGCCGGGCCGAGGCACGGCACGCCCGGGGGACGCCGCAACCGGCGCGGCCTGCGGCACCGCGGTGCCCGTACCCGGGGCCGCGGCCCTTCACCGCGGACGACGCGCCGTACTTCTTCGGCCGCGAGGAGCCGCTCCGCCGCCTGGCCCGGCTGGTGGCCACGGGGGAGACCCCCGGCCCGGTGCTGCTGACCGGCCCCTCGGGCAGCGGCAGGACCTCCCTGCTGCACGCGGGCCTGCTGCCCGCCCTCGGCCCGGACTGGCACCACCTCGCCCTCCCGGCGTCCCGCGATCCCCTTGCCGAACTCGCGCAAGCGGTTGGGGCGTTGAGCGGTGAGGCGCAACCCGGGTCGCTGCGCGCGGAGTTCGGCCACGACCCCGGGGCGCTGTGCCGGGCGCTGGGCGGGCTGCTGCGGAGCCGGCCGCCGGGCACCCGGGTGCTGGTGACCGTCGACGCGCTGGACGACGTCTTCGCCCGCACCGTCCCCGCCGCCGAGCGCGACGCCTTCCTGGCCCAGCTCGCCCACGCCGCGGGGGCCGGTGACGACCGCCTGCGCGTCGTCGTCGCGCTGCGGTCCGGCGCCCGCCTCCCGGGCCCGTGGGCCGAGGGCGCGGCCCGGCTGCCGCTGGAGCCCCTGGGCGCCGAGGAAGTGCGCCGGGCCGTGCTGGGCCCCGCCGAGGCGGCCGGGCTCACGGTCGAACCCGCCCTGCTGGACGCCCTCGTGACGGACCTGGCCGGGCGACCCGGCGCCCCGGCCCTCCTGGCGGCGGCCCTGCACCGCGCCTGGGCGCGGCGCACCGGCGACGTGCTCCGGCTGTCCGGCCACCTCGCCGCCGGGGACGCCGGCGCCACGGTGACCGGGGGAGCCGAGCGGGTGTACGACGCCGCCCCACCGGACGAACGGCGGCTCCTGCGCGCCCTGTTCCTCCGCCTGACCGCCCCGGGCGACGGCGCCGACGACGCCCCGCGCCGTGTCCACCGGGACGAACTGCGCGGTCTGGCACCGCGCGACGACCTCGACCGGCTCCTCGGCGAGCTGGCCGCCGCCCGCGTCGTCGTCCTCGACGAGGACACGGTCGAGCCCGCGCACCCGGCCCTGGTCACCGCCTGGCCGAGGCTGCGTCACTGGCTGACCGACGACCGCGACGGCCTGCGCACCCACCGCCGCCTGACCGGGGCCACCGCCCACTGGTGCGCGTCGGACCGCCACCCGGGCGCGCTGTACCGGGGCGCGCGACTGGCCGCCGCCCAATCCTGGGCGCGGCGGCACCCGGACGACCTCAGCACCCGCGAGCGCGCCTTCGTCACCGCCTCGCGCGCGGCCGAGCGCCGCCGCCGGTGGGCCGTGGCCCTGCTCGTGGCCGTCGCGAGCGTACTGGCCGCACTGGCCGGAGCCCTGGCACTGCACGCCCTCCTCACCGACCACGACACGACGAACGGCCGCCGGGGCGGGTCCCGCACCATGACCGGCACCACCTCCCACGCGGCCCACCGGGCGCCGGTCCGGCCGGCCCCGGACAACACCCCCGCCGGAACACGACAACCCCGCTGACCGGCGCCGACGCATTGTCGGGTTGTCCAGGCCCCGCCGAGGAGGCTTTCGGACAACTCCCCGGCACCCTTCGCTGGAACCACCGCACCCCGGCCGGCCGGTCCCGCCGCCGACCGGGGGGCGCGTGCCCCCCACCCCTCCGACACCTACGACATCCCGCTCCGCCCTTCGACACCCGTGAAGGAGCACCGACCATGGGCCGCACCAAGCGCGCGCTGGGCACCACGGCCGTCACGGCGGCCGTCCTGCTGCTGGGCGCCTGCGACGCCACGCCGTCCGCGCCCGCCGACCCCGCTCCGGCGGGCGCCCCGCTGTCGGCCGCCCGGAAGGCGACCCTGCACCGCGCGGAGGAACGCCTGGTCCACCGCTGCATGCACGACCAGGGCTGGACCTACCGGGAGACGCCTCCTGACGACCGGGCGGCCGACGACCGGGGCGCCGGACGCAGCTTCCCGTACCTCGTGACCGACGTCGCGTGGGCCGAGGAGTACGGCTACGGCGACGCCTTCACCCCGGCCACCGGCACCACCCCCGACGACGGGGACCGCGCGGCACCCACCCGGACGGGACGGGCCGCCCCGGCGCGTCCCTCGGCCGACTGGACGCGCGCCCTCTACGGCACGGGCCGCCAGGTGTCGGTGGAGCTGCCCGGTGGCGGCCGGCTCAGCACCAGCGACCGCGGCTGCCTCGCCTCCGCGCGCAAGGCCCTCTACGGGGACCTCGCCCGCTGGTTCCCGGCGCGGAGGGTCTCGGACAACATCGACGTCTTCGTCCGCCAGCACGTGCGCGCCGACGACGACTTCGCGGCCGGCGTCGCCGCCTGGAGCCGGTGTGCGCGCACCCACGGGCACGACGTCGCCTCACCCGGCGCGCTGCGCGCGGAACTCGGCCGGCGCAAACCGGGCGGCACACCGGCCGAGGCACACGCACGGGAGGTCCGCACGGCCGTCGTCGAGGCGACCTGTGCCCGGTCCTCCGGTCTGACCCGCATCCTGCGGCAGCGGGAGGCGTACTGGCGCCCCCGCGTCCGTGACCGGTTCCGCGAGGAACTCGACGAGCTGGTCCGCCTGGAGCGGGCGGCGCTGCCGCGGGCGGCCACCGTCCTGCGCACTCCCGCCCCCACGCCCTGACGGACCTGGCACCACCCTCACCGCACACCTTCACGAAGGAGAACCGACCATGCGACGAGCCCTTCTCGGAACGGTCGCGGCGGCGGCACTGGCGGCGGCCGGCGTGCTGCTCCCCGCCTCCACCGCGTCCGCCGCCCTCGGCGACTGCCCCCAGGGCCAGTTCTGCGTCTGGGACGACGACGACTACTCCGGCGCCCGGATGGGCTGGGGCGGCAACGACCCCAACTGGCACGACGACGGCTGGGGCGACCGGGCCGACTCCCTCTACAACAACGGCACACCCGCCACGTACGACGACGTCCGCGTGTACATGGACGTCAACTACGTCAACGAGGACCTCTGCGTCGTCCGCGGCGACTACTACGACTGGGGCATGAACGACAACGACTACTCCTCGCACCAGTGGACCGCGTCCTGCTGACCGGCTGATCCGCCCGCGCGCGGGCGAGCGGGCCGCCGGACACCCGTTCCGGCGGCCCGCTCCGCCGTGCGCGGCACCGCCCGCGCGGCCCGCGGAGCACGCCCCGCGCGAACTACTGCACATGCCCCGCCCGGCGTACCCCGAAGGAACCAAAACGGCGCGCACCCCGTCATCGTCCGCGCCCGCGTGGCTAGGCCTGTGGCCTGACGAACCGCTCACCGCACCCCAAGGAGGTACGCCGAATGGCAGGCAGACGTCGTGCGGTCGCCCACAGAGCCGCCCTGGCGGCAGTCGGTACGCTCGCGCTCACCGCGCTCCACCCTTCCGCGTCGGCCGAGCCGGCCGCACCGCCGCACGACCGCGGCCCCCTGCCCACCGCCGCCCGGACCGTCGGCGCCGACACCCCGTCGACCGAGGTGCTCCGCGCCATGCAGCGCGACCTGCGCCTGACGGCGCGCCAGGCGCGCACCCGCCTGGTCAACGAGGCCGAGGCCGGCACCCGGGCCGGCGTCCTGCACAACGCCCTGGGCAAACGTTTCGCCGGTGCCTGGGTCAAGGGCGCGACGTCCGCCGACCTCACCGTGGCGACCACCGACCGCGCGGACGTGCCCGCCATCGAGGCGCAGGGCGCCAAGGCCGTGGTCGTCCGCTGGAACCTCGACGAGCTGCGCGCCGTGCAGAAGAAGCTCGACACGGCCGCCCAGCGCGTCGACGCCGCCGCCACGCCCGTGTGGTACGTCGACGTCCGCTCCAACCGCGTCGTCGTCCAGGCCACCACGCGCGCGGCCGCCGCCGCGTTCGTCGAGGCGGCCGGCGCCCCGGGCGACCACACGGCCGTCCGCGTGTCCGCCCAGCGCCCCCGCCTTTTCGCGGACATCGTCGGCGGCGACGCCTACTACATCGACGACCTGGCGCGGTGCTCCATCGGCTTCTCCATCACCAAGTCCGACGAGCAGGGCTTCGTCAGCGCCGGGCACTGCGGACAGGCCGGCTCCACGACCAAGGGCTCCGACCAGACCGACCAGGGCGTCTTCCAGGCCTCCACGTTCCCCGGCGAGGACATGTCCTGGGTCTCCACCAACGAGAACTGGACCGCCACGCCCTACGTGAAGGGCGACGGCGGGACACTGGTGCCGGTCGAGGGCTCCGTCGAAGCGGTCGTCGGCGCGGCGGTGTGCCGCTCCGGCTCCACCACCGGCTGGCACTGCGGCACCATCCAGCAGCGCGACACGACCGTCGACTACGCCGAGGGCACCGTCAACGGGCTCACCCAGACCGACGTGTGCGCCGAGCCCGGCGACTCCGGCGGCTCCTACATCAGCGGGTCCGAGGCGCAGGGCGTCACGTCGGGCGGCTCGGGCGACTGCACGTCCGGCGGCACCACGTTCTTCCAGCCGGTCAACCCGATCCTCGACGCCTACGGCCTCACCCTGAGGACCACCGGGGAGACGACCGCCGTCCCGGCCGACAACAGCGGCGCGGCCGACGGCTGGAGCACCGGCAAGGTCTACCGGGTGGGCACCACGGTGACCCACGGCCAGGTCCGCTACCGCTGCCTGCAGACCCACCAGGCGCAGAACGCGTGGGCGCCCGACGTCACCCCGGCCCTCTGGCAGCGCCTCTGACGAGACGCCGGCACGGCCCGGGCGCGCGGTGACACCACCTGCGCGCCCGGGCGCACCGGCACGTCGGCGGGCCGGCCCGGGGCCCCCCGCCCCGCCGGGGGGCCGCCGGGGGCCCGCCTGCCGCACGGCGCCGCTCACAGGTCCGCCAGCAGCCCGTACGCCGTGGCGACGAACGGGTCACGGGCGCGGAACCGGCGCGTGCACACCGCCACCAAGGCCGTCCCGACGTCCGGCCGGAAGCCCAGGAACGCCTGCTGGCCGAGGGTCGCGCCGCTGTGGAAGTACATCGGCCCGCCGCCGGCCGGGTGCCGGAACCAGCTCACCGTGTGCTCCTCCAGGTGCCCCCGGCCGCGCCGCAGCACCGGCCGGCGCACCGACCGCAGCGCGCCCGCCAACGGCGTGCCGCCGGGCCGCAGGTGGGCCTCCAGGAACGTGAGCAGGTCGTGCGGGGTGGAGCGGACCGCGCCGGCCGCCTGGAAGCCGCCCGCGTCGAAGGCGGGCGTCGGCGTCACCCCGTCCTTGCGCCGGCCCGTGGCGTCGAGGTCCGTGTCCCCGGGGCGCAGCGCGGTGCCGGTCAGCCCCAGCGGGCCGAGGAGGTGCTCGGCGACCAGGTCCTCCCAGGGCACTCCGGTGGCCGCGCCCAGCACGTGGCCGAGGACGGCGAAACCGAAGTTGGAGTAGTGCCAGTGCGTCCCGGGCTCGCGCCGCGGGCGGTACCGCAGGAACGCCTCGACGACCCGCTCGGCCGGGTAGCGGGAGTAGGGATTGGTGGTCCAGGCGGTCAGGCCCCGGCGGTAGAAGTCCCTCGGCAGTCCGGGCAGTCCGGCGGTGTGCGTCACGAGGTGCGCCGGCGTGGCGCGGGACGCGTGCGGGACGTTCTCCGGCGACAGCAGGAGCACGGCCCGCTCGCCGCCGGTGAGGACCCCGCGCCGGATCAGCTCGGTCAGCAGCAGCCCCGTGAACGACTTGGTCGCCGACCCGATCTCGTAGCGCAGGTCCTGCCGGGGCAGCGCCGGGGGAGGGGCGGTGCCGCCGCACCGCACCAGCCGTCGCCCGTGCCGGGACAGCGCGAAGACGACGTCGGGGGCGTCGGCCGCCTCCACGGCCTCCGTCAGCCGCTCCGCGAGCGCCCCTTCGTCGGGTACGGCGTGGTCGCCGGGCGGCGGGGCGGGCTCCGGGTCGTGGTCCTGGCCAGGCCACAGGACCGTGCGGCCGCTCATGACGCGTGCGCCAGGTCGCTCAGGGCCCTGGACGTGGCCAGCGTGGAGGCGAAGGCCGCGACCAGCGTGGGGTGGTAGACGACGTCGAACAGGTCGCGGGCGTCGTCCGTGGCGGGCATGTCGCGCACCGCGGGCATGGCGCCGTCCGGCTGCTGCGCCCCGGCGAATGCCTCCCAGGCGGCCTCGTCGAAGGTGGGCCGGGGCAGGCAGGCGTCGACGACGAGCAGTTCCCCCAGCAGGTCCCAGTGGCGCAGGTCGCGCCAGTCGTCGAGCCACACGGGCAGCCAGGCCGCGAGGTAGTCGGCCAGGCGGGCGGGCAGCCCGTCCGGGTCCTCGCCCCAGCGGGTGAGGTGGAAGACGGTGTGCGTCACGTCGTAGGCGATGTGCCCCTCCACCGTCCACGGTTCGGGCGTGCGCGCCAGCCAGGTCGCCGCCAGCGCCTCCTGCTCGTGGGGGCGCGGCGTGAGCCCGGCCCGGCGCTGGAACGCGGACAGGCCGAGCCGTCGGTTCGGCTTCGTCTCCAGGGCGGCCCAGCTGTCCAGACGGTGGTTGAGCAGGGCGTGGCGCTCCAGCTCGGGCAGGCTGTACCCCAGTTCCCTGAACGGCAGGTACACCTCCCAGGGGATCGGTGAGAGCGGCTCCGTGCGCTGGCCGCGCAGCAGCATCCGGCCGCCGTCCAGGACCTCCCGCCAGGCGTGGTCCAGCAGCCCGCGCGCCAGCTGGGCCTGGCGCGACCCGGCGACGCCCTCGCGGAACAGCACCGAGCAGATCACGCCGAGCTCGCCGACCGGCTTGAACCGCTCCAGGAAGCCGACCTCGGGGTCCACGTCGGGCTCCAGCCGGAAGCCGTCCCGGTGCGCCCACAGCCACTCCAGGGCGCGCGCGCCCACCGTGTGCACGAGGCGTGTGTCGGTCATCCGGTCCCTCCCGTCGTCGGCGTTGTCGGCGTCTTCACCGGGGCGTCACGTCGGCCGCCGTACGCCCGCGGCACGCCCGCGTCGTCCCAGCGGGCGAGGGTCAGCCCGGCGGCGAAGGCGGCCATGAGGGTGGAGTGGTAGCAGAGGCGGAAGCCCGACGCGCCGCATGCCGACGCGCCGTCACGCGGCGGGACGGTCTCCTCGTGCGGGACCTCCGCCGCGACCCGGCCGTCCTCCTCGGGCAGGGCACCCGAGGCGTACTGCACCCCGGCGATCCGCACCCAGGCCCCGGCCAGCTCCGCCTCGAACGTGGCGTCGGTCCCGGCCGCCGGCACGCCCGCCGCCACGGCGGCCACCTCGCAGGCGAGGTCCCACAGACCGCCCTCCAGGCACGTCACGAGCCACGCCGGCGCCCAGTGCGCCAGGTGCTCGGCCACCGCGGGGGGCAGGTCCGGGCCGCCGCGGCCCCAGTCGGTCAGGTGGAACACGACGTGGGTGAGCGCGTAGCCGGAGGCCCGCTCGAACGTCCAGGGCTCCGGCAGCCCGCCCAGCCAGGTCCGCGCGAGGAGCGCCGGCTCGTCGTCGTCCCGGCGGAGCCCGATCTGCCGCTCGGCGCACAGCACGCCCAGGCGGCGGGTCGGGAGCTGCTCGGTGAGCCGCCAGCCACGGGTCGCGGCCACGGTGGCCGCCGCCCGTTCGTAGCCGGGGTGGCGCAGTCCGGCCGAGGCGAAGGCGGCGTACACCTCCAGCGGGTACGTGGCGAACGGCTCCGCCCGCTGCACCTCGCAGAACAGCGCGCCCTCCCCGGTCTGCCGCCAGGCGAAGGCGAGCAGGTCGCGCACGCACGCGTGGAGCGGGTCCGACGGGGACGTGCGGACGGACAGGGTGGCGCACACCTGGGCCAGTTCGCCCAGCGGCTTCCAGCTGCCGTCGACCCGGCCGTCCCGCGCCAGGGCGTCGTCCCCGAGCGCGAAGTGGGCACGGTTGCGGGAGAGCCAGCCGAGCGCGGCCCCCTGGACGGCCCTGACGGTGTGCCGTACGTCCGCCCGGGCGGTCTCCTGCACGCCCGGCGCGGCGTTCTGCCGCATCTGGGCCGGGGCGGCCCCCCGTACGTCCGACGGGGCGGCCTCCCGTGGATCCGCCGGTGCGGTCCGCCGCTCGTCCGCCGCGGTCACACGGTCACCCCGCTGCCGATCAGCCGCGCGGCGCGCACCTGGAGCAGCACGCGGGCGTCGTCGCCGCCCATGAGTTCGACGAAGTCCAGTCCGGCCGGCAGGCCGAGGGTGTGCGGCACGTCCGGCAGCACCGCGAGCCAGCGGCCCGCGCCGGCCGCCTGGTACCAGTCCCTGCGCCGGACCGCGCGCACGAAGCCCCGGGCGACGTCCAGGGTGCGGCCCCGGGCGACGCGGGCGAGCGCGCAGTCCTCACCGGGCAGTGCCAGCGGGGCCAGGACCGCGAGGTGGTGGGTGAGCGACGGCCAGGGCGCACCCGTCAGCCAGGAGGCGTCGGGTTCCCGGCCGGGCTCGGGGACCCGCCCGGACGCCGGGGCGGACCCGGACGGCCCGGTCACCCGGTACAGCGCGCGGCCGAGGGCCCAGTGGCTCCACGCCACCGTGGGCGCGGCCGTCGCGGGCGGCGGGTAGGCGTCGAACGCCCGCTGCGCCAGGTCGAGTTCGAGGGGGCCGGGCGGGGTGCCGTCCAGGACGCCCGGCAGGAGCAGGTCGGCCCCGAGGACCCGGGCCGCCGCGAGGTCGAGGTCGCCCGTCGGCCGGAGCGGTGCGTCCAGGGGCTCGCGCGAGGGGTGGCCCCCGCCCCGAAGGGCGGAGGCCACTCCCGAAGCGAGGTCCTGCACCGCGCCCTGCAGGAGGGCGGAAGTACCTGACTGCTTCATGGGGTCGCTCCCGTCAACCGGTCAACCCTTCTTCGGGCGCGGTGTCGGCGGCGACAGGAGTGCGGAGCCCCCGCCGGACACGACGGCGAGCGCGGCGCATTCCCTGCTGTCCCGGTAGACGCCGTCCGCCTCGGCGGGGTCGAGTACCGCCTCGAGGTCGACGTCGCGGATGCGGACTTCTTCGACGGTCTTCTCTGCGGAAGCCATACCAACCATCTCCCTGTAATTGAGCTGCGGTTGGGCTCACTCTTTAAGTGTCCGATTGCGACCGGATAATGCAGAGAATTCGGAATTGCCGGAGATTACTTGTTCAATGTCCCCACGACGTTATTGCTGCTCGCCGTAATTGCTGCGCCATGCGGAAATCAACATGCGGAACCGTGCGCGGTGCGGGCCCGGACCGCCGCCACGACCCGGCCGTCGGTCCCGGCGGCGACGACGGTGTGCCCGTGCCCCCGCACAGGCGTAGCGTCGCCGTATGGACGGTGCCGGGTACGGCAGAGCAGCGGCGCGCGACCGCCGGCGGTGCCGCGCGACCCCCGGCCGTCCGGCGGGAGGCTTCCCGTGACCGGCTCGGCCGACCGGGCCGGCGGGAGCCCGGAGCTGGACGCGGCGCTCGCGGAGACGGTCCGCCGTACCGGGGCGTCCATCGGCGCCCTGTACCTGCTCTCCCCGGACGAGCAGATGCTCTGCATCGACGCCCTGTGCGGGGCCCCGGCCGAGTTCGCCGCGCCCTGGGCCCGGGTGCGCGTCAACTCGCCGGCCCCGGTGGCCCACGCGGCCCGGGAGGACCGCCTGATCTGGCTGGGCGACCAGGAGGAACTGGCGCGCCGGTACCCGCGCACCGCGCTGGCCCTGCCGTACCCGCTCGCCATGGCGGCCGCCCCGGTCACCGGCGTGCGGCGCTGGGGGACGCTGCTGCTGATGTGGCCGGCCACCCGCCCGCCGTACATGACCGCCCGCGAGCGCGGCAACATCGCGTCCAGCTGCCGCCGCCTGGCCCGCCTGCTGGAGGAGGCCCTCGAGCGCGGCCGGGCCCCGGTGTGCGACGGCGGCCCCCGGGTCGTCCCCGTCGCCGACGAACGGCGGTCGGTGGGCCCGGCGATGGCCGCGGCCGACTTCGCCGAACGGCTGCCCGGCGGCAGCTGCGCCCTCGACCTGGAGGGCCGCTTCACCTACGTCACCTCGGGGGCCGCGGACCTCCTGGGCCTCGGCGCCGAGCAACTGCTGGGCACGCTGCCCTGGCAGTCCCTGCGCTGGCTCGACGACCCCACCTACGAGGACCGCTACCGGGCCACGGTGCTCAGCCGGGAGCCCGTGTCGTTCACCGCCTGCCGCCCGCCGGGCCAGTGGCTGGACTTCCACCTCTACCCGGACGCCAGCGGCATCAGCGTCCGGATCGTGCCCAGCGGCACGGTGCAACCGCCCGTCCCCGCGGCGCCCCTCCGGTCCGGTCGCGCCGTCACACCCGCCCGTGCGGGCCGGCTGTACCAGCTGACGCACCTGGCGGCCGCGCTGACCGAGGTCGTCGGCGTGCAGGACGTCATAGATCTGGTCGCCGACCAGATCATGCCCGCGTTCGACGCCCAGGGCCTGGTGCTGTCCTCCGCGGACGCCGGCCGGCTGCGCATCATGGGGCACCGCGGCTACGGCCGGCGCTCCGTCGAACGGCTCGACGGACTGCCCCTGGACACCACCTTCACCCCGGCCGGCCGCGCCCTCGCCAGCGGCATCCCGGCCTTCTTCCACGACGCGGAGGAGATGCGGCGCATCTACCCCGACGCCCCGCAGGTCAGCGGCAAACAGGCCTGGGCCTTCCTGCCGCTGATCATCTCCGGCCGGCCGGTCGGCATCTGTGTGCTCTCCTACGACCGGCCGCACGACTTCCCGGCCGAGGAGCGCGCCGTCATGACCTCACTGGCGGGCCTGGTCGCCCAGGCGCTGGACCGGGCCCGCCTGTACGACACCAAGCACGCGCTCGCCCATGGGCTGCAGCAGGCGCTCCTGCCCCCGGCCCTGCCGCAGTTCGCCGGCCTGCGGGTCGCCGCCCGCTACCTGCCCGCCACCCGCGGCATGGACATCGGCGGCGACTTCTACGACCTGATCCGGCTCGCAGACGGTGCCGCCGCGGCCGTGATCGGCGACGTGCAGGGCCACAACGTCGCCGCCGCCGCGCTCATGGGCCAGGTCCGCACCGCCGTCCACGCGCACGCGACCGCGGGCACCACACCCGACCAGGTCCTCTTCCGCACCAACCGGCTGCTCACGGACCTCGGATCCGACCTGTTCACCAGCTGTCTGTACGCCCATGTCGACGTTCCCCGGGGACGCGTCGCGCTCGCCGGGGCCGGTCACCCGCCGCCCGTGCTGCGCCTTCCCGACGGCACCGCGCGGGCCGTGCCCCTGCGGCCCGGGCCGCTGCTGGGCATCGACCCGGTCGCGGACTTCCCCGTCACCGACCTCGCGCTCGTCCCGGGCGCGACCCTGGTCTTCTACACCGACGGCCTCGTCGAGACTCCCGGCACCGACCTGGAGGACTCCATCACGGCGCTCGCCCGCCACCTCGCCGACGCCGAGGACGGGGACCTGGACCGCCTCGTCGACGTCCTGCTGAGCCGGACCAGCACGACCGCCCAGCGCACCGACGACATCGCGCTCCTGCTGCTGCACCGGGAGGGCTGACCGGCACGCCGGTCAGCCCTCCCGAGGTCAAGGCCGGGGGTTGGTCCGGTGCCACGCCGGCCGCGCGTCGCTCCCGCGGCGCCCCGCGACCGAGGCGCACCGCGGGCACTGGCGCTGCACCCGGTCCGCCGCGCCGCCCGACTCGGGGAAGGTGTCCGTCCAGGTGACGCCCGCGAAGCGGACCAGCCGGGAGCGGCTCAGGGACAGCCCGCAGACCGTCTCGTTGCGCCCCGGCTCCCACGCGTGCACCTCCCCGGCGGGCAGCCGGCGGCGGCCCTCCTCCTCGTCCGTCCACTGCCCGGAGGCAGCGACGGCGTACGACCTGCTGCGTCCCTTGCTCCTCACGCTCCGCACCTCACCCGGCCGCGCCGTCGACCCGCAGCCGCACCTGTTCCTCCAGGCGCCGCAGGCTGGTGTCCAGGGCGACGCCAACGGCGTCCTCGCCGGGATCGTGGGCGTCGTCGAAGAACGACAGGTGCACGATCACCTCGCTGGCGCCGCTGTCCACCCCGGCGACCTGGAGCCACCCGGTGTAGCCGCCCCGCTCGCGGGTGCCCCACTCGATCCGCATCTGGTCGGGCCGGGACCGCAGGGTGGCGGAGGTGTCCTCGTCCGTGCGGTCCTCGTGCACCGTGACCGACGGCGGGTCCTCGGCCCGCACGTGCAGCGCGTCGGGCAGCCAGGTGTCCATCTGCTCGACCTGGGCCGCCTGGTCGAACACCTGCTCGGGCTGGGCGGACATCGTGCGGGAGCGCTCGTACTCGCTCATCGCGTCACCGTCCTCGGATCGGGGAGACGTACAGCGCACGCGTGCCCGAGCCGGCCCGACGCAATCTTCTTACCGCGCCCCGCCGCCCCGCGCCCCGCCGCCCCGCGCCCCGCCGCCCCGCGCCCCGCCGCCCCGCGCCCCGCCGCCCCGCGCCCGGCGCCCCCCGCCCCGCGCCCCACCGCCCGGCGCCAGGTGTCGGGCCGACGGCAGCGGGGCAGACGGTAGGACGGGGGGACGACGGGGAAGAGAGGCCGCAGCGCTCATGAATCTCCTGCCGCCGGGCGCGTCGACGGTGCGTGACCGGATCGGTGCCGCGATCTTCACCCGGGTGGCCGGCCCGGACGGCCCCCGCAACCGCGCCCGCATCCACGGCACCCCCGGCCCGCGCTGGTTCGGCCCCGACCGTCCCGTCCGGCGGGTCCACGGGGACGCGTCGATGTTCATCGGCGGGCTGTCCGCGCTGCTGCTCCAGTCGCTGCACCCCCTCGCCATGGCGGCGGTCGCCGCCCACTCCGGCTTCCGCGGCGACCCCTGGGGGCGGCTGCAGCGCACCAGCACCTTCCTCGCCGTCACCACCTACGGCCCCGCCGACAGCGCACGGGCCGCCTGCGAGCGGGTCAGCGCGGTGCATGGGACGGTCCGGGGCACCACCGCCGACGGCCTGCCCTACGCCGCGTCCGACCCGCACCTGCTCTGCTGGGTCCACGTCGCCGAGGTCGACACGTTCCTGCGCGCCCACCAGCGCTACGGCGCGCACCCCCTGGACGACGAGGGCTGCGACGGCTACGTCGCCGACATGGCGCGCATCGCCCGCGAGCTCGGCATCCCGGACCCGCCGACCGACCGGGCCGGACTCGCCGAGCGCCTGGCCGCCTACCGCGGCGAACTGCGGGCCACGGCCGAGGCGCGCAGCACGGCCCGCTACCTCCTCCTCAACCCGCCCGTGCCCCTCGTCGCCCGGCTGCCTTACGGCGCCCTCGCCGCCGGCGCGGTCTCCCTGCTGCCCGACTGGGCCTCCCGCGAGCTGCGGCTGCCGCGGCTGCCCGTCGCGGAGGACCTGTGCGTCCGCCCCCTCGGCACGGCCGTGACCGCGGGCCTGCGCTGGGTCCTCTCGCCCACGCGCGCGGCCGTGGGGGAGACGGAGAGCTAGAGACTGAGGGCGTCCTCCGCGTTGTCCACCCAGGGGGTCACGGAGTTCGCCGTGGGGGAGACGTACAGGCCCGGTGTGGAGGCGGTCAGCGGCTTCTGCTCCAGGTCGGACTCGGTGTCCATGGTCAGCGCGATCGAGCCCACCGTCTTGCCCGTGCCGTCGTGGGCGCCGCCCAGGAGACCGGCGTACGCGGACTCGCCCGGCCCGAGCCGCAGCGCGTCCTCGATGCCGGGGGCCTCGCCGCGCTGCGTGGCCTGCCCGTCCAGGTCGCCGAACGTCACGACCGGGTGGCCGAGGGCCCGGCACGCCTTGCCGCTCTTGTTGGTGATCTTCAGCAGGTAGCTGCTGGTGGTGGGCTCCGCCAGGTGCGCGGAGAACGTCACGTCGTACGTGCTGCACGGGAAGACGTCGTAGTCGGCATCCGTCGCCGACGCCGAGGGACCCGAGGCGGGCGCCGACGCCGAGGGAGCCGAGGGGGCCGGCGGGGTGCTGGAGGCCGACGGGGCCTTCGGCGGGGCGGCGGGCGTCGACGGCGTCCCGGACGCCGTGGCGCCGGCGGGCGGTGTGGCGCTCCCCGTGTCCGCGGCGCCGTCCTCGGACGGACCGCAGGCGGACAGGGCGAAGGCGGAGACGGCGGCGAGGACGACGGCGGCGGTGCGAACGGTGCTCATGGTGTGCTTCCCCCGGGGCGAGCGGCGCGTGTTCGCGCCGGACTGGGCACCAGCGTCCTCCGGGTTCTTCACAGCCCGGTGACAGGATCTCGCCGAGTCCATCACCGTTCGGCGCCCGCGGCCGCCGCCGTCGTCACCGGCCGCGGCGGCCGTGGGTCAGCAGCCGCCGCAGTTGTAGTACAGGACGTCCCAATGGTTGCCCTCGTCGGCGTAGACGTTGCCCGAGCCCGACTGCCATTGCGGGGCGCCGTCCCCGCGCACCCCGATGTAGGTGAAGGTGTTCTTGATGTAGTTGGTGACGCAGGTGGACTTGCCGTAGTCGAGCTTGTAGCCGTTCCAGTGCGAGTACGTCCCCGAGGCGTGGCCGGTCTCGGTCCCGCCGGTGATGTTCAGGGCGCACCCGGTGGCCCGCTTCAGGGTCTGGGCGCCCTGGGCGGTGGCGAGGTTGAGCTGCTCGAACGACGTACAGGTGGAGTTGTAGCGGTCCGAGCAGTTGCCGGACGACGACCAGGTGATGCCGACCTCGCGGAACATCGAGGTCGCGGTGGCGTGACTGATCTTGGTGACGGCGAACGCCTCGCCGGCTCCGCCGATCACGACGGCACCGGGTGCGACGACGAGGGCGAGAGCGGTCAGGACCGATCGGGTCCGGACGCTGCGCAAGACCTTCAAGAGGGTCTTCACGGGGGATCCTCCCTGCGGTGAGTCAGACGACCTGTGGGGCGACCGTGCAGGTGGTGCGCGACGATGATGCCCGAGTTCTACGCGCGTCCGCCAGAGTCCGGCACACGGCGGTCGGCAGGCCGGCCGCGGGCGGACCCGGGACGGTGCCCCGGATCCCCCGGATTCCCGTTCCGTCCGGCTCAGAAGATGCCCTGACCCGGGGTCAGGATGCCGTGCGGGTCGTACGTCCGCTTGGCGGCGGCCAGTTGCGGCCAAGCGGAGCCGAACTGGGTGCGCCAGTCGGCCCGGTCGAAGGGGACGCAGCCCACCGGGTACTGCGTGCCGCCCACCGCGGCGGCGGCCTCGTAGGCGGCGCGGTTCGTGGCCAGCGCGCGCCCTACGGCCGCGGTGTCGTCGGGCGGGACGGCGCCGAGGACGTCGAAGAGGTACGGCACCGGGTCGTCGGGCGTGCGGAACAGCGGGCTGGTGAGCCGGTCGCGCCGGATCGGGTAGAGCTGGATGACGCCGGGTCCCAGCGTGGCCGGCGTCAGGGCGTCCAGTACGGGCGCGCTCAGCTCGGCGGCGTGGTCGCCCGGGAGCAACAGGTTGAGCCAGGGGTGCGCGAACGTCCAGGCGCCCGACTCCTTGAGGGCGGCGACGGCGGGCGCGATCCGGTCCAGGAAGGCGTAGTAGTCCAGGTCGGCGATCTGCGCACGGGCCGGGTCGTGCCGCAGTCCGCGCAGGAGCGCGGCGTCATCGGGCTCGGGACCGGCCGGCGGGCCGTAGGCGACGACCTCCATCATGTACGTCCGGAACATCCCCCGGGCGTCCGCGAAGACCTGCCCCCCGACGTAGTCGAAGCGGTCCTCCTCGACGAGGGCCCGCTGGTCCTCGACGTACGTCCCCAGGTCGTCGTAGGTCAACAGGTAGTGGCGCACGGTCCGGGGCGCCCGCACCAGGCGCAGCGTGGCCTCGACGATGATGCCGCACTGCCCGAGGCCCGCCAGGACGGCGTGGAAGAGGTCGGGGCGCCGGGTGGGGGAGCAGCGGACCGGCTCGCCCGCCCCGGTGACGACCCGCAGGGCGGTGACGTTGTCCACCTGCACGCCGTACCGGTGCGCCTGGCCCCCGATGCCGCCGACCGACAGCGTGCCGCCGACGGAGAGTTCGAGGTAGTCGGTGAAGACCGGCGGGGTCAGGCCGTGCGCGAGGGTCGCCCGGACGACGTCGCTCCACCTGGCGCCCGCGCCGACGGTGACCGTGGCGCTGTCCGGGGCGAGCGCGCCGATCGCGGCCAGCGGGGCCGTCTCGACGACCAGTCCGCCGCGGACCTGCGCCTGCCCGGACGGCGAGTGTCCCTGGCCGCGCGCGGCGACCGGGATGCCCTGCCGGGCGCAGAAGCGGACCATGGCGGCGACGTCGCGGACGGAGCCCGGCCGCAGCACGGCGAGCGGGCGCCGGTGCACGAGGTGGCCGTAGTCGTCGGAGGCGGCCGTCAGCGAGGCGTCGTCCGTGACGAGCGTCCCGTCCAGCCGGGGCGTCCCCCTGAGACCGGCGGTCCGCGCCTCGCCGGACGCGGACCGGCTCCGGGTGCCGGCGTCGAACCCGACGACCGTCGCCCCGGCGACGGTGAGCCCGCGCAGGACGGTGCGTCTGGACGGGCCGGGTCTGCTGAACGGTGTGCGGGACATGCGCACAACTCCCCCCTAGGAGTGTCGAATGGGCCGGCCGACCGCGCCCTGGATCCAGCGTCGCGGCGTGGCAGCCGAGCGAAGTCCTAGTGTCTGCAGGACATCGCGTGCGCTGCCAGGGGGCTGCCGCGTCCGCTGAGACCTCGCAAAGGTGACTCGGGCGAAGCCGTGGGAAGTCGACGACGAGTTGTGGGCGGTGATCGAGCCGGTACTTCCCGAGGTCGAGCGGCGGACACGGCATCCGGGACGCAAGCGGCATCCGGATCGGCTGGTGTTCCAGGGCATCCTGTTCGTACTGCACACCGGGATCGCCTGGGAGATCGCCCGCCGCGGTACTGAGCACGGCTCCGGCCTGGGCACCCAACGCTGGGTCGTCGAGCGCGCGTTCGCCCATCTGCACTGGTTCCGCCGTCTGCGGATCCGCTGGGAGATCCGCGATGACATCCACGAAGCCTTCGTCACCCTTGGATGCGTACTCATCTGCTGGCGGCGCCTGCGCTCACTTCGAGGAGGACTCGATGGTGGCGGTGCAGTTGGCTTCCTGCGCGGTCAAGAGCTCATCGCCATGCTCGAAGGCCCATGCTCCGACAGCGTCAACAGGGCCCAGCAAAGTGCGCCCCAGGGTGGTGAGTTGGTACTCAACGCGCGGTGGTGCTCCGGGGTGTGCCTGCCGGTCCACCAGTCCGTTGGACTGCAAGCGTCGCAGCGTCTGGGTGAGGACCTTGGAGCTGATTCCCCCGATCTGTCGTCGTAGTTCGACCGGGCGTCTGGGACCGTCGCGCAGCGCCCAGAGCACGACGGCGTTCCAGGTGTTGGAGAGGAGGTCGAAGGCCAGGCGGGCACGGCAGTCGGCGAGGAAAGCGTCGGTCGTCACGTACCAAATGGTGCCCGACAGGCCCTCTAGCGTCGTTGCGAACGGTCCAAGCAGGTCCTGGGAGGGAATGCGTGATGAGAATCGGCGTACTGGGCACGGGCAACATGGCGGATGCGCTCGCCACCCACTGGGTGCGGGCCGGGCACGACGTGGCCATCGGAGGACGGGACGTGCACAAGGCACAGCGGCTCGCGACGCGCCTCGGAGGCAGCGCGAAGCCTGCCAGTCTGCGTGCGGCGGCCGAGTTCGGCCAGGTGGTACTGGCCGCGCTGCCCTTCGGCGCGGGGACGAGCGTGGCGCGGGAACTGCGGACGGCCCTGGACACCAAGGTGCTGATCGACTGCTCCAATCCGGTCGGTCCGGGCTTCCGGCTACTGACACAGAGCGGCCTCTCGGCCGCGCAGCAACTGGCCGCGGCGGCACCGGGAACGCATGTGGTCAAGGCGTTCAATCTCTGCCACGAGGACGTGTGGCGCATGTCGCCGCCCATCTTCGATGGGCGGCCACTGGCCGTTCCGGTCTGCGGAGACGACGAAACGGCCCTCGCGCTCGTACACCAATTGGTGCGGCATGCCGGCTGCGAACCCGTGGCCGGCGGTGGTCTCGAACGAGCGGGACTCCTGGAAGCGACCGCCGCGCTCTTCATCGGGCTCTGGGTCGGCGAGGGAGCCGATGCCCAAGCAATCGCACCCCCGCTGGCCTACGCCGCCGGACCAAGACACGAGGAATCAGAAGAGACCGAGGGGGCTTTTCGTTAGGAGTTCTAAGTGAGTTCCTTCCGCATGAGCGTGCACATCGTCTCGTAGCGGCGCAAGGACCCATCAGGGGCTTGCTCGTCCCACGAGTCCGGCCGACGGTCGTACGCGACGTAACCCAGCCTTTCGTACAACGCACGTGCCCGGGGGTTGTTTTCCTCCACAGCGAGCTCTGCCTGCCTCAGGCCGCGGTTCCGGATGCGCAGTTCCGCGGCTGCAACAAGGAACGTGCCGATCCCGCACGACTGCAATGCGGGGTGGACTGCCAGCTGCCACAAAGTGCCGACCCCCTCTTTGACTTGGTAGTCGACACCGCCTTTCGCCACCGGGATGTCCGTTGCGGGACAGACCGCGAGGTAGTCGACCTCGCCGGACCGGACACGTTCCAACTGCTCTGCGACGTTGGCCAGGTGGTGGTCGGACCCTGCCCACTGACACGACGTCAGGTCCGCATGCACCAGATCACGGGCTGACAGC
Source organism: Streptomyces lasalocidi (assembly GCF_005280215.1). NCBI lineage: Bacteria > Bacillati > Actinomycetota > Actinomycetes > Kitasatosporales > Streptomycetaceae > Streptomyces > Streptomyces lasalocidi. The sequence continues at coordinate 604,702 of NZ_SZNQ01000001.1, read as the reverse complement.
TTCAACACAACGCTGACCATCTCCAGCACCTCCGGCGAGCCAGCATCCATGCCGATCAAGCAGGGAGCAAAGCCATTTGCCCTGCCCGCACTCCTGGATCACGGGCCACTGCTGCTGAAGCGATCAGGGAGCGAGTGCAGCCGCCTGGATACACTCCCTGCTGGGAGGAGCTTTTCCGCTGCCTGGGCCGGGTCGGTCGGCGGGCGGCTTGATATGAAGGAGCCCGAGAGTGGATGCCCCGCACGCGGTGGGCGGGTCCGCACCGGCGGAGTCCGGGCGGGCCGCGTTGGAGGTGAGCCTGTTGCGCGGTCGTGCCGGGATACGCGCCCGCGGTGAGATCAATGGCGTCACTCGCCCGTCTTGGGAGCAGGCCCTGTCCGAGCTGGCCCGGCGGCATGCGGGCGTGTCGTACGTGGAGCTGTCGGACGTGGCGTTCGTCGACGTGGCCGGGGTGACAGCGCTGGCGGTCACTGCCATGAACCTGCCCGACGGTAGGGTGGTGGTCGAAAATCCCCCGCCGCAGCTGCCGCGGGTCCTGGAGATGTTCTGGCCGGGCCTGGACCGGATCGAGGTGGCTCTGTGATGAGCACGGTGACCACTCAGGGGGCGTTCCTGCACCCCGCCCTGTTCTACCGAACTGAGCAGGAGTACATGCGGCAGACGGTGTTCTTCCTGCGCGAGGGTCTGACCAGGGGCGAGCCGATGGCCGTCGCGGTGCCCGGTCCCCACCTGGAGCTGATCAGGTCAGGGCTGGGCGGGGACGCCGAGGGCATCCTGTTCCTGGACATGACCGAGGCCGGCCGCAACCCGGGACGAATCATCCCCAAGGTGCTGCGCGGATTCGCCGACGCCCACCCGAAGGAACGAGTGCGGATCATCGGCGAGCCGATCTGGGCCGGCCGCAGCGCGGTGGAGTACCCGGCGTGCGCGCAGCACGAGGCGCTGATCAACGCCGCGTTCGAGGGCCGTGCGGTGACGATCCTGTGCCCCTACGACGAGTGGCGGCTGGACCCGCACGTGATCGCCGATGCGCGGGTCACCCACCCGACCTTCATCAGCGGGGAGGGCCGTGAGTCGGTCAGCCCCACGTACGACTGGCAGGCGGTCGTCGATCGGTACAACCAGGAGTTGGCGCCGGTACCGGACGCCGCAGCCTTCTCCTACGGTGCTGATGAGCTTCCGTCGGTCCGCCGGTTCGCTCTGGCTCAGGCGAAGCGGCTCGGCCTGGCCGGGGACCGGCTGATGGATGTGGAGCTGGCGGTCGCGGAGCTGACGACCAACAGCGTGGTCCACGGCGGAGGCCGCGGGACACTCGCCGTCTGGGCCGAGCAGGGGCAGTTGGTGTGCGAGGTCCGCGATGCGGGCCGACTGACCGATCCACTGGCCGGCCGCCGCCCCCCGGAGCACGGCCGACCGGGGGGCCGGGGCCTGCTGCTGGTCCACTACGTGGCCGACCTCGTACGGCTGCACACCGGCGACGACGGCACGACTGTGCGCTTCTACCTCAGCTTGTGACGTTCCTGGACGGGGCGGGGCGGGGCGGGGCAGGGCGGGAGGCGTGGACGGGTCCGCTTGCCTCGGCGAAGACCCACCGGCTCTCCCCGCTCCAGCACTGGCGGCGCGAGAGGCGGGCGAAGGCGCGGTTCAGACGGCGTCGGGGGCACCCTGGTGGGCGCTGAGCGCATCGGCGGTGCTCGGGTAATGGGGCAGCAGGCTGTCCACTCCGGTGAGGGTGAGCATGCGCATCAGCCGGTCGGGGACGGCGGCCAGGGCCAGGGAGCCGCCCGCTTCCTGGGCGCCGTGCCAGATGCCGATCAGTGCGCCGAGGCCGGCGGAATCACAGAAACTCACACCCGACAGATCCAGGATCAAGTGGTGGTCGCCCTGGTCGATCAGCGCCAGCACGCGGGTGCGGAAGCCGGGTGCGGTATGCAGGTCGATCTCGCCGGAAACGCTGGCGACCGCTGCGGGACCGGGGGTGGCGGTCAGGGTCAGCTCGATGTCGTCGGCCATGGCGGTCAGTGCTCCTCGCCGGCGGGCGCGGCGGTGGTGTGGGCGGTGAATCCGGCCCCTGTCGCAGCGACGGGCCGGTCAGGAGCGGGAACCGACAGAGCCAGCAGGGCGACGTCGTCACTCGCGCCCTCGGGCAGGGCGTCCAGCAGACCGACGGTGTCCTGGACCAACTGCGCCGCCCCGCACAAGGCCGGACGAGCGCTGAGGAAGGCCGTCAGGCCCTCGTCACCGAGCATGGTGCCGGTGCTGGTCTGGGCCTCGGTCAGACCGTCGGTGTAGAGGAGCAGGGCCTGGCCCGGGGCGAGGTGAAGGGTGGTGGACGCGAAGCGGGCGCCGGGGAAGGCGCCGATGAGCATGCCGCCCTGGGGACGGACCGCTGCCACCCGCGTGTGCGGGGCGGCCCCGGCTTCGGGCGGGGCGGGGCTGAGGTGGTAGGCCGGGGGGTGCCCACCGGTGGCCAGCGCCACGGTGAAGCCCCCGGCCGGATCGGGGGCGAGGGTGGCGAAGAAGGCTGTGCAGAACCGGCTGCCTGCCCACACATCGGTCAGCAGGGCGCTGTTCAGGGCCCCGAGTACCGCGACGGGATCGTCCGTGTGCTGGGCCGAGGCCCGCAGGGTGTAGCGGACGAGGGAGGTGATGGTGGCCGCCTCGGCGCCCTTGCCGCACACGTCCCCCAGGAACAGTCCCCACTTCCCGGCGGACAGGGGGAACACGTCATAGAAGTCGCCACCCACGTCGTGCACGGACGCGGTGTGATAGTGACAGGCCAGCTCCAGGCCGGGCACGGTCGGCAGCGCCGGCGGCAACAAGGTGCGCTGCAAGGTGGAGGCGAAAGAGGCGATCGCCGCCTTGTCCCTCTCCGCCTGCTCCCGGGCCGCCCGCTCGGCCTCGGCGGACTGCTGCTCCTGGCGCACGGTGCGCAGCGCGGACAGGCGCAGCTCCATCTCGTCCATCACGATCGCGGCCAAGTCGGTCAGCGTGGCGGTCTGTTCGGAGGTGATGGAGCGGGGCTTGGTGTCCAGGACGTTGACCGTGCCCAGCTTGTGCCCGTCCGTCGTGGTGATCGGCGCGGCGGCGTAGAACCGCACGCCGAGCGGCCCGGTGACCAGCGGGTTGCCGCAGGCGACGTCGTCGAGCAGGGTGTCGGGAATGACCAGCGCATCGTCCCGCAGGACCGCGGAGCCGCACAGGCCCGGGTCCCGCCCGATCTCGCTGACACCGTCCAGGCCGTGCGCGGCCTTGAACCAGATCCGGTCCTCGTCCACGATCGTCACCGTCGCCACAGGGACGTCGAACAGGCGGGCTGCCAGCGCAGCCACCCGGTCGAACGCGCCGTCGGGCGGGGTGTCGAGGATGTCGTAACGGCGCACCGCCTCCATCCGGCCGACCTCGGCGACCTCATCGGGCACCAGATGCAGGCGCTTGTCAGCAGCGCCGCCCTCGGATGCCGAAGCCTGTTCGGGCATCGGCCTTCCACCTCCTTGACCTTCCGCAGCCACCGATCGTGGCGCGGGGCAGTGGGAAGCCTACGGGGGAACGCGTGGGCGGAGGCCATCGGGTGGCACCGCACAGGATCAGGTCTTCGCGCGAGCGCTGCACCTGGGACGGTCCACGCCGCCACCGCCTCATAACGCGGCCGAGGTCACGCCAGGGGGATGCAGGCGTGGACGCGTTTGCCGCCCGGTACGCGCTCTGCTCGGAACCGTGAACACAGGGCCGCCACGATTTCGATGCCGTGGCCGCCGATGCGGTGGGGGTCGCGGGGCAGGCGTGTGGGGAGCTGAGCGCTGGTGTCCCAGACGGTCACCTCCACTTCGTGCTGGGTGCAGGTGAGGTCGAGCAGCCGGGGACCGCCGTCGTGACGTGCGGCGTTGGTGATCAGCTCACTGACGACGAGCATGACGTCGCCGGCGGTCCGGTCCGACAGCACGCCGGTGCGGCGGGAGATGTCCGCCAGGAAGTCATGGGTGAGATCGCGGGCGATCCCGATGCTGTCGGGGGTGTTGTCGTAGTCGGCACGCCGGTGCAGCAGGACACCCGGCCTGGCGGGCAGAGGAACGTCGATGAAGGGATGGTCGCTCACCGGCGTCTCCTCACCCATCTCGTCCGCGGAGTGTGATCACTGCCGAGTACGTGTACCCCGCAAGGGCTGCTTTGCCACCCGGAGGCGGTGAACGTCCTGACTGCGACCGCATCACACCATCCCCAGTGACCCATGATCTAGGCACCGGATCCGGTGCGGCGGGCTTATGACAGCAGTCGCATCGATTCCGCGCGCCTCACGCCGCGAGCAGGTCGTCCTCCCGGAGGGAGTCGCGCAGGCGCTCCAGGCCGCGGCGCGCGTGGCTCTTGACCGTGCCCAGCGGCCAGCCCGTGACCCGGGCGATCTGGGTCTGGGTCAGGTCCTGGTAGAAGGCCAGCCGCAGCACCTGCTGCTGCGGTGCGGTGAGCCCGTCCAGGGCCCGCCCGACGACCACGCGGTCGAGCGCCGCCTCGGGGTCACTCCCGGCCGGGGCGTGCCGGGCCGACGGCAACCGGGCCGCCGCCGCAGTCAGTTCGGCCCGGCGCGCGCGGGCCGTCAGCGCGTCCGCCACCGTGCGGCGCGTGATGCCCACCAGCCAGGCGGCGTACGACCCGCGCTCCGGGGCGTACCCGGCGCGGCCGCGCCAGGCGGCGGCGAACACCTGCTGGGTCACGTCCTCCGCGTCCCGCGGATCCCCGAGGGACTGCCGGGCCAGCCCGTACACGAGCCCCGCCCACCGCTGGTGCAGCACGGCCCAGTCGTCGGTCAACCGGTCCACGTCGACGCCTCCTCTGCGGAACACCCTCCGGGCCACTGCCCCCGGTGTGCCGTCCAGCCTGGGCCGCGCGAGACGGCGAAACAACTTGCACCGATTGTGCGTCGTATAAGCTGGAGGGAGCGTGAGGACCTGAGGAGGGAGACCGCGATGGCCGTCTTGGACGAGCCGGAGGCCACGGCCGACGCGGCGGGGCTGACCACGGGCGCGGTCGCCCGGCGGCTCGGCGTCTCGCCGACCACCCTGCGGTCCTGGGACCGCCGCTACGGCCTCGGACCCGCGGTGCGCGCGGAGGGCCGGCACCGCCGCTGGAGCCCCGCGGACATCGCCATGGTGGAGGACATGTGCCGCCTGACCTCCGCCGGGGCGCCCCCCGCCGAGGCGGCCCGGGTGGCCCGCCTGCGCCACCACCCGACCACCCCGACGACCGACCCCGCGTCTCCCCGTGCGTCCGCGCCCCCGGCCCCGCCCCGGGCCGATGGCGATGTCGATGGCGAGGCGGAGGACGCCGCCGACCCCGGAGCCACCGATCCCCGACCCGAACCCGGCCCCCGGCCCCCCGCCCGGCGCGGCGGTGCCGGTGGCGGGCTGCCGCTGGGCGGCGACGTCCGGCAGGAGTGCCGGGGCCTCGCCCGGGCCGCGGTGCGCCTGGACGCCCCGGAGCTGGAGCAGCGCCTGCTCGACGCGGTCGACCGGCACGGCCTCGTGGTGGCCTGGGAGGAGGTCATGGTGCCGACGCTGCGCGCGGTCGGCCGCAAGTGGGAATCGTCCGGCGACCGGTACGTGGAGGTCGAGCACCTGCTCTCCTGGCACATCTCCAGCACCCTGCGCGGCGTGCCCTTCCTCTTCCCGCGCCGGGACCCGGTGACGGGGGCGGCGCCCGTCGTGCTGGCCTGCACACCGGGCGAGCAGCACTCGCTGCCGCTGGAGGTGCTGACCGCGGCCCTGGCCGAGCGGGGGCTGCCGACGCGGACCCTCGGCGCCGCGGTGCCGACGGAGGCCCTCCTGGCGTGCGTGCGGCGCACCGGCCCGGCCGCCGTGGTGCTGTGGGCGCAGACCCGTTCCACCGCGTCCCTGCCGCTGGCCCGGCACGTCGCCGGCCTGGAGTGGGGCGCCGCGGGCGCCCGCAGGCGGCCCACGGTGTTGCCCGCCGGCCCCGGCTGGGACCGGCGGGCGTCGGCCGGCTTCCCGCGCTGCTCGGGGCTGCGCGAGGCGGTGGACACGCTCGGCCGCCTCTGCGAGGACGGTGCGCGTCCCCCCGCCCGCGGCCACTGAGCGGGCCCGCCCCACTTCACCCGGGAAGCATGCCGCTCAGCTCAAGAAGCGTCCCGCTCCACCCGTCAAGCGTCCCGCTCCACCCGGAAAGCCTCAGCCCGGGAAGCGCCCCGCTCAGCCCGGAAAGCGTCCGGTGGAGCGCAGCTCCCAGCGCCGTTCCGCGTACGCCAGGTCGTCGCGCCACAGCCGGGCGGCGGCCGCGCGGATGAAGGGCCGCAGCGCCGGAGCCGCGCGCCGGGCCGCCGCGAAGCCGCGCCGCTCGGAGCCGGCGACCACGGCTTCCACCACTGCCGTGCGCGGCCGGCCCCGGGCGTCCCGCCCTAGCGGGGTGGCGTGGGTCTCCACCACCGAGCCCCGTCCCTCACCCTCCGTGATCCGCATCAGCACCGTGCGCGGACCCGGGGCGGTGAACTCGGCACGTACCGGCACGACGAGCCGGCCGGCGACCTTGAACGACACGTCCACCGTGAAGGAGTCGTCCTCGTCGGCGCGGCCCGGCGCCCGCACCACGGTCAGGTCGACGAACGAGTACGGGTGGAACCAGGCCCCGTGCCAGGGGTCCAGGCGGTTGGCCACCACGTCCTCCGGCTCGCACACGCCCACCGTGGTGTACACGGCGGACAGCGCGTCGGCCGCCGCCGGACGCGTCGGCACCAGGGGCGCGTCGGTCGGCGCCTCGCCGCCGCTCCCGTCCAGCCGCACCCAGAGCAGCACCCCGTCGTCGTGGGCCGGCCATGGCTCCCACCCGGCGAACGGGCGCCCGTCCAGGGCCAGTCCGTGCCAGTGGCACACCAGGCTGCCGCAGCGCACCGGGCTGTCCCGCAGCGGCGCGCCCAGGTGCGGGCAGGCCCCGGGCCCGGCGACCGGCCACCCCTCGGCGTCCCGCCACAGCACCACTTCCCGTCCGGCGACCGTGCGCCCGAGCGGCCGGTCGGGACGCAGGTCCCGGGAGGCGCCGACGACGTACCAGTTGCCGGTGGGCCGGGCCTGTGCCCGCTTCAGGGCCTGCGCGATCAGCGCGGGCTTGGCGTCGCGCCAGGTCGGCTGCTGCCGTTCCCAGCGCACCGGCGCGCGCCGCAGCCGCAGCGGGGGCCGGTACCGTCCGGGCCGGGGAGTCACGCGACCTCCTGGTACGCGCGGTCCGCCGGGGCCGCCTGCACGGGGGCGCCGGGGGAGCGGCGGTCCGCCAGCCGGGCCGCGGCGACCCGGACCAGCCCGTCGGCCGCGACCAGGGCCCTGCGCCGGCGCGGCACCACCGAGCGCCGGTGCAGGACGGCGTACCCGTCGGCGGCGACGGCGTCGAGGATGCCGCCGTACAGGACGAACGCCGTGCGGATGCACGGCCGCGACACAGGGCTGAGCATGGCGATGCCCGGCGCGGCCCGCCGGTACGCGGCCCGGGTCAGGGACGCGAACTCCCGCAGCGCCGCGGTGATGTGGCCGTCGGTGCGGCCGGTGTCGCGGCAGTGCCGCAGTCGCCCGCGGTCGACGCCGTGCGCGGCCAGCAGGTCCTCGGGCACGTAGACCCGGCCGCGGTCGAGGTCCTCGCCCACGTCCCGCAGGAAGTTGGTCAGCTGGAAGGCGACGCCCAGCTCGGCCGCGTGGGGTGCCGCCTCCTCGCGGGGCGTGACCGTGCCCAGCACCGGCAGCATCTGCAGGCCGATCACCGCCGCGGAGCCGTGCATGTAGCCGCGCAGGTCGTCGTAGGTGGCGTAGGAGCCGACCGTCAGGTCGCTGCGCATGGAGGCGAGGAAGTCGGTGAAGAGGCCGTGGTCGATCGCGTGGCGGCGGGCGGTGTCGGCCAGCGCGCGGGCCACCGGGTGGGCCTCGCGCGGGCCGGGCCCGTCGTGGGCGAGGGTGCGGGCGAGGTCGTCACCCAGCCGGTCCAGGGCGCGGGCCCGCTCGTCGTCGGGTGCTCCGTCGAGCGCGTCCACGATGTCGTCGGCCCAGCGGGCGAAGCCGTACAGCGCGTGCACGGCGGGGCGCCGGTCCGGGGTGAGCAGGCGGGTGGCGAGGAAGTAGGTCCGCCCGTGGCGGGCGTTGAGTTCGCGGCTGCGCAGGTAGGCGGTGCGCAGCTCGGGGTCGGTGACGCCCGCGGCGTCCAGTTCTCGGGTCGTCACGACCGGGCTCCTTCGGCGAGGGGGATCGTGCGCGGGCGCCGGGCCGCGGCCGTGCGGTCCGCCCCGGTGATGCGGGCGGCGGCCAGCTTCCCGGACAGCAGGACCGGCGGTACGCCGACGCCTGGGGTGGTGCCGCAGCCGGCCAGCACAGCATTTGCGGTGCCGCGCACGAGGTTGCGGGGGCGGAACGGCCCGGTCTGGGCGAACGTGTGGGCGGCGGAGAACGGCGTCCCCGCGGCGAGGCCCTGCCCCGTCCAGTCCGCCGGGGTCACCAGGCACTCCTCCTCGATCGACTCGGCGATGCCGGTCAGCCCGCGCCGGTCCAGCTCGCGCAGCAGGCCGTCGCGGTAGCGCGGTCCGAGGTCCTGCCACTGCGCCGCCCCCGGGCCGATCCCGGTGTGCGGGCAGGGCGCGAGGACGTAGTGCAGGTGCCGGCCGGGCGGGGCCAGCGAGGGGTCGGTGGCGGTGGGCCGGGTGATCAGCAGCGAGGGGTCGCTCATCAGCTCCCCGGTGCGGGTCAGCTCGTCGAAGGTGCGCCGCCATGCGTGGCCGAACGAGATCGTGTGGTGGGCCAGTTCGGGCCAGGTGCGGTCGCAGCCCGCGTGCAGGATGACGGCCGACGGCGCGTGCCGCAGCCCGAGGGGACGGCGCGGGGCGCGGCCCAGGAGCCGGTAGGTCACCGGCAGGTCGGGGGTGAGGACCACGGCGTCGCAGGGGATGCGCTGGTCCTCGGTGACCACGGCGGTGATCCGCCCGCCCGAGCGCTCCAGCCGGGTCACCGTCTGCCCGTGGTGGAAGGTCGCGCCGGCCGCGGCCGCCACGTCGGCCATCGCCTGCGGCAGGGCGTGCATCCCGCCGCGCGGGAAGTACACCCCGGCGACGGTGTCCATGTACGCGATCACCATGTACGCGGCCAGGGCCCGCTCGGGGGGCACGCCTGCGTACAGCGCCTGGAAGGTGAACACCCGCCGCAGCCGCTCGTCCTTCAGGTACTTGCCCACCCCGGCCTCCCAGCGGCCGAACCCGCCGAGGGCGGCCAGCCGGGCGAGGTCCGGGGTGAGCAGCTGCCACGGCGAGTCGAAGTCCGCGTCGAGGAAACGGCCGCGCTCCGCCCGGTACAGCCGGGTGAGCCGCTCGCGCAGCCGCCGGTAGCCGGCCGCCTCCGCGGGCCCGGCGAACCGGGTGACCTCCTCGGCCATGGCGTCGCCGTCGGTGTGCACGTCGAGCGACGTCCCGTCGGCGAACCGGGCCCGGTACGCCGGGTCGAGCGGGATCAGGTCGACGTGGTCGCGCAGCGCGGTGCCCACCGCGGCGAACGCCTCGTCGGCGATCTCGGGCATGGTCAGCACGGTCGGCCCGGTGTCGATGGAGTAGCCGCCGCGCACGAGCCGGCCGGCCCGGCCGCCGGGCAGCGCGTCCCGCTCCACGACGGTCACCCGGCGGCCCGCGCCGAGCAGGTGGAGGGCGGCCGACAGCCCGGCCAGACCCGCGCCGACGACCACGACGTGATCGGTGGGGCCCTGGACGGTGCGGGTCATCGCGCCACCTCCGGTACGGCGACGGGGAGGGAGCCCGCGGGTGCGGCCCCCGTGGGCGGTGCGGGGGTGGACGTCGGCGCGGGCGCCGGGCGGTGTCCCGGTGCCGCCGTCCCGTCCCGCGGCCCGCTGATCTCGGTCAGCAGCTCGCGCAGGGCGGCCGCCGCCCGCGGCTGCGGCAGCTCCAACAGGGCCACGTGCCGCAGGGCCCGCCGGGACAACCGCGCGATCCGCGTCTCCACGGCGTCCCGCGCACCGGTCGCGACCACCACCTCCCGCACCCGGTCGAGCCCGGCCCCGGTCAGGTCGACCCGGCCCACGGCGGCGTCCAGCACCTCCAGCGCGTGCCGGTCCCCGGTCCCGGCGGCCCGCGCCCGGGTGAGGGCCATCAGGTACGTCGGCTTGCCCTCCCGCACGTCGCCGCCGGACGGCTTGCCCGTCACGCCCGGGTCGGCGAACAGGTCGTCCAGGTCGTCCCGCAGCTGGAAGGCGAGCCCGGCGCAGCGCCCGGCCCGGCACAGCGCCCGTGCGACGGACGCCTCGGCGCCCGCGAGGACGGCGCCCAGCTCCACGGGCCGCTCGACCGTGTACAGCGCGCTCTTGAGGCAGGCGGCGCGCACCGCGCGGGCGACGGTGTGCGCGGCGGTCGCCTGCCCCTGCACGTCCAGGTACTGCCCGGCGACCATCTCGGTCCGCGTGGTCCTCCACACCTCGTGCGCGCGCCGCGCGGCACCCGGGGGCAGGTCCGCGCCGTCCGCCAGCAGCTCCGCCACCGTGTCGTCGGCCCAGGCCAGGGCCAGGTCGCCGGCCAGCACGGCGGCGGACTCGCCGAGCCGTCGGGCGGTGGCGGGCGCGCCGTCGCCGTACTGCGCGGCGACGGCCGTGTGCAGCGCGGGCCTGCCCCGCCGCGTGGCCGCCGCGTCCATCACGTCGTCGTGGACGAGGGCGCACGTCTGGAGCAGTTCGAGGGCCGCCGCGGCGCGCAGCGCCGCCCGCACCTGCGCCCGGTCCGCGCCGCCGCAGGCGCGCAGCGACCACCACAGCAGCCGGGGCCGCAGCCGGCGCCCGCCGCGCAGGGTGAAGTCCGCGACGCGCTCGGCGACGTCCCGGGCGAACAGGGGATCCAGCACCCGGGCGTCGTCCACCCGGGTGGCGAGCAGCCGGGCGAGGGTCGCGCCGACCGCGCCGGCCACGTCCGCGTCCACGGCCGCCGGGTCGTCGGACAGGAGGCCGTCGAGGAGGCCGGGACCCCCGAAGGAGCCGCCCGCGCCGCTCGGCGCGGAGTACCGGGAAGACGGGTGCGCGGGCTCGCGGGCCTGCTGCGAAGTGGCTCCGGCACCGGGCGGTTCGTCCGGCCGGGCCGTGTGCCGGACGGTCGCCTGGGTGAAACGCATCGCGGATCCTCTCGCCCGTGGTGGGTGTGTCCGTGGTCCGGGTACGGCTGTCGTGTGCGGTGGGCCGCAACGCCGTCTCGTACGAGTCATTCCGCGCGGGAGGCGTGACCGGATGCGCCGTTCGGGCACAAGCGGTGCCGCCGGGCGGACCGCTCACCCGCCGGACGGCCGCACGACACGCACCGCGGTGCATCCGCGCGGCACGGTCGGCCGGAAACACTGGGCGGCACGACGCCCCCGCACGGGACGGCGCCGGCCGGAGAGCCGTATCCGGGAAGCCCGCCGCCGGCGGGGGCGAGAGCTGGGCGAGGGAGCTGCGGGCGTGGATCTGGAGACCGACGTCGCCGTGGTCGGGGCGGGCGCCGCGGGACTGTCGCTGGTGCTCAACCTGGCGCGGCCCCCGGTGGGGGTGCGCCCGCTGGACACCGTGCTGCTGACCGCCCCGCCCGGCCCGGCGCGCGCCGCGCCGCGCACCTGGTGCTTCTGGGAGCGGGGCGCGGGCCCGTACGACGAGGCGCTGACCGCCCGCTGGGAGCACCTGCGCGTGCGCGCCCCCGACGGCACGGTCGTCACCCGGACGATCGCGCCGCTGACGTACAAGATGCTGTCGTCCGACGCGTTCGAGACCCTGGTCGCCGACGAGATCGCGGTCAGCGGCCGGGCGCGGCGCGTGCAGGCGGCCGTCGAGCGGATCGAGCCGGTGCCGGACGGCGCCCGCGTGCACGGGCGGCTGCCCGACGGCGGCCCCGTCACGGTCCGCGCCCGCTGGGTCTTCGACTCCCGCCCCCTGCCGTCCCTGCCACCCGCGCGCACCACGCTGCTCCAGCACTTCCGCGGCTGGTTCGTCCGGACGCGGACGCCGGTCTTCGACCCGGACGCGGTGGAACTGATGGACTTCCGCACCCCGCAGCCGGCCCACGGGCTGTCCTTCGGCTACGTGCTGCCGGTCGGCCCGTGCGAGGCACTGGTCGAGTACACGGAGTTCTCCCGGCAGGTCCTGCCCGGCGGGCAGTACGACCGCGTCCTGCGCCGGTACGTGGAGGACGTGGTCGGTCTGGACGACTACCGGGTCAGCGCCACCGAGCACGGGGTGATCCCCATGACGGACGCCGTCTTCCCCCGGCAGTGCGCCCCGCACGTCTTCCGCATCGGCGCCTCGGCCGGGGCCACCCGGCCCTCGACCGGCTACACCTTCAGCGCCGTGCAGCGGCAGACCCGCGCCGTGGCCGACGCCCTGCACGCCGGCCGCCGGCCGCTGCCGCCCCGCCCGCACTCCGCGCGGGCCCGGCTGATGGACGCCGTCCTGCTGCACGCCCTGGACAGCGGGCGGGTCGACGGCCCCGCGTTCTTCAGCAGGCTCTTCGCGCGCGTGCCGCCGGTGCGGCTGCTGCGCTTCCTCGACGGCGCCACCAGCCTGCCCGAGGACCTCGCCGTCGGCGCGCACGTGCCCACCGCCGCGATGCTCACCTCCGCCCTCCGCCTGCCCTTCACCCCGCGCCGGACCCGTCCGGCCGCCTGACCCCGGAGCCCGAACCCATGCCGCTCCTGCGCGACGCCCGTCTCGCCGACGCCTTCGACCACGCCGCCCGCAGCTACGACACCCTCGTCGCGGCCAACCCCGGCTACCACGCCCACCTGCGCCGCTCCGTCCGGCGGCTCGGCCTGCCCCGGCACGGCACCAGGCTGCGCGTCCTCGACCTCGGCTGCGGCACCGGGGCGTCCACCGCCGCCCTGGCCGCCGTCCTGCCCGGCGCGCAGATCACCGCCGTCGACGCGAGCGAGGGCATGCTGCGCCGTGCCGCGCTCCGCCCGTGGTCGGCGTCCGTGCGCTTCGTCCACGCCCCCGTGGAGCGCCTCGCGGAGGCCGGGGTCAGCGGCCCGTTCGACGCCGTCTTCGCCGCGTACCTGCTGCGCAACACCGCCGACCCGGACGCCGTGCTGAGCGCCGCCCGCCGCATGCTCGCCCCGCACGGCCGGCTCGCCGTGCACGAGTACGCGCTCAGCGGGCACCCCGCGCACCGGGCGGTGTGGAACGCGGTGTGCGGCGGACTGGTCGTCCCCGTCGCCACGCTGCTCGGCGACGGCCCCCTCTACCGGCACCTGTGGCACAGCGTGCTCGCCTTCGACACCGCCGGCGCCCTCGCCCGTCGGGTGGCGGCGGCCGGGTTCGAACGGGTGCGCGTGCTGCCTCTGCCGGGCTGGCAGGCCGGCATCACCCACACCGTGGTGGCGCGCCGCGCCCCCGACACCCGCCGGACGGGAGCCGACCCGCGATGACCTCCCACCCCGAGCCCTCGCGCCCCCTGCCCTCCCGCCCCGGCCCCTCCCGCCCGGGCCGCGACCGGCTGGCGCGCCTGCTGCCCGCCGCACCCGGCGCCGACCGCGCCGACCCGCCGACCGCCCCGAGCGTCGCCGTCGTGGGCGGCGGCATCGCCGGGCTCACGGCCGCCACCGCGCTGGCCGAGCGCGGCGTACGCGTCACGCTGTACGAGAGCGAGGCGGTGCTCGGCGGCCGGCTCGCGGGCTGGCCGACGCGGCTCGCCGACGGCAGCACGGCCACCATGAGCCGGGGCTTCCACGCGTTCTTCCGGCAGTACTACAACCTGCGCGCCCTGCTGCGCCGCACCGACCCCGGCCTCTCCCGCCTGACCGGCCTGCCCGACTACCCCCTGCGGCACTCCGCCGGCGGACAGGACGGCTTCCGGCGCGTGCCCCGCACACCGCCGCTGAGCGCCCTCGGCTTCGTCGCGCTGAGCCCGTCGTTCGGAGTGCGCGACCTGGCCCGGATGAACGTCCGCGCGGCGCTGCCCCTGCTCGACGTGCGCGTGCCCGGCGTGTACGAGCGGCTGGACGGGACCAGCGCCCACGACTTCCTGGAGGCGATCCGCTTCCCCCCGGCGGCACGGCACCTGGCCTTCGAGGTCTTCTCGCGGAGCTTCTTCGCCGACCCGCGCCTGCTGTCGGCCGCCGAGATGGCGCTGATGTTCCACATCTACTTCCTCGGCTCGGCCGAGGGCCTGCTGTTCGACGTGCCGTCCGAGCCCTTCCCGCAGGCCCTGTGGGACCCGCTGGCCGCGCATCTGACCGGCCTCGGGGCGTGCCTGCTGACGTCCAGCCCGGTCGAGGCCGTCACACCGGACCGCCCCGGAGCCGGAACGGGGTCCCGAGGGTCCGACGGCTCCGCGGGGTTCACCGTGGCCACCCGCACCGCCGAGGACCACCACGACGCCGTCGTCCTCGCCCTGGACCCGGGCGCCCTGCGCGACCTCGTGCAGCGCTCCGACGGCCTCGGTGACCCGGCGTGGCGCGAGCGCCTGGCCCGGCTGCGCACCGCGCCGCCGTTCCTCGTCACCCGGCTGTGGCTGGACCGGCCGGTCCGCGCCGACCGGCCCGGCTTCCTCGGCACCAGCGGCTACGGCCCCCTGGACAACGTCAGCGTCCTGGACCGCTGGGAGGGCGAGGCCGCCCGCTGGGCCGCCCGCACCGGCGGCTCCGTCCTCGAACTGCACGCCTACGCCCTGCCCGGCGCCGGCGACCGGGAGGCCCGGCAGAAGGAACTCGTCGCCGAACTGCACCGCGTCTACCCCGAGACGGGCCCCGCCCGGGTGGTGGACGTCCGCCACGAGTGGCGCGCGGACTGCCCGCTGTTCCCCGTCGGCGGCTACGACGACCGGCCCGCCGTGCGCACGTCCACCCCGGGCCTCGTCCTGGCGGGCGACGCCGTCCGCACCGGTCTGCCGGTGGCGCTCATGGAGCGGGCCGCCACCAGTGGCTTCCTCGCCGCCAACGCCCTCCTGCACGGCTGGGGCCTGCGCGGGCACCCGCTGTGGACCGTGCCCGACGGGGGCCGCACGGCAGCGCTGCGGTGGGCGGCCCGCGCGGCGGGCGGGACGTGAGACGACCGCGCGGGGTGGGCGCCCGACCGGCGCCCGCCCCGCGAGCCCCGGCGCCTCAGCGCGCCCGCTCGCGGGCCTGCCGGAACCGGTACAGCCCCGCCGACAGCTCCACCACCGGTTCCGGGTAGTCCAGCGCGGCCCGCTCCGGGCCGGCCAGCTTCCATGGCTCGTGGACGGCCGGCGCGCCGACCCCGGCCAGCTCCGGCACCCACCGCCGCACGTACGCGCCGTCGGGGTCGTACCGCTTGGCCTGGGTGACCGGGTTGAGGACCCGGTTGGGCCGGGTGTCGGTGCCCGTGCCGGCCACCCACTGCCAGTTGAGCTGGTTGTTGGCCACGTCCCCGTCGACCAGCCAGTGCAGGAAGTGGGCTGCGCCGATGCGCCAGTCGACGTACAGGGTCTTGGCGAGGAAGCTCGCGGTGAGCAGCCGGGCCCGGTTGTGCATCCAGCCCTCGTGGCGCAGCTGCCGCATCGCGGCGTCGATCACCGGATAGCCGGTCCGCCCCGTCTCCCACGCCTCGATGTCGGCCGCGGCGGTGCGCCGCGAGCGCCAGCTGTCGCGTTTGGTGCGGTAGTCCGCGCGGGCCGCGCCGGGGCGGGCGGCCAGGACCTGGCGGTGGAAGTCGCGCCAGGCGAGCTGCCGGACCAGGGCGTCGGCGCCCGGGCCGCCCTGCTTACGGGCGCGGTGGACCAGCTCCACCGGGGACAGCGTGCCGAAGTGCAGGTGCGGGGAGAACCGCGAGGTGGTGTCGGCGGCCAGGTCGTCCCGCGTGTCGTCGTAGGCGTCCAGCCCTTTGCGCCAGTAGGCCGTCAGTCGCCTGCGGGCCGCGCCCTCCCCGCCGGCCATGAGGGCGGGCGAGACACCGCCGACGTCACCGCGCGCGGGCAGCGGCTCGCCCGTCACGTGCCCGGGCACGCTCACCCGGCGCGGAGGCGGGGCGACCGGGCGCAGCACCAGCCGGTCCCACTGGCGGAAGTACGGGGTGAACACGGCGAAGTGGTCCGCTGAGGCGGGCGTCACCGTGCCCGGGGGCACCGCCACGGTCACGGCGTCGTGCACGAACAGGCGGCGGCCGTCCGCCTCCAGCGCCCGCCGCAGCCGCTCCTCGCGGCGGGCGGCGAAGGCGGTGTGGCCGGCAGCCATGTGGATCTCGTCGGCGTCCGCCTCGCTCACCACCCGGCACACCTCCTCGACCAGGTCGCCCGAGCGCACCACGAGCCGCCCGCCGCGCTCGCGCAGCGAGGCGTCCAGGTCGGCCAGGCAGTCGGCGAGGAACGCGCGCCGGTTGGGCGGGTCGAACCCGGCCGCCGTCACGGCCTGGTCGCGCACGAAGAGCGGCACCACCGTGTCCGAGGCGTCCAGCGCGGCCCGCAGCGGCGGATGGTCGTGCAGCCGCAGATCGGCGGTGAACAGGACGACCGAGACGTGCATGGCTTCGACTCTCCTCCGGTGACGGCGCTGTCCGATGAGGACGGCGGATACTTCCCCCGTCACGCCGCGCACGGATGCGGTCGGCCCGTACGGGTCCGTCACTTCACCCGGACGGTCACTCGTCGGCGAGCGCGTCGTACCGTTCCCGGGCCGCGTGGACCTCGTCGAAGTGGGTCTCCGCCCAGTCCTTCACCGCCGTCAGCAGGTGGGCGAGGCTGTGGCCCAGGCGGGTCAGCTCGTAGTCGACGCGGACCGGCACGGACGGCGTCACCGTCCGCGTGAGGAGCCCGTCGCGCTCCAGGGAGCGCAGGGTCTGGGTGAGCATCTTGGGGCTGACCCCGGCGATCCTGCGGGCGAGGTCGCTGTAGCGCATCGGACCGGGGGCGAGGGCGGAGACCACGAGGCTGACCCACTTGTCGCTGATGCGGTCCAGGAGCTGGTTGGTGGGGCAGCTGCGGATGAACGCGTCGTACGCGACGCGGGCCTGCTCGCGCTTCTGGGCCGCGGTCAGGGTGGCCATGGCACTCACCTCCGGGGGACGTACGCACCTTCGGGTAACTACTTACCCGTGGAGAGTAGCTCTTCGTAGGGTCGTGGGTGGTCGGGGGCGGCCGCCGAAGGAGCGGCCGGGCCCTCAAGTCCCCTCATCCTCAGGAGAGTTGTGATGCGTGCTGCCGTGGTGCGGTCCTTCGGCGGGCCGGAGTCGGTGGAGGTCGTGGAGAGCGAGCTGCCCGAGCCGGCCGCCCGCCAGGTACGGATCAAGGTGGCCGCGGCGGCGGTCAACCCGGTCGACGCCGGGGTGCGGGCCGGGGCGTTCGGCGGTGCGGGCAAGCAGATCGGGCTCGGCTGGGACGTCGCCGGCACCGTGGACGCGACCGGCGTGGCCACCGCGTGGAGCCCGGGCGACCGGGTCGTGGCGCTGGACCACGGCATGGTGAAGGCGGTGGGCACGCACGCGGAGTACGTCGTGGTGGACGCCGACGCGGTCGCGACGGCGCCGACGACGGTGGACGCCGTGCACGCGGCCACGCTCCCGCTGAACGCGCTGACCGCCGCCCAGGCCCTCGACCTGCTGGAGCTCGAGGAGGGCCGGTCGCTGCTGGTCACGGGCGCGGCGGGCGCGGTCGGCGGCTTCGCCGTCCAGCTCGCCGCCCGGCGCGGGGTGGCCGTGACCGGCCTGGCCCGGGCCGCCGACGAGGACCTCGTACGCTCCCTCGGCGCGACCCCGGCGGCCGGTGAGCCGTCCGGGGGCGACTTCGACGCCGTGCTGGACGCGGCGGTGCTCGGCGAGCGCGCCCTGCGGTGGGTGCGGGACGGCGGCGCGTACGTCGGCGTCATCCCGCAGGCCCAGCCCGCCCCGGCGCGCGGGGTGCGCACCTCGGCGGTCGAGGTCGCCGCGGACGGGGCCCGGCTGGCGGAGCTGGTCCGGCTGGTGGACGAGGGCGCCCTGACCCTGCGGGTCGCCGGGACGTACGCCCTCGACGACGCGGCCGAGGCCCACGCGCGCCTCGCCGGGGGAGGGGTGCGCGGCCGGATCGTGCTGGTGCCCTGAGCGGGTGCGGGGGGCCGCCCGCGCGGGTCACAGGAGCAGGTAGAGACCGGTCACCGTGGTCAGGCCGGCGCAGACCGCCAGCACCCAGGCCACACAGCGCCGCCGCAGCGTGCGGTACCGGTGCTCGTACTCGGCGCGCAGCGAGTGGCACCGGGCCACGACGCGCTCCAGGTCGTCCCGGGCCCGCTGGAGGCTGTCGGTCACGTAGTGCTGCTCGATCTGCTCCCGCTGGCCCGTCGTCAGCCAGTCGAGCTGCTCGGCGAAGGCCCGGGCGCGGGTCTCGGCCTCCGCCACCCGGGCCTGCCACAGGAGGTACCCCTCGACCTCGTTGGCGAGGTCGCCCGGCTGGCTGTCGGCGGCCTGTCCCGGCAGGCCGTTCACTGGATCCTCGTGTCGGCCTGCCGGGGTCCGTGCGCCGCGGCCTCGGCCATCGCGATGTCGGGGTGGTGCAGGTCGAACGCCGGGGACTCACTGCGGATGCGCGGCAGCGTGGCGAAGTTGTGCCGCGGCGGCGGGCAGGAGGTCGCCCACTCCAGCGAGCGGCCGTAGCCCCACGGGTCGTCGACGCCGACCGGCTTGCCGTACTTGGCCGTCTTCCACACGTTGTAGAGGAACGGGAGCATGGACAGGCCCAGCAGGAAGGAGGCGATCGTCGAGATCGTGTTCAGGGCGGTGAAGCCGTCGGCCGCCAGGTAGTCGGCGTACCGGCGGGGCATGCCCTCGGCGCCCAGCCAGTGCTGGACCAGGAAGGTGCCGTGGAAGCCGACGAACAGCGTCCAGAATGTGACCTTCCCCAGCCGCTCGTCCAGCAGCTTGCCGGTGAACTTCGGCCACCAGAAGTGGAAGCCCGCGAACATCGCGAAGACGACCGTACCGAAGACGACGTAGTGGAAGTGCGCCACCACGAAGTAGGAGTCGGACACGTGGAAGTCCATCGGCGGCGAGGCCAGGATGACCCCGGTCAGACCACCGAAGAGGAACGTCACCAGGAAGCCCGCGGCCCACAGCATCGGCGTCTCGAAGGACAGCGAGCCCTTCCACATCGTGCCGATCCAGTTGAAGAACTTCACACCGGTCGGGACCGCGATGAGGAACGTCATGAAGGAGAAGAACGGCAGCAGCACGCCACCGGTGACGTACATGTGGTGCGCCCACACGGTGACCGACAGCCCGGCGATCGCGATGGTGGCCGCGACCAGGCCCATGTAGCCGAAGATCGGCTTGCGGGAGAAGACCGGGATGATCTCGGTGACGATGCCGAAGAACGGCAAGGCGATGATGTACACCTCCGGATGGCCGAAGAACCAGAAGAGGTGTTGCCAGAGCAACGGGCCGCCGTTGGCCGCGTCGTAGATGTGCGCCCCGAACTTGCGGTCCGCCATCAGGGCGAACAGCGCGGCCGCCAGGACCGGGAAGGCCAGCAGCACCAGGACGGCGGTCAGCAGCACGTTCCAGGTGAAGATCGGCATGCGGAACATCGTCATGCCCGGTGCGCGCATGCAGATGATCGTGGTGATGAAGTTGACCGCGCCGAGGATCGTTCCGAACCCCGAGAAGGCCAGGCCCATCACCCACAGGTCGCCCCCGACGCCCACCGTGCGCTCGGCGCTCGACAGGGGTGAGTAGGCGAACCAGCCGAAGTCGGCCGCGCCGTTGGGCGTCAGGAACCCGCCGACCGCGATGAGCGAGCCGAACAGGTACAGCCAGTAGGCGAACATGTTCAGCCGCGGGAACGCCACGTCGGGCGCGCCGATCTGCAGCGGCATGATCCAGTTGGTGAAGCCGGCGAACAGCGGCGTCGCGAACATCAGCAGCATGATCGTGCCGTGCATCGTGAACGCCTGGTTGTACTGCTCGTTCGAGATGATCTGGATGCCCGGCCGCGCCAGCTCGGCGCGCATGACCAGCGCCAGCACGCCACCCAGCAGGAAGAACGCGAACGACGTGGTGAGGTAGAGCGTTCCGATGGTCTTGTGGTCGGTGGTGGTCAGCCACTTGACCACCACGCTGCCGGGCTTGCGGGCCTTGACCGGCAGCTCGCTCTCGTAGGTGTCGGGGGCCGGCCCGTGCGGGTCGTTGAGAATGCTCACAGGTCGTGTGTCTTTCGGTGCTCGCGGTATGCCGGTGCCATGGCGTCGGTCACAGGCCATCTTCGCGATGTGCAACGACGGCCGACTCCCGCAGCGTTCGACACGCGGCCGATCGGCTGACGCGGTCACCCGAGTGGAGTACCGGGTGCCCTGACGGCCCGTCGGACCGGCCGTCGTGAGGACTGACCCGGCCCGGTCCGGGTACCCCGGCCCGCACCAGGGGCGCCCGCCGTCACGCACCGCGGACCCGCGCCCCGGCCCTGCGACCAGGCGAAGGGCGGGTGACCATGTCAGGAACCCCGGTCGGCCCCACGGACGACGCACTCGACCTGCACTTCATCGGCAACGCGACCGTCCTGCTGCGCTACGGTCCGCTGACCCTGCTCACCGATCCCAACTTCCTGCACCGCGGCCAGTACGCCCACCTCGGCTACGGCCTGGTGAGCCGGCGGCTGACCGAGCCGGCCCTCGCGCCGCAGGACCTGCCCCGCCTCGACGGGATCGTGCTGTCCCACCTGCACGGCGACCACTGGGACCGGCAGGCCCGCCGGCACCTCGACCACGCAACCCCGGTCGTGACGACGCCGCACGCCGCGCGCCGCCTCAAGGTGTTCCAGGGCTTCGAGCGCACGGCCGGTCTGCGCACCTGGCGGGGCCTGACCCTGGAGCACGGCGGTGTCCAGGCCCGGATCACGGCCCTGCCCGGGCGGCACGCCGGTCAGCGGGTGCTGCGCGGGCTGCTGCCGCCGGTGATGGGCAGCATGCTGGAGTTCGGCCCGGCCGGCCGGCCGCCCCGGCTGCGGCTGTACCTGTCGGGCGACACGCTGGTGTACGACGGCCTCGACGAGATCGCCCGGCGCTTCCCGGCCGCCGACCTGGCCGTGCTGCACCTGGGCGGCACCACCCTGCCGGGCGGGTTCGTCGTCACCATGGACGGGGCGCAGGGCGCGGAGCTGTCCCGCCGGCTGGCTCCCCGGGCCGTGCTGCCCGTGCACTATCACGACTACACGGTGATGCGGTCGCCGCTGTCGGACTTCCTGGCCGAGGCGGAGCGGCTGGGGCTCGGCGACCGGATCGTGCACTGCCCCCACGGAGGGCGGGCGCGCCTGACGGCGGCCGACGGAGCGGTCGCCCTGGCGTGAGGCCCCCGCCCGGGCGGGGCCGACGGGCCGGCAGGGCTGGACCGGCCGTCCCCGGGTACCCGGACCCCACGGCGCCCGGCGCGAAGCCGGGTGTCCCAGAGGGGAAGGAGTCACGCGTGTCCGCAGTGCTCGAGAGGATCAAGCGCTTCGCGAAGAGCCCGCAGGGGCGTCGCACGATCGACCAGGTACGCCGTACCGCGGCCGACCCGCGCCGTCGCGCCCAGGCCCAGCAGCTCCTGGGCAAACTGCGCACCCGCCGCTGACGTGACCGGGGTGCCGCCGCCGGTCCCACCGTGCGGCGGCACCCCGCTCCGCGTCCGGGCCGTCGTGCGCTGAGGTCAGGCGCCCTCGGTCCCGGTGCCGTCCGTCTCCGTCCCTGCCGCGTCGGCGGAGTCCGTCCCGGCCGATCACCACCGCTCCGTACCGTGCGTCACCACTGCGAGACGCCGCGTGGTCGCGGTGGTTCACTGGCGCCATGCCTTTCGACCACTACGGCGTGCTCGCGGGGACCCTGCACGGACACCGCCGCGACGAGCCGGACGACCAGGGCCGGTGGTTCCACGTCAAGCTGGAGGTGGACGCGCCCGACGGCCGCTACCACTGTGCCGTCGACGTCGACAGCCACCAGTCCAGCGTGGGCGTGCGCTTCAAGACCCTCACCCTGGACGCCGCCGCCCTCCAACCGGCCGTGTCCCTGCCCCCGGGCTACCACGAACTGGACGGCGGACCGGACTCCGGCGCCCTCGACTTCCTGCGCCACCCGGCGCTGGTGGACCACTCCGGCGTCCTGTTCGAGCGGCGCCCGCCGTCCTGCCTGACGGACCTGCTCGACCTGTTCGGCTCCCGGCCCTGGCACGCGGGCAGCAACCTCGACGCGGCGACCGCGCTGGAGGGCGTCCTCGTCCTCGGGCAGCGCATCCTGGTCTTCGGGGAGCCGTTCGACAACCGCCCCCGCGGCGACGTCGGCGTGCACAACGTGCACCAGAACCAGGGGGACCCGGCCGGCTCCCAGTGGTGGCCGGAGAACGGCGTCTGGCAGGATGGCGCGATCGTCACCCACCGTCCCGACGGCCGCTACGACGTCTTCCTGACCAGGTTCTCCAGTCAGGCCGACCGCACGGACGGCGCGGGACACCCGCTCGCCTGAGCGGGTCCCTCCCGTGGTGGCGGCCGTCACCCCGGTCACCGCGGCCCCACGCGTTGCCCGGGCGCTTTCGGGGAACCCGACAGCGTTCGGTTTTCGGTAGCGGCCGGACGACGAGCGAGGAACGGCACGGCGACCCCCGGCAGCGGGCCGGGCGCGCCGGCCGGAGACAGAGGAGGCCGAGCCATGTCAGGCCCGGAGGGAACCGAGACCGCCCCGCCGTCGGGCGGCTCCGTGCTGCCCGCCGATCTCACCCGAGCCCTGCACGCGATCCGGTCGGGTGCGTACCTGGTGGACGAGCTGGGCTGCATCCTTGCGGTCAACGCGGTCGCGGAGGGGTTCCTCGGCAGGTCCGCGGCGGACCTGCTCGGCCACGACGCCCACGACCTGCTGCACTGCGACGCCCACGGCCACCCGCTGCCGCGCAGCCAGTGCGCGATGCGGAAGGCGTTCCACGCCGGACGCGCGGCGCAGGCCCGGCACTCCTACTTCCTGGGCGGCGACGGCACCGTGCTGCCGGTCTCCTGGACGATCACGCCGTGCGACATCGGGAGCGAGGGGACGGCCACGCTCGTCCTCTTCCACACCCCCGACGCACCCGCCGACGACGGCGGGCCCGACGGGCCGAGGACCATAGCGCTGTCGGAGCTGGAGCGGCTGGCCCTGCTGGCCGAGACCACCGGCCGGCTGACCTCCACCCTGGACGTGGACGAGGCCCTGCGCAGACTCGTCGAGCTGGTCGTTCCCCGGCTGGCGGACTGGGTCGTCATCGACCTGATCACCGAGCGCGACGAGGTGTGGCGGCACACCGTGGTCCACGCCGAGGGCGACGCCCTGGTCGAGCTCGAGGAACTGAAGGGCCCCATGCCTCCGGTGCCCGCCGAATCCCCGATGCCCCTGTCCCGCGCGCTGCGCGGGGCGGCCTCCACCCTGGCCGCGCCCCGGACCTACCAGCGGGAGCCCGACTCCGGCATCGCCGTCGAACAGCGGCGCCTGTTCGACCACACCGGCATGCACTCCGCGGCGATCGCCCCGATCCGCAGCACCCGGGAGGTGCTGGGCGCCCTCACCCTGGGCCGGACCGAGAACCCGGTGGAGTTCACCACCGACGACCTGCCGCTGCTGGAGGACATCGCCCGGCGTGCCGGTCTGGCGCTGGACAACGCGCGCCTCTACCAGCGCCAGCGCAAGGTCGCCGAGACCATGCAGAACCACCTGCTGCCGCAGATGCCGGGCGTCCCGGACCTGCAGATGACGGTCCGCTACCTGCCCGCGCCCGACGCCTCGCAGGTCGGCGGCGACTGGTACGACGCCTTCCCGCTGTCCGACGGGTCCACCGCCCTGGCCATCGGCGACGTCGTCGGCCACGACCTGGAGGCCGCGGCCGGCATGGCGCAGGTGCGCAACATGCTCCGCGCCTACGCCTGGTCGCAGCAGGAGCCGCCCAGCCGCATCGTGGAGCGCTTGGACGCGGCGATCCAGCACATCACCGACGTCTCGATGGCCACCCTGATCTACGGCCGGCTCCAGCAGGCGGACGACGGCGGCTGGCGACTGTCGTGGACGAACGCCGGCCATCCGCCGCCGCTGCTGGTCAGCCGCGACGGAGTGACCACGTACCTCACGGACGGCCACGGCATCCTGCTGGGCACCGGCGCGGGCAAGGGCCGCCCCGACGCCACGGTGGCCCTCCCGCCCGGCTCGACCCTGATCCTCTACACCGACGGCCTCATCGAGGCGACGGGCCGCACCCTGGACACCGGCATGCAGCTGCTCCGCAAGCACGCCGCGGCCCTGATCCACCGCCCCCTCCCGGCCTTCACCGACCACCTCCTGCGCCGGGTGCGCTCCCCCCGCAACGACGACGACGTGGCCCTCCTGGCGTTGCGCACGCCGTGAGCCGACGGGGGCGCGGGCGCGTCACGGCGGCGGTCCGCCGGGCGCCCGGTGCCTCACACGCCGAACAGCCGTGCCCCGTTGTCGTGGCACACCGCGCGGAGCCAGGCGTCACCCAGGTCCAGGCGCTCCAGTGCCTCGAGCTGGTGGAGGTACGGGTAGGGGATGTTCGGGAAGTCCGTGCCCAGCAGGACGCGGTCGGCGAGGCCGGCGAGCCGGGGCAGGGTGCGGTGGGGGAACGGGGCCATGCGCTCGGCGAAGTCGGTGAACGTCATCGTCGTGTCCAGCCGGACCTGCTCGTACCGTTCCGCGAGGTCCAGGAAGTCCTCGTACTCGGGCATCCCCATGTGCGCCACGATCAGGCGCAGCCGCGGGTGGCGGGCCAGGACGCGGGCGATCGGCCCGGGCCCGGTGTGCTTGCCGGGGGCCGGTCCGGAGCCGCAGTGGATCACCACGGGGATCCCGGCCTCGGCCAGCAGGCCCCAGGCGCCGTCGAGGAGATCGTCGGCCGGGTCGTACGCGCCCACCTGCACGTGGGCCTTGAACACCCGGGCGCCCGCCGCCACGGCCTCGCCGACGTACGCCCGCACGTCCGGCTCGGGGAACAGGGTGGCGGTGTGCAGGCAGCCGGGGGTGCGGCGGGCGAAGTCGACGGCCCAGTCGTTCAGCCAGCGGGCCATGCCGGGCTTGTGCGGGTAGAGCATCGCCGTGAAGGCACGGACGCCGAAGTCCCGCAGCAGCGCGGCCCGCTGTTCCTCCTCGGCCCGGTAGGTGATCGGCCACTCGATGCCGCCGGTGAGCGGGCCCAGCGCGTCGAAGTAGGCCCACACCTTGCGCAGGACGCGTTCGGGCATGAAGTGTGTGTGCACGTCGACCAGGCCGGGCAGCCCGAGCCGGGTCCAGAAGCGGCGGACCCCGTCGGCTTCGGGGCCGGCGGACCCCGGGGGACCGGCCTGGTCTTCGGCGGGGGCGCTGCGGTGATCGCTCATGGCGTCCACGATCGACCGGGGGGACGGGGCCGGTCCAGTCCCTTGTCAAAGAGGTTCAGCCCTCTTCGATCTCCGTGGCGACCGGAGTGCCCGTCTCCACCGTGCGGCTGACCGTGCAGAGCCGGTCGTGGGAGCTCTTCACCGCCCTCGGCAGGATCGCCCGGGCCCGCTCGGCACCCTCGCCGTCCGGGAACGCCACGTGGAAGGACACCCGCAGGTCGGTGAGCCGGTTGCCCAGCTCGTCGGTGATCTTGTGGCCGGTCACCGTCACGCGGAACGCGTCCGGCTCGGCGTGCCGGCTGGTGGCGACGTCCACGTCGACCGCCGTGCAGCCCCCGAGCGCGGCGAGCAGCAGTTCGACCGGGGTGAACTCGGATTCCGCGTCCGGACCGGAGGCGGTGCCGAAGGAGATCGTGCCGCCGCGGGCGTTCGTCGCGACGAAGTGGCCGGTGCTGGTGCGCTCGACCGTGACGGAGCGCAGGGAGGTGTCGGTCATGCCGAGACAGTAATGCGCAGGGAGGAAGATGTGGGGTGAGGCAGCACGCGGACGGCACCGGGGTGAGCACATGGCGGCGAAGGGACACAGCGTCGGCGTACTGGCGTTCGACGGCATGAAGATGCTGGACCTCACCGGTCCCGCGGAGGTCTTCAGCGAGGCCAACCGGTTCGGCGCCGACTACCGCCTGACCGTCGTCTCGGTCGGCGGGAAACCCGTCTCCTCGTCGATCGGCATGCGCGTCCCGGTCGACGCCGACGTGGCCGACGCGCCCGCCTTCGACACCCTGCTGGTGGTGGGGGGCGACCGGCTGCCCGAGGCGCCCGTCGAGCCCGGGCTCACCGCCGCCACCGCCGAACTCGCCGCCCGGTCCGGCCGGGTCGCGGCCATCTGCACCGGCGCCTTCCTGCTGGGCGCCGCGGGCCTGCTCGACGGCAGGCGCGCCACGACGCACTGGCAGCACACGGCGCTGCTGGCCCGCCGCCACCCCCGGGCCCGGGTCGAACCGGACGCCATCTTCGTCAGGGACGGCACCACCTACACCTCCGCCGGCGTCACCGCGGGCATCGACCTCGCGCTGGCCCTCCTGGAAGAGGAACACGGCCCGGACCTCACCCGCCGCGTCGCCCGATCGCTGGTGGTCTACATGCAACGGCCCGGCGGCCAGTCCCAGTTCTCGCCCTCCCTCCAGGGACCCGCCCCGCGCACGCCCGTCCTGCGGCTCGTCCAGGACGCCGTCCAGGCGGACCCGACGGGGGAGCACAGCCTGGACACCCTCGCCGCGGCCGTCCGGGTCAGCCCCCGGCACCTGACCCGGATGTTCCGCACGGAACTCGGCACCACCCCCATGAAGTACGTCGAACTGCTCCGCTTCGACATCGCCAAGGCCCTCCTCGACGCCGGGCACAACGCCACCGAGGCCGCCGCCCGGGCCGGCTTCCCCAGCTACGAGAGCCTCCGCCGGGCCTTCGCCCGCCACCTGGGCATCTCCCCGACCAAGTACCAGCACCGTTTCGCGACGACCGGGACGGGCTCCCGCACCCCCGCTCCACCGCACTGACCGGTGCGTCGCGGCCCGGGACCGGCGGCCGGGCACCCCGCGGCGGCCATGGCCGTTTCCGTGGGCTTCCTGGCCGTCGGAGCGCGGCCCCCGGACGGCCGGCGAGGGGAAGGTGGAGGCACCGAAGGCAGCCGTCCCCCACCCCCTGAGGAGAGCGTCATGAGCGAAGAGATCGCCGGTGTGGCCGTTCCGGACAGCGCACTGGCGCGGGCCGCGACCGAGCTGGTCCGCGAGACCACCCCGCCCCTGATCTTCCACCACTCCCGCCGCGTGTACCTGTTCGGCAGCCTCCAGGCGCAGGCGCTGGGCCTCACCCCGGACCCGGAACTGCTCTACGTTGCCGCGCTGTTCCACGACACCGGTCTGGTGCCCCCGTACCACAGCGACGACCAGCGCTTCGAGATGGACGGCGCCGACCAGGCCCGCGCGTTCCTGCTGGGCCACGGGTACTCCGAGGGCGACGCCGACACCGTGTGGACGGCCGTCGCCCTGCACACCACCCCCGAAGTGCCCTACAAGCTGGCCCCCGAGATCGCCGCGACCACGGCGGGCGTGGAGACCGACGTGCTCGGCCTGCACCTGGGCCGGATCCCGCAGGCCCGGATCGACGAGGTCACCGCGGCCCACCCCCGTCCCGACTTCAAGCGGCAGATCCTCCAGGCGTTCACCGACGGGTTCAAGCACCGCCCGGACACCACGTTCGGCACGGTGAACGCCGACGTCCTGGAGCACTTCGTCCCCGGCTTCCGCCGCACCGACTTCGTCGACGTCATTCAGAACTCGGCCTGGCCCGAGTGAGCCGTGCCCGGCATCAGCCCGGCCGGAAGCCGGAATGAGCCGTGCCCGCAGCTCTGCCCGGCCCGGGTGAGCCGTCCCCACAGCTCCGCCCGGCCCGGGTGAGCCGTCCCGCTCAGGGCGACGTCGTCCAGCGGGGCGCCGTCTCCGTCCAGGCGGCGTCCCACGCGGCGAGGTTGCGTCGCTCCAGGACGCGCGCCGCGACGCCGTACGCGGCCGCCGCCGCCCCCTGCACGGCGAGGGCACCGAGCACGGCCCAGCCCATCGCCCGGCTGCGGACCTGGCCGGCGTCCAGCGGCGGCCCGGTGAGCTTGCCGTCGGGGCCGGCCCAGACGTGGACCGTGCTGCCCTTCGGCAGCCCGGGTCGGACGTCGGTCGTGGCGGTGCGCGCGGTGCCCCCGGGGTCGGTGAAGCCGACCTCGGTCGGGTAACGGGTCCTCCTCTCCTCGGCGGAGCCCGGCTCCGGGTGCCCGCGGGCGTCCTCCAGCAGCACGGCGGGCGTGTGCTGCCGGGCGGCCGCCTGCTGCTGCGCGAGGCGGGCGTAGTGGCGGTGGGCGGTGTCACCGGCCCAGAACATGGCGGCGGGCGTCGTCGCCAGCGCGGCCAGGAACAGGCCGAGGCCGAGCCACGCCTGGAACAGGTCGGCGCGGCGGCGCAGCAGATTGCGCCGCAGCCGCCAGAACAGGACCATGTCGCCGGACATCCGTCCCTCCTAACGCGCCACCGGAGGCACCGGCCCCGCCGCCGACGGGTGGGTGTGCGCCGCCTCCAGCAGCCTCGCCGCGCCCCGGACCGCCGCCGTGTGCGGCGCCGGAACCACCCGCACCGGCGCGGGCAGCCGCCCGGTGAGCCGGTACGTGATCTCGGGGCGCAGGGCGCCCCCGCCGGCCAGCAGGAGCCCGCGCCCCACGGCCTCGGCGCACAGGGAGCCGCGGTCCTGGCGCAGCATCGCCGTCAGCATCGTGGCGACCGCCTCGGTGATCTGCTGCGCCGTGACCGTGTCGCCGAGGTCGCCGGTGCCCAGGGCCACGCGGCGGGCGTCGGTGACGGCCCCCTCGCACAGCAGCACCACCTCCGTCAGGTGCGCGCCGATGTCCACGACCAGCAGCGGCCGGGACAGATCGGCGTCGGCGGCCAGGGCGACGGCCCGGGCGCCGGGTACCGTCAGCACGTTCCCCGGCCCCAGCGCCCCGACCACGGCCCGCGCCCGCGTCCGGAAGGCCACGGCGTCCAGCGCGGGCGCCGCCACGACGACCAGCGGACGGGCGCCGCGGGGCAGCCGGTCGCCGAGCACCCGCCGCAGCATCCGCGCGCACCCGGCGACGTCGACGATGGCACCCCGCCGCACCGGGTACAGCGCGCCGTCCTCGGCGAAGGTCACCGTGGGCACGTCCACCACCACGCCCCGGCCGGCGATCCACGCCCGCGTGCGGGCACTGCCCAGGTCCAGGGCCACACCGCAGCACCGGCGGCACGCGGGCCACGGCCGGTGGCGTCCCGCCGGGCGGGGGAGGAGCGCGTCGCCGCTCACGGGGCCGTCTCCCTGACCTGCTGGCAGCGGGCGCAGTAGCGGGCCTGCGGCACGATCATCAGGCGCTCCCGCTCGACCGGGCGTCGGCACAGGTGGCAGGCGCCGTAGGAGCCCTCGGCCATGCGCCGCAGGGCCGCCTCCACGTCGGTGAGGACCATGCGGGCCGAGGCGGCGAGCTCGACCTGCACCTCGATCTGCGCGGCGGCCTGCCGCGGGCGCCGCGCCCCGGCGTGCGAGGTCACGGGCCGGGCCAGGCGGCGCAGTTGCTCCCGGCGGAACAAGCGCTGTTCGTGCAGGTCCTCGCGCAGCGCGGCGAGGTCCTCGGCCGACAGGTGCGCGGAGCCGTGGTCGATGGTGTGGCGGATCACCACTTCACCCCTTCGAGGGCAGGGCGGAGGAGGGGCCGGACAGGGGGGCCGGGCACGACGGGTGCGGCGGCGGTCAGGCGGCGAGGCGCCGGCAGGTGACGCAGTGGCGGGTGTACGGCAGGATCTCCAGCCGCTCCGCCGGGATCGGCTTGGCGCAGCCCGCGCACGTCCCGTAGGTGCCGTCGTCGATGCGGGCGAACGCCTGGTCGATCTCCTTGAGCACCTGCTCCATCGCGGTCCGCTGCGCGGACAGCAGGTGGTCGTCGGCGTTCGGTGCCGCCTCGTCGAGGGCCTGCAACTGCGCCAGGCGGGCGGTACGGGCGTGTTCGAGGCGCTGCCGGGCGTGGTGCGGGTGGGGCTCGGCGCGGGTGGCATCGAGCGTCATGGTCGGTCCTCTTCTCAGTGGTTTGCGTCGGTTCTCGTCGGTTCTCGTGGTGTACGTCGGTGCTCGCCGCATCTCGTCGGACACGGCACGTGCGGCACCGCCTCCGGTGACGGGGGAGGCGCCGTGTCCCCACCCTCGCCGGACCCGCCGCGCGGGCCCATCGGGCGCGGGCCCCATTTGTGACGGGGCCGGGCACCCATGGGGTGGCGCCCGCCCCGGAAATGGGGTCCGGGCCCCATCGACGCCGCCCCCGCGCCGGGAGAGGCTGGCCACGGGCTCACCCACGCACCGCGGACACCGACCGCGACCGCGGCCGGCCGGGCGGCGCGAGGCCGACGGGGAGCCGTACCGACACCCGGGAAGAGGAGGCGCACAGCCGGTGTCCTTGTTCTGGCGGATCTTCGTGCTCAACGCCGTGGTGCTGGGCACGGCCACGGCGCTGCTGCTGTGGGCTCCGGTCACCGTGTCCGTGCCCGTCCTGCTCACCGAGGCGGTCATCCTGCTCGGCGGCCTGGCCGTCATGCTGGTGGCCAACGCCGTGCTGCTGCGCCTGGGCCTCGCCCCGCTCGACCGGCTCACCCGGCTGATGACCACGGTGGACCTGCTGCGCCCCGGCCAGCGGCTGCCCGCCTCCGGCGGCGGCGAGGTCACCGAGCTGATCCGCACCTTCAACGCCATGCTCGAACGGCTGGAGCACGAGCGGGCCACCAGCAGCGCCCGCGCCCTGCTGGCCCAGGAGGCCGAACGCCGCCGCATCGCCCAGGAGCTGCACGACGAGGTCGGCCAGACCATGACCGCGATCCTGCTGGGCCTCAAGCGCGCGGCGGACGAGGCGCCCGAGGGCCTGCGCCGCCAGCTGTGCGAGGTGCAGGAGATCACCCGGGAGAGCCTGGACGAGGTGCGCCACCTGGTGCGCCGGCTGCGGCCGGGGGTGCTGGACGACCTGGGTCTGGTCAGCGCGCTCACCTCGCTCACCGAGGACTTCGCCACCCACACCGGCCTGCGGGTCGCCCGCCGCTTCGCCACCGACCTGCCCGCCCTCGCCCCGGAGACGGAGCTGGTGCTCTACCGCGTCGCCCAGGAGTCGCTGACCAACGCGGCCCGCCACGCGGACGCCGAACAGGTCACCGTCGGCCTGCGCCACGACGACGGCAGCATCGTCCTCACGGTCGTCGACGACGGCTGCGGCATCACCGTCCCGCGCGAGGGCGCCGGCATCCGCGGCATGCGCGAACGCGCCCTGCTCGCGGGCGGCCGCCTCGAGATCTCCGCCGCACCGCGGACCGGCACCCAGGTGCAGCTCACCGCACCCGTCTCCGGAAGGCTGCCCTGACCATGCACGACGCACCCACGACCGCCCGGGCGCACCCGGCACCGCGCACCGGCCCGGGCGACACGGCCCCGCACGGCGTGCCGGCCCCCCGCGCCGGGGCGCAGCGCGTCCGCATCCTGCTCGCCGACGACCACGCCCTGGTCCGCCGCGGCGTACGGCTCATCCTCGACCAGGAACCCGACCTCCAGGTGATCGCCGAGGCCGGTGACGGCGCCGAGGCCGTCGACAGGGCCCGCACCCACGACCTCGACCTGGCCGTCCTCGACATCACCATGCCCCGCCTGACGGGGCTCCAGGCGGCCCGCGAACTGGCGGCCGTCCGGCCCGGCCTGCGGATCCTGATGCTCACCATGCACGACAACGAGCAGTACTTCTTCCAGGCGCTCAAGGCCGGCGCCTGCGGGTACGTCCTGAAGTCCGTCGCCGACCGGGACCTGGTCGCCGCCTGCCGCGCCGCCATGCGCGACGAGCCGTTCCTGTACCCCGGCGCGGTCACCGCGCTGATCCGCACCTACCTGGACCGGACCCACCACGCCGAGGAGGCCCCGGACCGGATCCTCACGCCCCGCGAGGAGGAGGTCCTCAAGCTGGTGGCCGAGGGGCACTCCTCCAAGGAGATCGCCGGGCTGCTGTTCATCAGCGTCAAGACCGTCCAGCGGCACCGCGCCAACCTGCTGCACAAGCTCGGCCTGCGGGACCGCCTGGAACTCACCCGGTACGCCATCCGTGCCGGCCTGATCGAACCCTGACGCCGCGGTGGCCGGGACGCGGGTGAGCGCACGGGGGCTCCTGGCCGCCGTCGTCTGGGTGCTGCTCGCGGCCCTCGGCGTCACCGCGCCGACCGCCCCGGCACCGTCCACGACGACGGCCGGGCCGACGACCGCCGGCTCCGCCCACCGCCCCCACGCCGACGCGTACGACGGCCACGACGCCGCCCGCGCCGCCCCCGTGGCGACCCGTCACGAAGCACAGCGCGACCAGCCCACCCCGCCACGCCCCGCCCCGGCCGCCGGCACCGCGGACCCGGCCGTGGCCCCACCCGGCCCGGCCCGGCGGACGCCGCCGGGCGTCGAGCACCCCGTCCCGCAGCGACCGCACCACGCCCGCGATCGCGGTCGAGCACCCCCGTCCCCTCCGGCACCTGACCACCCCTGTCCACTCCTGTCTGCCGGAGATCCCCGTTGCACCCGTCCCACCCTTCCCGTTCCCGTCGGCGTTCCCGATCCCGTTCCCGTCCCCGTGCCGCACGGCTGAGGGCCCTGCTCGCCCTCGCCGTGCTCGCCGTCTCGCTGTACGTCGCCGTCGCCGTGCCCGTCCGCCTCGGACTGGACCTGCGCGGCGGGACCCAGATCGTGCTGGAGACCCGTTCCACCGCCACCATCGAAGCCGACCGCGAGGCCACCGACCGCACGCTGGAGGTGCTGCGCGGCCGCATCGACGCGCTCGGCGTCGCCGAACCGAGCCTCGTCCGCTCCGGGGAGCGACGGATCATCGTCGAACTGCCCGGCGTGCAGGACCCGGAGCGGGCCGCCGACGTCCTGGGCCGCACCGCGCAGCTCACCTTCCACCCCGTCCTCGGCACCACGCAGGACACGGCGGGCGGGACGCCCGTGGCCCGGGAGCGGGTCCTGCCCGACGAGTCCGGCACCGCGCTGCGCCTCGGACCGGCCGCGCTGACCGGCGCACACGTCGAGGAGGCCGCCGCACGCTTCGACCAGCAGGGCGGCGCGGGCTGGCACGTGACCGTCGACTTCGCGGGCGCCGGCCGCGCCGGCTGGGCCAAGCTGACCGGCGAGGCGGCCTGTCACCCGGCGGGTGCGCCCGCGCGGCGGCTGGCGATCGTCCTCGACGACAAGGTCATCTCCTCCCCGCAGGTCGACCCCTCCGTCGGCTGCGCGACCGGCATCCGGGACGGCGCCACCCGCATCACCGGCTCCTTCGGCGCGGCACAGGCCCGCGAACTGTCCCTGCTGATCAACGGCGGCGCCCTGCCGGTGCCCGTCGAGACGGTGGAACAGCGCACCGTCGGCCCGACCCTGGGCGCCGAGGCCATCACCGCGAGCGCCTGGGCGGCGGTCGTCGGCACGGCCCTGACCGCGCTGTTCATCATGGTCGTCTACCGGCTGATGGGCGTCCTCGCCACCGTCGCGCTGCTCTGCTACGGCCTCGTCTCCTACGCCGCCCTGGCCGCCCTCGGCGCCACCCTCACCCTCCCCGGACTGGCCGGGTTCGTCCTGGCGATCGGCATGGCCGTCGACGCCAACGTGCTGGTCTTCGAGCGGGCCCGGGAGGAGTACGCGGCCCGCAGGCACCCCAGCACCCGCTCGGCCCTGTCCGCCGGGTTCCGCAACGCCTTCAGCGCGATCGCCGACTCCAACGTCACCACGCTGATCGCGGCCGGCCTGCTGTTCTTCCTCGCGTCCGGACCGGTGCGCGGGTTCGGCGTCACCCTCGGCATCGGCGTCCTGGCCTCCATGTTCAGCGCGCTCGTCGTCACCCGGGTCCTCGCCGAGTTCGCCGCGGGCCGCGCCGCGGTGCACCGTCGCCCGGGGCTGACCGGGATCGCGACCACGGGCGCCGTGCGCGAGCGCCTCACCCGCCGCGACCCCCAGCTGATGCGCCGGCCGCGCCGCTGGCTGGCCGTGTCCGCCGCCGCGCTGGTCCTCGCCGGGTCGGGGATCGCGCTGCGGGGCGTGCAGTTCGGCGTGGAGTTCACCGGCGGCCGGCTCCTGGAGTACGCGACCACCGCGCCCGTCGACACGGACCGGGTCCGGTCCGCCCTCGCCGACGCCGGGCTCCCGCGCGCCGTCGTGCAGGCTTCCGGCGACAGCGGCCTGACCGTGCGCACCGATCCGCTGACCCGGGACGAGGAGGCCGGGGTCACCCGCGCCGTGCGGGACCTCGCCGGCGGGGCGGACCAGGTGCGGGACGAACTGATCGGCCCGAGTCTCGGCGCCGAGCTGCGCCGGGGCGCCCTGATCGCCCTCGCCGTGGCTCTCGGCGCACAACTGGTGTACCTCGCCGCACGCTTCCGCTGGGTGCTGGGCAGCGCCGCGGTCGTCGCGCTCGCCCACGACACGGTGATCCTCGTCGGTGTCTTCGCCTGGCTGGGCAAGCCCGTCGACGGGGTGTTCCTGGCGGCCCTGCTCACCGTCATCGGCTACTCGGTCAACGACTCCGTCGTGCTGTTCGACCGGGTCAGGGAACTCGTGCGCCGGGCGCCGAAGGCACCCCTGGCCGACACGGTGAACCGGGCGGTCCTGCAGACGCTCCCGCGTACCGTGAACACGGGGATCGGCGCCGCGTTCATCCTCACGGCGCTCGCCGTGCTCGGCGGGTCGTCACTGGGGGACTTCGCGCTGGCGCTGCTCGTCGGCCTCGCCGTCGGCACGTACTCCTCGGTCCTGACGGCGGCGCCGGTGGCCCTCGAACTCGACCGGCGCACCCGCACCGGGGCCACCTGGCCGCGCCGCTCCTGACCGGCCCCGTCAGTCCCCGGGCCCAGGGTCGGGGCGTACGGCCTCCTCGATCCCGGCCCGGGCCGCCTCCAGCTGCGCGGCGAAGGCCACGCCCAGGAACAGCGCGATGCCGGTGACGTTGGCCCACAGCAGCAGGGCGACGAACGCGGTGAGCGGACCGTACACGGCGCCGAACGCGGAGCTGCGGCCGACGTACAGGGCCAGCAGCAGCGTCGCCCCGACCCACAGCACCAGGTGCACGGCGCTGCCGAAGGCGAGCCAGGTGTAGCCGGGCTGCCGACGGCGCGGCGACCACCGGAAGATCACGGCCGAGGCCAGCCAGGCGAGCAGCAGCCCCACCGGGATCTCCAGGGCCCGCCACCAGCGGGGCCCGGAGTCACCCCCGCCCGAGGTGGCCGCCACCGCGTCGCCGACGGCGTCCCCGGCGACCAGCACCATGAAGCCGAGCACCATGGGCAGGCCCGCCGCGACCGCCAGGACCAGCGCGCGGGCGTACTTGCGCGGGAAGGGACGGTCGCGCTCGATGCCGTAGATGCGGTTGGCGCCCCGCTCCACCTGGCCCATCGCGGAGGCGAGGTTCAGCAGGGCGAAGCCGAAGCCCAGCCACAGCGCCAGGGTGCTCCAGACGCCGCCGTGGGCGCTGTCGCGGGTCTCGGCGAACGCGTCGTCCAGGATGTCGGCGCCGGCCCCGGGCACGATCGCGCCCAGGCTCCGCTCGATCACCCGCCCCACCCACTCGGTGTGCACGGACGTCGCGAGCCCGACGAGGGCCAGGGTGAACGGCACCAGGCCGACCACGATCTGGAAGCCGAGGGCGCGGGCGTTGGTGAAGCCGTCGGCGTAGCGGAACCGACTGAACGAGTCCACCAGCAGGCGCATCCCGCCGTAGTGCCGCAGGGCGGTCAGCGCCTCGTCGCCGGAGAGCTCCTCCCCGATCATGTCCCGGGTCTGCGGGACGTGGACCGCGGTTCCCATCGCCCTCGCGCTCCTTCCGTTCGCGTCCCGGCCCCCTGCGGGCCCCTGCTCGACCGACTGCCCGCAAACGGCCCCTTCACCGCCGGGCGTTGAAGTTTTCGATCTTGGGCAGACGGGATGACGCACGTGTCCGCGCCGCTTCCGGGAGGTACCACCCGATGACCCTGCCCGTCCGTCCCACGGGACCGGAGCGCGAGCGGCGCTTCGACCTGCGCGTCACGGCCGCCTTCTTCGTGCTGCTCGCGCTGCTCCTCGTGCTGGGCGCAACCGTCGCGCGGGCCATGGCGAGCGCGTTCGAGCAGCGGCCCGCATGGATCCTCGCACTGGCCGGCGTGGGCGTCGCCGTCATGGTGCGGTGGGTGCGCCGCCGCCGCACGCTCTCCGCGTCCCGGCTCGCGCGGCAGGCCACCGAGACGCTGGAACAGGCGGCGCGCACGGCCGTGGACGCCCTGGACGCGCCGTCCCCGGCGCCGGTCCTGGTGGGAGCGGGCGGCGGCGTCCTGACGGAGCCGTGCCCGGTGGTGGAGCCGATGGTCGAGGCGACGGCGACGGCGACGGAGGCGGAGGCGGAACCCTGCCCGGCCGAGGACCCCTACGAGTTCGAGGAGGAGATAGCCGCCCTGTGCACCCGCGACGGCTGCACCGGGGCCGAGGTCGTGGGCGGCGCCGGGGACCTGGGCGCCGACGTGGTGGCGTGGACGCCCGACGGCCGCCGACTCGTCATCCAGTGCAAGCGGTACTGCGAGGGGAACAAGGTCGGCTCCCAGGACCTCCAGCGCTTCGGCGGCACCTGCTTCACCGTCCACGAGGCGGACCTGGCGGTCGTCGTCACGACCAGCGACTTCACCCTGCCCGCCCTGGAGTACGCGGAGCAGTGCGGCATCCTGTGCGTCGGCGAGGACGCCCTGCGCGGCTGGATGGCGGGCACGGCGGCCGCCCCCTGGCAGGTCCACCCCGCTGCGGGCTGACCGGCGACGAGCGCCGCGGCGGGCCGCGCCCCACCCGAACGGTCCACCCGCACCCGGCACGACCACCCGGCTCACCGCCCCGGCTCGCAGCCCGGCGCGCACGGGCCGACGATGGGCCCACGATCCCCGTGCCACCCACGGGGCGGGCCCCGTGCCACCCACGGGTGTCGACGAGCCCCACGGTCCCCCCACAGCGAGGAAGCCCATGCCCTCCCATCGCCGGATCCGCTCGCGCGGCGCGCAGGCGCGCCCCCTGACCCTCCTGGCCCTGACCTGCTCCCTGCTGGCGACCGGCGCCCTCACCGGTTGCAGCGACGACAGCGGCGGCTCCTCGGCGTCCACGGCCACCGTCGCGCCCAGCGCCCGCGTCTCCGCCTCCTTCAGCGGCGAGCTGCCCTCCGCGATCGCCTCCTCGGCCGCGTCCAAGATCGCGTCGGCGCGCGCGTCCGCCTCGGCGGCCGTCTCCTCGGTGTCGGCACGTGCCTCGGAGTTCGAGGCGTCCGTATCGGCCGAGTTCGAGCGCAGGTCCACGGCGGCGAAGAAGGCGCTCCAGGGCGTCGAGGGCCAGGGGAACGCGATGTCCGAGGTCACCATGAGCGGTTTGGCACGGGCGGACACCGGCGGTGTGCTCGCGGTCCTCGTCCGGATCACGAACGGCACGGACAGCAAGGCGTCCTACGCCGTGCGGATCGACTTCGAGGACGCCCAGCACAAGGTCGTCGAGACGCGCTACACCGGCGCGGAGGACCTCGCCCCGGGCAAGCGGGAGCAGCCGATCGTCTTCAGCCACGAGCCCGCCGAGCCCCGGCTGACCCCGCGCCTGGCACAGGCCCAGCGCTACTGACGGCCCCGGCGCGTCACCCGGTGGAACCCCCTGACGAGCACCGCGGAGGCCTGTGGCAAGGTGTGCCGACGACCGGGAGGAACCTCTCGCCGGTCAGGCACGACCTCAGGAGCATCACAAGTGAACGCGAAGCGCCGTCGGCTGTTCTTGGCCGCCCTCGACCCCCTGCTGGAGCCCGGGGAGCGGGTGGAGGTGACGACCATCGTGAACCTGAGCTCCGTCTCGGTGCGCAGGACGGCGGCGTTCGCGGCGGCCTCGGCCCTCATGAGCGCGGGCGCCATGGCGGTGGTCCCCACGCCGACGCCCATGTACCTGGCCATGACCGACCGCCGCTTCTTCGTGTTCCGGGCCAACCCCCACTTCGCCCGCCCGGAGGAGCACCTGATGACGATCCCGCGCGCCGGACTCGCCCGCACGGCCGTCAAGGAGCGCCTGCTCAACTCGTCGTTCGTGGTGTCGTCCCCGTACGACCAGCAGGGCCTGAAGATCATCTTCCCCCTGATCAGCCGTCGTGAGCGCCACCTGATAGCAGCCGCCCTGCCCGTGGCCGCCTGACCGCGGGGGTCCGGTACGGACCTGCGTACAGCAGGTCCGTACCAGTCTCTTGACACCCGCATTGCTCATCTCTTAAATCACGTAGTGAATTAACTCCTTCCGGCGAGGAACTCCCACCTGATCCGCACTTCCTGACGGGGTGACGGACGCAGTGCCGCATGGCCTGGCGTGCCGATATGTCATGAACACGACATTCGGACACAGGTGTGTGCGGCCACCGCGACCCGTCGAACCGTCAGGCACGAACGAGGGAGAGTCATGCATCCCCCACGCCTCCGCCGACGCCTGCTGACGTCGCTCGTCTCGCTCGCCGCCTTCGCCTCGGTGTCGTCCGGGCTCGCCCAGGGCGCGCCCGCGGCGCGGGCCGACGACCCCGCACGGCTCGCCGCCCCGGCCGCGGCGGCGGCCGCCGTCACGTTCGCCGACGAGTTCGACGGGCCGGCCGGCTCGGCCGTGGACGCCGGGAAGTGGCAGACGGAGACCGGCGACAACGTCAACAACCACGAGCGGCAGTACTACACCGCGGGCAACCGCAACGCCGCCCTCGACGGACAGGGCCACCTGGTCATCACCGCCCGCCGGGAGAACCCGGGCAACTACCAGTGCTGGTACGGCCGGTGCGAGTACACCTCCGCCCGGCTCAACACGGCCGGCCGGTTCACCACCACCTACGGGCACGTCGAGACCCGGATGAAGATCCCGCGGGGCCAGGGCATGTGGCCCGCGTTCTGGATGCTCGGCAACGACATCGGCACGGCCGGCTGGCCCGCCTCGGGCGAGATCGACGTGATGGAGAACGTCGGCTTCGAGCCGTCCACGGTGCACGGCACGATCCACGGCCCCGGCTACTCGGGCTCCGGCGGCATCGGCGCCGGGTACAGCCTCCCCGGCGGCCAGGCGTTCGCCGACGCGTTCCACACCTTCGCCGTGGACTGGAGCCCCAACTCGATCTCCTGGTCCGTCGACGGCACCGTCTACCAGCGGCGCACCCCGGCCGACCTCGGCGGCCGCCAGTGGGTCTTCGACAAGCCGTTCTTCATCATCCTGAACCTCGCGGTCGGCGGCTACTGGCCCGGGGACCCCGACGGCAGCACCGCCTTCCCCCAGCAGCTCGTCGTCGACTACGTCCGCGTCAGCACCGACTCCGCCCAGCCCGGCACCGGCGGCCCCATCACCGGCGTCGGCGGCAAGTGCGTGGACGTGGCCGGGGCCAATCCGGCCAACGGCACCCCCGTGCAGCTCTACGACTGCAACGGCACCGCTGCCCAGCGGTGGACGGTGGGCGGCGACGGCACGATCCGCGCGCTCGGCAAGTGCCTGGACGTGGCCTCCGGCGGTACGGCGGACGGCACCGCCGTACAACTGTGGGACTGCAACGGCACCCCCGCCCAGCAGTGGGCGACCCCGGCGGCCCGCGACATCGTCAACCCCCAGGCCAACAAGTGCCTGGACGCCGCGGGCGGCAGTTCCGCCAACGGCACCCGGCTGCAGATCTGGACGTGCACCGGCGCCGCGAACCAGAAGTGGACGGTGACCCGTTGACCGGCTGACCCGGTGACCGGTTGACCCGGTGACGCCCCGACGCCTACCCGGACGCCGGCCGGTAGGCGTCGATCCGGTAGTCGGCCTCGTCGTCGATGGCGTTCGTGTCCCAGTCGAGGGAGATGCGCAGGGGGCGTCCGTCGGCGGCGTACCGTGCCTCCGCCTTGTCGGCGTGCTCCGCGACGGCCCGGTCCAGCCGGTCCAACAGGAGCCCGATCGTGGGCACGTGCGCGAAGACCTCCCGCGCTTGGCGCCGGCTGTCCTCGTCGAGGCCGGTCACCTCCGTCACCCTGCCGTGCTCCACCCGCACCCGGAACTCCCCGGCGAGCACCTGGGACTCGGCCCTCAGCGTGTAGGAGTACGAGGCCGGTTCCCGCCACGAGGTCTTCGTGCGGGGGGCTTTCGCGCTCGCGGTGGCCTGCGCGGACCCGCAGGCCGTACTCGCGGACGCGAGAACGAGCAGCAGTCCGGCGGCTGACACCCGGCGGGCGCGGGCGCGGGTGGGGGTACGGGAACGTCCGGCGGTCATGAGTGACCACTCCCTCGGGTCGGTTACCCCTGTGACGCCGGGGGAGGGGCGAACGTTCAGGGCTCGCGCCCGCCGCGCCGGTCAGCGGGCGGCGCGCGCCGAGGTCCCGGCCCGGGTGTACGCCTCGCGCGGGGTCAGCATCCCGTGGCCGCCGGAGCAGACGACGGCCACCTCGGCCGGCTCGCCGCAGTCGCGGTGCAGCACGTCCAGGGGCGGTCCCTCGGGGTCCGCGGTGTACCGGTCGCCCCACTGCTTCAGGGCGATCATGGCGGGCCACAGGTCCCAGCCCTTGCGGGTGAGCCGGTACTCGTGCCGGGTGCGGCTGCCGGGCTCGCGGTACGGGACGGTCCGCAGGATGCCGGCCGCGACGAGCTTGCGCAGCCGGTCCGCGAGGACCGCCTCGGACAGCCCCATGTGGCGGCGGAAGTCGTCGAAGCGGCGCACGCCGTTCATCGCGTCCCGCAGCACCAGCATCGACCACTTCTCCCCGACGAGGTCGAGCGTGCGCTGCACCGTGCAGTTCTCGGTGCTGGTCTCCAGCCAGGTCATGGACCCCATCGTAGGCTGGCTTCGGCGTTGACAGCCAGAGGTGTCACTGGCTAGCTTCGGGAAGCGAAGTCAGTCGGCCGGTTCCGGAGGAGACCCCATGACGAGGTCACGCACCATCGAGTGGGAGGACCCGCGGGTCTCCGCGGCCGCGGTCGGCCGGGGCAGCGGGCTGGACTTTCTCCGGGACGTCCTGGCCGGGCGCCTGCCCGCGCCGCCCATCAGCGCCACCCTCGGCTTCACCCTGGAGGAGGTCGAGGCCGGCCGCGCGGTGTTCGCCATGGAGCCGGGCGAGGAGCACTACAACCCGATCGGCAGCGTGCACGGCGGTGTCTACGCGACCCTGTTGGACTCCGCCGCGGGCTGCGCCGTGCAGTCGGTCCTGCCGGCGGGCACGGGCTACACCTCGCTCGACCTGACCCTGAAGTTCCTGCGTCCCATCACCGTCGACACCGGCAAGGTCCGCGCCGTCGGCACGGTGCTCCACCAGGGGCGCCGTACGGCCCTGGCGCAGGCGGAGCTGTTCGACACCACGGACCGCCTGCTCGCCCACGCGACCAGCAGCTGCATGCTCTTCCCGGTCCCGGCGGCCTAGCCGATCCCCCTTCGCTCGCCCGGCCGCCCGCGGTGACCCACACTGGGCATTCCAGATGTACGGGACCCTCGGCGGGCGTACGAGGCACGGGTGGCCAGGAGCGCGGATGGATCTGGACGCTGTCGCCGACGAGCTCTACGGCTTGTCGCCGGGCGACTTCACCTCCGCCCGGGAGGTGCGGGCGAAGAGCGCCCGCTCCGAGGGCGACCGGGACCTGGCCGAGCGCATCCACCGGCTGCGCCGCCCGACCCTGTCGGCCTGGGCCAGCAACCTGCTCGTGCGTGACCAGCCCGAGGAGACCCGGCGTCTGCTCCGGCTCGGGGAGGCCCTGCGGCAGGCCACCGAGGAACTGGACGGCGACCAACTGCGCGAGCTGTCGGCGCAGCAGCGCAAGGTGACCTCCGCGCTGGCCCGGCAGGCCGCCCACCTGGCCCGGCAGGCGGGGCAGCCCATCAGCGAGGAGGCCCAGCGCGAGGTCCAGGAGACCCTCCAGGCGGTGCTGGCGGACCCGGACGCCGGCCAGGAGTGGGCGGCGGGCCGGCTCGCCAAGCCGCTGAGCGCGCCGGTCGGCTTCCCGGCCCTGTCCGCACCGTCGTCGCAGGCGTCCCGCCGGGATTCTTCTCGGGTGTCCTCGAACGGGCGCCCGGCGTCCCGGCGCAAGGAGGCGACCGGCCCGACCGCGACCGAGCCGGCCGCAAGGACCTCCGCCCGGACGGCCGACCTGGAGGCCGCGCGTGCCCGGCGCCGCGCACAGCAGGAGCGCCTGGAGCAGGCCCGGCAGCAGGCCGCCGAGGCCGACCGCGAGCTGACCGAGCGGGAAGGGCGGCTCACCGCCGTCGAGGACGAGCAGGGTCAGGCCGAGGAACTGGCCCGGCGCGCCGAGGAACGGATCGCCGAACTGACCCGTGGGCTGGCGGAGGCCGAGGGGGAACGCGACCGGGCCCAGGACGCCGTACGGGAGGCCCACGACCAGGCCCGCGAGGCCGAACGCTCCGTGAAGGAGGCCCGCCGCCGCGCCCGGGACGCCGCCGTGCAGGTCCGTCGGCTGGAGGGGCAACTGCGCCGCACCACATGAGCCAGTGCCCCGCACACCGTGGCCGTCAGGACGCCTGCGGTGCCTCGCACTGGGTCGACGGCGGACAGAACCACGCGCGCGCCGTGTCCAGCAGCGCGCGCTCGTCCTCGGGCCCGTCGTCCTCCGCGCCGTAGACGATCAGGGCGTACCGCTGGCCGTCCTGGGCCTCGAAGCGGTAGTCGATGACGTGGAAGGGGGCGCCGGTGCCGGACTCGCCGCTCAGCTCGTCGGCGGTGTACTCGTGCTCGGCGGCCTCGCCCCCGGAGGGGTCGGCCACGTACTGCACGTGGATCTTCCGGTAGCCGTCCAGCTTGCTCTGCGCCTGCTGGGCCTCCACCACCGAGGCGTGCGGGGAGGTCTCCATGAGCTGGAACACCTGCGCCCGGCGGACGCCGTCCGGGCCGCGGTAGTCGACGATGTCGATGCCGTACTGCGACGCCTGGCTCTCCCGGGTCCACCCCGAAGGCAGGGCGATGCGGAAACCCTCGGAGTCGTCGAGCACCTCGTAGCCCGCGGGCGGCGTCGGGGACGCCGGGTCCGTCGGCGTGGCGCCG
Organism: Streptomyces lasalocidi; assembly: GCF_005280215.1. Taxonomy (NCBI): domain Bacteria; kingdom Bacillati; phylum Actinomycetota; class Actinomycetes; order Kitasatosporales; family Streptomycetaceae; genus Streptomyces; species Streptomyces lasalocidi. The sequence goes on along the minus strand of NZ_SZNQ01000001.1, from coordinate 561,796 downwards.
TCGGAGGTCCCGGTGCCCGAGGTGTCCCCGCCGGAAGGGGTGTCCCCGGCGGTCACGCCCGGCTCGGCGGGCCCCTCCTGCGCCGGGGGCCGGTACGGCTCCGGCTCGTCCTTCCAGCCGAGTGCCCACACGCTGAACGACACCCCGCACACGGCGAGGACGACCGCCGTGTGCTGGAGGACCTTGCGCTGGCGCGGCAGGTCGAGGTACCGGTCGGCGTCGAAGAGGCGCTCGCGGCGCGAGCCGCCCCACTCCTGCCGCTCGGTGTCGAACACTCTCATCGTCGCCGTCCTCCGTGCCGTGACGCCGTCTCCGCCATGGGTGAAGCCCGCCCGTCAGCCGAGGAGTTGGGCGACGCCCTGGACGACGGCGGTGGCCGAGGCGACCGCGCCGACGGCGGCGGCCTGGGAGCCCAGCCAGCCGCGGACCCCGCCCAGCAGCCGGGTGAGCCGACCGGGACTGGCGCTGCCCGCCCCGACGATCTCGGCCTCGGCGTCGGCCAGTTCCCGGTCCAGCGCTGCGTCCTCGTCGCTGCGGTCCGCCGTCGCCGGCAGGTCCTCGCGCAACTGGCGGATGGCTTCGAGCAGTTCGGCGTGGCGGGGGTCGGGGCCCGCGCCCGTCGTGTTGTACGAGGTGGCGGTGCCGTGGCTGCCGGTGGCGACCGAGCCGCCGCTCATCGAGCCGATGCTCACGCTGCCGCCCCCCGTGCCGCCGGTGTCCCGGCCGGGCTGCTGCTGGTCCGGAGTGCCCTGTCCGTTGCTCGGCATGCGGTGCGTCCCCTGTCTCGTAGCACTCGTCACCGTCATGGCGTCCACGCTGCTCATGACGTCGTACTGGCGTTGGTGGCCGGAGCCGTCGGCGGGTGCGGTGCGGCGGCGTGGTGGGCGGCGCTGCCGTGGCTGCCCGTGGCCACCGCGCCGCCGGACATGTCCTGGATGAAGACGCTGCCGCCGCTGAGCTGGTACACGTGCTGCTCGAACTCCTCGGTCCGGTAGCCGTGCGCCTTGAGCGCCTCGCGGACCCCGTTGACGATGCGCTCCTGGATCGTCTTCACGTAGCGGGTGCTGTCCATCCGCTGGAACGCCGACAGCCGGCTGGTGCTCGCCAGCGCGCGCAGGGACACCCTGGGCACGTCCGGCAGGCGGTCGTCGTCGGACCAGCCCGCGGTGAGGGTGCTGCGCAGCGTCGTGAAGCCGCCCAGGCCGCTCTCGACGCCGATCACCGGGGCGTCGCGCAGGGCGCGCAGGGCCGCGCGGACCCAGGTCTCGGGCAGCTTGTCCACGAAGGCGTCGACGGCGCGGAACTCCTTGCGGATCGGGCCGAGGACGTACGGCACCACTTCCAGGACGAGCATGCGGCCCTGGGTGTGCACCCGCACGAGGACGGTGACCACGACCTGCTCGTGCCAGGCCCCGACCCGGATGCGCAGGAACACGCGCCGGCCCTCGCCGCCCTCGTCGACCGCCTCCCTCAGGTGGGCGGCGACCTGGGCGGGGTCGTAGACGGTCAGGCCGCGGCGGTGTCCGTCGCCGCGGGTGAGGGCGGTCGACGGGTCGCCGACGCCGCCGACCTCCAGTTCCTCGTCGCGCGCCACGCCGCCCGGGAGATAGACGAAGCGGTCGATCTCCAGGTCGCGCAGCCGGTCCTTGCCGGTGCGCCCCGCGGACTCGCGCAGCGTGGTCAGCTGCGGCTCGATCATGGCGAGCGCGCTCTCCGCACTGAGGGGGCCCGCGGCCTGGCGCGGCAGCACCCCCTTGCCGCTGCCGCTGCCGCTGCTGCTGCCGCCGCTGCTCCCGTTGCCGTTTCCGCTGCCGTCGCCGGTGTCGGCGTCCTCGGGGCCGGTGTCGCCGGGGGTCCGGGGGCGCCTGCGCAGTTCCATCGCGAACGACCAGGACGCGCCCTGCTCGCCCAGGCCGAGGAACGGGCTGTCCTCGTCGTACAGGGTGAGGGCGGCCTCCTGCTCGCGGCGCACGTCGTCGCGCAGCACCTCGAACAGCGGGCCCGGGGGCAGGTCGGGCTGGGTGGCGGTGGGGAAGGTCCAGCGGGCCAGCCAGCGGCACAGGTCCGTGCGCTGCGCGGTCTGGTACCACCAGACGATGAGTGCCATGGCGAGGGGGAACAGCAGGGGGTACGGGGTCTGGGCGTGGCCGCCCAGGAGGGCCTTGAGGTACCAGCCCCAGTAGAAGAGGGCGAAGCCCCAGGCCGCGAAGGAGATCAGGGAACCGGCGCCGTCGGCGGCCTTGGCGACGGGGTCCGGCAGGCCCGCCGAACGGGCCGCGCTGCCACCGCGTTCCCCGGCGGCGCGCGCGAACCACAGGGCGAGGGCGACGAGCGCGTACAGCACCGACCAGGGCAGCGGGAGCCCGTCGGTGAGGCGGTCGTCGCCCTGGAATAACGCGGTCTGCACGTCGCTGTAGTGGATGTCGGCGCCGTCGCCCCAGCGGTCGGCGAGGCTGTCCCAGAACATCATCACGTCGGACAGGTAGAAGCCCACCCAGGCGCCCAGCATCAGCCAGGCCGCCCGCGCCTCCAGGCGGTTCACCCGCAGCGCGTGCGACAGCACGGGCAGGACGTCCACGCCGTTGGCCGGGGCGACGGGGCGCTCCCGGTGGTCCAGCAGCTCCTTGATCACCCGCCGGCGGAAGCCCGCGTCCTGGTAGACACCGACGCACAGCAGGCGCGTGGCCTCCGTGCGGCTGTACCGGTGTTCTGGAAGGCTCACGCCGGCCACGTCGCTCCCCCTGCTGGTCCGTCGTACCCCCGGTCACGACACGGGGGTGACGAGCATGGCGGCCGAGCACCCCGGTGTCGAGGGATGAGGCGGTAACGGTACGGCCACCGTGATCGTGCGCGGGCAGGGTACGACGAGGATGCCCCGATGGAGTGAAGGTCGCCGCAGTGGCTGGACGGCGGGCCGCGCCCTGTGCAAGGCGGTCCGCCGACCGCTCCCGGCACCCGGTCGGGCCGTCGTCGTCAGGCCCCGGGAGGGGGTCTGAGCCGCGGGAATGCCGCACCGGGTCGCCTTGTTGTACCGCACGTCTGACATGTTCGAGTCACTCGACTCGGATGGTGACGGAAGGAGCACCTCATGGCACGCAGCACCGCGCGACCCGTCGTCAAGCTGAAGTCGTCGGCCGGGACCGGGGTCACCTACGTGACCCGCAAGAACCGGTCGAACGACCCGGACCGGCTGGTCCTGCGCAAGTTCGACCCGGTGCTCGGCGAGCACGTCCTCTTCCGCGAGGAGCGCTGACCTCCCGAGTTCCCGCACGGGGGCACAGTCCGGGCCCGCCGTCAACGGACCCGCCCGATCGACCCGAGGAGGCCGCCATGAAGGTGCGCAAGTCGTTGCGCTCCCTGAAGAACAAGCCCGGTGCCCAGGTGGTGCGCCGGCGGGGAGTGACGTTCGTGATCAACAAGAAGGACCCGCGGTTCAAGGCCCGCCAGGGCTGACGGTCCTTCCCCCCGCAGTGAGCCGGCCCGGCACCGCACGCGCGGTGCCGGGCCGCCGTGTGTTCCGGCAGGACATGGCTCCCTTCCCCGGCACGGACGCCCGTGCGCGGGCGTGCGCGCGGCGACCGCGGGTACCCAGGACAGCTGTGCGGGCCCGCGAGCCAGGTCGGTCCCGCACGAGGACTGGAGGAGTGTGCGATGAGCGGCGGGGTGCGGAGAGCGGACGCGGAGCGGTCCGGGCGGACGGCGGGCGGGGAACGGTCCGGGCGGTCGGGGAAGGACGGTCGGCCGGAGCAGGTGCCGGGCGAGGGCGCGCGGGACGGCGAGGGTGCCCGGCGGCTGCGGGAGACCGCCGCCGAGGTGTTCGGCTGGGACGAGCTGCGTCCCGAGCAGCTCACGGCCATGGAGTGGGTGCTGGAGGGCCGGGACGCCCTGGTCGTCATGCCCACCGGGTCCGGCAAGTCCGCTGTGTACCAGGTCCCCGGCCTGCTGCTGTCCGGCCCGGTGGTGGTCGTCTCGCCGCTCCTCGCCCTCCAGCGGGACCAGATCGCGGGCCTGCCCGACGGCGACCGCGGCCCCGCGGCCGTCGCCGTCAACTCCGACCTGACGGCCGCCGAGGAGGACGCCGCCTGGACGGCCGTGCGCGAGGGCGAGGTGCACTTCCTGTACCTGTCGCCCGAGCAGCTCGCCAAGGACGAAGTGGTGGACCGGCTGGCCGAGGTGGACCCCGCGCTGTTCGTGGTGGACGAGGCCCAGTGCGTCTCTTCCTGGGGCCACGACTTCCGGCCCGACTACCTGCGGCTGGCCCAGGCCGCGCGGCGCCTCGGGGGCCCGCCGGTCCTCGCGCTCACCGCGACCGCCGCGCCCCCGGTGCGGCAGGACATCGTCGAACGGCTCGGCATGCGCGACCCGCGTGTCCTCGTCACCGGCTTCGACCGGCCCAACATCCGGCTGGAGGTCCGCCGTCACCTGGAGGACGCCGAGCGGCGCCGGCTCGTCGTCGAGCGTGCCGCCGCCGAGCCGAAGCCCGGCATCGTCTACGCGGCGACCCGCAAGGACAGCGAGTTCTACGCCGGGGAGCTGGCCGCGCTCGGGCTCGCCGCGGAGGCGTACCACGCGGGCATGCGCGCCTCCGAACGCCGTCGCGTCCACGAGGCGTTCCTGGCGGGGGAGACCGACGTGGTGGTGGCGACGTCGGCCTTCGGGATGGGGATCGACAAGGAGGACGTGCGGTTCGTGCTGCACGCCGCGCTGCCGGGCTCCCTGGACGCGTACTACCAGGAGGTCGGGCGCTGCGGCCGGGACGGGAAGCCCGCCCTCGCCGTCCTGCACTACCGCCCGGAGGACACCGGCATGCAGGCGTTCTTCAGCGGTCGCCGGCCCAGCCCGGACACCGTGCGCAAGGTCGTCGACGCGGTGCACGCCCACGGCGACGAGCCCGCCCGGCTGGAGGACCTGCGCCGGGAGACCCGGATGACGCGCGGCCGGGTCACCTCCACCGTGAACCTCCTGGAGGAGGCCGGAGCCGTCGCCACGGACGCCGCGGGCACCGTGCGGCCGGTCACCGGGGCCGACCCGGCCGACGCCGTGCACCGGGCCACGGACCGCGCCGAGGCCCACCGGCGCATGGAGCGCTCCCGGGTGGACATGGCGAGGGCCTTCGCGGAGACCACCGGCTGCCGGCGCCGCTTCCTGCTGGGCTACTTCGGCGAGGAGTACGAGGCGCCCTGCGGCACCTGCGACGTCTGCGAGGCGCAGGAGGCCGGGGACGGCCCCGCCCCGGCCGACGAGCGCCCGGCGCACCCCGATGTCGGCGCCTACCCGATCGGGGCGGAGGTCCGGCACGGCGAGTGGGGCCCGGGCACGGTGCTGAGCGAGGAGGGCGACCGCATCACCGTGCTGTTCGAGGAGGTCGGCTACCGCACGCTCTCGCTGGACGCCCTGGCCGAGAAGGACGACCTGCTCGCGGTGGTGGGACAGGGCCGGGAGGAAGGGTCCGCCGCCTGACCGGGTGCCGTGCCGGAGGGCCGGGAGGAAGGGGCGCCGCCTGACCGGGTGCCGTGCGGGAGGCCGGGTGCGCGCGGCGGGCCGTACGGCTCACCGGGCGGCGTCCTCCACGTCGTACACCAGCAGGCCGTCCTCGCGTCGGCGGACGCCCGGCGTCGGGGTGTGCGTCATGAACCGGCCGTCGTGCATCAGGTGCCGCACGGTGGCGCCGTGGGCCAGGACGGCGAAGTCGGCGATCAGCCGGCGGTGACAGCGCCACCACACCGCCTCCCGGCACATCACGGCGGTGCGCTCCTGCCCGGCCTGCCGCACCAGCTCGTCCATCGCCGCGACGAACTCCGGGGCGCGGGTGTGGGCGGCGTAGCCGCGGAAGGACTCGTTGCGCCAGACCGTGTCGGGGGAGTCCGGAGGCGGCTTGCGGAACCCGCCGAGGCGCGGCTCCCACCGGTAGGCCAGGTGCTCCCGCGGCATCCACTCGACCATCCGGTCCCGGGCCAGGTGCGGGTACCGCCGGCTGCCGGGGGCCGTCCGGACGTCGACGACGGCCGTGACCCCCGCCGTCCGCAGCAGCTCCGCCAGCGTCTCCTCATCGGCGCTGCTGTGCCCCACGGTGACCAGTTCGAGTGCCGGGCGCGGGAGGGCTTCGGGGGAAGTGGTACGCACACGCCCCACCGTACGGGTGCCGTGGACCGGACGGCGTTCTCCGGGCGGCCGCGTTCAGGGCCGACCGGCCGCCGCGCACTCCCAGAAGCTCCGCATGATGGGCGTCGGCGTCGGGCTGTCCATGGCCACCTGCGTCAGCAGGATCGTGGTCATGGCCGTAGCCGTGGTCGCGCTTGTGGTCGTGGCCGGGACCAGGTGCGCCGTCGTCCCGGTCCCGCCCACCCAGCCGTAGCGCCCCGGGACGTTCCAGGGTGCGCGGGTGCTGACGTCGACCTGGCCGCCGTAGCCCCAGCCCTCGCCCTCCAGGAAGAGGGTGGCGGCGCCGCGCTGCTCCGGCGTGAGGTGATCGGTGGTCATCCGGCGGACCGACGCCGGGTCGAGCAGCCGGCGTCCGTCGCCCTCGCCCCCGGCCAGCAGCATGCGGGCGAATGCCAGCAGGTCGTCGGCGGTGGAGACCAGGCCCCCGCCGCCCGAGTGGAAGCGCGGTACGTGGGTCCAGGCGCCATCCGGGGCGTCCGCGAGGGTGAGGGTGCCGTCCGGGGCGCGGGTGTAGGACGAGGTGAGGCGGTGCCCCTGCCGCGTGGACGCCGCGAACCCCGTGTCCGTCATGCCCAGCGGTGCGAAGATCCGCTCGGCGAGCAAGTCGGGCAGCGCCCGCCCCGAGGCCCGGGCGACGAGGATGCCCTGGAGGTCGGAGGAGGTGCCGTACAGCCAGGCGTCCCCCGGCTGGTGCAGCAGGGGCACCTGGGCGAGCAGCCGCAGCCAGGTGTCCGGGTCGGGCCAGTCCCGCAGGTCACGGCCGTCCTTCTGCACCCCGAACAGGGCCTGCACGGCCGGGAGCGAGAAGTCGTCGGGGAAGCCCCAGCCGGTGCGGGAGCTCAGCAGGTCCTCCACGGTGATCGGGCGGGCCACGGGGACGACGTCGTCGACCGGTGACTGCGGGGTGCGCACGACGACCGGCTCGGCGAGTTCCGGCAGCCACCGTTCGACCGGGGCGTCCAGGGCGAGGGTGCCCTCCTCCACCAGCATCATCACCGCGGCCGCCGTGACCGGCTTGGTGAGGGAGGCGATGCGGAACAGCGAGTCCCTGGCCATCGGCGCGGAGCCGTCGGTGTCGACCGAGCCGACCGCCACCACCTCGACGTCGTCGCCGCGCGCCACGAGGCCGACGGCGCCCGGCACCGTCCCGTCGTCGACGTACCGGTTCAGGGTGGCGTGCAGGGTGTCCATGGAGCGGCCTTCCGGTCGGGACGGCACAGCGGTGCACGACGGGGCCGTGCGTGCTGTGCCGTGGCGGTCTGTCGTGGGGACGAAGGGGCGGTCCGTCGTGGGTACGACCGTGGCGGCGCCGCCGATTCATCGGTCGGCTTCGGCGCGGGCATGACCGGGGCCGGGCTGGGGAACCGGGGAGGGCCACGAGAGTCAGCCCACCGGAAGGACGTAGTGACGTGATCACCCCGGAGCACGTGCAGGAACTGCTCGCCTCGGACGCCGAGCGTCCGGTCCTGGTCGTGGTGGAGAGCGCCGTCACGGTCGTGCCCGAGGCGGCGCTGGACACCGACGACCACCGGGGTGCGCTGGAGGTCGTCACCCAGCGGGACCTGCGCGCCCAGCTGGACACGGACGCGCCCTCGCGCCACGACCTGGAGGAGGTCGCGGCGCGCCTGGACAGCACGGTGACGCGTCTCGGCGCCTGACCACCCGCCCGGTCGGCCGATCCGCGCTACCAGTCGTGGACCGTACCGTCCCGCAACCTGCTGACCGGCAGGTACGCCTGCTGGTACGGGAACCGCCCGGCCGCCTCCACGTCCAGCTCGACGCCCAGGCCCGGGGTGTCGGACGGGTGCAGCAGACCGTCCTCGAACCGGTACGAGGTGCGGAACACCTCCAGGGTCCGCTCGGAGTGCCGCATGTACTCCTGGATGCCGAAGTTGTGCACCGCAAGGTCCAGGTGCAGCGCGGCGGCCATGCCGACGGGGGAGATGTCGGTGGGGCCGTGCATCCCGGACCGGACGCCGTACACGGCCGCCAGGTCGAGCAGCTTCCTCATGGCGGTCACCCCGCCCGCGTGCGTCACCGCCGACCGCACGTAGTCGATGAGCCGCTCGCCCAGCAGCGTCGTGTAGTCGTGCACGGAGTTGAACACCTCACCGATCGCGAGCGGCGTCGTCGTGTGCTGGCGGATCAGGCGCAGGGCCGCCTGGTCCTCCGCAGGGGTGGCGTCCTCGAGCCAGAACAGGTCGTACGGTTCGAGCTCCTTGCCGAGCCGCGCCGCCTGGATCGGCGTCATCCGGTGGTGCCCGTCGTGCAGGAGCGGCAGCTCGGGCCCGAACTCCGCCCGGACCGCCTCGAAGACCGAGGGCAGGTGCCGCAGGTACGCGCGCGTGTCCCACGTCTCGACCGCCGGCCGCGGCACGGGACCGACGGCGCGCCGCGCGGGTTCGTAGTCGTACCGCTCCCCGCCGCCGGCGCCCGAGGAGGCGACCCCGTACACCGAGTCGAAGCCGGGGATGCCGGTCTGCACGCGGATCGCCCGGTAGCCCTGCTCCAGGTGGGCGCGCACGGAGTCCAGCAGTTCGGGCACGTCGCGGCCGGAGGCGTGGCCGTAGGCGAGGGCGCCGGTCCGGCAGGCGCCGCCGAGGAGCTGGTAGAGCGGCATGCCGGCGTACTTCGCCTTGATGTCCCACAGCGCGGTGTCCACGGCCGCGACGGCGGCCATCGTGACGGGGCCGCGCCGCCAGTACGCCCCCCGGTAGAGGTACTGCCAGGTGTCCTCGATGCGGGAGGCGTCCCGGCCGAGGAGGAGCGGTACGACGTGGTCGTCCAGGTAGGAACGCACGGCCAGCTCACGGCCGTTGAGCGTGGCGTCGCCGAGGCCGGTGACGCCGTCCTCGGTGGTGACGCGCAGGGTGACGAAGTTCCGTCCCGGGCTGGTGACGACGACCTCGGCGGACACGATCTGCATGGTGGATCCCCCCACTTTCCGGTGGTCGGCTGTTCAGTATGTGGCCGCTCGCGCGACGCCGGTGCGCCGGGCGAGCCGGGCCGGGACCGACTGGTCGGCGGCAGCCACGGTCGCTGACCCGCCGAGCCGGGAACCGGCCACGTCCTGCACGTCGCCTCGCCCACCCTGCGGCACACGCCGGCCGACGACGACGACCTGGTGGTCCCGGCACGCGAGGGCGTCCTGCGAGTGCTGCGCGCCGCCCGTGACACCGGTGTGCGCCGGGTCGTCCTGACCAGCGCCTTCGGCGCCATCGGGATCGGACACCCCCCGCGCTCGACCCCGTTCACCGAGGAGGACTGGACCGACGTCGACAGCGACATCCCGCCCTACCAGCGCTCCAAGACACTCGCCGAACGCGCCGCCTGGCAGTTCATCCACGACGAGGGCGCCGGCCTGGATCTGGCAGCGGTCCACCCCGTAGGAGTCCTCGGACCGCTGCTCGGCCCGGACGACCCGCCGTCCCTGCGTCTGGTCCGCAGGATGCTTGAAGGGCAGGTTCCCGCCTGCCCTCCCTTCGGGATGGGCTTCGTCGACGTCCGCGACGTCGCCGACCTGCACCTGCGCGCGATGACCGATCCGGCTGCCTCCGGCGAACGCTTCCTGGCCATCGCCGGGCACAGCATGCGCGTCATCGACATCGCGCGCGTCCTGCACGACCGCCTCGGGGAGCGCGCCGCGAAAGCCCCCACCCGTGAACTGCCCGTCTGGGTCGCCCGCGCACTGAGCCTCGTGAACCCGGAACTGCGCCTGCTCAAGCACCAACTCGGCCGGGACCTCGACGCCACGAGCAGCACGGCGGAGACCCTCCTCGGATGGCGAGCGCGCTCCATCGACGACACCATCGAGGACACCGCCGAGAGCCTCCTCGCCCACGGCATCGGGGCGAACACCGGATCGTAGCCACTGCACCGGGCAGTCCTCCGTCGGCCGGGTGCGGCTGGGCATCGCGGCCGGGGGGAGGTGGCCCTGCTCACCGGCAGGGCCCTGATGATCAGTCGCCGCCTTCACACAGCTGACCGAGCCGACGAGTGGATGGTGAACCGGTGGCGGGGGAGCCGGGACGGCCGGCCTGTTCCTGCGGGCGCACCGTGCAGTGTTTCCGTACGGCTGCGGGCGGCTGGGACGGATGTCGACTCTTGTCCGGGGTAAACAGAAGCGATCGGCGCTTCCGCCCCCGCGCCCAAGCGGTGGGGCAGGCGGTCGTGACGGCGATGTCTGCCGTGCCGGTGGAAGCGGCGTTCACAGTTTCGGAGGCTCGGAGTGCGGGACCGGATCGGTCTGGCGGATGTACTGGCGGCGGCGGAGGAGGCCGCGCCGGTGCGTTCGCTGGACATCGTGGCGCGCAACCTGCGCGAGCGTTTCGGGGCGCGGTACGTGTCGTTCCTGTTCGTCGACGTCGTCGGCCGGCGCCTGCTGCGGGTCAGCGACAAGGCGGCCACCAGCGACGAGCGCGGCGCCGATCAGGTCCCTCTGACCGACAGCAGCGTCTACGACGAGGTCCTGCGCACCCAGCAACTGCTGAAGGCGCCGCACGACGGACCGGAGCGCGGGCTGCGGGTCCTCGCCCCCGTCACCAACCGGGGCGACGCCATCGGGGTGCTGGAGCTGTTCCTCACCGACGTCACCGACGACGTGCTGGAGCAGGTCGAGGAGGCCGCGCACGCACTGGCGTACATCATCGTCACGGACCGCCGTTTCACCGACCTCTACCACTGGGGCAACCGCACCACCACGGTCAGCCTCGCCGCGGAGATCCAGCGCCAGCTCCTGCCCTCCGCTGCCGCGTGCGAGGCGCCCGAGTTCGACCTCGCCGGCGCCCTGGTCCCGGCGTCCGACATCGCCGGCGACACCTACGACTACTCCCTCGACCAGCAGACGCTGCACCTGTCCGTCACCGACGCCATGGGCCACGACGTGGACGCCTCCCTCATGGCCACCCTTGTGGTCAACGCCTCCCGCGGCGCCCGCCGCGCCGGGGTCGACCTCGCCGAACAGGCCCGCCAGACCCACCAGGCCCTCGTCGCACACGGACGGCGTACCTTCGCCACCGGCCAGCTGGTGCGCATCGCCCTGGACGGCCGTGGCGCGCAGCTCGTCAACGCGGGCCACCCGTGGCCGCTACGGCTGCGCGACGGCACGGTCGAGGAACTGCGCCTGGAGGTGAACCTGCCCTTCGGCGTGGCCTGGCAGGGCGCCTACCGGGTCCAGGACCTGGACCTGCGCCCGGGCGACCGCCTCCTGCTCCACACCGACGGCATGCAGGAACGCGAAGCGCAGACGGTCGACCTGTGCGCCCTCCTCCACGACACCGCCGCCGAGCACCCCCGCGAGGTCGTACGCACCATGGTCGGCGCGGTCTCCGACGCCTACGGCGGCCGACAGCCCGCCGACGACGCCACCGTCCTGTGCCTGGACTGGCACGGCCCGCTGGGCGGAAGCCGCCGCGCGAACACGGGTGCTGCGTGAGCATCTCTTAGGACGCGGTGGCCACCTCTCGGTTGGCGAGACTGGACCTCATTAGTTAGACCGAAGCCTCGTCGGTGAGCGAGGGCCCGGTGCACGGACGCAGGACCATGAGCGAGTCTTCCAAGGCCGCCACCATGGCGAAGGGGAACCGATCGAGCTCAAGACAGAGTGCGACGTCATCAGGATGGACCCCTTGACGCACACCCTCCGCCAGCTCGGCAGCGGCGCGCGACTCGCCGGCGCGACGGAGGAACTCAGTCGCATCCGTCCCGGCCCCGGCGGCCCTCCGGGCGATGTACTGAGCACACGCCAGGTCTTCATCGGCGTGCCCATCCTCGCCGGTGACCACGAACGTGGCGCTGTCACAGTCGCGTGTCCGCAGGAGCCGAGCCGTTGCCTCCGCGACCACGAAGCTTGCGCACAGCACCAGCGACGCTTCCTTGACCGCGAGGGCGCCGACCGTCCCTGCCGTGGTCTTCTGCACGACAGTCCGTCCGCCAAGGTCAACAGCCCGCAGGAGGCCTGGCGAGTTGACGAGGTCGAACCCGGGCGCGGGCGGACCGTCTTTGAGCGCCACCGAACCCAGGTGGCGGGCCTTGAGCGCCAGAGCTTCATCCAGCGATTCAGCAAGAACGATCTTTTCCGCGCCCTGGGCAAAGGCCCAGGCGGCCACCGTGAAAGCACGCATGACGTCGACGACGACTGCCACGGACGGAGCTTCGACCAGCTCCGCGATGCCAAGGAAACGAGCATCCATCCGGTCATGATCGCCCACGCTCGAGCCGACGCACCCAGTCGGTGACACGCATCACGTCGACGGGATCGGAGCGCAGTACTTCCAGCTGCCTGCGTCGCAAGAGCAGTCCGCATCGAGACGCCTGCTCAATTGGGTCATAGCGGCGGCCGGCGCGCGGTGTTCGCCGAAGGACGCGACCTGCCCGTCCTGTGGCCGAGCGGCTACCGCTTCCCGCCGTGCTCGTGCAGTGGTAGGACGGGTCTGCAGTCGGCGCCTTGTTCGCTAACACGCTTCCATTGAACGGGAGTTGGGCATGAAGGCACAGAACATCGACGAGGTCGTGGACGGACTTGCCGGGATCGTGCGGGAGGCCACCCGCGCTGGTGACCGGATCGGCTACTTCGCCGCGCTCTACCGCCAAGTGACCGTCGAGGTCCGCACGGCGATCCACAGCGGGCTGTTTGACGACGGCGCCCGCATGAACCGCTTTGACACGGCCTTCGGCAACCGCTACTTCGACGCGCATGACGCCTGGCATCGCAACAGGACCGGCCCGCGTTGCTGGCGTGAGGGGTTCGGACTGCTGGAGAACGCCGACACCGTCATCGTCCAGCACCTGCTGCTCGGCGTGAACGCGCACATCAACCTCGACCTGTCCGTCGCAGCCGCCCGGACCAGCCCGGGCGGGGCCATCCACAGCCTGCGACGCGACTTACTGCTGATCAACGACATCCTCGGCCGGGTGGTGCTGGCCGTGCAGGACTCGGTCGGCGCTCTCTCTCCGCTGCTGTCCCTGCTGGACCGGGTCGGAGCCCGCACCGACGAACAGATCCTCGACTTCAGCATCCGCCAGTCGCGCCAGGAGGCCTGGTACAACGCCGTCTTGCTGGCCGGCCAGACCGAGGAGGAACGCGAGGCGACCATCGACCGGCTCGACGTCCGCGCCGCCGTGCTTGCACGCTTGGTGGCCCGGCCGAGCGGTCTTGTCCGTCCGGCCCTGGAGCTGATCCGCAGCACCGAGAGCGATGACGTACCGGCTGTCATCACTCATTTGGACCACGCCATGGCCGGCCCCTCCGTCCCGTAGCAGGGAAGAAGACATCACACACTTCTCGCGCACTCGTGTTGCGCCGCTCACAGTCTCCCTCGGGATCGGTGCTCTGATTGGACTAGCGGGTCCGATCACTGAAAAGTGGGACAATCCCGTTTGCGTCTCACTGAATGTTGTTTTATCCGATGGGTGGGCATGGGTCTGTTACGCGTTCTTGGTTGGTTATTGCGCCCGATCTAAAGCTCGGGCTGCATTGCTGTCCTCTTTGGGGTTGGCTATCGGTGTGGTCGCGTACTACGTATTCAAGGACCTGAGCCCCACCAGCTCGGCTGGACTGGAATCTGGCGCCACCGGCGAGGTGAATTACTCGAGTATGCTCGCCTGGGGAGTGGCGGCTTTCGCCCTTGGGGCACCCGTTGGGATCTTGGGCAACCTGGCTATTATTCCTAGTCTTGGCGGTCTCTCATTCCGACTGATCGTTCCGTTCGTCGCAATTTTCGAGACCTCCATGCAATTGACTGCAGAGGCGGAAGGGCAGCGTGCGGTTGTAGGAATCACTTGGAATGTAATCCGGTTCATCGCGGGTGCTGTTGCTATGGCTCTAGTGCTTCACGCCATCTGGAGTTGGCGGCACTCTCGACGTACTTGTTCCGCGGAGTTGGAGCGTCGCGCCAGAAGCGGCGTTTCGCCTTTATGACCTCCGAAGGCGTGGGTTCATAGCCCGGTCCCCAGGGGACTTCCGGCCTATGGAAGGGGCAAAACGTGGTCGACACGGCTCCTCTCAGGCATCCAAATCGCACTGGGGGAGTGCTCCTTGCTGTTGAGGTGACGCGAGAGCGCGTCGGGCTGCATGTTCAAGGTGACGTCCGACGCCCGACGTGTCGGGAACTCCTCGTCCGCCAGTCCGCGGAGGTGTTGCACCTGATGTCCGACGACACGGAGGCGTGGTCGTAGGAATGACGCACGGCCGGGCTCCCCTCACGCGTCAGCAGATCGGCGCGTGAGGGGAGCTCCGGTGGGCGAGGGCGAGGGTGAGGGTGGTTCAGGGGCAGGTGGGGACGCCGTCCAGCCAGGACGGGCCCTGGATGTAGATGTTCGTCATCCAGGCCTTGTCGCCGGGCAGGTAGGCCCAGGCGTCGTTGGTGTAGCCGTCAGAGGTGACGACCTCCGCGTGCTTCTGGCACTCGACCCGGATGGTCGTGGGGCCGGGGAAGGCGTAGACGCGTCCGGCTGCGACGGAGGGCGCCTGCTTCGTCCAGACGCCGGTGCCCCAGGTCTCGAAGACGTGTTCGGTGACGGCGCCGGTGTTGACGTGGACGGCTCCGAAGTAGTCGTCGCCCAGGCGGACGTCACTGACCATCAGGTGCGTACCGGACTGTTTCGCCTCGACCATCTTGCCCGCGCCGAGGTAGATGGCGATGTGGTGCAGATCCGCCGACGTCCCGTAGGCCAGCAGGTCACCGGGGAGCAGCGGCGCGGTGCCCTGGGCGGCGGTGAAGCGGGCGGCGGCGCGGACCGTGTAGTACTGCCGGCTGGCGTCGCCGTTGAGGATGTCGGAGCCGGCGGCCTGAGCGTAGGCGTACCGGACCAGTCCTGAGCAGTCGAAGCCGAGCCGCTCGGGGTCGTGTTCGCTGGCTGGGTCGGTGGGGTCGACCTGACCGTAGGTGGCGCCGGGCTGGGCGCCGTGTCCGCCGCCCCACGTGTACCAGGTGCCCGCGTCGACCTGGGCGCAGGCCGCAGCGATCGCGCGCTCGGCGGCCGCGGAGGCGCCGGGCGCGAGGACCCCGCAGCCGCTTGCCGCCGAAGCGGCTGACCTGGTGAACGCTGCGGGCGCCGCGGGCGCGGCGACTGCCGCGGGCGTCCAGAGGAGAAGGGCCAGTAGCCCCATGAGTGTGCCGATGATTCCGGTCCGCCGGAGCATGCCGGGACCCCCGTTTTCCGTGATGCGCTGATGGTCGTGCCTCAGCCTGCCGACCGGGCCGCGACCGGTCGAGCACCCGGCGTCGCCCCCCTGCGAAAAGGCAACGGGAAACCCCCTGCCGGCAGCGGGTTCGGCCGTGTCCGTCAGGGCCGCACACACGCGGTGGAGAGGGTGACGGGCAGCCCCGGCATCAACGCCTCGAGCTCCTGCGGACCCACCGCCCTGCGCAGCCGGCAGATCCGGTCGAGCCGGGCGCGGACGTCCAGGTCCCACAGCCGTACGGTGCCGTCGTTCCTGCTGCTGGCGACCGTCCGCCCGTCGGGGGCGAACGTACCCCCCCACACCGCGTTCGTGTGCCTGGTGAGCGTGGCCCAGGGCCGCCGCCGGGGCACGTCCCACAGCCGTACCGTACGGTCGCTGCCGCTGCTCGCGAGGAGCCTGCCGTCCGGTGAGAAGGCGATGCCGCGGACCGAGCCGGTGTGGCCGGTCAGGGCTGCCTCCGGGCGGCGGTGGCGGACGTTCCACAGGCGGACCGTGCCGTCGTTGCCGCTGCTCGCGAGGGTCGCCCCGTCGGGGCTGAAGGCGACGCCGCGTACTGCTCCGGTGTGACCGGTGAGGGTGGCGAGGAGGCGGTGGCCGGCGGCGTCCCACAGCCGTGCCGTCAGATCGTCGCCCGCGCTGGCCAGGGTGCGGCCGTCCGGGCTGAACGCGACATCGTTGGCGTAGTCCGTGTGCCCGGCCAGGACGGCGAGCTGACGGTGGGTCGCCACGTCCCACAGGCGGACCGTGCGGTCGGCACCCGCGGACGCGAGGGTGCGGCCGTCCGGCGCGAAGGCCACCGAGAAGACGTCTCCGGTGTGGCCGGTGAGGGTGTCGAGCGGGCGGCGCGAGGGCCGCAGCCGGACCGTGCCGTCCCAGCCCGCCGAGGCGAGGGTGCGGCCGTCCGGTGCGAAGGCCACCGAGAACACGCTCTCGCGGTGGCCCGTGAACGTCGCCACGATGCGGTGCCGGGCCACGTCCCACAGCCGTACGGTGTGGTCCACGTCCGCGGTGGCCAGGAGTTCGTCGTCCGGGCTGTACGCGGCCTGCGACACCTCCGTGAACGGACCGCCGCCGGGAAACCGCGGGTGAGTAGGGATGTTCCGCATCGGCGGTCAACCGGCTACCAGTGAGGGGGCGCGGTGAGCAGCGCGCCGCAGCAGGCAGGTGGCGACGGGGGAGGGAGCCGCCCGTGCCGACGGCCACGCCCCTGGCACGAGGGCCGCTCGGCGTTCGGGCGGCCCCGACCGGGGGGCGCGGACGGTCAGTCGTCCGGGGTCGCGCGGTCCGTCCGGTCCGGCAGGTAGCTCGCCAGGCCGCGCAGGATGATCTGCAGGCCGATGTCGAACCGCTCGTCGGAGGAGTCCGTCACCATCAATCCGGACAGGGCGCGCAGGTGCGGGAAGTCGGCCTCGGGCAGGGAGGCGAAGTAGTTCTGCATCTCGCCGGCCATCTCGCGCCAGTCGGGGCGGCTCGGGGAGGAGGCGGCGCCCTGCTGGGCGGCGCGGTCCCGCCACATCCCCTCCTCCAGGACGAACCCGTCGATGTACGTGGAGATGAGGTCGCCCGCCTCCGCGGCGATGCGGTCGGGCAGGCCGGCCGTGCGGAAGATGGCGAGCAGCCCCTCGACGTGCGGGAGCAGTTCGGCGGTGAAGGGGACGTGGGCCATGGAGATCCGGGCCATGTCGCGGTGGGACAGCAGGCGCTGTCTGCTGGCCCGCGCGAACTCCAGCAGCTGCTCCTGCCAGCGGTCCGGGTCCGCCTCGGGCATCCGGAAGCCGTCGAAGAGGCGGGTGTACATCAGCTCCAGGAGGTCGTCCTTGGAGCTGACGTGGGCGTAGAGGGCGGAGACGGTGACGTCCAGTTCGGCGGCCACCTGACGCATCGACAGTCCGTCGAGTCCCTGCCGGTCCAGCACGGTGAAGGCCGCTTCGACGACGCGGTCGCGGGACAGCGGTGTGCGCGCCGGAGCGGTGTGGGCACGGGCAGGGCGCTCCCGCTCCCACGGAGACGGCGGTGGGGTTGCTGGGCTGTCGGCTACCGCGTCTGTCATGCGGCCAGTCTAGGCACTCCGGGAGAACAGTGTTCTCCGCCGGTCGGCGAGCTCAAGTGCCCCGCCGGTACGCGATATATCTTGTACCGCTCGACAAGGTCGCGCTATATCTTGATGAACACCGTTCTCTGACTGAGCACTGTTCTGCTACGGTGAACAGCGTTCACCGAGCTGTCCGCCTTTTCCTGCGAGGAGTTCCCATGACCACCACCGGTGTCGCGTCCGCGGAGACGCCCACCGACTCGCCCGCGCCCTACCGGTGGCGCTGGGCCGCGCTCTTCGTGATCCTCGCGGCGGAGGTGATGGACCTCCTCGACGCCGTCGTCACGAACATCGCCGGCCCGTCCATGCGCGCCGACCTGGGCGGCGGGGCCTCCACCCTCCAGTGGCTCGCCGCCGCGTACACGCTCTCGATGGCCGTCGGGCTCGTCACCGGAGGGCGGCTCGGGGACATTCACGGACGCCGCACGATGTTCCTGGTGGGCGCCGCCGGCTTCACCGTGGGCTCACTGCTGTGCGCGGTGTCCGTGTCGCCCGAGATGCTGATAGGCGCCCGCGTCGTGCAGGGCCTGTTCGGCGCGGTGATGCTGCCCCAGGGTCTCGGCATGATCAAGGAGATGTTCCCGCCCAAGGAGTCGCAGAAGGCCTTCGGCCTGTTCGGCCCGGTCATGGGACTGTCCGCGGTGTGCGGGCCGATCCTGGCGGGCTGGCTCGTGGACGCCGACTACTTCGGCACCGGCTGGCGGATGATCTTCCTGATCAACCTGCCGCTGGGGGCCGCGGCCTTCCTCGGGGCGGTGCGCTACCTGCCCCGCAGTCGCTCGGAGGCCAAGCCCCGCCTCGACATTCCCGGCATGCTCCTGGTCTCGCTCGCCGCGCTGCTCATCATCTTCCCGCTGGTCCAGGGCCGCGAATACGACTGGCCCGCGTGGACGTTCGTGATGATGGGCGCCTCGATCGTCGTCTTCGCGGTCTTCGCCAGGTACGAGTCGCGGCGCAGCAGCGCCGGTCTCGACCCGCTGGTCGTCCCGAGCCTGTTCCGCAAGCGCGGGTTCAGCGGCGGCATGGTCCTGGGCCTGGTCTTCTTCTCGACCATGCAGGGCTTCATGCTGGTCTTCAACCTCTACACCCAGATCGGTCTCGGGTATTCGCCGCTCAAGGCGGGCCTGGTCATGGTGCCCTGGTCCGGCGGCATGATCGTCGGGTTCGGGATCGCGCAGGGTGTCGCGCGGTTCGGACGTGCCGTCCTCCAGGCGGGCACCGTCATCATGGCGGCCGGCGTGTTCGGGGTGTGGCTGACCCTCGACCTGGTGGGCAGCGGCGTCGGCCCCTGGCAGCTCCTGCCGTCCCTGCTCGTCACCGGCATCGGCATGGGCCTGCTCATGGCTCCGTTCTTCGACATCGTGCTGGCCAGTGTCGAGCAGCACGAGACGGGTTCGGCGTCCGGCACGATGACCGCGATGCAGCAGCTCGGGGGAGCCTTCGGCGTGGCCATCCTCGGCACCGTCTTCTTCGGCCTGCTGGGCGGCGGGATCGCCACCGCCGTCGACCACCGCTCGGACGGTCTGCGTGAACAACTGGCCGCCGCCCACGTCGCGCCCGCGGCTCAGGACCGCGTCGTGGCGGACCTGCGCGCGTGCGCCTCGGACCGCGCCGTGGCCAAGGACCCCGCCACCAACCCGGCGTCGTGCGCGCGCCTGGAGAAGGACACGCGGTCCGCGGTGACCTCGCCCGAGGCCGGTGCCCGCATACCCGCGGCCCTGGAGGCCACCGCGACCTCGGCCTTCAAGGGCGGCTTCGGATCGGTCATGAAGACGGTGCTGTGGATCGTCGACGCCCTGCTCGCGCTGACCTTCCTCCTCTCCTTCCTCCTGCCGCGCCAGGCGCGCCCTGAGGAGCCGGGCGGACACTGACCCGCCGACCGGCGCCCGAACCATCGGCTGCACCGGCGAACGCGACGGCCGGGCACCTCTCTTCGAGGGTGCCCGGCCGTCGCCGTGGTGCCGAAGTGATTGACCGAGTCAGCTGTTGTCTTCGGGATCGTCGAAGAGGGCGAGCATCCGGCTGAGCACCCGGACGCAGGTGTCCACGTCCGCTGTGGTGAGGACGTCCGCGGCCTCGCGCAGCAGCGCGTGTTCCCGGGCGACGACGGCTTCGATCGCTGTGCGGCCGGCGTCGGTCAGGCGGATCAGCGAGGATCGAGCATGCGCGGGGTTCGGTACGGCCTCCACCAGACCGTCCGCCGCGGCGTCGTTGACCATCCGCTGGACGAACTGACGGCTGATCGACTGCGCCCGGCCCATTTGGGGGACCGTCATCGGTCCGTGCTCCCGCAGCAGATCGAGCACCGCGCGTACGCCCACCGACAGCCCCTGCCGCGGGGCGTCCTGCTCGATCTTGCGCTGGACCCGCCGGTAGAGCGGTCCCACCAGGGCGAAGACCTCCATCAGTCGCGGACCCGCCTCGTCGGGAGGCAGCGGGCGTGCTTCATCATTCACACACCGATGATAAATGACAATCGAGTTGTCAACCTCCCTCTCTCATGACAACCTGGTTGTCATGAGAAGAGCTTCCGATCTCCGCTTCTTCGCGTCCACCGACGGCGACCTCGCCTACCGCGACAGCGGCGGCCCAGGCATCCCCGTCGTGCTGCTGCACGCGGGGTTCGTCGACCACACCATGTGGGACGAGCACATACCGGTCCTCGCGCAGGAGTTCCGCGTCATCGCGCCCGACGCCCGCGGTCACGGCCGGTCCGCGAACGCGAGCCGCCCGTTCCGCCAGGCGGACGACCTCGCCGAGCTGCTCCACCACCTGGACGTCGGACCCGCCGTCCTCGTCGGCGTCTCCATGGGCGCGATGATCGCCGTCGAAGCCGCGCTGGAACACCCCGATGTGGTCCGGGCCCTGGTCGTCTCCGGGGGCGGCACGGACGAACGCGTACTCACCGAGCCGTGGTCCAAGCAGGTCTACGCCGCGCAGTTGCAGGCTCTGGCTGCCGGCGACATCGAGGCGTGGCACCGCGCGAGCGACGCCTGGGCACACGGGCCCGGGCGGCCGCGGGAGGCCGTCCGGCCCGAGATCTACACCCACCTTCGCGAGATGCGCCAGCGAACCATCAGCAAGCACACTCCCGACGAAGCCGATCACCACATCCCGGCCCGGGATCTCGGCGCCCGGGCCGGCCGGATCGCCGTCCCCGTCCTCGCCCTCAACGGCGCACAGGACGTACCCGAGCTCCGGGCCATGGCCGACTCCATCGCCCGCACGGCCCCTCGAGGCCGCACGGCCCTGATCGATGACGCCGCGCACTTCCCCAACCTCGAACGCCCCGAGGAATACCTCCGGATCCTCACCGACTTCCTCCACAGCCTGGACCAGGAACTGCCCGCCCGTTCCTGAGGACCCCTTCAGTGCCTTGGTGCGCTTCGGATGCCGGCCCTGACTCCTGGTTACTCCGCCACGGGCGACGGCCACCCTGTGAGGCGGTGTGCCAGGTGGAGCAGATCCGTCAGGTGCAGTACCCGCCCGTCGAATCCGGGGAGGGGGACGTGGAGCGGCTGGGTCCAGCGGGCGGGGGATCGCGTCCAGGCCGTAGTACGCCCCGGCGAGGCCTCCGGTGACCGCGGCGACGGTGTCCGTGTCACCGCCGAGGTCGATCGCGGCGCGTAGCGCGTCTTCGAAGCCGGTGGTGGTGCGCAGGGCCCAGACGGCGGAGCCCAGGCAGGGCCAGACGGCACCGTTGAACTCGGTTGCCTGATCGGGGTGCCAGTCGGGAGCGAGGACGGCGGCGTAGCGGCCGCGGTGGTCGGGGTGGACGAGGGCCAGGATGTCCGGGAGCACGGAGAGGGGGTCGGTGTCCTCGAAGGTGACGCGGATGAGTTCGTGGAAGATCGCCGTTCCTTCCCACGCCGCGCGGTCACCGTGGGTGAGAGCGGCGATGCGGCGCGCGGCGTCCATGGTGGCTTCTTGGCCTTCGGCCGCGAAGTGGACTGCGGAGGTCGACGCACGCATCAAGGAGCCGTTTCCGGCCGCTCGTCGGTTGACCTGGAAATGGAGCGCGGCGGCGAGGTCCCAGGGCATGCCGTTGGTCAGGACGTCTTCGGTCTGCAGACCGATGTCCTTGGGCTCTGACGCTGCCCACCGCTGGAAGCGGGCGAAGATGTCCGGCAGGTCCAGTGCCCCCCGCTCCAGCAGCGACTCCGCGACCAGGACGGCCATCTGCGTGTCGTCAGTGGCCTCGCCGGGGTCCCAGCCACCGCCTCCGCACATCTCGCCACCGGCACCGGGCGCGGGGAACCGCGCGGAGAACGCTCCTTGAGGACCGAACTCGAAGGGGCCACCCAAGGCGTCACCCACCGCTGAGCCGACTACCGCGCCGGCGGCCCGCTGCATCCGCTTCATCCGCGCAGGCTAGTGCTCTGACCGCACATCGAAGGCAACGACCCCGTCCGCAGCCGGTGCGGGCGTCAGGTGTCGTTCGTGGTGCCGAAGGTCACCCGGTAGTAGCACTCGTGTGCGCAGGACATGGTGGCCGCGTCGTCGAAGGCGTACGAATAGGCGTAGGGCGCGGCCCGTTCGAAGACCTGGGTGTAGTCGACCGGCCACTTCGCGGGGACGCAGTGCTCGCGGCCCGCCCAGGCGCCCCGGCAGCAGTAGGTGTCGCCGCCGAACGCCGCGCACGGGGGCTTGCAGCCGATCTCCTGGCCGTTCAGGAGGGTCTGCATCGCCTTGGGGCAGGTGACCTCCGTGGTGCAGCGGCCCTGGTAGCAGCCGGAGGAGCTGACCGGGTCGACGGTCGTGGTGTGGGAGACGTTGATGTACATCGGCAGGTTCGAGCCGTCGACCATGCTGACGTCGTAGAAGTCCATGTCGTCGAAGGCGGCGAAGGTGAACTCGCCGAGTGTGGTGGGCGGGTTGCCGCCGGAGCAGACGCTGGTGCAGTCGCCGGAGGCGCACGTGCTCGCGGCCGTGGTGGCGCAGCCGGTGCGGCCCCAGATACGGCCGGCCCAGTCGTTCGCCACGGTCACCGACATGCTCCGGCCGGGGGCCAGCTTGCGGCCGGCCGGGTAGACGGCGGTGTTGGTGACGACGGCCCAGACCGTCTTGCGGGTCTTGTTGACGACGGTGATCAGGCGTTTGCCGGCGGGGGCGGCGGTCGGCTGCGGCTGGGCCAGGTCCGAGGTGCCGGAGCCGGTGGCCGGTCGCCTGGTGGCCTTCGCCGACGCCTCGTCCGATGCCTCGTCCGATGCCTTCGGCTTCCGCTGTGTGTTCGCCTTCGCCGACGGTGATGCGGAGGGCTTGGTGCTGCGGCCCGGTGAGGCCGACGGAGTGGGCGGGACGGCGGCCCGTGATCCGGACGGCAGCGCCTCGGTGACCCGGTCGCCGTGCGTGGTGCCGACGCCGTCACTCCCGGACGGCGTCCAGGCGTTGTGGACGATCAGTACGGCCGCGGCCGCGACGAGGGCTGCCGCTGCGGCGTGCCACCAGCGCCGGCCTCGCGGTGGGTGCGCGCCGTGTCTCCTGCGTCCTCGTGCCATTCTTGTGCCTTCCTCGGGTCGCCGGATGCGTGCCTTCCTCACGGAGACCTCGCGGACGGGGTCCGTACAACAGGAAGTGCGGGGCAGGAAGCGGTTCTTGACGTCGATCCACCGTTTTCTGTTGTCCCCGTGCCCCTCGGGCGGTCTCCGTTCCGACAGCCGATCCCTGCATGGAGGAACACACCCACATGATCGAGAACCATCGGAGCGGGCCTGATCCCGGCTTGGTCACGGCCGCCCGCGCGGGTGACGGACGGGCCCTGGAGGAACTGGTGGGCCGTTGCCTGCCGTTGGTCTACAACATCGTCGGCCGCGCCCTGAACGGTCATGCCGACGTCGACGACGTCGTACAGGAGACGCTGTTGCGCATGGTGCGCGGGCTGCCGAAGCTGCGGGATCCGTCCGCGTTCCGGTCCTGGCTGGTGGCGATCACGATCCGGCAGGTACGGAACCGGGAGCAGGCGCGGGCCACGGACCGGGACCGCAGGGCGCAGCTGGACGACGCGGAGACGATCACCGATCCCGCCCTCGACTTCGCCGGGCTGACCATCCTGCGGCTGGGACTGACCGAGCAGCGCCGTGAGGTCGCCGAGGCGACGCGCTGGCTCGATGCGGAGGACCAGGAGCTGCTGTCCCTGTGGTGGCTGGAGGAGACCGGCGAGCTGGAGCGCGCCGACCTCTCCGGTGCGCTGGGGCTGTCCGACCGGCACACGGCGGTACGGGTGCAGCGGATGAAGAAGCAGATGGAGATATCACGGGGCGTGGTGCGGGCGCTGGGCGCCGAGCCGCGCTGTACGGAGCTGGACCAGATCGCCGCGCCGTGGGACGGCACGCCGAGCCCCCTGTGGCGCAAGCGGTTCGCCCGTCATCTGCGCGGCTGTGGGGTGTGCGCGGGCCTGGAGCGGGGGCTGCTGTCGATGGAACGGCTGCTGGGCGGGCTGCCGCTGGTGGCCGTGCCGGCCAGTCTTGATCCAGCGCGGGTGCTCGCCCATGTCCGGACGGCGACGACCCCGTCGTCCTCGGGGTCCGAGGGGTCTTCCGGCCCGGGGAGCGGTGGAGACCGGGCGGCCGGGCGGGGGCACCGGCGGCATGCGCGGACGGGCAGGAGGGTGGCGGGCAAGCAGGCCGTCGTCGTCGGCTCGGCGGCGGTCGCGGCCGTCGCGGTGACCGCGCTGGTCGCCACCCGGCTGACGGCGGGGCCGTCCGCGCCGGCCGCGGCGACGGTTCCGCCGCCCACGCCGATGGCCGTCACTTCGTCGAGCGCCCCGCCGAGCCCGAGTCCGAGCGCCAGTCCCCGTTCCACTTCCAGTCCCAGTAAGTCCCCTTCACCGTCGGCCAAGGCGTCGGTGAAGGGGAGTGCTGAGCGGCACTCCGCGCCCCCCGTGCAGGTCGCGTCCGGCGTGAAGAAGGGTGTCGGGGTGTGGACGTTCAACGGGGTGAACCAGGCGCTCGCCGCGAGCGGGGCGAGCTGGTACTACACCTGGAACACCCAGCACCAGGGCGTGACGTCCGCGAAGTCGGCCTCGTTCGTGCCGATGATCTGGGGTGCCGCGTCCGTCACCGACGCGGCGCTGGCACAGGCCCGGGCCGCGGGGCCGTACCTGCTGGGTTTCAACGAGCCCGACTTCGCGCAGCAGTCGAACATGTCGGTCGACCAAGCGCTCCAGCTGTGGCCGAAGTTGATGGCGGCCGGGAAGATCCTGGGCAGCCCCGCGGTCGCGACGGGCGCGGCAACACCGGGCGGCTGGCTCGACCGGTTCATGGCCGGGGCGGCGGACAAGGGTTACCGGGTCGACTTCATCACGCTGCACTGGTACGGCGGTGACTTCCGCACCCCGCAAGCGGTCGAGCAGCTGAAGTCGTACCTGGCGTCGGTGTACGCGCGCTATCACAAGCCGATCTGGCTGACCGAGTACGCGCTGATCGACTTCTCGCAGGGGACGCGGTTCCCCTCCGCCGCGCAGCAGGCGGCGTTCGTCACGGCGTCCACCAAGATGCTGGACAGCTTGCCCTACGTGCATCGCTACGCGTGGTTCGGGCTGGGTGCGGACCCGTCGAAGCCGAGCAGTGGGCTGTTCACGGACGGTACGACGGCCACGGCGGCCGGCCGAGCGTTCCAGGCGGCGCGCTGAACCGAGGGGGCCGGTACGGCGGTTGCGCCGGCACCGGCCCCCGGGCTGACGCCCCGGGTGACGCGGTAGCCGCGCACCCCGGAGCAGCGCTGGGGCGGGCCTTCGCTCCGTCGCAGGTCAGGCTTTCGTATCCGCCATCGCCCCCGGTGGGCGCATCATGAAGACGTCGATCGCGTCCTGGGCCTCCACGACGAATCCGTGGCGCTCGTAGAGCCGACGGGCACCACTGCCCCGCAAGACGTTCAAGCCCACGGTCACGCCCTGGGCGTCCGTTCGCTCCAGCACCGTGCGCAAGACAGCGGATCCGAGCCCGCGCCCCTGACAGTGCGGAGCAAGGTAGAAGTGCTCCAGCCACTGCCTGCCTTCGGCGGGCCGGACGGTGACGCATCCTGCGAGTTCACGGCCGAGCATGATGATCGACGTGTACCGCGGGGAGAAGGAGTCCCGCAGCCGCTGCCGTACCCGCTGGTCGTCGTAACGCCCGAGGCGTTCCAGGTCCGCACGCATGACCGTGGCCCGCAATTCGGCGATCGTCTCGATGTCCGCTGCCACCGCAGGACGCAGAGCCCAGGCCGCAGCGTGCGACGACGCGGTTCGGGCAGGCAGCGCCGTGTCCGGTCGCGTAACGCTCCGTATCCCACCAGCATCCATGGCCGTAGTGTCTCAGTGCGCTTCATCCCGGCATGACGGCGGATGCGCCATGCACGCATCGAACCGGACGAGGCGGGTACTCCCCGCCGGGTACGACACACGCACAGCTCCGGGAGGTACCTCATGGGCAAGCTGGGAGACATGGCGAACAAGGCCAAGGAGATGGCGAAGGCCCATCCGGACCAGGCCGACAAGGGTGTCGACAGTGTCGAGCGGATGGTCGACGAGCGTACGGGAAACAAGTACGACGCGCAGACCGACAAGGCCGCCGACGCCGCGCACCGTTCCTACAGCGGCGGCGAGGCGACGGACCGCTGATCTCGCGGCACCCGGAACCGGGCCCCGGCGTCGATCGCCGGGGCCCTGTCGTGTTCCGGACGCGGAGCGACGGGCAGAGCACGGGCAGGGCAGGGCCCCGGGCTTCAGAACAGGGGGTCGGTGACCTCGGTCGGAGCGGGGGACGGTGAGTGGGTGCGGCGGGGACGCGGCGGCTCCGGGGCCTTGCCGAACAGCGCCTGGGTCCCGCACGCGTCGGGCACAGCGGGCACGGGCCGGCACAGGGCCGCGTCCTCCTCGTCGACCAGGTCGAGCGGCGCGCAGTCGTCGAAGTCGGCGCGCTGCATACGGGTCCAGTCGCGGCCCTCGGGAACGGCGGTCACTGACGGCCTCCTGTCTGTGCTCGGGGCGGGGGCGCGCCCTCATGTGTCCTCGCCTGGAGCGCCGGCCTGGCTGTCCAGGCCGACGACACATGGTCCACTTCCCTGAATTGACCGGTACAACTCGGAGGCGCACCGGCGCCGTTGTCCCGGTGGCCGTGGACGGCCCGTCGCGGCCGACGCCCTGGCTACCGGCGGGCCCGACGAATGCGGATCGGTCCCCGTGTCTCGCCCTTCACGGCGGGCCGCCCGGCCTGGGTCACCTCGACCTCGCCGGCCTCCACCAGGCGCCAGGCCGCCCGGCGCACCGGTTCCATGAGGTCGCGCCAGCCGTCGTCGTCCCCTTCGTAGGCCGAGCGCGCGGCGTCGGACGGGCAGATGGAAGCCGTGGCGGCGCGGCGCTCCAGCAGGCTCATGATGGTCTGCTCCAGTCGCTGGTCGAGATGCCGGTCCGACTCTGCCACGCCGCCCAGTGTGACACGGTCCTCAGCTGCGCTCTCCCTGACCATGACGACTGCCCCGACGCTGCACGAGTGCCCCGACACTGCACGAGACGCGGACCGCCGCAGTGATCGCACTCGGGGCCGTCCGCCCACTGCACCCCGGGCCGATTCACCTTCGAGCGCGCTCCAGCCGCCACACTGATCGCGAAATCGAGCGCACGGCACGAACGGCGGCTGCAGATGACGACGACGGACCAGGCGGGGCACCCCCTGCCGTACGACACCTACCGCGAGGCGATCGGGCGGGAGACCCTCCGGTTCGCCGACGCGGTGCGGGATGCCGACCCGGTCGGCGCCGTGCCGTCCTGCCCCGGCTGGACCCTGGCCGATCTCACCCGGCACGTGGGGGCGCTGCAACGCTGGTTCTGCGTCCTGCTGTCCCGGCGGGTGCAGGAGGTTCCCCGCGACCGGGACGTCGAGCTGGGGCTTCCCGAGGACGTGCGGGCCTACGCCGACTGGCTGACGGCGGGCGTGCCCGCTGTGGCGGCCGTGCTGCGGGACACCGATCCCGGCGCGGCGATGTGGACCTGGGGCGCCGACCCGCACGCGCGGTTCTGGGCCCGGAGGATGCTGTTCGAGACGCTGGTGCACCGGGTGGACGCGGAGCGTGCCGTCGGCCGCGACGCCGATGTCGACCCGGAGCTGGCCGCGGACGGCGTCGACGAGTTCCTGGTGAACCTGCCGTACGCGGGGCTCTTCGCGCCGGGGGTGACCGAACTGCGCGGCGACGGCGAAGTCCTCGCGTTCGGGTGCACGGGCGCCGGTGGCGCGGCCGGCGAGGAGTGGCGGGTGCGGCTGGAGCCGGACGGCTTCCGACCGGTGGCGGGTGGCGGGAGCGGCCCCGGGGCGGCGGACTCCGCGGCCGTTCGGGCTCCGGCCGCGGACCTCCTGCTGCTGCTCTACGGCCGCCGTTCCTACCGGGAGCCGGCCTTCGAGGTGTCGGGGGACACCGGGCTCCTGGACCGCTGGTTCGCGCACACGGCGTTCTGAATTGGACCGCTGTGAGGCCTCCCGGGAATCGGACCCAAGGCGAAAACGTTCCCTCACCTATGAGTGATCCGTCCGGAAATGCTGCCTCTCCCGTACCTCCGGCCGAGGCGGAGGCGATACGTGCGGCGCTGGCGGCCGACCGCGTCGGCACGCTGCAGCAGATCTCCGCCCTGAGCCGTGAGTTCGAAGGGATCGTCGAGGCGAACGCCCTGGTGGCGATCGACGACGAGCACGACCCGGAGGGGTCGAGCACGGCCTTCGAGCGGGCGCACATCGCCTCCCTGCTGTCCCAGGCGCGCGAGCATCTGAACGATCTCGATCACGCACTGGAGCGATGGGAGGCGGGCGACTACGGGCGCTGCGAGCAGTGCGGCGAGCCGATCCCGACGGAGCGCCTCGAGGTTCGCCCGGCGGCGAAAACCTGCGTGCGCTGCGCGTCCGTCGCTCGTTGAGGCGTTGGCGAGCCCGGATCCCCGTCAGCCGTCACGGTCGCGGAACCGCGTCGTAAGGCCATGTCCCGAAGACTGGTTCGGCATCATCGTGCTCTCGACTATTGAGGCAGCATGCGCCCGTGAACTACTGATTTCGTTGTCCGCCAGACTCCGTACCGCTGGTCTCGTCATGCATATGGTCCTCGGTGTGCGTATTCGGTAGTTTCCTCGCATGACGCCGCAGCCGCTTCCCTCCTCCCTCCCGCTGACCGATCGCACCCGGCACCGCCGCCTCCGTGAGCAGGGCAGCCTGGCCCGGGCGGACCTCGACGCGATCCTGGACGCCGGGTTCATCTGTCATCTGGGCGTGGTGATCGACGGGCGGCCCCTCGTCGTACCGACCGTCTACGGCCGCGACGAGCGGTGGCTGTACGTCCACGGCTCCGCCGCCAGCCGCAGCCTGGCCGCCCCCGCTCCCGTGTGCGTCACCGTCACCCACGTGGACGGCCTGGTCCTCGCCCGGTCCGTCTTCGAGCACGGTGTCAACTACCGCAGCGCCGTGATCCACGGCGAGGCCCGCACCGTCACCGACCCCGACGAGAAGCTGGAGGGGCTGCGCCGGCTCACCGAGCAGGCGACACCCGGTCAGTGGCCGTACGCGCGCCGCCCAAGCCGCAAGGAACTGGCCGCCACCACCCTGCTCGCCGTCTCCCTGGAGGAGGCCTCCGTCAAGATCCGCGCCGGCGCGCCCGACGACGGCGACGGCCCCGACGCCGAGCTGGGCCTGTGGGCCGGAACGCTTCCCCTCACCCAGGTCTGGGGCGCTCCCGTCCCCGACCCGGTGCTGCCCCCGGGCATCCCCGTGCCGGCGCACATCGCACGGCGCGAGGGGACCCGGCACGGCTGATGCCATGTCAGGCGCGGTGCACGCCGTGAGGAGTCGTACGCCCGGCCGGGGACGACTACGTGCGCAGGGCCTCGAACGCCTGTCGTGCGGCGATCCCGATCGCCAGGTCGATGTCCGGTGCCTGCGCCGCCCGCCGGTCCGCTCGGGTCAGCGCGGCCATGGCCACCCGGGTTCCGGAGTCCGCCTCGACCACCCCGATCTCGTGCCGCAGGTGCAGGAAGGTGCCCGTCTTCCCGCTCAGTCGCAGGCTGTCGGTGCGTAGTTCGCTCGCCAGCCGCTGGGTGAACACCTGATGGCCCATCAGCCGTCTCAGCTCGGCCGTGGCCCGCGGCTGTGCCACCTCGTCGCGCCACACCCGCTCCAGCAGGGCGACCAGCCCGGAGGCGGTGCCGGTGTTGGCGTGCGCGGGATCCAGTGTCCTGATGGTGTGGTGCTGCGTCCGCTCGTCGCGGACGGCCAGTTCCAGGGCGAGGGAGAAGTCGTTGCCCGTGGCGCCGGCGGCGCACTCGTACATGTGGTTCAGCCGGTGCCGTACGTGGATGCCGGCGCAGTCCCAGGCGCGCAACCGGGCGTCGACGTCGGCCACCGGCACCAGGTCGAACAGCGCGTCGGCCGCGGCGTTGTCGCTCACGGACAGCATGAGCAGGAGCAGGTCGCCGACGGCGACCGTGGCCGGATGCCGGAACGCCGCGATGCCGGTGGGGCCGACGCTGCTGGTGGCCGGGTCGACCGTCACCGGCCGGGCCGCGTCGAGGTCGCCGTTCGCGATCAGGTCCAGCATGACGAGGGCGAGCGGCACCTTCACCACGGACGCGAGGGGCACCGGCTCCTCGATGGCGAAGCCGAGCTGCTCGCCCGTGTCGATGTCGCGGGCGAGGAACGCACCGCTGACGCCGAGCGCCGTCCAGTCCCCGACGATCCCCTCGGCGACTTCCCGCAAGTGGCCCTCGCCGCAGATCCCTTCCGGACGGTGTGCCGTGCCCTCGGTCACCCCTGCGCCGCCAGTCGGGTCGAGGTGTTCACCGGCTCGGAAAGCCGGTCGGCGCGTGCGACGGCACCGGCCGCCGCCGCCAGGACCGTTGCCAGCCACTGCGGTACGTCACCGCCTCGCTGACGGGGGCTCGCGCGCACGTCGTACCCGCGGTGCAGCGAGGCGTCGGCCAGCGGCGCCCAGTCGGCCCCGTGCCGTCGCGCGAACGACTCCCCGCAGAGCAGCACCGTCCGGCCCGCGAGTGTCTCGGCGAGCGCGGTGGCCGCCGGCCCGGCCGGCCGTACCGATCGCTCGGGCAGTCCGCAGCGGGCCGCCGCACGCGCCAGCCTGTCGCGCGCGTACGGCACGTCGTCCTCCGCCAGGGTCAGGATCGGCAGCGGAGCGGGCCGGGCGCCGGTGGCGGCCACGCGGTGCGGCCGCAGGTCCTCGAGATGGACCGGGCGCCCCTGCCGGGCGTCCGCCGGCCGGTGTGCATCACGGGGCGGCGCGGTGGCCACGCCGAGCGGCACCCGGTGCGCTGCGCCCTCCGGCGGAACGCGCAGCACGGCGTAGGCGAGCGTGCCGTCCGCCAGCCGGGCGTCCCGCTCCGCGGGCGGCAGTTCGCGCACACCGAGGGTGGTGCCGTGTTCCGTCCCCGCGCGGATGACCCGCGCCAGCCGGGCCGGCGCACAGTCGACGGGCACTCCCACCGCCCGGACTCGGGACCGCTGGGCCGAGCGGGCGGCCTGGTCGAGGCGCTGGGCCCGGCCCAGGACGTCCCGCGCGTAGGGGAGCAGCAGCATGCCCAGCTCCGTCGTCGCGACCTGTCGCCGGGAGCGGTCGAACAGCAGACCGCCGAAGTGCGTCTCCAGCGTCTTGATGCGGCGGCTCAGGAGCGGCTGGGCGATGCCGAGCCGGTCGGCCGCCCGCGAGAAGTTCGCTTCGTCGACGGTGGCGACATACGCCTGGAGGTGTGCCAGCAGGTCCATCCAGCAGTCATATCACTTCGGTATGGGCCCTTCACTTTTCACTCTTGGACATGAGTGGAGTTCCGTTGTTTCGCTGTTCCCGTCGGTGATCCACCGAGCCGACGCCCGACGCCCTTCCACCGACGACCTGGGAGATCCACGGACATGACCAGCGCCGACCCGATGCCGCGCCGCCGCCTGTTCAGGACCGGCCTTGCTCTCAGCGCCGCGGCCGCCGCCCCCGCCGCGGCCGCCGCCCCCGCCGCAGCCGACGAAGCCGCCGATCTCAGCGAGGAGTTCCGCGCACTTGAACAGAGCTACGGCGCAAGGCTCGGTGTCTACGCCCGCAACGTGCGTACCGGCCGGACCGTGGCCCACCGAGCCGGGGAACGGTTCGCGATGTGCTCGACGTTCAAGGCGTTCGCCGCGGCGGCCGTACTGCGCGACCACGGCCACTGCGCTCCTCTGGACAGGGTGATCCACTACCCGCCCAGGGACATCCTCGACAACTCGCAGCACTCCGAGGACCACCTGGCCACGGGACTGACGGTGGGCCAGGCATGCGCCGCCGCCATCCAGTACAGCGACAACACCGCGGGCAACCTGCTGCTGCGCCAGATCGGCGGGCCCCAGGGCCTCACCCGGTTCTTCCGCTCGCTCGGGGACCGGGTGAGCCGGCTCGACCGCTGGGAGACCGACCTGAACACCGCCGTCCCCGGCGACCTGCAGGACACCAGCACGCCGCAAGCCCTCGGCACGAGCTTCGAACGGCTGACCCTCGGACGGGCCCTGGCCCGCACCGACCGCGAGCAACTCGTCACCTGGCTGAAGGGCAACACGACCAGCGCCCAGCGGTTCGGCGCCGGGCTCCCGCAGGACTGGACCCTCGCGGACAAGACCGGCACCGGCAGCTACGCCACCGCCCACGACATCGGCATCGCCTGGACGACGCGGCGCACGCCCCTGCTGCTCACCGTGCTGTCCACGAAGGACGCCGGGGACGCGCCCGTCGACAACGGTCTGATCCGTGACGCGGCCGCCCTCCTGGCCGCCACCCTCGCCCCCGGCGAGTGACTGACCGCAGTCGTGCCTTCGGCCCTCTCCCCTCGGCCCTCTCCCCGCGGCCCTCTCCCCTCGGCCCTCGGAGCGAGCGGCGCGACCGCGAGGCGCCCTCCGATGCAGTGGTGGGGCTTCGGGTGCGCGATCCGCGCGCAGCGGGGTACCCGCCGCTCCGGACCGGTGTCGGCCGAGCGAAGGGCGTGGGATGCGGCGGCAGTTGATGTGGACCCTGGTGGTGCGGAGCTTCGCGGCTCTGATGTTCGGGGCGCTGGCCCTGGTGTGGCCGGAGGTGACCGTACTGGCGCTGGCGCTGCTGTTCGGCGCGTACGCCCTCGCCGACGGTCTTGCCCTCCTGACGAGCGCCCTGCACAGGGGAGGGGACGTGGGTCACCGCACGGCCCACGCCGCCGGGGGCGCGCTGGGCATCGTGATCGGCGTGATCACCGTCGCCTGGCCCGGGATCACCGCCCTCGCGCTGGTCAGCCTGATCGGCGCGTGGGCCGTCGGGGCCGGCGCCGCGGAGATCTGGGCCGCCGCACGTTTCCGGCACGAGCTGCACCATGAGTGGATGCTCTTCGCGGCCGGCGGTGCCTCGGTCGTGGCCGGCGTGCTCGTCTGGGCCCGCCCCGACGCCGGAGCGCTCGTCATCGCCCAGGTCGTCGGCGTGTACGCCATGATCGTCGGCCTGCTGACCCTGGCCGCGGCCTGGCGCCTGCACGGCGCCACGGCGGCGGCCCACCGACCGCGCCCCACCCGGCACGCCTGGCACACGTGAGGCCTGGGCGGGGGGTGAGAAGGGCCCATGAAAAAAGTGAAAAGAAATCGCTCGGATGGCACGCATGGACCCTGGATGAGAGGGTAGGCGGTGTGTCGCCCGCCCGTGCGGTGGGCTCAAGATCTGGATATGGCTCTAGGGAGGGGACACCCCATGACGCTCATGGGTATGACGACGACGGGCACGCGGACGGCGGACCTGCCTGAGATCGCCGATCCTTCGAAGCTCGCGCCGAAGGACGCCCGTGAGCTGTCGAAGGTGTTCTTCGATCGGCTGTCGGTGCTGGAAGAGGGCACGCCCGAGTACAGCTACGCGCGCAACACGCTGATCGAGATGAACATGTCCCTCGTCCGCTTCGCGGCCGGCCGCTTCCGCAGCCGTGGCCCGGAGGAGATGGAGGACATCGTCCAGGTCGGCATGATCGGCCTGATCAAGGCGATCGACCGGTTCGAGCTCTCCCGGGAGGCGGAGTTCACCTCCTTCGCCATTCCTTACATCGTCGGTGAGATCAAGCGGTTCTTCCGTGACACCACCTGGGCGGTCCACGTGCCCCGGCGCCTCCAGGAGGCCCGCGTCCAGCTGGCCCGCGCCACGGAGGAGCTGAGCAGCCGCCTGGGCCGCACCCCGACGGTCAAGGAACTGTCGGAGCTGATGAGCCTGCCCGAGGACGAGGTGCGCGAGGCGCGCCTGGCCGCCAACGGCTACAACTCCTCCTCGCTCGACGCCACGATCAACGGCAGCGAGGACGGCGAGGCCGCGCTCCAGGACTTCATCGGCAGCGAGGACCGCGCGCTGGACCTGGTGGAGGACTTCCACACCCTGGCCCCGCTGATCGCCGACCTCGACGAGCGTGACCGCCAGATCATCCACATGCGTTTCGTGGAGGAGCTGACCCAGGCCCAGATCGGCGAGCGCCTCGGCGTCTCGCAGATGCACGTCTCCCGCCTGCTGTCGCGCACCCTGGCCCGTCTGCGCGCGGGCATGTTCCCCAAGGACTGATCCTCCGCCCCGGCGCACGGTCACCCCTCCCGCTGAGTCGACGTCCGTCGGCCGGTCCCCACGGTTCCCCGTGGGGACCGGCCGATGGACGTTTTCGCGAGCGGACGGCCGGACGAGCGGACCGGTGGGCCGGCCGTGATCAGCTCGTCAGGTGCCGCTGCAGCCAGTCCGCCGTCGCCCGCCGGAACAGCCGCCGGTTGGGGGCGCGCTGGAAGTCGTGCCCCTCGTCGAGCAGCGTGAGCAGCTCGGCGGTGCGCCCCCGCGCGCGGGCCGCCCGGACGAACTGCTCCGACTCCTGCGGCGGGACGTTGGTGTCGTGCTCGCCGTGCACCGCCAGCACCGGGGCCCGCAACGCGTCGATGCGGCTCATCGGCGACAGCGCGCGCAGCAGGTCGCGGTCCCGCTCCGGATGGCCGTACTTGTGGGCCGCCGACTGCGCGATCCACGGTTCGGTTCCCTCGAAGAACGTCAGCAGGTCGGACATGCCGCACACCGCCACCCCCGTCCGGAACAGGTCCGGGTGCCACACCAGCGACGCGAAGGTGAGGTAGCCGCCGTAGGAGCGGCCCATGACGGCCAGCCGTGCGGGGTCGGCCGGCCCCGCCAGCACGGCGTGGGCGGCGCAGTCCGCCACGTCGTCCAGCGCGGCGAAGCGGCCCTCGCCCAGGTCGGCGTCGACGAAGGAGCGGCCGTGTCCCGAGGACCCGCGGACGTCGGGGGCGAACACGTCGAGGCCCCGGCCGAGGATCTCGTGGTACAGCGGGTTGAAGACGGGGCGTTCCTGCTCCTCCGGGCCACCGTGCAGGTGGATCACGCAGGGCGCCGGTTCGCCCGGGTCCCGTCCGGGCGCGCGGTAGTACCAGCCGTGCAGCGGCAGCCCGTCCCGCGCGGTGGGGCGCAGCGGCACCGGGCGCGTGGGCCGACGGCCCGGCGGTACGGCGTCCTCGTCCCGGGACGACCAGGGGGTGCGCAGCAGGGAGGTGCCGCCGGCCAGCCACCAGACGCCGGGGCGGCGCTGGGAGCCGGACAGGGCCAGCACCAGGCCGGCGCCGCCCGCCGGGACGATCCGGGTGACGACCTCGTGCGGCAGCGGCACCGGCCGGGGCGCTCCGGCGGGGGAGGGCCCCGCGCCGGCCGCCCTGGCCGGGGTGTCGACGACCTCCAGTTCGGTGGCGCCGCCGACGTTCCAGGCCAGTACCGCGGTCCGGCCGTCCCGGCCGAACCCCAGCAGCTCCAGGTCGCTGCCGTCGCGCTCGGCGGCGACGGACCAGCCGTGCACGTGGCCCTCGGCGTCCAGGGTGGCGGCGATCAGGGCGGCGAACTCCCGGTGGGCGTTGCTGCGCAGCCACAGGGTGTCCGCCCGCGGTGAGAACCGGCCGATCCACGGGTCGCCGTCGGCAACCGGGACGACGTAGGTCGGGGTGGCGTCGGCGGTGCGCACGACGACGGCCTCCCGCCGCCCGCGCGGCCCCCGGCGCAGCAGGGCGAACGAGCCGTCCCGGCTGAGGTCGCACACGCGCAGGGTCGCCGCGTCGGCCTCGGTGGCGAGGAGCACGGGGGCCGCGATGCCGTCCGGGTCGAGCAGGTAGGCGGACAGCCCGTCCGCGAAGCCGGGCGAGGTGCCCGCGCCGTGCTGGTCCTCGCCCTGGTCCGCGAGGGCCGCGAGCGTCGTGAAGGGGGGCGCCGGTGCCGGCGTCGTGGTGCCCGTGTCGTACCGGGCCCCGGCGCCCAGGAGGACGGCGGTCCCGTCCCGGCTCGACCAGCCGGCCGGCAGACCCTCGGTGTCCCCGTTCGCCGCGGCCACGGTCACGGGCGCCGCGTACGGGGCCGTCGGGACGGCGACGGTCACGGCGAGGGCCGAGCCGTCGTGCGCCCAGCAGCCCAGGTACGCGGAGGTGCCCGGCTCGGCCCCGGCCAGGATGTGCCGGTCGGTGCCGTCGGGCCGTACGCACAGGACGCGGGTGTGCTCGCCCCCGCCGGGGGCCGTGGTGTAGGCGATCCAGCGGCCGTCGGGGGACCAGGACACCTCGCGGACGGGGTCGGGTCCGGCGTCGAGCAGCCGTACGTCGTCGCCCGCGACCGGTCCCGCCCACAGCTGGGGCACGCCGCCGCGGTCGCAGATGAACGCCACCCGGTCCCCGCCGGGGTCGGCCGACGGGTACCAGCAGCCGTGGGAGGTGAGCCGGGTGGTGGGCTCGCGCGGGCCGCGGGCGTCGGCCAGCGGGGCCCGCGCCGGAGCGGCGTACGCCTGGCCCCGCCCGTCCGCGCCGTCGTGATCCGCCGCCGCGTCCGGCTGCCGGGGCAGCGGGTGCGGCCCGGACGGCGGGTGCGTGGACGGTCGCGGCGGGTCGGGCCGCCGGCCGGGAGCCGCCGGTCCGGTGCCGTCGGTGGTGGGGCGCGCTTCGGTCATATCCCGTGCGTCTGAAGCCATATCTCCAGCAGAGCAGCCTGCCACAGGGCGTTCGCCCCGCGCCGGGTGCGGTGGTCGTCGGGGGCTGACAGGAGGTCGTCGACGTAGCCGTCCCGGTAGAGGCCGCGCCCCCGCGCCTCGGGGGCGTGCAGCGCCTCCTGCACCCGCTTGAGGACGGGGCCGGCCATGTGGGTGATCGCCGGGACCGGGAAGTACCCCTTGGGCCGGTCGACGACCTCGCGGGGCAGCATCTTGCGGCCCGCCTCCTTCAGCACGCCCTTACCGCCGTCGGCCAGCTTCAGCTCCGGCGGGCAGGCGGCGGCCAGCTCCACCAGCTCGTGGTCGAGGAACGGCACGCGGGCCTCCAGGCCCCAGTCCATCGTCATGTTGTCGACGCGCTTGACCGGGTCGTCCACGAGCATGACGTGGGTGTCCAGGCGCAGCGCGGCGTCGAGCGTCGTCTCGGCACCGGGCGCGGCCATGTGCTCCTGGACGAAGCGCGCGGAGACGTCGTCCGGGGCCAGCATCGCGGGCTGCAGGATCTTCGCCAGGTCGGCGTGCGAGCGGTCGAAGTACGTCTCGGCGTACTGGTCCGCCGCCCGGTGGCGGGGAGCCGCGGCGATGTCCGGGTACCAGTGGTAGCCCGCGAACACCTCGTCGGCGCCCTGGCCGCTCTGGACGACCTTGACCTCCTTGGACACCTGCTCGGACAGCAGGTGGAAGGCCACCACGTCGTGGCTGATCATCGGCTCGCTCATGGCCGCGACCGCGGAGTCCAGCGCCGCGGACACCCGCTCGGAGGGCACGGTCAGCTGGTGGTGGTCGGTGGCGAACTCCTTGGCCACGAGGTCCGAGTAGTGGAACTCGTCGCCCTCGGCGCCGCCCTCGGACTCGAAGCCGACGCTGAAGGTCGCCAGGTCCCGCTGGCCCTCGTCGGCGAGCAGCGCCACGATCAGGCTGGAGTCGAGGCCGCCGGAGAGCAGCACGCCCACCGGCACGTCGGCGACCATCCGGCGCCGTACGGCGGTGCGCAGCGCCTCGAGCACCGCGTCGCGCCACTCGTCGGGGCCCATGCCCTCGTGCTCGGGGCGGCGGGTGTACGACGGCTGCCAGTAACGGTGGTCCCGGTGGCTGCCGTCGGGCTCGACGACGCGGACCGTCGCCGGGGGCAGCTTGCGCACGCCGCGCAGCACGGTCCGGGGCGCGGCGACCGTCGCGTGCCAGCTGAAGTACTGGTGGAGGGCGACCGGGTCCAGGCCGGTGTCGACGTCGCCGGCCGCCAGCAGGGCGGGCAGCGACGAGGCGAACCGCAGCCGGCCGGGGGTCTCGGCCAGGTACAGCGGTTTGATGCCGAGCCGGTCGCGGGCCAGTACCAGGCGTCCGGTCCGGTGCTCGAAGACGGCGAAGGCGAACATGCCGTGGAAGTGCTGCACGCAGTCGGTGCCCCACTGCTGGTACGCCTTGAGCACGACCTCCGTGTCGGAGGTGGACGCGAAGCGGTGGCCGAGGCCGGTCAGCTCCTCGCGCAGCTGGCGGTAGTTGTAGACGCAGCCGTTGAAGACACCGGTGACGC
This sequence comes from Streptomyces lasalocidi, assembly GCF_005280215.1. NCBI lineage: Bacteria > Bacillati > Actinomycetota > Actinomycetes > Kitasatosporales > Streptomycetaceae > Streptomyces > Streptomyces lasalocidi. Next base: position 523,836 of record NZ_SZNQ01000001.1, on the reverse strand, counting down.
CCTGCTCGGCGTCGGTCATCGGCTGGGCGCCGCGCTCGGACAGGTCGATGATCTTCAGGCGCCGGTGGCCCAGCGCCACCGGGCCGCGCGACCAGGTTCCCTCGTCGTCGGGCCCGCGGGCGGCCATCCGGTCCGTCATCCGCTCCACGGCCGCGAGGTCGGGCCTGCGGCCGTCGAAGCGCATCTCACCGCACAGTCCGCACATCACGCATCACCCCGTCGCTGGGCGTACGCGGTCCGCGCCTGAGGCGTGGGGGCGGACCTGCTGGTCGGGACCTGGGCAGGACTGGTCGGCATGGCGGGTACATCTCCTTTACTCGGGGGACCGGAACGAGGGGTCCGTGGGGAGGGCAGCGGAACAGGGGGTGACTGGCGCACGGTCGCGTCGCCTCACGCGCCGGGCAGCGCGGCCGGCGGGGTGCCGAGGGTGCCGTTGACGTTCAGGCGTGCGGCGGTGAGCGGGGCCGCGGACGGGGCGGGCCGGCGGCGCCGGGTGCGCTCGCCCCGGGTCTCCGCGATGGCCAGGTCGGTGCCGGCCAGCAGGTCCTCGTGCTCGGCCGTACGGCGGATGCGGTGGGCGGCGCTGCCGTCCCGGAGCGCCCGCTCCGCGAGGGCGCGCACGGTGTCCCAGTCGCCGTTGGCCTCCAGCGCCGGGCGCAGCCGGCGCAGCATGCCGCGCACGACGTCGGCGGCGGCGGCCTCACGGCGGGTCTCCGGGTCGACCAGGGCCCCCTCCAGGCCCGAGCGGGCGGCCCGCCAGGTGGCGGCGCGCAGCCACTCGTGGCGGCCGTCGCAGGGGGGCGCGTCGGAGGCTTCGAGCCGCTGGAGGGCGTCCACGACCAGGGCGCGGAACAGTCCGGCGACGAGCACCGCCGTCTCCGCGCGCGGGCAGGCGTCGCAGATGCGCAGTTCGAGGGTGCTGAGGTGGTCGGAGGGGCGGACGTCGTAGTAGATCATCCCCGGGTCGCTGATGACGCCGGAGTCGATCAGTCCCCGTACGGCCCCGTCGTAGGCGTCCGCGTCGGCGTAGCAGCCGATCGGGCCGGCGGTGGGCCAGCGCTGCCAGAGCATGGTGCGCCAGCTCGCGTAGCCGGTGTCGGCGCCCTGCCAGAACGGGGAGGAGGCCGACAGCGCGAGCAGGGTGTGCAGCGACGGCGACACCTCGCACATGACGCGCACGGCGGTGTCGCGGTCCGGGACGTCCACGTGGACGTGGGCCCCGCAGATCAGCTGCTCGTCGGCGACCAGCCGGTACTCGTCGACCATGTGCGCGTAACGGGACCCGGCGGTCGGGAAGCTCGCCGCGGGGCGGGCCAGCGGCACGGTGCCGGCGGCGACCACCGCCAGTCCGTGCGCCGAGGCCGCCCGGTCCAGGCGCCGCCGGCTGCCGACGAGGTCGTCGTACAGCGTGTCCAGCGTCGTGTGCACGGCGCTGTTCGACTCCACGGCTGCCTGCTGCAGCTCGGTCGTGAACGTGTCCGAGGGCAGCTTCTCCAGCACTTCGTCGGCCCGTGGCACGAGCTGCCCGGTCTCGATCTCCACCAGGTGGAACTCTTCCTCCACGCCGATACGCACGGTCACGACCACTCCTCGGAACGACGGGCTCGAATCGGCCCGAATGGGTGCCCTTCGGAGTTCCCCGCTGTCCGGCACTCAATCATGAACGCTCGTTCGAGCGTGGGGGAGGTCAAGTGAGCGCGCGGGTGCGGGGAGTGACCTCCCGCGGGGGTGAACTGGGACCACGGACCGCCGCGGGCGGAGCCGTCGCGGGGCCGAACGCCGGGAGCGGCCTGGGAAAGCGGCCCCCGTCCCGGATACCCGACGCCGACGGCCGCATTCGGTCCGGTGCCGCGGCCCGCCGGGGACGCGCACCCGATGCTGTGATCTGCATCTCAGTCGATTGCCCCTGACGTCAATGTCAGAGGTGAGGATGGCGACAGCGCCCGGAATCACCGGGTAGGTCGTACGAGAGGCGGCGCACGATGGGACAGGCGTGGGGTTACGGCAGGCATGGCGGGCCCGAGGTGCAGGAGTTCTTCGATCGTCCCGAACCCGTCCCCGGGCGCGGCGAGGTGCTGATCCGGGTCGACGTGGCCGGTGTGAACCCCCTCGATCACCTCCTGCGCTCAGGTCTGGTCGACGGGCTCGACGGCGGGCGGCCGTTCCCCCGCGTCCTGGGCATGGAGGCAGCCGGAACCGTTCTCGCCCTGGGCGAGGACGTCGACGGGCTCGAGGTGGGTGACGCGGTCTTCGGCTTCGCCCTCACCGGTGGCGGCACCTACGCCGAGACGACGGTGCTGTCCGCGCCCAATACCGCGCGCATCCCGGAGGGCCTGTCCGCGACCGTGGCGGCGACGCTGCCCGTGGCGGGGACGACCGCGGTGGACGTGCTCGACCAGCTCGGCCTCCCGGCCGGCGCCGCGATCCTGGTCAACGGAGTCGGGGGCGGGGTCGGCCTCGCCGTCGCCCGGCTCGCCGTCGGGCGCGAGCTGCGGGTGATCGGCACCGGGAGCACCGCCAAGCGCGAGCACGCCGAGGCCATCGGGGTGCGGTTCATCGACTACACAGCCGAGGACGTCGCCGTTGCGGCACGCGAGCTGGTTCCGGACGGCTTCGACGGGATCGTCGACCTGGCGGGGGGCACCTCGCTGCGGGCCGTCGCTCCGCTGGCCCGGGATCCCCGCAACGTCATCTCCGTGGGTGACATGTCCGTGCCCGATCTCGGCGGGCGTTTCGTCGAGCGTCGTCTCGACCGCGAGAACCTGGAGCGGGCGGCCCGGCTGGCCCTGGACGGGATCCTCGCCCCTGTGATCACCGCGGTCCATCCGCTCTCCGACGCCCCGGCCGCCCTGGCCACCGTCGAGAACGGTCACACCTCCGGCAAGGTCGTCATCAAGGTGGCATGAGACAACCGAGGACTGCGCGCCTGCCCCCGGTTGCCCCGGGCCGTAGGGGCCCTGAAGTCGCTGCGCTCAGCAGGCGTCGAACGCCTTGGCGACGGTCAGGGTGTCCTCGTACAGGTGCATGCGAGCGATCCGGCCGTCCTTGATCGCCAGGTGCATGGCCACCGGTGTGGTGAACCGCTTGCCGGTGGGTACGGCGGTGTGTGTGAAGACCGCCAGCAGTACCACGTCACCACCGTCGACGATGAAGCGCTCCAGTACGACCCTGCTCTGCCCGTGCGCGAAGTGCTGCCACATCGTGCGGAAATACGGCGCGACCTCCTCCCGGCGGGTGCGGCGGCCGGTCCAGCGCAGCGCGCCACTGCCGGGGACGTGCCAGTCGATCTCCTCGGAGAACAGTTCCTGGATGCCGTCGGGGTCCTGCCGGCCGAGGCGCTCCAGGAACTTTTCGACGACGGCCCGCGAGATCTGAGTGTCTGTTGTCATCGTCCTCGTCTTCTGTCTCTTCCCTGATGTAACTGTTTTTGTTACATCGGCGGCTGTGGAATGCGATTCCCTCGGTCGGGGGGAGTGCGGGGTCGAGGTCAGGCGGCTTTCAAGACGTCGCGCAGTACGTCTTCCAGTGTGGTCTTGGCCAACTCCCTGCACAGGGCGGCCTCCACGTCGTCGTACACGGCGGTCATGGCCGGCCCGAGGCCGCGGCCCACGACGCACTCGGGGTCCGGTGTCGCTCGATGCAGGGCGAATACGGGCCCCGCTCCGATCGCTTGATAGACGTCGAGCAGAGTGATCGCCGCCAGGTCGCGTGCGAGCATCCAGCCCGCCCCCGCACCTCGCCGTGAATCGGCGAGGCCGGCCTTGCGCATCTCACCCAGCAGGCGGCGGATCACCACGGGGTTGGTGTTGACGCTCGTCGCGATCTGCTCGGAGGTGGCGACCTCGTGACCACGCCGCTGATACAGCCCGATCCAGGTCAGGGCGTGCGCCGCGATGGTCAGCCTGCTGTTGGCGCTCATGTCGGACTCCACCTCCCGTACCCCTGGGCGCCAATCGTAACAATATTTGTTACGACCGCAACCACATGCGTCGGGTCTTCCGGGGCCGCGTCCGCGCGGACAGGCCGAGGACCACGCAGTGCCCCGGCCATCGCGTTCCAGCGCCGTCACAACGACCCAACCGAGTCGTATCAGCAGGTCCGAAAGGTGTAGCCTCCGGCTCCGCGAGGGGCGACGTCCAGGTCGCGCTGGACGATGCCGAGCCGGGCGCCGAAGCCCGCGCAGGCCTGGCTGAAGCCGGCGTTGCCGTACTCGATCACGAAGACGCGGTCCGCGTAAGCCTTGGCGTAGTCGCCGCACTCGTTGTACTCGCCGCATTCCTCGGCGACGGCGAAGTCGAAGCCGATCTTCTTGCTTTCCGACAGCATGTCGACGGTGTTCTTCTGTCCGACGGCGAGCCCTGCGGAGTGGGCCCGGGTGGCCAGGAGCTTGGCGAAGGCCGCATTGTCCGCCTTGGTCAGGCGCCCGCCCGAACGCTCGTAGGAGTCGAGGTTGTCCGGCTCCACGGCCTGGAAACCGCTCTTGGCGCAGCCGTCCACCCACGCACCGGCGACGTCGGCGAGCCGGGAGCGCTTGTCCGCCGTCGAAGTGTCCAGAAGGGCCTCGTCCCAGTCCTCGTCGATCACCGGACGCTTGTTCCTGTCGCGCAGGATCAGGTCGGGGTGGTTCTTCTGCCACCAGTCGAGCGCGTCGGGCTGCGCCTGGAACGCGTTGACGTAACAGACGTTGTACAGGCCCTTGACGGGCTGGGCGGACCGGTCGCGTGACACGGCGGTCACCCCCTTCGCGGGGGTGTACGGGCCGCCGATCTGATAGTCGAACACCGCATTGGCCGTAGGAGGCACCACCTTCGGTGCGGGAGCGGCTGCGAAGACGTGGGAGAGGGTCACGCCCACTCCCAGGGCAGTGACGGCGCCGACCGCCCCGGCAACGGCGGTGCTCCTGCGGCGGAGGAGAGGTACAGCGGCGTGGTTCGGCACACGTGCTCCCGAGCGACGTTACGGACGGACGGACCCATCCTGGTCCGGGAACCGTGAGGGAATCATGAGGAGGAATCACGGTCGGCGGAACGGCGTCGTGTCCTGGGGCGTCCCGTCCGCCGCTGAGCCGGACCGAGCATGAGCACGAAGACCGAACCGCCGCCGGGCCGCCTGCGCACCGTGATGTCTCCGCCGTGGGCGGCAGCGACGTCCCGCACCAGTGACAGCCCGATGCCGGTGCCGCCGCCGGGGGAGCGGTACCGGACCAGCAGACCGGGCAGGCTCTCCGGATCCAGTCCGGGGCCCCGATCAGCCACCGTCACCGTCGAGCCATGGACGGCGATGTCCACCTGGGCCCGCTCCAGGGGGTCGCCGGGGGTCCGCCCGTGTCGCAGTGCGTTGGCGAGCAGATTGCGCACCGCTGTCCGCACCAAGTCCGGGTCAGCGGTCACCACCGACGGTTCGAGCAGCGGTCTCACCGTGTGCCGGGACGGCGGCAACTCCTCACAGACCTGCTCGACGAGCTGGTCCAGGCGCAGGGGGACCGGACGAGACGTGTGCCCGGCCTGCAGGCGGCCGCGGGTGAGGATGTTGTCGACGACGTCCGTCATCCGGTCCGCGGCCCGCCGCAGGCGCGGCAGGTGCGCGTGCAACCGGTCCGGGTCGGCGTCTGCGAGATCGACTGAGCCCCGCATCACGGCCACCGGCGTGCGCAGTTCATGTGCCGCGTCAGCGAGCAGCCGTTCCTGGGCGTCGAGTGCCTCCGCGGCGGGACGCATACTGCGCCCGGACAGCACGTGCCCCGTCACCGCCGCCGAGAGCACCAGGAGAGCGGAGCCGGACAGTACCGCCACCACCAGCCGGTGGTGTTCGGCGCGCCCCTCGGCGGGGTCCCCGACCACCACCACCGCGCCCGACGTCTTCTGCGCCACATCGTCGTAGAAGGGCACAGCCAGCAGGTACACCGGCTGACCGGCGTGGGTACGGCCTCCCGCACGTACGGTGTCGTCGCGCGCCATCGCGCTGCGTGCCACCCGGTCGATCGCACCCGCCCCGACGTCTGCCGCGGGACCGCGTGAAATGAACACCTGCTTCAGCCCGTTGCGGCGGGACTGGAGCACGATCACCTGGGGACGGCCACTGGTCGCCTCGTCGTCGTACAGACCGTCGAGCTGGATCCCGGCGTCGGTGTAGTACACGAGCGAAGCGGTCACCGCCGCCCGCCGGCGCATCTCCTCGTACTCGGCGGCCTGCCAGGACCGTCCGTCCGTGCGGATCACCAGCCAGGACAGCGCTCCCACTCCGGCCAGCGTGATCAATGTGTACGCCAGGGTGAGCCGCCGCTGCAGACGGCTCAGGCGTCGACGGGCCGGAGACGTCCGTCCGTCCGTCATGACGGATCCGCACGGTCCGTGAGCCGGAAGCCGTGACCGCGGACGGTTCGGATCAAGGCCGGCTCGCCCAGCTTGCGCCGCAGGCCCGCCATGACCGCGTCGACGACGTTGGAGACGGGGTCGGCCATCTCGTCCCAGCAGTGCTCGATCAACGCGGTGCGGGTGACCACCTCGTCCGGGTGCAGCAGGAGGTGGTGCAGGACCGCGTACTCCTTGGGCGTCGGATACAGCAGGACGCCGGCGCGACGCACCTCGCGTCTGACCTCGTCGAGCTCGATGTCGGTGTAGCGCAGCACCACGGGCAGCCGCTCCGGTGCCCGGCGGACGAGACTGCCGACGCGCAGCACGAGTTCCACCATGGCGAATGGTTTTGCCAGGTAATCGTCCGCTCCGGAATGGAAGCCGTCCACACGGTCCGCGACCTCGTTCAAGGCCGTGAGACACAGGACCGGTGTCGTCCAGCCGCGACGGCGGCGCTCCTGGAGCGGCAGCAGCGTGTCGCCGGACGGCACGATGCGGTCGAGCACGACGCAACTGTAGGACACCAGGTCGAGCATGACGTCCGCCTCGGGCCAGTCGGACGCGGTGTCGACGGCGTACCCGGCGTCCCTCAGGCCCGCCGAGATCACATGCCGCAGGTCTTCCTCGTCCTCGACCAGGAGTACGCGCATGGCTCTGATCTCGTCCTTCGCTGGAGAGGGTTGCATGAGAACTGGGCTGACCAGGCACACCGCCCGTCAGGCTGTGAACCACCGGCCGGGGGAGCACACGGCCGGCGGACCACCGACGTGTTCACCGTCCCGCGTCATGGTAAGAGGTCCTGCGCGGGGCACGGCTGCTCACCTGTCCGATCTCCGGGCGGCCCGAGCTGACGGAACATCGGGGCCGGGCGCCCATGGACGCGACGATCCGCCGTACCGACTGCTGGGGGCATGACGCTGGGGGCATGACGTTGTCGACGCCGACGGTCAGCGGATCTCGTTGTCGGGATGCTGCGCGTCGTAGGCCCGGCGGGCATGGGCGATGGTGTCCCGGTGCTCTAGTGACCAGTCGGCCAGTGCCTTGACGAGGTGGGTCAGGCTCGCACCGGTCTCGGTGAGTCGGTAGTCGACCTGGGCGGGCACGGTGGGGTAGACGGTCCGAAGTACCAGCCCGTCGCGTTCCAGCCGGCGGACCGTCAGCGTCAGCATCCGCTGGGAGATTCCGTCGATGGCGCGCTGGAGTTGCCGGAACCGCCGCGCACCGTTCGCCAGCTCGACGATCACGAGGACCGACCACTTGTCGCCCACGCGGTCGAGGACGTCGCGGATCCCGCAGTCGAGGTGGTCCGGCTGCCCGCACGGCTCCAGCTCCGCGGGTTCAACGGTTACCTCCGTGTGCCTCACTGACATGCAACTGCCTCCTTGTGGGCCGACCCCGGCCGGTTCACGATCGCCGTAGTTACTGAAGAGAACCACGGTAGGAGATCGAGCCCCGATGATCATGGTGACCGGCGCGAACGGACAACTCGCCTCCCTCACGCTCCAGGAGTTGGCTGTCCGGAAGGTGCCCGCCCTGGGTGGCAGCCGGACACCCGCCTACGGGCAGCGCCACCTGGACTTCGACGACCCCACCACCCTGGACCTCACCGGCGTCTCGACGCTGGTCCTGGTCTCGGCCGGATATGCCGAGGACGACCGGGTCATCGCCCGCCACCGGGCCCTGCTCGACGCTGCGGTCCGCGACCGCGTCGCGCACGTGATCTACACCAGCCTGACCGGCACCGGGGAGCACCTCGGGTTCGCGCTCGCCCACCGAGCCACTGAGAACCTGGTCAAGGCCAGCGGCCTCGGGTGGACGATCCTGCGCAACGGGCTCTACGCCGAGCTCTTCGGAGCGTTGCTGACGTGGACCCCCGACGGCCTGGAGTCAGCTTTCGGCGATGGCGCTCTCTCCGCGGTGGCTCGGGCGGACCTGGCCGCAGCCGCAGCCATCGTTGCCGGCCACCCGACCGCGCACGTGGCCAAGACCTACGACCTGGTCGGCGACCCGATCACCGCCGGCGACGTCGCCGGACGTCTCGACGTCGCCCACCGAACGATCGGGCTCAGCGAGTACCGCGCCCGACTCCTCGCCGACGACGCCCTGCTGCCGTTCCAGCCGCCCATGCTCGCGTCGATCGCCACCAGCATCCGACATGGATTCCTCAGCACCCATAGCCCTGACCTCGTGAAACTGCTCGACCGACCGCTCACCGACGCGCTGGCCGTTGCGGCGGACACCGCGGGTGCGATGCGTCCCGGCGCACGCTGCCCCGGACCCGTCGGCAGGGCCGTCCCTGTCGACGGGCTGACCCGGTCGAAGGACGTCAGGCGACCTTCCACAGCTGGTTGACCTGTCCGTCGCCGTAGCAGTCCCACAGCTGTACCCGGCCCCCGTTGCCGCCGAGTTGCTGGTACTGCCCGTCCAGGCAGCGGCCGTTGTACTGCGTCCGCAGGCGGTACACGTCGGCCTGGTTGGTGGCGGGCTCGAAGCGCCAGTGCTGGTTCGTCTGGACGGTACCCAGGCACTCCCAGACCTGGGCCCGGGTCCCGTTGCTGCCGATCGTGTTCAAGTCGGCGTCCAGGCAGAGGCCGCTGGCGGAGTTCCGCAGCTCGTAGTAGGCGCCGATCGGGGTGTAGACCCAGTTGACCGTCCACTTCTGGCGGGCCTCGCCCGTGCAGTCCCAGAGCTGGGCACTTGCTCCGCTGAAGGTGCCCATGGCGGTCAGGCAGCGGTTGTTGTAGGTGTTGACGACGCTGACGCCGGCCGTGGGCACGGCCTGTGCGGCGACCGGGTCCGGGGCTCCGGTCGGAGTGGCTCCAGCCGGTGCGGCGCCGAGGAGGGCGGCCGTCAAGGTGAGCGTGCCGGTGATGACGGCCGTACGAGTGCGCGACGTGAACATGCTTGTCCCCCCGATGGGTTCACGGATACGGATGCCGCTGCCGGACGCCGATCAGCGGGGCGGGCGGCGAGGACAAGGCTCGCAGTCCCGTCAGGCCCGGCCCATCCCAGAAATGTGGGGGGATACCGGGCCATCCACATGCTGACGATCAATGCCGCGGTGCTTTGGGATTCTCGTTGCCCCGACTGCGTTCGGCGAAGGGAGCCTGCACGCGGTGGGCCAACTCGCGTCCGGCAGCCTCCAGTCCGGAAGGTGACACCGGCAGGCGGGCCGGGCAGGACGGCGGCTGCGAGCGGATTTCCGGGCGGTCAGGCCGTCAGGCTAACTAGCATTGGCCCATGACTAGTCGACGTCAGCTGATACATCGCGTGCCACTGCCCCTGCTGTTGGCGTCCGCGCTTGCCCTGGCGGCCTGCAGCTCGACGCCCTCTAAGGCCACGGTGGCGGCGCGCGAGTCCGCCAAGTCCGCCTGCGCCTCCCTGCAGCAGCTGACCGACCAACTCGCCCGTCCCCGGCCGTCCAGTCTGACCGACCCCTACTACCGGACCGCCGAGGAGTACCTGTACACGGCGACCAACCGCGCCACCGACGCGGCTCAACAGGACCATGGCTACCAGGAGTTCGCCGATACCCTGCACCGGGCGGCCCAGACCTGGCAGGTCACCTTCACGGTGGACAAGGCCGAGCCGCTGATCCAGCAGGCGCGGAAGGAGAAGTGCTGACGCTCTCGGCGTTGACCTAGTCGGGGGGCGGATCTTCTGGTTGGGCCTGTTCGTCCTGGCTGACCTGCCGTTGCGCCTTCCAGCAGTTCACCACAGATGCAGTGCTGCGCAGAGCGGGTGACCGACCAGTCGTGCCGAGGAAACGTGAGGGGGTGCTGCTTGTGAGGAGGCGGCCGCGTACCTGGTGGTCGCCGACCACGATTCAGATCAGGCGCGTGCAGACGGAGCGGGTGCAGGACTCCCTTGCCACGATGTTGCCGTTCTCGTCCATCATCTCGATGACGACCCGCTGGACCCCGCCGGGGAGGGGAATGGAGAACGACTCGTTGAGGACCTGGTCCGGGCCCCCGGCGTAAGCCCAGGCGCTGCAATAGCCTTGATCCTTCGCGCTGCCGTTGTAGGCGTCGGCGCAGATCGCGCGCTGGCCGCTGGCCGCGTGCACCACGCCGCTGAGGGACGCCGTGTAACCGCCGGTGAAGTGGATCGAGCCCGACGTCTGGCTGTTGCCGTACGTCATGGCGAAGGGCCTGTTCACGTCGCCGGTGGCCGCCTGCGCCGGTGCGGCGGCGAAACCGATCGCAGCGGCAGCCGCGAGGGTGGTCGTCAGGAGCGTCTTGCGCATGTTCGGCACCTTCTTCGTCGGACGAGATTCGGTGGACCATCGTGAGCGACCGGCATCATCGTGCCTCCCGGCGACCGCGGACAAGGGCGCCACACCGGCCACCGGTCACGGTGAGCCCTGCCCGCGCGTAGCCCCGTGGCGTAACCCCCGCGGAAATACCCTCTGTTCACTCGCCTGCACTGGTCGACCTGGCGCCGACGATGACAGCACCGGGCTCGCACCAGCCACTACAAACGCCCCGGAACTCCCCTGACCTGAACTTCAGTCATGGCAAGCACCGTTGGCAGTACTAGGCGCGTTGCTACACCACGGCATCGGCATTCGTGGGGCTCGGCCCGTGGTCAGCCCGTCGGCTCCCTCAGTGATCAAGAGGCGAAGGGGTATCGGGCGCTTATGACGACGTGGTGGAGGCGGATCGGTGCTGCGACGGCTCTGGCAGTGGTGGTGAGCGTCATCACGACGCTCGTGAGCAACCGGTCGTGGGGGTTGGACTTCGCATTTCGATGTCTGCTGTACGCGGTGCTCTATGCGTTCTTAGGATCTGTGGTGGCACGATCTCGACGTCGGGCCGAGGAACGGGATGCGCAACACAAGCGGAAGCTGCAGGAGATGCGGCGCGGCCGACGTTGACGGTGGTCCGTTGCAGGCCATGCGAAAGGTCCCCCTTGTCGCAGCAATAGCTGCTGCCCTCGGTGCAGCGCTCCTCAACGCGGCGCCGGCCCCCGCGTCCGGCTGCGGGGTACGAAGCCACCAGCACCGTGCACCGGCGCTGAGGACCAGGCGCCCGCTACACCTCCCTCGGACTCCTGCGCCCCTGCGACCGGATGGGCGACTTCAAGTCGCGCCGGCACGGCTGTGGCGCCCGCGTGGACCGCACCCAGTCAGGCAACAAGCCCGGAGAACTCGGCCGTCAGTCGCGGGTCAGTCGCCGGCGCGCTGTGACGGGACGCTGATGTGCAGCGCGCAGACGTCGTCGCGGTGTTCGGTCACGGCCAGGGCGGCGTGCAGGGCGGGCAGGCTGTCCGCGTCGGCGGTGCGCAGGAGGGCCTCGGCCGTCGTGGCCAGCTCCTGCAGGCCCGTCCGCAGGTCCTGCCCGGGGCGCTCGATCAGGCCGTCCGTGAAGAACAGCAGCTGGTCGTCGTCCTGGAGTCGCAGCGTGGCCTCGCCGAACACCGGGGTGTCGGTGGCGCCGAGCAGGATGCCCGCCGGGCGCTCGACGGTACGGGCCAGGCCGTCCCGGACCAGCAGGGGCGGCAGGTGGCCCGCCTGGGCCCAGGCGAGGACGCGGTCGGTGGGGCGGTAGCGGGCCACGATCAGGGTGGCCGTGGTGTGCTTGCCGGACGGCGAGTTCAGGTGCATCAGCAGCGCGTTGAGACGGGTGAGCGCGTCCGTGAGGGAGGACCCGGTGACGATCATGCCCTTGGCGGTGAAGCGGAGCTGCGCCATCGTGGCCACCGCGCTGATGCCGTGCCCCATCACGTCACCGATGACGAACAGCGCGTCGCCGTTGGGCAGTTCGATGGCGCTGTACCAGTCGCCGCCCACGCTGATCCCGCGTTCGGCCGGGTGGTACAGGGCGTTGGACCACAGGCCGGCGAGCCGCACCGGACCGGTCGGCAGGGGGAGCAGCGCCTGCTGCAGCCGGGCGGCCACCCGGCGCTCCGCCTGGAGCAGGTCGCGCTGCGCGGAGACCGCGCGTTCGCTGCTGACCAGGGCCAGTTCGGCGTCGCGCAGGCCGGACAGGTCCTGGAAGAAGCCGTGCACCTCCAGCGGTGTGCCGTCCGCGTCGGTCACGGCCTCGGCGACGATCCGCAGGTGACGGACCCCGCCGCTGGTCGTGATGCGGAAGGGCTGGTCGATCGCGGCGCCGTCGCGCAGCAGTCGCTGCGCCGCCGCCGTCAGTTGCGGCAGGTCCTCGGGCAGGACGGACTCGGGCAGGTCCTCCAGCCGCATCGGGCCGAGGGCCTCGTCCCGGTCGAAGATGGTGAACACGTGCGGGGACCAGGTGATGGTGTCGGTCACCAGGTTCCAGTCGGCCCAGCCCAGGTTGCCCAGGCGCTGCACGGCGGCCAGTCGGCGCTCCTGCCGGTCGGCGACGTCGTGGCGGATCCAGGACACCACCAGGTGGTGGCCCAGCCGGGACACCCGCAGCGAGTAGCTGGAGTGGTGCGGGATGCCGGCCACGACCTCCTCGTAGGTGAACGGCCCGCTCGCGAACGGCTTGCCGGTGGCGAGGACCTCCCGGTAGCCCTCCCACAACTCCGTCCCGGCGAAGGTCGGATAGCACTCGAGCACGCGCAGCCCGACCAGCCCGCGCCCCCGGCGGCCCGCGACGTCCACCGACTCGGGCGCCGCCGCCTCGATGCGGAAGTCCTCCAGGGTGCCGTCCGGCCCGTGCAGCGGAGCGAGCAGGATCACCGACCCGGACAGGGCGTCCAGGATCTGCTGCACGCTCTCGACGGACGGGTCGCGGCGCGACGGGGCCGAGTCGAGCGTCGCCATCCGGCCGGCGCACAACTGCACCGCTCCCACGAGCAGTTCGCGCTCCACGGGGGTGAACGGCCGGTCCGTGCCGCGCAGGACGGCGACGACCTCGTCGACCTCGCCCCCTGATTCCACCGGCAGCCAGGCCCGCGCGGGCCAGCGACGTGCGGCGCCGTCGGGCACGTCGTACGCCTCGCGCCCCTCGGGCCCCTCCACCCAGACCGGCTTGTGGCCCCGCCCGGGAGCGCCGGCGGTCCGCCCGCCCACGGCCGGCCCGTCCCAACGGGCCGGTGCGGTCGGCCCGTCCCACCGGGCCGCCTCGACGGCGTCGATCCCGGCGTGGCCGGTCAGCCGCATCCCGTCGTCGCTCGCGGTCCAGACGAGGACGGCCTCGATCCCGGCCCCGCCCCCCAGGTGGTCCAGCAGACAGTGGGCGAGCGCCGGCCGGTCCCGCACCGTCGCCAGCCCCAGGCCCAACCGCCCCAGCAGCAGGGCGGCCTCGCGGGCGGAGCCGGGGGCGGCGGCCGGATCGGCGGGAACCAGGTACTGCTCGGACGCGAACGCCGACCCACCGCTCACCGGCTGCGTACGCCGCCGCCTGCGACCGCGCCGGCCCCGCAGCGGGCGGATGGCCCCCAGGGTCAGCCAGCACTCCTCGACGAGGGTGCGGTCGGCGGTGACGGACCGGTCGAGGAGGAGGTCGTAGGCCTCCTCCGCGGAACAGCCCTCCTGCACCATCACGGCGCCCTTGGCGCGCTCCAGCACCGGCAGCAGCGCGGCGACCCGTTGCAGGTCGACGATCTCGGCCCGCTGGCGGGCCACCACCTTGGCCAGGGCGGGGGACTCGGACCCCGCCTGCGACCGGAGCGGCTCTTCCCGTGGCGTCACGCCTAGAGCATGGCACAGCGAAAGGCGCGGGTCAGCAGGATGTGGACGGGGGAGGGGAGCACCGTGTAAAGGGACATCCGCACGTCCGCGCGCCGGTGCGCCCCGGGGCCGGACCTGCGCGGACCCGGGGATGATCAACGAAGGCCGACGGTGATCGAAGACGATCACCCACGGTCGGGGACCGCTCACAACGGTGCACGACTGGGGAACCCCGCACACCCCTCCTACGCTCGAAGGGTCGGCGACGAACCGCCGCCGGGAACGCCAAGGAGCGTGTCATGACGAACACGACCGACCCCGAAGAGGCCGACCGCGCGCTGAAGGCCCGGCACCGCGCGATGTGGGCCCAGGGCGACTACCCCACCGTGGCCGCCGAGCTCATCCCGGAGCTGGGCGGTGTCCTGGTCGAGGCCTGTGGTGTGCGTCCCGGTGACCGGGTCCTCGACGTGGCCGCCGGCACCGGCAACGTCGCCGTACCGGCCGCGCTGGCCGGCGCCGACGTGGTCGCCTGCGACCTCACCCCCGAGCTGCTGGAGACCGGGCGGGCCCTGGCCGAGCGGCTCGGCGCACGGGTGCGCTGGCAGGAGGCCGACGCCGAGGCCCTGCCCTTCGACGACGCGACGTTCGACACCGTGCTGTCCTGCGTCGGGGTCATGTTCGCCCCGCACCACCAGCGGGCGGCCGACGAACTCGTCCGGGTCTGCCGCCCCGGCGGCACCGTCGGCCTGCTGAGCTGGACGCCCGAGGGCTTCCTCGGCCGGATGCTCGCCACCATGAAGCCCTACGCGCCCCCGCCCCCGCCGGGCGCCCAGCCGCCCCCGCTGTGGGGGGACCCGCAGCACGTAGGGGAGCTGCTCGGGGACCGGGTCACCGCTGTCAGGGCCGAGCGGCGCACGGTCGTGGTGGACCGGTTCGCGACCCCCGAGGAGTTCCGCGGCTACTTCAAGGAGCGCTACGGCCCCACCATCGCGGTCTACCGGTCCCTCGCCGACGACCCCGCACGCGTCGCCGCGCTCGACCGTGACCTGGCGGACCTGGCCCGCGGCCACGGACTGGGGGCGGAGGACGGCCGTACCGCGATGGAGTGGGAGTACCTCCTGTTCACCGCCCGCAGGGCGGAATGAACCGTGCGGCGGCAGCCGGGCGGCGAAAATGCCTGGCGCGGCCGGGGGAGGAGGACGAAGACTCTCCCCATGGCGGACATGGGGGCGTTTCGCGAGGCGGTCACCGCATGGGCGGCCACCGGCTCCGGGGACCGGGGTGACCGGGCGCGGGACCTGGCCGCGCGGCTGCCCGTCCGGTCGGCCGTCCTGCTCGAAGGGCTGAGCGACGCCGCCGCCGTCGACGCGCTCGCGGCGCGCCGCGGCCGGGACCTGGCCGGCGAGGGCGTCTGCGTCCTGCCCATGGGCGGCGCGACGAACGTCGGCCGCTTCGCCCGCCTGCTCGGTCCGGCGGGCCTCGGCCTGCGCCTCACCGGCCTGTGCGACGCGGGGGAGCGCCGGTACTACGACCGTGCCCTGGAGCACGCCGGGCAGACGGGCGGCGGCGTCTTCGTGTGCGCCGCGGACCTGGAGGACGAACTGATCCGCGCCCTCGGCGTGCCCCGGGTGTGCGCCCTCGTCCGGGCCCAGGGCGAGGAACGCCCCCTGCAGACCTTCCTGCACCAGCCCGCCCAGCAGGGCCGCCCCGCCCCGGAGCAGCTGCGGCGCTTCCTGGGCACGAAGTCGGGCCGCAAGATCCACTACGGCCGGGTCCTGGTCGAGGCCCTGGACCCGGACCGCACGCCCGCCCCGCTCGACCACCTCCTCGCCCACGTCTGACGGCGGCCCGGTCAGGGTCGCGCGCCGGCGCCCTCGGACGCGTTACCCTCCGTGAGACCCGTCCTCCCGGACCGGGTGATCGGCACGGAACCTGGTAGCTGAGAGACTGGTGGCATGGACATAGCCCGCAGGAACAACGTCACCATCACCGGCAACCCCGAGGGCCGGACGGTCGTGTTGGCCCACGGCTTCGGATGTGACCAGAACATGTGGCGGCTGACCGTCCCGGCCCTGTCGGACGACTACCGCGTCGTCCTGTTCGACTACGTCGGCTCGGGCCGCGCCGAGCCCTCCGCCTTCTCCGAGCAGCGCTACGCCTCCTTGGACGGCTACGCGCAGGACGTCGTCGACGTCTTCGAGGCACTGGACCTCACCGACGCGGTGTTCGTGGGGCACTCGGTCAGCGCGATGATCGGCGTGCTCGCCGCCGCCCAGGTCCCCGAGCGGATCGGCGCGCTGGTGATGGTCGGCCCCTCCCCGCGGTACATCGACGACCAGGGCTACCGGGGCGGGTTCAGCGCGGCGGACATCGACGAGCTGCTGGACTCCCTGGAGTCGAACTACCTGGGCTGGTCCGCCGTCATGGCCCCGGTGATCATGGGCAACCCGGAGCGGCCGGAACTCGGTGACGAGCTGAAGAACAGCTTCTGCGCCACCGACCCCGACATGGCGCGCGTCTTCGCGCGCACCACCTTCCTGTCGGACTCCCGCGACGACCTCAAGACCGTGTCCGTGCCGACGCTGGTGCTGGAGTGCACCCAGGACGTCATCGCGCCCCGCGAGGTCGGCGCCTTCGTGCACCGCTCGATCCCCGGTTCGACCCTGGTCACCCTGGAGGCGACCGGGCACTGCCCGCACCTGTCCGCGCCCGAGGCCACCAACGCGGCCATCAGGTCCTTCCTGGCGGACCTACGATGATGTGCTCCGCCGGCGAACAACCGGACCCGTACGAGGCCGAGGACGGAGCGGTCTCGCACGCGGCGTTCGCCTCCCTGCTCGAGGACAGCGCCGAGGAACTCTACGAGAGCGCGCCGTGCGGCTACCTGTCCACGCTCATGGACGGCACCGTCGCCAAGGTCAACACCACCCTGCTGACCTGGCTCGACCTGCGGCGCGAGGAGGTCGTGGGCCGGATGCGGTTCAGCGACCTGCTGTCCGTGGGCGGCAAGCTCTACCACGAGACCCACTTCGCGCCGCTGCTGCGGATGCAGGGGGAGATCAGCGGCATCGCCCTGGAGATGCGGCGGTCGGACGGCAGCCGCATCCCCGTCCTGGTGTCGTCGGCGGTCAAGCGCGGCACCACCGGCGAACCCCTGCTGATCCGCACCACCGTCTTCGACGCCCGGGACCGGCGCGCCTACGAGGAGGAGCTCCTGCGGGGCCGCAAGGTCGCCGAGGAGGCCCGCCGCCAGGCCGAGGCCGACCGGGCCCGACTGCAGCACGCGCTCGCCGTGCTCCAGCAGTCGCTGCTGCCGGACACCCTGCCGGCCATCCCCGGCATGGAGGCGGCCACGCACTACCACACGGCGTCGTCCGACCAGCTCGGCGGCGACTTCTACGACGTCTTCCCCGTCGACGGCAAACGGTTCGGCTTCTTCCTCGGTGACGTCTGCGGCAAGGGGCCCGAGGCGGCCGCGGTCACCTCCCTGACCCGCTACACGCTGCGCGCCGCCGCCGTGCACGACCCCGACCCCGTCGCCACCCTCGCCACCCTCAACAAGGTGCTGCACCAGCGCTACACGGGCAGCGGCGACCCCCGCTTCTGCACGGCGGTGTTCGGCACGCTGGAACCCGACGCGGAGACGGGACGGGTGGACGTCCACCTCGGCTCGGGCGGGCACCCGCCGGCGCTCGTCGTGCGCGCCGACGGCACGGTGGACTCCCTGCACACGCCCGGCGGTCTCCTGGTCGGCGTCCTGCCGACGGCCCGGTTCGTCACCACCACGGCCGTGCTCGCCCCCGGCGACACCCTGCTGCTCTACACGGACGGCCTCACCGAGGCCCGTACCGGCAGCGACCGCACCAGCCTGTTCGGGGAGGAGGCCGTGCGCCGCTTCGTGGCCGCGCACGCCGGCCGGTCCCCGGGAGACCTGGTCGAGGCACTGATCCACCTGCTGGACAGTTTCGGCGACGGTCTCGACGACGACACCGCCCTGCTCGCCCTCGGCGTCCCCGCCGACCGCACGACGCCAGACGAACGATGAGCCCACTGAAGATCATCGAGCGTGACGCCGAGACCGGTCCCGTCCTGGAGGTCATCGGCGACCTCGACTTCGCGCACGCCCCCGAACTGCGGGAACGGATCAGCCGGCTCGTCGTCCCGCCGGGCCGGCGCCTGGTGCTGGACCTGGCCGGCCTGGAGTTCTGCGACTCCAGCGGCATCACCGCGCTGATCGCCGCCCACAGCCACGCTGAGGCCGCCCGGGCCGATGTGGTGCTGGCCGCGGTCCCCGCCAATACCCTGCGCGTCCTGCACCTGGTCGGCCTCGACCAGATCTTCACCGTGCAACCGGACAGCGACTCGGCCACCCGGCACTGAACCTTCAGGAACCGGCCACACGGCCGGGCATGAAGGGCCGGACGCAGGGCAGACGGAAGCGCAGGAGGTCAAACAACTATGGTTCCCTTGCTGCTCGTTCTGCTTCTCGCGCTGATCCTGTTCGGCGCCGGTTTCGCCGTGAAGATCCTGTGGTGGATCGCCATCGCCGTCCTGGTGGTGTGGCTCCTCGGCTTCGTCATGCGTTCCACCAGCGCAGGCGGTGGTCGCGGCCGCTGGTACAGGTGGTGACGTCCACCGCACCGACGGCACACAGCGCAGGGCCCGGCCGACTCACGGCCGGGCCCCGCCGTGCGTCCGGACCCCTTGTGGTCCGGGAACCGCGGGGGACTACGACGTAACGCCCGGAAATAGTCGGCGACACGCGCCCGGGGGAGGCGCGGGGCCGCGGGTGGCGGTGCCACCCTTGCACCCGTTCCGTCGTGGGAGACAGGTGTACGCCTGTGAACTCGGGGAACACGTAGGCGTGCCCGGCGCCGCCCGGCGGTCCCGATCGGACGTGCCGGCAGCCCGCTGCTGTCGAGGCGCGGCCGACGGGCGTGGGTGTGTGCGGATGAGAAGAGGGATCATGATGCTGCTTCCGGCGGAGAAGGACCTGCGAGCCGCGCTGGCTCGGTTCGCACAGGTGCGCATCGAACACGACGTACGCCCCACCGGCACGACCAGCCTGGCCCTCGAGGACGTCACCCGGGCGCTGTGCACCCTGACCGGGGCCACCACCGTCGAGGACGCGCTCCGCGAGGCGGACGCGCTGCTCGACCGCTGCCGCACCGCACGCGTGGGCGCGGCCAAGGGGACGGCCCCGCTGGCGGCGTAGCGCCCCCGCGGCGCAGGCCGCCCCTGTCGCGTCAGCCGCCCATCGGTGCGCACCTCAAGCTGCGTCTCGGTGCCGCGCTCCCGCGGCGTGCGCCGCCCGGGAGGCGGTGGCCGACTGCCCGCCATGGAGCAGGCGCAGATGGCGGCGCGCGGCCGCGTGCCGGGGCGCCGTGGACGGCCCGGACATCCAGTTCTCCACCCGGTCCATCAGCAGGAGCGTCAACCCCAGCGCCGGCAGGACCAGGACCGCAATGACCATCACAGCAACGTTCCCTCCTCGGCTCACGACCTCCCCACGGGTGCCCGCATCCCGGGGTGAAGGCCGCCCGGGCGTGTAAGAGTCGTGTGAACGCCGGACCGAGCGTCGCACGGCCCCGTGCCCGGCCGCGCCGCGTGCGGCACCGGATCGGGGGCATCCGTGTCCTGGATCCGCACCTGACCGTGTTCGCGCGCCCTGAACTCGACGGTTCGGGGTACTCGCGCGCTCAGGGGACGGCCGGTCACCAGGAACAGCCTGGCCGGCCACTACGGACAGGGACGGGAGGTGACCGCTGTGTCGAACACGCAGCCGCACTACGCCGAAGCCGGCGACAGCACTGCGCGCTCGGGCCAGGAGCCGGTGGGCGAGCTGGTCCAACGGGCCTCGCAGCAGCTGACGGAGCTGGTGCGCGGCGAGATGAGGCTGGCGCAGGCGGAGATGAAGGAGAAGGGCAAGCGCTACGGCAAGGGCGGTGGCCTGTTCGGCGGCGCCGGAGTCGTGGGCTTCCTGATGCTGCAGGCGCTGGTCGCCACCGCGATCGCGGCGCTGGCGGTGCCGCTGCCGGTGTGGGCCGCGGCGCTGATCGTCACGGCGGTGCTCGGGGTGATCGCCGCGGTGATGGCCCTGAGCGGCAAGAAGCAGATGCAGCAGGCCGCGCCGCCCAAGCCCGAGCAGACGATCGAGAACGTGAAGGCCGACGTGGCCGAGATCAAGGGGAGTGCACACCGATGACCCAACCGCCGCACGACGAGCCCACTGCCGCCAACCCCGAGGAACTGCGGGAGCAGGTCGAGCAGACCAGGGCCGAACTCGGGCAGACGGTCGAGGCGCTGGCGGCCAAGGCCGACGTCAAGGCGCGTACGCAGGAGAAGGCCGCCGAAGTGAAGGAACAGGCCGCAGCGAAGGCCACCGACGTGAAGGAACAGGCCACGGCGAAGGCGGCCGAGGTCAGGGAACAGGCCACGGCGAAGGCGGCCGAGGTCAAGGAGCAGGCGACCGTCAAGGCGGCCGAGCTGAAGGAGCAGACCGCCCTGAAGGCCGGCGAGCTGAAGGCCAAGGCCGCCGAACTGGCGCACCAGGCGCAGGACAAGCTGCCCGACCCGGTCAAGGAGAAGGCGGCCCAGGCCGCCGAGCAGGCCCGGACCAAGGCGGGCCAGGCCGGACAGCTCTGGCAGGACAAGGCACCCGAGCCGGTGCGGCAGAAGACCGCCCAGGGCGCACAGCTGGCACGGGACAACCGCAAGGCGCTGCTGGTGGCCGCGGGCGTGGCCGTGGCGGCGTGGCTGGCCTTCCGCCGCAAGGGCTGACGGGGGTCGGCAGTTCCGCCGAAACGAGGGGAGGGCCGGCGCGTCGGACGACCGCCGGCCTTCGCCCTGCCCCGACCGACATCCGAACGGAGTACCCACGCAGCCATGTCCGACCAGCACGCCGCCTCCGCGGTCACCGCCGCGGCAGCCGTCGCCCTGATCCTGGTGGCCCGGGCCGCGATCCTCCACCAGGGCCGGCGGCACGCCGGCGCCCGGGCCCACGTCCGCCGGGGCGCGACGCGCGCCGCGGTCGCGGTCGCGGCCACCGTCCCGGACGGCGCGGCCGCCGACCCGGCCGTGCGGGAGGCCGAGCGGTACGTCCACCACTGCTGGCAGCAGCTCCGGACACGTACGGATCCGCCCGAGTGACCGTCGTGCGACCGGCGGTACTGCTGCTGACCGACCACAGGAGGGCGTTTAGGCTGGCCGGGGCCGAGGCGCGGGACGACCGAGGTCACCGCTGTCCGGTTCTGGCGCACCCGGGTGGCAATGGCGAACGGTGTGGCATGGGGTGCGAGTTGACGGGTACCGGCGCCCGTGTGAACGGGGAGTGAGGGCGAGGCCAGTGACTACTCCAACCGACGGTGAGGGCCGTCCGGGGCCGGACGAGCAGCTGATGCGGATCGGCCACGCACTGCGCGACGAGAACGGCTGCATCGCGCAGGCGCGCGACCACGCGGCCGCCTTCCTCGACAGCGCCGGCACCGACCACCACGTGCCCGTCTCCGACCGCACGAGGGACCTGACCCAGCTGGTGGTCAGCGAACTGGTCACCAACTCCCGCAAGTACGCGCCGGGGCCGATCCTGATGGAGCTGCGCCTGACCACCCGGGCCGTCGAGGTGGTGGTGTGGGACAGCGACCCGACGGTCCCGGAGGCACGCACCGCCGACCCGGGCCGCATCGGCCAGCACGGCCTGGAGATCGTCAAGGCGATCGCCGAAGGCTTCTTCGTCGAACAGGAGCCGGTGGGCAAGCGCATCACGGCCCGCATCGCCCTGGCCGACCTACCTACGGACACGGACGACCGCCGCGACCCGGGGCCCGTCCGCCTGCCCTAGCCGCGCCGCGGCAAGCGCCCCGTCCGCCCAGCCCAGCCGCTCCGACGCGCCCGCCTGCTGTCGCGATATCGGATTGCCCCGGGCCGGCGGATCACGTTGGCTGGGCGGCATGACCGAACTGCGCACCGATCGCCTCGCACTGCGTCGATGGCGGGACTCCGACCTCGCACCGTGGGCGGCGATGAACGCCGATCCCGAGGTCCGGCGACACCTGGGGGACCTGCTGACCCGCGAGCAGAGCGACGCCTCCGTGGCCCGGTTCCGGGACGAGTTCGAGGAGCGGGGCTACGGGTGGTGGGCCGTCGACGTACGGGCCACGGGTGAGTTCATCGGTTTCGCGGGCCTGGACCGGGTGGAGGACGGCCTGCCGTTCGGCGGAGTGGAGATCGGCTGGCGGCTCGCCCGCCCGGCCTGGGGCAAGGGCTACGCCACCGAGGCCGCGTCGGCGGTCCTGGCCTTCGGCTTCGACACCCTGGGACTCCCCGAGATCCTCGCCGTCACGACGGCCACCAACCTGCGTTCCCAGGCGGTGATGCGCAGGATCGGCATGACCCGGGACCCGGACGGCGACTTCGACGACCCCACCGCACCCGAGGGACCCCTGCGTCCGCAGGTGCTCCACCGCATCGCCCGCGGTACGACGGCCTGACGCCGCCGGGCCCGAACTCGCAATCCCACGTGGCGCGTTGTGCAGGAACGCGCAGGGCCCCGCACACACACCGACGGCTCCCCCTGCTCGGCAGGTGGGAGCCGTCGTGTGGTGTCGCGGTGTCTGCCGCGTCAGGTCAGGCGTGACGGTGCGAGTGCCGGTTGCCCGTGAAGACCCGGTACAGGGCCAGCAGGATGAGCGAGCCCACGATGGCGGCGATCCAGGTGGACAGCTCGAAGAACCCGTCGACGGAGTCGACGCCGAAGATCACCTTGCCCAGCCAGCCACCGAGCAGACCGCCGGCGATGCCGATGAGCATGGTGATGATGATGCCGCCCGGGTCCTTGCCCGGCATGAGGGCCTTGGCGATGGCGCCGGCGAGCAGACCGATGATGATCCACGCGAGGATGCCCATGTGCGTCTCCGTCTCGTCGTATAAAGAATGTGTCAGAACATCGTGTGTACCGAATCCGCGCGTACAAACGTCTCTGATGCATCGCGATCTTGACGAACTTTCGGGCGCCGGACCGGAGCCGTGCTCTGACGTCTCGTCAGGCGCTGCCGGCCGGGCCGGTGACGGGGGCGTCCGGCTCGGTGATGACGCCGTGCAGGCCCAGGCGGATCAGCAAGGCGGACAGGTGGTCGCTCAGACCGGTCACCTTCAGCGAGCCGTCGAGCGGGACCAGGCGCTGGTACCAGGCGATGAGCGCGGTGATGCCGGTCGAGTCGAGGGTCACCACGCGGGAGGCGTCCAGGGTGAGGTGCCGGCAGCCCTCGTCGATCATCCGGTCGCCCACCGCGCGCAGGCCGGGAGTGGAGTCGAGGTCGACGTCCTCTGGCAGCCTCGCGGTGACGTGGTCACCTGCGCGGGCGGTGACGTGCAGCACGGCCGTACCTCCGGATCGCCGGCCGGGCTGTCGCTGGGGCGAACACCTTGGCGAGGGGACACCGGGCCGGGTGACAAGGCTACCGGCGTGCGGGACCGCCTCGGTACCATTCGCCGCGCCGGTCACGATTCGGGTCATTCTGCAAAGTGCGTCACGGTGATACCGGAAGGAGGAGGTTGCAACCGGGAGGGAGATGCGGGACGGTTGCCGTACGACATCTTTTTTCCATCGCAGGAAGGTGGTGAGGTGCGCACGATGCGTGCCTCCATTTGTGGCTGTTTCCCGCGGCATTCCCGCCCGCCCGTCCGACGCCGACCGCACGGTCGGCACGACGTGGTCTGACGCCCCCTGTCCTGTCCTCGTCGCCGACCGCGACGGTGGCCTCGTCCGGATGAACGGCGCGGCCCGCACCCTGCTGCCCGGAGCCGTTGACGGCGAGCCCCTGGACCAGCGGGTCCCGTCCTGGCTCTCCGACGCCCACCGCCGGGTCAGCCAAGGGCTGTACTCCCCGGCCGACGCGCCCCTCGCCGGCAGCATCGAGGACCGCTTCTACGCGGCGCACCCCACGCCCGGCGCCGACGGCGACGTCGTGTGGTGGCTGGTCGAGGAGACCGACCGTCGCACGGCCCAGGCGCTGGACGACGCCCAGGGGCGCTCCCGGATACTCACCGAGGTGTCGAGCACGCTCCTGTCGACGCTGAACGTGGGGCGCTGCATGGAGACCGCCGCCGCCATGGCCGCGGAACACCTCGCCGAGGCCGCCGTCCTCGTCGCCCCGTCGCAGGGGCGGCGGTACCCGCTGACCCACGCCGAGCGCGGCGGACGGGTGAGTCATGTCACGCGGCGGATCGACGTGGCCGCCGTGCCGGGCCTGAACGAGGCCCTTCAGGGCTTCCCGCCCGTGCCGGCCCGCTGGATCAACCCGGACGACCTCCCGGACTGGGTGGTGCCCGACGGGTTCGCCGGACCGGTCGGCTCCGTGATCGTGACTCCGCTGCCCGGTCACGGCGTGCCCGCGGGCGCGCTGATCCTGTTGCGGTCCAGCACCGAGCAGGCCTTCACCGAGGGCGAGGAAGTCTTCGCCCGCCTGTTCGCGGCCAGGGCGGGCGCCGCCCTGTCGGCGGCCCGCCTGTACAGCGAACAGACCCGGATCACCGAGACGTTGATGCAGGAGCTGCTTCCGCCGACGCTGACTTCCGTGCACGGCGTCGACTTCGCCGGGGGCTACCGCGCGGCGAAGGAACAGGACCGGGTGGGGGGCGACTTCTACGACGTCCACCCCGCCGCCCACCCCTCCCAGGAGACCCTGGTGGTCCTGGGCGACGTCGCAGGCAAGGGCCTGGACGCCGCCGTGCTCACCGGGAAGATCCGCAACACGCTGCACGCCCTGCTGCCGCTGGCCGACGACCACGAGCGGCTGCTCAACCTCCTCAACGGCGCACTGCTGACCTCCCGTCACACCCGTTTCGCCACCCTGGTCCTCGCCTCGGTGTCCCGCCGCGGCGGGAAGGTGCACCTGCGGCTGACGAGCGCCGGGCACCTGCCGCCGCTGATCGTCCGCAACGACGGCACGGTCGAGGAAGTGGCCACCCGCGGCACCCTGGTGGGGGCGCTGCCGACCGTCGCGGCCACCACGGTGCGGACCGTGCTGGCGCCCGGTGAGACCTGTCTGCTGTTCACCGACGGCATCACGGAGGCCCGCGGCGGCCCGCTGGGCGACGACCTCTTCGGCGACCACCGGCTGCGCCGGGCCCTGTCGCCGTGCGCGGGCATGCCCGCGGAGGCGGTCGTGGAGCGGGTGCAGATGCTGGCCTCCGAGTGGGTGGGCGCCGGCCGTCACGACGACATGGCCGCAGTCGCCATCAACGCCCCCAGGACCGGACGCCTGACCGTCGTCGACGGTCAGGTGGGGCGCCAGGCGGGGCGGAGGAACGGGTGAGACACGACATACTCGCCGACCGGCTCAGGGACGAGCTGTGGGACGCGGTCGTCGACGGCGAGGAACACCGGGCCGTCGACGTCGTCCACGCGGCTGCGGCCGACGGCGTGGACGAGGAGACGCTGCTGCTGGACGTGATCGCCCGCGTCCAGGAGAAGATCGGCGTCGAATGGGCCGCCGACCGCCTGACCGTTGCCCAGGAGCACGCCGCGACGGCGATCAACGAACGGGTCGTCGCCTCGCTCGCCGACCGCCGCCGGGACGCCCGGCGCGCGGAGGTCCCGCGGGGTCGGGTGACGGTCAGCTGCATCGACGGCGAGTGGCACGCCTTCCCGGCCCGGCTCGTCGCCGAGGTCCTCGCCCTGTACGGGTGGCGCGTGGACTACCTCGGCGCCCAGACCCCCACCCCGCACCTGGTCGCCCACCTGCACCACACCGACCCCGACGCGGTGCTGCTGTCGGGTTCCATCGCCACCCACCTGCCGACCGCGCACGCGGCCGTGACCGCCTGCCAGGCCGTCGGGGTGCCGGTCCTGACCGGCGGCCGCGCCTTCGGCCCCGGGGGCCGGTACGCGCGGGCACTGGGCGCCGACCGGTGGGCACCCGACGCGCGGGGCGCGGTCGAGGTGCTCGCGGCGGGACTCGCCCGGCCCCGTCCGGCGGCCGTGCGGCAGGTCTCCGAGGACCTCCCGCACCTGGTCGACCAGGAGTACACGCTGGTCGTCCAGTCCCGGCCGCAACTGGTCAAGCAGACCCTGGTCGAGCTGGAGGCGCGCTTCCCGGCCGTACGCGACTACAGCGACGTCCAGCGCGAGCGCACCGCCGAGGACCTCGCCCACATCGTCGACTACCTGGCCACCGCCCTGTACGTCGACGACCCCGAGGTCTTCACCGGCTTCCTCGAGTGGACGGCGGGTGTGCTGGAGGCCCGGCACGTGCCCGCGCACTCCCTGGTGGCGGGCCTGGACGCCCTGGCCGGCCAACTCCGCGACTTCCCGCGCACCGTGAGCTTCATCGAACAGGGCAGTGCCGCCGTGCGCGGCCGGCCCGCCCCCCGTCCTGTCCCCGGCACCGACCTTGGCGTATGACCGATCTGCATTTCGACGAGTTCGTCCTCACCGTCCTGCGCGACGCCCGCACGCTGACCGTGCGGGTGTCCGGCGAACTCGACTACGACACCAGCGACGACCTGCTCAGAGCCGTCGTCGAGCAACTGACCGGACCGTGCGGTTTCCGCGACGTCCGGCTGGACTTCCGGGACCTGCGGTACATCGACTCGACGGGACTGTCGGCCCTGTTGATGATCCACCGCAGGACCAGTTCGGCCGGGGCGCGCCTGCACCTGGACCACCGGCCGGACTTCCTGGAACGGATGCTCACGATGACCGACGTGCTGGACCACCTCACCGCCCCGGGGCACCGTGAGGAGGCCGTGGAGGCCGCCCAGGACGACGACGCCACCGGAGCCGGCGTCCCCTGACGGCCCGGGGCACCGGCCCGTACGGGTCCCCCTGCCTCAGCGGGTCCTGTCCAGGACGATCCGGGCCATGACCTGCTTGCCGTCGGCGAGGGCGACGGTGCGCACCTGCTCGCACAGCCGGGTGACCAGGTGCATGCCGTGGCCGCCGACGCGCCCCGCGTCGTGCGGGCGCTGCTCCGGCGCGCTGGACGAGCTGTCGCGGACCGTCACCGTGAGCACTCCGGCGTCGGGCGTCAGTTCCAGCAGCAGGCCGCCGTCGCCGGGCGCGTGCCGGACGGCGTTGGTGACCAGTTCGCTGACCACCAGCTGGGCGTCCTGGCTCGCCCGCTCGTCGGCCGGGTGTCCCGCCCGCGCGAGGAGCGTGCGCACCGCCCGCCGGGCGTCGCCGATCGCCACGCCCGTGCTGTCCCAAACCACGCAGTACCGGACGGGTGCCGGCGTGCCGTGGTCGTTCACTGTCTGTCGCACGAGCGGAATGACGGTCGAGGGGGCCCTGAGGGTTGTACGGGGGAGTCCTGTGTTCACACGAAGTCGCAGTTCTGTCGTTCTCGATCACTCACGGTGGCCGTCCTCCCGGCCGTCGGGGTCGGGACGCCCGTCGCGAGGGGCGGCGGCACGGTCGCGGGGGTCCGCGCCGCTGCCCGTGTCGGCGACCGCGAAGTGCTCCAGCGTGCCGCTGACCGTCAGGAGACGGTGCACCGGGGGCGGCAGCGGGCCCAGCAGGACGAACTCACGGTCGCTGTCCGCGTGGCGGCGCCGCGCGTCGAGGAGGGCGTTGAGGAGCATGCTGTCCGCGAAGGTGATCTGCGAGAGGTCCACCGCCGTGGTCGGCAGGGCCGCCCGGTCGGCAGCCGCCCACGCCTCGACGAAGTCCTCCTCGTCGTCGTGGTCCACTTCGCCGCGCACCGTGATCACGAAGGTGTCCTCGTGGCGGGTGACGTGCACTTTCGTATCGGGGGCCGCGTGCATGGAGCCATCCTCACATCCCGCGGCCGCGCCGGGCCACCCGGTCGGGTATCGGTCCGGTCCCGGGCCGGGGACGCGCTTCCCCCGTCACGGCCCGCGCGGGCGTGCGAGGTGGCCGCCCGGGTACCTGATGGCTGTTCCCCCGGCGGCAGCCCGGGGGCTGTCCTATTCTGACCCCGCCCGATCCGTCCCCGCCTGGTCCGATCCGTCCGCGCACGGCCCGGCGGAGAACCGAGGGGGAACCGAGAGAGAAAGGGACCGGTGACGCCTCCCGACGACGCCGCACCCGGCGCATCGCCCCGCCGCGAGGTCTTCGCCGCCGACGCCGAGGTCGGCCGCCACCTCGCCGCCGTCGACTGGGCCGCGACCCCCCTGGGACCGCCCGAGGACTGGCCGCAAAGCCTGCGCACCGCGGTGAGCATCCTGCTGTCGTCGAAGTTCTCGATGTGGATGGCGTGGGGCCCCGAGCTCACCTTCTTCTGCAACGACGCCTACCGCCGCGACACCCTCGGCCAGAAGTACCCCTGGGCGCTGGGCCGTCCTGCCGGAGAGGTCTGGGCGGAGATCTGGGACGACATCGGCCCGCGCATCGGCACGGTGCTCACCACGGGCAGGGCGACCTGGGACCGGGCGCTGCGGCTGTTCCTGAGGCGCTCCGGCTACGCGGAGGAGACCTACCACACCTTCAGCTACAGCCCGTTGCACGACGACGCGGGCCTGGTCGTCGGCATGCTCTGCGTGGTCAGCGAGGAGACCGACCGCGTCATCGGCGAGCGCCGGATGGCGACCCTGCGCGACCTGGGCTCCGACCCGAGCGTGGTGCGCACCGAACAGGAGATGCTCGACTTCACCGGCGCACAACTCGGCCTCAACCCCCACGACCTGCCGTTCACCCTGACGTACCTGTTCCAGGACGGCGGCGGCGCACGCCTCGCCGCCGCCACCGGCGTACCGGCCGGGCACCCGCTGGCCGTGCCGGCCCTCTCCGCGGACCGCGACGCGCCCTGGCCAGTGGACGAGCCGGCCCGGGGCGAGCCGGTCCTGGTGCCGCTGCACGGCGCCGGGTACCCCGATCCGCCGTCCGGCGCGTGGGCCGAACCGCCCACGCACGCGCTGGCGCTGCCCCTGCTGCGCCAGGGCGGGACGCCGTACGGCTTCATGGTGGCCGGACTCAACCGCTACCGCCCCCTGGACGAGGGTTACCGCAGCTTCCTCGAACTGGTCGCCGGGCACGTGGCCGCCGGGATCGCCGGGGCGCGCAGCTACCGGGCCCAGCAGCGACGGGCCGAGGAACTCGCCGAGCTGGACAGCGCGAAGACCACGTTCTTCTCCAACGTCAGCCACGAGTTCCGCACCCCCCTCGCGCTGATCATGGGACCGGTGGAGGAGCTGACCGCCCGGCTCGCCGCCGCCGATCCGGAGCTGCGGGAGGACCTGGACGTCATCCACCGCAACGGACTGCGGCTGGGCAAACTCGTCAACACACTGCTGGACTTCTCCCGCATCGAGGCCGGCCGGATGGAGGCCCGGTACGAACCGGTGGACCTCGGCGCCGTCACCGCCGAGCTCGCCAGTGTCTTCCGCTCCGCCGTCGAGCGGGCCGGACTGCGCTTCGAGGTCGACTGCCCGTCCCTGCCCGAGCCGGTGTACGTCGACCGGGGCCTGTGGGAGAAGGTTGTCCTCAACCTCCTCAGCAACGCCCTGAAGTTCACCTTCGAGGGATCGGTCGCCGTCGCGGTCCGCGCCGGGCGGGGCGAGGCGGTGGTGACCGTCGAGGACACCGGCATCGGCGTCAGCGCCGGGGAGATGCCCCGGCTGTTCGAGCGCTTCCACCGCATCGAGAACGCACGGTCCCGGTCCCACGAGGGCAGCGGCATCGGCCTGGCCCTGGTGAAGGAACTCGTCACCCTGCACGGCGGCACCATCGACGCGGCCTCCGCCGAGGGCGCGGGCACCCGCTTCACGATCCGGCTGCCCTTCGGGTCCGCGCACCTGCCCGCCGACGCCGTCGTCCCCGCGACGGGCTCCGACGCCCCCTCGGGCACCGCCGACCCCTACGTGCGGGAGGCCCTGCGCTGGCTGCCCGGCGGTGAAGCACCGGCCGGGCCGGGCCCGGTCGCCCTGGCCGGGGACCCGGACGTCGGCGCCCGGACGGCCTCCCCGGCCGACGCCGCGCGCGTCCTGGTCGCCGACGACAACGCCGACATGCGCGAGTACCTCACCCGGCTGCTGCGCGGCGCGGGCTACCGGGTGGACGCTGTGCAGGACGGCCGACGTGCCCTGGACGCCGTCCGCGGGCACGCGCCGGACCTCGTGGTCAGCGACGTGATGATGCCGGGCCTGGACGGCCTGGCCCTGGTCGGCGCGCTGCGGGCCGACCCGCGCACCGCGTCCGTACCCGTCCTGCTGCTGTCCGCACGGGCCGGGCAGGAGGCCTCCATCGAGGGACTGCGGGCCGGCGCCGACGACTACCTCGTCAAGCCGTTCGCGGCCGCCGAACTGCTCGCCCGGGTCCGGGCCGCCATCGAACTGGCCCGGCTGCGCGGCCACCACGCCCGCTGGCGCGCCGCCCTGGTCGACTCCCTGCAGGAGGCCTTCTTCGTCTGCGACGAGGACGGTGCCGTCATCGAGATCAACCGGGCGTTCACCGACATCCTCGGCTACGGCCCCGAAGGACTGCCCTACGAGCCGGTCAAGCCGTGGTGGCCGGACGCCGAGTCCGACCCCGGCGCCCACGCCGAGGCCGACGCCGCCTTCCGCCGGCTCGTCACCGAGACCCGCGGCACGCAGACCCTGCCCGTCCGGCACCGGGACGGCCACCGGCTGTGGATCAGCGCCGCGTTCAGCCGGGTGCGCGACCCCGACACCGGCCGCACCGTCGTCGTGGGCACCTTCCGCGACGTCACGGCCCAGCACTACGCCGTCCAGCGCGACAGCGCCCTCGCCGCCCTGAGCACCCGGCTGTCCCGGGCGACCGGACTGGCCGACGCGCTCGACGGCGCCCTGGACGAGCTGAAGAAGCTCTGGCGGGCCCGGCGGGTCCTGGCCGCGGTCTTCGGCCCGGGCGGCGACGGGGGAGCGGCCACCCTGGTCTCCACCGACGAGTCCCCGACCTGGCAGGAGCTGGAGCCCGAGGAGCGCGCGGCGCTCACCGGCCTGCGACAGCACCCGCTGCTGACCCCGATCGCCGTGGGCAGCGGCGCCGGCACCCTGCTGGAACACCCCGACGGGCCGCTCGCCCTCTGGGTCGACCCGGGCGAGTCCCGGTCCTTCACCGGCGAGGACCAGCTGCTGCTGTCCCTGCTCGCCGGCCACCTCGCCCAGGGACTGGCCCGGGCCCAGCAGATCGACCAGCAGCGCGAGACCGCGATCGCCCTGCAACGCGCCATCCTCGGCCCGTCCCGGCTGCCCAACGGTTTCGCCGTCGCCTACGAACCGGCCACCCGGCCCCTGGAGGTCGGCGGCGACTGGTACGACACCGTCGCGCTGCCCGACGGCCGCATCGGCATCATCGTCGGCGACTGCGTCGGCCGGGGCCTGGAGGCCGCCACCGTCATGGGACAGCTGCGCAGCGCCTGCCGCGCGCTGCTGCTCCAGGACGGCGGTCCCGCGCAGGTCCTGCTCGCCCTGGACCGGTTCGCCGTGGGCGTGCCCGGCGCCCTGTGCACCACCGTCTTCTGCGGCGTCCTCGACCCCGCGACCGGCGAGCTGCGCTACTCCAGCGCCGGGCACCCGCCGGGGATCCTCGCCGGGCCCGACGGCACCGTCACCCTGCTGGAGGACGGCCGCTCCCTGCCGTTGGCGGTCCGCCCCGGCACCCCGCGCCCCGAGGGCACGTGCACGATCCCGCCGCGCGCGACCCTGCTGCTGTACACCGACGGGCTCGTCGAACGCCGCGGCCGTCCGTTGAGCGTCGGCATCGACCTGGCCGGCGCCGCCCTCGTCGCGGCCCGGGACGTCGTGTTCGGCGACCTCGCGGCCCACGTGATGGACCGCATGGCCCCCGAGGGCGGGTACGACGACGACGTCGCCCTGCTGCTGTACCGCCACCCGGCGCCTCTGGAGGTGTCGTTCCCGGCGGAGTCGGCCCGGCTGGCGGCCGTGCGCGGGGCGCTGCGCGACTGGCTCGACCGGTGCGACCTGCCGCCCCGCACCGTGCAGAACGTCCTGGTCGCCGCGGGGGAGGCATGCGCCAACGCCATCGAGCACGGCCACCGCGAAGCCCCCGGCGCCCCGATCACCCTGCGCGCCGAGGCGTTCGCCGACACCCTCCGGCTCACTGTCTCCGACACCGGCCGCTGGAAGACCCCCCACCCGGAGCTGAACCCCCACCGCGGACGGGGCGTGCAACTGATGCGCGCCCTCATGCAGGACGTCACCATCACCCCCGGCCCCGTCGGCACCACCGTCGACATGCACACCAGGATCGTGTGATGACGACACCGCTGACACTGACCCCGGGCCGACGGCCCGACGGCACCGCTCAGCTCACCGCGGTCGGCGAGATCGACATGAGCAACGCCGGGGCGCTGGCCGACTCGCTGCGGGACACGTCCGGACGGATCGTCCTGGACCTCACCCGGGTGCGGTACCTCGACAGCGCGGCCCTCAACGTGCTGTTCCAGCACGCCGAGCGCCTGGAGATCCTGGCCGGCGCCCTGCTCGCGCCCGTGCTGTCGATCTCCGGCATCGCCGACCTGGCGACGGTGCGCACGTCCCCCTGACGGCCGGGCGGGCCGGACGGCCGTCCCCGCGTCCCGGCACGGCCGCGCACATGCCGCGGCGCCGGTCCGGGGGTCCGTGACCGGCGCCGCGCTCGGCTCGGGCTGATCCTCAGCCCGCGTGCTCACTCCTCGTACTTCCGTGTACTTCCGTGCTGCTCGTGCTGCGCGTGCTGTTCATGCTGGTCGCACTCAGCCCTTGGCGGCCTTGGCGGCGCCCTCTTCCGTGGTGGCGCTGGCCGTCGCCAGGGTGCCGCCCGCGCTCTCCAGGTGGGCGCGGACGAACCACTGGAACTGCTCCAGGTCCCGCAGCTGCTCGATGAGGAGGTCCTCCGTGGCCGGGTCGATCTCGCCCACCGTCTTGACCGCGGCGCGGAGGTCCTCGAGCACGCCCGTGTACACCACGTCCAGCGCGCCGAGGTGCGCGATCGCGTCCTCGCGGCCGATGGAGTAGTCGTCCCAGGTGCGCTCCTTGACCAGCGAGCCCGGCGTGCCCTGGGCGACCCCGCCGAGGGCGGCGATGCGCTCGGCCACGTCGTCCGCCATGTCGCGCACCCGGTCGACCTGCGGGTCGATCATCTGGTGCACGGCGATGAAGTGCGGTCCGACGACGTTCCAGTGGATGTGCTTCAGCGTCAGGTGCAGGTCGTTGAGGGCGTGCAGCCGCAGGCGGAGGACGTCGATGAGCCGGCCCGCCGCCTCGCGCTCGATGCCCGGGACGGTGTACTTGGGGGTGAAGTCCTTCGCCATGTCAGCAACTCCTTGGTCTGGGGGGTTGGTAGCCCTACGTGTGACCGGCCTGCGCGATCACATGCCTGTGACCTCAGGCTCAGTGGTTTCCGGTACCGGCGCGAGCGGGCTCGGTCGCACGGTGTGCCGATGTCCTCCGAACGGCCCACCGACGGGTCGCATCCGCGCGGGGACGCCGCAGGGTAGAGACCGCAGACGGAATCCGGCGAAGCGCACGGGACGCAACCGGCCGACGACGCGACGGAACAGGTGACGGCAGACCCATGAACGACGAACCGACGCACACGACCGGCCGGCCGGGCGGCACGGACCGCCCTCGCTCCCTCACCTGCCTGGTCACCGGCGCCACCGGCTAC
The DNA here is from genome assembly GCF_005280215.1 of Streptomyces lasalocidi. Classification (NCBI taxonomy): domain Bacteria; kingdom Bacillati; phylum Actinomycetota; class Actinomycetes; order Kitasatosporales; family Streptomycetaceae; genus Streptomyces; species Streptomyces lasalocidi. Next base: position 490,298 of record NZ_SZNQ01000001.1, on the reverse strand, counting down.
ATCGGCGGCCGGCTGGTCCCCGAACTGCTGGACGCCGGCCACCGGGTGCGCTGCCTCGCGCGCACCCCGGACAAGCTGCGCGACCAGCCCTGGGCGGACCGGGTGGAGATCGTCCGGGGTGACGTCACCGACGCGGAGTCGGTCGCCCGGGCGATGGCCGGGGTGGACGTGGCGTACTACCTGGTACACGCCCTGGGCACCGGCCGTGCCTTCGAGGAGACCGACCGCACGGCGGCCCGGATCTTCGGCGAACAGGCCCGGGCGGCCGACGTGGGCCGGATCGTCTACCTCGGCGGGCTGACCCCCGAGGGCGTGCCGGAGGCGGAGCTGTCGCCGCACCTGCGCTCCCGCGCCGAGGTCGGCCGGGTCCTGCTCGCCTCGGGCGTGCCCACCGCCGTCCTGCGGGCCGCCGTCATCATCGGCTCGGGCTCCGCCAGCTTCGAGATGCTGCGCTACCTCACCGAACGCCTGCCGGTGATGGTCACCCCCCGGTGGGTGCACACCCTCATCCAGCCGATCGCCGTCCGTGACGTGCTGCGCATCCTCGTCGGCTGCGCCACGCTCCCGGCGGAGGTGAACCGCACCTTCGACATCGGCGGGCCCGAGGTGCTGACGTACCTGGAGATGATGCAGCGCCACGCCGCCGTCGCCGGACTCCCGCGCCGGCTCATCGTGCCGGTACCGGTGCTGACGCCGGGCCTGTCGAGCCACTGGGTCGGCATCGTCACCCCGGTGCCCGCCTCGATCGCCCGGCCGCTGACGGAGTCGCTGCGCCACGAGGTGGTGTGCCGGGAGCGGGACATCGAGCGGTATGTGCCCAGTCCGCACGGTCACCCGCTGCCCTTCGACCGCGCGGTGGCCCTCGCGCTGCAACGGGTGCGCGACGCCCAGGTCACCACCCGCTGGTCCTCCGCCTCCGTGCCCGGTGCGCCCAGCGACCCCCTGCCCACCGACCCGGACTGGGCCGGCGGCAGCCTGTACACCGACGTGCGCGAACGGGAGACGGACGCGGAGCCGGACGCGCTGTGGCGGGTCATCGAGGGCATCGGCGGCGAGAACGGCTGGTACTCCTTCCCGCTGGCGTGGGCCGTACGTGGCTGGCTGGACCGCCTGGTCGGCGGCGTGGGCCTGCGCCGGGGGCGCCGCGACGCACGACGGCTGCGCGTGGGCGACTCGCTGGACTTCTGGCGGGTGGAGGAGATCGACCGCGGGCGCCTGCTGCGCCTGCGGGCCGAGATGCGCCTGCCGGGGCTGGCCTGGCTGGAGATGTCGGTGGAGACGCCGGAAGAGCCGGGACGGCCGCCGGGGGAGGGCCCGGCGGGGAACGCACCGGTGCTCTACCGGCAGCGGGCGGTGTTCCACCCGCGCGGCCTGCTGGGCCACCTGTACTGGTGGAGCGTCTCGCCCTTCCACGCCGTCGTCTTCGGCGGCATGGCCCGCAACATCGTCCGCGCCGCGGACCGGGCGCCGGGCGGCTCCCCGTCCCGCCCGGGCCCGGCCGGGACGGGGAGCCGCCCGGCGCCCGCGCTCGGAGGGGCGCCCGAGCAGCGCCCCTCCGGCGGCGGTCCCCGCCAGGAGGACGGCTGACCGCCGCTCCGTCCGGCCGTACGACCGTGCGGCGGTCCCCGGCTCAGTCCTGGGCGACGCGGATGATCGTCCGGCCCGGGACGCGCCGGTCCGGGGTGAACGCGGCGGCGGCCTCGGCCAGCGGCCGCACCGCGCCGACCCGCACCTCCAAGCGCCCCTCGCGGACCGGCTGCACCAGGTCCGCGAGGCGGGCGCGGTCGGGCTCCACGACGAAGAAGACCGCCCGCCCGTCGCTGGGCCGTACGGTCGGCGGCTCGGCGATCGTGACCAGCGTGCCGCCGGGACGGACCAGCGCCGCCGACTGCTCCAGCACCTGACCGCCGATCACGTCGAACACCACGTCGGCCTGGCCCGCGGCGTCCAGCGGGTCGGCCTGGAGGTCGACGAACGCGTGCGCGCCGAGGGCCAGGACGGTGTCCCGGTCGGCGGCCCGGCCGGTGCCGATCACCCGGGCCCCCGCCGTGCGGGCGAGCTGCACCGCGATGGAGCCGACCGCCCCGGCGGCGCCGTGGACCAGCACCGTCCGGCCGACGGTGAGCCCGCCGTGGTCGAACAGGCCCTGCCAGGCGGTGAGCCCGGAGACCGGCAGCGCCGCCGCCACTGTGTGGTCGACGTCCGCGGGCAGCGGTGCGAGGTTGCGGGCCTCGACGGCGACGTACTCGCCGAGCGTGCCGTCGCGGGCCCAGTCGGTCAGCCCGAAGACCCGCTGGCCGACGGTCAGGCCCGTGGTGCCGTAGCCGAGGCCCGTGACCACGCCCGAGACCTCGTGTCCGGGGACGCTCGGGGTGCGGTCGCGGCCGGCGCGGTCCGTCCACGTGGCCGGCCAGGCCAGCTCGCCCCGGGTGAACCCGGCGGCGTGGACCCGTACGACGACGTCGTTCTCGGCGGCGTGGGGGTGGGGCAGGTCCGTCAGGGCCAGTCCGTCGGTGCCCGCGTCGCGGTCCGAGACGGTGAGGGCTCGCATGGTGGTGTCCGTCCTTTCCCTGGTCGATTCGCTTGCGTCCGCTCAGCTCGGCCAGGGCGCGCCCGTGACGCGCTCGACCATGCTGGTGCGGCGGAACCCCGGGACGAAGTGCTCCAGCACGTCCGCGTTCACGGTGCCGTAGGTGGTGTCCGGGCGGTCCTTGAGCCCCTCCACGAAAGCCTGGAGGAACTCCTTCTTGAACTCCCCGCGCGGATGGGCGGCGACGATCTCCTCCACCCGGCCCCCGTCCAGCCGGTCGAGGCTCCAGCCGATCGCGTCGGTGAGGACGCCGTAGGTGGTGGCGGCGATCTCCGGGCCCATCCGGCCGGGCAGCCCCGGAGTGGTGTGCACGGCGATGGCGGTCCAGACGACGTCGGCGGCGCTCGCCGGGAAGCCCCGCTCGAGCAGGAACGCGCGGGCGTGGTCGGCGCCGTCCAGCTCGAACCGCTGCTCCGTCGCCGAGAAGGGCGTCAGCAGCCCCACGTCGTGGAACATCGCGGCGAGGTAGAGCAGCTCAGGGTCGGGCGTGAGGCCCAGGGCGCGTGCGTGCAGCGAGCCGAAGAGGAAGACGCGCCGGGAGTGGTGGAACAGCAGGGGAGGGACCCCCTGTTCGAGGAACGAGGTGGCCTCCGCCACGGCTGCGGTCTCGGGGATCTCCACCCCCGCGATGAGGTCGGTCATGGTGCCCGCGCTTTCCGGTGTGGTGTGGTGTCCTTCTGCCCTCCACGGTGCCGACTCCCGTCCCACGGCGCCGCTTCGGTCCGGCCACGATCCACTCGCATGCGGACACGTCCGGGTGCCCGGGCCCGGCCAAGTGGATGGCTTCCCTCCGGTGCACCCCCCGGAATTGCGGGGTAACCGGGAGCGACAGCGAACAGCCGTCGAAGGGAAGGGGATACGTGCCGTGGAGGTCTTGAAGCGCCGGCTCGAACGCAGCCTGGCCGCGCAGTCACTCCTCGCGTTCGTCCTGGCGCTGGGCATCACCGCACTGTTCCGCCGGGACGAGCACCCGGCCGTCTGGGTGGTCCACGCGGCCTTCTACACCGCCGCCTCGGTCGGAGCCGCGACCTGGCAGCGCCGGCGCCTCGCCCGGTCCGTGGGCACGGACACCGCGGGGCTCTCCGACCTCAGCCGCAGGATCCGGCGCCGGGACGTACCCGCGGACCCGCAGGAGCGGGCGGCCATGCGCCGGCTGGTCGCCGAGTGCCTGGGGAAGATGGAGCGGGCGCGCCGCTGGCTGCCGTACTACCTGGCTCTGCTCGGCCTGATCGGCGCCGGGATGCTCGTCCTCGGGGCAATCCAGGGCTCCTGGGTGTGGCCGGTGGTCTTCGCGCTCGGTGTCGCCGGGTTCAGCGCCGGATTCCTCTGGATGCGCCGGCGCTCCAGGGAGCGGCTCCGGTTCATGCGGGACGCGCTGCGGCAGGAGGACGCGCGGGTGTCTTGACGAGGCTCCCGGGGTCCGCACGTCGTGCCCGCACGGTCGGCACGGCGGCGGGCCCGGGTCGTCGGACCGTCGGACCCAAGACCTGGTCGCCGGGCCTCAGGCCTCGCCGTAGGGCATCAGACCTCGCCGTAGGGCATCAGACGTCGCCCTAGGGCCTCAGACCTCGGAAGCGCCCTCGAGGTCCTGGGTGTCCGCGGTGCCTTCGGCCGCCGGCCGCTGCGACGGGCCGCGGCCCACGCGGGCCTGGGCCTCCAGGACCGTGGCGTAGGCGGGGAGGATCTCCTCCAGTCCCAGGATCCACATCATCCGGCGCAGGTGCTCGTTCGCCCCGGCCAGGACCAGTGCGCCCTGCCGTTCCTCCAGGCGGCGCCGCCAGGACAGCATCAGCGAGACGCCGGTGGAGTCGAGGTAGGCGGTGCGCGAGGCGTCAAGCACCAGCCGGCGGCAGCCCTGTCCGAGCAGCCGGTCGATCTCCGCGCGCATGGACTCGGCGGCGAAGAGGTCCACGTCCTCGGGGAGGGCCGCCACCACCAGGTCATCATCACGGTGCGTGACTTCCAGCACTGTTCCCCCCTCCTCGAGGTCGTCCGGGCCTTGTCACGAGTGTCCTGTCCTCAGGACCTGTACCCCGTCATCGGCTCGGCACGGGCGCCGTGCCACAGGTGTGCCCACCACCACACTAACGGGGGTCCGGTCGCGGCCGGGCGGAGTGCGGGTCCAGCTCACCCGGTCCGGTGGTTCTTCCGCGCCCCGGCCACGGTTGGCCGGACGCCCCCTGGTTACTCCGGGACGTGACCGACGGCGGGGGAGAGGACGATGACCGAGCACGAGGCGCAGGGCCCCGCTCCGGCGAGCGGCATGCGCGCGGAACACGACGACCGGGCCACCACGTCCGACGACGCCGGCTGGCCGCGGCGTACCGAGGCCGAGGAGCCCGGGGACCCTGGAGTGTCACCGTCGGAGGACGGCGGGAAAGTCCTGGAGGAGCGGGCCGACGTGCGCCGCGCCGTCGACGACGACACGAGTGTCACCGAGCCGGCCGGGTACGAGCCGGAGGACGAGGATCCGCTCGACCCGGAGTTCCGGGCCCCGACGGACGACGGAGCGTGACCCGTACGGTATGAGACCGTACGGCCCGGCGCGCCGCCGCGGTCCCGGGCCCGGCCACCCGCGGACGTGGCCGACGACGGAGGGGAGACTGGCTGCATGTGCGGCCGTTACGCATCCACCCGCAGCCCGCAGGACCTGGTGCAGCTCTTCGGGGTCACCGACTGGCGCCCCGACGAGACGCTCGAGCCCAGCTGGAACGTCGCCCCCACGGACGACGTGTGGGCGGTCCTCGAACGCGCCCCGCGTGGCGCGCAGGAGGACACCGCGCCGGTGGAACGGCAGCTGCGCCCGCTGCGCTGGGGCCTGGTGCCGTCGTGGGCCAAGGACGTCAAGGTCGGCGCACGGATGATCAACGCGCGCGTGGAGACCGTGCACGAGAAGCCGGCGTTCCGCCGTGCCTTCGCCAAGCGCCGCTGCCTGCTGCCCGCCGACGGCTTCTACGAGTGGGAGCAGGCGAAGGACCCGGCCACCGGCAGGACCCGCAAGCAGCCGTACTTCATCCATCCCGAGGACGACCAGGTCATGGCCCTCGCCGGGCTCTACGAGTACTGGCGCGACCCCGAGGTCCAGCGGGACGACGACCCCGCCGCCTGGCTGCTCACCTGCACCGTCATCACCACCGAGGCCACCGACGCCGCCGGGCGCGTGCACCCCCGGATGCCGCTGGCCCTCACCCCGGACCACTACGACGCCTGGCTCGACCCCCGGCACCAGGACGCCGACCACCTGCGCGCGCTCCTCGGTCGGCCCGCGGACGGCCGGCTCGACGCCCGGCCCGTCTCCACGGCCGTGAACAACGTCCGCAACAACGGGCCGCAACTCCTCGACCCGGTCGCCCCCTGAGAGCGCTCCCACACCCCCTGCGCGGAGGCGGTCCGCCGCCGTACCCGGATGGGGGGAGGAGACGAGTGGCCTATGCGGGGCGGGTATGCTCGCAACCGTTGTCCGGAGACAACAGTAGGGTGTCAAAAGGGCCGGTGAGGAGGGCGGGAGCATGGTGATGCCACAGACGCGACCCGACGGCCTGCCCAGGACCGACGACGGGATGGGTCAGCCGTCGTGGGTGTCCGGCGAACCGGCACTCCTGCTGGTCGAGGACGACGCCGGGGACGCGTTACTGGTCGAGGAACTGGTCGCCGACAGCGCGCTCAAGGTGCGCCTGACGTGGGTCCGCTCGATGGCCGAGGCCGTCGAGGCGCTGGCCACCGAGGTGCCCGACTGCATCCTGCTCGACCTGCACCTGCCCGACGCCCAGGGCCTCGAGGCGGTCTCCCGGGTCCGTGCGAGCGCCGACCAGGCGGCCGTCGTCGTCCTGACCGGCCTCGCCGAGGAGGAGACCGGACTGGCGGCCGTGGCCGCCGGGGCCCAGGACTACCTGGTCAAGGGACGCGTCGAGCCCGAGCTGTTCGTGCGGGCGGTGCGCTACGCGATCCAGCGCAAGCAGTCCGAGCGGGCTGCCGTCGCCCTCCAGGCCAGCCGGCTCCAGGCCCAGGAGAACGCCCGCCTGGAGCGGGGCCTGCTGCCCCGCCCGCTGCTGCGCGGCGAGGGCGTCGAAGTGGTCACCCGGTACCGCCCGGGCCGGGCGCACGCCCTGCTCGGCGGTGACTTCTACGACATCGTGCAGGAAGCCGACGGCACGGTGCACGCGCTGATCGGCGACGTCTCCGGGCACGGTCCCGACGAGGCCGCCCTCGGCGTGGCCCTGCGCATCGCCTGGCGCACCCTGGTCCTCACCGGCGTCACGGGTCCCGACCAGGTGGCGCGCCTGGAGGAGATCCTGGTGGCCGAGCGCACCCGCAGCGAGGTCTTCGCCACGCTCGTCACGCTCAGCGCCGTGCCCGGGCAGCGCACGGTGCGCCTGGTGCGGGCCGGCCACCACGGGCTGCTGCGGCGGACCGGCGGGGGCGTGGAGTGGCTCGAACCCCCGGGCGGACCCGCGCTGGGCGTGGTCCCGGGCGTCGCGCGCTGGCCGGTGGCCGAGATGACCGTGGAGGAGGGTGCCGCGGTCGTGCTGTTCACCGACGGCCTGTTCGAAGGGCACGTCGGGCGCGGACAGGAACGGCTGGGCGAGGACGGCCTGCTGGCCCTCGCCCGCGAGTGCACGGCCCTGCCGGCGGAGGAGTTCGTCGACGCGCTGATCGTGCGCGCCGAGGGCCTCGCCGAACAGCAGGGCGGTCTGGCGGACGACGTGGCCGTGATGCATCTGAGTTGGGACTGACGGAAGTTGACCAGGAAGTGGCGGGGCGAACGGTGAGCGACGTGACGGGCGGAGCGGGCGGCTGGCGACGGCTGACGGTGCAGGGCTGGTTCTTCCTGGCGCTGTCGCTGATGGTGCTGCTCGTGGTCGTCGGCTCGGTCGTCGGGGGGACCCTGCTCGCGCAGACCGCGCGGGTGACCGACGAACTGACCCTGGACATCCAGCCGGCCCGCACCGAGGCGTACCGGCTCCAGGCCGCGCAGGTCAACCAGGAGACCGGCATCCGCGGCTATGCCATCGCCGCCGACCAGCAGTTCCTCACCCCCTACACCCAGGGCAAGCAGGACGAGGCCCGCTCCGTGCGGCGGCTGCGCGAGCTGCTCGACGGCCGGCCCGAGCTGCTCGCGGACCTCGACGCGGTCGAGCGCGAGGCGCAGCAGTGGCGCGAGCAGTTCGCCGAGCCCCTGGCGGCCGCCATCACACCGGGACGGCCGCGCCCCCTCGACCGGCAGTCCGCCGAGCGCGGCAAGGCCGAATTCGACCAGGTCCGCGCCCTGTGGACGAAGCAGAACGACGACCTGACCCGCGCCGTCCAGGACGGACGCGAGCGCATCAGCCACGAGCGCCTGGTGCGCAACACCGTCCTGGCCGCCATGGTGGCCGTCTTCCTGCTGACCGGCATCGCCCTGTCGGTCCTCGTGCGCATGCTGGTCGCCCGCCCCCTGGAATCCCTGCGCACGGCGTCGCGACGCGTCGCGGGCGGTGACTTCTCGTACGTGATCCCCGGGGACGGTCCCGCCGACCTGACCGCGGTGGCCGGCGACGTCGAGGACATGCGCAAGCGGATCGTCGCCGAACTCGAGGCCTCCCGCGAGGTCCAGGACGCGCTGACCCGGCAGGCCGCCGAGCTGGACGCGCAGACGGTGGAACTGCGCCGCTCCAACACCGAGCTGGAGCAGTTCGCCTACGTCGCCTCGCACGACCTCCAGGAGCCGCTGCGCAAGGTCGCCTCGTTCTGCCAGCTGCTGGAGAAGCGCTACGGCGACCAGCTCGACGAGCGCGGCCGGCAGTACATCGACTTCGCCGTGGACGGCGCCAAGCGCATGCAGGTCCTCATCAACGATCTGCTGACCTTCTCCCGGGTGGGCCGCCTCAACGACGCCCGCGAACCCGTCGACCTCGACCAGGCGCTCGACAAGGCACTGCGCAACCTCACCGCGGCCGTCGAGGAGTCCGGGGCGGCCGTCGACCGGCCGGAGGACCTGCCCGAGATCATCGGCGACCCGACCCTGCTGACCATGCTGTGGCAGAACCTCGTGGGCAACGCGCTGAAGTTCCGCCACCCCGACCGCACCCCGCACGTGACCGTCACCTGCGGTGCCGACCCGGAGGACCCCGCGATGTGGCGCCTGAGCGTCACGGACAACGGCATCGGCATCCCCGAGCAGTTCGCGGAGAAGGTGTTCGTGATCTTCCAGCGGTTGCACGGCCGCGACGCCTACGGGGGCACCGGCATCGGTCTGGCCCTGTGCAAGAAGATCGTGGAGCACCACGGCGGCCGGATCTGGATCGACACCGACCACACGGACGGCACCCGCTTCTGCTTCACTCTTCCCACGACCGCTGCTGAAGCCACCGACGCCGTCGACGCCGCCGGCCCCTCGACCGACGCCACCGAAGAGAAGGCCCTGACATGACCACCCCTGACGCCACCCCCGTCGACGTGCTCCTCGTCGAGGACGACCCGGGCGACGAACTGATGACGCGCGAGGCGTTCGAGGACAACAAGATCGGCAACACGCTGCACGTCGTCCGGGACGGCGAGGAGGCCCTGGACTTCCTCTACCGGCGCGGCGAGCACACCGGCGCCCCGCGCCCCGACCTGATCCTGCTGGACCTGAACCTGCCGAAGTACGACGGGCGCCAGGTCCTGGAGAAGATCAAGTCCGACCCGGACCTGTCGCACATCCCGGTCGTCGTGCTGACCACGTCGGCGGCCGAGGAGGACATCCTGCGCAGCTACAAGCTGCACGCCAACGCCTACGTCACCAAGCCGGTCGACCTGGACCAGTTCATCGCCGCGGTGCGCCAGATCGACGACTTCTTCGTCCAGGTGGTCCGCCTCCCCAAGACCCGCTGAACCCCTCTGCGGGCCCGTCGCACGGCCGCTCCACGGGGCCCGCGGAGGGGCCACCGGGGCGAATGACCGGGGGCCGCGGGGGTAGACGCCTGCTTGGCCTTCGCATTCGCGGGTACAGCGACCACATGACCGGAGGATCACCACACTGCCGGCTCCCCTGAGAGCCTCGGCCCATGGCGGAATACGGGGACGCTGATCGAGAGCCGGCGCGGGCCGACGGGCCGGACGCCGTCGCCGGCCGGATCGCCGACGCGGCGGACAGCCTGACCGGGCTGTGGACCGCGGCGGCGAGCCGCGCCTCGGTGCGCCTGTCGCCGCACCAGCTGCGGGCCATGCGGGTTTTGGAGGACCTGCCGGGCACCAATCTGACGGCCCTGGCGGAGCGCCTCGACGCCGGCCTGCCGTCGGTCAGCAGACTCTGCGACCGTCTGGAGGCGGCCGGGCTGGTCGTCCGGGACGCGGCCCCGCACAACCGCCGCGAGGTGGAGCTGCGCCTGACGGCCCACGGGCGGCACGTCCTGGCCGAGGTGGCACGGCTGAGGAACCGTGCCCTGGCCGAGGTCCTGCGGGCCATGGACCCGGACACTTTGGACGCTTTGGACCGGAGCCTGCGGGCGTTCGCCGAGGCGCAGAGGAACCTTCCGCCGCCGAAGTGATCCCGCCGGCACGGCCGCGGCGGCTCGTGTTCCCAGGTCGTGGGCCCGGTCACGAACCCCGTGGCCCTCGCCGTACGGCTCAGTCCTGGGCCGGGGGTCGGCCGTGCCAGTCCAGGCAGATCACGGCGGCGTCCGCGGTGAGGTCGGAGCTGCCGAAGTGCTCGACCAGCCCCGCCACGACCGCCCGTGCCGCCTCGTTCGGGTCCTGCGACCGTGCCGTCCCGAGGGTCTGGCGCAGGGCCTGCTCCCCGAACACGCCGCCCTCCGGGGAGCGCGCCTCGTGCACGCCCGTGCTCACCACGACCAGCCGGTCCCCGGGCCGCACGGTGAAGATCTGCTCCTCGTAGGCGGTCTCCTCGAACATGCCGAGGGGCAGCTGGGCGTCCAGCGCGACGCGCTCGACGGTCTCGCCGCGCAGGCGGTACAGGTGCGGCGAGCCGGCGTCCACGGCCTGCACGGTGCCGGTCGCCAGGTCGAAGCGGAGCAGCAGGGTCGAGGCGTACACCTTGCCGCCGTACTGGGCGTACACCGCCTGGTCGGCCAGGCGGGCCTGGTCGGCGAGCCCGAGGCCGGCCCGGCGGGCGTTGCGCAGGGCGCTCACCGTCAGGTTGGTCAGCAGGGAGGCGTCGATGCCCCGGCCCATGCCGTCGGTGACGGTCAGGGTCAGGTGGTCGCCGTCGGTGGACCAGTCGAAGTTGTCGCCGCCGACGGCGTACGCGGGCTCCAGATGGGCGCCGATGACGAACTCCTGGCGGGCGCAGCCGCGTCCCGGCAGCAGCTGCCACTGCATCTCGGCGGCCAGGGTCAGACGGCGGCTGCGGCGGGCCAGCAGGTACAGGTCGGTGTCGCGTTCCGCGGTGACGACCTCGTGCCCGAGGGCGGTCGCGAAGTCGGCGAGCCGCAGCACCCCGGCCGGGACGGTCTCGTCGGCCGACACGCGCACCGAGAGCACCCCGAGCCGGTCGCCGCGCACGGTGACGGGCAGGTGCACGGTGGCCGTGCCGTCCTCGCCGGGCTGCACCACCGGCGTCTGGCCGGAGAAGGCCTGCCCGGCGGGCCCGTCGTGCGCCGACAGGGGCTCCCCGGTGTACGGCAGCCGGGTGACCGGTTGCAGCACGCGCAGCGCGTAGTCGGCGAGCCACAGGGTGACGTCACGGGCCCCGGCGCGCTCGGCGAGCAGGTTCCGGGCCGTGTCCACCACGGCGTGCGGCGGGGCCGCGCGCAGCGCGCTCTCCGCGCTCCGGACCGGTTCAGACGCGCTCACGGCATTCACCCTTTCGGCATATGACCTTCACACTAGCGTGCCGCGCCCGTGCCCCCGACCCGGCCTGGTGCGGGCGGGACCGGGTGCCGACGGGCCGCGGACCTCACCGGCCCCGCCAGTCCAGGCACACCACCAGCGCGTCGTCCTCCGCGGTGTGATGGCCCCGGTGTCCGGTCAGCTCCCGCAGCACCGCGGCGGGGACCTCCGCCGCGGGCAGCAGCCGCGTGGCCTGGATCGCCCGGGCCAGCGCGGTGTCACCGTACGCCTCGCCCCGGGGCGAGGCCACGGCGTACACCCCGTCGCTGACGAACACCAGCCGGTCGCCGGGCTCGACGTGGAACTCCTGCACGACGTAGTCGGTCTCCTCGAACATGCCGAGCGGCAGCTGCGGTTCGAAGGCGACCCGCTCGACCGCGCCCTGGCGCAGCCGCATCATCCGGGGGGAGCCGGCGTCCACCACCCGGGCCCGCCCCGTGCCGAGCTCGAAGTCGAACATCAGCACCGACAGGTAGCGGTCACCGCCGTAGTGGCCGAAGACCGCCTGGTCGGCGAGGGCGGCCTGGTCGGCCAGGGGGAGCCCGGCCCGGCGGGCGTTGCGCAGGGCGCTGACGGCGAGGCTCGTCAGCAGGGCCGCCTCGGTGCCCTCGCCCATGCCGTTGGCGACGTACAGGACGAGGCCGTCGGCGGTGGCGGACCAGTCGTAGGTGTCGCCGTGGATCGCGTAGGCCGGCTCCAGCTGGGCGCCCAGGTCGAACTCGGGGCGGGAGCAGGAGGTCCCCGGCAGCAGCTGCCACTGCATCTCCGCGGCCAGGGTGAGGCGGTCCTGCCGCCGGGCCCGCAGGAACAGGTCGGTGTCGCGCTCGGCGATCAGCACCTCGTGGCCCAGCACCTCGGCCAGCTCCGCGAGCTCGGCCAGACAGGCGCGGCCCTCCTCCGCGTCGGCGAAGGTCACCGTGAGGACGCCCAGCCGGTCGCCGCGCACGCTCACCGGCAGGTGCGCCCGCACCCGGCCGTCCCCGAGCGTCTCCACGAACGGTTCCTGGGAGGCGAACGCGCGTCCGGCCGGGCTGTTGTGGACGGACACCGGGGGCCGGGTGTGCGGCGGGTCGGTCACGGGCTGCAGCACGGTGAGGCCGTAGTCGACGATGAGCAGGTCCACGGAGGACGCACCGTACTGCCGGCCCAGTTCCCCGCACACGGCGCGGGCCAGGTCCTGGGGGGCCGCCGTGCGCAGCGCCCGCTCGACAGCCATGAATCTGTTCACGATCGTAGATATGCCAATCTCTCACCCGAAGTGACGTGTCGTCCGGTCCTGCGGCGGGCCGTCCGGGGCGCAGACGGCCGCGGACACCCGTCCGTCGATCCCGTCCGGCCCTGTGCGGCGCCCCCGCCTAGTACGCTGAGGGGCGTCCCCGTGCCTGCGAGAGTGTGACCGTGACGTCCATCCACCCCCGCCCCGAACCCGACGAGGTCGCGCGCGTCACTTCCACGGCCGCGGAGCTGCTGGAGGTGCTGTGGGGGCGCGCCTCCACGGCGCCCGCCTCCGCCTCCCAGCTGCGCGTGCTGCTCATCCTCGAACACCACGAGGGCATCAACCTGCGCACGCTGGCCGACCTCCTCGCCTCCACGCCGCCGTCCACCAGCCGGCTCTGCGACCGGCTCCAGGCGGCCGGCTTCGTCGAGCGGGTGGTGAGCCGGGAGGACCGGCGCGAGGTGCGGCTGTACCTCAGCTCCCGGGGCCGGGCGTTCCTCGCCGACCTGCGCGACCGGCGCGAGGACACCTTGCGCGGTGTGCTGGAGAAGATGCCGGCCGGTGCGCGCAACGCGCTGCTCACCGGCCTGGAGGCGTTCTGCGCCGTGGCCGCGGAACAGCTCAACGGGCACGAGGACGAGCCCGGCAGCCGGACGGCCTGACCGGGCGGCCCGGGGGCCGCCGAGGCGGCCGTCGGCCGCGGCTCGCGGCCGACGAGCGGCATGACCTCCGCCGACCGGAACATTCTGATCCTCTCCCTGGCGCGACGACACCGCTACTTTCTTGTCTCGCGGCTATAGTTGTCAAACGGCAAGTGTTGGTCCGAGGGTGCGGAGCACTCGCTCGACATTCACTCGACAGGGGGGACGCCGCACGGATCGCCGTCGGAACGGCTTCTCTTTTGCCATACTTTGCGGCTCTTTTGGCAAAGGCGTGGGACTTGGACGCCGGTGCGCGGCAATGCGGCTGGGGTGAAACGTACGGGAAGCGTCGTCCTGATCCTGGTCGCCGGGCTGGCGGCGGCCGCCGCCGCGGCGATCGTGTCGCCCTGGTGGTGCCTGGCCGCCGTGCCGCTCTGCCTGCTGGGCCTGCTGGGGGTGGCCGACCTCGTCCAGCCCCGGCACTCCGTGCTGCGCAACTACCCCGTCCTGGGGCACGCCCGCTTCCTGCTGGAGCGGATCCGCCCGGAGCTCCAGCAGTACTTCATCGAGCGGAACTTCGACGGCCGCCCCTTCGACCGGGACGTGCGCAACATCGTCTACGAGCGGGCCAAGGGCACGGACGCCGAGCAGCCGTACGGCACCGAACAGGACGTCTACCAGCCCGGTTACGAGTACCTGGTGCCGTCGATGGCCCCCCGCCCGGTGCCCGACACCCCGCCGCGGGTCAGGATCGGCGGCCCCGACTGCCGTCGTCCGTACGACATGGCCCTGCTGAACGTGTCCGCGATGAGCTTCGGCTCCCTGTCGGCCAACGCGATCCTCGCCCTCAACGGCGGTGCGGCGGCCGGGGGCTTCGCCCACGACACCGGCGAGGGCGGGCTGTCCGAGTACCACCTGCGGCCCGGCGGCGACCTTGTCTGGGAGATCGGCACCGGGTACTTCGGCTGCCGCACCCGCGACGGCGACTTCGACCCCGGCGAGTTCGCCGAGAAGGCGGCGCACGAGCACGTCAAGTGCGTGTCCCTGAAGCTCTCCCAGGGCGCCAAGCCGGGCATCGGCGGGGTGCTGCCGGGCGCCAAGGTCAACGCCGAGATCGCGAAGGTGCGGGACGTGCCCGAGGGGCAGACGGTGATCTCGCCGCCGTACCACCGCGTGTTCTCCACGCCCCGCGAACTCGTCCGGTTCATCGCGCACATGCGTGAGCTGGCCGACGGCAAGCCGACCGGGTTCAAGCTGTGCGTGGGCTCGCGCCGGCAGTTCCTCGCCGTGTGCAAGGCAATGGTGGAGGAGGGCACGACGCCGGACTTCATCATCGTCGACGGCGGGGAGGGCGGCACGGGGGCGGCGCCGCTGGAGTTCGCCGACCACGTCGGCGCCCCGCTGACCGAGGGTCTGCACGCCGTGCACAACGCCCTCGTCGGCACGGGGTTGCGCGACCGGATCAGGATCGGCGCGAGCGGCAAGATCGCCACCGGCACCGACCTGGTCAAGCGCCTGGTGCAGGGCGCCGACTACGGCAACGCGGCCCGCGCCATGATGTTCGCGGTCGGCTGCATCCAGGCCCAGCGCTGCCACACCAACACCTGCCCCACCGGTGTCACGACCCAGGACCCTCGGCGCGCCCGGGCCCTCGACGTGCGGGACAAGACGCCCCGGGTGCGGCGCTTCCAGGAGTCGACCGTGGCCAGCGCCCTGCAGATCATGGCCGCCATGGGCGTGTCCGACCCCGCCGAGCTGCGCCCGCACATGCTGCGCCGGCGCATCGACCCGTACACCGAGCGCTCCTACGCCGAGCTGTACGACTGGCTGGAGCCCGGCCAACTGCTGGCCGAGCCGCCCGCCGCGTGGGAGGCCGACTGGAAGGCCGCCGATCCGGACACGTTCACCGTGTGACGCCTGCGTTTCCGCAAGGCCTGTGTGCGGGCCTACTGGGCTGGCCCGGCCTACTGGGCCTGCCCCGCCTGCCGGGACGGGGCGAAGGGGCCGTGCAGCGCGGCCCACTGCAGGAGCATGATCGTCTTGCCGTCGCGGATGCGGCCGTCGCCGGTCATGGCGAGGGCCTCCGCGAAGGGCAGTTCGAGCACCTCGATGTCCTCGCCGTCCTCCTCGAGCCCGCCGCCCCGCGCCGTGCGGTCGGCGGGCGTGTAGGGGCCGGCGTAGAAGTGCAGGCGCTCGGTGACCGAGCCGGGGCTCATGTAGGCGTCCCAGAGGTGGGTGAGCGGGCCGAGGGTGACGCCGAGCTCCTCGGCGGCCTCGCGCCGGATCGCGGCGGGCGGGTCGTCGCCGTCGAGCAGTCCGGCGGCGGCCTCGACGAGCATGCCGTCCGGGTGGTCGTTGACGTAGGCGGGGTAGCGGAACTGCCGGGTGAGCAGGACGCGTCCGCGCGCGGTGTCGTACGGCAGGACGACGGCGCCGTTGCCGCGGTCGTAGGTCTCGCGCTGCTGGGTGACCCAGCGCCCGTCGCGGCGCCGGAAGTCGAAGGTGGTGCGGCGCAGGACGTGCCACCCCTGGGAGGTCAGCTCCACGTCGCGGACCACGACGTCGGGGTTGCGGTCGAGGCCGCGCCCGGCGCGGTCCAGGCCGGTGCGGCCGCGGTGGTCGGGGGTGTCGACGCCGGGACGGGGGGTCATGCGGTCTCCTCGGGGACGCGGCGCGGCAGTTCGTCGACGTGGTGGTACACGGGAAGGCCGCGACGGCGGGCGGTGGCGACGTCCTGGTCGGCCCCGGCGGACTCGCCGGGCAGGCGGAGCACGGCGTCGCAGTGGGCGAGCAGGCGGTCGGCGGTCGGGTACAGCACCTCGTCGGCGAGCGGGTCGGTGGGGCCCGCGCCGGCCGAGCGCAGGACGGGCAGGGCGAGCCACTCGCCGATCACGGGCAGGTGTCCGGCGGCGAAGACGGGCCAGGCGGCCGCCTCCAGGCGGGCCAGGTTCGCGGCCATGGCGTCGGGGTCGCCGCCGGTGCCGGAACGGTAGGGCCCGGCGATCAGGACGAGCATCGGTTTGTCGGTCATGGTGGGCTACGATACATGCAAGAACGTGCAGTAACAGGAAGGAACATGAATGCTGGCCGCTCAACGCCGTGCCCACCTGCTGGATCTGCTCGCCCGGCAGGGCAAGATCGTCGCCAAGGACGTCGCCGCGGAGCTCGGCATCTCCGAGGACAGCGTGCGCCGCGACCTGCGCGACCTCGCCGCCGAAGGGCTGTGCCAGCGGGTGTACGGCGGCGCGCTGCCGGTCTCCCCGGCCGTCGCCGACTACACCG
Organism: Streptomyces lasalocidi; assembly: GCF_005280215.1. Classification (NCBI taxonomy): domain Bacteria; kingdom Bacillati; phylum Actinomycetota; class Actinomycetes; order Kitasatosporales; family Streptomycetaceae; genus Streptomyces; species Streptomyces lasalocidi. The sequence goes on along the minus strand of NZ_SZNQ01000001.1, from coordinate 473,761 downwards.
CCCGGCAGGGTGTGACCCCGGAGGGCAAACAGAAGGTCGCCGCCGCGGCGGTGGGACTCGTGCGGCCGGGCAGCGCGCTGATCCTGGACGGCGGCACCACCGCCCTCGCCGTGGCCCACGCCCTGCCCCCGGACCTGGACTGCACGGTCATCACCCACAGCCCGACCATCGCCGCCGCGCTGATCAGCCACCCGCTCGCCGAGGTCTTCCTGCTCGGCGGGCGCCTCTTCAAGCACTCGGCGGTCGCCTGCGGCGCGGCCACCGTCGAGGCCGCGCAGGGCGTCTCCGCGGACCTGTGCCTGCTCGGCGTGACCGGCGTCCACCCGGACGCGGGCCTGACCACCGGCGACGCCGAGGAGGCCGCGATGAAGCGCGCCCTGGCGGCGCGCTCGGCGGAGACGTACGTCCTCGCCTCGTCGGAGAAGATCGGCACGGCCTCGCGCTTCCGGGTGCTGCCCTGGGACGAGGTCACCGGTCTGATCACCGACGCCGACGCCGGACACCCGGTGCTGGAGCGCCTGGCGGGACGGGGCGTGGAGGTGCTGACCGCGGGCTGAGGCGCGGAGCCCCGCGGGAGCGGCGTGCGTGGTGCGGGGGCGGGGCGCGGTGCCCGCGGGCCTCCGTGACGGCCGACGTGGGCGACGACTTCGACAACGTCACGTCCTCCCTGACCGCCTCCAGCCCGGACAGGGAGACGATCGTCAAAGACGGCGACGGTCACAAGGACGGCAAGGGCAACCCATCACCATCGAGCAGGGTGACGTGGACATCCGCGCCAAGCCCCTCCTCGGGCAGACCGATAGGTTTCCCCCGAAGTACGAGCAGATCATGGTCCTGGACTTCACCATGACGATCGACCAGTCCGAGTAGGCGTCCCCTCCGCTTCCCGCCGCCTCGGTGGCCTGGGCGCCGACGGTGTGGCGCCGACTGTCAGGTCCCGACGGCATGGCTCCGCCCGCCGGGCCGCTGTCCTGTCGGGACGCCGGCCTCGGGGCCTGCTCGTCGGGCACCTGCCGGCTGAGGTCCCGCGGTCGGCCGCCTGATGGCCGGCCGCCGAAGCGGCGCGCCGCGCCGGCGCCCGACGGCCGTGACCGTGCCTGCGGCACGCCTTGACCTGCTCCGGATGCCGAACCGCCCGTGAAGGGGGCACTGGAAGCGCGCCGCCGTCGGCCTGAGCTCCCGGGGTGCCTCGGCTCTCCTCGGGCTCGAGTGCCCCCGTCCGCACGCCGCCACCTCGCATGCGCCCTCCGCGACCGGCCTCACCAGCCCGGCGGGCCCCGAGGCTCCGGTTGAGCGGTGTCGGGAGTCGTGCGCACCGTCAGGGTTGGCCGGCATCCGCCAGGGGGAGCCTGTGTCCTGCGGACCGCTGACTGACGCGGAACCCCATGGTGTAGCGGCCGTTGTCCGGGAGCCGGGAAGACATCCGGGATGGAGTTGGTGCACGGTGGAACGACGCGTGCCGGTGGCAACGCACTGGGGCAGTTTCGTAGCCGTGGTCGATTCGGGTCAGCTGGTGCGCATCGAGCCCCCGGGGGATGACCCCGCGCCGTCGCCGATCGGCCCGGGCATGGTGACGGCTGCTGAGGACAGTGCGCGTGTGCTGCGACCCGCGGTACGCAAAGGGTGGCTCGATGGTTTGCCGCGCGCCGGTGAAACGGCCAGAGGTGCGGACGCCTTCGTAGAGGTCAGCTGGGACGACGCGCTCACGCTGGTGAGCGAGGAACTGCGCCGAGTGCGCGCACAGCACGGGGACAGCGCGGTGTTCGGCGGCTCGTACGGCTGGGCCAGTGCGGGCGGCTTCCACAATGCGCAGGGTCAGCTCCAGCGGTTCCTGGCGTTGGACGGGGGCTACACCGACTCCCGCAACACGTACAGCACCGCCGCTCTCGAGGTCATCCTTCCGCATGTGATCGGCGGGGCTCCGTGGAGCTACCAGTCCCGGATGCCGATGTGGGACGAGATCGCCGAGAGCTGTGAGCTCGTGGTGGCGTTCGGGGGGCTGGCCCTGAAGAACAGCCAGGTCAACCCTGGCGGGCTGGCCCGGCACCGGACGCGGGACCTGCAGCGCAAGTGCCGTGAGGCCGGGGTGCGGTTCGTGAACGTCAGCCCGATCCGCAGTGACACCGCCGACTTCCTCGACGCCGAGTGGCTGCCTGTCCTCCCCAACACCGACACCGCCTTGATGCTCGGCATCGCGCACACGATGCTGGTGAACGACTGGCACGACGAGGACTTCCTCACCCGCTGCTGCGAGGGGTTCGACCGCTTCGCCTCCTACCTGACCGGCGACGTGGACGGCGTCGTCAAGGACGCCGACTGGGCCGCGAGGATCACGGGCATCAGCCGCGACAGCGTCCTCGATCTCGCCCGGCGCCTGTCCGCACAGCGTTCGCTCATCATGGTCAACTACGCCATACAGCGGGCGGATCACGGCGAACAGCCGATCTGGATGTCGGTCGTGCTGGCGGCCATGGCGGGTTCGCTGGGCCGCCCCGGCTGCGGCTGGGGTGCGGGCTACGCGACGATGGACGCGACCGGTGTTGCCCCGGGCCGACCGTCGGTGGCGTCGATGCCGCGGGTGGCCAACCCTGTTGCGGACTTCATCCCGGTCGCCCGGATCGCCGACACCCTGCTGGAACCGGGCGCGACCATCGACTACGACGGTCAGCGCCTGACCCTGCCGGACCTGCGCCTGATCTACTGGTGCGGAGGAAACCCCTTCCACCACCACCAGGACCTCCACCGCCTCACCCGAGCCTGGCAGCGTCCGGACACGGTGGTGGTCCATGAAGCCTGGTGGAACACCACGGCGAAGTTCGCCGACATCGTGCTGCCCGTCGCCACCAGCCTGGAGCGCGACGACTTCGCCGCGGGGTTCTCCGACCCTCACCTGATCGCGATGCCGAAGGTCCGCGAGCCGGCCGGCGAGGCCCGCACCGACCACCGGATCTTCGCCGCACTGGCCGCCCGGCTCGGCTATGAGCGCGAGTTCACCCAGTCGCGTTCCGAGATCGACTGGGTCCGGCACCTCTACGACCGGACGCGGGCCAACCTCGGCGACGACGCGGCCCTGCCGGACTTCGACGACTTCTGGCAACGCGCCCGCGGTGTGGAGCTGCCGGCACTCAGCGGTCCGTTCCCGGGCAGCTTCGAAGCGCTGCGCTCCGATCCGCAGCGCTTCCCCCTCGCGACGCCGTCGGGCCGGATCGAGATCTTCTCCGAGACCATCGACTCGTTCGGCTACGACGACTGCACCGGACATCCGGCGTGGTTCGAACCCGTGGAATGGCTTCGCGCCGACCTGGCGGACCGCTTCCCGCTGCACCTGATCTCGAATCAGCCCGCCTCACGCCTGCACAGCCAGTACGACAACGGTGGCCACAGCCTCGCGTCCAAGATTCATGGCCGCGAGCCCGTAACGGTCAACCCGCAGGACGCGGCATCACGCGGTATCGAGAACGGCATGATCGTGCGTGTCTTCAACGACCGTGGCAGCTGCCTCGCGGGCGCGATCCTCTCGGACGCCGTCATGCCCGGCGTGATCCAACTGTCCACCGGAGCGTGGTGGGACCCGGCCCGGCCGGGCCACAGCGGAACCCTGGACCGCCACGGCAACCCCAACACCCTCACCAGGGACCGTGGGTGCTCGCGTCTGTCCCAGGGACCCAGCGCGCACAGTGCTCTCGTCGATGTCGAGGTCTACGACGGGCCGGTCGACGAGGTGCTCGCCTTCACACCACCACACCTCGAACACTGAAACGAAGCCAACTCGACGCATGCCGTGTTCACCCTCGTCGGACGCCAGGTCGGCAGGTCCGACCGGTGCCCAGCCTCCACTCGGGCCTTTGCGACACCGTAACTGCGTGAATACGGTACGCAGTCATGACTGCACTTCAAGACCTCAAGTACCGCCAGTGGTTCAGGGGCGCCGATGACGATGGCGACGGGTTCATCACCCAGCACGACGTCCGCAGGATGAGCGAGCGCTACATCAGCGCCCGCAAGACCGCGCCTGACGGCGAGACCGTCCGCCGGCTCATCGAGGGGATGGACCAGTTCTGGTCGAACGTCATCGCCCCGATGGATCAGGACGGTGACGGGAAGGTCGACGTGCGGGAGATGACCGAAGGCTTCAAGGGCGTCCTGACCGACCGCGCGTTCTACCCGCACCAGATCGCGCCGGTCACCAACTGCTTCTTCGACCTCGTCGACCTCAACGGGGACGGCAGGATCGACCAGGCCGAATTCCAGCAGATGTTCAGCTCGGTCGCCGCCGTCCCCGGCGAGGACTGCGCCGCCGTCTTCGCCGCTCTGGACCTCGATGGTTCCGGCGGACTGAGCCGTGACGAGTTCCACCAGGCACTCGAAGAGTTCTTCTACGGCAACGACCCCGACGCTCCCGCCAACCACATCTTCGGCAAGGTCACCGCCTGACGGTCCCCGGATGGGCCCGCGGCGCCACCCCGGGCACGGCCCCACCAGGCGCCAGCACGCCGAGGTTGTTGTACGGGGACGCCGTGGGCCGTCGCCCGCCTGGGGCGGCGGCCCGTCCGTGCCAGCCGGCGAGGGCCAGGGCGTGTGCCTCGTCGAGCAGTTCCCGCACTGCCGAGGTGGTCGGCGCGACGGCGGTGGCGAGCAGTGCCGGGCCGCCTGCCAGCGGTGCGAGGACGGCACACCCGTCCGTGGCACCGTTGCCGAGCAGTACGGGCTCCCGCAGGGCGTCGAGGCGGGGGTCGACCACCAGGAGTTGGCCGGTGGCGCGGTGCCCGTCCAGGACGGCCGGGCCGTCCCAGCCGGGTTCCGGGGCTCCGTAAGCCGTCTGCTGGTCGAGCAGGGGGCGCCCGGCGAAGCGGACCACGATGCGGGTGACGAGGTGGCCCGGTTCCTCGTCGGCCCGGCCCAGGAGTTGCTCATCTCGCAGGACCAGCCGTGAGGTGGCGGCGAGTTCGACGGTGTACGTCTGGTGCAGGTTGCTGCCGGCGGCGCTGATCAAGGGCTGCGGCCGCCAGCGCAGAGATGCGTGTTCTCCGGCGGTGAGTCGCACGTCGTAGGTGGCCGCTTCGGTGGTGGGGCCGCGCAGGGCGAGCGTGGCAGCGGCGGTGGTGACCTCCAGTTCGGCGCGGTCCTCGGCGGTGATGTCGAGGGTGAGCCGGTCGCCGCCGAGAGGGGCGCTCATCGCGCCGATGATCCCCACCGTGGCGGAGGGGCCGTCGGTGCGCATGCGCCGCAGATGGAAGGGGCCGTCACTGCGCAGTTGCGGGAGGGTGGTGACGCGTCCGTTGTACGCGGCGCGGATCAGAGCCGTGGCACGCACACCGTGCGGATGTCCGGCGGGCTCCCGACCGCCCGCAGGGCGGGCCGGGGCGGCCAGTTGCGGGGAGGGGCTCACGCGGTTGCCTCGGCGCGCCACAGGGCGAGGTGGCCGGTGACCCAGGCCGCGACGTTACGGATGCCGTCGTCGCGGGTCAGGTCGGTGAAGATGACGGGCAGGTCGCCGCGCTGTCGTTTCGCGTCGGTGGCCATGGTGTCCAGGTCGGCGCCGACATACGGGGCGAGGTCGGTCTTGTTGATGACGAGGAGGTCGGCGGTGGTGATGCCGGGGCCGCCCTTGCGCGGAATGTCGTCGCCGCTGGCTACGTCGATGACGAAGATCTGTACGTCGACGAGGCCCTTGGAGAAGGTGGCGGTGAGATTGTCGCCACCGGATTCGACGAGCACGAGGTCGAGGGGGTGAAGGGTCTCCTCCAGGTGCTCGACGGCTTCCAGGTTGGCGGAGATGTCGTCGCGGATCGCGGTGTGCGGGCAGGCGCCGGTCTCCACGGCGGTGATGCGCTCGGGCGGCAGGACGGCTTCGCGCAGCAGGTACTCGGCGTCCTCGCGGGTGTAGATGTCGTTGGTGACGGCGGCGATGCTCCAGCGGTCGCGCAGGGTGCGGCACAGCGCGGCGACGGTCGCGGTCTTGCCGGAGCCGACGGGTCCGCCGAGGCCGACGCGCAGGGCGCGGCGGTTGCCGTCAGGCCTGGTCGCCGAGGCGCTGGGCGCGTGCTGGTGCGGCAGGGACTGGTCGAGGTGCAATGGCGACTCCGTAGGGCGTTGCGGGTGTCCGGGTGGTGGTCAGGAGGCGAAGAGACGGACGCTCCAGGCGGCGTGCTGTTGCCCGGTGATGTCCAGCAGGGGTGCGGAGGCCGACGGCAGGGCGTCGATGCCGTCGGTCATGGCGCGGTCGGCGGCGTCGGCTGCGGCTGTGGCGACGTGGTCGGTTTCGGGGCCGAGGCGCGCCAGCAGTCCGGAGGCGTCGAGCGGGTCGAGGCTCAGCAGGCGCACCGCTGCGCCGGCCGGGCCGCTGAGGTTCTCGTACGCGGCGGCGTAGGCGGCGTCCACCGGGGCGAGTCCGGCGGCGCGGGCGGCGAGGCCCACGACGACGGGCTGGTGCGCACCCTGCGGGCGGGCGGCGGCCAGGTGTTCGAGGTCGGCCGAGGGGAAGGTGGCTCGGGCCGCGCGCATGATCTGCCGGCCGAGCCTGCGGGCGACGGCACGCAGGGCGGGTACGGGGGTGCGCGCGTCGGCGGCGTAATCCAGCAGCAGCGGGTCAAGCCCGGCGGCGGCTGCGGCGGCCAGCCCGGCCGCGACCAGGCCGGTGGTGTGCAGACGGCCGCGGCAGAACGCCTCCAGGCTGTCGGTGTCGTGTACGGCTTTGCGGGCGATGGCGGCCTCGACGCCGCCCGAGTGGGCGTGCCCACCGGCGGGGAAGCGGCCGTCGGCCAGCAGGAGCAGGGCTGCGCGGCTCATGGGTGAGCGGCTGCCTTTCACAGGGTTACAGGGCGGGCGGCCCGGGGGACAGACATCCGGTGCCTGCCCCCGGCCTTCGGTCGGATCTGAGGCGTCAGAAGAGGAAGTACCGCTGGGCCATGGGAACTTCGCTGACGAAGGCGCGCGGAATGGTCACGCCGTCGATCTCGGTGCGGGCGTCGAGCGTCGTCGCGCCGCCGATGGTGACCTCGAAACTGTTGTGGTCGACTTCGAGGCCGGCGGGCAACGCGTCGTTGAGCTTCATGTCGCTCTTGACGATGCTCCGGATCGACTGGCTGATCTCGACGAACCGCTTCTTGAGACCCACCGTCTCCTTCAGCGGGTCCGTCCTGTCCCTGTTGCCGGAGATGTCGAATCGTTCGTTCAGCTGAGCGGCCTGGTCCGGTGCGGCGAAGTTCACCGAGTTGCCGGCCGGGGCGTGGCCGGTGAAGCCCCAGACCGGCCGCGGCAGGTAGGGCTGGGGCGTGGTGATCGAGGCATTGGCATCGCCGCACTGCGCGTAGGCGATCTGGCCACCCTTGATGACCCTGTGCGGCTTGACCCCGAAGAACTTCGGCTCCCACAGCACCAGGTCGGCCATCCTGCCCGGCTCCACGGAACCGACATGCCCGTCGATGCCGTGCGTGATCGCCGGGTTGACCGTGTACTTGGCGACGTACCGGCGCGCCCGGTAGTTGTCGTTCGGGTTCAGCGCGTCCCCGTTGAACGAGTGATCATTGTCTGCCCGGACCGTACGGACCTTCGCGTAGGCCAGGTCTTCGGGCAGCGCGCCGTAGCGCCCCTTCATGACGTGCGCGGTCTGCCAGGTACGCATGACCATCTCGCCGATGCGGCCCATCGCCTGGGCGTCCGAGGACATCATCGAAATGGCCCCCATGTCGTGGAGCAGGTCCTCCGCCGCCATGGTGGACGGCCGGATGCGGGAATCCGCGTAGGCCATGTCCGCCGGAATGTCCGGGTTGAGGTGGTGGCAGACGACCATCATGTCCACGTGCTCCTTGACGGTGTTCACCGTCAAGGGCCGGGTCGGGTTGGTCGAGGCGGGCAGGATGTTGGGCTCCTTGACCAGCTCGATCATATCCGGGGCGTGACCGCCGCCGGCGCCCTCGACATGGAAGATGTGGAGGGAACGCCCACCGATGGCCTCCTTGGTGCTCTCCAGGAAGCCGGACTCGTTGCACGAGTCGGCGTGCAGGGCGAGCTGGATCTTCTTGTCCTCGCAGACCTGCAGCGCGATGTCGATCACCGCGGGGGTGGCGCCCCAGTCCTCGTGCACCTTCAGGCCGATGACACCGGCCTCCACCTGCTCCTCCAGTGCCCGCTTGTTCATCGAGCTGCCCTTGCCGAGCAGGCCGATGTTGACCGGGAACTCGTCCAGGGCCTCGAAGACCCGGGTGATGTGCCACGCGCCGGGGGACACGGTGGTGGCCGTGCTGCCCTCGGCGGGACCGGTGCCGCCGCCGATGAGGGTGGTCACGCCCGAGGCCAGCGCCTCGTGGATCTCTCCGGGGCAGATGAGGTGCACGTGGGTGTCCACGCCGCCTGCGGTGAGGATCCGGCCGTTGCCGGAAATGACCTCGGTGCTCGGACCGACCACGAAGTTCTCCGGATCCCATCGCGGCTTGTCGTCACCCGGCACCACGCCGCGCTCAGGCATCACGAAGTCCGTGATCTCGTCCATCGTTTCGGGGTTGTACGCCTTGCCGATGGCGAGGACTCTGCCGTCCCTGATGCCGACGTCGGCCTTGACCACACCCCACCAGTCAAGGACCAGCGCCCCCGTGATGACCGTGTCCACCGGTTTGGCACCCGCGTCGGTGAGTCCGTCCCGGGGGATGTGGGACATGCCCATCGACTCCCGGATCACCTTCCCGCCACCGAAGATCATCTCGTTGCCGCTGTGCTCCGGGCCGCCGGCCCAGTCGGCTTCGATCTCAAGGGTGAGATCGGTGTCGGCCAGCCGGACACGGTCGTTGGTGGTGGGCCCGTACAGAGTGGTGTACTCGGTCCGCTTCAGCTCGTTGCTGGCCTTCTGGTAACGGCTCATGCGACCGGCTCCTTGCGCAGCCCCCTGATCGCGCTGACAGTGCAGTTCTTGGCTTCGCCCTCGAACTCGACCAGTTCGACGCAGCATTCGTCTCCTGGCTCGAATCGCACGGACGTGGCCGCGGGGATGTTGAGCCGTCGTCCCTTGGCGTCGTCGCACGTCAGGAGGTCCTGGACGGTGGTATCGCCGGAGGAGTCCTGGACCACCTTCAGGCCGGGGTTGACCTCGGCGAAGTGGTAGTGGGAGCCGACCTGGATGGGGCGGTCGGACGTGTTCTTGACCTTGATCTTCTTCTTCTGTGGCTTCCGCGTGGTCTGCTGGTCGTCCTGCAGGTCCCTGTTGAAGAAGATCGACGCGTGCCAGTCCGCGGAGTCCTCGCCCTCGCAGCAGCTCGACGGGTCGTCGGTGCAGTTGACGGGGCAGCCCGGCTTGCGCGGCGGGCGGGGGTGCTCGACCTTGCCCGGGTGGAGCACGGGCTCCTCCGCCGCCTCTGGAATGGGGTTGTGGAGCGTGACCAGCTTGGTGCCGTCCGGGAAGGTCGCCTCCACCTGGACGCTGTCGATCATTTCCGGGACGCCGGCCATCACGTCGTCCCGGGTGAGCAACTGCCGGCCTGAGTCCATGACGTCGCTGACGGTCTTGCCGTCACGTGCCGCCTCGAAGACGTGAGCGGTCAACAAGGCGACGGCTTCCGGGTAGTTGAGGAGCAGTCCCCTGTCGCGGCGCTTCTGCGCCACGTCGGCCGCGACGTGGATCAGTAAGCGCTCCTGCTCATGCGGAGTCAAATGCACGATGGCTCGTCTCTTTCGGTCGGACGGTGCGTGCGGCCGGGCATGCCGAGGTCACGGACGCTGCTCCCCGGACGGCGTCGGGCGCTCTCCGATCATCAGCGAGGAAGGACGGCGAAACGCCTGGACGGGGGCTTACCCACACCATCCGGTGAATCCGTGGCGTAAGCGGTTTTTTCCCCCGCCCCGTCGGGCACGCGGAGCCCGTTCCCGAAGCCGCCGCGAGTCGGGTGTCCGCACGGCACTGAGCGGGATCAGCCCTCGTCCTCACCGGCTTCCGCACCGGCCGCCTGTCTCGGCGACGGTCGCACTCGGCCGTCGCCATCACCCTGTGCTCCCCGTGGGCAGAGGGCGCTGCACCTTGTCGGCGTGCATCCCGCGCACGTTCGGGTGAACGACCGGTGAGCGGTGTGCCCGCCAGCTGGCGGACGGGCAACCATCCGGAAGTGGTCCATCCCAGGGAAGGGGCTTTTCCATGCGTCGTGCACTGATCATCGTCGATGTGCAGAAGGACTTCTGCGAGGGCGGCAGCATTCCGGTGAAGGGCGGCGCGGGCCGGGCCGCAGCCATCGCCGACCTGGTCGAGCGCGCCGACGGGCAGTACGCCTTCGTCGTAGCCACCCGTGACCATCACATCGACCCGGGCGACCACTTCTCCGAGAACCCCGACTTCCAGAACTCGTTCCCCGTTCACTGCGTCGTCGGCAGCGGAGGGGGCGAGTTCCATCCGGCCTTCGCCCCCGCCGTGGACGCCGGGCTCGTCGACGAGGTCGTCTTCAAGGGCGCGCACTCCGCCTCAAAAAGCGGTTTCGAGGGCTTCACCAAAGACGGCACGACGCTCTCCGACTGGCTGAAGGCCCGCGATGTCACCGACCTCGACGTCGTCGGCATCGCGACCGATCACTGCGTGAAGGCCACCGCACTGGACGGAGTCCGCGCGGGCTTCACGGTGCGGGTCCTGCTCGACTACACGGCCGGCGTCGCCGCCGGCACCACGCGCACCGCACTCGACGAGCTGCGCCGGGCCGACGTCGCCCTGAGCGGCGAACCTGTCGTCGCCTGACGGCCAGTTCGGTATCCCGGCCCGTGCGTGCACAGGCGGAGGACCGGATCCGCTCGGCTGGGGTGGCACTCCTGCCGGGCGACAGTCCCCTGGGTGCCGGCGGCGCGCTCCGGGCTGCGGCAGCCGGCCCGCGTTCGACGGGCCGTCCAGGCGGCGTGACCGCGCCTCGGTCCACCAGGAGCACGGGGTTGCGCCGGCGGCCGGGGACCGGGGCGCGCTCAGCCGGTCGCGTGCCGCTGCGCCTCGCCGCCGTCAGCCCGGCGGCGGAGGCCGGGACGGGCATCGCCGACGCCGCGGTGCCGCTCGGCCCGTTCCGGCCCGATCCGAGTCGACGTCGTCCCGTGAGCCACGTGACGTCGGTGGTCCCCGGCACGCACACTGGAGCGCGCTCGGATCGGCGGTGCGGAAGGCGCTCGCCGGGCCGGCGGGCGCGGTGGCGGCCGGTGACGTGGCGCTGATCGTACGGAAGCGGCGGTGAGGCCGAGCTGCACGCTCGCCGCGACGACCCTCGATGCCCCGGACGCCCACGCATTGGCGCGCTTCTACCGGGACCTGCTGGGCCGGCCCGTGCGCAAGGAGGAGCCCGGGTGGCTGGGGCCCCCGTTCTGCCTCTTCACGCGGACGACGGCGGGCGCCTGAGGCGCTGCGGCACGTCGGCGGGCGGCGCAGCGCGGAGGCGTGGCTCAGGTGGCGAGGTGCTGCGGCGTGGCTCAGGTGGCGCGCGGCTCAGGTGGCGATGGTCGCGAGCCCGGCGATGCCGACGAGGTAGATCACGACGGCGGCGATGCTGTCGACGCCCATGCGGGCGTACTGGCGCTGCGGCCGGAAGACGAGGCCGGTCATGTAGACGACGGTGAGGATGATGCCCAGGGCCGTGAGGTAGATGTCCGTGTCGTGGGCCGCGGGGAGGACGGGCTTGCCGGAGATCAGCGCGGCCACGAGGAACAGCACGGGCAGGAAGGCGTTGCCGCCGAAGATGTCGCTGACGGCGAGCTGGTAGTCGCCGAGGCGGGTGGAGGTCAGACCGGTGCTGATCTCGGGCAGGGAGGTGGCCACGGCCAGCACGGTCGCGCCGAACAGCACCCCGCTGAGCCCCTGCCGGGCGAAGAACTCCTCGCCGCTGCGCTCGATGACGACACCGGCGACGAGGGTGGCCAGGGCGGCCCCGCCGAACACGAGCGCGGCGCGGCGGGTGCCGATCCCCTTGTCGGAGGCTGCCTTCTCCTTCTTCCCGCGGGAGTGCCCGCGCGGCTCCGGCTGACTGTCGGGCGCGTCACCGCCCTCGTGCCACGGCAGCCCGCGCCCGGCCCGGTCGAGCAAGATCAGCCCGACCACCCACAGCAGGGCGATGGCCACGGAGGCGGGCGCCAGCCGGGCGGCGTGCAGGTCGGGGGAGAGCTGGGTGCCCATGACGACCACGGCCAGCACGACCACGACCAGCGCGCCCTCCAGGACGAGCTGGAGACTGGCGGCCAGCCGCGTCAACGGCGCCCGCGGCCGCACCCCGGCGGCGTCCAGAACGGCCAGCACGACGGTCTGCACGGCGATCCCGCCGAGGATGTTGCCGACGGCCACGTCGAGCTGGTCGGCCAGCGCGGCACTGACGGTGATCGCGACCTCGGGCAGGTTGGTCGCGATGGCCAGCAGGATCAACCCGCCCAGCGCACTCCCGAGATGCAGCCGCTCGGCCAGCACGTCGGTCGTGTCGGACAACTTGATGCCCGCGTACCAGATGACGCCGGCACTCCCGACGAACAGCAACAACAGCACAGGTGAACTCAGGGATCCCATGGCCGGACGAATACCCGGGGGAGGGGTGGGTACGTCCGGCCCCCCGCCGTCGGACGGGCGTTTTACAGGGCTTTTGCGATCCGGCGGGGCTCGCGCCGCCGCGCGTCAGGGCGACGCCAGCACGCAGAACTCGTGGTCCTCCGGGTCCGTCAGGCACGTCCACGGGGTGGCTCCCTGGCCGACGTCGAGGTCGGTGGCGCCCAGGGCGCGCAGGCGGGCCGTCTCCGCCTCCTGGTCGTCGCCGGGGCGGGGCAGGAGGTCGAGGTGGACGCGGTCGGGGGCCGACTTGGGGTCCGGGGTGCGGACGAACCGCAGGTACGGGCCGGAATTCTCGGGCGAGCGCAACACCGCGTGGTTTTCGGTCACTTCGCGCAGGGGCCAGTCCAACGCCTCGGTCCAGAAGCGGGCCGTGGTCCGCGGGTCGGCGCAGTCGACGACGATCCGCGCGATCGGGCCGGTGTCCCGGTAGGTGTCCCGCGGGTCCAGGACGCAGAACTCGTTGCCCTCGACGTCCGCGAGGACCGTCCAGGGGACCGGGCCCTGGCCCACGTCGACGGGCGTCGCGCCGTGGTGCTCCAAGCGCTGGAGCAACTCCGCCCGGTGGGAGGGGGAGGTGGTGGCCAGGTCCAGGTGGACGCGGTTCTTCGCCGGGGTCTTGGCGTCCGGGACGGGGACCACGTCGATGCCGACGAAGAGGGGGTGCGGCCACACCAGGCCGCCCTCGGGACCGACGTACGTCGTCACGCCGGCGCTGTACGCCGTCCAGCCGAGCGCCTCCGCCCAGAAGCGGCCGACCGCTGCGGCGTCCAGGGCCTTGATGTTCACGTGGGCCGGTCGCAGTGCCATGCGCGTGATCCTAAGGAGTCGGGGGAGCGGGGACTTGCCGGATCGGCAACGTCGCTCGGTCTTCGGGGTGGCGGGTCAGCAGGATCGGTATCACGGCCCGGGGAAAGGCACACGTCGGCCCCCCGGGAGCACGGTTCGCCGACGGTCCTGGAGGAGACGCATGACGCAGCACGCAACGCAGATCACACACCGGTCGGTGACCTCGCCCGCGGGCCGGATCCACCTCGTCGAGCAGGGGAGCGGCCCGCTGGTCCTGCTCGTCCACGGCTTCCCCGAGTCCTGGTACTCCTGGCGCCACCAACTCCCCGCCCTGGCGGCGGCCGGGTACCGGGCGGTCGCCGTCGACGTGCGGGGCTACGGCCGTTCCTCCAGGCCGGCACCGGTCGACGCGTACCGGATGCTCGACCTGGTCGAGGACAACGTCCGCGTCGTGCGGGCCCTCGGCGAGGAGTCGGCCGTGGTCGTCGGCCACGACTGGGGCGCCACCATCGCCGCACACTCGGCCCTGCTCAGGCCCGAGGTCTTCCGGGCGGTGGGACTCCTCAGCGTGCCCTACACCCCGCCGGGCGGCCCCCGGCCCAGCGACGTCTTCACCCGACTCGGCGGAGGGGCCGAGGAGTTCTACGTCGCGTACTTCCAGGAGCCGGGCCGCGCCGAGGCCGAGGTCGAACCGGACGTCCGCGGCTGGCTCGCCGGCTTCTACGCGGCGCTGTCCGCCGACACCATGCCGGCACCCGGCGCCCCGGACCCGCACTTCGTCGCGCGGGGCGGCACGTTGCGGGACCGCTTCCCGCAGGGCCGGCTGCCCGGCTGGCTCAGCGAGGACGATCTGGACGTGTACGCCGGGGAGTTCGAGCGCACCGGCCTGACCGGCGCGCTCAACCGCTACCGCGCCATGGACCGCGACTGGGAGGACCTCGCCGCCCACGCCGGTGCGCCCCTCACCCAGCCGTCACTGTTCGTCGGCGGTAGCCAGGACGCCTCCACCACCTGGCTGGCCGACGCGATCGAGGCCTACCCGGTCACCCTCCCGGGCCTCGTCGCCTCCCACGTGCTGGACGGGTGCGGCCACTGGATCCAGCAGGAGCGGCCCGAGGACGTCAACCGCATCCTCGTCGACTGGCTGGCCGCGGTGACCGCCTGACGACGCGTCCGCTCAGTACAGCGCCCGGTATCCCTGCCACCCGGTGGCGAGGGTGTAGGTCGCGCTGAACGTCCCGTCCCCCCAGCCCTTGTTGCGCAGCAGCTTGCCGTCCGTGGTGCGGGAGACCAGGTCGGGGAAGCCGTCCCCGGTCACGTCGCCGACCGCGACGATCGCGTTGCGGCCGGTGCCCCAGTCGCGGAAGAGCAGCGTCCGCGGCTCGAAGCCGCCCGCGCCGTCGCCGTCGTAGCGCCACAGTTCGCCACCGGAGTCCCGGGCGATGAGGTCGCCGACGCCGTCGCCGGTCACGTCGGCGGCGCCGACGAGGGTGTAGCCCTTCCAGCCGGTGCCGACGCGCACCCCCGGGTCGAAGCGGCCCTGGGCGTTGGCCCTGTACAGGTACAGGTAGCCGGTGGCGGCCTGGCGGGCCAGCAGGTCGGGGCGGTGGTCGCCGGTGAAGTCGTCGGCGGCGACGATCGCGTCGAAGCCGCCCCAGCCCGAGCCGACCAGGGTGCGCTCGGCGTCGGGCGGGAAGGCGCCGGTGCAGCCACCGGAATACCGGTACAGCTTGCCGTCGGTCGTCCGGCCGAGCAGGTCGGAGCAGCCGTGGTCGGTCAGGTCGCCGACGGGGACCAGTCGGGTGGCCGGGTCCCAGGCCGACCAGCCGCGGGCGCCGGCCGGCGCGCCCCCGGAGAAGCGGTGGGCCTCCAGCAGGCCGCCGCTGGTCATCGTGTACAGCTCGCCGTAGCCGTCGGTGTCCGCGTCGCGGAACGCGGAACGGCCCCCGGAGAGCGAGAAACTGCCCGTCGGCAGGGTGCGCACGGCGCCGCCGTCACCCGGGTCCACCGTCATCGTCCAGTGGTACCGGCCGCTGGCCGCCGTGCCGCCCGCGTCGTCCTTGCCGTCCCAGGAGGTGCGGATGGCGGCGCCCTGGTGCGACGTGCCGCTCAGGGTGCGGACGGTGGCGCCGTAGGCGTCCTTGATGGTCAGCTTCCACGCCGCGGCGGGCCGGGTGAGCCGCCAACTGCCCTCCCACGTGCGGTCGCCCGCCTGGCGCAGGTCCACGGCGGAGTCCGAGCGCCAGTCGAACAGGCTGATCCGCGACCGCGGCACCGTCACCGACCGTACGTGGATCAGCTGCTCACTGTCCGCGTAGGCGACGTGACCGCCGTACCGGTCGACGACCAGCCGGCTGATCGAGGCACCCTGGGGGACGGTGAAGAAGGGCGCGGTGGTGGCCGGATGACCGCCGCCGAGGTGGAAGTCGGTGAGCGTCACCGTCCGGTGGTCGGCGGCCTCGTGGACGAGGTACCCGTCCCCGACCTCGGCGCCCGGCGCCCCGGGGACGGGGATGTTCTTGCCGGTGCCGTGGTCCCACACGCCCGCCTTGCCGGCGGCGGAGCAGCGCCAGTACAGCCACCGCCCGACGGCCTGCAGGTCGTCCGGGACGCACCCCGACCCCAGGTTCACGGCCGCCGAGGTCGCCTTGCTGACCAGGTCGTAGGAGGTGACGGTGCCGGCGGTGCCGCCCGGCTTCCACAGCTTCGAGCCCCACAGGGACACCGCGGTGGCCGGCCGCGTGTGGATCTGCCCGGGCCACGGCACGTCCGGGTCGAAGGAGCCGACGCACTGCGTCCCCCGGTCGTCCACGGCCACGTAGGAGCCGCCGGCCGCCACCACGTGGTCCTCCGACTCCCAGGAGAACGGACCGAGTCCCGTCTCGCCCCCGGGCGCCCCGCCGCCGAGGGCGTCCTGTCCGCCGAGCGGCGTCATGAAGGCCACCCGGCCGTCGCCGAGCGGCCAGAGCTCGGAGTAGAAAGCGCTGCACGTGTGCTCGGCGGGGTCGACCCCCTCGCACGGGTAGTCCGTCCAGACGTGCGGGGCGGCGAGCTGCCGTGGCCCCGGCTGCGGGGTGCCGACGGCCGGGAGGTCGTACTCCCACAGGCCGCGCTTGCTCTCGGGGTCGGCGGTGCCCAGCACGCTGAGCTTGCCGCCGCCCAGCGCGAGGCCCTCGACGGCCGCTCTGCTGCCGTCCCGGGTGCCGAGCGGGAACACGATCTCGTCGTCGGCCGCCCGTGGTGCGCCCGGCGCGGCGGCCGCCGTCGCCGGGCCGAGCGCCAGGCCACCGACGGTCAGTACGACCGCCGTGGCGAGGGTGAGCGAGGTGCGTTTGCTGGTGCGAGCAGTCATGTAGATCCCCCTGGTCGACGCGCGTCTCGTCGTCGCTGTGGGTGGTATGACCCGCGGAACGGCCTTTGGGTTGTACGTATGTGAAGGTTCGTCAGGTTCTGCACGGGCCGGCGGGCGTCAGCCGTCGTCGCACGCCTTCGACGTGAACTCCGCCAGGGGAACCGTGACCACTTTCTCGTCCTCGTACGTCACCCGGTCGTAGCGCACCGTCCCCGGGCGGAGCGCGGCCCGGTCGGGCAGGGTGAAGTCGACGCTCGTGGCGGACCAGCTGTTGTCCTTGGTCCAGCCGTAGAAGACGTACGTCGTCCGGGCGGCCAGGGGGCGGAGCGGGATCGTCGTCGTCCAGCCGGCGGACGGGGCGTCCAGGGGCCAGGTGGTGACGCCTTCGGTGAGGGGGTGGGAGGCGGTCCACTCGCCCGCCGTCACCTGGTGGTCGGGGTCTGCGCTGTGGACGTAGAGGGTCGCCCCGTCGATGTGGTGCCCGCAGACCAGCATGACCCCGAGCAGGTGGCCGTCGGCGGTCACCGAGATCCCGGCGACGGCGTCCACGGGCACCGTGCACCCCGTAAGCGCCGTCAGCGTCGCGCCCACCGTGGCGACGCCGACGAGGCGCCGGAGAGCCTTCGCCCGTAGCACTGTCGACCGCACCAGAGCCCCCGCTCCCCGCCTGCTGCGCGGACGCTCTCCCGCGCCCCCGCCCTACGCCGCATGGTAGGCGGGGGCATCGCCGTCAGGTGCCCGGACGATCACTCGTTGCGCCCCCGTTGTGACCTCGTGACCGCGCCGGTCACCGGCCGCCCCGACAAGGTCACCGCCACAGCTCGTCGCTGTCGCACACCTGCGCACCCATGTTCCGTTCCATCATCCGCAGCGCCGCGTCCGCGAGGTCCTGGTGCATGTGGGCGGTGGCATCGCGGGGGATCGTCACGTCGAAGTGGCGGATGTGGGCGTCCAGGCAGGAGTAGAGCACGCACTGCTCGGTCACCTGCCCGCAGAGCACCAGCCGCTCGAAGCCCTGCTGCTGGAGCAGGTAGGTCAGCGGGGTCTCGAAGAAGATCGAGTGGCGGGCCTTGACGACGAAGAGGGACGCGTCATCGGGCCGCAGCGGCTCCACGAGGTCGGCGTGCGGTCCCTGCAGCGCCTTGTCCAGCAGTTCGCCGTGGTGGGAGCGCCACTCGCCGAAGTTGTCGTTGACGTAGATCACCGGGATGTCCCGGGACCGGGCCCGTTGCAGCAGGTCGGCCACCACCGGGACCACCCGCCGGGCGGACGGGAGGAGCAGTTCGGCGTCCTCGTGGTCGTACGTGGTGATCATGTCGATGACGATCAGTGCACTCTTGCTCATGCGAACAAGGGTTTCCCCGTACGGGCCCGACCGCACCCCGAGACGTGCCCCGATCGTCGAGGGACCGTGCCGGGCGGCCCCCTGCCCAGATGCGATGCGAGCGGTCGTCCGGCCCGTGCCCCGGCCGTCCGGCCCGGTTCTCCGGTCTCCCGGCCCGGTGCCCCCTTGTGCGCCCGCACAAGGCCCCGTACGGCCCCGTTGTGCGCCCGCATCCCGCCCGTGCGGCCCGCTGGACGGCACGGCGGGCCGCTGGTGCCATGATCGGCATGTCTCCAGCCACCTCGGTACCGGTACGCCCGGCCGTCCCCGCGCACCCCATGGCCCCGCACCCCACGGCGCCGGCCGACGCGCCCCCGACCGGCACCGCGGCGGGCCGGTGCCCGGCGGCGGACGGCACGAGGGGACGGCCGTGATCTCCGGCAACGGCCAGTCGCTGGCCCTCATGGTCTTCCTCGCCTTCGTCACCGTGTCCCTGCTGCTGTGCGGGCTGGCCGCGGCCGACCTGGACGACCCGGAGCACTTCTACGCGGGCGGCAGCGCGGCCTTCGGCCCGGTCGCCGCCGGACTCGCCATCTGCGGCGACTACGTGTCGGCGGCGACGCTGCTGAGCACCACGGGCGCGGTCGCGCTGGACGGCATGGACGGCATCCTGTTCGCCTGCGCCACGGTCGCCTCGCTGTACCTGGTGATGCGCGTCGTCGGTGAACGCCTGCGCGGTGAGGGCGTGTTCACGCTCGGGGACTTCGTCGCCCGCCGGCTCGGCGACCTGCGCGCGGGGCGTGCGCTGGCCGTCGCCACCCTCGCCGTGCTCGCCCCGCTACTGCTGGTCCAGCTGTCGACGGCCGGACACATCATGGTGGCGATGCTGGGACTGCCGGAGGGCGCGCGCACCGGCTGCACCGTCGCCAGCGGACTGCTGATGGTCTGCTTCGCCGCGCTGGGCGGGATGCGCGGAACCGGGTACGTGCAGATCCTCAAGGTGGGCGTGGTCCTGGCCGCGCTGCTGCTCGTCGCGGGCCTCGTCCTCGCGCGGTACGACTGGTCGCCCACGGCGCTCTTCGGCGCGGCGCGGGACCGCTCGGAGGCGGGCGGCGACTACGCCCTGCCCGGGCTGCACTTCGGTCACTCCGCCGTCGGGACGCTCGACCTGCTCAGCTTCTGCGTCACCCTGCTGCTCGGTGCGGCCTGTCTGCCCCACCTGACCATGCGGCTCCACCCGTTGCGGGACGCCCGCACGGCCCGCAAGGCGGCGGGGTGGGCGGTGGGCCCGATCGCGCTGGTGTGCCTCGCCGTGGTGGTGGCCGGCCTGGGGGCCGGGGCGCTGGTCGGCCGGGAGGCGGTGCGGGCGGCCGACCCCTCCGGGTCGACGGCGCTGCTGATGGTGACGAGCGCGCTCGACCCGGAGACCGGGGGACCGAGGCACAGCATGCTGTTCGCGCTGGTCGCCTGCGCCGTGTTCGCCACGACCCTCGCCGCCGTCGCCGGCATCACCCTGGCAGCCGCGTGCAGCCTGGTCCGGGACTGCGCCCGGCCGTCCGGCGACGCGTCCACGGTGCGCTCGCGGGCCGCCGAGATCCGCCGGGCCCGCGCCGGCGTGCTCCTCGTCGGCGCGATCGCGGTCCTGCTGGCGGTGCTGCTCGAGGACCGGGGCCGGCTGACCCTGATCTCGACGTCCCTCGCGGTCGCCGCGTCCGTCCTCGCGCCGATCCTGCTGTACGCGCTGTTCCTGCCCGGCTTCACCGCGACCGGCGCCCGCTGGACGATACGCGGGACGCTCCCGCTCATCATCGTGCTGATGGCGGCCTCACCGGCGGTCTCGGGCACACCGATCGCCCTGTTCCCGGAGCGCGACTTCCACTGGTTCCCGCTCCAGACCCCGGGCCTCCTCACGATCCCGGTGGGCTTCCTCCTGGGCCTCGTGGGGCGGACACGGGGAACGGAACGCGGGGTCACGTGGACGCCGGAGGAGGCGTCGGTGCGCTGAACGTCGTAGGGCGGTCGACGCCGGTCGACGGCCCGGAACCTGGCGGCTCGGTGCATCCTTCGCCACTGCCGGCCCACGCCGTCGGCGTCCCGCATCGCCTGCGTAGCCTGTCGGCATGCACTCCCACCGGAGCTTCTTCAACCCGCCCGCCCAACCGCACGACGTCGTCGTCGACGTCCTGGAGCGGGCGCTCGGGGACCGGGCACATGAAGGCGCGGCGGCAGACGCCCTGGTCGGGACTGCGCTGCACGACGACGATCGCGAGTTCATCGAGCGCTGCTGCCTCACGGTCGGGACACGCGCCCACTCGGGCAGCCCCCTGCTCGGCCTCGCCGCCCTGTGCCTGGGACACAGCGCGCGTCGCTTCGGCCGGTTGGGGGACGAAGCGCTGGCGTTGGTGCGCTCGCTGGCCGCGCGGGCCGAGGCGGACCCGCAGGACGTCGACGGGCGGGCGCTTGACGGGCTCGACGACGTACGGAGCTTCCTGCACATCTGGTGAGGCCAGTGAGGCACGTGGGATGCCTGCGGGACCCCTACGAGCCCCCGTCCACCCCGCCCCGACCGCCCGCACCGGCAGAGGCCTCCGGCGCCCCCGCGCCCGCCCCCACCCGCTCCGCCACCGCCGTCAACGTCGCCCCCAGCGGCAGCGCGACGCGCGCGACCGCATGCGCGTCCCCCCGTGTCGGTGACAGGTTGACGATCCACACCGGCTTGTCCTCCTGGGCCGCCTGGCGGACGAAGCGGAGGCCGGACATCACCGTCAGGGAGGAGCCGAGGACGAGGAGCGAGGTCGATCGCCGGACCAGGGCGCGGCAGTGCTCGACCCGCCCCGGCGGGACCGCCTCGCCGAAGAAGACCACGTCCGGCTTGAGGACGCCGCCGCACGCCGCGCACGGCACCACGCGGAAGTCGCCGACCTGGTCGTCGGTGAGGTCGGCGTCGCCGTCCGGGTTGATGCCCGCGGCCACCGGTGCGAAGCCCGCGTTGGCCTCCTCCAGGCGCCGGGCGAGTTCGCGGCGGGGGCTGAAGACGCCGCAGGACAGGCACACGACGCGGTCCAGGCTGCCGTGGAGCTCCACGACGTCGTCGCTGCCGGCGGCCTGGTGCAGGCCGTCGACGTTCTGGGTGATCACCCCCGACAGCAGCCCGTGCCGCCCGAACGCGGCCACGGCCCGGTGCCCGGCGTTGGGGCGGGCCCGGCCGAAGGTGCGCCAGCCGAGGTGGCTGCGGGCCCAGTACCGGCGCCGGGCCCGGGCGCTCGCCGTGAACTCCTGGTAGGTCATCGGGGTGTGCCGGCTCAGACTGCCGCCCTCGCCCCGGTAGTCCGGGATGCCGGACTCCGTGGAGAGGCCCGCCCCGCTGAGCACCAGCACACCCCCGGCGCCCAGCGCGTCGGCGACCGGTTCCCAGTCCGTGATGCCCGGCGGCAGGTCCTCGGGCGGGGTCCAGGCCAGGGTGGGACGCATGCGCATGCCACCAGGGTACGGAACCGGCGGACTCCCGCGGTTGACGAAGTTAGTTATTGAGTACTAACTTCGTCGCATGGCCAGGATGAGTGCGCAGGAGCGGCGCGAGAGCGTCATCCGTGCGGCCACCGCCGAGTTCGCCCGGGGTGGCTACCACGGCACGTCCACGGAGGCGATCGCCAAGCGCGTCGGTGTCTCGCAGCCGTACCTCTTCCGGCTCTTCCCCGGGAAGAAGGGGATCTTCCTCGCCGTGGTCGAGCGGTGTCTGCACGACACCACGCGCATCTTCGAGGAGGCGTCCGACGGGCTGAGCGGGGCGGAGGCCCTCCAGGCCATGGCCGATGCGTACAAGCGCCTCATCGCGGAGCGGCCGGAGGCGCTGATGATGCAGATGCAGATGTACGTCGCCGTCGCGGCCGCCGAGCAGGAGGGCGACCACGAGTTCGGCGAGTCCGTACGCCGTGACTGGATGCGGCTGTGGGACACCGTCCGCGCGCCGCTCGGCGGGGACGACGACACGACCGCCTTCATGGCCTCGGGCATGCTGATCAACTGCCTGGTGGCCATGGGTTTCCCAGCCGAACACCGGGTCTGGACGGGATGCTTCCCGGCGGACGCCGGCAAGGTGCGCCCGGGGGAGTGACGTCGACCGGCTCGCGCCGCAGACGTCGTTCCGTCCGCACCATGGCTTTTCTTTTGACCTTCGAAGTTAGTCATCAATAACTAACCAAATCGACCAGCTACCGCCGGCTACCGACTCAGCCACCGATCCCTTGGGGGAGAGATGTCGCAGAACGACCCGGACAGCGCCACGTCCGCACGGTCCATGTGGTGGGCCCTCGTCATCACCAGCGTCGCGGGCTTCATGGCGGCCCTGGACAACCTCGTCGTCACCACCGCCCTGCCCTCGATCCGCGAGGACCTGGGCGGCGCCCTGGACGACCTGGAGTGGACTGTCAGTGCCTACACGCTGACCTTCGCCGTGCTGCTGATGTTCGGCGCGGCCCTCGGCGACCGCTTCGGACGCCGCCGCCTCTTCCTGGTGGGGCTCACCGTCTTCACCGGCGCCTCCGCGGCCGCCGCCATGGCGCCCAGCATCGGCGCGCTGATCGCCGCCCGCGCGGTGCAGGGCGTCGGGGCCGCCGTGCTGATGCCGCTCACCCTGACCCTGCTGACCGCGGCCGTGCCCGCCGCCAAGCGCGGCATGATGTTCGGCATCTGGGGCGCGGTCAACGGACTCGCCGTCGCCGCGGGCCCGCTGATCGGCGGCAGCCTCACCGAACACATCTCGTACCACTGGATCTTCTGGATCAACGTGCCCATCGGCATCGCCCTGCTGCCGCTCGCCCGCCTGCGGCTCGCCGAGTCGTACGGTGCCGGGGCACGGCTCGACGTCCCCGGCACCCTGCTCGCCAGCGGCGGACTCTTCGGCATCGTGTACGGCCTGGTCCGCGGACCGGCCGACGGCTGGACCGACTCCCTCGTGCTCACCTCGCTGTTCGCGGGGGCCGTACTGATCGCCGGGTTCGTGCTCTACAGCTCCCGTGCCGCCGCGCCGATGCTGCCGATGCGGCTGTTCCGCTCCCGGGCCTTCTCCGGCATCAACGCGGCGAGCCTGCTGATGTTCGTCGGCATGTTCGGCTCGATCTTCCTGCTCAGCCAGTACATGCAGGGCGTGCTCGGCTACTCGCCGACCGAGGCGGGCCTGCGGATGCTGCCGTGGACCGGCATGCCGATGCTCGTCGCCCCGATCGCCGGCATCCTCTCCGACCGGATCGGCGGCCGCCCCGTCGTCGCCGCCGGTCTCTTCATCCAGGCCGCGGGACTCGCCTGGCTCGCCGCCGTGGCCACCGCCGACGCCTCCTACGCCTCCCAGCTCCCCGGCCTCGTCCTCAGCGGCATCGGCATGGCCCTGTACTTCGCCCCGGCCGCCAACCTGGTGATGTCCAGCGTGCTCCCGCACGAACAGGGCATCGCCTCCGGCGCGAACAACGCGCTCCGGGAGGTCGGCGGCGCGCTCGGCATCGCGATCATGTCGTCGATCTTCTCCGCGCAGGGTGGCTACGAGAGCGCCCAGAGCTTCGTGGACGGCCTGCGCCCCGCCGTGGTCGCCGGAGCGCTCCTCGTCGTCCTCGGCGCGTTCGCCGCCTTGGTGATACCCGCGCGACAGAGCATCGCCGCAGGCAAGTCGACGGAGCCCGCCGCGTCCGCCGACGAGGCGGAGGCGGACCTGTCCGAGGCATCCGCCCTCCTGCGTCCGTCGGCTCGTGCCTGAGCCGGCGAGCGAGGTCCGTCGAGGGGCAGCACGTATCCTGCGCTCACGCGCATGCGCAACTCGGACCATCGGATCTTTCCGGACCGGTCCCCCACCAGGCCCGGCGTCGCTGGAGTTCCCTCGACGCGTGGGTGAACGGGGGTGGCGTCGTGGGGGACATGACGATTCCGGTCGTGCTCGTACTAGACACAGGGGAACGTGCTCGGCCACCGTGAACCGCTCCACCACCGCCCGTGCCGCCGCCCTGGTCCGTTCCCCCCGCTGGCAGTCCCTCCGCGCTCTCGTCCCCGGCGTCCAGCCACCACCTGCCGAGCCGTCGGGATCCTGAAAGCCACCGCGGCGGCCCCGAGGTCCGCCTCTCCCGGCGGCCAGGCGCACAAGGGCCGAGCACCCCACAGCCGAACGTGACTGACCGTGCCGACGGTGAAGGCCGCGCCGCTCGATCCGGCGGCACGGCCCCGTGCGTCTTCCAGCGCGGGCGCGGGTGTCAGCGCAGGATGCGCCACCGGTTGTCGGGTGTGCCGTCGTCCGGGGCCTGGACCGCGAAGGCGCCGACCGAGGTGGAGCCGTTTTCCACGCCGAGCAGTTTGCCGCTGTTCACGTTGCGGATCTTGAAGGTGCCGTCGCCCTGGTCGAGGAGGATCCAGCGGTGGTCGGCGGTGCCATTGTCCGACCACTGCAGCACGGTCGCGCCGTCCGCCGTCGACATGTCCCGCACGCCGAGCACCTTGCCGCTGTGGGCGTTGCGGAGGCGTACGGCGTCGCCGTCCGGGATCATCTCCCAGTCGTGGTCGGCGGTGCCCGAGTCGCTCCACTGCAGGGCGCGGCCGCCGTCGGCGGTGGACATGTCCTGGATGCCGAGGACGAGGCCGCTGGCGGCGTTGGCGAGGCGGACGGAGGAGGAAGCACCGGTGTTCCAGTAGACGGTGTAGTTGTGGCCCTGGGCGTCGTGGAAGGGGCCCAGGGCGACGGCCGCCCCGTTCGCCGTGGCGGTGAAGGAGAGCGCGGTGGAACTGGTCCGCCGGATCGAGGACGTGTCCAGCGCGGGCAGTGACCCGAGGGCGGTGTCACCGTAGTTGCCGGACAGGACGACGGGACCGTAGGTGACCGCGGCGACGTTCGGGTTGTCGTTGGCCGGCCGCAGGACGGTCCGCATGGGCAGGCGGACGGTGACCGTGTCGCCGGAGGTCCAGGCGCGGGTCAGCGTGGCGTAGCTGCCGGGCGTGGTGGCGATGTTCTGTGCGGCGCCGTTGACGCTGACGGTGGCCCCACTGGTCCAGCCGGGGATGCGGATGCGCATCGCCCACGTACCGCCGACGGAGCCGGTCACGCGCAGGGTCGTCGTGTCGCTCACCGGGTAGGACGTGGTCTGGGTGAGGGTGACGCCGCGCTCGGTCCAGGTGACCACCGACGGCACGAACAGGTTCACCGTCAGGGTGGTGCCGGCGTGGAAGTAGACGGAGTCCATCAGCCGGGTGTGCATCTCCAGACCCGTGCCCTGGCAGCACCAGAAGGTGGTGTAGTCGGTGCTCCAGGTACCGCCGCCCCACGCCGGGCCCACGCCTCGGCGGCCGCCGGGGTTGAGCGGGGTGAAGTAGGTGACATGGCCGTGGGGGTCGGCCGGGTTCTGCTGGCCGATCATCTGGTTCAGCCAGGCCTGCTCGTAGTAGTCGAACAGGGCCGCCCGGTCCGGGGCGAGGGTGAACAACTCCCGGGTGAGTGTCAGCATGTTGACGGTGTTGCAGCTCTCGCAGGTGTCCTGGCGGAGATAGCCGGCGATGGCGTTCGGGGCGCGGAAGTGCTCGGCCTGGCTGTTGCCGCCGATGGCGTAGGTGTGCGCACCGACGCAGATGTTCCAGGCGTTGGCGGCGATGTCCCGGTAACGCGTGGTGCCCGTCGCCTTGTACGCGCGGGCGGCCCCGATCCACTTCGGCACCTGGGTGTTGGCGTGCAGCCCGGCCAGCCTGTCCTGGGCCGCCGCCAGCGGGTCGAACACGGCGGCGTGGTCGAAGCGTTGGGCGGCGGTGAGCCAGCGGGTGTCCCCGGTCTGCCGGAAGAGGTCCGTCAGCACGGCGTTCATTCCGCCGAACTCGGTGCCCAGCACGGCCTGCATTTGCGCCGTGCTCAGCCGCCCGGTGCGCCGGTCGACCCAGTCCGCCAAGGCGAGCAGCACGTCCCGGGCCTGTGTGCTGCCGAGGAGGCGCCATACGTCCAGCAGGCCGGTGAGGGTCTTGTGGATCGTGTAGTACGGCACGTTCCCGTTGGACAGCGTGCCCGCCTCCAGCGCGGCGAAGTCGGACTCCGGGTAACCCGACAGGTACCCGGCGCCGAAACCCGCGGCGCCGTTGTTGGCCTGGCATTTGGCCAACTCCGCGACCATGTACTGGGCCTTGTCCCGGCAGACGGTGTCCCCCGTGACGGCATACGCCTGCGCCCACGCGGTGAGGAAGTGTCCCTGCACATGGCTGCGGAAGGGGAAGTCGGGCGCCTCCCAGCCGCCCACCGGGGCCGCGCCGCCGGTCGGACGGCGGTGGTTGACGCGGAAGGTGTACATCAGCCGGTCGACGTCCACGAACCGGAGGTAGTTCTGGGTGCGGTTCTGGTTGTCCAGCCAGCGGCTCGCGGTCAGCTTCACCTGGCCGAGCTCGAAGGGGGAGGCCAGCACTCCGGTGTCGGGGAGGACCGGCGGTACGGCCGCGTGAGCGGGGGAGCCGCCAAGGAGCGGCCCGACGGCACCGGCGGCGGCGCCGGCCCCGGCGAGCTGGAGGAGGCGGCGTCTGCTGACGAAAGAGGACATGGGGATCCTTTCGGCTCAGGCTCGGCTCACATGCGGGCTCGGACACTCGGCTCGGGCTCGGGTGAGAAGGGAAGAAAGAGCTGTTCCGTATTTCGAACGCCGTTCGCAGAATCGACGAGACCCTAGGGCGCGGGAAGGTACGCGTCAATGCCGCCGACGCGACCGCCCCCCGCTGACAGCTGCCGCCTCCCAGGTATGAGCGACGCTGACGCCCGCCGGCACACGGCCGAACGATCCAACGCGGTGACACGCAAGACGCCCGACGGGGAGATGTACCCGCACGGATCCGGACGGGTCGGCCACAGCCGCAAGGTGGTGTGCCCGTCCGTGCCGGGTGGCTCAGGTGGGTCTGATCGTCGGGCCGGTCTCGGCGAGGCGGCCGTCAGTGACCAGACCGGCGGCCGCCGCTGACTACCTGGTGCGCTCAGTGCGGTCGTCGTACTCTTCGCGGGCGGTGATGACTTCTTCGATGTGCAGCACGGACCACTCCGTGAGCGCCTTCAGCGGTGCCCGTAGCGTCTGGCCGAGCGCGGTCAGCTCATACTCCACGTGCGGCGGCACCTCTGGGTAGACGGTCCGGCTGACCAGCCCGTCGCGTTCGAGGGTGCGCAGCGTCTGGGTGAGCATCTTCTCGCTCACGCCCGCCAGCGCCTGCCGGAGATGACCGAACCGGGAGGTCCCGTTCCGGCCGAGTTCACCCAGCACGAGGACCGCCCACTTGCTGCCGATCTGGTCGAGCAGGTCCCGCGACGGGCAGCCGCGCTCGTACGGATCGAATGACGGCATGGTCCCGGTCACCTTCTCGACAGCAGTCATACGGGTCACCTCGATGCTTTCGCTGAGGTGAGTACCCTACCGAGAAGTGGCTACTACCCAACAGAGAGTGTCCAGGTCATTCTGTGATCCATCCCGCTGCGGACAGGCCGCGGCAGGCGCGCGAAACACGCGCGGAAGGAAGGAATGACCATCATGTCGATCGTCGTCACCGGAGCCACCGGCCAGTTGGGCAGGCTCACCGTCGAGGCACTGCTGCGGCGCGGGATCCCGGCCGCGGACATCATCGCGACCGGCCGGGACATCGCCGGGATCAAGGATTTGACCGACCGGGGCATCACGGTACGCCGCGCAGACTTCGCGGACACCGACGGCCTGGTTGAGGCATTCGCGGGAGCGGACAGGCTGCTGCTGATCTCGGCCTCGGTCCCCGTGGGCGAGCGGGTCGCCAACCACCGCCGCGTCATCGACGCCGCGGCATCCGTGGGCGTGTCGCTGGTGGCGTACACGAGCACGACGCACGCGGACACGGCCACCACCGTCATCGGTGCCACGCACAGCGAGACCGAGGCGTATCTGCGGGACCGCGGGATCCCCAGCGTGCTGCTGCGCAACGGCTGGTACCTGGAGAACTACACCAGCCAACTGCCGCAGATCCTGCAGAACGGCGCGGTCGTCGGCGCCGCGGGCGAGGGGCGGATCAGCGCCGCGTCCCGGGCCGACTACGCCGAGGCCGCAGCGGTCGTCCTCACCACTGAAGGCCACACCGGCGCCGTGTACGAGCTCGGCGGCGACGAATCCTTCACCCTGGCGGAACTCGCCGCCGCGATCTCCGCTGCGGGCGGAAAGCGAGTTACCTACGCTGACCTCCCGGTGGCCGACTTCGCCCAGGTACTGGCCGCCGCGGGCCTACCCGCCGAGCTGGCGGAGGTCCTGGCTGACGCTGACCGCGGTATGAACCGCGGCGAGATGTACACCGACTCCGGCGACTTGCGCCGCCTGATCGGCCGGCCGCCCGTGACCTTGGCCGAGGCACTCGCGGCCGCCCTGCATCACTGAGGCCGAACTCGTGATGTGGCCTGGTTGCTCAGGTGACAAGGTCGAAGGCCGGGCCGCGCACGCGAGGGCAACCGGGCCACCCCGAACGCCC
This sequence comes from Streptomyces lasalocidi, assembly GCF_005280215.1. Classification (NCBI taxonomy): domain Bacteria; kingdom Bacillati; phylum Actinomycetota; class Actinomycetes; order Kitasatosporales; family Streptomycetaceae; genus Streptomyces; species Streptomyces lasalocidi. The sequence goes on along the minus strand of NZ_SZNQ01000001.1, from coordinate 445,294 downwards.
GTTCAGCTCGACTCGCGGACCACGAGTTCGTTCGGCATGATCACCGGCTTCCTCGGGCCGCCCTCGATCAGCGCCAGCAGCAGCCGCACCGTCGCGGTGGCCTGGTCGGCCATGGAACTGCGGACCGAGGTGAGTGCCGGCGTGGTGTAGGCGGCCGCCTCGATGTCGTCGAACCCGACCACGGCCACGTCGTCGGGGACCCGGCGGCCCGCCTGGTGCAGGGTGCGCAACGCCCCGATGGCCATGAGGTCGTTGGCCGCGAACACCGCGTCGAGGTCCGGGTCGTCCTCCAGCAGTTGCCGCATCGCCTCCGCGCCCGACACCCGCGTGAAGTCGCCCAGCGCGACGATGGAACGGCGCCCGGTGTCCCGCAGGGCCGCCCGGTACCCCTCGAGCCGCTCCCGGGACTCGTACAGGTCCAGCGGCCCGGTGATGGTGGCGATCCGGCGCCTGCCCCGCTCCAGCAGGTGCCGTACGGCCAGCGCCGCGCCGCCCGCGTTGTCCAGAGCCACGTACGGGACGTCGGCCGCCGCTGTGCGGTTGAAGGACGCCACGGGCAGGCCCATGCGGGCGAGCGCGGCCGGCAGCGGATCGGCGCCGTGCAGCGCCACGAGCATCACGCCGTCCACGTGACCCCCCGCCACGTACCGCTCCACCCGGGCCCGGCTCTCGTCGGACTCGGCGAGGATCAGCACCACGCGTCGGCCGACGGCCTCCAACTCCCGGCTGACGGTGCGCACCACGGTGGAGAACAGCGGATCGTCGGACACCACGCCCTTGGGCGGGTCGGAGACGACCACGGCGACGGCGTCGGTGCGGCGCGTGACCAGGTTGCGGGCGGCGGCGTTCGGCACGTACCCGAGTTCCCGCACCGCCTGCATGACGACGTCCCGGATCTCCGGCGCGACCGTGGTCTCCCCGTTGACGACCCGGGAGACGCTCGACTTGGACACGCCGGCCCGCGCGGCGACCACCGCGAGCGTGGGTCGTTTCATCGCCTTCCGATCACCGGTGCCCGGTCCTCGACTCCAGGGAGCGTTTTCCCCTCAGGATGACCTCGGCCCGATCTTCATGTCAACGGGCCCTTCCCCGCCCCCTGGTAGGGGAGCCACCCGTCAACTGAGGCCTCCCAGGCGCCTGTCGGCGGGTGGCGTGCGCACCCCCGAAGTGGATCTCAGGAACCGTTCCCCGGAACCGGCCCTGTGGGTCAGGGGTGTTACGGGCCTGTTGCTCAAAGCCTTGACAGTCCATCGGGACCGGCCCATTCTCACCCCTCAGGGAGCGCTCCCTCACCCTTCCCCCACTGAGGAGTCGCCCGTGCATCCCCTGCTCCGCCGCATCGGCTTACCCGCCGTCGTCGCGGCCGTCCTGCTCACGCTCGTCAGCCTGCCCGCGCCCCGGGCCCACGCCGCCGAGACCCTGCTGTCGCAGGGCCGGCCCGTCGTCGCGTCCAGCACCGAGGACCCGTTCGGCGCGCCCGGAGCCGTCGACGGCAACCCGGCGACGCGCTGGTCCAGCGCCTTCTCCGACCCGCAGTGGATCAGGGTCGACCTCGGGGCCCCGGCCCGCATCAGCCGCGTGACCCTCCAGTGGGAGGCGGCCTACGGCAAGGCCTTCCGGATCCAGGTGTCGGACGACGCCGCGACCTGGACCACCGTCCACGAGACGACGGACGGCACCGGCGGCACCCAGAACCTGAACCTGACGGCCACCGGCCGCTACGTCCGCATGTACGGCACCCAGCGCGGCACCGGATACGGCTTCTCTCTCTGGGAGTTCCAGGTCTTCGGGACCGACGGCACCGGCGGCGACCCGGGCGGCGGTGGCGGGGACGCGCTGCTGTCGTACGGGAAGACGGGCGCGGCCTCCTCCTCGCAGAGCGACCAGAACTGCTGGGAGTGCACGCCCGCCCGGGCCTTCGACCGCGACCCCGCCTCCCGCTGGGCGACCAGCTCCACCACCGGCTGGACCGACCCCGGCTGGATCTCCGTCGACCTCGGCGCGACCGCCCGGATCTCCCAGGTCGTCCTGCAGTGGGACCCGGCCTACGCCAAGTCCTTCCAGATCCAGGTCTCCTCCAACGGCACCGACTGGACGCCCATCTACTCGACCACGTCCGGCACCGGCTTCAAACAGACGCTGGCCGTCTCCGGCACCGGACGGTACGTCCGGATGTACGGCACCGAACGCGCCACCCCCTACGGCTACTCCCTGTGGGAGTTCCAGGTGTACGGCACCGGGGGCGCCCCGACCCCGGCGCCGCCGCTGCCGCCAGACCCGGCGCAGCCGCCGCGGCTGGTGTGGAGCGACGACTTCGACGGAGCCGCCGGGAGCAAGCCCGACCCGGCCAAGTGGCGGGCCGACCCCGGCACCGGGCAGAACGGCGAGCTGCAGTACTACACCGACCACCAGAACGCCTCGCTCGACGGCGGCGGCCACCTCGTCATGGAGGCCCGCAAGGAGGCCAGCCCCGGCCGGGCCTGCCCGCCCGACCCGCTGACCGGCAGCACCACCTGCCAGTACACCTCCGCCCGCATGAACACGGGCGCCACCTTCCAGTTCACCTACGGGCGCGTCGAGGCCCGCATCAAGGTGCCCAAGGGCAACGGGCTGTGGCCCGCGTTCTGGATGATGGGCGCCGACTTCCTCACCGGCCGTCCGTGGCCGTACAACGGCGAGGTCGACATCATGGAGGTCCTCGGCAAGGACGTGAAGACGGCCTACTCGACCGTGCACGCCCCCGCCTACAACGGCGGCGGCGGGATCGGCTCGCCGTACCGGCTGCCCTCCGGCGGCGACTTCTCGGACGACTTCCACACCTGGGCCGCGGACTGGAACAGCAAGGGCATCGTGTTCAGCCTCGACGGGCGCACCGTGTTCACGCTGGACAAGGACCAGGTGGAGCGCACGCGCGGTCCCTGGATCTTCGACCACCCGCACTACATGATCCTCAACCTCGCGGTCGGCGGCGACTGGCCCGGCCCGACCGACGCCTCCACGCCGTTCCCGTCCCGGATGCTCGTCGACTACGTGCGCGTGTACCAGTAGCGCGGCCGGCACCGGCCCCCCTTTGTCAGGTCCGGCCCGGACACCTCCGTTCCGGGCCGGACCGCAGCCGCACCACGCCCCACCCCTCCGACGAGGAAGTGACATGCGCAGATACTCCCTTCACCTCTATCCCGTGTTGGTCGGTGCCCTGGCGATCGCCCTGGCCGCCGCCCTCGGAATCACCCTCGGCGCCCCCGCCGCGCGGGCCGCCACGATCACCGTCCAGGCCGAGTCCTACGCGGCACAGTCCGGCGTCGTCCTGGAGACGACCGCCGACCAGGGCGGCGGGCAGAACGCCGCCTACCTCGCCGACGGCGACTGGATGCGGTTCGACCAAGTCGACCTCGGGGCCGCCGGCCGGCTGACGGTGTCGGCGCGCCTGGCCTCCGCCACGGGCACCGGCTCCGTCGAACTGCGCACCGGTTCCCTGACCGGCCCCCTGCTCGCCGTGATCCAGGTCAGCCCCACCGGCGGCTGGCAGACCTGGGCGACCCGCAGCGCCGACGTCACCACCCACCCGACCGGCCCCCAGACCGTGTTCGCGGTGCTGCGCGGCACCACGCCCGGTGACTTCGTCAACATCAACTGGTTCTCGTTCGTCAGCGGCGGCGACGAGCCCGCGCCCGGCTGGGTCGACGTCGACCAAGCCAAGTGGCAGGCCCAGCTGACCCAGTTCCGGGCGATGACCCCGGCGCCGGTGCCCGCCAACGCGGTGCGCGTCCCCGAGTTCAACGCCACCTGCACCTACAGCCACTCCAAGCCGGACGACCCGATCGTCTTCCCCGGTCTGCCGGGCGCGTCCCACATGCACAGCTTCTTCGGCAACAAGGGCACCGACGCCTTCACCACGACCCAGAGCCTGCTGGGCAACACGGGCACGAGCTGCACACCGCCCAAGGACCTCTCCGCCTACTGGATCCCCACGCTCTACGAGCGCGGCAAGGCGGTCGAACCCGACGGGATGATCGTCTACTACGGGTCGCGGCTGCCCGACCCCACGGCGACCGTGCCCTTCCCGCAGGGCTTCCGCATGATCGCGGGCAACGCCAAGCTGCAGGTGGCCACTCCGGCCGGCTCGCCCAACCAGTTCTGGTGCGCCGGACCGGGCGGTGAGACCGGCCGCAGCGCCGACGGCAACTGGCCGCTGTGCGCGCCGACCGCCAAGCTGGTGTACCAACTGGTCTTCCCGGACTGCTGGGACGGCAAGCACCTCGACAGCCCGGACCACAAGTCGCACGTCGCCTTCACCTACGACGGCAAGTGCAGCGGCGCCTACCCGGTGGCCATCCCCTCGGTCTCGTTCGTCATCAGCTACCCGACCAGCGGGAGCGCGGACGGGTTCTCCTTGGCGTCAGGCATGGCCTCGTCCATCCACGGTGACTTCTTCAACGCCTGGGACACCGCGGCCCTCGGGCAGCGCGTGAAGGACTGCATCGTGCAGAGCGCCAAGTGCAACTCCGCCGGAACGTTCTGACCCGGCGGACGGCGGCCGCCCTGTTCCTGGGCCTGGCGGCCGCCGGCTGCACCCCGCAGCCGGCGGCCGACCGGCCCGCGCCCGCCGCCTTCAACGGCACCGACACCGCGTGGATCCAGCTGATGATCCCCATGGACGAACGGGCGTCACTGCTCACCGACTTGGCGCCCGCACGCGCCGGCCGCCCGGCCCTGGCCGCCTGGGCCAAGGAGGCCGGAAGCAGACTTGAGGACGAACTCGTCGACCTGCGCGAGCTGTTGCGGCTCTCGGGCGTCCCCGACACCCGCCCGCACGAGGGCCACACCATGCCCGGCATGGTCGGCCTCGACACGGTGCGCCGGGCGAAGAACGTGACCGGGGACGGCTTCGACCGCCTCCTCACCGAGAGCCTGCGGGCGCATCTCGTCCAGGTCCGCATGCTGTGTGCGAGCGAACGCACCTCGGGCAGCGCCGCGCAGGCGAAGGACCTCGCCGCCACGATCGAGAGGAGTGTGGCCGAGCAGATCACCCGCCTCGACGAGGTGACGTGAGGGCCAGGGGGCGGTCGTGACCCCCGGGCTGGGCGGAGTCGCCGTCACGCGCCGTCCCGCACGGACGTGAAGAACTCGGTCATCCGCTCCAGCCCCTTCTCGCCGAACATCGTCTCCAGGCCGGCGGCGGACTCGGCGGCGGACGCCTCGCTGCGGGGAAAGAGTGCCTCCTCGTACGCCGCGAGGGCCGCCTCCGGGTCGTACGGGCGGGCGGCGACGGCCTCGGCGAGTTCGGCGCCGTCCAGCATCGCCAGGTTGGCGCCCTCCCCGGCGAAGGGGGACATCAGGTGGGCCGCGTCGCCGAGCAGGGTCACGCCGGGGACGCGGTCCCAGCGGTGCCCGACCGGCAAGGCGTGGATGCGCCGCGGCACGAGCGCGCCGTCGGCGTCGGCGACGAGGCCGCGCAGACCCTCGTCCCAGCCGTCGAAGTGGGCGAGGACCGCGGCCTTCGCGGCGGCTGCGTCCCCGAAGTCGACGGTGTCCAGCCAGCTCTCGTCGGCGCGCAGGGCGGTGTAGACGTGCAGGCTGCCGTCGGTCTCCCGGTGGGCGAGGAAGCCCCGCCGCTCACCGAGGCAGAGGAAGAACCCGCCGCCGACCAGGGCCGCGCTGCGCGGGTGCCGGGCCTCGGCGTCGAGGAGGTCGGTCTCGACGAACGAGACACCGGTGTACGCGGGCCGGGCGTCGGACAGCAGGGGCCTGATCCGCGACCAGGCGCCGTCCGCCCCGATGAGCAGGTCGGTGGTGACGGCCGAGCCGTCGGCGAAGGTCACCTCGTGGCGGCCGTCGCCCAGGGGCCGGGCGCCGGTGACCTTCCGGCCCCAGCGGACCGTGCCGTCGGGCAGGGCACCGAGCAGCAGGTCGCGCAGCTCGCCCCGGTCCACCTCCGGCCGCCCGCCCGTGGCGTCGTCCTCCTCGGCGACGCGGACGGCGCCGTCCGGGCCGAGCAGGCGCAGTGCCTGGCCGCCCGGGTGGATGATCCGGCGGAACTCCTCGTACAGCCCGGCGGCGCGCAGGGCTTTCTGGCCGCTGTCCTCGTGGATGTCGAGCATGCCGCCCTGGGTGCGGGCCGAGGCCGACGCCTCCAGGTCGAAGACGGCCGCCTCGACGCCGTGGACGTGCAGGACGCGCGCGGCGGTGAGACCGCCGAGGCCGGCGCCGATGATCGTGACGGGGTGGTGGGTGCTCATCTGGTGCCTCCTGGCGGGACGCGGGGCCTGCGGACACCCATGAGGCTAACGAACATGTTCGTGACGAACAAGTTCGGCACAGTGCTGAAGGTGCCCGCCAGGCGGCCCCGGAACGAGGCGCGCCCGCGCCTGCTCAGTCGGCCCGGCGGGGGAGCGGCGTCCCGGTGATGCCGTTGATCAGTACGTCGAAGCCCCAGGTCAGCCGGTCCTCCACCGGACCGGAGAGCAGGGCCGGCAGATGACCCCTGATCATGGGGTGGGTGGCTGCGTCCACCGTGTGCACGGCCTGCGCCAGGGCGTTCCAGTCGTCCTGAGCGGACGGCGCGCTCTCCTGCGTTCCGTGCTCCGCGGCGACGGCCGTGGCGTGCTGGAGCAGCAGGTCGAGGCCCCAGGCCACCTGGTCGGGCGCGGCACCGCCGCCGGAGAGGAGGGCGAGGACGCGCTCCACGAGGGCGAGGTAATTCTCCCCGCTGGGCCGCGCCACCAGCGCCGAGCGGGCCAGCTGCGGGTGCCGGAACAGGACGTCGGTGTACGACCTGAGCACCGCGAGGAGCTGCTCCCGCCAGCCCGTCCGCGCGTCACCGCCGGTCAGGTCGACCTCGCCGAGCAGTGCGTCCAGCACGGCGGCGTGCAGTTCCGCGGTGTTGGCCACATAGACGTAGAGCGAGGCGGGGCCGGTGTCCAGCTCCTGCGCCAGACGGCGCATGGTCACCTTCGCCAGCCCCTCGGCGCGCAGGATCCGCAGGGCCGTGTCGACGATCCCCGCGCGGGTCAGGGCCGGTTTGGCGGGGCGTTCACGGCGGCTGATCGGGTCTCGCTTCGCATCCATGCGCGGATCGTAACGAACGCGTTCGCCCGGTTCCGGGCCCCGCCCCGTCACCCGGTCGGCGCGGACGCGGGGGACGACGGTTGGAGCCGCCGCTTCCCGGGCACCCGGGGGGCCCGTTGGAGGAAGTGTGCTCGGAGGTGCGCATGGCGGTTCGTCACCGTCTGATCAAGGCAGACCCGTCCGTGGTGTGGGACGTGATCGCCGACGGCAACAGGTACGCCGACTGGGTGGTGGGCACCGGTGCCTCGCGCCCGAGCCGCGGCCGGTGGCCCGAGAAGGGCGCCTCGATCGAGTACGAGGTGCCGCTCGGTCCCTGGCGGCTCAGCAACGAGACGATCGTGCGCCGCGTCGAGGAGGGCCGCCAGCTCGAACTGGAGATCCTGGCCGGACCCCTCGGCACCGCCCGCTTCTCCATCGAGCTCCGCGAGTGGGGCGAGCACTGCCTGGTCATCGCGGACGAACATCCGCTGCAGGGCGCAGGGGGCGCGCTGCACAACTTCGGCGCGGAGGCGGTCATCCAGCTCCGCCACCGCACCATGCTGGCCCGGCTCGCCCACTGCTGCGAGGAACAGGCCGAACAGGGCCACGAGCCGGCCGCCCGCGGCCTCGGCGTGCAGGAGAACCCCGGCCATGCCTGATGCCGTGGTCATCGGCGCGGGCCCCAACGGGCTCGTCGCCGCCAACCTGCTCGCGAGCGCCGGATGGAGCGTGGTGGTCCTGGAGGAACAGCCCGAGCCGGGCGGCGCGGTCCGCCACGACCGCGGCGTCCACCCGGACTACGTCAACGACCTCTTCAGCTCCTTCTACCCGCTGGCCGCCGCCTCGCCCGTCCTCGCCTCACTGCACCTGGAGGACCACGGCCTGCGCTGGAGCCACGCCCCGCACGTGCTGGCCCACCCGCTGACCGACGGACGGTGTGCCGTGCTGGACCGGCAGATCGACGTCACCGCCGACTCCCTGGAGGCGTTCGCCCCCGGGGACGGCGAGGGCTGGCGACGTCTGTGCGGGCTGTGGGACACCCTGCACCGGGACGTGCTGGACGCCCTCATGACCCCGTTCCCGCCGGTCAAGGCGGGAGCCCGGCTGCTGCGGAAGCTGCGGGCGGCCGGCGGTCTGCGCGCCGCCCGCTCCCTCGTACTGCCGGTGCGCCGACTGGGGGAGGAGGAGTTCACCGGCGAGGGCGGACGCCTGCTGCTCGCGGGCAACGCCCTGCACGCCGACCTCGCCCCCGAGGCGGCCGGCAGCGGTGGCTTCGGCTGGCTGATGTCGATGCTCGGACAGACCTACGGCTTCCCGGTCCCCGTCGGCGGTTCCGGCGCCCTGACCGACGCGCTGGTGCGGCGACTGCGGGCGCACGGCGGAGAGCTGCGCTGCGGGGAGCGGGTGGACCGCGTCGTCGTGCGCGGCGGACGTGCCGTGGGCGTGCGGACCTCCTCCGGGGCGGCCGTGCCCGCGAGCCGCGCCGTGCTCGCCGACGTGGCCGTACCCGCCCTGTACGGGGACCTCGTCGGCCCCGAGCACCTTCCCGGCCAGGTCATGGACGACCTGCGGCGCTTCCAGTGGGACTTCGCCACCTTCAAGGTGGACTGGGCCCTGGACGGCCCCGTGCCGTGGCGGGCCGAACAGGCGAGCCGGGCCGGGACCGTCCACCTCGCCGACGGCGTGGACGAGCTGACCCGCTTCGCCGCGCAGATCGCCATGCACCAGGTGCCCGACCGGCCCTTCAGCCTCTTCGGGCAGATGACCACCTCGGACCCGAGCCGCTCCCCGGCCGGCACCGAGTCGGCGTGGGCGTACACCCACGTGCCGCGCGAGATCCGCGAGGACGCGGGCGACGAGGGCATCACCGGCGCCTGGGGCCCGGACGACCAGGAACGCATGGCCGACCGGGTGGAGCGGCAGGTGGAGCGCTTCGCACCCGGGTTCCGCGCGCGCGTGCGGGCCCGCAGGGTGCTCGCCCCGCCCACCCTGGAGTCGCTCGACGCCAACCTCGTGGCCGGCGCCATCAACGGCGGCACGACCGCCCTGCACCAGCAGCTGTTCTTCCGCCCCGTGCCCGGCACCGGACGCCCGGAGACCCCGGTGTCCGGCCTCTACCTCGCCTCGGCCGGCGCCCACCCCGGCGGCGGGGTGCACGGCGCCCCCGGCGCCAACGCGGCCCGCGCCGCCCTGCGCAGCGCCCGCCTGCCCGTCCTGGCCGGCGCCCAGCGCCTCCTCACCCGCCGGGACCGCACCGGACACAAACGCTGACCCCTCCCGCCGCACCCCGCGGAGCCGACGTTCACGCTCCCGGGTGCATCCGGAGCCCGAACAGAAAGGGAACACCCAGATGATCGCCCAACGCATTCGCCCCACGGGCCACGCCCCGCCGCACACCGAGGGAGAACCATGAACCAGCACCACGACGGCCCCGACGCCCGGCACCGCCGCCCCGCGGGTGTCGACGACAAGACCGTCGAGGCCCTCGGATCGCTGTCGAAGGCACTGGAGACCACCGAGCGGGCCCGCGGCCACCTCTACGGCTTCCACCAGCTGACCGGCACCGCCGACCTGGAGCTGGACCGCGCGGTACGACTGCTGCGCGAGGCGGGGCACACCGGCTGGGCGGACAAGGTCGAGACCGAGGTCCTCGGCCGCAACGTCATCCCGGGCCACTGGACGTTCCAGATCGTCGAGGCCTACAACGACACGTACTACGACCCCTTCCGGCGGCTGGAACGCGCCGCGGTGGCCGAACTCGCCGACGGACGCGACCATTTGTACGAGGCGGAGATGAAGGAGGACCGCCGTACGGAGGGCCACCCCGACCACACGGCGCGCCCCCCGGCCACCGACGCCTGAACCGGGGAGGGCCGAACCCGTGCGTACCAGCCCCCTGAAGAACCGGACCGTCGTGGTCACCGGAGCGGCCCGCGGTCTCGGCGCCGCCCTCGCGTACGAGATCGCCGGCCGAGGAGCCCGCGTGGCGCTCCTCGGACACGAGAAGGACCTGCTCGACGAACTCGCCACGCGGCTGCCGACCCCGGCGCTCGCCCTCGAGACCGACGTGACCGACCTGCCCGCGCTGCGGGAGGCCGCCGACCGCACGCGCCGCACCCTCGGACCGCCCTCCGCCGTCGTCGCCAACGCCGGCGTCGCGGACGGTGGCCCGTTCACCGCGACCGACCCCGCCGAATGGCGCCGGGTGATCGACGTCAACCTCACCGGCAGCGCCCAGACCGCACGGGCCTTCCTGCCCGACCTGGACGCGACAGCCGGCTACTACCTGCAGATCGCCTCCCTCGCGGCCCTCGGCGCCGCACCCCTGATGAGCGCCTACTGCGCGTCCAAGGCGGGCGTCGAGGCCTTCACCCACTCCCTGCGCGCCGAAGTGGCGAGCCGCGGCGTCGCCGTGGGCATCGCCTACCTGAACTGGACCGACACCGACATGATCCGCGACGCCGACCGGTACACCGTGCTGCGCGAGCTGCGCGGCCACATGCCGGGCCCCGCCCGGCACGTCTACGGCGTCGACCAGATCGCCCACCGGATCGTCAACGGCCTGGAGCGCCGCCGCACCGCGGTGTACGCGCCGCCCTGGCTGCGGCTCGTACAGCCCGTGCGGGCCGCCCTGCCGCCGGTGGTCCTGCGCGCGGCCCGCCGGGACCTGGCCCGCCTCGAGGCCGAGGGGTCGTTGGAGCCCACGGGACTGCTGGGCGCCGGGGGCGAGGCCGACCGCCTCGCGGAGGGACGCGCGCGCTGAGCCGGGGGACACACCCAGGGGGGTCCGAGGGAAAGGAACGGCCCATGACCGACAAGAAGAAGCAGAGCGACACGTCCCAGGACCTGGGCAAGGGCGACGAGGTGACCTGGAAGAGCCACGGGTCCACCGCAGAGGGCCGGGTCGAGCGCGAGATCACCGAGCGCACCGAGGCCGCCGGGCGCACCGTCGACGCGTCCCCGGACGACCCCCAGTACGAGGTCCGCAGCGAGAAGTCGGGCAAGTCGGCGGTGCACAAGCCGTCGGCCCTGCACAAGAAGTGAACCGCCGAGGACACCCGGCATGCAGACCTTCCTCCCCGACCCGGACTTCCGCCGCAGCGCGGAACTCCTGGACCGCCGCCGCCTGGGCAAACAGCGCGTGGAGGCGCTCCAGGTCCTGCGCGGGCTGACCGTTCCCGGGTACGGCTGGCGCAGACACCCGGCCGTGCGGATGTGGCACGGCTACGAGGAGGCCCTGGTCCGCTACGGACTGGAGGTCTGCCGGGTGTGGCGGGAGCTGGGCCACCAGGACAGCTGCGCCGCCTCGCTGGTCGCCGGGTACGCGGCGGGCCGCCCGCACGCCGCCGTCCGCGATCAGCCCGCCCTCGCCGAGGCCGGGGAGCTGCCGCCCTGGCTCGGCGACGAGGCGTTCCACCTCAGCCACCGGTCCGCGCTGGTGCGCAAGGACCCGGAGACCTACGGGCCGCTGTTCCCCGGCACCCCCGACGACCTGCCCTACCTCTGGCCGTCGTCCGACCGGCAGGCGGCGGTCGCGTAGGGGCGGGCCCCGTCGTCCCCGTCCGGCCCCGCCGGTCTCAGGCGCCGTGGACGCGGCCCAGGTCCGGGACGGGCGCGGTGACCGGGACGTACCCGAGCACGTTCCCGCGGCCCTCGCTGAACAGCGCGTTCACACCGATCGCGTTCGGCGCCGGCTAGGCCGTGTCCTTCGGGTCGTGCAGGACGTCCCGGGTGATGTCGGCGAGCGTGCGGCCGGTGCGGAAGGCCTCGGCGCGCATGAGTGCGAGGGCGTCCTCGCGACTGACACCGCGTCGTTCGGCCAGCGCCCGGGTCGCCTGTGCCGTGTCGAACCAGTGGGCGCGGACGGTGCGCTGCGGCTCCCACGCCGGGGCCGACTGCCCGGTGAGCAGCATGTCCCGGGTGGGCATCAGCGCGGCCGTCACCGCGTCGGCCACGGCGGACGCCTCCTCCAGTTCGTCCGCGCCGAGCGCGTGCGCGCGGAGCGCCAGCAGGTCGACCGAGCCGAGGACGTAGTCGCCGAAGAACAGGGGGAGGGCGTAGATCGAGCCCACCTCCGGCAGCCTCTCGCGCACGGTCGCGCCGAACAGCGGCCAGGGCGTCAGGCCGTCGCGCAGGTCGTGGACGGCCACGGGTTCACCGGTCTGCGCGGCGGTGATGCACGGCCCCTCCAGCACCGTGAACTGGATGTCCTCCAGCAGCAGCGCGGCGTCGCCGGACGCGGCGAGCAGCTGGCGGGAGGGGGTGTCGGTGAGCAGCGACAATGTGACGCCGTCCACCCCGAGCCCGTCGCACACGGCCGCGCACACCCGGCGGGGCACCTCCTCGCCGGGGGCGTCCGCCGCGGCCTCCGCGACCAGCCGCACGGCCTTCCCCACGTCGACCGTCATCCGCACCTCCGCGACCCGGCCCCTGCCACTGCACCACGCACGACACTTCTCCCGATCCCCGCGCACCACGGCGCGGCGCTCCTCCAGGGGGGATCGGGTGCCCCGTGCGACCGGCCGCACGCCGGTCACCGTGGCGCCGGACGCTCGGTCGGGGGCGTCGGTGCCGGGGCGGCTACGGCGTGCCCGGCAGGCGGACCGTGACGACCAGGCCGCCCGAGGGGCGCGGGACCAGGGCGAGGGTTCCTCCGTGGGCGCGGACGACGCTGTGCACGATGGCCAGGCCGAGGCCGACCCCGGCGTGCTCGTCGGTGCGGACGCGTTCCGTGCCGCGCCGGAAGGGCTCGGTCAGGGCCGGTACCAGGTCCGGCGGGACCGGGCGGCCCGTGTTCTCGACGCGCAGCACGCTCGTGCCGCCGTACGACTCGGTGTGGACCGTCACGGTGCCGTCGGCGGGGAGGTTGTGGACGATGCCGTTCTGGACGAGGTTCGTCACCACGCGCAGCAGCAGGTCCGCCGAGCCGCTGGTGCGGGCCGCCGCGCCGGTGACGTCGAGCGTGACGCCGCGCTGCTCGGCGAGCGGCAGCAGCGTCTCGGCGGCCTCCTCGGCCAGGAGGGACAGGTCGACGGGCTCGCGCGGGAACGCCCCGCCGTCGCCGCGGCTGAGCAGCAGGAGGGCGTCGGTCAGGCCGATCGCCCGATCGTTGACGGCGTGCAGGCGTTCGATGAGCTCGCCGCGGTCACGCGTGGGGTCCTTGCGGGCGACGTCGAGGAGCGTGCGCGAGATCGCGAGCGGGGTGCGCAGTTCGTGGGAGGCGTTGGCGGCGAACCTCCGCTGCTCGTCCACGTGCGACTCCAGCCGGTCGAGCATCGAGTCGAACGTGTCGGCGAGCTCGCGGAACTCGTCCCGGCGGTTCGTCATGCGGACGCGGTGGGACAGCGACCCGCTCCCGGCCAGCCGCGCCGCGTCCGTGATCCGGCCCAGCGGCGCGAGCATGCGGCCGGCCAGCCACCAGCCTCCGACCAGGCCGAACACGAGCAGGAAGGCCATCGCCCAGGCCGCGGCCGGGGCGAACGTGTGCACCAGGAGGTAGCGGTTGGGGGAGACCCCGAGCAGGCCCTGGTCGTTGTCGGGCACGTAGCGCAGCAGGTACCACCACACCACGGCGAGCAGCAGGGCACCGGCGACGGCCAGGAACCCGGCGTAGCTGAGGGCGAGCTTCAGCCGGGCACTGAGCCGGAGCCCTGGGCGTCTAGCCATGCCGCCTGCCGGGGCTGCGGAGGCCAGGGCGGGGAGCGGCTTCGGGGGTGCGCGCACGGCCGGGCTCCGGCTCGGGGACGCGGTCACGGCCCAGCTCCGGCCGGTGGCCCGCGTCGATGCGGTAGCCGACCCCCGGCACCGTGGCGATGACCCACGGCTCACCGAGCCGCTTGCGCAGCGCGGAGACGGTGATGCGTACGGCGTTGGTGAGCGGGTCGGCGTTCTCGTCCCAGGCCCGCTCCAGCAGTTCCTCGGCGCTGACGACCCCGCCCTCGGCGGCGACGAGGACCTCCAGCACGGCGAACTGCTTGCGGGTGAGCGCGACGTAGCGCCCGTCGCGGTGGACCTCGCGCCGGAACGGGTCGAGCCGCAGCCCGGCGATCTCGCGCACCGGGGGCCGGGCGTACGCGCGCCGGCGGTCCAGCGCCCGCAGCCGCAGGACGAGTTCCCGCAGGTCGAACGGCTTGGTGAGGTAGTCGTCGGCCCCGAGCTCGAACCCGGACGCCTTGTCGTCGATCCGGTCGGCGGCGGTGAGCATGAGGATCGGGATGCCGCTGCCGGAAGCGACGATGCGCCGGGCGACCTCGTCCCCGGAGGGGCCGGGGACGTCACGGTCGAGGACGGCCAGGTCGTAGGAGTTGACGCTGAGCAGTTCCAGGGCGGTGTTCCCGTCGCCCGCTACGTCGGCGGCGATCGCCTCCAGCCGCAGCCCGTCACGGACGGCCTCGGCGAGGTACGGCTCGTCCTCCACGATCAGTACGCGCATGTCAGAAGCGTAGGGAACACGGCCTATCGCCGCCGTATGCAAGGAGGGGAGCCGGCCGGAGCGTACGTCGGTCCCGCGGCCACGCGCGCGTACGCCGTGACACAGCCGCCACGCGCGCGTACAGCACTCCCGCTGCTCCCACCCCGTGCCGGTCCCGTCGCCGGGAGGCCCGTCACCCCGTCGCCACCGGCGCCGGACGATCCGCCTCCGCCCTCGCCCGCCGCGTGCCGCCCCTCCACCACGGCCGCGACGCCAGTCCGGCGAGCAGCGCGCCGGCCGCGTTGAGGAGCACGTCGTCGACGGACGACACGCGGTCGAGCCGGAACACGGACTGGGAGACCTCCACGAGCACCGAGCAGCCCGCCCCCAGCGCCAGGATGCGCGGCGCGGACGCGAGGGCCCTGAACCGCATCGGGGCGAAGAAGCCGAGAAACGCGAAGACGAGCAGGTTGCCGATGATCCCGAGGGGGCCCATCGTGACGAGGTCCCGCAGCGGCACGAGGCTCACCCGCGCGGGGGCGACGCCCACTCCGGCGCCCGGCATCATGGTCAGCCACAGGAACGGCACCGTCCCGTGCACCATGCCCACCTCGGCCGACGACAGCCGCCCCGCCGCGTCGACGCCGTGACGCCGCCGCCACCAGGTCAGCGCGCACACCAGGAGTGCGGACAGCGGCAGCGCGACCAAGGTCATCAGCACGACCCCGTTGAAGGTGTCGAAGCACCCGTGCCACCGGCCTGCCGCACACCTCGGAGCGGACATCATGAGCGGCCGCCGCACGGCGTACGCGGCACCGGCGACAGCGAGACACACCAGCCCGACGGCCACGCCGGTGCGCGCACGCCGAGTTCGTGTTGACGGGGATGCGGTGCGGGCTACGTCATTCATCCCGCCATTGCAGGGGAGGCGCTGTTGCGAGGGCGTATGCGCTTTTCGATACGCCGGCGACAGGTGCGGGCGCCGTCTCCGCGCCGCCGGGGCCTCAGCCCTCCGCCTCCCCCTGCGCCACCTCGATGTCCTGGTGCACCCGTACCGCGCTCGTCGCCGCCGTCGTGACGGACAGGACGGCGCAGACGGCCAGCAGCGCCGCGATCCACGAGCCCGTGCGGAGCGGGCGGTGGGTGGGGGAGAGGAGGGCGGCGACGCGGCGGGGCACCGGGCCCGTGGTGGCCGCTGGGGTGACCGCGGAGCGGCGGGTGTCCGCCGTGTGGGTGGCCAGGGCGGCGCGGGCGATGGCGCGCGCGGTGAGGCGACGGTCGCCCACACGGCGGGCCGCGGCCTCGTCGGCGGCGCGCTCGGCGGCCAGCCGGATCGCCTCGCGGACCGGGCGCAGCGCGGGGTGGCAGTGGGCGGCGAGTTCGGCCGCGGCCAGGAAGTAGTGGTGGCCGCCCGCGTTGTGGGCGCGCTCGTGGGCGAAGAGCGCCTCGCGCTCGCGCGCGTCGAGGCTGCGCAGCATCGCGGTGGTCACGACGATGCGGTGCGGACGGCCGGGCAGGGCGTACGCGTCGGGCCGCGCCGATTCGACGACGCACAGGTCACCCGCGGCGGGACACCGGCCGGCCTGCGACCGCGCGGTGCGCAGCCCCGTGGTCTGCCGTATGACGGAGCGCCCGAGGGCGAGCGCGGCGAGGGTCAGCAGTCCGGCGGCCAGGACGGCCAGGGGCAGGACGAGCCACTCGGACGGGGTACGCAGGGGGTGGACCAGTTCGCCGAGGGCGGCGAAGGCCGGCACGTGGAGCAGCCCGGTGAGCGCCAGCGTGCCGAGGGTGGCGACGGTGCCGGCCGCCAGGAGCAGGGCCGAGACGGTCAGCGTCCACAGGGCGGCCACCGGCGGGCAGCGGTCCAGGACCCGGCGGGCCAGCAGCGGGGCCACGCAGGGCGCCAGCAGGGGGACCAGGAGGACCGGCAGGAACGAGAACGTCACTGGCCCTCCTGCAGCAGACGGCGCAGCACCTCTTCGTCGTCCGGGCTGAGCTGGGCCACGAACCGCGCCAGGACGCTCTCGCGGTCGTCGCCGCGGTCGAGCTCGCTGTGCATGCGCAGCGCGGTCAGCCCGTGCGGGTCCTGCAGCGGGCGGTAGGCGTAGCCGCGGCCCTGCCGCTCACGCTCGACCGTCCCCTTCTCGTGCAGCCGGGACAGGATCGTCGTCACCGTGGTGCGGGCCAGGCCCGAGTCGAGCTCGGCCTGTACCTGCGCCGGGGTGAGCGGCGCGCCCGCGGCCCACAGCGCGGCCATCACCGCGGCCTCCAGTTCGCCGGCCGGACGGCGTTGGTCCTTCGCATCGGTCATGGGAACGATCCTCACCCCGCGATCGTCTACAGTGTGTAGACCGTCTACAGGATTGTAGTCGGCCAGGTGCCGTGCATCCGCTCGGCGGTCGGATCTCCGTGCGGGTCCGCACGAAAGGACATGCCGATGAACACACCCGTGGCTCTATCGTCGCAGCTCGCCGTGAATCCCCTCGACGCGCGGTCGCTGCTGGCCGCCTTCGGCGTGCTGGGCGTCGGTGTGGTGATGTTCGCCGAGACGGGTCTGCTGATCGGCTTCTTCCTGCCGGGCGACTCCCTGCTGTTCACCGCGGGCCTGCTGTGCACGGGCACGGGACAGCACGGCGTGCAGCTGTCCCTGGGGCCGCTGCTGTGCGCGGCGGCGCTCGGCGCGGTGGCCGGGGCGCAGTGCGGCTACCTGGTGGGGCGCCGCGCGGGCGGTGCCCTGCTGGCCCGCAGCCGCTCGGCCCGGCTGCGGGACGGGGCGCGGCGCGCGGAAGAACTGCTCGAGCGGTACGGGCACGCGAAGGCGATCGTGCTGGCGAGATTCGTACCGGTGGTGCGGACCGTGCTCAACCCGCTGGCGGGGGCGCTGGGCGTGCCCGCGCGCGTGTTCACCGTCTGGCAGGCGGCCGGTGGCCTGGTCTGGAGCATCGGCCTGACCCTCGCCGGGTACGGCCTCGGATCGTCGATCCCCGACGTGGACCGCTACCTGCTGCCGCTGGTCGCCCTGATCGTGGCGCTGTCGCTGGTCCCGCTGGCCGCCGAGCTGTACCGCGGTCGCAGGCGCCCGGAGGAGAAGGAGGCCCGCGGATGATCATCGCGTTCGGCGGGGCGTCGATCGACGGCTCCGCGTACCGGGACGTCACGCAGTGGGCGCAGCGCGCGCCCGGCCGGCTGGACACCGCGGTGACGGTGTGGTCGGCGTACGGCCTGGTGCTGTTCGCCGTGCTCATGGTCCTGGCCTGGTGGCGGGCCCGTCGGCAGGGGGCCGCACAGGCGCTCACGGCCCTGGCCGTGCCCCTGGTGGCGGTCCTGGCGTACGGCGTGGACCTCGTCCTCAAGTCGGCCGTCCAGGAGGACCGGCCGTGCCGGACCCTGCGGGTGACGACCCTGGAGGCGTGTCCCGCGCACGGCGACTGGTCGTTCCCCAGCAACCACGCGGTCATCGCCGTGGCGGCCGCCGTGGCGCTGCTGTTCGTCTCGCGGCGGCTGGGCACACTCGCGTGCGGGGCGGCCGTCGCGATGGCGGTCTCCCGCGTCTGGATCGGCGTCCACTACCCGCACGACGTCCTGGCCGGTGTCCTCGTGGGGATATCGGTGGCCCTGCCCGCCATGCTCGTCGTCCGCCGGTGGTCGTCAGCCCTGGCCCGGCGGGCGACGGCGACGGCACCGCTGCGCACCCTGCTGTCGGCCTCATGAACGGCCCCATGAACCGCAGGGACGCTGCCGACCTCGCCGGGAGCGCCGGAGCCGGCGCCTGGACGGCCTTCGCGGTGCTGACGATGATCGTCGTGGGCGGTGCCGGCGCACCGCTCTGGCTGGACGGCACCTTCCTCAGCCGGTCCGTCGCCCACCGCTCCGACGAACTGGTGGCCCTGGCCCGCGGCGTGACCGCCACCGGCAGCGGCGTCGTCCCGTACGCGCTCGTGGCCCTCGCCGGCGCCCTGGCCGGGCGGACCGCGCGACAGAGACCGGGCGCCATCGCCCTCGCCCTGTCCTGCCTGGCCACGGGCCAGGTCCTGCGCTACGCCACGATGACCCGCGTGCACCGGCCGCGCCCCCCGCGCCCCGACTGGGCGACCCACGCGAGCGGTTGGGCGTTCCCCTCCGGGCACACCACCACCGCGGCCCTGACCGCGGGCATACTCATCGTCGCGCTCGCGCTGCGCGCCCCCCGCGGTGGCAGGCCCCTCCAGATCGCCGTCGCCTGCTGGGGCGTGTCGGTCGGCCTGACCCGCGTCTACCTGGGCGTGCACTGGTTCACCGACGTCATCGGGGGGTGGCTGTTCGCCACGGCCTGGCTGACCACCTGCCTGTGGGCGGCGGCCCGCTGGCTGCCCGGCGCCTTCCTCGCCACGGCCACGCCCCGCCCGGCTCCGCAGCCGACCGAACACGGCCCATGAGCCGAGGACCGGCCTCACCCCGGCCCGGCGCGATACCGTCCTGCCATGTCTCGAACAGCCGAGAGCGGCTCCCACCGGGCACCCGTCACCGCCGATGACCTCGACCTCGCCGTACAACTCGCCGTGACGCTCCTGCGGGAGGCGCCGGACGGGGCGTGGGAGAGCAAGGCCGGTTCGCTGGAGTGGGACTGCTGGGAGACCGTGGAGCACCTCAGCGACGACCTCTTCGCGTACGCCGCGCAGCTCGGGCCGAGGACACCGCCGTCGAACGGCGAGGTGCCGTTCGTGTGGGAGAGCCGTCGGCCCGGCGGGCCCGCGAACGCCGTGCACGCCGACCGGGCCGCCGGACCGGCGGGGCTGCTGCAGGTGCTGGAGGCGTGCGGCGCGCTGCTGGTCGCCATGGTGCGCACGACGCAGTCGCACGTGCGCGCCCACCACGTCCACGGCGCCTCCGACGCCGAGGGCTTCGCCGCGATGGGGATCGTCGAGACCGTGGTCCATACGTACGACCTGGCCCAGGGGCTCGGCCTGCCCTGGGACCCGCCCGCGGACCTGTGCGCGCGGGTGCTCGCCCGGCTGTTCCCGGACGCCCCGACAACGACGGAGCCCTGGGCCACCCTGCTCTGGGCCACCGGGCGCGCCGACCTGCCCGGGCGGCCCCGTCCCACCACGTGGCGCTGGGACGGCACGCCGCGGGACTAGGAATCCCCCGGGCGTTGCTACTTGCTGTGGACGATCTGCACCAGGTTGCCGCAGGTGTCGTCCAGGACGGCGGTGGTGACCGTCCCCATCTCCAGCGGCTCCTGCGTGAACCGGACCCCGAGCGCACGCAGCCGCTCGAACTCCGCCCGTACGTCGTCCACCGCGAACGAGGCGGCCGGGATGCCGTCCGCCACGAGCGCCGCCCGGTACGGCCCCACCGCGGGGTGGCCGGACGGCTCCAGCAGCAGCTCCGTGCCCTCGGGGTCCTGCGGCGAGACCACCGTCAGCCACCGGTCCGCGCCCAGCGGCACGTCGTGCTTCTTCACGAAGCCCAGCACGTCCGTGTAGAAGCGCAGGGCCGTCTCCTGGTCGTCGACGAAGACGTTGGTGAGGTGGATCCTCATGAGGTGCTCTCTGGTGCGTCGGGCCTGGGTCATCGGCTGAGGACGTGATCGTGACGGCGACGCGCGGGATCGGCCGGCACTTTGGACACGTCGTCCGCCACGGCCCCACGATAGGCCGGAACGCGACACCGACGACCCCGACGCGGTCCCATCGGCTCAGACGGACGGTGACGGGGAGGCGGTCGGGGCGGGGCCGCCGGGCGCGCCGCCGCCGTCGTTCGTGGCGTCGGGGTCGACCGCCATGGTGATGTGGCCGACGACGCCGCGCTCGATGTACCGCCGGTCGTAGACGAGTTCGAGCAGTCCACCCGGTGTGCCGGTGCCCGGGTAGAGCGCGTCCTGGTCGAGGGTCACGCGCGTGACGGAGTTCGCCGCGTAGGGCGCGACGCCCACGGTGGCCTTCACCGCGTCCTCGGCGAAGTAGAACTGCCCGGTGTGGCAGGTGCGGCCGCCGGTGTAGCCGTCGGAGCTGCGCGAGCCGCCGGTGTGCACCTTGGTGTGGATGTGGACGGCGCGGCCGGTGTACCAGCCGGGGAAGACGGTCCGGAAGGTGACGAAGCCCTGCTGGTCGGTCATCTGGATGCCGCGCAGCCAGGTCAGGTCGTCGGTCGGGGTCGCGTGACCGCCCGGACCGCCCGGACCACCCGACCCGTCGGGGGGCGCCGTCGGCGTACCGGACGGCGGCGGCCCGGGGGGTGTCCCGCCGCCCCCGCCGTTGCCGACCTGGGTGTAGCCGGAGTAGACGCCCGAGGCGTCGCAGTGCCAGATCTCGACGGCCGAGTTGCGCAGCGGCCGGCAGGTCGCGCTGTCCACGGCGCGCAGCACGAGCAGGAGCGGGATCCCGGTGCGGTCCTCGACCACGTCCTTCCGGAAGAGTTCGTGGTCGAGGTAGTAGGGGCCCTCGATCTGCTCCGTGGTCAGCGCCATGCAGGCGCCGGACGCGGAGGCGGCCGCCTTCACGGCGTCGAGGGTGCCGGGCCCGCCGACGGTCCGGTCGGCGGCCCCGGCCACCGTGCCCGCCCCGCCGAGGGCGGCGGTGGCGCCGGCCGCGCCGCCGAGGACGAGCATGCGGCGCCGGGACACCAGGCGGGAGACGATGGCGTTGTCAGGCTCTTCGGAAGAGAATTTGGACATGTGCACGACAGTAGGGGCGGTGTCTGTGAACTTGGTGTGGGCCTGTCTGTGAACCCGGTATGAAACCCGCCCGCCGGCTCAGCTCGCGCGGCCGAAGCAGCGTTCCAGCTCGTCCAGGTCGTAGAAGACGCTGCCCGGGGACACGGGACGGCAGCCCTGCTTGAAGGCCGTCTCCTTCTCGTTGTAGAGCATGCGCACCAGGTAGGTGTCGCCCTTGCGGAAGACGTCCCACTGGATGTTCGCGGCCATGGGGGCGACGGACGCCCCGCGCCACGTGTTGTCGGCGTAGGTGTACGGCCGGTCGGGCGCCGCCGCCTCGGTGCTGCCCGGCAGGCCCATCAGCGCGGCGAGCGGGATGATCTCCTCGGCGTGCGTGAAGCGCAGTTCCGCGCCCAGCGTGCTGGTGCCGGCCCGCTTGGCCTCGGCCTGCCGGAAGAAGTCGTCGAGCAGGACGTCGGCCATCCGGTAGGTGATGTCGCTGTCCGCGAACCCGGGGCCCTTCTCGTAGAAGTCCTCGGCGTCGCTCAGGTACCCGAACCACGCGGCGTCGCGCGGCGCGATGTAGCGCCCCATGGGCAGGGCGCGGTGGCCGGGCATCTCGGCGCTCATGCTCGGGGCGATCGCATAGAGGTCGTAGACGGCTCGGGCGGCGTCGACGTCGGAGGCCACGGAGGAGAACTCGCCGTCCACGACGCGCTGGACGAACGCGGGCTTGAAGATCCGCTGGAGGACCCGGCGGGCGGCCTGCGCGGTGGCGGGCCGGCCGGTGATGTCCTTCAGGGTGGTGGCCAGCCGCTGGTCGTGGTCGACGTAGTCGCGGTAGGCGGCGCCGCCGGCCGACTTGTGGAAGTAGAGCAGGTCCCTGTCGGACCGGGCGGGCCGGATGAGCGGCGCGAGGGCCGGGTCGTCGGAGGCGAGGGCCCCGGCGAACACGGTGCCGCTGGCGACGGCGCGTGCCTCACCGGAGTTGACGACGTCGATGGGCTCGGCGTTGTCGGCGATCCGCCGGAACAGGTCCGGGAGCCGCTGTTGCAGGCGTGCGGCGGTGTCCCGCAGTTCTTGCTCGCCGCGCCCGCTGAGATTGCCGTACCCGACGGTGGCCATGGCCGCGAGGAGCGTCCGCACGTCGGGCCCGAACTGCCTTCCCACGGGCGTGAGTTGGTCCTCGGCCGCGGCCCGGTCCCACAGCGCGAGCACGAGGTCGCCGTCCTTGCTGCTGGTGGCCGCGCGCGAGCCGTGCCGGGAGACGGTCTCGGTGAAGACGGGCCGGTACCCCCGGGGAGCGCGCTGGTAGCCGTGGGCGTTCTGCTGGGGCGCGTACGACGCCTTGGTCCCGTAACTGGTGAGGGACCCGGAGCCGGTGGCCTGGGCGGGCACCGAGGCGACGAGCAGCGCGGACAGGGTGGCGGCGAGGACTGGGACGACCCGTTTCATGGGAGCAGCTTGATCGTCGCCGGTGAACGGGGGCCGGTGTCGAGGTGGCCGGGGCGGGTAGGCGGGATGGCTCGTGGCCGTCGGCCACCGGCGGCCCGGTGAACGGCGGACGGCGTGGACCCGGGCGCCGCGCGCCGGACGGGCGTCGTGGGCGGTCTCAGCGGACCCGGTCGTAGACCAGGGCCGTCTCGCCCAGTTCGCCGACCTCGTGGTGGGTCAGCTTCCAGCGGGAGTCGGGCAGGCCGTCCTCGAACAGGCGCTGTCCGCCGCCGAGGACCTCGGGGATGACGATCAGGTACAGCCGGTCCAGCAGGTCCGCCGACAGCAGGGCCTTGATGACGCTGGCGCTGCTGTTGACGAGGATCTCCCCCTCGCCGGTGCTCCTGAGGTCGGCGATGACGTCCGCGGCGGGGGCGTTGACCAGGCGCGTGCGTTCCCACGGGGCCTCGGTCAGGGTCGTCGAGAAGACCACCTTCTCCGTGTGGACGAGCCACTTGGCGTAGCCGCGGTCCCGTGGGTCGGCCTCCTCGCTGTCCGCGACGGACGGCCAGAAGCCCAGGAACCCCTCGGCGTTGACCCGGCCGAGCACGGCCGTCGTCGCGTTCTCCCAGATGCGGGTGAGCTGGTCCCGCGCGACCTCGGTGGTGGCGTACGGCACGAACGCGCCGAAGTCGGCTGCTCCGCCGGGGCCGTTGTAGCGCCCGTCGAGGCTGAGGACCAGGTTCGCGGTGACCGTGCGGGCGGCGCGGGCGGTGGAGTCGGTCATGTCGTGCTCCTTCTGCTGGTGCTGTCGGTGTCGCGGGGGTCGGCGGTGAGGGCCGCCGCGAGCTTGTCCAGGCCCTGGCCGAAGCCGATCTCGATGCCCGCGACGAAGTCCGCGGAGTCGACGGTGCTGTCGGTCAGCTGCCAGTGGACGCCGAGGTCGGTGCCGGTGCCGGTCGGCGTCAGGGCGAGGTCGACGTGGGCGGTGAAGGCGGGACTCCCGTCCGGGAGGACCGGGGAGATCCGGTAGGTGAGGCGCTCGCCCGGGCGCGCGTCCTCCACGACCCCCTCGGCGCGTCCGGCGGCCGGCCCCGAGCCGTCGGTGTCCTCTGCGTCGCGGTACTCCTGCACGATCCGCCCGCCCGGCCGCGCCTCGAAGACCAGGTGATGCATGCGGAGGTCGTCGGGCGTCCACCACTGGGCGAGCAGGGCCGGCTCCGTCAGGTGGCGCCAGACCAGGTCGGCCGGCGCCGCCAGCGAGCGGTGGAACCCGAACGAGCGGCCGTCGGCCCAGCCGGGTTCCTGCGCGGCGAGCCGTTCCACGCGCAGGCCGCGCCCGTAGCGCTCGTACGTCGTGCCCGGACCGCCGGACCGGTCCGCGTCGTCGGCGAGCCGCAGGAGCGCGGCGGCCAGGTCCCGCAGGGGGGCTGCGTCCAGTGCGTAGATGCGGCGCTGTCCGCTGCGCTGGGAGGTGACGACCCCGGCCCGCTCGAGGGTCTGGAGGTGCTTGGTGGTCTGCGGCTGGCGCGCCCCGGCGAGCTCGGCGAGGACCCCGACCGCGCGGGGCCGCTCGGCCAGCAGGGTGACCAGCCGCAGGCGGGCCGGGTCGGCCAGTGCGGCGAGGAGTGCGTCCATGTCTTGAGTATTCCTCACCACGAATATTCGTGTCAAGGAATGGATTGGTAACCCGGGACGGAGGGCCAGCGGACGGTCAGCACCACCGACTCCTCCTCCGCGCGCCAGGAGTGGTCGACGCCCCGGCCCCACACGACGTAGTCGCCCTGCCGGGACAGGAGGACGCTGTGGCCGGGCAGTTCCACCCGGAACCGCCCGCTGATCAGGACCAGCAGGGCGGTGCGCTCCTCGCCGGTCACCCACTCGGCCCGCTCGTCGCCCTGGGGGTGGACGCCCCACTTGATCTCCACGGCCTCGCTGTGCCGGGGGTCGGAGGCGTCCTTGAAGTGGCCCAGCAACCACCCCCGGTCCAGTGCCGCGTCACTGCCCGCATGGCCCACGTACACGCTGTCGCTCATGGCCCCGGAAGGTAACAGCGCCCTCCCCGGCAGGGGTGAGGGGGACGCCGTCGCGCGCCGGTGTCCTGCGGTCGGGCCACCGCTGCAACCGAGGCGGGCCCGGGGGCGGAAGAGGTCACGAGCGGGTGCGTGGGAGCCTCCGCCCCCGACACCCGCACCGGCTGTGAAGGGAAGGGTCATGAGACTGCGCGACGAGTTGCCGGTGGACCACCGGCTCGCGACCGTGTACCGCTACGGCGCCGGACTGTGCGGTGTCGTCCTGCTGGTGTTCGGCGTCCTGGGCTTCGCCGATGAGCTGCGCCCGTTCGACACCGACGGGACCAGTGTCGCGGGGATGTCGACCAACGGGCTGCTCAGCCTGGTCTCCGTGGTGTTCGGGCTGCTGCTGGTGGCGGGCGCCGTGATCGGCGGGAACGTCGCCTCCACGCTCAACATCACCGTGGGTTCGCTGTTCCTGCTCAGCGGCTTGGTCCACATCTTCATCCTGGACAAGCCCGCCAACGTCCTCGACTTCGGCATGTCCAACGTCTTCTTCAGCTACGCGATGGGCCTGCTCATCGCGACCTTCGGGATGTACGGGCGCGTCTCCGGAGGGCTGTCGCACGACAATCCCTACTGGCGCCGCCGCCACCCGCGCGAGGCGGCCCGCGAGTCGCTCCACGCCCGGCGCGGACAGCTCCCGCACGCCGCTCTCGCCGCGGTGCCGTCCGGACCGGCCGACGGGACGGGGGTCGAGGGGGAACCCCGCACCCCGGTGCGCCGGGGCCGGCGGTGACGGCACCGCTGACGTCACCTCGCTCCGAGCGCACCAGCGGTCGCCGGTCAGCTGTTGCGCCGTACCAGCGAGGCGTTCAGCGCCGTCGCGAAGCCGCACCAGGCGGCGTACGGCAGCAGGGCCCGCGCGGCCGTGCGGTCGACCTGTGCGGTGCGGCGCAGCAGTTCGGCGTTGGCGACGTCGAGCAGCACGGTGCCCACCAGTCCGGCCCGGGGGCTGCGGCGGGCGAAGAACAGCCAGTTCCAGCCGGCGTTCAGGGCCAGGTCGACCGCGAGGCTCGCGGTGAGCTGCCGGCGCCGGCGGGCGTCCTCGGTGCGGCCGAGGGCGTGTCCGGCGGCGTAGGCGACGGACGCGTACAGCGGGGTCCACACGGCGCCGAAGCTCCACGGCGGCGGCTGCCACGGCGGCTTGCGCAGGGCGCGGTACCAGGCGCTGTCCGCGTCCACCGCGTTCGCGCCCACCGCTGCCGCGGCCGTCACCGCGGCGGCCGCGGCCCCGTAGCGGAGCAGTGCGGGGGAGGGGCCGCCGGCGCGGTCCGTCTGGGTCGGTCTCATGCTCCGCGTGTGCCCCTTCGGCAGCCGCTCTCACGCGGCGGGACCCGCCTGAACTCCCCGGACCACCGCGAACCACGCAAAGGTGCGAATAGGCATGAATATCCACCCTTACCGGTGGGTAAGCTGTCGGTCGCCCCTGCCGGGTGCGCGGCGACGTCACGACACGCGCCGCGTCGTCAGCCTGGGCCGAGTGGCCCGCGAGCCGGCAGGGACGAGCGATGGCCGAACCGTACGGATGCCCGACCACACCACCACCGCACTGGCGCGACCGCGCGGCCTGCGTCGGTGAGGATCCCGAGATCTTCTTCCCGCTGTCCGAAGGCCTCGCCGCGGGCGCGGACGCACGAGCCGCCCTGGCGGTCTGCCGCCGCTGTCCCGTGCTGCTGGACTGCCGCACCTGGGCCGTCGAGCACGGCGAGGACGACGGTATCTGGGGCGCCACCACGGCCGCCCAGCGCCGCGCGCTGCGACGCGCCACCGGGGACCTGCTCAGGGTGCCCGCCCGCCCGCGTGGGGAGGTGGGTGACGTCGAGGAAGGGTGAGGATGTCGTGTATTCCGGGCGGCTCCAGCGGGAACGAGGAGACGGACTGGGAGGTGCGACGTGCAGGGTGAGGAGCCCTTGGGGCTGGACGAGATTCTGAGAGCGGCCGAGGACGCCGCACCGGGGGAATCGGTGGACGTGGTGGCCCGGAACCTGGAGAAGAGGTTCTCGGCGTCGGAGGTGTCGTTCTGGTTCGTCGACGTGCTCGGGCGGGACGCCGTGCGAATTCCGCGGGCCGGCACACCGGATGAGCCGCGCGGCCCGGTCGAGCGGGTGCCGCTGACGGGCAGCGTGTTCGAGCGGGTGCTGCGTTCCCAACGCCTCCACCAGGAGGACGACGGCGAGGGCGGCTGCCGGATGGTCGCCCCGGTGACGAACCGGGGCGACTGCATCGGGGTCCTCGACCTGCTCGTCCCCTACACGGACGACGCCGTCCGGGACGGGGTCGCCCACGCGGCGCACGCCCTCGCGTACATCGTGGTCACCGACCGGCGGTACACCGACCTGTACCACTGGGGCCGGCGCACCACCACGATGAGCCTGGCCTCGGAGATCCAGCACCAGCTGCTGCCCTCGGCCGCCTGCTGCGAGGCCGCCCAGTTCACCCTCGCCTGCGGCCTGGTCCCGGCCGACGACATCGGCGGCGACACCTACGACTACGCCCTCGACCAGGAGACCCTGCACCTGTCGATCACGGATGCCATGGGCCACGACACCGCCTCCGCGCTGCTGGCCACGCTCACGGTCAACGCCCTGCGGGGGGCCCGGCGGGCCGGGGCCGGCATCCTGGACCAGGCCCGGGCCGCCCACGAGGCGATCATCCGCCACGGCCACGGCATGACGACCGGGCAGTTGCTGCGCATCCGCCTGGAAACCGGTGCCTGCGAGCTGGTCAACGCCGGACACCCCTGGCCGTTGCGACTGCGGGACGGCCAGGTGGAGGAACTGCCCCTCCGGATCAACCTGCCCTTCGGCGTCCGTGCCCCGGTCGCCTACCAGGTACAGCACTTGGCCCTGGAGCCGGGTGACCGCGTGGTGCTGCTGACCGACGGCATGCGGGAGCGTGCCGCTGCGGCCGTGGACCTGCGGGCCCTCATCCGTGACACACGGGACGACCACCCGCGCGAGGTGGTCAGGGTGCTCACCGCGGCGGTCCACGAGGCCTGTGAGGGGGCCTTGCCGGACGACGCCACCACCCTGGTGCTGGACTGGCGCGGCGGCGGGGACGTCGAGCGTCACAGCAACGGCGGCTCGAACGCGACGTGACCCCCGGGACCGGCCCACGCGGCCTCCCTCGCGCCCCCTGAGCTGCGGCGCGGACCGAAAGCCCGCACGCTGGAGGTCGGCCGACGCTCGGACCGTGCCGACAGCGAGGGAGAACCGGTGGACGACAACGAGCGGAAAGAGACCTGGGACGACTTCCGCGAGGTGGTCAACATGCAGCCGGGCGCACTGGAGGAGTGGCTGGACACCGACCAGTCGCGCGACGCCGGGCAGCACAAGGACGGCGGCGAGTCGACCGGCCACGCCTCCGGCCGCCGGATCGTGGAGATCCTGCGCGCCAAGAAGGGCGACCTCTCCGACGACGACTACCAGCACATGCGGAAGGTCGTCGGCTACGTCCGGCGGCACCTCGCCCAGCGGCCCTCGGGAGACGTGCGGGACACCCGCTGGCGGTACTCGCTCATGAACTGGGGCCACGACCCACTGGCCTGACCCGCCGAGCGGACGCCGGGCGGGGGCCGCTGAGCCCCCGCGTCAGTTCGTCCCGCGCCGGGCCACCGCGCGGATCGCTCCCTCGGCCGCAGCCAGGCCGTCGATCAGGGACGGGTCGTCGAGTCCCGGCACGCACACCACCCGGCCGGCGTCCAGCGCCGCGAGTGAGGCGTCGAGGACCTGGTCCACCGGCATGCCGCCCTCGTCGTGGACGGCCTGGTCGCGTCCCGGCACCGGCTCGTGGCCGCGGGAACGATGGAACTCGGTGGCGGTCAGCCCCGGGCACAGCACCTGGATCCGCAGCGGAGTGCCGGCCAGCTCGGCAGCGAGGGTGCGGGTGAAGGTGACGACGTAGCCCTTGGTGCCGCCGTACACCGCACGCTCGGGCAGCGGGTGCGGCGGCAGCGAGCCCGCGAAGGCCAGCTGCGAGGCGACGTTGACCACGGTGCCGGCGCCCCGCGCCAGCATGCCCGGGACCGCGGCCCGCGTGAGGGCGGTGACGGCCAGGACGTTGACGTGCAGCACCTTCGCCAGGAGGTCCGGTTCGAGTGCGGCGAACGGGCCGTACCCGTTGATGCCGGCGTTGTTGAGGAGGAACCCGATGTCGTCACCCGCCGCCCGACCCACCACCCGGGCCAGGTCGTCGGGCGCCGACAGGTCGGCCACCAGGGTCTCCACCCCGGTGCCCGTCTCCTCGCGCAGCCGCCGGGCGAGGTCGTCGAGCCGCTGCGCCCTGCGGGCCACCAGGACCGTGTCCCACCCCTGGGCGGCGAGGCGCTCAGCGTAGGCCGCGCCGATGCCGGAGGACGCGCCCGTCACCAGGGCCGTACCGCGTCGTGTGCTCACCTGTGTGCCGCCTTCCAGCCTGCTGACCTGCGGTGTACCCGTACCGCACACCTGTACCGCACACCGTTGTACCAGCCAACCACCGGCGTGCCGGGCACGGGGACCGCGCGCCGCTCGATGAGTTCCCGGCCGCGGACCGGTCTCAACGCCGACACACCATCGACCCGCGCACGCCCCACCCGAGGAGATCGTCATGACCGCCACCTACACGTTCGACGTCTTTTCCAGCCTCGACGGCTTCGGCGCGGCCGGCGGCGACTGGACCGGCTACTGGGGCAAGCAGGGCCCCGAACTGCTCGAGCACCGCCTCGCCCAGTACGGCGAGGAGCAGCGGATGGTGTTCGGGGCCACCACGTACCGGGCGTTCGCGCAGATGCTGGCGTCGAGCACCGAGGACTCCGAGGTGCGTGACCCATGGGTGACCCGGATGCGGAACCTGCCCGCCACGGTCGTGTCGACCACCCTGGAGGAGCCGCTGGACTGGCCGGACGCGACCGTCGCGAAGGGCGACGCCGTCGACGTCGTGGCCCGGCTCAAGGCGGAGTCCGACGTGCCGTTGCGCTCCCACGGCAGCCTGTCCATGAACTGCGCGCTGATGGCGGCCGGACTGGTCGACCGCCTCCAGGTGACGGTCTTCCCCGTGGTCACGGGCCGGACCGGCGCGGACCCGGTGTTCCGGGACGCGGCCGACTTCGACCTCGAACTGATCGCGTCCCGGACGCTCGACGGGCGCATCCAGGAGTTGGTCTACCGGCCCACCCTGCACGGGTGAGCCGGCGCCCTGTTGCCACGGACGGCCCGTGGGTGCGGATCAGGACTGCAGGGCAGGGGCGGGGGCGGGCGTACGTCCGGCCGCGCTGCGGTAGGTGGCGATGCCCATCGCGAGCAGCCAGTAGCTCAGCAGCGCGCCCATCAGGGCCGTGCTGCCCCAGCCGTTCGCGGCGTAGAAGTGCGCGGGCTCGTTGCCGAAGAACAGGGACGGCACGAACGCCAGGTTCACCGCCGCGAGGACGTAGGCGGAGCGGTCGGTCCAGCGGGGGAGCAGGTGCGCGCGGGTGATGCCGTAGCCGACCGCGGTGAGGAACAGCGTGAGCAGCAGGCGGCCGATGGAGCCGTAGAGGATGTACGTGCCGCTGACCGTGATGGTCGGGTCGATCGGGTGGTCGGTGGCGATGACCGCGCCGGCCTCCAGACCGCTGGAGACCAGGGTGACCGTCGCGTAGACCAGGCCGGTGGCGAAGGCGACCGTGCCGACCCATTCGTGGGCGGGGCTCACCTGCTTGACCAGTTCGCGGAAGCCCGTGACGAACAGGATCAGCCCGGCCAGCGCGACGATGCCGATCAGCAGGCGCGTGAGCACATTGGCGTCCGGCGGCGGGCCCGAGTGGAGGAAGTACAGCGGCACTTCGACGATGAAGCAGACCGCCGCCGCGATGCCGGCCAGTCCCGTCAGGCGCCTGGCGAGGATGTCGTTCATGTGGTTCCCCCGAAGTGAGCTGGTCCGGTGCCGAGTCCGGCGTCCGTGTGACGCCGACGAGGAAGACTCTCCCGCGTCCGCCGTGCCGCGTCGCTGGGCCTGGACACCGGACCGGGGTGGGCCTACGGACACTCCCGGAGGGGCTTCCACGGCGACCGGGTCACCGAGCGACGTGATCGGCCAGCCACTCCAGGGCCGTCACCGCGCCGTCCAGCACGGAGAGGTGTCCGTCGTCCGGGCGGAGCCACAGGGCCGCACCCGGGGTGCGTCCGGCCAGCCAACGGGCGTGGGGGCTCGGGGCGATGCGGTCCTGGCCGCCGTGCAGCAGGAGCAGCGGACAGGTGACCGCGCCGGGGTCGGCGCCCCAGGGGCGGACGTAGGCCAGGTCGTCGTCGATCAGGGCGCCGGGGCCGCCGGCCAGGGCCGGGGGCACCACCTCCTCGAACCAGGACCAGTCCCCGGCGAGCGCGGCGTGGTCGGCGGCGGTGAACATCTCCGGGTCGTAGACGGCCTGCGCCTCGTGGCGTTCCTTCGCCGCGCGGCCCGCGGCCGCCGCCGTCAGGGACGCACGGCCGGAGGCGTGCATCCCGGCGAACCAGTCGAGTCCTTCCGCGTCGTACGGCGCCAGTCCCGCCACGCACACCGCGCCGAGCACCCGCTCGGGCAGCAGGGCCGCGCAGGCCAGGGCGTGCGGGCCGCCGCCGGAGTGGCCCATGACGGCGAAGCGCCCGACGCCCAGCGCGTCGGCGACGACGCGGACGTCGTCGGCGGCCGACCCGACGGACCTGCCGGGCAGGGGGGTGGAACCGCCGTAGCCGGGGCGGTCGTAGGAGATCCAGCGGATGCCGAGCCGCCGGGAGGCGGGCAGCAGCGGTGCGGGCGGGCTGCCGATGTTGGGCGTGCCGTGGTGCCAGAACACCGTCAGACGGGCCGGGTCGTCGCCCGCCCCGGTGTCGTAGGCGTGCAGGCGGCGGCCGTCGGGGGTCTCGTGGTCGGTTTCCGAAAAGGTGTTGCTCATGGGGGTGTTGGTCGTCCTGTCGGGTTGTCAGGCGTCGGGTGCGGCGCGTCGGCCGAAGAGGGCCAGCAGTCGGTCGGTGGGGTCGGCGGGGTGGGGCGGCGGCAGGGGAGCGGCGAACAGGTCGGTGCGGTCCACGCCGTCGATGACCAGGGGGGCGAGGGCGAGCAGCGCCTCGACCAGGGTAGGCGGCAGCGGGGTGCGGCACCCGGTGGTCCGGTTGATGTCCCAGGCGTGCAGGGTGAGTTCGTAGCTCGCCGGCAGGGCGATCGCGTGCAGGCGGGCCGCGTCCCGGGGGAGGTCGGGCAACGTGGCCCGCAGGCGGTGCAGTTCGTGCCGGGCCGGCGTGCAACCGGGCGGCGGCGGGGGGCCGGGCGGCAGGCCGGTGAGGAGTTCACGGGTCGCGGCGGTGGAGTCGGCGAGGTGACGCACCAGCGTGGCGAGGTTCCAGCGGGTGCAGGGGGTCGGCGCGCCCGGGTCGGTGAGGGCGGCGCGCCGCAGGCTGTCCAGCGCGGCACCGGTCGCCTGCGCGAGCAAGTCCAACGGGTCGGCCCCGGGCGGTTGTTGTGCTCCGTGCTCCAGCGGTCGCGGAGGACGCCCGGGGTTCATGCGGTCGCTCCCGTCAGCACGTCCGGGACGCCGAAGTGCGCGAACAGTTCGGGGTGCAGGAAGACGACGACCCGTGAGACCAGACCGCCCTCCGTCTCCAGCACCTCGACGGCGTGCGCCCGCATCTCCCCGTGGGCGTCCTCCATGTAGACGGCCATCGCCGGACAGCCGTTGGCCCATAGGGGCAGGGCGCGGCGCGGCTTGCTGAAGACGCGGCGCTTCCAGTGGTCGCGCACGGCGTCCCGGCCGCGGAACCAGGTGGCGATCGGCGGCATCTCGTACGTGACATCGCCGCGCAGCAGTTCGGCAAGCCGCCGGGTGTCGGCGGCCTCGAACGCCTCCAGGTAGCGGCGCAGCACCTCCTCGTCCACCTCGGGCCCCGGGCGGACCTCGTCCTCGGCGGGCGGGTCGGCGGCCAGTGCGGCACGGGCGCGTTGCAGCAGGCTGCGGCAGGCGTTGACGGAGGTGCCGAGGAACTCGGCGGCCTCCGCGATCCGGAAGCCGACCACGTCGACGAGCAGCAGCACGGCCCGCTGCCGGGCGGGCAGCCGCTGGAAGGCGGCCACCAGGGCGAGCCGGGTACTGGCGCGCAACACCGTGACGTCCGAGGGGTCCTGCGCCGGCGCCGTGCGCCCGGGCGTCGGCAGCGGCGTGAGCCACGCGACCTCGTCGGCGTGCACGAGGTCCGTTCCCCCGTCCTCCGCGGCCGTGCCGAGCCCCGAGGGCAGCACCCTGCGGTGCGTGCTGGCGAGCGCCGACAGACAGGCGTTGGTGGCGATCCGGTACAGCCAGGTGCGCAGCGAGGAGCGGCCGTCGAAACGGTCGTAGCCGCGCCAGCCGCGCAGCAGTGTCTCCTGGACCAGGTCCTCGGCGTCGTGCACCGAGCCGAGCATCCGGTAGCAGTGGGCGAGCAGTTCCTGCCGGTAGGGCGCGGCGAGGGCGTCGAAGTCGTCAGTGGGCACCGAGTTCCTCCTGTACGGCGTGGCCCGTGCCGTCGTCGGCCGGGTCGTCCGGAACCGCCGCGCGGCGACGGCCGGGTGCGAGCAGCCCGAACGCGGCGCCGACGAGGGCCAGGGCGCCGGCGGCGGTCACGGCTGCGGAGAAGCCGTCCGTGAAGGCGGCGGGGGACGCCTCGCCGCCGACCGAGCCGAAGACCGCCGCCATGACCGCGATGCCCAGGGCCCCGCCGAGCTGGCGGACGGTGGTGAAGGTGCCCGCGGCCTTGCCCATCAGGGCCGGGGGAGCGGCGGTCATGACGGTCGTCTGCTGGGCCGGCATGGCCATCGAGGTTCCCGCCCCGGACAGGACGAGTGCCGCGACGGAGGCGCCGTAGCCCTGGTGCTGGTGGGCGTTGGCGCCGATCCACAGCATCCCCGCGCCCTGGAGGAGCAGCCCGGCGCAGATCAGGGCGCGCGGGCCGATCCGGTCCTGCAGCCGGCCCGCGACCGGGGCGATGAGGAACAGGGTCGCCGTCCACGGCAGGAACCGCAGTCCCGCGCCCAGCGGCGAGTGGCCGAGGGCGACCTGGAGGTACTGGGCCAGGAAGAAGACGGTGCCGAAGAGGGAGGCGGTCAGCAGCAGGGCCGACAGGTTGCCCGCGGCGAAGGCGGGCTGCCGCAGCAGACGGGTGGGCAGCATGGGGTGCGCGGCCGTCGCCTGGCGCACGGCGAATGCCGCGAGGGCGACCCCGCCGGCCACCAGCGTGCCCAGCACCTCCGCGCTTCCCCAGCCCGCGGACCCGGACCGCACCAGCGCCCAGACGAGCGCGAACATCGAGGTGGCCGCCAGCGCGATGCCGGGGACGTCGGGAGGGGTGGGCCGGCCGGTGTGTTCCGTGAGCACCGCGCGGGCGAGCGGCACCACGACGGCGATCACCGGGACGTTGATCCAGAAGATCCACTGCCAGGCGAGCCCTTGGGCCACCGCGCCGCCGACCAGCGGGCCGCCCACCACGGCGAGTCCCGTGACGGCCGCGTAGACGCCCATGACGGCTCCCCGCCGCCGCGGCGGGGTGGCCTCGGTGAGCAGTGCCAGCGCGGCCGGTGACAGCAGGGCGGCCGCGGCTCCCTGCACGGCGCGGGCGCCGATCAGGACGCCGGTCGTGGGGGCGAGGGCGCACCCCGCGGAGGCGGCGGCGAACAGCAGCAGACCTGACAGGTAGGCCCGCTTGCGTCCGATCCGGTCGCCGAGCTCGGCCGCCGGGATGAGCAGCGCGGCGAACCCGAGCCCGAACGCGTTCACGGTCCACTCCAGGTCGGCCATCGAAGCGCCCAGGTCCCGCCGGATCGTGTCGAGCGCGGTGGCGACGACGAGCTGGTCCAGGGCGACGACGAGTCCGGCCACCGCGGTGAGGGCCAGCACCCAGCGCAGGGCGGGCGGCCGGCCGGTGGCGGCGGATGGGGTCATGAGGTGTCCTTCCGATTGCGGTGTCACGGGTATGGACCCGACGACGGGGCGAATCGCATCGGTCGGCTCCGCGGGCGGTGGCCGGTGTGCGGTTCGCACGGGCCGGACCTGCCACCGGTGACCGTGTGCGGTTCGCACGGGCCGGACCTGCCACCGGTGACCGATGCATCGCGGACCCGCCGGGAGTCCTCACCTCATGAACGCCATGACCGACAGTTCCCGGCGGCTCGTGCAGACCGCCCTCGTGTCCCTGAACGGTGTGATCGGAGAGCCGCTGCGCTGGGCCGGGCCCTACTTCGGGCCCGGCAGCGCGCAGCACTCCCTGGAGGTCCTGCGGCGCAGCGGGGCGATGCTGATGGGCCGAGGGACCTACGAGCTCTTCTCCGGCCAGTGGCCCGCCGCGACCGGGCCGTACGCCGAGCACATCAACGCGATGAAGAAGTACGTGTTCTCCTCCACCCTCCAGGAGGCGGACTGGAGCAACACGAGCGTGGTCGCGGACGATCCGGCTCAGGCCGTGGCCGCACTCAAGAACACCCCCGGAGGTGACCTGATCGTCTACGGGCACGGCCGGTTCGGCCAGACCCTGTGGGACGCCGGCCTCGTCGACGAGCTGACGCTGACCGTCGTCCCCGTCGTCGTCGACGGCGCCCCGTACCACCGGCCCGGCGCCCTGCCCCGCTCCTGGGAGCTGGTCGGCGTCGGCCCGGGCCACGACCCCGGCCTCGCCGTCCTGACGTACCGCCCGGTGAGGCCCGAGAGGGTCGGGAGCGGGTCCTGACCGGGTACCTGCCACCCGACGAGGAAGCCCCCCGTCGACGGGCCCTCCAGCCCTCCCGGACTGACCTAGGAGCCCCGGACCGGCCCGCCCCGACCGGCCGCCGGGTGAACCCGAGCGGCCTCCCCGCGCGGCGGGCCGCGCCCCCCGGCCCGTGGCCCCTACGGTGTCGGACGTGCTGCTGAGCTGTGCATTCGTGAATCTGAAACCCGGCGTGGGCAAGACCACCAG
Organism: Streptomyces lasalocidi; assembly: GCF_005280215.1. Classification (NCBI taxonomy): domain Bacteria; kingdom Bacillati; phylum Actinomycetota; class Actinomycetes; order Kitasatosporales; family Streptomycetaceae; genus Streptomyces; species Streptomyces lasalocidi. The sequence continues at coordinate 409,783 of NZ_SZNQ01000001.1, read as the reverse complement.
CGCGGTGTGGCTGGCCCACGCCCTCTGTGCGCTGGACGTGCCGCCGCTGCTCGTCGACAGTGACCCCGCCGGTTCGGCGCTGCGCTGGAGCGAACTCGCCGGCGGTTTCCCCTTCCCCGTGGTCGCCCTCCCCGTGGGCGACGTCCACCGCCGCATCGACGACTTCCTCGGCGGGCGGCAGGCCGTGGTGCTGGACGCGCCGCAGTTGGAGGACCACGCCCGCATCGCCCGCGGCGTGATGCGCCACGCCGACGAGTGGATCGTGCCGGTCACCCCCGCGCCCATCGAGCTGGACCGGATGGCGCCCATCCAGGCCGAGATGGGTGAGGTGCAGTCGCTGCGCGCCGAACCGGCCCGCACGGCGGTGCTGCTCAACCGCACCAACCGCCGGGAGTCGACCCGGACCGGCCCGGACGCCGACGCGCGCGAGGTGCTCGCCGAGCGGGGCTTCGACGTGCTGGACACGCAGATCGCCCGCCTCGACCTGTACTCCCAGTCCTTCGGGGGTCCGGTCCAGGTGGAGGACACGGCCTACATGGACCTCGCCCGCGAACTCCTCAAGCGCCGGGAAGGCGCATGACCCCCGAGCGTCAGGACGGCGTATGAACCAGCGCAAGGACAACTACCGCGCGGCCCTGCGGCGCGACCCGGTCGAACCGCAGCCGTCCGCGCCGCGCGTCACCACGCTGAGCAACCGGTACGTGCGGGTCACCATCGAACTGGACGCGGACGTGCAGCGCCGACTGGACCGGTGGGTGACTCCGGCGGCCGCCTTGGTGACGGGTACGGCGAGGACCGCGCTAGGGGTGGTCACGGCGCTCACCGACCGGGTGCCGCCGTCGGGCACCGCGACCCGTACCTGATCCGTGGGGGAGGGGGCGGGCGGCGGGCCCGCTCCCTTCGGCCTCAGCCCTTCGATCGGGCGTAGTGCCGGGACGCCTTGGCCCGGTTGCCGCAGGCCGCCATGGAGCACCAGCGGCGGGTGCCGTTGCGTGAGGTGTCGAAGAAGTGCAGGATGCACGCCTCGTGGGCGCAGCCGCGGATGCGGTCCGGGGCGGTGGCCAGCAGTTCCAGGTAGTTGCGCGCGGCCAGCCAGGCCGGACCCCAGGCGGGGTCGCTGAACTCCGGTACCTCGCCCGGCCCTTCGGCGGTGAGCGTGGCCCGGATCCGGCCATGCCCGAGGACCGCGTCGACCGCGGCCCGGCCCTCCTGGTCGCCGGTGCCGTCCACCAGCCGCAGCAGGGCGTCACGCGTCCCGATCAGGTGGCGCAGGGTCGCCGTGTCCGTGGGGAACCGGCCCTCGCCGAGCCCGTTCGCGTCGAGCCAGAGCGCGAGCCCGTCCAGGTCGCCGAGCAGGTCCTGGACGACGCCGTCGCTGTTCCAGCGGGTGTTGAGCAGGTCCAGCGCGAGCGGTTCGCCGGTCAGGGGGCGCGGGTCGTGGACGGGGGACATGGCGGACTCCTTCCGGGCTAACCCCTCAAGTCTACGTGACTGGTTGACTCTCCTTGGATCTAACCGCTAACGTGTCGCTCAACGGTTACATCTGCGAGGGAGAGCCATGACCATGCGTACCGGCCACATCGGCCTCAACGTCACCGACCTCGACCGCTCGCTCGCCTTCTACCGCGACGTCCTGGACTTCGTGCTGGTGGGGGAGGGCAAGGAGGAGGGCAGGCGGTACGCGTTCCTCGGCGATGGCGAGAGCCTTGTCCTCACGCTGTGGGAGCAGGCGGGCGACGCGTACGACCCCGGCCGGTCCGGGCTGCACCACCTCGCCTTCGAGGTCGATTCGATCGAGCGGGTCACGGCGTACGAGCAGGCCCTGCGCAGGCGGGGCGTCGACTTCGCCCACGACGGTGTCGTGGCCCATCGCGAGGGGGCCGCGTCCGGCGGCATCTTCTTCCACGACCCCGACGGCATACGGCTGGAGATCTTCGCGCCGTCCGGCGCCGAAGGGGCCCGCGTGCCGCACGAGTCCGCTCCGACCTGCGGTTTCTTCTAGCCATGGGCGCCCCGGGCATCTACCACGAGGGCTCGCGCGCCGTGCAGGACCGGGCCGGGGTGCGTGACCTCGCCGATCACGTCGGCCGGGCGGTCGGCGACGGCATCAAACCGGTGGCGGCGGCCTTCCTCGAACTCCAGCCGCTGCTGGTGGTCGGCGCGGCCGCCCCGGACACCGGGCGGGTCTGGGCGTCGGCGCTGGCCGGACGGCCCGGCTTCGTCCGAGCGACCGGCCCCCACCGGATGTCCGTGACCGGCCGGCTCCGGCCGGGGGACCCGCTCGAAGGGGCCCTCGCCACCGACGGCACCCCGGTCGCGACCATCGCCCTGGACCCGCGCACCCGCCGCCGCATGCGCCTCAACGGCGAACTCCGGCCCACGGAAGCGGGCTTCGCGGTGACGGCGGAGCGCGTCTTCGCCAACTGCCCCAAGTACATCCAGCGCAGGGAGTCCTACGAGCTGTTGACCGAGCGGTCCGCCGGGAGCCCACGTCACGGGCACGAACTGACCGAAGCGCAGCGGGCGTTCGTCGCCTCGGCGGACACGTTCTTCCTCGCCACCGCGCACGACGGCCATGCGGAGGTGAGCCACCGGGGCGGACTCCCGGGCTTCGTGCGGGCCGACTCGGCGCGCGCCTTGAGCTGGCAGGACTACGTCGGCAACGCCATGTTCCTCACCCTGGGCAACCTCGCCGTGGACCCCCGCGCCGGTCTGCTGTTCCTTAACTGGACGACGGGCACCACCCTCCAGGTGACCGGCGAGGGGCGCACGGAGTTCACGGCGGACGGGGAGCGCCGGGTGCGCTTCACGGTGTCCGAGGTGACCGAGACGGCCGGCGCGGTGCCGCTGCGCTGGTCGGCACCGGAGCCCTCGCCCGCCAACCCGCCGGTCAGGACGTAGCGTTCGCGACCACGGGACCCTGAATGCGGACCGTCACAGGAAGCGCCGGATCGGGATGACGGCGGCCTCCTTGGCGCGCTGCCGCACCGGCCGGCGCTTCCACCGTTCGAGGTCCATGTCTACGCTGCGCTCCACGTCGGCGTCGTAGTCGGCGTCCAGCACGGCGGTGAACTCCTCGTCCAGGACCGCGAGCATGACCTCCTCGTCGTGGTCCATCGACCGGCGGTTGAAGTTGGTGGAGCCGATGAGCGAGGCCACCGAGTCCACGGTGATGATCTTGGCGTGCATCATCGTCGGCTGGAACTGGCGGATGTGCACCCCCGCCTCCAGCAGACGCCGGTAGTAGTGCTGGCCGGCGAGCCGGCAGGCCCGCTGGTCGGTGTACGGGCCGGGCAGCAGGATCTCCACCCGCACACCCCGGCGAGCGGTGCGGCACAGCAGGTCGACGAAGTACGGGTCCGGCGCGAAGTAGGCCGTGGCGAGGCGGAAGCGCTCCTCGGCGGAGGTCAGCATGACCCGGATCAGGGTCTGCATGTCCTGCCAGCCGAGGCTCGCCGAGCCGCGCACCACCTGGACCACCGACGAGCCGGGCTGCGGGTGCTCGGTGAACCGGTCGCGGTCGTCGAAGAGTTCGTCGTGGCACTCGGCCCAGTTCTGGGCGAAGGCCGCGGCGACGCCGTCCACCGCCGGACCCCGCACCTGGACGTGGGTGTCCCGCCACTCGTCCGGGTTGCGGGCGTTGCCGCACCACTCCTCGGCGATGCCGACCCCGCCGGTGAACGCCGTGTGCTCGTCGACGATCAGCGCCTTGCGGTGGCAGCGGTGGTTCTGCTTGAACGGCGACAGCCAGACGGGCTTGCGGAACCAGGCGACCTGCACCCCGGCCTCGTCCATCAGGTCCAGCAGGTCCGGCTCGATCTCCTTGGCGCCGAACCCGTCGAGCAGCAGCCGCACCCGCACGCCCGCCCGGGCGCGGTCCGCCAGGGCGGCGGCGAAGTCGCGGGCGATCTGGCCGCGCCAGTACACGAACGTCATCATGTCGATCGTGTGGCGGGCGTCCCGGATCGCCGCGAGCATCGCGGGGAAGATCTCGTCGCCGTTGCGCAGGGGGAGCAGTTCGTTGCCCTCGGTGGCGGCCACGCCGATCAGCCGCTCGAGGCGGCGACGCAGGCGTTGCTTACGGGCCTCCGCGTCGAGATCGCCACGCGGGGCGGCGGACGCGGGCATGCCGTCGAGGATCACGCGGACTCTCCTGGCGGGTCGGAGGAACAGACAGCGAGCCCGGCCAGCGGCCGGACCCAGAGAAGCTGATGCCCACCAACCGCGGCCTCACGCCGCCGACTCCCTTTCCGTGCCGCCGACGCGTCGCCGAACTCCCCGTCCGCGACGACCGCACGACGCCCGGCCCGCACCCCCGGCCACGAGGACAAAGACCGGGCCCCACCAGGGGCGCTTCGGCTAGCCTCCGCTCATGCAGCAGGACTACCCCCTCGTGCGGCACCTCTTCCCCGACCTCGTCACGGAGCTGATCGCTCTCCTGGAGGCGGAAGGGGAACGGGAGTTGGCCGTGTGCGCGTGGGACCTCCGCCTGGTCGAGGAGTGCGCGTGCGGTGACGGCTTCTGCCAGAGCTTCCGCACGGCTGCCCACCCGAGCGGACAGCCCTACGGCATCGGCCACCGGTGCGTTCCGCTCCTGCCCGCGCAGGGGCTGATGTGCCTGGACGTCGTCGACGGCCGCATCATGTACGTGGAGATCATCGACCGGCCGCCGCTGCACCGCCGAACCGCCCCGTGACACCCCTCCGGCTTCCCGCGGCGCGCGAGGCGCCCGCGGGACGTCTACCGGCCTGCCGTGCCGCGTACCGCCCTGCTCTTGGCGGGCGAGTCGTCGGTCTGCTGGTGGACGGCGCGATCCGGGTAGGTCCGGCGCCAACGGCCCTGAGTGGGTCGGACCTGCACGGCGGAGTGCATGACGAGGCGTCACCCTGACCCGGCAGGAACAGATCGGCGGCGGCGGGTTGTTCAGGGGGTGTTGATCATGCTCGGCGAGGGGTCTTCGCTCGGCGGGCGCCCTGTGTACCGAGACTGAGGAAGTACCCCATGTTCCAGCGCATTCTCCTCGCCGTCGACTCCGGTCCCGCCGGCCGGCCCGTCGTACGCCTGGCCGGTGACCTGGCCCGGCTGACCGGGGCCCGGGCCCGGGTCGTGCACGTCGCCGCGTCGTCCGCGACGCTCGCCGCCGTCGTGCCCCTGGAGGACGACGCGGAGGCGAAGCTCGTGCTCGACGAGGCCGTGACGTCGCTGCGGGACGCGGGTGTCGAGGCCGACGGTGTCGTCGCGCGTGCCCTGACGACGCAGATAGCCGCCGCCGTGTCCGCCGCCGCCGAGGAGTGGAACGCCGACCTGATCGTCCTCAGCCCCCACCACCGCGGCGCGCTGGAGGCCCTCATCAGCCCCCGCGTCAGCGACGCCGTCGCGCACAGCACCCGGGCGGCCGTACTCCTCGCCCCCGAGGACACCGCCGGTCACTGATCCGAGCACGAACGCGTACGGCACGCGGCCCGCGGTGTGCGGGACGCGTGCCGTACGGGCTCGCGGGGCGTACGTCAGCCGGCGTCGGCCGGCCGGCGGCGGGCCAGGGCGGCGACCGTGGCGAGCAGGACCAGCAGCGCGGCGGCGAACCAGGTCATCACCGTGACCGCGGAGAAGGAGCGGGTGGCCACGCCGATGCCGACGGCGGGCAGGGTGAGGCCCAGGTAGGAGATCAGGAAGAGTCCGGCGAGGGCCTCACTGCGCCGCGCCGGAGCCGCGAGCGCGGCCACCGTGCCGACGGACGCCTTGAACAGGACGCCCGCGCCGACGCCCGCGACGACACCGCCCACGAGGAAGGCGGTGAGGTCGCCGGTGCGCATCCCGGCGACGAGCGTCACGACGCCGACCAGCTGGGCCACCAGACCCAGGGTGCGCTTGGCGGCGGTGCTCAGCCGGGCCGTCAGGCTCTGTGCGGTGGCCGCGGCACCGAACACCACGAAGACGATGAGCCCGGCGAGGGCGCGGGACGGGTGGTGCAGCGCCCCGGCGACGAACCCGGGGGCCACCGAGGTGAACAGGCCGAAGACGGCGAAGGACGCGAACCCCGCGGCCGCGGCGGCGGTGAAGCCCGCCCGGTCGCCGTGGTCGACCGAGATGCGCCGGGGCCGGTAGGCCGGCCGGGTGCGGGGCGTCTCGACCGTTTCCGGGGTGAGGACGACCGCGACGGCGCTCGCCAGCAGCAGCGCCGCGAACACGAGGTACGGGGTGCGCAACGGCCCGGTGACCCACTGGGCGAGGACTCCCGCGACGAGCGGGCCGACGCCCAGGCCGCCGATGTTGGCCGCGGTGGAGACCAGCTCGAAGCGCTGGGTGGAGGCACCGGGCCGGTGGGCGGTGTGCAGGTCGTGCAGGTGGGCCGTCGCGGTGGCGGTGACCAGGCCGACGCCCAGGCCCGTGACGAGCCGGGCGACGAGCAGCACGGGCAGCGAGGTGCTCGTCAGGAAGAGCACCGCGGCGACCAGCTCGAAGCCGATCGCGGGAAGGAGGAGCTTCTTGCGGCCGAACTGGTCCGAGAGGTGGCCGGCCAGCACGAGACTGATGATCACGCCGACGGCGTAAGTGGCGAAGACGACGGTGACCATGAAGGTGGAGAACCCGTCCTCGGCCATGTACAGCGGGTACAGCGGCGTGGGCACGGTGGAGAACGCCATCGCCGTCAGGAACGCGAAGGCGATCAGCGCGAACCCGATGCCGTGCCGTCGGCCGCCGGTGGGCGTCGCCGTGGGGCTGGGCTGGTGGACCTGGTGGAGTGCGGACACCGACTGCGCCATGACGGGCTCCCGATCTGGGGCGAGCGACTTGCTGGAACTGCTCGGACACCCCCAGCGTGGACCGCGGCAGCCATCTCGTCCAACGACAGTTCGAGAGCGTTGCCATCTCTTTGAGAGATGGTTGGGGGATACTCGGGCGATGGAACTGCGTCAGCTCGAGTGTTTCGTCGCCGTGGCCGACGAGGCGAACTTCACCCGCGCCGCAGCCCGGCTGCACGTCGTGCAGTCGGCCGTGTCCAGCACGATCAAGAGCCTCGAACGCGAACTCGGCACGCCGCTGCTGGACCGCACCTCCAAGCGCGTCTTCCTCACGGACGCCGGGGCCGCCCTGCTGCCCCGCGCCCGCGCCACCCTCCACGCCGCCCGGGAAGCGGCGGACGCGGTGGCCGAGGTCCGCGGCGGACTGCGCGGCACCCTGCGGCTGGGCACGCTGACCTCGGTACGGCTGCTCGACCTCGCGGCGCTGCTCGGTGAGTTCCACCGCCGCCACCCGGGCGTCGTCCTCCAGACCAGCGCGCTGCCCTCCGGCTCCCAGGGGCTGGTCGAGGCCCTCCTGGAACGGCGGCTCGACCTGGCCTTCGTCTCGCTGCCCGGCCCCCGCCCCGCGGGCATCGAGCTGATCGACCTCACCAGCTCGGTCCTCGACCTCGTCGTACCGGCCGGGCATCCGCTGGCGCGGCGGGAGCGGGTCTCGATCGGAGACCTGGCCGGGCTCGACTTCGTCGACTCCCCGGTGGGCTACGGCAACCGGGCCGTGGCCGACCGGGCCTTCGCCGCCGCCTCCGTGACCCGCCGCGTCGCCGTCGAGATCACCGACATCGGCACCGGGGCGGACTTCGTCCGCCACGGCCTGGGCGTGGCCCTGCTGCCCCGCTTCGCCCTGCGACCGGCGGCGGACATCACCATCCGCACGGTCCATGACGCCGACCTGGACTGGCCGTTGTCCCTCGCGGTCCCGGACGACCACCGCCCGGGCGCGGCGGCCCGGGCCATGATCGCCCTCGCCCACGAGTTCGTGAGCTGACGCGAGGGGGCTGGGCCCGGGCCGGTCCCCGGGCGCCCGGCGCTCAGCCGCCCACGTGGATGCCCGGCCGGCGCTGCGGGTCGGGCTCGTTGCTGCGCACGATCTCGCGGGTGACCGGGGCGGTGTCGCCGCGGCCGAGGAGGAAGTAGCGGAACATGTGCACCAGCGGGCTGCCCTCGGCCCAGGAGAAGTAGCAGTGGGGGAGTACGCCCGTGGCGTCCCGCAGGGCCAGCAGGACCGCCGCGATGGCGTTGGGCGCGGCCGGCGCCTCGGCGCGCAGCACCCGGTAGTCGCCGACCTGGACGCCGTGGATGGTGAGCGTCTCGCTGAAGTCCGAGGGGTCGACCACGTCGATCTCCAGGAACAGCACGTCGGCCCGCCCCGGCACGTGGTTCACCCCGCGCTGTTCGCGCTCCTTGGCGCGGTACTCGGCCTCGTCACCGGTGTCGCGGCGGTTCGCGATGATGTTGATGGCGTCGTCGTGGGCGAGCGTGTCGGAGACGAAGCGGCGGGCGGCGTCGTCGAACACGATGCGGTCCGCGCGCAGTTCGGTGGTCCGCGCCACCCGGGAGACCAGTGAGACGACCACGATGCCGATGATGAAGAACCCGGAGATGGCGATGCCGTCGGGCTTGTCGACGATGTTCGCGGCCAGGGCGTAGAACAGCACCGCGGTGAGGGCCGCGAAGCCCACCGTGGCGAGCCGGCGACGCCCGCGCGTGACGGACACGGTGACGGCGAAGGCGCCGGACACCATCATCGCCAGGATGCCGGTGGCGTACGCGCCGGCCTGGGCGTCGACGTCGGCGTCGAAGGAGATCGTGATCAGCACGCACAGGGCCGTGTACACGAGGACGACCGGCCGCACCGCGCGCCCCCACTCGGGGGCCATGCCGTAGTCGGGCAGGTAGCGCGGCACGATGTTGATCAGCCCCGCCATGGCGGACGCGCCCGCGAACCACAGGATGAGGATGGTGCTGATGTCGTACGCCGTGCCGAACGCCTCACCGATCTGCTCGTGGGCCAGCCAGGCCAACGCCCGCCCGTTGGCGGCCCCGCCGGGCTTGAACTCGTCCTTCGGGATGAGGACGGTGGTCACGAAGCTCGCGGCCAGCAGGTAGACGCTCATGATGGCGGCGGCGGTGGTGAGCAGCCGGCGGGCGTTGCGGACGCGGGCGCGCAGCCGCTGTTCGGGGTCGTCGCCCTTGGCCTTGATCAGCGGCATCATGCTGACGCCGGTCTCGAACCCGGACAGGCCCAGCACGAGCAGCGGGAAGGCCAGCACGGCGGGGCCGATGAGATCACCGAAGCCGCCTCCGGTGTCGGCGAGCGCGTCCGTCCACCCCGACAGGGCGCCGGCGGTCGTGAAGACGTGGACCAGGCCGACGGCGATGACGATCGCGTTCAGCAGCAGGAAGACCGCGACGAGCGGGATGGCGACGGTGACCGCCTCGCTGAACCCGAGCAGGAACACCCCGCCCAGGAGCAGCAACAACGCCACCGTCAGGCCGACCTGGTGACCGTGCAGCGCGGCCGGGAAGAAGGGGTTCTCCATCACGTGGACCGTGGCGTCCGCCGTGGACAGGGTGATGGTGATGATCCACGACGTGGCCACGAACCCGAGCAGCACCAGGACGAACAGCTTGCCCCACCAGAACGGCAGGAGGTCCTCCAGCATGGCGACCGACCCCGCGCCGTTCGGGCTCTCCTTGGCCACCCTGCGGTACATGGGCAGCATGCCCAGCAGCGTCAGCGCCACGATCAGCAGCGTCGCGAGCGGTGACACGGCCCCGGCGGCCGTCGCGGCGATGGCGGGGACGTACGCGAGGCTGGAGAAGTAGTCGACACCGGTCAGGCACATCACCTTCCACCACGGCTGCGACTCGGCGTGGCTCTCGCCCGCGGCGGGGCCCACCGGCTGCACCTTGTGCCGCAAAAGCCACCGCGCGGCTGTGCCGTTCGGCGGCGTGCGCAGCGCCGGACTGTCCACCGTCTCCGGCATGCTCGGCCGGCCCCCGTCGCTCATGTCCTGTCTGCCCTTTCCACCCGGTCACCGACAACGGTCGCCGCCGGATCCGGCCGCGACGATCACTGAGTATGGGGCCTTACGGCCCCGTACCCGCACGGACACCTCCGGACCCGGCCCCGTCCACCGGGCCCGTGGCCCCCACCGGCCCGGCCTGCACCGACACGCGGGCGCCGCGCTCGACGCGTCTTCCCCGCGCGCAACCCCGCATGCCTGGCGGGCCGGCCGCTGCGACCAGGCGCTCGCCCGCGCCGCCCGACGCGCGCTTGCGCTGGAGCGCACTCCAGGTCGTAGCGTCGTGAGCGACGGGGCAGGACCCGTGGCACCGGTTCGGGATGCCGGTCGGCGCTTCCTGTCGCTTGATGGACGAGTGGCTCCCGCACCGCCGGGACGAGACGCACACACACGCAGGGAAGGACCGGGACACGTCATGCAGAAGCGCAGTCTGAGGGACCTCGAGGTGTCGGCCATCGGCCTGGGATGCATGGGCATGTCCGCGTTCTACGGCACCGCCGACGAGGACGAGGGCATCGCCACCATCCGGCGCGCCCTCGACCTGGGCATCACCTTCCTCGACACGGCCCAGATGTACGGCCCTCTCACCAACGAGTCGCTGGTCGGCGAGGCGATCCGGGGCCACCGCGACGAGTACGTGATCGCGACCAAGTTCAACTACCGGATGGACGACGCCGTACCCGGCGACATCAGCACCGTGGGCCCGCAGGACGGCTCGGCCGAGCACGTGCGCAGCTCGGTCCACGGCTCCCTGCAGCGCCTGGGCACCGACCACATCGACCTGTACTACCAGCACCGGGTCGACCCCAAGGTGCCGATCGAGGAGACCGTAGGCGCGCTGGGCGAGCTGGTGGCCGAGGGCAAGGTGCGGTACATCGGGCTGAGCGAGGCGAGCGCGGAGACCATCCGGCGGGCCCACGCCGTGCACGCGGTCACCGCCGTGCAGAGCGAGTACTCGCTGTGGTCGCGGGACGTGGAGGCCGAGGTGCTGCCCGCCTGCCGGGAGCTGGGGATCGGCTTCGTGCCGTACTCGCCGCTCGGGCGGGGCTTCCTCGCCGGGCGGTTCTCCACGCCGGACGAGCTCGACGCGAACGACTGGCGCCGCCAGAACCCGCGCTTCCAGGACGCCAACCTGGAGGCCAACCTGCGGCTGGCGGCCAAGGTGAAGGAGATCGCCGCCGAGAAGGACGTGACCCCCGCCCAGCTGGCCATCGCCTGGGTGCTGGCCCAGGGCGAGCACCTGGTGCCGATCCCCGGCACCAAGCGCCGCACCTACCTGGAGCAGAACGCCGGCGCGGTCGGCATCGAGCTGACCGCGGACGACCTGGCGCGCATCGCCGCCGAGCTGCCGGAGGCGGCGGGGGAGCGCTACGACGAGGCGGGGATGCGGTCGGTCAACCGCTAGGGGGTGTCGTTTGCATCATTCCGGCGTCGCAGGCTCTGGCACGCGCATCTGCGGCGTTGTCGTCGGTTTCCCCCACTCTCGGCTTCGCTCGAGCGGGAGGGGCCCCCATCGCTCCGCGTCGCCGCCCTCCTCCGCCTTGCAGCTGCACGCACCGGACCCCGCTCGGGTCGGCGACAAGGCGCCGTGGGCCGGGCCGGACTGATCCACACGACAGGCCCTGGCCGCACGGCCACACCGCGGCCGGGGCATGATCCTCACCATGGGGACACACATCGCACCGGCCGCGGTGGCCGACTTCCACCAGGTCGTCACCGATCACTCCCGGTACTGGGGCGAGCGCGACCTTCGGTCGCTCCACCTCCTCGCCCTGGTGCAGGAGTTCGGCTCCACCTGCCTGGTCGCGCGGGCCGAGGACGGGATCCGCGGGTACGTCTTCGGGTTCGTCACGCCCGACGGCACCGGGTACGTGCACCTGATCGCCACCCGGGACGACGCGCGGGGCACCGGCCTCGGGCGTCGTCTGTACGCGGCGTTCGCCGAGGCGGCCCGACGGCACGGCGCACGCAGGCTGAAGGCGATCACGTCGGTCGGCAACACCGGCTCGGTCGCCTTCCACCGCCGTCTCGGCTTCGACGCGAGGACCGTCGAGGACTACGACGGCGCCGGCCGCCCCATGGTCGTCTTCCACCGGGAGCTGCCGCTCGACGGCCCGCGGTCCTGACCCGCCGCCGTCACCCGGCGCCGACGTACTGGTCCGAGGACAGCGCGAACACCCGTACCGGGCGGCCCAGGGCGGGGTGGACGGTGTCGAGGACCGGACGCATCCCCAGCTTGGCCATGACCCGTTGGGAGGCGTCGTTGCCCACTTGGGCGATGCTGACGATCCGTTCCAGCCCGCACTCCTCGAACCCGAACCGCACGGCGGCCGCGGCGGCCTCGGTGGCCAGCCCCCGCCCCCAGTGCGGCCGTCCCAGCCGCCAGCCGACCTCGACGGCGGGCAGCACCTCCGGGAGGTACTCGGGCACCGAAAGCCCGGTGAACCCGGCCACTTCGCCGGTGGACCGTACCTCCACGGCGAACAGGCCGAAGCCCCGGGACTCCCACTCGCCCTCCCACGCCCGGATCCTGGCGCGGGTCTGCCGTTCGTCGAGGACACCGCCGTCCCGGATCCACCGCATGACCTCGGGGTCGCCGTTGACGGCGGCCATCGGGCCGACGTCCTCCTCGCGCCAGCGACGCAGGATCAGACGGGGAGTCTCGAGCCGGACCATCGCATCATTCTGGATCACCGGCGGGCCCCTCGCCATCCTCTCCCGGCAGGTCCACCACGCGCCCCAGCGCGCGCAGTTCCCGCACCACGGCGCGCACCACGGCCGACCCGGCCAGCTCGGGGGTGGTCACATAACCGACCTGCCGGGTCGGGCGGCGGGGACCGAGCGGGGTGATGCCGACCGAGGCCGGTGCCCCGGCCAGGGACAGGGCGGGCATGATCGCCATTCCGTGTCCGGCGCCCACCAGGGACAGCACCGCCCCGTCGTCCTCGGCCTCCACGGTCGCCGCGGGGATCCAGTCCTGCGCGGCCCACCACGTGCGGGTGCGCGCACCGCAGCTCTCCGCCCAGTCGACCAACGGCAGGGAGCGCGGGGAGGCATGGCCCACCGGGTGCGCCAGCGCGTACGGCTCCTCGAACAGGCCCCTCGCCACCAGTCCCGGAGCGAGCGGCGCCGAACCACCGAGCGTGGCGATGGCCAGGTCGGCCCTTCCGTCGCTCACCTCACCCGCCGTGCCGCGCCCTACCTCCCGGACGATCCGCACCCGGGGCTCGATACCGGGACAGCGGGCACGCAACCGCTCCAGGACGGGCGGCAGCAGGTGCAGGGCCGCGCTGCGGAACGCCGCGATCCGCAGCGGCCCCTCCCACACGTCGGACCGGGACGCCCCACGTGCCTCGACCACCAGCACGTCCAGCAGCCGCAGCACACGGCGTGCGTGCGCCACCGCCGCCTCCCCGGCCGGCGTGGGCCGCGCACCGGAACGGCCGCGCTCGAACAGCACGGCACCGATCTTCCGCTCGCTGCCCCGCACCGAGTGCGACACGGCCGACTGCGTGAGACCCAGCGTCCCGGCCGCCGCGGAGAAGCCGCCGGTGTCGGCGACCGCCACCAGGACGCGCAGTTCCCGCGGGGCCAGATCGGAGTCGGTCGTGCGGGTCACCGGGCGCCTGCCTCACCGTATGAGTGCTGCTCATGGAACGACGTCTCGCATGACCCCAACCGCCTGCCCAGCAGGGGCATTCCCGCCCTACGGTCCGCTCATGACCGACACCGCGCTCACCGTCCACCAGACCGCCCGCCCCCACGGCTTCCCCACCGCCCGGCACTTCGCCTTCGTCGAGTCGGCGCTGCCCGAACCCCCGGCCGGCGGCGCCCTGGTGCAGAACCTGTACTGGTCCGTCGACCCGTACCACCGCGAGATGATGGACGACGTGCCCGGCGGCTTCACGCTGGGCGCCCCCCTCGAAGGCCGCGCGATCGGACGGGTCGTCGCCTCGCGCACGCCCCGAGTGGCCGAGGGCGAGGTCGTCTTCCACCGGCGGGGCTGGCGCACGCACGCGGTGGTCGTGCCCGAGGAGATCCGCCGGCTGCCCCACCACGACGGGGTGCCGCTGTCCGCGTACCTGAGCGTCCTCGGCGGCACCGGCCTGACCGCCTACGTGGGGCTGACCCGGATCGCCCGGCTGGAGGAGGGCGAGGACCTGTTCGTGTCGGCCGCGGCGGGCGGGGTCGGCACGGCGACCGCACGCTTCGCGCGGCTGCTCGGCGCCGGACGCCTCGTGGGCAGCACCGGGTCGGCCGCCAAGGCCGGCCACCTCGCGCGGGTGGTCGGCTACGACGCCGCCTTCGACTACCACGACGGACCGGCCGCCGACCTGCTCGCCGCGGCCGCGCCGGACGGGATCGACGTCTTCGTCGACAACGTCGGCGGTGAGCAACTGGCAGCGGCGGTCGGGGCATTGCGCCCGCACGGCCGCATCGTGCGCGTCGGCACCGTCAGCCAGTACAACACCCCCGGCGTGACCCTGCCGCGCTTCGACCACGCGGACGTCGTGGAGAAGAGCCTGCGCATGGAGGGCTTCCTGGTCCGCGACCACACCGACCTCCAGGAGGAGTTGTACGACTTCGCCGTACCCCACCTGCGCAGTGGCCGCCTCACCCCCGACGAGACGGTGGTGGACGGCTTCGAGCACATCGTGGACGCCTTCCTGGACATGCTGCACGGCCGCACCACGGGGAAGACCGTCGTCCGGTCACGGTGAAGGGCCGCCCCGCACGGGTCCGTCACCCGGAGGCCGGTGTGTTCGAAGTGATACAGGAGTTCGCTCGGAAACAGTGGTGCGGGAGTTCGTTCCGAAACACTGGTGTGCAAGTATCACCGGCATGGCAGAGGAACCACTGGTGGGAACCCAGCACACCGAGCCGGCCCAGTCGCCGGGCGGCCTGTCCGTCCTGACCGCCGTCACCGGCGACGTGCACGTGGTGACGCCGGCCGGGGAGATCGACCACCACACCGGCGACGACCTGAAGCGAGCCCTCGACGAGGTCATCGGCGCGGCACGTCCCCGCGTCGTGCTCGACATGCGGCAGATCGGGTTCATGGACTCCAGCGGCATCAACCTCCTCCTCACCGCCCACCGCGCCGCCACCGAAGCCGGCGGCTGGCTGCGCCTGGCCGCCCTCACCGAGGCGGTCCTGCGCACCCTGCAACTCGTGGGCGTCGACACGGTGATCGACTGCCACCCCACCGTCGACCAGGCACTCACCGGCTGACCCGACGGTCGTGGCTCCCGGAGCGCGACCACTGCCCGTCTAACGCGGTGACCGGGCCGTGGGGCGGGTCCCGCCGCACCAGGGTCACCGGTCCCGCTCGGTGTGACCCACCGCTCCTCGTTCAGCGGGAGCCCGGGACTACACCCTCCAGAAACGCCGGGAGGGCCGTGGCGGGGTGTCCGAGCAGGTCCTCCAGGGTGGTTCCCGTGGTGGCGAACTCGCCGCGTCGGGAGGCGTGGAACATGCCGAGGAGCAGGTCGGCCTGCTCGGCGGGCATGCCGTGCCCGACGAGTCCGGCCGTCCATTCCTCGTCCTCGACGACCACGCGGCGGACCGTGCGCCCACCGAGCCGGGTGAGGATACCGGCCACGTCGTCGAGGTCGTACGCCCGTGCCGCGGTCAGGGGCGGGGTCGGGCCCTCGTAGCGGCCCTCGTCGGTGAGGAGGACGGCGGCCGCCTCGGCGAGGTCGTCGTGCGTGGTCCAGGACACGGGCCCGTCGGCCGGCGCCCGTAGCTCGCCGGTCTCCAGCGCGCCGCCCAGGAGGAGCGGCACGGTCCCGGCGTAGAAGCCGTTGCGCAGTGACGTGAACGGCGCGCCGGTGGTGGACAGGTACCGCTCCGTGGCCGCGTGGTCGGGCATGGGTGCGAAGAGCGAGTCGGCGCCGGCGCCCTGGTGGCTGGTGTAGAGGATCCGCTCCGCCCCGGCCGCGCGGGCCGCGTCGATCGCTGCCCTGTGCTGGGCGACCGCCGCGTCGCCGGTGTCGTTGACGGAGACGACGAGGACCTGTGAGGCGCCCTTGAACGCCTCGGCGAGCGAGGCCGGGTCCGTGTAGTCGCCGCGCCGCACCTCCACGCCCTCGGCGTGGAGGCCGGCCGCCCGCTCGGGGTCACGCACGCAGGCGACGACCTGGTCCGCCGGTACCCGGGTGAGGAGCCGACGGACCATCCGGGAGCCGAGCTGACCGGTGGCGCCGGTGATGACGAACATGCTGTACCTCCATGGCTGGGGTGCCGTTGCGATCGACGTTATCACCGTTATCGATGAAACGGTATCGTTGTTAATAACGGCGATACCGAGCATGCGTTATCGTCGGACCGTGACAGATGCCACCAAGCCCCTGGACGGTCGGTCCGCGACGCGGACGAACCTCGTGGAGGTCGCTGCGCGCCTCCTGCGCGAACACGGCCCCAGCGGGGTCACCACCCGGGCGGTCGCCCAGGCGGCAGGCGTGCAGGCACCCGCCATCTACCGGCTCTTCGGTGACAAGGACGGCCTGCTGGACTCGGTCGCCGAGCACGTCCTGGCGACCTACGTCGCAGGGAAGCGCTCCGAGCACAGCGATCCGGTGGCGGACCTGCGGGCCGGGTGGGACACGCACATCGGCTTCGGCCTCGCCAACCCGGCGGTGTTCGGCCTCCTCGCGGACCCCGACCGCGCGCTGCGCTCACCGGCCACGGTCGCCGGCCTGGACGTCCTGCGCGCCCGCGTGCACCGCCTCGCCGCGGCCGGACGCCTGCGCGTGCCCGAACGACGCGCGGTGGAGCTGATCCACGCCGCCGGGACCGGTGCCGTGCTCGCCCTGCTCGCGGTGCCGCCCGAGCGGCGTGACCTCGGCCTCGCCGACGCGATGTACGACGCGGTCACCCGGGCGGTCCTCACGGACGTACCGGCCGTGGACGCGAACGACACCGCTGCCGCGGCCGTCGCGTTCCGTGCCGTCGTACCGGAGCTGCCGATGCTCAGCGGCGCCGAGCGCGCCCTGCTGGCGGAGTGGTTGGACCGGCCGACGGACTCGCCGGCCTGAACGCCGCTGCGGCCGCGCATCCGGTAGTCGTCACCCGTCCGGCGGGCCGGCTCCCGTCGGTCCTCTGCCGTCGCCTCGGTGCCGCGCGCGGTCGGGGGGCGTGCTCAGCGGTTCAGGAGCAGGACCAGGACGATCGTCGCCACCGCGCTGATGAGCAGGGAACCGAGGCAGCCGACGCGGTTGCTGAAGAAGAACATGGCCCCCGGTTACCCCTTTCTCAGGCCCGCGCACTTGCGGAAGGGCTCTGATCGGCGGTGTTCGGCGGTAACCGTGGCCGTTCGCCGTTCGCCGTTCGCCGTAGGCCGTTCCGCGCGAGGCCCGACCGGGCGCGGGAGGCGGAACCGCCCTGTGAGGCGGATCACGCCCCCGGATGTCACGATCGAAACCGCCCCGCTGTCCTCATTACGTACAGCGCCTAGCGGATGGGAGTGGACATGAAGATCGCGGTTGCCGGTGGTACCGGAGTGGCCGGGCGGTACGTCGTGGAGGCGCTGCGCGCCCGCGGCCACGAGCCGGTGGTGCTGTCGCGTGCGAAGGGAGTGGACCTGCTCGACGGGACGGGACTGGAGGCCGCGCTCGCCGGGGCGGAGGGCGTCGTGGACGTCGCCAACGTCACCACCATGCGCAAGTCGGTGGCGGTGGACTTCTTCGACCGGGCGGGACGCAACCTGGTCGCGGCGGCCGAGCGGGCCGGGGTCCGGCACCTGGTGACGCTGTCCATCGTGGGCGTCGACCGGGTCAGGAACCCGTACTACGCGGGCAAGCTGCGCCAGGAGGAGATCGCCCGGGGCGGGGCGGTGCCGTGGACGATCCTGCGGGCGACGCAGTTCCACGAGTTCGCGGGTCAGGTGCTGAGTGGTGTGCCCGGGCCGATCGCGGCGGTGCCGAAGGCACCCGTGCAGCCCATCGCCGTACGGGAGGTGGGTGAGGCCCTGGCCGACCTCGTGGCCGGACAACCGCAGGGCATGGCCGGCGAACTGGCCGGCCCGCGGGTCGAGTCGCTGGTCGACATGGCGCGGGCCCTGATCGCCGCGGGCGGGGCGCGTCGGCGCCCGGTGCTGCCCATGTACTTCCCCGGGGGCATGAGCTCCGGTGGCCTGCTGCCCACCGGGCCGGGGGCCCGTGGCACCCAGACGTTCGCCGACTGGCTCGGTCAGCAGAAGGTGACGACGCCTGCGTGACGCTGTGCGGCGCCCGGACCTTCGGCGAGCGAGCGAACGAACGCGGATGGGCCGCTGACCTGCCGCGGTGACCGGGTCCGGGGGGCCGGCGCCCGGCGGCCGTCGTCCTCACACTGGGGCCGCCGGGCCCCCATCGCCGCCTCCGCCGCCCCGTGGCCGTCTTCCTCGTCGCCCGCCGGTGCATCGACGCGCGCGGGAGCGCTCAGGCGGGCGCGGTGGCCGGTGGGCCGGTGACGGCGGCGAGCTGCACCTTGCTCTCGTCCTCGCTGCCCGGCGCGGCGGTCAGGATGACGATCTTGAGGTCGGAGTCGCCGTCGGTGAGCACGTCGCAGTCCACCTCGACCGGTCCCACCGTCGGATGGTCGATGCTCTTGTGGTCCTCGCGGTGGGCGGCCACCTCGCCGGTCGCCCAGAGGGCGGCGAACCGCTCGTTGCCCGCGAGGAGCCGGCGGATGAGCCGGGCCAGGCGCTCGTCCTGCGGGAAACGGCCGGTGGCGCGGCGCAGGTCGGAGACGACGGCGGCGTCGGTGGCGTCCCGGTCCGTCTCGGTGACCGGCCACAGCGCGAGGCAGGGAGGGGCGCCGTCGACGGGGAAGCGGTCGCGGGCGAAGTTGCGCAGCCGGGGCGGCGCGGGGGATGGGTCGCCCAGCAGGGCGGCCCAGCTGCGGTTCCACCACAGCAGGCTCCAGTCGGCCGCGAACACGGCGACCGGCACGTCCGCGAGGCGGGTGAGCACCCGCTGCACACCGGGCGGGAGGTGGTCGGGGATGACGCCGGGCGCGGGGGGTGCGAGGCGGGCTAGCCGGTACAGGTGGTCGCGCTCGGCGGTGGACAGGTGCAGGGCGCGTGCCAGGGCGGCCACCACCGAGGGGGAGGGGGTCGTGGCCCGCCCCTGTTCGAGGCGTACGACGTAGTCGACCGACACCCCGGCCAGCTCGGCGAGTTCCTCGCGCCGGAGCCCGGTCGCCCGGCGCCCGCGGGCCACGGGCAGCCCGGCGGCCGACGGGGGCAGCCGGTCGCGCCAGGTGCGGATCATGGTGCCCAGTCCGGTTCCGGGTGTCGTCGGCATGCCTTCCATGCTCCCGCATCGCGGGCGGCGCGCGTCGGCGCGAGGGTGGTACGGCTCGTCCTACCGTCACGGCGTCCCTGGCCCCGCCCTCCCGGCCGGGCCCAGGATCGACGGCATGACGATCACCTTCATCACCGGAGCCAACAAGGGACTCGGCCGCGAGACCGCCCGCCGCCTGATCGGACTCGGCCACACCGTGCTGCTGGGGGCCCGCGACCCCGAGCTGGGCCGGGTGGCCGCCGCCGCGCTCGGCGCCCGTTACGTCCCCCTCGACGTCACCGACGACGCGTCCGTGGCGGCGGCCGCGGCGGACGTGGCCGCGCACGAGGGCAGGGTCGACGTCCTGATCAACAACGCGGGTGTGCACGGCCCCGTGGGCGACCCGAGTGACCTCACGGCCGCCGACGCCCTCGCCGTCCTCGACGTCAACCTCATCGGTGTCATCCGTACGACCACCGCCTTCCTGCCGCTGCTGCGGCGCTCGGACGACCCCGCGATCATCAACGTCAGCAGCGGCATGGGTTCCCTCGCCCTCACCCATGACCCCGACCGTCCCGAGTCAGGCGTCATCGCCCCGCTCTACACGTCGTCCAAGGCCGCCCTGACGATGCTGACCACGCAGTACGCCAAGGCGCTCAAGGACATCCGCGTCAACGCCGCCGACCCCGGCTACACCGCGACCGACCTCAACGGCCACAGCGGCCCCCAGACGGTCACGGAGGGCACGGACGCGATCGTGTCCCTCGCCACGGAGCTCCCCGGTGCGGGCACCGGCCGCTTCGTCTCCCGGCACGGGGAGATGGCCTGGTCCTGAACTCGGCCGTGCGCCGGGGCGCGTTCCTCCTCTCGGAACACGGTCCCAGGGCCGCGTTGCCCAGGCCGCGATGCCGTCACCCTTGTGGCTCGCGGCGGCGGGCGGTCCCGGCGGTGGCGTGGTCGACTGGCCGGGTGCGCGGTGCGGCGCGGGTCGCAAGGGCGGGCCTGGAGGCGGTCATGGTCGAGGGTGCACCGTATGGGCGGATCGCGGTGGTCACCGGGGCGGCGCGCGGCGTGGGAGCGGCGGTGGCACGCCGGCTGGCCCTGCGGGGCATGCGGGTGGCACTGCTGGGCCGGGAACTCGACTCCTTGCGCCAGGTCGCGGCCGGGTTGCCGACCGAGGCGCACTGCTTCGAGGTCGACGTCACCGACGAGGCGGCGCTCCAGGGCGCGGCCCTCAGCGTCGGCGCACGCCTTGGGCCCGCGTCGGTGGTGATCGCCAACGCGGGGATCGCCGCCGCGGGCCCGTTCGCCGCGTGCGAGGCGTCGCTGTTCGACCGGGTGGTCGAGGTCAACCTGATCGGCAGCGCGAACACCGCCCGCGTCTTCCTGCCGCAACTCGCGCGCACCAGGGGGTACTTCCTCCAGGTGGCGTCCACCGCCGCGTTCGGCTCGGCGCCGCTGATGAGCGCCTACTGCGCGTCGAAAGCGGGCGTGGAGTCGTTCGCCCAGGCCCTGCGTACCGAGGTGCGTCCGGCGGGAGTGGGGGTGGGCATCGCGTACCTGCACTGGACCGGCACCGACATGATCGCGGCCCTCGACGACCATCCGGTGCTGCGGGCCCTGCGTTCCCATCAGCCCGCACCCGCCCGCCGCGTGCACAGTCCCGAGCAGGTCGCCGGATGGCTGGTGCGCGGGGTCGAGCGGCGCGCGGTCAGCATCTACGCGCCACCGTGGCTGCGTCTGGTGCAGCCGCTGCGCCCGGTGCTGCCGCTGGTGGTGTCGGTGGTGGCACGGCGGTCGTTGTCGGCGCTGCCGGCCGAGGAGTTGGAGCGGACCACCGGGGTGCTCGGCGCGGGCGGTGCCGCCGACCTGCGGGCGCGCGGCGCGGTACCGCCGGTGCCGCCGGTGACCCCGCCCCAGACCTGAGCAGGGGAGGGGCGGGGCGGGTGGCTCGCAGGACTCCGCTGCGGAGGGCGTGACTTCGTGCTCCGGGACAGCACGGTGGCCGCATGTGATACGACCACGCTCGGTCGCGGTCAGGTAGGTTCTGGCCATGGCTTGTGACTGGCGGACGGACCGGATCGGTAGTGCTCTGCGCGGTGAGAACCCGGCTGTGCTGCGCCGCTTGGAAGCGGGGTTCGCAGTGATCGGCGATGTGCAGTTCCTGCCGGGCTACTCGGTGCTCCTGGTGGACGACCCGAACGTGGAGAGACTCTCGGATCTGCCCAGGGCCAGACGGATGTCGTTCCTGTCCGACATGGACCAGCTCGGCGAGGCAGTCGAGCGAGTGTCCCGTCGCATGGACACAGCCTTCCGGCGAGTCAATCTTGAAATCCTGGGCAACACCGATGGGTTCCTGCATGCGCACATATGGCCGCGCTTCGGCTGGGAGCCGACCGACTTGGTTGGCAAGCTTGTATGGCTCTACCCCCACGACAGATGGACCGACGAGCAGTTCGCACTCGGTCCGCAGCACGACCCGCTGCGCAAGGCGATCGAGGATGAGCTGGACCAGCTTCGCTCGGTGCGTTGAAGACGGGCCGGCGTGTGAGTACGAGGGCCTCCTCACGGGCGAGGAGGCCGCATCGCTCTGGCCGAGGGATTGCTGTGCACCGCAAGGCTCTCCGGGCGGATCGGTGTCGGCCGTGATCGGCGGCCGGTACCGATCCACCACGGAGTGTGCGACGACTGCAAGTGTGGCTGCGGTCAGCGGACTTCCGTGAGCCTGCCCGTGGCCACGTCGAAGACGAAACCGCGGACGCGGTCCTTGTGGACGACGAACGGGTCGGCCTTGATGCGCGCGACGGACTGCCGTACGTCGTCCTCCAGGTCGGGGAACGCCTCCGCCGCCCAGGGCGGACGGATCCCGGTGTCCTTCTGGACCTCGTCCTTGAACCCGTCGTCGGTGAAGGTCAGCATGCCGCAGTCGGTGTGGTGGATGAGGATGATCTCCTCGGTGCCGAGGAGGCGTTGGCTGATGGCGAGCGAGCGGATCTCGTCCTGGGTCACCACTCCGCCGGCGTTGCGGATGACGTGCGCCTCGCCCTCGTTGAGGCCGAGGATCGCGTAGACGTTCAGCCGGGCGTCCATGCAGGCCACGACGGCCAGTTGGCGGGAGGGCGGCAACGGGAGCGGGCCGGAGAAGGTCTCGGCGTAGCGGGCGTTGTTGGCGAGCAGTTCATCGGTGACGGACATGACGGACCTCGGTTCTCTCGTACGGGGAAGGGCGCGGACGGGGTGATGGCGCGGAGCGGGATCACGAGGCCCGGCTACAGAATCCGTCGAAGAGGTAGACACGACGCGAGGGCCAGAAGCCCGTCAATGTCGTGACCAAGGTCGGCATCCCACCAGTGAACTCCTCAACGCAACAGCAGACAAGAGAATGCATGTTCGGCGCCGGGGCCGCTCCGTGGATGGTTCGGGTGCCGTCACGCGCGTGACCTGCTCGGCGGTGCTGTGTCCCCCGCCCGACGGTTCGGTGTCGAGGTGAGGTCGGTCCAGTGGAGGGTGCGGTCGCACCAGCGGTGCAGGAGTACCTGGTCGTGACCGACGGCGAGCAGTCCGGCGCCCGTGTCGGCGCGGTAGGCCTCGACGGCTGCCACCAGGGCGGCGGTGGTGGAGGCGTCCAGCATGGCGGTCATCTCGTCGCAGACGAGCCAGCGGGGGCGCAGGACGAGGGCCCGGGCGAGGCAGGCGCGTTGGAGCTGGCCGTCACTGACCTCGTGGGGTCGGCGGTCCAGGAGGTCGGGTGTCAGGCCGACGGCCGGGGTCAGTTCGACCAGGCGCTGGGGGATCTCGTCTCGGCGGTTCGTGGCGCGCAGGGGCTCGGCGATCAGGTCGGTGAGCCGCAGCCGCGGGTCGGCGGAGAGGCGGGGCTGCTGGAACACCACGCCGACGGCGGTGCGCTGGGTGCGTGGGGCGCGGTGGCGCCAGCCGCGTACGGGTGTGCCGTCGAGCGTCACGGTGCCGGCGTCGGGGCGGTGCAGCAGGGCGGCGACCCGGGCGAGGGTGGACTTGCCGCAGCCGCTGGGTCCCAGGAGCCCGACGCTCTCGCCGGGCGCGAGGGCCAGGCGGGCGTCGCGCACGACGGGGGCGGCCGGGTCGTATCCGGCGGTGATGTCGTGCAGTTCAAGCACGGTGGTCCTCCGGGGAGTGCGGGTGGTGGCAGGCGGTGCCGTCGACGGGCTGGGGGAGGGCGGTGCAGGCGTCGGTGGCCCGGTCGCAGCGGGGGGCGAAGGCGCAGCCCCGAGGGAGGTTGCCGAGTTCTGGCGGCATGCCGGGTATCGCGGTGAAGGCGCGGTCGGGGAGGGCCCGCAGGAGACCCCGGCTGTAGGGGTGGCGGGGGCCCGGCGTGCCGAAGAAGGCCTGCGCGTCGGTGAGTTCGACGATCCGGCCCGCGTACATCACGGCCACGCGGTCGGCGATGCGCCGGGCGGCGGCGAGGTCGTGCGTGATCACGAGCAGGCTCCGACGGCCGGTGTCGACGTGGCGGCGCAGCTCGTCCACGGTGTGGCCGACCAGGTCGCGGTCGAGGCCGGTCGTGGGTTCGTCGGCCAGGAGCAGGGGCGCGTCGCCGACGAGGGCGAGGGCGGTGGCTGCGCGCTGGGCGAGGCCGCCGGAGAGTTCGTGCGGGTGGCGGTCGAGGTGGCCGGCGGGGAAGGCGGCGCGCTCCGCGGCTGCTTCGGCCGCCGCACGCAGGGCTGCCCGTCCTCGCGTGTCCGTCAGGGCGGCCACGGTTTCCTGCAGGTGGGAGCGGACCGTGCGCACGGGCGTGAGGTGCGCGGCGGGACTCTGCGGGATGAGGCCGACCAGGCGGCCCCGCACCGTCCGGGCCAGTGTCCGTTCGTCGGCGGCGAGCAGGTCCAGGTCGCCGAGCCGCGCCTCGCCCGCCGTCCGGGCGTTGGCGGGCAGCAGGCCGAGCAGGGCGGAGGCGAGGACCGACTTGCCGCAGCCGCTCTCACCGATCAGGGCGAGGCACTCGCCGGCCGCCACGTCGAAGTGCGCGTCGGTGACGGCGGCGATCCGCCGCCCGCCCGGCATCAGGAAGCGCACGGACAGTCCGCGTACCGACAGGACCGTTGACTGGTCGCTCACAGCATCAGCTCCGATCGGCGGCGCGGGTTGATCCGTTCCCGCCAGGCGCCGGCGAGGCCGGCGACGGCGAGCGTGGGGACGATGATGAACAGGCCCGGGAAGAGGGTCGGCCACCACTGCCCGGCGAGCAGCGATCCCCGCGCGGCCTGGATGAGATTGCCGAGACTGGCCAGGTGGGTGGGCAGGCCGAGCCCCAGGAAGGACAGCGCCGATTCGTGCCACATGGCGTGCGGCACCATCAGGACGGCGGCCAGTGCGGCCTGCGGCACGACGGCGGGCAGCAGGTGCCGTACCGTCACCCGCCACCGGGACGCGCCACCGGAGACGGCGGCGTCGATGTACGGGCGGGCGCGCAGGGACAGCACCTCGGCGCGCACGATCCGGGCGGTGGACAGCCAGTGGGTCAGCGCGACGGAGACGATCACCGGCCCCACCCCGGGCCGGAACATGGCCACGATGAAGATGCCCAGCAGCAGGTGCGGCACGGAGGAGAACGTGTCGACGACCCGCATGAGACCGCGGTCGGCCCAGCCGCCCAGCGCTCCGGCGGTCGCGCCGACGGCGGTGCCGATCAAGGTGGCCGTGAGGGCCGCCGCGACCCCGACCAGCAGGGAGACGCGCAGGCCGTAGACACAGCGCAGGAGGAGGTCGCGGCCGAGGTCGTCGGTGCCGAAGGGGTGGGACCAGCTCGGCGGCAGCAGTCTGGAGGACAGGTCGACGGCCTGCTGGTCGAGCCGCACCAGGGGCGGGACGAGGAGCACGGCCAGCACGGTCGCGGCCACCAGGACGACGCAGACGCGTACGCGTACCGCCCGGGTGGAGCGGCGCTCGGTGCCGTGGGACCGCCAGGCGGGTTCGGCCGTGGTCACGGGTTCACATGTCATCGAGATCCACCCTCGGGTCGAACAGGCCGTAGAGGAGGTCGGCGAGGAGGTTGCCGGCGAGCACCGCGGCGGTGGCGAGCGTGGTGAGGGCGGCGAGCAGCGGGAAGTCGACGGCGGTGGCCGCCTGCACGGTGGCCGCCGCGATACCGGGCCAGCTGAAGACGCTCTCCACCAGCAGTGCTCCGGTGATGAGTTCAGGCACCCGGGAGCCGACCAGGGTGAGGACCGGCAGCAAGCCGGAGCGCAAGGCGTGGTCGAGCAGCACCGTCCGCTCGCTCACCCCCCGAGCGCGGGCTCCGCGCACGGGGTCCTCGGCGAGGGCGTCGGCGACACCCTGACGGACGTACAGGGTGAACCACGGCAGCTGGGAGACGGCGAGGACTGCGGCCGGCAGCACGAGGTGACGGGTCACTTGAGCGGCCGTGACCTGCTCGCTCGCGGTGTCGGTGAGTCCGCCGGCCGGGAGCACCCCCAGCCGCAGTGCGAACAGCCAGACGGCCAGCAGGGCCAGCCAGAAGACCGGCGCCGCCTCCAGCGAGTACGCCAGCGACGTCACGGCCCGGTCGAGCAGCGATCCCGGGCGCCGGGCCGCCAGCACGCCCAGGACGGTGCCCGCCAGCACGGCCACCGCGAACGCGACCGCGCACAACAGGGTGGACCAGGTGAGGCGTTCGCCGATGACCTGGGCGACCGGCTGCCGCATCACGCCGGACTGCCCGAAGTCGCCGGTGACGGCCGCGGTCAGCCAGTGCCACCAGCGGGAGGTGAACGGCTGGTCCACGCCCAGGTTCTCCCGCAGCCGCGCCAGTGTCTCCGCGTCCGCGCCGAGGGCGGCCGTGCCGGCGTACGCCTTGACGGGGTCGAAGGGGGAGGCGGCGGCGATCGCGAAGACGCCGAAGGTGACGACGAGCAGGATCGGGGCGGCGAACAGCAGCCGTCGCCCCGCCAGTCGGGCCATCGCCGCCAAGGGAAGGGAGTTCGTCACTTCTTCGGCCACCACGCTTGGAGGTTCCACCACGGACCGGAGGAGAAGCCGTGTTCGTGTGGTTCGACCTGGGTGGTCAGGGCCTGCCAGCGGTCGGCGAGGACGTACACGTGGTCGATGTGGGTGAGGAAGGTGTAGCCGGGGTTCTCGACCAGTTCGCGCTGGAGGCCGTCGTAGGCGGCCCGGCGGGTCGTCTCGTCGGAGGTGCGGCGGCCGGTGTCGAGGGCCTTGTCCACGACCGGGTCGTCGTAGCGCGCCATGTTGTTGAAGCCGTCACCGGCGAGGGAGGAGTGCAGCAGGGTGTAGAGACCGTAGTCGGGGTCGCCGCTGCTGCCGAAGCCGGCCAGGACCGCGTCCGTCTTCATCCGCGGCTCGATGACCTCCCAGGTGGCGCTCTCCACCTTCACCTCGATCCCGGCTTTCTTGGCGTCGGAGGCGTACGCGAGGGCGTGGTCCTGGCGGACCTTGTCGCCGGAGGGGTACAGCAGGGTGAACGACGCCCGCCGCCCGTCCCTGGCGCGGATGCCCCCCTCGCTGCTCCTCCAGCCGGCCTGGTCCAGGATGCGCCTCGCCTCGGCGAGGTCTTGCTCGCGCTGGATGCCCTGGGCGAACCACGGGTCGTCGAGGGGCAGCGGCCCGTACGCCGGACGCCCGGCACCGTCGAGGATCTCGTCGACCATGGCCCGCCGGTCCACGGCCGCGTCCAGGGCCTGGCGGACGGCGCGGTC
This sequence comes from Streptomyces lasalocidi, assembly GCF_005280215.1. Classification (NCBI taxonomy): domain Bacteria; kingdom Bacillati; phylum Actinomycetota; class Actinomycetes; order Kitasatosporales; family Streptomycetaceae; genus Streptomyces; species Streptomyces lasalocidi. The sequence goes on along the minus strand of NZ_SZNQ01000001.1, from coordinate 382,997 downwards.
ACCGGTGACCTCGTTCGCCTGGGGGAGGGTGACCGCGCGGAAGTCGTACGTCGTCGCGTCGTACGTCTTCTTCGCCCCGTCGTCCTTGAAGGTGGCGGCGAGGTTGGGCGGCAGGACCGCCCCGTCGAGGTCGCCGGAGCGCAGCCGGGTGGCCCGCACGTCGTCGTCCTTGACGATCGCCATGGTCACCTTGCCGACCTTCGGCGCACCGCCCCAGTAGCCGGGGTTGGCCTTGAAGGTCAGCTTCTCGCCCTTGCTCCAGGAGGCGAGCAGATAGGGGCCGGTGCCGATCGGCTCGGTGTTGAAGGAGCCGGTGTTGGGGTCCTGCCCGCCCGCCACGTGGGCGGGGACGATGGGCAGCACCGTTCGCCCGGCGAAGGGCGCGTACGGGTACTTGAGGGTGAAGACCACCTTGTCGCTGCCGTCCGCCCGCACGTCCTCGATGGCGTCCAGTTCGCTGCGGTAGGTGTTGTTGGTCTTCGCGTCGAGGATCGTGTCGTACGTGAAGACGACGTCGGCGGGGGTCAGCGGCTCGCCGTCGCTGAACTTCACGCCCTCGCGCAGGGTGTAGGTGTAGGTCAGGCCGTCGGCGGCGACCTCGGGCAGGGCCTTCGCCAGGGCCGGTTGCAGCTTCAGGCCGGCGTCGCGGGCGAGCAGGCCGTCGAAGATCTTCGAGTTGCCGTCCTTGCCGTAGCCGAGCAGCGGGCTGAGCGTGTCCGGCTCGGAGGCCACCCCGATCACGACGGAATCGGCGCCGTTGCCGCCGTCCGTGCCGCTGCCGGGGGCCGAGCACGCTGTGGCACCCGTGAGGAGCGCCGCCGTGGCAGCGGCTGTCCGTATCCGTGGAACCGTCATGAACTCCCACCCTTATTGATGATCATAAGCTGTTGCATAATATGTGCAACAAGGGCTGTGCGGGTCGGTCGAATGACCGTTCGACGAGGAAGTTCGGGCCCGGGGAGCGGGAACCGGGCCGAGGTCCGCCTTGTCGGTCTCGCGGACTTCGTGTGGGTACCGGGCTGGCGGGTAGCCGGTGGGCGTGACCGACTCTGCTATCGCCGTCCTCGACATCGACGGGACGCTCATCGATTCCAATTACCATCACGCGCTCGCGTGGTACCGGGCCCTGCGCTCGGTGGGCGAGATCCATCCGGTGTGGCGGCTGCACCGTCTGATCGGAATGGGCGGGGACCAGGTGCTCACTGCCCTCGGCGGCGAGGAACTGGAGCGCCGGGTCGGCGACCGGGCCCGCGAGCGGCAGGGCAAGGAGGTCGACGCGCTCCTGGAGGAGATGGCGCCGTTGCCCGGCGCCCGCGACCTGCTCGTGGCCATAAAGGAGCGTGGCCACCGGCTGGTGCTGGCCAGCTCCGGTCAGCAGCGCCACGTGGACGCCTTCCTGGACATGCTGGACGCCCGCGACATCGTCGACGACTGGACCACCAGCGCCGACGTCGAAGCGTCCAAACCGGCGCCGGACCTGCTGCAGGTGGCGCTCAAGAAATTGGGCGCGTCGCCCGATGCGCCGAGTGTGATGGTCGGTGACTCGGTGTGGGACGTCGAGGCGGCGAAGAGAGCGGGAATGCCGGCGATCGTCGTCCGTTCCGGCGGCTTCGGGGACGACGAACTGCGCGAAGCCGGTGCCGTCGCCCTCTACGACACCCCCGGCGACCTCGCCAAGGCGCTCGACGACACCCCGCTCGCCTGACCCCGTCCGACCGGAGGCCGGATGGCGCGCGCCGGTTCGGCCAAGCAGCCCGAACGTCCACCCCCCACCCACGAGGGAGCACCGCGACCGATGACCGCCAATGAGAAAGACTCCGCCACGGGGACGGAGAGCACCCGTCCCGAGGCGCCCGCCGAGGCCGCGAGCGACGCGCCCACCGGCAGTCCCTTCCAGCCGCACCCCACCCTGCCCGAGGGAATGGGTGACCTCGACCGGCGCGCGATCGACACCGTGCGGGTGCTGGCCATGGACGCCGTGCAGAAGACCGGCAACGGCCACCCCGGTACCGCGATGAGCATGGCCCCCACGGCCTACCTGCTGTTCCAGAAGTGGCTGCGTCACGACCCGGGCGATCCGAACTGGATCGGCCGTGACCGCTTCGTGCTGTCGATGGGGCACTCGAGCCTCACCCTGTACATCCAGCTCTTCCTCTCCGGCTACGGCCTGGAGCTCTCCGATCTGGAGGCGCTGCGCACCTGGGGCTCCCTGACCCCGGGCCACCCCGAGGTCAACCACACACCGGGCGTGGAGACGACCACCGGCCCGCTGGGCCAGGGCGTCGGCAACGCCGTCGGCATGGCGATGGCGGCCCGCCGGGAGCGCGGCCTGCTGGACCCGGCCGCCCCCGAGGGCGACAGCGTGTTCGACCACACGATCTGGGCGTTCGCCTCCGACGGCGACCTCGAAGAAGGCGTCAGCGGCGAGGCGTCGTCACTGGCCGGCACCCAGGAACTGGGCAACCTGGTCCTGGTCTACGACGCCAACCGCATCTCGATCGAGGACGACACCGACATCGCGTTCACCGAGGACGTCGGCAAGCGGTACGAGGCCTACGGCTGGCACGTGCAGCACGTGGACGACGGCGAGGACCTGGCCGCGGTCGACCGCGCGCTGGCCGCCGCCCGCGACGAGACCGGCCGCCCGTCACTGATCGTGCTGCACACGATCATCGGCTGGCCCGCGCCGAACAAGCAGAACACCGGCGCGGCCCACGGGTCGGCGCTGGGCGAGGACGAGGTCCGGGCGACCAAGGAGATCCTCGGCTTCGACCCCGACAAGACGTTCGAGGTCGCCCCCGAGGTGCTCACCCACGCCCGCCGGGTCGCCGAGCGCGGCGCACAGGCGCATGCCACCTGGCAGCAGCGCTTCGACGCCTGGCAGGCCGGCAACCCCGACGGCGCCGCGCTGCTGGAGCGGATGTCCGAGCGCCGGCTGCCGCAGGGCTGGGCGGAGGCCCTGCCGACCTGGGACGCCGATCCGAAGGGCGTGGCGACCCGGAAGGCCTCCGGTGAGGTCCTCACCGCCCTGTACCCGGTCCTGCCGGAGCTGTGGGGTGGTTCGGCCGACCTCGCGGAGAGCAACAACACCGCGGTCAAGGGGGAGGCGTCGTTCCTGCCCGCGGACCGGCAGACCAAGATGTGGTCGGGCGGCCCCTATGGGCGCACGTTGCACTTCGGCGTCCGTGAGCACGGCATGGGCGCGATCATGAACGGCATCGCACTGCACGGCGGGACCCGCGTCTACGGGGGTACGTTCCTCACCTTCTCCGACTACATGCGCGGTGCGGTACGGCTGGCCGCGCTCATGCAGCTGCCGGTCACCTACGTGTGGACGCACGACTCCATCGGGCTGGGTGAGGACGGTCCCACCCACCAGCCGGTCGAGCACTACGCGGCGCTGCGGGCCATCCCCGGCCTGGACTTCGTCCGCCCGGCCGACGCCAACGAGACCGCGGTGGCCTGGCGGACCATCCTCGAGCACAACGACCGCCCTGCCGGTCTGGCGCTGTCACGGCAGAACCTGCCCGTCTTCGACCGCACCGAGTTCGCGTCGGCCGAGGGCGTCGCCAAGGGCGGCTACGTACTGGCCGAAGCCTCCGGCGGCACCCCCGAGGTCATCCTGATGGGCACCGGCTCCGAAGTGCAGATCGCCGTCGCCGCCCGCGAGGAACTGGAGGCCGACGGCATTCCGACCAGGGTCGTGTCGCTGCCCTGCTGGGAGTGGTTCGCCGCCCAGGACCGGGCCTACCGCGAGCAGGTGCTGCCGCCCACCGTGCGTGCCCGGGTGAGCGTCGAGGCGGGCGTCCCCATGGGCTGGCGGGACTTCGTCGGCGACGCAGGCCGGACCGTCGGCCTGGACCACTACGGCGCCAGCGCCGCCTACACCGTGCTGTACGAGCAGTTCGGCCTGACCGCCGACGCGGTCGTCGCCGCGGCCCGGGAAAGCCTGGCCGCCGTCAAGGCGGCACCGGTCGCCCCCACCGGCCCGGACGCCGCCGGCGTGCTGCACGCCCCCACCGGCGATCGCTGACCCGTCGGGTCGCCCCTCACCCGGACGGAGAACGCGGCGACCGCCTCGTTGACACATCAGGCCGCGGATCGTGGTGCCCGGCTCGGCAGCCAGTCGGCCGAGCCGGGCCCGCGCGCACGTGCTTCCGGTAGGGCGGCCCCGCACGGGGAACCTGTCTTGCCATGCACATCGATCTGACTGGACGCACTGCCCTCGTCACCGGTTCGACGCAGGGCATCGGTGCCGCCATCGCCGCCGGTCTCGCCCGCGCCGGCGCCCGGGTGGCGATCAACGGACGCAGTGAGGAGAGCGTGTCGGCCGCGGTCGCCACGCTGGCCCGGGAGGTGCCCGGTGCCGACCTGGTGCCGGCGGCCGCTGACGTGGCGGACGAGGAGGGCGCCGACCGGGTGGCCCGGTTGCTGCCGCGGGTCGACATCCTCGTGAACAACCTCGGCATCTTCGGCTCCGCCGACCCGCTGGAGATCACCGACGCCGAATGGCGGCGGTACTTCGACGTCAACGTCCTGGCCGCCGTACGGCTGACCCGGACCTACCTGCCCGGGATGACCGAGCGCGGCTGGGGGCGGATCCAGTACATCGCCAGCGACTCCGCCGTCGTCGTCCCCGCCGAGATGATCCACTACGGGATGTCCAAGACGGCGCTGCTCGCGGTGAGCCGCGGATTCGCCAAGAAGGCGGCGGGCACCGGCGTGACGGTGAACTCCGTCATCGCCGGGCCCACCCACACCGGCGGGGTCGAGGACTTCGTGTACGAACTCGTCGACCGGTCCTTGCCCTGGGACGAGGCCCAGCGGGCCTTCATGCGCGAGCACCGCCCGCAGTCCCTGCTGCAACGCCTGATCGAGCCGGAGGAGATCGCCCACATGGTGGTCTACCTCAGCTCCGAGCAGGCATCGGCCACCACCGGGGGAGCGCTGCGCGTCGACGGCGGGTACGTCGACGCGATCCTGCCCTGACCGTCACCCCCGCCCTCCCCGGGGCACCGGCAGGACGCCGTGCTTCCCGTACGCATCTCGTGCGGGAAGCCCACGCCCGCCAGGCGAGACGGCTCATGTCCGCCTCGCGTACACCCCCGCCCGTGCCGCGGCCGCCGCCGCCTCCGCGGATCGGTCCGCCGTTGCCTCGTCCAGGCGGTCGTCCGTGGTCAGGAAGCGGTAGTAGAGGGGCGCCGAGACGGCGCGGATCACCTCGTGGGGGTCCGTGTCCTCGGGCAACTCGCCCCGCGCAACAGCCTGTTGCACGCAAGGGGCCCACTCCTCGACCCGGGTCTCGTAGAAGCGGTGCAGGGCCTGGGCCGTCCTGGTGTCGCACGTGGCGGCCGCGATCACCGCCTTGAACAGCGCCCCTTGCCGCGGATCGGTCAAGGTCCGTTGCACCAGGCGGGCGTTGGCCTTCAGGTCGTCGAGCAGGGAACCGGTCTCCGTGCGCGGCAGCGACTGCTCCGCCATGTCCGTCAACAGGTCGGCCACCAGACCGGTCACCGAGCCCCAGCGGCGGTAGACCGTCGTCCTGCCCACCTCCGCGCGGCGCGCGACGTCCGCGAGGTCCAGGTGGGCGAAGCCGCCCTCCGCCATGGCGTCCCCCGCCGCCCGCAGCACCGCCGCCCGCACGCGTGCCGTACGCCCCCCGGGGCGGACCGTCCCCGGATCGGCACCCTCGTACTCCATAACGGGACTCCTGTTCCATTTGCTGACCCGCGCCTGCTATCGTAAGCCCCATCACTAATGGGACTGTGGACCCGTTAAGGCTTGGGTTTCGCAGGCAGGGGAAAGGCTGCGGCATGGAGTACAGGCGACTCGGCGCGTCCGGACTGATGGTCCCCGCGCTCAGTTTCGGCGCCGGCACCTTCGGCGGGCAGGGGCCGCTCTTCGGGGCGTGGGGCAGCAGCGACGCGCGGGAGGCGCGCCGCCTCGTGGACATCTGCATCGACGCCGGGATCACGATGTTCGACACGGCCGACGTCTACTCCGGCGGCGCGTCCGAGGAGGTGCTGGGACAGGCGGTCAAGGGCCGCAGGGACCGCGTGCTGCTCTCCACCAAGACCAGCCTGCCGACCGGCGACGGGCCGGGCGACGCCGGCTCCTCCCGCTCCCGGCTGATCGCCGCGTGCGACGCGGCCCTGCGGCGCCTGGACACCGACCACATCGACCTGTTCCAGCTCCACGCCTTCGACGCGGGCACACCCGTCGAGGAGGTGCTGTCCACGCTCGACGACCTGGTGCGGGCGGGGAAGGTCCGCTACCTCGGCATCTCCAACTTCTCCGGCTGGCAGGCGATGAAGTCGCTCGCCCTCGCGGAGAAGCACGGCCGCACGCGCTACGTCGCGCACCAGGTCTACTACTCCCTCGTCGGCCGGGACTACGAGTGGGAGTTGATGCCGCTCGGACTCGACCAGGGCCTCGGCGCCGTCGTCTGGAGCCCGCTGGGCTGGGGTCGGCTCACCGGGAAGATCCGCCGCGGCCGGCCCCTGCCCGCCCGGAGCCGACTGCACGAGACGGCGGACTTCGGCCCCCCGGTCGAGGACGAACTGCTCTACCGCGTCGTCGACGTGCTGGACGAGATCGCGGAGGAGACCGGCAGGGCGGTCCCGCAGATCGCCCTCAACTGGCTGCTGCAGCGGCCGACCGTCTCCTCCGTCATCATCGGCGCCCGCACCGAGGAACAACTCCGCCAGAACCTGGGCGCCGTCGGTTGGTCCCTCACCCCCGAGCAGACGGCGAGGCTCGACGCGGCCAGCAGCAGGACGGCCCCCTACCCCTACTTCCCGTACCAGCGCCAGGAGGGATTCGCACGGCTCAACCCGCCCGTCCTGGCCCGCGGTTGAGCGCCAGGGGCCGGCTGGTCAGCCGGTCGGCCGTCCGGCGGTGTCCGAGCGCTCGCGCCTGCGGCGCCGCAGTGGCGCGGTCGCCCACACCGTCAGGCCGATCAGCGAGACGAGCACGGTGCCGCCGACGACGACCGGGACGGCCGCCGCGAGCGCGAAGCCCAGGAGGAGCTCCGCCCAGGAGGGTTCCTCGCCCATCGTGCTGCCGCCCTGTGCCATGTAGGTCATGACGCGCACGGGGAGCGATCAGTTCCGGGTACGGCGGCCCGCCGCACCGCTCGCACCGGACCGCCGGGCGTCAGCCGATGCGCAGGTCCGCGATCCGGCCGTCGCGCAGGCGGAAGGTCATCGGGCCGGTGCCGTTGTAGCGGTGGCTGGTCACCTTGAGCGTGACGACGTACGTGTCCTCCTCGCCGCCCGCGGTCGCGTCGACCAGTTCGAAGTGCGCCTGGACGCCGATGTTGTCGGTGCCGTTCCAGTCCCGCACGCCGTCGTGGCCGTGGAACTCGCGCCCGTAGTCGTACAGATGGGCGTCGTCGGTGAACGCGTCGACGAAGGCGTCGTCGTCGGCACGGTTGGTGGCGTCGATGAAGGCCTTGACGGCGGCGGGGACTTCGGCTCCGGACACGGTGTCTCCCAGCGGGATGGCGGGTCGGGACGGGAACGGCGGACGGTGGTCAGGAGAAGGCGATGACCCGGCGGCCGTGGGCCGTGCCGGCGGCCATGGCGTCGAGGGCCGAGGGTGCCTCGTCGAGCGTGATCGGGGTGATGTCGGGCAGGATGCCGTGCGCGGCGGAGAAGGCGAGCGTGTCGCGCAGGTCGTGTGGTGATCCGGAAGGGCTGGCCGCGACGTGCAGGCGGTTGAGCACCATCGGCTGGGTCGGCAGCACGAGCGGCTCGCTGCCGTAGCCGCACAACAGCAGGGTGCCGTCGGGAGCGAGGCCGCCGAGGGTGGCCGTGGCCGCCTCGGTCGACGGCGCCGCGTTGAGGATCAGGTCGGCACCACCGCCCCAGGCCTTCAGGGCCTCGGCCGGATCGGACTCGGACGTGGCGACGAACAACTCGGCGCCCAGCGCCCCGGCCTGTTCCCTGCCGCGCGGCGAGCGGCCGACCACCGCGACCCGCGCGCCCATGGCGACGGCGTACCGGACGGCGAGGGCACCGATGCCGCCCGCGCCGATGACGGCGATCCGGGCTCCGGTCCGCGCCCCGCCCTGGCGCAGTCCGTTGAACGCGGTCAGCCCCGCGCACATCAGCGGAGCGGCGGCGACCGGGTCCAGGCCGGCCGGTAGCGGAGTGACGTAACCGGCCTTGAGCAGGACGTACTCGGCGTACCCGCCGTCGACCGAGACGCCGGTGATCCGCTTGCGCGGGCACAGGATCTGGTCGCCGCGCACGCAATAGTCGCAGTGCCCGTCGGAGTCGTACAGGAACTGCGCGCCCACGGCCGCGCCGGTCTCGGGGAAGGTGACCCCGTCGCCGACGGCGGTGACGACGCCGGTGATCTCATGCCCGGGAGTGACGGGGAACCGGGCGAAGGGGTAGTGGCCGAGCAGCAGGTTCAGGTCGGAGAAGCACACGCCGCACGCGGTGACGTCGACGAGGATCTCGCCCGGACCGGGTTCGGGCACGTCCCTGTCGCCGAGGGTGAGCGGGGTGTGCGCCGCGGTGGCTGTGGCTGCGCGCATGGTGGTCTCCGGAATGTGGAGCTCTGGTCCTACGGCGTCGGGCAACGCGACGGCTCGCGCCGAGGTCTGGACGGGGGCGCCATTTCAGCCTCGCACGGGTCACCGCGGCCCCGCATCCGGATCACGAGGGGCCCCGGGGCACTTCCCTTCAGCGGGACGGGACTTGCCGGACACCGCCCACCGCGCCCGCGACGCCCGGACGAGAAATCCCCGCCACAGGTGAAACCGCCCGCGCACAGGCGGCGGAATGCCTTCTCACAGATTCACGATCCGAGACACGCTCGATCGAAGGGAACCGCCATGACCGCACGAGCCGTGGGTGCCACCCTCGCCGCCGGTGTCGCCGTCGCCCTGTCCGCCACCGCCGCCGCCCCCGCTCTCGCCCAGCCGGGCGCCGCGGGCGAGCAGGCATCCGTCTCCGTGCTGCACGCCGTACCGGGCCTGACGGTCGACGTGTACGCGGGCGACGACGAGTTGATCCCCGACTTCAAGCCGGGCACCCTCACCGACCCGATGAAACTCGACGCCGGGTCCTACGACATCAAGATCTTCAAGGAGGGCGAAGGACCCGACGGGACGCCCGCCATCGAGAAGAAGGTCGACGTGCCCGCGGGCGCCGACGCCACCCTGGTCGCGCACCTGACGGCCGACGGCAAGCCCGCGCTGGACGCGTACGTCAACGACGTGTCGAAGGTGCCGGCCGGTAAGGCCCGGCTCACCGTGCGCCACGTCGCCGCGGCACCCGCCGTCGACGTCCGCGCCGACGGCACACCGCTGTTCAAGGGCCTCGTCAACCCCAAGGAGGCCAAGGGCGAGGTGGCGGCGGGCACGGTCAGCGCCGACGTCGTGCTCGCGGGCACCGACACCGTGGCGATCGGCCCCGCCGACCTGGACCTCGGCGAAGGCACGAACACCGTCGTCTACGCCTGGGGCAGCGCCGCGGACAAGAACCTGGCGCTGAAGACCCAGACCCTGACCGGCATGCACTCCGCGCCGGGCGGGGTGGACGCCGGCGAGAGCGGACAGGCCGCCGCGCACAACGAGCGCCTGCCGCTGGGCGCGCTGTCCCTGGGCGCCGTGTCCTTCCTGGCGGCCGCCGGTGTGCTGTACCGGCTGCGCACGACCTCGCGCTGACGCGTGGCCCCGGACGCGGGGCCCGGGACCCGGTCCGGTCCGCCGGTCCGCGCATCTCCCGCCGACGTGGTGTGCCGCGAGCGTCGGTGCGGCACACCACGCCGCGCTGCACCACGTTCCGACCCCCTACGTCGTCGCCGCACCACGTCCCGCCCCACCAGGCCCCACCAGGCCCCACCGTGAGGAGGAACCGCCGTATGAACTGGCTCCGGTCCCGGCGCGGGCTGCTGACCGTCCTCGTCGTCGCGCTCTGCGGCCTCGCCGTGTCCGCGGCGCTCGTGGTGCGTGCCGCCACCGGAACCGCACCGGGCGGCCCCGCCGACTTCGGCGCCGAGCCGGTCACGGGGGCGGCGTCCACGGGACCCGGCACCGGCCCGGTCACCGGGGCGCCGGACACGGCCACCGCCGCCGGGCCGGACGCGGCGTCCACGGCTCCGGGCGCCGCCGGCACGTCCACGGGAGCCGATACGGCCACCGGCACCGAGGCGTCCCGCTCCCCGGCCGCCCGCGCGTCGCTCGCCGCCCCCACCCGGCTGCTGCTGCCGCGCCTCGACCTGAGCGCGGCCGTGGACCCGGTCGGTGTGGCGGACGACGGCCGGGTCGCCGTGCCGCCCGACCCGCGCCGGGTGGGCTGGTACCGCTTCTCCCCGCGGCCCGGCGCGTCCGGCGGGTCCTCCGTGATCGTCGGGCACGTCGACTCCGACGACCGCGGCCTCGGCGTCCTCGTCGCGCTCGCCGAGGTGCGTGCGGGGGACCGGGTGACCGTCGAGCGGGCGGACGGCAGCCGGGTGGACTACCGGGTCGTGTCGCGCCGTACGGTCGCCAAGGAGGCGCTTGCGGCGTCCGGCGCCTTCCGCTCGGAGGGGCCCGCCGTCCTGACGCTGGTCACCTGCACGGGACCGTACCTGCCGGACCGCGGGGGCTACCGGAACAACCTCGTCGTGACGGCCGTGGAGGCGTCGAAGTGACCTCCGCATGGGGTGGCTCGCAGGTGCTGGCGGCTAGTGTGTCCCGCGTGACCTCCGTTCCCGACGAGCACCTCGGCCTCGGCTTCGCCGACGGCGACGAAGCGTGCCTGAACGAGGCCTACCGCCGCTGGGGCGCGCTGGTGTTCACGGTGGCGGCCCGTCGGCTGGGCGACACCGAGGAGGCCAAGGACGTCACCCAGCAGGTGTTCGTCGGCGCGTGGCGCGGCCGCACGGGGTACGACCCGCGGCGCGGGTCGCTGAAGACCTGGATCATGGGCATCACGCACAGGAAGGTGGCCGACGCCCTCACGCGCCGGTCACGGCAGGTGCGCGACGTGGAGGCCGTGGCCGTGGTGACCGTGCCCGACCACGGGCAGCGGCAGACCTCCCCGTCGGACTCCGTGGTGGACTGCGTCCTGGTGACCGACGAGCTGGAGCGGCTGTCGGAGGAGCAGCAGACGGTGCTCCGGCTGGCCTTCTACGAGGACCTCACCCAGACGCAGATCGCCGAACGGACCGGGCTGCCCCTGGGCACGGTGAAGACCCACACCCGGCGCGGGCTGATGCGCCTGAAGAAGAGGCTGGAGGTGGACGGTGAAGCACGCTGACGACGAGAGCCTAGCACTGATGGCGATGGGGGAGACCCCGTCCCCGGACGCCGCGGACCACCTGCGCCACTGCGCCCGCTGCACCAGGGAACTCGAAGCGCTCCGCCACGTGGTCGCCACGGCCCGCACGCCCCTGCCCCGGGAGGACGAGCTGCTGGCCCCGCCCGCCGACCTCTGGGACGCCATCGCAGGTGAGCTGGGGCTCGCCCCCGGCACAGGGACGCCCGCCGAGGAACCGTCGCCACAGCCCGCGGCGGACGCCCGCACGGGGGGCACGGACGGCACCGGTCCGCAGACGCCCCGGCGCTCCGTGCCAAGACCGCGCCGCCTCGCCCGCTTCTCCGTCGTGCTCGCCGCGTGCGCCGCACTGCTCGGCGCCGGCGCGGGCAGCGCGGTCACCTGGTGGGTCACCCACGACGACACGTCGAGCACGGCGGCCGACGACGGCAGGCGACTGGACTCCCTGCAGCCCCGCTCGGCCGGGTACGCCCGCCTCGGCGGCAGCAATGTCCGCCGCACCCTCGACATCACCGTGAAGGGACTGCCGAAGACCTCGGGATACTTCGAGGTCTGGCTGATGGACCGCTCCCACACCAAGCTCGTGTCCATGGGCGTCCTGGGCCCGGACGGCCACGCCGTCCTGCCGGTCCCGGACACCATCGACCTGAAGGAGTACTCCGTCGTCGACGTCTCGGTGCAGCCCTACAACGGCAAGCCGGACCACTCGGGCGAAAGCGTCGTACGCGGCCCCTACGCCGGCTGACCCGACCCGCACCGACCTGCACCGAGCCACTGCGAGGGCCCACCCGGTACGGCACCGGTCCCGTCGCAGGTCAGCGCCCTGCCGTCCGGTCACCCATGACCTCCAGCAGCCGCCGCGCCCCCCACCCGGGGCCCCGCCCGCTCACCTCGGACGCCCAGTGGGCGCTCCGGGAGAAGGCCGACTCGCCCAGGGCGTCCAGGGCCTTCGCCACATCCGCGGGCAACAGCCCGTTGGGGTCCAGGACCTGGCCGACCCCCATCCGCTCGGCGTCGCGCGCCACGGCGAACTGGTCGCTGGACATCGGCAGGACCAGCGCGGGCACCCCCGCCCGCAGGCACTCGGTGAACGAGTTGCCGCCACCGTGGTGCACCATCGCGTCGACGTACGGGAGCACCTCCTGCTGCGGGACCGTCGGTGCGATGACCACCCGTTCCCCGGCGAGGTCGGCGAGGGCCTCCGCACGGCTGCCCGCGGCCACGACCACGGCCGTGTCCCCGGCCGCGTCCAGCAGTCCGGACACCACCGTGCGCAGCACGTCGTCACGCGCCGACAGGAACGTACCGAACGCCACGAGCACCACCCGGTCGGCCCGGTCGCGGAACCGGTCGAGACGCCGGAGCCACGCGGCCCCCGGCGACTGCACGGGCCGCGTCATGTGCCCCGTGAACAGGTGCGCGGGGCCGCCCGGCGGCTCGGGCAGCCAGGGCAGCGACGGGTAGGAGTACAGGACCGCGTGCGGTGACGTGAGCCCGAACGCCCTTCCGGGCGAGGGCACTTCGGGTGCGGTGCGGCGGGCGAAGTCGGTGAACAGCGCGGAGAACAACCGGTCGTTCTCGCCGGCGACGGCCCGCAGCCGGGCCGCGTCGGCGGGATCGGGGCGCAGCGCCTCGGGCCAGTCGTAAGGGACGCCGAACAAGGCGTCGGGACCCGACAGCACATACGTCGGGTGGCCCGGGCAGAACGTGGCGTACGGCGCTCCCAGGCAGTGCAGGGCGAGGGTGACCGTGTAGCTGAGCTGGTCGACCACGTACCAGTCCGGGCGCAGCCGCTCGTCCACGGCGCGCAGGGCGGCGTGCACCCCCTCGGGGTCGGCCAGCATGTCCGCACGCCGGTGGCGCGCCTGCGTGACCAGGGTCTCGACGGCTCCGGCGCGGGTGGCGTCCACGAACTCGGCCAGCCGGGCCGCCTCCGCCGCCGCCTGGTCGGTGGTCTGGGCGACGCCGGTGTTCGCGTTCCAGGTCACGGTCAACGGCAGGAAGGCGACCCCCGCCCGGGCGGCCAGTTCCTCGAACGCCGGAGCACACGCGAAGTACACCTCGGCGCCCCGTCGGCGCAGGGCGGACGCGAGCACGGACAAGGGGACGGCGTGCGAGGCGAACGGCGGGCTGACGACGACGATGCGCGGCATACCGGGTCTTCCGCCGCAGGCGCCCTGCCGGATGCGGCGCCGACCCGGCCCGGGCCCGTGCGCACGCGAGGGACGGGAGCTCGTCGCCGTGCGGTGCATCCCGGGGCGGCACGGCGGCCGAAGGAAGGGACGACGCAAGACGACCCGCCCGCACCCGGAAAGGCCACACCCAGTGACACCGGCTCCTGAGCCCTACGACGCCCTGCTCCTGCTCTCGTTCGGTGGCCCGGAGGGCCCGGACGACGTGGTGCCGTTCCTGGAGAACGTCACGCGTGGGCGGGGCATCCCCAAGGAACGGCTGAAGGAGGTCGGACAGCACTACTTCCTGTTCGGCGGGGTCAGCCCGATCAACGACCAGAACCGTGCCCTGCTGGACGCGCTGCGCAAGGACTTCGCCGGACACGGCCTGGACCTGCCGGTGTACTGGGGCAACCGCAACTGGGCCCCGTACCTGACCGACACCCTGCGCGAGATGGCCGCCGACGGCCGCCGCCGCGTCCTGGTGCTGGCCACGAGCGCGTACGCCTCCTACTCGGGCTGCCGGCAGTACCGCGAGAACCTCGCCGACGCCCTCGCCGCCCTGGAGGCGGAGGGTCTGGCGGTGCCGAGGGTGGACAAGCTGCGCCACTACTTCAACCACCCGGGTTTCGTGGAGCCCATGGCCGACGGCGTCGTCGCCTCGCTGGCCGAGCTGCCCGAGGACGTGCGTGAGGGCGCGCACATCGCGTTCACGACGCACTCCATCCCGACCGCCTCCGCGGACACCTCCGGCCCGGCAGAGGAGCACGGCGACGGTGGTGCGTACGTGCGCCAGCACCTGGAGGTGGCCCGGCTGGTCGCCGACGCGGTGCGCGAGCGCACCGGCACGGAGCACCCCTGGCAGCTGGTCTACCAGTCGCGCTCCGGTGCCCCGCACATCCCGTGGCTGGAGCCGGACATCTGCGACCACCTCGAGGAGCGGCACGCGGCCGGCGTCCCGGCGGTCGTCATGGCGCCGATCGGTTTCGTCTCCGACCACATGGAGGTCCTGTACGACCTCGACACCGAGGCCACCGCCCGGGCGCGCGAGCTGGGCCTGCCGGTGCGCCGCTCGGCCACGGTCGGCGCCGATGCGCGTTTCGCCGCGGCGGTCCGGGACCTGGTCGTGGAGCGCGCGGCCGTCGAACGCGGCCAGGACGTCACCCCCTGCGCCCTGGGCGCCCTGGGGCCCAGCCACCAGGTCTGCCCCGTCGGCTGCTGCCCCGCCCGCGCCCCCCGGCCCGCCGCCGCGGGCGCCGACAGCCCCTACGCGTGAAGGAGGGCGCGGCGACCGGGTGCCGGCAGTCAGCAATGAGCGCCGTACCCACCGGTCACGGCGCTCACAGCGGCTACGGCGCTCACGGCCGGCGCTCGCTCACCGGGAGGTGCGCTCCCGCCGGAGCCCGGTGAGTGTGCGCACCGCGTCGTGCAGGCTCGTCACGTACGTCAGCCCGGGCGGCTCCGCCGCGTCCGTCACCTGGTGCCAGCCGGGGCCGCACAGGAGTACCGGGGTCTGCGTCCGCGCGCCCCGGACACCCCATCGCGCCCCGGCGACCCGGCGGGCGAGGGCCAGGTCCGCCGTGTCGCCGGTCTGGGCCCACAGGACCACCGCGAGGGACGCGACGCGCCGCACCGCAGTGATCAACGCGTCGGCCGGTACCGAGCCACCCAGCATCAGGACCGCCAGCCCCTCGTCGCCGAGGACCGCGGTGAGCACGTCGAGCGGGAGCGTGTGCTGTTCCCCGGGGAGACAGGACAGCAGGACGGGGGCCCCGGTCGCGGCGCGGCGGGGGCGTGCGGCGTCGAGGTAGTAGTGGCGCAGGGCGGCGGAGATGTGCCAGGACAGCAGGTGCTCCACCTCGACGTACTGTTCGCCCTGTTCACCCCGTTCTCCCGAGGACTGCCACTTGCGTCCGACCGCCTGGAGCGCGGGTGACATGACCTCCTCCCACGCCACCGCGGGCCCGTGGTGGGCGACGGCCCGCCGCAACAGCTCCCGCACCTCTTCCGCGTCGAGGCGTACGGCGGCACGGGCGAGTCCCCGGCACTCGGACCGGACGCGCCCGAGCGGCAGCCCGCTGCCGGCGCGCGGCGCGCTCCCCTCGGCCCGGTCCGACGGGACCGGGGGCCACTCGTCCGGTCCGTCCGGGCCGGCCGAGCCACGCGCGCGGAGCCGCGCGGTGCGTGCCGCCTCGGCCGGGGGTGTGCCCGAAGCAGTGAGCCGGCACATCTCCCGCGCCATGGCCACGTCGTCGGGTGACCAGCGCCGGTGGCGTCCGTCGGCCCGGGACGCCGGTCCGAAGCCGTAGCGGCGGTCCCACGACCGCAGGGTCGTCGGGGAGACACCGAGCAGACGGGCGAGCTGGCCGGTGGTCAGCCCCGCGACGGGCAGTTCGTCACGCTGGGGGGTCGCCATGCCCGCTCTTCCGGTGTGGGAGGACCCGCGGATGCGGGAGGACCGACGCCGTCCGGCAGAGGAGGGGCGTCCGCGTGCCGACAGACGGTCCCGACCGCTGCTTGCATCGTTACCGCAACGGTGGTCGCCCGAGGTGGGCATCATGGCGGATGCGCGGTCGGGCGAGTGCCGCCCGGACGACGGTGGACCGGCCACGAGCCGGCACCTCAGCGGTGGCTCAGGCAGTCGCCGAGACGTCGCAGCCCCCGGCGCGTGTGGCTCTTGACGGTGCCCAGGGGCCAGCCGGTGACCTGGGCGATCTGCGTCTGCGTGAGGTCCCTGAAGAAGGCCAGTTCGATCACCGTCCGCTGCTGCGCGCTCAGTTCGGCCAGTGACTGGCTGATCAGGACGCGGTCGAGCGCCGCCTGCGGGTCCGCGGCCCCCTGCCCTGCGCCGACGGTGAGCAGGGAGCCGGCGGTGGCGACCAGGGCGGCGCGGCGGCTGCGCGCCTCCAGGGCGTCGGCGATCTTGCGGCGGGTGATGCCCACCAGCCAGGCGGAGAGCGCACCACGCTCGGGGCGGAACCCGGCGCGACCCCGCCAGGCCGCGAGGAAGACCGTCTGCGTCACGTCCTCGGCCTCGTGCACGTCGCCCAGGGTGCGGCGGCACATGCCCTGCACCATGACGCCCCAATTCCGGTACGCCTCGGCGAGCGCGGACTCGTCACCGGCGGCGAACCGGGCGGCGAGGTCGGACGCGTCGGACCCGTCGTGGTGCACGGAGGACGTCGTCGGAGAACCCGTCTGTGTGGTTGTCATGATCGACCACTCCCGTTTCCGAGGCTGTGCGGGTCCCACGACCGTGGGACCGCTGTCCTCACGCACACCTGAGGACCGTGCGCCCAGCCTCCGTGCGGTCGTCGTTGAAAACAACTCGCAGCGATCGTGCATCGGATTTGCCGCTCGCGGGAGAACTCCGCATCCGGGCGCTGGGCCCGGGCGGAAGAGAAGGTGAGTTCCCCGTCTCGTGACCTCCTCTGACGGAGACGGGGAGCTCGCCCCCGCCGGTAGCTGACGAAGGGCAGGTCTCCCGGTGAACCCGACGGTCCGAGCACGGGCGTTCCTCACGGCGCACGCCCGGGTCCTGCTGGCCATCGCCCGGGACCCCGCCTGCCGTGTACGGGACATCGCCCTGGCGTGTCACATCACCGAACGGGCCACGTCGAACGTCGTCCGTGACCTGGAGACCGCCGGGTATCTCACCCGGCGGCGCGTGGGCCGGAACACCCGGTACACGATCGACGCGGACCGCGCCCTGCACCACCCGTCGGAGGCGCACCTGAGCGTGGGGCGGCTCCTGACCCTCGCGACCCCCGTGCCGCAGGCGGGAGAACGCGCGACGCCCGTGACAAGAGCGGAGGGAAGGGGCTCCGGGCCGACAGCACCATGGTGACCCAAAGGGGCCCGCCCCTGAGCCGGACCCCCGAGACGGTGGACCGGGCGCTCCCCGTTTCCGTGTCCCTGCATCCGGCCCCCGCATCGCTGACTAACACCCCTCGCACGACCACTCAAGGGAGCCACCGTGTCCCGCGCCCACCCACATGACCCGGCCCGACGACTGCCTCGTGCCGCCCTCCTGCGCCGACGGCGATCCGCTGGTCGCCGCCCGCCGCGCCTTCTTCACCCGCTCCCCGGTCGTACGGTGGCGGCCCGGGCCGTCCCCGGCGGGTGGTGACGACCTCGCCCTGCTGCTGGAGGCCGAGTACGGGCTCATGCCCCGAGGCGCGGCGCACGGCCGCGCGGCCGGACTCGGCCGTGAGGACGTCGCGGTGGCTCCCTCCGGCAGGCGGCCCGGCTCGGCGTGCCGCTCACGCCCGAAGCGCTGCTCGCCCACACAGGGGAGGGACCGCGGACCGCGGCGGTGCTCGCCGACCTGTGGCCGGGCACCGTCCGCGCGCACGGCCCGGAGTGGGGCCGTGACGCGCTGCGCCACGCACTCCTGCGGCTCGCGCCCGGCTCGGCACACGCGGCGGAGCTGCTGGACCTTGCCACGACGACCGGGCTGTGGCCCCTCGGCCCCGAGGAGGCGGCGCGCCTCGCCGGGAACGGGCGGCGCGCCACCCGGCACGCCCTCTGGCGCCATCTGCACAGCCATCCCGAAGGCGGCCGGCTGCTGCCGCCGGTCACCGAGGCGGCCGACCCGTACGAGGCCCTGCTGCTGAGTCGGGACCTCACCCTGCCGGACGGGCCGGGCCGGGGACCCGGTCCGCTGGTGGCGCAGAACATGCTGCTGGGCGGCTTCGACACCCCGGGGCAGGGGGCCAGTGGCGGCTTGTCCGTGCTGCTGGGCGCCCTCGGTGACGCCCTCGCGGACCTCGGCTCCCTCGCGGGCGTCCTCACGATCGTCACCGCCGGGCACGCCGAACTGGCGTCGGGTGACGGCCTGCTGAGCGAGCGGCACGCGGGGCACTGGGTGCTCCGGCTGCCGGTGGACTCCGACGGGCCGCCCCCGCAGCACCGGTTGGCGGAGCACCGGCCGGCGCTGGCCTGGTGGGCCACCCGGCTGCTCGGCCTGCTCGGGCGGCCCGTGGACGTCCTGCACGTGCGCTACGCGGACGAGGGCAGCCTGGCCCTCGCCCAGGCCGCCGACGGCGTCGACGCCCGGCTGGTGTTCACCGCGACGCCCGATCCGCACCGCCGCCTCGTGGAGAGCCACCGGCAGGCGGACCCGCGCGACCCGGGGCGGGCCCATCGCCTCCGCGACGACCTGCACCGGGTCTACCTCGCCGACCGCCTCGTCGACCGCGCCGCCACCGTGGTGGCGATCCCTGGTCCGAGCGGCACCCGTGACCTCGTGCGGCACTTCCCGCTGCTGGCCGCCCGCCACGGTCCCGCCGGCCCGCCCGCACCCCCGGAGGGCATCGCCCCCTACCGACCGGCCCAGGACGAGGAGGCGGCTCGACGTGACCTGCTCGCCGAACTGTTCTCCGGCGGGCACCGCCCGGACGGACTCGCGCCCACCGACCGGGACCTGCCGCTGCTGCTGTGCGTGGGGCGCCTGCACCCCGTCAAGCAGCAGGACGTGCTGCTGCGCGCCTGGCTCGCCGCCGGCCTGTGGCGCACCAGCACGCTGGTGCTCGTGGGCGGTGCGGCCGAGCTCCCCACCGCGGAGGAGGAGCACATGCGGAAGGCCCTGTGGTCCCTCGTCGTCGGCCGTCCCGAGGCGGCCCGGCGGCTGGCGGTACGCCCCGCCCTGCCCAACGAGGCGGTACGGCGCCTGGAACACGCCCTGGGCGACCCGGCGCACGGGCTGCGCGCCTGGTACGTGTGCCCGAGTGCCAAGGAGGAGTTCGGCCTCGCCGTCCTCGAGGCGATGGAGGCGGGGCTGCCCGCCGCCGGCCCGCGCCGCGGGGGAGTGGCCCACTACCTGCGCGACGGCGTCAACGGCGTGCTCCTGGACACCGCGTCCGCGGCCACCCTGGCCGAGGACCTGGGGCGGCTGGTCGCCCTGCCCGAGTCGCAGCGCTCCCGCCTGGCCCGCGCCGGGCGGGACACGGTGAACGCCCGCTTCCCGGTCTCGGGCATGGCCGAGGCGCTGGCAGAGCTCTACCGGGAGACCGGGACGGCAGGGACGGCAGGGATGGCAGGGACGAGGGTCCCTAGTCCCGCTTGAGGCCGGAGAGGAAGAAGTCCCGCACGTCCCCGGTGAACAGCTCGGGCACCTCCATCGCGGCGAAGTGGCCCCCTCGGTCGAACTCCGACCAGTGCCTGATGTCGTACAGGCGCTCGGCGAGCGGTCGTACCGACTGGGTGATGTCGTGCGCGAACACGGCCACGCCCACCGGGACCGGGCAGGGCGGGGCCTGCCGCTGCGACTCGCGGGCGAGGCGAGCCGAGGAGGCAGCGGTGGCGGTGAGCCAGTACAGCGAGACGTCGGTGAGCATCCGCTCGTCGTCCACGGGCGTGCCCGGGTCGGTCCACTGCGCGAAGCGCTCGGCGATCCAGGCCAGTTGGCCGACCGGTGAGTCGGTCAGGGCGTAGCCGAGGGTCTGCGGGGTGGTGGCCTGGAGCGCCTGGTACGGCGGGCGGTGGGCCATGAGCTGCCTGACCTTGTCCAGCCGGGCCTCGTCCGTGGGGGGCAGGACGACGTCGGCGTGCGGGTCCGGCCGGGTCGGCAGGTAGTTGACGTGCACGCCGACAACCTGCTCGGGTGCCACCGCGCCGAGCGCCAGGGAGATGCCCGAGCCGAAGTCGCCGCCCTGTGCCCCGTAGCGCTCGTATCCGAGACGGCGCATGAGTTCCGCCCAGGCCCGCGCGACCCGCAGGACGTCCCAACCTCGCTCGTGGGTGGGGCCGGAGAAGCCGAAACCCGGGATGGACGGGATCACCAGGTGGAAGTCGCGCGACAACGGCTCGACGACGTCCAGGAATTCGAGGAAGGAACCGGGCCAGCCGTGCGTGAGGACCAGCGCGAGCGCGTCCGGCCTCGTGGACCGGACGTGGACGAAGTGCACGGTCTGGCCGTCGATCTCGGTGGTGAAGTGTGGCAGTTCGTTGAGCCGGGCCTCGTGCGCGCGCCAGTCGTACCCGGTGCGCCAGTGCTCGGCGAGTTCCCTCAGCCGGGCCAGCGGAAAGCCGTAGTCCCACCCGGCGTCGGCGACCTCGTCGGGCCAGCGGGTGCGGAAGAGCCGGTCGGTCAGGTCGTCGAGGTCGGCCTGCGGGATGTCGATGCGGAACGGCTCGATCATGGGTGCGCTCCATAGTCGTTGATGGCGTAAACGTTTAGGTAACGAACGTTCGTCGCGCTAACGAAGGTAGACTGTTAGTGGCACTAACACAAGAGGCGTCAGAGGCGGAGGCCCCACCCCATGAGCTCGACCCCCGAAGCCACCCCGGCCCGGACCCCGGAAGCCACTCCGGCCCGGCTGCGCGTCATCCCCAGTCGCCTGCTCGCCGGTGCCGCGGCCGTCGGCGAGCGGCTCGTCGGGGACCGCCTGGCCCCCGAGGGCGCTCACAAGTGGCACTTCGCCGTCCTGGTCGCGCTCGACGAGGCCGGCGCCGCCAGCCAGGCGGAACTGAGCCGCCGTACCGGCATCTACCGCAGTGACATGGTCGCGGTGCTCAACCAGCTGTCCGACGCCGGCTGCATCCGCCGCGACCCCGACCCGGCCGACCGCCGCCGCAACGTCATCACCCTGACCCCCGCCGGCCGGCGCCGCCTGGAACGCCTCGACGCCCTCATCGCCGATGCCCAGCGGGAACTCCTCGCCCCGCTCACGCCGGAACAACAGGACGAACTCACCAGTCTCCTCGGCATCCTGACGGACCATCACCGGCCACAGCACCCGGGCCGGGCGGACGAGGAGTAGCCCACCCGCCCGGCCCGGGAGTCACCGGGTGTGCGGGGACCGGCTCACAGCCGGGTGGCCGTGCGGATCAGGGCCGCCAGGGCGAGGGAGCGGCTGTGCGCCGGCCAGGCGATGTGGGTGACCACCGGTGGCGCGTCCGTGAGCGGAACGGCGGTGTGCTCGGCCCACAGCCAGGCGCGCGCGGACTCGGGGAAGACGGCCACGGTGCGGCCGAGGGCGATCAGCTGGGCCAGCTGCGTCTGGTCCCGGATCTCCGGGCCGGGCCCGGGCGGATACGCGCCGTCCCGTGCCCAGCGGGCGAGCGGGAGGTCGGGGACGTCGGTGACCTCGGCCACGGTCAGTGACCCGCGTGCGGCGAGGGGGTGTCCGGCCGGCAGGATCGCGATCTGCCCCTCGGTCACCAGCTCCTCGCTGTCGAACCCGGCGAGGGAGTTGAACGGCGCGTGCATGAGCGCCACGTCGGCGCGGCCGTCGCGCAGCATCTCGCCCTGCTCGCAGGTGCCGCTCGGCAGCACCTCGACCTCGGCGGCGCCGGGTTCGGCGGCATAGGCGTCCAGAATCTTGTGCAGCAATTCGTGCGACGAGCCGGCCTTCACCGCGAGCACCAGGCGGTTGCGGGAACTCCCCGTCCCGTCCGCGCCGCCGGCCCGGCGGGTGCGGCGGACGGCGGCGGTGGCCGCGTCGAGCGCCGCCCGGCCCTCCTGCAGCAGCATCTCCCCGGCGCCGGTCAGGGCGACCCCGCGCCGGTCCCGCTCCAGCAGACGCACGCCGAGACGCCGTTCGAGCTGCTGGATCGCCCGCGACAGGGGCGGCTGGGCCATCCCGAGGCGTTCGGCGGCGCGGCCGAAGTGCAGCTCCTCGGCCACGGCGACGAAGTACCTCAGCTCGCGGGTCTCCAGGGCGTCCACGGCTCCAGCCTACGCCTGTGATACCTCCCGGGTATCACAGGCCACCGGGCCGGTATTGGATGCGTCCGGCACCCGCGGGTGACCATCGACGGCAGGGACAGGGGGCCGTCCGCGCCGGTCACCGCGAGGGCGCCATCCGCGCCGGTTACCGGGGTGCGGCACGCGACCGTGGTCTCCGCGCGGGCGGCCTTCGCGCGGGCGGCCTTCGCGCGGGCGGAGACCGGCGAGCACCGCGCACGCCCGACACCCGATCCACCCGACAGGCGGCTCTTCGGCACGCCTCGCCCACAGAAGGACGCAGACACCACCATGAACACGCCCTCCACCCCACTGCCCGGCGGCACCTGGACCCTCGGCGACCTGACCGTCAGCCGCTTCGGCTACGGCGCCATGCAGCTCGCCGGCCCCGGGGTCATGGGACCGCCCGCCGACCACGACGGCGCGCTCGCCGTCCTGCGCGAGGCCGTCCGCCTCGGGATCACCCACATCGACACCGCCGGCGCCTACGGACCCCGTGTCACCAACCGGCTGATCCGGGAAGCGCTCCACCCGTACCCCGACGCCCTGCACATCGTGACCAAGGTCGGCGCCGTCCGCGACGAGCAGGGCGGCTGGCCCCCGGCCCGGCGGCCGGAGGACCTGCGCCGTGCCGTCGAGGAGAACCTGGAGGACCTCGGCCTCGACGCCCTCGACGTGGTCAACCTCCGGGTCGGCAACGCCCTGGGCCCCCTGCCCGGCTCCCTCGCCGAACCCTTCGAGACCCTCGTCGAACTCCAGCAACGGGGTCTGATCCGGCACCTAGGGGTGAGCAACGCGACCGCGGACCAGGTCGACGAGGCGCGGCGCATCGCACCGATCGTGTGCGTGCAGAACCTGTACAACCTGGCCCACCGCCAGGACGACGACCTGATCGACGACCTCGCCGCGCAGGACATCGCCTACGTGCCGTTCTTCCCGCTCGGCGGCTTCAGCCCCCTGCAGTCCACGGCCCTGTCCGCCGTGGCCGAGCGGCTCGACACGACGCCGATGTCGGTCGCGCTGGCCTGGCTCCTCCAGCGCTCGCCCAACATCCTGCTCATCCCCGGCACTTCGTCGGTGGCGCACCTGCGCGAGAACGTCGCCAGTGCGGGACTGGCCTTGCCGGAGGACGCGTTGGCCGAGCTGGACAAGATCGGCGGCTAGGAGGGGGATGGGATTGGGGCGGCCTGATGAACGCCCCCTCAGAACCACTCCGACCGGGACCACTGACCGGGACTATTGCGGCGCAGGGGTGCGCCGCGCCGTGCGGAAGTCGTAACAGGCCCACCCGACGACCGTCGCGGCGCCCGCGAGGCCGGCCACGACGATCCGCAGGGGCCCGCTGGTCAGGGCGACGGCCAGACCGACGACCAGCGCTCCGCCCAGCATGATCAGACGGCTGACGTACCGCTGCCGGGGCGACTGCGGGTCCTCGCGGTCCTTGAGGTCGTGCACGGCGTCACGGGCGGGGTGCGCCGACCCACGGCGCACCCGGGCGCGGTACGTCAGCCCGTAGGTGATCACCGCGTACAGCGCAACGGCGGCCAGGGTCCACAGCCAGGTGTTGGGGTCGTCACTCGATCCTCGTGCCAGAAGCATGACGCCTGTCCTCCACAGGGAACTTCACCGGTGCGCCGAACGCTCAACTGCCGCTTGCCTGCGCCTGGGCGGCGGCAGCGGGGCCGGCGGGACGGAAGCACGCCGTCACCGTCTTGCCGTGCCGCTGGCACTTCGTTCCCCACTCGTCGGCGAGTTCGCGCACGATGGCCACGCCGCGTCCGGAGACCGCGCCCGGCTCGGGATCGCGCGGCCGGGGCAGCGACGGGTCCTCGTCGTGGACGCTGACCTGGAGGCAGTCGCCGTCCCAGGTGAGGACCAGCTGGGCGTCGCTGTGCGCATGGACGTGCGCGTTCGTGATCAGCTCGGACACCGCCAGCACGATGGCGTCCACCGTGTCCGGTTCGGCGGCCGTCCACGGCAGGGACTCCAGCCGCCCGCGCGTCCACTCCCGGCCGGCGCGCACTCCCTGGGACATGGGGAACGAGTGCGCCCACCCCTTCGCCTTCACCGCCACGGTCCGTCTCCCTTTCCTCGGTCCACCGAGCAACGCTTGCACGCGCTGCGTGTACCCGGCCGCGGACCTGACAGGCATGACGTCACCCTTCCGTGAGAGGGGGGCGGCATCAGGGGCTGGGACCGGTCACCTCGGTGATCGGCGGGGCGCGGTGCACGTCCGGTCAGCGGTCTCGTGGGAGCCGGTAGACCGAGACGTGGGAGCGCGAGTCGGCCGTGAAGTCCGAGCCGGACCAGTCCGCGTGCCTGGTCTCCAGTTCGAAACCGGCGAGCTGGGCCATCAGGTCCAGCTCCGCGGGCCAGATGTAGCGGTGGGGGCTGCGCCCCAGCTCCGCCTTCCTCGTCCCGTCGAAGCGGAAGTGGTGGGACACGACGAGCTGGTTCAGTACGTCGTAGGTGTCCAGACCGATGTACCCGGGCTCGCACGCCCACACGGTGGCGGCCTGCCCGGGTGGCAGCTTGCGCAGCTCCGGCACCCAGAGTTCGATCACGAACCGGCCCCCGGGCCCGAGATGCCGGGCCGCGTTGCGGAAGCAGTCGACCTGGGCGGACTGGCTGAGCAGATTCGAGAGGGTGTTGTAGACGAGGTAGACCAGGCTGTACGTGCCGGGAGCGGTGGCCGTCGCCATGTCGCCCATGACGACCGGGATCGTCGCCTCGTCCGCCTTGGTGCGCAGCCGCTCCACCATCGGCCTCGACAACTCGATGCCGGTGACGGGCACTCCGCGCTCGGCGAGGGGGACCGCCACCCGGCCGGTTCCGACGGCGAACTCCAGCGCCGCTCCGCCGTCGGCGAGCTGGGCGAGTCGCTCGACGGCCGGTCCCAGCACCTCGGGCGCGAACATGCCGGAGCCGGGTGTGTCGTAGCGCTGGGCGGTGTCGGTGTCCCAGATGTTCCCCGCGTCCGCGCCCTCCGCGCCCTCCGCGCCCTTCACGTCCTTCATGTCGTCCACGCCATCCACGCCATCCACGCCATTCACGTCGCTCATGGCATCAACGCTCGATGCCGACGTGTCGGGTGTCCATCGAATATCGCTGAGAGCAGGACCGCTGCCGGTAGTTGCCGGCCTCCGTGCCCAGCACGTCCAGCAGGGCCAGTGCCTCGGCGCTGGGGGACCCGGGCGGGGCGCTGTAGAGCACGAGGTGCTGGTCGCGTTCGGTGAGGGCGAGCGTGTCGCAGTCCACCGTGATCTCCCCGACGGCCGGGTGGCGGAAGGTCTTCGTGAGCATCGGCGCGGCGTGCACGTCGTGCCGCTCCCACAGCCGGGCGAACTCCCGGCTTCCCTCGCGCAGTTCGTCGACGAGTCCGGTCACGTCGGGGTCCGCCGGGTAGCGCGCGAGGGTGGAGCGCAGCTGCCTGACCGCGTGGTGGCGGAACTCGGCGGCGTCGGAGATGCCGTAGAGCGGCGCCCCGTCGGTCCTCGGTCCGAGGAAGACCCGGCGGGCGAGGTTGCGGTCCGCCGGCGTGAGGGGCCCGAAGTCCTCCATGAGCGCGGCTGCCAGGTCGTTCCAGGCGAGCACCTCGAACACGGCGGACGTCACGAAGGCTGCCGTCCTGGGGAGCCGTTCGAGCAGCGCGAGGATGCTCGGGCGCACGTCGCGCCGGTGCATCCGGGCACGGGTGGGCGCGGTCCCCGCGAGGACGTGCAGGTGGTCGGTCTCGGCGTCGGTCAGTCGCAGCGCGCCCGCGATCCCGGCGAGCACCTCACCCGACGGCCTGGGCGCCCTGCCCTGTTCCAGCCGGACGTAGTACTCGGTGGAGATGTGCGCGAGCACCGCTGCCTCCTCGCGGCGCAGGCCCGGCGTGCGCCGGCGCGGTCCGGAGGGCAGACCCACGTCCTCCGGCCGCAGCCGCTCACGGCGGCTGCGGAGGAACGCTCCGAGCTCCTGTTTGTCCATACCCCAAGTCTGCATGCCGCCCGGCCACGGATCCTGGTACAGCCTGTGCCTCCATCCGGCCCGGCGGCCGATCCCAGACTGGGGCCATGACGAACACCACCGACATCGCACCCATCGGCCTGCTGACCGGCAAGGTCGTCTTCATCACCGGCGCCAGCCGCGGCATCGGGGAGGCCGCGGCCCGGCTCTTCGCCGCCGAGGGCGCGGCCGTCGTGCTGGCCGCCCGCAGCGCGGAGGCCCTCGACCGGCTCGTCGGCGAGATCCGCACCGACGGCGGCACCGCCGACGCCGTCACCCTCGACCTGGCCGACCGGGCCGGCATCCGCGCGGCGGTCGACCGGGTCGGGGAGCTGCACGGGCGGCTCGACGGCGCCTTCAACAACGGCGCGGCGATCCAGCAGCCCGGTCCGCTCGACACCACGAGCGACGAGGACATCGACACCCAGTTCGCCGTGAACTTCCGCTCGCACTGGACCGCCATGACCGCCGAGGCCGACCTCATGCGCCGCAACGGCGGCGGCGCGATCGTCAACACCTCCAGCATCGGCAGCCGCCGCGCGAACCCCGCGCTGCCCGCCTACGGCGCGATGAAGCGCGCGCTGAACAGCCTCACCGAAACCGCCGCCGTGACCTGGGGCCGCGAGGGGATCCGGGTGAACGGCATCACGCCCGGCGGGACCGCCACGGCGATGATCGACGAGTGGGAGGCGGTCTCCCCGGGCATCATCGCGCGCAACACGGCGGCCACCCCGCTCGGCCGCATGGCCGAACCCCGCGAGGTGGCCGAGGCGGCGGCGTGGCTGCTCAGTGACCGTGCGTCGATGGTGACCGGTGCGATCGTGCCGGTGGACGGGGGCGCGGGCGCCTGAGCGCCACCCGGGCGGGGGAGCGGCGGCCCGCACTCGTGCCTCTGCCCCTGCTTCAGGTGAGAGCTTGGTAGGCGGGGGACGGGTGGGCCAGCTCCGGGTGCTCCGACGCGTACCGTTCGCCGTGGATCGCCTGCATCGCCCAGTGCCACGCCTCGTCGTGGAAGACGAGCGTGCGGTACGGGTCGTCCTCTGCTTCGTACGGGTTCTGCTCCGCAGCGGCTCGGTGGGCCTCCGCCGGCGTCAGCCCACCGTGATACTGCATCACCCACGCGTAACCGCGCCGTTCGGCCCGCAGGTACTCGAGGTACTCCGCCTCACTCACCATCACGGCTCCATGCTAGGCGGCCCACCGACCGTCCTCAGGTCATCAGCATGGGGGAGGTCTTCGGGCGGGTCGTGCTGACGCCCTTACGATTGGTGCACAGGGAGTTTCCCCCAGCAGAGCTGACTCCGTTGACACCCCGCCCCCGCCGTGCTTGCATCCCGCCATGCCGTTCCCGACCCCCCTGACGCGCCGCCGTGCCGTGGACCTCGTCCGTGTGGCTGCCGCGCTGTGTCGGGTGAACGTCTGATCTCGCGCGCCCTCTGAGCAACGTCCAATGTGCCCGCCTCTGGGCCTTGTTGGCGTGTTCTCGCCCGGTACCACCCATGTCGGCCGGGCCCTTGCCACGCTCCAACGCCGCCCCCACCCCGAGGACCCGCCATGCCCTCTCCCGCCCACCCCGGTGACCGTCACGAGACCGACTACGACCGCCGCAGGCTGCGCCAGTGGCTCGCGGGGGAGGCCAAGGCCGACGGTGTCAGCCGTCGACGGCTGCTCACCCTGCTCGCGGCGACCGCCACAGCTACCGCTGCGGGGACGGGACTAGGTGTCCCCAAGTCCGCCTCTGCTGCGGAGACTTCACTCGGTACCCCCAAGTCCGTCTCCGCCGCGGCGACGGCACTCGGCACGCCCACGTCCGCCTCCGCCACGGAAACCGCGGTCGGCGTCGCGGACCGGACGATTCTCAAGCCGCTGCCGCCCGAGTGGTTCATCGAGCGCGGCACCAACGCCGAGACCCGCTGGGAAGCGCTGCGCGGAACCGGTCACCACACCCCCAACGAGCTGTTCTTCGTCCGCAACCACACGGCCACGCCGGTGCTCGACGCCGGCGACTGGCGCCTGCGGCTGTGGGGGAGTGGGCTGCGCGGGGCGCCCGGTGAGGACCGTCCGGTGGAGTTCGGATACGACGACCTGCGGGCCCTGCCGGCCGTCACCCGCACCGCGTTCGTCGAGTGTGCGGGCAACGGCCGCTCCTACTACACCACCCAGCAGGGCGAGGCGGTCGCCGGCACCGCGTGGACGCTGGGGGCGATCGGGGTGGCGCGCTGGCGTGGGGTGCGCCTGTCCGACGTCCTGCGCCGGGCCGGGCTGTCGTGCCACGCCGTCGACGTGCAACCGCGCGGGTTGGACGCCGAATACGTCAGCGGCGGCGAGAGCCTAGGGAGGGTCCGCCGGCCGCTGCCGCTGGCCAAGGCGCTCGACGACGTGCTGCTGGCGTACGAGATGAACGGTGAGCCGCTGCCGCACGACCACGGCCACCCCGTGCGGGTGGTGGTGCCCTCCTGGGTCGGGATCGCCTCCATCAAGTGGGTCGGCGACATCGAGGTGTCCGCACAGCCGCTGTTCTCGCCCTGGAACACCACCTTCTACCGGTTGTTCGGTCCCGCCCATCCCGAGGGCGGCAGTGCGCCGTTGACGCGGCAGACCATCAAGAGCGCCTTCGAGCTGGCGAGCGGGGCGACCTTCGCGGCGGGGCGCAGGTACGTGCTGCACGGGCGGTCGTGGTCCGGCGCGGGTGCCGTCGCCCGGGTCGAGGTCAGCACGGACGGCGGAGCGACGTGGCGGCCCGCCCGTCTGCACGACCACCCGCGCGCCGACACCTGGACCCGGTGGTCCCTCGACTGGCGGCCCGATGCCCCGGGCGCGACCCACCTCCTGGCCCGTGCCACGGACACGGCCGGCCGCACGCAGCCGGACCGCGCCGTACCCAACACCCAGGGTTACCTGTTCGACGGGGTGGTCCGGCATCCGGTGAGCGTCGTGTGACGCGCGGTCCACTCGCCGATCTCTTCCGCCCGTTGTGAGTGCTGTGCCGTCATCGCTGGTCATGCGGCTGGGCCGGGGTGCGGAAACCGTGTGGCCGCCGCGTGCACCGTGCCGGTATCGTCCGGGTACCCGACCCGCCGCCGCACCGGCGGCCGCCTCCAGAGAGTGACGCACATGACCAGCCGGCGAGCGACGACGACCTTGTGGCGCCCCACCGGCCCCAAGGAGCTGGATCTGGTGCGGGAGTCGAACTGGCGCGCTTGGCCGCCCCGGCTGCCCGAGCAGCCGATCTTCTACCCGGTCCTCAACGAGGACTACGCGATCAGGATCGCCCGCGACTGGAACGTGCCGCACGACGGCGTCGGTTACGTCACGCGTTTCGACGTCGAGTCGGCGTACCTGAGCCGGTACCCCGTCCAGCAGGTCGGCGGGCGGACGATCCTCGAACTCTGGGTCCCGGCCGAGGAGCTGGACGAGTTCAACGCCCACATCGTCGGCGAGATCCAGGTGGTCCACGAGTTCCGCTGAGGCACCCTTGGCCGGGGCCCGTACCTGCCGGGTCACCCGGAACCCCGTCGCGCCCCCTCGCATTCCTGCGCGAACCCTTTACGCCCCCCGTGCCCACGAGTAATCTCCCCACGCCTGCAAGCAGTTGCTGGAAATTGCAGCAATGCGATGCAGCGCAGGTACACCGTGCAACCGGGCACCGCACGACCCGAGACGGACCCCGAGCAGGTCGGGGTCCGTCGGTGTCCGCTCTCCCTGGCCCCTCCCCACCCCACCAGGAGCCGCATGAGACGCCAACGCTCCCTCGCCCAGCCCTGGGCGGCCGGAGCCCTCGCCGCAGCGACGCTCGTCCTGCCCCTCACCCTCCCCACCACCCCCGCGGCCGCCACCACCTCCGCGAACGCGGCCGCGACCGGCACCACGGCCACCGTCTTCTACTACACGAAGACCAAGAACTGGACGGACCACTACCTCCACTACGCCCCCGACGGCGGGTCCTGGACCACCGTGCCCGGGACGCGCATGCAGGCCGCGTGCACCGACTGGGTGAAGCTCACGGTCGACCTGGGCTCGGCCGCCGGGCTCCAGGCCACGTTCAACAACGGGAAGGGTGTCTGGGACAACAACGGCGGCCGCAACTACGCCCTCGGCACCGGGGACATCACCGTCAAGGACGGCGTGGTGGCCCACAGCGACCCGTGCGCCGGCTCCGGCGGGACCGGCACCGGGGCCGGCAACCAGGCCACCGTCTACTA
Organism: Streptomyces lasalocidi; assembly: GCF_005280215.1. NCBI lineage: Bacteria > Bacillati > Actinomycetota > Actinomycetes > Kitasatosporales > Streptomycetaceae > Streptomyces > Streptomyces lasalocidi. The sequence continues at coordinate 352,672 of NZ_SZNQ01000001.1, read as the reverse complement.
CTCGACCGAGACCCTCGGCTGGACCACCGCCAACCTCCACTACGCCCCGGCCGGGGGCGCCTGGACCACCGTACCGGGCGTGGGCATGGAGGCGGCCTGCGCCGGCTGGTGGAAGAAGACCGTCGACCTCGGCACCGCGACCTCGCTCAAGGCCGCCTTCAACAACGGCAACGGCGTCTGGGACAACAACAACAGCGCGGACTACGCCCTCGGGACGGGGACGAGCACGGTGAAGAACACCACCGTGACCGCGAACGCCAAGGACCCGTGTGCGGCCGCCGGGCCGGACACCAGGGCACCCAGCGTCCCGGCCAACGTCCGGGCGAGCGCGACGAACACCTCCGTGGTGGTGTCCTGGGACGCCGCCACCGACGACACCGGCGTGACGAAGTACCAGGTCACCCGGACCGGCGGCACCCGAGGCACATCGGTCGTCGACGCCGGTTCCACGGTCTGGTCCGACACCGGCCTGGAGGAGGACACCACCTACGCCTACACGGTGAAGGCGGTGGACGCCGCGGGCAACACCTCCGCCGCCTCGGCCACGGTCACCGCGACCACCGGCAAGAAGCCGGCCACCCCCGCCGCCGGCAGCCCCCTGGGCACGGACCCGCGCAAGGACACCATCTACTTCGTCCTGACCGCCCGCTTCTACGACGGCGACAGCACCAACAACCGCGGCGGCAGCCAGCACGCCAAGTCCGGCAACGCGGCGAACAACGACCCCATGTTCCGCGGCGACTTCAAGGGCCTGGTCGAACGCCTCGACTACATCAAGGCCCTCGGCTTCTCGGCCGTGTGGATCACCCCGGTCGTGCTCAACCGCTCCGACTACGACTACCACGGCTACCACGGCTACGACTTCTACAAGGTCGACCCGCGGCTGGAGTCCACCGGCGCCTCCTACCAGGACCTGATCAACGCCGCCCACGCCAAGGGCATGAAGATCTACCAGGACGTCGTCTACAACCACAGTTCCCGCTGGGGCGCCAAGGGCCTGTTCACTCCCACCGTCTACGGCGTCCGGGACAGCCAGTGGAGCTGGTACTACGACGAGAAGAACGAGGGCTTCGAGTACGACGGCCTCACCGTCGAGCCCAAGTCCGGCAAGGCGTACTACAACGGCGACTTCTGGTCGACCGCCGAGCCCTCCGGCAACACCTGCCTCAACTGGGGCAAGCCCACCGGCGGGAGGAGCGCGGAGGGCTACACCCTCTACAACTGCCAGTGGCCGAGCCCCACGTCCGGCATGTTCCCCAAGGCGTACTACCACCAGTGCTGGATCGGCAACTGGGAGGGCGAGGACTCCCGTTCCTGCTGGCTGCACGAGGACCTGGCCGACTTCAACACCGAGAACATGCAGGTGCAGAACTACCTCATCGGGGCCTACGACAAGTACATCGACATGGGCGTCGACGGCTTCCGCGTCGACACGGCCGTCCACATCCCCCGGGTCACCTGGAACCGCCGTTTCCTGCCCGCCGTCCAGGAACGCGTCACCCAGCGCTTCGGCGCCGAGGCGGCGAAGAACTTCTTCGTCTTCGGCGAGGTGGCGGCGTTCGTGAACGACAAGTGGAACCGCGGCTCGGTCAACCACTCCGCCCAGTTCTACACCTGGAAGGAACGCAAGGAGTACAGCGCCGACGACACGGCCGCCGCGCTGGAGCAGTACACCTACGAGAACGACCTGGGCACCGCCAACCAGCCGACGTCCACCAACGCCTTCCTCGAGGGCAACGCGTACCACACCCCGGACCACAGCAGGTTCTCCGGGATGAACATCATCGACATGCGCATGCACATGAACTTCGGTGACGCGCACAACGCGTTCAGCAACGGCAAGGACTCCGACGACAGCGTCAACGACGCCACGTACAACGTCGTCTACGTCGACAGCCACGACTACGGTCCCAACAAGTCGAGCACCCGCTACGCCGGAGGCACCGACGCCTGGGCCGAGAACATGTCGCTGATGTGGACCTTCCGCGGCATCCCGACCCTGTACTACGGCTCGGAGATCGAGTTCCAGAAGGGCAAGCAGATCGACTGCGGCCCCACCTGCCCGCTCGCCACGACCGGACGCGCCTACTACGGCGACCACCTCGCCGGCACGGTCACCGCCTCCGACTTCGGCACCGTGGCCTCCGCGAGCGGCGAGGTCGCCACCACCCTCGCCCAGCCGCTGGTGAAGCACCTGCAACGGCTGAACCAGATCCGCAGGGCCGTCCCCGCGCTCCAGGCGGGGCAGTACTCCACCGAGGGCATCTCGGGCGGCATGGCGTACAAACGGCGCTACACCAGCGGGAGCACCGACAGCTTCGCGCTGGTCACCGTCACCGACGCGGCCGCCTACTCCGGCATCCCCAATGGCACGTACCGGGACGCCGTGACCGGCGACGTGAAGACCGTCACCAACGGCTCCCTGAGCGTCGCGGCCCCCGGCAAGGGCAACCTGCGGGTGTACGTCCTCAACGGCCCCGGGAAGATCGGCGCGGACGGCCCGTACCTCAAGTAGGGACACCGGCCGACGGCCCCACGGCCACCGGCGCGCCGGGCGGGACACCGTGTCCCGCCCGGCTGCCGGACGCACACTGGGGTGCGGAGGAGAGGAGAAGCCCATGGCGACGTTCGTCCTCGTGCCCGGTGGCTGGCACGGCGCATGGTCGTTCGAGCAGGTGGTCCCGCTGCTGGAGCGAGCCGGTCACACCGTGCACGCCCTCACCCTGACCGGGCTGCGGCCCGAGGACGACGAGGCGACGGTCGCGGCCGCCAACCTCGACACCCACGCCGACGACGTCCTGCGCCTCCTCGACGAGGCGCGCCTCACCGGGGTGACGCTGGTCGGCCACAGCTACGGCGGCATGGTGATCTCCGTCGCGGCCGACCGTGCCCGCGGCCGCGTCGAACGCCTCGTGCACCTCGACGCCTATGTGCCGCGGGACGGCGACTCGTGCTGGTCGTCCACCACCGAGGCCTACCGGCAGGCGTTCCTCGCCGGGGCCGCGAGCACCGGATACTCCGTGCTGCCGCCGGCCGGCGGCGATCCCCGCCGCCGGCCGCACCCGCTCGCCTCGTTCGTGCAGACGGCCCGGCTGACCGGCGCCGTCGACGAGGTGCCGCTGCGCGAGTTCGTCTACTGCTCCGGCTGGGAGGACCGCACTCCCTTCACGGACCTGCGGTCCCGGCTCCGGGCCGACCCCCGCTGGCGGGTGAGCGAGCTGCCCACCGGCCACAACGCGATGCGGGAGGACCCGGACGCCGTCGCCGCGCTCCTGGCGTGACCCACGCCGCGGTCGCTCAGCGGACCCGGATGAAGACCACGTCGTAACCGCTGTTCGTGGAACGGTTCTTGACGTAGACGCCGTCGCTGCCCCCGTTGGGGTTGCTGGTGTTGCCCTCGACGGTGGTGAACGACGAGCCGCCGGACACCGTGCGCACGATGCCGATGTGCTCGTTGCCGCCGGTGAAGTCGCTCCCGCCGTCCCAGTCGAAGGCCACGATGTCACCGGGCTGGGGGTTGGTGGTCACCGACAGGTGGTAGTTGCCGGCCCGGGCCTGCCTGACCCAGCCCTCCACGTAGGAGTTCCGGTAGGAGCTGGCGCCGGTCTGCTTGGCCACCCAGCTCACGAACGTCGCGCACCAGGCGTAGTTGCTCGTGGACAACGACAGCCCCACGGACGCCCCGTAGCTGTTCGCGCGGGCGCTGCCCTCGACCGTGCCGACCTCGGCCGCCGCCACGTCGAGGATCTTGGCGTAGCCGCCACCCGGGGCGGGCGACGACGGCGGGGTGACCGCGCCGTACAGGGCGGCCTTCGTGTTCGGGCCCACGTGGCCGTCGACCGCGAGACCCTTCTCGGCCTGGAAGTCCCGGACGGCGCTGTCGGTGAGCGGACCGAAGTCACCGTCGACGGCGAGATCGGCACCGTGGTGGTTGAGCAGGCTCTGCAACTCCGTGACGCAGCCGCTGCGCTGGCCCTGCACGATCTCGTTCGGGCAGGAGGCGGAGGTGAGGTTGACCGGCGCCGGGGCGCCGTTGCCGCCGCCACCGCCGATGTTCGCGTACAGGGCGGCCTTGGTGTTCGGACCGACCTGACCGTCGGCGGACAGGCCGCTCGCGGACTGGAACGCCTTCACGGCCGTCAGGGTCTGCGGGCCGAAGCTGCCGTCGACGCCGACGCTCTGGCCCTTGCCGTTCAGCAGGGACTGCAGCGTGGCCACGCACCCGCCGCTCTGCCCCTCCACGATGTTCTCCGGGCAGGACGCCGACCGCAGGTCCAGGCCCGTGGACGGGGACTCGTCGGTGTCGTACAGCGCCCGCTTGGTGTTCGTGCCGACCTGACCGTCGGCCGTCAGCCCGTGGGAGGACTGGAAGCTGCGGACGGCGCTCGCCGTGCCGGCGCCGAAGTCACCGTCGACGTCGACCGCGTAGCCGTGGTGGACGAGCAGCCGCTGGAGCTCGGTGACGCAACCCCCCTTGGCTCCCTGGACGATGTTCGCCGGGCAGGAGGAGGAGTTGAGGTTGACGGGGGCCGGCGCCGAGCCGCCGGTCGCGTACAGCTTGCCCTTCGTCGCGGGCCCCACCCGGCCGTCCACGGCGATGGCGGTGGCGGCCTGGTACTCACGGACGGCGTACAGCGTGGCCGCTCCGAACTGCCCGTCCACCGTCAGACCGGCGCCGTGCGCGTTGAGCAGGTTCTGCAACTCGGTGACGCAGCCGCTGGTCTGGCCCTGCACGATCTCGTTGGGGCAGGACGCGGAGGTCAGCCTGACCGGCGCCGGAGCGGCGGCCGCCGGGTGCGCGCCGAGCACGAGTCCGGCCGAGACCATGGCCGCGGTGGCGGCGAAGGCCCCGACGCGGATCCGCCAGCCGGTTGCGGCACGGCGCGTGGCCGGCTGGGGTGAGTGTCCGTCTTCGGTACGGACGAGGGGGGCGGGTCTACCCATGACGGCCGGGTTCTCCTTCAGTTGGGGGGTAACGAGCGCCGCGGCCCGTCCTTGCGGATCAAGGACGGGCCGCGGTCGTGTTCGGGGTGACTGGCTCAGGCGGCGAAGCGCTTGAACGCCGCCCGGGTGCCCGAGCCGGCGATGCCGTCGATGTCACCGGTGTAGCCGTAGTCGGCCTTCAGCAGGCGCTGCAGGGCCTTGATGGTGTTGGGGCCGGGGTCCCCGTCGATCTCACCGGTGTAGCCCCAGTACCTGGCGAGGCACCGCTGGAAGGCCTTCCAGCTGTTGGTGCCCAGCTGCCCGTCGATGGAGCCCGTGTAGCCCCAGTAGTCCGCGAGGAACTCCTGGACGTTCTTCGCCTCGGCCGTGCTCAGGCCGAAGTTCTGCGTCGCGGCCAGGGCAGCGGCCTGCGCGGCCGTCGCCGTCTGGGCGGTGGGCACGGTCGCCGCGGGGGCCGCGAAGCTGGTGCCCGCGGTCGCCACGGTGCCGGCGGCGAGGCCGGCAACGGCCACGAGGCCGGCGATGGTCCTGCCCAGAGCGTTCGGTCGCATGCGTTCCTCTTTCGGTCGTGGGGTGTGCGCGCCGCTCCCGTCTCTCCCGCCCGACGGGAGTGGCGGCGAGACCAAAGGTGCCGGGCCCGCGGACCCGACGGCCATACCCACGGGCCAGTTGACGGCCGAACGGGACGACCACCAACCTGACCTGCGACGACACCGTCCGGTGGGACGGCTCGGCGGGACGGCCCGTGGATCCCCTGTGACAGATGTGGCGGGCTCATGCAGAATGCGCAGCAGCGGAAGGGGGGCCGCCGACCACGCTCGTGACCGCTCTGGGGGAAACATGCCGCGCTCCAAGGCGCTGCCCGCCGAACTAGACCCTCATGCTCAGCAGTTGGTGACCGGCTTACGCCGACTGAAGGACCGCGACGAGCTGACCCTTCGTCACCTCGCGGCCAAGACCGGCTACAGCGCCAAGTCCTGGGAGCGGTACCTGGGCGGTACGTCCCTGCCGCCCCGCGAGGCGGTGGAGGCCCTGGCCCGGATCACCGGCGCCGACCCGGCCCCCCTGCTCGCATTGCAGGAGATAGCCGCCGACTCCTGGGACAGCCGCCGTGGTCGGCCCTCGGGAGAAGCCCCGCCCGCGGAGCAGGACGCAGAAGGTGAAGCAGCGGAGCCAGGGGCAGCCGACGGAACGGAGGCAGTAAGGGAAGGGGAGCAGGAATCACCGGGCCGGCCTACGGCACCTCCTCCCGCCGTCCCCGCCCGCTTCCCGCACCTGGCGATCACGGCGGGCCTGGCCGTCCTGGTCGTGGCCCTCGGGACCGCGCTGCTGCTCGTGCTGCTCCTCGATGACGACGCCGCTCCCCGCCACGTCGCCACGGCGCCGTCCAGCACCGCGGCGTCGACACCGCCCGCCTACACCTGTCACCTCGCCCGCGTCGACGGCCGGTGGGCGGCCGGGCTCAACCAGGGCCGTGACACCGAGATCGGTTACGGCGCCACGGGCGCCGACGTCGCCGAGGCGCAGTGCCTGCTGCGCCGGGCGGGCATCTCACCCGGCGGCATCGACGGCATGTTCGGCCCGCTGACGCTGCGGGCGGTCAAAACGTTCCAGGCGCGGGCGGGCCTGGTCGCCGACGGCATGCTCGGACCGCGCTCGTGGAAGGCGCTGCGCGGATGACGCGGAGCGCACCCTCGCCGCCGGGCGCCCGACTGGCGGCCGTGCTGCGGAAGTTGAAGACCCGCACCGGCCTGAGCCTGGCCCAGCTCGCGGACGCGACCACCTTCAGCAAGTCGTCCTGGCAGCGGTACCTGAACGGCGGGAGCCTGCCACCGCGCAGCGCGGTCGTCGAACTGTGCCGTCTCGCGGGCGAACTCGCGGACCACCCGCTGGCCCTCCTGGACATCGCCCGCACGGACCGGACGTCCCACGGCACGGAGCCGCCCGCGGCGGAGCCACCGGTCCCACCGGGGGTTCCCACCGGACAGGGCGCCGGTGGCCGGGCGGAGATCTCGACCGCGTCCCCGGCCACCGCCCCGGCCGGCACCACCGCGAGCGACACAGCACCGACCGCCCCCGATCCGGCCGACCCCGTCCCCGACCAGCCCGCCCCGCCCCCGCACCGCCGCACCACCCTCCTCACCGCCCTCGCCGCGCTGCTCGCCCTGGTCCTCGGCGGACTCGTCCTCCTGCACCTCCCCGCACAGCAGCCCGAGCAGGCGCAACCCGCCCCCACGCCCACCGCCTCCACCACCGGCCCGCTCTGCCGGCACCGCTCCTGTCAGGGCGAGGACCCGCTCACGACGCGCTGCGGCGCCGACCCGCTGACGCTCGCCGAGCACGAGACCGCCACGGGCGCCTGGATCCAGATCCGCTACAACCCCGTGTGCGGGGCGAGTTGGGCCCGGATGTGGGGCGCGGCGATGGGTGACCGGGTCGAGTTCCGGGCGGGCGGCGCCCCTGGCCAGGTCCACGGCGCCCGGGTCACCAACCGCGCCGAAGCGGACACCTACGTCCACACCCTCATGAGCGTGGTGGACCTTCGTACATCGTTGCAAGCCTGCTTCATCCCGGCGGCGGGCGGCCCGAAGGAGTGCTTCGGGGCCGTCGCCGGCGTCGCGACGGCCGGAACGGCCCGCTGACCGGCGGGGATCCATCACCCGCTGCAACGAAGCCCGTTGAAGGTGTGGACAGAGGGAAACGCGCGTGATCTCATGCGCTCGGACCGTCATGACAACGTTGTAAATGGCCCCAGGGAGCATGCTGTGCGACCAACGCCTTCGAGATGGCCCCGGAAGTGGCGCCCCCCTCTGATCGCCCCCCTCGCGGCCGGCCTGGCGGCGGGGCTCCTGCTGACCGCCCCCGGGCCCGCGGCCGCGGACAGCCCCGGCGCGCCGAAGCGCACCGGGACGGTGTCCGTGTCGGACGCCCGGTTCCAGGTCCTGTCACCGACCCTGATCCGGACCGAGTACGCGGGTGACGGCCGCTTCGAGGACCGTTCCACCTTCAACGCGATCGGCCGGGGCTCCTTCACCCCGCCCCCCTACACCTCGTCGGTCCGCGACGGCGTCCTCACCATCGCCACCAGCGCGGTGACCCTGCGGTACCGCGTCGGCTCCGGCCCCTTCACCGCGGACAACCTGACCGTGGGCCTCAAGGCGGGGCAGCAGCCGGTCGTGGCGGCTCCCTGGCAGTACCGCGTGTGTGCGCCCGGTGCCCTGTGCGAGGCGGAGGACCAGCGCTACGACGGGCCCGGACTCGCCGCGGACCACGGCGGGTTCACCGGCAAGGGCTTCCTGGCCGGGTTCGAGGTCGACAACAACTCCCTGTCCACCGACGTGCGGACGACATCTGCGGGCACGTACGACTTCGCCGTGCGCTACGCCAACTCCGCCGGCGGCGACGGCCGTCACGAGACCCGGACGCTCAGCCTGAGCGTGGACGGCGGCGCGGACCGGACGTTCAGCCTCCCCGAGACGAAGGACTGGAACACGTGGGGAGTGGCCCGGCTGCCGCTGTCCCTCGGCGCCGGTCCCCACACGGTCACCCTGCACCGCACGGCGGCCGACTCCGGCAGCGTCAACGTCGACAGCGTGGCCCTCCTCGGATCCGGGGCCGCGTACCCGTCCCGGGCCGACAGCGCCCTGCCCGGCTGCCGGTTCGGCACGAGCTGCGAGGCCGAGGACGCCCTCCTGTCGGGCTCCGCGGGCGTCGCCACCGACCACAAGGGCCACGCCGGCTACGGCTTCACCGCCGAGCTCAACCAGGGAGCCGGCCTCACCGACCGGATCGCGGGCGTCCCCGCGGACGGCACCTACCTGCTGCACGTGCGTTACGCCAACGGCACCGGCGGCGACGGCCTGCACCAGGCACGCACCGTGCGGGTCACCACCCAGGGCGGCACCGACGCCACCCTGTCGCTGCCCCCGACGGACAACTGGGACTCCTGGGCGACGGCTTCACTGCCCGTGCAGCTGAAGTCGGGCACGGACAGCGTCACCCTGGGCTGCCCCGACGCCACCAGCTGCCACGTCAACGTCGACAGCCTGGCGCTCGCCGACCGGCAGGCGCCCGCACCCGCACCGCACCTCCCCCTCGGCGGCTACCGGCGCAGCCTCGACGGACTCAACGGCGACAGCGAGCCCGTGCCCTGGACCACGCCCGGCCTGCTGCACCGCGACGGCTGGTACCTGCTCGACGACACCGCGTCGGCCGTCCACGACCCCGCCACTAGGAAGACGTCCACCCGGCCCACCCACGGCGGGCAGCCCTACCAGGACGGCTACCTCTTCGGCTACGGCCACGACTACCAGCGGGGCCTGTCCGACCTCGCCACTCTGACCGGGCCACCGCAGCTGCTGCCCCGGTGGGCGTACGGCGTCTGGTACTCCGAGTACATCGACCGCACGGCGAGCGACTACCAGAACACCGTCCTGCCCGCCTTCCGGGCCGCGGGCGTGCCCCTCGACGTGCTCGTCACCGACACCGACTTCAAGGCACCCAACACCTGGTCCGGCTGGACCTTCGACCCGGCCAAGTTCCCCGACCCGAAGGGCTTCTTCGACTGGTCCTCCGGTCAGGGCCTGCACAACACCCTCAACGTGCACCCCAGCATCCTGGGCGACGACCCGCAGTTCGCCAAGGCGCAGGCCACGGCCAAGGGCAAGCTGCGCAAGGGCGGTTGCGGATCGGCGGGCGGCGCGGACTGCTACACCTTCGACTTCGGCGACCCCGACCAACTGGCCGCCTACCTCGACCTGCACCGGCCGATGGACCGGGCGGGCAACGACTTCTGGTGGCTGGACTGGTGCTGCGACACCTCACGGTCCTCGCGGGCCGGCGTGACCCCGGACGCGTGGATCAACCAGCAGTACGCCGACCTCACCGCCGAGACCAGCGAGCGGGGCTTCGTCCTCTCCCGGGCCTACGGCTCCCTCCAGGCCGGCGGCTACAGCGGGGGAGTGGGCCTGCCCACCGGGCCGTGGGCCGACAAGCGGAGCACGCTGCACTTCACGGGCGACACCACCTCAAACTGGGGCACCCTGCGCGCCGAGGTCGGCTACACGCCGGGTGAGTCCGCCGCCACCGGCATGGCCGCCGTCAGCCATGACATCGGCGGCCACAACGACGGCTACGGCATCCCCGGGGCGGAGACGTACACCTCCGGCGGGCAGACCCACCGCACCACCAAGCTGCCCGACGACCTGTACGCACGCTGGGTGCAGTTCGGCACGTTCCAGCCGGTCGACCGCCTCCACAGCAACCACAGCGACCGGCTGCCCTGGCAGTACGGCCCGGAGGCGAAGGCGTCCGCCGAGAAGTTCCTGCGGCTCCGCGAGGCGCTGGTGCCCTACACCTACACCCTCGCCCAGCAGGCCGCCGCCACCGGAGTCCCGATCGTGCGGCCGCTGTACCTGCAGTACCCGGAGGAGGAGGGCGCCTACAGCAAGGCGGGCACCGAGTACCTGTACGGCCCCGACATGCTGGTCGCGCCGGTCACCACGCCCGGCACCAGCACGACGACGTCGGTCTGGTTCCCGCCGGGGCAGTGGACGGACTACTTCACCGGACGCACCTACACGGCACCCGCGGGCGGCGCCAGCCACGACGTCACCACGACCCTGGACACCATGCCGGTCTTCGTCCGGGCCGGCTCCGTCGTCACCACGCGCGCCGAGAACGTGACCAGTGACGCCCAGCACCCGCTGGACAAGGTCGCCGTCACCGTCACGGAGGGGGCCTCCGGCTCCTTCTCGCTCTACGAGGACGACGGCGTCAGCCCCGTCTCGAAACGGGCGGCGACCACGCGCCTGCGGTACACCGAGCACCACGGCACCCACCTGCTGACGATCGGCCCCGCCAAGGGCTCCTTCAAGGGCCAGGTGAGCCGGCGCGCGTGGACGGTGTCCTTCCGCGGCGTGGAGGCGAAGCCGGACCGCGTGACCCTGAGCGGTACCTCGACGGCAGCGACCGCCTGGCAGTGGAACGCCGACACGCACACGGTCAGCGTGACGCTGCCGGCGCGCAGCGTCCGCACGGCGACGACGGTCATGTACCGCTAGCCAGGACCTCGGAGGGCGGGGTGCCCCGGTCCGGACTCCCGGGCCGGGGCACCCTTTTGCCGTGCCGACACGTACCTCTACGATCCGGTGGCCGGGAGCCGCTCCCACACGATGTGGGGTGCCAGTGCGTCGAGGAAGTCGGGGGCGTCGAAGAGCGCGCCCGCCGAGGCGACGCCGGTCGTGCGGGTGCGGCCGGTGAGGACGCGGTCGACCGCTTCCACGGCGAGGGGCGCGGTGACGGCGTAGATGTCCTGGCCGCGGGCGACGGCGCGGCGTTCGGCGGTGCCGCGGCGTACGACGACGTCGACGACGAACGTCTGGGCGGAGCGGCCGCGTTCGTCGACCGGGGTGGGGGCCGGGGTGTCCGGGCTCGCCACGCCGCCGGCCGCCTCGGTCGTCATGTAGGTGCGCACCTCCGGAACGGTCAGGTGGCTGGGGAGGGTGACGACGTCGGCCATGGTGAACTCGCTGACCACGGGCCGGGAGCCCAGGGGCTCCGGGAAGGGCCACACCACCGTCGACAACTCGTCGTCGTGGTACCGGAGTCGGCCACCCGTGAAGCGCACGCGGCGGCCGCCACGCCGCTCAGCCGAGACCCTGCCCGCGACGCGCGTGCCCCGCGTGGGCTCCCAGCCGCTGAGGCCGTAGGCGATGTGCGCCTCGTCGGCGGCGGTCCAGTCGCCCATCGCGGCGGTCGCCAGGAGGTCGCCGAGTCCGCCGTAGAAGGCCATCGCGGGAACGACGACGGCTCCCGCCCGACGCGCCTGATCCGCGTAGCGCGTGAACGTGTCGTCGTTCGCCTCGATCTCCGCCGCCACGTCCACGTACGGGATCCGCGCGCGCAGGGCGGCCTCGACCACCGGGGCCGCCGTGGCGGCGAACGGGCCCGCACAGTTGACGACGGCCGCCGCGCCGGCGAGGGCGTCGTCCAGGGCGGCCGGGTCGTCGACCGCGGCGGGACGGACCTCCGGCCCGGGGTGCCCGGCCGCCAGGGCCTCCAGCCGGCCGGCGTCACGTCCGGCGAGGACCGGCACGAACCCCCGTTCGCGCAGGTGCGCCACTACGAACCGCCCGGTGTGCCCGTACGCCCCGTACACCGTCACCGTCTGTCCCGCTGCCATGTCCGCTCCCGTGCCTCGCGCCGATCAACGGGACACATCCTGGCCGGGGGAGTCCGTCCGCCGTGAGTGTCAGGAACGACACGCCCCGTACAATTACGGACATGACCTCGGTAGCGCTGGCCGTCACGGACGGCATGCTGCACTTCGAACTGGGCGTGGCCCAGGAGGTGTTCGGGGCCGCTCCGGCGGCCGTCACCGGTCCCTGGTACGACGTCGCGGTCTGCGGCCCCCACCCGGTGCGCGTCGGCCGCTTCCGCGTGGAGCCCGACCGCGGTCTCGACGCGCTCCCGGCTGCGGACACCGTGATCGTCCCCGGGTGGGCGGACGTGGACGCCGACCCGCCCGGTGACCTCGTCGAGGCGGTGCGCGCGGCCCACGACGCGGGCGCCCGGGTGGTCTCGCTGTGCACGGGCGCGTTCGTCCTGGCCGCGGCGGGCCTGCTCGACGGCAGGCGCGCCACCACCCACTGGGCCCACACCGACGTGCTGGCGGCGCGGTACCCCCGGGTGGAGGTCGACCCGGGCGTCCTGTACGTGGACGGCGGCACGGTCCTCACCTCGGCGGGCAAGGCGGCGTCGCTCGACCTGTGCCTGCACCTGGTCCGCCTCGACCACGGATCCGCCGTGGCCAACACGGTCGCCCGCAACCTGGTCGTCCCGCCGCACCGGTCCGGTGGCCAGGCGCAGTTCGTCACCCGGCCCGTGCCCGACCACGACGCCCACCCGCTCACCGCCCTCATCCCCTGGGTCGTCGAGCGCCTCGACCAGCCCCTGACGGTGGAGGACCTGGCCCGCCGGGCCGGCATGAGCTCGCGCCACCTCACCCGCCACTTCCGGGCGGCCACCGGCACCACACCGCTGCAGTGGCTGCTCGCCCAGCGCATCCGCCACGCCCAGGAGCTCCTGGAGAAGACCGACGACGGCATCGACGGCATCGCCGCCGCCACGGGCATGGGGACCGCGACGACCCTGCGCCGCCACTTCAACCGCGTCGTCGGCGTCCCCCCGGACACCTACCGCCGCACCTTCCGCGCCCGGACCGGGCCGGCTCCCCGGGCCGTTCCGGCACCCGAGTGACCGGGCGGGGCGGGGCCACGGCTACTGGTGGCGGCCCAGGGTCGACTCGCGTACCACCAGGTCGTGGCCCGGGCGCAGCCGCCGTGGCTCGGCCTCGGCCGCGTCGGTCAGGCGGGAGATGACGCAGTTGACCGCCTGACGGGCGATGGCTTGCTTGTCGGGGGCGACCGTGGTCAGGGTGATGGCCCCGAAGCGGCTCTCCTCGATGTCGTCGAACCCCACCACCGCGACGTCCTGCGGGACGCGCAGCCCGCGCTCGCCGAGCACCCGCATGGCGCCGATGGCCTGGAGGTCGTTGTAGGCGAAGACCGCGTCGGGCCGCACACCCCGGTCCAGGAGCGTGGCCATGGCCTGGGCGCCGTCGGCCCGGCCGTAGCCGTCGGTGGGGGCCACCAGCGAGTCGTCGTGCGGCAGTCCGGCCGCGGACAACTCCTCCCGCCAGCCGCGCAGGCGCAGGTGGGCCGGCTGGCGGGCGCTCTCCGCGCGGGCGCCGAGGAACGCGATGCGCTGCCGCCCGATCGCGATCAGGTGGCGCACCGCGCTGCGCGCCGCGGCCACGTTGTCGATCGCGATGTGGTCGTAGGGGGCGTCGTACTCGCGCTCGCCGAGCAGGACGAGCGGCGAGGTGTCGGTGCGGCCGTGCAGGTCCTGGTTCTCCAGCTCGATCGGGGACAGGATCAGACCGTCGATCACATGGGTCTGGAAGCCCTGGCAGACGAGCATCTCCTTCTCCCGCATGCCGGCGGTGTGGTCCAGCAGCACCGTGTAGTGGTGGCGGGCCGCCGCGTCGATGACCGCGCTGGCCAGCTCCGCGAAGTAGGGGTTGCCGAGCTCCGGGACGGCCAGCGCGATGATCCCGGTCCGGCCCTTGCGCAGGTGGCGCGCGGTGAGGTTGGGGCGATAGCCGAGCTCGTCGATCGCCTGTTGGACGCGGGCCCGCATCGCGGGGGTGACGTGCGGATAGTCGTTGACGACGTTCGAGACGGTCTTGACCGAGACTCCCGCTCGTTGCGCGACGTCTTTGAGGCTGACGCCCACGGCGTTCCCTCCTTGTCGGGCCGGGCACAGGACCGCGACGGGCCCTGCGCTGCGGCGTGTGTCATCAGGTGCGGCGTGCCCGGGCAAGGTACCGCTGGGCCACGACCACCACGATGAGGAAGCCGCCGCTGACCACGGACTGGTAGGACGAGTTGAGCGAGCCTATCTGGTTGATCAGGTTCTGGATGACCGCCAGCAGCAGCACCCCCCACAGGGTCCCGCTCACCGAGCCGGCCCCGCCGGTCAGCAGCGTGCCGCCGATGACGACCGCGGCGATCGCGTCCAGCTCCATGCCCGAGCCGATGATCGTCACCCCGGAGGAGAGCCGGGCGGCGTTGAGCGCGCCGGCGAAGCCGGCCAGCAGACCGCTGAGCAGGTAGACCAGCACCCGGGTGCGGGCCACCGGCAGGCCCATCAGGGTCGCGGCGTCGGCGCTGCCGCCCACCGCGAACAGCGACTGCCCGAACGAGGTGCGCTGCAGCACCACCCCGCCCACGGCGAACAGCGCCAGCGCGACGAGCACGGGGTACCCGAAGCCGCCGAGCGTGCCCTGGCCGAGCTCGGCGAAGGCCGAGTCCCGCGGCACCAGGTAGGTGGTGGCGCCCTCGTGGGTGAGGGCGAGCAGCAGGCCCCGGGCGCCCAGCAGGGTGGCCAGGGTGACGATGAACGGGGCCATGCCGGCGCGGGCGATCAGCAGGCCGTTGAGGGTGCCGATGGCCCCGCAGACGACGAGCGGCAGCAGCAGCGCGGCCCAGAAGCCGTACTGCGAGGCCCAGGCGGCCAGGACGCCGCCGAGCGCGAACACCGAGCCGACCGACAGGTCGATGCCGCCGGTGATGATGACCAGCGTCATGCCCAGCGCGACGACGGCGATGAAGGACGCCTGTACGGCGACGTTCTGGGCGTTGTCGAGGGTGCCGAAGGACGGGAAGACGAACGTGGAGACCAGGACGAGGGCCACCAGCACGGCGAAGGCGCCGTGCCGTTGCAGCAGCGAGGCGATCCGTTCCCGGCCGGTTGCAGAGGGGGCGGGGGCCTGCGTGGGGCGGGGCGGCGCCGGCAGGTTCGGGGCAGTGGTGAGTGACTTCATCGGGACCGACGCTCCCGGGCGACGTAGACGGCGATGAGGATGATGGCGGCCTGGGCCATCTGCGCGGTGGAGTCCGGCAGGTCATGCTTGACCAGCGTGGCCCGCAGCAGCTGCATCAGCAGCGCTCCGGTGACGGTGCCCAGTACCCGTACCGAGCCGCCGGTCAGGGGGGTGCCGCCGACCACCACCGCGGTGATCGCGGACAGCTCCATGAGGTTGCCGAGCGCGGAGGGGTCGCTCGCGGTGAGCCGGGCCGTGGCGAGCACGCCGGCGAGGGCCGCGA
Organism: Streptomyces lasalocidi; assembly: GCF_005280215.1. Classification (NCBI taxonomy): domain Bacteria; kingdom Bacillati; phylum Actinomycetota; class Actinomycetes; order Kitasatosporales; family Streptomycetaceae; genus Streptomyces; species Streptomyces lasalocidi. The sequence continues at coordinate 337,058 of NZ_SZNQ01000001.1, read as the reverse complement.
GGACGCCGCACAGGACGTAGACGCCGATGAGGACGCGCTTGACGGGCAGTCCGGCGAGCCGGGCGGCGGCCCGGTTGCCGCCCACCGCGACCAGCTGCCGGCCGAAGGTGGTGCGGTGGACGACCCCGGCCACCACCAGGGCCAGTACACCGGCGATCAGCACCACGTCGGGGATGCCCAGCACCTCCCCGCTGCCCAGCGCCAGCAGGTCCGCGTTCTCGATCTGCTTGAGCTGTCCGTCGGCCATCACCAGGGCGAGCCCCCGGCCGCCGACGAACAGCGCCAGGGTCGCCACGATGGGTTGCAGGCCCACCACCGCGACCAGGGTGCCGTTGACCGCGCCGACCACGACACCGGCCACCAGCGCCACGAGCAGGGCCGGGACGATGCCGTAGCCGAGGTAGAGCGGCAGTAGCGCCGCGGCCAGCGCCATCGTGGAGCCCACCGACAAGTCCACGCCCTCGGTGCCGATGACCAGCGCCATGCCGAGCGCCACGATGACGACCGGGGCGACCTGCACCAGCTGGGTGCGCAGGTTGGCGGCGGTCAGGAAGTGGTCGGTGAACGCGGCGTTGTAGACGAGCAGCGCCGCCACCGCGGTGTAGACGCCGTACTTCTGGAACCAGGCCGGCGCGGCGAGCCGGACCGCGCGGCGTCCCAGTGCCGGGGACAGCTGCGTCATCGCTGCTCCTTGTCTGTGTGCGGTGCCGACGGCGGCGCGTCGGCGGACGGCCCGGAAGCGGGTGGCTCGGGGGCGGATGGCTCGGAGGCGGGCGGTTCGGCGCCGGGGGCGGGCGGCTCGGGCGGGTGGGCGGCCAGGGCGTCGAGCAGGTCGGCCTCGTTGACGAGGTCGCCGCTCAGCTCACCGGCCACCGCGCCGCCGCGCAGCACCACCAGCCGGTCGGCGCCCTCCACCAGCTCCTCGACGTCGGAGGAGATCAGCAGGACGGCCAGCCCCTCCTGCGCCAGTTCGTCGATGAGGGTCTGCACCTCGGCCTTGGCGCCGACGTCGATGCCACGGGTGGGCTCGTCCAGCAGCAGCACCTTGGGCTCCAGGCACAGCCACCGGGCCAGCAGCACCTTCTGCTGGTTGCCGCCGGAGAGCTCCTCCACCTTCTGCTCGGGCCCGGCCGCCTTGATCCGCAGGCGCTCCATGAAGATCTGCACGATGCGGTCCTGCTGCTTGCGGGAGACGACACCGGCCCGGGACAGGCGGGGCATCGCGGCCAGCACGATGTTCTCCCGCACCGACAGACCGGGCACGATGCCCTCGGCCTTGCGGTCCTCGCTCAGCAGGCTGATGCCGGCGCGGATCGCCGCGGCGGGCGACGGGCGGCGCAGCTCCCGGCCCCCCACCGTCACCGTGCCGGAGTCCAGCGGCAGGGCACCGGCCAGGGCCTTGGCGGTCTCCGTGCGCCCGGAGCCCAACAGGCCGCCGAGACCGAGCACTTCGCCCGGCCGCAGCTGCAGGGACACCTCCTCCAGGAGGTGACGGCGGCTCAATTTTGATGCGGTGAGCACCGGTTCGCGGTCGGCGTCGTGCCCGGCGCCGAACTGGGTGACGCCGTGCCGCCGCACCTCGGACACCTCCCGTCCGAGCATCATCGAGACCAACTGTGTACGGTCCAGCCCGGCGAGGTCGCCGGTGTGCACCAGCCGCCCGTCGCGCAGCACGGTGACCCGCTCGCAGATCCGGTACAGCTCGTCCATGCGGTGGCTGACGTAGAGGATGGCGATGTCCCGGCCGTGCAGGTCCTCGATGACCCGGAACAGGGTCTCCACCTCGCGCGGTTCGAGCGCGGACGTCGGCTCGTCCATCACCACCACCCGCGCCTGCACCGAGACCGCCCGGGCCAGGGCCACCATCTGCTGGGTGCCCACGCCCAGGGTGTTCAGGGGACGGCGGACGTCCGCCGTGACACCGAAGTCGGCCAGCAGGTCGGCCGCCTCGCGGTGCATGCGGGGGAAGTCGATCAGGCGCAGGCGGTTCCTGGGCTCGCGGCCCAGGAAGATGTTCCGCGCCACGCTCATCATCGGGACGAGGTTGACCTCCTGGTAGATGGTGGACACACCCGCCTGCTGCGCCTCGTGCGGCCGGGCGAACGACACCGGCTCCCCGCCCAGGCGCAACTCGCCGGCGTCGGGGCGGTGCACGCCGGTGAGGACCTTGATCAAGGTGGACTTGCCCGCGCCGTTCTCGCCGACCAGGGCGTGGATCTCACCGCGGCGCAGGGTCAGGGAGACGTCGTCGAGCGCGACCACGCCCGCGAAGCGTTTGCCGACGCCGACGGCCTCCAGGACGGCGGGCGGCGCGGCGCCGTCGGCGCCCGGGTGCGGTGTGGCGATGGCCGCTTCGGATGGTGCCATGGGTTCGACCTTCCCTCGGTCGGTCAGCGGGGAGCGGGCCGCCCCGGTCGTGGGGCGGCCCGGCAGCCTGAGGGCTCGTCAGTAGGCTCCGGCCACGGAGCTCTTGGCGTTGGACGCGTCGTAGGCGCGGTCGGAGATGATGACGTCCTCCGGGATGGCCCCGCCGTCGAAGAACTTCTGCGCGGTGGCGAAGGCGAGCGGCCCGAACCGGGGGTTGGACTCGATCACCCCGTTGTACTGCCCGTTGGCCAGGGCCTGGACGGCGTTCCGGGTCCCGTCGATGGAGATGATCTTGACGTCCTTGCCGGGCTCCTTGCCGGCCCCCTTGAGGGCCGTGACGGCACCCAGGCCCATCTCGTCGTTCTCCGCGTACACGGCGGTGATGTCCGGCTTGGACTGGATCAGCTGCTCCATCACCTGCTGGCCCTTGTCCCGGGCGAACTCGCCGGTCTGCTGGGCCACGATCTGCAGGCCGGGGGCCTTCGCCTTGAGCTGGTCGACGAACCCCTTCGTGCGGTCGGTGGTCACGTTGTTGCCCGAGGAGCCGAGCAGGATCGCGACCTTGCCCTTGCCGCCGGTCACCTTGATCATCGCGTCCGCCGCGCGCTTGCCCTGCTCGACGAAGTCGGAGCCCAGGAAGGCCACGTAGTCCTTGCACGCGGTGGCGTTGAGCTTGCGGTCGATGGTGATCACGGGCACGTGCTTGGCCGCGGCCGCCTGCAGCGCGGGCTCCAGGCCGTCGGAGTTCAGCGGCGCCACGATGAGCAGCTGCGCGCCCTGGGCCAGCATGTCCTGGATGTCGCTGATCTGCTTGGGCAGCTGGGACTGCGCGTTGGTGGTGAGCAGCTTCTTGACGCCCAGCTTGGCGGCCTCGTCCTTGATGGACTGCGTCTCGGCGATGCGGAAGGGGTTGGCCTCCTTCTCGGACTGCGAGAAGCCGACGACCGCGTTCTTCAGGTCGATCTTCGTGGCGCCGTACGTCTTGAGGGTGCAGCCCGTGCCCGGGTCGGCGGACGGGGTCTGCACCACCTGGGCGCCCTGGCCGGTGTCGGAGGAAGCCTTGTCGTCGCCCTCCTCCTTGGCGCAGCCGGCGGCGAGGACGACGGTGGCGGCGAGGCAGGCGGCGGTGACGAGACGGGATCTGCGCGAGGTGGTCATGGTGGTGCGCTCCTAGCGTGGGTGGGGCGACTGGGGGGTGGCGGGACCGACGGCGCGGCGACGCCGTACGGGAGGCCGCGGGGGCCGCGGTGCGGGATGCGGAGTGACGGGCTGCGGCGTGACGGGCTGCCGGGGAGGCGGGGCGGAGGGGAGGCCCCGGGGGTGGACCCGGAGGCCTCCCCCCAGGTCACCGCTTGAGAGCGGTGGGTGCGGTGGGCTCGTGGGCGGCCAGGGAGGCCACCTCGGCCGCGCTCAGGGCACGGTCGTAGGCGTGGACGTCGGCGAGCGCGCCGGCCCAGTGGTCGACCGGGGCGCCGTTGTACTTGCCGCGCCCGATCACCAGGTTCCCGGCGGGCACCTCCGCGTTGCAGGCGCGGGTGGAGCCCGCCTCGGTGCCGTCCACGTAGACCCGCAGGGTGCCGTCGCGGTGGCTGTAACTGCCCACCAGGTGGTACCACTTGCCGGTCTGCGGCTCGCCGATGCTGTTGGCCAGCGCCCGGCTGCCCGCGAAGCTGAACGCGAACCGCTTGTCGGCCTGCGAGTACTGCAGGAAGAAGACGCTGCTGCGGTCGCCGTCCAGGGACACCGCGGTGCTGAAGTGGCCCTTGTCGTCGAGCCGGACCCGGGCGGACACCGAGTAGTCGCCCTTCTCGGTGTCCAGGACGGGAGCGCCGGCGTCGACGTAACCGGTGCTGCCGTCCAGCTGGACCGCGCCGCCGTTCGGGCCGGTGGTCCACGTCGCACCGCCCTCGAGGGTGCCGTCGTGTCCGCCGGTGACGTCGTCGGCGACCGTGCCGGACTGCTGGTGCAGCGGCCACCAGGACACCCCGGACAGGCCCGGGGTGCCCGGCGGGACGTCCGTGCCGCCCGCCGCGGCGCCGGCCGCGATCACCTGCTGGTTGACCTCCCGGACCGGGCCGGGCAGCACCTTGACCACCTTGCGGTCGTAGGTCAGCAAGCCGTTGAGCTCGCCCTCCACGTCCGTGATCTGGGTGTAGACCGAACCGGAGAGCCCGCAGGAGGCACGCTGGATCAGCTTCCGGGTGTTCTCCACGTACGCCTTGGTCAACTCCTCGGTGCTGGTGGCGGCGTCACCGTAGTCCTGGCCGCCGGCGGTGCCGAGGATGTGGCCGGGAACGACGTACGAGTAGCCGCCGTGCTCCCCGTCGACCGAGGCCCGGGTGGCGTCGGGAGCGGGGTTGGCCGGGCCGTGGTAGTCGTGCCAGTCGATGACGTCACCGCGGCCCGAGTCGCCCTTGGAGGCGCAGCAGTTGACGCCGGAGTGGGCGTCCACCAGCCGGGACGGGTCCTGCTTCTTGACCGCGTCGGCCAGTTCACCGGTGGCGGCCTTGCTCCACTCGCCCCAGCCCTCGTTCATGATCGTCCACATGACGATCGACGGGGTGCTGAGGTGCTGGTCGACGATCTCGTGGGCCTGGTCGATCCAGGTCTGCGTCTCCGGTGTGCCCGCCGCGGCCGTCATGCGGCTCGGCATGTCCTGCCACACCATCAGACCGAGCCGGTCGGCCCAGTAGTACCAGCGCGCGGGCTCCACCTTGATGTGCTTGCGCACCGCGTTGAAGCCGAGCTTCTTGTGTGCCACCAGGTCGGACTTCAGGGCCTCGTCGGTGGGCGCGGTGTACAGGCCGTCCGGCCAGAACCCCTGGTCCAGGGTGGACATCACGAAGGTGGGCTTGCCGTTGAGGAGGATCTTGTTCACGCCGCCCACCGGGGCCACCTTGATCGACCTCATGCCGAAGTAGGAACCGACCCGGTCCTTCCCGGCCCGTCCGCCGTCGAGGGTCACCTTCAGGTCGTACAGGTAGGGGTCGTCCGGGCTCCACAGGTGCGGCTTGCCGACCGGGAGGCGCAGCGCGGCACCGGCCCGCCCGGTGACCGACCCCACGCGCCGCTTCCCGGCGTAGGCGGTGACAGTGACCTTCGCGGACGACGGAGTGGTGGCGGTGGGGCGCACGGTGACGGCGAGCGAGTCGTCCGTCAGGTCCGGGGTGAGGACCAGTGAGTCGACGCTCGCCTCGGGCACCGGCTCCATCCAGACGGTCTGCCAGATGCCGCTGGTCGGCGTGTACCAGATGCCGCTCGGGTTGGCCGACTGCTTGCCCACGGCGTACTTGTCGTCCGTGGTGTCCTTCACCTTCACCAGCAGCGTCTGCTGCCCGCGCCGGGACAGGGCGTCGGTGACGTCGGCGCTGAACTCCTCGTAGCCGCCGACGTGGTGGGCGACCTGCTTGCCGTTGACGTAGATCCACGTCTCGTGGTCCACGGCGCCGAAGTTGAGCCGCAGCCGGTTGCCCGACCCCACCTTCCAGCCGTGGGGCACGGAGAAGGTGCGCTGGTACAGCGACCAGTCGTGGTGCCGGGCCACACCGGACAGACCCGACTCCATCGGGTACGGCACCAGGATCTTCCCGGTGAGCTTGCCGGTGGGCAGCGCGGCGTCCTCGGCGGTCGCCTGGAACTGCCAGGTGCCGTTCAGGTTCTGCCAGTTGTTCCGGGTCAGCTGCGGCCTCGGGTACTCGGGCAGCGCGTTGTCGGCGGAGACGTCCTTGGCCCACGGGGTGGCGAAGTACCAGGTGGAGTCGTTCTGCGCGACGACGGAGAACGGTCCGAGGTCGCCCTGGGCGGTGGTGACGCCGCCCTTGCCGTCGTAGCTGATCCGCACGTCGGCGTTCAGCGAGACGGGGGTGTCGTCCTTGCCGGCGGTGACCACGAGGGCGGCGGGGTTCTTGGCGTCCTTGGCCACCGTGGGGTGCCACAGGGTGCCCCCGGACAGCACGGCGAGGTGCTTGGCGGCGTCAGCGGGCACGGACCTGAGGGCGGAGGGCAGTTCGACGGTGGCGGTCCGCCCGGTCCTGCCGACCGTCGCCTTGGCGTCGGCCGGGGCGAAGCCGGCCGGCAGGTGCAGCGCCGAGTCCGACAGCGGCCGGCGGGCGAAGCCGGGGCCCGACCACTCGGTGTGCAGGTAGGCGCCGCCGTTGCCCTGGTTGTAGTCGACCACCAGGTCGTGCAGTCCGGCGGTCAGGGTGATCGCCTCGGAGGTGGTCTGGACGTCCCAGTCGGTGGTCCAGTGGTTGATGACACTGGTCCCGTCGAGGGACATCCGGAAGCCGTTGTCGCCCTTGATGTAGAAGGTGTAGGCGCCGTCCGCGGGCACCTCGAGCCGGCCGGTCCAGCGCACGGCGACGTTGTCGGTGGTGCCGGCGTACGTGCGCAGGGTGGGCAACAGGTCGTCGACGTGCAGGGAGTTGTCGATGCGGGTGCCGGTGTACGAGGCGAAGTCCAGCGCCGTGCCGCTGGACATCCGGTAGTAGTCGCCGCGCAGTCCGAGGCCGTCGGCGGCGGCCGGGGCCGGGGAGGCCGCAGTCGGTGCGGCACCGGCCGGGGCCGGCGTCAGCAACGCGGCCCCCAGCAACAGCGGCAGCAGCACGACGAGTCGGCCGAAGAGGGGTATTCGGGTCCTGCCTGGGCTCATGCTCACCCTTTCCGCGACGGGAAACGCTCACGCCTGAACCTGGTGCGCCGGACGGGGCTCCACAGCAGACAGGACCGCCGGAAGCACCGGGAGCTGGCTTGTATAACGTTGGAAAAATCGGCGCGGGCAGCATGAAAGCAGGGGGCCGGGAGCCTGTCCAGACCCTGTGCACGGGGAAGTTGGTGGCGCTGCGGAGGGTGTTCAGCCCTTCGGAGGGGTGCGGACTGCATGGATCTGGACACGGCGGCGCGAGGCGTGCTGTCATGAAGCCCGTCGTGATTTTCAACGTTGTAGAGCGGGGGATGTCGTGTCTGTCCAGGGCGTCGGCAGTTCTGCCCGTGTCACCGGTCTTTGCGCGCGGAGTCCGATGAGGCACTGCTGACGGCTTGCTGCCTTCCCGTGTGCACCGGTGTGCACCCGTGTGCTCCCGGGTGTCGGCGGGCGCGGCCGGGCCGGAACCGGTCCGCGGTGCCCACGCCACCCGACCGGAGCGGGCACAGGATGTCGGGTGCGGCCGCCTCGCCCCCTCCTAAGGTGAGGGGGAAAGAGGAGGTCAGGGGTGCTGGACCGGCTGAACGTGGCCATGGAGCACATCGAGCGTCACCTCGACCGGCACGTCGACGTGTCCGAGCTGGCGCGGATCACGCTCACGTCGGAGTACCACTTCCGGCGGCTCTTCTCGGCACTGGCCGGGATGCCGCTCTCGGAGTACGTCCGGCGTCGGCGGCTCACCGTGGCGGCGGCGGACGTACTGGACGGCGAGGAGACCCTGCTGGAGGTCGCGCTCCGCCACGGCTACGGCTCGGCGGAGGCGTTCGCCCGGGCGTTCCGCGCCGTGCACGGGGTCGGCCCCGGCGAGGCGCGGCGGACCGGTGCCCCGCTCACCGCGCAACCCCGGCTGTCCTTCCGCCTCACTGTCGAAGGGAACAGCTCCATGCGCTACCGCATCGTGACGAAGGAAGCCTTCCGGGTCGTAGGGAAGAAGGCCCGCGTCCCGCTGGTGTACGAGGGGGTCAACCCGCACATCGCCGAGTTCCTGCGCGGCATCCCGCCGGAGACGACACGGCGGATCGCCGGCCTCTCGGACCAGGAGCCCGAGGGGGTGGTGTCGGCGACCGTGCGGCTGTCGGACGACTTCGAGGAGGGCAGCGCACTGGAGCACTACCACGCCGTGGTGACGGGGGCGGACGACGTGCCCGCGGACCTCGACGTGCTGGACTGCCCGGCCGGCACCTGGGCCGTGTTCGAGAACACCGGGCCCTTCCCGCAGGCACTGCAACAGATGTGGGCCGACGTGGCCGCCCACTGGATCCCCTCCAACCCCTACGAGTACCGGCCGGGGCCGGAGATCCTGCGCGTCCGGCTGTGCCGGGACGACCCGGCCCGGTCCGACGCGCACCTGTGGATCCCCGTGACCCGCACCGCGACCCCCTCGGAGGTCGGATCGACCTGAACACCCGGACGCGGTGGGCGAGGGCGCGCCGGGCCGACGGAGGCGGGCGGCCGACCGGTCGCGTCCTCGAGCCGGGCCGGAGCCCCGGTCGCCGGGGCGTCGGGCCCGCCCGCGGCCCCAGAGCAGGGCCGGCCGGGCGGTGCGGCTGTCGTCGTATGACCACAGCGGACAGGGCGCGATGTGCGGGCCCGGCGGCGGGGTGGGGGAGGGGGGTTCGGGAGCCCGGCGGTACTCACCCGACAGCACCGGCACGCCGCTGGGTGCCACGGCCCGGTCCTTTCGGTGGGGGGCGTCAGGCCGCGGACGGGACGACGACGACCTTGCCGTGCACGGCGCCCTCGGCGGCCCGTGCGTGCAGCGCGGGCAGCTCGGCGAGCGGCACCCGCTCGGCGACGTCGACGCGCAGCTCGCCGCGGTCGACCGATGCCACGAGCTCGGCGAGCCGGCCGGCGTCGCTGCGGACGAACAGGTCGATGCCGCGCACGTCGCGTTCCTCGTCACTGGGGGCGGGCATCCACACCGTGGTGTTCACGAGGACCCCGCCGGGCTTGACCAGGGTGAGCAGCGCGGCCAGTTCGGCCGGGTCGACGGGGGCGAGGTTGAGCGCGAGGTCCACCGGTTCGGTCACCGCCGCGGTCAGGCCCGTGGTGGTGTGGTCGACGACCTCGTCGGCGCCGGCGGAGCGGACCGCGTCGCCGCTGCGCGCACTGGCCGTGGCGATCACGTGGGCGCCGGCGTTCTTGGCCATCTGCACCGCGTAGCCGCCCACCGCGCCGCCGGCGCCGTTGACCAGCACCCGCTGCCCGGCCGCCAGCCCGCCGTGCTCGAATAGGGCCTGGTGCGCGGTCAGGCCCACCAGGGGCAGGGCGGCGGCGTCGGCCAGGCGGAGGCTCTTGGGCGCCGGGGTCAGCGCCTCGGCCGGTGCGAGGGCGTACTCGGCGGCGGCGCCGGGGCCGTCCATCGGCAGGAAGCCGACGACGTCGTCGCCGACCGCGAGGCCCTCGACGCCCTCACCGAGCGCGTCGACCGTGCCGGCGAGGTCGATGCCGGGGGTGTGGGGCAGCACCACCGGGATGGGGCCCTGCATGAAGCCGGCGCGGATGTTGCCGTCGACGGGGTTGAACGAGGTCGCCGCAACGCGGACGCGGACCTGTCCGGGGCCGGGGACGGGCTGCTCCACGTCCTCGTGGACCAGGACATCGGGGTCGCCGTACTCGTGGAAACGCACTGCCTTCATGGCGGTTCACCTTCACTGCGGTGGAGTGGGGTCGTGCTGCGGTCGCAATTACTTCGAATTCGAAGCAACTGATGAGGAGACTACCTCTGCTTCGAATTCGAAGCAAGTGGGGGTGGGTGGGTCATCGACGGTGCGCGGGGGGATGCCCATGACCGGTCGGGATGTGCGGGCGGCGGCGCCGTCCTCCTTCCCTCACCCTGCGGCGCGGCGCTGCCCGGTCTCCACGCGGCGCGGTGCCCAGTCGGGCTCAACGCTGCTCACGAAGGTGGGGCGCGGGGCTGCGCACGGAACTACGTCCCTTCGAATTCGAAGCAGTAGGATCCGGCCATGTCTGATGCGACGCCGTCCCTCGACCCCGTGCAGCTCGGTGCCTACTTCGACCTCATCGAGGTGACCAGCCTGCTCCGCCACGCCGTCGAGCAGCAGCTGCGCGAGAGCGGCGACCTCAGCTACGTGCAGTTCCAGCTGCTGGCCCGCCTCGGAGACTCGCCGACGGGCAGCCACCGCATGACCGACCTGGCCGACGGGGTGGTCTACAGCCGTAGCGGACTGACGTACCAGGTGGGTCTGCTCGAGAAGGAGGGCCTGGTCGCCCGCGCTCCCGCGCCGGACGACGAGCGGAGCGTCACCGTCACCCTCACCGGTGCCGGGCGTGAACTGCTCGCGAAGGTGCTGCCCGGGCACGTCGAGGTGGTCAGCGGCCTCCTGTTCGCACCGCTCTCGCACGACGAGGTCAGGTCCCTCGCAGGCCTGCTGGCGCCGGTGCGCGACCACATGCGTGCTACGCCGCCCCGCTCGGCCGCGTCACGACGCCGCAAGAGTGGGGCGTAGGGGCGTAGGGGTGTCGGTGGCGTGGTGCGGGAGCGGTCAGTGCCGTGGCCGCCTCCTCCAGCCTCCGGCGGCGAGGCGGGCGTCGGCCAGGTATGAAGTAGGTGCCGGTCGGCACGTGGGCGTCGCCGCCCTGGTCGTGCGGGTCCTCCGAGGTCAACGCGTCACGCAGCCCGACGTACAGCCTGATGTGGTCGTGCTCGTGCGTACCGAGAGCCCGGGTACTCCCATCTGGTGTCGCAAACGTACCTTCATTCTCCGTACGGCCGTTCCTACGCTTGGCGTACTTCCACCCGAACGATCTTCCCCTGCCCGTGAGAAGAGGACCGCGATGCTTCCCGACGACGACCTGTCCCGATCGCTGACCGTGGCCGACCCGGACGACCCCGGCACGACGTACGTCTCCCTCGTGGGCAACACGTACGCCATGCTGGTCACCGGCGAGCAGACCAACGGCCGGTACTGCCTGATCGACATGCGCGTGCCTGACGGCGGCGGCCCGCCGCCGCACCGGCACGACTTCGAGGAGATGTTCACCCTCCTCGAGGGCGAGATCGAGTTCACCTTCCGCGGGGAGAAGCACACCGTGCGCGCCGGGTCCACGATCAACGTCCCGGCCAACGCGCCGCACCACTTCCGCAACGTGTCCGGGGCGCCGGCCCGCATGCTGTGCATGTGCACCCCCGCCGGACAGGACGAGTACTTCCTGCGCATCGGCGACGTCGTCGAGGGCAAGGACGCGCCGCCGCCGCAGCTGTCGGACGACGAGCTCGCCGAACGCCGCCGCCGCGCGGCCGAGTTGGCCTCGGCCTACCGAAGCGAGTTCCTGTAATCCGCGGCGTCAGCGCGTTCGACCCGCCTTCCCCGGCACCGGTCCCGCCGGAGGCGCGCGGATCGGCGGCTGTGGGGGTGCCGGGCCGGTCGGCCGCGGCCCCGTCCGACGCGGGTGGGTCGGCAGGGGTGGGGCTCGCGGGTCGGCCGGCCGCGGGCGGGTCGGCAGCGGTGGGGCTCGCCGGTCGGCTGGCCGCGGCGCGTGCCGGCGTACTGGGGGGAGGGAGACCGAGCGGGCGGTGCTCGACCGGATGTTGTCGGGCGAGGCGGACGCTCCGCTCGTCACCTGACTGCACGGCCCCGGCGTGCACCGAACCCGGAACGCTGCTGCTCATCGACACGTTCGAGCAGTGCCGGCCCTTGGAGGCGTGGCTGCGCGAGACCTTCCTGCCGCGGCTCGCCGGCCACGCGCTCGTCATCCTGGCCGGCCGGGTCGCCCCCGACGCCGAATGGACGCTGGACCCCGGCTGGGCGCACCTGTGCACCGCGCTGGCCGTACGGCCGCTCGACGCCGACCGGCGGTCCCCCGTGCTGCTCGCCGCCCGCGGCGTCCCCGCCGAGCAGCGCGGCGCCGACGCCGCCTTCGCCGGCGGCAGGCCGCTGGCCTCTCGCTGGCCGCCTCCGTGCCCGCGGCGGCACCCGGCGCACCGTGGGAACCGACCGGTCACGTCCTGACGAAGCTGGTCGAACGGCTCGTGGGCGACCTGCCCAGTGCGGTCCATCGGCGTGCCCTCGAAGTCGTCGCCCAGACCTACGTCACCTGCGAGCCCTTGCTGCACGCCGCCGGCCGGCCTCCCCGGCGGCGGCCGTGTTCGCGACCTTCGGGTCGGTGGTGTCAGCGGAGGCCAACGTCAGGGCACCAGGCCCCCCGACCGGTCGCGGGCAATATCTGCGCCACAGCCGCCTCTCCTGGCCGAGGGCCTGTGCTCCAAACCGCTGGACGAGCCCTACCCCGCTACGTCGGCCCGCACCCGGTCGCCCAGACGGTGTCGCCGTTGACGGTCACGGCGGAGCACACCACGGACAGGTTGTAGACGACATAGGGGCGCGGCGGACCCGAGAGCACCGACGCATTGCTCGTCGCCTTGTCGACCGTGAAGTAGTACAGGGGGCCGTTGTCGACGAAACCACACGCGGACTGCGAGACGAAGAGGTTGGGGAAGAGGAAGCCGCTGCCGGACGGCAGCAGGGCGATGGACGTGGACGTCGCGCAATGGGTAGTGGTCGTTGCCTGAGCGGCTTGCGCCGGGGCGCCGACGGTTATGGCGGCCGCGGCCAGAGCTGTCGCGCACGCCGCGGCCACGCGGCGTAAGGGCTGTCCCATCACATCTCCTCCGGACGGTCGGGGGTGCGCTGCAGTGCGCCGGGTCAGCCTCGCCGCACGGCGGTGTCCGGGACAGTCCGGAACAGGCCAGTCCGGCGTGCCGGCCCCGGTTCTTCATCGGCTGCGCGAACTCACCAAGTGATGCGGCATCGAAGTGCGGGTGGCTGGTGGGGCGGACCTCGGGCCCCACTGTGCTGTTGACCGAACCAGATGACGCGTATTCGCAGGTCAGATGAGGTTTCTGCGAGCTTCCGGACATGGTTGAAGCGGGTGGTACCGCGCGGGATCTGGCGGGCTTCGTCTTGCCTGAGGTGGGCCAGTTGACGGCGACGGCGGACCCGGGTCGGCCGTACATGCTGCTGGATGCGGACGGCCGGCGAGAACGAGGCGATGTCCGTAACCAGCGACCAGAACCGGCCGATCAGTGAGGTCGCGAACTCGATCGCCCGCGAGGAGCAGTACGGCGACTCCGTCAGATTCCAGTCCAGCCAGTCGTCCAGCTCCGGCGGCAGCATCGGCGTCGCGTTCTTCGGCCTCGGCGCCGGCGGCAACTGGAGCGAGTCGTCGAGCACGGGCATCGCGATGTCGGTGTCCCGCTCCACGGGCGTGAAATCGGTCGCGGCGGAGGCGACGCAGCGGCGGCCTCGCCACCATGAGCCAAGTGCTCACCAAGGGCATCGAAGCCGCCGCCACCAACGACAAGGCGGCGGGCGAGCGGTCCGAGGAGGCCCTGAAGACCGCCACCGAGCACCTCCAGAAGATGACCCGGATGCGGTCGGCGCCGCCAGCAAGGCGGTACCTGCCGTCACCGGCGGGGGAGGCCACCTCAGCGCCCTCGGCGGCATGCTCAACCAGGGCGGCAAGACCGACCCGCCCAAGCCCACCCCCGCCTCCGGTTCCTCCCCCGCCTCCGGTACCTGTCCGAGTACGTGCGGGCACCCCGTCACCGGGCCGGTTGTCGACTCCACTGTTGACCCCACTGGCTAATTACACTAGCTTCTAGCTAACGAGCTTAGCCAGACGGCTTAACTGGTTACCTACATAGGAGATGCCATGACCGAGTACCTTGCCGTCGACGCCGGCACGATCGCCTACGAGGTGGAGGGGGCCGGCCCGCTGGTCGTTCTCGCGCATGGCATGGGTGACCACCGCGCCGCCTACCGCGCCCTGATCCCGCGGCTGATCGCGGCGGGCTACCGGGTCGCCGCTGTCGACCTGCGCGGCTGCGGTGAGTCAAGCACCGACTGGGCGGACTGGAGCCGCACCGCCATCGCCGGCGACCTGCTCGCGGTGATCCGTCGCCTGGGCGGTCCGGCGGTGCTCGTGGGCCACTCGATCTCCGGCGGAGCCGCCACCATTGCCGCGGCACAGGAGCCGGAGCTGATCACCGCGCTGGTTGAGCTGGGACCCTTCACCCGCAAGCAGTCGATGGGCTTGGGCGACCTGCGCAGCAAGCGCCTGCGACAGGGTCTTCTGCGGCTGATGAAGGCGACCGTGCTCGGCAGTGTGCCGGCGTGGCGCTCCTACCTGGAGGTGGCCTACCCCGGGGTGAAGCCGACCGATTTCGCCGAGCGGCTCGACCGCGTCGAGGCGATGCTGCGCGAGCCGGGCCGGATGAAGGCCCTTCAGGGCATGGGCCGCAGCACCCCCGTCGACGCCGGCGCACAGCTCGGCCATGTGCGCTGCCCGGTCCTCGTCGTGATGGGCACCGACGACCCCGACTGGGCCGACCCGCGCGCCGAGGGTTCGGCGATCGTCGAAGCCCTCCCCATGGGCCTCGGCCGCCTCGAGATGATCGAGGGCGCCGGGCACTACCCGCACGACCAGTACCCTGACCAGGTGCTTTCCCTGATGCTCTCCTTCCTTCGAACGGACGCTGCCCATGCCTAGGGTCGGCCTGGATTCCGCCGCCGTAGTCGCGGCCGGAGCCGACCTCGCCGATGAGGTGGGCCTGGCCCGGCTGACCATGGGACTGCTGGCCGAGCGCCTGGGCGTGCGCACCCCGTCCTTGTACAAGCACGTCAGCGGCCAGGAGGACCTCTTGCGGCGTATCGCGGCGCTGGCTGCGGTCCAGGCCGCCGACGCTGTCGGCACCGCCGTCCAGGGCCTGGCGGGCCGCGACGCCCTGGCCGCCGCACTGCACGCCTTCCGCACCTTCGTGATCAACCACCCAGGCCGCTACGCTGCCACGACCGGCTTGGAACCCACCGGCCCGGACGACCCGATGACCCATGCCACCCAGCGGCTGTTCGATGTGTTCCGGGCCGTCCTGCGCGGCTACGGGCTCGCAGAGTCCGACATGGACCACGCCTTGCGCATGTTCCGCAGCTTGTGCCACGGCTTCGCCACACTGGAAGCGGCGAGCGCCTTTCGCTGGAGCACCGACATCGACAAGAGCTTCGAGTGGCTGATCGCCTTCACCGACCGGGGCCTGCGGACCATGTAACAACGTTGCCGCCGTCGACGGTGGCACTCCAGCTCACCCACTCGGCGAACTGAAGCACACCTCCGGGAAGCGCGGCACTGGTAGGGGCTGTTCACGATGTGCCGGTTGCGGCGGACTTCCCATCGGGGGCGGAACGGGCTGCGGTCCAGCTCTGCGGCAGAGCCAATGGCCGCGCTCGACCTGCTCGGCTTCCAAACCGGAATTGACACCGGCTCGGCAACGACTGCGAGCAGCGATCAGCGCGCGGCGGATTCGAATGCGACCGTTGGCGTGCTACAGCCGGGCCCTCCGCCCGGGCCTGCGCGATGCCGTCGCTTCGGGCGAGCCGGCCGACGGCACCGGCGGACGCCTCCTCCCGTCGGATACGGGGAGGCGGCGTCGGTCGGTCGCCTCCTGCACAGCGCCACGAAGCCGTCCATGGATCCCCGTACCAGCCCGGTGCCTCCCGCGGCGGTCTGCGACAACCTCTCCCATGATCGCAACGTACTAGCGGCATTCAGGCCGCTCCCGATCGGCGGCGCGTGCTGTCGTTGCTTGCTGCTTCCGGGTTTCCCTCTCGCGGCAGGCCAGGTGCCGACCCTGGAATATGTGGACGCCGGCACTTCCCCAGCACGGCGCTCCGGTCCACAGTGGAAACAGCACTACTTCCCACCGGAGGCGGTCATGCTCCTCCTCGGCATCATCCTGCTGGTCGTCGGGTTCGTCACCGGCATATCGATCCTGTGGACGATCGGGATCATTCTC
Organism: Streptomyces lasalocidi; assembly: GCF_005280215.1. NCBI lineage: Bacteria > Bacillati > Actinomycetota > Actinomycetes > Kitasatosporales > Streptomycetaceae > Streptomyces > Streptomyces lasalocidi. The sequence goes on along the minus strand of NZ_SZNQ01000001.1, from coordinate 321,177 downwards.
GCGGTCATCGGCGCGGTCTTGTGGATCATGGGATCCATGGGACACGCGGTCGCGGGCCGCCGTCACTACTGGTGACCTTGCCCCTGTACCAGGCACAACTGCACCGCCGGTTGTCCACTGCACCGACCGCACGGTGCGCCGGATTGCGGTGGTCTTCACCGCGGCAGCCTCCTTGGCGGTCCCATTCGGCATGAGGCCCGAAGGCAAGACGAAGACGGCTTCAGCGCACCTCACGGCCCCGCCTGCTCACGGGCCATCCACGGGTGGGTGCGCGCCGACGCGCCCACGTCATCGCCCAGGTCCGCCGCCGCGGACCCGGTGATCGCGACGGTCTGGGACCTCGTGGAGACGGCCGCGCCCCTCGGTCCGGGCGAGCACCTGGGCATCCGCCGCTTCGCGGTGCAGCCCGGCGGGCACCAGCGGCCCTTGCCCCAGATGGAGCTCATCAGCCGGCGCACCATCGGCGAGGAGATGCCCGCCCACGGACGCGCGGTGACCTTCACCGTCTTCGAGGACGCCGACCGCTGGGGACGCCACCTCGCCGACGCCGGGATGCCGCGGCTCGCGGCCGTCGATGTCGGCGGGCGGCGCCAGTACGTTCGCCCGACCCGGCCGCGGACCTGCGCAACGGCGTCCTCACCGCCCTCGACGCGATCCAGACCGACCCGCGGGCGTCAGGGCCCACGAGGCCCTCACCGCCACCTGCATCACGGCCTCCCGCACCCACAGGAGCGCCGCCCACCGCCTGGGCGTGCCCTGCGGCACCTACCGCCGCCACCTGGCCCTGGCGAAGGAACGGCTCGTCGGGCGGCTGCTGCGCGGGTGAAGGATCGGGTGGGACGGAATTTCGGCGGCGCGGACCTTGTTGCTCGCCAGTGATGATCAACAAGTAGGAGGAGAGTCATGCCTGCGGTTCTTCGGCCCCGTGCCCTGCGTTCCGGCGATCTGGTGGTCGTGACCGCGCTCTCGGGTCAGCTCGAGCCGGGGGAGGAGCCGCTGCTCGCCCGTGGCGTGGCGATCCTCGAACGGATGGGGTTCCGGGTGCGGGTCAGTCCGCTGGTCGACCCGGCGCGGCCCCGCTGGTGGGCGGCGGGAACGCCCGCGGAGCAGGCCGCCGAGCTCAACGCCCTGCTGCGGGACCCGGAGGTACGGGCCGTCGTTGCGCACACCGGCGGGCAGGCGACCATCGGTTACCTCGACCTGATCGACCTGGACGCGATCCGCGCCGACCCGAAACCGATCATCGGCTACAGCGACATCTCGCTGCTGCACATGGCCCTGCACGCGCAGACCGGCCTCGTCGGCTTCCACGCGGACATCGCCACCCACGGCTTCGGCAGCGACTGGTACACACTGGTCGACGAGGCCCGCCGCTCCGAGCTCGTCGACCTCTACACCCGTGTCCTCACCAGGGCCGAGGCCCCGGGCGCGCTGCCGGCGAACGGCCCCTGGGAGACCTGGCGGCCGGGCCGCGCGCAGGGTCGCCTGTTCGGCGGCCTGCTGAACCGCCTGGTCCTGCTCCAGGCGACGCCGTTCGCGCCGCCCGCCGAACTCTTCGACGGCGCCGTCCTGTTCTGGGAGGAGCTGCAGCGGCCGGTCTCCCGGATCTGGAACGACCTGCACACCCTGCGGCTGTCCGGGGTGCTGGACCGGATCGCGGGGATGGTCGTCGGCATCCCCACCGAGGTCACGCCCCACGACGGCGGCGGCCGGCACGTGGACCTGCGGGACGTGGTGCTCGACGTCCTGGGGCAGCGTGACATCCCGGTCCTCGCCCAGGTCGATTTCGGCCACACCTCACCGAACCTGCCGCTGCCCATCGGCGTCCGCGCGGACGTGGACGCCGATGGGCGGACGCTGACCCTGCTCGAGCCGGCGGTGGCACGGGGCTGAGCGCCGTGGTCGGACCCCGGAGGGCCCGACCCCGTCACGCGGCCGCGTGCGTCGTGCTGCGTCCGCGGGTGAGCAGCGCGCCCAGGGCGATCATCCCCAGGCCGAGCAGGAAGTGGAGCCAGTTGTCGGCCGTGTTGACCGGCACGAAGTTCGCCCCGCTGTCCCGGTCGATGAGCAGGCCGTACAGCCACAGCACCAGGTAGACCGCGCCCCCGACGAGCAGGTAGCTCCGCGCCTGGGCCGCCGTGCGCGACAGGGCCAGTCCGGCGATGCCGAAGGCGAGGTGCACGAGGTTGTGCAGGACGGACACCTGGAAGATGCCCAGGAGTTCGGCCTCGGAGTGGTGGGCGGCGAACTCCATCGTGCCGTAGTGCGTGGTGACGCCCGGGATGAACCCGAGCACGCCCACCAGCAGGAAGACGGCCCCCACGATCAGGGCGGCCTGCTGGACGGGCGTGCGGGCGGTGTGCGGAGCACGTGCTTGCGCGGACATGGGACTCCCTGTGCAGCGCTGGAGGGGGCCCGGTGGCCCGTTCCTAGCCGTCCGCGAGTGCCCCTCCGCGTCACAGACATGCCGGGGGCCGCACGGACGGGTGGGCGGACGCCGGGGCCGTGCCGATGGACGGGGTGGGGGACCCCTACCCCCCGAAGTGGGTCGCGGACATGGCCCGCTCCCACATGCCGGGGACCTGCTGGCTGGGACGCTGCTGCTCGCCGTGCAGGGCGTTGAGGACCACCAGGCACCCGGTCAGCGCCGGCACCGCCCACTGCGCGCAGGCCAGCTGCCGCCGCGCCTTGTGCAGGTCCACGGGGTGCTGCCGCGCCTTCTCGAGGTCGTCGGGGTCGGTCGAGGAGGCCAGCTCCACCTTCTTGCCGAGGACGCGGGCGTAGGCGGTGGCGGCCAGGGCCGCGGCGGTGACGACGGTCTTGGCCACGGTGGAGGCGGCCACGCCCTGCTGGGTGGCGACGCGCTGCGCGTTCACCGCGAGCAGCCCGCCGCCGCCGAACAGGTGCGCGCCGATCGCGGCGGCGTTGACCGGCGTCCACTTGGCCCAGCCGGCCGACGAGATGCGGTCGGTGGTGGTCTCCGTGCCGCCCTCGTCCTTGGCCGCGCCGTTGAGGCCGACCGCGCCCATCAGCGATCCGCCGAACCAGGCCGCCAGGCCCAGGTCGTGCAGGCTGCGGATGGCGGTGTTGCGTTCGGACATGGCGGCGCTCCTTCAGTGGGGGGAGGGGGAGGCACGGACGGGCGGACCCGTCCGGCACCCTCCAATGTCACCGACGCCGGGCCGTTCCGCCATCAGAGGTGAGCCGGACGAGGGGCTCGCGCCCCCCGCGCGGGGCGCCCACGCCCGCGGTCAGATCTGGCTGGCACCGCCGTCGACGTAGATCTCCGCGCCGGTCATGTAGCTGCTGGCGTCGCTCGCGAGGAACAGCACGGTGTCGGCGATCTCCTCGGGGCGGCCGAGCCGCTTCATGGGGACCCCGGCGGCCAGCCCCTGCAGCAGCTGCTCGGCCGCCTCGGGTCCGTCGGCCAGGCCGCTGAGGCCCGGCGTCTCGACCGGCCCGGGGGCGATGGCGTTGACGCGGATGCCGCGGGTGACGAGTTCCGCGGCCCAGCTCCGGGTCAGGGACCGCAGGGCGGCCTTGGTGGCGGCGTAGACGCTGAACGACGCGGCGCCCCTGGTGTCGATGTTGGAGCTGGTCAGGATGATCGAGGAGCCCTCCGTGAGCAGGGGGAGCGCCTTCTGGACGGTGAACAGGGTGCCGCCGACATTGGTGTGGAACGTGTCGGCGTAGTGGTCCCAGGTGATGTCGGGCAGGGCCGCGAACTCCCCGCCGCCGGCGTTGGCGAACACGATGTCGAGACGACCGTGCTGCCGGACGGCGGCGAAGAGACGGTCCAGGTCGTCGAGGTTCGCGACGTCGGCGCGCACGCCGGTCGCGCGTGCGCCGATCGAGACGACCGCTTCGTCCAGCGCCTCCTGCCGACGGCCGGTGAGGAAGACGTGGGCGCCCTCCGCGGCGAGCCGGCGGGCGGCTGCCAGGCCGATGCCGGAGGTGGCGCCGGTGACGAGGGCGGTCCTGCCGTCGAGCTGTCCCATGACGGTGCTCTCCTTTTCTGTACCGTTCGGTACCGAAGTCGATGGTGGGAGAACCCCGTCGGTCCCCGCCCTATTCCGTACCGCTCGGTTAAAATTCGAGGTGGTGTCGAGGGGCATCGAGGGGCGATGGCGGGACCGAGGGAGGCGGCGGGGATGGCGGTACGCGGCAGACCCCGTGGCTTCGACGCCGACGCCGCGCTCGACCGGGCGGTGGAGGTCTTCTGGCGCCAGGGCTACGAGGGCGCGTCGCTGACCGACCTCACCGACGCCATGGGCATCAACCGGACCAGCATGTACGCGGCGTTCGGCAACAAGGAGGAACTCTTCCACCGTGCCGTCGCCCGCTACGCCGAGGCGGACATGGCGTACGCCCGCGCAGCCCTCGCGCAGCCCACCGCCCACGCGGTCGTCGAGACCTTCCTGCGCGCCAACGCCGACGCGCTCACCCGGGCCGACCGCCCCTCGGGATGCCTGTCCGTGCAGGGCGGCCTGGCCGAGGGCGGCGAAGGCGGCCGCGTCGCCGCGTTCCTCGCGGACAGCCGCCTGGCGGGCGAACGGGCCCTCGCCCAGCGCCTGGCCAGCGCCGTCGAGGAGGGCGACCTGCCCGCGGACACCGACCCGGACGCGCTCGCCCGCTACGTCATGGTCGTCAGCGAGGGCAACGCCGTCCACGCGGCGGGCGGCGCGAACCGGGAGGCACTGCACGCGACGGTCGACATCGCGCTGCGGGCCCTGCCCCGGGCCGACGCGGAGGCCTGACGTCGGCGGAGAGGGGCGACGGTGGTTGCCGACACCACGCCGGGGCCTCCTGTGCAGGCCCCTTGGTGTCCGGCGGTCAGCCCGCGGAAGGGGCGCGGTCCCGTGCCTCCTCGTGACGTGCCTGCATGCGTGCGATGACGCGCTGCTGCCCCAGCCTCCTGGCCTGGCGGAGCTTGGCCTCGGCCACGAGCAGCGGGATCCACAACAGCCAGCCCCACATGCTGAAGCGCAGCACCCCGCTCCACACCAGCGCCTTGTTCAAGGTGAACGACGCGAGGAACGTCAGGACGTACGCACCGACGCGATGTGCGAGGAGCAGGCGCAGGGGAGCGTTGCGGGGCCCCTGCAACAGCTCGACCGCCGCGGCGAGTTCGGCGGCGTGCAGGTCCTCCCCGGTGTCCTCGCGGACCTCGCCGCGAGCGGCTCGCCGCAGCGCGTCGGTGACCAGCACGCTCTGCTCGGCGAGGACCTCCTGCTCGGCCTGTCCCCGGGCCGCGCTCGCCACCACGTCGTCCCAGTAGCCCCGCCCGGCCCAGCCGACCGCGGCATCGACGCGCCCGCGCTCGGGCGACCCCGGTGGAGCCAACTCCTCGATCCTCTGCTGCAAGGTCACGGCCCGCTTCGCCCGGTGCGGGTGGTCGAAGGAGTCCGAGCGCAGGCAGAGCTCCCAGTACGACACCAGGAGCCCGAGATCGTCCGCTGCGAGGGCGAGGCCCTGACGGTAGGCGGCTTCGGCTGCGCGGTCGTGGTCGTCCTCGTCCTCCGCGGCGTGCGCCTGACCTAGCCAGCGCAGGAGGACCGGGTCCGGCCCGCACTCCTCGATCCCCGCCCGGGCCGCCTTCCGCACCGCGGCGTAGCCGCCCACCGCGAAAAGCTCCGAGCATTGCTCCGCATACTGCTGCTGTTCCACGTCCCCACCCCGGTCGTCCGAGCAAGCACTTTCCGCTGCGCCCGGTGCCGCTGTCAATCACTTCTTGATCACGGCCGCGGCTCTCGACGGTGCACCGGTCGGCACCCTCCTGCTTGGTCGACGTGTCCCGGGGCACAGGGTTGGACGGGAGGTGTCTTCGTGAGTGCGTTGCGCCGAGGGTACGACGTGCCGAACTGGACGCGTCCGGGAGCTCGTTGCTCAGTTCCGACAAGGGGGATCAGATGGTCGTCGTGCTGCTGTGCGTGTTCATCGTGATGGGACTCGTCCAGGTGTTCAGGCCCCAGTTGCTGTGGAGGGCCAACCGCCCGCTCCAGCGCCCGTTCGTGAAGGACTACGACGCCACGGAACCCACGAAGGCGGGCTACACGGTGGCCAGGGTCGGGGGCGTGGTCTTCCTCGTCGTGGCGACATGGATGCTCATCAGGCACCTCACCTGACGGGGGCCACCGAGCGGGACGGAACCCCGGGGCTCGTCACGACGGGCCCTGGGATACGCCCCGTCCCGCACGCGTCATCAACCGTCCTCAGCCGTTCCCGCGACAGCCGGCCCCAGGCCCGCGGGCAGCCGGGACGCCGCGAACGCGACGGCTTCCCCGGCCGTGGCGGCCTCACCGATCGCCGTCCGGTGCGGGCGCTGCATCACGCGGTACGGGCTCCCGCCGAGCGCTGGAGCGATGGCCACCTCGGTGCGGAACGGGTATCCGGTGCACGAGCTGAAGCCGAGCGTCCAGTGGCTGGAGAACACGTACAGCTGTCTCAACCGTGGTTCGGCGTGGGCCGCTGTCACGAGGTCGCCGAACCCGGGGACGTCCGGTGCGCCGGCCGCCCGTCTCCGCAGCGTTCGCCACTGCAACGCGACCACCGCGGCCGGTCCGTGCTCGGCGGCCTTCGCACGCTCACCGACGCGCAGGAAGGGGAACCGGGCCTCCAACTCCCGTAGTGGAGTGCCCTGTCCCCATGCCGCACCGGCCAGGACCACCTCCGCCGGATCGGGCGTGCCTCCGGTGACGCTCTCGATGCCTTCACTCCAGCCCGAGACGAGGAAGAAGCGCTCCTCGGCCGCGATGTGGACCGACAGCGGACCTCGTTCGCGGACCGACGAGGCGATCCCCGCCGACCGGGACGTGCGCCCTTCCTGCGGGACGACGGTGAACTCGACACCGAGGCCGGCCGCCAGCTGTTCCAGCGCCGCGCCCAGGCCTCCCGCGGCGACCAGGTCGGGGTAGAGATCGGGGTTCATCTCCCCAGTCTGCCGCGTCAGGGACGCCAGGAGTGGGATGGACGGTCATGGTGGGGCTGAGCCGGGGAAAGCGGGGTGCATGACTGCGAACCCCGGAACTCGCCTGCGCCGTCTGACCGTTGCCCTGGCTGTGCTGCCCCTGGCCGTGGCCTGCCACGGCGGGGACGGTGGCTCCGGAGGCCCGCGGGCCGACGGGATGCTCGGCGCCGTGGACTCCGGCAGCACGGTCGTCATCACCACCGACAACGGGGTCAGGCTGCGCCCCGCCGACGGACGGAGCGTCTCCGTCGACGGCGATGTCGGCGCGCACTGGTCGCACCACGACGACATGGAGGTGCTGGACCTCTCCTGCGACGAACAGGACCGCGAGGGCCGCCCGTGCCCACGCATGCCCACGGTGGAGGTTCCGGACGACGTACGCGTCACGGTCACCGCACGCAACGCGGGCGTCGACGTCGTCGGCATCGCGGCCGCGCTGGACGTGACCACCGTCAACGGCGATGTCACGGTGGCCCGTTCCGGCCGGGACGACGCGGCCGTCAAACTGACCACCCGCAACGGCTCGGTGCGCGTCACCGCGGTCGCCGCCGACCGCCTGTACGCCGTGACGTCCAACGGGGACGTCGTCCTCGCCTGCGCCACGGCCGCGAGCCGCGTCACCGGGCGCACCACCAACGGCTCGGTCGACGTCACCGTGCCGGACGACGCCCCCGCCTACCGGGTCACGGCCACCACCCGCAACGGCCAACCGCGCATCACCGTACCGACCCTCACTGCCGGCGACGGCCCCGCGATGACACTGAGCACGGTCAACGGCGACGTGGCGGCCCACCGGGAGTGAACGGACCGGCCCCGCCGGGCCACCCGGCCACAGCCCTCCGCTCACAGCGGCCCCGTCACTTGCAGAACGCCGTGTCCACGGCCGCCATGACGGCCTTCGCGGCCTCGTCGGCGTCACCGAAGGTCCCCGGCAGGGCGGTCACCGCGAGTCCGACCGAGCGGCCGTCGTCCGTGGCGCCGCCACGGGTCTCGAAGCCGTCGATGTCGCCGCCGTGCCCCCAGTACACGCCGCCGCAACTCAACGGAACGCTGAACAGGCCGAGTCCGTACCGCCACCCCGGCAGCAGCGGCGCGTCGACCGTCTTGCGCATCTCCGCCAACTGGGCGGGCGGCAGCAGCCGTCCGTCGAGCAACGCACGGGCGAACGCCGCCAGATCGCTCGGGGTCGAGATCAGCTGGCCGGCCGCCCCGCCCCAGGACGGGTCCATGACGGTGGCGTCGATGACGTTGCCCTTCTCCAGGTTGCCGGTCGTGTATCCGTGCGGGTGCGGTCCCCGTAGGGTCTGGTCACCGGGCTGCGGCCAGTACGTGTGGCGCAGCCCGGCCTTCCTGATCACGCGCTGGGTTATCTCCTCCTGCACCGGCCGCCCGGTGACCCGCTCGATCAGCAGGCCCGCCACCAGGTAATTGGTGTTGCTGTACTCCCACCGCGAGCCGGGCGGGAAGTGCGCGGGATGGGCCAGGGCGGCGGACAGCAGGTCGTGCGGCTGGAAGAACCTGTGCTGCAGTCCCTCGAAGTTCTCCATGCCGATGTATTCGGTGTAGTTGGGAAGTCCGCTGGTGTGCTGAAGGAGCTGCCGTACGGTGATCCGGTGGCCGTCGATGCCCTTTCCGCGCACCAGTTGGGGCAGGTAGGTCTCGATGGGCGCGTCGAGCCGGACCTTGCCCTCGGCCACGAGCTGCAGCACCACGGTCGCCGTGAAGCTCTTCGTGTTGCTGCCCGCCCTGACCTGGCCGTCGTGGGGGACCGGCACCTGCCGGTGCAACTCGGAGGAGCCGGCGACCAGCGACGTCGCCCGGCCGTTTCTTGCTGGTCCAGGCGAACGCGGCCGGGAACTTCTCCTCCTTCACGAGCGAGACGAGACTCTTCTGCAGCGCCGGATCCCTCCGCGGCGGCTCCGCGACCGCCGCACCCGTCACGGCGGTACTCAGCAAGCCTGCCGCCGCCAGCACCAGAAGACCCTTGCGTACCTTGGACGTGAATGCGTTCTGCACCGGTACTCCCTCTCGTTTCCGAATGGCATCCGAAACGATGCCGTGGTGCGAGAGGAAGAGCAGTGGTGCACGGACCCGAACAGGAGGTGGACGTAGCACCACCGGGGACCGTTCGTGTCGCTAGGCGGCAGGATCGAGCAGGGAGACGTCCGTTGCCCCCCAGTAGGCGCGCATCTCGTCGATGAGGCCGTCGGCATCGACGCCGATCACCATCACGTACTCGATGCCGATGAGGGCCCGGTGCGGATCGGCGGGGGCCGGGAGCGTCATGAGGTGGTGGCGGGCCAACAGGGGCCCCGAGGGCAGGTAGTCCATCGTCGCGGAGACCGTGACGGCCGCGTGCCGTCCGTCCTGACCGGCGACCGTCAGCCCGGCCGTCTCCCGCACGTTGCTGCCCACCGCCATCGTCGCGTGGGCCCGCAGCGCCTCCAGGCCGGTGCGGGTCCAGGAGCCGACGGGGTCCTCGAAGCGGATGCGGGGCGAGTACAGCTTGAGCAGACCGTCCACGTCACCGTCGTTGATGCGCAGGCAGTGCTCGCGGGCCAGCTCCTTGCGGCGTTCCTCGTCGGGGGCGGGACGGGCGGTCCACGACGAGTCCGTGACCCCCCACATGACGCGCATCTCCCGGATCAGGCCGTCCTCGCCCACCTCGATGACGCCCATCACCCGGGTCCGTCCCCGCCGCTGCGGCGGAGCGCCCGGGGCGCCGACCGTGACGGTCGCCGGCAGCACGACGGAGGTGCCGTCATGAGCCGCGTACGGGCGCCCCGGCTCCTCGTGCACGGCTCCGCGCAACGCCGGGGCCAGCCGGGCGGCGAGGGCGGCGCGGCCGACGACCGGCTCGGTGCCCAGCGGGTCCACCAGCCGCGCGTCCGGCGCGAACAGCTGGAGCACGCCCTCCAGTTCACCGGCGTTGACCCTGCGGCAGTACTCCAGGGCCACTTCCTTGCGCACCGTCTCCGCAGGCATCTCCCCGCCCCCTCAGGCCGTCACACCGGCGCCGGACACCAGCCGGGCGACCTCGTCGGGCCGCAACGGCGGTTCGGTCGGCGCCGGCACCTCGGGGCCGCGCCGGACCGCCGCCATGACCGCGGGGTCCTGCATGCTCGCCATGCCCGCCGACAGGGTGTTGAGGGCCACGGCGGCCCGGTTGACCACCTGGTTGCGGGTCGCGGTGAGTCCCACCAGGTCGGTGACGCGCTGCCGTTCCCCGGCGTGGCGGGTCAGCCGCGGGTCCCTGGTCTGGGTCCGGCACCCCGGGTAGCCGATGTCGTGCGAGGTGGCCAGCACCCAGGCGTCGTCCACCGCCACGGCGATCGCCCGCTGCGCCGCGCGCGCCAGACCGGGCTGGAAGGCGCGCTGCCCGAGCTGGGACCGGAGTGCCAGCACACTGTGCGCCGCCGCGCTCATCCCGTGCCCGTACACGGGGTTGAAGGCGGCCACGGCGTCGCCCAGCACCACCAGGCCCTCCGGCCAGGTGGCCAACCGGTCGTAATGCAGCCGGCGGTTGACCGTCGAGCGGGACCGCTCCACCGAAGTGAGCGGCTGCGCCTTGGCGATGAGTTCGCCGACCAGCGGATGGCGGACGCCGTCCCGAGCGAACCGTGCGAACCCCTCGTCGTCGGCGGGCGGTTCACCCCCGCGTGTCCCGGAGACCGTGACGATCCAGCGGCCGTCCTCGATCGGCATCAGCACCGCGTTGCAGCCCGGCCGGCCCGCACGGTGGTCGGCGTGCACGCTCACCAGCGGGAAGTTCGTCGCAGCCGCCTCGGGCGCCCGGAAGAGCCGCGTCGCGTACACCATCCCCGAGTCGACGAACTCCTCCTCGGGTGCCGGCAATCCCAGCTCCGCCAGCAGCCGCTTCGACGGTGACCCCCGGCCGGTGGTGTCGACCACGAGATCGGCCGGCACCTCCCGCTCCTCGCCGGACTCCTGGTCCCGCACCCGTACCCCCGTGACCCGGCCCGCGTCACCCAGCAGCGCCAGCACCTCCGTCTTCTCGACCAGGGCGATGCGCTCCTCCCGCAGGGTCTCCTCGCGCACCGTCCAGTCCAGCAGCGCACGACTGCAGGCGATCATGAACTGGGCCTCCGGGAAACGATGTTGCCACCCGTAGGCGGTGTACGACACCTGCCCGTCGGGGATGCCGATACGGTGCGCGCCGGCACCCAGCAGCCGGTCCGTGGTCCCGGGCAGCAGCTCCTCGACGATCCGGGCGCCGCCCGACCAGAGGATGTGGGCGTGCCGGGCCTGCGGAACCCCCTTGCGCAGGTCCGGACCCGCCGGGAACGCGTCCCGGTCGATCACGGTCACCGAGCCGACGTGACGGGCCAGCATCGAGGAGACGAGCATTCCGGCCATACCGCCGCCCAAAACAACGGCGCTCCGGGTATTGGTCATCGGTTCACGCGATCCTTTCCCGCGGTGAGGAAACGCCCCACACCGTACTCCCGGACCTGGTGCGGTGAAGAGGGGAATTCCTCCGGCCGCACGCGAATAGGGGAGGGTAGGGGTGCCGGTAAGGGTTACTGCGCCCGGTCCCGGCTCAGTAGCGTGTGAGCGCAGCGACCTGTTGCCCGATTGGGAGGAATCGCATGAGTGACACGCGGGAAATGATCATCTCGGCTCCGGTGGAGCGCGTGTGGGCCGTCCTCACCGAGGACAAGTACCTGAGCCAGTGGTTCGGCGAGGCCGACACCGAGATGGATCTGCGTCCCGGCGGAAAGATGATCTTCCGCTTCAAGAACGGCGGCGTGTTCTCCGCCACGATCGAGCGGATCGAGCCCCACCAGTATTTCTCCTACCGCGTGCTGACGGTGCCGACCGAGGCGGAGCCCGACGACACGAACTCCCGGCTCATCGAATTCACCCTGACTCCCGAAGGATCGGACAGCACGCGGCTGGGGCTCGCGGAAAGCAACTCCCACCTCGACGGAATCAAGCGGGTCGCCGAATCCATCTGACCGGTCCGTTGCGGTACTGAAGGCCGCCCGAGGTGCTCGGGCGGCCTTTCTGCTGTTCCTCTGCTCAATTTCCCGACGTCTTTCTCGCCCTGTCCTTTCCTGCTGCGCCCGTCCCCACGCGCCTATCCCAGAGTGGCGAGCCAGCCCTCCACCGCCCTGGCGCATGCCTGGGCATGGGCGCTGTCCAGCATCGAGAAGTGGTTCCCCGGCACCTCGACGACCGTGGTGCCTGGCCGCCACTCGGCGCGCCAGCCGGCGTCCGCGGCGGAACCGGCCAGCGGTTCGGCCGGCCGCAGCAGCAGGGTCCGCACATCCCGTGGCGCGATCGCGAAGTCCAGGCTGAAGTACTTGGCCCGCGCGGTGACCCAGGCGTCACCCGCGTCGCTGTCCTCCGCACCCGCAGCCGCACCGCGCGCCAGCAGCATCTCGTTGATCACCGGAAGCCACTCCTGCGACCCCAGCCCGCCCGCGGAACCCCACCACGGCGTGTCGACCAGCACCAGCCCGGCGGGCGCCTCGCCCGCCTCCTCCAGCTGTGCCGCCACCGCCGCCGCCACATAGCCCCCCGACGAGTGACCGAGCAGAACACACCGCCGCCCACCGGCGACCCGGCGCACCACGGCCGCCAGCGCCCGCGCCAGCGCCTCCGCCGAAGCGGGCAACGGCTCCCCGGGCCGGAACCCGGGCAGCCCCGACACCGCGACGTCCCGGTCCTCGGTCAACTCCCGGGCCAGCGACAGGTACTGCTGGAAGTCGGGCTTCCAGACGAACGACGGGAAGCACACCACGGCCGGCGACGCCGTACCTCGACGAAGCGGTACGACGTCCGGCGACCGCGCCCCGTCCAGCTCGCCCGCGAAGGTGGGCCGGTACTCGGCGAGCCCCAGCGCGAGACGGTGGGCCTCGGCGAACTCCCCCCGTCCACACGCCCGGACGAAGAGATCCGAGAGCGAGTCCACCGCGGCGGTCGCCCGAACGCCGGAAGGCGCACCCGAAGCGCCGTCCGGCGTCGCTCCCGGAGGCGCGGACATCGCCTCGATCAGGTACTCGGCGAGGTCGTGGGTGGTCGGATGCTCGAACACGACCACGGCGGGGATCTCCAGGCCGGTGTACCCGCCCAGCCGCCTGCGCAGTTCCACCGCCGTCAGTGAGTCGATGCCCAGCTTGATGAACGGCGTGGACACGTCCACGTCCTCCGGGTCGGCGAACCCCAGGACGACAGCGACCGTCTCACGGACCAACTCCTCAGCCATGGAGGTCCGTTCGCCCGCGCCCAGTCCCTCGAACCGATCAGCGAGCGTGGGCGGTGCGTCGGCGGCCTCCACCGGCACCGACGGGCGGACGGAGGTGGCGGAGGTTCCGGGCGCCGCGTCCAGCCAGTAGTGCTGGTGGTCGAAGGCGTAGGTCGGCAGATCCACGCGCCGGTCGGTCGAGTGAGGCCAAGCCACCGGAACGCCGTGGACCCACAGCTCGGCGAGCGCCGTACGCAGGGCCTGCGGCTCGGACGAGTTCCTGCGCAGGACGGCGGTGGCGTGGGCGTCGGCGAGCATGGCGAGGGTGGCATCGGGACCGAGTTCGAGGAAGGTCGTCACACCCTGCTGGGTGAGGTGGTGGAGGCTGTCGGTGAAGCGGACGGGGCGGCGGATGTGTTGGGTCCAGTAGTCGGGGGATGTGAGGTTTTCGGCGGGCTGTCCGGTGGTGTTGGAGATGACGGGGATGCGGGCGGGGTGGTAGTCGAGGGTGGCGGCGATCTGCCGGAAGTCGTCGAGGACGGGGTCCATGTGGGGGGAGTGGAAGGCGTGGGAGACCTTCAGTCGGCTGGTCTTGCGGCCGAGGGCGCGGAAGCGGTCCGCGATGGCTTCTGCCTCGGCGGTGTCACCCGATATGACTGTGCTGCTGGGGGAGTTGAGGGCGGCGATAGCCACCCCGGGGGTCAGGTGTTCGGTGATTTCGTCTTCCGTGGCTTGGATGGCGATCATGGTTCCGCCGGTGGGTGCGGTTTGCATGAGGTGTCCGCGGGCGGTGACCAGGCGTGCGGCGTCGGGCAGGGTGAGGACGCCGGCGGCGTGGGCGGCGGTGAGTTCTCCGATGGAGTGGCCGAGGAGGTAGTCGGGGCGCAGGCCGTAGGTGTCGGTGAGGAGCCGGTACAGGGCGGTCTCGACGGCGAACAGCGCGGGTTGTGCGTACTGGGTTTGCTGCAGTAGCTCGGGGTCGTCGCCGAAGATGATGTCGCGCAGTGGCTGTGGCAGGTGTGGGTCCAGTGCTGCGAAGGCTTCTTCCAGTGCTGCGGCGAAGGCGGGTTCGGTGTCGTAGAGCTCGTGGCCCATGCCGAGGCGTTGGGAGCCCTGGCCGGTGAACATGAACGCCAGCCGCCCCGACCGCACGCTCCCGGTGGTCACTCCGCTCGCGGGCCTGCCGGACGCCAGTGCGTGCAGGCGTCGTGAGAATTCGACACGGTCCGAGGCCAGGACGACGGCCCGGTGGTCGAGGGCGGCACGCGTGCCGAGCAGCGCGGAGGACACGGCGGCGACGGAGACGTCCGGGGTCTCCTCGGTGAAGGTGAGCAACCGGGCCGCCTGGGACTGGAGGGCCTTCCTGGTCCTGGCGGAGAGGACCCACGGCACCGGTCCGGCCGCCCGCTCCGGCTCGTCATCGGCGGGCGGGGTCTCCGGCGGGGCGGCTTCAAGGATGACGTGGGCGTTGGTGCCGCTGATGCCGAAGGAGGACACACCGGCCCGGCGCGGCCGGTCCGTCCCCGGCCACTTCAGTTCCTCGGTGAGGAGGGAGACGTGGCCCGACGCCCAGTCGATGTGGGGTGAGGGCGCGTCGACGTGCAGTGTCTGTGGCAGTACCTCGTGGCGCAGCGCCATGACCATCTTGATGACGCCCGCGACACCGGCGGCGGCCTGGGTGTGGCCGATGTTGGACTTCACCGAGCCGAGCCACAGCGGCTGGTCCTCCGTGCGGTTCTGCCCGTAGGTGGCGAGGAGGGCTTGGGCTTCGATGGGGTCGCCGAGCGTGGTTCCGGTGCCGTGCGCCTCGACGGCGTCGACGTCGGCGGGGGTGAGGCGGGCGTTGGCGAGGGCCTGGCGGATCACGCGTTGCTGCGAAGGGCCGTTGGGTGCGGTGAGGCCGTTGCTGGCGCCGTCCTGGTTGACGGCGGAGCCGCGGACGACGGCGAGCACCTGGTGGCCGTTGCGGCGGGCGTCAGACAGCCGCTCCACCAGCAGGACGCCCACGCCTTCGGAGAAGCCCGTGCCGTCGGCCGCCGCGGCGAAGGCCTTGCAGCGGCCGTCGGGTGCGAGGCCCCGCTGCCTGCTGAACTCGGTGAACAGACCCGGTACGGCCATGACCGTCACGCCACCGGCCAGCGCGAGTGAGCACTCGCCGTTGCGCAGGGCCTGGCAGGCCAGGTGCAGGGCGACCAGGGAGGAGGAGCAGGCGGTGTCGACGGTGACGGCAGGGCCCTCGAGACCGAAGGCGTAGGAGATCCGCCCGGACAGCACGCTCGCCGACGTGCCGGTGCCGACGTACCCCTGGACACCCTCGGGGAACTCCGGCAGACCGATCGCGTAGCCGGAGGCGATGGCGCCGGCGAACACACCGGTCCGGGTCCCGCCGAGCGAACTCGGGTCGATGCCGGCGCGTTCGAACACCTCCCAGGAGGTCTCCAGCAGCAGCCGCTGCTGGGGGTCCATCGCCAGGGCCTCGCGGGGCGAGATGCCGAACAGCAGCGGGTCGAACTGCCCCGCGTCGTACAGGAATCCGCCCTGGCTCGTGTACGACGTCCCCGGGTGGTCGGGATCCGGGTCGTAGAGGGAGTCCAGGTCCCAGCCGCGGTCGCTCGGGAAGTCCGCGACGGCGTCCCGGCCCTCGGTCAGCAGCCGCCACAGCTGCTCGGGGCTCTCCACCCCGCCGGGGAACCGGCAGGCCATGCCGACGATGGCCACCGGCTCCCGGGACGCCGTGGTGAGCTGCTGGTTCTGGCGTCGCAGCCGCTCGTTCTCCGACAGCGATGCACGCAGCGCCTCGACGATCTTCTCTGGCGATGTGGTCATTTGCGGAACTCCGTCTCGGGGGTGTCGAGCGCGAGCTGCACGAGATCGTCGACGTCCATCGTGGCGATCGACAGCGTCTCCTCCTCCGCCTCGCTCCCGGTGCCGGCCATGGCGTCGTCGCCCCCGGCGAGGCTCAGCAGCACGTCGACCAGTCCGGCCTCGCGCAACTGCTGCAAGGACAGCGAGGCCAGCGCCTCCCTCACGGCGGCCTCCTCCGGGTCGACGTGCGGTACGGCGCCGATCTCCGGTTCCAGGCCGGCGCGCAGGTGCTCGGCGAGGCGGGTCGGGGTCGGGTAGTCGAAGACGAGGCTGGGCGGCAGCCGCAGCCCGGTGGCGGCGTTGAGCAGGTTGCGCAGCTCGACGGCCGTGAGCGAGTCGAAGCCGAGCTCGTTGAAGGCGTGGTCGGGGTCGATGGAGGCGGAAGAGGCGTGGCCGAGGACGTTCGCCGCCTGCGTGCGCACGAGGTCGAGGAGTTCGCGGTGGCGGTCCGCCTCGGCCAGACCGGCGAGCCGCCGGACCAGCACCGCACCGCCGTCACCGCCGCCCTGGTCCGCGGCCCGCCGCGCCGTGGCGCGGACCAGGCCGCGCAGGACGCCGGGCAGCACCCCGGCATCGGCCAGACCGCGCAGGGCCGGCGGGTCGAGCTGGACCGGGGCCACACAGGGCTCGTCCAGAGCGCAGGCCGCGTCGAAGAGGGCCAGCCCGTGCTCGGCCGACAGCGGCACCACACCGCTTCGGGACATCCGCCGTCGTTCGCCCTCGTCGAGGTGCCCTGTCATGCCGGTCGCGTCGGCCCACAGACCCCAGGCGAGGGACAGCGCCGGCAGACCCTGTGCGTGGCGGTGCCGGGCCAGCGCGTCCGTGAACACGTTCGCTGCCGCGTAGTTGGCCTGACCGGGGTTGCCGAACAGCCCGGCGATCGAGGAGAACAGCACGAACGCCGTCAGGTCCTGCTCCCGCGTCAGTTCGTGGAGGTGGACGGCGGCGTCCGTCTTGGGCCGCATGACCCAGTCGATCCGCTCCGGGGTCATGGTGCCGATCACACCGTCGTCCAGCACACCCGCCGTGTGCACGACCGCCCGCAGCGGGTGGTCGGGGTCGATGCCCGCCAGCACGCCGGCCAGCGCCCCACGGTCGGCCACGTCGCACGCGACCACCTCGGCCGCCGCCCCCGACTCGGCCAGCTCCGCGACCAGTTCGGACGCCCCGGGAGCCTCCGCGCCGCGACGGCTGGTCAGCAGCAGGTGCCGCACGCCGTACCGCGTTACCAGATGCCGGGCGAAGAGGGCACCGAGGGTGCCCGTACCGCCGGTGATCAGCACGGTGCCGGAAGGGTCCCAGTCCGGGACCACAGGCTGCGCCGGTCCGTCCGTCCGGGCGAGCCGCGGCACGACCACCACCCCGTCACGCAGGGCGACCTGCGGCTCGTTCACGGCGAGCGCGGTGGCCACCGCGCCCGGCAGCGTCGCGTGAGAGGCAGGACGGTCGTCCAGGTCGACCACCGTGAAGCGTGCGGGGTTCTCGGACTGCGCCGACCGCAGCAGCCCCCACACCGGAGCCTGCACCAGGTCGGTGACCTCGGCCTCCGCACCAGTGGTGACCGCGCCTCGCGTGACCACGACCAACTGCGACGACTCCAGCCGGGAGTCGGACAGCCAGGTCTGCACCTCGCTCAACACCGCGGACGTGCAGGCACGGGCGTCCGCGGCCACGTCACCGGTGGCCACCGGATCGCAGAACAGCAAGGCCACGGCCGGCACGGCCCCACCCGCGTCCAGAGCCGCCAACAGGTCTACGACGTCACCGTGGACCGCCGTCCGTACGCCCGTCGCCGAGACGGCCGCGACCAAGGGGCCCGTGTCCGCCCCGAGGACGACCCAGTCCGTGTCCGGATCCGGCGCGGCACCCGAAGCCCGCACCGGCTCCCAGACCTGGCTGAACAAGTCCCGCTCCGACTGTCGGGCGGCGGGCAGCTGCTCGGGCGAGACAGGACGCGACACCATGGACCCGACGGACGCGACCTGGCGGCCTGTCGCGTCCGCCAACTGCAGTGCCACCGCGTCCGTGTCGGCCGGCGACAGCCGCACCCGCAAGGTCCGGGCGCCCACGGCATGGAGGGACACGTCGCTCCATGCGAACGGCAGCCGCACCCGCTCGGTGTCGGCGAAGAAGTCCCCTACACCGATGGCGTGCATCGAGGCGTCGAGCAGCGCCGGATGCAGCCCGAACTTCCCCGCCTCGTCCCCGACCTCTTCCGGCAGGGCCACCTCCGCGTAGACGTCCGGCCCCAGCCGCCAGGCCGCGCGCAGCCCACGGAACACCGGCCCGTAGCCGTGTCCCACCTCGGCCAGACCCTCGTAGAAGCCGTCCAGATCGACCGGTTCGGCGTCCGCGGGCGGCCACACCGCGAACTCGAACGGCGTCACGTCGGCCTGCTTGGCCAGCACACCGCTCGCGTGCCGCGTCCACGGACCTGACTCATCGGTCTCGTCCTCGGGGGAGGAGTACACGTGCAGCGACCGGCACCCGGTCCCGTCGGCCTCGCCGATCACCACCTGCGTGCGCACCGCGCCGCGCTCCGGCAGGACCAGCGGCGTCTCGAGGGTGAGTTCCTCCAGGCACTCGCACCCGACCTCGTCGCCCGCCCGCAACGCCAGTTCCACGAAAGCGGCACCCGGCAGCAGTACGGTGCCCAATGCCACGTGGTCCGCCAGCCAGGGGTGCGTGCGCAGGGACAGCCGCCCGGTGAGGACCAACGGGTCACCTCCGGCGGGTCGCACCATGGCACCGAGCAGCGGATGTCCGGGAGAGGCGAGTCCCGCCGCTTCGACGTCCGCGGGACCGCCGTGCCCCTCCTCCAGCCAGTACCGTTCGCGCTGGAACGCGTAGGTCGGCAGCGCCACGGGCCGGGCGGATCGGAACGCGGGCAGCGACGCCCAGTCGACGGGGAGACCGTGGGTCCAGGCGGTGGCGAGGGCGGTGTGGAGTTGGGTGAGGTCGCCGTGGTCGCGGCGGAGGGTGCCGGTGATGGTCGGGTCGGTGGTGGTGGCCTGAGCCGTCTCCTCGAGGGCGAGGGTGAGGACGGGGTGGGCGGTGGTCTCGATGAAGTGGCGGTGGCCGTGGCTGAGGAGGGTGCGGACCGTCTCCTCGAAGCGGACGGTGTGGCGGAGGTTGGTGTACCAGTAGTCGGCGTCGAGGCGTGTGCCGTCGATGGGTTGGCCGGTGACCGTCGAGTAGAGGGGGATGGTGGTCGGCTGTGGGTTGATGCCGGTGGCTGCTTGGAAGACGGTGTCGCGGATGCTTTCGACTTGGGCGGAGTGGGAGGCGTAGTCGACGGGGATGCGGCGGGCCCGAACTCCTTGGGTGCCGCAGGTGGTGTGGAGTTGGTCGAGGGCGTGGGTGGTGCCGGAGACGACGGTGGAGTGGGGTCCGTTGACGGAGGCGATGGACAGGTCTTGGCCCCAGGGCTGGATGAGGTTGAGGGCTTGGTCGTGGGGGAGGGCGAGGGAGGTCATGCCGCCGAGGCCGGCGAGGGGGAGGAGGGCTTGGGAGCGTAGGGCGACGATGCGGGCGGCGTCGTTGAGGGTGAGGGCTCCGGCGATGTGGGCGGCGGCGATTTCGCCTTGGGAGTGGCCGATGACGGCGTCGGGGTGGATGCCGTGGTGTTGCCAGAGGCGGGCGAGGCTGACCATGACGGCGAAGAGGGCGGGCTGGACGACGTCGACGCGGTCGTAGCCGGGGGCTCCTTCGGTGCCGCGCAGGACGTCGGTGAGCGACCAGTCCACGAAGTCGCTGAGCGCGGCATCGCACTCGGCAATGTACGCGGCGAACTCGGGCGAGCTGTCGAGGAGTTCGCGTCCCATGCCGGTCCACTGCGAACCCTGACCCGGGAACACGAACACCACCCCGGACCCCGGATGTGCGGAGCCGGACACGACTCCCGGCGCGGGCTCACCTGACGCCAGCGCGTCCAGCCCCTGGACGGCGTCGGTGAGGTCCGTCGCCAGGATCACCCCACGGTGTTCCAGCGCAGCGCGCGTCGTCGCCAGGGACAGGCCGAGGTCGGCGACCGGAGCGGGGGACGCCACCACGTGCGCACGCAGGCGTGCGGCCTGGGCACGCAGGGCCTCGGGACTCTTGCCGGACAGGACCCAGGGGACGGGCGCCGACCCGTCCTCCTGGCGAGCGGGCCCGTCAGCGGCGTCGTCGGCGTCGTCGGCGGTGGAGGGCTGCGGGGCCTCCTCGAGAATCACGTGGGCGTTGGTGCCGCTCATGCCGAAGGAGGAGACACCGGCCCGGCGCGGACGGTCCGACGCGGGCCAGGCCGTCTGCTCGGTGAGCAGGGAGACGCGGCCTGAGGTCCAGTCGACGTGAGGGGTGGGTTCCTCGAGGTGCAGGGTGCGGGGCATCACCCCGTGCCGCATCGCGAGGACGGTCTTGATGAGCCCGGCCATGCCCGCGGCCGCCTGGGTGTGCCCGATGTTGGACTTCACGGACCCCAGCCGCAGCGGGCGGTCCTGCGGGCGGTCCTGGCCGTACGTCGCCAGCAACGCCTGCGCCTCGATCGGGTCGCCGAGCGCGGTGCCGGTGCCGTGGGCCTCCACCATGTCGATGTCGCCGGGCGTGAGGCGGGCGTTGGTGAGGGCCTGGCGGATCACCCGCTGCTGGGAGGGGCCGTTGGGTGCGGTGAGGCCGTTGCTGGCGCCGTCCTGGTTCACGGCCGAGCCGCGGATCACCGCCAGGACCTCGCGGCCCTCGCGGCGCGCGTCCGTCAGGCGTTGCACGAGCAGGGCGCCCACGCCCTCCGCGAAACCGAAGCCGTCGGCCGCCGCCGAGAAGGGCTTGCAGCGGCCGTCGGCGGCGAGTCCGCGCTGCCGGCTGAACTCGATGAACGCCAGCGGGGACGGCAGCACCGTCACCCCGGCGACGATCGCCAGCGAGCACTCGCGGGCCCGCAGGGCCTGCTCGGCCCAGTGCAGCGCCACCAGCGAGGAGGAACAGGCGGTGTCGACGGTGACCGCCGGGCCTTCCAGCCCCAGGGTGTAGGCGACGCGGCCCGAGGCGACACTGGCGGAGGTGCCGGTACCCAGGTACCCCTCCACCCCGTCGGGAGCGTCCGTGACGTGTGCGCCGTATCCGGAGGCCACATGGCCGACGAAGACGCCGGTACGACTGCCGCGCAGCGACTGGGGGTTGATACCGGCCCGCTCCAGTGCCTCCCAGGATGCCTCGAGGACGAGCCGCTGCTGCGGGTCCATCGCGAGGGCCTCACGGGGTGAGATCCCGAAGAGGGCCGCGTCGAAGTGACCGGCGTCGGGCAGGAAGCCGCCCTCGCGTGCGTACGACGTCCCGGCGTGGCTGGGGTCGTCGTCGTAGAGGGCGTCCAGGTCCCAGCCGCGATCGGTGGGCATCCCCGATATCGCGTCACGGCCCTCGGCGATCAACTCCCAGAAGGTATCCGGGGAGTCGGCGCCGCCGGGGAACCGGCACGCCATCCCCACGATCGCGATCGGTTCGCTCTGGGCGTCCTGGACCTCGCGCAGCCGGCGGCGCGTGTCGTGCAGGTCGGTGGTGACCCACTTCAGGTAGTCGCGGAGCCTCTCCTCGTTCGAGAGCGCACCCTCGCGCACGGCCGACCTCACGTTCGGCTCGTGGGAGTCCTGCGGCTCGTTCGGCTCATTCGACATCGGAACCCCTTTGCACACGTGGAAGACGGGCGGCGGACACAGACGCGAGGACCCTCATGGGCGGCCGAACTCCTCACGGATGAAGTCGAAGAGATCGTCGTCCGACGCGCTGTTGACCCTCTCGGCGACGGACTCGACCACCGACGGACCGTTCGCGCCCTGCGGCCCACGGATGTCGTTCCACCGGGCCAGCAGGTCCTGGAGCCGGTCGGCGATGACCCGGTGGTCCACGTCGTCGGTGTCGAGGGCGAACAGGCCCGCCTCGACACGGTCGAGATCGGTCGTGAGGACGGTGAACGCGTCGGCCTCGCCCAACGCCATCTCCGTACGCAGCAGTTCGACGACCGACGACGGTGTCGGGTGGTCGAAGACGAGGGTGGCGGGCAAGGACAGGCCCGTCGCCGAGGTCATCCGGTTACGGAACTCGACCGCGGTCAGGGAGTCGAAGCCCAGCTCCTTGAAGGCCAGGGCACCCCCGATCGCGTCGGCCGAGCCGAGCCCCAGCACCGCGGCCGCGTGCGTGCGCACGAGTTCCGACAGCACCCGGTCGCCCTCCGCCCGCGGCAGCGCGGCGATCCTCTCCCGCAGCGCGGCGGACGTGGCCTCGTTCTCAGCCGTCTCGCCCGTGCCCGGGCGGGCCACGGCGTCCGCCGCCTCCGGTATCCCGTCGAACAGCCGGCTGGGCCGGTTCGCCGTGTAGACCCGGGCGAAGCGCCGCCAGTCGACGTCGGCGACCGCGAGACGGTGCTCGCCCCGGTCGAGGGCGTGCCGCACCGCGAGGAACGGCAACTCGGCCGCGTCCTGGAAGGGTTGGCCTGTCGTGCCGTCCCAGGACACGTGCAGCGCCGTCCGGCCCTCCGCACGCAGGTTGTGGGCGTGGGCGTCGAGATGGGCGTTCGTCACGGCGTCAGTTGCGCGTCCGGTGGCACCGACCGTTCCCGTGAACGACGAGAAGAAGACGAACGTCGTGTCGTCGGCGAGCGGCAGCGAGGCGACCAGTCGGTCCCAGTCCGATCCGCTGGGCCGTCCGGCGAGACCCTCGGCCGGGAGCTTGCCCAGCGGGACGTCACTGCCCGTAGCCGAAAGGTGCACCACGGTCCGGACGGGAGCGCCGGTCGCGGCGAGG
This sequence comes from Streptomyces lasalocidi, assembly GCF_005280215.1. Lineage (NCBI taxonomy): Bacteria > Bacillati > Actinomycetota > Actinomycetes > Kitasatosporales > Streptomycetaceae > Streptomyces > Streptomyces lasalocidi. Next base: position 298,360 of record NZ_SZNQ01000001.1, on the reverse strand, counting down.
TCTTCCCACCCGGCAGGCCTCCACGCCGACCCCTCCGCCTGTTCATCGTCCGTCGTGGCGTCCACGACACGGTCGGCACCCTCGCGCACCAGCCACTCGGTGATCTGCCCGGCCAAGGAGCCGGAGGTGCCGGTGATGACGGCGACCCCGCGGGCGTTCCAGGTCCCCGACGGCTCACCGTCGGTCGGCGCGGCGCGCACCAGACGCCGGGCGAAGACCCCCGAGGCGCGGATCGCCACCTGGTCCTCGCCCGCCGGGTCCGCGAGAACGGCGAGGAGCGACCGGGCGAGGTGGTCCTCCGCCGTCGCCTCCCCGACCCGCGGCAGGTCGATCAACCCGCCCCAGATCTCAGCCCTTTCCAGTGCTGCCACCCGGCCCAGACCCCACACCCGGGCCCCGTCGGCGTCGATGACGTCGTCGGGTGCGGAAGCGGTGACGGAGACGGCCCCGCGGGTGACACCCCACACCGGCAGCGCCGGGACACCGGGATCACCCAGGGCCCGCACCAGGTCGAGGCTGCCTTCGGCAGGAAGGAAGGAGAGTATCCCCTGGGCGTCCGCCCCCTCGCCGATCACGGTGATGAGGCGCGCCGCCAGTTCCTCCCTCTTCCCCGGGCCGGCGGCCACGACGATCACCTTGGCGCCCTGCGCGGTCAGTCCGTCGAGGAGCGAGCGCGTCCGGGAGTCCTCTCCTCGGGTCTCGTCGAGGACCGCGATCCAGGTCCCCGGCGCGGCTCCTGCCGCGACTGCCGACCGCAGCGGAACAGGGCGCCAGGCGACGGTGTAGCGCAGGCCGTCCACCGCGGAACGCTCACGCTGCCTCCTGCGCCAGGCGGAGAGCCCGGGAAGCACCGCGTTCCAGCGGTCCGCTTCCTCGTTCCTGCTCCCGTTCCACTCCAGCGTGGTCGCCAGTGCCTCCAGATCCTCCCGCTCGACCGCTTCCCAGAACCGGCTCTCCGGCACGTCCTCGACGCTGTCGGCGGCGAGCTGTCCGACCCTCGACGTCAGCCAGAAGTGCTGGTGGTCGAAGGGGTAGGTGGGCAGGTCGATGTGCCGGTCGGCGGGGTGCGGCCAGGTGACGGGCGTGCCGTGCACCCAGAGCGCGGCGAGGGCGGTGTGGAGGGCCTGCGGCTCGGGGGTGCTCTTGTGGAGGACGGCGGTGGCGTGGGTGTCGTCGAGGGTGGTGCGGGTGAGGGCGGTGAGGGTGGCGTCGGGGCCGAGTTCGAGGAAGGTGGTCACACCTTGGTGGGTGAGGTGGTGGAGGCTGTCGGTGAAGCGGACGGGGCGGCGGATGTGTTGGGTCCAGTAGTCGGGGGATGTGAGGTTTTCGGCGGGTTGGCCGGTGGTGTTGGAGATGACGGGGATGCGGGCGGGGTGGTAGTCGAGGGTGGCGGCGATCTGCCGGAAGTCGTCGAGGACGGGGTCCATGTGGGGGGAGTGGAAGGCGTGGGAGACCTTCAGTCGGGTGGTTTTGCGGCCGAGGGTGCGGAAGTGGTCCGCGATGGCTTCTGCTTCTGTGGCGTCACCCGATATCACGGTAGAGCTGGGGGAGTTGAGGGCGGCGATGTCGACCCCGGGGGTCAGGTGTTCGGTGATTTCGTCTTCCGTGGCTTGGATGGCGATCATGGTTCCGCCGGTGGGTGCGGTTTGCATGAGGTGTCCGCGGGCGGTGACCAGGCGTGCGGCGTCGGGCAGGGTGAGGACGCCGGCGGCGTGGGCGGCGGTGAGTTCTCCGATGGAGTGGCCGAGGAGGTAGTCGGGGCGCAGGCCGTAGGTGTCGGTGAGGAGCCGGTAGAGGGCGGTCTCGACTGCGAAGAGTGCGGGTTGTGCGTACTGGGTCTGCTGCAACAGCTCGGGGTCGTCGCCGAAGATGATGTCGCGCAAGGGTCGTGGGAGGTGTGGGTCCAGTGCCGCGAAGGTTTCGTCGAGGGCTGTGGTGAAGGCGGGTTCGGTGTCGTAGAGCTCGTGGCCCATGCCGAGGCGTTGGGAGCCCTGGCCGGTGAACATGAACGCCAGCCGCCCCGACCGCACGCTCCCCGTCACGACCCGGGGGCTGTCCTGTTCGTCGGCCAGTGCGTGCAGGCCTTCCAGGAGCTGGTCGCGGTCCGGGCCCAGGACCACCGCACGGTGCTCCAGGGCTGAACGTCCCCGGATGAGTACCGACCCCACGGCCGCCACGTCGACGGCTTCTCGCGACGCGGCGAAGGAGTGCAGTTGCAGTGCTTGGGCGCGGAGGGCCTGGGGTGTCTTGGCCGAGACGATCCAGGGCACCTGGTGTGAGGAGTCGGCTCGTCGCACGGGCTCGGGGGCCGGAGCGGCCTCCAGGATGACGTGGGCGTTGGTGCCGCTGATGCCGAAGGACGAGACGGCGGCCCGGCGCGGGCGTCGGCCCTCCGGCCACTGCCGCGCGTCGGTGAGCAGCTCCATCTGTCCGGCGGTCCAGTCCACGTGCGGGGACGGGTCGTCGACGTGCAAGGTGCTGGGCAGGACGCCGTGCCGCATCGCCATGACCATCTTGATGACGCCCGCGACACCCGCGGCGCACTGCGTGTGGCCGATGTTGGACTTCACCGAGCCGAGCCACAGCGGCTGGTCCTCCGTGCGGTTCTGCCCGTAGGTGGCGAGGAGGGCTTGGGCTTCGATGGGGTCGCCGAGCGTGGTGCCGGTGCCGTGCGCCTCGACGGCGTCGACGTCGGCGGGGGTGAGGCGGGCGTTGGCGAGGGCCTGGCGGATCACCCGTTGCTGGGAGGGGCCGTTGGGTGCGGTGAGGCCGTTGCTGGCGCCGTCCTGGTTGACGGCGGAGCCGCGGACGACGGCGAGCACCTGGTGGCCGTTGCGGCGGGCGTCGGACAGGCGCTCCACCAGCAGCACGCCCACGCCCTCGGAGAAACCGGTGCCGTCGGCCGCCGCGGCGAAGGCCTTGCAGCGGCCGTCCGCCGCGAGGCCCCGCTGCCTGCTGAACTCCGTGAACACCTGCGGGGTCGCCATCACCGTGACACCGCACGCCAGCGCGAGTGAGCAGTCGCCGTTGCGCAGGGCCTGGCAGGCCAGGTGCAGGGCGACCAGGGAGGAGGAGCACGCGGTGTCCAGCGTCACCGCGGGGCCCTCCAGGCCGAAGGTGTACGCGACACGGCCGGAGATGACGCTGGTGGCCGCACCGGTCATCGCGTACCCCTCGGCCCCCTCCGTGGCCTCCTGGGCCCCACTGCCGTAACCCGACGCGGAGGCGCCGGCGAAGACTCCGGTGTCAGTGCCACGCAGGGCGGCCGGATCGATGCCGGCGCGTTCGAGGACTTCCCAGGAGGTCTCCAGCAGCAGGCGCTGCTGGGGGTCCATCGCCAGGGCCTCGCGGGGCGAGATGCCGAACAGCAGCGGGTCGAACTGCCCCGCGTCGTACAGGAATCCGCCCTGGCTCGTGTACGACGTCCCGGCCTGACCGGGGTCCGGGTCGTAGAGGCGGGACAGGTCCCAGCCCCGGTCGTCGGGGAAGCCGGAGACCACGTCGAGTCCGTCCGCCACCACGCGCCACAGGTCCTCCGGGGAGCGGACCCCGCCCGGGAAGCGGCAGGCCATGCTGACGATGGCTAGGGGTTCGTCGGGGGCGGGGGCGGTGGTGGGTGGTGTGGTGATCGGCGTGGTGTGGGTGGTGCCGGTGGTTTGTTGGTGGAGGTGGTGGGTGAGGGCGTGGGGGGTGGGGTGGTCGAAGGTGAGGGTGGCGGGGAGTTTGAGGCCGGTGGCGGTGGTGAGGCGGTTGCGGAGTTCGACGCTGGTGAGGGAGTCGAAGCCGAGGTCTTTGAAGGGCTGGTCGGGGTTGATGGTGTCGGGGGTGGTGTGGCCGAGGACGGTGGCGATGTGGGTGCGGACGAGGTCGAGGAGGATCGCCTTCTGTTCGGTGGTGGAACGGCCGGCCAGTGTCCGCGCCAGCGCCGACTGCTCTCCTCGACCCCCCGACTGGGCGGTGCGCCGGACGACTCCGCCCACCAATTGCCGGAGCAGGGGCGGAAGCAGGCCGGTGCGGCTGCTCTGCCGACGCAGCGCACCCGTGTCCAGCGCCAGGGGGATCAGCAGCGGTTCGTCCGCCATACGCGCCGTGTCGAAGAGTGACAGTCCCTGGTCCGTGGACATGGGCACCAGACCCGTGCGGCTCATCCGCGCCAGGTCTTCCGCCGCGAGACCGCCCGTCATGCCGCTGGCCTGCTGCCACTGGCCCCAGGCGAGGCTGGTGGCGGGGAGGCCGTGGGCGTGGCGGTGGTGGGCGAGGGCGTCGAGGAAGGCATTGGCGGCGGCGTAGTTGGCCTGACCGGGGCCGCCGAGGATGCCTGCGGCGGAGGAGAAGAGGACGAAGGCCGACAGGTCGAGGTGCCGGGTGAGGTCATGGAGGTGCCAGGCCGCGTCGACCTTGGGTCGCAGGACGTGGTCGAGTTGGTCCTGGCCGAGGGTGGTGAGGAGTGCGTCGTCGAGGGTGCCGGCGCAGTGGATGACGGCGGTGAGGGGGTGCTCGGCCGGAATCGAGTCCAGCAGGTGGGTCAGTGCGGTGCGGTCGGCGGTGTCGCAGGCAGCGATGGTGACGTGCGCGCCCAGGTCCCGCAGCTCGTCTGCGAGTTGGGTGGCGCCGGGTGCTGCCATGCCCTGGCGGCTGGTGAGGAGGAGGTGGCGGGTGTTGTGGGTGGTGGCGAGGTGGCGGGCGGTGAGGGCGCCGAGGGTGCCGGTGCCGCCGGTGATCAGGACGGTGCCGTGTGGGTCGAGGGGCTGGGGTATGCGCAGGACGATTTTTCCGGTGTGGCGGGCCTGGCTCATGTGCCGGAAGGTCTGGGGGGCTTGGCGGATGTCGCGTGTGTCGAGGGGGAGGTGGGTGAGTGTGCCGGTCTGGAGGAGCTGGACGATGTCGGTGAGCATGTCGCCGAGGCGTTGGGGTCCGGCTTCCATGAGGTCGAAGGCGTGGTAGGACACGTCGGGTGGAGTGGGGCGGATGTCGGTCTTGCCCATTTCGATGAAGCGGCCGCCGTTGCGCAGGAGGTGCAGGGAGGCGTCGATGTATGCGCCGGTGAGGGAGTTGAGGACGACGTCGACTTCGGTGAACTGGTCGCGGAAGTCGAGGGTGCGGGAGGAGGCGATGTGGTCGTCGTCCAGGCCGAGGGCGTGCAGGGTGTCCCATTTGTGGGGGCTGGCGGTGGCGTGGACGGTGGCGCCCCAGTGGCGGGCGAGTTGGACGGCGGCCATGCCGACGCCGCCCGCCGCGGCGTGGATGAGGACCGACTCCCCGGCTCGCAGGCCGGCGAGGTCGCGGAGGCCGTAGTAGGCGGTCAGGAAGGCGATCGGCACGGCGGCGGCCTGCTCGAACGACCAGCCGTCGGGTATGCGGACGAGGACACGGTGATCGACCACGGAGACCGTGCCGAACGAGGCGGGAAGCATGCCCATGACCCGGTCGCCCACCGCGAAGTCCGCGACGCCGGGCCCGACTTCGGAGATGACTCCAGCGCCTTCGCTGCCCATGACGCCCGAGCCGGGGTACATGCCCAGGGCCAGCAGGACGTCGCGGAAGTTCAGCCCGGCGGCGCGGACCGAGACGCGGACCTGACCTGGGCCGACGGGTTCCAGAACCTCGGGGTGCGGCACGGCTGTCAGGTCGTCCACGGTGCCGGTGCCCGGCGTGTCGAGACGCCATGCGGGCGCGTCGCCCGGCACGCGGACCGTGCCGGCCCAGTCGTGCGCCAGCAGGCGCGGCGCGAAGAGCTCACCGCCGCGTACGGCCATCTGGGCCACGTCCGAGTCCTGGAGCGCGGTGATCGCGTCGGGCAGCACCGCGTACCCCGCGTCCACGTCCGCGTCGGCGCCCGCGCCGTTGTCCCTGCCTGTGCCGACGTCGATCAGCGCGAACCGGCCGGGGTTCTCGCTCTGCGCCGACCGCAGCAGCCCCCAGACAGCCGACTGTCCCAAGCCGGTGACGGGCTCCGTGCCCCTCACTCCGACCGCTCCATGGGTCAGCACCACCAGGCAGGACGGGCCGTCGACCAAGTCCCGCGCCAACCAGGCCTGAGCCGCCTCCAGAGCCGTGCGGGCGAGGGCGTGTGCCGCACCGGCTGTGTCGTCGGCCTCGGCAGACCGGGGGAGGACGTACAGGACGGTGTCCGCGACGGTGCTGCCGGACTCCACTGCCGTGTGCAGGGCGTCGAGGTCCGCGAACGCCGTCACCGTGCCGTCCTCGCCATCGGTGTCCCCGAGCGCGGCGAGCAGCTGGGGGGACGGTTCGCCGAGCACCGCGTACGACTGCGGGAGGCGCTCGGTACGGCCTTCCACCGGCTGCCACCCCAACCGGTACATGGAGTCGTCCGTGGCCGGCGCACCCGACGCACCGGGCAGATGTTCCGCCGACACGGGCCGGGTGACAATGGACCCGGCCTCTAGCACCGTACGCCCCGAAGCGTCGACGACGGTGAGCGCCAGCGCCGCGTCCCGCCCTGCGGAGACCTGACTGCGCGCGATCCTCACGCGCAGGTCGGACGCGCCGACGGCGTGGAGTTCCACCCCGTTCCAGGCGAACGGCATGCGGAGCCGCTCGCCTTCGTCGTAGAAGTCGCCGAAACCCGCCGCGTGCAGCGCGGCGTCGAGGAGCGCCGGGTGGAGGCCGTACCGGCCCGCCTCATCACGGAGCTGCTCGGGCAGCGACACCTCGGCCCAGATCTCCTCCCCGACCCGCCATGCGGCCCGCAGGCCCTGGAACGCGGGCCCGTAGCCGTAACCGGTGTCGGCGGCGTCCGCGTAGAAGTCCGTCACGTCGACGGGCTCGGCACCGACCGGCGGCCAGGAAGCCGCTCCCGCCACCCCGACACCCGCTCCGGCGTCCTGCCGACGACCTGCCGGCGCGAGCGCGCCGCTCGCGTGCCGCGTCCAGGGCGCGGACTCCTGGCCCGCCGGGCGGGCGTGCACGGTCAGCAGACGGCGGCCCTCGTCATCGGGAGCTCCCACACCGATCTGGAGATCCGTCGCGCCCGAGTGGGGCAGGACCAACGGCAGTTCGAGGGTGAGTTCCTCCAGCCGACCGCAGCCGACCTCGTCGCCCGCACGCAGCGCCAGCTCGACGAACGCCGTGCCCGGGAGGATGACGGCCCCCGCCACCGCGTGGTCCGCCAGCCACGGAACCGCGTCACCGGAGATGCGCCCCGTCAGCAACGCCCCGTCCTCGCCGGCCAGGCTGAGGGCCGCACCCAGCAGGGGATGCCCGACGGCCTCCAGCCCCACCGACGAGACGTCGGTGGCCGTGCCCCGGGGAGTGATCCAGTAGCGCTGGTGGTCGAAGGGGTAGGTGGGCAGGTCGATGTGCCGGTCGGCGGGGTGCGGCCAGGTGACGGGGGTGCCGTGGACCCAGAGCTCGGCGAGGGCTGTGCGCAGGGCGTCCGTGTCGGTGCGGTCCTTGCGCAGGACGGCGGTGGCGTGGGTGTCGTCGAGGGTGGTGCGGGTGAGGGCGGTGAGGGTGGCGTCGGGTCCGAGTTCGAGGAAGGTCGTCACACCCTGGTGGGTGAGGTGGTGGAGGCTGTCGGTGAAGCGGACGGGGCGGCGGATGTGCTGGGTCCAGTAGTCGGGGGATGTGAGGTTTTCGGCGGGCTGTCCGGTGGTGTTGGAGATGACGGGGATGCGGGCGGGGTGGTAGTCGAGGGTGGCGGCGATCTGCCGGAAGTCGTCGAGGACGGGGTCCATGTGGGGGGAGTGGAAGGCGTGGGAGACCTTCAACCGGGTGGTCTTGCGGCCGAGGGTGCGGAAATGGTCCGCGATGGCTTCTGCTTCTGTGGCGTCGCCCGATATGACTGTGGAGGTGGGGGAGTTGAGGGCGGCGATGTCGACCCCGGGGGTCAGGTGTTCGGTGATTTCGTCTTCCGTGGCTTGGATGGCGATCATGGTTCCGCCGGTGGGTGCGGTTTGCATGAGGTGTCCGCGGGCGGTGACCAGGCGTGCGGCGTCGGGCAGGGTGAGGACGCCGGCGGCGTGGGCGGCGGTGAGTTCTCCGATGGAGTGGCCGAGGAGGTAGTCGGGGCGCAGGCCGTAGGTGTCGGTGAGGAGCCGGTACAGGGCGGTCTCGACTGCGAACAGTGCGGGTTGTGCGTACTGGGTCTGCTGCAACAGCTCGGGGTCGTCGCCGAAGATGATGTCGCGCAGTGGCCGTGGCAGGTGTGGGTCCAGTGCCGCGAAGGCTTCTTCCAGTGCTGTGGTGAAGGCGGGTTCGGTGTCGTAGAGCTCGTGGCCCATGCCGAGGCGTTGGGAGCCCTGGCCGGTGAACATGAACGCCAGCCGCCCCGACCGCACGCTCCCCGTCACGACCCGGGGGTGCGGCGCACCGGTGCTCAGCGCGTCCAGAGCCTGCGCGAGGCTGTCGCGATCGTCGTCGAGCAGCACCGCACGCTGCTCCAAGGCCGCCCGGGAGGTCAGCAACGTCGTGGCGACGGCGGCCGTGTCGACGTCCTCGTGCCCGCGGACGAACGCGCCGACGCGCTCCGCCTGGGCGTGCAGCGCTGCTCCCGACTTCGCCGACAGCACCCACGGGACCGGGGTGTGCTCCGTGGCCGTGGCGTCCGGCAGCGGCTGTCCGTCGGCCTGTTCCAGGATGACGTGGGCGTTGGTGCCACTCACGCCGAAGGAGGAGACGCCGGCCCGGCGCGGGCGGCCCGTCTCGGGCCACGGCATCTGTTCGGTGAGCAGGGAGACGAGGCCCGACGCCCAGTCGACGTGCGGGGTCGGCTCGTCGATGTGGAGGCTGCGGGGCAGGACGCCGTGCCGCATCGCCATCACCATCTTGATCACCCCGGCCACACCCGCGGCCGGCCCCGCGTGACCGATGTTGGATTTAAGGGAGCCCACGCGCAGGGGGCGGTGCGCCGGGCGCTCGTGACCGTAGGCGGCGAGCAGGGCCTGCGCCTCGATCGGGTCACCCAGGGTGGTGCCCGTGCCGTGCGCCTCGACCGCGTCGACGTCGCTCGCGGTGAGACCGGCGTTGTCCAGCGCCGAGCGGATCACGCGTTCCTGGGCGAGGTCGTTGGGGGCCGACAGCCCGTTGCTGGCCCCGTCCTGGTTGATCGCGGTGCCGCGCACCACGGCGAGCACCCGGTGCCCGTTGCGCCGGGCGTCCGACAGGCGCTCGACGACGAGGACCGCCACGCCCTCCGCCCAGTTGGTGCCGTCGGCGGCGGCCGCGAAAGACTTGCAGCGGCCGTCGGGGGCCAGTCCGCGCTGTCGGCTGAACTCGGTGAACGCCGTCGGAGTCGGCATCACCGTGACGCCGCCGGCCAGCGCCGTCGTGCACTCGCCCTGACGCAGTGACTGGCAGGCCAGGTGCAGGGCCACGAGGGACGAGGAGCAAGCCGTGTCGATCGTGACCGCGGGCCCCTGCAGGCCCAGCGTGTAGGAGATGCGTCCCGAGGTCACCGCGGTCATGTTGCCGGTGATGGCGAACCCCTCGGCGCCCTCGGGCACTTCGGCGGCGGGCGACACGTAGCCGGTGGCGGTCGCGCCGACGAACACACCGGTCGCGGTTCCCCTTTGCCGCGCCGGGTCCAGGCCGGCACGCTCGAACGCCTCCCACGAGGCCTCCAGCATCAGCCGTTGCTGGGGGTCCATGGCGAGGGCCTCGCGCGGCGAGATGCCGAAGAGCGCGGCGTCGAAGTCCCCGGCCACGTCCATGAAACCGCCGCTGCCGGTGTACGAGGTACCCGGCCGGTCGGGGTCGGCGTCGCGGAGGGCGTCGAGGTCCCAGCCGCGGTCCGCCGGGAACGACGAGACGGCGTCCCGCCCCTCGGCCACCAGGTCCCACAACTCCTCCGGGGAGCTGACGTCGCCGGGGAAACGGCAGCCCATGCCCACGATGGCGACGGGTTCCCACTCCTTGGCCTCGACGGCCTTCAGGCGGCCGCGCGTCTGGCGCAGGTCGGCCGTGACCCGGTTCAGGTAGTCGCGCAGCTTCTTCTCGTCGTTCGGCATCGTGGAACCCTCCGTGAGACACGTGCAGTCGGAGTGGGGCTGAAGGCTGGGGGACGGGACGGGGCCGTGCGAGGCGGGGCCGGAGCCGCTCGAGGACGAGCGGGCCGAGCCCCGTCCGGCCGGGTCAGGCCGATCCGAGCTCCCTGTCGATGAGCTCGAACATCTCGTCATCGGAGACGGCCGCGAGGTCCGCGGCGTCGACCGGGTCCGGTGCATCGGCTTCCGAGCGCGTCCACTCCCACAGGAGGGACTCCAGGCGCTTGGTGATCTTCACGCGGGTGTCGGTGTCCGGCGTGTACGACGACAGCGCCCGTTCCAGGCCGTCGAGTTCGTCGAAGACGGGATCGGGGGCGCCGTCGCCCTCCAGGCCGAGTTCGGCCCGCAGGTGGCGTACCACCGCTTCCGGGGTGGGGTGGTCGAAGACCAGTGTCGGCGCCAGCCGTCGAAGCCCAGGTCCTTGAAGGCCCGCTCGGTGTCGACCGACTCCGGCTCCTCGTGACCGAGCACGGCGGCCACGCGAGACTGTACGAGGTCGATCAGCAGAGCCTCCCGGCCCGCCTCCGAGGCATCCGCCAGGGCGCGTGCGAGCGCGGTGGCCGCCTCCCCGCTCTCCGCTTCGTCCACCACGGCCACCGGGACGGTGTCGCTCACCGGCACGACACCCGGCTCGAGCCAGTAACGCCGACGCTGGAAGGCGTACGTCGGCAGGGCCACCCGCCCCCTGCCCGCACCGGGCACCACTGCGGTCCAGTCGACGTCGACGCCGTGGGTCCAGGCGGTGGCGAGGGCGGTGTGGAGTTGGGTGAGGTCGCCGTGGTCGCGGCGGAGGGTGCCGGTGACGCGGGCGTCGGAGCCGGTGGCCTCGATGGTTTCTTCCAGGGCGAGGGCGAGGACGGGGTGGGCGGTGGTCTCGATGAAGTGGCGGTGGCCGGAGCCGAGCAGAGCGCGGGTGGTTTCTTCGAAGCGGACGGTGTGGCGGAGGTTGGTGTACCAGTAGTCGGCGTCGAGCTGGGTGCCGTCGATGGGTTGGCCGGTGACGGTGGAGTAGAGGGGGATGGTGGTGGGCTGGGGGTTGATGCCGGTGGCTGCTTGGAGGACGGTGTCGCGGATGCTTTCGACTTGGGCGGAGTGGGAGGCGTAGTCGACGGGGATGCGGCGGGCCCGAACTCCTTGGGTGTTGCAGGTGGTGTGTAGTTCGTCGAGGGCGTGGGTGGTGCCGGAGACGACGGTGGAGTGGGGTCCGTTGACGGAGGCGATGGACAGGTCTTGGCCCCAGGGCTGGATGAGTTCGTGGGCTTGGTGGTGGGGGAGGGCGAGGGAGGTCATGCCGCCGAGGCCGGCGAGGGGGAGGAGGGCTTGGGAGCGTAGGGCGACGATGCGGGCGGCGTCGTTGAGGGTGAGGGCTCCGGCGATGTGGGCGGCGGCGATTTCGCCTTGGGAGTGGCCGATGACGGCGTCGGGGTGGATGCCGTGGTGTTGCCAGAGGCGGGCGAGGCTGACCATGACGGCGAAGAGGGCGGGTTGGACGACGTCGACGCGGTCGTAGCCGGGGGCTCCTTCGGTGCCGCGCAGGACGTCGGTGAGCGACCAGTCCACGAAGTCGTTGAGCGCGGTCTCGCACTCGGCGATGTAGGCGGCGAACTGCTCCGAGGTGTCGAGGAGTTCGCGTCCCATGCCGGTCCACTGCGAACCCTGACCCGGGAACACGAACACCGTCTTTCCCGCTACCGCTCTGCCCGGCTCCACCACGTACGGTGCTACCGACTCCTCCCCGAGCGCGAGCAGTCCGTGTAACAAAGTCCCGTGGTCGTCGGTGACGAGTGCGGCGCGGTGTTCGTGGGGGGTGCGGGTGGTGGCGAGGGCGTGGGCGATGTCGGTGGGGTCGGGGTGGGGGTGGCGGGGGAGGTGGGTGTGCAGGCGTCGGGCCTGGGCTCGCAGTGCTGCCGGGGTCTTGGCGGAGAGCAGCCAGGGTGCGGCGGGTACGGGTGGGGCGGGTTGCTGGGGGTCTTGGGTGGGGGCTTGTTCGAGGATGACGTGGGCGTTGGTGCCGCTGATGCCGAAGGCGGAGACGCCTGCGCGGCGGGGGCGGTCGGAGTCGGGCCAGTCGACGGGTTCGGTGAGCAGGGTGACGGCGCCGGAGGACCAGTCGACCTGCGGGGTCGGCTCGTCGATGTGGAGGCTGCGGGGCAGGACGCCGTGCCGCATCGCCATCACCATCTTGATCACCCCGGCCACACCGGCGGCGGCCGACGTGTGCCCGATGTTCGACTTCACCGAGCCCAGCCACAGCGGACGGTCCTCGGGACGCCCCTGACCGTAGGTGGCCAGCAGGGCCTGCGCCTCGATCGGGTCACCCAGGGTGGTGCCCGTGCCGTGCGCCTCGACGGCGTCGACCTGTTCCGGTGACAGCCGTGCGTTGCGGAGCGCCTGGCGGATCACGCGCTGCTGGGAGGGGCCGTTGGGGGCGGAGAGGCCGTTGCTGGCGCCGTCCTGGTTGACGGCGGAGCCGCGGACGACGGCCAGTACCCGGTGACCGTTGCGGCGGGCGTCGGACAGGCGCTCCACGAGCAGCACGCCCGCGCCCTCGGACGGCCCGAACCCGTCGGCGGCCGCGGCGAACGCCTTGCAGCGGCCGTCCGGAGCGAGCCCCCGCTGGCGGCTGAACTCCACGAAGCCGGACGGGTTCGACATCACGGTGACCCCGCCCACCAGGGCTGCCCCGCACTCGCCCCGGCGCAGGGCCTGCGTCGCCAGGTGCAGGGCCACGAGCGACGATGAGCAGGCCGTGTCGACGGTGAGCGCAGGGCCTTCCAGCCCGAACGTGTAGGCCAGCCGGCCGGACAGCACGCTGGCGAAGTTGCCCGTGCCGAAGTACCCCTCGACGGCCTCGGGGACGCGGGCGTGACCCCACGTGTAGTCGACGTTGCTGATGCCGACGAACACGCCGGTGTCGCTGCCGCCGAACGACTGGGGGTCCAGGCCCGCGTGCTCGAACGTCTCCCAGGCGACCTCCAGCATGATGCGCTGCTGCGGATCCATGGCGAGTGCCTCACGCGGGGAGATGCCGAAGAAGTCGGCGTCGAACTCCGTCGCGTCGTGCAGGAAGCCGCCCTCTCGCACGTAGTTGCGGCCGGGGCGGTCGGGGTCGGGGTCGTAGAGCTCCTCGGTGTTCCAGCCTCGGTCGTCGGGGAACTTCGAGATCGCGTCGCCGCCCTCGGCCAGCAGCCCCCACAGGTCGTCGGCGGACCGTACGTCGCCCGGGTAGCGGCAGCCCATGCCGACGATCGCGATCGGCTCCGTGTCCGCGGCCTCGGCCTCACGCAGGCGTCGCTGCGTCTGCTTGAGGTCGGCGGTGACCCGCTTCAGGTAGTCGAGGAGTTTCTCTTCCGTGTTCGGCATCCGTGACACCTCCATGCGTGCCTGGGGGTCCTGATCCGGGCGGTCAGGACAGTCCGAGGTCCCGGTCGATGAGGTCGAACATGTCGTCGGCCGTGGCCGAGGCGAAGTCGCCGTCCGTCGCGCCTCGTTCGTCCGGGTCGCCGGACGGCGAGGCCGTCCCGCCGGACGCCGCGGACCTGTCCGCGAGCTTCCAGAGCATCTCCTGGAGCCGGTCCTGCACGGCGTGCAGCAGGTCGGCGTCGGCCGGACCGTCGGACAGCGACGCGTCCAGTCGGTCGATCTCCTCCAGGACCGGCAGCCGGGCACCGGAGACATCGGGCAGCAGCTGGGCCTCCACGTACGCGGCGACCGCGGCCGGGGTGGGGTGGTCGAAGACGAGCGTGGCCGGCACCCGCAGTCCCGTGGCAGCGTTGAGGCGGTTGCGCAACTGGACCGCGGTGAGGGAGTCGAAGCCGAGCTCCTTGAACGCGCGGTGCGCGTCGACGGCCGCACCACCGGTGTGGCCGAGCACGGCCGCGGCGTTCGACTGGACCAGGTCCAGCAGGGCGGCCCGCCGGTCGTCCGGGGACATGTCGGCCAGTTCCCGCGCCAGCGTGGAGGCGTCGGAGCCGCTCTCCGTCTCCTCGGCCAGCTCGGCGAGCGCGCGGCGCGCTTCCGGGATGTCGTCCAGCAGGGGGCTGGGACGCAGTGACGTGAACCCGAGGACGAAGCGTTCCCAGTCCATGTGGGCAACCGCCACGAACGTCTCGTCATGCTCGACCGCGGCCACGAGCGCGGCGACGGCCCGCTCCGGCTCCATGTCCAGCACGCCACGCCGGCCCATGTACGCGGCAGCGCCCTCCGCGGCCATCATTCCGCCCGCGGCCCAGGCACCCCACGCCACCGACGTCGCCGTACGCCCGTGAGCCCGGCGCCGCTCGGCGAGCGCGTCCAGGTAGGCGTTCGCCGCCGCGTAGGCGCTGTGGCCGCCGCTGCCCCACACACCCGCGTTCGAGGAGAAGAGCACGAACGCGTCGAGCGGGGCGTCGGCCAGCAGCTCGTCCAGGTGCCGGGCGCCGAGCACCTTCGCGGAGAGGATCTCCTCCACCTCCGCGGGGGTCAGCTCCTCCACCGCGCTCTGCTGCGGCACGCCCGCGGCGTGCACCACCGCGGTCAGCGGATGCGCGTCGGGCACCGAGGACAGCAGCCGCTCGACCGCGTCCCGGTCCGCCACGTCACACGCGACGACGCTGACGCGCGCCCCCGACGCCGCCAGGTCCGCTTCGAGTTCGGCGGCTCCGGGCGCCTCGGGTCCGCTCCGGCTGACGAGCAGCAGGTGCTCGGCGCCGGACGTGGCGAGCCACCGCGCGACGCGGCCGCCCACACCCCCGGTTCCTCCGGTGACGAGCACCGTGCCGCGCGGCTTCCACGATCGCACCGGCGCAGCGGCCCCCAGGGGCGCCCGTACCAGCCGGCGTCCGAACACGCCCGACGCCCGCACCGCGAGCTGGTCCTCGTCGCCGTGCTCCGCCAGCACCCCGACGAGCCGGACGGCCACCTGGTCGTCGACATCCCCGAGCTGTCCCGGCAGGTCGATCGTTCCGCCCCACCGCTGTGGCTGTTCCAACGCCACCACGCGTCCCAGACCGGCCACCGCTGCCTGCTCCGGCAGCGCGTACTCGGTGGCGGACACGGACACCGCCCCGCTCGTCACGCACCACAGCGGCGCGTCGACTCCTGCGTCGCCCAGCGCCTGCACCAGCGCGACGGTCGTCGCCAGAGCCGACGGAACCCCGGGACGTCCCGACTCCGCGGTTCCGGCACCGCACGCGAGCAGGGACAGCACCCCGACGGGCTGCTCACTGTCCGCGAGGTGCTCGCGGATGCGCTCGCGGAGCGTCTCCCGGTCGAGCCCGGCGGCGTCGACGGACAGCGTGCTGACCTGCGCCCCGCGCGATGCCATGGCCCGGGCGACGACCGCGCTCCACGCCTCACCGGACCGCTCCGGACCTGTCACCAGCAGCCAAGTGCCGGTCAACGTAGGCAGGTTCGGGACGGTAATGCGCTTCCAGGAGATCCGGTAGCGCCAGCTGTCGAGGGTCGCCTGTTCACGCTGCTGACGCCGCCAGCTGGACAAGGAGGGAAGCACCGCACTCCAGGACAGCGCCTCACCGTTGCCGTCGAGGCTCAGCGTCGAGGAGAGCGCCTCCAGGTCTTCCCGCTCCACTGCCTCCCAGAAGCGCGCATCCGTGTCATCGGCAGGGCCGGCAGGACCCTGCGAGGCGGAGAGCGGCGCCGACTCCAGCCAGTAGCGCTGGCGTTGGAAGGGGTAGGTGGGGAGGTCGAGGTGGTGGTGGGGGGTGTGCCAGGTGGTGGGGAGTCCGGTGGTCCAGGCGTGGGCGAGGCTGGTGTGGAGGTCGGTGGTGGTGCCTTGGTTGCGGTGGAGGGTGGGGATGGTGGTGGCGGTGGGGTGGGTTTCGGTGATGGCGGGGATGAGGACGGGGTGGGGGCTGATTTCGAGGTAGTGGGTGTGGCCGTGGGTGGTGAGGGTGTGCAGGGTGTCGTGGAAGCGGACGGGGTGGCGGCAGTTGTCGTACCAGTACTCGGCGGTGAGCTGGGTGCCGTCGATGGGTTCGGTGGTGACGGTGGAGTAGATGGGGGTGGTGCCGGGTTGTGGGGTGATGTCGGCGAGGAGGTGGATCAGGTCGTCGTGGAGGGGTTCGACGTGGGGGCTGTGGGAGGCGACGGTGGTGTCGATGATGCGGGCGCGGGCGCCTTGTTGGCGGGCCCAGTGGGTGAGGGTGGTGAGGTCGGTGTGGGGTCCGGCGACGGTGCAGGTGGTGGGGCTGTTGATGCCGGCGATGGTGAGGCGTCCGTCGTACTGGGTGAGCTGGTGTGTTACTTGGGTGGCGGGGAGGGTGAGGGAGGCGATGGCGCCGTGTCCGGTGAGGTGGTCGGCGAAGAGTTGGGAGCGTAGGACGACGATGCGGGTGGCGTCGTCGAGGGTGAGGGCTCCGGCGATGTGGGCGGCGGCGATTTCGCCTTGGGAGTGGCCGGTGACGGCGTCGGGGTGGATGCCGTGGTGTTGCCAGAGGCGGGCGAGGGAGACCATGAGGGCGAAGAGGACCGGTTGGAGTATTTCGATGCGGTCCAGGGGTTCGCCCTGGCGTAGTACGTCGGTCAGGGACCAGTCGACGTACGGGGTGAGGGCGGCTTCGCATTCGGTGATGTGGGTGGCGAAGACGGGTGAGGTGTCGAGGAGTTCGCGTCCCATGCCGGGCCACTGTGAGCCCTGTCCGGGGAAGACGAAGACGGTTTTGCCGCGGTTCTCGGTGGTCGCGGTGACGACTTGCGGCGAGGGCCGGCCCTGCGCGAGGGCGTGCAGCCCTTCGAGGAACCCCTCCCGGTCCTCGGCGAGGACCGCCCCGCGATGGTCGAGTGCCGCACGCGTGGCGACGAGGGACGCGGCAACCTGCGCAACAGGCAGCTCAGGGCGGCCCGTGAGATGGGCGTGGAGCCGATCGGCCTGCGTCCGCAGCGCCTCGGGGGTATGGCCGGACAACACCAACGGCATGGTGGAGTCCTCGTCCACGGGCGACAGCTCCGGCACCTCTGCGACGTGTTCGAGGATGACGTGGGCGTTGGTTCCGCTGATGCCGAAGGAGGAGACGCCGGCGCGTCGGGGGCGGTCACCGGCCTGCCAGTCCACCGGTTCGGTGAGCAGTGAGACGGCGCCGGCGGTCCAGTCGATGTGCGGGGACGGCTCGTCGACGTGGAGGGTGCGGGGGAGGATGCCGTGGCGCATGGCCATGACCATCTTGATGATGCCGGCCATGCCGGCGGCGGCCTGGGTGTGGCCGATGTTGGACTTGATCGAGCCCAGCCACAACGGCTGCTCCGTGGGCCGGTCCTGACCGTAGGTGGCGAGCAGGGCTTGGGCTTCGATCGGGTCGCCCAGCGCGGTTCCGGTGCCGTGCGCCTCGACGGCGTCGACGTCGGCGGGGGTGAGGCGGGCGTTGGCGAGGGCCTGGCGGATCACCCGTTGCTGCGAAGGGCCGTTGGGTGCGGTGAGGCCGTTGCTGGCGCCGTCCTGGTTCACAGCCGAGCCGCGGACCACGGCGAGCACCTGGTGGCCGTTGCGGCGGGCGTCGGACAGGCGCTCCACCAGCAGCACGCCCACGCCCTCGGAGAAACCGGTGCCGTCGGCCGCCGCCGCGAACGCCTTGCAGCGGCCGTCCGCCGAGAGCACCCGCTGCCTGCTGAACTCCACGAACTCCAACGGCGTCGCCATGACGGCGACCCCGCTCGCCAAGGCCATCGTGCACTCGCCGTTGCGCAGCGCCTGTGCGGCCAGATGGAGCGCCACCAGCGACGAGGAGCAAGCCGTGTCGACCGTGACGGCCGGCCCTTCGAGACCGAAGGTGTAGGCCACGCGCCCCGACGCGACACTGGACGACGTGCCCGTCCCCAGATAGCCCTCGATGTCCTCGGGCGTGTGCGGGAGCCCCGTGCCGTAGCCCGTGTTGACCGCACCGACGAAGACACCGGTCTGACTCCCGCGCAGACTGCGCGGGTTGATGCCGGCCCGTTCCAGGACTTCCCAGGAGGTCTCCAGCAGCAGGCGCTGCTGCGGATCCATCGCCAGGGCCTCGCGGGGCGAGATGCCGAACAACTGCGCGTCGAAGTCGGCTGCGTCGTAGAGGAAGGAACCGGATCGCGTGTACGACGTTCCGGACCGTTCGGGATCCGGGTCGTACAGCCTCTCCAGGTCCCAGCCGCGGTCGACCGGGAAGTCGGAGACGGCATCACGGCCCTGGACGACGTACTGCCACAGGTCGTCGGGCGACTCGATGCCGCCGGGGAAGCGGCAGGCCATGCTGACGATGGCGAGGGGTTCGTCGGGTGCGGGGGCGGTGGTGGGTGGTGTGTTGATCGGCGTGGGGTGGGTGGTGCCGGTGGTTTGTTGGTGGAGGTGGTGGGTGAGGGCGTGGGGGGTGGGGTGGTCGAAGGTGAGGGTGGCGGGGAGTTTGAGGCCGGTGGCGGTGGTGAGGCGGTTGCGGAGTTCGACGCTGGTGAGGGAGTCGAAGCCGAGGTCTTTGAAGGGCTGGTCGGGGTTGATGGTGTCGGGGGTGGTGTGGCCGAGGACGGTGGCGATGTGGGTGCGGACGAGGTCGAGGAGGATCGCCTTCTGCTCGGTGGTGGAACGGCCGGCCAGTGTCCGAGCCAGCGCCGACTGGTCCGCGGCACCCCCCGTCGCGGCCGTACGCCGTGCGGGCCCCCGCACCAGCTCGCGGAAGACCGGGGGCAGCGCCCCGCCGGCGTGCTGCTCGCGCAACGCACCCGTGTCGAGCCGCACGGGCACCAGCACGGCATCCGACTCCCGCAGCGCCGCGTCGAACAGGGCCAGCCCGTATGCCGGGGACATGGGTAGCAGCCCCGTACGGCCGATCCGCGCGAGGTCGGTCCGGTCCAGGTGCCCGGTCATGCCGCTGGCCTGCTCCCAGTGACCCCAGGTCAGGCTGGTGGCGGGCAGTCCGTGGGCGTGGCGGTGGTGGGCGAGGGCGTCGAGGAAGGTGTTGGCGGTGGCGTAGTTGGCCTGCCCCGCCCCGCCGAGCACGCCGGCGGCGGAGGAGAAGAGGACGAAGGCCGACAGGTCCAGGTGCCGGGTGAGGTCGTGCAGGTTCCACGCCGCGTCGACCTTGGGACGCAGCACCGCCTCGAAGCGCTCCGGGGTGAGCGTCGGCACGGTGCCGTCGTCGAGGGCGCCGGCGCAGTGGATGACGGCCGTGAGGGGGTGCTCGGCCGGAATCGAGTCCAGCAGGTGGGTCAGTGCGGTGCGGTCGGCGGTGTCGCAGGCGGCGATGGTGACGTGCGCGCCCAGGTCCCGCAGCTCGTCCGCGAGTGGGGCGGCGCCGGGTGCTGCCATGCCCTGGCGGCTGGTGAGGAGGAGGCGGCGGGTGCCGTGGGTGGTGACGAGGTGTCGGGCGGTGAGCGCGCCGAGGGTGCCGGTGCCACCGGTGATCAGGACGGTGCCCCGAGCGTCCGGGGACTGCGGTATCCGCAGCACGATCTTTCCGATGTGGCGGGCCTGGCTCATGTGCCGGAAGGTTTCCGGGGCCTGGCGGACATCACGCACGTCCAGCGGCAGGTGCGTCAGCGCGCCCGTCTCCAGGAGCCGTACGACCTCACCCAGCATCTCGCCGATACGCTCGGGCCCCGCCTCGGCCAGTACGAAGGCCCGGTAGAACACCCCGGACACGTCCCGTACGTCCGTCCTCCCCATCTCGATGAAGCGGCCGCCGTCGCGCAGGAGGTGCAGGGAGGCGTCGATGTATTCGCCGGTGAGGGAGTTGAGGACGACGTCGACTTCGTCGAACTGGTCGCTGAAGTCGAGGGTGCGGGAGGAGGCGATGTGGTCGTCGTCCAGGCCCAGGGCGCGCAGGGGGTGGCGTGGACGGTGGCGCCCCAGTGGCGGGCGAGTTGGACGGCGGCCATGCCGACGCCGCCCGCAGCGGCGTGGATGAGGACCGACTCCCCGGCCCGCAGGTCGGCGAGGTCGCGGAGGCCGTAGTAGGCGGTCAGGAAGACGATCGGCACGGCGGCGGCCTGCTCGAACGACCACCCCTCCGGCATCCGCACGACCGTACGGTGATCGACCACCGCGAACGGACCGAACGACTCGGGGATCAGCCCCACGATCCGGTCGCCGACCGCGAACTCCGTCACGTCCGGCGCCACTTCGACGACGACCCCGGCGCCCTCGCTGCCCATCGTCGCCTCACCGGGATACATGCCGAGCGCGATCAGGACGTCGCGGAAGTTCAGCCCGGCGGCACGGACGGCGACCCGTATCCGGCCCGGTTCCAACGGCTGTGCGGCCGCGGTGCCCGGAAGCACCGACAGACCCTCCAGCGTGCCCGGACTGCGCGAGTCCACCCGCCAGTCGGAGCCGTCGGCCGGCAGGGCGAGCGCGCCGGACACCGCACCGCGCACGAGCCGGGGGACCAGCACCGCCCCGTCGCGGAGGGCGAGTTGACTCTCGTCGCTCGCGGCGGCCCCGGCGAGCACGGCAGCCGATGCCTCCGTGCCGTCGGTGTCGAGCAGCACGAACCGCCCCGGGTTCTCCGCCTGCGCCGACCGGATCAGCCCCCACAGCGGAGCGGTCACCAGGTCGGTCGTCCGGTCCTCGGGCGACGCGGCCACCGCGCCCCGGGTGAGCACGACCAGGCGTGAGGAAGCGAACCGGGCGTCGCTGAGCCAGGCCTGCACCCTGTGCAGCAGCTCATGGGCGGCGCGGCGCACCCCATCCACGACGTCGGCGATGCCGGATGCGGCGTCGGCAGCGTCGGCTGTCGCGTCGGCGCAGGACAGCAGGACGGTCTCGGGAACCTCGGCCGAGTCGTCGGACACCTCGTCCAGCGGAACGGGCGTCGTCGAGTTGGCAGCGAGGGCCGGCAGACCCACCCATGCCACGCGGTACAGGGACTCCAGGGCCTTGCCCGACGTCTGCCGCACCTGGTCGGCGGAGAGCGGACGCGACACCAACGCGCCGACGGTGGCGACCGGGTGCCCCTCGGGATCGGTGAGCGACACCGCCAGCCCATCGGCACCGGACGGGGAGTCCGCACGGGAGGGGGAGATGCGGACACGGAGGACGCCCGCGCCCACCGCGTCCAGCATGACCCCGCTCCACACGAACGGCAGCCGCACCTGAGCGTCACCGCCCACCTGGTCGAGCAGGGCCGGGTGCAGGGCCGCGTCGAGCAGCGCGGGATGGATCCCGTACGCGGAAGCCTCCTCCCGCACCTGCTCCGGCAGCGCGACCTCGGCGAACATCTCCTCGCCGAGCCGCCAGGCCGCCCTCAGCCCCTGGAAGGCGGGCCCGTACCCGTAACCGGCGTCCGCGGCGTCCGCGTAGAAGTCGGCCACGGGCAGGGCCTCGGCCCCGGAGGGTGGCCACACCGCGCCGGGAAGCGCGACGTCGGCACGGTCGGCGTCGCCCGCCACGGCGAGCACGGCACGGGCATGCCGCGTCCACGGGGCCTCACCGCCGTAGTCGCCGTCGCCGTCGCCGTCGCCGTCCGGCCGCGCGTACACGCCCAGTTCGCGCCGCCCCTGCGCGTCGGGTACCCCGAGCACGAGTTGGAGCCGTACGCCCCCGCGTTCCGGCAGGAGGAGCGGTGCCTCCAGAGTGAGCTCCTCGACCAGATCACAGCCGGCCTCGTCCCCGGCACGCAGCGCCAGCTCGACGAAGGCCGCACCCGGCAGCAGGACGGTCCCGGCGACCGCGTGGTCCGCCAGCCACGGCAGGGCCTCCCGGGACAGCCGCCCGGTCAGGAGGACCCCGTCCTCGCCGGCGAGCCGGAGAGCCGCGCCGAGCAGGGGATGACCGGCACCCTCCAGGCCCAGCGAGGACGCGTCACCGGACGTCCGGGTCGCGGGTTCCAGCCAGTACCGTTCGCGCTGGAAGGCGTACGTGGGCAGATCCACCGGACGCGCACCGCGCCCGCCCAGCATGCCGACCCAGTCGACGCCCACCCCGCGCACCCACGCCATGGCGAGCGACGTCCGGAAACGGTCGATCCCGCCTTCGTCGCGCCGTAGCGTCCCGACGACCACGGCTTCGCGCTCCACCGCGCCCACGGTCTCCTCGACGGCCATGGTGAGGACCGGGTGCGCGGTGGCCTCGATGAACGCGTTGTGATCGTCGCCGAGCAGAGCGCGGACCGTCTCCTCGAAGCGGACGGTGTGGCGGAGGTTGGTGTACCAGTAGTCGGCGTCGAGCTGGGTGCCGTTGATGGGTTGGCCGGTGACCGTCGAATAGAGGGGGACGGCTGTCGGCTGTGGGTTGATGCCGGTGGCTGCTTGGAGGACGGTGTCGCGGATGCTTTCGACCTGGGCGGAGTGGGAGGCGTAGTCGACGGGGATGCGGCGGGCCCGAACTCCTTGGGTGTTGCAGGTGGTGTGTAGTTCGTCGAGGGCGTGGGTGGTGCCGGAGACGACGGTGGAGTGGGGTCCGTTGACGGAGGCGATGGAGAGGTCTTGGCCCCAGGGCTGGATGAGTTCGTGGGCTTGGTGGTGGGGAAGGGCGAGGGAGGTCATGCCGCCGAGGCCGGCGAGGGGGAGGAGGGCTTGGGAGCGTAGGGCGACGATGCGGGCGGCGTCGTTGAGGGTGAGGGCTCCGGCGATGTGGGCGGCGGCGATTTCGCCTTGGGAGTGGCCGATGACGGCGTCGGGGTGGATGCCGTGGTGTTGCCAGAGGCGGGCGAGGCTGACCATGACGGCGAAGAGGGCGGGCTGGACGACGTCGACGCGGTCGTAGCCGGGGGCTCCTTCGGTGCCGCGCAGGACGTCGGTGAGCGACCAGTCCACGAAGTCGTTGAGCGCGGTCTCGCACTCGGCGATGTACGCGGCGAACTCGGGCGAGCTGTCGAGGAGTTCGCGTCCCATCCCGGTCCACTGCGAACCCTGACCCGGAAACACGAACACCGTACGTGTCACCTCCAGGGCCGTGGCCTGGACGACGCCGGGGTGGGGCGTGCCCTCGGCGAGGGCGGTCAGGGCGTCCGTGAAGTCGGGGCGGTCGGAGCCCAGGACGACGGCGCGGTGCCCGAACGTGGCGCGCTCGGCGGCGAGGGCACCCGCGACCGCCGACGGCTCCAGCTCGACGGCCTCGTCCGACTGCACGAAGGAACGCAGACGCGCGGCCTGCTCGCGCAGTGCCTCGGCCGTGCGGCCCGAGACCAGCCAGGGCAGTGCGCCCGAGCCGGCGTCGGACGGTGTGTCCTGGTTCGCAGCGGTCGTGTGCAGCGCCTGTTCGAGGATGACGTGGGCGTTGGTGCCGCTGGCGCCGAAGGAGGAGACACCCGCCCGGCGCGGACGGTCGGACACGGGCCAGGCGACGGGCTCGGTCAACAGGGCGACACGGCCGGAGGTCCAGTCGACGTGCGGGGTCGGCTCGTCCAGGTGCAGGGTGCGGGGGAGCAGCCCGTGGCGCATGGCCATGACCGTCTTGATGATCCCGGCCATGCCGGCGGCGGCCTGGGTGTGCCCGATGTTGGACTTCACCGAGCCCAGCCACAGCGGGCGGTCCTCGGGGCGGTCCTGTCCGTAGGTGGCCAGCAGGGCGTCGGCCTCGATCGGGTCGCCCAGGGTGGTGCCGGTGCCGTGCGCCTCGACGGCGTCGACGTCGGCCGGGGTCAGGCGGGCGTTGGCCAGGGCCTGGCGGATCACCCGCTGCTGCGAGGGGCCGTTGGGGGCGGTGAGGCCGTTGCTGGCGCCGTCCTGGTTCACGGCGGAGCCGCGGACCACTGCGAGCACCCGGTGGCCGTTGCGGAGGGCGTCGGACAGCCGCTCCACCAGCAGCACGCCCACGCCCTCGGACCAGGCCGTGCCGTCCGCCGCCGCGGCGAAGGGCTTGCAGCGGCTGTCCGGGGCCAGTCCCCGCTGCCGGCTGAACTCGGTGAAGAGCACCGGCGTGGTCATCACCGCGACACCGCCGGCGAGCGCCAGCTCGCACTCGCCGTTGCGCAGCGCCTGTGCGGCCAGGTGCAGCGCGACCAGGGAGGAGGAGCAGGCGGTGTCGATGGTGACTGCGGGCCCCTCCAGACCGAAGGTGTAGGAGACGCGGCCCGACACAACGCTGGAGGAGGTGCCACTCAGGAAGTGCCCCTCCACGGTCTCCGGGGCGACGTTCGCTGCGTACTCCTGGTACATGGCTCCGGCGAAGACGCCCGTACGGCTGCCCTTGAGCGTCGCCGGGTCGATGCCGGCCCGCTCGAAGACCTCCCACGAGGTCTCCAGGAGCAGCCGCTGCTGCGGGTCCATGGAGAGGGCTTCGCGTGGGGAGATGCCGAAGAATCCGGCGTCGAAGTCGGCGGCGTCGAGCAGGAATCCGCCCTGGCGGGCGTAGGAGGTGCCCGGGTGGTCCGGGTCCGGGTCGAAGAGCGCGTCCAGGTCCCAGCCGCGGTCGGCCGGGAAGTCCGAGACCGCGTCACCGCCGTCCACGACCAGGCGCCAGAGGTCCTCCGGCGAGCGGACGCCCCCGGGGAAGCGGCAGGCCATGCCGACGATCGCGACCGGCTCGTCGGTGCCCGCGGCGGCGACCGGCACGGGTGCCACGGTCGACTCCGCGGCTCCGGTCAGCTCGGTGCGCAGGTGACGGGCGACCGCGGCCGGAGAGGGATGGTCGAAGACCAGGCCCGCGGGCAGCCGCAGACCGGTCACCGCCGCGAGGCGGTTGCGCAGCTGCACCGCGGTGAGCGAGTCGAAGCCGAGCGTCCTGAACGGCTGCGCGAGGTCGAGCGAGGACGGGTCGGCGTGACCCAGCACGGCCGCCGCCTCACCGCGCACGAGCGCGGCCAACTCGCGCTCCTGATCGGCCTCCTGCAGACCCGCGAGACGACGCAGCAGCGCCGACCCGCCGTCGTCCGTGCCGTCCGCCGTGGCGCGACGCACCGGCACGCGTACGATCCCGCGCAGGACGCCGGGCAGCGTGCCGTCCTGCGCACGGCGGCGCAGTGCCGACGGATCGAGCCGTGCGGCCACCACCAAGGGCCGATCGGCGCGCAGTGCGGCGTCCAGCAGCGCCAGGCCCTGTTCGGCGGGCATGGGCAGCACACCGGACCCCACGATCCGGGCCTCGTCCCGCTCGCCGAGGTGCGCCCGCATGGCGCTGGACGGCGCCCACAGACCCCATGCGACGGACACGGCGGGCAGCCCCTGCGCCCGGCGCCGCTCGGCGAGCGCGTCGAGGAACGTGTTGGCAGCCGCGTAGTTGGCCTGCCCTGGGTTGCCGAGCACGCCGGCCGCGGACGAGAACAGCACGAACGCCGACAGGTCCAGGTCACGGGTCAGCTCGTCCAGATGAGCGGCCGCGTCGGCCTTGGGCCGCAGCACCCGCTCCAGGTGCTCCGGGGTGAGCGCCGCCACCGTGGCGTCGCTCAGCGCGCCGGCCGCGTGCACCACACCGGTCAGCGGACGGTCCGCCGGAACGCTCGCGAGCACCCCGGCCAGCGCCTCACGGTCCGACGCGTCACACGCGGCGAACGTCACCCGGGCGCCCGACGCGGCCAACTCGTCCGCCAGGCCCCCGGCGCCCGGGGCGTCCGCGCCCTGACGGCTCAGCAGCAGCAGATGCCGGACACCGTGCTCCGCGACGAGGTGCCGGGCCACCAAGCCGCCCAGAGTCCCGGTACCGCCGGTGACCAGTACGGTCCCTTCCGAGGAGAAGGGGGCACCGGCCGCTGACGACTCGGCCTCCGTCCCCGACGGCACGGACGCGCGTGCCAACCGGGGTGTCAGCAGCGCTCCTTCACGCAGCGCGGCCTGCTCGTCGCCGGAGGCCGCCAGACGGCGCACCGCCTCCTCGGGAACGTCCGTATCGCTGTCGAGGAGCAGGAAACGGCCCGGGTTCTCGGACTGCGCGGAGCGCACCAGACCCCACAGCGCGGCCTGCGCGAGATCGTCCACGCCCTCGCCGGGCAGCACAGCCACGGCACCGCGGGTGACGACGACCAGACGCGAGGCGTCGAACCGGTCGTCCGCCAGCCACGTCCGCACGGCGTCCAGCAGCGCGGACGTCCCCTGCCGCACCTCGTCCGTGACCGCACCGCCCCGACCGGGGCCACAGAACAACAGCGCGACCTCCGGCACACCCGCCCCGGAGTCCAACGCCGCGACGAGCGCGTCGACATCGGGGTACGAGGCCGCAACGGCCCGCGTCGCAGGGGCGTCCGCGCCGATCGCCACCCAAGAGGGCGCCCCGCCAACGGTGTTCGGGTGCCGGTCGGGTGCGGAGACAGGGACGGGGACCCAGTCGACCCGGTACAGGGCCTCCTCGTCGGCCGACCGGGCGCTCTCGCGTACCTGCTCCGCGCTGACCGGCAGCACCGTGAGCCGCTCGACGGTGACCACCGCACCGCCGGCGCCGTCCGTGGCGACGAGGGTGAACTCGTTCTCGCCCACGGGCGAGATCCGCACCCGAAGCGCTGTCGCCGAGGCGGCGTGGAGGGAGACACCCGACCAGACGAACGGCAGTCGGACCGTCGTGTCGCCCCCCGACCGGTCGAGCAGCAGAGCGTGCAGTGCCGCGTCGAACAGGGCGGGGTGGAGACCGTACCCCGCTGCCTCCTCGTGCCGTTCGTGGGGCAGTGCGACCTCGGCGTACAGGTCCGAGGCGCCGCGCCACGCCCTCCGCAGTCCCTGGAACGCCGGACCGTACCCGTACCCGGACTGCTCGGCCTCCGTGTAGAGCCCCTCGGTGTCCAGCAGTCGTGCGTCGGCGGGCGGCCAGTCGGCCGGCGGCGGTACGGCGACGTCGGCGGCCTCCGCCGTGAGCGTGGCCGTCGCGTGGTGCCGCCAGGGCGTGGTCGGGTCGTGCGGGTTCTCCGGCCTTGAGTGGATCCGCGCGGTCATCCGCCCGGCCGCACCTTCCGGGGCGACCGTGATCTGGAGCTGCGTCGCACTCTGCGCGTCGAGCACCAGGGGGTTCTCGAGCGTCAGTTCGTGGATGTGCGGGGTCGCCGTGTACTGCGCCGCGTGGAGCACGAGCTCGGTGAAGGCGGTGCCGGGCAGCAGCGTCGTCCCGTGCGCGGAGTGGTCCGACAGCCACGGGTGGGCGTGCGCCGTCAGACGCCCGGTCAGCATCAGCCGACCGGTCTCCGCGTGATGGATCGCGGCGGTCAGGAGGGGGTGCTGCGTGGCGTGCAGGCCGTAGGCACTGGGGTCGTCGGCCGTGGTGGTCTCGGTGAGCCAGTAGCGCTGGCGTTGGAAGGGGTAGGTGGGGAGGTCGAGGTGGTGGTGGGGGGTGTGCCAGGTGGTGGGGAGTCCGGTGGTCCAGGCGTGGGCGAGGCTGGTGTGGAGGTCGGTGGTGGTGCCTTGGTTGCGGTGGAGGGTGGGGATGGTGGTGGCGGTGGGGGGGGTTTCGGTGATGGCGGGGATGAGGACGGGGGGGGGGCTGATTTCGAGGTAGTGGGTGTGGCCGTGGGTGGTGAGGGTGTGCAGGGTGTCGTGGAAGCGGACGGGGTGGCGGCAGTTGTCGTACCAGTACTCGGCGGTGAGCTGGGTGCCGTCGATGGGTTCGGTGGTGACGGTGGAGTAGATGGGGACGCTGGCGGCCTGTGGGCTGATGTCGGCGAGGAGGTGGAGGAGTTGGTCGTGGAGGGGTTCGACGTGGGGGCTGTGGGAGGCGACGGTGGTGTCGATGATGCGGGCGCGGGCGCCTTGTTGGCGGGCCCAGTGGGTGAGGGTGGTGAGGTCGGTGTGGGGTCCGGCGACGGTGCAGGTGGTGGGGCTGTTGATGCCGGCGATGGTGAGGCGTCCGTCGTACTGGGGGAGCTGGTGTGTTACTTGGGTGGCGGGGAGGGTGAGGGAGGCGATGGCGCCGTGTCCGGTGAGGTGGTCGGCGAAGAGTTGGGAGCGTAGGACGACGATGCGGGTGGCGTCGTCGAGGGTGAGGGCTCCGGCGATGTGGGCGGCGGCGATTTCGCCTTGGGAGTGGCCGGTGACGGCGTCGGGGTGGATGCCGTGGTGTTGCCAGAGGCGGGCGAGGGAGACCATGAGGGCGAAGAGGACCGGTTGGAGTATTTCGATGCGGTCCAGGGGTTCGCCGTGGCGTAGTACGTCGGTGAGGGACCAGTCGACGTAGGGGGTGAGGGCGGCTTCGCATTCGGTGATGTGGGTGGCGAAGACGGGTGAGGTGTCGAGGAGTTCGCGTCCCATGCCGGGCCATTGCGAACCCTGTCCGGGGAAGACGAAGACGGTTTTGCCGCGGTTCTCGGTGGTCGCGGTGACGACTTGCGGCGAGGGCCGGCCCTGCGCGAGGGCGTGCAACCCCTCCACGAGCCCTTCCCGGTCCTCGGACAGAACGACGGCCCGGTGCTCCAGGGCCGCGCGTGTGGTCGCGAGAGCGGCTTCGACCGCGTGGGCGTCGAGCGCGGGCTCGGACTCGGCAAGGGAGTGGAGCTGCGAGGCCTGGGCACGCAGAGCCTGAGCCGTCTTCCCCGAGAGGACCCAGGAGACGGGTCCGCTGTCCCGCTCCACGGGCTCGCTGGACGAGGCGTCGTCGACGGGGGCCTGTTCGAGGATGACGTGGGCGTTGGTTCCGCTGATGCCGAAGGAGGAGACGCCGGCGCGTCGGGGGCGGTCACCGGCCTGCCAGTCCACCGGTTCGGTGAGCAGTGAGACGGCGCCGGCGGTCCAGTCGATGTGCGGGGACGGCTCGTCGACGTGGAGGGTGCGGGGGAGGATGCCGTGGCGCATGGCCATGACCATCTTGATGATGCCGGCCATGCCGGCGGCGGCCTGGGTGTGGCCGATGTTGGACTTGATCGAGCCCAGCCACAACGGCTGCTCCGTGGGCCGGTCCTGACCGTAGGTGGCGAGCAGGGCTTGGGCTTCGATCGGGTCGCCCAGCGCGGTTCCGGTGCCGTGCGCCTCGACGGCGTCGACATCGGCGGGGGCGAGGCGGGCGTTGGCGAGGGCCTGGCGGATCACCCGCTGCTGCGAAGGGCCGTTGGGTGCGGTCAGGCCGTTGCTGGCGCCGTCCTGGTTCACAGCCGAGCCACGGACCACGGCCAGCACCCGGTGGCCGTTGCGGCGAGCGTCGGACAGGCGCTCCACCAGCAGCACGCCCACGCCCTCGGAGAAGCCCGTCCCGTCGGCGGTCGCGCCGAACGCCTTGCAGCGCCCGTCGGGTGACAGCACCCGCTGCCTGCTGAACTCCACGAACTCCACCGGGTTGGGCATGATCGTGACGCCGCCCGCCAGCGCCAGCGAGCACTCGCCGTTGCGCAGCGCCTGAACGGCGGAGTGCAGGGCCACGACCGACGAGGAGCAGGCGGTGTCGACCGTGACCGCCGGCCCTTCGAGACCGAAGGTGTAGGAGATGCGCCCGGAGATGATGCTGCCGATGTTGCCGGTCAGCGAATGCCCCTCCACTCCCGGCCGGGCCTGCTGCATGCCGACGAGGTAGCCGAGATTCCCGGCACCGACGTACACGCCCGTGGCACTCCCCTTGAGGGAGTCCGGGGCGATCCCCGCGCGTTCCAGGACCTCCCAGGACACCTCCAGCATCAGGCGCTGCTGCGGGTCCATGGCGAGGGCCTCGCGCGGCGAGATGCCGAAGGGCGCGGGATCGAACTCCGCCGCATCGAGGAGGAACCCGCCGGATCGGGTGTACGAGGTACCGGAGCGGTCCGGGTCCGGGTCGAAGAGGGCGTCCAGGTCCCAGCCGCGGTCCGTCGGGAAGCCGGTGATCGCGTCACGGCCCTCCGCGACCAGCTCCCACAGGCGTTCCGGGGTGTCGGCGCCGCCGGGGAACCGGCAGGCCATGCCGACGATGGCGATCGGCTCCTGGTCCTTCTCCTCGACCGCGCGCAACCGCTGCCGCGTCTCGTGGAGGTCGGTGGCGACGCGCTTCAGGTAGTCGACCAGCTTGTCCTGGTTAGCCATGTGCCGTGCTCCTCCTATGAGCAAGTCGCGGAAGGCGGCGTCCCTCGTTCACGAGACCCCGAGTTCGTTGTCGATGAAATCGAGGACCTCGTCAGGCGTCGCAGCCTGGAGCCGGTCCGCGACACTGGCGCGCGCGGCAGAGTTCTGCGCTTCCTTCCATTTCGCCAGGAGCAGTTCGAGGCGGGTCGTGATCGTGCCGTCGTCCTGACCGTCGGTCCCGACCGAGGCGAGCGCCGACTCCAGGCGGTCGATCTCGCCCAGCACGGAGACGGAGTCCTGCGGCCCTTGCGGGGCGAGTTGCTCCAGCAGGTGCCCGGCGAGAGCTTCCGAGGTCGGATAGTCGAAGACGAGCGTCGAGGGCAGCCGCTGTCCGGTCGCCGCACCCAGTCGGTTGCGCAGTTCGACAGCGGAGAGGGAGTCGAAGCCGATCTCCTTGAACGAGCTCGTCGCCCCCACCGCGCCAGGCGAGGCGTGCCCGAGGACCGCTGCCACGTGCGTGCGCACCAACTCCAGCACGCTGGAGCGCCGTTCGGCCGGACTCTGCGACGCCAGCCGCTGAGCGAACGACGGTCCCTCGGCCGCGTCCCGCGCTGTCGCCGCGGTACGCCGTACGGGCCCCGTCGCCCGCACCAGGTCCCGGAGAAGCGGCGGCAGAGCCCCCTCGACCTCGCGCGCGCGCAGCGCCTTGAGGTCCAGCCGCGCCGGTACGAGCAAGGCTTCCGTGAAGGTGCCCGTAGCGGCGTCGAGGAGCGCCAGAGCCTCGTCGGTCGGCATGGGACGGATGCCGGCACGGGACAACCGCGCGAGGTCGGCCTCCGACAGCTCCCCGGTCATGCCGCTGGCCTGCTGCCACTGGCCCCAGGCGAGGCTGGTGGCGGGGAGGCCGTGGGCGTGGCGGTGGTGGGCGAGGGCGTCGAGGAAGGTGTTGGCGGCGGCGTAGTTGCCCTGGCCCGGATTGCCGATGACACCGGCGACGGAGGAGAAGAGGACGAAGGCCGACAGGTCCAGATGCCGGGTGAGGTGGTGCAGGTGCCAGGCCGCGTCGACCTTCGGGCGCAGGACGGCGTCGAGCTGGTCGGGGGTGAGCGCCGGGACGGTGCTGTCGTCGAGGGTGCCGGCGCAGTGGATGACGGCGGTGAGGGGGTGCTCGGCCGGAATCGAGTCCAGCAGGTGGGTCAGTGCGGTGCGGTCGGCGGTGTCGCAGGCGGCGATGGTGACGTGCGCGCCCAGGTCCCGCAGCTCGTCTGCGAGTTGGGTGGCGCCGGGTGCTGCGGTGCCTTGGCGGCTGGTGAGGAGGAGGTGGCGGGTGTTGTGGGTGGTGGCGAGGTGGCGGGCGGTGAGGGCGCCGAGGGTGCCGGTGCCGCCGGTGATCAGGACGGTGCCGTGTGGGTCGAGGGGCTGGGGTATGCGCAGGACGATTTTTCCGGTGTGGCGGGCCTGGCTCATGTGCCGGAAGGTCTGGGGGGCTTGGCGGATGTCGCGTGTGTCGAGGGGGAGGTGGGTGAGTGTGCCGGTCTGGAGGAGCTGGACGATGTCGGTGAGCATGTCGCCGAGGCGTTGGGGTCCGGCTTCCATGAGGTCGAAGGCGTGGTAGGACACGTGGGGTGGGGTGGGGCGGATGTCTGTCTTGCCCATTTCGATGAAGCGGCCGCCGTTGCGCAGGAGGTGCAGGGAGGCGTCGATGTATGCGCCGGTGAGGGAGTTGAGGACGACGTCGACTTCGGTGAACTGGTCGCGGAAGTCGAGGGTGCGGGAGGAGGCGATGTGGTCGTCGTCCAGGCCCAGGGCGTGCAGGGTGTCCCACTTGTGGGGGCTGGCGGTGGCGTGGACGGTGGCGCCCCAGTGGCGGGCGAGTTGGACGGCGGCCATGCCGACGCCGCCCGCCGCGGCGTGGATGAGGACCGACTCCCCGGCCCGTAGATCGGCGAGGTCGCGGAGACCGTAGTAGGCGGTCAGGAAGACGGCCGGCACGGCGGCGGCCTGCTCGAACGACCAGCCCTCCGGCATCCGCACGACCGTACGCTGGTCGGCCACCGCGAACGGGCCGAAGCACCGCGGGAGCATGCCCATGACCCGGTCCCCGACCTCGAAGCGCGAGACGCCCGGACCGACTGCGGTGACGATCCCTGCTCCCTCGCTCCCCAGGGACAGCTCACCCGGGTACATGCCGAGTGCCATCAGGACGTCGCGGAAGTTCAGCCCGGCCGCGTGCACGGACACCCGCACCTGTCCGGGACCGAGGGGAGCGAGGACGTCCGGGCACGCAAGCAGCTCGAGATCGTCGGGTGTCCCCGGGCGCACGGTGTCGAGCCGCCAGGCGTCGGCGTCGGACGGCGGACTCAACTCGCCGTCCGTGACCGATCGGAACAGCCGAGGCACGAGCATGGCGCCTTGGCGCACGGCGAGTTGCGGCTCGGCGGACGCGACGGCCTCCGGCAGCGCGGCGTACGAGGCCGGGTCGTCGTCGAGATCCAGCAGGAAGAGCCGGCCCGGATGCTCCGACTGCGCCGACCTCAGAAGGCCCCAGACACCGGCGTGCACCAGGTCGCCGACGTCCTCTCCCGCGTGGGTCGCCACGGCGCGCCGCGTCACCACGACCAGGCGTGAGTCATCCAGCGCCTCGTCCGCCAGCCACGTCTGGACATCGGCGAGTGCCTGCCTGGTGGCACGGTGGACCTCGGCCGGGAGACCGTCACCGTCGGCAGGATGCGGGGTGACGTACGGCAGGACCACCGCCTCCGGTACCGGCTCACCGCCCCCGACTGCGGCACGGAGCGCCGACAGGTCGGAGCAGGTGCGTAGGGAATCGCGCGCCTCACCGAGGACGACGGCCAGTTCACTCGCCGCGGCAGTGATCACGGCCCAGTCGCCGTCGGCACCCTGCGACCCGGGGCCGTCGACGGCGAATGGAGACCAGTCGACCCGGAACAGAGCGTCGGAGTCGGCTCCGCCACCGTCGGCTGTGCGCAGCTGTTCGTCGGAGACCGGCCGCAGGACGAGCGAGCCGATCGACACCACCGGCCGCCCGGTCGGGTCCGACGCTTCCACGCTGAACGTGTCGTCCGCCGAGCCGGATACGCGGACCCGCAGCTCCGTCGCTCCGGTGGCGTGCAGGGTCACGTCGCTCCAGGCGAAGGGGAGCCGTGCGGACGGCCGGACGCCGGAGTCGTCGAGCAACACGGTGTGCAGGGCGATGTCCAGCAGGGCCGGGTGGATGCCGAACTCGCCCGGCGAGAGGGCGGCCTGGCTGAGCTCCTCGGGCATGACCACCTCGGCGTACAGGTCCTCACCGTGCCGCCAGGCGCTGCGCAGACCGCGGAATCCCGGGCCGTACCCCTTGCCGTGACCGTCGTAGAAGTCCTCGACCGGCAGGGGCACGGCGCCCGTGGGAGGCCAGACGGTGTGGCCGGCGGGCTCGGCGCCGTCACCCGTACCGAGCGAGCCGCTCGCATGGCGGACCCACGACGCGGTGCTTCGACCGTCGTCCTCGGGCCGTGCGTACACCTGGACCGACCGGCTGCCGTCGGCGTCCGGCGGTCCGACGAGCAGTTGCAGCTGGACCGCGCCGTGACGGGGCAGGACCAGCGGCGCCTCCAGCGTCAGCTCCTCGACCCGCGAGCAGCCGACTTCGTCACCGGCCCGCAGCACGGCCTCCACGAGGACCGTGCCCGGAAGCAGCACGGCTCCGCCGACCGTGTGGTGCGCGAGCCATGGATGCGTGCGCAGGGACACTCGGCCGGTGAACAGGTGCTGCTCCGAGTCCGCCAGCACGGCCGCCGCGCCGAGCACCGGGTGGTGGGTCGCCCCGAGCCCCAGCCCGGCCGCGTCGACCACGGCACCTGACCCGGACGGCAGCCAGTAGTGCTGGTGGTCGAAGGGGTAGGTGGGCAGGTCGATGTGCCGGTCGGCGGGGTGCGGCCAGGTGACGGGGGTGCCGTGCACCCAGAGCTCGGCGAGGGCTGTGCGCAGGGCGTCCGTGTCGGTGCGGTCCTTGCGCAGGACGGCGGTGGCGTGGGTGTCGTCGAGGGTGGTGCGGGTGAGGGCGGTGAGGGTGGCGTCGGGTCCGAGTTCGAGGAAGGTCGTCACACCCTGCTGGGTGAGGTGGTGGAGGCTGTCGGTGAAGCGGACGGGGCGGCGGATGTGCTGGGTCCAGTAGTCGGGGGATGTGAGGTTTTCGGCGGGCTGTCCGGTGGTGTTGGAGATGACGGGGATGCGGGCGGGGTGGTAGTCGAGGGTGGCGGCGATCTGCCGGAAGTCGTCGAGGACGGGGTCCATGTGGGGGGAGTGGAAGGCGTGGGAGACCTTCAACCGGCTGGTCTTGCGGCCGAGGGCGCGGCAGCGGTCCGCGATGGCTTCTGCCTCGGCGGTGTCACCCGATATGACTGTGCTGCTGGGGGAGTTGAGGGCGGCGATGTCGACCCCCGGGGTGAGCTGCTGGGTGATCTCGTTTTCGTCGGCCTGGATGGCGATCATGGTTCCGCCGGTGGGTGCGGTTTGCATGAGGCGTCCGCGGGCGGTGACCAGGCGTGCGGCGTCGGGCAGGGTGAGGACGCCGGCGGCGTGGGCGGCGGTGAGTTCTCCGATGGAGTGGCCGAGGAGGTAGTCGGGGCGCAGGCCGTAGGTGTCGGTGAGGAGCCGGTAGAGGGCGGTCTCGACGGCGAAGAGTGCGGGTTGTGCGTACTGGGTCTGCTGCAACAGCTCCGGGTCGTCGCCGAAGACGATCTCGCGCAAGGGCCGTGGCAGGTGTGGGTCCAGTGCCGCGAAGGCTTCTTCCAGTGCTGCGGCGAAGGCGGGTTCGGTGTCGTAGAGCTCGTGGCCCATGCCGAGGCGTTGGGAGCCCTGGCCGGTGAACATGAACGCCAGCCGCCCCGGCCGCACGCTCCCCGTCACGACCCGGGGGCTGTCCTGTTCGTCGGCCAGTGCGTGCAGGCCCTCCAGGAGCTGGTCGCGGTCCGGGCCCAGGACCACCGCACGATGCTCCAGGGCCGCCCGTGTCGTCAGCAGGGCGGTGCCCACGTCGGCGGCGGGCAGGTCCTCCCTCTCCTGCACGTACGACACCAGCCGTGCCGCCTGGGCGCGCAGTGCCGTGCGTGAGCGGCCCGAGACCACCCACGGCGGGGTGCCGGTGGGTCCGTCGCCGGGCTCGTCCGTGACCGGTGCCGGGGCTTCGAGGACCACGTGGGCATTGGTGCCGCTGATGCCGAAGGACGAGACGGCGGCCCGGCGCGGGCGGCCCGTCTCGGGCCAGGTGGTGTCCTCGGTGAGCAGGGAGACGGCTCCCGTGCTCCAGTCGACGTGCGGGGTGGGCTCGTCGACGTGCAGGGTGCGGGGCAGCAGGCCGTGCCGCATGGCCATGACCATCTTGATGACGCCGGCGACCCCGGCCGCGGCCTGTGCGTGCCCCATGTTCGACTTCACCGAGCCGAGCCACAGCGGACGGTCCTCCGCCCGCTCCTGCCCGTAGGTCGCGAGGAGTGCCTGCGCCTCGATCGGGTCACCGAGCCTGGTGCCCGTGCCGTGCGCCTCGACCGCGTCCACCTCACCTGGGGTCAAGCGGGCGTTGGCGAGCGCCTGGTGGATCACGCGTTGCTGGGAGGGGCCGTTGGGGGCGGTGAGGCCGTTGCTGGCGCCGTCCTGGTTGACGGCGGAGCCGCGGACGACGGCCAGGACCCGGTGGCCGTTGCGGCGGGCGTCGGACAGGCGCTCCACCAGCAGCAGTCCGACACCCTCCGACCAGCCCGTGCCGTCGGCCGCCGCGGCGAAGGACTTGCAGCGGCCGTCCGCCGCGAGGCCCCGCTGCCTGCTGAACTCGACGAAGACGCCCGGCGTCGCCATCACCGCGACACCGCCCGCGAGGGCCAGTTCGCACTCGCCGTTGCGCAGGGACTGGCAGGCGAGGTGCAGGGCGACGAGCGAGGAGGAGCAGGCGGTGTCGACCGTGACCGCCGGGCCCTCGAGGCCGTAGACGTAGGCGATGCGGCCCGAGACCACGCTGCCCTGCGTTCCGGTGAGGGCGTAGCCCTCGACGCCCTCGGGGAGCCGGTCGCCGGGGCCGGCGTAGTCGTGGTGCATGAGGCCGGCGAAGACGCCGGTCCGGCTGCCCTTGAGGGCGGTGGGGTCCAGTCCCGCCCGCTCGAAGACCTCCCACGAGGTCTCCAGCAGCAGCCGCTGCTGCGGGTCCATGGCGAGGGCCTCGCGCGGGGAGATGCCGAAGAAGGCGGGGTCGAAGTGGCCCGCATCGTGGAGGAACCCGCCCTCGCGGGCGTACGAGGTGCCGGGCCGGGCCGACTGGGGGTCGTAGAGGCCCTCCAGGTCCCAGCCGCGGTCGGCCGGGAAGCCGGCGATCACGTCCCGGCCCTCGGCCACCATTTGCCACAGGTCCTCCGGCGACCGTACGTCCCCCGGGTAGCGGCAGGCCATGCCGACGATCGCGATCGGCTCGGTGTCGGTGGCCGCGCGGGTGACCGCCGGCGGCCGGCTCACGGCGGTGGGCGTGGTTCCCAGGACGGCGGTCCGCAGCCGTTCGACGACCGAGGTGAGCGTCGGGTGGTCGAAGACGAGCGTGGCCGGCAGGCGCACCCCGGTGGCGGCGGCGAGCCGGTTGCGCAGCTCGACCGCGGTGAGCGAGTCGAAGCCCAGTTCCTTGAACGCCCGTTCGGCGTCGATGGTCTGCGGCGAGCGGTGCCCGAGGACGGCGGCGACATGGCTGCGCACGAGCGTCAGCAACTGCTCGTCGCGCTCGGCGTCGCCGAGCCCGGACAGCCGTGTGGCGAGTGCGGAGCCGTCGGGTTCCGCCCCGCGCCGCGCGGCTTGGCGCACCGGGGTACGGACGAGCCCCTGCAACAGGTGGGGGAGCAGGCCGGAGGCGGCCCGCTCGCGCAGCGCCGCGCCGTCCAGCGCCACCGGCACCAGCAGGCCGCTCCCGGCGCCGTCGGTCGCCGCGTCGAACAGGGCCAGGCCGGTGTCGGAGGGCAGGGAGCGGATGCCCGAACGCGCCATCCAGGACAGGTCGTCGGCGGCGAGGTGGCCCGTCATGCCGCTGCTCTCGGCCCACAGCCCCCACGCCAGCGACACGCCCGGGAGGCCCTCGGCACGCCGGCGTTCGGCCAGCGCGTCGAGGAACGCGTTCGCGGCCGCGTAGTTGGCCTGACCCGGGTTGCCGAAGACACCCGCGACGGACGAGAAGAGCACGAACGCGGAAAGGTCCGATCCCCGCGTCAGCTCGTGGAGGTTCACGGCCGCGTCGACCTTCGGCCGCAGCACCCGCTCCAGACGGGCCGGGGTCAGCGCACCGATCACACCGTCGTCCAGTACGCCGGCCGCGTGCACCACCCCGGCGAGCGGATGCCCGTGCGGGACGTCGGCCAGCACCCGGGCCAGCTCGTCCCGGTCCGCCGCGTCACAGGCCGCCACGGTGACCTGCGCTCCCGCCGCGTTCAGGTCCGCGACGAGTGCGCCGACACCAGGGGCGTCCGCGCCCCGGCGGCTGGTGAGCAGCAGGTGACGTACGCCGTGCTCGGCCACCAGGTGGCGGGCGACCAGACCGCCCAGCGTGCCGGTGCCACCCGTGACGAGCACCGTGCCGGACGCGGACCAGGGCGTCGCCGCCTCCGCCTCAGACTTCGCCTCCGACTTCGACTCCGCGTCCGCCTCCGCGGTCGTCGCCCGGCGCAACCGCGGGACCCGGACCTCGCCCCCGCGCACGGCGAGCTGGGGCTCGTCCGTGGCGAGCACGGCCGCC
This sequence comes from Streptomyces lasalocidi, assembly GCF_005280215.1. Taxonomy (NCBI): domain Bacteria; kingdom Bacillati; phylum Actinomycetota; class Actinomycetes; order Kitasatosporales; family Streptomycetaceae; genus Streptomyces; species Streptomyces lasalocidi. The sequence goes on along the minus strand of NZ_SZNQ01000001.1, from coordinate 260,821 downwards.
ACCGCGGCGACCACCGAACCGCTGCCCTCCTCCTGGGACCCTCCGTCGGCCTCCGGTGACCCCCCATTGGCCTTCACCGACGCCTCGCCGGCCGCTACGGACGCCCCGCCGGCTGCCAGCGACCCGCCTTCGGCCTCCACGTCGACGAGGACGAACCGACCCGGGCTCTCGGCCTGGGCCGACCGCAGCAGCCCCCACACCGGCGCGAGCGCGAGATCGACCCGTCCGCTCTCCCCGCCTACGGCGACGGCGCCCCGTGTCACGACGACCAGCCGCGAGGACTCCGTGTGCTCCGAGGCCAACCACTCCTGGGCGACGCCGAGCACCCGTTCGGCGGTGTGACGAGCCGCGGCGGCGACCTCCTCCTCACCGGTGGGTGCGGTGACCGGGAGGAGGACCAGCTCCGGGACCGGCTCACCCGCGTCGAGTGCCGAAACCAGCTCGGCGACACTCCCGTAGGCGCGGACGGACGCCCCGAATTCCGGACCGGCGTTCCGGCCGATCACGGCGCAGGACGCCGAGGCCGGCCGGTCCTCGACGGTCGTCGACGCGGTGAGCGTCGTCCACTCGATCCGGTACAGGTCGTCATGCCCCGCCGAGGACACACCGCGCACCTGCTCGGACGTCACCGGCAGCAACGTCAGCGAGCCGACGGTCGCCACCGGCCGGCCCGCGGGGTCCGCCAGGTCCAGCGAAACCGAGTCCGCACCGGTGCGCGTGGCCCGTACCCGCAGGGACGTCGCCCCCACGGCGTGCAGGGCGACACCGGACCAGGCGAAGGGCAGCCGCACCGACGCGCCCTCACCCACGGAGTCCACCAGCGCGGTGTGCACCGCCGCGTCGAACAAGGCGGGATGGATCGCGTACCGGCCGGCCTCCTCCACCTGCTCCTCGGACAGCCGGACGTCGGCATACACCTCGTCGCCGAGCCGCCACGCCCTCTCCAGCCCCCGGAAGGACGGCCCGTACGCGTAACCCGTGAGCGCCGCGTCGTCGTAGAACCGCTCGACCGGGAGCACTTGAGCACCGCGCGGGGGCCACTCGCTCAGCTCAGCGGCCTGTTCACCCCGGGCTGCCGAGACGGCACCGGTCGCGTGGTGCGTCCACGGTTCGTCGGGGTCTGCCGCGTCTCCTGGCCGGGAGGGCCGGACGGGTCGGGAGTAGAGGCGCACCGTGCGCTCCCCGCCGTCGCCGGGCGCGTCGACGACGAGCTGGATCTGCACGGGCGCCGCCAGCGGCAGCGGTGTGTGCAGCGTCAGCTCTTCGACGTAAGGGCAGCCGACCTCGGCACCGGCGTGCAGAACGAGCTCGGTGAAGGCGGTGCCGGGCAGCAACGGGGTCCCGTGCGCGGCGTGGTCGTCGAGCCAGGCGTGCGTGCGCGGGGCGATGCGCCCCGTCAGCGTGACGCGGCCCGTCTCGGCGTCGTGCAGGGCGGCGGTCAGGAGGGGGTGCTGGGTGGCGTGCAGGCCGTAGGCACTGGGATCGTCGACGGTGGTGGGCTCGGTGAGCCAGTACCGCTGGTGCTGGAAGGCGTAGGTGGGCAGATCGGGGATGTGGGTGTCCCCGGATCGCGGCCTGGTCCAGGTGGTGGGGAGTCCGGTGGTCCAGGCGTGGGCGAGGCTGGTGTGGAGGTCGGTGGTGGTGCCTTGGTTGCGGTGGAGGGTGGGGATGGTGGTGGCGGTGGGGTGGGTTTCGGTGATGGCGGGGATGAGGACGGGGTGGGGGCTGATTTCTAGGTAGTGGGTGTGGCCGTGGGTGGTGAGGGTGTGCAGGGTGTCGTGGAAGCGGACGGGGTGGCGGCAGTTGTCGTACCAGTACTCGGCGGTGAGCTGGGTGCCGTCGATGGGTTCGGTGGTGACGGTCGAGTAGATGGGGATGGTGCCGGCCTGTGGGCTGATGTCGGCGAGGAGGTGGATCAGGTCGTCGTGGAGGGGTTCGACGTGGGGGCTGTGGGAGGCGACGGTGGTGTCGATGATGCGGGCGCGGGCGCCTTGTTGGCGGGCCCAGTGGGTGAGGGTGGTGAGGTCGGTGTGGGGTCCGGCGACGGTGCAGGTGGTGGGGCTGTTGATGCCGGCGATGGTGAGGCGTCCGTCGTACTGGGCGAGCTGGTCTGTGAGGTGGGTGGCGGGGAGGGTGAGGGAGGCGATGGCGCCGTGTCCGGTGAGGTGGTCGGCGAAGAGCTGGGAGCGTAGGACGACGATGCGGGTGGCGTCGTCGAGGGTGAGGGCTCCGGCGATGTGGGCGGCGGCGATTTCGCCTTGGGAGTGGCCGGTGACGGCGTCGGGGTGGATGCCGTGGTGTTGCCAGAGGCGGGCGAGGGAGACCATGAGGGCGAAGAGGACCGGTTGGAGTATTTCGATGCGGTCCAGGGGTTCGCCCTGGCGTAGTACGTCGGTCAGGGACCAGTCGACGTACGGGGTGAGGGCGGCTTCGCATTCGGCGATGTGGGTGGCGAAGACGGGTGAGGTGTCGAGGAGTTCGCGTCCCATGCCGGGCCATTGCGAACCCTGACCGGGAAAGACGAACACCACCTTGCCGACACCGCCGACGCCTCCCGTGAGCACACCCGCTCCCGCCTCACCCCCGGCCAGGTCCGCCAGTGCGGCGAGCACGTCCGCGCGGTCGTGTCCGACCACAGCCGCGCGCTGGTCCAGGGCCTCCCGCCCGTGCAGGAGGGTGAACCGGACGTCGGACAGAGGGATGTCGGGCCGTTGTTCGACGAAGGAGTGGAGCCGGGCGGCCTGTGCGCGCAGCGCCTGCGGATCGTCCGCGGAGAGGACCAGGGGGGTCGCCGACGCGTCGTCCTCGGGGGACGACGGCTCCTGGTCGTCGAGCACGTCCTCGAGGATCACGTGGGCGTTGGTTCCGCTGATGCCGAAGGAGGACACGCCGGCGCGTCGGGGACGGTCCCCGACGTGCCAGTCCACCGGTTCGGTCAGCAGGGACACCGCGCCCGACGTCCAGTCGATGTGCGGGGACGGTTCGTCCACGTGCAGGGTGCGCGGCAGCAGCCCGTGCCGCATCGCCATGACCGTCTTGATCACGCCGGCCACCCCGGCCGCGCACTGGGTGTGCCCGATGTTGGACTTCACGGAGCCCAGCCGGAGCGGCCGGTCCGCGGGCCGGTCCTGCCCGTAGGTGGCCAGCAGGGCGTCCGCCTCGATCGGGTCGCCCAGCCGGGTGCCGGTGCCGTGCGCCTCGACCACGTCGACGTCCGCCCCCGAGAGCCGGGCGTCGGCGAGGGCCTGGCGGATCACCCGCTGCTGGGAAAGGCCGTTGGGTGCGGTGAGCCCGTTGCTGGCGCCGTCCTGGTTGATCGCGGAGCCGCGCACGACGGCCAGCACCCGGTGCCCGTTGCGGCGGGCGTCGGACAGCCGCTCCACCAGGAGCACGCCTGCGCCCTCCGCCCATCCGGTGCCGTCGGCGGCTGACGAGAAGGACTTGCAGCGGCCGTCCGGGGACAGGGCCCGCTGCCGGCTCAGCTCGACGAACATGCCCGGCGTGGCCATCACGGTCACCCCGCCGGCCAGGGCCATCGTGCACTCCCCGGCCCGCAGCGCCCGGCAGGCCATGTGCAGGGCGACCAGCGAGGAGGAGCACGCCGTGTCGACGGTCACCGCGGGTCCCTCCAGGCCGAGGGTGTAGGCGATCCGCCCGGAGGCCACGCTCGGTGTGCCACCGGTCAGGAGGTAGCCCTCGGTGGTCTCGGTGCCCTGGTGCAGCCGGGGTCCGTAGTCCTGGAAGGTGGTGCCGACGAACACCCCGGTGCGGGTGCCGCGCAGGGAGCCAGGGGCCACGCCGGCCCGCTCCAGCGCTTCCCACGACGTCTCCAGGAGCAGCCGCTGCTGCGGGTCCATGGCGAGGGCCTCGCGGGGGGAGATGCCGAAGAACGCGGCGTCGAAGTCGGCGGCGGAGTCCAGGAACCCGCCCTCGCGCACGTAGTTCTTCCCGGTCCGGGTGGGGTCGGGGTCGTACAGGGCGTCCATGTCCCAGCCGCGGTCGGTGGGGAACCCGGAGATCGCGTCGCCGCCCTCGGCCACCAGCCGCCACAGGTCGTCGGGGGAGGCCACGCCCCCGGGGAAGCGGCACGCCATCGCCACGATCGCGACGGGGTCGTCGTCCGGGGCCGGGGCCGCCGACGCGTCGGGCGTGTCCTGCGGCGCGTCGCCCTCGACGAGGGTGCGCAGGTGCTCGGCGAGCCGGGCCGGTGTGGGGTGGTCGAAGAGCGCCGAGGGCGTGAGGCGGAGTCCGGTGGCCCGGGTCAGCCGGTCGCGGAGTTCGACCAGGGTGAGGGAGTCGAAGCCCAGCCCCTTGAAGGTGGTGCGCAGGTCGATGTCACCGGGCGCGTCGTGCTCCAGCACGGTCGCCACCTGGGCCCGGACCACGTCCGCCATGGCCCGCTCGCGCGTGGCCGGTTTCGGCGCCGAGGTGCTCCGCCCGGCCTCCCGCCCACCCCGTCCCGACAACCCCGGGTCGTCCGCCGTACCGGCCTTCACACCCTCGGCTTCGGCCGTGCCGGCCGACGCCTCTTCGGGTTCGGGCCTGCCCGCTGCCTCGTCCCGCGGTGCCGGTACGGTCTCGCGCGGATCGCCCGGTGCCGCGGGCACGTCGATCCAGTACGGGCGTCGCTGGAAGGCGTACGTCGGCAGGTCGACGCGTACGGCGCCGCAGCCGTCGTAGAAGCGCCGCCAGTCGACCGCGACCCCGTGCGCGTGGAGGCGGCCCAGTGCTCCGGCGGCCGCGCGGACCTCGGGACGCGAGCCGCGCAGGACGGGGACGAAGGCGGTGTCCGTCGAGGTGACACAGTCCCGGGCCATCGACGTCAGGACGCCGTCCGGGCCGAGTTCGACGAACGTCGTGACGCCTGCCGCCTCCAGGGTGCGCACCCCGTCGTGGAAGCGGACGGCCTCGCGGGCGTGACGCACCCAGTAGTCGGGCGAGCAGACCTCGTCGGCGGTCGCCGGGCGACCGGTGACGTTGGAGACCAGCGGGGTGTGCGGGGCGTGGTACGCCAGCCGGGCCGCGGTCCGCCGGAACGCGTCCAGCATCGCGTCCATGCGGGGCGAGTGGAAGGCGTGGCTGACGTGGAGGCGTCTGGTCTTGCGGCCCTCGGCCCGCCAGCGCGCGGCGAGTTCGAGCGCCGCGTCCTCGTCGCCGGAGACCACCATGGCGGTCGGGCCGTTGACCGCGGCGAGCGACAGCCGCGTCCCGTGCTCGGCCAGTGCGGCACGCACCTCGTCCTCGGTCGCCTGTACGGCGATCATGGCGCCGCCCGTGGGGAGTTCGCCCATCAGCCGGCCCCGTGCCGCCACCAGGGCACAGGCGTCGTCGAGGGACAGCACCCCGGCCGCGTGGGCCGCCGCGAGCTCGCCGACGGAGTGGCCGACGAGGAAGTCGGCGGTCAGACCCCAGTGGCTCAGCAGCCGGTACAGGGCCGTCTCGACGGCGAACAGCGCGCGCTGGGTGTACTCGGTGCGGTGCAGCAGCGCCGCCCCGGGCGAGTCTTCGGCTGCGAACACAACGTCCCGCAACGGGACTTCGCGGCCGAGGTGGGCGTCCAGCAGGGCGCAGACCTCGTCGAACGCCTCGGCGTAGACGGGGAACGCGGTGTGCAGTTCGTGTCCCATCCGGGCGCGCTGGCTGCCCTGGCCGGAGAACAGGAAGGCCGTGCCGCCGTGCAGCGGCTCACCCCGCAGGACCTGCGCGGAGGGCTCGTCGGCCGCCAGGGCGTCGAGGGCGTTGAGGACGCCGTCCCGGTCGGCCGCCAGCAGCACCGCGCGGTGCTCGAAGGCCGTACGGGTCGTCGCCAGCCCGTACGCGAGGTCCAGCGGCCGCACGGCGGGCTCGGACCGGACCGCCGTGGCCAGCGCGCGGGCCTGTGCGCGCAGCGCCGGTTCGGTGCGGCCGGAGACGGGGAGCAGCAGCACCGGGGTGGCGGAGGTGCCGGGTTCCGCGGGCCGGGGGGCCGGCGCGGGTTCGGACAGCACCAGGTGGCAGTTGGTGCCGCCCATGCCGAAGGAGCTGACGCCCGCGACCAGGGGACGGTCGGCCCGCGGCCACGACTCCAGTGCGGTCTGCACCCGCAGGTTGAGTGTGTCCAGGGGGATGTCGGGGTGGGGGGACACGAAGTTGAGGTGCGGGACCAGCCGGCGGTGCCGGACGCACAGGGCGGCCTTGATCAGACCGGCGATGCCCGCGGCGCCCTCCAGGTGGCCGATGTTGGTCTTGGCGGAGCCGACCCGTACTGGAGCCTCGGCGCCCTGGAAGACCGCGCCGAGCGCGGCCGCCTCGAGGGGGTCGCCGCGCCGGGTGCCGGTGCCGTGCAGCTCGACGTACTGCACGTCGGCCGGGGTGACGCCGGCCCGCGCCTGGGCCAGCCGCACCACCTGCTCCTGGGCCCGGGCACTGGGCACCGTGAGCCCCTCCGTGGCACCGTCGTTGTTGACCGCGCCGCCCCGGATCACGCAGTACACGGTGTCGCCGTCGGCGACGGCCCGCTCCAGCGGCTTCAGGACGACGAGGCCGCCGCCCTCGCCGCGCACGTAGCCGTTGGCCCGCGCGTCGAAGGTGAAGCAGCGCCCGTCGGGGGAGAGCCCGCCGAAGCGGGCGGCCATCAGGGAGCTGCCGGGCACCAGGTTGAGGTTCACCCCGCCGGCGAGGGCGAGGGTCGACTCGCCGCGCAGGATGCTCTGGCACGCCTCGTGCACGGCGACCAGCGCGGAGGACTGGGCGGTGTCCAGGGTGAGGCTCGGACCGCGCAGGTCCAGCACGTACGAGAGGCGGTTGGCGATGACGCCGCGGTTCACGCCGGTCGCCGTGTGGCGGCCGATGGACGCCGCACCGCCCTGGCGGGTGAGGGCGGCGTAGTCGTCCCAGATCGCGCCGACGAACACGCCGGTGGCGGTCTCCGCGAGGTCGGCCGGCACGATCCCGGCGTCCTCCAGGGCCTCCCAGCCGAGCTCCAGCACCAGGCGCTGCTGCGGGTCCATGGCGGTCGCCTCACGGGGCGACAGGCCGAAGAACGCCGGGTCGAAGCCGCTGACGTCGTCGAGGAACGCACCGAAGCGCGTGCCCGGGTCCGTGGTGTCCTCGGCGACGTTCCAGCGCCGCTCCGGCACGCGGGTGACCGCGTCGACGCCGTCACGCAGCAGCCGCCAGTACGCCTGGGGGCCGGTCGCCCGGGGGAAGCGGCAGGAGAGACCGACCACGGCGATCGGTTCGTGCCGCGCTGTCGCCGCGTTCTCCTGCGTGCGTGCCGCGGAACCCACATGCCCTCCCGTAATTCTCCGTACCCGGAAAGTCCGACGGACCTGGAAAGACCGAAGAAAAGCAGCGCGCTCCGAAAGGAAATAGGGGAGCACGCCTCTGTCGGAGCGTAGGAGGGGCTGATCCGTGGACCAACCCCTAACCGTGCGGGGCCGAGTCTGGGGGAGGTAGGGGGAAGGTCAGGGGTGGGGCGGCGGCCTGGTGTTTTGTAACGTAACCCCGCCGCGGCCCACCTCCCATAGTCCCCTTGCGCGTACTCCCCGGCTTCGCGGTCCACTGACGAAAGGACTCATGGGCATGGCACAGCAGCGTTTCCCGACGGTTGCGGTCGTCGGGCTCGGCATAACGGGTTCCGCCCTCATGACATTACTGGCCCGTACCGGACACCGGGTGGTCGCGGTCGACGTGGACGAGGCGGCTCTGGAGCGCGCCCGGGACCGGGCTCGCGCGGCGGGAGTGGAGGGTGTCGACTTCACCACGCGGTTCGCCGACGTCGCCCGGGCCGATCTTCTCGTCGAGGCGGTGCCCGAACAGCTGGAGGCCAAGCGGCAGGTCCTGCGCCGCGCCCACGAAGTGTGCCCGGGCGCCACCGTGTTCGCGACCACCACGACGTCCCTGTCGGTGACCGGTCTCGCCTTCGAGTCCGGGCGGATGGCGAGCACGATCGGCCTGCACTTCTTTCCCACGGCCCCTGAAGACGGCCTCGGAGCCGTGGAGTTGATCGCCACCCCGGTCACGGCCCGGGCGCTGCTGGACGACGTCCGCGAGCTGCTGCACGGCCTCGGCAGCACCGCCGTGTCCAGCACCGACAGCCCCGGTTTCGTCGGCGGCGCCCTGACGATGTCGTACCTGAACGGCGCCGCCGCCATGTACGAGCAGCGCTACGCCGCCGAGGAGGGCATCGACGCCGCGATGACCCTGGGCTGCGGCGTGCCCCTCGGCCCGCTCGCGCAGCTCGACGCGATGGGCCTGGACACCGCCCACGACACCCTGGAAGCGCTCTACCAGCGCACCGGGGACCGCGGTTACGCCCCGGCCCCCGTGCTGACGCACATGGTGGCCGCCGGGCTGCTCGGCGTGAAGTCGGGGCGCGGCTTCCACGACTACGCGGGCGGACGGGCGGCCGGCGACGCCCGCACAGGAGCGCAGGCGGCCGTGCCGCGCACCGTCCGCACCATCGGCGTGGTCGGCTCCGGCGTCATGGCCACCGGCATCGCCGAGGTGTGCGCGCGCTCCGGACACCCCACCACGCTGGTCGCCCGCAGCGGGGTGAAGGCGAAGGAGGCCCTGGCCGCGGTCGGGCGCTCACTGGAGCGGCAGGTCCGCCGCGGCAGGCGGACCCCCGAGGAACTCGCCGCGACCACCGCCCGGCTCAGCGGCGCGTCGGCCTACGAGGCGCTTGCCGACTGCGACCTCGTGGTGGAGGCCGTCGCCGAGGACCTCGCGGTCAAACGGGGGGTGTTCGGCGCACTGGACCGGGTGTGCCGGCCCGGCGCCGTGCTCGCCACCTCCACCTCCAGCCTGCCCGTCGTCGAATGCGCCACGGCCACCGGTCGCCCGCAGGACGTGCTGGGCATGCACTTCTTCAACCCGGCACCGGTCATGAAGCTCGTGGAGGTCGTACGGACGGTGCTGACCGCCCAGGACACGGTGTCCACCGCCCTCGCGGCCGCCGCCGCCCTCGGCAAGCGGCCCGTCCAGTGCGCGGACCGGGCCGGCTTCATCGTGAACGCCCTGCTCTTCCCTTACCTCAACCGGGCGGTGTGCATGATGCGCGAGGGGGTGGCCACCGCCGACGAGATCGACACGGTGATGACGGCCGGCCACGGCTTCCCGATGGGCCCCTTCAAGCTGCTGGACGTGATCGGCCTCGACGTCTCACTGGCCATCCAGAAGACCCTGCACCGCGCGTTCCGCGAGCCGGCGCTCGCCCCTGCCCGCCCGCTGGAACAGCTGGTGGAGGCGGGTTACTTGGGACGCAAGGCGGGACGCGGCTTCCGCTCGTACGACACCGTGTGACACGGCACCCACGGGGCCGTGCCCTTCCCCTCGGGGACCCCCAGCTCGCGGCGCACCGGACGCCGCGAGCCCTGTCGTGCGACCGCACACGACAGGGCTTCGAGGGCGCGGCCCCAGGGGCCGCTAGCGTTCGGCTGCCGTCGGTCGTGCCTGCGGTGTCCGGAACCGGTTGAGGGCCGCCAGGTGGCGTTCCCTGGTCTCCGGGTCGCGCACGCCCAGTCCTTCGGCCGGGGCCAGGCCGAGGACACCGACCTTCCCGCTGTGCCGGTTGGCGTGCACCTCGCGCGTCGCCTCGCCGGTAGCCGTGAGCGGGAAGACGGCGGACAGCGTGGGATGGATCATGCCCCGAGCGATGAGCCGGTTGGCCTCCCACGCCTCGCGGTAGTTGGCGAAGTGGGTGCCCACGATCCGCTTCAGCGACATCCACAGGTAGCGGTTGTCGTACTGGTGCTGGTACCCGGCCGTCGAGGCGCACGTCACGACGGTGCCGCCGCGGCGCGTGACGTAGACACTGGCACCGAACGTCTCCCGGCCCGGGTGCTCCACGACGATGTCGGGGTCCTGGCCGCCGGTCAGCTCCCTGATCCGGGCGCCGAAGCGCCGCCACTCCCGCGGATCCTGGGTCTGCGGGTCCTTCCAGAAGCGGTAGCCCTCGGCGGCCCGGTCGATGACCAGGTCGGCGCCCATCGACCGGACCAGCTCGGCCTTGCGGGGCCCCGACACCACACACACCGGCACCGCCCCGCCGTTGAGGGCGAGTTGGGTGGCGTAGGAGCCGAGGCCGCCGCCGGCGCCCCAGATCAGCACCACGTCCCCCTGCTTCATCCCGGCCCCGTTGCGGGAGACGAGCTGGCGGTACGCCGTGGAGTTGACCAGCCCGGAGCACGCCGCCTCCTCCCAGGTGAGGTGCTCGGGCATGGGCATCAGCTGGTTGGCCTTGACCAGCGCCAGTTCGGCCAGGCCGCCGAAGTTGGTCTCGAAGCCCCAGATGCGCTGCTCGGGATCGAGCATGGTGTCGTCGTGGCCGTCGGGGGACTCCAGTTCGACCGACAGGCAGTGCGCCACCACCCGGTCGCCCGGTTTCCAGCGCCGCACCCCTGGCCCGGTGCGCAGCACCACCCCGGACAGGTCGGACCCCAGGACGTGGTACGGCTGGTCGTGGCGGGCCGCGTCCGGGCCGGAGCGCGCGTACCGCTCCAGGAACCCGAACGTGGGCAGCGGTTCGAAGATCGCGCTCCACACGGTGTTGTAATTGATCGCGCTCGCCATGACGGCGACGAGCACCTCGCCCGGTGCGGGCAGCGGGGTCGGCACGTCCTGGACGTGCAGGGACTTGCCCGGGTCCTTGTCGGCGGTGGCCAGCCCCTCGAACATGGCTGTCTCGTCCCTGAGGACCACTGCCCCGCGGTAGTGGTCGGGCACCGGCAGGGCGCCGAAGTCCCCCTCGACCGCGTCCTCGGACAGTACGGCACTGATGATCTCTTCCACCCTGGTCCCCCTACGTGGCGATGGACTGGCAGTCGTTCTCGTACGGGCTGAACTGGAGGTCGGGCGGCAGCTGTTCACGGCGTGAGATGTGCAGCTTCCGGTAGACCCGGGTGAGGTGCTGCTCGACCGTGCTGACGGTGATGTACAGCTTGGCCGATATGTCGCGGTTGGTGTATCCGCAGGCGGCCAGGGCGGCCACCCGCTTCTCCGACTCGCTGAGCTTGGTGAGGGCGGACGGCGCGTGTCCCTCGGCCGACCAGTGCCGCCGTGAGGCCGGCACAGACCGGGAGGCGGTGGACTGCGGAGCGCCGCCCCACGCCGTGGCTCCGCACTCGCGGGCCATGTGGCGGGCCCGGCGCTTGGCCGCGGCGGCCCGGGTGGTGTCGCCCAGGGCCTGCTGCGCGTCGCCCAGGGCGTCCAGGACGCGGGCCATCTCCAGCCGGTCCCCGGACGTCTGCAGGGCTTCCACCGCCTTGGTGAGCAGTCGTGGGCGCACCTTGGCGTCCGCGGTCATCGCGCGTAGCCGCAGCGAGATGCCCCGCACCCGGGAGTTGATCGCGTCGCGCATCTGGAGCTGGTCGGTGATCAGCCGCTCGGCCTGTTCCGGGTTGCCCAGTTCGAGCCAGGCCTCGGCGGCGTCCGAGCGCCACGGCAGCAGCGTGGGACGGTCGACGCCCCAGCGCGCGGCGAGCCGGCCGGCGTCGAGGAAGTCGCCCAGGGCGGTGTGCGCCCGGTTGGTGGCCAGGTAGTAGCGTCCCCGGGCGCGCAGGTAGCGCAGTCCGTACACGTTCTTGAACAGCGCTTCGGGCACCGACTGGTTGAGCCGTCGGGCCGCGGACTCGTAGTCGCCCATCGCGGTGTACGCCAGCACCAGGCTGGACAGGGGACCGCCGATGAAGAACACCCCGGTGTGCTCCGGGACGGCCGCCAGCGCGCGGTCGGCGTACTGTTCGGCGTCGGTGAGCCGGCCCTGGTGCAGCGCGATCTCGGCGCGCAGGGAGGCGAACAGCACCTCCCAACCGGGGGCGTCGCGCCGCTCGGCCTCCTGCAGGAAGGCGTCGCACCAGCTCTCGGCCAGGTCCACGCGGTCGTGGTGGATGAGCGACTTGATCGCCGTGGTGACGGCGGTGAGGGTGGTGTCGGTCAGCGGCGACACCCGCAGGAACCGCTCGATCCCCGTGGCGTGGACGGGATCGGGCCGGCCGCCGTGCGAGCTCAGCAGACGGATGTCCCGGCCGGACGTCGCCGGAGTGGCCGGCGCCAGGGCGTGGGGGAAGTGCACGTCCCACTCCCAGGGGTGCATGATCTCGGTGTCCGCCGGCAGGGCCTGGCCGGGACCGGTCGACTCCTGCAGCCGGCCGAGGACGTGACGTGCCTCATCGAGGCGGCCGTGGGCGACGAGCAGGTTGGCCAGCGGCGCGATGAAGGGCACCGGCAGCAGCCCGGACCACAGGGCGGAGAGGGACTCCGCCAGGTACAGGCTCTCCGCGGTGGCCGGGTTGAGGCGCCACATGACGCAGGCGAGCCGGACGGTGATCTCCGCCCGGGTACGGGCGTCGGTGGAACCGGCGTGGGCCAGCTCCAGGAAGGCGACCGCCTCCTGTGCCCGGTCGGCGGCGAGTGCCTCCTCGGCCGCCTCCTTGAGTGCGGTGACTCCCCAGGCGTCCGGCGTGCCGCCGCCGGCGAGCAGGTGGGCGGCGACCTCGCGGACGGAGGCGCCGTGCCGGTGCAACAGGGTCGCGGCCTTCAGGTGCAGGGCGCGCCGGTCCGCGGGGGTGATGCTGTCCAGCACGGCGGCTCTGGCCAGGCGGTGGCGGAAGCGGTGCTCCGCGGTGATGCCGGTGGCGTCGAGGGCGTGCCGGGCCTGGGCGAGCGCCGCCGCCGACAGGCCCGCAAGGGGGCCCAGCAGGGCGGTGTGCTCGGACTCGCCCAGAACGGCCAGGGCGGTGGCGGCGTCACGCATGCGGCTGCCGCCCCGGTGCAGACAGGTGAGCACGGCCCGGCTGAACGCGACGCCGGGCTCGGCGCGTTCACCCGACGGACCCGCGAAGCGGCGGGCCGCCAGGTGGTCCTCGATCAGCGCGCGCAGCAGCAGCGGGTTCCCCCCGCTGACGGAGTGCAGTTCCCGCGTCAGGTCCTCGCCGGCGTCGACCTCGGGGTGGTTCGCGAGCATCGCGGTCACGCCGTGCAGGTCGAGCGGGGCGAGCCGGACCCTGCGGAAATTGGGCTGGCGCAGCAATTCGGTGTCGAACGTGGGGTCTTGGGGAGCGCACGACAACGACTGGGTGAACAGGGTGAGAATCCTGCTCCGGCGGGTGTGGCCGACGAGGTGGAGGAGGCAGTGCAAGGAGGCGGCGTCCACGTGGTGCAGGTCGTCTACGCTCACCACCACCGGTAAGCGGACGGCTATATTCCGCAGCGCTGCGGAGAACTGTGCGTAATCTCCCCTTTCCACGTCCGCGAGGAGGTTTTGGCCGGCGGTTGCGGGGAATGAAGGGTATTCGACGAGTTGGCGTACGACGCCGAGCGGTGTTCCGCTGCCGGACAACGAGCCCACGGCGTGCAGGACCAAGGCGCCCCGGGCCGCGGTGTAGTCGCCGATTCCCTCCAGAACCGTGCTTTTCCCGCAGGCGACTCCGGCTTCTATCAGTACCGTCCGGGATATTCCGGACGCCGCGTCGTCGAATGCTGTGTGAAGCGTACGCCATTCTGTTTGCTGTTCAACGGATTCCATGACAGAGAAGGGCACCCCCGTATCCTTTGCCGTTCTGGCCGTTCAGAGCTGGCTGTTGTTCGGCGCGCGAGATCCATCCTTTGCCGGTTGCATGGACTTCCTTTAATGGCGCTTTGCTCGCTGCGGTGCAGGACCGGTCGGAAGTGGTTGCGGGACCGAACGAAATGGAATCCTGAAACGCCGACTGCCGTCAACTGATCGACTGGCAAATGCCTGACGACGTTGTCCTAAAAACCTGCACCCTGGCCTCGGGGGACCGCTGTCGCCGCCCGCCGCGGCTCTTCTTCGAGCCGGACGGCGTTCGGGCGGCCCGCAGGTGGAAGCGGTGCCCCCGGTTGTACACCGCACGCTTGTGCGGGCGGCCGTGTGTTCGCCGTTCGACTGTCTGAAAGCGATGCTACGTCGGCCGGCGGGGGCGTGGAACAGTGCAGTCCGGGAGATCAGGGGGCGTTGAGGGGGTGGATAGGGGTTGCCCCTGCGCGTGAAAAGGTTACGCGCCACCGCCGCTCCGGCGAAGTGGCCGGAGCGTGATGGACGTGGAGACCAGGTGAGGGATTTGACGTTACGTCAGGAATTTCCCTCCTGCTGACGCCAGCGCTCCAGCATTTCCGACAACTCCTTCTGCATGAACTCGAAGAAGGGCAGTGTCGCCGCGAGCTTCGCCCCGGCGGGGGTGTCCCTGCCGAGGGTCTCGACACCCTCGCGCAGGCTGTCCTCCCAGCGGACGAGTTCGCGGTCACGGCGGCGCATGAGCTCGTACCAGACGTTGCCGTCCACCCGGAAGTGGTCCTGGCGGGCGCCCGGTTCACGCTCCCGGATGGCCAGGTTCACCTGCGTCAGGTACCGCACGGCGCCCGAGATGGCCGCGGGGCTCACCTGGAGCTGCTCGGCGAGCTCGCCGGCGGTCAGGTGATCGGAGTCCGAGGCGAACAGGGCGACGAAGACCCGGGCGGGCATCCGCGGGAAGCCCGCCTCGGTGAGCGCGGCCGCGAAGCGCTCGATGAACTTGAGCACGGCCTCCTGGTCCCGGGCCTGCGTCGGCTTCTCGGTCACCCTGCGTCGCCTCCTTCACTCGTGCGTGCGGCTGGAAGTTTACATCATTCATTGACTTCACGTATGTGTGAAACTAATGTCGCGCATGAAAAGCGTGGCACATCAGAAACAACCGAAGGATGGAGGCCGTCATGAGCGTCTCGGATGCCCGACGATGGTGGGCGGTGGGCGCCCTGGCGTTGAGTGCGCTGGTGGTGGGCCTGGACACGACGGTCCTGAACGTCGCCCTGCCCACGCTCGCCACCGACCTGGAGGCCTCGACCAGCGAACTGCAGTGGTTCGCCAACGCCTACAACCTGGTCTTCGCCGCGGTGCTGCTGCCGGCGGGGCTCTCCGGTGACCGCTATGGCCGCAAGAAGCTGCTCGTGGTGGCACTGGTCCTGTTCGGCGCCGCCTCCGTCGGCTGCGCCTACTCCGGCTCCACGGACGCCCTGATCTGGTGGCGCGCCCTGCTCGGCCTGGGCGCCGGGTTCATCTTCCCGCTGTCCCTGTCGGTGCTCCCCGTGATGTTCTCCGACGAGGAGCGACCGAAGGCGATCGGCATGGTCGTGACCGCCAGCGCGCTCGGGCTCCCGCTCGGCCCGATCGTCGGCGGCTGGCTGCTGGACAACTTCTGGTGGGGCTCGGTCTTCCTCATCAACGTCCCCATGGTCGCCCTCGCGATCGTCGCCGTCCTGCTGCTGCTGCCCGACTCCCGCAGCCCGGAACCTCCGGGGCTCGACCTGGTGGGCGTCCTGCTCTCCAGCGCCGGCCTCGCCGGCATCACTTACGGGGCCATCAAGGCCGGCGAGAAGAGCTGGGGCGACGGCACGGCCCTCACGATGCTGATCGGCGGCGTGGTCCTGATGCTGCTGTTCGTCGTGTGGCAGCGCCATCTCGCGGCGCGCCCCGACGGCAAGCCCCTGGTCGACCTCTCGCTCTTCAGGTCACCCGCGTTCACCTGGGGCGCGGTGATGGCCACAGTCGTGTCGTTCGCCCTGTTCGGACTGCTGTTCACCGTGCCGCAGTACTACCAGGCCGTCCTCGGCGCCGACGCCCTCGGCACGGGACTGCGGCTGCTGCCGATCATCGGCGGCATCATCGTCGGCGCCCGGGTGGGCGGCAAGGTCACCGCCAAGGCGGGGCCCAAGCGGCTGGTCTCCGTGGGCTTCCTGCTGATGGCCGTCGGACTGTTCATGGGAGCGGTGACCGACACCGACACCTCCTACGGCTACGCGGCCACCTGGATCGCCGTCGTCGGCCTCGGCACGGGCCTCGCGCTCCCCCTGGCCGTCGACTCGGCGCTCGGCGCGCTGTCGACCGAACGCAGCGGCGTCGGCTCCGCCGTGATCCAGACGGTCCGCCAGGTCGGCGGCACCATCGGCGTGGCGCTCCTCGGCACCATCCTGACCTCCTCCTACCACAGCCACCTGGAGGTGGGTTCGATCCCCGACCGGGCCGCGGACGCGGCAGGGGAGAGCGTTTCCGCCGGCGTCCTCGTCGCGCAGAAGCTGCACTCGCCCGCCCTGCTCTCCAGCGTGCAGGAGTCGTTCGTCCACGGCATGAACGTGATGCTGGTCGTCTGCGGCGCCATCGCCGTCGTCGGCACCGTGCTCGCGGCGCTGTTCATGCCGCAGCAGGCGAAGCGGGAGCAGCCGGGCACCGACCCCGTCGCCCCGGCCGACGCCCAGCCGCGGGGCGCGCTCTAGCGTCCCCCTCGACCGCCGACGGCCCGGCCGGCCTCCCCCGACGGTCGGGCCGTCGGTGTTTTCCCGGAGGGTGCCGACCCGGTCGGCCGGAGCACGTCGGCGAAGATAGGGGTTACACGCCACCCGCTCCTTGGCTAGGGTCGCCGCCAGGGCCACGCCCTAGGTGTCAGGAATGGTGAACGTCGTAAGGGGGGCGGCCCGGTTGAGTACATCGGTGGGCAGCGGTACGTGGATACGGCAGTACCGCACGGCCGGGCCGGGGGCGCCCCGTCTGGTGTGCTTCCCGCACGCCGGAGGCTCGGCCAGCTTCTACTTCCCCGTGGCCACCGCGCTCAGCCCGGACGTCGACGTCCTCGCGGTGCAGTACCCCGGCCGGCAGGACCGCATGGGGGAGCAGCCGCTCACGGACCTGCGGCGCCTCGCCGACCAGGTCGCCGAGGCACTCGAGCCCTGGCGCGACCAGCCCCTGCACCTCTTCGGACACAGCATGGGCGCCGTCATCGCCTACGAGGTCGCCCTGCGTCTCCAGCAGTCCCCGGGTCCCGGCCCGGCCGCGCTCTACGTGTCCGGCCGGCGCGCCCCCTCCACCCGGCGCACCGAGACCGTGCACCTGAGGGACGACGCCGGTCTGATCCGTGAGCTGAAGACACTCGCCGGGACGGACGCGGCCCTGCTCGCCGACGACGACGTCCTCGCCATGATCCTGCCGGCGCTGCGCGCCGACTACCGGGCGATCGAGACGTACGAGCACCGCCCGGCGCCCCTGCTCACCTGCCCGGTGACCGCCCTGCTGGGCGACGCCGACCCCAAGGTCACGCTCGCCGAGGCCGAGGTGTGGCGGGAGCACACCGACGAGGACTTCGACCTGCACGTGTTCCCGGGCGGCCACTTCTACCTGACGACCCACCAGCCGGCCGTGCTGACCCTGCTCCGGGAGCGTCTGAAGGCCTGACCCGGGTCATCCGGTGTCTCAGCCGTCCCCGGGCGCCCCGTCCCAGCGCACCAGCGCGGTGCCGAGGGACATTCCTCCGCCGAACCCGGCGAGCAGCACCGTGTCCCCGTCCTCCAAGAGGCCCCCGCGCCGGACCGTGTCCAGCGCCAACGGCACGGACGCCGCACCAGTGTTGGCATGCTCGGCCACCGTGAGGTGGGTGCGTGCCCGCGGCAGTCCCAGCAGGGGCAGGACCTCCCGCAGCATCATGCCGTTGGCCTGGTGCGGGACGAAGTGGTCCACCGCGTCCGGGGCGATGTCGCAGACGGTGAGCAACCGACGTACGCCTGCCGGGAGTTCGGTCGTGACGAAATCGCGTACGGCGCGCCCCTGCATGTGGAAGTAGTGCTCGCCCGAGGCGAGTGTCTCCTGCGACGCCGGCCTGCGGCTGCCCCCCGCGGGAACGCCGATCATGTCGTGGTGCTGCCCGAACCCGATCAGGTCCGAGCCCACGATGCCGTACCCGGCGCGCACCGGACCGAGCACCACCGCGCCCGCACCGTCCCCGAACAGCACCGCCGTGCGCCGGTCGGCGGGGTCGATGATCCGCGAGTACACCTCGGCACCCACGACCAGGCCGTGCCGCCGTGCCCCCACCGTGCCGCCGGAGAGCAGCGCGGCCACGGTGACCAGCGCGTACACGAAGCCGCTGCACACTGCGTTGAGGTCGAAGACGGCCGCGCCCTCGGCACCGAGCCGGTGCTGCACGAGGCTCGCGGTGGCCGGCTGCGGCTGATCCGGGGTCGATGTGGCCACCACGATCCAGGCGAGATCCCCGGCCCGCACGCCGGCGTCGGCCAGGGCGGACGCGGCGGCGGCCACGGCCAGGTCGGAGGTCGCCTCGTCGGCGGCGGCGTAACGGCGCTCGCGGATCGCGGTCTTGCGCACGATCCAGTCGGCCGTCACACCGGCGCGTTCGGCGACGACGGAGTTGGGCACCGTCTCGACGGGCAGGAAGGAGCCCGTGCCGCGTATGCCGATGCCGAAAGGTCCCCGTCGAGCGGTCACAGGCTGCTCCAGATGGATGGTCCGCGCGCGTCCAAGTGCCCCAGTGAGCGTAGGAATCGGTGCGGCGGGCCGGTAACCCCTAACGTTCCCCGCCGCCCCCCTTACTGGCGACTTCGTCGATCGTCTCGTCAATCCGTGGGCGCTCCGGGCATCCTGTTCACCGGCGTCCGGTGGCCGTGCCGACGGGGGACACGGCCGACGCCCATGCGTTCCGGGGGGAACCACATGCCACAGTCACCGCACCGCACCGCGTCCGAGTCGTCGATGGGCCGAGGCGTCCTGAAGGGGGCGTTCGCACTGCTGGACGAGTTACGGCGGCAGGGGGGCGAAGCGGGACTCACTCAGATCGCCAACGCCTGCGGGCTGCCCAAGGCGAGCACCCACCGGCTGCTGCACCAACTGCTCATGGTGGGCGCCGTCGAACGCCACCGCGGCCGCTACCGCGTGGGCGGCCAGCTCTACCGGATCGGCCAGGCCTGGCAGCCCCATCCCGGACTGCGCCTGGCCGCCCGCCAGCCCCTGCACGGGCTGCGCGCCGCCACCGGCGCCAGCGTCGTGGTCACCGTCCTGTACGAGGACCTCGCGCTGACCATCGCCTCCGTGCCCGGCGAGGTCGAGCCGGTCGCGCCGGTCCGCGACGGCATGGGCTTCACCCTGGACACCGCCGCGGGGCAGGTGCTCACGGCCGGCCCGCCCCGCCGGGCGGCGGGCCGGCCGGAGACCGCCCTCCTGGAACGCGAGCAGGTCATGGACGGGGTGTGCTGCGCGGCCCTCCCGGTGTGTTCGCCCGACGGTCGACTCCGCGCGGCCATCACCGCGATGGTGCCGCCCCACCGACGGCTCCAGACCGTCGCCGAACACACCGCCCGGGCCGGCGCCGCCATCACCGCCAACCTCGGCAGGGCCGCGAGGAGCACCGCTCCGTTGCCGCCCGTGCTGCGCCACTGAGCGGTTCCGCTCAGCGGAACGCGCGTAGAGAAGGCGGCGTCCGACAGGCAGGGTGAGTGCCGTGCCGGTCAGGGGGACCGGCGCGCACCACGAAGGGGGAACACCATGAACGTGCGACTCGCCGGCGTCACCGCCGTCACCGCGCTGGCTCTCGTCACCCTGCCGGGCACCGCGGGTGCCGCCCAGGCCGCCACGCAGTCCGCCGACCACGGCGGGCACTGCGTGCTGGACCTGACCGGCCGGGCCCGGGTCAGCTGCTTCGACACCTTCAGCGGCGCGATCGCCCACGCGACCGGCGGCAAGGTGCAGCTGCCGGCCGGGGCGACCCAGGTCGAGGGCCGCTACCTGACCCAGCTCCGCCAGGCCAACTCCGCCGCCCTGAGTTCGGTGGCGATCGGCACGCTCTACAACGACGCCAACCGCAAGGGCCACTCGTGGACCATCACCCGTTCCTCGGACTGCGACGCGGACCCGGACATCGACTGGACGTACAGCAACCTGTCGGGCGTGAAGGACGCCTCCGGGTTCGACTGGAACGACGAGATCGGCTCCGCCGTCCAGTACGGCCAGTGCGAGGCGGTCTACTACGAGCACTCCTACTTCCAGGGCGCCCGGGTCAGCGGGGACTGGTCGGGAGGTGCCCTGGACGACGAGGTGTCCTCCATCGCGTGGAGCTGACCTGACCGGGACCGACGGTCCCCGCGGCGGCAGCGGCAGGGCTGCCGGGGCGTGCGGCCCCCGGCAGCCCTGCCGCTGCGGTCCGTCCCGCGGGCGTGGGTGCGCCGGTCACACCTCGGCCGTTCCGCTACCCCACGTGCCGTCCCGCCCCGACGCGGCCCCGCCGGTAGGCTGCGTCGGTGCGTACGGTCGAGCTCCTGGTGGATGACGCGGCGGACCAGGTGGTCCGGGAGGCCTGGCGGCGGCTGGCGGACGCGGGGCTGCCCAGTCAGGCCCGGCACGGCTCACCCACCAACAGCCCGCACCTGACCCTGGCCGCCTGTCCGGAGCTGACCGGTCCGATCCGCTGGGAGCTCGCCGAGGTGGCGGCCGCCCTCCCGCTCCCGGTGCGGTGCACGGGACTCATCCGCTTCGAGCGACCCACCTCCGTACTCGCCTGGGCGCTCGCACCGGACCCGGCGCTGACCGCCCTGCACCGCCGGGTGTGGGAGGCGGTGGCCTCCGACAGTCCGCCCGAGACCCTCAACCCCCTGCACACGCCGGGACGGTGGAGTCCGCACATCACCCTCGGCCGCACCCGGCGTGCGGGCGCCTTCGCCGACCGGCGGATCCCCGGTCTGCTGCCCATGCCGCCGCAGTCCTTCCTGCTCACGACTCTGCGCAGCTTCGACACCCACACCGGCACCCTGGAGGTGCTGGAGCCCCGCGGGTGAGCACCCACCCGCGCGGTGCTGCTCGAATGTTTCGAGTTTCTTTCCGAACGCCGGCCTAGAACATAGGGCTTGTGTGGTCGGAGGTCAATCAATCACGCACCCGTGGGTGGAAGTTGCCGCACAGGGGCGGGGGTCCGACAGCCTCTACGGGGCCCAAAAAACGCGGCTGCCGCGCCGGTTGACGTCCCCTCCGGCGACCCATACCGTTGCGCCGCGCTCTTCCGAAAGCGCCTCGAAACATTCGGAACTCCACTCTCCCTAGGAGGAGTGCTAGTGAAGGTGCCCCGCCTCGTCCTGGCAGCCGCCATGACGTCGTCCCTCGCTCTCGTCCCCCTCGCCGCCGCCGGCTCGGCCGCCGCGGCCGAGGCCCCGGCCCACGGCGGCAAGGAGCGAACGCTCCGCCAACTGGCGGCCGACGACCGGCTGCGCGTCGGCACGGCCGTCGACATGTCGGCGCTCGCCGACGACACCGACTACCGCCGGATCACGGGTGAGCAGTTCTCCACCGTCACCCCGGAGAACGTCATGAAGTGGGAGGTGATCGAGCCGCAGCGGGGCGTGTACGACTACGCCGCGGCCGACCAGCTGGTCGCGTTCGCCGCGCGGCACGGGCAGAAGGTGCGGGGCCACACGCTGGTCTGGCACAGCCAGTTGCCCTCCTGGCTGACCACCGGCGACTTCACCGCCCAGGAGCTGCGCCAGATCCTGCACCGCCACATCACCGACACCGTGCGGCACTTCAAGGGCCGCATCTGGCAGTGGGACGTCGTCAACGAGGCGTTCAACGACGACGGCACCCTGCGCGACTCGATCTGGCTGCGCAAGCTGGGCCCGGGGTACATCGCCGACGCGTTCCGCTGGGCGCACGAGGCGGACCCGCACGCCAAGCTGTTCTACAACGACTACAACATCGAGTGGTCCGGCCCCAAGAGCGACGCCGTGCTCGACCTGGCCGGCCGCCTGAAGGCCGAGGGCGTTCCCATCGACGGGGTCGGCTTCCAGGGGCACTTGGGCATCCAGTACGGGCTGCCCGGCGGACTGCCCGAGAACTTCGCCCGCTTCGAGAAGCTGGGCCTGGACACCGCGGTCACCGAGGCGGACGTCCGCATGGTCCTCCCGGCGGACGACGAGAAGCTGGCCACGCAGGCCGAGGGCTACCGGCTGCTGCTGGACGCCTGCCTGCGCACCCGGCACTGCATCTCGTTCACCGTCTGGGGCTTCACCGACCGGTACTCCTGGGTGCCCGGCGTGTTCGAGGGCGAGGGCGCCGCGAACCTCCTGGACGAGGACTACGGCGTGAAACCGGCCTTCCGCGCGGTCCAGAAGGCGCTCTCGGGCCACGCCCGCACGAAGTCGGCGACGCGGTAACCGCTGACGCCCACCCCGCCCCGCCCTGTCCGGCACGGCCCCCTCCTGCGAGGGCCACCCGGGCGGGGCGGGGCTCTTCGCGTTCACCGCCCCGGTCGGCCCGGTGATCGAGCGAGCCGAGTCGCCCTCCGAAGTCGGTACCGGACACGGGAGTTCGCCCCCTCACCCCACCGCCGGCCCCGCCGTCGTCTGGCGCACCACCAGCCGCGTCGCCAGTTCGATCCGCCGGGCCGTGCCGTCCGGGTCCGCCGGCTCCAGCAGCATGCGGGTCGCTTCCTCGGCCATGTGGCGCAGGGGCTGGTGGACCGTGGTGAGGGGCGGGCTGGTCCACTGGGCGAGCGAGACGTCGTCGTAGCCGACCACGGACAGGTCCCGCGGGACGCTCAACCCGCGTACCCGCGCCGCCTGCAGGACGCCGAGGGCCTGGAGGTCGCTGCCGGCGAAGAGCGCCGTCGGCGGGTCGGGCAGCGCGAGCAGCTCCATGGCGTGCCGGTAGCCGCTCTGGACGTGGAAGTCGCCGTACCGGACGAGGGCGGGGTCGACGTCCAGGCCGGCCATGGCCATCGCGGAGCGGTAGCCGTCGAGACGCGCCAGGGAGCACATCAGGTCCTCGGGCCCGGTGATCACGGCGACGCGCCGGTGCCCCAGTTCGGTGAGGTGACGGGTGGCGGCTAGGCCGCCCGACCAGTTGGCCGAGCCGACCGAGGGGACGTCGGGGTCCGGGTCGCCGGCGGGGTCGATGATGACGAACGGGATGCCGTAGGAGCGCAGTCGGCCCTTGACGGGCTCGGGGAGCGTGGAGAAGACCAGCACGACGCCGAGCGGCCGCCGTCGGAGCACCCCCTCGATCCAGTCCTCGGCGGGCGCGTGCCGGGTGCCGCTCTCGGTGAGGACGACCGTCGCACCGTTCGCTTTCGCGACGTTCTCGACGCCCAGGATGAGTTCGACCGCCCACACGCTCTCGAGTTCGTGGAAGACCAGCTCGACGAGCGGCGCCCGGGAGGGGCCGGGCGGGCGGCGCCGGTAGCCCTGGGCCGCGAGCAGGCGCTCCACCTTGGCACGCGTCCGGTGGGAGACGTCCGCACGCCCGTTGAGCACCTTCGAAACAGTCGGCAGCGAGACCCCGGCCTTTCGGGCCACGGTCGCAAGGGTCACACGTCCCTCGTCCGTCGCGTCGTCGTCATCGTCCATGCAGCGCAGGATAGGTCACCGGGGTCACGGCCGGGGTAACGCTTTGGTCGCGTGGCTGCAAGGTCATTGACCAGAATCCGGATCGGCCCCTACTGTCCGTCCGCATGGACTTTCGGCAATGATGCCGAAACTTTCGAGAGGCGGACGATGAAGACACGCACGCGGTTGCACGGACTGCTCGCCTGTGGCGCCACCCTCGCCATGGCCTTGAGCCTGACGGCCTGCGGGGGGAACGACAGCGGCGGTTCGTCGAAGGACGGGAAGATCCACGTCCTGGTCTACGGCGACGCCAGCAACAAGGTCGAGAAGCAGATCGTCGAGACCTTCAACAAGACGTCGGACGTCAAGGCCGTGCTCGACACCATCCCGGGTGCCGACTACCAGCAGAAGCTGCAGACGATCATCAGCACGCCCCAGGCGCCGGACGTCTTCTTCAACTGGGGCGGCGGCAGCATCCAGCCGTTCGTCAAGGCCGACCTGCTGATGCCGCTGGACGACTTCATCGCCAAGGACCCGAACCTCAAGGACAAGTTCCTGCCCTCGGTGTTCAACAGCGCCGTGGTCAACGGCAAGTCCTACGGCATCCCGATGCGCGGCACCCAGCCGGTGCTGCTCTTCCACAACAAGAACGTCCTCGACAAGGCGGGCGTCCAGCCGCCCAAGACGTGGGACGAGCTGCTCGCCGCGGTCAAGACGCTGAAGAAGAAGAACGTCACCCCGATAGCCCTCGGCGGCGGCGACCAGTGGCCGACGCTGATGTGGTTCGAGTACCTCTACGACCGCGTCGCCGGCCCGGAGCTGTTCCAGAAGGCCCTGGAGGGCGACAAGGACGCCTGGGCGAGCGCCGACAGCAAGAAGGCCCTCGGCCAGATCAAGGAGCTGGTGGACGCCGGCGCCTTCGGCACCAACTACGACTCGGTGAAGTACACCAACGGCGCCTCCCCGGCGCTGGTCGCCTCCGGCAAGGCGGCCTTCGAGCTGATGGGCTCCTGGTACTACTCCCAGCAGCAGACGGACGCCAAGGACTTCGCCGCCAAGGGCCTCGGCTACACCACCTTCCCGACGGTCCCCGGCGGCAAGGGCGACCCGGCCAACGTGGTCGGCAACACGAACAACTTCTACTCGGTGCTGAAGAAGACCAAGCACCCCGAGGCCGTCGCGCAGTTCCTGAAGCTCATGTACTCCGACGAGTTCGTCAAGGCGCAGATGGCCATCGGCAACCTGCCCACCACGACCAACGTGCCGAAGTTCCTGACCACGTCCGCGAGCCCCGAGTACTCGCGCTTCCAGTACGACCTGGTCGCCGCCGCCCCGTCGTTCCAGCTCTCGTGGGACCAGGCCTACCCGCCGGCCGCGAGCACCCCGATGCACCAGGCCGTGCAGCAGTTCTTCAACGGCCAGCTGGACGCCGACGGATTCATCAAGGCCATGCAGGCCCTGCCCACCGAATGACACTCATGACCACTCAGACCACGAGTGCTCCCACCGCCGCCGAGACCCCCAAGAAGGTCCGGCGGCGGCCGGAGGGCTCCTCCGCCGTCCTCGTCGGGCGCCCGGGCTTCGTCTGGGCGCTGCCCGCCACCCTTTTCTTCGCCCTCTTCGCCATCGCACCGCTGATCATGGTGGCGGTGCTGTCGTTCATGAGCTGGAACGGCCTCGGCTCGCCCCAGTGGGTCGGCACCGACAACTGGAGCCGGATCCTCGACGACCCGGTGATGATCAACAGCATCTGGCTCACCCTGCTGCTGACCGCGCTCGGCGTCGCCATCCAGACCCCGCTCAGCATCGTGCTCGGCGTGTGGGCGGCCGGCCACCAGCGCAACCGCGCCGTCCTGTCCGCGATCTACTTCATCCCGCTGCTGCTGTCCTCCACCGCGGTCTCCGTGCTGTGGCGGGCGCTGCTCGACCCCAACTTCGGCATCCCCGCACGCGCCACCTGGCTGTTCGGCGACGGCAACCTGTTCGGCAAGCAGGCCACCGCGATCGGCGTGCTGGCGTTCGTGAGCACCTGGCAGTTCACGCCCTTCCACACCCTGATCTACCAGGGCGCCGCACGCGCCGTACCCGACGTCCTCTACCAGGCCGCCGAGATCGACGGCGCCGGACGCTACCGGCAGTTCTTCCACATCACCCTGCCGCAGCTGCGCAACTCGATGATCACCTCGATGATCCTGATGATCGTCGGCGGACTCACCACCTTCGAGACGGTGCTGATCCTGACCCAGGGCGGCCCGGGCAGCGACACCACGATCAGCGCCTACTACATGTACCAGAAGGCCTTCAAGAGCTTCGACTTCGGCGCCGGCTCGGCGATCGCGCTCTGCCTGGTCGTGGCGGCCACCATCATCTCGCTGATCGTCGTGCGCGTCTCCGGCTACGACAAGATGCGCAGCGACATGGAGGGTGTGTCATGAGGCACCGCCCCAACTACCTCGCCGGCGCCGGATCGTTGGTCTGGCTCCTCTTCGTCGGCCTGCCGCTGTACGTGCTGCTCGCCGCGACCCTGCGCACCCGCGAGGACTACGCGAAGAACGGCCCGGTGTCCTGGCCGGACACCTTCACCCTGCACAACTACACCGGCGCCTTCGACTCGGGCTTCGGGCAGTACTTCTTCAACACTCTGCTGGTCACCGTGTGCGTGGTGGGCATCGTGCTCGCCCTGGTGCCGCCGCTCGCGTACGCCATCGTGCGCAGCCGCAGCCGGGTCACCTCGCAGATCTTCCGCCTGTTCCTGCTGGGCCTCGCGATCCCCGCGCAGGCCGTCATCGTCCCGATGTTCTACCTGATCAGCGAGGCCGGGCTGTACGACAACCTGCTGGGCGTCATCCTGCCGACGGCGGCCTTCTGCCTGCCGATGTCGGCGCTGATCCTCAGCGGCGCCATGCGGGACATCTCACCCGAGCTGTTCGAGGCGATGGCGATGGACGGGGCGACCCCGCGGCGGATGTTCTTCCAGCTGGTGGTGCCGCTGTCCCGCGGCGGCCTGTCCACCATCGTGGTGTTCTCCGCCCTGCAGGCGTGGAACGGCTTCCTGTTCCCCCTCGTCCTGACCCAGTCCGACTCCACCAAGGTCGTGACGCTCGGTCTGTACAACTTCCAGACCGAACACGGCGTCGACATCCCCGGCCTGCTGGGCGCGGTGACGTTGTCCATGGTGCCCGTCCTTCTCGTCTACCTGTTCGCCCGTCGCGCCCTGGTCCAGGGCCTGATGGGCGTCGGAGGAAAGTGACCCCCAACGTGGCCGTTGAGACCACCCCCGAAACCCCTCAGATTCCCTTGTGGAACGATCCCGCCCACGACATCGACACGCGGGTCTCGGCGCTGATCGAGGCCATGACCCTGGACGAGAAGATCGCCCAGCTCTACGGCGTGTGGGTCGGCGCTTCCGCCGAGGGCGGCGAAGTCGCCCCGCACCAGCACGACATGGACGACGCCGTCGACCTCGACGCCCTGCTCCCGGCCGGGCTGGGCCAGTTGACCCGGCCCTTCGGCACCGCGCCCGTCGACCCGGCGCTCGGCGCGCTGTCCCTGATGCGCACCCAGGCGCGGATCACCGCCGCCAACCGCTTCGGCATCCCGGCCGTGGCCCACGAGGAGTGCCTGGCCGGCTTTGCCACCTGGCAGGCCACCGCCTACCCCGTGCCACTGTCCTGGGGCGCCTCCTTCGACCCCGGACTGATCCGCGAGATGGCCGCGGCGATCGGCCGCGACATGCGCGCGGTCGGCGTCCACCAGGGCCTCGCACCGGTCCTCGACGTGGTGCGCGACGCCCGCTGGGGCCGCGTCGAGGAGACCATCGGCGAGGACCCCTACCTGGTCGGCACCATCGGCACCGCCTACGTGCAGGGCCTGGAGTCCGCCGGGATCATCGCCACCCTCAAGCACTTCGTCGGCTACTCCGCCTCCCGCGCCGGACGCAACCTCGCCCCGGTGAGCGCGGGCCCGCGCGAACGCGCCGACGTGCTGCTGCCGCCGTTCGAGATGGCCCTGCGCGAGGGCGGCGCCCGCTCCGTCATGCACGCCTACACCGACACCGACGGACTGCCGTCCGTGGCGGACGAAGCCCTGCTGACCGAACTCCTGCGCGACACCTGGGGTTTCGAGGGCACGGTCGTCGCCGACTACTTCGGCATCGCCTTCCTCAAGATCCTGCACGGGCTGGCCGGCGACTGGGCCGACGCGGCGGGCACCGCCCTGCGGGCCGGCGTCGACGTGGAACTGCCCACCGTCAAGACCTTCGGGGCACCCCTGACCGAGGCCGTGCGCGCCGGACGCGTCCCCGAGGCCCTGATCGACCGCGCTTTGCGCCGCGTCCTCGCCCAGAAGGCGCGGCTCGGCCTGCTCGACCCGGACTGGAGCCCGGTGCCGCCGGCCCTGGCCGGAGCCGACCCGGGCGACCCCGACGCGCTGCGCGGCACGGTCGACCTGGACAGCCCCGCCAACCGCGAGCTGGCCCGCACGGTCGCCGAGGAGGCGGTGGTGCTGCTCAGCAACGACGGCGTCCTGCCGCTCGCCGCACCGCGCCGCATCGCCCTGGTCGGCCCCAACGCCGAGGAGGCCACGGCCGTCCTGGGCTGCTACTCGTTCCCGCAGCACGTCGGCGTGCACCACCCCGACCAGCCCGTGGGCATCGAACTGCCCACCCTGCGCGAGAGCCTGGCGCGCGAGTTCCCCGGCGCGGACCTGACCGTGGTGCGCGGCACCGGCGTCGACGACGGCGACACCTCCGCCCTCGCGGACGCGGTGGCGGCGGCGCGCGACGCCGACGTGGTGGTGGCCGTCCTCGGCGACCGGGCGGGCCTCTTCGGGCGCGGCACCAGTGGCGAGGGCTGCGACGTGGAGTCGCTGGCCCTGCCCGGCGCCCAGCAGCAACTCCTCGACGCGCTGCTGGACTCGGGCACGCCGGTGGTGACCGTGCTGCTCGCCGGACGCCCCTACGCGCTCGGCCGGGCCGTGGAGGAGTCGGCCGCCGTCGTGCAGTCGTTCTTCCCCGGCGCGGAGGGCACCCCGGCCCTCGCGGGGGTGCTGAGCGGGCGGATCAACCCGTCCGGGCGGCTGCCGGTCAGCGTGCCCCGCGGCTCCGGCACCCAGCCGTCCACCTACCTCGGCGCGCGGCTCGCGCAGGCCAGCGAGGTCTCCAACGTCGACCCGACGGCCGCGTTCCCGTTCGGGCACGGCCTGTCCTACACGCGGTTCACGTGGAGCGACCTGGCCGTCGACGCCGACACCGCCGGGACGGACGGTGAGGTGACCCTCGCGTTCACCGTCCGCAACGCCGGTGAGCGGCCGGGCACCGAGGTGGTCCAGCTGTACCTGCACGACCCGGTGGCGTCCGTGGTCCAGCCGGTGCAACGGCTCGTGGGCTTCACCCGGGTGTCCCTGCGGGCCGGCGAGTCCCGGCGGCTGCGGGTGACCGTCCCGGCCGACGTCGCCTCGTTCACCGGCCGCGACGGCCGGCGCGTGGTCGAGCCGGGTGAGCTGGAGCTGCGGCTGTCCGCGTCCAGCGGCGACACCCGGCTCACGGCACGGGTCACGCTGGACGGTCCGGAGCACCACGTGGACCACACCCGGCGCTTCCACGCGCTGTTCGAGGAGGACACCGCCATGACGGCGTAGGGGGGCCGTCGGGCGGGGAAGACGGGTCGGTCGCGGAGGAACGTCGTCCGTGGCCGACCCGTCGTCGTGTGCGGTCTGGGAAGCTGCCCCACGGTGACGACCACTTCGCGGAAGGGAATGCCCACGTGCCTCAGGACGACCTCCCGGCGCACCCGCAGGCCGCCCTGTCACCGGAGCGGGCGGCCGAGATCGACGACGTCATCGACCGGATCACGTCCTGGTGCGGGGACCGGGAGGACGTCGTCGGACTCCTCCTGGTGGGTTCCTGCGCCCGGGGGACCGCGCGACCGGACTCCGACGTCGACCTCGTCCTGCTCACCACGGACCCCTCCCGCCACCTGCTGGAGGACGCCTGGGTCGCGGACCTGCGGCTGGGGGAGGTGATCCGCACCCGGTCGTGGGGGCCGGTCACGGAACGCCGCTGCCGTACGGCCTCCGGGCTGGAGGTCGAGCTGGCTGTCGGCTCCCCGGACTGGGCGAGGACCGACCCCGTGGACCCCGGGACGCGACGGGTCGTCAGCGACGGCGCCCGCGTCCTGCACGACCCGGCCGGCGTGCTGGCCGCGCTCGTCGCCGTCTGCTGAGGTCACTCCCCGTCGCGACGGACGGCTTCCACGCTCACGGCGTGCGCCAACGCCATGATCGTGACCTGGGGGTTCACCCCGGGCGAGGAGGGCAGCAGACACGCGTCGGCGACCACGACCCCCTCCGTCCCGCGCAGCCGTCCGTCCGGGCGCACCGGGGAGTGTCCGCCGTCCGACCCCAGGGCCGCTGTCCCGGTGGGGTGGAAGGCCGACAGGTGGAGGCGGCGATGACCGGTCCGCCCGACCAGGTCGTCCAGGGCGTCGGGCGAGGTGACCGAGGGGCGTGCCGGGAGGCCGGTGAGGACCTCGCGGGCGCCCGCGGCGAACAGGATGCGCCCCATGTGGCCGACGGCCCGCAGCAGGCGGCGGCCGTCCTCCGCGTGGAGGGCGTACGAGGCGAGCGGCCGGTGCGCTCCTCGGACCCGTCCCGAGGGGCGGTCCGAGACCATCGCGCCGAGGAGGGCGAGGCGGGGCGCGTCGTCCAGCTCGCGTTTGAGCGCCGCCCCCAGGTGCGGGAGGACGAACGAGGTCATCCCCGGCGGTGCGGCCGTCGCCTCGATGAGGATCCCGTCGGCGTGCCACTGGTCGACACCGACGCTCTGCAGGACGTTGGGGCCGGCCCCCGGGCCGGTGACGGGTTCGCCGAACCGTCCGGCGAGGCTGACCGCCGGGTGGATCGCCAAGTTCCGGCCCACCCGCGGGTGACCCGCCAGACCCGAGCGCCGCAGCAGGGCCGGCGTGTGGAGGGCGCCCGCCGCCGCGACCACGAGGCCGGTGGTGAGGGTGAAGACCGAGCCGTCCGGGCGCACCGCCTCCACCGCGACGGCCCGGCGGGCACCCCCACGGTGCTCGGTGACGATCCGGGTGGCGCGGGCACGGGTGACGATCCGCGCCCCCGCCGCGCAGGCCCCCGGCAGTACGGACAGGTGCACGGCCCTCTTGGCACCGGTGGGACAGCCGGCGACGCACTCACAACACCCCCCGCACCCCTCGGCGTTGCGGCGCAGGGCGGCGGCGGACCACCCCAGGCGGTCGGCACCGAGCAGGGCCAGCGCACCGTTGCGGCCGAGGACCGCCGGGTCGGGTACGGCGACGCCCAGGAGCTGCTCGACGTGGTCCAGGTGGCGCGCGAAGTGCGCGGGGTCGGCCAGCTCGACGCCGTGCTCACGGTGCCAGCGCCGCAGGACGTGGTCTGGTGTGCGGAAGCAGGTGCCGGAGTTGACCAGTGTGGTGCCGCCGACGGCCCGCCCGAGCGGCAGCAGCACGGGCGGCAGGCCCCAGGCGAACGTGGCGCCGCCGTCGCGGTAGGCGTCGGCGAAGCGGTCCAGGGGCGGGCGGGAGGCCAGTTCCCGGGTCGAGAAGTGCCGCCCTTCCTCCAGGACGACGACCGAGCGCCCGGAGGCCGCGAGGGTCAGCGCCGCCACGGCCCCTCCGGCGCCCGAACCGATCACCACCGCGTCGGCGCGATGGGTGTCCGGCCAGTCGGACGAGGGGCACAGGTCCAGGGGAGGATCGGCGCGCGCGAAGGACGCAGCGGCGCGTGTCCCGTGGCGACTCGACCCCGCGGCCAGCAGCACCGGGACCTTCACGCTGTCGAGCAGCGCCTCGCAGCCGGGCAGGCGGACCAGCCGCCGCAGGAGCCGCGCCCGGGCCTCCGGCGGCAACCGGTGGGCGCGCCGTGCGGTGGTCAGCAGGGACAAGCCGTCCAGCGCCAGGTCCGCCGCGCCGAGGCCGGCACGGACGCCCGGCGGCAGGGACGACGCGAAGGCCGACAGGCGTTCCGGCACCCGGCGTTCCCAGGACGCCCCGTCGGTGTCCTCGCCGATGTCCAGCAGTACGGCGGCCAGGGCCCGGCCGCGGTCCGGGGTCACCGCAGCCCCACTTCGGCGTGTGCGGTGCCCCGTACGTCCCAGACCCGCTCGGTCCGCCACCGGCCGGCGCTCCGCTGCTCCAGACGGACGTGGACGTCGGCCCGCTCACTGTTGTGGCAGGTCGCCCCGGACCCGTCGGGGTCGGTGTAGGCGACGGCGGTCCTGCGCTCCGCGGGCAGGTGCACGCGCACCGTGATGCGGTGTCCTCCCGCGCGGCCCTGCACGCTCCAGGTCGGCAGCTCGGGCCTCGCCGTGAACCGCCCCGCACCGCACACGCCCAGTGCGCTGCGCCAGTCGCCCCGCGGCCAGTCACGTCCGGCCCGGCGCAGTCGCAGGAACACCAGCGGCGGAAGGCGCCGCAGCAGCGGCAGGGTGGACACGGCCGCCACCACCTCCAGGACGGTGTCGTCGTCCAGGTCGGCGTGCAGCCAGGCCCAGCGGTGAGCGTTGCCGCGGCCCACGATGCGGGCACCGGCCCCCAGGGCGTCGGCCACCGGGAGCGACCGCCCGTCGAGGCGCACGGAGCCGGAGCAGCGCGCCCGCACCTGGGGGACGACGTGCACGGCGGGCAGCAGCCGGCACCGCCAGGCGAGGCGGGGGAACGTGTGCAGGGGCGCGGACCCCGCGCTCACCTCCAGGTCCCAGGCCAGCCGGCCGGCGCTTCCCCGGAGTCGGCGGGCGGTCGCGAGGGCCGCGGGGGAGTGGAACCCGGGTGCCCCGGCGGCCACCGCGTCGACTCCGGACGACGGGTCTCCGCCGAGGGGGTGCGGGCCGAAGCGCTCGATGACCGGGGACGTGCCGGGCGGGTACACGGCTGCCCAACCATGGGTGTAGGGATCGCCGTCGACCGGGCGCACGAGTTCGTGGTGGAACCAGTACCCGGTGCCGGTGACCGGGTCGGAGAAGGTGCTGTACCAGACGTTCAGCCGGCCCGGGCGAGCCGAGTCGTAGGCCCCGGCGGCATCGGAGGCTGCCGGGAAGCGCCAACTCGCCAGGAAGCCCGGCAAGGCGCGCAGGCGGAACCGCAGGACGCCCTCCCCACGGGACGGCACCGAGGCGCCTCCCGCGCCGTCCGCCTCCGCGGGCCGCAGGCGGACGGGCAGGAAGGTCATCGACCGCAACGGGTTCCGCCAGGTCGGGGACTTGTGGCCCTCGAGCACGTAGGCGTGGCCGTCCCGGGCCGTGAACCGCACCTGGTAGTCGATCCGGCCCCGGGCCAGCGGGGCGATGAGCATGCGACCGCAGGCGTGCGGGTCGTCGGCCCAGCCGCTGATGCGCACGCGGCCCGTGACATCGGCGGTGGTCGAGCCGAGCGGCCGGACCAGGTGGTGGGCGTCGACCCGCAGGTCGAGCCGCAGACCCCGCTCATGGCTCCCGCCGGAGTCGAGCCGCAGCGTTCCTTCCATCGTCTCCGCGAAGTGCGTCGTGCGGCCGTCTCCCACGTACGACACCGTTCCTCTCCGAACGGAACCCCAGCAGACCGGTGGCCCCGGTGGCCGACTGGCTCAGTGGCTCATCCACTGCCGGAAGGGAATCAGCCCACTGCCGCCGGGTCAAGACCCCCGACCGGTGTGCGCCGACCCGTCGTTACCTCCGACGCCCGTGCCGGGCAAGGTCGGCGGTCATCTCCTCCGCGGTCAGCCGGAAGTAGTCCTCGGCCGCGCGTCCGGCCTCGTCGGCCTTGCCGTCCGCCACGGGTTCCACCACGCGGAGGACGCGGTCCGCGACGGTCGCGGGGTCCGCGAAGGACGTGGTCATGAGGTGGCGGACGGGCAGGTAGGCGTTCAGCAGCGTGTTCGTGAGCAGGACGTAGACGCGGTTGCCGGTGGTGCGGGCGAGTTCCCGGTGCACCTCCAGCTCGGCCAGCTGCGCACCGGCCGCGTCCGGGGCGCCGGCCACCGCGTCGACCGCGGCGCGGAGCCGGACCGCCTGCGCGGCGCCGCACTCCGCGGCGGCCTTGCGGGCGATCAGCGCGCCGATCGCCCGCCGGGCCTCGAACACGTCCGCGAGCCAGCCCCCGTCCTGGCCCACCAGCAGCGGGAGCAGGTCGGCGCCGCCGGACTTCAGGAAGTCCAGCACCCGGGTGCCGACGCCATGCCGGGTGCGGAGCAGGCCCGCCTGCTCCAGCCGGGACAGGGCGTGCTTAAGGGTAGTCCGGGTGACGCCGTAGGAAGCGGCGAGCTCCCGCTCGGGCGGGAGCAGGGAGCCGGGTTGCAGCGCGCCGTCCAGGATGCTCGTCCGCAGGCGCTCCTCCAGCACGTCGACGACGGACTGGCGGACGATCGCTTCGGCTGACATGGCCGCACCCCTTCGCTTCGGTCCCGGCCCCCACCACGGGGTCCGGACCGGACGTCGCATCCTGGCAGGCAGTGGACCAGCGCGGACTTCCCACCGTCAAGCGCGGGCGGGGACGCGTACCGCCTCCGCTGCCGGGGCCGGGTGAGCCGGGGGAGCCGTCACGCCGTCGACGCGGCCTTGCGCCGGGCCGCACGGTGGCTGATCGCGCCGAGCACGGCGCCCACCGCGAGCACCACGAGCCCCCGCCACCAGACCTCGGCCTCGACCTGGGTGGCGAGCACCACGCAGGAGACCGCTCCCAGCACGGGCAGCACGGTGGGCGTGCGGAAGTGGTCCGCCGTACCGGTGTCACGGCGCAGGACCAGCACCGCGATGTTGACCATGAGGAAGACGACGAGCAGCAGCAGGACCAGCGTGGAGGCCAGCGTGGCCACGCTCCCGGTCACCGCGAGGACCATCGCCAACAGCGTGGTGGCCGCGATCGCGACCCAGGGCGTACGGCGGGCGGGCAGCACCTTCGTCAGCACCGAGGGCAGCAGCCCGTCGCGGGCCATGCCGAAGGCCAGCCGCGAGGACATGATCCCCGTCAGCAGCGCGCCGTTGGCGACGGCCACCAGCGCGATCGCGCTGAACAGCCGCGGCGGCACCCCGCCCGCCGCGTGGACCACCTCGAGCAGCGGCCCGCTGGACGCGGCGAGGCGGCTGGTGGGCACGGCGGCCGACGCGGCGATGCCGACCAGGACGTACACGGCACCGGCCGTGGCCAGTGCGCCGAACAGCGCGCGCGGGTAGGAGCGGCGCGGGTTGCGGGTCTCCTCGGCGACGTTCACGGACGTCTCGAAGCCGACGAAGGAGTAGTAGGCGAGGACGGATCCGCTGAGCACGGCACTCGCCGCGTTCTCGCCGGGCGTGCCGAGCTGGGTGAGCCGCCCGACGTCGCCGTCGCCGCGCAGCAGCAGCCAGCCGCCGAGGGCGACGATGATCAGCAGCCCGCCGACCTCGATCACGGTGGCGACGACGTTCGCCCGCGTCGACTCCTGGATGCCCCGCGCGTTCAGCGCGGCGAGCAGCGCGAGGAAGACCACGGCGACGCCGGCCACCGGCAGGTCGACGAACGCCGACAGGTAGTCGCCGCCGAACCCGCGGGCGAGCGCGGCCACGGAGACGACACCGGCCGCGAGCATGCAGAAACCGGCGATGAAGCCGGCGAACGGCCCGAACGCCTTGGTCGTGTAGTGGGAGGCACCGCCCGCCTTGGGGTACTTCGTGGCCAGCTCCGCGTAGGACGAGGCGGTGAGCAGGGCGAGCAGGAGGGCGACGAGCAGGGGGACCCACACGGCCCCGCCGGCGTCCGAGGCGACCTGCCCCACGAGGACGTAGACCCCGGCGCCGAGGACGTCGCCGAGGATGAAGAAGTACAGCAGTGGGGTGGTGAGGGCTCTCTTGAGGCCGGCGCCGGAGGCGGTGTCCGGCTGTG
This sequence comes from Streptomyces lasalocidi, assembly GCF_005280215.1. Lineage (NCBI taxonomy): Bacteria > Bacillati > Actinomycetota > Actinomycetes > Kitasatosporales > Streptomycetaceae > Streptomyces > Streptomyces lasalocidi. Next base: position 225,830 of record NZ_SZNQ01000001.1, on the reverse strand, counting down.
CGTTCTGGACCGAGGACATACGACGCGTGTCCCCCACGACCGGGAAAACACGCACTCCACGTCCGTCACCTGGGTCACTCCGCCACCCGTCCGCGTCAGGACAGGGTGTGGAACTGGGGACCGTAGGTGCTCCGCCTGCCGGGGATGCGGGTCTCCATCAGCTGCAGTGCGGGTTCTTCCAGGCCGCGCATGGCGTGGACGGCCGCACCCAGGGCGCGCGGGCCGCCGCCCGCCCAGGCGGCGTCGAGGGAGGTCAGCACGGTGGTGTAGGTGGTGTCGAACCGGTGGAGGAGCTGCCGTACCGGCGCCGGCGGGCGGGACCAGCCGCCGGCCGGGACCCGCGCCATGGGGCGGGTGTCGGGGAAGGGGACGCGCGCCCCAGTGAAGGTCCAGCCCCGGTCGGTGACGCGCAGCTGCCGGCCGTGGTAGATCTCGCTGAACGCGTAGTAGTGGGCGGGGTGGTCGTCGGCGAAGGAGTCGGCCGGTGAACTGCCGGTGCCCTCGCCCTGCTCCCTGACGACGTCGATGGCGCGCTCCACGTCGAGGAGCGTCCTGACCGGCCGCAGGTCGTCCGAGCCGATGCGCGTCTCCAGCTGCCCGCGGGTGGACAAGTGCGGGGACGCCAGCCAAAAGCCCTCCAGCACGGCCGTGTAGAAGTCGCCCACGGAGGGGGAGGCGCCAGGCTCGCGCGAGAGGGGTGCGTCGGGTGCCTCGATGGCCATCATCACGTCGTGCACGAAGGACCGGGTGAGCCCCGACAGGTACACGGTGACCCCCGGGTGCACGCCGCCGGGCAGGGGGCCGGGGTAGGTGGGTGCCCCCGCCCTGATCCGGGGCGTCCCGCCCACGGCCACGAGGAGGTTGCACGCCACGCCCAGGTGGTACATCTCGTCGTCGATGATGCGCCGGATCAGGCGCGCGGTGTTCGAACCACGGTCCTTCACCGACCACCAGCCGCACAGGTACGGCGGGATCGTGGACAGCTCCAGCTCCACGGCGACCTGGAGGGCGGACCTGAGCCACTCGACCCCGCGGCCGGCCGCGGGCACGGCCAGAAGGCGGGCCACGGCGCCGGACAGCCGCGCCCCGGCCGGTGCCCCGGTGCCCGCCGCGGCCGGGGCGGGCACCGCGCCGACGGCGGACGCACCGGCCGCCGCGGCGGCGGTGGCCAGCAGGGTCCTGCGCTTGGGCTCCGCCACGGTCGGCCTCTTCGCGTCCTCGGTCATGCCCGCCGTCCTCGCCTTGGCTCACGCTCCGGGCCCCGCCTGCGCCGCAGCGGTACGAGGCTCATGATCAGCTCGTGAAGCTAGCAGGGGGCACCGCGGAGGACGGGCGCGTCGGGGGAGTGCGGGCCCCTCCACCACCCGGTCAGGCCAACCCGGATGCGCCGGGGGCCACCGGAGCGGGACGGTCGGCGGCAGGCCGGGTGGTGCGAACCGGTGATCACTGGCTCCGGGGTTTGTTAGGCTCCCCTTGCCTCCCGCGGGGGAAGTCCGGTGAGAACCCGGCGCTGACCCGCAACGGTGTGCGCGGGACCGAGAGTTCGGTCCCGTGCGAGCCCGATCGCCTGTGGGGGGCGTGTCGACCCGTTGACTGCTCGCCGTGGACTGCGAGGAAGGGGCCGTGCACGGCCGCACGCGCCGTACGGGCTGCTCCTGCTCGACGTCCAGCAGGCGGCCCGTGTGAAGGACGGCCCCGTGCGCCGACGTACGGCCCCCAGCCGGATACCCGTGCTGCCGCTCGGCCTGGCCCTGGCGCTGCTGCTCCTGCTGTCCCTGGTCGGCGGGGTCGGCCTCGGCGCCGCCGGCGTCGGCCGGGGCGAGGTGCTGCGGTTCCTGTGGGCCGGGCTCACCGGCGGGACGGTGCACGCGCCGGACGCCGCCTCGTACACCATCGTCTGGGAGATCCGGCTGCCGCGCGTGCTGCTCGGCGCCGTGGTCGGAGCGGGCCTCGCCGCCGTCGGCGTGGCCGTGCAGGCCATGGTGCGCAACGCGCTGGCCGACCCGTTCGTCCTCGGCATCTCCTCCGGCGCGGCGGTGGGCGCCAACGCCGTGATCCTGCTGGGGGCGTTCGCCGGACTGGGCGTCTGGGCGCTGTCCGCGTCGGCGTTCGCCTCCGCGCTCGCCGCCATGGCCCTCGTCTACGCGGTGGCCCGCTCGCCGCACGGGCTGACGCCGCTGCGGCTGGTCCTCACCGGTACGGCACTGGCGTACGGCTTCGAGGCGGTCACCACGGTCATGGTGTTCGGCGCGGCCCGGGGCGAGGCGGCCCGGTCGGCGATGATGTGGCTGCTGGGCAGCCTCGGCGGCGCCACCAGGGCCCACCTCCCGCTCGCCGCGGTCACCGTGGCCGCCGGGTGGGCCTGGCTGTACGGGCGTGCCGGGGCGCTCGACGCGCTCGCCATGGGCGACGAGACCGCGTCGGCGCTCGGTGTCCGGCCGGCCCGGCTGCGTCGGGAGCTGTTCCTCGTCACCGCGGCCGTGACCGGGACGGTGGTCGCGGTCAGCGGCGCCATCGGGTTCGTCGGGCTGATGGTGCCGCACGTCGTCCGGATGGTGGTGGGCGCCGACCACCGCCGGGTGCTGACGGTCGCCCCGCTCGCCGGGGCCGTGCTCCTGGTCTGGGCGGACGTGCTGTCCCGGCTGCTGTTCGCCCCCGCCGAGCTGCCGGTCGGAGTGATCACCGCGGTGGTCGGGGTCCCGGCGTTCCTGCTGCTGATGCGGCGGGGCGGCGGCTACGCGTTCGGGGGGCGCTGAGCATGCGACTCGACATCGAGGACGTCACCCTCGAAGTGGCCGGGACCCGCCTGGTCGAGCACATCGACCTCACCGTGGGCAGCGGGGCGTTCGCCGGACTCGTCGGCCCCAACGGCAGCGGCAAGTCGACCCTGTTGCGCGCGCTGTACCGGGCGCTGCGGCCGGCCGGGGGAGTGGTGCGGCTGGACGGCGACGACCTGCACGCCATGGACGCGCGGGCCGCGGCCCGCAGGCTGGCGGCGCTGCCACAGGAGTCCTCGGCCGAGTTCGACTTCACCGCCGCCGAGGTGGTCGCCATGGGCCGGCTGCCGCACCGCGACCGCACCGCCGCCTCGGACCGGGAGATCGTCGCCCGGGCCATGGAACGCACCGGCGTCGCCCACCTCGCCGACCGCGGCTTCCTCGGCCTGTCCGGCGGCGAGAAGCAACGCGTCCTGATCGCCCGGGCCCTGGCGCAGCAGCCCGGCGTCCTGGTCCTCGACGAACCCACCAACCACCTCGACGTCGCCCACCAGTTGGAGGTCCTGTCCCTGGTCCGGGACAGCGGCCCGACCGTGCTGGCGGCACTCCACGACCTCAACCTGGCCGCCGCCCACTGCGACGTCCTGTACGTCCTCGACGGCGGCCGGATCATCGCCCACGGGCCACCGCACGACGTGCTCCGACCCCCGCTGCTCGCCGAGGTGTTCGGTGTCCGCGCCCACCCCGTCCGGCACCCGGTGACGGGCGCCGTCCAGCTCCTGTTCGACCTGCTGCCGCCCCCCGCCTGAAGGACACCCATGCGCAAGCCGCTCCTCGCCGCCCTCCTCTGCCTCACCGTGACCGCCACCGGATGCGGCGCCACGGTCGAGTCGTCCCCGGACGCGAAGTCCCCGGCGGTCACGCTCACCAACTGCGGCCGCGAGGTGACCTACGACAAGGTCCCCGAGCGGGTCGTCACCAACGACGTGGGCATCACCGAGCTGATGTTCGCCCTGGACCTGGAGGACCGCATGGCGGGCTACGCCATGCCCGACGACAAGGGGGAGCTGCGCGGCGTCCCCTGGAAGGACGGCTACGACAAGGTCGCCTGGCTGTCCAAGGACCAGCTCACCAAGGAGAACGTGCTCGACGCCCGCGCCGACCTCGTCCTCGCCGGCTGGAACTACGGCTTCCGCGAGGACAGCGGCTTCACGCCCGACGCCCTGGAGAAGCTCGGCATCCCCTCGTACGTGCTCACCGAGTCCTGCCGCAACGGCCGTTCGAAGACCGCACGCGGCATCATGCCGCCCCTGGACGCCCTGTACACCGACCTCACCAACCTCGGCCGGCTGTTCGGCGTGGAGGAGCGGGCAGCGGCCCTGATCGCCGGGTTCAGGAAGACGATCGCGGACGTCCGGGCGAAGGCACCCGCGGGAGCCGACCGCCCCTCGGTCTTCCTCTACGACAGCGGCCGGGACACTCCCTTCACCGCCGGCCGCTACGCCGCCCCGGAACAGATCATCACCGAGGCCGGCGGGGTCAACGTGATGCACGACGTGGCGGACTCCTGGACCACGGTCGGCTGGGAGAGCGTCGTGCGGCGCGACCCGGACGTCATCGTGATCTGTGACTACGGCGACGTCAGCGCCGAGCAGAAGGAGGAGTTCCTGCTCTCCCACGCCCCCCTGCGCGACGTCTCCGCGGTCCGGCACCGGCGGATCATCTCCCTGGACTACGCCGACCTGGTCGAGAGCCCGCGCAACCCCTCGGCGATCGCCCGCCTCGGCGCCTACCTGCGCGGCGTGCCGGGCGACTCCCGCTGACGCCCTCACCGGGGCGGCGACGCGTCGGCCGGGCGCCCGAGGCAGGGGGCGAGCAGACGGCGCGGTGACGGGGCGACGTTCCCCTCCCCGAGGTGGACGGCGGTGACCTCCCGGTGCGCGCTCTCCCGCAGCGGCTCGGCCTCCACCGCCGTCATGGCGTACACCAGCGCCTCACACATCCGCCCGGCGCGCCGGTAACGCCGGCTGATGGCCTCCAGGGCGTGCAGTCGCGTCTGGTGGAAGTGCTCGCGCGCGTCCACGAGCCAGTCGTCGTACCAACTCGGCAGCAGTTCGTCACGGAGCTGGGCGGGACGTCCGAGCCCGGAGCGCTGTCGTGCCGGCCACTGGCCCCGTTGGTGTCGCTGACGAATTCGGGTGCAGCAGCGAGTGGTAGCGCAGGGCACCGGCCACATTCGGGTCCGTCTCGCACCTTCTGCGCCGTCGGGGTGCCTCTTCACCGTGGCGAACGCGGCCCTGCTGTCCGTACGCCTCCGCACGGAGAACGCGGCCCCTGCGGCAGGCGTCCGCTGCCCCTCACCGGACGGGCAGCGGACCGTCACGACGCCCCTTGCACCCCGCCCCGTTGCGCCCGGACGGCTGCCGTGAGGGCCTCGCCGAACGCCCGGGCGCCGGCGTCGTTGGGATGCAGCGCGGCGGCGGGACGGTCGGGCGCCAGGCCTTCGATGTAACGGTCGCCCGGGGCGGCGCAGATGTCGTGCCCGATGCCCGGGCGGTAGGTGTCCACGAAGGTGGCGTGGTGCTCCTCGGCGGTCCGCCGCAGGACGGCGGTGAGGCGGTCGATCGTCTGCTGGAGGTAGGTGGCGTCCTGGTCCCAGAGGGGCTGGACGGGGTAACAGCCGCCGGGGCGCACGTAGTTGCCGTAGCCGACGACGAATACCTCGGCGTGCGGAGCCCGTCGGGCGATCTCGTCCAGGACGGCGGCGAACGTCGGCGCCCATGCGTCGATGCGCGCCGCGAGCCTGTCGGTGCCGCCGGCGGTGTTCCGCTCCGCGCAACTGGTGCCCAGGGGCGGCGGTAGGACGTTGACGCACCTCAGCGCCTCGGAGAAGAGCCGGACGTCGTTCGCGCCGATGGTGATGCTGACGAGGTCGGTGTTGGGGGAGAGGGCGTCGTACTGGGGCGGGACACCCGGGTGCTGGGGGGTGCTCAGGTCGCCGGTGGTCGCGGCCGAGCAGCTGACGTCGGTGAGGTCGGCGCCGAGGGCCCGGGCGGCGACGTGCGGGTATCCGGCCAGGGAGCGCAGGCACGCGGGGTCTGCCGGGTCGGCGGGCGGCACCAGCGGCTCGGCCGCGTAGGAGTCGCCCAGCGCGACGTAGCGCGAGGACGGGGAGGGGGCGGCCGAGGCGGCCCCGTCCGGTGCCGTGACCGCCAGGGCGGCGACGGAGAGCACGGTGGCGAGGGCCAGGCGCAGGGCTGTCTTCAAGGACGTCTCTCCGTCCGTGTCCGTGAACATCCGGGGTGGGTGGGAGCTTCGGGGTTCGGTCGGGGCGTGCGTGCCCGGGGGGCCCGGTCATGGCCTTGTGCAGTGAGCCCACGACCCCAGAACCACCGACAGCATAGCGTGACGGAGGGCTGCACACGGTGACGGGCGTCGGGGTGGGGGCGCGACGCACCCGCACCGTGCCGCCGCGTGGCCGCACCTCCGTCAGCCGCGGCGCAACTCGCTGACCGTCTCGCCGAATTCACGTTTCATGGCCCTGCCCAGGTGCTTGGGGTCGGGTACTCCCCAGCGGGCCGCGATGACGGCGGTCGAGACGTGCGCCGACGCCGGGTCGAGGAGGTCCCGGCGGATGCGCACCAGGCGTTCGTGCCGTATCCATGCGGCGAACGTCAGGTCGCCCCCATGGAACAGCGCGTGCAGGTGCCGGACGGAGATGCGGTGCCGGCGCGCGACCTGTTCGGCACAGAGCCGGGGGTCGCCGAGGTGGGCCAGGACGTAGGCGCGGATGCGGTCGACCAGGTCGCTGGTGACCGGAACCCGCTCGGGGGAGGAGTCCGCGAAAGCGGCGAGCAGCAGCGCGGTGAGGGCGTCGGCCAGGTGGGTGCCGGCCGCGCCCCGCCGGGGGAGGCCCGCGTCGGTCGCGGACAGCGCGTGGCCGAGGAGCCGGCCGATCCCGCCCGCCGTCGGCACGGGGAGCGCCGTGCGCCGGCCGATCGAGCTCGCGTACCCGCCGAGGCTCGCCCGGGGGACGCAGAGCACGGTCATGTCGATGCGGTCGGCGCCGATGAGCCGATAGGGCCGGGTGTTGTCGCAGGCGAACAGTTCACCCGGTCTCACCCTGGTGGTCCGGTCGGCCTGGGTCGCGATGACCGGGCCCTGGTGGTGCAGGTTGAAGTGCATCCACTCCCTGTCGGTCGAGGTGATGCTGCGCTCGTCCCGCGTCACCACCGCGCCGGTGGCCCGGACACGGGCGACGACCAAGGGCCCGACGGCCGTGTGGTCGACCACCGCCTCGAACCCCCGTGGGTCGGGATCGGTCACCCGCAACGGGGCGAACAGCCCTGACGCCACTGCCTCGAACGACTCGGTTCCCCGTAAACACATGCCCTTGCGTTCCGTCATGCCGATGCGCCCCCCAGCCGCCGACTGGACAAAAACCCTACAGCCGGGTCCTGGTGGTGTGCAGGGGCTGGGGAGCGGGCAGCGACCGGCAGCAGCTCGGAGGGGTCGCGGATCTCGTCGTCCCAGTGCATCGCGTGAAGCACCAGCGCGTCCCCGTGGACCCCGAGCAGGCCCAGGCGCTCCCGCCCGCTCCACGCGTAATTCGCCACAGTCCACCTTCGAGGAGCGGCGCAGTGCCTGGACGAGCAGCTTGTACGGCTTGGCCGCCAGCAGGAGACGACCGTGTTCGTCCCCCGCTCGACACCCGCAAGGCTGGTCCAGAGGGTGCGCCGAGTGTTCTGTGCTGCGGCGCCGCAGTGCGCGCCGCCGGGACGACAATCCGGGGGAGGGGGGAGGGTACGTGTGTCGTGGAAGCTGTCGTTAAAGGCGCTTGGTAGCCGGTTTCGGCGGTTGGTGGGGGTTTCCACGATCGCTGGCAGAGGCGGTGACCATGAGGCGTGAGCCTCTTGCCGGTGCGGCCGGAAGAACGACGGCTCTCCGTCCGGAGCACGGATGAGAGCACTGACCTCTTCCCAACTGCCGGGCCGTTCGCCGTGGAGAACGCGGCGCACCTGGTCGGCGCTGAGGTGGTGCCCGGTGGCGACGGCGACGCTGTGTGCGGGGGGGACTGGCCGCGCGTTGATGGAGAGTACGCAGAGCTGCGGCGAGGGAGGTGCCGACGTCTGGTTCTTCTGTCACGGGTTGTTGGCGCGGGCGGCGTGGGCGGATAGCCGTGGCGGTCACGTTCGTCCTGCCAGACCTTGCGTAAGGCGTCGATGTCAGCTCCGAGCGTGAGGGCGATCTTCTCTGTGAGGTCCAGGCGGGAAACTTCTCGCCACTCAATACGCGGGAGGTGTAGCCGGCAGCGACCTGGACGCGCAGTCCCAGTTGGCGCAGGGGGATGCCGCTGGCGGTCTCCAGGCAGGGCCTGCCTGCGGCTGGGCGGGGGCCAGGTGGGGGCGTAGCCGTCCAGGCGGCGCTGCACGACACGCTCGTGGTAGGTGTGCCGGCCCGTTTGCGGGCTGATGCTACCGGGCGTCCGCTGCCCTCCCGCCCTCGCTGCGCGGCCTTCGGACCCTCACGGCTCGGGGCCGGGGGAGCCGGAACGGCTGGGAGACGCATCCGAGCACCGCGGAAGAGCCCGAGTGGCACCTCGGTGAGCGGGGCGAACGGGCAGTGACGACCGCACCTCCTCCTCAAGTGCGTGCCTCCGTTGGGCGTAGCGGACGCCCAGCGGGATCATCACTCGTTCGGGCTAATTTCGGCGCCTGGCAGTGCAGTCCAGGGCGCGGTCCGGTCACGGTGGGGACATGGACGGCCCGCGGACAGATCAGGTCGGTCCCGGGCCCGAGGCGGTGCTGCGATGGGCCCGGGCAGTGGGGCTGGCGGTGGACGAGGGGGAGCAGCGGCGGCTTGCCGCGATGAGGCTGGATGTGCTCGCTGCAGGGGCTCTGCCGCGGGCCGGCACCCGTGACGTTGCTCTGACAGCCCAGTGGGCGGCGTTCATCTGCCTGGTGGACGACATGATCGATCGGCGAGGCACAGGGCCGGTTCCTGGCGAGGTGGAGGCGTTCACTGCTCCCTTGCGTGAGGTCCTGGCCGTCGGCGGTGGTGTGCGGCCTGCGGCGACGTCTGTGCCTGCCGTGGTGCTGAGAGGGCTGTGGGAGCGCACGGCCGAGGGGATGTCCGACCGGTGGCGGGAGCGGTTCACCGAGGATTACACCGACTTCCTGGACGCGACCGAGGAGGAAGTGGCCCTGCGCCGTGAGGGTGTCCGGCTGTCTCTCGAGCCGTACGTGCGGTTGCGCCGCCGCACGATCACCCTGCTTCCCCTGCTCGACGTGCTGGAACGCACCGGCCATGCCCCCTGGGTGGAGTGTGGGCAGGTCAGTGTCCGACTGGGCGAGCTGCGGCAGGCGTTGGCGGATGTGGCCGGCTGGACCAATGACCTGGCCTCGGCCGCCGACGACGCGGCTGCCGAGCAGGAAAACCTGGTGACCGTCCTCGCCCGGCAGGACGGCTGCTCCCCGGCCGCGGCCCGTGCACGGGCCGCGGACTTGATCGCCGAACGCCGCCGCGACTTCAGCACCGCCGCCACCACCCTGCGCGCAGGCCACGGCGTGCCCCTCGAGCGGCAGGCGGACGTGTGCCGGTACGTCGACCTGACGCAGACGTTCATGGCCGCCACGCTGCGGTGGCTGGCCCGCACCGGACGCTTCACCCCCGAACCCGGGCAGCCGGCACCCTCCCACACGTCGGGGCCGCTGCTCTGACCCGGAAAAGGACCATCCGACCGGGCGCAGCAGGCACAGGCCGGACGACGATGCGGAGGAACCGAGCCCGATGAGGATCGCTGCCCCGGCCGCGCGCGTACCCCCCTGGCCGCATTCCGCGCTGCCTGTCGAACTGGTCCCCGCCACCGCACGCCTGCGTGCTCATGTCCTGGGCCTGGTCCGGCCGGACGGAACCCTCCACAGTCCCTGCCGCAGCCGCGTCCTGGAATCCGCACTGCTCCTGGCCCTCCTGGACCGCACCGGGTTGGAGCCCGCTGCCCGCAGCCGCGTGGCCGCCTACCTGTCCCTGCACTGCGACTCTCCCGAACCACTGGACCGGCTTCTGGCCCGGGCCGCCCTGCGCCACGAACCCGCCCCGGACGGTCTGCTGGACGTGGAACGGTTCCTCGCCCGGGCCCCGGACTTCACCGGCCCCCGCAAGCGCGCCCTGCTGCACGCGGTCCTGACACTCCTGGGCGCCGTACCAGCCGGGGAGATCTCCGTCCCTGAGGCCTTCCACCTGCACGGTCTGCACACCTGGGCGCGCGTTCAGGTCACCGCCGTCAAGACGATCCTCGCCCACGCCCACGGACACCGTGCGGTCGATGAAGGTGATCTGGAACTGCTGCGCTCCACGCAGCGGCCCGGGACCGTCTGGGAGGCCAATCTCCTCATCCACCTGTCGGTCCTGCACGCTCTGGTCCCTGTTGCGGGCCAGTACCCGCTGGTCGTCGAGGGAGTGCGGACCGCGCTGCGGCACCAGCGTCCTGACGGCGGGCTGCCGTTCATCTACGACGAGGACACCTGGTCCACCGCCACGGCCGGAGTCGCCCTGCACGCTGCCGGAGCCGGCGCACAGGCCGTGGACCGCCTCGCCCGGCGCCTGGCTGCTATCCAACACCCCGCAGGCGGCTGGTCCTTTACCGAGAGCGTCCAACTCCCGGACGTGGACTGCACCTCGGTGGCCGTCGAAGTCCTCCACCTCGCCGGCCCCGCCGTCTACCGCGTCCCGTTGCGCCGCGCACTGGGCGCACTGCACGCTCTGCGGGGCAAGGACGGCGGCTTCCCGACCTACCTGGCCGACGCGCCGTCGGAAGCCTGCATGACCGCCGCAGCAGCCAACGCCCTCAGCACTCAGGGCCCCACCCACCGTCATGAGGTCGAAGCGGCCCTTGTCCACCTCGCCTCACAGCAGCGCCCTGACGGTTCCTTCCCGCCGGACTGGAGCAGCAGCCGCCTGCACACCGTCTTCCGCGCCGTCCTCGCAGCATCCCGGCACCCCGGAACCAGTCCCGACAGCCCCGCGCGGCGGATCATCACAAGGGGCGTGGCCCTGGTGGCAGACTGCCAGAACGCCGATGGCGGGTGGGGTCAGCAGGACGGCGACGCGAGCGACGCGCTCAGCACCGCCTACGCCCTGGCGGCCCTCAGCACCCAAGACACTCCGGGCCCCGCAGCCCGGGGCGTCGCCTACTTGCTCTCTCAGCAGCGCCTCGACGGGTCGATCTCCAGCGTGGCGGACTCCATCGGACCTCGCCCGTTCGGCTTCACCGTCCCCGCGCTCGCCGACGTCTTCACCCTGCTGGCCCTCGGCCACCTCGCCCGCCGCCTGGGACCCCCACCATGCCGTACCCCTCCCATGGACGCTGACCCCGAGGGCGAACCCGACACGGCCTCGTCCCCAGCCGTCGCCGGGCTGCCGATCCGTCCGTGAACATGCCGTTCAAAGCCGGACCACGGCCTCGAAAGCTCTCGTACGGTCCGCACCCGCGCCCTGCCTGGTTCGTTGATCACACGATGCCGTGGGTACAGGGCGCACGGCCGTCAGGGATGGGGAGGCAGGCGTGATGGTTTGGACGGCCACCTCGGCCGACCGCTGCGCTCAGCGCAGCGTGGTGGTCATGGGGGAACGGGCGGTATCGGTGCGGCGACGGTGTTGCGGTTGGCTCACTCGGGCTGGGACATGATCGCTGCCGCGCGCAGCCAGGAGAAGGCGGATGTCCTGGTCGCCGCCGCAGCGGGGCGATCACGCACTGCCTGCGGGTGGATATGGCGCACGCCGGGGTACGAGTGTCGGTGGTGGAGCTCGGTGCTTTCGTGACGTCGATGCTGGACCGGACTGTCGCCGACCTCACCAACACCGCCCCCAGCGGCAGCAGAGCGGGGCATGACCGCTCGCGTGACCTGTTCACCGCGGTGAACCAGCGGGTACCGGGGCCTGAGCCGGTGGCCAGAACGATCACCACAGCGCTTGCCGCCCGCCGCCCCAAGCTCCGTTACACGGTCGGCCTCGACGCCCGCTTCCTCATCCCGCTCCACACCGCCTCACCGCTGCGGCTCTCCGACCGCATCAAGCACGCAGTCACCGGCCTGCCCCGCACAGCACCCAAAGCGCCCACCGCGGCTGTGGAGGCAGCGGCATGAACGCCTACAGCCGGATCACACAGGTCGCGGTCCACCAGCCCGACCATGCCGCCCGCCGTGCTGCTGTCCCAGCTCGTGGAGGGCGACGAGGAGAGCTTCAACCTGGCCCTTGTCGCCGGTCGGCTTCGGCTCGATGCTTATTGCCTCGGCCGTCTTCGACGCCCTCGAAGCACACCGCGCCCACTACCAGGTCGCCGACCGCGCCGACGACCCCGACGCCGGCATCAACCTCGACGTCCTCGGGCTGGCCTGCCACGCCCGCCGCCGCGGCTGGGCCGTCCGCGTCGAATCCTCGTACCTCCCGCAGGACCTTGTGCAGGCGGCTCGACCCTTCTGACCGACTTGTCCGGGTCGCCGGGGTGTCGGTGCCGACGACGCTTGCCAAGCCTTTACCCCCGGCGAGTCCCGGGCCATGACCGAGCTCGACAACTTCTCATCGCGTCTGATTGTGCAGAGAGGCATTCGGGTCGGTTCCCGTGCAGTGGTTGACAGCGTTCGCATCGGCCTTCATGCCGACCAGCAGCGCCTACTCCACCGGGGTGGGCCCTGGTTCACCGCCTTGTGCTACTTCGCGTTGGACGGGAGGCATCATGCCGTTCGCGGAACGGTGCGATCCGCGGCTACATCATCTGGCGCAAAAAATGCGCGTCGTCCGCTGCCCTTGTGCGGTCGTGAAGCGGGCGAAAGTTGTCGGATGGGGAAATAGGTGTATTGAGCTGAGTCGATGAGCTGTCGCCAGGGGAGCGCGGGCCGTTCGGGACCGGAGGTCCTGCGTTGCCGGTGACTGATGCTCAGCAGGTGGCGCCACAAGGGCTGTTGCCCGTCGTCCGGTCATCCGGGCCGGGGTGGACGCCGCCTTCCGGTATCGCCTTGTGAAGGCGCGCGCCGGCGCTGCGGTGGGGCGTGACCTGCTCGTGCTGGGCAGTCGGCGGGGGCCGTGCCGCTGTCAATCCCTCGATCCAGCCGAGTCGGTGGGCGGTCGGGCGGGTGCCGAAGGGCCGGGACGGCGGCCTCGGGGGTGGTACGCGGGGTATCGGGATGCGCGCCAACTTTTCTTCCGCACCCCGGGTTTGAGTGTGAAACGGCGGGATACACGCGGTCATTGGCGGGTTGCTGAACGGCCACCCCCTTCGATTTCGGGGGGTTGCCATCCGATGACCCAACGTGAAAACTGTGAGCGCACTCGGCCCGGACGAACTGTGTCGAAGCGCGTTCTTGACACGCACATCGTGGAATAGGGGATTCGCGCAGGGCCGCTGCGCGTGAGAGATCACTGGGGGGACGTGGTGGTGTCTGCAAGGTGTCCTGGCCTCGTGTTGCCAGGCTGCGCACGGGCGGGTCTGTCCGCCGCCCGGCGGGCGTCCGGTCCGCTCGGAACCGCCGCCCCGCCGTCCCTTTTCCGCCCCCAGGTCCGCTGACCAGCCGGACCGGCCACGTCCAGGCGGCGGACCGACCGCCGCCCGCAGCCGGCCGACCCGGCCGGACCACGCACCGGCCACCTGGCACGGAGACACCACCCCGCGGGACCACCGTCCGACGTCCGCGCCCCTGACGGCCACCGCTGCCCGCGGCCGGCCACGCGGCACCGCCGGTCACCCACCGCCGGGCCCGCGCGTCCTCACCCAAGGAGAAACGGTGACAAGCACACAACTGACCGGGGCCGATTCGCCCCTTGACGCGTTACCCGAGAGATGGCGGTCCTTACGCGACGCGGGCCCCGTGACGTACGACGAGGAGCGGCGGCAGTGGCACGTCGTGGACGCCGAGGGCGTCGCGGCGATCCTGTCCGACCCGGCGACGTACTCCTCCGACATGACGCCGATCGCCCCCACCCAGGAGGACTTCGAGACCTTCACCCAGGGCAACTTCGTCGGCATGGACCCGCCGGAGCACCGCAAGCTCCGCACCCTGGTCAGCCAGGCCTTCACCCCGCGCGTGGTCCACGGACTCGCGCCGCGCATCGAGGCCATCTGCGCGCGGCTGTTCGACGGCGTCGCCGACCGCGACCGCTTCGACCTGGTCGACACCCTCGCCTACCCCCTGCCGATCATCGTGATCGCCGAACTCCTCGGGGTCCCCGCCGAGGACCACCGGCTGTTCCAGGAGTGGGCCGCGACCCTCTTCGGCGGCGACCAGCTCGGCGACAGCCTGGACATGGCCGACCTGGAACGCGCGCTGGAGGCCATCGCCCCGACCGTGCGCGAGATGAACGGCTACGTGCTGGACCACATACGCCGCCGCCGGGCCGACCCCGGTGACGACCTGACCAGCAGACTCCTGTCCGCCGAGGTCGACGGGACCCGGCTGGAGGACCAGGAGATAGTCGGCTTCGTCGCCCTGCTGCTGGTCGCCGGGCACATCACCACCACCGCGCTGCTCGGCAACGCCGTGGTCACCTTCGACCGGCACCCCGGCACGCTCGCCGCGCTCCGCAAGGACCCGGACCGGGTGCCCGTCGCCGTGGAGGAAGTCCTGCGCTGGCTCCCGCCCTTCCCCGAGCTGGGCCGGCGCACCACCCGCACCGTGGAGCTCGGCGGCCACGAGATCCCGGCCGACACCCTGCTGATGGTGCACCTGGGGGCCGCCAACCGCGACCCCTCCCGCTTCACCGCGCCGGACGTCTTCGACCCGGCCCGCGATCCCAACCCCCATCTGACCTTCGGGCACGGCATCCACTTCTGCTTCGGCGCCCCCCTGGCCCGGCTGGAAGCCCGTATCGCCCTGCAGATGATGATGGATCGTTTCCCCGACATCGCGGTGCCCTCGTACGCCGACGTCACGTACCAGAACCCGGCCGTCATCGTCGGCGTACGCCACCTGCCGATCGCCGTCACCAGGCCGTAAAGCACGTCGACGCGCACCCCCCGCACCGCTCACCGCGGGCCGGCGCGTCCGCTCTCCCGCACCCGCTCTCACCAGGAGTCACGTCCCCATGCCCTACTCGACCGCCGCGCCGGCCACCGACCGGCCATCGGCCCCCTCACACCACGAGTTGCGCAGTCACCTCGACTCCCTCGCGCGCATCCACCGCGTGCCCGGCGCCCAACTCGCCGTCCACACGGGAACCCACCTCGTCAGCCTGCACACCGGCACGGCCGACGCCCTGACGAACACCGCGTTCACCGCGCGGACGGCCGTCCCCCTGGGTTCCGTCACCAAGGTCGCCACCGCCACCGCCGTCCTGCTCCTCGCCGACGACGGCGACCTCGACCTGGACGATCCCGTCAGCGACCTGCTGCCCGACTTAGCGGGCGAGCTGCCCGACGTGACGGTCCGCCACCTGCTGAGTCACACCGCCGGCCTCCCCACCGGCCCCGACTCCGACAGCGCCGTCGGCACCACCGCCTCCCGCTACCTCTCGACCGTCTGGACCGCCCGGAACACCCTCTTCGCCCCGGGCACCGGATTCTCGTACTCCAACGCCGGCTACGTCGCCGCCGGCCGCATCCTGTCCGAAGTGACGGGCATGACCTGGCAGGAAGCGGTGACGGCACTCGTCCTGGAACCCCTGGGCATCGTCCCCGCCTTCCTCGGTGACACTGCCCCCGCGCGGCCCCTCGCCAGCGGCCACGCCCTGAACACGGCCACGGGCCTGGTGCGCCCGGCCCACCAGAACCTCGCCCCGGTGGAGGCCCCGGCCGGAGCCCTGCTGGCCAGCGCCGAGGACCTGGTCACCCTGGGCAGAGCCCTGATCGGCAGGTCGGCCGCGTTGCCGGCCGCCGTCGCCGACCGGATGCGCCGCCCCGAACGGGCCGCCGACGCCGGTGCTCTGGCGGACTCCTGGGGCCTGGGTCTCGCCCTCTTCCAGCAGGACGGCCGGGCGTGGTGGGGCCACGACGGCAACGCCCAGGGCACCTCCTGCCACCTGCGGGCCGACGCCGACACGGGCGTCGTGGTCGCCTTCACCGGCAACGCCGGTGCCGCCACCGCCCTGTGGCGCGACATCGCCGCGGAACTCGCCCGGCTCACCGGCATCCGCGTGCCCACCGGCCCGTCCGCCGACACCCGCCGCGGACCCGCCGTGACCCTCACGGACTGCGCCGGGACGTACCGCAACGGGAGCATCGAGTACACCGTCAAGCTCGACGGGGAGGGCAAGCCGACCCTGTCCGTCGACGGCGACTACCCGATCCCGCTGGTGTGCTACGCGGACCTGGCCTGCGACCTGGTGGACCCGTCCACCGACCGGCTCGAACCGGGCGGCCGCTTCCACCGCGACCCGGTCACCGGGGTCATCGACCGGCTGCAGATATCCGGGCGCACCGCGCGCCGAATAGGCACCGGCTGACCGCACGCGGCACCGGCACCCGGCCGGTCACCCGCCGCACCGGCACCGGCTGATCGCGCGTCGTCCAGGCGCCGGTCCGCCGCCCGCGGACGGGTGCCGACGGGCCCGGCGCCGCAGCCGTGACGTCCGACCGCGCGCGATCCACGCCGACTGACCGTGCGCGCGAAGGACGCCGACGATCCGTGCGCGCGACCGGCGCTGGCTGGCCAGTGCCCCAGGACACCGACAGGCCGGCACTCCTCGAACGCCGACCGACCGGTGTCCGGGGGACGCCGACCGCCCGTCCGCCCGATCGGCACCGTCCGCCCCGCGGCCGGTCCGGCACCGTCCGCCCGCGTGGCACCGGCACGGCCCGGTCGCGCCCCGCACCCGCCCCGTACGCAAGGACTCCCGCCCCGCTCCGGTGTGCCCACGGGCCGCCCGGAAGCGGCGCGGCGGGCCCGCGCGCCGCCACCGCCCGAAGGACTGCACCCCGATGACGGACCTGCACGCCCAGCGCCCCGCCACGCCCCCGTCGGCCGGCTCCGTCCCGCCGGCCCCCGCTCACGTCGCCGCCCGTCACGTGCCGCTCGGTGAGCTGTTCGCCCGGCAGGTCGCGC
This sequence comes from Streptomyces lasalocidi, assembly GCF_005280215.1. Classification (NCBI taxonomy): domain Bacteria; kingdom Bacillati; phylum Actinomycetota; class Actinomycetes; order Kitasatosporales; family Streptomycetaceae; genus Streptomyces; species Streptomyces lasalocidi. Next base: position 209,083 of record NZ_SZNQ01000001.1, on the reverse strand, counting down.
GCGACCCGGACGCCCCCGCGGTCACCGACGGCCGGCGCACCTGGTCGTACGGGGAACTCGCCCGCAGGGCCGGCCGGCTCGCCACCCACCTCGCCGCGCACGGGGCTGGACCGGAACGGACCGTGGCACTGGTCCTGCCGCGCTCGATCGAACTGATCGCGGCCGAGCTGGCCGTGACCCTCGCCGGGGCGGCCTTCCTCCCCGTCGACCCCGACTACCCGGCCGAGCGACGGGCGTTGATGCTCGCCGACGCCGCGCCCGCCGTCGTCCTGGACGACCCGGACCGGGTGAGCGCGCTGCTGGACGGCGAGGCCGGAGAGGGCGAGGAGGCGGACCTCGCCCCCAGCGGCGTGCACCCCGACCACGCCGCGTACGTCATCTTCACCTCCGGCTCCACCGGCACCCCCAAGGGCGTCACCGTCACCCACCGGGGCATCGCCGGTTTCGCCGCGGCGGCCGCCGAACGCTACGCCGTCGGCCCCGGCGACCGCGTGCTGCAGTTCTCCTCGCCCAGCTTCGACGCCTCCGTGCTGGAGCTGTTCATCTCCGTGCTGTCCGGCGCCGCCCTGGTTGTCCCGCCGCACGGGCCCTGGCTGGGCGACGAACTGGCCGCCGTCCTCGCCGAACACCGCATCACCCACACCCTCATACCGCCGGCGGCCCTCGCCACCCTGCCCGACCCGGCGGACCTCGGCGGGCTGCCGTCGCTGCGCACCCTGATCGTCGGCGCCGAGGCGTGCCCGGCCGCCCTCGTCGACCGGTGGGCCCCCGGCCGCCGCATGATCAACTCCTACGGGCCGACCGAGGCCACCATCGTCGCCACCTGGACCGGACCGCTGGCCGCGGGCACCGGGACCCCCACCATCGGCGGCCCGCTGCCCGGCACCGAGGCCCACGTCCTGGACGCGGCGCTGCGCCCGGTGCCGCCCGGTGGCGAGGGCGAGCTGTACGTGGGCGGCGACGGACTGGCCCGCGGCTACCTCAACCGCCCCGGACTGACCGCGACACGCTTCGTCGCCCACCCCTCCGGGCCGGCCGGCGCCCGCCTCTACCGCACCGGCGACCGGGTGCGCCGGCGCGACGACGGCGAGCTGGAGTTCCTCGGCCGCGCCGACCGGCAGGTCAAGGTGCGCGGCTTCCGCATCGAACCCGGCGAGATCGAGGCCGCACTGACCCGGGACCCGCAGGTCCGCGAGGCCGTCGTCGTGGTCCGTGACCAGGACCCGGGCCGCGGCCGGCTCATCGGCTACGTCACCCCCGCCGACCCCGCCCACAGACCGGGGCCGGCCCGGCTGCGCGCCGCCCTCGCCGCCGCGCTGCCCGCGCACATGGTGCCCTCCGCGATCGTCGTGCTGGACGCGCTGCCGCTCACCCCGCAGAACAAGATCGACCTCAGGGCGCTGCCCGCCCCGGGCGCGGTGCCGACCGAGCGGCACGTCGCACCGCGCACCGACGGCGAACGCACCCTGGCCGCGATCTGGGCCGACGTCCTCGGCCTCGACACCGTCGGCGTCGACGACGACTTCTTCGACCTCGGCGGCGACTCGATCCTCGCGGCCCGCGTGCTGACCCGCATCCGGGAGGCGTCCGGTGCCCGGCTCACCCTGCGCGACGTGTTCACCGCGCGCACCGTCGGCGCTCTCGCCCCGCTGACCGCCGAGCCGTCCGCCGCCCCGCCGGAGCCGATCCCCGCCGCCCCGCGCTCGGAAGCCGTACCGCTCTCCAGCGCCCAGCGGCGCCTGTGGTTCCTCGACGACCTCACCGACGGCGGCACCGAGTACAACACCGGCGTCGCACTGCGCCTGCGCGGCCCCCTCGACCCGCCCGCCCTGGAACGCGCCCTGCACCGGCTCGCCGCCCGCCACGACTCCCTGCGCACCACCTTCGCCACGGTCGACGGACAGGGCGTCCAACTCGTCGCGCCCGAGCCCGACCTGCCGCTGCGCACCGCCGACGTCGGGCGCGTGCCGGCCGACCGGCGGGACAGCGCCGTCGAGCGCCTGCTGACCGAGGAACTGCGGCGCCCCCACGACCTGACGACCGGGCCCCTGACACGGGCGCTGCTCGTCCGCCGGGCACCCGAGGACCACGTGCTGCTGCTGGCCCAGCACCACATCGTCACCGACGGCTGGTCGGTCGGCGTCCTGACCCGGGACCTGGCCGCGCTCTACCGCGCGGAGGCCGCAGGCGAACCCGATGGGCTGCCCGAACAGGACGTGCAGTACCCGGACTTCGCGCTGTGGGAGCGCGGGCGGCGCACCGCCGACGCCCACGCCGACGACCTCGCCTACTGGAGACGCCACCTCGCCGGCCTGCCACAGCTCGAGCTGCCCACCGACCGGCCGCGCCCCGCGGTGCGCACCACCGCCGGCGCCGCCCACCGCCAGGACGTACCGCCCCAGCTGGTGGACCGGCTGCGGCAGCTGGCCGCGGGCCGTGACACCACCGTCTTCACGGTGTTCGCCGCCGCGGCGGCCGTGCTGTTCGCCCGCTACTCGGGACAGCGGGACGTCGCGTTCGGCACCGTCACCAACGGCCGGGACCGCCGTGAACTCGAGGACGTGACCGGCTTCTTCGCCAACACCGTCGTGCTGCGCGGCGAGGTCGACGACGCCGCCACGGTGGACCGGTTCGTGCAGAGCATGAGGGCGACCGTGCTGGACGCGTTCGCCCACGACGGCGTGCCCTTCGACCGGGTGGTCGAGGAACTGGCCCCGCCCCGCGACCCCAGCCGCACCCCGCTGGTGCAGGCACTGGTGGTGCAGCAGGCCGCCCCCGCCCGGCCGCCGGTCGCCGCCGGACTGCGCATCGAGGACCACCCGCTGCCCCGCCCGGCCGCCCGCTTCGACCTGGTGCTGGAGTTCGCGCCGCGCGCCGACGGCGGGCACGAGCTGACGGTCGAGTACAACACCGACCTGTTCGACGCGGCGACCGTGGCCCGGATGGCCCGGCAACTGCACCACCTGCTCGAAGGGATGGCGGACGGCCCCCAGCGGACGCTGGCCGACCTCCCGCTGCTGTCCGACGACGAGCGGCGCGTGCTCCTCGACTCCTGGAACCCGCCCGTGGCGGCCGCGGACCCGGCCGCCGACACCACGCTCCCCGCGCTGTTCGAGGAGCAGGTGGCCAGGACGCCCGACCGGACCGCCGTGACCTGCGGCGACGCCCGGCTGGACTACGCCGGCCTCAACCGGCGCGCCAACCGTCTGGCCCGCCTGCTCGCGGCGCGCGGCGCGGGACCGGAGTCGCTGGTCGCGCTGTGCCTGCCGCGCACCGCCGGCCTGCTGCCCGTGCTGTGGGCCGTCCTGAAGTCGGGCGCCGGCTACCTGCCCGTCGACCCGGCCTACCCGGCCGAGCGCATCCGTTTCATGCTCGGCGACGCGGCCCCCGCTCTCGTCCTCGCCACCCGGGAGACCGCGCACGCGCTGCCCGAGGACTGCGAGCCGCTGCTGCTGGAGGACGTGGCGCCCTTCGTCACCGACACGACAGCCGACGCCCCGGCCGGTGCCGACGCCGGCCTCGCGGACCCGAGCGGTGCCGCAGCCGACCCGACGGACCCGGCCGGTGCCGACGCCGGCCTCACGGATGCCGGCTTCACGGATGCCGACCTCACCGACGCCGACCGCACGGCGCCCCTCCATCCGTCCCACCCCGCCTACGTCATCTACACCTCCGGCTCCACCGGCCGGCCCAAGGGCGTGGTCGTCCCCCACCGCAGCGTGGCCGCGCTGGCCTCCTGGGCCCGCGACACGTTCGGGGCGCGCGGCTTCTCCCACGTCGTCGCCTCCACCTCCCTCAACTTCGACGTGTCCGTCTTCGAGCTGCTGTGCCCCCTGCTGGCCGGCGGCAGCGTCGACCTCGTCGCCGACCTGACCGCCCTCGCCGACCTCCCCGCCCCCACCGACGGCTCCGGCCCCCGCCGGGCCGGGCTGCTCAGCGGTGTGCCGTCGGCGCTGTCCCGGGTGTTCGGCGGCACCGGCGCCCTGGAGGCGGACACCGTCGTCCTGGCCGGTGAGGCACTGCCCGCCCGCACCGTCCGGGACCTCAAGGATGCGATGCCCGCGGCCGAGGTGGCGAACATCTACGGCCCCACCGAGGCCACCGTCTACGCCACCGCCTGGTTCGCCGGCGGCACCGTCCCCGACCAGGCCCCGCCCATAGGACGCCCCGTCGCCCGCACCCGCGCCTACGTCCTGGACCACCTGCTGCGCCCCCAGCCGCCCGGCGTCACCGGCGAGCTGTACCTCGGCGGCGGCGGACTCGCGCGCGGGTACCTGCACCGCCCCGGCCTGACCGCCGCCCGCTTCGTCGCCGACCCGTTCGGCGTCCCCGGGGAGCGCATGTACCGCACGGGCGACCTGGTGCGCTGGAGCGCCGACGGCCAGCTGGAGTACCTGGGCCGCGTCGACCAGCAGGTCAAGGTGCGCGGCTTCCGCATCGAACTCGGCGAGGTCGAGGAGGCCCTGCGCGGCTGCGCGGGCGTCGCCGAGGCCGCCGCCACCGTCCGGGACGCCGACGGCCACCGCCGCCTCGCCGGGTACGTCGTCGCCGCCCCCGGCGCCACCGTGGAGCCCGAGGCCGTACGCCGCGCCCTCGGCCGCACCCTGCCCGACTACATGGTCCCCTCGGCCGTCGTGGTGCTGCCCGCCCTGCCGCTCAACCCCAACGGCAAACTGGACCGCGGCCGGCTCCCCGACCCGGCGCCCGCCGAACGCGCCGCCCGCCACGTCGCGCCCCGCACCGCCACCGAACGGGCCCTCGCCGCCATCTGGGCCGGCGTCCTGCACGTGGAGCGGGTCGGCGCCGACGACAACTTCTTCGCGCTGGGCGGCGACTCCATCCTCAGCATCCAGGTCGTGGCCCAGGCCCGGCAGGCGGGCCTGACGATCAGCTCGCGGGACCTCTACCAGCACCAGACGCTCGCCGCCCTGGCCCGCCGAGCCGACGAGGCCGGCAGCCGGCGTGGGGCCGCCCCGGCCGCCCCCGTCGAGGCCACCGGCACCGCGCCGCTGACCCCCATCCAGCACTGGCTGTTCGACAGCGCCGCCGAGCGGGCCGGGCACTTCGCCCAGACGCTGTCGCTGGACCTGCCCGCCGACGTCGACGAGGGCGCGCTCCAGGCCGCCCTGGACGACGTGGTCGCCCACCACGACGCGCTGCGGTCCCGGTTCCTCGCCGACGACGCGGGCGTACGGTGGCTGATCGACCGGCCGGCCACGCGCCGCCGCCTCACCCGCCACACCGGCCCGGACACCGACGCCCCGCACCTCGGCCCGTACGACCTGGACCACGGCCCGCTGCTACGCGCGGTGCTGCACGACCGGGGCGACGGACGCCCGCCCGTCCTGCACCTGTCCGTGCACCACCTCGTCGTGGACGGCGTCTCCTGGCGCCTGCTCCTCGAAGACCTCGAACTCGCCTACCACGCGCGCCGCGAGGGCCGCGACGGCGCGGCCGCGCTGCCCCGCAAGTCCTCCCCGCTGCGGCAGTGGGCCGAGCGGCTGGCCGCGCACACCGCCGCCGGCGGCTTCGCCGCGGAGGAGGCCTACTGGACCCGGGAGACCGAGGGCGCCCGGGCGGCCCTGCCCGCGGACCTGGAGGGCACCAACACCTACGCCTCCCAGCGCTCGGTGACGGTGCGGATCGGCCCCGAGGAGACCGACCTGCTGCTGCGGACCCTCCCGGAGACGTACCGCACCCAGGTCAACGACGTCCTGCTCGCCGCGCTCGGCCGGGTGCTGTGCGGCTGGAGCGGGCACGAGCGGGTCCTGGTCGACGTGGAGGGGCACGGCCGCGAGGACCTGTTCGCCGACGTCGACACCAGCCGCACCGTCGGCTGGTTCACCACCCGCCACCCCGTCGCCCTGGCCGTCCCGCCCGAGGGCGGCTGGGACGGCGTGCTCAAGCAGGTCAAGGAACACCTGCGCGCCGTGCCCCGGCACGGCATCGGCCACGGCGCCCTGACCCTGCCGGGCCGCGACGGCGCACCGCTCCCGGCGACCAGTGCGCAGATCAGCTTCAACTACCTCGGCCGGTTCGGCCTGCCCGAGACCTCCGCGGAGGGCCTGTTCCGCGGGCTGGCGCGCCCGCTGGAGCTGGACGCCGACCCCGCCTCGACGCGCCCGCACCCCCTGGAGGTGGTGGGGCGGCTCGACGGCGACAGCCTGGAGTTCACCTGGTTCTACTCCGACCGGCTGCACCGCCCGGAGACCGTCGCGGACCTCGCGGAACGCTACGCCGACGCGCTGGCCGGCCTCGCCCGGCACGCGGCCCGCCCCGGCGCCGCCGGACGCACCCCCTCGGACTTCCCGCTGGCCCCGCTCGACCAGGACCACGTCGACCGGATCGCGGGGGAGGACCCGGCGGGCCTGGAGGACGTCCACCCGCTCACGCCCACCCAGGCCGGCATGCTCTTCCACCGGCTCTCCCAGGCCGACCGCGGCGTGTACTTCCAGCAGTTGACGTTCGTCCTGGACGGCGTGCCCGACCCGGCGGTGCTGGCCGACGCCTGGCAGCGGGTCACCGACCGCACCCCGGTGCTGCGCGCACGGGTGGTGTGGGAGGACGTGCCCGAGCCGCTGCTCGTGGTGCAGCGCCGGGCCGCCGTACCGGTGGAGCACGCCGACTGGCGGGGTCTGACCGCCGCCGAGCAGGACGAGCGGCTGCGCGACCTGCTCGACCGGGATCGCGCCCGGGGCGTCGACCTGACCCGCGCCCCGCTCCAGCGCCTGGTGCTGGCCCGGGTCTCCGACGGCGCGGTGCGCGTCGTGTGGTCCTTCGACCACCTGATCCTGGACGGCTGGAGCCTGTTCCAGGTGCTGTCCGACGTGTTCGCCGGCCACGCGGGCCTGTCCGGCACCGCACCGATGACGCTGCCCGAGCGCCGCCCGTTCCGCGACTACGTCGCCTGGCTGCGGGAGCACACCGACGGCACCGAGGGTGAACGGCACTGGCGGGCCCGCCTGGACGGCCTGGCCGAGACCACCGCGCTGCCCTTCGACCGCGAGCCCCGCGAGAGCCACCGCGCGGAGTCCACGGCGGCGGTGCGCGTCACCCTGCCCGAGGCCGTCACCAAGTCCCTGCTGGACGTGGCGAGGACGGCGGGCCTGACGGTCAACACCCTCGTCCAGGGCGCCTGGGCGGTCTTGATGAGCCGTCAGGCGGGCCGCGACGAGGTCGTGTTCGGCACCACCGTCTCCGGACGGCCGCCCGAGCTGCCCGGCTCCGACGCCATCACCGGCCTGTTCATCGCCACCCTGCCCACCCGCGTGCGGGTGCCGCGCGACGAGCCGCTGCTCACCTGGCTGGCCCGGCTCCAGCAGGAGCAGAGCGAGGACCGCCGCCACGACCACGTGCCGCTGCACCGGATGACCGCCTACACCGACCTGCCCGAGCGGGCCGCCCTGTTCGACAGCATCGTCGTGTTCGAGAACTACCCGGTGGACGACGACCTCGCCGCCGCGCACGGCCTCGGGCTGACCGGCCTGGAGGGGATCGAGACCACCAACTACCCGCTCAGCCTGGTCGCCTACCCCGGCGCGGAGCTCGTCCTGCGCCTCGGCTACGACCCCGACCTCTTCGACGCCGCCACCGTCGAGCGGATGGCCGAGTACCTCACCGTCCTGCTGGAGGGCTTCGCCACCACCCCGCGGTCCACCCCCGCCCGGCTGTCCCTGCTGACGGCCGCCCGCCGCGAGCAGGTGCTGCACACCTGGAACGACACGGCCACCGACGCGCCCGTCACGACCACCGCGGACCTCTTCGCCGCCCAGGTGGGACGCACCCCGGACGCCGTCGCCCTGCTGGCCGGCGACGAGCGGCTGACCTACCGCGACCTCGACGCCCGGGCGAGTGCCCTGGCCGGCCGGCTGGCCGCGCTCGGGGTGCGCCCCGAGGTCGCCGTCGGCGTGCTCATGGACCGCTCGACCGCCCTCGTCCTCGCCCAGCTCGCCCTCGCCCGCCTCGGCGGCGTGTACGTCCCGCTCGACGGCCGGGCCCCCGGCGACCGGCTGCGCACCATGCTCGCCGAGGCCGGCGCCGAGCTGCTCCTCACGGACGCCGAGTGGCACGCGACGGCCACGGACCTCCTCCCCGAAGGACACGTCCTGCGCCCGGACCTGGACACCGACGGGCCCACCGCGGACCTCGCCACCATGCCGCGCGTGCACCCGGACAACGTCCAGTACCTCATGTTCACCTCCGGCTCCACCGGCAACCCCAAGGGCGTGGCCGCACGGCAGCGGGACGTCGCCGCGCTCGCCCTCGACCGTGCCTTCGCGAGCCACGACCGCGTCCTCGTGCACTCCCCGCACGCCTTCGACGCGTCCACGTACGAGCTGTGGGTGCCCCTGCTGCGCGGCGGCACGGCCGTCCTCGCCCCGCCGGGAGAGCTGGACGCCGCCGCCGTACGCCACGCGATCACCGAACAGGGCGTCCGGTGCGTGTTCCTGACGATCGGCCTGTTCCGCCTGTTCGCCCAGGAGGACCCCGCCTGCCTGCGCGGCGCCCGCGAGGTGTGGACCGGCGGTGAGGCCGTGCCCGGCGCCGCCGTACGGCGCGTGCTCGACGCCTGCCCCGACCTCACCGTCGTCGACGTCTACGGCCCCACCGAGACCACCACCTTCGCCACCCGCCGTCCCTTCCGCGCCGACGACACCCTGCCCGCGGCGCTGCCCATCGGCCGCCCCCTGGACGACACCCGCGCCTACGTCCTCGACGGCGCCCTCCAGCCGCAACCACCGGGCGTGCCGGGCGAGTTGTACCTCGCGGGCGCCGGACTGGCCCGTGGCTACACCGGCCGCCCCGGCGCCACCGCGGCCCGCTACCTGCCCGACCCCTACGGGCCGCCCGGCGGACGGATGTACCGCACCGGCGACATCGTGCGCTGGAGCGCCGACGGCGACCTGCACTTCGTGGGCCGCGCCGACGACCAGATCAAGATCCGCGGCTTCCGCGTCGAGCCCGCCGAGATCGAGGCCCGGCTCACCGCCCACCCGGCCGTCGCCGAGGCGGTGGTGTCGGTGTCCCGGCACGAGGGCCGCAAGCGCCTGGTCGCGCACCTGGTGCCGGCCCCCGGCGCCGCCGTGCCGCAGACGGCGGAGCTGCGCGCCCACGTGGCCGCGGAACTGCCCGACTACATGGTCCCGGCCGCGTTCGTCCCGCTCGCCGAGCTGCCCCTGACCACGAACGGCAAGGTCGACCGGCGCCGGCTGCCCGCCCCCGAGTGGTCGGCCGCCGCCGACACCGCCTACCGCGCGCCGCGCACCGAGGCCGAGCAGGTGCTCGCCGGCATCTGGGCCGACCTGCTGGGCGTGGAACGCGTCGGCCTGGACGACCACTTCTTCATGCTGGGCGGCGACTCGATCGTCAGCATCCAGGTCGTCTCCCGGGCCCGCACCGCCGGGCTCGCGCTGACCCCGAGGGACCTCTTCCGCCACCCCACGCTCGCCGCCCTCGCCGCCGCCTCGACCGGCGCCGCCGCGACCGTAGCGGGCACCGGCACGGTGACGGGCGAGGTGCCCCTCACTCCGATCCAGCACTGGTTCCTCGACGCCGAGCCGCCGCGCCCGGAGTACTTCAACCAGTCGGTTGTCGTCGAGACCGGCGAGGACGTCGACCCCGGCGCCCTGCACGCCGCCCTCGCCGCGCTGTGGACCCACCACGACGCCCTGCGCGCCCGCTTCACCCGAGCCGCCGACGGCACCTGGCATCAGGAGTACACCGCCGCGGACACCGGCGTGCCGGAGCTGCTGCGCACCCACGACCTGGGCGGCCAGGACGCCGACGCCGCCGCACGGGCCGAGGCCCGCCTCACCCACGAGGCGCACACCGGCTTCCGCCTGGACACCGGACCGCTGATCGCCGCACGCCTCTTCACCGGCGGCGGCCGGCCCCCGCGCCTGCTGCTGACGGCCCACCACCTGATCGTCGACGGCGTCTCCTGGCGCGTCCTCCTCGAGGACCTGGAGACCGCCTACCGGCAGGCACGGACCGGCGAGCCGGTCCGCCTGCCGCAGCGCACCACGTCGGTGCGGGAATGGGTACGGCGGCTCACCGCCCGCACCGGCGAGGCGGACCTCGCCGCGCAGCGCGCCCACTGGGCCGACGTCTCCCGGCACTGCGCCGCACCCCTGCCGGTGGACCTCGACGGCGGCAACACCGCAGGCGACCTGCGCGCCGTGACCGTGCGCCTGGACCGGCAGCGCACCGAGGACCTCCTGCGCAAGGTCCCCGGCGTGTACCGCACCCGCGTCGACGACGTCCTGCTGACCGCCCTCGGCCGCGTCCTGGCCGACTGGACCGGCCGCAGCACCGTCGCCGTGGGGCTGGAGGGCCACGGGCGCGAGGACCAGCACTTCGACGACCTCGACCTGTCCCGCACCGTCGGCTGGTTCACCAGCCTCTTCCCGGTCGCCCTCGACCTGCCCGACGGCGACTGGGGCGCCGCGCTGAAGGCCGTGAAGGAACAGCTGCGGGCCGTTCCCGACCGCGGCATCGGCTACGGCGCCCTGCGCCACCTCGCGGGCGACGCACACCTCGCCGGGGCACCGCTGCCCGGCATCAGCTTCAACTACCTCGGCCGGTTCGACTGGTCCACCGCCGACGCCGAGCTGGTCCGGGCCGTGCCCGGCGGCATGGACGGCGCGGAGGACCCCGGCGCGCCCCGGCCGCACCTGCTGGACGTGGTGGCCCGCGTCGAGGACGACCAGCTGGAGATCACCTGGCACTACAGCGGCGGCCGCCACCGCGAGGAGACCGTCGCCTCCCTCGCCGGGGGCATGCTGCGCTCCCTGGAGGAGATCGTCGCCCACTGCGCCGCCCCGCGGGCCGGCGGCCGCACCCCCTCGGACTTCCCGCTGGCCCGGCTCGACCAGGCCGCCGTGGACCGGGTCGTGGGCGACGGCCGCGGCGTCGAGGACGTGTACCCGCTGACCCCGATGCAGGCGGGCATGCTGTTCCACAGCCTGATGGACCCGCAGGGCCGCACCTACGTCAACCAGGTGCAGGTCGTCCTGCACGGCGTCACCGACCCGCACGCCCTCGCCGGGGCGTGGCAGGACACGGCGGACGCCAACGCGATCCTGCGCACCCGCCTGGTGTGGCAGGAGACCGCCGAACCCCTCCAGGTGGTGGAGAAGCGGGCCGCCGTGCCCGTCACCCACCACGACTGGACCGGCTGGAGCGCCGAGCGCCGCGCGCACGAGACGGACGCGCTGCTCGCCGCGGACCGCGAGGCCGGCATCGACCTCGGCGCGGCGCCGCTGATGCGGCTGGCGCTGATCCGGCTGGCCCCCGACCGGGTGCGCATGGTGTGGACGTTCCACCACGTGCTGCTCGACGGCTGGAGCGCGGCCCAGGTGTTCGACGAGGTGTGCGAGCGGTACGCGGCCCGGACCGGCGGCCGCCGCCCGCAGGTGCCCGACCGGGCCCCCTTCGCCCGCTACCTGGAGTGGCTGGCCGGCCAGGACACCGCCCGCGCGGAACGGCACTGGCGCGACACCCTCGCCGGATTCGCCGTACCCACCGAACTGCCCCGCGACCGGCGGGGCGCCGACACCCACGGCGCGTCCTCGTCGGGCACCGTGCGGGTGGCCCTCGGCAAGGAGGTCTCGGCCCGGCTCAGGGACACCGCCCAGCGGGCCGGCCTGACCGTCAACACGGTCCTCCAGGGCGCCTGGGGCCTGCTGCTGCACCACTACGGCGGCGGCGACGACGTCGTCTTCGGCACGACCGTGTCCGGCCGCCCGGCCGAGCTGCCCGGCGTGACCTCGATGGTCGGCCTGTTCATCAACACCCTGCCGACGCGGCTGCGCGTCGACCGGCGCCGCCCCCTGCTGGAGTGGCTGCGCGAACTGCAGGCCGCCCAGTCCGAGTCGCGCCGCCACGACTTCGTCTCCCTCGCCCAGCTCCAGTCGTGGAGCGAAGTCCCCGGCGGCACCGGCCTGTTCGACAGCATCGTCGTCTTCGAGAACTACCCGTTCGACGCGGGCGCCCTGGCCCGGCACGGACTCGCCGTCGAGCAGGAACGCGACGTCGAGCCGACCAGCTACGCGCTCAGCGTGGTGGTCGCCCCCGGCGACGACGTCACCGTGAGCCTCGACTACGACCCGGCCGCCTTCGACGCGGCCACCGTCGAGGGGATCGGCGCGAGCCTGCGCACCCTGCTGGCCCAGTTCGCCGCCGACGCCGACCGCAGCCTGGCCGACCTGACCCCCCTCGAACCGGCCGACGGACGCCGCCTCCTGGACCGCCTCGCCGGACCGGGTGCGCGACTCCCGTGGCGCACCCTCCCGGACGCCTTCGCGGACCAGGTCGCCCGCACCCCCGACGCGCCCGCCGTCCTGTACGGCGCCGAGGAGTTGACGTATCGTCAGCTCGACGAGCGCGCCAACCGGGTCGCCCGCCTGCTGATCGAGGCCGGGGCCGGACCGGAGCGGTTCGTCGCCCTGGCCCTGCCCCGCACCGCCGACCTGATCGTGGCGCTGCTCGCGGTCCTCAAGAGCGGCGCCGCCTACCTGCCCGTCGACCCCGGCTACCCGGCGGAGCGCATCGCGTTCCTCTTCGAGGACGTACGCCCCGACGCGGTGATCACCAGCGCGGAGACCTCCGCGCGGCTGCCGGAGGGCCCGTACACGCGGATCGCCCTGGACGATCCGGAGTGGGCGGCCCGGCTGGCCGCCGCGTCCGCCGCGCCCGTCGGCGACGGCGAGCGGCGCGGCAGGCTGCTGCCGGACCACCCGGCCTACGTCATCCACACCTCCGGCTCCACCGGCCGGCCCAAGGGCGTCGTCGTCCCGCACGCCTCCGTGGTGGCGCTGACCGACTGGGCCGCCGCCGAGTTCACCGGCCGCGGACTCGCCCACGTGGTGGCGTCCACCTCGCTCAACTTCGACGTGTCGGTGTTCGAGATCTTCTCGCCGCTGCTGGCGGGCGGCCGGGTGGAGGTCGTCCGCGACCTGCTGGCCCTCGCCGAGCGGTCCGAGCCGTGGCGGGCGGGGCTGCTCAGCGCGGTCCCGTCCGCCCTCGGCCGGCTGCTGGCCGAGGACACCGTGCACGTGGGGGCCGACACCGTCGTCCTGGCCGGCGAGGCACTGCCCGCCCGCGCCGTCCGGCAGGTGCGCGCGGCGGTCCCCGGCTGCCGGGTGATGAACATCTACGGCCCCACCGAGGCCACCGTCTACGCCACCGCCTTCACCTGCGACCCGGCCGACCCCGACCGGGTACCGCCCATCGGCCGGCCCGTCGGCGGCGCCCGCGCCTACGTCCTCGACGCCCGCATGCGGCCCGTGCCCGTCGGGGCGCCCGGCGAGCTGTACCTCGCCGGGACCGGGGTGGCCCGCGGATACCTGAACCGGCCCGGCCTCACCGCCGGCCGCTTCCTCGCCGACCCCTTCGGCCCGCCCGGCAGCCGCATGTACCGCACCGGCGACCTGGTCCGCTGGAGTGCCGACGGCGACCTGCTGTACCTGGGCCGCACCGACGACCAGGTGAAGGTGCGCGGCTTCCGCATCGAACTCGGCGAGCTGGAGGCCGCGTTGGCCCGGCACCCGCAGGTCGCCGCGGCCGCCGCCCGCGTCGTGGAGCACGACGGCCACAAGCGCCTCGTCGGCTACGCCGTGCCCCGCGCCGGGGACCTCCCGGCGCCGGCCGAGCTGCGGGCGTTCCTCGCCAAAACGCTGCCCGACCACCTGGTCCCGGCGGCCGTGGTGCCCCTGGAGCGGCTGCCGCTGGGCGCCACCGGCAAGCTGGACCGGCGCGCCCTGCCCGAACCGGTGTGGTCCGCGGCCGTCACCGCGCAGGACACCCGCCCGCCGAGCACCGCGACCGAGCAGACCCTCGCCGCGATCTGGGCGCAGGTGCTCGGCGTGCCCGAAGTGGGCGCCACGGACAACTACTTCGCGCTCGGCGGCGACTCCATCCTCGGCATCCAGATCGTCTCCGCGGCCCGCCGCGCCGGGCTGACCCTGACGCCCCGTCACCTGTTCGCCCACCAGACGATCGCCGAGCTCGCCGCCGCGGTCGACACCTCACCGGCCGGCCCCGCCCCCGCCACGGCCGACCAGGGCCCCGTCGTCGGCGACGTCCCCCTCACGCCCGTGCAGCACTGGCTGTTCGACGTCCTCACCGGCGACCCGGCCCGCTTCACCCAGGCCGTCTCCTTCGAGGTGGCGCCCGACACCGACGAGGCGCTGCTGCGCGCCGCCCTCGCGGCCGTGCTGGAGCAGCACGACGCGCTGCGCATGCGGTACGAGCCCGCGGGCGACGGCCGGTGGCGGCAGGTGGGCACCCCGCCCGGCGCCGCACCGCACCTGGAGGTGCACCGCGCCCCCGAGGAACCGGCCGACGTGGCCGCCGACCTGTGCTCCGGGTTCGACCTGGCGGACGGGCCCCTGCTGAAGGCCGCCCTGTGCCACCGGGACGGCGACCGGCCGCCCGTGCTGCTGCTGGCCGCCCACCACCTGGTCGTCGACGCGGTGTCCTGGCGGGTGATCCTCGAGGACCTCGAGGCCGCCCACCGGGCGCTGAGCGCCGGCGAGGCCCCCGACCTGGGCGCCAAGACGACCTCCTTCCGCGACTGGGCCCGGCGCCTGGCCGCGCACACCGCCGACGGCGGCTTCGACGACGAGGCCGCCCACTGGAACGCCCTGCACCCGACCGACCTGCCGGTCGACCTCCCCGGCGGCAACACCGCCGCCGACGAGGGGACCGTGACCATCGGCCTCGGCGCCGAGGAGACCCGGCGCCTGCTGACGGAGGTGCCCGACGCCTACCGCACCCGCGTCAACGACGTCCTGCTGTGCGCGCTCGGCCGCGTCCTGGCCCGCTGGACACGGGAGGACCGGGTGGTGGTCGCCCTGGAGGGCCACGGCCGCGAGGACCTCTTCGACGGCGTCGACCTCTCCCGCACCGTCGGCTGGTTCACCACCATGTTCCCCGTCGGCCTCGACGTGCCCCGCGACGCCGACCTCGGCACCGCGCTCAAGACCGTCAAGGAGAACCTGCGCGCCGTACCACGCGGGGGAGTGGGCTACGGCGCGCTGCGCCACCTGCACCCGACGGCGGGGGCCGGACTGCCCGCCCTGCCGCAGATCGGCTTCAACTACCTCGGCCAGCAGGACCGGAACGCCGGCGGGGACGGCCTGCTGCGGGCGGCCCACGAGGGCCTGACGGGCGGCATGGACCGCTCGGCGGAGCGGCCCCACCTCATCGACGTGCTCGGCCGGGTCACCGACCGGTGCCTCGAGTTCACCTGGTCGTACTCCCGCGCGGTGCACCGGCCGGAGACCGTCGCCCGCCTCGCCGAGGACACGGCGGAGGAGCTGCGCCGGATCGTCGCGCACTGCTCCGGGCCCGGCGCGGGCGGCCGCACCCCGTCCGACTTCCCGCTGGCCGCCCTGGACCAGGCCGCCGTCGACCGGCTCGTCGGCGACGGCCGGGACGTGACGGACGTCTACCCGCTCACCCCCACCCAGACCGGCATGGTCGTGCACGGCATGGACGAGCCCGGCGAGGGCCTCTATGTCGAGCAGATCACCTTCGTCGCCGACGGCGTGCACGACCCCGCGCTGCTCGCGGACGCCTGGCAGCACGTCGTGGACGCCACGCCCGTGCTGCGCACCGCCGTCGCCCTGACCGGGGTCCCGGTGCCGTTGCAGACCGTGCACCGCCACGTGCCCCTGCCCGTCACCCGGCTCGACTGGAGCGGCCTCGGCCCGGCGGAGCAGGAGGGCGCACTGCGCCGGCTCCTCGACGAGGACCGCGCCCGCGGCATCGACCTGGGCCGCCCCCCGCTGCTGCGCGTCACCCTGATCCGGCTCGGCCCGGACGAGGTGCGCGTGGTGTGGACCTTCCACCACGTCCTGCTGGACGGCTGGAGCGTCTTCCACGTCCTGTCGGACGTCCTCCAGGCGCACGCCGCGCTCGCCGCCGGGACCGAGCCCCGCCTGCCGGCCCGACGGCCGTTCGCCGACTACGCCGCCTGGCTGGCCGGCCGGGACGGCGCCGCCGCCGAGGAACACTGGAAGGCCGCCCTCGCCGGGTACGCCGCACCGACCCCGCTGCCGTACGACCGCAGGCCCGCCCCGGGCGCCGCCGCCCGGTCGGGCACCTGGCTGTCGCAGCGGCTCGACGCGGCCGGCACCGCCCGCCTGACCGACTTCGCCCGCCGCCACCGGCTCACCCTCAACACCCTCGTCCAGGGCGCCTGGGCGCTGCTGCTGGCGCGCTCCGGCGGCGAGCGGGACGTGTGCTTCGGCACCACGGTGTCCGGGCGGCCCGCCGACCTGCCGGGCGCGGACACCATCACCGGCCTGTTCATCACCACCCTGCCCGCGCGGGTCACCGTGGACGACTCCACGCCGTGCCCCGCCTGGCTGCGCGAGGTGCAGGCCGCCCGCGCCGAGGACCGGCGCTTCGACCACGTGCCGCTGACCGACCTCCACCAGTGGAGCGAACTGCCCGCCGGCACCGCCCTGTTCGACAGCCTGCTGGTGTTCGAGAACTACCCGGTCGGCGACGGCACCGCCGGCGCGCACGGTGTGCGCGTGCACGGCCTCGACGCCCGCGAGGCGACCAACTACCCGCTCACCGTGGTGATCTCGCCCGGCGACGAGCTGACCGTGGAACTCGGCTACGACCCGCGGTACTTCGACGAGGCCACCGCCGACGCCCTGGCCGCGCGGCTGATGCACACCCTGACCGCCCTGGCCGCCTCCGGCGACGAGGCGCCCCTGCGGGCGGTGGACGTGCTGCCGCCGGCCGAACGGGACCGGCTGCTGCACGGACCCTCCCGCCCGGACCAGGCGCCCCCGCCCCCGGCGACGCTGCCCGCGCTGATCGAGGCCGCCGTCGACCGCCGGCCCGGCGAACTCGCCGTCGAGGCGGGGGAGTCGACGCTCACCTTCGCGGAGGCGGAGGCCCGCGCCAACCGGCTGGCGCACCGGCTCATCGCCCGCGGGGCGGGGCCCGGCGACATCGTCGCGCTGGTCCTGCCGCGCTCGGCGGACATGGTCCTCGCCCAGCTCGCCGTCATCAAGGCGGGCGCCGCGTTCCTCCCGGTGGACCCCGGCTACCCGGCCGAGCGGGTCGCAGTGATGCTGCGCGACGCGCGGCCCGCCGTCACCCTGACCGCCGAGGAGGTCGCCGACCTGCTCGCCGCACCGCCCGACGGCACGCCGGACCACCGGCCCGCCGACCCCGACCGCGTCCGCCCGCTGCACCTCGACGACCCGGCGTACGTCATCTACACCTCCGGCTCCACCGGCACCCCCAAGGGCGTCGTCGTCACCCACCGGGGACTCGCCGCGTTCGCCGCCGCCGAGGCCGCGCACTACCAGGTCGGCGCCGGGGACCGCGTCCTGGCCTTCGCCACGCCCAGCTTCGACGCCTCCGTGCTGGAGCTGTGCATGTCCCTGCCGCAGGGCGCGACCCTCGTCGTACCGCCGCCCGGGCCGCTGCTCGGCGAGGAACTCGCCGGCGTCCTGCGCGACGCGCGCATCACGCACACCCTGCTGCCGCCCGCCGCGCTCGCCACCCTCCCGCCGGACATCCCCGGCACCCTGCCCGACCTGCACACCCTGATCGTCGGCGCGGACGCCTGCCGGGCCGAGCTGGTCGCCCGCTGGGCACCCCACCACCGCATGATCAACTCCTACGGGCCCACCGAGGCCACCGTCGTCGCGACCTGGTCCGACCCGCTCGCACCGGACGGCGAGGCACCGCCCATCGGCCGCGCCCTGCCCGTCACCGCCGCCTACGTCCTCGACGCCCGGCTGCGCCCCGTCCCCGACGGCGTGCCCGGCGAACTGTGGCTCGCCGGACCGGCCCTGGCCCGCGGCTACCTCCACCGCCCCGGCCTGACGGCGACGCGCTTCACCGCCGACCCGTTCGGCCCGCCCGGCACCCGCATGTACCGCACCGGCGACCTGGTCCGCCGCGACGCCCGCGGCGAACTGCACTACCTGGGCCGCACCGACCACCAGCTCAAGTTGCGCGGCCACCGCATCGAGGCCGGCGAGGTGGAGGCGACCCTGGTCCGCCACCCGGCGGTCCTGGACGCCGTGGTGAGCGTCCGGGAGGACGAGCCGGGGCTGCCGCGCCTGGTGGCCCACGTGCTCGTCGCGCCCGGCGCCGAACCGCCCGCCGGCGCCGAACTGCGGGCCCTCGCCGCCCGCACCCTGCCCGGACCCATGGTGCCCTCGGCGTTCGTGACGATGGACCGCTTCCCGCTCACGGAGAACGGCAAGACCGACCGGTCCGCGCTCCCCGCCCCCGCACCGGGGACGCGGCAGCCCGACGCCGCGCACGTACCGCCCCGCACCCCCACCGAGGAGGCCGTCGCCGCCCTGTGGGAGGAGGCCCTGGAGACCACGGTGGGCGCCGAGGACGACTTCTTCGCCCTGGGCGGCGACTCCCTGCGGGCCCTGCTCATCGCCTCCCGCGCCAACGACGCCTTCGGCGTGCACCTCACGCCCCGCGACGTCCTGGTGGGCCGCACCGTCGCCGCCCTGGCGGACCTGGTGGAGGAACAGGTGCTGAGCGAACTCGAAGACGCCGCACGCGGCGACAGCGACCACGATGAACGGTGAGGACCGGACGACCATGACGTCTTCGAAGCGAAACCGTGCCGAGGCCCTCCCGCAGGACCTCCAGGAAGCACTCCGCCGCCGGCTGGCCGGACGGGCCGCCGCGGGCGCCGCCGGCACCGCCCGGCAGGCCATCCCGCGCGCCGACCGCACCCGGCCGCTGCCGCTGTCCTTCGCCCAGCAGCGCCTGTGGTTCCTGGACCGGCTGCGCCCCGGCGACCCGCGCTACAACAGCGCCGTCGCGCTGCGCCTGACCGGCGCCCTCGACCACACCGCCCTGGCCGCCGCGCTGGAGCACGTGGTGGCGCGGCACGAGGCGCTGCGCACCACGTTCGAGGAGCACGACGGCACCCCCGCACAGACCGTGCACCCCGCCGGACCGCTCCCGCTGCCCGTCCACGACCTCACGGGAGCGGCCGGCGCCGACCTGGAGGCGGCGCTGCTGGCCGAGTACGAGCGCCCCTTCGACCTGGAGGCCGGGCCGCTGCTGCGCGCCCTGCTCCTGCGGGAGGCACCCGACGCGCACGTCCTGCTGCTGACGGCCCACCACATCATCACCGACGGCTGGTCCATGGGCGTCGTGCTCGATGAGCTGATCACCGCCTACGACGCCCTCGCCCGGGGCGAGAGCCCCGCCCCGGCACCGGTGGCCATCCAGTACCCGGACTTCGCCGTCTGGCAGCGCGAGCAGCTGTCCGGCGCCCGGCTGGAACGCCACCTGGCGTACTGGAAGGAGCACCTGTCCGGGGCGGTCGCCCCCGAACTGCCGCTGGACCGGCCCCGCCGCGGCGAGGAGTCCGGCGCGGGCGCGGTGCACACCTTCACCGTCCCCGCCGCCACCACCGCCCGGCTGAAGCAGCTCGCGGCCGACCGGCACACCACCCTGTTCACCGCCCTGGTCGCCGCCTGCCAGACCCTGCTGGCCCGCTGGTCCGGGCAGGACGACATCACCGTCGGCTCGCTCACCCCGGGGCGCGGCCGCACCGACCTGGAGCGGGCCGTCGGGTTCTTCGTGAACACCGTCGCGCTGCGCACCCGCGTCGAGACCGGCGGCTCCTTCCGGGACCTGCTCACCGCCGCCGCGGACACCGTCAACGACGCCTTCGCGCACGGCGACACGCCGTTCGAGCGGCTGGTCGAGGCCGTCGGCGCGCCCCGCGAGGCCGGCCGCAACCCCCTGTTCGACGTGATGGTCCTGCTGCACCCGGCACCGCCCACCGCGCCCGACCCGCACGGCCTGGCCGCCTCCCCGGTCGCCGTGCCCCGGCGGGCCGCCACCTTCGACCTGAGCGTCGAGTTCGTCCCCGACGGCGACGGGCTGACCGGCCTGCTGGAGTACCGCACCGACCTGTTCGACGCGGCCACCGCCGCCCGCATGGCGGACCAGCTGCTGCGCACGCTGGACGGCGCCGCCGCCGAGCCCGACCGGCCACTCGGCGCCCTGCCGCTGCTCTCGCCCGAGCAGGAGCGGCAGGTGACACACGACTGGAACGCCACCGCGCTCACGGTCCCCGAGGAGACCCTGCCCGAGCTGTTCGCGCGGCAGGCGGCCCGCACCCCGGACGCCACCGCCCTCGTCGCCGGGGACGTACGCCTCGACTACGCGACGCTCGACGCGCGCGCCGACCGTGTCGCCCGCCACCTCGTGGCGCGCGGCGCGGGCCCCGAGCGCCTGGTCGCCCTCCGGCTGCCGCGCACCGCCGACATGATCGTGGCGATTCTCGCCGTCTGGAAGGCCGGAGCCGGCTACCTGCCCCTGGACCCGGCGCTGCCCGAGGACCGGGTGCGGTTCCTCCTCGACGACGCGCGCCCCGCGCTCGTCCTCGACGAGATCGCGCTGCGGGAGGCGTACGACGCTCAGGACGGCGCTCAGGACGGCGCCACCGACGCTCCGTCGGCGCCCCCGCACCCCGACACCACCGCTTACGTCATCTACACCTCCGGCTCCACCGGGCGCCCCAAGGGCGTCGCCGTGGCGCACCGGTCGCTGGCGAACCTCCTGGCGGGCCACCGCGAGGGCTTCGTCGCCGAGGCGGGCGGCGGACCGCTGCGGGTGGCGCTCACGGCGTCGTTCTCCTTCGACACCTCCCTGGAGGGCGTGCTGCTGATGGCCGACGGCCACCCGCTGCACCTGGTCGACGAGACGACCCGGCTGGACGCCGCCGCCCTGGTCGAGTACGTCGTCGAGCACCGCATCGACTTCCTCGACCTCACCCCCACCTACCTGCGTCAGCTGCTGCCCGCCGGGCTGCTCACCGACCCCCGCCACCACCCGCGCGTCCTCATGCTCGGCGGCGAGGCCGTCGGACCCGCCCTGTGGCGGGAGCTGGCGGCGCGGCGGGACGTGGCCGCGTACAACTTCTACGGCCCCACCGAGTGCACCGTCGACGCGCTGGCCTGCCGGATAGCCGGCGACGGCCGGCCGACCGTGGGCCGGCCGCTGCCCAACGTGCGCGCCTACGTCCTCGACGACCGCCTGCGTCCCGTCCCGCCCGGCGTCGGCGGCGAGCTGTACCTGGCCGGTGTGCAACTGGCCCGCGGCTACAGCGGGCGGCCCGGACTGACGGCCGCCCGGTTCCTGCCCGACCCGTTCGGCCCGCCCGGCGCCCGCATGTACCGCACCGGCGACCTGGCCCGCTGGAGCACCGACGGACGCCTGGACTACCTCGGCCGCGCCGACGACCAGGTCAAGGTGCGCGGCCACCGCATCGAGCCCGGCGAGGTCGAGGCGGCCCTGACCGACCTGCCCGCGGTCTCCGCCGCCGCGGTCGTCGCCGTCACCGACCCGCACGGCCACGTCCGGCTCGCCGCCTACCTCGTCCCCGCAGACCCCGGCGCCCGGCCCGCCGCGGGCGAGGTGCGGGCCGCCGTACGGCAGGTGCTGCCCGACCACATGGTGCCGTCCTCCTTCACCGTGCTCGACGCCCTGCCGATGACCGTGAGTGGCAAGGTCGACCGGCGTGCCCTGCCCGCGCCCGACTTCGAAGGCGCCGAGCAGGAACGGGAGTTCGTCGCCCCGCGCACCCCCGAGGAGGAGACCCTCGCCCGCATCTGGGCCGAGGTGCTGGGCGCGCGCCGGGTCGGCGTCACGGACAACTTCTTCGAGCTGGGCGGCGACTCCATCCTCAGCATCCAGGCCGTCTCCCGGGCCCGCGCGGCCGGGCTGCACCTGACCTCACGGGACGTCTTCCGCCACCAGACCGTCGCCGACCTCGCCGCCGCCGCGTCCGTGCGCACCGCCCAGGTGCCCGCGCCCCGGCGCCCCGCCGAGGAGGGCCCGGCACCGCTGACCCCCGTACAGGAGTGGTTCTTCGCCACCCACGGCCCGCTGCGGCACTTCAGCATGTCGATGCTCCTCGACCTGCCGCACGACCTCGACGCCCCGGCGCTGGAGCGCGCCCTGGAGGCGCTGGCCGCCCACCACCCGGCGCTGCGCACCCGGTTCGCCCGCTCGGGCGACACCTGGCGGCAGCACCCCGGCGAGGGCCCGGCCACCGGGCTGCTCACCCGCCACGACCTCTCCGGCGCCGCCGACCCGGCGGCGGAGCGCGAACGGGCCGCCGAGGCCGCCCGCGCCGCCCTCGATCCCGAGACCGGCGCCCTGCTGCGCGCCGCCCTCTTCACCGGCGCGGGCGGGCGACCCCAACTCTTCGTCACCGCACACCACTTGGCGGTGGACAGCGTCTCCTGGCGGATCCTGCTCGCCGACCTCGCCGAGGCCTACCGGCAGGCGGCCGGGGGAGGAGCGGTCCGGCTGGAGCCCGTGGCCACACCGTTCACTGACTGGGCCGCGCACCTCGCGCGCCGGGTCCGCGACGGCGACCTCGACGCCGACCTGCCGCACTGGACGGCCGAGGCCGCCGAACCCCGCACCCCGCTGCCCGTGGACCGCCCCGGCACCCCGCCGGCCGGTTCCGTCCGCACCCTCGACGCCCGCCTGGACCGCGCCACCACCGAGGCGCTGCTGCGCCGGGTGCCCGCCGTCTACCGCACCCAGGTCAACGACGTGCTGCTCGGCGCGCTGAGCCGGGTCCTCGCCGACTGGACCGGCGCCGAGCGGGTGACCGTCCTCCTCGAAGGTCACGGCCGCGAGGACGACACGCTGGACCTGTCCCGCACGGTGGGCTGGTTCACCGCCCAGTACCCCGTCACCCTCGCGCCCGCCGGACCGACCGGTGCGCCCGACTGGGGCGCCACCCTCAAGGCGGTGAAGGAGCGGCTGCGGTCCGTGCCCCGGCACGGCCTGACGTACGAGGCCCTGGCCCGTCTCGGCTCGCCCGACCCGGCCGCCCGCGCCCTGAAGGACGTGCCGCTGCCGCAGATCAGCTTCAACTACCACGGCCAGTGGGAGGCCGCCGACGGCGGCGACTTCGCCCCGGCGGGTGAGACGCCCGGCCGCGACATCGCCCCGGACACACCCCTGGACCACCTGCTGGACGTCTCCGCCGTGGTCACCGACGGCGAACTCCACCTCACCTGGCACTACAGCGACCAGGTCCACGACGAGGCCACCGTCCGCGCCCTCGCCGACGGCATGACCGGCGCGCTCGCCGCGATCACCGAGCACTGCGCCCTGCCCGGCGCCGGCGGCCGCACCCCGTCCGACTTCCCGCTGGCCCGCCTCGACCAGGACCGCCTGGACCGCCTCGTCGGCGACGGCCGCGACGTGGAGGACGTCCTGCCGCTCACCCCGCTCCAGGAGGGCATGCTCTTCCACCGGCTGGTCGGCGGCCCCGACGACGTCTACGTCGACCAGGCCGGCCTGCTCCTCGACGGCGTCACCGACCCGCACGCCTTCGCCGTCGCCTGGCAGCGCGTCATCGACCGCACGCCCGCCCTGCGCACCTGCGTCGTCTGGGAGGACGTGCCCGTACCCCTCCAGGTCGTGCGCCGCGACGCCCAGGTGCCGGTCACCCACCTCGACTGGCGCGAACTGGACGAGGTGGAACGCGCCGAGCGCCTGACCTCGCTGCGCGCCGACGACCTGGCCCGGGGCATCGACCTCGCATCGGCCCCGCTGATGCGGCTCACCCTGGTCCGGCTGCCCGACGCCCGGCTGCACCTGCTGTGGACCTCCCACCACCTGATCCTGGACGGCTGGAGCCTCGCCCAGGTGCTGACCGAGGTGTGCGAGGAGTACGCGGCGCTCACCGCGGGCACCGCGGCCCGGCCGCCGCTGCGCCGCCCCTTCGGCGACTACGTGCGCTGGCTCGCCGACCAGGACCCCGACGCCGCCCGCGCGCACTGGCAGGGCGTCCTTGCCGGCTTCGCCGAACCCACCCCGCTGCCCGCCGACCGCCCCCTGCGCGAGGCCCACCAGGCCCGCTCCGCCGCCCTGCACACGGCCGGCCTGGACGCGGAGGCGTCGGCCCGCCTCGCCCGCACCGCCCGCGAGGCCGGACTCACCCTCAACACGGTCGTCCAGGGCGCGTGGGCGCTGCTGCTGTCCCGCTACGCCGCCCAGGACGACGTGCTGTTCGGCACCACCGTCTCCGGACGCCCCGACGACCTGCCGGGCGTCGAGTCGATGGTCGGCATGTTCATCAACACCGTGCCCACCCGCGTCCGCGTCGACCCCACCCGCCCCGCCGGGGACTGGCTGCGTGAACTCCAGGACGCGCAGGCCGAGTCGAGACGCTTCGCCGCCGCCTCGCTCGCCGAGCTGACCCAGCTGAGCGACGTGCCGTCCGGCAGCCCGCTCTTCCACAGCATGGTCGCCTTCGAGAACTACCCCTTCGACGAGGCCCGCACGGCCGGGTCAGGGATCCGCCTGGCCGACGTGTCCTCCCGCGACGCCACCAACTACCCGCTCGTCCTGCGCGCCTACCACGGCGAACGCCTCGGCTTCGACCTCGCCTACGACCCGGACCTGTTCGACGCGGCGACCGTCCGCGCCCTCGCCGGACGCCTCTGCCTGCTCCTGAGCGGGCTCGCCGACGGCACCGACCGGCCGCTGCGCACCCTGGCCTGGACGACCGCCGAGGAACGGCACCGGATCCTCACCGACTGGAACGGCACCGCGTCCGGCCGCCCCGCCGGGACGCTGGTGGACCTGTTCGAGGCGCAGGCCGCCCGCACCCCCGGCGCCGTCGCCGTCACCTGCGGTACCGAGCACCTCGACTACGCGACCCTCGACGCCCGCGCCGGCCGCCTCGCCCACCGGCTCGCCGAACTCGGCGCCGGACCCGAACGGTTCGTCGCCCTCGCCCTGCCCCGCTCCACCGACCAGGTCGTCGCGGTCCTGGCCGTGCTGAAGGCCGGCGCCGCCTACCTGCCGATCGACCCGAACTCGCCCGCCGAACGCATCGCCCACCTCCTCACCGACGCCACCCCGGTCACCCTGGTGACCACCACCGGCACCGCGGCCCGCGTCGACGGCACCGGTGTGCCCGTCGTCCTCCTCGACGCCCCGGACGAGGAAGCCGACCTGGCGCGGCGCCCCGCGACCGGCCCGGCACCGGCCCGCCGCCCCCTGCCGGAGAGCCCCGCCTACGCCATCTACACCTCCGGCTCCACCGGCCGCCCCAAGGGCGTGGTGATCCCGCACGCCAACGTGGTGCGGCTGTTCACCCGCACCCGCCCGTGGTTCGACTTCGGCCCGGACGACGTGTGGACGCTGTTCCACTCCTACGCGTTCGACTTCTCCGTGTGGGAGTTGTGGGGCCCGCTGCTGCACGGCGGCCGGCTCGTCGTCGTGCCCGACGAGACCGCCCGCTCCCCGGAGGACTTCCTGCGGCTGCTGGCCGACGAAGGCGTCACCGTCCTCAACCAGACGCCGTCCGCGTTCTACCCGCTGGTCCGCGCCGACGCCGAACACCCCGGCACCGGCGCCCGCCTCGCCCTGCGCACGGTGATCTTCGGCGGTGAGGCCCTCGACGTCGGCCAGCTCACCGACTGGTGGGCCCGCCACCCGGCCGACACCCCGCGCCTGGTCAACATGTACGGCATCACCGAGACCACCGTGCACGTCACCCACGCCCCGCTCGATCCCGCCACCGCCGCGCACGGCCCCGCCAGCCCCATCGGCGTCGCGATACCCGACCTCAGGGTGTACGTGCTCGACGCGGACCTGGCGCCCCTGCCGCCGGGCGCGACCGGCGAGCTGTACGTCGCCGGGGAGGGCCTGGCCCGCGGCTACCTGGGCCGCCCCGGCCTGACCGCCACCCGGTTCCTCGCCGACCCGTTCGGCCCGGCGGGCAGCCGCATGTACCGCACCGGCGACCGGGCGAAGTGGCGGCCCGACGGCACCCTGGAGTACCTGGGCCGCGCCGACGCCCAGGTGAAGATCCGCGGCTACCGCATCGAGCCCGGCGAGATCGAGGCCGCCCTGCACGCCCACCCCGAGGTCGCCGACGCCGCCGTCGGCGTGTTCGAGGACGCCTCCGGCACCCGCCGCCTGGTGGCGCACGTCGTCGGCACCGGCGGGGCGACACCCCCGGCGGCCGAGCTGCGCGCCCACCTGGAACGGCTGCTGCCCGCCCACATGGTGCCCGCCGCCTACGTCCCGATGGACGCCCTCCCGCTCACCGTCAACGGCAAGCTCGACCGGCGCGCCCTGCCCGCCCCGACGGCGGACGGCTACGCCGCCGACACCGACCGCACCGCACCGCGCACCCCCGCCGAACGGGCCGTCGCCGCCGCCTGGTCGGACGTCCTCGGGGCCCAGGAGGTGTACGCCGGGGACAACTTCTTCGCGCTCGGCGGCGACTCCATCCTCGCCGTCCGCGTCACCGCCCGGCTGCGCGCCGCGTTCGGCCCCGACGTGTCCCCGCGCGTGCTGTTCACCCACAGCACCGTGTCCGCGCTCGCCGCCGAACTCGGCGAGCCGGTGGGCGACGCCTCCGCCGCGCCCGCCGACGCGATCCCCGCGACCGCACCGCAGACCCCGGCGCCGCTGTCGTACGCGCAGCAACGCCTGTGGTTCCTCGATCGGTTCGAGCCGGGCAGCAGCGAGTACACGACGCTGTCCGTGCTGCGCCTGCGCGGCCCGCTCGACGAACGGGCCCTGCGCACCGCCCTGGACGGCCTCGTCGCCCGCCACGAGTCCCTGCGCACCACCTTCGCCGAACACGACGGGCAGCCCCGCCAGGTGGTGCACCCGCCGCACCCGGCCGCCCTGACCGTGGACGACCTCACCGCCGCGCCCGACCCGCAGGGCGCGCTGGAGGAGCTCCTCGAGCGCGAGGCCGCCACGCCCTTCGACCTGGCGACCGGACCGCTGCTGCGCGCCCGCCTGGCCCGCACCGCGGCCGACGAGCACGTGCTCGCCCTCGCCGTCCACCACATCGTCACCGACGGCTGGTCACTCGGCGTCCTCGGCCGGGACCTCGGCGAGCTGTACGCGGCCGCCCACGAGGGCCGCGACCCCGAACTCCCCGACCTGCCCGTGCGCTACGCCGACCACGCCACCTGGCAGCGCGCCCGCACCGACCAGGTCGAGCGGCAACTCGCCCACTGGCGCGAGCAGCTGGCCGGCGTACCGCCGCTGGAGCTGCCGACCGACCGGCCGCGTCCCGCCGTCCGCACCCGCGACGGCGCGCTCGTGACGTTCACGCTGCCCGCCGAGCTGACCGACCGGCTGCGCGAGCGGGGCCGGGAGGCCGACGCCACCCTCTACATGACCCTGCTCGCCGGCTGCACGGTCCTGCTGTCCCGCTGGGCCGACCAGGACGACTTCGCCGTCGGCACCGTCACCGCCGGCCGCGAGCGCCCCGAACTGCACGACGTCGTGGGCATGTTCGTCAACACGCTGGTACTGCGCAACCAGGTCCGGTCCGGCACGTCGTTCCGCGCGCTGCTCGAGCAGGTGCGCGGCACGGTCCTGGACGCCTTCGCCCACCAGGACGTGCCGTTCGAACGGCTGGTGGACGTCCTCCAGCCCGAACGCGACACCAGCCGCACCCCCCTGTTCCAGGTCATGGTCGCCCTGCACAACCTGGGCGCCGAGGCACCCGCGCTGCCCGGCCTGGACGCCGAGCCGCTGCTGCCGCCCGTCCGGCACGCCACCTTCGACCTGGCCTTCGACTTCGTGGAGGGCGACGGCGGCGTCACCGGCCACCTGGAGTACGACACCGCTCTGTTCGACGAGGACACCGTCCGCGGCCTGGCCGCCCGCCTGCGCCTGCTGCTGGAGGCGGCGGTACGGGAACCGGACCGCGACGTACGGGCGCTGGACCTGATGACCGCCGACGAGCGGCGGCGGGTGCTGCTCGACGGACAGGGAGCCCACCTCGCCGTCCCGGACACCACCTTCCCCGCCCTGTTCGAGGCGCAGGCCGCCCGCACTCCGCACGCCACCGCGCTGGTCGCCCGGGACGCCACCCTCGACTTCGCCGCCCTGAACGACCGCGCCAACCGGCTCGCCCACCACCTGCTGGCCCTGGGCGCCGGACCCGAGCGGGTGGTCGCCGTCCGGCTGCCGCGCACCTCCGAGCTGGTGGTCGCGGTCCTCGCCGTCGCCAAGGCCGGCGGCACCCTGCTCCACCTCGACCCCGACCTGCCCGCCGAACGCGCCGCCGGGCTCCTGGAGGACGCCGCCCCGCACACCGTGCTCACCGCCGACACGCTCCGCGCCACCCCGTGGGACCGGCTGCCCGCACACGACCCCACCGACCGCGACCGCCCGGCGCCGCTGCGCCCGCAGCACGCCGCCTACATGATCTACACCTCCGGTTCCACCGGCCGCCCCAAGGGCGTCGTCGTGGAACACCGCCACCTGGTCAACCTCTGCCACGACCACCGCGAGGGGCTCGTCGCCCCGCACACCGCGGACGGGCGGCGGCTGCGCGCCGCGCTCAGCGCCTCGTTCTCCTTCGACACCTCCTGGGAGGGCCCGCTGCTGCTCGCCCTCGGCCAGGAGGTGCACCTCATCGACGAGGACGTGCGCCTGGACCCCGAGGCGTTCTGCGCGCAGATCGCCGACCGGAACCTCGACCTGGTCAACGTCACCCCGTCGTTCCTGCGCGAACTCCTCGCCGCGGGCCTGCTCGCCCCCGGCCGCCACCACCCCCGCGTCCTCCTCGTCGGCGGCGAGGCGACCGGCCCCGACACCTGGCGCGAGCTGTGCGCCGCCGCCGAACTCGGCGTCACCGCCTACAACATGTACGGCCCCACCGAGTGCACCGTCGACGCCACCTACGGCCGCGTCACCGATCGCACCGACCGGCCGGTCATCGGACGGCCCGGCGCCAACCTGCGCGCCTACGTCCTCGACGGCGCCCTGCGTCCGGTGCCGCCCGGCACGCCCGGCGAGCTGTACCTCGCCGGCGCCCAGGTCGCCCGCGGCTACCTGGGCCGCCCCGGCCTGACCGCCGCGCGGTTCCTCGCCGACCCGTTCGGCGCGCCGGGGGAGCGGATGTACCGCACCGGAGACCGCGCCCGCCGCGACGCACAGGGACTGCTGGAGTTCCTGGGCCGCGCCGACGAACAGATCAAGATCCGCGGCTTCCGCATCGAACCCGGCGAGATCGAGGCCGCGCTGCTCGCCCACCCGGACGTCGCAGACGCCGTCGTCACGGCACGCGACCACGCGGGCCGCCTCATGCTCGTGGCCTACCTGGTGCCCACCGGGGACACCGCCCCGGCCGCCGACGACCTGCGCCTCGCGCTGCGCCGCACCCTGCCGGACCACATGGTGCCGGCGGCGTTCGTGCCGCTGACCCGGATCCCGCGCACCACCAGCGGCAAGACCGACCGGCGCGCCCTGCCCGCCCCGCCCGCGCAACCCGACACCACCGCCGGCTACGTGGCACCCCGCCCCGGCACCGAACAGACGCTGGCCACCCTCTGGGCCGACGTCCTGCGGGTCGAACGGGTGGGCGCACGCGACAACTTCTTCGCGCTCGGCGGCGACTCGATCCTCAGCATCCAGATCGTCTCCCGGGCCCGCCAGGCCGGTCTCGCGCTGACCACCAAGGACGTCTTCCGCCACCAGACCGTCGCCGAACTCGCCCTGCGCGTCACCGAGTCGACGCCGGTCACCACCGACACGACCGCCCCCGCCGAAGCGCCGCTCACCCCCATCCAGCGCTGGTACCTCGACGGCCGGAGCCCCGGCGACCCGCTGCGCTTCACCATGTCGCAGCGCCTCGAACTCGCCCCCGGCACCGACCTGTCCGCCCTGCGCACCGCCGTGGACGCCGTCATGGACCACCACCCGGCGCTGCGCACCCGCTTCCGCCGCACCGGGGACGGCTGGCGCCAGGAGGTCCTGCCCGGCGTCCCGGACGGCACCGTCACCCGGCACGACGTGACCGGCCTCGACGGCCCCGCCCTGGAGTGCGAGGCGGCCCGCCTCGCGGACGAGGCCCGCGCCGCCCTCGACCCCACCGAGGGCCGGGTGGCGCGCGTCCTCCTCCTCGACCGGGGCCCGCACGCCCCCTCCCAACTGGTCTTCACTGTCCACCACTTGGCCGTCGACGGCGTCTCCTGGCGCATCCTGCTGGCCGACCTGGAGACCGCCCACCGGCAGACGGCCGCCGGACACCCCGTCGAGCTGCCCCCGGCCACCACCGCCTACGGCCACTGGGCGGCCCGGCTGGAGGACCACACCCGCTCCGGCGCCCTGGACGGCGACCTCGACCACTGGCGGCGCACCGCCGAGGCCCCCGCCGACCTGCCCGCGGGCCGCCCCGGCCCCAACACCCACGGCACCGCCGCCACGGTCACCGTGGCACTGGAGCCGGAGACCACCGAGGCCCTGCTGCGCCAGGTCCCCGAGGTCTACCGCACCCAGGTCAACGACGTCCTGCTCAGCGCCCTCGGCCGCACCCTGGCCCGCTGGTGCGGACGCGACGGCGTGCTGGTCGGCGTGGAGGGCCACGGCCGCGAGGACCTCTTCGACGACCTGGACCTGTCCCGGACGGTCGGCTGGTTCACCGCCGAGTTCCCGCTCGCGCTGACCGTCGCCCCCGACGCCGGCTGGCACGACACCCTCCGCTCGGTCAAGGAGCAGCTGCGCGCGGTGCCCCTGCACGGCCTGAGCCACGGCGCCCTGCGCCACCTGCTGCCCGACAGCCCGCTGGCCGGCGCCCCGGCACCGCGGGTCGGCTTCAACTACCACGGCCGGTGGGACGCCGACGCGGGCGGCGACGGCCTGTACGCCGCCGCCCTGCCCCCGGCCGGCTCCGACACCGATCCCGACGCCCCCCGGCCCTACCTGCTGGACATCACCGGCGTGGTGCAGGACGGCCGGCTCGAACTCGGCTGGACCTACCCGCCGGCCGTCTACGACGAGTCCACCGTCCGCACCCTCGCCGAGGAGATGTGCGCGGCGCTGCGCGAGATCGCGGCCCACTGCGCCCGCCCCGACGCGGGCGGCCGCACCCCGTCCGACTTCCCGCTGGCCGGACTCGGCCAGCCGGAGCTGGACCGCCTCGTGGGCGACGGCCGGCACGTGGCCGACGTCCTGCCGCTCACCCCGCTGCAGGCCGGCATGCTCTTCCACGGCCTGGTGGACACGGCGGGCGCCTACTCCGACCGCGTGGCCGTCCGCCTGTCCGGGGTGAGCGACCCGCAGCGCTTCGCCGCCGCCTGGCAGCAGGTCGCCGACCGCACCGAGGCCCTGCGCACCAGCGTCCACTGGCAGGGCCTGCCGCACCCCGTGCAGGTCGTGCACCGGCACGCGGAGCTGCCCGTCACCCACCTGGACTGGCGAGGCCTGACAGCCGCGGAACGCGAGGCGGCCACCGAGGACCTGCTGGCCGCCGACCGCGCAGCGGCCATGGACCTGACCACGGCGCCGCTGACCCGCATCACCCTGGCCGCGCTGCCCGGCGACGAGGTCCTGCTCCTGTGGTCCTCCCACCACCTGATCCTGGACGGCTGGAGCACCGGACAGCTCCTCACCGAGGTGTGCGAGCGCTACGCCGCCCTCACCGGCGGTCGGGCGGCCCCCGCACCGGTCAGGCGCCCCTTCGCCGACTTCCTGCGCTGGCTGCACGACCAGGACGAGGCCGCCGCCGAGGCCCACTGGACCGACACCCTCGCCGGGTTCCCCGCCCGCACCCCGCTGCCCTACGACCGCACGCCGGCCGAGGAGCACCGGGCCCGCGCCGCCGCCCTCACCGGCCGGCGGCTGGACGAGGACCTGTCGGCGCGGCTGCGGCAGGGCGCCGCCCGCGCCGGGCTCACGGTGAACACCGTCATCGAGGGCGCCTGGGCGCTGCTCCTGGCGCGCCACAGCGGCCGCGACGACGTCGTGTTCGGCACCACCGTCTCCGGACGCCCGGCCGAACTGCCCGGCGTGGAGTCGATGATCGGCATGTTCATCAACACCGTGCCCACCCGCGTCCGGGTCACCGGCGGCGGAGCGGCGTCCTGGCTGCGCGCGGTGCAGGAGCACCAGAGCGACACCCGGCGCTTCGACCACCTCGCCCTGCCCCGCATCCAGGCGCTGAGCGAAGTCCCGGCCGGCGAGGCGCTGTTCGACAGCATGGTGGTGTTCGAGAACTACCCCGTCGACGAGTCCGCCACGGCCCGCACCGGCGTCCAGGTCGAGGAGGTGCGCGCCGAGGACGCGCCCACCTTCCCGCTGTGCCTGCGCGCCCACCTCGGCGACCGCCTCGGCCTCGACCTCGCCTACGACGCCGGCCTGTTCGACGCGGACACCGCCGACCGCCTCGCGGACCGCCTCACGGTCGTCCTGCGCGCCCTCGCCGACGCGCTGGGGACCGACGCGGACGTGACCGGCCTGGAAGCGCTGACCGAGGACGACCGCGCCCTGCTGGAGCGGTGGAACACCACGGCCCGACGGACCGAACCGAGCAGCCCCGTCGCCCTGTTCGCCGAGCAGGCCCGCCGCACCCCCGAGGCGCCCGCCCTGCGCGACGGCGACACGCACCTGACCTACCGTCAACTCGACCAGTGGTCCGACGCGGTGGCCTCCCGGCTCCTCGCCGACGGACTGCGCGCCGAGGACCGGGTGGCCCTGCTGATGGACCGCTCGGCCGCCCTCGTCGTCGCCCAGCTCGCCGTCCTCAAGGCGGGCGGCGCCTACGTGCCCGTGGACGCCCGCGCCCCCGAGGACCGACGCCGCACCCTGATCGAACGCGCGGGCGCGACCGTCCAGTTGTCCGCCGAGGACGTCACCGCCGTCCGCACCCCCGTGCCGGACGCGCCCGTCGCCGCACCGGCTGACCCCGACCGGCTCGCCTACGTGATGTTCACCTCCGGGTCGACCGGCGAGCCGAAGGCGGTCGCCGTACGCCACCGTGACGTGGCCGCCCTCGCCACCGACGGCCGCTTCACCGGCGGCGTGTGCGACCGGGTGCTGCTGCACTCCCCGGTGGCCTTCGACGCCGCCACCTTCGAGGTGTGGGCGCCGCTGCTCACCGGCGGCTGCGTGGTCGTGGCTCCCGCGCGGCCGCTGGACGCCGCGCTGCTGCGGCAGCTGGTCCGTGACACGGGCCTGAGCGCGCTGTGGCTGACCGCCGGCCTGTTCCGGCTGCTCGCGCAGGACGCCCCGGACTGCTTCGCCGGTCTGCGCCAGGTGTGGACCGGCGGCGACGTCGTGCCCGCCGCGGCCGTACGCCGCGTCCTGGCCGCCTGCCCGGGCCTGGCCGTCGTCGACGGCTACGGCCCCACCGAGACGACGACGTTCGCCACGTCGTTCCCGCTGGCCGACGCGGCCACCGTCCCCGACACCGTGCCCATCGGCCACCCGCTCGACGACATGCGCGTCCACGTCCTCGACGGCCGGCTGCGGCCCGTGCCGCCGGGCTGCCCGGGCGAGCTGTACCTCGCCGGCGAGGGCGTCGCCCGCGGCTACCTCGGCCGCCCCGGCGACACCGCGGCCCGCTTCCTGGCCGACCCGGCCGGCCCGTCCGGCAGCCGGATGTACCGCACCGGCGACCTGGCCCGCCGCCGCCCCGACGGCACCGTGGAGTTCCTGGGCCGCGCCGACGACCAGGTGAAGATCCGCGGCTTCCGCGTCGAACCCGGCGAGGTCGAGGCGGTCCTCGCGGGACACCCCGGCGTCACCGACGTGACCGTGCTCGCCCGCGAGGACCGGCCCGGCAGCCGCCGCCTGGTCGCCTACGTGGTCGGCACCGAAGACGTCACCTCCCTGCGGGAGTTCGCCCGCAGCTCCCTGCCGGACTACCTCGTGCCGTCGGCGTTCGTCGTCCTGCCCGCGCTGCCGCTCAGCCGCAACGGCAAGGTCGACCGGGCGGCCCTGCCCGCGCCGGAACCCGCGAGCGGCGCACAGGACGCGCCGGCCGAGCCGCGCACCGACGCCGAGCGCCGCACGCTGGAGGTCTTCGCCGACGTCCTGTCCGTGCCGTGCCCCGGCGTGCGGGACGACTTCTTCCAGCTCGGCGGCGACTCCATCCTCAGCATCCGCCTCGCCGTCCGCCTCGCCGAGGCGTTCGGCACCGAACTGTCCCCGCGCGCGGTGTTCACCCACCCGACCCCCGAGGCCCTCGCCGCCCTGCTCACCGAGAACCGTCCCGGCGACACGGCGCCCGCCACGATCGCCCCGGTCACCCGCGACACGCCCGCCCCGATGTCGTACGCCCAGCAACGCCTGTGGTTCCTGGAGGAGTTCGCGCCCGGCAGCGGCGAGTACGTCACCTCGCTGGCCCTGCGGCTGCGCGGCCGGCTCGACGTGCCCGCCCTCACCGCGGCCCTGCGCGCCCTGGTCGAGCGGCACGAGGCGCTGCGCACCACCTTCGACGCGGTCGACGGCCACGGCGTGCAGATCGTCCACCCGGCCGGCGACGTGCCGCTGACCCTGCACGACCTGTCGCGGCTCACCGGCGGCGAACGCGACACCCGGCTCGCGGACCTGCTGGACGCCGAACGCGCCCGCACCTTCGACCTGCGGCACGGCCCCCTCCTGCACACGGGCCTGTTCAGGCTCGCGGACGACGAGCACGTCCTGACGCTGACCCTGCACCACATCGTCACCGACGGCTGGTCCACCGGCGTGCTCACCGGCGACCTCGCCCACTTCTACCGCACCGAACTCGGCGCGGAGACCGGCACGTTGCCGCTGCTGCCGGTGCAGTACGCCGACTACGCCCACTGGCAGCGCGGGCGCGGCACCGACGACCACCTGGCGTATTGGAAGGAGCACCTGGCCGGTCTGGAGACGCTGGACCTGCCCACCGACCGGCCCCGGCCCGCGGTGCGCTCCCACCACGGCGCCTCCGTACGGCTCTCCCTGCCCCGCGAGACGACCCGCCGCCTCGCCCGGGTGGGCCGCGACCGGCAGGCCACCCTGTTCACCACCCTGGTCGCCGCCGCCCAGGCCTACCTGGCCCGCCTCACCGGCGGCGAGGACATCACCGTCGGCACGGTCACCTCCGGCCGCGACCGCGCCGAGGTCCAGCATCTCGTCGGATTCTTCGTCAACACCCTCGTGCTGCGCTCCCGCGTCGCACCCGACCGCCCGTTCCCCGAGTTCCTCGGCGACGTCCGCGAGACCGTCCTGGACGCCTTCGCCCACCAGGAGGCGCCGTTCGAGCAGGTCGTGGACGAGGTCCAGCCGGTCCGCGACACCAGCCGCACCCCGCTGTTCCAGGTCATGGTGGTCCTCCAGAACGCCCCGGCCGCCGCCCTCGACCTGCCCGGCCTGGAGGTCGCCGACGTCGACACCGAACTGCGGCACGCCGCGTTCGACCTCACGCTGGAGTTCGCCGAGACCGGCACCGGCGAACTGCACGGCGTCCTCACCTACAACACCGACCTGTTCGACGCGGCCACCGCCGAACGCATGGCCGACCAGCTCGGTACCCTCCTCACCGCCGTCGCCGACAACCCCGACCGGCCCCTGGGCGCCCTGCCCCTGGCCAGCGACGAGACGCTCAAGGCCGTGCTCGACCAGGGCCGCGCCACCGCCCGCCCGGTCCCGCCGGCCACCCTGCCCGAGCTGTTCGAACGACAGGCCGCCCGCACCCCCGACGCCGTCGCCCTGGCCGACGCCGACGGCCGGGAACTGACGTACGCGCACGTCGAGCGCGCCGCCAACCGGCTGGCGCACCGCCTCATCGCCCGGGGCGTCGGTCCCGAGCGGATCGTGGCGCTGGCGCTGCCCCGCGGCGCCGGGACGGTCGTGGCGCAGCTCGCCGTCACCAAGGCCGGCGGCGCCTTCCTGCCCGTCGACCCCGACTACCCCGAGCAGCGCCGGGAGTTCATGCTCCGCGACGCCGGCGCCTGGCTCGTCCTGGACGACCCGGCCGCCGTGTGGGACGCCGACGGCCCGGACACCGCGCCCACGGACGCCGACCGCACCTGCCCGCTGACCGTCGACCACCCGGCGTACGTGATCTACACGTCCGGCTCCACCGGCACCCCCAAGGGCGTCACCGTGACGCACCGCGGCCTCGCCGCCTTCGCCGCGGGAGCCGCCGACCGCTACGACGCGGGCCCCGGCGACCGCGTCCTGCAGTTCGCCTCACCCAGCTTCGACGCCTCGGTGCTGGAGCTGTGCGTGTCGCTGCTCAGCGGCGCCACCCTGCTCACCGGCGAGGAGGGCCCCCTCGTCGGCGAACGCCTCGCCGAGGTCCTCGCCGGGCGGCGCGTCAGCCACACCCTGATCCCGCCCGCCGCCCTCGCCACGGTCGACCCGGGGATCGCCGACACGCTGCCGTACCTGCGCACCCTCATCGTCGGTGCCGAGGCCTGCCCCGCCCACCTCGTCGAGCAGTGGACCCCCGGCCGACGGATGATCAACTCGTACGGCCCGACCGAGGCCACCGTCGTCGCCACCTGGACCGGCCCGCTCACCCCGGGCGCGGGCGCCCCGCCCATCGGACGCCCGGCCGGCGCCACCCGCGTCCACGTCCTGGACGCCGCCCTGCGCCCCGTCCCGCCCGGCGTCACCGGCGACCTCTACGTCTCCGGACCCGGCCTGGCCCGTGGCTACCTCCACCGGCCCGGCCTGACCGCGTCCCGCTTCGTCGCCGACCCGTTCGGCGCCCCCGGCGAGCGCATGTACCGCACCGGCGACCGCGCCCGCTGGGACGCCCACGGCGACCTGCGCTTCGCCGGACGCGCCGACGCCCAGCTCAAACTGCGCGGCTTCCGCATCGAACCCGGAGAGATCGAGAGCGCGCTGCGCGGCAGCCCGCTGGTGCGCGACGCGGTCGTCACCGTACGCGCCGGTGGCAGCGACCCGGACGGCCGCTCCGGGGCACGGCTGGTGGCCCACGTCGTCCCCGCCGACGGAACCCCGGACCCCCTGCCCGTCCCCGAACTGCGCGACCACCTCGCCGGACTGCTTCCGGCGCACATGATCCCCTCGGCGTTCGTGCCGCTGGACCGGCTGCCGCTCACCCCGAACGGCAAGACCGACCGCAACGCGCTCCCCGAACCCGGGCCCGCGCACACCGCCACCGGCCCGCACACGCCGCCGCGCACCGACACCGAACGCCGCATCGCCCGCATCTGGGGCGACGTCCTCGGCGTCGCCGACGTCGGGGCGCACGACAACTTCTTCCACCTCGGCGGCGACTCCGTCCTCAGCATGCAGGTCGTCTCCCGGATGCGGCGCGACGGGCTGCACGTGACCACCCGCGACCTGTTCACCCACCAGACCGTCGCCGAACTGGCCGGCGTCGTCACCACGGCCCCGCGGCACACCGGGGAGGAGGCGGTGAGCGGGGACGTGCCGCTCACCCCCATCCAGGAGTGGTTCCTGACCGGACGGCGCGCCAGCCACGCCCACTTCAACCAGTCCCTGCTGGTGGAGCTCGCCCCCGGCGTCGACGCCACCGCCCTGGAAACGGCCCTCAACGCCCTGCTCGACCACCACGACGCCCTGCGCATGCGCTTCACCGCCGGCCAGGACGGCTGGCGCCAGTACAACCCGCCCGCCGACGACACCGACCGCAACGGGCTCCTGACCCGCCACGACCTCGGCGGCCTCACCGCCACCGACGCCGACACGGCGATGGAGAAGGCCGCCGACGACCTGCACACCGGCTTCGACCTCGCACGCGGCCCGCTGCTGCGGGCGGCCCTGTTCACCGGCGCCGCCGACCGGCCCGACTTCCTCCTCCTGGTCGGCCACCACCTGGTCGTGGACGCCGTCTCCTGGCGCATCCTGCGCGACGACCTGGAGGCCGCCTACCGGCAGGCGGTCCAGGGCGAACCCGTGGCCCTGGGCGAACGCACCACCTCCTTCCGCGACTGGTCCCGCGGTCTCGCCGCACACGTGGCCTCCGGGGCCCTCGACCACGAACTGCCCTACTGGGAACGCGCCGTGGACACCGAGCCGCTCCCGTCCGAGACAACGGACGGCCCCGACACCGGCGTCGTCGAGACGCTCACCGTCGAACTGGACGAGGCGGACACCGAGGCCCTGCTGCGCGCCGCGCCGACCGCCTACCGCACCCGCGTCAACGACGTCCTGCTCGCCGCCCTCGCCCTCGCCCTGGCCCGCTGGACCGGCCACGAGGACGTCCGCCTGGACCTGGAGGGACACGGCCGCGAGGACGTCCTGGACGACGTCGACCTGACCCGCACGGTCGGCTGGTTCACCACCGTCCACCCCGTCGCCCTCCAGGTCCCCGAACCCGCCGACCTCGGCCCCGACCGCGACTGGCGCACCCTGGTGAAGTCGGTACGCCGCCAGCTGCGCGCCGTACCCGGCAACGGCCTCGGCTTCGGCGCCCTGCGCACCTTCGGCCCGCCCGAGGTGCGCGAGCGCCTGGGACGCGCCGCCCACGGACAGGTCGTCTTCAACTACCTCGGACAGTGGGACTCCCGCCCGGAGAACCCCGGGGACGGCCTGGTCCGCGCCGAACACGGCTCGTTCGGCCGCCACCACGACCCGCGCGACAGCGGCTCCCACCCGCTGGAGATCGTCGGCGCCGTCCAGCGCGGCCGACTCTCCTTCACCTGGCACCACCGGCCCGCCCTGCACGCCACCGACACCGTGCGCCGGGTCGCCGAGGACTTCGCCCGGGCCCTGCGCCACATCGCCCACCACGCCCGCGAGCGCCGGTGACCCCCCGCCCCGTGGGCCGCGCCCCACCACCGCACCGCACGACCGGACCCACCACACACCGGAACCACCCACCCGTCACGACCCAGAGAGCGAGACCGACAGACATGGACGAGAACACCCGCTACCAGGTGCTGCGCAACGACGAGGACCAGTACTCGCTGTGGCCCGCCGACATCGAGGTGCCCGCCGGCTGGCAGCCCGTCGGCAAGGAGGGCACCGAGGCCGAGTGCTCCGCCTACGTCGACGAGGTCTGGACCGACATGCGCCCGCGCAGCCTGCGGGAGCGCATGGAGAACGCCGAAGCCTGACGCACCTGCGCGGGACCGGTCCGGGGCGCACCCGGTGACGACGCGCCCCGGACCGGTCCCGCCCGCCTGGCCCGCACCGCCCGAGGAGCCCACATGACACCCGTCCTGCACACCGAACGACTCATCTTCCGCCCCTACCGACCCGAGGACGAGGACCACTTCGTGGAGCTCCTGCGCGACGAGGAGGTCTGCCGCTGGATGGGCCAGGACCGCGTGCCCGAGGCGGAAATCCGCACCCTGTTCCGCGCCATCCTCGACGACGTCTACCCCCAGCAGCTGTTCGACGTGTGGGGGCTCTGGCAGGACGAGGAGTTCGTCGGGCACGCGGAGGTCAAGAAGACCGGCAACGTCGACGGACACGAACTGGTCGCCGCGCTCGCCCCGCCCTACTGGGGCCGGGGCCTGGGCACCGAGGTGGTCCGCGGCCTGCTGCGCCACGCCGCCGACAACCTCGGCCTGAAGGAGGCCTACGGCATGGTCGGCGCCGACAACGAGGCCAGCCTCGCCATGTGCCGCCGCCTGGGCTTCAGGCCCGTGCGCGACGTGGTCGACGACGACGGCAAGGTGACCAAGCTGATGGTGATCACGACGACGGAACCGGACTGACCGGGGCGGCGACGGCCGTCGGCAATTCACCGGCGGTCCCGGCCGCGGCGGCCGCCCGCAGAGGCCGGCGGCGCCGGGGCTCGGGGCCCGCCGCTCAGGAGAAGTCCGCCGCGGTCATCCCGTCGGGGTGTCCGGCCGGCCACTCCACCAGTTCGATCCGGTACCCGTCCGGGTCCGTGAGCCACGAGGTCCTCGGGCCCGCGGGACCACCCGGACTCAGGACGGGCCCCGGGTCCAGACCGGCCCCGGCCAGCGCCTCCAGGGTGCGGGCCATGCCCTCCACCTGGACCGCGAGGTGGTCGACGCCGCTGCCCACGTCGACGGGTCCGTCGGCGGGACGGTGGACCAGCTCCAGCGAAGCCGCCGTCTCCTCGGGGAACTTCAGGATCACCAGGCGGCTCCCGTCGCCCGCTTCGACCCGGCCCAGCACGCCGTAGCCAAGGGCGGTGTAGAAGCGCAGGGAGCGCTCCAGGCCGGTGACGCGGTACGAGACGAAGAGCGTCCTCACGCCGCCTCCCCGGCCCGGCGCACCCGGTAGCGGAGGTGCGTGACGTCCCGGTCCTCGAGCCGCCGGACGAGTTCGAGCTCGGTGTGCTCACCACCGAGGTGGTCGAACAGCCGACGGCCGCCCCCGAGCAGGACCGGCACCAGGTGGATCTCCATCTCGTCCAGCTGCCCGGCGCGCAGCAGCGCCTGCGCCGCCCCCGCGCCGTGCACCATGACGGGCCGGTCCCCGGAGGCCGCGCGCGCCAACCGGGCGCACTCGTCGACGTCGGTGACGAACCGCGCGTGGCCGGGCGGCTCGTCCCCGTCGTCCACGTGGTGGGTGAGGACGAAGATGGGCACCCCGTCGTGATGGTCGCCCTGCCAGCGCCGGGCGAGCTCGAAGGTCCGCCGACCGGAGATCAGCGCGCCGGTCGCCAGCGCCTCGCGGTAGACCTGGCCGCTCGGCCCGTCGGACTCCCGGTCGTCGAGCCAGTCGAAGAGCCGTCCGCCGTCCCGTCCCAGCTCCTGACCTG
Source organism: Streptomyces lasalocidi (assembly GCF_005280215.1). Taxonomy (NCBI): domain Bacteria; kingdom Bacillati; phylum Actinomycetota; class Actinomycetes; order Kitasatosporales; family Streptomycetaceae; genus Streptomyces; species Streptomyces lasalocidi. The sequence goes on along the minus strand of NZ_SZNQ01000001.1, from coordinate 168,615 downwards.
GCCGGTCGTCCGGCCCGGCGATGAACCCGTCGAGCGACATCGACATGTACAGCCGAATCGAGTGGGGCATCGTGGACTCCCTCGCTCCGCCACGCCTCCGGCCCCGCGGCCCCTGCTCGGCCGACGGAGGTGCGTGTACAGGGGAGACTGCCGACGGCCGGCGAACTCATCGCACCGGCACGCCGATAACGGGCCGACGCCTCCGGGCACCGCGCGCACATCACGGCAGCCGAGGTCCCCGCCCGCGCCGGATCACCGGTCCTCGTTCACCATCCGGGTCGTCGCCCCTCCGCCGGGCAGGGCGGTGAACACGCAGTCCCAGCGTGCGCCCAGGTCACGCAGCGCCTGCGCGAGGGACGCCCGCCGGTGGCCGCGTTCAGCTCGGCCATCTCGGCGAAGAAGCCGTCCAGCGCCGGCGAGGTGATGAACAGGAACCCGCACCTGGACCGGGCCGGCGTTGTAGGGCCGGTGCACCGCCCCGCGCGGCACGACCGCGTACGCGCCCGCGCCGAGCGTGAGCGTCCGGTCGTCGACGTCCAGGCTCAGTTCCCCCTCCAGGACGCGGAACGCCTCCTCGTGCCGCTCGTGCGCACGTTCGGCGGTTCGTGACGTCCGGCCTTCCGCGTGGACCACCGGCCGCGGCCCGCGGCCGGGTGCGACACCGGTCGGCTCGAGGGGCAACCGGGGTGTGGGCGGCGCGCGCGACGCGCCGCTAGAAGCGGTCCAGGCGGTGGGCGTACGGGGTGGACAGGGAGGGGGTGCCCCCTCCCGGGAACCAGGCCGAGCACAGGTCGCGGTACCGCTCGGGCACCGCCGCGCCCGCCGCATCGGCGTCATCGCTTGACCAGTGACCGAGCAGCAGCCGAACGAGTACCGCGTCATCGGGGACCAGATCGCCGCGCCGGAGCGCGGCGAGCGCCGTGTCGCAGTCCGGGTCCGGCTGCTCCCGGCCGGCCCGGCGGCGCAGCTCGGGCTCGAGCTCGCGCACGAGCGCCGACCGGTTCAGAACGGCCGCCATCATGCCGCCGCTCGGCCGGAACCCCCGCTGCTCGCTGCAGCCCATCCGACGTGCCACGCGGCCCACCAGGCTGTCGGCCGGCTCCCGGACCGAGAACTCGCTCAGCCGGCTCTGCCAGCACAGCCCGGCGAGGGCAGAGAGCAGCAGGGCTGCCGCAGCCGCGTCCTCGGCCACCAGCTCGTCCGCGACCACCGACCTCACGGGGTCACCGTAGGCCCGGCCCTCCAGCACGGCGTAGCCCGCGAGGGCGCCGTGGGCGGGCAGGACGAGGACCTGTGACCCGGGCTGCCACGTGGCCCCGGCGACGAGCCGGTTCCAGCCGACCCGTCGTTCCTGGGTGAAGGGCCGCTGAGCGTGCGCCGCGTTGTACAGACGGACCATCGCCGGCAGATCCGCCACCGAGCGGCCGTGGACACCCGGGACGGCGGCTCCCGCATCGACTCCCGTCGCGCGTTCGACGTTGCGCACGGGGACGACCAGAGTTCCCTCCGGCACAGCGCTCACGAAACCGAACTTCTCGTACACCCCCTCGATGCCGTCGGACACGAACGCGACGTCCACCCGCTGCGCCATGCCGGTCAGCGCCTGGCGCAGGAGCCGGCCCATGTGACCCCGCCGCCGGAACCCGGGCTCGGTCTCCACGCCACCGATGCCCTCCGCGTCGACGGTCACCGCGCCGAAGCGGACCCGCAAGGAGACCACCTCGAGCTCGGCGACCGGTGCGCCCGCCCCGGTGCGCAACCGGCAGTAGCGGGTCCGCAGACTGCGCACCTCCTGGTCCGCGACCTCGGTGTAGTGGACGGCTGGCTCGTGTCCCGGTTGTGGCACGGGCGTCTCCTCGGCACTCCTGGTCGCACGGCGTCGTGGTGGGCCGACCGGCAAGCCGTCGCCGACTCCCGTGCGGCAGCCCTGGACCCCGCATCCCCTCCCGAAGGGGGCGTGACACCTCGACGACCGCTGGTTGTCCATCAGACACTTGTGCGGTGGGTGCGGCAGCCGGGTCGCGCGCCAACGAGTGCGGTCGGCCCACGTACTTCAGCCCTGGAACACCGCCGTCGCCACGGGCACCGCCAGCAGCAGACTGAGCCCGACCAGCGGGACCCGGTCCAGCCACAGGACGGCGGCGAACTCGCGCAGGGTCGCGGAAAGCCAGTACGCGGGGGAGGTCGGCGCGCCGATGACGTCGACGGGGACCCCGGCTCGGCGGGCCAGCAGGGTGGTGCGGTAGACGTGGAAGCCGCTGGTGACCACCGTGGCCCGGTGGCCGGGACCGGCGCGCTCCATGAGGGCCCCGCTGAAGCGCAGGTTCTGCCGGGTGTTGACGGAGCGGTCCTCCCGCACGATCCGGTCGGAGGACACTCCGCGGGCGCGCAGGTAGTCGGCCATGGCCTCCGCCTCGGAGACGACCTCGTCGTCGCCCTGCCCGCCCGAGACGACGAACGTCACAGGATCCGAGTCCGCTACGCCAGGGGCGTCGACCGCGAGGGCGCGCTCCAGCCTGCGCCGCAGCAACGGCCCGGGCCGGTCACCGTCGAGCCCGGCGCCCAGCACGACGACATGGGTGGTCCCGGGCGGCGGGCTGCTGCGCCCCCGAACGATCACATATCCCGTGAAGACGAGGAAGAGCAGCGAGAGGTACCCCGCGGCCGCGTTCACCGCGACCATGAGCCCACCCGCCACCTCGCCGCCGACCCCGTACAGGACGGCGTCGAGGCCGAGCACCGCCAGCACCGCGCAGCCGGCGGCGCCGGTGGCGAGCAACGGCGTCTGCGGCCCGTAGCGCCGCACCAGGAGGACGGCGTCGACCAGCAGGAGCAGGCCCAGCGCCAGCGCCCCGAGCAGCGCGAGGACGGCGAGCACGGTGGTGACGGTCTGGTGGGTCTCCGCACTGCGAGCGGCCACACCGAGCCCGGCGGACGTCACCGCGAGGCAGAACAGGACCGCGGTGGAGAACCGGTGCGGCGCCAGCACGGCATGCACGAGGCCGCCCGCGGCGAACACCGCCGCGGCAAGGTACTCCGGGTACTCCGGCACGTCCCGCACCACTCCGCTCTCCCACCCGCGGGGCCCCTGGACCCGACCCCGCCCGCCTGTCGCCGCCTGCGCGTTCCCGGGCCCGCGCAGCGCGGCGGACCCGGTGCGGACGGCCGCCGACATCCTCGCAGACCGGCCGGGACGCGCCGCAGGCGGGCGAAGGTTGCCGCCGTCGACGGAGACCGACTCACGCGGGACAGCCCGCCGCCCGGAAGCGGCGTACGCCCGTCGCGCGGAACCGGCGTACGCCCGTCGCCCGGGTCAGATGCGCCAGGAGCGCAGCGCCTCAGCGACGGCGTAAATGCCCAGCCGGCTGTCGCGGACCTTCCTGACCAGATCCGACAGGGCGCCGTACGGCGGGTCGATGCCTTCGCCGGACTGGTCCATGTACTGGGCGGCCACGAAGGCGGCGAAGAGACTGTTGCGATGGGGGAGGGGCTCCAGCCGGACGACCGTGTGCAGGAGCGCGGCCGCGCGCCAGGCGGTGTCCGGGTCGGACGCCTCCAGCGTCGGCATCCGGGTCTTGTGCCGGGCGACGGCCGCGACCAGCGCGGAGTAGTCGGTGACGGTCACGTCCTCGTGCCCGAGGGCGGCCTCCTGGACGTCGAGCAGCCAGGAGACGTCGATGTGCAGGACCATCAGGCGGCCGCAGCCCCGCCGCGCCGGGCCGACGGGACCTCGTCGGGGAACGCCTCGTCGAACTCCTGGCGCAGCCTGTCGGCCCACGCTGTGGCACCGGCGACGAACTGCTTGCGGTGCATCTCGCGCACGCCCAGGTCGTGCAGGTACTGCTTGAGACTCTTGCCCTCGGCGGCGGCGGCGGCGCGGACGCCTTCCATTTCCTCGTCGGAGAAGGACACGTTCAGTGACGGCATACCCACGATGGTACCTAGTTGGTACCAGACGGCTCAAGGGAGGGGGCGTATCGCCGCTCGATCCGCCCAGGACGGGGGCGAGGGACGCGACGACGGCTGGTCACGCCCGGAGCGCCGCCTCGGGACCCATCACCACGACCGGGTGCCGGGACGCGTCCAGGACCCGCAGCAGCGCCACCATGTACGCCTTGTTCAAGGCGATGCAGGCGTTCGTCGGCCCGCCGTGGTCCACGTGGAGCCACACGCCGCCGCCCTCGCCGTCCCCCAACGGCCGGGTCTCGTCCAACGGGCTGTTGCCCGGCACCCGGTTGTAGTCGATGGCGATGACGTAGTCGAAGGCGCCGTCCAGCGGCTCGCCCAGGTGTCCGGCGCCGGAGGCGGTGAAGCCCTCGTCCTGGTGGTACGGCAACCGGGTGCCCGGGTCGGGCAGCAGCCCCCCGGCGTCGCTGAGCGGGAAGACACCGATCGGGGTGCGCAGGTCGTTCTCGTTGTGGTCGTCGGCCCACCCGCGCAGTCCGTTGCGGGCCGGCCACGGACCCGCGACGGGGATCCAGCCCGCGTCCGGCTCCAGTTGGTAGAGCATGACCCGGGCCTCGTTGGTGTCGGCCGCCGGGCCGGTGACCACCAGCACCTGCCGGGCGGCCGCGGGGATACGGCCGAGCACGGCCGGTCCGATCCCCGGCAGCGTGCGGGCGACGGGGCGCGGGGGAGCGGGGTGGGCCGGGGACCCCGGTGCGGTGGGTGCGGCCGGGTCCGCCGCCTCCCGCTCGCACCCGGCGATGCCCGGAACTCCGACACACACGGCCGCGCCGGCCAGCGCGGCCAGGGCCCTTCTGCGGTTCACTGCGACCTCCGACGGGGGACGTGGACGAGTGATGCATAACCGTCCACGTGGCCGCCCTGCCCGCCGACACCGCTACCTCCCCCGTATGGCCTGCCTCCGGTGACCACTCGTGCGGCGGGCACTCGCCGCAGACAGGGTCAGACGAAGGTGTGCCGCAGGTGCTCCGCGACACGTTCGGGTGTGGCGGGGTGGAAGCGCCCGGAGACGTACCCGTCCGGACGGATGAGGATGGCTTCCCCGTCCTGCGGGGCGTAGGCGTCACGGAACTCACCGGCCGCGTCCCGCACGCGCGACGGGCGCAGACCGACCGGACGGGCGTCCTGCGGTACGTCTGCGCCGGTGATGAAGTAGGCGTCGAGCAGACCGTGGGCGGCGCGCTGCGCCGCGGAGGCGCACGCCTCGAGCTGTTCGGCACCCCGGTCCGAGGCGTGCTCGGGCCCCGCGAACAGCAGCAGCACGTGCCGCGGCGTACGCAGCAGGTCGAACAGCCGTCGTGGGTAGGCGGCGAGGTCGCTGATGAGGCCGCGGCAGTCCGGTGCCCGGTGACCGGCGGCGGGGCCGGCTTCGGCGGTGCGGTTCTCCGTCTGCGCGGCCGTCAGCGGGCTGTCCGGGTAGGAGACCAGCAACTGGGCCTGACGCCACAGCATCATTTCCGCCTGGGCGCCGCCGTTGAGGGGACCGGAGCCGACCTGGCGGACGTTGCGGGCGTGTTGGACGGTGCGGTTGACCATCTCCTGCGCGACCGGGTGGCGTTCGGCGTGGTACGTGTCGAGCAGTTCCTCCGCGGCGAGACCGCGCACGACCAGAGCCAGCTTCCAGGCGAGGTTGTGCGCGTCCTGCACACCGGTGTTGAGTCCCTGGCCACCGATCGGCGGGTTGATGTGCGCGGCGTCCCCGGCGACGAAGAGGCGGCCGTTGCGGTAGCGGTCCACCAGACGGTGACTGGTACGGAACGCCGACGACCAGCGCAACGAGGAGGCGGTCGTCACCTCCGGCGCCAACCGGTCGAGCACGGCTTGGATCTGCCCGAGGTCGGGGCCCTTTCCGCTGCCTGAGCCAAGGGTGGTGTCGTCTGGGGTGGTGCGGCTGTTCTCGGTGGTGGCGGCGGTGGTCGTTGTGCGGGCGCCTGTGTCGGTGCCTGTGTCTGCTGGGGCGGCGGGAGTGGCTTGGGAGTTGTTGGGACGCAGCATGGACAGCCAGTAGCGTCGAGCGCCCATCGGGATGCAGACGAGCATGTCGTCCATCTCGCCGTTCTCGTCCAGGTTGACCGATCGCATGCTGTAACCGGCGGGCAGTTCCCAGTCGAGCTCGACGTCGCCGATCATGTACAGCTCGGGGAGCGCGTCGCCGTCGAAGGTCAGACCGGCCGCCTTGCGGACGAGGCTGTGCGCGCCGTCGCAGCCCACGATGTAGCGGGCGGACAGTCGTTCGGTTCTGCCGTCGGGGTGCGCGAGGACGGCTTGGACTGCGTCCGGACGTACCTCCACCGCTTGCAGCCCGACGGGTCGCTCGACTTCTGTCCCGAAGCGGGCGAGGTGCTCGGTGAGCAGACGCTCCGTCGTGCACTGGGGGAGCGTCGCGAAGGGATAGGGGACCTCGGGCGGCAGGGTCAGCTCGACCTGGGGGCGTGCCTTGCCGTCGACGTAGACGATCTGGCCCAGGTGCGGCACGGCCTCGTCCAGCACCCTGTCCACCAGGCCCATGGTGTCCCACACCTCCAGGGTGCGGGGCACGATGCCGATGGCCTTGGCGTGGGGCTGGGGGTCGGACAGCCGATCGACGATGCGGCAGTCCACGCCGTGCCGCCGCAGCTCGGCCGCCAGGGTCAGGCCCACGGGTCCTGCGCCGACCACCAGTACGTCCGTGTCAGTCATCGGTCAGGCCTCTCGTCGTATGGACGGCTTCCTGCTCGCACGAGCTTCACGGGAGCGCCGGTCAGACACCGGCGCGGTAGGGCTCGGGTCCCCCTGGCATGCGGAAGCACATGGTCACCGCTTCAGCGTGGACTGTCCTGTGAAGCGGTGGCATGCCTTGCTGGGCCGTTTGGGTGGGGCGGTCGGCGGAGGTGGCCGACGACAGGAGCGTTGACGATACCGGGGAGTCGGTTTATTGCCGAAGATGTTGGGTCGGGCGGGTAGGGCCGGTTCCTCTTCGGTTAGCCGGTTGTTTCCGCTGCTGTGGTGGGCGCCGGGGGTGCGGGTGGACAGGCAGGCGGCTGTGAGGCGGGTGTGGCAGGGGCCGGCCTCGCGGGTGCCGGTCCTGGGTGGGCGGGGCGGGTACTGGTGGAGGCGGACGCCTGGCGCTGCTGTTGCCGGCGGGCCGCCGAGGGTGCTCGTGGCGGGGCGGCTGGACCAGCCTCCATGGGGTTTGTTCGCCGGTGCTCCGTCCGGTGCGAATGGTTCGTGGCCTGAGCGTGTGCGTGGACCGGGGGGAGGGGGGCGATCTCTCAGAAGCCTGGGGTGGGGATGAAGCTCGGCCACCACGGGGGCACGCCGCTGGGGCACGCCGGAGTCACGCTGAATTCCCAGAAGATCGAAATGACGCACCAGACGGCGCCGAGGAGCGTCACCGCGAGGGCAAGAGTACGGAGTGGAGGACGGTTCTCAAGAAGCGCGCCCACCGCTGCCCAGAGCAGCAGCAGGACCGTCCACAGACCTGGGATGAACAGCCAGAGCAGGAAACCGCTGTTGGCCGCGTTGTTGACTCCTACGTCACAGGCGCTCCACGACCTGCCTAGCAGCGTGGCTGCAGATACCGCGAGAAGCAGGGCCACCGCCGTCCCGAGGCTTCCATGCAGCTGTCGACTCCGCATAGCCCCCCCCGTTCGCCGTCCGCTGCGGGAAGCATCGGATCCTGACCTCTGGATCCTAGTGATCACATGATCCGTCGGGCAGTGGCTAGGGTCGGGGAGTGTAGGGCAGGAAGTGCTGGCGGGGCGTCGTGGCCGGGCCGAGATCGGTACCTCGTTGGGCCGGTCGCATCACTCTTGGCTCCCTGATCCCTGATCCGGCATGGCTCACGTGGATGCGGGCGGCTGTGGGCGGAGGGGGTGTTGACGGGCGCGAGGTGGGGTACTCGCGCGGATTGACTCTGGGGGCGTTCTGGGTGGTGTGGGGTGGTGGGTGGGGGGAAGGGGTGTGGGTTGGGTGTTTGGCTCTGGTGGTTGGTTGGGTTTCTGCTTAAGGTACCTCCTAGTCGGTTTTTTTCTGGTGGTTCCGTGCCGGTGTTGCGCGGCTGGTTGGTGGGAGGAGGGTTCCATGGCGCAACAGGAGCGGGCGATCAGGACCCGTCTTGCTGTGGTGGAGGCTGCGGCGCGGGTGTTTGCGGAGCATGGGTATGTGGCGGCGAAGGTGACGGATATTTTGCGGATTGCGGGGGTGACGAAGGGGGCGTTGTATTTTCATTTTGATTCGAAGGAGGCGTTGGCGAGGGGGGTGTTGGAGGAGCAGACGTCGTATCGGCCGCCGGTGCAGGAGGTGAAGTTGCAGGAGGTGGTGGATCTGGCGATGTCGGTGGCGCATCGGTTGCGGCATGATCCGATTTTGCGGGCGGGTGCGCGGTTGTCGGCGGATCCGGTGGGGCGTGATCATTACGGGAGTGCGTGGTCGCAGTGGGTGGGGTTGTTGACGGAGATTTTGCAGGAGGCGGGGCGGCGGGGGGAGACGTTGTCGCATGTGGTGCCGCGGGAGATCGCGGAGTTGGTGGTGGGTGCGTTCAACGGTGTGCAGATGTATGCGCAGTTGGAGACGGATCTGGCGGATGTGGAGTACCGGGTGTCGTTGTTGTTGAAGAATTTGTTGCCGTCGATTGCGTCGCCGTCGGTGTTGTTGCGGCTTGATCTGGCGGTGGACCGGGGGGCGCGGTTGGTGGCGGAGCAGCGGGAGGAGCGGGTGCCTGCGTCGGTGTGAGGCCGCGGCGGGGGGTGCGGTTGGTGGGGGAGCCGGAGGGCCGGGTGCCTGCGTCGGTGTGAGGCCGCGGGGCGGGTCCTGTTGGTGTGGTCGGTGGCCTGTGGGGCGGCGGGTGGGTGGGCCGGTGGCGGTTGCGGCAGGGGGGGGGGGGCCGGGGGGGGCCGTGGCTGGGGGGGGGGGGCTGGGCTGCTGGGTGTGGTGGGTGTGTGCTGGGGGGGGGTGGTGAGGGGGTCGGTTGTTGCCGGCCCCCCTTGTCGTGTGGTTGGGGTGCCTGTTCTGCGGCGGGGTCGTTGTCGTCTGAGGGACGCCGGGCTGTCTCGGTCTGGGTGGGCAGGTCCGGCGAGGGGGCTGTGGTTCGGGCGGTCTGTGGGTGCGGGCTTTGCGGGTGGGGCGGTGTTCGGTGGCTGTCCGTCTGCGGGTCGTGGCCGCTGTGGTTGGCTGTCGGCGCGGGCGCGGGGGGCGCGCGGTTATGGCCGTGGTGGGTGCGTCCTGTAGGTGTTGTCTATGTGATGTGTGTGATTGTCCGAGTCGTGTGCCGGGCACGGCCTGGCCGGAGGGGTCGGGTTGGGTAGAGCGGCCGGCGCCATCCGGCTTGCCTGGAGCATGCGGTCCTTGTCGGGTACCGCCGGTCGGGGATGCCTCTCAGGGTCTGAGCCGGTCGTGCTGCACGTCGGTGCAGTTCAGTCCCATCGAGTCAGCCAGTTTTGCTGCGTAGTCCGAGGCTTCGTCGGCCCTGTTCTAGTCCATGCCGAAGTAGATCAACGGACCGCTTGCAGCGTCGATCAGCGGCCCGACCGGCCAGGGTGAGGTTTCGTCCTCGTCTTCGGTGATGTCGCACCACTGCTGGAGAAGCGCGGTGACGTAGGCCGTGATGCCTGCGGATGGCGGCTGCGTGACTTCACCGTCGAGGTATCGGTCGTACAGGTCGCTGAAGACCCGGCGGGCGATCTTGCCGTCCGCGGGCCGCTCGCCTTCCCGGACGGCCAGGTCGTAGCTCATGCGCGGAGGCTCCTCACACCGCACCGGCAGTCAAAAGAAACGCCCTCTGAGAGGTCGTTTTCACCCTCACTGCCCACTTATCGGTGGAGTCTCGAAGTGTCGGGTTGTGGTTCAGGTGAGGTGGCGGAGGCGGCCGATATCTATGAGGCGGGCGGGGTTGCGGATGAGGCAGAGAGAGACATAATCCTGTCTCATCCCAGGATGCCCGGCCTTCGCAGTCGTGTGTGCTTCGACTGTCGCCGCTATGCGCCTGGGCGCACTCCGCCTGGAGCGGTACGTCGGAGGCATGGCGAAGCGACGTCCGTATCCGAGTGATCTGTCCGATGCGCGCTGGGAGTTGATCGAGCCGGTCCTTGCGGCCTGGCGTTTCGAGCGCCGCGGCCGAGCCCTGGACTTCGGCCGGCCGCCCGAACACGACCTGCGCGACATCATGGACGCGATCTTGTACGTGGATCGCACCGGGGTGCAGTGGCGCTACCTGCCGCATGATTTCCCGCACTGGAACACCGTCTACGGCTACTTCGCCAAGTGGGCGGACGAGGGTGTGTTCGCCCAGCTCAATGGCCTGCTCCGGCAGCTGCTGCGAGAGAAGGAAGGGCGGGCGGGCGAGCCTTCAGCGTGCGTGATCGACGCCCAGAGCGTGAAGACCTCGACCAGCGTGCCGGCCTCCGGTCAGGGCATCGACGCGGGCAAGAAGATCGTTGGCAGGAAGCGGAACATCGTCACCGACACGCTCGGCCTTCTCCTCGCCGTGCTGGTCACCGCGGCGAGCGTGCAGGACTCCATCGCCGGCGCCCGGCTCCTGGACCAGGTCGCCGCCGACCACCCCGGGATCCGCAAGGTCTGGGTCGACGGCGGCTACCGTCAGCACCTCGTCGAGCACGCAGCCACCCTCGGCATCGACATGGAAATCACCGCCCGCAAGCCTGGGACCAGGGGTTTCACCCCGATCCGGAAACGGTGGGCGGTCGAGCGGACCTACGGCTGGCTCATGCTCCACCGCCGCCTCGCGCGCGACTACGAAACCCTTCCCAGCCGATCCGAAGCCGTGATCCATATCGCGATGACAGACCTCATGGCCCGCCGCTTCACCGGCGAGAACACGATCTCCTGGCGCGATCCGAGGAAGGACGCGAAACAACCGATTACGGGATGAAACAACGGGAGAAAACGACCTCTGAGCAGTTTCGCGCCTGGACCCTCATGAAGGGCGCGACGGCTCCCGAGGCTGCGGGAGTCGTCCACACCGACTTCCCGGAGGGGCTTCATCAAGGCGGTGGTCGCGGCGTAGGCGGGGAGTTGGTGGGTGCGGGGTGCGTGATCGGTTTGGTGGACGTGCGGGTGACGGAAGGGGGTCTGGCGGGTCCGGGTCCGGGAGGTTGGGGCAGGAGGGAATCAAGGATCGACTTGGTTTCCGGGTGATCCGGTTCGCCTCCTGTCGATCGTCAGTCCTGCCGCGGAAGCATGCGGCAGTCAGGGCCTGGGGCTTTTCGCGGGCGGTGTCTTGCCTGTTCGCTCCACGCCGTGAACGGCGTCGGGACGGTCTTGGCCAGGTCTGCGGCGGTGGGTGAGGGGTGGGGCTTCGGTGACCTGGGCCGGTGGCTTGTGCTGGCGTTGGAGCGTGACTTCGTTCCCTGTCAGGTGGTTGTGGTCCGGCTTGTGTGGACCGGTGATGTTCAGTTCCGGCGGGGGTGTCGGTGGGAGGGTTGATAATGCCGGTCATGGCAGATCACAGTCCGGTTCTCCGGATCGTCACCTCGGCGGCGAGGGAGTTTTTGGAGCCGTTGGGTCTGGCCCGGCGTGGGCGGTCGCGGCTGTGGGTTGATGATCACGGGTGGTGGCTGGGGGTTGTGGAGTTCACCCCGCCGCGGACTGCCGGCAGTGGTCTGCACGTCGGTGCGATGTGGTTGTGGCACGACGTGGACCACTTGGCCTTCCACGTGGATGCAGTCCGGGTCGGCGCTGAGCTGTTCCGCTCGGAGGATCAGTTCACGCCGCTGGCTCGGGGACTCGGCCGGCAGGCGGCTGCGGAGGTGAGCGCGCTGAGGGAGAGGTTCCCGGCGCTGCCGGACGTCGCCCGGTATCTGACGTCCAGGCCGGTGCGCCGGGGATTCCTCTGGGACGGTTTCGACGCCGGGATCGCGGCCGCTCTGGTCGGTGATCCGGACACGGCCCGTGATCACTTCGAGCGGGTCTTTCGGGAGGACGCGCTGGCTCCGTGGATGGTCGCGGCGCGTGAGAAAGTGTGTGAGCTGCACGCGATCGCGGCGGATCGCGATGCCGTGACCGCATGGGTCGTCCGGGGTGTCGATTCCTGCCGGAGCAGGCTGGGCCTGGGTCCTGTGCCGCTCGCGATCAGCTGAATGGATCCGCCCGTTGGGCAACAGAGCTGCGTTCAGGCCGGCAGGACTTGCTTCCGCGGCAGGTCGAGGCCGGCCCGCCCGTGCATCTGGCGCTTGACTATGTTGGTCCGGTTGACGTGGCCTTCGGCGGCGCCCGAACTTCACGGCAGTGTCAGGCCGGCGGTGACGCGGCGAGATCTCGTTCGAGACCGTCGGCGAGGGTGTGGAGGCTGGGCAGGTCGTCGGCGCGGACCGCCTCGATCCACTGTGGAAGCTAGAGGTTGTCCCGTATTACCTGGCACAGGCTGCCTGACAAGGCGCTGATTGCCCAGCACGCCCCTGCTGAGTCGTTTTAGATGAGGTTCGGCCTGAGCGGGACCTGCGTGATCGGCTAGGGTCTTCGTCTTGGGCTTGGCCCTGATCGGGTCCAGCGGACATAGAGGAGGGTGGCCGTGGCTGTCCCGTGGGAGATAGTGATCTCGACCGCGGGTGGTGTAGCCGCCACGGTCGTCGGTGTCTTCGCAGGTGGTGTTGTCGGACGGCGTGGTCAGAACGAGCAGTGGGTCCGGGACAATCGGTCAACCACGTATGCGACCTTCCTGCGCGAGTTCGTCGCGGTTGAGATCGAGCTTCGTACGGCGTTCCTCGCGGACCGGCCCCACAGGCTTGACTGGGCGCCGTGGAACGCGGCGTTGGTCGCGCTCAGTCTGGTCGCTACGCGGGAGGTGGCGGCAGCAGCCGCAGAGTTGACCGGCGCGGTGGGGCGTTTCGCGGAACTGGTCGCCCGCTCGCCGAAGACCCGCGAGGACCTGCGGGAGGTCCAGGAGGCGCTCGCCGCAGGTCAGTTGCGATTCGTGAACGCGGCCCGCTCGTCCTTGGACGGCTCACAGGCGCCGCTCGACTGGCAACTCGGAGGACCACCGGCCTGGGCGATGACCGAGCCGTATGCTCCTGCGTCGGTTGCTGAAGGTTCTGTCTAGAAGCTGTCTGTATGGGGTGTGAGTTATCCGGTGAGGGCCAGGTTGTGCAGCCGGGCGATGCCGAGCATGGCCTGATGAACGCCGTTGCCCTTGAGCCGGCAGTCGCGCAGGATCTTCCAGTTCTTCAGCCGGGACAGCGCGTGTTCCACCCGGGCTCGGGCTCGGCGATGAACGGTGTTCTCCGCCTCCTGCTGCGGGCTGAGACGCATCTGGCCACGCCGTTCGCGGTGCGGGATGAGTAGGCCGGTTCCCTGGTAACCGCCATCGGCGATGACCGGGGCTCCGCGGCAGGACCGGTTGACACCAGACTCCGTGAACGCCCGGCAGTCATTGCGACTGCCGGGCAGCGGGAGGCCGATCGCCACGACCAGGCGGCTGTTGGCGTCGATGACGACCTGCAGGTTGGTCGCGTACCGGTAGTTCTTGCTGGAGGCGGCGACGCTGCGGTCACGGGTGGGCACGAGGGTGCCGTCGACGATGTAGACAGTGTCCTTGCGCGGTCGTGGCGCTGGCGAGATGGCCAGCAGCGGTGCGAGGTGATTGAGGATGCGATCGGCCGCAGATTTCGAGACCCCGAACAACGGTGCCACCTGCCGCAACGTGAGGTTCGTGCGCCAATACGTCGCCACCAGCAGCACCCGGTCCGCCAGCGTCAGCCGCCAAGGCCGACCCCGCTGAACATCGCCGCCACGACGCCGCGCCAAAGCCACCAGCCTAGCGAACTGCACCTCGGTCAACCCGGAGAACGGCTCGATCCACTTCGGATCATCCGCTGAGATCACCCCACCCATGCTCGGCCAACACACCAACCACGACACCGGTTACGGGACAACCTCTAGTCGCCCTGGGGCTGGGTGAGCATCTGCCCGGACGTGCGGACGTGCCCGGTGGGGGCATCCGGTTCGGGGCAGCCGGCGAGGACGGCTTTGAGTTTCACCGCGCTCGCTCTGCGGCAGGGGGTGGGTGTGGGGGTGGGTCAGGATCCCGCCGGTGTCCGTGCGCGGGGACGGTGGACGGGCGGCCGGTGCGGTCGGGGTTGTGCGGAACGGCCGGAGGTAGGCGAGGACGGCTCGGTAGCCGCCGGGATAGCGGTGCCTCTTGGTCTCGTCCCGCTGGATCCAGGCGTTCGTGCAGCGCTTCGGCCCCTTGCTCGTGCAGGTGGGGCTTGAAGTCATCGGGCGTCGTGCGGTTGTGCCACTGCCCCTGGAACAGGTCCTCTGGCTGCGCGGCGTGTGCCGGTCGTTGGACGGTTCGGTAGGTCATGCCGAGCTGGCGCTGGATCGGGCGTCGGCTGTGGCCGGCCGGCAGCGCGTGGACGGTGGCGTGCTGGGCGCGGGTGCGGCGGCGGACCGGTGCCGGTCGGCCACGGCCTCCCGCTCCCGCGAGCCGCCCGCGCCTTTCCCGGCACCGATTCTGTGATGGCTGCGCGGAGGCACGGGCGGTCGCGGGGGACGCACCGCTGGGCCGCTTCGCCGGGTGACGCACCCACCCATGACTGTCCCCGGGAGTTGCCGGTACCAGCACCGCCCCCGGTCCCGGCCCCGCAGGAGGCCGTCAGCCTTCGCACTACTTGCGTCATACCGCTCATCCAGGCGGTGGGTGTGTGGTCTTGTTGGCCGGGCCGTCGGGGTCGAGGCGCGTCAGTGGTTGGCCGGGTTGGAGCGCACATGCCGCCCGGCTTCGCGGGCCGGGCGGCCTGTGCGCTGTAACCGGGTGCGGGCCCCGTGGCTTCGGATCGGGTCGTCAGGCCATGGGGTCCGCACCGGGCTGTGCGGTGGTGCGTGGTGCGGGGCCGGGCTGTGCGGGGGTGGGCCGGTGGGGCCAGGACTGCAGGCGGTTTCGGGGTGTCCTGGGGCGGCCCTTTTGGTGCGGTTGCGGGGGGTGGTGGTGCCGGGCTGGGGGCTTTCGCCGTCGTGGGAGTGGTGCGGGGTGTGCGGCTGTGGGTGGTGCCGGCTGGGGCTGGAGGTGTGGGGGGCCGGTCCGGCTGTGGGGGCCTGTGGTGGGGTGTGCTGCCTGGTGGTTCGGTGTGGTGCGGCGGGCCGTCCGGTGGGGTGATGTGGTCCGGGCTCGTGGTGTGGTCCCGGGCCGGCGGCCTGGTCCGGGCCTGCGCGCTGGGGCCCCGGGGGGTGACGTCTGACCGGATGTCACCTGGGTACGGCCCGTGGGCCGGTTGCGCGGGCGGGTGGGCCTGTTCGGTGGGCCGCTTTGGTGGTCCCGGGTGGTGCGGGTTGGTGGGGTTAGGTGGTGGTGATGGTGGTGGTGAAGATGGGGGTGTTGTCCTGGTGGCCGGTGATGAGGATTTGTTGGGGTTGTGTGGGGTTGTGGGTGAGGGTGCGGGCGGTGATGAGGCAGGGGGTGTCGAGTTCGGCGTAGCGGGTGAAGTGGCTGTGGATGGCGGTGGGCAGGCAGGGTTGTCCGAGGTGGGCGGTGGTGGCCTGGCGGGCGGCTTCGAGGAGGACCATGCCGGGGATGTGGTCGACGGGGTGGTCGAAGAGGACGGGGTGGCGGGTGTCGGCCCGCAGTTGCCAGCGGTCGGGCTGGGGGGTGGGGGAGAGGACGACGTCGGTGGGGGAGAGGCGGCCGACGTCCTGGGGGGCGAGGGGGCTGGTCAGTGGCAGGGGTGCGGGTGCGTTGTGGCCGATGCGGGCGGCGCGCAGGCGCTGGTAGACGGCGGGTGAGGTGCAGTTGAAGGAGGCGGCGCCGGTGGCGGCGATGTGGCCGTCGCGGCGGATGACGACGTCCAGGCGCAGGCCGGAGATGGTGGTGCCGCGGCGTTTGATGTCGGTGCAGGTGACTTCGATCTCGGGGGCCGCGGGGGTGCTGGTGATCAGCAGGTGTTCGGGTCTGGTGTCGACGCTGAGGTCCCACATGAGGAACTGGTGGCCCAGGGGGACGGCGAACTCGGTGTGGGCGAGCAGCAGTCCGGCCTGGCGGATCGTTTCGGCGACCAGCAGCGGGTCGTGGTGGCCGTCGACGGTGGCGAAGAACCCGTGCAGGCGCGGCCACTGGGCGCTGACCGTGAAGCGGTGTTCGTCCCGGCGTCGCCAGCCGGTCAGCATCACCTCGGCGACGCTGGCGCGGTGGACGTACTCCTTGGGGACGGTGGTGGTCAGGGACGGCTGGTGCAGTACTGCGGTGGGTGCCGTTCCCGTGGTTCCCGTGGCACCGTGCGGGGTGTGGTGGGTGGCGGGAAGGGCGCGTTCGATCTGGAACGTGCTCGCAGACATGTCTGTCCCCCTCAGCTGACATTGACTGGAAGTGAGGGTTTTCCTCGCCAGGGAAGATACATACCACCCGGTTTAGTTTCTAGGGGAACGAGACCCTCCGCCTGCACGACTTGTGGACTGATCGATTCCACCTCGCGTCCCGGCAGGGCCCCGGCAGAGTCCCGGCCCCGGCCCGGCCCCGGCCCGGGGCCGCTCCCGCCGGCCGCTCCACCCCCTTGGACCTGCAAGGCCGCGGGAAACCGGCGTGTGGCGCGGTTTCGCCTGCCGGGGTGCGGGCCTGCTCCGGGCGGCCTTGCGGGGGTGCGGGGGTGCGCCGGTATTTCCGGGGGCGAGCGGCGGAACGGCTGCTTCCGGTTGGGGGTTTACCGGCATCCAGGGGTGCGTTCGCCGGGCCGCGGGTGTCTGCCGGTGGGGTGCGGCCGGGCGGGAGATGGCGTCAACCCGCCACCCCTGCCTGTTCCTGCCCCCGGCGCCGGGCACGGTGCGGGGGCCGGTGCGGCCGGTCGTTCCGGGGGCCGGCAGGGGGCGGGCGCGTGCGGGATGCGGCCTCACCGGTGGCCGTGGGGCTCTCGGGCCCGCCGGTCCTCGGGCCCGCCGGTCCTCGGGCCCGCCGGTCCTCGGGCCCGCCGGTCCTGGGGGCCTGCTGGTTTTCCTCGGGGTGTGGCAGTCCTTGCGGAATGGGGGGACGGCGTCACCGGCCCTGCGCACCAAGGCTCACCAAGGCCGGTCCCGTCGGTGTGTGGGCAAGGGCCTGCTTCGGCGGGTGGTCCCCGTGTGCGGCCGCTTGGCGGACTGCTCCGGGGTGGGTGTGTGTGGTGTGGCTTGATCGGTGGCTGCGGTGTCGAGGCCCACGATAGGCGTGGGCCAGGGCGGGGGCGCAGCCCGCCCCGGCCGGCCGAGTGGTGGGGCGCCGTCGGCGTGTCTCGGCGGTGCTGCGGGGTTCGCGGGCGGGTCCGGGACCGCGGCGAGCTGTCCCGCTGTCCTTGGGGGCGTGCTCCGAGTGCGTCACGTGCCGGCACCTCGGCAGAAGGCCGCTTCGGGTACGGGCCGGTCGGCGGGACCGGGCTGTTCGCATGCTTCTGCCCCCGCCGGCACGCCGGTGGTGATCATGTGGTCCGGGCCAGTCAGCGCCAGTCGGCCCTCGCCGCTGGGGAACAGCCGGCTGAACATGCCCTCGAACTCCCGGGCGGTGTCCCGGTAGGCCTCGGTGAAGACCTGCTCGACGCGCTCGTCGACCGGGGCGCGGGCGCCGGTGGAGCGGTGGCGCCCACCCCGCCCCTCAGTCGGCCCCGCGGACCCGTCCCGTCCGTCACCACGGCCCGACCGTGAACCCGCGAATCCCCCCTCGTCCCGTCCCGGCCCGCGGGCAGGCAGGCGGCGGAGCTGGTGATGCCGCATGTGCGGGCAACTGGGCCTTTGCTGACGCTACTTGGTGTTCTCCGTGGCCCGGGGGAGCGGCTGCTTCGCGGTGCGTTGCGGCGTCTGCGGGCATCCGCGCAACCGCCCCTGTCTGACCCGGGTTTCCCGGATCACGGCCGGGGCGGCGGGCTTCGGCAGGCGACCGTCCTGCCAGGACGGACCGAGGGGAGGGGCGCCCCGGCCGGTCTGAAGCTGCCCAACGACGCCGGGGCGGCAGCCCCGAGGGCTGCCTGTTCCCCGCCACGTATCCACTGGACGCGCGGACGGCGCCCCGGTCGCTGCTGTCCGCGATGGTGGAGACCGCCGGCCGGAGGTTCAACGGGGTGCCCGTCGCGGCCGGCGCCCCCGGTGCACCGCGCCGCCCGGCGGCCGCCCGGCCGTGTTGTCGTCGGGTTTCCCGGTTCTCGGCTTCGCTCGGGCGGGAGGGAGCTGTTGCTTCTCGCTGTGTTTCGTCGCTGCGCATTGCTTTGCGGCTGCACGTACCGGCGTGCCCGACTGCACGTACCGGCGTGCCCGGCTGCATGCGCCGCCGCGCCCGGCCGGGCTCGCACGCAGGCGTGGGCGGGCGGGTGTCCGCGGCGGCGCTCACCGGCTCTTGTGGGGCAGCGGCTGTCCCGGCCGGGCTGAACCGGGACACACCGGGACTGACCCGGAAGGCATGGTCCTCGAAGGGGTGTGTGGTCGGTGTCTGCGGTGGTGCTCGCGCGTGGTTGTGGACGTGCTTCGCCCGGGGGGTGGGGGAGGGCGTGGGGCGGTTTGTGTGCAAGCAGTCCCTGGTGATCCTCGAGTGAGTCCGGACCGCCTCTCGAGGCGTGCGGTTCACGATGACCGGACCGGGACAGCGCAGGAGACCGGAACCGGGGCCGGGACCGTGCCAAGAAGCCGGGGCCGGGGCCGGGACTCGGCGGTGTGTGTGGCCCGGGGCCTGCACTGACTGTGCGGGAGGACCGGGCCGGGGCCGTGGATGTCCGGGGCCGGGCGGGACGGGCGGGACGGACGGGAGGGACGGGATGGAGGGTGCGCACACCGTGCTGCGGGTGGAACGCGGCCGGGCCGACGCTCAGGAGCTGGCCGCTGTGACGGCGGTGCTGCTCGCCCTGCGGGCCAGGGACCAGGCGCACAGCGGGCCGCAGGACGCACTGGCGGGCCGGACACCGGACGGGCCGCCGGCGGCGGAGTGGTCCTGGTGGGCATCGGTGCCGGACTTCACCCCGCCCGGCAGCTGGCGGTGAACCGGCCCGCCCCCGGGCCGGCACGCACAGGCAAGTGATCAGGCGGTTTGACCATGTTCGGTGTGAAGCGGGGCGGGATGTGTGTGGACCTGCCCGAGGGAAGGGGCCAGCGATGACGACGACGACGGCGTTCGCTTCTTTGGAGCCGGCTGACCTGCACGGCCGGGTGGCGGAGCTGCAGCAGATCCGTGAGCAGGCGCTGGCCGGCCCGGGCCGGAAAGCCACCGAGGCGCAGCACGCGCGGGGCAAGCTCACCGCCCGTGAACGGATCGACCTGCTGCTGGACGCGGGCTCCTTCCAGGAGGTGGAGCCGCTGCGCCGCCACCGCGCCAGCGGTTTCGGGATGGAGGCCAAACGCCCCTACACCGACGGTGTGGTCACCGGCTGGGGCACGGTCGAGGGGCGCACCGTGTTCGTCTACGCGCACGACTTCCGCATCTTCGGCGGCGCGCTCGGCGAGGCCCACGCCGCCAAGATCCACAAGATCATGGACATGGCCATCGCGGCCGGCGCCCCGCTGGTCTCCCTCAACGACGGTGCCGGCGCCCGCATCCAGGAAGGCGTGACGGCACTGGCCGGCTACGGCGGCATCTTCCGCCGCAACACCCAGGCCTCCGGGGTGATCCCGCAGATCTCCGTGATCCTGGGCCCCTGTGCCGGCGGCGCCGCCTACAGCCCCGCGCTGACCGACTTCGTGTTCATGGTCCGCGACACCTCGCAGATGTTCATCACCGGCCCCGACGTGGTGCGCGCGGTCACCGGCGAGGAGATCACCCACAACGGCCTGGGCGGCGCGGACGTGCACGCCCAGACGTCCGGCGTCGCCCACTTCGTCTACGACGACGAGGAGACCTGCCTGGCCGAGGTGCGCTACCTGCTGTCCCTGCTGCCCTCCAACAATCGCCAGCCCCCGCCGCGCACCGCGTGCACCGACCCGGCCGCCCGCCGCTCGCCGGCCCTGCTGGACCTGGTCCCCGCCGACGGCAACCGCCCCTACGACATGACCCGCGTCATCGAGGAGATCGTCGACGACGGCGAGCTGATGGAGGTCCACGAGCACTGGGCGCGCAACATCATCTGCGCGCTCGCCCGCCTGGACGGCCACGTCGTGGGCATCGTCGCCAACCAGCCCCAGACTCTCGCCGGTGTCCTGGACATCGAGGCCAGCGAGAAGGCCGCCCGCTTCGTGCAGTTCTGCGACGCCTTCAGCATCCCCATCCTGACCCTGCTGGACGTGCCCGGCTTCCTGCCCGGCGTCGACCAGGAACACGGCGGGATCATCCGCCACGGCGCCAAGCTGCTGTACGCCTACTGCAACGCCAGCGTGCCGCGCATCTCGCTGGTGGTGCGCAAGGCCTACGGCGGCGCCTACATCGTGATGGACTCCCAGTCCATCGGCGCGGACCTCACCTACGCCTGGCCGGCCAACGAGATCGCCGTGATGGGCGCCGACGGCGCCGCCAACGTCATCTTCCGCCGGCAGATCGCCCAGTCCGAGGACCCCGAGGCCACCCGCGCCGAGCTGGTCAAGGAATACAAGTCCGAGCTGATGCACCCCTACTACGCGGCCGAACGCGGCCTCATCGACGACGTCATCGACCCCGCCGCCACCCGCGAAGTACTCATCAAGTCGCTGTCGATGCTGCGCACCAAGCACGCCGCCCTGCCCTCCCGCAAGCACGGCAACCCCCCGCAGTAACAGCAACCGCACAACGGCCGCACCGGCCGCGACGACTGCCGCGGCCCCAACGGCACACCCCGCCGGGCCCGCAGCAGCCGTCCCGGCGGTGCGCAACCGGGCGCCGCGCTGCGCCCGGTTGCATGGGTGCCCGCTGCGGGGCGGCGGGCGGCGGGTGCCCGCGGGGGGCGGGCGAAGGGATGCTGCCCGCCGCGGTGGGTGCGGGGTGCGGGGTGTGGTGGTGGGTGTTGGTCGAGGAGAGGGCAGATGGTCAAACAGGAGCGGGCGGCCCGTACCCGGCAGGCGCTGATCGAGGCGGCGGCCGCGGTGTTCGCCGAGGAGGGCTTCGCCGCGGCGTCGCTGAGCACCATCAGCCGGCAGGCCGGTGTCAGCAACGGGGCACTGCACTTCCACTTCGCCAGCAAGAACGCGCTCGCCGACGCCGTCGAGGCCCAGGCCTGCGAGCGGCTCGCCCGGATCACCGCAACGGCACCGGCCCGCCCGCTCCCGCTGCTGCAGAGGGTCATCGACGCCACCCACGCGCTGATGGACGCCCTCGCCGCCGACACCGTCCTGCGCGGCGCCTTCGCCCTCGCCTGCGAGCCCACCCGCCCCCGCCAGGGCAGCCCGCACACCCACTGGCAGCACTGGCTCGAGGACATCCTGCGCCGGGCCGAACGCAACGGCGCGCTCGCCCGGGGCATCCGCGCGGCGGACACCGCCCGCACGCTCACCGCCGCGACCGTGGGCTTCGCCGTCCTCGGCGCCGACGACCCCTCCTGGCTCGGCCGGACACACATGACCGCCCTGTGGAACACCCTCCTGCCCGGCCTGGCCCCCCGCCAGGACCTGCCCCGCCTGCGCACCACCGGCTCCCACCCGACGCCCCCCCCCCCCCACCCACACCCCCGGCCCTGACCCCCCCCCCCCCCCGCAGCCTGCCCCACTCCCGGACCCGGCCCTGGCGCTTACTTGCGCGCCCCGCCCCGGACCCGCCCTGCACCCCGGCACCCGGCCTGCCGCGCACACCCACTTCAGGGCCGGCCGGCCTGCTTCCGTGCCCGCCTCAGGGTCCGCCCCCCGCGCCCCGGCAACGGGCACGCCTCACACCCCGTCTCCGGGCCGCTCCGCGCCCCGCCCCGCCCCCAGGGCCAACCTCGCACTCCGGTTCCCGGCCTGGTCCCGCCCCGGCGCCCGCTCTGCCCCGCCCCGCGAGGGCCCGCCTCCTCCGGCCCGACCCCCTGCTTCCCCGGCCCCCCGCCCCCGGCGCCGCCCGCCTCCTTGCCGGCCCGGCCCCGCCCGCACGCCCCCTCCCTCGCGTGCGGGCCTTGCCGTTCCCCGCAAGCCACGCCCCCTCGCCCGGCCCCGCCCCCCCCCCCCGTCCCCCCCCCCCCGGCCCGCCCCCCGCGGCCGCCCCCTCACTGCCGCCCCGTGCTCCCGCCTCCGCCCCCTTCCGCCCCACGAGCCCCCACCACCCCTCACACCCCCACCCCCAGACCAAACCTCGGAGTCGGTTTAGCGACCGGAGTTCGATCATCAAACCCCCGTTTCCCGCTCGACGGCTCCTCGCGTCTGCCCACAGGACGGCTCAAGGATCGCTGGAGAAATGCATACCCCCAGGTCAGAGCGATCCGTCGCCTGAGATCCCCTTGGAAAATACAGGGCAGGCGGTTTGGTATTGACGTACCCGCTGTGCTGTTTTTAGTCTGGTCGCGTCGCCGGTCCAGGCACGAGGGGACGGCCGCGGCGACCGAGCACTCGGGCATCAGACAGGGGAGGACCGCGTGGACATCGAGGTACTGGGCGCACTGGCCGTACGGGAGAGAGGCATCTCCATCACGCCGACGGCTCCCAAGCCGCGCCAGGTGCTGGCCCTGCTGGCACTGCACGCCGACCGGGTGGTGCCGGTCAGTTCGCTGATCGACGAGCTGTGGGGCGCCGCCCCGCCGCGCAGCGCCCGCACCACCTTGCAGACCTACGTCCTGCAGCTGCGCGAACTGATCTCCGCGGCCCTGCAGGCCGGCCCCCCGCAGCCGGACACCGACGGCGCCGCCCGGCGCACCGCCAAGGACGTCCTGGTGACCATGCCGAGCGGCTACCTGCTCGCCGCCGGCGGCGGCAGCAACGACGTGCGCACCTTCGAGCGCCTGGCCGGTACCGGCTACCGGGCCATGGACGCCGGCGACTACACCGCCGCCGCCCGCCAGCTGCGCGAGGCCCTCGGGCTGTGGACCGGCACCGCCCTGGCCGACGTCCAGGCCGGCGCGCAGCTGGAGATGGAGATCCGCCGCCTGGAGGAGAACCGGCTGTGCGCACTGGACCAGCGCATCGAGGCCGACCTCAAGCTCGGACGCCACCGCGAACTGCTCGCCGAACTGACCGTCCTGGTCAACCGCTACCGCACCCACGAGAGCCTGCACGGGCAGTTCATGCTCGCCCTGTACCGCTCCGGACGCCGCGGCGAGGCCCTGGAGGTCTACCAGCGGCTGCGCGCCACCCTCGTACGCGACCTGGGACTTGAGCCCTCCGCCGAACTGCAGCGCCTGCAGCGCTCCATCCTCATGGCCCACCCCGAGACGAGCGCCCTGGCACCCGCCGCCACCGGCCGCCGCCTCGTACCCACCACCTGACCCACCGCCAGACCCCGGCCACCACCCCAGGCCACCCGGCCGCCGGCCACCACCCCCGGCCCCGGCCGTCACCCCAAGCCCCCCGGCCACCACCCCTGGCCCCGCCACCATCCCCGGCCGCCCCGGCCGGCCCTGGCCGACTCAGGCCCCCCTCCTCTTCGGCCCTTCCCGGCCGTCGAGCGCCTCCCCCCCCACGCACACGGCGGCGCGCCCTGCCAGGACGCGCCCCTGCCAGGCCGGCCCGGCGGCCCGGTGCCCCCACCCGCGGGCACCGGGCCGCCGCCGCATCCCCCCGGCCCCCCCGCATCCCGGCCGCCGGCCCCCCCCACACGCGCACCGCATGCGCACCCGCATGCGCACCGCATGCGCACCCCGCACGGCCCCCGGGATCCCCCCACGGATCCGAAAGGGGGAATTCCGCATTCCGCATTCCTCATTCACCTGCACCGCTCAATACCTCACGAAAGCAATTCCCGCCGCACGCGGTCGAGCCGCTATTCACCCGTTCTCGAGCCGGCCGTGCAACGGCCCCGGCGGACAGTCGAAACGTCCTCAAGTCCCGGTCGAGAAAAACGGGGCCCCGCGTGATTGCCGCTAGTGTGCTCCCGGCGATGGAATTCAGCCACGAGAGGAACCCGACGAGTACGGAGGAAAGCAGTGAAGATTCAGGTTCTGGGTCCCTTGAGCGCCGAGGTCAACGGGGGATCACTGGTCCCCACGGCCGGCAAGCCGCGGCAGATTCTCTCCCTGCTCGCCCTCTACCCCGGACGGGTGATGCCGGTCCCCACGCTCATGGAGGAGATCTGGGGAACCGAGCCGCCGCAGAGCGCGCTCACCACCCTGCAGACCTACATCCTGCAGCTGCGCCGGCACCTGGGCACCGCCATGGGACCCGACGCGCCCGGCCGGGCCAAGGAGGTGCTCGCCACCCGGCACGGCGGATACCTGCTGCAGATACCGCCCGAGTGCGTCGACGTCCACGAGTACGAACGCCTCGTCACCGAAGGCCGCTCGGCCTTCGAGGCCGGCGACGACGAGGCCTCCGCCGACCGCTTCCGCAAAGCGCTGGAACTGTGGCGCGGACCCGCCCTGGTCGACGTGCGCGTCGGCCCGGTGCTGTCCATCGAGGTCATGCGCCTGGAGGAGAGCCGGCTGGGCACCGTGGAGCGGCGCATCGACGCCGACCTGCGCCTTGGCCGGCACTCCGAGCTCATCGCCGAGCTCGCCGAGCTGACCGCCCGCTACCCCCACCACGAAGGACTGCACTCGCAGGCCATGGTGGCGCTGTACCGCTCCGGACGCCAGGCATCCGCCCTGGCCGTCTACCGCAAGCTGCGCATCCGCCTCATCGAGGAACTGGGCGTGGAGCCCTCGCCGCAGCTGCAGCGCCTGCACCACGCCATGCTGTCCGTCGACCCGCAGCTCGACGTCGCCGCCGGCGCCCGGCGCACCTCGACCTTCGACCTCTACGCCGCCTGAGGCCGACCGGAGCGGGGGCCGCATCGTACTGAGACGTCACACACCCACCACCGTGCACGGCACCCACCACCGGGTGCCGTGCACACGGCATTCCCGCCCCCCCGCCCGCAGTCCGCCCGCATTCACCGAAGAACCCGAAGAAGCCTCCCGGTGCTTTCCCCACCTGATCCTTCCCGGGCCGTACGGCAATGACACACCACACCCCTCCCGCATTCCGCACCGGCCGGATACGCACCCCTGCGGGATACGGAAAAGCACCCGGAACACAAACGGAATCCGGACGGCCGGGGGAGGGAAACAGAACAAGCCGCCCCCCGGACCCCGGGGCGGATGACGGCCCAGGGTCCGGGGGAGGGGGCGAGGAGGGGTGAAGGGGGCAGGGGCGGGGAGTTATTCCACCGGCTGCCGCTGCGACTGCGGCTGCGGCTCGCCCTGCGCCTGCGACGCGCCCGCCGGCGGCTCACCGCCCTGAACGCCGCCCTGAACGCCGGCCGGGGTCTTGACGGAGTCCAGCAGGAGCTGGGCGACGTCGACGACCTGGACGGTTTCCCTGGCCTTGCCCTCGTTCTTCTTGCCGTTGACGGAGTCGGTGAGCATGACCAGGCAGAAGGGGCAGGCGGTGGAGACGATGTCGGGGTTGAGCGACAGTGCCTCGTCGACGCGTTCGTTGTTGATGCGCTTGCCGATGCGCTCTTCCATCCACATGCGTGCACCGCCGGCGCCGCAGCAGAAGCCGCGTTCCTTGTGGCGGTGCATCTCCTCGTTGCGCACGCCGGGGACGGCGGCGATGATCTCGCGCGGCGGGGTGTAGATCTTGTTGTGGCGGCCCAGGTAGCAGGGGTCGTGGTAGGTGATGATGCCCTCGACCGGGGTGACGGGGATCAGCCGGCCCTCATCGACCAGGTGCTGCAGCAGCTGGGTGTGGTGGATGACCTCGTAGTCGCCGCCGAGCTGGGGGTATTCGTTGCCGATGGTGTTCAGGCAGTGCGGGCAGGTCGCGACGATCTTCTTCGCCGACCTGGGCCTGGCCGACTCGGGGACCACCTTGCCCTCGTCGTCGAGTTCCTCGCCGAACGCCATGTTGAGTGCGGCGACGTTCTCCATGCCGAGTTCCTGGAAGAGGGGCTCGTTGCCCAGGCGGCGGGCGGAGTCGCCGGTGCACTTCTCGTCGCCGCCCATGATGGCGAACTTCACGCCCGCGATGTGCAGGAGTTCGGCGAAGGCCTTGGTGGTCTTCTTGGCGCGGTCCTCCAGGGCGCCGGCGCAGCCGACCCAGTACAGGTACTCGACGTCGGTGAGGTCTTCGATGTCGCGTCCGACGACGGGGATGTCGAAGTCGACTTCCTTGAGCCATTCCAGGCGCTGCTTCTTGGCCAGGCCCCAGGGGTTGCCCTTCTTCTCGAGGTTCTTCAGCATGGTGCCGGCCTCGGAGGGGAACGCGGACTCGATCATGACCTGGTAGCGGCGCATGTCCAGGATGTGGTCGACGTGTTCGATGTCGACGGGGCACTGCTCGACGCAGGCGCCGCAGGTGGTGCAGGACCACAGCACGTCCGGGTCGATGACGCCGCCCTCTTCGGCGGTGCCGATCAGGGGGCGTTCGGCCTCGGCCAGCGCCGCCGCCGGCACGTCCTTCAGGGCCTCCTCGGAGGCCTTCTCCTCGCCCTCCATGCTCTTGCCGCCGCCGGCGAGCAGGTAGGGGGCCTTGGCGTGGGCGTGGTCGCGCAGCGCCATGATCAGCAGCTTGGGGGAGAGCGGCTTGCCGGTGTTCCAGGCGGGGCACTGCGACTGGCAGCGGCCGCACTCGGTGCAGGTGGAGAAGTCCAGCAGGCCCTTCCAGGAGAACTGCTCGACCTGGGAGACGCCGAAGACGTCGTCGTCACCGGGGTCGGTGAAGTCGATCGGCCTGCCGCCCGACGTCATCGGCAGCAGCGCGCCCAGGGAGGTGGCGCCGCCGGCGTTGCGCTTGAAGAAGATGTTCGGGAACGCCAGGAACCGGTGCCAGGCGATCCCCATGTCGATCTTCAGCGACACGACGATCATCCAGATGAACGAGACACTGATCTTGGTCATCGCGACCAGGTAGACCAGGTTCTCCAGCGCCCCGGTGTCCAGCCCGGACAGCGCGCGCACCAGCGGGTAGGAGAACAGGTGCGCCGCCTCCCAGTGATCCACCCCCGACAGCGCGCCCTCCAGGCCGCGCAGGGTCATGATCGCCAGGCCGATGGTGAGGATGACGGACTCGACGAAGTACGCCTGGCCGAAGTTCGACCCGGCGAAACGCGACTTGCGCGCGGGCCGGCGCGGGTGGCTCAGCTGGCGGACGACGATCAGGGTCAGGATGCCCAGCGACGTGAAGGTCGCGATCACCTCGACGAACACCTCGTAGGGCAGCCAGTGCCCGATCACCGGCAGCACCCAGCGCGGCCTGAACAGCTGCCCGGTGGCGTTGACCAGGGTCAGCAGCAGCGTGTAGAAGCCGATCGCCACGAACCAGTGGGCCACCCCGATCACCCCCCACCGGTTCATCCGGGTGTGACCGAGGAACTCCTTCACCAGCGTCACACTGCGCCGGTAGGGGTGGTCGAAGCGCGTCCCGGCGGGCACCGGCTGGCCGAGCAGGAAGAACCGGACGAGCCGGCCGATGGCACGGACGAACAGGGCGACGCCGACGGCGGTCAGGGCCAGCGACACGATGATCGCGGCGAGTTGCATGGGCGGACTCCTCAACCTGCGATTCTACTGAGCGGTAGCTTATGGGGGTGGTGCGAGGTTACCCACTTTCCCCCGCCGCCATGAGCCCTTCCACCCCCGCCACCTGTCCCGCCGTCACCACCCGTGCGACCGCGGCGACTTGGGGAATCCTGCGGGTGGGGGAGCGAACGGCCTGATCAGTGGGCCCGGCCGGCCCCCTCGCGGCAGGTGACGGCACCACCCGGCCCGCCCGCCCCACCCCGGGACACCGCTCCACCCGGACTCCACCCGCACTCAAGACACCCCGCCGGACCCGGGGGAGAGGGCCAACTCCCGCCGCCGCAAGCAGATCACGGACCAGCTGCGGCCCCCCCCGCAAGCCCACGGACGCCCGCGCATGCCCGCCGAACGTCCGCGCATGCCCGCCGGGCGTCCGCGCATGCCCGCCGGGCGTCCGCGTAAGCCTGCGCCCGCCGTCCGCGCCCGCCCGCACGTGCCCGTTACCACCGCCCGCGACCACCCCCCAGACGCCCCGCCACCACCCCCCACACGCCCCGCCGGCGCCTCGCGGGCGCCCCCCGGGGCGGCGCATGGGTGTGCCGCGCCGGGGTGTTGGGGCGGTCCTCAGCCCGCTCTCGAGCGGAAGTCGAGGCCGTCGGGACACTCTCAGGACTCCACGCCGCTACGAGCAGGGGCGCAGTCACAGGAGGGTGCCATGTCGGACGAACGGCCGGTGCGGCTGCACTGTTTCGCGCACTCGGCAGACGGTGTCTCGGTCTTCGACCGGTGGTCGGCGAGCACCGGCACGGGCGTCGAGGTGGTCCCGGTCGTCCTGCCCGGCGGCGCGGGCCGCGGCACCGGGCCCCGCCCGGTCACCCACGCCGGGCTGCTCGCCCAGCTGCTGCCCCGCTTCACCGACCCCGGCCCCGGCCCGTACGTGCTCTACGGCCACGGCCTGGGCGCGATGATCGCCTTCACGCTGACCCGCGCGCTGCACGAGGCCGGACTGCCCGGCCCCGCCCTGCTGGCCGTCGCCTCCCTGGCACCGCCGTGCGCGCCCCTGGCCGCCCAGGTGCGTGCGATGAGCGACGCCGAACTCCTCGACGTGCTCGGCGGACACGGCACCGTACCGGCCGCCAGCGACGAGGGCATCATGCTGCGCGCGATGCTCCCGGTGCTGCGCGCGGACCTGGAACTGGCCCAGGCCCTGGACGAAGCCGCCCTCACCCCCTCGGCGGCGGGTCCGCTGAACACGCCGGTCCTGGTGGTGGCCTCCCAGGACAACCCGCTCGCACCGGCCGCCGTCGCCGACGGCTGGCGGCAGTGGACCCAAGGGCCCGTCCGGGTGCGCACCGTCCCCGGACGCCACTTCTTCGTCCGCGGCGCACGCGAACTGCCCCGGCTGCTGGGACGGGCCTGCCGCGTCACCCGCCGCCTGGTTCCCGAGCCGGCGCCCGTCGGCTGATGCCCGTGCCGCAGCCCTGTCGCGCGGGCAGGCGGTGTCCCGCGCACCGGGCACACCGGCGCGCAGCACACCGGCCGAGGCCGCCGCGCCCTGCATGGAGGTGTTCAGATGTCTGGTGAGCGTGTCGAGGGAGCGACGCACACGGTCGAGGTGGCCGCGCCCGCCGGCGTGGTCTACGCGGTCCTGGCCGACGCCACGAAACTGCCCCTGTACTTCTCCCCGAACATCCACGCCGAACGCCTGGACTTCGACGGCGAGAGCGAACGGCTGCGGATGTGGTCCCTGGTGGACGGACAGCTCAAGTCCTGGACGTCCTGGCGCCACCTGGACGCGGTGCGCCGGCGCATCGACTTCCGCCAGGAACCGCCCGCCTCCCCCCTCACCTCCATGAACGGCACCCTGCAGGTCACCGAGCGCGGCCCGCACCGCACCGAACTGCACCTGCGCTACCACTACGGCGTCGACACCGCCCGCCCCGCCGACCGGGCCTGGGCCGAACGCGCCGCCCACGACATCAGCCGCACCCAGCTCGCCGAGCTCAAGAGCTACGCCGAACGCTGGACCCGCCTGGACGACCTCGTGCTGTCCTTCGAGGAAGCCGTCCGCGTGCACGGCCCCGCCGAACTCGTCTACGACTTCCTCTACCGGGCCGGGGACTGGCCCGACCTGGTCCCGCACGTCACCCGCACCGACGTCCACGAGGACACCCCCGGCGTGCAGCGCATGACCATGGAGACCCTCACCGAGTACGGCTGCCACACCACCGACTCGGTCCGCATCTGCTTCCCCCACGCCGGCCGCATCGTCCACAAGCAGACCGCCCCCCACGTCCTGCTGGAGGCCCACACCGGCGAATGGTCCGTCCTGCCCGACGAACGCGGCGTGACCGTCCTGGCCCAGCACAGCGTCGTCCTGCGCGAGGACAACGCCGCCGCCGTACTGGGCCACCACGCCGACCTCGCCCACACCCGCCGGCACGTACGCGAGGAACTCGGCCGCGACAGCCGCGCCCTGCTCGCCCACGCCAAACGGCACGCCGAAAGCGCCGTACGCATGCTGTGACCCGCCCCGCAGCCCCGGGCTCCGCCCCGCCGCACCAGGGCTCCGCCCCGCCGCGCCGGGCTGCGCCGGTCGGGGCCCCGTTCCGCCGGGCCGGACTGCGCCCGTAGCCGCCCCCTCCCGGCTGCGGGCGCCGTCCGGCCGTCCCGCCCTCAAGGCCGGCCGCCGCCGGCCGCTTCCGCTGCCCGGGCATCGGACACCGAGCGGGGCGGGTGCCGGGTGCCGGGCGGGGCGGGTGTCGGCGTGCCCGGGTGCGCGGGTTCGGTGTGCGCGGGGGCGGGGGTGCTCGGGTCCCGCTTGGGCTCCGCTCCACAGCCGCTTGGGAAACCGGACCCCGCGCGCGCCCGGCACCTAGCGTGGTGATGACCGCCCCTCTCACCGCACGACGCCGGGCAGGAGAGACCATGTACGCCAGTGCGCAGCGCAGGACCCGGGCCCGCCCCCGGCCACCCTCCTCTAGGGGGCCGCGCCCGGCGGCCCCCTGCCCGCACTCCCGGCACGCCCCGGTGACGGCCCGCCCCGCCCCGCGGCCCGCCACCCCGGCACGCCCCTGAACCCCGCCCGCCGTACGACCCGCCCGCCCCGCCCCCGGAGAGGAGAGAAGGGGACCCCGCGCCCGCCCGCGCGTCCCCGAACCCCAGATGACTGCTCTCCCCTCGCACGAGGCGATCCGCGTGGTCCTCGAGCCCGCACCCGGCCCGCACCCGGGCACCTGGACCTGCCAGGTGCACGGCCCGCTGGAGCCGGCCGCACTCGAACACGCCCTGACCGCCGCCCAGGCCCCGGACCCGGCCCGCTGGCACCACCACCTGGTACGCCACACCCCCGAGCACCACACCCTGCGCCTCACCCCCGCCCAGGACACCCCCGCCGCGACCGTGCCGGGCCGCCTCGCCGACCTGCTCACCCGGACACCCCCGACCGGCCACCCGCTCACCCCCGCCCAGTACGCGGTGCTCCCGCCCACCAGGAGCGGCCGCTACGAAGCGGTGTACCTCGAACCCGCCACCGCGCCGCAGCCGCGGACGGTGCGCGAGGCGCTGCGCGCCGTGCTGGCCGCCCACCCCCAGCTGCGGTGGCCCCTGGACCTGGCCGGCGGACGCCTCACCGGACAGGCCGCACCCGCACGCCCCGGGGCGCAGGACCCCCACGACGGCCAGGAGGACCTGGTCGTGGGGGAGTTCACCGACGAGGCCGGCTTCACCGCGGCCGTCGCCGCCGTGGGGTACACCCTCGATCCCCGCCGCGGCGTGCACCTGCGGGCCCTGCTCGCCAGGGACCGCCGGCCGGACGGACCGGGCACCGACCGGCTCGTCCTGGTCGCCCACGAACTCGCCGTCGACGCAGCGTCCTGGCGCACCCTGCTCGACGACCTGACCACCGCCCTCGCCACGACCACCGCCCAGGGCCCGGCCGCAGCCCCGGCTTCGGCCGCCACCCCGGACCGGGTCCCGGACTCGCCCACGACCACGACCACGACCGCGACCGCGACCGCGGCCTCGGCCTCGGCCCCGGAGCCGGCCACGGCAGCGGATGCGCACCCGGCCCTCACCCCGGACCCAACCCAGGCCCCTACACACAGCCCTGACGGTGCCTCAGCTCCGAGCCCGGCTCCGACCCCGCACTCCGCCTCGGCTCCGGCTGCCCCCGCACCCGCACCCGCAGGCCCGTCACCGGCATGGCGCGCACCCGGCACCCCGGCCGGCTGGGTCGCCGTACTGCGGGAGCTGGCGCGTGACCCGGCCGAGGCCCGCCACTGGGCGCAGGTCGCCGAGAGCAGGTCCCACGCGGCCGGCACCGGCCGGCCCACGACCGACCCCGCCACCGAGGCAGGCCCCGCCACCGCGCCCGGCCTCACCGCCGAGACCGGTCCCGCCACCGCGCCAGGCCCCGCCTCCGCGCCCGGCCCCGCCACCGGGACCGGCCTCACCACCGCGCCCGCCCCCGCCCGGCGCACCGGCTTCACCCTCGGCCCGGACGACACCGACCGTCTCACCCGGGTGCTCGCCCCGCGGCTCGGGCTCAGTGCCGAGCAGCTGCTCACCGGGGTGTTCGCGCTGGCCCTGGCCCACTGGCAGGAACGCGACGAGGTCAGCCTCGACGTCGTCACCGACCCCCGCACCGGCCACCCCGAACTGCGCCACCACGTGGGCCGCCTGACGGGTGCGTATCCCGTCCACCTCGGCCTGGAACCCGGCCTGGACCCGCTCGGCCGGCTCGCCGCCGCGTCCGGCGCGCTGGCCGCCGCCGCGGGCCGGGCCGCCGCCGGCGGCGGGGTCGGCGCCTGCCGGGGGTGGAGGCCCGGCCCGCCGCCGGCGGCGGGTTCGGCGCCTGCCGGGAGTGGAGCCCCGACCCGCTGCTGCGCGACACCCTGCGCAGCCTGCCCCCCGCCCCCGCCTGCCTGACCCTGCACGGCCCGCACGAGCCGCTGCCCCACCACGCCCGCCGAGTGGCCACCCCCCGCCGCACGCCCTACCCGGTGCACGCCGGCGCCCGGTTCACCGGCTCGGGGCTGCGCCTGGAGCTGGACTGGCTGCCCGACGCGGCCCGGACCGTCACCGCCACCCCGCCACCGGCCCTGGCCGAACAGCTGCACCAGCTGCTGCGGGACCTGGCCCAGGCGGCCGGCGCGCCCATCCCCTCCGCGTTCGCGCCCACCCCCCAGCAGACGGCCCTGTTCACCGGCGCGGACGCCCGCCCCGGCACCGGCCGCCACGTCGAACAGCTCGTCTGGGTCTGGCACGGCCCGCTGGACACCGACCGCTTCACCGCCGCCTGGCAGTCGGTCTTCGACCACGAGAGCGTCCTGCGCACCGCGTTCCTGGGCGGCGCCCGCCCCCAGCTGATGGTGCACAGCCGCGTCACCGTGGAGATCACCCGCCGCCTCCACCGCGCCGGCGACTGGTCCCCCCTCCTCGAACGCGACCGGCTGCGCGGCTTCGACCTGCGCCGCCCCGGAGCACTGCGCCTGATGCTGCTGGAACCCGGACCCGCCCGGCCCACGGCCGCCTCCCTGCCCACCCGCATCGTGCTCACCTACCACCGCGCCCTGATCGACACCTGGAGCGCACACCTGCTGCTGCGCGAGTTCTACCGCGCCTACCTCGCCGGCGGCACCCTGCCCGGCGGCGAACGCCGCCCCGACCTGCGCGACTACAGCGCCTGGCTCGCCGCCCAGGACCGCGGTGCCGGCCGGGAGTTCACCGCCCGCACCACACCGCCCGCCCCTCCCGCCAGCCGGCCCGCCCGCCCGGCCCCCGCCACCGGACTGAGCGGCGTCGGCCGCGCCCGGCTGCGCCTGGACGCGGCCGAGACCAGCCGCCTGGCCCACTGGGCGGGCCGCTGGGGCACCACCGAGAGCAGCGTGCTGCAGGCCGTGTGGGCCATGCTCATCTACCGCGCCTGCGGCGCCGGCGGACCCGCGCCGGTGTTCTTCGCGGTCAGCGTCCCCGGCCGCGGCATCCCCCTGGACGGCGCCGACCGCATGCCCGGACCCCTGCGCAACGCCCTGCCCGTGCACATCGAGGTCGACCCCGCCCACACCGTGCCCCGCCTGCTGCGCACCCTGCGCGACCGCGCCCTGGACATGGCCGCCTACGAATGGGTCTTCGGCGACTTCCTCCACCCCGACACCACCGACACCGCCGCCACCGCCGCCGCCACCGCCGCCGCCCAGGCCGGCACCCTCATCGTCTTCGAGGACCCCCCGCACCCGCTGCACGCCCTGCACGACGACCTCGCCGCCCACGGCATCCGCGCCGAGTTCGCCGGCACCGTACCCGCCCGCTCCGTGCTGCCCCTGGGACTGCTCGCCCACCACGACGACACCGGCGGCCTGGTGGTCACCACCGTCCACGACCGCGCCCTGCTCGACGAGTCGAGCTACTCGGGCGGGAACATGTCCGGCGACCACCCGATCGCCTGGTGCAAGGACTACCAGGGAGGCAGGGCCTTCTACACCGGGGGCGGTCACACCGAGGAGTCGTACGGTGACACCGCCTTCCGGCGCCACCTCCTGGGTGGCATCCGCTGGGCCGCGGGCATGACCGAGGCGGACTGCCGCCCCGAGAACGGCTACACCGCTCTGTTCGACGGCTCCTCCACCAGCGGCTGGCGGCAGGCGGGTCCCGGGGGCTTCACCCTCACCGACGGCAGCCTCTCCTCCTACGGCGGACTGGGCCTGCTCTGGTACGCGGCCAAGGAGTTCACCGGCTCGTACTCCCTGAAGCTCGACTGGAAGGCCGCCGGCGACGACAACTCCGGTGTCTTCCTCGGTTTCCCCGCCTCCGACGACCCCTGGTCGGCGGTGAACAACGGGTACGAGATCCGCGTCGAGGGCACCCGCACCCCCGACCGGACGACGCGCTGGACCGCCAGGGCGCCGGCGACCAGGGCCTGATGTTCGGCTACGCCACCGACGAGACGCCGAACCTGATGCCGCTGCCCATCGAGCTGGCCCACCGCCTGTCCCGCCGCCTGACCCAGGTCCGCAAGGACGGCACCGTGCCCTACCTGCGCCCGGACGGCAAGACGCAGGTCACCATCGAGTACGACGGCGACAAGGCGGTCCGCCTGGACACCGTGGTGGTCTCCTCCCAGCACGCCGCCGACATCGACCTGGAATCGCTGCTCACCCCCGACATCCGCACCGAGGTCGTCGAGCACGTCCTGGCCCAGCTCGCCGAGGACGGCATCAAGCTGGAGACGGACGACTACCGCCTGCTGGTCAACCCCACCGGCCGCTTCGAGATCGGCGGCCCGATGGGCGACGCCGGCCTGACCGGCCGCAAGATCATCATCGACACCTACGGCGGCATGGCCCGCCACGGCGGCGGCGCCTTCTCCGGCAAGGACCCCTCCAAGGTGGACCGCTCCGCCGCCTACGCGATGCGCTGGGTCGCCAAGAACGTCGTCGCCGCCGGCCTGGCCGCCCGCTGCGAGGTCCAGGTCGCCTACGCCATCGGCAAGGCCGCCCCGGTGGGCCTGTTCGTGGAGACCTTCGGCACGAACACGGTCGCCGTGGAGAGGATCGAGCACGCCATCCGCGAGGTGTTCGACCTGCGCCCGGCCGCGATCATCCGCGACCTGGACCTGCTGCGCCCGATCTACGCCCCCACCGCCGCCTACGGCCACTTCGGCCGCGAACTGCCCGACTTCACCTGGGAGCGCACCGACCGCGCCGACGCCCTGAAGAGGGCCGCGGGCGGCAACTGACCCCCCCTTTTTGCCGGGCGGCCGGGCGCGGCCGGCCCGCGTGCCGGTGACCGAAGCGATTCAAGGAGTTCTCGTGCGCATCGCGGTGACAGGATCCATCGCCACCGACCACCTGATGGTCTTCCCCGGCCGGTTCACGGACCAGCTGCTGCCCGACCGGCTCGCCCACCTCTCGCTGTCCTTCCTCGTCGACGACCTGGAGGTGCGCCGGGGCGGCGTCGCGGCCAACATCGCCTTCGGGCTCGGCGGCCTGGGCCTGTCACCGCTGCTCGTCGGCGCGGTCGGCGCCGACTTCGCCGAGTACGAGGTGTGGCTGAAGGAACACGGCGTCGACACCGCCGGCGTCAGGGTGTGCGCACAGCGCCAGACGGCCCGCTTCCTGTGCATCACCGACCAGGACGCCAACCAGATCGCCGCGTTCTACGCCGGCGCGATGGCCACGGCCCGCGACATCGACCTGGCCGCCCTGTTCACCGCCACCGGCCGCCCCGACCTGGTCCTCGTCTCACCCGACGACCCCGAGGCGATGCTCCGCCACACCGCCCGCTGCCGCGCCCTGGGCATCCCGTTCGCCGCCGACCCCTCCCAGCAGCTGGCCCGCCTCGACGGCGAGCAGACCCGCGCCCTGGTCCAGGGCGCCACCTATCTGTTCACCAACGCCTACGAGGCCGCGCTGCTGGCCGAACGCACCGGCTTCAGCCACCAGCAGGTCCTCGACCAGGTCGGCACCTGGGTCACCACCCTGGGCGCCGACGGCGTGCGCATCGAACGCGCCGGCCGGCCGGCCCTGACCGTCCCGGCCGTGCCCGCGGACGTCGTCGACCCCACCGGCGTCGGCGACGCCTTCCGCGCCGGGTTCCTGGCCGCCGTCAGCCACCGCGTGCCCACCCTCGCCGCGGCCCGCCTGGGCTGCGCCCTGGCCGGCGTCGCCCTCGCCGCGGTGGGCTCGCAGTCCCACACCGTCGACGCCGCGCACCTGTCCGCCCTCGTCGAGCAGGCCTACGGCCCCGGTGCGGCCGGCCCGCTCGCCCC
Source organism: Streptomyces lasalocidi (assembly GCF_005280215.1). NCBI lineage: Bacteria > Bacillati > Actinomycetota > Actinomycetes > Kitasatosporales > Streptomycetaceae > Streptomyces > Streptomyces lasalocidi. The sequence continues at coordinate 132,486 of NZ_SZNQ01000001.1, read as the reverse complement.
CGTCCTGGGAGAGACCGCATGAGCGCCCACGACCCCGCCCGCGTCCAGGCCCTGCGCGAGGCACTCACCACCCGCGTGGTCGTCGCCGACGGGGCGATGGGCACCATGCTCCAGGCCCAGGAGCCCACGCTGGCCGACTTCCAGCAGCTCGAGGGCTGCAACGAGATCCTCAACGTCACCCGCCCCGACATCGTGCGCTCGGTGCACGAGGCGTACTTCGCCGCCGGGGTCGACTGCGTGGAGACCAACACCTTCGGCGCCAACCACGCCGCGCTCAGCGAGTACGACATCCCCGGGCGCATCACCGAACTGTCCGAAGCCGGCGCCCGGGTGGCCCGCGAGAGCGCCGACGCCTTCACCGCCGGCGACGGCCGCCCGCGCTGGGTGCTGGGCTCGATGGGCCCCGGCACCAAACTGCCCACCCTCGGCCACGCCCCCTACACCACCCTGCGCGACGCCTACCAGGCCAACGCCGAAGGCCTGATCACCGGCGGCGCCGACGCCCTCATCGTCGAGACCACCCAGGACCTGCTGCAGACCAAGGCCGCCGTCCTGGGCGCCCGCCGCGCCCTTCACGCCGCCGGCACCGACCTGCCGCTGATCGTGTCGGTGACGGTGGAGACCACCGGCACCATGCTGCTCGGCTCCGAGATCGGCGCGGCCCTGACCGCGCTGGAGCCGCTGGGCATCGACATGATCGGCCTGAACTGCGCCACCGGGCCCGCCGAGATGAGCGAGCACCTGCGCTACCTGGCCCGCCACGCCCGCCTGGGCCTGTCGTGCATGCCCAACGCCGGACTGCCGGTGCTGGGCGCCGACGGCGCCCACTACCCCCTGTCCGCGGAGGAACTGGCGAGCGCCCACGAGGACTTCGTCCGCGACTTCGGCGTCGGCCTGGTCGGCGGCTGCTGCGGCACCACCCCCGAGCACCTGCGCCAGGTCGTCGACCGCGTCCGCCACCTCACCCCCACCCCCCGCACCCCCCAGCCCGAACCCGGCGCCGCCTCCCTCTACCAGTCCGTGCCGTTCCGTCAGGACACCTCCTACCTGGCGATCGGGGAGCGCACCAACGCCAACGGTTCGAAGAAGTTCCGTGAGGCGATGCTCGCGGGCCGCTGGGACGACTGTGTGGAGATCGCCCGTGAGCAGATCCGCGAGGGCGCGCACATGCTCGACCTGTGCGTCGACTACGTCGGGCGGGACGGGGTCGCGGACATGCGGGAGCTGGCCGGACGCCTGGCGACGGCCTCCACGCTGCCGGTCGTGCTGGACTCCACCGAGGTCGAGGTCCTGCGGGCGGGTCTGGAGAAGCTCGGCGGCCGCGCGGTGATCAACTCCGTCAACTACGAGGACGGCGACGGGCCCCAGTCGCGGTTCGTGAAGGTCACGCAGCTGGCGAAGGAGCACGGGGCGGCGCTGATCGCGCTGACCATCGACGAGGAGGGCCAAGCCCGCACCCCCGAGAAGAAGGTCGCGATCGCCGAGCGGCTCATCGCCGACCTGACCGGCACCTGGGGCATCCGGGAGTCGGACATCCTCATCGACACCCTGACCTTCACCATCTGCACCGGCCAGGAGGAGTCCCGCAAGGACGGCATCGCGACGATCGAGGCGATCCGTGAACTCAAGCGCCGCCACCCCGAGGTGCAGACCACGCTCGGCCTGTCCAACATCTCCTTCGGCCTGAACCCGGCCGCGCGCATCCTGCTCAACTCCGTCTTCCTCGACGAGTGCGTCAAGGCCGGCCTGGACTCCGCGATCGTCCACGCGTCGAAGATCCTCCCGATCGCCCGCTTCAGCGAGGAGGAAGTCCGCACGGCGCTCGACCTGATCCACGACCGGCGCAGCGAGGGCTACGACCCGCTGCAAAAGCTCATGCAGCTGTTCGAGGGTGCGACCGCGAAGTCGCTGAAGGCGGGCCGGGCCGAGGAACTGGCCGCGCTGCCGCTTCACGAGCGGCTCAAGCGGCGCATCATCGACGGCGAGCGCAACGGCCTGGAGGCCGACCTCGACGAGGCCCTGCGGGAGCGGCCCGCACTGGACATCGTCAACGACACGCTCCTGGACGGGATGAAGGTCGTCGGTGAGCTGTTCGGCTCCGGACAGATGCAGCTGCCCTTCGTGCTGCAGTCCGCGGAAGTCATGAAGAGCGCGGTCGCCCACCTCGAACCCCACATGGAAAAGACCGAGGGGGAGAGCGGCAAGGGCACCATCGTGCTGGCGACCGTGCGCGGCGACGTCCACGACATCGGCAAGAACCTCGTCGACATCATCCTGTCCAACAACGGCTACACCGTCGTCAACCTCGGCATCAAGCAGCCCGTCTCCGCGATCCTGGAAGCCGCCGAGGAGCACCGGGCCGACGTCATCGGCATGTCCGGGCTCCTGGTCAAGTCCACGGTGATCATGAAGGAGAACCTCGAGGAGCTCAACGCCCGCGGACTGGCCGCCACCTACCCCGTCATCCTCGGCGGCGCCGCCCTGACCCGCGCCTACGTCGAGCAGGACCTGCACGAGATCTACCAGGGCGAAGTCCGCTACGCCCGCGACGCCTTCGAGGGCCTGCGCCTGATGGACGCCCTCATGGCCGTCAAGCGCGGGGTGCCCGGCGCGAAACTGCCCGAGCTCAAGCAGCGCCGCGTCAAAGCGGCCGCCCGCGCCCTGACCGTCGACGAGCCCGCCCCGCAGGGCCGCTCCGACGTGGCCACGGACAACCCCGTGCCCGTCCCGCCGTTCTTCGGCACCCGCGTCAGCAAGGGCATCGCGCTCAAGGAGTACGCCTCCTGGCTCGACGAGGACGCCCTGTTCAAGGGCCAGTGGGGACTGAAGCAGGCCCGCACCGGCGACGGACCCACCTACGAGGAACTCGTCGCAAGCGAGGGCCGGCCCCGCCTGCGCGGCTGGCTGGAGCGCCTGCAGACCGACAACCTCCTTCAGGCCGGCGTCGTCCACGGCTACTTCCGCTGCGTGTCCAAGGACGACGACCTGATCCTCCTGGACGAGCACGGCAGCGAGACCACCCGCTTCACCTTCCCCCGCCAGGCCCGCGGCCGGCGGCTGTGCCTGGCCGACTTCTTCCGCCCCGAGGAATCCGGGGAGACGGACGTCGTCGCCCTGCAGGTGGTCACCGTCGGCTCCCGCATCGGCGAGGAGACCGCCAGGCTCTTCGCCGCCGACGCCTACCGCGACTACCTCGAACTGCACGGCCTGTCCGTCCAGCTCGCCGAAGCCCTCGCCGAGTACTGGCACGCCCGCGTGCGCGCCGAACTGAACATCACCGGCGCCGACCCCGCCCACCTGGGCGGCATGCTGCGCACCGAGTACCAGGGCTGCCGCTACTCACTGGGCTACCCCGCCTGCCCCGACCTGGCCGACCGCGCCAAGATCGCCGCCCTGCTGCAGCCCGAACGCATCGGCGTGAACCTCTCCGAGGAATTCCAGCTGCACCCCGAGCAGTCCACCGACGCCATCGTCGTCCACCACCCCGCGGCCGGCTACTTCAACGCGAAAGGCCGCCCATGACGACCTTCTCCTTCGAGTTCTTCCCGCCCAGGACCGCCAAGGGCGAGCGCACCCTGTGGGACGCGATCCGCCGGATCGAACCCCTCGCACCCGACTTCGTGTCCGTCACCTACGGCGCCGGCGGCTCCTCCCGCGAGCGCACCGTCGACGTCACCAAACGCCTGGTGACCGAGACGACGCTGCGGCCCGTCGCCCACCTGACCGCCGTCGGGCACTCGGTGGCCGAACTGCGCCACATCATCGGCCAGTACGCCGACGCCGGCGTGCGCGACGTGCTGGTGCTGCGCGGCGACCCGCCCGGCGACCCCGCCGGCCCCTGGGTCCCCCACCCCGAGGGCTTCACCCACGCCCACGAACTGGTCCGTCTGGTCAAGGAGTCCGGACAGTTCACCGTCGGCGTCGCCGCCTTCCCCGAACGCCACCCGCGCTCACCCGACTGGGACAGCGACATCCGCCACTTCGTCGCCAAGTGCAAGGCCGGCGCCGACTACGCCATCACCCAGATGTTCTTCCACGTCGAGGACTACCTGCGCCTGCGCGACCGGGTCGCGGCCGCCGGCTGCGACACCCCGATCATCCCCGAGATCATGCCCGCCACCGACGTACGCCAGATCGCCCGCTTCGCCCAGCTCAGCGGGGCCGCCTTCCCCGAAGCACTCGCCCACCGCCTGGAAGCCGCCCGCGACCGGCCCGGCGAAGGCCACCGCATCGGCGTGGAGTACGCCACCGCCATGGCCCACCGGCTGCTCGCCGAGGGCGCCCCGGGCCTGCACTACATCACCCTCAACCGCTCGACGGCGACCCTGGAGATCCACCGCGCCGTCCTTGACTCCCTCACCCCCGCGCCGGCCGCCCCGGCGCCCCACTCCCGTGTACCGGACCCAAGGAGAGCACCGCATGCCCTCGCAGCCCACCGCTGACGCCACCGACTTCCGCGTCGCGGACCTCTCCCTGGCCGAGTTCGGCCGCAAGGAGATCACCCTCGCCGAGCACGAGATGCCCGGCCTGATGGCGATCCGCACCGAGTACGCCGCCGCCCGGCCGCTGGCCGGCGCCCGGATCACCGGCTCCCTGCACATGACGGTGCAGACCGCCGTCCTCATCGAGACCCTGGTCGCCCTCGGCGCCGAGGTCCGCTGGGCGTCCTGCAACATCTTCTCCACCCAGGACCACGCCGCCGCCGCCATCGCCGTCGGCCCCGACGGCACACCCGACAACCCCCGCGGCGTGCCCGTCTTCGCCTGGAAGGGCGAAACCCTCGAAGAGTACTGGTGGTGCACCGAGCAGGCCCTGACCTGGCCCGGCCACAGCGGCCCCAACATGATCCTCGACGACGGCGGCGACGCCACCCTGCTGGTCCACCAGGGCGTCGACTACCACAAGAGCGGCCGGCTGCCCGCCGCCGACAACGAGGAACTGGCCGTCATCCGCGCCCTGCTCGAGCGCAGCACCCTCGACTGGACCCAGGTGGCCTCCGAGATCCGCGGCGTGACCGAGGAGACCACGACGGGCGTGCACCGCCTGTACGAGATGCAGCGTGACGGGGTGCTGCTGTTCCCGGCGATCAACGTCAATGACGCGGTGACGAAGTCGAAGTTCGACAACAAGTACGGCTGCCGGCACTCGCTGATCGACGGCATCAACCGGGCCACGGACACGCTGATCGGCGGCAAGACGGCCGTGGTGTGCGGGTACGGCGACGTCGGCAAGGGCTGCGCGGAGTCGCTGCGCGGGCAGGGCGCCCGGGTGATCATCACGGAGATCGACCCGATCTGCGCGCTGCAGGCGGCGATGGACGGCTACCAGGTCACCACGCTCGAGGACGTGGTGGAGACGGCCGACATCTTCATCACGACCACCGGCAACAAGGACATCATCCTGGCCTCGGACATGGCGCGGATGAAGCACCAGGCGATCGTGGGCAACATCGGCCACTTCGACAACGAGATCGACATGGCCGGCCTGGCGAAGATCGAGGGCATCGTCAAGGACGAGGTCAAGCCGCAGGTGCACACCTGGACGTTCCCGGACGGCAAGAAGATCATCGTGCTGTCCGAGGGCCGTCTGCTGAACCTGGGCAACGCCACCGGCCACCCCTCGTTCGTGATGTCGAACTCCTTCGCCGACCAGACGCTGGCGCAGATCGAGCTGTTCACCAAGCCCGGCGCCTACCCGGTGGGTGTGTACACGCTGCCCAAGCACCTGGACGAGAAGGTCGCCCGCCTGCACCTGGACGCACTCGGCGTGAAGCTCACCACCCTGCGCCCGGAGCAGGCCGCCTACATCGGCGTCGACGTCGAGGGCCCGTACAAACCGGACCACTACCGCTACTGACCCCAGGAGGACACCGTGTACGACATCCCGGAAGACGGCGGCCGGCGCGAGGCACGGCTCTACCAGGACCTCCCGGCCCCCGCCGTGTCGCGCATCCCGCCGCTCAGGCTCGCCGGTGTCGACGAGGACGACACCTGGGAGCCGCATGTCGTACGCGGCATCGACTGACCCGCCCGGCCCGGGCACCGTCCCGGGCCGGGCCGCTTCGAGGGGAGGGCCCACCGATGGAACGAGACGAACAGCGCGACCGGCAGCGGGAGACCGGCGCGCAACCCCCGCCCCGCGCCGTGCCGGCGTACCGGGGGCGCACCAGGGCGGAGCGCTGGCTGCGCGAGCTGTGGCGGTCGCTGGTGGCCTACGGCGCCACCTGTGTCGGGCCGACGGCCTGCCTGGAGGCACTGCTGTACGCCGCGCCGGCCGCGTCCGTGCACGATCCGCTGGTGCTGCTGGCCCGCGCGGACCTGGCGCCGGGCGCGGGCGGGCCGCCGCCCGCCCACCCCGAGCGGCTGTGTGAGGACGTGCCGCTCAGCCGCACCGAGCGGCTGCTGGCGAGCGAGCTGTGGCCGGCGTACTACAGCCCCCGCCACACCCCCGGCGACGGCTGAGGCCCCGGACGGGCCGGACGCGGCGCGCGGACGGGGGGAAGGGGAGGGGCCGGCGGGTGTGGGTGCCCGCCGGCCGCGGGGTCACACGGTGGTGATGACCTCGTCGGCGTCCAGGCGCGGGCCGCGGGCGCGGAAGGCGTCCGGGCCGGGCCGGCCGAGGGCGAGGACGACCAGCGGGGTGTGGTCGTCGTCGAGGAACTCCTTGCGCACGGCGGCGGCGTCGAAGCCGCTCATCGGGCCGGCGGCCAGGCCCGCGGCGCGCACGCCGATGATGAAGTAGGCCACCTGCAGGGCGGTGTTGAGCAGCGCGGAGGCCTCGCGCACCGGCCGCTCGGCGTAGATGAGGTCCTTGGCCTGGGGGAAGTGGGGCAAGAGGCGGGGGAGTTCCTCGTGGAACTCGTTGTCCGCGCTGAGCACCGCCACCAGCGGGGCGGCGGCGGTCTTGGCCCGGTTGCCCGGTGCCATGTGCCGCACCAGGCGGGCGCGGGCCTGGGCGGAGCGGACCAGGGTGATGCGCAGCGGGCACTGGTTGAACGCGGTCGGGGCGTACTTGACCAGGTCGTACACGGTGCGGACCTGCTCGTCGGTGACGGGCTCGTCGGTGAAGGTGTGGGCGGTGCGGGCCTCACGGAAGAGGAGGTCCTGGGCGGCTTCGTCGAGGGCGAGGGACATGGGTCGTCGGCCTTTCGGCAGAGGCGGCAGAAGCGGCAGAAGTGACAGGCCCGGCAGGCGCGGCAGGGCCGGCAGGTCCGGCGGGGGCGGCCGGGGCGGGGGGCGTGGTGGGGGGAGGGGTGCGGTCGGCGGCGAACACCACCAGGCGCAGCACCAGGAACCGCCCGAGGCCGGCGAGCGCGGCCGCCGACAGGTACACGCCCTGGGCGAGGAGCACCCCGGGCGCGCTCACGCAGGCGTGCAGGGCGGCCATCGCGGCGCTGGTGACGGCGTAGGCGGCCACCGCGGAGCCGGCGCTCTGCATCTGCTGGCGCCAGGTGCTGCGGGTGCCGGCGAAGGTGAACCGGGCGTGCAGTTCGGTGGCCGCGGCGGTCGAGGCGATGGTGACCGCGGCGTTGGCCAGGGCCCACGGCACGAGCGTGGCGAGCGCGGTGACGGCGGCGCTCGCCGCCAGGCCGACCGTGCCGCCCAGCACCACGAACCGTACGAAGGAGGCCGCGGCGCCGGGCCGGCCGGTGCCGGCCCGCGCGGTGCGGGCCGGGCGGCCTGCGGCGGCCGGTAACGGGGCGGGGTGGGGCGCGTTCACCACTGCAGGAGCGCGAAGCTCGCCGCCATGCCACCGCCGAACCCGGCCAGCAGGATGAGCTCGCCCGGTGCGAAGGCGCCCCGGCGGGCGGCCTCGTCCAGGGTGATGGGGATGGAGGCGGCGCCGGTGTTGCCGTAGCGGGCGAGGGTCTGGTGCATGCGGGCGTGTTCCATCCCCAGGTGGGGGAAGACCTCGTCCAGCATCACGCCGTTGGCCTGGTGGGGCACGAAGTGGTCGATGTCGGCGGCCTCCACGCCGGCTTCGTGCAGGAAGTCCTTGACCAGCTGCGGCAGTTGTTCCACGACGAAGCGGCGCACCTCGCGGCCCTGCATGGCGAAGTACTGCAGCCCGGCGTCCAGCGTGCCGGTGTCGGCGGGCAGGCGGCTGCCGCCGGCGGGCACCTGGATCAGGCCGGACAGTTCCCCGAAGGTGTGCAGGGCGACGTGCCGCACCAGCGGGCCGCGGCTGGTGGGGCCCAGCACCATCGCGCCGGCTCCGTCGCCGAAGAGCACCACGGTGCGGCGGTCGGCGGGGTCCAGGATGCGCGAGTAGACGTCCGCGCCGATGACCAGGGCGTGCCCGCCGCGGCGCAGCAGGGTGGAGCCGACCGCGGACAGCGCGAACACGGTGCCCGAGCAGACGGCGTTGACGTCGAAGGCGGCCGTGCCGGAGGCGCCCAGGTGGTGCTGGACGTAGGCGGCGGTGGGCGGCTGCGGCCGGTCCGGGGTGGAGGTGGCGACCGCGATCACCGACAGCTGCTCGGCGGTGATGCCCGCCGAGCGCAGCGCGGCCCGCGCCGCGGCGGTGGCCAGGTCGGAGGTGGCCTGCCCGGGCTCGGCCCAGCGCCGCTCGCGGATGGCGGTCTTGCGGGTGATCCAGGCGTCGTCGACGCCGGCCGGCGCGCCGACCTCGTCGTTGGAGACGATCCGCTCGGGCACGTAGGCGCCCGTGCCGAGGATCCTGATGTCCTGCATGGGGCTGCCGGGGGCGCGGATCGTGCTGTGGGCCATGCGGCTGCCCTCCCCTCACATTGGTCGGTGGATGGCTGGGGGCCGGACCCGTGGCCGGCGGCACACCTCCTCCCCGGCACAGGGAGGAGGGGGTGTGCCGCCGGCGGCTGGTGGGGCCCGGCACGGACGGGTGGGGCTCAGCGGGCCTGGTAGAGGCGCTTGTGGCCGCTGATGCCGGCCAGCCGGAACGGGCCGGTGGTCTGCTCGGGGGTGGCGTGGTCGCCGCCGTCGGTGGGAAAACGCCACTCGTGCAGGTCGCGGTAGCGCGCGTAGTCGACCTCGGTGCGCCTGTCGATGGCCTGCCGGTTGGCGTCGGTGCGCAGGTGCTCGCGGTAGCCGGCCACCACGGTCCCGGCGAAGAACTCCGCCACCGACCCCGAGCCGTAGCTGAGGAACGCCAGCGGCCGGCCCGTCAGGTCCTCGGAGCGGTCCAGCAGCGCGGCCAGCCCCAGGTACACCGACGCGGTGTAGCTGTTGCCGATCACCCGGTTGTAGGCGGTGGTGTGGCCCAGCGCGCGGGCGATGACCGCCTCGTCGGTGTCGTACCCGCAGTAGTTGAGCAGGTGGCGGTGGGCCTTGTAGGCCATCTTCGTGAACGGCTGGTGGTAGCAGAACGCGGCGAACTCCTCCAGGGTGCGCCCGCCCTGCTCGGTGTAGTCCTTCCAGGTGCCCTCCACCGCCTGGAGGTAGGCGCCGATCGACTCGTGGCCGTCGACCAGGGCCGCCTCGCGGTAGTTGGGCCGCCAGAAGTCCATGACGTCGGCGGTGAACAGCCCGGAGGGGTCCTCGATGCGCACCAGCGCCGGGTCGACGCCGACCAGCATGGCCACCGCGGCCGCGCCCTGGGTGGCCTCGCCGGGGCTGTCCAGCTCGTACTTGGACACGTCACTGGCCACCACCAGGACCTGCTGGGCGGGGTCGCGCTGGACCAGGCCGATGGCGAACTGCAGGGCGGCGGTCGCCCCGTAGCAGGCCTGCTTGAGCTCCACCACCCGCGTCGCGGAGGGCAGGCCCAGCAGCGAATGCACGTACACGCCCGCCGACTTGGCCTGGTCGATGGAGGACTCGGTGGCGAAGACGACCGTGCGGATCCGCTCGGCGCCGTGCCGGGCGATGATGGGGGCGGCGGCCGTCGCGCCCAGGGTGACGATGTCCTCGTCGGCGGCCGGCACGCTCATCGACTCCTGGCCGATGCCCAGGTGGTACTTGCCGATCTCGGTGCCGTTGTGCGCGGCGAGCGCCGTGTGCGGCAGGACGAACTCACCGGTCGCGAACGACAGGTCGTGGATTCCGATGGACAGGGACATGGCTCATACACCAACCTTCGCGGTCTTGTTCTCGCGTTCGAGCTGCACGTGCGCGCGCATGAGTTCGCCGGGATTGGTCTGTGCCGCCAGCAGGGACAGCTCCCCGCACAGCACGGTGGCCGCCGCCAGGACGGCCAGGCGGCGGGCGTTGTCGCCGGGGGCGGCGTCCGCCCGGCAGCCCAGCCGGGTCAGGTTCGTCTCGACGAAGCCCAGTCCCTTGCCGTTGCCGACCGTGCCGACGATCAGGTTGGGCAGGGTGCAGGCGAAGTACAGGTCGCCGTCGCGGTCCTCGGCCATGACCACGCCCTGGGAGCCTTCGACGATGTTGGCCGCGTCCTGCCCGGTGGCCAGGTAGAACGCCAGCAGCATGTTGGCGTAGTGGGCGTTGGCCGAGCGGATCCCGCCGGCCAGCAGGGTGCCCAGGAGGTTCTTGCGGATGTTCAGCTCGACGACCTTGGCGGCGGTGGTGCGCAGGGTGTCGGTGACCACCTCGCGCGGCACGAGGAGTTCGGCGACCACGTTCTTGCCCCGGCCCAGGATGCCGTTGATGGCGGTGGCCTTCTTGTCGGTGCAGTAGTTGCCGGAGATCGACCCGTAGGAGATGCCCGGGACGGTCTGCAGCAGGTGCGCCAGCAGCCGGTCGGAGGCGAGGGTGGCCATGTTGTGGCCGGAGGCGTCACCGGTGGAGAACTCGAACCGCACGAACAGCAGGTTGGCGTTGATCTCGTGGCGCACCCCGATCAGCTGCGCGAACCGGCTGCAGCCGCGCACCACCTCGCGCAGTTCCTCGATGCGTGCCTCGATCGTGCGGGCGGCCGCGAGCGCGGTGGCCGCGTCGGTCGCCTCGATGAGGACCGAGCGGGTCATCCGCTCGTCGACCAGGGTGGCCACGATGCCCTCGTCGGTCAGGCGGGAGACCTTCGCGCCGCGGCCCACCGACGGCCACAGCGGGCTTTCGTAGGTGGCCAGCGGCACCTGCGTCTCGGTCCGGGCGACGTTGCCGGAGATGCGCAGCGGGCCCACCCACCGCATGGGGACCCCGGCGATCGCGTGTGCTTCGGTCATCGTGTGCTTCCCGTCAACTCGTTAAGGGCTTCGATGGAGGTGGAACGCTGCGCCAGGTGCCGCGTGTCGATGCCCCGGTCGGCGCAGAAGGCGCGCAGCTCGCCGCTCACCAGGACGTCGCAGCGGGTCAGGTCGGCCGGGGTGCGCGCGCCGAGCATCGTCTGCAGGGCGGCCAGCTGGTCGAGCCAGGAGCCGATCTTCGCGATCAGCGCGTCGACGCCCTCGTCCAGCAGGGTGCGCAGGAAACCGCCGGAGGAGCCCACGGCGCGGGCGCCCAGGGCCAGCGCGCGGGCCACGTCCAGCGGGTGGCGCACCCCGCCCGAGGCCAGCACGGGCAGCGCGACGTCCTGCGCGTCCAGCAGGCAGGCGGCCGTGGACTGGCCCCAGTCGTGCAGGTAGGCGTAGTCGGCGTGCTCGCGCCGGCCGTTCTCGATGCGGGCGAAGTCGGTGCCGCCGCGGCCGCTGACGTCGGCGGCCGCGACCCCCAGGGCGGGCAGGGCCAGCAGCGTCTGCCGGCTCAGCCCGTTGCCGACCTCCTTGACGATGACGGGCACCCCGACGCCCGCCGCGATCCGCTCGATCTGCGCCGGCCACGACCCGAAGGAGCGGTCGCCCTCGGGCATCGGCGTCTCCTGCGCCGTGTTCAGGTGGATCTGCAGGGCGTTCGCCTGCAGCAGGTCCACCGCGCGGCGGGCGTCGTCGACACGGGCGGTGGCGTTGACGTTCGCCATCACGAACCCGTGCGGGTTCTCCTCGCGCAGCACCCGGAAGGTGTCCGCGCAAGCGGGGTCCTTGAAGTAGGCGTGCATCGAGCCCGAGGCGATGGCCACCCCGCTCTCGCGGGCGGCTGTGGCCAGGTCGCGGTTGATGCGGCCGGTCATCGCGCTGCCGCCGGTCATCGCGTTGATGTACAGCGGCACCGGCCAGGTGATGCCGGCGAACTCGGTGGCCAGCGACACCTGCGGGCGGTCGATGCCGGCCAGGGCGTGGTGGACGAAGGACACCTCGTCGAACTGGTTGCGTCCGCTGTGCGCGTGCTGCTGCTCCATCGCCAGGCGGACGTGGTCGTCCTTGCGCTGGGCACTGCTCATGGTCGGTTCCCTTCCGGCGCGGCCGCCACGGGCAGGGGCAGCACCCCGGCCGCGGCCCACCGCTGGTGTACGTGGGCGAGATGGTGTGCGGCGCCGACGTCCAGCAGGGCGATGCCGCAGTCGCCGCCGCCGGCACCCGAGGGCTTGGCCGCGCCGCCGGCGCTCTCGGCGGCGTCGCACAGCGCCGTCAGCGCGGGCGTGAAGATGCCCAGGCCCACCTCGTCGTCCAGGCGGGCCAGCTCCTGGCGCGAGCGGCGGATCTGCTCCAGCAGGCTCCCGTCGTCGCCGGCCTCGAGCGCGTCGATCGCGGCGGTGACGAAGTCGGCGCTGGCGGCGAGGAACTTCTGGTGCGAGGGCGTGCCGCGCCAGGCCTTGCGGTGCAGGGCGGCCACCAGCGACGTCGTCGAGGCGGGGCTGCCGCTCCAGCCGACGTGCAGCGACAGCGCGCGCGGCGCCGGCAGCCGCCGCACCTGAAGCCCGGGCCAGTCGGCCTCCAGGGCGGCCTGTACGCCGCGGCGGCGGGCCAGGTCCGCGACGAACGCCCGGTCCGGCGCCCGGTAGGCGATCCAGCCGCCGTAGGTGCTGGCCGCCAGGTCACCGCCGGAGCCGCCGGCGTCGATGCGGGCGCTCGCCAGCAGCGCCAGCCGCAGCCGCTGCGCCGCCCCCAGGTCCAGCCCGCAAGCGGCGGCGACGGCCGCGACGGCCGCCACGGTCACCGCGCCGCTGGAGCCCAGCCCGTACTTGGTGCCCGCCTCGTGCAGCGTGCTGGTGACCGACACCTCCAGCCCCGGCACCTCAAGGCCCCGGTCGGCCAGCAGCGCGGCCACCGTCTCGATCGCGGCGACCACGTGCGGGACACCCCCCGCACCCCCGCCCAGCCGGCCCCCGTCGAACGTGTAGTGCTCGGGGCGGGGGAGCAGGTCGGAGGCGATGACGACACCCGGGCGCTCCACCGCGGTGACCGCCACGGTGACATGGCGGTCGACCGCCACCAGCACGGCCCGGTTGCCGGGCTCGACCACCGCGTACTCGCCCGCCACGTACAGCTTGCCCGGCGCGTGCCGCACCACCGTGCGCGCCTGGTTCATCGCCCGTCCCCGTCGGTGAGGCGGGCGCCGGGGCCCGGAGCAGCGATGTGCACCGCACTGTCCGGGGCGGCCTCGGCCACCGCCCGCGCCACCCGCTGCGCCTGCGCGCGCGGACACAGCACCTTCACGTTGGGGCCGGCGTCCATCGTCACGTAGGCCGCCACCCCCTCCTGGCGCAGCTGCAGCACCGCGTCCAGCACGGTCAGCGAAGCGGGCGCCATGTACCTGACGGCGGGGCGCGCCGCGAGCATCGTGGCGTGCATGCCCAGGGCGTTGCGCTCGGCGATCTCCCCGACCGCCGCCAGGTCGCCGCGCCCCAGCGCCGCACGCATCTCGACCAGGTCGGCCCGGCTGGAGGCGGCCCACGGCTCGTACAGCGGAGAGGTGTCCACCGTGCGGCGCATCGCCTCACGGCTGGAGACCGCCTTGGGCCCGGCGTTGACGACCGCGATGACCAGCGCCGGGTCCACCCCGGGCGCGGCCACCGGCTCGGCGTAGGAGCTCGAGTCGGCCTGCTCCTCGTCGGCCGACGCCTGCCCGGCGTGCCAGAGCACGAAGCCGCCGAACACGGACCGCGACGCCGAACCCGAGCCGCGCCGCGCCAGCCGCGACAGCGCCCTGGCATCACCCTCCAGCCCGTAGGCGGCGGCCGCGGCCAGCGCGAGCGCGGCGAACCCGCTGGCCGAGGAGGCCAGTCCCGCGCCGGTGGGCACGGTGTTCTCGCTGTCCACCACGGCCCGCTCACCGCGCCCGCTGCGCTCGCGCACCAGGTCCAGGAAGGCGGTGATGCGCCGGGCCGCCTCACCGGTGGCCGGCCGGCCGCCCAGGGTGACGGAGTCCTCGCCGGCGTGCGGGTCCAGCCGCACCCGGGTGGTGGTGGGGAAGATGTCCAGCGTCATCGACAGGCTGTCGGTGCGCGGCAGCACCAGGCGCTCGTCGCTCTTGCCCCAGTACTTGATGAGCGCGATGTTCGGGTGCGCGACGGCGGTGGCGTCCCCCGCCGCCGCCTGCGCCCGCGACCGCGCGAGAGGTTCAGTGCGCATGCCCGGCATGCCTCCTCAACGGTACGACCCACGTCTGGACGGCGCCGGCGTCGTGCAGGTGCCGGGCGACCCGCCCGGCCTGCTCCGGCTGGGTGAGGGCCAGGACGCAGCCGCCCAGCCCACCCCCGGTGATCTTGGCGCCGAGGCTGCCCGCGCCGCGCGCGGCCTCGACCATCGCGTCGATGCGGCCGGTGCTCAGCCCCACCGCGCGCATCAGCTCGTGATAGCGGTCCAGGGCCGACCCCAGCTCCTCCAGCGCGCCCTCGGCGAGCGCGTCCTGGCCCTCGTCGACCAGGCGGGCGGCCCGCGCCAGGAACTCCTGCTGGGCGCCCGCCTCGCGGGTGAAGGACTCCCGCAGCAGCTCGACCGCCTCCTTGGTGCTGCCGGCGGTGCCGCTGTCGGCGATGATGAACAGCCCCTCGCCGCCCACCTCGAGCTCGCTGGCGCGGCCCGCCTGGAAGCGCAGCGGCCCCGACGCGCCGACCGCGACGGCGTCCACGCCGCTGGCCCGGCCGTGCGTCATGTTCTCCGCCGTCTGCACCAGCTCGAACGCCGCCGCCTCGGACAGCTCGACACCGAACAGGTCCGCCAGCGCGAACACGATCGCCCGTGAGCTCGCCGCGGACGAACCCAGCCCCCGCCCGGGCGGGATGGCCCCGTCCAGGATCACGTCCAGGTGCGCCCCGCCGGTGACCCCCATGCGCTCGGTGAACGCCGCGGCCAGCCTGCGCAGCCCGTCGGAGGCCAGCGTCACCACCGCCCGCGAGGCGGAACCGGTCATGGTGAACGACAGCCCGCCGTCCGCGCCGCGGCCCGGGGAGGACCAGCCGGCACTCGCCGTGGCCGTCAGCTGCGGAACCGGCAGCGCCAGCGCCGCGGCGCCGTACACGACCGCGTGCTCGCCCAGCAGGATGGCCTTGGCGTGGGCGCGACCGATGCCCACCGAGCGGGCCCGGCGGTTCTGCGGAACCCCCTCCACTGAGGTCGGTGGCGTCAACGCACTCACTCCTCTTGTCATTGTCGCGAAAAGGTCGCCGCCGGACGGCGGTTGCCCGGCGCCGGGCACAGGCCGGCGCCCACGCACGGGACATCCGGGCGGGAAAACTCGATCGGGAAGAACCGGACGGAAAGCCGGGGCGGAAAGCCGGGGCGGGAAGAACCGGGTGGGGCCGGTCCGTGCGGGACGCGCACCCGGGCGCCTTCCCCCACGAAAAAGCTTGATGGTGCGTCAGGGGGCTTCGCTGCGGCGCCGCAGCGCGATCTCCTGGAGTTCCTCGATGTCGAATTCCGAGCGGCAGTTCGGCGCCCCGTAACGGGTGATCTTCCCGCGGCTCACCCACTTGCGGATCGTCGCCTCGGACACCCCCACGGCCAGAGCGGCCACCCGGGTGGGAACGAGCCGGTGGCGCGGCGGTTTCGTCATGCGGTGACATCCTTTCGCTGCCGTGTCATCAGCGGCCTGAGCGCCAGCCACTCCTGCGCCGGCCAGGAATGCCCCGCCGTGCACTCCAGCCGGGAGGTGCCCGGCCCCGCGGTGGCCTTCGGCGCGGCGCTGATCGTGCCCGCACAGCCCTCCACCACGCACGCCAGGTGCAGCGTGTGCAGCGCGGCGGGCTCGGGGTCGAGCAGCGCGCTCAACTCCGTGACCAGCTCCTGCATCTCCTCGGCGAAGTCGCCGGCCGGGGGCTGCGCGGCCAGCCACGCCAGGTGCCCCGCGAGGAACCGCGCGAGCTGCGGCACCGAACGGGCCGGCGCACTCACCCCGAGCCCCTCCGCGACGACGTCCGCCCACGCCTGCAGCACCGCACGCGAGCGCAGCCGCACATCCAGCACCGACAGGTTCACCTGGTCCCGGTTGCGGCTGCCGGACACCCGGGTGGGGTTGGTCCGCCGCCGCCCCGGAGACACCTGGTGCAGGCACTCCTGGTACAGGGCCGGCAGCGAGCGCAGACAACGCTCCGCCTCACCCACGCACGCGGCACACACAACGGATCCGGCACCACGGCCGCTCTCACGCAAGGGATGTCTGGGGCAGGGGTGGACCATCACACACATCTCCTTCATGGGGCGGCTTCCGCGCCGGTGTCGCCGCGCGCCGCGCCCCGTCGCCGAGCCGGTCCGGTGACGCCTTTTTCCCGAACGTAAGGACCGCGGCTGGAGTCTCGATACAGCCGCGTTCGGGGCCCGCCGGAAGCCCGCCCGCACCCCTCGTGCCGGCGCCCGCACCACCCGCCACCTGGGCGCCTGCCGTTCCTCGAGCCGATCTCCGCCCAGGGCCGAGCCGTGGTTGAGCGCCTGCCCCGACGGTGGCCCGAGGAAGGAGGCACTGTGGACGGTACGCATGGAGGCGAACGCACAGCGGACGCCGGACCGACCCCCTACGGGACGACGGCCCCCCGGCCCCCGTACACCGGCAACGAAGCGCTCACGCACCTGGAGGTGTGCCTGGTCGGCGCAGGACCGCGCGGCCTTTCCGTCCTGGAACGGCTCTGCGCACAGGAGGGCAAGTCGCCCCGCTGGGACGCCGTCACCGTGCACGTCGTCGACCCGGACCCGCCGGGCGCCGGACGCGTGTGGCGCCCCACGCAGTCGCGGCACCTGCTGATGAACACCGTGGCCTCGCAGGTCACGGTCTACACCGACGCCAGCGTCCGCATCGACGGCCCGCTGCAGGAGGGGCCCAGCCTGCACCAGTGGGCCAAGGCCCTCAGCTCCCGCACCCTCGACAACAGCCCGCACGGCGGCTACGACCCGGACGTCCTGGCCGAAGCCGACCGCCTGGGCCCCGACAGCTACCCCACCCGCGCCCTGTACGGCTGCTACCTGACGTGGGCGTTCGGCCGCGTCGTCGACAACGCCGCAGCCCACATCACGGTGCGCCACCACCCCCAGCGCGCCGTCGCCCTCCAGGACGAGGGCAGCGGGCCGCAGGCCACCCAGGCGGTCGTCCTGGAGGACGGCACCCGGCTGGGCCGCCTGGCCGCGGTCGTCCTCGCCCAGGGCCACGTGCCCACCCGGCCCAGCGACAGCGAACGCCGGCTGACCGACTTCGCCCGGCGCCACGGGCTGACCTACCTGCCCCCCGCCAACCCGGCCGACGTGGACCTGTCCGCCGTCAAGCCCGGCGAGCGGGTCCTGCTGCGCGGGCTGGGACTGAACTTCTTCGACTACCAGGCCCTGTTCACCCACGGCCGCGGCGGCGTCTTCACCCGCGTCGACGGCCGCCTGGTCTACCGGCCCTCCGGCCGCGAACCGCGCCTGTACGCCGGCTCCCGGCGCGGCGTGCCCTACCAGGCCCGCGGCGAGAACGAGAAGGGCGCCCACGGCCGGTACCACCCCCGGCTGCTGACGGCCGGCTACATCGCCCGGCTCCGCAGCCGCGCTCCGGGCCGCCCCGCCATCGACTTCGCCGCCGACCTGTGGCCGCTGGTCTCCAAGGAGGTGTGCAGCGTCTACTACGCGGCCCTGCTCACCCAGCGCGGCCGAAGCCGTGCGGCCGTCGACGACTTCGTCGAGCGCTACCTGTCGGCCGAACCCGGCGCCGACGAGGACCGGCTGCTGGAGCAGGCCTCGATCACCGGGGACGAGCGCTGGGACTGGCAGCGCGTGGCCCGCCCCTGGGGCGAGCGCGTCTTTTGCGACCTGGCCGCGTTCCGCACATGGCTGCGCGGCCACCTCGACGACGACGTCCGCCTGGCCCGCCAGGGCAACGTCAGCGGACCGGTCAAGGCCGCCCTGGACGTCCTGCGCGACCTGCGCAACGAGCTGCGCCTGGCCATCGACCACGCCGGCCTGACCGCCGCCTCCCACCGCGACGACCTCGACGCCTGGTACACCCCCCTGAACGCCTACCTGTCCATCGGCCCGCCGGCCGCCCGCATCGAGGAGATGGCCGCCCTCATCGACGCGGGCGTCCTGGAGGTGACCGGCCCCGGCCTGCGCGTGATCGCCGACGAGGACGACCCGCACGGGCCCTGCTTCACCGCCGTCTCCAGCGAGATACCCGACGTACGGGTGCGCGCCACGGTCCTCATCGAGGCCCGCCTGCCCGAGATCGACCTGCGCCGCACCGCCGACCCGCTGATGAGCGGGCTGCTGACGAGCGGGCAGTGCAGCCCCTACCGCATCCCCGCCGGCGACGGCACCGACGGCCCCGGCCACGAGACCGGCGGACTGGCGGTCTCCGAGCGGCCCTACCACCTCCTCGACGCGAGCGGCACCGCCCACCCGCGCCGCTTCGCCTACGGCGTGCCCACCGAGTCCGTGCACTGGGTCACCGCCGCCGGCATCCGGCCCGGCGTCGGCTCGGTCACCCTGGAGGACTCCGACGCCATCGCCGCCGCGGTCCTCGCCCTGCCGGCCGTGCAGCACCGGCCGGACCGCGCACCCGCGCACCCGGCAGGGGACCGTACAGCCGCGGACCGTACAGCCGTGGACCGTACGGCGGTTGAGGCCGCCGTCGGCGTGGAGGCGGCCGTGGGCGCGCGGACGGCCGCAGGTGTCGGTGTGGAGGCGGGCGTGGGTGCGGAGGTGGCTCCATGACCTCCGCGCCCCCGGCGCCGCGCTCCGCGGCCCCGGCCGCCCACCTGGACGCCGGGCTGCTCTCCCCGGTGCGGGCGGGCACCCCCGTCGAGGCGGCCGTCGGCGACAGCGCCTGGCTGCAGGCGATGCTGGACGCGGAGGCGGCCCTGGTCCGCGCCCAGGCCCGCTGCGGCACGGTGCCCGCCCGCGCGGCCGAGGTCATCACCGCGGCCGCCCGCGCCGACCTGCTCGACCTGCGCGAACTGGCCCTGGCCGCACGCGAGACGGCCAACCCGGTCGTGGGCGTGGTCAAGGCGCTCACGGCCGTGGTCGCCGAACGCTCCCCGCAGGCCGCCGAGTACGTCCACCGCGGCTCCACCAGCCAGGACATCCTCGACACCGGCGCCATGCTGGTGGCCGCCCGCGCCCTGCGCCTGATCGCCGCGGACCTGCGCACCACGGCGGCCGCGCTGGCCGGCCTCGCGGCCGAGCACCGCGACACCGTGATGGCCGGCCGCACCCTGGCCCTGCACGCCGTGCCCACCACCTTCGGGCTGAAGGCGGCCGGCTGGCACCACCTGGTCACGGACGCCGCCGAGCGCCTGGACCACCTCGCCGGGCGGCTGCCCGTCTCCCTCGGCGGCGCGGCCGGGACCCTGGCCGGCTACCTGCAGTACGCGGGCGCCGGCGCCGACCCCGCCGCCGTCGTGGACACCCTGGGCGCCGCCTTCGCCGAGGAGAGCGGTCTGGCCGCCCCGCACCTGCCCTGGCACGCGCTGCGCACCCCCGTCGCCGACCTGGGCGCCGCCCTCGCCCACACCAGCGGGGCACTGGGCAAGATCGCCGCGGACGTGCTGGTCCTGACCCGCACCGAGATCGGCGAGGTGAGCGAGCCCACGGCCGCCGGACGGGGCGCCTCCTCGGCGATGCCCCACAAACGCAACCCCGTGCTCGCCACCCTGATCCGCTCCGCCGCCCTCCAAGTACCGGCCCTGGCCACCGTGCTGACACAGTGCCTGACCACGGAGGACGAACGCTCGGCCGGGGTGTGGCACGCCGAGTGGCAGCCGCTGCGCGAGGCCCTGCGCCTGACCGGCGGCGCCGCGCACACGGCCGCCGAACTCGCCCGCGGCCTGAGCGTCCACCCCGAGCGGATGCGGGCCAACCTCGCCGCGACCGGGGGACAGCTCGTCTCCGAACGCGTCTCGGCCGTCCTGGCACCGCGCCTGGGCAAGGCCGCCGCCAAGGACCTGCTCACCCGGGCCTCCCTGCTGGCCTCCGCCACCGGCCGGCCCCTGGCCGACGTCCTGGCCGAACTCCCCGAGCTCGCCGGGACGCTGGACCGCACCGAGGCGGCTGCCCTGCTCGACCCGTCCGGCTACACCGGGGCAGCCGGCCCCCTGGTCGACCGGGCCCTGCACACCCCCGACCCGGCAACCCGCACACCAGCACCCTGACCCGGGCAGCGGCGGGGGAGCGGACCCCTGACCGGGGGACGGCCCCCCGCTCAGGGGCCGGCCGCATGACCGGCGCACTGCCCGGCCGGCCGCCTGCGTGGCGGGAGTCGGCGCAGCGCACGCCGGCCCGGCCGGCCCGGTTGCCGGGCAGCCCGGCGGGGGAGCGGACCGGCGGGGCAGGACCCGGACCGCGGCGCCACCGGCGGGAGCCGGCAGGCCACGCCGGAACCCGGGCACCCCGGACCCCGGCCGCCCCGGACCCCGGGCACCCCGGCCCCCGGGCACCCCGGCGGGGGAGCGACCCGGGGGCAGGGCCGGCCGGGACGCCGACCGGCGGCCCCGGGCGCCCCGTTGGTGCGTCTCGGGCCGTGACCGCCCAGGTCCGGGCGGCCGGCCCGCACCCGCCTGCCCGGCCGGGCGGGAAGGTGTCCGCGTCCCGCCCCGCGCGGGTGCGCTCGAGTCTTCCTCGGGCCGGCCTCGAAGGCCGCTCGAGGCGGCGCGGAAGGCGGCCCCCGGCCGGGCCGCGCCCCGCATGATGCACACGACGACACCCAGGGGAGGGCGGCCGGGATGAAGGTGAACGCACGTGTTGTCCCCGAAGGCGGCGGCCACGGCCACGCCGTGGTGATCGGCTCCAGCCTCGCCGGGCTCGCCGCGGCGGGCGCCCTGGCCGGCTTCATGGACCGGGTCACCGTCATCGAACGCGACTGGCTGCCCCGCGGCCCCGGCCGGCGCCGGGGCGTGCCCCAGGCCCGGCACACCCACAGCCTGTCCACCGCCGCCCACGAGGGCCTGGAGCAGCTGTTCCCCGGCATCCGCGAGGACCTCGTGCGCGCCGGGGCCGTCCACCTGCGCGTCCCCGAGGACCTGCTGCTGCTCGGCCCGGCCGGCTGGCTGCCCCGCTTCGACGCGGGCCTGTCGCTGCTCAGCGCCGGCCGCGACCTGCTCGACGCGGTCGTCCGCGACCGGCTGCGCGCCGACCCCGCCGTGAGGTTCCTGCACGACCACGACGTCGTCGGCCTGCGACCGGGCCCCCAGGACACCGTCACCGGCGTCCTGGCCCGCGCCCGCGACCGGCGGGCCCCCGGCGGCTGGAGCCCTCCGCACCTGATCCCCGCCGACTTCGTCGTCGACGCGAGCGGACGCGGCTCGCGCGCCCCGCAGTGGCTCGCCGAACTCGGCTACGAATCCCCCGCCGAGACCGTCGTGCGCACCGGCACCACCCACGCGACCTCCCTGTACGCGCCGCCGGTCGGCCACGTCGCCGACTGGCAGGGCGTGTGGCTCATGGCCGCCGGCGACGACCCCCGCCAGGGCCTGCTCCACCCCGTCGAGGGCGGCCGCTGGTCGGTGTCGCTGAGCACCCCCGACACCGCCCCCGCCCCCGCCGACCACGAACAGATGCTGCACGCCGCCGCCGCGCTGCGCGACCCGCTGCTGCGCGACCTGCTGGCCACCGCGACCCCGCTGGGCCCCGTCTACCGCTGCGCCGGCACCGACAGCCGCTGGCGCCACTACGAGCGGCTGCGCCGCTGGCCCGACCAGTTCCTCGTCGTCGGCGACGCCTTCGCCGCCCTGGACCCCGCCCACGGCGACGGCATGACCCTCGCCGTGCAGGGCGCCCTGCTCCTGCAGCGCATGCTCACCGCCCACGGCACCGCCGTCGGCGTCACCTACCGCCTGCGCCGGGCCCTGGCCCACCAGCTGGCCCCGCTGTGGCGCTCGGGCACCCGCCTGCGCGTCCCGGCCGGCCCCGGCCGCACCGGCCGGCCGCCCCTGCGGGAGCGGCTGCACGGACGCCAGCTGTCGCGGATCGCCGCCGCCGCCACCACCGACCCGCACGCCGCGGCCCTGCTGCTGCGCCTGCACCAGAGCCTCGCTGCGCCCGGCGCCTTACTGGGCCCGCGGGCGCTGCGGGCGGCCCTGCGCCGCCCCGCACCCCCGCCGGTACCCGCCGTGCCGCCCAGCCTCACCCACGGCCCCCAGGCCCGGCGCCGGCGCCCCGTCGCGCCGGTGGCCCCGGCCATCGGCGTGGCCACCGGCTCGGTGCGGCCCCGCCCCACCGGCTCCTCGGCCCACTGGCCCACCACCGCCCCCGCGGGCGACCCCCGATGACCACACCTTTCCGGCCACCTGGCGCATTGCACCCCATCGCGGACCCGGGGACACCGACCTACGCTCCGCATATGACGGCAGTGCACCAACGGGCGCGTACGGAGGCCCACTTGAGACCACACAGACCCACCCGCACCGCCAACACCCCGCCGCCGCACGCCCGATGGGCGGCCAGGCGGGAACGCCCGCATGCCGGCAACTCACAACTGGCTCGAGAAACACCGCACTTGTCACTTGAGTATCGCTTGAGCGCGGTTGTTCGGGCCGGGCGCACGTGGCTAGCGTTTCACCTGCTCCAGGGCACGGACCTGCTGGCGCCGCGGCAGGCCGCCCCCACAGCCGACCGCTCACCGGTCGGCCCGGGTGTGCCCATGACAGCAGAGCGGCGAGGGGAGGGTGCGCGGGTATGACCGCGACCGACGAAAGGGCGCCGCGCAGCGCGCGCACCACAGAACCGAAGGGCGCACGCGTCGCCGACTGGGCGGACTCGCGGCTCGGGATCTACAACTTCCGGTTCCTGATCCGCAAGGTCTTTCCCGACCACTGGTCGTTCATGTTCGGCGAGATAGCGCTCTACAGCTTCATCGTGCTGCTGCTGACCGGTGTCTGGCTCACCATGTTCTTCGACCCGAGCATGCGCGAGACCGTCTACAACGGCTCGCACACCGAGCTGCACGGCATCCCGATGTCCCAGGCCTACGCCTCCACCCTGCGCATCAGCTTCGACGTGCGCGGCGGCCTGCTCATCCGCCAGCTGCACCACTGGTCGGCCCTGGTCATGATCGCCGCGCTGTGCGTCCACACGCTGCGCCACTTCCTGACCGGCTCCTTCCGCAAGCCGCGCGAGGTGAACTGGCTGATCGGCTTCACCCTGCTGGTCCTGGTCACCCTGGAGGGCTTCGTCGGCTACTCGCTGCCCGACGACCTGCTCTCCGGCACCGGCCTGCGCATCGCCGAGGGCGTCACCCTGGCCATCCCGGTGGTCGGCACGTACCTGACGATGTTCCTGTTCGGCGGCGAGTACCCCGGCCACGACGTCATCCCGCGCTTCTACAGCTTCCACATCCTGCTGATGCCGGGCATCATCCTGGCCCTGGTCACCGTCCACCTGATCTACGTCTTCTACCACAAGCACACCCAGTTCCGCGGCCCCGGACGCACCGAGAACAACGTGGTCGGCCAGCCGCTGATGCCGGTGTACACGGCCAAGGCCGGCGGGTTCTTCTTCCTCGTCTTCGGCGTGCTGGCGATGCTGGCCGGCATCGCCCAGATCAACCCGGTGTGGACCTACGGCCCCTACCGCGGCGACCAGATCTCCCAGGGCTCCCAGCCCGACTGGTACATGGGCTTCCTCGAAGGCGCCCTGCGGGCCATGCCCTCCTGGGAGTTCGTCATCCCCGGCGGCTACACCGTCAACATGGGCGTGCTGGTGCCGGCCGTCATCCTGCCCACCGTGCTGATGGCGGTGGTCGCGCTGTGGCCGTTCCTGGAGGCCTGGGCCACCGGCGACCGCGAGGAGCACCACCTGCTGGACCGGCCGCGCGAACACCCCACCCGCACCGCGTTCGTCTCCTCGATCGTCGCCTTCTACCTGGTGCTGTTCTTCGGCGGCGCCAACGACGTCATCGCCGAACGCTTCCACCTCTCGCTCAACCAGATCACCTGGGCGGTACGCATCGGGGTGTTCGTGGTGCCGGCGCTGGCCTACTTCGTCACCCGCCGCATCTGCCTCGGCCTGCAGCACCGCGACATCGAGAAGGTCCTGCACGGCCGCGAGACCGGACGCATCCGCCGCCTGCCGCACGGCGAGTTCATCGAGGTGCACGCCCCGCTCGACCAGGGCACCGCCTACAGCATCCTGGCCCGCGAGGAGCGCCCGATCGCCCCCGCCCCCGTGGCGCAGGCGGACGGCGTGAAGAACCCCCACGCCCGCAAGCAGATGCTGCGCCACCGCGTCAGCCGCTGGCTGTACGGCGACCAGGTCCCCAAGCCCACCCGCGAGGAACTGCTGCGCTCCCTGGAGCACTTCGACCCCGCCTCGGCAGACGGCCACGGCTCCTCCAACGGCCACGGAAGCTCCAACGGGCACGGCTCCTCCAACGGCCACGGCTCGTCCAACGGGCACGTCTCCTCCAACGGGCACGCGGCGGCGCTGGAACAGCAGGAGCAGCAGACGCACTGACCCCGGGGCGCACGGCGAGCACCGGGCAAGCACGCGACGGCGGCGCGGGTGATCAGGGGACGATCACCCGCGCCGCCGCCGTCTCCCGCCGCACGCCACCCCGACCACCCACGGGAGCTTGGATGAACCGCCCGCCCCTGCGCCGCGACGCCCGCCGCGCCGAGTCCATCACCCGGGCCCGCACCGGCCTGACCCAGGACCTGCGCGGCCGCCAGCGCCGCTACATCACCGCCATGCTGATCCGCACCGCGTGCGTGGTGGCGATGGCCCTGACCTGGAGCCGCTGGCCCGTGGTCGCCGTCCTCGCCCTGGCCGGCGGCGTCCTGATCCCCTACGTCGCCGTGGTCGCCGCCCAGGCCGGCTGGCGCCAGCAGCGAGGCACCCGCGCCCAGCTGGTCGCACCCGCCCCCGTCCCGGCCCCCCGCGTGGTCCTCGAACCCACCCTCATCCTGCCCCCCGAACACGACCGGGCAGCCTGACCAGCCCCGCCGCGAAACCCGCCGACGCCCCAGCACACCCACGTCACCCGGCACGCGTGCTCACACAACGGCGTCCCGCCTGGGCCGACTTCACACGCCCCGCGCCCTACGCGGCGCGCCCCCGCCCAACGCGCGCTCACCCGACGGCAGCCCCAGCACGCCCGGCCTCACCGGCACGCAACACCGCCTCCACCGGGCCGACTTCACGCATCGGCGTGCACCCTCACCACCCCCGCCTCCGCGGAGGTGCACCCCCGCCAGGCCTTCACGGCCGGCCAGCAGACGGCACCCCGCCCCCCTCCCGCGCTTTCCGCACCCCGGGCCACCGCGGGACCTGGACGCCTCCCGCCCGACAGCGAGCCGCACGACGGACCGCCCACGACACCGACGACCGTGCCCCCGGCCCCTGTTGCAGGGGGCGGGGGCACGGTCGTGGGAGGCCGGCGCAGGGGGCGGTGGGTCAGCGGTGCAGCTGCTCCTGCGGGGGCTGGTTGCGCCAGGGACGGCACACCGTGACGAAGCAGACGATCGCGGCGAGCGCGCTGCCCAGCTGGACCACGGCCATCGGCACCGCCGACTGCTTGCCGGCGATGCTCACCAGCGAGGAGGCGATCGCCCCCATCACGAAGCACGACATGCCCACCAGCGCGGAGGCGGAGCCCGCGGCGTGCGGGGTGCGCATCAGGGCGAGCGCGTTGGTGTTGGGCAGCACCAGGCCGAGCGAGGAGATCATCACGAACAGGCTGGCCGCCAGCGGCACCGTGCCCACCTCGCCGAACACCCCCGAGGTCACCAGCAGCAGCACCACCCCCGCCGAGGCGAGCACCGCGAGCCCGCACCCCAGGGTCTTGTCCAGGCGCACCCGCCCCACCAGGACCTTGCCGTTGACCTGCCCGACGACCATCAGGCCCAGGGAGTTCAGGCCGAACAGCAGCGAGAACGTCTGCGGGGAGGCCCCGTAGATGTCCTGGATGATGAACGGCGAGGCGGCGATGTAGGAGAACAGCGCGCCGTAGGTGAAGCCGTTGGTCATCAGGTACCCGGTGAACACCCGGTCGGCGACCAGGCCGCGCATGACCCACAGGGCCGCGCGGACCCCGCCGCTCTGGCGCCGCTCGGGCGGCAGCGTCTCCGGCAGGCGCCGCCACACCAGCACGCTCAGCACCACGCCGATGGCCGCGAGGATGAGGAAGATGCCCCGCCAGTCGGTCAGGTGCAGCACCTGCCCGCCGATGACGGGCGCCACGATGGGCGCGATGCTGGAGATCAGCAGCAGGCTGGAGAAGAACCGGGCCATGGCCAGCCCGTCGTACAGGTCGCGCACCACCGCGCGGGCGATGACGATGCCCGCCGACCCCGCCAGGCCCTGCAGCAGCCGGAACCCGACCAGCACCTCGGCGCTCTGCGCGAACGCACACATCAGCGCGGCCAGCACATAGGCGGCCAGCCCGGCCAGCAGCGGCCTGCGCCGCCCCCACCGGTCGCTCATCGGACCCACCACCAACTGGCCGAGCGCCATGCCGGTCAGGCACGCGGTCAAGGTGAGCTGGACGACCGAGGCGTTCGAGTCCAGGGTGCGGGTCACGTCCGGCAGGGCCGGGAGGTACATGTCCATCGACATCGGCGGCACCGCGGCCAGGGCGCCCAACAGCACGGTGACCAGCAGCCCCGTCCGCCGCGCCGGCGCACCCGCGCCCCCCGCGACGGCCGCGCCCCCGGCCGGCGACCGCCGCCCGGGCGATCGCCCGCCACCGGCGGTGGCTTCCTCCGCTTGCTGAGACATGCGCCCTCCGCGTGAACGTCGTTACGTGGTCAGGCCGATGCTCGCAGCCGCCCGCTACAGAACCGGCAGCGCGAGGGTTGCGCCGAAGACCGGCAACCGTTTGACGAAGGCCGCGCGGACACCGCAGTCGAGAGCCGTCAGTGCGCCACTCGAATTTCCCTCGCAATGGCCCCGAACGCCCACCGGCGGCCCTTGGCGTGAGCTGTTCGAACGTGTCACTATTCCTGCACGCCTTCCCTGCCCAAAACTCGAACGAGACAGAGCGGACAGGGAATTGAGCCCGCGGACACCGGTTCGCCGCCGGTGGGACCCGCACCCCGTGCCGCATATTCCGGCCCGGGATTCCTCTCGTATCCGATCCCCGCGCGCCGCGGTGTATTTCCGTGTGCTGCGCTCTCTCCGGAAGCTGTGCGCAGATTCGGCGCACAGAAGGCAGACTCTAGAGAAAGTAGAGCAACCCTATGCCCAGGCTATGCAAGCCCGCGGTGAGCGCGCCGGAACACGTCATCACCCTCGACGAGACCCTCGCGTTCGCCGAGGAGGCCCACGCCGGAAAGCCGCAGCTGCCGCTGGCGCTGCGCCTGATCCGCAACACCGGAGTGCTCAAGCGGCACATCGTGCAGCCCATCGAGAAGACACTCCAGCACCCGGGCCTGACCGAACGCAACCGCATCTACGAGGCCGAGTCCAAGCACCTGACCCCGCCGGTCATCGAACAGGCCCTGAAGAACGCCGACCTGGCCGCCCGCGACATCGACGCCATCATCTACGTCTCCTGCACCGGCTTCAGCATGCCGTCGCTGACCGCCTGGCTGATCAACAACCTCGGCTTCCGCTCCGACACCCGCCAGATACCCATCGCCCAGCTCGGCTGCGCGGCGGGCGGCGCGGCCATCAACCGCGCCCACGACTTCTGCCTGGCCCACCCCGGCAGCAACGTCCTGATCGTCTCCTGCGAGCTGTGCTCGCTGTGCTACCAGCCCACCGCCGACGACATCGGCTCGCTGCTGTCCGACGGGCTGTTCGGCGACGCGGTCGCGGCCGCCGTGGTCCGCGGCAACGGCGGCATCGGCATCGACCTGGAGCGCAACGCCTCCTACCTCATCCCGCACACCGAGGACTGGATCTCCTACGCGGTCAAGGACACCGGCTTCCACTTCCAGCTGGACCGCCGCGTGCCCGGCACCATGGAGCCGCTCGCCCCGGTGCTGCGCGAGTTCGCCAAGGACCACAGCTGGGACGCCGGCAACCTCGACTTCTACATCGTCCACGCCGGCGGCCCGCGCATCCTGGACGACCTCGCCAAGTTCCTCGAGGTCGACCGGCAGGTCTTCCGCCACAGCTGGGCGACGCTGACCGAGTACGGCAACATCGCCAGCGCCGTCGTCCTGGAGGCGGCCCGCCGCCTGTTCGAGGAGGAGACCCCCGCACAGGACGCCACCGGCCTCATCGCCGGCTTCGGCCCCGGCATCACCGCCGAGATGTCCCTGGGCCGCTGGAGCTCCTCCGACGACCGGGAGCTGGACTGACCCACCGCCCCCTGCCCGCACCGCACCCTCGCTCGAGTGAAATTCTGCGCGGACAAAGGAACCTGAGCACATGACTGGCCTCATCCTCCCGCCCGGTCAGGGGCGCAAGCTGATCACCAAGGCGCAGGAAGTGACCTTCAAGGCCACTAAGGACCACGGCTCCGTCATATCGATCTTCGAGGTGGTCGTCCCACCCGGGTTCGATGTGGGGGCCCACGTCCACAGTGATGCGCAGGAGTTCTTCTACGTCCTGGACGGCGAACTGGAAGTACTGGCCTTCGAGCCGGTCCAGCGCACCGAACAGGACTGGCACACCTGGCAGTCCCCCGACGGGGACAGCGCCGTGCGTGCCACCGAGGGTGCCTTCATGTTCGTGCCGCCCGGAACTCCGCACGCCTTCAGGAACGCCTCCGACAGACCGGCGCGGATGCTCTTCCAGTGCTATCCGTCACCCGTCCACGAGCTGTACTTCGAAGAGATCGCGGAGATCTGGGCGGCCGGCGGCGCCGATCCCGACGCCATCGTCGAGATGCGCAAGCGCTACGACGTCACCCAGATCACCCCGCAGCGCTACGAACCGCCCGCCCTTTTTGATCCCCACTCCTCCGATTCCCGCGGAGCGTCCAAGAAATGAGCGACACCGACAAGATCCCTCTCGTTTTCGCGAGCCTCGGGGAACAGGAACTGGCCGCCGTCGCCGAGGTGTTCGCCTCGGGCTGGCCGGCCGGCCAAGGACCGAAGGGCAAGGCCCTGGAAGCCGAGCTCACACAGCGCTACGGGGCAGGCGACGCCGTCGCCGTCAGCAACTGCGGCGCCGCCCTGCACCTGGCGATGCTCGCGTTCGGCGTCAAGCCCGGCGACGAGGTCATCGTCGCCGACTACACCTTCCCCGCCCCCGCCCACGCCGTGCGCTACGTCGGCGCCACGCCCGTCTTCGCCGACGTACGCCGCGACACCGGCACCGTCGACCCGCGCGCGGTGGCCGACCTGGTCACCCCCCGCACCGTCGGCATCATCGCCGTCGACACCGTCGGCCTGCCCGCCGACTACGCCGACCTGCAGGCCATCGCCGACCGGCACGGGCTGTTCCTCGTCGAGGACGCCGCCTGCGCCGTCGGCGCGACCTACCAGGGCCGCGAGGCGGGCTCCCTGGCCGAGGTGGCCTGCCTGTCCTTCCACGGACGCAAGGGCGCCACCAGCGGCGAGGGCGGCGCCCTGATCGCCACCGACCCCGCCATCGGCGCCAAGGCCCGCCAGCTGTCGTCGTTCGGCATCGGCAGCATCTACGACATGGGCCAGGTCATCGGCCTGCCCATCCCCGAATTCACCGAGATCGGCTACAACTTCAAACTGTCCGACATCGCCGCGGCCATCCTGCGCGTCCAGCTCGGCCGCATCGAGGAACTCCTCAAGCGGCGCACCGCCGTCGCCGCCCGCTACGCCGAACTCCTCGCCGACGAGGAACTGCTGACGGTGCCGCACGTGCCGGCCGACCGCACCCACGCCTGGCAGTCCTACCTGGTCACCCTCGACCCGAGCGTCGACCGCGGGGCGGTCGCCACCGAGCTGCGCGCCAAGGGCATCGGCACCCTGCACGGCACCTGGGCCAGCCACCTGCAGCCGGCCTTCGACGCGGCCCAGACCTGCCCGGTCTCGGCCGACCTCTTCCAGCGCAACCTCGGCATCCCCATGCACGCCGAGCTCACCGAGAGCCAGATCGAGCGGGTCGCCGAGGTCCTGCGCGGCGCGCTGCGCACCCACGCCAAGCCCACCCGAGCCCTGAAGGGAGCGGCATGACCACCAACCAGCCTGCACCGGACGGTGTGATGAGGCTGATCAACGGCTACTGGAACACCGGCATCATCGCCGCAGCGGCCACCCACCGCCTCTTCACCCACCTCGAGGAGGGCGCCGGCACCGCGGCCGAGATCGCCTCGCGCGCACAGGTCTCCGAACGCGGCGCCCAGGCCCTGCTGGACGGCCTGGTCAGCATCGACCTCGTCACCCTCGACGGCGGCCGCTACCGCAACACGCCCGCCGCCTCCGCGTTCCTCGTCGAGGGCAAGCCCGCCTCCCTGGCCGGCTTCGCCAAGCTCAAGCTGAGCCACGTCGCCAGCGTCACCGACCTGCCCGAGGTCGTCCGCGTCGGCGGCCCGCTGACCGGCGGCGAGACCGAGGTCGCCGACAACCCGCACTGGGAGGGCATCGTCCCGGCCATCGCCGCGGTCTCCGTGCCCGCCGCCGACCTGGGCGTCACCGCGCTCGGCATCGCGGACGCCGGCGAGATCACCATCCTCGACGTGGGCGGCGGCTCCGGCATCTACTCCTCGACCTGGCTCAAGGCCAACCCGGCCGCCCGCGCGGTCCAGCTCGACTGGGAACCGATCAACCAGATCGCCCGCCGGCTGGTCGCCGAGCAGGGCGTGGGTGACCGCTTCACCACCGTCAACGGCGACTTCCACACCACCGCCTTCGGCACCGGCGAGTACGACATCGCCGTCTACTCCCACATCGCCCACCAGGAGAGCCCCGAGAGCAACATCGAGGTCTTCACCCGGCTGCGCGAGTCCCTCAAGCCCGGCGGCGCCCTGGTCATCGCCGACTACGTCGTCGACGACGACCGCAGCGCCCCCGCCTTCCCGCTGCTGTTCGCCGGGGAGATGCTCCTCAAGAGCAACGAGGGCGGCACCTGGCGGCGCACCGACTACCACGAGTGGCTGACCAAGGCGGGCTTCGAGGACGTCACCTTCCACGCAGCCCCCCCGGCCACGGTGGTCATCGCCCGCTAGTACCGCTCCTGGACGGAGTCCGTACGGGTGCCGTACGGGAACCGGCCCGCCGGGGGAGGGGCGTTCCAGGCGCCCCGCGCACCGCACGGGCCCGCGCCCGGCGGCGCCGCTCGCAACGGTTCGGGCCGTGTCCCGGAGACGCCCGCCGGGCGTCTCCCGGCGGCGACCCGGGACAGTCACCGGGCGCCGGTACCGGCGGCCACCGTACGGCGCCCACCCACCGCCCGGCAGCGCTGACACCGCCGGACGGCACCCGCACCGAGCCGTCGACCGCCCCTGCCCACCGCCCACCGTCCACGCAAAGGAGACAGCCCACATGAAGGGCTCCGTGGCCTACCGATCCATACAGAAGCGCGGTCTTCACATCGGCCTGCTGCCGGAGATGGCCGCCGCCGTCAACCCCACCACCCCGATCACCCTCGACCACGACCTCGGCGTCCTGCCCGAGGCCGGGCGCCGCCTGACGGTCGCCCAGTACGCCGACCACGTCGACGACCTCGCGGCCCGCCTGTGGGCGGCCGGTGTCCGCACCGACGAGCACGTCGTCATCTACAAGACGGCCAACGCCGACCACTGGATGCTCGCCGCCGCGGTCTCCCGCATCGGCGCGGTCGTGGTGAACCTCTCCCCGGCCCTGGACGCCAAGACCGTCGGCGTGCTGCTGGAGCGGGTCGGCCGGCCGACCCTGCTCTCCGACGGCGCCAAGCTCGACGTCCTCGCCGACGTGCCGCTGGCGGACCTGACCCGCAGGGTCATCACCTCCGCCGGCGAACGCGAGGGCGCCGTCGCGCTCACGGACCTGGCCGGCGCACCGCGGGTGAAGCCGGTGGTGCGACCCATCGACGAGGCCGCCGTCATCACCCACACCTCCGGCACCACCGGCATCCCCAAGCTGGTCGTGCACACCCCGCGCACCCAGGGCATCCGCCTGCTGCCGCAGTGGCGGCTGCTGTCGCTGATGCGCAAGAAGGAGACCGTCGCGATCAACGTGCCGTTCGTGCACTCGCGGATGGTCGCGGCGATGTCGCTGGCCCTGCTCAAGGAGTACCCGGTCCTCCTCATGCGCGAGACGGCCCCCGCGGAGGTCGCCGAGCAGTTCGTCAAGCACCGCCCCGCGTTCATCGAGGCCCTGCCCAACTCGCTGATGGAGTGGGAGGAACTCGCCGAGGACCCGCGGGCCCCGTTCGGGTCGGTGAAGGTGTTCAGCAGCACCTTCGACGCCATCCACCCGGGCACGATGAGCCGCCTGCTGAACGCCTCCGACCGGCGCGGCGCGCTGTTCTTCCAGATCTACGGGCAGAGCGAGGTCGGCCCGGCCGTGGGCCGCGCCTACTTCCGCCACTCCGCCCACAAGGCCAACGGCCGCTGCGTGGGCTGGGCGATGCCGGGCGGCGCCGCGAAGGTCCGCGTGGTCAGCCGGGACGGCAACCCGCCCTCGGAGACCAACCCCGGCTCCATCGAGGTCGCCTGGGACGGCATCGCCAAGACCTACTACGGCGAGCAGGACCGCTACGACACCAACCGCGACGGCCAGTGGTGGCGCACCGGCGACGTCGGCTACCGCACCCGGTTCGGCTGCCTGCACATGCTCGACCGGGAGGTCGACATGATCCCCGGGGTCAAGAGCTCCCTGGAGATCGAGGACGTGCTGCTGAGCCGGCTGCCGGAGCTGACCGAGCTGGTCGTGGTGCAGGGCCCCAAGTCCGAGCCGGTGCCGGTGATCTGCACCGTCGACGACAAGCCCCTGGACCTCAACCGCTGGCGGGCGTCCGCGGCCGTGTTCCCGCAGCTCGCCGACCCGGTGCAGATCCCGCAGGCCGAACTGCCCAGGACCGCCACCCTGAAGGTCCAGCGCCTGGCCCTGGCCCGCCGCTTCGAGGAGCAGCTGCAGGCCCAGGCCTGAGCGCACCCGACGACCGGCCCGACCGCGGCCCCGCCCGACCGGGCGGGGCCGCCGCCGCGTTCACGCCCGGGCCGGGCCCGGTCCTGCCGGTGCCGTCACACACCGCGGGGCCGGACGACGCCCGGCCCCTGACCCTGCCTTCCATCATCGCCCCGCGCCCCTCGAAAGCCGCTGGAGCTTTGCTCGGCACCGGCTCGGCACGCCCCGCCCCGCCGCCCGCACCCGCGCACAATGGCCGGGGAATTGCCTGCCCGCAATCCACGACCCCACCGACCCCACCCGTGGAAAGGGAGAGTGCGCGGATGGCGAACGAGAGGGTGACCGCCGGCCTCGCGAGCCCCGGCGCCGCGCATGCCTGGCGCATCGCGGAACTGGAACGCGAGGTACGCGAACTGCGCCGCACCAACACCCTGCTGCGCACCTACGTGGCCCAACGGCTCGACCTCGATGCGCACCACGACACCGGCCGCCCCCGCACACCGGCGACACCCGGACACGCGCAGGACGCCCGGCATCCCGCGGGGGAGCGCCCGCCGAACCGGCCCGCACCCCACCCCGCCCCCGCCCTCGCCCCCGCGCCGGCGGTGGTGCTGCGCGCCCTGGGCCCGATCGAGGCCGTCGTCGGCGGCCGCCCGGTCGACCTCGGCGCGCCCAAGCAGCGCGCCCTGCTGGCCCTGCTGGCCAGCACCGTGGGCCGCCCGGTGGCGTGCGACGTCCTCGTCGAGGAACTGTGGACCGGCAGCCCGCCGCCCGCGGCGCTGTCCTCGCTGCACGCCTACGTCGCCAACCTGCGGCGGGTGCTGGAACCGCACCGCGCCCCGCGCACTCCGCCCACCGTGCTGCGCACCTCGGGCCGCGGCTACCTGCTCGAGCGCCGCAGCGTCGACGTCGACGTCGACCGCTTCACCGGACGCGCCGCCCTCGCCTGGCAGTTGCAGGAGAGCGGCGATCCGCACGGCGCGCTGCGCGCCTTCGACCAGGCGCTGGCCCTGTGGCGCGGCCCGGCCTACGCCGAGGCGGCCGACAGCGCCTACGTGCGCCCGGACTCCGCGCGGCTGCACGAGCTGCGGCTGTCGGTGACCGAGGGACGCTGCGCGGCCCTGCTCGCGGCCGGCGCCCACGAGATCGCGGTGGCCGACCTGGAGGCGTTCGTCCAGGACCACCCCTTGCGCGAGTACGGCTGCGAGCTGCTGGGCCTGGCCCTGTACCGGGCGGGCCGGCAGGCCGAGGCGCTGGCGGTGCTGCGCACCCACCAGCGGCGCCTCGCCCAGGAGCTGGGCATCGACCCGCGCCCGGCGCTGCAGCGGCTGCAGCAGCAGATCCTGCACCACGCGCCGTCACTGGACTGGCACCCCCGGCCCCGGCCGGCCCGGCCCGCCGCCCCCCGCGTGCGCCCGCCCGTCGCGGCACCGCTGTAACCACCCGCCCCCTCCTCCTTCTGCCGTCCGCTGTCTGCCGGCGCCTTTGCCCGCACAAGACGGCGCACCGCCCCCGGAGTTGCTCCGGGGGCGGTGCGCCGTGTGCCCTGCGGCGTCAGGTGCCGGTCAGGCGTTGGCGGCCTCGGGGGCGTGTCCCGTGGCGGGCGCCGGACCCGTGCCCGTGGCGGCGGCGGGCTCCTCCTCCGCCAGCACCCCGGCGGCCTCGGCGTGGGCGTCGCGCGGCTTGGCGCTGACCTTGCCGAGCAGGAGCAGCGCGATCACACCGGCGGCGGCCAGGACACCGGCCGCGACCCGCAGCGACAGCGCGTAGGCGTCGGAGGCGACCGCCGGCAGGTTGCCCTCGCCGGCGTGGTCGTTGACGTAGCGCAGGGCGATGGGCACCAGGGTCGCAAGACCCAGCGCGGCACCGATCTGCTGCATCGAGGTCTGCACACCGGAGGCCAGGCCGGAGTCCTGCCCGGTGACCTCGTGCAGACCGCCGTTGATCAGGACGGGGAAGCCCATGCCGTTGAAGAAGGCGAACACCACCAGGCCGGGCATGACCCCGCCGACGTAGCTGGCGTCGGGGTCGAAACCGCCGGCGGCGATGAGCTGCCCCACCGCGCTGCCGAAGAAGGCGATCACCACGATCGGCTTGACGCCGATGCGGGGCATCAGCCCGGTCGACAGGCCCATGCCGATGCCGGTGGCCAGCGTCAGCGGGATGTAGGCCAGACCGGTTTCCATCGGCGAGTAGTCCAGCACGTGCTGCAGGAACAGCGTCGCGACGAAGGCGTAGGTGTAGAACGAGGCGAACGACATCATGCTGATGACGTTGCTGGTCACCCGGGTGCGGTTGCGGAAGAACCGCAGCGGGATCATCGGCTCGTCCACCCGCGTCTCCCACAGGGCCGTGAAGACCAGCGCGGCGACACCGCCCAGCAGCGGCACCAGCACCGTCGAGGAGCCCCACGGCTCGTCGGCGGCCTTCAGCAGGCCGTAGACGACCGCGACCAGTCCGGCGGTGACGCCGACGGCGCCGACCGCGTCCAGGCGCTGGCCCTCACGGCGCGCCATCCGGCTCTCCGGCATCAGCCGCGGGATCGCGATGAGCGCCAGCAGCACGACGGGGACGTTGATGTAGAAGGTCCAGCGCCAGTCGATGAAGTCGGTCACCAGACCGCCCACGACCGAGCCGACCGCACCGCCCAGGGCGGCCATGCCGCCCCAGATGCCCAGCGCCTTGCCGCGCTCCTTGCCGTCGGTGAACAGCACCGCGATCAGGCCCAGCGCGGACGGCCCGGCCAGCGCCTCACCGAAGCCCTGCAGGAACCGGCCGGCGACCAGCAGGCCGGAGGTGTTCGCGGCACCGCACATGACCGAGGAGACGCCGAACAGCAGGACGCCCGCGATGAAGATGCGGCGCCGGCCCAGCAGGTCGGCGACGCGGCCGCCCAGCAGCAGGAAACCGGCCGCCATCAGCAGGTAGCCGTTGACCACCCAGGCCAGGTTCTCGGTGGAGAAGTGCAGGTCGTCCTGGATGTTGGGGAGCGCGATGTTCACGACGGTGACGTCCAGCATGAGCATGAACTGCACCGCGGTGAGTACGGCCAGCGCCTTCCAGCGCCGGGGGTCGCCGGCGGTCGGGCCGCCGGCCTGCTCGGGTGAATCTTTGAGGGTACTCATGACGTTAGTGGTCCTCCCAGGGATCCGGGGGCTGGACGATTCCTTCCGCTTCTTGTGCCGCTGGCCGTTCGGTGGTGCTAGCCGTGGGTGGTGCTAGCCGACGATGTAACGCTCGACGGTGGGCGCGAGCAGGGTGACGATCTCGTCGACCGACGCCGACGCGATCGGCTCCACACCCAGGACGTAACGCATCAGGAACACGCCCCACAGCTGCGCCGCGGAGGCGTTGATGTGGATCGGCTTGATGCTGAGCTTGCCCGCGAGCTCGTCGATGCTCAGCGGGTCCTCCTCCAGCGCCACGCCCGCCTGGGCGAAGACCTGGGCGGAGAAGAGGTTGCGCATCGGCTCCGCACCCTCCTTGCTGGTGGTCGCCGTGCGCAGGGCCTGCAGCAGCTTGGGCTGCCACTCGGGGTCCTCGAAGAAGTCCAGGGTGATCCGGACGATGTTCTCGGCGAGCTTCTCGCGAGGCCCGTGGTAGGCGGCCGCACCGGCCTTCGCGAACGCCTCCCCGTACGCGGTGATGATCGCCTGCGCCTCTTCGACCTCAACTGCCGTAGTCATGCGTGCTCCTTGGGAAAAAAGGACCTTGGCTTTTCGCGGGTATGCTCACCGACCCCGCTCGCACCGGACTCGACCCGAACTTGATGCGGGCTCGGCACCACTGCTGTCGTTCCACCGCGGGCACCCGCACGGGCGCCCGGGCCGGCCCTACGCGGCCGCGTCCTCGCGCTTGGCCGCGAACGCGGCGTTCGAGGCCCCGCGCGCCTTCTGGTAGTAGGCGGCGAGCTTGTAGTACGCCGCGCCCGAGGGGGCCAGCGCGACGGCGGAGACGAACTCCCGTCCCCCCTCGTACACATGGGGGACCTCCCGCGCGAACGCCTCGGTCGGCTCGTCGTGCGGGGCGGGAAGCTCGCCCGGCTGCTGGGTCTTGACGGAGAAGCAGATCCGCTCCGCCGCCGAGGAGTCCCAGTTGAAGGTCGGGTACAGGGAGAACGACCGCTCGATGAACTGCCGCACCCGCGCGTCCGGCTCCGGGTACCCGAACGCCCGCAGCAGCGCGAGCTTGTCGTCGGTGGCCACGGCGGACGCGGCCAGGTACACGTTCAGCGTGTTCTTGCGGTAGTTGACCCCGATCGCGGACACCTTGTCGTCCAGGCCCAGCCGGGTGAGCGTGTCCACGTGCCCGGCCAGGCACGGCGGCACCGACGGGATCCGGGCGAACTCCGCCAGCGGCGGGAAGTCGTCCAGCGGGAAGAACGCGTACGACTTCTTGAACCCGCCGACGACGCCGTACTCCACCCCGTAACTGGCTATCTCACAGCGCTTGTTCACCTCGGCCAGCACCGAGCCGACGGGGTGATCGGTGGGCTCGATGAAACCGTGCTCCAGCGCGGTGGTGTAGGGGTCGGCACCCTCGGGGCGCAGCGAGAAGTCGAAGTCGAGCTCCCCGCGGTGCGCTTCGCCGGCCGCCATGCTGAACACGAGGTGGGAGTCGGGCAGCTGGTCCCCGAACGCCTTCCACACCGGCTCGAACCGGTCGGGCGAACAGGGCACGTCCAGCAGCCGGGACGTCCGCTCGACCGCCGCGTACACCTCGTCCAATCCAGCGGGTCCTGCCATGAGCTCCTCCAAGAAGTTCAGCCTGTCTGCGCGGCATGCGCCCACCACCCTCGCGCACCCCGCTTGGCGACCACTTGGCGCGCGCTGGAGCCAACTCCCGCCGTCCGACCTGCACTTCACCGGCCACCGCCCCCGCACCGCCCCGGCGCCCGGCTCGGCCGGTACTCCAACCACACTCCACCTGCGCTGCATTCGCACCGCGCACGCTGACGCAGCCAGCCCTTGAGCGCTTGCGCCCCCAGCGCCCGAGCCCCGTCCAAGGAGATGAGTCGTGACCACTGCAGTGACCCGCCGGGCCGCCACCGACCAGGCCACCTCCGCGCGGCGCACCGTCGAGGACCTGCTCCAGCGCGTCCAGCACCGGCTGACCTCCTTCCTCGCGGCCGAACGCGCCCACTACGCCGAGGTCCACGAACACGCCGTCGTCGCCATCGACGCCCTCGCCGACCTCGCCGCCGCCGGCGGCAAGCTGCTGCGCCCGGCGTTCTGCCTGACCGGCTACCTGGCCGCGGGCGGCGACCCCGAGGCACCCGGCATCGTCGACGCGGCCGCGGCGCTGGAACTGCTGCACATCTCCGCCCTGGTCCACGACGACGTCCTGGACGACTCGCGCACCCGACGCGGCAAGCCGGCCGTGCACGTCCTGCACTCCACGCTGCACCGCACCCGCGGCTGGCAGGGCGAGTCCCGCCGCTTCGGCGAGGGCGTCGCCCTCCTGGTCGGCGACCTCGCCCTGGTCTACTCCGACGAACTGATGGCAGCCGCCCCCGCCGGCGCCTTCGCCGAATGGCACCGGCTGCGCTCGGAGGTGATGATCGGCCAGTACATGGACGTCGCCGCGGCCGCCGAGTTCAGCGTCGACCCCGACCTCTCCCGCCTCATCGCCCTGATCAAGTCCGGCCGCTACACCATCCACCGCCCCCTGGTCCTCGGCGCGGGCGCGGCCGGCCGCACCGACCTCGCCGGCGCCCTGGCCCACTACGGCGAAGCGGTCGGCGAGGCCTTCCAGCTGCGCGACGACCTGCTGGACGCCTTCGGCGACGCCGCACAGACCGGCAAGACCGCCGGCCTGGACTTCTCCCAGCACAAGATGACCCTGCTGCTGGGCTGGGCGATGCAGCGCGACAGCCGCATCCACGACCTGATCACCGAGCCCGGCCACACCCCCGACGAGATCCGCGCCCGCCTGCTGGACACCGGCGTCCCCGCCGACGTCGAACAGCACATCGCCCACCTCGTCGACCAGGGCTGCGCCGCCCTCGCCGACGCGCCCCTGCAGCCGCAGTGGCGCGCCCAGCTGACCGACATGGCCCTGCGCGTGGCCTACCGCGACAAGTGACCCGCGCCCGTCCGACAGGGGAAGCAACCATGCCGGCCACCACCCACCAGGACCTGCTCGCCGGGATCCAACGAGCGGCGGGACTGATCGACGTCACCTGCTCGCCCGAGAAGGTCCAGCCCGTCCTCACCGCCTTCGAGGACGTCCTGGACCAGGCCATCATCGCCTTCCGCGTTGCCACCAACGCCCGCCACGAAGGCGAGTTCGACTGCCGCTTCACCATCCCGCACCACATCGACCCCTACGACCGCGCCCGCACCCACGGCCTGCTCACCCCCTCGGGCCACCCCGCCGAGAACCTCCTGCACGACATCAGCCGCACCTGCCCCGTCGACAGCTACGGCATCGACTTCGGCGTCGTCGGAGGCTTCCGCAAGGTCTGGACGTACTTCCCCGGCGGCACCGGCCAGAACCTCGCCACCCTGCGCGACCTGCCCTCCATGCCGTCCGCCCTGGCACACAACTTCGCCTTCTTCGCCGACCGCGGCCTGGCCGACAAGGCCGACATCGTCGCCGTCGACTACCGCAACCACACCGTCAACCTGTACTTCACCGGATTCCCCGACCACCTGCGCAGCCCCGCCGAGGTCCTGGCCATGCACCGCGCCACCGGCATGCCCGACCCCAGCGAGCAGATGCTGCGCTTCTGCGAGAAGTCCTTCGGCCTCTACACCACCCTGAGCTGGCACAGCCCGGCCATCCAGCGCATCGCCTTCTCCATCAAGACCCAGGACCCGCTGGCCCTGCCCGCCCGGCTCGGCACGAAGATCGAACACTTCGTCCGCACCGTCCCCTACGGCCGCGACGACCCCAAGATGGTCTACGCCGCCATGACGTCCTCGGGCGAGGAGTACTACAAGCTCCAGTCGTACTACCGGTTCCAGCCGCGCAGCCGGCTGGACCTGATGCCGTCGATCGACCATGCCGCCGACGCCGCGTGACGCCGACCGCCCGCAGGAACTGCGCTTCAGCCGGATGGAGCGCCTCCTGGGCGGCCACCCGATCAGCACCGTCAGCGTGGACGGCACTACCGCCCGCTTCGTCACCGACCCGGCCCTTGTGCGCCGCATCCTGGTCACCGACGCCCGGCACTACGGCAAGAGCGAACTGCTGCAGAAGGCCAGGATCCTCAGCAAGAGCGGACTGCTCGCCCCCGACGACGCCCGCCACCGCCACTACCGGCGCCTGGCCCACCCCCACCTGCGCACCACCGCCGTCACCGCCCACACCCCGCTCATGGAGGACGTCGCCCGCGCCACCGCGGCCTCCTGGCGGCCCGGACAGCCGGTCGACATCCAGGCCGCCATGTGCCGGGCAGCCGGCCGCATCGCCCTGAACGCCCTCCTGGGCCCCACCTCCGGCCAGACGTCCGCCTTGCTCACCGAACGCCTCGCCGCCCTGTCCTGGGAAATGATCACCAAGCCGCTGTACGGGAACGCCGCCCGCGCCCGGCGGCCCGCCCACCGCCTGCGGCAGGCCTCCACCGACTTCCGCACCCTGCTCGCCCGGTGCATCACCGACAGGCTGAACCCACCCGGGCCCACGACGCACTACCTCTCCGCGCTGCTCGCCGACGCCGGGCCGGCCGCCGGCGGCGCCCTGAGCGGCGAACAGGTCTGCGACGAGGCCGTCATGATGCTCACCGCGGCCACCGTCACCACCGCCTCGGTGATGTCCTGGGCCCTGTACACCCTCGCCCGCCACCCCCTGGCCGAGGAGAAGGTCCTCAAGGACCTGGCCCAGCCCGCCGACACCGGCACCGACACCGGCATCGGAACCGGCGCACGCCCCGGCCACGGCCACGGCCCGCCCGGCTACACCCTGCGCTTCCTGATGGAGGTCCTGCGGCTGCACCCGCCCGTGTGGATCACCAGCCGCCGCACCCTCACCCCCGTCACCCTCGGCGAGCACACCCTGCCCGCCGGCACCGACGTCGTCTTCAGCTCCTACCTCCTGCACCGCCACCCCGCCCACTACCGCGACCCGCACCGCTTCGACCCCGACCGCTGGCTCACCACCCGCCCCCGCCCCCAGGACGCCACCTACCTCCCCTTCGGCACCGGAGCCCGCGGCTGCGTGGGGGAGACCTTCGCCTGGCAGGAACTGCACGTCCTGCTCGGCGTGCTGGCCCAGGAATGGCGCCTGACCCTCCACCCCGGCACCCGCCCCCGCGCGGCCGCCCACACCACCCTGCACCCGCACCGCCTGCTCATGATCCCCCAGCCGCGATAGCCCACCCCGCCTGGAGCGCGCTCATGACCAAAGCGCCGACCCCCGCCCACACCGCCGACCTCACCACCCGCGCCCTGACCGAGGCCCGCTCCATGACCGGCCCCGGCCGGCCCCGCCCGCCCCACGACGGCCTGGCGGCCGCCGCCCTGCGCGCCCACAGCGCCCTGCAGGCCGGCTACGGCCACCCCGTCCCGCTCACCGCCCTCACCGGCGACGCCCCCCACGCCCTGGCCGCATTCCTGGCCGTCTACGCCGCCCACGCCCCCCACCAGCCGGCCCCGACGACGGCGCC
This sequence comes from Streptomyces lasalocidi, assembly GCF_005280215.1. Classification (NCBI taxonomy): domain Bacteria; kingdom Bacillati; phylum Actinomycetota; class Actinomycetes; order Kitasatosporales; family Streptomycetaceae; genus Streptomyces; species Streptomyces lasalocidi. The sequence goes on along the minus strand of NZ_SZNQ01000001.1, from coordinate 90,818 downwards.
TGCCCCGGTCACGGCACTCGCCCCGGTCACGGCGCCCGTCCCGGTCATGGCACTCGCTCCGAGCACGGCGGCCACCTCGGCCACCCCGCTCTCGGAGCCCGCCCCGGCCGCTCCGGCCACGGCGCCCGCTCCGGCCACGGCGCCCGCTCCGGCCACGGCGCCCGCTCCGGCCACGGCGCCCGCCCCGGCCACGGCGCCCGCCCCGGCCATCCCGGCCACGGCGCCCGCCCCGGCCACGGCGCCCGCCCCGGCCATCCCGGCCACGGCGCCCGCCCCGCTCGCGGCACCCGTCCCGGCGGGCCCCGGGCCGTCGCCCGTCGGCCGGCCGCGGGAGCCGGCCGGGCGCAGCCGCGTCCCGGTTCCCGGTGCCGGGTGCGCGGACTCGCCCTGCGCATCAGCCCCGCTCGAACTCCGCTCGAGCGACCGGGACTTGACTGTCTCCCGACCCTAAAGTGGGGCTGCGAGTCACCCCCGCCCGCCGTTCCCCCCTCCGGCGGGCGGGACGGCATCCGGCACACCCCCCAGCCCCCAACGCCCGTACCGGCCCGGGAGAGCGCCCGGCGCCGCCGACGGCCTGACGCCCGCCCGGACACAAGGAGGGGCCCGGATGAGCCGGATCGAGGAGTTCGAGAAGGCGCGCCCCCTGCTGCTGTCGATCGCCCACCGCATGCTCAGCAGCGCACGCCAGGCCGAGGCCGCGGTGCACCAGGCGTGGCTGCACTACGAGGCCAGCCCCGAACAGCCCGTCTCCGGAAGGGCGTTCCTGACCACCGCGCTCACCGACATCTGCCTGGACGCCCTGCGCCGCGCCCACGCCCGCCAGGACCGACTCGCCCGCAGCGCGCAGCTCCCGCCGCGGCGGGAGGGCGACGCCGCCCACTCCGGCGCGGCGGCGCTCTCGCTGCTGCAGCAACTCGGCCCCACGGAACGGGCGGTGTTCATCCTGCGGGAGGTCCTGCACTGCACCCCCGCCCAGACGGCGGCCATCGTGGGCTGCCCGGAAGCCGCCTGCCACCGCACGGCCGCCACCGCCCCCCGGGCGGGCGACGGCATGACGGTCCCGTCCTGGCCGCGGCGCATCATCGGCGCCGACCACATCGCCCGGGTCTTCGCCACCATCGTCCCCGCACTGGACCACGTCGGCGTCACCCTCGCCCCCCAGCAGGTCGGCGACCACCCCGGCGCGGTCTTCCGCGACCGGCACGGCACCGTCCTGAGCACCCTCGCCTTCGACGTGCGCGACGGGCGCATCCAGACCATCCACTGGGCGACCGGCCCCCACCTGACCACCGACACCCCCGCCCAGACCTGACCGCCCGCCCCGCCCGCCCCACCGCACGAGCACCGAACCGCCCCGCCGCACGGCCACGGAACCGCACCGGACGCGCAGGACCGCAGACAAGGAGCAGTCCCCCCATGACCCGGACCCGGACACAGGAGTTCGACCACCTGCGGCCCCTGCTGTTCGCGATCGCCTACCACCTCCTGGGCAGCGTCGGCGAGGCCGAGGACGCCGTGCGCACCACCGGCCGGCACTGGCGCACCCTCCCCGCCGCCCCGCGCGACGCCCGGGCCCACCTGACCGCCCACCTCACCAGGACGGCCATGGACATGCTGCACGCGGCCCGCGCCCGCCGCGCCGCCTACACCGGCACCTGGCTGCCCGAACCCCTGCTCACCGACCCGCACGGCGCCCCGGCCCACGGCCCGCACCCGGCCGGTTCCCTGCCCACCGCCGTCCTGCTGGAGCTGGAACGCCTGGACCCGCTGCAGCGCGCGGTGTTCGTCCTGGACGAGGTGTTCGCCTTCGAATACGCCCAGATCGCCGCCGCGGTGGGCCACCCGGAGGCGGCCTGCCGCGACCTCGCCGCACAGGCACGCCGGCGCACCGCTGCGGCCCGCACCCGCCCGCAGGCCGACCGCGCCCAGTGCGCGGCGCTCGCGGCCCGCTTCTTCGACGCCCTCAAGGACGGCGACGCCGGCGCCCTGCGCGAACTGCTCGCCGCCGACGCCCAGCTCGTCGGCGACGGCGGCGGCAAGGCACCCCAACTGGCCCGCACCGTCACCGGGGACGACCGCGTGGCCCGCCTGCTGACCTCCCTGGTCACCCTGCTCACCCGCATCGACGTCACCGTGCAGGCCCGCACCGTCAACAGCCGCCCCGGCGCCCTCCTGCGCGACCGGGACGACAAGGTCCTGGCGACCTGGACGCTGGACGTGCGCGACGGCCGCATCCACACGATCCACTCGGTGACCAACCCCGACAAACTCGCCCACCTGGGGCCGGTCGCGGACGCCTGGGCCCTCAACCGCGAGGCCGGACGCACCCGCCGGGCCACGACCTGAAAAAAGGCCCTGCAGATCCGCTGGAGAAACACGGCAATGCACCTCGAGCGGCACGACCGCACGCACCCCGTTCCCCTAATCTGACACCGCGTTTCGCCACCCCGTTCTAGAAATTGCGGGCCCTTCCGGCACGCAAATAAAAAGGAGCGCTGAAGGAATGCAGAATTCCCGCAGAAGCCTCACGCGGCGCATGCTCGCGATATCGGCGTGCGCCGTCGCGCTGCCGCTGGCCACCGCCGGGCTCGCCGGCGCCGCGCCGGCCGGCACCCACGGCATATCCGACACCACGGTCAAGGTCGTCGCCACGGGCCTGAAGAACCCCCGTGACGTCACCGCGCTGGCGGACGGCACCCTGCTGGTGGCCGAGTCGGGCGAGGGCCTGCCGGGCTGCCCGGTCGGCCAGGTGTGCCTGGGCAAGACCGGCGCCGTCTACAAGATCAGGGGCCCGTGGCAGGGCCGCGTCGTCACCGGCCTGCCCTCCCTCGGCCCGGGCGTGGCGCCCGGTGCCGCGGTCCAGGCGGTCGGCCCGGCCAGCGTCCTGCCCGACCCCAACGGCGGCTACCTCGTGCTGAGCATGGGCGGCTTCGACAGCAACGGCCGTGCCGCGCTCGGCCCGGACGCCGCCACCCTGGGCACGCTCTCGCGCACCCGCGACGGCTCCGTCGTCGCCGACTACGTCGACCACGAGACGCGGCTGAACCCCGACGGCCGCCAGCCCTACTCCAACCCGTGGAAGGTCCTGCGCACCGGCGGCGGTTACCTGGTCACCGACGCGGGCGCCAACACCGTGCTGCGCACCGCGGGCGGTACCACGACCACCCAGTTCGTGCTGCCGACCATCGAGAACGACCGCGACGGCGTGCCCACCGGCATCGCCCGCACCGCCGACGGCACCACCTACGTCTCCGGCCTGGGCGTCTACGCGGGCCAGTCCCGCATCTACAAGGTCGGCCCCAACGGTCCCGAGGAGTGGCTGTCGGGCCTGACCAACGTCGTGGACCTGGCCGCCGCCCCCAACGGCGACCTGATCGCGCTGACCTACACGCCCGGCTACCTCGAGGACCCGCCCCAGCCGAGCAAGGTGCTGCGCATCAACACCACCACCAAGGAAGTCACCGAGATCCCGACCGGTGACCGGCTGATCATGGGCACCGGCCTGGACGTCAACCGCGAGGGCCAGATCTTCATCGTCAACAACGCCCGCGGCACCAGCGGCGAACTGCTGCGCCTGACCTACTGACCCGCCCGCCCCCGCGCGCGCACGCCCCACCCGACGGCCCCGCCGGCCATCCCACACCGGCGGGGCCGTCCCCGTCTCCCAACCCCCGCGCCGACCAGCCCGATCGGCCCGCCACTACAGTGCGGTGCATGTCGAACGCCCACCCGTCAGCGCCCGGCCCCCAGGGCCCGTACGGGCCGCCCCAGCCCCCGCAGACCCCCGCCGGGCCGCCCCAGCCCCCCGGCCCCTACGGCGCCCCCGCCCCCTACGGCGCCCCGGGCCCCTACGGGCCGGGACCGGCGGGCGGTCCCTACCCGCACCCCTTCACCGCGCCCTTCCCGCTGACCATGCCCGCCGGTGTGCGGGCCGCGCAGTCGGTGAACTTCGCCGTCGCGGGCCTGGGCCTGCTGCTCACCGTCGTGGTCTCCGTGACGGCCGGCGCCTACGAGTCCGGGCGCTTGATCAGCGGCTACCTGCTGGCGTTCGTGCTGTGCGCCCTGGCCTTCGCGTACCCCAAGGCGGGCAACGGCGTGCGGGTGGCGTCGATCGTGGTGGCCGTCCTGCAGATCCTCATGGGCCTGGGCTCCATGGCCAACGGCACGTTCCTCGGCATCGTCCCGCTGGGCGGCGCCGTCACCGTCGTCGTCCTGCTCACCCAGCGCACGGCCACCCAGTGGTTCACCCGCCCCCGCACCCCCCAGCAGCAGGCGCCCCACGCCTGACCCGGCCGCCGTGCCCCGGTGCCGGAGGGGCGGCCCGCCCCGGCACCGCACCGCCGGCGCGTCAGTCCTTCTCCCGCAGCTCCGCGGCCAGCGCGGCCAGCGGTTCGGCCTCCTCGTCGTGGCCGGCGGCCCTCAGCCGGGTGACGGCCGCGTCCAGGCGGGCCAGGGCGGGCGCGGGGCGTTCCAGGTAGATGCCCTCCACCGCGCCCGCGAGGCGCACGCACTCCGCCCACTCACCGGCGTGTTCGCCCCCGGCGCCCGCCTCGCCCAGCAGCGCCAGGCCCTTCTCCAGCGCCGCCAGCGCCTCCTCGTAGGTGCCCGCGTAGGCGTGGACGCGGCCGTGCTCGTAGGCCAGCGCGACATCCAGGGGACGCCCGCCCGCCGCGTACCCGGCCGCGCCCGCCTCCTCCGCGATCCGCGCGGCGTCCTCGAGGAAGCCGAGCGCGTCCGCCAGCCCGTCGGCGCCCTGCTGCTTGGCCTGCAGCCGGGCCAGCTCGCGCAGGCAGTTGCTGAGCTGCTCGTAGCGCGGCGCCCGGGCGTGCGCGGCGAGCGCCTGGCCGGCGGCCTCCCGCGCCCGGCCGAACTCGCCCGACTCGGCGAGCAGTACGGCCGTCTCCGCGGCGATCATGGCGTGGCTGCCCGGATCGTCGTCCCAGCCTGCCGACTCGGCGGCGAGGGCGACGAACTCCGCCGTGGCCGCCTTGAGGTCCTCACCCGTGTGCAGCGCGCGGGCCCGGGTCAGCCGCAGCTGCGCGGTGAGCCGGGCGTCCAACTGGCCCGCGGCGACGTCGGGTTCGGCCAGCAGGGAGTCGAGCAGGGCGATGCTGTCCTCCACGCGCCCCAGGTCCAGGCTGAGCTGCGCGGCGTTGCTGTAGGTGCACAGCGCCTCGATGCGGCTGCCGTGCCGCAGCTGCACCTGCGCCGCACGGCTCAGGTGCCGCAGGGCCTCCTCGGGGCGGCCCAGGTGCAGGCACGCCTCGGCCAGGTCGGCGTGCAGACGGCCGGTGTCCATGGCGTGGGCCGGCCAGTCGGCGGCCACCCGCAGGGCCTCGGTGAGGTCCGCGTGCGCGGCCTGCGCGTCGCGCATCCCCAGCCGCAGGCGGCCGCGCAGCCCCAGCGCGCGGGGCAGGTGCCAGGCCGGTCCGTGCGCCTGCAACCGCTCCTGCAGCGCGTCGAGTTCGGTGACGGCGGCCGGCAGGTCACCGGTGAGGGCGTGGGTGCCGGCGCGCAGCAGCGCGGCGCCGGAGATCTGCGAGGCGATGTCGTGGCGCACGGCGAACGCGTGCAGCAGGTCCACCTCGGCCAGGACCGGCGCGACGTGCTCCTCCTGCCGTGTCGTCTGCAGCCTGAGCCCCAGCACGGTCGCGCGCAGCCGCAGCAGCCGGGCCTCCAGGTACGGGGCGAGCGCGGGCGCCTGCTCGTGCAGGCGGACCATGCCCGCGTGGGCGTCGCCCAGCGCGGCGGCCTTCGCCGCCACCCCGTCCCCGTCCCCGTTCTCCTCCGTGTCCGGCGCCGGGGGGAGTTCGGCCCGGGCCAGCAGGGCGCAGGCGCGGGAGAGCGCCGCATGCCCCGCCGCCCCGGCGTCCTCGTACAGGGCGGCCGCTTCCTCGTGCAGGGCGGCGGCCTCGGCGAACTCGTCCTGCTGGCCGGCCCGGTCCGCGTCGTCGGCCAGCAGGTCCGCGCGCAGCAGCACCAGCGGGCCCACTCCGTCGTCGTCGGGGTGGACGTAGTCGCGGGCCGTGACGAGCGTGCGCACACGCGCCCACACCAGCCGCCCCTCCGGGTGCCCCTCCACCTCCAACCGACGCGCGTGCGCGATGAGTTCGGGCAGCGACTCGGGCAGGGCGGCGGCCGTGCGGGAGGCGGGTGCGGGGGCCGGGGTGGCGGGGGTGACGTCGTCCAGGCTGCGGGTGCGCAGGGTCAGCTCCAGCGCCTCCAGCAGCGGAGCACGCTCCAGGCGGGCCCGGCGGCGCTCGGCGTGCGCGGTGGTGCCGTTGCGGGCGTCGAAGCGGGCGGCGAGGTCGTCGGCGCGGCGGCCCGCCTCGGCGCGCAGGCCGGCCACCGTCCAGGTGCGGCCCGCCCACCCGGCGGCCGGCAGCTCACCGTGGCCGAGCTGCTCGACGCGCTGCAGGAGCACCTGCACCCCGGTGAGGAAGTCGAACTGGTCCAGCGGCGAGTCGACCTCGTCGAACAGGGTGCGGTTCTCCGCGAGCAGCTCCAGACCGCGCGCCTCGTTGCCGGTCAGCGCGCAGAACTCCAGGTGCCGCCCGACCTCCCCGGCCATGGCGGGGTTGCGGCGGCAGGCACGGTAGCCGGCCAGGTGCAGCTCCCGGGCCCGCTCGGGATCATCGGTGCGCAGCAGCGGCAGCAGCGCGTACGACACGGACCGGGCCGGCTCCTCCTGGCAGGACTCCTTGCCCGCCAGGACCGGCTCCCACACGCGCAGCGCCCGCGCGTCGTCGCCCGCGGCCAGGTGGTAGCGGGCGCGCTCGCAGATCTCGCAGGCCTCGCAGTCGCTGAGCCGGGTACGGGCGCGGCCCGCCCACAGCTCGTAGGCGAGGGCGGTGTCCTCACCGACGTGGGCGGCCAGCTGGTAGGCCTGGCCGTAGTAGGGCTGCAGGGCGAGCCCGGCCTTCTCGTAGCGGTCGCGCATCTCCGCCGACCACTGACGCAGGCTGGCCAGCGGGACCTCGGGCAGCTGGCGCAGCGCGTGGGCGACCCACTTGAACCGCCAGAACAGCAGGTGGCGCAGGCGCTCGTCGAAGACCTCGGGCTGCTCGTCGAACAGGGTGAGCAGCCGGGCGAAGACCACGGGCGACTTGCGCGGCTCCGAGCCGTAGGTGTACGCCTCCTGCAGCTCCAGCAGTGCCCGCACCAGCGCGACCGGATCGGCGAACTGCTCGGCGGCGTCGGCGAGTTCCTCGGCGGCGACGGTACGGGTACGGCCGTAGGGGCGCCGGCCGTTCTCCTGCAGCGCCCGGTACAGCTCGTCGGTGGTCTGGGGTGCGGTGGGCATCGTCAGCTGTCCTTGCGGAGGGCGTGGGCGAGGAGGTCGAGGAAGGAACGGTTGATCAGGCTCGACTCGGCGGGCCTGAGCGGACGCCGGGACAGCATCGCGGCCTGTCCGTAGAGCGCTTCGGCGCTGGTGCGGGCCAGTTCGGGCTCGTCGATGGTGACGGCGGTGCGCACCAGCGGGTTGAGCTGGTTGAGGATCAGCTGGGCGCGCGGGGCCTCCTGGCGCAGGGCGCCCAGGATGTCCCCCCACACCCCGCCCTGCTGCTCACGGGCCAGCTGGGAGCGGGTGCGCTCGTGGCGGGCCTCGCGGCTGTCGACGAGCAGGGCGGGCGCGGAGGCCGGCTGGAAGGTGCGCAGCGCCACGTCGCAGTCGAACACGGCGAGCGCGTCGCGGGCCCGGGCGAGGTAGGCCGCGGCGGCCAGTTCCGTCTCCCGGTCGACGGGGTCGAGGTGGGCGGTGAGGGTCTCGGGGTCCAGGTCCGCGACGGTGGCCCCGGCCCGGACCTCGGGCAGGCGGTGCACCAGGTCACGGTCGTAGGTGTAGCCGCCGTTGACGACGCCGAGCCCGGCGGCCGAGGCGATCGCGGCGACCTGCCGGAACTCCTCCACGCTGGAGGTCACCAGCACGGTGCGGTGGGTGCGCGCGAACTCGTCCAGGGTGGTGTGCCCGTCGGTGGTCTCGAACGGCAGCCACGGCAGCAGCATGCGCAGGATCTCGTCGTCGTGCACCGCGAGCGACTTCACCGCCAGGTGGTGGGCCTGCAGGAACCGGCCGAGCAGGTCGGGGTCGCTGGCCGCGGCCCGCGCGATCCACGCCCGCAGCCGCTCCGCGAGCGCCTCGCGCACGGCGGCGAGGGTGTCGTCCTCGTACAGGGACTCCCGCGAGGCGGTCGGGCGCAGCGCCTCGGCGTCCACGACGCAGCGCACGAAGAACGCCCACTCGGGCAGGATCTCCTCGGCCTGCTCCGACAGCAGCATGCCCTTGACGTGGACCCGGTGGCCGTGGCGGCGCCCGGCCGGGACCGTCTCGGGCAGCACGCACGCGATGCCCTTCAGGCCCACGGCCGGCAGGTCCAGCTCGATGGTGTCCAGCGGCGTGAACCCGAAGACCTCCTCGCCGTAGGCGGCCAGCGCGCGGGCGCGGGCGCCCGGCGTGGGGTGGGCCCGGGCCCAGGGGGCGGGCTCGGGGTTGACCGGCACGGCGGGGGCGCCGGAGCCGTCGTCGAAGACCACCGGGTGGCGCAGCAGGGAGCCGAAGTGCCGGGCCAGCGCGTGCACCTGGGACGGCCGCGTCCACTCGGCGGCGTCGGCGCGCGGCGTCAGCGTCACGGTGGTGCCGGGCCGGGGGCGGGCGGAGGCGGGCAGGGTGCGCACGGTGTACCGGCCGTCGCCGCGGCCGCGCCATTCCACCGCCGGGGCGTCGGGGGTGCGCGCGGAGCGGCTCAGGACGTGGATCTCGTCCGCGACCAGGAAACAGGACAGCAGGCCGATGCCGAACTGGCCGATGAAGTCCGCCCGTTGCTGGGCGATCGAGTCGGCGCGCTTGCTGCTGCGGCCGATGGTGGCGAGGAAGCCGTGCACGTCGGCCTCGGTCAGACCCACGCCGTCGTCCTCGACGCGGACCACGCTGCCGTCGGCGTACAGGCGGATCCCCAGGCCTGCGGGTGGGGCGGCCGCCCCGGCCGGGGGCAGCTGGCGGCGGGCGGTCAGCGCGTCCACCGCGTTCTGCAGCAGTTCGCGCAGGTAGACCCGGGGGCTGGAGTACAGGTGGTGGGACAGGAGGTCGACCAGGCCGCGCAGGTCGACCTGGAAGGTGCGGTCGGCGCCGAGCGGGCCGGAAGGGGTGTCATGCAAAGTCATCGGGCAGTCCGGGGTGCGGTGAGCGGCAAGGGGCGGAAGCGGACGGCGCGGTCGGGCGCCGGGACGGGAACGGACACGAGCACGGCATCGGGCGCCGGGACGGGACCGGGCGCCGGGACGGCAGCGGGCACGGCCGGCGTGGTCAGGCGCGGCGCCGGAAACGGGCGTACATCGCCTCCGGCTGCGCCGCGTACTTCCACGGCCACGGCGTGAAGGCACCGCCCAGCTCGCGGTAGACGCGCCGGGCGGCCTCCTGCTCACCGGCGAGCGACAGGGCCATGGCGAAGATGTTGAAGTCCTCCTGCCAGCCCGGGCGCCGCTCGTAGGCCGGGTGCAGGATGCTGCGCTCGGCCGCGTGCCTCAGCTCCTGGCGGACCTGGGCGTTCTCGAGGTGGTTGCCGCGGTCGGACTCCACCCACTCCTCGATGTGGGCCATGGGGACCACGCAGCCCAGCCGGTGGCCCTCGGGCGCGCCGTCGAACGCCTGGCGGGCGAACGCCAGGGCCCGGCCGGGCTCTCCGCTCCAGCGCGGCTGCAGCTGCGACAGCCACTCCATGTGGGCCCCCAGGTCGAGCGGGTCGCGCCGCAGCGCGGCGTCGAACCGCGCCCTGGTCACGGCCCGGCCCAGCGACATGCCGCGCCCGGAGGTCAGCAGGCGCCGCCAGGGCGAGATCCACTGCGGGCGCAACTCCGCCGCCTGGAGGAGCTGTTCCTCCGCGATCTCCAGCCGCTCGTAGAAGACGCGCCACTGCTCCCGCGAGACGTCCACGGCACGCGCCGAGGTGCGGGCCTCCCACCCCCAGACGACGTGCCGGGCGCCGGAGACCAGCAGGGCCAGCGCCCGGTGCTCCTCGTCCTCCTCGACGGCCCGGCCGATCCAGTCCTGCACCCCGGCGACGTCGCAGACCTCCGCCAGCACCTGGTGCTCACGGCCGAGGTCGAACGGGACCGCCGCCCCCTTCACCGCCTCCCAGTCACCCGCCTCGGCGGCCTGCACCAGCGCCAGCACCCGCGTGTCCCCGAGCGCCTCCAGCCGGTACACCCCGCCCCTGCCCCGCGGGGCGGGAAGCGCGTGCGGATCCGCCGCCGGTCTGCGACCGCCCCCGCCGAACAGCCTGCCGAACATGCCGCGCCCTCCCCGTGGTCCCGCGTGATCGTGCGAGGCAGCATAAACGCTCCCCCTGACAGCACCTCCACGGGATTTCCACCGCCCGTACCCGGCCCCGCGACCACTCCCACCACGGCCGGCCGGACCCCCGCTCGCCGCAGCCGACCGTACCCTTCGCCGCGGCCGGCCGGGGCCGCCCGTGCCCCGTCGCTCCGCCGCAACGCGGCAGGCACCGCAAGCCGCCCCACGGCAGGTCCGCGCACGACGGGCCTGGTCGGTAGGGTTCTCCCTCTCGTCGACGATCAGTGGGGCGGCCCGGGGGCCGTCGGGGGAGGGAGACCGAAGTGGGCAAGCTGCCCCACGTGTTCGCGCTGCCACGGATGCTGCGGCACTTCACGGCCACCGGCGAAGGGCTGCCGCCCGACGGGGCGGTGGAGGTGGACGCGCCGGACCCCGCCCTGCGGGCCGCGCTGTCGGCGGCCCGCTCGGGCGACTGGCAGCCGGCGGCGGACCTCATGGCCCGCACGCGTACCGCCCGGGACTGGGAACGGCGCGGACAGTACAGCGCCGGCCTGGCCGAACTCGCCCTGCACCACACCGGATGGCTCGAGACCTGGCAGCAACAGCGGCCCGACGACCCCGACGTGGCTCTCGTGGCGGCCGAACTGGCCATCGACCGCGCCTGGGAGATCCGTACCGCCGCGCGCGCCCGGTACGTCTCGCAGGAGCAGTTCCGGGCGTTCCGCACGGTGCTGCGCGACGCCGAACCGGTCCTGCGCACCGCCGCCGACCGCAACCCCGGCGACCCCGTCCCCTGGCGGGTTCTCATCGCCCACGCGATGGGACTGGGCGCTCCCCGCGCCGTGTTCGACACCTACCTGGCCCGAGGACGTGAGGCGGACCCGCACCACGGGGGCCTGCACGCCCGCGCGGTGCAGTACCTGGCCGGCAAGTGGTACGGCTCCCACGAGGAGATGTTCGGCTTCGCCGAAGCGGCCGCCGCGGCGGCACCCGAGGGGTCACCGCTGCGCGGACTGCCCCTGCACGCGGTCACCGAGTACGCACTGGAGCACGACGCGGGACCCGGGCACGGACCCGTCGCCTGGTCCCGGATCGAGCAACTGGTCGAGGCAGGACTTCAGTTGTCCGCCGGGTACGAGCCGGGCGACCGGCGGGCGGCGGGCTTCCGCAACCACCTCGCGCTCGCCCTGATCCGCTCCGGACGCGAAGCCGAGGCCCTGGAGGTGTTCCGCCTCATCGGCACCGACGCCCGCACCTTCCCCTGGGCGTACCTGGGCGATCCGCGGGAGACCTTCCTCCTGCTGCGCAAGGGCGTGCGCACCCAGGTGGCGTCCCGGACGCCGTACTTCGCCGGCTCCGTCCCGCCACCGGCCGTCGGCACGACCGGCACGGCCGGTACGGCGCCGGTGCAGGACGCCGCCACGGCCCCCGTGGCCATGGCCGTCGCGCTCGCCGGCGCACCGCTGCCGGAGGTCCGCACAGCCGTCCTGCTCACCGGCACGGCCCTGCGCCTGGCCCCGGCCCGCGGGGGCCGCACGTTCGTGGAGATCGCGGCCTCGGCGGAGCCGGCGGGCCGCCGCAAGGGCCTGCGCCGGACCCTGCTCGGCGAGGGCGGGCTGCCCCGGCTGGCCGCCACGTTCAGCAGGGGCGAGACGTGGCCGGTGCTGGTGGCGGTCAAGGAGGGCACGGACTGCACGCTCCACCTGTACCGCGACGGCCGCCTGGTGACCGCCCACGCCTGGTGGGCCGATCCGGCCGAAATGCCGACGCAGGAGGATGCGGCGCAGCGCGCGACCGCGCTGGCGGCGGCCTACGGCAGGACGGACCACCGGCCCCTCGCCGCGGTCCTGCGCGGCACCGGTGACCCGCGCCGGCACCTCGACGAGGCGTTCACGGCACTGGGACTGCCCCCACTCCCGGCCCGCTTCGGGGACCGCCCCGAGCCCCTGGCCGAGATGCCGGGCGCCGAACTGGTCGAACGGCGTTCCGTCTTCCGCGCGATCAGGGAGTCACTCTCCGAGGACGACGGCGCCTCCGGCGGAGAGCTGCCGCCGCTGTCCTGACGACCGTGGGCCCGCCCCGTCCCCAGAAGCGGTCCTGCCGGGGGGAATGACGCCGGGGTCCGTGCTGTTGTGAGGGGTGTGGTCGTGGAGGGGACAGTGTCCCCGGGCCTCACCCCTTGCCTGTCGGGACGATCGTTCGGCTGAAGCCCGGCAGTGCCTTTCGCCGCGTAGGCGACCGCCCTCCACGACCACACCCCCCTCTTCCTACGCTGCGGCCCCGGACCGGCATCTGCCCCCGGGGCCGCAGCGTTTGTGCCCGCGGTGCGGGGTCACAGCGGGTGCCAGTCCGCCGTCGCCGTGTCGTCGGTGCGGGCGCGGCCGAAGACGACGTCGGCGAAGTGGATGCCGAAGCCCAGGGTGTCGGGGCGCAGGAGTTCGGTGACCAGGGCGCGGCGGTGGTGTTCGGCGGCGGCCGGGTCGGCCTCGCGGATCACGGACCACTCGGGGTGGCGTATCTGCAGCGGGGACAGCAGCGCGTCGCCGAAGGCCAGCAGGCGGCTCCCGCCGGAGGCGATCACGAAGCCGGTGTGGCCCGGGGTGTGGCCGGGCAGGGCCATCGCGTGGACGCCGGGGAAGACCTCCTCGCCCGCCAGCAGGGGCCGGGTGCGCGGTTCGAGGGCGCTCAGCGCGTCGTCGCGGTCGTCCCACTCGCCCTTGGGGACGGCGAGGGCGGCGCGCGGGAACAGCGGCGGGTCGGTGAGGGCCCAGCCGGTGTGGTCGGGGTGCAGGTGGGTGAAGGCCACCGTCTCGATGTCGTCGGGGGAGCGGCCCAGCAGGGCGAGGTTGCCGGGCAGCAGGCCGCCGTGGACCGCGCCCCGGTAGGGGTGCGCGGGGTCCTCCGGTACGGCGCGGGGGCCGAACCCGGCGTCGATCAGCAGGGCCCGGGTGCCCGACTCCACGAGCAGGCCCCCGGTGTTGGCGACGAGCCGGCGGGTGTCGTTGAGGTAGGCGCCGTACCTGACCCAGTGGCGGTCGGCGGCCACCGGGGGAGCGGTGTGCGGCTTCAGGAGCATCGCCCCGTCGGGCACGTAGCTGACCTTCAGCGCCCCCACGCGCAGGGTGCGCACCGCGGAGGGCCTGCGCAGCCGGCTGTCGCTGTCGCTGCCGTCGTTCATGGGTGGTCTCCTCGTCCTGCGATGCGTGCCGTGCGGCTGCGGGTACGGGCGCGGCGCGGCCGTCCGCCGACGAGAGACGGCGGACGGCCGCGCCGGATGCGCGGGTCGGACGGGCGGCGGACTACGCGGGGGTCCGCCCGCGCAGCAGGACGCCGACGAGCAGCGCGCCCACCAGGGCGACCACACCGGCGGTGACCATGCCGGCGTGCAGTCCGCCCAGGACGTCCGCGGGGGTGGGCGTGCCACCGGAGGACAGCGCGTTGGTGCGGGCCGCGGCGATCGCGCTCAGACCGGACACGCCGATCGCGGCGACGTACTGCGGCAGCTGCGACAGACCGCCGACGACGCCCTGGTCCTCCTCCGTGACGCCCGTGGTCATCACGGTGATGAAGGAGACCACGCTGAAGACGTGCCCCAGACCCATCACGGACGACGTCACGAGCAGGGCCGCCAGGTTGACGTCCTGCGGCAGGGCGAACATCGCGACGGTGCCGACGCCCTGGATGAGCAGGCCCGCGGCGAGGACCTTCACCCCGCCGAACCGGCCCAGCAGCCGGGCCACGTACATGCCGCCCAGGGTGGCGGCGGCGCCCTCACCGAGGTAGCTCAGGCCGGCCTGCAGGGCGCTGAAGCCCAGCACGTCCTGCATGTACAGGCTCAGCAGCACCGTCGTACCGGCGCACATGCCGAAGGTGATGACACCGAACAGGCCCGACCACTTCACCGACGGCCGGTTCAGCACGGACAGCGGCACCAGCGGCTCCGGGTGACGCCGCTCGACCAGCAGGAACACCACCAGCAGCAGCACGCCGCCGACGATCGGGCCGAGCGCGCCGGGACGGGTCCAGCCCTGGTCGCCGCCGGTGGAGATGCCGTACACCAGACCGAACAGGCCGAGCGTGGCGAGGATCGCGCCGGGGATGTCCATGCGCCGGGCGGCACCGGACTCGTGGATCACGGGCAGGGCCAGCGCACCGGCCAGCGCCAGCGCGCCCATCACGCACAGCGCGACCATCGTCCAGCGCCAGCTGAAGCCGTTGGTGATGACACCGCCGCCGAGCGCGCCGAACACGAAGCCCAGCGACATCACGGCGCCGTTCAGGCCCAGGGCACGCGCCCGCTTGGGGCCCTCCTGGAAGTAACCGGTCATCAGCGCGATGGCGGCCGGGGCGATCATCGCGGCGGCGGTGCCCTGCCCGATGCGGGTGGCGATCAGCACGCCGGGGCTGTTGGCCAGGGCCGCGCCCAGCGAGAACAGGGTGAACACCCCGACGCCGAGCGTGAACAGCCGCTTGCGGCCGATCAGGTCGGCGACCCGCGCGAACAGCGGCAGCAGGCTCGCCGACGGCAGCAGGCTGGCCGTGGCGACCCACTGCAGCGTGCCGGCCGAGGAGAAGCCCAGCGCGGAGCCGATGTCGGGCAGGGCGACGGTGACGATGGAGAAGTCCAGGCCGCACATGAACGTCGCGCAGCACAGGGTGATCAGCACCAGCCACTCGCGCGGGCCGAAGACGGCGCCGGCGGCGGGCCCGGGTGGTGCGCCGGCCTCGGTCGTGGTCGGGGCGGGAGGTGAGGATTCGGTGACGGCCATGAGCGGTCCTTCCTGGCGATCCGGGGTTGCCTGATCAGCTTCGAATCGGCGGGCCTGCGCAACAAGGACGATCTGTGCAACGATCGATTCGCTGGGCTAATCGTTCGAGGTCACGCACGACCGAGGGGCGCGGGAGAGTCGTTCATGGAACGCCAGGAGATCGAGATTTTCCTGACCCTCGCGGAGGAACTGCACTTCGGGCGGACCGCCGAGCGGGTGGGCGTCTCGCAGAGCAGGGTCAGCCAGACCATCGCCCGCCTGGAACGCCGCGTCGGGGCGAAGCTGTTCGACCGCACCAGCCGGCAGGTCACCCCCACGCCCATCGGGGAGCAGCTCAGGGACGACCTGGGGCCGGCCTGGCGGGGCGTGGAAGAGGCCGTCGCCCGCGCCATGGCGGCCGGGCGCGGCATCACCGGCTCGCTGCGCATCGGCTTCTCCGGCGCGTTCACCGGCCACCTGCTGCACAGCATCACCGAGGTGTTCGCCCGCAGCTACCCGGACGTGGACGTGCAGATACGCCAGGTGCAGATATCCGACCCCTACGGGCCGCTGCGCGCCGGTGACGTCGAACTGCAGGTGACCGAACCGCCCCTCACCGAACCGGACCTGACGCTGGGCCCGGTGCTGGTGTCACAGCCCAGGGTGCTGCTGATGTCGTCCTCGCACCCCTTCGCGCGGCGCGAGACGGTGGGCGTGGAGGACCTGGCGGAGGCGACACTGCTGACGGTCGCCGGGAACGTGCCCGCCCACTGGCTGGACCACCACTTCCCGCGGCAGACGCCGTCGGGCCGGCCCATCCCGCACGGACAGGCCATGACGCACTGGGAGGACGCGCTCTCGCTGGTCCTGGCGGGCAAGGGCGTCACCCCCGTGGCGGCCGCGGGCGCGCACTACTACAGCCGGCCCGGGCTGGTCTTCAAGCCCCTCGACGGCGCCCCGCGCATCGACTACGCGTTCGTGTGGCCCACCGGCCACGAGACGGCCCGCCTGCGGGCCTTCGTCCGGGCGGCGATGGACCGCATCCGTGAACTGGGCGGCCCCACCCGGGCGGTGGAAAGCCTGTGGGGCGACCCGGCCCCGGGCCCGTGACCGTCCCGGGGCGCGGCCCTCACCCCAGGGCCCCCGCTCCCGCCGCCGCCAGGTAGCGCTGGTCGGGGTGGTCCTGGAGCATCACGTGGTGCAGGGTCGTGGTCGACGGGGACGGGGGCAGGCCCAGGTCGTCGGTCATCCGGCGGTGCAGCGACTGGTAGACGTCCAGCGCCGCCGCCCGCCGCCCCGACGCGTACAGCGCCCGCATCAGCTGGCTGTGCAGGTTCTCGTGGTACGGGTGCTCGCCCACCAGGGCGACGGCCTCCCCGACCGCCTCCTGGAAGCGCCGGCACAGCAGCAGCGCGTCGATGCGGACCTCGCAGGCCGCCAGGTGCGCCTCGTTCAGCACCCGGGCCTGCACGGTGAGCCGGCTGCCGTGGCGCACGTTGCCGAAGGGCGCCCCGCGCCACAGGGCCAGCGCCTGGCTGAGCACCTCGGTGGCGGCGTGCGCCCGCCGTTCCTCCAGCAGGCCGCGGGCGGTCAGGACCAGCTCCTCGAAGCGGGGGCGGTCCCATTCCTCGGGCCGCAGCCGCAGCACGTAGCCGTTGCCGTCGGTCACCAGCCGCTGCTCGGCGATGTCGCGGGCACTGCTGCCGCTGCCGGCGGCCAGGGCCTTGCGTATCGCCCCGATGTACGTCTGCAGCGCGGTCGTCGCGGTGCGCGGCGGTTCGCCGTCCCACACCTCGCTCAGCAGCGCCGGCACGGACACGCGGTGGTTGGCCTTCGCCATGAGCAGGGCGAGCACCTGCCGCTGCTTGGGTGCGCTGGGGGTGATGTCACGCCCCTGTGCGCGCACGTCGATCGGTCCAAGGACACGGAACTCCACAGCCCCTCCTCGAGGTCGGGTCTCACCGCCCGGCGCGGCGCGCGGTGTGCGGGCGAACAGTCGGCGGGAGCTGCGCGTCACTGCGGGGCTCCCGTGGTGCGGTGGGGGGAGGGGGCCGGCGGCCGGGCGCTCCCGTGGTGCGGGTGTGGGGAGGAGGGCCGCGGGCCGGCCGGGGCGAGGGTCAGCAGTCGCCGGGTGCCAGGCACATCTCGTGGCCCAGGCGGCGGTGCGCCGCGGCGACGGAGACGAGCGTGGCGTGCCGGTGCCAGCCGGGGTAGGACCGGCCGGCGAAGTCGTGCAGGCCCAGTTCGGCCTCGGTGTCCCCGATCCGGGCGGCGGGCGCGCTGCCGAGCAGCCCCAGGACGCGGGGCTGGTGGGCGGGGGGCAGGTTGGTCAGCCAGATCCGGTCCGGCCGGGGCCGGGCGCTGCTCCAGACACCGGCCAGCACGGCCGGCTCGCCGCCCGGGAGCAGCACCCCCGTGGTGCCGAGCCGCTGCCTGCCCGGGGCGGGCGGGCCGGCCGGGTCCGGGCGGGCGTGCCGGCGCAGCCGGTCGGCGACCGTCTCCAGGGCGGTGTGGCGCGCCACGAGACGGCGCCCGGCACCCCGCCGGGTCCCGCCGTCCGCCCTGCGGACGCTGCTCGCCGGGTGGGGGCCGGGGAGCGGGGCGAGGGACAGGGGCAGGGTGTCGGGGACGACGACGACCCAGTCCAGACCGCGGGCCTGAAGCCCCTCGATCACGGGCTCGGCGTCGATGTGCCCGTCGGTGTGGACCACGACCGGCGCCTTCACCGGGCTGGTCCGCACCAGCCGGTCGGCGAGGGCCAGGCACAGCTCGGCCGCGCTGGCGTGGCCGGCACCGTCGGGGATGCGGGCCTGGTGGCGCAGCGCGGCGTCCTCGCTCCAGCGCCGGGGCAGGTACAGCCGCCAGTCCACGGAGAGGTCACCGAGCTCCCCGGAGAGGAACGCGCCCACCGCCAGCTGGCAGTTGACGGTGCGTCCGGAGGCCGGGACGAAGCGGCGGTGGACGCCGACGGCGAGCGCGCCCCGCTTGGGGATGACCACCGGGCACAGCGTCCAGGCGTGCGCGGGGGCGTGCTCGGCGACCCAGCGGGTGAGTTCGGCGCGCACCGGGCGCCAGGGCCAGGCGCTGTCGTTGACGAACTGCTGGAGCGACTGCGGCGCGGTCGGCGACGGCGTCACCGAGGCCGCGATGCGCCGCAGGGTCTTCTTGCCGGGCGTGCACAGCAGCCCCTTCACGTACACGCCCGCCCAGCGCCGCTGGTCGGCCCGCGGCAGGTGGGCGAACAGCCGCTGGGCCGACGGGACGTGCTCGGTGGCCGGATGCATGAGGACTCCTCTCTCCCGGTCGCCGTAAATATACAGAACATTCTCTATGTTTCTAGGGCCCGGGGAGGAGGCGGCGGGGGAGCGGGGCGGATACAGGGGGTCTGAGCTGGGCGGGAAGGGGCGCGCCGGGCACGAGAAATCCCTGCGGGAGGGCGGGCGACGGGCCGTGGGACCGGCAGCGGGGGCGTGTGCGGGGCGGGTTCAGCGAGGGGGTTCCGGCTGTGGAACGGTCCGTCGCCCCGGGGCGTGCAGCTGGCGCGGCCCGGCCCGTGGTACGCGCCGGGCGGCGGATTCAGCAAGGGGGGCTCCGGGCGGCCCGACGCGGCCGCACCAGCTGGGCCCGGCCCGGCCACACGCCGGCTCGATGCCGGATCGCGCCGGCCTGACGTCGACCGGACGCCCGGCCTGACGTCGACCGGACACCGGCCGGACGCCGGACCGCGCCGGCAGGCACCGCCAGACGCCGACCCGCAGCCGGTCACCACGCGAGGCCCGACGTCGGCCAGGCGCCGGTCGCAGACCGCCCCCCGGCTCAGGCGCCGCAGGTCTCCGTGTCGGCGGGGCGGGACAGCAGCGTGCCCAGGGCCTTCAGGGCCTGGGCCAGGTTCTCGTCGGGGGCGTCGCCGGTGACCGGGCGCAGTGCCTCCGGTGTCGAGGCGGCGGCCTCGGCGCCGAGCACGACGTGGGAGAGCAGGGTCGTCACCGCCAGCGGGGTCAGCCCGCTGTCCGCGCGCTGCTCGTACCAGGACCGTTCCAGCGCGTCGCGCAGGCCCGGGGCCCAGCAGTCGTACCAGCCGCCGTGGCCCGTGGCGTGGCCCTCGCGGGTGAGGCGGGCGGCGGCGCGCACGCTCGGCGTGGTGCGCAGCGCGCCGGCGAGGGCGAGCACCGTCTCCAGCGCGCCCTGGAAGCCGGGGGCGGCGGCGGTGGCGTCCAGCGCGGCGCGGGTGGCGGCGGCACCGGACTCCTGCACGGCGTCCGCGAGGGCCGACTTGCTGCGGAAGTGGAAGGTCAGCGCGCCCATGGTGACCCCGGCGGTTCTGACGATCCCGTGCAGCGAGGTGCCGTCGTAGCCGTGTCCGGCGAACTCGGAGGCGGCGGCCTCGACGATCCGCTGCCGGGTCTGCTCAGCCCGCTCCTGCCTCGCCACCTGTCTCGCCTCTCCTCCCGCCCCCCGTGGTCGGTCCGTGACGCCCACGATAGGTCAAGAAATTCCCAAGAACTCCGGAGAACGAGCAGCTCGGAACGTTCTTGGCAGGTTGGCTGGTAACGGCCCGTCCCAATCGCCTGACCGTCCGTGAGCCGAATGTTTGACTGACGGTCATGATCGAACGCACGTACGCAATGAGTGGCCGGGTCGTCATGGTCACCGGCGCCTCGTCGGGCATCGGCGCGGCGGCGGCCCGGCTCTTCGCCGAGCACGGCGCGGCCGTCGTGCTCACGGCCCGGCGCGAGGCGCAACTCGCCTCGGTGGTCCAGGACATCGAGGCCAAGGGCGGCCGCGCGACGCACGTGGCCGCCGACATACGCCGCGGTGAGGAGGTCGAGCGGGTGGTGGCCGCGGCCGTCGAGCGCTACGGCCGCCTGGACGCCGCCTTCAACAACGCCGGCCACGCCACGCTCGGCACCGACCTGCACGAGATGAGCGACGACGACTACGACACCGTGATGGACGTCAACGTCCGCGGGGTGTGGAACTGCATGCGCCACCAGATCCGGGCGATGCTGCCCACCGGCGGCGGCGCCATCGTCAACACCGCCAGCGTCGCCGGTCTGGTCGCCACGGGCGTGGGCGCGCCCTACGTCGCCGCCAAGCACGCGGTGATCGGGTTGACCAAGGCCGCGGCGGCGTCGTACGGGGAGCGGGGCATCCGGGTCAACGCGCTGGCCGTGGGCAGCACGCTCACCGAGATGATGGAGTCGCTGCGCGAGCAGATGCCCGGCGTGGACCAGGCGTTCTTCGCGCGCGCCGTGCAGAAGCGGTTCGCGGCGCCCGTGGAGGTGGCGCAGGCCGCGCTGTGGCTGTGCAGCGAGGCGTCGTCGTTCGTGACCGGCGCGACCCTCCCGGTCGACGGCGGCACCCTCGCGGTCTGAACGCCGAACGGCAGGCGGCGCTGGCCCCGCACGCCCCACCGTACGGGACGCGTACGCACCTCGTACGCACCCCGTACGGCAACCGCACGGCCGAACGCGCCACCACCCGGGCGGCTCGTGGGCGGGCCGGCGCTACCCGGCCGCCACCGCCACCCGCTCCCCGGCCGCTCCGGCGGCCGCCCCGGTGGTCCACAGCGTGCCCGCCGCCGCCTCGGCGTCCACGGTGCGCAGCAGCCGTTCGTCGATCTCGTCCAGGCCGGCCACCAGGTGGCGCACGCCGGCCCGGCGCATCAGCTCGCCCTGGTGGCTGTGCTCGAAGTCGCTGGGGCGGCCGATGAACGGCGCCCCGAGCGCGCGGGCCGCCTCGGCGACGCGGGCCACGTCGTCGACGAAGAGGACCTGGCCGTGCTCCAGGCCGAAGTGCGCGGTGATCTCGCGCAGTCCGGGGCGCACGTCGTTGGTGCACAGGTAGTGCGGCGGGGTGAACAGGTGGGCCAGGGCGCCGAGGTGCTCGTCGAAGTGCGACTTGGCCAGGCCGCCGTAGCAGACCACGTCCAGTCCCGCGGCGGCGAGCCTGCGCAGCAGCGCCTCGGCGCCGGAGGTGACGTGCACGGGGTGGTCGGCGAGGTAGGCGGCGCGCTCCTCGAAGTAGGCGGCCAGTGCCTCCTCGCCGGTCAGCTCCTGCGGCACCGCCGCCGCCATGGCGAGTCCGGCGTCGCTCTGGCGCTGGGAGAAGACGCTGCGCTCGACGTCGGCGGAGTAGACGCCGCCGCGGCGGGTGACGAAGCGGTGGATCAGCGGGCTGAAGGTGTCGTTGAGCAGGACGCCGTCGATGTTGACGGCGGCCAGTCTCAGCCGGTGCAGGCGGTCGGTCATGGTCGGGTTCCCTCCCCTTCGGCGGGCGCGCCCAGGGACGTCCACAGGGACAGGGCGCGCTCCTCGCTGTTCTCGATCCCGTCGAGCGCCGGGCCGGTGGCGATGCCGGGCAGCAGCAGCCGCCACATGCTGACCGTGCGGCGGGGCAGGTCGGCCCGCCGGGACACCACCTGCGCGTACTCCTGCATGCCCGTGCAGGCGCCGACGACGAACTCGGCCAGCTCCTCGCTGTGCACGTGCTCACGCAACTCGCCCTGGGCGCGCGCCACGTCCAGGCAGTCCTGGAAGCTGCGGGCCCAGGCCGTGTACGGCGTGGCGTCCTGCAGGCCGCTGGCGGCCTGTTCGGCGGTCAGGCGCACGCCGGCCCGCAGCAGCGGGTCGGCCTGCAGCGAGTGCGACCAGATGAGGGTGATGTCCACCAGGCGCTGCAGGCCGGTCGTGGGCACGTGCGGCTCGATGGTGCTGCGCTGGGCGTTCATCACCTCCTGCGCGAGGTTCTGCTTGTCCTTGAAGTGGAAGTACAGGGCCCCTGCGGTCACCCCCGCGCGCTGCAGGATCTTGTTGATCCCCGCGCCGGCGTAGCCGAACTCGTCGAAGACCTCCGCGGCAGCCTTCAACAGCTGCTCTCGGGTGTGAATCGCGCGCTCCTGCTTGAGCGCGCGACTCGTGTTCGCTCGTGCCATGGCTGCATCCCGGTCTCGACAAGAAAAAGAACGTCCTCTATGTTACTGGCCGTGGCGCGGCCCCGCCAGGGGTGTGGGGCAGCGCATGTCGGTGCGGCAGCCAACGGCCGCGCACAACAGGGGGGTTACACACATGAACACGTCGATGACGGCCGTCGCCTCGAGAGCGCTGCGCGTCGAGAAGGGCCTGGTCCACAAGCACGACGCCGGGCAGGTGCTGCTGTCGGGCCTCACGCGCCTGGGCCAGGACGAGTTCCTGATCGGGGCCGACTGGACCGACACCGCCGGACTGGGGGACGGCGCCGTCCTGCTCACGGAGACGATCCGGCAGACCTTCCCGCTGCTGTCGCACGCCGGGTACGACGTCCCCTTCGGCCACCGCCTGGCGTGGAGCGAGTACCGCTACGCGCTGAACCTGCCCTCGCTGCGCGAGAACGGCATCGGCGGCCGGCCCGACCTGCACATCCGCTGCTACGACGTGATCCGCCGGCGCGAACGGGTCACCGGCCTGTCGCTGCACATCACCGTGGTGCGCGACGGCGTGCAACTGGCCACCGCCCACACCCGGTTCACCATCCAGCCGCCCGCCATCTACGACCGGCTGCGCGGCGCCCGCGGCGACGCCTACCGCATGCTGGAGCTGGCCCGCAGCCGTCCGCTGCCGCCGCCGGTCGCGGGCGCCGGGGTCGGTGAGGAGTTCCGCGACGTGGTGCTCTCGCCCACCGACGCCACCGACCGCTGGCAGCTGCGGATCGACACCCACCACCCGATGTACTTCGACCACCCGAGCGACCACGCCCCCGGCATCCTCCTGCTGGAGGCGGCCAAGCAGGCCGTGCGCACCCTGCGCCACCCGCGCGTGGGCGTCGCCGAGGCGATGGAGACGGTCTTCCACCGCTACGTCGAACTCGACTCGCCCTGCTGGGTCGACGCCCAGCTGCTGCCCGACGACCAGCTCGGGCGGGCCCGCTTCCTGGTGACCATGCACCAGGAGGGCCGGCTGTGCTTCACCGCGCTGGTGTCCGTGGCCAAGCAGGAGCAGGAGCAGGAGCAGGAGCGGTCGCGGCCGACGGCCGGCTGAGCGGGGCCGGGCCGATGCCCGGCAGGGTGCCTCCGCCCACCCCGGCGACGTGCGCGCCGAGGACCAGGTCCTCGCCGACCGCGACGGGATGGCCCACGGACCGCAGCAGGTCCAGGTCGGAGGCGTGATCGGCATACGCGGCGGCGCGCGAGGGATCCACCGCGCGCCGCCGCATCAGCGCGCGCGCCAGCCGGCCCTTCTCGGCGCCGATGACCGGGCGCTGCACCACACCCGTGCAGTACCCGCCCTCGTACGACGGCTCGCTGCACAGGATGTCGTCGGCGCCGAGGAGCGCGGCCACCGGCTCCAGGCACGGCCGGAACGAGCCCGACACCAGCACGATCCGCGCACCGCGCGCCCGGTGGCGGGCCAGCGCGTTGACCACCGGCAGGTGCAGCAGGGTGCCGCAGGCCAGCTCCGCGTCGAACCAGGCCCGCCCGTGCGCGAACAGCTCCTCACGCGGGCGCCCCGCATACAGCCGGTAGTACTCCCGGTTGGTGACCAGCCGCGATATCCCCGCCGCCGACCTGCGCCGCAGGGTGCCCGCCGCCTGGTCGTAGGCCGACTCGGGCAGTCCGCGCTCGCGGTAGTGGAAGCGCAGGAAGCGGAACATGCTCTTGACGGTGATCAGTGTCTCGTCGACGTCGAAGAACGCGAGGTCCACGGGGGCGGGATCGCCGTCGGCGGATTCCTGCTCCCGCTCCTCGCGTGCCCGCTCCTCCTCGCGTGCCCGCTCGTCGTGCGGTGCCGCGAGCGCGGGCCGGGGGAGGGTGGTCCGGGTGTGTGACATGGCTTCGGCCTTCCGGTCGGGTGACAGGGGTGAAGCCGGGCGGCGGCCCCCGGGGGAGGTCGGGGCCGCCGCCCGGCTGTTCGGGGCGGCCGGCCGGCGCGGCCGGCCGCGGTGCGGGCCGTCGCCGCAGCGGGAATTCGGCCCGCGGGCTCAGGCGGCTGCGGCGACCGGGGCGGCCGCGCGGGCGGCGAGGTAGGTGCGGGTGCCCTTGCCCGGGGTCTTGCGGCCCAGGTGACCGGCCTCGACCAGCTCCCGCAGCAGCGCCGCCGGCCGCGGTGCCCGCAGCCGCGCATCGCCCTCGAGGCGCCGCTGCACCTCCAGCGCCACGTCCGCGCCCACGGTGTCCAGCAGCCGTACGGGCCCCAGGGGCTGGCCGCCGACCGACTTCACGGCCGCGTCCAGGGCGGCGGTCGTCGTCTCGTCCGCGTCGAGCAGCTCCAGCGCCTGGTTGAGGTAGGGGAAGAGCAGCGCGTTGACGATGAAGCCGGCCCGGTCCCCGCACGTCACGGTCTGCTTGCCCAGCCGCTCGGCGACCGCGCGGGCCCGGGCCAGGGTGTGCTCGCTGGTGCCCGCGAGGGGGACCAGCTCCAGCAGCCGCATCAGCGGGGCCGGGTTGAAGAAGTGCAGGCCCAGCACGTCGGCGGGGCGGCCCGCGGGCGCGGTGCACTCGGCCACCGACAGGCTGGAGGTGGAGGTGGCCAGCAGGGCGTGCGGCGGGCACACCTCGCCCAGCTCCGCGAACAGGTGCTGCTTGACGGCGAGGTCCTCCACGACGGCCTCGACGACGATGTCCGCGCCGCCCAGCACCGAGCGGTCGGTGCCCGCGGTGAACGCGGCGTGGCCGCCGGGCTCCGGCTCGCCCGCCGTGGCGGTGCGCCCCAGCGCGAACTGGACGCGCTCGGCGGCGGCCCGGGCGCTGTCCTCGCTGCGGGCCAGCAGCGCGGTGGCGAACCCGCCGCGCACGAAGCACTCGGCGATGCCGGTGGCCATGGTCCCCGAGCCGACGACCACGACGCGGCAGCCGGGCGGGGCGGTCGGCTCCACGGACCGCCTCGCGCCGCCCGCGCTGCCGTGGACGTGGAACCCGCGGCCGCTCTTGCGGCCGAGCGCGCCGGCCGCTATCAACTCGTCGAACACGGGCGCCGGTTCGCTGTGCCCGCCGTCGCGGGCGAGGCGGGAGAGCAGGTCGCGCGCGGTGTCCAGGCCGATCGCGTCCAGCACCGCCAGCGGGCCCTGCTCCCAGCCGCAGCCCAGCCGCAGCGCGGTGTCGACGTCCTCGGCGCTGGCGTACCCGTCGTGGACCATCCACGCGGCCCGGTTCAGCAGGCCGAGCAGCAGGCCGGGGGCGAGCGAGCCGGGCCGGTCCAGGACCCGGTGCGCGGTGATGCCGGCCGCGGTGAGGACCTCCTCCAGCCGCTCGGCGGCGCCCTCCCCGGCGCGCGGGCCGCGGGCGACCTCCACGGCGTCCAGGCCGTCGGCGCGCAGGAAGCGCAGCGCGAACAGGTCGGGTCCGGCGGACTCCTCCAGCGCGGTCAGCGGTGTGGTGAGCGCGGTGGTCGCGACGGGGGTGCCGGGGGCGAGGTGGGGGCGGATCGCGGCCAGGACGCGGCGTTTGAGCGCGGCTGGTTCCGGCACGGCCTCGACGACGAGGTCGGCGCGCGCGACGGCGTCCAGGGAGCGGGTGAGGGTCACGGGGTGCCCGGGCCGGTCCTGGCGGCGGGCGCGCTCCAGGGCGCCGGGGTCGTCGTCGACGCCCACGACGTGCAGCCCGGCGCCGGCCAGGTGCCGCACCAGCGCAAGACCGGCACCGCCGAGCCCTACGACGACCACGGTGAACTGCTCGGACATGGTGTGCTCCTGTCGGTGGAAGAAGGGGAAGCGCGGTGGGGCGGGCGGAGGGGGGAGAGGGAGCAGAGGGGGGCGGTGTCAGTAGCGGTCCCCGGCGGCCGGCGGCGCCGCGTTCAGTTCGTCCAGGTCCTGACGGGTCAGGCGCAGCCCGGCCGCGGCGAGGTTGTCCGCCAGGTAGCGGGGCTGCTTGGTGCCCGGGATCGGCACGACGTGCTCGCCCTGGGCCAGCGTCCAGGCCACCGCGACCTGTGCCGCCGTCGCCCCGTGCCGCGCGGCGACCTCCTGCACGGTCCGCGTGATCCGCAGGTTCGCCTCGAACACCTCCTGCGCGAAGCGCGGGTTGCCCGCCCGGAAGTCGCCCGCCTCGAAGTCCGCGGGCCCGCTGTAGCGGCCGGTGAGGAACCCGCGCCCCAGCGGGGCGAACGGCACGAACGCCGCCCCGTGCGCGGCGCACCACCCGGAGATCCCGCTCCCCGCGTCCAGCGGTTCGCGGGTCCACAGGGACAGTTCGGACTGCACGGCGGCCACCGGGTGGATGCCGTGGGCGCGGTCGGCCTGCTCGCGGGTGACCTCCGACAGCCCGAGGTGGCGCACCTTGCCCGCCCGGACCAGCTCGGCCAGGGCGCCCCAGGACTCCTCCAGGGGGACGGCCGGGTCGACCCGGTGCAGGTAGTACAGGTCGATGACGTCGACGCCGAGGCGCCGCAGCGAGGCGTCGGCGCAGCGCCGGATGCGCTCGGGCGAGCCGTCGCGGCTCAGCGTGCGGGTGGCGAGGTCGTCCACGACGATCCCGGTCTTCGTCGCGACCACGGCGTCCTCGCGGCGCCCGGCCAGGGCCCGGCCCACGAGCCGCTCGTTGTGGCCGGCGCCGTAGGCGTCGGCCGTGTCCAGCAGGACCGGGCCCGCGTCCAGGGCCTGCCGGATCACCGCGACCGACACCTCGTCGTCGCGCCGGGACTCGTCGTAGCCCCAGCTCATGCCCATGCAGCCGAGACCGACAGGGTGGACGGACAGCCCGGTGGGGCCCAGGACGCGCAGTGTCACGGGGAGTTCCTTCCGCAAGCGGAGAAAGAGAGAAAGACGAGAAGGGAGAAGAGGAAGAGAGGGAGAAGAGAGGGAGGGGGAGGGGGAGGCGCGAGGGAAGGGGTGGGGGCGGGCCCGGAGGGCCGGGGCGGTGGGGCACCCCGGCGCCTCCGCCGGTGCACCGTCAGGCCGCCGCCGTGAGGACCAGCGCGGCGTTGTGCCCGCCGAACCCCAGCGACGTGCTCGCCGCGACGCTGATCGGCCGGTGGCGAGCGGAGCGGGTGACCACGTCGATGTCGACGTCGATCGACGGGTCCAGCGACTGCACGTTGGCGGTGGGGGGTATCGCGCCGTGGTACAGCGACAGCGCCGTGTACGCCGCCTCGACCGCGCCCGCCGCGGCGAGGGTGTGCCCGGTGACGCCCTTGGTGGAGGTGACGGCCGCCCGGTCGCCGAGGACCGAGTGCAGCGCGCGGGCCTCGGTCAGGTCGTTCATCGGGGTGGACGTGCCGTGCGCGTTGACGTGCTCCACCTCGTCGGGCAGCACGCCGGCGTCGTCCAGCGCGGCCCGCAGCGCCCGGGCCAGCCCCTCGCCCCGCGGGTGCGGGGCGGTGGCGTGGTGCGCGTCGGAGGTGGCGCTGAACCCGGCGATGTCGGCGTAGCGCCGCGCCCCGCGGGCGGTGGCGTCCGCGCACCGCTCCAGGACGAGGATCGCCGCGCCCTCACCGGCCACGAAGCCGTCCCGGTCCGCCGCGAACGGCCGCGACGCCGCGCCCGGGTCGTCGGTGCGCCCCGACAGCGCGCCCATCCGGGACAGCCCGTTGAGCGTGCCCGGGCTGATCGCGGACTCGGTCCCGCCGGCCAGCACCACGTCGCACAGGCCGGACAGCAGCCATTCGCGGGCGGTGCCGATCGCGGACGCCCCCGAGGCGCACGCGGTCGCGGTGACCAGGCTGGGGCCGTGGATGCGCAGGTCCATCGCGACGTACCCGGCGACCATGTTGACCATGCTCATGGGGATCATCAGCGCGGACACGTCCTCGGGGGTGCCCTCGCAGTAGGTGCGCAGCTGCTTCTCCAGGGTGCTCGCGCCGCCCAGGGAGTTGCCGATGACGACCCCGACGCGGGTGCAGTCCCACGAGCCGGTGTCCAGGGCGGCGTCGGCGACGGCCTGCCGGGCGCCGACCACGGCGAGCTGGGTGAAGCGGTCCAGCTTCCACGCGGTGCGCCGGCCCAGTTCGGCCGTGGGGTCGAAGCCGGGGACGCGGCAGGAGATGTTGACCTTCTCGCCCTTGAGCTCGGGGTCGGTGGCGGCGGCGGAGACCCCGGACAGCACGCGCCGCCAGTTCTCCTCCACCCCGATCCCGGCCGGGGTGACCAGGCCCATGCCGGTGACCGCGACACCGCGGCCCCGGGCCACGCCGCTCACGACCGATCCGCCTTCGCACGGATCACGGCGACGGCCTCGTCCAGGGTGAAGGACGACTTCAGCTCGCCCTCCTCCAGGACGATGCCCAGGTCCTTGCGCAGGATCAGGCTCAGCTCCACCAGGATCAGGGAGTCGATCTCCAGCTCGTCGAAGGTGGCGCCGGACGCCAGTTCCGCCTCGTCGAGGCCGAACTTCTCGCTGATCAGCGCGGAGACGCGGTGCTTGAGGGACTCCTGGGTCGGCATGACGGGAGCGCTCATGATGGTGGTTCCTTCCGGTGAGATGCTCGAATTCCCAGCGAATTCAGGGTGTTTGATAGGGTTCGTACGGTGGTTCAGCGGTGCGGCCGGCCGGTTTCCAGCTCCGGCCAGACCAGTGCGGCCGATCCCCAGGTGAGCCCGCCGCCGAAGCCGGTGAGCAGGACCCGGTGACCGGGCTGGAGCTCCCCGCCGGCGACGGCGTCGCGCAGGGCGAGGGGGATCGAGGCGGCGACGGTGTTGCCGACCCGGTCGAGGTTGGCGACGATCTGCTTCTCCTCCAGGCCGAGCTGCTCGCCGACCGCGTTGAGGATGCGGATGTTGGCCTGGTGCGCCACGACCTTGTCGACCTCGGCGGCGCTCCAGCCGACCCGCTCCAGCAGGCTCTGCGAGGAGCGGCTCATGTCCAGCACGGCCCGGGTGAAGACGGGCCGGCCGTCCATGGTGAAGAACTCCTCGCCCTCGGCCGCGGGCCCGGGCACCGAGCGCTGCCGCGAGCCCCCGGCGCGCACGGTGATCAGGTCGGCGCCGGAGCCGTCGCTGCCCAGGTCGAACCCGAGCAGGGCGCCCGGCTCGCCGCTGTCGCCGGCCCGCAGCACCACCGCTCCGGCGCCGTCGCCGAAGATGGCCCGGGTGGTGCGGTCGGCGGGGTCGAGGATCGTGGAGAAGGTGTCCGCGCCGATCACCAGGGCCCGCCCGGCGATCCCCGCGGTGATCATGGAGGCGGCGGTGGCCAGGGCGTAGACGAAGCCCGTGCACACGGCCGACACGTCGAAGGAGGGCACGGGGCCCAGTCCGAGCCGGTGCGCCACGTCCGGCGCGGTGGCCGGGCAGGGCCGGTCCGGCGTACTGGTGGCGAGCACCACGAGATCGACCGGGTCGACCGGGTCGACGCCGTGGTCCGCCCGCCCGGCCGTCGCGCGCGCCGAGGCCAGTGCCTGCGCGCCGGCCGCCACCGCCAGGTCGGAGGTGGACTGGCCCGGGGCGACGACGTGGCGCTGCCCGATCCCGGTCCGGGTGCGGATCCATCGGTCGGAGGTGTCGAGCTGCTCGGCCAGTTCCTCGTTGGACACGATCCGCTCGGGCAGCGACCCGCCCAGCCCGCACAGCACCGCCGCGCGGCTCACGACGCCAACTCCTCGGCCACGCCGGTCACCTCGGCCGTCGTGGCCGTGATGCCGTCCGCGGGGCCGGGCCCGGGCGCGGTGCGCGCGGCGGGGACCGTCAGGGCCCGGACCGTGCCCGTTCCCGCCGCGGGGCGGAAGCTGCTGCCGGCGCGGCGCAGCGCGGTGCGCACCGCCGTCGGCTCGGGCTCGACGATCGCCGCCACGTGCCCGTCGGGACGCACCACCAGCGCCCGGGGCGCGGTGCCCAGCAGCGGGGCGAAGCCCGGCCAGCCGGACACGTCCCGCACGGGGACCCCCTCGGGCACGGCCGCCGTGACCGAGGCGCGCGCGGCCAGCCACGCGGCGTCCTGGCGGGCGCCGGCCCACAGCATCACCGTCAGCCGGGCCGGGTCGATCGCCGGCCAGCGCTCGGCGTTCGGCTGGGGGGCGTCGTGCGCGGCGAACACCGGCAGCCGGTCGCCGGTGCGGATGCGGCGGGTCAGTCCCGGCAGGGTGTCGCGCAGGGACTCGGCCGGCCGGTAGCTGACGTCGTGCTGCGCCATCAGCGGGGCGCCGAACCGCTGGAGCGCGCCGGTGCGGTGGGCCAGGCGTACCGTCGCGTCGCGCAGGGCGAGTTCGTGGCGCCGCTTGAACAGGCCCCAGCTGGTCTGCTTCGCGGTGGTCAGCACGATGCGCTCGGCGGCCAGGCGCCGGTCGGTGTCGTAGGTGTCGAGGATGCCCGGCTCGAAGGCGCCGCGCACCACGCCGGCCAGCTTCCAGGCGAGGTTGACCGCGTCCTGGATGCCGGTGTTCATGCCCTGGGCGCCGGCCGCGCTGAACACGTGCGCGGCGTCGCCGGCGAGGAAGACCCGCCCGGCCCGCATGGTCTCGGCGACCCGGCGCCGGGCGCGGAAGATCGTGGACCACTCCAGCTCGCCCACGATGCCCGGGCGCGGGGAGCGTTCGTCGACGAACCGCTGGAACAGCTCCGGCGGCGGCCCCTGTTCCCCGCGCCAGTCCGGGACGCTGATGGCCAGGCGGTAGGTCCCGCCGCCGAACGGCGCGATGCCCAGGGCGCCGGAGCGCGAGTAGCAGTAGACCAGGGCGTGCTGGTCCAGGTCGCCGGCGACGGGGCCGTCACCGATGGCGAACAGGACGTCGTTGCCGGTGCCGAGGAGCTCGATGCCGGCGAAGCGGCGCACCGCGCTGTGCGCGCCGTCCGCGCCGATGACGTACTCGGCCTCGACGCGGTCGGTGCTGCCGTCGGCGCGGCGCACCTCGGCGACGGGCCGCTCGCCCGCGGTGTCGAGCCCGGTGAGGGTGCCGAACTCGATCTCACCGCCGTAGGCGGCCAGGCGGGTGCGGATGACCTCCTCGGTGGTGTCCTGCGGGACGACCACGCCGAACGGGTAGGGGGTGCCGGCGAGCCGGCTCATCTCGACGGCGCCCAGGTGGCGCTTGTCGGAGTAGTACTGCACCGAGTCCAGCCGGTTGCCGCGCTCGATCAGCGGCTCGCTGGCGCCGATCCGGCCGAGCAGTTCCAGGCTGCGCGGCCACACGACGCTGGCCCGCGAGTGCTGCTGGGGCTGGGCGGCCGCGTGGTCGACCAGCCGGACCGGCACGCCCTGCGCGAGCAGCTCGGTGGCCAGGACGAGTCCTACGGGGCCCGCGCCCACGACGAGGACGGGACGCCGTTCACCGGGCCCCCCGCGCTGAGGGAACGTCATGACAGTGCCTTTCAGGAAGGTGGGAGAAGGAAGTTGAGGGGGTGAGGGGGGAAGGGGGGCGGGCTCGCGGGCCGGGGTTTTCAGTTCCGGCGCACGACGGCCGCGCTCCAGGTGAACCCGGCGCCCGCGCTCAGCACGGCCGCGTGAGCGCCGGGTGCCAGGCGGTGCGGGCCGCTGTCGTCGGCCAGCGCGGCCAGGTTGGACAGCAGGTCCCCGGCGCCGAGGTGCCCGGTGCGCTCGCCCAGGTCGGCGACGGGCGCGTCGGTGACCTCGGCGACGGCGGGGCCGTAGACGTCGCGGGCGGTGGCCCGCCCGAGCCGCGGCAGCAGCACGGTGCTCAGCCGCCCCGCGCCGCCGCTGCCCGCGCCGTCGAGGCCGGCCTGCGCCAGGGCGTCGGCGAGGACGGCGCTGGTCTCGCGCCGCAGCCGGCCCAGGAAGGCCTCCCGGCCGCCCTGCGCGGCCAGGAACGCCTTCTTGGTGCGGCGCACGTCCACGGTGGCGCTGCGGGTGTGCGGCGCCGGGTGGAAGGCGTCGGTGTCGCGGTGGGCGCTCTCCAGCTCGGGCGCCGCCCGGGTGACCAGGGCGCACAGGGTGAGCGCGCCGGCCGGGGCCGCTCCGGTGCCGGCGACGGCGGCGGTGGCGCCGTCGCCGTACCAGACGCCGTAGTCGCCGTGCCACCGGTCGAAGCCGGGGGGTGCGAAGCGGTCGGCGGTGGTGACCAGCACCGGCCCGCCGCCGGGGTGCGCGGTGAGCTGGTGCAGCGCGCCGCGCAGGGCCGCCCCGGCGCCGTTGCACATCTGCTGCACGCCGGTGGGGACGGCGTCCAGGGCGCCGGTGCGGGCGGCGACGTAGTGCGCGGGCGACCAGAAGTCGTGGCCCTGGTAGTAGGTCCAGGCGTACCAGAGCGCGCTGAGGTCCTCGGCCGGCAGGCCGGCCCGCGCCAGTGCGTGCCGGGCGGCGCGCACCGCCATCTCGGGGGCCGACGGGCCGTCGGAGACGGGCAGTTGCTCGTAGCCCATCGCGTCGGCCTCCTCGGCGGTGATCCGGCCGGCGGCCAGCGCGTCCGCCGTCTTCTCGGCGGCCGGCGGCAGCCACTGCCCGGGCACCAGCCACACCGCCGGAGCGCCGGCGCCTGCGGTGTTCACAGGCACTCCTCGCCCTCGAGGAGCGCGGTGCCGGTGGACGCGGTGGTGGTGTGCATCTGCCCGGAGGCGATGATGTCGCCGTCCTGCTCGAAGTCGATGTGGAAGGTCCGCAGGTCCGGCAGCATCAGGCTGAGGTTGTCCTCGTGCGCGTAGGGCTCGGTCTTGCGGATGTGCACGGTGGTGGGGGAGTCGAGCTCGGCGTAGCGGGTGAAGGAGAACTCGAACCCGGCGACCGTGCTGCGGCTGACCGAGGCGCCCCACAGGTCCGACACCCCGAGCAGGCACAGCTGGCGGGCGGCCTCCATGAGCACCATGCCGGGCACGTGGTCCTGGCCGTGGTCGAACATGCTGCGGTTGTCCAGCGGCACCCGCACCGTCGCGGTGGCGTTGTCGCTGCCCACGGTCGCGTCGGCGAGGACGACGTTGGCCGGGTCGCTGCGGCCCACCAGGTGGGGGGTGACGTAGGAGGTCTGGCGCGGCAGGTCCTTGAACGGCACCAGCGGCCGGCCGCGGCCCTGCAGGCGGACCTGGTCGTAGACCTCGGCGGGGATGTAGCCCACGTCCATGCGCACGAAGCCCAGGCAGCGCTGGGCGAGCTTCATGTCGATGCCGAACGACAGCCGGCGCACGTCGCCGGGGGTGCCGCGGCGGTTGCTGGTGCGCACCGAGATCCGCAGCTCGCCGGGGCGCTCCTCCTGCGGCAGGGTCAGCAGCCCCGGCAGCTCCATCGACCAGTTGCGCAGCAGGAACTTGCTCTTGCGCGAGACACCGGCGTACTCGTGGCCGCCGTAGGTCTCGGCCTGCCGGCAGCACTCCAGCAGCAGCATCGGGTCGGGCGCGTTCAGCCGCGAGCCGTGCTCGGTGTAGTAGGCGTGCAGCGGGGGCAGCTGGGCGGCGGCGAGGTACTCCTCGTCACCGGTCTTGCGGGCGTCGGTGAGGAACACCTCCGAGAGCGCCCAGCGGTGCAGCAGGGAACGGTCCACGGTGCGCATGAATTCGAGGTTCGCGGCACCCGGCAGACACGTCTTGCGTTCGGCGGGGTTCATTTCTTCGTCCTCCTGAGGCGGCGCGAGTCTGCGGGAATTCACGTCGATTCCCTTTTCCCTCGCTCGGTTTTCATTGTCGGGGGGGTCGGCAAAGCGCTCACTAAAAGCGGGCTCAAAGCACCCAGGCGAGCGGGCTGTGGTAGGCGTGCCCGGCCCGGTCCCAGGTGGCCCGCGGCGCGGCACCGGCCGCGTCGTCGGCGGCGCCGGCACCGGCGTCCGCGCGTCCGTACAGCGCCACCAGGACCGCGACGAGCGCTGCGAGTTCGTCGGCGTCCGGGTTGCCGCGCACCACGCGGAACGCGGCCTCGCGCAGCAGCTCCAGCGGCCCGGCCGCGCCAACGGCCCCGCGCGGGGCGTCGGTCGGGGCCGCTGCCGGCGGACGGCCGCTCACAGCGGGGTGATCCCGTGCTTGCGCTGCGGCAGCGCCCGGTGCTTGGTGCGCAGCATCTGAAGCGCGCGGGCGAGCACCGCGCGGGTCTCGCCCGGCTCGATCACGTCGTCGACGAGCCCGCGTTCGGCGGCGTAGTAGGGGTGCATCAGCTCCGAGCGGTACTCGTCCACCATCCGCGCGCGCATCGCGGCGGGGTCGTCGGCCTCGGCGATGCGGCGCCGGAAGATGACGTTGGCGGCGCCCTCCGCGCCCATCACCGCCACCTCGTTGGTGGGCCAGGCGAACGACAGGTCCGCGCCCACGGAACGCGAGTCCATGACGATGTAGGCACCGCCGTAGGCCTTGCGCAGGATCAGCTGGATGCGCGGCACGGTGGCGTTGCAGTACGCGTACAGCAGCTTGGCGCCGTGCCGGATGATCCCGTTGTGCTCCTGCTCCACCCCGGGCAGGAACCCGGGCACGTCCAGCAGGGTGACCAGCGGGATGTTGAACGCGTCGCACAGCGACACGAACCGGGCGGCCTTCTCGCTGGCACGGATGTCCAGGACACCGGCGCTGACCAGGGGCTGGTTGGCGACGACGCCGACGACGTGCCCGTCGATCCGGGCCAGCGCGCACACCACGTTGGCCGCCCAGGTGGGGTGGGTCTCGAAGAAGTCGCCGTCGTCGACGAGTTCCTCGATGACCTCGCGCACGTCGTAGCCGCGTGCGGGGTCGGCCGGCACCAGGTCGGTGAGGCGGTCGGTGCGCCGGTCGGCCGGGTCCCCGCCGCGCAGCACGGGCGGTGCCTGGCGGTTGTTGGAGGGCAGGTACGACAGCAGGTAGCGCACGTCCTGCAGGCAGCTGACCTCGTCGTCGTAGGCGAACGCGGCCACCCCCGACACCGAGGCGTGCACGTCGGCGCCGCCCAGCTCGTCCATGCTGACCTGCTCACCGGTGACGGCGCGCACCACGTCCGGCCCGGTGATGAACATCTGTGACACGCCCCGCACCATGAAGGTGAAGTCGGTCAGTGCCGGCGAGTAGGCGGCGCCGCCCGCGCACGGCCCGAGGATGACGCTGATCTGCGGGATGACGCCCGAGGAGCGGGCGTTGCGGCTGAAGATCCCGCCGTACCCCGCCAGCGCCGTCACCCCTTCCTGGATGCGGGCGCCGGCCCCGTCGCACAGGCTCACCAGGGGCGCGCCCGAGGCCTCCGCGAGGTCCATCAGCTTGTGGATCTTCGCGGCGTGCGACTCGCCGAGGGCGCCGCCGAAGATCCTGAAGTCGTGGGCGTAGACGAACACCTGCCGCCCCTCGACGGTGCCCCAGCCGGTGACGACGCCGTCGGTGTGCGGCCGCTTGTCCTCCAGCCCGAACCCGGTGGCGCGGTGCCGCCGAAGCGGCTCCAGCTCGGTGAACGAGCCCTCGTCCAGCAGCAGTTCGACCCGCTCGCGGGCGGTGAGCTTGCCGCGTGCGTGCTGCGCCTCGGTGGCGCGCTGCCCGGGCCCGGCGTGCACCTCGGCCCGCAGCCTGCGCAGTTCCTCCACCCGCACGTGCATGGTGTCGGCCCGCAGGGGCTGTGCGGCCTCGACCGCGTTCCCCGGGGGTTTTTCGACCACGGTGGTCATGCAACGCCTCCCGTCCCGTATGCCGTTTCGTCGCTCCGTCGGTGAAGCACGACACCGAGAGTCGGCCCTGCGCGGCAATGCCTGACTCAAGCCGGGAAAAAGCCGGGAACGGGGCGGGAAAAGGCTGCCGGAGAAACCGGGAGAGTTCTTGTGCGGTCTTTTAGCGAGCGCATGGTGAACACCGTGCCGCCCCTTGAGGAAAGACCGCGGAAGATGATCCGGACCGCCCCCGACCGACAAAGGAAAAAACCATGGAGACGCACGTCGAGGAACCGGCCGCCCCCCGGACCGCACCCCGGATCGCCGTCCTGTTCCCCGGCCAGGGCGTGCAGCGCCCCGGCATGGGCGAACCCTGGCGCGACACCCCGTCCTGGGCCCTGGTGGAGGAGGTCTCCCGGGCCTCCGGCTTCGACGCGGCCCACCTGCTGCTGGCGGCGGACCAGGAGACTCTCTCGCGCACCGACCACGCCCAGATCTCGGTGTTCACCGCCTCCCTGCTGGCCTGGTCCGAGTTCCGCCGCACCGACCCGGCGGCCGACGTGGTCGCCGTGGCCGGCCACAGCCTGGGCGAGTACGCGGCGCTGGTCGCCGCGGGAGTGCTGTCGGTGGCCGACGCCGCCTGGCTGGTGGGCGAGCGCGGCCGCGCCATGGCGGACGCCGCCCGGCTGCGCCCCGGCGCGATGGCCGCGGTGATGGGCGCCGGCCTGGACACGGTCGAGGCGCTGGTGGCCGCCGCGCAGGGCGACCTGTGGGTGGCCAACCACAACAGCCCCCAGCAGACGGTGATCGCGGGCAGCCGCACGGCCGTCCAGCAGGCCGCGGCCCGCGCGGCCGGGGCGGGCCTGCGCTGCACCGTCCTGCCGGTCACCGCGGCCTGCCACACCCCGCTCATGGCCCCGGCCGCCACCCCGCTGCGCCAGGCCCTGGACCTGACGCGGTTCACGGCGGGAACGGTCCCGGTCGTCGCCAACGTCGACGCCACCGCCCACCGGGGCGGCCCGCACTGGCGCGAGCTGTGCACCCGCCAGCTCACCGGCCCGGTCCACTGGACGGCCACCCTGCGCGTCCTGAACGAGGACCTGGCGGCCACGACGTTCCTGGACATCGGCCCCGGCGCCACCCTCTCCGCCCTGACCCGCCGCAACCTCCCCGACGCCGAGTCGCTCCGCTTCAAGGCACCGGCCGTCCAGGGCGCCTGACGGCACCCGCACCGCACTGCCCGGGGCGCGGGGCGGCACGGACCGGGCCCTTCCGAAACTATTCGGCCCGCACGCCCCCTGTTCCCCCACGGCCACGGCACCCACCATTTGTCAGGTCGCTTGCCGAATATGGGGTGGAGGGGTCCGTCATGCCCGCGCACGTCAGTCGCAGAGCTGTCCTGGGCACCGGGCTGGCGGCCGCGGTGCCGGCGGCGGCACCGGCCGTCGCGCTGCCCGCGCCGTCCGCGGGGGCGGACGCACCCGGCCCGTCCGCCCCGCGCGTGACGGACCCGGGAGCGTACGTCTCCTTCGCCGCCCACCGCCCGCACCCCGGCGCCTTCCCGCTGGTCGGCGCCCCGGTCCTGGTCGACGACGACGACCACCCGGGAGTCGTGCGCGCCGCCGCCGACCTGCGCGCCGACATCGCCCGCGTCACCGGCGTACGCCCCGCCGGCACCGTCGCCCGCCGCGCCGTGCTCGTGGGGACCCTCGGCCGCAGCCGGCTGGTCGACTCCCTGGCGGCCTCCGGGAAACTCGACACCACCGGCGTGCGCGGCCGCTGGGAGACCTCCCTGCAGACCGTGGTGGACCACCCCCTGCCCGGCGTCGAGCAGGCCCTGGTCATCGCGGGCAGCGACCCGCGCGGCACGATCTTCGGCGCCTACGACCTCTCCTACGGCCTCGGTGTCTCCCCCTGGCACTGGTGGGACGACGTGCCGCCGCCCCACCACGACCGCGTCTGGATCCTGCCCGGCCGCCACACCCAGGGCACCCCGGCCGTGAAGTACCGGGGAGTGTTCCTCAACGACGAGAACCCGGCGCTGGGCACCTGGGCACCCGCCCACTTCGGCCCCGGCAAGGCCGAGGGCCACCCCGGCGGCTTCACCGCCGACTTCTACGCCAAGGTCTTCGAACTCCTGCTCCGCCTGAAGGCCAACTACCTGTGGCCGGCCGTCTGGGGCCGCGCCTTCGCCGAGGACGACCCCGACAACCACCGCCGCGCCGCCGAGTACGGCATCGTCATGGGCACCTCCCACGAGGCGCCGATGATGCGCGGCATCGAGGAGTGGAACCGGCACGCCACCCCCGCCGTGCGCGACGCCTCCGGCGCCGTCGTCACCCCGGGCCACGACCCCTACGGCGGCACCGGCGAGTGGTCCTACCTGCGCAACGCCGACGCGATCGAGCAGTACTGGCGGGCCGGCCTGCGCCGCATGGCCGACCAGGGCTTCGAGGGGGTGGTCACCCTCGGCATGCGCGGCAACGGCGACACCGGCCTGCCCGACGGCGACGGCATCGAGCTGATGCGGGAGATCATCGCCGCCCAGCGCCGCATCATCGAGGAGGTGACCGGCCGGCCGGCCGCCGAGACACCCCAGGTGTGGACCCTGTACAAGGAGGTCCAGCGCTACTGGG
The DNA here is from genome assembly GCF_005280215.1 of Streptomyces lasalocidi. Lineage (NCBI taxonomy): Bacteria > Bacillati > Actinomycetota > Actinomycetes > Kitasatosporales > Streptomycetaceae > Streptomyces > Streptomyces lasalocidi. The sequence goes on along the minus strand of NZ_SZNQ01000001.1, from coordinate 52,777 downwards.
ACCGCGGCCTGCGCGCGCCCGACGACGTCACGGTCGTCCTCACCGACGACAACTGGGGCAACATCCGCAAGCACCCCGACCCCGCCGAACCCGCCCGCGGCGGCGGGTACGGCCTGTACTACCACTTCGACTACGTCGGCGTCGGCCGCAACTACAAGTGGGTCGACACCGCCAACCTCACCAACACCTGGGAGCAGCTTCACCAGGCCCACGCCTTCGGCAGCCACGGCCTGTGGGTGGCCAACGTCGGCGACCTGAAGGGCAACGAGCTGCCCACGGAGTTCTTCCTCACCTACGCCTGGAACCCCGCGCGTTGGCCGCAGGAGCACCTGCCCGAGTGGGAACGGCGCTACGCCCGCCAGAACTTCGGCGAGGACGCGGCCGGCGCCGTCGCGGCGGTCCTCTCGCGCTACGGCCGCCTGCAGGCCCGCCGCAAACCGGAGCTGCTCAACCGCCGCATCACCGAGCGCGACGGCCAGGTCGTGTACGACGACCGCCAGACGCCCTACTACTTCGCCCACCGCGAGCTGGACCGCGTCACCGAGGAGTGGCAGGACCTGGCGAAGGAGGCGGACCGCGTGGCGCGCGCCCTGCCCGCCCGGCTCCAGGACGCCTGGTTCGAACTGGCCGGCTACCAGGTCCAGGCCACCGCCAACCTCTACGCCCTGCGCCGGGCGGAGTTCACCAACCTCCTCTACGCCGCCCAGGGCCGGGCCCGCACAGGCGACCTGGCCCAGCAGGCGCAGGACGGCCTGGCCCGCGACCTGGCCCTGGCCGACCGCTTCAACTCCCGGGTCGCGAACGGCAAGTGGCAGGGCTTCCAGACCCAGCCGCACATCGACTACGGCGACGTCGACCGCTACGGCCCCAACGCGCCCTGGCAGCAGCCGGAGAAGGACAACGTGGCCCTGCCGGACGTGCTGTTCCCGGCGGTGCGCCGCATCGAACTGCCCGAGGCGGCCGCCCTGGGCGTGTGCGTGGACGGCGCGCAGGACACCGGCCGGTGGTGGCCGCACGGCGCGGCCGGCACCCCGGCGCAGCTGCCCGAGTTCAGCCCCTTCCAGACCCGCCCGCAGCAGTACGTGGAGGTCTTCAACCGCGGCCGCACCCCCTTCGCCTACCGCGTGGAGACCTCCGCCCCCTGGCTCACCGTGGACCGGCCCCGGGGCCGCGTGGAGCAACAGGTACGCCTGGAGGTCCGCGCCGACTTCCCGCGCGTCCCGCACGACGGCGCACGGGCCACCCTGACCGTCACCGGCGCCGGCACCTCGGTCACCGTGACCTGCACCGCCCGCATCCCCTCCCGGCGGGGCCTGCGCGGCTTCGTCGAGGCGAACGGCTACGTGGCGATCGACGCCGAGCACCACGACCGCGCCGTGGGCACCTGGCACCGCCTTGACGGCATCGGCCGCACCACCTCGGGCATGACCCCCTGGCCGGTCACCGCACCCCCGCAGACCCCGGGCCGGACCACCTCCGCCCGCCTGGAGTACGAGGTGACCCTGCTGGGCCCGCCCCCCGGCGGCGAGGTCACCCTCTGGGTCGAAGCCTCCCCCCGCAACCCGGCCCTGCCCACCGGCACCGGCCTGCGCTACGCGGTCTCCTTCGACGACGCCCCGCCCCGGACGGTCGACATCATCGCCGCCACGGGCGCCGACGACACCACCATGAACACCCCCTGGGCCCGCAACACCTCCGACAACGTCAACCGCACGGCCACCCGGCACACACTCACCGCCCCCGGCCCCCACCGCCTCACCCTCTGGGCGGTGGACCCCACCCTGATCGTCCAGCGCCTCCTGATCGACACCGGAGGCCTGCCGCAGACGTACCTGGGACCGGCACAGAGCATGCGGGCCGACTGAGGCACCACCGGGCGGGCCCGGTGCAGCTCGCGCACACGCCGGCGGGTCAGGGGCACAGGCCCCGGTCGGAGTTGTAGTAGAGGTCGATCGAACCGCTCCAGGTCATGCACCGGCCCGGCTCGGGGAGGTCCTTGTACACCGGGCCCGCGAAGGCCGTGTAGGAGCCGGCGTCGCGGGCCGGGGTGGTACTGGTCGGCCAGGTGTCCAGGGTGACCTCCATGAAGACGCGGGCGCCGGGCTTGCTGCGCACGGTCACGGCGCACCACTGCCGGTCGGCGGAGCTGTAGGCCACATAGGTGGTGGCGGCGACGGTCCGCTGCGAGGACATCACCGGAGTCGACGTGAAGACCTCGTACCCCGCGCCGCACGCCCCGTTGTAGGCGCCGGCGGTGGCGGCCGAGGCCGGTGCGGTCGCGGCGAGCGTGCCGCCCAGCGCCAGTACGGCGAGGGCGCCTGCGGTGGCTGCCTTGCGGCGGATCGGCTTCATGGTGTTTCCCCCTGTCGGTTCACGGCGGGACGGCCGGTCGTCGCCGTCCACGCACAGTGGGACGGGCGATCCCCGCTGACCGTTGTGGCCGGTTGTGTCCCGGTCCTGTCACCGCCGTCACAAGGGCCGTTACGACGGCTCCCGTCGCAACGGCGGCGATATTCGCTGTCCGGCCGGCGGAGCACGGTGATAGACACCGGCTGTGGCCATGACACTGGAGTTCTCCGACCTGCGGCGACTGACGGACGAACGGGCGAGCGCCTTCCGCGCCGCGGTCGCCTCCGCCCCCAGCCTCGACGCGCAGGTGCCCACCTGCCCCGAGTGGACGCTGTACGACCTGGTGCACCACCTGGGCGGCGGGGACCGCTTCTGGGCCGCCGTCCTCAGCGCGGGTCCCGCCGACGTCCCCCCGGCCAAGGCCATCGCCGAGCGGGCCGCCCTGACCGCGCCCCGCGAGCGCGCGGCCCTGCTGGACTGGTCGCGGGAGTCGACGCAACTGCTGCTGGACGCCCTGCGCGAGGCAGGCCCGCAGCGCGGGTGCTGGACGTGGTGGGGCGCGTCGCACTCGCCGCAGAGCTCCGGCGCCGTCGCCCGCCACCGGCTCCAGGAGACCGCGGTGCACACCTACGACGTCCAGGTCGTCCTGGGCGCCCCGCAGCCGCTGGCGCAGCAGGTGGCACTCGACGGCGTCGACGAGTTCCTGTCCACCTGCTGCGCGACGACGGCCGCCTGGCCGCACGAGCCCACCGCCTTCGACTTCCACGCCACCGAGGGCCGCTCCTGGCGCCTCACGCTCGACGGGGACGGCGCCCGGTCCACCCGCATGCCCGCCACCGGCGAGAGCCCGGACGGCACCCCCGGCGCCCGCGTCAGCGCCACGGCCAGTGACCTGGTCCTCTACCTCTACGACCGCGTCCCCGCCGACGGTGTGCGCATCGACGGCGACGCGTCCCTGCTCGACCTGCTGCGCGCCTGGGAACCCGAGGACTGACACCTGACCGGATGTCACCTGCTGCGCGGGGCACGGCCGTTCACCTACCGTGTGCGTGCCGTGCCACCGAGCCGAGGAGACAACCCCGTGACCGCGTCAGCGCTGCGCCACCCGTCCAAGCCGATGCCCCGCGCCGCCCTCGCGGGTGTGCTCACCGCCGTCACCGCCGTCCTGACGGCACTGATGCTCGCCCTCACCCAGTCCGCCGCCTACGCCGGCGGCCCCTACCGCTGGGCGCACGACGGCAACATCGGCCAGCGCCTGACCGTCTGCGCCCAGACGCTCGAGGTCCGCAGCTCCTACGGCGGCTCGGCGTTCGGCCGGCTCACCTACGGCCAGACCTTCACCATGCACCAGAACTACGCGGAGTTCGGCAGCGAGTACGTGCGCGGCTTCGCCTGGGGCGACGTCAACGCGGAAGGCTTCGTGCAGAACGGCTGGTTCTGCTGACCCCGGCCGGCTGACCGGGGGCCGGCAGCCCCCGGCCCCCGTCCCGGCTGTCCCGTCCGTTGACAGGGCATCACCCCCCTCCCATCATGGGAGCGCTCCCATGCGTGCGCTCACCGTCCTGCCGTCGGCCCCTGAGGGGGGACCCCATGCCCTTACCGCGCAGATCCGGCCGACCCGGCCGCTCCCGCCCCCGCCCCCGTTCCCTCGTGCGCACCGCCGCCGCCCTGGCCGCCGCGCTCGCCCTGCTGTCCCCGCTCGGCGCCGCCGGTCCCGCCTCCGCGGCGGGGGAGGAGCCCGCCGCGGACGTCGCCGTCCAGGTCAACGCGCAGGCGTCGCTGGGCCGGCTCACCGACACCGCGCGCGGGGTCAACGCCGCCGTCTGGGACTCCCACATGAACGACCCCGAGGTCGCGTCCCTGATGAAGCGGGCCGGTGTGGGGGCGATGCGCTACCCGGGCGGCTCGTACGCCGACATCTACCACTGGCAGACGCACACCGCGCCCGGCGGGTACGTCGCGCCCGGCACCGGGTTCGACGCGTTCATGGGCACCGTCCGCGCCACCGGCGCCCAGCCCGTCCTCATCGCCAACTACGGCTCGGGCACGCCCGAGGAGGCGGCCGGCTGGGTCCGCTACGCGAACGTCACCAAGGGCTACGGCGCGAAGTACTGGGAGATCGGCAACGAGATCTACGGCAACGACCACTACGGCAGCGGCTGGGAGCACGACGAGCACGCCGACAAGAGCCCCCAGGAGTACGCCCGTCAGGTCCGCGCCTACGCCGCCGCGATGAAGGCCGTCGACCCGACCGTGAAGATCGGCGCGGTCCTCACCGCACCGGGCAACTGGCCCGACGGCGTCGTCGGCCAGGGCGATCCGGGCGACTGGAACCACACCGTGCTCTCCCAGGTCACCGACGTCATCGACTTCGTCAGCGTGCACTGGTACGCGGGCGGCTCCGACACCACCGCCGACGCCGCCCTGTCCCGCCTGACCCGGCTGCCCGGCGAACTGCGCGAGGTGCGCCGCCAGCTCGACCGGTACGCGGGCGCCGACTCCCCGCGCATCGGCATCGCCCTGACCGAGGTGAACACCAACACCGGCGGCGCCCTGCTCACCGCGCGCCCCAACGGCCTGTTCGCCGCGGACGCCTTCGCCACGGCACTGGAGAACGGGGTGTTCACCGTCGACTGGTGGAACACCCACAACGGGCCGGGCCAGATCAGCACCGTGGACGGGGAGACGGACTACGGCGACATGGGCATGCTCTCCAGCGGCGCGTGCAGCGGCGCGGTCTGCCAGCCGCCCGCGAACACGCCGTTCCACCCGTACTTCGGCATGAAGATGACGACCGAGCTGGGCACCACGGGCGACACCATGGTCGCCGCCGCGTCCTCCGCGCAGGACGTCTCCGCGCACGCCGTGCAGCGCCGCGACGGGCGCCTGAGCGTGCTGCTCATCAACAAGAACCCGGACGCCGCGCGGACCGTCGACCTCGCCTACACCGGCTTCACCCCCTCCGCCGCCACCCCCGCCGCACGCCGTTACGCGCGCGGCGACAGCGACATCACCGACGTCACCGGCGCCGGGGCGACCGCCTCGCGGGTCACCGTGCCGGCGTACGGGATGCTCACCGTCACACTCAGCCCCAAGTCCGGGACGGGACCCGCTGCTTCGGCGGCCGGCACGCCGGGCACACCGAAGCTGGAAGCGGTCACCGACACCACCGCCCGGCTGTCCTGGGCGGGCGCACCCGGGGCGGCCCGCTACCTGGTCCAGGAGCGCGACGGCGCGCACACGTGGACGGTCGGCGAGAGCGCCGGCACCTCGATGACGCTGAGGAACCTGCCCGCGGGCAGCACGCACACCGTCGACGTGCTGGCCTCGGACGCCGCGGGCCGGCTCGCCGCGCCGTCCGGCCCGCTGACGTTCACCACCGGCACCCCCTCCGACGCCGTCTGCGCGGTGACGTACCACCGCGACACGGGCTGGGGCAACGGGTTCGTGGCTACGGTGAGCGTCCGCAACCTCTCCGCCACCCCGGTCACCGGCTGGACGCTCGACTGGGACTGGCCGACCGACGGCCAGTCGGTGTCCTCCGGCTGGAACGCCACGTTCACGCAGACCGGCCGGCACGTACGGGTGACCGCGCCCGAGGGCGCGGGAGCGCTGGCCGCGGACGGCGCGTCGACGGCCTCCTTCGGTTTCGTCGGCGCCAACGACGGCCCCGACCCCGACCCCACGGCCTTCCGCCTCAACGGCGCGGTGTGCTCGGGCAGCTGACGGCCCTCTGGTCCGGGAGTACGGCAGTGTGCTCCCGGACCAGGGCGGCCCCCCGCGGCCGGCCGGCGGGACGGTTCCAGCGCGAGGTCCGAATCCCGCCAGCCGCCGCTTTCGTGATGCGTCAGGGTGGACGACGGAACACACCGCCCCGCAAGGAGGCGACCATGCGGTACTGGACCACCACCACCACCACCACCACCGCCGGCCCGCTCGGCGACCTGCTGCTGGTGGGGGAGGAGTCCGGCGACGGATTCACCCTCACCTCGCTGTCGATGCCCGGCCGGTGCGAGGCCGCCGCCGTGCCTCCCGGGTGGCGGCACGACGCGGTTGCACTACATCACCCTCAACCGGTCCCCGGCGACCCTGGAGATCCACCGTCCGGCCGATGATCACTCACGGCAGCGACACAGCGACAGGGACGGGCATGAGCGCACACCAGGACAGCACGACCGAACTGCTCGAGCGGTTCTACGACGCCGAGGCGCACTACGTCGCGGCGGGCGGCCCGGGGCGCGCCGCGTTCGACTCGATCGCGCGCTGCCTCGACCCGGACGTGACCCTGCACCAGGCCCCCGGGCTTCCTTACTCCGGTGTCTGGCAGGGGCCGGAGGGCATCGAGCGGTTCATGGCCGTCATGGGCGAGATGTGGGAACGCATGGAGTTCCTCGAACAGCGCCGCTTCGTCGACGGACAGCAGGTCGTCATCACCAACCGGGTCCGGCTCACGGCCCGCAGGACGGGACGCGAGCTGGACACGCGCATCGTGCAGGAGATGACCGTGCGCGACGGACGCATCCGGGAGATCCGCCCCTACTACTGGGACCCGGCCGCCGTCCGTGCCGTCCTGGCCTAGGACGGGGGCCCCCGGCGCGGCGTACGCCGTGTACACCGCGCCGGCCCCGGGGGGCGGCCGGGAGCATCGACTCCGCCACCTCCAGTCCTTCAAGTTCCCGCGTTCACAGGCCCGTTGACGGCTGTTTCGGCTTCAACTCTTGACGGCTTTGGCGTAGACCTTTAGGTTCCAGTTCGCCGCAGCTTCATGAATGCACCTGATGTTCACATACATGAACATCAGGTGCCCGTCGCCCCCACCGATGGCCTTCCCCGAAGGGCTGTGAACCCCCCATGCACCCCACGCTCCCCACATCCCCCCTGCCCGCATCCGCCCCCACCCCCGCCCCCGCCCGCAGGGCCGCGCTGCGCGCCGTCCTCGTCACCGCGCTGCTCGCGGGATCGGCGGGCGGCGCCCTCGCCGCGGCCCCCGCCACGGCGGCCACCGGCACCATCACCGGACTCGGCGGCAAGTGTCTCGACGTGGCGGGGGCGAACTCCGCCAACGGCACGGCCGTCCAGCTCTACGACTGCAACGGCACCGCCGCCCAGCAGTGGACCGTCGGCACCGACGGCACCGTCCGCGCCCTCGGCAAGTGCCTCGACGTGACCGGCGGTTCGACCAGCAACGGTGCCCGGCTCCAGCTGTGGGACTGCACGGGCGGCGCCCAGCAGAAGTGGACCGTCACCGCCGCCCGCGACCTCGTCGGCCAGCCGTCCGGCAAGTGCGCCGACGTCACCGGCAACACCACCGCCAACGGCACCCCCGTCCAGATCTGGAGCTGCACCGGCGCCGCCAACCAGAAGTGGACCGCACCGGCGGCCGGCGACGGCACAGGCACACCCCCCGCCGCCCCGATGGCCGTCGCCCCCTACCTCTACAACGGCTGGGGCAGCCCGCCCAACCCGGTCACCATCATGAACGCCACCGGCGTCAAGTGGTTCACCCTCGCCTTCGTCCTCAGCAACGGCACCTGCACCCCGCAGTGGGACGGCGCCCGCCCGCTCACCGGCGGCGTCGACCAGCAGACCATCACCACCGTCCGCGCCAACGGCGGCGACGTCATCCCCTCCTTCGGCGGCTACAGCGGCAACAAGCTGGAGAGCTCCTGCACCAGCGCCTCCGCACTCGCCGGCGCCTACCAGAAGGTCATCAACGCCTACGGCCTCAAAGCCATCGACATCGACCTGGAGGCCGACGCCTACAGCAACGCGACCGTGCAGCAGCGCACCGTCGACGCGCTGAAGACCGTCAAGGCCGCCAACCCCGGCCTGAAGGTGTACGTCACCATCGGCACCGACCAGTCCGGGCCCGACACGAGCCTGATCAACCGGGCCGCGAACTCCGGCCTCACCGTGGACAGCTGGACGATCATGCCGTTCGACTTCGGCGGCGCGGGCCAGAACATGGGGACGCTGACCACCCGGGCGGCCGAGGGCCTCAAGAACGCCCTGAAGAACGCCTACGGCTACAGCGACGACCAGGCCTACCGCGGCATGGGCATCTCCTCCATGAACGGCATCACCGACGTCGGCGAGACCGTCACCCCGGCCGACTTCCAGACCATCCTCGGCTACGCCCAGCAGCACCACCTCGCGCGCCTGACGTTCTGGTCGGCCAACCGCGACCGGCCCTGCTCCGGCGCCTACCCGAACGACGACACCTGCTCGGGCGTGGCACAGAGCGCCTGGCAGTTCACCGGCATCCTCGCCAAGTACACCGGCTGACACCCCGGGACCGGGACGAAAGGACCGATCGGCAGATGCACGCACCGCACACCGCCCCCTGCGCACCCGCCCGCACCGCCCTGCGGATCCTCCTCCTGCTCGCGGCGCTCCTCACCCTCGCCGCACCGCCAGCCGCGCACGCCGCCCCCGCGGCGGCCCCCTTCAAGGTGCTCGGCCTGTACAGCGGCACCTGGGACGCGGCACACATCGACTTCGAGAAGGAAGCCAACGACTGGCTGCCCCGGCAGGCGGCCGCGAACGGCTTCACCTACACCGCCAGCAACGACTGGAACCTCCTCGCCAACGGCGGCGTCAACGCCTACCAGGTCGTCCTGTTCCTCGACGACCTGCCGCAGACCGCCGCCCAACGCGCCGGATTCGAGCAGTACATGCGCTCCGGCGGCGCCTGGATGGGCTTCCACGTCTCCGCCTTCACCACGGACGCGGCGAGCTGGCCCTGGTACCACGACCAGTTCCTGGGCAGCGGCAATTTCCGGTCCAACACCTGGGGCCCGACGGCCGCGACCCTGAAGGTCGAGAACCGCACCCACCCCTCCACCATGAACCTGCCCGCCACCTTCACGTCGTCGGTCAGCGAGTGGTACAGCTGGTCCAACGACCTGCGGCAGAACCCGGACATCACCGTCCTCGCCTCGGTCGACCCCAGCAGCTTCCCGCTGGGCACCGACCCCGACCAGTCCTGGTACAGCGGCTACTACCCGATCCTGTGGACCAACACGAAGTACCGCATGCTGTACGCGAACTTCGGCCACAACGCGATGAACTACGCCACCAACACCCGCACGTCCTCGACGTTCGCCAGCGCCACGCAGAACCGCTTCCTGCTGGACGGGCTGAAGTGGCTCGGCGGCGCCGGCACCACCACCCCGCCGGACGACACGCTCTCCGAGACGTCCCCGTACTCCCTGAGGAACGTCGGCAACGGCACCTGCGTCGACGCCCGCGCCGCCGCCACCGCCAACGGCACCGCGATCCAGCAGTACACCTGCAACGGCACCCAGGCCCAGCAGTTCCGGCTCGCCGCCACCGACAGCGGATACCGGCGCATCGGCGTACGCCCCGACCCCCAGCAGGTCATCGACGTCACCGACGTGTCCGGCGCCGACAACGCCCCCCTGCAGCTGTGGACCTACACCGGCGGGCGCAACCAGCAGTGGCTCCCCGTGAAGGAGGCCGCCGGCCGCTACCACTTCACCGCCCGCCACAGCGGCAAGTGCCTGACCGCGGCCGCCACCGCCACCGACAGCGCGCAGCTCACCCAGCGCACGTGCGACGGCTCACCCGCACAGAGCTTCACCGCGACCGCCGCCTGACCCGCCGCCCAACCCCGCCGCCGGGCGCGGTGGCGGGGGAGCGCCGTACTCGGGGTAGATGCTTCAGGTGCCAGGTGACCTGCACCGGATGACGGAGCGGGCCTCCTGGCGCTGTCAGCGGCGGCGAGGGGAAGGACCGGTCGGTATGGCACGCACGCGCGCGGAGGCGAGCACCAGGCATCCCCGGCACGAACGCAGGGGCGAGGTACGGCTGCCCGCGGTCGTCGCGACGCTCACCGCGATCGCCCTGTACCTGTTCCTGCCCGAGCAACTGCTCGTCGCCCCGCGCTACGTGCTGCCCGCCCTGGAGTGCCTGCTGCTCGTCCCGCTGGTCGCCATCAACCCCAGGCGGCTGACCCGGCAGACCAGGGCGTTCCGGGTGCTGTCCCTCACGCTCGTGGGCACCATCGCCGTCAGCAACCTGGTGGCGCTCGTCATCCTGGTCCACGAGCTGGTCTACGCCGGGGTCAAGGACGGCAAGTCCTTGCTGGTGGCGGCACTGCAGGTATGGCTGACCAACATCATCGTCTTCGGCCTGGCCTACTGGGAGCTGGACCGCGGCGGCCCGGTCAGCCGCACCCAGGTGCCCCGCTCGGCCCTGCCGCTGGCGGACTTCCGCTTCTCGCAGGACGAGAACGACGACGCCATCCAGGAAGTGGCCGACGGCGCCAGCGGCACCTCCGACTGGGTCCCCACCCTGGTGGACTACCTCTACGTCTCCGTCACGAACTCCACCGCGTTCAGCCCCACCGACACGATGCCCCTGTCGACCCGCGCGAAGCTGCTGATGAGCATCCAGAGCGTCTCGGCCCTGATCACCTCGCTCCTGGTCATCTCCCGCGCGGTGAGCATCCTGCACTGACCGGCCCCACGGCTCAGGCCGTGCCCTCGCCGTACAGGCGCACGTAGTCCACGCTCATCGTCGCGGGGGAGGGCGTGGAGCGGTCCGCAGGGCCCGGCCAGTCGCCGCCGACGGCGACGTTGAGCAGCAGGTGCAGGTCCTGTTCGAAGACCCAGTCGCCGGGCCGGGGCAGCTTCGACGGGGTCAGCGTGAAGTACGGCTCGCCGTCGACGGACCAGGTGATGCGGTGCGGCTGCTTGTCGACGGCGTAGACGTGGAAGTCCCGCGACGCGTCGCCCGGCAGGGCGGTGGAGCCGCCGAGCCCGTTCTCGTTGAAGTAGCTCGGCCCGTGCGCGGTTCCGTACACCGTGCGCGGCTCACCGCCCACCACCTCGCAGATGTCGATCTCCCCCTGCCCGGGCCATTCGACGCCGTTGTCGCCGAGCATCCACAGCGCGGGCAGCAGCCCCGTGCCGGTGGGCAGCTTCGCGCGGATCTCCACCCGCCCGCGCCTGAGCGCGACCTTCCCCTCGGTGGTGAGCCGGGCGGAGGTCCACGGGCACCACTCCCGTGTGTAGCAGGGCAGTTGCGCGCCGGCGGGGGCGCGCCGCGCCGAGATCAGGAGGTGTCCCGCGCCGTCGAGGGCGGAGTTGGCCGCATCGTCCGTGTAGTACTGCAGCTCGTCGTTGCCCCACCCCTCGGCTTCCCGGTTGCCCGTCTCGGTGTTCCAGGACCGGGCCGACGGACGGGTACCGGCCGCACCCGCGAACTCCGCGCTCCAGAAGGGCCGTTCCGTCGCGCGGGGGGAAGGCGTCTGCGCGGCCGTGCCGCATCCGCCCAGCAGTCCGGCCAGCGCCAGGACGAGCGCCGGGCGGCGGGGTCGGTTCATCGTGCTGCTCCTGCAAGGTGGGGGCGGACACCAGTGTGGCGCACCCGCGCACGGACACGGCCGCCAGGGTGGGGGAGCGGGGCCGGACCGCGGCGGGCGGACCGGCCCGTGACATTCGGGACACATCCGTAGCAGGCCCGCGCACAACGCACCCGGCCGCCGACCGGTCGTACAGGGGGCGGGGGCACACGCCCGCGCATCCGCCCGGGCAACCGGGCACCACCGATGGGGGAGACCATGAACATCCGCGCCCGAGGCACCCGTACCACCCTGGCCGCCGTGGCCGCGCTCGCGGCCGTGGCCGGCGTCGCCGCGACCGCCGTCCCGGCCGCCGCGGCCCCCCGGCCCGCCTCCGACACCCCCCGGTTCCTGGAGCCGGCCGAGCTGCCCCCGTACCCGGCCTCGCCCTGGTACGCGGGCCCGGTCACCGCCGGCCAGCCCGACCCGCTGCCGATGTGCGTGGGCGAGGCGCTGCCGTCGATCACCTCGCACCGCGAGTACACGACGGACTACGACACCAACGCCCAGCAGCTCACGGTCGAGGGGCGCAGCGAGCAGTGGTCGAAGGAGTTCGCCGCCCTGCTGCGCAAGGACCTCGCCGGCTGCGCGAAGACCCTCATGCGGCAGGACCCCGGCCTGACGGCGACGCAGAAGTCCTACGGCCACCTGAACGTCGAGGAGGGCGCCGACGTCTACGGCATCCACACCGCCTCCGCCCAGGGCTCCTCCGACATCGCCCTGTTCTCGGTCGGCCGCGACGGCGCCGCCGTCACGATCGTCCGCTGGGCCCGGCTGGGCACCTTCAAGGACGCGCAGGTGGCGGACTTCAAGGCCACGACCGTCACGGCGGTGAACAAGCTGTACTGACCGCTCAGGGCGCCCAGGCCCTGAGCATGTCCTTCATGCTGTCCGTCAGGGCGAACTGCAGCAGCGGGCCGTAGGTGACCCGGCCGACGCCGAGGCGGCGGAAGCGCTCGAGGTCGTGCTTGACGGGGTGGGCCGTGGAGTTCACGGGGACGCCGACGGCGCCGGTCACGGCGGTGAGCAGCTCGTCGTCGTCCTGGATGCCCACGGGGTAGACGCTGTCGGCGCCGGCCTGTTCCAGCGCCCGTAGCCGCTCGATCGCCTCGTCGAGGACACCGGCGGCGTCCTGGGCGTGCAGGAAGAGGTCGGTGCGCCCGTTCACCCAGAGCGGGACGCCCGCGTCGTCGGCCGCCGCGCGCAGTCCGGCGACGAAGACGGCGTGCTCCTGGGTGCTGCGCACCCGGCCGCCGTCGGAGTGGACGGTGTCCTCGATGTTGAGGCCCGCCCCGCCGGCCTCGACGAGCCCGGCGACGAGGTCGGCGGGCTTCTGCCCGTACCCGGCCTCCAGGTCCACCGACACCGGGACGTCGACCGCCGCGATGATCGGCGTGACCGCGCCGATGACCTCCTCGAAGGTCTGCCCCTCGTGGTCGTCGGCGCCGCGGGAGTCGGCGAGGGGGTGGCTGCCGATGGTCAGCGCGGGGAATCCGGCGGCCACGGCCGTGCGCGCGGACCAGACGTCCCAGACGGTCGGCAGCACGAGCGGCTGGTGCTGGGCGTGCAGCTGCTTGAGGCGCTGAGCGCGCTCAACGGTGGTGTGGAGGGTCATGCGATCACGCTACCCCGGCACCGCCGACCACCGGGCGGACGACGGGCGTTCACGACGCCCACCCGTCACCTCGGGGGCGAGGCGCGGCACCGGGGAACACGCCGCCCTGACACGCCGTCGTACGCGAGGGCACGGCGGCGCCCGCGACGCTGCCGCGTCCGCGCGGCGGCGCGTGCCGGATCGCCCAGCGGCGCCCGCGGCGCGCAACGGCACCCGGGGTGCGCACGGGTGCGTCCACTCGGTCCGCGCGCCCCCTGCCCCGGCGCGAACGGCAGGGGCAGGGTGGGCGGTTGCCCCGGGGAGCCGCCCCGGCGCGCCGTCTCCGAAGGGCTGGGTGGGCTGGGTGGTCGCGGTGGACGAGGGGCGTGGCGAGGGGCGTGGCGAGGGGCGTGGCGAGGTCCGCTTCGACGGCCGCGTGGTCGTGGTGACCGGCGCGGGCAGGGGACTGGGCCGGGAGTACGCGCTGCTCCTGGCGGCGCGCGGCGCGCAGGTCGTGGTCAACGACGTGGGGGCCGCGACCGACGGACACGGCACGTCACCCGTGCCCGCACAGGCCGTCGCGCAGGAGATCCGGGCGGCGGGCGGGCAGGCGCTGGCGGACGGGCACGACGTGGCCACCGCGGCCGGCGCGCGCGCCCTCACCGCGGCCGCGCTGGAGCGGTTCGGACGGCTGGACGCCCTGGTCAACAACGCGGGCATCTCGATCCTGCGCCCGCTGACCGAGCTCACCGACGACGAGTGCCGGCGGGTGCTGGACACGCACGCGGGCGGGACGCTGAACATGCTGCGGGCCGTGTGGCCGCACATGGCCGCCGCCGGGTACGGGCGGATCGTCAACACCTGCTCCGACGCCCTGTTCGGCGACACCGGGCTCAGCGCGTACGCCGCGGGCAAGGGCGCCGTGCTCGGCCTGACCACCTCCGCGGCAGCCGAAGGCGCCGCCCACGGCATCAAGGTCAACGCGGTCGTCCCCGTCGCCGCGACCCGCATGTCCCTGGAGGCGGTCCGGGACGACGCACGCACGACCGCGCTGCTGACCGACCTGTTCCCCGCCCGGCACGTCGCCCCGGTGGTGGCCCTGCTGGCCCACGAGGACGCCCCCTGCACCGGCCACCTCCTGCACGCGGCCGGCCGCCGCACCGCCCGGATCTTCCTGGGCGCCACCGAAGGCGTCGTGTGGACGCACGACCCCACCCCGGAGGCGGTCCGCGACGGCTTCGCGCGGATCAGCGACACCGGGGCGTTCCGCACCCCGGCGAGCGTCAGCGAGTCCATGGGCTTCTCCCTCGCCCGGCTGGGCGCCGGGGCGGCCGGAACACCCGTCCTCGACCTCACGACGCCGGCCGACCGCGCATGACGCGCGCCCGCCCGCCCCGCGCCGCCCGCCACGGCCCCGGGAGCCACCCGTGCCCCAGGACGTGACCTTCGGCCTGCCCGCCGCGCAGATCAGCCCCGACGTCGACGGCGCCCGCCGGCACCACCTGGACTGGGTGCGCCGCACCGGCCTGGCCGCCGACGACCGGTCCCTGGCCTGGTACGTCTCCTGGGACATGCCGCGCCTGGCCGCGCTCGGCTTCCCGCACGCCCGCGGCCCGGCCCTGGACCTGCTGGCGGACGCGATGGGCTTCTTCTTCGTCTTCGACGACCAGTTCGACGGCCCCCTCGGCCGCGACCCCGCCGGGACCGCCCGCGTCTGCCAGGCGCTGATCGACATCACGCACGGCGCCCCTCCGCCGCCCGGCGCGGACCCCTGCACCACGGCGTTCGCGGACATCCGGGCCCGCAGCACCGACGGCGCCCACCCGGCCTGGACCGCCCGGACCGCCCACGAATGGGAGTACTACTTCGCCGCGCAGGCCCACGAGGCGCGGGGCCGCCTGCGCGGCACCCCGACGGACCTCCGTACCTACCTCGAGGTCCGGCGCGGCATCGCCGCCACCGACCTGCCCCTCTCCCTCGGGGAACGCGCGGCCGGCCTCACCCTCCCCGCGTCCGCCTTCCACAGTCCCGAGCTGCGCCTGATGCGCCGGGCCGCCATCGACGTCACCCTGATGTGCAACGACGTGTACTCCCTGGAGAAGGAGGAGGCCCGCGGCGACATGGACAACCTCGTCCTCGTCCTGGAACGGGCCCGCCACCTCACCCGCGGCGCAGCCCTCACCGCGGCCCGCGGCGAAGTGACCCGGCGCCTGCGCCGCTTCGACCGCCTGGCCGCACAGGTCCCCGCCCTCTGCACCCAACTCGCCCTCACCGAACGGGAACAGGCCGACGTCGCCGCCTACGTCCGCGTCATGACCGCCTGGATGAGCGGCTACCACACCTGGCAGACCGAGACCCACCGCTACCGCGACGCCCCCCGGGTCGTGCCCCCCTCGGGCCCGGGCCACCTCGCCCGGCTCCTGTTCGCCCGCGGACACGACGGCTGGCCTCCCGCGGCAACTCCCCACACTCCGCCATCCCCGCGGTGACGGCCCCGTGGTCACGATCGCCGCATGTCGCTTGCGCTGGACCGTCGCCCTCCACGTTCCCGACACAGAACGCGAAGCAGACCCCCTCGACCCGGAGCAGATCGTGTCCAGGCCGGCGGTACGGTGAGGTCGCCGCGGCTGCGGGTGGCTTGAGCGACTTCCTATTCCGAATGGTTCCAGAAGCGAGCCAGGGCGTCAGCAGTAGAAGCAGGCTCGTGGACGGACGGTGAGTGGCCACCGTGGCGAATGATGACGCAGGAAGCCTCCAACCGAGCCGCCATCTCCTCGAACTCAGCCACGGGCCAGGCTTCGTCGGGACTGCCGGCCAGGACCAATTTGGGGAGGTCACATTGCTCAAGATCCGCCAAGGCCGATGGCGGGTTCAGCATCCAACGGCCTGCGCTGATGAGTTGTTGCGTGCACGTGCGCAGCCAGCGATCACGCATCAGGTCAACGGCGTCCCCCGTCGTGCTCTTCTGTGTCATGAATTCCCAGATGACATCTTTGGGCATCGTTGGCAGGGCCTCGATGAGCAACTGGATGCGCTGGCTTTGACTGCGCGCGGGCGCGGCCGGGCCGGAGTTGAGAAGAGTCAGGGAGGACCATGGCTGGACAACTCCTGGGTCCGCCGATGTTTGAACCACGGCTTGCCGCGCGACAAATCCTCCGTATGAGTGACCGACGAGGTGGACGGAGTCGCTGCGCAGGGCTCGTGTGAGCGCAAGGAGATCGGCTGCAAGCTCGGATGGCGTGTATGCAGCGGGGTCGCTTGAGCCGGCCGTCTCGTACTGGCCCCGGCCATCCACGGCCACGGCGCGGTAGCCGTGTCGAGACAGGAAGGGAAGCAGCGGGGCGAAGTCCTCCTTGCTGCCCGTCAATCCAGGCAGCAGGAGAACATCGCCGCGCTTCCCTGCGGGGCTTGGGTCCGATTCCAGGGCGGCGAAGCAGCCGCGGGGGGTGTTCACCTGGCTGCGTGTGACGCCAGGAGGAAGTGCGGCCGTCAGGAGCTGGCTCATGCGGAGGGAGTCTAGGATGCCGGCGGGCGGCGATCGGCCCTGTCGTACCAACCGCCGAAGCGGCCGACGTACCCGGGCACCCCTTTCACCCTCATCCGGCCGGCCTGTGCCGCCGTCTCCCAGCTCAAGACGGGCTCAGTGCTGCCATATCCCTGGGCTGCGAGGTCGTTGATACGGACTTCCAGGCGCCGTAGATGAAGCCCGATGCGCTGAATGGCTCGGTTTATGCCGCGCAACCACAGCAAGGCGACCACCAAGACGAGGATCGCCACGTAAAAGCTGGGTGCGTCGAAGTGCAGCCTGTCCGACACGACGAGTAAAGCCGAGATGATGCCGGCAAAGCCGATCATCTGCATACGCCCAGCCACGCGGTGGATGATCTCCTCCCGCAACGTCCGATATTCCTCGAGCAGGAGCCCGATCTCCTTATTCCGGTCGCGCTGCCCCGCGGTCGCTGAGGTGCCACCCGCCTGTGCCGGCACGCCTGCTGATGTCATGAGGTACCCCCGCACGCCGCTCATCTAAGTCCCTGCTCTGCACGATTCTCCCCCAAGCTGCACCGTGCATACCGGTGGATGGCTCCGATTGATCCGTCAAGTTGTTCTGCACGGCTGGCATCCGAGAGCCGGCTTGCGCCGGTTCCCTTCCTGCCGGTGGGCACGCGGGAGAATTGCGTTCACGTGCTGTAGGTGGGTGCGGACAGTGCAGGGGCCAGGAGAGCTACGTGTTGGTGCGGGCACGGAAGCTGGCGTATATCGGGTCTGACGGGCATCGAATGGGTCGCCGCGTTGCCGTACCCGGACCAGCCGCGGCCGGGCGAGTCGGGCCAGGAAATCTGGCCTGCCGGTGATGCTCTGGGGTTCAGTCGGGCCAGAGATGCGGTGTTGTGCGGTAGCGGGTTTCCTGATCGGCTGTGCATTGTGGGGGGTGGGCGCACAGATCAGGGGAGGTCGGGGTGCGGTTGGAGCTTCAGGTCGGTCTCGGTGCGGGGGAATTGCGCTCGCTGCAGGGCTGGTTGCGTGCGGATCCTGTAGTGCGCCGGTCCACTGCGGTGGGCGTACGGGGTGGTGGGCCGGAGCCCGGGGAGATGGGCACGGCCCTGGATGTACTCGAGCTGGTGACAGGCAACGGGTGGAGCGCGGCGTCGTTCGTGCTGGCGGTCGCGGCGTGGCGACAGAGCCGGCCGCAGCGACCGAAGGTGGAGATCCGACGTGGGGAGACGGTGATCGTCCTTGCGGAGGGTTCTGAGGACGACATCGCCCGGGCGGTACGGGCACTCGAGGCCATCGACGGCGGGCAGGGCGAAAATCGATGAGTGTGCTGCCCGATCCGGGGGCCTCCAGGGCTGTGCTGGTGGGCACGAGCCAGTATGAACATCTGGAGCAGTTGCCGGCTGTCTCGAACAATGTGCAGGCTTTGGCCGACTTGCTGCGTGGGCCGCTGTCGCTGCAGTTGCCGGACCGGCATGTGACAGCCGTGGAGAACCCAGTTGCCGCGCACGCAGTGTTGGGCGAGCTGCGGCGGGCAGCCACCGAAGCAAGCGACACACTGATCGTCTACTTCGCCGGGCACGGGCTGGTCGATGCCCAGGATCAGCTCGTTCTGGCTCTGCCGCACACCGAGTTCGGCCGTATAGAGACCGGCCTGCCTTATGACTGGGTACGCCAGGTGCTGCTGCTGGACTCCCGAGCCGAGCGGCACGTGGTGATTCTGGACTGCTGTTACAGCGGTCTGGCTCTGGGGAGGATGAGCGCCGGAACGGGGCTCGCCGACCAAGCGGCGGTAGAAGGCAGTTTCCTGCTGGCAGCCGCTGCCGAGACCCGTACAGCTCTGGCGCCGGTGGGGGAGACCTATACGGCCTTCACCGGCGCTCTGCTAGAGGCGCTGCGCCAGGGCATACCCAGCGGTCCAGCACTGGTGGATCTCGGGACGCTGTACCGACATCTGCGCCTGACGATGGAGGCGCGCGGGCATCCTGTCCCGCAGGCGCGGGACCGCAACAGCGCTGCCCGGGTCGCGCTCGGACGCAACCATGCGAACCTGCCTGCGTGGCCCGTTGCCGCTGCGGCCGTTGCGGATGCACCTGCGGGTCCAGATGAGCGGCCCTGGCCGGATCCGCGCGCGATCCGTACCGTGACCGGATTCTTGACCGCCCTCGCGGATGTGCGCGTGGTCAGTGGACTGACGCAAAAGGCGGTCAGCGGGCGTTCGGCCGGAAGCATGACAGCAGGCACCGTCGGCCGTCTGCTCAACCGCCCTGACCTTCCCGCGACGTGGGGCACCACAGCCGTCTACCTATCAGCATGCGGCGTGCCCGATGAGCAGATCACACACTGGCAGGCGGCCTGGCAGCGGCTGCGCACGCAGAGCGCTCCGGCAGAGGCGGCGCGCCCGGCAGCCACACGCGATGGCGGGTCCGGGAAGCCCAGAGTGTGGCAGCGCCCTATGTCGACGTTCCGCCGGAGGCGGGATCACTGACCGGACGCGGCCGAGGCCGAAACACTGGATCGCTGCGGGCGAGGGGTCGTGTCCGAGTCGCCGGAGCCGTCTGAGAACACGGTGTTCCATGCTGCTATGAGCAGCACAGCGGCGCCCAGGACGACCCCCAAAGAGGGCTTCTTCCACCGGCTGGACTGCGAGGACGGCTTCACGTAGTGCCCAGCCCGATAATAACCCTTGCGCGTTTGCGCCTTCGTCTTTGCTTTCGCCACAGCTACACGCCCCCGTTCGGTGCGACTGCCTGCCAGGCAGAGTTTCGCAGCGATCAAGCCGCATCGTTCCCTGAACAGCTCGCTACGGCTGATTCCGCACTGTTGCAGTTCCCGCGGTGACTGGTCTCCCGCTGCCGCTGGACGGCTCGAGCACGCTGGCCGGCCCGGCACGGCCGGAGCGGGCGATGTACGAGGGGGCCGCGGGACCGGCCGGACACAAGCACGGCCCCGGACAGCCCCCGGACGTCTTGACAACAGGATTGGTCTGGACCAAGTTGTGTGCGCTGCGCCCCTCCAACCCCCCCGATCCCGGAGGCCCTTGTGGACCGCGCCCGACGTCCCAGATCCGTCCTCGCCGCGCTCACGGCCGCCCTGCTGGCCGTGCCCGCCCTCACCGCGCTCTCCTCGCCCGCCGGCGCGGCCGACGCGGACGTCGCGGTCAACGGCGGCTTCGAGTCCGGCCTGACCGGGTGGACCTGCACGGCCGGCACGGCCGTCGACTCACCGGTGCACAGCGGGCGTTCCGCGCTGCAGGCCACCCCGGCCGGCAGCGACAACGCCCAGTGCTCCCAGACGGTGACCGTCCAGCCCGACGCGCAGTACACCCTGTCCGGGTACGTCCGCGGCTCCTACGTCTACCTCGGCGCCAGCGGCACCGGCACCACCGACGTCTCCGCCTGGACCCAGTCCGCCCCCGACTGGCAGAAACTGGGCACCACCTTCCGCACCGGCCCCGCCACCACCAAGGTCACCCTCTACACCCACGGCTGGTACGGCACCGGCGCCTACCAGGCCGACGACATCACCCTCGTCGGCCCCGGCGGCAGCGGCACCGGCCAGCCGCCCGCCGCCCCGGCCGGCCTCAAGGCCACCTCCGTCACCTCGTCCTCCGTCGGCCTGTCCTGGTCGGCGGTGACCGGCGCCACCAGCTATGCGCTCTACCGCGACGGGAGCCGGGTCCAGACGGCGACCGGCACCTCGGCGACCGTCTCCGGCCTCGCGGCCTCCACCGCGTACAGCTTCCAGGTGACCGCGGTCAACGCCGCCGGCGAGTCCGCGAAGTCCGCGGCCGTCACCGCCACCACCAGCGCCGGCACCGGCACCGGCGGCGGCCCGTCCGACCTGCCCGCCCACGCCCTCGTCGGCTACCTGCACGCCAGCTTCGCCAACGGCGCCGGCTACACCCGCCTCGCCGACGTCCCCGACAGCTGGGACGTCATCGACCTGGCCTTCGGCGAGCCCACCTCGGTCACCTCCGGGGACATCCGCTTCAACCGCTGCCCGGTCACCGAGTGCCCGGGCGTGGAGAGCGACGCCGACTTCAAGGCCGCGATCAAGGCCAAGCAGGCCGCCGGGAAGAAGGTGCTGATCTCGATCGGCGGCCAGAACGGCCAGGTCCAGCTGACCACGACGGCCGCCCGGGACGCCTTCGTCACCTCCGTCTCGAAGATCATCGACACCTGGGGCCTGGACGGCCTGGACATCGACTTCGAGGGCCACTCCCTGTCGCTGAACGCCAACGACACCGACTTCAAGAACCCCACCACGCCCGTGGTCGTGAACCTGATCTCGGCCCTGAAGACCCTGAAGGCCAAGTACGGGACGAAGTTCGTCCTCACGATGGCCCCGGAGACGTTCTTCGTGCAGAACGGCTACCAGTTCTACGGCACCGGCAAGTGGGGCGGCCAGGACCCGCGTTGCGGCGCCTACCTCCCGGTCATCCACGCCCTGCGCGACGACCTGACCCTGCTGCACGTCCAGGACTACAACTCGGGCCCGATCATGGGCCTGGACAACCAGTACCACTCCATGGGCGGCGCCGACTTCCACATCGCCATGACCGACATGCTGCTCACCGGCTTCCCGGTGGCCGGCGACGCGAACAACGTCTTTCCGCCGCTGCGCCCCGACCAGGTCGCGATCGGCATGCCGGCCTCCACGAACGCGGGCAACGGCTACGTCTCCCCGTCCGAGGTCACCAAGACCCTGGACTGCCTGACGAAGAAGGCCAACTGCGGCTCGTACGCCACCCACGGGACCTGGCCGGCGCTGCGGGGCCTGATGACGTGGTCGATCAACTGGGACCGGTTCGCGAACGGGGAGTTCAGCAAGACCTTCGACGGCTACTTCGGCTGACACGCGGCACGCGGCCCAAGGCACGGGGCGCATAGCGTAAGACGTTTGGGAGGGCGGGGCGGGGCGGCCGGGTCAGGGCCGTGCCGCTGCCGCCCGGTCGAGGATCTCGCGGGCCGCGGGGAGCGCCTCCTCGCGGTCGGGCCCGATGACGCCGATGCGGGTGCGGCGGTCCAGCAGGTCGGACTCGTCCAGGGCGCCCTCGTGCCGGACGGCCCACAGGAGTTCGGCGCGGGTGACGGGGTGGCCGGGCAGCACCGGCTCGGCCAGGGCGGGGTCCTGGGCGGCGAGGGCGTGGACCGCGACGGCCTCGGTGCCGTAGCGGCGCACCAGGCGGCGGGGGGCGGGCAGGGCGCGCAGCCGTCCGGGGGCGGCGGCGCCGGTCAGCGCCAGCCCGGCGGTGGGGGAGGGGGCGGCGCGCAGGCCGCGGGCGGTGACGGCGGCGTCCACGGCGTCCTGTGCCATGCGCCGGTAGGTGGTGAGCTTGCCGCCGACCACGGTGGTGACCCCGTCGGGCGAGGTGATCACGGCGTGCCGGCGGGAGATGTCGGAGGTGCGGTCCGGGGAGCCGCCCGGGCCGGTGTCGAGCAGCGGGCGCAGGCCGGCGAAGGCGCCGGCCACCTCGTCGCGGCCGACCGGCACGTCCAGGGCCGAGCCCAGCACGTCCAGCAGGAAGCCGACGTCGCTCTCGGGCACGTCGGGCACCGGGCCCTGGACCGGCTCGTCGGTGAGGCCGACGTAGACCCGGCCGTCGCCCTGCGGCAGGACCAGCACGAAGCGGTTGGTCTCGCCGGGGACGGGGATGTGCAGGCCGGCCGGCAGGGCGCCGAGCCGCTCCGAGCGCAGCACCAGGTGGGTGCCGCGGGAGGGCCGGATGCGGATGCCGTCGGCGAGGGTGCCCGCCCACACGCCGGTGGCGTTGATGACGGCGCGGGCCCTGATGTCGCCCTCCTCGCCGGTGAGTTCGTCGCGGACGCGGGCGCCGGTGCCGCTCACCTGGAGCGCGCGCACCCGGGTCAGCACCCGGGCGCCGTGCGCGGCGGCGGTCCTGGCCAGGGCCGTCACCAGCGCCGCGTCGTCGGTGACCTTGCCGTCCCAGGACAGCAGTGCGCCGCGCAGGCCGGCCGCGCGGACCGCGGGCGCCAGGTGCCGGGCCTCGGCCGCGGACAGCCGGCGCGGCGCGGGCAGCACCGGGCGCGGGGTCCTGGCGGCCAGCCGCAGCACGTCCCCGGCGCGCAGCCCGGCCCAGGCCAGCGAGGCCTGGCCCCGGGACACCAGCGGCGTCAGCGGCAGCACGAACGGCTGGGCGGCCACCAGGTGGGGGGCGGTCCGGGTCATCAGCACCCCGCGTTCGACCGCGCTCTCGTGGGCGACGTCGAACTGCGCGGAGGCGAGGTAGCGCAGCCCGCCGTGGATGAGCTTGGAGCTCCAGCGGGAGGTGCCGAAGGCCAGGTCGTGGGCGTCCACCGCGACGACGTCCAGGCCGCGGGCCGCCGCGTCCAGCGCGACGCCGGCCCCGGTGGCGCCGAGCCCGACGACCAGGACGTCCACCGTCCGCCCGTCCGCGGCCTCGGCCAGTTCCCGGCGGCGCCGGTGCGCGCTCAGCGACGAGCCGGGCGCGGCCTCGGTGTGGCTCATGGCGTCAGGGTCCTCTCCAGCAGGGTGCGCAGCTCGCCGAGGAACGCGGCGGAGTCCAGCTCCGCGTCGTCCTCGTCGGTCATCGTGCGCAGGGACAGGGTGAAGGACTGCACGGTCAACAGCAGGGTGCGCGCCTGCCGTTCGGTGTGGCCGGGCCGTACCGAGCCGTCCGCGTGGCCCTCGCGCAGCGCCTCGCCCAGCAGGCCCAGCAGCGCCTCCTGGCTCGCGCCGCGCCGGTCCAGGACGTAGGGCAGGAGCAGTTCGGGGTCGACGTCGACGATCTTGCGGAAGAGGGGGTGGGCCCGGAAGGCCCCGACCCCGGCGACCAGTCCGTCCACGATCCGGGCGCGCGTGCCGGTGCCGGGCGCGGCGTCCGGCATGGCCGCGGTGGCCACGGCGATCCACTCCCGCGTCATCAGGTCGCCCACCAGGGTCCGCAGGTCCGGCCAGCGCCGGTACAGCGTCATCCGGGAGACCCCGGCGCGGCGGGCCACGTCGGCGAGCGTGGTGCGCCGCACCCCGACGGCCAGCACACAGTCGCGGACCGCGTCGAGGACGGCGTCGTTGTCGGATCCGCCGCCCGAACCGTTGTGACGAATAGGCGTCATGTGTCACAGTGTAACGCCCTGGGGGCCGGGCGGAAGCGGAACGCCCCCGCCGGCGGCCCGGGCCGCGCACACCGGGCACCCCGGGCCGGCCGACCCGCCGACCCACCGACCAGGGCACCCCCGCCCACCCGCCGACCCGTGAGGACGACCGTTCGATGGACATGCTGTGGAACGGCTGGGGCGACCCGGCCAAGGCGGCACCGCTGCCCGAGACGGTGACCGCCCTGCTGCGCGACCTGCTCGGAGTCCAGCCGCGCAGCACCCCCGCCCTCCGCCTGGACGACGTCCGCCCGCCCGCCCCCACCACGGCCCCCGCCGCCCTGCGCGCCCTCGCCGACGCCGTCGGCGAGGAACACGTGCGCACCGACGCGGAGAGCCGCGTGCGGCACACCCGCGGCAAGTCCACCCCCGACCTGCTGCGCCTGCGCGCCGGCGACGTCACCGACGTACCCCAGGCGGTCGTCCTGCCCGCCGGCCACGACGAGGTCCTCGCCGTCCTGCGCGCCTGCGCCGCACACGGCCTGGCCGTCGTGCCCTTCGGCGGCGGCACCTCGGTGGTGGGCGGACTCGCCCCGCAGCGCAGCGCGTTCGTCGCCCTGGACCTGCGCCGGATGAACGCCCTGCTCGACCTCGACCCGCTCTCGCGCACCGCCGTCCTGCAGCCCGGCCTGCGCGCCCCCGAGGCCGAAGCCCTGCTCGCCGCCCGGGGCTTCACCCTCGGCCACTTCCCGCAGTCCTTCGAATGGGCCACCATCGGCGGCTTCGCGGCCGCCCGCTCCAGCGGGCAGGCGTCCGCCGGGTACGGCCGCTTCGACGAGATGGTCCTCGCCCTGACCCTCGCCACCCCCGAGGGCACCATCGACACCGGCCGCGCCCCGCGCTCCGCCGCAGGCCCCGACCTGCGCCAGCTGATCCTCGGCTCCGAGGGCGCCTTCGGCGTCATCACCTCCGTCACCGTACGGATCCGCCCGCTGCCCGAGGTCCGCACCTACGAGGGCTGGCGGTTCGCCTCCTTCGAGGAGGGCGCCGCCGCACTGCGCCGGCTCGCCCAGGACGGGCCCCGCCCGACCGTGCTGCGCCTGTCCGACGAGACCGAGACCCTCGTCGGCCTCGCCCAGCCCGACGCCATCGGCGCCGACCCGGCCGGCACCGATCCGGCCGGCGGCGGCGCGGGCTGCCTGGCGATCGCCGGGTACGAGGGGACCGCCGAGGACACCGCCCACCGCCGCGAGCGGGCGGCCGCCGTCCTGGCGGACTGCGGCGGCACCCCGGCCGGCACCGCACCGGGCGAACGCTGGGCGCACGGCCGCTACTCCGCGCCGTACCTGCGCGACGCGCTGCTCGACGCCGGCGCCTTCGCCGAGACGCTGGAGACCGCGGCCTTCTGGTCCCGCATCCCCGAGCTGTACAGCGCCGTGCGCACCGCCCTGACCGACACCCTCACCCGGGCCGGCACCCCGCCCCTGGTGATGTGCCACATCTCCCACGTGTACGAGAACGGCGCCTCCCTGTACTTCACCGTCGTCAGCGCCCAGGGCGAGGACCCGGTGGCCCACTGGACGCCCGCCAAGCACGCCGCCAACGAGGCCGTGCTCGCGGCCGGCGGCACCATCTCCCACCACCACGGCGTCGGCACCGACCACCGCGACTGGTACGTCCGCGAGGCCGGCCCCCTCGGCGTCTCGGCCCTGCGCGCCGTCAAGCGCCGCCTGGACCCCGAGTGGCTGCTCAACCCCGGCGTCCTGCTGCCCACCGACTGACCCGCCCCACCCCGACCGCCTGCCCCGGAGGCACACCGATGCGCCAGTTCACCGCCGTCGTCAACCCCACCGCGGGCGGCTCCACCGGGGCGGCGACCCTGCTGCGGCTGGCCCGGCTGCTGCGCGCGGCCGGCGCCGAGCTGGCCACCGAGTACAGCCGCAGCCTCACCCACGCCCAGGACCTCGCCCGCGCGGCCGGCGAACGCGGCCGGATCGTCCTGGCCGTGGGCGGCGACGGCATCGCGGGCGGCATCGGCGGCGCACTCAGCGGCACCGGCACCGTGCTGGGCCTCGTGCCCGCCGGACGCGGCAACGACTTCGCCCGCGCACTCGACCTGCCCGCCGAACCGGAAGCCCTCGCGCAGATCCTGCTGCACGCCGAGCCCCGGCCCGTCGACACCCTCGAGGTCGAATCGGCCGTCCACCCGCGCACGGTGGTCCTGGGCAGCGTGTACGCCGGCGTCGACGCCCAGGCCAACCAGCACGCCAACAACGCCCGCCTGCTGCGCGGCGCCGCCTCCTACTACGCCGGCGGCCTGCGCGCCGTCACCACCTGGCGGCCCGCCGACTACCGGGTCACCCTCGACGGCGAGGAACACCTCCACCGCGGCTACACCGTCGTCGCCGCCAACTCCCCCTACTACGGCTCCGGCCGGCTCATCGCGCCCGGCGCACGCATCGACGACGGCCTGCTCGACGTGGTCCTCATCCGCGAGGCCCCGCGCAGGCTCTTCTTCACGCTGATGAACGAACTGAGGACCGGCGCCCACGTCCACCGCCCCGAAGTGCGCGTCCTGCGCGGCCGCGAACTGCGCATCGAGGCCGGCCGGCCCGTCCCCTACGGCGCCGACGGCGAGGTGGAGGCCACCCTCCCGGTCACCGTGCGCGTCCGCCCCGGGGACCTGCCGGTGCTCTACTGAACCGGACCCGGCCCGCCGACACCCCTCGTAGGATCCCCGCATGGACTGGGCACCGCTGGTCAGCACGACACTGGGCGCCGTCATCGGCATCGCCTCCACCCTGGCGACGGACCAGGTGCGCACCAGGCGCGGCCGCCAGGACAACGACCAGGCCGCACGCCGGCAGTTGTACGGCGACTACCTCGCCGCCCTGGCCAGGACCAGGGACCAGCTCCGCATGGCGGCCAGACCGGCCGGCCTGCCGGCCGCGGAACGCGCCCGCAGGGCCGCCGAGGCCTTCCACGAGGGCAACGCCTACGAACTGCGCTACCAGATCGCCGTGGTGGCCCCCCAGACGGTCGTCGAGGCCTCCACCGCCGCGTTCCGCGCCCTGCGCGACCTCAGGGACCGTGTCGAGGACGGAGCCCACCACACCAGCCCCGACTACGTGCAGGCCCGCGACAGGTGGGAGTCGCTGCTGACGGAGCTGCGCAAGGCGATGAGACGGGACCTCGGCAGGGAGGTCTTCTAGACCCCCGCACGCCGGACCGGCCCCTGCGCCCCGGCGAGGTGCTTGCATCCCGGCCTGCTGGACCCTCAGGCGTCCGCAGGAGGTGTTTTCTGAGTCGGTGGTCCTAACGGGGTCGGTCGCCTCAGCTTCCTGCGAATGACAGAGAAAGTTACATCTCTCAGGAGAGTGGTGCAGAGTTTGTTACATCTAGGGAGTAACTAACTCTGCGATGTTGTGTAACTATCTTTGTATGGATCGTACCGAGCAGGTAGCTGCCCTGTCCGGAGCAGCTGCAGATCAATGGGGCCTTGTGACGTCTGTCCAGGCCGAGGAGCTGGGCGTCAACCGTGTGCAGCTCATGCGGCTGACAGAAGCCGGCCTCCTAGCGAAGGTGGGCCGCGGTGTGTACCAGCTGGCCGCGGCAGGCGTTACACCTCACCTGGAGGTGAAGGTCGCCTGGCTGCGACTGCAGCCCAAACGGTTCGTATGGGACCGGACCGTCGGTGATCCGGACTTCGGCATCGTCTCTCATGCTTCCGCCTGCCAGTTGCTGAACCTCGGAGACATCCCAGCTCCGGAAGTAGAGATCAGCGTGCCTCGCCGGCGCACCACCACCGACTCATTCGTGCGCCTGCGGACCGCGCAGATTGCACCAACGGAGATCACCACAGTCGACGGCCTGCCCGTCACCACGGCCGTGCGTACCATCACCGATCTGCTCCACGGGGGAGCTGACGGCGGACACGTCGGCGGAGTCATCGCCGACGCCGAACGCCGCGATCTGATTACCATCGACGACCTGGCAGAACGCGCCCAGCCATTCGTCCGCAAGTACGGTCTGAAAGTCAGCGCCACCGGACACGACCTGATCAACCACCTCGTCGCACAGGCCGGGGAAAGGCTGCGCCGCCAGGAATTTGACCGGGCCAGCCAGGAAGGGTTCGACCAAGCCGTTCATCTCCTGGCCGAGCGCCCCGAACTCGCCGACCTCGTCTGGGCGGCCCGGGCAGCAGCGCGCCAGAAAACGCCCACCGCGTCCGTGCTCGACCCTGTGCTGATGGAGTCGATCCGGAAGGTGATGCAGCCGGAACCAGCTTGGACAGAAGTGATGCAGAGAATGTTGCAGCCGTTCGCGGAGTCCCTCAGGAAGGTGTCACAACCTGATCCTGAGATCCTGCAGAGGATCATGCTGCCGCTCTTGGAGTCGGTGAGGAGGTCGCAGCCTGATCCCGAGGTGCTGCAGAGGGTCATGCTGCCGCTTACGGAGTCGGTCAAGAAGACGTCACCCAATCCTGAGGCGCTCCAAAAGATCATGCTGCCGCTCGTGGAATCGCTGCGGATGCAACCGGACTTGGGCATCAGGCAGGCCGCCTGGGGCGCGGCTGCGCCACCGCCCGGTGTGCCGAAGGCTCCGGGGCAAGAGACCGCTCCTGTCCCGGCTGCCAAACACCCAACTCCGCCCTCTCGCCCTCCGCACGCCAAAGACGGGATGATCTCCGGCGACGGCAGCCAGGAACAACCGGAGCCACCTGACAACCAGCCAGGTTGAATGCCGATCACTACGGCGTAGAGTCTGCGGATCCAGGCCGGCACGCCAGGGGGGCGATCCGTGGGCAAGACGTACCAGACTCCATCAGCCTTCAGAACAGCTCTGAATCAGTCCGCGAAGAAGATGTCCAAACAGACTGGCATGAACGTCGCAGAGCTCATGCGCATCTTCTACTTCAACCGTCTTGCCGCCCGGGTCTTCACCCTGGACCCCGACGGCTGGCTCATCAAGGGCGGCCAAGCCCTCCTCGTCCGCTATAAAGGTGCAGCCCGCCTAAGCGGCGACATCGATCTGCAGGCCGCCGAACCCGGCCTGCCCCCGGACGAAGCGCTCAAGCGCGTCCTGGAAGCCGCCGCCCATGACCTGGGCGACTTTCTCCGCTTTGCCCCCGGCAAGTACACGTCGGCCTCCGACCCCACCCGCGGCGGCTCCCAGCACTTCGAGGTCTTCCTCGGACCAACCCGCGTCGACCGCGTCAAAGTAGACATCACGGTCCGCCGCGCCCTCGCCGGCACCCCGGAAATTGTTCCTCTTGCCTCTGCCGTAGACCTGCCCTGGCCCGTCGACTGGCCCACCGTGCGTCTCTATCCCCTCATCGACCACATCGCCGACAAGATCTGCGCCTTGTACGAACGACACGGCGACGAAGGCTCGAGCCGATATCGCGACTTGGCCGACCTGCTGCTGATCAGCCAGCAAGAGAAGGTCGACGGTTCGATCGCCTACCAGGCATTGCATCAGGAGGCCGAACTCAGGCGCCAACGAGGCATCGACCTCAAACTGCCCAAGAACTTCCAGGTTCCCGGAACCGCCTGGCACGACCGCTACCCGGCTGCTGCTGCACTGGTCGTCGGCCTCCAAGGATGCCGCACCTTCTCCCAAGCAGCCGAAGCCGCCGAGGTCTTCCTCAACCCGCTCCTAGACGGCAGCGTGCGAGGAAACTGGGATCCCTCCGAGGGCGCTTGGAAGTAACGCACGGGCCCTGATGCCCTGCACCGGTCCGGCGCAGGGCATCGTTACGAGTACGAACGCCAACCCGCCGAGGAGCGACACTGCCGCGCCCTGGCCGAGGCGGATGCGCGCCACTGCCGACGCCTTCAGAGGGGCGGCGGCGCAGATCTCGGATCTTTTGGTAGTTCCCGCAGAGCGTCGGCGTCCCAGAGTGCAAGGTCGGCTAGCTACATCGAGCACCTCGAGTTCGAGCTGTAGCAGCCGTCGGGGAGCCAGCCACTGAGTGCACCACCCCTCGAGGCGTGCCCGATGCGCATCGACTCGACCGAGATCACACCCTGTGCCCGTGCGCTACTCGAACAGCACATGGCTGGGGGTGGTACGCATGGCGCACGGGAGCGCGGCCGGTAGCGAGGGGGGCGGTTGTCGGCGGGGTCGGCTACCTTCGAACGGTCCCGAGTGGACGGTGCGTTCCCGCCCGGCCTGATTGGTGCGGGCCGGGCGGGAACGGTGTGCTCGCCCCCCGGTTGTTCTGGCACGGGGGCGGGCCCTTCCGGATGGAAGACCGACACCAAAGGGTGCCCGGTGTCCATTGACCTCGGTTGCACGCCCGATTGCAAGGAAAACCGGGAACTTCCACCCCACAGCGAACGGGCCTGCGCGTTTTCCTCCGGTGGGCCGCTCGCCCCCTTTCGGGGCGGGTTGCTTGATGAACGGCATTGTTCCGTGAATTCTTGATCACTTGGCGTTACAACTCCCGTGCCCGCCATGCTGGTTGCCCTCCCCGGCGACGGCGGCGTGGCACCTGCCCGTCGTGGGGTCCCGCGGGTTCCCGGAGACCGGCGGGCCAGGAAGACCGAGCACCAAGGGAGTTCGATGGAACGCAAAGGCATAAAGCTCCTCGTCGCGTTCGCCACGGCGATCGTGTTCGCCTGGAGCGTGGTGATGGTCGCGCTCGGGCAGGTGGCGGCGATCGCCGTCCTCGCCCCGGTGCTGGGCCTGACGGTCCAGCAGATCGTGCGGGCTCTCCGCTCGCAGCCCGGCCCCGGAGCCGGCGGCCCGGTGATGGCGGTGCCGGACAGCGGGGAGGAGGCGCCATGAACCAGTTCGATGATCCACCTGCGGCACCTGATGAGCCGTCTCCTTCCAGCGAGTCAGGTCCGGCTGACGGGCCGGGCACATCGACCACGCAGGTCAGGGATCACCCCAAGGAGCCTGTCAGGCCGGGAGCAATGGACCGGCCGGGCCCGCTCCCGGGCGGCGTGCAGGGAGTCGTCTCCGCACGGCGTCCCGGACGCCCGGGGCGGCCCCTCGGCCCGATCGCGGCACACGTCTCCAGCGCGCACCGGGCCTGGCTGGGCCCGGTCCGCGAGGCCTACCTGGCCGCCGCGCTGTCCTCGGGCCTGACGATGAGCCGTCTCGGCGAGACGCTCTACATCTCCAAACCGAAGATCTCCGAGTTGCTCAGCGGCAAGCTCTACCCCCGCTGGGAACTCCTCCACGACGTCGCCATGGAGTTGGGCGTCTCCGTCTGGCCGCTGTACCGGCTGTGGCGGCATGCCGCACTGGAGACGGAGAACAAGTCCCGCTCCTGGGTGGAGAAGTCCTCCGCCCGCGTGACGATGACGGCCACCCGCGCCACCCCGCCCATAGACCTCTCAGCGTTCCGCGAGATCACCGAGAGCGGATACCGCCTCTACGCCGGTGTCTTCCTCATCGCCGGCGCCTGCGATGCGGCCCTCCACGAGACCTACGACCAGCTCTGGCTCTCCTGGGACCAGGCCCTCGCCAGCCACGACACCCGCCGTTACGCCTTCACCGTGCTGCGCACTGCCGTCATGGCCCGCACCCCTCACCTTGACGGGCGTCCCGAGTTCAGCGAAGCCGCCTTCGACACGGTCGCCCTGCAGACCATCACCGATGCCGACCAGGCCGCCGAGCAGGTCGCCGAGACCCTCGCCCTGTTCAAGGCGATGAGCCGGCTGCCCGACAACCAGCTCGACGTCATGGTCTTGCGCGTCCTGTGCGGCATGACCGACAAGAAGGTCTCCCACATCCTGGGCCTGCCGCTGCCGACGGTCCGCTCCGACGAGCGCCACGCGATCCGCTTCCTCGAGGACATCCTGTCCCCGCCGCCCCCTTTCGAAGAAGGAGATCAGCCATGACCCGCATCGACGGCATCCTCGCCCGGGCGCGCCTGGCCACGGAACGCACCGCCCCCCGCGACATCGTCGACACCGTCTCCTACGCCACCGCCCACGCCGTGCAGCCGTCGGACGCCCACCCCCGGCCGGCAGCATCCGGTCGGCGGCGCGATGCCCAAGAAGCAGCCGAGGACCTGCGGGCCCTGTGCGAGACCCTCGTCTCCCACACCCCAGCCCACGAGATCGCCGACTTCGTCACCGAGCAGATCCCCGAACCCCGCAGCGCACTCATCCTGGCCTGCGTGCTGCAGATGACCGACACCGACGACGGCGCCCGCTTCTGGTGGCAGTACGCCGCCGGCGCCGGACAGCCAGCCGCCGCCTACTGCCTCTACCTCCACCACCTCGCCGTCGGCGAGGACGCCCCCGCACACTGGTGGCACCAGCAGACAGACGACGTCAAGCCACCGCCCCCGCCTCCCGCATCCACGCCCAGGCCCGGCGCCGTGCAGGAGTGGGCACCTGCCCTGAACCCCGTCACCAGCACCTCCACCACCACCATCCTGCGCATCCTGCGTCACCTCGCCAAACAGACTGTCCGCGACCGCACCACCGCCGTGACCCGCCTCATGGCCTACATCCCCACCGCCGTCACCGTCGGATACCTCCGCGAACCCGACATGGAACTGCCCCTGCCCGGAGACGACTTCGCCCAGCGCGTCAAGGACCTCCTCGCCGCAGCAGCCTGCCGTCCGGACGTCCTCCCCGTCCGCACGTCACAAGCTGAACAGGATCTCGACCTCCTCCAGCAGGCCGCCAGCCACTGACCCCGCCGGCACCCGGCTAAAACGCGAGCCGGGACGACCGGCGGGGAGAGGGGCAACCCGGCCCGCGGCACGAGCCTCACCGGCTGGCCGGGTTTGCCCTGCTGCCCTCGAAACCGGATCTGTCCCAGCTCGCCGGCGGGTCTGACGACGTCCGCGCCGTCACGCAACCGGCATCCTCGCGCCCGAGGACGGGGTGCCACCGCTGTTCAGGGAGATCTACATATGCATCGAACCTACTTACTGATCTTTTCGTAAGTTCGGTGGGTGTGGTGGGTGGATGGCCAGGCCGGTGTGGGCGAGGAATGACCATGGAAGTTGGGGGTTGGTGTTGATGCGGTGGATGCCTTGTTCGGTGGCGTCGGCGACATCGGCGAGGTGGTCGCCGGCGAGGTTGGCGAGTTCACGCTTCTTGAGCGAGGACCACAGCAGTTCCACCGGGTTCAGCTCGGGAGCGTAGGCGGGTAATCGCTCCAGAGTCAGCCAGTCCTGCTCGGCGACCCAGGCCCGCATCGTCCGGCTCCAGTGGGCGGGCAGGCCGTCCCAGACCAACACCACGTTCTCGCCGCGGTAGAACACCTTCACCTGCTCGAGGACTTCGATGAGGGCGGCGGTGTCGTAGCTGCCGGGCTTGAGATGGAAGCACAGGCGGGCCCCGCGTTCGGGGTCGGTGGAGTGGTAGCCCAGGGCCCCGGCCATCGACGCCCGCTTCCAGTTCAGGCGGTGCCGCAGCAGCGGAGTCCGCCCTCGGGGTGCGTAGGTGCGGCGGATCTGAGGCAGCAGGGAGACACCTGATTCGTCGAGGAACACGATCCAGGCACGTGTGTTCACGGCCCCTTTTTGATGCGCGGCCACTCGTGCGCGATCCAGCGGGCGATCTCGGACTCGTCCCGTTCGACCGCCCGCCGCTCGGGCCGTTGCAGGCTCCACCCGAGCCGGCCGGTCAGCAGCCGCCATACCGATGCCCTCGACAACGCCACCCCCGTTGTCTTCTCCACGACGGTACCGACTCGCTCCAGGGTCCACAGATCAGCCTCGAAACCATGAGCCTGGGCGCCCTGCTCCAGCGCGGCCCGCACCCGCTCGACCTGGGCGTCGTCCAGCTTGGGTGGACGCCCGGTGGCTGACCGTCTCCGCAGGCCCGGGGCACCGTCTTGCTCCCACACCCGACGCCAACGCCGCACACTCTCGGCACACACCCCCACCGCCCGCGCAATCTCCGCATTCGAGGCGCCCTCCTCGAGCAACTCGACCGCCCGAACACGACGCGCCTCCGCCAACTGAGGCCGTGACAAAGGAGGAAGAGACGAGCCGGCAGCCGAAGATGAGGGTTGATAAGCCACCCCGAAAGCCTCCCACTCGCAGGGCCACCACACCCACCGAACTTACGAAAAGATCAGTAGAGGTCGTTTTCTCCCGTTGTTTCATCCCGTAATCGGTTGTTTCGCGTCCTTCCTCGGATCGCGCCAGGAGATCGTGTTCTCGCCGGTGAAGCGGCGGGCCATGAGGTCTGTCATCGCGATATGGATCACGGCTTCGGATCGGCTGGGAAGGGTTTCGTAGTCGCGCGCGAGGCGGCGGTGGAGCATGAGCCAGCCGTAGGTCCGCTCGACCGCCCACCGTTTCCGGATCGGGGTGAAACCCCTGGTCCCAGGCTTGCGGGCGGTGATTTCCATGTCGATGCCGAGGGTGGCTGCGTGCTCGACGAGGTGCTGACGGTAGCCGCCGTCGACCCAGACCTTGCGGATCCCGGGGTGGTCGGCGGCGACCTGGTCCAGGAGCCGGGCGCCGGCGATGGAGTCCTGCACGCTCGCCGCGGTGACCAGCACGGCGAGGAGAAGGCCGAGCGTGTCGGTGACGATGTTCCGCTTCCTGCCAACGATCTTCTTGCCCGCGTCGATGCCCTGACCGGAGGCCGGCACGCTGGTCGAGGTCTTCACGCTCTGGGCGTCGATCACGCACGCTGAAGGCTCGCCCGCCCGCCCTTCCTTCTCTCGCAGCAGCTGCCGGAGCAGGCCATTGAGCTGGGCGAACACACCCTCGTCCGCCCACTTGGCGAAGTAGCCGTAGACGGTGTTCCAGTGCGGGAAATCATGCGGCAGGTAGCGCCACTGCACCCCGGTGCGATCCACGTACAAGATCGCGTCCATGATGTCGCGCAGGTCGTGTTCGGGCGGCCGGCCGAAGTCCAGGGCTCGGCCGCGGCGCTCGAAACGCCAGGCCGCAAGGACCGGCTCGATCAACTCCCAGCGCGCATCGGACAGATCACTCGGATACGGACGTCGCTTCGCCATGCCTCCGACGTACCGCTCCAGGCGGAGTGCGCCCAGGCGCATAGCGGCGACAGTCGAAGCACACACGACTGCGAAGGCCGGGCATCCTGGGATGAGACAGGATTATGTCTCTCTCTGCCTCATCCGCAACCCCGCCCGCCTCATAGATATCGGCCGCCTCCGCCACCTCACCTGAACCACAACCCGACACTTCGAGACTCCACCGATAAGTGGGCAGTGAGGGTGAAAACGACCTCTTAGGTCCTCGCCGCGAAGATCGACATGTACATGCGGTTTGGCCAGCGGCGTTCGCGTCAGTCCTCGTCCTCATCCCCGGAGTAAGGACCGTGGACCGCTCATCGGCTGGCTGACGGGACCGTTGAGCCACCCGGGAGGCGATGGCTGCAGATTGTTGGCGTTGTTGCCTCATCGAGGTGATGCAACAACGCCCCGCCAGCGTACGAGCCGGCTCTGTTCAGCACCGGCGTTCACGGCGGCGGGCACGTCCTGAGATGTGCGCCTTGCGCCCCGGCGAGGGGTGCCGTTTCCCGGCCGACGAGGCAGGTCCAGCCGTGCGGGGCGCCTCCCTTCCAGCTGAGGAGGACTCGTGTTTCCGCTGATCAGGGACGGTTTACGCGCCAACTGGGGCCCGTGAGGAAAAAGTTGGTCTTCGGCATCCGGATTCGGGCCACTCCGCGCGTGTAAGGGGGTGAGGGTGTCAACGCCCTCATCAACGAGTCGATGATGGGAGGCCGGTCTGGTGACCTGGCTCGAGTGGACGGGAGCGGGTGGGATTTCGGTCCCGCTGATGTTCCTGGCGTACTTCGCGCTGCGCCGTACCAAGAGCGCGGTGGAGATGTGCCTGACGGCGTACCTGCAGGCCCGCACGGAGCGTGAGCAGCGCGCGACGATGATCGCGATGGCGGCGGCGCTGCCGGGGGGCGGGGCTGCGGCCCGCTTCGAGGAAGGCCAGCCGGCCTGGCTGTTCTACAAGCACTCGGAGCAGGGCCAGCCGGCGATCGTCACGCGGGAGGCTGCGTGACCGAGCCCGACCGGGGCACGGACTTCGAGGCGTTCGTCCTCGAAACCAGCGCGGCGTTCTCCTGCGTGGCCCGGGCCGAAGCAGGTGGCGACCTGCACAGCGCGGAAGATGCTGTGCAGGTCGCGTACATGCGCATGTTTACGTCATGGGAAAAAATTGTAGCGCGGCCCGGGAACCGAGCCGCCTACGGTCGCACCGCAGTCAAGAATGCGGTGATCGACCAATTTCGGCGTAACCAGCGCATCACCCCTGCGCCGCTGCAGGACCTGCCTGAACAGGAATCCCAGATCGGCATCCCCGATGCCGCCTACGAAATGATCAAAGAGGGTATCGATGAACTAGTCGCCAAACTTCCCGACCGGCAGCGGCAGGTCATCACCCTGTGCGTTCTCCAGGACGTCAGCCCTGAAGACGCCGGGAAGCGCCTGCGCCTTAAGGAGGAGTCGGTGAAGAGCTACATCCGTATGGCCATCAAAAACCTGAAGAAGTTCGTCAACGAGACCGGCGAGGAGGGAACCGCATGAGCACCTGGGGCAACGAACACGAGCAGAGCGCCATCCGGCTCCTCGCCGTATGGGCCCTGCTTGAACGCTCCGAGCAGGCACTTTCGAATGGTTCTCGGACACCCGAGGACTCGGTACAGGCGGAGGGGGGCCAGCTTGCCGGCTGGCCCCCGGCCCCCGCCCCTTGCCCAGACGACCGAGAGCAAACCGAAGCCAAGGGCGAACTGGTACTTCTGCTAGCACGCGAGTGCGCGCACAAAACCACCGCACCGGAAACACGCAGAATCGCAGAACTCCTGGAATATCTCAACCGGGACGAAGAAGCGATGCGTTGGTGGCAATGGGCAGCAGAGCGAGGCGACGAGGATGCGCGGGACTATCTTGAAATGCTCCATGCTGAAAGGTATGGACAAGAGAACCCGTCAGCTGACTCTCCAACGCTCGAGGAACTGGAAAACAGTGCGGCGCTATATGTGTGGAAATCGAGCGAAACAAACGCCGGATCACACACATTTGCAGCCGTACAACTGGCGTTGAGTGCTGCAGTCAACTCAGAGCTGAGCGAAGACGCGAAGCAGCTAGTAAGGGAAATCGAAGAGTACCTGCAGCACCCTGATCGCATGACAGACGGAAGGCGGCGCTGATGGGCAACATCCTTCTGCCATGCCTGGACATGGGAGCAGCCCTATAGGTAGACCCATCATGAGTGCCTCACACTGAGGCACAAACGACTCGTTGCGACAGCGGCCCGCCGTACCGGCGGGCCGCTGTCGCATCTCCAGCTACGTGAACCGACTCGCGGACCCGACAGAGGCCTCATGGAATGAGTAAGGACTAGCCTGAGCGCGAGGCTGTCTTGCATGGCCCGTCCCACCAGGTGGAGTTGAGGCGCTTCCCGAGCCTCACCGGCCAGCGGTCCCGAAATCTGCCCCAGGAACGACAGCGTCATCTCGCCCTGGATCTTGTGACGCCCAGTACTCCGGCTTAGCTCTGCCTCGGTTCCGTGAGTCGACTTACGGAGTCTCAGTAGTCGAGGTCGAGGTAGTCGATGTCGTTGAGGGTGACGTCAGACAGTCCCGTGGCACGGTTTCCGCCGTCTTGGAAGTACACGTCTTTGAAGCCTTCGGCGATGATCTGGCGCATCTGCTGGTCGCTGGCTCCGGCTTGGCGGGCGTCGAAGAGGCGTTGTGCGTAGGTGGGGGGGAGGTGGATGGTGAGGCGTCGGAAGCGTCCGTCGTCGGTGGTGCCGATGGGTGCGGTGTAGCCGAACCGGGCTCTCGTCTCGACTGTGATCCCGGTGGTGGTGGCGGCCTGCTTCCGCCGGCGTTTGCGGACCTGGGGCTGCCACCGCGCCCGTACGGCGGTGTCGATGCGTTCTGCGATGGCCTGGGGCGGGTGTTTGCGTTCGCCCTTGCGGTAGCGCTCCACCGAGCGCTGGCTGACCCCGATCTCCGCTGCGACGGCTTTGGTCGTCTTGAGTTGTTTCATCAGGAAGTTGATGCGGGCCTGGAGTGTCTTGGGCGGCTGGCGGGTGAAGCCTTCCCGGTCGGCGCGTTCGATGGCGTCGTCGATCTCTCCCACGGCGCCTACTCGCCTTCGTCCAGGACGGCGTCGCCGCCCTTGATATGACGGGCCGGGTTCAGGCCCTTCTCCATCAGGTCGACCGCCCACAGCATCGGCTGGACGCCCTCGAGCTTGGCCAGGCCGGGGGTGGGCCCGAGGCGGAATCCGCCGGGCTGGGGCTTGCCGGAGGCTGCGTAGGGGAGGAAGTCGAGCGGGCTGGCGCCCGGTGAGGGGTAGACGACGCAGTCGGAGAGCACGGCGAGCGGGTACAGGCCCGTCATGGTGGCCATGTTGCGCAGTTTGCGGTGCATGTTGATGCGGGCCTTGGAGATGACGGCGGCGCGGATGTCGGGCCGCCAGGTGGGGCGCTGCAGCGCCGGCCAGCGTTCGCCCTCCTTGTACTTCCTGCCCTGCGGGCGCTCACGCAGCTTGCCGATGCCGCCCTTCACGGTGGCTTTGATCGCGGCCAGCACGGCCGCCATCGCCGGGTCGGCGTCCCTGTACCGCTCCATCGCCGCCAGGAACTCCCTCTCGTTCAGGTCCCTGGTGACGCCGAGGTCGGCGAGGGTGTCGACGTAGGCGGTTTTGAGGCGGTCGTGCCACGGGTCCAGGTACGCGCCGGTCTCGCGGCGCAGATACCCCTCGAGGGGAGCTACGTTGAAGCCGAGCTCCTGGGCGTAGGCGACGGTGTGCGTCTGATACCAGGCGGGCCCGGTCGGCCGGGTTCCGTCCGGCGTGAACGGCGAGGGAAGACGCGGGTCCACCTCGACGTGGGACAGGTCGACCAGCCAGGACCCGGGGATCTTCGGGTTGAACGCCGGGCCCACGAAGTGGTCGGGGGCGGACAGTCCGACGACCAGGCGGGCCGCGGCGGCGAGGAACGCAGTGTTGAGATCCAGGCCGACCGCGAAGGGCAGGGTGCATTCCTCATCGGTGAGCAGGTCCACCGGCCGCACCCACTGGTACGCCTCTTCATCGAGGAACCCGCCGCTCCAGCCGCTGTCTACCACGACGGGGTGCTCAGCGGTGGCTTCCGGCGGCGCCGGGTCCATCGGCTCTGTGCCCAGCGAGCCCGGATTGTAGGCGGACACCCAGTTCCCGGTCGTCTCGTCGCGCACCGCACGCGTGGGCGGGCGCAGCGCCGTCATCAGCTCCAGCCCGGACACGGCGGTGGAGCCGCGCGGGGTGATGACCCGCTGGGCGTATACCCCAAGGACGCGGGCGATATCGGCCGGCTCCATCTCCGCAACGCCGGGCCAGGACCGCTCATCGAGGGCACCCCACGACAGGACCGCCAATAGCCCTGGCGCCGCGCGCGTCGGCCGAGCGCCTAACTGGCTCTAACAAAAGCGCGTGATCATGTGACTGTCGGCTTGATCGTTCGTTGATGCGGGCATGGGGAAGCGTCAGTCGCGGCCGTGGATCGTGTCGGACGAACTGTGGTCGCTGATCGAGCCGTTGCTGCCCGAGCCGCCGCCGAAGCAGGTTGAGGGACGGCCGCGGGTGCCTGACCGGCAGGCCCTGTGCGGCATCCTGTTCGTCCTGCACACCGGCATTCAGTGGGAGTACTTGCCCCAGGAGCTGGGCTTCGGCTCGGGCATGACGTGCTGGCGGCGTCTGGCGGCCTGGAACGAGGCCGGCGTCTGGGACCAGCTGCACCAGCTGCTGCTGAACAAGCTGCGGTCGAAGAACCAGCTGGACTGGTCGCGGGCGGTGATCGACTCCTCGCATGTCAGAGCGGCTCGGCGAGGCCCAAAAGCGGACCCAGCCCGGTCGACCGCGCACGGCCGGGCAGCAAGCACCACATCCTCACCGACGGCCAGGGCATCCCGCTCGCGGTGTCGCTGACCGGCGGCAACCGCAACGACGTCACCCAGCTCCTTCCCCTGCTTGACAAGATCCCAGCGGTCGCGGGAGTCGTCGGCCGGCCCCGACGCCGCCCGGACATGCTCTTCGCCGACCGCGGCTACGACCACGACAAGTGCCGCCGACTCCTTCGCAAGCGGGGCATCCGGCCAGTGATCGCCGAACGAGGCCAGCCTCACGGCACCGGCCTTGGGACCTTCCGGTGGGTCGTCGAGCGGACCATCTCCTGGCTGCACGGCTTCCGCCGCCTGCGCATCCGCTGGGAACGACGCGACGACATCCACGAGGCCTTCCTCGGCCTTGCCGTCTGCCTGATCACCCACCGACACGTCCAAAGGCTTTGTTAGGACCACTAAGGCAGCCTTAGGGGCCTGCACTACGCCCTCCATGATTGTGCGTGGCCACCGTTACGGAGTTCGATTCCGCTGACGCCAGCCGGGGTCGTACCGGGGGGCCGGGCGTGGCGGGGGGTCGGTCTGATCGAGGTCGTTGATGCCCATCATGCGATCCAGGAGCCACAGCATTCGTAGGAAGCGCACGAACGCCAACGCCATCGAGGCCTCGAAGACGAAGCGCGCCGAGTGCAAGTCCGTCTTGTCGTCCAGGCCCTGCGCGATGAGGCATCCCATGCAGATAAGGGCGGTTGCGACAAGGAGGGCCTTCCAGTTGCGGCGCAGCTCGCTCTGGTAGTGCCGGCGCACGGCCCGGAGCCGTTCGCCATTGCTGGACAGATAGATAGAGATGGCGATCGAGCTCAACCCCCCGATGGCGGAGACAACACCGGCGGCGGTCCCGTACAGGGAGACGCGCTGCTCGGAATCGATCCAGGACAGCCAGTCGCCCCGCCCTGCGGCCCGCACCACCGCCACATGCCCAGACACCAGCACAAGGGCGATCACGTAGTCCCACCAGACGGCTTCCGACCACCGGTCGACGAGAGACTCCCCTACGCTCACCCAGCGCCCCCTATTGCATGTCAGCCCAGGTCAGCCCCCACAGCCGCCCGCAGCTCACCTTCGTGCTCACCCGCTACGTCAAGGATTGCATCCACCGCTGACAAGATCCGGATGGAGTTTCCCTCGTCGTCAACCGCGGAGACCCGCCGTTTGGCGGTGATGTGGTGTTCGGTCAGCTCCACCAGCCGGCTGCGCTCGACGCCGTCCGCTTCCGCAAACACCAGCCTTGCCTGCGCACGGGCAGCAGCGTCAGGGGCCACCGGTGCGATGTCCTGTAGATCGGCCAGGAGTGCCTGGCGGTCCTCGTCCCGCGCGCGGCCCCGCGGCACGCTGATGATCATCGTGACATTGATATCGCCGTAGGCTTCCTGCGCCTGCCGCAGGAAGCTTGCCAGCCGGCCGTTGCGGCCGCGCAGAGCCGAGACTTTGTGGCTGCCGATGCGGATCTCGATCCTGGATGCGCCCTGGGCGGTCCCCAGCCGTTCCACCTCGGCCTTCGAGAGCACGGGCCGGACCACCAGCCGCGTGTCAGGGAACAGATGCAGTTCGTTGAGCCAGGTTTCCAGGCCCTTGTGGGACGGGGCCGACACCGAGCCCTGCATAAGGCCCACTACGTTCCCGAACGGCAGAAAGCAGATCGCGGAGGTGTCCACGAAGCCACGGATAGCGTTCTGCTCCAGCTCCTGCCACTGGCCGGTACTCCAGTCCATCACGCTCAACCATTCCGTGGCGTCCTTGACCCGATGGAGCAGCAGGTGGTCCTGCTGGCGCACGGTGGCCACCGACCCGACAAGGGTGACCTCCTTGGCGACCATCCGGTCCTGCAGGCTGGCCGTGGCCAGGTCACGCAAGACACTGTCCCAGTCCATGGGAGGAACCCGCGTCTGGTCCCCGGACTCGCTCGTCACGACTTCGAAGAAGGCGATCGTGCGTTCGGGCATGCGT
Source organism: Streptomyces lasalocidi (assembly GCF_005280215.1). NCBI lineage: Bacteria > Bacillati > Actinomycetota > Actinomycetes > Kitasatosporales > Streptomycetaceae > Streptomyces > Streptomyces lasalocidi. Next base: position 11,086 of record NZ_SZNQ01000001.1, on the reverse strand, counting down.
CGGATGGAAGCCACCACGTCTCCTCGATCAAGTCGATCATGCACGCTGACTAACCCCGGAGACGGGGAGGTGAACAGACGCGCTTCTAAGGCTCAGCTGGGCATATGACGCTAGCACTACAAGTCACGCAAATGGTCTACGCAGTCCTCTTGTTGACGAGCACTGTCCGAAAAGTCCCGACCACGCGCTCGCCATTCGTACATAGAGGCGAGTCTGGGGGGCGGAATGACTCGAAAGCGAGCCCTGCCTACGCCCTGCACGCCCTGGCGCCGCATCCGTCTCCCTCGGCGGCATGCGTTCTGCGCGCTGCCGGTCTCGTCGAGCAGCCACATGCCGGTGTATCAAGCAGGGGCAGGTCACATCGGCTGGGCCGACCTCTGCGCAGCGGACCCACATCAGGTAGCCCCAGGCGGAGCAGGCCACTTCAAGGTCTGCGCTCAGGAACTGTGTCGCGAGCGGCTCACCCGTGGCGAGATTGTTCTGTAAGGGCCTGGCAGCGGTGGTGTTATCGGTTCTACCCGGGGTGATGGCGATGTGGTGAGGAGGCTGGCTGTGGCCGGGAAAGTCTTCGTCTGGATGGAGAGGCTGCCGCGGCCGCAGGCTGAGAACTGCAGGCCCCACCGCGGCTGGCCAAGACATCGTCTCCTGACGTCTCATGCGCATGAAGGGCTCTCGTCGTGCTGATCTACGCTTTCCGTGACGCTCGTGGGGTCTGGTACGGGGATCCTGACGCCGCCATCCACGGCCTTCGGCCAAGGCGCGGCGTGCTGACTCTCCCGCCCACCGCGCCAGGGCAGGACCAGGGCCCATTTGATGGCCAGCAGGTCGAGGTTCTGTATGCGGCATGCGATGCGGAAGCGAGTCAGACGAGCTACCAGCTCGACGACGGTCACTCCATCGTGGCTACCTGCCATGTTCACGAATTACTGTCCCCGGCCTACCAGCGCGTGCTCACGGCCCCTGCTGCAGCACGGAATGCGGCGACAGTGAGGCTTGAGGTCAGCGATTCGGACCGCCGCTACAGTCTGCACGCCGACCGCCTCGCTGACGGCCGTGTCGAGATCACCGTCGTCGCCTGCACCCCTGACGGAGTTATCCGCGGCGAGCTGACCGGAGAGCTGGACACGGCCGACCTCGCCGAGGTCGGCCGTCTTATCGCCTCCGTTCCCACTGCCTCCGCCACTAAGGCGGCGCCGCCTGTCACTGCTCGTGCCCCTGCCAAAGCCACCCGCCACGGCCAGAGATGGACTCCCGAAACCATCGCCTACCTCAAAGAGCACCACCGAGCAGGCAAGAGCCCAGCACAACTGGCTGAAGAACTCGGGCGCAGCGAGAAGTCGATCCGCTGGAAGCTGCACGCCCTCAAGCTCGCGCCATACCCCAGCGACCTGGTGCCTGAACCACGCACGCCGGCTGAGCCAGAAGTGCCCAAGGCTTATTCCGTGGAGTCAAAGCGGCAACTGCACCCCAACGCCTACAAACCCTGGGATCCCGAAGACGAACATCGGCTCGCCGAGCGCTGCGCTCAGGGTGCCTCTCTGTCCGAGCTGTCGCAGGAATTCGGCCGCAACGAAGGCGCCATTGCCTCCCGGCTTCTGAAGATCCAAGCGGAGGGGCCAGCCGCCGACGACGCCTGGGATTACGGCGGATAGGGCAACATCACGCTGTGTCACCGCGCAACGGCCCCTCGGTAGGACGCCGAATTACCACTGGTCGACTGGCCAACCGAGCCCAGCAGAACTCGCACCGAGGGCCGGTCAGACCACCGGGAAGCGCATCGCTAGTCTTCTGAGTCAGGAATTCTGCGTAAATAACTGGCGAGGCGTTCGAGGATCTCGTCTGCGGTCCTGGTCCAGACGTAGGGTTTGGGGTCGGTGTTCCATGCGGCGATCCAGGTGCGGATGTCCTTCTCAAGGGCCTGGACGCTCTTGTGGGTCCCTCGGCGTATCTGCTTGTTCGTCAGTTCTGCGAACCACCGCTCCACGAGGTTGAGCCAGGACGAGCCGGTGGGCGTGAAGTGCAGATGGAATCGAGGGTGGGCGATCAGCCAGGTCTTGACGGCCGGCGTCTTGTGGGTGGCGTAGTTGTCGAGGATCAGGTGCACCTGAAGATCTGCCGGGATCTCCTGGTCAAGCTTGAGCAGGAACTTCTTGAACTCCTCGGCCCGGTGCCGGCGGTGCAGGGATCCGATCACTTTCCCAGTGGCGACCTCGAGTGCCGCGAACAAGGTGGTGGTGCCGGCCCGGACGTAGTCGTGGGTGACCCGCTGAGGAACCCCGGGCATCATCGGCAGTACCGGCTGGGAGCGGTCCAGGGCCTGGATCTGCGTCTTCTCGTCCACGCAGAACACCAGCGCCCGCTCGGGCGGGTCCAGATACAGGCCCACGACATCGTGCACCTTGTCGACGAAGTACGGGTCCGTCGACAACTTGAAGGTCTCCGAGCGGTGGGGCTGCAGCCCGAAGGCACGCCAGATCCGCGACACGGTCGACTGGGACAGGCCCACTTCCTTGGCCATCGCCCGCGTCGACCAGTGCGTAGCGTTCCTCGGTGTCGACTCCAGCGTCCGCTTCACTACTGCGGCGACCTGCTCGTCGCTCACCGAGCGGGGACCGCCGGATCTTGGCAGGTCACCCAGGCCGGCGATCCGATGCTCGTTGAAACGCGCCCGCCAGCGGCCCACCGACTGCCCCGTCATGCCCACCAAGGCACCGACATCCTTGTTCGACATGCCGTCTGCGCAGGCCAGGATGATCCGGCACCGCACCGCCCAGGACTGAGGAGTTGAGCGACGCCGCACCCACCCCTCCAGCGCCGCCCGCTCCTCTACCGACAGCACCAACTCGGCCTTCGGCCGCCCCGTACGAGCCATACCGCAAGCCTACAGTTATATAAGGAACTTCTGACTCAGAAGACTAGCGCGTTCGTGGAGATCGACCGCACCATGTCCGACGCCCGCCTAGGCGCCAAGCTGGAGCGCTACGACGCCTAACGCAACGCACTGGCGACCTGACGCGGCAACGCGGCCCGCGCAGCCACTGGCAGGAGGCCTACGCGGGGGTGTCCCTCGAGCGCCCCTTCCCGCCTATGCTGTTCGTCTTCGCCCCCGGAAGCGACCTTCCACCAGCGCGCCCAGCACGCCCACAGCGTGAACTACCGGATCATCGTGGCGACCACGGCGCTGGCACAGCTGACCCGGCAGGGGCCCGATGAGCCGGTGCGGCGAGCAGCCGGCCGCGGCGCAGGGAAGGAACGATGCCCGCCGGACGCGCTGCTGCAGGCACGGTGAGCGAAGAGACAGCCACCAGGCCGCATCGACCACGGCACCATCCAGAACCGGTAGACCCACATCGCGCCGTGGTCGGCCCCGTGGCCGCATCCCGACCAGGCTGCCGCCCCGTCCACGGCAGGCCAGGGCTCCGCACAACGAGGGCGGGAAGATTTTTCCTCACCCCGACTACACGTTCCTGGGGCGGCCGCCCTTATGTGAGGTGAGACGAGAGCGTGGGTTGCATTGGGGCGGCCCGGAATGGCTCTCCAGGGAAGGGCTGGGGATGGGCGGAGAGGTTGCCACGATGGTCGGATCCGGCGCCGTGTTCGCGCTGGGACTGGCTATGCGGTTGATGAGCCGACGCGGGCGTACGGGATTGGGGGAAATTATGCTGGAACTGGCGCGGGGACGTGCGGCCGCGGCGTCGGAGAGGGAACGCCGAGCCACCACAGTGGAGATCCTGGACCGGCTTCCCCACGGCGGGCGCGTTGACGAAGTTGACGAGAGCGGCCGTCAGCGCACCTACGAGGTCGCCCCGGCTTTCGCGCGGCCTCGCAGGAATGGCGGGCGCCAGTGACTGCGGCCGACCCGGCCCCGCCACCCGGGCGTCAGCCCGCCGCGAGCACAGCGCAATATGGCCCGGCGGGCTTCGAAGAGTTCTTTCGCCACTACGAGCCGATGGTGCGCCGGTATCTGATCTGGCAGGAAGCCGACCCCGGCATCTTGGACGACGCCGCCCAGCTGACCATGGTCAGCGCCTTCCGGTACTGGGACCGCGTCGGCCAGATGGACCCCCCGACGGGCTGGCTGTTCAATGTGGCCCGCCAACGACTGCAGGACGCCCGCGAGTCGCGGAGGCGCAACGGCGTCCTCCTCGGTGCCGACGCGTTACACGACACCACGGCCCATCCCGACCCCATCACCACTTGCGATCAGCGGCTCGACATACTCGCCGCCGTCAGCAAGCTGCCGCGCCGTCAGCAAGAAGCGGTGGCGCTGCGCGAACAGTTCGGACTGCCGTACAAGGAGATCGCAGCGATCATGGGCGCTTCACCCGCCACGGTCCGCGCCCATGTACACCAGGCCCGCAAGACCCTTGAGGCGATGCTCGGAGACGACAAGGAAGGGGGAGACGCATGAGGATCAGAGAGCGTCTCCAGGAGGCTGCTCAGGCGATCGACGAACTGTTTGCCGACCATGAGGCCGAAGCTGCAGAGCGCTACCAGCGCCTCCTGGCGGTCATGCAGGACAGCGAAACCGTCCAGCCCCCGACTACCAAGGTTGATTCCCCTGCCCCGCCGGCCCGGCAGGCCAACCCCCGCAGTACGCCGGTCACGGCGCCTCAACAGGGCCCGGCCGAGCGCCCGGGTCTGACCGACCGCGAGCGGAAGGTCATCGAGGTCATCCGCGACTCCGTGCAGCAGCGCGGATATCCGCCATCTATGCGGGAAATCGGCCAAGCCGTGGGTCTGTCCGCCGTCTCGTCCGTCGCTCACCAGCTGATGGCGCTGGAACGCAAGGGATACTTGCGCCGGGATCCGACCCGACGCCGGACGTACGAAGTCGAAGGCTCCGTCCGACCGCCCACGAGCGGCAAGCACGGCTACAAGCCCGGCAGGGAGACTGCGCCAGAAGGCGAGACCGACGACCGGAATCAACTGGGGCAACTTCCGGCACTGGTGGTCCACCCTGAAGATGAGGCTCTGAAGGAGCGTGTGCGAGGTGCCTGGGCATGCGTCGAAAAGCTCCGCCGGGAGAGCAATGAACAACGCCGCTACCTCCACCGCAAGCCGCTGACCAACGCCGATCTTGCAGCCCACATCGGCAAGTCGGATCGAACGGTGAGCAGGTGGCTGCACGATCAGGACTTCATGCCCTCCCGCACAGAGTTCCTCGCCATTATCGAGAAGCTCGGAGGCGACCCCGACGAATACGACTTCATCTGGCACGAAGGCTACATGGCATACGAAGCGCTGAAGGGCATGGCAGACACGGAGCCACTCTCGCCCCGTTCACCAGGGGAACGGCGACAACTGAGCGGAACGGCGGACAGATAACCGGCGGGAGGCAGGGCCATGCTCCGGCGGTGATCGCCACGGTGCCCGCCCCGCTGCGCGGGCAGCTTGGCGGCGAGGCGCTCGGGCCCCATGGCTGCCCGGTCGACCTCCACGAACGACAGGTTCCGGGCGGCGGGCGAGGGGGATCGGGCGCCGCCGGTGTCCCTCGCGCGCGACGGCGGAGCCGCGCGCGACGCCGGGCAGACAAGTCGGCCGCTTAGGTCAACTTGCCACCGGCAAAAGGCCCGTGGCTGCCTCTGACGCCATGTAAGTTGGGCACTGCTTCCCAGAGTGAACCTTCGGCGGGACCGCACATGGCGGGCCTATGCCCCCAGGGTCCGGCAGCCAAGATGCTGGTCCCACCACCCCGAAGGGGACACGATGGGAAAGCACAAACGGCCGACGTCGGTGAACTGGAGGAGGGTGCGCCGAAGCATCCGACTCTGGATGGCGCCGACAGCGGCCACGGCGTTCTGGCTAGGGCGGATGATCCACACGTGGATCTGGCCCTACAAAAAATGACGCCGCCCCCAGCTCCCTTGCGTTGAGCTGGTGACGGCGTCAGAACGCGGGCGCGGGGCTCTCGTCGGACAGGACGGGAGCCCTGATGCCTTCACTGCGCCTGCAATAAAGGCTGTAACCCCACCCTAACGCAACACCAGTTGCGTACGCAGGAGCGTACGCAACTGCGATCGTACCTGCGCCCCAAAGGCCGCCGTCTCGGCGCCGCTACGCCGTCGCCCATAGCAGCCCGAGGCCGGCCAGCGCCTGCAGCTTGTCGGCGGTCAGCTTGGCCCAGCGGCTGTTGCTATCGCTGATGCGGTATACCAGGTGGGGTCTCCGGCGCGGTCACTGGTCGATGTCGTCGAAAAGGCTGCGATGTGATGAGGAGGGTCGGTGTCCGCCCGCGCCGTCAACGGTGCGCTGGTGCAGCGGGCGGCTGCCTTCCACCAGTCGGGGGCGGCGTCATCCGGACGCGTCGCCTCAAGGCGGGTCGGCCACCGCTGTTCCTGGCTCGGCCAGGGCCGCTCCCACCAGGATCCGGTGACGGCGCGCGCGACCTCGAACGCCTGCGCTGCGGCGGGGGAGCGGCGCAGCAGCCGCACGTGCTGCCGCAGGGCGGCGATCACGTCCGGGCACCGGCCGAGAGACACGGGCAGACCACGGGTTGCGGGCAGGTACAGCAGCCAGTACCGGTGGCCGGCGCATACGCGCTCCTGGGGTGCCAGGTAGCGTCGGGCCGGCACGAGGCGTCCGGTGCGGGCGGCCGCGCAGGCGGGGCAGGCCGGACCCCACGGCGCCACGGCTTCCTCACCGAGCACCAGCCGCCCGGCCGGACCGCCCCGGTACGTGCCGGACGGCTCTTCCCCGTCCACGCGGGCAGGGCACGCTCGAGTGCCTGTGGCTCAACGCTGCAGAGCGTGGCGATGCGGGCGCGGGCCCTGGGCGTTGAGGTGGATCTCGCTGTCCGGGTGGAGCGTTCCGGTGAGGTTTGCAGGCCGTCGGTCTCGGTGACGGCTGGGAGACTGGACGGATGCACGGAAGCGCTGAGGCAACGACCATGTCATGCGGCACGCCTTCCACACTGGCTACCAGCCTTATCAGTTCCGGACTGCCTTGCTCCGGCTTCGTCCGCTAGCGTCCATGGTCATTACCGCACCGGGGGATACCGACAACATGTCCGTGCATGACCTGATCGAGGTACGACTCGACCGGCATCAGGCCCAGTTGCTTGCCATGATCGGTCGCCAGCAAGCGATGGATCCGGAGGGCCAGTGGCCCGTATGGAGCTGGGTTGAATACCAGGCCAAGGCCAACGGGATGAACGATCCCCGGGGTGTGCTGACCTCGCTTCCGCGCGTCGGAGGGTCCGAAACGATCGGACCTTCATACGGCTTCAGCTCAGCGGTCCCTCGCATCCTGGCAGCTGATACCCGGATTGCACTGACGGTTGCAGCGGCGGTGGCAGTGGAGGAGCAGCGGTCTGATCTCGGCATCCCCTTCCTCATGGTGCTGCGCCACATGATCAATATGTGGCGCAGCGCCCCACGCTTTCCGAATGAGGTAGCTGAGGTCACCCTCACATCTGAAGCTCTTCAGCAGGCCCTCCCTCACATGCGCCCGCGCATCATCCGGCTTATCCCGGGTTACTTCTCCTGCGAACCGTTCCTGGGCGGGTCGCACAGTCGGCAGCAAGACGGCAGCTGGACGATGGAGGTTAGGGACACGGTCATGCACTACGAGCACGCCACCGATTTGCTCGGCTATGTGCGTGAGGCGTGCGGCCGGGTTCGTCAGGTCCGCCGCGAAGTGGAGAAGGACTGGGGTATCGAGCCGGCGGAGCCCACTCAGCCCCTTGACACGGTGCGTCACATCAGCGCTTCCCGCAGTGCTCTGCTGCTGTGGCTGTGGCACCAGAAGCAGCACCACGTCCCGGGCGAGCCGATGCCCAGTGTGCTGGACGTCCTCCTGGACGAGCGTTTCGCTATGGATCAGGGAGTGCGGTTCACCGATGCCGAGATCGACCGAGCCGCCGCGCACCTGGAGCAGCACGCGCTGATCAATAGTGGCGGCACCTTCGACCAGAAGATCGGCCCGGTCGTGGCTGAGATCACTGTGGCTGGCGAGGACTGCGTGGAGAACTACAACGGTGATGTCAGCGCCTACGTCCATCAGAAGCACAGCGGCGCCGTGACGTTCCACATCGCCACCAACACAGGGAACATCGCAGCCAACAGCACCGCTGTCACCCAGCATTCCGTGACGCAGGATGCTGCCGGTCCGGCGAAGATACTGGCCGCGGTCAGCCTCATCAGGCAGCTGGCCCCCGCTCTAACCACGGACACCGACCAACAGCAGAACCTCCTCGCCTCTGTGGATGACCTCCAGGCAGCGGCTGAAGACAGCACGTCTGACGGCGTGGCCGTTCGGCACCTCGCAGACGGAGTCTGCTCCGCCCTGCGCAATCTGACCCAAGCACCCGACGTCCAACGCCTTGCTCTAGAGGCTGTAGAGCAGGCCGTCGGAAGCCTGTAGATCGACGAGGGGGCATGAACCAGGGGCCCAGCGCCGGCGCTAGGAATTTAGCGGGTGAGTACACGCTGGCAGTGCGACGCCACGGATAGGCCCCAGGTATCGCACTCGAGTGCATCCAAGGTCTGAGTCCGGTGCCCCTGGCCCCGGACAGCGAAGGACCCCGGACCGCCCTTGCGCTCGGGTCCTGGCGCGGTCTCACCGCCGCCGCTCACCAGTCGTCAGGTGCGCTACCCACCCGCACGCGATTAGCCGGCCCGCGCTGTTTCGGCCTCAGAGCGGTTCCTCCATGGATGGGTGTCTTCTCATCGGCTAGTGGGAGCCGAGCCCGTCTTGGGGATCCTGGTGTCAGTGGGTGGTTCTACGCTTATGCGCTCTGCAACACCTAACAAGGAGTGGTCCATGGCCATCGATTTCGTCGCCCTACATGAGCCGCTCGTGGAGTGGGTCTACGAACAGACGGCTGCGGACTCAGCGGAGTACGTGACGATCACCGCCTTCGGCGAACAGCATGGTCTCGACGAGCAACAGACCTTCCGTCTCCTGCTGACGTGTAAGGAATGGGGCCTGTTGAGCGATCGGTGGGCCACGATGGGTGATCCAGCAGCCAACCTGACGCCACGGGGAATGCAATGGGTACAAGAACGCCGACGTCGGCGCGCTGATCCCCGAGCGCGCAGTGTCACTGCACGCAGGGGCCTGCTGACCTGGTTGTGGGAGCAGAAGAACGATGGCGCGGGCTATCCCATCGTGGAGGGCGTCCTTCAGTCCCCGCACTCGCTCCACGAAGGAGAGCGACTGACGCCGGAGGAGATCGATCGTGCCAGCGCCTACCTCCTCGCCAAGGCTTTGATCACAGGAAACAAGACGGACCAGACCGAAGGGCCTGTACGAGCTGAAATCACGGCAGAAGGGCAGGACTGCGTGGAGCACTTCGACGGCGACGTAAGCGCGTACGAGCGTCGCAACAGCACCGGCAACACGACGTTCAACATCGGCGAGAACACGGGCAACATCGCCGCGAACAGCCGTGACTTCACCATGAACGCGACGACCAACAAGGACGGGATCGACCCTGCTGCAGTCGTCATGCTTGCCCGCGCACTGCGTCAGGCCGCGCCTGCCCTGGAACTGCCGGAAGAAGACGCCCTCGAGTTCACCCAGCTTGCCACGCGTCTCGAAACCGAGGCCGCCAACGGCTCTCCCGACCCCAGCAGGCTCCAGCGTTGGGGCGGTTCCATCATCGGCATCCTCAACTCTCCCGTGGTCAGTGGAGCCCTGGGGAGCGTGCTTGCTGCATACACCGGGACGGTGCTACCGGGCCTGCCGCCCGCGTAAGACCGCAACAAAGTGACCACGGGGTGGGGGCCGCAAGAGGAGAGTTTGCGGCCCCCACCCCGTGGTCCTAGACCGCTGCCCAATCCAGTCCGAGGTCGGCCAGCGCGGCGAGTTTGTCGGCGGTCAGCTTGGCCCGGCGGCTCTTGCTGTTGCTGAGGAACACCCCGAGCTTGACCTCGGTCCCGTCCTCCAGCCGCTCTACGTGGGCTCTGGGGACCTTCACGGAGCCCTCGCGGGTCTTGTACTGCGCCAGGGCCGCAACGCCCCGTTCGAAGGCGCTCAGTGGCGCCGTGGACGCCTTCATGGGCTCCTCCGGCTCGGGGGCGAGCGGCGTGATGCCGAGCTGCTCCAGGCGCTCGCGCTGCCCGTCTGTCAGGGCCTGCCACGCCTCGGGCTTGCGCTGGCGGGCCAGCCACTTGCCGATGTCCATGCCGTGGACCGTGAACCCGGGCAGGACCTCTACTCCGCCAGCCTGGCCGTCTTCGTCGGCCACGAGTTCGCGCAGCGCGGCGTAGTGCCGCTGCCAGTCCGCCGGCCACTGGGGGTTCCAGTCCGCGTCCACGGCCTTCAGCGCCGCCTTCCACTCCGGGTGACCCTCCAACGCACCAGGCCGGCGAAGGTTGGACAGCCACTGCCCCACCGGCCGGTCCAGCGCGGTGGCGGAGCGGGGTGCGCACAGCGTCCAGTGCTGCTCGTAGTACGCCTTGGCGGCCCCCAGGTTCTCCTGGAACCGCTCGTCCGCCAGCGACCAGACCATGCTCAGCTGCTCCAGCCGGCGGGCACGCAAGCCGCTCATCTGCCCCGCCCCGTAGGCCCGTCGCTGCTCGGCGACCCACTGCCCAAGGGGGTACGCGCCCTCCTTGTGCCCGTACGGAACCCGGGCGTGAAGTTCACGCTCCGTGAACTTCTTGAGTGCTGCCCAGCCGCGGGCCCAGTCTTGTTTCTCCGTGTCGATCACGTTGAAGCTGACCCAGTCCGCGACCATAACCGGGCCCCTGGGGGCGGCAAAGCGCAGCAGCAGACGGGATTCTTCTTCGCCTTCCTCGGGCGGCGGACCGATAGAGGTAGACGGCTGCGCTACGTCCTTCTGCGGTTCCTGCGGGATCGCGAGCGATTCGACGGCTTCTTCGTCGTGAGCGCGCAGGCCCTCCAATACCTTCACCAAGGGTCGATACGATCCCGAGGTGAACATGTCCTCCGGCTTTTCCCCGGGCTGGAGAAATACCGGCACTATCAAAGAGGCCAGCTTCCCCTCGCCGGGCTTTTGACGCAGCGCCCGGCCGATGGCTTGGACGATGTCGTGCGGAGCACCCTTGGGGTCCAGCAGGGCCACGCTGTCCACGGCGCGGATGTCGACGCCTTCGCCCAGGACGCGGCAGTTGGAGAG